>JALGYY010000014.1 GCA_025782575.1 bacterium
TCTTTTTGTTTAGCAATATAAAGTATCATTCGGAGGAAGGCCTTTGTCAGTTTGCGATTCGCTTCGAACGGATGTCTTTCCTTTCGCCTCCAAACTTCACGCACCGTGAAGTCTTTGAGCTGGAATGCAGCGGTCTTTTATTGCGAGGAATCGAGGGCAGGGCTGCAAAGGAGGGGATTAAGAGCTCAGTTTCTGCAACTGTGGGGAAGACTGTCTTTGTCGTTGGGGTTACGGCCAAGGCGGATGGTGGATAGGGGGGAGCAAACGCCTATGCCGAGCGCCGCAAAATCCAACTTTTTCAAGAATCAAATTCGCGACAGGATCAAGCGGCGCTCCCCCCTATCCTCCATCCGCCTGGCGCGCACGCCCTACGTTACCCCCGTCAGGGCTTTCCCGGTGTTTTCCCAGGATTTTCTCTTTCTTTCTTTCTTTCTTTCTTCCTTCGCCCTGTCCATCCCGGTCGTCTTTTTACAACCTAGGTGTATAGACTAAAGGGCCGGCAAGGAATAGCTTTCCATCCGGGACTGGATTCTTTGTGCGGGGTTGACGGCCTACGGTGTCTTTCGCTAGAGTGCCTTCGACTTGGTCTCTGAGGATGGAGAATAGCGGTGCATCGATTGTTACGAAACACGGTTCAATGGCGGCAGCTTGGGCACACGGTTCTCGCGGTCGCCATTGTGGCCACAACCTTTTCTTCGCAGAGTCTTGCCTTTGATGAGACCGGACTTGAGCCGGTGTATGTCGAGCGGCGAAAGGCCTTGGACGAAAGGGATCTTCAATCGGCGTTGGAGCTTGCCTCTTGGTGCCGGGAGCGCGGATTCATCCGGGAGATGTTGCACTCGGTGACGGCCGTGCTCAAAGAGTCTCCCAACGATCCCGCGGCGCGAGGGTTTCTTCGGCATCAACGCGACGTCATTGGGTGGGTCAGCTTTCTGCCCACCCCCAACGCACTGGACAGAACGCCGGCTCCGAAGGCCGAGGTGTTAGCGGCGCGAGAAGAGCTCCTGGACCAGGCTCGCAAGCGCGTATTCAAGATGGTGAAGAGAGCCTTTCGGTTCGCCTTCTGGAGCGATCTCGGCAACGACCGCGTGACGGATTACGCTGCGATCATGAACCGTTACTATGATCACACACGAGGCTTTTTCGGGGGGGCGGAGACAAAGGCCGGCATACCGGTTCGTCTCTACTCAAAGCGGAGCGAATATCTCAGATTCTATCAAACGCGGACCGGCAAGAGCGGCGAACACGTCGCCGGATTCTTTTCCTACGACGGCCGGGGGAATCCTTACCTCTGCTTCTACGACGACATCTATGATGACGAAAACGTCTTCAATACCGCGCGTCACGAGTGTACCCATCTCTTGTTGAGACAGTCGCTCCGTGGCGCTACCGTGGCTCATTGGCTGGATGAGGGTGCTGCGTGCTATTTGGCCGCGAGCGGTTTGGAGCGAGTTGGCGGTTATGCGGCTCTCTGCCTCTTGACGGTGCGCGCGGACCTCCGAAACTTCTCGGTCTTGACGCTCCGCGATCTCATGAATGCCCCCTACAAGGATTTCACGTTTCGCCATTATGCTACGGCCTGGGCCTGGATCTGTTATCTCTCGGCGGATTCCCAGCTGAAGCGAAAGCTCACTCAACTTTTCCTCAAAGTGCGGGAGAAGACCCGGGATAGTGCCACCGAAGGCTGGAGATCATCGGATTGGGAGTCGGCATCGAACGATCTTTTCGAGAAAGTTGTAGGCAACCCCGAGAAGCTGCAACTGGGATTCGCCGATTTCGTCGAGGAAGACCTCGAACCCCAGACGGACGATCAGCAGTTATTCGCCACGATCAATGGATTGCAGATTGTTCTCTCCGCGGACGCGAGAGGACTTGCCGACGCGAAAGTGCTGAGGCTTCTTCGCGAGGCGGAGGGTTGGCTCCGGTCCGCGAAGGAATCGAAAGACGTGAAGATTCGAGCTCGAGCTCGTTTGGAAGAGATTCGCGCTTTTCTCGCTCGGGCCACTGCTCTGCGCTACGACGAGGTCGAGACAAGTCATGTCGCGGTGGAAATCGCTTCTCGGCTGGACGAGTTTCTTTGCGACCGGGAGAATGATTTCCTTTTGCAAGAGGTGGGACGAGTCGCCCATCAGGTTCTTCAGGTGATCCGGAACGTTGGAAAGTACAAGCCGGAGCGAGATACCCCGTTTGACCTTGTGGATGAAGTCAGCCAACGAGTCGAAGGGATGACCGAGGTCGGCAAAACCCGTCTACGT
The DNA here is from genome assembly GCA_025782575.1 of bacterium. Taxonomy (GTDB): domain Bacteria; phylum Orphanbacterota; class Orphanbacteria; order Orphanbacterales; family Orphanbacteraceae; genus Orphanbacterum. Next base: position 2,256 of record JALGYY010000014.1, read on the forward strand.
TTTCATCGTGATGTGGTCGAGAACCTGATCACCCTCTGTTCTCATGCCTACAGGCTGTCTTTGAGTCAGGATCCGAGTCAGCGCCGCGCATCCGTTCGATGGCTCTTTCTCGCCCTGGACTTCGCTCCCGGAGAGTTGAAGGAAGTCTTTCCTCACCTGCTGTTTCAAGTTCAGCTCGACCCTGACGATGTCGGGCTCGCCTCGCTGGCTACGGTGTATGCAGCGATGGGCAAGGACGCCTACGCGAAGACGTTGTTCGAACGAGCTCTCCGATTGACTCCGAATAAGGATTCCTTGGGTCGATTCGCCGCCTATGTGACGGGTGAGGAATCTGAATAGATCCATTCCCCAAGCGCCCTATCTTTTGCACACCGGGCAGTCCGCCCGGCCGGGGCGGGACTTGCAGTCACGACACGGCTTTGACTTTTCGACGGGTTCGCAACGCGTATGACCGGTGGCTTTGCAGTCCGTGCACTTGGTCCAGCGCGTGTTCCGCAGGAATTACACTTCTTGGTTCCGGCGCGATTTCCTCCGGAAGTGTAGCGAAGTCTACCGCTACCGGAGCAACTGTTGCAGCGGATGCGCCCGGCGAAACACTTTTTGCAGAGATCCATTCCTTGGCCGAAACACTCTTTGCAAGTTTTGAAGACGGACTTGCTCCCAAGGCAGGATGTACAGGTAATCTCTTTCTTGTCTGCACAAGCCCGGCAGGGCGATGGCGCGGATGATACCGGACAGGGAAACCCGCCCATTCCCAAGCACGCCTCACACAATCCGTGGATCTTGCCCTTCCCCTCGTGTTGCCGGCTGCGAGGAAGCGCGGAAATCTGGCTTTTTCAGGAATGGCATTAGGAACACGGATGGACGGACGGTATCGTTGGGGAGCGGGCGCGATGCTTTGCCGAAGACCTCATTCTGAAGCGCCGGCGTTGGGCTCGTAAGTCTTTACGCGATAGCGGGTCCAAT
>JALGYY010000017.1:0-175883 GCA_025782575.1 bacterium
AGAACCGAGTCCATATTCTTCGTCGTCATCGCCATCTTCATCCCCTCCTGTCCACCCATCTCGTTCCAAGCCCCACCGATATTTTAGCATGCCCTTTTCGGCTTCGTGGGAGGCCCTGTAGGAAGGACCGGCAATGAATCTGAAAACTGCACAGAGAAGATCGCATCCAACTAGCACTAAAAGAGGAGAGGCGCTTGTAAGCGAACCTGGCGAGGGATCGGAGATAGTTGGAATCGATAGGCTCCAGAACGTGTCAAGCAATATTTCTTTAAATCGATAGAACATTCAAAATAATCGAATCATAGGGCGGATCTACGGTTCGGTGCCGCCAGAAAACGCATACGTCTCCGGACAGCCCCCGGAAAGTGGCCACCTCTCGCAGAACAGAACGACCTTTTGATACTCCGAACGATAATAGTGATCAAAGCGTGACCTGAAAAAGAGAGGCAGCAATTCGCCCACAACAGAACTCCGCCAGCCGAAGAAGACGCTTCTCCGGGAGCCGCGTGCCACCTGCGGGTCCCTCCCCACGCCTATCTACCCTCCTCTCTGGAGGATTTAGTGAGACGAGGAGAGTGGCACATGAGCAGAGGAACCGAAGGTATCAGTCGCGGGACGAACGAGAACGGCGGCGCTCAATCCTATGCCTGGCAAAGGCGAGCAAGATCCCGAGAGCGAGTACCGCCCCCTCCAGCCTGGGGAGCCAGTCCCCCCAGCGATAGTAAAATGTATCCGCCTGCCTGGGCCGGATGGCGCCGATAGCATAACCACGCTCCATGAGCGGCTTGGAGTCTATCGTGCGTCCGAATGAATCCGCAAGCAGGCTGATCCCGGTGTTCGCCGCCCGTGCAAGTGGGATTCCAAGCTCCACACACCGAACGCGCGCCATGTCCGCATGCTGATCAGGGGCCGCGGTCGTCCCGAACCAGGCGTCATTCGTCAGATTGACGAAGTACATGGCACCCGCCTGGGCGAACTGCCTGCAAAGCGCAGGGAATATCGCCTCGTAGCAGATGGTCACCGAGAAGTGACCCGCTTTGCCCGAGGAGAGAACGGTGAACTCGGAACCGGGATAGAAGTTCGCCTGACCCAGATCAATTCTGGTGATCCAGTCGACCTTCCCCGAAAGAGGGATTCTCTCGCCGAACGGAACCAGATGGATCTTCCTGTAAGCCCCCTCCTCAATTCCGTTCTTGTTCAGTAACATGCCCGCGTTGTAGTAGCGATAGCCCGCCCGCCCCAGATAATCCGCGTCCGGATGGCCGAACACGATCACGACCCCCGTCTCACGGGCGAGGCTGGTGATCTTTTTGAAGACCGAAAATTCCTGACGGACATACGATGGAACTGAGGTCTCTGGCCAGATCGCGAGATCGATTTTTTCTTCTCTGATCGCCTCTCGTGTCAGGTCGGAGAGAATATCGACCGCCTTCGCTTTGAATTCCTTCGTCCACTTGTCCTCGGCGAGAATGTTCGGTTGGATCACCGCAACCCGAACGGGCCGCCCTTCACCCGGTAACGGTCTCGACATACGTATGACGCCATCCACCCCGGCGATGAAGACAACCAGCAATCCGGCCACCAGATAGATGACAACCCGCTTGACGTTCCCCCCCGCCGCGGCAATCACCGCCTGGCTCACAAAAACATTCACACCTACAACGATGGATGAAAGAAGATAGATCCCGCCGAATCGGGCGCTCTGGATCAGCGTGGTGTAATCGGAGAGTGTGTAGCCGATCGATCCCCAGGGAAATCCGAGCGGACCGAGTGATCGGAAGTACTCAACGAGCCCCCATGCCGCGGGGATGAGAATCACAGGGGGAAGAACACCCCACCCCAGGCGAACCAGCAGACTGAAGAGGCCGAAAAAGATGGCAAGGGCCGCGGAGAGCGCGACCCAGCCGACGCCGGTGATCCCCCGTATCGGAATCCCGCTGTCCACGAGAAGACCGATCCAGTAGAGAAGACCGAGAAAGAAACCGAATCCGGCGATCCAGCCGGTGGAGAAGACCTCACGAAACGAGCGCCGGGTGGCGCACTCGCCGATCAGTATCAGGAAGAATGGAATAAGCGAGACAAGCCCGAGCAGGCCGGGAACACCATTCTGAAACGGCATCGTGCCGATAACGCCTGCCACGAAGGGAACGAGGACCCGGGATCGGCGATCGAGAAGTCGTACGCGCAGATCAGGCTCCGAATTTCCGCAGCCGCCCGGCGTGAGCAAGGGCGATCGGCAGAATCTCCCGCGCCGGGAAGCGGCCGAGTGATCCCGTCGCACAGGCTGATTCTCCGAACGACATGGCCGCATCACTTCGTACGAGCCGTCCGTTGATCAGGATCGGGACCGGGTGCCAACTGTGAGCCTTCATCTGGGAGGGCGTGGAGTGATCCCCCGTCACGATCAGAACCTTCTCTGGAAGATCGTCGAACCGGGCGACCAGGCGATCCACCTCTTCGATCGCTTTTCGCTTCGCCTGGTAGTCCCCATCCTCCCCTGCTTTGTCCGTATCTTTCACATGTACATAAAAGAAGTCGTATTCATTGTAATGAGCGGTGACTGCCTCGAAGAGGGAGTGGAGCTTCCCCTTCACATCCTGAATCGTCATGCCCACCAGGCGGGATACCCCCCGGTACATCGGATAGAGAGCGATGGAGAGCGCGTTAAGCCCGTAACGATCACGAAACGAGGGTAACGGCCTGAAGCGGGCGAAGCCACGCAATAGAACGCCGTTCGCCTTCTCTTCGTTCGCCAGAATCTTACGTGCTTCATCTACGAACAGGTTCGCCAGTCGGGCTGTCTCTTCGGATGAGCCGTCTCCCGGTTCGATCGCGAGGGGCGTAACGCCCGTCGCCTGAGGATCAGAATCATTCAGATGGTCACCCAGATCTTTCGCCCGAAAGATGACAGCAGCCCGATGTTCTTTCACGGGACGAACAAAAATCTCGGCACCTGGAATATCGATTTTGTCGAGCAGAGCCGTGAGACGTTCGCACTCTTCCGTCGGGATCCGTCCCGCCCGCCGGTCGGTGACGTTTCCATCGCCGTCAAGAGTACAGAAGTTGATTCGGGCGGCTACGTCGATTTCCTGGAGTTCAAAGCCGATTCCGAGTGCCGCGAGAACGCCCCGCCCTACTTCGTACTTCGTCGGATCATATCCGAATAGTCCGAGATGGCCCGGCCCGCTCCCCGGGGTGACGCCCGGAGCGACAGGATCGATCAATCCGAGAGCCCCCTTCTTGGCAAGACGATCGAGATTCGGCGTGGTAGCCGCTTCGAGCTCCGTTTTTCCCGCCACACGGTCCGGTAGACCGCCGAGGCCGTCGATGACGAGAAGTATGATCTTCTCGCCTTTCTGCTGTACAAGCTTGCTGACAAACGCATCGGACATGACCGGTCTGACCTCCCCTGTTTCAAAATCATGGACCGAAGGAGACTAACAGAGGGTGTGGAGCCGGTCAATTCAGGGTGGTCAGGGAGCGGGCCGGTCACCGATTGCGGGCGCCTGGGGAATGAGGCCCGAGCGGGAACCACCGAGAAGGGCGGTCACGGTCAAATCGTTCCCTCTCGCAAGAAAGCCTTCGGGAAGCATCTGGAGGGCGGCGAAATAGAAGCCGGAATGCTGTAGAAAATCGGCCAGTTCATCCTTCGGAATCGGATCGGCCGATGGGACGTCGATTTTCAAAGGGTTTACGTGGGTCCCGTTCTTCTTCATGCGGAAATCGAGATGAGGCCCGGTGGAGAGACCGGTGGAACCGACATAGCCGATCACCTGCCCTTGAGAAACCCGGACCCCTTCTTTGATCCCCTTCCCATACTTGGAAAGATGGCCGTAGGTGGTGGTGTATGTCCGGTTGTGCTTGATTTCCACATAGTTCCCGAAGCCTCCGTTCCATCGGGATTTGACTACAACACCATCGCCGATCGAAACGATCGGTGTTCCTCGGTTGGCGGCGTAGTCAATTCCAAGATGTGGCCGGTAACGCTTTAAGATGGGATGAAACCGGGCGTGGGTGAATCCGGACGAAATGCGCCTGTAATTGAGAGGGGACTTCAGGAAGATCTTCTGGAGAGACTCGCCGTCCCTCGCGAAGTAGTGCGCTTTTTCGCCGGGGAGAGCATAGCGGACCGCCTCTACTTCGCCCCGGTCACCATTGTAACGGGCGACCAGAATATCGCCGTACCCGACTCGCTCTTCCCCATCGTAAAGAGTTTCCACCAGAAACTCGAAGTGATCTCCGGAGCGACAATCGGTAAGGAAGTCAAACGTCCATGCAAAAATATCCGCGAATAGAATGACGAGTTCCGGCGACGCGCCCCGTCCTGTGATCGATTCCCAGAGAGAGGATCCGATCTCCCCTTCGAAACGGGCGATCTCCCGGCGGAACTGCTTCTTTTCGAAGCTCCCCACCCAGAGACCGGAAGCGTCTCTCTCCACGATCAGACGGTCCCGATTCCGGCGTTTCACCTCGAACCGGATCGGCTCGCCCGAAGAGGCAAAGCTCACAAGAAGACGGTCATCCGTCCGAAAGCGGGATGCGGCGAGATGAGGCTGAAGCGCCTCTAGAATTGCGTAGGCGGTATTCGGCTCGACCCCTCGGCGAAGGACCCATCCCATGGGCGTTTCGCCCGGTTCAAGCTCTCCCTCGAGCAGTGTAGTCTCCTGAACCGCAGCAGGGTCGTCCGTAAGAACAGCCCCCTCCTCCGGAGCGCTCGCCTCATGGGAGCGGCAACCCGCGAACAGAATCAGGGCGACCAGAAAAGACCATCCCCGCCGGGTGATCGCGATCATATGCAACGACTTTTTTTCCATCTGCTCATCGGGGCTACCCTACGAAACGAGGCCTCTCCAGTCAAATCGGAAATTATAGGTCTGTTCTTGAGCCCCCCTTTCCGTTGAACTGAAGAGCGTTCCCCGATAGTCTGAAAGCTGATCGATTTTAGCGGAAAGGCGGGAAAGTATGCTCTCGGTCCTCGTGCCGGTATTCAACGAAAAAAAGACGGTCCGCGACATTGTCGCCCGAATCCAGGCCGTGGATATCGACAAGGAAATCATCATGGTGGACGACTATTCCACCGACGGCACCCGGGATATTCTGAAGGAAATCGAAGCGGAGAATGGGAACGTCCGCGTGGTCTACCATGAAGTGAACAAAGGGAAAGGGGCCGCCCTTCGATCCGGAATCCCTTACATCAAAGGGGACATCACCGTCATCCAGGACGCCGACCTCGAGTATAACCCCGAAGAATACCCCCGCCTCATCGCACCGATTCTGGACGGCCGCGCCGACGTCGTTTACGGCTCGCGATTCAAGGGAGGCGAGGCGGGACGGGTCCACCTGTTCTGGCACTACCTGGGAAACCGCCTTCTCACGCTCGTCTCCAACATGTTCACCAATCTGAACCTCACCGACATGGAAACCTGCTACAAAGTCTTCCGATCGGAGATTCTGAAGTCTCTCCCGCTCGAAGCGAATCGATTCGGTTTCGAGCCGGAAGTGACAGCCAAGATCGCCCGCAGGAAGTGCCGGGTCTATGAGATCGGAATAACTTATGACGGCCGGGACTACGCGGAGGGGAAAAAGATCGGGTGGCGAGACGCAGTCGCCGCTTTCTACTTTATCATTCGGTACTGGCTGCGAGACTGATCCGGTTCAGTCAGTCTGTCCGCCGGAACGCGCTTTCCGCCTCGCCTCGAGCCATCTTTCCAGTCTCTCCTTGATTCTCTTTTCGATCCCGTCCGATGTGGGATGATAATATCTCGGCTCTCCCAACTTGTCGGGGAAGTGACCCTGGCGGAGCCCACCCGCCTGATCACTCGGATCATATGCGTAACCCTTTCCATACCCGATCTCTTTCATCAGACGAGTCGGCGCGTTTCGCAGATGTTTCGGAACGCCGAACCCCGGCTTTTCCCGCACGTCTTTCATGGCGGCGGCGTACGCCGAGTAGACCGAGGTCGATTTCGGCGCCATCGCAAGATAGACGACGAGCTGAGCGACGGCGAGATCTCCTTCGGGGGAACCGAGCATCCGGTAGGTCTCCGTGGCACTCCTCGCGACCGTAAGCGCGTTCGGGTCGGCGAGCCCGACATCTTCCATCGCGATCCTGACAAGCCGGCGGAGCAGGTAGAGCGGATCTTCGCCCGATTCCATCATGCGGGCCGTCCAGTAGAGAGAGGCATCGGGATCGCTCCCCCGAATGCACTTGTGGAGCGCCGAAATCAGGTTGAAGTGCTCTTCCCCACTCTTGTCGTAGAGGAGGGCTCGCTTCTGTGCTGCCGACTCCAGCAGTTCCTCGTCAATATGCGGAGCTTCAGGGTTTTTGTCCCGGGCGAGATCGGCGGTCAGCTCCAGTAGGGAGAGCGCTCTTCGTGCGTCGCCGGACGAATAAACAACCATCCACTCTTTCGCCTTCACGTCCAGACTGACAATCGGGAGCCCGATTCCACGTTCCTCATCATGAATCGCCGCTTCCAGAATCGTCGCAATGTCCGCACCATCCAACGGCTCGAGTGTGAAGACGCGGGTACGCGATAGAAGCGCCGCGTTCACTTCGAACGAAGGGTTCTCCGTGGTGGCGCCGATCAGCGTGATCGTCCCCTTTTCCATGTGAGGGAGAAAGGCGTCCTGCTGCGCCTTATTGAAACGATGAATTTCATCGATAAAGAGAATCGTCCGCTCACCCGAACGATCGAGCAGGATCCGGGCCTGGTCGATCGACGCCCGCACTTCCTTGACACCGGAAAGAACCGCCGAGTATTCGATAAAGCGGGCGCCGCCGTATCGCGCAATCAGCCTGGCAAGGGTCGTCTTCCCTGTGCCGGGAGGGCCCCAGAGAATGAGCGAGACCGGCCGGCCCGAACGTATGATCGATTCGAGCACACCCCCCGCCCTGAGAAGGGCTGACTGACCGGCGAATTCTTCAAGTGTTTTCGGGCGCATCCGGTCAGCGAGAGGGGATTCAGGTCGGCCGCCATCCCGACCTTCGCCCCGAATTGGCCGGTCCGTCGGACGGTGATCGTCGTCAAAGAGCGTCGAGCCCTCATCAGCGTTCATGAACCACCCTCCCCCCCGCGATCGTAAGGCGAAGACTCTCTTCCGTCGGTGCCCCGGGATCATCAGGAATGCGGTCGAACCAATTCAGATCCGCCCGCTTGCCCGTCTCGATCCTGCCCGAATCTCCCCCGGGAAAAACGAACTCTTCCGCCGTTTGGCTGTAGTGTTCATAGGCATCCTGCCAGTTCATGCGCTCTCCCGGATTGGGGTGGTTCACCATGGACTGAATCCCGAAGAGCGGGTCCATCGGCATGCCGTCCGATCCGAAGGCGACCGGGATCCCCCGCTTGATCCATGTAGCACATCGGTTCATCGATGCCGCTCGATCCTTCCCCAGACGATCCTCGTATAGCCCGTTCGGACGCCCCCAACGGCCGGCGAAGTTCGGCTGCATGCAGAGTCTGATGCCCGCCCGAACGACCTGTTCCGCCTCTCTTCGCTCAACATTTCAGCATGCTCGATCCGAACAGGAATGCGAAGCGTACCTGATCGGCTGACCTCCTCCACCGTGCGGACCACACCGTCAATCGTCCGGTCTCCGATTGCGTGAAGGGCAACCGGTACGCCCGCCTCATCCGCTTCCCGCAGAAAATCGGCTACATGGTCCCAGTTTAAGAGAAGACCTCCCGTGGACCCGTCATCATATGGATCGTTCAAGGCGGCGCTCCGGCCGCCGATCGATCCGTCGAGATATTCTTTCGCTCCGGCTATGCTGAACAGGGCGCTCCCATCATCCTGGCCCTGCCCGTTGTCCCGTTCCGCCTTCGCCGCGCGGAGAGACCGGCTCACGATAAACCGGATCCGAAGCTTTAGCTTTCCATCCGATTCGAGTGACCGGTAAACGGCAATCAAATCGGGGCTGTCGATTTCATGCACGGTGGTGATTCCCCTGGCAAATGCTTCTTTCTGTGCCAGAAGAATCGCTTTTCTCTGCTCATCGATTGGGAGGGGAAACCACTTATTGTCGATATCGAACACCGCATCTTCTTCCATGATTCCCGTTTCATGATCGACGTAACGGGTCCCTCTCTCGATTCGGGCAAGAGCCGCGCTGTTGGCGACGGCCACATGAAGACAGACTCGGCGGGCGATCAGTGGTCGGTCGGAGATTCGATCGAGCTCTTCCTTCGTCGGCCACCGGCCATCCGGCCATGCCGATTCATCAAACCCCTCGGCGATGAGAACAGGCGCATCATTCGTGCGAGCCCATTGCGTCATTTCTTCGAGAGCGTCTGCGAGCGTGGCCGATCGGGAGAGATCCGGCCGGGAAAGATGGCAACCGGTTCGATAGAGATGGATATGGGCATCCTGGAAGCCGGGAAGCAGAATTCCGCGTCTGAGTTCGATACATTTCCCCCCCGCCGGAAGTGCGGCAAGCACTTCATCGCGGGAAGCGATCAGCGCGATCCGGTCACCGTCGATCAGGAGGGATCGGGATTCGGGAGAGTCGAATCCTATGGCGCTATCGAGTAAGGCCAGCAAGGTTTTTCACATCTTTCGTCGACAGATTCTTCGCCTCCACGACGAGGACATGGGCGCCCAGCTTCGATCGGGATACATGGGGCCTCCCCTGCTTGATCATGTAGGATTCCCCTTTCCGAAGCTTGATCGTTCGAGTTCGGAATCGGAATTCGATCTCACCCTGGAGCACCAGAAAAAACTCATCGGCGTTATGGCTGTGGGCATCGTATTCACCTTTGTACCAGACGAGACAGACACGATATTTGTTGTCCAGAATCGCCAGGTCATGCCGCCTCCATGCATGATCGAGCTGCGAGATGACCTTGCTCAGTACTTTCTTTTCCACGCCCGTTACCCTCCCGATTCATGCCGCCGGTACAATACGAGACCGAGCAATACCATCATAACCGAGAAGAGCGCCAGAAAGGGGAAGACCTGCGCCATGCCGGAACGATCCGCCACAAACCCCGCCGCGCTCGAGGCGAACGAGCCGGCCCCGAATCCCATGAAAAAGGAGAAGCCATATCCGAGACTTCGCTTGGCCGAGCGAGTATACTGGGCTACAAGGCCGTTAACCACCGGCTGGGTTGAAAAATGAAGAAAGAGAAAGAGGGCGGCCACGACGGCGACCAGAGGGTAGCCGGTTCGACCGATCAGGTAGAGGAGAGGCGCCGCGCCGGCGACGAGCAGAAGCAGCAGCTTCTCCCGGCTCGCGCTCTTATAAATCGCTCCGCCGAAAATCTGGCCCCCTACGCCGAGGAGAAGAGCCAGGCTCGTTACCAGACCCCCCTTTACGAGATCGAAACCTTCACCGTTCACCTGGGAGAGCCAGGTAGGGAGATAGGTGAGAACACCGCGATAGACGAGGCCGTTCAAGGCCGCAATGGCATAGAGAAGAACAAGCTGCCCCCCCTTCCCCTCCTCGGCGAGCCGGTTGGATGGTGATTTTTCCTTTGCGAAGAGATGGGGGGCGACCGGAATCGCGCTCGCGAGAACGGCAAAGAGAAGGCCGGCGCACCCGACCGCCAGATAGGCGCCACGCCAGCCCCAGCGACTTCCGATCAAAGCGAACAGGAATGGCGCGACCGCGATTGAGAGAGTTCCGAACACACCGTGTACGGCCAGTGCCCTTCCCCGCTCCCGGATTGTCGAAATGAGAGTCAGTCCCGCGGGATGATAGAGTGACGCGAATATCCCGAGGAAAAGAAATCCGACGTGGATTGCCGCGAACGAACTCACCCGACTGAGGAGAATCGCAGTCACGGATGAGCCGTAGAGAAAAAGAAGAACAATCGGTCTCGCGCCGATCCGATCGGCAAGCCATCCGGCGGGGGCCGCACCTATGCCGAACGCGAGATAAGCGACGTTACCCAGGACACCTATGCGGAACAGATCGGCGCTGAACTCGCCGGCAACCAGGAGGAGAACCGCCGGGAAGACGAGCATATACGAATGACAGAAGAAGTGGCCGATCGCGCCGAGCAGCTGGATTCGTTTCTCGTTAGCGTCCATCGTTCGGCGACTCGGCTCCCTCTAGAGCAGACTCTGAATAACCTCCTCGAAAACACTCAGGGACTGGTATCCCACGAATCGCCGCTGCACATTCCCCTTGCGGTCAATCACGAATGTGGTCGGTATCGCCTGGATCGGCCCGTACTGCTCCACGATTTCGCGTGAGGCCATCGCGTTGTTGTAGGTAATCGGCGTCTGCTTGACGAAGCGATTGACGGCGCTCGGGCCACCTTCATCGAGCGAGACACCGAGAATCTCGAGACCTTGATCTTTATATTGAGCATAGAGATCGTTGAAATGCGGAATCTCTCTCTTACAGGGGCCACACCAGGTCGCCCAGAAATCGAGGATCAGAACCTTGCCCTCGAAATCGCCGAGAGCGTACTCTGAACCGCCGTCAACGCTCGTTACCGAGAAGTCCTTCGCGGAAAGAGCACTTGAATTGGTCTCTCCCACCGCCTCCTCATCCGCCTTTTTCCCGCACCCGGCGAACAGAAGTGCGATCGATCCCAGAATGATCATTGTTCGTATATGTCGTTTCAAACCAATCTCCTTTGAAGCAAGTGGGGGCATTTGTCGCCGATTGTAGCGATCGGTGGGGCCGGGGTCAAACGGCGTCGAAACGGCCACGGATCATCAAGTCAGTCACTGTAGCCATCCGGATGATTACGGTGCCAGTTCCAGGCCGTGCGAATAATCTCCTCGGCATCGGTAAACCGGGGCTCCCAGCCGAGCGTTTTTTGAATTCGGCTGCTATCAGCGACGAGTTCGGCCGGATCGCCTGGGCGCCTCGGATCGACTTCAGCCGGGATCGGATGGCCGGTAACGCGGCGTGATGCTTCGATCACTTCACTGACGGAAAAGCCCTTCCCCGTTCCCACGTTGAAGGCATCGCTCCCCCCGCCATCCGCCAGATGGCGAAGCGCGAGGACATGTGCCCGTGCCAAGTCGACCACATGAATATAGTCACGAACACAGGTGCCGTCAGGCGTATCGTAATCGTCACCGAATATCTTGATTTTCTCCCGCTGGCCGAGTGCGACCTGGAGGACGAGCGGGATGAGGTGGGTTTCGGGGTCATGATCCTCGCCGATCATTCCCTCCGGATCGGCACCTGATGCATTGAAATACCTCAAAATAACGCTCCGAAAGCCGTGGGATCGATCGAGTGCTCGGAGCATGCCCTCTACTACAAGCTTGGTGTCACCGTACACGTTTACCGGTTTCTGGGGATGATCCTCACGAAGCGGCAGGCGGACCGGATCGCCGTATGTCGCGCAGGTAGAGGAAAAAACGAAGCGCCTCACTCCCGCCTCGACAGAAGCTTCCAGCAGGTTCAGCGCGTTCGCCGCGTTGTTTCTGTAGTACTTGAGCGGGTCTTCCATCGATTCGCCCACGTAGCAGTGGGCTGCGAAATGGACGACCGCATCGACCGGCTCCTTTCGGAACATCTCTTGAAGCGCCTCGCGGTCAGCAAGGGAGATCTGATGAAAGGAATCGACGGAGACGGCTTTCCGGTGCCCCTCGGAAAGGTCATCAACGATGACGGGGTGAAACCCCTCCTTCTGAAGTTCCTTCACCGTGTGACTTCCGATGTATCCCGCTCCGCCCGTAACCAATACTCGCATCGCTCTCCTCGACCGCCAGGACGTATTCCTCGCGGGGTCTGCTCGGTTCTCTCTCCATCTGTGGGGTACTTTCACCGTTAACGCGATGGGAACCATAACGGATGTAGTCGTCCAGGTCCTCTTTCAGTACGCGCCATCCCCGGCCAACTTTAGCCGCCTGAATCACCCCTCCATGAAAGAGATGGCGGGCGGTCTTTATTGACACACGAAGATATCGGGCCGCTTCATCGGCTGTCATAGGCCTGCCGTCGGTGTATCGATTGGAGCCTGATTCCTCCCGATCACCACGGCCGTCAGTCTCCTCGCTCCAGCCGGCCGTCGGCCCGCTCGGAACAATGACCTTGTTCCATTCCGCGATTACTTCTGATGCAATCGCCTCATTCACAGGGGCAGTGTCGTTTCCGAGAGCATGCATGAGCGAGTTCGATGCGAGAACATTCAATAGACGAGGGATTCCGTTCGCAGCCTCCGCGATTTTCTCTACCGCCTCCTTCGTGAAGATGTCCCTCCAGAGAACGCCTACTACACGAAGTCGATGTTCGATGTATTCGACACTTCTCTCCTGGGTCATGGCGGGAATATCGAACCGCACGGCCACGCGCTGCCGGAGTTGCCTGAGATCGTTTCTTTCGAGTTTCGCCGCGAGCTCCGGTTGGCCGACGAGCACGATTTGAATCAGCTTCGATTTCCGCGCTTCCAGATTGGAGAGCATTCGAATCTTTTCCAGAAGGGAGACGCTCAAGTTTTGCGCTTCATCAAGAATAAGGACCGACTTTTTGCCATCCCGATATTGTTTAAGCAGATAACGATTCAGCTCGATCAGCAGGAACGCTTCGGAATCCCCGGTCACGCCCGTATCGAAATCATCGTGAATGAGTTTCAGTAGTTCGACGAAATTCATGGCTGTCGAAAAGATAAACGCAGTCTCGAGATCGTTCGGGGAACGGTCGAGAAACGAGTGCACCAGCGTCGTCTTGCCAGTCCCCACTTCACCGGTCAACAGCACAAAGCCCTTCCCCGATCCGACGCCGTACTCGAGGTGGGCCATCGCCTCACGATAGATTTCATCCAAGAAAAGGAACTGGGGGTCGGGAGTGAGTTGGAAGGGGTCCTCGGAGAACCCGAAGTACTTACAGTACATTGGCCGTCCTTTTGCGGGTTTCTTATACGATTCGACCGGAAGAGAGAGAATCTTGATGGTTTTCTCACCCCGGCCGGGGCTGCAGGATCCCGTACGGAAGCTGCTGGCCCTAATCCGGGGTTCAGTCTCCCAATTTCGACATGAGGATGTCAACCCGCCTGTGAGAGAGTGAGATACGCAGCCGATTCGGCTCCCGGGCTACCCGAGGTGCCTGTCGGGAACGATCCAGGTGCCCGTGCGACGCTCGAGGCCGTCGATCAGGTGATCGGGGGATGTGATCAGGACGCCATGCCCCCCGTCTTCCAGGAACGCTACGGAAGCGGCGATCTTGGGACCCATGCTCCCGGGGGGAAACTCGTTCTGACGGAGATAACGACTCGCCTCCCCCGCATCCATTTCGTCGATATCGCGCTGCTCGGGCTTCTTGAAATTAAGTGCCACTTTCTCAACCCCGGTCAGAAGGGCCAGATAACGGGCACCTACCACCTGGGCGAGCAGATTGGCCGTCCAGTCCTTGTCGATCACGGCGTCTACTCCCTCGAGCGAACCGTCCCTTCTTCGAATGACCGGGATACCCCCCCCTCCCGCCGCGATCACTACCGCCCCCGATTCAGCAAGAGTCCGGATCGACTTCCCTTCCACGAGGGCGATCGGATGGGGAGAGGCAACGATCCTTCGCCAGCCCCGGCCGCTATCCTCGACCATTCTCCATTTGTTTGAGGCCATGAGAGAGGCGGCTTCCTCCCTGCTGTAGAAAGGTCCGATCGGCTTGGTCGGGTGGCCGAATGCCGGGTCGCTCCGCCGGACCCTCACTTGAGTTACCAATGTAACCACATCTCGCTTGATGCCGACCGCGCGCAGTTCATTGCAGAGGGCTTGCTGCAACATGTAACCGAGGCCGCCGGTGGAATCGGCCACGCAGATTTCGAGAGGCATCGGGGGGATCTCGGAAGAGACAGCCTCGTTCCTGATCAGGATGTTCCCCACTACCGGGCCGTTTCCGTGGGTGAGAACGATGTGGTATCCCTCGACGATCAATTCCGCTACAGACTTCATCGTCTTCCGGGTTGCCGCCCGCTGCTCTTCGAAGGGCGCCTTCCCTTTCTTATCCATGATCGCGTTCCCGCCGAGGGCGACAACGATCACGTCCCCCTTTTTTATCTCCGAACCATTCATGATCTACCTGCCTGTGTATCCGAGAGCTCTCAAACGCTCCCGCACTTCCTCGCTCGGAGTCGCGATCTCCTCCGGGTCGAACTTGTCTGTTTCGGCGATGTGATCATCCAGGATCGTGCTGAGTTCCTGAAACGCCTCCGCTCCCGCGCCGATCCCGCCCCGTCGTCCTCTTGATTCTCCAGGGTCGTTTTCGAGGTCGAACAGTGCCCGCGCGCCGCCCCCTGCAGACTCCATCAGTTTCCAGCGCCCCTTCCGGACCGCCTTGGATTTCCTTCGATTGAACCATTCTCCCGCTCGTTCGGCTACCCACGGCATGGATGCCTCCAGATAGGCGCTCCTCTCGCTGGTGGGGGGGGCGAAAAGTGACTGTCCCTCGATCGAGCGGGAAGGGGTCAGACCAAGAAGGTCTCGCAATGTAGGGTAAACGTCAATAGTGGTGACTGGATCCTCCCGCAGCGAGGCCTCGGCTCGACCCGGATCGGATAAAATCAGCGGAACTCGGAGGGCGGCGTCGAAGACATCACCCCCATGTTTGAAATAGACACCATGCTCCGTGAGGCTCTCGCCATGATCGCCTACTACAAGAATAGAAGGGGCGTCGGCCTCTCCGGAAAGCGATGTAAGCAGCCGGCCGATTTCACGATCCATATGGGCGATCTCGTCTCGATAGAGACCGTCGATCGTCCGGACCATCTCGGGCGAGGCGATTCGTCTCCGGTTCCAGAGCTCCGTCAGGAAGGCCATCGATCCGTTCGCCTCCGCCGTCGAAGGGAGCCCGCGCCGGTACCGTCTCGGGGGATCGTATGGGAAGTGGGGATCATATAGATGAATCCACAGGAAGTAGGGCTCTCCGCCGATCTCTTCGATCCATTCGAGAGCCGCGTCTACCACTTCACCCGCTCCTCGCCGGTCTTGATCGCCCGCGATCCGGCTGCTCGCAATGCTGAAGTTTTCATCGTAAGTATCAAATCCACGATCGAGACCAAATGCGGAGCTGACAGCGAAACTGCCGATGAATGCCGCCGTATGCAGGCCCGTTTCTCTTGCTTCCTCGGCGATGGTCTTGATATCGGCCCGCAGGTGAAAGCCGTTTCGCGGGATACCGTGCTGGTAGGGATAGAGTCCGGTCAAAATGGTAGCGTGGGACGCGAGAGTGGTCGGCACGACCGCGGTAGCGTCGGCAAATTGAATGCCCGACCGGGCCAATCGATCCAGATTGGGCGTGGATGATCTCCCGTCGCCATAGCAGCCGAGCCGGTCGGCACGGATCGTATCGATTGTAATGAGCAGGACGCTCCGACGCTCCCCGATCTCCGTGCCGCAGCTCGCGATACAGACAAGCAGGGGAAGCAGTCGTAACAGTCTTCTCACCAGACATCCTCCTTGGAGATGAGGCATAACGCTATCACCCGCTTGGATCGAGGGTCAACTACGGGGACCCAGAACCCGCTGACAGCTCTCCCCCTGCCTGGCCTCGCGATCCTCCTCCCGGGAGAATTAGGGAGACGAGGCCAGCCGGGACCCATTTAGATCTGGGGACACAATACGCAATTCCACCAGAACGGCGTGTGGAATTGCGTATTGTGTCCCCAGATCTAAATGGGCTGCCGAACTCTCAACTCTCATGGCGCATACTGATCTCGAGGGCGAAGCGGCCCGGGCCGGCAAGGACGGACCAGTGGACGGCGGTCTGCCTCGGGCCTCGATAGACGAGACGCCATCCACCGGCTTTCCGGCTTCCGCCATACCATTCGATCGGGAACGATCCGGGAAGTGATGGCGCAGGGAGGGCGATCGGTGCACCGGGGGAACGAGCCCACGCCCAAGAGAAATCGAGATGGGGTGACCTGAAACCGAGGGCAGCCCCGCCCCCGACGGTCTGACCGGAGTCACCATTCCCACGCTTGGCAATCAGTCTGACATCGAGTCCGGCGCGCCTCTGTCGCCGGGCGCCGAACCAGAGTCCGGCAGTCAGTGACCGCCTCGCCCCGACACCGATCACACCCCTCCGGCTCTCCATCTTATCCTCCCCCGATATCCGGACATAGAGATCTCGTGCGCCTGTCCGCCGGCCGGCCCGAAGGGACCACTCCTCCCCGACCACGCCGGAAGGGGAGTTCCATGTGCGGCCGAGCGAGCGATAGCGATGAAACCGGATATCCAACCGTCCCGCGCGGCCCAGCTTTCTCTCACCGATCAGAACAACGCCACGCTCCCCTGTCGGCTCACTCCGGAGTCGATGATACGTCGTCCCCCTCGGTGCGTGAAAGGAACGGGAATACTCCCGAACCCGAATGGCGATCGACGTTCCGGCTCTCCTGAAACCGGCCATCCCCCGTAACGCGGTCCCCCCTCCGGTAGTTCTCCCCATGTCCACCCCTATCGCTCCTCGCCTTCCCTTCCGGTGGACCGAGAGCCCGAGTCCCCCGAGCGCATCACCGGTAAAGGCATCCGGTTTCCGATCACGATCGCCTCCTCCAAGCCCGGGCGAGTATCGAGCAGTAACCGCCGTGACTCCCAGGCCGACCGTTCCTCTGGTCCGTTCCAGATGAACCCCTGCAATCTGCTCCCTCAATCGGTCCTTGCGAGAAGACTCCGATTCGTTCCTGTGATACCCGCCGGCATCGATGGAAGAGACGAGTCCCCTGTCGTCCACGCGAGCGTCTCTCCTGGAATCGGTTAGAATCAGGAGATAGTCCGATGAGTTGGTACGGATTCGAATTCCGATTCCCCGATGGGCAGCGCTCTCCGTTCGTGACTTGTAAAGACCAAGACGACTCGACCGAAATCCCCCCGTCCCGGATGGCGGGCCGAACGGCTCGGAAGTACCGAGCAAGAGTCCCGTTCCCAGTCGAGCCGACAGGTCGCCGGCGACCACGCTTCGGGGGCCCCCTTTTCTCTCCCATGAGACGCCGATCGATCTGAAATCGTCCCACCGGCCCTCACCCGCATCTCTTTCGGCCAGAAACCGAGCCCCATACGAACCGGCCGCACCCTCCGCTTCTATCCACGAACCGGTCCCTGAACCGTCACGCTGGTTCAGGCGGGTGCGTACACGAACAGTACGAGCCCCCCCGGGAAAACGGATCATCGATCGGTCCGGGCGAGGTCGGTCGCCCCATAAATCGGTCAATCGTTCCCACGATCCGATCGGCTCGTTCGATCGAGAGCCGCCGATGATTCCCGCACCGGAGCGGCCGATACCGGCGATGCGGCTCAGCAGAAAGAGGGGCGCACGATCCGGATCGACCATGACCACCCCCTCCTCTTCATCCACAATAGTCTCTTCAATAAACGCAACCGGCTCTTCGGTGAAGAGCACTTGCCCTTCCACCCTGCCGGCGAGAACAATCAGGCAGACGGCGGCCACTCCCCGAATCATGGGATTCCCCTCTCAGAACGCATAGGATTTTTGGGATCGGGAAAATCAGGCCGGAAAACCGGTGGGATCGGAAACGTATCAGAGGATGAAGAGATCGGTCAAGCGGGCTAGGAAAGGCCCTTTCGTTTTCGAATGAACCATTCGGTGGTGAATAAACCGATAATGCCCAAGAAGAGGAGCGGATGATTCCAGATTTCCTTTTCAGTACGGGTGATGTGGGTTCGGGACTCGAGCGACAGATCTCCCTGCCAGTCCCCGAGTTCCTCGACTGAAAAAACCCGCCCGCCGGAAGTCTGAGCCAGTGCGGCCAGAAGAGCGTCGTCCCTCTCTGTCTCCAGGAACTCCGCAGAGAACTCGCTTACCGAAAACTCGCCCGAGTCTTCACCTAACAGAGCGTCATTGGTGGCGACCGAAGCTGTGTAGGTGTAATCGCCCGGAGGCAGGGACTCGATCGTCTTCTCATAGGCACCCGGATCTCCGCCATCGGAAGCAAGGAAGAAACGGTCGCTCTCCCCTTCGGCCCGGTCGATCACGACTTCGACGCGAGCATCAGACACGGGCTCCAGACTCGGACTCATGACGAGTCCGCGAAATACGATCGGCTCTCCCCTGTTGTAGGTGATGTTCTCCGGCTTCACAGTCACATTTCGAAATCCACCTCGCGCCACCATCCAACGAACCAGGTTGGACCAGAACTGTTTGTATGTGCGGTTCGTCTTCCCAACGCCCCACATACGGAAATCCCATTTCCAGAAGCCGCTGCCGTTGGCGAGAAACACACGCCCCTTCCCGGCGGATCCGAGCGCGAACACCGGAACGTCTTTCCCGTCGACCTGATAGCGGGGGTGGGAAGCGAGAAGCGCCGTACCCGGCCGAATCGGCCCGAGAAGATTGGCACCGGTGAGAGGGGGAAGCTCCTCCCACATGGTTCGATTTCGCTTTTCATCTCTGTGAAGCCGCAGCACCGGGTGGCGCTCCCCCTGGTGGGACATCTTGATGCCGAACGGTTCCAGCCTGTACTTGTCTCTTCTCCTGTTCGTCTGCACGGGAAGAAGATCGGCGAGTCGTTCCGGCACCATGCCGTCAATCGGATCGAACGCCAGGAAGAGGAGTGCTCCTCCCCTGGCGCGCACATATCGATCGAGCGTGGCGCCCCAATCCCGTCCGGCCACGGCCGGCACTCCTGCAAGCGCGACGAGATCATACCGAACGAGTTCCTCGAGGGAGTGAGGGAAACCGGAACCAGCCCCACCACCAAGAGGGCCGGGTGATCCGTCACTATTCTGAACGAAGTAATCTACGTTCAGGTTGGGGTCGGTATCGAGAACCCTCTTCAGAAAACGGAAATCCCAACCGGGCCTGTCGGCTAGAAACAGTACTTTGATTTTCTCTTTCACAGCCTCCAGGGTAAACAGGAATGAATTATTCTCCTCGATCAGTTCACCGGTCTGGAACGGCACTTCAACCGTATAGCGGTGGATCCCCTCCCGATCCATACGGAAAGAAAAGGGGATTTCGATGCTTTCGCGACGATCCCGAACGCTCACTTCCTGTTCCGCAACGGTTCTCTCTCCTTCACGGATGCGGACAAGCACGGTCTCCCCGGCAAACCCTTTTGCTCTCAAGTGAACTTCGACAACTACTCGACTGTTCACATATACCACGCGGTTCGAAAGGACTTGTTGAATCGAGAGATCTCTCGACGGAGTCGGGTCACCTACTGCAATCGGGTAGATCGGTACTCCCAGATCGCGGGCGGCGGCAATCGGGTCCTTGCCGGCGTTCGAGATGCCGTCACTGACGATTACGAGAGCATCGACGCCACGCTCCCACTCGGCATCCACCGCCCCTTCGAGGGCAAGCGCAATGTTCGTCGCACCGCCGAATTCGGCTTCCTCTGCCGACGACAGCAGAGCGGCTGCGAAGGGGAAGACGGCCGTGTCGTAGCGTCGGCCGAGCTTCTGAAGCACCTGAGCCCCCCTGTCGTCCAACAGACGGGAAGCGATATCAGCCCGGCTCATCAACTCCTCCCCTCCGTCCGGAACAGGGTCGACAATCCCCATGCTCGCCGAGTAGTCGACGAGCACAACCACGTTCGGTTTGACTCTAATCGTCGATTCGAAAGAGAGAAGCGGATCAAAAAGAAGGAGGATTATAAGTGCGATCGCCCCGAACCGAAGAGCGGCAAGCAGACGGGTCCAGAGGCGACTGAGTGGGGGGAGTGTCTGCCGGTATGCCCAGAGTGTGAGAGCGAGCGCAGCGAGAATCGCCAGAATAAAGATGAGCATGCTTCCCCGCTGGAGCGAAAAGTGAAAACCGCTCACTGTGGTCTACGCCTCCTCAATCAATAAGGGTACGATTTCGGCCGCCGGCCCGGAGAGAGAGATGTCGGCCTGCGAAGTGATCGGCGTCTCTTCCGGGTTCACTTCAATCAGTCGCGCCCCCGAATGCTTCGCCAGCAGAGGGAGCGATGCGGCCGGCTGAACCACGGCGGATGTTCCGATCGTGAGAAACAGATCACACGAAACGGCTGATTCGTGGGCATGTCGGACCGCCTCGATTGGTAGAGATTCTCCGAACCAGACAATGTCGGGCCGCATCATGTGCCCGTCCGGACAGGTCGGAATCGCCTTATCGTCCTCACCGGCGCTGAGTTCGCAAATATAGCCGTCAATCGGACAGCGAGCTCGAAACAGATTGCCATGGAGTTCCACAACCTCGATCGACCCCGCTCTTCGGTGAAGTCCGTCCACATTCTGCGTAATGAGGGAAAAGCGATCCCGCCCTCTTTCCATTTCCGCCAATGCAATATGGGCGGCGTTCGGATCGGCGCCCGCCACGATCACCTGTCGGTAACGATACCACTCCCAGACCAGCTCCGGGTTCCTCTGAAATGCTTCCGGTGTGGCCAGCTCCTCCGGACGATGGCGGCGCCAGAGGCCCTTCTCTCCCCGGAATGTGGGCACACCACTTTCGGCGGACACACCGGCGCCCGTCAGCACGGTAATCGATCGGGATTGGGAGATCCAGCCTGCGGCGAGGCGAAGATCAGTGCTCATGGCATGCCGTGATCATGGGTGGCAGTGATTCAGTTGATCCAGGACCGATCGGACGTATGGACAACCTCTTCCAGGTAGCCGTCGTAATCGAAATCGGGACTGTGCTCCACAACATGACAACTCGAAGTGCACGTCGCTTGATTGACCCGAGAACGTCCGGCGCCACGGATATGATCGGTACCCATGCCATGGCACGATTCACACTGCACATTCCAGAGATCGGGCTGCAATTCTGTCGTCGAGTGCCCGCTAGGCTCGCCCCATGCCAGAACGTGGCAGTTCCAGCAGTCGGGATTCTCCCAGTCCTGCTCGCTTTCGGCAATCACCTGGAAGGCCTGGGAATGCACGGTCTCTTCGTAGCTCTCGTTAATATCGGCGTGGCAGATGAGGCAGGTCTGGGTGCCGAGGTAGCGGTCAGCTGACTGGGCAACCGTCTCGGTCTTCTGACGATCACGATTGGCGGCGGCACCCGGTTTCTGATCCTGATCGACCTGTTGCGACAGGTCCTTCTTCTTGTCTTTCTTGATCCGGACGCCATTTTCATCCAGTTCCAGATGGCCCCAAGCCAGACCCTTTACTACTTCATCCAGGGGACCGTCATCCTGCTGCAGTTGCCAGGACTTTCCCTCGAATGAAATGATCTGACCATCTTCGACGACAAGAGTGAGTTCACCGAGCATATTGCTCCGCGAACCAGGGGACGCGAGAATCACGCCGTTCTCTTTTTTGGGTTCCGGGATCGAACGTCCGCCGTGACCGATCAGCATGACATCGTAGCCGCCGAGCTCCTCTGCGAGCAGCTCCCCCTTCTGGAGCCCGGTATGGGCGATCAGCACCTGCACGTCAGACTTCTTCTCCAGAATCTGGAGCATCTCAAGAGCAGCGGCTATGGGATCTGTCAGATCAACCCCTTCTCTATCTTTGATCGTTCGTGCCACGACAGCATCGCCACCGAGAATCGATGTAACCCCTACCTTGATGTTTCCAGCCTCGATGATCGTGTATGGCTGGTAGTGGAGTTCACCTGTCTCCGTATCGATTACGTTCGCATTGATGGCAAGCAGGCCGTTCTGTTCGATCAGCTTGTCCACTTCAGCGAGACCCCGGCTCAGTTCCTTCTCCCCGATCCCCAGCGCGTCATACCGCATCTGGCCCAGACACTGCAATGCAACCGGCGTGTCGTACCCGTAAGGGGGATTTTTTCGTGAAATAAAGTTACCCAGGTCAAGAAGGACGACCGGGTTCAGCTCTCTCTTCGCGTTAACCTCGCCGGCCCGCCGGGCCAGCCCACCTTTGCCTTTAGAGTGTCAGCCACACGGCTTGAGTTCGCCGATCGTCTCATTCGAGAACATCAGCGTTACCGTCTGGGGTCCCTTCGGGCCGAACATGCCGAAACCGGAGCAACCTGCGAACAATGTCGCGCCGAGAGCAAGGATGGTGATGGAAATCCGTTTCATTTCTTTACAATACCTCTTGGGGATAATCGGCTAAAACAGCCGAAAGTTAAACCAGCCATCAAGTTAGCACAGGGCCTCGGGGGTGTCAAGGTCAGTGACGGTCTGGAGTTACACCCCTTATCCATACACCTCGCAATCCGATTCACCCAATCAGATCAGAATCCCCCCAGCCGTCTCTCTCCTTTTTCATAGAAGATCTCCCGATGAGCTTTGACCCGGATATTGAAATAGTACTCCCACTCGTCGCCGGAAAATCGCCCGCGAAAACTCGCCTCCCAGCAATGGAGATCACGAATCACCCGAAAGCTCTGACTCACGATCTCTGAGTCTTCGAGGTCATATCGATTCTGATAACTCAGCTCCCAGTTCTTCGTCAATCCGACATCGAGAGAGCTGTTCAGCCACTGGGAGACGGGCGATCCAGGTGCACCGCGGGAGATGCTGTGCCGGAGCGACCCGGAGATCGGGATCACCTGGGAACTGGCTCGGCCTTCTCCGTGAACCCGCTTATCCCCCCGATAGACCTCCTCTTTGTCTTCCTCGAACGGGTCGTCCGATCTCCTCGAACTCCTCTGGTCAGGGGCGAGCGGATCATATTCGAACCCTTCCTCCCCCTCTTCGGGGCCCGGATCCGCCTCTCCCCCGAGGCTCCCCCGAAAGCGGTAACTCGAGTTCAGAGAAACCCGCTCGCTCGCCCATGAATAGACATCGTGGGTGAGCCCCAGTTCGGAACTGAAGCTCCTCAACGGTTGGAGGCGAATGCTCGTTGACAGGTCGGACCACGGCTTCTCTTTCGCCTGGTAGTTGTAGGAGGAGGAATTCGAAATACTGATCAATTGATCGTTCTTCTTCACCTCTTCATCCCCGAGAAGGTACTTCGTCTGGATCTTGTGGGTCAGGCTGAGACCGAGCGACTTGCTCCGTGTACGCCGGGACGATCCGAACGCGCCAAAATTGAAGAAGCGGTCCGTTTCATCCCCATCTTCGTCGAGAAAGAAGTGATTCGGGTTTTTGGGTTTGATCGAGAAGCTGGCCGAGGGGGTCATGATATGGCGGAGCCCGTCCAGCGGGCCGATCCGAGGGAACCACGTACCATATATGTTGGTATTTGCGCTCATCGACGCGTCACCCATTCCGCGGCGCACTTTCTTCTGTCCGAGCCGGTCACTGTCGTACCAGGTCTCTTTCCAGTTTCCTCTCGTCGTGAGCCCGAGCCAGCCTCCGACTTTCTGGGAGAAAGTAAATCGGAGATCATGGTTCCAACCGAAGTTATCCTCCCTCTCCAGAGATTCGAATGTCGTGTCCAGCGCGACCTGCCCGCTGTCCGTCTCGATAAAGATCGTCGTATCCCGGGAGACGGGCATCTCCTGCCGCGAATTCAAGAGGCGGGACGTATACCGATAGTAAATATCGTTGAACCACTTGCGTTCTACGTTACCTCCGCCCACCGCTTCCGGCGGCGGGAAGATCTCTGTCTGGTTCTGATTGTAAGAGATCGAAGGGAGTGTTTCGTCGATGCGATCCTGATCGAGTCTCTCCGTTCTCGTCATTTGAAGAGTAAACGATCGAGAGTTCCACCGCTTTTTCAGCGTGAGATCCGATTTCAGAGTGCGATCGAGTTCCTCGAGAGTGGTCGACTCCTCCACACGAAATGATCGATCACTTACGAAGTTCGCCCTCATGGTGAGATCCGTATTTTCGCCGATATCCTGATTATGTGAAGCATTGACGCTCCACCGCCTCCGACCGTTCTCTGAACTCTTGAACGAAGTATTGATCGCGCCGCTCAGCAGATATCTCTTTCGATACCTCCCGTTCAGATACCCGATCCAGTGAGAGTTCTGAAAGAAGTCTCCTTTGAAAGTAAGGTCGGCGTAGTCGTTAATCGCCCAGAAGTAGCCGCCGTTCCGAATGAACCGTCCCTTCGACTCCGAGAATCCGAACTCAACCTGGGGCAATATGAAGCCGCTCGAACGATTCCCTTTGAGCGGGAAGACGTAAAACGGGAACCAGAGAACAGGCAGCTTCCCGATATGAAAAACGATCGGCCTCACGAAAGTCTGTTTGTCTGTGTAGATTTTCATCTGCTTCGCCGAAAAATAGTAATGAGGTTCGAGCTTATCGCAGCTCGTATAGATCCCATGATCGACGAGGAGTGTCTGGTCCCCGACACGGAGAATTCGACGGCCCCGGCAAGTTCCCTGGTCATAGGCCGTCACGCCCTCATAGATCGTCCCCTTTCCATCCTTGACGTTGTAGATCATCCGTTCCCCGTCGACCTGCTGGCCTGCATCTTTCAGAACGGGCGATCCGAGAGCGGTGATAATCGAGCGGTCAAGGTCATAGCGAATGAGGTCGGCGTCGAGGGCGGTATTCCCCTTCTCCACGTGGCCATGGCCCCTCAGAGTGAGACGGGATTCCGCTATCTGGTAAACGACTCGATCCCCTTGATAGCGAACGCGCTCCTCTTCCTCTTCCTCAGGAGTCGCGTGGAGCGGGACAGTGACGGTGTTCCCACTAGCTCCTCCGGCAATATGCACATCGGTAAGATCATTCCCGTCGATGAAGAAGCGAATGGTGTCACCCTCGGCGTGGCTCCGCTCCCGTTCATCCGACACCAAATCCTCGATCGTTCTGTCACTTCTGGCGCCGCCGATGACATCGGTTCGAACGAGATCGCCCGACTCGAAAAAGAGGACGATCGAATCTCCAGTCGCTTCGGAATGTTCGACAAGCAGAGAGTCGTCCTGAATGCTCAGGAGCGTGGCATTTCCCCGGACCACAACGCGTTCGATCTCGTCTTCGTCGCTGAAGTAGATCACCATCGAATCGCCCGACATGGTTTCCCCCTGATGGGTGAGCACGGGTGATCCGCCGAGAATGACCGAGCGGGAGTCGGCGTCCATTGCCGTCCGGCCCGCCTCGGTAACCACGTCCCTGTAATCGGCAAGCGTGCCGCCGGATGCGTAGACTCGCTCCTCATCCGGGTAGATCGTGATCGTATCCCCCTCGAGGAGCCCCACTCTGGCGCCCGTGGAATCGACCTCTTCCATGAAAGGCTCTCCGGTAACGACGATCCGATCGGAGTCGAAGAACGCCTCTCTGCCGGAGACGCGCTGGTTATCCCGGTAGAGATCGATCAGGACGTTCCCCCTGGCGATCGCCTCTTCCCTCCCGGCAAATACATCGAGCGATTCGGCGATCATGAGCGCCGTGGAATCGATGACACGTACTGAACCCCGAAAGATGATCCTGTCTTCCCCTCCCTCTCCCCCTTCCCCGAAGTGGAAGATCGCGCTCTCAGCCGTGATCGTCCTGTCCCTTTCGACCACCAGAACTCCGTCCGGGAATATCATCCTCTCGGATTCGGAATCGATCACCGCCCGTGGACCGTAGATCCAGCTTCCCTCACGGTAGATCGCCGCCCCCCCTTCCAGCCTGAGTTTGGAAATCTGCTCTCTCCAGAGTCCGCGGTAAGCCGAGGCGACGATTCCACGATTTCTGTCGAAGAAACGGACATTACCGATGAGATCGAGCGCGGACTCTCCATCGCCGAGCGAGCGGAGGACGAGCGAATCGCCGGATACATAAACGGACTCGCCGTCCAGTTCAGACTGGGCCAGAGTGATTCCCGGCAGCAGGAAGATTGTAAGGAGACAAAGGGCGAGGCGGTTCGCGCTCAACGCTTTTCCGACGCCCCTCTCGTCTCCCCCGATGATAAAGTCGGGTGAGGAGTGGGGAAGTAGGAAAGAAGAGATGCGACAGTCGATTTGAGATCCTTACGTGAAACGATTTTGTCGACCATGCCATGGTCCAGCAGAAACTCCGATCGCTGGAAACCCTCGGGGAGTTCCTGGCCGATCGTCTGCTGAATCACCCGGGGTCCGGCGAACCCGATAAGCGCTTTCGGCTCGGCAATGACGAGATCACCCTGGAATGCGAAACTGGCACTCACCCCTCCCGTGGTGGGATGTGTCAGAATGGAAAAGAAGGGGATCCTGGCCTCACGAAGCTGAGCGAGAACGACACTGGTCTTGGCCAGCTGCATGAGGGAGAGGATCCCCTCCTGCATACGCGCCCCCCCGGAGCTGCAGACGATCAGGAAGGGATTGCCCGTTGAGAGAGAATACTTGACGGCTCGCACGATTTTCTCGCCCATGACCGATCCGAGAGACCCCCCGCCAAACGAGAACTCGAGTGCGGCAAGCGTGACTTTCCGTCCCTCGATTTCTCCGGAGCCGGTAAGAATGGCCTCTTTCATTCCGGTCTTTGCCTGATAGGCCTTGATCCGATCAGTGTATTTCTTGGAATCTTTGAACTTCAACATATCGACCGGCTGAATATCCCGGTCCATTTCATCAAACGTCCCCTCATCCAATAGGATCCGGACGTAATCGTGGGAACGAATGCGAAAGTGAAACCCGCACATATTGCACGTCCAGAGATTGCGCTCGAGCTCTTTCCTGTAGAGGATCTCCCCGCAATAATCACAACGCATCCAGAGGCCGTCGGGGAGATTCTTCCTCTTCTCCGCCTTGACCCCTCTATCTTTTTTGTTAAACCAGGCCACTGGTATCTCCCGTAGGACCGCTCAATTCACGAACCATGACGATAGCATCCTCCCCATTCGCCCCATAATACCCTTTTCGAATGGCAACGCCTCGGAAATCTCGACTGTCATAGAGCCCGATCGCGGGAAGATTACTCTGCCTCACCTCGAGAGCGACATAACGGCACCCTCTGATCCGTCCCTCTTCGAGCGTCTGATCGAGTAGGTAGGCGCCGAGCCCTTTTCCCTGAGCATCTTCCCGCACCGCCAGATTCGCAATGTGAAACTCCTGTCGCACCACCCAGGCGATGGCGTAGCAGACTACGTGGCCGTCCCGGCAACCGACAACGGACCAGGATGTCTCCGTGTCTTCGACCTCGCGAACAAACACCGTTCGGGGCCAGGGCTCACTGAAGAGCTGCTTCTCGATCACGACGATCTCATCAAGGTCGTCGAATGTCATCGGCCGGAGCACGATCGGATTACTGGGGTCCATCACGTCCACCGGGGAGCTTGGCGTCGGCAAGACGCGCGTAGAGAGGTTCCAGATCGTCCAGCGAATCGGTTAGGCCGGAGAGAATTCGGTTTCGCCCGGTCAGCGCTATCTGCCCGGCACTCGGGAGACTTCGCGTTTCCTCGGCGAAACGAGCGCGGCTGCCGATGATCTCCTCGATCAACGTTCGATATTTTGCGGATCCGCTTCCGACAAAGAGGACAGGATCTCCCTCCTCTCCGATCGAACGGAGATGATCGGCGGGAGAGCGCGTTTCGGCCGGTGCTACTTCCTGTCCCGACCGGAACGCGCCCCCGAATACCTCACCTCGTCCGACATCGATCCACGGGGATACGAGCCCCTCCCAGGGTTCTACGTTTCGGGCCAGAATCGGCAGGAGCCGAACTCCCACCAGGGGACACCCCCGGGCAAGCGACACACCCTTAGCAGCACCGAGTCCGATCCGCAGCCCGGTAAATGACCCGGGCCCGAGGGAAACAGCCACTCCATCGAGATCAGCCGGAGCAATTCCGGCACCGGAGAAGAGATCCTCAAGAATAGCCTGCAACTGTTCCGTCCGGCCTCCATCGAGGCGTTCAATCACGCCGAGAAGGCCACTCTCTCCTGCCAGGGCGGCCCCCGCCCATTTGGCCGAAGTTTCTATGCCGAGAACGATCATCTGCCGTTCTTTCCGTGTGGGGTACGAATGTCGAGAGAACTGCGGATGGCGGTCATCCGCGGATCGCTCCAGGTGATCGAAATGTCTCGACCATCCCGGCCTTCACAGGAAATGATCTCTACACGAATCGTCTCGTCCGGCAACCGGCTGCCCATCAGCTCCCCCCATTCGATCAGCGCCACCGCTTCCTCCAACCGGTCGTCGATGCCGAGGGTGGACCACTCATCCGGGCTCCCCAACCGATAGAGATCGATGTGGAACACCGGGACATCTCCATGGTATTCCCTGACAAGGACAAATGAGGGGCTCTTCACACGCTCCCTGCATCCGAGAGCCCGGCACACTCCCCGCGCGAAGACGGTTTTTCCCGAGCCGAGATCGCCGGTGAGGCAGAGGAGATCACCGGCTGTCAGGTGCCGGCCGACGCGGGCACCCACATCCGTTGTTTCTTCCGGGGAATTCGTGCGAACGAGGACCGTCATGGAGGTCTGTCAACGTTTCGGTGTGAGGGTCACAAGCGGGAGAATCACTTCGTCCATCGAAATCCCGCCGTGCTGGAACGTATTTCGATACTGCCGCTCGTACTCGTGGAACTTCGTGGGATAGACGAAATAGTAGTTCTCCCTCGCGAAAATGTAGTTCTTATTGAGCGACTCAGAGGGGAGACGATAGTCTTTCGGGTCTTTCACTTTGACTACCTGTTTCTCATCACAGTTCAGATTGCTTCCGAACTTGTAGCGAAGGTTGGTGGACGCCTCTCGATTACCGTAAACCGTGGTCGCTTTCTTGCAGAGCACGGATCCATGATCAGTCGTGATAACGACCTTCGCCTTCTGTGTGGAGATCGCTCTCAGAATCTCGAACAGCGCCGAGTGCTTGAACCAGGATTCCATTACGGAGCGGAACGCCGATTCGTCAGGGGCGAGTTCCAGAAGAATCTCTGATTCAGACCGGCCGTGAGCGAATATGTCGACGAAATTAAATACGAGGGCGACGAGCGGAATCGAGTAAAGCGAAGATACCTGTCGTTTGATCTGGTCCCCCTCTTCAATATTGAAGATCTTGCGGTATTTGGGGGGGTGAGCCAGGTGCACTTTGCTTCGCCTGATCTGCTCCTCCATCAGTTGACGTTCAAATCGATTCTTGCTCCGTTCGTCGTTATCGAGTTCGGACCACCATTCGGAGTAGCGACCTGCAATCTCATCGGGATAGAGCCCGGCGAATATCGCGTTCCGGGAATAGGGTGTAGCGGTGGGCAGGATGGAGTAATGAAAATCAGTCTTCATCTGAAAGTAAGGCTCGAGCAATGTCTCGAGCGCGAACCAGTGATCGAGCCGCATGCAGTCGATCACGATAAAGTAGACCTTCTCGCCGTTCTCGATCGCCGGAAAAACGCGCTCCTTGAAAATGCCGGGAGAGAGAAGCGGCCCTGGTGAACCGTGCACCCAATCCTGATAGTTCTTGGAGTAATAGCGGCCGAACTCGGCATTCATCTCCCGCCGGATGTCTTCGTGAGTCTGCTTCAGCCCGAGATCGCGAAACCGGTCGAGTTCGAGGTCCCACTTGCAGAGGCTTTTGAAAATTCCCGTCCAGTCGTTCCAATCCGCTGTCGGTGCGGTGGCACGAATCCGGTTATAGTCGGCAAGATAGTCCTGGGTAACCTGATTCTGCTCGATCCGGTCTTTTTCAAGGACTCGCCGAAGGGCCGAAAGGATCTGGACCGGATTCACGGGCTTCAGCAGGTAGTCATTGATTCGTTTCCGGATCGCCGTGTCTACAAGGTCCTCTTCTTCGCTCTTGGTGATCATGATGACCGGCATGTTGCCGTCCAGCTCTTTGATCCCTTCGAGCGTCGAAAGCCCGTCGCGGCCGGGCATCATCTCATCGAGGAGAACCGCATCGAACGACTCTTCGCCTACAAGTCGAACCGCTTCGTCTCCCGAAGTAACCGTAACCACATCATAGCCTCTCTCCTCGAGAAACATGACATGCGGTTTCAGGAGCCTCACTTCATCATCGGCCCAGAGTATTCGTTTCCTACGGTCCACTTTATTCACTCTCTCCCCGCGTTCGTGAATCTCAGGCAGGTAGGGTAATGGAGAACATCGTGCCGGCCCCGATCTGGCTTCGCTCGATCGCGATCTTGCCGCCGTGATAATCCTCGATGATCCGGCGGGAAAGCGCGAGCCCGAGCCCCCACCCCCTCCTTTTGGTACTGAATCCGGGATGAAACGCGCGGCTCTGCTCCGAGGGGGACATGCCCCGGCCATCATCAGAAAACGTGATCTTCACCGTGCCACTCATGCGGTTATACCCGGTCTTGATCGTGATGGTTCCTCCTCGGTCGGCCATGGCATCGATGGAATTCCGAAACAGATTTTCAACTACCCATTCGAGAAGCTCACTATTCACGTTACATGGAGGAACTTCTTCGAATTCTTCGACCAATTGGATATCCCGGCCTATCCGATCGAATCTCTTCCTGAGATAACTGAGCGCGTCCTTCAAGATCGGATTGACCTCAAGCATCTTGAGTGTAGGGAGGGATCCGATATTGGAGAATCGATAGGCGATCTTGTTCAATCTTGTCAGGTCTTCTTCCATCTCACTCACCACCTCACCAAGCTGATTGGTGTCGAGCGAAATCTGTCCCTTACCGACATCGCCTGCACGGCTCCGCAGGAGGTGGAGCCACCCGAGGAGCGAGGAGATGGGGGTTCCGAGCTGGTGGGCAGTCTCTTTGGCCATCCCGATCCAGATCGAACGCTGCTCTCCTTCCTTGAGCCCTCGATAACCTAAGTACCCCAGAATCAGGAAGATTCCGAGAACCGCCACCTGAATCACGGGAAGAAACCGGAGCTGCGCCGCAATCCGGGAATCACCGTAATGAACATGCCCGATGATCGTTCCACCTCGTGGATCGTAGAATGGGATCGGCGGCTGATCTTCGTCCATTCGAGCCGCAATTCGGAGCAGTTCCCTCATCGCTCCGGGCGGCGGGTTTTCGGGGTCGGTGTAAACGAAATCCTCGTAGGAAACATCCCCGATACGTAAAGATACTTTGTTCAGCTCTTCGGGGATACCGTGCCATGTCCAGGGGACACCCCTGTGATCGGTAACGATAACGGGGAAGGGAATATCCTCGACCACTTCACTGAAGATTCCCGAGATAGCCTGATTGCGTGATGCCGGGACGATCGTACCGGCACAGAATTGCGCGAAAATCCGACTGAGCACTTCCGATTCTTTTTCCAGCCGGTCGATGACGTGTTGGGTATAGAAAAACAAGGTGAGAATGAGAAACCCGCTTCCCAGAAACACGTAGGCCCGGAGAATGGCGGATGACACCTGGCCTCTCTCTGACTGTCCCCCCGAACGATGTCTTGTTATCCGATCCATTCCTGCCCGTCCATGTAAGGGCGAAGCGCTTCCGGGATCGCAATGCGACCTTCCTCGGTCTGGTAGTTCTCGAGGAGAGCGATCGTGAGCCTTGGAAGGGCGAGGCCCGAACCGTTCAGCGTATGTACGAAGCGGTTCTGTTTCCGGTCCTCCGGTTTGTAACGAATCTTCATCCGTCTTGCCTGGAAGTCGAGAAAGTTGGAACAGGAAGAGACTTCGAGCCAGCGATCCTGTCCCGGCGCCCAGACCTCGAGATCATATGTCTTCGCAGCGGCAAAAGAGAGATCACCTGTGGCCAGAGTAAGAAGACGATAGGGGAGATCCAGTCGCTTGAGAACCTCTTCG
The DNA here is from genome assembly GCA_025782575.1 of bacterium. Lineage (GTDB taxonomy): Bacteria > Orphanbacterota > Orphanbacteria > Orphanbacterales > Orphanbacteraceae > Orphanbacterum. Next base: position 31,341 of record JALGYY010000017.1, read on the forward strand.
GCGTGCGAAACGAGTTTCTCGAGCGCCTCCCACGATTCATCCGCCCTTTCGAACCGGACAAGCTCCACCTTATCGAACTGATGGAGCCGGTTCAGGCCTCTCGTATCTTTTCCGGCGGCGCCCGCTTCACGGCGAAAACAGGGAGTGTAACCGACGTAGCGCATTGGCAGATCGCTATCGGCAAAGATCTCATCCGCGTGAGCGTTGGTAATCGGCACCTCCCCTGTGGGGATCAGGAAGAGCTCGTCCCTCTCACAATAGTACATGTCGGATTCCAGCTTGGGAAGCTGTCCTGTTCCGAACATGCTGTTCCGGGAGACAACGAACGGCGTGTAGATCTCGTCGTAACCGTGTTCTTTCGTATGAAGCTCGATCATGAACCGGATGAGCGCACGCTGAAGCCGGGCACCGTCACGCAGAAACAGCGGAAATCCCGCACCGGAGATCTTCGTTCCCCGTGCGAAATCGATGATGCCCAGACTTTCTCCGAGATCCCAGTGAGCTTTCGCTTTAAATGAAAGTGTGCGTGGCTCACCCCAGGTACGGACGAGCTCATTGTTCGACTCGTCTCCGATCGGCACGGATTCATGGGGAACGTTCGGAATTCGAATGGCGATATCGTGGAGTTGGTCTTCGGTCTCCCGGAGCTTTGCATCGATCTCCTGGATCTCCCCCGATACCGTTTTCATCTCGGCAATCTTGTCGTCAGCGTCTTTCTTCTCGCGCTTCAGCAGGCCGATCTCTTCACTGACACGGTTTCGAGTCTCTTTTCTCTGCTCTCCCTGCTGGAGGAGTTCCCGGCGCTCACCGTCAAGTACCAACCACCTGTCGATGTCCGCCTTGTCGTTTTTGGCCTGAATCGCCTCCCGTACTGCTCCGTGGTGCTCACGGATAAAAGCGGGATCGAGCATTCCTCATCCTCCCGATCACTGTCCGGTAGACGCGATCCGTCCAAAGACCCGCTCCGCTTTCCGGAGTGTTCGATCGATCGTTTCCTGGTCATGTGCCGTGGAGAGGAAGTACGCCTCGTACTGGGATGGCGGCAGGTAGACTCCCTCGTTCAGCATGGCACGATGATAACGCGAGAAGAGGATTTGATCCGCTCCTTTTGCGCCTTCGTAGTCGACCACTTCTTCTTCGCTGAAGAAGAAGGACATCATCGTCCCCTCAGCCTGGTAGCGAGCCGGAAGGCCGGCATCTACCGCCCGTTTCTGCAGACCCTCGCCGAGAAGGCGCCCCAGCCTCTCGAGACGCTCATAAGGCGGGTCGGCCGCAAGAGCACTCACGGTGGCGATTCCCGCCGCGACGGCCAGCGGATTCCCCGAGAGCGTGCCTGCCTGATAGACGCCACCCAGGGGAGCCAGGTGTTCCATGATCTCCCGGCGCCCACCATAGGCACCGAGCGGGAGCCCGCCGCCGATGATTTTCCCGAGGGCGGTCAGGTCGGGAGTGATACCGAATCGATCCTGTGCTCCGCCGAGACCGAGACGGAAACCGCTGATCACCTCGTCAAACAGAAGCAGTATCCCGCGCGAAGCGGTCTCTTTACGAATCATCTCCAGAAACCCGGGCCTCGGGGGAACGACGCCCATGTTTCCGGGCACCGGTTCGGCGATCACGACGGCAATCTCGTCCCCTCGAGCATTGAGTAGATCGACGAATGACTGCTCGTCATTAAATGGAGTGGACCAGGTTTTTTCGATCATTCGATCGGGCACACCGACACTCCCTGCAATAGAAAGAGTCGCCGGGCCGGAACCGGCTTCCACGAGGAGGGAGTCCGCATGACCATGATAACAGCCGTCGAATTTGACGATCCCTTCCCGTCCCGTGAAACCGCGGGCGAGCCGGAGTGCGCTCATCGTCGCCTCGGTCCCTGAAGAAACGAGTCGAACCGATTCCATGGAAGGGACATGGTGGACCAGAAGTTCACCGAGATCGGTTTCGGCGACAGTCGGTGCCCCGAACGTCGTCCCTCTTTCAAGTACGGCGCGGGCGGCATCGATCACACCTTTGTGCCGGTGACCGAGGATGAGCGGCCCCCATGACATGACATAGTCGATGTACTCGTTGCCGTCGATATCACGCACCAGGCAACCACTACCCGAATCAATGAACGGGGGATCCCCTTCCACCGCGTTGTAGCTCCGTACCGGGCTGTTCACACCCCCGGGGAGCACCTTCTGGGCTCGCTTCCACTCTTCTAGAGACTGGGTCCGATTCAATCGTCCATTCCTTTCCTAACCCGTTTCCGGCGAAATTCCGGCTATTGCGAAAAACCCTGCGCCGCAGCGCAGGGCGAGAAGATTGCTGAAACACCGGGCACGCGGCCAAACTACCATACCGGCCAGGAGACGTCAATCTCGGGCAGCACCCTGGATCGGTACGCGGGAGAGTACGGCACCCAGCGTCAGAAGAAGGCCGGCCGTGACGATGAAGGCCACCCAATAAGCGGAGACCTCTTCGGTGAAATGGAGGCCTACCGCGACGAGCGCGAGCACCAGGCAGACTGCATAGACCACGCCGGCGGTACCCCTGACGTTCTCTAGCAGCGTACCGAGTCGGTGGGAAGTGTGATCCTTGCCGGGAGTTGCTACATGTGTCCCCCGGGCGATTCGAGTCAACACGACGAAACTGACGTCAAAAATGGGATACCCCAATATCAGGACCGGGATGATCAGCGAAACGTAGGAATCCTGGTGCCAGGTGGACATCAGTCCGAGCGTTGCCAGGACGTAGCCATAGAGAAGCGAGCCTGCATCACCCAGGAAGATCGACGCCGGATGGAAATTGAAGAGCAGAAAAGCGAGAGCCGAACCGGCCAGCCCGATGGCGATCACTGCGGGAAAGGCCTGCCCCTGAAGAACAAACAGTGTAAAGAAACCCATCGCAGCCAGGAATGTGACTCCCGTTGCAAGTCCGTCCATGTTGTCGAGGAAGTTCAGCGCGTTCATGAGCCCCACGACCCAGACCAGAGAAAGCACCAGGTCCAGAGGAGCGTTCGTAATCAGCCCGTTCGTATTTCCTGAGAAGAAAAGGAGTGCGCACGCGACTACCTGGCCGACCAGTTTGGGAACGGAGCCGAGGTTCAGTTTGTCGTCGATCAGACCGAGCATGAAGATCCAGATCGCCCCGAGCAGAAAGCCCACGAGCGGAAACGTCAGCTCCACGTCGATCAGACGGACGCCCACAAAAAAAGTGGCGAGAAAGCCCGCCATAATTGCAAGCCCCCCCAGAAGGGGCGTCGGCTTCTTATGAACTTTGCGATTGCTGGGGACATCGAGAAATCCCCATCGAACCGCCGCTTGCCTGGCCAGCGGGGTTACCGAGACCACCAGGATAGCGGCCACCAAAAATAGCGCAAGATAAGGCATCATTCCCTTCCCAAGTCACCGAGCGCGAACGCCCTACTCTAGATAACGTCAGGGAAGAGTGTCAAGGCCTTTCGAAGGGTGAAACCGATTGAAAATCAAGGAATTAGGATTGTCGAGCCCCAAAAGAACATGCTGAAAAGCGGCCGTTCCGCCCGGGAACGCGCTACTCCTCGAAATAGCGGATCACACTGTCTACCAGTTCGTCGAGCCCCACACTCGCCTCGTAGCCGATCGTCTTCTGAATCAGCTGGAGATCGGGGACCCGCCGCCTCATATCCTCGAACCCGCTCTCGTAGGCCTTGTCGTACGGGATGAGTTCCAGTTTCGACTTGGAGCCGGTCCGCTTCTTGACGATCTTCGCAAGATCGAGAATGGTGATTTCATGGTCCGATCCGACATTGAATATTCCGCCGACCGCCTTCTCCGATTGCGCCAGCTTGTAGACCGCATCGACCACATCCAGAACCGAGGTGAAACACCTGGTCTGCTTTCCGTCTCCGTATACGGTCATCGGCTGATTCAGCAGTGCCTGGCGGACAAACCGTGGAAGCACCATTCCGTACTGTCCCGTCTGCCTCGGGCCGACGGTGTTGAAGCACCGGACGATCGTGACCGGTAGTTTTTTCTCTCGCCAGTAAGCGAGCGCCAGAATCTCGTCGAGCGCCTTGGTGACTGCATAGCTCCACCGATTGATAGTAGTCGGTCCAAGAAGACGGTCCTGATCTTCTTTGAACGGCAACGAATTCGACTTGCCATAGACTTCGGATGTGGAGAAGAGAATCACCTTCTGCTTCTTGATATTCGCCTGCTCCAGAACGATTTCGGTACCCCGGATATTGATCTTCAAAGACTTGAGGATGTTGTCCATCACATAGGCGACACCGACAGCAGCAGCCAGGTGGTAAACAATGTCAGACTCCGCCACCAGATCGGCCATGACCCCTTCATTCAAGATCGTGTCGATCACATAGCGAAATCGGGGATTCCCTTCGAGATGAGCGATGTTGTCGAACGAACCCGTGGAGAGATCATCGATGATGGTGACCTCATCCCCCTCGCGGAGGAGCCTCTCCGCCAGATGGGAACCTATGAAGCCGGCTCCTCCGGTTATCAGCGCTTTCATTGTCTCACCCCTCCACCGGCACGTTCGGGAGTTGCGACAGGCCTGTTCGCGCTCTCTACCCATTCCCGGATAGCATGGGAGACCCGGAGGGCGTCTTCCCGGGTAAGACCCGGATGGACCGGAAGGCAAAGGACTTCCCTGGCCGCCTGCTCGGCCACAGGGAACGGACCCTGCTTCTCGAGATAGGCGGGCTGCTCGTGAAGGCACCGGGGATAGTGAATAGCCGATGCGATTCCCCGGCTACCGAGATGAGTTGCCAGGCTGTCGCGATCGGCGACTCGAACAGCGTACTGATGCCAGACTGTTGTACTGCTCTCGGGGATTTCCGGCAGCCTGAGTGGCAGGTCCCGCAGTTTCTCTGAATAGACAGCTGCGATTCTCCGTCGGGCTTCGTTCCTACGGTCTAACGATGGAAGTTTGATTGAAAGAACAGCCGCCTGAAAGGCGTCGAGCCGGCAGTTCCATCCGAACCGGCCATGCTCATACTTTCCCGTCTGACCATGATCACGCAGAACACGAATCTCTTCAGCGAGATCATCCCGTCCTGTCGTCACAAGGCCTCCGTCTCCACAACAACCGAGGTTCTTCGTCGGATAGAATGAAAACGCTGCCAGATCACCGATGGAACCGACTTTTTCGCCTTTCCAGTCGGCGCCGATCGCCTGAGCGGCATCCTCGATCAAAGCAATTTCCCTTTCTTTCAATACTGTACGGATTCGGTCGAGCGGAACGGCAAGGCCATAGAGATGAACCGGCACGACCGCCTTCGTTCTCGGACCGATCGCGGCGAGAACCTGCTCGTCATCGAGAAGAAATGTCCGGGGATCCACGTCTACAAAAACCGGCGTCGCACCGCACCGCTCGATCGCTTCCGATACGGCGAAAAATGAGTACGTCGGCGTGATGACCTCATCGCCCGGCCCCGTCCCTACCGCGCGGAGGGCGAGCCAGAGCGCATCCGTTCCCGAAGAGACGCCGATCGCGTGTTTCACCCCGAGATAGTCTGCCACTTCCCGCTCGAACCGCTTGACCGGTTCACCGAGCACGAATTGCCCTGCCTCCAGGAGAGAGCCGATTGCAGCGAGAATCTCCTCGCGCAGGACATGGTGCTCCCCACGGAGGTCCAGCATTTCGATTGGTTTCTCGTTCATTTTCCCCTGTCCGATTTCAGGCAATTCGGGCGAGTGTATCACAGGCGGAGTATTCCGGCGATCTTCCGGCGTTACTTCTTCAGCTGGCGGAAGTATTCGACCGTTTGGGCCAGTCCGTCTCGAAGCTGCACCCCGGGCTCCCAGTCGAGCACCTCCTTGGCGCGCCTGATATCGGGCTGCCTCACTTTCGGGTCGTCCTGCGGAAGATCCTTGTAAGTAATCGTCGAGTTACTCTCGGTCAGCTCGAGTACGGACTGGGCGAATTCGCTGATCGTCATCTCGGTCGGATTCCCGATATTGACCGGGTTTTTCTCTCTGGAGAGCAGCATTTTGTATATCCCGCGAACGAGATCATCGACGAAACAGAACGACCGCGTCTGCGAACCGTCACCAAATATGGTCAGGGGATCACCGCGAAGAGCCTGGGTGATGAATGTAGGTACTACCCTTCCATCGATCGACCGCATTCTGGAGCCGTACGTATTGAAGATCCGCACGATGCCCGTATCTACACCGTGAGCCCGATGGTAAGCCATGACCATCGCCTCGGCGAACCGCTTCGCCTCATCATAGACCCCTCGGGGGCCGATGGGATTCACGTTTCCCCAATAGGACTCTTCCTGCGGATGGATGAGCGGATCACCATAGACCTCAGAGGAAGAGGCGAGAATGAAACGGGCCCCTTTCTTCTTGGCCAGACCCAGCGCGTTATGCGTGCCGAGTGCACCTACTTTGAGCGTCTGAATCGGAAGCTCGAGATAGTCGATCGGGCTCGCGGGAGATGCGAAGTGAAGAATACCGTCCAGCTCCCCCTCCACATACATGAACTCGGTGATGTCATGGTGAACGAACTTGAACTTCGGGTTCCCGAAATGATGTTGGATATTATCCGGATTTCCTGTGATCAGGTTGTCCATTGCGATCACTTCGTTCCCCTCTCGGATGAGAAGATCGCAAAGATGGGACCCCAGGAACCCAGCCCCTCCGGTGACCAGGACGCGCATAAAAAAGATCCTCCTCAGGATGGCGTATCAGCCGATCCCAGTCTAACGATCAAGGTCTCCCGATGGAGTGATTTTCGAAACCGAGCTCTCGTATTTTTCGAGGCTCATAAACGTTTCGGCAGTCGACGAATTTCGGGCTCTTCATAATTTTCGCAATGCCTGGAAAATCGAGATCCCGAAACTCATTCCACTCGGTCATGAGTACGAGAATGTCGGCCCCCTCGGCAGTGCCGTTAATTGAATCGACGATTTCCAGCGACGGCATCTCCGCTTTTGCGAGAGCGCCGCAAACCGGATCGAATGCCTTCACTGTCGCTCCCTGCCTGATCAGGATCTCCGCGATCGCAAGTGCGGGCGCATCACGGATATCGTCAGTGTTGGGCTTGAATGACAGGCCGAGGATTCCGACGGTCTTTCCGGCGAGATCGCCGCCAAGCGCATTGGAAATCAACCGGGCCACATGCACCCGACGCTCTTCATTGACATCGATCACCGCCTGAATGATCCGGGGCTTGTATCCCGCCTGACCCCCGAAGTGAACGAGCGCTTTGGTGTCCTTCGGGAAACAGGACCCTCCGAATCCGGCGCCGGCATGAAGAAACTTGGGACCGATCCGCTTGTCGAGCCCCATACCATGGGCGACCACGTTCACATCGGCACCGACCAGCTCACAGATATTAGCCATTTCATTGATGTAAGAGATTTTTGTGGCCAGAAATGCGTTGGACGCGTACTTGATCATTTCGGCTGTAGCGACGTCCGTTTTCACGATGGGAGTTTCGAGCAGGTAGAGAGGCTCATAGACCTCGGAAATGACGTCCATGGCGCGCGGAGACTCCGTACCGATAATGATCCGATCGGGCCGCATGAAGTCCTCGATCGCACTCCCCTCACGCAGAAACTCCGGGTTCGAGACGACGTCGAACTCATGCGGTTCGGATTGTGACTGCTTGATGAGCTTGGCCACGAGTGCACCGGTTCCCGTGGGAACCGTACTCTTGGTCACGACAACTTTGTAGCCGTTCATCTCCTGTCCGATTTCCACCGCCACATTCTTTACGTAGGAAAGATCGGCGTGTCCGCTATCATCGCTCGGCGTGCCGACAGCAATGAAGATGACCTCGCATTTCTTAACGCTCTCTTTAAGAGAGGTCGAGAAAGTGAGCCGGCCGCTCGCCGCATTTCGGGAGACCATCTCCACAAGGCCGGGCTCATAGAACGGAATCTCTCCGTTCTTGAGGGAGTCGATTTTCTCCTGAATCACGTCGACACAAATGACGCTGTTTCCGAAGTCAGCAAGACAGGTACCCGTTACCAGTCCGACATACCCGGTGCCGACGACGCAGATACTCTTCATGAAGCGATCTCCCTCAATGATTCAAGCGGTTGAAACTAGAAATGTTACCGGCGCACGGGAGCAAAGTCAATGGTGAATGATCGCTGTCCGTGATACTCTGGCGGTCATGAGGCTGCGGTCGAACTCGACCCGGCGACCCCGCTCGGGACATGGAAAGGATGCTGCTCGTTTGGGCTTGTTCGATCCGTACAAGACTTTGATCCGGCCGCTCCTCTTCCGGGTCGACCCGGAGAGGGCTCACTCCCTTGCAATCCGCATTCTCCCTTTGCTGCCCGAGGCTGCAAAGCCGGGTGGGATCCCGCTCTCCACTGAACTGTTCGGCTGTTCATTTCCGAACCCGATCGGACTGGCGGCCGGCTTCGACAAGGACGGCTCCCGTCTGCAACACCTCCACCGGCTCGGATTCGGATTCGCCGAAGTCGGCACCGTAACCCCATCGCCCCAGAGAGGCAATCCTAAACCACGATTATTCCGGCTGAAGGCCGAGAGGGGGCTCATCAATCGGATGGGCTTCAACAATAAGGGAGGCGAAGCACTTCGATCCGTTCTCGAGAAGTTGCCACCACCCGGCCGGAGGAGGCTCCCTGTTGGCGTCAACATAGGGAAGCAACGGGAGACGCCGCCTCATCGGGCAATCGACGACTACGGCAGACTGATAGAGCTGCTTCTCCCGATGGCGGACTACATCGTCATCAACGTCAGCTCACCTAATACTCCGGATCTCCGACTCCTGGAAGAGGCGGAAACGCTTTCCGGGCTTCTCGCGTCTATCCGGAAAATAGCGGATCGAGCGGCCGGGAAATCTGGGGTGAAGTGCCCCCCTCTTCTGGCCAAGCTATCCCCCGATCTGACCTCGAATCGTCTCGAAGCGTCTGTCGCCACGATTGCCGCAAACGGATTGGACGGCGCAATCCTGACCAACACGACTGTCGACCGGAGCGCCGTCGGGCCGGATGCCCCGGCTGACGGGGGGCTCTCGGGCGAACCGCTCCGGCCACTCTCGCTGGAAGCTGTGCGTGTCGCCCGGAAAGCGACATCCGGCGGACTCCCTCTTATCGGGGTGGGAGGAATTTCCACACCGGAAGACGTTTATGAGCGCATCCGGGCTGGAGCATCCCTTGTTCAAGTCTATACCGGGCTCATTTACCATGGCCCTCGATTCGTCCCCCGCCTGCTCGCCGGACTGGCCGACCTCCTCCAGCAGGATGGCTTCACCAAGATTTGCGAGGCGATCGGCACCGAGAACAGTTAGAATGGCTTTTCCCAATCTGCGGACCAATCGACTGAGTAGTGTGCGAGGAAGGAACGAGGGATATTGAGCACGACTCTTCTCTTTCTCATCGGACTCGCTCTCATTATCGGAGGGGCGGAATTACTCGTCCGGGGGGCGATCGGGCTATCGAAGACTCTCGGCATCCCCCCTCTCATCGTGGGTCTCACCGTTGTCGCATTCGGAACAGCCTCTCCTGAACTAGCGGTCTGCATCGACGCTGCCAGAAACGGACACTCCGACATCTCCGTCGGGAATATCGTGGGGAGCAACATTCTGAATGTTCTTCTCATTCTCGGGCTGGCTGCAATCGTTCGGCCGCTCGCGGTTGCTCAGCAGCTCGTTCGCCTGGATGTCCCCATCATGATCGGCGCTTCGGGGCTTCTGATGCTTGTCGTGCTGGACCGCACGATCGGAATGATGGACGGCGTGCTCTTCTGCGCGCTTCTGGTGGGATATCTGATTCTGGTAGTACGCATCAGCCAAAAAGAGAGCAGGGAAGTTCAGAAAGAGTACGAAAACCAGTACTCGCCGGACGCCCGACCGGGGATTCTCCGGACTCTCATCGATCTTGCCACCATCGGTATCGGTCTCACCCTTCTTCTCACCGGCACCCCCCGTTTCGTTCAGGGAGCGGTGGCGATCGCCCAGGTTCTGGGACTCAGCGAGCATGTGATTTCACTTACCATCGTATCGGTCGGCACGTCGCTGCCCGAACTCGCCACATCGGTACTCGCTTCGATACGGGGCCAGCGAGACATCGCCGTCGGCAATGTAGTGGGGAGCAATATCTTCAACATTTTTGCCGTACTCGGAATCTCCACCCTCGTGGCCGGCGGCTACACAGTCTCGCCCGCGGCGATCCACGTCGACATCCCGGTGATGATCGCCGCCGCCTTCCTCTGCCTGCCTGTCTTCCTGACCAGAAATGTCATCTCACGCGGCGAAGGACTACTTTTCGTGGGCTACTACGTTGCATACGCCGCCTATCTGCTTCTTTCGGTGACCGATCACGGTCTCCTTCCTATTTATCGAACGGTACTCATCTACGTCGTCATCCCGCTCACACTGATTCCGGTTCTGATCGGACTTCTGAGAGCGATGAAGAGACGATAATCAGGCCCCGAGTCCGCGGGAACCCGGTTTCTCAAGGGGGAGGCCCTCCGCGCAGAGCGGGCAACGATCCGGTGTGAATACGTTCAGATTCAGAGCGGCCAAGGAATGAAATGGGGCGGCGAAGTGGGCCCGCCCTCCGGAACGATCGATCAGCGCACCGACAGCAACAGGCCGGCCGCCCAGACGTTCAATCATCTCCAGAACGAGTTTGACCGATCCGCCCGTGGTAACAATATCTTCGATCACCCCGACCCTCTCCCCCACTCCCACTTCGAAACCACGGCGAAGAGCGAATGAGTCACCCGTCCGCTCGGCAAACAGTGCCCGGCAACCGAGAGCTCGGGCGACCTCCTGGCCGATGACGATTCCTCCTACGGCAGGGGCGATCACCAACTCAGGTTTTTCCCCCTGGATAAGCCCGGCTATCGCCTCCCCCGCGATGGTTGCAAGGTCAGGATTGGAGAGAAAAATCGCCGACTGGAGATAGCAGTCCGTATGCATTCCTGATCGGAGAAGGAAATGGCCCTGGAGAAGGGCGCCCGCTTTCTCATAGGAACGAATCAGTGGGGGGCTATCCATCGAGAAGCTCCGCCTCGATCGATTCAAGGGCTCGAATCGGGTCATCGGAACGGGTGACCGGCCTGCCGACTACGATCGCGTCGGCGCCTGCTACCATCGCCTCAGCCGGTGTGGCTACTCTCTTCTGGTCATCCCGGGCTGTACCGGATGGGCGAATACCCGGCGTAACCACCAGGAACTTCTCGCCACACGCCGCTTTGATGGCACGTGCTTCAGCGACCGAAGCGACGACACCATCCAGTCCACATGTCGCGGCCATGTTCGCCCGATCAAGTACAAGGTCGGCAACAGCTTCACCTGATTCGCTTGTCAGTACTGTCACGGCAAGAACACGTGTCGAAGAGTTCCCCCGCCCAAGAGCGGCTGCGCGCATCATCTCTTCCCCGCCTGCCGCGTGGATATTCACGAGCCGGACACCCAGACTGACAGCTCCGCGAACCGCCTGTCCGACGGTCGCCGGAATATCATGATACTTGACGTCCAGGAAGACTCCTTTATCCCGGCAATGGAGCTGTTCGATGAAACCGGGTCCATATCGCGTAAACAGTTCGAGCCCGACTTTGTAGGTAAGCAGCTTTCCACCGATCCGATCGACCAGTTGAATGGCCTCGGAATCGGTCATGCCGTCCAGAGCCAGGATTATTTCGGGAGCCTTCATTTCAAGACCGGGTTTATCACACACCCGAGCGACTGTCACCCCCCTGAATCAAACAGGGAGCTCGATGACAGGGGTCTTGGCCAAGTTCGGAGCTTTTACCTAATTTCGCGGATAAAGCCCTCTTTCCCTTGACAGGGGGTGGAAAATTCGATAAATAGTAAAAGATGCCTAAAAGGTGCAGATATCAATGGCACCCTTAGATTTCCCCCCCGGGGACGCCCCGTCGCGTCCCGGACCATCGAGAACATACCAAAAAGGAGAAAAAAACAATGGCAACTAAGAAGGTCTCAACAGGAACCTGGTCTCAGCTATCGCAGTGTTACCAGATCGCCCAGAAGCAGTGCCGCGACGCTCTCCGGACCACCGGCCTGACCCAGCCCCAGTTCGAGGTCATGTCCCAGATTTCTGACGAAGAGGGTATTCCGCTGACCAGAATCGGTGAGAACATGAACGTCACCGGTGGCAACATTACAGGGATCGTCGATCGCCTCGAGCGTGGCGGCCTCGTGAAGCGGAAAAGGGATTCCGAAGATCGTCGGATCATCCGCGCTTTCTTCACGGCCAAAGGGCGCAAGCTCTATTCCAAGGCCACGCCGTCCTACGACCGCTTTCTGAAGGGCGCGTTCGGCGACATGAGTGATGCCGAACTGAATCGTCTCCAGAAGAGCCTGGTAGGTCTGCAGAAGAATTTCGACGAGTAGTTTTCCGCCGCGGCGCGGAGATTAGAGCAAACCCGGGAGATTCTCTGAATTTCCCGGGTCTCTTTTTGCCTGGCGGTTTTGCCGACCTATTTCAGGGCCCGGGGCTGAAGCGGAATCGGAGCGTCGCTTTTCTCGGTTCCAGGGCACCGTCAGCGACGTAGCGACACTGATAGGCTGCCGCGAGGGCGGGCCCCTCGAACTCGGGTGATGAGCTCCTGATAATCCAGGCATCCCGAACTCGCCCCCCACCTCCGACTTCCACCTCCACATCGACCTCACCGGAGGGGGTGGGGCTTCCCTCGTTAAACAGCGGATAGTCCGCCTCTACTCTGCTTTCTAGACGGAGGGGGCCCGGTGGCCCGAGAATCGGAACAGTCTGTCCCTCCCGAAAAACTTCGATCTCTCCTTCACCCGGGAAGACTCGAATTCTCCCGTACTCCTCATATGCCTCTTCCGCGATCGAGTCCTGTCTGCTTTCATGGATTTCGTCCCATGCCGCCCTCCAGAAGGCCAGGGAATCCTCGGACACTTCCACATCCCCTCGGTCGAAGTGTTCGATTGCGGCCTCGCTCCGCGGATAGCGTCGAATGAGGTCCCGTACCGTCGACACGCGAGCGCCTTCGTCATCATCTCTCAATTTCATCAGATAAGCCTTGGCCGCCAGGGCCTTCGGCGCCAGTTCCGACTCGGGATAGTCGCGTGCCACCCGATCGTACCGTGGAAACGCCGAATCAATCTCGCCGAACTCGAAGAAGGAATTCTCCGCCAGCAGGAACTCCGCCTCGGCACTGTCGAGCACCCCTTCGGCCAGCTTGCTGAGCAGGATGGACTGCTCCCCGAGAGCAGCGGTAAGGCGGGACGCTTTTACTTTGGTTTCCGGTTCCGCCTGGTAGGTCGCTACTTTGCGAAAAGCACTCGCCGCTGAATCCTTCCGGCCGTACTCGTACAGATAGATCTCGCCAAGCTCATAAGCCATCTCACCGGCCACCGGGGCGGATGGGGATCCATCAAGCGATTCCTCGTAGAGAGTGACGACTTCCTGTAACCGCCCCTCCGCGATCAGTGCCTGGCCCCATCGGTGATCGACCTGCATTGAGTCGATCCGGCTCGAAACTTCGGACCGAACCGTCTGCAGAAACTCGTACGTCTCTTCGTACCGTCCCTCGTCAATCAGAAGGTCCGCCAGATCAAGCGAAGTACGAAATCGCTCCGTCGGGAGAAGAACCGGATTATCGAGACGCCTCTCGTAGGCATCGCGGGCGGCAGCGTAGTTGCCTGCTTCTCGGTAGGAAGCGCCGAGAAAGACGCGTGCCCTGTCGGCATTGTCCGTGTTTCCTTCTTCCTTGAGGAAGCTCTCAAAACCACGGGCCGCTTCTTCGTAATTCCCCTGTTCATACTGGACGCGTGCATAGAGAAAGTCCGCCTCTCGCTTCCATCCGAGATTAGGGCTGTTCCGATAGGCTTCCAGAACGCTGACCGCCTCACCATATCGATCGAGGGCGACATACGTTTTGGCCTTGAAGAACCGAGCTTCCTCAGCAATCTTCGTGTTTCCATAATAGGAAGCGATCTCGTCGAATTTCCTGAGAGCTGCCAGATAGTCCCCTTTGGCGTACATGCACTTACCCATGAGAAGGACGGCGTCATCGACCCACTTGGAATCGGGATGCTCGACAATCACCTTGGCGCACTTTTTCATCGCTTTCTCATAGAGATCCAGGCCGATTTTGCCCCGTTTTTCTTCGGGCGTACCTGCTCTCGCCTCTTCAGCATCATCGTAGTATTTACGCGCGTTAAAAAAGGTGTTGTAGTACGCGCACCCGGACAAAACGAAGGAGACAAGCAAAATAGCGAGGAGACAGCGCCGGATCATCGGGTGAGCGGCAGGGGAAAACGTGTGTTCGACTCTTCGGGTTGAACCGGTTCGATCCGATCACCCCCGATGAAGAGCCCCATAATGGCTCCATAAAGGCGTTCGCCGGCAAACGGCGTATTCCGAGAAAGAGATTCGAACCTGGATGGATCAACTACCTGGGAGCGTTCCGTATCGAACAGAGTGAGCGACGCCTTCCGTCCCTCCACAATGCCGAGGTGTTCTTTCCCGATCACCCCCGCCGGCCCCGACGTCATCCGTTCGATCAGCGTGGGGAGCGATAAGTGACCAGGCCGAACAAGATGGGTGAGCATGACAGCAAACGAGGTTTCAAGGCCGAGCACACCGAAAGGCGCGCGATCGAACTCGGTCTCTTTTTCGTGGATCCCGTGGGGAGCATGATCGGTGGCGACCACCTCGAGTACGCCGCTGGCCAGCGCTTCCCGCAGGGCGTCCCTGTCTCTCGATGTTCGGAGAGGAGGGTTCATTTTTCGATTGGTATCATATCCCGCAAGCGACTCGTCTGTGAGTGCGACGTAATGAGGAGCCGTTTCGCCGGTGACCGGAAGGCCCCTTTCCTTGGCACGTCGAACGAGTTCGGCTCCGTATGCGGTGGATACATGCTGAACATGCAGACGCCCGCCTGACAGCTCCGCGAGCCGGAGATCCCGGGCGATCCCGATTTCCTCCGCTGCGGCAGGAATCCCCTTGAGACCGAGTCGCGTGCTCACGACTCCTTCATTCATCACTCCGCCGCGGGAAAGAGTTTTGTCCTCCGGATGAGTGAGAATGGGAATGTCGAAGCTCTTCGAATACTCGAGAGCCCTTCTCATGAGATCGGAATCGGCTACGGGATCGCCGTCATCAGTTACGGCCACCGCTCCGCCACGCACGAGATCGCCCATTTCAGCCAGTTTCTCGCCTTTACGCCCCTGCGTGATCGCTCCGGCCGGCCAGACTTTGACAGGACCCCACCGCTCCGCCTCCTCGATGACGAAACGGATCGAGGCATGCGTGTCCAGTGCAGGTTCCGTGTTCGGCATGCAGACGACGGCCCCGAACCCCCCGGCGGCGGCGGCGCGTACCCCTGTTTCGATCCGCTCAGCGTATTCCCGGCCCGGCTCGCGAAGGTGCACATGAATGTCGATGAACGAGGGGGTGAGCGTCATTCCCTCCGCCTCTATTTCGCTTACCTCGCCGTCTATGCGAATCTCTCCGCCCACCCGGGCTATCTTGCCCTCCTCGATCAGAAGGTCTCCCTTCCGATCGATACCGTTGGCCGGATCGAGTAGTCTGGCTTTTCTAATGAGCCATCGCATCGTCTAGCTCTCCCCCCGAAAGTAGATAGAGAACCGCCATCCGAACAGCCACGCCGTTCGTTACCTGATCAAGAATAACCGATCGCACTCCATCGGCTACGTCCGGGGCGATTTCAACGCCCCGGTTCATTGGTCCGGGATGCATAATCAGACACGAGTCTTTGAGGGAATCCGCTCTTTTGCGACTGATCCCGTATTGCATGGCATATTCGCGGAGGGACGGAAAGAAGTGCTGGCCCTGTCGCTCCATCTGAATGCGGAGCACCATGACAACGTCTGCGCCCTGGATCGCCTTATCGAGATCGCTCTCGATCCGCGCGCCGAAATTCTCCATCCCCGGTGCGAGAAATGTAGGGGGTGAACAGATGGTGATGTCAGCCCCCACCGCGCCGAGTCCCCACAGATTCGACCGGGCTACCCTGCTGTGGAGCGCATCCCCCACGATGACGACCTTGAGCCCTTCGAAGCTCCCGAACTTCTGCCTTATTGTAAAGAGATCAAGCAACGCCTGCGTGGGATGTTCGTGACACCCGTCTCCCGCATTGATGACCGCCACGTCGATCCGGGAAGCGAGAAAGTGCGCCGCTCCGGCCGAGGAATGGCGCACGATCAGGAAATCGACTTTCATCGCTTCCAGATTGCGCACCGTGTCGACCAGCGTTTCCCCTTTTTCACTGCTCGACATCTTGGTCGAAATCGACACCGAGTCCGCCGATAGCCTCTTTTCCGCCAGCTCGAATGACACTCTCGTTCTGGTACTCGGCTCGAAGAAGAGATTGACCGCCGTCTTCCCCCGCAATGTCGGCACTTTGGGAATCTTGCGTTCCAGAATCTCTTTGAATGATTCCGCCGTGTTCAAGATCGTTTCGATCTCGCTTCGAGAAACACCTTCGAGACCGAGTAGATGTTTGCGCGAAAGTTTCACGTTTTCCTCCGAATAACCTGAACGCCGTCTCTTCCTTCCACCTCTGTAAGTTCGACCTCGACAATCTCGTCTTCAGCTGTAAAAAGATGTTCACCCACAAAATCAGCTGAGATGGGAAGCTCTCTATGGCCGCGATCGATCAGCACAGACAACAGCACGCGTTTCGCCCGGCCGAGATCAATCAGCGCGTCGAGTGCCGCTCGAATCGTCCGTCCCGTGTAGAGAACATCATCGACCAGGACGATGACCTTACCTTCGACATCGAAGAGGATTTCACTCCCTTTCAGAATCGGTTGCTTGGCGACCGTCTGCAGATCATCCCGATATAAAGTAATGTCGAGAATCCCGAGAGGGACGCGGGTCCCCTCGATTCTTTCGATCTCATTGACTATGCGTGATGCCAGATGGGCGCCCCGCGTGCGAATTCCGACAATCGCCACATCATCTACGCCTCGATTCATTTCAAGAATCTGGTGGGAGAGCCTCGTCACCGCCCACTGAATTTCACGGCTTCCCATAATGGTTCGATCGGTCGTCATTCCCGGTCAACTCCTTCGCGCCAGATCGTCTCCCAGACAACTCGGATCGGAATCCCCATACGCCTGGCGATCGACGCGAGGTCATCAAACTCCGGAGTCCGTCTGATTTTTCCGTCGGGGAGCCGCGCCGTCTTAAAACGGACAGTACCGAAAGCAGTCTCCCTCTCTTCCACTTCGCGGGAGAGGGCATGTCGGTCGACCTCATGAACCCGGACACCGAGAGTCCCGGTTTCGAGCATGAGGAATTCGGTAAGCCTCGATCCGTCCTCCGGGCGGGCGATGATTGTCACACGATGTCCGGGGCGGTTCTTCTTCATCACGATCGATGTAAGACTGAGATCGAGCGCCCCGGCTGCGAGGGCCCGATCAAAAAGCCCCCCCAGAATTTCAGCAGGAATATCGTCTACGTCTGTCTCGAGGACGACGACACGTTCTGTGCCGTGACCTTCCACCGTCTCCCCGATCTGAAGCCGGAGAACATTGGGCAGACCCTCTCGTTCAGCACTGCCGATGCCGTACCCGATCGATTCCAATCGATAGGCGGGCGGTGGGCCGAAACTATCAGTCAACCCGACAAGAAGCGCCGCACCCGTCGGCGTCAGAAGCTCACCTTCGACTCTGCTCGGGCGAACCGGGCGGCCTAACAGAATCTCGGCGGTAGCCGGCGCCGGAACGGGGAGTGTGCCGTGTGCGCATTCCACTGTACCGCTTCCTACGGCCGGCACCCCGGAGTAGACCGCCTCTACCCCCATCAGATGCAGGCCGGCGATCGATCCGACAATGTCCACGATCGAGTCGACAGCACCGACCTCATGAAAGTGTACTTTTTCGAGCAAAACACCATGAACCTTTGCTTCCGCCTCGCCTAGAAGCCGAAAAACCGCTTTGGCGCGCTCTTTCACTACGGCCGGAAGCTCGGCTTCATCAATCATACCAGCGATTTCGGGATAGTGACGCGCTTTCGTTTCGGGGGGCGCCTTGACCACCAGTCGTGTTCCGGCGATCCCGTTCCGACTGTCCCGCGTAGCTTCGAATTCAAATGGGGGAAGGGAAAGTGTGCGAAGGGAATCACGAAGAGAATCGAGCGAAAGACCGGAATCAAGAAGCGCGGCGAGAATCATATCCCCGCTCGCCCCCGACGGGCAATCAAAGTATCCGACCTTCATCTACCCCCCTGACTGGATCGGAGGATCCGGTGGGCGGCGCACGCCGCGCCAAAACCGTTATCAATGTTTACTACGGTAACGCCTGAAGCGCAACTGTTCAGCATTCCGAACAGGGCGGTCATTCCGCCGAGCGCTGTTCCATAGCCGATGCTCGTCGGCACGCCGACAACAGGAACGGAAGTCAACCCGGCCACCACAGAGACGAGTGCGCCCTCCATGCCGGCGAGCACGAGAATGACCCGGGCACGGCGCATTCTCTCTTCCTGAGCGATCACTCTGTGAATACCGGCGACCCCCACATCGTAAATCGGATCGGGGTCGTGGCCGAGAGAGCGAAGCGTTTCAATCGCTTCCTCCGCCACAGGAATGTCAGACGTACCGGCGGTGAGCACTGCTACCGGATGTCCCTTCTCGGGCTCCTGCTGAATCGCTACCGCAATTCGTCCCTTTTCATTGTAGCGGATGCCGGGAATTCGCTTCCCGATCACATCGAATTTATCGGGTGAAAGCCTGGTAGCCAGCAGATTGCTGCCCGATTTGTAGATCGCCTGTGAGATGGCGAGGATCTCTTCCGCCGCTTTTCCTTCGCAAAAGATCGCCTCCGGCCATCCCTGGCGGAGAGTGCGGTGATGATCGACCCTGGCGAACTCCAGGTCCTCATATGGGAGGGTACGCAGCTTCTCGAGGGCATCGGCGCTCCTCGTATCCCCCCGGGCAACCGATTCGAGAAGTTCCAGTAACGCATCAGGCCGCATGGGGCCGTCCCTCTCGCTCCTGCGCGCTGAAGAACTCTTCGAGCAACTCTTCAAGATGCGTCCGGCGATCGATCTTGTTGACGCGATTCCGAAATGCGGCGCTCCCCGGAAGCCCCTTGGTATAGGCGGATAAATGGCGGCGGAACTCGGGGATTCCACGGCGCTCACCCCGTTCGTCGATCTGAAGGCCGATGTGTTCGAGCACCACGGCGAGCCGTTCGGCCGGTGTCGGAGGTGCGGGGTTCTTTTCTCCGGCCATTCGGGCCGCGACGTCCCGGAAGACCCACGGGTTACCGATCGCGCCCCTGCCGATCATGACCGCCCGGCACCCCGTTTCTTTCATGCGACGCTCGGCCGCTGACGGACCGGTCACGTCCCCATTCCCGATGATCGGGATCGAGACTAAGTCGACGGCCTTTCGGATCCAATCCCAGTTCGCTGTCCCCGAATACCCCTGCGACCTGGTCCTTCCGTGAATCGTGAGGGCGGATCCACCTTCCCCTTCTACGATCCTTGCGATCTCTTCAACCACGATCGTCCCTTCGTCCCAGCCGGTCCGCATCTTGCAGGTCACCGGAATGGTCACGTTTTTCACCGTCTTCTGAACGATCGCGCGAATCCGGGCGGGGTCCCTGAGGAGCGCCGCTCCTTTGTCTTTCTTCACGAACTTGGGTACGGGACAACCGAAATTGAGATCAATCAGGTCGGGTGACACCAGATCTTCGATGATCCGCGCGGCGAGTGCGATCCTCTCGGCATCACAGCCGAAGATCTGAATTCCGATCGGCCTCTCTTCGGGGTCAAAGCGGGCGAGGTCGAGCGTTCGGGCGTTCATCATATTGATTCCGTCCGCTGAGACGGTCTCGGAATAGACAACCGCCGCTCCGTACCGCCTGCAAAGCTTCCGGAACGCTTTTGTGGTCACACCACAGAGAGGCGCGAGAAACGCACCATCATCCAGTTTGAGATTACCGAGGTCCATAGCCTGATTCTAAAGCAAGTTCCCGAGGGAGCCAAGGGGCGCGAACGGTTTCAGCGGGCAATTAAAGAGGGGGGAGCGGCAACTTTCGGTCCGCTCCCCCCTCAGAGTAGTCTGCTATCGGATCGTCAGTCGCTGGCACCGATGTACTCCGTGGCGCCCAGCTGATCCTCTCCCTCGCCTTCCTCGTCTGTCTTCTCAGCGGCGGCGAGGGCCTCGCGGGCAGCTTTGTGGGTCTCGGTAACGGCGAGGAGATCCGCTGATCCACCATATTCCTTGAACAGGTCGAACGTTCGCTGAAGCTGGTCATCCACCTCAACGGTCACTTCAAACGCCGCCTGCTCGCCGAAGAGCTTTCGGAAAATCTCTCTCTTAATACCGTTTCGGAGATAGTCGATTGACTCGTCCCACTCCTCTTCGGTGTACTCCTCTTCCGTCGCGTCGATCTCCTCATGGAAATCGGCAAACACCTCATCGGATACTTCCCAGTCACGATCCACTTCATGATGGGCCGTATATTCGATGGCGAATTTCCAGTAAACCTGCTTTCTCTCGGCAATCTCTTCAAGCCTGGTGGCATAACGCTGATCGATCTGAATGTCAGGGGTGATTCCGCCACCACCGTAGACTGTTCTACCCTGGTTCTTAGTCAGAAAGATCTCTTTTTCCTCGCCATCTTCGACGTCTTCCATGGCGAGCTCGCCCCTTCGGCGTAGATGAGTATCGTCCTTGTGAATACTACGGCCACTCGGCGTATAGTACTTCGCGGTCGTGAGCTTGAGACCTGTGTCCTGAGAGAGGGGGAGCACCGATTGCACCGACCCTTTGCCGAAAGTGGTATTCCCTACCACAAGTCCCCTGTCCCAATCCTGGATCGCGCCGGAGACTATCTCCGAGGCGCTCGCCGACCCACCGTCAACGAGAACGACGAGTGGGTAGTCTCCATGACGGGAGTTCGCCCTGTCTACGAACCGGTTATTCGTGTTCCGCTTACGCCCTTTGGTGTAAGTGATCAGCTGGCCGCTATCGAGAAAGAGATCGGATACTTCCACTGCCTGATCGAGCAGGCCGCCCGGGTTGGAGCGGAGGTCGAGAACGAGACCATTGATCCCCACTCCCTCGAGGCTGTCCAGAGTCGCCGATAATTCGCTGCTCGTTCTTTTGGAAAACTGGGAGACCCGCACGTACCCGACGCCGTCTTCGTTGATGTATTTGTTTCGGACGGATTTGAGTTTGATAATCGCGCGGGTGATCGTGTAATCCAGCAGCTCGTCCACACCTTCCCGTCTGATCCTGATCTCTACCTCTGATCCCTCGGGACCGCGCAGACGTTTTACGGCATCTTCAGACGTAAACCCTTTGGTCGGTTCGCCGTCGATATAAAGAATCTTATCCCCCGCCTGTATACCGAGGCGGGATGCAGGAGTCCCTTCGATCGGGGAAATCACGGTGAGAACATTATTTCTGATTGAGATGACGATCCCCAGGCCACCAAAGCTCCCCTTGGTACCGACCATCAGGTCACGAAACTGTTTGGTGTCAAGAAACTGCGTATGGGGGTCGAGAGTCTTCAGCATTCCGCGGATCCCGCCGACGATCAGCTCCCTCATTTCCACTTCATCGACATAGTCTGATTGAACTCGCTGGAGTACTTCACTGAAGAGATTGAGATCACGGTAGATATTCCCGTCATCATCAGAAGCGATGGTCGTCCCGGGAAGGGACAGAATGAACATGGGAAGAACCCAGAAAAGAATTCTTAACTTCCGGGAGGGTCGCGGCATGGTCGCTCTCCTTGTTTGGTTGGTCCTGCTCTCGTCTGCGCGCGTCCAAGGAGATCCGAATCGGGCCAGGTCGACCCGAGAGCCCCCTCTCCAAACGACACCCCTGAATTGCAGCTCTGTTCCGCAGCAAAAGGGCTTATTACCCAAGTACTTACCACAAATAAGACGATTCGGGGGGGGGTAAGCACCCAAAAAACCGCCTTATCCCCTTTTCGGCAGATGAGTGGTCACAATCAAGTAAGCCGGATGAGGATCGCGCTAAAGGACCGAACGGGCGTGCCACATCCGCTGAAAGGCGGTGAAATGGCTCCCGATCACGAGTGCCCATAGGGCAAGAGTGAGGAGTGGTCCACCAATCACAAGACCGAGAAAGAGAATCACCACCCGCTCGGGCCGCTCCAGGATTCCGACTGAGCACTCCCCTCCCAGACCCTCCACCCGTGCACGGGTGTAGCTCACCATGAGTGAACCGGTGATGATCAGGAATGGGAGCAGGAAGAGATCATCGAACCGGAGGGAATAGGCCAGGCCGAGATAGGGAACGATTTCGGCATAACGATCGATTGTGGAATCGAAAAATGCGCCGAAACGGCTCCCCTGATCGCTCTGGCGTGCGACCTGCCCGTCAAGCATGTCGAAAATGCCTCCCACAAGCAGGAGAACCGCCCCGAAGCGATAATGGGATGCCCAGAATTCACGACCGGCCAGAAAGGCGAAAGCCAGCCCCACTAAAGTAAGAATGTTGGGATGCACATTCGATCGAACAAGAAAAGAGGTCACCGGGTCCAGAACAGATCGTATCCGGTCTTTTTGATCGGCATTAAACAAGGTTTCCGCGATCCGCCTATCTGTGTGAGGGACTGTGCTGAGGGCGGCATCGTAGCAATCGGCCGGAACCCCTGTCAAGAGAAGGGTTTGGCGACCCGTTCCGGATCCGCGCCGCTACCCCTTCTCTTTCAGCAGCCGATAAACATCCTGTTCTTTCCAGCCGGCAAGCCTGGCCGTCAACCGAACGGTATCCCGGAGGGAACTCTCTACCGCTGTCTCTCTCGCAATTGCCAGCACTCTCTCCGGCGGCAGGGGAGCATCCTCCCCCGCCCCTTCAACGAGCACAACGAACTCTCCGCGGGGGGGGTGGTCTTTCAGCCGATCCGACAGATCCCGGACCGGCCCACGGGCAAACTCTTCGAATTTTTTGGTTATTTCCCGAGCCAGAACAGCTTCCCGATTCCCCATGATCTTATCGATCTCCTTAAGGAGTCTCTCCACCCGGCGGGGAGATTCGTAGAAGATGATCGTCTCCTGTTCCGATCGAAGTTGTTCCAGCCTCTTTTGCCTGGGTCCCTGCTTGGCGGGGAGAAATCCCTCGAATCGGAACCGTCTCGTCGCGAGGCCCGACGCAATTAACGCGGCAACAAAGGCGCTCGGTCCGGGCACGGGGACAACAGGAACGGCAGCCTGCACAGCAGCACGTACAAGGGTTTCGGCGGGGTCGGATATCCCTGGATTCCCGGCATCGGACACGACCGCAACAGATTCGCCACGTTCCAGGCGCCCCAGGATTTCGGGGACCCGACTCCGCTCATTATGCATGTGAAACGAAATCATGCGGGTGTCGCAGGAGATGTGTTTGAGAAGAAGCCCGGTCCGCCGCGTATCTTCGGCGGCAATGAGATCGACCATGAGAAGCGTGTCGACCGCTCTCGGTGAGAGATCGCCCAGATTGCCGATCGGAGTCCCGACGAGATAGAGCGAACCGCTCACGACAATACGTCTCGCAGAATGCCGGCCGCTTCTCTGACCTGATGGTCGGCCACATCGAGATGAGTTACAAGACGGAGTCGGCGAGCGCCGATCGTGAGAACAAGAACCCCCTTTTCCGCCAGCCTGGCCAGGATCTCCTCGTCCGACATAGGGTGGCGTTTCACATCGGCAATCACGATATTGGTTTCCACACCGCCCGGATCGATATCGATCTCGGAGAGATCGGCGAGCGCCTCGGCCAGAATGCGGGCGTGTTTGTGATCTTCCCGGAGCCTTTCCCTGTTGTTTTCGATTGCGTAGATCCCGGCAGCCGCCAGAATGCCCACCTGGCGCATCCCTCCCCCGAGCGATTTCCGCACTCTCCTTGCGCTCTCGATGACTTTTCGTGCACCTGCAACCAGGGATCCGACCGGCGCACCGAGTCCCTTGGAGAGACAGACCGAAATCGTGTCGGCGCATGCCGCATATCGGTCTAGGGGGATGCCGCTCGCCATCGACGCGTTCCATAGCCTTGCGCCATCGAGATGAATCGGGATGCCCCGGTCCCTCGCCAGGAGTGCGACATTCTCCATCTCCTCGATCGGGAAAATCGTACCGCCTGCCTTATTGTGCGTATTTTCGATACAGACGAGCGATGTCGGCGGATAGTGCAGATCATCGGGCCGGATAAGAGGCTCCACATCACCCGCACGGAACCAGCCATTTCTGCTCGTGATCAACCGGAACTGGATTCCGGCATACCGCGCGGCCGATCCCTGTTCAAAATTATAGACATGGGAGCCCTGTTCAGTAATCGCCTCGGTTCCCGGACGACAGAGAGTCATGATTGATGTGAGATTGGCCATCGTACCGCTCGGGACAAACAGGGCCGCTTCTTTTCCGAGCAACTCCGCGACCCTCTCTTGCAAGACGCGAACTGTAGGATCTTCATCAAAAACGTCATCACCTACTTCGGCTCGGTACATGGCGTCCCGCATACCTTGGGTAGGAACTGTCAGAGTATCACTTCGCAGATCGATCATCGCCCTTGCTCCCTCGCCTGGTCAGCTCCGTCAGGATTGAAGTTCCGCCCCGGTATGCGCCTGTCATCCTCTCGCCGCGTGAATCCACAGCCGTCGAAGTACTCTAGAATCGGCACAGAGTACTTTCTGCTGAGACCGGTCAACTGCTTGAATGCGGCAATATCGATTTCACCGGCCGATTCGATGTGCCCCCGAACAAGGCGGGTGATCTCCCCGATTTCCTCCGCGCGATAGATGAGACCCGGTGGGATACGGACCACCTTGCCGAGCCGGGAGAGAAGATCGAGCACGGCTGACAGCTCTTTCTTCTCGACACCCGCCCCAGCGGCAAGATCGATCGCGGACGGTGGTGTGAAACCGGATTTTTCCAGTAAAGTCTCAACCTTTTCCCACACCCGGGCCACCTCGGGCGGAAGTCCTCCCCGGCCGAAGAGGATCAGCTCTCCCTGACCCATGATCATCCCCTTTGCTTCGAGCCCTTTCAAAAGCAGATTGAACAGGGGGAGTTCCACCCGCCGGGTAAGCCCCTTTCGGATCGTCTCACGGGGAACGCCCGGCTGAAGCGGGGACTTCTCAGCGACCGTCTTCACTGTCTCGACAATCTCATCCTGAAGTGTTTCGATCATCTCCTCCCGGACAATATTTCCGCCGATGATCCGGACACGATTTTCCGAGAGGAGTACCTCGATCGATTCTTCCACTTCAGCTGAAGCGAGCCGCAATCGAGAGGCGAGATCCCTGGCGGGAAGCTGAGCCTCTCGCGACGCCTCCAGTAAGGCCTCGATTCTGGCGGGGCGATCACCCTTTTCCATTACCGAGAGGAACTGTAGATCGGCGCGGCGGCCCCGCTTTCTTTTGGGAGGGTCCGGATCGATCACGATCGCGCCGGCGATCGTCCGCGCAGGAGAGTATGTGCGGATGATGATCCGGTCACCTGTGGCGAGGGCGGCCGCCGTCTCCAGCCGGAGCTGGGCCAGGCAGTCGCTCCCCGCCTCGATCGTCTCATTTTCGAGCGGAATCACCCGCCCGAGAATTTCCGCAGCACCATGGTGAACACGGACTCTCTGCCTGTGCACGATTTCTTTGGAGCGGGGGGAGAGGCGGAGTCGGACATCCACCATGTGGGAGGGGGCCAGAACGCCGGGAGTCACGAGCTGATCCCCCCGGGAGACCTCCGACCTCCCTACGCCGTGCAGTGCCAGAGCGGTTCGCTGCCCTGCGTGCGCCTCATCAACCTCTTCGTGAAACACCTCTACTTTTCGTACACGAACCAACCGGCCGCCGGGTACGATCTCCAGCTTGTCACCTGTACTGATCCGGCCCGACCAGACAGTGCCGGTCGTCACCGTACCGAAGCCTCTCGACGAAAAAACGCGGTCCACAGGTTGTCGGAACCAATCCGCCGTCTCCCGGGCGGGCGCCTTTTCGATGGCGGTCAGAAGCGCCCCCTTGATGTCCGACAACCCTTCGCCGGTTACTGCCGACACCTGTATGATCGGCGCATCGGCGAGTGATGTTCCGGCAAACGCCTCGCGCACATCCTCCATGACCAGTTCGCGCATCTCCTCGTCAGCCAAATCTGATTTGGTAAGCGCGATCACGCCGGTTCTTACATCAAGAAAATGAAGAATCTCCAGATGCTCCTCTGTCTGAGGCATGACTCCTTCATCTGCGGCGATGGTGAACAGAACGGCGTCGATCCCGCCGACGCCGGCGAGCATGTTCTTTACGAAGCGCTCATGGCCGGGGACATCCACAACAGCGACGCGGAGGCCGCCCGGTAGATCGAGGGGAGCAAACCCGATATCGATGGAAATCTTCCGCTCTTTCTCTTCTTTGAGCCGGTCGGTATCGACACCTGTGAGGGCTCGGACGAGGGTTGTCTTTCCGTGGTCGATGTGGCCCGCCGTGCCGATGACCTTGCTGATCATTATTTTCGACCTCTTCCCATCTGTTTCCCGCCCGATCAGGCCTGCGTAACCCGCCAGATTCTCGCACCCAGACCGGCCAGCTTTTCCTCGATCCGTTCGTACCCGCGATCGATGTGATACACCCTGGTCACCTCGGTGGTGCCGCCGGCCACGAGACCGGCCAGAACCAGCGCCGCGCTCGCTCGTAGATCACTCGCCATTACCGGAGCCCCCGTGAGGGACGAGACTCCCTCGACTACCGCGCGATTCCCTTCCACACGGATGTCGCCCCCCATGCGGGCGAGTTCCGGTACATGTTTGAAGCGATCGGGAAATATCGTCTCGACAATTTCACTCGTTCCCCGGGCGAGAAGGAGAAGAGTCATGAGCTGGGCCTGCATATCCGTAGCGAACCCCGGATAAGGCCGGGTCTCGAACCGGACTGGAGAGATTTCCGATCCGGCCCTAATCCGGATCCCCTCCCCCTCCGTTTCGATCTGTGAGCCGGTCCTCTGAATCGCCTCGATGGTCGCGGTCAGATGGGACTCTTCGATTCCCTGCAGATGGAGGTCACCCCCGGTAATCGCACCAGCGACAAGATAGGTCCCCGCTTCAATACGGTCTGGAATAACCACATGATCCGCAGGATGGAGTTCCGATACTCCCTCGATGGTAAGCTCGGATTCGCCGATCCCCTTGATCTTCGCGCCCATGTCCGTCAAGAAGTCGCAGACGGCATTGATTTCCGGCTCCCGTGCTGCGTTTCGAATGACCGTTTCCCCTTCAGCAAGAACTGCCGCCATGACCGCATTCCCGGTCGCGCCGACCGACGAGATCGGAAAGTCGATCTCACCGCCATGGAGCGGCGCCCCTGCCGCGTCGATCGTGCCGTGGTCCAGCCGGATCGTCGCACCGAGAGCTTCCATCGCTTTCAGGTGAAGGTCGATCGGCCGGGGGCCCCAGGCACATCCCCCCGGAAG
Organism: bacterium; assembly: GCA_025782575.1. Classification (GTDB taxonomy): domain Bacteria; phylum Orphanbacterota; class Orphanbacteria; order Orphanbacterales; family Orphanbacteraceae; genus Orphanbacterum. The sequence continues at coordinate 58,690 of JALGYY010000017.1, forward strand.
AGAGACCCGGGCATGACCGAACCGCGCCAGCAGAGGGCCGAGCACGTATACCGATGCACGCATGGTTCGAACGAGGTCATAGTGCGCCTCGTTCGGAACGGCCGCGGTCGAATCGATCAAAAGGGTCTCTCCCTCCCGCGAGGATCGAACACCCAGCGTTCGAAGGAGAGAGCAGAGTGTGGTTACGTCCCTGAGGAGGGGAACATTATCGAAGCGGTAGTTACCGGGGGCGAGCAGGGTAGCGCACAATATGGGAAGAACGGCATTCTTGGAGCCCGAAATCTTGACACGGCCTTCCAGCCTGGCTCCCCCCTCGATTCGAAGTGCATCCATCGTCGCCCCCTATTTCCGCGCCGAGGCGACCCGCTCGTGCCCGGCGTAATCCCGACTTGTCGTTACTTTCGTAAGCGCCTCGTTCTTCAGCATGTTTACCACGCCATTCGAGATGGTGTCACTGATCTCGAGCAGCAGAGCTCCTCCTTCTCGAAGGGCTCGTGCCGCGGGCGGAATCAGAGTGCGATAGGGATCTAGACCATCATCACCCCCGTGAAGTGCCAGACCGGGATCGTGATCCCTCACTTCGACCGGCAGCTCATCCATCTCGGCCGTCGTTACATAAGGGGGGTTCGCCAGAATAAGATCGAATGGAGCCGACTGATCGGCGAGAACCTCCGCCCAGTCGCCGTGGATGATCTGAACGCGGTCACTGACATCGTTCCGTTCCGCATTCGATTTCGCGCAGGCGACCGCCTCTGTCGCCAGGTCAACGGCCAGAATCCGTGCGGCCGGGACGTGGCGCGCGAGAGCGATCGCGATGGCGCCGGTCCCTGTACCGGCATCGAGAACGCGCAACGTTGCCTCCCCGTCCAGGCGTCTCGCAAAGGCGACGGCCTGATCTACCAGAAGCTCAGTCTCCGGTCTCGGAATCAATACGCCGGGTTCCATTTTGATAGGCAGAGAATAGAACTCGGTCTCTTCGCAGATGCGCTGAACCGGTTCGCCACGAGCCCGTCGTTTGACGGCATCCCGATAGCGGTCCGTTTCGGCATCGGTCATCGGCTGGTCGTAAGCGACGTAAAGATCGATGCGCCGTTTCTCGAGGATATGTGCGAGGAGCAGTTCCGCATCGATACGAGGCGACTGGATCTGCTTGTCAGAGAAGTACTTCGTAGTTGTTTCGAGGAGACGGAGAAGGGTCCAGCGCTCCGCCCGGGCCATCGTCAGCTGCCTGCCGCCTGAAGAAGCTCTTCCTGATGGGCGAGAGTGAGGGCTTCGATCAGTTCGTCCAGGTCACCGTCGAGAATCGTTACCAGTTTGTGAAGTGTAAGCTTGATCCGATGATCGGTCACTCTTCCCTGCGGAAAATTGTAGGTTCGAATCTTGGCACTCCTGTCACCCGAACCGACCTGCGAGCGCCGTTCCTCCGCCATCTTGGCGTGCTCTTCCGCAACCTTGAGTTCATAGAGCCGCGACCGGAGGACTCGGAGCGCCTTCGCCCTGTTTTTGTGTTGCGATTTTTCGTCCTGGCAACGGACGACGATACCGGACGGAAGATGGGTGATACGAACAGCGGAATCGGTTGTGTTCACACTTTGACCGCCCGGGCCGGATGCGCGGCAAACATCGATCCGCAGCTCACTGGGATCGAGTTCCACCTCCACCGCTTCCGCTTCGGGTAGAATCGCAACGGTCGCCGCCGAAGTGTGAATCCGCCCGCTCGACTCGGTCGCCGGGACGCGCTGCACACGATGGACACCGGACTCGAACTTCAGGAGGCGAAACACATCGGTCCCCGTCACACCGAATACGATCTCTTTAAACCCGCCGAGCCCTGTCGGACTGGAATCCATCGTCTCTGTCTTCCAGCCCTTCCCCTCAGCATAGCGGCTGTACATCCGAAAGAGATCGCCGGCAAAGAGAGACGCCTCATCCCCTCCCGTCCCCGCACGAATCTCGACGATGGCGCTTCGATGATCCCGCTCGTCCTCAGGGAGGAGAAGCAATCGCAATTCATTCTCCAGAGAAGGGATTTCGACCTCCGCCTCTTTGATGTCCGCTCGTGCAAGACCGGAGAGATCCGCGTCACCGCCGTCACGGATGATCTGTTCCCCTTCGTTCTTCTGACAGAGGAACTCTTCGTACCGGTCCCCCACATTGAGGATCTTCTGAAGTTTCATCCGCTTCCGGCCGAGGTCGGCGAGGAGCCCCGGATTGCGTGACGTATCGGGCAGAGAAAGCCTGGCGTCGATCTCTTCGAGTTCCTCCCGGAACTGACGAATCTTATCCAGCATCGCTGAGTAACTCCTCGCGGTTCTCTTCATTCTCACCGAGTGCCGCCCGAAGCGCCACGAGGGCGACCTCTACCTGCTCATCGTCCGGCTCAGCCGTCGTCATCGTCTGCAGGAACAGACCGGGGCCGATAAGCGGCTTCATCCAGGCTGCATCCGCCCATTTGGCGGTCAATTTCAGGAATTCGTAGGAGATGCCACCGATCACCGGCAGAAAAGCAAGACGGACCAGCTTCAACTCTATGGAATGGGGTTTCCCGAGAAAGGCGAACACGAATATGGCGGTGACCATCACGATCAGCAGAAAACTGGTGCCACATCGGGGATGGAGACGGGGATGGACCTGGGCGTTTTCTACCGACAGCTCATCACCGGACTCGAAATTGAAGATCGATTTATGTTCGGCGCCGTGATAGGCAAGCACCCGTTTCATCTCTCCCCAGAAACTGATCGCCTTTACATATGCGAGGAGAAAAATGATTCGAATCAGCCCGTCTACCAGATTGTAGGCGACCGACCCCTCGACGCCGATCCAGTCGGTGATGATCAATGGTAAATAGAAAAAGAAGCCGATCCCGAATGCGAGTGAGAGTACAAGCGTACCGATAAGAGCCAGGTTAATCTTACCTGTCTCCTCGGTCGTCTCCTCTCCCATCGATTCCTCTGCTGAATACATGAGAGAACTCATTCCGATCGCGAGAGTTTCGATCAGTGCGACCGCTCCCCGGACGATCGGAATTTTGAAGAACGCAAACCGCTCCGCCAGCGAGCGGTATTCCCGGTTACGAACGGCGATCGTGCCGTCAGGGCGGCGCACGGCCGTAGCGATCCGACCGGGCGCACGCATCATGACACCCTCGATCACGGCCTGTCCGCCGATCTTGTTGAACATCGTCTTGCCGAGACGATCGCTCGGCTTGTTATCTGATTCGCTCATAATCGTCTTCGCTTTCCAAGGTCATATCAATTCGCGTATAAAGAGAATCCGGCGCCAGACATATGCCCGGGCCGGATTCGAAAGACGAACGCGCTAGTTTGAAGTCTCGACCGACTTCTCCTCCTCGTCATTGGCGAGGCCGTACTGCTTGCGGAATCTCTCCACACGACCTGCTGTATCAACGAGTTTCTGCTTACCCGTAAAGAACGGGTGGCATTTCGAACATATTTCGATATGCATACCGGGCACTGTGGCTCCGACTTCGATTTCGTTCCCGCAGAGACACTTGACGGTTGTCTCGTGATATTCGGGATGTATTCCTTTTCGCAAGGCTCCTACTCCTGTTTGCCTGATATTCGGCTGACTACTTACTCATCGATTCCAGGAACTGCTTATTAGACTTCGTTCGTCCGAGTCGCTCCGTAAGGAATTCCATCGCTTCGATGCTGTTTCTCTCAGTCAGGAACTTACGAAGAATCCAGACACGATTCAAGACATCGGGTGACAATAGCAGTTCTTCTTTTCTCGTACCGGAGCGATTGACGTCGATTGCGGGCCATACACGCCTATCGGCCAACTTTCGATCCAGAACGAGCTCCATGTTACCCGTCCCTTTGAACTCTTCGAAGATCACATCATCCATGCGGCTCCCGGTATCAATCAGCGCGGTCGCAATGATCGTAAGGCTCCCGCCGTTCTCGATATTCCGCGCCGCACCGAAGAATCGCTTCGGCCGCTGCAGAGCGTTCGAGTCGACACCACCGGAAAGGATCTTTCCGCTATGGGGCACCACGCTGTTGTGCGCCCGGGCAAGCCGGGTGATCGAATCGAGCAGAATCACCACGTCTCTTCCGTGCTCCACGAGTCGTTTCGCTTTTTCGATGACCATTTCGGCCACCTGGACGTGGCGCTGGGCCGGTTCATCGAAAGTCGAGCTGATCACCTCGCCCCTCACCGAACGCTGCATGTCGGTCACTTCCTCAGGGCGCTCATCAATGAGAAGCACGATCATGACGAGATCCGGCATATTGATCGTCATGGCATTCGCCAGTTGCTGCAAGAGCACCGTTTTCCCGCTCTTCGGGGGGGAAACGATCAGACCACGCTGCCCCTTGCCCACCGGGCAGAGCAGATCCATCACCCGTGTGGAGAGCTCCTCCGGTGCGTGCTCGAGGACCATCCTGTCTTCAGGATAGAGAGGGGTGAGGCTGTCGAAGAAGGTCTTCGACTTCATGGCCTCAGGGTTCTCGAAGTTGACAGCCTCGACCTTCAGGAGCGCAAAATAGCGTTCACTATCCTTCGGGGGTCGTACCTGGCCTGACACCGTATCACCGGTACGCAAGTCGAATCGCTTGATCTGCGACGGTGACACATAGATGTCATCCGGCCCCGGCAGGTAGTTGTACTCAGGAGAACGGAGAAAACCGTATCCCTCCGGCAGAATCTCGAGGACGCCCTGGCCGAAAATCAGACCGTTCTTTTCGGTCTGAGCGCCCAGAATCTTGAAGATCAGATCCTGTTTCCTAAGTCCGCTTGTGCCGCTCACCTTGAGATCTTGAGCGACATCGAGCAGTTCAGGCATTGTCTTGCACTTTAGAGCGGCAAGATCCACGAAAACACCTCACTTTTGAAAGGGAACGTCCTTGATACGGACGTAATCCGAATTGATTCGCTCTTATTTATCCCTGAAACCGCACACTCGCTCGCGGCAGACCAAGCTCAATCCCTGGTCTCGGTCGGAGGCTCGCACAACGGTGAAGAGAAGGCTGTGAAGGACACGGGGTGACTCAGAGTCCCACGATCCCGTCACATTATATGAACCGACCCCGTCCTTGTCAAGCCGAATCAGGGGGGATCAATGACCCAATTCCAGATCCTGCTTACGCTTAAGCGCCCGGAGAGCATCCTGTCCCCGACCCAGTTTTGTATAACTGTTTCCGAGCAGGCTCCAATACTTCGGATCGTCGGGCGCCTCTCTGACCAGAGCCTCGCCCAGCTCGATTGCATCGTCCCACTCCTCGGCTTTGTAGGAGGAGACCATCATGAAATAGAAAGCGTCGAAATAGTCAGGCGATCCGGGCGCAGCCACACTTTTCGCTTTTCCGTAAAGCTCCTTGGCGGTGGCGAAGTCTTCTTTGTCATAGGCTTCATATGCCAGATTCATGATCGGTGATGCATCACCGAGAGACCGATAGCATTCCAGCTCTTTTTCGGAATCGCCGATTCTGGCATAGAGCTGGCAGATCTTCCCCTGGAGGAGTTTCTTGTCGTCCCCCTCTCGAAGTTGAACTAGCCGATCGTACTGAACAATGGCATCCTCTTCCCGCCCGTTGTCCTCGAGAAGTCTCGCATAGTTCGTGAGAGTGGTGTCATTTTCCGGATCGGATTCGATCGCCTTGTCATACAGCTCCACAGCCGAGTCGATCTGGCCCATCTGGGAGTAAATGTCTCCGGCGAAAACGAGTGTTCGCACGTTAGTAGGCTTCAGATAGATGGCATTACGGAGATTCTCCGCCGCTTCTTCGAATCGGCCGCCGTTTTTGAATTCCTGCCCCCGTGCGGCCAGGTCGCTCCAATACCCTTCTAGCTTCTTGTCCGCCTTCTCGCCGAAGGCTTCATTGAGTCTCTTGCTTTCGCCGAAGGAGTCTCCGCCTCTTTTGAAATCGCCTACTTCGCAATAAGCCCAGCCGAGATAGTAGTGTGCTTCCGCGTTCGAGGGTTGCTGTTCGATAGCCATCTCGAGCTCGCCGACCGCTTTGTCCCACACCTGCTGGTTCACGTAGTTCTTCCCACCGATGAAGTGGGGGTTTCCTGCGCAGGAAATTACCAGCAGGAAAACGATCGACAGGAAAGCAATCATCGCTCGCTTCAGACTCATCACAACTCCTCGACTCATTGAATGATTCAGAGGTTCAGGAGGGTGCACAAAACGGGGCCCGGCCCGGTTCCATTCATCGGCACCCTCTGAGAGGTCCCGGGCAGATCTGCCGAGGTCGCCGCTACACTAGTGAGGCCTCCCCATGCTGTCAAGGGAAAATACGTGTGAGAATATCGGGCTAAAGCAGGTCGTAGGCATCCACATCGATCACCATCTCGGCCCGGCGACCGGCCGGGGTCCCCCGGAAGTGATCGGTCAGTTCCGCCATTCGGCGGCGCAGCCCGCTCCATCGTTCGACCTTCCCCTTGATCATGAGCCTCCCTTGGGGATCGGGGCGGGCGTCGGGCCGAGTATCTCCCAATAGAGCGGCCGACAAGTGGGATCCCTTCTGACCATTTCCCGAAAACGTCGGGCCGCGATTCGAGCCCTCCCATCCTGCCTGGCGCGGAACAGGATCGAGATGATCCGCGCGAAGGGGGGATATTTGAGTTCACGGCGATCCGCCAGCTCCCGCTCGACGAAAGACTCATAGTCATGAACGGCGGCGTAGCGAACACAGTAGTGATCCGGGGCGAATGACTGGAGTACCACCTCTCCAGGGGATTCGCCACGGCCGGCTCTTCCTGATACCTGGATCAGGAGCTGAAAGCTTCTCTCCCCCGCTCGGAAATCGGGCAGATGAAGAGCCGTATCGGCATTGACGACCCCGACGAGAGAAACACCGGGGAAGTGATGGCCCTTCGCGATCATCTGCGTTCCGAGCAGAATGTCGATCTGACCGGAGGCGAAGAGCTGGAGAATCTCCCGCGCGGAGTCGCGCCGCCTGGTCGTATCGAGATCCATGCGAGCGATCCGGGCACCCGGTACGGCCCTCGCCAGATCCTCCTCGACCCGCTGAGTGCCGATCCCCCGGTGGCTGATACGGTTCCCTTCGCATTCCGGACATTCCGCAGGCGGGACTTGCTCAGTGCCGCAGTAGTGGCAACGAAGAATAGGTTCCATTCTATGGTAGGTGTAGGCCACATCGCAGTGAGAGCAGCGCGGAACATATCCACAATCGGAACAGTGTAGAAAGGGGGAGAATCCCCTTCGATTCAGAAAGATCATCACTTGATTCTTCTTCGAGAGCGCCGCGCGGATGCGGTCAACGAGCGGGAGCGTCAACGCGCCGACTCTGTCATCGTAGGGTTCTTTCCGAAGATCGATCAGTTTCACGCGGGGGAGCGGGCGGTTCTCGATTCTCTTCCGGAGTTCCGACTTTTCGTACTTTCCGGTCCGGGCGTTGTAATAGGATTCGATGCTCGGCGTCGCGCTTCCCAGTATGACGGGAGCATGGGCCAGGCGTGCCCTGACGACAGCCAGGTCGCGGGCGTGGTATCGAGGCGACTCTCCCTGCTTGTAGCTTCCGTCATGTTCCTCGTCCACGACGATCAGACCGATATCGCTGAGGGGCGCAAAAATGGCCGAGCGGACGCCCACCACTACAGGATAACGTCCCCGATGGATTTCACGCCACGTATCATGCCTTTCTGCGGGGGTGAGCCCGCTGTGAAGCACGACAGCTTCTTTCCCGAACCGGGCGCGGAAGCGGCCGACAGTCTGCGGTGTGAGGGCGATTTCCGGCACCAGAACGAGCACGGATCGTCCGACGCTCCGAGCCGCCGCCGCCGCCCGGATGTAGACCTCCGTCTTGCCGGAACTGGTAACGCCATGGAGAAGCCGGGCCTCGAAACGCCTCTCCTGAATGGCCAGCAGAATCGGATCGAGCGCCTTTTCCTGCTCCCCGGTTAGTTCTGGATCGACCTCCCCCCTCTCTTCGAGTTCGCCATGGGCGATCCTCGTCCGCTCTTCGAGAAACGTGCGGACCATTCCCTTCTTCTCCAGCGCGTCCGGCGCATTGCCGAATCGCGATCGGAGATCGGACCGGCGGGCACGCCGGATCGTTCGAAGATGGAGTAAGCACGCGATTTGGCGTACAGCGTTTTTGCGGAGAGTCCCTTCTACGCCATCCACACATCCTTCGGGCAGAATCTCGACCCATGTCTCGCTCACCGCTCCACCCGGCGTATCCTCGAGCAGTGCCCGCACGACGATCCGGCCCGCCCTGGTCAGTCGCCTGAGAGCGGTCTCCAGCCTGGACGACTCTCCGGTTCGTTTCGCGAGTGTCGTAACGGGGAGCCTTCCGGACTCGATGACCATTTGAACGATGCGATCGTCCAGAGAGTCTCCGTCAGGCGGTTCCCCATCCCCCGCAGGAAAAGCGTACCTTCTGCTCCGCCTGTTCCAACCGACCGGTAGTGCGGCACGAAGAATTTCTCCCCATGATGAGAGGTAGTAATCAGAGGCCCACTTCGTGAGCTTCAGCATCTCTGAAGTCACGATCGGCGATTCATCCAGGAATTCGTGAATCTCTTTGATCCTGGCATCGGGCGGCTTGTCGGTCGTGCCGACGACCACACCCGTCAGGTGACGGGATCCGAAAGGGACAACGACCCGCCTGCCGACAAGAACGGAGTCCGCTGATTGATCAGACAATCGATAAGTGAATTCTTTCCGTGCCGGTACCGGCACGGCCACGACGACGTAGGGATGCGGCAATGGTCACTCCGGAAGGAGAGTTAATCGGGGCCGAACGGGGTGAGTATAACAACAGGTCAGCGACAATTGAAGATGAAATGATCGAAATCAGACAATTGGCGAATTCGACGTCGGCGCCTTCACGCCGCCCGCCTCGTGTATCGAGATGAACAGGCGTGCAATCTCAGGGTCGAACTGCGTACCGGCCCCTTCCCTGATCATCCGGATCGCCACCTTCGGATCGATCGGCCCCCGATAAGGCCTCTCCGAGCAGAGCGCGTCGTAGACATCAGGAACGGTCACGATCCGCGCCAGAAGGGGAATTTCGTTTCCCTTCAGGTGGTCCGGGTACCCGGTTCCGTCGATGCATTCATGATGGTGCCGGATGATCGGCACGGAGTCCTGCAAGAAGTCGACCGTTTCGACAATGCGGGCTCCGATAACGGGATGCTCTCTCACAGTGTCATACTCGTCGGGGGTAAGCTTGCCGTTCTTATTCAGTATTTCGCTCACGATTCCGATTTTGCCGATGTCATGAAGCATCGCACCGAATTGAAGGGTCCGCATGTCCCGCCGGGAAAGTCCGATCTGCTCACCGAGCACCGTCGCGTACTGAGTGACCCGGAGGGAATGGTAAGAGGTAACAGAATCCCGCGCCTCCAATGACCGGACAAGGGCCTGCACGGTACTCAGACAGTTTCGGCGGGATTCGGATAGCAGCAGCGAATTGTCGATCGACAACCCAGTCGATTGGGCGAGAGCGCACACCAGATCAGTCTCGCTGGGAGAAAGATGCCACGTGCTGTCCTGGTAGAACGACAGTACACCGAGCACACGCCCCCTCGCACCAAGCGGGATACAGGCGACGGATTGATATCCGTTCTTCCGGACGGCCTCCGGATAGCGATGCATCGGGTCATGGGCGATACTCAGCACATGTTCCGCTTTCCCGCTCCGCATGGCTGCCATCCCGAGAGTACCGCTGGCGGCCATCGTATCCCGATTGTAGGTGTGCCGCTCCGGACCGGCCCCGTTGGAATGGACGAGCAGTTCCTGGTTCCAGTCAGTCAGAGTAATCGAGCAACCGGCGACGCCCGCAACACGGACCAGCGTCTCCAGAGACTTCCAGATGAGGCGCTCCGTATCGGACTCCTCGTCGTACCTCCCCTCATGGAGAAGATCAACCCAGAGTCCCACGTTCTCCTCGAAGGTCTCCAGGAGTCCTTTCGGGGGAGTGCCACGATCGGCGGCGACCACGGGAACGCGTGTTTTCAAAGTGTCTGCCATCAAGTGTCAACCTGCGGCCTGCCGGCCGGTTTCAAACGTTTAGAAAGCTCTCGATTTTCTGGATGAGTTTGCTCGGGCTGAACGGTTTGACCATGTAGTCATCCGCACCAACTTCGATCCCCATCTTGCGATCCACTTCGCGTCCCTTCGCCGTCAACAGGATGACGGGAAGCTCCCGTGTCTCCGGATCATTCTTGAGTCTTCGGCACGCCTCGAAACCATCTACTTTCGGCATCATGACATCGAGCACCACGAGGTCAGGCTTTTCACCCCTGGCCTTAGCGAGCGCCTCCTCGCCGTCAGCGGCAGTGATGACTTCGTAACCTTCAGCACCGAGGCTGAAGTCGAGAATGTGCAGGATATAAACCTCATCATCGACAATCAGGATCTTTCGGCCCATACCGACCTACCTCCTCTCCTTCACGTAGGAACTCTCTTCGAACCGAGCCTCTCCTGTGCGACCATGGAGAGCCCGATCAATCTGCTGCAATAGCCGCCGCTCGTCCTGGGAACTGATCGAAGCGTCCCTTCCGCCCGGCGTGTTGAAAGCAATAATCGGAATCTTGCAGGTGCTGCTGTCCCGACGGAGGAGCCGCGCCGAAGCGTAGCCGTCGAGATGGGGCATCATCATGTCCATCAGGATGATGTCGGGCTTGTTCCGGCGAGCCAGGTCGACCACCATCGCTCCCGAGACTGCCGGCAGAACGGCGAATCCATTCCGTGTGAGGATCTCCTCTACTATTTGGAGAATCTCGTCGTTATCTTCCGCCACAAGAATCGTGGCGGCGGCCTTTTGATGAAGAGTGCTACCCATGACTCTCCCTCCTCCTCAATACGATCGGATCCGTCTCCGCTTCCCCATCGGCCCGCCTGTCCTTGACGAGCACACTCCCTTCAATCGACTTGCCCTGCCGCTTCACCTCGGAAGCCATGTCGCCCACCTGGGCGACGTGATCGATACGGCAGGAGTCGCTTCCCACAATGGCAATCGTGACGGAGAGGAGGGGAAAGCGCATGAGATCACCGGTCCGTCCGATCACCTCGATGTGCCCTCTCCTGAGATCGTCAGGGCGAATCAGGTTCTTCAGACTCCGATCGAATTGCTCGATCACCTGATTGCCGATCCGTTCGGACGCCTCAGGCGACGCGATGTACAGGAAATCATCGCCACCGATGTGGCCGATGAACTCACCGCCGTCCCCACAGGCCGCCGCGGAATCGATCAGAATCCTGGCAATCTCCCGGATTGCCGCATCCCCCTGGTTGTATCCGTAGTGATCGTTGTAAGCCTTGAAATTATCGAGATCGACATAGGCAACAGCAAAAGAGCGACCCGAGTGGATCGCCTTTTCCAATTCCTCTTCGATACAGATGTTGCCGGGAAGACCGGTGAGCGGGTTGGCGGACCGCTGTTTCTTGCTCCACTCGAGTACGTTTCTGATCCGGGCGAGTAGTTCGTTGAGTTCGAAGGGCTTTGTCAGATAATCGTTCACCCCTGCCGAGAGACCGGCCATTCGATCCGCCTTGCCGAACTTGGCAGTCAGAATGATGATCGGAATCTGGCTCGTCTGGAACTCTTTACGAAGAAGCTCGACCACTTCATGGCCGTTTAACTCCGGCATCATGAGATCGAGCAGGATGAGATCCGGGAGGTGTTTGCGAGCGAGATCCACCCCCTCCCGGCCGTTGACCGCGAGAATGGTATCGTAGCCCGCCTTATCAAGCTGAAATGATATGATCTTGCGGATGCTCGCTTCGTCATCGACGACGAGGATCCGCTCCCGCTTCTTGTCGGCCAAGGCTTGAGTCCCTCTCTCCCCCGAAGGGGATCCCCCTCTTGATTCAGGGAGAGGCAGCGCAAAGAACATGCCATGGCACAATGGGTATCCGTTCTCTTGAGAGGAGCGGCGATCCCCGCGGATCAAAGTCAATTCAGATCAATTTCCCGGCAGGTCGGCGGCTGTTATCTGCAGTAATTCAGGGATGGCGATTCGCGGAATGCGATGCCGTGCGGCACTATGCGTTGATTGACTTCTTTTCGAACGGCAGGGGGAGATCGGCGAAAGCCCCCTGGTTCCGGGGCGCGAACCGGGCAGCGGCGAAGGCGCTCTCCCCCGCAGCGGCAACCATGGCGGCATTGTCGGTGCAGAGGACGGGAGGGGGGACGAGGAGAGGCACCCCTTCGCCGGCGGCCATCTCTTCAAAGGAGGCGCGGAGACGAGTGTTGGCCGCTACACCCCCGCAAAGAGCGAGTTGTCCCGTATCGCTTCTCCGAAACGCCCGACGAGCATTTTCCGTGAGAACGCCTACGACCGAGTTCTGGAACGACGCCAGCAGATGGGGCTTGTTCTCATCAGACAGTAGACCGGGGTCATCCCGGATCGCGTAGCGGACCGCCGTCTTGATGCCACTGAAGCTGAAATCGAGGGAGTCCTTTTCCAGCCGGGCTCTCGTGAACGGATACCGGGACGGGTCTCCTTTTGCCGCGAGCTTGTCTACGGCAGGTCCTCCGGGATAGGGAAGTCCCGCCATCTTGGCCACTTTGTCAAATGCCTCTCCGGCCGCGTCGTCTCTCGTCTCCCCGAGGAGCCTGTACCTCCCCTCCCCCCGCACCTCCACCAGTTCCGTATGTCCTCCGGAAACGATCAGGGCGACAAATCGAAAGGGCTTATCCGGGCAGGCAAGCTTGACAGCATAAAGGTGCGCCTCCAGATGATGGATAGGAAGGAAGGGGATTCCGAGCGCCCAGGCGTAGGACCGGGCCGTGGAGAGGCCGACCACGAGAGAGCCGATGAGTCCCGGCCCCACGGTAGCCGCCACTCCATCCAGATCCTGTTTGGAGATACCCGCTTCATCCATCGCCTGTCTGACTACCGGCACGATGGTCCGGATATGCTCGCGCGAAGCGAGTTCCGGGACAACACCTCCATATACTCTATGGATATCCTGAGACAGGATGATGTGGGACAGGATTTCTTTTCCGTCGCGAACGACTGCCGCGGACGATTCGTCGCACGAGGTTTCCACACCGAGAATGAGGGACACGGTCAGGGCGCTCCCCGGACAATATGGAAGATCTTGGGGCTGAAATCGATGAGCACGACCTGGTCAGGAAGATTCTGTATCGACCCTTCCAGAACAGGTAGAACTGGCTCTCCCTCCTCTCCGTCATTCGGGGGACGGGGGGTATAGCGCACACGATTCCCCTCGTCCACTTCCGCAAGATAGATGTGATCGCCGCTCTGGAGCGAGGAGACGTTCAGGCTGAGACGGACCCTCGACTCGGGGATCTCCGAGAGCATGGCGGCCGGCCCGCGTACCACGAGATCGAGGGAGTCGGGCTGCACGGCACTTCCATAGCGGGGAGATGTGCGGATCGGCCTCAGTTTCAAAATGCGATCTTCGATCTTCTCAATGTTGAAGAAAACTTCCACACGGGCGGGCTCAATCACAATTCCTTCGAGCTGGGTTTGATCGATCGTGATCGTACTCGTCAAATCGTCCGTAAGCCCTGCTAGCGACACCTGTTCCGTATAGACAGCATCGATCTCCGAAAGAAATGACTCGGCGCCGATCAAATCCACCCACTCCGGCTCCACCCGGGGATTACCGAACAGGACGAACTGCTCCGCAGGGACCCCGTCGTCCATCGGAAAAACCTTGACCCGTTTCCGGATTTTCTTTTCGAATCTTATGGGGATTCTTCTCGGCTCCACAACTTCAACGACACGGGCCTTACGATCATGGGGAATCGACACATCCTGGGGGGTGAGAGCGAAAGCGTGGATCCCTTCCACCGCATCGCCGAGATCAATCGTGGCAATCAGATTTCCCGGCGCCACCTGCCAGAACTTCCGGTTGAATATGACTCGAACCTGGGCTTCAACCGGTGCTCCATCCATGCGCACGAGGGAGTCGGGCAGATTGACATAGGTCACAGGGAGCGTGCAGGCCACCTCGACCATTCGATCGGTTTCGGCGTTCAGGCAGAGGAAGAACGTGATTACGAACGCCACACCTTTGATCCCCAGATTTTTGCCCCAACCTCTCACGCCGGTGTCCCTTCCCTGGCGAATGCGTCCCAGATCCGCCTCCCGAATTCTTCCAGGTAGAGCCTGAGGTTCGCTCCCGGGCGCAGTGATACGGCAGCCCTATGTGTCGACCGGAAGAGCCGCTCCATCGAATCGAAGTCCGCCTGATTCTGTTCGACAGCGCGATCCCGAGACCAGCTGAGCACGGCGGTCAGTCGTCTCCGCGCCACAGCCACGGAATCTTCGTTCGCACTCTCAATCCCTTCGATCCAGGCTTCGAGCGTGGTAAAGAACCGATCGAACGAACGCGACCTCGCCCACCCGATCAACTCCTCCACTTCGCCGCGCTCCCGGCGATGGCGATCGAGATCGACAAGCGCTGCCCGGCCGGGAACCCCTTCTCCCAGCTGCATGAGCTCCCGTGCATCATCATCGGCCAGGGAATCGAAGTAGGTTCCGAGAGCATCCCGCATGTCCGTTTCCCCGAGCGGGGAGAGCCTCACATCCTCACAACGGGAACGGATCGTCTCGAGCAGCCCTTCTCGACGGGCGGTTGTCAGAACGAGAACCGAATCGGCGGGGGGCTCCTCGAGCGTCTTCAGCAGAGAGTTCTGCGCCTCCTCGGTCATCCGATCGGCGTCCTCCAGAATGACGACTTTCCGCCGCCTTCCTGATGGCTTTCTGGAGATCCACTTCAGGATCGCAGTGTCGGCGCCTACAACCGAGTCACCGCTGATGTGGCCGATCCCGATAGTCGAGCTGTAGCGGGCGAGTGAGAGCGGGGTAACCAGGCCGAGCAGGAAGCGCTCCTCCGAAGGCTCGAACTTCCCATTCTCAACACGGCGATTCCATTGGGCGCGATCGTAGCGGATCCGCCCTCCCACTCTACGAAACAGATGGGTAGAGGCGAGAGTCAGTGGAATTCGGGTCCGCCCGGCGATTTCCGGAACGGACGGTGCCAGGAAGCCATCATCCAAAAATCTTTTCAGAGAGGCGCCCGGATCGGACAACCCGGCGAGCTCTTCCGGGCTCACCCAACAGGGTTTCTCGACAGGACGAAGCAGACGGAAGTCGAGGTCTCCGTACTCACCGAAACTGGTGCATGCATCACATTCCCCGCAAGGGCGATCAGTCTCCGACTCACAAACGAACAATGCTGCCAGATGGAGCGCTTCTTCGGTCTTGCCGATTCCGGTCGGACCATGAATCAGGAAGGCGTGCGGGAGAGACCCCTCTTCTCTTCGTCGCACGATGCTCTCCCGCCAGACGGGCAGCAGTCGATTCATGTCCGGACTCCTGTAGCGGCGGCGACCGCAGACAGAAGGACCGACCCGGCGGAACCTGCCCCCGTCTTGATCGACCGATCCGCCCTCGCGAGCGAGACCAGAATCCGGAACAGTTCTTCCGTTTTGAATCGGAGCGCCCTTCCCAGGCGCAGCCAGGCGGCATACGGATGCATCCGGAGGAAGTTGGCCTTCCCGGAACCGAAAATAGTCCTCCACTCTTCCGGTAAATCATTTTTCAGATAAGCCTGAAAACCGGGGTAACTGCGAACCAGCCCCCTGACTTCCGGGTGGGCACGCAGAAATATGCGGGCCTGGAGCAGGAACCGAATCTCCCTCGCCAGAAGAGAGAGAATGGCGATCCCGCTCTCCCCCTGAGCCAGCAGATCGCGGAGATCCGCGATCGCCCTCGACCGATTCCGTCCGCTGATCCCCTCGGTGATTTCCCACAGAATCGTATCACGCGATCGCCCGACAACCGCTTCCACGTCACTGATTTCGATTGTAGTTCGGGGGTGGACGTAAAGAGTGAGTTTCTCGATCTCGTTCCGCGCCGTCAGGAGATCTGTTCCCACCCGGCTGGCGAGTGATTGAGCGACCTCGATTCCGATCGTCGCTCCCTGGAGTTTTGCCTGCGTCCGAATTCTGTCGGGCATATCCTTTTCCCGAATCATGTCGAAGTGAAAAGCGACCCCTCTTCTTGAGACGGCTTTGAACCACCGCACTCTTCGATCGACGTTGTCAGCGGCACGAATCAGCAGAAAAAGATCAGGATCGGAGAGAACGTGGTCGATTACAGCCGAGAGCGCATCGGCACGAGTCGGGAGGCCGCTCATGGCGACGACACGCCGCTCAGAAAAAAGGGAGACCTGGGAAAGCTCTTCCAGCAGTGCATCCTTGTTCATCTGCCTCCCCTCAACGGAGAGGACATTCACACCGGCGCTTTCGAGAGCCCGCAAAATGGCGGTGTAAGTTTCCTCGACACCGAGCGCTTCCCCGCCGTAAGCAAGGACTACTGATTTTGACCATTCGCCACTGCTGATCTCTTTTAGAAAGCGATTTAGGTCCATAATGTATCAGTCTCCTGTCAGCGAACCCGAATCTTCTGTCCTACCTGCAGCGCGGCATCCCCACCCAGATTATTCGTCTTCATCAGATCATTCACAGTGAGATCATAGCGGGAAGCGATACTCCACGCCGTCTCCCCCTTCTGTACCACATGATACTTGACTCCGTTGCTTCCCGCTCTTTCGAAATACTCCTCGATCCCTTCGGCGAGATAACCGGCGAGTTTCTCGCGATACCCTTCCTCGCGGAGGCGGGAGGCATCCCCTTTATTGGTCAGGAAGCCGACCTCCACAAGCACGGCAGGGATTTCAATCGACTTCAGGACGGCAAACCCGGCCTGTTTGACGTTTCGCGTCTTTACCTCGCTCGATCGCTGAAATCGTTTGTAGATGGTCTCCGCCAGAGCCTGGCTCCGGACCATTCCCTCATCCGAAAGGTAATCAAACAGAATGGAAAGGACTTCATCCTCGGTGGCGGGACCGGTCCCACCGATGAGATCGGCGGCATTCTCTTTGTGCGCCAGTTCACTCGCCATTTTGTCCGTCGCGCCTCGGAGGGACAGGAAAAAGATCTCGAATCCCCGTGCGCTTGATGATCGGGCGGAATTGGCATGGATGCTGATGAACACATCCCCCCCACTTTCTCTGGCGAAGTCGGACCGGCTTCGCAAAGGCATGAAGTAGTCTCCCTTTCGGGTGGAAACAGCTTTCAACCCCGGCATGGAGTCGATTTTGCGGGCGAGTCTTTTGGCGATATCCAGAGTCAGGTTCTTTTCCCTGATCCCGTAAAGTCCGGTGGCGCCCGGATCATCACCGCCATGGCCCGCATCAATAATGACCAGGCGCAGACTGTCATCTCGCGGAGGGCGGGTGGTTCCTGAGACCTTGCTCCGATAGACGTCGATCACGATGCGATCCGGTTTGTCCGCTACCGGGTCGAGCAGGAAGATCCGATAGCGTGCACGGGCCTCGAGATCGAGAACCACCTGAGCCTTTCCGCTCCGCAACTGATTCATACGGATGGAGCGGATCAAGCCGTCGTTAACCGCGATCTTGCGCGTCCCCCCCTGGAAGCTCGCATCATGCACATCAATGGCGATTCGGTCCGGGTTTCCGAGGACGCGGTGAGCATATGTCGGCGGTGCCGATACATCGATTACGATGCGGGTATGGTCGGGGGCCGTCCAGTATCGAAAGTTGGTGAGTTTCCGATCAGCCCGGGCAAGGCCGGGAAGACAGAGAATCGTGATGAGAATCGCCGCGGCGAGCTTCCTCCGCACCATGTTCTGAACCGCCTCCCTGGGGATCCTCCCCCTCCACGCTGCAGCCGCACAGCACCCCCTCGCGCCTTTCGCCGACTCAGACGTAGTTTGCCAAACCCCCTCTCCGCATGTCAAGGCGAGGACGAAACGTATGGTGATGAATCAGGGGTCGTTCGAGTCGGCGTTCTTATAGAAGGATATATTTGAGCGGATTCACGCAGCGGTTATTCACGCGGACTTCGTAGTGGAGATGAGCGGCCGTCGCCCGGCCGGAAGATCCTACCGCCGCGATCACCTGGCCACGAACGACTTTCTGGCCACGCTTGACGAAGAGCTTCGTGGCATGACTGTAGCGAGTGACGATTCCACCGCCATGGTCGATTTCCACGGTGTGCCCGTAGCTCCCCTTGCGCCCCGAAAAACTGACCGTACCGTCTGCTGTTGCTACAATCGGTTCACCCCGCCGGGCGGAGATGTCCAGGCCGTAGTGCATGGAACGGTTACCGGTGAAGGGATCCGTCCGATAACCGAATCGATCGGTCATCCAGGAATTGACGCTTTCCACCGGCATGATCGACGGTGTGTGCTCCAGTTCCGATTTCCGCTCACCCAGGCTCTTCAATACTTCATCGAAACTGGCCCGAAGAAGCCGGGATTGCCGGGCGAGAAGTTTGACGTCCCGCTGAGAATCGTCAGCCGGATTTCCTGCGAGCTCGTTCCGGAGCCGCCAGTCGATGAGGTCGCGGCGCCCACCGGCGACCGGCCCACCGATACCGACCAGTCGAACATCGTCGTCGATAGGATCAAGGTCCGCCACCACTCGAATTCGCTCTTCGAACCGAGTCAGCTCCGCCAGCTCTGTCGTTAACCCATCAACCTTCATCTGGATGCTGGATACTTCAATCTCTAATTGTTGATTATCCGAAGTAAGCCGCGTGACCTCACGACGTTGTCTGGAGAGTTCGGCGGTACGGAGGACAGAATGGCCGGAAGCAAAGACGCTGAAAAGAAGGAAAAGCAAGAGGCCATACACGATTCCTATCGGAATCCGATAGGAACGGATACCCTGATTTGCTCTCGGAACCACCATCAGGGTGATTCTGTCCGTGACAAACATTTTGATCCATTTATCCAGCAAAGCCATTATTCCTATTGAAGTTGAGGACTATTTTCCAGCCCGGGCCAAAACTATCCGAGCCCCCCCGTTGTGTCAAGGTTTTTCCATCAACTGATGGACTCAAACTATGAACAATTCAAACCATTGTAATCAAACATGTTAGAAGCCTGTCCCTCTATCCGATTCCCCCGTCCGCCCCACCACATCTGGTGATGTACAAGACAGGAAAGCCCCGCAGGTGGGGGTGGTCGGGAATCAACCGGGAGATAAAACGGCCAAAGTTCAGCCACCGGCCATTTGGAGCGCCGGCGCCCTTTCCCCGGTATAAAGGTACGAGGTCAGGGTCGTATGGCAAGATACCGTGTGACCCCCTGGCTTCTCACTAGTAGTAAGATCGGCTTCTGAGGATCAGAAATGAGCTCTCGGATGCGAAAAAAGTCATCCAGACTACGGACCGTCTTTTCATTCATCTCCTGGATGAGGTTGCCCGGCTCGAGCCCGGCTCTGTCCGCCGAGCTTCCGGCCTCCACAGAAAGGACGAGAATGCCCGTCTCACCGTCCAATTCGAGATTTCGGCTGATTTCCGGTTCGTCCTCCAGATTGACCGCCCGAATGCCGAGCCAGTTTTCAGGGTCTTTATCGCGCACGGCTTCCGCGGTGAAGATATCGGGTCTCTCGGCGAGAACGGCCACAATCAGGAAGGTCTTCCCGTCCCGACGAACATCGAAGCGCGATTGAACGCCCACGGGCGAACGGGCGATGAGCATTCGGAATCGGGCCACATCGGAGACCGGCTCCCCGTTGAACCGGGTGATCACATCACCGATCAGAAATCCCGCCCGTTCGGCAGGGGTATCCGAGACGACCTGGCCGACCAGAATGCCGTCGCGGACATCGAGCCCCTTCCCTTCGATCAGATCCGGGGTGAGCTCCTGCGGCAGAATACCGAGATAGGCACGCACCACTCGCCCGTTACGGATCAGCTGATCCGCGATCTCCATGGCCAGGTTGATCGGGATGGCAAAGCTGATGCCCTGGCCGCTGGAGTTGATCGCCGTATTCATGCCGATCACTTCGCCCCCCACGTTGCAGAGCGGTCCCCCCGAGTTCCCGAAGTTGATCGATGCATCGGTCTGAATGAAATTCTGATAGGCGGGTGAACCTCCCGCTATGTCCAGATCTCTCCTGCCGAGCGCACTGATCACGCCGACAGTGACACTTCCGCCAAGGTAACCGAAAGGATTACCGATCGCGATCGCCCAGTCGCCTACATGAATTGAATCCGAGTTCCCGAGGTCGGCACTGTTGAAGAGGCCGTCTCCTATGATGCGAAGCACAGCTACATCCGTGCTCGGATCGACTCCGACCACCTCCGCGCTGTACTCATCCCCGTTCATGAACTGCAGTTTGATTTCATCGGCGTTATCGACAACATGATTATTGGTCATCACATAGCCGGCGCCATCGAAAACGAATCCGGAAGCGGAAGAAGGATACTGGAACTCCTCCCCTTCAGAGGAGGGAGGATCCCGAAAAAGTCCTTCGTTCGGGGAACGATTGATCGGTGGATGTTCAAATGTCTTTCGTGTGTTCACGTTGACAACGACAGGTCGCAGCTTCTTCGCCACCGCAGCAAACGGGGATTCGTACTGATCCAGTGACAGGGGCGTAGCCTGAAGCGCGGAGGGGGGCAACAGGAGAAATAGCAGCGCCGACACCAGTGGAGCGGTCGCGGCACAGCCCCGTACCAAACTCCTCCGCCATCCGCCGCCCGTTCGCTTACCAAGTGAACCCATCAGACCTCCGTCTTCACCGTTTCGGCTTTCTCCCTGCTCTCATGATGGATTTTCTCGATCTCCGCCTCCTGCGCCGTCAATTCCCCCTCCAGATCTTTGATCCGTCCGATCAGCGCACCGACAGCCAGATCGTCTTCGAGAGCGCCGGCGCTGCCGGCAGCGATCAGGTTATATGTCTTTTCGCCAAGCTCGTTGAAAGAGCGATCGATCGTACGGTTGATGCTGAGAATCTTCAGTCTCCGTTTTCCGACACGCGCATAGAGATCGGTCTTGTCGGCAGCCACATGGTAACTGTGGGTGACCCCGTGCCGGAATTTCTCCCAGAAGCCGAATTCCGTCATGTGATCATCCGAGCGCGATTCCCCCTCAACCACAGCATCAACTGTTCGAATGTTTTCCGGAATCGGATCTTTACTGGTCGACTTCACTTCAGCAGGCTCAGGGCTGTCAGTTCCGGCCTGATCGGCCGGCTCGAAAGTCATTCCTTCTTTCTTTTCGTCCGTCATCTTTCCTCTCCATTTCTATGGGAGCAACCGGCAAAAAGGGGTTTCCGTTTGCTCCAGCCTGTTCCTGAATGCTACCATGCTCCGAATGGCTACGGGAGAGACTTCGTCACAAGGGCAGAAGGGATCGCGGACAGCGATCTACTTCGTGTCCGACGCCCACTTCGGCGCTGAGTCGTTTGAAGCGGAAAGAGCGCGACTGGACAAGTTCCTCGCCTTTCTCCGTCACGCCCGCACCCGGGCGAAAACTCTCTATATCGTCGGCGATCTATTCGACTTCTGGTTTGAGTACAAACAGGTACTCCCTAAGACCCATGTAATGATCTTTACCGAGCTGGCCGCCCTGATGGAGGCCGGTGTCGAAGTCTGGTACCTAGCCGGTAACCACGACTTCTGGATCGGGGACTTCTTCAGCAAAACCCTCGGGATATCGATCAGCCTTGACCCGATGACACTCGATATCGACGGTCGCCGCGTCTACCTGACCCACGGTGATGATCTCACGGCCGGACACGACCACGGCTATCGGTTCCTCCGCCGCCTGGTCCGGAGCAAGCTCGCGATCGGAGCGTACCACTGGATACACCCTGACCTCGGGATTCCGTTCGCCCGTTGGGCATCCCGTTCGTCCCGAGGCTACTCTACGGCGAAAAAATTCGTACTGAACAAAACTCTCGGGTCGGCGATCGAAAAGAAGTTCATCGAAGGATACGACGTCATCATCATGGGCCATATCCATTACGCCGACCATCTGCACTATGAAAACGGCGAGTGCCTCATGCTGGGAGACTGGATTACAGCCTTCACGTATCTCATATACGAAGATGGCGGGTTCCGGTTACACCAATGGGAAAATGAGACAGAGGCTAGCGGATGAATGAAAGAGAAAATCGGTGGCTCGTGCCGAAATCGGAGGAGAACGGGACGGCAGCATACTGAATCAGGTAAACGTCCCGCCTCGCAGCAAACCCGATCGACCAATCCTCGAGATCGTACCCTGCCTTGTACCCCCCCCGTACGGAGAAATCGCGGTGAAGGCGGACTTCCGCGCCGAACTCTCCCTTAGTCTCCTCGTCACGAATCTCGCGGATCTGTCCTGACAGCAGGATTTCGTAGGGATCACTCAGTCTCCAGTTGTACGAGGCCCCGATGCGAAGGTCCAGAGGGAGAGAGAACCCCTCATCGATATAGCGGGGCTCGTTTCCGCTGAAGTCGTCGTCACTTCCGATGTTCGCGATTGCCCCGCCGATCCTGAGCCCCTCTATGGGCGCATCGTACATCAAGCCGAGATCGAGCGCGATTCCGTGCGCCGTCTCCCGATCGATTTTGGAATACCATGGCTTGATCGCGCCTCCCGCTCGAACCGGGCCGAACCGATGAGCGTATGCAACCGGGACGACCAGATCGTAATAACCGAAATCGCCGAGAGGTTCGCTCACGGGGGAGAATTCGCGCCGCTCAATTCCGCCAAGCCAAAAGCCGCTGATCCCGGCAGCGAACGCGTGATTTCCCTGGCGATAGACGGCGACAGCATACTCCTGCCGGACATCCAGAAACCATTCAGTATGCGCTACCAGAACCTCGTAGCCATCATCCCCCTGCGTCAATCCCGCCGTGTTCCAGTAAAGAGCGCTCCCATCTTCAGCCACTGCCACATAGGCGGTTCCCATGCCGGACGCCGCCGCGCCCGGATCGACCTGAAGGGATCGCAGGCCGACGCGATCCGCTTGCACGGACCCGGCCGCCAGAAACAGGAGTGCGATCGCCAAAACTCTGGTTGTCATGCTTTTCCTCGTGGGGTACTTCGACTGATTCATTCTACCAATATTCTCGGCCCGTAACAATGCAGCCTTCATCGTACGATCGCGATCGTGATGATCGAGTGCTCGGTCCGGCCTCCTGCAATCGCCTCGATACGGGCAAAATAGACGCCGCTCGCAAGATCCGAAGTATCCCATACGATCTCACCGGTCTCGGCAGGGACCGCTCGATCACCCAGATCGGCGACGGCTCCGCCGGCCATGTCAAATATGGTGATCCGGAGCAGTGCCGCTTCCGTCACTCGATAGTGGATGATCGTCTCCGGCTCTCTCGACGGATTGGGGTACGCGAAGACTTCCGGCTCGATCAGCAGCGGTTCTCCGGACGGGATCTCGAATGGTGAACTCTCGAGCCAGCCGGTAAAACCGAATCCGTTCTGGTAGCCATGCCACTGGATGACCGGTTCCCGGTCGACCGGCCAGACGAACAGATTGATTTCGCTTTTCGACGATGTCAGTAGGAATGTCGTATCTTTGTCGGCAGTCATGCCGATCTGCACACCGTACTTGCCGACCGCGCCGACGCTTACCGGAAACCCGTTCTCAACCTGTCCTTTGGAGTCGAGAAGATAGAGAGCGCCGTGAGTCGTCACGAGCGCCACTTCCTGCTCGCCGTCACCGTCGAGATCCCCGACAGCGGGCGCGCCCGACAAGACGTCGAATGGTGAGGAAACGAGGCCGCTTCGCAGAGTGACCGGCCAGTCGATCTGGCGCGCACCTGTACTATGGTAAGCGTGGATCTTCCCGTCTTCGGTGCCGAACAGAACCGCGCCGTGGCCATTCCTGTTGAGATCGGCGACGGCAGGATAGCCGGCTGATCGGGATTCGAGTGCCACTGGTAAGATATCATATGTTCCACCCGAGCCGGGCATCGCCAGAACGAGTTCCTTCCCGGCGAGGACCGCGAAGCCCTCTCCCTGAAAGAGCCCGGTCAACTCGTCATCACCAGGCGGGATCCCGCCTACCACCGGCGTAGGAACATCGGATAGAGCGATTGTCTGTAGAGGGGCGCCACCTTCGGGGTTCAGAACGTAGAGCGCCGGGGCGTCGGTCGCTACAACCACCGGGCTCGACCCAGTACCGGGTCCGGTCGCTGTCCCGGGGAGTATCTCAGAATGGAACCCGTCCGCGTGGGGAGTCGTAACGGGCGGGACGATCACCGCAAATGTGGAGTCGTCCACACTGAAGAGAGTAAGCCGATTTTCTCCACTAAGTGACACCAGATGACGGCCGGGCGCAGGACGCGTGGTCAAGCTGAAAATCTCCGTCGGATCCCCCAGATCAAGAGCTTTTGCGTAGATGCCTCCGAAAGCTAGTGGAAACAGGAGAAGAGGTTTGAGTATAAATACTTCGACCGGGGCGAAGACCACCTCTCCCTTAACCGGCGACTGGAACGGCCACCCCTCCGCCGGCTCGCCGTCCAACCCGATCAGATTGCCGTAACTTTGGTCGAGGGCTGAGTCATAGGTTGAGTAGGCGAACCAGGTACCATCAATCGCATCCGAACGAACCGGAACGACCGGCCCGACGATTCGCTGCCCCGGGGGAACACTTACAGGCCATCCGGGCACCGGTTCCCGAAACTTCACACTCATAGTCATCGTCTCGCCGGGCGGGCTCAGCACCTCGATCGTGATTCCGGTGTAGGCGCCGAAGTTCGATCTCGTGTTCGGCGTGGTCCCCGGACCGAAAACGACATCGCCCGCAATCGCCCTGTTTCCCACGTACCAGGAATCAAAATGAGTGCCGAAGTTGTCCAGAGATCGCGCGCGCAGATCGAGGTCCTGCAGATCGCCCGCCTCTTCCAGGTCCACCCCCTTGCGATCACGGTCGGCGTTCACGCGATTCCGTTCCCGAAAGTTCTTATCCCCTCCCTCGGCGATCTTCTCTTCATCGATGTGCCAAATGAGCAGACCGCTCACCGGCAGGGTGTCGACCTGAGACCAGTCGAACTCCGCTTCCCGATAGGAATCGGCGTACGTGTCGAAGCGGCCGTCTCCGTCGGCATCGTCGAACGTGAAGAGCCCGTCCCCGTTTTCATCAGCGAAACGGTTTTCAATCAGGAAGTACTCGGTCTCTGTAATCGGCACACGAATAATCCGTTCAACGTCATCTCCCGATTCCACCTGGTGGAGTTCGATCGTCGTATCACGAGTGATGGTGAGCGGTTCGATCCAGCCGAAATGGATCTTGGTCCATGCGGTGGGATGAGGGGGGAGAATCCCTCCCGAGTTCCAGAGGCCGGTGCCCATGATGCCGAAGTTACCGATCCCCTGAGAGTCGGGGAAGTTACCCGGTGTCGGATCGAAAAGGGAAGGAGCGCCGAGCAGTCGTCCCATCATGTGGGCGGAGACACCGAGAATCCACTGGGCCAGGCCGTCCTGGGTTTCACTTTCAGGAAGAAGGATTGTCTCCGTAATCGAGAACGGCCTTCCGTCGGCGGCGAGATCGTCTGTCGGAATTCCGTCGTAACTCCCCAATTCCGATGAATCGGCCAGTGCATCTTCAAAATCGGACCGGGAATAGAACGTCGTCCAGAGGTCGCCGGGAGAGTTGAACCCGACGTCCGTCTCCTCGCCGCAGCCGGCATGGATCACGGCGATGCCATCAAACAGGGAAAAGTCGACAAGCGGGTCAGACTGCTCGATTGCCGCCGCGACAAGACGGGGCTGCCTGATCCCGATGGAGTCGTTCTCACCATAGTATGCCATCGGCTCCGGAGCCTGAAAGATGCTGTCCAGAACGGTCGGTTCAATTATCAGATGCCCATAGGAAACTTTTCGATAGTATTGGGAGACGTACCCCAGTTGAGCCCTGAAATAACGTGCATCATGAGGAACGCGGAGTGAGTCGCCGTCGGCTGCCAACCCCGGTGCTGTCAGGGTATCTTCCCAGATGATCTCGCTCGCATCAGGGACTGACCCGAATAGACCGTCTCCTGTGGTAGCGCCGTCACTGTCCGCAGGGAACTCGATCATGATCGCGAGAAGCCGGAACGTATCGACCTCGGCCGGCGCCCGCAGGGCGACCTTCGGCCTGGATTCCCTCGCTTCGATCAATACCGCGGCCGTGGATTCCAGGATTTTCGGTTTCGTGCCGGTCGACCGGTAAGAAGGAACGCCACCGGTCGGCACAGGCTGCGCCCCACCTGCCCATGCCGGTATCGAGAACAGGAGGGATGGCAGTACAAGAGACAAAAGAAGACGGTTCAAGTGGTGCTCCCGGAGACAAAAAATCGCCCGACTGGCGCGCCTGCATATTAGGGGAGCGCGGGACGCTCAGTCAAGGGACCAACAGAATGTCGTGGGAGCAAAAAAAATGGGTGCCGACCGAATCCGAGGTACTGCCCCTTTTCAGCACCACGGCCGTCGGCACCCGAGCAAGCCCCAACCCAAGGGCTCACAAAACTCTGCAGGAGGGCAGAGCAAGTGCGATTGCTTCGTCATGGGCCGGATGAGGAGGACTCTTGCCTGCCTCCTCACCCGCTACCCGAGGTTCCAATTCTTCTACCCGTCTGTCATGGAGCGGTTCCACTTTCTTTTGTCCGGTGACGAATTTTTTAGCTGCCGCCGTTCGAATTCATCGTCACTGGTCTGGAGAGCCCAATCCAGAATGACACTGTTTTCGCCTACAGACCTCACTCGGAACTTGGCGAAGTAGTCCTCCCAGGTCCAGAGCACATAGGTGTGTCCCTCGATCAGCTCGACACCTACCGGGTCGATCGACCAGCCGTCGACGGGAGCAAAATCGATGTCATCCAGGTGATCGGTGTACCCGAAATCCTGTATATCGCTCACGAAGAACTCGCCATCCAGTTCGATCTCCGTCCCCACCATGCGAAGCAGGCCGTCCACTTCGAGAACGAAGTACGCCGCAAACCGGGCGTCCCATGGAACGACGATGACATCCCGCGGGTTGTAGGACGCGTTATCCTGGACAACCTTGAAATCGAGACCTGATCTCTCCGGATCGAATTCGTACTGATAGATCCTGAGGCCGGCACCCTGAGGACGGGGAGTGTCGACCACCTCCTCATAGGAGAGATCGCTCACATCGCCGGCGGTAAAAGAAGCGACGGCATAATAGTAAGAGACTCCGTTCTGGAGACCGTTCTCCAGATCACGACCGTCATCGAGAAAGGAGGAGTTGTTTGCGCCGTGAACCGTCCCGATTCTCTTGTAGGTACCCTCGAAGCTCTCGTTCCGGTAAACATGATAGCCTTCTACGCCGGCCTCACGAATGGGGCTCCAGAAAAGCTCGACTTCGGCGTCACCCGTTACGCTGAATACTCCCGCAGGTACGGGAGCGATATGAATGGCAACCGGGTTGTCATCGTCGCAACCTGTGGCGAACAGCAGCGTTATGGCCAGGCCGAGCCCGGCTGATGTGCGAATCCATTTCATCGTGACACCTCCTCCGATTGATTCCACCCTGTCCGGTTTGCAATGCCCATGCCAATCGATCAGCCGCCTCCGGGGCGGGAGATCATTTTGTGTCTGGTGGTGACACACCAGGATAACCGAAATGGTTGCAATGGATTAGGAAGGCCTCACGAGGAGGTCGCTTCAGCTCCGCTACCCGGCGGGGAAGCTAGGACCTGTGTCGATCAGCCTCATCTGGGTCGTCGATCGTCCTCGCCGCTGTTGCTCGGCCGCCGGAGATCGTATTTCTCGATCTTCTTATAGATATTGGATCGCTGCATCCCCAGTTCGCGGGCGGTTCGAGCCACACTCCAGTTGTTCGCGGCAAGTTTCCGGCTTAAGAAAGCCTTTTCGGCGTTGTCTTTGAAATCCTGGAATGAGGAGTTCCCGTCGATCGGAGTATCGAGGGCTTCATCGGCAGTTCCGTCGGGAAGGAACGGCAGATCCTCAGCTACGATCATATCCGACTCGGTTAGAATCACGATTCGTTCAATCGTATTCCGAAGCTCTCGCACATTGCCCGGCCAACTGTGCGACTGCAGACGGGTGAGAACAGATTCACCCAGTGACTTGCGCCGAAGCCCGTTTTCCCGGCAGTAGCGCTCGAGGAAATAATTCGCAAGAAGCGGAATATCATCCCGCCTCTCCGACAGAGAGGGGACGCGAATAGGAACGACATTAAGCCGGTAGAATAGATCCTCCCGGAATCTCCCCTCCCGCACCTCCCTCTCGATCTCCTTGTTGGTTGCCGCTACTACCCGCACATCCACTCGAATTGTGCGGCTCCCCCCCACTCGGGCCACCTCACCCAGCTCGAGAGCACGCAACACTTTCGATTGTGCGGACAGTGACATGTCCCCGATCTCATCCAGAAAGAGTGTTCCGCCGTTAGCGAGCTCGAACTTCCCGAGACGGAGTGACGTGGCCCCGGTGAACGATCCTTTTTCATGGCCGAAGAGCTCGCTCTCGATCAGCTCCTCCGGTATGGCCGCACAATTGACCTCGACAAACGGGCGTCCCGCCCGAGGAGAGGCTTTGTGCAGAGCCCGTGCGACAAGCTCCTTGCCCGTCCCGTTATCGCCGGTCAGAAGGACGCGGCCGTTCGTCGGCCCCACTTTGCCTACGGTTCGAAGAATCTCCCGAATGGCCACGCTCTTCCCGACGATCCTGTACTTCTCATCATGGGATTCCCGGAAAATGAGATTCTCCGCCGAGAGCCGGCGCTGCTCCAGGCCGTTTCGAACGGTCAGCAGGAGACGGTCACGATCGAGCGGCTTCTCCAGAAAATCGAAAGCCCCCTTCTTGGTCGCTTCCACGGCGGTCTGCACGGTCCCGTGTCCCGAAATCATGATGACAACCAGATCGTTTCGGATTCGCATCGCCTCGGAAAGAACTTCAAGGCCATCCATGCCGGGCATCTTGATATCAAGAAGAACGAGCGTGGGAGTGCCGGACTTGATGATCTCGAGCGCCTCCTCACCGTTCGAGGCGACGCTCACCTGGTATTCCTCGTACTCGAGGATCCTCTGCAGGGATGTCTGGATTCCCTTTTCGTCATCAACTACCAGGATGTGATGCAACTCAGGCCTCCCGAATTGTGGCTCGGTCAATCGTAAAAGAGGATGTTGTCGTCAGGGGAGGATGGCGGTGCGGACGTCTGCTGAAAAGCGGGTGCCCGTCCGGATCGATTGAACGAGTCGCCCAGTCCCGCAGCCCAGCCTGCGATCACCCGCATGGCAGCCGGCTCGATGGAATACTCGATCCACTTCCCCAGCCGCCGCGATCGAATGACTCCCCGATCGCGAAGAGCCTTGAGGTGTCGAGACACGTTAGGCTGGGGAGCGCCGATCTCTTCCACCAGTTCACTCACGTTACGGGGCGACCGGGAAAGCGCTTCCACGATTCCAAATCGTGTCTCGTCTCCGAGCGCCCAGAAAATCGAGCAAAGATTCATTCGTTCCTGATCCTCCGCCGCCGACAGGACCCACTCTACGGATTTGTTCCCCACACCTCAAGTTCGCGAATCAACGTTCGCCCCGGAAGAGTCACCAGATGGCGTACGGTCGATGCGACGTCCGCTGCATGCAGTGTGAGCCCCTTTCCCCTCTCCGGCCCAGGCGGATCGGTCATGTCGATCCTGCTGGGACAGATGACATTCACACGGATATTCGCTTTTCTCACTTCCTTGGCGAGCGCCTCGGAAAAGCCCCTGAGCCCGAACTTGCTTGCATTATAAAGGGCGTGTTCCGGATCGGCACGGAGTCCGCTGGTAGAGGCGATCATGACGATATCGCCGCTCTCCCTTTCGAGCATGCCGGGCAGGAAGGCCTGAGTGGTCAAAAAGACCCCTGTGAGATTGGTGGCGAGCACACGGTTCCAGTCTTCGAGAGAGAGATCGACGACCCTGCTGCGGGACGCGATGATCCCGGCGTTATTGACGAGCACGTCCGGAGTTCCGAACTCGCTGATCAATCTTCTGGCGAATGTCTCGATCGAGCCGGGATCCGAATGATCGCAGACGGCCGGCGTGACATTCTCCCCGAGGCGACTGCACGCCTGATGAAGTGTATCGGTGTAACGCCCGGTGCCGATGACTTGCGCTCCGGCGGCGGCGAGTTCGCCTGCGATAAAATAGCCGAGCCCCCGCGATGCTCCCGTAACAACCGCTACCTTGCCGTTCAGATTCGATTCGCTCATAAGTCCCCCTGTCTGGCCGAAGCATACCCGTTCTCTCTCGGAATCACCAGAAAGGCGGGGAAAATCATGCGCCAGTGAAGCATTCCCCTGTCCACTGCGCTATGATAGGAACCATGAAAAACAAACAGCAAGATAACAGACCGGAGCTGGCCGGTCTTCTGCCCGAGGAGATCGAACCGATTCTCCTCTCCCTGGGCGAGCCTCGCTATCGGGCTCTCCAGGTCTTTCAATGGATTCAGAAGCGCCGGGTCACTCAGTTCGACAGCATGTCCAATCTTCCTCATGCTCTTCGTGTTGCCCTGGCCGAAAAATGCCGGGTCGGGATCCCCGTTCTCCGCGAAGAGTTCTCTGTTGAAAAGGGGGGGAGCGGCAAGTATCTCCTCCGCCTCTCCGACGGGATCGAGATCGAAACCGTCAGGATTCCGGCGGTCGACGGGCCGACGATCTGCGTCTCATCCCAGGCGGGATGTGCCTATGATTGCGCGTTCTGTGCGACAGCCATCGGCGGTCTTCAGCGATCGCTCCGGGCGGGGGAGATCGTAGGTCAGATTCTTGCCCTTACCGAGACGCCGAAAAGAGTGGTCTACATGGGCATGGGTGAGCCCCTCGCCAATTTCAAAAGTGTGCTTCAGAGCGTCAGAATATTGACCCATCCGGAAGGGGCCGCCATTCCACCGAGGCGGATTACGATCTCCACAGTCGGTCTCGTTCCGATGATCGATCGACTGGCTCGTGAAAATCTGGGAGTACGGCTCGCCATTTCGCTCACGTCAGCCATCGATGAGAAACGGGATCGATTGATGCCGGTCAATCGGAAGTTCCCTCTTCCTGATCTTCTGGGATCTGCCTCCCGTTTCGCTTCAATCACAGGAAGCCGCGTCACTTTCGAATATCCCCTTATGGGTGGAGTCAACGACGGGGAGGAAGATGTGCGCGCCCTCGTCGACCGCCTGGGACCTCTCCGATGCCGGTTGAATCTGATCCCGTTCAATCAAGTCGAGGAACTCGATTTCGAGGCTCCGCCGGAATCGCGCGTGGAACACTTCCTTAAGAAACTGACACCCTACCTGAACGTGACTGTACGGCGGAGCGCCGGCCGGGAAATCGACGCCGCCTGCGGGCAGCTTCGTATTCGCGCACAGAAACGAGAGGAACCAGACGCCTCATGAGCGGCTGGCGAAAGCTCCCCTTCGAACGTAAACTGTTGATCGGTTTTCTGATTCTCGCGCTCGTCCCCGCCCTCTTGCTGGTATGGGCGCAGATCGTGAGGCTGGAGCGCTCGATCGAACTTTGGGAGACCCCGGGCGTCCAGCGATCGCTCGAGTCATCGGTGACGATGATACGGTCCTGGATCGACGAAAAACGGGAGCGGAATGAGCGACTGACGGGAGACGCGATCCGTTTGATCCGGGGGGAGATTGAAGAGACCGGTCTTTTCGATCCGGAACGGGCGATAGAGTTACTCGATGAACGATTCCGGAATGACGCCCCTTCCTTCGATCTGTACAGACGGCGGGGAGACGAGTGGAATCTGCTTCTTTCCTATCGGATGGCAGCCGGAAGTGCTCTCTGGGAAGGCCCGACAACAGACGCCGTACGCACCGAACCTCATCCATCCGGCGGCTCACTGGTAGCATTCAGCGCCTACCGTATTCCTTCCGACCTGCAGGATCGTTTCGACTCCATCAGGAGCGGTTATCGCTTCTACCTGCAGCTCGGGGTCTACAAGCAGATCGAGATCGGGAAGCTCTGGCTTCAGACGGCCGCTATCGTTCTTCTCATGGTGCTGATCGCATTTCTCGCGGCGAGGCTGCTCGCCCGCGCCCTGAGCCGCCCCCTCCTCTCGCTGGTGGAGGGGACACGAAGAGTTCGCGAGGGTGACCTTCAGGTACAGCTCCCGGTGGAAGCGGGGGATGAACTCGGCCTACTTGTCGAATCTTTCAACGCAATGACAAGCGACCTCCGGGATAGTCGCGAGAAACTCGGTCGAGCGGAACGGGTGGCGACCTGGGCCGGCGCGGCCCGTCGAATCGCACACGAAATCAAAAACCCACTCACGCCGATCACCCTTTCTCTTCATCGTCTGGGTAAGCGGACCGATCTTCTTCCCGACGAAGAGCGCCGGGTCGCCCGTGAATGTCTGCAGTCCATACTCGAGGAAGTGGAGAATCTCAAGAATCTCGCCGGCGAGTTCTCGCAGTTTTCAAGACTTCCCTCACCGAAGCCCGCGCCCGTCGATCTGAACGACCTTCTCCGGAAAGTGGCCCCACTTTATCTGGAAGGGCAGGCGATCGATATCGATTGGAAGCTGGCGGATGACTCCCCCGCACCTTTTGCGGACCGGGAACTATTGTGGCGCGTCTTCTCGAATCTCATCAAGAACGCGGTCGAGGCGATGGAGGGAAAGGGGTTGCTCACTCTGGAAACCGGGGTGCATGAGAATCGGGTAGTGGCGATCGTTGCGGATAACGGTCCCGGCATTCTCGAGAAGGAACGAAACCGCATCTTCACCCCCTATTACACCCGGAAGCAGGAAGGCTCCGGCCTCGGTCTCGCCCTGGTGGACCGGATCATCCACGAACATGGAGGGAGCATCACAGTAGACGACTTCCCGGGCGGGGGAACCCGCTTTCGCATTTTGCTCCCCACCGCGCCGCCGTTGCGTTCCACCGGAAGCGACTCTACAATTGAGCGGGAATGAAAGGGGTACAGACCGGAATGGCCGACAGACAGATCCTTGTCATCGACGACGAGCAGAATATCCGGCGCATGCTCGCGGGAATTCTGGAGGATGAAGACTACGGCGTCGAAACCGTGTCGTCGGCTGAAGAAGCGGCGGAGCGAATCGAACAGATCGATCCTGATCTCGTCCTGCTCGATGTTCAGCTTCCCGGAATGGACGGGATCTCCTATCTGAAGCAGATGGCCGGGCGAAGCCGTATGCCGGGAGTCATCATCATGTCCGGTCACGCCACAATCGACATGGCAGTGCAGGCGACTCGTCTCGGGGCGTTCGACTTTCTGGAAAAGCCGATCGATCCGGAGAGACTGCTGCTCACCGTCAGGCATGCGTTTGAGATTCGCGCGCTCCGGAATGAAAACCGGGTCCTTCGAGAAGCGAGCTCTTCCGTGTGGGAACTGGTAGGATCCACCCCCTCAATGGAATCGCTTCGCTCAGAAGTCGGCCGGGCGGCGCCCTCCCATGGGAGGGTGCTCATCTTCGGCGAAAACGGAACGGGGAAAGAACTGGTCGCCCGGGCAGTTCATATGGCAAGCGATCGAAGCCGGAAGCCGTTCATTCGTGTGAACTGCGCCGCGATTCCGAAGGATCTGATCGAAAGCGAACTCTTCGGTCATGAAAAAGGCGCCTTTACCGGCGCGACGCAGCAGAGGATCGGCAAAATCGAACAGGCGGAGGGGGGAACCCTTCTGCTGGACGAAGTAGGGGACATGGCGCTCGAGACGCAGGCGAAACTCCTCCGCGTTCTCGAAGCGAGAGAACTGGAGCGGGTGGGCGGCCGAAAGACAATCTCCTTCGATGTGCGTGTCCTTTCCGCCACGAACAAGGATCTGCAGAAAGAGATCGCCGACGGGGCGTTTCGGGAGGATCTCTACTATCGACTTGCCGTCATTCCGATTACCGTCCCCCCCCTTCGCGACCGCTCGGATGATATCCCTTTGCTGGTGAAGCATTTCTCCGAACGATTCAGCGAAGAGAGCGGACGGAGCCCGCGCGAATTTTCTTCAGATGCGATGGATTCTCTCCGAACCCATCAGTGGCCCGGAAACGTAAGGGAACTGAAGAATGCCGTGGAGCGTCTTCAGATCATGTCCCGGGGAGAGGTGATCACCCTGTCCGACGTCAGGCCGGTTATCGGTACATCGAGACCGACAGGGCAGGTAGGCGGGTCATTCCGGGAGAGGGTCGAGCGATTCGAATTCGACCTTCTATTAGATGCTCTTCGACGGAACGGGGGGAACGTTGCGGAGACCGCCCGGGAGCTGGAAACGGATCGCGCGAATCTTCACCGAAAAATGAAGCGCTTCGGGATCAACCCCAGGGAACTGGACGGGTGATGTCGAACCGACACGGACTCGTGTCCGATTGCTCTCCGGGAGGCACCTCTCACCGCCGAAAAAGCCGGATTCCGACCTGGATCGGCTGGGTACGGGTCTTGCAGTCTCTATCGCTACCCTTACCGATAGAGGAGTTCGCCATGCGATCGAGACCAAAATTATTCCCCGCTCTGTTTGCTCTTTTCAGCCTTCTCACCCTCCCCCATGTCGGAAATGCGCTCATACTGGACGCCCCGCTTTCCCCCTATCTGGATGAGGACGGACCTGCCCGTCCGAAGCTCCCGGAACATCCGCGGGTTCGGGTGCTGTTTACCGACGACGGGATCGAGTTCCGATTCCGCCATGAACGGGCAGTGGAAGCGTATGTCGAGGGATCTTTCAACAATCGCGAATCCGATCGCTGGGAAATGAACAGGAAGGGAGCGGATTGGATCTATACCACCCGCCTCCCGGACGGCGACTACAACTTCCGCGTTCTCTATCGTCTCGACAATGATTCTGATCTTGTGGAAGGAAAGAAGATCGGTGCTCACGTCGGCTACTCCAAAACCGACCTGATCAACCTGATTTTGGATGATCAGTCGATTCGACTCTACGATCCATCGAAGCGGGGCGAAGTGCAAACCCGCCTGGATGCCGACTACAACCGCGTCCAGGGTTTCGACCTCTCTTACACGATCGGCGTGCAGCACCTCAGCCGGCGATCTCCCCGCTTCCACTGGACACAGGGCTATTCATGGGGATTGGAGCGATGGTCCTGGCGGGCGGGGGCCGAAGTGCCGATCCGTCCACGATCGGGTCTCGAATTCCTTGTCGAGGGTTTGGAACAGACAGTCTCACACGATACCTGGTCGATCGAAACCGAAGAAAATATCGCAGCCGCACTCTTCCTGAAAGAGGACTTTTTCGATTACGTCTGGCAGAGCGGCTGGAGCGCCGGGCTGCAGAAGCGAGGCCGCGGCCATACGTTCCGGGTCGCCTACCGTGAGACCGATACATCCCCACTTACCCGTACGGTGGACTGGGCTCTTTTGTCGAAAGATAAAAAGTTTCGGCCTAATCTGTTTTCCGGTGACTCTCTCGTCGCCGGAAACACGAGACAGATCGAGACATCAATCGAATGGGATCGGAGAAACCGGACGAACCGCCCGACGGCCGGCTGGTTCATCCGGCTGGACGGCGAGTATGCGGGAGAGGAACTTGGCGGTGACTACGATTACAAGAGGAGTGTGGGGCGTTTCAGCCACTACTTCAAGCTGACCGATGACACCCAGTTTGATATGAGGGTGATGGGCGGCGGCATCGACGGCACGGCACCTCTCTATCGGATGTTTCGAATCGGCGGTGTAGGAACGCTTCGAGCGCACGATTTCAAGGAACTGACGGGAAATCGCTTCGTGGTGGCCAACATCGAATATCGAGTCAGACTTTTCAGTAGTTTCCAGGTCGCGTTCTTCACGGACATCGGTGACGCATGGGATACGGAGGAGCGACGCCACATCGATCTGGAGTCGGATATGGGAATCGGCCTTGCCGACGATGATGGCGATGTTCGTATTAATTTAGCCCGCCGCCTGAATCAAGGCGCGGACGACGACCTGGTAGTGACGTTCCGGATGAACCGCATGTTCTAATCCGGTTCGCCGGACTGAAGGTACTTTCGAGGACATTGCAGGAGACCCCTTTTGACCGCAATGCAAAGGACTCTTCGGCCCCTTTTCTATGTTCTTCTACTCTCTCTGCCTCTCGGCGCGCCTGCCGCAGTCCGGGCCGAATCAACTCTTCTATTCGATGATTTCCGCGTCCGGGAGGAGTGGCTCGAGCTGGACTTCCGATTCGAAAACGGGTTTTCCGCGAAAGTGATCGAAACGATGGGCCGGGGTCTCCCCGCCACGATCGAGTATGAAATCGAGCTCTGGCGACCGAGGGCATCATGGTTCGACAAGCTCGAGGCGAGCAGGCGTGTGAGCTATCAGATCCAATACGATGTCATCGAGCGGGAGTACCGCGTCTACTCCCCGGGCCGAATCGCCGAAATCCATCCTTCGATTGACGAGTTGAGGCGGGCCGTCCTGATTCAGCGTTCGATCCCCATCGCGCGGCTCGAGGACCTGCACCCCCGGAGTTCCTACTACATCGCGCTCACGGCCCGTGTGATTCCGATCGAGTTGAAACAGGTTCGAGAGGTCGAGGCCTGGCTCGAGGGTAAGATCCCGGGCAACGAGGACCCGCCCACTACAGGCGGCATCTTCGGTATTCCGGAGAGGCTCTTCGGGTTTGTCGCGAGCCTCGCCGGGTTCGGCGATGAGGAGATCAGAACGAAGAGCATTTCCTTCGTACCCGAAGCGCTCGAGTAGCGGACTCGGTCGGTCAAGAGTCAGTTCTTACCTGCATTACATACCTCGAATCGGCCCTGCCCCCTGTCACAGCAGGCCAAGTCGCCCGCCACGTAATCGTCAAAGAGGATAGGGTTGCAACCTGAAGCGGCCGGGGCTGATGAGCTCGCCATGCTCCCGCCACTGCCGGATTGTGTTCGTCACTATTCCTGAGGTGTTATCGATGCACTGCGTTTGAATGCTGTAGGCCGCGCCGCTTTCAGCGCACTCATTCGAATTGAACCGAATCCCGATTTCATTTCCGGCCGGGCCGATCACATCACCTGTCCCCCCGAATCCGGGAAGTCCAAGCACCCCGGCAGTGCAGGCACCGAGACCGGGCGAATCACCGTCACCCCCCTTCGCCTGTTCGGTCCGCCAATAACCCGTGCTCCAGACGTCCCCTCCCTTGCCCCCCGTCCCTTCGCCTGTCGTTCCGATCGGCACGCTCCCTCCCTCCCCACCGGCCGCTTCCACGATGCCGAATGCCCCCCCGTCTCCGCCGGGACAGCCGCCGCTACGGCTGCCACCCGCGCCCCCCGGCGCACCGATGACCCCGAATCGAAAATCCTGAAACCCTTGCGCGTCGATTACGTCGACTGCGCGGAGAACACTTGACTGCCGGGCGGTGGTGTTGCCCCCATCCCCTCCTAAGGCACGAAGAAAAGTGACATTCTCGCGCACGTTGCCGCCGGATCCCCCCTCGCCGTAGACGTCGCCCCCCTCTCCGCCGTCGAGGGGGCCACCGTCCAGATCGGGGTCGCTACCGTCCCAGCCTGCGTTTCCGATGACCGCGAATCCTCCGCCATCGCCGCCGTGACACTCGGTAACGGGAAGAGGGGAGTCGAAAATATCGCCGCCGTTTCCGCCTATGACCATTACATCCGCGACCGGATCGCCCCGCTCATTCATGACACGACCCGAATGGTAGACAGCATGGCCGCCGTTGCCGCCGCGGACGCCCCCATCACCTCCGTCACCACCCCGAAGGGTAATCTCCGTCAGATCGTATTTGACGGAATGGTCGGACGGGGCGCCGGTAATGTTGTCGCTGTTATCCCAGGCGGCGTCTCCGCCAGGTCCCCCATGGGAGTTTCCGACCCAGGCGGTATCAGATCTCAGCTGCTCGATGGACGGCATGTTCTCGATCATCGGTGCATCAAGGACGAGCCGGCCCGACGCCCCCCCTGCTCCCCCCACGAGTTCCAGGGTCGTATCATCCGTTCCCATAGAGAATCTTCGCTTGTCGATGACGATATCACCGCCGTGACCGCCGTTGCCCGGGTTGAACAGTGGAACAACATGCTCGTGGTGCGCCGGGAGTCGAATGGTCCCCCTGGTACAACGGAAAATAACGTCACCGCCGGGCCGGCCGGTATTCGCGCTGAGCAGGAGTCGTCCGAAGACGACCGTAAAGTCGGGAGCGTCCGCCCCATGTCCGGCAATGAATGTGCTCTTGATGGGCTGAGTGAGATCGATCACACCTGAGAGCCGCTCGTTCACAATCTCGATATCCGTTCCCGAGTGGCCGGCGGTCGTCTTACCCGACGGCTCAGGATCCAGGACAATCATGCTTCCGGAGATGGTGATGTCCCCGTTCTTTGAGATGATGCGGAATGGTCCTTCACGATCGGGCGTGACCATGATGTCTCCGGCAATCTCCACGTCACCCTCGGAAACGATCTCGAATTCCGAGGGAAACTCCATTACCTCGCCGGCGGGGAGCAGGAACGACTCAACCTGCATCGTCCGCTCATCAGAGTTCATCGCGCCATCGCTCGAAACCGTGGGAGTGTCGTCGCCGCATGCGAGGGTGAGAAGCCCGGACGGGAGAATAAAAAGGGCGACGATCTGGCTTAACCTGTTCACAGGTCCTCCTCCTCGAATGCGACATGACACGTCACGGCGCCGGTCTCTTCGTGAATAGGGACGCGGAAGACAAGCGGAAATCACACGAGTCTGTAAGAAAAACCGGAGTGTCTGATCACGTGGACTGTTTCGGGTAACGATCGGGGCCGTGTTTCGGAAGGTCTCCTCTGAATACCGGGCGGCACTTAAGGGGGGACCGTAAAACCGCGGTTCCCCGCTCGACAGGCGGGGAACCGCGATCAGGTTCGTTACTTCGGCGGGTTACTCCCTTGGTTCGTCCGGCGCGGACTCAGTCGATTCCGGAATTGACTCCGGCGCTTCGATCGTGGGAGCCGGTTCGTTCAGCCCTCGTCTTCCGAACCGGCTGAACAGGATTCCACCGATTCCGACGAACGAAGCGAGCGCAACGATCACAAGGCCGACTGTAGTGAAGCTCCATCCGATCACATGAAGGGGACCGCCGATCGCCTTCAGCAGCTTGCCGCCGAACCAGGGCGCCGTAAGAAGAACGACACCCATAAACGCGGTCATCCTGGGGCTCCTGACCCCGGAGAAGACCTTCGGCCCCCAGGACCGTCCGACCTCCGCCGACACGGCGGTGAGGCCCCAGAGCTGAACGATCAACAGAAGAGGCAGATAGATCACCGCCACCGGTATCCCGATCACACTGATCAGCAGGATGACCATGATCACGGGGGTCATGACGACCAGTAGAAATCCGGCAAGGCCCGCCTTACCGGAATCTGCCCGCAGGCGATCTCCGACACGTTTCGTCGGCTTGCCGAGGAGATCGATAAAAATGAGAACCAGGAAGAACAGGACAATATAAGCGATGACAATATACTTGATCGCGTGGCCGATCCGCTGGACACGGGTTCTTGGGTCGTGGATCTCGAACCCGGGGATAAGCGCAGAGATTCCGGGCGCGATCGATAACTTCTGTCCTTCAACAACAGCGTCACCTTCTTCTACCACACGACCGCCGATGGAGACCGCGTCGCCGAATACGTGAGAGCCGTCGTAAAGAAAGACGTTTCCGCCGAGGGCAATTGCGTCGCCCCGAATCGTTCCGTAAACATGGACCGGCCCGCCGACGCAGACAACGTCGCCGGGAACGGTCTTAGCCTGATCAACCGTGACGCTGCCGCCAGTCTTCACGATGTCGTCGGCCGAGTGCGTTACTTTCACCGCCCCACCAAGATGCCGGATCTGGATCAGCGTGTCGTAATCGTCCTCGGCCTCTTCCGCGATTCGCTCCGCCGCCGCCTCGAGCTGATTCGCTGTCTCCTTGGCCCGTTTCTCGGATTCCAGAATCGCTTTCTCGGCAATCTCCTCGGGAGAGAGTTCTCCCCCGGGATCCGACTGGGCAAACGAATGGGTTACGCCGGCCACGCTCATGAGAAGAACTAGGAGAAGCAGAGGCAGACGATATCGTGTGTCCTTAACCGAGTAATACATGGTGGATCCCCCCCCTGGACCGGGCGAGCAGAAGACGCGCCCCCCATCCCAGGGCGATCAGTGTATAGAGCACAGATGACGTGATGACAACGGATCGGACTTCTTCGGACAATGCCACTCGGGCGAGCGCGATACCAACAGGAGCGAATGCCCCTGCGTATCCGCCCAACACGCCCCAGATAGTAGACAGAACCGTGAGAAGAGCAGTGAACAAAGTGATCGGAGCGAGTACGGTATCGAGCTTGCTCGCCACGGCCGTTTCGACGATAGGCCCGGTTACCATGCCCATCGTCGTAAAGAGCTCCACCGAGAATGCGGTAGAGGCGACCAGCGTGGCGACTGCGGCAGCCGGCACCCATCGCGGGATGCGAACGGGGCGGCGGCGCACGGATCGGCCGGCGCGGACCAGATCGGCTCCCAAGCGAGGGAAGAGTCTACTCATCACCTGCTGTTCGATCGCCGGGATCGGATCGGCCGGGGCAACCGCTATTATTTCAAAGAGAGAGGCCCAGCGTTCGAAACGTATCCGGCACTCATTGCAATTCACGAGATGGGACCGGGACGACTGGAGAGTTCTCTCCGCGTCTGTCGCATGCTCGAGATCAGCATCAAGCAGTTCCTGAAGCCGATCATCTGTCAGATGTTGTTGATTCGAATGCTTCACGATCTTCCCTCTGACCGGATTACGAAAGTCCCCCCTTCCGGGTTACGTCCGAAATCACCTATCTGGGATCCCCCCCGGACGGTCCAGCCTGCTGCTCAGCAGTTTGGCGAGCGCTTCGCGGGCCCGGAAGAGACGAACTTTGACCGTTCCGAGCGGAATTTCCAGAATATCGGCTATTTCATCGTAGCGGAGCCCCTCCAGGTGCCGAAGGGTAATCGCCGAGCGAAGGGTGGGGGACAGCTTTCCGATCGCTTCCTCGATTATTTTCTTTTCCTGGCCGGCCTCGACCGCTTCCAGGGGATTAACCGCATCGGGATCAGGCAGATCCCAGGTAATCTCCCCCTCCGAGCCGGCTATCGGTTGGTCGATGGAGATCAGGGGATACTTCCGCTTCCTGATGTAATCGATACAGAGGTTATGGGTGATTCGAAAGATCCAGCTCCGGAACGCGTACCGGGGATCGTACTGGGAGAGCGCCGAGTAGACCTTGATGAATACCTCCTGTGCGGCGTCCTCGGCATCGCTTCTGTTCCGCAGGATCCGCTGCGCCAGATGAAACACCGGATTCTGGTACTCACGGATCAGCAGGCGAAATGCCTCCTCGTCCCCCGTTCGGGAGCGTTCGACGAGATCTTTCTCGTCCCGGGATCGATCCATGGGCCTCTCCAAGTCAAACCAGTGGATGACAGTAGAGAATAGAATGTTAATCGTCAAGAATCCGAAGGGAGGACCGTTTTCCCTTGATCGCCTTCGGACCGGGTAGTACTTTTTCCTCACCCCGGTGATAACAACATATTTCGGAGCCGGTCTGACCCACTCGATTCGCCAGGGAGTATCTCGAATGTCAGTCATTATCGAACTTCACGCCCGCGAGGTACTCGATTCCCGCGGAAACCCCACCATCGAAGTGGATTGTCATTTACAGTCCGGCGCCTTCGGACGGGCCATCGTCCCGTCAGGCGCCTCCACAGGTGAACATGAGGCGGTCGAACTTCGCGACGGAGATCCCAGCCGTTACGGCGGGAAGGGCGTACTCCGGGCGGTGAAGAACGTCAATGAAGTGATTGCCCCTGAACTGATCGATCTGGAGTTCGATGCGTATGAGCAGAACCTGATCGATCGCACATTGATCGAGCTCGACGGATCAGAGAACAAGAGCTGTCTCGGCGCGAACGCCGTGCTCGGAGTCTCCCTTGCAGTTGCCCGGGCCGCGGCGGACGCGCTGGGAGTTCCTGTCTATCGATACATCGGCGGCGTCAACGCCCACCTTCTTCCGACACCCATGATGAATATCCTGAACGGCGGCGCCCACGCGGACAACAACGTCGACATCCAGGAGTTCATGATCGTTCCTGCCGGTGCGCCTACGTTTCGTGAAGCGCTCCGATCGGGAGTCGAGATTTTTCATACGCTAAAGAACCAGTTGAAGGGGCGAAAGCTCGCCACCGCCGTCGGCGATGAGGGGGGCTTTGCACCCAACCTCTCTTCCAACGAAGAAGCGCTCGGTGTGATTGTCGAGGCGATCGAGAAGGCGGGCTACCAACCGGGTGGCGATGTATTTCTCGCCATCGACAGCGCGGCGAGCGAGTTCTATAATGATGGGATATACCGCCTGGCCGCGGACGGCGAGGAGAGAAGCTCCTCTGACATGGTGAATTACTACGCCGACCTCATCGAAAAATATCCGATTATTTCCGTCGAAGACGGTTTGGACGAGAATGACTGGAATGGCTGGGAAGAGCTGACTGAGCGACTTGGAAACGACGTGCAGCTTGTGGGCGACGATATTTTCGTAACTAACGTCGACCGCCTGACCGACGGGATCGAACGGGGAGTTTCCAATTCGATCCTGATCAAACTCAATCAGATCGGCACGTTGACGGAGACCTTGAGCGCCATTGAGACGGCGACAAGGGCCGGATACACATCGATCATTTCTCACAGGTCCGGTGAGACGGAAGATTCGACGATCGCAGACCTCGCCGTCGGTACCGGCGTGGGACAGATCAAGACCGGTTCTCTCTGCCGGACCGACAGGATCGCCAAATACAATCAGCTTCTCCGGATCGAAGAGGAGCTGGGCGAATCAGCTGAATACGCCGGAGTCGGTGCGTTTCTCCACATGTAGAGAGGAGTAGAACCGCCGACGAGGGAGGCCCCCTATGCCCTCGAAAAAGAGACCGCTCGATCGCCTGCGGTCACTGCGCTTCAATTATCGTGACTACTTTCAACGGAAGCAGTTCATTCGTTTCTGCTTCCTGGCCGGCGGAATTTGGGTAATTCACACGTTCCTGATGAGCGATCAGAGCCTCTTCGCCTATGTGGATCTGAAAACCACCAACCGGGACCTTACCGCGGCAATCGCGGATACCGGCGGGCGAGTCGATTCGCTCGCTGCGGTCGCCCTGCTGCTGCAGGACGATCCAGCCACGATCGAGCGCGTGGCCCGGGAACGCTACAAGATGAGAGCGCCGGGAGAGACACAGTACCTCTTTATCGAGGTCGACGAAGAGGACCGGGAGTCACTCATCCGCGAGGTGATCCGGGACCGTGAAGAGGCCCGCGAGAATGCCGGGAGCAAGCCCGAATCCGATCCGGTGAGAAGGCCCTGACATCACCCTAAAATCGAGTTGACTTCCCTCAGCCTCAAGGCTATGGTTTGGGGCCGGTTTGAAAAAGAGACGATCGCGGGGTGGAGCAGTCTGGTAGCTCGTTGGGCTCATAACCCAAAGGTCGCAGGTTCAAATCCTGCCCCCGCTAGACCATATCGCCGCAGGGACCTGCACGGTTCTTGCGGCGCATTTTTTTGCCATCTAAAAAGCTGCTTGCTGCCGGTTTACTACCCGGCGGATTTGATAGCCTGGCGCCCCGCTCAGAGGTCTGCAGGGTCGATTTGAGGCGAGTATTATTGTTGGATCAGCGTTAGTATCGACGAATGAAAAGACGTTGGAGACTGGTTGCTGCTATTGGCTACGCGATCCTCGTTTTGCTTCTCGTTGAAGGCTGTTCCCGCGTCTACTGGAAAATCAGCCGCGACGTCCCGATGAGAAGCCCGGGGGAAATCGTGTATGGTTTCTACCCTGAGCTGGAGTCGGTGAACTGGTTCCGACCCACCAAGGACGACGGCGTTTTCGACATTCTGATCCTGGGCGGATCCGTAATGACGTACCCCTGGGGAAACGTGAAGCAACTGCTGCTTGAGCGAGCGACGTACGAATCGGGTAGGCCTGTTCACGTTCATAACCTTGCCCGGCCGGGGCATTCCACCCGCGACAGCTTTTACAAGTACCGTTACCTGCGTGACGATCCATTCGATCTGGTGCTGCTGTATCATGGTCTGAACGACGTAAGAGCGAATAACTGCCCTCCCTCGGTGTTTTCCCGGGACTACTCCCAGTATTCGTGGTACGAGGCGGTCGGAAAACTGTCGAGGCACCCGGAAGTTCGCTTTGTCCTCCTCCCGTTCACCATCGATTTTCTTTGGACCTCACTCAAGGAGTTGTTTGATCCGGTGAAGGATAGCCGCATGGCTGCGCCCAGAAGTGAGTGGATCAGTTATGGCAGTGATATCAAGACGTCTGTGACTTTTCGAGAGAATCTATCGGCGTTCATTGAGATCGCCGCCGCCAAGGAAGAAGACCTGCTGCTCATGACATATGCCACCTATGTTCCCGAAAACTACTCCGAAAAGGCCTTCGAAGAGAAGCGCCTCGACTACACATTGCATAAGGCGAAGATCGAACTTTGGGGAGATCCGATTAACGTTATGGCGGGAGTCGCGGCACACAACGCCGTCGTTGAAAGTATCGTCGAGGATAATCCAGACGTCTCGTTCGTGGACCAGGATGGGCTTATTTCGAAAGATGGCGAGCACTTCAACGACATCTGCCATTTCACCCATAAGGGATGTGAGGAGTTCGTGGAGAACATCTGGCCGGTCGTTCGCCGCACGATGGAGGCCTGGGCCGAGGAGAACACACCTCCGCATCCGTCTTCCCCCCGCTAGTGCCTAGCGCAGCATGGACCGAAGCCCACTGTGAATCTTCACCTCGACCGTGAAGAACCGCCACACAGGAATCCATCGCACTCCCGCTGCCACCTGCCTTCCTAACCCGTTTTCTGATAACACGATACAGATTCGGCTCTTGTGGAATCCTTCGTGGCACGCCCGCTGCATAAGAGAGGTTCTGTTGGTACGGACAGTTGACAATCTCTAGCGAGCAGGGCAACCGAAAGGAGCAGGAACCATGAGAAAGGCATCAAAGAACGGACTCAGAAAACTGATTATGGCGGGGATAGTCGT
Organism: bacterium; assembly: GCA_025782575.1. Classification (GTDB taxonomy): domain Bacteria; phylum Orphanbacterota; class Orphanbacteria; order Orphanbacterales; family Orphanbacteraceae; genus Orphanbacterum. Next base: position 103,400 of record JALGYY010000017.1, read on the forward strand.
CTTTCTTCTCACCGGGTGTAGCGCCACCACTCCGACCGAGCCGAACGGGGGAAGCAACGACCAGGCGAGCGCACCCGCTCTCCCGGCGCCCGAACTATTACAGTTCAATTTCGGCTTCTTCGGCCAGGCGGAAAAAACGGCAGGTTCGAATGAGAACTTCTTCAACGCGGCGATTCGTGTCGCGGTGATTGAGGTAATAACAGATTTCATACTGATTCCTCCTGTGGCCGCTATTTCGCTTGCCCTGCATACTGTGCCGAGCCCCCAGGATGATGGTTCGTACCTCTGGGTTTATACGTGGGTAGACGGCGAAGAAGAGGCTCAGATTCGACTTCGAGGAAGAGTCGAGGGGAGCCGCGTAGCGTGGGAACTCAGGGTAAGCAGCACGGAAGAGACATCCCCGATCGTGAACGAACTCTGGTTCGAGGGGGAGACGTGGAACGACGGCGATACCGGATTCTTCCGGTTCCATGATTTCGGCCGGAATAATAAGCCGATTGTCGCGCGCCTCGACTGGGATTCGAATGGGAACGACCAGGAACTCATCTTTACGGATCTTGATGAAAACCCGGGGGACGAACTGGCCTGGCGCAAAACGGGATCGGTCGGCTCGGTCGAGTTCTTGGATAGCTCGGAAGACGAGCTCTGGTTCATCCGCTTCGACGAGTCGGACGGGACGGGAAGCCTTCGTGCCGATGACTACAATAACGGCGAAGAGGCCTGCTGGGACGACCACCAGAACGATATCGCCTGCTCGCCGGCGATCTGACAAGCACGTCACGGCGACGGATCCGACAGGAGAGCCCGGTGGTCATCCCGACCGCCGGGCTTTTTCCTGCCGGACACTGATGACATGAAGCAGGATGGCCGCTGCCGCATTGACTGAGTAGGAGTCGACGCTCCCCGGCATGGGAATGGTGATGAGACTGTCGGCCCGCTCACTTACCTCTTCTGCCAGCCCGCGGGATTCGCTCCCCATGAGGATTATCGCACCGCCCGGGGAGAGTGCCGTATTCTCCGGAGCCTCTCCCCCGGTCGAAACGGCAGCGTAGGTCTTCATCGAACCGGTGGCGCCCAGAAAGGAATCGAGATCCCTATACAAGATGACGGAAGTTTTGAAGAGGCTCCCCATGGACGTCCGCACCGATTGGGGATGAAAGGGGTCCCCCTTGCCTATCGTAATGAACGCCGCCGCCCCCGAGGCAAGGGCCGTACGAACGAGAGCGCCGAGATTGCCGGGATCTTCCAAATCCACGCCGGCGAGCACGAGAGGTGACCGGCCGGGGTGCAAAGCTCGCCAGGCCGAGATCACTTCGGCAAGCGGGCGATCACGGTCGGGAAGATCGGCGAGACCGACAATCGCCCCGATCTCCCTCCCCCCGGTAAGCCTTCGCAGCTCCCAGTCGGGAGCTCTTATGACAGGAATCATCCGCTCCTGAAGCTCGCCGAGCAAGGCCCGATTCCGACTCTCGGGATTACGACCAAAGTCATCGGATATGAGAACGCGCCGGATCGAACATCCGGCGCGAAGAGCTCTCTCATGAAGACGCGTTCCTTCGAGTGAATAGAGACCGAGGACCTCACGCCCTCGCGATGTCGACGTCCGCAGAACGTCGGCCACCATCCGATTCCAGGAATCGCCCCCGCTCAACTCAGTCCTCAGTCCTGCTTGTAATCTCGATGAGGTGAAAGCCGAACTGGGTACGAATCGGGCCGTGGACCTTGCCCAGTTCCGAGCTGAATACGACATCGTCGAATTCTTTGACCATCTGACCAGGCCCGAATTCGCCGAGGGCACCACCCTCGGCGGACGAGGGGCACGTGGAATTAGCGCGAGCGACCTCAGCAAAATCGTCGCCTCCCTCGATCTTGGTCTTCAGCTCGATGCACTCGTCTTCCGTTTCAACGAGAATGTGACGTGCGGCTGCACGGGCCATATCGGACTCCTTCTTATTCTTAATTGTCGTTAGCAAAATTACGGCCGGGCCGACCGATCAAGCGGCACCCCTTCCGTCCTCAGAAACCAAGTAGACCACGGCGAGCGGGGGGAGGGCAATCTCGATCGACAGGTCCCGATCGTGACAGGGCTCTTCCGCTGCAGTGACGGTTTGAGGGATCTCGTACCCCGAGCCCCCGAAACGGCTTTCATCGCTGTTCAGGATCACGCGATATCTCCCACCGGCCGGCACGCCCAGACGATAATTCTCATAAGGGACAGGAGTAAAGTTGGCCACTACCAGCACCACGTTCTCTTTTTCCCGTGCCCTTCGAATGAAGGAGACCACCGTCCTTTCTTCATCCCGAAAGCAGATCCACTCGAACCCATCCGATTCAAAATCCACTTCGTGCAGCGGTGCCTCCCGGCGATAAACCTCGTTCAGTGCGCGCACGTAATCCATCATCCCGGAATGAATCGGTTCATTCAGAAGGTGCCAATCGAGTTGGCTGTCATGATTCCACTCTCTTGTCTGGCCGAACTCCCCCCCCATGAAGAGGAGTTTCTTCCCCGGATGGCCGTACATGTATCCATAAAGTAGTCTGAGATCCGCGAATTTCTTCCACTCGTCTCCCGGCATTTTGTAGACGAGCGGGCTTTTCCCGTGGACCACTTCGTCGTGAGACAGAGGGAGCAGGAACTTTTCGCTAAATGCGTAAAGCAGGGAAAAGGTCAGCTTGTCGAGGCACTTTCCTCGGAACAGCGGATCGAGCTGGGAGAAGGAAAGCATGTCGTGCATCCATCCCATGTTCCACTTGAGATCGAAACCGAGCCCCCCCTCTTCGACAGGTTGTGAAACTTTCGGCCACGATGTGGACTCCTCGGCGATCATGAGCACATTCGGATGATACTTCTTAATTGTCTGATTCAGTCGCTTGAGAAAATCGATCGCTTCCAGATTCTCCCGGCCACCGAAACGATTGGGGACCCAGTCTCCCTCTTCCCGGGAATAATCGAGATAGAGCATGGAAGCGACGGCATCTACACGCAGGCCGTCGATGTGATACTCGTCCAGCCAGTAAAGGGCATTGGAGATGAGGAACGCGGAGACTTCAGGTCGGCCGTAGTTGTAGATGAACGTATCCCAGTCGGGATGATGGCCCTGTCTCGGGTCAGCATGTTCGTACAGGTGAGTGCCGTCAAAGAAGCCGAGGCCATGGCCGTCACGGGGGAAATGGGCAGGCACCCAGTCGAGCAACACACTGATTCCTGATCGATGAGCCCGATCGACGAAAAACCGGAAATCGTCCGGCGTTCCGAATCTCGACGTCGGCGCGTAAGCACCCACAGTCTGATAGCCCCAAGACCCATCGAAGGGATGCTCGGAGATGGGGAGAAGCTGGAGATGGGTATAGCCGAGACGTCTGACGTAGGGAATGAGTTTGGCCGCGAGTTCCCGGTAACTGAGCCACCCCGGATCCTCCCCCTCTTTCCGCATCCACGAACCGAGATGGACTTCATAGGTCGCCATCGGTTTGTCAGGCGCCTGTACTTCCGCTCGGCGACCCATCCATTCTGAATCTCGCCATCGATACCGGGAGAGATCCCAGACTACGGACGCAGTATTAGGCCGTACTTCCATTGCAAATCCGCATGGATCCGCTTTGTCAAACACAGCGTCCTTAAACTGCGAGCGAATTCTATACTTATAAAGCGCCCCCTGCGCCACGCCGGGCAGAAACAGCTCCCAGAGACCGGAATTCCGACGACCCATAGGATGGCGAAGCTCGTTCCACTCGTTGAAACTGCCGATCACGCTTACCGACCCGGCATTGGGCGCCCACACTGAAAACGAAACGCCCATGACACCCGCCCGCTTCTCCACCTGGGCGCCTAGTTTCTTATAGTAGTGGTGGTGATTGCCTTCCTGAAAGAGATGGAGATCGAAATCGGTGAGCCCCTTCGGGAACCGGTAGGGATCACGCTCGATCGACTCCCCCCCTCCCCGGCGGGTAACTACGAACTTGTATGGGAAGGGCTTCACCGCTGCCGGGAAGAGCCTCTCGAAAAGCCCGCCCGTGTGGGTACACTCCATGAGATGAAAACGGGATCCTCGCTTGATCGAAACCGACCTGGCCCCGGGGATGAAGGCCCGAACGAGATGGCCACCCCCCTCATGGGGGTGAATCCCGAGGATATCGTGAGGATTGTCGCACTGCCCGTTCAAGAGCCGCGCCAGGTCTTTCGAATCGAAAATCAAGTCAGCCGGCATAGATCTGCAAGTCCGTTCCGATCCGGTTCGCCATATCCACGGTCGTGGCAAGATCAGGGTGCCGGACCACGATCATCCCGTCGGAAATCAGGGTTTGATGCCAGTTCCGGCGGGGCGCCCCTACCGGCAGGAGATCGACGCACGCAATGTGCTCACCGAATTCCGCCATGAGCCTGCCCAGGCCTTCGATCCGAGTGACCCGCCCCTCCCCCTGCGCCCGCTTGAAGATCGACGCCGCGTTGTACTTCCGCTCAATGGTCTGGCTGATTTTCCCGAAACAGACCGCCTCCGCCCAACCGGTAAAAACATCGATGTCATTCGCCCAGTTCATGAGATCGACCGTCCGACCTCCCGGCGAACGGGCGGCAATCTCACCAAACACAGCTTCGCCGTCCGCTTTTCGGTACCATTCCATATGGGTGAATCCGGATCGAAAGTTCATCGCCTTCAGCACCTTCACGCCCATCTCCTTGCCGGGGGCGAGTTCGGGAGCATCAATATCACGCAAGGCGATCGTCTGCTGGCTGATCCACTCGTGCTTTCGAGATTCGAGCGGCCTCGGTCGGTACCAGCACATGTTGGAGAACAGGATCTCACCGTCGGCGCAAACCGTATCGAACGTATGCTCTTCCGCCTCGATGAACTCCTCTACACTCACCTGCTCCACATGTTTTACTATGGGGAGAACCGCCTCGAGCATCTTCCGATCATCCACGCGATGAGCATCGGCGGAGCCCGCTCCGGCAATCGGCTTGACGATCAACGGATACCCGATTTTTTCAGCAGCCTCGCGACACTCGTCGGCCGTCGTACATCGATAGTGATGGGGCGTCCGAATCCCAGCGGAATCGAGCAGCTGCTTCATCGCCTCTTTATCTCGAAATGGAATCGTCTCCTCGACACTCATACCTGGAATTCCCAGGCTCTGACGGATGCGAGCGGCCAGAATCATCTGCGGCTCCCAGAGAGATTCAACCAGATCGATGCCGACGCGATCATTCCATTTTCTGGCTTCCGAAATCACTGACTCTTCATCAGTGAACGATCCGACCTGCACATACGCGGTCAGATGCCGCTTCAAATCAGGATCGAGCCCTCCCTCCGGTTGATCGCCGAATCCGATAACATGGGCCCCTACATCGGCGAGACCACGAGTGAATAGGTTCATCTCCGGCGGGTATCCTGGAGAGAGAAAGAGAACGTTCATGTTTCCTCCGAGGTTGATTAACCGAGTTCGATTCGAATCATGGTTACCAGTTTCTTGAGCGCTTCTTCCACTACCGCTGTCTCGGGGTGCCTGATGATCACGTAACCTTCGCCTTCGTAGGTTCCGGACGCCGACTGCCCCTCTTTCGGGAGCTTGGCCTCCACCACCAGCGGCCCGAGTTCACTCTTCACGCGGTCAAGACCCCGGATCGCCTTGACCCGGCCCTGGCCCTGGCCACGAAGGAACGCCGCCCCGCAAGCGTACGGCCGCGCCGGCCGGTCGAATCGGTCAAAGGCCATCAGTTCGGCCCAGCCGCGATAAAGGTTTATGTCGTGGGCATAGGAAATCAGCGTGGTGAACTGCGCACCTGGCGGGCGAGCGGCCACTTCCGAGATCGCCACCGATCCGTCCGGACGGCGGAACCATTCCATATGTGTCAGACCTGTCACCAGCCCGAGCGCCCGGAGAGAATCGAACGCCGCCGCTCGGATCGGTTCGTACTTCGGCTGATCGACAGCGCGGGGAAGGACGACTACCCACTGGATCCACGGATTCTCCAGCACCTCCAACGGGGTCGGATAGTAGCGGGAGACGGAGTACCAGATGGGTCGTCCCCCGATCAGAATGCTGTCGAACGAGTGCTCTTCGCCGACGACGAATTCCTCGAACAGCGTCGGGCTCCCTGGCGACGGCGGATGTGTCTGCAGATAGTCCTGAAGAGACGATTCGTTTTCGATCCGAAACGTACTGCGCGCCCCCGATCCTGCCGGCGGTTTCACGACGATCGGAAAACCGAACTCGGCGACGAACCGGCCCGCCTCATTCGCGCTCCCGACCAGTCCATGTCCGGCGCACGGAAGGCCGGCATCGCTCAGAATCGTTTTCATGCGTGCCTTGTCCCGGAAATTCCGTGCCGTCTCCCGATCCATCCCGGTGATCCCGAGGCTCTCTCTCACTTCGGCGAGTGGGACCTGAAGCTCCTCGAGTGGTCCGAAAATCCGGTCGGTCTTCCCCATTTCTTCGCCGATCGTCCGTGTGGCTCCCTCCAGGGTGCCCGGATCCAGACAATTCTCCACGGAAACGACCGAGCCGATCTTCGAGCGAAGACGGTCGGGGAGTTTTCGGGGGTCTTCCTGGGTCACGAGCCCCAGATGAGCGCCGGTAAGCCCGGCAGCCTCTTCCAGGAAGCGGAGCGTAGTAGGAAGAAAGTAGGGCGCCACAAACACGATTTTTCGCATGGGGAGAGTCTATCGCAGCCTGTGCCGCCGGAGCAAGATGTGCTATTGTTTTCCATCGACATGAACGTAATATTCATCGAGCCCGGTTTCCCGGCTAATCAGCAAAAATTCCCCGTGGCTCTCGCCGAAGTAGGTGCCCGAGTAATCGGAATCGGCGAGAGGGACGTGGACACCCTGCCCGACGGTGTAAGACGGGCGCTCAGCCATTATGAGCAGGTCGGTTCCGTCTGTGATGAAGGGGCTGTCGAAGCGATTGTCCACGGGCTCCAGAAACAGATGCCGATCGACCGCCTCGAAGCTACCGTCGAGGCGCATATCCTCCCGATCGCCCACGTCCGTGAACGATGCGGCATTCCCGGCACATCAACCCGGACCGCGTGGCTTTGCCGCGATAAACCAGCAATGAAAGATGCTCTTCGCGAAGGGGGCATACCCTGTGCGCAGTCGACAGGAACCTCGTCGTACGAAGAAGCGCGTCAATTTGCTGAGCGCGTAGGTTATCCCCTGATCATCAAGCCCCGGGACGGGGCAGGGGCGGCGGGAACCTATCGCGTCGACAATGACGAAGAACTGGATCGAGCACTTTCAGAAAGCGGCGTCGGACAGGGGGGCTCGGTCGCAATCGAGGAGTTCATCGAGGGACACGAGGCGTTCTACGATACGATCACCACAAAGGGAGGGGTGGCTCACGATTTCATCACCCACTACTATCCCAACGTCCTCGAGGCGATGCGCGCACGCTGGATCTCGCCACAGTTCATCTCGACCAATCGAGTGGAGACCGCAGAGGATTACGCCGAAATCCGAGCGATGGGTAAGCGGGTGATCGAAATCCTCGGTATCGAAACTTCCGCCACACATATGGAGTGGTTCTACGGATCCAAGGGGCTCAAATTCGCCGAAATCGGCTGCCGTCCACCCGGCGTGGGAGCCTGGGATCTCTACTGCGCGGGCAACGACCTTGACGTTTATCGGGAGTGGGCGATGGCGATCGTTCATGGCGCACCCGATGCGAAGCCGAGCCGCCGCTTCTCCGCAGGTCTCATCGCACTCCGGCCGAATCGGGATGGCCGAATCTCCGGTTACGAAGGACTCGATGAAATCCGGCAGTCATTCGGCGAGTCGATCATCGATTTTCATTTCCCCGACGTAGGCTCCGCCACCCAGGCCGTGGAGGCGGGATACATGGCCAACGCGTGGATTCGAATGCGCCACGCTGACTATGATGAACTCCAGAAAATCCTGAATACTGTCGGCGAAGTCGTCCAGGTACTGGCGGAATGACGCGAGTCGTTCTTCTCGGACCACAGCGCCTTCAACCGACCATGCGGGACGTCGTCCGGTCATTGAGACCGCGGGGAAGGATCGCCGTCATCACCGCAGGCTGGCAGGAGTACGAAACGGAGATCGAGGAGCTCGACCAACATATGGGCGGGCGAGCAGTCAATCTGGAACTCTACCGGAGAGCCGATCGCGTTTTCCGGCAGGATCCTGAGCTCGCCATCGCCCATCGTGAACGACAGGGTCGATTGCGACAGATACGCCGCCTTTACAATCTTCGCCTCCGCCACGCCATCAGAGCGGCGCAGGAACTGGTCCGCCGGGAAGATGAGAGCGTGCTGGTCGCCGAAGAAGGGGACGCCGCCGTCAGGGCGGTTCGACTGATCGACGAGGAACATCTTGTTCGAGTGTCGGAGATCCATGCTGCATTCGAGGCGCAATGGTTACCCCGCGAGCGGGACGCCGTCCGGCGCGAGAGACGGCTTGTCGAAGAGCTCCTGAGCGGAGTGTCGGCATTTGCCGTGGCGGGCGGACACGTCGCCATCCTGCTGAATCGGCTTCGGCTCTTCGACTTTCCCGAAATGATCCGGAATCGTCCCGTGATCGCCTGGTCGGCCGGCGCCATGGTCCTCGGGGAGAGAGTCGTCCTCTTTCACGACAAACCACCCCAGGGTGCCGGGAACGCGGAGGCGCTCGAAAACGGCCTCGCCGTTTATAGAGATGTGCTTCCGTTTCCCCACGCCAGACGTCGCCTCATGCTGGACGACCCCATTCGGGTCCGCTGCATGGCCCGTCGCTTCGCCCCACTGCTTTGCGTTCCTTTGAACGAAGGGGACCGCATCGATCTCACGCATGGATCGCTCGAATCACCGGCTGGAGTGATGTCACTCTCCGAAGCGGGCAACATCGAACCTGCGGGGGCGGCGTGAATCCCGTGGCCTCCCATCGCGGCGACCAGCTTGCCATCGGTGCCCTCCTCGAGAACGGACCACCATCCCCGGCCGACGTGGATCGCTTTCTTTCCAAGCACACGATTCCGATTGTCGAAGGGACGCACTGTACGTTTCTTTACAGGGGCGAGGCGGACGCCGTCCGGCTCCGCCACTTCATTTTCGGATTGCCCTCCACCCAACCGTTTCATCGGATCCCTCATACTGATCTGTGGTACCAGATCATCGAGATTCCGACGAACTCCCGCGTGGAATACAAGCTCGAAGTCATCGCCGGAGGGGAGGGACACTGGATCGAAGATCCACTGAACCCTCTTCGAGCACGCGATCCTTTCGGCGCGAATTCGGTTTGCCACGGGACGGGCTACGAGGTACCGGAGTGGACCATTCCCGATCCTGATGCACGAAGCGGAACCCTGGAAGAGATACGCATTCGGAGCGGCGCGTTCCACCGGGACTGTGGCGTCACCATGTATCTGCCCGCACGCTTCAGGAAGACGCGTCGTTACCCTCTTCTCGTCGTGCATGACGGGAATGATTATCTGGAGTATTCCGGACTCAAGACCGTGCTCGACAATCTGATCCACAGGCTGGAAGTAGCCGACCTGATTGTGGCTCTCACCACTCCCCGGGAACGGCTTCTGGAGTACGCCGATCATGAAGCGCACGCCCGATTCATTTGCGAGGAACTCGTTCCTCGTCTCGAGTCCCGCTACCCGCTGATCGGCAAACCACGGGCACGGGGACTGATGGGAGCCAGTTTCGGCGGCGTAGCATCACTCAGCACGGCCGTACGCTATCCTGACATGTACGGCCGGCTTCTTTTGCAGTCCGGATCTTTCGCGTTTACCGACATAGGCCCCCATCCGAGGGGTCCTGTTTTCGACCCTGTAGTACAGTTCATGAATAACTACCGAGAAGACCCCACACGAATCGCGGACAAAGTGTTCGTGAGCTGCGGCACGTACGAGTCGCTGATTTATGAGAACCGATCGATCGTCCCGATCCTTCAGTCGACCGGTATGGACGTCAAATATGTTGAAGCCAGAGACGGGCATAACTGGGAGAACTGGCGGGACCGTCTCCGCGAAGGCCTTTCCTGGCTCTTTCCCGGGCCTCTCTGGATGATTTACGAGTAGGGCTGCAAGCTGAACTCCTGAGGTGTTTCCTATGGCCAAGACGACCTCTGTACGCAAAATAGGCTTATCGCTGGCGGCGGATATCTGCTGGCCCATGTGTTACGAAATGATCATGAAAAGGCTCGATCTCTCCCTTCAGGTCGGGGCTGAAAAGATGCGATTCGAAGTCGATCGTCTTTCGATCGAACCATTCCGCCTCCAGCAGGATTCCCGCTACGATGTCGTGATCGATCGCTTGACTCACTGGTATGTGGCAAGCCGCGAGTGGATCAAGAAGGCCATCATCCTGAACGATCTTTATGTATTCAATAATCCGTGGTCGATTCAATCGATGGAGAAACAGACGTCCTATTGCGCGATGATGCGCCTCGGCTTTCCGATTCCGGAGACCTGGCTCCTCCCCCCCAAGAGTTACGCCGATTCGCCCGATCTCCAGAGGACACTCGAGCAGTACGCGCGGCACTTCGACTTCGGGCATATCGGCGAATCGATCGGCTATCCCTTCTATATGAAACCCTACGACGGCGGCGCATGGGCGGGCGTAAGTCGCGTCGACAGTGATGAATCGTTTCAAAAAGCATATGACGAGAGTGGAATGCGGATCATGAATATCCAGAAGTCGGTCGAGCCGTTCGAGAAATTCGTGCGGTGCATCGGCCTGGGGCCGCAGATCCGGTTCGTCCGCTACGATCCCGCGGCACCGTTACACGATCGTTATACATTGGATACCGATTTCCTTAGCGACCATGACAAAGCTCACCTGAAAAACATGACAATGACCATCAACTCATTCTTCGGGTGGGACTTCAATTCCTGCGAGGCTCTTCTTAAGGACGGCGTATGGCATCCGATCGATTTTGCCAATCCCTGCCCCGATTCGCAGGTAACTTCACTGCACTATCACTTTCCCTGGCTCATCAAAGCGAATATCCGATGGTCAGTCTATTGCGCAGCCACAAAGAGAAAACTGCGCCCGAACCTCGACTTCTCAAGCTATTATAAAATTGCCGGCAAAAGCCTGTCATTCGAAGAGAAGCTGGAACAATACGGCGAACTTGCTTCCAAACGGTTCACAGAAGAACGATTCTTCGCGTTCTGCAGGAAGCACCTTCCCCATCTGGATGAGGTAGCATCGGAATTCTTTTCGAGCTCGGATTGTCGCGACGCGATTCATCAGAAGGTCAGATCCATGTATCCCGATCATGAAATCGAAGAGTTTACGGAACTGTTCTGGGAGCGAATCCAGAAGTGTTTGACCGATGAGGAGGCGTAAGCACGATGAAGAAGAGCGTCCGCTGGTATTCGGAGAGGCTCGAGCAGGATGTGCTGATGGCACGATGGGGAGAGTTCGGGCAGCCTGTGCTTGTTTTTCCGACCGCAGGCGGAGATGCGGAGGAGATCGAGAGATTCCACATCGTCGACTCCGTTTCGGAACTTCTCGCAGAGGGGCGGGTCAAGATCTACTCGTGCGACAGCGTTGCCGGCCGGACCTGGCTTGCCAAGCAGGGTTCCCTCGAGTACCGCGCCAGGATGCAGAATCAGTTTCATGAGTACGTGGCCCGGGAAGTGGTCCCCGCCATTCGGAGCGATTGCGACAATCAGGAGATTCAGGTGATCGCCGCCGGGTCATCGATCGGCGCCCTGAATGCACTGGCCATGCTCTGCCGCTACCCGGATCTCTTCTCCAGCGCGATCTGTATGAGCGGGACTTACGACCTGGGGAAGATTACCGAAACGAAAGTTACCGAAGATTACTATCATGCCTCACCCATTCATTTTCTTCCCGGGCTCGAAGGACCTGTTCTCGAAAAACTTCGTACCCGATTCGTTCTGTTCGCGTCCGGTGAAGGCCGGGCGGAAGACATCGGCGAATCCTGGCGTGCCGCCGACCTTCTCGGTTCCAAAGGGGTTCCGAACAGAGTCGACTCCTGGGGCGCGGAGTGGAATCACGACTGGCCTACCTGGCGACACATGCTTCCCAAGTATTTGAAAGAGCTTACCGACGACTGACTGCGACCTAGGAACGCTCTTCCAGCGCCAGCTCCCTGACTACGACAGCCAAGGCCTCGACGACAAATGCCATCCTCTCATAGTCGAGCCGGGCGGGCGTGTCATCCTTCGTGTGGTAGGCCCTGTTCCGGAAGAACGCCGTATCGGTGATCATCACAGCAGGAAACCCCTCTCGCCAGTAATTCAGGTGGTCGGACAGATCGATCCCATAGACAAGCTTCGGTGGGGCGCAAAACGAATGAACGGGGAGCGCGGTCGCCCGCATCATTGTCCTCTTGACACGTCGCACATCTCCCCCGCCACCCATATTCCCGATCACAGCTATGAAATTTCCCGCGGAAGGATAGAACGGTGCAAGCAAAGACAGTGGCAGGATCTGACTCTCTGTTTCGTCAGAAAAATAGCCGATCATTTCGAGACAGATCATGAGACGGACGTCGACTCCCCGCGATCGGAGCTGTCTGGCATGAACTGCGCTCCCCATTCGATCGGACCTGAAATGTGGCGGCTCTTCGAGGGTGTAGGCAACCAGTTCGACGGTCATCTCCGGGGGGCTGCCGCCCAGGATGCGCCCGAGCTCGAGAAGCCCGGCGACACCACTTGCGTTGTCATCAGCGCCCGGCCATTCCCCCGCCGCGTCATAGTGAGCCCCAACGACGATTCTATCCGACGTCTCTCTTCCAAACCGAACGGTTACGTTCCGATAGGAACAACCATCGACCTCGTACGGCTGGATTGAGACACGCCCTCCCATCGAGCGGAAATGATCCTCGATATATCCGGCAACCCTGTCGAGCTGGTCGGGATGGGCGGCGTCCCGGGGTAGGAAATCGATGGCGAGTTTCCGGACATGTTCCTCGAGTCTGCGAGCGGAGACGACGCCTTCGCTCTCACCCGGCTCCACGAAGAAGACAGGTTGAATGACAACGATCAGCAGCACTGCGATCGCGACTAGAACGACCAGCGCGAATCGCATGATCCAGATCATGACTGTTCCAGCCCATGGGAATGATCGATTCATTTTGCTCTCCAGCGACAACAGCCTTCAGGAAGAGCAATCTATCAGAACCACCAGCTTCCACCGAGAAGGATTTTCGCAGCGGCGCCCTCTTCGTCGACGGGCGTTTCCACAATAACCACATCGCCGGAGTCGCCTCTCAGTTCGGCCACATTCTTCTCCCAGTTGATGACATCGAACCGGAGCGCGAGATCGAGCGCGAAGTGCTCACTCAAAAAGTAGAAGAGACCGCCGCCGAAATCGGCCCCCGGACCGGTCGATTCGATGCTGAGGCCGTTCTGCCTCGCCTTCATCGAATACCCGCCGATTCCCCCGAATAGATAGGGGCGGAGGCCGAGGCCGGAATCGAACAGATAGGCCGCCTCGATCATGACACTGGAAAAGACGAAATCGAATTCAGGGTTGGTGGTTTCGTGGGCGGCGCCCGAAACGACGATACGAACGGGGAACGAGTCCGAAAAACGGTAACCAAGGGAAAAAACCGCTCCTCCCCCATCCTCTTCTATGAAGACGGATCCTTCCGGTGAGTCCGGCTTCGGTTCTTCGGCACCGATGTGGCTTGAGTGAAGCTGAAGGCCGATGAAGAGTCCCTTCTCTCCCGCATGGGCGAGGCTTGCTACTCCCTCAATAGTGGACAGGAGAGTGATTGCCGCCACGGTTGCCGTGAACGAAAGGAACAGACCGCCCCGGCAGGCTTGACGTTTCCCGTACTGATTCATCCTTCTTTCTCCCTTTGGAATTCAAGCCCATATGCCTGAATCTTCTTGTGCAGGTTCGTTCTGTCGATTCCGAGAGATCGTGCAGCTTCCGATACGTTTCCTCCGGCCCCCGTGAGTGCCTCTCTGATACAGGCCGCCTCGAACTGACGACGGGCTTCGACCAGGCCTCCGAGCTGCCTGACCTCATTCGGATGGAGCATGTGTGGTCCCCCCCCCGTCCCGGCCTGATCTCGAGAACGCTCCCCCCGAAGAACTCCTGCCATACGAAGCGAATCCAATTCAATTTCTGCTTCGGCCGTGAGAATGATCGTCCGTTCTACGACGTTCTGGAGTTCTCTTACGTTCCCGGGCCATGAGAGGTTAACCAGCGCCTTTTCGGCACTTGCTGAGAAAGTACGCGGAGGCAGGTTGTTTTCCATCCGGTAACGCTCGAGAAAATGGGCGGCCAGAACCGGTATGTCAGCTCGCCGCTCCCGCAATGGGGGGACCTCGACCGGGACGACATTCAATCGAATGAGCAGGTCCTCTCGAAAACGTCCGGCCAGCACTTCTTCTTCGAGGTTTTTGTTGGTGGCTGCCAGAACCCTCACATCGACTCTGGTAACCCCCTGGCCACCCACCTTTTCAATCTCACCTTCCTGTAGGGCACGGAGCACCTTTGCCTGCGCCCTTTTGCTCATGTCCCCTACTTCATCGAGGAAGAGCGTTCCGCCGTCGGCCTGTACGAACTTTCCATTCCGTGATGAGACGGCGCCGGTATAGGCGCCTTTCTCCGCACCAAAAAGCTCGCTCTCGATCAGCTCTTCGGGTATGGCGGCACAGTTCACTTTCACGAACGGTCCCGCCGAGCGACCGCTCCCCTCGTGAATCGCCCGCGCCACCAGCTCCTTGCCGGTTCCGCTTTCGCCCAGGATAAGCACGCGCGCGTTCGTGGGAGCCACCTGGTTGATCCTCAACCTGATCGCCTTCATCGCTTCCGAATCACCCAGCATGACGTGCCGCTCCGCTTCTTTTGCTTTGAACGCGTTTACCTCTCGAGTCATCGAAGAAAGGCGAAGAGCGTTTCGCACTGCCACCAGAACACTCTCTTTGGACAGCGGTTTTTCGAGAAAATTGTGGGCCCCTTCCTGAGTCGCCTCGACCGCGGTTCGGACGGTGGCGTGACCTGAAATCATGATGACTGCCTGACCCGGATGACGGCTCCTCATCTCGCGAAGTGTCTCCAGCCCGCCCATTCCCGGCAGACGGACATCGAGCAGAACAAGATCCGGCGACTCCTTTGCCAGCAGGTCGAGCCCCTCCTCGCCGCTTCCCGCCTCCAATACCCGGAATCCTTCCGCCTTCAATATCATGCCGATGGTCCGGCGGATATTTCTTTCATCATCAACAATCAGTATTCTGTTCATCCGTTTTGTCCCTCTTCGCAGGAAGAAACCGGGAGTTCAATCGTGAACTCCGTAACTATCCCCGGCTCGCTCTCCACATGAATCCTGCCCCGATGTCCGTTCACAATCCCCTCGACAATGGCAAGGCCGAGTCCGAAGCCGTCGGTCTTGGTTGAAAAGTGAGGTTCAAATATGCGTGCCAGATTCTCTTTCTGAATGCCGCATCCTCTGTCTTTGACACGAATAACTGCGCGCCCTCCGGCGTACTCCAGATGGAGTTCCACTTTCTCATCCTGTCCGGCGGACGTGCACGCGGCGAGCCCGTTGTCGATCAGATTGATGAGGGCACGGCGCAGCTCATCGTGATCAAAGATCGCCGCAACCGCCCGCCCCCCCGTTCTAAGGACCACACGATCCGCGCCGTAGAGTTTGACCAGTTCACCGGCAAGGGCGTTCAGGGCGCCTGTTGCGAGAACCGGCTCGGGAAGCCGCGCGAATTCTGAGAATTCCTGAACGAGATTACGAAGGGCAGCTACCTCTTCATTGACGATCTCCACACACTCGGCCAGTAGTTCGCCATAGTCGGCGCGATCATCACCGTATCGATCCCCCAGCTCCTGGACCGCCAGCTGGATCGGGGTTAGAGGATTTTTGATTTCATGTGCGAGGCTTTGGGCAAGATCGCGCCACGCCGCCTTCCGTTCCAAACGGGCCAGCTCGAGACGCTGCTCTTTCAGATTGTCGAGCATACGGTTGAAAGAGATCTGCAACTCTCTGACCTCTCCCTGCCCCACCACCTCGACGGGAATATCGAAGTTACCCCGCGCCACGTACCCGATTGTCCGGACGAGCCCTTCGAGAGGCCGGGCAATGCGACGGGCGAACAGGGTGCCGGCGGCAACCGCAATCATGATCAGGACCGCGTATGTAAGGAGGAAGGGGAGAATGTAGCTTCGAAGCACGGCGCTCCGTTCCCTCCGTACCCCCTCGGCAAGGACCAGTGCTTCTGTAATGGAAGCCGCATTCCCTAGAAGTTCAGCAGGAAGGGGACGGGTGATCACAATGATCCGGTTGTCACGAAAGCCCTTGAATGCGGCGGCGAGATCCGAGCCGACCAGAACCGGACCGCTCATCAGGTCACCCGCTTCGAGCGACGGCGGCGCTTCGCGGAGAACCCCCTCCTGGAGCGCCTCCGATACGCTCTCCAGAGGGAAGAGGTCCAGTTGGTATCCCTCGGAAATGAGCGCGGAAGCAAGAGGCTCGAGCATGCCCTCGCTCGCACTCCAGGTCGGGCTCCACTCCTCGTTCAACCGATCAAGAAAAACACGCTTCTCCTCCGCCAATCGATGCCGGGACTCCTTAAGTCCCGCCTCGAGCGCGATGATCATGGTCTTCCCCGACCGGTGAGCCGTGCTTCTTTCGAGCAGATCGTGAACGACGAACGAGAGCGGAACCGCCGGCAGGAGCGCGACGAGAACGAACGCAATCACGAGTCGGGTACGAAGACGAGTCATGGAAGTCGGCCCTCCATCTGCAATTCTTCAAGAGTAAACCATTCGCCTTCGCCGCTGACCCCCTCACTCATTCCTCGACGTGGGCTTCTGTAGAAGAACCGGATCAACTCGCCAATACCGAATGAGACCTCCCTCTCATCGGGATTCCCCCCGATTCCTTCCTCATCACCGGCGATCCACTGGCCGATCCTCTCCTTTGTCGCAGGGGCGATAGGGAACTCCTCGATCTCGATCGATAATCGATATTTTCGGCCGGGCTCGAGCGCCGCCGCCGGCATCAGTCCAATCCCACGAATTTCGCCGAAATACTCCTGAACGTCATCAATTGAAGAGAGCCGGGAGGCATTTCCACTTCGCTCGACTCGGAATACTTCCTCCCACAGATCAAAAGCGAGACTGAAAGAGAATTTCCGCCTCAGAATCGGCACGTTGCTCCTATTTAGAAGCCGGAGGCGGAAATCGATGCGGGCGGGAAGGCCGTCCTGCAATGAGCCTCGTGTCTCCGCGCCAGGAATGCCGGCCGTTCGAAGATGGCAGACTAGATTCCCGCCATGGATAGCCGCCCGTAAATCCACGATTTCAGGAGAAGCGACTGCCGATCCGGGAACGCCGAAGAACGTGAGGAGGGAAAGAGCGAGAAGATTGGCGCCGATGACACGCCGGCAGAGTCGCCAATCAAAGACGGCCCCCATCAGTAGGTCCATCCGATGGAGCCGTTCAATTGGAATGATTCGTTGACAGGAGAGTCAGTGAGCGGGAAACCGACATCGAGACCGACGTGGCCGAGCCAGGGAACGCGTACGCGAATTCCGTAACCCGCTCCGACCGCCACATCCCGCCATGTCGTTGCACTCCCCGACCACCCATCTCCGGCATCCAAAAACAGGATAGCCGTTACCCGCGGTTCCGCACCAGGGCCAAGCAGGGGCGCACGAATCTCGGCGCCTGCCGTCCAGAATCGAGTCTCCCCTCTGGGCTCGCTGAGCGACTGGTTCGGAAAGCCCCGTACCGTATAGAGTCCGCCCAGCACATAGCGATCAAAGAAGGGTGCGGCACTGCCGATGATTCCCCCCCTCACCCGACCACTGAGTGAGAGAGCGCCGAGAGGCGCATAGCCCCGGAGATCGACACTTCCCGCTGCATATTCGCGGTCCCGATCCAGGAAGCCTTCCAATCGAGCGCGACCCCAGAGCCCGTTCGCCGGTGTTCCGGCTATCCGCCGGGCGCTCCTCGAATCCCATACCAGATCGCCAAGGAGATGACCCCGCCTCGTCTCTCCCGCCGCTTCCCCGACACCGGGAGGGAGATCATCAAAGGGGAGTTCGTCTCCCCGTTCAACAGAGCGGGCTTCATTCGTCTCCTCCGCCTCGGCCGTGGAGTCGACTGTAATCTTCTCGAAGCCTGCACCAAGCCCGACAAGAAGATGGGAGCCGTACCGCCGTCCGGCGTGAATTTCGACGATACCCCGACCCACGCCATGCCTGTACTCAGTTTCGTTCAGGAAGTACAACTGGTCATTGGAGAAGCCGGAGAACGTAAATCCCCAGAAGTAACGCCCCTTCCGGCCGAGCCGGGTCTCTTCGAAAGCGAATTCCAGACCCGCCTTCCGATAACCCAGCTTCGCATGAAGCCTCATCTCTTCGCCGTGGCCGAGCCTGTTGTCCATTCGAACTTCGGCCGGTATCAGGTACCAGCCGCTCAAGTCCTCATACCCGGCACCCAAGCGGAACTCAACGCCCAGTTCTTGGACCTCGAGTTCGAGAACCAGACGGCCTCGGGCCGAACCTTTTGTTATCCGATACTCGATGGTGCGGAAGAGCCCGCTCTCCCTGAGGCGCTCTACGGCCCGAACGATTTCAGAAGGATCGGCGGGATCACCCGGACCGATCCCGAGCCTCCCTTCGATCGTCTCCTGGGGCGTCCTCGTATTCCCTGTGATATGGACTTGCTCGAGCAACTGAACCGGATAATCAATTCCATCAGAGCATCGGGGGGAAACAGGCGACAAAAGCCCGGTGAGAAGCACAATGGCGGACAGGAGGGCCCGTCTGCACATTTGGTCAGCGAAGAATCGGTTCATGGATCTGTATGGTTGCAAACTCCGTTCCGGAGCCTCCCGCAGACCCCACCTCGACCGCATATTCGCAACAGACATAGATACAATACCTTATGGTATATCGTGGAATTTCTGACCCACCACACACTTCGAAGTATCGACCGTAGTGTGAAAGTTCGCAACACTCCTGTAAGCGGCCTGTGAAAATTCACCACACATCAGACCGGTTCAGTGATGGGTCGACTGGGACCGATAAGGAGGGTAGGTGGTCGAAAATCGAAAGCCCGCGTTTCGGACCAGCCTCCTGCCGCGGGCTGGAAGGTCGGATCGATGCAGACGTATGAATGGAAACTTCGAGATGAACATGAAAGATTGCTGGATCTGGAGGAATACGCTCTCGATCTGATGCGTATCATGCAGGAAGACTCGGGGGTGGAGAATATCGATCCTGAGCTCCGAAGGGAAATCTGCAGAGCCCTCAAACATCTGGCCCGCTTCCACCGAAAGCTGAAGTTCGCGCTTGCCAGTTCTTCCGAGATGCTTCTACTGCTCGGAGTGGGCGAATTCTCCGATTCCGGGAGAGGGGAGCAAGATCAGTCGGACCCCGATTCCCCTTGAACCTCTCGTGGGAACACCCATTCCATTCGCGCTCCTGATTTCTTCCGGGATTTTGTGACACATTGGGGCTAGACTACCGGCCTGATGGCGACCCGCTCACCAAAAGATTTCCCGGCATCGTTTCTGAAGTCTGTCCGAGTGCTGGCCGGTCTTCTGATCGCGCTGACACTGGCCGCCGCAGTCCACGAGTCAGAGGCACCCACGACACTCGGCCGGTGGAGTGCCCCTTACAGCTGGATTTTGCTTCTCCTCACCGGGCTATCACTGCTGAGCGCCGTTTTCGCACTCCCGGGCCCCGCCGGCTTGCTCTACAGGAAGCGGGGAGAAATCATACTGCTCGTCCTGTCTGCAGCGGGGGGACTGGCGTTCCTCGAGTTCGCGGTTCGTCTGATTGATCCGGGGGGCATCTCCTACTACGAACACTCGACCGCCTATCATGTCGACAAGATTCCAGACCCGGACACGGTCTATAAGCACCGTCCCTCCCATCATGCCGTCTACGGACCGACGGAACTCCGAACCAATTCGTTCGGGCTTCGGGACCATGAGTTTTCGAGGGAAAAGCCGGACGAGGAAATGCGCATACTGTTACTGGGCGACTCGGTGACACTCGGTTCGGGGGTCCCGGCCGAATCCACGTTTTGCGCCCGCATGGAACGGACGATTCAGGCGCAGTCACCGGGGCCGGTCGAGGTCATTAATTCCGGCGTGGGAAGTTACAATACGGAACAGGAACTCGCCTATCTGAAAAAGGAAGGAATGACTTTCTCCCCTGATCTCGTCCTCCTTCTCTATGTCATCAACGATCTCGTTCCTGCCGTTCCGTTCGAACCGGAACGGGAGCTTTCCTTCCGCGGGAAGAGCGTTCCGGGAAAGCTGATGCTTCTGCTGAAGAAGAGCTGGGTCTATCGGATGATCCACCACTCCATCCGTTATGGAGCGCTTCGAAGGCCAGGCAGGGGCGCCCCCCCTGTCCGTTCGCCGGATCCCGGGGTGGACGAAAGAGCGGCGCCTAACGGTTCAGCGCCATCATCCCCGGGTGCCGTTGCCGACCCGGAAGGTTGGGCGGCCTCCCGACAGGCGCTCGTCGAAATCGCGACGATCTCGAAAGAAGGCGGCGTCAATTTTGCCCTCTTTTTCTGGCACGACCACTCGGGCCCGAAGTACCTGCAGCTTCTGGAGTTAATCCGAATCACCGGTGGTGAGGAAGGATTCCCGGTGATCGACTCCCGGCCCTGGTTCGAGGGCCGGGATCTGTCAACCATCACGAACAGCACCATCGATTCTCACCCGAACAGCCGGGGCCACGCCCTGGTGGCCGAGCAGATGATCGAAGCCCTGGTACGCCTGGGACTCCTGTAGGTCTTTCCCTCAAGAGCCAATGAGGCCGTAACATACTCCGGCTTTCCCGCTGATTCAGTCAGATTGTACTGATTTCCCCGGCTCAGGACGTGGCGCAACGCTCCAACTTGGCGATCGCCACTTCCACGACGGGCAGCGGAAGGGCTACGAAAACGGATTCATCATCACTCTCCACATGAACCACAAGCCGTGAGCCTTCTTTCGTGATGCGCACATGTTCGTCCCGCTCATCCACTTCGACCATCACAAAATCAGGGAGCTTGGCGAGCTCATCGCACACCGTGCTCACGAGCCTCAGGTACTTCCCCAGATCATCCAAATCGTCTTCGATTTCACATCGAATCAGATGGTTCGGAACGCAGAGGAGCGCGGCGGATACGAGCGCGCCAGGTACCTGAATCGAGATCCGGTTTCCATCAGTCCCCTTTTCCTGAATCAGGATTTCGATCGTTCCCTTGTCCATGACGGCCGATGCCAATGCGCCGGCCGTAATTCCGACCAGCAACAGAATCCCGCCGAGAAAAAGCAGTGCGACCCGGTTCTTCCTTTTCATTTTTCACTCCTCCTAGTCGGCCGTGTTCTTATCGTCCACCCAGATCCGAACGGATTCGTCTTCTTCGTTCACGACGACGAGATCACCTCGGGCATTTTCGCCGAGGGCTTTGATCGCCGCCAGTATGTCGAGTTTCTCCCCCTCTCCTGAGAGAAGCGCATCGACAATGGAGAGGTGAATTCGAATACTCACATCAGTGGTAGACCCATCTTCATCTTCTCTCACTTCCACAGTGAGATAGTCCCCTTCACGCTTGACCGACACATCTTCGTCCACCCCTTCCACGCGAATATACTCGCCCCCTTCAGCCTCGCGAACCGAGCTCCAGATCTCTCGAAGATCTTCGGCCGACAGATGGTCGCTGTCGATCGACACACACCCACCGGAAAAGCCTTCCTCCTCGATAAGCGGGAGAATGGACTCGACCAGATTGAGGGGGAGATTGATCCGAACCCGATCACCATCTTCGCCCTTTTCATCTACCAGCACGTGAAGCCAGGCTGTATCCCCCGCGACGGCGACTTGAGGGAACATGAGGGCCAATGCCATCGCAACACTCATCGCCCCAACGACTAAGCCCGGAAAGTTTCTGGCGGTTTTCATGGATGATCTCCTCCTGGTTCACGATCCGACATGGGATCGCCTGATTGCCTCTTGCATTCCCATACGATGGCCGGGCCGACATGTTTCATTCGATATTGGGGGACTGGGAGAATAGCAACAGCGGAGAAACTACCTCGAAAGTAGGGGACAGGGCAGCCCGGTATCCCAGGCCACGGCAGGAAGTCGGTGTGACGGGCGGGCTAGCCCACTTTCCAGGTTTCGCCTGACTCCAGAAGAGCCTGCAATGTGTCAGGCTTTCTCATCTTCCGTGCTTCCATGACCTGATCGTCCAGCAACGCCTCGTAAGTCGGTTTGGTCACATCTCGAAGCACACCGATGGCTACGGGAAAATCAGGATAGTCCATGCGGGCCAGCATATAGGCCACAAAGGCCCGGCTATGCTCATCGTGAACGATCAGTTCGGACTCGGGAATGCCATCGTTCACATCCACGACTTCAAGTTCGCAATGATTAATCCGGAATCCCTTCTCGCCATCGGCGCCGAACCGGATCTGCTTCTCATGCTCCAGGCGTACGATCCGGTTCGCGCGGACATCACGCGCCTTGAAATTATCGAATGCTTTGTCATTGAAGATATTGCAGTTCTGGAAGATTTCGATGAATGCGCTTCCCTTATGCCTGGCCGCCCGTTCGATCACCTCGGCCAGGTGCTTCGTCTCCGTATCGATCGCCCGTGCGACGAACGTCGCCTCGGACGCCAACGCTATGGAGAGCGGGTGGAGGGGATAGTCGACCGACCCCATGGGAGTCGACTTCGTCCGCTTGCCCAGCTCCGACGTAGGCGAATACTGCCCCTTGGTCAAGCCGTAGATCCGGTTGTTGAAGAGAAGGATCTTGATATCCATGTTTCGTCGAAGGGCATGAATCAGATGATTCCCACCGATACTGAGGGCATCGCCATCTCCTGTGACTACCCAGACCGACAGTTCAGGATTGGCGATCTTGATCCCGGTGGCGATCGTCGGCGCCCGGCCATGAATGGTGTGAAATCCGTAAGCGTTCATGTAGTAAGGGAACCGGCTCGAACATCCGATTCCCGAAACGAACACGAATTTCTCCTTCGGGATTCCCAAGGCCGGCACCACTTTCTGGACCTGAGAGAGTATGGCGTAGTCGCCACATCCGGGGCACCATCGCACCTCCTGATCGGACACGAAATCCTTCTTCGTCAGCGCGGGCGTGGGGATCGGTCGGGTGCTCATCACTTACTCCTCAACATTTCGTCCATCTTCGCATGCACCTCCCGCACCTTGAACGGCTGGCCCTCTACTTTGTTGAGGCCGACAGCGTCCACCAGATAACGGGCGCGAAGCACGATTGAGAGTTGCCCCATATTCAGTTCGGGGATCAGTACCTTTTTGAATCGGCCGATGATATCGCCCAGATCCTTGGGGAGAGGATGAAGATGGCGGAGGTGCACATGGGATACGGAGAGGCCTTCTTTTCGGGCACGGCGAGCGGCGGTCCGGATCGCCCCGAACGTTCCTCCCCAGCCGATTACAAGCAATTCTCCCTCAGGTTCGCCGTCTACCTCAGTCGGATCGTAGAAATCAGCGATCCGATCCAGCTTCTCCTGCCGCAAATCAGTCATCCTCTGATGGTTCTTCGGCTCGTAATTGACGTTACCGGTCAGGACGTCCTTCTCGAGTCCGCCGATCCGATGCTCCAAACCGGCCGTGCCCGGAATTCCCCACGGGCGGGCGAGCGTCTTCTCATCACGGGCATACGGCAGAAATTCCTCCGCATCATCGCTTGACGGATGCCGCACTTCGATCGGCTCGAGACAGCTCACGTCCGGAAGTCGCCACGGCTCGGAGCCGTTTGCGAGATAACCGTCGGACAGAAGCATTACCGGAATCATGTGTCGCACAGCGATTCGAAAAGCCTCGATTGCGCAATCGAACCCTTCAGCCGGCGTGGCCGGAGCGATCACAGCTACCGGCGATTCCCCGTTTCTCCCGTACAACGCCTGAAGAAGATCACTCTGCTCTGTCTTGGTCGGTAGTCCGGTACTTGGCCCCGCTCGCTGTATGTTGATGATGACGCATGGAAGCTCGGTCATGACGGCGAGGTTGATCGCCTCTGCTTTCAGCGCCAGTCCGGGCCCGCTCGTCCCCGTAACTGCCAGCTTTCCGGCGAATGACGCGCCGATCACGATGCCCATAGCGGCGATTTCATCTTCCGCCTGCACCGTTCGGATATCCATGTGCCTGTAATGAGACAGATAGTGGAGGATCTCGGAAGCGGGTGTAATCGGATAACTCGAATAGACAAGCGGCCTCTTCGCGAGAATACTCGCAGCCACGCAGCCGACCGCGATCGCCTCGTTACCAGCTATCTTCCGATAGGTGCCCGGCTCGATGGCAGCTTCCCGCACCTTGAAAGAAGAAGCGAATATCTCGCTCGCTTCCGCGTAAGCATGCCCGGCCAGGAGCGCGGTACTGTTTGCCTCGATAAGAATCGGATTCCCGGCGAACTTGCCCTCGAGCCAGCGGAGCGTCGGTTCGAGGGACCGATCAAAGAGCCAGTAGAGTAGGCCGAGAGCCCAGAAATTTTTGGAACGGCTCACCTGTTTCTTGGGAAGGTCCACGCTTTCGAGCGCCTGGGCATTCAAGGAGGTGATCGGCAACTCGATCACCTGGTAGTTGCCGAGGGTCCCGTCATTAAGCGGGTTTTCCGTATAGCCCGCCTTCTTCAGATTTCCGGCGGTAAAAGCATCCGTATTGATGATGACCCGCCCTGCCGGTTGAAGATCGGGCAGGTTGGTCATGAGAGCGGCCGGATTCATCGCAACCAGCAGGTCAGGTTCGTCCCCGGGGGTCATGATGTCTACGCTGGAGAAGTTCAGCTGGAAAGCACTCACACCGGGAAGGGATCCGGCGGGAGCTCGAATCTCAGCAGGGAAATCAGGAAGGGTGCTGATGTCGTTCCCTGCAATCGCAGATGTGCTCGAGAACTGTGTACCGGTGAGCTGCATACCGTCGCCCGAATCACCGGCGAACCGGATGACGACGCCTTCGATCTCCTTCGGCGTCTCGACAGGCCTCTTACGGGTCTTTGTTTTTCCCATTTCCTCCTCGTCGACTCAGGCGGTTTCGTCCCGCTTCCTATCAGGGGACGTCGATAGATTTAAGTTTAGCACGGATCGAGAGGGGCGCCACCCCCTTGAGGGGGTGGCTGTATGATAAAATGAACTGACGTGCCGATGAACCACAACAGCCCGCCATCGACAGGATTTAATCCCGGCGGGTTCGGAGGGGGGGTGCTCCCACGCTATATGCCGCTTTCATGAACGGCTCCCCGTGGGACCTCAACCGGTCAGCCGATTCCGGCGACCGGACCAGCCCGACGACACTCATCCGATAACGCCTGAGGGGGAATCGATTTTGCACGAAGAAACAACCGCTCGGCTTCTCATCCGGTGTCCGGACAAACCGGGGATCGTAGCCGCGGTCTCCGGATTTCTCTACAACCACGGAGCCAACATCAACACGCTCGATGAATACACTACCGATCCTGATGGTGGTGAGTTTTTCATGCGCCTCGAATTCCAGACACCTCACCTCGATCTCTCCCGTTCCGTCCTCGAACGATCATTCAACGAAACAGTGGCGGAGCGCTACGAGATGGATTGGAGAATTTCCTACGCCGCCAAGAAACAGCGAACGGCACTCTTTGTATCCAAAATGGACCACGCTCTTGTTGAACTCCTATGGCGCTGGTCCCGGGGAAAGCTGCCAGCTGATATTGTCATGGTCATCAGCAATCACGACCGGCTGCGAGAAACTGTCAACGGTTTCGGCGTGCCGTTTCATCATGTTCCCGTTACGCCCGAGACCAAACAAGAGGCGGAAGCCGAGATGACTCGTCTCATGGGCGATGACATCGACCTGATGGTTCTCGCCCGTTACATGCAGATTCTGACTCGGCCCATGGTCGACAAATACAGAAACCGGATCATCAATATTCATCACTCTTTTCTGCCGGCGTTCGTGGGAGCCAACCCCTATCGGCGCGCTCATGACCGGGGCGTCAAACTGATCGGTGCGACAGCGCACTACGTGACGGACAATCTGGACGAAGGGCCGATCATCGAACAGGATGTGCTCCGAGTATCACATGCCCACACAGTGTCGGAATTGATTGAGATGGGACAGAATATCGAACGGCACGTGCTGGCACGCGCGGTCAAGTGGCATCTGGAGGACCGGACGATCGTACACGGAAACAAGACCATCGTTTTTCAAAAGTAACGGGTGTACTCTCCGCCCCGATCTCAGACCCCTTCGAGGTCGATCCGGCGCCAGGCACCCCCGCGGAACCGATGAAAGACCCCCGCAGCCATCAGGACGTAGCTGACGATTCCGGCCGCCCATGCCTCTGTTACGCCCCCTCCCCGAACTTCAACGACATACCAGGTGAGAGGTACGAACACCCCGAAGAGAACGGCGAAGGCGAGGATTGTCGGATACCGTGTGTCTCCCGCCCCCTGCAGAATACCGATGCCGATCATTCGGAGGCCGTCAAAGACCTGGAAACCGGCTGCTGTCAGCGCAAGAAGGGGCGCGAATACCAAAACGGCAGGGTCATCCGTGAAGATCGAAAAAATTTCGTGGCCGAACAGCACCATCAGGATGCCGATTCCGATTGAGAAGTAAAATGTAAGCAGGTAAGTCTCCCGTCCATAGCGTGCAGCCCGGTCGCGATCCCCTCTCCCGATTTCATTTCCTACGAGAACGCTCGCGGCCGTTGTAATTCCCCAGATCGGCATGAACGAAAATGAAATCATCTGAATGGTGATCTGACTCGCGGCGAGCGCCTCGATTCCCCGCCTTCCGATGAGCGCCGTAAAGATCGAAAAGGAGAGCATATCGACCAACTCACCGAGGGAGAGGGGAACGCCGACCTGGATGATCTTCCTGATTCTTCCCCACGCCGGCAATCGGGGTACGTGGATCCTGTAGCGGAGGCGGTTGGCGGCGGGTGCCACCATCCAGACGAAAAGAATGCCGGCATTCAGGAAGACCGCTATGCTCGTCGCGATAGCCGCTCCCCGAATTCCCATGGGATCAACAGCGAGCCAACTGGTGCCGCCGATCTCCAGTCCCGACCAGCCGAAGATCAGAATCCAATCGAGCAGAATATTGACCGCATTCGAAACAATGCCGGCATACATGGGGGGCGCGACATCTTTCCGCCCTTGAAAGAAACCGGAGAGAGTCATTGTCAGTTGCGTCGCAACAGCGCTTAACGTCCGGAGCCGGATGTATGTGTAGGCGTTTTCCTGTATGTCCCGGGAGTGGCCGGTGAGGGAAAGCAACCAGTGACTCTCCATTCCAGCCCACATCAACACGAGGCCGGCAACGATCGCCACCCAGATTCCCTGCCAGGTGTATTCCGCAACGGCACGATCGTCCCCCCGCCCGTTCGACTGGGAAACGAAAGTGGAAGTGATACGGGAGAGACCGTTGAACATACAGTAGCCGGTCCAGGTGAGCAGGCCGCCGAGGCCGGCAGCGCCGAGCGCCATGCTCGATACATGGCCGAGAAAGGCACTGTCCACGGTCCACATCAGAGTGTGAGATAGCATGGTGAGGATCGTCGGCGCGGCAAGCGCCGTGATCTCCCGACCATGTCTGATGCCGATCCGTTCCAACAAGCGACTCAACGTGAACCCCTTCGAGTGACCCTGGTTCTTCTGGCAGTTGAAATTGACAGTGTACTCGATTCGCATCGCATGAAATCGAATTACTCTTCCCGGATCGACCGCTTTGACTTGCCGTTTCCCCGGCACTGACCGGTTCGATTCAGCCGCTCCTGGACGCTTTGTCCGGGAGCGGCTACACTCCCTATGCAAGCGGTTCCCGGTTGAGAAACAGCCGCGCGGGGAGATGGATCCATGCACTGGGCGACCGCTTCATCCGGTTCTTCCATTCTGAAAGACGCGATCCGGGAAGTGACCGATCTGATTCGCCGGCGTATGCAAGATCATCCGATCGACCTCGTCCTCCTGTTTGTCTCCAGACATTTTGCTTCTCTCTTCGGCGAAGCCCGGCGACTGGCACGGGAGTCTATCCCGGAAGGGGTGCTGATCGGTTGTTCGGCGGAGGGCGTCATCGGAGGGGGCCGGGAAATCGAGGACTCCCCCGGTGTTGCTTTGACAGCCGCCTCTCTGCCCGATGTGAATATCCACTCGTTCAGGCTGAGCGTCGGCGACCTCCCCGATGGAGATGCTTCGCCCGGGGCGTGGCATGAGGCGCTCGGAGTCGGGCCTGCCCCTCCCCCTCAGTTCCTGCTCCTTACCGACCCGCTTACATTTCCGGCAGAAACGCTCATACACGGTCTGGACTACGCATTCCCCCGAAGCGTCAAGATCGGCGGCCTCGCGAGCGCGGCGATCAATCCTGGAGGGAACGCGTTATACAGGAATGAAGAAATGTTTGGTCGGGGAGCTGTCGGCGTAGCCCTCGCGGGTAATATTCTGGTCGAAACGGTCGTCTCTCAAGGCTGCCGCCCGATCGGAAAGCCACTCGCCGTCACCAAGTGCAGGGAAAACACGATCTTCGAGATCGACGGACAGAAGCCGCTTGATGTGATTCATGAATTGCTGCAATCGCTCACCGAAGATGAAAGGCGCGCGGCGAGCCAGTCGCTCTTCATCGGCGTCGTCATGAACAAGCTCGCTTTCCGGCCGGGGGCGGGCGACTTTCTGATGCGTAATCTGGTGGCCATCGATCGCCAATCCGGCTCGATCACAGTAGGAGAGTATCTCAGGAACGGTCAGACCCTGCAGTTTCATCTGCGAGACGCCCAGGCGTCGGCCGACGATCTCGATCTCCTTCTGGACAAGTACACGGAGGAGGGTGCGGGAAAGGCGACCGGCGCGCTTCTCTTCTCCTGTGTGGGACGTGGTGTCGACCTCTACCATGAGCCGGATCACGACAGCAGAGCTTTCCGGAACCATATGGGGGATGTCCCTCTCGGCGGCTTTTTCTGCAGTGGGGAGATCGGGCCGATCGGAGGCGACACCTATATTCATGGGTACACCAGCTCGTTCGGCATCTTTCGGCCGGCCAGGTAAACGTCGCATGCATCCCCCCTGCTTCCCTTGCGGAGCAACTCTGTTATAATTTCCCCCTCAAAAGGAGGATACGATGCAGAAACTCGAACAGACTTGGGATCTCGCTTCTCTCTTCGAGGGAGGGAGCAAATCAAAAGCATTAAAAGAAAGCATGCAGGAGATCGAGGCGAGCCTTGATACCTGTCAGAAATCGATCGACAGCCTCGGCGATCAACCGAATGCCGCCTGGAAGAAGACGATCATCGCCATGCAGGCGCTCGACGCCAATCTGAGCGAAGTATGCAACTTCGCAGAATGCCTCGAGGCGCAGGATACGGCCGACTCCCTTGCCACTCAGCTGACGGGGATCCTGGACGGGCTTCGAGCCCGTAACCAATCACTGGGAGTGCAGCTCGAGACACGGTTTCTGCAAGCGGATGACGCTGCCTGGGAATCCCTGCTCTCCGATTCCGAGCTCGCGCCCATCGCCTTCTCTCTGAGTGACCAGCGGGATCTCGCCGGCCGTAAAATGGATCCCGAAAAAGAGATGCTCACCGGTGAGCTGGCCAAGGACGGTTATCATGCGTGGGGCCGGTTGTACGACAAGCTCGCCGGCTCGCTTCGGGTCGACTTTCAGGAGAACGGTTCCTCCGAAACGTTATCCATGGGACAGCTCCACAACAAGATGGAAAGCGTCCATGCCGGCATCAGGCGATCGGCTTTCGAAAAACTAGAAGAAGCGTGGAGTTCTGTAGCCGATCTGTCCGCAATGGCGCTCAACAATCAAGCAGGATTCCGGCTCACCACCTACAAGAAGCGTAACTGGGACTCCGTGCTTTACGAACCGCTTCGCATGAACCGGATGAGCCGGGAAACGCTCGAGGCGATGTGGGGTGTAGTGGCGGACAAGAGTGCCGAACTCGTCCCTTATATCGAGGCGAAAGCGAGTCTTCTCGGTCAGAGTAAGATGACCTGGTACGACAAGTCGGCGCCCGTAAGCTCCGACGAGAAATCCTATAGCTATGAAGAGGCCGCCCAGTACATCATGGAGCAGTTCGGCAAGTTCAGTCAGCCGCTCGCCGATTTTGCCCGGCAGGCATTCGACAAGAGATGGATTGAAGTAGAAGACCGCCAGGGTAAAGGGGCGGGAGGGTTCTGCACTGATTTTCCGGATAGCCAGGAAACTCGGATCTTCATGACGTTCGGAGGAACATTCGGCGGTGTATCGACGCTCGCACATGAACTGGGCCACGCTCATCACACGTGGATCCTCCGGAAGAAGCCTTTCTGGGCGACGGAATACCCCATGACTCTCGCCGAAACAGCGAGCACCTTCTGCGAAACGCTGATCACCGATTCCGCACTCAAGAGTGCATCGAATGACGAGGAGAAACTCAATCTTCTCGACAAGAAGCTCGATGAAGCGGCGACCATGATGATGAATCTGCGGTCCCGTTTTCTATTCGAGACATCGTTCTTCGCGGAGCGTGAGTCAGGCCCCCTGACGGTGGACCGGCTGAACGAACTTATGAAGAATGCGCAGGTGACGGCATACGCCGGCGCCCTTGATGACCACGCCTATCATCCGCTCTTCTGGGCGTCGAAACTCCACTTCTACATCACAAGCTATCCGTTCTACAACTTCCCCTATGTCTTCGGATTCCTGTTCAGCAACGGAATCTACGATCGGGCGATTCAGGAGGGACCGTCATTCTCGAAGAAGTACGTCGCTCTCCTCGAGGACACCGGGTCCATGACATGCGAAGATCTCGCGAAGAAACATCTCGGCGTCGACCTGATAAAACCCGATTTCTGGGAAGCATCGGTTGAACGGGCGCTCCAGCATGTCGATCCATTCGTAAAACTGGCGCGTGCCAGAACCACAGTATAGGAGTGGATTCATTGACCATCCCCGGATTCTTGCGATGCTGTCTGGTTCTGGTGGCCTTCGCCTCCGGTCTGACGCTCCTGGCGACGCCCGCCTCGGCAGACGAGCCGACGATCGACCCCGGTACCTACGAAGCGAGGCGAGACGCCCTGCTTGATTCCCTCGGTGAGGGGGCGGCAATCGTCTACTCGGACGGGAGTGAGACCGAAATCGGTCACCGGGTGAACAGCGATTTCTGGTATCTCACCGGCTTCAATGAGCCGGGGGCAATCCTCTTCCTATCCGCAACCGGGCGGGAGAGGGATGTGCTCCTGCTTGCCGCGCGGAATCCCGATGTGGAGCGGTGGGAAGGTCTGAGGCCGGAAATCACCGATTCACTGACCGAGGCTCTCGGATTCGATCGGATCCGTCGTACTTCCTATCTCGATCGTCAGATCGTGAAGCAGATGAAGCACGACCAGGTGCTTCACTATGTGGGGCCGCTCGTCGGCCCCGGTGGCCCCCTGCCGAAAGAGCTGGAGCTCTACCGGAAGATCACTGCCAGAGTACCGGGCGCTTCGATTCAAAACTCATCGCGCTTTCTGGAGAACCTCCGGATGATCAAAAGTGACGATGAGATTGCAATGGTCCGGCAGGCGATCGAAGTGACCGGTCGGGGAATCACGGATCTGCTGGCCCTTGCGAAACCGGGCGCCACGGAATTCGAGCTTGATGGAGCGCTCGAAGCGTCGTTCAAGAGACAAGGAGCCCAGTTTCTCGCGTTCGGACCGATCGTCGGATCGGGAGTGCAGTCAACCGTACTCCATTACCGAGCCAAACAGAAAACCCTCCAGCAGGGGGACATACTCCTCCTCGACGTAGGCGCTGAGTGGGGTCACTACTGCGCCGATATCAGCCGGACAGTACCGATCGATGGTAAATTCACGCCCGAGCAGGCGGAGATTTACGACATCGTTCTGGAAGCGCAGGAGAAGGCGATCGCGGCGGTCCGGCCAGGGGTCACGATCCATGATGTCCACCAGGTGGCAAGAAGTGTCATTCGGGAGTACGGCTACGAGGACTACTTCATGCATGGCACTTCCCATCACTTGGGCCTGGATGTGCATGACGTTGCGGACTACTCACAGCCATTGCGCCCGGGCATGATCATCACGGTCGAGCCGGGAATCTACCTGGAAGACGAAGAGATCGGCGTTCGAATCGAAGATGACATTCTTGTTACACGGGACGGGCGGGTCAATCTCTCCGCCGATATACCTCGCACTCGAGCTGAAGTGGAAGCGTGGATCGTCGAAGCGAAGAAGCAAGCGGATTGATATCGGGCGACCGGTCGGTGCCTCCTGTTCTCGTAACCGGTGCCACCGGCCAGCTGGGCGCGCAGTTCATTCACCGGCTCAACCGATCCGACATTGTCCCCCGAGCCCTTGTTCGAAAGAGCTATTCCGCTCTCGCCTGGGGCGATCTTCAGGTCGATGAGGTACCCGGCGACCTGACCGATTTCACTCCCACCGGCGCTCAAAAACTCGATCGTGCACTCGTAAACGTAGATACGGTCTATCACCTGGCCGCCTATGTGCACGTCGGGACGAAAAACCATTCCAGGCACGACGATCTGAACAGGAAGGGGACCGCCCGGCTCTATGAAGCGGCTGCCCGAATGGGTGTGCGGCGTTTTCTTCACGTCAGCACCATCGGCGCCGTCGGGGGAGGGCTCACGGATACGCCCCTCGACGAGAATGCTGACTGGAACCTCGCCTCATTCCGGAACCCCTATTTCGACACCAAGCGTGCAGCCGAAGAGTATCTTCTCAGCGAAAAGCGAGAGGAGCTGACGGGGCCTGAGATCGTCATCGTTAACCCATCGATCATACTAGGGTCCCGAAAATCGGTTCGGTCGAGAAACAGGTATATCGAGAAGAGCAAGATTCCGCCGACTCTATCGGTAACGGAAATCCCGCTCTGGACCCGGTGGCTCAAACTCTGGCCGTTCGTCCCCCCTGTTTCAATCAACGTAGTAGATGGCGACGACGTATCCGAAGGGATTCTGCTGGCTGCCGGGAAGGGCCGACCGGGAGAGCGCTACATCCTGGCCGGGTGGAATCTCACGTTCCGGGATATTGCTACCGCACTCAGACCGTGGGTGCCGATGGGACCTCTCCTGATTCCTGTTCCGAGACGACTGCTTGTAGCAAGCGGGGCGCTTACGGCGGGCGTGGCCGGACTGTTCCGGGTCAAAACCAAATGGACGGCTGACCGGGCGAGGCTCTCCTCGATGCGCTGGTTCTACTCGACCGGAAAAGCGGAACGCGAACTGGGTTGGAAAAAAACGCCCTTCCCCCGTACATTGGAGAAGATCCTCGGCTCGGCGGACAGGGGTAACCGTGGGGACGGAACCGACCGGTGACCGGTTGACAGGCGAGAGGAGCCAAGCGGAATGATTCGAGCAGGACGATACGAGATTCACTCGGCGATCACAGGATGGGACCGTCTGGACGGTGGCGCCATGTTCGGTGTGGTTCCCAAAGTTCTCTGGCAGAAGACCGAAGATACGGACGACGACAATCGCATTCTGATGGCTTTGCGTTCCCTGGTAGCGATCGACCCGGAAGAAAAGCGAGTGGTCGTCATCGACACGGGCGCCGGAAGCAAATGGGATGATCAGGAAGCGGCACGCTTTGCCATCACCTACGATTCCGGGGCGATCCCCCGCGTCCTCGCTCCCTACGGGCTTACGATGGAGGACGTAACCGACGTGATCATCACCCACACCCACTTCGATCACGCGGGGGGCATGACCGATTGGGCGGGGAAACAGGACGGCCCCACTTCGCTTGTTTTCCCGAACGCGTCGCACTGGGTGCATGAGAGTCACTGGAGTCACGCTCTCCGACCGACCGATCGTGACCGCGCATCATTTCTCATGCGAGATCTGGAGCTTCTGAACGATTCGGACCGGTTGGTCCGCCTGACCGGCGATGAGCCGGAATCGACGATCCCCGGCATCCGGTGGCGGCTCTCGCACGGCCATACCCCCTATCAACTGCTTCCCTGGTTTGAGGACGACGACAGTCCTCTCCTTTTTGTGGGCGACATGATCCCGACGAGCACTCATCTCCCCCCGGCCTGGGTAATGGCGTACGACCTCTATCCACTGAAAACATTGGATGAGCGTAAGGCGCTCTATTCCTCCGCCGCGTCCATCAATCTGCGGATCGCATTCCCCCACGACCGTTTTCACGGCGCGGGCCGCCTCGATGTTTCGGGAAAGAGAGTGCAGATAGCAGAGGGGCTTCTTCCAAGTCCGGGGGCATAGTCGCAAGCTGCCCGGATCCCTTCCAGGACAGCCCCCCCTTTCAACCGCACGTCGAATCAGTTATAATAGAAGGCGTCCGCTCCCTGTCCGCCGCTTCCGCGGTACTCCATAAACTCTTGTTCACCCTTTATTAAGGGGATTTTCATGAGAAAAGCGCTTCTTACCGCTCCATTGCTCATTATCGTCGTTGCGGGTTTTCTTCTAATCGACCGGGAACCGGCGGAAAATCGAACCCCTCCCCTTCCAAGCAATGAAATTACCGAACTGATCAATGTAGAGAAAACGAATCGCCGGGCGACCCGAAAAGAGGCCGGCCTCCCGCACGGTCCCGGCACGGAACCGAGTGACTGGGCCTACAGGCAGAGGGCATATCCCTACGACGAATTGAACTACGGGCAATATGAAGAAGCGCGGGATCAGGCTGTCGCCATGCGACGAGCCGCGCGAGCGAACCAGAAAACGAAGAGCCTCGGAACATGGGTAGAAGAGGGGCCGACCAATATCGGGGGCAGGGTGACCGACATTGAAATGCACCCGGTGGTCGCCGACCGACTTTACGCCGCCATGGCAAGCGGTGGGATCTTTCGATCGAACGACGGGGGAACTTCATGGACACCGGTATTCGACGACCAGCCGGTTCTTACGATCGGAGACATTGCGATCGACCCGACGAATCCGGATGTCATGTGGGCGGGAACGGGCGAAGCGAACTCGCATAGCTTCAGCTGGTTCGGGAACGGCATCTATAAATCGACCGACCGTGGGGATACCTGGAGTCCTTCAGGCCTCGACAGCACCAAGTACATCGGGCGTGTCGTGGTCGATCCGAATGACGGCGACCGTGTCTGGGTAGCGGCCGCGGGGATCCTGTTCGGCACGGGCGGTGATCGGGGCGTTTATAGAACCACGGATGGCGGCCAGAACTGGAGACAGGTTCTCTGGATCAACGATTCAACCGCGGCGATGGACATCGTCGTCCACCCCACACAGACCGACACGATTTATGCGGCCATGTGGGAACGTACGCGGGGATTGACCTATCGCACGTCCGGCGGTGACGGGAGCGGCATCTGGCGATCTTACGATGGCGGCGACACATGGACCGAACTCACTTCGGGACTTCCGAGCGGTACGGATGTCGGCCGGATCGGCATCACCATTTTTAATGGGGCGCCCAACCTGCTTTACGCATGTTACGAATTCGGAAGCGGCGGATTCGACGGCGTCTACCGATCATTCGACGGGGGCGATAACTGGCTCAAAGTCGGAGGCACCCAGCTGGACGGCATTACAAGCTCATTCGGCTGGTACTTCGGCCAGATCCGCAGTGACCCGACCAGCTCCGGTCGGGTCTTCGCATTGGGTGTTCCTCTCCATCGAACAACGGATGGCGGCAATAACTGGTCGGACGTAACCGATATCATGCATGTCGATTTCCACGCGATGGCTTTCGATCCGCACACGACGGGGCGCATATTCGCCGGTAACGACGGTGGTGTATTCGTCTCCACGGATGACGGGGCTACATGGACCAAGCTCTTCAATCAGCCGAGCAATCAGTTCTATGCTATCGAGATCGATCCATCTGATCCGTCCAGACTCTACGGGGGAACGCAGGATAACGGCACGATGCGAACCACTACCGGTGCGACGAACGACTACCAGAGCATCTTCGGTGGGGACGGTTTCACCGTGCTCGTTCACCCGGGCGGGTCCGATACGATCTTTGTCGAGTATCAGTGGGGGAACATGTTCAAATCGGAAGACGACGCCGGAAACTGGAATTGGGGTCTCACCGGTGTTGACGGCGCCGATCGACGGAACTGGCACACGCCGTATCTCTTCGACCCATCCGATCCGCAGACGATGTACTACGGTACGTATCGTGTCTACAAGACCACCGACGGCGCTGACAACTGGAGCGCCATTTCGAGCGACCTGACCAACGGTGATCAGGGGGCCGGATTCGGGACGATAACAACAATGGCCGTCAGCCCGACCGATCCGAACTCGATCCTCGCAGGTACTGATGACGGCAACGTCTGGCTGACCACCAGCGGAGGCTCCTTCTGGACAGACGTCTCAGGGGCCCTCCCTGTTCGATGGGTAACCCAGGTTGCGTTCGACCCGACTAATTCCTCCATAGCCTATGTGACCTTCTCCGGTCTTCGGTGGGACGAAGACATCTCTCACATTTACAGAACTGTTGATGGGGGCAACAACTGGACAGATATCAGCAGCAACATCCCGGACGCCCCGATCAACGGCATGCTGGTGGACCCCCACTTCCCCGATGTTCTTTATGTCGCCTCTGATGTAGGTGTCTACTTTTCGACCGATACAGGAGGGTTCTGGCAGGTTTTGGGAAGCGGGCTCCCGGCAGTCTCGACCTATGATCTCAAGATGCACGCCGGTTCCCGCCTGCTGGTAGCGGGGACTCACGGCCGTTCGATGTTCTCACTCGATCTGAACACGGCCACCGATATCGCCGCCGATGACGCCCCCCGGCCGGGCCGATTCACTCTGGCTGCGAGTCCCAATCCCTTTAATCCGACGACAACGATTCGTTTCAGCCTCGACGGCGAAACCGAAGTAAACCTCGGGATATACGACCTGGCGGGGCGACTTGTGCGAACGCTCGAAAGCGGGGCCTATCCATCCGGGGAGCATGAGACAAATTGGAACGGAACAAATGATTCCGGCCGACCGGTTGCAAGCGGGGCATACTTTCTGAAGCTGGTCACCGGAAGCGAAGTGCTGTCTAAGAAAATCAACCTGGTGCGATAATCGATCGGTCCGGCCAGGACCCTCAGGATCTTTCGTAGGCCCCCTGGTCGGTCACGACATCAGCACCACTGTACCTCTGAATCATAACGTCCAGATCGCCTCGAAATTTATTGAGCGAATGGCGGGCTTGTCCACGGTATTCCCGCCCCAGAAGTCCGATCCGTCTGGATGCGGTCTGATGGAGTATCTCGGCGTTTCGCCGGAGTGATCCGACCGAACGCGTGAGGCTGAGGCGTCCTTTGATGGCCTCCAGGATGTCGCAGCTGAAGCGGGGCAACCTGGGATGAAGAACACTCTTCGCCCCCCTCCCGATCTGCTCGAGAAGGCCGAGCGATTCATCATAGAAATTCTGAATCTTGGCCACTTCGAGTGCCTGCTGGGTCACCGTGACCATGTGGTGTCCCTGAATCGCGAGGCGCGCCGTCATCGGTAATCTGCGAGGATCTGTGATGAGTACCGTCAAAAGAGTCTTCCAGTATTCCCATCGATAAGATGCAAGCACACCCTGCTTCCAGAACGACCGGAAGAGCGCCTGGATCTCGGGCAATCGAACGGGTTGTGAACTCTTGGAGTACCGACCGAGCCGCGAAATGAGTTTGCGCACCCGAGGGAAGTAATACTCCGCGCTATGAATCCTGGTGACGATTTCGCGGTGGCGGCGGAACAGCTCCTCAGGTTCGATGACCGGCACGAAACTCAGCTCCTTCCGAAAGAGCCCCGAATCGCCCGAGTATTTGGCCCCCTCCACAAGCCTTCCTGCTCGTCCGAATCTCTTGTAGTCAGGCGTATCCCTGAGCACGCCCAGAATCCCGACCATCGCGACCGGAATCGCGGCTTCCTGAATGAAATTGATCATGATTTCCGCGACGTCGTCTGGATCGGTATCGAGCCCGACAATAAACCCGGCTGAGATCTCGAACCCGTACCTCTGGAGAGTTTTTACTTTTTCGAGGAGCGTGCTATCCCCCTGGAGATTCTTTTGCGCTCCCATGAATTTCAGACTCGCCTTGACAGGTGTTTCAATACCGCAGAACACATGATTGAAACCGGCATCGAGCATCGCCTCGAGAAGCTCCGGATCGTCGGCCATGCGCACTGAGGCCTGTGTGTAGAGCTGAAACGGATAGTTCCGCTCTTCCTGCCACGGTGCGATATCCTCCTGCAGAACGCGGACAATGTTGTCCCTGTTGCCGATGAAATTATCATCCACAGCCATGACCGAGCCGCGCCACCCCGCCGCCTCAAGAGCTTCCAGTTCCCGCACCGTCTGGCTTCCATCTTTTACTCTGGTCGTCTTCCCATAGAGAGCCGGAATATTGCAGAATGTGCAGCTCTCCGGGCATCCGCGAGTGATCTGGACGAGCATATCGGTGTACTCATCCAGATCGATCAGATCCCACCGGGGAAGGGGCGTCTCACTGAGAGCCCGGAATCCCTTTCGCCTGTCGACGTTTTCACGCGCTGCGGTCCCCTTCATCTCCACAAGCCGTTCGACAATGTCGAGAAACCCGTTTTCCGCCTCACCGAGATAGAAAACGGCATCACCCTCGATCTCGTCATGGTATTGGGTGGGGAGGGGCCCGCCGCAGAGAATGGGAACGTCGGCCCGGTTGCTCCGAGCGATCACTTCCTCCAGAGAGGCCCAATGGATGATCATCGAGGAGGTAATCACGATGTCCGCCCATTCGAATTCGGTGTCATCCACTTGCCCGATGTTCAGATCATGGACGCGGAGATCGTAGGATTCCGGCAGCATACCGGCAATAGTCAAGAGCCCGAGAGGCGGGAAGTTACACTTCCGCTTGATCATCTTCAATGACTCGTTGAAGCTCCAGAACGTAACCGGCTGTTTCGGCGCGATCAGAAGTGCATTTGGCATCTAAATCCCCCAGGCGGCGCGTAGCTGACAGCCGCGTGGTATGCTAGACGATCTCAGAGATCCTGTCAAAGGCATTTCAGCTCGCCCGATCTTGCGGAATAGAGCCGGTTTGTCATATGTTTAGCGCAACAAAGACTAACAGATCATGAATCCGAAACGAATCGAGCAGGGAGTATCCCGGTGTCCAATACCCGTTCGAAGCCTCAGCGCGACCATCGAGACGTGGTCGACGTATCTTCCGTGATGGAGAATCCCATGTACGACAAGACATTCAAGAAACAGCTTCATGATCTCGATCCGGAAGAAACGACGGAATGGATCGAGTCGCTTGATCGCGTGATCGAAACAGACGGCCCCGCCCGCGCGAGGTTCCTGCTCAGAAAAGTACTGAAGCGGGCGCGAATGCAAAGTCTTCGCATGGAGCTGACTCAGACTCCATACGTCAACACGATCTCTTCCGAACAGGAGCCGGCATTCCCCGGCGATGAATGGATGGAGAAGCGAATTCGGCGAATCGTCCGGTGGAATGCCGTTGCCATGGTGACGAGGGCCAATCATCTCTATCCGGGGATCGGTGGCCATCTCTCCACCTATGCATCTGCAGCGTCGCTATACGAGGTGGGCTTCAATCACTTCTTTCGTGGCCGGACCGAAAGCGAATCCGGTGATCAGGTCTACTTTCAGGGCCATGCGGCACCGGGGATCTACGCCCGTGCCTATATCGAGGGATTCCTTGACGAATCACAGCTCCAACACTTCCGTCAGGAAGTAGGCGGCCGGGGCCTTCCTTCTTACTGCCATCCCCGTCGACTACCGGACTTCTGGGAGTTTCCGACAGTCAGCATGGGGCTCGGCCCGATCAACGCGATCTACCAGGCTCGATTCAATCGATATCTATATAACCGAGGAATCAAAGATACCTCGGGGAGTAAAGTGTGGGCGTTTCTGGGTGACGGTGAGATGGATGAATCGGAAGCGCGGGGCGCTCTTCAGCTTCCGGCCAATGAAGGGCTCGATAACCTGATTTTCGTCGTGAACTGCAATCTGCAGCGATTGGACGGGCCGGTGCGTGGAAACGGCAAGATCATCCAGGAACTCGAAGCGGTATTCCGTGGCTATGGCTGGAATGTAATCAAGGTGATCCATGGCCGTGAATGGGACGAGCTTCTCCGGAACGACTCCCACGGTTTACTTGTGGACAGGCTGAACACGGTCATCGACGGGTGGTGGCAGCGCTACAGCACCGAGGGACCCGAATTTACCCGCAGGCACTTCTGGGGCTCCGATCCGAGGCTTCTGGAACTGGTGGCCCACCTGAACGACGACCAGATCTGGCACCTCCGCCGGGGAGGCCACGACTACCAGAAAGTTTATGCAGCATACAAACTCGCATCGGAATACCGGGGGAAACCGACCGTTATTCTTGTAAAGACGGTAAAGGGCTGGGCGCTCGGCTCCGGGTTCGAAGGCAAGAACGCCACCCACAGCATGAAGAGTCTCGACGAAGCGCAGTTGAAAGCATTTCGGGACAAACTGGAACTCCCCATTTCCGACAAAGATCTGGAGAACGACCCGCCCTTCTATCATCCAGGTGCGAACAGCCCTGAGGTGCAATACCTTTGTGCCCGGAGGTCGGCGCTCGGCGGCACCCTTCCCCGCCGGGGCAGGCCTGCGACCAAGCTTTCTCTCCCCCCCCCTGATCTCTACGAGGAATTTGACAAGGGCACCCCCAAAAATCAGCAAGTGTCGACCACTATGGTTCTCGTCCGGATTCTTCGCAAGCTGACGAGGGACAAGGCGTTCGGCAAATTTGTGGTACCCATTATTCCTGACGAAGCGAGGACTTTCGGTATGGAATCGCTCTTCAACGAGATGGGAATCTACTCGTCAAAAGGACAGCTCTACGAGCCCGTCGATCACGAACTCGTTCTTCGATACAAAGAAGCGACCGATGGACAGATTCTCGAAGAGGGGATCACCGAGGCGGGTGCCATGGCTGACTTCACAGCGTCGGGGACATCCTATTCTGTGCACGGCACCTACACCGTCCCATTCTACATCTTCTATTCCATGTTCGGATTCCAGAGAACGGGCGATTCGATCTGGGCGTTCGGCGATTCGTGCGGCCGGGGATTCCTGATAGGCGCCACGGCAGGCCGGACCACACTGATGGGGGAAGGACTCCAGCATGATGACGGCCACAGCCAGATACTCGCTTCCACGATCCCGAACATCAGGAGCTACGATCCTGCTTACGCATACGAACTCGCGGAGATCGTGAAGGACGGTCTTGAGAGGATGTACGGTCGGGAGGAGGATCTGTTTTACTATCTGACCTGTTACAATGAGGCTTATTCCATGCTGGCCAAGCCGAAGGGAGAAGGGATCGGCGACGGTATTCTACGAGGCATGTATCTGCTGAGTGAACCCGCCAGAAACAGGAGGCACCAGGTTCAGCTGGCCGGAAGCGGGGCGATCCTTCTGGAAGTGCGGCGCGCGGCGGAAATTCTAGAGGAGACTTACAAGATTGCAGCGACCGTGTGGAGTGCGCCGAGTTGGCAGCAGCTCCGTGCGGACGGGCTCGAGGTGGAACGCTGGAATCGACTGCACCCGGCGAGAAAAGAACGCGTACCTTACGTTACAGCACTTTTGAAGGGTAAGAAAGGTCCATTCATCGCGGCGACGGACTATATGAAGAGCCTGCCGGAGATGATCACACGCTGGGTTCCCTGCGAGTCGTTTCTTCCCCTCGGGACGGATGGTTACGGAATGAGCGATAACCGCCGGAACCTACGGCGCCACTTTGAAGTGGATGCAGAGCACATCGTGGTGGCAGCGCTTTCCGAACTCGCCCGGCTCGGCAAGATCGAGAAGAAGATCCCTGCGAAGGCCATCAAGGATTTCAACATCGATCCGGATTGTGTCGACCCTGTGAAGGCCTAGACCCGGTCGACATGACCGAATCTATTTTCTGCGGGAGCGGCGCTTCTTACGCGCAGCTTTCTTTCGTGCGCCCCGCGCGGGAGGCGTGGCGTCTAGTTTCTTGAGCCGCTCCTGTACGCGGCTGAAAAGGCTCCCCCTCTCCCAGGCGCCGGTCGACGATTTTTTGCCCGCCCGGATACCGGTGAGAAGCTCGATCCCCTCTTCGATTCTCTTCACCCCGTAAATGTGAAAACGGCCCTTCTTAACCGCATCCCGCACTTCCTGACTGAGCATCAGATCCTGTACGTTCGATTCAGGGATCAGCACACCCTGTTTCCCGGTGAGGCCCCTCTCTTTGCAGTGCATGAAGAACCCCTCGATCTTTTCGTTGGCTCCACCGATCGCCTGGATGTCCCCCTTCTGATTCACCGAGCC
The DNA here is from genome assembly GCA_025782575.1 of bacterium. Lineage (GTDB taxonomy): Bacteria > Orphanbacterota > Orphanbacteria > Orphanbacterales > Orphanbacteraceae > Orphanbacterum. Next base: position 145,566 of record JALGYY010000017.1, read on the forward strand.
GGTAACAGCGAGATCCTGTCGGATCGGCACTTCGGCAATGGCGGAGAGTAAAGCGTAAAGTTCTGTTGATGAAGCGCTGTCGCCGTCGACCCCGCCGTAGGATTGCTCAAAACAGATACTCGCAGTGAGAGAGAGGGCGATATTCTGAGTGAACTGCTCACGCAGGAAGCCGGAGAGAATGAGAACCCCTTTGTCATGGGTGGAACCGGAGAGATGGGACTCTCTCTCGATGTTGATTATCCCCCCCTTGCCACGCGCCATGGATACAGTGATCCTCGACGGCATGCCGAACCGGTGCTGGCCGTAAGTAAGCACAGCCAGTCCGTTTACCTGGCCGATGCGTTCGCCCTCGGTGTCGATCAGCACGACGCCGTCCCTGATCCTGCTTCTCACTTTTCCTTCAATGAGATTCAGCCGTTCACGGCGATCCAGGATCGTGTGTTCCACCTCCTCACTGTCAACGACTTTGCGATCCCGCTTGACAGCCCAGAAGCTGGACTCCCTGACAATGTCGGCAATCTCCCCGAAACGTGTCGTAATCCTCGACTTACGACCTGCCAGACGGATGCCGTAGGCCATGAGCCTTCCCACGGCCGCCGCACTGAACGGCAATGTCTCCTCCCTCTCCGTCATCTGCGCGACGAACCGGGAGTAGTACTCCACGGATTTCTTATCGACAGGCATTTCGTGATCGAAATCCGCTCGAACTTTAAATACTTTTCGGAACTCCTCGTCATGATGATCGAGTAGAAAATAGAGTTGAGGCGTACCGATCAGGATCAGGGTCACCTCAATCAGTATGGGCTCCGGTTTCAGACTAGCCGTTGAAACCTGCAGCAATCCCTCAATCCCCTGGATTACCAGTTCCTTGTGCACGAGAATGCGCTTCAGCGTGCGCCAGACGCCCGGCTCCGAGAGTGCGTCCTGCGCGTTCAGCACCAGATACCCGCCGTCAGCACGTAAAAGCGCGCCGGCCGTGATCCTGGTGAAATCAGTAAAGGTGTTTCCGGCGCGGTTCATGCGGCGCTCAATCGTTCCGAACACATTGTTGAATGTCGGATTCGTTTCGAGGACGATCGGACACTGTTTCGTCCCGCCGTTGTCCATTACGAGATTGACACGGAATGGCAGATACGGATCGGCCATATCCGCACCATGAGCCGCCCGCGGATCATGCTCGTCACCATCTTCGAAAGCGGCACGGATCTCACCGATGTGGTCGAGAACATACTCCCGATAATCATTCAGGTATTGAATGATCTTCGGGTATTGTTCGTAGTCATCCTGCAGGTCTTCGATCGCGCCACCGATCAGAAATGTCACGATCTCCCGATCGAGTGCCTCGAGCCGCTCCACCATCGTTTCGTTCAGACGGCGGGACTCCTTCATCACCGCCCGGAGCTTCTGCCGAAAGGCGCCGCAGGTCTTTTCCAACTCCTTGAGATCCAGATCTTCCTCGGGTTCCAGCTCGCCCATTTCGATCAGCATCGAGAGCTGTTCGATCGGATAGGCATTCTCCCCTACAGGAATCATGATTTCCGGACGGACGACCGACCCCATCTTGACTTGAGTAAGAACGAGCCCAGCTGTTTTGAGTTCCATTTCCAGGCCGGTAAACATTTCCTTCTGTTGATCAAGGAACTGCTTGGCCAGGGCTTCTTTCTGGTCGAGGATGCCTTCCCCCTGGAGCGTATGAGGGAGCTCATGGCTGATGAGATTGAGCAGCCGTCCCATCTTCGTCGTGAACACGGCGCCCATGGAAGCGGGAAGAGTAATCAGGATCGGCTCGTTCGGCGTATGGTAGTTATAGACGTATAGAAAATCGCGCAGCGCCGGGCAATTGGGGCGAATTTGATCCAGCAGCCGCTTGACGGTAGACATCTTTCCAGTGCCCGACATGCCGCTTACGTAGATATTGTAGCCGGATGCTCCCAGTTCCACACCGAGGCGAAGTGCCCGGAGCGCACGATCCTGGCCCACGATGTCATTCAACGCCGAGAGTTCGGAAGTGTTCTTGAAATTGAACTTCCCGGGATTCATGGCATGAGTAAGAGCCGATGGGGTAAGCCCCTTGATCGCTTTGGCTTTTCTGAGGGCCGGGGAGCGGCGGCTCTTCTTCTTCGCGATCTTTCGGGTGGTCTTCTTCGTCGTCTTCCCGGTCAACCTGCGAGTCGTTTTCTTCCGGACGATCTTTCGAGCGACCTTTTTCTTTGTCTTGGCTTTCTTCCCGGTCTTCTTCTTTCTCGTGGCCATTGATTACCCTCTTGTGCTTAAGGACCGGCATGGCGGTGATCTATAATTGAGCGTCATCATACACCCCACTCCCAGGGGGGTACAACTCATTCCGGAGCCGTACTTAATCTATAAACCATAAAGAATATCCCGTCCGTACCGACGTGTTTGACCAGTACCCGTCAATCGGTTATCGTTCCCGGGAGCATTGCCATGCGCAAAACTAAGGAGGTATGCCGATGTCCTCGCTCCAGGATCGAATGATTCGCGCCGCCAAACTCGATGTTTCCCTCTACGAGGAGGTCGAGGCGGACACCGGGGCTACATCTCAAGCCCTCAAGGTAGTACTGCTCTCGAGTGTAGCCGCCGGGATCGGCAGCCTGTTCTACGTCGGATTTTCCGGACTCGTGTTCAGTGTACTCGCCGCCGTCATCGGCTGGTTCCTCTGGGCGCTCACGACGTATTTCGTCGGTACCAGGCTCCTCCCCGAACCTCAGACAAAGGCCGACCTCGGAGAACTTCTTCGAACGACCGGATTCGCCCAGGCCCCCGGGATAATCCGGGTTGCCGGCATAGTGCCGTTCTTTGGAATGCTCGTAAATCTCGTCGCTTTCGTCTGGATGCTGGTCGCCATGGTGATCGCAGTCCGGCAGGCTCTCGACTACTCGAGTACGGGGAGGGCGGTAGCAGTCTGCGTCATCGGTGCGATCGCCTATATCATGGTAACCACTCTGGTCCTCGCCGTGCCAGCCATGCTCGGCCTGGTTGCTCTCGGCTCCTGAACGATCGATCAGTCCGGAGGAATCGGCCATGAGGATTGATCCGAAGCCGGCGATCCTCACTTTCTTTCTCTTCTCAGGCGCGACCGGTCTGGTCTATGAAGTCGCCTGGGTACGAATGCTGTCGCTGGTGTTCGGCGTCGCCTCTTTCGCCGTAGCCACGGTGCTGGCGGCATTCATGGGTGGACTGGCGATCGGCGCTTTCCTATTTGGAAAAATCGCCGACAGGCGACGGAACCCCCTGGCGATCTATGGTCTTCTGGAAATCGCCATCGGTGCGTATGCGCTCGCCGTCCCCTCGATCTTCTCCCATCTCCCCGCACTCCAGAACGCCTTATATCACTCGGCGTTCGGAGTCGAGAACCCTGCATTGTTCGCGCTCGCCCGGTTCCTGATCTGCGGAGCGGTATTGATCCCTCCCACTCTACTCATGGGGGGAACACTCCCCCTGCTCGTCCGCTGGTGGACGTCCGATACCGGCAGTGACCGGGGAGATTCCCGCATCGCGACTCTTTATGGACTGAATACGATCGGCGCCGTCGCCGGAACTGTGGCTGCCGGATTCATACTGCTCCCCTCTCTCGGGCTCCAGGCGACTATTCAGCTGACAGCGGGCGTCAATTTTCTGATCGGATTCGGGATTCTTATCGTCTCTCCATACGCCCCCCTCCCACCCATTATTTCCAGCGGGACGGGGGGAGACCACCCGGTAACGCTCCCCCCGGTGGCGCCCGGCGTGAGGCGCCTCGTCCTGATCGTCTCCGCACTCTCAGGCCTCATCGCCCTCGGTAGCGAGATCTACTGGACCAGGATTCTCGTACTCATCATCGGACCGTCCGCATACGCATTCACGACCATGCTCGCCACGTTTCTCGCCGGCATCGCCCTCGGGAGCCTCGCGGTTAAACCGCTGTTGAAGAGAGCGGGAGATAAGCTGCTCCTCCTCGGCTCTCTTCAACTTGCCGTTTCGCTCTTTACTCTTTCCGCCATGCTTCTTTTTACACGATTTCCGGGCTGGTTTGTCCGCCTGAGCGCCTGGGCGGATTACGGGGAATCATCCTTCTTTCTCGTGCCCATTCCTCTCATCTTTCTGACCATTCTGCCCCCCACTCTCGCCATGGGCGCCGCGTTTCCGGTGGCGGCCCATCTGGTAAAAAGACCGGGCGAGAGCCGGGCCCGCTCAGTAGGAATACTTTATACAGTTAATACACTGGGGGGAATTGCAGGCTCTTATCTGACCGGTTTCTTTCTACTGCCGGCGCTCGGCACTCGATCGGGGATGACACTGCTCGTCGCTTCGAGTGCGCTTCTCGGAATCGGTCTGCTGGTTGCTGCCAGGCCGGGCCGGGCCAGGTTACGAACCTGGGTAACGGCAGCGGCCCTCTTTTTTCTTCTTGGAGGCGCCAAGGTTGTGACAGGCACGACGATCTGGGATGAGAACCTGATGACCATGGGACCGTTCCAGCGATCGATAAGAGACAGGGGACAAAAGGGCGAACGATTAGAGGATTTCTTTCAGCCTCAAAATATCGTTTATTATGCTGAGGGGTTGAATGCCACCATCACTGTTCGCGAAACAAACGGTACGTTTACCGTACAGACTAACGGCAAGACCGACGCCTCGTCGGGAGGGGATATGAGGACCCAGGTCCTCCTCGGCCAGCTCCCGGCGCTCTTTCATCCGGCCCCTGAAAAAGGCCTGGTGATCGGGCTGGCGAGCGGGATATCCGCAGCCCACGTGATCTGGCAGGGAGCCGAGTCGCTCGTCGCCGTCGAACTCGAACCGGCAATGCTCGAAGCCTGCCGTTTCTTCTCACCCTGGAACGGCAACTTACTGGACCGTTCCACCGTGGACATACGTATTGAGGATGGGCGGAATTACTTGCTCGCAACCGACGATCATTTCGACGTGATCGTATCCGAACCATCCAACCCATGGATTTCCGGTGTGAATAATCTCTTTACTCGCGAAGCGTTTCTATTGATTCGTAAGAGTCTTCGTCCGGGGGGAATCGTGGCGCAGTGGTTCCATTACTACAGCATGGGTGAGGAAGATCTGCTGTCACTGCTCCGTACGTTTTCGGATGTCTTCCCCTACGTCGATGTATTTCTCTCGTCACCCGGCGATCTCGTTCTCCTCGGGAGTGAATCCCCCATTCTGTTCGACATCACAAGACTCGCGATCCGCATGGAGGAAAAGAATTCTGCCGCCGCATTCCGGACGGTAGGCATACAGTCCCCCCTCGACCTTCTCAGTCTCTATCTATTTTCCATCAACGATGAAACGAGAACCGGTGTGCGGGAGAAGTTGGCCTCTTATCCTATGAATACAGATGACAACATGCTGCTCGAATTCTCCGCGCCCCGACATCTCTATGACCGGGAGAGTGAAAAAAACCGGGATGTTCTCGCCCGGTTCCAGGAGCGATCGAAAGTCCATATCGCAACAAGCGGGAATTATCTCGGCCTCGCGGAAGGATCCGTCCGCGCCTGGGATCTTCCCGGCGCACTCGAGGAGCTTCGCCTTGAAAGCGAATCGGCCGAGCCTGACTGGGCGGGCATTCACAATCTTCGTGCCCGCATCCTTCTTCTCAGGGCCGGTCGTGAACAGAAAGCGGAGTTCGTATCCCTGGCGATCGAGGAAGTGGAATCAGCCCTTGCCGTGGATTCCCTCTCTTCCACCGCCCATTTGCTGCTCGGTTCGGCCTGGTTGCAGAAACGCGAACCGGCGCGAGCCGCCGACCGGTTCAGCCGTGCCCTGGAACTCGGGGAGGATCCGGCTCTTGTTCTTTCGTTTCTGGGAACCGCAAGAGAGATGGAAGGGCGGGCGGGCGACGCGATCGAAGCCTATCGCCGGGCACTGGAACTCGACCCGGCCAATCCGGTTGCACGGCAGGGGCTTGCGCGGCTCGTTCAGGCCGAAAGGTAGCCGGATAATCTCTACGACCGGCGAGCGAGAATGCTGGCCACCCCCTTCCGGGTTCCGGTCGGACCCTCACAGATAGTCGCCTCCCGATAATCAATGATCGTCAGGGCCGAAAACGCATCCGGAAGTTCATTCGTTTCGAGAAGATAGCGAGGCGATTTCTCCAGACCGAGTGCGCGCACATGATCGACATGAAACGTCTCGAAGGCGAGAATGCCGCCCGGAGAGAGGGCCTTTTCCATCGAAGGAAAGAGTGATCTCTCGAGATAGTTGAAGCAGATCACCAGATCGTAGGACCCTTCCGGAATGTTGTAATCGGTCAGATCGACACGCCGGGGGGTAACAGGAAGACTGCGCCTGGCTGCGATCTCGGCGATCCAGGCGACTGCGCGGTCGGAAACATCAATCGCATCGACGTTGAATCCGATATCGGCGAGATAGAAAGAGTTCCGTCCGTTTCCCGCCGCGAGATCGAGCGCCCGCCCCCCTTTCAGCTCACGAAGAACTTCCTCATGTTCGAGAAGCCAACCGGAAGGCTCCTCCCCGAACGAGTCACACCCCCTTTGATCGAACTTTTGATTCCATCTGTCTCTGTCGGAACGTTTCTCTTTCGCCATATCGCCTTCCGCTCCACCCGGGGTGACTTGACTTCCCTTAAGCGCCTCCCGATACTCGGCTCATCGATCGGCCCCTCTAGATTAAGGATACGTCTTCATGAATCGAATTCCCATCCCCCTTCGGGGTACCGCCTGTTATTTGCTTATTACTTTTCTCGGTCTCTCGTTCTTTCCTGCTTCAAAGGCGGCGGGGAGTGGCGACGATGAGGATACGGTCTGGCGGGGCGGGGTGGTCGCGGCCGACCATGAACTCGCGTCGCTCGCAGGCGAACGAATGCTCGAGCTGGGCGGGAACGCAGTAGATGCCGCCGTAGCGACCGGATTCTGTCTCTCTGTTGTCAGACCCTATTCGTCCGGTCTCGGTGGTGGAGGATTCATGGTCCTTTATGTGAAAGATCCTGAGAGCGGTACGGCACGATCGATTGCGATCGACTTTAGAGAAACCGCCCCGGCCGCCGTCGGTCCTGATTACTTCGAGAAACTGGACGCTGATTCGATCGCCACGCGCTACTCGGGAGACGCGGTCGGAGTTCCCGGCATGGTCGCCGGGTTGCTCCACGCTCTTGATCACTACGGCACCCTCGATCGAGCAACGGTTCTCCAGCCGGCGATTGATGCCGCCACCGACGGATTCCTGGCGGACGCTCACTATGTTCAAGCTGCCGGGAAGGTGGCCGACTGGATTGAGCGCGCATCGTTCGACAAGAAGAAGAACCGGTTTCTGTATCGCACTTTTCTGGCGAAAGGCGGGGTAGCGGAGGGGGACCGGATCAAAAACCCGGAGCAGGCGGAGGCTCTCATGCTCATCCGGGACGGGGGGGCACGTGGATTCTATGAAGGGCCGCTGGCCGAAGGGATCGCACGAACTGTTCAAGGTGCCGGCGGGTCAATGACCGTAGACGATCTCCGATCATATGAAGTCGACATTTCCAATCCGTTGATCGGTACGTTTCGGGAACGCTCCGTGATCACAATGCCGCCACCATCGAGCGGCGGGATCGCGATTCAGCAGATACTGGGAATGCTGGAACACCGTGAGGTCGATCCGGCCACCCTCGATCCGATGAGCTCCGCTTACGTCCATACAGTGGTAGAGGCGATGAAGCATGCATTTGCCGACCGCGCGGAGTGGCTGGGAGACGACCGATTCGTCGACGTTCCGATCGAGAGGCTCCTCCGCGAAGATTATCTCCGGGAAAAAGCGATCATGTTCAATCCCCGGCGAACCGCTCTGCAGGAAGACTACGGGAGCCGGGAAGCACCGGCCGATGATCATGGAACGAGCCACTATTCCGTGGTTGACGGCAATGGGAATGCGGTCGCCTGCTCGGAAACGATCAACCTCAACTTCGGCTCCCGGCTGGTAGTCGACGGGTTCGGATTCTGCCTGAACAATGAAATGGACGACTTCCTGACGAGGCGGGGTACTGTAAACGCCTTCGGTCTTCAACAGTCGGAACGGAACCTGCCCGAACCGGGAAAACGCCCTCTCTCCAGCATGTCCCCGACAATCATACTGAACCGCGGGGAAGTGGAAGTCGTGGCCGGCGGTTCCGGCGGCCCGCGAATCATCAGCAGCACATTGCAGGCCATTCTTAACGTACTTCTCTTTGACATGAGCGCTGAAGAGGCGGTCGAAGCACCCCGGTTCCATCATCAATGGTCACCGGACAAGCTGTATCTGGAGCGGGGTCTTCGAGGGCAGGATGTGGCTCAAGGACTCTTCGGGAAGGGCCACACACCGAAACCGCGGGAGCAGATCGGCGTGGTTCAACTGATCAGGAAGAAAGCGGATGGTTATCAGGCGGCGAGTGACCCCCGAAAGGGGGGCGTTCCCCACGGCCTTGATCCGGCGCCAAGCGACTGACAACAGGCACTTCCTCTACGTTCAGGCAGCACCTCTGCCCCGGCTGACGCTGGTGCCCCTCCTCGCAAGTCGACTCTCCTCCCGAATTCTCCCGCGAGGAGGGTCGATCGGCGTGTGGAGAGGCACAGGTAGGTGGCGAACTGTTAACGGAGAAGGGCATTGGTCGCCTCGGTCAATCACCCACAAATCAGTTCCTGATCTGTGGCGAGAATTTCTGCTTGATCATGGCTATACCCCTGGATCGTTTAGTCCGGCGCGATGGGGTTATGGTCAGAATATACACTGTTTTTCTGACTTCGACGGGGCGTCAAGATGGCGCAAAATGGCCTCAGGGAGCGATCAGAGGGTCAGAAATGAAATATTTTCAGACGAAGAGCCGGGGAGAGGGTCCTCCGGTTATTCTCGCAAGGCGCTTGTGGGCCAAGCGATTCACGCCTCAAAAAGGTGTCACATGGGCACCCCTCTCAGCACGCGATAAGGCTGTTCAGTGAGTTCGACCTGTCAAGTAGGGCAGAGCGGCCCGTGATCGAGCTCCCCGGAGGAGCGTATGCAGCGTGAGTGGTCCGAATACTCGGCCGGGCTACCGCTTCTCGAGCGGGACGTATACCTGCTCGGTTTTACCGGCGTAAATCCCTCGAGGCCGGAAGATCCTGTTGTCTGACAGGTATTCGAGTGCACGGGCGGTCCATCCGGCAACACGGGATACGGCGAAGATAGGAGTAAAAATGGCCGTTTCGATCCCCATCGCCTTGTAGAGAAGACCGGAGTAAAAGTCGACATTGGGGTAGATCTTTTTTGTCTTGCCGAGGTCGGCCGTTACCGTCCGCTCCAGCTCGCGGGCAATCGCGAATAAATTCGAGGCCTCCGGATCCCCCTCGGTCATCAGCCCGGCGAGCGGTCCCAGAATGCGTCCCCGCGGATCGTACGCCTTGTAGACGCGGTGCCCCATCCCCATCACTTTCGTCTTCGATGCTTTCGCCCTCGTAAACCAGTCAATCGTATTCTCCGGCTTTCCGATTTCCTCGAGCTGGTAGAGCACTCTCTCGTTCGCCCCTCCGTGCAGACTTCCCTTGAGGCTGGCAATCCCGGAAACGACCGAGCTGTACATATCGGATAACGTCGAGTTCACTACCATTGTCGTGAACGTCGATGCGTTCATGCCGTGATCGGCGTGCAATATGAGGGAGATGTCCATCACTCGCGCCGTCTGTTCGTCCGGCCGTTTCCCGCTCATCATGTAAAGGAAATTAGCCGCATGAGAAAGGGAAGTATCGGGCGCCACCGGTTTTTTCCCCGCCCTCATGCGCGCGATCTGGCCTACCAGTGTCGCCGTCTGCGCGATCAGTTTGAGGGAGATTTCCATTTCCCCCTCCAGGGAAGTCTCATCACTCATCGGGTCAAACGCGCCGAGAAGGGAAATCGCTGTCAGAAGCGCCGCCATGGGGTGCATCTCCGCCACGGGGAGTCCGGCCATCACATCGACTACCTGTGGGGGCACTTCGCGGAAACCGGCCAGCTTTCGATTGAAATCATCCAGTTCATTCGCTGCCGGCAGCTTTCCGAACAGAAGCAGATAGGCGGTCTCTTCATAGGTCGAGTGAAGGGCGAGATCGAAACAATTATAGCCCCGGTAGACCAGCCAGCCCTTCTGGCCATTCACATACCCGATACTGCTGACGGCCGCTACCGCCCCTTCGAGTCCCCTGCCGATAGAGACATCAATCGGCCACTTGACGGCACCTGAAAGTTTCGCCTCAGGTGAGGAATCTGTTTCGCCGGCGGCCTCCGCGGTTACTCTCCGAACGATCTCTTCTACGGCGTTTGACACGAAATACTCCTTCTGCTCATACTACGGACGTCAGAGGCTACACTTCCAGCGAAGGGGGCTGAGGTCAAGGGGATTCACTCCGAACAGGCGGGTGCCGTCATTTCCCCTCTCTCCTAAATCGCCCGGCAGCCCGTCGCGGCCGGGCGGGGAACAAAAAATCGACAAGCTCCTGAAAACGCTTGCTTTTTCATCAAAATCTAACTAAAATTCACGGCTGTTGTCGAGATCGTATTTCCGATCTCGATTTCGTATGATTCACCCCGATCGAGGGGTGCGAACCGTAATCCCGCACCAAAGGCGGAGAGTCCCTCCGGGACGCACGAGTGAGTGGTGAGAAATGAAACATGATATTGAACGAATCAGAAACATCGGGATCAGCGCCCATATCGATTCCGGCAAGACAACGCTGACCGAACGGATCCTCTATTACACGGATAGAATCGGCAAGATCCACGATGTCCGTGGCAAAGACGGCGTGGGCGCCAAGATGGATTCGATGGAGCTCGAGAGAGAGCGTGGGATTACGATTCAGTCCGCAGCCACACATTGCGAGTGGAAAGACCACCATATCAACATCATCGACACCCCCGGCCACGTGGACTTCACAATCGAAGTGGAGCGGGCGCTCCGTGTTCTGGATGGCGCCGTCCTCGTGCTCTGCTCGGTGGCAGGTGTCCAGTCGCAGTCGATCACGGTCGACCGTCAGATGAAGCGCTACAATGTGCCTCGCGTCGCTTTCGTAAACAAGTGCGATCGTTCGGGGGCCGATCCGAAGCGCGTCGCCACCCAGCTTTGCGAAAAGCTCGGCCATAACGCCGTCCTCCTCCAGCTCCCCATCGGCCTCGAAGCAAAGCACGAGGGTGTGATCGATCTCGTTAAGATGAAGGCCTACTACTTCGGCGGCGAGAACGGCGAAGAGATCAAAGAGACCGATATCCCAGCCGAACTCATGGATGAGGCCGAAGAGGCCCGCGAGGAGATGCTCGATAACGTCTCTCTCTTCTCAGAGGAACTGACCGAAGCGATTCTCGAAGAGAGGGTCACGGAGAAGCTGATCAACGAAGCGATCCGGATCGGCACGCTCTCTTTGGATCTCACACCGGTTCTCATGGGATCGGCTTACAAGAACAAGGGTGTTCAGAAGCTCCTGGATGCGGTAATCGACTATATGCCGAGACCGACTGACGTCGAAAACGAGGCAATCTCACTCGCATCTGAGGACGACAAAATCCTTGTATCGAACAATGCCGATGATCCTGTCCTGGCTCTCGCTTTCAAGCTGGAAGACGGTGCATACGGCCAGCTCACCTACATCCGGATGTACCAGGGGACGATCAACAAGAGCGACACCGTGATCAACAGCCGGACGCAGAAAAAGACCCGTATCGGCCGGCTTGTTCGAATGCATGCCGACGAGATGGAAGAGATCGCAACCGGTCGCGCAGGTGACATCGTCGCGCTCTTCGGAATCGATTGCGCTTCGGGCGACACCTTCTTCAGCGACGGTTTCGAGTACAGCATGACTTCGATGCACGTACCCGAGCCGGTAATCTCGCTCGCGGTCAGGCCGAAGGATCGCAAATCCCAGGACAACCTGTCCAAGGCTCTCGCCCGCTTTGTCCGGGAGGATCCGACATTCATCGCGGAGTCGGATGAAGAGTCTGGTGAGACAATTATTTCGGGGATGGGCGAGCTGCATCTTGATGTTTACATCGAGAGAATGAAACGCGAATACAACGCCGAAGTCATTTCGGGGCAGCCCCAGGTTAAATATCGCGAGACGATCACCGAGAAGGCCGAGTTCAGGCACACCCATAAGAAACAGACGGGCGGGTCCGGTCAGTTCGGGCGGGTCGACGGCTACATAGAACCCCACGCCGAGGGTGAGTTCGAATTCGTAAGCGATGTCAAGGGTGGCAACATTCCTACTGAGTATATCCCGGCCTGCAAGAAGGGCTTCCAGTCCATGATGGATGAAGGGCTTTTGATCGGATTCCCGGTGGTAGGCGTAAGGGTCGTTCTGACAGACGGCGCCTCACACAACGTCGACTCCTCGGACAATGCGTTCCAGGCGGCCGCCCGCGGCGCATTCCGTACGGTTTATCCGAAAGCGAAACCGATTCTCCTTGAGCCGGTGATGGATGTTTCCGTAGAAGGGCCGAGTGAATTCCAGGGTGAGATGCTTCGCACGATCATGCAGCGAAGAGGAATCGTGATCGGCACGACCGATGAAGGCGACTTCGTTCGCATTGACGGCGAAGTTCCGCTGTCTGAGATGTTCGGCTACGCCACTACCCTTCGATCCTCGACGCAGGGCAAGGCGGAGTTCACCATGGAGTTCTCCCGTTATTCCCCGGTGCCGCGTGAACTCTCCGAGAAGGTCATTGAAGACATCCGGCAGAAGAAAGCTGAAAAGGAAGGCGCCAATGTATCGTAAAGAGGTGAACGAGCGGAGCCCCCTCCGCGTCTTCGAGCGTTCGATCCATGGCGGTCTCGGCCGCGGGAATCTGGGCGTGGTCATGTCCCGCGCCGGCATTGGAAAATCGGCATTCCTGATCGATATCGGACTCGACGACCTGATGCGGGATCGGCGGGTCCTTCATGTGGCAGTCAACGACTCGGTCGAGCGGGTACGCGCGTTCTACGACGAAATGTTCGTGGAACTCGCCAAATCCACTCATCTCGAGCATCCGGACGAAGTCCGCTACATGGTAGAGCGGAACCGTCACATCCATTCCTACAAGGACGTTCAGTTCAGCGTGGACCGACTGGTAACGGTGGTCCGTTTCCTGAAGGAGCACGCCGATTTCCCTCTCGACGCTGTAATTGTCGACAACTTCCCGTTTGCTTCCACCACCACGGAAGAAGTGGGTGTCGTCAAGAACCTGGCCAAGGAAATGAACTGCGAGATCTGGATGTCCGCACTCAGTCATAGAGACAGCGAGAAGAACGATATGGGCTTCCCGGACCCTCTGACGAAGCATGACGAATTCTTGAGCGTGAAGATCTATCTGAAGACGGAAGGAGACGGGATCCGGCTCAAACTTCTCAAGGATCACGACAATGAAGATCTGAGTGAGTTGATGCTCGATCTTGACCCGACGACTCTTCTGCTCAAGGACCGCCAGCCGGCCAGCTGACGGGCGCCTTCGATCCGCTCAAGGATCGAGGAGGCCATTCTCTTCGATCATTCCTGCGAGCGTCCTGGAAGCAAGTGCGTGCCCCGCTGCATTCCAGTGCCCGTCATGGACGAAAAAGAGCGCCTCCCCCCGGTCAGCCGCCTGGTGGAACGCCGGTTCGATATCGAGAAAGCGCATCCCCCCCTCCGAACATAACTCCTGCAGGAGCTCATTCGGCCGGCGCATGACAAACCGATCGCGAGGCACATCGTAATGCCCGATAATCTCCTCCCACTTTTCCTCGCGTATCTGCTCTTCGTTAGGAACAAGAAACACGATCAGAGGAACTCCTCGCTCTCCGCACTCCCGTTGAATTTCCATCAGAATCGCACTTGCCAGGTTCCATCCTTCCGCCAGTCGCTCTGTCTGATCGACCAGAAAATTCTGATAGTAGAGATCGAGGCGATCAAGAGGAAGAAGAGTGTCCCCCTCCACCGGTTTGGTGATCATCTGCACATCCCCCCCCCGCTTCTTCAATATCTGAGTCAACCTGGGTGAGAGGAGCGTCCAGAGATGGGACCGTTGTGCCAGGAAACTTTTGGCGGACGAAGAGAGTTTTCCCTTCCAGTTCTGTCGGCGGGGAGGGTCGATCACCAGTTTTTCACCCTCCAGCCGGGCAAAACCGAAATGCAGATTGTCATAAATATCGTTCAGACAGAAACTGAGAATCACGAGATCAGGATCGTATTTCAATACGAACTGCCGAAGTACGATCAAATACTGAATCGTGCCGTAACCGGAAACGCCGAAGTTGATTGTTTCGATATCACGCTGCCCGGAATCGATTCTCTCGACATCCGATTCGAGGCGCCTTACAAGTGCCTGCTCGAGAAGGACCTGATTCGCCTCCATGAAGGAGTCGCCGAGAATCGCGATCCGGAACGTGCTGTCCGGCTTCACTTCGTCGTGCTCCACATCCCGGAGCCCGACCGAGCTATACCGGACGGGGATGGAAAACTCTTCCCGACTATGGGTAAACCGGGCGCCCGGCTTGTGAAGCCAGCCGAGATAGGGGTCTCGCTGCACTGCAGCGAGCGGTTGGGGCGCGAACATTTTGATGCCGAGTTCCAGAACGGCGATTGTCACCCCGATGCCGATCGCTGCAGCAAGCAGATTAGGGACCATTCCGCGCAGAAATCGCCTAGCCCTCATCTCTCTCCAGCTTTCGTAGCGAGTGTCTGAAGTACGGGCTAGAGGTCATAGATTTCCGTGTACTTGTCCCGCAGATAGTCCAGAAAGTACTGCGGATTGAGAGATTCGCCGGTTACACGGCGGACAAGCTCATGGGATGGATAGGTCTGGCCCATAAGGTGAATTTTCTCGCGCTGCCATTCCCGGAGGGGACTGAAATCCCCTTTCCGGAAAGTTTCCTCCCAATGGGGCAGTTCTTTTCTGGCGGTATTCCAGAATTGTGCCGCATAGAGATAGCCGAGAGCGTATGTCGGAAAGTATCCGAAGATTGCATGCGCCCAATGGATGTCCTGGAGTACTCCTTCGGCGTCATTCTTAGGAGTCAGATCCAGAAAATCGACCATTTTGGCATTCCACGCTTCGGGAAGATCGCGAACGGTGAGACGCCCTTCAATCAGATCCATCTCGAGCTCGAAACGGAGAATCACATGGAGGCAGTAGGTCACTTCGTCCGCCTCGACCCGGATCATCGAACGCTCCACCAGATTGACCTGCCTGTGCCACTGATCGAGATCGTATTCCCCGGCAAGGTCGGGGAAGTGTCTGGTGAGCACGGGATACGCATGCTCCCAGAACGGCCGGGACCGGCCGACGATGTTTTCCCATGTGAGTGACTGCGATTCGTGAATGCCGAGGCTGACCGCCTGAGCCCGAGGCGTTCCCGCATGATCGGGATCGAAACCCTGCTCATAAAGGCCGTGCCCCCCTTCGTGAAGCAGGCCGAAGAGCGATTTGGTCAGGTCCTTCGCGTCATAGCGGGTAGTCAGCCGGACGTCATGCAGATTCCCGCTGCAGAACGGGTGTGCGGAGACGTCGATCCGGCCCGCCTCCCAGTCAAATCCGATCGATGTCAGCAGATCCCGCCCGAGCGCCTCCTGTCGATCAACGGGAAAGTGTCCGTCCATCAGCTTCTGGGTCCCGGCGCGCCTGGATTCGGCGATCGCCTGCACCAGGGGGACCAGCTTCTTGCGTAGATCGGCAAAGATCACCGCCACGTCCTCGGCCCGGCTTCCGGGCTCGAACTCGTCATGGAGCGCGTTATAACGAGAACCGGTGTAGCCGATCGCATCCGCCACCTGAAGTTTCAGCCCCAGAGTTTTCTCGAGAAACGGGGCGAACCTGTTGAAGTCAGAGGCTTCCTTTGCCTCGGTCCAGGCTTCCATCGAGAGAGCCTGGACGCGCGCGATCTCTTTGACCAGGTCGGTCGGCACCCGGGAAGCCCGATCGAACTGCCGGCGGACCTCGCGGAGATTGACGGCAGCGTCATCTCCCAGGCTCGATGTATCATCATCCTGAAGCGCCTTCAGATGATCCGGCATCGCACCCTTTGTTAAAGTCACGTGATGAATGCCGCTGAGGACCGCCATCTGATCGGCCCGAAGGGCGGCCCCTCTGGGGGGCATTTTAGTCTGCTGATCCCAGGAAAGCAGGCCGTCGACCAGCTCGAGGGCGTGAAGTTCCTTGGTCAGCGCGAGAAACGCATCGTAGCGCTCCTGGACGTTCATACGGTCTGCTCCTTGTGGTGCCTCGGGTTTGGGGCTTTCAGCCCGCGATTAGCGAAATTATGCACTAAGATAGCTCGACCCGTCCAGAAGACCTCCTTCGAATGGGCGTCACATGAGCGTTCGGGCTCATTTCTCCGTCTCTCTCTATTGAGGGAAATGGCCCATTAACGTATGATATGGCATTGGATTTTCCGATTCCCCCCGAGCAACTAAACTGAATACCTCCTGATCGGGAGGTTGAGAGGGAGATATGCGAAACCATAACTGGAGAAAACTGATGGTCATCACCCTGAGCGCGGTCGCCGCGTGGGCATTCCTCGTGACGCCCAGTGAAACCATCGCCGCCGACAAGAGCGCCAAGGATCGCAGCGAGATCGATGACAGCTACAAATGGGATCTGACCGGACTCTACGAAACGGCTGATCAGTGGGAAAGTGAGTTTGCCGCTACAGAAAAGTTGATCGATGAAATCTCCGATTTCAAGGGACGACTGCATCAATCGGCCGACACATTTCTGGAGTTTCAGGAGAAGAGCGAAAAACTGGGATGGTACTCTGAGCGCATTCTGATATTCGCCGGACTCAAATACCATGAAGACACGAACGTCTCCGAGAATGCCGCACTCTGGGAGCGGGCGCGCAGCCTGATGACCCGGATTTCAGCCGCCGTCTCCTGGGTGCAACCGGAGATGGTGAGCATCCCCCATGAGACAATCGAAGATTGGATCGCGAAAAACGAAAAAGTCGCTGTTTATCGCCACTGGTTCGACGATATGTGGCGGACCCAAGAATACACTCTGTCCGAAAAAGAGGAGCGCGTTCTCGCGCTTGCCGGAGATCTCGCCGGCGCACCGACAAGTATATTCGAAGCGATGACCAACGCCGATCTCAAGTTCGGCACATTTGTCGATAGCGAAGGCGACGAAGTGGAAATGACACAGGCTCGCTACGGCACATATATGCAGGACCCGGATCGCGATGTGCGGGACCGTGCGTGGCAGGTTTACTATGACGGCTACGAAAGATATATCAACGCGAACGCGGCCGCCCTGGCCGGCGCGGTGAAGCGTGATCTGTTTTATACGCGCGCGCGAGGATATGAGTCCTGCGCCGAGCGCGCGCTCGATGCGGACAATGTCACGGTCGATCTCCTCGACAACCTGATCGCCACGATCAACGAGAACCACGCCCCGATTCACAAGTACAACAGGATTCGATCGTCCGTACTCGGAATCGATACGCTCAGGCACTGGGATCTCTACACCCCTCTCACGCCCGAACTCAATGTCGAGATTTCCTACGAAGATGCGGTCAAGACGATTCTCGAAGGCTTGGAGCCGCTAGGCGACGAATACGTGAAGAATCTGGAAATGGCATTCTCGTCCAATTGGATCGATGTCTATGAGAACAAAGGGAAGCGGAGCGGAGCCTATTCATGGGGCGGCTACGCCACCGGCAACCCATACGTTCTTCTGAACTACGAAAACAAACACGAAGACATGTCTACAGTGGCTCACGAGATCGGCCATGCCCTTCACACCTGGTACACGATCAATAATCAGCCTCAGGTCTATGCGGACTATTCGATCTTCGTTGCCGAGGTAGCTTCTACTACGAACGAAGCGATTCTCATGAACTACCTTCTTGAGAAAGAGAAGGATCCGATGAAGAGAATGTTCCTCATCAACTCGTATATCCGTCAGATTGAAGGGACGATGTACACGCAAGTGGAATTCGCCGAGTTCGAAAGGGGAATTCACGACATGGCGGAAAGCGGCGACCCGCTGACTGTTGATTCGATGAATGATCTCTATTCTGGCCTGCTGACGAAATACGCCGGACCCGCTGTGAAGTACGACGAGCGATCCGGCATGGGCTGGAGCCGGATCGGCCACTTCCATCGAAACTTCTACGTCTACAAGTACGCGACTTCCTACGCGGCCGCGACGGCATTTGCGAAAAAGATTCTCGACGGCGAACCGGGAGTGCGTGAGAAATATCTCGAATTCCTGAAAAGTGGTTCAAGCGATTACCCGGTGGAGCTTCTGAAAGAAGCGGGCGTCGATCTTTCGTCTCCGGAGCCGATTCAGGCGACCTGCGATCTCCTTGCGGAGCTTGTGGATGAACTGGAACGGTTGATCAAAGAGAACGGTCGGAGCTGATCAGCAGTAGTCGGGGAACGGCTGTGGGTGAGGCTTATCGGGCCGCCCGCGGCCTTGTTCCGTGACTGGTTCAGTTTTTTTGCTTGAACGGAACTAACCGGCCGCCTAAGATGCACTTGGATTGTCGAATGCTTTGGCCCGCAAGTACCCGGGTCTGTAGGGCATCCTCAAGCGGAATTGCGATTACAGGGGTTCACGCCGGTCCCCCCCGGACTGACCGGCAACCGTCTGGCGTGCCAGGTAATGGCCCGCAGAAGGGGTATGTCTCATGGTCACTCGATTCGAATTTTTTGCTGAGCATCTATACGCTATCAAGCTCCAGCTCCTGCTTGATTTCCTCGCTCGGTTCAATTTTATCTAGGGGTTCAAGAAATTCGTTCGACTGCGGCGCAGAGATTTTCTGCGCCGCTTTTTTATTGTCCCGGCACGGCCCTTGCGGAATATCTTCCCGAACGGAGGCCGGTTTGCTGGAGGCCGCACCGATTAGAGCTCCAGGTTCGTTTGGTACCGTTTTCGGAAATATTAGGGCAGCACAAAGGGTGAGGGGGTGTTCAGAATGGGTGCATGGCCGAAAGATTTTTTGGCAGGAATCGAGGATCTGATGCACGGACCCGCCATCGGTGAGTTCGTAAGCAGGGTCCAGGATTTCCTTTCCGGGATATTCTAATACCGGACCGGTAAGGTTCGGCGGTCTTGTGGGATGTGGGGAAGGGCAAAGCGGGCGTCTCCCTGGGGAGGCGCCCGCCTGATATTGTTCAGACCTTGTGTGCCGAAGGACAGAGAGGCGAAAGAGCACAGTTATCGCAGTCGGGTTTCCTCGCCATGCAGACTCTCCGGCCATGCCAGATCGCCGAGTGCCCGAATCGGGTCCAGTCTTCCCGTTGAATCACTTCCATCAGATCTCGCTCAATTTTTGCCGCGTCTTTGGAATCCTTGCTGCGCCAGGTTAACTTCCATCGATGAGCGAGACGCCCGACATGTGTGTCCACAGTAATGCCTTCGCTCTTCCCGAACCAGGTCCCGAGAACGACGTTAGCCGTCTTCCGCGCCACTCCGGGCAGTGCAATCAGTGACTCCATCTGATCAGGGACCTCACCACCATATTCATCCATGATCTTCCGCGCCGATCCCCGTATGTTTTTAGATTTCTGACGGAAGAAACCTGTCTGTCTCACAAGAGTCTCCAGTTCATCGAGCTCAGCATCCGCAAAATCAGAGATCGTTCTATATCGTTTGAAGAGGGTTGGCGAGACACGGTTTACGGTCTGGTCTGTCGACTGTGCGGATAGAATCGTAGCGAAAAGAAGTTGATGGGCGTTCCCGTGTAGAAGCGCACACTCGGCATCGGGGTAGAGCCGGTCGAGGCCGTCGACAATCTTCCCGGCCCGCTCGACCCTTTTAGACAAGGACTCGCGCGACATGATCAGATATCTGCGGTCGGATTAACCCAGGAGGTCTCTCCACCTTGCCAGATTTCGCTTTTCCAGATCGGCACATCTTCTTTGATTCGATCCATAATATACTGGCAAGCGGCAAACCCGTCTTTTCGATGGGGTGATGAAAGAACGATCGCCACCGACGCCACGCCCAGTTCCATTCGGCCCAATCGATGAACGACATCGATAGCGGTCAGCTCGAATCGCTCGAGCGCCTCCTCTCCGATCTGGCGGAGCTTCCGCCGGGCCATCTCCTCGTAAGCAGTGTATTCGAGAGCGATCAGCGGATGATCTGACGCTCCCTCGGCACGCACCGTTCCGAGAAAAGTCGTCACCGCACCTGCATGAATCGAAGAGACCCGATTGATCATCGGCGAGAATTCGATCGCCTCGTGCGTCAGCGCCACAGTAAGATCCGCCGTGCCACCCGCTACGGGGGGAATCACAGCCACTTCGTCGCCGTCAGCGAGCGGGCGCTTAATGTCCACGTAGTCGAGATTCACGGCAAACCGCAGAATCTCTTCCTGCCGAGCAAGCTCCGGATGGCTCGCGAACAGTATTGATCGGAGGGACTGAACCGTCGAGCTGTCATCCAGCCCGACTATCTCCTCACGGCCGCCCGCAGCATCCGCCGCGGGACCGAAGTAGAGTACCTTGATGTGAATCATCGTCCCCTCGGGATGAATTGCGTGCCGTCAGTCGCCCGACAGACCATTTTACGAGCGTCAATTGAAGATAGGCTCTCCCCCCCCCCATTGGCCAGTGGAAACGGGAGAGGCGACTGCAGGCGAGCCGCCATCCAAGATCCCTCTCGACCGGGAGAGAGATTTCTCGTAAAACCATGTAGGTGAATTCGCCCTCTCCAGAAGAACTCCCTAATGGGACCCGTATTGCGGCGTGGGTCTTTCTTCGCTCACTTGGTGTGATCTACTTTCTGGCGTTCGCCTCGCTGGCACCGCAGGTCGCCGGCCTTTTCGGCTCAGAAGGAATTCTTCCGGCAGAGGATTATCTCGCTTCATTCCCTGACGAACTGGGTGGCAGACGGATCGCTCTCGTGCCCACACTATTCTGGCTCGGGTCAGGAGACTTCGCACTTTCGTTCTCCTGTGGACTGGGAATCACTCTTTCGATCCTGCTGATCGCCGGGGTACTCCCCCTTCTATCCGCGACACTGCTCTGGTTACTTTATCTCTCTTTCGTTCAGGTGGGAGGCGATTTTCTTTCCTTTCAGTGGGACATGCTTCTCATCGAGACCGGCCTGCTGGCTCTGTTTCTCGCGCCTCCGACTCTCCTTTCGCCCCCCAGCCAGGCCAAGAACCCCTCCAGACTCACTCTCCTTCTCTTTTTCTGGCTGTTGTTCCGCCTGATATTCGCATCCGGGGTCGTGAAGCTCGCGAGCGGCGACCCGGCCTGGCGCAGCCTGACCGCCCTCGCTTACCATTTTGAAACTCAACCACTCCCCCCCTGGACAGCGTGGTACGCCCATCACTTTCCCGCAGTTCTTCTCCGATCCTTCACGGCAAGCATGTTTCTGATCGAACTACTGATCCCCTTTCTGATATTCGCCCCCGCCCGAGTGAGGCGGGTCGGTTTCGGCCTTCTCCTCTTTCTTCAGGCCATGATTCTCGCTACTGGGAACTACGGTTTCTTCAACTGGATTACGATCGCCCTTTGCCTTCTCATTCTGGATGACCACGCTTGGCCCCGCTCTCTCCGCCGGCGATTCGAACCGGTCCAGCCAAGAGGGGACGGCCGGCGTTCGATTACACCGCGCACCGTACTTCTCCCGCCGTTCGCTCTTATCATATTTACCGTATCACTCGCCCAGATGTCCCGGACGTTACCCCTCGCTGTCTCCTGGCCGGCTTCGGTCAGGGCACTCGAGCGATCCGTAGCCCCTTATCGCTCGATCAACAGTTATGGCCTTTTTGCCATCATGACAACATCACGCCCTGAGATCATAATTGAAGGATCAAATGACGGCATTCATTGGCTTCCGTACGAGTTCGCCCATAAGATCGGTGACCCTGAGAAGAGGCCTGCGTTCGTTGCTCCCCATATGCCCCGACTGGACTGGCAGATGTGGTTTCAGGCGCTCTCCAGCTACAGACAGACTCGTTGGTATGTGAACTTTCTCATCCGTCTGCTCGAAGGCTCTGAGCCGGTTCTCGGTCTGCTCGAATCAAATCCCTTCCCCGACGGTCCGCCCCGACAGATCCGGGCAGCCTACTACAACTACCGGTTCTCTGATCCAGCAGCGAAGCGGGACCGGGGAGTCTGGTGGACAAGGGATTTGATCGGATATTATTCTCCGCCGGTATCTCTTCGGACTGAGTGACGATTCTACGCCCCCGGTGTTACTATCAGGCTGATCTTTCCCCCCCCGAGCAACATGTCATGAGACTGGAGGAGTTGATGAAATGGACAGGAAGGGCGCTGATCGCCCTCATGATGATCGCGGTCTGGGTAGCCGCTGGAACCTGGACCAGAGCCGACGCCGAAGATCTCCTCGGCGCACGCCATCCGAACCTGTCGCCGGACGGTTCCATGATCGCCTTCTCCTACATGGGCGATATCTGGACCGTTCCATCCGAGGGGGGAAGGGCGAACCGAATCACTGTCCATGAATCTTATGACAGGACCCCGATCTGGTCGCCTGACGGCACCCGCCTCGCGTTTTCGTCGAATCGATTCGGGAACGATGATATCTGGGTGGTGGATGCCGGCGGAGGACGGGCTGAACGCCGCACCTGGCATTCCGCAGCTGACCAGGTCGTCGGATGGTCGGCAACAGGGGATGAGATCTACTTCGCATCGAGACGGGAATCTCGCCAACCCCACCTGTTCTTGACCGATCGGAACGGCTCCCACCCTCTTTCCGTAATCCGCGAGCGAACGCTTCATGCGGCTGTTTCACCTGACGGAGAACAGCTCCTCTGGGTCAAGGGCTACACACCATGGTGGCGGAAGCACTATAAAGGATCGGCCAGCCGTGACATATGGACACGGGCGACCGGGGGCGGAGAGAGCGTCCGACTGACACAATGGGAAGGGGATGACGAGTACCCCATGTGGGCGGCCGACGGGAAAGCATTCTACTTTCTATCAGAACGGGATGACGGCGTAGCCAACATCTGGAAGGCGGAGATCGAATATGGGGCGAGCCCGGCCCGCATGATCGGCCAACCTGTCCAGATCACACATCACGATGAATGGTCGATCGAGAGCGCATCGATCGCCGCAAACGGTTCGCTGATCGCATACGAACGCCACGGAAAATTATACACCGTCACCCTTTCGGGAGGAGAGCCGGAGCAAGTCGCAATCGATCTGGAAAGCGACGACAAATGGAACCGGGTTCGCTACGAAACCGCCACCGACCATGCCACCGAATTCGCCGTTTCCCCTGATGAATCAGAAGTGGCAATCGTGGTCCATGGCGAGGTTTTCGTCATGGAACTGGACGACGGCGAAGGGACCGATCAAATCCGCCGGATCACCGACACTCCGGCTCGGGAGCGACACGTTGCATGGGCGCCCGACGGAGAGTCGATCTATTTCGCCTCTGACCGGAACGGCCAGACCGATATCATCCGGGCCTACTCGACTGATTCGGACGAGAAGCGTCTCTCACGATCCCGCAGGACAGCCACATCTCTCGTTACGGATACGCCTGATAATGAGCTGAACCCGGTCCCCTCTCCGGACGGCGAGAGAGTCGCGTTCCTGAGGGGCGCCGGTTATGCCCATACGATCAAGATCGACGGGGGCGATGAGCGCCTGCTTCTTCCCGGGCCGGACGTTCTCTATACGCGCTGGTCTCCTGATTCGAAGTGGGTTGCTGTCTCTCAATCCAATCTGGGCGGCCTGGAAGATGTACTGATAGCACCCGCCTCAGGGGGCGAGGCGTACAATGTCTCCCGCGCCTACATTGACGACTACTCCCCGTTCTGGACAGGTGACGGCAAGCGGCTGGTCTACGCCAGCCGGGACAACGAGGGCAATCTCTGGCTCAAGTATGTCTGGCTTACAGAAGAAGAGTTTTTGAAGAGCGAATCCGAGCGGAAGGATGAAGAACGGCTGGAGGATCGAAAAAAAGAGAAAACCGAAAAAGAGAGTAAAAGCGACGACGATGCGGACGAAGAGGAAGTGCCTGTTGTAGCCATCGATTTCGATGGTCTCCATTCCCGATCTGTCACAGTGACACGCCTTTCGGGCGGCTACAATCCGTTTGCTGTTACGCCGGACGGCGATTTCTTCGCGGTGGTCTCGAACCAGCTCGGATCGAATGATATCTGGCTCGTGAATCGAGAGGGAGACAGGATCACGCGGCTCGCGAGCGGAGGAGGAGGATCCGGTTTCTTCCGATTCCGCGAGGACAGCCGGGCCATCTACTATCTCGACGGTGGCGGACGGATCAAGCTCTCCGAATTCGACGATGACGGAGAAAGCAAGGGAGGCCCAAAAGGGGTTTCATTCGAGGCGCGCTACGACATCGATCTGGCCGCGGAAGCGGAGCAGAAGTACAGCGAAGCCTGGTCACTCCTGAACGACGGTTTCTACGACGATCGTTTTCACGGGGCTGACTGGGGAGCGCTGAGGGCGGCCTACGCACCGCGGGCACATGCCGCCTACACTCTCGAAGAATTTCGCGATGTGTTGAGCGAGCTGATCGGCGAGCTTTCCGCGTCCCATCTTGGCGTCTGGCTACCCGGCGGCAAGGGTGGCGACGCGACCGCGTTTCCCGGTTTTTACATCGATCCGACCTACTCGGGGCGGGGAGTACGCATCAATCATGTACTCGATCGCGGCCCGGCGGATCGGAGTGAGTGCAAGATTCAGGTGGGCGAATTCATCCTGGCGATCGACGGTGAAGAGCTGGAGGCGGGTGCAAGTTACTACGCCATGCTGAATCGCAAAGCAGGGGAAAAGGTAGACATGATCGTCGCCGAGACTGCCACGGGCAAAGGGAGCCGAGAGGTGACCATCATACCGGTCAGTCCGGGACGGGCATTCTCCCTCATCTGGGAGGACTGGAAGAGAGAGAACCGGCTCCTTGCTGAAATACTTTCTAATGGCCGTGTGGGCTATATCGCTCTCGCCGCCATGGGAGCGGGCGACATTGCGCGATTCGAGAGGGAGATCATCGCCGAGACCGGTGACAGGGATGCGCTCATTCTGGACATCCGGTTCAACAACGGGGGATCCGTCCACGACCAGGTGATCACCATCCTGCAACGCCGGCCTTACGCAAAGACAAAGAGCCGCGGTCGGGAAGGGAATCTCAATCCGTACGAAATGCTGAACAAGCCGGTCGTCTGCCTGATCAATGAACGGAGCTACTCGGACGGCGAGATCTTCCCCCACGCCTTCAAGACGCTCGACCTGGGGACGGTAGTAGGCGTTCCGACCTATGGGGCGGTAATCGGCACGAACAACGTTCCGCTGATCGACGGCACAATGTTCCGGATTCCGGGAACAGGATGGTATGGCCTCGACGGGAAAAGCCTCGAAAACAACGGCGTAACGCCTGACGTCTATGTTGAATCGATCCCGGAGGAGAGGGCGGCCGGCAGGGACATCCAGATCGAGCGTGCGGTAGAGATCCTTCTGGAGCAAACAGGCTCAACGAAGGTGAGCGCCAAGAACCCTCCAGTGAACTGATAATAGAGGCCGGGCCCGCCGCCGGGTCCGGCTCTATTCCTTCGTCGGACCGTTTCCTATCTGGTCATTCCCACAAAAGACATTTCCTCCGCCATCCGCACCAGACGGCGAACATCTTCTTCGCTGAGGTCGAATGTATCGATCGCGGTAAGATACTCGTCGATTACGGAGATGCCGGAAACGGTGGGATTATCGGTGCAGATACATATTTTTACACCCGCTTCCAGAAAGACGGGGAGCGGGTGATTCGATACCTTGTCGATCGCTCCGGTCTGCACATTGGAGGTCAGACAGACTTCCACCGCAATGCCGTCATCAGCGAGGCGTTTGACCAGCTTGGGATCCTTCGCTGCGCTCGTTCCGTGCCCGATCCGTTCCGGCGCCAGTAATTCCACCGCCTGCCACACTTTATCGGGCCCTTCATCTTCGCCGGCATGAACCGTCCGACTGAGGCCCATCGTCCTGGCGAGCGCGAACGGCTCTACGAACAGAATGGGAGGAAACGGACGCTCGGGTCCGGCGATATCGAACCCGACCACACCGATGTCGGAGTGAAAGTTCTCTTTCTCGCCGATCACTTCGCGCAGGAGAATTTTGGCCATATTGCCGCCGAAGTTCCGCATGGCGATGGCGATGATGCCCACACGCAGATCGGGGTGCCGTTTCCGGCAGGCCCGAAGACCTTTCCTCACCGCGGTCAGCACCTGACGGGTGCTGAGGCCCGCCCGCTGGTGAATCGTCGGATTAATACGAAGTTCGAGAAGCCTGATGCCCTCTTTATATGCGTCCTCCGCAATCTCCTCCGCGATCGTCTGGATGTTGTCGAAAAACTGCGTGTACTGCAGGGGTATATGGAACTTATCCAGGTAATCGAGAAGGCTCTTGTCCTTCTCGGCGTCATAGGAGAGCTTGGCCCGGAATTCCTCGAACCCCAGGCCGGGAACGGCGGAATAGTACGTTTTCGACAGATCCCATAGCGTCTCCGGCCTGACCGATCCATCGAAGTGCCTGTGGAGATCGGCAAGGGGCTGACTCTTCAGGAACGCGACCTTATCTTCTTTCGACCATTGCTTCAAAGCTGACTTCTCCCTCTGTAATAGATTTGGCGTACTTTACCAGATTTCTACCTGCCGGGACAGGGGGGTTCTCCTTGACACCGGCCCTGCCCTCTCCTACCGTTCTTCTCGCGTTCCTTTAATTCAGGAGATCGAAAATGCGACAGGATATCCCTCCGTTTCGGGGGCAGGAGATTAAGCTTCCGTCGATCAGCGGCCGGACAATCGGGCTCGTGGCGCTCGGTCTGGCCGTACTGTTCGCGGTCTTCTCGAGCGTCTACACCGTAAGTCCGGAAGAGGTCGGCGTTGTGCTTACACTGGGCAAGTACACGCGCACAACCGAACCAGGCCTTCAATTCAAACTCCCCTTCGGCATCGAAAAGGTCTACAAGGTTCCGGTGCGGAGGCAGCTCAAAGAGGAATTCGGGTTCCGGACGGTGCAGGCCGGCCAGAGAACGCAGTATTCCAATCAGAAGTTCGAGGAAGAAGAGCTGATGTTGACGGGCGACCTCAACTCGGCACTTGTCGAGTGGATCGTGCAGTACAAGATCGCCGATCCCGTGAAGTTCCTTTTCCGCGTCCGCTCGCCGAGGGATACGTTTCGCGATATGACCGAAGCGGTCATGCGAAGCCTCGTCGGTGATCGAAGCGTCAATGAAGTCCTGACGACCGGCCGTGAAGAGATCGGTTCGGAACTCAAAATTCATCTTCAGGAACTTTGTGATCAGTATGAAACGGGCATTCAGGTGCAGGTTGTCGTTCTTCAGGACGTCAATCCGCCAGTACCGGTGCAGGCGTCGTTCAACGAAGTGAACAACGCCATTCAGGAGAAGGAAAAGCTCATCAACGAAGCACTCTCTTCCTATAACCAGGAGATTCCGCGAGCAAGCGGGCAGGCCCAGGCCATGGTTCTCGAAGCGGAAGGATTTGCGCTTGATAGAGTGAACCGGGCAAAGGGAGATGTAGCGCGTTTCAAGGCACTCCTCACGGAATACAAGAAAGCGCCTGAAGTTACGCGGCGCAGGCTCTATCTGGAAGCGATGGAGGAGGTGATGGGGAATATGGACCGCAAGATCATTCTGGACGATTCGATCGAGAGCGTCATCCCGTTCCTTCCTCTCGCCGGGGAGGCGATAAAACCATGAATCAGTCAACGATCGTTGCGATCGGCGTTGTCGCTTTCGTGCTTCTTCTCGTGTTGAGCGGGAGTCTTTATGTGGTGAACGAGACCGAGCAGGTCATTATTACTCAGTTCGGTAGGCCTGTAGGAGATCCGATCAAATCTGCCGGCCTCCACTTCAAGATTCCATTCGTCCAGAAGGTGAATGTTTTTGAGCGGCGCTGGATCGAATGGGACGGCTACCCGAATCAGATTCCGACCAAGGACAAGAAGTATATCTGGGTCGATACGTACGCTCGCTGGAGGATCGAAGATCCTCTTCTCTTTTTCCAGAGTGTGCGTGATGAGCGTGGGGCGCAGTCACGGCTCGACGATATTCTCGATGGGGAGACGCGAAACTTCATCGCCGCCTATCCGCTGATCGAAGTGGTGCGCGCCACCAATCGCGAAATGGCCGCAGAAGAGGGAATCAGCCAGATCGGTGAGAAGCGGCTTACTGCCGAAGTGGAGGTGGGGCGCGAAGCGATCTCCGCCATGATTCTTAAGAGCGCGTCGAAACTGACGCCGTCTCTCGGCATCGAGCTCGTCGATGTCAGAATCAAACGGATCAACTACATCGAAGATGTACGTAGAAAAGTTTACGATCGGATGATCTCGGAGCGACATCAGATTGCTGAGAAATCACGCTCGGAAGGACGCGGGCGAAGCGCGGAAATTATCGGGGAAAAAGAGAAAGAACTGAAGAAGATCCTCTCCGAAGCTTACAAACAAGCAGAGGAGATCAAGGGAAAGGCGGATGCGGAAGCGGCGTCGATCTACGCATCCGCTTACAATCGTGATCCTGAGTTCTATTCATTCGTCACCACGCTGAATGTTTATCGAAAAACACTGGGAAAGAATTCATCGCTCGTCACAAGCACGGACGGTGATTTCTTCCGGTATCTGAAGAAAATTCGGTAGGCCCGATTGGAAGGCCTTACTGACATTGCCAACCGTCTGAGCGGATACGTCTGGGGGTGGCCGGATGCGGCCCCCCTTCTCGTACTCATCCTGCTCGGCACCGGACTGATCACCACTTTCGCCCTCGGCTGGATTCAGATCCGCCGCTTCCGTCATGGTGTCGACGTAATCCGCGGCCAGTACGACGACCCCTCCCACGAAGGGGATATCTCCCACTATCAGGCCCTTACCACCGCTCTATCAGCAACGGTCGGAATCGGAAATATCGCCGGTGTGGCGACCGCCATCCACTACGGCGGGCCGGGCGCACTCTTCTGGATGTGGGTTACGGCCGTCTTCGGCATGGCATTAAAATACGCCGAATGCACTCTTGCGATGAAGTACAGGACGATTCTTCCGAACGGGGAAGCGGCCGGAGGACCGATGTACTACATCGAGAAGGGTCTCGGATCGAAGTGGAAACCGCTCGCCATTTTTTTCGCCGTCTGTGCCGTAATTTCCAGCTTCGGCTCCGGGAACGGTGTGCAGGCGTTCACGGTGGCTGATCAGTTCCGGGCCGATCTCGGGATTCCGACCTGGATTACGGGGTTGTTCACCGTATCGGTCGTCGGCCTCGTCATTCTCGGAGGAATCAAACGAATCGGGCGGGTCACATCGAAACTCGCCCCCATCATGGCAGTGACCTACGTAGCGGCCGGCCTTTTCGTTCTGGTCACACACGCTTCCGTCATACCGGACACTCTCGCTCTCATCGTACGCTCCGCCTTCCAGCCTGCTGCCCAGCTGGGCGGCTTCGCCGGAGGTTCGTTCATATTCATGCTTACCTGGGGTGTGAAGCGGGGGCTCTTCTCCAACGAGTCCGGACAAGGTTCCGCGCCGATCGCTCACGCGGCGGCGAAGACCGATGAGCCTGTGCGCGAAGGGGTGGTGGCCATGCTCGGGCCATTCATCGACACTCTCGTCATCTGCACGATTACCGGGCTCGTAATCCTCTCCACCGGCGTCTGGAGCGATCGGAAGGATGATTCGATGACGATCAATCATCAGGCCGGTATCACTGTGGTTCAGGAGGGTATTGCCCCCGGATTGAACGGGACAATTGGTGATGCCGATCGTTACACGGGGACAGTTCGATGCGACCGGGGAAAGGTCGACGGGCTTTTCTTCGTGCGTAATCACTCGCTGGTCGAAAATGCGACCCTTCTCGGGAGCGACGGAGAACCGTTCACCGGGATATTGCAGGTCGACAATGGTGACATCGACCTATCGGGACTGCCGGGACTCACGCTTACCGGAGCAATGGCACAAAACGGGTCGCCGCTGACAGCATGGGCATTTCAGAAGGGCCTCTCCCCTCTCGGGAACTGGGGCCATTACATTATTACGATTGCAGTCCTCCTCTTTGCGGTCTCTACGGCAATCAGCTGGTCATACTACGGTGATCGCGCGACGACTTACCTGTTCGGATCGGCGATGGTATTGCCCTACAAAGTCTTCTTTCTCATGATGCATTTCGCAGGCGCCGTTTTCCCCCTGGAATTCGTATGGGGTTTCGCCGACGTCGCTCTCGGGCTGATGGCGCTTCCCAATCTGATCGCGATCATTCTGCTCCTCCCCGCCGTAATGCGTATGACCAAAGATTATTTCCAACGAGATCACAAACCGCTCCGGTAGCCCCCCCCCACCTCTCCCTTGACAGAAATCACGCTGAGTAGGATGCTCGACTGAGTGGCGATCCCCTTTTGCAGGTTTGATTCATGGTTCAATCTACAACACATAGAAGTGCGATCGCCGCGAT
>JALGYY010000017.1:175891-996856 GCA_025782575.1 bacterium
CCCGGCGATCGCACTTCTGCTCGCATCGCTTATGGCCGGTTGCAGCGACGAGCCGACCCGTCCTCGGGCTTCGATCGATGAACCCATCGCCCCTTTGGGTATTGAGTGGCTCAACCCGCTGCCCGCGGCGGGGCGGCTCAATGCCATCGAGCACATCGGGGGAAATGTAGCTGTCGCCGTGGGCGACGATGGGCTGGTCCTCATCAGGGAGAGTGGAGAATGGTCGGTATTACCTACACCCACAGGTACGGACATCGAGGAGATCGTGGGGCGGGACGGTCAGAATTTCGTAGTTACGGCTCGAGAACGGTTCGTCGGTGACGAACTGGAAATCCACGGATATATCGATCACCGATGGACGGAGATTTCGACTCGATCAAGGCTCAGACCCTTTTCATTCTCCGGCCTGTCTCACGACGACTTGTGGATCGAGGCATTTCAGGTCGGGGCCGAGTACGTCGGCCACTATGACGGCACCGGGTGGAGTGAAACGGCAACTACCACTGAGTGGCTGGACGATTTCTGGTCACCCGGCGAGAATACTGTATATGGCACTACCTCGAGAAGAATCCTCTATTATGATGGAGAAGACTGGGCCACTGCTTACGATGACACGGCCCGTGTCAGTCGAGTGGTCGACCTTGATGGGACAGCTGAAGGTATTGCAATCGGAATTGCCAACTTTGATTCCTCCAGTGCCATAATCCGCATGGAAGGGGCCTCATTTTCTATCGATACAGTGGGATTGCCCAGAAGTCTGAATCGGATTCTGTCGGCCGGCGATTCTGAAATCTGGATGATCGGATCCGAAGAAGGTGAATCCGGGAAGGTCCTCGTGCAGGTTTCCGGCTCCTCAAAGTCAATCGACACCCTTTCCGCGATCCCCGACGGGAGTTCGATCACAAGACTGGCTGACGGAACAATCGTCGGGTTCTGGCGGCATGGCCTGTTCTCTCTGAAAGACGGCGTGTACACGGAAGAATCCCGGGGAACGCGTACCGATTTCCGAACGGTGATCCGATGGAAGGACGGGATCCTTATGTCGTCCTTCGGGGATTCGCTTGTCTATTTCAATACGGAGACACGGGAGGTCTCCAGAATCGGGGCAGGATTGGGAATCGGGAGGTGGGCGATTCTGGATGAGGACCGGATGTTTGCAGTCACATCGAGAGGGGTTGGTTGGCTTGACGACCTGGGGTGGCGGCCGGATAGAATCCCCGACTTCCCTTACCCGAACGACGCCTGGGCAAGCGGACCTGATGACATCTGGCTTGTGGGTGATGGAGGGAATATCTACCACTACAATGGATCCGACTGGAAAAGCCACTCCGGAGCCTGGCGAGTCGATCTTTTTGCCGTAGCGGGGTTCGGACCTCGTGAAGTTTATGCCGTCGGTGAATCTGGGTCCATTCTTCGCTTTGATGGTCAAACCTGGAGTTCAATGGCCTCACCAACGGAATTCAATCTGTACGATATCGCTGTAACCGAGTCCGGGGAAGCGATCGCTGTCGGAGAAGAGGGAACGATACTTTCCCTCCGTCATGGTACCTGGAAGCCAGTCGTTTCCGGAACGTCTACCAGACTGCGCCGAGTCGGGACGGACGACAATGGAGACCGATATGCCCTCGGCACCGAGATTCTGCTTCAATCCCACCTGGGCGTGTGGTCTTCCCAACCCGTCCCTCGGGGTACACGCGATCTCTGTGCCGAAGGGCCGGGCGATCTTATTCTTGTGGGAGATAGCGGGATGATTCTTCGACTTCATTGATTGACCTGAAAAAGGACGTGGCTTGGAATGAGATCAACATGCTATCGATCAGCCGCCATGGTTCTGGCCGCATGTTTGACCATGGTTTCGGCATGCGGAGACGAATCGGTCCTTCCGATGAAACCGGCTCCAGCCGCCGGAAGCCCGAGTTTTCGATTCGACTGGCTGAACCCCTACCCTTCCGGTAATTCGTTAATTGATCTGACCTCACTGGATAGCGGAGAAATCGTGGCCGGCGGGACCGGAGGAGCCGTTCTCTTCCACACTCCGGAGGAGAGCTGGAGGGTGGATCAGGTTTCTGCTCACACCATTACCAAACTGACTGCACTACCAGGCGGTCACCTGGTCGCGGCTGACGATCGAGATTTCCTCTACCTCTATGATGGGGCCGATTGGCGGGAGTTGGGCGCACCTCCCGGTATTACCAATCAGTGGAGTTTGATCAACGACATCCACGGAACAAGCGACACCAACATCTGGGTTTGCGGAGACAGAGGAATAGCCCGATTTGATGGTTCTG
Organism: bacterium; assembly: GCA_025782575.1. Taxonomy (GTDB): domain Bacteria; phylum Orphanbacterota; class Orphanbacteria; order Orphanbacterales; family Orphanbacteraceae; genus Orphanbacterum. Next base: position 178,180 of record JALGYY010000017.1, read on the forward strand.
GCTGGATTGAAATCGATGACTCACAGGCAAGCCGGGTCTGGTCCTTCTCTCCCGATGTTACCTATGCGATCCGACAGTCCCGTGTATACCGCATCACTCAGGATAGCGTAACATGGGCGCTGGATGATACGTTGTTCCAGGCTAAGGCGCTGTTCGGGACCGGCGATGAGACCCTTATCGTGGCCGGCAGCGACGGTTTCGCCCAGACTCGTGCCTCATACTACACATATGATGGAGATGATTGGGCCCTCGGTGATTCACTCGATCGTCGCTTTCCATTAGCAGTCGACGGCACAGGTGAACACGATTTCTGGATTGCGTTCAGCAATGGCTACCACCATTGGAACGGCCAGAGGTGGAGCCACCCCCCCGACAACCCCTACCGTGTAAAAGAAAGCTCGATGGTGATCCATAATGACGGTGCTCTCTGGGTACTCGGCTCGCAGTTCGGCATGTTTCACCTTGATTCCGACGGGTGGCTTCCCGGGTTCGGCGGATTCGGTGCAAGCCTGAGCCTCCCGTTCGAATGGCGGGGCGAACTCTACTGCTTCACCAGTCAGAGAGATACGCTCTTCCATCTCATTGGCAATCAAGCTGAGTTTCTCAATCTCGACGATGAGTTCGCCGCATGGTCATTTGCGAACGATGTCCTGAGCCTTACCACAGACGAGATCTTTCTCGCCGGACACCTGGGCATCGCCTCCAGCCTTGGCTCCGGATGGGACGTCTACAAACCACCGTCCGACCTTTCACTCTATGCTATCGATGGATCGAGCAGAGAGTCGGTCTGGGCCGTCGGACGTACCGGTCTGGTCCTGCACTTTAACGGCCGAGAGTGGATCAACCGGTCCGGGTCTACGCGAGTCACGTTGAATAGCGTTTTGGTATCGGATGATAACGTTGTTTGGATAGGGGGAGCCGGAGGACACATCTCGCAGTTGGAGAACGATCAGTGGATCTTGAACGAAACACCCACCAACTCAGCCATATTTGACCTGCATGAAACCAGATCGGGAACGATCTATGCTCTAGGATTGGACGGTACGGTCCTCCTCTATTCGGGAAAAACCTGGCACCGGCAGTTCTTCCCGAATAGCGATCAACTTCGACAAATGGCTGAGACCAGCGATGGACGACTCTTCATCCGTGGTAGCGATGGTATTTACGTCCTCGGTGAAAGCGGATGGCAATCAATCTTCCTCCCCGACCGCGCCTCGAGCTTCAACGATATCTATCCACTGGACGACGGGCAGTTCCTGCTTGTGGGTGACGCCGGCCGAGTCCTACTCGCCACACCGGAATAACCAATATCGCACGCACCCCCCCCTTGACCTGCCCATCCCCTCGTCATACGATCATGGTAGAGATTTTACACGACACTTTACGGAGGCAACCTGATGAGCGTGGATCGTTTAAGAAACTATATCGGCGGCCGCTGGGTCGATTCGAAAGCGACTGAGACCGGCGACGTGTTTAACCCCGCCCTCGGCGAAAAAATCGCCGAAGTACCCTACACTACCCCTGAGGAAACGAGGGCGGCCGTACAGGCGGCCCACGAGGCGTATCCTGCCTGGCGCCGCACCCCCCCTCTCGAACGCGCCCGTGTCCTGTTCAAATTGAAAAACCTGCTGGAAGAGAATTTTGAGGAGATCGCCCGGACGGTCACGATCGAGAACGGCAAGAATCTGCACGAGTCACGCGGAAGTGTTCGGCGGGGTATCGAGGTCGTGGAAGTGGCGACCGGTGTTCCGTCACTCATGCAGGGGCTCTATCTCGAAGACATCGCCCGCGGCATCGACAGCGAGGTAGTCTCCCAGCCGATCGGTGTCTTCACCGCGATCGCCCCTTTTAACTTTCCCGCCATGGTGCCCCTCTGGTTTCTTCCGATGGCGGTCGCCTGCGGAAATACGTTTATCGCCAAAGCATCTGACAAGAACCCGATGTCCCAGCAGAAGCTCTTCGAAATCATCGATCAGGCGGGATTCCCGCCGGGCGTCGTGAATCTGGTGAACGGCGCGAAAGATACCGTGGACACTTTGATCGAGGATCCCCGCGTCAAGGGTGTTTCCTTCGTCGGATCGACAGCGGTAGCTCACGCCGTTTACAAAAAGGCGGCGGAACACGGCAAGCGGGTACAGGCACTCGGGGGGGCGAAGAATTTTCTGATCGTCATGCCGGATGCCGACATGGAAGCGTCCGTCCGGATCATCACTGAGTCGTGCTACGGATGCGCCGGCGAGCGGTGCCTGGCAGGCAGCGTGATCGTCATGGTGGGCGACGCGTATGAGAAGTTTCGTGATCTGTTTGTCGACGCTGCGAAGAGCCTCCGACTGGGGAACGGCCTTTCCGACGACACGGATCTCGGCCCGGTCGTTACCGCGTCACACAGGGAGCACGTGCTCGGCTTTATCGAGAAGGGTATCGCCGAAGGGGCCGACCTCATTCTGGATGGTCGGGATGGCCACGTGGAAGAGCACCCGAACGGCTTCTTTCTGGGGGCGAGCGTTTTCGACGATGTGAAGCCGGACATGGCGATCGCCACAGAGGAAATTTTCGGCCCGGTCGCCACTCTTCTCCGTGCCCGTGACTTCGATCAGGCGATGGAATTCGCGACGGCGAGCCGCTATGCCAACGCCAGCTCGATCTTCACGACAAGCGGGAAGTGGGCACGGGAATTCCGGTATCGTTCGCATGCGAGCATGCTAGGAGTGAATATAGGGGTCGCGGCGCCAATGGCCTTCTTCCCGTTCGGCGGAAGCAAGGGCTCGTTCTTCGGAGACCGGAAAGCGACCGGCAAGCAGGCGATCGACTTCTACACCGATCAGAAAGTGGTCATCTCACGCTGGTAGCGAACGGGGTCAGTCCGAGCTAGGGAGTAAACAGCCTGAAATCGATTTCGGAGAAGGGATTATCCCGGGATTCCAGATCACTCATCCGGTTCTCGTCATAGGAACCCGTTTCGATCATCGAAAGAAGCTCCAGAAAGCGCGCGACATGTTCGCGCGTTTTCTTTTCGGCAAACTCCGGTGCTGTTTCCGAGGAAATCTGAAAAGCCCAGTCGCTCGCCTGAGCCAGCATCAACTCTCGCGCTGCCTGGTCGAGTGCTCGCCGCTCTCTTCCGGTGGCTCCCGCACGGTTCCGGGCCAATTCGACCAGTTTCCGCTCGGCGTTTCGAAGATGGGGATAGATCCAGTCATTCGAATCATTCAACCATGTCGAAAACGCTCCTCCTTCCCCCCAGCTCGATCCCGGGGGTGAGACGACCCTGGCTTCTCCCCCACGTTCGAGCTGATCGCTGAGAGTGACGAGTCGGATCGCGTCGCTAGATTCGATGAGCCGGAAAAGCTCATTCAGAAACGTGATTCCCTCGAACCACCAGTGCCCGAACAGCTCGGCATCGAAAGCCGCGACGATCAGCGGCGTGCTATCCCCCTTGTTTTCCAGGCACCTCTCTCCCAGATACCGGCAGAATTCCGCAGCATGCTCCCGAGCGACCTCTGAAGCGGTTGCAGGATCATATGGGTCTTTCGATTCGAGGGGGACTTCGCCGGTAATCCTGTGGTATTTCAGTCCTAATGCTTCGAAAACTCTCTCACTCCCGTTGCATCGCCTCAGGTAATCCCCGTCCCGGTCATACGCCGAGTCACGATGGAAATCCCGGTAACGACGATCGCCCGGGTAACCCGCTTCCCGGCTCCAGACAAGGGCGGCCGCTTCGATGTCCCGCGTAAAGAGCCCCAGTCCGTTCGCGAACCGGTACATTTCGTTCGCCCCGAATGCGTCATGTCCATCCAGAATAGAATAGAGAATTCCCTCTCCCGTGAGCTGCTCCTCGAACTCGGGGAGATAGCCGCATTCCGGGAGCCAGAACCCACGTGATTTACAGTGAAAGTGTTTCTCGTAATTATTCATCGCTCCCAGGATCTGCGCTCTTCTTGAAGCACCAGTCGCCATGAGCGGCAGAAAGCCGTGGGTCACGCCGCAAGTGAGTATTTCAATCACGCCGTCTTCCTGAAGGTTACGAAATCGGTCGAGGGGCCGGCCGGAGCAGCGGTCCCGCCAGTACGTCCGACTCCGCTCGAACCGATCGAGAAGATCGGTCACGGCGCCTTGAAATACCACATCCACATGAACCGCTTCGCACTGGAGAAGGGAGATACGCCTGTCCAACCATCTCTCGAACCGCCCGATCAACAGCGGGTCGATCATCATTTCAGAAAGTGTCGGTGAGAGTACGAGATTCATGAGAGCTATTCGGGACCGGACGTTCCTGCGCTCAAGAATCTCCAGGAGAGGGAGGTAACATTCCGCAAGTGATTCGAAGAGCCAGCATTCTTCCAGGAGGAACTCACAGTCCGGTTCGCGAACATAGGGAAGATGGGCGTGAAGGACGAGGGCAAGGTCGACAGCCCGGTTCATCGCCGGCGTCGGCCGGGACTGGTGGAGTGAAGACTGGTGGGGCGGGGAAACCGGCCGGGACTCGAGATCCAGCGTGACACGTTATCTGGTAGTCCCCCGGGACTGGTAGGGACTCGCTTCCGGGAACCTGGGTCGACGCGAACCGCTCCCGGGCCGGGCACGTCATTCTTACTCTTCGGCCAGAAGCGCATCGACGGGCTCTTCCCGGAATCGGCGATCGCATGATACAGGTCCCCCTCCTGATACCCGACAGACGCTTCGTAGCTGTAACCGGCGAGCACTGTCACATAGAGTTTTCTCGCATCGGAATCGACAGGAATGTCGAAACTCTCATCAGAATCGACTTTTCGGAGCCGGACCATCCATGATGTGCCCTGTCCTGCAAGGAGGGAGCGAGCTTTACGGCCCTTTTCGCCGTCGAGTGACCATTGCAGCAGAATTGATTGGGGCCCCCGGACGAGAACTTCGATTTGGTCTTCGCCGTAAGACTCGGGAAGAGCCGGACCTGCCCCCCCTGTCGAGTCATCAATCAGCATGAACGCCCCACCCCCTCTCACCGGACAGTCTCTTCCTCACCCGCGGCAAGAACGAATCCGTTCAATTCGACGATCCACTCCTCGCCAGGGGGGAGATCGAGTTCCCAATGAGGTTGAAACACGGTCGCCTGAAAAACCGATTCGAATCCACCTTCCGAGAGTGAAACGGTCTGAATGGGGAAGATCCAACACCCCGCCTCCCGTGAGAATGAATACCCGGCGCTCAGTTCGAGATACTCATCCCTCGCGCCGATCAATGTTGTCACGGCGATATCGTGCCTGCTGTTCAGGGGACCGAGATCTTCCCGTTGATCGAACAGACGCCGGTCGTGTGCGTCGCCGGCCAGTAGAGCCAGCAGAAATTCGATAGAGAAAAGGGCCCGGAGAGGCCGATCTCCCTCATTTCGAATGTTGTACCCGATTGAGAATCCCGGCTCACCGGCCCGGAGCCGAATCTCTTTCGTCAAGGCCACAGGAATCGCCGCGCCGTCACTCCTGACTGTTCCCGACCGGGAGAGAGTTACGGTTCGCTCTTCCTCCTCTCCTCCGGTAACCGCCTTGTACGCTCCTACAACAAAATCGCCGATTTCCTTATCCCCCCCCCCCGACGCCACATCGTCCAGCGTCGTTCCCGGCGCATGGAAATGATCGATCAGGCTCTCTCTTCTGTAGGTGTCGTATATAAGGAGCTTCTCCAGCCCTTCCTCTTTCAGTACCACACGATCGTGTATGCTGGCGACGCTGTCATCATCACCGCCACCGCCGTGGTTCGCCGCCTCAATAATCTTTCGATGATACGCTTCCGGGCGTCTCGACATAGCGGCGGTCAATGAAAAATCCCTCACAACGTCATTCACCTCAATCAGGTGCCCTCCCCTCGCCGGATGGACGAGAAGACTCAAGAGGTCCGAAGAGAGAGCCACTTCCAGAAATCCGTCCCGATCCTGATCGACCGGACGGACATTCACCCACGATTGATCGCCATGAATTTCTCTGTTTGCCAGTTTTTCGGCGGCAAGAAGCTTGTTGTATATAGCAAAACGGAGATGGGGGAGATAGAGGCCTCCAAAAACGCCGTGCCAATAGGCGCAGTTGCACTGTGCCCGAAAGAGTTCCCGTTCGGCATTCTTTCTGGCGTCGCTCCCGGCCGGCAAGGTCGCCACCAGATTGCTCGTTTCCATCATGTGGCCATACATGTCACCCGACTCAGGATACTTTGCGAGAAACGTACGCCAGAATCCCCCCCGCAGAAACGGAGCAGCCCGCTCCGACAGATCGCCAAGATCGGCTTTCAGGTTTTCAAACTCTCTCTGTGCTTCCATTGGGAGCGCCCACTCGGTCATTTCGCGATAGCTCGCATCGGGCAGGTAGGCCTTGCCACGCGGGGGGATCGCAAGTGCGTCGGCCGCATGCCGGACATGGATCGTTTTCCGTTTCTCTCCGAGAGCCTTCAGAAATGCCGCGAGCCACCCATTCTCGAAAACACGCTTGTGAGTGCCGGGCCAACCGCCGAATTTTTCAGCGTCATCGCCGTATACAAGAACACGGTCCCCATTCAAATCCCCTACGCTCTCGAGGAATTCGACCGTCTTGTGAGGCTCTTCGAACGGAATCAGATAGCGGAGCCGTTCGCTGATGGGAAAGATCCGGATTGTCTCGCCACGATCTTCCGCGATATAGGAATGGTAAAGGTCATCGCCTCGAAATCCGGCCGACCGGAAGATGGAATCATCGGTTTGCGTATATTCGATTCCGGCAGCCGCGATATCGCGCACGAGCGACTGTTCCCATACCCGTTCTGTCAGCCAGAGACCGCGCGGCCGCTTTCCGAAACGCCTTTCGAGAAAACCGCTCATCTCCGCAATCTGACGACTCCGGTCACGGTCGTTCAGCATGACAAGAACAGGCTCGCCGAATCCACCTCCGAGAAGCTCGATCTGCCCCGACTCCACCATCTCCCCCAGTTGATCGAGATAGCCAGATTCGTGCTCATCGAGCCACTCCAGTAGAATGCCGCTGTAGTGCAGGCTAACCGGGATGGCCGGGTGACGAGCGATCTCCTCCAGGAGAGGGCGATAGCACTGATCAAATGTCTCCCGGAAGACGAAGTCGAAATTGCCTGTCGGTTGATGGGCGTGGAGAACGAGGGAAAATGTCACATTCGATTCAGGCATAAAGACAATTCCTCAAACTCAGACTTCCGGCCCACCGGGAACGAGTGATTGATAGAGTTCGACATATTGCGAGGCGCTTCTCTCCCACGACCAGTCCCGGCCCATTCCGTTCCGAGCCAGGCGGAGCCACTTCCTTCGATCGGAGAAGAGTAGAAACGCACGTCCGAGTGTGTGGGCCAGTGCTTCGGCCGAGTATTCCTGAAAAACGAATCCGTTTGAAGTTCCATCTTTCAAACCATCAGGTGTGTAGTCGACCACTGTATCGGCCAGGCCGCCGGTAGCCCGGACGACCGGGATGGTTCCGTACCGAAGACTGTACATCTGATTCAGTCCGCACGGTTCGTACCGCGACGGCATGAGAAAAATATCCGCCCCCGCTTCGATTCTATGGGCGAGTTCATTATCGAACATGATCTGGGCGCTCACCTGGCCTGGATGCCGGGCCGCCAGATTTTGAAACCAGTTCTGGTAATCCGTATCGCCTGTACCGAGCAACAGGAACTGTGCTCCTTCAGACAGAATCGTCTCCATCGCGCCGGCTACCAGGTCAAAACCCTTCTGGGCGGCGAGCCGGCTGATCATGGCGACAAGAGGTTTGTCAGGCGTGTCATGAAGGCCGCAAAACTTCCGAAGCGCCTGCCTGTTCTTACGTTTGCCGGCAATGGACTCGGCCGAAAACTGGTGGGGAATCAATGGATCGGAAGCAGGATTCCAGACTTCGGTGTCGATCCCGTTCAGTATTCCTTGCAGCCGACCAGCCCGCTGTTGGATCACCCCTTCGAGTCCATAGCCCTGTTCCGGTGTCAGAATCTCCTGTGCATACGTCGGGCTGACAGTGGTAATGGCATCGGCGAATAGAATCCCCCCTTTAAGCAGATTCATGTGGCCATGGAACTCGAGACCGCTCTCCGTATGAAAAAAAACGTCGGGGAGTCCGGTCCGTGTGAACTGGTCCGCCGTAAAAAGACCCTGATAACCGATATTGTGAATTGTGAGAACGGTCCGGGCACCGCCCAGTTCCGCAGTTCCATCGTACGAGAGCCTTCTGTAAATCGGGACGAGCGATGTCTGCCAGTCGTTGATATGTATAATGTCTACAAGCTGACCAAGGCGGCGCAGGAATTCGAGTGCCGCTTTACTGAAAAAGGCGAATCGTTCCAGATTGTCGGGAAGATCGCCGTACTCTGTCGTGTAAAGTGCGTCGGAACGCTCATAAAAACCGGGATGAGCGATGAAGTAAACCGGGGGAGCGACTGTCTCTTGTGTCCGGAGTACGAAGGCCCGTTCGCCCCGTCCTTCCATGGGCACCTCAAAATGCATCCCGTTCGATTCGAGCTGAAATCCCTTGTCCCGCACCGCCCGGTAGAATGGCATGATCGTCAGGACATCATGGCCGAGATCGCGGAGCGCCGCAGGGAGCGCCCCGGCTACGTCAGCCAACCCGCCCGTTTTGGCATAGGGTGCCACTTCAGATGAGAGGAGTGCGATTCGCATGGGGGGAGTATAGCGGATATCAGCCGGCACTTCTCGCCAGCAATCGACGAGATTCTCAATCGGCGGCGAGACTGTTTCGGCGGAATTTCGCGAAGTCATCACTCAGGCTCCCCGTGACGGGCCCCGGTGGTTCGACCCTGGGGCGCCTGCCATCGATCGAGCTGACGGGAAGGATCTCGATCGACGTGGCCGTCAGGAATATTTCGTCAGCCAGGAACAACTCTTCCCGGCTCACCCGTCGTTCCTCCACCACCATTCCCGACTCTCTCCCGAGTTCGAGTACTACCTCTCGCGTAATGCCCGGAAGGAGTTCCCTGACTCGGGGGGTAACGAGCCGGCCGTCGATTGCCAGAAAGAGAGAGGTGGATGTTCCCTCGGTCATACGGGCCCGCTTGCCTGATCCACGGTAGAGAAGCGCTTCATAGGCGTTCTCTGCCGCCGCTTCCTGCCTGGAGAGTACGCTGCCCATGAGATTGGTGGTTTTGATCTCGGTCCGATGCCACCGGAGGTCGGGAAGGGTGATCACCGGCGCACCCTCTTTCCGGAATCGGCGCGGAACGGTCGTAAGACGACTTCGAAATGCGAACACATTGGGCAGGAGACCCAGGCCCGGTACGAGCCCTCGCGGTGCCGCCCCTCTGGTCCACTGCAGGTAGATGAGCCCGTCCTTATGACTTCCCCGTTCGATCAAGCCGGTTACGACAGCCTGGAGCTCCGCCCGATCGTAGCGAACAGGAAATCGAAGGGCTTCCGCGTTTTGAAATAGCCGGTCGAAGTGGCGGTCCGTCAGGAAGGGACGATTCCCGTAATACCGAACCGTTTCATAGAGAGCGTCACCGAACAGCACCCCCCGATCGAGAACCGGGATACGGGCATTCTGTTCATCCGTGAAGGCCCCGTTCAACCAGAAGCGTTCGCCAGGATCAGCCATTCTGCTCCGGCGATGCAAAAGCCGTTACATCAAAATGAATCCGCTGTACTTCGTCGAGCTTCAGAATCAGGAACTGAGGACGTGCGATTCCATAGTCGGAAAGTTTGATCTGAAAGTCACTGATCACCCGAAGCGACACTCCCGCCTCCGTCGATTGAAAAGCGACAGTTACAGGGATCGTAACCTCTCGCGAAACTCCATGAAGCGTAAATGTTCCTGCCAGTTCCAGCTCGACACCGACCCCCGGATCGAGACGATCGGGACCAAGTTTTCCCAGACCGGAACTGACGAACGTGGCTACCGGGAATTTATCAGTCTCCAGATGGTGTTCGCACATGTGCTTGTTCCGCAGCTTAATTCCGGTATCGAGACTAGCCAGATCGACCTCGAGTGATACAGCTACGGGACTCGAAAGATCCGCCGGGTTGACTTCGATCGTCCCGGTAATCAGGGAAGTCTCCCCCCCGAACGACTCCATGGGGGCTTTGGATTCAAAACGAACCGAGCTCCCCTCCCCGGGAAGGATAACGAATTTTTCGGCCCGGGCAGCTCCCGCAAGAGAGAGCAGCACCACGACCGCTCCTATCACTTTCTGAACCATGTCATGCTCCTCGAAACAAGGGGAGTCGATAGATCAATAGAGAAAATGTCCCTGTACTACAGTCTGAGTGTAGTCCGTCCGGCTCAGCGCCGGATCGATAATCGACCCATCCGGTTCGTCGATCACATACGTCTGGACGAGCAGGCTGAGCACGGCGAATGGATTGAGAAACAGATTAATCCCTGCACCCCACCGCGCTTCCGTGCCGGATTGAAGATCGAGATCAGGGTCGTGAAAACTGAAAGTTCCCACAAGATCGAGTCCCTGCCGAACCTGGAAAGCCGCTTCGTGTGATGTAATGAACGTGGTGATCTCCTCGTCGCTTTCCGGAAGATTCCATCTGGTCCAATCCGCCTCTCCGAGCCAGGTGAATCGGTCCCAATGAAACGCGCCGAACGGTCCCCCCGTATTGCGTTCCCTCACCTCGTCCGACGGGAGAGACCGGTCATCATCCGACTGATAGGAGCCGCCGAGAGTGACGCCCGTCCCCTTCAGGTGAAACCGCCAGGCACCTCTGGCAGCGAAAGAGAGTTCATCATTGAAATCCTGCGTCGCGCCCTGGTTCCCGTTCAGGAGCGAGAGATGCAATTCGGTATTCCCTGGATAGAGGCCGACCTCCACACCGACATCGGTATGGGCGGGGGGCTCGAAGCCGAGTACTTCACGGGTAAACGCGTTGTGATCGGCTAGCTTCCAGCCGAATGCGGGAGTGAAACGACCGACTTTGACGTAGCCGTTATGGGGGAGTACCTGGGCCATCCCGAAGGCCTCATAGGTCGTGCTTGAACCCCGATCGAGATAGGCGGACCAGTGATCGTCCCCCTGGAAGGAGAGATAGAAATCGCTTTGCATATGAAAGAACCCGTTCTCCGATCGCAATGCGTCCTCGTCGGAGTAGCGTGCAATGGTCCGAAGATCGGCGCCGATCGTGATCCGATCGGCAATATGGGGATTGATCTTTTCGATGTCCCCCATTCCCCAGGGGTTGTAAACCATTTCAGTGGGCACCAGGAACTGGCTTGCGTAGGTCGTTCTCATCCCCCCACCTGTAGGATTCACATGACAGAGAGAACACTTCTGCTCGTATCGAGCCGAATAGCGGGGAAGACCGAATGCGGAGGAGACGGAGAACGGCCCCAGGTTCGTTTGGATCGCGCCGAGCGCCATCATCAGACTGAAAACCCTGACAACAACAGTCCCTTTGATTCTCATCGGTCGAACTTCCCCTTCCGCCGGTTCCTACCGGTCCTATTCCGTTATGTACCAACCCTCAGGAATCGCCTCGGGGGGAGTGAGCGTTTTGGGCGCTCCCGGAGTTTTCAGCAACTCTTCAATATACGTAATAGCATAGTCAGAATTCGGGTCGTCCGTTATGACGTTCGGAGTCATCGGAAAGAGTCCGGCCAATCCACGGCCGATCATGCCCGCCCCGAGAAGGCGGCGGCCGACGGACGGGAACTCGAATGCTTTACGCTTCGGGAATTCGGTCAGTATGATCTCGTCCTCCGGATTGATGCCCGCGAGGATACGAGCTTCCAGAATGGCGTCCGGCAGAGTTCCGAAGCCGTCCACCAGGCCGAGATCAAGGGCATCGCCCCCCATCCAGACCCTTCCCTGGGCGATTTCGCCAACCTCATCCGCTTCCATCCCTCTACTCTCTGCAACGGCGCCCACAAAATCCTCATACAGATTCAAAATGATCTTTTTGGTGTAGGCAAGTTCATCCTCTGAGAGCGCCCTCTCCGGAATCCGGCCGAGAAGGGGATACCGCACTCCGGTAAGGAGATCGCTATGCGATCCACGCTTGACGCCGCTCGCCGTGAAACCGGTCTTCTCCCCCAGGCCGTCATCCCAGGCCCAGCCGCCGATGACTCCGATCGAACCTGTCACGGTAAGCGGGCTCGTCAGGATCCGTGTCCCCGGCATGCTGATCCAGTAGCCTCCTGAAGCGGCCACGCTCCCCTGGCTTACGATCACCGGACGGCCTTTCTCTTTGTTTCTGGTCATGCCGTCGGCGACCAGGTCACTGGGCAGAGGATCCCCTCCCGGCGAGTCAGCCCGTAAAACGATCGCCGCTACGTCGTCATCATCCGCGAGATCACGCAGGTACTTGGAAGTCGCCCGGCCACGGATTCCCTCTTCCATCGCACAGATCCCGAGTGCATAGACAAGCGCGATTTCCGGTGGCCTTCCCCATTTTTCATCATAATGAATCGCGCGATTCGGATCGCGCCAATGCCTGCCCAGACTTGCGCCGTCACGCTCCTCCCGGATCCAGTCTTCCATGTCGTGCCATCTGCCGATCCGATCGACCAGATCCCGGTCGAGTGCCTCTTCAGCAATGAGGAGAGGGGTCTCTTCAACCATCCGGTCAAAGCTCGCGTTATTGAAGCCCCGCCCATCGGTGATCTGTTCACGAAAGACCTCATAGATCACATCCACGATTCGACCGATCTGCTCTCTGTCGGCGTCCGACATGTCGGTACGGCTGAGGGTCTCACTGGCGGTCTTGTACTTGAAGTGGCGGAGTTCCTGAAAACCGATGCCGATCTTTTCCAGAAGGCCTTTCATATAGGTTCTGTGCAGCGCGAGCCCGGGAATCAGCACCTGTCCGTGGGGATCGATCGAGATGTGATCAGCGACGGAAGCAAGCCCGTATCCCCCCATGGTAACCCGCTCGATATGGATGATCACTTCCTTGCCTGCGAGTTTCAGTTCACCGAGCTTCTCGCGGAGTTCCCAGACCAGAGTGCCGCCCGCCCGAAAACCGGCCAGGTTCAGGACAACGCCGCGGACCGCCGGGTCGATTCGAATCTCCTCGAGATCCCGTGCAAGATCGATCCACGCGACACGCTCATCGTCGAACCAGCGGGCCTTCCGATAGGTCAGCCTGCGATCGGAGAGATCCATTTTGACGTAGTGATTCTCATGGAAGAGTTTCCGCATGGTGTGGTGGAGAGGGAAACCCCTGTGGGGAGGCTCCAGTCTGACGAGATAGGTTGTCGGGAGCAGCCCGCCTGCCGGACGGTTCTTCCCGTCCTCGTCATAGGAAGGCATGACGTGAATCCCAAAATCGTCGAAAGTCACGCCTAGATTCAGACTGTAGCCGAACTCATCGCTCCCCGTGGCGTCACGAAACTTCATACCCAAATGGATTCCATGGATCGGGCGGACTTCGAAGCCGGCGCCCCATCGTCCTTCATCGATCTGCTCATCGTCGGAGAGGGTGTAGTCGCCGAAGAATGTCAGCCACGGTTTCCCGAGGGGCCGAACACCGATATCGGCGCCCCCCTGTCTTGCATCGGTTTCGAGAGAGAAAACGCCGGCCGCCCCGTAGGATAGCCATGAGCGGGGCCGTTCGATCATACCCGCCACGATCGACCTCTCGTGGTCGATGACTTCGTTTCCACCGCGGGCCCACCGATAGGCCAGTCCGAAATGGCTCCGCCTGTTCCCGCCTGAAAGCCCGATCTGATAGTCGTAAAGACTTTCCGTATCACCTGCGATATCGCCGGGACCGATCGACCGCTGCATGGCGAAACCCAGATTTCGCCCCGAAGAAAAACCGTAGTTGTCGAGCGACCCGCTCCGGAGGCTGCGATCGTTCCACCAGAACGCGGTTTCTCCATGATCGCTCGTCGACCAGGCGGCCGGGTTGCTGAACGCGCCGGCCGCCCCTCCCGTCACGCTTGGTGTCTGGGGAAGGAACGCCGTTCCCGTCTGGTAATCGATCAGTCGTTCTTTGTCCTGATTCGCCCCTCCCGCAGTAGCAGTCAATCCCAGCACCGTGAAGGCGATGAATGCAACAAATCGCGCGGTACTTGTCATGGCGAACTCCTCCTCTATTCCGTCCCTGGTAGCGCAGACTCCAGGAGCACGGAGTCTATCCTGCAGAGCCTCCTCTGGCAACAACGGGGGGATGGCAGGCCTGGGTACGCCGCGGGGAGAGGAGAGGAGAGGCTTCATGCCCTCCACGGACGAATTCCGGCCTCAATCAGCCTTTGATTGCATTTCCCCCTCAGAAATGGTACAATTTTGCCAGTATTGTGAAGCATGCTTGAGCGTTGTTCGGGCTATTTGGACCGAGGTTTTCGGTAAAGAGGAGCAGATCGTATGAAAAAGACCGTTATCATCCTCGCGGCTCTCGCCATTGCGGCGACCGCGTACGCCCAGCCCTGGCACGCCAAAGGGGACGTGTACTGCGTGCCGGGTTGCTGGAATTTTGATGCTGGCAACCTGTTGAATGACCTTGGCGTGAGTGGGGACGCTGTCTCAGGCGATGGGATCTACAGCGCTCTTGTCACCACAGATGTCGGCGCGATCGGCAAGTATTCGTGGAAAGCGGCCCGCGACGACTGGTCAGATGCTTATCCCGGCAGCAACCAGTTCGTCCATGTAGGCGTCTTGGCGGAGCAGATCCTGTTCACCCTCGACACGAACGCCAATGGTGACGGCTGGCTTCCGGATCAGAATATCGCCTGGTCCGATCATTACGCTCCGGCCGGTACCGCTTTCGAAGTAATCGGTGCGGCGGCCGAAATCGGCACCTGGGCTGACGGCGTAGTCGCCACGAATGTGGGCGGGGTTCACTCCGTTACTGTCAATATCGCCACACTTGGCAGCTATGACTTCCTGTGGCGCGCCGACAATGACTGGGACCTCCAGACCATGCGCGCCGACGGCGGCGCAAGCGGTGGCGGGAACCTGAACTTCACTACCGTTAATCCGAACACGAATGTTCTTTTCGAGTTCAATGCGAACACCGGCCGGACCCGGTCCACCGTGCTCACCAACACGGCGACCGAGAACTCGAGCTGGGGCTCGATGAAGCAGCTCTTCCGGTAGATTGACCGGAGGTCGTCCGATGATCGATCGGTGACCAAGATGTGCACAAGGGCGAGGGATCTTGACGGTCCCTCGCCTTTTCTCTGCTCCCCTGGAGGTTTCACCACTTGTCACGCCGTCGCCTCGCCCGGACTCTCCTGATTGCATGGGGCGTGCTTATCGCTCCCACTTTTGCCCAGGCCGGCCACCCTTCACCTGCGGACTGGCGGGATCAGAGCATCTATCAGATCCTGACTGATCGGTTTTTTGACGGCGACCCGGCAAATAACAACGCCGACGGCGCCTATGTTCCGTCCGATGGAGCGAAGACGCACGGCGGCGACTGGGCGGGGATCGAGGCGAAGCTCGATTACATCCAGGGGCTGGGGGCGACCACCCTCTGGATCTCACCTGTGCAATCCAACGCCAACGGCGCTTATCACGGCTATCACATTCAGGACTTTTATGGATTCGCCGCCCAGTTCGGCGGCTTCAGTGCGCTCCGCTCACTGATCGACGAAGCGCACGCCCGGGGCATGTATGTGATTCTCGATGTGATCGCCAATCACGGAGGGGATCTGATCCATTCCAACGACCCAGGCTGGCCCTCATTCGAAGATCCCGGGACCTATAACCTGGTCTGGAGAAACGGGGGAGACAAAGCCGCTCCCCCGTTCGACAGCCTCTCCTGGTATCACAACAACGGCGAGGTATCCAACTGGAACGACCCTGAGCAGATTCTTGGCGAAATATTCGGGCTCGACGACTTTCGTACTGAGGTCCCGGCGATTCGGGATGCGCTGATCGCCGCCCATCAGCAGCTGATCGATACGACCGACGCGGACGGCTTTCGAATCGACACGGTAAAACATGTGGAACTCGATTTCTGGCAGGAGTTCGGACCGGGGCTTCACGACTTCGCGTCAGATACTCTTTCCAAGAGTGACTTCTTCATGTATGGCGAGGTTTTCTCCGGTTCGGCTTTCGAAAACGGAAAATACACAGGTACCCAGGCGGGGGGGCCGTTCGCGCTGGACGCCACGCTCTGGTTTCCCATGCACTTCACAACTACCGGCGTGTTTCGTGACGGTGGTAACACGAACGACCTTTCCGGCGTTTACGGAGACTCCACCTTTTACGATCCCACGGCGAGAGAACGACTGGTCAAGTTTCTGGATAATCATGATGTGGGACGATTCATGGGTTTCGGTTCGAACGCCGATCGTGACGAGGCGCGCTCCAAAATCGCTCAAGCCTGGCTCTACACATCGATCGGAATTCCCTGTCTCTACTACGGCACGGAGCAGGAATTCGATGGCGGCGGCGATCCATGGAATCGGGAAGATATGTGGGACGGGCTCTGGGACTTTGGCCCATCGGAAGGGGATAATTTTCACATGGCGGCCCCTCTCTATAAGTGGGCCCGAAATCTGAACCGTCTGCGGAGTCAATTGCCTGCGCTCAGACGAGGAAGCCAGGAAGAGGTCGCGAGCAGCGGTTCGGCCGGGATCTACGCGTATTACAGAAGGCTCGTCGGAGAAGAGACGGTGCTTGTCATCCTGAATACGAGTGAAAGCGATGTCACTTTGACTATCGATCCTGATCTCGTAGGCGGGTTGATCCATGACGGCCTCTCCGGCGCGTCACGGACGATTCCCGCGAGCGGCAATGTCGACTACGTGCTTGGCGGGCTTTCGGCGGCGATCTGGTCGGCTGTTCAGCCCGACCCGGCTCCATGGGTCGATCGAACATGGCCGGTTCATGACGGGCTGGGGACGGAGCTCGGCGCACCGATTTCGATCACTTTTTCGGAAGCGATGGACAAGAGTTCAGCGGAAAATGCAGTTTCAGTCTCCCCTTCATTTGGATACACAACGCAGTGGGTGGGAAACACACTGCATCTCCTCCCCTCTTCCCCACTGACTGACGGTACACCGTACGAGATTACGATCGGCCGATCGGCCGGGTCACTCGCCGATAACGATTCCCTCGGCGTTCCTTTCGTCTGGACCTTCCGGACAAACTCAGGGGCATCCCCATCGATCACTCTTCCCGCCATAAGCTATGCTGCCGACCTGCCGGGTGATGATCTTCGTGTACCACTTTCACTCGAAGCGGGCCGCTCAGGAACGCCGACCGAAGGAAGAATCATCCTTGGCGATACCGGCTGGGACCGGGTGCTCTTCCATGATGACAACGGATTCGTCGAAAAGACCTTCGACGACAATCTGATTCAGAGACCGGCCGCGATCGCCCAGGACGTGGCCGGGGGGCTCTTCTCGGGCGACCTGCTGATCGCCGACTCCCAGAATATCCTGCGTGCCCGCGAGGCGGGAGATGAGCGCGGTTCGATCGAAGTACTCGCTCCACTCCCTTCCACCGGGCCGGACTGGGTGATCGCTGTCGACCCGACCGGGCGTTATGGCGGCCTTGCCTATCTCGGCGCACCGGGAGTAAGCACGGTCTACTCAGTCGATGAAGCAGGGACTGTCAGCACATTCGCCACGGGCCTCACGGATGTGAACGGCCTCGCGTTCGGGCTGGGCGCGGGCTTCGGAACCGACCTCTATGTGTCACGCGATGACGGTTCGATCTTTCGTATCGACTCAACCGGCGTATCGACCCTCTTCGTCTCGGACCCCGGTCAGCTCGGTGGCGCATCCGCACTGGCGTTCGACGAGACGGGCGGACTGGGAGGTGGCCTGTTTGTGGCGAGCATCACATCCGATCGAATTCTACGTGTTACTTCAGGCGCTTCGGTCGAAGTTTACGCGAACGGTTTCGATCCTCTTGCCGGCGGCGACTGTCTCGCCTTCGATCATCTCGGTAATCTCTACATCTCCGAGACCGATCATCTCGTTAAGATATCGCCTCTCTCGATCACCTCCGGAGTCGTTGTCGACTATCTCCCCCCCACTCATCGATTCGATCTTCCGCCAAACCGGCCGAATCCGTTCAATCCCACTACGGAAATCCGATTCGTGGTTCCGGGGGAGAACGGCACGGTGCTGCCGATCGAACTGGCGATCTACGATCTAGCCGGCAGAAAGGTAAGTGAGCTTGTTAGTGGTGACCGAATAGCGGGACCCCACTCGATCACCTGGGATGGAATGACCGGCACCGGCTCGCCCGCCTCCACAGGAATCTACTTCGCTCGATTCCGGGCTGGCGCAGCCGAAACAAGCCGCAAGATCATCCTGATACGATAGCCCGAATGAGATTGATGCTTGAGCCGAACTACTGATTCTGTAGAAGGGTCGAACGGTCGCGACAACCCGGCATCTACCTCTCTCGCCTTCAAACCGACCGGGCCCAAGTCGGCAAGCTCACTCTCGTCAAGTAAGCGCTGGCAACGACTGGATCACATCTTCAATATTGGAGTATCTCTCCACTAAAGCCGGGGGGCGGGTGGCGAGCCCAGGTAAACGGAAATCGAGATTGATGATGGCCCCTAACTGCTAACTGAGAATTCCGTATCGTGTCTCTACAATCGGGCTACCCGATCGCACGAAAATTTCTTCCGATAATCCCAAGAAATTCAAAATAATGATTGACACCTTTTTGAGGCATCAATCGCTTACCGGACATGCGTCCCGCGAGAATGACCTGAGAAGCCTCCCCGAGGCTCTTTGTCTTAAAATATTTCACATCCGGTGCTCCGGGCATCCCAGAAGCCTGTTTTCCACCATCTTGACGCTCCCTCGAAGTCAGGAAAACAGGGTGTATAATCTGACTATGACCCCATCACGTGAGGCTTAAATGTGAGGGGGTATGACCATGAACAAACAGAGCTTCTCGCTGCTATCCGACCATGAACTCATTCGCGATCTTAAACATCAGGTTCGTAACGAACGATCGATCACACTTCGAATCGTTCATCGGTTGATTGAAGTGGAGCGCCGGCAGCTTTATCTCAAACTGGGCTACTCCTCCATGCACGACTTTACGAACAGGGGACTCGGCTACTCCGACTCGGCAGCTTTCCGCCGAATCAAGACAGCCAGGTCCATCGCACTCTATCCTGAGATTGAAGGGATGATCGAGCGGGGGGAGCTTTCATTCTGTGCGGTGGCCAAGATCGCGAGTAGTCTCAATCCGGTAAATAAAGATAACCTTCTCCGAAGAGTAACCGGAAAGAGACTCCGTGAAATCGACGCCATACTCGCGGAGGACAAGCCGGCCGTTCTGATTCGTGACAAGGCGAAGCCCATCGGAAGGGTTGAACCACCGAAACCTCCGACCATTTCGGACGATCTCTTCAACCTTGAACCAAACCGACCAGTTTCCGACCGCCGAAATGGCGGTCAGGAATCTACCACCCCTCGCAAAATGCAAGGCTCAATGGACGACCCGGAAGAGAATGATGATCAAAGCAATAAGCGCGAACTCCGCTACAAGATCGAGTTCTCCGCGAGCGATGACTTCGTCAAGCAACTCGCCCAGGTCGAGGCACTACTCTCCAGCGGGGTCGCCGGCCAATCCTACGAACAACTATTTAGAAGGCTCATGGCCGAGTTCCTCGAACGACATGATCCGGCGAAAAAACAACAGCGCAGAGAAAAACGAAAAAAGCGGGAAGCGAGAAAAGCGCAGAGCGAGCGATCATCGACCGGTGTGGGCGGACCTCAACCAGCCGAATCGACCATGGCGCCGGGGAGTCGATCACGCCACATCCCATCGTCCCTACGCGATGAAGTCCTTCTCCGCGACGGACATCGATGCACTTTCATGGCACCAGACGGCACGCGATGCGATGCCACACGACACCTGCAGATCGACCACATCACCCCCTTCGCTCTTGGCGGAGAACACGAATCAGCAAACCTCCGCCTTCTCTGCGGACCACACAACCGCCTGGAAGCGGGGAGAATGGGGCTCGGCCACCCGATCAACAGGTAGAACAACACCCTTCTCCGTGAACCCAATGCCACCCCCGCCTGTGCCCCTCCACGCCGGTCGACCTTCCTCACGAGAGGTTTAAGCGGGACGAAGCCGGGTGGGACCTGCAAAATCGCAGGTTTTGTGGGCCGGCTGAGCAAGCAGGCGAGGAACGACGCCAGGAGTTCCGCAGCACCTCTCGGGAGGAAGGTCGACCGGCGTGGAGGGACGCACCCGGGTTTGCGGGCACCGGGGTAGTCAGCATCCGGTGAGACGGGGCAACCTGAACGCCCCTCTATCCCTTGACGCCACCAAGCGTGAGTCCAGAGACGAGATAGCGATTGAGGATCAGGAAGAGCGCAACTACAGGGATACAGACGACGACCGCCCCGGCCGAATAGTTTGCCCACTCGGTTTGAAACGTCCCGGCAAGGGACTCGAGGCCGAGGGGGAGCGTGTAGAGATTCTGCGACTGAATGATCACCCGTGCCACCATGAATTCGGACCATGCGGTCATGAAACTGAAAAGGGCCGTGATCATGAGAGCGGGCGCGGATAGAGGAAGCGTTATCTTCCAGAACGCCCCTGCCCTGGTCGTGCCGTCCACCATGGCCGCTTCTTCAAGCTCCACAGGAATTGACTCGTAATATCCCTTCATCGTCCAGACACAGAACGGGAGCGCCGTCGCCACATAGGCAATGACGAGACCTGGAATCGCATCGATCATCCCGATCTTACTCAAGAGAATGAAAAGTGGTAGCAGCAGCATGGTAGCGGGAAACATCTGGCTCACCAGAAATCCGAGCATGCCGGCACCATGTCCAGGAAAACGGAATCGGGCGAACGCATAGCCTGAAGTAGAGGCGAGCGCCACGCCGATTATAGTCACCGTGATCGACACGAGGAGTGAGTTCCGGAGCCAGAGTAGAAACGGCTTCTCAAAGAAAATCGCGTAGTAAGCATGGAGAGTGGCGCCGTCAGGAATGAGCGCGAGAGACGTGCTGTAAAGCCGGTCCCCCGGACGGAGTGAGATCGAGATCACCTGCAGAATCGGATAGATCACCGCCATCGTGAAAAGGACGAGCGCGACGTGAATCACAACGCTTTTCACGATCCGGAGCCTGTTCCCTTCCCGACTCATCGCGTCCTCTCCTTTCCGGCCCGGAGAAAAGCGAGAACGAAGCTCAGCAGAATCACGAAGATGACGAGCGAGAATGCCGCCGCATAACCGTACCGGTAGTAATGGAACGCAGCCTTGTAAACGTAGGTGACAAGAATGTGAGTCTTGTCCGCCGGCTCCCCCTGGTTAGTGATCAGCCAGATGACATTCAGGTTATTGAATGTCCAGATCGTACCGAGAATCGCCGCAGGAAGCAGAACCGGTTTCAAAAGAGGGAGTGTGATCTTCCGAAGACGGAACCACCACCCTGCGCCGTCCAGATCGGCCGCCTCGTAAAGTTCCTTCGGGATCGACTGAAGTCCCCCGAGCGCGATGATCATCATAAAAGGGAAACCGAGCCAGATATTAGCGATTACGGGCGCCGCGAATGCACCGATTTCGCTCGCAAGCCAGGGGATGGGTGAGAGCCCGATCGCCTTCAATCCCAAATTGATGGAACCGTATTCATAGTTGAACATTCCCCGCCAGGTAAGCGCCGTAATATATTGCGGCATGGCCCAGGGAAGAATGAGGAGTGCGCGGAAGATCGCCCGGCCTTTGATTTGCTGATTGAGAAGCACGGCGAGTCCCACACCGAGAACCAGGTGGGAGACAACGTTGACAACCGTCCAGAGAATTGTCTTGCCGAACACGGCCCAGATCGCGGGCTCGCTCAGGATCGTGCGGAAGTGTTTCAGCCCGACGAATTCAAGGTCCCTCAGATGATAAAGGCTCATGTTCGAAAAGGCTATATACACATTATACAGGAAGGGGTAGAGAACAATAAAGAGCATGACAGCCACGGCGGGCGCCAGGAATAAGTACGGCTGAGAATGGCGTTTCCAGAAAGAACGCACCCGTTGTCTATCCCTTCATTTCGGCGATCTTCTTAACAGCGTCGATCTGCATGGCACGGGCAGCCTCTTGGGGCGTCGATTCCCCGTTCAGTACGTTCTGGAAACCGGGTCGCATTGCATCCCAGATCGCCCGCATTTCGGGAACTACCGGCATACGACGGCCCTTCTGATACTGCTCCCACGAAGCACGGAGCCGCTCGTTCGATTTGATTGAAGGGTGATCAAACGCGGACTTGAGCCCCGGGATGACCCCGAGTCGATCGGCGAACCGGATCTGTACCTCTTCGGAATTCAGATAATCGAGTACTTCGATGACCTTTATCAGGCGCTCCCCCTCCACCGAGGAATTGATGTAATACCCCCGGCTTGAAATCATCGGGCCAGGCCAGAGACCGGTCTCCTGATTCAATGGAATCGAAGTTACCTGGAACGGTACATCGGAATCGTCGTAGCCGCCCCAGGACCAATGTCCGTTGATTGTAAAGGCCGCTTTCTTCTCTTTGAACATCGTGTCGGAGAGCTGGTAGTCGCATTCCCTCGGGAGAATGCCATACTCGGAACGGAGCGAGGCGACGAACGCGAGCGCCTTTGCCATGGCGGGCGTATCGAGAGTGGGATTGAACTCATCGTCCATCACCCATCCTCCGAACCCGACAAGAAACGGAACGAGCCAGAACGGCTCGCGAGACTCGAAAACAAGCCCGTATCTCTCCGGCGTGCCGTCACCATTTTCGTCGATCGTCTGCTCAACGGCCATCGCGACGAGTTCCTCGAGTGACTCAGGCGGTTCGGCAATGAGATCGGTATTGTAGAGCAGGCAGAGATGGTTCCCCACCTGTGTGGGAAGCATCCAGACGTGACCGTCAAACCGGTCGAACCCGATCTCCGAAAAACGGCTCAGGTACTCGGCTCCCAGAATTTCATCGAGCGGATGAATCACGCCCGCGATCGAGAAGGGACCGACATCGTCGGCCGCGCCGAATAGAAGGTCCGCCCCCCCGCCTCCCAGTCCGGCCGTCAGAAACTGGGCACGAATCTGTTCACGTCCGAAGTTTGTGCGACTCACCTGGATCGTGGCGTGTGCCGCATTCCATTCCGCGAGAAGCTCGTCGAGGATTTCCCTTTCTTCGGGATCCATCATCTCCCAGAGGACGACTTTGGTTACGCCCCCCTCCTCACCACCGCCGCCTCCTCCGCAGGACATGAAAATGACGAGCAATAGAGCCAGACAATAGCCAATAGAGAAATTTGCGATTTTCAGCACAGTCAGATGATCCTCCGTTCCGTCTCATGATCAAAGAAGTGCGCCTGCCCGGCCGGCATCCGAATGCGCACGTCATCGCCCATTCGAAGTGAAGGAAGTCCGTCGACACGGGCAATGAGCCGGCGACCTCCCATTGTGAGATAGATATTGGACTCGCCCCCCATCGGTTCGACGAGTTCCACTCTCGCCGGGAGCCCCTCCCCCTCACTCTGAATCTCGACGAGCTCCGGGCGCACGCCGACGAAAACTTCCCGCCCCACATGGTTCGCCAGGAGTGTGATTGTCTCCGGTGTGGACGGGATACGCGACTCCCCCACCTGGAGCTCCGTCCCCGTCCATCGGGCAGGAAGGACATTCATCGGAGGGGACCCGATGAACTCTCCGACAAAACGATTGGCAGGGTTCGAGTAGAGGCCCATCGGCTTGTCCACCTGCTGCACAAGGCCATCGCGTAGGACAGTGATTCGCTCTCCCATTGTCATCGCCTCCACTTGATCGTGGGTGACGTACAGGGTCGTGATCCGGAGCCGCTCATGAAGCGCGGAAATTTCCGCTCTCATCTGCACGCGAAGCTTCGCATCCAGATTCGAGAGCGGTTCGTCAAAGAGAAAAACCTTGGGCTTACGGACGATCGCCCGCCCGAGGGCAACGCGCTGCCGCTCCCCTCCGGAGAGTTGGCCGGGACGTTTTTCGAGCATGGAACTGAGACTTAAAGTATCAGCTGCTTCCCTCACAAGACCGTCGATCTTCTCTTTCGGGTGCTTTCTTACGCGAAGCCCGAACGCAATGTTTTCATAGACGGTCATGTGCGGGTAAAGGGCGTAGCTTTGAAAGACCATGGCGATATCCCGGTCCCTCGGCGGAACATCGTTCACCACCCGGTCATCGATCAGGATCTCACCGTCATCGATATCTTCCAGACCCGACACAACTCTGAGGATTGTGGATTTGCCGCAACCGGAAGGCCCGACGAGAACCATGAATTCCTGATCATGAACTTCCAGGTTGATTCCCTCGAGAACAGGCTCCCCCTTGCCGTAGCTCTTGGTGAGATTACGGAGAATGATACCAGCCAAGTTGACCTCCTCGATCGCAGGCGATTCGGCGCCGTGTCCGGGATGGGACCAAATAGTAAGGAACGGGGCGAAGATGGTCAACCGGAACGCTCGTCGAAGACTTCTGGAATAATCTGGCCCAAGATGGTACACTGCATAGGGTTATTGTCCCGGAAAACCACTGATTTAATCAGTATATGTTCTTTCTCTTTTCATCCTTGGAGGGCAAAATGAGGAGAAGTTACACACTGCTGGCCATCCTGGCGGCTATTACGTTGGGCGCCGGATCGGTACATGCAGAGGGTTTTGGTACGCCGACGATCGACGGAGTGATCGACGGGGTCTACGGAGCGGCGGAGGCGACAGACCCTTCAGGCGAACTCTGGAACGGACTCACCAACCTCGACCTCACCAATCTCTATGTCTGTAACGACAATACGTTCTGGTACTTCGCCATCGAAGTGAACGCCGATATTGCCGCTACAGCCTGGGCAAAATACATCATCGACATCGATGTAACCAACGATACCGACGGCGGGACGAGCGACGCGTGGGCCCGGCCGGTCCTGGTCAATGACCCGCATAAGCCGGAATACTCGCTTCGAAGCTGGGTGGATAATCTGCCCTACGATCCGACTGACAGCCAGGTATGGGCGTGGACACAGGGTACGACTTCGTGGGCACAGACGAGCACACTTGACGACGTGGCTCTCGCCGCGGGCGCGACCTCCGTTCTCGAATGGAAAGTGGCGAAATCGAAGTTCGGTAATCCGAGCACGATCTGGGTGGAAGCCTGGACGACCGGAGGCGGAGGGGGCGACAACGCCCAGGATACTTCGAACGATCCCGCAGGTGACTGGGATGCGATTGACTGGAGCAGTCCGGCGACGATCAGCGTTTCTACACAGGTAGCCGAGCAGTCCGGCGGAGACACGACCCCGCCTACGGTGACGGGCTACAGCTACGACGCCCTCGATCGGCTCGTGATGCACTTCAGCGAGCCGATCGATACGCTGACAGCTCAGATCGGCGCCAATTACTCCGTGACAGGTGAAGTCGTAATCGGGGCGGTCTTGAACGACGCCTCTTCCGTCGAGTTGATTCTCGGAAGCGACATGTCGCTCGGGAGCTGCATCGACGCTGAAGCGATCAACGTCAAAGATCTTGCCGGCAACGCCATTGTCGACAACAACGTGACAAACGTGACTTCACTCTTTCTGACGGAACTCCACATCCGTGGTCAGATGAGCATTCATCTGCAATCCCATACGTTCTTCCCGGCAATCGATACTTTTGCAATTGAAGGGAGCATCTTCCCGCTCACATGGGATCCGACGTGTGATGATCTTCTGCTGGACGGCGGAACGGTCGACTCGGTCTACGAGGCTACGCTCGTCTTCGCATCCGATTGCGGCGTTGTGAGCAATGAACCTGACACGGTCACTCTCGAGTACAAGTTCACCCATCAGTGCACGGAATGGGAAGGCGTCAGCAACCACGTCTACGAGCTGAACATGGGTGTTCCGATCGATACTCTCGATATCTGGTGGGATAATCAGGCGCCGATTGACTTCACTGACAAAGATATCGATGTGATTTTCAATACGATCAGCAGTCTGCAGGCGCCGTTCGTTCCCGGCGATACTCTTGCCGTGAACGGGAGCATCTCGCCGCTCAGCTGGGACACACCCCCGTTTGCGACCAGCATCATGGCTGATGACGGCGTTTTGCCGGACACGACAGCAGCCGACGGGAGATACACGAAACGGATGACATTCCCGGCGGGTTCGCTCAAGAACTTCGAGTACAAGTACTTGTTGAAGGAGATGGGTGACACTCTCTGGGTATTCGAGTGCGACTTTCAGCCGAACCGCTCGATCTTCCTGAATGACACGCTCTTTTCGACATCCTCGCCGATCGTTCTCGATCTGCAATGGTTCGACATCTGCCGGGACATCGTCGGAATCGATGCGGGTGAAGTTCCGAGCCGGTTCAGCCTTCTCCAGAACGTGCCGAACCCGTTCAACCCGACAACGGTGATCGAGTTCGAACTGCCGGAAGCGGCCAGAGTCAACCTGTCGATCTATGACGCCTCAGGCCGGCTCGTCCGCCGGCTCGTAGACCGGGAGCTTCCTGCCGGGACCTACTCGGGAAGCCGCGGTGTCATCTGGTCGGGGACCGATGACAGAGGCATGAGCGTTGCGAGTGGTGTTTACTTCTACAGTCTCGATATGGGAGGCGAAAAGCAGACTCGTAAAATGGTGCTTGTCCGTTAGGTAAGCACTAGTACAAATTCAGAAGTGCGGGCGGGGCCTGAAGCTCCGCCCGCTTTTTCATGTGATAATTCTGGTGATTCCGGCACGAAGGTGGGCGGCGTAGCTGCGGGAGATCGTGCGGGACAGCCCGCCTCTGATGATCCCCTTCCGGCGAAGCTGGAGACCCATGCGAATAATCCGGGAAGAGGGGGATCGCGCCACCTCCTCGAATCGCGCCTCCGCGGTCCGAACCGCCATTCCGAGTAGAACCCTGGAGTCCCCTCCCGAATGCTGGTAGAGCGCTTGAACGGCCGCTCCGACGATCTCCTCCACATGAGTCGCTACAGCGCTTCTTTCGAGCAGTCCATGTGTGAGTGCCCCCCCGATCACTCCTCCCGAATTCACGACAAAATCAGGGAGAACTGTCTTCCCCGATTCGAGGAGCGCCTCCTCCCCTCCTCCGGCAAACGGATTGTTGGCGCCGGGGATCAGGAGGGGGGCCCGTAGTTTGCGGGCGTCTTCCCCGTTGATCGAAAATGAGTGGGCACAGGGGAGAAAAGCGGTCGACGGGAGCTTCAGAAACGCTTCTCGCTCGATCGGCTCGACTCCGGCAAGTTCCCGGAGACTGGATGGGCCTCGCGCGCGTTCGTGATGGCGCCAGACCTCGTAGTCGATACCGGTTCGATGCTGAACCGCGCCATACCGATTCGCTATCCCGATTACTTTTACGCCCCGTTCCCTGAGCAGGCGGAACACGCAGGATCCTACAGAACCGAGCCCCTCAATCGTGGCACAACGATTCCCGGGTGAGATTCCGAGAGTATCGCAGATCGTCTCGAAAGCGGAGACCACACCGACTGCAGTAAAGAAGCCGGAGTCGGCAGTACTCCACTGGAGCTCCCTGGAGAGTGTTGACCCGCTTGCCGCGATCAGATGCCGGATGCGGTCGTCGCCCGTTCCCAGATCGGGTCCGGGCACATAAGCCCGGCTGTCCATGAGAGGTCGGATCCCTTTTCCGAAAGAGGCGAGGATCGCCCTGATCTTCCCCTCATCACTCTCCGGATCGAATTGGATCCCCGATTTCGCCCCCCCCTTCGGCATGAAGCAGAATCCATACTTCAGTGACATGGTGCGGGCAAGTGAACTCAGCTCTTCGGCGTTTACAGTGGAGGTCATACGGAGGCCGCCGCTCGACTCACCACCTATCGTACGATCGATCACCACCCAGCCCTTCAGGCCGACGGAGTCATCGTTCACTTCGATTACTCTAGGGGTATCAGTGGTGGAAACCACTTCGATGCCTCTTCTGATTCGCGCTCACTAAAAAAGGGGGAGGCCCGACCGGACCTCCCCCCTCGCCAATCCGCTCAAACTCGCTAGTCGATCTTGGTGATCGAGTAGGTCAGTTTTCCTTCGTCCAAGCGGAACTCATATGTTCCGGATTCAGTGAAGTTCAGCTTACCGAGTGCCGTTCCGAAACCGGTGATGGAGCAGATGTCACCGGAGAGCGCGACCGAACACGTGTTGTCTTCCCCGGTACAGGTTCCGTAGTCGGCCGGGCTGTCGAAGCCGCCGTCCGTTACGAACTTCATCAGATAGCAGCCATGGCCGATCACCATCGTATCGACCCAGACACAGCTTTCAACTTGTATCATCGACGGCACTCCGGGCAGGTTCCAGTCATTGAATTCGCCCAGAACCTGAATCGCGCTGAATTCCGATTCGCAAGGAACTCCCGCAAGTGTCACTTCGCCGATCGGTGTCGTCTGTCCGGCAAATACCGTGACGCCTTCCACCACTACGTCCTGGAACGTTCGAGCGCTGACGAGAACGTCATACTGCCCGGGATTCAGTCCTTCCACCAGGAAGGTGGCCGTAGCACTGTCGGCGATTCCCGAAGCGATAACGACACTGTCGCCCGCTTCCCTCACTTCGAAGGTCACCGCGGGCACCGGATCGGGCGCTACGTCGAACGTGTACGATCCTGCGAGACCGCCGGATCGTTCTAATGTGACCGTGGCGACGTTGGTCTCCTCCCCTGCGATGAATTCCACGCCCGGTAGCAGGGAGCTTACGTATCCGTCTGACTCGAATAACAGGTCGTACACGCCGTCAATCAAATCTTCAAACATGTAAGAAGTCTCGCCGGTCGTGAGCGAAAGCGTGTCGGCGACCGTCGACGTTCCGGTGGCGAACACGGTGATGTCCACGGAAGGAGTGGGGCTCGGCGAGTCGGCAAACGCCACCGATCCTCGGATGAAACCGGTGGCGATCACATCGATCGTCTCGAGATCGGTACCCGATTCCGCGCTGACTCGAACATTACGTACGAAGCGCACGGGGTAAGTATCCTCTTCGCCGGGCACTTCAATAACGACAGTGTATATGCCTGCGGTGAGATTCTCGATGGTGAACCGTGAGCTGTCGACGCCGACCGTGTCCCAGGGAACCTCCGAGGGGAGGGCGATCTGGAAAAAGCCCGGGTCGATGGACGTGTTCAACAGGAACCAGTAGTCCCCGTCTTCATCGATCGGAATCTTGATGTCGTCTTCGTTTCCGCTTGTGACTTCGCCGCGACGGGTGTCCTCGTCAATATCGCAGTCTCCGCACTGAGCGAAACTTCCTCCCCATGATGCATTGGTCACGAATTTCCAGGCGAAGGCGTCGTCACTCTGCACATCGATCAGTTCCTGCGTCCAGAAACAGGGAAAAGCCTCTATCATCCCCTCGGTTTCGAGCCAGGCGTCCTCACTCCAGTCATTGTATGTGCCGGTAATATGGACGGAAGTCTCCGGGCCGACGCAGGAAGGATTGTAGTTCTGGAGAGCATAAACAACCGTTTCCGGATAGGGCGGAGCGATCCCCCAATCGAGAGTTCCCGTGATGACACCCTCGATAACACCGCTCGTGGGAGGCGTGAGTAGCGGTGATTCGTCATTGTCCCCGCACTGGAGCGAGAGAAATGCGGCCAACACCGTCAGACCAGCGAGAATCGTCCGAGTCTTGTTTCTTCGTCCCATGATGTGACTCCTACTTGACGATGAGCAGTGAGTTGAATCCGCCGTATCCGTCGTCGACACGAAGCGGATTATTGGGATCCTCTTTCCAGGTCTGCTCGTCGATCACAAACTTATACTGATAGCGGCCTTCGGGCAGATCGACGACCTTGGTCCATACTCCATCGCCGTCTTCATCTTCCATGAGTCCGATAAGGTAGCTTCCCGTCTCCGCCTGCCCCTGCAGCCAGTTATTCCATTCCCAGTTACCCGCAAGCTGCACCCGGGATGCCGAGAGAGCTTCGAACTGGAATCGCATTCCCTCACCCACTTCGTAGGGCGGCGGAAGGCGGCGCTTGATAAAGTCGAGATTGATGCAACCGCTCATCACTGCCGGGATCAGAAGCGCGCCAATCAGGATTCTGGTTTTATTCCATTTGATCATGTTGACTCCCAGGGGACGCTAAAATCGAACGATCCCCTCAACCTGGAAGCGCTCTTCGTCTTCGAGCGCCTGCTCGGCTTGGGGGATCAGAGACCCCAGGTTGGTAAAGTCCTTACGCGCCGCGTCTCCGTTCGCACCCAGATCGAATAGGAATTCATCTCTTCCGATGTACCCGTATTCGTTCGTGGTCTCATCGATAACATACGGATCGACACCGTATGAGAACGCCAATTCGAGACCGGCGCCGAATTCATAGGCCACTTCGAAAAACGTCGACCAATAGGAGCTGAACAGGTCGAGCACAGGGTCATTGTACTTCACGAGCCGCGTGTCCGAATAGAGTCGAAAGCTCTTGTACGGCCGTGACAGAAGTTGCAAGAGGGTCTCGACGTACTTGGGATCGTTTCCTGTCACCCCGGCGATCTGGCCGAGATAGGTGAACCGGACATCCCGAGCTTCCCAGACATCGAATGAAATCTCAGGCCGCAGGATCGTCGCGTCCCGCCCGCCAAGAAGAGTCATCCTGTCGAACGACACTTCATGCTCGGCATGTTCCAGCCAGAAGTTTCGCGTATCGAACCAGAGTTGATTCTCCCAGGGGGTTCGATCGTCGTAGTCGAACGAGAAGAAATCGCCGGCCAGTCCGACCCGGAGATCGTGCCAGGCTTCGTATTCTTTATGATAATCGAACCGGATCAGATTCACACTGTTATCGATGTCGCCATGAATTCCGGTGGCGTAGAACGTCTGCTCGTGGGTTTCGAGTTCCCAACTGAGCGCCAGAGTCCGGCGACCTTCATCGGAACGCCACTCCCCACCGACGAAAAAGCGATTGGAGTTATCGAGATCGAAGTCCGCTCCCTCGATCAGAAGCTGGCCCGATGTGGAGACTATCTCCGCATCATACGTGGTTTCCTGCAGGAAGGGATCGACCTCTCCCGACGTGCGGAGTACGACATCGGTCACAGTCCCGTCCCTGCCGGCCACGTGGGCAGAGCCACGCAGGTATTCAAAGCGAAGCCGATACGGAACCTCCTCGCCGCCGTAGGAAACGTCTCCTCCCCATGCGGTCCACTGCTCAACTGTTTTCGCGTAGTCACGTCTTGTTCCAACAGTATCTCCCTCTGCCGCATCGATAATAGAGAGGCTGCCCGGATTGTGACCACGGTCATAGCGGAATGAGGAGCCGAAGGTAAAGTCATCGTAAGGGAGCTTCAGTCTTGCGGCGAAAATATCTTTGTCGTTGTCGATAATGTCAGCATTGTAAGTAACTACGTCCCCCAGGCTGAACCGGAATCCAGTGGCGGAACTGTCAAAAACGGTTCCTGTCTCGGCTGCGCTCACACTGTCAATGCCCGGCGTGGTCGTTCCGCCGTTCTCAAAATCATCTGAGTATAGAAGAGTGAGGCCGAGATCTCTGTACCAGGTACTGGCAATTGCCCCCTGCTGGCGAAAACCGAAATCGTGGTCGTAAATACCAATCCCGCCGACCAGCTCCAACGGATCGTCCCAGCGACCGGCCGATTCGTTGTCATAGAGCATCCCCTCGATTTCATCCGTGTGGAGCTTGATCGATCCCCGATCGAATCGCATATTGGTCCGCCAGAAATCCGTTTCGGTCGCCTCATTCTCGTTATTGATCGTCGTGAGTAAGTGCACATCGGTCACTTCGTTAACGCGGATACTCCAATCGAGATCGATGTCCATGGTCGGTCGGGTCAGCTCGAATTGATCGCCACGCCCCTCGTTGGTCGCCGACTTGTAGAGGCCGATGAACCGGCCGCCGAGAAGGATCTTAGGGGAAAAGGCGGTGTTGGATGTCGCCGCATGCTTCACCTCGCCCCCCCCTGTACCGATTTCGACGAGGGAGTTCCCGTACGCGCCGGATGTGACAGGGTTATCAGGATCGGCCATCCATTGTCCGTCCACGACAAACTTATATTCGTGCTTTCCGGGAGGAAGCTCCACGGTCACCGTCCAGACACCCTCCTTCTTCTCCATGAGAGTCGCGCCGGTATTCCAGTTGTTGAACTCACCGGCAATTGCCACGCTGCCTGCATTCTCATCAACGTAAGTAAAAACGACACCGTCCGGCGTTACTTCGAACGCCGCGTGAACGGGTAAGAATGTTAAAGCGAGCAGACCGATTATCAGGAGCGCCTTGATTCTCATATTCAGGACCTCTAAAAGTTTCCTTTAACTATTACTCGAATAATGTCTTTGTTATCCGCGCCGCCGGCGAGATCGCCGTCGTTCACCGGGTTAGCGTCGTCTCCGATCCACCAGGGACCGTACGACAGAAAGATGTCCATATTATCCCGCGGCCGGTACTGGATTTCAGAGAACAGCCCCTTCCGCAATCTCGCAGGATCGTTCCCGAACACATAGCGGTTGTATACCTTGAGCACCTGGGGAATAATGTTGATCGAGGTTTCCAGAGATGCGAGTTCCTTTCTTCTCTTTGTGTCCAGATCCTTGATCTTCCCCTGAACCCGCATCCAGGCGAGGCGGCTCTCCACCTGCACTTCTGCGAAGAAATCGAAGTTCTTCGTCTCCTCATCGAACAGCTCGTTCGAGAAATCAACTGTCAATTGGCGATCGTACCAGAACTTGCTCGTAAAACCGTTCACATACTCGGTGTAGATCTCGGTACGGAACCGTGTGTATTTCTTCTGCTCGAATACGCTT
Organism: bacterium; assembly: GCA_025782575.1. GTDB lineage: Bacteria > Orphanbacterota > Orphanbacteria > Orphanbacterales > Orphanbacteraceae > Orphanbacterum. The sequence goes on from JALGYY010000017.1 coordinate 210,756, forward strand.
CGCCGGTTCTCTTCCCAGTCGAGCGTCACGGTGACGGCTCTTCCCGGAACGAGATACCAGGTGTTGATCTTGTATCCGACCAGGTCGTTGGTCCCCTCGCCAAGGAACGAAGCGTAGTCCTCTCCAAAGTAGTAATAAGATGGGGCGATGTTGTAGAACCCGACTTTGGGACTGCCGAACCGGATGGAACGAAACTCCGCTTTGAACGCGGCGTCCCGCGGTAGAATGCGGTGGAATTCGTCGATCTCATAGTCACCGAACTCCCATGTACCATCCGGTTTTCTGTTCTCCCCCGCTCCCTCGACCCTGCTGTCGGCGAACTCGACAAAGAGATCCGTGTTTCGAACCGTAAACCGGAAATCAACCGCATACACCTGGTTGAAACCCTGCTCACCGTCCTGGGCTTCAAGCTTCCTGGTATAAGTCATTCCAGCCCGCATGGCGTTGTCTAAGAAGTTACGGCGTAGCCGAAAGACGTGCGCATCATCGGAGGGGGGTGGTGTCGTTACGCTGCCCCCCACTTTCGACTGGCTCGAGAAGTCACTCACGATGTAGGTGGCGTCCAGTCCTTTCCAGCGGCGAATATCGACACGGGCACCCTGCGCGTTCCCGCCGTCAGTAGTCCCACCCCCCTGCACCGGCTGGAGGAGATGGTTGTCGACCCAGAAGCGGTCTTCCCGAGAAAAGAGATAGGCGTCGAACTCGGAATCACCGAAATTCCGCCTGAATCGAAGGTGAGCTTCACGGTATTGATAGACAGGGCGCTCTTCGTTGTTCGAACCTGTGTTCCAATCCGCCTCCAGGCGAACGTACGCCTCGACCCCCTCGCGGGGAGAGCTGAATATCCGAAACTGACTCGCCGCCCAGGTATCGTCATGGTTGGATTCGAAATCCCACGGAAAGGCGCGATCCTGTTTCCGGATGTCGAGTTGGAGCTGATATTCCCCTTCCACCTTGGTAACAGCATTTACGTCGACAACAGCGGCGCCAAGCCCCACCAGGATAATCGAGAGAATCCGTCCTGGTTTCATTCACTCCCTCCGAACGGCACGGTGAGCGAAGCCATGTAGGAGATGCCGAGAGTCTTGTGAGTCGAGAACCCCGTGTCGAGGAACCAGCCCTGGCCCAGAAGACCGAAGCCCCCCCAGAACTCGGCGTCGAACACCCCGCTTCGAAGCGCGAACACTTCAAAGAAGCTGATTTCACCGCCAAGGGAGAGGGCGATTTCATCGATATCATTGTGAACCAATCCCGCTGTTACGATCGAATTCTGGTGCCACTGGTAAGCGAGCGAGCCTTCCCACTCCGCCTCCACAACCGTGCCGCCATTTCCAGGAACGAAGTCGAATTCGGGTTCCACGATGTTACGTACGATTGTGCCGATCGAGAGCTTGGGGGTGGGACGATACAACAGCCCCGCATCGGCGGTGATTTCGGTCTGCGCCCCATAGTCGCCCGTCCCGATATCATCGAGCCGGGAGAAGTCACTATACGAAACCCGGAGCGCTTTCAGTGTCACGCCGAGTGCCACCGATCCGAGTGCGGGAAGCCGTCTTTCTTTTGAAACAGAGAGTGAGAAAACATCTTCGGATTGCACGCCGGAAAGACCGAGATGATGCCAGGCCATACCCACATGGACGATCTTGTTCGGCCAGGTGAGCGCAACATAGTTGGCGGACAGGTCGGGAACGACAAAGGGGCGCGAGTGATTCAGTAGAACGGCCGGGCGATCCTGCAGTGCGAGGCCGGCCGGGTTCCAGTAAACCGCTGAGGGGTCGTCTGCAATGGCGTGAAATGCCTGGCCCATGGCGAGCGCCCGGCCACCCACTTCGAGCCGCTCATAATAGGCGCCTGCGGGAGCGGCCAACATGAGTAACACTAACAGTGCTGCCCCGCGAATCATCATCGGACCACCGAAAAGCCACGGATTTCACTGCTCACACCGGGCTCGATTACAAGTCGAAGGAGATAGATTCCGCCGGGAACCATGTGGCCGCTGTCGTCAAGACCGTCCCAGCGGTTTTCGTCCAGGAGATTGGATTCGGAGTTCACAAGCTCCCCGATCCTGCGTGCGATTTCCCGGTAGAGCGTTTTTACCAGAAGGCCCCTCATGTTGTAGATCTCGGCCGTAAGCGTCACGTTCCGATCCCGTTCATCAATCGACTCCGCCGACGGATCGAGAGTGAACCAGAATCGAAGCTCATCCCCCTCTTCCGGAGAGAGAATGGGACGGTCGAACGAGATCTCATTCATGGCGAAAGTGATTCCCCGAACCGGAGGATCGGCGAGGAACCGCACCCGGTTCTTGATTCGCACATCCTGCAGATCGGGCGCTCCGTCGGCTAGAATCGTGTCGACCACAGGATCGGGAATCGTATCGACCACAATGCCCCCACCCACCTCGGTTGTGTCCAGCCGAAAGGTGTCCGTTACATCGTAGATCTGCCGGCCGGACTCGGTCAGAAAGAAGGTCGTATCCAAGGGAACAATGGCGTAGTTGTCGATTGAAACCTGGTCAGATGATTCAATCGTATGGCCGCTGAAGTTATCGGGCGCCGAGTCGGGCCCTCCTGTGCCGTCAGCGCCGGCGGTAACAATGGCGCAGAAGCGAATGGGACGGGACGGGCTGAGACCTCCCGGAAGGAGCCAGCTGGAATCCCTAACAGACTCATCGAAGAATCGCGTCAAACCATCCGCGTAAAAGACGTCCCATGGAATCGCCGCTTCCATCGAGCGGCCCGTGATGGACTGGTCGAACTTGGCCTCTGTTTCGATCGTGTTGTTGTCGATCTCCACGACCGTATTCTCACCGGAGGCACGCCAGAGCTGGGGCGTCGTGTTCCCGTCCCACGTAGCGAGGAAGAGATCGGGACGAAAACCGTTGGAAAAGACGAAGTTACGGCGCCAGGAATTCAGCTCCGTCATCTTCTCGAGACCACCGGGAAGGTAGTCCATCAATAAAATAATATTGTTATCCCAGCTGATTCCGTCGACAGCGACGTAGATGTTCTCAGCGTCCCATGTCACTTTGATCTGATTGATGTCGTTATTAAAACCCCACTTGGAGTCGTTGTTGGGCTCCTCATCAAGTACGATCGGCCGGCCGTCGAGCAACCGTGTCACCTGGCCGAAGAGCTGCTCATCGTCTTCAAAATCCCGAACAATCTCCCCCGCCCGCCCCTCATGAGTGGGAAAACCATCGATCTCGATGCGGCCGGACAGATTGCGGCCGGTCTCACCCCATGCGGGGAGAGCGGCGCATAGGAAAATGACTGTGAGGGCGAACGAGACACCCGTCAGTCCGGTGTAATTCTTTGGATTCAGCTTCATGACATCGCGGATACTAGCATCCGGGGCAAACCTGATCAACTGTTCCAGCTCTGTTGTCTTTACTCCTCGACGGGCCTAGTATTATGGCTCAGATTTCTATCCCTCCGGAAAGGAGCCAGAATGCGTCTCGCCATCCCTTCGATTCTTACCCTGCTGGCCATGCTGGTCTCTGCATCGCCGTCTTCAGCCGCAGTTTCCGTTCATTTCACCTACCGGCCGGACACTTCCGATCCGGGCCAGATATCGGTAGCAGGGGAGTTCAATAACTGGAACGCCTCCGCCGATCTCATGTCCGATGATGACGGAGACGGCGTCTTCGAGGCCACGATCGAGATCGAACCAGGACGCTACGAATACAAAATCGTAGTCGACAATGTCTGGATGGAAGATCCGGTGGCCACAGAGCAGACGGCCAACCCGTTCGGCGAATTCAATTCGGTTATCACCATCCCGGAAGGCGTTCTGGCCATCGAATCATCCGGAGAGGGGGCGATCGCGGGTCCCTCTACCGGGGCCGCAGCTGGTGGAAAAACACCGGTACGGTTCACATTTACTCCACCCACCACCAACCCGAGCCTCGTTACCGTGGCGGGCGAGTGGAACGGCTGGAGTATGGGGACAGACTACCTGGCCGATGGTGATGGGGACGGCACGTTTGACGGAACGGTCAAACTGGAGCCGGGCCGGTATGAATACAAGTTCGTGGTGGATGGCGTCTGGTTTGAAGACCCCCTGGCCATGGAGCAAGTGGACGACCCTCATGGCGGCTTGAACTCCGTGGTCATCGTGACGGCCGGCGACGGTTCATCGGAGCCCCCCCCCACGCCCGCCAAGCCCCAAACTCCCATGGCCATCGAATATCGGATCACGGCAGCGTCGAACGAGCCAACGGAAGAGGGAAACGAGCTGCGGATAGTCACGTTCCGGTTCGTCCCCGAAAGCGCGGCATCAGAAGTTTTTCTCGCGGGGACGTTCAACGAATGGAACCCAACCGGAAATCTGATGGAAGGGCCGGGCGAGGATGGCGCCTGGACTCTGAACCTGACCCTCGTGCCAGGTGAGCATCGTTACAAATTCGTTGCCGACGGCAACTGGATTCATGATCCGAACGCGGAAGATTTGGTGGACGACGGATTCGGCGGCTCGAACTCGGTGATCATCGTGGACGATCGCTACGAGTCGATCGCCATCGCGGAAGGGGACGGGCAGTTTCGAACAGAGGGGCTCTTTCTCTCTCGGGAGCAGATTCTGTTGACACGGGTCTCTCCTGAACGGGTGATGGTTACCGCCCGGGCTTTCAGGAACGATGTTGAGTCAGTATCGGCGAGAGTATTGGGGCCGACCGGCCAGGCTGAGTTCCCCCTCACCCGGATCGGCGATGACGGTCAGTTCGCCTACTACCAAGGCGATGTCGCCGTCGGAACAGAAGAAGAAGCACGGCTTGCCATTTTGCTTCATGACGGAGGCGTCACCTACCTGCTCGGCTCGGATGACGGCAAGGGAGTTTCGAACGAGAATCTGCTGCTCATCAACTCGGAATCAGTCCCCCCATTCGAAACGCCTGACTGGGTAGCCGACGGCGTGGTGTACCAGATCTTCCCGGACAGATTCCGGAACGGGAACCCTGACAACGATCCCGATTTTTTAGAGGACTATTACGACGGCGCCAGGGACCTTCCCAGGAGCGGGAAGCGGAACGGCGAGTATTTTCATCTCATGGAGAGTTGGAACGATCACACAGGACTGGTAAAGAGCCCGTACCGGACAGACGGGAAGCCCGACTACTACTCCTTTTACGGTGGTGATCTGGAGGGTGTGACCGAGAAACTGGACCACCTTCGTGATCTGGGTGTCACCATCCTCTACTTCAATCCGCTCCATCAGGCACAGTCCAATCACAAATATGATGCGATCGACTATGCCCGAGTGGATCCTCACTTTGGCGGAGACGACGCGTTCCGCGAACTCGTCAGCCATGCCCATGACCGCGGCATTCGCGTGATCATCGACGGCGTGTTCAACCACACGGGCAAGTATCATTACGCTTTTCTTGACACGAAGGAGAAGGGGAGTAAGTCCAAGTACTGGAGCTGGTACGACTGGAAGGAATGGCCCCTTCCCCCGGGACCGATTCCAGAAGATCAATATATGAACTACTACGATTGCTGGTGGGGTTACGGCTCGCTCCCCAATCTCAGCTTTGATCTGTCGCTGTATGGCGAAGACGAAATGAAAGCCAAGCGAATCGAGGATGCCGACCCGAATCAGGATCTTATTAATCACATCAATGACGTCATTCAATTCTGGATGGGAGAGATGGACGCGGATGGAATCCGGCTGGACGTAGCAAACGAAGTACCGGTCTGGTACTGGGAAATCTTTCGAGACCAGGTTCGCTCCGTTCGACCTGACGGCGGCTGGGTAATCGCCGAGCTCTGGGGGAACGCCGCCTCTGATCTGGGGCCCCATCGTTTCGACGCCACTATGAACTACAAGTACTTCCGCGATCCGGTGCTTTCATTTATCGCGCGTGGGGCTGTGGACGCCGATGCGTTCGACAATCTGCTGGCGGGGGGCCGATACGGCTATCCCCTCCCATCGGCCTGGGGGAGCATGAACCTGCTCGATTCCCACGATACGGAAAGATTTCTGACAACTGCGGGAAGGGACACAAGAAGGCTCACTCTGGCGGCTACTTTCATGGCCTGCTATGTCGGGATGCCTCACATTTATTATGGCGACGAGATCGGCATGGAGGGAGGCCCCGACCCTGATTGCAGGCGGCCCTACCGGTGGGATGAGGAGGATGAGCCGTCTCGCGCGGCCATTCGCGACCACTACAAATCAGTGCTCGCCATACGCGCCGCCCACCCGGCTCTTCGCCGAGGCGGGTTCCGCTCCATCTTCACCGATGGCAATCTTTATGTGTTCACCCGGGAACTGGGTGACGACCGGATCGCCGTCGTGCTGAACGCCGATCGCGCGCCGGCTGCGGTTCAATTGGAAGGGGCGGCGATTTCGATGACCGGGACATCGGCAAGAGAGCTCCTGACAGAGAGTGATATTCGCCTGGAAGGGGGCGTCCTCAATCTGAGTCTCGAGCCTTACAGCGCGGCGGTGATCGCCTACTAGAACGATTTCAGGACCGTCCACAAAAGCCCAGGAAAGCCTCGGAACGCCCCCGCAGTCCCCCAGCTGCCGGGGCGCTTCCATATAGTGCGCCGAACCCATCTTTCCCCCTTCGGAACTGCCGAAAAGAGGGGTGGAATACTCCACCGGGTCTGGGAGGAATATGCGCATTCTGATCGCCGATGACGCCGCTGATTCGCGGCTGATTCTCCAGCGTCTGCTGAAGAAATGGGGACACGAGGTTCTTGTTGCCGAGGATGGTGCCGAGGCCTGGCAAATCCTGGAAAAAGATCCTGTGAGTTTTGTCATCACTGATTGGATGATGCCCCACATGGACGGTGCCGAACTTTGCCGGCGCATTCGCGGAAGTAAGCGCCCCAACTATGTCTACGTCATTCTCCTGACCGCGAAGGACGGCAAGGGGGATCTTGTCGAGGGGATGGAGTGTGGGGCTGACGATTTTCTTAATAAACCGTTCGACAGAGGAGAGCTCCAGGTTCGCATTCGCGCGGGTGAGAGGATCCTGCGACTCGAGAAGCGCCTTGAAGATCGAAATAACGAGCTACAAGAAACCAATCTGAATCTTGGAAGAGCATATAAGCGGATCGAAAAAGATCTCCAGGCCACGGCCGATATGCAGCGCAGGCTTCTTCCCGACAAAGACAAGGAAGTTCCCGGCGTCAATTTCAGCTGGCTGTTCACACCCAGTACGTTTGTCGGCGGCGATATCTTTAACTTCTTCATGCTGGACAAAGGGAAACTGGGATTTTATCACCTCGACGTGAGCGGCCACGGGGTCCCCTCCGCCATGCTCTCGGTCACACTCAGTAAGGTCCTGTCCCCTGATCCGGCGCAAGGGAGTTTTCTTCTCGGAGTCGGGGAGGGAGTAAGCAGCCGGGACGTTACCCCGCCGAACGAGGTCGTTGCGGAGTTGAATCGCCGCTTTCAGAATGATGAAAGCATGCTTTACTTCACGATGGTCTACGGGGTCCTTGACCTCCTAACCGGAAAGCTGGAATTCACACAGGCCGGCCATCCCTGTCCGGTACATCTGAGAAAGGGATTTCCGCCAGCCCTACTCGGCAATGGCGGCTACCCCGTCGGCATGTTGCCCGATGTCGAATATGATCTGAAAGTCACAAACATCGAGATCGGCGAGAAGCTCCTTCTATACTCGGATGGAATCTCCGAGTGTAAAAATGACGCGCGAGAAGAGTATGGGGAAGGTCGCATTCTGGAATTGGTTGCAGGGGAATCCGCCGGCCCGATCGACCACCTGACCGCATTGTTGGAAAAGGATCTACGACAGTGGCGGGGAGACAAACAATACGACGATGATATTTCTCTTCTGGTGATTGAACGATCCTGCTGACCATTTCTTTCCCCCCTTCGTGTACAATCGGCCTCGTCCTTCAAGCCCCGACGAGGAGCGCCATGAGTTACTACCCGCGATCGTCTCGCAACCTGTTCCGCATCGACCGGATGATTCTGATTCTCACGATTGCCGGTATCGGCGCCATAGGGGTTCCGGTCGTTCAGGTGGAAGCGCAGGAACGGCGAACGATTATACCGATAGTGGAGCCCATTCCCCTCGAAGTTCAACTTCGCGAGATTTTCTATGCCGTCATGGAGACGATCCCTTTCGACCGTCTGCTGGTGTATCAGGAGGCGATTGACCGGCTCGCACAATCAGGGATCCCGGATGGCGCGCTCGGCGTGGGGGACCGGTCCCCCTCGTTCACGCTGGAGACAGCGGCCGGCGAGAAGATCAGGCTCAATGAACTTCGAGAGTCAGGGCCTGTCGTTCTGACTTGGTATAGGGGCGGCTGGTGCCCCTACTGCAATCTGACATTGCGCGTATGGGACGAGTACCTCACCCGGACCCGCGCCCTCGGCGCCACGTTGGTCGCTATCACACCGGAACAGCCCGACAGCATTCAGGTCACCACCGAACGGGATTCGGTCTCCTTTCAGATCCTCTGGGATCGAGGAAACGAACTCGCCCGCCAGTTCGGAATCGCCTATGAACTGGATGACGATGTGCTCCGCCTCATGCACGAGGGGGGGCTCGACCTGAAAGGCTACAACAGAGGCGAAGGGAGAGAACTCCCCCTCCCGGCAACCTATGTAATCGATTCGGATGGTGTGATTCGCCACGCCTTCGTGAGCGCGGACTATCGTAAGCGCGCCGAACCGGCGGATGTGATTCGCGTTCTTGAAAGCCTGGCGGGACACTAGGCCGCATCTCTCATCAGGTTTCGTTGTATCACTTGGCAGCCAGGCCTGAGACCGACGGAAAGGGGGTTCTTCATCGGGGATCCTGCGACCGGTATCGTACTATTCGGCCTGTTCATCGCGACTTCCGGAGCAGCGTGGTATTTCGGCCATAGGGGACGGATCGCCCTTTCGATCTTCCTCGTTCTCGCCGGCGGAGTCTCGCTCCGCTGGCACTCTTCGGGCGATCGATTCCTGCACGACTGGGATGAGAGATACCATGCCCTTGTCGCCAGGAATCTGATCGATCACCCCGCCACTCCCACGCTCTACGACGACCCCGTACTTCCATTCGACTTCAAGAACTGGGGATCCAATCATGTCTGGCTTCACAAACCCCCGCTGACCCTCTGGTTGATGGCCGGGAGCATCAGGATTTTCGGCGCCCATGAGAGGTCGGTCCGGTTGCCGAGTCTTCTGTTCGGCACGCTCGGGATCGGAATGACGTTTTTAATCGGCCGACGTCTCTTTCGCTCCTCCACGGCACTCATCGCCGCCTGGCTCCACGCGGGTAACGGATTCCTGATCGACCTCGAGGCGGGACGTCGCGCCGGTGATCACGTCGACGCACTCTTCATATTCCTCGTGGAACTGGGCGTCCTGTTTGCCGTGATTATCGCCGGGCGATGGAAGAGCGCCGCACTGTGCGGGATCGTGACCGGTCTGGCAGTGCTTACCAAGTGGGCATCGGCTCTCATCATCCTGCCCCTCTGGATCTTGAATCGAGGAAGCGGACGAAGTATCTTCCCTACTCTCTCTGCCGCCACTCTTCTCATTCTTCTTACCCTCGCAATCTCATTCCCCTGGCAGCGATCGATCGAAATCAGATTTCCCGATGAAACGGCCTGGGAACAGGAATACAACTTACGGCATCTGTCCGAAGTCCTCGAGGGACACGGAGGAGGTCCGCTCACTCACGTGATCCGGATGGGGAGATACTACGGGGAATTGGTTTATGTCGCGATTCTTTATCTGTTCGTGTCGATTATTCGAGATCGCCGTTCCAAGCCCCTTCAACTCCTGACTTTCTGGATCACGATCCCCTATCTGATCTTTTCAATCGCCGCTACAAAAATGCCTGGGTACGTAATGATGTCCGCGCCGGCAGTGTTTCTCGCCGTTGCCAGGATCATCACATCATTGCAAAGCCTCAAAACCCGCAGGTGGCGACGGCTCGCACCGGTTCTCGTCGCCGCCATGCTCCTCCTGCCGTTACGATACGGGATCGAACGGGTCAAACCGATGGCAGGCCCCGAAGAGCAATCGCGGGAATGGGCGAAGCGCTACCGGCTGATTGATGAACGGACAGGTGGGGGACCGATCGTTCTCTTTGGTATGGACCGGCCGATCGAAGCGATGTTCTACTCTTCGGCCGTCGCCTATTCCCGGGATCCCCGCCCTGAACTCGTCAGCGATCTCAGGCGACGCGGCTACCGTGTACTGGTAACAGAATCGGACGGGGAGAGCTTTTCGGAGCCTTGATCAGGAAAGAGAGCGAGAGGAGTGTGAATCGTCACTTGTTTCTTCCACTCGTCATCCAGGGGAAGCGACAGGAACTGATCGAGGTTATGGCGTAAACTTCTGACTCCCGGACTGGGCCAGTCGGTACCCCAGAGAATCCGATCACCCAGTTCGGTAATCCTGGGAAATGACTCGAGTAATTTCTTCGGCGGGATTCCTGACACGTCCAGATACATGCTCCTATGACGCCGGAGCAGGAAGAAGGCCTCCTCCGTCCGAAGGGGCCTCCCCCCATGGGCCATGATGATCCGAAGATCAGGGAAATCGATCGCTACATCGTCAAGCTCCATAGGATTGCCGTACTTGCAGCGTGCACCCGGGAATATGCTTGTCCCCGTATGCACCATGATCGGAAGACCTCGCTCCTCCGCCCTCTTGTAAATCCGTCCCAGGTTATCGAGCCCCGTCGTGTAGGCATTCGCCGGGAATCCCTGGTGAGGGGGATGAATCTTTAGGCAGACAATACCAAGATCGATCAATCGATCGACCGCCCCTTCGGGATCGTCTGTAAAGCGGGGATGAACGCTCCCGAACGGCAGGAGCCGGGTCCGATCATGGTCCGCGTAGCGTGAGACGAAATCGTTCGTACTGTCTGTGAATCCCATGACATCAGGGCTGACATAATTGATCAGACCTACGCGCCAGATTCCCGCCCGGTCCAGATGATCGATAAGAAGCGAAGGACTCTCCATCAGGGAAATGAGAAATTCCCAGTGATCCTCGTGCCCTTGCCGTATGGCTTCCCGAACGGCCGGCTTCATCTGATCCCACGGCTGGATATGGATATGAATGTCTGTTATTCGTTCCAATCGTAAAATCCCCTGCCCGATTTTCTCCCCAGCTCACCTCTCGCCACTTTTTCAGATAGAAGCGCGGGAGGCTCGTACTGATCGCCTCCCAGTTCCTCAGAGAGAGTCTTCGCAATGGCGAGCCTGACGTCGAGCCCGACGAGATCGGTCAGCCGCAAGGGACCCATGGGGTGTTTGTAACCGAGCGCCATCGCCTTGTCTATGTCCTCTGCAGAGGCGACCCCCTGTTCAAGCATGCGAATCGCTTCGAGTCCGAGCACCACGCCGAGTCTGCTCGTCGCGAAGCCGGGAGAATCCTTGACCACGATCGACTCTTTGCCGAGCGCCTCGACCATTCCAATTACGGATAAACGCGTCTCTTCACTCGTTCCTTCGTGAACGACCAGTTCCACCAGCTTCATAATATGGACCGGATTAAAGAAGTGCATCCCGATTACTCTCTCCGGGTGGGCAGTCGCTTCGGCAATCATCCCGATCGGCACTGAAGATGTATTGGAGGCAAGAATCGCGCTCCCACCGGCCCAGAGTTCCATGTCGGCGAAGAGCTTCTGTTTGATTTCCTTGTTTTCGACGATTGCCTCGATACAGAGATCCGCATCCTGTACCGCTGACTCCAGATCATCTACTGCCGACAGCCGCGCAAGGGCGCCGTCCCTCGCTTCCTCCGTCAACTTCCCGCGCGCGATCCCGCCATCCAGATTTTTCCTCACTTTTTCCATGGCGAGTTGAATCGCGCTGTCGTCAAGATCCGTAATCGTAACTTCGTAGCCGGCGAGAGCCGATACCTGTGCGATCCCGTGTCCCATCGTGCCGGCACCGATCACGGCGACTTTGTTAATCGACTGGCTCATGCCGAAGGCTTCCTTCCATTTCGATTGAGTCGATCGGCCGCTCGAGCGAGAGCCGAGCGGGCTTCAGGAGTAGCAAAGAGCTCGCTCTGCATCTCTTCTTCCCAGGTCAGCATGGCGTCCAGATCACGGTCAAGTGAACCGTACGCCATTCGCTTGACCGCCGTGAGAGCGGCGCGAGGTCTTGTAGTCAGTTCGGCTGCCACCCGTAAGGCCTCTTCCTGCAAGCGTTCCGGTGGGACCACCCGATTGACCAAGCCCGCTTCGTATGCTGCTTCCGCACTGAGTGCCGCCCCGTGGGCAAGGATTTCGAACGCCCGCGCGGGACCGACGATACGTGGAATGAAATAGGAGCCGCCCCACGCAGGTGCGAGCCCGAGTTTCGCGTAGGTAAAGTGGAACCGTGCGTCGGTAGAGGCGAGTCGAATGTCGCAGGCAAGCGCGAGGCTAGCCCCCCCGCCTACAGCAACACCGTTGACCGCCGCCACAACAGGGATAGGGGCTGCGTGAATCGCCCGCACGATTCGGCACCCTCCGTAGACGAGCGTCATGGCGTCGTCGATCCGACCTTCACTGATGCATGCGTTCATGTAACGCACATCACCGCCTGCGCAGAAGGATCGTCCCGACCCGGTGAGCACGAGAGCTCGCGCCCCCTCGGCGGCGAAGACCGTGCCAAAGGCCTCCTCCATTTCGCCCACCATCCTGTCGTCGAATGCGTGAAACGCCTCCGGACGGTTTAGCGTGAGGACCACTACCCGATCAATCGTTTTTACATGAATCGTCTGGAACGTTTTCAATCGTCGACCGATTCTACAAGCATGGCGATCCCCTGCCCCACTCCGATACACATGGTAACAAGCCCCAGCTTACCACCCGTTCTCTTGAGCCCATGGATGAGTGAGACAAGGATCTTGGCGCCTGTAGCCCCGAGGGGATGGCCGAGCGCGATTCCCCCTCCCGAAATATTGACCTTGGCCGGATCGAGGGAGAGTTCGCGAATGCATGCGAGTGACTGCGCGGCGAAAGCCTCGTTCAGTTCGATCAGATCGATTTCCTCTATTTTGATACCGGTTCGTTCCAGTAGTTTCCGGGTAGCGGGGATCGGCCCGAGTCCCATGCAGGAGGGATCAACGCCGGCAACAGCCGATCCGATCACACGGGCGAGGCGCTTATTCAGCCCCCCACCCTCCCGGGCAACTACAAGTGCGGCGGCACCGTCGTTGATTCCGCTGGAAGTCCCGGCCGTTACCGTTCCGCCCCGCCGGAAAGCCGGTTTCAGCCGTGTGAGATCTTCTCGCTTCACACCAATTCTGGGATGTTCGTCGGTATCGAAAATCTTGGGAGAGCTTTTGCGGACGGGGACCTCGACCGGCACAATCTCGCTCTTGAAGTGGCCGTCTCGTATCGCCAGAGCCGCCCGACGCTGGCTCTCGAGTGCAAACGCCTCTTGATCCTCCCGGGTAATACCGTATTGATCGGCCACTACCTCTGCGGTCTCTCCGAGCGAGATCGTCCATTCCTTCCGAAATTGGGTATTCACGAACCGCCACCCGACAGAAGTCTCCGCCATGGTCGGCGCGGCACGATCAAACGGGCGACTGCATTTCAGCATCACATAAGGAGCGCGGGTCATGCTCTCCACGCCTCCCGCCAGGAAGAGTTCCCCCTCTCCGGCGTGAATCGCGTGAGCAGCGCTTATGACAGCTTGGAGCCCTGAGCCGCAAAGCCTGTTGATCGTCATCCCCGGAACTTCGACCGGGAGACCGGCAAGGAGGAGCGCCATTCGTCCGACGTTCCGGTTGTCCTCCCCCGCGCCGTTCGTGCACCCCAGAATGACATCGTCCACGGCGGCCGGATCGAGCCCGCTCTTTTCGACGACCGCGCGGATCGGTATCGCCGCGAGATCGTCGGGCCGGATCGAAGCCAGACCACCTCCAACCCGACCGACCGCGGTTCTTAGAGCTTCGTAAATATAGACATCAGCCAAGATTCACCCATACTGTTTTGGTTTCCAGAAAAGCGTCGAGCGCTTCGCCACCCAGTTCCCGTCCGAAACCGGAAGCCTTGAACCCGCCGAAGGGGGCGGCCGTATCGTAGTAGTTGTAGGCGTTGATCCAGACCGTGCCTGCTTTCACACGATCCGCCACACGATGGGCCTTTGCAATATCGCTCGTCCAGATCCCGGCAGCGAGGCCGTAGAGTGTTTCATTGGCGAGTTCTACCGCCCCCTCTTCCCCCTCGAAGGAAAGAACGGAAAGGACAGGGCCGAAGATCTCTTCCCGGGAGATCGTCATCTCCGGGGTGACATCATCGAACACCGTCGCTTCCAGAAAGTAGCCTTTGCCGTTCACGGCGACCGGATTGCCTCCGGCCACAAGACGAGCCCCTTCCTTCTTTCCCCTGGCGATGTATTCCAACACCGAGTCTCTCTGCGACTTCGAAACGAGGGCGCCCATGCGCGTCCCCTTTTCCAGGGGATCACCAGGAATCAATTTGGCCGCGCGAGCAGCAAGCTTGTCCACCACCTCTTCCCGAACGCTCTCTTCCACCAGCAGGCGTGAACCGGCCGCGCACACCTCGCCCTTACCATAAAAGATACCGGTCAGCGCACCTCGAACAGCTGCGTCGATGTCGGCATCGGCGAAGACAATATTGGGACTCTTCCCTCCGAGTTCCAGCGATACTCTCTTATTGCTCTTGGCCGCTTCCTGCATGATGAGCCGGCCCACTTCGGTTGATCCCGTGAACGCGATCTTGTCCACTCCCGGATGGCGAACGAGGGCCATGCCTGCCGTCGACCCGCCTCCGCTTACCACGTTGAAAGCGCCCGGCGGGAAGCCCGCTTCCGCGATTACCTCCCCGAACAGGAGCGCCGTCAACGGTGTTTCGGACGCCGGCTTCAGGACGACCGTACAACCGGCCGCGAGAGCAGGTGCATATTTCCACGACGCAAGGTTCAGAGGGAAATTCCACGGCACGATCGCGCCGACCACACCGATCGGTTCCCGGCGTGTGCTGACGAAAAACGGTCCTTCCACAGGAATTGTCTTGCCTTCGATCTTATCCGCCCAGCCGGCGTAATATCGGAGCGTCGATACAGACATAAAGACTTCAATTTTGGCTTCAAAAAGGGTCTTCCCATTGTGAATCGACTCGAGCTCGGCGAACTCCCCCAGCCGGGACTGCAGAATATCAGCCGCTTTCGCCAGCAGCTTTCCCCGCTTCCGGCCCGACATCTTTCGCCATTCCTCCGAGTCGAAACAACTCCGGGCCGCAGCGACGGCAGCATCGATGTCCGCTTCGCCTCCCTTGGCGACCTGGGCGATTACTTCCTCCGTAGCTGGATTCACCACTTCGAAAGTCTCTCCCGAGTCGGCCGCAATCCATTCATTTCCTACAAACAGTTCGGTTTTCATTTCCCTTTGAACTCCGGTTTTCGTTTTTCCATATAGGCAGCGAGGCCCTCTGCAGCATCGCTGCTTTGAAAGAGCTGTTGTTGCAGTTCCCGCTCCAGCGCAAGGCCCGATTCGATCGGTACTTCAGCGCCGGAAGTAACGGCTCGCTTGATAAAGCCCACTGCTTTCGACGCTCGCCCCGGCGGGACAAACATCTCTGCATAATCTCTGACCGCATCATCGAACGAATCGGCGTCGAAGATCTGATTGATCAGCCCCATCTCGAGCGCATCATCGAAGGAGAAGATCGAGCCGGTCGCCATCAACTCGATCGATTTCGATTTGCCCAGAATGCGACTGAGCCGCTGGGTGCCACCCGTTCCGGGAAGAACCCCCAGATTCACTTCCGGCATCCCGATCCGGCCACCATCTCTGCGCGCCACTCGAAGGTCGCATGCCAGTGCGATTTCAAGCCCACCTCCTACCGTATGACCGTTCAAGGCTGCGATCGTCAATTTCGGCGTCTGCTCGAGACGGATCATCGTCTCGTTCGCGTGGAGACAGAAGTAATATTTGAACGTGGGCGTTACTTCGCTCAACATGGCGATTTCCGCGCCGGCCGAGAAGAACTTCTCTCCCCCTCCACGAACGACAATCACGTGAACGGAGTCATCCATGCGGGCACTCAGGATCGCTTCGTCAAGCTGGCGCATCATTTCATAAGTATAGGTATTAGCCGGCGGATCATTCATTTCGATCGTACCGATACCGCCTCTTACCTGAAAGTTCACCAGCCGCTCTCCGGCTGAGCCTTTCTTCTCCATTCCCCTGATCCTCCGTCTGATGAGTCTTCCGAGTGTGGGCTGGAGCACCGATTGTAGGGTCGCTCCCTGAGGAGAGCAAGGAGATTCCCTGTTCCGGAGTCATGGAACGTTCGCTGCCTCCCCCCATTCCGACGGGGGCTCAAATATCCACGGCTCCGTTATGGAAGTGCTGCAGAATCGCCGCGCCCGCCCGGGCATCATCGAGCGCCCGATGGTACCCCAGGTCGAGATCGAGCCCCATTCGATCGATGACGCGATCGAGAGTGATGCCGGATGTGGTGATGCCGTTCTCGGCAAGCCAGAGAAGGGCCACGGTGCGAACATCGAGCGCTCCACCTACGAAATTCTTTCGATAGTTGACATCAAAGAGGCCACACTCCTTTCGAAGGAGAGGCATGTCGTAGTAAACCCCGTATGCCGCAAACATCGCCTTGTTTCTCGGTCCGAACCAACTGATGAACCGGCTGATTACACGATCGAACGTGTCGCAGGACGCGACCGACTCCGGTGTGATACCCGTCATCTCCGTGATGAAAGGCGTAATCGGCCAATCCCGAGGGCGAACCAGTTCGGAGAATGTGTCGAGCGATTCGAGCGTCCGGCCATGTAGCCTGACCGCACCGATTTCGATGATATTGCTCTGGTCGAGCCGGAAGAGACCCCGCCCCTCGCAGGTCGCTTCGAGATCGATGACGACGATATCCGTACTGTATCGGGCCGGTCTCCGACGGTCACTCAATGGGCACCCTCCTTCATCCTTTCGATCTTATCAGCCCGGCCCGTCTCATGTCCGCGCCATCCCCTCCCCCGGATCGATCGGCCGGGACGCGCGCCTGTCGGCTCCCCTGACCTGATCGCAAACTCCCCGTTCACGATTACATGCACCATCCCCTCCGCATACTGGTGGGGCTCTTCATAGGTCGCATTATCGTGAACTTGTGCCGGATCGAATATCGCGAGGTCAGCATAGGCTCCCTCCTCGATCTGCCCCCTGTCCTTCAGTTGAAGAATTTCGGCGGGGAGTAATGTGAGCTTCCTGACGGCCTCCTCGAGAGTCATCACATGTTCTTCACGTACAAACTGCCCGATTACCCGAGCAAAGTTGCCATACGCACGGGGGTGGGCGCTTTTTTTCAGAAAGGCTCCCTCGGCAGCCATCGAACGTTCATCCGAGCAGAAACCGACCCAGGGAAGAACCAGTTTTCGGCGAAGGTTTTTTTCTGACATGACAAAGTAGACAGCTCCCACACGGCTCCCGTCTTTTCTAACGAGATCGATGATCGCCTCGGGAGGTGTCATGTCCCAGCGTTCGGCGATTGCAGCGAGAGTCATTCCGGTTAAGGGTCGAAGACCGCTCGATTGAAACCCGACCAACCGAATACGATCCGCCGAACCGGCCGCGAGATAGTAATTCTCCCAATCACCGCCGGGGGTCTCGATTTCACTGGCCACGCGGGAACGAATCTCCGGATCGTCCAGCCTTTCCAGCCAGGCTCTATTTCCCCCCTCCTGCACCCAGGGAGGCATCGCCGCATCGAGACCGGTCCAGGCCGCCGTGTACGCATACATGCTCGCGGTCACTTTGATGCCTTCACCCCGTGCCTCTTCGATCGCCTCGACCGCCCGGTCCAGAGTCGGCCAGTTGCTCTCCCCCGATGCTTTCAGATGATGAATGTGTACCGCCGTCTCCCCTTCACGGCCGATCCTGAATAACTCATCGAGCGCTTCAAGAAGACGATGGGACTCGCTCCGCAGATGAGTCGCGTAAATACCGCCCGACTCCGCCGAGATCCGGGCGAGCGCTATCAGCTCTTCCGTATCCGCGTACGAACCGGGCGCGTAGATAAGCGCCGAAGAGAGACCGAGCGCTCCCTCTTCCACGGATCGCCTGACCAGGTTCTGCATGCGGCGGAGTTCCTCTTCGGTTGCTCGCCGGTTACCGTTTCCGACCACCTGCAACCGGACCGAACCGGCCCCGACAAAAGAGGCAAGATTGCACGCCATACCTCGGCGTTCCATATGATCGAGGAACTCTTCCATTGTAGTCCAATTTACGTCGTACCTGGCCCGGCCGCGGCGCTGAAGTAATCGCTCGCGGAGGGCATCGTTCAGAGGGGCCATCGATAATCCCTCGCCGATGACTTCGAGTGTCACACCTTGATAGAGGTCGCCGAGAGATCGGCTGTCTGCAAGGAGGGTTTCGTCCGCCTGGCTCAACATGTTTATGAAACCGGGAGCGATCGCCAGACCGTCGACATCAAGCATCTCAAGGCCGATCAGTCGCCCTGGCGGTGCGATCGCACTGATTCGATCACCCACTACAGCAACGTCGGCCGCCACAGGCGGGCGACCACTGCCGTCATACACGATCCCTCCCCTGAGGACGAGATCATGGGCCGAGGAACTACCGGCAATCAGGAACCAGGAAAGAACGAAAACGATCCGGATCGAGGATCGCTGATTCATCAGGCTTCTACGCGAACGTACTCGAAATTAATCGGTTTACCGTCGATTCCCTTTTTGGGTGCTGCAATCCAGTTCGCCATCTTGTCGGGCTCATAGATAGGCTCTACTTGAAGGCTTTCGATGTACTCTTTGTCCTCCGGCGACGGCAACCATTCATCACATCCGGCAATCCATTCCTCTTCGGTCAATGGATTCCCTTTGGGATCGAAGTGATGCCCTGCGTAAATGCCGATCTTGCGGTTGAATCGACGATGGGGAAGGTAGAGCCGGTCAGAGAGACCGTTCCGCTCCAGGATTTTGTTCCAGCGAGTGACCCCCTTCTCACAGTCGGCGAGATATCCGTCCCGGTGAATTTCGTTCATGGCGTTTCGTGTAGGAACCTCTTCGATCGACATCCTTCCATTTTCGCACACCGGCAGTTCGTAGATTCCTTCTTTGGCGAGATGCTCATCGTAGCGATACTCGTAGACGCGCCCTTTGAGACCGTTCGCGAAGAAGTTGGCGGCGTTCGAAGAGATCTCCCCGCCGAACAGATCAATGCTGAGCGATACCCATAGATTCAAGTGCTTCTGAATCGTCGGGAGATCGATCCCCCCCATTTTTCGGACGTCCTCCGATACACCGCCCATCTCTTTCAGGAGGTCACAGCACCGCTGAATGACCCGTCCAATTCCAGACTCACCGACGAACATATGATGGGCTTCTTCCGTCAGCATGAACCGAGTCGTTCGTGAAAGGGGATCAAAGCCGCTCTCGGCAAGCGCCAGAAGCTGAAACTTGCCGTCCCGATCGGTAAACATCGTAAACATGAAGAAATCGAGCCAGTTCGTGACCGGCTCATTGAAGGTACTCAGGATTCGGGGCTTATCCTCGTTTCCGCTCCGCCGCTCCAGAAGGGCGTCCCCCTCATCGCGGCCATCCCGCCCGAAATGGCTGTGCAACAGATAGACCATCGCCCAGAGGTGGCGGCCTTCCTCGACATTGACCTGGAACAGATTGCGCAGATCGTAAATACTCGGACAACATTGCCCGAGGAGGCGTTGCTGCTCCACACTGGCAGGCTCGGTATCACCCTGCGTCACGATCAGCCGGCGCAGAGGATTGCGAAACTCGCCCGGAACTTCCTGCCATGCCGGTTTTCCCATGAAATCACCGAACCCGATCTTGCGATCCTTCTCGGGTTCGGACATGAAAATTCCCCAACGGTACTCCGGCATGGTGACATATTCGAAGTGAGCCCAGCCTCGCGAGTCGGCGCTGATCGCCGTTCGAAGCCAGACGCGATGATGGTCCTGAAATCCGTCGGGTCCCATCTCTTTCCACCAATCAATAAATTTCGGTTGCCAGCGCTCGAGTGCTCGCTGCAACCGGCGATCACTTCCGAGATCAACATTATTCGGAATCTTCTCGGCGGAAATCATCTACGTCCTCCTCCAATCGAACTCCGGTCTCATGCCCGCTTTCCCGTAAACTTTGAGGGCCCCTTTGTCGCCAACGGCGTTCGGGCGTTGAAAGATCCAGTTCTGCCAGGCCGAAAGCCTGCCGAAGATTTTTGTTTCAAGCGTTTCCGGTCCCGGAAAGCGTAGATTCGCCTCCATTCCGGTAAGGGCGTCCGGGGAGAAAGAGCTTCTCTCCTCAATTGCGATCCGCACTTCGTCTTCCCAGTCGATGTCGTCGGGTGACAGAGTGACGAGACCCGCCTCTTCCGCCTCGACCGGCCCGTAAGACTTGCCTCCGGCCAGAATGTCAGCGACACGCCCCGGATCTCTGAGAAACCGCGTCTCCAGCCTGGTAAGCCCGTTCCCCATGGGAAGCGCACCACCGTTCATCGACGACAGCTGAATTGTCACCGGCTTGTCCGGATCATCCATCATGTAAGAGCGGTCAGCAGCGAGTGCGATTTCGAACAGCGTGCCGGCGAAGCAGGATCCAGGATCGATAAGAGCGATCAGGCTCTTCGAGCTTACATCCAGACGCTTCAAAGTCCTCTTCATATAATGCCGGATCTCCCTCACAAGCCAATCGCCCTTGTGCTCCTCCAGGACGCGATCCACAGCCAGCACCTGATTACCGTCCCCATTTGTCCGAAGGAGCAGTGTACCGATTTCGGGTTCATTCAGTCTGATATGATAAAGAGCGTCGGTCAGTTCGCGAAACGCCCGAAGGGGCCAGTATTCGCTTCCGGCGAGCCTGATCTCATCCGGTGTGGAAGGCTGCTCGCCTTCCGGGCCCTTGACCGTTAAATTGCCGAGTCGGCGACCCCTGTCAAGTCGGAGGTCCACATAGCGGTAGCTGACGCCGTCTTCGCTTCGTTCCGGGTCGAGTCGACCGAGGCTGATCCCGGGACCGATTGCCGGTCGGTCGGACTGCGATGCGAGTTCTTCAGCACGGGCCGTAACGACCTCATCGAATTTGCTTCGAGGAAACAAGCCGTCTACGAGTTTCCATTCGACCGCGCGCTTACCCTTCACCCCTTCGGCCACCGTGCAGAAGATGTCGGCATGGTCCCGTCGGACCTTTCGCTTGTCCACGACCCGCGTCAGACCGCCGGTCCCCGGTAACACACCGAGCAGAGGAACTTCGGGAAGGCTTACAGTCGAATTACCGTCATCAACCAGATAGATTTCGTCACACGCGAGGGCAAGCTCGTATCCGCCTCCCGCACAGACCCCGTTTACCGCAGCAATAAATTTGATTCCTGAATTTTCGCTGGCATCTTCGATCCCGAGGCGGGTTTCGTTGGTGAACTTACAGAAGTTAACTTTGAACCCATGTTCCGCCCCGCCGAGCATGAAGATATTCGCCCCGGCACAGAAGATTTTATTGAGCGCGCTCGCGATAAGCACCGCATGGACTTCAGGATGCTCGAAACGAATCCGCTCGATGGCGTCGGCCAGTTCGATATCCACTCCGAGATCGTAGGAGTTCAGCTTCAGCTTGTACCCCTCGTGAAGCCCGGCATCCTCATCCACACTCATGCTGAGGGTCGCCAGATTCCCGTCGAAGTCGAGCTTCCAGTGTTTGTACCGATCCGGGTGCGTCTCGAATCGAATCGGATCCATCCCCACTCCCTCCATTCTTGCTTCCTCTACTTTTTTCGATCAAGAAACGCGGTCATGCGTTCCCGCTTTTCCTTATCATCGAAAAGAAGGGCCTGTGCCGCTGACTCGAATGCCATGCCCGCATCGGTACCCGATTCCTGTCCGGTATTCAGCGCAACTTTTGCAAGCCGCACGGCAAGATCGCCGTTCTTCATTACAGATTTCCCGAGCTTGACAGCTTCAGACATGACGTGCTCGTCCGCCACAACACGATTGGCAAGACCGATCGAAAACGCTTCCATCCCGCCGATTACCCTGCCGGAAAGAATCATATCCTTCGCTCGTCCGAGTCCGATGATCCGGGGCAATCGGTAGGTGGCTCCCGCTCCCGGGATGATGCCCAGTCCTACTTCAGGTTGGCCCAGACGGCTACCCTCTCCGCAAACACGCAGATCGCAGGCGAGTGCGAACTCGAGTCCACCGCCAAGCGCGATCCCGCGAATCGCGGCAATCGTAGGCAAGGGATACTGTTCGACTTCCCGAAAGAGCGAACTGTTGATCCGCCTCAGCGCATCGACGCTCGACCGGTCGCGGAGTTCGGCGATGTCGGCACCGGACAGGAACGCCTTCTCCCCTGCACCTGTAAAGATAACCAGCCGGGAAACTCCGTCGCCGTGCGTCGCATCCAGAAACCGTCGAATGTCGGCGATCATTGCCTCATTCAGAGCATGGCGAACTTCCGGGCGGTCAAAAGTACAGGTGACGAGTCCCGTCTCCGATCGATCAACCCTGATAGTGGAGTAGCCGCCCAACGGGACCCCTTAAATTGCGAGAATGATCTTGCCGAACACAGCGCGCTCTTCGATCAACCGGTGTGCGTTACGAACCTCGGCGAGAGGCATCACCCGATCGATGACAGGCCGGAATCGTCCGTCCTCGGCATGTCCAAGTACTTCACGAAGATCCGCCCGGCTTCCCATGGTCGAACCAAGAATGCTGAGTGACTTGAAGAACAGATGTTTCAAGTCGATCGAGACTCGAGATCCTGTCGTCGCTCCGCAGGTGACGAGCCGCCCCCGCCACGACAGCGCCCGGAGACTCTGCTTCCAGGTCGCCTCGCCGACGTGCTCGAACACGACGTCGGCCCCCCGCTTCCCGGTTATCTCATGAACTCGAGCGGCCACGTCCTCACTCAGGTAGTCGATGACGTGGTCGGCGCCAAGCTCGGCGGCCAGCCTCGTCTTCCTCTTCCCTCCGGCCGTGGCGATCACCCGTGCGTTCCAGAGCTTGGCGATCTGGACCGCCGCGCTCCCGACGCCGCTGCCGGCCGCTTGAACCAGAACAGTCTCGCCCGGTCGAATTTCCGCACGATTGACGAGCATGTGCCATGCGGTGAGGAAAGCAAGCGGCATTGCTGCCGCTTCCTCCATCGTGAGCCCTTTCGGTTTGGGCATCACGTTCCGTCCCGGCACGACGATCATCTCGGCGTAGCCGCCGTTCCGAGTCTCCCCGAGGATGCCGTACTGCGAGCAATGGTGGTCCCGCCCGGAGTCACAGGCCATGCAATGCCCGCAACTGACTCCCGGCGCGATCACCACTTCGTCCCCCGGCGACACGGAACGGACGCATTCGCCCGCTTCGAGAACTGTTCCGGCCACGTCGTTTCCCGGAATGAGGGGGAGCGGAAAACTGTGTCCCGGCACCCCTCGTCTCACCCAGAGGTCGAGGTGATTGACGGCGGTCGCCTGGACACGGACAAGGACTTCATCTGCGGCAGGCGATGGATCTGCAACGTCTTCATGGAGGAGTGCGTCCACTCCGCCGTGGGACCGAACGATTACCGCTTTCATCTCTCTTTGTCCTTGGTCGCCGTTATTTTACACAGGGAGGCCTCGGGAGGCAAGCCGCCAGGATCTCCCGTGTTACTCACTCACCTCCCGCGATCGGGATCGAGCGCCCACGAGGTTTCAGGTCTGATCACAACATCGAGTCGCCAAGCTGGGCTTCGAAGTTTTCTCCACTGAGATCATAGTGACTTCCATGCCAGACGAACTCTCCCCCTCGAAAGAGGAGTGCCTGGGGGGATTCGTGGCGGATACCCAGTTCCGCCGATAGACCGCGGGCAAGATCCCGATCAGCTACGACATCAACCAGGGCGAGATGAAATGGCTGGCCCTCGCCCCCGCTGCTCAGCCACTTCTGAAAATCCTCTTCCACGTAACCGCTTACACCGCATCGGGGGCTCGTTTTAAGCACGAGTGCGGGCATGCTCTCTGAAGAACTCTTCAGGAGACGCACCGCCTCCTCCGGATCCTCCGGTAGTTTCAATTCGATCGCTTCCATGGTTCTCCTGAATCGGGATCGGAGTTCTCTGCGAGTCCTCGATAGAAACCTGCATCGATTCGCTCTGGAGCGGTCAGATCGTGACATCTCTTCCGATAGGTCCAGCCTCGCCCCATACGGCGTTCTTTCCGGAAACCAAGAAGATGGAAGACCTGCCGCACGAGCCACCGCGCCACCCGTCCGTTTATATGAACATAACCGGGATGACTCTCGAGGCGCCGCACGCCCGGTAGAAAAGGGACGAGCCGAGGTAGTCCGATTCTCCTTAGGAATTCGGAAAAAACGAGCCAGAATCCCTTGAAAGGCCTGGCGACAAAAAAACCGTCATTGCCGAGCGCCTGATAGAGGGGAAGTAGAATCCGACCGTTTTCCGGCGACCGGATCGACTCGCCATTATCATGGGCGAGCACCTCATCTTTACGGATCGTTCGAAAATTAAAGTAGCCGGGATTCATCTCGAACCGGCTTCGATTCTCGATTGCATGACGATAACGGATTTCGAGGATATGCGGCACACCCCGGGCGGCACGCCTGAGCATCTGACGAGACTGATCGATGCCGGGGACATTCGAATCGGCCAGCATCCCTGCCGCGATCAGAAGAACCCATATGGCGGCTTCGATCTGATCCACCGACGAATCCTTGCCGTGCTGGCCCCCCTCAATTCCAACAGTGAGACACCCCCTGTCCCCGAGATACTCGTTCAGTCCCCCATCAAGTTGCTCTTCGAGGCCGAGAATCACCGGCAGAGGTAATTTAAATGCCAGCTTTCTATTCCGAATCGTATCGCCGATAAATGCGAACGGCTCTCCATCAGCGGAACTCGTATGAAGATCAAAAAAAATGACCTCCCCTTGTGCCGCTGAAAACAACTCCTCCAGTTTTTCGAGGATGCGCAGTAGCTCCTCTTCCTCGGCGGTTGTCCTGCGTCCGATCGATCCGTCCTTCAGTGCCAGAATACGCTTGGGGAACCAAATCCTGTTGATATCGTTTTCTAGAAACCGGACCCCCTCCCGGAGAGCGGGTACATTGCCCGCCAGGCCGTGGAACACGCCTTTCAGCGGCAGTTTTTGCTGCTCCATGCTTGCAAGAACACGCTCGACCGCGTAAATACCTGCCGGTTCGTTTCCATGGAGCCCGCCCATACAGATGAAAGTGGGGCCGGGCTTCCCGGACGTATAGCTTCCGATCTCCCGCTGGAACGGGGCGCTCGCCTGCAAATTTACTTTGATCAACTTGTATTCTCTTTCAGCTTCTCTTCGATCAGCTGGCCGGCAATCTCCATGAAGTCCCGCTCCGTGAGGAGCCCGACAAGACGGCCGTCCATCACTACCGGCAAGCAACCGATTTTCTCTCGGCGCATGGTGTCCATTGCCTCCAGAGATGATGTGTGGGGAGTGGTTGTAATCGGATTTTTCTGCATGATCTGGCTGACCGGAACGGTCTGGTCCTTGCCCCGCGGCAGATCATGAGCGAGGAATCGAAGGAGTGATCGGTGGGAAACGAGTCCCACAAGGCGGCCCTTGTCATCCTCGACAGGAACGTGACGAATTCTCTCCCAGTCCATGAGATTGGCGACGAGATCGATCACCTCGTCCTGGCTCACGGTCATGACATCGGTCCGCATGAGCTGCTCGACTCTCAGATAGTTCAGTTTCCAGGCACCGCTTTCCTGAAGCTCCGCCAGCTCCCACTCGTGTACGGGCCGGCCCTCCTTCTGACGCGAGACCATTGCCGCCGTCAGCGATGTGAGACGATCCCCGATCGTCGCCTTGTCTTTCATCGCAGCCAGAGAACTCAAAATCCAGCGAGACCCTGTCATCTTAGACTTCACTCGTTCCTCGATGATTCCGAGATAGCGATCGATGTCTTCACTGTCGATGCCCCGCGTCTTCAGTCCTTCTCGAGAGAGAGGCAAGAACACCTTGCAAATAAGGTCTTCGGCCGGCACTGACCTCCCTTCGGTCCATGTAAGCTGGGCATCAAGGCCGAGCCTGGCCGCGGCCGTGAAGTCACTTCGAACGTCGTCGAAATCGAGAACCTCGCGAATGTCCGGATACTCGTCCGACACCCCGGACATCAGTCCGAACCAGAACGCCGCATTGGCCACTTCGTCCACTACGGTAGGTCCGGACGGAAAAAGTCGGTTTTCGATACGGATGTGGGCCTTGCCGTCCATCACACCGTAGCATGGGCGATTCCAACGATAGACTGTGCCGTTGTGCAGCCGAAGGGCGTTCAAAGTCGGCGCCCGGCCCGCCCGCAGTTCCTCGAATGGATCAGAAGGAATATCCCCACCCAGAAGCACACGAAAACGGGCGATGTCCTCCCGGAAAATCTCGAGTACTGAATCGTCGATCCATCTTTTGCCGAACGTGACTCGAGGTTCCCGTTCCTGGGCATGGCTGCCGGAGCTTCGCGTATCCACAGCCTGCTGGAAGAGTGCGATGCGGGTCTCACGCCAGAGGCGCCGCCCGAACAGGACCGGTGAGTTCGTCGCCGCGGCCAGCACAGGCGGTGAGACTGCCTGGGCGATATTATAGAGGCGGGCGAATTCCTCCGGTCCAACTTGGAAGTGAGCCTGGAAGCTCGTGTTGCACGACTCGAACATTACTGAATCGTGCTCTACAGCAAGCTCGTCAGTCCCTTTGAGGTGAACGCGATAGGTACCGCCTCTCAGATTGGTCATCGCATCATTCAGCGCGAAATAGCGGGGATTGGGCGTCATGTTCTCGAGGCCGAGATCACTTTGACGAAGGGTGGGCAGGATACCGACAAGGGCGACTTCGGTGTTCATGGACGCCGCTACATCGCGGAGGCGCCCGAGGAAGTCGTTTAGCTGTTTTTCCATTTCGGAAAGACAGGGACCTCCGAAGATAACGGGATCGAGATTGAATTCAAGATTGAAGAGAGCGAGTTCGGTAGTGAAATGCTCATCTTTGATCGCGTCGAGGATATGGGTCGACTTGGGCGCCGGATTCCAGTCCTTATCGACCAGGAAGAGTTCCTGCTCCGCCCCGATCCGGCGGACACCAGACTCGATCCGGCCGCTTCCGAGCATTTCCTCCAGAGCGCGGACGTCGTTCAGAAGCGCCTTCATGAACGCACGCCGTTCCTCTATGCCCAGCCCTTTTCTGACTTCGTGTTCACCCATGAATTGCCTCGGTAGATTTTCGCAATTTTATCAGTTCAATTTCACAAGTGTCAAGATACCGACCACCTCCGGCGATCCCGTCCGAATCGGTCTCCGTCAGCTTTTAAGAGGTTCGATCGTCGTCTCCCCTCGATCATCCGACGGCGCATCGATATTCAGCTCCCGATCGTAGTCGATGGCATAGGCGGGGGGATCCCCTCCGGGCCCCTGCAGGTAGTGGTCCATCCAGCGCATCAGGCGAACGCTGTAGTCGAACCGAGCCGCTGCCCGCGTGTTGCCGTGCGCTTCTTCCGGATAGTACACAAGTCGTACCGGAGCCGACCCTCTCCACTTGAGATGGCGATAGAGTTCGAGTGACTGACTTGGATTGACCCGGGTATCTTTTTCACCGTGCATGATGAGCAGTGGTGTTTTCGAGCGGTCAGCATAGTAGACCGGACTCCGCTCCATTACGTAGTCGTAATCTTCCCAGGGTAACTTGAGATCATGGACCATATAAATCTCGTTAGGGATATCGGTTTCTCCCCACTTCGAAGCCCTGTTCGACACACCTATGTTCATGACCGCGGCGGCGAATCGATCGGAATAGTAAGTGGCGGCCCATGCCGAAGCGTAGCCACCGTAAGACCCGCCGGTAATCCCCACGCGATCCCCGTCGACAATTCCTTTATTCATCAGATGATCCACTGCGTCCACATAGTCGTCGAACTCCGCTCCGGCGGCGTCTCCCTGGCTCAGTTTGGAAAACGCGACACCCCGGCCCGTACTTCCCCTGTAATTGGGAAAGAAAACGGCATAACCCCGCGCAGCCGCTGTCTGCCCGGGTCGGGCATAGCTTGTGGACCAGCCGTTCCGGTAGTGTGATTCGGGACCGCCATGAATGACAAGAACCAGCGGGTACTTCTCGCCAGGACGCTCTTGAAGCGGCCTTATCAGAATCCCCTCGAGGTCGAGACCGTCTCTCGCTTTATAGGAGACAACTTCCTGGGTGGCGAGTTCGACCTGATCAAGCCAGGGGTTACTGTTCGTGAGGCGCCGGGGGGGATCACGGCCCACATCATAAAGATAGACCTCCCGGGGATGCCGTGGAGTTTCGGCAATCAGAGCGGCCCGTCCCCCGTTCTTCGAGAGCGAAAAGCCCCGCACAATCGGCCCGCCCGTGTGGACAAGCTGTGTCCGGTCTCCTCCCGATCGATTCACCTCGCCGATCGTCGTCCAGACACCCTCATCGACAACGAAGAGCAGATGGTCATCGCCGCGCCATCCGACAAACGCAATGTGTCCCTCAATACCGGGCAGGAGATCGACCAGATCACCGCCGGAAGCTGAAGCGACGGTCAATCGACCTTCACGTGGGTCATGAGCATCTTCCCCTGTGATCGCCATGACATGTTCGGAGTCCGTGCTCCAGCGAAGGGCACCCAGTTTCCCGGGATTATCAATGCGGGTCAGGATCTCTCCTGTTTCGACATCAAGGAGATGTATTTTTCGCTTCATGTATCGATCATCGATATGGGGAGTCGGTGCGAGCCCCACGACCAGAGTGGTGCCGTCTGGGCTCCAGCGCAAGCCGGACGCCGAGCCCTCGTGATCAAGAGGTTCCGGATGTAAACCGCCTGAATCCATCGAACCGATCCAGATCTGAACGCGCTTCTTGGTCTCTTCATAAACCTTGGCGTTAAAACCCTTGTCCTTATATTTCTCAGTTTTCTCATCCTCGGGAATCGTCGCAAGGAACGCGATCCGCTCCCCGTTCGGACTCAGCGCGAACTCCTTGATATCCTCATCCCAGCAGACAACCAGGTTCGATTCGCCACCGTCTATGGGGATCAGATGGACTCCCTTCTTCTGACAGTCACCCCGTTTGGCGAGAAAGGCGACTCCCGCTCCGTCCGCCGACCAGGCAATACGGCTCACCTGGACATCCCCCCCCACGAATGTGCGGTCATTCCCTTCGCCATCCACAATATGGAGTTCGGTCCATGCTTTGCCGTCCTCATCCGCAAGCGGCTCCCGCGGAACGCGCAGCACGTATGCCACCCACTCCCCGCCGGGCGCGATGGCGACTTCTACCACATCGCGCAGTCCGGCGACCTGTCGAAGGTTCATCCCATCTGCCAGGCAGCAAGAGTAATAGATGGTTGAGGCGGCGAGCAGGAGAAAAAGAGAACTCGACGCTCTGTTGATCAGAAGGGTGAATGCGCTTCGATTCATCGAAAGCCATTTCATTTTGCGAATTCCTCCCACACGACTGAACCAGTCGTTACTGAATCTTACTTACGCCAGAATGAGGGGAAGAAGAGCACGAAGACCGTAAAGATCTCGAGCCTCCCGAGGAGCATGAACCATGTCAGTATGAGTTTCCCCACCATCGGAATCCGCACATAGTGATCGGTCGGGCCGACGTCCCCGAAGCCGGGCCCGATGTTGCTGAGACATGCGACCACCGATGCGCCGGCCGTCACGAAATCGAGTCCCAGTAGGGACATCACAAACGAACCGACGACGAAAAGCCCCATGTAGAGGGCGAAGAATCCGAGGATGGACTGCATCACCTCGTCAGGCACTGCTTTCCTGTCGACTTTCAGAATGCGCACACCCCTCGGATGGATATGGTGAAAGAGTTGGTGATACGCGTGCTTCACGATCAGTAGAATACGCACGACCTTCATGCCACCACCTGTCGATCCCGCACAACCACCGAGGAACATGAGGAAAAGGAGGATGTACTGGCTGAGTACGGGCCAGAGTTCGTAGTCGGCAGTCGTGAATCCAGTGGTAGTCGTGATCGCAAGTACCTGGAAAATCGTATCTACCGCATTGTTCCCGACGCCATCGTAACGCGCCAGATTACCAATGAAAATAATGATAAAGGCTACGAGAAGGACCGTGACGAAAAACCGGAATTCGTGACTTTTCCAATAAGATCCGACCCGGCCTCGGAGAGCGTAAAAATGAAGAGAGAAGTTGACGCCCGCGAAGAGCATGAAGGTCGTAACTACCAGATGGATATAAGGACTGTTCCATGCACCGATGCTCTCGTTACGGGTGGAAAAACCCCCTGTGGCAAGGGTGGCGAAAGAATGGCATACCGACTCATAAAAACTCATTCCCCCCACCATGAGCAAGATGGTCTCCGCGAGTGTAAGGAGGAAATACACACCCCATAAAACCTTCGCGGTATCTTGAATTCGGGGATAAAGGCGATCGGCTGTCGGCCCCGGCACTTCTGCCTGGAAAAGCTGCATCCCCCCGACCCCGAGGAAGGGAAGGATGGCGAGGGTGAGCACAATAATCCCCATACCGCCGATCCAATGAGTGGTGGCCCGCCAGAATAAAACGCTTTCCGGCACGACATCCAGGTTGGCGATCACCGTGGCCCCGGTAGTCGAGAAACCGGACATGGATTCGAAATACGCGTCGATCGGATTTCCCAGCGTGCCCGAAAAAAGGAAGGGAAGAGCGCCGAAAACGGCGAATGCGAGCCAGCCGAGCGTGACGATTCCGAAACCCTCGCGATAGCTCAGACGGATAGGTGCGCGGATCCCCCAGAACAGGCTCGCACCTGCAATGAGGGAAATGACTGACGAAATGACGAAGGCCATGACGGCACTGTCACGATAATAAAGAGAGAACGGAATCGGAGTGAGCAGCATCACTCCGAGAAAGAGTAGCAATGCTCCGAGAGTCTTGAAGGTAGCTCTGGTATTCATCCGCTAACAGCCCTAAGTTCGAGGAGTTCTCTACGTAAAGAACTGTTCTACTTTCTTCACCGCATCGGGGAGAGTGAAGATGATGACGTGATCGCCTGCCTGGAGGCGGTCGTCTCCGCTCGGTATGTGCACATCGTCACCGCGAACAAGAGCGCCGATGATCGCACCCGAGGGAAACTTCAGGTCGACCAGCTTCTTGCTCGAGTGCGGGCTGCCCGATGGGATGATCAGTTCGAGCACTTCGGCGTTGCTCTGCTCTACAGGAGCGACTTTGAGAACTTCTCCACGCCGCACGAATTTCAGTACGGCACTCGCCGTAGCAAGCCGGGGGCTGATTGTGGCATCCACACCGAGCGAGGGAGCAAGCGACAAAAGTTCCGGTTGATCGACCAGCGCGATCACCCGCCGCGCTCCGCTTTTCTTCGCAAGAAGGGAACAGAGAATATTGGACTGGTCGTCGTTCGTCACCGCAATGAAGGCGTCCGCTTCTTCGATACCTTCGTTGCGAAGTGTATCGATATCCGTTCCTTCCGTACAGAGCACCAGAGCATGGTCGAGGCGGTCGGCGATTTCGCGGCACCGTTCTTCGTTCCGCTCGATAATCTTCACGTCACAGCCGGTCGCGTCCAGCCGGCGCCCGAGTTCGAAGCCGATTCTCCCCCCTCCCATGATGAACACTTTTTTCGTCTGCTGCTTCTGAAAACCGAAAAGATATCGAATCGCCTCGAGGTCTTCCTTGTTGCAGACGAAGAAGACCGTATCGCCCACCTCGATCCGGTCATCCCCACCGGGAATGATCGTTTCGTCGTTCCGGGTGATCGCGGCCAGAACGAGCCGGTACATTCCTCTGATGTCACCAAGCTCGCGCAAACTGATCCCCGCGAGAGGGCTGCTGCTCCGAATGGGATAGCCGAGAAACACGACACGTCCATCAGCGAACTCCGCCACTTCGGTAGCACTCGAATAACGGACTACACTGAATATTTCCTCTGCTACGACGATCTGGGGATTGATCAGGAGATCGATTCCGAATTTATCCGCACTCAGCTTGCCGCCGTCTTTGGAGTATTGCAGGCTCTTGACGCGGGCGATCTTTCGGGGAACACGATATTCTTCGGCAAGAAGACAAGCGACGAGATTAACCTCGTCCTGATTGGTTACGGCGATAAAGAGATCCGCTTTTTCGATGCCGGCATCTTCAAGGACGGATGCATCCGCCCCGTTTCCATGAACCACGAGGGCATTGACCTTGTCGCCAAGGAGCCGCTCCCTTTCCCGGTCGCGCTCGATGACGGTAATGTCATGCCCTTCTTTAGAAAGTCGGTCGGCAATATGATAGCCCACCTCTCCCGCGCCGACGATAATCCCTCTCATGGTTCGATGATTTTCTCCGCCGGCTCGGCGCCCCGAACCGGGCCAGATCCAGTTCTTCAGCGGCCCGCGGATGCAGCATAGACGCCTGCCCGGCCTCCAGGCAAGGAGATTCGCCCACTCACCCTGTCTGCCCCGGACACCCTCTTGATCCCACAGTGAATTGGTCCTTTTCAATCGAACTGAACCTCGGTAACCTCATGAAAACTCATCCGGTATGGGAATAATACGAATAGCGGGGCCTGGTTCGATGAACTTCGAAATGATTTATGTACTCGCCTTGATGGCCGTAGGCGTAGTGCTTTTCGCTATCGAAAAACTGCGAGTAGACGTGGTCGCCCTCCTGATCGTGGTGGCGATTCTCGGCGCCGGAATCCTCTCCCCCGAGGAGGGTCTTCGAGGCTTCAGCAACAACGCGACCCTCACCATCGGCGCGATGTTCGTATTGAGCGCGGGATTATTCAAATCAGGGGCGGTGAATTTCTTCGGAGTCTACCTCGCCCGGATCGCCCGAAAGAATTTCTGGATGGCCCTTGCGGCAGTCATGATCTCCATCGGCATTATCTCAGCGTTCATCAACAACACGGCTGCTGTGGCGATTTTCATGCCGATCGTATTGGGGGTTGCGCGAGAGCTTCGCATGAGCTCATCGAGACTGCTCATGCCGCTCTCGTTCGCTTCGATGCTCGGCGGCACCTGCACTCTGATCGGGACATCCACTAATATTCTCGTCAGCTCGATCGCTGAGTCGCACGGCCAGACCCCGTTCGGCATGTTCGAATTCTCCATGCTCGGTCTTGTTTTCTTTGTGATCGGCTTCCTATACATGCTTCTGGTCGGGGCTCGCATGATCCCGGAGCGGCGCCCCCCGGGCGACCTGGTGGACGCCTTCGGCATGAACCACTACCTGACCGAGGTCGTTCTTCTCCCCGAATGTGCCTCCGTAGGACTATCGCTCGCTGCATCGCCTCTGGTCAATGATCTCGACATCGATGTGCTCGAGGTGAGACGGGAAGAGCGGCAGTTCCTCCTGCCCACACCGTATCTCATTCTCAAGGCGGGCGATGTCCTCCGTGTACGAGGGGACATCGAGAAGATTCGTCTACTCCAGAAAAACGAAGGGATCGAACTTCGGACGGATCTCGATATTCGTGAAGGGGACTTGTCGAGCGAGGAGGTGGTTCTGGTAGAAGCGGTGATCGCCCCCAATTCACCTTTCCAGGGGCGATCAGTTGAAAGTGTGCGGTTCAGGAATCTGCTCGGAGCAACCGTCCTCGCCATCCGCCACCGGAACGAGCTCGTTCATGAAAACCTTCGTACCGCCAAGCTGACCGCCGGCGACGCGCTGCTCCTGGAGATTCGCCGAAACAGGCTTGAAGCTCTCAAGGCCCGAGACGATTTCGTTCTTGTCTCCGAATTCGACGTGGAGACCTTCCGGCAGTCGAAAGTGGTGCCGTCCATCCTGATCGTAGCCGGAGTTGTTCTGGTCGCGTCGCTCGGCATACTGCCGATCGTCGTCAGCGCCCTGGTGGGATGTGTCCTCATGATTCTGACACGATGCCTGGATGCGGAAGAGGCATACGCGGCGGTCGACTGGAAGGTGATCGTTCTGCTTGCGGGGGTGCTTTCGCTCGGCACCGCGCTCGAGAAGACGGGCGCAGCAGCACTCCTGTCTGACGGCCTGATCTCTGTGGTCGGCCAATGGGGGCCGGTCGCACTGGTAAGCGCGTTTTTCCTCCTCACCTCGCTTCTGACCGCCGTCATGTCGAACGGCGCGACGGCAGCGCTCCTCGCTCCCGTAGCGATCACAACAGCGGAACTTCTCGGCGTGAGTGCGAGACCATTTCTGATGGCGGTTACATTCGCGGCATCAGTCAGTTTCATGACTCCGGTGGGATATCAGACAAACACGATCATCTATGGTCCGGGGCAGTACCGCTTCGCGGACTTCATCAGAGTCGGAACACCGCTGAACCTCATCCTATGGATCGTAGCGACCATCATGATTCCCCGCATCTGGCCGTTCTAGCCCGATATCTCGCCGGCTATCTACGTTGATCACATAAATCCAAGCTCTAACTTGGCCGCCTCCGTCATCTTGTCAGGGGTCCAGGGCGGATCCCATACAATAGTTACTTTGGCCGATGTAACACCTTCGACACTGAGAGCGGTCTGCTCGACTCGCAAGGGAAGACTCTGCGCTTCAGGACAATTGGGGCTCGTCAACGTCATGGTAATCGCCACCGCACCGTCTTCGGCGACATCAACATTGTAGATCAGTCCCAGCTCATAAATGTTGATAGGGATTTCAGGATCATAGACGGTCTGGACCACGCGGATCACCTTCTCTTTGATCTCTTCGGTAGTCATGGCTCTTTTCTCCCCGGGGGCTCCCGTCTATTCGGTAGTGACCGCGCCATCCTTATTTTGAAGCGCGGAATGAATGGTGTGCCAGGGCAATGTCGCGCACTTGACTCGCACAGGGAACTGCCGGACCCCGGCAAAAACGACTAGTTTGCCGAGTCCTTCCGCGTCTCCCTCGACTGACGGATCCCCGGTCAGCATTTCATGGAACAACTGAAAGAGCTTCTCGGCCTCCTGGATCGTCTTACCCGCGAGAATCTGGGTCATCATGGAAGCGGATGCCGTGGAGATCGCGCATCCCTCACCTTGAAAGGAGACTTCCTTGACTACATCCCCTTCAAGCTGAAGAAAAATCGTGAGCTTGTCCCCGCATAGGGGATTGTGCCCGACAGCCTGCCGGTCCGCCCCTTCTATTCGATGAAAATTCCGCGGGTTCTTGCCGTGGTCGAGAATGACCTCCTGATAGAGGTCGCGTAGGTCGGACATCAGCAAAACACCTCGAGTACCGTTCGAATTCCGCGGGCCAGGCGATCCAGCTCTTCTTTCGTATTGTAGCAGGCTATGGACGCCCGTGCCGTAGCGGGAACGCCGAAGCGATGCATCACGGGCTGCGTGCAATGATGGCCGGTCCGAATCGCGATTCCCTCCTTGTCGAGAATCGTGCCTATGTCGTGAGGATGAATGCCGTCGATCACGAACGAAATCACCGCCGATTTCTCTTTCGCCCTTCCGATGATCCTGATCTCGGGGAACTCCCCGAGAAGCCCCTCGCCATAGCTGAGCAATTCATGCTCGTAGCCCCCGACGAGATCGAGATCCAGATGGGAGAGATAGTCGACCGCCGTCCCGAGCCCGATGCCGCCGGCAATGTCAGGCGTGCCCGCCTCGAATTTATGCGGGAGATCAGCGTAGGTCGTTCCCTCGAACGAGACCGTACGGATCATATCCCCGCCCCCCTGCCAGGGAGGCATCTTCTCCAGGATTTCCCGACGACCGTAAAGAACACCAACCCCTGTAGGCCCGAACATTTTATGGCCCGAAAACGCGTAGAAGTCGCAGCCGATATCGCGGACATCGATTTTCTTGTGAGCGATCGCCTGCGCGCCGTCGATCAGAACTACCGCACCCTCTTCATGAGCTCTGCGTGTGATTTCCTTTACCGGATTCACGGTGCCCAGTGAATTCGACTGGTGAGTAACCGCAACGAGTTTCGTTCGGGGACCGAGGAGTTTCTCGTACTCCTCGAAGATAAACTCCCCGTCATCGTCGATCGGTACGACCATGAGTTTCGCCCCTGTACGCTCACAGAGAAGTTGCCAGGGAACAATATTGGAGTGATGCTCCATGTGGGAAATGAGGATCTCGTCCCCCTCCCCGACAGCCATCTGCCCGAAAGAGTTCGCCACCAGATTGATCGCCTCAGTGGTGCCCCGCAGAAAGATGATCTCCTCCGTCTCCTTCGCGTTGATAAGAGTGCGCAATTTGACTCGGGACTCTTCGTACGCCGCCGTAGCTCGCTCGCTGAGCGCATAAACTCCGCGATGAATATTGGAGTAACAGCCTGTGTAGAAAACATTGAGCGCTTCGAGAACACAGCTCGGCTTCTGAGCACTCGCCGCGCTGTCGAGAAACGTCAGCGGATGCCCGTTGATGATTGTCTTCAGTATAGGGAAGTCTCTCCGGACCCTCGCCACGTCGAAGGTTTGCTGAGGCTCACGGGACACGAGATCAGCCTGCTTCCCGGTGCCGGGGAGCCGGTCATCATTGCGAGTCGACGGGGAGACGGGTTTCATCGCCATTCCTTTAGTGCCGATCCCCCCGGCAGCCGGTCGTAGAGGAGACTTTCCACACGAGACCTCATGGGTTCGAACTCCAGCCGCTCCACTATTTCACCTGCGAACGCGTTGATGAGAATGCTGCGGGCCGTATCTTTATCGATTCCCCGCGCCTGCAGATAGAAGAGCGACTCCCGGTCGAGTTGACCGATGGTCGCCCCATGAGTACACTTGACGTCATCGGCGTAGATCTCGAGCTGAGGCTTTGTATTGATCGTGGCATGATCCGAAAGCAATAGATTCCTGTTCGTCTGCACGGCATCCGTCTTTTGCGCGTCTCTTCGGACTAGAATCTTACCGTTGAACACACCCTTCGACTTTCCGCTCAGAATGCCTTTGTAGTTCTCCCTGCTTTCGCAGTTCGGAGAGACGTGATCCACAAACGTGTGGTGGTCGATCAGCTGGTCGTTGTCTCCCAGATAGAGTCCATCCATGATGCTGTGAATCCCCTCACCCTCGAGGGCGAGGTTTACGTCATTCCGTGCGATTCTGGAACCGAACGAAATGGAATAGGTGGAGAGGCGGCTCGCTCGCTCCTGCTTGGCGTGCAGACGACCGATATGATAGGCCTTCTCGCTTTCCAGCTGGAGCTTGTAGTGGCGGAGAGCGGCATTCTCACCGAGCACGATTTCAGTAAGGGTATTGGTCCAGTAGGTCGCTTCTCTGTCGCCGGCGTACGACTCCAGAATCGTCAGATCCGCCCCCTCCTCGAGAATCCACAGATTGCGAGGATAAGAGACTGTCTCCCGATCGCCCGGATCGGTCAGATAAAGAATGTGAACCGGCTTTTGGAGAATCACATTTCGCGGAACATGGACAAATAGCCCCTCTTCGAGAAACGCGGTATTCAGAGCCGCAAGCCCTTCCGATTCAATGGGCGCATACTGCGCCAGGTGAGGCTCAACCAGCTCCCTGTAGGAGTGAAGCGCTTCGCTGAGAGGAACCACCACCACTCCCTCCGGCAAATCACCCGCGGCGCTCACGCTCTCCAGGCAACCGTTCCGTACGACGATCTCTACCGCCGTCGAATCTCCGTAGAGATAGGGATCGGGATCAAGCTTGTTCTTGTTGTCACCGGCAATCGCGATGTGTTGGAACGAGCCGCGCGCGAGGGGTGCCAGATTAGTAAAGCGGTAATCCTCCATCTTCGGTGTGGGGATACCGATTTCGGCAAACCGACTGATCGCCGATTCGCGCACGGCGTCGAACCAGCCGGACCCATTGGCGCTCCGAGCGAGCTTCCACTGCTCGAACTGGCCTACAAGATGGGGTGCGCTCTCTTTCTCCTTGGTCATCTGATCGTCGATCCTTTCCTCTCCGGAGTCTCTCAGCTGACGGCAGGGCTTGTGTCACCCGCCTGCTCTTTTACCCAGGAGTAACCCCGCTTCTCGAGCTCGAGGGCGAGTTCTTTCCCACCTGATTTTACGATCCGCCCGTCCGAAAGTACGTGCACTCGGTCCGGGACGATATACTCGAGAAGCCTTTGGTAGTGCGTGACCACCAGAATCGCCCTGGCGGGATCGCGAAGTCTGTTCACTCCGTCAGCGACAATGCGCAACGCATCGATATCCAGGCCCGAATCGGTCTCATCCAGAATGGCGAGCTTCGGATCCAGCATGGCCATCTGGAAAATCTCGTTCTTCTTCTTCTCACCGCCGGAAAAACCTTCGTTTACCGAACGATGAAGAAGCGACTGATCCATGTTGAGGTCACTCATCTTCTTCTTCGCCAATGCAAGAAAGTCCATTGCATCAAGCGCCGACCGGCCATGATACTTGTTCATCGCATTCATCGCAGCCTTCAGAAAGTACAATGTGCTGACACCGGGGATTTCGACCGGGTATTGAAACGCCAGAAAGATCCCCTCACACGCCCGATCTTCGGGCGCCAGATCGAGCAGATTCTTACCCTCGTAAGTCACTTCCCCGCCGGTCACTTCATATTCCTCACGGCCGGCGAGCGCCTGGGCGAGCGTACTCTTCCCCGAGCCGTTCGGCCCCATGAGGGCGTGTACTTCGCCGGCTCGAATGGTCAGATTGATCCCTTTCAGGATCTCCTTGTCACCGATCCGAGCCTTCAATTCCTTGATTTCGAGCATCTTTCTCCTTGTATCTTTCTACCGTACGAGCGGGCTTTAACCCACACTCCCTTCCAGGCTGACGGCAAGGAGTTTCTGCGCCTCCACGGCGAACTCCATGGGTAATTCCCGAAACACTTCCTTGCAGAATCCGTTGACAATCATGTTCACAGCGTCTTCCAACGCGATTCCGCGAGAATGGCAATAAAATATCTGATCTTCTCCGATTTTGGTGGTCGACGCTTCGTGTTCTACCTGGCTCGACGGGTTTCTCACATCGATGTACGGGAACGTGTGGGCCCCGCAATCATTCCCGATCAACATGGAGTCGCACTGAGAAAAATTACGCGAGTTCGTCGCCCCCTTCATGATCTGCACGAGACCGCGATAGCTGTTTTGACCACGGCCGGCTGAAATCCCCTTCGAGACAATCGTACTTTTGGTGTTCTTCCCGATATGGATCATTTTGGTTCCGGTATCGGCCTGCTGATAGTTGTTCGTCAACGCTACGGAGTAGAACTCCCCGACCGAGTTATCTCCCTGGAGAATGCAGCTGGGATATTTCCACGTAATTGCCGATCCTGTCTCCACCTGGGTCCACGAAATTTTTGAATTCCGACCACGACAGGCACCACGCTTGGTAACGAAATTATAGATTCCACCGACACCTTCTTTGTTGCCCGGGTACCAGTTTTGAATCGTGGAATACTTGATCTCCGCATCATCGAGGGCGACCAGTTCCACAACCGCGGCGTGGAGCTGATTTTCGTCTCGCATGGGGGCGGTACACCCCTCCAGATAGCTGACATGCGAGCCTTCTTCGGCGACGATGAGCGTTCGCTCGAACTGGCCCGTATTCGCTTCGTTGATCCTGAAGTAGGTTGAAAGCTCCATCGGGCATCGGACACCCTTCGGAATGAAGCAGAACGAGCCGTCGGTAAAGACCGCTGAGTTCAGCGCAGCAAAGAAGTTATCTGAATACGGCACGACCGATCCCAGGTACTTCCGGACGAGGTCGGGATGATCCTTAACGGCTTCACTGAAAGGGCAGAATATCACGCCGTCTTCGTGGAGCTTTTCCCGAAAGGTAGTCGCCACGGAAACACTATCGAAGACCGCATCGACAGCCACGC
The DNA here is from genome assembly GCA_025782575.1 of bacterium. Taxonomy (GTDB): domain Bacteria; phylum Orphanbacterota; class Orphanbacteria; order Orphanbacterales; family Orphanbacteraceae; genus Orphanbacterum. The sequence goes on from JALGYY010000017.1 coordinate 250,386, forward strand.
CCGCGAGAGCCTTCTGCTCTTCCAACGGAATGCCGAGCTTGTTGAACGTTTCGATCAACTCCGGATCGACCTCGTCCATGCTCGCAAGCTTCTCTTTAGGTGCGGCGTAATAGTAGGCATCCTGATAGTCGATCGGCCCGTACTTCAGCATCGGCCATTTCGGCTCTTCCAGAGTGAGCCAATGCCGGTACGCCTTCAGTCGCCATTCGAGAAGCCACTCGGGCTCCTCCTTCTTCGCCGAGATGAAACGAACGATTTCTTCGTTCAATCCTTTGGGGGCGCGGTCCGATTCGATGTCGGTAACGAACCCCCACTTGTACTCCTGTTTCTCTACAATAGATTGGAGTTCATCATCCGATGTCTTCATCCTTACTCCCCTTCAATCGAAACGAGCTGAACCTCGGGACCACAGCGCTCTGTTTCCGTCGCGGATACCGGCCGGATCATGTCAGCCAGTGTAATGTCGCTGAGGGCGTTCGCCACAGCCTGATTGATAACCTGCCAGTTGGCCTGCACCGGACAGCGAAGCACCTGATCACATTCGCCTGTCGCGTTTTCAATGCATTCGGTCATGGCGATCGGCCCTTCCATCGCTCCGATGATCTCCACAATGGCGATGTCCTCCGGAGAGCGGGTCAAAGCGTACCCTCCCTTGGTTCCCCGCTGTGACTGCAGGATGCCGGCCCGGGTGAGGGTCTTCAGAATCTTGCTCACCGTCGGAAATGGTAGAATCGCCCCATTCGCGATCTCACGGGCCGTGAGCGATTCTCCGGATTCACCCTTAGCAAGATAGCTGAGGAGAACCATGCTGTAATCCGATAACTTGCTTACACGCAACATGTTAGATCTTTCGCCCAGTAAATAGAGGACCATATTGGTCCTCTATCAAAAGTATAGGAATCCCGCACGATTCAGGCAAGCAGAATCAGGTCGAATTTCGGTGTTTTTTCGCTGCTAAGTTGGAGTGCGATCCGGAACGGTCTCGAGATCGGCGGTCTACCGTTCCTCGCCCAGCCAGTCCGTGTGGAACGGTCCTTTACCAGGTTTGTCCGTACGCTCGTAGGTATGGGCGCCGAAGGCGTCTCTCTGAGCCTGCGTCAGGTTCTGTGGCAGCAACGCTGTCCGGGATGCATCGAACCAGGCGAGGGACGCGCCGAGTGCCGGCACCGGAATGCCGAGATGGAGCGCGGTCTTTACGGAGTACCGCCATCCCTCTTCAGCAGCCAGGAGTGTGGCGAGGAAAGGTTCCTCGAAAATCAGATTATCCAGTTGAGGAGTTCGCGTGAAAGCCTCGCGAATCGGGTCCAGAATTCGGGCACGAATGATACATCCCGCCTTCCAGATCCGCGCGATTTCAGAAAGATCGACATCCCAACCGAATTCCGAAGAAGCCGCGCGAATGAGCTCCAGTCCTTGCGCGTACGCACAGATCTTCGAGGCATAAAGCGCCTCTCTAACCGATCGGATCAGCTGATCCTTTTTGATCCCCCCTGTGCGATCGGCCGCGCGCGGGGGGACGATCGTCTCCGCATGGACCCTCTCCGCTTTCCTGCTCGAAAGAATTCTGGCATCCAGGGCGGCTGCGATGGTAGGTACCGACACGCCAAGCTCCAGTGCAGTCTGTACGGTCCAGCGGCCGGTCCCTTTCTGACCTGCTCTGTCGACCACCATCTCGACGAGCGGTCTCCCCGTCTCATCGTCGGTCACGGCAAATATGTCCGCCGTTAGCTCCAGCAGGAACGACTCGAGCTCTCCTCCGTTCCATTCGGCGAAAAGAACAGCCAGCTCCGGTGCTTCGAGTCCGCCGCCGACTCGCAGAAGATGATACGCCTCGGCCAGGAGCTGCATATCACCGTACTCGATCCCGTTGTGCACCATCTTGACGAAATGCCCCGCACCGTCCGGACCGATCCACCCGACGCAAGGTCCGGCATCGGAGACGGCGGCGATCTTCTCCAGAACCGGATGGAGGTGCTGATAGGCATCACGGTCCCCGCCGGGCATGATCGACGGCCCGTGCCTGGCCCCCTCTTCGCCGCCTGAGATTCCTACGCCGAAGTAGAGAATCCCCTTCTCCCGAAGCGCCGCCTCTCTCTCCCGCGTCCGTTCGAAGTGCGAGTTTCCGCCGTCAAACAGAATGTCCCCTTCATCGAGAAGCGGAGCGATCCTCTTGATGACCTGGTCGACCGGATCACCCGACTTGATCATCATCATGATTCGCCGCGGCTTTTCGACAGCTTTGACAAGCTCCTCGAATGACTTCGTTCCGACGAAGTTCCGACCGCCATTCTCTTCGAGAAATCGATCGGTCACTTCCTCTTCCAGATTCCAGACCGCAAGAGAGAAACCGTTGTCATCCATGTTGAGCGCGAGGTTCCGCCCCATGACTCCCAGCCCGATAAGCCCGAGATCCGCCATGTCTACTCTCCCCTCCCTGCGAGCTTCCGTACCGCATCCACGATCGGTTTGGCAACGAGGCCGTACTTTTCACGAACAAGAGGGCCCGGCGCCGATGCTCCGAAACGATCGACCCCGATCGCGATCCCGGTCAAGCCGATCCAGCGCTCCCACCCGAGCGTGACGCCTGCCTCTACTGAGACGCGCGCGTCAATTTCGGGCGGCATAACTGCGTCGCGATACGCCTGATCCTGGTCGGCAAACAGTTCCCACGACGGAAGAGAAACGACGCGCACACCGAAACCCTCATTTTCCAGTTCTTCGCGAGCCTCGAGCGCCGGCGCCACTTCCGAACCTGTAGCGATGATAATCGCCTGCGGCGCCTTCCCCGATGCTTCGGCAAGCACATAACCGCCGCGAGCCAGGTTCCTCGCTCGGGGGTGTCTCTTTCGATCGATAACAGGCAAGCCCTGGCGCGAAAGAATAAGAGCGACCGGGCGATCCCGATTCTGAACCGCCCACCGCCAGGCTTCTACCGATTCCCCCCCGTCGGCCGGCCGGAATACCACAAGCCCCGGTATCGTGCGGAGTGACATGACATGCTCTACCGGCTGGTGAGTCGGCCCGTCCTCCCCGACTTCGATAGAATCATGGGTCCATACATATCGAACGGGGAGCTTGTTCATGGCGGCCAGTCTTACCGAACCGCGCATGTAGTCGGAGAAGCAGAGGAAAGTCGCCACAAACGGCTGTGCGCCCCCATGGTACGCCATGCCGTTAGCGATCCCTCCCATGGCGTGCTCTCTCACTCCGAAATGCAGGTTGCGGCCTTCTCCCGTTTGAGCGTCGAACGATTTTTCGTTCGGAAGCCTGGTCTTTGTCGAAGAGGAAAGATCGGCATCCCCCCCGATCAGCCATGGGACGCGGGCTGCAATCGCGTGAAGCGCGGCTCCCGCCGCAGATCGGGTAGCGACTTTCTCCCCCGGCTCCCATGACGGAAGGTCATCGTCCCAACCGTCAGGAAGATTTCCTGCGAGAGCCTCTTTCCACTGAAGAGCCAGATCCGGATGGGCCTTTTCGTATCGCTCGAACAGTCCGTTCCATATTTTTTCAGCGGCCGCGCCCCGAGTGACAGCCTCCCCCATATGATCCCGAACATCGTCGGGAACATGAAACGGATCTCCGGATTCCCACCCGAGCGCCTCTTTAGTGAGAGCGATCTCCTCATCGCCGAGCGGACTCCCATGGGCGCTCGACTTCCCGCCCCGGTTGGGCGATCCGAAACCGATCGTCGTCTTGATGAGCAGGATACTCGGCCGTGACGGATCCTCTTTCGCTTCACGGATCGCTCGATCGACACCGTCGACGTCATGGTCTCCATCCTTTACCTCGAGCGTCTGCCAGCCGTATGCATCGAATCTTGCTTTCACATCTTCGCCGCTGAATGAGAGAGAAGTCGGTCCGTCGAGGGTGATATCATTCGAGTCGTAAAGCAGAATCAATTTGCCTAGACCCAGATGGCCGGCATAAGAAACAGCCTCGGACGAAATCCCTTCCATAAGGTCACCATCACCGACCAGTACATAAGTGTAATGATTGACCAGATCGAATTCCTTACGATTGAATCGATAAGCGAGATGTCTCTCGGTAATCGCCATTCCGACGCCGTTGGCTATCCCCTGGCCGAGGGGGCCGGTGGTGCATTCCACACCGGGAGTCATGTGCGCTTCCGGGTGCCCGGGTGTTCTGCTCCCCCATTGCCGGAACGACCGGATGTCATCCATCGAAAGATCATATCCGGTCAGATGGAGAAGCGAATAGAGCAGCATGCTGCCATGTCCGGCTGAAAGCACAAACCGATCCCGGTCGGGCCAATCCGGATTGCGGGGGTGATGCTTCAGGTGCCTCGCCCAAAGCGCGTAGGCCATGGGAGCGGCGCCGAGAGGAAGTCCGGGATGGCCCGAATTCGCCTTCTGAATCGCATCGATCGAGAGAGTTCGAATCGTATTGACGCTTTTCTGAACGAGGGACGGATCGGTCTCTTTCACTGCATGCTCCTTCCCGAATTGGATTCGGGTATCTATGCTTTGATTCTGTTAATCATCTTTGAGCCGCGATGCGGCCGCCGGGTCGAGTATCCAGGTGCCGTGACGGGCAAGCCGTGCGGGAACAGATTCGATCTCCCCTTCAGCACGGAGAGCAAGTGCCACCGGTTCGGCCTTGGCTTCACCTGTAGCCAGCATCACCACCTCTTCCGCCTGCTTTACGATTCGAGGAGTGATCGAAACCCGCCGCGCCGGTTCAGCATCGGTTTCAACTGCGATTATGCGGCGCCTGGTTTCAGCAAGCCCCTGGTGTCCGGGAAAAAGTGAAGCGGTGTGACCGTCCGCCCCCATGCCGAGGAGCAGGAGATCAGGCTTCTCAGGAAAGAGGAGATCGTAGTCATCCGCCGCTACTTCGTGCGGGCTTTCGCCTCGAATCCGAATTACATGAGAGTCCGGAATCCCGAGCGGCTTCAGAAGGCTTTCGAGGGCCATTCCATAGTTACTCTGGTTATGATCGGGAGGGACCATTCTTTCATCTCCGAAATAGAAGACCACTCGCGCCCAGGGGAGGTCCAGAGCGGCCAGCTCCTCATAGAGTCTTCGAGGGGTGGATCCTCCTGCAAGAACGAGGGAACAGCGGCCGGATTGATCGATCCGCGATTGAATCAGGCGAACCACGAGACGCGCTCCCTCGCGCCCCCAGAGTTCCGGTCCATCGGAAATGATCACGTTTCCCGGCACGACGTCAGACACCCGACCGATGCCAGACCCGGCCGTCTCCGTTGATCAGCCTCTCCGCTTCCACCGGCCCGCCCGAACCCGGCGCATAAGATGCCATGGGGAAACTCCCCTCCTCCAGCGCATTCAGAATGGGCTGAATGAACTGCCAGGATGCCTCCACGCCGTCCCGGCGCGCGAACAGCGTAGCATCACCACGCATGCCGTCCAGGAGTAGTCTCTCATACGCCTCGGCGATCGGCTTCTGAAACGCGCTTTCGTAATTCATGTTCATCACCACCGACCCCACATGGATATCATCGCCGGGCACTTTAGAGGCGAAGCGAAGCGAAATCCCTTCGTTCGGCTGGATCCGCAGACTGAGAATGTTCGGCTCGATCCGGTTACAAACCTCTTCGCGCCCCATCAGGCAGATCGGAAGGGACTGAAAATGAAATGTAACCTCCGTTACCTTGCGATCGAGATTCTTGCCTGCGCGAAGGTAGAACGGCACCCCCTGCCAGCGCCAGTTATCGATATGCATTTTCATCGATACACAGGTCGGCGTAATAGAATCGGGTTTCACCCCATCGATCTCCCGGTACCCATCAAACTGGGCCTGCACCAGGTTTTTGTCGACGTCATAGGGAGAAAACAGTCTAAGAGCGCGAAAGACCTTAACCTTCTCATCACGGATATCATCCGCCTGAAAGGAATTGGGAGGCTCCATCGCACAGAGCGCCAACACCTGGAGCAAATGGTTCTGGACGATATCGCGCAGCACGCCCGTGCCATCATAGAAATCCCCTCGACCTTCGATGCCGATCGACTCCGATGCTTCGATCTGCACATGGTCAACATATTTTCGATTCCAGAGAGGTTCGAAAATCGCGTTGGCGAACCGGAAAACAAGAATATTCTGAACGGTCTCTTTTCCCAGATAGTGATCGATGCGATAGGTCTGTGACTCGTCGAGATGATGGGCGATCAAGCTGTTCAACTCCTCGGCGCTCGAAAGATCGTGGCCTATCGGCTTCTCGATAATCACACGGGTCCAGGGAGAACTTCCGGCCGGATGGATGAGATCAGCCTCATGCAGTTGCTTCAGCAATACTGGAAAAGCAGATGGCGGTGTAGCCATATAGAAAAGACGGTTGCCTTTTGTAATGTCCGGAGTTTCGAGGCTCGCCAACCGCTCGACGAGGGGCTTCAGCGGCGCTTCGCGAGAGCCGGATGAAACGTAGTGGATGCGATCGGAAAAACGAGACCATGTCGCCGAATCGAGAGGCTTCGTCCGCACGTGCTTTGCAGCTGTGTCGCGAAGTTTCTCCAGAATATCGGCTCGGTCGATTGGCTTCCGTCCCACCCCGACTATGGAGAAGCCGCTCGGGAGCCGCCCCCCCCGGTCGAGTTCATATAGCGCGGGAATGAGCTTTCGATGGGCCAGGTCTCCCGTGATCCCGAATATGATAAGGGCACAAGGATCGGGAACACGATCGGTAAACAGGGACAGATCAGGTGTGACTGTAGCCGCAATACCGGGGGCCTTATCGGGAGAGCCGCTCATCAGGCGCCACCGGTTTTCCATGTAGCCAATGTCCGAAGCCCTTCCATCAGGTCTCCCCGAAGATCGATCCGAATGACACGCCGCCCGTGTGCGATGAGGGATGCCAGATCCCCTTCCGCCTGCGCCCGGACGAGGGTACCGAAGCTGTAGTCCCAGCCGGGTATGGAAAGGTCATCTTCAATGGATCGAGTAATCTGCACGAACACTCCCGTGTTCGCTCCCCCTTTGTGCAACTGCCCGGTGGAATGAAGGAATCGGGGGCCGATACCGACAGTCGAGGCTAACCCCGGTCCGGGAGCCCAGGCCGAGCGAATCGCATCGAGAGCGGCGGCGACTTCTTCTCCGGGGGGCATGTAAGCCAGGATAGCCAGAAAATCCCCATCACTCGCCCGCTCGATATGAGCGGAGAGCGCGTCCTCAATCCGGTCGATTCCTTGAAGGATCAATCCTTTGTCCGCTAAGAGAGTCATCGAGTCTTCGCTGAGAGCCGGCACTTCTTCGGGCAGCGCTCCGGTCGATCGATAGACTTCCAGCACCTCGTTCGTCCGGTCCTTACTCTCCTTCACATTCGGCTCATCGAAGGGATCGATACCAAGAATCGAACCGGCCACGGCGGTGGCGAACTCCCATCGGAAGAACTCACCAGCGAGATCGTATCGATCTTCGAGTTCAATACGCGCCACCGGTTGGCCCGCCTTTTCGAGAGCCGCCACTTTTCGATCGAGATCGTCATTCGACCCATCCCGAAGTCGCGAGTAAACAAAGAGACGGTCCGATCCATACTCATCCGGCTTGCCTGTCGGCTCGCCGTCAACCGGGACGATGCCCATTCCCTCTTTTCCGGTGCTCTCCGCGACAAGCTGCTCGATCCAGCTCCCGAGAGGGGCGATTTCGGGCGAGAAGAAAAGCGTCAGCTTGTCCCGTCCGGCAAGGGCCCCTTCTCCGAGGAACACCCCGAGACGGGCCCCCGGATTCTCCGAAGTCTTGATGCATGAGCCGCATGAATGTGACATCCGCACGCCCCTGTCAAGAAAACGGGCCACATCGATTCCAAGAAGCGCGGCCGGAACGAGACCGAAGAAGGAAAGAGCGGAATAACGGCCGCCTATATCCGGCGCGTTGACAAATACATCACGAAAACTCGCGGCTCGCGCCGACTTTTCGAGTTGGGTTCCTGGATCGGTGACGGCAACGAATCGCCGCTCCCCTCCCAACCGATCGGCAAAGTAATGACGAAAAGCACGCACTTCCGTCGTCGTACCTGATTTGGATGCGACGAGAACGAGGCTGCGGTCGAGGTCAATCGCCTCTGCCGCGCCTCGTACACCATCGGGGTCTGTCGAGTCGAGAACCTGCACATCGATAGCGTCTTCCCCGACACCGAACACGAGTCGCAGAACTTCGGGACAGAGGCTGGAGCCCCCCATCCCCAATAGAAGGACGTGCCGGAAGCCCTCCCGCTGAGCCGCCCCCGCGAATTCTTTCAATCGGGCGACTTCGCGCCGCATGGACGCCGGGGAATCGAGCCATCCGAGACGATTAGCGATCACCCGTCCATGATCTTCGCCCTCTTTCCAGACCGTAGGATCGCGCTCCCAGATTCGGGGGATCACTCGGTCACCGGAGATCTGTAATAGTCGGGCGTCGATCGCCTCTGTTAGAGGTCCGTGGGAAAACCGACCGGATCGGGAATCTCCTCCCTCGACCGCTTCCCGCCGAGCTGTGATGCTGGACATCAATTGACTGAAAGAACGTGAAAATCCAGCGACTCCCGCAAGTTGGAGTTCCTCACCTACTTCATCCAGGTGAATTCCGATCTCCTCAAGGTCTTTCACCACCTGTACCGCCGCCTCCAAGTCTTCGACAAGAAGGGATCTCACTTTTCCGTGGTCAGCAAACGCGGCGAGCGTCTTCGGAGGGACTGTATTTACAGTATCCGGTCCGATCAGATTCTCGACATAGAGCACATCGCTATACGAAGGATCTTTGGTACTGGTACTAGCCCAGAGCATCCGTTGAACGGTAGCCCCTTTGGAGGCGAGCTCCTTCCATCTTTCGTCACTGAAGATTTCGAGATGCCTCTGGTAGGCGAGCTTGCAGCTCGCGACCGCCGCCCGGCCCCGTAAATCCGAATCCTCGGGGAGGCGGCCATCCACGGCGACATCGATCCGGCTGACAAAGAAGCTCGCCACCGAGGCGATCCCTTCGAGACTTCCGCCGGCCAAGGCTCTCCGCTTCAACCCATCGAGATAAGCGCGCGCCACATGCTCATACTGGGCCAGCGAAAAGATAAGCGTGATATTGATGCAGATCCCCTCTTCGATGAGGGCGGCGATAGCCGGAATCCCTTCGGCCGTCGCGGGTACTTTGATCATGACGTTGGGCCGGTCGACAGCGGCGTGGAGACGCCGGGCATCGGCCAGCGTTCCCTCAGTATCACGGGCAAGATCAGGCGAGACTTCGATGCTCACGTATCCATCCAGCCGATCACTTTTATCGTAAATCGGTCGGAGTTTGTCTGCCGCAGCCTGAATATCCGCGACAGCCAGGGACTCGTAAATCTCCTCGGTAGACCGCCCGGCAAGCGCAAGCTCGCGAAACGGAGTATCGTAGGCGGCGCTGCTCCCGATGGCCTTTTCGAATATGCTCGGGTTCGAGGTGATGCCGACCACACCCGACTCACGGATCAAACGGTCCAGCTCACCGGATTGGATCATTCCTCGTTCGATATTGTCGTACCAGATGCTTTGCCCGGCCTGAGCCAGCTCGTCGAAGACCTGGGACATGCAAATCCTCCCTGGGCCGGTCAGCCCGATGATCGTTTGAACACTTCACCTGCGCGGGGTGCCGGTATGTGGATCGTACATGCCGATCGATTACACAGGCCTGACGGGGCGCCCCCGAACGACGCCCCTGTCCCAGGTGCGGAGCTACTTGTCCTTCACACAAAGATCCATGAGATCCGCTATCCGGTCCATCTGATCGAGGGCATGAACCGCCTTCTTGATCACGGCCTGCCGCTCCTGTGTAAATGACGGTGCGGCCAGCGCACCGAACTTGTCGTCCAGATCCTGCTTTCCCATGGGATCGCGCGGATCTCCCTTGGGAACATCGATCCGGCGCTCATGCGAGTCACCGGCCATCGTTTCGATCGTGACCTTGACCGGCTGAATCTTGGGAAAGAGCTTTTCGAACTCCTCGTTCGCTACGACTTTGATCTTGGGAAGCTGCTCGCGCAGCTTGGGATCGAAAATTTTCTCGTTCTTGAACTGTTCGGGCGTCACTTTTCCGTCGGCAATCGCCGCCGCAATACAATATGGCAGAGAGTGATCAGCCGTCTCCTTCGACTGGGGATCGTACTTGGACGGATCGCTCAAAATATCCGCCGCCCGGGCGATCGTCTCGATCCTCACTTCCTTCACGTCATCTGCCTGCAGCCCATGCTCTCTGAGCAGCCAGAGCGTCGCTGTAATCGGCGTGTGGGTCAACGCCTCGGTGGGGAATGCTTTCATCCCGCACTCCGTAATCAGATACCTGTCGCCAAGGCCGCCAACCAGCGCATTTTCGTCCCAATCCGGTCCAAGGCAATGGAACATTCCCTCTTTGCCGTCCAGAACGTTTTCAGGTCCGGTGTAACCGCGAGCGGCAAGCAGTGCCCCTTCGACTCCCGATCGTGTCGCCATGGGGTCGACGGTATTTTTCATCATCGTAAGCTTGCCCGCTACAGCCGCGCCCAACGTAAAGTGGTGGCTCGCCGAAATACCGATGGCATGTTGCATCTGATCCGCATTCAAGCCGAGCAGCCGGCCGGCCGCTATGGGAGAAGCGTACGCCGTGAGCGTCGCATGATGCCAACCCCGCTCACGAATCCCCGGCAACGCAAACAGGCAGAGACGCATCTCGATTTCGTACGCGAGAACGATGCCGAGAAGAACGTCCTTACCGGAAAGACCCTCCCGTTCCCCGATCGCAATGGCGGCAGGAATGATATCGCTCGGATGGGACGGATCCTGCTTCCAGTAGATATCGTTGTAATCCATTGCGCGTATCATGAGTGCATTCAGAAACGCGGCTTCTTCAGCATGTGTCTTTCGCCCGGAAACGAAGACCGAACAATTTCCCTTCGCTTCCTTTTCGGCAATGTGATCCTCATAGATCCGGCAATCTTCCGTAAGGGCTCCACCAAAAGCGCAACCGATCGAGTCATAAAGAAATCGCTTCGCCGCTGCGATCGCGTCGGCCGGAAGGTCCTCATAACAAAGCTTCGTAGACCACTCCGCAAGTGTTCTGCTGAGAAACTGGGACATGGTCTCTCCTATCCTTTGAACTTCACGAGATCGAAATCAGTAAAATCAGCGTGATGAAAGATGATCGACTCGGGGAACCGCTGCACATGGTCTCCCTCTTTCGAATGCGTGGCGATCACGTGCATGACCGCATCGGGAAGGCCGTGTCTGTAGCTCATTCCCACACCGCTGAAGGGATGACGAAGATACTCGCCTCCCTGGCCCTTTACGATCTCTCCGTCTTTCTTGACAAACTCGAGCAGCTTGGCGACATCCGCGAGCAGAGCGCCAGACACGAGCGTATCGTGGTCGACCTTGCAACGGCTCCCATATGATTCAACGAGAACGTTTTCCATGGCGATACACATCTTGCAGACCGTTCGGACATGTTCCAGAAACATGATGTTGATCTTGCCCGCCAGCAACGTAAACGGGATCTTCATGAGTTCTTCAGGCGTCCAACCACCGGTCACCATGCAGTCTTCCCAGACGTCCAGCGTCTTTTCGCGCAACTCTTCGTTCCCGATCGATTCCAATTCCGGAAGGAGCTTCCGGAGTTCTTCGCGCATGATCCAATCCTCCGTAGTTATTTGGCGAGCCGGCCGCGAAGTACCGCCTCAAAACCGCCGAGGGCGACGAGTTCCTGGGGCACTTCGCTGAGCGGCGAGAACGAGTACGACTTACTGTCTGCCATGATCTGTGATAGTTCAAAATTGATTACTGCCTCGATACCGGTCGAGATCGTAAGGTCCTCATGATCTGCAAAGCGATCGCGAAGGTCGGTAACGAGATCCGGACATTCGATTACGATGAACCCGTTATTGAATGCGTTCCGCTTGTAGGTTTGAGAGAAAGATCCGGCGATTACGAGCTGAATTCCCCGATGCTGAATGGCCGTTGCGGCCTGCTCCCGGGAAGAGCCGGTACCGAAGTTCCAGCCACCTACTATGATGTCACCCTGTTCTGCTACGCTCTGAAAATCGGGATCATAATTCTGAAATGCTACTTTCCCCATCTCCTCGGGGGTCATATCGTCCCGGTAAGTGTAGTCCTTGCCATATATACCGTCCGTGTTCAGATTGTCTTCGGGAATGAGAAGGAGTCGCCCGCTCAGTTTGATCGGGAAGCCCTCGCGAATTGAGATTGACTCTGGAAGAGATGCCGGCGCCCGGTTCACCGTGACGGTCCCCTTGATGGAGGATGATTCTCCGAGGTCGGGCGCCGTAATATAACCGGCGGCAGCCGAAGCGGCCACGACGGCGGGAGAGGCCAGATACGCTTCTGCGTCGGCATGCCCCATACGCCCTTTGAAGTTCCTGTTCGTGGCGGAAATCCCGACTTCACCTTTTTCCAGTGTACCGACGCCAAGACCGATACAAGGACCACAGCCAGGCGGAAGGGGTCTTGCACCTGCGTCTGTAAGCGTCTTCCAGTATCCCAGCTCCTTCGCTTTTGCTTCTATCTCGGCGGACGCGGCTGCAAGATACATCTCGACGCCAGGCGCTACTTTCTTTCCGTCCAGCACCTGTGCCGCTTCGGCAATGTCCTCGAGTCTGCTGTTCACACAGGAGAGCAGATACGCTTTTTGAACCGCAACTCTCTTCTCAGCGATTACAGTAAGGGGTGTAATCATCTTCACGCTGTTCGGGCCGGCCACATGGGGTACGAGGGAAGTGAGATCGAGTACGAATTCCTTTGCATAAAATGCATCATCGTCCGGCATCGGGACATCTTCTTCGCATGCGGCGATCAGTTCGTCCGTGAGACGCGGCGACCGGTCTCCCCGCTCACGGAACCGGAGAGCCCGTGCAACGAGAAATTCTCTCGTTACCTCATCGTACGGGAAGTGACCGACCAGCGCGCCCCACTCCGTAGTCATATTGGAAATCGCCATCCGATGATCCATGCTGAGATGGTGCACACCATCTCCTTCGAACTCGATGGCGCAGTTCAGCGCTTCGTCTTGGCTGAAGTGCCCGATCAGCGTGATAATGATGTCCTTCCCCGTCACGCCGGGCCCGAGCCTTCCCTCCAGACGAACTTTCACAACCGGAGGGATCTGCCACCATGTCTGCCCGGTTGCCCAGATCGCGGCCGCATCCGTACGTACGACCGGCGTCCCTACCGCACCGAGTGCACCGTACAGATTGGAGTGGCTGTCCGAGCCGACGACGAATGTCCCCGGAAGAACGAACCCTTCTTCGGCCATGATCTGATGGCCGATGCCACTCTTCGCCGGGAAAAACGCGATTCCCTCTTCTTCGGCGAATTTCTGGATGCCGGCATACTTCGCCAGATTTTCCGGGCTTTCGTTCTGCACATCATGGTCGAGAGGAATTACCGGCTGGGAGGAGTCGAACAGATGCTTGGCTCCGATGGATCGATACTTGAGGATCACCGCGCTCGAATTGTCATGAGTCATCACATGTTTCGGCCGAACGGTAACGAAATCACCGGCATGGACCTCTTTCCCGTCCGGCAGATCAACGGCGTATTTTTGAACGATTTTCTCGATCCGATTCTGTCCCATCTGCAGTCTCCTCGCACTGTATGGACGGCTAGGATTGGCCCGGCTCACGACCGGTGGAGGGGCCCGGCGAGTCCTCGCCTAAATAGTAGAGGATTCGGCCCGCCGGACAATCGAAGAACGCAAAAAAACACTGTCAAACGGACTCGACCATCTGAATCGGCTGACCGGTCGCCTCGAGTACCGTCCGCCAGAGCTCGCCGTTCGGATCGACCAGGTTTCGACTCCCGACGGCGGCCTGAATCGGGACGTGAATAAATGCCTCTCCACGGAGCCCGACAACGCAATCGGTACGTCCTCCCATGGCCGCGTGGACGGCGTGTTGCGCGAGTTGAACGCAAAGCACACTATCCGCAGCGTGAGCGGGGGCGGATCGAATCAGATAGGTGGGATCGATGTATTTGATGACAGGTTTCATGTCTCCCCTGTCGTAATGCCGCTGAATCGCCTCGCGGAGAAAGACACCAATGTCACTGAGCCGCACATTACCGGAGGCATCGGTCGCCTCGGACCCCTTTTCGGTGACGAGCAACTCCTGGCCGGCCCCCTCCGCCACTACGATCAGGGCGTGCTTTCTCTTTTCCAGCCGTTTGTCCAGCGCCGCAAAGAAACCATTCTCCCCGTGGAGCCCGAACTTCACCTCGGGAATGAAGACGAAATTCGCCTCCCCGCTCGCGAGCGCCGCCATGGCGGCAATGTAGCCGGAGTGACGTCCCATGAGGCGAATGATCGCGATTCCGTTCCAGGCGCTTACCGCTTCGGCATGGGCACTCGTCACCGCATCGCGAGCGATGGAAAACGCAGTCTCGAAGCCGAAGGTTCTCCCCACATGCATGAGATCGTTGTCGATCGTCTTCGGGATCCCGACGACAGCGAGTTTGTATGATCGATTCCTGGCTTCCGCCGCGATCTGAAGAGCACCGCGCTGCGTCCCATCTCCGCCGATAGTGAAGAGAATGTCGACTTTTTCTCTCTGGAGAGTGTCCATCATGTCGGAAGGATCCTGGGAGCCCCGGGAACTTCCCAAAAAGCTCCCTCCTCTCCGATGAATCGGTGAGACCTTTTCCGGAGTAAGCTCGATCGGCGGCTCACCCCCGGTCGCCATGCCCTGGAAACCGTACCGGAAGCCGAGTATTTTCTTCACGCCGTAGTGATGGTAGAGCTCCATCACGAGGCCGCGAATGACATCGTTCGTCCCCGGGCAGAGCCCTCCGCAGGTAACGATCGCCGCCCAGACTTTATCGGGCTCGAAATGGATCATCTCCCGCGGTCCGGCAACCTCAAAGCAGGGAGGCTCCCCTCCCCGGTCCCGAAACTGCCTCCATGATTCGGCTCGCGGATCGGCGATCAGCTCACTCCCCTCGCTCACGAAACAGGCGATCTGATCTCCCGGCCGGCTCGAGAAGGCGAGAGGGGACTCTACTTCGCACGGGCCCAAACAACTGATAGCGAACGGATTTACGCTTTCCGCCATGATTCGATCCTCCTCGGTCCGGTCGGTGCCCCCATCAGGAGAGTGCTCCCAGCCGGCAGGAGCATACCATCTTGTCCGTCCGAAATCTGCTACACTCGATTTTGTCGGGAGACCCGGAGAACTCCACAAACGAAGGTATTGGACCGCATGGAAGCTAGCCGAGAGGCCGATATCTGGCTCGATCGATTGCGAGACAGACTGATCGCGATCGCCTGCCGGAGGCTCCCCTCCGATTCCGTCGAAGATGTGGTACAGGACGCCATGAGAATCGTCTTCGAGCGCGGACTGGCTGAGCGACAGGGAGAGACGGAAACCGTAGATGGTTACCCACCGGTGGCCTGGTGTTTCCAGGTGCTCCGCAATGTGATCGGTAACTACTACCAGAAGGCGCGAACACTGAGCAGGGAGACGGTGCTGGATGATGCTCTCGCTACCCCGTCAGGCCGCACTCCTCTGGAAATGCTGGAGTCATCCGACCTGGCCCGGACCATCAAGGAGGCTGTCGGTCTGCTGGAGGAAGGTGATCCCAGATGCGGCCGTTATCTCAGGCTTCTGATGGGCGGCAGCACTCCGTCTGAGATCGCGGGAGACGAACGGCTCAAGGCGGATGTTCTCTACAGGCGGGTTTACAGGTGCCGCGCGAAACTGCGTGGCCTCCTGGAAGACAAGGGGATTCTCGTATGAACGAGCAAACGTCGAACGACGGCAGACGGGAACGGACAGCCGCCTATCTGGCGGGTGAACTCTCCAACGAGGAAAGGCGCCGATTCGAGGATAAAACACTGTCATCGGATGATCTGGCCTCCGAGCTTTACTCGGAAATCAACCTGGTGGAATCTTTTCGAGAGATTGCCGGCGACGGAAAAAGATCGAGATCAGTGGGACGACCGACCATTCCCCGACCCGTGCGATCGAAAAGACGGCTGGTTCATATCGCCGTTCCTGTTGCGGCCGCGATACTGGTGGCCGTCCTGCTCCCCCGACTGACCGGGGATGGTGAAAGAGGCGAGGCGCCCGTATTCCGGGGCCATCGGAATCCGGGACAGCCGATCGCCCCCGCCGGGATCATCGAGAATCCACCCGATTCGTTTGTCTGGTTTGCCGACCCGAATGCCCATTCGTATCAATTCGAACTCTTCGATTCCAAGATGGGATTGCTCCACGAAGAGACCACGGTGGATACCATGCTCGTTCTGGGTGAGGGTTCCCCGAAAGTGGCCGAGCTGCGACAGGGAGTCTGGAGAGTTTCTAGCCTAGACGAAAATGGGGATCTGCTCACCCGGGGTGAAGCGACACCGTTCCGCTATTCTCCCGCCGAGCCATGACGGGGGCGGGAAGTGAAAGAACAGCCCCGCTTGTCGAGGTCTTCCGCTCCTATCAGGGGGAGGGGATCCACGTCGGCAGGCGACAGATTTTCGTCCGCTTTTTCGGGTGCCACAGAAACTGTGTCTACTGTGATACGCCGGAATCGGTGACAGCCCGGAACCCCCAAGGTGCGCCGGCCAGTTGCCGAGTGGAAAACCAGCCCGGATCGAACCAGTTTCAGGAGATTCCCAATCCGGTCCGGATGGAGAGACTCCTCTCCGTCATCGATGAGCTCCAGATAGTTGAGACCGCCCCGTGTGAAATAGCTCTCACCGGAGGGGAACCTCTTCTGCACGTGCCATTTCTAGAAACTCTGCTTCCGGAATTCCGATGTCGTGGCTGGCGTTCTTATCTCGAGACGACGGGCGACCTCCCCGGCCGGATCCAACCGCTGATTTCCAATCTGGATGTGGTCGCCGCCGACCTTAAACTGCCGAGTGCTACAGGAGAACGGGAGCGGTGGGAGAAACACGCCGCGTTCTTCCGAGAGTGCCGGGAGGGGAACGTTTCGTTCTTTGTCAAAGTTGTAGTAAGCAGTCGAACAAGCAACGAGGAGATCAGACACGCAGCTGCCGTCATCGCCGATGTTTCGCCGACGGTCCCGCTGGTTCTCCAGCCTCTGACGGCGGCTCCCGGAGCCGGATCTTCTCCAGCTCCCGCGCAACTGATCGCCTGGCTCGACCAGGCCTCACGCGTTCTCACCGATGTACGCATCATCCCGCAATGTCATGCCGCAACCGGCAATCGCTAGCCCGGACTTCTCACCAGCATTCTGCTGCGGCCTCGAATAGCAGGCTGGCAGACAGGCGTGCTTAGTGATACGCTCCACTTCGTCATGTTGAATCGAATTCAAAGCACAATAGATTTCCGGCTTCGCACGTACGCCATGGCTGCGATTTTGTCTGCCATGCTATTGACGCTCCACACAGGCTGCGGGAACGGCGGAGGCCGGACAGACCCCGATACCGGCGGATCGGGCAGACCCACGGCGGAATCGTTGACACTTCAAGGCTGGATTCGATATGAGGAGGGCGCATTTGAAGAAGGTCAGTCCCTCTTCGAAAAGGCGATTGAACAGGATGACGGCTACGGCGACGCTCACAATGGAGCGGGATGGTCCCAGCTTCGAATCGGATCCCTGGCATCGGCCGTTCAATCGTTTCATGACGCAAGTGATGCCGGTATGAAGACGGCCGATCCCCCGGCAGGACGGGCCGTGGCGCTCCGGGACATCGAGCCGGTTGACTGGCAGGCGACGTTCGATGCGGCAACGATCGCGCTCAACCGCGATCGCCGGTATGTGTTCAGCCATGACACTCTGTTCAACTGGCGTGGTCTCCGTCTGATTCTCGCCCATTCCGCTTTCGGGCTCGCCCAGTATGATCTCGCAAATGCGCAGGTCGACTCACTGGGCGGTAACATACAGAATCCCTTCGAAGATGACTTCACACGGAATCTCCTTGCCGAGCTGGAGCGATTAGGCACGTCGATCAGGAGCCGATAGAGTTTTTTGGTCCTTTGTGTTGACACGCGCCGCTATCCTGAACTATACTCAAGACATCATGAATCTCAGCCATACCATCTGTTGTTGTTGTCTTTGTCTCCGTCCCGGGGAAAAGGGGTAGGCTGCATCTGATTCATTGACTTATTTACTTTTTTCAGAGATCAGCCCACTGCCGGCCCGGCGGTGGCTTTTTTTGTTTTGGGGGATGATCCTGATGGGCGAGAGCCAAGTTAACGGACCGGCAACTGCGCTGCCGCTTCCCATCTTTCTTATTCTGGAGGGGCGAAGGGTGCTGCTTGTGGGGCATGACCTTGAGGCCGCGGAAAAAGCCCGTCTGCTGCAGGAATCCGGCGCGATCCTGACCATTGTAACGGGAGACAGGAGAGATCGGCCCGAGGCTCTGCTGAAAGGATTACCGGCCGATCATGTAGTTGACATAAAAAACAGACCGTTCCGCGCACAGGATGTGAATGGAATGGACCTTGTCATCGCCACTCCATCGATCGGGAATGTGCAGTCCGAAGTTGCGGATGCTTCCAGACGCGCCGGCGTCATCTGCAACACAATGGATCGACCCGAATCATGTGACTTCTTCTTTCCCGCGGTACACAGGAGCGGCGAATTACAGATCGCCGTTTCCACAAACGGACAGTTTCCCCTGCTCGCCGCCCGTCTCAGGGATCGGCTGGGCAGCACTCTCTCGAGACGTGCCGGTGAGGCATTGACCTTACTGGGAGCAGCCCGGCGGAAAATGAGGCAGAGTCGTCTCCGTTCTGTCCGGGGCAATACCCGCTCGCTCGCGACCCTGCTTTCGAACGAAGTTCTTGAAGCTTTCCAAACGGGAGACATTCCCATACTCAAGAAAAGGATCAGAGAATGGCTCTCCTCGGCACATTGACTGAAAATCGACATATTCGCCCGGTACCGGACAGTAGAGGCTCAGGGTCGGGCGGCTCCGTGTTCCTTCTCGGCGCCGGTCCGGGCGATCCTTCTTTACTCACGATTCGGGGAGCGAAGATTCTCGCCCGTTCCGAAATCGTGTTCTACGACGCGCTGATCCCACCTTCGTTCCTGGCGGTCATCCCTGAAAGCGCCCGGTTGATCCCGGTCGGGCGCCGGAAGGGACATGTTCTTCTCGGACAGTCCGAGTTGCACCGCCGTCTCGTCCGTGCTTCGAGATCCTACCGGACAGTGGTCAGGCTGAAAGGGGGGGATCCGACATTCTTCGGGCGAGTCGGTGAAGAGGTGCAGGCTCTTCAGGAAGCTGGTGTAGCGGTACAGATCATCCCTGGTGTGACGGCAGCGTCTGCCGCAGCATCACTTCTCGGTGTTTCACTCACCGAGAGAGGCCTCTCATCATCCTGTGTGTTTATTACCGCCCACGGTTCTACGATCGATGGCAGTGGAAGATGGAACAGAGCCGAAGTCATTCGGGCATCGCAGGGGGCCGACACGATTGCGATCTATATGGGCGCCACGATCGCGTCGAAAGTCGGCGAGGCGCTGATCGAATCGGGCCGAAGCGAAAGAGATCCGGCGGCGATCGTCGCCAAGGCGTTCATGGCGGGAGAATCATGGCGGGTTCTGTCGCTTCGCGAACTTGCCATGAAAGGAATTGAGGAATCGATCACCCGGCCCGCCCTCTTGCTTTCAGGGCCGACTCTCGGGCGGCTCATTCCCCATTACGCAGAGGAATGCTGCGAGGAAGGATCAGTCGCATGAGCGATTCCGATCGATTCGGGGACAATCTCAAGGTCTGGCAGGGGGAATCGCCTCATCAGGACGAACTCGATATCATGCGGCGCCAGATCGGGCGTGCCGAAGAGGGGACTTTGGCGCCTGAAAAATTCAAAGCCTATCGTCTGACCCGGGGGACTTACGGCCAGCGCCAGGCCGGCGTGCAGATGATCCGTGTCCGTATACCGAACGGCATCCTGAATTCGGATCAGCTTCTGGCCTTCGCAGAGATTGCCGAGAACCATGGCCATGGCATCGCTCACGTCACCACCCGCCAGGACGTCCAGTATCATCATATACCGCTCGATGAGGTGCCGCGCGTACTCGAGATCCTGGCTGGTGCCGGCCTTCACACGCGAGAGGCCTGCGGCAATTCCGTCCGCAACATCACCTGCTGCCCGTACTCGGGAGTCTGCCCGGGCGAACCTTTTCCCGTAACTCTCTACGCTCAGGCAGTCGCTCGATTTCTGCTCCGCCATCCGGCTGCGCAGCTCATGGGCAGAAAATTCAAGATCGCATTTTCGGGTTGTGATGATGACTGTGCGTCAGGAGCGATTCATGACATCGGCGCGATCGCACAGGTACGCCGCCATGGGAATCAGGAAGAGCGCGGATTCCGCATGCTCGTAGGAGGCGGCCTTGGCGCCACACCCTACATTGCTGAAGTGCTGGACGAGTTTCTTCCTGCCGAAGAGCTTCTTTCATCGTGCGACGCCATCGTCCGTCTCTTCGCGAACCACGGAGAGCGGCGTGTCCGCGCTCGTGCAAGGCTCAAGTTCCTGGTGGCACGTCTCGGGATCACTGAGTTTCAGAGACTCTACCATGAGGAACGTGAGCGAATTCGAGATGCAAACGGAGCGTCACACATCATTGAAGATTACTTGACCCCTGAGGAGCAACGCGACCTGGCCGTCAGCCGGGAGAAACTGACTGTCCGTGTCGAGGAGGTCGAGGAACTACGTGCAGGACCTGACTACGGTGTAGCATCCGGCTTTAACGATTGGGTCCGCCGGAATACCCGGCATGAGAAGCGCGGGAACTATCGATCGGTCACGGTGGCACTCCCTCTCGGAGATATTGACGGTACCGGTCTCCGATGTCTCGCCCGGATTCTGGATCGATTCGGGTCCGGGGAAATGCGTACGACTATCAGACAGAACCTGGTGATCCACTCGGTAAAAGAGGACGACCTGAAAGATGCTCATGCCGCACTTCAAGCCGCGGGGCTCGCCGATCCGGTCGCAGGAACGGCAACCGATATTGTTTCCTGTCCGGGAACAGATACATGCGGAATCGGAATTACATCTTCACGGGGACTTGCGGTGGCGATCGAGAAGGAGTTGGGTAACTCGGGGATCCCGGCCGCTTTGTTATCGGGGATTTCGATCAATCTCTCCGGCTGCCCGAACGGTTGCAGCCAGCACCATGTTGCAGGGATCGGGCTTCACGGTGTCGCCCGCAAAGTAAACGGAGTCCCTGCGCCTTACTATCAGCTTCATCTGGGCGGAGAAATCAGATCCGAAAACAGCCTAGCCGCCAAAGGGACGATCCGTATTCCCGCCTCCCATACGCCGCAGGCGATCCGGATTCTCATTGAACGTTATCTGGAGGAACGAACACGACATGAGCCTCTCCCCCACTGGCTCAGACAGCTCGATCTGAAACGCGTAGAAGAATGGCTCGGTGATCTTCTCGAACCTGAGTCACTGAATCCGGAGCTCAGTGCCTTTGTTGACTGGAATCGAACAGAGCCGTTCAGCACGGCGGCGATCGGGCAGGGAGAGTGCGCGGGTGCCGGTGTCGACCTCGGTCCCGACCTGTTTGAGGATAGTGCTGCAGGACTGAGAGAGGCAAGGTTCTACGTTCAGCATGGCCAATGGGTCGATGCGCTCGCAGAGGCGCGACGAGCTCTGATCGCGGCCGGCCGGATTACACTCGAGCAAGGGGCCGGGAAGCGTTGCAGTACGGACTGGGAGGTGATCTGCGAGTTTCGGGCGAGGCTGATCGATCGCGGACATGCATCGGATGGGTGGAACGATCTCCTCGCCGAAGGTGACGAACTCCTGTGTGACAAAGATGTGCCGGCCGACCGTCTCGAATCATGGCTCGGAGGGATCGATCGATTTCTCGAAGAGGCGCGGAAACTTCAGAAGAACTTGCAGGTGGCGAAAAATGTCCCGGGGGCACCGGGTCTTCCCGGTCTGTTTCCCCGTGCACTGGCAGGCCGATCGGTCGGCAGCAGCCGTTCTCTCAGAAAGCGGGATAGCTGATGTCCCGCGCCCCGGCATCGCAGCCCGAATTGTCTGCAGTCGATTCCTCCCCGCTTGATGAGTTTGAGCAGGCGACTCCCGGGCAGGCACTTCGCCTCGCTCTTAGACGCTTCGGTAATCGTGCGGCGCTGGTCACCGCATTCGGCGCCGAAGGAATGGTTCTGATCGACCTGGCCGCCCGGTTCGCTCCCGGCCTGCGATTGATCACGATCGACACGGGCCGACTGCCTGAATCAACTTATGTATTGATGGAGGAGACACGGCGTCGGTACGGAGTCAGTATCGAACTCTACTTTCCCGAGACCCGTGCCGTGGAGGAACTCTCCCTTCGACACGGACTCTATTCGTTTCGGAATTCGATCGAGGCAAGGCGGGAATGTTGCAACTTGAGAAAAGTTGAGCCACTCCGGAGAGCGCTCGCCACGGTGGATTGCTGGATTACCGGGCTCCGGCGAGATCAATCGGTTTCTCGCCATGATATCTCCCGCGCCGAAGTTGACGAAACGCACGGGAATATCATCAAGCTGAACCCGCTTGCGGAATGGTCCGATCGCGAAGTGTGGGCGGAGATCAGGAAGAACGGCACCCCCTACAACCCGCTGCATGATCAGGGGTACCCGTCTATCGGCTGCGCCCCCTGCACACGCCCCGTCCGGGCGGGCGAAGGCCCCCGATCCGGGCGGTGGTGGTGGGAGACCGCGGGCAGCAGAGAGTGCGGGCTTCATCTACATCCGTCGCAATAGGGTTTCTTTCTCCCCATCTTGTCGCACCGGGATTGAACCGGTATAATCTCCCAAAATTACTTCCTCATTTCCGGCTCTGCCATCCCCCGTATCAGAGAAGGGCACTTTCATATGAGCGGACGTTTCTGGTTTGCCAATATGACAACAAAGTGGATTGGCGTAGGGCTAGGAATCGTAGCTGTCTTGCCTGCCATGCTGTCCGAGGTTCATGCGGAAAGCTCCCTTATTCCCACTTTCCTTCAGCAGATGAACCCCTTCCCAGTTACGCAGGATGGTGAGCTACTTCGAGAGGCCTTTAGCGGTGGTTGGCACCAGATGAAACCTCACTTTGTTGACCTCGATGATGATGGCGACTACGACATGCTCATAGTCCGGGAATTTCCCGATAACCGCCTGACGTACCTGCGAAATGACGGGACCCCCCAAGTCCCTCAATTCGTTATCGCTGCTGATCCCTTGCCAGGCGTTACTTGCCTCTCGTGGATCGACCCTGTAGACATCGATGGCGACGGTGACATCGATATCATGGCAGATGGCCTAGGTGGCGTTGTTTGGTTTGAGAACGTCGGGTCAATTCACAAGCCCAAATACGAAAGGGTTGAAGATCATCCGGGTCTCGATTCACTTGAGGTAGCGGCTCTATCCACGTATCCACGATTCCATGACATGGATGCGGATGGAGATCTTGATTATCTCTGGATCAAACCCTTGGGGGGCGAGGGAGTCTACCACGAGAATATCGGTAGTTCAGAAAACCCGGAGTTCCTCTCCTCTGATCAGGGTTGGGGGGGATTTGATACATTCTTTGACCCTGGCGATGACAAGTTATCTGGGAAACGTGTTTCCACGGATGAGTACCATGGCAACTCATCGCTGACGGTGGGCGACCTGAATGGAGATTCGTTCCCTGACTTGCTGGTTGGTGACCTTCAGAATCAGGGGCTCTGGTACTTTCGAAATGAACCGGACTCCATCAACCCATTCTTCACGCAGGTGACGCGAAACGTCCTGCCGGATTCTCCCGGCAGCCGGAGCTTCACCGGATTGGTTGATTTAGATGGCGACGGGGTATTGGAACTATTCGCTTGTCCTGAAGATCGTAGTGGCATCGACGCGTTTCGGTACTACGAGCGAGATCGCAACACAGACGAGGGTTTCGTGCTGGCCGACCCCAACTACTTCAAGTCAATCGACATTGGAACGTTCTCAAGACCGACCTTCATCGACTATGATGCAGATGGAGACAACGACATCGTCATCGGTGGGGATGACGGCTTTTCTGAAGAAGGGCAGATAGCCGTCTATGAGAATATTGGGGATGGCCTCGGCACCGCCTTCCAGTTTGTCCCCGTAGAGGAAACACCTTTTGTTGCCGTGCAAGAAGTTGCTAGCAACCTCGGCCCAGTCCGATTCACGTTTGGCGATCTAGACGGTGATGACGACCTCGATTTCTTGCTTGGCACGCACAACAAAATCCTCCGTTACGAGAATATCGGATCCAACTTGAATCCCTCATACATACTCTGTACCGAGGGTTGCATCACTCCGTCTCCCAATGCAGATACGAGACTTGCTCCGGAACTAGCGGACATGGACGGGGACGGCGACCTGGATCTCTACATTGGGGAGTTTGGAAACTCATGGACACCGAATCTTTTTTACTACCGGAATGATGGGGGGAGCTCCTTCTTTGATCCGGTTCTACTTTCAGACAACGCTAACAACGAAATAGTGGACCTAGGTTTCAGCCGGTTCGAGGTTCCCGACAAACAACTGGTGCCTGCTGTAGTGGACGTCAACAACGACATGCTGCCAGATCTTCTCCTCGGTAGCGCGAGAGGGACGATTCTCTACTGCAAGAACCTAGGTCGGCTGGACAAACCACAGTTCGAAGTCGTTGATACGATATTCGCAGGAATCGACCCAGGTTTTGCATCTTCCCCCGCGGTTGGCGATATCGATGGTGATGGCGATTGGGATCTTATCGTAGGAGAGGGCGCTGGAGGAGTTACACTCTATAGAAACATAATGGCGAATCTCCGCGCAGATCGATTGCCCGATGGTAGTGTTCAATTGTCCTGGACGGCGGGCAATGGTGAGGCAATTCAGAGCTTTAATATCCTACGTAGAGATACAGGCAGCGATACCTACGAGGTTCTGACAAACGTGGCGATCGACCCGGCAACTTCGACGCAAGCGTGGGCTGACGATTCCGCCGACCCCGCTGAGGCTTACTTTTACAATATCGCGGCGATTACCCCCGATACAATCCTGACGGGCACCTCGCCGGCCCAGGTCATTCCGGGGGAATTTGCACTGTCCGGATACACCCTTGAAACTGATAGCCACTTCGTCACCTTATACTGGTCACTCCAATTCGCAAGGCCGGACATCGCCTTTCGCGTGGAACGTACAGGGTTTACCAGCAACACGATGCTAAACATCTCAGCTGCTAATGGCCGAGAATTCCTCGTTGTGGATTCGACCGCTCTTGTTGGAAACACATACTCCTATACTCTGCATGCATCGGACTCCGAGTCCCTTGACACGCTCCTGCTCACCGATTCGATTGCGGTCCCCCTCCCAACAGTGACCATCAAGAACTTGGACTCCCGATCTGACGGTCAGGGACGGAGAATCACGTGGCAGTTGGAGCGGGAGGTCAATGGATTGAGCTTCGACTTGATTCGCGTCGATGACAAAGAAACGACGGTCATCAATACCGATCCAATAGTAGGAATGAAGACCTTCGAGACTATCGATGATGGTCTCGAGAATCTGGGAAAGAGCCCAACCTATACTGTTGTCGCATTCTATTCGCTTCGTAGCCAACGAACGGCCTACCCCACTGACCTGTTGAGGGAAAACAGCTCCTTGACAAAACCGACTCTCTTTTGGCTTCATCAGCTTCGTCCGAATCCAATCGTGTTCGATGGTGGCTTCTTATACAGGATTGCGTTTGATTTTCCCGCAACATCCGATCTGGAGCTAATCGTCTACGATATTGCGGGACGGGTTGTAAATGAATTATACAACGGGAATCGGTTGTTTGGCGTCGACCAAGAGGTGTTCTGGGATGGGCGAAGTAAATCGGGGGAGATCGTATCTGCCGGAATCTATTTTATCCGGGCATCTTCTCAGTGGGGCAGCCAGGTCCAGAAGCTGATTGTACTCAGATAATACGGGCGTCGTCCAGGCACGCACAGCGCCGACAACTCAAGAAGGGTCGTGATCTTCCGCGACTGATCGCCGCGGCTATTCCACGGTCACCGACACCTGCATTTCGTCGATCGTATAGACGGGCAGGAATTCCTCGCCTGAGAGTTCGGGATGCCCCGCATCAATAACGAATGACGGCGGAAGTGCGCGGAACAGAAACGCCGCATCGAGGTCGAACTGCTCCGTTCCGCTCTCGATCGCCATGCGATATTCCGTTTCATCGTACTGAAGAGGGGTCAGTGTCAGGTTGATGTCGAGTGTCGCTACTTCAGTCCGTTCTCCCTTCAGAACCGAGTAGAACCGCTTGAACTGAGGATCCCGCGTGCCGTTGTAGTCGAGTTCCCGATCCTCGTCAAACATCCCGCTCTCGAAAACAGATTCACCGCCTGCGCTGACCACGAGACGGATCCAGCAGTCACGATTGAATCCGACACCGCTCGGCATGTTGTGGCCTGTCAGATTCCGCACTCCCACAATTACGGAGAGGCTCTCCCCTTCGGCGAAGCGCTCGGCGGTCAGCCCCTCGATCGCCCCCGCTGTCGTCATGAGCGATTCGACAGCGGCTCTCTGCCGTTCCTTCATGGGAAAGTCGGTAATCGCAAGGTCGACGCCGACGAATTCATGCCTGGTCAGGGATCTAATCGGGCCGCCTACCGCGGCTTCCCCCTGGTATGTCGGCATGTGGCACTCCTGGCACTCGCGCCCCATCGCACTGAATGATCCGAGCCACTCCGTCCACGTCACCTCGAGCGGTTCCCCCTCGATGAAGATATCGTGGCAGTTCCGGCAGGCCGTGGAATTCTGGAAGAAGGTCCTTTTCTCGGACAGATGAAACGAATTTCGTACCGGATCAGCGATCGGACCGTACTTGATCACGCCGGGATTGAACGTCATGTACGACGAGGAGTCACTCCCGATGAGACCGTCATTCGCCTCCCCCGGATCGATCGTTACGTGGCAGACATCACATGTGATTCCCTCTTGAATCACGGCCGGCTGCGTGGCCGGATCGACGACACCGATCGCCTCACCCGTGAGGAATCCGATCGGCGAGTGGCACTGGATACAGAATTCGGGTTGCTCCTGACCCTGATCCATGATCGCCCGTTCGTTCAGGGCAAAAAACAGAGGATCGGTAAACGCATAGGCATGCATCGACCCGCTCCACTCTTCGAAATGGACAGGATGGCAGTCCTTGCACTCTTCAGCCGACTGAAAATCCGAAACCTTGAACTCGGCTCCGTCTCCGCCGCCGTCATCAACGGGAGATCCATCGTCACCACAACCGGCAAGGATAAGGGCGGCACCGGCGATAACGAGCAGTCGTCTTAATTGGCGGGTCATCGAGCGCCTCCTCCTAGTTTCCGAGTCCGGGGATGATGGAAATTCCCGTCGGGTCTTCCTCCACCTCGACCACATTGTCCACAAAAAATGTATTCAGATTGATAAATGCGACAAAACCGGGAATGCCTCCCCCTTCGGTCGGATGGTGGGGCGGCACCTCCTGCGCCGTATTCTCGTTCGTGACATAAGCGTATGTCCCATCTTCTGAAATGTCGATTCCGTGGCACTGGGCAAACTGGGGGTCGGTAATATGGAGCACCAGCGCCAGCGAATCGGTGGAAATGACCGAAACCGTGCTGTTCAACTGGTTCGCGGTTACCACATAGTCGCCTCGGGGGGACGCTTCGAGCTGGAACGGTCCTACCACCTCGCCTGGATTCCTCTGCAGACTGATCCGCTTGATCACCGCACCGGCTGCGATATCGATCACCTGGACCTCGTGACTCGAGTGGCAGGAGACGTACGCGTAGCGGTCGTCCCGATCGATCGCGATCTGGAGGGGCTCATTCGTTTCCCCCTCATCCTTCATCAGGGGAATCGTCTGCACTACAGACAAATCATCCAGTGAGATGACCGTCACATTGTCCGACTTGCTGTTCCCTACATAAAGCATATACGGCGGGGCGTGCGTGATGCGCATGCCGTGCGGCGCACTCCCCACAGTGAGAACCTGTGTCACCTCCATGGTTTCCGTGTCGACAACCTGCACACTCTGAGTCCCCCCACCAGTATCCCAGTTCGAGATAAATGCCCTTGTGCCGTCGTCGGTCACAATTACGTGAGCGGGGAGCGGCCCGACTTGCGTTTTGGCTACGAACGTATAGTCCTCGGCGGAGAACTTCCAGAGTTCGCCGATCGAGGGGGTGGCCTGGATCAATGTCACATAGAAAAACTCGGCAGCATTGTCGCTGATAAGAAAGTGGGGCACTTCGAGGTGATGATCTGAAATGCCGACCGGAATGACTCGTATCGTAAGCCCTGTTTCGCGGTCGAGCACCGTAATGGCATCGGTACCCTGATTCGTGTTGAAAATCCGATCCGTCACATTCTGAAAGGGCATCTCGTCCGCCCCGTTTCTTGCACCCCCGTCGATCCACTTGCGTATCAGGCTCAAGGTTCCATCGTCCAGGGGGGGAGATCCCTTCGGCATGCGGAGACTCGAATCGTCCTCGCGCTCGAGGAAAAAGATCACCGGACTTTTGTCGGCGTTTACCGGTACAACCACAGAACCATTAACCGAGCCGGCTAACACACCCTCATAAGAACCGAGCCGTAAGTTCTGTTGCGCGGTGGCGTCGTTATGACAGCCCGAAAGGGCGCAGTTATTCGTGAAAATCGGTTGGATGTGATCGGTGTAGTTCAATGCATTCAGGATGAACATCGAGACTTCGCTCGATTCGAAACGGTTACCGGCAACGTCGGTCACCCGGGCCAGCGCGGTATGAGCCCCTTCGGGGAGCTCGTCCGTCGGAAGCGGGAACGTCAGGCTGCCGTCCCATCCTGCCGGGAAGCCGATCGAGTCCACCATCGTAACGGCGTCGTCGAAAACAAGTTCGATTCTACGGATTTCGTCGGCGGCCACGCGATCGACATTCACTTGTATGCGGATATCGAACAGGCCCGCAATTGTCGAACCGCTGGTCGGCGAGACGATGCGAATCGTCGCCACGTCGCCAGGACCGGTCGTGCCGCTGTCCCCACAACCGAAGCATAAGACTGCAAACAGAAAACCGGCCAGTATGAGAGGTCGTATTCGTTCCAATCTATTTTCCTTTGCCGGGGGGACAAGGTAAGCGGGAGCGTTTCAACCAGTTTAGTGTCCAACCGGGCGGCCGTCAATCCCTGCGATCAGGATCTCCTCCTCATCTTCTTCTGCGATGGCCCGGCCGAAGTGTCCTCCCATCCATTCGGAAAAACCGGTGAGCGCTGAATAGAGGACGGGGACGATGATGAGCGTCAGAAAAGTCGCCACCACCAGTCCGAATATCACGGCAACACCCATGGGACCCCACCATTCTGAGCTCTCCCCCCCGAACAGGAACTTGCCGCTCCTGAAATCGAAGCTGAAACCTGTTGAAAGGGGGATGAGCCCGAGCACTGTCGTAATCGCGGTCAGTATTACGGGACGGAATCGAATCGCCCCCGCCTCGATAATCGCGTCGAGCTTGGCGAGGCCACGGGATCGCAGTTTCTGGATATAGTCGATCAGGACAATGGCGTTATTCACGACAACGCCCGCAAGCGATATGACACCGACACCAGTCATGATAATACCGAATGGCAGCTGGGTGATCATGAGGCCGAAGAAGACGCCGATGAGCGAAAGAATGACCGATGCCAGTATCACTATCGGGAGCACGACGGAATTGAACTGTGTAATGAGGACAAGAAGTATCAGCAGAATCGCCGTACCGAACGCTTTTGTGAGGAACTCGGAAGCCTCATCCTGATCTTCGGTCTCACCGGAAAATCGAATGGCGTAGCCGATCGGGAGCTCGAAATCCTCTAGCCTTGAAACCACATCGGCGAGGACTTCACCGGAGAGGCGGCCTTCCGCATTGGCCGTCACTGAAACGACCCGGTCCTGATCTTTCCGAACGATCGTCCCGAGCCCCCCTGCCATTTCAAACAGACAGAAGTTGGCGATCGGAACGTGATAGCCGTCATCGTGGACCACCGTCACCTGATCCAGATGCTCGAACCGGTCCCGATCACTTTCCCGGTATCGGACGGTAATGTCATACTCATCTTCACCGATTCGGAATTTACTCGCCTCCGTTCCCTTGATGGCGGTCTGGATCGTCGAAGCGATCTGGGCCGTGGAAAAGCCATAAAGTGCCGCCCGCTCACGATCGATTCGAACGCGGATCTCGGGGCGCCCCTCGTCAAAATCACTATCGAGATCGACAAGCCCGGGGATGTCCTTGATGCGCTGTTCGATCCTTTGCGCCAGAACGCCGAGAACTTCAAAGTCCTCACCCAGAATCTCGACGTCCACAGGTGCTCCGGTGGGTGGCCCGTTTTCCGGCTTGATTACATCCACGCGTCCGCCGGCGACATGCTGGAACGCCTCCCGGAATTTCTCGAGCGTCTCGAAAGTGTTTACCGAGCGATCTTCCCGATCGAGGAACTCGACAGTGATCCGCGACAGATGAGGCGTTCCTCCGCCGCCGCCGTAAAAAATGTCCGTCATGCTCCCGACGTTCGAGACATAGTGCTTGATATCCGGAAAATCGGGCACCCTCGATTCGATTTCGCGCACCATTTTGTCGGATACTTCGAGACGGGTACCGAGGGGTGCGGTTACATCAATGTAAGCGTAATTCGGCTCGATGTCGGGGAAGAACTCGACTCCCTTCCCGAAAATGCCGTAGAGAATCATGGTAGCCACCAGCGCCACAACAACCCCGACAAGCGAGAGCACTCGATGGCCGAGGGCGTACTTGAGCTGCTTTCTGTATCCCTTGAGTGCCCGCTTCACCATGCGATCCACAAATCGCCCCTTGTCATCGGGTTTCTTCAGGAGGAGGGAACAGAGTGTGGGATTGATGACAAGTGCGACGAACAATGAAGAGGTGAGGGTAATGATCAACGTAATCGGCAGATACTTCATGAATTCGCCGACGATTCCGGGCCAGAAGATCATCGGGCCGAATGCGCAGAGCGTGGTGATAGTTGAGGCGATAACCGGAATCGCCACTTCATTAGTCGCGGTCGAAGCAGCTTCCCCTCTCGTGAGACCCTCTCCCCTCATCCTGAAGATATTTTCGACAATCACAATTGCGTTATCGACCAGCATACCGAGTGCAAGAATGAGACTGAAGAGAACTACCATGTTCATCGTGTAACCAAGCATGGAGAGCACAATGAAAGTCATGAGCATGGAGAAGGGAATCGCCACAGCGACGAAGAGCGAGTTTCGGAATCCGAGAAACAGGAACAGCACGAGCACGACTAATATGAGGCCGGAGAGAATGTTATTCTCCAGCTCGTTCACCATGTTCCGGATTTCCTTTGACTGATCCGCGACAACTGTAACGATTGTGGTCGGCGGAAATGAATCCTCCATCTCCCGTACGGCCAGCTTCACCTCATCGGCGATCCGGATGATGTTCTCGCCCGATCTCTTGCTGATCGCAAGCGTAATACAATCGACACCGTTCTGGCGGGCCATGGTAGAGCGCTCTTTGATTCCGAAGCGGACTTCCGCAACATCACGCACATAAACGGGAACGCCTCGTGTGGTCGTAATCACGAGGTCACCCACAATATCGGGTGTCTCGAACTCTCCCGGGATTCGGACGGTATAGCTGACCGATCCCCCGTCGATACTTCCTCCCGGCATGGTCAGATTTTCAGTCTGAATCGTCTCGATCACGTCCCCTAGAGCCAGGTTGTGAGATCGCAGACGGACCGGGTCGACATCGACCTGTACTTCTCTTTCCAGCTCACCGGAAAGGTCGACAGTCAGGATGCCCTGGATCTTCTCGATTTCCTCTTTTAGCCGATCGGCGACTTCTTTCAGATGGAGAAGCCCGTACTCCCCGGAGAGATTGAGGAGCAGAATGGGAAAGTCGTCGAAATTCACCTCCGTAATTATCGGTTCTTCCACGTCGTCAGGAATCTCGGCCTTCGCCTGATTCACTTTATCCCGCACTCGTTGGAGCGCCGATTCGATATCCATGCTCGGCTCGAACTCGACTTCGATCGTAACGAGCCCCTCGGCCGTAGTAGATCGCAATTCCTTCACTTGCCGGATTTCCGCGAGCTTGGATTCAACCTTCTTGGTGACGAGAGACTCGAGATCCTTCGGGGCCACACCGAAGTAGGGAATGCTGACTACGATAATCGGAATCGTGATGGACGGACTTGATTCCTTCGGAAGGGAATTGTAGGAAACAACACCCAGGATAATCAGGAGCACGCAGAGCGACAGGACCGCTGTCTTGTTTCGTAATGCAAAATCTGTAATCGTCATCAGGTATTCCTACGGAAGGACCTCCAACGATTCACCGCTCACGAGATCGCGGGCACCCGTAGTAACAAGCATCAGGCCCTCTTCCAGGCCGGACCCGATTACCGCCAGTTCCTCATGTACCGTGATGACTTCAACAAGGCGTGATTCCGCCACCCCATTGACATTCAGAAATACAGCCGGGCCGTTCTCAGTAATAACGACGGCATCCTGAGGAACCACGATTGCCTCCGAGTAGCGCTCTTTGATGAGCTTCGCACGGACAGTCATTCCCGGCCGGAGAGCGCGGCCCTCATTGGTCAGCCTGATCTCCGCGGTGACCGTACGTGTCAATTGATCAACTTCGGCGCTCACAAACGTAACAACTCCCTCGAAAACACGGCCCGCATACTGATCGGCACGCACCCACGCATCATCTCCCGCTTTAACGCGGGCAAAGTGGATTTCGGGAATCGGCACCTCCACTTTCACTACGTCCGTCTGCACAAGCCGGGCAAATGGCGCCCCAGGAGCGGCGTAGTTTCCTACATCGATGAACCGGGAATCGACGAGCCCGGAAAACGGGGCGCGTACACTCGCGTGATCGAGCTGATATCGGGCGCTTGCCATCCGGGCGCGGGCCATTTCCAACTCGTTTCGGAGGCTGGCAAGATCGAGATCGGAAATCGCTCCCTGATCGACGAGCGGCGCGCTTCTCTCATACGTCTGTTTGGCTATTTCGTAGCCGGCCTTCGCCTCGTCGAATCCGGCTTGATAGAGAGAGGCATCGAGCCGGGCGACAACCGCACCCTTCTTGACAGCGGTCCCTTTGTCGGCAAGAACGGTTTCAAGAACGCCCCCTACCTCAAACACGAGAGTCGCCTCATTTGCGCCACGGACTGTTCCGATCAGGTCGAAGTAGTCAACGAAAGAGTGCCGCTCGACCGCTTCCACATTCACCGCAATCGTCCTTTGAGGTTTCCCGGTTGCTTCCTCTGATGCCTTTCCGTCACTACCGCATCCGGCCAAGAATAGAACCTGCAGAAGAGCGGGGAGCGCCACCAAAGCAAACGCAAAACACTGACTTCTCTTCATTCTTGTCTTTACCATTGCTCTTCCCAATCGGCTCCCACAGCCAGCTCCCACTCCGCCTGGGCGACAAGCGCCTGGTTCACCGCCCGGATCGCGTTCACCCGCGACTCGGTCAGTGCGTCTTTGGCGTCCAGAAGCTCGAGCTGAGAAAGGAGTCCGTTCTCGTAGCTCGTCTCAGCGATCTCATAGGCTTGTTCCGCCAGCTTCAATGACTTGCGAAACGCGTATACACGGTCGTCAGCCGCCTCCAGATTCAGAACCGCCGAGCGCACCTCACGCTTCACCTCTTCATCCATCAACTCAAGTCGAAGTTCGGCGATCCTCAAATCGGCACGGGCCTGACCGATGCGCGCCGTAGTGGCGCCACTCGTCCAGAATGGGAATCCCACTTCAAGCGAAAGTGAGGAAAAGGTGCTTCTCTCCCTCGCGGAGAATTCAAGATCATTCGAAGCACCCTGAAATCCGTACGAACCGAGCAGATAGAGATTGGGCAAGCGGTCACCCCTGGAAGCACGCAGCACCTGTTTCCTGACATTAACATTGTGGAGGGTGGCGAGCCGGTCCGGGCGATGCTCTTTCGCTTCCCCTCTGCGCACCTGGAGCCGCTCCAATGGTATGGGGGAGTACCGAAACTCGCCGGTAATTTCGATGTCGCCCCCTACCGGGAGGGCGAGAAGAACCTGGAGCCTGTTGAGCGCCTGCTTGTACCGGTTCTCGCCTTCGATCCGAGGCGTCTCCTGATTGGCCAGTTCCACTTCGGCACGCAAGACCTCGAAACGGGAGGCAAGCCCCTGCTCTCCTCGGATCGTCGTCGTTTCAAAGTGCCTTCTCGCCTGTTCCTGGCTCGCCCGGTAAATCGCCAGCTCATCCCTCGCCAGAAGAGCGGAATAGAAGAGAATCTTTGCCTGATGAACAATACTCCGGCGGCTCGCTTCGGCCGAGTTTCTCGTCAATTGGTCAAAGCTTCGGGCTGCACGCACAGCTGCCCCGACCTTTCCGCCAAGCCAGATCGGCTGCCGGAGATCGATGGTCGCTCGATAATCGTAGTCGGTCCCGATCTCGACTCCGTCCGATTCGGGCATCGCCGGATCCATAGCTCCCTCACCACCGAGCGTATCACCTGATTCGGTCAGGCCGCTGAAGAAGTCATCACCGAAATAGAATTTCTGAAGCTGGAAGTTTCGGTTGAATGTTCCGTTCAAAGTGAGTTGGGGGAACGCCCCCGCCCACGCCTCCCTCACCTGCTGTCCGGCACGCTCCTCTTCCGTTTTTGCGATGAGAAGATCGCGATTCGCCTCGAGCGCCCGATTGACACATCGCTTCAAGTCATAGGTACCCGGTGCGGCCACTCCTGGATTCGCGGCGACCAGACCAAGAAGCAGGATAATCAAGGATTTCAAACCAACCGGACTCCTGAGGGGTTTGCTGTCAGAATTTGTTCGGCAGCGAACTGCCAGGTAATCGAACCAATATACCCTTTACCCCGGGGATCTGCCAACGAGGGATCTTCCAACTCGGCCCGAATTCTCACCAGGTGTCCCGGGGCGTCGATCGTACCCTTGGAGTCACCCTCCCGGGCCTATATAATGGTAGCGGCGAGTAGGATCCTGCAGCAGGAGGCTTAATTCATGCCCGAAAACAGACCTACCTATCAGGAAGGCCACCTGATTGTAGCGGCCATCCGGGTACTCGAGAACCAGCACGGCCGGCCACCATCGGTCGAGGAAATCGCCGGTCTGATCGGCCACTCGGTCGAAATCTCCCATATGTTCATTCGCGGCCTGGAAGCCTCGGCGATTTTGCGGGTCATGCAGACTCCCTTCGAGACAGCCGTGGAAATCGTAAATCACCTGGCGCTCGAAGAGCTGTCAGCAGAAGAAAAAAAAGTAGCGTTCGGTGATGACCTTGAAGAGTTTAAGGAAAAGAAACGGAAGGAGCAGGAAGCAATGGAAGCTTTCTTCGCTTCCGGCGGCGTGGACGAGGAGAAGAAGAAGAAGCTCGACAAGCTGGCCGACGATTTCGAGGCGTTCAGGAACTCCAGGAAACCGCCGCCCGGCGGAGACAAGTAGCCGGAGGAGAACGAACATGAGGGGGGTCCGTTTGATTCTCCCCGTCCTTCTGCTTATGCCGCTCTCCGCTCCTGCCGAGCTGCATTGGGGCGGGAATCACCATGGCGCCGACTGGCAGGTTCTCGAATCCGACCATTTCCGTGTGTTCTATCCTGCAATTGTCGAAGAGACTGCGAACGAGGCGCTCCGCTTCGCCGAAGATGCCTGGCGTCCGGTCACCGACCTGGTAGGTGGCGCCCCGCCCGGACGGATCGACATTATTCTACGCGACTTCAGCGACCGCTCCTCCGGTCTGGCCCGCTCCATCTGGCCCCGCATCGAGATCGAGCCGTTCCCCCTCGACCGAAAAAGCGAATACTCTTCGTTTCTCCGGCAGGTGATCTTCCATGAGTTCACACATGTGGCGATGTACTACGCCGTCGGCGGACAGCGGCTCGAACTTGTTCGGGCGCCGCTTGCGCTTGTTAATCTACCGGACTGGTGGGTGGAAGGACTTGCTTCGGCAGCGGAGAAGGATCGTCCCGAAGGCCGGGAAGAGGAGCTCGTGCGGGCGGCGTCGAGAAGCGGCGAGCTCCCGCGCCTTCACCGGCTCGACTCCATTGATCAGGGTGACCTGCTCGACATCCTGCTTGTTTACCGGCTCGGCGAATCCAAAGTGCGTTGGCTATTCAATCGATTCGGGGATGATGTGGTCGCGGACATCCATCATGCCATGCGCCCCATCCCCTGGTCATTCAACCATGCTTTGAAGAGAGTGACCGGGCTGAGCGAGAAGGACCTCGATCGTCTCTGGAAAGAAGATCTCAATCAGGCTTACGGGAAGAGAGCTCCTGATTCTTATCGGCTCCAACCGGGCGTTTCCCTCCCCGGGCGGATCGAGCGGCCCCTCGCCGCCGCGGAGGGATCGGACGGCCTCTGGGCGATCGTGGCTGTTGTCGACGAAGATGTCTGGTTTCCGGAGCTGATGATATGGGATGAGAAAAGCGAAACTGTACGCTCAATCGAGACTGATCCGGTCTGGCCGGCGGTTTCGTGGTCTGACGATGGCTCACAGCTATTGTATTCCCGCCGAGTGGCGGCGCCCGGCGGCTCCTTCCTATACGATTTGTTCGTCTGGGACCGAAAGACGGGACAATCGCGGCGCCTGACAACCGGTGCCTCTGCTCTCGAAGGTGCCTGGATTCCGGGCAGCGAGCAGGTGGCATCCATTTCCTATGACCGGAAGACCGGCCGGCCGGCACTTCTATTGGTTGATCGGTCGACTGGCCTGATGGATCGCATCGCCCCCCCCTCACCGGAGAGGCAGGCGGTCATACTCTATGAGTGTGCACCCTCCCCGGAAGGGGATGCCGTTCTGGTAAGCGCCCTCACGGCGGAAGGGACGCGGGATCTTTTCTTGTACCATCTTGGGCGGCGCGAGTGGAGTCGCCTGACACGGGACCCCGAGCCCGAACATGACCCTTTCTGGCTCAGCAGGGAGACTGCCGCCGCTCTCGTCTATCGAGAAGGACGCCCGATGATCATCGCGATCGATCGAAAGTCCCGCGCCAAAACCGTCGCCTTCGAGAATCCGGAACAGGATTGGGTGATCGATCCGTTCCGAGGACCGGACGGTCAGGTTCGGGCGGTAGTCGCGAGCGGACGCTACGGGTCCATGATCGCGGACTTTCCTGGCCGGGAAGCGGCGCTCCCTCCCCCCCCACCTCCCGAATGGAACCGGACTTCGGTGCTAGACTCTCGTACTGGAGACCGGCCCGGGGAGAAACCGGCTCACCTCTCCCCGTATTACGGTCTTCGGGAGATTCGATTTCGCCCTGAAATCGGCGTGGACAACTGGTCGAGCGACGGAGTGGCCATCACCGTCTCTGATCTTCTCGCCGATCCTGTCGACCTTCATCAGATCGCACTTGCGGGTGACGCGAGATACGACGGCATCGACAGGGGTCTCAGGGTGAGCTACAAAAACCGTGCATTCCTTCCTACGCTCGAGGTCGGAGGAGAGTGGCGGGAGACGGCGATTCCGACGGCACCCTGGAACGACGAGCGGCGGGCCGCTACGATCAGCGCTGCTGTTCCTTTCCGAAGAAGATCCACACGATCGCAGTATGATTTCGCTCTTACATTTACCCATGAACGGATCGACAGGACATTCCTCGCCGGCCCATTTGAGGAGATTCGCAGCACGGTTTTGAGCACGACAATTGCCCGAAGCCGCACCCTTCCAAGATACCGGTCGAGCTGGGCTCTCCGCTGGGACAGAGGGGTTGACCTCGGCTCACCATCAATGATCCCCGAACGCTGGAACGGAAGCGTCTCACTCCGCCGTGCCTTCTTCAGGAGCGACTGGTTCGCCGGGCTCAGCGCCACTGGAGCAATCGAGACCGGCGCCGAGAAGCGTGATCTGCTCCTGCTTCCCTCGAACATCGACAGGCCCATCCGGGCGGCCGCCGGTACCGCAGTCGCCCGATACGAACTGGAAATCCGGTTCCCCTGGTCCGAAGATCTCCGGGCAGGGTTCGGCCCCTTCTACTTCGAGCGGCTCACCCAGTCGATCCGCTATGCCGAGGGACGGGCGTGGAACGAAACGGAAGCTCGAGGAACGGTCCGGTCCCTGACGGCAGAACTTGATCTTACGTTGTTCACAGGCAGGCTCATTCCATTTATCGGCACGGAATCAGTCAGGCTCTTCTCAGGGATTGCTCGGGAGCTTGTGGAGGGTGCGACCGCCGAATGGTACTTCGGATTCGGCACATCTTACTTCTCCGAACGCTGGACTTCGAGCCGGGTATCAGGCGCGACGGAACACTGATTACGGGCGATTACAGTCATGAGTACCGCCTAGTAAGGAATCCCGATCGCCCTCGCGAGAAACTCCATCAGCGGTCCGGCCGTTCGGCACGATCGGGAGAATGAGGTCAACAGATCGGTCGATCCGATTTCTCTGTCCGTCAGATTCTTCACGCCGATGAAATCCTTGCGCTTCAGATCATCGATATATGGATTATCTGGATCGAAGCCGCGGGGAGGACGCTTCAGCGAATCGCCGGCGAGATCGAACTCCTGGCGAAACGCCTTTCTATGAGCGGCCTTTTTCCAACCGACCGGATTTTCAACGATCAACTCGCGGATTTTCCTGGCCGTTTTTCCGTCGGGGCGCCAGATTCCGACTCCGACGAATGATCCACCCGGCTCCAGGTGCAAGTAGAACCCGGGTGCGTGGGCATCCTTGGCGCTCTCATGTCGGAGGTGGATTCCCACGTGAGTCTTGTACGGGCTCTTGTCTTTGGAGAAGCGGACATCCCGGTAGATGCGAAAGAGAGAGCCTCCCGAAGGGCGAGCGTCAGCCAGAAAGTGAGTACTGATTTTCTCGAGGGGAACGGAAAAATCGTTGATAAATTGAAGGGCGGGATCACGTAATTCGCTTTCGTAGCGCGGTTTGTTTTTTTGAAACCATTCGCGATCGTTGTTCCTTTTGAGCTGCTTCAGATATCGAAGGAACTCCGGCCCAAAGTACGCTCTCTTTTTCATGCGACTTCCTCTGTTTGTGATCCCCGGGCAGGTCCCACGGAGACTATGACAGGGATCGCCTCGATCAACAAGTGAATGAAGAGGAGCGACGCTGGCTCTGTCGGTCCGGCGTGTGCTACGCTTCTTTTCGTCTCACCAAACCAGAGAGGGAATCATGCCGATTCATAACTTCAACCAGCCGAGTGGGGAAATCCGGTTTCTCACAATCAACTCGAATGCCCTTGCCGGGAATCTGCTGGGAGATCCGGCGACCCGATCGGTGGCGATCTACCTGCCGGAAGGGTATGACTCGAATTCAGAGGCGTACCCCCTCTTCGTCGACCTTGTAGGATTCACGGGAAGCGGGCTTTCTCATATCGGGTGGAAATCCTTCGGAGAAAGCGTTCCCCAGCGACTCGATCGCCTGGTGAAGGAAGGGAAAATGGGACCGGTGATCGCCGCCTTTCCGGACTGCTTCACATCGCTCGGAGGCAACCAGTATATCAACTCGGCTGCCATGGGTAACTGGGCGGATTTTCTGGTGGATGAAATGATCCCCGCCATTGAGCGGGAATTCCGCGTTCTGCCGGGATCGGGGAAGAGAGCGGTTTTCGGCAAGTCGAGCGGAGGATACGGCGCGATCGCCCATGGCCTGCGGTACGGCCGGGCCTGGGGAGCTGTCGCCTGTCATTCAGGCGACATGGCATTCGACCTCGTCTATCGATCCGATTTCCCGAAGGCGCTCAATCGTCTTGCCTCTTTCGACCGTGATATCAAGTCATTCCTGGATTATCTGGAGAAGCAACCGAAATTGTCCGGCGATGATTTCCACGTTCTGATGGCACTTGCCATGGCGGCAACATACGATCCGGATCCGGAAGCTTATAAAGGGATCCGCCTGCCTGTCGATTTAATGACATGCGAACTGGATCCCGACCGATGGGCCGCGTGGAAATCTCACGACCCATTGGAACTCGTCCGGAAAACGGAGTGTATCGAAAACCTCCGCTCGCTCAAGGGAATCTGGATCGATTGCGGATCGCGCGACCAGTATCATCTTCACTATGGATCTCGCATTTTCTGCGCAGAGCTGGAAGCGGCGGCAATCTCGCACAAATACGAGGAGTTTGACGACAACCACTCGTCCGTCGACTATCGGATGAACCGATCCCTTCCCTATCTTTACAAGTCGATCGCCGGCTGACGGCGGGTTAGAGATGGAGCTCCACCACGTCCTGATCCTGAAGTGTATGGTCCTGATGTACCTGGATTCCCTGGAAAGGTCCCTCCCGCCAGAGCCGTGCGAATCGTAGATTCTTAGCGAAGTCCTTGTGAACC
The DNA here is from genome assembly GCA_025782575.1 of bacterium. Taxonomy (GTDB): domain Bacteria; phylum Orphanbacterota; class Orphanbacteria; order Orphanbacterales; family Orphanbacteraceae; genus Orphanbacterum. Next base: position 290,541 of record JALGYY010000017.1, read on the forward strand.
TGCCTGCAGAAGTCACCCAATCGGGCACCGACCGGCAATACGTAAGGTCGACTTTTGTCGATGTGTTTACCCGGGATTTTTGTATAGACACGTATGATCCGAAGGAGCCGGAAGAGGAGCGCGGGAGTCGCGTCCAGGCCGAGGTCTTCTTCCGCTGAGACGGCGTGGAGCTGAAAACCGCCTACCATGGCCGGCGGCTTTCCCGCCAGATCCCGTTTGTTGCCCAGAACGATAGCGCGCCTCGTCCACTCACTAACGAGCTCATCTTCGGCTGTCTCTTCCGGCACCGCGACTAGGCCGACACTTTCCAGTCGACCGATCAGCCGCTCCGCCTGCGACTCGGGAGGCTCGGTTCGTGAAAGATCAATCACGAGAAGCAAGGCATGCGCCCCCCGTCCGACATTGGGAAGCCACGCCTCCTGGTACTCATCCGAATAGGGAGGGGAGTCGACCAGCTGAATCTGCACATCTTCGAAGTGGACCATACCCGGGTGCGGTTTCAGCGTTGTAAACGGGTAATCGCCGATTTCGCCGTCTACCCCCGTCAGCATGAAAAAAAGAGATGTCTTCCCGACGTTCGTCTCCCCCACCAGAGCGACCTGTCCCGCCCCCTCCCTCGGCACATGATCGACACCGGGCCCCCTGTTTCCGCTCTTTCTGTCGCGCTCCTCCTCATGAGTCAGCTGAGCGATACGACGTTTGATATCTCCCTGGAGCTTCTCCGTCCCTTTGTGCTTGGGAATAGCGGATAACATGCCCCGGAGACAGTTCAGATTTTCCCGGGGCGTTCCGGCCGACTTGAATTTCTCTTCCGCGTCATAGTATGCGGGCGTCAGGTTCGCGGGCATATCTCCTCCCGATTCCATTATAGGCCATCAGGGGTGAGGGAGGGGAGATCGACATGGCTGGCGCATCGGGCCGGGAACAGGTATCGTAAGATAAAGGGGGGTTCGTGATGGAAGAAGAAAGAGCCGAGCAGGTCAGGACCGGTCCCCCGTGGGAAGATCGAGAAGCCCACGGACCTCTGGTTGCATTCGCCAAAACCATGGAGGAGTCATCTACCAAAGCACCGTCCTTCTTCCAGAATCTCCGGCCCACCGGGAATGTGATGGACGCGGCTCTGTACGGGATCGGAATCGTACTGATCACGGCACTGGTGCAACTCATCTGGTCAGCCATCATCGTTCCGATTCCCTTTTTTCTATTCGGCAAACTTGGCGGCGTGAGCTTCCCCGAAGTCGCCACCCTCGCCGCGATTTCATGGGCGAGATTCCTCTTCACTCCGGTCATTGCCGTCATTGCGTTCATGCTCCTTGCAGGCGCTTTTCATCTCGGACTCTCCCTTCTCGGTCATTCCAAATACGCGTTTGAGACATCTTTCAGGATCATGTGTTATTCCACTGCACCTCTTCTACTGTCACTAGTTCCTTTCTGTGGCGACTTCGCCGGTAAGATATGGATGATTGTTCTTCTCGTCATCGGTATCAAGACCATCCATGAAACATCGCTTGCCGTAGCAATCGGAATCGTGATTCTTCCCCTTCTGATTCTCTTCGGCTGTTGCGGCATGATGCTGGGGGTTCCGATCATTTTTGGATGATAGGTTGTGAGACGTTCGGACGAGCTTGACACCGGGATCCTTTTTGGAATCATCACTCTCGCGATTCTTGCAGGAACACAAATCGCCGCCCTCTCAGGGATTACCTTGCGGACCTGTCCGTTCCTGGTGATCACGGGACATCCCTGTCCGACGTGCTTCGGAACGCGGGCGATCACTCTGATCGCAGAAGGCCGGATCGCGGATGCACTCCAGCTCCAACCCCTTGTGACTGCTGCCGCGCTGGCCGGCCTTCTCGCCGGAGCCTACTCTCTATTGGTCCGGTCACTACCTGACAGTGGGCGCCCCGTCCGCCCCCTCTTCCCGATTCGGCGCCTTCTTCTCTGGACCCTACCCCTTCTCTTCCTGGCGAACTGGGCGTATCTCCTGTTTCGTCCTGCACTGTAAAGATCGATCCCTCTGTCCGTTTCATGTGATCAACTCGAGCGATGCAAAACGAAAGTATGCAAGCGGCTCATATGAAAGTTCGAGATATGTGTATAATAGATTCGTACGATATCTGACCGACAAGAATTGCCGTCCAGCGAATCGATTCTTCCGGGCGAGAGCTCCTGCGGGACAGTGCCGCCCATCCTGACGTCCGGCCTGCGCGCCAGGCCGCTCGTCCGCACCCGGCGAGGGAGGAATGCTCATGCTGATCGAACGGAATAAAGGCCGCAGTTTCCGAATCATTCTTATTGGAGCAACAGCCGCGCTTCTCGGAATCATTCTCCTCCCGACCGGTAACCTCTTCGCCACCGAAGCCACCCCCGTTCCGATGACTCCCGATCAGGGCAGGTGGGCGGAACTCATCGACGAAACGGTCCTGACAAAACAGACCGCACCCGGTGACACCGCATGGATCCGTGTCTATGACGATGGTGACGCCAGTTGCGATGCCACGGGCAATCCGGCGGACGGCGGCCAGGGAATCGGTGCGCCTGGCTATGCCACATGGTGCTGGGAAGGAGGAGATTTCGGAGGGGGAGTTTTTGACACATGTGCCGCATCGACTGCCCCGTTTAACCCCGGCTGCTTCGATCATTACGACGTCTTCAGCTCTCTGATCAACAAGTGGCACAACGACACGTTTCTAGCATTCGACGAAGGGGATGGAGACGGGAATTTCACCCCCGACTCGACGCCATGGTGCGGTGAGTTCGGCGACACACTGATCTGGAGCAACGCATGGGGTTACGGCCCGATCTACAACTTCGGGCTGGTTCTGAATCTCGGCTCAATTTTCGCAGGGGGCACGAATGTAACCGGATTCAATGCGACAGCCGGCTACACTCTCGGCGGCGTGCATATGTATGATGTTGAAATCAATTACGACTACTGCTATCTGGAATATGCCGTAAGCAATGATGTCAACACCGCGGTCTGGATGGAAATGGCCCGATACAACGGGACATCAAACATCGACGGCGGATGTACGGGAACGGGAGGAGCGAACTACGGCTGCGCCCGATACGAACCGTTCAATGAAATTGCCCCGGGAGTAAACAACAACTCGACAGACCTGCTCATCCGGTGGCGTTTCGCCTCGGACAGTGCGTGGGATGATGAAGACGGCAACGGCGGCGTCCACACAGACGGCGCCTGGCGCATCGATCACGTCCGATCGGGAAGCGTCGCCGTCGGTGTGAACTATCCGGCCACACCCGGGACTGTCACCCTCTGCGACGGTATCGGCGAACCTCGCTGCTATGATTTCGAGGGAGGATTCGGATCAGACTGGACGATCCCCTCTCTACCACAGGCACAGATCGGCGGCTTCTGGAGCAGTGGGGTATGGGTTAACGGAATCCCCAAGACAGTCGACTGGTGGCATCTCGAGCTTGATCCTCCATACGAAAACAAGGGGAACCTCTGCTGGTACACCAACAACTGGATGTGGGCCGCCAAAGACTTGAACCACGGTCAGAATCTGGAAGACGGCTACCACTATCGTCTAGTGACTCCTGTTTTCGACACCAGTGAAAACAATATCTGGTGGGATCCGAACAATGACGGACCAGGGCCGGACAATCGTTGGAATGGAGTCGTCCTCGAGCAGGATGAATACCTCTGCATCCTGTCGAATGTCGGCGACGTCACCGACCAGCAGGTTCGCGTCTTCAACGGCACAAGCAACGTTTGGAGCCGGTGGGGCGGGGATAACTATGTGACGGTCGGTGGCTGCCAGTTCTGGAATCTGGACAAACAAACGAACTGGTCCTCCCAGGTGACGGCCTCGACGGACTCGATTCAGTTCTCCTGGGAATTCCTCGATCGCTGCGACTATAACGCTTCGGCCGAACTCCCCTGCATGGGTTTCCACAGGAGAGCGCAGTATCTGATTGATAATGTGAGCATCGGTTTATATGAATCGAGCGTGACTCAATGGAGTCTGGACCTGGCAAGCAGCTTCCAGGACACATACGCGCGAGACGTGGATATGCACTCGGCGCTCAAGGAAAACAGCGAACTGTTCCCCGCGGATATCTGGGAGGATGAAGATTCTCTCGCCATCAACGTTTCCGATTTTGACGGACTGAAAGGTGGAGGCGTCAAAATTCATTGGCGGATCTCAACTGACTGCGGCAACACATGGGACAAGGACAACGGACGACTTCTTGGAGCAAACGATTTCCCTGCTGAAGTCTATAACCAGAAGATTTTGAATCTCTCTGTGCCGGACGATGAAATTAACTGCCCGGGAACACCGTGCGAGTTCAACGGCACCTATAGAACACGGCTGACGATCAACGACAATTCCGCCTACCTCGGAGGGGGTGCGACGGAATGGCCCGAGGGAACGATTATCGAGTATTTCTTCTCCGCCGAGGACAGCACAAATGTAATCGATACGTTTCCGAACCGGCTCTCATCCTCCCGGACCGACCCTGATCTCATAGATACGAACATCGGATTTGACCGCAGGTTATCGTGGCCGTTCGATGTGTCAGTCCTTCCCTGCCCGACAATTAAGAGACCCCTTCCGCCAGGCCAGCTGGGAAAGAGAATACTGCTCGTCAATAACTTCCCCAATCGGTCCTATGATATCGAGCAGGATCCAAATGGCGTCGATCCCGGCATACTTGCGTTTCCACTTACTTCTCAACGGTACAGGGAGACTCTCGATCGAGCCGGATTGATCTATGACGTCTATGACAACAATTCCAGTCTGCTCAGCCGGGGATCACTCACGGGTATCTACTCCCAGCCGACGGATCATGACGGGTACGGCGGCGTCATCAAAAGGGACCCCAACAACAACGGCCAGATCGTCAGCCGCCGTTACGACGCTGTGATCTGGTTCTTCGGGACGATGAACAGCCTGACCGTTCTTGATTCGAGCCAGATCGAGATCACCCGGTTCATCGACCGAGCCGATGTGATTTTCCCCGGAGTCGCGGGAGCGTCCCTTCTGGTGGTGGGGGACAAACTCTGTGAAGATGACGGCCTGAGCGATCCCGCCTGGGTAAACGGAAGCGGCTTGCAGACAACGAACGCCGCCGATTTCTGGATTAACACACTCGGCCTGCAGCCCGTTGCAGGCGGTTGCGCGGCGAACAGCGGCGTTATTGCGTCAAGGTACCGATTTATCGGTCAACCCGGGACGATTCTGCAGAATATCACGCACGCCGTGATCGCTCAGGGAGGTTGTGACATTCAACCGGTCCTCCCGACTAACGTGCTCCGAAAGACACAGGATTCTCGACCGATTGCGCGCGAATCGAATGACATCGTTCCCCGTGGGGGCGGGTCCGACACCATTGCCGAATCGCCGGACCTTACGAGCGTAGCGACAGAAGAGGAGCATCCGCGAGCGGTGCCGAACAAGACTGCGGCCACGAACGGCTTTACGTTTGCGTTCACAGCTTCATTCGAGATGTTCTCCCATGCCCAGGAGGCGGACTGTGTCATGCAGGCGGTTCTCATGAGAATGGGGGTCGGCATTCCGAGCCCCAAGAACCCGGCGAGTTGCGTGATCGATGTCAATGTCGGTGACAGTACGCTCCCCCCCGTCTCCTCCGCCATACTCGGCCGGCCGAGACCGAATCCTTTCAACCCGGCCGTTTCCATCCCCGTTTCCATCCCCGCCGGAGTTACAGCAAGCGTCGAAGTCTTCGATGTCTCCGGTCGCCGAATCCTCGTTCTTCGTGACGAGATCACAGGGGGGGCGGAAGATCTGCGGAACGAGATTCTGAGCTGGGACGGTAAGGACGAGACGGGGAAAGAGGCGCCGAGTGGCATCTATTTCATCAGACTTTCAACGGATCGGGAAAAAACAGCCGCCAAGGTGGTTCTGATCCGATAGTTAGCGTTATGGTGAATAGATGAAGATCCGGGGAACAACTTACTGGCTGCAGAGCTCGTTCGTGTCTCTCTCTGTTCTTTTCACTCTCATCGGAACCCATCCAGGCTCGGTCTCTTCAGCGGAACCGACGCCCGCCTATCTTGATGCCGTCCGGGAGTATCACGGTTATGAATGGACTTCGGCGCTCCCCCTCCTTCGAGCTCTTCTTGATTCAATCGTTACGGATGAGATTCTGGAAAAGACCGCAAGAGCGTACTGGGAGACCGAGCGGGAGGATGAGGGAAGCCAGGAGTTCCGCTCATGGGTAAAAGGGGACTCCCTGCCCCCTCCACTCTCCTTTGCGTTCGGTGAACTCTTCGGCCGGTCAAAACAGTCCCTTCCCTTCTTGCGATCGGCAGTAAGACGGGCGCCTGAAAACGGACGCTACGCCAAAAAGTTGGTCAACGTCTCCGTCCGAACAGGTGAGACCGCTGCTACAGCGATGTTTCTGGAAAGTCTTCCCGAGAGCTCACTCGCCCGCGCGTACGGAACGGCATATCTCGCCAGGAAGACCGGGGATGGGGAGCGCGCGATCGATCTGCTGGAGAAGATCTTTCGGTATGCCTCGGACACTCTCTACGTGGTCGGATCTCTCGCGGGAGCGAGCTATGATCTCGGTCGCTATCAGGATGCTCTCGAATGGTATGAGATCGGCGCTCACTATCTGAAAAACAAAGGGGACTGGGAGAACGAGGCGTACTTCCTCGGCACCATGGGACGGACCCTCAGCAAGCTGGAACGATATGAAGACGCACTTGTCGCATACGAAATCGCCAATGCGCGCTTTCGCGCGCTCGGCATGGCGAGGAAAGAGATCGAGTATCTGGTCAATGCGGGAGAGGATGCTGTCCGTCTCGCACGATTCAGAGAAGCGGACAGCATGTTCGTCGAAGCGATTCAGCTGTCCAGAGAGAATGGCTTCCCGGAAGACGAGCAATTCGTGCTCACAAGCCAGGCGGTCAGCCTGATCTCGCAGGATCGGGCGAGCGACGCGGTACCACTCCTGTTGGACGCCCTCGCCGGCGATGGGAACGGCGCCGACCGCCGGAGGGCCCTGATCACACTGGGCGGTGCGTATCGGAAGATCGGCCGGTTCGCGTCCGCCGACTCTCTCTATCGGATTGCCCTGCGTGACGCCGAACAGGGTAACGATATTGGTCATATGAGCGCAGCTCTCGCCGGTCTCGGCTCTGTATCGCAGGATGCGGGCCGTCTGGCGGAGGCGGAAGAGTGGTACGTTCGATCCATCCTGGCAGCGGAGAGCGCGGGGGATCTGGTGAACGTCCGACTGCACAAGGGCCAGCTCGCCCGAACCAAACTTTGGCAGGGGCGGTACCAGGATGCCCTCGATCTTCATATGGAGATCCTCCCCGCTGATCGAGACAGCGGCGACAGAATGGCTCTCGCCACGAGACTCTCCAACATCGCCGATGTATACGATTTTCTGGGGAATTATCCCGAAGCGCTCCGCTATCGCTCCGAAGCACTCGACTCGACACGATCGATCGGGGATCGCTCCGGAGAGGCGATCGAACTGGCCAATATCGGTTTACTCCATCTGAAGGCCAGGAGCTTCAAGACTGCAGCCATACGCTTGGATGAGGCGATCGCTCTAGCGAGAGAGGAAGGGGATCGGAATACCGAGAGTCGTCTCCTTGTATATATGGGACAGCTCAGTATCGAGACGGGAGAGTCGGAGTCAGCAATCAAGACATTAAACAAGGCGATCGATCTGGCGCAGGAGGCCGGGAATCGTTACGCCCTCTCAGACGCGCTTCTGCTCAGAGGTCGCGCTCTCAGCCTGTCGGACCGCCCCGCAAAGGCCAGGAAGGATTTTGACCAAGCGCTTCGAATCGCCAATGAGATGGGGGAGCCGTACACCGAATGGCTCGCCCATCTCCGGCTTGGCGAGGATGCCCGCAGGCAAGGGAATATTGAAGAAGCGATCCGCCACTTCAAAGAGAGTATCCTGGCGTCCGATCGAACGAGGTCGGGGATTCGAGAAGATCGTTTACGCATCTCATTTCAGGAGAACAAGACCCGGTCATATGACAGCGTCGTCCAGCTGCTGATTGCAGAGGGTCGTCCGGAAGAGGCGTTTACTTACGCCACCCGGGGAAAAGCGATGGCGCTACTCGATCTTATGAGAGGAGCCCGGCTTTCCGGGTCATCACCTGAGGAGACCGAACCGATCACGCTCCAGACAGCGGCCGATCTGGTGGCGGGCGACGATACAGTTCTGCTCGCGTACTGGCTCGGAAACGAAGCGAGTCATCTATGGTACATCGATCGCTCGGGATGGTCCCACTACGCTCTCCCACCGGAGGAAGTAATCAGTGAGAGCGTCCGATTCCTTCTAGAACGAATTGAATCGCGAGCCGAGTGGCGGGCGCCGGCGCGCGCACTCGGCGACATGCTTCTCCCCCCGCTCATCGGCCGTCTGCATGAAGACACTCAACTCCTCCTCTCGCCTGACGGAATCCTCCATCGCCTCCCGTGGGAACTGCTCTCCGCAGGTGAAGACGACCTGCTGTCGGCGACATCGGTTGTTTCCGTTCCCTCCCTCGCTGTATTACGAGAGATCCGGGCGCGGCAGACCAACCGGAGCTGGGACCTCACTTTTTTCGGATTCGGCGACCCGGAACTCGGCCCGGAGTCGGAGTTGGATCCGATTCCCCATGCCAGGCGAGAAGTGGAGACGATCGAATCTCTGTTTCCGTCCGGAAAGGCACGTTCAGTCTATGGTGTCGATGCGACCGAGCAGGCCGCCATGAGTGACGACGCCATCCGCGCCCGTTACCTGCATTTCGCCACCCACGCATTGATCGAACCGGACCGCCCTCTTAAGTCCGCCATTATGCTCGCCCCTGACCAAAACGGTTCTACGGATGGACGGCTTGAAGTCGAGGAACTCGAAACGGCCAACTACAGGGCGGAACTGGTGGTTCTCTCCGGCTGCGAAACGGGCCTCGGTAAACAAGCGCGCGGTGAGGGGATGATCGGTTTCACTAGACTTTTTCTCGCCGGCGGTGTGAAAGAACTTGTCGTCTCGCTCTGGAGTGTCAACGATGTATCGACATCGCTCTTCATGAAGGAATTTTACGAGGAGCTCCTTACAGACGGGCGGCCCGCCCACGCTCTTCAAAAAGCGAAGAGAACAATGGCGGGGGGACCGAATGAGAAATTACAACACCCTTACTACTGGGCGCCGTTCGTCGCCATCGGAGGCTCGTAACAAGCTGATGAAAGACAGGATGGAATACAGAGACCTCGTGAAGATCGCGACCTTGAGCCACGGTACCGAAGCTCTCGTCGTCAAGAGCCTTCTCGCGAGCCATGGAATCCACGTGGTAACCAGATCATCCCTCGTACAATCCGTTCACCCCATCTCGGTAGACGGCATCGGCAAGGTAATCCTGCTCGTCCCGCAAGAGGACGCCGAACGCGCGAGAGAGATCATTGATGAGAAGGGCCAGCCGACACTGAAGACAGGCGATGATGGCTAGGCAAGTCTGGATATCGGGTGAAATGAAATCATAGATCCGGAGCTGATCATAGCCCGCGGGGCTGCAGCTACTCTCCGACCGTATCCGCAAGCAGCGGGAATCGGAATCGTTCAATTTCCTGAACCAGTTTTTCCAGGTCCTTCTTCCATCCCGGGCCTTTATAGTCGTGCTCTTCTATGGGCTGCATGATGATCGGTGTCTTCACGCTCTTGACCCACTTCTCATATTCCGGCTGGAGAGCGCGGACCATCTTTTCCACGCGATCGTTGAACTCGCTCTCCGCTCTGTTCCGGATTCGCTCGACGAGCAATTCGATCGGTCCGTAAAGATAAATAATCACGTCGAACGGCTCGGCCGCACGGACCAACTGACCTGAAAGCTGCCGATAAAGTTCATAATCGGTTTCGCTCAGCAGGCCCTCGTTTCTCCAATATGGCGTGAACAGCTCGACATCCTCCTCCGGAATGCGATCGACCACTACCATCTTCCGGCGATTCACGTTTTCGATATCAAGTAGTTTGTTTGATAGAAAAGTGATCTCGCAGTGAAAAGCAGTCTCTTTCTTGCCATTTATGAAATCGGAGAAATAAGGGTTCGCCTTTTCATCCTCCAGAATAAGGACGCCGTCATAGTACCGGGCCACTTCTCTAGCGATCGTTGACTTCCCGGTGCCGCAGTTACCAGCGAATCCGACCAGCATGCTTCCCTCGTGGTGAGTGTTCGGAGAACCGCCGCCATTGTAGCCGGAGCTCCGCCGATCGGCAAGCCCTCGTGACAACAGACCTCCTCTCTCTGCTACAATGGCATCAAACTGACAAGCTGGAGGTGAATATGATCGCGGTGAAACCGGAATCACTCGAGAGAGCTCGCAAGCTGCATGCCCGGAACATCCTGCTCGATTCCCACGTGGACACGACGCAGCACCTGGCAAAGAGGGACCTTTCCATTCGAAACGAGAACGGCCATCTCGATATTCCCCGCCTGCATGAAGGTGGTGTAAGCGCCGTTATTTTCGCTATCTGGGCGGCGAAGCCGAAAAACCCGGGAGACGGGGTTCGCGCGGCTCGCGAGCAGATCGAGTCGATTCGGGAGCTGATGAAGAAGCATGACGCTGATCTGAGGCCCGCCACCACCGCAAAGGAAATACGTGAAGTACGCGATTCGGGCCGGATCGCCGTGCCGATCGCGATCGAAGGGGGGTATCTGATCGAAGACTCTCTCGAGATTCTCCGTCAATACCGGGAAGCGGGAGCGGTTTACCTGACACTGACCCATGGGTTCCATACAACCTGGGCTGATTCAGCCGGCGTAATGGAAGACCTTGCCCCCCACCATGGCGGCCTGACGGAGTTCGGGAAAGAAGTAATTCGTGAATTGAACCGGATCGGTATGCTGGTCGACGTAAGCCACGTGAGCGATGATACCTTGAAGGACGTTCTCGACATCGCCGAGGCCCCCATTGTCGCCACCCACTCCTCATGCCGCGCCGTGAACGATCATCGCCGCAATCTCCCGGATGACCTCATGAAAGAGATCGCAGCGACAGGGGGTGTGGTGCAGATCAACTTCTCGGCGCCGTTTATCGATCCCGAATTCCCCACAATCGATCCGGCCGAATACATGCGGTGGTGGGAGGCGGGCGGGATCGGCCCCCTGACTGACTATGAGTCGCCACTCGAAAATCTGATCGATCATTTCGACCACGCGATCAGGCTGATCGGTCCGGAACATGTGGGAATCGGCAGCGATTTTGACGGAGTCGCGGCACTTCCCCACGGGATGGGGGAATGCTCACAGCTTCCGTATCTCACGGCATCTCTGTTCGAGCGGGGTTACGGAGAGAAAGAGCTGGCGCCACTGCTGGGTGAGAATTTTCTACGGGTCATGACTGCTTGCGGGAGGTAAGACAGGCGAGGAGAACGCCGGCCGCCACCGATGCGTTCAGGGAGTGGACTCCTCCCAGGGACCTGATCCGGCAGACCACGTCGCACTTCTGTTCGGTGAGACGCCGCATGCCGCGCTCCTCGTTGCCGACCACGACGACCCACGATCGATCACGTGGCACATCTTCGAGATCGGTATCCGCGTTCTCGGATGTGCCGAGAATCCAGTGGCCGCTCTCTTTCGCATCGTCCAAAGCCCGACCGAGATTGGTGACCCTCGTGAAAGGGACCTCTTCAAGCCCGCCCGAAGCAACGTCGTAGACGACGGATGTGATCGGCGATGTGCGATCCCGGGGAAGCAGAATCCCACGGACACCGAAAAATGCCGCGCTTCGAAAAATGGCGCCCAGATTGTGAGGATCCTGCACATGGTCGACGGCGAGACGGATCGCCGGTTCGTCCGCACCGCTCGATTCGCCCGACGGATCACTCATAACCCTGTCCAGGTCAGCCTCTTCCATAGCTTGAATCGTCGCGCCCGCCTCCTCCCCCCTTCCCTTACGAGTCACCATCGTACCTGCCCGCGCCGCCAGGCGCTCGACCTCAGCCCATGCACCGGAAGAGTGTTCCGGCAACTGCAGAGTTCGGACATGGGAAGGCCGCTTTAGTAAGACAGCGGCGATACTGTGTGGATTTCGGAGTTTCAATTTCATGAGTAAACGGGGGCGGCCCACGCCGCCCCCCTCCAGGTACCGTCAGCTTGCGGACTTGAAAAATGCGACCGCAGCCCCCGCAGGGTCAGCGGTCACACTGAATCGGCCGATACCGGGGATGTCCTGGGGCGGAACGAAAACGGTTCCGCCGAGCTTGGTTACTTTAGCTGCGATTGCATCGACATCCTGTGTGCCGATATAGGGAATCCACATGGGCGGGGCTTCGGAATCGGCGGGAACCGGCATCATCCCTGCCGTCTCTTTCCCACCTTCCCGGTCGAAGAGATAATAGGTACCCATGTCACCCATTTCGGTCTCCCTCACCGACCAGTCGAACATTTCGGAGTAGAAAGCCCGCGATTTCCCGGGATCATCTGTCATGAGCTCCATCCAGATGAACGTGTGATCCGCCGGGGTGCCTTCCGGTTCCGGCATCGCCTGGAGCGGTTTGAACGGTGCCAGAACTCCTCCCTCCGGTCCCATGACAACGCCGAAACGCCCCACCTCGGGAATGTCCGCCGGCTGCTGTATCACCTGGCCTCCGTGGTCAGCTGCCCGGGAGCAGACGGCATCCACATCGTCAACAAGGACATAGGCAAGCCAATGGGGGTGGACATTCTTTCCCTCATCCACCTGGACGAATCCGCCGATGTTACTTTTGCCCGCTCGAATCATCTTGTAGATCTTACCATCGCCCATATCCCAATCATTCGTGGTCCAGTCGAGAAGCTTTGAGTAGTACTTCAAGGACCCATCTTGATCGCTGGTCATCAGATCGTGCCAGACAGCTCTTCCGTTTCCGGCCATGAGACTCTCCTTCTAAGTATGAACTGGTGGGTTCGTCGATCGTTGCGGCGACGATAGCAAAGGGGTATCGGGTTCCTGTCATTATACAGGGCGGTCAGGTCGGTCGGAATGATTTTTTTCAGATTTCCGTCGCACCCTCGCAACGGGCCGCCACATAGAAGTCTCTGTCACTGAAGGAGCCCGGTTCAGCGAGGAATTGAAGGCCAGCACGCTTCAACGCTCGCTCGTGCCGCTCCTTTGTAGAGAGCGACATCTCATGTTTCGTAGAACTTCACGGATTCGTCAAACACTGCCCGATCCTCAGCCTGAATAACGGCCGGCTACCGTTTCCCGCCAGTCTCATGACCGGCCATCCCGCCTGCCTGAAGCTCCCTCGCTTCTCCGTCAGCGGCCAGATCACTGTGGCAGACTGCTTTGTGGCCGGTAGATGCACCGACCGCCTCTTTCGTCTTGCTGGCAAGCGCGTGAATCTCCGCCGGCGACAGAACGCCTCGCTGCTCGAGGATCTCCCTCTGCTCAGGCGTAAGAGCATCGCTCACCCGTGACTTCTTCCACGCGTACTCTTCGTCCTTCCCGCTCATGAACTCCTGGATCTCTTTGCTGATCCGGACCGAGCACCAATCGTGACCGCACATCGCACAGAAATCGGTATCTACATCGAGGTCTTCGTCGTGGTACGCCCGTGCCGTATCGGGATCGAAAGAAAGATCAAAGTGCTTTTTCCAGTTCAGCGCCGCCCGCGCTTTGGTCACCTCGTCGTCATTGTCTCTCGTGCCCGGAATGCCGAGGGCAATGTCTGCGGAGTGAGCGGCGATCTTGTAGGCAATGCATCCCTGTTTCACGTCATCCCGCTTCGGTAGGCCGAGGTGCTCTTTCGGAGTGACGTAACAGAGCATGGACGCGCCATGATAAGCTGCCGCAGTTGCGCCGATGCAACTCGTAATGTGGTCGTAACCGGGGAAGATATCGGTAACCAGCGGCCCGAGAACATAGAACGGCGCACCGTGGCAGATTCGCCTCTCGATCTTCATGTTGTATTCGATCTGATCGAACGGGATATGACCGGGCCCTTCGATCATGACCTGAACTCCCTTAGCCCACGCCCGTTCCGTAAGCTCACCCAGGGTTTCCAGCTCGCGAATCTGCGCTTCGTCGGTCGCGTCAGCCAGGCCACCGGGCCGAAGGCCGTCACCCAGCGAAAAACTGACATCGTACTCCCGCATGATGTCGCAGATATCGTCGAAAATCTCGTAAGTCGGATTCTCTTTGCCGTGATGAATCATCCATTTCGCCAGGAGTGAACCACCACGGGAGACAATCCCGATCAACCGGTCCTTGACATATGGCAGATGGGCGCGAAGTACACCCGCGTGAATCGTAAAGTAGTCCACTCCCTGCTTCGCCTGATTCTCCAGCTCCCGGAGGATGTCATCGTACGTCAAGTCCTCGATCTTCTTTCCGAAGATCATTGAATAGATCGGCACCGTACCGATGGGAACCGTGGAATTTCTTATCATCGCTTCCCGGCAGGCGTTGATATCCCCGCCGGTCGAAAGATCCATCACAGTGTCGGCACCCCATCGAATCGCCCAGCGAAGCTTTTCGAGTTCCTCATCGGTACCGCTCGAAACCGGCGACGCCCCCATATTGGCGTTGATCTTCGTTTTCGATGCCCTCCCGATCGCAAGGGGATCGAGTTCATACGAAAGATGGACACGATTGGCGGGTATGATCATGCGACCTGCCGCAATTTCTTTTCGAATCTGTTCGGCGGTCAGGTGGGGCTCCCGCTCCGCAACCCGCTCCATTTCGGGCGTAATCAAACCGGCCCTCGCCGACTCGAGCTGGGTGATCGGCTGGTGGCCCCCCGGGGGCTCCGAGTAAAAGTCCCAGGCTGTTTTGGCCGACGGTAGCGGCATCCCCGGAGTGTCCGGCGAACAGAACGCGCCCGCCCCTCCCAGGTCGACCCGGGCGGCGAAGCTTGGTGGTGCCGTTCCCTGCTGGTCTGTAGACGGATGAAATGCGCCGTGAAGAGGCAACTCGCCCCCTCGACGATCGATTGTTGATTCTGCTGATTTGTCTTCTTGATTCTTCGACATGGCTGAGCACCTCACGTGAATAGGAACTCGGCCGGTGTGGAGGCTTTCCGGAGATATCGCCTTCCCTACGCCGGTCCGAACCGGATCAGGTTCAACGGGTTCCTCTCAGCAGCTTTCCCTAGGAGAAGCCGCGCCCCGAGCGAACATGTGTTGTCACGATAGCAAGCGAGCTACGATTGGGCAAGGGATATGGGGGGAGAAACGAAGCCGGCTCAGCCGCAGCCACCGCCCGGATCGGAAACCGGCGCCTGTACCGGCATTCACCGAAAGGTACGTATTTCTGATTCGAGTCGCAAGTAAACCCCCAAGCTGCCGGTGCGGTCACGGACATAGAAAGAATAACCGGCCGGCTCACTCGGAACCGGCCGATCCGTTCAGGTTGTTTTCTCGCGAAACTCCGAACAGGTGACACGCCTCAGTCGTAGTACTCCTGGCCGAGATGGGTAATGAGCTCCTCACCCTGCATGTCACGGAGCGTGTTCTTCAGCTTCATGAGCTGAATGAAGAGATCGTGTTCCGGATAGAGTTTGTCCGCGGTCTGAGGTGCCTTGAAGTAGAACGAAAGCCACTCCTGAATGCCCCGCTTGCCGGCCCGCATCGCTAAGTCGGAAAACAGGGCGAGATCGAGAACGATCGGCGCCGCGAGAATCGAATCACGACACAGGAAGTCGATTTTGATCTGCATCGGGTATCCCAGCCATCCGAATATGTCGATGTTATCCCATCCCTCTTTGTTGTCACCTCGTGGAGGATAGTAGTTGATACGAACTTTGTGATGCATATCGCCGTAAAGGGTAGGATAGACTTTCGGCTGCAGAATGTGATCGAGAACAGACAGTTTGGAAGCCTCTTTGGTCTTGAACGACTCGGGATCATCGAGGACCTCGCCGTCCTTATTACCTAAGATGTTCGTCGAGAACCACCCGGCCACACCGAGAAGTCTCGCCTTGAATCCGGGGGCCAGAACGGTCTTCATGAATGTCTGGCCCGTCTTGAAGTCCTTTCCGCAGATCGGCACGGAGTGTTCGCGCGCCAGCTCCACCATCGCGGGTAGATCGACGGTTAGATTAGGCGCCCCGTTCGCGAAGGGAACACCAGACGTAATCGCGGCGTAGGCGTATACCATGGAAGGCGAGATTCGTTCGTCGTTGCCGCGAAGGCCCTCCTCGAACGACTTGATCGTCTGATGAACGTCGGATGGTTCAATGAAGATCTCTGTTGAACCGCACCAGACCACGACAACACGGTCGAGATCGTTCTTCTCTTTGAAACTGCGAATATCCTCTTTCAGCTGCTCGGCAAGTTCGAACCAATTGGCCCCCTCTTTGACATGGGTGCCGTGCAGATTCTTCACGTAGCGATTACTGAAGACAGCCTTCATCGGCTTGACCGCCTCGAGCATCGGACGCACCTTCTCGATGAGTTGTGCTTCGAGAACGCCCGCCTTTTTTGCAGACTCGTAACAATTCTCCTCGAAAATATCCCAGCCCCCGAAAACAAGATCTTCGAGTGGAGCGATAGGCACGAATTCCTTGATCAGGGGCGTCTGGTTGTCGGTCCGCTTTCCGAGGCGGACAGTGCCCATCTGGGTCAGCGACCCGATCGGCTCGGAAACGCCCTGGCGGATCGCTTCGACCCCCGCAAGGAAAGTTGTAGCCACAGCGCCAAGCCCTGGCAGCAGAATTCCCAGTTTCCCTTTGTGTGGTTTGATACTGGATTGAGCCATGGTTCTTCTCCTGAAAAGTGAATAGGGTACATCTGTAAGTCGGTCATCAGGATAGCAGGCGACCCGTCATAATTTCCATAAATCATTTTCATTCTTTCCATAATATAGTATTATCATTTTATGGACCTGCTCACCTTGAGAACCTATGTCACTGTCGCCCGTACGAAGAGCGTAACCGAGGCATCACGGCATCTTCATCTCACACAGCCGGCAGTCTCTCTCCAGATCCGGCGACTCGAGGACTCCCTCGGGGAGACACTGTTCGATCGGTCGGGCCGCGGAATGAAGCTGACAGCAGCGGGGACCCACCTCCTTCCGAGGGCTGAGGAGGTACTCCGGTCAGCTGACAGCCTGGAAGCGGCCGCCCGCGACTACCGCGGCATTCATAGCGGCTCACTCTCCATCGGAACGACCGACGTGGCGAGCATTCATGTTCTCCCTCGTACGTTTCGGAAGTTCAACAGGCGCTACCCCGGGATCGAACTTTCCGTCCAGGTCGAGGGGACACGTTCTCTGATTTCATCGCTTCGGGCGGGAGACATCGAAATCGCCATTGTAGCGTTGCCCGTAGCAGGAGACGATCTCGTGTCGCGCGCAGTGGGGGAAGACAGATTAGTCGCCATTCTCCCTCGGCGCCATCCGCTTTCCGACCGAAAGCGGATTCGCCTCGAGGAACTGGCCGGCACACCGATGATTACCTTCAAAGAGGAGTCGGTAACGAGAACATGGGTTTCGGAGACTTTCCGCCGCGAAGGCCTCAATCCGACCATTGCCATGGAAATATCGAGCCCGGAGGCGATCAAGAAACTGGTGGAAGTGGGGCTCGGCTTTGCGTTTCTTCCCGAGCGAACGGTTCATCATGAGATTCGAGACGGACGCTTGTCCTCACCGAGCGTTGCCGGCGTCCGGCTCATCAGAAAGATCGGGGCGCTTCGCGTATCCGATCGCTACCTGTCGCCGGCGGCGGAAGCATTTCTGGATTTACTCCCGAAATAATCTTCGGTCCCTTTTCAGTCCCCACTTGTTCAGCAGAAAAGAGGCGACCACACCGAGCGTTTCCAGACCGTATTTGATACTTGGTCCCAGTCGGATCTCCGAGGCCTCGTCGAAATACCGGCAGGGGACAGGCACGTCACCGATCGAATAGCCGAAAGCGACGACCTCGGCCAGGAACTCGGTATCGAACACGAAATCATCCGAGTTTCTGTGATAGGGAATGCTCTCCAGAACATCCCGCCTGTAGGCACGGTAGCCGGTGTGACACTCACTCAGATTGGTGCCGAACGCCAGATTCTCGATGAGAGTCAAAACACGATTGGCGGCATACTTGTAGGCGGGCATGCCGGAGGCGAGTGCTTCCCGGCGGGAACGAATCCGCGATCCCAGCACGACATCGCAAACACCGTCTCGAATGAACCCGATCATATAGGGTAACAACCTGGAATCGTATTGATAGTCAGGATGGACCATGACCACAATGCCCGCCCCGGCCCGAAGCGCTTCTTCATAGCAGCGTTTCTGGTTTCCGCCGTAACCGCGCCTCGAGGAGAGTACAATCGTTCGTAACCCGAGTTCCCGCGCGATTTCCACCGTTCGATCCGTCGAGCAATCATCCACCAGGATTATCTCGTCCACCACTCCCTCGGGAATGTCAGCTACCGTTTTCCTCAATGTGGATTCGGCGTTCCTCGCAGGCATGACGACAATCACTTTGTCCGGCAAGAGCGACTCCTCGGTCCAGGCGGTTCTTCAGTCTCTCCCTATTTTATACCAAAAGTCGCTAAAGTCGCGACCCTTGACGGGTCCTGATCCTACCAGCTACATTGGGCGTCTCACCCGTTCTCATTTGAGCTGGAGGATCGTATGAAAATCCCCACACCAATAGCCATTCTGGGAGTCGGAAATATTGGCGGCGCCCTCGCCCGGGGCCTCGTCTCCCGGGGTGGGATCGCGGCCGACAAGATCTACGTTACTCGCCGCACCGAAACGCTGCTCGGCCAGTTCTCAAAAGAGGGCTTTCGGACGAGCACTGAAAACGGCCCGGCCGTCAAGGCATCCAAAATCATAGTTCTGGCTGTGGGGCCCTCCCAACTCGACGAGTTGCTTCAGGAGATCGCTCCGGATGTTATCGCCGCAGACCATCTGGTGGTATCCATCGTATCCGGAGCCTCGATTGCCAGCATTCGCGCCTTTCTCCCTGCCGGGGTGGAGATCGTTCGGGCTATGCCCAATACTGCCATCGCGCTCGGCGAATCGATGACGTGTGTGGCCGGCGAATCGTCCGAGGTCGAGGGGCTGAGCGCCACACACGCCCTTTTTCAGACAGTGGGGAAAACGCTCCCGATCGCTGAAGAACAGATGACAGCCGCAACAGCCCTTTGTGCATGTGGAATCGCATTTTTTCTTCGAGCGATTCGGGCCGCCTCCCAGGGTGGAATCGAGATCGGGTTTCACTCGGAAGAAGCGTATACCATGGCCAGCCAGACCGCTCGAGGCGCAGCCTCCCTCCTGCTCGAGATGGAGAGTCATCCCGAGTCCGAGATCGACCGGGTGACGACGCCTCTCGGATGCACGATTTCGGGGTTGAACGAGATGGAGCATCGCGGTTTCAGTTCAGCGCTGATCAAGGGAATTGTCCGGTCTGCGGAGAAGGCGGGCCAGCTTTATTTACCGGAATCGGATTGACATGGAACCTGAATCGCCCATCCGGCGTAGAGAGTGCAGGCTCCCCGAGACGGATCAGGGGGCGGAAAACCCGAAGGAGCTGTCACCATGAGCGAAAACGAAATCACGGAAGCCCAGGGTTCCTCCGGCTCTGACCATCTCCGCCGCCGCCCCGGCAGGCTCTGGAATCGTGCCAAAGATATCGTCTTTATGGTAGTGGCCGTGCTCTTTCTCCGCACGTTTGTGGTCCAGGCGTATCAGATCCCATCCGGTTCCATGGAGAATACGCTTCTCGTCGGTGATTTCCTGATCGCCAACAAGATGATCTACGGACCGCACATTCCGTTCACGAACCTCAAGCTAATGGGACGCATGCCGAAGGGGGGTGACATTGTCATCTTTCGTTCGCCGGCGGATGACAAGGACTACATTAAGAGGTGCATTGCTACACCCGGAGAGACTGTCGAGATCCGGGACAACAGAGTCTTCATCGACGGTGTGCTCCTCGACGAATCCTATGTCGCGTTCAAGGGGTTCGCCCCTCCCCAGGCTGACTACGGCCCTATCGTAGTCCCTGAGAAAAATATCTTCGTACTGGGCGATAACCGGAATCGGAGCTACGACAGCCGCTTCTGGGGAACTGTGGATGAAAAACTCCTCCGCGGGAAAGCTGAAGTGATTCACTGGTCCTGGGACAAGGACGAAAAACGCCCGCGTATCAGTCGAGTGGGAGATCTCGTTCGATAGTACGGCACAATTCCGTCCGCCGATCATGAGAGAGCGGGGACAACGCAGAACTCACCTGACCACACGGAACTGATCGATCACTTCTCCATCCTTGTCGATTGCCAGTGCAACGACCTGACTTAAACTCATGAAGAACTGCGTGTAGTGGTAGGTTTTCTCTCCTCGCGCGATCCAACGTTCATCCAGATCGGGGAAAGATCGAAATCGCTGACTCCCACCGCCCCCTCCTGAGACAACGAAGATCGTCCCTTCATCCCTGTCGAATCGCCGATCATTCCCGGCTGAGACGCTCTCGGCCGAGCGGCTCGCCGGATTCCGAAAATCCTCCGGATCGTCGATCCTGATCGGCCAGCTTCTCTGGTAGTCATGCTCATGGCCGGTCAGGACGAAGTCCACTCTTCGGCCCGCCTCTTTTTGCCCATCCCGGAGCATGGCCATCAAACCGCAGTGGCTCTTATGGTACGACGTGCTGAGAGGAGGATGATGCATCATCACGAATACCCACGCTTCCTCCGGTGACCGGGCCAGCTCCCGCACGAACCACCGGTATTGCGGATTGTTCCGTTCCTCGAGATTCAATTCATCAACATTCCGATAACGATTCTTCTCGCTTACTTTACGGCCGTCGCTGCACCCCTCGTCCCGGCGAGCCCCATGAATGTTGGAATCGAGGACAATCACCCAGGCATCGCCCCATCGAAAAGAGTAGTAACGCCCCTCATGATCGACCGGCCTGTTGAAATCGGTTCCAGGTAGACGAAAGACATCGAGGTAAGGAGCTGCGTCCTCCGTCCGGATATCATGATTCCCGATGCAGGGGTAAAATGGAGCGCGCCGCAACAAGCCGCGATACATGTCGAAGAAGTCCTCGTCGTATCCTTCCCGCTGGCCGGATGGGTAGATCACGTCCCCGGAATGAAGAACGAAGTCGGCGTCGACATCGTCCATTAGTTCCGCGATTGCCTTCTGCCCTGAACTGCCGGACCCGGTATCACCGAAGAATAGAAAGGTCGCCGGACCCGCACGGGGGGCCGCAAAAAAATCGACCCCCCCGTCCTGGATGGGCCGACCGTCAGGATCGAGAAGGATCCCCTCGATCCGCTGTCCGGGAATCAACCCTCGCAGAGTGATCGCGGTCCGGGACCGCCATTTGTCATCGACCCAGGTCGATTCCGCCTGCGTGGTAAATCTTGTAGGAACACTCTCGCCGACAAGCTCCAGGGTCAGTTGGTGAGCATCCTCACCTTCCCACAGAATGACTGCGCTCGACTCGGTCACCGCCTGGATATAGGGGCCGAATTCGGGGTGGCTACGTGCGGGAGTCTGGGCTGCGGTTAAGCACAGGAGCACCGCCACCGACAATGGTCGGATCATTCGATGTCGACTTCCCACAGCAGGAGTAACTCGGCGAGACGGTCCTGCACCGCCGCCGGGCCTGCCTGCTGCCAGGCGCGGCAGCGATCGGTAAAACGAAACAGGGGATCCGGGGATGCGAGAGACTCGGCAAGGCTCTCAAAGACTTCAACTTCCTCCAGGGGGACCAGCAGCGCGTAGCGGTGGATTTGATCGGCCGCTTCCTCCATATCCTTCCTCCGAAGTGCCAGTATGGCGAGACCCCATCGGGGCTCGGGCCAGTTCCGGTTGCGATTCAGGATCTCACGGAAAAGCCTTTCCGCTTCGAGGTCTTGGCCGAGATGGAGTCGGCAATCAGCGAAGCGGAGTCGAACGCCGTCATCACTTCCCCGGGGAAATTCTCTTCTTTCCAATTCAGTGAGGGCGTCTTCGTATCGTCCCCGTCCTCGGAGGAGATCCACGAGAGCGAGCCTGTAATCCGAATTGTCCGGCTCGCTGTCGAGTGCTTTCTTGAAGCTTGCCTCCGCTTCCCAAAAAGATCCTCTCTTCTCCGAGAAGAGACCGAGAAGATACGCGGCCAGCGGGGTATCCCCTGCGCCATGGCGGCGCGCATCGAGTATGTTTCGCTCCGCCCGCTCATAGTCACCAAGTTCATAGTAGAGACGGCCGAGACCGAGATAAGCGGGACCATAAGTCGAGTCGAGCACTACCGCCCGCCGAAACTGCTCCTCCGCACCGTCCGAATAACCGGTCTCGGTGAAGATCCTCCCCAGGCCGTACCGAGCGGGGGCGTAATACGGGTCTGTATCGAGGATACCGTTGAACATTCCCATCGCGTAGGAGTATTTGCCGTCGTCCAATAGGCGGAACCCTTCCTTCATGGAAGCATCTTTGTCCAGCGGAGGAGCGCCTCCGAGGAGAGCGCACCCCCCAAGAACAAATGCGGATAGAGCACAAAATGTGAGTCGAATCACGCGCATCAGAACAGATACCTTCTCACGAACCATGACAACACCAGAAGTCCGATCAGGAGAAAGAGCACTCTCCCGCGGCCGAATCGAAATGATGCCAGAACACCGGAACTACTGGGGAGCATCTCACTGCAATAGATGCAACGAAGGTTCTCTTCGGGTGATTTCTTCCCGCAGTTCGGACATTTCTGGAACTCCTCCATCATCGATCCACGGCAATCAAACGGGTGCTCTTCCTCGCCACGTATGCTGTAACAGATCCCTGCCACCCGCGGCCCCGATCCAGATCGACTTCGAAGGCAATATATGGGTACTCCTTTTCCGACTGACTCTTGAGCATCCGAATCGCCTCGGGGGTCTCCATCGGGAACGATGTCTCATCGAGAATCATCCACGGGGACCATCCCCTCGCCTTCCGATCGTCAGTGACCGCCGAAAACCGCGCCCGATATCGGGGCGTCACGCCGGGAAACGTGTTTCGTTCGGCGGCCAGATCTCTCCAGTGGAGAGCATCACTTTCGATTCGGAAAAAATCGATCGGCGTCACTCGATCGAACCAACGCCGGGCGATCTTGTCCCGCCGCTCCATGAGAACACGAGCCACATACTCTTCCGCTTGATGATCCCTATATCCTGCAGCTGCACAGATCGCACGGATATGTTCGTCGCTGAAAGCGGTTACGATCTTCGTCGCCCAATAACCGTCCCGATCTGTAAGATTGACAAACGCCGAGTTCGGGACCTGGGATTCAAAATCTTCCGGCTCAAACAGGCGGGACTCCCAGTAACCGACTTCAGGAAGTTCATCCATCAACTTGAATTTACGCCAGTCAGCTTCGTAGAGGCCGAGCGATAGTGTCTTCCCAATGAAAGCCGCAAAATCAAATCCGTATTCCCAGCCATTTTTGGGCGTCGGCCCCCGTCCTCCGGCCCCGATGGTACTTGCAAAGTCGATCAAATAGTGCTTTACAAACGAAACACCGTCTTCCTGTATGAAAATATCGAGTGAATTGTGTTGCTTGGTATCGAAGTGATTCAACCATGCGGCAAAAACCCGCAATCCCCTGAGCTCGCGCCGGTGCTCATGTTTGACCCTGTCATTCGGGTCATCATGTCGGCGGCCCTTGTAGTCGAACGGGCCGATCGGGGCCCCCGGAAGAAATCTGCTCGAAATCGCTAACCACCGTCCGTCGGGGAGTCTGTCCACGTTATTGAGAATCATGTCGAGATCGCCGGCGGTCATCGGTCTCTTCTTCCCGCCTCTTTCTTTGATGCGGGCGCTCTCACCGACCACGAGCCGGCTTCGCTCGAAGATCACCGTACCATCTTCCGGCACGTTATAACCGATGGCATGAAAGATCCGGCTGGAAATCACTCCCGCGGCCGTTGTCATACCCAGAAAGCCAGGCACATCGAACTTGATGAGATAGACGTTCCCTTTGGCGTCTCTAATATTGAACCCGGGAGTAACTCCTTCGGTCTTGGCACTGACCACGGTCCAGACTCCCGACCGATCAGGCCCCTGACCTGTCCCTATCCCTCGAGCGACCTCTTCAGGTGTCATGGGATAGAGGCCGATCCGATTAGTAAACCAGGTGGAGTTCGGAACCTCGTCGAGGACATTTACGTTGGACGCTGTCGGAACGTGATTCCCGCCGAAGAGGCTCCCCACGCGACGAACGGCGCGCCCCGGACTCGTCGCGCGAATAAGCGGTCGCTTGATCGACGCATTCACACCGTCCCAGACCAGGTTGGGCTCACGCTCAGCAGGCTTAGAAGATACGAAGCCCCGGTCGTCATCGTACCAGACGACGGGAGCATCCGTGAGCCGATCGCGCGCCGATGAGTCGCTTGCGACCAGGAAGACCGCCAGAAGAATCACGAAAGATTTACACCGCATGGATCACAAGCATTCTCCTACCGCGTAGGAATCGGGTTTCGGCCATGGTACAGCCCGCTCTTCGCATACTGGAAGATCTGATCCCCTCGAAGCCGAAACACCCACTCTTCCGCGCTTCTCGCGATCTCGAATCTCCCGCCGAAACCGCTCTCATCAATCCACCGGAAGCCGCCACCGACAGAATTGCGAAGATTATCGGATTTGATTTCATTGAATTCGCCGAACACCTGGCCAGCCTCGGCGAAGAGATAGGCGTCGACG
Organism: bacterium; assembly: GCA_025782575.1. Taxonomy (GTDB): domain Bacteria; phylum Orphanbacterota; class Orphanbacteria; order Orphanbacterales; family Orphanbacteraceae; genus Orphanbacterum. Next base: position 315,113 of record JALGYY010000017.1, read on the forward strand.
CCGGAGCCCTCCACTGTCCTCTCAGCGAAAACCGGCCAGCGGTATTCCGCGGACAGAGCCGTCATCCCACGATCATGCCAGCGGAAATCACGGAAACCCCGAATGATATCCGGTTCATCATTCGTCATGAGCCGCTGGAACGGTATGTTCGAGCGATCATCCGCTTCGATCCAGGAAACATATCCGCGGAGCGCCAGGGAACGTGAGGTGAGCCAGAGAGGCAGAAACTGCTGAGCCTCTACCCGAAACGTCCAGAAGTCTTCGTTGTCCCCATCTCTGTCCTGGAAGTACGTGGCGGCAATACGCCTCGCTCCGCCTCCATCGGGGCGTCCGGTTTCCTCGATAGTATTGTGGGCAAGGCTGAGCGAATATCCGACCCCGTCTGTCCGTCCGCCAAGACCGGGAAGACTAACGGCCCCGGATGCCCCACCCCCCCGATCATACACTTCCGAAATCCTGGGCTCTTCCTCGTCACGTGGATCAAAGGCTCCGACCCCGGAATAGATAATCCCGAGATCACTGGTGAGAGCGAACATCCAGTCCCGTTGCCAGGAGATCCCTCCCCAACCGATCTCCTGTGTCCAGAACGTCTCGTCATCTTCGCTCGTTTCCGGCCCTATACCGAAAAAGCGGGCATCGGGCCGGCGGCGATAGCCACCTCCCAGTTCGATTCGATTGCCCGGCAGAGGAGTGAGTCTGATACCGAACGTCGCTTTTGACGTCTCCCGGTTAGTGACTTTCCCGGTGATTTTCATCCGATTCCGATCGTCACCCGTCTTGCTGCTCATCGAGATTCCGTAGCCCTGAAGTCCACCGGCGAGCAGGAAAAAGCGAGTATGGAACGGACCGATTCGGGGACGAGTGACAGCCCGGTAGTAATATCTGAGCTCTGCGCTCTCGGCAACGAGGATTGTCGCCCCCTTGGCGCCTTCGAAAAACAGGTAGATCGGTGCATAGGCGATCCGGTAGGGAACATTCAGTGTCTTTTCCCAGAGAGGGACGGGGCGCTGTTCGAAATGGGCGGAGGTGGAATCAGACGGGCCCGGAATCACCCCCCAGTAGCTTACCGCTCCTGTTACTTCCTTGTCATGCGCCGAGTCCGAATCGGCAACAGCCGACGGAACTGTTGGCAAGAGAAAGAGGAGCAAAAGAACGAGCGATGAATACTTCAAGAAAACTGCTCTCTCCGCGCACGAATCGTTTCAGTGTGGGAACAGACTCTTATCGCCTGATCGATGGTGTCGCAACTCGGGGAAAACCATAGCCGCGACAGGAGAGGAAGTCAATCCTGATTGGCTAGCGGAGAAGAACCAACCGGCGTGTGGACTTTCCGCTATCGGTCTGTATTGACCCGAAGTAAATACCGCTCGGCACCGGCCTTCCCCCTTCGTTCAAGCCATCCCATGAGACGCTCAACGACCCACCAGGCACAGGGCCGTCAAACAATACCCTCACAAGGCGCCCAGCGAGATCATGAACGGTAAGGCGGACCTCCCCCTCGACCGGACCCGCCTCGATTACGGTACGTGGGTTGAACGGGTTGGGGCGCGCCGTGATCCGGAGAGGATTCGGAATGGGGACGCCTCCCGGGCCGAGTACGGAGACTGTCGCTTCCTCGAACCACGGAACGGAACCACCGAACGTCCCGGCGATGACCCGGTCCGCCAGGAATGCGATCGATCGAACATCTTTCGTAATCAGGCCATCGGATAATTCGGTCCAGTTGTCAGCACCATCCCTGCTCTCGAATATTCCATCGAGAGTGGCGGCGAAGAGATGATCCGGGTCGGCGGGATCGATGGCAAGCGCCCAGATACTGAGGTCCGTTAGGCCGTCGTTCTCAGAAGTCCATCCGGCGCCGCCGTTGATCGATTTGTAGACGCCCCCTTTTCCCGAGTCCTGATAGTAACCGCCGGCATAGACGATGGACGGGTCAGACGGGTGAATCGCGAGCGCCCTCACAAAGTCGTCGCCCACGGGGACCTCAGTCCAGTTGCCCGCAAAGTCGTTCGACCGAAAGAGCCCGTCTCCATAAGTTCCGGCGTAGATCAGCGAGGGATCGGCCGGCGTTGTCGCCACACCCCATATTTTATGAGCGCCCATACCGTTCCAGGAAGTGGACCACGTCGCCCCGCTGTCGGTGCTTTTGTGGGGGCCCGAGTATGTACCGGCTAACACCTCGGTGCTGCTCCCTGTCTTATAGACAAGACAAGTCACGGTAAGATCTCCCACGATTCCTGTGCTGGATGGATTCCAGCTCCCACCCCCGTCGATGGATCGATAGACGCCCCCGAAGAAAGCGCCCGCCAGAAGTTTGCTCGAGTCATTCGGATCCATTGCGACCGAGCGAACGTCCAGCCCTTCCATCCCCGCCGATGATCCGGCCCACGTCCAGCCTGTGTCGCTCGTCACCGATACGCCGCCATAAGATGCGGCCCATGCTGTGCCGGCATCATGAGGGGAGGATACGACTTCCCACACAAAACGGTTCGTGAGCCCGTCACTGCAAGGACTCCATCCGGTCACGGGATTCGCCGTGTGATCGACGCCCCCCCAGTAGCTACCCGTAAAAAGTGAATCGCTGCCCCATGCGATCGAATAAGCTTCAGGATCAGTCAGGCCGGAACTCAAAGGTACCCAGATCAAGCCGGCGCTGAACGATCCGAATATCCCGCTCCTGGTGGCCGCCCAGATATTGGCCGTGGTGGCCGGGTCGAAAACAAGCTCTTCAATATAAACGCTTCCCATGCCGAGATTGGATTCATTCCAGGATGAACCTCCATCTGTCGTTTTAAAAACGCCCCCACCCGCCGTACCGGCGTAAACACGATCAGAATCGGTGGGATGAACGAGGAGATCCGTCACTATCAACGTCGTGAGTCCGGAAGCTCGGCGAGTCCATGTCATGCCGCCGTCCGTCGAACGGAAGACACCGTCATCGGTAGCCGCATACCAGGTGAGTGGAGACGAGGCGGCTTGCGCGATCGCCCGTACGGAGAATTCCGTCAGGCCGGTGTTCGCCGGAGACCAGCTCGTTCCTCTGTTGTCCGTGTAATAGATCCCGCTGCTGGCGGTGGCCGCAAAAAGACGGCCGCCGTCGAAAGCAAACGTGAGATCCGGAATCGTCAGGTCGGGCAGACCACTATTAACCGGGAACCAACTATCCCCCCGATTGGCACTTCGATAAACGCCCCCGCCGCCGGTACCTGCAAACATCGAATCCGGATCGGAGTAGTCCGCGGCAAGCGCGAGTACATCCTTGACTACCAAACCATTATTCCGAGTCATCCAGCCTGACCCGTCGCCGTCCGAATGAAAGATTCCCCCTCGCTCCGTACCGATGTAGAGCGAACGGGGATCGTCCGGCATCTCCAGAATGACGTGCACCCGTCCGCCGAAAGGTCCTCCATCTACGGTCCAGCCGGCATAACCTGCCATGACGGGAGAAGAAACAGCGAGAATCAGTGCAGGGATGACGAGTCGTTGAGTGATTGATCCGATCCTATTCAAAAGGAAAAAGGGGAGACCATGCAGGCCCCCCCGATCTCGATTCACTCTTTTGCCTGCTAAAGCCGCGACTTCTAGCTGGTCACGTCGTCGTCGTCGTCGTCCGGCGGTTTGACGGAAATCAGTGTAATTTCCTTCACATTGCCCTGACAATCGAATCTCGGCTTCTCGTAGGTCCGGGTTTTGTCGCTTTTCATGATGCAGTTCTCCTCTTAGTCTCAAAATACTATCACATGATGTGCGATTCGTCAACCTTGACCTTTCCCCTACTTCCCGGCACTACCGTATGAGGATCATGCGGCGGGTGGCGGTCTGACCACCACTCTCGAGAGAATAGAAATATGTGCCCGAAGGAGAATCGGCTCCCCGCTCATCTTTTCCGTACCAGTAGAACGACTGCTCCCCGGCTGATAGCGAGCCGTCGTGCAGAACCCTGACCAGCTGGCCGGCCGCATTGTAAATAATCAGACGAGCGTAGCCGGCCGACGGAATCTCTACTGTAATCCTTGTCTGCGGATTGAACGGGTTAGGCACATTCCGATGGAGGAATGCCTGTGTCGACACCGGTGACTGTCCATTCGACGACTCCGGATCTACGAACTCGGGATCGAGTCGAACTTGATAGGGGATACCGCAGGTATCGGTGTACGTCACATCGAACCAGATATTGAAACTACCGCCGGGCCAACCGGTCAAATCGAACTGGTATGTCGAATTGCTCGGCTCTCCGGAACTCCGTCCCCCCTGAGGGAGGTCACCATAATAGGTGGTCGGGTCCGGAATATTGAGCCATGCAATATCATGATCCATGACGGCCGTAATGCTCCGCGCTTCTCCCGGACCGGTGTTGATCATTTCAATCTGAACGGTCCAGAACGTGCCGTCAAAATCGACAGTCGACACATCGCCGAGTGCCAGAATCGGCTGTCCCTGATCGCACTCGGTCTCGAGGACACGGGTCGTAACCGATACACACACCGAATCACCCTCGACAAACACCGCGCCCTTGGCGGGATTTCGAGGAGCGATGCAGAAGAAGCAGACATCCAGTCTGTCCTCATCCCCTTCAATCGCGTCAGCCGGAATCGTGTGTTCGATCGTCACGATTTCTACGCCCCCCGGGGGTATCGGGTCCTGAGGAGCCGGACTCGGCAGAATATTCCAACCGTGCTCGCTCGCAAATGAGGCGCCCGGCATGGCATCACAGTTCCCGATATTGGTGTATCGGAAATCGTAGGAGACCACGTCACCCGCACCGCCCGTCTGATCGCTCGTCAGTGCTTCCAATCTGACGGCGCAGACCTCTTCAACCCCCAGAGTCTCATATTCAAAGATCATGTTATTCGGCGCGCACTTCGATTGGACGGCGAGAGTGATCTTATTCACATCAGTGCAGAGGGCGTTCTCCGGAATCTGAACTTCAACAGGAACCGTGTGCGTGCCCTGGAACTCGCCCGTCATGTCGCCGTCCGGAAGGCTTACGGCCCATCCGAGACTATCGCTCAAGAACAGATTATAGGCGTCCGGATCACCCAGGTTATCGATGTCATAGAGCAGTGTGAGCGTATCCCCCGGCATCTCTGACACTGGATTACCAATCTGAGCGGTCACAGTGAAGTCAGAATTGCATGGGGCTTCGCCGACAGTAGAGGTGACGCAGAGCGTGTCACCTGTCAGGAGCGGCACTCCTGCGCCTTTGAGGATGACAGGGAAATCGAATGCCAGGCAGAACGTCCCGTTTTCGCCGACCTGGGCGTTCTCAGGTATCACATGAAAAACACAGAACTGGTCACTGCCACCCGGCTGGAGGGGGATCCGGGCGTTGTCACCGAGAACGGTCCATTCTTCCGATGCCAGGCTGATGTCCACGCTGAATGCACAGTTCCCCGTATTGGTAACGTCGAAACAGTACTCGAGCGTGTCACCCGGTGCTCCTGTGAGACCGTCCGGGGCGACAGCATCTATTGTCTCGATGGGACAAACGGTCTCCGTGACGGAGTCATCGCCAGTTGCGCCGGTAGAAAGTCCGGTCGCTGTTAGTGTCACCGAGGCCTGATCGAAGCAGGCTCCGTCAGCAGGTGGAATCACATCTACAGAAACAGTAAGTGTGTCACCCTGGTTGATGTTGATCCCCCCAACTGTAGGAGTGAGCTCGACCGTCCAGCCGACCATATCGACGGAGGGAACGAGATCGAACTCTTCGGGGCAGTTGCCCGTATTCGTCACATCGAAGAAGGCGGTGCCTGTCGCCCCGGGGTCGATGCACACCCCGTTCAATTGAGCGGCGACTGTCACTCCCCCCGGCCCGTGGTCGACGTTCGTAGTGGCGTCATCGTTATCCGTGATGCTGCCGTTATCGCTCTTGGTGGCAGTGAGAGTGACGATGTCAGATATGATGGCGCAATCCACATTCCCGGGAATCGTGACGTGTACATCGACTGCGGCATTGTCGACTATGTTGATCGTAACCGGGCTCAGCGAATCGCCGATCAGGAGTGACCAGCCATGATCGGAGACCGCGCTCAGCACGAAATCCGCAGGGTTGTCCCCCAGATTTACCACAGTGAATGCGTGGGTCACCGTCTGGCCCGGCACATCCTCCTGCGCGACGCCGGGACCCTGAACATCCACGCCCTCCGCCGGTGGAGGATCGATCGTGATCTGACAGTTCCGCGTGTCCTGGTCGAGCGTGGCTTTAACAACACCGTCCGACACCATCACCGTCATTTGAAAAATGCCGTTCTCGGTCGGCGCGCCGCCGAACTCCCCGGATACGCCGTCAATGTTCATTCCATCAGGCTGGCCGGTCACTTCCCAGAAAAGCTGGCCACCTCCACCTGTAGCGGTAAAGGTCACGGGAGTGTACTGCTCTCCCTCCGTCCCATCGCCAAGCGGGCATGAGGGTGTAACGGTGTTGATGACGAGAGGTGGATTGTTAATCGTCAAGGTGCAGTTGAGCGCGTCCTCCGTACCGTCTCCGTCGACGAGCATGATCGCGATCGGGATGTCGGTACCGGCCGTAGTCGGCGTGCCGCTCAGTTCACCGGAACTGCTCCCGATATCCAGACCGTCGGGCAGACCGCTGCCACTCCAGGTAAACGGTGCCTTTCCGCCTGTGAAAGTGAATGCCACAGGACCATACGGTTCACCGACTGTTCCGTCGGCGATCGGGCAGATATCGTCGATCACAAGCGGGGCGGCGGCAATCGTGATCTGGCACTGGCGCTGCGCCTGCAGAGGCTGCGCATCTGTGACTGTCACTGTAAATGATTTGAATTGGGGTGTGGTCGGCGTACCGACGATCTCGCCCGAATTTACGTTTATCGAAAGACCGGCCGGCAGATTACTCGCCGCCCATGTGTAGGGGGGAATACCGCCTGTTGCGGTGAATGGAGCGGCGGTCCCGTCGTAAAGCTGACCGACCTCGCCGCTCGGAAGAGGACAAGAGGGGGCTTGTGTATCCACCAGGAGATCGGCAGGAAACAGCTCCATCGAGCACTGGCGGGTAGCCATGGTCTTCGTCAGCGGGGCGACGTCCGAATCGGTCAATGTAATCGTGTAGTTATATGTACCTGGCGTATCGTCCGGGGTACCGCTCACCTCTCCCGTACCGGAGCTGATGTCGATGCCGCTCGGCTGGTCCGCGATAGACCAGCTGTACGGGGGTACGCCTCCGATCGCCAGGAAGGTCGCCGGCCCGAACGGGTCTCCCACCTTCACGTCTCCCGGGCAGGCGGGACTGTCCTGATTGATCGCGAGCGGCTCACTGGTGGGGCAGGCGAACGGGTCACACGTCTCGCCGGTTCCGGAAAAGTCACCGGTCGCGAATGTCGTCAGAAAATATCCCGAGCCGGCCCCATCCATTACGAAACCGATACACTCATCAGTAGCGGCATCAAACGAAAACGTGCCATATTTTGTGTTGGAATCAAAAGCGAAGGGTGATGAGAACGTGAAATCGACAGACTGGAAGAGCCAGCATATCAGTGTCGGATAGGTAGCCACCAGAGTGGGGTCGAGCTCGAACATCGCGAGCCGCCGGGCAGGGGTATCGGTCCAGGTTCCCGGAGTGTTATACGCAAAACTCCATGAACTTTCATCGACCGTCAGGCTGTCCTGAATACAGAATGCACAGTTGGCGGAAAACGCAGTGGCAAGATCAAAAACAATATCAATATCGTATGTTTGACTGTTGACCGCCGGGTTGATCCCCATGTCAGCCGGGGTGCCGCATACGCCATCGCCGGTCCGGTCCACACCGAGGAACTGTGCCGATGCCGGTACGGCCGAAAGTAACGGGACAAGACACAGCGCGAAAATAAACCGCACCCATTTCAACGAACTCATCAGTTTCCCCCTGTTATGATCAAGTTGTCCGAAGGCAGGCGAAGTCACACTAGCACCAAATCACGCTAAAGTACAGGGACAAACAGCTTAGCGGACGCTACTCCCCCTTCCTCAGGCAACTCTATTGCCGGAATTCCCGATAAGTGGGCATCGGGAAATTAAGACTGGATCTGGATTCCATTGAAAGGAGCCGGCCAATGAAATCAGCGGAATATGAAGGGGAATACTTGAGCTGGGTCATCTATCTCGTCGGGGCGATCGCCATTCTGCTTGCCACCATCTAGACGCCGACAACCGTCCCCCCGTTACAGGAGGTCCCTCCGCTTGCAATCAGATGGGCTAGCCCCTTATAGTCAAAGAGATTGCAGGGAGGCCCATGCCGATAGCCGACAAGGAACTCGTCTCTTTATTCCAAACCGACCCCGATCGGGGCTGGGACATCTTTGTCGAGGATTACTCCGACCTCCTCTTCAGTGTGGCCGCCAAATTCGCGTGGGACGAGGACGGGCGTGTCGATCTCTACCTCCATATCTGCGAAAAGTTGCAGGCTGATAATCTCCGACGGCTCTGTCGATTCGAGCCTGACAGAGAAGGGAGACCCTGCAAACTCTCCACGTGGCTTGTTACGGTCGCCCGCAATCTGTGCATCGACTGGATCAGAGGCCGTGACGGCCGCAGGCGGCTGAATGAGCCGATCAAGCGACTTTCCGAACTGGATCAGCTCGTCTTCCAGACATGTTACTGGGACGGGATGACGATTGCCGAGACCTACGAAACTGTCAGGGGCAAGCACGGGCAGGAGATCGAGTTTCACGGGATCTACGATTCGATCAGGCGGATCAACGAAGCGCTCACTTCCAACAACCTCTGGAATCTCGCCAATGACCTGATGCGCATGGTACCCGCCCTCTCTCTCGATTCCGGCCCCAGGGACGAGGATGGCGAGAGCCGCCGGCTGGAGCTGGGAAGCGGTGCCCCGGGACAGGACGAGGTGCTCGCCGCACGGGAATTCGAGTCTATTTGCGGGGAGATCCTCGCCTCGCTGGACGACCGGTCGAAAATAATTCTTAAATCCTACTATTTCATGGAGTTACCGGTGCGGGAGATCGCCGATCTCATCCATATCCCTGAACATACCGTGTACCGGCAGATCCGGAAACTGACGGCCGATCTTTCGAAACGATTTGCGGAGAAAGACGTTACAGCGAAGAGTCTTCCCGAGGGGGTGAGGATCCGCCTCGAGTCGGCCCTCCAGACCTGACCGGCAAGGCGCGTTCGAGCGTCGCCCGGAATGACCTGTCAAAGCGAGCCGATCGGTCCGTAGAACAGGGGTAGAGAATAGAATCGCCGGGGATGGCGTGATGTCGGGTCGAACGCGAAAGAGAGGACGACATGAGTATCGATAATCGAGATAAAGGGAAGCGAGTCAGCGAAGAAACGCTCGCCTCCTATCTGGACGGAAGTCTCGAACCGGAGGATAGAGCCGAGGTCGAGGCCGTTCTTGCCGATGATGATCGTGCACTGAAAGAGCTTGCATCACTCCGCATGCTGCTCACTTCGATCGAGGAAGAGCCCGAACCGGCTCCCAAGTTCGCGAAAGTCCATGCGCGAAACCTCCGGCGGACCGGGTTCGTTCGGAAAGAGACCGTAGAACCGGGCTTCATGCAAAAGCTCGTCGCTCTCTTTGCACCGATACCAGTGAAGTTCGCTACTGTAGCGGTTTCGGCCGCGCTCATTCTCGTAGTGATGCAGGTGAGTGATTTCGGAAACGCCCCGAATGAGGATCCGGGGACGAGGATCCGCGGAGAGCAGACGGCCGGCCTCTCTCTCGTCGAGTCCGATGTGATCGTAAAGCCGGGAGCCCGGGTGGCGCTCGCGTGGCATGGCATCGATGACGCTGAGAGTTATGTGATCCGCATCTATGACGAGACGGGAACGGTCATCTGGCACGGCAGCTCAGATCAGCCGGCTATCATAGTACCGGCAGATGTCTTGAGCGCTATTTCGGGCCTCACTTCCCTCAACTGGCAGGTCGAGGCGGTTCGCCCCTTCGGTCAGTCCATTCGATCCGACCTCGGGACGATTGCCATCGACTGAACCGTTCGGATGATCTTATGACCCGGCGGCGTGCTTGACGCTTCCCCCCGCCGGGTCGTACATTCCCCCTACCGGGCGCGGCCCGGCATTCTTATGAAGAGGCCTCCCGTCATTTATTCGGATCTCTATGAAGTGGATATCGGCGTTCACCCATTTCCGACCTGCAAATACAGAATGATCCGAGACGAGTTGATGGAAAACCCCGGTTACGGGCCGGACGAATTTCTGGTGCCGCCCCAACCGAGTGCGACTGATTTGTTGCTCGTCCATTCTCCGGCTTATGTAGACGATCTGGAGAAAAGTCTTGCCACACCACGTACGATCCGGTCAGAGCTACCGATCAATCCGGATGTGATCGGCGCGTTCCGTCTTGCGGCGGGCGGAAGCCTGCTTGCCGCCGGGTGTGCTGTGCGAGAAGGTTTGGGGATCCATCTGGGCGGAGGTCTTCACCACGCTTTCGCCGACCATGCCGAAGGATTCTGCTACGTTAACGACACGGCCATTGCGGCGAGGGGAGTACAGAGAGACCGGGCCATCGATCGGGTTCTTATTGTGGACGCAGACGTGCATCAGGGAAACGGAACCGCATCCATTTTTGTGGGAGACGATTCCGTCTTCACTTTTTCGATCCACCAGGAGAATAACTATCCAGTGAAAGAACGGTCTGATCTCGACATCGGACTGGCGGACGGAGTGGGGGATGACGAATACGTCGCTCACCTCGAAAAGCACCTGCCTGTATTGCGTGAGAGATTCAGGCCCGACCTCGTTCTCTATGTGGCGGGCGCCGATCCCTACTTCGACGATCAGCTCGGCGGCCTGAGCCTGTCACTCGACGGTCTTCGCCGGCGGGACCGGACGGTTCTGGAGACATTTGTCCTCTGCGGGATTCCGGTAGCGGTTCTGCTCGCCGGCGGATACGCCAGAAAGCTGACCGACACGGTCGGGATTCACGCGACTACGTGCCGGGAAGCGATTCGCACGTGGGCAGAAAGCGAGTTCTCATGAGCCTCCCGCTCCGCATCATGCAGATGACCCATCAAGGGGATTTCGGCGGCTCCACGAATTCCATCACCTATCTGACCGGCGGCCTTGCTGACAGGGGCCACGAAGTCTGGCTCTGCTGCCGCAGAGAATCCCTTCTGTATGAGCGCTTTTCCGGGCACGATCGTGTGCAGTTGATCCCATTCGAGTTCGGTCGCTCCCCGCTGGCGCTATCCAGGTCATTGGCAATCGCGCGACTGGCAAAGGAGAGGTCCATCGAGATCATCAATTCTCATGCATCGGTCGATCGTCATCTCACGATTATGGCGAGGCGGCTGTTCGGCGGACGATTTCGATTAATTCACACAAGAAGAAACGTTCCTCTCTCATCGGGAGGACGATTGCAGGGACAGTATTATGGTTTCGGTACCGACCGGGTAATCGGAGTGAGTGCCGCGGTTGCTGACGGGATGATCCGCGGCGGCCTCCCTTCCGAGCGGGTCTCGGTGGTTCACAACGGTCTCCCCCTTGAGCGGTACGATGAGGTCCCGAACCAAAAAGTGGCTGAAGCCCGCGAGTCCCTTGGAATCGGTGAGCGTGAGATCGTCATCGGTGTCGTCGCCCGCCGGAAGAGCCAGGCCGAACTCCTCCGCGCCATGAAGGGAATCGATCAGGAAGCGACACTTCTCTTTCTGGGAATTGACAGGGACGATGATCTGGAAGCGCTTCGCGGCGAACTGGGTCTCCCCCACCGGGTGATCTACGGCGGATTCCGACCGGACATTCTGCCCTGTTACAAGCTTCTGACCATTTACATACTCCCTTCGATCATCGAGGGTTTCTCTCTTTCGATTCTGGAGGCGATGGCTCTCGGCCTTCCCGTGATCTGCACAAGAGCGGGCGGGAACCCGGAAGCGGTGGAACACGGCGACAATGGTTTCCTGTTCGATCCCGGCGATACGGAGGGCCTCCACCGGGCGATCGATCAGCTCCTGAAAGATCCTGATCTGCGAATCCGCATGGGGGCCAGGAGCGCGGAAATCGTTCGGCGTTTTCATGTCAATGAGACGATTCGAAAGACGGAAGAGGTGTACCGGTCGACGCTGAACGGGCGCAGACACTCATGAGGATCGCGGGGCTCACCGGCCTCGCCGGCTTGATCGCCTTTCTCCCCTTCGGTATTGCCGGACAACAGTACGGCCTCGGTCTCGCGCTTCTCGTACTCATGCTTTCAAGCGAATCCAGAGGGCGGCTGACGGCGCGGTTAGCGGGGGGGGACGGACGCCGACTGGCAATCGCCTTCTCTCTTTTTGTTGGCGCTCAGCTGATCGCCTTGATCCTATCATCGGAGACCGCGGACGGTCTGCGCGAGCTACGGAAGATTCCGCTTGCCGGAGCGATCATTCTCCCCGCCGCTTTTCTTCGTACCACGAGAGAGATTCGCGGCGCCTGGATGCTGCTCATTCTCGCCGGCCTGGCAGCTTCTCTGGTCGGCCTTGCTGAACATGCCCGGGGAGCCGGTTTTCATCCCACCCGCCTCGACGGCCCGATCAACTTCTACATGACTACATCGGGTGTACTTCTCGGGATCAGTCTCGTCGCGCTCGCAGCGGTGGCCACCCGGTCCGCTCCGGCAGGAGCGTATATATCGGCCGCGCTTGTGATTACAAGCGCCCTGATTTTCACCTATACACGGGGCGCGTGGATCGGGTGGCTCGCCGGCGCTGTTATTCTGTTCGCCCGTTTGGCACCCCGGTTTCTGATCCCCGGGATCGCTCTCTTTCTCGTCGTACTTCTGGGGTTCCCCGGCCTCCGGGAAAGAGCTCTCACCTCTTTCGATCCCGACTTCGTGTTCAACCGGGAAAGAGTCATTCTCTGGAAAGCGGGGTGGGAGGCTTTTCTTGACCGCCCTTTTTTCGGCGCCGGCCTGCAAGATCTGAAGGGTTTACTTGAATCCTATAAGAACAAGACTTCGACTGAAGCGCTCGGCCACCTGCACAACAACTTTCTACAGACGGCTGTAGCGACAGGATTGGCCGGGCTCATCGCGCTCCTCTTCTGGATCGCTGCTCTCTATCGGTCGCTTCTGGGGGCGGCGAAAAGGGCGACAGAATCGCTCGACCGGGCTCGCACGGAGGGAGCGATCGCGGCACTCACCGGATTTCTTGTGCATGGGCTTTTCGAATGGAATCTCGGTGACTCTGAAGTGGTCACCACACTGTATATGATTGTCGGCCTGGCTCTAGCTCAGGGAGGGCAAGCTCGGGATCGCGAAGTGCCGGAACCAGAGCGGCGAGAAACGTGCTCCAATTCCCTGCAAGCCCCACATCCATCGAACTGATTTGACCTCCCTTTTCCGCGTACCAGCGCGCGACCAGGGCGAACGCAAGATCGTCCGGATCCCCTTTTGAGCCGTAAAAGAACGGTCGGAGAGAGCGGGTCAATCCATCCGTTTTCTTCAGATTCCTGCGAACGGCCCGGAGGAGAAGTGCACGATCTTCCCGTGTACAGACGAGCATGATGTAATCCGCATTTCGATGAGGAACAAAAAAGAGCCGTCTCCCCCTGTCCAGCCTGGTCCGCTCGGGAGTGTGAATCCGGATTTTCTCATTGTAGAGGGGTCTCTCCCGCCTGATCGCCCGTGCTTCGATGATCAAGGCGAGAATCTCCGATCCAGATTCTTCGAATGTGACATCTGCCGCCCGGGCAATCATCTCCTGTTTGGATTCAGGCAGTTCCGTCTGACGATCAAACCAGCTCTCGAGCCTTCGCTTGAGCGAGATCGACTTTCCCACATAAAGCAGTCTCTTTTTCTCGTCCCACAAGCGATACACTCCCGGCGCCTCAGGAATATTGGAAAGAAACGACGGTCTCTCTCTATTCACAACCGGCGCACCGATCGCTCGGACCGCTTCGGTTCCGTACCGTGATTCCAGCTCCCCATGGAGTCGCGCTAGAAGCCTTGCTCTATCGTCGGGTCGATCGGACTCCAGATAGGTGATTCCGAAGAAATCGGCAAGAGTCGACGGATCGCGAAGAGAGGAGACGCCTGACAATCGCTCGGCAATCGGGCGAAGCCGAATCGGCGATTGTTCCATCAACCTGCCGGCGGGCCCGGCGACGGACCAGATAAACGGCGAAGCCCCCGCTGCCAGTGACTCTGCATCCGCCGGGATGTTCTCCCCCGGACGATGTCTCCACGCGAAACAGACTCCCCCCCGCTCTGCATTCCCGAACCCGGGACGAAAGAGTCCGACATCAACCGCCCCACCGGCAGGACCGGATCGGACCCATACATAGAGCCGGTCGGTGAGCGGAAGTTCATGGGCCTTCGACTCGGATGCCGTCCATGTTCCAGCGGGAAGTCTCCGGAACCGATCGTCTCTTTTCAGCAGATGAAGAGCGAGGTCTGATGCAGAGGGAGAGGGAGTGAGATGGAGAAAACGTCCGGCAATCTCTTCTGCAGAAAGGCCAGACGGTTCACGGCGGAGAGCATCATGGAGACGGTCGAGCAGGTCGCCGGAAGGGTCGCCGGCGAATCGGTTCATTCGGCATACTGCAGGCGGACAATCCGGCCCATCTCCTCCCGCCCCCCCGCATCGAGATGGTAGAAGTAGATTCCCTGGGCGACATCCCGCCCCTCCGTATTTCGCCCGTCCCAAGTTACATCAAGCAGGCCCTTGGGATAATGCCCGTCCAGGAGATCGACGACAAGTCGGCCGGCCAGGTCAAATACACGAAACTGGACATTGCCGTTCTTTCCGAGAAGGAGTCGAAACGAAATCGCGTCTGCAAACGGATTCCGGCTTATGACCGTCACCCCGGGCAACCTGGGAAGAATCTCGAATGAATGGAGGCCGTCGGAAGGACTGATTGTCCGGTTCGCCGCGATAGCATGATCGACAGCAAGAATACTGTACTCCACCTGGCCGACGGCTTTATCCGAAAGCGGAAGCTCCGCACGATAGAAAACTGTCTCAGTCCCCCTGTTGGGAATCAGCATGAACGGTGCCGAACCGGCCGTGTCCCGCGGCGTACCGCGAAAGTTGTACTGCACCAGCAGCGAATCCGGATTGAGTGCGCCGTCATCATCGATCATCGCGAAGATCTCGACCGGCACCTCCCCGCGGGAGACCGAAGCCGGAGGCTCGTGGATAATGGACGGGGCGACCGTGTCCGCCCATACCTGAAACTCGTACCGGCCGCTCACCGGATTGGTTGCACTGTTACTGTTGATCGCCAGATCGGCCGCTCGAACCAGGTAAGCATAGATGCCGACGCCTCCCGGTTGATCAGGAAAGGTACCCGTATAAACCGAATCGCTCCCCGGAAGCAGGCTGAGCGTGAAGCTCTCTTCTACTTCGGGGGAAGCGACCCCATCGAAAGAGTATTCACAAGCAACCAGGGCGGGATCGATGCCCAGATTGTCAACAATGGTCGCCGTCAATATGAGAGGGAGCTCACTATCCAGAAGATCGGTGATCGGGGAGTGGTCAATGGTGGGAGGTAATTCATCCGGCTCGATCGCCGCCAGGAAGAGCGTCGAAGGTGCGTCGGTCGGGAATGTGGCGGAACGACCGAGGCCGTCTTCCGCCCAGTAGTAGTAAAAGAGAGTGTCCACACCGATGGTGATGGAACTGCTCATCCCGGACCAGGTCAATCCCGACGGTTGCAGAAAAAGAGTATCAGCCGGAGCTCGATCGCCGCCGTATATGAGGCCTGACCGGAGGACCGAGCCGGCGGCCACGTCGATACTCGCCTCGAACTCCTCCCCTTCGATCAGCTCGTCGGGCGTAGATGGGGCGGCCAGAAGGGGCGCAATAATATCGTCATCATCCAGGATTCCCCTCGCACGAAACGCTCCGAATAACAGGCTGCCGTTCACTCCCCCGTTCAGCGCTTCATCGGCGGCAATAACAGCGAGCGCGCCATCTTTGAAATCGGCGGGGGTAACGACGAAAAAGTGGCTCTCAATCACAATGCGGTCGGTCACTTCCCCGCCGAGAACTTTCCGGATGTCCCAGAGTGAACCGGACCAGATCTCGCCATCCGCATGGAGCTGACCGACGAGGGAGTCGGGATAGATCTTTTCGGTATCGACTCGCCTTCCGGCCCAGCAACCGCTCCCCGGCCCGTCCCAGTCAAAGACCTGTCCCAATCCGAAGGTGCGTCCCGTTCGATCGGTAAATGACTCAGCCCAGTAGTCGCCAAAACCCTCACCCATCGATCCCATCTGCCCCGCGGAGAGCCACCCCGGCACCTGAGAATCTTGAATTGCGTGGCCGTATTCATGAACGATCACATCGCCGTCCTCGGCATCATCAACACACCCGTCGCCGAATGCGAGACTCTTGTTGGAAGGCGTATACCAGGAATTGTCCTGTCCGTTCAATCCATGTGGATCGACGGCGATGGAGAACGGGACAACCTCTGCATCTCCCGTAAACCCGAGGCTCTGCAGATAGCGCTGGTTCGTATCAATATGGAAGTAGACCATGACCGCTTCGAAGAGATCACTCTCCCGGGTAGCATGAAACCCGTCAGGCGACCCCACAGCCGGTATTCCGGTAATCGGGTTCTCGTGATCAGAAATGTGAACATGGGGGCCGGAAAGACGATACAGTCCGTCACCCTCAGGCGGATCCAGGTCCCGTAGCGTCACAGTCTCATATGCCGGGTCGAACAAGGCCTGGTCCGCATCGTCCAACTCATTCACGGGAGTCGCCCACTCGAGCGCATTCACCGGATTGGGGCTCCAAACTGTCCCTTCACCGTCAAGATACCAGGCCCGATCCCGCCGCATTCTTTCTGTTCCGTCCGCGGCATCGATCCAGACTTCCCAGTCCCCTCTTGGTTCGTCAGCCAGATACCGAACCCGCCAGACGAGCTCGAGCCCGTCTTCAAGTTCAACATAAATCAACTCCGACTCAGGAATGGGCGCCTGCCCTGCTTTGTAATGCGAACCGACGGCAAGCCTGATCGCCTGATCGCTATCGATCAACGCACTCCGCTTCGACGGCTGCAGGCGGGGATCGAGGCCGATCCTGGCAAACAAGAGATTGCCGCCGAGAGTCGTGTGCACACTCACGCACCCATCGCCGACCGGCACGCCATTGATCATGCGACGATAGAGCAGATGCCGTGTCGCGATTCCGCTTCTTGTCTCGGCGATTTCAAGTTCGTTGATAATAGGGGCGATGCCGAGCCGGACCGCTTCGGTTTCGAGGAATGATCGGGTGGCCGCTGATGGATCGAGCCCTTTGAAACTGATCTTATCACTCGGGTGCCGCGGAACCATGCGGCGCACGATGCCGCTCTCGTCCTCTCGCCAGATCTGCCAGTCTCCGTCGGTCTCCACTGTCTGAGCCGGCGAAATCAAGTCCCGAATCGGGGTAACAGGTTTAGACCGGGCGACAGAAACCACAGGCCTGTGGGCCTCGGCGATTCCCGCCAGGAGTAGGAGAGCGAGGAACACCCCCCGGATAGAGGAGAGGGAATTCCACGAGCGGCATGTTCGTCCGGTGGGTGGCATATTGCTGTCGACTCTATTCACGTCCGGTTGGTTCGTCAAGCGACGACCCCTTGCCGCCAGGTCGTGGGTCGATCGTTCGGAGAAACTGCGCCGCCGCTTCAGGAGGTGTGGGATTGATATAGAATCCCGTTCCCCACTCGAATCCGGCCATGCGAGTCAGACGTGGGACGATTTCGATATGCCAATGAAAGTCATGTTTCAGTGTCGCCCAGTGGTTAGGACGCTTCGGCTCGGAGTCCGTATTCGGAGAACTGTGAAACACGTAATTGAATGGAGGATGATCGAGACCGTTCCGCAACCGGCCAAGCACATCCTGCATGATTTCCGCCAGGCCGCGGAGTGATTCCGGCGAGGCATCCGTGAACGAATGCTGATGATGCCGGGGAGCGATGAATAACTCGAATGGAGACCGGCTTGCGTAAGGAGCGAACGCGACAAAATGATCGGTCAGCGTAACCACACGGTCACCCGCTTCGATTTCCTGGTTGATAATATCGCAGAACAGACACCGCTCTTTCCGCAAGTAGTGCTCCTTCGCGGAATTCAGCTCCATAGCCACGGTCTTCGGCGTAACCGGAGTGGCGATGATTTGATGATGGGGATGAGCCAGGGTCGCACCCGCGGGGGCGCCTTCGTTCTTGAAGAGCAGCACATACTTGAACCGACCATCGAGCATGAGATCGCGGAGACGCTCCTGGAGCATGTGATACACAGCCGTGGCATGGGCGAGGTCCATGCCGGCGATGCCCCCCTCATGATCGGGGCCTTCGATTACCACCTCGTGCGCCCCGATCCCGGCGATCTGATCGTAAAGGCCGACTCCCCGCCGCGTCAGCTCACCCTCGATTCGAAGTGCAGGGTACTTGTTCGGGACTACCCGGACCGTCCACCCTTCAGAATCGGGCCCTCCGTCCCCCTCTCGATAAGCGGCGATTTCAGGAGGAGTCATATGCTCCCGCCCGGGACAGAAAGGGCAATCCTCCTCCCCACCCACATCCGCATACTCCACAGAGAAACTGTCGGGGCGCTCACTTCTGCCCGTAGCGATAATGACCCATCGCTTCTGAATCGGATCATGTCTCAGCTCGGACATTGGAACTCCTTTGCAGGTCCGGGCGACCTGCCGAAACTATAAGAGTCTCCCGATCCCTCTATATAAGGAGGTCACCCGGCGGGACGCAACCGGAAACTGAGGGAGGAAATCGCTCCCCTGGGAAACGGATTCTAGTAAGATGCACGCATCATGAAGAGAGGATCTCGATAAAAGTGCGGATTTCCCCCCGAAGCGTCGTGCTACCCGTGGCACTGATACTACTGGATCTGCTGGCACTGAACGGCGCCTATCTGACCGCCCTGTTCCTCCGTTTCCATGACCACGATCTTTCCCAGTGGATCCCCCGGTTCGGTCTCTCCTATCTCTATCTGCTGATTGCAACGATCCTGATCTATCTGGTTCTCACGATCTACCACAGAGAGTACGCATTCCCGAGGCGTTTCAAGCCGACCCACGTTCTTCCCCGGATGGCGCAGATCATGTTGATCACCGTGCTGATATCGGTAATGGTCATTTTTCTGTCCAAGGGACTCTCCCGCACCGGACAGGTCTACCATTTCTCAAGGCCAACCCTGGTCGCTTTCTGGGTAATCGCGTATTTCTACACCTCGGCCGGCCGCTTTCTGATCGGCGTTGTTCAGCTCTATCTTTTCGGACGGGGCTTCCTGCAGAGACCGGTGCTCCTCGCAGGTGAAGGCGCGCCCATGAAGGATTTCCTGTTCCGTCTCCAGTTCAATCGTTGGTTCAGTGTTCGCACAGTGGGCACAGTCGTTGTTCGGCCGGAAAACAGCTCGCCGATCGATCCGGGTAGTACCCATCTTGCCGGCGAGAATGAGCTGGCCGCTCATCTGGAGGCGAACGGGATTCATGAGTTGTTCCTGGCTGCTCCGCCGGACGATCTCGCCCAGATTTTTGCGATTACGGGAGCCTGCCGCCGGACCGGCGTTCACATTCGTATGCTTCCCGAACACCTTCAGATCGTGATCAGCCATATTTTGCTATCGGAAGCGCTCCCCGTTCCTGATCGCACCAAAGAGGATCTGGTGTTCGAACTCTATCAGCAGATCGATTCCCGAACCTCTCTCGACCTCGCCACAGTCGCCATGATCGGAGCGAAGGGAATTCCCCCTACTTTCGGCGGGATCGAGCATCATGTCGCGGAGTTGACACAGCGCCTTGCGAGACAGGGCTTTCACGTCATGGTCTACTCGCGACCTTACTACACCAGCATCGAGGGCCGCTTTCAGGGTGTGGAGATTGTCCGACTGCCGACCATTCAGACTAAACATCTGGACGCTATTACTCACACACTTCTCGCCTCGCTTCATATCATGTTCCACAAAGTAGATGTTGCCCACTATCACGCTCAGGGGCCTTCCATCTTTTCATTCTGGCCTCGACTGTTCGGCATTCGAACCGTTTCGACCATTCACGGGCTCGACTGGCGGCGGGAAAAATGGGGGGCGTTCGCCAAGAAGTGCCTCAAGCTGGGCGAGCTCGGGTCCGCCCGTTTCCCCACACGAACGGTGACGGTATCACGCACATTGAAGCGCTACTATGAGAAGCACTACAATCGACAGGTGACCTATATCCCGAATGGGATCGGAATTGGCGACTTACCTCCTCCGACAGAAATCAAAGAGAAGTTCGGATTGGAATCGGGAAGCTATGCGCTGTTCGTAGGGCGGCTCGTTCCTGAAAAGGGCTGCCACTATCTGATCGAGGCGTTTCGCCAGGTGAAGACCGATCTCAAACTGGTAATCGCCGGAGGGTCGAGCCACTCCGATGAATATGCGGAAAGTCTGAAAGAGCTGGCCCGGGGAGACGACCGCGTTCAATTCCTTGGATACGTTTACGGAGAAGCTCTCAGCGAGCTCTACACCCACTCCCACATCTATGTTCATCCCTCCGATCTCGAAGGTCTGTCGATCGCGCTTCTGGAAGCTCTCTCCTTCGGCGCGTGCGTGCTCGTATCTGACATCGATGAAAATCTGGAAGTTCTTTGTGATGCGGATACGCCTATCAATCACTGGAACCTGACACCACCTCAGCCGGGAGCGCCTGTAGGATTTCGATTCAAGCGAAGTGATGTGGGTGATCTCACCCGGACGATCCAGACTCTGCTGGGCGAAGAAGAGAGTGTTGCTGTCATGCGGGCCAAGTCACGGGACTGGCTTTCCAGTCGTTACGACTGGGATCATGTTGCGAGCGAAACCGCCAACGTCTATCTGGATATTATCAGGAAGTAAGATTGGTCGGGGTGTGGCGTTGCTCGGCCGGTCCATTTAGTTCTGGGGACACAATACTCAATTCCCAAACATGTTCTGGCTGAATTGAGTATTGTGTCCCCAGAACTAAATGGACCGGCCGAGCAAGCAGGCGAGGGACGACGTGAGGAGTCCCGCAGCACCTCCCGGAAGGAGGATTGCCCGGCTCGGGAAGGAAAACAGTCCGCTAGAATCCGGTTCTCCTGACCGCCAGGGTATACTCGATCCCGTACTGGTCGGCAAGCTTCACGGCCTCATCGCTTGCACGGTCATAGTCGTCAAAATTGCCGACGAGAATCCGATACCAGATCCCCCGGTCCCCGAGATCCCTCTCTTCGATCGTGACCTGCGAGCCCCGCTTGACCCAGCGGGCAAAATCAACCTCCGCCTGATCCAATGTGCTGAACGAGGCGACATGAACGGCGAATCGATTGAGGGCAAAAGTAGGCTCCGGCACTATCGGTCGGGGAGGCGCCGTCACAATCGGATCAGCATGAGTGGCGGGCATCTCGACATCCATTTCTTCGGCCGGCGCTTCGAGCACGACAACAGATATCTCCTCTGCGGCGGGAGTCTGTTCCAGTTCCGCTGTCGCATCAGCCTCATCCGTGATCTGTTCATCTGTCGTGTCGGCAGGCAGATGAAGAATAACGTCTTCAATCGGATCGGGCTCAGCAAGAAGAACGACTTCTTCGAGACGGTCTGTCAGCAATGGAACAGCTCTCTCTTCGTTCTCGCCATCTGAATGGTTCCATGTCTCGAGTTCGGCGAGCTCGACTGAACCAAGCGGATCGACAACGGGCCAGTTAATCTCGTCTACTTCCGCCGGAAGCTCGATCGGAATCTCTGTCTCCGGTTCAGCCGGCACTGTTGCCGCGATCACCTCTTCGAGATCTGAAGTCTTTGATTCCATCATGGCCATCAGGTCGTCAGCCGAAGTGAACAACGTGTCGTAACGTATTCTCCCTTCAAGAGAGAGGATCTCGACCCCTACTTCCTCTCCCCCGAAGAGAGAAGAAACGATCTCGTCAGAGAGGACATCGCCCGGGCTTCCGGACGGCGATATCGCCGGGACCGGCTGCACCGATCGTCCCTGGTTCATGGCAAAGCGATCGATCGGGGTTGGTTCGGCAAACGAACGCTTCAACCCTGCCAGGGAAAAAACAAATGATATGGCCGAGAGGCCGACCATGATCTTTTCTCGTCCGGAAGCATCCCAATAAGGACTGGCATCGTCCCCCACCGCCTCCAGTTCATCAGCACGATCGTTATAGAATCGAAGGTCAATCATGCTGGATGTAAGCAGGGTAGCATTCAGCAGGGTGAGGGCACCCCAGAAGAGCGTAGAGCCGTGAGCCCTCTGTGCGGCGTAGTCTTCCGCAGTCGTGATCGATTGATCTGCAATGGCCTGGTGGGGAAACACGAGAGCAAAGCAGCTCGCTGCGAGAATGAAATGTTTGATCATCTTCAGCCCCCTTTTTGCTGTTTTCCCACTTTTCGGCCCCAAAGGGCCATCCCTTGACACCTGCCGCCGCCGATTGCTATGCTACTGCAACTCTTGAACTTGCAGAGAATCCATACCAGCGGCCCGGAGAGGAATCGTTCCATGAGTCGACTTTTCAGCGGCATTCAGCCGAGCGGCGAGCTCACGATCGGCAACTACCTGGGAGCGATCAGGAACTGGGTTTCGCTGCTGGATCAGTATAGCTCAATTTTCTGTATCGTCGACCTCCATGCTCAGACAATTCAATACGAGCCGCAGGAAATGCAGGACCGTATTCTGGCAGCCATGGCGGCGAATATGGCCGCCGGTCTCGATCCGGATCGGTGCATCATCTTCGTCCAGTCTCATGTTGTGGAGCATACAGAGCTTACATGGTACCTGAATACGGTGACCCCCATGGGTGATCTGGGACGAATGACTCAGTTCAAGGAGAAGTCGCAGCAGCATAAAGAGAACATCAATGTCGGCCTGTTCAGCTACCCGGTTCTTCAATCCGCCGATATTCTCCTCTACAAAGCTGACAAGGTCCCGGTCGGGGAGGATCAGGTGCAGCATATCGAACTGTCGCGGGAAGTGGCCCGCCGCTTCAATTCCCGTTACGGCGACGTCTTCCCCGAGCCTGAGGCGCTTCTCTCACCCACCCCCCGCCTCATGGGTCTGGACGGCAAAAACAAGATGTCCAAGTCGATGAACAACTATATCGGGCTCGTTGAAGAGCCCGAGTCAATCCGCAAGAAGCTCGCCGGCGCCATGACCGACGAGAACCGAAAGAGACGGACCGATCCCGGAAACCCGGATATCTGCAACATCTTTACTCTTCACAAGTCCTTTTCATCTGACGAAGAGGTCGGTATGGTGGACACGGAGTGCCGGAGGGCCGGAATCGGCTGTGTGGACTGCAAGAAAATGCTGGCGGACAATATGCTTGTGGAACTGGATCCGATCCGCGAGCGATATCATGATCTGCAGAAAGATCCTGACCGGCTCCGCCATATCCTCCAGAAGGGGGCCGATCAGGCACGGCCGATTGCGGAGGAGACTATCCGGGAAGTGCGCAAGGCAATGGGTCTTCGATAGCATTCCCATCCCACGCACTTCTTGTCTCGGACTCATTCTCTCGATCTCCATCCTCTTTTCCACTTCCTCCTACGCCCAGACCGCTCGCATCTTTCACACCCCCCTCCCCCCTCTTTCGTCAGGCGATCAGGCGATCGTTTCGTTCCGCTTGGAGGGAGACGATCCGGCGGTCTCGGCTGATGTCGCGGCGCGCCGGACAGGTGATACTGAGTTCGAACGCTTTGCCGCAAGGGAACGGGGAGGAACCTGGACTGTCACACTGCCTGGCCGCCTCTCTGCGGCCCCCGGTATCGAGTACGCCATACTCGTGAACACTGAGAGCGGCCTCGTTGTGTCGAGCCCGGAAAATGCCCCTCTCGAGCATCCCCACTTAGCCATCGTTACCGCTGAAAACGCCGCCGCCCGAATCGTGATTCTCGCGCCTGAACCGGATGGTGTGGTGGAGCGGCAGTCCGATCTTCTGCTGAGCGTCCTCTTCGATCCTCCCGTGTTCGAGCAGGACATCTCGCTCCTCTATCTAGACGGCCGGGAAATCACGAAAGGGATCGAACGGACAGAGGATTATATTCTCCATCAACCGGAAAACGAAATTGCACCGGGAGCACATGAAGTAACGGTCGTTCTGATCGATGAAAACGGGCGGAGTATCGAAAAGAAGTGGTCATTCTTCTATCGTGAATACAGGAAGAAACGGGAGCTCAATCTTTCCGGAAAGGTCGAGGTCGGCTGGGCATCGGTGCAGACCGGGAATGTGAGCGGCACACCGTACCCACCCTACGACGAGACATCATCACTCCGATTCGATCTGTACGGTTACGGCGATTGGGGAGGGCGCGCGATTTACGTAGCTGCGTCGAGAGACCCGATCTACGACGATGAGATCCGCGCTACCGGGCGGATTTCGGGCGATCATATCGGGGTCGAGGCGGGTGACATCTATCCATCGTTCAGTGAGCTCTCCGTCTCCTGGCTCTCCGGCGAAGGGGGGCAGCTCTCGCTTACGGGCGGTCCCTTGAGAAGCCAATCGTTTTGGGTTCGCACACTGTCATCCGATACAACCGGCGGGTTCGGCACCTACTCGCAGTTCATTGCGGGAGAAAAGCTCTCCTTCAGGAACGAACGCTTTGAGGGAAATCTGCAGGTCGCGTACGGCTGGGAAAATGAGGAGTCCATACCGGAATCTCTTCGATTCCTGGTACCGATCAAGAACCTCGTCGCCACAGCCGGGGCGGGGGTCGGTCTGGCGTGGGGAATGAAGATCGAGATCGAGGGGGGCGTGAGCGATACCGAGGGGGATGACACGACTAAGGCAGGCGCGTTTCGTACCCTCCTGACCATTCATGACGACCCCTCCCGGCGGCTTCTGATCGAGTATCACACGTACGACCCGAGTTACTACGCGCTCGGCAGCCCGACGGTGGACGGCGGAGAGCGTGGTTTTCTGGTTGACGGGACGATTCGATTCGGCAACTGGGTGAGGCAATCGGCCAAAGTCGAACTCTACGATGACCGTGACTCTTTTCAGAAAATCAAAGATGGACGTTCGATCGTTCAACTCTACGGACGAACCGACCTCTATTGGAAAAGGGGACAGGCCTCGCTCAATCCGTACTTTCTTTTTCGGACGTATGAGATTCCATATGACGAGGCCGAAGGGGGGGCTCCCTATCGGAGCCGGTATGGATCGGCCGGGGTCTACGGACGATGGGGGAAACACAATCTCTCGCTGATCGGCACTCGATCGATTACCACCTCCACCACGGACACTGAGACCTGGACGGCGGCCGCCTATCTAAGCGGGGTTGCGGCGGGGGATCGTGTTCGCTGGAAGATCGGCGAACGCTATGGGGCGACCGAATCAACCGGGGAAATATTCAGCGACCTCACGAACGACCTCGTTTCGGCCGAGGGGCTGTTGTCTGACGAAGAGCGCTGGACCTTCATCGCCGAAACGAGTTTACGGATCGGCCGGTTCGATTGGCGTGCCGAGTATGAACGGATCACGGAGGACGACCCAGTTGATGAGATCCGGTTTATTCAGCATCTCTTTTCGCTCGTTGCCGGCCGACGGTTCTAGGAGACCAAAAGATAGCCGGGAACCAAACAGATGGTTCGAGGAACAGACTTGAATAGGAGACCGCCATTCCATCGGTTGATCGACCGGCATGGCCGGACGCTCTGGGCGTATTTCATGGCCGCTACCGGGAGTAAGGAGACCGCCTCCGACCTCACGCAGGAGACTTTTCTGCAGGCGTTTCGAGGTTGGAAACGATTTCGAGGGGAGAGCAAACCGTTCACCTGGCTCTACGCCATCGCCAGAAAAATCCTGGCCAGGCACTACCGGAGAGCGGGAGTGGAACGAAGAGCGGAAGAGCGGTTGAAATCGGAAGCGGCCGGGTCGTGCCCCGGCGACTCCTCCGACGAGGAGAGAGGCTTCATGATTCGGCAGGCGGTGTCGCAGCTTTCGGAACCATTTCGGGAGGCCATACTGCTGCACTACTTCGCCGATCTCTCCGTCGCCCGGATCGCCGAGTCACTCGGCATACCGGAAGGGACGGTTAAGTCGAGACTGGCGAGGGGCCGCAAGATACTGAACCGGATGTGGGAGCAGGTATGAACGGGATCACGGAACAGGATTTGAAACAGGAGGGGGAGCGCGTGCTGGGTAGTGCGCCGCCCGATCTCGAGGCTCGTCTTGGGCGTGCGGTCCGACGTGACCGAACCATCCGGATTCGAGCTGCTGTTGCTGCTCTCGCTGCGATTCTTCTGATCGGCGGTTACATCCTCACCCGCGCCCCGGGACAGAGATCTTCCCCGGAATCAGCTGCACTCGGCACACCCGATTATCTGAATGTTGCGCTCATTTCCCCACCGGAAGAATCGCCTATCCATCTGGACGGGGAACCGATTTGCGCCGCCATTTATCCTCCCCTGCTGAACGGTGTGGTCCGCGTATATTTCGATGAGCAGGATCTGACTTCGATCGCCGAGCGAAACGATCATTTCATCATACTGGATCCGCCCCGTGAGACAGCGGCCGGACCCCACCTCCTCCGACTCGAATTGATCGATCAGGAGGGAAAATTACGGGGAGAACCGACATGGGTCATTTACATACTATGACTGCCTATCGCATTTTCTCGCTCACCCTTGCAGGCGTAGCCATATTGATCGCATCTTCCGCGGCGGCGGAACTGCGCGTGACACCAGGTCGCGCCACGCTCTCACCCGGCGAGGAGATCCGGTTCGAAGCACGGATCCGGGGGAGGGGCGACGAAACGATTGCCGGTCCGATCGAGTGGCAGGTCATTCCAGCCCGCCTCGGAACGATCACACCTCTCGGGCAGTTCGTCGCCGGACAGTCATCAGGGAGAGGGATTGTGCGCGCGCTCGTCGACTCGGATGAGGGCGGGCAGGTGGGTCACGCTCTCGTCCGGGTCGGAACCGCAGGTGACCGGCCGCTCTCGATTCGCGTAACTCCCGGGCGGGCTCGACTGGGGATCGGAGAGAGCGTTTCATTCCGAATAGAGAGAATCGGCATGGACGGAGCGGCAACGGTAACCTGGTCGGTCGTCCCGTCCGGGCTCGGCACGATAGGAGCCGACGGGGGGTTTCAGGCGGGGCAAAATCCAGGTTACGGAAGAATTGCGGCTATCGTGATTGACGGGGAGAATGGCCGGGGCATGGGTTACGCGTCCGTTCAGGTCGGCTCGCCTGAGGCTTCCGGGGCGGTGCGGCTCCAACTGCGACCCGAGAGAGCGGAGGCGGCACCGGGGGGGACGATTGAATTCCAACTGGAATCAACGGGACTTCCTGATGACGCGGCGATCGAGTGGATGGCGGTCCCCCGGGAAATCGGCACAGTCGTAAACGGTCACTTCCAGGCCGGTTCTTTCCCTATGGAAGGGCGTGTGGTCGCTTCGATCCTGACTCCGGCCGGAGCATCGCGAGCGGTCGCAAGAGTGCGGATTCATGGTCCGCGCCCCGACATCGCCTGGGTTGTACGCCCTGAAGATGTGACTGTTCGATCGGGAGACTTCGTCCAGTTTTCGATGGAACCCCCGGGTAATCAGGAGACCGATTATTCTCCTTCCCTGATCGAATGGTCTGTCCAACCGCCCGAGGCAGGCACCATTAGCCCGGACGGCCTCTTTCAAGCATCAAGTTCCGAACAAGGCGTTCCGATTGTCGCCCACGTCATCGGACTCTACCGGGATCCGTCAACGTCATTGACAGGCCGGGGAGTGGCCCGCATCTACATTCCGGGCGATCTGGCCGACTCCCCGCTGATCGTCAGGCCACGAACGGCGACCATTCCCCCAGGCGAGCAAATCCGCTTTTCTGTCGAGTTCGATCGCGTTATGGACCTGCCCGTCGAATGGAGCGTCCAGCCACGTACGATCGGCACCATCACTCCCGACGGGCTCTTCCTTGCGAACGATGTTCTGACTGATGCAACGGGGCCCGAGTTTCTGCGCCAGGAGGGCGTAGTTTTCGCGAAGGTCGAAATGGACGACCGCACGTTCACCGGGAGTGCCCATCTGATCGTCGGGGGAGAGATCATCCCCGCTATGCTGGTGATTGAACCGAAGGAAATTCATGCCGAAGTAAACCTGCTCGACCTGTCAAGCATCCGCCCCGTTTACTTGAGCGCCAGAGCGATTTCACCGAATCACGTGAGCGCTCCCCTGGTGGAGTGGCGCGTCGTGCCGGAGAACCTGTTCGAGGTACATCCACGGATCGGCAACCGGACCGAGCTCCGTCTCATTCGGACAGCCCCATCCGACCTTTCGACGATTCTCATCCGTGGCCAGGTAATCGCCGAACTCCTGCTTGAAAACGGCCAACGGATCGGCGCCACCGCATCGATCGACATACGTATTGTAGGCACGATCATTCAAATTCAAGCGAGACCGGCCCTGCTCGATCTCCGTGTAGGGGAAAGCGCAACGATCCGAGTGGTGGTAACCGGCGCCCTAGACCACGTGATCGACCCTTCACGGGTCAACTTCGAGGCAACATTCAATCATCCGGAAGTGGGTGATTTCGATCCTGACACGCGCACATTTCATGCAATTCAAGCAGGCATCGGCCAGATCGAGATCAGAGCAAGGCTAAAGGAGTATCCCGCCGTGACAGCCGTCACGCGGGTGCGCGTAACCGTACGCCCCTGACTAAATTAATCGGGATCTGATCGAGAAAAAAAGAAACCGCTATTCGCTGCTTAAGCTCGACCCGCCTTAGACGCTTTCCTTCTTGAAACTCGCGACCGCCTCTTCCTCGGTGTAGTAGCTCTCGAAAACAGATAGAAGCTTGGTCACCATGAGAATGCTCTTGACCCGTTCTTTCAGATTCAGGAGCTTCATCGCCCCACCGGCGTTTCCAAGTGAGGTAAAGCCGGAGACGATAATTCCGACGCCGGTTGAGTTCATCCAGGGGACACCGCTTAGATCGAGGACCACGTTCTTTGAATCCTTCTCAATGAGCTCCGCGATTTTAGACCGAAAAAGATCTGAATCCGGCCCGCCCTGAATGTCACCGCTCAATTCGAGAACAACGACCTCGCCGTTCATCCGTTCGCTGATCTTCATTCGATTCTCCTTCTGATCGCGGCCGCTCTACTGAACAGCCTTCATGATATCGAGATAGTCATCCGCCTCGACAAAACCGGTTACTGTGAGCTCATTCTGAATTTCGCCGTCCGAATCAACCCAGATGATCGTCGGCAGACCGAACACTCCATAGCGATCTTTGAGTACTTTGATTCTATCCGTCGATCGCGTGGCGTCGACCTGGATGGACACGAACCTCTTGCTCTCCGCGACCACAGCAGGGGCTGAATAGGTGAGGTGTTCGAGCTCCTGGCATGCAGCACACCAATCGGCGGTGAAGTCGATCATGACCGGGAGCCCCTCCGCCTCGGCGCGGGAAATGCCCTCCTCATAATCTTCGACCCATACGATCGATTCTGTAGCCGCCGACCCGGAAACCGTCCCCATCATGGGGAGCGGTAGTAACGGTAGAGCGAGAGAACCGATGAGGAGCACGAGGCCCGCCGCCGTAATCAGCAAAGCGATCGCCTTTTTGATTCTGTGGGCTACTCGGGCGCCGGGCTTCAGCGGATCGAAGAGACCCAGCGACGTTGTGCCCATGAGGAGCATAAGAAATCCGGACGCCGGAATCATGACTTTTTCGGGAAGAATGGGAGCCGCGAAATAGAGAGCCACGCCGAGAAGCAGCCATCCGAAGAACTGCTTCACCTCTTCCATCCAGGTGCCGGCACCAGGAAGGGTAGTCAACAAACCCGAAAATGTCCCGATTACGAGAAAGAGAACGCCGATCCCCATGGCGAGGGTAAAGAGAAGGGTGAAGCCGAGAATGGCGCTTCCGGTCTGGGCGATGTAAACAAGAAGTCCGACGAGCACCGGACCGACACAGGGCGAGGCGACAAGACCGGCCACAATCCCCATGAGAAAGATCCCGACCCAGCCTCCTCCGCCGCCGACACTCTGAAGACGGGATGCGAGCGCCGGCGGAACCTGGAGTTCATAAAGGCCGAACATGCCGAGCGCGAGAGCCGTGAAGACCGTGACCATGCCGAGTACGAACCAGACGCTCTGAAAGAGCGACCCGAAGAGTGCACCCGAGCTCGCCGCCACTACACCCAGCACGGCATAGGTCATCGCCATCCCGAATACATAGATGAGAGAAAGGCCGAACCCCTTGACCGGGTTCTTTTCGCCTCTGGCACCGATCACGGAGAGTGTGATCGGGATCATGGGGAAAACGCACGGTGTAAACGAAAGCAGGATTCCGGCGAGAAACACGGCGAGATAAGTCAGGAAGAGTCCCTTCGATTCGATCTGACTCGCCACATCGAACTTGCTGCTCCCGCCGACTTTCACTTCCGCCTGCTCTTCCGGAGCAGCGTCTTCCGTACCGCCTGGTTCTTTGCCGGCGATGCTCGCCACTACAAGAGCGGGATCACCGCGATTCCAGTCAGCTGTCAGCCGGATCTCCTCCGGGAAATAGCAGAACTCGGACGTACACCCCTGGAAGAGGAGCCAGATCCTCGCGCTGTCAGGAAGACTTCTTCCCTCCCGCACGGAAACCTGCACCGCAATCGTCGGCGCGTGCTCATAGACTTCGGTTTTTTCCTCCAGGAACGGGTCGAACTTAACTTTTCCGCGGGGGAGCGAAACATCGTCCAGAATCAGATCAAGAGTGTCCACGAGGAATACTTCGACCTTGCTTCGATAGAGATAGTGGCCTGCCGGGACTTCGATCGTCGCCTGAACGGCACCATGGGACCCGTCGTCCGACTGAATCGCCTCGATGGCGGGCGTGAACGGGCTATCCTGTGCGCCGGCTGTCATGGGAGCAAAAAGGATGAGGATCCCCGCCAGCAATGCTCCCGCAAAGTTTCCCTGTCTCATTGATTCCTCGGGTTCCAGTATCGGCTTGTTCAACAGATACCCCGGCGACCTGTCCGCGGTTCCTCCTCGACCGAATGACGGGCGAGCAGGATCACTTGCCGCTCCCGAGCGGGGGAAGCCGTTTCTTGATCTGCTGAAAACGCTTCGAATCCTTACGGAGGCCCGCCTTGAACGGAAGCTGAGCAATATAGGCATTCGACTTATCAATCCGCTCTCTTGTCGGCGGGTGGGTGGAGAAGAACTTCTCGAGTCCGGAGGGGGTGCGCCCCCCTTCGAGCTCGAGCAGCTTCCCGAAAAACGCCGCCATCCCTCCCGGGTCGATCCCGGCGCGATAGGTTTCATCCGCACCGAAAACGTCCGCCTCACTTTCCATGTCGCGGCTGTACTTCATGAGCGCGCCGGTCGTCACGATGCCTGCGACAAGTTGCTCTACCATGGACGAACTGTCGCCGAGAGCGATCGCGATGATGGACGAAAGACCGATCTGTCCTGACAACTGCCGAGCGCTATGCTTCCCGACGATATGACCGATCTCATGACCCATTACAGCAGCGAGCTCTGACTCTGTTTCCGCAGTCGAAATCAGCCCCCGATTGACATATAAATAGCCTCCCGGGAGGGCGAATGCGTTCACCTCGTCCGTATCGACTACTTTGATGTGATACTCGATGTTCGTGCGATCTGAGTGGGCAGCCAGAAGCTGACCCAGGCTATCCACGTAGGCCTGTACGACCGGATCGTCGTACATTTTCATTTCTGTCTCGACCTGCTCCGCGAACTGACGACCGAGCGCCACTTCCTCCTGCGTACTTATAAAATTAATCTGTGAAATTGTAGCGCAGCCTGCGAAGAGCTGAACCAGAACCAGTAGAACGGCTGCCGACCAGATTCGTTGGCGAGTCGCTTCGCTATCCATTGAGTGCACGCAGCCTCGCTGTGAAGTGACGGAGAACGGGTGCCTCATAGACCAGTTCCAGTCCATGAATCGACTCCCTCCTCTCATACACGTCACGGATAATTTCCGCCACGTAGTGAATGTGGCTTGTAGTATAGACACGTCTCGGTACCGCCAATCGGACCATTTCCAGCTCCGGCCAGACATCTTCGCCCGTCACCGGATCCTTGTGGCCGAACATGAGCCCGCCGATCTCGACACCCCGAATTCCACCTTCTTCATAAAGGGCGCACGCGAGCGCCTGGGCAGGATACTCGTCCGGAGGTATGTTGGGCAGGAACTCCTTGGCGTCCAGATAGATGGCATGCCCGCCGGGAGGAGTCAGGATCGGTACACCGACATCAATCAGCGATTCTCCCAGATACTGTACCTGGCCGATGCGAAAATCGAGATAAGCCTCGTCGAGCACTTCACGGAGTCCGAGGGACATCGCTTCCAGATCGCGACCGGCAAGTCCGCCGTAGGTCGGAAAGCCCTCAATCAGTATGAGCATGTTCGTGATACGTTCGGCAAGTTCATGGTCGTTGGTGCAGAGGAAGCCACCCATGTTGACGAGACCGTCCTTCTTGGCGCTCATCGTACAGCCGTCGCCGTATGAGAAAATCTCGCGGGCGATCGAAAGTATGTCCTTGCCGGCATAAGCAGGATCTCGTTTCTTGATGAACCAGCAGTTTTCCGCGAATCGGCAGGCGTCGAAATAGAGCGGAATGTTGAACTGATCCAGAAGCTTTCGGGTCGCCTTGATGTTATCCATGGAGACCGGCTGCCCGCCGCCCGAGTTATTCGTGATCGTCATGAGACAGAGGGGAATATTTTCCGCTCCCGCCTCGCGGATCACTTTTTCGAGCTTCTTCAGATCCATGTTCCCCTTGAACGGATGTTCCGCCCTCGGTTGCAGCGCATCGTCGATCACACAGTCGACCGCTTTGCCGTTGTTGTGTTCCACGTTCGCCCTGGTCGTGTCGAAGTGGATGTTGTTCGGGACCACATCCCCCTTCTTGAGCGTCGTGCTGAAGAGAAGGTTTTCCGCGACCCGACCCTGGTGGGTCGGTACCACATACTTATAGCCGAAGATTTCACGAACCGTTTTTTCGAAATGAAAGTAATTCTTGCTTCCGGCGTAGGACTCATCCCCTATCATGATCCCGGCCCACTGGTTGTCGCTCATGGCGGAAGTACCGGAATCGGTCAGAAGGTCAATCGTGACCTTCCCGGCTGGTATGCTGAAGAGATTATACCCGGCTTCTTCGAGGATCTGGCGGCGTTCGCGCCTGGACGTCCGCGGGATGGACTCCACAACCTTGATCCTATAGGGTTCCATCGGGAATTTCATCGATCCGTTCCTTCCGTTTCCAGAATGATGTTCACCACTTCCGCCGAGGTTTTCGATCGCATGAGTCTCTCACAAACTGAGCGATCCCGCAGGAGATTCGAGAGGCTGGACAGAACCTCCAACCTCTCCTCAGTACGAGATTTCGAGCAGACGAGCAGAAAGAACAGGCTCACAGGTTCGTCGTCGATCGCCTCGTACTCGATCGGATTTGCTGTGATGCCGAGTACAGCCATGGGCTCAATCGAATCATCGATCTCCCCGTGGGGGATGGCGATCCCCCTGCCGATTCCCGTGGAAAACCTGTTCTCCCTCTCCCACACACAGTTGCTGATCCGGTCGACCGGATCTTCCCGATCATAGGCCTTCAGGAGAAACTGAATCAGCCTGTCAATCGCCTGCTCCTTGCCGGAGCCCTCCAGCGGGAGCAGTACTCTCTCTTCAGTTATAATGTCAGCGATCCGCTTCGCCATGGCCCGATCCGTGTGTCGCGAGGGGCGGCCTTTTCCCCATGCAGGGGGAGCGGGCAGCCTCGCTCGAGTTTGGGTTCCTGCGACGAATGAAAATACCAAAAAAGAATGGGCGGCACCATGCTTTCCTGCGCAGCATCCCACCCTCTCCCCTGTTACACTCTGAGGAGTTATGGATACGTTTCTAGCGGATCTTGAAAGCTGTATGGACGGGGAGGTCCTGATCGACGAGGTCTCCCTGGGCATCTACTCGACCGATGCGAGCAACTACCAGGTCAGTCCTGTCGCCGTGGCGATCCCCCGGCATGACGAGGACGTCCGCCAAGCCGTTGCGACCGCTCGTGCTCATGGTGTCACGATTCTTCCCCGGGGGGGAGGAACCTCCCTCGCCGGCCAGACCGTCGGCCCCTCCCTCGTAATCGACTTCTCGAAGTATATGAATCGCGTTCTCTCTCTGGACGTCGAAGCCAGACGGGTCCGGGTAGAGCCTGGCATCGTCCGAGAGGAGTTGAACCAGATTCTCGCCCCTCACGGCCTTTACTTCGCGCCCGATCCGGCCACTTCCAATCGGGCCAATATCGGCGGCATGGTGGGAAACAACTCATCCGGAACAAGAAGCATTCTCTATGGGAAGACGGTCGATCACGTCACGGGAATGAAAGTCCTTCTTCCCGGCGGTGAGACTATGGATCTCACTGACCTTACGGCAGAAGAAGTGGCTGAGCGGGCATCACGGCCTGATCATGAGGGGAGAATTCTTCGAGGATTCCGAAAGATCATCGATAGGAACCGCGAGGAGATCGAGGCCCGCTTCCCCAAAGTGATGCGCCGTGTGGCCGGCTATAACCTGGACGAATTTCTGGGGAATCGCCCCTGGAACCTTTCCCGACTGATCACGGGAAGCGAAGGGACGCTCGCCATCATTATGGAAATCGAGCTGAATCTGGAACCGGTTCCGGTTGCGACATCCATCGCGATTCCCCACTTTCCCGGATTGCTCGAAGCGATCCGAGCGGTCAAACCGATACTGGAGCACGGGCCGTCGGCGGTAGAAATCCTCGACCGCATGGTTATTGAAAAGGCGCACGAAAACCTCGCCACATCGAGGATCGCCGGATTTCTCGATCAGAATGCGGAAGCAGCCCTGATTGTCGAATTCTTCGCCGATTCGAGAGAAGAGGCTGCCTCCAAGGCACATCGACTCGCTTCCGACCTGCATCGAAGCCACGCCGATTTCCACTGCCCGGTTCGGCTCGGACGGGATGAGCAGCAGGAAGTATGGGAGGTTCGAAAAGCGGGACTCGGGCTCATGCTCAGCCTGCGAGGGGATCGCAAACCGATTCCCTTTATTGAAGACGCCGCCGTGCCGGTGGATGTGCTCCCGGAGTATGTCGAACAGGTTCTCGCAATCTGCGATTCCCGAAAAGTGGATGTCGCAATCTATGCCCATGCGAGCGTCGGTGTGCTCCACATCAGACCGATTCTCGATTTAAAGCGAAACAGCGACATTCAAAGTATGAAGGAGATCGCGGACGAAGTGTTCGCGCTGGTCAAGCAATACGGCGGGGCCTGGAGCGGGGAACATGGGGACGGGCTCGTACGAAGCCCTTTTATCGAGTCGTTCTTCGGGCCGAAGATAACGGCCGCCTTCGGCGACGTGAAACGTCTCTTCGATCCGGCGGGGCTCATGAATCCGGGGAAGATCGTCGCGCCCGGTCCGATGGACGCGCATCTCCGTTACGGTCCGGCCTACGGGAAGAGCGAACTGGAGGGGATCTATCGCTACCCGCTCGACGGGAGCTTTGGCGGCGCGGTCGAGATGTGTACCGGGGTGGGAGCCTGTCGGAAGACGCTTGGCGGTACCATGTGTCCGAGCTACCGGGTAACGCGGGATGAACAGGATTCTACGCGGGGCCGGGCGAACGCGCTTCGCCTCGCCATGACAGGCGCGTTCGGTCCCGACGGCCTGACGAGCAAGCGCCTGTCGGAAGTGCTCGATCTCTGTATTTCATGCAAAGCGTGCAAGGCGGAGTGCCCGAGTAATGTCGATCTTGCCCGTCTGCGGGCGGAAGTACTCCAGCACATGCGGGATGTTCGTGGGGGTTCACGCCTTCGTGACCGTCTGGCAGCCGGTTCGCCGGCCGCGGCATCGCATATCGCCGGCCCCCTCGCTCTGCTTCTGAACCCCCTTCTCGAATCCCCTGTGATCCGGCGCATTCTGGAACAAACGGTCGGCTTCGACAGACGACGTGTACTCCCCCGCTTCGCCAGGACGCCGCTGTCAGACCGGCTGTTACCTGATGGACGCAGGACTCTGAAGAACGCCACTCCTGTCGTTCTGTTTGACGACACCTATATGAATTTCCATGAGCCGCATGTAGGTGAGCACGCCGTGGCCCTGCTCGAATCGTTTGGATATCAAGTGACAATCGCGCGTGCCGGTTGCTGCCAGCGGCCTCGGATCTCCCACGGATTTCTGCGAGAGGCAAGAGAAGACGGGGGAATCACAATGAAGGCGCTCGACCGTTTCGCGCGGCGGGGATGGCCGATCGTTACCTGTGAACCCGGATGCGCTTCCGCACTCGTCGATGATCTTCCCGACCTTATCGAGGACCGGGAGCTGGGGAGTCGGGTGGCGGCGGCCATTGTGCCGATCGACATCTTCCTGGACAGGGAATTCTTAAGTGGGCGAACCACCGCTTCAGGGATTCGATCAAGCGGTAGCCTTCATATTCATGGCCATTGTCATCAGAAGGCGCTCTTCGGAATGGACGCCATGACCCGGCTGCTCCGAGCGGGGGGGGCCGCAGTAGAAGAGATCGATTCGGGCTGTTGCGGTATGGCCGGATCGTTCGGATACGAGAAAGAACATTACGATCTATCCATGCAGATCGGAGAGGACCGGCTCTTCCCCGCAGTCCGCGAAGCGCCCGCAGACGCACTGATCGTCGCTCCGGGATTCAGTTGCCGACATCAGATCGAGCACGCTACCGGGCGGCGGGCGGTGCACTGGGTGGAGGCTCTCCGCGGTATGAGCTGAGCATCCGCAATCGGGCGCGAGCACCTTCATGGCCCTTGTCAATCTGAAGCACATCTTCCAGAGCGTCGATCGCTTCGCCGGTTCGATTCGATCGGACGAGCGCCAGGGCGAGGTTCATGCGGGACTGAATATGCAGGGGATCGAGCACAGCGGCCCGTTTCCACGCCCCGATCGATTGATCGATCCGGGATGATTGATAATACGCATTTCCCAGTTCGAACCATCCCCCCGCCGAACCGGGTTCCGCCTCCGAAGCCTGTTCCAGAATCGGTATCGCCTCATCGGACCTCCCTGTCGAAGAGAGCAGTTTCCCCAGATTGAACAGGCCCACCCTGTCGCCGGGGTAGAGCCCGAGGCCGCGACGTAGAAGCTCTTCCGCCTCTTCGGTTCGCCCCTGCTCTGCCAGCATCCCGCCGAGATCGAAATAGCCGTCCGGGTAGTACGGATCTACCTCGATTGTTCTGCGATAGTATTCTTCCGCTTCGGAAAGCTGCCCGAAGTCTCGATAGTGGTCGGCGATCGTAACGAGTACTTTTGGGTTCAATGGTTCCAGCCGGTTTGCCTCGTGCAGATGGGCCAGCCCATCCTGGATTCGCCCGCTCCCGATCAGCACGGATCCCAGGTGATGATGGCTACCCGCAAACTGAGGGAGAAGCTCGATCGATTCTTCATAGGCGGCGATCGCCTGATCGACCTGCTCGTTTCGGGCAAGAACGTTCCCCCGATGAAACGCCTCCTGGCCCGAAGTAGAAAGCCGGATGTGAAACGGATCGGCCGATGAGGCTGCTATGCCGGCGATCAGGAACAGGACAAGAAGCAGACTCGAAACCGGGCTTTTCGACCGGATCCGCCGTCCGAATTCAGCCAGCCCGGCCGCCGCCAATGGGAAGAGCGCCGGCAGAATGGGGACCCGGAACCGACCGCACACAAAAAAAAGAATGATCGATATTCCATAAACGACGGCGTAGCTCTCCAGAAGCCAGGGGGTGCGATTCCTCCGTCTGGCCAGGATCGATCCCGCCAGAGCGAGCGGAATAAGGACGCTCCACCCCGGCGAGGGAAAAGCAAGCAAACGGTTCTCATCCCGATAGCTTTCGATATCCCTGTTGTTACCGATTTCGTAGCCGCCGGCAAGGAAAGCGGCTTTTCGCAGCAGTCCCGAGACGAATGTCCCTGGATTCTCCCGGACCAGTTTGATCGCCTCATTCATCCAGTAACGGGAGAGTTCGGCCTGCTTGGGCATATGGCCGATCCGGGCAGCGGTGAGCCGCTCGATGTCGTCATTCCGCCACGACACAAGCCCGGGAAAGACGGCGTGCCGGCCATCTGACTCGGGATGATTGCCGAGATAGAAGTTGAGCCCCCCCTGTGAGGCGATGAGCGTCCATTCGCCGGAGACCAAGTGATTTCGAACCGTGAGACCGCCAACGATACAGAGTGAGACGGCGCCGAACAGGATGCCGTTCCGTAGTCGGCGTCGGGCCAGGAAGAGGGTGGCGACCGGGAGAAAGAGGAGAATATTGGGACGGGCCGCCGCGAACAGTCCGAGCAGAAGACCGGCTGCCGCCGCTCCTCTTCCCCCCGACACCGTTACCGTCCAGACACGGGAAAGTCCGAGCAATAGAATCGCCCCGAGGAGCGGGAGAATCGAGCTGATCAGGAGTTCCCCTTCGAAATAGATCGAGATCCAGTAAGTTGCGGCCAGAAGCCCGGTCAGGATCGATGTCGTGCGATCGAAGATGCGGAGGGCGAGAACCATCAGAAGGGCAACCGTGATTCCTCCGAGAAGAAGCTGAACGAGCCGGGCCACTCCCGGGTCGGGACCGGTGATGCCGTAGATGGAGGAGAGAAAGTAGGGGTAGAGAGGAGCGCGAAAAATGGCGTCCCCCCCTGTCCAGGCCCCATTCCCGATGGCGAGAGCCTGATCGTGGAACCAGCGTGCGTCGAGCGTTGGTGTCTGAAACTCCGGATGATCTGTAATCGAGAACCAGTAGGCAAGGCGAATGCCTACCGCGAGCGCGACAATGACGACCGGAAGTACTCGATTACGGACGGAAGGGCTCATCGAGGGATTATGGGGCCCGGGAGCGCCGACAGCAAGCGGTCAGCACTCTGTTGCGCCACTTCTCCGTAGGCGATAAGATAAAGGAGAGGCAGACAACCACGAACTCTTAATCCCATTCGATCGGAGGATTGGCACTCATGTCAGAAGTATCGAGTAGCGAGCAACAGTCACCGGTTCAGCCGAGCGCCCCTCCCACAACGGCCAAGGTCGGCGTGCTCCGCGTCAACGCCGGCAACGTGATCGAGAAGTACAAAGAGCTTCTCCGCTCGCTCGACTATCAGAAATACCTCCCTAAAGAAAATGATACCGCTCTCAAGATCAATATCTCCTGGGCGAAATTCTACCCCGCGTGCTCGACCGTGCCGTGGCAAATGGACGCCGTTATTCAGTGCATGCTCGAGGATGGTTACTCGAAGGATCTCATTCACGCCTGTCACAACAATACAGTTGTTGTGAATTCCAAGAATGGGGAGCGAAACAACAAACACATCCGTGTCGTTCGAAAGCACGGACTTCGGAACGTGCATCTTTATGAGGGCGAGCCGTGGGAATTGTACGAGCCTAAGGGTGAATTTCTGGTGCTCGACAAGGTCTTTCCCGAAGGTGTGACGATCCCGAAACGATTTCACGGGGAGAACATCATTCACTTCCCTACGATGAAGACTCATGTATTCACGACCATGACAGGCGCCATGAAGAACGCTTTCGGCGGGCTGTTGAATAGAAAGCGTCACTGGACACACAGTGTGATCCACGAGACGCTCGTCGATCTCCTCATGATTCAGAAAGAAGTTCATGGCGGCCTGTTCGCGGTCATGGACGGCAGTGTCATCGGTGACGGACCGGGGCCGCGCTGCATGGAGATCAGGGACGGCGGGTACATTCTCGCGTCGAATGACCAGGTGGCGATCGATTCGGTTGCAGCCAGAATGATGGGATTCAACCCTATGGATCTCAAGTTCATTCGGCTTGCCCACGAAAAAGGCCTCGGCATCGGCGAGCCCAAAGATATCGAAATCGTCGGTGATCCCATTGAAGGAGTCGACTTCCACTGCCACAAAGCCGACACTTTCGCGAGCAAAGGCCAACACGCGCTCTACCACGGCATATTCAAACCCGTGGAGAGGCTCCTGACTCATACTCCTCTCGTCGTACTCACCTATATCGCATCGTGGGCGTATCACGATTGGTATTGGTATCCGGCAATCGGATCCAAGCGGGTGGCCAAATACATGGAGTCTGAGTGGGGTGAGCTGTTCCGCAGCTACTAGCGTGTAACAACAGGGTTTCAGGCAGAATGAACGTCGCTTTCGGTTCGGGGCTCCTCCCCGTTTCGCTTCCCGCCGGCCTGGATGCGGATCTGTTTGTGCCACGTGCGGTAACGGCGGCCGCCGCACCGAGTGACATCACCGTACACGCCATCGATCACCCGATCGGAACGGCGCCGCTCCGGCAACTTGCCCGGGGCCGCCGTTCCGCCGCGGTGATTGTGCCTGACGGCACACGAGCACTCCCCTTCCGGGACATACTCCCTCCCATACTGCAAACTCTCGAAAAGGAAATCCGTCGGGACGAAATTGTGCTGGTATTTGCTACCGGCATGCACCGGCCTGTGTCGGCTGAAGAAGCAGAGCAGTTGCTCGGGCCGGACATCACGGAAAATTATCGGTCCGAATCCCATGACGCCGGAATCGTGCAGGCGATCGGGAAAACGAAGCGGGGCACACCGGTCTCCGTCAATCCCACCTGCATGAAAGCCGACCTCAAGCTTGTTGTCGGCCTCGTGGAGCCCCATCTGCTGGCAGGATATTCTGGTGGGCGGAAGATGATCGCCCCGGGGGTGATCGGGCTGGACGCCATGCCGATTCTTCACGGTCCCCGATTGATCGGACATCCTGACGCTCGCATCGGGAATTTGACAGGAAACCCCGTTCATGAAGAAGCGCTCGAGATCGCCCGGATGGTCGGTGTCGATTTCGCAGTCCACGCCGGAATCACCGAGGGGGGAGAACTTTCATCGGTGCTGGCCGGCGATCTGTATTCCTCGCATATCGAGGCGGCCCGGAGAGTACGCGAATCGTCTCGTGTTCCTGCGTACCGGCGCTATCCCATTGTGATCACTTCCGGCGGTGGCGCCCCCCTCGATGCCACCCTCTATCAGAGCATCAAGGGAGCGATCGCCGCCCTTCCCATTCTCGAAGACAATGGCACGATCCTCCTGATTGCCGAGTGCGCGGAGGGTTGGGGAAGTTTCGATTTTCTCGAACTTCTCGAACGTCTGCCCGACCACGATTCATTTCTGGATTGGGCCGGCGGTTCATTTCAAAAGGATCAGTGGATGGTGCAGCATCTGAGGGAAGCGCAGCGAACCGCGCGAATCCTGGTCCATACACCCGCCCGACATTCGCCGGAGCTTCAAAGTCTGGGAATCGAACGGGCGGATAATCTGGGCAGCACAATTGATTCCATTGTTGGTGAAATCAATCCGGATCGGATCGCGCTCCTCCCCCGGGGACCGTACACATGGGTCGACCTGGAGACGGCCGGTTCTTGACGGCGCACTCTCCCGGATCGGGCGGTCGGCATCTTATTCCGGACCGAGCCGATCGAGATACCCCCTTAGATTCTCGTTCTCCGGCTCGAGTGAGAGAGCCTCTTTGAATGAAACCCTAGCCTCTTTCGTCTGACCGAGGCGAGCCTGCATCACTCCGAGATTCGCCCACCCTTCCACGTGCTCCGGAGCAATTCGTACACACTCACGGAGAGAATTGATCGCCTCGTCCGCACGCCCCTGCCCGCCGAGCAGAGTACCGAGTTGATAGTGCGCCTTGGCCTGATCGGGAGCGATCGAAAGAAGAGAGCGAAGGGTCTTTTCCGCATCGACGAGATTGCCCGCCTTCAGCTCGGCGGTCGCCAGGTTCAAGTAGGCGTCTTCGTACCGCGGTTCCGCTTCGATCGCCCGTCGCAGATAAGAGATGGCCTGATCGTACTTCCCACGACGGGCGCTGTTCGTTCCCAGGTTGAACAGATTCTGGGGATCGTCTCCCTGATTCTCGGCAGCTGTTCGAAAGAGCTCCGCCGCCGCTTCGTGATAGCCGGCGCGTGACAGAATGACGCCCATCGACTTGGGGGCGCGAGCCGCCGGATTCGCATAGTGGGGGTCGTCCACTACCATAGCGAGAGTCATCTCCACCGAGCGATCCTGGTCGGCATTAACTAGGATCCAAGGCAGTGTGTGTACCAGAATCGCGCCGATGATCATACCCGAAGCCGCCGTCCCCGGTTCGCGGGTTCCACGGAACAGATAGCTGCCGATGAGAAGAATCATCGGCGCGCCGAAAAGCGCCATCAAGTCCCAATCCCGGGGGCCGAGCATGGGATCCACCAGGATCAGGTAAATAAGTGCCAGCCCGGTGGAGACGGCGAGAAACGGAGTCACACTTCGGGGCGAATCGCTCGCGCTCTCCGCCGAGGGTGATTCCTGACGTACATCCATGAAGGGGAGAAGGAGCGCCCCGCCTAGGATCAGGAACAGCTCATTTCCGATGAACAGCAGATGATGGACAGAGACCATGGGATAGGAATGGCTTCCCTGATGCAGGAATGGAACGAAAGCGTCGGCCCCCCGGTAAAACTCTTCCATGTAATTCAGGAGCGCCCACGCGCCGAGAATCGCCACGAGGATTGCGCCGCCGATCATTGCCCCACGTGCCGCTCGGGAGCGGCTGATGGAAGGGGCCGCCACGATGAGCCATGAAGGCGCCAATGCCACGGCAGAAAGGTGCAGAAGAGAAGCGGCGACCAATGTGACAGCCGGAATCCAGATCGGCCAGGCACCCCGAAGGGACCGGATGGAGCCGTACAGATAGAAAAAGAGGGTCGCCTGCATGAGCGGATAGTGCTCCACGTAACCGAATGAAAAGAGGAGGCCGGCCCATCCGGCGAGAGAGACGAAGAGAACGGTACGGGCGCGGGCGCCTGTTGTCAGGAGAGCCGCTAGCCGGGCTGCCAGAAACAGCATGGCCAATCCCGCGCTCACGCTCGTCAGAATAAAAGGCCAGGTTCCACCCTCCCAACCGAACAATGAAGATCCAGCCCGATAGAGGATTTTGTGAATCCAGAGCGATCCGACTCCTGCGGTACCGAACGTCGCTGATTCCGGGTTCATCACTACTGTGGAGAGTAAGAGACTGTCCCCTAGAAACGAGTTATTCGTACGGAGCGTAAGAAAAAAGAAGGTAGCAGCGGCCATGATGAGAACGATCGGAATCCATCGCGAACCCTGCAGCAGACTGCTGATACCGCCCGCCATCCGCACGAGAAATCGCCGCCACCACGGAATCAGCGTGGCGGCTGCGAGAATGATCCAGAGTGCCAAAAAGGAGGGCTTCAGAAAACCGGCGTGGTGAGCGCCCCAGATCCGACCCGGGAGGGTGAACGAAGCGAGGATATGAACGCTCACAAAAAGGAGATACGGGACGACCGGTATCGGGACGGGAAATCGCATTACTCCTCGGGCGACAGGATTTCGATTCGATCCCTTTGCACATCTATGAATGGAGCGCGCAAGACGACCTCGCCATCGAGTGTACTGACTTCAGCGTCCGTAACAGCCACGAACGATTTAGCATTCAACAGGTAGTCCGTCACCCGCTCGTTTGGAGTCGCATTGATCTCACCCCGTATTTTGAAGCTCGGGGTCAGAATGATCACACGCATCTTCGCCATTCCATGATCCATGACTATTCGGCCTCTTCCAGATAGTAGAAATCCGGGACTTCACAGACTCCAGCGTCGCGCATGAGATCACGCATCTCCACTCCGCCGAACATCATTCGAGCCTCTGAAAGATCGGACCATTCGAACAATCCCAGAATGTGGTTCTCATCTCCCGCGAGGTGAAAAATCTTTGCAGAGAGTTCGCCCCCTTCTTTACGAACGGCAGCTGCCCCTTCGAACCCTTCTTTCCAACGTTTGTAGTCCTCCACTCGATGTCTGACGATCACGAACGGCATGGAATCCCCCTTCTTAGCTCCGGGTCAGATGGCGATATTTTATGCGGTGGGGCCGGTCAGCCTCCTCGCCGAGACGTTCCTTGCGATTGGCTTCGTAGTCGGACCAGTTCCCCTCGAACCAGAATGTGCGGCTATCCCCTTCAAAAGCGAGAATGTGCGTGGCGATTCGATCGAGAAACCAGCGATCATGCGAAATCACGACCGCACATCCGGCAAACGACTCGAGGCCCTCTTCCAGAGCCCGCATCGTGTTGACGTCAAGATCGTTGGTCGGTTCATCGAGAAGGATGACGTTCGCCTCCTCTCTCAATACCCGCGCGAGATGCACGCGATTTCTCTCTCCACCGGAAAGAACGCCCACTTTCTTCTGCTGCGTCGCCCCTTTGAAGTTGAAACGTGACACATATGCTCTCGAATTCACCTCACGATCACCGAGAACGATCGTTTCATTCCCACCTGAAATGACCTCCCAGATGGTCTTATCCGGATCGAGTACATCCCGGCTCTGCTCCACATATCCCAGTTTCACCGTTTCCCCGATTTGAAAATCGCCTGAGTCCGCTTTTTCTTCACCGGTAATCATGCGGAACAGGGTTGTCTTACCGGCACCGTTCGGACCGACGATCCCGACAATTCCGCCGGGTGGCAGTGCAAACGTCATGCCTTCCATGAGAATATTGTCGCCGAACGATTTGGTGACCTCTTTCGACTCGATCACGATGTTGCCGAGCCGGGGACCGGACGGGATATAGACCTGAAGATCTTTCCCCCGGGTCATCTTGTCCTGACTCCGAAGTTCCTCGTAGGAACTAATGCGCGCCTTCGACTTGGCCCGGCGCCCCTTCGGCGACATGCGAATCCATTCAAGTTCCCTCTGAAGCGTTTTTCGCCTCTCACTCTCCTGCTTCTCTTCGACGGAAAGCCGCTTGTCCTTCTGTTCGAGCCACGAAGAGTAGTTCCCCTTCCACGGGATTCCCTCGCCCCTGTCGAGCTCCAGAATCCAACCGGCCACGTTGTCGAGGAAATAGCGATCGTGGGTAACGGCAATTACCGTCCCCTCGTAACGACGGAGATGTTGCTCGAGCCAGGCGACCGACTCCGCATCCAGATGGTTCGTCGGTTCGTCAAGCAGGAGAATATCCGGGTTCTTGAGTAGCAGACGACAAAGAGCAACGCGGCGACGCTCCCCACCGGAAAGGACATCTACTTTCAT
Organism: bacterium; assembly: GCA_025782575.1. GTDB lineage: Bacteria > Orphanbacterota > Orphanbacteria > Orphanbacterales > Orphanbacteraceae > Orphanbacterum. The sequence continues at coordinate 360,006 of JALGYY010000017.1, forward strand.
CTCGCCCGGCGGGCATCGAAGCGCATCCATCGCCATATCCAGCCTGGACTCGAGATCCCATGCGTTGGCCGACTCGAGCTTATCCTGCACCTTTCCCTGCCGCTCAATCAGCGACGCCATTTCATCATCAGACATCGGCTCCGCGAACTTCTCGTTAATGTCATCGTACTCTTTGAGAAGGTCCACCGTCTCCTGGACAGCTTCTTCCACGATTTCCTTGACCGTCTTCTCCGAATCGAGAACCGGTTCCTGTTCCAGGAAGCCGACCGTATGCCCCGGCGCCAAATGGGTCTCTCCATTGAACGTTGAATCCACGCCGGCGAGGATTCGGAGGAGCGAGCTCTTCCCCGAACCGTTCAGCCCGAGTACGCCGATCTTGGCACCGTAGAAGTAGGAAAGACTGATGTCTTTCAGGACAGGTTTCTTGTCATGAAACTTACTGACCTGAACCATCGAATAGATGATCTTGTTCGGCTCACCGCTCATGTTCGGTTCTCTCTCCTCGTCACTCCTTCAAGGGAGTAAATGTTGTTATCCGAATATACCCGTGAATACTACCATGCCGGGTCAGCCTTAATCCTCTTTTCCAGATCGAGTTGATCTGATCCCGATAACCAGGAAGAGCGGACAGCGCACAAAATGAGATTCCGGATCTCCTCACGGGTAAATCCGATATCCGTCTGAAGCGCACGATACTCATCGACGAGCGAGTTTCCGAACATCTTGGGGTCATCCGTATTCACGGTGACAGTGATTCCCCGATCCAGAAAGCGGCGAATCGGATGGGAAGCGACGTTCGGAATAATTCCGGTCTTCACATTCGAGATAGGGCAGGCTTCGATTGCCGTTCCCGCTGCAGCAATGTGATCGAGCAGGGACTCATCCTCGGCAGCACGAGTACCGTGGCCGATACGATCGACTTTCAAGGCCCTTATCGCACCCCAGACGCTTTCGGGTCCCGCCGCCTCACCCGCATGAGCGCTGGTATGAAACCCGAACCGTCGCGCCCTGATATATGTCTCCTCGAAAGGTTCAGGAGGAAAGTCATGTTCCGATCCGCCGATCCCGATTCCGACGATGCCCTGATCACGTACTTCGGCGATCTCTTCGAGTGTACGGGCGGCACGTTCCGGGCCGAAATCACGAATGAGATCGGCCACGAGGGCCACTCGAATTCCGGGCACGAGATTCAATCCGGCGCGTATCGCCTCCGCGATCCCCTGCGGCCGCAAACCGTGGCACGCAAAATCACCCGGCGAAAAGAAAGCCTCTACATAAAGTATATTCTGACCGAGCAGATCGTTCGCCACAGCCTCGGCCAGATAGCGAAAATCATCATACTCGCGAATGAACCCGTTCTTCCAGATCCAGGTCTCGATGAAATGGGGGAAGTCCCTGTATCGGAATCTGGCTTCCAGGGCAGCCCGATCAGGCACCTCTTTTTCTCCGCCGTATTTCCGGACTAACTCGAAAAGGGCATCAAGAGGGATCGCCCCTTCGAGGTGAAGGTGAAGCTCCACCTTCGGGATACGACTCAACCAGGATCGCTCGATCGAATCCAAGTCACCACTCAAGGGAATCACCTCTTCCGGGCAGAGAGGATCGAGGTTGCGGACGAGCCGATCGGCTCTACTCCTCTTCGCCTATCCAGCCATGGAGAGCGGCGATGATCTTCCGAGCCTGATCAGCGCTCGAAATATTGAATTTGGAACGGGGCGAATACTGACCATCACGCTTCTGGTAGCGGCGGATCGTAAACTTCTCCGGCCCGTACTCCTCTTTTCTACGGTCCCAGTCCTGATACTTGAATATGAGCGTAGCCCAGGCACCCTTGGTCAGGACCACTTTATCCAGCTCCTTGACGGTAACGAGACCGTCCTCTTCCCACTCAACGGTAAGCTCATCTACCTCCGATGCCATGATTCCCCTTTCAAGATTGATCAAAAGTAAAGGCCTGCCCTGATCGATGGGCCTGCCCGAAACAAACATCGATTTGGCCGCGTCAGCCTGCTGTTCTCTTTGGATAGTCGAAGTCGACCAGCTCACCGCTGCCCAGTTCGACATCCGCCCACCTGTCGACGGCGAGATCGACAATCACGACGCCTGATGTGGGGACATTCTCGATCCGCACTCCGGTCATCAACTCGGCGAAATCGGTGAGCCCCGGATTGTGGCCGAAGATCATCAATCGCTCCACTTGATCGTCACAATTCTTCACGATCCGAAGAGTTTCCGACGCGCTTGCCCCGTAGAGACCATCGTCAAGAGCGATCTTCGATCGCGGATGACCGAGGGCGTCAGCAATCATTCCGGCTGTTGTAAGAGCCCGCACCGCAGGGCTCGTGATCATGTGATCTACCGATTCACCCCGGTCCGCCAGCCGACGCCCCATTTCAGGCGCGTTTCGCTCTCCTCTTTTGTTCAACGGCCGATCGAAGTCGGAAAGATCGGGATGATTCCAACTCGACTTGGCATGCCGTACAATCGTCAATCGCTTCATTCGTCAATGACCACCTTGCCGATCGCATCAATCAACGCATCGTGTAATGCGCCGTTCGAAACGACGATACCCCGGTTGTTCTTCAGCGTTTCACCGGCGCGAAAATCGAGCTTCCTGCCATGCATGTCGCTTACTACACCACCGGCTTCGCGAACAACGATGACTCCCGCTGCATGGTCCCAGATCCGCTCCTCGTATCCCTTTCTCGTGGGAAGACGAAGATAGATCGATGCGTCACCCCGCGCCACCGCGGCATACTTACACTGGCTGTCGATCCGATAGGGCTTACTTTTGATCCCGAGATGGGCCGAAATCCGAGCATGGGTATCATGCGCCCCATGGCCGCTCTCAACGGATTCACAAAACCGCGCTTCAGACGGGTCGCCCTGCCCGTCCACACGAATGGCGCTCCCGGCCGAACCGTCGAGAGGATGAACGAATGCCCCCGCACCGGCAACCGCTGAAAAGAGCGCCCCCCCCTGCTTCTCTCGGGGATCACCCCCTGACGGCGAAAGATTGGGACAGCCGAGGACGCCGACGACCACTTCGCCATCCACAATCAGGGCGAGCGCGACTGCGTACTGATCCCCTCTAAGAAACCCTTTGGTACCATCTATCGGATCGACGGTCCAGTATCGTCCGTTCCCCTCGGCAGAACCGCCCCCTCTTTCAATCGCTTTATAAAGTCCGTCTCGATCGATTCCGGGAAACTCCTCCAGTACCAGTCCCAGAACTTTATTGGACAGGTCGGCATTTTCCCTGAGAAGCGATGTATCCTCCTCTCCCACAACGGGATCATCAGGGAAGGCTTCAGCCAGTTCCAGACAGACCACCCCCTGGCTGCCGAGATCGGCGATCGTCACGGGAGACCGGTCCTCCTTGGCGAGTGTGTCCTCGCCGACGAGTTTGTCCTGCACGTTTCTGCAGAGCCGGCTCGCCTTCGACACCGCCCTCAGGGCTGCCTCCAGCTCTCTCTCGTATCCCATCGTCTCTCCCTGGATAACCCCGCCATGGTAACCGGGACTTTGATTGATTATCAGTTTTGAGGCATCATAGCACTCGGACCGCCTCCATCCCAGCCATCGCGGGCCCGATGGCGGGAGATCCCGGCCAATCTCCAAATCACCCGGATGAGGGCCTAATGAAAGGAAATGACATGAACAGAGCAGCCGCGATCATGCTGCTCAGCGCAGCAATTACTCTTCCCTCCCATGCCCAGGTTTCACCGACCACGACTCCGGAGGGCGCCACGCTGGCGGTTGTTCAGGTGCCCGCAGGCTATGGAGACGGCAGGGTCACCGAAAGGGATGCCAAGGCTCTCGGCGAGTATTGCGTCTGGGGATTCAACCGCATGATCGAGTTGGAAGGAGTCGATTTTGAGCTGGGTGCGGATGCCGAAACCCGAATGCTCGACTTTTGGTTCTACGTCTGGGAGTACGTAGACGAGGAGACGCAGGCAATCATCAGCGTGGCCGATGTGGTCTGGCCGGCGATTCTCTCTCAATACAATTCCGGGGATGAGGCAGCCCGTCAATTGCTAGTCGATGAGTTTGCAGCCGTGTCAAACGACATCTGGGGAGGTTTCATCGAGCAGACGGTTTACTATCTCGCAGGAGAACTCTCCGCCGTCGAGTATACTGTGCTGGTGGATCAGGCCATTGCGCAATCGTACCAGTCCACAGGCGGGGGCGGAGGAGGTGGTGGTGGTGGTGGTGTGAGCAGTTCTTCACTTGATAGCTGGGACTCGTATGTACCCGACTACAGTTCGGACTATCAGTTGAATGACGGTTCCGGAACTATTATTTACTCTTCACCGTACTGAGAACCGGGACGCGAGAGAATACCGATCATCGTCTCTCGATCGATGTTCCCTCCGCTCAGGATAATACCCGTTTTTGCGCCGGGCTTGATCGCGTTGCTTAGAAGCGCAGCGACTCCGAGCGCCCCTGACGGTTCCACCACCAGGCGGGCACGGTCGTAGAGAAAACGGACCGCTTCGACAATGGCCTCCTCGCTGACCGTGACCATGTCGTCTACATAGCGGAGCACGAGTGGAAATGTGAGCTTCCCCAGTGAGGGTGTTCGCGTGCCGTCAGCGATGGTAGGAGGATTGCTGACCGTATGAAGTTTCCCTGTTCGAAAGGAGCGGGTCGCATCGTCGGCCATTTCAGGCTCGACGCCCACTACGCGACATCCGGGCGCCATCGCTTTGGCCGCGACGGCCGTTCCGCTCAGGAGCCCCCCACCCCCGCACGGCACCAGAAGAAGGTCGAGCGGCCCTGATTCCTCGATGAGTTCGAGCGCCGCCGTCCCCTGGCCTGCAATAATATGAGGATGATCATAGGGGGGAATAAGCGTCGCGCCGGTCTTCTGCCGGATTTGTTCTGACACCTCTTCTCGTGTCGACTTCGACGGATCGTATTCGATCACGCGGGCCCCGTACTCTTCCGTCGCCCTTCTCTTCACAATCGGGGCATCATTCGGCATGACCACACGAATTGGTATATCGAGTATTCTGCCTGCCAGTGCGATCGCTTGCGCATGGTTGCCGGACGAATGGGTCAGTACGCCATGCCGACGCTCTTCACGGGACAACCGGCAGAGCGCATTGTAGGCTCCCCGGAATTTGAACGCCCCCACGCGCTGCAGGTTCTCACATTTCATAAAGATCGCGCTGTCTGTGGATTCACCGAGGGTTCGGCACGTCTGTACAGGTGTTCTGTGGGCGATTCCGGAGAGTTTCTCGGCCGCCGCTTTCACCTCTTCAAACGTAATGTCTTCCCAGTTCATGCGCTCATCTTACGCCCGCCTCTTGCCTGGCGCACGGGAATCCTGGCAATCAGGGCAGGCCGTACAACGGATTCCGTCGGAAGCCAAGGGAATATCCGAATGATTTCGCTCAACCAGAGGCCGATACGTGAGACGGAATGGGTTCGTGAGGTATGAGTCGGGGCGGCTTCCGGTGCCCTGACACAACAAGAAAAGGAGCAAAAGAATAATGAAGCAACTCCTCATACTGACCTTGCTTTTTTCGTTTGCAGCTACCGAGCTGTACGCGCAGAACACGGGTACGGTAGTCGTTCGCGGACGTGTAGCGAAAGCCGCGGCTCTCCGGTGGTGGACCTACACACCCATCAATGCGGAAGCCGGCATCAACGCGCCAAACCTCGCCAACGGTCCTCTGGCGTTTGATATCAACCTGGATGACGTGGCGGCCGGGAATAGTCTCGTGGGGTATGGCGGCGGTGAAGTGGAGATGATCTTACGATCCAATACGGCTTACACTCTGGACGCGCAGGTGACGTCGTCGAGCGGCTTCGGGCTAGTGGGCGATGGTGATCTCGCGCTTTCGGATGTCGGCTTCGGCATGTCGAGCCTCGCGAATTCCGGAGCGAAAGTGTTCCTGGATCCGGCCGCCGGCTCCACGATCGCGGCCGGTTTCAACGCGGATCCGGCGACCGCTGGAAAAGACGGTGACGATGAGCCGATCTTCACGCGGACCCTCAGCGACGTCTCGGCATCGACGCAGGTGCTCAGCGGCCCGCGGATTTCGAACCGCGGCGGCATCGGCTCCCCGAACAACGGACTCATGGTGACATCGAGCTACGCGGTAGGCCCGCAGTTCTACACGCCGGTCGATCCCTGGTCGGCCACGGTCACCTACACCCTGGCAACTCCATAGGAATCGTGCGCGGACGTCTGAATCACATCAGTCACGCTTTCCGGTCCGCGCACCGGGCGGGGGGGGCTTACCCCTCCGCCCCGTTTCTTGTTCTGGCTGCTTTCGTTATTCTACTGACAGGGGCCGCACCGATTGAGGCGCAGAGCGAGATCACTCTCGTCCTTCCGACTCCCGGCCCCGGCATCAGTATCCCTGATTCCATTAAGGTCCGGATCAATCTGCATTTCGGGATAGACCCAGGGGATGGAGCAGCACCACCATCTCTCGGCACAGTCAATCTCGGAGAACTTTCACCCATCAATCTATCCGGTTTTGCATCGGGAACGATTCGCATCCGTATCTACTCCCCCTTCGGTTTTGTTCCCCCCTATACAGTCCGGGCGAGGACGTTCATCCCGCCTGATCGTACAGTGGGAAATTTCAATACCAATGACATCGGAATGGGAATCAGGGGGATTGTAGCGAGCCTTCCCCGGGTGAATGGCAACTATGACTATGACCCACGGCTGGTGGGAAAGAACATCGACGATGAACCGAACTTCGCCGGGACCGTCGGTGGACTACCGACAGGATCCCGGGGCCACCGATTGTATCGAACGAGAGGATGGTACGTCGGTCGCTGGAACTACTTCACGTTGGTCTTCGCAGTGGCGCCACAATTCTATACACCGTCCGCATCGGTCGATGCGGTCCTCGAGTTGGAGCTGATGTTGTAATGAGATACTCCTATTGCGTATTGACGGCAGCTTCGATTCTCCTCGCGTGCCCGGCCTACGGGGGTAACGTGTCGATCATGCCGAGCCTGATCGAAGCCACGATCGAGCGGGGGAGAGATCAGACTACTTTGGTACAGATCATTTATTCCAAGGACGGCCCGGAGGATACGGCCCCGCTTCGAATCGCGCTTAGCGAGGAGCAGTGGGATATGGACCGAATCGGTCAGGTATCGTTCAGCCCTCAGCCCGCCGACAGGAATCCGCACGATCCGAGGATCGTGTTCTCTCCTTCCGAGTTGGAGATTCGCCCCGGCGAGACGATGGAAGTTCGCCTGTCGATCATTGTTTCTGACAGCACGGTAGCCGGAGAGTACAGAAGCGCGTTGATTGCCGAGCCACGGATCCCCTACAAGCCTCTCGAACAGGGAGAGCGACGGCTTCAAATGCGGCTTCGTCTATCGACGATTCTCTATGTCGAGGTTCCTCGGATCGAACACGATGTCGAACTGGCCGGACTCCGGGTGGACAGAGTGGAGGGCCAATGGAACGTGATTCCGGAATTCCGAAACAACGGCAACGGACACACTCGCATTTTCGATTGGCTCGAACTCTATCCGCTGACAGGGGATGATCGGGGAGAAGCCATCTACTCGAAAGAGATGGATGAATCAGGCGTGGTGCTCCCGGGACGGACACGTGAGATTCACGAGAAACTGCTGGTCGAGCTCCCACCAGGCGATTTCCTGCTTGTCTATCGTGCCGACGGGGGGCGGGATTCCCCTCTCATGGAAGGGGAACTCTCGTTTACGAACTTCGGTGATGCGCCCGAGGCTGACACCATTGACGTGGATGATCAGCCGGAAGAAGCTCCGGAAACGAAACCTGTGATCATCGCCGGGGTTCGTGACCGACTCTCGGACGGATACTGGGTTCAGTTGTTTGCGACCGACGACTATGAGCGGGCCCACGATTTTGCTGAAGCGATCGACCCCTCATTCAAAGAGACGGTCAGTCTCCACTATGACGAGCCACATTACAAGGTCCTCGTCGGCGGATATTCCACTAGAACCGAAGCCCAGGATCTGCGAGTACGTGTGGCGGCAAGCGGTTTTCAGGAAGCGTGGATTGTCAGAACGTCAGAGCTGAACAGCCCATCCAGATAGTCTCTCTTCATTGAGGATCGATCGAACCCGACCTCCTCGTGCATAGTGCAGGAAGTTGGCTCTATAGATTCGCCGTCGCCCGCACTACTTTTTGTTGAGGCTGAAAGATCTGATTCATCATTCTGAGCACCGAATCGACCCCCTTGCTCCTAATGTCAAGCACCATACCGACCAACTCGGACTCTCTTGAGAGCAAAGACTGTACTTCTTCATTCGGTTGCCGAAACGTCTGACCAGAACCAATCTCCAATTGTAAACTTTCCTGAATTCTCTGGCCGAGCTCTCTGGCATTCTTGATCAGGTTCTTTGCGGCAGGAACCAGCATGTTGGTTTCTCCACCCGTGTAGATGGACGCGATGATTGAGACGATTATAAAAAAACTGCCGATAACGATTGAGCTTACTAGCCGCGCGTCTTCGACCGATCCGATCTCCCCGGTCATCCTGGACCGGATATCCGAGGCCTGGTCCAAAATTGCGTCGCGCATTTCATTCAGGCCGTCCGGTAAATCGCCGAGTGCGCTCAGCACATTCTGTGAGTTCTCGACCACGTTTCTCATCAGAGCCTGAATATCCGGCATGGCGTCGCCCCCGCTAAGACCGGCTGCCATCGCAGCCACGCTCGATCCTAGCCCGATCATCGGCTCGCGGAGGTGTTTGGGAAGTTGCGGAACGGGCAGCGCGGCTTCGGCGCTGTTGTTCAGCAGCTTACCAATTGTGGATGATCTCGAATTCGTAAGTCCTTCGGCAGCCTTCTTTATACTCTCACGGGCGGCTGATTCAGCCGTTGGTTTCGTCGAGCGCGGACCGGCTACTCCGACACCTTTTCGACTCTCTGAACCCTTGCTTGCCTCTTCAATTGCTTCCTTTGCATCATTTGCCATCTCATTCGAAACGGAGGGCATCTTCGGCTTGTTGATCTTCATGGCTCTTCCTCTTATACTAAATAAGGTTGATTATTTCTAGCCGATTCATTTGGCTGGAGGCCACAATCTCCCGGGAAACGTTTCTCTCGAATCAGGAAATGACAGGATTAAGATACGTGCGGGACTTGGAATTGATCAGGGTGGGATCTCGGCCGGTGGAGAATTCCGCCCGGTTCTGGAGCGGGGTCTCTAACGTTCTTCTAGCCGGCTTGTGAAGATTGTCCTGATTACCGGACGGCTGACCGGCTGCAGGGGAATCAGGATCGGCCCCGGATCTCGATCGCTTGGAATCAGGATCTCCTGAGAGTCGGGTGCTTTCAAGTCTTCCGAGAGCGAAGAGCGGTCCACAAGAAGAACATGGACGCCGGGCGACAAGTCTCCGAGTCGGTACCGCCCTTCCCAGTCGGTTACCGTGTCTCCTCCCCCCTGCACCAGGATATGGAGGTCCCCCACTCCCGGTTCTCCCTCGTCTCGCTTTCCATTCAGGTTCCTGTCCTCGAATGCGATCCCCTGAAGCGTACGATTGATCCCGGTACGGAAATCGACACCGACCGTATGAAAGGCGGGACAGACGACCGGACGGTCTCCGCCGTCCAGCAGACAAAGATCGGCGCGAACCGTTCGCGGCGCGATTGAGACCGTGTGATCTCCCGCCGAGACAACTGCGAATCGATAGCGCCCGTCCTCCCCGGTCACTTCCCGAAACCGCCCCCCGTCGAGCATGATCGCGACGTCATTCAAAGGACGGTCCCCATCATCGAAAAGCCCGTTCAGATTGCGATCGAGATAAACCCGCCCCTCGATCGTAGAAATATGCCGGAGGGATCGGCCGGCGCCTGTTGCCGGGACGAGAGCGCCTCCTCCCCGGGACAGAAAGAACATCCCTTCTCCGTTAATGCGACTGGTCGTACCGCTCTGGTGTTCGTCCATAAGGAGATCGAACCTGTGGAATCCACCGAAATTCCATGTCAGGCGAAACTGTCCGAGTGTGCCGCCCCCCCGATTCTGCTGAGCCCGGGACCAGCGCGCGCCGAGAGTGATCTGCAGCGAGCGGCTCCTGAGGAAAGACCGTATCCAGTAGAGCGAAACACCTTCGAGAGTCTGGTCGAGCCAGGATCCCGTCAGCTGAGTTGTTCCCATTCGAGTGTCGGCGTTCCAACCTGTGGTCAGATGAATCGGTGCGGCTTCGTCCGTCTTCGTCCGGGCGGACGCGAACCAGCCACCGGCTGGAAGGCCTCCTCGAACATCGATCATGAGATCCGATTGATCCGCTCCGGTCGCAATCTCAGAGCTCGTAAGCGTGGCACCCGCCGTTCGGAGCGGTCCGCGGCCGGGGCTGAGCATGGCCGATACCGTGGTGATTCTGTCTGTCCCAGTCTCCCCCTCCCCCCTATCTCGCTTGAATTCCGATCGTGACGCTTGTAGAGAGAGCAGCCGCCAGGGTCGGAAACCGGCCCCGAGGACATAGAATCGGGAGCCTTCTTCAGCAAATATTGTTGCAGGCAAGCGAAAACGGGATTCATAGGAGCCAAGCCGGGATCCGATCGACCATCGCCGCCAGGGCCTGAATTCCAGACTTGATTCCCAGGCGAAACCGTTCGTTACGCCCTTCCTGCCACCGGCGAAAAGCCCGCTCATGGTTTGAGCCCGCAGCCGGCCCCGGGCGAGCCTGTGCTCTGCCGCGATCAGTGTCCCTTCTTCCTCCCCGTCTCGTTTTCCCACCCAGGCCGTACCCAGACCAAGAGATTGCCCGGCCGGCGCTCCGGGCCTTGCACCGAAAGCATAACTCGTCGTCACGATGTCACCTTCGAAGCGTGGATGGCTCAGCGTTCCGCTCCCCCCCCCATGACCGCTCGAGAGTCGGACCCAGCCACCCGCCATCCTCCGCCGACCGCTCTCCCATTCTCGCGACCACGCTCCTCCCCGCCCGAACGCTCCCAGCCATCTCAATTCGCCGCCGGTACGCACATCGCCTGCCGTCAGAGAGCCCCCCTCCCGACCTGTGTAGTGGAGTAGAAAATTCCGAACCACCACCCCCTCCCCCTCTGCCGCCTGGCTGGAAATCGATGTATGGAGATTGCCCCTCCCGAGCCGGCTTCCGGTCTCCAGTGTGAGTCCTCCGTCCGTTCGACCTGGGCGGCGATTGGAGTAACCTCTATACTTCAGCTCATTCAGACTGAATCCCCCCATGCCGGAGACGCGAACCCCCGCTTCCATATCGAAACTCATGAGAACAATCTCTGTCTCGTCGGGATCGATATGGGTCCGCACTTCAAACAAGACGGAGAGAATTGAAAGGGGCAAAAGCAGATCATGCTTCGACGTGCCAAGCGTGAGACCGGGCGGAAGTGTGAGTTCCAGCGCATCATTCCGGCGAATCTCCCCGCTGATGTCGTCATAGCTGAGAACATCGCCGGTGATCGGGTTCGAAACGGAAACGGAACCGGCGGCCGGATCGTATTCAAAAGCCTGCTGAAGCGCCCGGGCGACCGGCTCAACCGGAATGTACCAGTGGTTCCCCCGTTTGCCTGGCTGTACGGCGGTGGTCGGAATCTGTTCTCTGTTTACGGTCAGAACGGGGGGAGCGCTAACACCCGGTACGCCGGCCGCACTAGCCTGAAGGGGGAAGGCGAGCAAGATCTGAACAGCGGCGATTAGAGAATGCCTCGTCATCCTGACTCCATGCGGTCAAATTCTTTTCCCGGCATATGCCGGGAAAACCCTCTGTGAGCCTGGATGGGCTCTCCTACGGAAAATCGGCAAAATCCTTCAAAACGTGAGCTGCTCACAGTGGCTGAGAAAGAGGACGGAATTGTCTATAATAACTGGATAGAAAGGATCGCCATGGTTCGGTTGGTCGACATCACAGAAAAGGACTATGCGCCGCTCGCCCGGTTTCTGGCCAACTTCGGCGAATCGGCGGAAACCGAAGCACTATGGCTCGACCGGTTTCGATTCTGGTGGGACGACAACCCCGCCGCAACGGAGGGTGTAGCTCGTGGATGGATCCTGGAAGATGACTCCCGGATCGAGGGCTTTTTCGGCATCATCCCCACTCGATTTCAGCTTCTGGGCAAGCACACGACTGCCCACAACGCGACCACCTGGCGGGTATCGGATGCCTACCGACACTCCAGCATGAAGCTCCTCTTCCGCGCTATCAAGGAGACCGGGGAGGGGATTTTATTCAACAACACACCGATCGAGCAGGTCGTACCGATACTGAAGTCTCTCAGATTCAGACCTCTGCCGCGGGAGAGTGAGGCAGGTGACCGGCTTCCCTGCGGGGTAGTGGTCCTCGATTTCAAGAAGGCAGCCGAACTCAGGGCCGGGCGTGGTTTCGCCGGACAGGCGGGAGCCTTGCTGGGCGCCCCTCTTTTCGCCCTCTATCAGCGCTTCCGACTCCGAAACCTGAAAATGAACGGTCTCGAAGTTCGCCTGCTTGATCAGGCAGGGGTCGAGTTCGACAGGTTCTGGGAGGAGACCCGACCGGTCTACGCCAACACCAGTGTGAGATCGGCTGAAGCGCTCCAGTGGTACTGTTTCCGAGCAACCCCGGAAGAGATGAAACTCTTCGGCTGCTATCGGGAGGGCCGGCTGGCTGGCTACCTCATTGCCTGGCGGCGAATCGACAGGAACTCATCCAAACTGGAATGCGTCGATCTCTGGACCAGGCCGGGGGACGACGAGGCGACCAGCGCCCTTCTTGCCGGTACGATCCGATATGCGAAGTCAGAAGCGGCCGATCTCGCCCTCTTCCCTCATTTCTCCGGAGCACTCGGGAAAACCCTGCTTCGACTCGGGCTGTTTCGCGTTTCCACCCGGAGGCGCGGCGAATACTTCAAAACGACCGATGAAATCGCCGGAAGGATCGATCACAGGAATTCCTATTTCGTCGATACTCAGGGAGACCGTTCCTTTTTCCCTTGAGGGCTGCGCGGTTCCCGCGCGATCCCGGATGAAAGAGCTTGATGAAGTCGACTATTCTGGAAACCCTTCGCGAGCGGGCGAGCGATGGACCCGACGCGTGTTTTCTGCACCATAGGCCGCTCGACCATTCCCTCTCCTATGCGGAACTTCTCGAGGAAACGGAGAAGATCGCTGACTGTCTGCAGGAGCAGGGCATCGGCAAGGGAAAACATGTGGCTCTCGTTGCCACCCACCATTGGGCCTTTTTTCCACTTCTGGCAGCATGTTCCGCCCGCGGTTCTGTCCTGGTGCCGGTCAACCCGGACCTCCACCCGGATGAGCTCGCGTTCATTCTGGAAGATGCGGCCCCGTCGCTGATCATCAGCGAAGAGAGCGTGCGCCTCACCAAGCGGTTCGACCGAATCCCGCAACTTACGATCGACGAACTTCTTGCCCACACGGCAGGGGGAATCGGCGGCCTCCCGGAATCACCGGAACCTCCCGAGGACGTGGCGTTAATGGTCTATACATCCGGCACGACGGGCAGCGGCAAGGCGGTCATGCTGAGCCAGAGTAACCTGCTTTCAATGGCACATCTGTTTCGCGACTTCTATGAAATCCGTCCGACCGATAATTTTCTCGGCGTTCTTCCCCTCCACCACATGAACGGCATCATGATGACAGGACTCCTTCCCCTTGTCGCAGGAGCCCGCGTGACGATCGCCGATGTGTTCAGCTATCTGAACGCCAAGCTCTACTGGAGAACGGTAGAAGAAGAAGGGACTACGATATGCAGTCTTGTTCCTTCGATCATGGCCATGCTGCTGAAACTCTTCCCTTACGGAATAGAGAACGGAACCGAACAGGTGCGGTTCGGATTCTGCGGGACAGCCCCGCTTCCGGCCGATTTATGGCGTACGTTCGAAGAACGCTTTGACTTCCCCATTTACCAGGGCTACGGACTGACGGAGACAACCACATGGGCGACTTGCACTCCCTTCGAGGCTGTTCATAAGTACGACACCGTCGGCGTCCCTCTCGGCACTGAGATCAAGATCGATCCGAGCGGTTTCCCGACCGAAGAGGTGGTTCGCGGAGAGGTTCTTATTTGCGGACCAATTGTCATGACCGGCTACTTCAAGAAAGGAAGACTGACCCGCGAGCAATTCCGGGGCCGGTTTCTGAAAACAGGTGACATCGGTTTCATCGACTCAGACGGGGAACTGCATATTACGGGACGAAAGAAAGAGATCATCATCAGGAACGGGATCAACATCAATCCACAGGAGATCGATGATGTGCTCGGGAGGCATCCGGGAGTGGCTGAATCGAAGACTCTCGGAGTAGCGGACGAAATTTCCGGGGAAGCGATCGTTTCGGTGTGCGTCTGCAATGATGCCGGAACGCCACCTGATGCTACGAATATCAAACAATGGGTTCGGGACAACATGTCCGCTTTCTATGTACCCAATCGAGTCACGACCATGGGGTACCTCCCGAAAGGTCCGACAGGGAAAGTGGCAATCAAACAGCTGGAGAAAATACTGAGCGGGGATCTGGCATCCGATGTTCTGAAGAAGCTCACATCGTGGAAGCACAAGAGGTCGGCGCCCTCCGATGCCGAGAGCATCCGGGGCCGGATTCAGACCGCACTCATTCGAGGCGAACCGGTACGATTTCTCACCTATTGGGGGTGTGGTAACCGCGAGTCGATTTCGGAAATCGACCGCATCGCGATCGAACGGCTCGTCGAGTACATGAGTGGTATGTCTCTCGTTCAACAGGCGAGGGGAGAGTTGACCATCATGCTGAATGATGTTCACTCCAGGATCAATACGATCCCTGCGGACCGGTTCGAGCAGTATTATGGAGAGATCGGGGAGTTCTCTCGATCTCTGGGATTGAAAACCATCTATCAGACCGAGGCATGGAAAAGCGCCGGGCTCGATCTCGATCAGATCCTCCAAGAGGCGAGAACCAGTACGTTCGATGACGAATGGAACGCCTTGCCGATTCGCGATCAACTCCTGAGTCAGTCAGCTCGTCATTTCCAGGGTGAATGCAGCGTCACAGGAGCCCGCCAATACGCACTCGCCTGCCGGAGAGAAGCACCCGCGTTTGCGGAACTCTTCCCCGATGATGTGTTCATCACGTACAATGGACCGGTCTTCGATCTGTGTCTTCCGGACCTGCCGAAGCTGTATATCTATTCCTACAAGAAGGGCAAAACAGAGAAGCCCTGGTTCCTGTAAGTAGCCGAACGGATGCGAGAGATGACAGAAACAGAAATCCTCTCCCGAATCAGGGATCATATTGAAGACGCCACAGGTGTTCGCGTTGAGCCGGACACATCACTGTCCGGCGATGCCGTGCTCGACTCAATGAAGTTTATCGAGCTGGTCGCCCATGTGGAATCGGAATACGGAGTTTCATTCGAAGTGGAAGAACTCGAGAATCGCTTCGACTCTGTAGGTTCGATCGCGAAAATGATCGTCGAGAAGAAGGAACCCTCTTAGCCTGTAAGTTTCATCCCGCGTAAAGCTCCTCGTAACTCCTGACCATAGTCTCGATTGAGTAGGACTTTACTACGCGCTCACGGGAACTGATTCCATCCGATTTCGATCGCTCCGGATCTTTCAGGAGCGCACGCCATGATTCGGAAAGGGCGGATGGGTCGCCAGCCGGGACGAGGCAATGGGCGAGCGAATCTCCGAGGACAGCTCGATTCCCTCCGACGTCGGTGACGCGAACGGGGAGCCCGGCACTCATCGCCTCCAGAAGACTGACCGATGTCCCTTCGCTTCGGGAACTCATCGTGAAGAGATCGAACGCTGAATGAAGATCATGAAGGTCGTCCCTCCAGCCGAGGCAATGGACGTTCTCTGCGAGCCCGAGGGAGGAAGCCTGCTCCTCCAGACCGACGCGTTCGGTTCCGTCCCCCACTAGAATAAGATGGGGTCTGATGTCTTCATCGCCAGTCGCGAGAAGATCGGCGAACGCTTCCATCATCTGATCGTAACCCTTGACCGGCTCGAGCCGTCCCACGCTTCCCAGTATGGGGACGCCGTCCGGGATACCGAGAGAGTTCCGGATCAGGCCGTTATCAGAGGCGGGAACAAACGTACCGGTGTCGACACCATTCGTCACCGTTACGATCGGGCAACGCCCTCGAACAATTTCGGTTTCCATCCTCTCGGCGAGCGGGCCGGAAACGGCGACCACCACATCGGTGCGGCGCGCCGCTCTCCCCTCGGTAAAGCGGACAAGACCGGGTGTGGGAAATGTGCGGCCATGTTCCGTGTAAATCACGCGCGGCACTCCTGCACGGCGGGCTGCGAGGGAGGCTTTGTACCAGACACCGCTATGGATGTGAACCACATCGGGAGCGATCTCCCTGATCTGTTCGATGAGCGGTCCCGGCCAGATCATGGAGTATGGGGGAAGCGGCCGCCCCACGTGAAGGCCGGCTTGACCCTCAAGCCCTTCGGCGAATCGCCCCAGATACTGGAGACCGAGTACGTGACTCTCGAAACGGGTCCCATCCGTCAGGCGGACAATCTCCGCGATGAGACGCTCCATTCCTCCGTAGTGGAGATTCTGGATCATGTGAAGAACGCGAAGCTTGCCGCTCATGCAGCCGCCCGCCCGAGACAGTCAGAGCGATGAAGTGACAAAATCTCCTCCTCCCGGCCGGGCGGCGCAACTACAGAAGTACACGATCGATAAATTTCCTGACAATGCCGTTGGAGTCAGGGGTCTCCCGAAACGCTCGGATCACATCCTGATAATCGTCATCATTCTGCACATACTGATCCTTGTAGACCGAGAGCCTGTCGATCAGGCGGCGGCGATCGAGTTCCGGGTGGAACTGAAACGCCCAGAATCTTTTGCTGTCGACTCGAAACGAGTGGGCGCATATGTCGGTGCGTGCGAGAAGCGTGCATGAATCAGGAAGGGACAGCGCTTTTTCTTTGTGACCGGAGACGGCGAGGAATGGATCGGGGACATCCCGAAACAGATCGTCTTTCGAAGCCTCTGCGGTCAACCGGATCGGGATCGTACCGAACTCGAAGTCCTTTTCGTCCCGCACGATCCGGCCACCGAGCGCGATCACAGCGAGCTGAAATCCGAAACAGGATGCAAACACGGGGAAGTCTTTTTCCACACACCATTGCAGGAGCGACTCCGCTTCGTTGACAAAAGGGTAATGCTCCGGCTGCAGAACAGAGGCGTCACTCGCACCGCCGACGAAAAGCGCGTCATAGCCATCGACGATTTCCGGCCCGAATCGAGGCTCTTCGAAAACGTTGTGGACGTCGATCTGAGATTCGTTCAGCCCGGCATGAGCGGCAAAACTGCGGCGCTCCTCGGAGCGCACGGAGTCGGATCGCCTGATCTGGAGAAGCAGAAGGCGTAGTTTCGATCTCGACTCCATCACCATATCGAGACGCTACTCGGTTGCGCTCAACCGGAAGATCCGGTAGGGAGACGAAGGGTTGTCGCCAAGATGAATCTGAGATGTCGTGACATAAATGATCCCGCTGAAACTTTCGGAAAAGCTGTCAGGCCATGAGAGCCGGGAATCCTTGACAACCGTTTCCAGTGTGCCTTCTTTCGTCCAGCGTCGAATGGAGCTCGATTCGAGAGACGTAAAATAGACAGCGTGGTCATCGGCGAACAGAATCGCGTCGGATGGACCGGGAGTCGCCACTTTTTCCACCTGCAATTCCAGATTGGCAACGGAAAGGGATGCATCACGAAGTCCGCCGCCAGGAACACGGTAGAGCGTGGCTCCCGTGAGGGCCTGGTAATAGAGGAAATCTCCCTCGGTATCGAGCGCGAGACCGTCGACATGAATGTCCGGCGTCTCACCGTCCATTTTCCAGGTCTTACCTGCAACTTTCAGTTTGAGTCCCTCCGACTTTGTGGATCCATGATCAGCGAGGAGACGGCGGGACGACCCGCTGGAAAGGTCGACTACAATGATCGCACCCGTGCCGGAGTCGGTGATATAGGCTACGCCCCTTTCATTGTCAACGCGCACATCATTCAGGTAACTCTCCAGGGGGGCGATCGTCTCATCAAACTGATACGTCTTCGCCACCCGGTTCTTCTGCAGATCGATACGCACGAGCTTGGCGCCGCCCGCAACTACACCGGCGAATGCAGGATTGCCCGCATCGACAACCCAGAGATCATTTCTGGAATCAATGTAAACCGCCTGAACACATACGAACCGGTCGGATGCTTTTTCGCCCGATTCCCAGCGATTCCAGTCGCCTGCCGGGAATTGTTCCACAACATCTTTCGATAGTACTTCCCCAACTGAAAGAGAGTGATCCTCCGACCACCGGGGGAAGCAGACGAATATCCGGCCGTCCTTGGAGACAGCCACGCCGGTCCAGAGGCGATCGGATCGGGCGACCTCGACAAGATTGAAGGGCGATGATGATTGAGCGGGCCTGGTAACCGGCTTGGCCTTGGTGACCTTCTTACCCGATCCGCAACCGGTCCCGAGGGTAACTGCGCAACACAGGGTAACTGCGATCCAACTCCTGAATCGATTCATGATATCGGCCTCGCTTTCGATGGACAGAGTCCGCCCTCCAACCTGAACGCATAGTAGTCTTAAGGGTAACCCATACCAGGCGGGACTCAAACAGGATCTTGCCGGCAGTCCCTTCGTACCGCCGGGCAAGACCCTGCTATTCACGAGTTAACGGTCTTCGGGGGTGATCCCCATACCGCTCCGATCCGGGTAGGCCGGACGTGCGGGAGGCGTAAAGGGATTCCGTTCGATTTCGCTCAGCATATGATCGATCGCGGCGTCCAGCTGGGGATCACCCCCGTCCACCATGAGAGAGGGATCATCGATCACCTCGATGTCCGGGTCGACCCCGTGCCCCTCGATGCCCCAGGTGCCGTCTGTTTCGAAAAAAGCGAACATCGGTACCGAGGTGTAGCCGCCGTCAATAAGCCGGGGATTACCGCTGATCCCGACCAGGCCGCCCCAGGTGCGAGTACCGATCAGCTTCCCGATTCCGGCTCTCTTGAAGAGAAACGGGAAATAGTCACCCCCAGAACCGGCGAGACCGTTGATGAGCATGCACTTTGGTCCATGGTGCGCATCGGGCGGCCATGGGGGAGCTTCTTCGCTGAATCGCTCGGCCCAGTAGCTCTCCACAGGACGATTGAGAAGTTCGATGAACCGGGACGGTATCTGACCCCCTCCGTTCCAGCGCTCATCAATAATAAGAGCGTTTTTGTGGAGCTGACCGATGAACTGGCGAAACAGTTCGCTCTGTCCCCGCCGCCCCGTATCGGGCACGTAGATATAACCAACCCGGCCATCGGTCTTCTCCTCCACATAGGCCCGGTTCGCCTCGACCCACGCGCGGTAACGCAGCCTGGAATCACTCGCGAGCGGCTCCACCACAACACGGCGGGCACTGTCGTCGAGCGTAGGCCGTTCGCTCACGGTAAGAGTGACAGTCCGCTCGGCGAGACCCTGGAACGCCGCCCATGGATCGTTGTCAGGGGCGACCCGGATGCCGTTTACCTCGAGAACATAATCTCCTGCCTTCACGTCGAGGCCCGGCTGGCTGAGCGGCCCGCGTGCATCGACATCCCACGGCGCTCCCTCCAGAATCCTGCTTATGCGATAGGCCCCATCGTGCAACTCGAAATCGCATCCCAACATTCCGACTGAGACATCGGGTGTCTCCTCCAGATCCCCGCCCCAGTAGTAAGCATGACCGACGTTCAGCTCCGCGATCATTTCACGGATCACGAAACTGAGATCTTCCCGCGAGGCGCAGTAGTCGACCATCGCCCCGTACTGCACGCGTATCGCCTCCCAGTCGACACCGTGCATATTACGATCATAAAAATATGCTTTGTGGATTCTCCATGCATCCGTGAAGATCTGACGCCACTCCGCCCGTGGATCGATCATCACGGTCATGCCTGTCGTGGAAACAGGTTCTTTCTCCTGATCCGACTCGGCGTCGACGAGCGACATCGCTCCGCCTTTCTCGAAGAGCAGAAGCTTCTTGCCGTCCGATGACATGACGAAGGAAGCGGTTCCCTCTACGACCTTCTTCTCCATTTCGTCCTCATCGTCCTCTTCGAGGTCGATGAGGTAGACCGCCCGTTCCCCTTGATCGCCACGCGAAGAGATCCGGCCATAAACGAGTTGGTCGTCACTGTTCACCGCGAGGGAAACGAATCCGCCCGGTTCGACGGGAATCGCTACGGCTCGACGCTCGAAGCCTTCCAGGTCGACTACTACCGGCTCGGGTTTTTTCTTACCATCCTCGTCATCTTCGTCCTCCTCATCATCGTCCCCGTCGTCATCCCCCTTCTTCTCATCACCCCATTCTTCCTCATCGCTTTCAGGGAGGAGTGGAGACTTGATCTCATCGGTGAGAGGCACAACATAGAGTCTGTCCGTCTTCGAATAGATCCAGGTGGTTCCGTAGTCGGAGTACTGAGGAGCCGAGATCTCGCGGTTACTAGCGAAGTAGAGATACTTGCCTTCTCTGTCGAATGTGGGCCATGTATCCTGGAACATCCCTGCAGTGACACGATGTTTCACGTCCTTCTTCACGTCGTAGATCCAGATCGCGTGAGGGGTGCGCGCTGTTTCCTGATTGGTATAGGCGATCCATCTGGAATCGCTCGACCAGCTGATCGTGGATCGGCCGTTGTTGTCCGTGTACTTGTCGACACGCCTCGGTTCCCCCCCACTCGCCTTCTGAATCCAGAAAGTGCCCGAGTTGTCCCAGAATGAAATCCATTCGGAATCGGGTGACCACTCCGGATCGAACAGAAACCCCCTCTTCATCTCGGTCAGTTGACGCGCCTCTCCCCGGCCTCCTTCCCCAGTCAGGTAGAGCTCGTAGCTACCGGTCTTATCGGAAAAGAACGCCACATACTTGCCGTCGGAGCTCCACGCCGGATCCCGCTCCGCGAGTCCGCTCGTATGAGTCAGGTTCACCGGCGAGCCATTTTCAGCCGGGATCGTCCAGATGTCCCCTCGCGCGCCGACCACCACCCGCTTCCCAGTAGAAGAGATGTTTCTGGAGATGATCACATCAGATGCATCAACCGCATGAACACGCACTTTGGGTCTGTCGCCCGGTATCGTAATTTGAACGATGCGATCGGACCCGGTTGTGAGATCGAGCAGACGAAGTTCGGAACCGATCTGATAAACGATCTCCCCGTCTCCGGAATCGCCGGGACCGATCGACGGGTACTTTACATCGTAATCGTCATGAGTCGTAACCTGGCGCCGCTCACTCGAACGGATGTCATAGACCCATATGTTGAGGCGGTGATTTGCCCCGCCATCAGACAGGTAGTAAATTTTCTCTCCCTGCCACATGGGAGATGTGTCGGTCCCCTCCCACTCCGTCACCTTTCTGGCGGAGTGATCTTTAAGATTGAAGAGCCAGATATCCGTCGCCATCCCGCCCCGATAACGCTTCCAGGAACGTTGATCTCTGGTGAAAGGCGTATAGGCGAGCCATTCTCCATCCGCGCTGATCGCGCCTACACCGCCATAAGGGACCGGGAGTTTCTGTGGCATCCCCCCCCCGGCATTCACACGAAACATCTCGCGGGTCCGTGCATGGGATCCGATACCGAAACCTGTGAAGAGGAGCTCTCCGTCCGGCGTCCAGTCGTTCAGCATTTCAGAGGTCGGATGATGGGTCACACGAAACGGCACACCACCGGCGACTGGAATTGTATAGAGATCCGTACCACCATCATAATTTCCTACGAACGCGATCGTCTTGCCGTCGGGGCTGAACCGGGGATAGAGTTCCCCTCCCGGTGGCGAAGCGATGGGGAGAGCCGTGCCCCCCTCTCGCGGAACGAGCCAGAGATTATTCGCATAACGGAAAGTGATGTGCGTCCGACTGACATCGGGAAAGCGAATCATCCCGGGATGGGGATCGTTCGCTGCCGGTGACGGCATGGCGGACAGTAGCAGACCGGCCAGAAGAACGGCCGGAACGAGCCGATAATGCATTTTCAATCCTTTCGACAATGCCGGGGCGGAACGCCTCCGGCGGATACGCAAAGCGGGAGCCTGTCTATCTGGAGTCGGCTTTCTGTTGTAAGAGACGGGTTCCAATGGAAAATCGATCGAAATATCTGCGAGTCTCCCGTTTCCTCCGAACCGGTCCGTTACCACTGTCCTGCATATCCGGGAGAATAGGGTCGGGAGATCTCTTCCAGGTAACGAAAGTGGAGTGTCACGATCTGGCGGGCGTGGAGGTAGTCATGGGCAAGCCACGACGAGAGCATCGTTCCCGCTTGCAGCTCGCCGAGTACGGGATGGGAGTAGGAGCGGTCCCACTCAGGTGATTCAAGTCCCCTGAGCCACGTGGTTGACCGCTCTCTCTCGGCGAGAAACGCGGATACCGAATCCGCCCAGTCCCGTTCGCTGTACTTCTTCTCCTTTACCCACCCTTCCGGATCGATCTCGGGCCAGGGCTCACCGGGAGAGTGAAGAAGAAGATCAAGCCTCTTCCTGAAATCCAATCGCTCCTCGTCGTACATGTGATTGACGATCTCGATCAGCGACCACTTCTCCGGAGCCGGCCTCCATCGAACCTGCTCTTCCGGAACACCGCTTGTCAATCCACGAAAGAGGTCGGCGCCGGCAATGAGTCGCCCGATAAAATAGTTGAGATCCATTGGGCTATCCCTCTCAAAGAATCCGTTTTCCAAAAGCAGACTGCACGAGTTCGACTGCCAGCGCGGCCGAACGATTCCGATCATCGAGGATCGGATTGACCTCGACGAGCTCCAGCGAAGTCATCACTCCTGAGTCGGCTAGCAGTTCCATCAGAAAATGCGCCTCACGATAACCGAGCCCTCCCCGGACCGGAGTACCGACACCCGGAGCGATCAGCGGATCGATCGCATCGAGATCAAAACTCACATGAACATAGTCAGTCGATTCGGTTACCTGCTCCAGAGCATGTTCCATCACGGAATGGATGTTGTTCCGATCGATTTCCTTCATGGTGTGGACGTGTACGCCTGTGCTCCGAAGCCGTTCTTTCTCCCCGTCATCCAGACTGCGAATACCGATGAGGACGACGTTTTCAGGCGCCACACCGGTTTCCATACCATTGACCCGGGCCAGTTCGTCGGGGCCATCGCCAAGAACGGAGGCGAGGGGCATACCGTGAATGTTACCCGAAGGCGATGTAGCCGGTGTGTTCATGTCGCCGTGAGCGTCGATCCAGAGAACGCCGAGCCGCTTTCCCTCTGAACGGCAATGTGCCGCCACACCGGCCAGGGTACCGATTGCGATCGAATGGTCTCCCCCTAGAACGAGAGGGAATCCCTCACCCGCCATGATCGATTCGACCCGATCGCTGATCTCCCTCGATGCTCGTCCGATTTCGTCAAGGTAGCGAGCCTGGGAGTCGCCGGGCGACACTTCCTCCATATTCCGAATAGAGACGTCACCTTCGTCGATTACTTCGAGACCAAGGTCGCGAAGCGCCTCTTCGATTCCCGCAATTCGAATGGCCGACGGCCCCATGTCGACCCCCCGCCGCCCCGACCCGAGATCCATCGGCGCCCCGAGAAGATGAATTTTCATGATTACGATCCTCCGGGAAAGCCGGTGTTCAGTCCGCGCCGGGGCCCGACTCCCCCTCAATTATTTGAAGGTGGTTGATTAGAAACCCAGCCCGGCACCTTACCGATGGTTCCTCGAGCATCTGATAGAGTTCCTCGGAATCAGTACAGAGAACCTGGAGAGCCATGTCAATCCAGGGTCCCGTCGGGCAATCGTCTGCCAGTTTCCCTCTCAGGTCGTCCACACCGTCTCTCTGCCTGATACCCGGCAACTCCATGAGATTCACGAAACGTGACCGTTCATTCACCAGCGTCTCTTCGGCGTGGTGCTCAATATCGATCGGACGGAGTAAGGCGAGCCGATAGGGCTCATTCGCGACTTCGGTCACAATTCTCGCACGGGCCACCCCCTGCAGCAACAGAAGGTAGCGACGGTTGTTCAGCATTTCATAACCGGTAATGTAGCCGATACCGACACACGGCCTTAAGGGAGGATGTCCGTTCCAGTACTCCTCCTGCGTCACCCATCCATCGAAGAGCGCAATTGCGATCAGACCATGAGCATCAAGAGCGTCGTCCACCATCCGTCGATAGCGGGGTTCAAAGACATGAAGTGGTTGTGCCGTATGGGGGAGGAGAACACATCCAGGGATGGGAAACAGCGATATGGGTTGCCTGAAATTGATTGGGAGTACGGATTCCAATTCAGCTCCTTCAAGACAATCAGTCAGGCGACAACACTTCAAGCCTTACTTTCGCCACTCCTTCACCAAAGAGATCAAGCTTTACCGCAGCCGCCCGGGATACATCGATAATTCGCCCCTTCACGAACGGCCCTCTGTCGTTAATGCGAAGGATGACGCTCTTTCCGTTTCCACTATGAGTCACTCGGACGATTGTCCCGAACGGCAAAGTCTTGTGTGCTGCGGTCATCCTCCACATGTCGTATGCTTCGCCGCTGGCCGTCTGCCTTCCGTGGAACTTTCCGCCGTACCAGGACGCCATGCCAGTCTGGACGGCATCGATAGAACGATCCGGATGGCCGCTCCCGATGGTCGGGCGGGGACTGACGCAGCTCGCCAGGGTGAACACCTGCACGGCCAGTAAGAAGACCACGAACGGCATCCTGCCCTGCACTCGCAGACTCACAGGAGCGGCTCAACTTCCGTCTGGACGCCCCCCGTCACGTGAACAGTTCCATCCGCGCCCAGGAACACATCGACTTCGCATCGAATACCGAATTCTTCCAGGTAGATCCCCGGTTCGATGGAGAAACAGGTGCGCGGTAACAGGAGCCGCTCATCCCGCGTCTCGAGATTGTCGATATTGGCACCGTTCCCGTGAGTTTCCTCACCAATACTGTGGCCCGTTCGATGAATGAACTGTTCCCCGTACCCCGCCTTCTTGATCACCGAGCGAACCGCGTCGTCCACGTCGCACCCCCGCAATTCGCACCCCTTTTTCACACCGTCACGAACAAGGGCGATCCCGGCATCTCTCGCCTCGGCGACAATCTTGAATACCTTGGCGATCCCGGTCGGGATCCGGGAACCGACATACGCGTTTTTCGTTATGTCGCTGAATACGGCTCCGGGCCTGTTCCGCTTCGACCAGAGATCGATCAGAACGAATTCGCCGACTCCCAGCTCCCGATCGGTAGAGGGTTCGGGCGCGAAGTGGGGATTGCCGCTGTGAGGCCCGCCTGCCACGATCGGCGGATGATCAGTCAGAAGATCGTTCACTAAGAAGTGGCGTACGATAGCGGCCTGAACCTCGGTTTCGGTAGCCGGCTTTCCCGCTGACGCCCTTTCCGAGATCAGACCGAAAGCGAGTTCAAATGCTTCGAGATTGATCTTTTCCGCTTCGAGATGGAGCTGCCACTGGTCCTCCGACCAGACCGCTTCAAACTGCTGCACCAGATCGCCCGACGAACAGACTTCAACATTGAAAGAGCGGACAAGCTCGACCGTACCGGCATCGACCCGTGCAATATAAGGAATCGCATTTCGGGGAGAGTACTCCATCGCGATCCGTCCGCCTCCCTCGAGTATCCGGCCGAGCTCCCGTTCGAGAGTCTGCCATCGGAGGTAGATTCGTTTTTCGCCGGGAAGATGATCCAAAGCGCCCGATTCGATCTTGTGGACGAGTTTGACCGGTTCCCCCGATGAGGGGACAAAGTAGAAGACGCGCCGGCTCCCCATTTCTCTGTCCGACATCCGCAAAATGCGGCGGGCCAGAAGATTGCCTCCCCGAAACTCGGAAAAGAGCCATCCGTCGAAGCCGAATCTACTGATCGATTCCTGGACGGCATGGACATCAAACACGAATGGAACCTCCTTCGCCGGTTGTCTCGGCCGGGGAGAGCTTGATGGACAGGGCGCTCTTCGCTATCCTTTCTTGCTCATACAGAATCAGCGGCCCGGTTGCCGGATATCATAGTCGAAAGGAAGTCATGAGCGCAGGGGAATCGATGGCGAACGCCGGAACGGAAGAATCCGCCAATCACGAGCGGCTCTACACGCCGGAGCCAGGAGAGTGGCAGCTTACGGCGAGAGCGATCATTACCGGCTGTCTTCTTGGCGTGGTGATCTCGGCGATGAACATCTATTTCGGTCTTCGGACCGGATGGTCGATCGGCGGCTCGCTAATCGCGGCGATTCTCGGCTTCGCAGTATGGGCCTCCATTCACAAGACCTTCCACACCCGCTCCTTCTCCGTGCTGGAAACGAACATCACCCAGACGGCAGGTTCGGCGGCCGGATCAATGGCCGGTGCCGCGGGGCTCCTCTCATCCATTCCGGCACTCGGAATGCTGGGGGTCGAGCTGTCCTACACTCAACTCGTCCTCTGGGCATTCGCCATAGCCTATCTGGGCGTCTTCTTCGCAGTCCCCCTCCGAAACCAGATGGTGGTCGTGGAGAAGCTGCGATTCCCCACCGGCACCGCAACGGCGGAGACCATTGTCTCCATGTACGCTAAGGGTTCCCAGGCGCTCGCTCAAGCGGGGGTGCTCGTCAAGTGGGGAATCTTCGCCGCGCTCTTCACCGTAGCCGCGTTCTTCGTCCCTCAGCTCGCCCAACCGCCGAGCGCTTGGTTCGGACTCGCCGCGATCGGCGCCTGGGGATTCTCGCTTCTCATAAGCCCGCTCATGACCGGTGCCGGGTTACTCATCGGACCCCGCGTCGGCACCTCCCTCGTGCTCGGCGCAATCGTAGGGTGGGGATTGCTCGGTCCGCTCGCTCAATCACAAGGCTGGGTTACCGGATCCATCATGAGCTACCAGGACGGCCCGCGAGGCTGGATCCTCTGGCCCGGAGTGGCGATCATGGTGGCCGATGCGATGACCAATCTCGGGCTTTCCTGGCGGACGATCCTGAATACGTTCCGGCGATCGGACAAAACGGCCGCAATAGGAATGGAAGCGGAGAACGATCGTGTGCCGAACTCCTGGTGGCTTGTGGGACTCTTGATCGGGAGTACTGTTTGTGTGTTCATGGCCTGGCGCGTGTTCGACATCCCGCCGTGGATGACCGTCATCGCCATCGCGCTGTCATCGGTTCTCGCCACAATCGCTGTACGATCAACGGGCGAGACGGACATCAACCCGACCGGCGGCATGGGTAAGGTGACTCAGCTTGCGTTCGGGGGGATTGCACCGGGAAGCACCACCATCAATCTCATGGCTGCCGGAATCACGTCCGCCGGCGCATCACAGGCGGGCGACATGATGCAGGACCTCAAGACAGGTCGCCTGCTCGGCGCGTCGCCACGGAATCAGATCATCGCCCAGTGCATCGGAATCGCCGCCGGCATTCCAGTGGCGACCGGTATCTACAAGATTTTCGACCGAGCATACGAAATCGGCGGGACCGAAGTACCGGCGCCGGCCGCCCATGCCTGGCGTGCAATGGCAGAGGTGCTCTCCAAGGGCTTCGGTGAGTTGCCGGACATGGCGCCGACCGCGATTCTCTGCGGCCTGGCGTTCGGCGTCACCATGGCGCTGACGCGGAAGCTCTCGAAAAAGGTCGGGACCTGGCTCCCGAGCGGACTCGCATTCGGAATCGCCATGATCGTTCCTCCGTACTACTCGATCGCCATGTTTATCGGTTCCATGATTCTGATCGTGTGGAAAAAGAGCCGGCCCGATTCGGCCAAAATATTTGCGATTGCAGTCGCATCGGGATTGATCGCAGGCGAAGGACTTATGGGAGTGATGACGGCGATCATGACACTGCTGGGCCTTGGCCCGATTACTTAGGAGCAGCGCGATCTCTTTACGCGCCGAAGCCGCTCTCACCAGTAAACTCGAGCACTTCTTTACAGCCCGAACATCGATACTCCATTGATCCTTGCTGGAATCGACGATGGGAACGACCGACCAAGCCGTGAATTTGATCACAAAGGCAGAAGTAGTAATACCGCCTCACCCGACGAGCCGGAGTGGTTTCGAAACTGTGTGTTGTTCTGGGATTCGCGCCGAAGGCTCTCATGACCGCCTGCCACTCTTTCCCATGAGGGCGAATCCTGCCGCGATGGACGAATGCGGCGACGATGTGAGCGACCTCATGGGGAACGATCTCATCGACGAATCGATGACCATACCGTCCGAGAAGCTCGAGATTGTAGTTTACATTGCCGGCAGAGGGTGACGCCTGTCCCGCGGTGCGTCCCAGAAGAGTGAATCTTAGGTCAAGCACTGGAAAACTGATATCCGGCCAGATTTCCGCCGCCATTCTCGTATACCGGACGGATTCGGTTCGCACCCTCTCCACCCAGCTATCTAGCGGCGCGTCCGGCAAGTACTCTTTAGCCGGTCCCGCGTCGATATCCGAGTCGAATTCGAGTCGGAATTGAATCTTCTCTTCTCCCGCTTCCTGCTGATTTTCCTTCCGGTAACTCATTCCACCCATCCCCTTCACACGTTCCCTCATTCAAAGAGGAACTTCCCGTTCTTGTGAATCGGCCGACCATCCCCATAGATCGTAAAGCCCTTGCGTGTATCGCAAACCATGTCCCAGTGCAGGGCCGACTTGTTTGTGCCGCCCGATTCCGGAATCGACGCACCGATCGCAAGATGCATGGTCCCGCCGATCTTCTCGTCGAACAACGTATTCCTGGTGAACCGCTGAATCGAATCATTCGTGCCGAAGGCCAGCTCTCCGAGCCTGCGCGCCCCCTCATCCGTATTCAGCATAGCATGAAGGAACTCCCTCCCCTTCCCGGCGGACGCATCAATCACCCTCCCCTTTCGGAAGGTCAACCGCACATCCTGGACCTCTCTCCCGTCGTAGACAGCCGGGAATGCATAGCGAATCGTCCCATCCGCTGAATTCTCGATGGGGCCGGTAAACACCTCGCCGTCCGGGAAATTCATCTGACCGTCGCAATTAATCCAATTGCGACCGGCCACGCCGACAGTAAGATCCGTCTCTTTCCCGACGATCCGGAGGGTCTTAATCTTGCTTAGCCGGCGGACAATTCCCTCCTGCCTTTTTGAGAGCGCCTTCCATTCGGCAACAGGATTTCTCTTGTGCAGCTTCCCCGCCCGAAACACGAAATTTTCGTACTCTTCGAGAGACATTTCCGCGTCCTGAGCTGAAGAAAGTGTCGGATAGAGAGTGCCGCACCAGCGAAGCGAGCCTTTCGTGATGCGCTTGAAGACAGACTGCAAATAGGGTTGTCTGGACGCCTTGAATTTCGTCGAGCGAACGGGATTTACTCCGGTCATTTCCTTACTGTTCCAGCCACCCCAGATACTGAGAAGTTTATCGAGCCCCCGCATGTCCGCTTTGTCGCCTGGTGATTGAAACGCAAACTGTGCGTCTGACGCTTCACTTACGAAGATTCGCTTGATACCCGGTATTTCAACATCCAGATAGGGGTGCCCACCGACTGACAACGCCTCACGGAAGACGGCACGCATCAGATTTTCGCTGGCGTAGGCCCCCTGGATCCGGACCCAGTCACCCTTCTTGATTCTCAGACTGTAGTTCACAAGCAGGCGGGCGAGTTTTTCCACTCTCGTATCGATCACTTCTCCAACCTCCGGCTTTCATGATCACGGGACGACAAAATAGAACTCTCTATCAGGCAAACGAGTTCAGTACGGGGGCTCATCCATACCGTACTGCTTCCACTCTTCCTTGGACGGCCCGTAGAGACCCGGTACCTTGTTCCCTGCCTGCCGAAGCATTGTGGTGATCTGACCTCTATGATGGATTTCGTGGTGAACCAGTGCTGTGAGGGTTTTGCCGCGGGGCCATTTCTCCCCGTACAATTCATCTATCTCGGTGAGAGTCGTATCAGACCAGTTCTCCTTCACTGCTTCAAGCAGCTCGGATGATACCTGCGCGTAGGCGCCGACAATCTCGGCGGCCGAACTCGGCGGCGGCGCTTTTTCATTCACGGATGACAGTTTGAGACCGGTTCGATTCATCATCTCAGGAACAGTGACAACGATATGCCACGCAACGCTGCCGAGCGACCGATAGCCATCAGCCGGCCTTTGTTTCAGGGAATCATCGGGAATCTCCCCGAACAGCTTCGAGGTCGACTCGACAAGTTCCTTGTCGTGCTCCAAGCAATCATTGATACATCGATACATTTCTTACTCCTCCCTGATACCGATCTGCCGGAAATGTGTCAGAAGCATATCATGGTTCGATCTCTATCGATTCGTTGCAAAGTTCGTGGCGACGCGATTCAAGTACGCCTCCACAGCGGCACCTTCGCGTAGCCTCAAGGCCGCGCACTCGTTCACGGAATCCGAGAGTCGGTACAGTGAGTTTGCGGTCCCCTCCACAGCGCGATCAGGATGGCCGTAGAAGTCCTTTGCCAGCTCCAGGCGCTCGAGGGAACAGCCACCACCATAATGCGTAAGAAATGAAATGAATTGATCGGGAATCGCCGCCGCCATGACATCAAAATTTTCCATCGCCCACCGCAAACGCTTGTCCGCCCCCGCCTCGGACCAGCCGATTCCCCTGCTGAGCGTGAAAGTTTCATCGGGACGAACCTGTCCACTGATCGCCAATTGAAGTGTCTCATCCTGCAGCTCAGGTTTCTGAAAAGCGGAGAGTCCCGATAGCAGCCGACTCCGATCGGCGGGAATAGAAGTTTCGTGCAGAGCGGCAAGGTAGGCGTCGTAGAGTTCCCGATCGCCGTGGAACCCGGCGACGGAGAGTGCGGCACCGGCGATAGTCGGATCCACCGAAGAATGATCCTCCAGATACTCCTTCACAAGGCCATTGCAATATTGAATCACTTCTTCATCCCGGGCGCGCCGGCCGAGCCATTGGAGAAGCCCCGGGCGCAGAAGTGCTCGCGACTCCGGCTCGCCATCTGCGGGTTCGATGCCGATTCGATCAAGAGCGGGGCGAAGCACCATGTGCACATACACTCCGAATGGTTCGATCAAGCGATCCGGTACCAGAACTCCACCCACCTCATCCAACTGCGCCATCGCGGCTGAAACTATTTCGGGCTCCCCGCTATCGGCGACTTTTTCGAGTAGGCTGAGATACTCATCTCCTCCGATATCTCCGGATTGAAGAAGCGCCCACGTGTTTCCGAGAAAGGCGGTCATCTCCCTTGTGTCGAGGGCGCCCGCTGCATCTTTAAGCATATGATCGATAGAGCCGGTGTCTGATTTCCATCGGTAGTAGCCGTAGGCGCCGGCATCGGGAAGCACCCACAGGGGATCTCCATCGATTGGAACGAAGAGTGGCTCCTTCGTAAGGAAAACGGTTTTGACCTTGTATCCGCTATGAATCGGATATTTGATACGTATGGGGAGTCGCCAGTCGAGCTCGTCCGCCACCTGGCCGTGGGTGACGAATCGAGTCTGGGACAGGCGGATTCCCCCCTCGCTACGCTCGAGGAGGATCAAGGGGTAGCCGGGCCGGTCGAGGAAGTCTGACAGCACACCTCCCACATCCTTTCCGGACACGTCGGAAAGGACGGACCAGAGATCTTCGGCAACGGTATTTCCCCACTCGTTCTCGTTAATGTAGCGGCGAACCGCCAGTTGAAACGTCTCGGGACCGATCCACTGCTCGATCATGCCGAGAACAGCTTTCCCCTTGTCATAGGTGACGCCTACCGATCCGAGCATGTCGTCGGGGGAGCTAACGGGCCGACGAATGGGGCGCGAGGAGGATCTCGCGTCTACGTCGAACACGTTTTGCCGTTTCTGAACCTCCCTTCGTCCGACACCTAACTCCGGGTAGATCTCGTCGGTTACTTTGTCGCCAAGCCAATCAGCAAACGCCTCGTTCAGCCAAAGGTCGTCCCACCAACTCATCGTAACCAGATCGCCGAACCACATGTGGGCAAGCTCGTGTGCCGTCACCCGAGCCAGAGTGCGGCGTTGCACGACACTTGCAGCCTCGGGATCGACAAGAAGGAGACGGTCTTTGAAGGTGATCGCCCCTGGATTCTCCATCGCGCCGGGCCAAAATTCCGGGATAGCTATAAGATCGAGTTTCTCGTAAGGGTAGGGGCGGCCGAAATAGGTTTCGATCGCTTCCAGCACGATCGGCGTCATTGCCGATGCCATTCCGGTGAGCTTACTCTGACCCTTGACAGTGTAGATTCTGCCTGGGACAGAGAGTCCGGAGATCGGAGTACTCTCGAGCGGACCGGCGGCTATGGCGATCAGGTATGCGGGGAGAGGCGGGGTTCTCCGATAGACGATCGTACGAACGCCGTCCACCGACGTTTCGGATTCGACAGGACTGTTTGTCACCACCTCCTGCCCTTCGGGGATATGGATGGTCATCTGAAAAGGAATCTTGTAGATCGGTTCATCCCAGCAGGGAAATGCTTTGCGCGCATCAATAGATTCGAATTGCGTGAAGAGATAGCCCCGTTCATCGTGAGTCATCTTGTAGAGGCCCACCGAAGTCATGTTGTACTCATTGACGAATCTGATCTGAAGGACGTAGGAGCCGGACGGAATGGTTTTTTCACTCATAACCACTACCACGCCTTCCAGCTCCTCTTCCGGGTGAAGCGTGAAAAAGCCTGCTGATCCACGAAGAATCGCGGACTCCAGAACCATGCCTTCCGCGTTGAACTCTATGCTTTTGGTGGAGTTGGCAATCGTGATTTCGATTTCCACAGTTCCGGTATAGCCCGACTTCTCGGCATCGAGAAAAAGCTCGATTGTTTCGCTCCTGGGGACGGCATTCGAATCAAGCCGGAGCCCGGCTGAAGCCGAGTGAGGAAGAAGGCCTGCAAATGAGACGAGAAGAGTGAGCGCAATCAGGAATGGACGGTACGAGAACAACGGATTCTCCTTGCAACTGGGCGGAACCTGACTTGAGAGGGGCAGCGAACCCCATTTTAGAGGACGATGATCATGGCCTTACCTGCTCAATCGTTTATCGCACTCTAGCACATTATCCGTCGTGGTCGGCCGGTTCGGCCGACTGTGGCCATGCTTTACATAGATATTACGCGGCCTGGTGGACAGAAACGTTCGGCACCGTTAAAGTGGTGATTCAATCCGGCCCGGAGGAATTCGCCTTGCCCACTACTACGTTTCGAGCCTTCTGGTCCGGGGTAATGATCCTCCTCTCGGCCGGGATAGGGAGCGCCACACTCTCGCCCACCCGGGCGACGACATCCGGCGAGATTGAATTGAACCTAAAGAAGCTCGCCGTTACGGGGAGCGTTCTCTATCTCGCCGCCCACCCCGACGATGAGAATACCGCACTCCTCGCGTATCTTGCGAACGAGCGCCTGGTTCGAACCGGGTATCTCTCTCTAACCCGGGGAGACGGGGGGCAGAACCTGATCGGTTCTGAGAAGGGGGCGATTCTCGGTGTGATCCGGACGGAGGAGCTCCTTGCGGCACGAGCGATTGACGGCGCCGAGCAGTTCTTTTCGCGAGCGATCGACTTCGGCTACTCCAAATCATCGGAAGAGACCATTGCGATCTGGGGGCGAGAGGAGATTCTCGAAGATATAGTGCGCGTTTACAGAAGCTTCAGGCCCGATGTGATCATCACACGATTTCCAGGAGACGGAGGGGGCGGCCACGGCCATCACACTGCCTCGGCCATTCTCGCCAGGGAAGCGATGGATCTCGCATCCGACGCCTACTGGCATCCTGAGCTGGGAGATCCATGGCAGGTGAGGCGCCTCTTCTGGAACTGGTGGACATGGGGGGAAGGGCCGACCGAAGAGGAACTGGATTCACTGGTTGCCGTTGATGTGGGGGGCTATAACACGTATCTCGGCAAGTCATACACCGAGATCGCCGCCGTGAGCCGCACAATGCACAAGAGCCAGGGATTCGGTTCAGCAGGGTCACGAGGAACCCGCATGAATTATCTGAAACTGCAAAGGGGAGAACCTGCACAACAGGACTTTCTTGATGGTGTCGATCTCACATGGGGACGGATTCAGGGTGGAGAGAGAGTCGGTGAGTTGCTGCAGGAAGCCGCCGAGCGGTTTCGATCTGATGATCCGTCGGCAACCATCCCACAGCTACTGGAAGTAGGGAAGGAACTCGCCCGTCTCATCGAGTCGGGAGATGGCCGGGGTTGGAGTGCGGGGAACGCGCTCCTCCCCGCGACGCTGACAAAACTCAACGAACTCATGCGTGCCTGCGCCGGACAGTGGGTCGAGGTGATCGCCGATCGTCACACGATAACGCCCGGCACAGAGGTCAAACTGACCGCCACTGTTGTCAATCGACTGGGACAGTCGGCCGGATCTCCCGCCGGCAATCGTAACGCGAAACTGTTCGGCATGGAGACGGACGAGATCGTGGACGTGAAATCAGGGCTGAATGAATCTATGGTCAAAGAATTCACGTTCACCCTTCCTGCAGACATGAATCCCGGCAGCACGACTCAACCGGAGTGGCTCCGATCACCCCCCTCGAAAGGCCGTTTCGTAAACGCCGCGCGGTCGGTTGGATCCGGAGCACGAGCGGAACTATTCATCCCCCCCGCCATTTCCATCGTCGACCCGATCCTGTTTCGATCGGTCGACCGGGTGAAGGGTGAACTGTACAGGCCGCTCAGGGTCGTCCCCGCAGTCACGCTCGATCTCGGCCAGAAAATCTATTTATACCCTGACAGTGCTACTCGAGACATCAAGATATCAATTACGGCCCATGAGCCGATCGAGGGAGTCCTGTCACTTATTCTGCCTCCGGGATGGCGCGCCGATCCGGCGGCGGTTTCGCTCCGCTTTGATGAAACCGGATCCGAGCAGATCATTCGTTTCGCAGTCACGCCCCCTCCTAATGATCCGGATGACGGCACGATCTCGGCCCGGTTCACGAGCAACGGGCGTCTATTCGACGAATCAATGATCACGATCGACTACGATCACATTCCGATTCGCACCATCCTTCAGCACGCTGAGGCGCGAATTGTTCGGCTGTCGATCAAGCGTGAGGGCGACTATATCGGATATGTCACGGGTTCCGGAGATGAAGTGCCTGAAGCGCTTCGAGCAGTCGGATACGATGTGACCGAACTCGACAACGAGACGCTCCGATCAGGTAATCTCACCGGCTACGACGCGATCGTCTTCGGAATCCGCGCATTCAATATCAACAGCGAACTTCCCCGCTATCAGGAACGGGTCCTCGAATACGTGAATGGCGGCGGCACGGTGGTCGTGCAATACAACACTGCCGGTCGTCGATCGAGCCTGCCTGCCATGGGACCGTTCCCCTTCGAACTCGGCCGCGGAAGGGTCACGGTCGAGGAGGCGGAGATGACCTTCCTCGACTCGACCGACCCGATTTTAAGCGGACCGAACCGGATTACATCGGCCGACTTCGATGGGTGGGTGCAGGAGCGGGGGCTCTACTTCGCAAGCGAATGGGACGCAGGCTACCGGACGGTTCTCGCCTGTCATGATCCGGGCGAAGATGACCTGGAGGGAGGCCTCCTGGTCGGCGAGCATGGGAAGGGCGTCTTCATCTACACCGGATTCTCGTTCTTCCGGCAGCTCCCCGCGGGTGTCCCCGGCGCTTATCGCCTGTTCGTCAACCTCGTCTCCGCGCGAACCGGATCCCAATCACCGTGAGTGAAGACAGACCGCCCATCGGCGGGAGCTGGCGCGCACTCTATGCTGTCATTTTTCTCTTTCTCGCACTGCAGATCGTACTCTACACAATCTTTACGAGGGCGTTCTCTTGAGTTCAATCGATTGGGGCGTTCTCGTATTATCCCTCACACTGATCATCGGGTACGGCATCTATGCCGGAAGGCGAAGCCAGAGTCTCGACCAGTATCTGCTTTCGGGACGGGACATGCGATGGCATATCGTCGCCTTCTCCATCATGGCTACCCAAGCGAGCGCGATCACATTTCTTTCCACTCCCGGACAGGCGTTTACTGACGGCATGCGATTCGTTCAGTTCTACTTCGGCCTGCCACTCGCGATGATCGTTCTATCAATCACGGCTGTACCCATTTACCACAAGCTACGGGTCTTTACCGCGTACGAGTATCTGGAAACACGGTTCGACTCCAAGACAAGAATCCTAGCGGCCGGGCTTTTTCTGCTTCAACGAGGACTGGCCTGCGGACTTACAATCTACGCGCCCGCCCTCGTCGTATCCGTCCTGCTGGGTTGGAATCTCTACCTGACGAATTTCATGATCGGCGCTCTCGTGATTGTCTACACCGCTTACGGCGGCACGCGGGCGGTGGGCCACACCCATCTCTGGCAGATGCTGATCGTTCTCGCCACTCTCACTATCACAGGTTTTCTTGTGGTGAGCTACCTTCCCCAAAACGTCTCGTTCGGCGATGCGCTCTTCGTTGCAGGCAAACTCGGACGGCTGAATGCAGTCGATTTCTCATTTAATCTGACAGACAAATACAACATCTGGTCCGGTCTGATCGGCGGATTCTTTCTCGCCCTCTCCTATTTCGGTACAGATCAATCTCAAGTTGCGCGCTATCTGGGCGGGCAGTCGATCGCCGCGAGCCGGATCGCTCTCCTCTTCAACGGTCTCGTTAAAGTTCCGATGCAGTTCGGTATTCTTCTTATCGGCGTTATGGTTTTCGTCTTCTATCAGTTCGAGGCGCCGCCGATCTTTTTCAATTCCGTAGAGGCGGATCGCGTCGCCGTGAGTGCCCGGGCGGATGATTTTCATCAACTGGAGAGAGAATACGGCCTGGCAACGTCTGAAAAGAGCACCCACATCAAACGCATGCTGCAATCGCGTGATTCAGGCGATGTGATCGGTGTAGAGGGAGCGCTCCAGCGAGCACTTGCTGCAGACGAAAAGGCGATTGTAGTCCGTGATCAGGCGATCGACCTCATGGTAGAGGGCAATCCTCGAATGGACCGGAGCGACACGAATTATGTATTTCTGAATTTCATATTGCATCATCTACCAGCCGGGTTGATCGGACTCGTGATGGCGTCGATCTTCGCAGGGTCGATGTCATCCACGTCGTCGGAATTGAACGCTCTCGCCTCGACCACCGCTGTCGATGTCTACAAACGGGCGATTCGGCGAAACGCGAGTGACCGCCATTACCTCGTTTTTTCCAAGGGCGCCACAGTCGTCTGGGGGATCATTGCCATTGTTTTTGCTGAGTATGCGAGCAAACTGGGCTCTCTCGTTGAAGCGGTTAATGTTCTCGGCTCTCTCTTTTACGGTACCGTGCTTGGAATCTTTCTACTTGCCTTCTATTTCAAACGCATCGGTGGGACGGCCGCTTTTGTGGGAGCCATTGCGGGAGAGGTGATCGTGATTGCCTGTTTCATCTGGAGCGATCTTTCGTTTCTCTGGTACAACGTGGTCGGATGTCTGGCCGTCATCCTGATCGCATCGATACTCCAGCTGTTTTCAGGCAAAAGAGAACCCCGCCCGCTGTAGCCCCAGCGAGCGAGGTTTCTGTTACCTACTATCTGTAAAGTACAGTTTGCGTGATCAGGATGAACTGGAGAGAGTCTTCAGAACTCCCTTGATCCGTCCCTTCTGGCCATCATCTTCACACATGGAGAGAGCCTTTTCATAGAACTCGATCGCCCTCTTGGTCTCCCCTTTTGCTGCGAGAGCCTCGCCCAGACTGTCATAACAGTTCCAGGAATCCGGGTGTTCCTCGACATTCAACTCGAAAAGTTCGATCGCGTCGTCCAGCTTCCCCTGGTTCACAAGCTGGTAGCCGAAGTTATTGATCTCCCCTTCCGTAGCCATTTCCATGGCCGTCTCTCGGGATTCATCCGAGCCGATCTGATCTTCAAGCTTGGCCTGAAGATTGGATTTCAGCATATGGGTCGTGAAGCTCGGGTTCATCTGCACGGCCCGCTCAGCCCATTGGAGTGCCTCATCGAGATTGGTGTCATTCTGGTTGCACCAGTTCGCCGCCTGCTGCCAACCCTGCCAGAAGAATCGGGAGACACCACGAAGCTGATTCTGGATGTCATCGAGAACGATCGCGTCGACGTCTACTTCCACCGTAAAGGAAAGACGGACCTTCTCCCAGTTCATGGCGATGTCGACCGAGTTATCTGTCGGATTGTCGAACGTAAAACTGAGCCGCTCTTCTTGCGGAGCCGACTCCGGCTTGGCGGCGACGCGGAGCGCGTCTTCCCCATCATCGTAGCTGAAACTTCCCCAGGCGCCGGACTGCGTGCTGAAGATCACATCCCACTCGCCTGTCTCTCTCGGGAGCATGTGGAGTCCATAACGGCCGGCGGCGAGATCCTGGCCGTTTACTTTCACGGGATCGGAGAACTCGATCGCCGTGTTCTCATTCGCTCCGGCGCGCCACACCTGATCGTACGGCACGAGGGCGCCCCAGATTTCGCGCTCTTTCACGCCCGGCCTGTGGTAGTCGATCGTGATCTCACTGAGGCCGATGGTCTGCATGACCTTGGCGTGCTGGCTCGTCCGTGGGGTCTTGATCACCGGCTGGGCGAGGAGCTCCTCGGGCAGCAGTATTGAGGCCGCAAACAGCACGAGCACGACGGTGAATAGTCGTCTCATCTCATCTCCTTGTAGGGGGTTCCGGGTACATTGCACTCGAGATCCGGGTGCGCATCGGTCGCACACCCGCTGATCCGATCTGAAGCCGGGCCGCCCCGGCCGATGAAACGATTAGTGGCCAGACCATCCCCGTACGTGTAAAAGGTATGTCACGTTCGGGGCAGTTCAAGTGGTTGCAGCGTGGATCCGGCGTTTCAGGCTGTGGATCTGGCGGCGGATACGCTTGAGCCCCGCACTGTCCTTCGACTCCAGAGCCGCCTGTCGCTTGACTTTCAGCTCCTTGATCTTCGCTTTGACCGACCCCTTGTCAATACCGACCACTTCATGGTGCCGGTGATCTTCGATCTTCAACGCGTGGCAGAGCGCCGGAAGGAGCTTGTCCTTGTGCATCATTGTGTAGCCCTCGAGCTCCTTGTGCTTGATTCCATCCGCAATCTCCCGGAGCTGGGCTACGTTCATCCCGTGCAATTCATCCCATGTATGGGCCACTTCGTTTCTCCTTATGTTTCGAATCAGCGCCTCGTTCCTCAGATATGATCATTCAGGACGAACCGTCTCCAGTCAAGCGGGCAATTGTCACATGGACTCACTGTCAAGAACGTCGCTCAGCAGCCCTCCCTCCTTGCCGAGTGATTCGATTCGTTCCACGGTGATCGTTCGAACACCGTAATGCTCCTCGATTCGGCCGGTCACACGGAATGGTCCCGCTCCACGGGTGGCCTGCATGAACCGCGTGTAAACCGGCGGAAAGAGCGTGCACTCGAATAAGCCATGCTCATCTTCCAGCGTCAGGAAGAGCATGACGGTCTCTTTTTTCGTCCGGACGAGCCTGGATGCGTCACGAATCCCGACAATCGTGATCCGCCGGCCGGCCGGCCCTGCGCCGAGCACCCGCGAATCCGCACATCCGGCACACCCATCGGTCGGCCGGATCAAGGCGACCGGGTGCGCGGAAACAGCGAGTCCCAGAATCTCCATCTCGTATCGCAGGCACTCCTGCAGCGCCATGTCGTTCAGCATGGGACGATCACTCTCGCCTCCCCCCTCCTCACCGGGAAACATGGTCGCCTCATCGAAGAGAGCTTCCCGAACCATGGTGGGCGCCATCCCGTCCGCCGGTACGATTCCGACTCCCTTCGCTCTTCCCCATGTTTTTCGCCGTGTTTCGTATGTTGCGTAGAGCTCCCAGAGAAGCTCGGTTCGCCGCGTGCCCGTCCAATCGAACGCGCCCACAAGGACGAGATGCTCCGCATCCCGCCGGGGGGGCATCACCCGCCGGAGAAACTGGGCAAGCGACCGGAACGGGCGGGCGTCATAGATCCGCTCCCGGATAACGGCGGACAGATCGCGCACCCGTCCGAGGCCGACCCGGATTGCCGCATCATGTATCGCGTCGCCGGAAACGGATCGAGTCCTGCCGGCCGGCTTCTCATCGGCCCGTTCCCATGTGAACTCCTCCCCGCTCTGATTAACGCAAGGCAAACGGATCTCGATCCCCCGGCGCCGGGCTTCTTCAAGATGAACCCGTGTGGGATACATCCCCTGATGATTATTGAGAAGCGAAACAGCATGCTCCACAGGGTGATGGGCCTTCAGCCAGGCGGTCTGGTAGGCGAGCACACCGTATCCCGCAGCATGGGCTTTGCAGAAAGAGTAGCTCGCAAAACGGGCAATCATACGCCACGCCTCTTTGGCAAGGCCGATATCCACCCCTCGCTGCACGGCAAGACCGAGAAACGAATTGGTGAGCGCCCGCATCGAGTCTTCGTCCCGCGCCTCCCCGATCCGCCGCCGAAGGAGATCGCCCTCCTCGAGGCTGATCCCCGTCACCCGGCTCGCGACCGCCATCACATCTTCCTGGTAGAGCGGAATGCCGAGTGTCTCTTCCAGTAGATCGCCAATCGCCTTCTCCAGCGCCGGATGGCCGTAACTGACCGGTTCGATCCCCCGGATTCTACGAACGTAACGCTCTTTCATGCCGGACGACGCCGGCCCCGGCCGGATGAGCGAGTGCGCGGCGATCGTCTTCCCCATCGTCTTCGTGCCGATCATGCGTAGCAGGTTGCGCATGCCGGGTGACTCCACCTGGAAGCAGCCGAGCGTCTGTCCCGTGCATAGCAGTTCCGCCGTTCGGGGATCATCGGGCGGAGCGTTTTCGATATCGATCTCTATGCCCCGAGTCTTCTTGATGAGGGCGACCGTCTCCCGGATCGTCGAGATCGCCCGATTACCGAGGAGGTCGATCTTGATGAGGCCGATCTGCTCGATCTGATGCATTTCGTACTGCGTGACCACGATCCCCTTGGTCGCCTCTTCCAGCCCGGTCAGCCGGGCGAGCGGCCGGGCGCCGATCACCACCCCGCCGCAATGGATGCCGAGATGGCGCGGCGCCCCCCGCAGACGTTCGGCGATCTCGAGCACACCCCGATAGGGCTCCTGGTCGCGGGGATACTCGGCGAGCAGCTTCGACCGGGCAAAGCAGGCGGCGAGCGTCTCTTCGGTCTCCCGGGGAATGCGCTTGCTCACCCGGTCCACCACCTCGGTAGGCACACCGAACGCGCGGGCCACATCGCGGAACGCCGACCGGCAGTGGTAATGGTTGTGCGTCGAAATCATCGCCACCCGGTCCCGGCCATAGGTCTCATAGGCGTACTCGATCACCTCGTCCCGGCCACGCCAGCAGAGATCGACATCGAGATCGGGCCAGTCATCCCGCAAAGAATTCAGGAAGCGCTCGAAATAGAGCCGGTATGCGATCGGATCGACACTCGTGATTCCGAGCAGATACGCGACAAGCGAACTCGCCCCCGAACCGCGCCCCACCACAGGAATCCCCCGGGACCGGGCGAAACGGACGAGGTCGCCAACGACCACAAAGTACGCAGGGAACCCCATCTGATGGATCGTCTCCAGCTCCCGCTGGAGTCGGGCGGTGATTTCCGGCGTGATCTCGGAACCGTAACGGCGACGAAGCCCGTCATGAGCCAGCCGGTACAGGTACGAGTAAGGGGTCTCCCCCTCGGGCAGGGGATAGCGGGGAAAGATCGGTTTCGATCGCAGGAGATCGACGTCACAAGCCTCCGCGAGCGCCCGGCTGTTCGTGAGCGCCTCCGGGACCTCGCGCAGGAGTACCGCCGCCTCTTCGGGCGCGCGCAGGTACCCCTCCGCCGAAGCGAGGTCGGCGGCCGTTACTTCCGTGACGATCCCCCGGGTGCGAATCGCGGCAAGTACCCGCTGAAACGGGCCCTCTCCCCCTGATCCCATGGACATCGCTCCCCCGGCGACCAGCCCGATTCCGAGCCGGCGGGCCGATTCCCGCCTGAGAGCAAGCGACCGGGGCCCGATCCAGAGAGGGAGCTCCATCCAGAGAGCGCCGGGAACGAGATAAGAGCGGAGCGCCGTAGCCAGATGCTCCGATTCCACAAGAACGAAGAGTCCCCGGCCATCCCGACCGATCGCCCGGACGAGATCGAACTCCGGGTCCAGCATTCGCTCCGAGACCACCCGGCAGACGTTCCCGTAGCCGGTGAGATCGCGGGCGAGGAGAACGGCGCGGTCGATACAGCCCGGGGCCGCATGAACCCTTTTACCCGAGCCGCTAGCGCCGTCGCCGCCCTCACTCTCGAAGCGCCGGTGGTGTGGGATGATCGCCCCGCCGCTTCTACCCTCCGCGATCGGCCGCTCTTCCACTTCGGCGCCCGTAATCGGCCGGATTCCCGCCGCCCGGGCGGCCGTCTGGAAGAACATGGCCCCGTAGAGATTGTTCCTGTCCACCAGGGCCGCCCGATCACAGCCGGCCCCGGCGAGCCGCTCCACTAAACACTCGATCGAAACCGTGCCGTGGAGCAGGGAAAAGTGACTCTGCAGGTGAAGGGGGACGTAAGGTTTCATCCGACGCTCCAGCGACCCTCTCCCCAAGTCCAGGCCCCACCTGACATCCAGAAGAATACCCCACATTTGTGTAGTAGTCAACACCCAAAGGGAGCGGAAACGAAATTCACCTAAACCCCTTGAAACATTAGAGAAACGGCCGAAAAGAAGAGAGACGGTAAAAGTCCGGAGCGAGTAGAGATGAAGAGGAAAACGCACAATCGAATTGTACTGCCAGGTCTCCTTGTCGTGGTGGGACTGATCTGTCTCGCACTGCCTTTCGCGGACATGGCAATCGCGAAGACCGTCACCGTAACGCTGGACCCCGCGACCACCAAAGATACTTACAACCAGGAAGACAGCGACAATCGAAACAAGGGGATTGACACCAAGCTCGGGGTGAGGGGTGAGCCGGGCAAGGACAGACATTTGTTCCTGGAGTTTCCCGTTCCGGCCCAACCTCTGCCCTGGGTACTTACTTCAGCCGAGATCGTCTTCACCGTCAAATCGATGGATCTGACAGGGGACGACATGACGATAGGCGCCCACCGTGTTCTCGCTCCCTGGGACGAGGGGGTCGATCAAAACGATAAGGACCTCAACTGGAGTCAACGGAAAACGGACTCGTTATGGGTCTCTGCGGGGGGTGATTTCACAGGAGAGAGAAGCTCGGTCGATGTCTTCGATGGGGAAAGCACCGTCACACTGGATGTGACTACGTTCATTCAATTCTGGTCTGCCAATCCGGATTCCAACTTCGGTCTGGTCCTGGTGGACAGTTTGGCTCAATCGGGGTGGCCCGAGGGCGACGAAATCAAATTCTACTCGACTGACGAAGGGACTCTTAGCAGGCGCCCGGTGCTCACGATGACCTGGGACTCTCTGGCTGTCGTTCCGATCGGCAGCGATGTCGCCGAGATCCAACCGACATTCGTCCGGGAGAATATCCGCGATACGCTGACACTCTTCATCGCTCTCGAGCTGCCGGGGTTGGAATCGCAGATTGACCAAATCACTATGGCTATGCCCACCGGCTTCACCGACCCGATAGTGATCAACACAACCTGGAACGGCTCGGGTCGTTCGACATTCGACATGAGTTCGGCGAATCAGCTCGAGCTGTACCTGGATACCCCTGTATCGAGCGACGGGATACTGGCGATCACCTTCGATGTGGATACGCCTCCGGTCAAAGCACTCGGTGGCGCCGACTTCGTCCCCTACGTGGACGACTGGTCGACGTTCTCCATACCTGATCAACGGGTGCCCTCCGGGAATGCCAATGGAATCCCGGGCGACGGGGACACTCTCCACGTCGATTTTACTTCGGACGGCACTCTCGTGGTCACACCCGACTCAGTTGTAATCGCCGTCGATTCCGCAATTCAGTTCACTGCGGTCATTATCGGCGCAATGGGCGGGAGCACACCGGTCACACCGACCTGGACCGTCACGGGGGGACTCGGCGACATCGATCCGCTCGGAAACTTCACGCCCAAGTTCGTGGGGAGCGGTTGGGTAATTGCTACGTACATTACGCTGTCCGACAGCGCCCGGGTCTTCGTCACCCATGGGAGTGTCGATTCACTCGCGATCTTCCCGGTAGACAGCGCAGTTACCGCTGACGGATCCGTACAGTATCGGATCCTCGCGTGGGACATCTACAGGAACAGCTTCCTGCCCGATGTCGTCACCTGGTCCGAGCCGACTGGTCTCGGCAGCATGGCTCCTGTCGGACTGTTTGATCCGGTAACAGTGGGTATCGGGCTGGTGATCGGGAGTGCGGAAGGTATCTTCGACTCGACCACCGTAACGATCTCAGCCGGAGCGCTGGTATCGATGAACGTGACACCGGCGAGCGCAATCCTGACTGCAGACTCTTCACTCCAGTTTGTCGCGACGGGGAGCGACGGGGATGGAAACCCGGTGCCCATCGATCCCATTTGGACTGTCAACGGCCCGATGGGGGCGGTCGACGGCACGGGATTATTTACCGCGACGAAAGTCGGCGCAGGCCAGGTGGTGGCACACGTCCCCCCGATCGCCGCCGAGAGCGAGGTCACTGTCGTTCCCGGCATTATCGCGAGGGTAGTCATCGCCCCCTCTGATACCAGCATTACCGCCGATGATCCCGTCAGCTATACGGCAATCGCCCATGACGCCGATTCCAATGTCGTATCGACGACATTCACATGGTCGGAGCCGTCAGGCCTCGGATCGATCGAT
The DNA here is from genome assembly GCA_025782575.1 of bacterium. Classification (GTDB taxonomy): domain Bacteria; phylum Orphanbacterota; class Orphanbacteria; order Orphanbacterales; family Orphanbacteraceae; genus Orphanbacterum. The sequence continues at coordinate 404,582 of JALGYY010000017.1, forward strand.
GCTTCCGGGATCTACACACCGGGGCTCACCGGAAATGCAATCATTGTGGCAGGAACGGGCATCGCTACGGACACTGCGAGCGCCACCGTCACCGCCGGAGCTCTGGCAACCATTGCAATCACCCCCGCCAGCGCGGACGTCACCACCGACTCATCGATTCTCTTTGCGGCTCAAGGTCTCGACGCTCAGGGTAACGACGTGCCGATCTCCCCGATCTGGAGCATAGTAGGGGCCATCGGAACCATCACCCCCGTCGGTCTGTTCGATCCGACCACCGTGGGTGCCGGTTCCCTGATCGCGACAGATGGTGCCATTAGTGGATCGGCACCCGTCAACGTCACCGTCGGTGCCGTCGCTACTCTCGCCGTTTCTCCGACCGACACATCCGTGACGACCGACGAAACCGCGAGCTTCTCCGCGATCGCCTTCGACGCCGATTCCAATCCCTTCACGCCGACTGTGGTGTGGACCGAGCCGACCGGTCTCGGAAGCATCGATGGAAGCGGCCTCTTCACGCCGAACACGGCAGGCAACGCAATCGTTGTCGGCACGGCGGAAGGCGTTTCGGATACGGCAGATGTCACGATTGCAGCCGGCGCGCTTGCGAGCATCGTCATCACTCCGCCCAGCGATTCCATTACGGCCGATTCGACTATTTTCTTTATAGCAGAAGGGTTTGATTCCAAGGGTAATCCGGTCCCCATCAGTGCCAGCTGGAGCGTGGTGGGTACGATCGGTTCGATCAATGGGTCAGGGCGTTTTGATGCGGAGACAGTCGGGGTCGGACAGGTCATCGTCGCTGCCGGTCTATTTGCGGATACAGTCCGGGTCGCTGTCTCTCGCGGACGGGTGGCGACGTTGGCCATCCAGCCTGCTGACACAACGATCACAGCCGACGACGCCGTTTCGTACACGGCGACCGCCTGGGACGATGACGGCAATGCTTTCGTTCCGACCGTCGTCTGGTCAGAGCCGACAGGGCTCGGATCAATCGACGGCGCAGGCCTCTTTCAGGCGACAATTGTCGGTGACGCAACCGTAGTCGGGACGGCCGAGGGAATTTCTGAATCGGCCGACGTAACGATTACGCCAGGAGTGCTGGCAGCGATCGTTGTTCTCCCCTCGAGTGCCGGATTGACGACCGATTCTCTCCTCACATTCAGTGCAGCCGGTTTCGACGGGGACGGGAACAGTGTCATTTTCACTCCGACCTGGGTTGTAAGCGGCGGCATCGGAAATATCGACGGGGCAGGCCTGTTCGATCCGACTACAGTGGGCAGCGGCAACGTGATTGCCCGATCGGGCGTCATTGCGGATACATCGTCTGTCACAGTTTCTCATGGGGCTGCTGATTCGATCGCAGTGAACCCGGCCGTGACAACTCTCACACTCACAGACATCGTAAGTTACTTACTGACAGCCTGGGATTTCGATCGAAACGCCTATACCCCGGCCGGGATTTCGTGGACGGAGCCGACCGGCCTCGGGACGATCAACGGTGTCGGGCAGTTCGACCCGGACACGCCGGGATCAGGCATTGTCATCGGAAGCGCGGAAGGGCTCTCCGATACAGCCTCGTTCACCGTTCTGGCCGCCTCACTGGACAGTATCCGCATCGCGCCCTCGATCGCATCGGTTACGACCGACACGCTTCTCCTGTTTACAGCCACGGGATACTTTAATGATGCATCGTCCGGCCCTGTCTCCCCTGCATGGTCAGTCAACGGCGGTGTGGGGACGATCGATGGATTCGGGCTATTAGATGCCACGCTTCCGGGGGTCGGTTCAGTAGTAGCGAGCCTGAATGGGCGGACCGACACTGTAACCGTGAGCGTCATGCTCGGCCGAATCAATTCGCTCGAAGTGACTCCTGAAAACGACACGATTACTGCTGCCGAGACGATTCTCTTTGACGCCGTCGCATACGACGCGGACCATAACTCCATTCCATCGGCATCCTTCACCTGGTCAGAGCCCGGCGCGATCGGATTCATCGACCTGAGCGGCCTCTTTACGCCGGCATCCCCTGGTGCCGGGATCGTCGTAGGAACATCAAGCGGAATTTCCGACACGGTTTCGTTTACCGTTACGCCCGGTGCACTCGACTACGTGGTGATCGCCCCGGCCAGCGCCGGCGTTACAACCGATTCCACGCTGGCCTTTGCTGCCACAGGTTACGACGCTCTCGGATTCGAGGTTCTGATCAGCCCGGCCTGGAGCGTGGAGGGTGGAATCGGTACGGTCGATATCGGCGGCCTGTTCGATCCGACTACGCCCGGGAACGGTTTGGTGATCGTAACGGCCGACGGGAAGCGCGACACTGCCCACGTGACGGTAACAGCCGGCATGCTCAATTCATTCTTAGTACTCCCATCGGACACCACCATCTCTGTCGACGGACTAGTGGCTTACAATGGATTCGGCTTCGATGCCGACGCCAATCCCCTTTCCCTTACCATTATATGGAGCGCGCCGGGTGCGCCCGGTTCGATCACCTCAGGAGGCCTCTTCACACCAGGCGGCACCGGCTCAGGAATGGTTGTGGGATCGACAGGCGGGTTCAGCGATACGGCAACCGTGACAGTTACGGACAGCAACGCCGCCACTCTCGAAATTATCCCGAACACAGATAGCGTTACGGCCGATGAAACGATCGATTTCGACGTGATCGCCCTGAATGCTTCAGGGGATCCGGTCCCCCTCCCGGGAACTCCGGTCTGGAGCGGTGGTACGGGGATCGGCACCATCGATCCGGCCAGCGGACTATTCGACGCCACTTCGGTGGGAATGGGAACCGTCTCCGTTAGCGCCGGCGGAGTGAATGTCACGAGCGGCATCATAGTCGTCACGGCCGGCGCTACAGCGTCGATCATGATCACGCCCGGTGCGGTGCTCATTACCGCAGGCAACGATACAGCCTTTGCCGCCGTTCCCCAGGACGGTGACGGGAATCCAACCAATGAAGGAGTCTTGTGGTCCGTCACCGGCGGGATCGGTTCGATAGGGGGAACAGGGCTCTTTATGGCGACCACAGCCGGCAATGGCCATGTTGTCGCTTCTGCCGGCAGCGTTCTCGATTCGGCAGCCGTTACGGTGCTCGATAACTCCGGCCTCACCGTAGTTGCCGTCCTGGAGGAGAGAGATCTCGTCCGGGCGGGAGAATCGGCCGTCCCGGTTTCTCTCGTGATCTCCAATGCATCCGGGCAGACCGTGACCGGCCTTTCCGGCTCCCTTCGATTCTCTTCGGGGGCGACCGACCTCTCGGGCGAGTACACGGTTTCGCTGATTGTCGGAATGCCCGACTCCCTGCCTGACGGGGCGAGTGACACATGTTACTTCGTAGTCGGGATCGATGACTCCGCAACCACCGGCGAACTGATCACTATTGATGGCTCAGTTTTCGGCACTCTCGGAATGAGCGGCGCTCCCACCGGAGACCTGGCCGCTGACGTTACGGGAAGCTGGACTGTTACCGAAGCGCCTCTCCTGGACGATGTCACCCGATCTCTTTTCCCGGCCAGGTCGTATCCTGGAAAGAGTGAGGCATTCGCCATTGCTCTTCGAAATCGCGGGGGAACTTCTCTGACGCTCCAAAGCGGTACGATGCTCTTTCTTACCGACGGTACGGACTCTCTACTGACACCGTTGCTCGCCGAGGTGACCGTACCGGCAGGCGGTTCCGCTGTGCCCGTCTATTTTTCGACCGCTTCGATCCCACCAACATTCGATCCCGGTTCCTACGTTCTCACTATTCGAATCACCGGCGTCGACGGAAACGGACTCGACTATCCCGAGCCGCTCATAGCCGATAACAACGCGCTACAGATCCTGCCGCCGTACATTCTGGTGGAAGCGATCCCCGTACCGAGTTCGGTCGTTCTCCCGGGAGAAGACTCGCTTCTCCTCATGCGGATCGAACTGATCAATCTCTATGAAGACAGTCGCACTCTCGGGAGCGTTCAATTCACGAATCATGTACAGGGGTTGGGAAGCACGGAGGATCATGACGGTTCATGGGGACTTCTGACTCTTATCAACGATGTCGATCGGGACGGCAACTGGACCGGCGCCGATTCGATGTGGGCAACCGGCTCCTTTACCGGCGGCACCATGCTGTTCGAAAACATCGATCAGTCGATCGCCCCTGAAGAGACGCTGTCGGTTCTGCTCACCGGATCGGTCTCCCTCTTTGGCGCACGGGATGGTGATGAACTCGACGTCACCATCGCCGGCCCGGGAGAAATCGATTTCGGTGACACCACTGCGGTCTCCGCCGCCGACACTTTGAATTCCCCCGGTGCACGATTCGTCGACGGTATGGTGGCGGCCCAGATCAAGATAACAGGCGGATTCCCCGTTTCTCTTCCGGCAGGTGGCGACGACTCGCTTGCCATGGTTATCCGCATTCCATCGAACGGGTATATGACCGACACGCTGCGGACTATCAGCGTCGGAAACCTCGCCGATGCCGAACCGGCGATCGATATCGCCGAACTCCGGCTGTTCGCCGACGGAGGCAATGGTCTCTTCGACCGAGACGGTGGGGACGATCAGGATCTCGGGCCCATGCCCTGGATCGGCGATATCTGGTCGCTCTCCCGAATCGATCTCCCCATCCCTCCTGGTGGCGCACTCCTCTACGTAGCCGTAGATGCGGCCGACGGGGCGACGGAAGAGCGTGTGCTTCGACTCACGCTCCCGGTCGACGGGATCGACATGGCAAGCTCGAACGACGGTCCGATCGACCAGCCGGTCTCCTGCCCGGACAGCCGGATCCTATCCGGCGCGAACCGGATCGTTGTAAGAGCGCTCGTATTCGTACCCGCCGCGATGCCGATCCCGGGTGACTCCCTTTACCCGGCGCTCCATATCGAGGTATCCAATTCCTATGCGGATACCGCCATACTCGAGCAACTGAGCGTTGAGGATCAAAGCTACGGAGCAAATCCGGATGCCATTCTGAAGCGCGCCTATCTCCTCGGAAAAGACCGCTCAACCGTTTCGATCGCTGACCGCTTGGACGGGGCGTTCCATTTTTCCGGCTTCCGGATTCCTGTAGTACCAGGCCGTACTTGCACCCTCGCCGTGGTGGCCGATGTGGGCCTCGAATGCATCAGCGACGGTGATCGCCTCGATCTCTGGATCGACGATGAGCAGGAGTTGACATTCGCGCGGCAGCGCCGAGTGGCCGGGCTCTGGCCCGTAAGGACGGGCGCCTCCCTCGAGGTCGACGGACACGCGGCGGCGCAAATCTCGTTCCAGCAGTCAGGAGGGGGCGCACTCCGACCAGGCGAGACAAATCGCACCGTGCTCAGGCTCAACATACCCTCTAACGGCTGCCTGCCCGACACGCTCTCGGGACTTCGATTGACGAACAGAGGATCGCTCACAGCCGAAAAGATCGACCGTATGTCGCTCTATTCGGGAACCGATGGAGAAACGGAGATCGGGGAACTTGTCTGGAATGGTTCAATCTGGGGCCGGGAGGGGATGAATGTTCCGATTGATTCTTCAGGTTCCCTGCTGACGGTCAAGATTGATCTCTCACTGGCGGCGGATGATGGCGCTTCCCTTCAGATGGCTGTCCCCGTCGACGGGATCACGGTTCGATCGGATAACGACGGGCCCGTCGACAAGCAAGCGGTTTCCGGAGACATCTATCTGGTGACTGACTCTCCAATCTTCGCTTCCATGGCTGCATCTCCCCTCAGGGTCAGTATTGGCCAGCAGATTCAGGTAGCGCTCGACGTGCAGAACTACTCCCCCATCACACCGGAAACCGTATTCGGCGTGGCGCCCGATTCAATGGCGCCATCTAGCAGCATTGTGGAATTGCTTGAAGACCCGACCACCCTTGCCGATACACTTTCTCCCGACGAAAACCATGAATTCATCTGGCGTTTCCGCGCCACCGAAGTCGGCACGATTCAGTTTGCAGGGCGTGCTGCGGGGACGAATAGCTCCGAGGAAACTGTGCAGACCCTCGTCGCACTTTCGAACGGAATCACGATTCAGATCCCGCCAACTTCTCTCCTCGTAAACGCAGTCGCAACACTGCCTGAAGCGATCGCCCGTGGTGAAGCGCACGAGCCGGTCTTCGTCATCTCACTTGCCCATGCCGATACGACTGAGAATGCCGCACCGGTCAGGGTCGACTCAATCGCTTTCTCGATTGAGGATATCAACGGGAATGCGCTGGCCGCCGGCGCGTTCTTCTCCGGCTTTTCGATTGAACGAACAGGACGAGTGATCGGATCAATCAATGCCGATGACTTTGACGGGAACATCGTCCGCGTAGCTTTGAACGAACCGATTTTAGTAACGCCCACAGGAGAAGCGGCATTTACAGTGATCGCTTCGGTTGATGAAGCCCCGTCAGCAACACGATTTCGAATCGTGATGAACGGCACCGGCAGTGTCTTCGCAAGGGACGCGAACTCCGGCGCGACCGTCGGTGTGACGGGAATTTTTCCCGTCCGGACCGGCGGAACTGAAGTATTTGATACACCAACCGGATTACGTGCCCTCGTATACGGAACGCTTCCACCGAGCCTGAACCGGGGTTCGAAAGATGTAAGAATCGCTCACTTCAGCCTGGAGGCGGAGGGGGGCGGAACCCTCACTTCCGAAATCGCCATCGATCTGATCAAGGTCTTCGTAGAGGGAGGCCACTTCCCATTCGCGGCTGTAAAAGTCGTAGCGGGAGACATTGTGTCGTACGATGATTCAACATGGGAAACAGTAGGCGACACACTTCTACTCTATCTTTCACCGCCGGTCCTGGTTCCACCAAGTCAGACAGTAGGCTTCATCTTCCAGGGTGATCTTTCCGAAGATTCCCCGCTTGGCCCGATTCGGTTTACCGGGTATGACCTGCAGGCTCGAGCCGCGGCTGGAGGAGAGATCGTTCCGGCTACGGTCGAATCGGACGGGGCGATCGAGACTGTAGTAGTCCTCCCCGCCGAATCGATTCGTGCGACCGGTATCGCAGGCATAGAAGAGGTCGACCTCTTCCCCGGAACGCAGAGCCACATCCCGTTCGGCCTCGGGTTAAGTCACAATTCTCCTGACTCGACAGCCGGTGTGATTGTCGAAAGTGTTCGCATTCGGCTGGAATCGGATGAAGGAACGACATCGCCTATTCGTTCCACCCTCAGCCGGATCCAGATACGGGAGGATGATATCGTCATCGCCTCGATCGCTCCGCTCAGGGACGATGTCGATACGATTACGATTCCACTCAGTTCGCCTTTCCTTCTGGTGGCGGGGGACAGCGCCTATTTCGAGGTCCAAGTAGACATTCAGGGAAACGCGCCCGTCGGCAGCTACCGGCTCGCTCTGGACCCGGGAGCGGTCGCCGCCAAAGACGCCAACAATGGCGCGGTCGTTTCAGTCGAACTCGCCGGAGATGGTGAGCCGTTCCGATCCGGGGTAATAAACGTTCGGGAGCCGGCGGCACAGGTCGAGGTGGCCGTAAACCTGATGCTTCCAGCCGCATCAAGTAGCGGCGAACTGGTTCCGGGTGCGGTTGACCTCCATCTTCTCGTGCCGGGCGGGGATGCGAACGAAGGATCGCTTCACTTACGCTCGTTCTCGTTAGTCGTTGAGAACTCTGATGGGAAGAAGATCGATCCGTCGATGGCTCTGGAAAGTGCGGAATTATGGACAAGCGATTCAACTTCCATAGAAGCGATTCTCGAAACCGGTGTGGTTCGGTTCCGGTTCGACCCGCCGACAGTTCTGACCTCGGGAGACACATTGAATCTTCACGGTGATCTCCGGTTTGCGGAAGAGATCGACCTTCCCTCTTTCCGAATTGCTCTCGATATCGGCGATCTCGATCTCGTAGAAGCTGTGCCGATACTGGCGAGTCCGGCCGGCGGCACCAATCCATCGCCGTTCACTTATCTGGCGGCGCGCGAATTCGAAGCGAGCATTCGGAACTACCCGAATCCGTTCTCCTCGATCAACGGGGAGACGGTAGTGACATTTTTTTCCGGCATGCCGGGGAAAGCGACAATACGAATCTACACGGCCCTCGGCGACCCGGTTCAAATCCTGGAAAGCGACATAGTTGGCGGCGGACTCGTTCGACTTAATTGGGACGGCAAAAACGGTAAGGGACAAAGCGTGCTGAACGGCGTTTACATCGCTTCGATCGAAGTTACCTATGATAATGGGGTGAAGGAACATGCGATTCACAAGATCGCTGTGCTCAACTAGGCAGGTGCTGAGGAGCGGTCTACGAGCAGCGCGGAAACGCGTGGCTCTCGTATCCGTGACGGCATCCCTTTGCCTGCTTCTCCCCTCGGACACCTGCAGCGCCGGTGGTCTGGATGGCGGGACGGATTCGCCGTTCGCTGCCGGTGCCGGTGCGCGGGCGCTTGCGCTGGGTGGCGCCTATACAGCAGTCGCCGAAGGCCCGTCAGCACTCGTCTGGAACCCGGCCGGCCTGGCGCTCGAACAGAGAAAGACCGCTTCGTTCTACTACTCTTCCCCCTTCCTGGAGGGGAGCCGGTACACGTTTGTCGGTTACACTCACCCCCTTCTGGATCTCGGAACTCTGGGATTCGGCAATCTGCGCTACGGCGTCGGCGAAATCGATAAATATGGATCCGATGGTGCCCCCCTCGGATCGTTCTCCAATGTGCAGAACGAGTGGTTACTCTCCTACGCACCCCCTCCCTTTGGTCCGGCCAGTTTCGGCGCCAACCTGAAGGTGGAGACTCATGAGCTGGATGACAAATCGGCCACAGCAGTCGGCGCCGACTTAGGCGTCTTGATTCGATCGGAAGAACGATCGCGACATGCCCTCGCCAGGCAGAATTTCGGTCTCGGTATCTCGATCCGGAATATCCTGGAGCCACGACTTACACTTTCGGAAGAAGAGCAGAGTCTTCCCCTTCTCGTTCGAAGCGGTGTATCCTATTCGCTCCCCCTTGGGAGTTCCCTCTCCCGTCGCGTTCTACTTCTGGCTTCATTCGAGCAGGGAGTGGAGAGCGGAGGGCGGTCCCGGTTCGGCGCCGAGTTTGACGTGGACCCGACCGTCGCCCTACGTGTGGGCGCCGGCCCGGAAGAGTGGTCTACCGGTGTGGGTTTTGCGCTCAGCGGGGGCACGATCGATTACACGTTTGCCTCCCACGAGATCGGTTCCACCCATCGCGTGGAATTGACGCTCGCGTTCGGCACCGGTCTCCACGATCTCCGCCTTGCCCGTCAACGGGAAGAAGAGGAGCACCTCGCCAAACGAACGGAAGAGGAACTCCTGCAGAAAGAGCGGAACCAGATCGAGACCAATCTCGCCCAGGGGAGGCGCCACTTCAAGAAGAAGGCCTACACCCAGGCGGAGGCGTGGTTCGAGCGCGCACTCCTGTGGGATTCCGAGAACTCCGAAGCGCTTTCCATGCTCAGCCAATGCCGGTGTGAGCGCCATCTGGACGCCGCCTACGCGCGAGCTGAAAACGGAGACCTTCTTGACGCCATCGAGTCCTGCAACGAGGCGTTGGCTGCCTTGCCCGGCGATTCGCGAGCGACTAACCTCCTTGGCGAGCTCCGGACGCGGCTTGAACTGAGTTCCGCACGAAGTCGCGAAGTGAGTGAGTTCCTCGCCAAGGGGATCGAGTATCTGACGGTAGGCAATTTCTCCGGCGCCACCAATTCATTTATGGGGGTACTCGAAGTCGACGAAGGAAACCCCGAAGCGACTCGCTATCTCGCTCGAACCGACTCTCTCGCCGGTGCGCAGGTACTTGCTCTCGTCGAGGAGGCCGACTGGTTCCGGAAGCGAGGAGACTTGAAGGGCGCCCGAGAGCGTATTCGAAGAGCGATGTCCATTCAGCCTGAGAATCTCAAACTTCGAAACACACTCGCCAGACTCGACCAAGCATCGAGTCGTACAGAGGCATCCGCGAAAGTCGAATCAGCGCGCGAGCAGGCACTCCCCCAACGTACACTTTCCTCTGCTGAAGCGGGAGAGGCAGAGCGCATGTACCAATCGGGTGTCGAAGAATTCAGAAACCGCCGCCACAGCGAGTCAATCCCCTATTTTGAATTCGTTTTCGCGCTCCAGCCGGCCTACGAGAACGTCACCCCCTACCTGAAGCAGGTCTATCTCTTCGTCGGCATGGAGCAGTTCACCGCAGGCAATCTGGTACAGGCTGTAAATCTATGGGAGAAAATCCTCGACATCGATCCGAACGACGAGAAAGCGCTCAGCTATGTTCGCCGGGCCTGGATCGCCATCAGGAAGACTCGCGAACTCGCTGTCTCCAGCGAGACTTCAACGGGCGGATAGATAGCCTGCATTGCGTGATGCTGACAAATTGATCGCACTGACCCATCGACTCTTCAGCAAGACATCTCTCCGGATCACCTACCTGGTCAAGCTCGGCGTGCGCAGCACAAAACCGTGATCGCTTCGTTCGAGCCGGTCGATGAGATCGAGGCTTTTCCCCGCCACAACGGCCCCGAAACCGAATCGATCCCGCACCCGATCGAGCGCCCCGGTCAGGCTCTCTTCCCTCCTCGCCCCTTCCTCCTCATAGAGATCGGTCTGCCTTGCCCGTGGAGGTCCGATATTCGTCAGAGAAACGCCGGCCAGATGAAGGGCTTCCCGCCTCGTCCAGATTCGGTCGAGCAACCAGAGCGCCATGTGGAGCACCGGCTCATGCAGCGATGTGGGGCAGGCTAACGACTTTGATTTCGATTCACCCCCACCCCCGGCATACCGGATCCTCACATGAACGGTCCGTGTCTCGAGACCGAGCTCCCGCACCGTTTTCACCGCACGTTCGCTCAAGTAGGAGAGCATTCCCTCCACCTCCCGGCGATCACTCGTGTTCACGTGGAAACTCGTCTCTCGCGATACTGATTTCGGCATCTCCTGCTCTTCGATAACCGCCGAATCCTCTCCTCGACATCTCCTGTAGAGTATTTCTCCGTGACTCCCGAAAAGTCTGGTCAACGCTTCGGCCGGCACCGCACGAAGTTCGGCGATCGTATTGATCTGGAGCTTTTCGAGTATTTCCCCATAACGATAGCCCACCCCGGGGAGATCACGGACCGGAAGCGGCCCGATGAACACGGCCTCTTCTCCCGGCGGAATCGCTCCGAGTCCGTCCGGCTTGACCGATTTCCCTGCGAGCTTGGCAATCATCCGTGACGAACCGACACCAACTGTGACCGGAAGTCCTGTTTGAGCGCGCACCGTTTTTCGCAGCTCCCGCCCCACGCTCTTGCCTGAGCCGTGAAGTCTCCTCGTGCCGGTCAGCTCCACATACGCCTCGTCCAGAAACGTCTCCACATTGGGCGAGATGGCCCGGCATAGATCAAATATCTGATCGGCGAATGCACGATACACCGGATAGGAGCCATCCAGAATCACCAGGTCCGGGCATATGCGACGCGCCCGGGAGAGGGGCATCGCGTTATAGAGCCCCCGACGGCGCGCATCGTAACAGCAGCTCGCGATCACACCATTCCCGACCGCCACCGGCCGGTTCCGAAGCAACGGATTCCGCGCCTTCTCTACCGAAGCGAAAAACGCGTCAAAGTCTACATGCAGAATCTGAAGACTCATCGCCTCACCCCTGTGGTTTCGAATCGTACGGCGAGGGAAGCTCGGTCTTGCAGTTCACGATCCGAAACCTCACGAGTCGAGCATGACGAAGTCGAGATGCCAGCTCATATCCGAACTGTCGAGGTGCATCTGGTAAACATCGCCCGCCTCGACCGAAACTGAAAAGTAGAAGAACTTCCGCCCCCCCTCCCGGTCCTCCCAACGAAGATTTACTTTGGTGACTTTGTGCTTCTGGTTGCTCCGCCGGAAAAGGATCGGTGTTACTTTCGCTCCTTCGAAGTCAGCCCGAACTTTGATTCGTTCCTGGATCGATTCGACTCGCATTGTGGGTCCTCTCACCGGCCCGCCTGCCGGACAATCAATCAGCAAACGGAATATACCCCACATATGTGTAGTAGTCAAGAGAGAATACGGGTCTGGAATTTCACTACTTTTCAGAATCCCTGCGTCGACATCCGGCGCGAGGGAGGCGGGGCGAACTCTGCAAGATGATCGAGCGCTCCGCGAGCCACACACCGATGCCTCTTCACGGCGGTCGACCCTCCTCACGGGAGAATTAGCGAGACGAGGCCGGTGGGCCCATTTAGTTCCGGGGGAAGTTCCGGGGACACAATACTTAACTCCGCCAAACGGGGCGTGGGAGTTATGTTTTGTGTCCCCGGAACTTCCCCCGAACGAGCCAGCGAGGGACGACATTCAGAGTCCCGCAGCGGCTCCTCGGGAGGGAGGGTCGACCGTCGTGGAGGAAGACACCGGCCCTACTTCGAGCCCCTGTAGTCGAGCACGAAGGTCTTCAGATCGGGATACCAGATGCTCCGAAAACCGTACTGGTTCATTTCGGCAAAGGCATCTTCCGATGTCCAGTCGTCGTACTCAATTCTGTAGACGGCAAGCATGGTGCCTGTGCGCTCCGCCCCCCTCTTACAGTGGATGAATGCAGGCAGATTGGCCGGATCAGCCAGAATTCCGAGGAATCGAGAGACGAGTTCGGTATCGACGGCTTCATCATGCCCGCTCCAGGGGAGATTAAAATACTGGAGACCGGACTCACGACAAGCGCTCACTTCGGGATCCGTACTGCTCACCGACCTGCGAAAATCGATGACCGAGGCAAAACCGGTGTTCCTGAGCCGCCAGATCTCATTCGGGTCAGGTTCGGCACCTCGATACACCTCATCATTGACAACGCCGAAATTGGGAAAGTAGGGCGAAAGTAGTTCCAGGCGTTCGCCGGCAATTGTCGCCGACTCCCGATCAAGGCGGTCGATCGCCTCACGTGACGCCTGGTCGGCATCTCGATATCCTGAAATGAACGTCGCACATCCCGATTGCAGTTGGAGTACCGCCACAACTGCGACGATCGAACCGGTTTTCCAGCGGTAGCTCATGGATCTGATACACCGAAACGGCCAAAGGAGTTCACTGAATACGAAGCATCTTTCGTGTGTGCGTTTCCCCATCGACCCGAATCATGTAGAAATAGACTCCCGTAGAGACGTTTCTTCCTTCCATATCTCGACCGTCCCACGAAGCGGTGAAAGTGCCGGGAGAAGGGTGATCGCGACGGACCTGATGTATCATCCGGCCCCGCACATCATAGACCAGGATGTCCACACGGGACGGATGAGGAATGGAGTAGTTAAAACGGGTACCGGGGATAAAGGGGTTCGGCGAATTCTGTTCCAGAATGACCTGAGAACGAGGCATCGTCTCCGGTGAGGCGACATCGGTGGCGACCGCCGATGACGTGTAGAAGATCGCCTGCGACTGAATTACATAGATCGGTACGGTGTGCCCGGTGTTGTTGTAGTTGCAGTCGGGGCACGATGAACCGCCTCCTACACAGTCGGGATGGCTCGGGCTGCAGAGATTCTCATAGGGATCGACCTCGTACTCAACCGTGACCGTCTGGCCGGGAGGCGCGTCACTCGTTACATCGATACTCCACGGTGTCGCCCTCGAACCGGGACACCATCCCGCACGATTGAACTGCCACGTCCCCCCCTGCGGGCTGCAAACATTGGAGATGCAGTTATTGCGCCAGAGCGAGTGAGAGTAGACATTCCCATCGACAACAAGCGAATGATTCTTCTGGCAGAACTCGGCACAGTTATCCGTGTTCCCCTGCCCGTGACCGGTTGCATAGACCCGAAGCACGACCTTCTCGGCTTCAGCCGGAATGTCGAGTGATATCGGCTGAATGTAGTTGGAGAGAGGGTCGTTCGGGTTGCCGTACTCCACCCAGTCATCCTGCCAGAGGTTGACCACCTTGTACGGCTCCTGTGCGAGCGATCCCTCGATGAACGCGAAGTTCGCCGTAATCAGCCAGCCGTCATCCCCCCCGATCCACGATTCGATGTAGAGGCGAAACTCCACTTCGTCCTGAAGCAGGCTCTTGTAATGGGTGACTATGTGAGTCCAGGCACAGGAAACCGGTCCACCGGGGATCGTGATGTCATATGGCGTGATGAAGCGTGCGATCTCTACGTCCCCCTGGTCGGCCGTTACCACTCTCAAATGGCCCAACCGATCCCAGGGATCACAGTCACCAGGCGAGCCGGGACATTCAATTGTGAGAAAGAGAATGATTTTTTCCCAGTTCCCCGGATTGGAAGGGAGAGAGAAAGTGCCGAAGTGAGGCGTAGCCCAGTTGATGTATTCCTGGTCGAACGTAGACACCCAGGTCGTATCGCCAGGTGCGGCAGACGTAGCGCCACCAACGAGCAGGAAGAGGAGTGCGAACCCCGAGACCAGGATCTTCGGCCGGAGACGCATGGCAGTTGACCTCCGCAAGAGTGACATGATGACTGTCGAATACGATCGATTCTCTCTAGCATAGCAGCAAACCGGCCATGCTATGATCCCGATGTAACGTGAATCGAACATCTCTCGAATTCCAGACAGGGGTATAAAATGAAGACTCGAGCTCTCGGGCCAGGTGCGTCCCAGGTATCAGTAGTCGGTTTCGGCGGCATGCCGCTCTCATTGAGCGATCGGCCTTCGGAAGAACAGGCGATTCGTGTCATTCATGAATCCATCAACGCGGGCATGACCCTGATCGACACCGCGGATGTCTATTGCATAGATGAAAACGAGTATGGCCATAATGAACGGCTCGTCCGAAAAGCGGTGGAAAGCTACTCGGGTTCCCGCGAAGATCTGATCGTTGCGACAAAAGGTGGGTTGACCCGTTCCGGAACCGACTGGGGCCGTGACGCCAGGCCCGACCGTTTGAAACTTACTTGCGAAGCTTCGCTTGCTGCCCTCGGTGTCGATCGCATCGACCTCTACCAGTTACACGCTCCCGATCCGGATGTTCCCTTTGCGGAAAGTATCGGTGCGCTCGCCGAGCTCCGCAGTGAGGGCAAGATCCGCTGGGTCGGTCTCTCCAACGTCTCCGTCGCGGAGATTCAGGAAGCCGAAAGTACCGTGCCCGTTACAACGGTTCAAAATCGGCTGAGCCCCTTCTTTCGTGAAGCGATCGATGAAGGTGTGGTCGAGTATTGCGCCGCGCAGGGGATCGGTTTTCTCGCCTACAGCCCCGTTGGCGGGGGCCGCCTGAACAAGAAGCTCTACAACCATGAAGGACTCTCACCGCTCGGGGAAAAACAGGGGGCCAGCCCGCATGAACTGGTTCTCGCCTGGGTACTCGCTCAGGGATCCAGCGTCATTATCATCCCGGGAGCGCGAACCACCGAGCATGCCATGAGCTCCGTGCGGGCGGCCGATCTCGAACTATCCGAAGATGAAGTGCGGGAGATCGGCGCGGCAGAGTACTCGACTGATTGAGCGGTGCCCCGGGAATGCGACGATCACATACTGTCCGAATCGAGATCGAATTCTCTGTTCCGAATGGGGATAATATCCTCCCGGCATTCTTCCCCGATGATGCGAGCAGAAACTACGCCGCCCTTGTGGTACGGAGACTATCCCAGTTCGGACCGCGTGACTCCGCCCTTATTCAAGGGGAGTGTCAGCGAGTCCGCTTCAAGCTGTTGCTCGAAAAATCATCGTCTTCGAGTCCGACCCGGAATGCGTATCCGGTCCACTCCAGGTCGGTGCTCTTGCCGTTCTGATGATTCACCATGTGCATCGCCACCGACCGCCAGAATCGATCAAGATAGCGTTCATAATCTGTGACTTCGAGGGTTTTGAGGAGAGAGTCTTTCCGATCGTAGTACTCGACCTTCCATGATCGGTACTCTTCTTTGTCCAGCCAGGTCACCTGCCGGGTGTAACCGGAATTCTTCTTGTCCACCGGGTATCGCTCGATCACGAAACACTCTCTATCAAGATACATTTCATCGCGGATCCATTTGTACGTGTACTTCTCGATCTCCTGGCTAGCAATGTCCTCGTAGGAAAACTCGCTTCCCATAAAGGATCCCGACTTATTCCGTGAGCTGATTCTTTTCACTCGCTTGAGGGCAGGAAGATAGAGCCACTGATCGTCATCGCCGACCTTGTGAGTATAAGTTAGGAAGACGGTCCCTTTCACGTCCCGGGGCGTATCGAAAATCGTCAGGCTCTTATCGCCGTCCCCATCTACTTCGAGGGTCTTGATGCGCATCTCCCGCAGGCTCTCATCGCCATGCTTGTTCCGAAGCACCATGCGTAGCTCGGCGGTGAAATCCTGGAAGCCATTATCACGCTGATCGGCTTCGATAGCAATGGCGAGACCTCTCTCCTCAGGAGTCTCCGCCCCCACCGGATGCGGGAAACTCGCCAGGCAAAGTATCAAGACCGACATGAGACGTTTCATCAGCTTTCTCCTCAACTCTCATCAGCAATGCAGGTAGAAACAGGAAATCGAGTACAAGGGCGATGCTGATCGTAATCGCAGTCATCATCCCCATATCAGAGTTCATCTTGAAACCGGATAGCGTAAGCACCAGAAAACCGGCCACCAGGGCGATTGTGGTGATCCACAGCGCCCTGCCTACCGTTTTGAAAGCGTATCGGACCGCGCCGCGCGGCCCCATTCCATGCTCCCGGCGGGCGCGAATATATTTGGACATGAAGTGCACCGTATCGTCGACCACAATACCAAGCGTCATCGCAACGATGACGGAGAGTGCCAGCCCGACTCGCCCGACGGTGAGACCCCAGACACCGAAGGCCATGAACGCCGGCGCCATGTTCGGTATGAGGCTGATTGCCCCCAGCTTGAACGATCGAAGCGCGAAAATCAGAATCACTGATATCAGGATGAGAGCGCCGAACGACGCGCCAAGCATGCTCTTGATGTTCCGCTCAGAAATATGGGCCCAGATAATGGAAAGCCCCGATCCATAAGTCAGCATGCTCTCCGGGGCGTTTTCACGCAGCCAGTCGCGAGCCTGCTCATCCATTTCTCGAATGGAGTTCGTGGTCATCCCCTTCATGTTGACCAGCATCCGTGTCGCCGATTTGTCGACATTGATCTGGTCGTTCAGATCGAGCCCGAATGGGAGGGACATCTCGTAGAGGAGAAGATACTGCGCCGCCAGATCACGCCGCTCCGGAATGGCGTAGTATGCCACGTCATTTCCGTGCATGTTCATGTTCAGACGTTTCATCGTGTTTGTGATCGTGCTTATGTGGACCACATTCGGCTGTTCTTCATACCACCGGGCAAACGCCTCTATCGTAGCGAGGTATTCGGGATCGTTGATCCCCCCCGATTCACCGGAATAGAGGGAGTATTCGATGATGTCAAAACCGGTCAGATTCTCTTCGGCGAAATCGCTCGATGTTCGAATGTCGTAACTGTCATCAAAATAATTCACCCAGTCATCGTTCAGTTCGATTCGGGCGATTCCCGCAGTGAGCAGCACGATGAAGAGAGTCGTTCCCCAGAGGACAATTTTTCTGCGGGCGATTACAAATCGGGCGAGTGCGTCCGTCCAGCCGTCATGCTCATCGGTCCCGCTGGTCTTCACCCGTATCGGGAGAATCGCCAGCAGGGCCGGCAGGAAGAGCACGGAGTAGAAGAAAGCGGCTACCACGCCGATCGCGACCATATTTCCGAGATCCCGGAACGGAGGGGCGTCCGAAACATTCATGGAGAGAAAACCGATCGCCGTCGTAATGCTCGTCAGCATGACCGGTTGCAGATTGACACGGAGCGATTCCGCTATCGCATCGTGCCGGCTCTTTCCTTGTCTGAATTGCGAGAAGAAAGTGACGAGAATGTGCACACTGTCGGCCACAGCCAGCGTCAGTATGATTGTCGGGGCGTTCACCGATGCGCTTGTGAGCAGGATACCGAGCCAGCCGGCCATACCGAGGCCGGTTAATGCCGAAAAGAGAATGACCAGCAGAGTGCCGAACGTTCCGACTAGAGAGCGAAGTGAAAGCCCGGTGATCACGACCAGCACAACGAACATGATCGGCACCAGCGTCGAGATATCCTTCTGGCTTACTTCGGCAAACGCATTGTCGAAGACGATTCCCCCGGTCAAATGGATCTCGAGGCCCGGGTATTTTTCCTCGTACCGAACGATCAGGTCGCGGGCAAAGAGTGTTACTTCCGGTACTTCATCGAGTGATTTGCCGGGCAGGAGAGCGTTGACGCTGATCGCGGTTACATGGCCTGATTCCGACACCGCATCATTTACGAGCTGGGGCTCATGAATTGCGATTGTGCGAATTCGTTTCAGATCGGCGTCGCTTAAGGCCGACGCATCCCGCACCAGGTCATCGACGATCAGATCATCATCGACAACCTCGGTGTGCTGGTAGTTGGTGATCGAGTTCACCCGGGAGGAGTACGGCATCTGCCAGCACTCTTCGGTCATCTCCTCTACTGCGGCTAGGGTCTTTCGCGTAAACACATCACCATCGGCCGGTGCGATCACGAAGAGGACGTTGGTGTTCTTGTTATAAGTGTTCTCCAGCGTCTCCAGTGCCTGGAGCTGGGGGTTCTTGTCACTGAAAAACGCCCGGAGATCGTTGTTGAAAGTGAGAAAGCGTGCGCCGCTTGCCGCTGCAATCAGCAGAACGAGAGTCGCCATTAAGATCGGCCAGCGGTGCCTGACCACCCAGCGGCCGTATGCCGCTTCAAATCGTTCCATTATTGCTGGTCTCCACTGCTATCGATCCCGACAGATCCAGGGCCGGGTTGATCCTGACTAGTGAATATTTTCATTATGATTCACCACCACTCCAAAACAAATGGGACTGCCCGCTGACGTAGGCGCCTACGATGTGGCCCGAATCCAGGGGAGAACCGGTAAATACTCAAGAGGAAGCCTAGCGCACCACCACGGCCCGCGCCTGGAAGACTTTGCCGGCGCGCAAAAAGTAAATACCCACCGTGACCCTGTGACCGCGATCGTCACGAAGGTCCCAGGTGGTCGTGCCTGAAGAGACAGGACCGACGGGGCCGACGGTTCGTACGAGCCGGCCGGCAATGTCGTGAATGGTCACTTCGAGCGCCCGGCTGACGGGAGCGTCAAAGAAGATGCGGGCCTCGTGACGAATCGGGTTCGGGGAGACGCGGAGCATGGCTGCTGCACGGTTCCCACTCCCGACCGTTGTCACCGCTCCACTGGAGAGGGCGTACTTGAGAGAGGCGCCGTCCGCTTTGTAGCTGATGTGTACGTTCCCCTCCGTGTCGACGACGAGCGAGTTGAACTCACCGACGGCACCACCGGTGTCTACGGTCTGGACGCTCCAGGCACCACCGGTTTTCACGGCATATTGCAGAGCCGTGACCACGCTGACATAGAAGCTGATGTGCGGTATTCCGGCCTGATCCAGGTTCAGCGAAACGAATTTCGGCCCCAGCGCCTCGGTGTGAACCGTGTCGATCATCCAGGCTTCGCCGGTACGGACTGCATACTTGAGCTGCCCGTTCGTGTGATCTCGATAGGCGATGTGCGGAGTACTTCCCCCATCAAGCACAAGCGAACAAGCCTGACCAAGAAACACCCCGCTCTCGATCGTTTCAAAGGTCCAGACACCAGCGGTCTTCCGGCCATACTTCAGCTCCATCTCTTCGCCTGCACTGCTCCGATAGCTGATATGAACGTCCCCTGAAGCATCGACCACCACGCTCATGTCGAAGAGGACGCTGCTGTCCGGAATTGCTTCGAAGCTCCAGACTCCTCCCGACTTAACGGCATATTTCAGATTTCCCGGGTAATCAAGGTAGAGAATGTGGACCTGTCCCGCGGCATCGAGGGCAAGCGCAATCGATCGGCCCATCTCCGCGGTGTTGTCGACCGTCTCGACCGCCCATACTCCCGACGATTTCCGTGCGTACTTGAGGGCGCTGTTCGTCTCGTCCCTGTATGCGATATGGGGATCACCTGAAGCATCGAGAGCGATGGCCGTGTTTCGCCCCGTGAGACCGGTCGTGTCCGGGGTCTCCGTAATCCAGACCCCCCCCACCTGCCGGGCGTATCTGAGGTCACCACCTGAGTAAGCGTGATAGCTGATGTGAGCTGAGTTCCCCGCATCGAGGGCGATCGACGTATATCCTCCTACCGATCCAACGGCGTCCACTGACTCGGTGGTGAAGAGAGTTGACGCTGCAGCGGCGTGAACGGCCCCCGTCGCCGCCAGGCTTGAAAAGCACGTAAGCGACAACAAGACGGGGAATGTGATCGGACTTGGGGGGCGGAAAGGTGCGATGTTCATCATAGATCCGTCCCTCGCCATGGTGAATTCTTCGATCAGTCTACCACAATCCTCAATCACGACAGGAGATCATGGCCAATGTTGCCTTGATGGGTGACCGGTCCACGATCATACTCACCCATGATGGAAGAGCGCCGTTAGACATAAGAAACGCAATCGACATGGAGGCGATCGGAATGAGCAAATGCGCCGTGATCGACATGGGGACCAACTCGATGAAGATGCGGGTGATGGCGATACTCCCCGGGGAGGCGAAAGTCCTAGCCGACAGAACAGTGATCACCATGCTCGGCGAGGGGATGCACGAAACGGGAGTGATCTCTTCGGACGCGATCGATCGAAACGTGGCTGCCGTTCTCGAGTTCGTACAGGAATTCCGTGACATTGGTGTCGGCGAAATCGTGGCTGTAGGCACGATGGCTCTCCGGACTGCGAAGAATGCAGGGGAGTTTATCGATCGAGTGAAGAGAGAGAGTGGCATTGTGGTTGAGGTGATCTCCGGCGAGGAAGAGGCTCGTCTTTCCTACCTGGCTGTTCTCTCAGGGCTAGGCATACCGGAAGGGAATGTCTGTGTCTTCGATACCGGTGGGGGGAGCATCGAATTCATTTTCGGCGCGGATGACCTGATCAAGCGCCGCTTCAGCCTCGACGTCGGCTCCCGCCGACCGACAGAGGAGATCCTTCGATCTGATCCGGTTACCACGGAAGAGCAGGCGAAGTTCATCGGCTTTCTGGAAAAGGAACTGGGCGATCTGAAAGCCGGCGTTGACACTCTCGTCGGAATGGGGGGCACTGTTACCAGTATGGGAGCGGTCATGCTTGAAATGAAGGAGTACGATCCCGATCGAATCCAGGGACTGATCCTCCCCTTTGGTGAGGTGAACCGGCAGGTCGAAATGTATCGCGCTCTGACCATAGAAGAACGAAAAGGGACAGTCGGCCTGATGCCCAAGCGGGCGGACGTCATTCTCGCGGGCGCATCCATCGTGCTAACGGTGATGAAGATGATCGGCGTTGAGCAGCTGACCATAAGCGACCGCGGACTTCGCCATGGATTGATGTATGATCGTTTTCAGCGGGGAGATTAGACGATTCGTAGCGAGCCACCCGATCCTCACACCGCTATGATCCTGGCGTCCACCTCCGCGGCTCTATGCATCCTGTAACTGTCGGATGCCAGGGCAAGATATCTGCGACCATGGTCCCTTGAATCAGGATTGGATCCCGGGCGATGATATTTCGAGCCTGAGAGAGGCTTTCTGCCTCGATAATCCCGAAGAGCCCGCTGAAATCCTTGAACGGTCCTCCCGTTACAAGGATCTTCGACTCTTCCAATTCACCCATTAACAGAAAATGCCCTTCCACACCGGGTTGCTCGAGTGGTGGCGTCTCCCCCGACCATCCCGGGCCCGGACGATAGATAAAGACAAAATAGTCCATCGACGTCTCAACCGCTCCCGTGGTCGGCTCTTCGGCAGCACTTGCCACCGCGCTCCAACTCAGCAAAAGGCCACATATGACAACAGGTACATGGATTCTCATTGCTTCCCTCCCTTCCTAGAGCAGACGACAACCATACGCTTACGTATGGTAACAAACTCTTCCAGGACTTGTCAATACGGTAGCGTATGGTCTATCCTGACCGGATGAAGAATCATCGGGCCAAGAAATCCCCACGGCTGACCCCCGAAATCTGGGCCGACGCGGCACTCGAGGCGATCGAACAAGGTGGGCTCTCCTCAGTTGCCGTCGAGCCCCTTGCAAGACTGCTCGGTGTGACCAAAGGGAGCTTTTACTGGCACTTCGAGAATCGTGATGCTCTGATCCGGGCAGCGATGCGCCAATGGGAAAAGCGAGCGATCCATGCCATTGCGGAAGCATCGCGGATCACCGACCCACGCGTTCGGCTACGAAGTCTGATCCTGTCGTCTGCAGACCGCACCACAGCAAAGCTCGATCTCGCGGTCAGCCTGGTCGCCGGTGATCCAAGGGTTCGGCCCTTCGCGCGCCGTGTAGACCGCCGATGGCTCGACTGGGCCGAGGCTGCCTATCGAGAGATGGGCCATACAAAGACTGATGCCAAACATTGGGCGCTCTCGGCATACTCGGCATACGGGGGGCTGATTCAGATTCTCCGCTTGAACCCGGACATCCTTAAGAGCAAACGCGCATGGGCACAGCATGCACGACACGTCGCCGGGATGCTCGTTCCGTAGCGCGGTCTTCTCACCGGGATTCGTCGCGAGGGCTCGAAGTGCGTGGCGAGGCAACGGCTTGGGCGAGAAACCGCTGGAAGCGTATCGGAAACTGCTCGTGAGCACAGGCGATCGTACCCCTCTGGAATACTTGTCGCCCGTTGCCGAGAGAAATAGTAAGGGTGCCCGATCCGCAGACATTCTGGTCTCGGCTCCGCTGGTCGACTTCTGCGCCGAGTTGCTGCGCGTAGCGCCGTCCGGTAGCGATCCTTTTCTGGCACTGGTTGATCTCCCGGAGCGTAGTCAAGTGATCGCCGGCCTCAACTACTCTGGCTATGAAACCTATCGGAGGCTTGGGCCACCCGCGCCAAAGGGGGCGAGTGACAACTCAGCGAGAGCGATGTATCGTAAGAGAAAGGAATAGAGGACAGCATGACATCCGTCTCAACAACACTCCCGCCTCCCGAATACGCGAAGATCATCTCTACTGAGCTCATGATCCCGCAAAGTTCCGTTGACTCGGTCATCCGCCTTCTGGACGAAGGGTGCACAGTGCCATTCATTGCGCGCTACCGAAAAGAAGCGACTGGTGGAACGGAGGACGCCGCTATCGAGAAGACGATGGAGCACCTCGATTTTCACCGGTCGCTCAACGACCGGAAGCAGGCCATCCTCGACAGCATCAATGAAAAGGGCAATCTGACACCCGAACTTCTGGCGAAAGTCATAAAAGCAACAACGCGAACGGCGCTGGAAGATCTCTATCTGCCATACCGACCGAAGCGCCGGACGAGGGCGACCATGGCGAAGGAGAAGGGTCTCCTGCCGCTTGCGGACCGCATGTGGGCTCAGTCAGATAGAGAGGGCGATCTGCAAATGATTGCAAAAGAGTTTGTAGATGCCGATAGAGGAGTCCCGTCTACCGATGACGCGCTCCAGGGTGCGCGTGACATTGTCGCGGAACAGATTACCGAGAACGCCGCATGGCGGGCGGCGGTTCGTCACCTGACATCGACTAAGGGTTTCATGACTTCACGCGCGGCGCGCGGCAAATCGAAGGAAGAAAGCAAATTCCAGGACTACTACGAGTTCAGCGAGCCATTAAAGCGCATTCCATCCCACCGCGTGCTCGCCATTCTGCGTGGTGAGAAAGAGGGATTCCTCACATATCGTATCGCGCCGGACCCCGAAAGCGCTCGTACATTGTTGAGCAATCGTGTTTTGGACGGACACTCTTCCATCTGGGAGCAGCAGATGCGCAAAGCATCTGACGACGCCTATGATCGTCTGCTGGCGCCGCAATTGCAAACGGAGATTCGGACAGAGCTCAAGTTGCAGGCGGATAGCGACGCGATTGATGTGTTTGCGACCAATCTTCGCGATCTGTTGATGGCACCACCATTCGGCGGGAAGACAGTCATGGCCATTGACCCAGGGTACAGGACCGGATGCAAAGTTGTCGTGCTCGGGCCAACAGGGCGGTTGCTCGACCACGGCGTTGTCTATCCCACGGTCCCTCGGAAAGACGTGGCGGGCACCGAGAAAGCCTTCGACAACTGGTTCGCCAGATTCCCCGACATCGAAGGTGTTCCGATCGGAAACGGCACCGGCGGCAGGGAGACATTGGCAATTGTTTCGCGCTATCTGAAAGCATCGCACCCCGGTGTAAGAGCGCTCACCGTTAACGAATCCGGGGCATCTGTTTACTCCGCATCTCCGATCGCCCGCGAGGAACTCCCGGATCGCGATGTGACCGTACGGGGTGCCGTCTCGATCGGGCGCCGCCTGCAGGACCCGCTGGCTGAGCTTGTAAAGATCGATCCCAAATCAATCGGGGTCGGACAGTACCAGCATGATGTCGACCAGAAGCGATTGAAACAGAAGCTCGATTCCGTGGTGCAGTCATGCGTGAACAATGTTGGTGTGGACGTCAATACGGCTTCGCCGGCACTACTTTCCTATGTTTCCGGCATCACGAGCAGAATCGCGAAAAACATCGTCGCCTATCGCGATGAGTCCGGCGGCTTTGCAAGCCGAAAGGAATTCAGAAAAGTATCCGGTCTCGGAGCAAAAGCATTCGAACAGTCTGCCGGATTTCTACGTGTAAAGGGAGACACCGCCCTCGACAACTCCGCCGTACATCCGGAACGCTACAAATTGGTCGAGAAGATCGCTTCCGACCTGGGACACGAGGTCGATCAACTGATCGGGGACAGCCAGTCGGTTCGCGCAATCGACATCCAGTCTTACGTCGACAATACGGTCGGGCTTTACACCCTCCAGGATATCGTCTCCGAACTCGAAAAGCCGGGCCGTGACCCCCGCAAGGATTTCGAAGCGGTGGAGTTCCTGGAAAGCGTGCAGGAACTGGAAGATCTCGAAAAGGGGATGGTGATGAACGGCGTGGTCACAAACGTGACAAAGTTCGGCGCATTTATCGATGTCGGCGTACATCAGGATGGCCTTGTTCATGTCAGCAAGATTGCCGATCGCTTCATAAGCGATCCGGCGGAAGTATTGCATGCCGGGCAGAATGTTCGGGTGCGGGTGATGGAGATTGACATCGAGCGGAAACGTATCAGTCTGAGCATTCGCGACGCGAACTGATCACGCTGGCGGAAGCACTTCATCCCTGGAGAGTATCTACAACTCACTCAATTTCTTGTGCCATTCTGCTGCCTGCTGATCGTATCCCTTCCCAGGGTCAGCAGCTTGCCAGTCCTCGTACAGCTCCGCCAGACCGGTCAGGATTTCCTTTTCGTTTTTTGCTGTCGTTCCCGGTGCTTCGCCATAAATCGCATGCGCCTCCAGCAGATCGCTCTCCGCCGATTTGAATGATCCGATCGCCGAACGCGACCGACCCAATGTAGTCAGAATCGTAGCCAGGAAGTGCGCGAAATCTCCGACAAATGTCTGCCTCGCTTCAGCTTCCGCCGGTTCCAGAATTGCTATGGCCTGATCAGGCCTGTCCTTTTGAAGATACAGGGCTCCCATATTCTTGATCGCCGACAATGTGTTCGGATGGTCATTGCCAAGCACCTCCCGATATCCCGCCAGCGCCTCATTGTAATAGCCAAGAGCCTCGTCAGGCTCGCCCATTGCCCCGAAAAGAAAACCCATGTTGTTGATCGAACGGAGTGTCTCCGGATGATCAGCTCCCAGCATGCGGCGCCGCCCCTCCATCGCCTCGCGGAGATAGCCTTCTGCCTCTTCGAGTCTCCCCATATGGACCAGCAATGTGCCTACATTGTTGATTGATGTCAGCGTAAGGGGATGATCGTCGCCGTTCACTCCACGATCGCCGGCCAGCGACTCATGTAAATAGATAAGTGCCTCCTCTCGCTTGCCGAGCGATCGGAGGAGCTGGCCCATGTTGTTGATCGCTGTCAGCGTAGAGGGGTCATCGTTACCGAGTACACGGCGCTGGCCCTCCAACGCTTCGCGAAAATATGGTTCAGCTTCTTCGAGCTTGCCAAGTGACCAAAGCACGGTCCCCACATGACCGAGGGTTTGCAATGTAAACGGATGATCATCGCCGTACACTCGACTTTCGCCATCGAGCGCTTCGCGGGAATACAAGAGCGCCTCTTCATAATCATCCATAATCCAGAGCAGAAAGCCAATGTGCTTGATTGATTCCAACGTCTCCGGATGGTCATCACCCAGCGAGCGACGCTGGACCTCGACCGCTTCGCTGAAATAGGAATGGGCCTCCTCAAACTTGCCCATTTCTCTCAACAGAAGCCCCGTAGCCCGGACTGATCGAAGGGTCTCCAGATGCTCTTCGCCAAGCAACTGACGTCGGGTGGTGAGAGCGGACTCGTGCAGAGGAGCCGCCTCGGAATAAAGGCCGATATCGCGATAGATGTCACCGACAGTCTGTTCTAGAGCGGCTCGAATCAGCGGTTTTTCTGAGAATTCCTCCTCGATCGCCAGGGCCGCCCGATGGAGTACCTGCTTGTCGATAAGCTCGAGTGCAATACTGGTCGAGTTCGTGCGACGGAGAGTCCTTCCGAACGCCGCGAGAGTCGACTCCATTTCCTGAGGCGGGATTCCTTCCTCTTCAATGGCCGCCCGCAGCCGTTCTTCGATATTTTCGTAGAGCGCGCGCCCCATCTCTACGGCGTCGATGTCACCCAGCATGGATGCCTGAAATTCTGTAACCAGTCCCAGTTCCTCAGCACGTGAATGAGCTTCCGTCTGTGCCTTTTCCGCCGCCACCCGAAGTGCTTCCGCCCGCGAATACAGCACGCTCATCCAGATACTAAAGCCCGCGAGCATGACAAAAAGCACCCCCACAAACACGAATGGAGCTCTGTGCCGCGCGACCAGTTTTCGAAGCTGGTAGATCGCGCTCGGCGGACGGGCGAGGATCGGCTGATTCGTAAGATAGCGATCAAAATCGTTGCTCAGCGCCGCCGCACTCTGGTAACGGCGATTCGGCTCCTTCTCAAGAGCCTTCAGCACGATCGTTTCGAGATCCCCCCGCAATGCCCGCGAAATCGTACTCGGCCGCTTCGGCTCTTCTTCGCAGATTACCCGCACCGCTTCGTGCAGCATGCCCTTGTTCACATCGTACGGCAGCGAGTCAGTCAACATTTCATACGCGATCACACCAAGCGAATAGACATCGGTCCGCACGTCGATCGTATCCGCATCTCCACGAGCCTGCTCCGGACTCATGTACGGAAGCGTTCCCTGAATCTGACCCACTTCCGTCACCAGAGTTGTGACAGACAGGTCTGACTCGGTAATTTTCGCGAGACCAAAATCGAGGATCTTGGGGTGGCCGTCGGCATTGATCAGGATGTTGCTCGGCTTGAGATCCCGATGCATGACACCCCGCTGGTGCGCATAATTGATCGCATCGCAAATCGTACGAAACAGTTGGAGCCGCTCCGGAATCGATAAACTCGCCTGCCGTACATGCTCCATGAGGGGGCGACCGCGTACCATCTCCATTGCAAAGAAATGCTCGCCATTGTCCGTACGGCCCGCTTCGTAGATCGCTGCAATCGACGGGTGCTTGAGCCGCGCCAGCGCCTGCCCTTCCCTTTGAAAGAGCCTGACCTGAAGCTCGTCGACGTACCGTCCGCCACGCATTACCTTCAGGGCGACCGCCCGTTTCGGGACTGCTGCTCTGCCTCATACACGACACCAAAGCCACCCCGCCCCAGCTCGCCCTTAATCGTGTAGTCGCCGATCCTCCTGCCTGCGATCGGCTTCGGTGACACTGTGGATTCTTTCTCGCCTCCTCTTTCACCTGTCGGCGCACGAAAAACTTCTTTGCCTTTCGCGTGTGCCACAAGCAACGACTCCACTTCCTTACGGAGATCGGTGTCATCACCACATATTTTGTCCAGATAGGAAGGCCGCTCTTCAGGCGAGCGATCGAGGCATTCGTAGAAGATCTCTTCCGAGGTTTTCCGGGGGGAGTCGTTCATCGCCTGATCTTAGCATGATTCAGATGACGATATAAAGTGTATCCAGGGTCCCCAAGGGAGGAGGTCAGGCTCGAATGAGGGTGAGGGATAACGGCGACCGCGCCTAATCCTTCAGTACCCGTCCTCGTGACCGAGTGCGGTCAGAACCTCGCGGTCGAGCGCATAGAGGATGTCTTCCTGCTCAGAATAACGGCCATGTTTGAATCGGCGGGATTTCAGGCCGAGTTGCATCTGCTCACAGACTTTCCAGTCCTCGCGATTAGTCATATCCCAGAACTTGACCGCCGACTGGAATCGATCCATTCGCTCGGCATCACGGATCGAATCGGGATGAAGCAGGAAGAAGCAGTCGTTCCGAATCCGATTGATTCCTTCGGAGCGAATCCGGTGATAGAGAACAAAATCGGGGTGAGGCGAGAGGAGCAGATTGGGGAAAACGGAATAGTAGTGAACCCGCTTCAGGTCATCGCCTGTCACATTGCAAAGTGGCGGCCCTGCCGGACCACCGTCCATCGTCATTCCACCAACCTGATCGCGGAGCTCCATATGGCCGCCGATCACAGCACCTTTGATACAATCATGAACCGCGCCGCGGAACGGCGTCCACTTGGATAGAAGGGGATGAACGCCCGGGCAGTGGTAACACTCCTGGTAATTCTGGAGGATGATCTTCCAGTTGCAGTTCAGCGTGTAATTCAGCTCGTGGGCGATTCGCAGGTTCTGTAATCCCCATGCCTCGAACTTACCGATCAGGGGGGCCAGTTCTTCTTCAAACAGGACTGGCTCTTCGGAAAGGTTAATAAATACAAAACCGCCCCAGAGTCCGATATGAACGGGGAAGAGATGGAAGTCCGATTTTTGAAAGCCGGCGCCCTCTTTCATCAGGGGGGCTACCTGAAGCGCCCCGGAAAGATCGTATCTCCAGGCATGGTACGGGCACTTGATCGAATCTGACTCGAACCTTCCCCGCTCCTTGTCGCAGATTCGCGTACCACGATGACGACAGACATTGAAGTGCCCATAGATCCTACCGTCGTCACCCCGAGTGACAATCACGCTCTCATCACCAACGGGGATTGTCAGATACTGCCGCGGCTCGGCGATCTCCTCTTCACGGCACGCCATGATCCATCGACGGTAGAAAATCTTCTCCAACTCTTCCTGATAGATCGATTCCGATTGATAGTACTTGCGAGGAAGTGTGGGCATGAAGGGGGGGACTTCATAGTCGACACCACGCTTCTTGTAGTGGTCAGATTCCCTGTTCATAGTAATCCCGCCCGGCCGGTGGACCACGGAAAGATCGCCTGGTGCCCTGCGATGATAACATCATTTTCTGGTTCACGCTCAAGCACTCTGAGATCTCGACCGTCTCCCGTCGGGACCGCAAGAAGAGGCCCCGTCAACGGACGAGGCCTCCTCGGGTGTCAGACCAGGTGATGCTTCTCTCCGGACGGAACCGGCTATGGGCGCCCCCCGTTGCCGCCGCTATTGCCGTTACCGCCACTGTTGGTGTTGCCGTAACTGCCACCGTTCCCGTTCTGACCGCTGCTCCCGTTACTGCCGCCTCTTCCCCCATTACCGCTCGGCTGCTGCTCCAGGCTGATAATCAGGTCGTATTCCTCCTGGCTCATGTAGACCGGGTCATAGGTTATACCGGTAGTTACAGACAGTACGTCGACAAAGGACCGAAGATGGTTTCCCGACCCGCGCAGCAGGTTTTCATAAACTGTTGCCACATCTTCATGGTCGGTTCTTGCAATGAACTCATCCAGATCCAGAATGTCCATCTCTTCAATCGCGCACCCGACTCGAATAGCCGCCTCGGCCGACTCCGCACCCTGGGCCACCAATTGATCGTAGAGGCCCTGCAGGATTACATTTTCAAAAACACCGATACCGTTATCGCCGACCGGATCGACGAGTTCGTAGTTATTGATGAGACCCAGCACCGCATCCATGTGACGCTGCTCGCTCTTCGAGATATTCAAGTGTACTGAGAGGCCCCAGACATCGTGCAAAGTGACATAGACATCATGGGCCAGCTTTTCCTCTTCCCGAATAAACAGCATGTCCGCGATCTCGGGATCGCTCAGATCCGATTGGATATTTTCACCGGGAGGAGTCTTCTCGAGAACCCCCGCCACATTGATTTCGTTGCTTGATTCAACCGGGTTTTCATTGCATGCACCTATGAGCATCGCCAGCATGCCCAGAACCATCAGTTGCACGATACGCTTCATGAGAATTCTCCTTGAGGTGACCCTGATGAGAACAGGATGAATAGTTGGCGAACATCATTTGTGTAATGCAACGAACGTACCAGTCCGCTTCATTCTGGGGAGAGTTTGACAATTGCAATGTGTTATTGATGTTACGAGCGTATAGAAGAAAGTAGCCTGTCCAGGTCTCTCTATGATTCGCATGAAACTGCGCCTGAACGCACGAAGCTCGCAGGTTTCTGCGCCCGGTTCCTGATCGGTGTCGGTCACCAGGAGACGGACAGACTACTGAAGATCCTCGGACCGGAGAGATCATAATAGTCGAGACTCGATTGCTGTTCTCTCCAGCCGGCTCCGATTCGGACTACGGACTTGATGCCGCTGCTCGCAGGGTACGTTCTTTCCGCGGCCAGCCACAGATCTGTCACAGTGTCTTCTCTCACCATGCCCCCGGTTGTCCCTGGAAAGAGCAGCTCACCGTAATCGGATTTTCCGTATCCGCCCCCCCCTCTAACCAGACCTGCCACGGCACGAGAGTACGAATCGAGCTTTCAACGTAGCTGGTCGTGCTGGCGTAGGAATCGAGAATCGGACTGTCGTACAAATCATCCTGCACAAGATGGGGGAACCCGGAAAGTGACCAGCGTTGTGTGTAGGTTGTCTTGACGGCGACACGATCGTTGATGCCCTGTGAGATTCGCAGGCGCATCGTAAACCGACTGGCCGTTGGCGTACCGTCGGTTTCCCAAACCCGGATAGCAGCCGGGTCATTGAACCACTTCTTACCCAGACTGAGACGGAGGCCGAGAGTGGTTCGGCTCTCGCTGAATCGTTAAAACTCCGTATTTATGTTCGTCTCCAGAAAGCTCTCCTCCGGTAGCTCGCCATACCGGCGGGAACGCCCTTACACGCTCCTTCGCCAGAGAAAATTGCCACTCAGATAGCGTTTGATGGAGACATAGGCGTAGCCTTCCCTCTGCTCATACGCATCGTAGTATTCATCGTGTTGACGGCCCGAGAGCTGGATGCCCGCGCCGATATTTCGGGTTACCAGCTGCCCAATTTCATGCGGAATTATCTCTACGTCAAGGCCTCGCAAAAAGAGCCGTTCGGATGGCTTTACCTGACCCCCGCTCTGTTCACGATTCTGAATTTGGACGACGGGTCGTTTAATCTCGTTCCGGAACTCAGTTACACAGGCGTCCGCAATCTCGAACTGCGATCCCGGCTCAGTTTTCTTTCCGGAGGCGACAGCACCGAATACGGAGACAAGATCAACGACTGGAAGATGGAGCTCCGTGCGCGCTACTTCTTCTAGGGATGCATGGAGTTGACTTGCGCCACGGCGACATCCAATGCGCCGTCCCGCTCGACAAACAAGTATCCCGCAGGTAGAATCTCCGTTCCGGGATCAAGGGAGGACCATTCGGGACCAATGATTCGGCACCATGAACACGCGATGATCGATAAGAAAAAATGGGACGCGTGCATCGACACCGCCCATGGCGGGCTGGTCTATGGATATTCCTGGTATCTGGATGTCGTGTCCCCCGGGTGGGAAGCGCTGATCAGTGGAGACTACAACGCTGTGATGCCTTTGACTGCACGATCAAAATTCGGATTTCACTACCTCTTCCGGCCGTATTTCGCTCAGCAGTTGGGTGTTTTCTCTGCCGAATCCAGCCTCGACTGCTCCCCGTTCATAGAGAAAATCCCATCGCGATTCAAGCTTGCGGAAATCAGCCTGAATCAATGGAATAATTTTGACGGTAACCGGGGCGAGGTATCGAGTAATTCCAACTATGAACTGAACCTTGACAATAAATATAGCAGCCTTGTATCCGGCTACTCAAAAAACACCAGAAGGAACATAGCGAAGGCTCTCAAACACAAACTTCATGCGCGCGCGGAAGGCATGGACCTCGATGATTTAGTATTGCTCTTCAGGAGCGACAGAGGAGCGGCGTTGAGTAATCTGGGGTCAGAGTATTACGATTTACTCGCGCGGATAGAGCAAGTCTGCCGTCAACGGAATCGCACCGTAGCCTATGGCGTATTTACGGAGGAGGAGAAGTTGATCGCCGGGGCTCTGTTTCTCGTTTCCAAGGGCCGCGACATCTTCCTCTTCTCGGGGAACTCAAAAACCGGAAAGTCAACTGGAGCGATGCACCTTCTGATTGATACTTACATAAAAGATCATTCAGAAATGGGCAAATTACTCGATTTTGAAGGGTCCAATGACCCCGACATGGCCAGATTCTACAGGGGATTCGGTTCTGAAGAACGGTCCTACCTGCGAGTTAAGTGGAATGATCTTCCCCGAATAGTCAAGTGGCTGAAGCGGTAGCTGTTCGCCCGAACCGCCCCCCATCATTTGATCGAACGGCGGGGGGGCATTGCTCCTTCCGCCCCATTCTTTCTAACTAGTCGCCTCCACTCCCCATCTCCGCTATACTCGCCTCATGTCGACCCCGGATGAACGATCCCACCATCCCTCCGATCAGGATCTGACGCTCCAATCAGACAATGACGCTACGATCTCATCCGATGGGGGGGGCGGATCCCCGACCAGTTCACCCGATCCCGAATCGATCGGCCGGTATCGTATCCTGGGCAAGCTCGGCGAAGGGGGCATGGGCGTTGTCTATGAGGCGGAACAGGAGAAGCCCAAACGCCACGTAGCTCTCAAAGTAATTCGAGGCGGGCGTTTCGTTGATGAGGTTTCACTGAAACTCTTTCAGCGGGAAGCGGAGACACTCGGTCGCCTCGAGCATCCCAATATTGCAGCCATTCATGAAGCGGGACGCTCAGAGGAGGGTCTTCATTTTCTCGCGATGGAGCTCGTCAGAGGTCCCACGTTTGATAAGTACCTCGAAGGCCGGCCCGACATCTTCTCGTCGAGCAACGAACTTCGTCACCGACTGGGCATATTTCGCACGGTCTGTGATGCGGTCCACTATGCCCACCAGAAAAGCGTGATTCATCGGGACCTGAAGCCATCGAACATTCTGGTTGCGGAAAAAGAGGACGGAGAGATCCAGGTGAAGGTGCTCGACTTCGGGCTCGCCCGCATTGCCGACCCGGATGCGGAAGGGGGGAGCCTGTTAACCGAGGTCGGCACGATCCGGGGCACGCTCGCCTATATGAGTCCGGAACAGGTTCGGGGTGACGTCCACGCAATCGACGTTCGATCAGACGTTTACTCCCTCGGTGTCGTTCTCTATCAGATCCTGAGCGGCGCCCTCCCCTACGACACGAAGACAGGGTCGATCGTCGAATCGGCCCGCGTAATCATGGAGGAGTCTCCCGGATCGCTCCGAGAGGCGCTTGGCGGGCGATCAATCGATCCGGATCTGGAAACAATCTGCCGGAAGGCGATGGAGAAGACCCCGAACGACCGATATGCGAGCGCTGCCGGGCTTCGGGGTGATATCGAGCGATATCTCGCCAATCAGCCGATTATTGCGCGCCCCCCGAGTACCGTCTACCAGATGAAGAAGCTGATCCAGAGGAACAAGTTCCCGTTCGGAGTGGCCGTCGGATTTGTTGCGGTCCTGATCGGCTTCGGAATCTGGATGAGCATTCTCTATCGTCAATCAGAAACAAACCTCGTGCGCGCGCTGGGAGCAGAGGCCGAGGCCGCCCTTGAAGCGGAGACGGCGACTCAGGTTTCGGATTTCATGATCGGTCTCTTCGAAGTATCCGAACCGAGCGAGGCCAGGGGAAATTCGATTACCGCCCGTGAGATTCTTGATCGCGGCGCTGAAGAAATCAAAGAGGGTCTCGCCGATCAACCGCTCGTACAGGCACGAATGATGGGGACCATGGGGCGTGTGTACAGAGGGCTTGGCCTCTATCCCGAGTCACGCGCCCTTCTGGAGAGTGCGCTTTACTCCCGCGTCCAGGAGCTCGGTCCCGATCATGTGGAAGTCGCGAGCAGTCATTCGGAGCTCGGGCTAATCCTCGATTTCATGAAGGACTCCAGGCCTGCTAAAGAGCACTTCGATCAGGCACTCGCAATCCAACTCGCCACTCTAGGGGAAGAGGCGCTTCCCGTTGTGAGGACCCGTCTCCTCCTCGCCGGAGCTGCTCATGCCCTTGGTGATTATGAGGAATCCAGAATTCTCTATGAGAAAAACATCGCCCTTCTGGAAAAGGAACTCGGACCTGACTCAGATGAACTCAGCATTGCCCTGAATAACTACGGTAGCTTGCTCTGGTCACTGAAAGACGGCCGGACAATTCCGATCTACAAGCGGGCGCTTGCGATCATGGAAGACAATCTGCCCGAGGGACATCCACTAATCGCCGATGTACTCCAGAATCTCGGGGGGGCTGCATTGGATAACGGGGACATCGAGGCTTCACGTGAGTACCGGACGCGCTCTCTTGCGATCCAGGAGAAAACACTCGGTCCGGATCACCCGGATGTACTTCAGAATCGTCTGAATCTCGGAATCTTTTTCGGCGAAACGGGTGAGCCGGAGAAGGCGATCGAGATTTTCGAAGAGGTTCTCGAACGCTGGGAGAGGGATCTCGGACCGGCCCATCCGGACGTCGCCCAGCTGGTATTGAACATCGGGTACACTCGAATTCAGCAAGGCAAGTTCGAAGCGGCCCTGCCGCTGATGGAACGCTCGTACAGTGATCGGAAGGCCATCTATGGTGAGAAACATCTGTCAACGTCACTTGCCATGTACCACCTGGCGAATATCTATCGTGAGCTGGGTGAGTACGAATCAGCACGTCCGATTTATGAGCGCTTCATGGCGATTGATATAGAACTGCTCGGCCCCGACCACCCGGACATTGCTGAAGATTGCGCGGAGTATGCCCTTTTTCTGCATGCGACCGGCGAGGATGAAGAAGCGGTGAAGTACGAGGCGCGAGCGACGACAATCCGCGAGAATGCGATGGCGGCGGCGAAGGCCGCAGCGGAATCGGCTACCGGCGACCAATAATCCACTCTCCTGCTCAAATGAAACCCTTCCCGGCTCCGATCCGTCTTTGCTTACATGGTGAAACTGCGGGCAGAGATGAACCGGTACCCGAGAGGGCACAACATGCCTTCCCACGTGGACGGCATTCGCCGTCTCAGCATCCTTATTTTCGGGGAGCAGAATGAGGCCCGGCGGGAGAAGACGGAACACGCCCAGGTTGGAAGTGTCGCTCTGAAGGACCCTGAACTGGTTCACAGTAACCGGTTCGGAAACGACGGTACCACGATCGTATCCGTCATCCTCCCCGATGAGGCGCTTGATGCGCTCGGGCATCGACCATCAGGACTGCTCCCCTGGCAATGGCGACATGGGGGCCCGGACAGCCTGATAGGACTCCGGCTTGCATCGGCACTCTGTCGGATGGACGGACCTGTAGTCGAGGATTGCCTCTACGTTCTTCTTGGAAGATTCGCCTCCCGCTCAGTCGAGATCGTCACTCCTGAGCCGGCGCGGCTTCTTCGCATTCGTGACCGACTGAATGAAGAGCCGGGACTTGCGCCGAGTGTTCGAAAGCTGGCTTCCGAAGAAGGTATCCATCCGGTATCGCTCGGGCGCGCTTTTCGCCGGACCTTCGGATGTTCGATCACACGTTACCGGCAGCGAGCGCGAGCATTTACTGTGGCTAGAGAGCTGGCCGCCGATGGTGAACCGCTCGTCGGAATCGCCGTGGATAGTGGATTTTCGGACCAAAGCCACATGAGCCGCGTTTTTCGTCGAGAGCTTGGCGTGCCGCCGGGTGCCTTTCGAAAATCTCTCCACCTCCACTCCCCATCCACCGGGTTGGAATCGTTCAAGACCGAATGGTCTGTGACGATCTAGACTTGTCCATGATCCTGATTACTCGACGCTTACCCGGGAGGTACCATGATCCAGTTCGGAAGACAACTGATTGCAATCGGGCTCTTGGCCCTGATGGCCGTTCCCCTCCTCGCAGACACGCGACCGGTCGCCGACGCGGAAGCGTTTCGTCTGGAAGCGTCTGAACTGCTCACCACGACACTCCGGAATCTCGAGGTAGTGCCCGGCATCATCATCGCCGTAGTAATAGGGGATGAGGTCGTCCTGGCCGAGGGGTACGGCACTGCCGATCGGGAGAACGGAGTCCCCTCGACCGGCGAGACTATTTACTACATCGCCTCGGCAACGAAACCCTTCACCGC
Source organism: bacterium (assembly GCA_025782575.1). Classification (GTDB taxonomy): domain Bacteria; phylum Orphanbacterota; class Orphanbacteria; order Orphanbacterales; family Orphanbacteraceae; genus Orphanbacterum. The sequence continues at coordinate 440,806 of JALGYY010000017.1, forward strand.
GCTCACTTCCGCGATTCTTGATCATCGAGATGTAATCGATCTCGACGATCCGCTCTCAAAACATCTTCATGGTACGACTCTGAACCGGGCGCTCACACCCGACAAGGTCAGACTTCGTGATCTACTCAGCCATACGTCGGGAATCAACAACAATCCAATCGCCACCCGGCTTGCATTCACGGGCGAGCACGATCCAGCCACTCTCTGGTGGCTTCTTGGAAAGAGCGAGCCGATGGAAGACGCCCCTCTCGGCACGTTCCGATACACCAACGTCGGCTACAATATCATAGGTATGATTCTGGACCGCGAAACCGAAAAGCCATGGCAGGATCTTCTGCGTGACGAAATCTTTCAGCCGCTCGGCATGCACCGCACAACGGCATATGCGTCGCTCCCGAAACGCGAAGGCTGGCCGCAGGCGGCACCCTATTTCGGACTCCACCCTGACGGAATCCAGCGCCTCTATCTGCAGAAAACTGACGAAACAATGCAGTCCGCCGGTGGGATGATGACAACGGCAGAGGATCTCGCTCAGTTTCTCGAACTCCAGATGAATGACGGGAAAGTAGACGGGCACCAGATAGTCCCCGCGAGCGTGATCCGACGGACCCATGAAAAACTGGCTGACGTCGATGAAGGGCGACCGCCGTTTGGTCAGAGCGGATACGGACTCGGGTGGTCACATGGCAGTTGGCAGGACAAAACCGTGCTCTATCATAACGGTGGCTTTGCAGGATTTTTCTCGACGATTTCGTTTATGCCCGAAGCGGGGATCGGCGTAGCCGTTGTCACCAATGAAGCGGCCATGGGAGGTCGACTGGCAGGGGCAGCTTGTGGTTGGGCCTACGACTGGTGGCTCGACACCCCGGAGGAGGATCGGTCAGCCGAGGCCATGATCACGCAGTTTGCGGATATGCGATCGCAAATCGTCGAGCGCGTAGGAATTGACCTTGCGAAACGTGCCGAGCGAGAGTGGCAACTCTCACGTCCCAGGGAGGCGTATGCCGGATCCTACATGAATGAGCTCTACGGCACTGTCGACATCGAACTTCAGGAAGGTGAACTGGCCGTCGCCATCGGCAATCTTCATTGCATTTCGACCCCTTACACCAAGCCCGAAACCATGCCCATCGAGCTTGTGCCCGGACAGGGCGAGGTAATCGCGTTCGAGCTGGCCGAGGGCCGGGTGGAGCGCCTCATCTGGGACGATGATGTCTTTCAGCGGGTAAAGGACACCGCCGCAACTGAAGCCGGTTACAAGTAGGGTACTCGAATCAAACACCCTACCCATAACCTGGCAGGCGACTACGGAGTAATCGCTTTGGAATAGATTTTGAGTGCTCGGAGTGTGCCGAGAAACGAGACTCCATTACCAAAGTTGGCTACGCTTACATTCCGGTCTTCCCCGTGTTGCAGCACCACCTCTTTCGAGGCGATCTCGATACCATCCAGGAAGAGTCGTGCCGTTGTGCCGTCGTATGTAACCGTTCCCTCGTGCCATGTGCCCGGCACATATTTCGTATCGGTCGGGACGGTGCCGCCGTTGTTGTACATGAGCGCCACGGTGCTGTCGGTCTGAAGCCGGATCCCGATCCACCGCCAGGAATTTCCGCCGACGAAGGCGGGGTGAAACAAATTATCATAGTAGTCATCCACAAGGAATTGCGCGGAGATGGTGAAATTCCCGAGGTTGAAACCATCCAACTCGGGTGTTGTAGCATGGCTCCGATCCGGACTTCCGCTCCCGATGTAGACACCGTTACTGTAGATTCCGCCATCCTGGAAGGGGACATTAGTCAGCTGGAAGCCACTCTGGTTGCCCGTGACATCGATCGTATCGCTGACCAGCGGGTAATAGGCGAGCAGCCTGTTGTCCACGGTATCGGTTGATGCCATCACGACATTGGAGAGATCGGACCACTGGTCCTTGTCGTCACTTGTTCTGAGCGCAAGGTAGTATGTGCCGGCAAGCTGGAGCCCTCCTACCGTAAACGTGTCCGTCTCGCCCGGCTCTCCCGGAACAGGTTCGCCCGTGACCGGGTGGGCGCTCTCCCAGTTTTCCTCGGTCAGTGCTGACGCCGACCATCGAAGATCGTACTCGTTGACAGATGAGCGTTTCGACGGATCATCAGGCGCCTTCCATGTGAGAGTAATTGTCGTATCGTCCACAGCGATCGCCGCAAGATCGCTTACGGTAGAAGGTGGATTGTCCGTCGTACCACCCGTAGGTCCGTCGTCATCTCCACATCCTGCGTACAGCAGGATCGCAAGCATCATGAAAATCGGACCGCGATTCCAGCTCATCATCAAGCACTCTCCCTTTCAATGGTCAACACACAATTAATGGCCGGGAGCATTATCCACGCCCCGCAGATCAGAATCAATACCGTTATCTGTGAACCGGATGTACAACAATCAGAAGATTCGTACTCCCCTGAGCAAGTTTCCCCGTAAAAACCCTCCTCCTGCCAGCTCAGCCAAACCAATCCTTGGTATAATTGGAGCAATTGTCTCCTCTACCACGATCGCCCTGTGTTGCTTATGAAAAAGCCGGAGGGAAGTATGCACCCGAAGCTAAGCCTGCTTGCGATAATCGTATGCATTGTCCTGTTGTCACCCGCTGACATTAGGGCGGCCGACAGTCTGAGCTGTAACATGAATCTGCTATCCAATGTCGATACGAGGCCTAACGGCTATATCGACTGCTGGGGATTCGCCTCAGGCGGTGACGAGTACGCGATCCTCGCCTACAAAAGCGGCACGATTTTTTATCGTGTCACAGACCCGGTCAATCCTGTCGAGGTCGGATTCATGCCGGGTATCGCCACTAACTGGCGAGACATCAAGACCCACGGCGACTATGCGTATATCGTCACTGATTTTTTTGGCGGAAATATGCAGATCGTCGACATATCGAACCCGGAGAGCGTATTCCTCGCGAACACCTGGACCGGGATCTTTACGGCTCATAACGCCTTTCTTGATTCCGCTACTTCGCGGCTTTATGTGCTGGGGTCTGATCTCGGGAGCGGAGGACTCCGCATTCTCGACATCGGGACTGATCCTTTGAACCCGGTCGAGATCGGCTCGTGGGAAACGCGATACATTCACGATATTTATGTAGAAAATGATACTGCGTACGCCGCTTGTTATAACGCACAGGAGTTTTGGATTCTCGACGTCTCTGATCCGGCGAACATCGTCGATCTCGCTTCGGTAAACTACGGACATGGTTGTCACAGCACCTGGCTGATCGAAGACGATCACAACTATCTGCTGACTACAGATGAGGAGAATCGCGGTCGGATCCGCTGCTGGGATATCAGCGACGTCACCAATATTACGCAGGTCTCAAGATACCGAAACCCCGGCCAATGGTTTACAGTCCACAACGTCTTCGTCGTCGGGAGCATGGCCTATATTTCCTACTATCAGGAAGGAATTCGTATGGTCGACTTCACGGATCCATTGAATCCGGTGGAAGTCGGTTTCTATGACACCCGTCCGGTCGAGGATGCCACTCTCTTCACGGGTGCATTCGGCGTCTACCCGTATCTGCCTTCCGGTAACATTATTGCCAGTGACATGGTGACCGGGCTCTACATGCTGGAGATGGACCCCGTAGTCACCGGCGTAGGCGAGACGGCCGGATTTCTGCCCCGCCTCGCCACGGAAACGACCTGTCGATCTTCGGCCCGAGCGGCCGCCTGATCCGGAATCTAATCCGCGGCCCGGAGTCAAGAGGGGAACATTCGGTTGTGTGGGACGGCCGAGATAACCGTGGCGAAAACGCGGCGAGCGGCGTCTACTTCTACCGTCTGAACACGGATGACACCGCCATCTCCCGCAAGCTCCATCTCGTCCGCTGATACCAAACGGGAGTGGAGTCTTTGCGCAGGCGGGGAGGAGATTCCTTCCCGCCTGTTGTGTTCCTACTTGTACGGCATTTGATTCTTACGTCCGGATGAGGGGGAAGCACTCACACCCCCCGTTTCGTGGTAAGCTGGCACAGGTTCTGAGGCTCATGCTACTGGTCGCCGGCCCCCGGAGGATCTCATGCCCCCCGACACTCCTGCAGAAAACTGTGTTTACTGCGCCCGCCACTTGAACGAGCTGGAGCAGCATTTCGGCGACATCTGCTTTGACGTGCCATGTATCGAGAAGCGCCCTGAGATCGACTGGGGCGAAAAGCGTTCCGAATTGGCGAAGCATCTGGAAATACAAAGTCCCGAGTCTTTTCCGGTCGTTCTTGTCCCCCATCAGGAGAGGAATCCGGCCCCCCTTCCCGATGAACGCATAGCGAGTTTCCGAAACCACCTCGAAACCGTGGTCCGCAATGCACTCGATCCTGACTTCGAATATGATGACCTGACTCTGTTGGCCCAGAACCTGACCCCGGAGAGTATCGGATTCCCGCCCGGACTGACCAGCTGGATGGGACGGATCTGCACCGCCTGCCGGGGCCAATGCTGCGAGGCTGGTGGCGACACGGCATTTCTTGATGTACCGACACTCAAGCGATTCGCCGCTCGACATCAGGAGATGAGCGCCGACCGGATTGTCGATTCCTATATGAGCAAACTTCCCGACCGGAATCTGGAAGGGGCGTGCGTCTATCAATCCGAAACCGGGTGCGCCCTCCCAAGGGAGGACCGCGCCGCGATCTGCAACTCTTACGAATGCGCCGGCCTCCGGACAGCCCGCCGGAACTGGGAGAGGTCCGGGACCGAGCAAGCTTTCGTTCTCGAGGAAGATGAGGAGATCGAGGATAAGGGGAAACGCCTAATGGGCGCCTCTTTCGTCTGGCTTGACGAGCTTAAGCGGCTCTAATTCTGCAAAGGTCACTGTTTCGGGCCTTCCCGATCCGCCCCGAATTCCCTCTCCCGTTCATTTGACGAATTCTTTCGTCACTTTCTGAATTCCGATCGTCTTCTCTCCTTAGGGGGGCAATCCGCGGCGGAAACCGGCCCCCCAGGGAGAAGAGGATGGCACCGAGACAGCCGGGAATACCGACCGAAGGGGAACTGGAGATCCTGGGCGCCCTCTGGCGGCTCGGACCGGCGACGGTTCGTGAGGTCCTCCACGATCTGCAGCGGGCCCGGGAAATCGGCTACACCACGGTCCTGAAGCAGATGCAGATCATGTTCGAAAAGAAGCTTCTAGAAAGAGATGAGTCTGTCCGCCCCCAGATCTACACCACCGTTCGGAGTGAGAAGCAGGTACAGAAAAAGCTCGTCGGTGATCTTCTGGACCGCGCGTTTCATGGATCGCCGGGGAACCTGATCCTCCAGGCATTGTCGACAAAAAGGGCGAGCCAGGAAGAGCGAAGAAGAATAAGAGAACTGCTCGATCGACTGGAAGGGGAATCAGGATGATGGCATTGCTCGGGGAAAATCTGCCCATTCTGCTCAGCTCATCCTTGCTCCAGAGGCTCGGCATCGCCCCCTTCTTGAATCGCTCGGCCAAAGCGCGGCTATCGGACTGGCAGCCGCGGCTGCTCTGGCGATCATCCCCGCGCGGTATTCGAACATCCGGTACAATCTAAGCGTGGCCGCGCTCTTCGCCATGCTGGCCACGCCGGTCATAACATTCATTACGAGTTCCGGCACCGGCCTCCCTTCACGGGTGACCCCGATCTGGAGCGGGGCCCAGCAGCTGATTACTCCCTTCACCGGCTTGGATTCCGTCTCACTCACCGTCTGGACAGCCGCCGTCTGGGTTGTGGGAGCGACCTTCTTCGCGTCGAGACTTCTCCTCCGGTGGCTTCGCGCCGAGTATCTCAGACGGACGGGTCTGACCCAGGTGCCGGAGCAGATTCAAAGCCTAGCGAACAGGATCGCGACCCGCCTCGGCGTCAGACGCACATTCCGCCTCGTTCAGTCGGCGCTGACGGAGGTCCCCGCAGTGATCGGGTGGTTCCGGCCGGTCATTCTGATTCCCGTCGGCCTGCTGGAGAGGATCCCCCTCGTTCACGTCCGCGCTCTGCTGGCACACGAGCTGGCTCACATCAAACGAAACGACTATCTCGTTAATCTGCTTCAGACAATTGTGGATATCACCCTCTTCTATCATCCTGCGGCCTGGTGGCTCTCCGGGAGGATCCGGGAAGAGCGGGAGTACTGCTGTGATGACATCGCCGCGTCCCTATCCGGCGATTCGCTCGAATACGCACGGGCTCTCATGGAGCTCGAAGACTCCAGGCACAGGCCGGCCGAGCCGGTTATCGCATTGACAGGAGGTTCTCTAATGAATCGTGTACAAAGAATCGTCGGTAATCGTCATGCTTCACGCGGATCGATCGCGGCCCTGCTCGCGATTGCCATCACGGGCATAGTCGTCTCCACCGGCGTCGCGGCTGTCGTGGAGAAGCATTCTCTTGTAAGAGGACACAACCTGTCCGGTGCCCACGAGCTACGGGAACTGGCGGTGGCACAGCGCAATCTGAAAAGTCATCAGGGGGCGATCAAGAAACTACGATTCAATCTACAAGGCCTTCATAACAGAGTCATCGATTTGAGAAGCGGCCGCTCGCCGATCATTATCGATGACATGGAAATCGCGCCGATACCTCCGCTGCCACCGGACGTAGACATCTTCTTCCTCGACGATCAGGATGCTGTGCACGACATCAGGATCGATAGAGACCATGCGTTCAGTTGGAAGGGGCGTCACCCCGATTCCGCTCTACATGAAATCGGACTGAAAATGATGACCGGCAGTATTTCGATCGATGACGCAATCGAGAAGCTAAAAGAACCGAAGAAAGAAAAAGAAGAGCAGCAAGAAAAGAAGTAGGACAGTCGTGGGGCGCCCGCCCAGGGATGAGAGCTACTTCCCGATAGCGGGGCGCCCGGTCTCCCGCCGCCACTCATTCAGATAGGTGCGCCACCAGCGTGCCTTTTCGAGGCTCGGATCGTACTCTCCTCCGGGCATCAGATACTCCATCTGGCCCGGATGAGTCATGCCCATCCATTCACGGAACTCGTCCAGCCGGTCCGAGCGTTTCTCGCGCTCACTTTCTGATTCGATCAGAATTCCCTCGATCAGACCGTTCGCATCGAAGTAATAGGTTACGCGATAGTGCGACGGGGAGCGTTCAATCAGTCTGAAATAATCATTGGTCTCCGTAACGAGCGCGGTGACCTGATTTCCCTCAGCGACAAACTCGCCCGCTTCCCCGGACGCCTGGAAGAACTCATCCCACTCCGCCCAGGGGCCTCCCCCGGATTCATGATCGATCTTCTTGCCCTCCCCCGTTTTCTCTTCGAACCAGATTCGAGGGGAGGGCGAAAGAAACCGGGCGGCCGTCCGAGAGTCATCCGCTGCACGGGCGGCACGGTACTCGAGGACATCCTGGACGAGCGTTCGGCTGCTCGAACAGGACATGAGAAGAGCGAAAGCGCCCCAGATAACGGCGCAAAGCAAAACAAGACGAGCATGGTTCGCCCGCCTTGTTCGGCGATCAGATAACATCGATAGACTCATCAATTGTCCAGGGTGAATCCGACCTTGATTACTACCTGCCATTCGGTGACCTTGCCTTCGTTGATGTGGCCTCGGGTCTCGACGACCTGGAGCCACCGCATGTTGCGCACGGACTTGCCGGCAAGGTTTACGGCGGTCTGGACCGCTTCTTCAATCGAAGTCGGCGATGTACCGACCAGCTCCACGAGCTTGTATACATTGTCAGACATTCAGTACCTCCTCCCGCGTCACGGGATTATCGCGATGAACGCCGGCCGATCAATTTCCATCCCGCGGGAAGAAGAGCAGCCGCCAGTAGAATCTTTGCAACCGCTCCGGGTAAGAACGGGAAGCAACCGAGTGCAAGAGCACTTCCGAGTCCGGTGAAGGGGCAAAGCCACGTCACACCAAAGAAAAGAATGACAGCCGTGCCGGCGGTCATGGAAACTACAGAAGACCAGAGCCTTCGATCCATCCCCCGCTCGGAGAGATAACCGACAAGCCAGGCCGCGGCGATGAACCCGACCAGATAGCCCCCTGTAGGTCCCAAGAGAATGGCGGGCCCGACCTTGCCGAGAGCGAAGACCGGAAGTCCGGCGATTCCCTCGACTACATAGGTCAGCAGGGCGAGAGCGCCGCGCCGGCTGCCGAGCAGAGCGCCCACCAGGAGGACACCGAATGTCTGTCCTGTAACCGGTACCGGGCTGAAAGGAAGCGGGATCGCCACCTGGGCACAGAGAGCGACAAGGACGCTCCCCGCCAGAATGAGCCCGATATTGTATGCTGCGGAGCGACGCCCGCTTGCCGGCGCCCATGCGTCTGCATAAGTCGTGTAGGTCATCGATGACTTCTCCAGGATCAGGTTGAGATAAAGGACAGCTGCCCGTTCCCCTCATTTTCGTGAATCAGTCGCCGGTGGGCAAGGGGAATCTGGCGGGGTCTCAGACCGAGTGGACAGCACTCAGGAATGCAGACAGTTTTTCTTCATCCAACCGGCCCTCGGTCCTTACTCCGGAGCAGACGTCGACCATGAAGGGGCGGACCGTCTGGATCGCTTCCACCACGTTTTCAGGATTGAGGCCGCCTGCGAGAATCACCGGCTTGCTGATCTTTTCACGAATTTCCCGGCTGATCTCCCAGTTGTGCGTCCGGCCGGTCCCGCCCAGTTCCTTGACTTCCAGACCGGGGCTCCCGGAATCGAGGAGCACGGCATCGACAAAGGACTCAACCGCCTGTGCCTCCGCCAGCGCCCGGGAACCGGTGACATGGACCACCTGGATAATGGAAACACCGGGAAGGCCGACTCGAAAATCTTCGTAGGTCCCTTTGTCCAGACGGTCCACCAACTGGATCGCATTCGTACAGCACCGGTTCTGCTGGCCGATGATCGACAGAGTGTCCTGCCGGCTGGTCAGGAGAAACGTCGCTATGGGAGGGGGAATCCTGGCCGCCACATCCCTGATCCTGGTCTCGGGGATCGGCCCGGGACCGCTCGGCATGGTGGAAACGAACCCGAGTGCGTCGGCACCGAGGCGAATCGCCATTCCGGCTTCATGCACATTCTGAATGCAGCAGATTTTCGTTCGGATTCTCAAAAGAACCGCTCCCTGGGAATGGACACTCCGGCTGGGGGGGCACTCCCTGAGGGTACCACAGCGGGGCGTTAAAAGCGTCGGTCGGGAGAGTACCGGTTCGTGATCGGAACGCGCCGGTCCTTCCCGAAGGCTCTCGGCGTGATCTTGATGCCCGGCGGCGCCTGCCGACGCTTGTACTCGGCACTCCGTACCATACGGAGAATCTTGCGAATCATCTCTTCTTCGCCGAATCGTTCGATCACTTCTTCCTCGCTCTTGTCTCTTTCTATGAACGCCTCAAGAATGGCGTCAAGCTTTTCGTAGTCGGGAAGAGTGTCGCTATCTTTCTGACCAGCACGAAGTTCCGCGGTAGGCGGGCGTTCGATCGTGCTTTCGGGAATGAGTGGCTTTTTCGCATCGTAGTTTCTCCATTTTGCGAGCCGCCAGACTATGGTTTTGGGTACGTCCTTGATCACCGCCAGCCCCCCCACCATATCACCGTAGAGTGTGCAGTACCCTACGGCCGATTCACTCTTATTTCCTGTGTTCAGCACGATCCAACCGAATTTATTGGACAGCGACATGAGCAGCGTCCCTCTGATCCGTGCCTGGATGTTCTCCTCGGTCACGTTCTCATCGGCCCCCTCGAAGGAATCGGCAAGCGCGTCCCGAATCGTCCGATCGATCGTTCCGATCGGGATCTCCAGAAATTCGATTTCGAGATTATCGGCGAGTACGCGCGCGTCGTTTCGTGTCTCTTCAGAGGTAAACCGGCTCGGCATGGTGACACCTACCACGTTCTCCGCGCCAAGGGCGTCCTGGGCGATCGCGGCGACGAGTGCCGAGTCGATTCCACCCGAAAGTCCGATCACAGCTTTCTGAAAACCGTTCTTGCGGAGATAGTCCCCTGTTCCGAGCACGAGCGCCCGATAGATTTCCCCTTCAACGGCTTCGCATACAGGAGGGCATGGGGCGGGAGGAGCTTCTTCCGATTCGGCCGATCCCTCTTCATCTGAACGCCTGATTCGAATGACATCGAAATTACAGACAATACCTGCGGCCTTGGAATGATCTTCGGCCGGACCGTCCGGTCGATCGACGGCCGTCACATCCCAATAGAGCATCGCCTCTTCAAAGCGCCCGCACCTCGAAACAATCTCCCCTTCTGCCGAGACGACGACGCTCCCCCCGTCGAATACGATCTCATCCTGTCCGCCGATGAGATTCACGTAGAGAACCGGTGCACGACTCTGCCGTGCTACTCGGGAGAGAATGCGGCGGCGGTCGTCGAACTTGCCGACGGCATAGGGGGAGGCGGAGAGATTCAATACAGCGTCGACCGAAGCGACTGCAGAGCATACTGTCGGCAGCCGGTCCGCTTCCCAGGAGTCTTCACAGATGTGAAACCCGAGGCGAATCCCACCGATCTCGATCACCCCGCCCCTTTCGCCAGGTTTGAAATAACGCTTTTCGTCGAATACTCCGTAATTAGGAAGGAGGACCTTGTGGTAAATGCCTTGGATCTCACCACCCTGCAGAATCGCCGCCCCGTTGAATAGACCTTCGTCGGTCATGTGGGGGAAACCGACGGCCATTGCAATATCACCGGAGAGAGAGGCGAGCTTATCCACGGCGGCACGGCAATCAGAGACGAAACGGGGACGAAGCAATAGATCTTCGGGTGAATATCCTGAAACCGTGAGTTCGGGGAATGCGATGAGGTCGGCACCTTTACCTGCGGCGCGCTCTGTCCATTCGAGGACTTTCTCGCAGTTCCCCTTGAGATCGCCCACCGTGGTATTGATTTGAGCCAGGGCGATTCGAATCACCGGACTCCCCCTTAATGATAGCAGTCCCGAAACAGTCTGACCCCTCACCCTTGATTCGTCAACGCCGGGTGGTATTCTCCCGGTAAGCATGCTTTGACACCGGAAGGGTTTCGCTCATGATCGTGGTACTCGCGCTTCTTGTCATATCGATCACGCTTCTCGTTACAGAGATGCTCACCATCGATATGGTCGGCATCGGCATCATACTTGTCCTCGCGTCGTTCGGCGTTCTGTCTCCCCACGAGGCAGTCGCCGGATTCTCCAGCCGCGCCGTGATTACCGTGGGTGCGCTCTTCATTGTGGGCGAAGGAATCCTGCGTACAGGGGCGGTCGGGTTCATCGCAAGACGGCTGGTGGACAGCTCGGGTGGCAGCTCGAAATCAATTCTCGCTCTCACAGTTGTATTCGTCGGAATTGTCTCCGCGTTTCTGAACAATACGCCGGTCGTGATCGTGTTCATTCCCCTCCTCCTCGGCGTAGCAAGTGAGCACAATATCTTCCCTTCCAAGATCCTGATCCCACTTTCCTATGCATCGATACTGGGCGGATCCTGCACGCTGATCGGCACATCCACCAATATCCTCGTGAGTACGGCGGCTGAATCTCATGGTCTTCCCCCGATCGGCATGTTCGAGCTGAGCGGCGTGGGCATCGTGCTGTTTATTGTTGGCGGCCTCTATATCGTAACAATAGGCCAGCGGCTTCTTCCTCAGCATCACACACTGACTACCGACGCGCCGGGGGGCAAGCTCCGGGAATTCGTCACCGAAGTGGAAGTGCTGCGAGGCTCCAAACTGGTGGGAAAAAACATTGAACGGGAGTTCGCTGAAGCGGGCCTCCGGCCGCTCGCGGTTGTCCGGGGAGAGCAGATGCACTGGCCACCGTTCGGCGATATCAGGATCCTGATGAACGATGTGCTCATTCTGCAGGGCACGGTTAATGAGATCGCCGGCCTCGAAGTCGAGGAGAAGGTTCGCGTCCTCCCCGACTGTATCGATGACACGCTGCGATTCGAACCGAAGTCGATGTCGTTCGTCGAACTCGTCGTTCCCCCCGGCTCTGACGCCTCGGGCCGGCAGATCGTCGAGTTAGGACTTCGCCGGCGAGCGCGGATCGTGCCGGTCGCCGTCATGAGGCGGGGACGCCACATCCGGGGAAAGATTTCTCAGCTCGCCCTCCGTCCCGGCGATGTCCTGCTCGCATTCGGCGAAGATGAAGGTGTGGCAGAAATCGCGCGGTCGGGTGAGTTTCTGCTCATGGAGGGGATTCACGAATCGTTCATTAACAGGAAGAAGGCGCCGATCGCGCTTTCGATTCTGGGATTCGTCATGCTCGGTCTTTCAAGCGGGTTTGTCTCCATGGAAGTAGCGGCTCTTTGCGGCGCTTTCTTCATGATCCTGACCGGGTGCCTCCGCCCCAAGCAGGCCTACGACGCCATCAATTGGCCGATTCTTCTGCTCGTGGCCGGGACGCTCGCACTCGGCCAGGCACTCGAGTCGACCGGGGCGGCTGCTCTGATCGCGAAACCACTGGTGACGATCGGTCAGTCGTTTGGGCCATGGGTCGCACTTTCCGCCCTCTATCTGGCAACTTCGATCCTGACTGCCGTTCTTTCCAATAACGCAACAGCCGTCCTGCTCGTTCCGATCGCGCTCAGCATTGCAGAGACGCTCGGTGTTAATTCACGCCCCTTCATCATAACTGTCGCATTCGCCGCGAGCGCCGCGTTCGCCACTCCCCTCGGCTACCAGACCAACCTGCTCGTCTACGGCCCGGGGGGCTACCGGTTCGGTGACTTTTTCCGGGTGGGGGCGCCGCTGACACTGTTGCTTTGGATCGTGGCTTCCGTTCTCATTCCGATTGTCTGGAAGTTTTAGGCCGCCCTTAGTTCTCCGCGCGGGTAAGAGCGATATGGATCGCTTTCTTCAGCTTCGCCAGATCGAACGGCTTGTAGAGAACGCCGACCACGTTAGGCTCCTGCTTGGCACGAACTGCGGAGTGGCTCGGATCGTAGCCGTAGGCGGTAATGAGGATTACCGGGAGGTCGGGCTTGCGCTCCATGAGCCCGGTGGCGACCTCATAGCCGTTCAATCGGGGCATTTTGATGTCGCTGATCACGAGATCGAAATCGGTCTCCGCCTGGTCTATGTGATCGAGTACCTCCTGCCCGTCCGACGCTTCTTCGACTGTGAATCCCTCTTTTTCCAGGATCTCCACCAGAAAGCGCCGGATATAGATCCGATCATCGGCTATGAGAACTCGAATCTCTCTATTCCTCGTCATTTCCTCGACACTCCTGTCGAGATCGAGCATCGATACGCCGTCCACATAGGAAGTGGTGACATACTCTTTGCCCTTGGCCAGACGCTGGAGCTTCTCGGTCAGCTGGGCGATCCGATTTGCTTCCTCCTCGATCACGCGAAGCCGGTACTCTTCTTTGTCCACTTCTTTCCGGAGTCCCGCGTTACGAAAAATCCGCCTGACATCAGCGCTACGAAGAAAGCCCTGAGAAAGCTGCACGGCGGACAGGATCGAAGAGAGGAAGTTGTTCACTTCGTGCGAGAACAGGGTGGCTACGTCGCTGACGGCAGCGATTTTCTGAGCTTTGAGCAGCTTCTCCTCGAGCCGGCGAATCGGACGGAGATCTTTGCAGACTCCGGCTGTCCCGATTTCCCGTCCCTCCCCATCACGCAGAATCGACGCAGAGAGCGAGACGGGGATCGTCTCCCCCGCTTTGGTTCGCACCGTAATTTCCTGGCCGGCCAGCTTCCCGGCATCCTCTTCATCGCTCAATGATCGAAGTCCGAACATGACCTGCTTCGCCTCATCTTTCGATCCGTAGAGCGGTATGACAGATTGCCCGATAATCTCTTTCCGGGGATAACCGCTCAGCTTTTCCGCACCCTTATTGAACAGCTTTACTGTTCCGTCGCGATTCAGCGTGATGATGGCGTCCGGAATACTTTCGATGAGCGTCTCGAGATAGGCCCGCGTATCCTCTAGACGGGACCGTAGAATGCTCGTTTCGATCGTGACCGCGGCTTCCCTCGCGAAGAGCTCCAGAATACGGAGAGATGCCGCCGTGGGGCGCAGTCCGTCAAAAGGGTCATCCACGGAAAGAGTGCCGAGAACCTGGCCTCTCCTCCCTTTCAAGGGGATCACCAGCAGATCGTCGGGATGCCAATCGATGAAATCAGTCCCCAGACGACGGCTCGGCAACGCATCTTTCAGGACTTCCTGCGCGGTCTGATCCTCATGGGGGATGAAGTAGGATTCCCCGATCCTGTATCGATCATGGAGCAGATTTCGGCGTTCTTCGGGAGTCAGGAGCGGCTTCGACTTGATCAGCTTCAAGTCGTCTTCGTCCACACCGGCCGAACCGATCTGGATCACGTTCCAGTTGTCGTCGAGAAGAGAAATCAGGGCGCGACGGAACGTGTGGGCTTCCAGAACACCTGCCGCGATTTCATCAAGCTGGGATTGGAGATTGTCAAGAACCTGAAGCCGGGCGGCTACGCGGAGAAAGACTTCATATTTTCGTTGTGGCGAGTCCGGCATGGCCGGGGCCTCCCGCTATTCCAAAAGCGCTTGAACGAATTCCTTCGGGGAGAACTCCATCAGGTCGTCGGCCCGCTCACCGACCCCGATGTAACGAACTGGAAGATCTACTTCCTGTCGTACAGCGAGAACCATGCCTCCTTTGGCAGTGCCGTCCAGCTTCGTCAAGATCAGACCGTCAAGTTCCACGGCCTCGTGAAACAGTCTGGCCTGAGAAAGGGCATTCTGCCCGATTGTCGCATCGAGTACAAGAAACGTTTCCTGAGGATATTGATCACCCTGTTTCTGGAGAACCCGCCTGATCTTCTTGAGCTCATCCATGAGATTCGAACGGGTCTGGAGGCGGCCGGCGGTGTCGACGATCAACACGTCCATGTTTCGGGCGATCGCCGCCGAGAGTGAGTCATAGGCTACGGACGCCGCGTCCGCACCGCGCTCCTGGCTGATCACATCGACGCCGCTTCGCTCCCCCCAGATCTGAAGCTGCTCGATCGCCGCCGCCCGATAGGTATCGGCCGCAGCGAGAAGAACGGATTTGCCTTCCCCGGCATACTTTGACGCCAATTTCCCGGCAGTCGTCGTTTTTCCGGAACCGTTCGTGCCGACCAGCAGAATGACATGGGGGCCACCGGTAGTGATCGGTGGCCGCTCACCGTTTTCCCCCTCCCCTTCCAGGATACGGAGCATCTCCTCTTCGAGAAGCTGCCACCGGTCGCCGTCCTGGCCTTGGATGCTCTTGATGAGGCGGTCCGCAGCAAGGATTCCGACGTCACCCTGCAACAGTACTGCTTCGAGTTCTTCCCGTAGTTCTTCAGGATCCTGCCTGGTTACCGCACTCTTCAGGGAATTAACGAGGCCGCTTCTCGTCTTCTGCAGGCCCCGTTTCAGATTGACGAAAAAGCCGGCCATCAGGAAGCCACCTGGGCGCTGCCCCCCTGGATCGAACGGATTGCCTCATCTTCGTTTTCCACAGCTTCATCGCCCAGCCGGACGGAGACGACGCGCGACACTCCCGACTCCTGCATCGTCACACCATAGAGATAGTTGGCTGCTTCCATGGTCTGGCGGTTATGGGTAATCACGACGAATTGCGTGCGCTTACCGAAGCGTTTGACCATCTCGAGAAAGCGGCCGACGTTGGCATCGTCGAGCGGTGCATCGAGCTCGTCCAGAATGCAGAACGGGCTCGGTTTCTCGAGGTAGAGTGCGAACAGAACCGAGATAGCAGTCAGAGCCCGCTCCCCTCCTGAGAGAAGCGCGATTCTCTGGGCACGCTTCTGGCCCGGTCTGGCGACGATTTCGAGATCGCTTTCGAGCGGATTCGCCTCGTCCACCATGATCAGGTCCGCTTCACCCTCCTGGAAGAGAGTGCGGAATACCTCGCTGAAGTTCTTCCGTACTTTCTGAAAAGTATCGAGAAAGAGGGAGCGTGCCTTCAAGTCGACCGCCGCCACCGTTTCACGGAGCGAATCGCGCGCCTGAATCAGATCTTCCTCCTGCTCCGTCAGGAATTCATAGCGGTCATTTTCTTCATCGAACTCGTCAAGCGCTACCAGATTGACGGGCCCGAGTCGCTTCACCGATTCGCGAAGTGTATGGAGCTCTTCCTTCATTTCCGCCTCTGTCCTGTCTGCTACAGAATCCACATCAATGTCCGCCTCGCGGATCTCCGTCTCGGACAGGCCGAATTCTTCCTCGACTCTCTCGAGCAGATTGATCCGCCCGATCCCGATCTCCTGAAGCCGCATTTCGAGGGCGTGCATCTCCTCGGCGTAGGCCTCACGCGCCTTTCGGTCACCACGTGCCGATTCACTCCGCTCACGAATCTCATCGGAGATCCGGTTCACGAGAACCAGAACTTCGTCACGGATCTCTGTTTCCCGCTCCTTCTTTTCGCTCAGTCCGGCTTCCTCTTCTTTCAAGCCGGAAACAGTGGCTGCAATCTCCTGAAGGGTAGTCGCGAACTGCTCCCGATCATCCTGCTTCCGGCCGATTTCTTCGGTGAGTTCGGTCTCTCGCCGCTCGAGCGAATGTACTTCAGATTCGAGAGAACGAAGCCTCCCTTTCATTTCGGCCAGTGCCACCTGGGCAGCGGTAAGGATCTTGCGCGATTCTTCGCGCTTCATTTCAAACTCGACCATTTCCGCTTCGATCTCACGAAGCGATCGATCGGCTTCATTTCCATGGGCGCCGATCGACTCGAATTCCTTACTCACTGTCGAGATTTGGGTACGCAGCCTCCCCTTCTCTCGGGTGATCTCCTCGATCTCGATCCGGACACGGCCGATCGCCTCCCGCCCCTTCCCGAGTGCGGTGTGAATCCTTTCTTTGCCCCGTGCGGCCTCTTCCGCCCGCGACACGGATTCATCGAGCGTTCGGATCAGCTGATCCCGCTCGATTCGATTGCGATCGAAGCTCTCGTCGAGGTCCCGCTTCCGGATTTCTCCCTTCTTGAGATCCACGGTAACACCGCTCAGCTCCTCTTCGATTTCGCTGATACGGGAGCGTCGCTCGAAGATTCCCATGTGATCGCCCGTGCTTCCGCCTCCGAAGAGAAGGCCGGGGTAGCGAGCCCCCTCACCGGCCGGAGTTACGAACCGGAACAATCGATATCGTTCTTCGTGGGCGAGGGCGCGGGCCGTGTCCATGTCGTTTACGAGGATGACTTCACCGAGAAGGAATCGGATCACGTCTTCAGTCGCCTCGCCGGAACGGACAAACTGCGATGCGGAACCGATCACGCCCGGGCGGTTCTTGAGATCATCGGGCATTTCATCATGGAGCAACCGGAATCGATCACGGGGCAGGAGCGTGGCCCATCCCTTCTCCCCCTCCCTCAGAAAACGGAGCAGTTCGAGAGCATCCGCCTCCTCCGAAACAACAACACATTGGAGCGCATCGCCTATTGCATTCTCGAATGCAGGAAGATACTCGGCAGGCTCGACGTCCATTAATTCGCCGACCACACCGAGCACCGAATCTTTCCCGTGCTCGTCGGTCAGAAGCGTTCGGACACCATGTCGATAGCCTTCGAATTCATCGCGAAGGCGAGTCAGGAGTGCAAGAGTCGATTGGAGAGATTCCTTCTTCCCCTGAAGTAGAATGACCTTTTCAGAAACCTCCGCCCGCTCGGTTCGAAGCTGCTCGAGATCGAGTTCAGCCTGGTCTCTCTCCTCCCGGAGCCGCGTGACCTCCCTGGAACGCTCCTTCGCCAGCTCAGCCGCCCGCCGTTCCTGTGCCTCATGCGGTTCGTTTTCCGCTTCGAGCGCGCCTAGCTGGCTTTTCAGTCTCTCATCCCGCGTTTCAAGACTCTTGAGCGCCGTTTCCAGATTCCCGAGTTCATTCCGCTTATCCGACTCCCCTCGAAAAAGATCGAGTGCCACCTGTTTCTTTGCGAGCAGGCGATCCTTTGCCTTCTCCACTTCGGACTGCACCGCCGCATTCTGATCCCGTCGCCCGAGAAGGCCCGCCTCTGCCTCTTCAATCTGCTTAGACGCCTCGTCTCTCTCGGCAAGTTTGGCCTGGCGCGACTCGACCGTTTCACGGATACGGGCATTCGCTTCCTCGATCTCCCGCTCGAGTCGGGCCCTTCGTTCGCTGATCCCCGATGTTCGCTCTTCAAGGACGAGCTGACTACTCGCGATCCGTTCGATCCGGCCCAGTGTGATATCGAGCGCGTTTTGGGCGGTCTTCAATCCTTCCTCGCGACTCCGAAGATTGAGGGTCTCCTTCTCCACCTCGGCGTCCAATCCCGCCAGCCGTCCGGAGATCTCTTCGTGACGGTCTCGAATGCTGTCGAAACGCGCCCGTTTCTCATCGCTCTCACCGGCCAGGCGTTCGAGTTCCAGCCTCCCTCCCGCAAGTGCGAGCAAGCGGATCGAATCGCTCAATTCATTGTAGCGGTTCGCTTTTCCGATCTGACGTTTGAGCGAGCGGACACGCTTCTCCACTTCGGCGACAATGTCTCGAATACGTACGAGGTCCCCCTCCGTAGCGTCGAGACTGCGGAGGGCGGCTTTCTCCTGGGTTTTGTACTTCATGATGCCGGCCGCCTCTTCGAGCATGATGCGAAGGTTCGTCGATGTATTGCCGAGAAGCTGATCGGTCATGCTCCTCTCCATTACGGTATAGGCGGAACTTCCGAGCCCTGTATCCATCAGGAGGTTGCGAATATCCTTCAACCGACAAGGGTTCTTATTGATGAGATATTCGGAGAGGCCCGAGCGATAGACTCGGCGGGTCACCTTGATTTCGGCGTAGTCGATCGGGAAAGCATGCGTATCGTTCGAGAGCACGAGGGAAACCTCGGCCATTCCGAGCGGCCGCCGGGTTCGCGTACCGTTAAAAATAATATCGTCCATCGTCTCCCCACGGAGGAGACGGGGATTCTGCTCTCCAAGCACCCATCGAATGGCGTCGGAGATATTGGATTTGCCGCACCCGTTGGGTCCGATAACACAGGTCGTGCCTTCGCCGAACGCCACGGTGATTTTATTCATGAATGACTTGAAGCCGAACAGTTCAATTCTCTTTAGAAACATCCCCACCTCCCGGGAAAGAACATCCGCCGCTCAAGAAGAGACACGGACCACGAGTGCGTAAGTGAGCTGGAATCTTTCCTTTACTTCTTCTGAGAAGCGATAGGCTTCCGACCGGGAAGAAAACCTGCCGAGAATGATACGGTGCCAGATTCCCTTGCCCGGCACGTCGGCGACCATGATGGTTACCGTCACTCCGGCATCCGAATAATGCTTTGAAGTTTCAACGGCTTCGGCATTGGTTGGAAATGACTCCACATGAACGCCGTACAGCTTCTGACCCGCAGGAGGGGGCGTACGCCGGACCGACTTTTCCTGGACAATCGACTGTTCGCCGGTTCCGCCCGCCTGACCTGTCGTCCCCTTGTCGACCGACTCGGCAACAGGCGGCTTTACGGCAGACCGGGCGGCAGGCTTCTCGGTTTTCGGCTCTTCGCGAACTGAAGCGGTGACGACCTCCGAAGTCTTGACGTCAGGAGTCTTCGCCTCCGACTCAAGAGCGGCCTCTCGAATCGGGGAGGGGTCATCCGGCAACTTCGTCTCTTCCCCCTCAGCCGCGATAGACTTAGACGGCTTCTGGACGGCGGGAGAGATGGTACCAGTCGTCACCGTGGCCGGTTCCCTGCCGGCTAACCGGGTCCCACCGGTGGGCAGCTCGAATCGATCCCGCATGAAAACGAAGGACAGCAGCAGACCGGCCACGACGCAGACCGCCACAAACCCGAGCGCAATCCGGCCAAGGGGTAGCTTCGCCTTCTCATTGGCTCCGGAACGAATGGAGGGGCTCTTGCCGGCCGAGGCCGTACGGGGAGATGGACGGGATGATTTCGGCCTGGTCGTTGAAGGGGGCGCAGCGCCTTTCCCGCTTCGTGCGGCCCTAGCCGGCGCATCAGCCGCCGGGCCATCAGTTTTCTCTTTCGAGACAGAGGCTCCTGCTCCGGCCGGCATACCCGATACAGCAGACTCTGTTTCGGCTGATTCCCCGGCAGAAGCGGGGAAACGCGGCTGATCGCTTTCGGGAAGCGTCTCTCTCGGCGCGCCGATCATTCCTTCTACCTGATTCTCTTCCACATTTCCGGCAACAGCGCCCGCCAGCGTGATGGATGTCACCCGTCCCACCGGCAACTGCTCTCTCAAGTCGCTGAGATTGTCTTTCTCGCCAAGGATCACAAGCGTTCTGTCTGCCCGGCGAAGCAAAGGCGATACCGCACCCGTCTCGCTCTTCAGCGGCGCGGCGATCAGCACGAACGGAGCCTGCTCACGTAGTGTGTTCAAGACTGCGTCCACGTCATTTTCCAGGAAGAAGTCGATCGGATTGGGAGGGGGCGATCCGACGGTGATGACCTGCATGCGGTCATCGGATGTCTTTCGAAGGGTCGCCTCGACAGAGGATCCCCAGAGCACCATATCGGTGAGACCTTCATCCGGCTGGTAGGGGAATGGCTTCTGCAGAGCCGGCTCATCGAAGCAGGCATCGACGAGGAGCACTTTGGAGCGCTTCATGGCCGCCCGGGCGAGACCGACAGCGGCGACGATCCCCTCGTAACCCGACCCCGCGAGAGCGACAAACAGCAATCCCGGCATTCCACCGGTCTTCTCGAGGCCCGTAAACACACCGTCCAGAAACATTTCGAGATCCGGATCAAGCGGTCTGTCGATCGCAATGGATCCGGAAGGCATGCCCCGGGTCACCACACCACCCAGATCGATCACCGAAGTTACTTCAGAGTCGGTGTCGTGCTTCATCCCTGCTCCATCGGCAGCCCGTTCAAGATCGAGCCGCCTGAGCCGCCTCGGCGATTGCATCGGCGACCAACCCGAGTTCGTCCGCAAAGATGGTCCGCGGATCGATCCATACCTTGTCATTTCGGACACGAACGATCACAGGCGGATCCTGCATGCGAAGCCGCCGGGCAATATCCTCCGGCCTGATCCCATCGAAGACCAATCCCAACAGGATGGTCGCCATCGGAGGCTGGCCGATCGCTCCGCCCCCCGCCTCGGATTCCCCCTCGGTGATTTCTATATCCACCTGGAGGCCGTCCCGGGCGAGAAGCTGATCGCGAAGCGCGTCAGCGTCTTCCCTTATATCGCGGAAAGGCCGGGAAATCAAACGCAAAACGGGAATCTGCTCCCTGGCTCGGGGCTCATCCAGATAGCGGAGAAGAGTCGCTTCCAGCAAGGCGATCGTGACCTTGCCCGGACGGACGGCACGGAGGACGGGGCAGGAGCGGATTTTCTCCACAGTCTCCCGCCTCCCCACGATCAGCCCCGCCTGGACTGAACCGAGCAGCTTGTCACCGCTCATCATGATGACATCGGGTCCGGCCCGAAGTTCGCTTGCCACGGGGGGCTCCCCCCCCTCGCCGACCGGCAGAAACGCGCCGCTCCCAAGGTCATAGAGGAGAGGTATCCCCGCCTCCCGGGCCACTTCGGCCAGCTCGCCCGTGTCGACCTTCGCGGTGAAGCCTTCCTGCCTGAAATTCGAGAGGTGGACCTTGAGAATCGCGCCGGTTTCCGGTTTCAACGCACGCCTGTAGTCATCGAGATGGGTCCTGTTCGTGGTCCCGACCTCGACGAGCTTCGCCCCGCTTGCCTCCATGATCTCAGGGAGCCGGAAACTCCCCCCGATCTCGATCAGCTCGCCCCTGGAAACGATCACTTCCCTTCCCCGAGCAACGGCATGGAGCGTGGTGAGAAGGGCGGCCGCGCAGTTATTGACTGCCAGCGCCATCTCTGCCCCGGTCAGATGGCAGAGGAGTCGCGAAACGTGGTCATGCCGGGATCCCCGCTTCCCATCTTCCAGGTCGTATTCCAGGTTGGAGTAACGCTCGGCGATCATGCGGGCATGATCAAATGCCTCGGGGGCGATCGGCGCCCGGCCCAGATTAGTATGGATCACGATACCGGTGGCATTCACCACCCGTCTGAGGGAAGGCCGCATGTATCGAGCGACTTCGCCGGCGATCGATTCCACATACGTCTCGGGAGAGCTTATGCGATCCGGATCAGGGCCCCCTCCCGCGAGAAGCTCTCTTCTGACTCCGTCCAGCACCTTCCGGATCGAACCGACAACGATCGCCCGAGGGTACTTTTCGATCAGCTCTTTCACGACGGTTGACTCGAGCAGGAGATCAGTTGAAGGGAGGTGCCTCAATCGGGATGATGGATCGGTAGACATGGCATGACTCGGCGTGGGTCCATGTGAAGTTGATGACCATCTCAATTTATCAGAGGGGGCGTGGGGGGTCAACAGGTGCCGATCGCAGGAAGACCGTAATGATGGAACAATTCAGATTTTCGGCGGGGTAACCTCTCTCTGCGCCTGGTATCTGCCCTGTTTGTCCTTGTACGATGTCTCACAGGGCTCATTCCCCGCTAGAAAAAGCAACTGGGCGATTCCTTCGTTCGCGTAGATTCGGGCTGGCCGGGAATTCGTATTGACGATCGAAATCGTGGCATGCCCCTCCCAGTCCGGCTCAAACGGGGTCACATTGACCAGGATCCCCGCCCGTGCGTATGTCGACTTGCCATAGCAGATCGTAATCACGTCGCGGGGTATCCGGAAATACTCGACCGTCTTTCCGAGGACCATCGAGTTCGGAGGAATGACGCAGATTTCGGTGTCGATCATTTCATAGAGGGACTCGTCGATCGATTTGGGATCGACAGGCTCCGAAGGAGCCGCCACGGGTTCGCGGCTCACGCGGAACTCGCCGCCAATTCGAAAATCATAGCCATATGCAGATAGACCGTACGAAATGACCCCCTCCCGCTTCTTACCTTCGGCGAACGGTTCGATCATCCCGTGTTCGATCGCCATTCGCCGAATCCACTTATCGGAATAGGCGGCCACTTCTCTCCTTCTCAGTTTGATCAGGCATGCACACCGAGCAGAATCGACTCTTCCCGCGCCATAGGAGCCACTTCGAGCAGACGATCTTCGTCGCCTTTCTGTAATCGAATCGGGACAAGCGTGTCGAGCTTTCCTTTGCCGTAAGACGCCGTAATGGCCGCCCCCATCAACAGGTCCTGTTCAGTCGGCTCGCCAAGAAGCAAAGCGACAGGCCCGGACAGATCCTCCGCCTCCAGTCTCCAGCCGATACGGCGATGGAAGTGAAGAAACCGGCATTCCCCTTCGTCCCTCGCGACGATCAGCTTGGCTGTTGGAGAAATGCGGAAGTGCCGGCCCGTCTTCAAAAGAAAGATCTCTTCCCGCTCCAGGCGCTCATCCATTCCGCCCGGCCGGTGTTCGAAAAGATCCCTTAGACGTTCGGCGAATGACTTGTCTACGAGAGAACAGCAGCCGCCGGCAGGACTCGGGTAATCGGTAATACCGAGCTCTTCCGCAATACGCATCTGTACTTTCCGACCCCGCCCGACAATGTCGAGGAGCTTCTCCCTGTCCACCCAGCCCTTCTGCTCGGGAATGCTCGGTTCGAGCAGTTTGGCTGAAAGCGGCCGGAGGAGCAGACCTTCGAGATTGCTTTCTTTCTCGAGCATGCGAAGCGCCGCGCGATACTGGGACATCGGCCTCTGCCCCATGACCTCACCGGTAAAGACGAACTCGGCTCCCCGCTTCACCCGCATCTCTCCCGCAAGCGAAAGCATCTTGCTCCGACAATCGAGACAAGGGTTGAAAGCGGAGCCGTAACCATGCTTGGGCTTGGTCAGGACATCCCAATACTGGTCGTAAATATCCACCATCTCGACGGCCACGCCGAGAGCCTCGCCCGCTTTCAGCGCGTCGTGGCGGTAGACCTCTCCGGGAGTCTTTCGGATTTTCTCCTGTGTGTCAGACAGGCAGAAACCCGTGTTGAAATTGACTGCGAGAACCTCGATCCCCTGATCCATCATCATCTTGACAGCCAGGGTCGAGTCCAGCCCGCCGGAGAGGAGCCCGATTGCTTTGACTCCCATAAGACCTCCTATAGTGCCGCGATGATCGCGTCCGTCATCTGCTGCGTGGTGGCCGCTCCTTCGTCGATCGCCTGGGCGGATCCACGAAGACGCTTCATATCATACGTCTGTACCTTGCAATCGGCGACAACGCCACCGACCGCGTCACGAATCTTCTTTGCAGTTGCCCTCTCGCCGATATGGTCGAGCATCATGCAACCGGTAAGAATCATTGCCATCGGGTTTACGATCGAAGGCTCGAGAGCGGCATACTTGGGCGCACTCCCATGAGTCGGTTCGAAGATCGCGCACTTCTCGCCGATATTCGCGCTGGCCGCGAAACCGAGGCCGCCGACAAGCCCTGCAAAACCATCGGACACAATGTCACCGAACATGTTCCCCGAAACGATCACTCCGTATATTTCCGGATTCTTGGTGAGCCACATCATCTGGGCGTCGATATTGGTATCCCAGAGATCGATTCCCGGATAGTCGGCTGCGATGTCCTTGCCGACCGAGAGCATCATCCCCGAAGTCTCACGGATGACATTCGGTTTCTCGCATACGGTGACATTGCTGTACCCGAATTTCTTGGCATACTCGAACGCTGCGCGGACGATCCGTTCGCAGGCGCCCCTCGTGAAGATCCGGGTCGACACGGCGAGATCTTTTCGCGGAGCGGATGCGAAATTCTTCATCTTCGGGTGGGTCATGAGAGCGTCATAGACCTGGTCCGGAGGGTTGGTCCACTCCACGCCACCGTAAAGACCCTCGGTATTCTGGCGGAAGATCACGGTGTTCACTTCCGGCTCATCGATGCCGCCGTCCCTGGTTCGACGCACGAAGTTCAGGGGGTTTCCAACGAACGAAATACAGGGGCGGATCGAAATGTCGAGATCGAAGTACTGTCGGAGTTTCACAATGGGACTGTAGTAAGTAAAGCCCTTGTCTCGAAGAGAGGGATCGAGTTCCTCGGTTGCTTTGTCCTTAGGTTTTGATGTGATGGCACCGAAAAGACCGATCGGGTGTTTCTCCAGCAATTCGATCGTTCGGTCTGGCAGCGGGTTCCCCTCGGACTTCCAGAACTCCCAGCCAATATCTCCATGCACCCACTCAGCCTCGAATCCGGCCGCTCCGAGAACGCGGATGGCTTCGGGAAGAACGACCTGGCCGATCCCGTCTCCCGGGAGTGCCACGATGGTTCGCTTCAAGGGACTTCCTCCTGCTTGCAGGCGGTCCGGCCGCCATTTTTCGAGTGAAATCTGGTCGATCACCGACACAGGCGATCTAATGGATAGTGTACTGTTTTTGGCGTCGTGGGGCCAACCGAATCGGGTGCTTCGGGCGATCGGTGCTACCGTGTGTACTGGCCCGTGAGGGATTCTACAGACAGAATACCGACAAAAGTCAGCGCTATAAGCGGGGTGTAATCGTAAGCGTCTTCCCACGGGAAAAGGCGTCACGCAGGCCCTGAAGCAGTGCCTCGAACTGCGGGTAGGGCGGGGCGTCCGGCGGGCAACTCTCGAGTGTCTCGATCGCCTCTTTCACCCGGCCCTGATAATTCTGGGCGACCGCCAGCCTGAAATAGATCTCCCGATTCTCCGAGTCGGCTTCCAGTATGCGCCTGTACAGAAGCTCCGCTTCTCGATAGCTCCCGCTCAGGATACGAACCGATGCACGGCCCTTGAGAGCGGGCAGGTAGCCATCCATTTCGTCGATGGCTCTACCGAACTCAGCTTCGGCCTTCTCGATATTCTCCGCCTGAAGCGACAGAAAACCCTGGTGTGTGTAGAACTTGGCTCGCTGCCGCCGATTGAACTTCGCCACCTCTTCTTTGGGATCGGGAAGTCCTTCGAAGGAATCCTTCATCTTCCGGCCCGAAGAAATATAGCCGAGCGCCGCCAGCCGCGCTTTCTGCTCTTCGCCGATCGCCCCCATCACGGTCTCGACTTGCTTGACAAGCGATTCGTCCCGCAGATGTTTCCGCATGATTTTTCCGAGGCGGATCGCCGCCGGATTCTCAGGGTCGTAGAGATTCACCGTCTCGTCCGGATCGCCTCTCATGTCATAGAGTTCGCGTTTCGGCGCTTCGATATACTTCCATTTCAGGGTCCGGATCGATCGGGTGGGGCTCCACCCATAATGAAAATAGCCTGAAAACGCTTCGGAGTACACGGGGACCTCATCGAATTCGTCCTCTCGAAGTATCGCTCCCAGGGAACGGCCGTCAATCGGGTAGGGTGGCTCGAGCCCCATCAGTTCCGTAATGGTCGGCAGGATATCAATATTGCGAACGAACTTGCTCGTCCGCCTGCCCGGGGTGACCCGTCCCGGATACTTGATGATCAAGGGAGTTCGAATTGTTTGATCATAAACAAAGAACCCATGCTCGGCCTCCCCGTGATCGCCGAGACTCTCACCATGGTCCCCTGACAGCACGACAAGAAGATCATCCGCAATGCCATCGTGCCTGAGACCTTCGAGCAGGCGGCCGATTTCGCGGTCGGTGAACGCCACCTCCCCCTCGTAGTTTCGCCCTTGGTACTGCTGCTGAAACGGCGGAGGAGGATCGTACTGCGAATGAGGGTCGAAGTAGTGCAGGAACAGAAAAAACGGCTTCTTCCGCCCCCTATCGACCCACGCGAGAGCCCGATCCGTCACTTCATCGGCCCGCCGCTCGAGACCGGCGCCGAGTGCGATTCCGGATTTCTTCATCGCCCCGGAGAATACCGTCATTTCCTCGGGAAACGAGTCATCGTAGTGGTCGAATCCTTGAGACAGATTTCGTTCTTCGGCGAGAACGGTCGAGCCGAGAATCGCTCCCGTCCGATATCCCGCCGATTGAAATATTTCGGCCATCGTCGTGAACTGACCATGAAGATCCATGTCATTCGCGCGCACCTGGTGCCGGTAGGGATAGAGAGACGTCATCATCGTACACATCGAAGGGAGAGTATAGGCTGCCTGCGAGAACGCGTTTTCGAACAGCATCCCTTCTGAGGCAAGGCGGTCGATCGAAGGCGTTCTGACCAGAGTGGAACCGTAACACCCGATGCGATCCAGACGGATCGTGTCGATTACGATAAAGAGGACACTCGGTCCATCCGGCACCGACCGGCCGCATGCCATGCCCGACAGAATCCCGAGAAGAATGAGAGCATATGCCCGTTGAATCGCTCTCCTGTACCGTCCTTTCATCGCGGTAATCCTGCCGCTTCCCGTGCCGCTCCATAGGCCCGCAGATAGTGCTCATTCGACGGCTCATTCTCCACGCACTCAGCGAGCAGCTTGACAGCCTCATGAAACCGGTTCTGTACCATCAGGCTGGCCGCCAGATTCGCTTTGTGCTCCAGGTTTTCGGTGTCCAGTCGGATGGCCCTCGTGAACAGCTCCTCCGCCTCTTTGCCACGGCCGGCGATCAGATGAATCCGGGCGAGGTTCTCGACTGCGACCAGGCTATTCGGGTCCATGAGGAGAGCGCCATCCAGGAACTCCCGCGCCTTTTCGAATTCACCGGCCTCGATATGAGGATGAGCGAGGTTCGCAATCAGGTTAGCCTGCAACCGATTGTTGAATGCCTCCATTTCATCCTTCGGATCGGGGAGGTCGTTCCCTGCCCAAGGCACATCAACAAGCGCTTCGAGCCTTCGGAACTGCTCTTCATCCAATTGACCGATACCGGTTCCCCTGTCGGGCTGGGCACGTTCGTGGCGCATGCGCGAATTCATGATCTCCTCCAGAACTTTTCCTACTACATGCCCCGGTTCGTAAATGTTGTCGAGTTCGAGCGGGTCGTTGTCCAGGTAATAGAGCTCCTTTCGCGGAGCATCAACGAACTTCCACACTTCCGTCCGGATCCCCCGCACCGGACTCCAACCATAGCCGAAGTAACCGCGGAGCGCTTCACTGTAGGCGGGCGCCTCGCGGATATCTTCCCCTCGAAGTGCCGGAACGAGGCTCCTTCCTGCGATGTAGCCGCGTAGGGTCAGTCCGCAGATATCGGCGAGGGTAGGCAATACATCGATCGATTGAACAGTACGATTGACGACCACACCTCCTTCAAAGGCGGCGGGATAGGAAATGAGAAACGGTACCCGTACGGTCGTATCGTAAACGAAGAATCCATGCTGAGGCTCAAAGTGGTCGCCAAGGCCTTCCCCATGGTTCGCGATCACCAGGACGATAGTATTTTTGCGAATGCCGGCCTCAGATAGCCCGGCGAGCAACCGGCCGATCTGAGAATCGGTGTAAGCCACCTCTCCCTCATAGGGCTTTCCGGCGTATTCGACATCGAAGGGCGGCGGCGGGTCATAAAGGGAATGAGGATCAAAATAGTGGACCATCATAAAGAAAGGCCCTTCGGTCGAAGCGAGGATCCACGAAAGAGCCCGGTCTGTGACATTCGAAGCCCGCCTCTCCGAGTGCCGCCCCGGGCCGATCCGGGCCTGTCGGAGAGACCGGTTGAAAACGTTCATGGAATCGGGGAAGTCGTCTTCGTAGTGATCGAATCCTTGCGTGAGCCCTCTTTCCCGATCGAGTAAGGCCGAACCGACGACAGCACCTGTTCGATACCGGGCATCCCGGAAGACCTCGGCGATGGTCGTTACATCCTCGCGCAGGTCCATGTCATTGTCCCGGACCTGGTGCTGGTAAGGATAGAGGGAGGTCAGAATGGAACAGATCGAAGGGAGCGTCGAGGACGCCTGCGAAACCGCGGCATCGAATCGAGTTCCTTCAACGGCCAGACGATCGAGTACGGGCGTTCGAACGTTCTTCGCGCCGTAGCAGCTGACACGATCGGCCCGGAGAGTGTCGATAATGATCAGCAGCACGTTCGGCCGGACGTCACGCTCCCCCGAACAGGCGAGCCCGGCAAGTACCATCAGAATCAACACGGCTGCTCTTCTCATTGCGCCTGTGTCGAAGCCGGGTCGAAGTTGAATTGAAAATGGAACTGCACCGTGTCCCCAGCATCCCGCGCATCAATCAGGATATCCAGGGATCGCTGAAAACGCATGTCTCCGGGGGCATCCACCACACACCGCTCAAGGATCTCGATCGCTTCATCCGAGCGGCCCAGGTTGGTAACGGCAATCGCCAGGTTTCCCTGGTAGGCGGTATTAGTGGTATCGGTAGCGACCAACCGATGGTAGTACTTCTCCGCCTCGGCGTACCGGCCGGTCAGCATCATGGTCGCCCCGTAGTAGATCAACGCGGGAGGCAGGGCCGGATTCAGTTCGAGCGCCTGATCAAGCAGGACGAGCCCCTCATCGTAGCGTTTGGCGGCCAGAAGAGGACGGGATGTAGACGCCAGTCTCTTGGCCATCTGATTGTTTCGAAACTGGAGCACTCCCACTTTGGGATCGGGAAGATTCGAAAACGATTCACGAATCGAACGTTTGCCCGTGGTGATATAACCGAGCGCCTCCAGTCTCTCTCTCTGGGCATCCCCGATGTCGGCGGTTTCCGGTTCCACTTGCTTCACCGACTTTTCGGCGCGCAGGTGACGGGTCATTTCCGCAACCAGTCTCTCAGCAGTGTCGGTTTCAATATCGTAGAGATTCCGGAGCTCCCCGGGATCGGCCTGCACATCGTAGAGCTCCCGGTCAGGAACCTCGACATACTTCCAGCGATCCGTGCGAATCGAACGGGCTGGGCTCCATCCGTAGCCAAAGTAACCGAGAAAAGCCTCGCTGTATGCCGGTTGCGGCTCCCACTCCCCTCCCTGAAGAAGGGGCAAGAGGCTCCGCCCCCTGATTTCTTCGGGCGGGACGAGGCCGGTAAGGTCGCAGATCGTCGGCATCAGATCGATTAGATTGACGAGCCGATTCTC
Source organism: bacterium (assembly GCA_025782575.1). Taxonomy (GTDB): domain Bacteria; phylum Orphanbacterota; class Orphanbacteria; order Orphanbacterales; family Orphanbacteraceae; genus Orphanbacterum. The sequence continues at coordinate 470,501 of JALGYY010000017.1, forward strand.
CACCCGGCCTTCCGGCACATGGCCGGGGTATCGAATCAAAAGTGGCACATGAATCGTCGACTCATAAACGAAGAAGCCGTGCTCCGCCTCGAGATGTTCACCCATACTCTCCCCGTGGTCCGCGGCAAGGACCACGATCGTCTCGTTTCCCCGTCCCGTCTTTCCGAGCGCTGCGAGCAGTCGATCGATTTGCGCGTCCGTATACGCCACCTCACCGTCGTATGGTCGCCGAGGGTATCGGTGCTGAAACGGAGGAGGGGGATCGTACTTGGCATGGGGATCGAAATAGTGGGCAAACAGAAAGAATGGTTCATCTGCGTTCTCTTCCAGCCACCGGATTGACAGATCGGTCACATCCACCGCCCGCCGCTGCGCTCTATCGCCGAGGGCAATTCCGTTTTTTCGCAGAAGATCACTGTAGACCGTCAGCGATTCGGGAAAATCGTCGTCATAGTAATCGAAACCCTGGGACAGGTTTCGGTCTGCTGCAAGGACGGCAGAACCAAGAACAGCTCCGGTTCGGTAGCCCGCACTCTGGAAGACCTCGGCGAGAGTGGTGAAACTGTCGTGCAGATTGGTCTGATTGTTTCTCACCTGATGTTCATATGGATAGAGAGAAGTCATGAGCGAAGTGAACGAAGGGAGTGTAAACGCCGCTTGTGTGAATGCGGCGCTGAATCGAGTCCCTTCACGAGCGAGCTGGTCAATCCCGGGGGTCGCCACTCCCTGGGCCCCGTAGCAGGAAAGCCTGTCGGCGCGGAGAGTATCCACTACGATCAGGAGTACATTCGGACGCACCGGTCCCCCGCCGCATCCGACCATGAGGACGATGAGAAACGCCAGTCGCTTCATCCTCCTATGCTAGCCCCAATTTTCCAATAAATCCCGACCAAAATCGCGCCATGATCATTCATGATCTTGCGGCCGGCGAATCGAACCGGGTCGGAATCAGTTTTTTGGCGGGATGTAAGCGGATCCGTGCTACGTTTCGCGCCATGAGCCGCATGAACAGAGCCATGACCATTTTCCTGGAGCGAATCGATAGGCGCAGCCTGCTCCCCCTCGCGATCTCTCTTGTCTTCGTGTTCGCATGCGGTACCCCTCCTCCTCCCCCCATCGTGTCACCGATCGATCATCTTTACGAGACCATGCTGGACCGGCAGGCCGATTTCGATCTGACAGCTGTTGAGGGACGCACCATTGTGATCGACCCAGGGCATGGCGGACAGTTTGCCGGAACGACGGGTCGGGACGGCCTGAAGGAGAAAGATGTTAATCTGGGCGTCGCTCTCTATCTATGGGGACTCCTGAATGACGCGGGAGCTGATGTCTATCTTACAAGAAGTGTGGATCGGGATTTCCTTGACGGCGACCAGGGGGGATCGCTGACACGAGATCTTGCAGCCCGCGTGGTGGTGGCGGACTCTGTGGACGCCGATCTCTTTCTCTCGGTGCATCACAACGCCAGGGCCGATACGAACCGGGACTGGAACCGGATTGAGACATACTATCCGGCGGACGACCCCGGCCCGTCCATCGACGCGGCCCGGCAGATCAATCACTCCCTTCTTCGAAACCTCGGAATCGCGGACGGCCGCATTATGCCCGGTAATTTCTATGTCTTGAGAGAGAACTCTTCCCCGGCCGTGCTCGGCGAGTCGTCGTACCTGTCCCATCCTCCTATTGAGAGAAAACTGTTGCTCGGGGAGAAACGACGTCTCGAAGCGGAGGCTTATTTTCTGGGGATCGTGAGCTACTTCGCATCCGGGATTCCGAAAGCGAGAATCGGCACTCCTCCCGAGCGCGTCACCCATCCTGACGAGATGTTGCTCGAGGGGCTGGTGGAAGATGAATTCGGCGGGTCCGGTATCGATCCTACTTCCGTGCGGGCCACACTCGATGGGGAGCCACTCCGAATACGCTATCAATCATGGCGGAAGACCGTGCGGGCACCACTCCCGCCCGGCCTCTCCCCCGGAGAGCATACGATTACCCTGGAAGGGCGAAATCGCAATGGGAACGCCAGTCGTCGGGCGATCAGGAAGTTTCGTGTCGATCTCCCGCCCGTAAGTGTGGCGTTGTCAGCCGTAAGCGTGCCCGGGGGGGATCCGCCGGTGCTGATCATTGCACGCCTCTGGGATGAGCGAGGATTACCGATTGCAGACGGTACGGTCATTCGAGTGGACGATCGCGACCGGGGAGTAGTGACGCGTAACGGCGCCTGCCGGATCTCGTGGCCCGACCGGAATCCCCCCCCCTCACTGCATCTCTCCGGCCAACGGTTCTCCCTCGTCGCCCCACTGGCAGCCGAAGACGTGGAAGCTACGGAAGGGTGCCTGTTCGTTCATGACGAAAGCCACCTTCCCGTTCAGGATGCCGCCGTCTGGTTGAACGGCAGATGGGTGGGCCTGACACGGCCTGGCGGTTGGCTTCCGTTCGATGAGCCTCCCGGCCCTCTTGATCGCATCCGGATTACCGCTCCCGGTTATCAGAGCACGCTCGCAATTCCGAGCGGTCCGGCCGTAGTAACGAAGCTGAATTCGATTGTTCGCTCTCCCTTGCAGGGCAAGACGATACTCATCGACCCCGAAGGGGAAGATTCAGGCTCACCGATTCCCGAATCCTCACGTGCCCTCGACATGGCGAGGCAGCTCGCCGAGATGGTCCGATGGTCCGGCGGGGTTCCCGTACTGAGCCGTCAAGGCCCGACCGTCCCTCCCGCCGCTCAACGGGTGCCGATCGCTAACCGGGTTCATGCCGACTATTGGATCACCATCGGCTTCGGTGAGAGCTTTGCCGTAACCTGCTTCCCAGGGAGCCGGGAGGGAACACCGGCAGCGGCGGCAATCGGTCAGCACCTGCGCAAGCGATTCGGCGAGACGGTTCGGATCAACACTTCCGCCGAAACAGTCCTCCGCGATACCCCCTGCCCGGCAGTCCGTGTCACCATCCCCCATACGGGTGATCAGCCGATTGAAACCGCGCTACTTCGCGAAACCGCGCATGTCATCATCGAGGCACTCGGGGAACGGCTCACCGGCCCGGACAGCTGGAAGGGATCGATCAAGCTCCGTTCGCTCGCCCCCGGCGCTCTCATTCGGATCGATGACGAGGTGACATTTCAGAGCTGGAGGGCCGACTCGCTAATTATCGACTTACCGGCCGGCACACACTCTGTCCATGTCGAGACGGGGAACAACTGGAAGGAACACGAAGTCACGGCAAACGGAATGCGAGTGATCGACCTTGGAGAATAAGTAACCGGACGGGATCCGGACTGCTCAGTCCGTTCCGATATTGCCGAAGTCTTCCGGTGGGAGATCACGGAGGAAGCGGCGTAGATTCTCCGCTTCTTCTTCCTCGTTCAGCTCTCGTGTCAGCCCGTCTACCTCTTTGAATAGATTCCGATCGACGAAAATGGGTGACTTGGCACGAAGGGCGAGTGCGATCGAATCGGAAGGCCTCGCGTCCACGGAAACAACCTCCTCCTCATCCCTGTTCAAAAGAATTTTCGCGAAGAATGTGCTTTCTTCGAGCTCGGTAATGAGGATCTTGTTCACCCGGCCGCCAAGACCGTCGACGAGAGTCTTCATGAGGTCGTGGGTGAGTGGGCGCTGGAACTTCTTACCTGCAAGCTCCATGGCGATGGAACTCGCTTCGGACGGGCCGATCCAGATCGGCAGGACTCTTGTCCCGCCGATTTCCTGCAGGATCACGACAGGGGACTTGCTTCGCTCATCGAGAGCCAGACCGCTGACCTTTACTTCGATCATTTCGGGCACGGCGGCTCCTCCTGTGCGTTATCAGTTCGTCTCGAACTCCGGCGGCTCCTGCCCCATGTTCTGGAGCATCCAAGTGGCGGAGTCCCTGAGATCCTCCGGACAGTCTTCCCGGTCGAGAACCGTTTGAAATGCGTCCCGCGCGAGATCGAAATCGTTCAATTCCTCGGAATAGACAAACCCGATCATGAACTGCGCTTCCATGGCGTGCTCGTCCCCAGGATGATCCTGAACGATCTCCTTGTAGTACTTAATACGAGTTCGGGGATCGCTCGTCAACTGTGCCATCTCAAATAATTTCTTTGCCAGCTCTCGTTTCTTTTCGTCTTTCGGATTTTCGATCGCGATATCGGCCAATCCCGTGACCGGAAAAATCTCGACACCGAACTTGTCCCGGATGTGAGCGACCTTCTCATTCCGAACCTTATTGGAGAAATCTTTCGCGAATGTTCTGCGGATGGTCGATTTCATCTTGTCGAATGGAAGATAGCCCTCGGGGATTCGCTCGGTGACCGTAAATACATGAAATCCCCTACCTGTCCTGACGACAGGGGAAAGGGTCCCGATGGTGAGCGAATCGATGCACTTCATCATGTCGAAGGAAGCGCCGACGAGCGGAATGAGAGATGAATTCTCCGCCACGGGTCCGATCTTGCCGGCACGCTTGGTGGTCGGTTCGTCTATGCAGTAGTCGGCGACGATCTGATTCCATTTCGCCCCCCCGGCCAGCAGACCGCGGACCATTTCCGCCTCTTTCTCAGTTCCGAGTACAACCTGGGTCACTACGGATTGGTTCGGTACCCGGAAGTTAGTCTCGATGTTCTCATCGTAATAGGATCGGAGATCGTCGTCGTCCATGTTGGTATACGGAAACACTTCACGCTCATAGTAGGCACGGATCAGAATACGGCGGCGTTCTTCGTCGATCAGCCGGAGAACTTCGAGGTTCTTATCCAAGCCGATTTCCAGAGCAGCCAGTAAAAAGGCCTCCTCGTCGATGAGACCTTCGAGAAGGCGATCACGTCCCTCAGGCGATTCGAATTCAGCGCGTATCTGAGGCGGCATGTCAGCGAGACGACTTTCAATCATATCCCGCGTAATGGTTCGGTCCCCCACCTTGGCGATGACGACACCTTGTCTTTTGGATACGTCTCCGCCACACCCGGCCAGAACCCCGAACGCCACTATCAGAACGAGAAACAGACGGCCCATTGCTCTCCAGACTCCTCTCACGAAAGTAAGGTCAGCTCTTAACGACCCATACCTTGATGCTGCAATCGATATCCTTGTGCAGCTTGACCGGGACCGTATACACGCCCAACGTCTTGATCGGTTCGTCGAGCAGGATCAGCCTCTTGTCGATTTCGTATCCCTGGGCGCGAAGGAGCTCCTCGATATCGCTCGAAGTGACCGATCCGAAGAGACGATCTTCTTCCCCGACCTGGACGGTCGCGGTGACTGACACCTTCCCGAGTTTCTTACCGAGACGATCCGCATGGCGGCGCGTCTTGTGCTCGCGCACGTCCCGGAGCTTGCCCTCTTCGGCCAGCATCCGAAGGTTCCCCTCGTTGGCTTCAACAGCGAGTTTTCTCGGAACCAGGTAGTTCCTGGCGAACCCGCGCGCCACATTGATCTTGTCTCCCCGTACACCGAGGCTTTCCACATCTTCTCTCAAAATGATCTTCATCAATCAGCCCTCGCTTTCGCGGTCTCCACCAGATCTCGGATCCGGCTCATTTTCAAGTCTCCTGAAATCGAACCAGGTATCCAATAACCCCATCAGTGCCGTCGCACCCAGGAAGAATGGCGGTACCAGAAGGATCGCCGCCATATAGAATAGCACCCGTTGCCACAGGGCCACCTGCCTTCGCCGGAAGTTCCACGCCAGCATCGCCAGCCCCTGCGCGAAAAATACAGCCATCGCGAAAAAGGCCACGTTCCAGCCGACGTCCTGTACGGCTCCGCGCCCCGCCAGTACGAGCGAGAGGCCGACCGCCAGAAACCAAACAAAGCCGAACGGTACGCGCCATGAGGAGAACGGGGCGAGAGCGACACCTCCGATCCCCAGTCGTCCCAATGTCGTCGACATCACTCCATAGACAAATGTCGTAAGCGCCGACAGCCAGAGATACAGAGCCGCCGGCGCGATTGTGAGCATTCCCTCCACGAGAGTCCGGGAGAACCGCTCCATGAAGGCGATCGTGTCGGCATCCCTCGCCAGCCCCTGATTCGAGGTCAGGCTCGCCGCCACTAGGCCCTCTACAATCAACTCCCGCTCTTCGCCCACGGGCGGATTCGCGAAGAGAAAGACGGCCACGAGGAGGTAGGGGAGAGATGCTTCACTGATTGCCAGTATCGGCCTGAGCCCGATCTTCACCGCTCGAGCCAGAATCAAGCCGCTCACCGCAACTGGTAACGCAGTCTGAAGAGACTCTCCCAGCTCGCCGGTGAATACCACACGTAGAGTAACACCGGCAATACCCGCGAGGATCGCCCATCGGGGGTCCACCCGGTACAGGAGGACAAGAGCGATGGGAGCCCAGAGCCTCCCGAGCAGATCGAGAAGCGAGCCGCTCCCGACTCCGGCGACCAGGAGCGATCCGGCGGCGAGAAATACCCAGACCGGAGGTAACGGCCGACGAACAGGTGCCCCCTCCGTCATGCGCCGATTCCCTTACTCCCCGACGTAAGGAATCAGTGCCATCTGCCGGGCCCGCTTGATGGCCCGGGTCACCGCCCGCATATCTTTGGCTGACAGGCGGCAGATCCGCCTCGGCACGATCTTACCTCTGTCGGTAATGAACCGCCGGATCAGTCTCTCGTCCTTGTAGTCGACCTCTTTCCCTTTTTCAAGGTTCAGCCGACGTACCCGGCGCCGATCCCTCCGATCCTGAAACTTGCGCATTTCCATAATTTCCCTCTCCCCGAGTTTCGGACACGGCGTGATCTACACCGCGGCTCAGCGCTCCAGGTGCTGAGCAACCCGCCACGGGCGTTCACCGGGTGCCGGCGGGATGACTTTCCCGCCGGCACCGGCTCTTCGACCTGTGGCTAGAATGGAACGTCGTCGTCATCGTTCGATGAAGTACTACTACCGGCCGCCTCAGGCTCTGGCGGGGGCGAATCGAACGATCCGGACGACTCCCGTTTGTCAAGGTTCTGGACGCTCGCTGCGTTGACCTCGATCGTGGTCCGCTTCTGCCCTTCCTGAGTTTCCCAGGACCGACTCTGAAGCCTACCCTCCACAAATACGGCACTCCCCTTCTTCAGGGTCTGGGAGAGCCTCTCTGCCAACTGCTGCCACGCGACGATATCGATGTAGCAAGTGTCATCTCGCCATTCACCGCTCTGGTCACGAAAGCGTCTGTTCACGGCAAGGCGAAAATTGAGCACCGCCGCGCCGGACGGCGTGTACCGTGATTCCGGATCACGGGTAAGCCGCCCCATCAGGAGGACCTTGTTCAAAGTTCCCAACCTCACATCCGCCATCACATCCCCTCCTTTTCCGTCCGAGTCCTACTCGGACTTTGTCTCTTCTGCGCTGTCCGAAGCGGGTGCTTCGACCGGCGCCTCTGCCGCGGAGGCCTCCTCCGCCGGCTTTGCCTGCTCCTGCTCTGCAGGAGCACTCTCTATCGGCTTTTCAGCCGGTGTTTCCTCAGACGTTTCCACCGGTTTCCTCGGTGGCGCCGGACGATCGTCGTCATAACGTCTCGGTGGCGCCGGACGATCGTCGTCATAACGTCTCGGTGACGAATGGCCATACGACGGCCGTCCGCCGTGACGTCCACCATAACCGGAACTCTCATCCGCTACTGCCGGTCCGCTCATCATCGGTCCATCGGGATGCTTGTCCTTGCGAAGAACCAAGTAGCGGAGTACCGACTCGTTCAGTTTCAAGCTTCTCTGCAGAGGCCCGATCTGGCTCGGATCCGCGTCATAATAGAAGACCGCGTAATAGCCGTCAGAGTTCCCCTGGATCTCATAGGCGAGTCTTCTGCGACCGACCTTCTCGACCAGGTGCATGGAGCCTTCACCTGCTTCGATGAAGCTCGTTATCTTTTCAATTTCCTTTTCGATCTCCTGGGCTTCCGGACTCGGATCCAGGATGACCATTGTCTCGTACTTGGCCAACCGACCTTACCTCCTCTAGACGAAGATGGGGGCGAGAACAAGCGATACGACCGACATCAGCTTGATCAGAATATTCAATGACGGCCCGGCCGTATCTTTGAAGGGGTCACCGACCGTGTCGCCGACCACTGCCGCCTTATGAGCGTCGGAACCCTTGCCACCGTGGGCTCCGGCTTCGATATATTTTTTGGCGTTGTCCCATGCGCCACCCGAATTCGCCATGAAAATCGCGAGAACAACACCGGAGACTGTCACACCTGCGAGCAGCCCACCGAGGACGGCCACATCAATCAGACCGACCACGACCGGGGTAATGATCGCGAGCAGTCCGGGGAGGATCATCTCACGAATCGCCCCGCTCGTCGAGATATCGACGCACCGAGCGTAATCAGGCTCCCCGGTCCCATCCATGATCCCCGGGATTTCGCGGAACTGGCGCCGCACTTCTTCGATCATTTTGAATGCGGCTTTGCCCACGGCGCGGATCGACATGGATGAGAATAAATAGGGCATCATGCCGCCTAAGAGAAGACCGACCATGATTTTCGGCTCAAGCAGGTTCAAACCGGCCTCCTGGAGCCCCACCTTAGTGGTAAAGGCGCTGAACAGAGCGAGCGCGGTCAATGCGGCTGAACCGATGGCGAAGCCTTTGCCGATTGCAGCCGTTGTGTTTCCGACAGCGTCGAGCTTGTCCGTCCTCTCACGCACTTCCGGACCGAGTTTGGCCATCTCGGCAATGCCACCTGCGTTGTCGGCAATCGGCCCATAGGCGTCGACTGCCAACTGAATCCCGATTGTCGAAAGCATTCCGAGAGCGGCCATCGCGATGCCATATAGACCGGCCTGCCCGTAAGCGAGCAGAATCGCCCCACCGATCACGATCACTGGAAGAGCGGTCGACTGCATGCCGAGAGCAATGCCGCCGATGATATTCGTTGCCGATCCGGTTTTGGAGTCTTCCGCGATACTCCTGGCGGGGCCTCTCGATTCCGAAGTGTAGTATTCGGTTATCAGGCCGATCAGGATACCGGCGACGAGACCGCCCACCGTAGCGATGAAGACGCCCAGGGCGTCTGCTGACGGCAGGAATCGATTGATAATGAACCAGCTCGCCACAAGCATCGCCCCGCCTGCGCCGAACGTGCCGATATTGAGCGCCGCCTGAGGATTGCCCCCTTCCTTCGTTCGTACGAAGAACGTGCCGAAGATCGAGACTAGAATCCCGACGGCAGCCAGGATCATCGGAAGAATCACCGGGGCCAGGACGTCCTCATAACCCCGGTTCACAGCGAACGCGGCGCCGAGAACCATGCCTCCCACGATCGAACCGACGTAGGATTCGAAGAGGTCAGCGCCCATTCCCGCCACGTCACCTACGTTATCGCCTACGTTGTCGGCAATCGTGGCCGGATTCCGCGGATCATCTTCCGGGATGCCCGCTTCGACTTTGCCGACCAGGTCGGCACCTACATCGGCCGCCTTGGTATAGATTCCGCCACCCACACGTGCAAAGAGCGCAATCGAGCTGGCGCCGAGACTGAATCCGGCGAGAACGGAGAGCATCCGATCCAGCTCCCAGTTGAAGCTGTTCTGATAAATAAGAAAGAGCCCGCTTAGCCCCAGAATGCCGAGACCGGCCACACACATCCCCATTACGGTGCCACCGCCGAACGCAACCATGAGCGCCTGGGATAGGCTCTTTCGTGCTGCGTTAGCTGTCCGAACGTTGGCCGCAGTCGCCACGCGCATCCCGAAAAATCCGGCGAGCGCCGAAGCGAATGCGCCGACAAGAAACGAGAGTGCAACGAGCGGATGAGTGTCATCCCCTTTGGAAAACAGGGCGAGAAGAATTGCCGCCACGATGACAAAGGGGATCAGGACTTTGTATTCACGAAAGAGAAACGCCATCGCACCATCTCGGGTGTACCCGGCGATCTTCTTCATTTCCTCAGTCCCTGCGTCCTGCTTGTTCACCCACATGGATCGCCACCAGGCGAAAAGCAGGGCAAGCACACCGGCCGCAGGTACGAGAAGCAAACTGCCTGACATATAGATCGCGCCTTTCCTCCGTCAGAATCTCACCGATTGAAGACGCCCATGGCCCGCTCCGGCCCCTCCGCGATCCAGAATCGGACGCAGAGAACAGCCCTCTCGACCATTTCGTCTACAATCTCACGTTCATCTTCCGGAAAGGGCCGAAGCACGTAGTCGGCCCAGTTATCCTCGCCCAGAGGCGTCCCGATACCGAGACGCAATCGGGGAAACTCCGAACTACCCAATGCCTCGATTATCGAACCGAGGCCCTTTTGACCACCATCCCCACCCGCCCGCCGGAATCGAATCCGGCCCAGCGGGAGGTTGATATCATCCGACAGAACGAGCAGATCGTCCTGTTCGATTGAAAACTCATCGACGAGCGGAGCGACCGCACGGCCGCTCCGATTCATATATGTGAGCGGTTTGACTAGGAGCGCCCTCTTCCCCGCGATCCGTGAACCCCGGAACTGAAGGGTCGCCCGATCCTCGAAGATCGCATCGGCTCCCGCAAGCGCGTCAATTACTCGAAACCCGATATTGTGCCTGGTCTCTTCGTATTCGGGTCCAGGGTTCCCGAGTCCGATAATGGCCAGCATCGATCAATTGACCCGGAGAAACGACACCATTAACGGCATCACTCGCTTCCGGAATCTTCCTCTTTCTTCTCGTCGGCGGCAGCCTCTTCGCCTTCCGCAACCGGAGCTTCTTCGCCCTCGGCCAGCTCTGCGGCTTCCACTTCCGGCTCTTCTTCCAGGCGCGCGACATGAACACTGACAACCACGACATCTTCGCTGGTCAGGAATTCCTCATCGCCCTGTTTCTTGAGATCCGCCACATGAATGGAGTCACCGATGCTCAGTTCCGAGATTTCAAGAGTGTAACTCTCGGGAATATCAGCGGGCAGGCAAAGAATCTCGACCTCACGTGTGACTACGGCGAGTACGCCGCCGAAGGTCTTGACCCCCACAGGTTCGCCCTCGACCACTATGGGAACGGTTACATTGTAACGCCTTGTCATGTCGACCTTCAGGAGGTCGCAATGCTTGATCACTCGGGTGATCGGATGGCGTTGCACCTCACGGAACACGGTTTTCACCGAACTGTCCGTCCCTTCGATAGCGAGATCGATCAGGAGAGTCGTTCCGTGGGCCTGCCTCATGACAGGAGCCAGCGTCTCTTCATCCAGTTCGAGGAGTTCGGCCTCCCCTCCCATGCCATAGAGGACCGCAGGGATCCTGCCTTCCCGGCGGGCCTGTTTCACCAGGCTGTTCTTGCCCTTGACCCGTCGTTTCGCGCTCAGACTTGCTTTCTGCATCTTCTCATCTCCTGGGGGGGGTTCATTCCCCGGACGGCCGCCCCGTCACTCGACGAAGAGCGAACTCACCGATTCTTCTCGGTGGATTCTCTGAATCGCTTCACCGAGCAGTTCGGCCACGCTGAGAATCCTGATCTTTTTGCTTTCACCCCTGAACGGGATCGTGTCGGTTACCACGATCTCACGTATCACCGACGAATCGAGCCTGTCGATGGCGGGGCCGGAGAACACCGGATGGGTGCACGCCGCATGAATCTCCCGAGCGCCCTCATCTTTCAGCTTCGCTGTGGCGGCCACAATCGTTCCCGCCGTATCGATGAGGTCGTCGACGATTAAAACGTTCTTATCCTTTACATTACCGATCACATGATAGACCTCGGCCACATTGGCTTCCGGTCGTCTCTTGTCGATGATGGCAAGGTCCGCACCGAGCCGTTTGGCATAGGCGCGAGACATCTTGACACTTCCAATATCAGGCGCCACCACGACGAGATCGGCAATCGGATTCGCCTGGTAGTACTTGATCAGCACCGGCGCCGCATACAGGTGGTCCATCGGGATGTCGAAAAATCCCTGGATCTGGCTCGAATGCAGATCCATCGTGAGCACTCTGTCGGCCCCTGCCACCGTAATCAGATTGGCGACTACTTTCGCAGTAATCGCCACACGGGGCTGATCTTTTCTGTCCTGGCGGGCGTATCCGAAATAGGGGACGACCGCCGTAATCCTTCTCGCCGACGCGCGTTTCAACGCATCGATCATCATGAGAAGGGTGAGCAGATTTTCGGCGGGCGAATTGGTCGGCTGCACGACAAAGGCGTCTACGCCTCGGGCGTTTTCTCCAACCTGAACGAACACCTCACCGTCAGCGAATTTTCGGATCTGCATTGCGGCGAGGGGTAATCCCATGGATCGCGCAATCTGTCTCGACAATTCCTGATTGGCCTGGCCCGAAAATACCTTGCATGCACCAGACATTCTGCCTCCGCGGACCACTCGGGCTCCGAAAACCACAGACTTGGAATTATAGTGAAGCAATCGGGAGGGGGTCAAGAGAAACTCTTACCTGCGGGCGCCGTGATCAGGCGTCGGGCCGGGCCGGACTGACCCGATAGGTACACCGCCTTCCACCGCTCAGAATATGCTCCTCCCGGCAGATGTCCAACTCATTTCCCAGAACTGCCTGAAAAAGCTCCAGTTCCCCCCTGCAGAGGCCCCGGCATGAATCCGCCGCTACACAAATGGGGCAGTGATTCTCGATCAGGAGCCAGGTACCGTCCTCCTGGCGACTCGACTCGGCCATGTAGCCTTCGTCTCGACGGATTCGAGCCAGGGCTTCGATTCGATCTCCGGTGGAGGCATCAGGCGGGATATGCTGTCTGTAGCGCTCTTCCAGCGCCCGGTTACGTTCGGCGACGAGCCGGCCCAGGCCCTCTTCGCCGAAAGCGGAGCGAACAGCCTCGATGAGGCCGAGCGAAAGGTCAGCGTGGCTGTCAGGAAAGCGGGATCTCACGTTTTCGTTGTTCTGGAGACGCCAACGACGGCGGGGACGGCCCACTTTCCCCTTCTCCTCATCAAATTCCACAAAACCGTCCTCTTCCAGGACGGAGAGATGCTGCCGCACCGCCATGGCGGTTACTCCGAGCAACCGGGCCATTCGAGCCACAGTCGATGGTCCCCGCATCTTGAGCTCCAGCAGGATGCGCTCTTTGGCTTCTGACATCGGTGAATGACTCATAGTGTGTGATTATAAGTGGGCGGGATAGAAAAAGCAAGCATTCGCTTGACTAATATTAACAAAGTATATACTTTTCTTATTAAGCAGCGGATCACATATGGAAACCCAAAAAGAGGAGAATGAACATGGCCGTCAGACATCTCGACCACCTGAATCTAAGTGTGAACGATTTTGATGAGACAGTGGCTTGGTATGGCCGGGTTTTCGGATTCGAGCTCGTAGAAGAAACGGTAACCGACGGGGTCCGGTGGGGAGTGATCCGTTCGGGGGATGCCCTCCTCTGTATATACGAGCATGGGGACCGCGAATACTTCGACCGGTTTCAGCTGGCCGACCGAAAACAGCATGGCCTCGCCCACTTCGCACTCCGGATCGACGATCCGGACGGCTGGCTCGAGATCGCACGCCGTGAAAACCTCACCATCAACTATGACGGCGAAATCACCTGGCCCCACTCCCGAAGCTGGTACATCAACGATCCGACCGGCTACGAAATTGAAGTGGTGAGATGGCAGAACGACACGATCGCCTTTGATCCGATTCGGTGAGTGGCCTGTCTATTGATTGCTGGGGCGGGAGGACTCGAACCTCCGAATGCGGATGCCAAAGACCCGTGCCTTACCACTTGGCGACGCCCCAAGCAAAGAATTGCGACCGGAGATGCGGTGGATGGCCCGAGACTTCAGATCGCCGCCTCAGGTACGGCTTCGAGCTTCGCCAGCTCTTCGCGATACATCCCGATCACCTTGTCTTCGATCTTGTCTCGCATGGTGTTATTAATCGGGTGGGCGATGTCCTGAAAGCTGCCGTCCGGGCGCCGCCGGCTTGGCATGGCAACGAAAAGTCCCTTGTTCCCCTCGATGACCTTCAAGCCTCGGATAACGAAGCAGTCGTCGAAAGTAATGCTGGCAAATGCCTTCAACTTGTCATCTGTTCGGATCGTTACGCGTACCTCTGTGATTTCCATCCTGCTCACCCCCCTGGGCCCGGCGGAGCTAAACCGTTGAGCTGTCATGCAATCGAAAACCACAGCTCATAGGGCGGACGACAGTAGTGATTCGGCTGTCGTCAAACTCAAGGGCCAATCGCCCCGTATCGAATTCCTCATCTGCAAGAAGCCCGAACAGCGATGGTCCGCTTCCGCTCATCATCGCATGGCCGGTGCAATAACCGGTCAAGCGATCCCTCGTCTCCCGGACCAGGGGGTAAGCAGGAAGGACCGCGTCTTCCAGTCGATTATGCCCGTCAGCGACGAAAGCGGCGACGACGTCATCGCTCATCGTGATAGTCCTCATACTAGGGAAGCTGGAATCGCTTGTCAATCGCAAACGATCTAACTCTTTGTAGGCAAATGTACTACTCACCTGAATGTCCGGCGTTACAAGCAGAAATCGCAAAGATCGATCGATCGCAGGGAGAGGCTCGACTCTTTCGCCGCGCCCTCTGCAGAGCGCCGTTCCTCCGTGAAAGAAAAACGGCACATCCGAGCCGAGAGTGAGCCCGATCCGGGCCAGGTCCTCCCGTGGCGCACCGAGTTCCCAAAGTATGGCGAGAGCGTGAAGGGCGGCGGCCGCATTGGTACTCCCCCCCGCAAGGCCGGCCGACGACGGAATCTTCTTTTCGATGTGAATCGAAGCCCCCGGAACAGTGCCACTCTCTCTAACGAGTGCCTTCGCTGCCCGGTAGACGATATTATCCGGCCCATCCGGGACGAGCGGATCGGAGCAGGTGACTTCGATGGACCCGGCAAGTGTCAGACTGAGTGTGTCGGCGAGGGAGATCGTCTGCATCACGGTTTCAATTTCGTGATACCCGTCCGGCCTCGTCTCACCCACTTCCAGATAGAGATTGAGCTTGGCGTAGGAATCGATGCGAATCAACGGCGCCTCAGAGGAGATAGAGTATTCCGATCATCGTGGCGCCCCAGAGTACGATGTTGATCATCATGGGATTATCTGAGAGAAGCGCCTCGGCCGGATTTCCCCCCTTCCCCTTCTGAAGAACCAGATACATGTATCGAAAAAGCCCATAGACAACGAACGGTACGGTGTAGATCAACCGGTCAGTACCGAACTTCGCCACCGTATCGGGCCAGATCGTGTAGAGCGAATAGGAGAGAACGGTCGTGCCTGTCGTCACTGAAATGATGTGATCGATCAGGTCGGTGGAGTATTTATCCATCACTTCACGTGTATTGGAAGCGTCGCTCTGAAGAAGTGTGAGCTCACTCCTCCTCTTGCATACGGCCAGAAAAAGCGAAGCGAAAAACGTACAGACCAGCAGCCACGGCGAAAGAAGAACATCGGGGTCGACCGGGCGAAGCGCTTCCACGCCGGCGATTGCCCGAATGAGAAACCCGATCGAAATCGAAAGGACATCGAGAATGACCATGTGCTTCAGACGAATGGAATAAAAGATATTGAGAACGAAATAGATTGATACGGCGATGCCGAAACCGGGCCAGAGAAGATACCCTCCCCCGATGGCGATCCCTGCGAGAAACACGATGCCGATCCAGGCAGCGGGGACGGGAAGAGCGCCCGAAGCGATCGGTCTGTTGCGCTTGACCGGATGGCGGCGATCCTTCTCTCTGTCCATCAGATCGTTGAACAGATAGATGCTGGACGCGATCGCGCAGAAGAGCGCGAATCCGATGACCGCCCGATAGACGAACTCTGCTTCGAAAAAGTGGTGGGAGAAGACGACGCCCGCGAAGAGAAGTACGTTTTTCGTCCATTCACGAGGCCGGATCGAGCGGATGAAGGGACCGATCACGCCTCCCCCCCACCCGACAGGATCGATCGAATGCGGGCGAGGATCATGTCGATCGCTACCTGATTCCGCCCTCCCCGGGGAACGATGACATCGGCATAGCGTTTTGATGGCTCCACAAACTGCTGGTGCATCGGTTTGACTGTCTTCAGATACTGCTCGATAGCGGCCGGTATCGTCCTTCCCCGGTCACGGATATCACGCTTCAACCGTCGAATCAGCCGCTCATCTTCGTCGCAATCCACGTAGATTCTGATGTTCATGCGATTCCGGAGCTCCGGATGATCGAGTACCAGTATCCCCTCCAGAAGAATGATGAGGGCAGGAGCGATTTTGACGGTTTTTTCGGTTCTCGTGTGTGTGACGAAGCTGTAAACGGGCCGTTCCACGCCTTTCGCATTGCGCAGGTCGTCCAGGTGCTGGATCAGAAGGCGATTATCGAATGCCGAAGGATGATCGTAGTTGATATCAGCCCGCTCTTCTAATGAGAGAGTACCCTGATCCCGATAATAGGCATCGTGACTCAGGCAGGAAACGCTCTCTCCTGCGAGTTCCCGGGCGAGACGGGCGGCGAGTGTGGTCTTGCCTGACCCGGTGCCCCCGGCGATTCCGATAACCACAGGGCTAGGCACGGTGCCACTCTCCTCAGGAACGGGATACGAGGAAAACGCCGACGCAGATTACGAGCGTACCCAGAATCCTGTTGAAATCGACATCCTCCTGAAAGAGGAATCGGGATGCCACGACCACGACCACATAGCTGATCGAGACCATGGGGTAGGCCCAGCTCACTTCCACCCGGGAGAGAACGATCATCCAGACGAGCGCGGAGAGGCCATACAGAATGAATCCGGCAAGCACATAAGGATTCGTGAAAGCATTGACCAGACTGCTGAGATTCTGCATCCGAATCGGGCCGAATGAGTTCATGCCATGTTTCAAAGTGAGTTGGCCGATCGAGCCCAGGGAGACACAGAAGAGGATCATGATCAGATTCTTCACGGGCGATCTTCCTTTCGTCGATCAATATCAGACCGGCACCATACCAACTATAGATTGGTGATGGTAACGGACGTCCGGCGAAGGGCGCAAGCGTGAATATCGCCTAATGTTCGTTACCTGCGGAGTGGCGGATCACATGACGGAATGTAAGCGCGAGGATCCGGACGTCGAACAGAATAGACCAGTTTTCGACGTAGAAGACATCATAGCGCGTACGTTCTTCGATCGAAGTGTCTCCCCGGAGGCCGTTCACCTGTGCCCAGCCGGTCATGCCGGACTTCACCCGATGTCGGTCGAAGTAGCGGGGCACTCTCTCCTCGAACTGTTTGACGAAGTAGGGACGTTCCGGCCTCGGACCGACGAGAGACATCTGACCGGCGACGACATTGACGAGTTGAGGGAGTTCATCCAGGCTCGTCCGTCTCAGAAAACCGCCCACTCTGGTGAGCCGCGTGTCTCCCTTGCCCGACCAGACCGGACCCGAGGCCGCCTCAGCGTTCACGATCATAGAGCGAAACTTCAGGATTCGAAAGACGCGACCATCCCGGCCGATCCGGGTCTGCACATAGAAGACCGGTCCGCGGGAATCGATACGGATCAAGAGCCCGATCAGGAGAAGAAGGGGCGCAAACAGGACGAGCAGGAGAGACGCGACGACAATATCGAATGAGCGCTTCAGGAAGCGGTTCCACGACTCCAGCGGGTAGCCCTTTACACCGAGAAGGGGAATGCCGTCGATCTCGGACAGTCTCATTCTCTCCCCCATTCGGCTGAAGAGATCGGGGACGATCTCGAAGTCGAGGGGGAGTTTTTCGCAGGCCTTGACAACCTCGACCGCACGATCGCGATGATCTTCGGGGAGGGCGAGAAAGAGCCGATCGATTCGATTGTTCCGGCAGATCGCCTCGATTTCGTCGATCGAACCGACAAGGGGAAGTCCCTCCGGGGCGTCCAGTCTGTCCGGCGTGACAATACCCATCAGACGGTAGCCGAGGTCAGGCCGGCGCTCGATCCGGCGGCGCACCTCTTCCGCAATCCTGCCGCCGCCGACGAGAAGAACGCGCTGGACACCGAAGCCACGATTTCTCATGTGGGCCCGAAAGCGGCGCAGCCCGAGCCTCACAAGAGTGACGATTACGAATGCGAATGGAATCGCGATCGTCAGATAGAGCCTGGAGAACGACACGCCCCGGTAGAGAAACCCGGCTGACATGGTAAAAAGGGTGCCGAGCACCGTTCCCTTCAGGACAAGGAGAATCTCGTCAGCCCGCGTGAGCCCGCGGCGGGTGTCGTAGAGCCCCATAAACGCGAAAAGTGCCACCCAGCCGACGGAAGCGATAAGGAGCCCGATCACGTAAGTCCGAAACGGGGGGATTCCGAGAGGCACGGCGATCAGACCCGACTGGAAGCGGAGCCAGAAGGAAAGAAACAGGGCGGCGAGGAGAGCGCCCCAGTCCGCTATCAGGGAGAGAAACGCGAATGTTATCGGACCTTTGCTGTGCACGATCAAGAACCCTCCGGAAGCAACCAGAGATTATAACCGATCGAATTCATTGTCGGGACCGTTTTCGTGGAGTAATTCGATCTTCCCCTGGACAGGTCATTCTCCGACCAACCGGCGCTCTTCGGAAAAGAGTATCTGCTTGAGGCGATCTCGAAATATCGGGCGATCGAACCGGGAGGCATGGCGCCGAAGTGCTTCTGTCGAGAATTCAATTTTCTCTAATCGTCGCACCGCATCGATCAGGTGCTCGACCGAAGGCTCGTCGAAAAAAACTCCGGTCGGTTGCCGGTCCGGGTCTGTCGGATCGGGAGAAACAACGGTTTCGAGAGCACCCCCTACGCGAAGAGCGATGACCGGGCATCCGCTCGCCTGGGCTTCGAGAGGTACAATCCCGAAATCCTCTTCACCGGGGAAAAGGAGCGCACGAGCAGTGGAGTAGAGTCTTGCAACCTCTTCGTCGTTTGCCCAGCCGATGAATCGCGTCTTCGGCCCCGCGATCCGCTCGAGATGAATCCTCTCGGGACCACGGCCGACGATAACCAGTTCCCGATCGAGCTTGCGGAATGCCTCTACTGCGATTTCGACCTGCTTATAAGGGACGAGCGCCGACACGATCAGAAAGAAATTCTCCCGCGGCCGGTCAGAACGGAATCGGGCGATGTCAACGGGCGGATAGAGAACCTCGGAGGATCGCCCGTAGATCGATCGGATGCGGCCGGCTACGTTTCGGGAGTTCGCGAGGTACCGGTCAACCCGATCGGCCGTATTTTTGTCCCACCGCCTGAGGTAGCGAGCCACTCCCGGCATGACCGCGCGGGTCAGCAGACCAGTCTCTTTATTGTTGAAATAGGAATCGAAGAACTTCCAGACATAACGCATGGGAGTGTGGCAATAGCAGACGTGGCGGGCGGGAGGGGAAGCGGCCGCCCCCTTCGCCACACAGTGACTCGTCGAAAAAATGAAATCGAAATCACTGAAATCGAACTGCTCCAAGGCACGAGGAAAGAGGGGCAGATATCGCTGATGCATGCGGTGGGCACCGGGGAGCCGGTCGACAAACGATGTTTTGATCCTCATTCGTTCGATGCGGGGACCAAGCCGCCCCGGGATATGGACGAGAGTAAACAGTGTCGCATCGGGCAAAAGCTCGCAGACAACGTCGAGCACCCATTCACCGCCACGCATCCCGGTAAGCCAGTCATGAACGATGGCGACCCTTCGCCCCGCGAAAGGTAGTCTGCTGCTAACCATCCATCACCGCCAGATACACATCCAGAGTTCTCTCTGCAGCTGTGCGCCAGGAAAATCGAGCCGCCCGTTCGATTCCTCTTTGTGAATAGTCCGCATGTAGATCGTCATCTTCGAGAAACCTCAAAATCCCATTGGCGATTTCAGCCGGGCTTTCCGGATCGACATGAATTCCCGCCTTGCCTACGACTTCGTTGATGGCGGGTGTGTGAGAAACGACAACTGGAATTCCGCAGGCCATCGCCTCGAGAGGAGGCAATCCGAATCCTTCATAGAGTGAAGGAAACACGAAAGCGCGACATCCGCTATAGAGGGCCGGCAGATGCTCGGCAGAGACGAACCCCGGGAACGATACCGATCCGCCCAGTCTCAGTCGCTCTACGGCTGCTACGATCTCCGGCCGCTCCCTCATCTCGGATCCGGCCAGAACAAGCTTCCCGCCAAATCCTCTGTCCCGCACCTGGCGGAAAGCTGCCAGAAGGTTTTCGATGTTCTTATGAGGCAGAAAGTTGCTTACACAGAGCAGATACTCCCCCTGCAGACCGAATTCCCGGGCCGTTATCACACGGGCATCATCCGCGGCGATCGGATGAAATCGACGGTCCACCGCGTTGTAGATCACCACGATCTTCTCTCGCGGCACACCCAGATTTCGGACGATGTCGTCTCGTGATGATCGAGAGACGGTAATGATCTTCGCCGCACTTCTTGCGGCTGCAAACATCATCGCTCTCGCATAGACAGCGGCTGCGCGAGACGGAGGATAAAAGAGGTGAATGAGGTCGTGGATCGTAACCACCGCGCGGCACGGCCGTATCGCCGGTAGCACATAGTGAGGGGAATGAAATAGATCGATCCGCGTCCGGCGCATCTGAATCGGCAGCGTAATCAATTCTCGAACCGAATATTTTGGAGATCGGTTCTCGACGTGTGTGAAGTTCTTGCTCCCCACATTCGGTTCATCACCCGCCTGAAAAAGAACATACTCCCTCGTTGAATCGATATGACCAAGCTCGGTAACCAGGTTTCTTATGTAAGTTCCGATGCCGAAATCGTCTATTTTGCGAATATCGATTCCGATGCGACCTCGCACTGTGCGCCGGACCATCGGCCCCCGGCCACGTTCCGAATCCCGGATGATCCGGGAAATCTGTTCGATACGAGCGTCCCACGTATTGTTCTTCGCCACGCCAAGCGTCTCTTCCCTGCTCCGCGGCTCGTCTTCCAGGGCCTTCTGAATCTCCACTACGAACGACTCTTTATCGATCGCCATACGACAGTGTTTCCGATACTCATAGACTGACGGAAGATCGACGACGACAATCGGCTTGCCCGTAGCGATATACTCATGAAATTTCATGGGAAATACATTCATGGTCGTATCATTCAAGGCAAACGGAATCATACAGACATCGAATCCCTTGAGGTAGCCGGGCAGATCTTCGTAAGAACGGGTTCCCAGAAAGTGAACCTGGGGAAACGCCTGAAGCGCCTCGATCTCTTCACGCTTGTCGCCCGGCCAGACCGGCCCGATGAGCACGATCGACCAATCGGGCCGAGTCTCCGCAATATGTCTCAATAGCTCGAAATCAATCTTGTAGCCGGAAATCGCCCCTATGAATCCGATCACGGGACCGGATAGCCCGCTGACATCATCGGGCACGACGGTCTCTTCCAATGTCGCCTTGTGAAAGTGATCGTAGTCCGCCACGTTCGGCAGGTAGAACGTGTTTTCGTTATGGGGTCGCTTCGATTCGTAGAGTCCTTTCGATGTCGTGAAGACCAGGTCGGCTTTGGACATCAGTAGCCGTTCAAGTTCGTGAATCACTTTGGCTGGAACTCCCGGGTTCGCCCCGTATTCGTCGACACAGTGATAAATGCAGAGTCGTTCTCCAAGATGACCGACCAACCCGCTCGATGTCGGGAGAAATGTCCAGAGGATCGGGTTTTTGAAACCGATCTTTCGGGCATGTCGATTCAGGCTCGACCGGAGGTGCCAGTAGTTGAGATGGCGAACCCAGGTCAGCTTATAGAGGGGAAGGACCAGAGGTGAATAGACATGGAGGTTTTCAGAAACAGGCTTAACACCATGTGCCCAGCTCGACAGACGGCCCAGTACACGATGAATGTCCCGCCATCGAGCAGTCGGTGTCCGGAGGCCGAGCGATTCCACGAACAGCACTCGATTGTTTCTGGCCAGGCGCGACATGATGTGCTGGGAATTCGTCCAGAGTTCGGCATCCCAGTTCGCGGAGGCCATGCAGATGATGTCCGCCCCCTCGAGGAGAGGGGGCTTTTCTTTTGGGGAGTCCTTCATGATCAGGAAGCGAAGAGTCGTTCTTCAATCACATGGCAGAGGAGGTGGCCGAGAGCGATGTGAACCTCCTGAATAAGCTGAGTGTCTTCGGAGGGAACTGCGAGAGTGTGGTCCACGAGTTCCGGGTCTTTCCAGCCGCGGGCGCCGGTGAAGCCGACGTTCATGGTGCCGATTCGCCGGCCTTCCCGGAACGCCTCGAGTACATTAGGGGACCCGCCGCTCGTCGAGATACCGAGGAGGATGTCACCCTTACCGGCATAAGCCTCGACCTGGCGAGAGAAGATATGAATAAAGTCTTTATCATTGGAAATCGCCGTGAGAAGTGAAGCGTTTGTCGTAAGAGCCAGCGCCGGTACGGGATCACGCGTTCGAACAAGCCGGTCGATCAGTTCCGTTGCGAGATGCTGGGCATCCGCCGCGCTTCCCCCATTCCCGAAGAAGTAGATCTTACGACCGGCAGCAAGAGCCGCTACCACTTTCTCACATGTCTCATCGAACGGAACAGCCAGTTCTCCGCGCACGCGAGCGAGAACCGCTTCCCTCTCCCGAATGCTTTCCTCAAACATGCCCATCCCCTTCCTGTGCGAGAAACGCCTTCAGGGCGAGATCCCAGTGGCGGAGTGGTTCGAGACCGAGATCGCCCCACCGCTCACTCCCGAGCACCGAATAGGCCGGACGCTTCGCCGGACGATTCGATTCGGTCGAGCTGACCGGCTCGACTGCCACGCTTTCGAGGCCGCTGAGATCCAGGATGCGGCGCGCGAGTTCGTACCGACTCACTTCGCCTCCATTTGTGACATGGTAGACGCCCCGGCCTCGACTTTCCACCAGGGATCGGAGCGCAGCCGCCAGATCGGATGACCATGTCGGAGCTCCGACTTGATCGTCAACCACCAGGAGCGGTCCTTCCGCGACAGCACCCGCTTTCCGGATCGCCCGGACAAAGTCGCCTTTTCCTGCCGCACCATACACCCATGCTGTCCTGACGATCGAGGCGCGCGGGCACTCTTCGAGTACCGACTGCTCCCCTTCCAGTTTCGATAGACCATAAACCGAGACGGGGCTCGTCGGGTCGCTCTCAATATACTGAGTCCGCTTTTCACCGTCGAAGACGAAGTCGGTACTGATCGCCACGAGATAGGCTCCGGTTCCTTCCGCCTCCCTGGCGACGTGGGCCGCGGCGTCCCGATTTACGAGGAACGCTCTTCTGCTATCCCCTTCGCATCCATCGACGTCTGTCCAGGCTGCGCTGTGAATGACTACGTCAGGCCGAAATGAATCAAACGCCAAGTGGACGCTTCCGGCATCGGTAATGTCCAGTTCATCCCGGCCGGCTGCCCAGACTTCGCCGGACGACAGGAATACACGGCCGAGTTCGGTCCCCAGCATTCCCTTTCCACCGGTAATCAGAACACGCAATGACCCAACTCCATCGGGGGCTGCTAGCTTCCCGTCCGCACTGATTCGCCATGGATCGCATCGGCAAAATCGCGAATGTGGCCGGCCGAACCGTCTCTTTCCAGTACATCACCGACCACGATGATATTCGCTCCGGAATCCCGTGCATTGGCCGCCTGCCGGGGGGTACGGATTCCGCCGCCGACAATCAGCGGTACGGATACATAGTCGCGCACCTTGCGGATCAGCGGGGCTGGAACGGGTCGTGAAGCGCCGCTCCCTGCTTCGAGATACACGACACGCATGCCCATGTACTCGGCGGCGAGCGCGTGGGCCATGGCGATCTCCGGGCGATCATCGGGAATGGGCGTCGTGCCGGAAACGAAGTGCACGGTCCTCGTTTCTCCGGATCCGATCAGAAGATAGCCGGTCGATATCGCCTCCAGCTCCGCCTCACGAACCCGGGGGGCCGCACGAACCTGCTCCTCTGCAAGGAACATGGGGTTCCGGCCGGACAAAAGGGTAAGAAAGAGAATCCCGTCAGCATGACGTGATATGTGATTCGCGTTTCCGGGGAAGAGAAAGACCGGCAGATCGGTCCCTTTTTTCAACTCTCTCACTACCGAATCGAGCCTATCGCTCAGAGTGAAACTGGAACCGACAAGAATGCCGTCCGCGCCGCATTTCTCCAGAAGCGCCGCCCGGGCCAAGCAGGTCGCGGGATCGATTCGCTCCTGATCGATCAGGGGGAGGAATGCCGCACCCGAGCGTCGACCGGCATCGAGCAGACGATCAAAATGGCTGCTGATTTTCCTATCCTCCGGGTGTGAGCGAACGGACGATCTCAGGGACGGCCTGAATCGCCGCATCGAGTCCGGCGCCGTCTTTCGCGCCCGCCTGGGCGAACGTCTGTTTTCCGCCTCCCCGTCCGCCAAGTTTCGCCGCTACACGCCCGACAAGATCGCCGGCGGCGTAACCCCGATCGAGAAGGTCATCCGTAACACCCGCCACGAGAAAGGCCTTATCCCCGGTCCGTATCCCGAGAACCACAATTACCTTTTCGGTCTCGTTCCTGTACCGATCGACCAGGCTCTTCAGTCCGGGCGGGTCACTCCCTTTAAGAACAGCAGCCACGATGCGCACATCGCCCAGGCTCTCCGCATCCTGCAACAACTCCCCGAACTGGTCACCGGCCACACTCTGCCGCGCCTCGAGCAGCTCTTTCTCCAGTTCATGCGTACGCGCTTGAAGCGCAGCCAGACGATCGGACGCCTCCTCCGGTGTTGTTCGAAGCTGCTCCGCGATCGAGGCAAGCTGCATGCGTCCGTTTCTAATACGATCGAGTGCGGCGTGGCCCGTGATCGCCTCGATCCGACGATTGCCCGACCCGACCGCGCTCTCTGTCGTGATGAGAAACGGCCCGATTTCGCCCGTACCGCTCACGTGCAAACCGCCGCAAAGCTCGCGACTCCAGTCATCCACGCTCACCATCCGGACTCGGTCACCGTACTTCACGCCGAACAGGGCCATCGCGCCTGCCTTCTTCGCCTCGTCGAACCCGACTTCCCGGATATCGACATTCACGTTCTCCAGTATTTTCTCATTGACCATCCGTTCGATCCGGTCGATCTCTTCTGCGGTCGTTTTCGAATGGTGAACGAAGTCGAATCGTAACCGGTCGGGAGCGACCAGTGATCCGGCCTGATGCACATGATCACCGAGAACCGTGCGAAGAGCCTTGTGTAGTAGATGGGTAGCGGTGTGGTTCTTTTCGATTCTCTTGCGGCGGGCACTCTCGACCTGGGCGCGGACCCGGTCGCCCACTCCGAACGAAATCTTCGCCACTCCGATAAGGAGCGGATGGTCCCCTTCCGATTTGCGGGTATCGTTCACTTGAAAAACGGGATCCTCGCCTTCTCCGGCCAGGCTTCCCCTGTCCCCGACCTGGCCGCCTGACTCGGCGTAGAACGGAGACTCCGCCAGTACAGCCACACCCTCATCACCCCGGTCGAGCGACTCGACTCGCGCACCACCGCGATAAAGAGCGACGATCTCAGTTTCACATCGGTCGTGGTCATACCCGACGAATCGAGACTCGATTCCGGTGAGATCGAGCACGCTCTCTTCTTCGTCCCCCACGGTCCATCGGGAACGGCTTCGCTGCTCTTCCATCTCGGCACGATAACTATCCGTGTCGAGCGTGAAGCCTTCCGCCACGGCCAGTTCCTCTGTCAGTTCGACCGGGAACCCGTATGTATCATAGAGCCGGAAAATATCCTGGCCGGATAGAGAGGTCTCCTCGTTTTCGCGCAACCTGAAAGTCACCCGGCGAAAGACCTCGAGACCGTTCTCCAGCGTCTTCCGGAACCGTTCCTCTTCCGCACGAATCGTCCCGACTATGCGAGCACGATTCTTTTCGAGATCGGGGTACGCGCCTCGCATTTTGTCGATTACCGCTTCCCCGATGCGATCGAAAACAAGATCCTGAATCCCGAGTCGGTTGGCCCGCAAGAGCGCTCTTCGAAGCAGACGCCGGAGCACGTAGCCACGCCCCTCGTTCCCGGGAAGAACGCCTTCGTTCACCGAGAAGACGAGAGCACGTGTGTGATCGGCGATCACCCGAACAGCCTCGAGCCCGTCACCTCTCTCCGTGTCGATCCCTTTGGAATAGCCTCTGACGGTTTCGATGATCGGCACGAAAAGGTCGGTTTCGTAATTGGTCGCGACACCCTGCATGATCTGGCAGAGCCGTTCGAGCCCCATCCCGGTATCAATGCCTCGATTGGGAAGGGGAAGCTTCTCCCCTTCCGGTGTCTGATCGAACTGAGGGAAAACAAGATTCCAGTACTCCAGAATGCTGTCTCCCTCGGCGTCGAGATCGTAAGTGTCACCTCCGTTTTCCCGCATGTCGAGATGAAGTTCGGAACAGGGACCGCACGGGCCGCTGTTGCCCGCCGGTCCCCAGTAGTTGTCCTTCTTACCCCGCCGTAAGATTTTCCGGGAATCGATGCCGACCTTCTTCTCCCAGATCTCCGCCGCCTCATCGTCATCCTGATAGACGCTGACAATGATCTTGTCGGCCGGAAGGCCAAGTCGATCGACGGAAAACTCCCACGCCCAGAGAATTGCTTCTTCTTTGAAGTAATCTCCGAAGGAGAAGTTGCCGAGCATCTCGAAAAAGGTGTGATGCCTTGCCGTCCGCCCCACGCTTTCGAGATCCGAGGCGCGGAGACAGGGCTGCACGGTGGCAGCCCTTCGATAAGGGATGGCCCCTTTCGCGACATAGTACGGCTTGAACTGCACCATACCGGCCGTATTGAACAGCAACGTCGGATCGTCGTGGGGCGCCAGAGGCGATCCCGGCAGGATCGGATGGTCCTTCTCACGAAAGAAGTCGAGAAAGAGCTGCCTCAGTTCGTCACTCGACAGGCGATTCTTCTTTCTCATCATCTTCCGATTTGTCCTCGGTGACCGAGGTTAGTCCCATCAATTCGCGGACCTGGTTCTCGATGTTCTCCGCTACTTCCGGGTACTCCTTCAGGAAGCGTTTGGCGTTTTCCCGGCCCTGGCCAATTCTCTCGTCGCCGAAGGAAATCCAGGTACCCGCCTTCGTCAGCACTTCACACTCCACGCCGAGATCGATGAGGTCGCCCTCACGAGAGATCCCTTCGCCATACATGATATCGAACTCGGCGATCCGGAACGGCGGAGCGATTTTGTTCTTGACTACTTTTACCTTTGTCCGATTGCCGACGATCTGATCGCCGTTCTTAATCGAAGCGATCCGCCGGATATCCATGCGGATTGATGCGTAGAACTTCAGCGCGTTGCCGCCTGTCGTTGTCTCCGGGTTACCGAACATGACACCGATTTTCATGCGGATCTGATTGGAGAAGAGAACACTCGTCTTCGACTTGGAGCAGATCCCCGCCAGTTTCCTCAGCGCCTGGGACATGAGACGAGCCTGGAGCCCTACGTGGGAATCGCCCATCTCTCCTTCGATTTCAGCGCGCGGCACGAGGGCAGCCACTGAATCGATCGCCACAATGTCGATCGCGCCGGAACGAACGAGCATTTCACAGATTTCGAGAGCCTGCTCGCCGGTATCGGGTTGAGAGACGAGCAGTGAATCAATGTCGACTCCGAGGGCGCGCGCATAGATCGGATCGAGCGCGTGCTCCGCGTCGATGAACGCAGCCATGCCGCCCGCCTTCTGCGCCTCCGCAATAATATGGAGAATGAGCGTCGTCTTGCCTGACGATTCGGGGCCGTATACTTCCAGAATCCGGCCACGCGGCACACCGCCCGCCCCAAGGGCGATATCGAGGGAGAGCGAACCTGTAGGAATCACTTCCACCTGCTGGAGGACTCCCTCATCACCGAGTCGCATGATCGAACCCTTGCCGAACTGCTTCTCGATTTGAGAGAGGGTGGTGTCAAGAGCGCCGGAACCGGCCTCCCGGGGCGCTAACGTCTTTGGTTCTTTCTTGGTCTTTTTCGTCCTCATTGCCATCTCACACGATTCCTTTCAATCAACTGATCCACCCATCCGGCGAGCCCCCGTCGGACGGCCGCAGTATAGCAGCAGTATCCCTCTCACGATACCCCAGAAATGCCTCCGGAGTCCCTCATGAGCCGAATTGTCCCCATTTCCGGCTAATCCTTCCCCTTTTCAACCGGTTCTTCTACTCCATGAGTGGATCATGAGAAAGATCCGGGGGATTTCCTGGATACGCAAAAAAAGCGATTTACATGGAAAATGGGGTGGACCGACGCCGGATAATAGTGGTACTATATCAGGGCTCCCACAACACGCTAGCGGCTTCTCCCACCGGGCTAGTGCCGACTCTCCGAGCAGTGGCATTGTTCTGCGCGTGATGGTAAGCAGTCCGGCGTGGGTTTACCGCGTGGAGTATTAGGCTGGCTCCGTTCACCGCCCCTTATGGTTTGAGGTTTTCCTCACATGATCGTAAGGGGTGTTAGTAGGGCGGTTACCTGAAGTTTGGAGCCAATCGACCGATTCAATCTAGAGGTGACCGAACCCTCAAGAAGGAGAAGATGAATGAGGAAGCTATCGATCCTGTTGGGAGTGGCGACCGGATGCCTGCTCATCGCCTCGTCCGCCATGGCCACGATCCCGTCGCCGAGTAACTCGAGTTGTGTCTTTGAAGTGAAGACATCCAGTCCGTGTGCTGACGCCGATGCAGTCTGGTCGCCGGACGGCACCCTCGACACGCTTTGCATCCGCGTAACTGTCCGGAACGCCCTGGGCGGCGCGCTCGACACTTGCGCTGTCCGTCTCGATCTGAGTGCCACAGCGGATCCGGATCCGATCGTGGGTGCCAACATCGGCATTTGCGGCTCGACCGCGGGTGCGTTGACACTGTTCGACACAACCGACGCCAATGGCGCAGCCGAATTCAAAATTACCGGTGGTGGCTGCGGCCGGCTCGAACTGCAATGGACTGCAACAGCTCTCTGTGCCATTCCGGAAGTGGAGCTTTGCTCCGACACGACTCAAGTCTGTGTGAAGTCACCCGACTTTACCGGCGACTTGACGGTGAACTTCTTCGACACATTCAAGTATTTGCCGCAGTTGAGCTCGGGATCCGGGTACTGCGGGGACCTGAATTGCAGTGCCGGAGTCGTGAACTTCTTCGACACGTTCAAGTACCTGCCGGCGCTGAGCTCCGGCGCGAGCTGCACGGGTGCCATTGTCCCGATCGCCGTTCTGGGTGCCTGCCCGTAAGAAACAACGTTTCGATTCATCTGGGGGGCGGTTCTTCGGAACCGCCCTCTTTTTTTGTGCCGGCATGCCTCCGCCACTGCTGACATTCCGCTGGAACAGTCCGGCTGTTGACTGGGCGAAAACGGGATGGTACATTCCGGCGTCATGAGCCGCGCACTGATTCTCATACCGGTCGTTCTCTTCCTCGCCTCGTGCGGAGGGGAAGAACGGAAGAAATCAGTTACGGCCGGCAGCTCGTCCGGCTCAGAATCACGCCGTCCGGAAGTCATCGACCTCTCCCCCCCCAATCCACCCTCAATCGATCCGGACAGAGAAGAATCGATCCGGACCGGGTCGCAGGTGGAGCAGCTCCTCGCCAGCTACGAACTCCTTGTCGAAAGGGTGAAGAGGGAGAAGGAACTCGGTAACTTTGATGCCAACCGGGCTATCAACAAGGGGTTATTGCCGATTGCGGCCGATCACCATGACCTGTTCGAACGGAAACTGATCGACGAAGAGCTGCATTCCCGAATCAGTTTTCTCGCGGCTCATGTCCTTACCGATCATATTTACCAGCCTAAAGATGGTGCAACCGAGGACTTCCAAATCAAGTTGGCGGAGATACGCGCCATGCTTCCCGAACATTCAACCAGCGAATAATCCGAACCTCACCCAGGCTCTACGATTCTGCTCCCAGGCCGGGCTCCCCTCCTCCCGGGAGAATTAGCGAGACGAGGCCGGTGGGACCCGTTTAGTTCCGGGGTAAGTTCCGGGGACAAAATACTTAACTCCGCCAAACGGGGGAACTAAACGGCCCGGCCGAACGAGCCAGCGCTCCTCTGGAGAAGGGGAGCTCGGCCTGGGAGCGGTAGTGCAGGAGTCGGGCGTTATGCCAGCGGGAAGCGCCGAAGCACCTCGTACTTCGCGCCTTGGGGAGTCAGTCTGCTTTTGATGAGGGCGACATGATCGGTTCGCATGGTCAGGGGCTCGAGCGAAAGAGTCTCCCACTTTTCTAGAAATCGGCGATCAAGTCGAGATTTCACTCGGCCCACCGTGATGTGGGGATGAAACCGCTTCTCCGGTTTGAATTCCAGCGGGGCAATCGCATCTTCGATACAGGAGGCGAGATGCCGTGCCTCGGTATCACCTGCCTCGAGGCCGACCCAGAGCACGCGGGCCCGCGCCAGGTTGGGGAAGGCACCCGTCCCGCCGAGCTGGAGAGAGAAAGACTCTACCTGACCGGCCGCCTCTTCGATCACCGGTTCGAGCTTGCTCTTGAGCGCGGGGCCGACATCGCCGAAGAAGCGGAGCGTAAAATGCAGATGTTCGCTGGGGATCCAGCGCACGGGTGAAGGTAATCGCCGGCCGAGAGGTTCCAGATTGTCAGCAATCTCGTTCCGCCATTCCTCGGTGATGGAGAGAGCGAGAAAGAGACGCATCCACCCAGGTTCGCTCACCGACCACCACCCCGGATCAGATGGAGTCTGAGCAGATTGAGCGCGCTTCGGGCAGCGCGGTCCCGGATACGGGCTCGATTGCCGATCACGTTCCACTCGAATACCGCAGTTTCTTTGCTCGTCGCGAGCGCGCAGTAGACGAGACCGACCGGCTTATCTTCGACCGAATCCGGCCCGGCAATCCCGGTCAACCCGATCCCGAAGTCGGCGCCGGTCTGCTCTCTCGCCCCTTCGGCCAGGCCCCGGGCGACCTCTTCCGACACTGTCCCCTTCTCCGAGATGATCTCCGGAGAAATTCCGAAGGAGCTGATTTTTGTTTCGGCATGGTACGGCACGAAACCGCCCCTGAAATAAGCACTGCTCCCGGGAACGGAAGTCAAATAAGCGGCAATCTTTCCCCCCGTGCAGGACTCGGCCACGGCAACAGTCTTCCTGTAGAGAACGAGAAGATATCCGACTACTTCCTCCAGCTCTTCACGTCGAGTGGAGTAGACGGCATCACCGAGAAGGTCCGCTGCAGAGTCCGACCACCGATCGAGATCCTCCCTGAAACTCTCCGGATCAAATCGGCTCGTTCGCGGCCGTCCACCCGACTTGAATCGAATTGTCACCCCCCTGTCCTCAGGCAAATAGGAGATCGAAAGCCGGGGCTCGCCCTCTTCGAGTTCCTTCAGGATCTCAGCAACCCGCGTCTCCCCTCGGCCCCACGTACGGAGCTCTCTTTCGAGCGATGGCAGTTCGCCATTCCGACTCTTCAGAAATGGGACAATGCCATCCTCGGTCAAAGCATGAAGCTCAACAGGAACGCCGGGAAACGAGAAGAGGAGAGAGCCGCGCACTTCCATGCGTATGCCGGGTGCGAGACCGACCCGGTTTGCGATTTTTCTCGCTCCTTTCGGCAGCAGCGCCTGGGCGATATTCAGGGAGGGCATGCGAATTTTTCTGTCCCGGAAGAATACTTCGATTTCCCTCAGTAGTTCGTGATCGGGAACGAGAGGGACACCGGCGAGGCGGGCGAGTGCCGCGCGCGTCCGATCATCGGGAGTCACTCCGAGCCCCCCCGTGACGATAATCAGCTTCTCCCGCCGCACCGCCTCTCGGAGAGCGGTGACGATCTCATCTTCCCCGTCACCAACCGTGACATGCCGAACCACACGTACACCGAAATCCCGGAGACGTTTCGCCAGATGAATGAAATTGGTATCCGCCGTCTGTCCGCCGAGGAGTTCGTCGCCGATCGTGATGATTTCGGCGGTGTGGACCGGCGCCTTGTTCGTGTGTTTCATGATTCAGCTGCCCTTAGAACCAGGCGGCCCACGCCAGAAGTGCGCCCCGAAGAAGGATATTGGAATAGATACCGGCCACCACATCGTCGAGCATGACACCCCAGCTGCCGGGGACTTTCTCGGCACTTCGCGCCGGCCACGGTTTGACTATGTCGGTGGCCCGAAAGAGAAAGAAACCCATGATCAGCGCAGGCACTGAGTTTGGAATCGCGATCAATGTGACGATCATCCCGGCGACCTCATCAATCACGACAATCCCAGGATCTTTGCCGTGCCGGAATTCAGCGATCCGCGCCGACCAGACTCCGAGAAAGAAGACGACCACCAGGGCGACGATTGCGAACATCGGTGTCCATGGAGGAATGCCGGGTACGCGCCCGGGGAGAAACAGGAGGATTGCAGCAGTAAATGAACCGAACGTCCCCGGTGCGACAGGCGCGAGCCCGGAGGGGCCTGCGGCGTAGATCCAGCGCGCCAGCCGCTCGACAAATGTTTCTCTCTCCATGTTGCCCCGCGTCCTTCCGTCAGCTAAGCGCTCGCTTGATGAACTCGCGATGGGCGAGCAGATAATAGAGCCCCGTGGCGAGCGACTGAATCATGGTGATGATCAGGATCCCCAGAATAAGCGTTTCGATCCAGGGATCCGCCAGTACGGGAATCGCCGTCCCCCCGCGACCCTCCGTCATCTGAGCCAGAATATGAATCTGGGTCAGGATGACGAGCACCATCTGGAATGCGGTTTTCCATTTCGCCGCACCGCTTGAAGGAATCACGAGTCCCCGGTAGGCCGCGACAGTGCGGAGACCTGTAATGAGAAACTCCCGTCCGACGATCACCACGACCATCCACCCGACGATATATTGAAGACCGATGGCAAGAAACGAGAGCAGAGCCATGCTGATCAGCAGCTTATCTGCGAGGGGATCCATGAACTTGCCGAAGCTCGTGATGATACCGGTCTTTCGCGCCAGGTAACCGTCGTAAGCATCGGTCAGTGAAGCGATCACGAAGACGATGAATGCAACCCACCGGCTGTAGAAGTTATCATAGAGAAAGAGAGCCATGAAAACCGGGGAGAGAAAAATCCTCGTAACCGTGAGTTTGTTCGGAAGATTCATGAATCAAGCAGGTTCATTCAATACCCCGTCGTCCGCGAAAAGCACGGGCCAGGGTGAGCTGATCGGCAAATTCGAGCTCACCCCCGACCGGAACCCCCCGTGCGATCCGGCTGATAATCACATCAGTCTCTTTAAGCAGATCCGCAATATAGAATCCGGTGGCATCCCCCTCGACATTCGGATTGGTGGCGAGAATCACTTCTTTTACGACCCCCCTGGCAACACGCTCGACGAGTTCGCCGATCCGAATCGATTCGGGCCGCACCCCTTCGAGTGGCGAGAGCGCTCCATGAAGGACATGATAGTGTCCGCGATACTCGCCTGTCGACTCCACCAGATAGATATCGCTCGGCTGCTCCACAACACAGATCAGCGACTCATCGCGCCGCGCATCCAGACAAAGCGCGCAGGTCTCCTCTTCGGTGTAATTGCCGCAGACAACGCAGAGCCTCACCCGTTCCTTAACGCGCACCAGCCACTTGGCAAGTGCCTCCGCCTCTTCACGGGGGGCCCGGAGAAGATGAAACGCCATCCGGAGGGCCGACTTGTTGCCCACACCGGGGAGTTTCTTCAGCTCCTGAACAAGCGCTTCGAGAGATGGGGATTGAAACACGAAGGGTAATCCTTAAAAAGGCGGCTAGAACAACCCGCCCATTCCGGCCAGTCCGCCAGTCGCCTTGTTCATCTCGTCTTTCGCCACGTCCCCGGCCTTTCGGAGTGCCTCGTTCACCGCCGCGGTCACTAGATCCTGAAGCATTTCCACATCTTCCGGATCAACAACCTCGGGATCGATACGAATCTCCACGATCTCCTGCTTGCCGGTAACCACGACCGATACCTTGCCCCCTCCGGCCGAAGCCTCGACGGTCAAGTTCGCGAGCCCTTCCTGCACTTCGGCCATCTTGGCCTGCATTTGTTTAGCCTGCTTCATCAGGCTGCCTATGTTCTTCACTGAGCATCTCCTTGTTCTTAGAACCCCGACCGAAGGGATCCGGGTATCAATGATCACAGTTGATCAGGTTATGATTTCACCATCAAGCATTTCGAGGATGCGGCCGATTCGGGGATCGCTCTTGAGAGCTTCCTTTTTCTTCCGATCCCCTTCGGCGAACTGATCTCCAATGGATGCCCGGAAGCGGGGCGAGTATTGGAAGAATGTCTTGAATGCGGATTGAATGGCGCTCTTGTTGTCGTCGTCAAGGGCCTGCTCCATCTGGAACGAGTGCCCTCTGGGGAAGACGATCTCGACAAGCTCTTTCGACCGGGCACGAGCCGATGAGCCGTGGAGCAATGAGGCGGCCATGGCGTTCTGCTGGCTCAGGTGCGTCAGAAACGGTTTCCATTTGCGTGCGACGAGACGGGGGTTCCATTCCTGATCGGGCATGGCCGGCGAGGGCTCAGGAGCCGGAGTCGGTTCAGATACCGGGACAGGCTCGACCGCCCGTGGTGAAGGAGGAGCCGTGGTCTTTATCGGCGCGGGCGGAGCTACGGGCGCCGTCTCGGGTCGCCCGGCCGTAACGCTATTTTTTTTTTTGTTCCCCGGAGTAATAGGGCGCGGAGCAGGCGCTCCTGCACCGGCCATTCCGGACTCGAGACGTTGCATGAGAGCACCGATCGTCACCGTGGAGTCCATACGAATCAGCCGGAGAAGAAGCATTTCCAGAACGAGCCGGGGCCGAGGTGAGTTCCGGAGGTCCCTCGCACCCTCGCCAAGCAATGTCAGTGAGCGAATGAGATCATCAGCTTCGAACGCCGCCGCGTCAGACTTGTAACGCTCGATCGTCTCTTCCGGCGCGTCGATCTGCTCGCCCACGTTATCGGACACGAGCGCGACGAGCAGGTTGCGATAGTGCTCCTCCAGTGCGAGCAGAAAGTCTCCCGGATCCCGTCCACGATCGACGAGCTGCTGGACGGCGCTGAGCGCACCTGCGGGCGACGATTCGCGCGCGGCTTCTGATACGGAGAACAGGAGTTCCTCATCCACCACGCCGAGTGCCTCTTCCACTTCGGTCGCATCGAGTTTGTTACCGGAGAATGCGCGTACCTGTTCCAAGAGCGATAGAGCATCCCGCATGCCGCCATCTGCAGCGCGGGCCACGAGATGGAGAGAGCGCTCATCCGCCTCGAACCCCTCTCCCTTGATCACTTCCCGGAGCCGCTCCATGATGTCTTTTGTGGAAATTCGCTTGAAATCAAAACGAATGCAGCGAGATAGAATCGTTGCGGGGAGCTTGGTCGCTCTCGTAGTTGCAAATATGAAAAGCACGTGGGCTGGTGGTTCTTCGAGCGTCTTCAGGAGTGCATTGAACGCTTCGGTGGTGAGCATGTGCACTTCATCGATGATATAGATCTTACGTTTGCCGGCGGAGGCCATGTAACGAACGTTCTGTCGGAGATCGCGGATCTCGTCGATTCCACGGTTCGATGCGCCGTCGATTTCGATCACGTCAAGACTGCGGCCGGAAGCGACGTCCTGACACGGTTCGCACTTCCCGCACGGCTCGGCGGTCGGCCCCTTTTCGCAGTTCATGGCAGCGGCGAGAATTCGCGCTGTCGATGTCTTGCCCACTCCCCGGGGCCCCGAGAAGAGGTAGGCGTGGGCGACGCGATCCTGCTTGATAGCGTTTTCCAGAGTGCGGCCGACATGGGACTGCCCGACAAGATCGGAAAACCTGGAGGGACGCCACTTGCGGGCAAGTACTAGGTAGCTCACCGGTTTCTCCTTCCCTGACAGCCGATCGTCGATCTCGGTCCGGCCCTGATCTGATTCACCCGGCTCCGCAAAAAAGCCGGAGCCGGGCAAATCAAGAAAGGCCGTGCACCCCTCTTCGACTCCACCCGAAATGAGCATTGAACGAGGAGCAAACTCAGGCCAAGTGTACCCGCGGCGCTCGACAAAGTCTGCTTACCGCTGCTACCTCCCGGTCCTGACGGGGTTCACAGGAAGCCGTCGCGCGGGACCTGACCATCGACGCCGCTCCCTATCGCAGCATCATCCGTGTTGAGCCTCGGAGAGGAATTCGACCCCGCTACAGCGGATTGCGGGTACAGGGCACCGCTAACTCCCCGTCTAGCACGGCCCGTTTCTTACGAAGTGGTGGAGATGAGCGGGCTCGAACCGCCGACCTCTGCCTTGCGAAGGCAGCGCTCTCCCAGCTGAGCTACATCCCCGGAATCGCTAATAACCAGCTTGGCGGAGAGAGAGGGATTCGAACCCTCGGTAGAGTTACCCCTACACGTGATTTCCAATCACGCCGATTCAGCCGCTCTCGCATCTCTCCGTCGTGCCGGTCGAAACGGCACTCTCAAAGTCCTGACTCCGGCGGAGAGAGAGGGATTCGAACCCTCGGACGAGTTGCCCCGTCAACGGTTTTCGAGACCGCCCCGTTCGACCACTCCGGCATCTCTCCGTGGCATAATTTACAATGGGTTACGCGGTTCGGTCAACCCCTCAATATGGGCGGCAGCTACGCCTTCCGGGCGCTCTTTAACGGTCCGGTTTTGCTCCTGACAGATACTTACCATCCTTCCTACACGTGCGCGGACTTCCCCTTTGAATGCGAGTGGCAGGGAAACGCGACGGACTTATCCGTTCTTGTTGTTGCGGGTTATGAGCATTCCGCTCTTCACATCTCCGGCTTGAGCCCGCGGGAGCTCCCTCCAGCGGAGTCACCTGCACAGCCCCAACCGAATCGCCTGTTCAGTGCAATCCGGCGTTAACTTCATTCCGTATAAACAGTTGGAACCTTCATCTCATCGGGAGCTCCGAATCCTGAAGTCATGGCTTTTTCGACGGGTTGCCGGCCAAGTTATGATCTTCACAGCGGAGGAACCTGTCTTGACAATCTGTCGATCGGTGTTACCTTCGACTACTGAAGTATAGAGCAGAGGATACGAGAAGATCGCCTATCAGTCGGGACCTAGACAGTCCCCCCCGCGCGAAACCCTCGAAGCTAGGCCGTAGCGTCTTCTGATGGAATCCCCGGCATCAATGTTGGTGGACTTCCCGGTCAGCAGGTCATCGATCAAATAGAACTATCCGCGTCCGGCGGATGTATGTTAGGGGGCTCAGTGTCTATAATTCAGGCCGATCTCTCCTCGACCCTGGTTCGACTACACCAGGAAACTTTTCGGGCCGCAATAACCGAAGCCGATGTTGCCTC
Source organism: bacterium (assembly GCA_025782575.1). Taxonomy (GTDB): domain Bacteria; phylum Orphanbacterota; class Orphanbacteria; order Orphanbacterales; family Orphanbacteraceae; genus Orphanbacterum. The sequence continues at coordinate 507,494 of JALGYY010000017.1, forward strand.
CCCGGTAGTCGGCACGAACCGAAAGGGCGACGGGCAGCGCGCCTTCGATATTGCCGCTGACCTTGCTGTGCGGCGGTTTCTCGAACGAGATTTTATATCTGGGATCATCCTTTCCGAAGAATCGGATACCTTCAGTTTTGGTCAGGTTGAGCCAGCCTACCGTTTCATTGTTGATCCCGTGGACGGTTCAGACAACTGGGCTCGTGGCCTGGCCTACTCGTCCTTGAGTGTGGCTGTGCTTCCCGCGCAGGGACCAATCGCCCTTGACCGGGTCGTCGGGGCTTTGGTTGGAAACTTGACCGAAGGAGCTCCTGTTGTCGCTATCCGAGGTGAGGGAGCCCACTGCGGCACCGACCTGCTTCAGGCCTCCGCGACAAGAAAGCTGGAGGACGCTTTCATATCCTGCGAACTCAATCACTTCTCGCCGACACCCCCGCTGGGTAACCTCTTTGCCCGGGCCCGTGCCGTCCGTTCTTACGGCTGTGCCTCCCAAGCCATCCTGCTTGTGGCTCGCGGAAGCATCGACGCCCATATAGATGTCCGGTCGAGGCTGACTCCCGAGAGCTTCCTTGCGGCCGCGGCGGTTTTGCAGGAAGCCGGTGGATGTGTGCTCGATGCAGAAGGTAAACCGCTTGGTGATTTTTCGAGGATCAATGAGAAGGCGACTCTTATCGCTGCTGCAACAAAGGAACTTGCCCGGGAAATTGTCGACGCGCTCGCCGAGAACAGAGGCGGGACCTACCTGGACGATCCGCCAGCCGCCGTCATCCTCGCGGCTGGCAACGGCTCCCGGTTGACATCAGAGCAGAACGGAGCGCCCAAGCCCGTCCTGAATCTGCTCGGCATGTCTCTGGCGGAGCGCGCAATCACCTCCTGTGTCGCCGCCGGGATTCGCCGTTTCATCATCGTACTTGGATACCGTGCCGATCAGGTTCAAGCGCATTATGAGAAGATAGCCGCCCGCCGGAATTGCAGCGTCGAGTTCGTCACTGCCCAAGACTGGAAGCTCGGCAACGGTGTCAGCGCATTGGCCGCCGCGGACAAGGTTGGAAGGGCTCCCTTCCTGCTCATCATGTCCGACCATCTGATCGCCCCGTCGTTGGTGGAGACTGTCCTTGGCAGCGACCTGCGAGAGCGCGGAATCTGTCTCGCCGTGGACCGTCATAAGGACGGGGTTTTTGATTTAGAGGATGTCACCAAGGTAGTACTGAAAGATAATCTTGTGACCCGGGTCGGGAAGGATCTAGAAGAATGGGATGCGGCTGATACGGGAGTATTCCTTTGCACAGACGCTCTCTTCGGCGCGATCAAAACGGTCATGGTGCGGGGACGATACTCCTTGTCCGATGGGGTGATTGAGCTTGCTGCGGACGATCGCGTTAGTGCCGTTGATGTCACCGGTGAAGTCTGGATCGATGTGGATACCCCGGAGGCCTTACAGGAGGCACGAAGACGAATTCTTGCCTCCCTTACGAAGGGGGGAGCGGACGGTTTCGTGTCTACCTGGTTGAACCGGCCTGTCTCCAGGCGCCTCTCTGAAAAGCTAGCCATGACGGCAATCACGCCCAACCAGATCACCGTCATCAGCTTCCTGATCTGCCTGATCGGAGCGGGCTTGCTCTCGGCAAGCCAGTATACCGCCTGGCTTATCGGCGGGCTGCTGGTCCAGCTGGCTTCCATCGTCGATGGCTGCGATGGGGAGATTGCTCGATTGAAACATCTGAGTTCTCCTCGCGGGGCATGGCTCGACACCATTTTGGATCGATACGGAGATGTAGCTGTTGCTCTGGCCGTCACGTACGCTTACGCAGCGGTCCATCCCGGTCCGGCACCTTGGATTGCCGGATTTCTTGCGGCCTTCGGATTTATTCTGGCCAGCTATGTAACGAAGGAGTACGCCATCCGGCATGGTCAGCCGTATCCGGATGACGTGCTTAATCGTATCAAACGCCGGGACCTGAGACTACTTCTTATCAGCGTCGGGGCGGTCGCCGGCCACCCATTCGAGGCCCTTATGCTCGGAGGCATTCTCTCGCACATTTCGGTGATCGGCATTCTTATCAAGACGTGGAGGAAAAAGCCGGACGGAAGACGGCCGCGAGGGGAGGATTCGATCTCTCCTCTAGTTCCAATTGTTAGCCAGACTTCCACATCGCCCCTGGGTCCCTGACCAGTTGATCGAAAAGAAATGCCAGAAGGCGATTCGTGTGGGAAAGCATGGATGAGATCAATTGGAAAAACGGTATCTTTCCCGAGGGCGCACGTTCATCATAATAAGTGGCAAGTTTGATAGGTTCTTAGTTGTTTATGGTCTTGGATTGGCAAGAGGGTGGGAGAATGACACAGAGAGATATCTGCCTTAATCGGAATCACGGTCTTGCGAATGCGCCGGTGCGCTGTTGCCCGATGTGTGGTGAAGTCGTGAATCAAAACATCCCGAACAGGAACTGCAAGGCAGAGGAACACGCGAGATACAGACTTGAGAGGAGTACTTATTGCTTGCATTGCGGCGAACAACTAATCAAGTAGCGATAGCAAGCAGAGAATGCCCCCGCTGTACGGTCCGCTCCTCCTAGCGTCGGAATCTGCGAAGACCGTCGCCGTTTCAGGCTATCGCTACACTTGGCCGCCGACAGAAGTAAACGGCGCCATGGTCACTCAGATACTGGGCGCCAAAAAGAAGAACTGGAATCCGACTACCTACCCCGCCGACCGGCTCGTCGACACTCCCCTTGCCGATCTGGGATTCAATCGCTGCAAAGTGGAAAAGGCGAACTACCAGTTGAACCGGGATCTCAAGCTGACTGCTGCCTGCCGCGTTCTCCTCGACTCGCTCTGACCAGTATCGATGCAAGCGAGCATGTGTACATTGTGGAGTACGTTCTCGGCGACGAGGAGACCATCGAAGATCTCAAGGAGACGATTCCTGAATTGTACGCCATCACCGATAGCCTGATCGGTGTTGTCACGCGAGACGCGGCCGAGGAGGACATCGTGATGGTCATCTCAGATCATGGCCACGACAGGGATGGGAGCGGCCACCGTTTCGGCGCGGAGGGGATCATAGTTATGGCCGAAGGCCCGGTGCAACAGGGGGGAAAAATCGAATCCGCCACGGTCTTCGACGTTCTCCCCACTGTCTTTCATACCATGGGAGTACCGGTCCCCGTCGGGATCAAGGGACGAGTGCTCACTGATATCTTCAAGAGTGACTGATCGACCGGCATGAAACTCAACCGATCGGCTCACACCCGGGATCAATCGGAAGTCGGATTAGCATGACCGAGCCCTCTCCCTCCCTGCTTTCCAGGTTCAGCGTGCCGCCGTTTACTTCAACCGCCCAGCGGGCAATCGGGAGGCCGAGGCCCGTCCCGCCGATCTCGCGTGACCGGGACTTGTCGACACGATAGAAGCGCTCGAATACCTGCTCCTGTTGACCGAGGGGAATACCACATCCCTTGTCTATTACCTGCACGGTCGCAGCCTCCTGCTCCCGTCTGACGACGACACGAATGGAAGAGCCGTCCGGGCTGTACTTGATCGCATTATCTACCAGATTCACGAACGCCCGTCGTAGCACTTCACGGTCCGCTGTGGCGACGATACCATCGGCACTCTCGACGGAGAGAGATTGCTCTTTTTCCTCTGCAAGAACGCTCATGTCATCGACGACTTCACGGGCGAGCAGTCCGAAATCAACACACTCTCGCTTGAGCGCCACCCGTCCGTCATCGAGCCGACTCAGTGTCAGAAGAGTGTCCACCATCTGGGCCAGTCTGTCCGACTCCTCCAGCATGCTACCGATCGCCTCGCGGTATGCGCCTTCGTCTCGACTTCCACGCAGGGCAACCTCGCCGACACTTCTGATACTGGTCAACGGGGTCCGTAGTTCGTGCGAAGCATCCGCCGAGAATCTTCGCAATTCCTGGAACGATCGATCGAGTCTGGCGAAGGTCCGGTTGAACACCTCGGCAAGCTGGCCCAGCTCATCATCGGGATTGTCTACCGGTAGACGCTCGAACAGGCGCTCCGCAGTAATTGCATCGGCTCGATCCGCCATATGGGCTAGTGGAGCCAGGAGCCGCTTCGCCAACGCGTAGCCCCCGAAGCCCGCAAGCACAGCCCCGAGTGGAAGGGCGAGAAGCTCGATCAGCGCAAGCTTTTTCACCATACCGCGCATACGTTCTTCCGAGCGGATGACACGGACCACCACGCGAAGCCCGTCGATCGAAGAGGGTCGCTGGAGATACCGAGCCTTCATCCCATTCGGCAAGAACAGGTGGCCGGTCGCTCCTCCTCCCGCTCCCGGCCTTCCCGTCATCGCTCCCATCCACTCGGCCGCATCGCTCCGAAAGAGCAATTCGCCATCGGGGCTCCACGCCTCGGCCGACACCTGATCCTCGAGCTCTTCACCTTCATGATGAGAATCTACGCGCCAGCTGACCTCACCGCGGGCGCTCCTCTCCAACATCAACTCGGCCACCTCGTAATCCTCGCGCAACCGCTGATCCAGCTCGGCGGACAGGCTTCGCCACACAAAAGCCAGGACTCCGCCCCCATAGATAAGCAACAGCACCAGCAGCGCACCCGCATACCATATGGTCAGGCGTACGCGGAGGTCCTGCCGTCGCCATCGATCCGTCATGGTGCGTCATCCTTAAGTAGAAAGCCGACGCCGCGAACTGTGTTGATCAGTCTACCGGTGGAACCCTGATCCACCTTCTTTCGAAGCCGCGACATGTGAACATCAATCACGTTATCGAGAGGGGTGGTGCGCTCCGGCGTCTTCCACACATCCCGCGCCAGCATCTCGCGCGACACGGTGTGTCCTTCATGGCGGAGGAGGTATTCGAGAAGCTCCATTTCGCGAGCCGTGAGATCAAGTAATCGGTCACCTCTTGTGACTGTGTGAGTGACCAGATCCATCTTGAGATCGCCCGTCTGGAGTTTCAGCACCTGATCCGGGCGACCTCGTCTGAGCAGTGCACGAATACGCGCCAGCAGTTCAGAAAACGCAAACGGTTTCACCAGGTAGTCGTCTGCGCCGCTGTTCAGCCCGAGCACACGATCTTCTACGGTATCACGCGCCGTAAGAATGAGGACAGGTGTCTGGATTCCCTGTTTTCGCGCTGTCTTCAGAATCTCGATGCCGTTCCGACCGGGAAGCATCAGGTCAAGGATGACTACATCGAAGATTTCAGCACTCAGCTGGAAGAATCCCTCTTCGCCGGTCGCGGCCACTACGACATCGTAGTGCTCTTCCTTCAGGCCTTTTTCCAATGCTCTGGCTACTTTTGCTTCGTCTTCTACCAGAAGGATTCGCACTTTCAGAATCTCCTCGGAGCCCCTGACTGACCAACGGTGGGATCGATTCCCTGCCCCATGATACTACACTGAATTCCTGGAGCCGGACCGTTCATGTCCCTTACGGCAGTGGGGCGCACCTTCGGAAGGCGCGCCCCACACACTACGAACCGATAGAGCTTGCCGTTTTCGTTATTCGCCCAGGATCAACTGGTACGCCGTTCCGGCGAATCCACCAGGTGTCGCATGAGCGATGGCCGCATTGTTCATGATTCCTACGGAGAACCAGTACGGCTCGCCGGTCATCGTGTACTGTACATCGTCGGTATTACCTGTGTCCCGGGCACGCTTGATCTTCAGCGACCATTCGCCGTTGGACCAGTTGTGCCACGCGGAGACGTCACCGCGGCTACCCGTGCCCGGCTTGATGCCCATCAGGCTCGGAATCACGATGTCGCTGTCGTATCCGAACAGAGACTTGTCGAGAACGGTGCCATCTTCGTCCACCCAGTTGCCGTCGTCGTTCAGGTCGACAATCAGTCTGGCCACACCGGCATCGATTTCGGTCTGCATGATCCAGTGATAATCGGTACGGCCGGGAATCCAGTACATGGGAGCCGTAACAGTCGGACCGGCGCTGGTCACCAGTTCCTGGTTATTGCTGCTGTAGGCACCGGTACCTTCGTCACCATGCCGACCGTTCTCGTCGTTGTTCAGCCACTTGTCGTCGATCTGGTTGACCGGGCCGGTCCGGTCGCGCTTCCAATGCCAGATGTCGGCGAGCTCGCCGGGGGCATTGGTAGCCATGTTCTTGCCATGGCAGAGCACCGCGCATCCGGTGTTCTCGAAATTGTTCATCGAGATGTTCCAGAACATGGTGAACTTGTCTTCGTAAGCAGGTGGATTACCGAATTCGTCGGGGTACTTCTTCCCCATCTGCAGCCACTTGCCGCCTGTTTGATTGTAGTACCAGGCCTGGCGCGTCTTTGAGTCTTCCGCATCATTCCAGGTTGCAAGGAAATAGATATCGTTGTCGGTATAGACCGACTTCATTGTCAGGTTGATCTCCATTCCTTCGTAGTCATCCCACCAGATATCGTGCCCGTCAACTTCGACGTCATACGGTGTCACGATGGTGGCGATGCTCACCCCTTCAACATCAGCCCAGAGAGCGTCAACCGTGGCATTCTCGGCCGGCGCTGTTGAGACTTTCTCCGATACGAGCGCTCCATCCGGATACTCGGGGGCCACCGGACCTGGGGTATCATTGTCGTCGCTCGAACTGCAGGACACCAAGCCCAAGCCGATCACGCCAATCAGCGCACCCAATAAGGGTCTAAACTGCAAGAGTCGCCTCATTTTAGGGTTCTCCTCCTGTTCTGGCTTGCGCCCACATTTACTTGTGCGAGCCCCAGCCGCCACAATTTCTATCTCCGGTGCGGAGATGCCGCACGGCGAAGATACAAAGACCGCGCCACCCGGTCCTGCCAGGCAGCACACACAATCTAGGTGGCAGCTAAATTTTCACAAGTGAACATTTTCTTACATTTCGTTAAGAATCGGCGGGGGCACTCGAAATTCTGTAAGTCGTTGAAATAATTAAGATTGATCGAGATTTTCAGTGAGGAATATCTCCGTCTGCCCGCTTCCGTTTCCCCTGGAAGAATGAGGCAAGCAGTCCGGCTGCTTCCTGCTCGGCGATTCCATGGATTACTTCGACAGTATGGTTGAGACGGGGATCCCGGACGACGTCGGCCAGGGAGAGGCAGGCACCCGCTTTGGGGTCGGTCGCGGCAAAAACGAGACGATCGAGGCGGGCGAGCACGATCGCGCCAGCGCACATGTGACACGGCTCCAACGTGACGTAGAGAGTCGCGCCGCTCAGGCGCCAGTTATCGAGGGCCTGTGCTGCCGCGCCGATCGCGATGATCTCGGCGTGGGCGGTCGGATCGCTGGTCCCCTCGGTCCGGTTGTGCCCCCGCCCGATGATGTGCGCTTCGTGAACGATCACGGCGCCGACAGGAACTTCGCCTTCTTCCGCCGCCCGCTCCGCTTCGCGCAGGGCAACGGCCATCCAGCTCTCATGATCGTCGTGCTCGATTAACATGGATTCAGAATAACGGATGCAGGGGATGAGGCCTATCTCGGATTCTGTTTCTTCAATTCCCGGCGGGCGGCGGCAAGAAGAGCATCACCGTTCTTGGCGTTCGGGGCATAAGGGGCGGCTGTAGTGAGTGCGGATTCCGCGTCAACCTGGCGGCCGGATTCTATGAGCGCGAGGGCCGCGCGAATATAGAACGCGAATACGATTTCACGCTCCGCGGGATCAATCCGCCCTTCGTGGCGGGCGCGAATAGTGAGGGGATACTTGTCGAAGTCGTAGATCGGCACGTACGAATCCAAGGGCGGGTTAACGGTATGCATGATTCCGTAGGGGTAGACATGTGGCGCCCCAATGGGGGGGTCAGGCGGGCGAGTCAGGTCATTGGGCTCTTTCGAATAGAACTTGCGAGACCGACTCCCTTCGCCGTACTCGTTACCCGCCATCTGATAAATTCCCTTCGGTTCACGAATCCAGACGTCTCCCCCCACACCCTCCACCTGCTGCAGATAGATGATCGGCATGAGGACTTGACCCTCAGCGACATTCAGTTCTGCCCTTCCGGGAAGCGGATCCAGATAGAGCCGGCCCAGGTCGGACGCAGCATAGTTGTCTCGCTGATTCTGGGTCGGCCAGCCGCGAGCAGCACCCAGAACCGGAATGAGAAGAAGCACCAGCGGCGCCCAGCGGAGTCTCGCCAGATTACCCAGCACTGCCGCGCCGAGCCCGGCGAACGTGCAAACCGCGACCGTTACAGGGAGAAAGAAGATGCGATTACTCGAGAACGATTGCACGTTGTCACGAAGATCGATGAGCGCGGGCAACAGCAGAATCCCAAGCGCGATCGCCCCGAAGAGCGCCCGGCCCGCACGAGGCCACCGTGCGGGCGAGAGCGCGAACCCGATAAGAGCAAGCCCGAGCAATGGAAGGCCGATCTCCCCCTTCAGGATCGTCGCCACCAGCCCTAGTTTTTCTCCCCACGCCAGGTCAGCCACGCCGCCCCCCCCAGACAGAACGTCACTGTACCGCGCCCGGGAGACATGCTCCCAGAGGCCGGACCATGTCGCCGGGTCTCCCCACCGGAGCGCCACGTCGCTGTTCGCCCGGATCATCAGATAGCAATGGACCGTCATGGGGAGAAGAAAAATGGCGACCGCAATAAGAGCCTTCTTCTGCCAGCCAGTCGACACCGATTCGACATCACTTTCGACATCAATCGACCTCTTCTCCCCGAACGGAATCAGGAGCAGAATCGCCGGGAGATAGAAGAGTCCGATCGGATGATGGGCGACTCCCGTACCCGCGATGTACGCCGCAAGATAGAGACCGCGCGCACCAAGGCCCCCTCTCGACTCCCTTCGTACAGCGAACGGAATGAGCAGAAGCAGCAGCAATGCCGTCGCGTAAACTTCGGCGATGAGTGCCTGGCTCCAGAACGTCGGGGAGACGCCGAGCAGTAACCCCGCCAGCATGCCGGATGACAAGCTTCCCGATACCCGCCGCACCAGAACGGCGAGAACGCCGCAGGCGAGCGCCGCGCTGATCGCCGAGAGCAGGTTCATTCGAACGGCGGGCAGCTCGCCGACCGGAAGGCGGAGAGCGAGATTTCCGGCAAGAGAGTAAAGCGCGTAACCGGGAGGATGGGCGACGCCCAGTGTTTTCGCAGCCGCGACGAGTTCACCAGAATCGCCGAACAGAATCGTCGGTGCCAGAGTGGACGCATAGAGGGCGAAGAGAATGATCGTGACGATCACGCCCTCCAGGGAAAGGCGCGCTCCCCCGCTCATGACCCCCGCCCCATCCCGCCGGGAAGATCCGTGGTGAGAGGATACCTTCCGGTTAGCTGACGGAACCGGCTCCGCGCATCCTGTGCCAACGCCCCGTTTCCCGATCGATCTGCGAGATCTGCCAGCAGCGCCCACCCCATCGGCTCGATGGGAAATCGAACTGTAAGCTCGCGGCACTCCACGATCGCCTCTTCCTGCCTGCCTATATCGAAAAGCGCCGCCGCCCGGCCGAACCGGGTCTCGGGAACAAGGGTCGTCCCTCGCCTGAGCGCCTCTTCAAATCGAGCGAGCGCTCCTTCACCATCTCCGAGCGCGAGTAGTACGTTCCCATAGTTGGTATAGACATCCGGATCGTTCGGATCGGATTCGATCGCCCTGTCGAGCCCCTCCCGCGCCCCCTCCAGGTCGCCCGTCATAGTTCGAATACCCGCCACGTTGTTCCAGACGAATGAACCGTAACCGGGATCGATTCTCCATGCTTCAAGCAACATGTCTTCCGCCTGCTGGAATCTCCCCTGCCGGGCAAGTAAGCCGCCCAGGTTGATCCGTGTTCGGGGACTCGCCGGATCGATCGCCAGCGAACGCCTGTACTCCCGCTCGGCCGGCCTCACCTTCCCCACTTCAGCGAAAGCAAATCCCCGCGCGAAGGCAAGTTCCGCTTCATCACCGGCAACTTTCACATCCCGAAAACCGCTGAATGAAATCCCGCCGACTATGACAAGCACAGGGATCGCCCAGCGCCAGGGGAAGCGCGCCTCTCCACTCCCCTTCCCGGCGCGCCACGAACTCCACGCACTCGAAACTGTATGGCCGGCAAATAATATGAAGAGCGGCACAATGGGTAGCCGAAAGCGGGCACAGACGAAAAACGCGATTACAAGCCCGGTCTGGATGATAAGAAAGATCAGGATCAGCTCTTTGCCCGGCCGATTCGCCCCTGGCAAAAACATCCCGATGATTGCGAGCGGCAGAATCAGCCCGAAGCCGATGTTCACGAAGTAGAGAAGAGGGGCGTAGTCCCGCACATAGGAGGCGACCGGCCGGTTGTTCGGGATCTCATGATTGTTAAGAAAAAAGTACACTTTGTCGGCGAACAGCCGGAGTGCCCCGGCCGGGTTCGATCGCATCCACTTCACCGTGCGACCGGTCCAGTATCGCGACACTTCCGACGGCGACAATATTCTTCCTGTTTCCCGTTCCGCCATCAACTTGGCGGCGAGCCAGACGTTGTCCTGATATTCTTTCGTCTCATAGGCGACATCCGCCCAGCCCGGTATGGTCGCGGTCTTGCCGTCCGAATCGGAGTTATTTCCGATATAAAGATTGATCCCCCCCTGAGACGCTACGACAACCGGATCACCGGAAAGCGCGACATTCCGATAGGTCGCCCACGCCGGGAACAGAGCAAGGCCGGCGACAAAGAGCCCCAGGACAACTGGAAACCGAGAACGCCCGCGAATGTGGCGCACCATCCAAAGAAGTAAGAAGGGTATGAGCGGGAGGAGTGTCGGCCGGGTTACGGCAGCGGCTCCGAGTACGAGCCCGGCGATCGGCCATCCGACCGCTGTTCGCCCTTTCATTGCTCGGAGTAACATCCAGATACCGAAAAGCGAAAGAAAGAGAAAGAGCGACGTTACGAGCAGTTCTCCTTCGAAGTAGACCAATGGATAGTATAGGAGAGCGATTCCCGCTGCGATGGGCCCTGTGGGAGGTCGAAAAAGACGGTTGCCGATCGCCGAAAGCAGAACGAGCGAGCCCAATCCCATGAGAAATTGGAAGATACGGGGCCCGAGGGGCCAGGAGGCACCCGCACGGTAAAGAGACCCGATCACCCGCTGGTAGGCGGGCGCCCGAAAGACGTCGAGCTCGTTCTCCGGACGGCCCTCCGCCCACGCAGTGGCTCGATCGTGATACCATCGGGCATCGAGCAGCGGGACATCATACTCGGGAGAATTGACTATCCCCACGAGGTAATAGACGCGGATTCCGATGCCGATAAGTAGGAGGAGTGGGAGGATCCACCCGGTACGCACGCTCTCACTTCCTCCCGGGGTTCGAGGATTCCCGACTCCGGCACCGTATCATCTGAAGCCGATGGAAGGAAGGATTGATGAAAGAGAGACTCTTCTGCGCCCTTCGCCCGTTCATCTGGGCATCGGTAGTCACGCTCGTCGCCATTACGCTTCTGCTCACCTCCTCGTGCGGATCGGGCAATAATCCGACCGAGGTGCCCGGAGGCGAACCATCCGTGCTCATTACATCCCCCTCGGACGGTGGCTCCGCCTCGGGAATCGGTTTTTTCGTAACCGGGAGCGTAGCCGACGACAGCCTCGTCACGAAAATCAGGCTTGTTGCCGGGGGAACGCCGTTCGACAGCGTAGTTACCAATACTCGAAGCCTTCAATACTCCCTCTTCCTGCCGGCATGTCTCTTCAGTACCGACGACAATCTGGAAATTACAATTGAAGCGATCGATAACGATGGCAGGAAAGGGTCACGGTCGATCACGGTCGATCTCCTCCAGAGGACGAGCTTCGCTATCGGCGTCTCCTCGGACAACGAGAGAGAACCGAGCTGGTCACCCGACGGCCAGAGCATTGCTTACCACTCAGAGGGGACGACTGGTAACCAGGATATTTTTGCGGTCGACGCGACTGTCGAAGGCGTCCCGCTTCAGCTCACCACCTCGTCCAGTGATGACGTCTCACCCAGCTGGTCACCGAACGGCTCCCACATCGCCTATGCTTCGGACAGTTCGGGAAACTGGGACATCTGGACCGTCCCCGCTGCCGGTGGTCAACCGGTACGCATCACGACGAACGGCGCCGATGATGTAGCTCCCGCCTGGTCTCCCCGGGCGCTCGACATTGCGTTTCAATCGGATCGGGGACTGAGCGAGAACATCTATTCGGTTCCGGTGTCCGGCGGGGCGGCGGCCGGAGAGCCGGTACAGCTGACAGCACTGAATTCATTCGAAGGGGAACCGTCCTGGAACGGTGATGCGAGCTCTCTCATTTTCGAAACTAACGTGAACGGCAGCCTCGACATCGGTCGGGTCAACCCGCCGAGTAATGAGATCGCCACTGTGGGGGGCGCCAACTCTCCCTCATTCCTTCAAACCGATCCGCACTGGTCCATCCTGGGAGACTACATATTGTTCGCTGATGATCTGCCAGGACTACCGGCGATCTACGTACTCCACCCACCGTCTGGTCTCGTAAATCTGCTGGTCAATACAGGTGTGCCGGATGTGGAACCGGTCTGGTCGCCCAATGGGGACAGGATCGCGTACTCATCCCGGACGGGCGGCACGTATGACATATGGGTGCTGGAGTAAAGCGGGCGGCAGCGCCCCGGCCTAAAACCCCTCGAAGAGCTGGTGGAGCGGCTTCGCCAGCGCGACCGATACCTTGTAGAGTGTTGGAATGGACGGCGAACTTTCGCCTCGCTCGATCTGGGAAATCAGGCTCGTAGAGAGCCCGATCCGCTTGGAAAGCTGCCTGAGAGTCAGATTGAGTTCTTTCCGTTCGTGCCGGATTCGGCGTCCCACTTCCCGTGTAATGAACTCCACCGGATCACTCGCGAGGCCATGTTTATTGATGGCGGTCTGTATAACGCTTCTCAGGTAATCGAGACGAATCGGTTTCGTCAGATAGTCGATGGCGCCGTAGTTCTTCATTCCTTCGATCGCTCCGCTCATAGACGGCTGCCCGGTCAACATGATGACGCAGACATCGGAGTCGAGTTCGCGGAGCTCACCGAGGAGATCGATGCCGTTCTCCCCCGGCAGGATCACATCGATGACCACGATCTGGTATTGAGCTTCTTTGAATGCCTTCCGGGCGGAAGGCGCATCGTTCACTGTCTTTACCCGGAACCCGTCCCGCTCCAGATACTTTCGGCAGATGTCGCAGATCGCCTGGTCATCATCGACCACCAGAATCCCGACCGGACTGGCGTGGTTCATTCTTTTCCCTTCCGTCGCATAGTGGGCCCTGCTTCTTGGGACTGCTCTAGTCACAATCTTCTCCCTGTTTGGAAACGGGGCACCTCAACTTGCCGGGGAAGGCCGGCATCATTCCCTCGAGGGCGATCTACTCCCCCCAGGGATGGCGGCACACACCTGACCGTGGACGGTTCGGTCCGGCATTGTGCGGCAACTCGGCTGTCGCTAGCCTACCAGACACATCAACGAAGAGCAAGATCGTTTGATGGAGGGTAAAACGGAAACGCCCCCCCGACCAGGGCCGGAGGGGCAGAGAAAATACGCCCAGCAGGATTTGAACCCGCAACCTCCTGGTCCGTAGCCAGACGCTCTATCCAATTGAGCTATGGGCGCATAAAAGACTGCTAGGATGTTAAGAAATCGGGGACCTCAAAGCAAGGAGAAAAGGCTTGAATCGGGCGGGCCGCCCCACTCAGCCGACTCCCCAGCCCATGTTTCCGCCGGCATAGTCGAACAGCGAACTGAGTTGATCCCTGTTTCCAAGCACCAGCAGAATATCCCCATCCTTGAGAATCATGTCGACAGGCGGGTTGATGGTGTAGTCCATGTCCCGCCGGATCGCGACTACCATAGCGTTCGATTTCTCACGGATCTTCGACTCCCTGAGAGGCTTCCCTTTCAGGGGGGATTCGGCGCCGATAAAGAGATCATCCAGGATGAGCTGCATATCGGCGTCCCTCGTCACCACGTCGAGGAAATCGACAACAGAAGGGTTCAGTGCAAACCGGGCCATCCGCGCGCCGGCAATCTCTTCGGGCAGGATCACATGATTTGCCCCGGCGCGGTTCAGCTTTCCAACGCCCTCCTGGTTCGTTCCTCGCGCGACGATCACCATCTTACTGTTCATGCTCCGCGCGGTAAGCACACCCACGATATTATCGGTCTCGGTGGAAAGCTCATACGTAATCACGCCGGCCCGCCGGATCCCTGCGGCATCCAGATCGGCCTCCTGGGTGCAGTCACCGGCAATGCAATAGTCCCGTGGATTGTCCAGGAGGTATTGGCGGACCAGTGCCTCGTCCCGGTCGATCGCTACGAAAGTGACGCCGTGACGCTTCAGTTCTTGAATGATCTGCGCCCCGGTCATGCCGATCCCGCAGACAATATAGTGCCCGTCCAGCGACTTGATTCTCTTTTCCATCCACCGCCTCCGAATCTCGGTTCCGAGATGACCTTCCACAATATATCCAAAAATGAGACTGATGCCGTATGCCCCGAATGTCACACTCGTGGCGATCAACCCGATCGTAAAAAGCCGCCCCCCGATTGAAAAAGAGTGATCCAACTCGCCGAAACCGACTGTAGTCGCTGTAATGACGGTCATGTAGAGGGCGTCAATAAATGCGAGCTTTTCGATCAGCATGAAGCCGGTCGTCCCGGAGGCCAGAATCCAGGCGATCAGCGCAAATGGAGTGAGAAGTGAGCGGATCTTCATAGCTGTGATCCGGTCTGTTCGCAAGTGGATAATGTGATGGCGGAGAGGGAGGGATTCGAACCCTCGGTGAAGTGTTTAGCCCCACAACCGATTAGCAGTCGGTCCGATTCAGCCAGCTCTCGCACCTCTCCGTTTTCATGCAGTCAGACCCAGAAAGATACAGGAAGGGAACCGGAGTGGCAAGAGGGATGAGTGGAAGATGGCGATGGCGGAGGGAGTAGGATTCGAACCCACGAACCTTTCGGTTAACGGTTTTCAAGACCGCCGCCTTAAACCACTCGGCCATCCCTCCGTGGATGGTTAAGCTACTCGGTGACAGGCGGTTGTGTCAATCTTATTGAACCCACATTCACACATGAACTATTTTTTGCTACGGTCTTTGCTACGGTTTGCACTGAAAACACCCTTCCCACCTCCCTCTCCACGGCATCATCAGATAGCTTACCGTAGCGCTGTGTCGTCACGATCGTCGAGTGACCTAGGATTTGCTGGAGGGCAGCGATGCCTCCTCCCTGCTCCAACCAGCGGCACGCATAGGTATGGCGAAGGCGATGGCAACGAAAGTCCCTGATGCCGCTCAGACGTCGAACCATCCTCGCGAAGGCACCCGAGCTCTTCTCCCCAAACGGAATCACCTTCCCGATCCTCCCGCGCAGCTCAGCGCAAATCTCGACCGGCAAAGGAACCCTACGCACCTTACCGGTCTTAGTCTGGCTCACCGTGAGCTTCCCCTTCTGGATATCCGCTACCTGAGCTCGTGCCATCTCCCCCCAGCGAAGGCCAGTCGATAGGCCAAAGCGGATCACGAAACCATATGGCTCTTGAAGCAGAATCAAGGTCTCGACCTCTTCATCCGACAGCCTAGCAGGAGGCTTCTCTTGGATTCGCGGCATCATCTTCCGACGGAATGGTGTCTTGTCGATCAAGCCGGAGTCCTCGCACCACAGAAAGAAGCATCGGCAATCGCTCAGAATATGGGCCACTGTTTGGATACTCACTCCTTGCTTCTCGAGCCAGATCCGATAGAGCCGAATATCGTCTGGCCTTACACTCGACAGCAGTTTGTACCCCAGTTTCTTTCCGAGGTATCGCTCGACCCGGTACTTAGCTGTTCCCACATTCTTGTCACTCCGGGCAACAGCTATGTACGTTTCAAGCCAGCGAACTGCCGCCTGATTGACTGAGAGACCAGAAGCCGGTTGATCACCTCGCTTGATGCGACGGAATCTCCGACACGCTTCTCCAAGATCTGGCCCTAGGCAAATCCATCGTTCCTGCCCCCCATCATAGAGGCGCGAATACCATGAACGTCCGCGACGAAACATCCCCTTCAGTGGTCGCGGCATACAGCATCACTCCCTTCGAGCCGCCAACCACCGAGTGATTGTCTTTCGCTCGAATCGTATGACGGAGCTGATTCGAACGCAAGGGAGCTTTCCCGCGGCTGCCCAGGCATAGATCGTGGACGGTCGAACTCGGAGCCATTCTGCGACCTCTAGAACGGTCAAGAGAGCTTCCTTCTGAGCCTGGGTGGATTCATTCTCAGTTCCTGGACTCATTTCCGCTCCACCTTAATTGCCAATACCGACCTTAATTGCATGCTCTGCTTTGATGTCTTCTTGTCATTTCTGGTATTTCACGTCGGACTTATTTGGAAACAATTCGCTAATCCGTTGCAACATTTGACCTAAGGGTAGAACACATATTTCAGGTGGCCCTAGCTCCGCCGGCCTTTGTGCCAGCTTCCGCTTGACCCTTCGTTCGATGTGGGATTCTGGGACGATGATGAAGAGATAGTGAGCTTTCAGCTGTCTCGCCTTTTCGACGTCACGCAAAACTCGATCCGGTGATAGCTCAGCCTCGAACGCAATCCGAACTGATCCATGGAGAACAAATCCGTCGATGAATCCACCTTGTGTTCCCGGACCTACTGGGTACTCCCTATAGACAGTCGCACTGAGATACTGGAAGTACTGCATGAATGGGCCAAGAAGCACTTCGTTATGGACAAAGCCGCCTTTCATAACTCCCTATCCTCGTTGAGGTCGCGGGCGGGTTTGAGGGGTTCGAGAACAATTGCAGTGCGACCTCGTTTACCGGTGGCGATTCTGTGCTCTCGAATGAGTCCCTTCTTGACGAGTACTTTGCGCGCGTCAACGGCACGCTGACCATTCAGTTTGGCCAGTTTGGAGTAAGTGCTTGACGGTTTTCCGGGGTGCTTCAGTATCGCTTTGAGAAATCGTACCTCTGCTTCTGTCAGGTTTAGGGTTTTCGAATTCGATCGCTCCTTCGCCCTTGACTGAGATACGGTCTCGATTGGTCGGGGACGCCAGTTTGCATATTTCTCTGCTGGAATCACTGGGAGAGAAGAAAGGGGCTTCTGACTCTCAACTACTGCCTTCTCATTGACTCGATCAGGAATTTGGATATTGGGCGCACGGAAAATAAATGGTTCTCGCCAGTCAGAAGTCGCGATTTGGCCGGCGAACATACCAGTTTTGAGATGCTTACGTACCCAGGAGAGTTGTTTCTGGCTCATTCCTAGGTGGCCTGCCATGGCGCGGTAATCATCGTCTGATCCCAGACGACCAAAAAGCTTGATACTGAGATTTGGAATCAAGGATTTCGACAATGAGTGGACGCTCTGAACGAGAATTCCTAGACCAAGCCCCGCACCTCGGATGACACCCGCCAATTCTGTTAGCGGCGTGATTGATCCACTGACAGCCTGATCTTCGTTTAAGAACCGTTGACCATCCTCGAGGAGGGTAAACAAGGATAGAGGAGCGTTCGGGATCCCGTGCTCGACGCGACTCTGCATAACGCTGAACATGGCAGGCTCCAGGAGGAGCTGCTTGATGTTCTCTGCGGCTCCCCGCATCTCAAACACTATTGAATGATGTGCAAGATCCAGATAGTCCCAACCCCGCGAATAGGCTGCTACTTGTGGTGTTAACGACAGTAGCAGAGAGGCCATTCGGTCTAGGATTGAGTCCCGCGCGGCAGCGTTGAGGCCTTGTTTCGTGCGCACCCATTCATACAGGTCAAAGAGACATGGATACTCCTTCTTGCTCTCGCTCTCCCAGATGCCGAACCGATCATAGAGAGACTGGCATCCTTGGTTTAGGATCATCCGTGCACGGGGAGGTACTCCTAGGATCCGGGCCAATAGGTCTACGATCGTGTTGAGGTGCGTGCGAGGGTGAACGCCGGAAGGCTGCAGAGGATTGATCCTCCAATCGCTTGGGCGAAGAATCACAATTGAGCTGCTTTGCCTAGCCAACGCATACTGAAGCGATCGGATCTGGGCTTTGTACATATCGCAGATCCATACGTTGCAACCAGCCACAATCAGCTGGAAAGCCAGAAAATGAACAAATGTTGTCTTTCCACCCCCTGACTGGGATACCAGCAGCAGGCCACTTGCAAAGTCCTGCATGGGAATCCGAACATCGCCCCCCGGAATTGCCGTTCCCAAATGAATCTCTCCTGAGTTTAAGCGAGGCTTTCGAAACGGAATGGAATCGCCAAGTAGTTCGCGGATCCGAAATCTATTCACTCGATTCTGGATCAAGTTAGTGACAATCTTGTCTGCAGCTCCAGCCGACCACGCCCGAACGAGACCCTGGCCAACCTCATCGTCGAAGAGATCGCGCTCCAAACCCCAGACTATCTCGCTGAGCAATGGATCCTTCGAGTCCCTGGATTGACTCACTTCTTGCCCCTCCGAAACGAGTCAATCGGATGAAGCAGGGCGCTTGCTAGAGCCTTTCTCTTGCGTTGGCGAGTCACGCCATCATTGCAATACGAACAAAGACGGGCAGGTCTTCCGTGATCAAAAAGAAAATACTTTGAACAGCGAAGGCAAAGAGGTTTTTGGCAGAGGGTACAGCGACCAAAGCAGCCGCTGCAGGAAATATCTTCGCAGTGGGGTTCCCCACACTGACCGCCAATTTGGTATTGTGCGCTGCATCCGCAGTCGTAGAATTTCTCTGGCACCACACGAACGCTGTCAATGGAGCCTTCGACAGATAAGCTTACTAGTTCTCCTTGTACAGGTTCAATGCGGGCCTTCCCCTTCTTGTCTTTGCCGATCTTCACTTCGACCGTGCGGCGAACCGGCTTACCGGAGTTGCCGAAAATTAGGTCAAGAATCTCCATAGCTATTCCTTTCTACCAAGGCTTCTCGAAAGCGGTCTTGTTTAGATACTGGGCCGCAAACCAGCAGCCTTTTGTGATGACGTAGACCCACAACAGGCTGATCGAGATCGTGCTGACGATCAGAACGGAGCGCCATATGAATCGCAGATACTCAACAATCTGTTGAGTTAGCGTAAGCCCCCAAACCATGGTTACCTCCCTTCTCGGTTGAATGCCGAGGAACGATCTCAGAAATACTTGCGTTGCTAATCCGTCGCGTGATCTCGCTCTACTGAGTCTCAAACGATCAATCTCAATGTTGCTGAAGGGACTCTCCGTATTCGAGATGGAGACTTCCACCCTGAAGCCGTTGCAGTGGACCATCTTGAAAGAGGATCTCTAGCCCAAGCAACAAAGCAAAGAGGAGGATAGTGATGACGACAGTGGCGCCAACACCTCTCGCTGATTCGAAACATCGAGTCAGCCGTCGTCGCGTAAAGCTAAGATCTGGTTGATCCTCTTCGCGTTTACTCGAATGGGTTGTATCTCCTCGCGGCCGGGAATGCTCTCCCCTAATCGACTGACCATTTCGATTCTTGCTGAGCTTCCTCTGAAGTGAGGTTCGAAGCCAGCGATAGCCTCGAATGAGCTCCATAAGAATCAGGAGTGCGACGAGGCTCTGTAACATCGCTCTTACATCCACGAGTGCGTCCAGCATATCCAATCTCCTTTCCTGTGAACCTTCGGCGAACTTCAAGAGCCACAAACTGGGCAGCCTTGCCGAGGCGGCACGAGTTTCGAAGAGCCAAAGTCGGATCGGCTCAATGAGATGACGCGATAGTTCCAGTCACGTTTCCGATCCATCAGCAATGTGTCGATGGCATACAAAGCGACTCCGCCAAGAGTCTTCAGAATGTCGCCGCAAGCAGGGACGCCAGGACAGCGTTCCTGCGATTCAGCATCGCGATTCTTGTATTCTGGCTTTTGAACGCAAGCCCAGCACGCTGAGTCAGGTTCCTGAACAAAGATGTAGCCATAGTCGGCATCCAGACTTACTGCAAAAAAGATGCAGGCTATTCTGAGTGAATGGCATGTACGACAAATACTGAGACGTTCTTCTGGATACTGGTTGTCTATGCTGCA
Source organism: bacterium (assembly GCA_025782575.1). Taxonomy (GTDB): domain Bacteria; phylum Orphanbacterota; class Orphanbacteria; order Orphanbacterales; family Orphanbacteraceae; genus Orphanbacterum. Next base: position 527,410 of record JALGYY010000017.1, read on the forward strand.
GACCACGAAATCTGGGTTGAGACGAGCTATGTCAATCTCTTCAGACGAACATGGGTGAGCGATCAGCCTAGTGCCGAGAAACCCTCTCGCGCTGAGGTTCTTGCATAGCCTGATTGCCTTATTCTTGTAGATATCTCGGTCTAAGAATTTCTGGCGGTTCAAATTCGACGGGCTCACTAGGTCATGGTCTACGATGTGAGCTTTTCCGATACCTTTCTGAATCACGCCCTCGCAGACTTCTCCATTAGCACCGCCTGCACCTATGAAGAGGCCTGTCGACGTGGCTAGCCGAGCTTGATCCCAACCCGGAATCCGTTCCTGTCGGTCAGAGACCTTTACGGCGGTATTAATGTGCTTACACTTCCAGTGGCGCTTCTTCCGGTACATTCCGGAAAAGCCGCTTCTCAATTTGCTCAACATGGTTTCCTATCACTTTGACGTTAAAGTCAAGCCCTGAGCTGAAGAAACGGAGATAACCATCACGCGACCAAATTCCTCCTACAAGTGCTCTCTGGGACTCCCACCGGGCGTGAGTACGTAAATCAACCGACGACGGTATGTTCGCGTGCGCCCCACTGCCTGGGTGGGCATGTATCAAGGCGAGTAGCCGGTGCCCAGCCTCGTGCATCTCAATACAGATTCTGTGTGTTGAGAGATGATCTCCGGAAGCTGACGCTATCGAGCGGGTAGCGTACGGAAACTGTACAAGCTTGGTTGCTACCAAAGCGCCATCGACTTCTATCCCGGCGAAGAAGTGCATCCCTTCCTCGGCAGATTCGGTGCAGATGGAGAAGGATTCTTTTAGCAGTAGAGACGAGAAGACGAACTCGCGCGGGGCTTGACTTGTTAGAGGAGTCAGTTGTTTCAGCCACTGGAGCTCTTCTTGAATCTGGTTGAGCTGGCCAGCAGCCGCCAGAATGCCACTCACGTTTCCTTCCCCGGCGTGGCGAGCAATGGCTTTCCTGAGCCGATTGGCTTCTATAGCTGTTCTGCTAAGGAGCCGTTGATGGTTCCTCAGCAGCTTTCGAGCGAGAAGGGTTCTTGCCGTCTGTTTGAACTTATAGGTCCCAAACCAGGCTTTGAATTCTTCTGAAAGGTTCATCAGACGGTCTCGCTGAGGCAGTTCTCTACGCTCTTTATGCCGACGTTCAAGCTTTCTGGCTTTGGAGAGATGTGAATCCAATAGACGTTCTTTCCTCTAGGAACAAAGCAAACGCCGTGAGGACCTTGAAGAATCTCCTCGGGAGGTTTCAAGATGTAGAATCTCGGGCGTTCAGAGAAGGGGTTCCGAATCTTCCCCTCATAGGCTCGGTGATTCACCCTGTAGTAGCCGTGAAGCTCTTCCTTCTTTCGAAGCCAGCCCCTTTCCTTCCAAAAAGGAATGGAATTCCTGCGGATCACTTTCCTGCCGTTGCTGCAGGTGCGCCCTTTAAGAGTCTTGGTTTTGCCTGATTCCTTCTTCTTGCTCTTCTTACCGAACAGAGCTAGACAAGCGAGAGCCAAGAGTAGGAGAATCGCAACTTCCATTTTCGCCTCCAGTATTTCGTTTGGTTAGAATCGCAACGCTAGCCTCCGGCGATGCATAAATTTTGTCCCCGTCTTTGACCAGCGCAAACACTGATTCGTTGTCCCCGAATGGCTGACCATCCCTGGTGCTGACCCAGTAGCTCTGTGGCAGGCTAAGGTCGTTACGGATATCATTCGGGGTTGTTCCCGGATAAACAATGATGTCATGAATTGCGTCACCGGCGATCACTGCGAGTCTCTTGGCCATTGTTCTACTCCTTTCTATCCTGTTTATGTCTTGCTAGCAGATACTCGAGGAATTCCTCTCTGTCCGGCACATCCAAGCTGAACTGGGTCTCCCACTGAACGATTTCGTCACACGTTGCGCGTGCCCTGTCGTAAGCCTCCTTTGCTCTTTGGAATTCGCCCTCAGCTATTTCTAGTTGCTCGAATGCTGCTTTTAGTCTTGTCATGCTAAATGCATGAACCTCTTTGGATCTCATATCGTCTCCCCAACGATCTCAATGGTGCATGCTCCAGTGGTTGTCGCATCGTTTGAGCCAAATCCATCCCTATCCTTTGATCAAATCGCGAGCTAGATCATTCGTAGGTTTCCGTTCGGTCTTCATGTTGTTAAAGACCACTAAAGTTTCTCAGCATGCCGATCGTCGATACACGAAGTCGTGGGGCGATTCTGACCCGCACTCCCTGTAGGAATCGACGACCATTTGTACGAGATTTCCGCACGTGTCCATTAGGAGCCCCCCATCTTGACGGATCCGTCCTTTGGCGCTGGGTTCTTCGAAAGCATTCAGCTACAGTCGGCGTATCCGGTTGGTAGCAGAAACTCCTCGGCCTAGTACCGCACTTGGCAAAAGCGTGACGGGGATGCATTCCAAACGGGCGCTGTGAACAGGTTGGCAGGGTGTTAGACAAGACAGCGGTTCCTCCTTCGGAACTCAAAAGCGTCTCATAGCTTACGACTTGAATATATCTGAGATATTGGGAATTACACGCGACAGTTAGCGACATGTTATTGAGGCACCAACACCAAGGAAGTGATCACCCACGGGAGGAGAAGTCGCTTGATTTTGCGCGGGTTAGCTGAAAAGCGACAGAGAGCGACAGTTAAGATCGTACAGTATGGCCAAGCCCTGAAAGGAGGGAGAGAGTGCAAAACAGGGTAAAGCGAAATAGGGATACGATGTGGCTTTCCACTTCACAAAAGGAACGAATTCGACATAGACTGTCCGAACTTAGCCTCACCACCGAGCAGGCCACAGAGAAGATGATGATTGATGGTGCTCGCGTGCGCTCAAGATGGCTTCAGCGGGTGCTCGATCCCGCAAGAAGCAAGAACTATGAACGCCGCTATCTTTTTGAGCTTGCGCGCATCCTGGGAATGGAGCTCAAACAGTTATTGGGCGCCCGAAACCTCCAAAACCGGCCATCCTCGGACTTAGTTGTTCTTTTGGATGAGCTTCATTACATCGACATTGAGCTCCTGACTGAGTACGCGATGCAGGGGCCACAGGATTGGACGGATCGGCGCTGGAATGAGTATGTACATGACAAGCATTCAAACGTTGGCTACCACACCCACCTTATGTCCCACGCTTCGGATCTACTTAATCAGTTTGAAAGAATGGGGGATGAGAGGTGGAAAAGATACCCCCCGGTTAGCTTAGAAATTTTTCTAGACAAAATGGACTCTGTTACAGGAGAAGGGTGCTTCCTCTCCTACTATGGAGACGGGCTTCTTGTCGGTGGAATCACAAATCGCCTCGATAAGATCGATAATATTGCAAGGATATCTCATCGAACAATTCTCCCCCGACTCTCGTACGCGCACATTAAATACAGAGGTTTAGACCTACACACCCAGTTCATGCCTGGACTCTGGCCAAGTCTCTTCATTGATGTACGCACGCTTCATATTCTCGAGGAATTAGAAATATTGCCTAGCAGTGCAGAGAGGGTTTTAAACATAGGATCGGGAACAGGCTTTCAATTCATCGTGACATTTGCCCACTCCACAAGCTGTAAGGTGCTCGCGTTTTCTGAATTCTTGCCGCGAATGCAGCACCTCATTGGAATGAATATTCTCAAGAATGATGAACAGTTTCGCCATATAGATCGATACTCACAGCTGTTTTATCTTGGACGCTTATATGCACAGTTGAAAGAGGAAAGATTTGACCTGGTGCTCTGCAATCCGCCATTGAGTATTCTTCTTGACGACGAACTCCTAAGTTCACCCTCCAGTGAATACGTAGTTCCTACGGAGATGATTCTGCGGGAGGTCGTGCGATTTCCGTCCGCAATGGCAGAACGGATCTATGTCCTAATACCTGAGTTATTTGTCAGATCGTGTAGGCAGGCCGCCGATTCGGTGGGCAATGTTTTAAAGAAAGTCGGACCACCAATTAACGCTCCGCTTCTCCCACCCTTCGGCGTTGAGGTTGGATATCCCGATGCTTGGGATCAATTCTTCAAAGAGGATTCGGACGGGTTTAAGAAATATGTACTGCAACTCTTTGAAATTCTTCGTCCATGACTGGGGGGAAAGCCTTATTAGATTTTCTGTATTCCGTCTCTACATGGAAGACGATGTACTTTACATTGGATACAATGTAGAGCTTCCTCAAGTTGGTGATAGATACATGATCAGGCATCACGTGTATCTAAGCGGAGCTCTCGAGCCAATTGTCAACATAGTCGAGAATGCATCCAAGAGTTTCATCCACGGATACTTGAGTGGAATTCTCTCTTACAAAGCTATGCATCTAAGGTTGATCAATGGGATTCTGGATGATGGAATGGGGACCGGTCAAACCACGGCTGCCCACCCGATTCCGAAGGAGGATTTGGAATCAATTGTGAATCGTTTTGGAAGAGCAGCGTTTAGTTCTATTGATACATTTGAAACGGGAGGGGAAATCCGTGAGTCCTGACAAGATCGATACTTGCCATCTCTGGTCGCCATATTCTCGTAGTTGCAGAGTGGTCTCCTTCCCCATGTGGCTTTCTTGTCGATTCAGCCCTTGTCACGGAATCTGATTTCCACTCGGATCGGAATCAGCAATCCACTTTCCGCAAGTTCCTTCTCGACCTTTACCATAGCTGCCTGATCAGTCGCCACAACTACGACCTTAGAAAAGCCCGACAACAAGCTTTTCTTCACATTTCCAATCACATCGCTCATTCCAGTCTCAATCTCAACAGAAACGCTCTCATCGGCTCTCGTAGCCAATACATCAACCCTACCGCCGACTCGAGGAGCTTCAATCTGGACCTTGTAACCTTCTTCCCTGAGTTTCTCAGCCCAGTGATGCTTCCAGAACTCGTGCGCGATTGACTCACGAGTGAACTCACCCTTGATACCAAGGATTTTCCTCGCCCTTGTCGACAATCTCAGAAGATTCTTCCTGGTTCGCCCGATGGTAACGAGCTGCTCATCCAGCCATCCATTCCGGACAAGCATCGATTTAATCCGATGGCCCTTGTCAACCGACCATCTCAAACGTTTGTATCGAGCGTCTACACCATCATTCCTATTCCGTAGAATATCCTGGATAAGAACGAATTCATCGCCTTGAAGGCCTTTATCTCCAACCCGAGACCGTCCCAGGACCCCAGAGTCCCTTCCTACAGCCTTTCTCAGTCCCGAGAGTGTCATAGAACCGCTCATGTAGCTCTCTAGGAGCTGATCTGTTACAGACCCCTTGGGGACTTGCATGTGAGGAATGTTTAACAATACTGGAAAAGTCCAGCGATCTTGAAGTTGGCAAATTGCTTGACCAACTGGCAGTCGCGCAAGGTGACCTTTATCATCCGCATCCAGCCGGCAAATATTGGAAGCAACATTTACGTCAGCAGGGTCCTTCTGATTCATGAACAGCGTGGCGAATGCATTGCCAAGGCCAGCCCGGCTGATCATGGAGCAATTCTGATCCACAATAATGATTCCGAGCCCAACCTCTCTAGCTTCCCGTAACAACCGCTCGAGGATTGACTCCTTTTGATTCCTGCCTCGATAAAGAACGTGGTGTGCCTCCTCAATAATCAGGACAAGATCAAGTCTCTCGCGAGCTCTCGCAGACAATTTTGTGTAGAAGATCCAGAGTGCCAATGCCTGAGTCAGCACCTTCTTAGACGCGTGATCCAAACCATTCAATTCTATCATGCTAAAACCGTTAAGTAGCTTGTCAATCGTTGTTTCTTGTGAGCTTCTAGTTCCTGAATCTAGATTGGCGAATGCAAGACTCTCAAGTGCTCGAATCGCTGATGTCTTCCACCCAAGCTTACGACCTTTTTCGTCGTGCTTCTCAACTTCCAGTAGCACATCATTAACTGTCGGGCTCAGAATGCCATGATTGTAGCAGCTCACAATCCCCTTCTGTAGAATGCGCTGAGCACCCTCTCCAAGCTGGTAGGCTTCAGCGAAAATATCTACAATCAGGTTGATGTAGATGTGAGGCTCAAGATAAGGTGGCGAGACAAATGGATTGAAAGGTATCGGCGACAGTTTCTTTCCAGGAGTATAAACTGCAGCTTTCTTATTGAGAAGGGGGAGCATATGTCTGCCAGTGCGTTTCCAGTCAAGGAAAACCCATGCAATTCCTTTCTCAGTGAGCTGATCGAGGATATGAAAGACAAGATTTGTCTTACCGCTTCCACTCCGCCCAAACACTCCAAGATGTTGAAGCAGCTCTGATTTTGAAATTCCAAAATCCCACTTCTCCTTGTCGTAGAGAACCGTACCTAGATGTATGGGTCCTCTTGCTCGGTTTTTGGGAGGGAGACTCAAGAGAGGTTGCTTACGGAAATCTCCGAGAGTTCTATAGGCAAGCTGGATCAGGTGCTTGTCAAGAAGATCTCTCAACTCAGAATCGGCAATGTCTCTAGTTCTTCTCCAGTGAGCTACCGCCTTGGGTTTGAGCGGTTCCAGTTTCCGGGCTAGTTTCTCAATTTCCATCCTCGGGTGTGAGGTGTCTGTGCTTGTTCAGAAGCGCTAGAAGTCGATCTTGCAGATTAAGCAGCTTCTCCTCATAGCTTGATGTATTCCTGCGTCGTTCTTGGTCTATCTTCAGCAAGCGACCAATGAACCTCTCGCGTTCAGGAAACATCTCAGGAGAGTATCGGCGAGTTCTTCGTTCGATCCCAAGCAATTCCGTGCCAATCACGCATTCAGCTTCTAACAATGTCATCAGTTGATTCTTGTGGAGCCATCGAAGGCTCTGAAGATGATCCAGAGTGAGTTCCAATTCGCTTTCAATTATTGCTGTAATCGATGTTCTATCCTCATTTGATTTGGATCCAGTGACAACATCCCTTGCCTTGTCTTCCAGCTTCTTACTTATGCGCATTTCAGTGTTTTGGATTTGATTCTTCTAAGGATTTGAACTGATCCAGTCTGAGAGTTTGGGCGTGTTGCACTTTCGATATTGGCACCGTGGTATGATTCATTGGTAGGCGAATGAACTCTAACTGGAGGTTTGTAATGATCGTCAAGTACCTAGAGCGACTTTTGAAGTCAGCCCGAGTACAATTCCCAAGTGAGCTTAGTCTGGTAATCCCCGAATTCAAGAATGCGAGCTGGGCTCGGCAGCTCGAAGTGATGGACTGGGATTTCAATCGACACTTGAGGATCGTCGCAGAACTAAGCGATGGGACCCAGACTGAGAAGATCCTGGTATCGATTTATGATCTCAAGAGATTCTCGGCCAAGGAATTCGTAGACAGGGTTAGGTATTCGTTGGGCGTAACTTGATTCGTCCTACTTATCTAGTTGTCTGGTCGACCCTGGAGCAACGGTGAGGGGCTCAGGAATCCTCTCTGGGAGGTCTTCTGGCTGACACATGTTCATTGCTCTTCTTTGTCATCGAAATCCGATCCTGGGTGATTATCTATGACTGGCCGATATTTGGTGAATTGCTGTTTGGGACATCAGGGGACATCACTGCAACGAATTTGTTTCTAGCAGGTTAGTTTCTGCTCGCCTAAGCAGATCCATAAACTTTTCACCCGTTTCTGTCAGTCTATACTTGGGATGAACATTCTTGTGATCCCAGACCAGCTCGACGATTTCTCGCTCCAGGAAGAGCTTGATGATGTCCCGGACATTGTTGGAGCTCATTCTTAGAGTTGGATCTTGAAATCTGACTGCTCGCCAGGCTATCTGAAACGGTTGCCGAGCTTGAACGAGTTCTTTGATTACTGCTGATCTATGGGAGAAGCAAACCCATCCGTACAATTCCCAGTCAACTTCAGGGAAGTCGAGAATGCTAACTGGTAGTCCCCGTTCTTGCAGGAGCTTATGCTGACATTCTTTTCCTAGCTCTGTAAGCCAGTACAGGCGACTCTGCCTGGATTTTGGATTTAGACACTCAACTAGCTCATAGATTCGAAGCTCCCAGAGCACATCACTACATCGATCTCGAGACATATCAATGTGCTTGGAAAGCTGATTAGCAGTCATCGGTTGTTTGAGCTGCAGCAAGATCTGCTGCCGTCGCAATCCTTGCTCTAGCCAATGATAGGCTTCGCTAAGTTGCATCTACAAAACTTCGCCGGCTACTTTACCTCCTTGCAGAATCTTCAATGAGATCTGCTTGTCTGACCAATTGGCAGTATGAAAGAATGAGCAAACCAGTCTTATGTTTTCAACTGATTGACTCCTGTTTCATAAATCGAAACTATTATATAGAAAGAGACATCGACAATTAGTTCGCGGAGAGTCGATGGCTCTTTCGGGCTGCTCCTCTCTGGTGGAGGGGCGGCAATCTCAATTTTATTCTAGCTACCTAAGTAGCAACAAGTTGTTACAATTATTTGATAGTACCCAGAAAGAGGTGTGTTCTACTGATTCAAATATTTTGTGGCGGTGCTCTATAATCTATGGGTGCTCTAGTTTTTGGAGATTCAGTCATGGAAATTGTGTATGAACCAGATGGAAGCCGACCAGTTTGCGAACAGTTTCCTGTCGAGTTCTTGATTTTCACAGAGCAGCTCAAGAGCGAGAAGTGGGCTGAGAAACTGACTATTCTTGATCATGACTCCAATCGGAGTTTGACGTTTCTTGCTTTTGATGATGATGCAGTGCTTCGAAAGACAGATCCAATTAGTGTTTACAATCTAAAGCGGTTGACTGTAGCTGAAATGATTAGACTTGTGAGAACCTCTCTAAGGTTCCCTACAATCAAACCAGAACAGGATAGCTAGCATTTATACTTAGATCGCGGAAACTAGAGCGGAGATTTTCTATGCGAACCATCAATCGAGCGGCAATCATCGTGAAGCCAAAGCGGCCATACTTGGAATGGGCATTTAGCTTGGAAGAGAATCCACCAGAGTCCCTTGAATACATGCAACCTAAAACGTCAGTCTATCTGGTAGGTGAGGATCCTGAGAGGAGAGAGGAGTCAGCTCCTATTAAGAACTATTTTCAGGAGATTTTTCGCCTCGAGCTGGAAGGCTGGGATACTCGTGAGGATTTATGGCCAGACACGACCGATTTTCGTCTCTTCGAGCATTGGTTCGAGGTGGAGGCTGAGTCGGTAGTTGTGGACCTTGAGGGATCAAAGCTAGAAATTGAGGAGCTATAGCTGCTCGTGGGGCTATGCGGACCGTAATTAGCTGCAAATAATCATGTTATGGCTTTGGGGGTGTTTTAGCAAGCTTGAGCAATCAGCGAAAGTTATTGTAATATAATGGATTACTCACATTTCTCTGATTCTGAGCTTAGGGAGATAGTACTAGACATATGGTTAGGTCTGGTGCCACAATGCCGCTGAGCGGCTATTAGCTCGTTCTGCGCGCTCAAAGGGGGGAGAGAGTGGCTAGCCCAAAAGAAACCATTTGGGAGCTAGAACCGCACACTGCTGCCAAGCACCTAATCCTCAGACACTATCTGGAAGCCTGGTTCCCGATTCTATCTAAGTACCACAATCGATTAGTTTACTACGATGGCTTTGCTGGACCGGGCCGATACAAGCAGGGTGAAGAAGGATCCCCGATCGTTGCTCTCCGCGTTGCAATGGAACATAGCGCGGGCCTGGACTCTGAGCTTGTTTTCCGTTTCGTTGAGGAAAGGGAGGATCGCGCAAAGCATCTTGAGGACGAAATCGGGCGCCTTGACCCCCCTAATAACTTCAAATGGAAGGTTATCCCAGGAGAATTTAAGACCGCTCTTTCGGAAACCTTAGACTATCTCGATAACAAAAGGCTCGCAATCGCCCCAACGTTTGCATTCATAGATCCCTTTGGGATCAAGGGACTTCCGTTTTCTCTTATTAAGCGGCTGCTTTCACGAAAGCGATGCGAGGTTCTTATCACATTTATGACGACGCCTATGCAGAGGTTCATTGAAAAACTGCCCAACCAAGTGAATGTTCTGATCGGCAACGACAACGCAGCTGAGCAGATAGGCAGACTTGCCACTGCTAGGGAACGCAGCCTTGAGGCCCGCCAGTTGTATCAAGAATCACTTCGACGCGTAGCTAGTTTTGTTCGTTTCTTTAGAATGAGTGACGAAACCGGGCGTCCGATTTACGACCTATTCTTCGCGACAAACAATGCCCAGGGTCACTACAAGATGAAGGAGGCTATGTGGAAGGCTGACGCATTAGGTGAGTACTCTTTCTGTGACGGCGTTGATCCAAACCAGATAACACTATTTACGCCTGATCCCGGTTGTGATTACGCTCCAGTTCTCTGGAGAAGTTACAAAGGGAAGACAGTTTACTCTGACGATGTACTTAAGCATACTCGCGATAAAACTCCTTTTCTGGAAAAGCATACTAGGGCAGCCCTCAAATTGCTCGAAGCCAAAGACGGGCTGAAAAACATGTCGATCGACGTTAGCAATAAGAAGCGTGATGGGTTACATCGTATAAAAGGTGCCTTTGCAGCAGGTACTCATATGACCTTCTCAAAGTAGGATTTAGGAGTATGACTCAGAGATCCTCAATCGAGTGGACTGACTCGACTTGGAATCCAGTTCGTGGCTGCACCAAAATCAGCACCGGATGCAAGCACTGCTATGCTGAGAGGTTTGCCGAACGTTGGCGCGGAATAGAGGGCCATCCATATGAGCGGGGGTTCGATCTCCGACTGGTCCCCGAGAGACTCTTTGATCCGCTACTATGGTCGCAATCGAGAACCATCTTTGTCAATTCGATGAGTGATTTGTTCCACGAATCAGTCCCGGAAGAATATATCCGCGCAGTTTTCGAGATTATGGCTCTTGCTGATTGGCATGTTTATCAGGTTCTCACAAAACGATCAACTAGGATGCGGAAAATAGTTTCCTCTCTGCCATCTCATCTGCAGTCGTTACCCCATATCTGGCTCGGCGTTAGCGTGGAAAACAAGAAACACGGCGTTCCTCGAATTAACGTTCTTCGTCAAACACCAGCATCTGTCCGATTTCTCTCAGTCGAACCACTTCTTGCGGATGTTGGGCAACTCAATCTAAGGGGCATTCATTGGGTGATCGTAGGTGGGGAAAGTGGACCAGGTGCACGGCCAATGCAACGGTCATGGGTTGTGTCAGTTCGCCGACAATGTCGCGCGGCAAAGGTCCCATTCTTCTTCAAGCAGTGGGGCGGGATTCATAAGAAGCATGCTGGACGGACATTAGACGGTCGCACTTATAGTGGGATGCCTCCCCTTTGCTCCACCACTCCTCCCGACGGCAAGGGGCGGATAGAATTACTTAAAGAAGCCAGGGATAGTTTCATCTGTTCCCTAGCCCATCAACTCACTGCGTGAGCCTTCGACGGTGCAACTCAGGACAAACCTAATAAGTCGAGTCAGCCTCCTTCCCACTATGTGGAACGAACCAACAGCCAGGATGCTCGCAAAACTTCCAAAACTCTACGAGACGGAAAGAACGAAGCTAGAGGACAAGCTCATCCACTTTCACTTTTTCTTAGGTGGATGTGACTGGTACGCTGCCGAGTACGGGCCTGAAGGTCGGATCTTCTTTGGATATGCGATTCTGAACAACGATTTGCAAAATTCTGAATGGGGTTATTTTGGATTTGACGATCTAAGGTCGCTGAGAACAAAACAGGGAATTGAAGTTGATCGAGATCTACACTGGAAGACGACAAGAGCCTCGGGTGTTGAGAGAATCAAGCGGACGTACGAAGCTCGGGGACTCAGATAGACGAACACGATCCGGGAATCTAAATATTCGAAACCCTTAAGTACAAGGGCTGTCTACCACTTTCTGTGGTACAATACGACCTTATTCAGGAACTCCCAAGTGGACAGCTTGAGATCTTAGATAGAGTTAGTGCTCCAAATTCTGACATTCCGTCTCAAGGCGATGTGGTAGCATATGCCCATCAAGAACATCATGGACTGGAGCAGGCGTATGAGGTCAAGGTAGTTGTTCGAATGTACAAGAGGATAGAGTTATCAGAATTAGAATGCCGCAAGCAACTTGCGTTTCATGGCAAGTCCACTGCCCTCGAGACCTCCCTCTCGTCTCCATTGGTAATCGTGCGAAAGCTCATTGTTGAAGACCTTGTCGACAGGCTCTTTGAGCAATACTCTTGTCGCGACGAATAGCTAGGTGATAAGTGGCCTTGATGTCCAAGACGAATGGTAGCTATCCAATTGGCCGTGAACGTCCGTTTCCGAAATGGTTGTTAATCTTTTGTGGCTACATTGTTGCGAGTGCCTCTACAATAGCTACAGTCATTGGTCTGTTTGAGGGCAATGAAAACCTAGGAGGGGCTAGGTCACTCGTATGGGCTCTTGAGTGCATTACTATTATTCTCACTGCCGCAATTGTGACGTTGGGTCATGTCGCAGTGTATTACCGTCGGCGCTACAAGGTACATCGCCGGAGAGGACTTATTCATGAGCTGTACCCTAACCGTGTATGGCTCCAGGGCAATTATGAGGAATTCCTCCGGGGAGCAGAAAGCGAGTTCATAGCTTGCGGCATTTCACTACACACCTTAGTGACTACTTCGAACCTACAGAGTCTCCTACACAGTGCCCTTCAGAGCCACCAAGATCTGCACATATATTTCGTGTTTCAAGAACCATACTCTGCCGTTGTCAAGCAACGAGAAAGCGAGGAAGACCGTCCTCGCGATCGGATTTCCTCTGATTGCCACTCAAATATCAATGCTGTTCTCAGTATAAAGTCGAAGCTCGGCGAGCTAGGAAGCCGTTTCCACGTTCATACATCAGATCAATTCGCACCGGTTGGGTTCTTCTTAGTAAGCGACCATCGGCTCTTTCTAGAGCCGTATCTCCATAAGGAAATAGGCCGGAATTGTCCGACGATTCGGATGGAGCGGAACAAGAATAACAAAGCTGTATGGGATAAGCTACGTAATCATCTTCGGGCTCTCATAAGGGCCACGAATGAATTGGAATCGGAAGGTGTTTCGTTTCCGCATCTGACGCCGCTTACGGGACGAATCGATCGTGCGCATCTGAGGCGAGCGATCTTTCTTGATAGAGATGGGGTCTTAATTGAAGACAAAAACTATCTAAGTACTCCGGATGATATTCGGCTTCTGCCGGGAGTTGACGACGCTCTTAGGACTTTATTCCACCGATACCGATTGATCGTAATCACGAACCAGAGTGGAGTTGCCCGCGGATATTTCACGGAGAAAGAGTTAATTCGGATCCATTCGCGATTGCTTGAAACACTGGAAGAGCGGTCGGCATTGGTTGACGCTATCTACTACTGTCCTCATCTTCCAGAGGGAGGTGTTCCTGATTATCGGCGGATCTGTAGTTGCAGAAAACCGTCGCCGGGTCTATTGCTTGCTGCCATAGAACGCTTTAATTTGCAGCCGGAAATCTCCTATATGGTGGGGGACAAGGTGTCAGACGTTGAGGCTGGGCGGGCGGCAGGCACAAAAACCGTTCTGATCACTGGAACTGAATCAGCGAGGGGCTACGCAAAGGCCGATTTGGAGTCGTCATCACTTTCGGAGGCCGTCGACTTGATAATGAGTCGGGCTTAGGACAATGCTCAATAGTAAGAGAATAGTATGGTCAGTTAGACAACGTGGCCTCTAGTGCGCGGCCTGTAGGACCCGCGGGGTCTTTTACTTCTCTCATACGATCTGTGACTCTTCCAGCTTCAGTGGAACGACCTGAAGAGTGGGGAGCCATGGGACGGAGCCGGACTTGGCCCGCCGAAGTCCAATTGGGCGAAAATCCAGCAAGTACTTGTAGAAGATCCTCCTAGCGGTTTCGACACTAGAGCCTGGAAGTAGTTCTCCCGACTTCATACATGACTAGCGCAGTTTGAAATACGGCGCGTCGAGCATCCTCCCATTTGAGTTCGTCTCCTTCCTTCAGCGCCCCGTGCTCTTGCCGTTGAACCAAGTCACTTACAGTTCCCCAGTACTGGAGGAGTGCTTTGAGGAAGGAGGTTTCCTTCTCTCCGACATCGGTACCAAGAGAATCCAAGACAGACCGAACCCTCGCTACGGTATGTGCCGGATTCGGGGCCGCATTTGGAGGGTTGAGAGTATCGATCAGTTCGGTGGCAAATTCCTGAAGCGCCTCTCGACAAAGGTGCCCAATCGTCGTCAGTTGCTTTTCCGAATCGCTTTCCCATAACATTGAATCGGCCTTAACGAGCTTCTCGTGGGCCCTAAAAAACCTGCCTTTGAAATCATCAGCGTGCAAGTAAGCACTTATGTGATTCTCTACTTTCTCAGTCACCAGCCCCTCGGCCCCCTTCATCTCCTTGTAGTACTGATAGCCCTCCGGGGTTACATCATAGATTCGTGAAGTCCTGTCCCCAGATTTTTCCGTAAGAAGACCCGCTCTTGCCAAGACCTCTAAATCCCCAGGAAAGGCCTCTTGTCGGCCACCAGGAAGGCCTGCGTGGATCATCGTCCGGTTCGAAGACGAGATTCCCATAGAGGTAAGAAACTGTCTGCGCTGATCTCGAGGCACGTTCCGAGCTGCCTCCACCATCGCTACCAGAAGCTCCTTCTGCTCCATCTCAAGCAATATATCGCTATACAACACTATCGTTCCTCCTTCTAGATAGCTGAGAATATATCAGAATTCACCTGAGAAGAGTAAGGACTAGGAAAGCAATAAGGCCCCACCGCCAAGGGCGGTTTGTCTGAAGCTCCAGCACCAAATCAGGACATCTATTAAGTATCAAACTTGCCAAAGTTAACTCAGAATGAAGAAATGCATAAAATGCCAAAAACCAATCAGCATGGGGGAGAACATCATTGGAGTTCAATTTGGAGTTCTAGGTTCAAGAGGTTTTGTTCCTTTAGAAGAGACAGAAATCTTCTGCTCGGATGATTGTGTAATACAAAATTTCAAAGATATGGAATTACCGAAAGAGAAGGAACGCATTCCGTAAGAAGAAAAACAATGAACAAGAGATATAGACAGATAGCTGTGAGAGAAGGAAGAAGAAATGGAAAAAGCCATCCTTCAATCTCATTATCAGGCAAATGGTTACAGGAGCTAGGCTATGAGATAGGAGCAACGGCTACTGTTACCACTAGCTATGATGGAAGCTTGGCAATCAGACCGGAAAGAGAACGAGCACCTCCTTTACCAAAATGTTTTGTAGAGATCTACTTGAGCAGAGTTCCATCTGGAGGAAATCAAGGAGCATTGATTAGCAGCCCGGATGATATCTATAAGGTTTTGAAATTCCTTTCAGAATCTGATCGAGAGAGATTTGTAGGAGTTTACTTAGATGCCAAGAATAGAATCAATTGCTTGGATGAAATCAGCAAGGGAACTTTAACAGCATCTCTAGTTCATCCTCGAGAAGTCTATAAGGCAGCAATTCTTACGAATGCAGCATCGGTTATTATTGCGCACAACCACCCAAGTGGCGATCCAAGACCGAGTAGGGAAGATATTGAGCTAACCGAGCGACTGATAGATGCAGGAAAGATGATTGGGATTGAGTTGTTAGATCATGTGATTGTTGGAAATGGGAATTTTGAGAGCTTGCGAGAGACTGGGTATCTTTGAATCCTAATGAATCGCGACATAGTGGTTGTCAATCAAATTGGATAACGGTATAGGTATATAGCCCTGTTTGAAGTTCTACTTGATTTGGGGAGCCCGCAATTCAATGTCCATACGGTTTAAGGGATTATCATCATTTGTCAACAAGCTACTTCCTATGGGCGGGCTGGTCCGTCGTATAGTCAAGGTTCTGTACACTGTGGTGGCCGGCGGCTCAGTCATCGCTATACTGACATTTTGCATTGGAATCAAAGATCACGTCGAGGCTTGGGACCGTGCTCGTGATGGTGACGAAAGCCTGAGGGTTCTTGATTTTGATGGTGCGGACTCGCTTTACACGTTGGCGGCTCGAACTGCACCATGGCCCCTATTTGGAGCCGCGTTCGACAAAAGGGCTAACCGGATACAAATCCTGGGAGGCATGTCGACCGGAGGCTACCTCGCAGACTTGGACCGGTTGAAGAACGGATTCTATGGAGATTTACTGAGACGAAGCATCAGAATACACACTAATCGGTTTGGGAACGATCCGTTTTTGGACTACCTAGCTGTACTTTCATTGCTCGGATATGGTGACCGTTTGTCTCTAATGTCCATTCGAGATCGCATAGCTAAAAAGCAGAGCCATTGTGCATGGGATTGTGCTTCATTAATCGCCATCCGAGCCCAATTTATAGCTTCAGATTTCACTCCACAGAGCGACATTCTTGACTCATTGGTTGCCCTAAGGTCCATGCAATGCTGGAACTCTAATGAGTTTGTTGTCATGGACGCTAAGTCAGCGAGTCTTTGGTCATTGAATGATTACACGGGTGCTCTCCATATTCTGACATCCTTAAATCTTAAGTACCCCCAAAGCCAGACCAATCAATGGACTTATGCTCAGCGATTGTTAGACATTGATTCCTTGGACGCTGCACAGACCTTGATAAACAGCATGATTATCAACGCCAAAGAACCGTTTATTGCTTTCCGCCTTCAAGGCGATCTTTTTGATGATAGACAGAAGAAGCTAGATCGCCAGGCTGCACGCGGTGTGATCGTCCAAGCGCTTACGAGCTATGAGAAATCATTGAAGGCACACCCAAACTTTCCAGCGCAACTCAATCGTCACGTCGTCGAGTATAAATATGCAAGCGAACTTGGAAATTGGGGTCGTCTGGCCGCCTTGACAGATTCCTTGCTTAAGCTTTCTGTTCTTATCCCGCCTGATCATCGTTTCGGAAAAACGATCTCCTTCTTTCTTGGTTCTTGCTTGAGTGATCCTCAAAACCCAATAATGTCATACGAGGCGGCGCTCTCCTATTACGCTTCTGCATGCCGCCACTCAACCCCTGTAGAATCAACTATATACTGCGGTGACTATATTTGGACATTTGCTGATTACCTGTCGAGCACCCCCTATCGCGGTCCAAGCCAGATAAGAATAGATTCCCTTGTTCGTCTGGCCAAGAAAGTGATCGATCTAAACCCTAGGAATATTGAAAACAGGAAAGCCCACATCAAGCTCCTAATAGCTGATTGCAGGCTTGATGCGGTAAGGGCCGCACTACATGATTTCAAGCCCCAGCTACCAGATTCAACTCTCAAACAAGTTTCCGCTGCTCTGGAGATGGCAGCAAGAGGCGATTGCGCATTCGCGGCGCTTATGGTTAGGTAGAAATGTTTATAAGGAACCAACGCTTTGCTGTGGTATGACAATTGTTCGATCGCTGAAATGTGGTACGCTCGCAATCTGGCTATGTTTCTCGATAAATGGATGTACTGGTGATAACCAAACGAGAGCTCGTGCCCCTCCATTGGAAACTATGACAGAGGAAATGAAGCATCCGGGGTCGATTTTCTCCGATCCTTCCCCCCAAACAATGATGAGGGACAATTTTGAATTTGGCCTTCTGTGCAAAGGATACTCTAATTCAGATGCTCATCAAATGGTGGAAAAGTATTTCCCACGCGTTGACTGCTCGAAGGATCAATATGGAAGGATTAATGATTCTAGCGTTGAAGACTGATGAATGTATTACGAGACTACCCGGCTGGATATGCACATCTATTTAGTTGCAGTGAAACTATTCCTTGAACAATATTAACGCAACTCTTTAGCTCTTCCCAATCGTGAGCATTGCCTCATTGATATGTGTTAAAGGCATCTCTGAAAGCATTACGCGGCTCGATTTCTCCAGCGCCATTATACGACCATCAATTTCAGCCTCAACCCCCTAGGTGATACAGTATGATGTGTAAGTCGTTATCGAGAAACGCCTTTAGTATCTATTATACCGCCTCGATTCTAGGTCGAAAGGGAAGTGAATGTGTGCTCAATGGATTATTCGCGACGACAATATCACTCAGATAATTGTTCAGCTAAATCGAGCAAAACGAGTTAGCAAAGGTAAGGTCCGCTATGATGGTCAACGCTTCATGTTTCTGGACGCGATTGTTGCCAATGCTCTACATCCGGAACCAAGAATAGTGGATGCAGAGAGACTGCGAATCGCGCGTGAGGCTCTTTTCTCAGAGAAATTTGCAACTAGCCCCATCGGCAAGAGGTCTTTGTTGGCAGAGATAACTCGAAGGGAGAAAAACTATCTCATTCGATCACCGCAAGAATATGTTCTCATTACTAATATATCTTCGCGACCGCTGCCTTCGTTAAGGAGAAGATCACTCCAGAAATGCACACTTATCTTCTCTCCGGCGATTTTACCTAAACTGGCCAACCTTAGAAACGAAAGTCTACCAGACTCTCTAAAGAACCTAGAGTTACCACGATACAATCACTTCCTCCGCCTTCACTTAAAAGCGCGCACACCCCAGGAAGCGATACATCGGGGGATAGACACAATCGACTACTTGCGAAGCCTATGGTGTTTTTCTATTAATTACCAACGTTATCGTTTCCCCGGGGGTGATCCTGGGCCGTTTAACGATCTAATCCTAGGGCCGGTTCATTCACTTCATGATTCGAATGGAAAACTAAAAGGCCTTTGGTCACCGCATATGTACAAGGCGCCGAGTGGAGATTATCATGTATTGCGAAATTGGAAGCGTGCGCTGGCTTTCGAGCGATGGGCAAGAAAGAGAATTGAGAAATGTAGCGATCCTGATTGGGTAATACTTCAATTCAAGCGGTATGTTACCGCTCTAGATTCTTACGATTACGACTCTGTATTTCTTCACCTCTGGAGCTTACTTGAATCTTTGACTGGTACAAAGCCCAACGAACCTCACACGGTTACTGTACGCCGTGCGGCATTCCCCTTTACCGACAATGAATTCGACATGTCGATCCTAAATACTTTGAGGAGCGCCAGAAACAGACTAGTTCACAGAAGAGAGTCTCCGGCTGATAGTGAATCACTTGTATTTCAAACCAAGGCCTATGTTGAAGAGCTATTAAGAATCTATCTTGATCTTTGTATGCGATGGGACGTTTCGGAAATTCCTGAACTTCTGGATAAACCTAGAAATCTCAATATATTGAAAAAGGAAATTCGGCAGTTGCGGATGGTACAGAAATGGCTAACACTAAATCGCAGATAGGATTTGATAGGCTTGCCGATAGAATTAGCCTTTCCGTCTTGGGGCCAAACGGGTATGCCCCCTCCTGGAGATTATTGTAGCAGTCCGCCCGAGCAACTGAACGGCAGTTGTGCAGCATTCTCCCTCCGCCTAGTTAGGAAGGACATACTGAGCATCCCCTTTCCTTGGAATCCTCCCTTCCACAGGGGGATAGGTGTGCAGAAGTGGCATGCATGCGCCCCTACACTAGTCGATCCAACTCAGAGAGACCGGAATCTCACACTCTCAATGCGACAAGAAAGTAGTGATCTGAGACTTCGCCATGCCCCACTCGCTTCCTTCGCCGACCGAAGTTCACGGCCCGCTCCCAATACAGCGCTAGTACCCTTAGTGGGTCTAATCTCAACGAATCTTGAGAAATCCGGTTTGAGCCTTGAAATGGCTCTGTTGAACTCTCCCGATTCCTCCGATCGCCCATTTAGCGTTATTGCATATAATCCGTTTGAGTGGAGCCTTCTCGTGATAAGCGCAGCCCACCGCTCATGGGCGAATATTGGCCGGGTTCCTGCTCTATCGATCGGCCACATATCGTCAATAATTACGTCGAAGCGCGGGCCTCCTCCTTTGAGGTATGATCTAGAGTCCATGCACTCCACGTCAACATTCAAACTCTCCAGGTCAAACTCTATTCGTGCCACCTGGAGAATACTTCGATCCAGCTCGATGCCCACAATGGCAACATCTGGGTATACTTCACGACACTGGCGAGCTACAGACGCGCCGGCCAGTCCAAGTATTAGGATCCTTTGGATTCGTCGCACGCAAAGAAAACTACTCGCCGTCAGGGCATCCCAGATTGAGCCAGTAAATATCCTCTCTGGGTGATAGTAACTATAGTCGCCATATGGCCCCACTATCCACCTTGCCCTACCCCGCTTGACGAGCTTCCAGTTCTTCACTCGCGAAATTCACGCGGGCTACTAGATTCAGTGTGGGGGGAAAGTTCATCAACAAGGAGGGTTACTACTCCCATTACAATGAGAAAAGCTCCTATCATAAGAGGGCGGGGCATTGGCGTACCCAAGAATCTTGCATCCCAGAACATCGTCAGCGGAACTTGTAGAACTACGATGGTAGCAGGGATCAAAACGCCCGCTCTTCGAACGGCTTCATGGTATATTACATAAACGAGCGCCACTCGAAAGCCATTTGCCACTAGAATAGCCAAGTCAGCACTAGCGGAAATGGGCTCACTTATCGATACATGCGCAACTGTAAGCACCGTTGCAAAAGCTCCACAGAATACCATCGCCAAGAACCGCATTCGAGTCGAGACGTTTTCAATTATTTTCTCAACCTTGCCAACCTGGTACGCGTAGAATGCGAACGAAAGACCTGCGACAACTGCGACAAAGGAGCCGATCAATTCGCTTTCGCGTTTCAGATAGAGCCCCTCGTCAAGATTTGTAATCAAAGTACCAGTAGCTACGAGGAGTACAGTCGAAATTGTGACATTCGACCAAGACATTTCTTGTCTAACTAGCATAATTAGAACCAAGAACAGTGGGAAGAGATTTGTTAGGGTCATTGTCTGAGAAATGGAGATGTAGTATAGGGCGTAAACGGACAGAACGAAGTTTCCGACAGTCGCGAATAGAAGTACTATTCCGTGAGGGGAGGATAGATGCAATGCTGAAGCCGTAGTTGCAGGCTCCTTCTTTTCAAACATCCGAACGACAAAGGAACCGAGAAAAAGAAAAATGGTGGCCGATCCCAAGATTACAGCGTTGATGGCCCACACAGAGTGATTGGGAGTAGTTAGACCAATTGAAAAGAAACCAAGACTCCAGAGGAAAGCGCATACTATTGCAAGCCCAGCCCCAGTTAGATTCTCAGCCTTTGATCTGCTTGGCGCTGAGCGGCTGCTCTCCCTTTTCAGGAGCCATTGGCGGAATTGCTTATAGCGCTCATAGAAGAACCACACCAATGGTAACACGCCGAGCCATTGGATCCATCCAGGCATTGCACCTCCCAGTCAACCAATAGGCTGTGCCATCTCCCACGCAATTCGAACTGGACTAGTCGCACGAATAATTGGGTCGAACTCATGCCAATTTGAACAGAAGGCCTCCTGTTAGTCAAGATCAAACCGTTAGGTTTCAAGAGAGTGTGGCCCGCAGCCTTTGTCCACGGTAGACGCTTGCACTGACTCTCCACACCGTCGGGCATGACGGCGGCTCAATACCGAGATTGAGGCATATTCTCAGGAGTTGATATTCAACGCTGCTACGTAGTAATCGGATCGAGCGGAAAGTATCACCGCCAAAGCCACTATGCTGCTTTTCGAATGTGTTTGTGAAATTGGGGGATAACCCGTCTAGGGTAGGTGCTTTCGTAGAATCCTTCTCACGATCTCAGCCTGAGGAGCTCCAGTTTTCTTTGATTCTCTCTCGAGCTTCTTCGCAAGTGCCAGATCCAGTCTAAAAGTTTTTTCTACAAATGCCATGAAACATCACCATGTATCTACGGGCGATGATGGTAGATAAGAGTTTCGGATGGCTCGCTGAGAGCTATGTCAAGAATCACGCCCGGAAAGAAAATTTATGTTCCCCATGTTCCACCATCCTTAGCAAATTTCATTTTGTCGCCTTGAGGGAGATCCCCCTCATCCCCCTCATAGCCTTTTCTCCAATTACTCTCGCGGAAACATTGCGACTACGTTGTCCTCGAACACAGGGCCAGAATTGTAGTAGCCGGGGTCTACGACAGACACCATTCTTACTGTCCCGTCAGCTGCCTGGAACCAGAGAAAGTGAATATCCGGGCTACCCCACTTCATACTAACCGTAACCAGATTACCCCAAGATCCAGGAAGGGAGATCTCTTGAAATTCAGTCATGTTCCGTTTTGTGGGCACAAGGGCCTTCGCTTCCACGAAACCGGTACTCTGACCAGCTCCCCGATCAACAAGAAATCCGTTGCCGGCTAGCGCGCCACCAACGGCGCTCACTAGTATCAAAACTGACACGAGGAGGAGAGAACGAGAGAGATTCATTGTATTTCTCCCATCTGGTTAACAGTTGCTGAGCAATAAGGCTGCGATCGGTCACACTAGGTACTTCTAAACTACAGAAATACTTATATAGAAGTATTACTTTACAGCTTTGGACATACAGAGCAAATCAGTTGTCGTCGGTGATTGAACTGAATCACACCTCACAGCGTCGTCGAATGGAAGTTGCGATGTGGCACTCCCGCATTGTGATTCCTGCCCACAAGCGTGACATGAACCCTGCTATCCAGGAGAAGGCTTAAGAAGGCCATTCTCTTGAGAATTGACACGGCTTGGGCTAGCTGAGCTGCCCAAAATTGCCACAAATCTAAGCGCGGTGTCACCGCACTACACAATTCGACCACATATTTAAACTTTACGATCAGAATGGAGACTGGATACATAGATATCGCAAACACGAAACATATGTTTCAGCGAGCTAGAGCTCGATTCATGGCAGATCAAAATGTGAGTGAGAGAAATAAAGAGATTGTTGGGAAATTTCTGCGTGATGCAGCGCTTGGTAAGACGATCAGAGGGCGGGCCAGGACGAAGATTGGATCCTCTAGACTGACAAACTACATAAGCCATCTCTATCACTTGATGGGATACCTCGACAAAGATCTAGATGCTGTTACTCAGGAAGACATGGAGAAGTTCGTCGAAGCGATTGAGAACGATGAAATCCGTTCCCGCTCACGAAGGGTAATGGGAAATCAGATTGATGTGAGTGGAGAGCCGTTGAGCTCTCGGTACAAGGTTGATGTGAAGGTCACAGTGAAGAAATTTTACAAGTGGTTATTAGGCGATTGCCGGCAATATCCTCCGCTGGTTGAGTGGATTGATACATTTTCAGAACCAAAAGATGTTCCAGCCCTCTCCGAAATGGAAGTTGATCGTCTTGTGAGCTTGGCCCGCACACCTGAACAGCGTGCGATCATTCAAGTTCTTTTTGATGGAGGGCTTCGAATAGGCGAACTCCTGAATGTCCGGCTGCATCATGTCACTCGCAGGAGTCTTGAAGTATCTGGTGTGACTCGTCATTGCTTTGTGATTTGGATTCCATTCTCGAAGACCCTTCGAAGGGCAGTGGCTCTTCCGATGAGTAGCACCTCAAAGTGGATTCATCTTTGGCTCGAGTATCATCCGGCCAATCCGAGGATTGCAGATGATGGACGTATTGAAGCAGAGGAATCTCAAGCGCCGTTGTTTCCTGTCCCCGCGTCATATGTGAGAAGCTTTCTTGGAAAGCTCGGCCGTACGGCAATCAAGAAGAGAGTTTATCCCCATCTCCTGAGACACAGCTCCGCCACATATTGGGCCAATAAGTTGCCGTACTTCAAATTCTGTAAACGTTTTGGTTGGACGATGACGAGCAAGATGCCCCAACGGTATATCGACAGGCAGGGTGTTGACGAACTCAGCGTGATTGAACTTCACCTAAAGGATGAAGGCAATAAGCTACACCAGGAGAAGGAAGCACTCCTTAGAGAACTCGCTTTGCTTCGCGCTGGAAAGAGGGCTTGAGATTCCTATTAATCGGGAGGATGCTCGTTTCAGTGCGATCTGCAGGTTGGGTTCCCTTCCAAGCTACGGGTTTCCGGAGACGCCGTCGCCGCCGCCTGAAAATCTGTGTAGCTCATTCCGGAAAAGAGGGAAATACTCAGACAAATAATCGCTTACCTTCGAAGCTGGAGTGTCTAATCTGGAACAGTCTACTTGACGGGAAGGCTTACGGCCAGAGTGATAGTCAGCCTCAAGAGACAGTATCTGGTTGAGATTGCAAAGCCTATGTGATTTGATGCTCTGGTTAGTCGTGCTGGTATGTAATTCTCAGCCCAGAGGGCCTACGGTGAAAAACGTTTGCACCAAGTACATATTGTGGCTTTAGGCCATAGGGACAATCTGTCGTGCCTCCCCATCAACTAAACCTATCATTTGGCTCTGTATTAAATAGCAATCTACTCTCAAATCACTGGTTAGATCATAGGCTACAACTTGAGCCGGAATGGTTTGAGACGCGAGATAATGCACGTCAGGTACTTCAAGCTGTTGAAGACTTGTGGCTGAAACAGGAGTCTCGAGTATCTCTGTATGGAGATGAGCAGGGATTAGAAGTAGCATTTATTCAACCAATACTGCAATTACTCGGCTGGCATTTCAAGTACCAGACTTTTCTTGATCGGCGAGAGCCTGACTACGCTCTCTTTGCAAGTGACGATGATCTGGGTTCAGCACTCGCTGCCGGCCGCAAATCACCAAACTTCTGGAAGCCTGCGATTATCGTTGCAGATGCAAAAGCCTGGAGTATTAGTCTTGACCGGCCTCGAAAAGTCAAGAGCAAGCGAGAATACCCGCCTCAACAAATCGAGTGGTACCTTGATCGGAGTAGGTGTGATTTCGGAATGCTCACGAATGGTAGGTTGTGGAGGCTAGTGCCTCGTGAGCGAGAACCCTTTCAGCCTCGATTTCAGACGTATCTGCAGTTTGATCTCGGCAGTTTTCTAGAGGAGTGGACCAACCGCGATTCTGGCCCATTCACTGACAGCGACCGTCTTCTAGATGAGTTTCAGACCTTCTTCCTGTTATTTGGACAGCGCGGCTTCGTAGAGACTGACGGACGTCTGCCCATGATAGAAAGAGCCGTAAAGGGCAGCTCCGAATATCGGCTTGGTGTTAGCGACAAGCTAAAGGAGCGTGCGTTCGAAGCCCTTAGGCTGACAATCGAAGGCTTCTTGCGATTCCCCGGCAATAGCCTTGATTCAGGAACTGACCTAGAAGAGTGCAGGCGACACGCATTCATTCTTTTGTACAGGCTCCTGTTTATTCTCTATGCGGAAGACAGGCAACTCCTGCCTTACAGACTAAATTCTCTGTATACGGAAAACCGGTCCCTCGGTCGTTTTAGAGATGATGTAGCTTGGTATCTAGATCGCACAAATGATGACGATGAAACCGGTCGCTCTACGGCCGAGCATTATGAGCACCTTCTCGCATTATTCGATCTAGTTGATCGCGGGCATAAGAGATATGACGTGCCAGCGTATAATGGGGGCTTGTTCGACAATCACGACAATCCGTTCCTTGAAGAGAAACGTATCTCGAACTGGCACATTGCACGGGTCATTGACAAGCTGGGTCGAACCTACGAAGAGGAAAGTCCCGAAGCAGGACTCGTCCGAGTGGATTTCCGAGATTTGACAATTCAACACCTAGGAGCAATCTACGAGGGGCTCCTCGAACTTCACCCCAAGGTCGCAACACGCCGCATGTCGGTGGTCAAAAGACGTATCAGAGGAAGGCTAGTGGAAAAGGTAATCCCTTTTGACTCACTGCCGCCGAAGGGGTTTCAAGCAACAGACCTCCAGTATTCGAAGGGTGATATATATCTCGAGACACACAAAGGGGAGCGAAGAGCATCCGGTAGTTATTATACGCCAGACCACATTGTGAACCACATAGTTGAACAAACCCTTGGTCCGATCTGCAAGAAAATCTCTGATGATCTGATGGCGGAGATTGATGCGTTGGAGACTGGGAATGGGGGGGGGAGTGGATGCTCCAAGTTGTCTGCGCTCGAGTCCTCATATCCTGATCGTGTCCTTCAATTGCGAGTACTCGACCCGGCAATGGGCTCTGGTCACTTTCTGATTGGCGCCTGCCAGTATCTCGCTGAAGAAATCAGCACTCACCCCTGCTCGTCTGTTGACGGGCTATCTGCCACGGATGATGCCGAAACCACGTTGACGTACTGGAAGCGATTGGTCGTGGAGCGATGTCTCTTCGGTGTTGACATAAACCCATTGGCAGTAGAGCTAGCAAAGCTTGCACTTTGGTTGGAAACAGTATCCATCAGCCAACCACTCACGTTTCTGGATCATCACCTACGAGTCGGGAATTCACTGATTGGTGGCGCGACAAACAAGCTCGGTGTTCTACCCAACGAGGCTCCCCTTTTTGCTGACAAATTCGAGCAGCAGGTTGCCAACAAAGTCTCAATTATCACTTCTCCACTAGTTGAGATAGAAGCGATCCCATCTGACACGGCCAAGGATCTAAAGGAAAAACGATCCTTGCTCACAAAACTCGACCGCTCAAGGAGACCGTTCATTCAGGTTGCCGACCTCTGGTGCTCATATTTCTCGTCCTCTCCAGCAAGCAGGATAACATCTGCCCAATACCAGGATGCGGTCAGGCTCATCGATAAGCCTACAAAGTTCAAACGGCTTGCTGAATCCGATTGGTTTCGCAATCACTTGCCCTCCCCGGGGCGATGGGACAGTCAATTCTTCCATTGGGAGTTTGAATTCCCCGAGGTATTCTTAGCCCCGCGTCCTGGAGACATGCGAGTCGGATTTAATGCGATTATCGGCAACCCGCCCTACGATGTCCTGTCGGAAAAGGAAACTGGCCATAATCTGACCGCTCTGATAAGTTTTGTGGACTACGAGCAGGCCTACAAACCTTCCAAGTATGGGAAAAACAACCTATATAAACTTTTTCTCTGTCAGGCAAATCGTCTTATTGCAGAAGGTGGGCGACTTGGGTTCATAGTGCCGATGTCTCTACTTGGAGACAAGCAAGCTGTCGGGCTTCGGAAGATGCTCGCCGACAGGGGAACGTTTGATGCAATTGAGACCTTCCCACAAAAGGACAACCCTAAGAAGCGAGTGTTCCCTGACGCTAAGCTGTCTACGACCATAGTTTTCTATACTCATGGCAAGAGTAGCGGATCAGAGAGAAAGGTTTTTCGTGCGAGACGCCACCCCGCACAATTCATTATGGAAGAATCGCCCGGGCTCTCTCTCAGCGCTCGCGACATGTTTCTCTATGACCCAGAGAACCTAACTATTGTTGCTTGCCACCAGGCCAGTTGGGACATGGCCATAGAGATGATGGATTCTGGACGACTTTGCCGCCTCGCCGATTGCTGTGTCTCTCATCAAGGCGAAGTAAATGAAACAACTGACAGAGGCAAAGGCTTTATCTCTGACGACCCAAGAGCTGGGCCGCAAGTACTGCGCGGTTCAAATGTTTCCATGTACTTACTCCGCGCAGCCTCACAGGGAGAGCCACTGTTCCTGCTGAAGGAGCTTTTTCTCAGCATGAAAAGCCGAGGGGCAAGGGTTCAGCACACGCGAGAGCTAAGGCTTGGTTATCAGCGAAGCGCCCCGCAGAATACCTTTCGCAGAATAATCTCCGCATTGATCCCACCTGACAAGTTTTGCTTTGATACAATAAGCTATATCCCCAAATCTGAATCCAGATTGCCACTGTATTTCCTCCTTGGGTTGCTTAACTGTAAGCTAATAGATTGGTACTTTAGACTTGGTAGTTCGAACTCGAAGGTCAATGACTACCAGTTTAAGAATCTCCCTTGCCCGATCTTTAGGAAGACCCAGACAGAGCGGGAAACAAGACTCGCGGATCGTATATCCGTCGTTTTGGGAAGTGGCAACACGAAGAAAGCAAGGGATCTTCTCTTCCCTGAAATAGGAAAGACTCCATATAGTCCGATTATTGCGAACGTCATCGCCCAGACTGCCAAGCTCATTGAGAAATCTGAGAGGATTCGTGGGGCGGTAACACGCGCGGATAGATCACGGCTTGGGCAGGATTCGCAGCACTTCCAGGATTTTCTTGACGATACTTTTTTTCTACTAGCGGGCCTCTCGGAGACAGAATCGGAGGTTCTTGAGAGGCATTTGGGGGCCATGCTCTAGTACTGATGCGGATCTTCACCCCCTGCCTGGTGGCAAGGCGGAGAAAGTAGGCTGGGCTTGTTGGGAAAAGAGGATTAAGTGGAAGAAGATCAATTCCGGCAAGTCATTGGCAGTTCGCTTGTTCCTATGCTAGGTGCAACAGTGGGAGGCAACAGCCTGACCAACCAGATATCGGGGCGAAGAGTCTCATATATTGATCCATCCCGCATTTCGGTCCGCCCCGAACCCAACACGCAATACAAAATTATTCTTGAGAGGAGTCAAAAATTCTCCAAGACCGAAAAACGCCTGGCAGGGGAGTTCATGCTGGAACTTGCAAGGATTTCGCGGTCCTCCAATGTTCACTTTAATGAGTTGCTAAAGAATCTACCACGGCGGGTTATTGCGCAGCATCTTAGTGGGGGTCAGGTCCTATTGTCAACCTTGGAGATGCTTGAAGGCTGGGCGGCGAGGACATATGAGGGGCAGCGGATCACGGCCGCCATTGGGATTCGTAGGGATAGTAGTAATGGAAGTGTCAGTCTTGACGAGTTCTCTAGGGCTGAGTTCGCTCCCGTGGTTACAAATGGCTTCGACACCATCTTAGTACTTGGATCAAACGGCCGGATAGATTCCATTCAACAACTGGATGATGCTTCAGAAGCTGGCTTTGGACCATACCGGTTGGCCCAAATCGCCTCATGGACTGCCACGACAGGGCGTTGCTGTGCTGTGCTAAATCGGCATGGTGAAATCCTTTTGTTCCACGGCGGGGATTTGCGATTTGCCAAGCGAGCGGGCTCCTGGTTGCACTACACTCATGAAGTGGTTGTGCGCCGAATGTCGCCACCGAATAGGACAGATCTACGCCGTGCTCTGTATGACAGTTTTTTGGACGTGTCATTCGCACGTACTGGAGGTTGTATTGGCGTATTATTGTCGAATTCCAGGATCAGTAATTATGCAAGCGCCTCAGATCGTCTTGGCATTGGCGCGACCGTGAAAAGCCGCCTCTTCGACGAAGCGATCGGAGCCAATTTCCAAACCCTCGACAGACGATTTAGGCAGGAACTTCTTGCTCTCGATGGGGCCATGATTCTTGATCACAGAGGAGGCGTCCTGGCCGTTGGAGCGATCGTAGAGATCCAGGCCGGAAGTGCTGGTGGTGGACGATTGGCCGCAGCTCAAAGACTCAGCGAAGGAGGTCTTGGAATCAAAATATCTGAGGATGGAGGTATCAAGGGATTTCGAGATCGTTCGGAAGTATTTGTCGTTTAGCATTCCCTAATCTTGTCGTCCGTGAGATTGACGCGAAAACGCGTTTCCACCATTTCTCCAAAACCGAGGATAGCTCGGGATAACTCCAGATAATTCGGGATCACTCCAGACAACAGCCAACTCATTGCCTCTCAAACTCCTACAAACATAAGACCCGCGCCATCAACCGGTTACAGAATCAACATCCTAGGTCCGAATCCCTGCGCCTCTCACCGATATTTCGCAAGGGGGCAGAGAGCCACCTTCCCTATTATCATCTCCTTTTCTCGTTGATCAAGAATCTGAGGACCGGCTTTTTGCTGGCTGGCTCTCGTGCTCAAGCTTCACTTGCTACGGTTTTGCTACGGAAACAAACCGAAAACTACTCCCGCTCCTGTAACAAACCGAACCAAAAAGAATCGCCCCAACAGGGGTAACTCATTGGGGCGAAACCTAATACATTGAAAAACAACCACATCGGTGGATAGCGACTAACTTAAGTAAATAAGCTATCAGGATTTTCAAGACCGCCGCCTTAAACCACTCGGCCATCCCTCCGTGGATGGTTAAGCTACTCGGTGGCAGGCGGTTCGGTCAACCACAAGTTGGGCCGAAGTGATTTTCCATCAAGCTTTTTCACCTCACGAGCACCACTCTCTTCGTCTCCGAGAATACTCCGGCGTCCATCTTCAGGAAGTAGATCCCCGAGGCGAGACGATCCAGGCTGGAAGCGCTGAGACTTCGCACATGCGTTCCGGGTCCGGCAGAACCGCTCATGAGTGTCGCCACCCGTCGCCCGCCTATGTTGTAGAGTTCGACAGACACGTCACCACCTGAACGTGGCACATCGAATGCGATTTCGATCCCGCGACTGACTCTTATCGGCGCCGGTCCAATGATGCGAAGCGCAAAACGGGCGGGGTACGAACCTGAAGCGGTTGCTGAAACAATCTGGCTGATCGCTTCGACAGAACCGTCAGGCAGGGTCACCTCGATCCTGTACCAATACTCGATTTCGGGAATCACACCCTCGTCGATCCACGAAAATGTATGGGGATGGGAAGGAGCATTGTTAGAAATCAAATCAGGATTCACCTGATCGAACTGTCCCGATTCAACAGCTCTCAAGATATTGAACCCGACATACTCATCGCTTGAGCTGACAATCCATCGGACCTCGATCTGTTCTTTTCCTGCTATGGCGTTCAGACCCTGTAAACCACTCACGGCCGTTGAAAACGTGTCGCCCACACTGATACCATTAACAATCAGATAATCCTCGACTTCGCCGAATAGCGCACCCCCCTTCTCTTCGTTGTTGGCGCGATTTGTTTCATCGGCCTCTTTGACACCGAGGTCCAGCGTCTCTGACTCATCTTCCCCGTACGCGAGCCGGAACCGCATGCTGAACCGAGGGGATATCTGCGGAGGTGCCTGGACGGAATAGTTGATCGTCTCTGTCTCCTTGCCGAACGAATCGGTGAACGATTCGCTATCCTCATGCACGCCGTTCCCATTCTCATCATCGAATGTTTCACCGAGGGTATAGAATCCATCCGGCCCCCAGTTGACCGGATTCCGAACATCGTCAATGATTTTCTCTGCCGGTTCCCAGATGCTGTTCCCATTCCAATCCGCCCAGCCGGACAAGAACAACCGGTGATCGAATCCCGGTCCGCCTTCTCCATACCGCGGCATGAGATCCCCCTCATCCTCCGGGTCGCTGACCGACGATTCGTCATCACCCGGCTCAATGATGAATCCTCCATACGCGCCGATAGAGGCAGTTGCTGTCACTTCGATGTCTATCGTAGACCCCGCAGTAATCGGTGGAATGTAGACACCGTTGTCTTTGCGGTCCGTCTGCTCGGGGAAGAGATTGGGATCCCCATCGGCGTCTGATCCGGGCGGGTTTCGATCATTCGCGTCAATCTCCCTGGTTGCACCCCCTTGTGTATCATCGTCACTGCCGAGCCACTCCTTCGTAGCCAGAAGATGGCGCGCCCCATCGTTCGCTAAGCACGTAGGGTAGGTGTTCGGGAGAGGGGCTATCCCATCACTACAGGAAGCGTCAGCCGCATCGCCAAAATCCGTACCAATCAGATAGTCCTCCACCTCGCCGTAACGCGCCGCCCCATACATGTATCCACGCTTCTGCCCGAAGGTCTGAATATCGTTTGGAGCTACATTCTCTTTACGAAGCGAACGGAGCGACCGGAAATGAGGGCGGGGATCATTTCTTCCCACATTCTCCCCATAGTCGAGGCGTGCACGAGCCCATAGCTTTCCCTTCCCAACTGTACCGACCGGAATTGCGCTCTCGAATTCTGCACTGTTGCCATCCAGGCCGCTGAATAACTGGACTGTTGTTGCCCCACCCTCTCCCGGATCCACAATTTCCCAGAAGGTCACACCGTCGCCCCTGGGGTTTATCTGAAGACCGTCGATCACATGCTCCTTGTTCTCTTCTTTCCAGACTCCGTCCGTATCCCAGTCGATCCATAGATTTACCCAGAGTGATTTGTCCTTGTCAGCGGCGTAACGCCTGTTTTCCACGTCAAAGACACCGATTGAAAACTGCACTTTGCCCGGAGTTCCCGTCTTGTATGTAAGCGGAAAGAGAACGAAACCATCATCCCTGCCGTCACGGTTATGAAACTTGCCTGGTACGCGATTGGTCTTTCCGTCCACATCGACCCGGGCATCCCCCCCGCTCGTTTCATGCTCGGCGTTATGTTCCGCCGTTACCGATTCCAGATTCCCCTTGTTCAGACGACCGAACCACTCGAGAGCACTGTTCTGATGGCGAGCTCCGTTCTCGCTCAGTTTTGTCGGTCCGATATCTGCATCACCATAGTCAGGCACGACAACTTGATAGACAAAGTCGTCAAATGTAACACCCGATACCTTCCCCGTTCGCATCTCCGCGGTTGTTAGTACCAGATTGAAGAACGGCTTGTGTTTTTCCCCGGGAGCCCCGCGCACTTTGAGGCTGAGTGTCCGTGGCTTGCCATTCTTGTAGATATCCTTTCGTTCGATGGAGAATGTTGTCATGTACTGGCCCCGATTGTCAACGCGAGTTCCGACAGCCACAATGCCGAGCGTCGGGTCCTCCTCGACAATCTTCTTGTCTGTATCATCGATTGAGCCGTCCGACTTGTTGTGCACACCTCGCTCGATTCGATTGCTTGAGCGGACCCCTTTATAGGTGGAAACCTCGACTCCCGTCGGGAGGTTATCCCCCGAATCGGAAAGCTTCACTCCATCGACGTAAACATCAGCGAGTTTCTCGCTGGTGGCGATTTCGAAACCGTACCACTTCGTATTTGAATCGGTGATAATCTTGAGGCTCTTGAACGTAGCGTCATCTCCCGTGGCAGGCCGGCCGTGCTGGGCGGAGAGCCCGCCATTGGCAACTGAGAGTATCGCCTTCCATACGTGGATACGGCCGTAACCGAAACGATCGTCCGGACCGTCGCCCGCATTGTTGTTCAAACGAGGTGCATTGGGGGAGGAGGTCCCCAGATCATCGGCAGTCCCCTTGATCCACTCAACCACCTGGAGACGGCGTTTCCGAAGGGCGTCCCCGGCAGCGGGAACACCGCGCAGCCACTCGTCGAGATAGATCAACTCGCCAGCCAGGCCGGCTACCTGAGGGGCAGCCCAGGAACTCCCCCCGCCCGTGGCTCGCATCTTGCCCCCCCGCTTTACTACGGTCATACGCAACCCACCATTGGCACAGACCGCAATCCTCTCTCCCTTGGAGGATTTGTCCCAAACCTGTTCGGGCCCGAGCGGTCCGTCGCCCGAGGCATAATAGTCGGGGATATCGGTAGCCGCGACGTTCATCAAAAGGGGGTAAACAGGGGTGACCGCCCCTCGCTTGTCCGTGAGCGCCTGAGGTTCTTGTTCCCCGGACAGAAAACTAGGGGAGTTGCCGCCCGCCAGAATAAGGATCTGGCCCTGCTCCATCAGTTTCTTGAATCGGGGAACATAGTCCTTTGACTCATCTTTTGCGGTCGTATGATCGACATGCTTACCAAAAGTTGACGATATGTTGATCACCTTGATCTTCTTGTGACGGGTGATCATATCCCGCAAGGCTTCCATGTAACTCTTCTGTCCCCTTGATTTGTAGGGAATAACTCTCAAATTCGGCCCCGTCCCAAGAATCTGCGCTCCATTGCCCGCAGCGAGGAGAGCAACATTGGTTCCATGAGCCCTCTTCTTTTTCTCGTCTTTCAGGTCCTCGATCGGCTTTCTGTCCTCATTCTTCTTTGGAGGACCTTTGGTTATCTTCCCCCCCCTCGCCTCGATTCCGTGAAAGGAATGCCCGTCACCGTCCGTCGAACCGAGACGACTGAGAGGGAGATCGTTTAAGGTTCTGTTTTCCGCTGCGGTCGCCTTGCCGTTACCAAATCCCGCATCGAGAATGGCCAGTATCGGAATGGTCGGTTCCACTTCCCCGGCGTGCGTGACGTTTGTAATGATGTAATCTCTAAGTCGGTGACCGGCAAATGTCTGATAAAAGAAGTGGCGCCAGATGAGATCAAGCTCATCAACATGAACACTGCCCGACACGGTTCCATCATGGTCAAAGCCCCCTTTGTCGCTGTCAAATCCGTCGTTGGTCGTACCCAGGCCATATCTCGGGTACGCTCCGCCGGAGATCAGACGTTGAGGCAACTTCTCCGTTGTCGTTGCATTATTCTCCGCCAGGTGTGATACCGATGCGTAGGTCACCGCCGGATCCGCCTCCAGAATGGGCGAAAGCAGAACCGGCGTCTCCGGCCTCCGGTATGTGTCGGTAATGACGGAAAGCAAAGGAGGGGAGAGAGTAAGATCCTGAAAGTAACCGACCGGCACGAGCTGGCTGGTCTCGAGCAGCTGCTGAACCACCGCTTCAGAAGTGAGTGTGTCGAAACCAATCTCAAGGAAGCTCAGGTCATAGAGGAGTCCACCAGCGGGGTCGACTACGGTCGATGTGTCATCCGGATTGAACTCGCCTCCCAGCCCGATAGTGGTTGCATCGTAGTTCACCATGGTCCCGGAGAACGAAATGCTGTCGTTCACGATTCCCACAAGAGTGTTCACACTGAGGGGAGCTGAGATCGAGGCGGTCGCCGACGGCGGGAGTCCGGATAAGACAAAGCTTCCCGAGAGGTCGGCAGCCGACAAAGCGCCGCTGGACGTCAGAAAGACCTGAAAAGTATTGATCGAGGGGATCGCACCGTCGAGTGTGATTGTGATCTGTGGCAAAAGAGTCCTGATCACTGAATAATCGAGTGGCTGAATTCCCGCGTTCCCGACCACTTCCATGGAGTTCACATAGCCGGGATCCGCAGTGACCGTGAGAATCGGACCTATGACGCTTCCAAGCGAATCCACTGTTAGTTCCACTGCACCGGTCACCGCCCCTACCGGCACCAGGGCGACGATGACATTGTGCGATGTCGGGCGAAGGAGCTCGCAAGGTTGTCCGCCGACAGAGACCAGGTTTTTCGTGGGCGTGACCGAAAATCCGCTCCCTTCAATAACAAAGGGCATGCCGGGCCCGGCCGAAAGTGGGGTGACCTGGTTGATAATTGGCGCTGCGGCTACGTTGGAAGCAAGATGGCACGAAATCAATGCCAAAGCAATCAAGATTGCGGATGTAGTACGCGGCACATAGCATTGAAACGATTGCACTACGCCTCCTCTGAATAAGGACGACGGATTGTACGAACATTTCCGGGGACAGTAAATCTATCTCGCGCAGGGAAGATCCTACCACATTCTTCTTTATGTATCTACATAATAGCGCTAGTGATCTGACTCTGAATTTTTGGCGCTTGCGTTGAGCAATACTCTAGGTGGCTATTTGTCAGATCTATCAACGGCTCGCTTCAAACTGCCGAAACAGCTCGTCAAACAATTCCGGTACAATCGCCATCCGTTCCGGCGCTCCTCGGATAGTTAAGCTACTCGGTGACAGGCGGTTGTGTCAATCTTATTGAACCCACATTCATACATGAACTGTTTTCTGGCACGGAGTTTCCTGGATGGCCTGTCCTGCCGGCCGGAAAGCTTCCTGACTGCGCTACCTGTCCCGGCACCCGATTCTTGGTATAATGAACAGGCCGAAAGAATCCCGCAACCAGCCGGAGCACACATGAAAACGGACAAATCAGACGTCACGGCCGTCGTTCCGACGATGGGCGAGAAGACCCTTCAGCAAAGCATCGACAGCCTTGAGGGACAGTCTGTCAAACCGGCGGACATCGTCGTCGTCCGAAATGTCTCCCCGTTTGTCGAAGCAATGAACCGTGGAGTCAGCCAGGTCAATACGCCGTTCCTGATTCAGTGCGATGCCGATATGATACTCGATCCGGATTGTATCGAGACATTGCGGAAGCACATGGATGATGCTACCGGCGTCGCAATCGGTTACCTCGATGACAGATTGCTCGGGGTAATCCAGGCTGTGAAAATGTACCGGACCGAGTGCCTGATGAAAGTCCCGTTCGAGGACAGCGTGACATCCGATTCAGATCGCATCATGGGCATGAGAAAGGAAGGGATCGAAATCGCCTTCGCGCGCAGGGGGCAATCATTCAACGGGCACGATCCCGACGTGCTTGGCTGTCACCGGCCGAATTACGACGATCCCGTCTATACATACGGTAAATTCAATGTTATGGGTTCGGCCGTACGTAATCGGAATTCCTGGGCGGAATTCGAGGGAGTTCTGGAAGCGCTGAAGAAGAGTGCCCATCCGATGGCGAACCTGGCGCTCACCTCCTTCTGTCATGGTGTTTTCGAAGAGAGAAAGGAATGCGGCCACAAGCCCTATGAAGAGACGTCCGATTATAGATTCATCAACGAATTTTCCAAGCAGACCAATTCATTGAACCGGATTTTCGCGATCACGAAGCTCCCCGGGTTCGATCCCGCAAGCGAACTCGCCAGGCTTTACTCGAAGTAGCCCGGACGTGAATCCCCCCAAAGCACGGCTCATCAGTTTCGAGGACATCATGCCGGAGGGCGCGCTTCTAAACGAGTGCGCAGGAGGCCTCGGTATCGACCACCGGCAACGGATCTATTTCGCCGCCCAGAACCACTGCAAACCGAATGACACCGCCATCTTTCGATTCGATACACGGTCCGGTTCGAAGGAGTTTCTCGGTACATTGCGAGGGATCACCGCGGAGGAGGGAAATCTCGGCCCCGTTGAGCATTGGCCGCGGGAGGAGTCGATCGCGAAGATTCACGTTCCGTTCATCGAGCACGCCGGGAAGATGTACTTCGCCTCCCACGATTTCACGGATATTTACCAGTCGTATGGTGACACGATCGATGACCTCGGAAACCACCGGGGCGCCCATATTTATGCTCTTGACCTCACGACGGACGTTTTTGCGGATATCAGCAAGGAGAATGAAGGTGGTGTTGCAATTCCCCATCAGTCAATTGTCGCCATGGACGTTCTCGAGGAAGATAACAAGCTTGCCTGTCTGACTTTCCCATACGGCGATGTTTTGGTACACGACCCTGCCACAGGAACGACTGAGGCCCATGAGGGATCTCCCGAATTCCGCGAGGATCGGACCGTGAACGTCGCTCGCAAGATCATCGCCCGGAATGGCAAGGTGTTTTTCTCCTACGACAAGCGGGAGTTCAGACAGCGAGAGCTTGACGTAGCAACGGGAGAATTCACTGAGACAAGAAAGCCGAACGTGCTTCGGAACGGGTTTGTCGCAGGCACTGCATCGACGCGGGATCGCTCGACTGTTTACCTTGTCGATCTGACCGGCAATCTCTACGCCTTTCGAGCAGAGGATGAATACCTCGAGGACCTCGGCCCACTGCTCCCGGAAGATGATCTGGTGCAGGGCCGATCCGTCACGACTGTACACGGGTTGATCCTCTCCCGCGACGAATCGAAAATCTACACAATGCCGTCGTTGATCGCGACCCAATCCAGGTTCGCCCGTTCCGCCATGCGATTGCTTACGAAGATTTCGCCCCGCCTGAAAGAAGTACTGAAGGTCCTCCGCTTGCGATTCCGTCAGTCGCTCTCAGCGCAAACAGATGGGAGGAGCAACGCAGGCACGCGCCTCTACCAATATGAAATCGGAACGGGGAATAGAACACTAGTCGCCCGGTTCCCCTCAATTCTGGAAGGCGCGTGGGTAACCGGCACCGGGGTGATCGATGACCGGGGGCGTCTCTACTTCTGCTATCACACTCGTATGGCGAACAGCGCTCGGTTGATTCAGATCTCCGGACTCTGATCCCCGCTCGCCCTAAGCACGTTTCGACGGAATATCATCTTCATCTTCATAGAGCGCCTGCCTTAGATACCCCGTCGACCGGATCGCGATCTGCTCTTTTATCTCTTCATCCGTCAGTCCATGTTTGGCAAAGATTTTCTTGAGTTCCCGAACCTGTGTGTTTAAAGGGACGTGGGTCGTGAGGCGGTAATGAGTCAAGTGCTCACGATAATGGTAAAGGCGCTCAGGGACAGCCCGGAAAATGCGTCCCGCCTCCGCCATCCTCCAGGGAAAGTCGTAATCGTCAGCACCATGCGGCCCGAGCGCCTCGTCCATCCCACCGATTGCAAGCGCCCGCTCGACCTTCCAGCAGTGAAGATGCTTGACTGGACCGTGACTCTTGAAGTCCTCGAGGTCGAACGACCGGCGCGCCTCGTGCAGTTCCCCGACTTGCTTGCCGTTCTCGTCGATGTGGACGCGTGATGAATGAAAGTAGTCGACTTCCGGATACTCACCCGCCCGCCGGTCGAGTGTCTCGATTGCGATCGGATCGAGCAGGTCGTCACAGTGGAGAGCACAGACATACGGAGTCTTCGCTGCTTTCATTCCGGTGTTCAGCGCACCGGTCACCATGGGCGACCGGCTCTCGATCACGCGCACTCTCATGTCACCACGATCGCGCAATTTGCTGAGAAGATCGAGCGTCCCCGGCTCCTCGCTGTGGTCGTCGATTACGATCAGATTCCAGAGAGGCGAAGTCTGGGCGAAGACCGAAGACAGCGCCTCCCGAAATAACGACGGGCTTGCGTCCCGGCACGGCATCAGGACTGTAATGCGCGTTTCAGCCGCCGCTGCCCGCCCAATCGCCGGAACAGTCAAGGGGATGACCGGCTCACCAGCGCGTGCCGTCCGTTCGATCAGGGCGAGTTGCATCCTCTTCAAAATGGTCATCGTGGTATCGGCCCGCCCTTCTCTCTCATCCCTCTCCTCGCGGACGAAGTTATCCGCGAGTGGCGTCCATGCGATCTCCCGGCGGGCTTGGTACGGCTCGCCATCAAATAGAAAATCGCCCCGATCCAGCAAAGCGAATACATCGGGATTACCGGTCCGACAGAGAACGGATCTCCATCCTTTCCTGTAGTAGTCCACATCGACCTGAAACGCAGCGCTTGCCAGAAGAAGGTAGAGACGAACACCGGAGCCCCGCTTCGGAAGACCGTCTCGATGAATCCGGTACAACTCCCGCATCTTGTTCAGACTCGGGAGATTTTTCGAATCGACATCGAGTAGGAGTGCATGCTCGTCAAGATCGAAATAGATCCCGGTGACTAGATGCGCGCCCCGATAGGTTCGTCCCCACCTTTCCTTGATCCATTTGATCAAACTGCCCAGGTGATCCCGCTCCGCATTTCCAATCTCCAATTCGCTAGGGGGGCAATCGATGACCGGTGGCCTAGGCGTCAGTGATCGCCCGACCGCCAGGTCATCGAGGGAGTCGAAAAAGCTCTCCACCCGACGGAGAAGAAAATTCTTCGTCTCTTCCTGGATTCCCGCAACATCCCGGCGAAACCTATGCTGCTCGGCCCAGAGGAGAGTGTCGATGAATTTCGTTTCCCGATCCGATAGAAAGCGCCGCGAGAGTAAGAGCGCCTCCTTCCTGTCGTACGTGAGGATGTTGTGGAGCAAGGCAATTTCCATCTTGAGAGTTTCGGCAACGGTCTTGAAGCAGATGCTGTTTCGGGAGACGATCTCATCCCGGTACTCGTTTGGCTGTACCTGGCGCCACGCAAATATGGTCCACCAGATTCTCGCTTCACGAAAAAGCCCGTCAGACATTTCCTCGATCGAACGTTTCGGCAGTTCCGACATGTAATCGCGGCCATATAGAAGTTTCCAAGTCGCCTTGCCTTCCATGAAACGATACTGGCGACGGCTCTTCTCATAGAGCCGGTGAAAAGTACTGATGTCGTACACCTCGAGAAAGTGATCGAGTATGGTCGTCCACTTGCCGAGTCGCTTGTATTCGCCTTGCAGCGCGTGACTGTCTTCCGGGGTGATGTTTTCGACGAACAGAGCGAAATCGAGATCGCTAATGAGAGGGAGCACGCTTCCCGAGCCGGCTCCCCTCCTCAGGTAGGCCGACTTGACGGACGAGTACCTGCGGAACATGCGCACCACGATCTGAACTACAAGCGAGTAGTAAGCCCTGTATACATAGAGGAATGGCGGAACGGAGGTCGCCAGGACGACTATTCTAAGCATCCGTTTGATAATCATCAGCACGTAGGGGTCGGCTTTTTCGCCATCCCGGCCCGCAACTGACGGAAGTTGAACCAGAACAGGTTAATTGAGAGGAACGTGTGGGATACCAGTGTAGTCCACGCCGCCCCCACCGGTCCCCATCTCGGAATAACGAATGCATTCAGCGCAATATTGAACGCAACCGCCAAGGCGGAAGCTCGAAGAGAAGTCTTCTCGTGCCCGGTCGCATTGGCGAAGAGGATCCCGACGAGCGACGTGAAGAGGACGGGTACGCAGTAATACAGAACGATCAGCACGGGAACCGATTCGACGTAGCGTGGTCCGAAAACGAAGGGAATGATCCACTTCGCGGTGAGCGCGACGATGATGGCGAGGACGACGCCGATCCCCGCCGTCAAGCCGACCAGACGAAGAAAGAGGTCGCGAATCCGATCTCGATCGCCGCCTGAAACCAGCCTTGTGATGACCGGCAAGTAGATCGTGTAGACGGGGCGGATCAGGAATCGAGAGGCCTCCAGGAACTTGAACGCCGTTTCGTAAGTCGCCACTGCGACAAAAGTGTGCATGTAGCCGAGCATGAGCGTGTCCGCGCTGAAGTGAATGAATCCGAGGATCCCCACACCGAAAAAGCTGAGCGAGATCGGCAGGAATCTCCTGATAGCCGCCCCGTCCCACCGGAGACGGATCGGGCCGATCAGCTGGCGGGAGAGGAATAAAGCGATCCCGAGGAGGCATACGTTCGCAATGATGTAGCACCAGAGAATGCTGCGGATCGTCATTTCCTCCCGGACGGCGAGAAATACCAGGGCGACCAGCACCAGTTTGGTCACAGTGCCGGCGGTCACATTGAATGAAATCCGCTGGTAACCGACGAAGACCGCGCCGAAACTCAGATAGATCTGCTCGAGGATCGTGTACACGGACGTAAGAAGCAGAATGCTGGAGAGTTCAGGTTTCGTCTGCAGAACAATCAGATTAAGGAGGAGAAATCCGGCGCCGATCATCGGCAGCTGGAAGGAGATCACCTCAGAGAAGAGGCGCGTACCCTCCCGATGCTCTGTGGCGATCTGCCGGGTGAGGTATCCGCCTATGCCGAGTTCGGTCAAAAGCCCCGTCAGGCTGCAAAGCGACGCGGCGAGAAAAAACTGCCCCATCTCCTCCCGTGCGAGGTAGCGAGTCAGCATCATCAGGACGGCATAGCCGACCAATTTATACAGAAACTGAGACCCTGTGAACAAGATCAAGTCCGTACGGATTTTTCTTCTGTCCATCCTGGGGCCTGCTGTTCCTGTTCAAGGGCAGGGTCGAATACCACGCTTGCTTCCAGATAATTCTATCAGAGAACTTCAGGTAACATATTACTCGTTGCCGATCGGGTTTCCCGTCGGCACACCGCGTGGCGCAGCCCTTGCCCTCCAATCCCGTTGCTCCTACAATGAGCTCTTCACTCGCCGGTGGCCCGGCCGCTGGTTGATAAACCCGGATGGCCGCGTCAAGGGCATCCGAGGCGCAGGCCAGGAACGACCACGAGAGTGCATGAATGATGAGACTGTCCGCGCTAATCAAGCTTCCGATCGTGGCCGGCCTGCTTGCGATTGTCGGATGCGGCGTCGAAAGCAGTAATCAGCCGAACCTGCTGATCATCACCTTGGACACGACACGCGCCGACCACCTCGGATGTTACGGTTACTTTCGCAATACCTCGCCTACAATCGACGCGATCGCCCGTGAGTCGATCCTGTTCGAGCGCTGCTACTCCCCGATCGCGACAACACTGCCCGCCCACACCTCGCTCCTTACAGGGATCTATCCCCTTGAGCACGGCATCACTGCCAATCCCCAGGACGGCGGGCTGCCGTTCGTCCCGACGGAAAACCTGCGCTCCTATGCCGGTATGCTGTTAGAGGCGGGCTACCGGACGGGCGCGTTCGTCAGTGCCCTTCCCCTGGCGGACAAATCGGGAATCTCTTCCGGCTTCGAGACGTTCGACCAGCCGGAGGCCGCGCGGCGCAGGGGGGTGGATACCAACCGGGCCGCATTCCGCTGGCTTGACCGCCTTGACGACCGCCCCTTTCTCCTCTGGGTGCACTACTTCGATCCCCACGGGCCGACCGGTTATCCGGCACCGCCCGACACAGCGTTCGTTACCGACGAGGATCTCGAGACTCTTCTGGAAGCGCGCGCAGTACGCCGCAAGAAGACCGTCCGGAAGACGGGCAAGGTCGTCGACACTCGCGAGATGACCGACTGGTACGACTCCCAGATCCATACAATGGATAGTCAGATCGGGCTGCTGCTCGACAAGGTCAGTTCAGTCGCCCCGGCAGAGGAGACGATCGTGGTGATCGTCGGGGACCACGGGGAGGGGCTCGGCCAGCACAACGTCCTCCATCACGAGCGGATCTGGGTCGAGCAGGTGCACGTCCCCCTCATCATTCGCGCCCCCGGTCACGAGGCGCAGCGTATTCAGGAGACGGTTTCCATTATCGATATTCTGCCCACGGTCCTCGCCCTCAATCCCGCGTTGCCTGCAGGCACCTTTCATAAGCAGGCGCGGGGCAGGGACGCATTGTCGCCTGCCCGCGTCTCGCGCTCGGTGTTCAGCCAGGAGAGCATGCGGGAAGTCGAGGGGAGGGACTGGTCTACCTACTCATTGACCACTGACAAGTGGAAGTACGTCTATCGCACGTCGGGCGTGGAGATGCTCTACCACCTCAAGGATGATCCCTTCGAGCTGGCGGATCTTGCGGAAAATCGACGGGACGTCACCGCGCGTTTTCGAGCGGAGCTCGACTCACTGGTTCGAAGCCAGAAAACGCGCGCGTCGTTCTACCGGAAGGGCGGGGAAAGCGTTCCGGCGATCCGGCTCTCTCCG
Source organism: bacterium (assembly GCA_025782575.1). Lineage (GTDB taxonomy): Bacteria > Orphanbacterota > Orphanbacteria > Orphanbacterales > Orphanbacteraceae > Orphanbacterum. The sequence continues at coordinate 569,842 of JALGYY010000017.1, forward strand.
GATGAAGAAGCGAGCATGCGTGCGCTCGGATACGTAGATTGAGCCATACGGATGGCGCACAGGATGAAAGGACCGAATGAAGAGATACGCCGGGCTTCGCGCGATACTTCTCTGCTCCGTACTCTTCGCCATCGGCGGCTGCGGCTCGAAGAAGTCGGTGATGCCGAACCTGCTTCTCGTCACGCTTGACACGACGCGCGCGGATCATCTCGGGTGCTATGGCTATTTCCGCAACACCTCGCCCACGATTGACGCGCTCGCCGATCAAGCCGTCTTGCTCGAAAAGTGCTACGCCCCCATCGCCACGACACTCCCCTCCCACACTTCGCTCCTCACCGGTGTCTATCCGCTGGAGCACGGTATCACTGCCAACCTGGCGGGGGGCGGGATTCCCGTTCTCCCGTCGGCGAACCTGCACTCCTACACGATGGTTCTGCGGGAGACCGGTTACCGAACGGCAGCATTCGTCAGCGCTTTGCCGTTGCGGACAGAGACGGGGATATCCAGAGGGTTCGAAGTCTTCGAGGAGCCGGTGACCAAGCGGCGGAGTGCGAAGGAGACGAACAAAGGCGCACTTGAATGGCTCGCCTCGATGGACGAGCGCCCCTTTTTCCTCTGGGTACATTATTTCGATCCCCATGGCCGCCGGAACCTGGAGGTCCCCGCAGACACGGTATTCTTTGCAGACGAATCCATGGAGGCCTTCCTCGAACCACGCGCGGTTCCACTGAAACTGTTCGCCACGACAACGGGCGACAGCGTGAACACGCGTGAATTGATCGACTGGTACGACGGCCAGATCAGGACGATGGACGGACAGGTCGGCGTTCTGTTCGACGCAATCCGTTCGATGGGTTTGTGGGAATCCACCGTTGTCCTCGTCGTCGGTGACCACGGGGAGGGACTCGGGCAGCACAGAGTACTCCACCACGAACGGATCTGGGGGGAGCAACTGCACGTTCCCGTGATCCTGCGGGTACCGGGGCAGGAGCCGCGGAGGATCGGTGAAACGGTCTCTCTCATCGACGTGCTTCCCACGCTGCTCGCCCTCGAGCCCTCCCTGCCGAGGGGCGCGTTTCTCGAGCAGGCCCGGGGACGTGACGTCCTTAATGGCAGCGATCCGCTGCCCGTATTCGGCCAGGAGAGCGACAGAACAGTGGCGCGCGAGCGTGACCACTCGACATACTCCCTCACAACGGACGAGTGGAGGTATATATACCGGACCTTGGGCAATGAAATGCTCTATGACTTGAAAGAGGATCCTTTCGAGATCGTGAATCTCGCTCCCGAGAGGGAAGAGCTGACGAAGCGGTTCCGCGCGGAACTCGAATCGCTGATTCGCGACCAGATGGAGAAGGCGCGCTTCTACCGTTCCGGAGAGGACAGCTCGCAGACGATCGAACTCTCTCCGGAGGACGAAGCCTCGATGCGCGCGCTCGGATACGTCGATTGATTCTACTTTTGATCCCGAACCCAGACGAGATAGGAAGACGCCTGTGGAACCGGACGGAATCCTCGTTCTTCCAGTAGCAGCTCAAAATCAGATCGGCGGCGGATCCCGGCATCGCCGACGACGATCGTAATCGACGGATCGGAAAGAATATTCCGCCAGATTCGATTTTGGAAATCCAGTTTTCCGTCAAGGTACCCAAGAGCATGTCGCCGCTCCTGCACGCCTCCTTCGCGAACGAAGGGCGCCTGTTCGAGTGACGGGCTTAGGAAATTTCTTCGGACGGCGTACATACGCGGGGAATTGCGCAGCGTGGCAACGTAGCCGGCGACTTCCGCCGGCGCCGCGATCGTAACGTCCGGTCCGAAGAAGCTTCCTATTTCCTCCGCCAGGATCCGCGCCTCATGCGGTACCTGGAGCGCGGGGAAGTGAATATCCTTCACCCAGTTCTTCTTCGAAGCGATGTGGTTTTGCTGGAGGAAAAAATAGCCCGTCGCCGCACCGGCAAGGACGATCCCCATCGCGATGCGCGCGCTACGGGATCTCATCCGCGTCCACACGAGGACCACCCCTCCCAGTGCGAGACCGAACGGAACCAGCCAGAAGATCCTCCAGTAGACGAGCGGCGTCGTCACGAAGCGGATCAGGGGTTCAGCGAACCAGGGGTGGGAGAAAATCCCGAATACGACAATCGCTGAGAGGGCGGAGAGCGCACGGATCTTTCGCTGGGGGGCCGCGAAACATGCGAGGAGAGTCACGCAGTACCAGAATCGTTGGAGTGATGGGAAGCCGAATACAAAACGGGCCGCGTCCTTCATTGTCTGATTCACGTCGACGGGCAGGGCCAGAAACCCGCCGGAATTCCCACCCTGCTCGACCAGCGTGAAGATACCGGCGGCAACCGGGTAAAGCGCTAACAGCGGGACTAACGCGACGGTCTTCCACCGGCCGGAACCAGCGATGATTCCGGCGAGGATCGCGATCCCGAGCGCCGTAGGCGAGATCCAGACCCCGACAGCCGTCATTCCGATCGCGCAAATCTGAAGGCCGAAGAGCCTCAGGGCGTCGGCGATGCGGGGGTGCGCGCCGAAGCGGAGCCCGTACGCGAATGTCAGCGGAATAATCGCATGAGCGAGAACGCTTTTTCCTTCCCACGAGCGGACGAAAGCGAAATCGGCGTTCGCCCGAGGACCGGTCACGTCGGTCAAGAGATAGAAGATGCATAAGATGAAAATCCAGAGATCGTAACGCGGAGCGGTAACTTGCGACAGTCGGGCGTAAGCGAGCACCATGAGCGCGGCGAAGCACGGTGCCAGGATCCAGGAGGCGACCTCCATCGGCTCCCACCCGGTGATCCAGGTGAGAAGACCCGCGAAGTCCTGCACTGCAACGAAAGGCCAGAGGGCGTAAGGGTACTGAACGCCCGGCTGGCGATAGACCGTCCAGAAATCGGGAAGCGCCGCCCACGCGTCGTTGGCGAGAACCGCTGCACGTGCGTAGTATCCCGCGTCATCACCGATGGGACGCACAAGAAAAAGCGGGAGAAGCGCACCGATGATCACGGCGGCGGACAGAACGGACCACCGGAGAACCGGCCGGTCGCCGGGCGGCTCCGCAAACCCGCCGGGAGACAGCCCGCTACCGGATTCAAGGCGGATCAATACGAGCGCAAATGCGCCGAGTACCAGGGCGAGTGTGCTTCTCAGCCATGGTATCTCCGTCACCGTGACGACAGCGAGGACCGCGGCGATGACGAGGAGAATGGCAAGCGGCGGCATCGTAGACCCGCCACCCGCCGTGACGCCGGAGTCGCCTTCGAAGTCGCCCTTCCCTCTTTTCGCGATGCGCAGCACGATGACGGTGCCGGCGACGAGCAGCACAGCCCAGATCGCGGTGGCGGCGGCGAGGCTGCCGCGGAGGGAATACGTAATGTTTGCGGCAACGGTCCAGAGGGAAAACGTGAGGACCCAGGCGTCCGTAAGAAGAACGGTCCAACGTACATCCGGAGCCTGTTTCCTGCGGTGCAATTCCATGGTCCGCTGATTATAAACAGTTTCGAGAAGCGACGATAGGCAAGAAGCGCCCGGAATGGGGCCGATTCTGCGCCGGATGAACTCTATTGCCTCTAAGCGAACAGCTTCGTTCGCGCGATCTATGCTAAAATGTTTGGATGGAGTGCCAGCTAACTATTTTCCGGCGTTCTCTCCTGCAACTGATGTCGGGAAAGGGAAATTGCATCCGGATCGCCGTCCTTTTTATCCTGCTCCTCTCTTCTCCGGCTATCGCCCACCATCCGCACGACATCATCGAGGCGTTTGCCGTTTCACCTGATTTCGTTAATGATCGGACGATTTTCATATCCTCCCCGGGATCATTGAACCTCTTTATCGTGAGCCGTGACGCCGGCCTGACATGGAACAGTTCCCGGTCGGGTATGCGCGGTCCAAGAGCCCGGGACATCGCACTTACGACGGATTGGAAATCCTCCGGAATCGCCTATGTCGCGTTGGGCAAATCGGGGTTGGGAAAGACGAGTAGTTACGGCAAAAGATGGCAACATGTGGAGTGCGACGGTCCTTCCTTCAATTTGGTCATTCCGCTGGACGGGAGTGAGCTGAAGCGGGAAGTGATCGCGGCAACGTACCAGCGCCTATTCAGGGTAAATACAAACACGGGCAAACGGCGGAAATTACTGTACATCAATAGTATACAAAGCAGCATCCTCGCGATTGCGGTCTCCCCGCGGACCTCAAACGGAAGGTCCATGGCGGTATCCACAACCGACTCCCTCTTGATGATCAGTTACGACAACGGCCGGACCTGGACTGAGCGCACCATGGAATCCGCTGTTCATGATATCTCTTTCTCACCATCCTTTGACGATGACGGGACAATCTGGCTGGCGACCCATGGAAGCGGCGTACTCGTTTCGACCGACCGAGGTGAGTCGTTTCGTTCGTTATCCGTCGGGTTGGATGACCCGGACGTCAACAGCGTGGTCGCCGCTCTCTCATATCCCGAGCCTGCACACTTAGTCGCGGCCACCCGCGACAGCGGTCTCTACATTTCTGAAGACGGCGGCGACTCCTGGGAGCTGACGACCCTTGAAGTCACCAAGACATGGCAAACAAACAATCACTACACTCGTGCTCGCTTCTCACCGGGGTATCCTGCGGATTCCACAATATTCTGTGGCACGTTCGAGGGATTTTTCATTACGGAGAACGGTGGAAGATCCTGGCGTGAGTGCAATATCACGCCCACTCGCATGGGGCGCAGGTCAACCTTTTCTCCCGGGTTCGAATCGGACAGCACAGTTTTCGCATCGGGTTACGGCGAACAGATGCTGCGCACGACAGACGGGGCAAGGACCTGGGAGTTTCTGAATACCGACTTCTATGGCTACGGATGTTACCGGGTAGCCGTTTCGCCGACGTTTCCCGAGGACGGGATCGTGATCGCGGGAATGGGAAGAGGGGTGCGTAGGACGACCGATGCCGGTAAGACCTGGGAAATCATTCCCTTCGATCACCGTGTGAAGAGCGAGATCGAAATCGCGGCAACTCCTACGTATGCGATCGAGTTCTCGCCCTCCTTCGCGATGGATCGAACGGTATATGCGGCATGCAACAGAGGCGAATTCTTTCGATCAATCGATGCCGGCAAGACCTGGACCTATCTAGGGCGCCCGGCCGAACGGATCCGCAGGATCGTTGCCGCATCAGGGTCCAATAACTGGGGAATTCTCTACGCAGCAGGTTCGGGAATCTATCATTCGAGTGACAAGGGATCGACCTTTTCGGGGCCGCTCACCGATTACACTTTGTACAAGACGGCGCTCGCTATCGCACCAGATTTCAATAGCTCGAAAGAACTCCTGGGGATCTTCGGCGGTGAGGGCCTGTTGAAATCGAGCGACGGCGGAGAGACTTGGAAGCCCTGCGGGAGCAGTCTTGAGGGGTACTCCCCCTACGCGATCGTATATTCCCCGGACTACGGCTCCGATGGATTGGTTTTCGTTACCACTACGGGCGGCGGGATTTTCCGATCCAACAACGGCGGCGAGACTTGGTCCGGCATCGGGAGGGCGCGAGGTTCATTGTCGACAGTTTTCAGCCTTAGTCTCTCCCCCACTTTCACGAGAGATGGAACGATGCTGGCGGGCACTTACGAAGGCTATTGGTTGTCCACAGATAGCGGCTCAACCTGGAAACTGACGACAAAGTCCGAGGTATACGACGAGGCTCGCGATCCCTGGGAGTTTATCGGCGAAGGCTGGCAGAGGTTTCGAATCGAAGGATCCATCAATTACTGGGTAGAGAGATCCCGTACTGTGAGTGATGCGACGCGAATTACTTTCGCTGGAGACGGCTTCCGTCTGTACGGCGCGACCGGGCCTGAATTCGGGGAGGCCGAAATCCTGCTGGACGGATCGCGGATTGATCTGGTCGACTGCTACGCGTCAGAGTTGCATTCGAAGAAGATCCTAATCGAGCGAACCGGGCTTCCGCGGTCCCCTCACACACTCGAGGTGCGCGTGACCGGGGGCAGAAATCCCGCGGCGGAAGACGCGTTCGTCGGGATCGATGGTGTCGAGATCCTGCTCGGGCGCTAGGCAATTTCGACTCGATTCATCGACTCAATCGGTGGTGTCGAACGCGATGTTAATCTGGTCGCCATGCCGGTTGGAAGAACTGCCTCCAAACGGTAAGAGGGGGAGCGACTTCCTCCCCCCCGCTTCTGGTCGGATTGAATTCATTGAGGTACACCTGTCAAGCGACACCTAACCGCTAAGCCAGAATACAAGCATTACCAACCCGGTAACCACCATTCCTCCGCCTGCAATACGGCCTCCGAAATCGCCAAGAGGAAGCACCTTTTCAAGCAGGACGAACAGTGTAATCCCTGCAATCCAGAGCAGGCTCATCACGCCACCGAAAAACAGCAGGCCCATAAGAATCCAGCAGCAGCCAATGCAGTAGATTCCGTGTTCGAGACCCATTCGAAACGCCCCCAAAATCCCGGGCTTCCAATTTTGCGATATGAAATGTGCCGGGGCCCGGCAGTGTTGCAGGCAGGAATCTTTCCAGGGGGTAAATTGGAACAGGCCGGCTCCAATCAGAAGCGCCGCCCCCAACCAGGGGCTGTTCGACACCATCATCGGAGACAAGAGCGCGGCCTCATCCAGACCCCATTGGGCTAGGGTCGCCGCCACACTGAAAATTCCCCACATGACAATGTAGCCGGAAACGAATGCCGAGGTCGGCGCGACCGGCGTTCCCTGCTTGGCTGCTTTGCGTGCAACAGCGGCATAAACCAGCGCCATCGGAATCGCGGTAGGTACCATCATGCCGGTCATCATGATGATCCACATCAACAGCATCGCGACAAAGTAGGAGGTGGTCCACTCCATCACCTGCATCATGTGCCCTGCGGCCATCAAGTTATCCATGTCGATGGCCATGTCGACCAGATAGACCCACGATAGAAGCGTCACCAGCGCCAAGACAGACAGAATGATGACGCGATCCTTGAGCGGCAGGGATCGGATAAGTGCTTTACTCTCAGAATCGGCTGCGTTTGCGGGCGAGAGCGTTCGGGATTTCAATTAACGAATCACTCCGCTCTGGTTCATGTGCAGAATATTGAACTGACCGTAGGTGCTGTCGAGATCAAGCTCAAGACCCGGTACGACAGACTTCGTCTTTCCAGACCCCATTTCGGCAAAGGTGTACTCGAACCCCTCCGGCAAATTGATTCGCGCCCGTGACGCCTTACCCGAGAATGGATCGATAATAGGAGTACCGACAGAGTTTACAACTCCCTCAATGACAAGCTTGCCCTGTCGTGCCTCAATGTCGATAGATAGGTCAATGGGTACATATTGCGTTTCCATTACATCTGACATTGTGCTGTTGTAGACAAAGAAATGCGTGGAGCCGGGCTCAGTCGCTTCGCCGTGGAGGATTTTGCGGAGCGCCTCGCGCTGGTCAGCATCTGCGTTCTCATCGATGAAAGCCTGCTGTCTTCCGTTTCCTTCTGCAATTTCTCCCGGCCATTTCAGAAGCATGGCCCATTTCAGGCCATCCAGTCTCGTGTCGTTGAAATAGCCCTCCTCGATTATCCCGCTAACCGACGCTTCGCAAGTTCCATATGTGCTTCGGGAGGCAAACTGGCAGGGACAGCCGAAGGCGCAGTTGCAATTCCCGAACTCCCTGCCTCGAATCATCCATTTGTCAGACATGCAGTGTTCCTTTTCGTTGATTGTACCGGGTTTATCCAAGAACGATACTGCCATGCACGCCTGGCGCAGGGCGACGTTTCTCAGCCGTGTTTCCGATGATAGCACTTCTGTTCATGGCTGTCACATTCGAGGGTAAAGCCATAGACTGCTCGACCAAGAACTCGAAGAAATCATAGACGTTTCGGTTGTAATGAAGTGATGCGAATGCGATCGGCGACTCAAGCAGGGCGACGTCGGCGGGCTGCATCACCGAACGGCGCAAATCACCGATTCGATGACACGGATCCGGTTACCGGTCAGAAGCAGAATAGGCGAGGGACATTTGCACAACTCTTCCGCGTGAGCCCGTTCAAGAAAACAGAGCTCGTCGGTCGTCGCGTATTCTAGCGTCCCCTCTCAAATTGCTTGAAGAGTTCGGTGAAGAGCTCCGGCACGATCGCCATTCGATCAGGTGGCTCGACGTAGGCGATTCTCATCTGGGTTCGGCCCGGATTGGACTCACCTTCCGGCGTGCTGTAGAAGCCGGCCATCGGAGCGGTAAGCAGCGTGAGCTTCTTCCCGTTCATTACGACTGCCCCCTCTGTGGCGCTATAGAGAACGAAGTCCATTGCGTCGAAGCCGGGCTTGGCGACGTTTCTGACATCAATGACGGAGTAGATCGCCGCGTCAGGGCTGGAGACAATCACGCCGGGCAATCGTTCCAGCAGATCGTTTCTGAAAGAGATGAGCATATTGGCGTAGTAGTCCCGTTGCTTCTTGTACCATCCTCGCAAATCGTCATGTTTCTCGTGGGCGAGGGCGGCGAAGATCCACTGAGCGATGGCGGGCGCGCATAGATTCGCCGTGTATTCCGCGACACCCTGTTTGTGAAACTCGGGGTTATCGGTAACAATCGCACCGACCCGCAATCCGCACGCGTTCCACACCTTGCTCGCCGTCTCGATACCGATACGGCGCCCTGTTATGCCGGGCACATCCTCTTCCGTGATCCCCCAGATACTGGATGCCGGGGCGCCGGTATACTGAAGCTCCCGATATGCTTCATCACTGACCATCCACATGTTGTGCTTCACACAGAGTTTCGCCAGCACGACGAGAGATTCCTGGTCGTAGAACTGCCCCGTCGGATTGTCGAACGGGATGACCACGAGAGCGGCCGGCTTGTGCTTTTCTATCGTCTTCTCGATCGTATCCATCGGAGGAAGGGAGAATCTACCGTCCTCGCCAAGGGTTCGGCAGACAGAGACCGTCGTACGGCCGAGTCTCCTGGCGAATGCCTGGTAGTTGGTGTACGCGGCATCGATCAGGAGGAGCGGCCCTTCTGGTCCTCCCGCCGGGCCGATCGTTCCGAGTTCCACGATCTCCATGGCGCTGCTGCCGCCGTCAGTCATTTGAACGTACAGGCCTTCGGTGGAAAAACCGCTGCTTGCAAGTATGTTAAGAACCGCTTCACGCGCCTCGGGCGATCCGACGGTAAGGGTGTACCGTACGATTCCGTCCTTGAACGGGCTCCTTTTCTCGCCGATCCGCCTCATTCGTTCGATCATCGCCGGATGCATCGGCAGGGATACGTTACCGATGGCGACATTCACGTCTTCCGTGCCGTCATTCCGGTCGAGGAACTTGAGCTGGGCGGCGCGAATCGGGGAAGGTTTGCGGCTCTTGAAATGTTCACTCAGTATGGGCTGCGCCATTTCCAAAATCTCCTACGCACGTATTTCCGTGCATGAACCGGCTAGAATACGACGTGGGAGTCGTTCTCCGCCGCGCTACGATTCAGACGAAACTCCACGCCCACAGTATACGATTCCTGCCCGCGCGCGCCAATGGCCCGGCGAGCGATATTTCCGGTTTAAAACTGAAAATAGATGAACGGCCGGACGTCGGAGGCGATCAGTGTACAGATCACCCCGACTACAACACCAATCCCGGTGACGAAGATCGGCCTGGGTAGACGGTACCAAATCGCGATCGCGCCCCGGCGATAGGCGACCCAATGAGCAAGGGCGAGAATCGCCACTAGAAACAGTGCTTCAGGATTGAGGCGATTCGTGCCCGGTCCATCAAGGAAAACGTATGCCTTGGCGACGACAAAAGCGGACTTCCAGTCGGAGGAACGGAAAAAAATCCACGTAAGACCCACCCAGTAATAGGTCATCGCCATTCCAAGCAGGGCCGGAATAGGTGAGCGACGCGCCCCCCGCTCCAGCGCGGCTCGCCACTCTCTGTGAACAACGAGGGCGAAGCCGTGAAGGCCGCCCCAGATCACGAATCGCCACGCCGCGCCGTGCCAGAGCCCGCCGAGAAGCATGGTGAGCATCAGATTGCGGTAGCGAAACAGCGTCGCCCCCCGGCCACCTCCCAAAGGGATATAGAGATAATCCCGAAGCCATGTGGATAGACTGATATGCCAGCGCCGCCAGAATTCCTGAATACTCCCGGAGAAGTAGGGAAAAGCGAAGTTGTCGCACAGGGTGTACCCCAGAAACCCGGCAGTGGCGATCGCCATATCGGAGTAGCCGGAAAAGTCGCAGTAGATCTGAACCGAGTAGAGCATCACACCGATCCAGGCGCTTAACGCATCATATGATTGTGGGTTAGAGAAATAGGTGTCTACAATTCCTGAGATGTTATCCGACACACACGCTTTTTTGAAAAAGCCCGACAGAAAGAGAAGAACATACGGCCTGAAGAGAATGTCGGATCTCTTCCTGAGAATCACCAACTGAGGAAGAAAATCCCGAGCCCTTACGATCGGCCCCGCGACCAGCTGCGGGAAGAAGCCGACAAAGAGGGCGAGATCAAGGAAATCATGAGTCGGTGTCAATCGCCCTCGATAGACATCGATCGTGTAACTCATGGTTTGAAACGTGTAGAAGCTGATTCCCACAGGCAGAATGATACGAAGAATGGACGGATCCGCCTGAATCCCCATGGTGTTCAGCACCGCCACACCTGAATCGACAAAGAAGTTGAAATACTTGAATACGCCGAGCAGCCCCAAATTACAGAAGAGACTCATAAAGAGTAGATGGCGGCGGCGATCGGGCTCGTCCGGATGGGAGGCGATCCGGACGCCGGCGAAGTAGTCGACCACTGTCGATGCGAGAATGAGCGAGAGGAAGCGCCAGTCCCATGCCCCATAGAACACGTAGCTACAGGCGAGCAACCAGACCTTTCTGGCCCTGTTCCTCCGAAGAGACCAGTGGACGCCCAGTACGATCGCAAAGAAAACAAGAAAGCGAAGTTCGGTGAAAATCATTGATCGCTCTCTTCTGTTGCGATGATCAGGCTGAGTCTATCCGCCAGGATCTTTGTGTACTCAATCGCCCCATCTTGATTCAAGTGCCCCTGGTCGAAACGCAGTTCGGCGCGGAACAAGTGGGGATAATCGGTCCTGTTGTCGATGGCGATGAAGTGCTCAATCACACCGGTGGAATCGGCGGCGGCCAGATCTTCCCGGGATTGGTTTATCGGATGGGAAAGAAAGACAGGGACCGCGCCGTGATCTCTCACCATGGATGAGAGATCTTGGAGGACCTCTGCAAACAGCTCATAAGCGGGCGGCGGGGTCCGTCCTGGCGGCCCAGGATTCGGACCGGCCACCTGCTCTCCCTCTCTTCCCTCCAGGAAACGAGCGTGGCGCTCGCGAAGTACCTCCAGAGATTTCCCCACTGCAGTTTTCATATCGTCATCCACAGAAAGGAACCCCCTGCTATGGCCCTGTCCCTCGAGCCTGCGAATACGATACCGGGTTGCTTTAGGATCCATGCGGGCGCGGATCCATGTACTTCCGCGAGAAAAGGAGAGCCTCCCTCGCAGGTAGGGGACGAAGCGTTTCGCAAATGCCCGAGCTCGGTCTCCCATCGCCCGAGACTGATTGGTCAGGTAGTATTGGAACGCGCGACGCATGGCTCGGTTGTCGTGGTAATCGGCGAGGCGCGCCGATTTCAGATTCGCGGAGCGGACATCCCAGCCCGGCCGCTCGAGACTGATCACGATCCACTTCAGGTAATGGTCCAGGTCGGCTTTGAGAATCCTCTCCAGAATTCGCGGCATCTCGAATACTCGGGCACCTTGGACCCCAAAATTGTAAGAACGCGTTTCCTGCCCCTTTTCGGCCATGATTGAGTCTAGGACTACGGGAACGATGTGCCGGTAGGTTCGACTGGAACCGATGAAGGCGACGTTCGGTGGAGTTTCACCCGGAGGAGTAAATGTGGCCAGTTTCCAGTCGAACAGTGCCTCGATGCTCGTCGGGACGGCGACTCCTATCAATCGAGCTGTGCCGAGAAGTCCGAATAGGAACAGGCCGGCGAATCCGCACACGCGGCCGGTCCGCAAAAGAAAGGGAATGAGACGGCCCGTCCTTCCGCTGCTCACGGCCAGAATCAGTATGGGCACGAGGGACAGCGAGACTAATAATCCGGGAATCCAGCCTGGCAGGATGATCGGGGTACGGATCTCGTACTGTCGACTGTTTTCGAGGGGATTCGTGCCATCGCTGGAAGAGAAGAGCACGAACCGTCTCAGACAACGGAAATGACCGTAACCTGCTGCTCGAACCTGATCCCTGCTGCTGGAGGAATCCCCGATCAGAACGCCGTCTTCGAGAAGTTCGACAGTGGCGGATCGCCGCAAGGGAGGTTCAATCCGGCCCGAATTGAGGAATCCTCCCAGACTCTCGATTGACTCGATCCGCTGTTTTGTCGTCAGGAAGGGATCGAAATCCTGGACTACAGCAACCAATGCCAGAAATGCAAACAGTAGCGATGCGGTGATAAGCACCGTTGCATTTAAAGCGGCTCTCTTCATCTGCCTGGTCATCCCCCTATTTTTGGAATATTGGATGGCAGGGAGTATAGACCATTTCAAATGCCGGTACCCGAACCTTGTCGCTCTCCTGTTCCTAGTCCAGCTTCAAATCGATTTGCAGGGCTTCCCCATCCCGATTAACGATCACGGTCAGTGGAGATCCCTTAAGAGCGCTGATTCTTTCGCCCCTGCTCATTCCTTCCACCGGTACCCCGTTGATCGTATTGATCCGATCGCCCATTTCCAGGCCACATTCTTCAGCCGGCGATCCTGGATCCACTCCGGCCACTTGAATCGGGCTCCCATCGATACCGTGCATGCGAATGCCGTATCTCTTATTGCCCCCCATATTCTTGACAATCCTCATCGGTCCGGAACCGTCGGAAGAGACCGTAACTCCCGGCGGCCGATCGAGCCGGAGCCTTCTGCCGGCAGGATCAATAGTGAGCACAAGCTGACTGAGGATCTCATTCCCGATATTCCCCACCGGAATTCCGTCAATGAATCCGAGCTGGGGGCCTTCGAATTTCAATCGTCCGATCGAAGCGGTTCCCGAGAGTGTGGCACTATAGATATCAAACTTGGCGTCCACGGTCTGTCCCTGCCCCACGATCACCAGTTCTGTCTTGAGATCGAGATATCCAGCCGTTTCCAGGGGGAGCGTGAAACTGGATGGCGCGCCGGTGTCGATGTGGAGCGCGATTTCCCGCCCGTTGAAATCGACCGGTATTTCCAGGACCTCGCTCTCATACCCGAAGATTGTCTCGCCGTCTGCCGGAGGCAGCGACCCGGGATAAGCGTTGATCAGATTGCCTGGATAGTCGATTACCAGACGGTAACCGTCGAAGAACCGGTAACTCAAGACTCCCACGGGAACGTCGCTCCCAGGGAACATGGACGCGAGGTCAAGGACGTAGAGATCCTGGTCTTCCCTGCGTATCCCCTCGAATACGATTTCATCAGCTGAGACGATCGAGGAGGTATTTGACCCGTCACCCATCGGACTCGTCACCATCCTGCTCCCTACCACAGGGAGATTGAGGGCGGCCGCCAGCGTGCTGTCAATTACTGAGACGGAGGCACCTGTATCGAGAATAAAGGTGCGGGGTCCCGTTCCATTGATCGAGATAGAAACGACCGGCCGGCCTCCGTAATCCCTCATGGCCACGGAGACCTGCGGCTCTTCCTCTGCCGCAAGCGCTTCTCGCGGCATGCCCCCTTTCTGGACCACACAGGCGGTCAGAAGGAGGAGGCCGAGTGAGAGAGTGGCTGGAAGCCACCTGGTAAGGGCCGTTCCGTTCAGAGTGTTCATTTCATCCTCCCCTGTTTTCTGTAGACGATTTCATGGCGTCAAGCTATATTACGAATCGTAATATAGTCAAGTTTCATACTATTTCATCCTGAGGAGAGGGACCGTTCATGGCCGATCTAAGTGAATTGGAAGCGTGCGTACTGGGACTTGTCTGGAGTGAGGCGCCGTGCACGCCCTATCGGGTGCACTCCATGTTCCAGTCATCCCCATCCCCCCATTGGAGCGGGAGTGCGGGGGCGATCTACCCGGTCTTTCGAAAACTGGAGTCGAATGATCTGATCATCTCAGAGTCCCGATTGCAGGGCCGTCGGAAGAGCCAGGTTTTCAAAGTGACTCAGGAGGGGAAGCGAGCACTCAAGAGCTGGCTCGGCCCGCCGGTACCCGATTGGGTGACAAGCATTCCTGTCGATCCCCTTCGCACGCGGCTCCGATTTCTTGGCGCTCTGCCGCCCGGCAAACGGGATCGATTCCTGATGGACGTGCAGGATCAGCTCACATGTAAGCTGGAAGAGCTTCAGCAGGATTGCAGGAGACTGAAGAAGCACGATGATCCGTACCCCCACGCCATGGCCCGCGGGGCGGTCCATCTGACCCGCGCGCGGCTTCGATGGATCGTTGAAATTGTTCGAGCGGGATTCGATTGACTAGCAGCAGGTACTGTCAGTTACTCCGAAGCGCTACGACCGGGTCGACTCGCGCGGCCCGTGCGGCCGGAATGACGCCGGAGAGCAGGCTCACACCGAGGCCGATCATGACAGCCAGCAGAATGAGCCAGAGTGGTGTGGCGAATACATCGATAGGCGGCACACCCTGCTTTTCCATTACAATCTTCAGAATGATGGATGCAACCCGTGAAACGATCCAACCGAGAAGAATGCCGAACAGGGCGCCGAGCAGGCCGATAATGGATGACTCAATCAGGAAGATCGTCCGGATCGTCTCCTCATCAGCACCGAGCGACTTGAGCACGCCGATCTCCCCCCGCCTCTCCGAGATCGACATGAACATTGTGTTGACGATGCCGAGAGCAGCCGTCACAAGAGCGACCAGCCCCACAACGGCGAGACCGAGCTCCAGAATGAGGTAGCTTCGACGGATCTCTTCGAACTGGCGGGCGTAGCTGAACACTTCGAATCCCATCGCCTCGATCGAGTCACCGATCTCGTCATGGTTCGCCCGGGATCCGAGATCGAGAGTGACCCGGGGAAACTCGCCGTCTCCGCCACCCTCTCCTACAAACAGCCGACCGCTCTGCAGCGCCGCATAGAGCTCCGCCGGATCGGTGCCGATGGTCCCGGCGCTCATCCGGCGGGCCACTTCGGCGGGCACCAGAATCGGCGCGGTCCGGAGGCTCCTGCTCCCCGCTCCCCGCACAACGCCGCAAACGATGAGCGTCTCACGCTCGACCCTCCCCCCCTCCAGAAAACCCTCGAGAAAACGCCGGGCCACCCCTCCGAGAGTGCCTGTCATGATCCGTCTTCGATAGTCAGCCGTCCCGAGCGATTCCGGCACCACACGAGACAACGCTTCCCCGAGCTCCCCACTCTCGTCACTCAGAACATGAAACAGCGCTCGTTCAACATCCGGCTTTCGAACAGCCAGAACGATCCGCTCGCCGATTACGGAATCGGCGACCTCCGTGCCGGTCATCTCCAGAAAGCTCTCCTCCACGATCGCCTCTCGGTCCTCGTCTCCATCAAAAAGTCTACCTGCAAGAACACGCGAGAATAGCTTCGTCCTTGCCGCGGCGACCGGAAGCGCCTGTGCTCTCGTCTCCAGAAGAGTATCGCCGAACATCGCATCGACGGAAAAATCGTCGAAGGGATAGGCCACGTTCACGCCTGACAGAGAGGCGAAACGGTCGACGGCGTTCATGTCGAGCGTGGGAATCTTCGATTCGCCATCATCCTCGCTCGATTTTCCGGGATAGACCTGCATCGTATTGAAGAGGCCGAGCTCCTGGTATTCGTTCGAGATATAACCATGGCTGCCTGCCGCGAATGAAAGCATGGCCACAAACGCCCCGATCGCGATGACCACACCTGTAATGGTGAGGATGGCGCGGAGTTTCATGCGCCAGAGATTCCCGGTGGCCAGCACGATGCCGTCACGCAGTGTCATGACGGACCCTCGGCGAATCGTTCTCGCTGACCAGGCGACCATAGTCCATGGTCACCGTGCGATCGCTGCACTTGGCAGCGAATTCCGAGTCATGAGTAACGAGGACGATTGTCAATCCTCTGGCATGACTCTCCATAAGAATACGGGCGATCTGCTCGCTGTTCTTCCGATCGAGATTGCCCGTCGGCTCGTCTGCGAACAGCACCTCCGGTTCTTTGACAAGCGCACGTGCAACGGCGACACGCTGCTGCTCGCCACCTGAGAGAGCGGCCGGCCGGTGGTCCACACGATCACTGAGGCCGAGCCTATCGAGAGTCTCCAACGCACGCTCCCGCCGTTCGGTCGGACCGACGTCGCTGAAATAGAGAGCAAGTTCTACATTCTGTAGAGCGGTCTGATGACTGATCAGGTGAAACGACTGAAAAACCATTCCAACCAGGCGGGCCCTGTACCGGGCGAGTTCACGCGGCTCGAGTTCACCCAGCATGACACCATCCACCTCGATCGTTCCTGAGCTGGGTGTATCGAGGCCGGCGAGGAGATTGAGCAGGGTCGATTTGCCCGAACCCGATGCGCCGACGATCGAGAGAAACTCCCCTCTCGCTATATGGAGGTTCAAATCCCGCACAGCGTGGACCCTGTTCGGTCCATGATCATAGGAGCGATTGAGATTCGAGGCGGAGAGCCAGCTCCTGGACATGCCTCACTCTCCTCGTCACGGGGTAGGTGCAGCAACTCCGACCCAGTATAGGTGGGAAGGAGAAGCGAGGCAACTGCCCCGGCAGAACTTGCGGGATAGGCGTCTCATTCGGTATCTTTGATGGGCAACTCCCCTGGGGAAAGATGTACTGATGACCAGAACAAACCACCTGATTGTGAGAGCCGCACTGCTCCTCCTGTTAATCGCACCTGCTCCTCTCCCTGCGGAGACGGTCGAAGTTCTTCCCCATGAACCGGGGCCGCGGTTTCGTATTCCGGAGCATTTCAGAGGCTCGTTGCTCGGCCCGATTACCGCCCCGCCACCCCTTCCCCACGCTGAGACCCTCTCATTTCTGAACTACTCTCCCACGCTTCATCTGGACGAGATCTATGGGCCTCGCCGTGTAGAACTCTCACGCTATCAGTGCGCCCTCAAAGGTGCCGGGCTCGCCGCCAACGCGGGGTGGATTCTCGGTTGTCTCGCCAACCAGACCGATCTGTGGGAACGGAAGACTTCGTGGTACCTTGTAGGAGCAGCCGCAGCTACCGGTGCTCTCCTCGGAGGCACTCTCGGTGCGGATAACGCCAGTTGGAATATCGGCATCGATTGGGATCCGGATCCCCAGCACTAGTCAGGAAGGCCGCATGCCCCATCAAAATCGAAGAAAAGACGTACGCAATGTCGCAATTATCGCTCATGTCGATCACGGTAAGACGACCCTCGTAGATGCGCTTCTCAAACTGACCGGCGCTTATGAGTTTCGGGAAGGGGAGTCCGCCATCATGGACTCCAACCCTCTCGAGAAAGAGAGGGGCATCACAATCTTTTCGAAGAATGCCTCGCTCCTCTGGCGGGATACCTGCATCAACATTATCGATACGCCGGGACACGCCGACTTCGGCAGCGAAGTGGAGCGGATCCTCAAAATGGTGGACGGTGTGCTTCTGCTTGTCGACGCATTTGAAGGCCCCATGCCTCAAACCAAGTTCGTCCTGAAGAAATCTCTCGAACTCCATTTGAAGCCGATCGTGGTAATCAACAAGATCGACCGGCCGAACGTGAGACCGGACGAAGTGGCGGACATGACGTTCGATCTCTTCTGCGAACTGAACGCCACTGATGAGCAGCTCGATTTCCCCATTGTGTATGCGTCTGCGAAAGAGGGTTACGCGCGGCGGGAACTGGACGACTCGGACGAGGACATGTCGCCACTGCTCGACGTCATTCTCCATCGGGTTCTCCCCCCTGTCGCGGATGTCGACGCTCCATTCCAGATGCTCGTCACCATGCTCGATTACGACAGCTATGTCGGGCGAATCGCCGTCGGTCGGATTTTTCACGGGCGAGTAAGACCCAAGGACACAGTCGTGCTCGTCATGCGGGACGGCATTCACAAGCGCTCCCGTGTGACCAAGATCCTGAAGTACGTCGGGCTTGTTCCGACCGAAGTAGAAGAGGCGCTTGCCGGCGACATCATCTCGCTCGCCGGGATCGAGGAAGTGTCTGTGGGCTCGACGGTCGCCTCACCTGACAATCCGGAGCTCCTGCCGATGGTGAAGATTGACGAGCCGACGATTTCAATGGAGTTCTCCCACAATACAAGCCCCCGGGCGGGTATGGATGGCGGACGCTTTCTGACTTCCCGGCACATCAAGGAACGGCTCGAGCATGAGGCGATGATCAATGTCGGCGTGCGCGTGGAAAAAACGGAGTCCATCAACCGCTTCAAGGTATCGGGGCGTGGCGAGCTCCATCTTTCGATCCTGATCGAGACGATGCGCCGCGAAGGATACGAGATGGAGGTTTCCAGGCCCGAAGTGATTCTGAAGACCGTCGATGACCAGATATTCGAGCCGATCGAAGAGGTAGTGATCGAAGTTGATCCCGATTATCAGGGCGGCGTAATGGAGGCGATCGGCGAACGAAAGGGCGAGATCGCCAATATCACTATGAGTTCGGTCGGTACGGTCAAGCTCGAGTTCCTGATTCCGTCTCGCGCCCTCATCGGATTTCGAAGCGAGCTGCTCATGATGACCCGGGGAACCGCCATCATGTACCAGAACTTCCACGAATACATGAAATATAAAGGCGCCCTGCCCAAGCGGCGAACCGGCGTCATGGTATCGATGACAGGGGCCCGTGCGGTGGGCTACGCTCTCTGGAATCTCCAGCCACGGGGTGAGATCTTCCTCCATCCGGGAACTGATCTCTATGAAGGGATGATCATCGGGGTTAATAACAAGGGGACTGACCTCGTGGTAAACGCCACAAAAGGGAAGCAACTCACCAATATCCGGGCTTCCGGAACCGACGAGGCGATTCAGCTCACTCCCCCGCGGGAGATGACGCTCGAGTTTGCCCTCGAGTTTATTGCAGACGACGAATTGGTGGAGGTAACGCCCAAGAACATCCGGATCCGCAAGCGACTGCTCACTGAGAACGAAAGAAAGAGGGCGGCGAAAAAAGTGCCCGGATAAGCGCGGTGGGAACTTTGTTCGATAGACCGATCACGTAAGCAGCGCTTTCACCACCGTGAGCGTTTCTTTGAGTATCCCCCGACTATCATCGAAGAGATCGGCGATCTGGTAAGAGATCAGAAAGAACGCGGGGTAATAAATTCCAGGTCTTTTCTCCGCCCAGGCAACAAAAATCTCCGGTATTGCAGATCGTTGAATGAGACTAACCCCGGCCCAGGCGATCACTACACCGACCAGGATCCCAACAAGAATGTCCGAGGGATAGTGAAGCCCGAGATAGATCCTCGGCAGCAGGACGAATATTCCTGAATAGAGGAAAGTGGCCACTCCTACCCTTTTTGATATCAGAAACAGACCGGTGGAGAGAGCGGCGAACAGGATGGCGTGGTCGCTTGGGAATGAGCTGAGTTCTTCCAGTAGGCCTGTCCTTACACCGTACGGCGCAAGAAATCCCAAGCTTTCATTATTAAGGGGGCGAAGCCGAAAAGGAAGCAAAGTGGCCAGAACCCTGCCGACCGTTAACGCCCCGACAGATGCGAAGAAGACAGAAATGACCTTCTTCCGCCTCCCTATCGTATCTGAATCGCTCCGGAACCACATCCACCAGAGAAGAGTCATCACGATGCCACCTTTCAGCAGTGTACAGCCGGAGAAGAAGAATATGAAGCGGTCCAGCGTCCAGGATAGCTGGGCAAACTGGTTCAGGAATGACACGATGGATTGATCCATTGGGTTCATGCGACGGGGCTCCCTGGGGTGATTTCCCGGCTACGCCGCATATCATAGGATAAACCTGCAAGCGGCCCGCCTGTCGAAGTTTCGACTGAATGGACGATTCGCTCCAGTTTGTGTGCTCCGTAAGGATCGGTCTCGATTGCTCAGATTTTGATTTCCCTTGCAAATCCGGGGGCCCTGCGGTACCCTCAAGTCACGGAATCCCATCCGTTTGCCGCTCTTGAGGAAACCAGTTTGACCATCGGTGGGCCCTCGACAAGCGAGAGCCTCCGAGAGTTATTGCTTAAAGCCGATTTTCGAATCGGCTGAGGGGTGCCCGTATCTTCGGGACCTCCTGCGATAGATAGCGAACTGCAGACTGGGAAGCACCGCCATAGGAACATGTTGGGACATCACGATTCCGGTTTCGCAAGTCCATGCGAAACCAAGTCTGATAGCACCTCCCCCGCTGTCCAGTCGGCACTCCAAGCTAAGACATCGATGCTGACGAAACACAACATGGAGGGAGCCGAAGAACCAAGGATTTCACAGTGAACGAGCTTGCCGCGGCGGCGCTCCGCATTAACCTGGCGCCGGGGAAAGTAGGACTAAACAAAACAATCTGGAGGGCAGGAAAAAATGAGATTTGCAAGAGGATTCGCCGCAGCAGCGGCCGCCGTCATGCTGGTTCTCCTGGCTGGCAGTCTGCAACCCGCACAAGCGCTGGACAGTCTCAGCGTCGGTTTTATTCGTTATTATGACGACGGGACCCATGGAACTCTCGACCTGAGTGACGGAAACACCTGGGTACTCTCTTTCGATGACTTGGATTTCAATTCCTATTCAGGAACGTTTGAAATTGTCTACGGGGATCGGGGCTCAGGATCGGGCTGGGAATCCTTTCTGATCAAGATTGTCACGCACTCTTCGGGGGCGGGCGGCCACCTGATCGAAGCCTACGATGAAGACGGGACCACCCTCATGACTTCCCACGCCCTCGCTGCCGGCGAAGGCTCGACTCCATTCGATCTCCGCCTGGTACTGAGCCAGAATGTGGATAATTCGTGGCATATCGCCCCATTTTACAGGTTGAGCGCAGGGACCTGGACTTCGTTCTCGGGCGGACCGTTCGATGGGGCCAATCAGTTCGATCTCAACTTCACCCACCTGACCATGCAGTTCGGCGCAGCCGGCACAGGCACGGCTTTCTTCGAGCCCGCGACCGCCCAGGCGGGTAATATTCTATCGAGCCCCAGTCCGCAGAATCTCACATTCGCCGGGCCGACCCAGACGGTTGACTTCGAATATGTCGGCGGCGGCTCCGGCCTCGTCTACGGTTACTCCGTGAAATTCACCTGGGATGGTGCGGTAGCGACGACCGCCCCCGTACTCGTCGCTGAGGGCCCCCTCCTCTCCGATCAGGGGACGACGCTCTTCTTCGCCGACTCAACCGGTCCGAACGAGATCACGGTAGACGCCGTTCTTCTAGGCGCTCAGCCCGGAGTGAGCGGCCCCGCCAGCATGTTCACCGTCGACTTTACCGGAATCGCGTGCGATACGAGCGTGATCGACGTAACCATCGTCAGCGTTGTCGACAAGGATAACCAGGGCCTCACCGGCTTCTCCGAAGCGGATGGCTTGCTCCTGTCGGACATCACGATTCCCATCTTCTCGGTTAACGGCCCGTTTCCGGAAGGTGAGTGCTGGAACACAACTCCCATCCTCGACGTTTCTGCGATCGATGTGTGCAGCGATCTCGATCTCGCACAGTTTCGAGTGGATGGCGGCGGCTGGCTGACAGATGCGGGACTCTTCGCCGCCTTTGTCGGTAATTCATTCAGCAACCCGACCTGGTCGTTCCCTCTGTTCGCGTTAGTGGGCGAAGGCGCCCACGTTATCAACTTCCGCTGCTTCGACGATTTCGGAAACGTGAGCACGGTGCCGAGCTGGAGCTTCATCAAAGATACGATCAATCCCCCAGCGGCGACTGTGTTTGACGCAACTGCGGGGAACGGCAAGGTTCATCTTGCCTGGACCAATCCGCTGACCGATTTCGATCATGTCGAAGTTGTCCGCAAACCCTGGAGCGCCGGCGCGCCGTTCGGCTATCCCGAATACGTGCAGCCTGCAGACGGCTACCCGGCTACCGGTATTGACGGGACCATCATCTACAGCGGCACGGCGGAGACGTTCGAAGACACGCTTACAGCGCGGTCCATCTACTACTACCGCTCATACACCTATGATTGCGCCGGTAACCTTACGGGGGGATTCGCGCCGACAACCGCGATTCCCGCCCAGTTCGGACAGGGTGATCGCGCCACCAACTACTGGCTCGGCGACGTGACTTCGAGCGGCGGTGGGTACGACGGTGAAGTCGATTTCTTCGACTTGAACGCGCTCAGCGCGGGCTACCGCAAGTACAGCCCCAGCTCCCCCCCGATCGCTCCTGACGATGAGCTCGATGTCGGCCCGACCGACAACGCGAGCCGACTCGGGCTACCGGTTCCGGATGACGACATCGATTTTCCGGATCTTGTTATCTTCGCCATGAACTACACTGTGGTCGCGCCGTCAGGCAAAGCGCTCCCGATCGCCGCGCTCGACAATCCGGGCGAGGCTGGTCAGCCGACATTGGTTCTTGAACGACGGGATAACGCAGAAGAGTCCGATCTCATCGAAGTCGAACTCTCCCTGCAAGAGCACGTCGATCAGGTAAAGGCTGCCAGCGTCGTTCTCAGCTATGACAAGAAGTCGCTCGATTGGATCGAAACGCGATCCGGCTCCGGATTGGCCGATCCCGAAGCACAGGTCTTCCTGCAGAGCGGTGAAATGGAACAGGGCAAGGTCTGGATTGATCTCGCCGTCCTCGGCCGGGATCGTGTGCTTCACGGCTCCGGTGAACTGGCTACGCTCGTCTTCCGCGTCAAGAACGACAGAGATCTCGACATTACGTTCGAGTCGGCGGATCTCCGGGACGCCGAGAATACGGCGCTGAATGCTTCAACCAGCGACCTCGCCCTCAGCGGCAACTCGACTGTGCCCGGCATCACCCGCCTTGTCGGCGCCCGGCCGAATCCATTTAATCCGACCACTTCGATTCGCTACGAACTGAAGTCGCGAACTGACGTCAGAATTCAGATTTACGACGTGCAGGGGCGGCTTGTGAATACGCTCGTGAGTGAATCGAAGGATGCTGGATCGTACGAGGCCACATGGAACGGCGTAGACAGCAATGGGAAAGCTGTGGGCAGCGGCTCTTACTTCGTGCGGATGCGGAGTGGAGGCTATGAATCCACTAACAAAATCCTTATGCTGAGGTAGCTTGATCCTTCCGTTGGAAACCGGGGGGGGGCGCCCCCCCTCGGTTCTCTCTTTCCACTACCCGAGAAAGGGGCGCTCGTGAAGTCGTTGATCCGGAAGGCCTGCTGCATTGGATTCGTTCTTCTAGGACTCAGCGTTGCCGGTACCGCTGTCGCGGCCGGTCCGACTATTTCGCTCCAACCCGCTACAACAGACGTGGGCGTCGGCGTAGAGTTCGACCTTTCTCTCATGATCGACGCGGCCGTAGATACATTCTCCAACTTCCAGATCGTCATCGAGTTCGATCCCTCAATCATTCAGTTCGTGGATGCGTTCGAAGGCTCGCTCTATACGAGCGCCGGACACCAGACCTTTTTCGACGCCATGGAAGAATCGCTGGGCACATGGGAGGTATTCGAAGTGATCTTCCCGTCCACCTCGTTCATCCTGGCTCCGGGCGAGATGGTGATTCTTCGATTCCTGACACTCGCGGAAGGCACAACGCCGATCGACTTTCTCTCAGGCTCCGTAATGGACATCGCCAGGAACCCGCTGGATTCCCTCTCGATGGTCGGAGCGATTGTGAACGTTACCGATCCGGTGGGAATCGGCTTCCCCGATGAGAACTCCGATCGCTGGGAACTGGGCAGACCCTATCCCAACCCGTCGCCGGGGATCAGTGTTGTCCGCCTGGCCAGGCCGCGCACACCCGGCGGGGAGAGACACCGACTCGCCGTATACGACATACGAGGGCGAGTCGTCCGCGTACTGGAGAGCGGCGGCACCGATTCAGGTAGCGAGATTCTCTGGGATGGTCGCGATACCGGTGGTGCGAATGTCTCTTCAGGGATCTACTTCTTCAA
The DNA here is from genome assembly GCA_025782575.1 of bacterium. GTDB lineage: Bacteria > Orphanbacterota > Orphanbacteria > Orphanbacterales > Orphanbacteraceae > Orphanbacterum. The sequence goes on from JALGYY010000017.1 coordinate 593,841, forward strand.
GCTGGAGACAAGGAACAGGTCGATCAGCCGGAAGCTGATTCTAGTTCGCTAGTCCGAGCCGGTTCGGCGTCTCGTCGAGCATTTTACCCACCATCGCCAGGAGCTGATCCATCGGGAAGGGTTTCAGCAGCAGGCTGACGTCCTGGAGGTTTGCGGTCGATTCATCCGTTACCGGGTAGCCGCTGATCAGAATGGCAGGCAGCCTCCCGCCGCTCTTTTGAATCTCACGAAGACACGCGGGACCGGAAAGCTTCGGCATGTCTACGTCCATGATGATCAGCCTGATTTTGCCGGCGTTCTGGCGATACGAATCGAGTGCCTCCGCCCCGTCCGATACCAGGGCCACTTCATAGCCAGCCCTTTGAAGAGCGCCCGAAAGGACGGTCCCCACATCGGCGTTATCTTCGGCTACAAGAATCAGCTCCCCCTGTCCCGTCCGGACGGGGGGCGGCACCAGATCTTTCCGCGCGTTCTTCGGCGGGGCGCAGAGTGGGAGCGACAGCGTAACGGATGTCCCCTTCCCCTCCTCCGAGTCAATCTCGATCCGCCCCTGATGGGCCTGGACGATGCCATGGGCGACAGCGAGTCCGAGCCCTGTCCCCTTTTCCCTGGTCTTGGTCGTATAGAACGGCTCGAACGCACGATCCCGGATTTCCTCGGCCATACCTGATCCGTCATCGGTAATTCGGAGGAGGGCGCGCCCTTCGATCGGTGGTGGATCGCCCTGCTTCGTCTCCCCCCCCGATGCCGGCTCCGCACTCACGGCGACCCGCAGCGTCCCCCCGTTCGGCATGGCATCGCGGGCGTTGATTACGAGATTCATCAGTACCTGAGAAAGCTGGCTTTCGTCCGCTCTGACCCAGAGGCCCCGGCAGGGTGGTCCGACGACACTCACCTCGATCGATCTCGGCAGCACTCGTTCCAGTACTCGGCATGAGTCTTCTACGAATTCACAGAAGTTCATCGCCTGGAGATCAGGATCGCTCTTTCGACTGAACGTAAGAAGCGCCCGCGTGATGTCAGTCGCCAGGGCGGACGCTTCAATGATCCCCTTCACATCCTGCGCCGCAGGATGATCATCGGGAAGTTCGAGGGCGGCGACCTGGGCGTGGCCGAGAATCGCCGTGATCACATTGTTGAACTCGTGAGCAACACCGGCGGCGAGTGTCCCGATCGCCTCCAGCTTCTGCGCATGCAGCAACTGCGCTTCGCTGCTATTAAGCGCTTCCTCGACTCGTCTCTTGTCAGTTAGATCACGGAGAGCCGTGATTCGGGCCTCTTCCCCTTTGTAAATGATCGGCCTTCCGCACACTTCGGCGGGAAAAGTCGAGCCGTCGAGCCGAAGCCCCTTCGTCTCGTAGGGATCGAGGTAACCTGAAATCATCCGCTCCATGACCAATTTTCGGTATTCCGGCGCGACCAAGTCCTGCACCGATTTCCCCCGAATCTCCTCAGGTTTGAGCCCGAAACTGGCCGCAAACGATTCATCCGCCTCAACAAGGATCCCCTTGCGGCTGATCGCGATCCCGTCGAATCCGACGCTCACCAGCTCACGGAATCGATGTTCACTCTCTTGGAGCTCCTGCTCGGTCTTCAGCCGCTCGGTGATATCGCGGGAGACGGCGAGAAAAAGAATTCCTTCACCCGTTTCATGCTCAGGCAGAATACGGCTTGTCGTTTCCGCCCATAAGTACTCACCGTTCGCTTTTCGAATGCGATGCTTGATCTGGACGAACGGGATGGACCTCTCGATCAGTTTTTCACCGGCACCATAGAGCAACGGCAAATCATCGGGATGGATAAGATCCTTGAACATGTTCTTATCGACCAGATCATCGGGACGATAACCGAGGCGCGCTTCCACAGCGGGAGAAATGTAGCGAATGGTCCCGTCCGGCGTGTGACACGTGATGACATCCACGACGTTTTGAGCGAGGTGGCGGTAATTGATCTCGGCGTGCTTGCCTGGATCCCTCCCAGCATCAATTTCTTCCCCGGACATCAATCCCTCCGAGCGACCAGTTTCGAATGTTCCCGACCGACCTTGACGGCAATCACGATCCAGACACCTACAAGCACCAGATTGGCGAGGGCAAACTGGGTCGTGCCGAACGACAGCATGGCGGTACCAACCCAGACGAGAGCAGCGGAAAGGAGATCGCCTACCCGCACGAAGAAAGTATCGATCGCCTGTTTCGCTTTGTATTTCTGTTCCCGGGTGGTCGGGAGAAAGAGAACGTTTCGCACCGTGTTCTGCAGGGAATAATCGGTGGAATTCTCGGCGGTCTTCGCCCAACGGACCACGCTCAGCAAAGGGTAGAAAGCGAGCAGTAGATATCCACCGAGAGCGATGACCGGAAGAATGAGCAGGGCGATCCGGACACCGAGGTACTTCAGAATGCGGGATACCAGAAAAAGTTGTGTCAGCACACCGACAACGTTAACGATTGAAAAGAAATCGGAGTAGAACTTGCCGATATACTGCCCCACATCGAGGCCGCCCGATTGGCCTGCGGCGACCAGATCCTCAGCTGTTCGGGTAACCACGCGGCCGAGAATATACTCTCCGGTAGTATTCACCCAGTTGAGGATCAGCATGAGCAGGGCGATCAGAAGCAGGTAACGGTTTTTCATGACGAGCTGGAACGCGCCACCGTCCCCCATCGGCTCCTCATCGGGGGGAGCGAGCAGCGAATCAGAGCCCGCCTCCGGGCGGGGTTTCTTACTCTCGCGGGCGTCGATCATGTTTGTCAGAACGAGTGTGAGCATCAGTATGGCCGACGCCAGGAGCAACAGCTGCTCCACCCCCAGCGGTCCGATCAAACGCCCCGCAATCACGCTTCCCGATACAGCGCCGATCGATGCACCGAAGGCGACGATTGCAAAGAGCCGTTTCCCCTGTTCGGGTGTATAGATATCATTCGCAAACGACCAGAACTGAGCGATGACCATCAGATTGAAGATTCCTACCCAAAGAAAAAAGTAGACCCCGAGATAGGGGACGTCGAGCCGGGCAAGCAGATAGAATCCGACCATACAGACGGCGAAGAAGACGGTCACCACGTTGATCAACTGGCGTCGCGGCATCTTTGAGGCGAGGGAAGCGTAGAGCGGAACAGCAAGCAACAGTAAAAGCGCCTGCCCGGCTGACGTATAGCTCTTCAGTTCCGCCCCGCCTCCGGCGAGAATCAAGGCCTCCCGCACCGGCTTGACGATATAGTACGTGGTCAGCAGCAGATAGACGTTCAGCGCAAGAAGGATTGCGGTCAAACCCTCGCCCGCCTTTATCTCGGCGAAGAGACCGAGCAGCCCTTCCAGTTTTCCCTTTTTCTTCGAGGCTTCCATTCACTCTCCTTCAGTGATCAAGATGGCCGGCCGACGAGTTTTCGTCCCCATAACGCAAGACTCTTGAGACGCTCGAGAATACGACTCGAATCGCAACTATCCACTCGTTCTTTCTCCGGCAGGGAATCGATCTTGGCGAGAAACTCCTCGTTTTCCTTGTTCCGATCCGCAACTAGAGATGCGATCTCTTCCATCACCTCCTCGTGATCGGCAAGGAGCCCGGCAAACGCACTCATCGGGATCTCGAGAAGTTCGGTCTCTTCCCTGATCCGCCCGGTCGCCGTTCGCGGCATGCCGGTAAAGAGGGACATCTCTCCGAAGAGGTCTCCTTGATTCGCCTTGAACTCAAAGAGATGGGTTCCACCTCTTTCACGATACTCGATCTCGCCGTGAATCGAGCCGCGGGCGATCAGATAACACTGTTCGCCCACGTCTTTCTGCCTGCAGAGCGTCTCGCCCTTTGCGTATCGGACAAATCGGCACCGGCCGGCGAGTTCAGACATCGCTTCCGTGTCAAGCAGCGGCACGGGATCACCTCCACCCGTATCCTGCTTGACCAGAAATCGGCTGGACGAAAGAAGTTCGGTCATACGGTCGAGTTCCCTGTCCGACGGAGGAAGCCGCCGCTGGTTGTACACCACCGCCATGAAATCGTTCAGCAGTTCGTCGCTCATGGGGAACGGAATCTCAATACCACGGCGCTTGAACTTGTACCAGATAAGCCGACCCACATCCCCTTCGACACGATTCCGTCTCCAATAGTTCCGGGACCAGAAAAAGAGTGTGTAATTGATTCCGAAGTCAAGGTATCCGGTGAGATGGGCTACAGGGGGCGGCTTGTCGAGCGTCTGTGATGATTCCCGGGCGGCGTCTTCGAGGGCGGCGATCACATCGCCCGGCGCATCGGAATAACTCGCCCCGACTTCAATCCGATGGCGATGGATATGCTCAGGCTTGCTGTAGTTGGTGATCCGCTCCGACGCCAGAAGGGTATTGGGGACATGCACATAGTCGTCGTCTCTCGTACGGATAATGGTCTCCCGCCAGTTCGTACGAACCACTATGCCTTCGCGGTCGCCGATGCCGATAAGATTCCCCACTTCCACCGTGCGAACAAGGCCGAGTGAAACTCCTGACAGCAGATTCCCGAGTACACCCTGCAGAGCAAGGCCGATCACCATGGTGAGAATGGCGGATGTCGCAAGAAGAGGGGTGATGTCGATTCCGAGCACGAGCTTCAGCACACCAAAAACGGCAACGAGATAGAAAATCCAGACGAAGGACCGGCGAAGTAAAGGAGGGACGGAGACGGTCTCTTTACGGCGTGCCTGAAGGGAATCGACCAGCCAGTCGCCGATTCGAATGAAGAGAACGGCAGACCAGAAAACGTACCAGGCAACTATCTGGACTGAGGCAGGGCCTTCGGAATCGATGCCCCATGGCGCCTTCAGAATCGTGGCAAGAAACGTGAGGCCGAGAACGGCGCCGGGAAATGAAACAGCGTGCAGCAATCGACCGACAGATTTAACTGCAAGATGAATCAGGAGCGAAAGAAGGAGAATGATACCGAATCGAATCGCCACTTCGTACGGAGGGAGTGCCTGTTGCAGAACATCGGTCATCTGCGGTTCCAAGCCTGACCTCCTTCACGATCAATCGGTTCAGCCGGATCCGAGAGGAATCGCCATCCCTTCCTGGGCAAGGTCGATCGACAGTCCGGCCGGCTTCAGACTCCGGGCTTCAGCCAGCAACTCCTCCAACGCACGATCATCCCTCTCAGGATTGTGATGCATGAGGATGAGATGCTTCGCGCCCGCCTGGTCCGCCAACCGTACCCCTTCCCGCCAGGTGCTGTGTCCCCAACCCTGGTGTGATCGATACTCTCCGAGCGAGTACTGCGAATCATACAGGATGTGACGCACTTCGCGGCAGAAGGATGGGAGCGCTACGTCGATCTTTTCATCCCCATGTTCATGATCAAAAATGAGTGCTGCGGAAGATTCGGGCCCGTCAATGCGAAAGCCGGTGGAACTGCCTGGATGATTGAGGCGGTAATTAGAGACCTGGTAGCGGCCGAACGTGTCCGTTTCTTCGAGCGGCACCAGCCGGATTTCGGCGCCTAGATCGTTCCACGCCACAGGCCAGACCGGAGGGGCGAAGTACGCTGCAAGCGCGGCACGGCCAGATTCCAGAATGTCCGGGGCCAGATGAATTGTCATGCGGAACTGATCGTCATAGATCGGTCCGAATGCAGGAAGCCCGGCAATGTGATCGTGATGAAGATGGGTCAGGAAGAGATCAATTTGTCGCGGAAGTGATCGGTCCGCCGTGAGCCGGCGCCCGGCGTTGATCAGACCGGTGCCGGCATCGAAGAGCAGAGTCGTTGTTTCCAATCGCAACGCAAGAGAGGTCGTGTTGCCACCATACCTGCTGAAACGGGAATCGGGCATCGGACAACTCCCCCGTGCGCCCAGAACGATCAGGTCTCCCTCTTTCCAGTCGATCACTTGCTCGTCATCTCCCATACACCGTCCCATCCATCCGTAGTTACCGCGCTCCCGAGTTCATCGCAACGATCTCGATAGGCTCCGGCGACCGGATCTTCCGGTATGGAAGCAAATCGCTCGCCTGCCCGCAGGAGATCGCCCTGATAATAGAGCGCCAGTCCTTCTGCAAACGTCCCCTCCACCGACGACAGCCAGGGAAAGAGAGCCGACCCCCCTCGGAGAGCGGTCGGTTGGAACACCCGGGTCGGTTCGGCGCGGCCGACCACACGGACCTGGCCGATTTCCCGGGCGTTGACTGCGGCCTCACCCGCCTTCCAGGTCGCCTCGGAAACGACGATCGGGCTTCGAAAAACTTTGCCGAGTCCTTCCAGGCGCGAGGCCAGATTGGCGGCATCCCCGATCACCGTGTAATCAAACCGATCGCGTGATCCCATGTTTCCGACTATCACCTGGCCGGTATGCACGCCGATCCGGGCTGAAAGGGGCGCCCCTGCCGATTTCGCCAGCTCCGGATTGATCTCGGTGAGCTTCAGCTGGCATCTGACCGCCGCACGAAGCGCACGCTCCGCATGATTCGGTTGATCGATCGGCGCGTTCCAGAACGCGATAATCGCATCCCCCTCGTATTTGTCTACCGTTCCCCCTTCGCTCTGAATGACATCGGTCATTTCTGTCAGGTATCGGTTCAGAAGGGCGGTCAGCTCCTCCGGCTCGAGACGCTCCGAAAGCGACGTAAATGAGGCGACATCGGAGAAGAAGATGGAGAGTTCTTTCCGCTCCCCTCCCAGCTTGAGTCGTGAAGGATCCTGTACGATTTCCTCGATTACCTGCGGACTGAGATAATGGCGGAACGCGTGCTTCAGGAAACGGCGCTGTCGCCCTTCCGTAGCGTACTCCATTGTCTGCACGGAGACGAACGCGAGCAGTATGGCGAAAAGGGGCGAAACGAAAGGTACCCAGAAACCGATACGATACGCGACTACAGCTCCGATAATCAGTAGTGCACCAAAAACAGGGAGAAGAACCGCCCCCTTCCAGGCACTCCGAATACGACCCAGTAAAAAGGCGAGCAGAATGGCAGGCCCGAGCGAACGCAGGAACGTGATCCAGAGCGGAGCGATCCGGATGAAGCGCCGAGTGAGGAGGTTCTGCATGGTGGTGGCATGAACTTCGGCGCCGGGGTAGACCGAGCTGAATGGAGTCGGCCTGAGATCCAGCAGGCCGGGAGCGCTCATTCCGAGAAAAACAACGCGGCCCGCGAGCCTCTCAGGTGGGAGGGCGATCTCCTCTCCCGTCCCCTGGCGCACATACGATTGAATCGCCGCCGCCATCGAGTAGGAAGGGATCGTTCCCGCCGGCCCCATATAATCGATCACAAAGCGGCCCTGTTTATCGAGCGGTACAGGCGCGCCACCGAGGGAAAAAGCCCGATCCCCCCCCACCGCCCGATCCACGCTGACGCCGAGCACGTCGCGAAGAACCGCGAAAGGGAGGGTAAGCGTGCCGGTCTCCCCCGCGGGATCGATCGTTCGAAAAATGCCGTCATCATCCGGTTGGAATCCGGCGTTGCCGATCGCCCGCGCTGACTGAGCCAGCACTTCAATCGGGTGGGCACTCCCCGTTTCTGCGAGTACTACATCCCCACCGGCGGCGATCACCCCTGCCAGCTCGGCATCGTCTTCCACACCGTAAACCGAGTGCTCGGTGAACAGGATATCGAACACGATCGCCTGAGCCCCCGCCAGACGGCAATACTCGATCACCGGTGCGTAGAGCGACCGTGGCCAGGGCCATGGAAGCCCTTCCTGTTCTTCCATGAAATCAAGACTGTTCTGATCGATCAGCAGCAGGGCGACATCATCAGTCGTTCGAGAAGAGTCGCCGAAGTGACGAAGCCTCCAGTCCCAGCTCTTCCACTCAAGAGAGTCGAAAAAGCCGGCCAGGCCGATGATAGCGGCGATCAGTCCCGATGCGAACCCGATCGCCAGACGCGCGCGTGATCGCTTCGATCCCATTGCTAAAGCGATGCCATCGCTTGTTCGAATCGGGCTTTTCGCGGTGCCGGGTCGGTACCGGATCCGGAATGCTCCGTTACGGCACGGGCGACCGCCTTCTTCCGCGCACCGGCACCAGGGTGGGTTTTCAGCATGCCGAGCTTCCGTGATCCCGAGTTACTTTGTTCGAGCTGATCAAGAAAGCGGGAGAGCCCGTCCGCCTGATAACCGATTCCAGTTGCGAAAGCTACCGCCACCCGATCGGCGTCCTCTTCCTGCGACCGGCTGTAGCCCTTTTCGATCAGTGTACGAACGATGTCACCGACAGCTCCATCGAACGCGTCCGTCACTTTCAGCAGCTCTTCTTTGTTCCACGCAGTCCCCGCCTCTTTTCCGAGAACTGAAAACGCGTCGATCAGCCTGCTCTTCTTGATCGCGCCAAGACCGTGCTTCTTCGCCACGTGCCCCACCTCGTGGGCAAGCACGGCCGCAAGCGATTCTTCGTCCGGAACCTGAGCCAGCATGCCGCGCGTAACGAAGATGAAGCCGCCGGGCGTAGCAAAAGCGTTCACATCATCCACATCGAGCACGGCAAAATGATAGCCGTTATAGATCTCGGGCCGGCTGGATGCAATCGCCACCGAACGCCCCACCCGGTTCACATACTTCGTAAGACTCTTGTTCTCGTAAAGCTCATACCTGGATAGGATGGTCGCCGCTACCGCGCGGCCGATGTAGTACTCCTCTTCTTCCGTAAGCTCTTCGAATCTCTTTCGAAACGCCTCCTCCGATCGATCGATGGCACCCTTCTGCTCTTCCGTTATGAGCCCTTTATCGGCGGCAATGCTTGTACCGATTTTAGTAATCGCCCCGGTACAGCCGGCGACCAGTAGAATCCCGGCAAGGGCGAGGAATGACAAAGCCAGCATCCGCTTCTTCATGATCCCCTCCCCCAGTCGGCGAGCCTGCCCTCTTTCAGGAACTGAATGACCTCATCATCGGAGACGGTGATCCGGCTCACCCGGTCGACGCCTTCGAAGTCGAGGCTCCTGTTCGCTTTTTTGTATTCCCCTTCCACCTGCTCATTGAATCCCTTGCCGGCAAGCGCGATCTCATCTGATGAGGCGCCTGCGGCCGCGATCTTCGATCCGGTGCCCAGCGTCACTTTGCGGGACGTCACCGCTGATTCGTGAACCCAGCCGGTTTTACCGGACGGACTCTTCACCCGGATCCAGTCGCCCGACCGGGAGACTTCGCTCAGCTTCGCCCCCGCCGTGAGAGTTTCGACCGACGGTGCCCAGAATTTGGCATCTTTCCTCATTCTCGTGCTGCTCACCTGCACGGTGAGCGCCGAAGCGGCCCAGGCACCGGCAAAGAGCGCCAGAATCACCGCCGCCGTTCCCACAGATCGAATCCAATGTTTCAAAACGACTCCTCCCTCGAGTACCGCCGCGGGATTGCCCCGCAGGCTGATCGATTGCATGAGGACCGTACTATAGGGAGAATGAAATGGGAATGACGGAACCGGGGAGAGATAGTGATGCGATGCAGGTGTGGAATCAGGTCTGAGTGGTAGCGACGACTTTATTCTCGCCGCTCAAAACACGCTCCATCACCTCAAAAAGCTCGTCGGGACGGATCGGCTTGGAGACATAGCCGTCCATGCCGGACTCGAGGTATCGTTCTCGATCCCCCTTCATTGCGTTTGCCGTGAGAGCCACGATGGGGATGTGTTCTCCCGTTTCCTCCTCGCGAGCGCGAATCAGGCGGGAAGCCTCGGAACCATCCATGACCGGCATCTGAATATCCATCAGAATACAATCGTACTCGTTCTGCTCCCATTCCCGGATCGCTTCCTCGCCGTTCTTCACTACTGTCGGTTCGAGATCGGCTTTAGAAAGGAGCCGCGCCGCCAGGATCTGATTCACAGGGTTATCCTCGGCAACAAGCACACGGAACGGGCGTCCCCCCTCCGAAAGGAATTGCTTGAGCGGCTTTCTTTGCTTCTTCTCTCCCTCTTCCAGCGAGAGCCCCAAAGCCTCCGCCAGAACGCCGAGAAGTGAAGCGGCACCAACCGGTTTTCCCAGAATACGGTCGATCCCTGAAACTGTCATCTCGTCTGCACTCAGGCGTTCTCCAATAGATGAGAGCATGATAACCACCGGCTGAATCGGCAGATCGGCGTCGCGGATCCGCTCCGCCACTTCCCGGCCATCCATTCCGGGCATCATCATGTCCAGAAGGACAATGCGAAACGGCTTCTCACCGTTCAGGCCGCGGTACAATCGATCAAGCCCCTCCTCACCCTGAGCCGCTTCGTCCACCAGAAATCCTCGACTCGTGAGCTGCCGACTCAGGATCAACCGGTTGGTTTCGTTATCATCGATAACGAGAACCGGCACACCCTTGAATTCGGCGAACTCCCCCCTCTTTCTGGAGCGCGAAACAGCCCGGGATTGAGCCTTGTCAAACATGACGGTGAACCAGAAGGTCGAACCCTCACCCGGCTTGCTCTCCATACCGACTTCCCCACCCATCAATTCAGCAAGTTGCTTGGAAATCGCAAGCCCGAGGCCTGTCCCGCCGTACTTTCGAGTGGTGGTACTGTCTGACTGGGAAAAGCTCTTGAAGAGGAATTGCTGCTTCTCTTCGGGGATTCCGATACCGGTGTCTTTGATACTGACTCGAACATAGTGAGAAACCCTCTCACTATCTGAGTCAGTCGGATCCCGATCTCCGGCGGGCTCCGCCCTTACCAGAATCTCTCCGCTATCGGTGAACTTGATGGCATTCCCGATGAAGTTGAGCACCACCTGCCTGAACCGCGTGGGGTCCCCCTTGACGACTTCGGGAACTGACGGGTCGACATCGACTATGAGTTCGATTCCTTTGGCCGATGATTTATGGACGACAAGACCGACCGTCTTTTCGATTACCTCGGCAAGGTGGAAATCCACCGTTTCCATGTCCAGCTTCCCCGCTTCGATCTTGGAGAAATCGAGAATGTCGTTGATCAATGTGAGAAGAGATTCGGCACTGCTTTGAACAGCTTCAGCATATTCGGACTGTTCCTTGTTCAGCGGTGTGTCGAGCAAGAGTTCGTTCATGCCCATGATGCCGTTCATGGGGGTCCTGATCTCGTGGCTCATATTCGCGAGGAATTCGCTTTTTGCCTTGCTTGATTTCTCTGCATTCGTAAGGGCTTCGCTCCACTCATGTGTCTGACGCTCTATAGTAGTCATCACGTTCATTCAGAACCTCTCGCAGGCGATCCTGCCGCATCCCACATAGCGAGGCAAACCAACCGAGCCAGATCGGGGCACTGTCAATGATCCAAAGCAGGGGATCGGAACGCTGAGCCTGAACGATCGTCGCCAGGGAAAGCCCATCATCGGCGAGGGCCGCCACGATCAATGACGCGCCTATCGGGAACGCCGCCCCGAAAAGCAGTCCATAGATTGTGTAGTTCGTCCGCTCAGATTGGAACAAGATGACACTCCCGGGTCTCAAGGAACCACACCAATAGGATGTCCGTATATACCCTATGATCGGTATAAATCGCTCTGTTCTGAAGGCTGGGGAGAGGAGGGGAAATCTGGACGGACTCCAGCGGGGAAGCCCCTGAACGAAGGGCCAGGCCTGCAAAAATCGCTGGCCTGACCCTTGTCAATTCGATGAAATTGTTGCTGTTCCCGGCTGATTCAGCCGATCGTGCAGCTCATATCCTGGCCGCAACACATGGGCGACTTGATCTTGCCATGGCCGTCCGGGCAAGTGGATATATGGACCGTCGAACCGTCGTCCTTGGTGAGGGTCGAGTGCTCCAGTTCCTTGCCGCACTGTCCGCAGGTCATGGTTCCGACGCTCATCCCGCATTTCTCACATGTATAAGCCGCCATCTTCTTTCGTCGCCCCTTTCGAACGCTGAGTGGCTATGATTGCAATGCTCCATCCGCCTCTAAAGGTGTTCGATTCGGGGTCGGGCGTCAAGGTGAATGGTCGGGAAGTGTCCGCTTGGTGCCGATACGATCATTCTGGAACCGGTTGTCGGCCCCGGGGTGATACGCGGGTTGCCCTCTTCGACGGCCTGAGCTATTCTTTAGGGACCATGAAACGAGTACTGCTCACATCACTTGCCATCTGGGTGCTTCTTCTCGGCCCCGGATTATGTATGTCCGGTACCCTCGAGCACCTCTGTATTGACTGCTCGGAGGGCATTTCTTGTGAGCACGAAGAGGACTGCATAGCGGACCCTTGTGTGGAAAACATGCAACGGCCTGATACAACCGCGAGCAGTAGCGGTCCCGCCACGATTGCAGCTGTCGTCCCCGGCTGCGTCACATCTGATCCGAATCTACCGGGGACCACGCTTACTGAGGGGGCATCACTGCTCGCTTACCGCATGAATCTGCCCCGTCCCGAAAGCGACCTTCCGCTCCTGATCTGAATCCCGTTCTAACTATCTCCACATAACTGACTTCGACCGAGCGCCTACGCTGCGGTGAGATGAACAGCCTGATTTGGCCGACCGCGCCCAGAGCAGGCGAAACGAGAACGGGAATCGCATTGCCATGAACAATACCCGCATGGGGACACTCCCCCTCCTGATGACTCTTGTAATGGTCGGCCCCGCGCCGGCGACACAGCTCAGCACTGCTGAACCGAGACCACTCGGCAGAGACCTTCCGAACGCCAGCCTACCCCGGGCCGACGAATCTACAGTGCTCAGGGAGTTTGTAGAACCGGCCGGAAACCTGTCTCTCCGGGAGGCGCTCGTGGCCGCCCTCACGAACAGCCCTGAACTTGCCACCTTCTCCTGGAAAGTACGGGCGAAAGAAGCGGAGGCCATTCAGGCCGGCCTCCGGCCTAACGTGGAGCTGATACTTGAACTTGAGAATTTCGGCGGAAAAGGCGACTTGGATGGGCTAGGTGGTTCGGAAACAACAATTGCACTCTCACAGCTGATCGAACTCGGGGGGAAGCGAGGGAAGCGACTGGCGACCGCCGAGTATGATAGAGAACTTGCCGCCTGGGACTACGAGGTGGCGCGAATTGACGTACTTACCAAGACCACAAAGTCCTTTCTCGAAGTACTCCATGCACAAGAAGAGGTTGCTTTGGCTGAAGAGCTGGTTCAGATAGCCGAAGAGGTGCTGGCGTCCGTTTCTCGCCGCGTGAAGGCGGGCTCTACCTCACCCGTCGAGGAGTCTCGGGCGCGTGTCGAGCTTGAGACCAGTCGGATCGACAGGGAGCAGGCAGACCGTCGCCTCGCGGCCGTAAGAAGAGAACTTTCCGCTGCGTGGGGGGAATCGACGCCGGCCTTCTCAGAAGCGCTTGGCAATCTGGAAGAGATCGCCTCCCCCCCTTCACTAAAAGCCCTGAAAGGTCGAATCGAGCAAAACCCGGATCTTGCGCGGTGGGCTTCCGAGCTGGACTACCGGCGCGCCGCACTTGACCTTGAACGCTCCCGCGGTCTCCCTGACCTCTCGATCGGTGCGGGTGTGCGGTATTTGAACGAGATCGACGGCAGTGCATTCATCATTGAATTCGGACTGCCATTGCCGATCTTTGACCGGAACCAGGGTGCCTCGTTAGCGGCCGAGATGAGAGTCAGGCAGGTCGATGAAGAGCGTCGCGCTACAGCCGTTCGCCTTCAGACCCGGCTCGCGATTTCACATGGGGCGCTTCTCGCTGCGAGGTCAGAAATTTACGCCCTTCGTGACCGCGCTCTTCCCGAGGCGGAGACCGCCTTTCGATCCGCACAGGAGGCCTATTTTCGGGGCTCCATGCGTTTTACCGATGTACTCGATACGGAGCGCCTCCTCTTCGAGTTGAGGAGCAGATACTTCTCCACACTGGCACGCTACCACAGCACTGTTGCCGACCTTGAACGGCTCATCGGCGAGCCCCTTCAGATTTCTGATAGAAACCCCGGGAGACACTACCAATGACACGTCAATTCGCTCTCGCACTCATACTGGTTTTGTCAGGCGGCTTCGTCGCGACAGCCACAGCACAAGACGAGCATGCCGGCCACAATGATGAAGAGCATACGAACGAAGCGGAACACGGTGATCATGGCGATCAGGACGAGCACGACGACCACGGGCTCGTCCAGCTCTCCCTGGCCGAACTCGACGAGTTTGGCATCAGGATCGCAGTCGCCGGCAGGGGAGTCATCGAGAACTATCTTGAACTCCCCGGAGAGGTTCAGGCGAACAATGACCGCCTGGCCCATATCGTGCCCCGTTACTCGGGGATTGTGACCGAGGTTCGTGCCAACATCGGCGACTACGTTCAAGAGGGACAAGTCCTCGCCGTCATCGAAAGTGACGTGAGCCTGGCTCCATTCGAAGTCAAGACGCTGATCTCGGGCACTGTCATCGGCAAACACATCACTCTGGGCGAAGCCGCCTCCCGCGAGCGCGACACTTTTGTCATCGCCGATCTTTCGAGCGTCTGGATCGACCTCACGGTGTACCAACGAGACCTCGGTCGAGTGAAGGTCGGGCTCGAGACACAGGTCTACATCGGTCACGATCTTGCTTATGACGCCGGTAAACTCAGCTACGTAGCACCGATCGTCGACGAGCACACGCGCACCGCCACCGCGCGCCTGGTCATCCCCAACAAGAACAATCTGTGGCGGCCCGGTGTGTTCGTAACCGCCAAAGTGCTCGTCGAGAAAATCGAAGTACCGCTCGTCGTGCCACGCACCGCTCTTCACACCATCGAAGCGGAAGCAGTCGTATTTCTCCAAACTGAGAGAGGATTCTTGCCGCAGCCCGTCACCCTCGGGCGGCAGGGCGACACCCATATCGAAATCCTATCAGGGTTGTCCGCTGGTGATCACTACGTCAGCGAGGGAGGCTTCACACTCAAAGCTGAGTTCGGGAAAGAAGCCTTCGGCGACGGGCATGGACACTAAGGGAGACCACGATGATCGAACGCATTATCCAATTCGGGATGAAGAACCGACTCATGGTGGCGGTATTCGCACTGCTCATCATGGGGGCCGGTTACTACACGTACAACAATCTCCCGGTAGACGCCTTTCCGGACGTCTCACCGAACCTAGTCCAGATCTTCACCCTCACCGAAGGGCTCGCGCCCGAGGAAATCGAGAAATTCGTCACCTACCCGGTCGAAGTAGCGATGACCGGTCTTCCGGGGGTAGAAAAAGTACGCTCCGTGTCGAATTTCGGGCTTTCTGTGGTGAATGTCTATTTCGAAGATGGGATGGACATCTATTTTGCTAGACAACTCGTCGGGGAGAGACTTCAAGAGGCGAGGGAGCAGATCCCGGAAGGATTCGGCGAGCCTGAAATGGGACCCATCTCGACCGGAATGGGTCTCGTGCTCTTCTACTACCTGGACGACACGACCGGCGAGTATTCGCTCGAGGAGCTTCGCACGATCCAGGACTGGCTGGTCAAGTTTCACCTGCAGACTGTCCCCGGAGTCACCGAGGTTCTAGGGATCGGCGGTTACGAGAAGCAATTCCAGGTCGTTATCCACCCCGAAGAGCTTCAGCGTTTCGATCTGACCCTCGGTGAGGTTATCGACCGGATCCACGACAATAATCTGAACGTGGGCGCGCAGTTCATCGAGAAAAATGCCGAGGAGTTTGTCGTCCGCTCGGTCGGGCTCGCCACCGACATGGAAGATCTTAGGTCGATTGTTGTAAAGACCGAGGCTGGACGCCCCGTGTTTCTGCGTGACATTGCTGATGTCCAGATCGGTGGAGCCATCCGCCGGGGCGTTCAAACCCGAAACGGTACCGGCGAAGTGGTTGCCGGCATGGTCATCAAGCTTTTCGGATCCAACTCTTCCACCGTCATCGCCCGGGTCGAAGAGCGTCTGGCCGAGATCAACGAGATCCTCCCCGACGGCATCCGCATTGTTCCTTACTACGAGCAGAAGAGCCTCGTTCAGGCTGCTGTAAGCACCGTTACCAGTGCTCTCGTCCAAGGTATCGCGCTCGTTTCGCTTGTCCTTCTCATATTCATGGGTGGTCTCAGGCCGAGTCTTGTTGTTGCAATCTCCATTCCGTTTTCCGTTCTCTTCGCGTTTCTTCTCATGGGGCGGTTCGGCATATCGGCCAATCTCATGTCACTGGGAGGACTTGCGATTGCCATCGGGATGATGGTTGACGGCACGATCGTCATGGTCGAGAACATCGACCGCATGCTCCGGTCGGCGCCGCCGGAGGAGTCTAAACTCCACGTCATCGCCCGCGCATGCCACCAGGTCGGCCGACCGATCGTGTTTGCAATCTCGATTATCATTATCGTGTTCCTGCCGCTCTTTACGTTGCAAGGGGTAGAAGGAAAGACATTCCGGCCGTTGGCCTACACCGTGTCATTTGCCATGCTGGGATCGCTCATATTTGCGCTTGCTTTTGCTCCCATGCTGGGAAGCCTCTTCATGCGCCGCCCGAAACCGGGCAGCAGTAGCGAAGCACCGGTTGTGCGCTGGCTTCTCAAGCCCTATCGTCCGCTCGTCAGTTTCTTTGTTCGAAAACGATGGGTCGCCGTTGTCATCGCCGCCGGCCTTCTGGGCATCGGCGCACTTATTTTTCCACGTCTCGGATCTGAATTTACTCCGAAACTCAAAGAAGGGACCATAGTCGTTCGCCTCACCATGGCTCCCTCCATCTCACTTACCGAAAGCACTCGCCTAACGCTGATTGTCGAGAGGCGCCTGCTCAAGATCACCGAAGTGCGAGAAGTGGTCACCCGTATCGGGCGCGGCGAAGTCGGCGCGCACGCCGACCCTATCAACAGCGCCGAGATTTACGTGCTACTCCATCCTCAGTCCGAATGGCGCAGCGCAGAAACGCAGGATGACATCGAAGACATCATCCGCGAGGAACTCGGTAGTACGCCGGGCATTCTCGCGAATCTCACCCAGCCGATCGAGATGACCATCGATGAGCTGCTGGAGGGAGTCCGGGCCGAACTCGCCATCAAGATCTTCGGGGAGGATCTGGACGTCCTGAAAACACAGGCCGATAAAGTCGCCGCAGTGGTTCGAGGGGTTCGAGGTGCGGCCGATATTCAGGTGGACCAGGTGAGCGGCGCGCCACAGCTTCTTGTGCGCATCGACCGGCAGGCGATCGCACGCTACGGCATTAATGTCGCCGATGTCCAGGAGGTTGTCCACGCCGCGGTCGGCGGAGAAGTAGCTGGCCAAATCTTTGAGGGTGTCCGCCGGTTCGACATCCTCGTCCGTTACGAACCGCGCGCCCGGGAGACAGCAGACGCCATCCGCCAGGTGCTGATCAACGGGCCGGACGGGCTGAAAGTACCACTCGATGAACTCGCCACAATCGAAGAGATTGTCGGGCCCCGGCAGATCACCCGCGAAGACAATCAGCGTTTCATTTCGATCCAGTGCAACGTGGTGGACCGTGACATAGGGACTTTCGTTGAAGAGGCGCAGAAGGCGATCGATGAAAACGTCGAATTACCGGCGGGATACCTCGTGACCTGGGGCGGTCAGTTCCGTTTGCAGCAGGAAGCGAACAAGCGACTCTCTCTCGTAGTACCCATCACACTGCTCGCCGTCTTTCTGCTTCTTTTTAGTAGTTTTCAGTCACTGAAGAACGCCCTTCTCATCCTGCTGAACATTCCTTTAGCCCTTGTGGGAGGGGTGGCCGCTCTCTGGCTCTCCGGGCAGAACCTGTCGGTGCCCGCTTCTGTCGGTTTTATTGCACTTTTCGGAATCGCGCTCGAAAACGGAATGGTGCTCGTTACCTATCTGAACGAACTTCTTCGCCGCGGGATATCGCTCGACGAGGCCTCGGTCCAGGGGGCGTGTCTGCGGCTTCGGCCTGTACTGATGACCGCCCTTACGACTGCGCTCGGTCTGATCCCCCTGCTCCTGGCGTCCGGCTCGGGAAGTGAAGTCCAGCGCCCGCTCGCCACAGTTGTTGTCGGCGGACTTGTGACGTCGACGGTGCTCACACTCTTAGTTATTCCGGCTCTTTACAAATGGTTTGCAGCGCTACCACAGAGTGGTGGGGATAATGTATAGAGAAGAACCATTGAGCCCGACCGGTGGAATCCGGCAAGAGCGACGAACTCATACTAGCCTTGCGGTTCGTTTCGCGTTGTACTATGGATCAGTCTACGCAGCGAACACAAGTAAACCACTCTTCGTTTCAGGAGACAAATCATGAAGCTAATACAAGCCTATATCCAGCCTCACCGACTCTCAGAGGTAGCCTTGGCACTGCACACCCTCTGTGGGTTCACCGTGACAGACGTCCGGGGTCGCGGGCGTGGTAAGCAGGCTAGCGAGAAGGACAGCCCCGTGGAAGAGGCCTTCGAGTTCGAGGACCACGTAAAGGTAGAGATCTGTTGCGGGGATACCGCGGTCACTAAAATCGTCGACGCCGTTCAAAAAGCTGCCCATACGGGTCTACGAGGAGATGGTTTGATCTGCGTACTCCGATTGGAAGATGCTATCCGCATCGGCACCGGGAAACGCGGAGATGATGCCTGCTAAGATAATGGTGACGACTAGGCGAACAGCAAACAATCCCACGGACCTAATTGGGGAGAGTTTTACAAGGCAGACAACTGACTCTCATCCCACCAGGGGAGGGGTAGTGGAGAAGATATTGGAGACATATGCTAATCTGCTTCAGAAAGATCGCTGAGTCACCGTGCTCCTGTCGAATCGTCATCCTCGACCACCTGCCCCCCACACTGATATAATGCGTAGGAGTGTGGCTGCTTCGCGGCGAACTTCCACCCGACCCTGTCTGCGAGATGACTATGAAACTCAATCTGAATTGCTCCCTGTTATTGTTTCTGCTTATCCTCGTCGCGCCCTCTAATGGACTGGCAAACGGGGCAACGACAATAAGAGCGGGCGCACAACTGGTACCCCTTCTCAGCGAGTTGGATGCGCAGTCGGTTCCGACGGGTCTCCTATACGATCGGGTACTTCCCCTCGCACGTATTGGTGAGTTCGATGGGTCAGCGGATGCTGCCGTAGCGACAACTGGCCGCTGGCGCCAGGCTTATTTGGAGATGGTGCGTGGAACGGTCGTCGGCGCTTCGAACACGCTTCCTCAGCTTGATGAGGTGGACCGACGGGCTGATCTGATGATGGCGGATGGCGTGATCCCGATCGCCCTGCTGGACGTCCGGTACAATCGGATTCGGGAGTCGGCGCTGAGAGACGGCGTGCTGGAAATGCGGAGCGGACGACTGGTGGCCGGTCGCGAAGCGGGCGGCGATCTGATCGAAGGCCTGCAAAACGCTTTCTCCGAACATATCGCTTTTACCGCCGCTACCATGCGTGACCGAACCTACCGCGGTGCTGTCACCAAGTTTCGTCTGAGCGAAGAGCTCTATCTCTCCAATCGGGCCGAACGCCCCGCACAGATTGAAGTCGACTTCGATGACGGCGCAGGCCCGCGCCCCGCGTCGCTAGGCGAAATCGTCGAAGCGCACTACCTGAGCGCCGGTACCAAAACGATCTGTCTCACCGCGGTGTTTTCGAACGGCGCCACACGTGAATCGAGTTTCCTTTTTACTGTTGAAAGCCTTGTCTCACCCGACCCGCACGACACTCTCGCGATTACAGCAACGATTCCGTTCGAGGGTTCGTTCGCCACCGGTGAAGCTTACGTCTATCTCGCTGATGGACATGCGTCGATCACCAACCCGGTCGTTGTCATCGAGGGATTCGATCTCGATAACACCCTCGATTGGGATGGCCTCTACAATCTACTGAATCAGGAAAACCTGATCGAAGAGCTTCGGACACGCGGTTTCGATGCCGTCATTCTGAACTTCACCGAAGCGACCGACTTTATCCAGGCAAACGCCTTTCTCACGGTCGAACTGATTGAGCAGGTAAAAGCGGCGATCAGCCCGGGCGCAGAGTTTTCCATGATCGGTGCGAGTATGGGCGGGCTTGTTGCACGATACGCGCTCACCTACATGGAGAGCCAGGCGATGGATCACCAGGTGCGAACCGCAATCTTCTTCGACTCGCCGCAGAGCGGCGCCAATATCCCGCTCGGGATTCAATACTGGATGGATTTCTTTTCGGAGCAGTCAACCGAAGCTGCGTTTCTTTTGAGCCGTCTCGACACGCCGGCCGGGCGACAAATGCTCGCCTATCATCACACGACGCCCCCGGGCGCAACCGGTGAGGCGGACAGTCTGCGGGGCGCATACCTGGCTGATCTCGCGTCGATCGGAAGTCTGCCCTCCTTGCCGCGGCTGGTTGCGATCGCAAACGGAAGCGGCGCGACAGTCAATCAGGGCTTCGCTGCAGCGGCCCAGATTATTGACTACGAATATCGGAGCTTTCTGGTCGACATCGACGGAAACGTCTGGGCGGTACCCGATGGCGGCAGCCAGCAGATATTAAAAGGACTTATCGACATCATTCTCCTTCCTGCCGAGACGATAAACGTGACCGTATCAGGCACCGACCCCTGGGATAACGCACCGGGCGGCTGGCGCGGTTCGATGGCCGACATGGATTCGACCACCGCCCCCTGGGGCGACATTGTGGCGCTCCATCCTAACCATTGTTTTGTGCCGACCATCAGCGCACTCGCGCTCAGCACGACCGATCTCTTCTACGATGTCGCAGGCGACCCCAATCTGATGGCGCTCACTCCGTTCGACACCCTCTACTATCCGACGGTCAATCAAGAGCATGTTTCGATCACACCGGAAAGCGCGATCTGGTTTCTCGATGAGATTGACGTGGTTACAACGACACTGGCGGCGGGGGCGGGGAGCGCGCCCGGGCGGCCGGTACTCTTTCCCAATCGGCCGAATCCCTTTAACCCGGTAACGAGTATTCGATTTGATGTGCAGGTTGCCGGACATCTTTCGATTGCTGTCTTTAATGTGAGTGGAAGGCTTGTCCGCACCCTTGCGGGGGGGCACCACGATGCCGGCCCGCTCGATCTTACATGGGATGGACGTGACAACACCGGCCGCGAAGTCCCTTCAGGAACGTTCCTCCTTCGGGCGCGCACGGGCGGCGAAGCATTCGTTCACAAAATGACACTGGTGAGGTAGCGATGAAAAGTGGAACTGGCATCGTCAAGCGAGTCGACAGGATCGCACTTAACAAAGTTGCCGCCGGTCAGGCGACCGAATCGCAGGAGCTGATCGGGGCAGCCGACGGCGCGCCTCACTTTGCCATGCGGCGCTTTGTCATGGGCAAAGGGGGCGGCATGCCCCGCCACACCAACGCAGTGGAGCACGAACAGTACGTTCTCCGTGGTCGGGCGCGAATCACCATCGCTGACAAAGTGTTCGAGGTGAGCGAAGGGAATGTCGTCTTCATCCCGGCAGGCGTACCTCATTCCTACGAAGTGACCGAGGCCCCATTCGAATTCCTCTGCATGGTGCCCAACAAAGAAGACCGGGTCGAGCTTCTCGACGGGTGCGGCTAGCCCACCGTACTCACGCCGGCGATTCCGTTCACGTTGTCATCCGGCCGTTGAATTTTACATTAGGTGGTAACTTCTAGGGGGCTGTCCGGTGACGTATGCGTTTCACTCCCGATCCACTTGAACCGCCTCTCGTTATCCGTCCTACTCCCCCGTCCCTCAACGTTTCGTCAGCAACATCTCCCGCGCCGCCAAACGATTGTGTTTGCCGCACAGGATGCGCAGATTCTCGAGGGAGTGCTCCCCTCCCCGGCAATACGGCGTGATGTGATCGATCTGCAGGTGAGCGGTCGAGTCGCATCGGATGCCGAGGGAACTGGTGTAGGTGCAGCGCCCTTTGTCGCGGTTGAATACCGCGTCCCGCAGCTGGGCCGGAATGTGCCGGGAACGAACGGGCAGCCCCTCTGCTCCCTCGCCTGTAGACTCTATCTCATCGGCTGTTCTTGAGCCGCTCACGGCCGCTGGTTTGACCGGGGAATTGCCCTTCCCCAGTCTCTGCGCCTGGCTCTCTGACTTGCTCTGTTTCCTGACCTTTCTCTTCTTCCTCCGCACCTCTTTCCGTTCGGGGTCCCGCTTCTCCAGCAGGTCTTTGATTGCTCTCCCTATGATCGCTTCCAGATTCCAACTACGGGAGCAGACCCTCTTCGCCCGCTCCAGATCCCGGCAGAACTCCTCGCTCGCCGAGAATCGGATTTCGTAGCGATGTTCCAGTTTCTTATTCGGGCTATCGATTGGAGAGTTGCCCCCCAGCTGATCAGTCTGATCATCCACAAGATTACTATCAATTTGATAGTTCTCAAGTGTTCGATTCGGCTGAAAAAGATCCTCGTGATCGGCACTTCGATCCCGCCCGACCGCCGGTTCCTGCAGTCCGATCGGCCGGATCGACTCCCGGGTCTTCGGTGCGATCTTCAGCGAGGCGACGATTTTTTCGATCTCCACGAATCTCTTTCCCGAAACTTCCTGAAGGATCTTGTCGGAGTTCTTACTCGTCAGGATTCCGGCGATTCTGGAGACGCCGCAGAGTGTAATCTTGCGCCGCGCAAGCAAATCCCGCACATCTGGAAAGTTCTTCATACATCGGGCAGCCGCGATGAACCGCCCCGCTTTGGGGGGTGAGTAGTGCCATCTCCGCGTGCAGTAGTCGAACAGGGAGGAGTACCCTTCCTTTAAGAATATCGATCGCCCCTCGATCTCGACCAGACAGTCGAGAATTTCAATGGAGAGCTCATGTCGGCTCTGAACCGCACGATCCCCTTTCTGAATGATCTCATGATTGGAAAGCTTTGCCAGAGCCGAGTCCATCTTCTTCGTCGTCATCGCCATCTTCTTCCCCTCCTGTCCACTCATCTCGTTCCAAGCCCCACCGATATCTTAGCATGCCCTTTTCCGGCTTCGAGAGAGGCCTGACAAACGAAGCCGCCAGTGATTTCCCAAAAAAGAAAGGGGAGATTGCTGCCAATTGATTCCTGGACAAGAGAGGTCTTCTGATAGGAGTCTGGAGAGGCATCTGCGCTAATGAAAACTGGCGAGGCCCGAAACGTGTCAAGCAATATTTCTTGAAATCGATAGAAAAGTTAAATTGATTGAAATACACGGCCGAACTACGGATCGGTGCCGCCAGGAAAACGCATACGTCTCCGGACAGCCCCACTTCTCGACCGCCATTTCGGCAGTGGAAACTGGTCTGTTTTCTTCAGTAGACCAACTCTTTGACCGGACCGCTCGACCAGCTACGCTGGAGATGGTTCTTCTTCGTCCAGAAAGCACTCCACTTGCGGGCGCGTCGGAATCCCTTGGCGCCCACCAAGCGAGCGGCACTTGATGGCCGCCACAGCCGCCGCGAATCTCATCGACTCGGTCAGAGTCCAACCTTCGACCACGCCGACCAGAAATGCGCCGTGATACACGTCACCGGCGCCTGTCGTGTCGTAAACATCGACCGGAAACGCCGGAATGTGAACTGACGGGGATTGAGACTCGGTTTGCGCGCCCCATGCCCCCTCCTCCCCCGCTGTGACTACGACCTGCTTCGCGCCGGTCTGGTTGAGGAGCTTAGTGGCTCCGCTCTCTGCATCGCTCGCGCCTGTCGCCCATTCCGCGAAGCCACGCGACGCGATTACAATGTCGGTAATCTGCGCGAGTTCCAACGTCTCGTCTCTCTCCAGGTCCGCGTCGATCACAACGGGGATGCCACGCCCTCGCGCTTCGTTCGCCAGTTCGAGCGATACCAGTATGTCGGAACCATCCAGATAGAGAACGCTCGCTTCTTTGACCCCGTCGACAAGCGCCTGCGATCGCTCATAGACCGGCGCGTTCTTATTGTACGCGAGAATGGTCCGCGAGCTGTGGCCCGGATGGATCAGGATGAACGAGTGTCTTGTGCGGGCGCCTTCCTGGGCTTGAAGGTGCCGCTCATCCACACCTTCCGAGGCGAGCTGCTCCATGACTACCGTCCCTTCCAGATCGGTCCCCACACAACCACCGAAGCAGGTCCTGAGGCCGAGTCGCTGCGCGGCGACGATTGCCGTTGCGACCAGCCCTCCCCCCTGGATATCAGAATCGGTAAGGTGAAGCCGCTCGTCTTCCGAAGGAAAACGAGGGACCACTGCGAGGTAGTCGAGCGTGGCGATGCCGAATCCGAGCACGTCATACATGAGGGCAGATTCGCGCGTGTGAGAGAAAAGGGCAATAGAAAAGTGTGAGCACTTCTGGCAATCCTCGCCCTGCACTCAGTCGCCTGGATAGTGATGTGGTGACCCGAGAGACTTCATGTCTGCCCTGCGTCACCTTACAGCCACAGAATACTATAGGACCTAATCGACTTCGGCACGGGAATCTTCTGTGCATTTTCTTTACATCGCTGATTGACTCACTGCGCAGCACGATGTTACGATCAGTCCAAGTTGATCGTGCCAGGCATTGCATCGTCTTGCACGTTCTATGGCTCCATTCCGATACTGATTATTAAATGTGACTAACTTCTACCTCAGCTCTCACCGACATCCCTCGCTCTACCGGACTGCCACATTCCCGTTCTCGTTCTTATCCTCTGCAATTGCAAGCAATTGCGGAGTAAAGAATTTATCGCTTTCGGGGCCGACATTCGGAAGCAGTCGATTTGTCGATGAGGGTAGTGTGAACAATCGATACCACTTCTTCGATATGAAGAAGAATTGACCTAACTCGGGTTTTTGGAAGCATTTGGCAAGCTCGGATCGATTTTCGGTTCGTTGGGAAGTGCGGGCGGGCAGTGAAGAACAGTAGATCGAGTAGGGAGAGGCTTGCGGGGAACCAAGCGCGGGTGCTAGGGTATCTTCCACAGCACCAAGCTTTTGCACAGAAAAGAATTTTTCTTTTCCCCGCTTGGAAGGAGTATTCCGATGAAGTGTGCACGCCGTACCGCACGCACCCCTCTATCTGTCATCTCCCTGTTCGTCATTATTGGCCTCCTATTGCCCCTGGCCATCCCGATGGACGCCCTCGCCTACGACGACCGGCTTCCCTCAAAACCGTTTGAGCCGATTTGGGAAGAAAGTGACCCCGATGTTCCAGAGGGGATTATCTCGCAAAACGGCATGACGGCCGAAGGATCGTCGTGGAGAGTATCAAGAGACTCTCTGACCTTTTACTGGCACATATTCGAGCAACTGATTCACCTGTTCTAGTTCGGAGATCTTATGCAAGGTAAATGGGAAGATATCGAGCGACTCAGGCAGCAACCTCTGCGCTCCCGGTTTTGGGAGGGTCTCCCCGAATCGGCGGCAAAGGAAATCACCACATACTTGTCTGAGTTTCACTCTCGCTCTCAACTGGACAATCCAGAGTCAACCTTCTCTCACTCGTCCGCCAACAGATCAATCCTCGCAGCGTGGTCCCACTGGGCAATGAAACAGTACACTCTGGCTGAGAAGGTCGCTAATTCTGTTCATCTTGGCCCCCAACTTAGCGACCCCCAATACCTTGCGATAGTCGAACTTCGGGCCCTTCTTTTCAATTCATTTGGCAAACCCGAAGAGACGATTAAACTCCACGTTTTGTTACTGGAGCGATTTCCTGATGTAATCCAAAGGCGATCTCTTCCTTCGCTCCTCAGCATTGGCGTGGCGCACCTCGTACTTTCAGAGTACGAAAAAGCTGAAGCCCTGTTCTTTCTATGTGCTTCAGCCTCAACCATCTTCGAGGACCATAAGACCAAAGGCGCGTCACTTCATAACCTAGGGATCCTTTTCAAGAATCTTGGGCAGCTAAATCGATCTCTTGAGTACATAAACAGATCTATCCAAGTTGGAAAAGCTACTGGTGTGCCGGAACTTGCCCTCAGACTAATTGCACGGGCAAACTTGCTATCGTGGAAAGGCCAGTTTCCGAAGGCATTGCTAGATCTCGAGGCCGCAAGAAAGAGAATTCCCTCATCCAAAATCCCCAAGGCAGAGGCGGCGTACAACGTTGCATTGGGGAGGGCGAACCTCTATCTGCGAAACTACGGCTCCGCTAGGAACGAGCTAGCCAAGGGATTGGATATTGCACGAGAGCTTAGATTCCCCCGCGAAGAGGCTCTCGCTTACGAATTTCTCGGGGATCTGGAACGAATAGAGGGGAATTCAGATAAGGCCGGCGAGCTCTACAAGAAGGGGATGGCGATCGCGCTCCGTATCGCCCCGCGTGGTGATCTGGTAACGGAACTGAGCCGGCGATTAGCGGACTGGCACCTGGATCGCGGCGAAAATGTCGATGCACGCAAGCATATTGAAAGCGCACTTGCTCTGGCGGAGGAAATCGGTGATCGCCGCGAAGAGGCGATTCTGCATCGCGTCCGGGCCCGTCTGATTCTGGCAAGCCGGGGGCGCCGTGCCTCGGCCGAGCGATCACTGACCAAGTCGATCGGAATCCTTTCCGGCATGGGCGCCCGCTACGAGGAATCGTTATCTCTCGCGGAACTGGGCAAGCTGAAGCTCCGCGCACCACGTAAGAACCGCCACGAACGGAAACATGGTTTGGATGACTTCTTACGCGCCGTCAAGATACTGACGCGTCTCGAACTTCCCAAGCACAAGCTGGAAATGCTCCTCTCCGCAATCCGAGAATCGGAAGGGGTGATTCAGCCGCACGAAGGACTTGTCTTCGTCAGCGAAGCGGAGATGGCGGCGCGCGACCTCGACGACCAGAAGACCCTTTCTGAATTAGCCTCTCTTCGTTGTAACTACGAAGAGGAGATCGCCCATCGCGTCGATCGGCGCTCGAAAAAGCGGGCCGCCCACAAGACCGGCAAAATATCAGCAGAAAAAGGCGTGCAGGAGTTGGCGCACCGCCTGGATGCGAAGCGTGTCTTTCTTCGTCTCCCGTGGGCACCCGAAGGCCCGAGGACGATCGGCTGCACCGAAGAGGATGCGCTCAATCGCCTGGCCCACCTGCCCCTGTCCGAGGAGCAGAATCTGATCGTCTCATCGGGGCGCATCGCGGGCGAGGGCGTTCTGTCCGGACCGTACATGGCCTACCGGGCGAAAGACGAGTCGGCTCTTATTTATGTGGAGCGCGCCATCGGGAGCGCCCCGTTTTCTGATCGTGAGGCGAGCGATCTCACCACGTGGGCCGACCGTCTGGCCCGTCGATTCGTGAAACGATCTGATCTACCCGCACGGGGATGCTCGTTCCCTCTCGTCGCCAAAGATCCTAAGATGCGTGAGATCGTGGATCAGATCGCAATGGTGCGAAATTCGCCTGCATCGATCCTTCTCGAAGGGGCGACCGGCACCGGAAAAGGTCTGATCGCCCGCCTGCTGCACGACCTCTCCGATCGACGGGGGGAATTCGTTCACATCCACTGCGCTGAGTTTCCTGATTCGCTCGTGGAGAGCGAGCTTTTCGGTCACACACGGGGCTCGTTTACCGGCGCAGAACAGGAGAAGATGGGGCTTCTCGAAAGTGCCCACGAAGGAACGCTCTTCCTCGACGAAGTGGGCGACCTATCCCCGAGCGTACAGCTTCGTCTACTTCGTGTGCTCGATGAGGGGCGGATCAAACGGATAGGGGAAATCGGCTTTCGCGAAATCGATCTCCGTGTCGTCTCTGCAACGAATCGCATTCTGGAAGATGAAGTTGCGGAGAAGAAATTCCGTCAGGATCTCTATTATCGGCTGAAGGTGATTCGCCTCGAAATTCCACCGCTCCGTGACCGGCAGGAAGACATTCCGCCTCTGGTTCGTCAGTTTCTGGAATCCGCTTGCGAGGCGGAGGGGAAGCCTGTCCCGGTTGTCATGGCGGATGCAATGAATCGGTTCCTGCTCCACTCCTGGCCAGGCAATGTGCGTGAACTGCAGAATGAGATCAAGCGGGTCGTTGCCCTCCTGCCACAAGGGGCGCCTATCGACGCTTCTCAGCTTTCGGATACTCTCACAAAGAAACGACGTACCCGGCCACGTCACCGGGGCCGTAGCAATGGAACGCGGAACCGCACGGGAATCTCGAACGATCAGGAGAGCCTGATCGGACATCTCGGTGAAATGGAAAAGGAAATGATTTACGATGCACTTTCCGAGACGGAAGGCAATCTTGCCCGGGCGGCCCATGTCCTCGGAATTTCCGCGCCCCTGCTACGTTACAAAATGAGAAAACACGCGATCATTCGCTATCCTGCCCGCAAGTAATCACAGACCCTACTGCCAACCGACCGTCTTTACCGAAAAGCAACGTGGATCATAAATGAACTCAGGATCGTCGCAGTTGATTGCTGTCAGGAACAGGTCGTCATCCAGGTCGTCGGCCGGGCCGGTCTTCCCCCCCACCAGCCGGACGTCGTTCCCTCTTGTCTGCGAAGTAGGCAAAGGATCGGAGACCGGACTCGCTTCATACCCACCGGTCGTCCGCCCATACTGCGTGCCCATCATGAATGCCGCAGCAATGGAAGCTGCGATTGCAAGCCCTTTGCCGTAACGGACCCAGGCGGCACCGCGACGCTTCCCGGTTCCGGCCGCGCCTGCCGCCACCCCGCCACCAGCTCCAACACCCGCGTCGATCAGCCCGCGCTCGCGGAGTGCACCAACCACACTGTCTTCGGTCCGGTCTGCAAGCTCTCTTGATTCGGCCAGAAGACGAAACGCCTCCCGCTCTTCTCTGGTCAGCTCGTCGTCTCGATTGTCATTCATCATTTCGCTCCGTTGCTTTCTCCGAGAGTCACGCGGACCGCGCTCCGCGCGCGACTCAACTGGCTCTTCGACGTGCCACTTTGAATGCCGAGAAAATCGCCGATCTCCTCGTGCGTGTAACCTTCTACATCGTGCAGTATGAGCACTTCCCGATATCCTGTGGGAAGCCTGTCGACCGCCCGTTCGAGATCGATCCGGCTGATCTCGTGACGAATCCTTGCAGGCGCCGGAAGCTCCAGACTATCCACAGAATCGTGCATCATGTCCCGCTTACGGCGCTTCAACAGCTCCCGGGAACAGTTCACCGCGATCCCCATGAGCCAGGTCCGAAGGGACGATTCCCAGCGAAATGTCTCCAGATTTTCAATCGCCCGAATCCATGTATTCTGAACCACGTCCTCGGCATCGCCGTTCCCCCCTCCCACGAATCGGAGAATCATCCGGTTCAGCGAGGGGGCGTGCCGCCGGTAGATCTCGCGAAACGCGAACTCCTCGCGGCGCCCGAGGAAGTTAGCTACCAGCAACCGGTCGAGATCGTTTCCGTGTTGCTCTGGTTCGGTCAGTCCCATGGCTCCCGTGCCTTCTGTAATTGTCCTGCTCCCGAAGGAGCGGCGCGCCCGGCCTGGAGGTTGAAGTTGGTACCAGATTGCCGGGCACGCCTTTGAAAAGCAAGATAATGGCGGTGGCACGCTGAGAGCGCGGCGGGAAACCTTCCCACCGCGCCGGACGCGCGCAACGTCGTTATCTCAGCTTATGGCTCTTCATATTCTTACTTCTGCGCCGCCAGTACTTCTTCGAAGCGAGTGAGCTGCTTCTGGAAGTACTCGTTATCGGGGTCCTCGGCGACGGCGAGCCGCATGAGATCAACCGATTCGCCACATTCACCGGTCACGTTACAGATTTCGGCGAGCGTATCGAGGATGTTCCCCTTCTGCGTACCAGGCTTGGCCAGCTCGATACCCTTCTTCGCATAGTCCGCTGCTTCGTCGAGATTGACTCTCTTCTCGAAACACCACCACGCGAAGTTGTTCAATGAGTTCGCGTCCTTCATCCAGTCTTCCGACTGGGCGTTTTTCTTGAGCGCAACTGCTTTTTTCGCATCGTTCTTAATGAGCAGGGCGTAATCGGGCGCCACGCTCTCCCGCATCTTCATGACCTTTTCGTGCGTCGAGTTGGCCGTCATCTCGTAGCCCTTCTTCAGGAAAGGCTTATAGAGCGCCACATCGCCGAGCTTGCCGGAGGCCTTCGCCATGGAGTAGACAACGCTCATGTAATCCTTGTCGTTCGACTTCGGCTCGTTAAAGACCACGTGAGCCTGCTTCGTGAGATCGGCACTGTCAAAGATGTTGAACATCGTACCGTACGAATAGCAGTTGAATATCTGGGTCTCGTAGTTCTCTTCAGAATCCGGATTAAGAGACTTTGCTCGTCTGTACCAGGCGATCGCCTCTGCGAAGAGGGACTCATTGTGACGGATCGAAGCGATCTTGCTCGCGTCTTCTTCGGTCGGTTCCGTGCGGAAACGGGCGAAGCGGTCGCTCACAGTAATGGCGTCCGGCACCGATTTCTGAATCTGATTTTCGAACTTCTCCACGCCCGCATACCAGTTCCAGCGGTCCATCGTCTCGCCGCTGGCGTTCATCAGAACGAATGAAGGGCGCTGATAGACCGAGTAGACATCGCCGATCGCGCCCGCTTCGCCCTCATAACCGTTCAGAACGCAAAGTACGAAATTTTCCTCGATGATCCGCTGCATCTGGGGGTCAGTTGCGACCGCCTCGTCAAATTCCACGCAGGGACCGCACTTCTCTGAGCCGAACTTCACCAGAATCGGCAGATCGGACCGCTCGGACTCCGCTTTGGCACGCTCCAATGACTCGACTACCGTAGCGGAAGCGGTGCCGACAGCCAGAACGGCAGCTGTAAGCACGCCGGCCAACATGATGACTCGAAACGTCTTGCTCTGAACCATGCTCTATCTCTCCTGTTTGGGGTTCCGTTCATAAGTGGCCTGATCGTGCGAAATGGTTGCATGGAAATCGGAGTGGAATTGGACGGTGCCCGCCGGGACTTCCCGACGGGCACCTTTTTGATACAACCGGCCTCGAGTACCGGCATCTAATCCTGCGTTATCCGCAGGAGGACTTGCAGACCTCGCCCGGCGAGCATTCCGCCGGATCGGAGCACTGCGTCGCCTGGCCGCAGGCGGCGCCGTCAGGACCATCACCGGCGTAGAGCTGGTAACTCCCGAAAAGAGCGCCCACCACCAGCAGGGCCGCAATCAAATTGCGCTTTCTGGTAAACATGAATTTTCCTTCCTCAATTGCTCTTGGCTGTCCCGCATACAAGCGGGAACGAATCCTGGTCTAGGAAAGATACAGGGACTGGGGAGGGTGGATCGACGGTCAACATGATAGGCATGTGGGAAATCTCGGTTTCAAGGAGAGGGAGCTGAACCGCCCACACAACCGGAACCAGTCGCAGTAGATTGGCGGATTCACGGCGGAAACGCTCCAATTTGGATACTCTTCCTGAACAGGAAAACAGACTGACGGACCGGGATAATCCCGCCCTGCGACATCTATTCAGTGGCACACGTTCAGGTTGGATTTGGTTCCAGTCCGATCGCCCGGCGCAAAACAGAAACGTAGTTCGTGTTCCGAAAACCATCCAGCTTCAAGCTGCGTACAAGAGCGATTACACGATCAGGATCGACATCTTCCACACAGATCGTGCGCGTCACTTTCCCGGCGATCGTGAGTTCGGCGATCTCTGCGAGAGCATCTTTAATCAGATAGCTCGATCGTTTCTTCAAGACCTTGACAGTATGAAGTTCGGGGTGGGGCTCAATCAAGTCATCGAGAAATCGGTCGAGATCGCAATCGGGAGGGCTCTTCACTCTTCCTCTGGGATCGAGCGCACTCCAGACTCGGGTGAATTCGTCAGGCCCCAGGGGAAAACGCGCTTTAAGCACAGGTAGCCACTGTTCGAGGCGGGAATCGTTCACCGCCTGCAACTCCTTGATTTCGAGCCGGCCGTCCCTGATCTTTACATTTCCTCTCCCCTGCGCCGAAACAACGTACAGGTCTTCACTTTCCGATACGCGTGGACTGCCCGCCCCGTCGAGAATCGCCCCAGCGAGAGACAGGCTCTCCCCGAACACTCTCCACTCCCACCGAGAGATGATGGCCGGCATGCGGTCAGTCCTCCTGCAGATCCAGGTCCGGGGTCGGGGCGTTCTGCCCTTTTTCCCGTTTGTGGTCACTCTGGGCCAGAATGGCCCGCGCAATATTGGCGGTGTAGCTGTTCAATCGCCTCAAAATATCCATGAGCTCCAAATGAATCGCGCTCGACTCAACCGATTCTTGAATCGCCTCTCTCACCCGCTCAAAATGTGCCTGCCTGTAGGCTCCTGCCAGATTGACGTATTTGGCCTGCTTCTTTTTCATGTGTTTCGCTTTTTCCAGACTGACATCACGGAAGGCGATCAGAGAGCGGCTCACCTGCTTCACCATCTTGAGGTGATACGCTTCCACCTCCGCCCTGCCCGAATCGGAGAAAACGACACCGCTGGAGATCTTTTTCTGCGCCAGCGTGCGCAGGTCGCGGTGAATGGTGTCGGCGAACTGTTCGAACTGTTTGCAGACATGCATCATCAAATAGACTTCGCTCGCCTGCTCTTTGCTTATGTCCTGCTCACCGATAGCCAGAAGATAGCTCGTGATCTGTTCTTCGAGCGCATCCACTTCTTCTTCTAAATCGTCGAACTTGTCCAGGATCTGCACATTGTTATGCAGGAACGGCTCCAGGCAGATCTGGCCCATCACTCTTGCCTTGTTCCCCATGCGGAGAATCTCCACCTTGGCGAGGTTCAGCGCAAGCGCCGGCGCGGCAAGCATTCCCCTGTCGAGATGCTTCGCCTTGTACTCATATTCCACCACTTCTATTCTATCCGGCAGGAGCCGCGTCAAGACAGAGGCGATCACACCGGTGAGCGGAAGAAACAGAAGCGCCGTTGCTGTGTTGAATAACGTGTGTGCGTTTGCAATCTGCCTCGGAATGAGCCTCGCCATGATTTCCTGATCGACCGAAAGAACGCCCCCTCCGGGAGAAATTTTCCTTATCAGATCGGCGAATTGTGGAATCCACATCAGGAAGAGAAGAACACCGGCGACCTGAACGAAAATATGGGCGACGGCTACCCTTCTCGCCTCCCGGCTGGAACCTATGCTAGCCAGAAACGCAGTAATACACGTGCCGATATTCGCTCCGAAAATAAGGGGAATGCCCGCAGTGAGTGTAAGAAATCCTTGCTGCGCAAGGACGATAATGATTCCTGTAAAAGCGCTACTGCTTTGAATGAGGGCCGTAAAGACCATCCCGATCAATATTCCGAAGATCGGATTCTCGAGTCCGAGCAGGATGTCCAGGAACGGCTGATACGTACGCAACGGCGACATCGCCTGGGACATGACGGACATCCCGTAAAACAGGATACCGAAGCCGAGAACGGCCTCACCGATTCCGCGAATCCTTCCCTTCTTGGTCAGGAAGGTCAGTCCGAACCCGATGCCGATCATGAGGAGGGCGTAGTCAGTCAGCTTAAAGGCAATGAGCTGAGCGGTTACGGTCGTTCCGATATGGGCACCGAGAATGACTCCGAGCGTCTGAGCGAAACTCATCAGCCTCGCCTCAACAAAACTGACGAGCATGACCGTGGTCGCGCTGGAACTCTGGATCACCATTGTCACGAACGCGCCGACCGCAACCCCGATCAACCGATGCCTGGTTAATGCGCCGAGAATCGCACGCATCCGTCCCCCGGCCGATCGCTGGAGAGCCCGGCTCATCATCTCCATGCCGAATAGAAAGAGGCCGAGCCCCCCTACAAGGCCGAAGACCATCATGAGTACCCAGTCCGGTTTATGAACGGGCATGTGATAAACGATCTGCGCTTGATCGCCGACCTCCCCCGGAATACGAGCAGTCACCGTGTACATGCCGGCTACTTTTCCCGCAGTCATTTTTATCTGCGCAAAACCGCCGGGATCGGTGATCGCCCGGCCGATCGACGTCATGATCGGAGTCACCAGATCAAATGAGACCGTCACCCCCGGCACTCCCTCGTTCTCTTCATCGACCACGAGCGCACGGAGCGGCTTTTTCATCTGATGAAGCGTAACGCCGCTCTGTCTATCCCCGGAGATTACCCGCCCGTTCGAACTCTGAATCGGATGTAACAGCCGGAGATGGCGTTCTGTTCCAACCACCGAGTCCGCGGCAGACGGCACTGTCGAGAGGGAGTCCTGCGCACATGCTACAGAGGGGAGAGAGACCGCCAGAAGAAGAACCATTGCCAGCGCCGGCAGGAGGAAACCGGCGGGAGTCCCGGCTATCTCTTCTGTCCACGGTTTTCCTTGTCGAGTCACTCGGTCACTCCCGGCAATCAGAAAAAGACTCAGCCTAAGTCCCGGGCTGAGTCTCATCTCACCATTATGCCTCAGGCTCAAACGCTCATTCTATACTGACTTGGAGAAGAAAGCGAATCTCGTTTTCGTCCCATCCTCGCGTATCGGGTGAGTTCAACTTGTGGTGATCCGCATACTCGAGCATCAGATTGAGCAGCCGTCCGTGGGGATAGAAATTCAAACCGTAAGTCACGGTTTTTTCCGTATCATTCGCCGTGTTGCTGCTGGGATTAAACTCATCGTACATGATCCGTGGTTCGAGTCTCCCGCGGTCCCAATAATAACTCGCCTGAACGAGATAGCCGCCGGCGTCGAAGTCACGGCCCGGATCCGGCTCAAAGCTCGCGTGGTTCTCCTCATAGTTCAGAAACAGGCCTTTACACTTCAGGGTGAAGTCGAATCCATATATGTCTTTCCTACCCGGGATGGTTCGAAGGTATTCGGGATCATCGTCCGCGAATTCGGCATCCTCGCTGGAAGCGAATCCGGCACCCATATGGACGCGAAGTTCTCTCGTGTACTCGGAGTCGCCCTCGGATTTTCTGACCATGCCGAGCGGCATGATCTCAACACGGCCGACAAGGAGCTTCTTACCCAGGCGATCATCGTCGGACCGGTTGGGACCCGCCCCCGTGAAGATCCCCCCACGAAACATATATTTCTTGTCAAAAGATCGGAGCCGGATCATTCCCCCCACGTCCCGACCAGGAAGGAAATCACCTCCCACACCCGGACGCCGGGTCGTAATCAATTTCGATCGTGGAATCGTTCGCATCCTGCCGAAAGGGGTTCGAAATTGCCCTGCGTAGAGCTTGATCTCCGTCCGCGGGCTGTAGGCCAGGAAGAGATCCTTGGCTTCCATCGGAGATCCGTCTTCAATGTAGCCTCGAAGCTCGAATTCCAACTCGTACTCGAAATCGTCCAGGTAATCACCCTGAATGCCGATCCGCGCCTGCTGAACGAAGATCCTGTCGTGATCCTGATCATCGTCACCGTCGAACTCTTCCCGCTCAACAGCCATGATCCGGAGCCGGCCCGTGAATTCCATGGTTCCGTTTTCACCGACTACTTCAAATTGAGCTCGAACAGGGGGAGCGGCCAGAATGAGCGACACGGCAATCATTCCGAACGTCAGTCGAGCAATCACCGGACTTTTCCCTCCGACCGGTTCTTCCGGCCACCTTCATAAACAAGATCCGTTTTGGTCTGCCCCTCAATGACCATCCTGCCAAATGCCTGGTAGAGCGCAACAATAAAATCTTCGCTCACCCGCACGGGAATGCCAGGGAGACTTTCCAGATTCCTGAACTTATGATCATAGGAAAATTCGGCAATCATCGGGACATCATCAAACTTGATTCTCCAGCAAGTAATATCGCAGGAAACGATGAGCCCGCCGCCGAAATCGAACCGCCCCGGATTGATCTTATACTCTTCAATGATCAGTCCGCTGACCGGCCGGAGTCGTTCATCCATGCTGAGTCCCATGCGCCGGAAATCAGGGAAAATTTCCATCGCCCCTAAAACTGTCTTTTCCATGGAGATGTCGAGTTTTTTCACTTTGCAGGCCTGCGAATAGACTGAAACAATTGCGGGACCGGCGAGGCCGAACCGAACGGAGAGATCTTCTTCGAACTCCCTCACCGGTCGAATCCCACGACCACACTCGATCGGCCTGGCAATGGCCAGCATCGGGTTCCGGCTCCGCTGCTTCAGCGTGAGCTCCCAATCAAGGCGGAGCTTGCCGTCCCGATATTTCGTCCGTTGCCGAAGGAGACGGCCGCTCGCCCGGAGATCGTTGTTCTTCGTATCGAGAAAGACTATGCGCTGTCGTTCCACATCAAACGGATTGCGATTGGGGCGGTGACGGACTCTTCTTGCTTCCGCCACCTGGAGAACGGTTTGCCAGGTCTTTTGGAAACCATCCTCCATAACCGTGAACGAGGAAGGATCGAGAAGGAGATTGAATTCTCTCGAGTCGACTCCGTCACAAAACCCGTTACCAGGGTAAGCACCGATCCACAATACTGACAATTGAAACAGCATGATGCGGATCGTGCCGAATTGCCGCGATCTTCCCATCCAGTCCGCTCCTTTTCCTCGAGTGAGGTATCAGGCGGGCTAGCGAGGCAAGCTTTCAGCGCTGATCCGTGCCCGTCCATCGAGGGCTCCTCCATGACCAGGATTCAGGCGGAGGGTCTCCTCGTACTGCTTATCGGCAGCGGGATGGTTTCTCGTCCCCTCGAGAGCAAGCCCCAGTCGAAAGTGGGCTTCGGCATCTTCAGGGACGATGCGGACGGCCTGTTCCAGGGCAGAAACGGCGGGCTCGAACCTCCCTTGCGCCTGGAGCGCGAGACCGAGATTGGTGTAGAGCTGCGGCGCGTGGGGACGGATGGCAAGTGCCGAGCGATACTGCCGAATCCCCTCATCAATGCGGCCGAGGGAGACGAGGGCGACTCCCAGATTGTTTCTGACAAAGACATTATCCGGATCATCTTCGATTACCTTGGCGTAATGGCGGATCGCTTCCGCTTTCCTGCCGGTAACGTCGAGAGCAATGCCGAGATTATTGTGAGCCCGCGCGTATTCCGGTTTCAGGGCGAGAGCCTTTTGCAGAAGCGCGATCGCTTCCTGATGCTCGCCTCGCTCGATGAGCGACGACCCCAGATTGTTGTACGCCATCCAGGCGCCCTCGTTCTTTTTGATCGTGTCGCGCCAGAGAACCTCAATGTCTCGAAACACTGTCGAGCGATTCCATGTAAGTGTGGCGAAAATTAAGAGGAGTCCCCCGACGGCGATCCGCCCCGCCCCTCCGGGTAGAGCGATTCTGCGAAACGCTGTTGTGAGAAGGCCGGCGGCAAGCGCGATCAACCCGATACTGGCGAGGTATTGAAAGTGGTCAGCCACGAATGAGAAACGAAACGGATAGACATTGATGTAGCCGAGTGCGGGAGCGAGAGATCCGCCAAAAAAGAGAACGGCGGCAAGGGGTCCTCTCCCGGTTCTCTTGCGCGTGATGACGAGAATGACGAGAAGCAGGAGGGCCGCCGCCGGATAGATGAACTGGTCTATCCGATTCGAATCGATCTCCCATCGGGGGTAGAAGAAAATGAGCTCGGCAGGCCAGACGATCTTCGATGCGTAGAACCATAGCGCCCGGCCGGCGATCAGAGTTCGCTCGACAAGCGTGGAATCCCACTCGGAGCCGGTCGCGCCCAGATAGTTTCTCTCGATCCACGCTGTGAAAAGTCCCGCCGCGATGCCGCAAAGAAAAAACGGAATCAAACGAACCACGTCGCGAGCCGCTAAGCGGCCGTTCTTCCACCAGAGCCCGACAAGGATTGCGGCTGGTAGCGAAGCGGTTACCGACTTCGCGCCGAGAGCCAGCAGGAAGCAGAGCAGCGCCACACCGTAAAGCGCCATTCCCCCGCCTTTTCTATGCTTCAGATAAATCAGGAATGAAGAGAGGTAGAAGACGCCCGACAATACATTCTTCCGTTCCGTGATCCAGCCCGCCGATTCCACATGGACAGGATGAAGAGCGAAGATCGCCGCCGCGAGCCATGCGCCGGGCACTCCGAGAGCGGCAAGAACTCGCCAGGCGAGAATGCTTCCAATCGCGTGCAGCAGAACATTGACGATATGATATCCGGCGGGATTCAAGCCCCACAGATGGTACTCGACCCAGAAAGTCGTGTGAACCACCGGATAATACTGCGTCGTCGCACCCGGTTTCGCCCAGATGTACCGGAGTCCCTCGGCCGTACGAAGAGTGTTGTTCTCAGTTACATAGGAGTCGTCATCCCAGATAAAACCGCCGGACAGAACGGGGAAGTAGGCTGCAAGAACCAGCAATACAAGAAGAGAGGCCCGGATGGCGAAACGGGCGGTGCCGGGGGAAGGCGAAATCATTTAGAAATCGCTCTGATTTCGGGCTCGAGCGTTTTCGCGAGCAGGCTGGTGAACAGAGGCCTTCCCGTCTCCTCGTTCAGATGATCGCCGAGTGCGAAGTGCTCGAGCTTGATACGCGGATCATCGGTGTAGTCATAGAGTGTGATCCCTTTGTCATCGAAATAGGATCGGAGGTCAGCCATGTAGCGAAGTAGCGGTTCCGGCTGCTGCCCGGAGGTCAGGTCACGCCTCTTCTTGGTCCGCACGAAGGTCAGTCGAATACCGGCGCTTGCAGCGAGGTCGATCATCACCGGCAGAAAAGACCTGTCGATTTGCGATTCAAAATCGTAGTAACGCATGTCGGTCGGCATCTCCATCATGATCTGAGCCTGCGTGACCAGCTCGGGGATCATATTGCCCTCATCGAACACATTCGCGATAGCATTCCGGAGAGTGGTTTGATCCACGCTGAGCGCCATACGGGCCAGACGGTCGCGCACGCCATACTCGAAGTCCGACTTGATCGCTCCACGCAAGTGATAGAGAGAAACATAGCGGGTAAGTGATTCCTTCAGGAAACCCATTTGCTGGAAGTACGCAAGCTGATCGAGAAGAGGCTCTGTACCTGTGGACAGTTCAACGAGCCGCTCCTTGTATCTCCCCTCTGTACGGAACTCGGGCATTGTCAGCATGTTATCCCGGAAAAACACCACGACCAGCCGGGGAGGCTCCTTCTGCGAGAGAAGCACATTCTTGATCGTAAGATACCAGAACGCGGTGGCCGCGCCCCCCGAAGTCAGCTGGGTCGCCGTCAGACCCGTCTCGTGACTGAATTGCCTGTCATCCACGCCGCGCTCCACGATCGAATTGCCGAGGAATACAATTTGCGCACGGGAGTCATCAAGCATGTGCTGAAAATACGGTTTGAGTTCGGGATTGCGGTCGAACTGCTGGCGGGCGAGCAGACTGAACCCGACATTGATCACACACACGACAGCAAGGGCGAGCATAGGGCCGGCGAGCGCCCGGAACGGTCCGACCGCGTAGCTCGCTGTTGATCCATTCTGACTGCCCGCCAATTTCCTGCTCCCACCATTCATTAGAATTGAAAGTAAATGAAATCCTGTCCCTGGGATTCCGCCAAAGTGAGAATCGCCGCGATAGCAACACCGTAGACGAGCGAATGCACCAGACGTCCGCCGACGTTGATCCTGTCCAGCGCCATCAATCCGAAAAGTGGAATTGAATAGACGAGTGTCGCCGCAATCACCGAAACCGCCGAGACAAGCAGGTCTCCCTGAAATCCTGCGGATGCGCTCCCGAACGCGCTGAAGAACCAGCCCATATCAGGCACACGGAAGAGAACCCACCCGAAAAGGGTAAATCCGAACATGACCGTCCAGGCAACTGCTGTTTTGATTGGTCCTTCGGGTCGCCACCGGCCACCGAGACCGAGTCGGTGATAGGCGAACACCAGAATACCGTGATAGAGCCCCCAGATGACGAAGTGCCAGGAAGCGCCGTGCCAGAGGCCGGATAGCCCCATCGAGACCATGAGCAGCAGGAGAAAGCGGGCGCCCGTGCCGACCCTCGATCCGCCGAGCGAGATATAAAGATAATCTCTGATCCACGACGAGAACGAAATGTGCCATCTTCTCCAGAAGTCAGAGGGCGAAATCGCGAGATAGGGGGACTTGAAGTTTTCGATCAACTGGAAGCCGAGAAGCCGTGCCGAGCCACGGGCGATGTCGGTATAAGCGGAAAAGTCCGCGTAGATCTGTACGGCAAATGCGAGTGATCCGGCTAGAATCATGAGAAGTGACGGACTCTCCAGCATGAAGATCTTGTCGGAAAGCACGGCAACGTTATCGGCCACCACGAGCTTTTTGAGATAGCCACGTACGATCAGCGGCCAGGCCTCATCAAGATTCGACCATTTCCAGTAGCGAGGTGCTTCGACCTGGGGGAGAAATCGCTTCGCCCTTTCGATCGGTCCGGCCACGAGCTGGGGAAAGAATGAAACAAAGACTGCGAAATCGATGAAATTGGTTCGTGGCTCGCACTCATCTCTGTAGATGTCGATCGTGTAGGAAAGAGTTTGAAATGTATAGAATGAGATCCCTACAGGGAGAATGATCTGCAGGGTAACGGGGTCGGCGTTCAAGCCGATAGCGGCGAGGGCGTTACTGACACTGTCGGCGAAGAAGTTGAAGTACTTGAATACGCCGAGAAGGCCGAGATTGCTGAAGAGGCTCGTGATCAGGAAGATCTTTTTCCTGGCGGGATTTCTTCGCATACCAAGTCCGCAGAAGTAATCGACAACAGTCGAAAACCCGATCAACAGACAGAACCATGGCGTCACCCAACCGTAGAACAGATAACTTCCCGCAAGGAGCAGGATATTTTGCGGCAGCAGGCGGCGAACAAGCCAGTACGCCGTGAAGATCAGTAGAAAGAAATGGAGATAAGTGAAGGATGTAAAGATCATGGCGCGACGGCGATGATCAGACGCCGACCGATCGGTCGATGACTCCCCCGCCGAGAACCTCCTCACCCCGATAGAATACCGCGGACTGTCCGGGAGTGACGGCTGACTGGGGGGTTTGGAACCGTACGGTAGCTCGGCCGTCTCCCTCGATCGTAATATCGGCCGGGCAGGGCTGGTGCTTGTACCTGATCTTGATTTCCACCTGGGCGCCCGTGATCTCGTCCTCCGGGATCAGGAGACTGACCTGCTCCATCAGGGCTCCCGACGCGAGAAGCTCTTCTTTCTTCCCCAGTTGAACCTCATTCTGCTCCATATTGATGGCAGTTACGTAAAGCGGCTCTTCCGCTGACACGCCGAGGCCCCTCCGCTGTCCCACCGTATATCGGGCCGCCCCTCTGTGGGTGCCGAGCTTCTCACCACCCCGGCCGACCACATCGCCTTCCTTCTCCCCCCCCAGAAAACTGCCGAGATCGTGATCGGGAATAAAGCAGATGTCCTGGCTTTCTTCTTTATCGGCGACCGAAATGCCGTTCTCCCTTGCGATCCGGCGGACGTCGGCTTTGGTCAAGCTGCCGAGGGGAAAGAGCGTATGGTCGAGCGCTTCGCGCCCCATCCCCCACAACACGTAGGACTGATCTTTCTTCGGATCCGCTCCCTGAAGGAGCCGGGCGCGGCTCCCCGTACAATCGATTCGAGCGTAGTGGCCGGTAGCGAGATAGTCAAAACCCGCCTGGCGAAGCTTATCGAACAGTAGCTGGAATCGGACGTGCCGGTTGCAATCCACACAAGGATTGGGGGTCCGTCCGAGAAAGTATTCGCTCCGAAAGGGATCGATCACCTCTCGCTTGAACTCCTCGGAAAAATCCCAGACATGATGGGGGATTCGGAGCCTCGCCGCTACGGACGCCGCGTCGTCGATCGCCTCCCGCGAGCAACAGGCCTTCTCCGTCTCTCTCTCGGGAAAATCCTCGGAGCACCAGAGCTTGAGCGTTACGCCGACCACGCTGCAGTTCGATCGAGCGAGGAGAAGCGCCGCGACAGCGCTGTCCACGCCGCCGCTCATGGCGATCGCCACACGCGATCTCCCGGAGAATCCGTTACTTGTCATGATCGACTCCCCCTCGAAGGATGGCGGCTCCTTCAATCATCTCATTTACGAGCCTGTCGATGTCCTTCTCGCTGTTGGATCGGCCGAAGCCCACACGAATGGCGCCGGTGGCAAGCGTCGGATCGATTCCCATCGCAAGCAAAACCTCGGATGGTGCAGGTGATCCCGAGTGACACGCCGATCCGGTTGAGACCTCCAGGCCCCGTTCGTCCAGAATCGCGCCGAGATCGAATCCGATAAGTCCTTCGAATAGTACAAGACTGGTTCCGGGAAGACGATCAAAGTCGGCACCGACGACGACGACTCCCTCGAGAGATTGCGTCAGTTCACGTTCGAAGCGATCCCGCATGCTGCTGATCCGGGCCCGTTCCCGCTGCTGATCTTCCATCATCAGTTCCATTGCGACAGCGAGGCCGGCAGCAAAAGCCACGTTTTCCGTGCCCGGTCGGAGGCCTCCCTCCTGCCCCCCTCCCCGGAGGAACGGGGCGATCTTGATTCCCTCCTTGATATAGAGGGCGCCGATTCCTTTTGGAGCGTAGATCTTGTGCCCCACTATGCTGACGAGGTCGAACGGATCCTTCCGCACATCGATAGGGATTTTGCCGACGGACTGTGCCGCGTCGACATGAAAAGGGATCCCCCGATACCGACATGACTCTCCTGCTTCTCGAGCAGGTTGCAGGATTCCCGTTTCATTCTGAGAGTGGATCAGCGAAGCGAAAACTACCGAGTCGTCCAGTTGGTCCCTGAACTGCACAGGGTCGACCCGCCCGTTAGACCCGGACGGAATGATGCGGATGTCAAACCCCGCCTCGGCAAGATCGGCGCACGGATAACTTGTCGCCGGATGCTCCAGATTGGACGTTACGATCGTCCCTTTTCCTGCGGCAGCCGCCATCCCCCGGATTGCTATGTTATTCGCCTCGGTCCCGCTCGCCGTAAAGACGATCTCCCCCGGCCTGGCCCCGATACAGGCCGCCACGCGCTCCCGAGCTTCTCTCAGATGTCTGCTCGAGTCCCTTCCACTGCCGTGGGCGCTCGAAGGATTCCCCCCACAAGCGGCCAGCGTTTCCGCCACAACGGCAATCACTTCCGGCCGAACGGGTGTTGTCGCATTGTGATCGAGGTAAACCCGTTCCACCAGCTAATCCTTTCCATCTAAAAGGACCCGCCCCCTTATGAGAGCGGGTCCACTTCCTGCGAAACCAAACGGGTGTCGGCCCGGATGAATCGAGGCTAGTTATACACCTCGGTCTCTTCGTATTCTTTCTGTTCCTGCAATTTCTTTCTTCGTTCGATCAATTGATTCTGCCTGGTGATCTCACTCTGCGCATAGGGGGACCAGACCGGATCTTCGAGCGCCGACGCCTGGTTGAATTTTGAAATCGCCTGCTCATACTCCCCTTTGTACTCGAGGGCCTTCCCCCACACGCACCACCCCCGGGCGTTTTCTTTGTCCAGATCGAGCGCCGTCTTTACGTTAGTGATCGCTTCGTTGAAGCGACCGACAGATTTTGTCGCCTGAAGCTCGGCGACTCG
Source organism: bacterium (assembly GCA_025782575.1). Taxonomy (GTDB): domain Bacteria; phylum Orphanbacterota; class Orphanbacteria; order Orphanbacterales; family Orphanbacteraceae; genus Orphanbacterum. The sequence goes on from JALGYY010000017.1 coordinate 636,764, forward strand.
AACAATGGTATTGACGTCGGAATCGTCCAGTTCAATGACACGCTCATACGATGAAAGAGCGGACGATGTGTCCGGCACCTGCAGATAACAGAGCGCCAGGTTCTTGAGTACGGATACATTATCCTTATCGAGTGTCGCAAGCCGATCATAAAGTTCAGCCGCTCCGGAGAAGTCATCCGCTTCCCGCCGCATTTTGGCAACCGATCGGAGGAGTTTCCGATTTTCCGGGTCTTCCGCGAGTCGGTTCTCCTCGTCTTCGAATATGACATCGAGCTGGCCTGTCTCTTTCAGGCACCTGACCCGCTGCTGCTGGGCAACTTGATTCTCCGGATCCAAGGCGAGAACGCCATTATACGCTTCCAGCCCCTTGTCATAGTCTTCCACCTGCAAGGCGTAGTAGCCGAGATCGCTCCAATAGGAAACCTCGTCCCCCTTGAGCTCAATCGCTCGTTCAATGCTGGTGATCGCCCCGCCTACGTTATCCCGTCCGGCCAGTGCAGCCGCATAGCGAGCATGTCCGTCGGGAGCGTCCGGGGAACTCTTGGTAAACTGTTCATCGAGTCGGAACGCCAGATCGTCCCTTCCCGTCTTACGATAAACGTAGGCCAGATTGATATTGGCTGTACGATTCCCAGGATCGACGCGGAGGACCTTTCTGTAGGCACCCTCGGCTTCGTCCCAGATCTCGCTTTTCAAATACGAATCGCCGCTCGCGAGGTAGCGCTTGACCTGCTCGTTCTGGTCAAGAGTAACTTCGTCCCTCGTGTAAATGATCGCATTATCGTGGGTAGCTTCGCAGCCGAAGAATGCGAGGATCAGCATGCCGAGAAGGATCCCGGCCGGTCCGCGGCGCCGGTTTCGGTTCATCATCTAGTCGTTTCCTCCTGAATCATAGGATTTCGATATTCCTCTATTGAGTAAGGCCGCAGGGGATGCGCGGCTACTCTACGAAGGGCGTAGACAGTCGTCAACGCCCCTCCATTTTTCGATGGGCTCTAATCAGATTTTTTTCTGCTGTCTCGGCGAGTGCATGCTTGGAATCAATGGCCCTTACAAGGTCCCATTCCCGGATCGCTTCCTGAATAATACCGACTCGCGCGAAGAGTGTACCGAGTCCGAAATGGGCTTCCAGGCAGTTCTCATCGATATAGAGCGCGCGCCGATACTGCATCACCGCTTCGCCGATTCCACTGTTGGTATCCGGTGAGGCGGAGAGAAAATCCCCATAGTAGGAAATCAGAACAGGATCACCGGGGTTCTTATCGATTGCTTCATTAAATATCTTGCCCGCCTCGTCTCTGTGGTCGAGCTGCTCGAGCACAATGCTGAGGTTAACGAGCGACCTCAAGTCTCCTGTTGATTCCCAACTCCCACGGAAGCGGTCGGCTGCTTCGTCCAGCCTGCCGTCATCATAGAGAGCGTTCCCCAGCCGAAACAGCAGTTCAGGATTGGTTTCACCCTGCTTCAGAAGGAGTTCATATGCTTCGATTCGCTGGGTTGCGGAACCATGGTCCATTGAGTCGAAGTCGATTTCGCCCGCGGCAGCGCCGGTGGCGAGCAGTAGAAGAAGGAGGGCCGCTGCCGTCCTGATGAGCGTCATATTCCGTGTGGCTCCTTTCGGGTGTGCGGGAAGGATCAATTAATGGCTCCCCACCTGATACAGCCTTTGAGGATAAGGAGTTTCCGGATCGATTGTCAAGTGGTGGGGCGGGGTGAGAAGTTCCGCCTATCGGAGCAGAAAGAGGGCCATCCCACCGAACGCGATAACCAGGCAATACCAGCCCCACCTGTCGAATCGGCCCCGGATTACCATCCTGACCAGCATCCGAAGTGCCAATGTACCAATGACCACGGCAACGAGCGTCCCGACCAGAGCCGGGAAGAGAAACCGGGGATCGAGACCTCCCGGAGAGAGATCGCGAAACGTAAGGATACCGGCCCCCAGAATGGCCGGCACAGACAGCAGAAATGAGAATTCAGCCGCTTCTTTTCGATGGACGCCCAGGAAGAGGGCGGTAATGATCGTGGCTCCCGAACGGGATACCCCGGGCAGAATAGCGATCGCTTGGGCGATTCCGATCAGGAGAGCAATCTGGAATCCGATCGGCCTCCCACGGTCCTTCGCCCTTCGCGAAGCCAGCAGAGCAAAGCCGGTGCAAGCCAGAGCGATCAGCACGATCAGTGGACTGTCATAGGCCCTTTCAAAATAGGACTTGAAGAAAACACCCGCCACAATGGTCGGAATCAGGCCGACCACGAGTACGGCTCGACGATGGTTTCGCTCAGCATCGAACAGGGGGCGGATCAACTCGAGAACTTCACTCTTGTAGAACCAGATCACCACAGCTGCAGTACCGACATGGAGGAGTACCTCCAGCAGAACGCCGTCCGAAACCGTTCCCATGATATTCTGAGCGAGCACGAGATGCCCGGAACTCGATACGGGGAAAAACTCGGTAAGCCCCTGAAGTGCGCCGAGAAGAATAGCCTGTAGATATCCGATATCCATCAGTTCCTACCGAGAAGCATGGCAGCCATACCGATCCACATCTCCCCTTTCAAAAGGCGACTCATCCGGGCGAGGTTCAGCCTGTCGGGATTGCCAAGATAGAAAACGAGGCCGACGACGAGTACCAGGTCGACCAGAACCAGAATGAGGATGAGGTAGATCATATTGAAGAGATCCAGGAAAAACGGGATCGGACTGAAGAGAATAACCGCGGTCAGAATGGCGGCCGTCAGTGTGCGCGCCCCTTCGATGCCCGCTTCCATGGGGTAGGTTTTCCTCCCCCCCTTCCTGTCACCATCCATGTCCGCCATGTCTTTCACCAATTCCCGTCCGAAGTGGAGCAGGAACGCAAAAATGGCCGGCGGGATCCCCATTTTCCAGTCCCCCCCGAGCCAGGCGCCGAAGAGGAGTACGGAAGATATGGTCAGGCTGACAAGAACATTGGCGGGTAAGCCGGTTTGTTTCAGTCCTCGCTCATAGAATGTGAGTGTAGCCGCCCAGACCAGAAGGGCAAAAAACGGCGCAGCGCCGGACAGAGCGCCGAGCATGGCGGCGCCGAGAAAGAGAAGAACCGACAGACGACGGGCTTCGGCCCGTCCGATATCGCCGGCCGGCAGAGGGCGCGACGGGTGGCTCACCCGATCGATTTTCCGATCTGAAAGATCATTGATTATATAGAAACCTGCCACCAGAAGTAGAACGGATAGGGACGAGAGCCCGAACCGGATGAACGACTTCTCCGCTCCGGCAAGGACGTAGGAGAGGCCGAGAGCAGACGCTGTGATCATCAGATTGGCCGGCCGGATGATCCGGAGATGGCCGTCCATCATCCCTTCCCGGGACGGAGAGGGCGGATCAGATCACGGAGCAGGCGATCGAGGGCGGCGAGCCGGGCACTGTCATTTTTTTCACCGTCGATCGTCCGTACCACAGCGCTTCCGACGACGACAGCATCGCAGTGAGGAGCGAGCCGGCGAACATGGGACCCCTTTGATACCCCGAAACCGACCGCGAGCGGCCCCTGGACAACTGCGCGCACTTTCTTCAGACGATCGACAAGTCCGGCCGGAAGAGTCGCTCGAGCGCCGGTCGTTCCCGTGAGACTCACATAATAGGTAAACGCGGTAGAGAGCCCCGCGATCTTGCGGATCCGAGCGACCGGCGTAGTCGGCGCGGCCAGAAATACGACGCCTACCTCGTGCTTCTTCAGGGAACCACGAAGGGACGCGCTCTCCTCGATCGGCATGTCGGTGGGGAGCACAGCGTCCACACCGGCGCTCGCCGCCCGCCGGGCGAATTTGTCATAGCCGAATCGATGAATCGGATTGAGATAGGACATGAGAACAAGAGGGGTCGATATCTTCGGACGAACCCGCTCTACCAGATTCAGTGTGTCTCTCAGGGAAACACCGTTGGCGAGCGCCCGCTCAGATGAAAGCTGAATCGTCGGCCCGTCCGCCAGAGGATCAGAAAAGGGTACGCCCAGTTCTATGGCGATCACCCCCGGCCTGTCCATCGCTCGGATCGCTTTTTCGGTGAATCGTAGATTGGGATCACCGACCGTCAGGAAGGGAAGCAGGCCGGCTTTTTTTGATTCACGAAGGTCCCGGAAGCGGGATGAAATCGGCGTCTCCCGGCTCACCGCGCGGCCTGCAGGAGGCGGTCGGCAGTGCGATACGCTTCCCGTGCCTTGTGGTCGACCCCTTTCTTGTCGTAGGCAATGCCGAGAAAATAGTACGGCTTGCCATAGTCGGGATCGATGGCGATCGCCCTCTCGAGAGCCGCGATCGCTTCATCCACACGTTCTGTCTTGTTCTCGGCCACCCCAAGATAGTAGTAGGCCCTGGCGTTCTCGGGATCGAGACCGAGGATCTTGTTCATCTCTTTTCGCGCCCGATCATAGAGACCACGACGAATATAAGCTCTGCCAAGCAGGTAGTGCGCCCGGATATTGTCAGGTTCGGCTTCGAGCGCGATTTTGAATTCCCGGATCGCCTCGTCATAGGCCCCCCGGTCATGAAAGATCATTCCCAGATTGAAGTGTGCTTCCACATTATGGGGATCGCAGCGAAGAGCCTCGCGAAATTCTAGAATCGCCTCTTTCAGCATCCGCTTCTCGCCGTACATGGCGCCGACGTTCAAGTGCCACTCCGCACGGTCGGGCTCGGACCGGATCGCCCGCCGGAAATGGACGAAAGCCTCATCGGTTTCGCCGGTCTGCTCGAGCAGCAGTCCCAGATTCGAGTGAGCCCTGGCGAAATCGTCGTCGATTCGCACTGCTTTGCGATAGGCCTCGATCGCATCATCGATCTTGCCCTGTTTGGTACGAAGAAGCCCCAGGGCGTAGTAACAGACCGGCACCCGGGGGTGGGTTGTCAGGAGGGAGAGCACGATCTTCTCTGATTCCCTCGTCCGACCGAGGGCCAGATGGGCCTTGGCGAGATTGAGTTTCACATCGAGATTGTCGGGGGCAAGCCTGCTCGCCTCCGTGATCTTCAACAGCGACTCCTCCCCCTTGCCGGCCTTTCGCAATAGCTCTCCGATCCGGCAGAGGATCTCCACATCTTCCCGATTCTTGCTGACGAGTGTTTCAAGATATTCAATCGCGCGGTCATAGGCCTTCTCTTTCTCCGAAAGGTCAGCCAGTTGCCGCAGAATCTCGGGGTTCTCGGGATCCTGTCCGTGGCGCCTCAGGAGCGCCTGGTGGCCCCGCTTCGTCTCCCTCTTCACCCATCGCCGGAACATGGTCACCCCCTGTGGAAGCCGTCAAGCTCGTACCACTTCCAGTAGATTCCGAAGTCTACCCGAGAAGCTCATACGTTTCTTACAGTAAGTGAAGAGGGTTGTCCAGAAAATCTTGTAGAGAATACTCAGCGATCCCATGGAGCGCCGTAATAGCGCTCACCAAAGCTGAGGGGACGCCCGGCATAGGCGTTTGCGGCACGATAACTGATCTGCATCAGCAGGTTATCGCTCGGCTGGTAACGGAGCGCGAAGCCCGGGATAATGCGCTCTTTCTGGGACAATTCCCCCTGATCGTAGGGGGAAGCGAACGCGTAACCGAGTGTGATCGTCAGATCGAGCGGATCGGCGATCTTGTAGTTCAGGCGGTTCTGGTAGAGGCCGGAGTATCCATCACCGTAACGGGCGGCGGCACTCGAGTATCCGAAGGAGATCGAGTGGCTCATATCCAGCTTGGCTGGGTCGAGCAGTCCACCGATGGAGGAAGAAGGCATTTCGAACACGCTCTTCGGTAACGTGCCGGTACCGACGCCGATATCGGCGGAGAGGTCGACACTCGATACCATGAAAATGACCAGCAGAGTGACTGGAATTGCAAGAGAAGATCGATTCGGCAAGGCCGTGCCTCCCTGGGGGGTTCGTTCTATTAAGCGTAGGGCCCCATGAAGAGACTGTCAAGGCGCCTGGACGTTATACCCCGGAGGGATCCTGATGTTTCACATGGAGTTCGAGGACCATCTCGATCCGAACGACCCCCTCGCCCGAGGTCAGCTCCACGGGAACCCGAATCACCTGGCCCTCCTGGCCGGTGGCCACAATCGTTGTAGCGACCGCCACCTGATTGGCAGGAGCGGGCGCTTCTGATGACGGGACAGCCTGGACGGCCGTCGGAACCGGTACGGCGGATGACGCCATGGGAGGAGCAGCACGGGTAATCGCTGTGGCTATCGGATTCGGGGGTGCCGTCGACGGCTCGGCACCATCTGACTCATTCCTGGGCCTGCTCCCCGGAGGGATGTAGCTATCCTGCCAATCGAGCTGGCCCGACTTCGTCCTCTCGGTTTCAGACGACTTGGGAGTTGACGAGCTTACCGGCGCGGCGGAGGCATCTTCTGTCTTGTCACCTTGCACGGTGGCAGGTTTTTCGTCAGTGCTCCCCGCGCCCCATATCTCATTCGAACCTGACAGACGGACAACCGAGTCACTGCCCGGCATGGCTGCATCATTCGGCCGCGCTTCCGACTGCGAGGCAGTACTCTCCTGATTACTGGTAAAACTGGCCGGCTCGGATGTCGGCGGCACCAGAGTCTGCCCACTTACATTCGTATCGGAACTGCTCTTGGCCGGCTTTTCATCGCTGCCGCCCAGTTCCTTCTCCAGCTTGCTGAAGAGCGCATCAACAGCAGCACGAAACGTCTCCCACACTCCCTTGTCTTCCACGGCCACACCTTCGAAGACCGGCCAGTTGCCTTTGTTCAGGTCGCTGTTCAACTCTTCGATCGATAGAGGATTCGCCACATCCCGCTTGTTGTACTGCAGAATAATCGGGATCTTGTGGACAGAGAGCTGATACTCGGCCAGGTTCTCCTCGAGATTCTTGAAGCTCTCGATATTCGCCTCCCGAAGGGCCGGATCGGAATCGGCGACGAAGATAATCGCATCGGTCCCTTTCAGGACCAGCTTGCGGGTGGCGTTGTAGTGTACCTGGCCGGGAACTGTATAAAGGAGATACCGCGTCCGAAACCCTTTGATTTCACCACCCTGAATGGGAAGGAAATCAAAGAAGAGCGTTCGGTCGCTCCTCGTTTTCATCGAGACCATTTTGCCTCTGCGGGCTTCAGGCACCTGCCCGTAAATGCGCTCGAGATTCGTCGTCTTGCCGGACAATCCCGGACCGTAGTAGACGATCTTCGCGTTGATCTCTCTTCCGCTGTAGTTGAACACTACCATGGAGCTACCACCCTCCCGATCCGGTATCGGCGTCTTAGATGCTTGATTGTCTCCCCGGCAAAGCGCGGCCCGCTTGTCCGGTTCTCCTCAATGATCGGCAGAGGGGGTCGGGAGGTTAACTCAGGTGCAGGAGAGAAAGATCCGTCGCGCGACGGGAGAGACAACCGGATAGAATTGCCCTGTTCCGGATCAATCCGGATTAACGGCTGATCCAGACACCGCTGTGTTCTCTGTAGTTCACTTTCTTCGAGCCCGAGTGGCCATTCTCGCGGTAGTGGGAGAGGAATGTCTCCCGTATGGTCTTGTACTTTTCTTCATCATCCGAAGGAAAATACCGTGTCTTCTGGTGGAGCATGCCATCGTCTTCGGAATAGAAGTAAAGTTCCACCCGTGTGACCCTTTTCACTTCCAGGCCGGAGTAGCTCGATTCCGTGGACTCCCCCCGTTCGAACCAGAGCGACGTGCTCTTGTCGGTCACTTCGAAACCATGTCGCACTCGCATCATGTATTCCCAGAGGTCGAAAATTTCGAGGGGCACGTATCGTGCAGATAAGCGGGGTGATTCGGCTGGGGGTGGAGGAGTCGACACGGAACATCTAACGAGTTTTTCGGATGTCATGCTCTCCTCCTGAGGGTCCGATTCATTTATATCGAATGAGACGGAACTCTGTCAAGCGCGGGGATCAGCCGGCTCGAAGAGGCTCGGACAGAGTCGATAGATTGATATCCGAATTAAATGCCTCACGCCGAGCAGCCTCGAGAAGTTCCGTATCATGGAGAAGCCCGAGGACGGCAAGGCCGTAACGGCCATGCTGGCGGATTCCCAGAAGATCTCCGGGACCACGTATGGCGAGATCCTCTTCCGCGATGCGGAAGCCGTCCGTCTCTCTCTCGAGCGCTGCCAGCCGCTTCTGTGCGTGGTCGGTCAACTCGCCGTCGGTTGATAGATAGCAGTGGGACTGAAGTTCGCTTCGCCCGACACGGCCTCTTATCTGATGGAGCTGAGAGAGTCCGAACCGGTCGGCATCTTCGATGATCATCACCGTCGCCCTCGGCAGATCGACGCCGACCTCGATCACAGTCGTGCAGACGAGTACATCGGATTCGCCGGCGCGAAAACGGTCAAGCGTCTCCGCTCGTTCCGCAGCAGCCATACGACCATGGAGCAGTTCCACTCGATAGTCTTTCAGAAATCCCTTTCTCAGTTTTTCCCACGCGCTCGTGGCCGCTTTAAGATCCACACGCTCCGAATCCTCCACAAGGGGAAAGAGGATGAACGCCTGCTCTCCGCATTCGACGCGTTCCTTCAGTGTTTCGTAGGCTTTCCGTCTTTCCTTCCCTGACACTTGAATCGTTCTTACCGGTTTTCTGCCGGGCGGCATCGTTCGAATGATCGAGAGATCGAGGTCGCCGTAAATGGTAAGTGCCAGTGACCGGGGGATCGGCGTCGCGGAAAGATGGAGGAAGTGAGTCCCCTCTCCCTTCGCGGGAAGCGCCCCCCTCTGTTTGACACCGAACCGATGCTGCTCATCCACGACAGCAAGGGCAAGATTGTGAAACTCGGTCCCATCCTGAATCAGCGCATGGGTTCCGACGGCGATCCTGACCACTCCCGACCGAATGGCCTCACGGATCCTTCTTTTCTCGGGAGCGGGCCGGTCGCTTGCGAGGAGTTCGACACGCATTCCCGAACGGGCAAACAGTTGACGGAAACTTGCCTCGTGCTGGCGGGCGAGAACTTCAGTCGGAACGAGGACCGCTGCCTGCCCGCCCGCTTCGAGCACATGAGCCACTGCTGCTGCTGCCACGGCCGTCTTTCCCGAACCGACGTCCCCTAGAAGAAGCCGTTCCATCGGATGACCGGATTCCAGGTCGGAACAGATCTCACCGACGACCTTTTTCTGATCCTCTGTCAAAGTGAAGGGCAATTCCCTTACGAAGCGATGAACGGAAAGACGCTCATTCGAGCAGGCGAACCGGGATCGCGCAGCGAGCCGCCGCTTTCGAGCAATCGCAAAGAGCGCCTGCATCCGAAAAACCTCTTCGAAGACGAACCGCCGCCTGGCCCGCTCGGCTTCTTCCGGGCTGTCCGGCATATGGATGCCCCGATACGCATCCTGCTCGCCAGGCAGATCGTTCCTGTCACGCACCCCCTCAGGAAGAGGATCATCGCCCCAGGTTTCGATCGCCTGAAGGGCCTGCCGGATAGACTTTCGTAGAATACGCTGGGGCACACCTTTGATCACCGGATACCGCGGTACGATCGATTCGAATTCGGATTCCTCACCAGGGCGAACCGACTCGAATGAGGGGTGGAGCAAACGGAGCGGCGAGCCGGAAGGTGCGCCCCGGACAATCAGGCGGGCACCCGGTTTCAGGGAGCGAGCCAGATAAGGGGCGCGAAACCATAGCGTCTTGATCGAAGCTGTGCCGTCGGAGAGAATGGCTTCTACTACCGAGTGAGCCGAATCGACTCGATTTCCACATCAAAAACCGCGGACTCACCGACTGCAGCATCTTCGAGGGATCGCTTCTCGGCCGGAAGGATGTATTCACGCGGGAACAGGCCGAGCAGATCCCCGACCGTATCAACAGACTGTTCCCCCATTGTGGCGGCTCGCCGGGGACCGATGCCTATGAGACAGTTAACTGGATCGGACCGTTCGATCACTCTTTACTCGCCACCCATCGATTCCCATCGGAGGAGATAGATCTCCCCCGAGTCGTGCCTCTCGTCATTCGGTCCGTCACCGAGCATCGTGGCGGCGAAAACCAGCCTCTCTCCTCCGAGCAGACCGTGAGCGATCGAAGTTGCGATCTTGTCGTTTCGGGACGGTCCGAGCATGGAGAGGTCGCCCCCTCCCTCTCCCAGGTCTACGCGGGGGCGGAGATTTCCCTGCCGCGAACCGAGCAAGAGATAGATCATCCCCGCGTCTTCCCGGCCGCCTCCGGGCCCGTCGTTCATCAATGATGCGAGAAACAGATCGGCGTAAGAGTCATTGTTCCAGTCGTAGAGATCCGTTACTGAGCCGAGCTGGTCTCCCGGCAGGGCGCCGAACACGGTCATCTCCGCGGAGTAAGTGAGATCGATCGCATGATCGGTTCGAATCGAGCGCTTGCCGAAGAGCACGTACACTTCACCGCACTTGTCCCTCTGGTTCCCCGGACCGTCGGCAAGATTGGCGCCGATAGCGAGATCATCGATCCCGTCGCCGTCGATATCGCCAAGTGCCACGGAGACCCCCGCCGCATCGTACTCATCGGCACCGTAGATCGTCAGCTCCCCCCCCTCGGCGATTGTCCGCTTCCCCTCGAAACGCTGACCGCTCCTGCCGAAGATGACGTATGTTTCGCCGGCGTTCGTCCGGCCGTTGGCCGGGCCGTCCGCGAAGCCGCATCCGAATACGATGTCAGGAATGTCGTCGCCGTTCCAGTCGCCCGTGGTCATCGCGGTACCGAGTCCGTCCGACTCGTCGAACCCATGCATCACGGGGAACTCCTCTTCAAGAAGATCATACTCGCGATAAAAATTATCTTTTGAGTCACCATATACAATGTAAACGGCGCCGGCGTCCCGCTCCTCGTCATGCTCACCGTCCGCGCCGACAGCAGCGAGGAGCAGATCGTCTCTCCCGTCTCCATCGAGATCATCGACGACGATGCGACGCCCGAGCCGGTCTCCAGGTTCTTCTCCGTAGAAGACGATATCAGCCGCGTCACGAAGATCAACTTCCTCCTGGACGCCGCCGTCCGAATTCCCGAGAACGAGAAAAACCTCCCCCCCGCGGTGGCGGAGTGAATCGGCAGGGCCGTTGGCATAACGAGCGCCTACAAGAAGATCGGGAACACCGTCACCATCGAAGTCACCCGTATCAATGGAGGAACCGATCCTGTCTCCGGGACGGCCGCCATAAATCACACTCAGCCCGGTCTCCTCTCCCTGCTCCCGCTCGACCGGCCGGCCGAAGAAGACGTACACTTCACCGGAGCGGGGGCGTTCGTTTTGCCTCCCGTCGGCGAGCCAGGCGCCGAGGATGACTTCGTCAAACCCGTCACCGTTCAAGTCAGCAAAGCGGGCCTGCACTCCAAGCTCATCCCCCACCTCGGCCCCGATAAACCGGAAATCCGCTCTCTTCCGCAAATCCATGGAAACATTGGCCTGCTCATCAGACGCAGCGGCGGGACTCCAGAAACTGAGGAACATCCAACCGATCGCAAAGAGAACGGGCTTCACCACATGTAGCGTATTCATTGCATATCCATCCATAGCTTGAGGGGTGCGTTACCGTCGAAGACTCGTTCACAGGGGCCGGCGAGAGCAAAGCCCCCCTCCGACTCCCGGAGATTCAGATTCCCTCCTTCGAGGATCACCGTCGCCTCGCTCCCCACAATACCCCTCTTTCGTGCCACTGCAAAGGCGGCGGATGCTCCGGTACCGGAGGAGGCGGTGCGACCAGCCCCCCGCTCCCAGACGAGAACAACCAATTCGCCCTCTCCCCGGAGGCTCACGAACTCCACATTGGTCCGCTCCGGGAAACGGGAATGGTTCTCGATCTGTGGACCGAGATCGAGCCAGTTACTCGCACTCCAACCCTCCAGCAGCACAGCGTGGGGATTGCCGACCGAAACAACATGGACCGGTACTATACCTGCCTCGACAGAGAGCTCGATCGGTTCACACCCCGTACTTTCCGGAAACGTGGCCGGAGGAAACCTTGATTCCAGAACGGCCATCTGACCGGCCCTCTCCTGAAGGACGTGCCCCGAAACACCGGCCAACGTCTCGAGAGAGATACTCGCACCGGGTCCGCTCTCTTCACCCAGAAGATGAGCGGCTGCGCACCGGAGGCCGTTCCCGGAAATCTCCGCCTCACTCCCGTCGGCATTGAAGACTCGTACGCGGCTCTCGGCTTTGTCGGACCGCTCGAGAATCAGGAGACCGTCCGCCCCGATTCCCGCCCGCCTGTCGCAGAGAGCCCGGGCCGCCCGCTCCAGGTCATGCAACGCGCGAGTTCGTGCATCGATGATCAGAAAATCATTTTGAAGAGCGTGCCACTTGGTGAAAGGAATCGACATACCACCGATCGTAGGGCATTTACGAAGGCAATTGCAAATCGTACGACTTCGGGGCGCATTGCCCGACATCCGGCGCCCGGTTGACACTCATCATGACCGCGCGTATGGTCCGGGTATGAAACTGAGTTTTCTACCCGCCATTTCCACCGCGCTGGCGCTGTTTGTCGGCGCGGCTGCCGGCCAGTCCTCCACCAGTGATTTTTCCGACGAAAGCCGTCTCGCACTCCACCCGTTTTTATCCTACACGGCCTCAGGACAGGCCATGGGCAATGCGGTCGGCTCTCTTCCCGGCCATCCTTCCAACCCCTGGGTCAATCCGGCCGGAATGGCGTTTCGCGAAGGACTCCTGATTTATGGGGCGCCGAACGATGAGGTGAACGACTTCCTCGATGATCGTGATCGATCGTTCAGCGCCATGTATCGCCTGTCGAAGAGCAATGCGGTGGGTGGCGGGCTGATTGTAAGGGACCGGTCGATCAGACTCGATCGGCCGGTAGGGAAGTACGACATCCTGGAGAAGGCTCTACTGCTATCGTACGCCCGGCGGATGGGCGAGAACTGGGGAGCCGGACTCTCCGTGATCGGCTATCAACACAGCTCTGACCTGGATACTCTCGATGGAGAAACGGCGTTTGCCGTAACGGTCGGGTTTCTCGCCAGGAGCGAGATCGTCCTCGGTGACGAATTCCCGGTGGAAACAAGGCTCGGCTTCTCGCTCGCTAACTTCGGATCTACGTTCGACATCGGCACAAGGGAAGCCGACCTCCCGCTCTACTCCCGCATCGGTTACTCCATGAACTACAAGAAGGACCACGCGAGCCAGATTACTGTAGCGGCCGACATCTACAGTGTGCTCCGCGATAAAGCGGCCGATCAGGCAGCCTCCGCCGATCCCGATTTGGAAACGACCAACATCACAGACAGGCTCGGTTGGGGTGTAGGGGTCGAGGCAAAACTGAGCGGCGTCGTGGCGCTCCGATTGGGCTATCTTGCCGATGACGACGTCACCCCCGACGGCCGTTCCGGCGGCACCTTCGGTTTTGGTGTGGGCCATGAGATACTGAAGGGCATCGGAGGAATGGTGGAGTATGCGAGGGCTCCCGCCTCACCAAGCGACACGGCGGATCACATCGGCGTCCGGTTCTACATGATCCCCGGCCGGCTCACTCTCGAATAAAGTGCAACGCTTGATCGGCGCTTTAACGCGGCAGGCAGATCTTCCCGGCGAATTCGAAAGCACTCACCTGTAGCAGACCGTACACACCGGTTTCACGCCGTGTGTTCTTCCCGGTAGTCTCCGTCAGAAATCCGCCGAGAGCGACCTGCTTGCCGGTCGAAGAGATCCCTTCGAGAAGAAGATTGACACCGTTTTCGTTGATCGGCTCCAGTTCAATCTTAACTGAATCGGCCTCGAGGAAGTAGTGGACGATCTCTGCCGGCAGGGGCGTTTCCAATGTATCCGCAAACTCATCCTCTTCACCGCCTGAGTCAGAATCGATGAGGTCATCGGGGTCAACGATCTCGACAACACGCTCGAGATGCCCGATTACCCAGATCTGCTCGTTCTTGATGTCATCCGGCGGACCATTCTCTTTCCAGTCGGCCAGCTTCATTTTCGTGAAGTAGGAGGTGGTGTACGTCTTCTTCTCTACCAGCGTGGGAAGGTCCGAGTCGGCCAGGATCCAGCTGATCGGCCGGCGCAGCCCCTCAACTTCCAGAGCCTGGAGGCGTAGATGAGGATAGGGATAGCCCCACTTCTTGACTAGGAATGCGGGATCGGAGTCGAGTGTCTCGAGCGTGTCTTCGAGGCCATCGCCGGATAGAATCTGGAACTGATTGCCGTCCCGAAGAAGCGCGTAGTCCTTTTCAATTGCGACGATTTCCGGACTCACCAGCCGGAAAGTCTCCGTTTCGCTCACAACAGAGCCTGAAGCGATCTGGGATAGGGTAGCGTCCTCGTATTCTTCCTCACCACCTAGCAGGCCGCAGGAAGTGACAAGCAGGATAACGGGAAAGACAAACCGTAGAATTCGCATAGCACTCCGGTCCGTAAAGTGAACAAGAAATCAGAGCGAAAAGCGTAGCAATCGCTCCGTCGGAGTGTCAATCGAATTGTCCGTATGATGGGGGGTGTTCGAGAAAAATCAGCGTACGAGAACCATGCTGCCCGTGACCGCGTTTCCATTCGACTCCAGCCGGTAAAAATAGCGGCCGCTTGCGTTGGACCGGCCGTTCCTGTCGGTGCCGTCCCATGTAAATGCGGCGTCTCCCGCCGGAATCTCCCCGTCGAAGAGAATCTGAACGAGCCGGCCGGCAGAAGAATAGACCGCCACTCTCCCCCTGATATCGGAGAGGAGCTGGAGATGGATCTCGGTTCGGGGATTGAAGGGATTCGGGCGGGCGTCATGCCCGATCACGATAGACGGGAGTGAGAGACCGGGAATACTTACACCTGTAGCGCCATGAATCTCGATGCTGCCTTCGAAGAATGCCGCCGAAGGGCGGCCTACCGAATTCACCCCACGCACTTCCAGCCAGTAGAGTCCGGTGTCCGGCGCCGCCGGTTCGAAATGAAAGCTCTCGAGCCCGCCGTCCCAGGTGCTGTCATCAGGGATCGCTTCGATCCAGTCACCGCCATCGAGCCTGTACTCGACTGAAGCGATTCTGTTGATCGAGACGGCGTGACCATATCCGACCGGGTTCAAATTCGGGATCGGCACGACCGAAGCCTGGCCCTCCACGAGAGCAGTACTGCTCTTTCCGATGGCGAGAACCGATACGGTCGGCTCCGTATCCGAAACGTCCGGGATCCCATCCCCGTCAGCATCCACCCACCCGATCTGCCCTCTGGTCGAACTGGAGATCTCGGCAAAGTCGAGCGGCACGCTGCGCATGATCGAAAACGGCACGTCTTCCAGGCAGCTGCCGTACTGGCTGTTCTCGTTTCGATATCGCAGGTAACCGCTTTCAGCATCACACGGAGTTGCGGCACTGTAGTACTCATCCAGCGCGTAAAAGATGTGACCCACTTCGTGGGCGCATACAGAGGAGAAGTTTTCCTGCCCCCACCCATCATTGTCCAGGGTGAGCACCAGGAATGGCCCGCCGAGATAGGAATAGGCAAAGTGCCCCGAAGCGAACATGCCGTCCGGGTCGTTCGATGAGTCAACGACGAAGAGAAGGAATGCCCAATCCGCTCCATGGCGGGACTTCAGATCGTTGACGAAATTCTGAGCCTTCGTGAATCGATCGGGGCCTCCGTAACCAAGGTTGGACAAGACCTCATCTACCCAGAGCGCCTCATCACTCTGGGGACGTTCAATCGGCTCATAGGATGTGGGGACGGCAAAGTGATATTCATACGTAAATGACAGCGGTTCAAAATCAGTCTGACCGCCCCACCAGTTCATTGCTTCCGTCACATGGGCGGCGATATGATCTGACTCCTCCTGTGTCCAGTCTTCTGTAGACGGGTCGATCATACCGTTCGATTCAGGTGTGATAACGGCAATGGCGATCTTGCCCAGAAAAAATTCGCTGCCGTCCCAGAAGCCCGCACCGTAGGGACCGTAATCAGTCGGCCCGGCGCTTTTCTGTGCCCCCTCCGGTACGTCCCGCAGATTCGGGTTCCTGACGATCACGCAGTTGCTGAGAGGTTGACCGGTTTTGGCCTGACCCGGGGTAGATACCAGGCGGGGCTTGACCATCCGGTTCCACGCCTGCTCGGCAGGTCCGGATGGAGCGGCGATCGGGGCATCATATACAGCCCATCCTGCCGGAAGTGCGTCTCGCAGCTCATCCCACCGATCCTCGTCAACATCGACAATCATGTGGCCGGAAGGAAAAGTATGACGTACCGCACCGCCGGACAGCTTCACCGCGTTCTCCCCATGGGTAAGGGCGACCGTACCTGCTGGCCGCGACAGAAGGAGAGGTGAGCCAGGAAGGCTCGTTGGAGAGATCAAGACACACAGGACGATCGCCCAACCCATGGAGAGACGTGCTGTTCCGGATTTCGAATGCATGAGCCCCTCCCCTGAGAACGGGAAGGTGCAACGTTGGTGCCAGACAGGTGGAGAAGCTCAATCTTTGAACTGCCCCTATCGTCCTTGTTTTCAATAGCTTACAGACTCGGATCACGAACATTCTTCACGAATGGATCCCACATGGTCCGAGGGCCGTTCGAATGACGTTTCTTGCAAGAGCGGCAGGGCGGAACGCAACGGAACAACCTCTGACTTGCCGGGTGCATGAAAAGAGCCGATACTCATCGGGAATCGATCGTATTCAACTACAACGAGTTCATTGGCAAGGAGAACCGGAAGATGAAAGCACTCGGGATTGTGGCTGCTGCCGCATTGATGATTATGGTTCACAGCGCGCCGGCGGCGATTCTGGAGGTCGGCAAAGACGGCGAGGCGAAAGCGTCGGATCTTCGCGGCGCCATCCTGGACGCCCAGGAAGGGGATACCGTCCTCGTCTATCCGGGAACCTACGAAGAGGCCTACGCGATTATCAACGGGAAGAACATCACACTAAAAAGCGTGGCCGGACCGGAGAAGACAATCCTGGACGGGGGTGCACTGAACCAGATACTGACCTGCAAGAAGGTCTCCCGTGAGACGGTAATCGAGGGTTTTACTTTCCGGCGGGGCATGACCAAAAGATACGGCGGCGCCATCAACGTCGCTCAGAAATCGAAACCGACGATTCGAAATAACATTTTCGAGGCATGCGAAGCGGGAATCGGCGGGGCGATTTATCTGAGTCCCAGGGCCGATGCTTTAGTCGAGAACAATCTCTTCATAAAGAATATTGCCGGATCATGGGGAGGAGCGCTCTACGCGCAGGTCTCTTCTCCCGTGATCAGGAACAACACATTCGCGGGGAACAATTCTGAGCAAATGGGGAGTGCCGTCGCATTCCACCAGTGTACCGGAGAGATTACGGGGAACATATTCGCCGACCAGCTCGGACTGGCGACGATCCTGCTGATGAACAAGAATTGCAAACCTGAAATCACATGCAACGGGTTCTGGAACAACGCCGGCGAAATTATCGGTGTCGACCAGGGTGCGCCGCTCCTCGCTGACTCGAAGATGAGTACCAAAGATCCTCTCTTTTCCGATACGGAGTCTTATGGACTTTCTCCGAAGTCACCCTATCTGACGAATGGTGATTGCGGTCGACTCGGCTGGCGGTGACCCTCACGATCAGGGCATGGTGTAACTGATCGGAACCGGTGAGAATGCGAGGAAGAACAGCGCGAGCGTGAGCGCTCCCATCCACCGGCGTCGGATATCCAGGCTCACATCTTCTTCCAGGGCCGGCGGATGGCGGTGCCCGAAGTAGAGCAGCAACAATACAAGCGGCAGCCAGCCCGGGGATGCCAGAAGGGCGAGTAACGCGATCCCTCCGAACGCGACGAGCGAGATGCGCGAGGCATGCCGTCCGAACAGACCATAGAGGATATGGCCGCCGTCGAGCTGTCCGATGGGAAGCAGGTTCAGCGCCGTCACGAAAAGCCCCACCCATCCTGCAAGCGCGACCGGGTGAAGGAGCAGTGTGCTCGCTTCCGGCAAGGCGCCCTTGGCAATCAGAATCAATCCCTTGAAGAGTATCGATTCGCCAAGTGATATTCCGCCCGCCTCAAACGTCTCCGGCACGACCTCTGAAAGGCGGATCCCGATCAACGTGATCGGGAGTGCAACCACCAGGCCGGCCAGCGGGCCGGCGATTCCCACATCAAACAGCTGCTTTCGAGTAGCCCGACGACCATCCATCCGTATTACCGCCCCCATGGTGCCGAAGAAGTTCAGAGGAAACGGAATGAAGTAGGGAAGGGTGGCTGGGATCCTGTGATAACCCGCCATTACATAGTGTCCCATTTCGTGCGTAAGCAAGATGGCAATGATCGAGAAAGCATAGGCCGCCCCGCCCACTAAATATGTGGAGAGGAGAGTCAGTAGAAAAAGGATAGCGTGGAGTCGAGGAATCCGAAAGCGCGGCCGGACCTCACGATAGGCGCCGGTGTTCGGATCATATTCCAGCGGCGCTCCGCTCCTTACTCTCATGTGAGAATCCTCACTCAATTCATTGATCCCTGTTCGCCTTCAATCAGAGGAAGCAGCAGTTTCCAGCTCCGCAGAGCGAGAATGCGATGGCCCTCAGCGTTCGGGTGGCGATCAACCGCTGAATTGCGGAGACTATCTCCCTCCAGCTTTTTCATCACGACCCACGGAATGGAACGGGCGTCGAAGGCGGATTGATATGAATTCTCGAACGCATGAACGAACGGATCGTCCAGACCACCGTGGATGAGTCCTACCAGCAATACACCCCGCTCCCGGCATGAGGTTGCCATGGCGTCAATCGCAAGCTCGACATCCTGCCAATCCGGGGTCGTTTGATCAAATTTCGCGGGTGAGCGTCCCCGGCTGCCTTTCTGCACGGCCAGATTCCGGATGGCGGCCACGACGAACGACCGGGCTCCGGCAGCCCGGTAAAGCCTCTCGGGGAGAGGGAGCACCTCGCCGCGGGCCCCGGGGGGGAAGAGCTTCTCTTTCGAGATCGCGGTCTTCCCTTTCCTCTTGGGCTCCACATCATTGGGGAGTACGACGAGAACGACCACATCCGGATCGAGATCGAGTCCTCGCTTGGAAAGGTACTCCGCCTCGGTCCTCGTGTTCCAGGAGACGACACCGGCCGGTATGACTTCCCAGGGATAGCCCGCCTCACGGGCGAGACGCTCGAGCTGAATCGGGAAGATCGCCTCCTGCGGTGCTCCCCATCCGAATACGAGTGAGTCGCCGAGAAGCAGGATGCGGCGCACCCCTTTCCGCTTTACACGGTCAATCGGCGGGCCTCGAAACCCATCGCTATTGATCGAAACCCGGACACCCTGGAACTCACCTTGAAAACCGGCGGGGTGAATATAGGCGAAGTCGGGATCCGATTCCAGAGAGGCGAAGTAGCGACGTGTTTCGAAAAAGTAGGAGATCCCGAGCGGATCGGTAAGCCGGAGCACGATCTCGAGAAGCAGGAACGCGGAAACCGCTATGTATAGCGGCATGACCAGCCTGGCTCCGGCGAAACGGGAACGACTCATATCAGGTCCCTGTAGAGTTCGACAGTCAGGCGCCCCGCTTCCTGCCACGATAAAGACCCTGTGGCTCCTTCCGCCCCTGATCGTCCGAGGCTCTCCCGAAGTGCGTCGTCCGAAACAAGCTGGTCGATCGCCGTTGCCAGCGCCGTCTCATCCTGTGGGGGAACGACCAGTCCGGCGCCGAGCGACCGAACTGTATCGCCAAGCGCGCCCACATCAGAGACGATGACCGGCGCCCCGTAGGTGAAGTTCTGACAGAGTACACCGCTCTGATAAATCTTTTTGTACGGCAATACGGATAGATCCGTGGCTCGAAGAAGTTGATCGACCTCCGCGCCGGTGAGATAGCGGAATTCGAATTGCAGGCGCGCCGGGCTGATGCCGAGCGCGTCTCGTCGCGATGTCAGTTCTCTGGCGTAGGAAGAGTCGGTCGGAATCCCGGCTACCAGAATACGGACCTTTTTCCCCTTCCCCGAAAGCAGCCGGGCAGCATCGATCAGCGTTTCGATCCCTTTGTACGGTTTGACCTCGCCAAAACAGGTCAGCAGAATTTCCTGGTCCGACACACCCCACTTCGCGCGGCCCGTCTTCCGAATTGCGTCGTCTCTTTCAGGCGGAGGTTCGCAGCCGTGGTGGATCACGCGAACCTCACCGGCAAGATCCGGGTAGATGCGACGAAGCTCAGCGGCGTTTGCTTCTCCATGTACGATCACCGCTGAGGCAGCCCGATAGGCTCGTCCCATTTCCCTGCGAAAGCGCCTCGAACTTCCCCCCTCATCACCACTTCTCGCACCTAGATCCTCTACGTTATGACATGTGATCACCAGGCGGGCGCCACTCGATCCGAGCCGGCTGATCCGCCGTGCCTCCCACCAGAACAGGATTTCCTGAATATGGAGCACGTCGGGGCGCTCCCGGCGAATCCACTCTTCCACCCGTCCGTAAGAGCTTTCGAATTTGATAAGATGAGAAACCTTTTCGAACGGCCGGCGGAACCGGCCCCATGCCGATCGATCCCGGTTGTCTCCGGCACCGACTTTCCACAGATGGAAATGGGGAATCAGATCATAAGTCTGCTCCGATGAGGCTGGTTCGAAATCGCGCGAAGAGATAAGGGAACATCGATCGACAAGAGGAACGGTCGCGTTCGCCAGGTTATGGGCATAGCGGGCGATACCGCGAATCCCGAGCGGGTGGAGCAGTGCCACATGCAAGTCGCGCGCACCTCCTCGGCGTGTCCGGCGCCTTGTGGCTCCGCCACGACGGCATGAAACCAAGTGTCCCTCCAGAATAGCATCGCCTCTCGCGGCGGCCAACCGCGAATCCGGCGACAAGCGAGAAGCTGGCGAGATAGGCGGGTTGAAGCTATGATCCTGGGGGGATTCCCCATCGGCCGATGACCGGTAACAATGCCAGGCGAGGAGAACGACAATCTATTCAATCGTAAAACAGGAAATAGCGGAAGGGGGCCGGATCGCTCTCGCCACGGTGATCGGTTGCCGCGGGTCTTCGCCCCGTGGGCCCGGTTCTCACATGATCGTACGGGAGGACGGGACTGTACTCGGGTCGACCGGCGGAGGGTCCGGCGAAGCGACGGTGATCCGAGAAGCCATTGAAGCGATCCGGAATGATCGGGGAACGGCGGTTACGATCGATATGTTCGCCGATGAAACCACGGCCGAGGGAATGGTCTGCGGGGGAACGATGAACATTCTGATCGAGCCGCTTCAGAAAGCGCATGATCAGGAGTGGCTCGAAGCTCTTACGAGAGAGACCGATTCAGGCCATGAGGCCCTGCTTATTCGTAGAAGCGTCGGCCCCGACTGGTCGAGCGGTGCCTCGCGAATGGAGGTCCGGTCGGTAGAGGGGGAGAGAATCTGGCCACCGAACGAATCGACCGCCGGGACAGATGAAACGGGTACGATCAGTCTCGATTTCGCCGGGATCGCCGGTCAGGATCTCTCCATCCAAACCCCTGACGGCCAGGACTTCAGTATCGTAATCGAACGGGTCAAACCGGCGCGCCGGCTCATTATTATTGGTGGCGGGCACATTGGAGCGGTACTCTGCCGATTCGCGCACGACCTCGATTTTCATGTTACCGTTGTCGACGATCGTTCTGAGTTCACCGGTGAGAACCGCTTCTCCACCGGCACAAGAGTGTTGCATGGTGACTATGGCAGGCTTCTGAATGATATCAGTGGTGGAGCTGACGTCTGCTTTGCTCTCGTTTCGCGTGGATACCGAGTCGACGTGGAGGCCCTTCGGGCCATTCTAGGAAAAGAGTGCGCCTATCTCGGGATGATCGGCTCCAGGCGGAGAGTAGCGACAGTTAAACGAATCCTCGCTAAAGAAGGATTTTCGACCGCCCGGCTTCAATCGGTTCGAGGACCGATCGGCCTTTCGATCGGGGCAGAGACTCCGGCCGAAATTGCCGTCAGCATCCTTGCCGAGATTATCTCGGTCCTGAGAAAACGGTGTGGGTGAATCAGGAGCGGAAACAGTGGTCGTGTCCCGAAGTTGGGGTGTGCGCGGAGGGCAATTGGGACTCGTACCTTCAGGGTAGTTCTGGAACTTCTTCGGCTGCCCTCCGCGCTACTCCACGGTTTTTTCCCACTGGATTTCCGGTTATTGTATTCGGACTCACACCTCCTTCCGTGCTTCATTCGCAGGATTGCTGTGCCCGGGCTTTCCCGACCCGGGCTCACCGCTTGAGAGAGCAGGAGCCGTACCAGAGACACGAAAACGGCACGATTGCCTAACCGATTGATGCCATGCATGTTGCAGAGACCAGCCCACGGGCATTTCGATAAGTACTGACCAGGAAGTGGTCAGCAGAAGTCCAACAAATGACCACATGATCGCCACTGAAGGAGCAAAAGGGAAATCATGAAGCTCGAAAACATATGGATCAGCGGCGCCGGCAGGGGAATCGGCAAAGAAATCGCCCTCGCCTTCGCCCCCCGAAAAGTCTGTCTACTTCTATCTTCCCGCACAGCGGCCCAATTGAATGATGTGGCCGCCGAATGTCGCTCTCTCGGTTCGGAAGCATACGAATTGCAACTGGATGTCTCCGACCCGGACGCCGTGAATCAGATATCCGACAAGATCATGTCTACACATGGGGCGGTTGATCTGCTGATCGCCAATGCGGGTGTCGGCTACTTCGGGCCGGTCGCGGAACTGAGCGTTGCAGATTGGAACGCGATGATCGGAACCAACTTATCAGGCACGTTTCATATGGTACGGGCGGCCCTTCCTGGAATGATCGAAAAGGGAAGCGGCAGAATTGTGATCATCGCCTCGACGGCAGCCCGCGTCGCCTTCCCCGGCGCCGCTGCTTACTGCGCATCGAAAGCCGGAGTGATCGCGTTTGCGAACTCACTTCGAGAAGAGCTTCGTGAAACGGGGATCCGGGTGAACGCCATTCTCCCTGGTGCGGTCGCCTCCCCATTCTGGGATTCGATCGAAAGCGATCTTGATCCGGCCCGCATGATTCCGATGCGGCGCATTGCCGAGGCGGTTCTCCAGGTAGCGGATGAGGATGGAGCCGCCACACTCGAAGAGATCGTGATCCGACCGCCAGGGGGGAATCTCTAGGTTGCCGGGCTCGGCCCTTGGACTTCGATTGAAAAAGGGGGGGCCGACTCAACGGCAATCGATTGGGACTGCCCGGCGACGTAAGCGCTTCTTCGCCTGCCCTTTTTTTTCTTGATTGATCATATTTATGGATTTAGCTCTTGACACGTTTTGGGCGAATTTCGATTTGCCCTGACGTACCCCGCCACATTGACAGCAGATGCCTCTCCCCAGCTCGTCACAGGAATCTATTTCGATTCGTGTCCTTCGAGCATTCCACGAGCACGGTTTGTACGTCAGAGAGGCTCTTTCGAGACCCGAAAAACAAGGTGTATACTCTATCAATGACCCCATCAAATAGACTTAACGATGAAGGGGTATGACCATGAACAAGGCGGAACTGTCCTCCCTAACCAACCAACAGCTGGTCAATTCAATCGAGAAGTCAGCACGCCAGGAGCGATCGAACACAACTGAGATCCTCGACAAGCTCGCCGAGATGGATCGACGTAAAATTCATCTCGAACTAGGATTCCGATCACTCCACAGCTACTGCGTCTCAAGGCTTCGCTACTCAGAATCCGCAGCAGGAAGACGAATCTGCACAGCACGGGCCATTGTCAAGTGTCCTGAGATTCGCGAGATGATCTCCGACGGCAGGCTCAACCTCAGTACGGTGTGTGTTCTTTCAAGCGTCTTGAATCAGGAAAACAGATTGGACTTGTTGAAGCAGGCATCAGGAAAATCGCGGCGGGAAGTGGAGGCGATGGTCGGGCGCATGAAGCCAAGGAAGAAGATGCGTGAACGGATCACCCCAGTAACGATTGAAGAAATTTCACCAGAGCAGGCGGACCATACAGAACCGTCCCGCTTTGCAAGCCTCGATGACCTTCCCGATTTCCCCGAAGATAGTACCAATTCGAACAAGTGCAAGAATATTAACCTCCGCCGCGGCGGTAAAATTCCGACCACTCCTACGTCGCAGGAAAGCCCGGCCGATCTCCGCCAGGATCGATTCGAACTGCGATTCTCTGTGAAACAGGAAAAAATGATCATGCTTGAGAGAGCAAGGAAGATTGCTCCGGGAAGTTCTACTCTTGAATCTGTTTTCGGCAGGATGCTCCGCGAGTATCTCGAACGACACGATCCGGCAATGAAGCAGGAAAGAAGAGAGAAACGAAAAGAGCGGGCATTAAAAAGGAATGAGACGGCAAGATCCTGTGAACCGAAGGGGGAGCCCGGAAGAGACGGTGTGACCGGTTCGAGTGAGGTGGCAGACAAATCACGAAACTCGAATTGCAACCCGCCCCGGGAGTCCCGTTCCCGCCACATTCCGACACCTCTCCGTGATGAAGTCCTTCTCCGCGACGGACATCGATGCACATTCGTATCACCGGACGGCACACGATGCGATGCAACCCGCCACCTGCAGATCGATCACATCACTCCCTTTGCTCTCGGCGGACAACACGAAGCAGGAAACCTGCGGCTTCTCTGCGGACCCCACAACCGGCTGGAAGCGGAGAGGATAGGACTCATCCCACCCGAGCAAAGGGTCGAATGGTTGCTACAGGTCATGAACAGTCGCTGCAGGTCATGATCGGTAGCCGGGGGTTACAGCTGCCATTTGTGAACTGCGCCAGGGATACGCCTCCGTCTCCGACAGTCCCCGAGACTTACCGCTTATGAGCACGCAAGCCACCCCCCTATCGAGCCTGTTCGATCGAATGAGCGAGCAGTTCTTCGTACGTGCGATGATAAATGGATCGAACGGCCGCCTCCGGGTCCGCGCCCCCCCGGATCTCATCCAGCAAGCGCTGCAGATGTCTCTTTGTGAAGCTATCAAGCAGGTAGGCGGTTACCAGATACGCCTCGGCATAGGCCGTTTCCACCTGATCCCTCGGTAGATGCATAAACGAGCGTTCCAGATCGTGGAGAGGAATCCATCGGCCCGTCTCCATCCGCTTGCGGGAGACAAAACCGGCTGCACGTCCTCCCTCCCCTGCCAGTACCTGGGCGAGTCCCTCGTTCAGCCACGCGGGACAGCGATCCCGCGCAAGTTCGTAGAGGGCTGCATGAACATATTCATGGGTCGCCAGAACCTGCAGACCATTCGGGTTCTTATCGATCGAATCGATGGGGAGACGAATCTTGCCGTCATAAAGACCACGCGTCCAATCATGCCCTCCCGTGTATTCACGGAATCGATCGGGCGCGTAAAGCACCACAGGGACAGTCCGCTCCGTCCGAAACCCGATTGTGCCGGCGATCTCCCGCCTGGCATCATCGAGAAGATCAATCACATTTCCGGCCCGGCTTCGACCCTTTTCAATCGACGGATCGTATGAAATCGTGAAGTGGGCCCGGTCAAGAGATCGGAAGTCCTTCTCTATTGTCTGTTCCCGGCCGGCCCGGCTGATTCGCTTTTCCAGCTTCTCCTGAGTCGGATCAAGCCTGTACGACTCGTCCCAGAACCCGAGAGCCCCGTCGATATCGTCCAGCCTGTAGGAAACGTTGCCGAGTAGCTTGAGTGTCGAGGGATCGCCGTTGTCGAGCCCTGCCGCCGTTTGAAACGAACTCCGCGCCTCCGCGTAGAGCCCGGCCTCCTGATAAACGTACCCCATCACCTTGTGAAAATAGGCGTGGTCGTCTCGAAGGGCAAGTGCCGAACGGGCTTCTGAGAGTGCCTCCTGTATGGTGCCGCCACCTGTCCCCGCTTCGGCGAGCAGGATGGCACTCTTCGCGTGAGCGGAGGCGAGATTGAAGACGATTGTGGGGTTATCCTCGCCAGCCTCGAGAGCCCGGCGAAAACAGTGGATCGATCCACGGTAATCACCGTCCTCGTAGTAGCGGATGCCGCGATCGTTCCACTCTCCGGCGGTCGCCCAGGCGGGCGAATCCATCAGCAGGCAGACAGCGGCGAAAAGGAGTGCCTGGCAGCGAAATAAACGCAATAGCTCTCCCTTGGGTGAGGGGTTTCCCCACCTAAAGAAGAGCTGGTCAACTTATCGGCCCGTCGGCATCAGACTTGAGGGTCGGTGAACGAATTTCCGGGACAGAGATTGCTACTCTCCCTTGCCCCTCCTTGCGAATAGAAAAGACGCGGCTACGAGAGCGGTCTCGGGCATGATCGGGATCGAGTAGCGCATGCGAACAATGGTAAGGGCATGAATCACGACAAAGTAAATCGTAATGAGAAGAAACGGCATGAGAAAGTGCCTTCGCCGCCCGGTCCAATAACCGGCGACCGCGAGAAAGAGGACCGGTAATTGAATCGCCATATTGCCGGCAATCACTTTCGGCTGACCGAAATACCAGAAGGCGCCCGACTTGGTCAGGAACGCGCGTGCGTAGGCAAGCGGATCATCGAGTATACGCTCCAAAGAACGCCCGATCAGATCCTTCTCGGCCCTGGCCCCTTCCGCCGCTTGGTCACGAAGCTCTTCAGGCGTTAGACCGATCGTCTCCGGAAGCTGCGGATCCGCGGTCTCTTCGCGCGTTTCGAAGTGACGGACCAACATGGTGTCGGCACCGGCAAAGCTCTCGTCGAGCCCCTGATCGATCGCCCTCCCCGATCTCATCGTAATCGGCACGAATCCCCCTGTTACATCGTAGCCTCTGACAAGCCAGGGGGTCAGGACTACGAGAATCGAAATGCCGGTCGCCACTGCCAGGCGAATCCGATGAACGAATCCACCGGGAGGGCGAAGGAGTACGACGAGCAGGAGCAAGGGGGGCAGCAGAATGAGCTTCTCTTTAACGAGCATGGCAAGTGCGAGACTCGCGCCGGCAGCGATCGCGTCGGCCTGTCTTCCGTTCTGCTGAAGCCGAACCCAGAAATAGACTGTCAGAGTGACCAGAAACGTGAAAAGCACCTCGGGTGCCACTCTAGCGTTGTAGACAATGATCTGCGGATAGACGGCCCAGAAGATCGCTCCCGCGAGCGCGGTTTTACGGTTTCGGAAACAGAGCATGCCGAGCAGATAGATCAGCAGACAGGTCGCGCCGTCAAGGAGAGGGTGAATCAGCCAGATGCGGATCCCCTCGTTCACCTCCTGACCGGTGAGGGCGTAAAGACCGGTCAGAAAGTAGACATAGCCGGGGGGAGTCAGAAGATTAGGCACCCGGCCGGGTGCATCGACAAAACCGTGGCCGTCCAGAATATTGCGGGCGATCTCATCGTAGCCGTCGTCGACCCCCCTCCAATGCAGCCGATCACCGATTACAGGAAAGATGAAGAACGAGTAGATGAGACGGAGAGCGACACCGACCAGAATCACGACCAGAAGAATTCGCCTCGTTCTTCCCTTACGTTCCGATCCGGTCCGATCGTTCACGGCGTCCTCCTCCGCCCAATGGTAAGGCCTGGCTCACGAAGGCTCAAGGCCCGGAAAAAAAAGGCCCCGCCCGATTGGACGAGGCCCTCGATTGATCGCCTGGTAGAGCTTCGGGAAGATCCGGGGGATTTGAGAGAGAGACCGTCCTACCGGAAAAGCCCCTTTACAGCACCCCAGTTGTTCTCTTCCGTCGCCGACACGCAACCTCCGCCGATGTCGATCATGCAGTTCATGGCACCGTCAAATCCATGAACACCGGTACCGTCGATGAAGAGAGAGGCGGGAAGATCGACTGTGAGGTCGTCACAAGAATTGTCCACAGCGGCATGATAGACCAGCGTCGCGACGAGAGCGGGAGGCACGAGAAGCGCGAGCCCCGTTTTCTCGAGGTCGCTGGCGTCGATATCGACACAATTCTGGCCGCCCACAGGGTTCAAGTTGAATCCCCAGTTCGGGATGCCGGGTCCTTGTGTGCCACCCTGAAATTCGAGCGAACCATCAAGATTACAGACACGAATGAAGAGCACACTGGCTGTTCCGGTACCCGTTACCCATACGTCAACGTTTACATAATCGCTGACCGCGGCCACGACGAAGTCCGGCCCGTTTGCAAGCGTACCGTCCAGATCGAGTTCCACGCCGAGCCCGGCAAAGGAAAGCGAGGCAGTGAGCACAAACAGCAAGCCTGATAGCAATAGCTTCACGTGGTCTCCTCCTTTTTTCAATCGAGTCGAGTCAATATCATGCGAGGGATCAATACAGTACGGAAGCTTAGCGCAATACTGCTTGAATCTCCAGACATTTCGCAGGATTGCGTCCGTTTTCATCACTCCATTCATTGAAGTGCAGGACGTAGTGATCCGTGACTCCATCAGCGGCGGCGGCGGCCGATGAATGGAATGAGGGGGAAGTTGCTGTGAGAGCTTTTGTAACAGGCGGCACTGGTTTTACGGGGGCCGCTCTGACAATGAGGCTGCTCGACGAAGGTTGGGATGTACACGTTCTGGATGTGGCGCCCGGACTGATGTTGAGAGAGCTTCGGGAACGGGGCGCCACAGTAACGATCGGCGATATGCGGGACCGGAACCTGGTTGAATTCGGTGTCAGCGGCGCCGATGTCGTCTTTCATCTGGCCGCGGCGTTCCGAGCGATTCATCTGCCCGATCGTGACTACTATCAGGTAAATGTGACAGCCATGCGGACACTCTGCGAGGCGTCGATCGAGGCAGGGGTGAAACGTTTCGTGTATTGCTCGACCTGCGGCGTTCACGGCGGTATCACATCGGTTCCGGCGACCGAAGACTCGCCGATCGAGCCGAATGACTACTATCAGGAAACGAAATGGCTGGGAGAGAAACTCCTCCAGGAATTCGACGTTCAAACACTCCCCTGGTCGATCATTCGTCCTCTCGGAATCTACGGTCCAGGCGACCCCGGTCGATTTCTGATGCTCTATCGCTTCGCGGAGAAGGGCCGTTTCCCCATGCTGGGAAACGGAAGCACACTGTTTCACCCCGTCTACATCGACAATCTCGTCGACAGCTTTCTTCTAGCCGCCGAGAACCGAAATGCCGTTGGTGGGATATATCTGATCGGCGACGAGGAATACATCTCTCTGAACGATCTTGTGCATGAAGTCGGCCGTTCCCTCGGACGCCGCGTGAGAATTTTCCGCCTCCCCTTTGCTCCCGTCTGGATCGGCGCCGCCCTGATCGAGGGTTTCTGTAAACCCTTCGGAATTCCGCCTCCCCTCTTCAGGCGCCGTGTCGACTGGTATCGACTGGATCGTGCTTTTTCGATCGAAAGGGCAAAGTCTGAAATCGGGTACAGGCCTCGGATCGACCTCCGGGAGGGGCTCGCAAGAACGGCGGAATGGTACCGCACACATGGCTATCTCCACGGGAGCGCGGCGCGTACCCATCCACTCCCCCGCCCCACGGCCTGAGACCGGACCACGGCCTCGCCGCCCCCGACTACTTCTCCTCATGATTCGGTTTTTCCTGGAGCGATGATTTGCTATATTCTGGATGAAACGGAGGAGGTCAATCGTGTCCCATTATATTCGAATTCCATTTCAGGATCTCACGCGGGCCTACGAAAACGGCTCGGTGGAGAAGCGTTACTTTCTCGATGTGGAGACTGGGGAGATCCTGCCCATTTTCGTCGATATGATCGAGCGGGGCGCCAACACCGCAGATGCACAGCGAATCGCCGGCGGCGTAGGAACGCGCTACTTTCTTCTCCCTCACAAACCCAAAGGTGAGGGTTACGGGGAGATGGAGGACTTCATCGAAACCGTAAGTGACCTTCAGGCGCGCGATTCGCTCTACAAGGCGATCGAAGGCAAGGGTGCATTCCGCCGGTTCCGCGAGATTCTGGCGATCTATCCTCCCGATGAGGAGCGCTGGCTGGAGCTGAAATTCACCAAGACGGATAAAGTGATCGATGATTGGCTAGAGAAAAACGAGATCGTCCTTGAGGAGACCTCCTGAACGCTTATCTCGCTCTCGTGTTCGTCCAGGTTTTCTTTGCGATCCACTATCTTGCATGCCAGTCAGTAGTCGCCGTGATCCCGCCCGGAGCCTGGGCGACCATCCGGGTGGTGGCCGCAGCCGCCGTACTCCTTGTAGTCGAGCGTGTTCGTCGCGGTCGCATATCAGTTACGCCCGTCGACATGGCGAAGCTCGCACTCTATGCGGTTTTCGGCGTCGTTCTGAACCAGATCCTCTTTACTGAAGGACTCTCCCGGACAACCCCCTCCCACTCCTCTCTTATATGCACACTCATTCCCGTATCGACTTTTCTCTTCGCGATTCTTCTGGGGAGGGAGCGGCTATCCGTCAGAAAAGGCGCCGGCATTCTGATCGCGTTGGCCGGTGTGCTCGTACTCCTTCGGGTCGAGTCATTCTCAGTGGAAGAAGCATGGGTAATGGGCGACCTCATGACCCTCGCCAACGCCATTTCATTCGGCTTGTTTCTGGTGATCTCGCGAAATGTGGTACGCCGCTATCCCCCGCTCACCGTGACGACATGGGCCATGGTATGGGGGGCGATGGGGATCGCGATCTACGGGACCGGGGATGTCATGCAGCTCGAACTGAGTACGATTCCGCCCGGAATTATCTGGACAGGTGTCTGGATCGTAATCTTTCCGACCGTGCTCGCCTATCTTCTCAACTTCTACGCCCTCGCACGGGTCGAGTCTTCAACCGTGGCGCTGTTTATCTATCTGCAACCTCTTCTGGCCACCCTTCTTTCTGTCGGGCTCGGAAGGGAAACGCTGAGCGCCCGGTTCATGGTGAGCGCCGCCCTGGTCTTTGCGGGAGTCTTCCTGGTGGCACGGGGTAAAGGGGTCCCCCATGCCAGGGTCCTGGAGGCGGATTAGAACCGGATCCGGTACGGCACAATCGAATCAGGGCTTCGTAAGTGCCGACTCACCCCGGTCGAGCCATTTTCCCGCTGTCTCCAGAAGAAGATCGACGAACTCGATATTGTGGACGCCCCGGCTTCGGTCCCCCTTCACGATCTCGATGTGCGATAACGCCTCAGTCATGTATTTTTCGGCTACACGGATCGAATCGGACGTGATTCCGCGTGAGCGTCCGGTGAGAGCGAGCTGCCGGATGTCCGTAAGCCGTTCATCGACTACAATCACTCGTTCATCTGTTTCCGACTGCCATTCGACGACGAACTCTTCGTATCCGTCCTCATGACACTCGACACAGGTTTCTAGAGTAGCCGCGCGATTGTTCCCTCCATGGAGGTCGGCGTGACAATCCGAACAGTCCAGATCAACCATGATCGACGGCGTCTCTTCGACGCCGAAGCCACCGACACCGGCGAACATGGAATGCTGAAGCTTATGGCAATCAGAGCACTCGCGGTTCTCCTGTGAATGATGACACGCCAGACAGTTTTCTCTCTCCAGCTTGACGTAGCCGTGCTCAATCGAGTTGTCGTGGCAGTAGGTGCACTCGAGGTTGTGCTTGTAGACATGGTCCCTGTGGGTCAACTCGAGCCCCTTGAATGATACCCGCTTGGTCTTCCTCAGATTGGCATGGCAACTTTGCGTGCAGTTGCCGCGAAGATCGTCTTCGGTGAAAGCGAGAGGGGTCCGCGTTGCCTGGCCCGGATTCAACCCGCTCAAAACCGAATTCAGATCTTCCTGGACCTTTACAAGTACGAGCTTCGTATAGACAAGATTGTGCTCGCCGTGTCCTTCCCGGATGAACTTGACGTTGTGCTCAGCACGCTCGAGCGCCTCGCGATAGGGTTCGCGACTCCCGGCCGAAGCTCTCTTGTACGCCCCCTGCGCTTCTTTCAGAAGCGGCCCGATCGCCCGGTTGTAGTCGTCCACAGTCTCTTTCCAACCGGTGAGCACGTTGTCGAAGCCGCGGCCATGGCACATGACACACGCCTCGCCGCTCGCCGTGGCGATCCGTTCCCCCACCTCCCCGGTGGTATTCTCCCCACGATGGCATCCTTCGCAGCCGACCTGTGCCTTGAACATGACACTCGGATACGGATCGACCCCGAGTGCACCGATCCCCATGAACATGTCACGCTGCGGATTATGAGAACCGGAGTGGCAGCCTGTGCACGTCGTCTCGAGGGAGCGGACCAGCTTGACGTCCCTGTGCGTGATCGATTCATGACAGGAGGCACAGTCGACGTCGTGCTCCTCCACGTGCTTTCGGTGAATAAACGCCTCATCCTCATAAGCCTCAAGGCGGGCATTGTGGCAAGTCATGCAGATCGCTCTCGGGACCTCACCATTCCCCTCCGCCACATCGATGTGACACTCCTGGCAGCGCACACCGAGCGTCAGATATTGAGCATGCTTGAACTCGAATCCTCCATGAACCACCAGATCTTCAGGCGCGCCGTGGCAACTGCATCCCGCGATCGCCTCCCCGCGCGGCAGATTCTTGAAATGACAGAGATAGCAGGTCTCGCGGGTAACCTCCATATGGGATCCCTGAACGATCTGGGAGTGGCATGAAGTGCAGCCAAGCGTCATCCCGCGGACCTCTTCTCCCATGTGGTCCGCATGATCAAACAGAATTCCCTTTTCGTATTCGATCGTTCCCTGAATCAATCGATCGTCGTGGCATCCCGACTGCAGGCAGTTCTGGTCGTCGATTTCCGCCCGGGGGAGATTGTCATGGGAACCCCACATGTAACGCCACGTGGATACGATCGCCTGATAACTGCGATCGAGCTTCCCTCCGAATCCGACCGGCATATGACAGGCGTGGCAATCCACATCCGC
Source organism: bacterium (assembly GCA_025782575.1). Classification (GTDB taxonomy): domain Bacteria; phylum Orphanbacterota; class Orphanbacteria; order Orphanbacterales; family Orphanbacteraceae; genus Orphanbacterum. Next base: position 669,334 of record JALGYY010000017.1, read on the forward strand.
GTGGGACGACTCTTCCCAGCTCGTGATGTACGGTTCTTCAAAGTGGCAGTTGTCGCAGAAACCGGACTGAGTCGATAATTGATACGAGGTGAACAGCGCGCCCATCCATAGAACGCAGGCGACCAGGAAAGAGGAAAAAAGACCACGGCGGTATCGTCCGATCAAGCGAGTGAAATCGCGGAAGAAGCCTCCCATGCTAAGTTTCCCCCTCTACTCGACCGCCGGTCTCTTTATCATATGCCGGGTGGAGTGATTGCAACTCCGGGTAGCCGTTCAGGATCTTGAACGGAAGCTCCCCGGTCCGGATCCGCTCCTCCAACTCGAGCGGATGCTCTTCTATCATCTCTTCAAGTGTCATTGTTCCTGTCCAGAAGGTCTTGTTCATGGGAAATTTCGCCGGATTGAAATGGGCCCAGTACAGATGCCAGATGATGATCGCGAGGGAAGCCAGAAGAGCCTCATCAGAGTGAATCAGCTTCGCAATGCTCATAGAGTATGATCCGAGCATGTTCATGAAATAGGTATTGAACGTCAGGAGTGTGCCTGTGCCGACCATGATCACCACACCCCAGTAGACCGCCCAGTAATCAAACTTCTCAATGAAGTTATAGCGACCGAAGCGGGGCTTTTCTTTCGATAGGCCGAGCAGGACCTTAACCATCATGAAGGCATCGACCAGGTCCCTCGGTTTCGGGACGAACGCCATGAAGTTTCTCCACCCGTAACGTGTGAAGATGATCCAGAACAGGTGCGTAACACTGATGAAAGTGAGCAGAATCGCCGCGCCGCGGTGAGCGACTTTCATAATGTCTACCATTCCGACGGATCGGACCAGATCACCCACCCAACTCTCATGGAACTTGATCGGTGCGCCGGTCAGAATGAGGATGATCACGCTGCTCGCGAGTACGATGTGCTGGAACCGGAAGAAGAGACGAAATCGGGGAATCGCCTGTTTTTTCGCACGAAGCCCTTCCATCCGTCGCGCCCTTCGCATCTGTCGTTTATGCGCGCGTCGAACGAGCCGATCAATGTTGTATTCGACCTCTTCATCACTCACTTTGAGGACTTCACTGATAATCATCCGGCGTTCATAGGCGGGCACTTCGGAATCCGGAGGGAGTCGCTTCGACAGCTCATCCCGAACCCGCTCTTCGATGTAGTCGCGAAGCTTGTTATCTGCTCGATCCATGATGCCTCGACCATACTCCTAAAAATGAAGCTTGCTGATGAATACCAATGTCGCCTTCCAGGCCAGCCAGAAAGTGATACAGAGCGGGACAGTAACTACCATGATGTAGCGAAACCACCGCCGGCCATGACGAACCCACTTGTCGTAGAGATCGAGAGCCATATAGAGAATCATGAAGAAGATAACGGAGGTCGTCAGCCCGATAAAAGCGAGCTCGACAATGTGGAAGAACCTCGCGAATGACCGGTCCCTCCCCTCATGCTGGAAGAACTCTTCCGTCTCCTGGAAGCGGGCATGAACGCGCCCCTCGGCGAAACCGGGGCCCGCCCCCTCATGACAGCCCGACTGACCGCAGGTTCCGGGCACGTTCGTCGGATGGATGCGCGACGTCGGATCCTCACGCCCCAGGATATCGTGATGTCCATGACATACGGTACAGGTAGCGGTCGCTTTCGACCCGAACTTGTATGCCACGCCATGATAACTCTCACGATAGGACGCGACTGAATTCGACTGGAGACCGAAGCGCTTCATTTTGGTGATGTCTTCGTGGCATACGGAACAGACTTCCACCACCTGATCGCGCGCGACGTTCGAGCCGGGATCATCAGCCCCGAGAATGAGGTGCTCGCCGTGACAGTCGGTGCAGACGGGCGCTTCCAGATTGCCCGCGATCAGCGACTTTCCGTGGACACTGCTGTTATACGCTTCGGCCGCTTCAGCGTGGCATTCTCCGCAGGTCCCCGCTATGTGGAGCTTGTTCACGTGGGATGAGTTGTCGGCAGGCCGTAGAATATCGTGATCGCCGTGGCAATTCTGACATCGAGGGGCCCGATCGCTCCCCTCGGCGACAAGCTTCCCATGAACCGAGCGTTCGTACTCGCGGTAGGTTTTGAGCTGCGGCGCTCCCACCTGGTTGTCGACTCGGTGGCAATCGCTGCATTCGACGGGTGACAGGTTCTTTTCGTGCGGGATTTCAACGACAGTGCGGTGACAACTCTCGCACCTCTGGTCCCCATGTTCGCTGGCGCGATAGATCTCCCGATCGACGAGAGGCCCCCGTTCCGTTCCTTCCGGTGGGCTCGGGTTCAAATGGCAATCAAAACACCGCGATTTGACTTCCACAGGAGCGGGCTGTCCCTGTCCCGGTTGGGCAAACAGGAGACAGCAGCACAATACGATTGCCCCATGTCCCAGGCTCCGGACGCCAGTTGCACAACGATTCGTAGGGATTCTCGTCATCTTCCACACTTGTTGTGCTACGGCTGCGTTCCCAGGTGACACTCGAAGCAACCGTACTCTCGCCAGGCTTCGTCGATATCCTCTGGATGAACGAACTCCAACCCATCCTGGGTCTCCGCCATCTGCAGATCTTCTCCACTTCCCTGCGAGAGAATGGTGTGACAGGCATTGCAGTCGTTTGTAATTTTACGTCCGTCGTCGCTCTTATGATTCCCGAGGTGGCATCGCATGCAGCCGGGATTGATGAAGTGCCCGATGTTATCCGGGTACGCCGACCAGCGGACTTTCATCTCGGGAAAGATATTCTGGGAGAAGGCCTGCTGCGTGGCGAGAACGGCATTCTCGATCGAACCTCCCCGGTTTTCATGGATATCGGGATACTCGTTCAGATAGAAAGAGAGAATCCCGTTGGCGGTAGCATGGAGCGCCTCATCTTCCGTTTCGTACTCGGCCGCCATCAACTCGGTGGCCACGCGCTTGATCTCGGGCAGATCCCGGTCGATCCGGCCGGTCAGAATGGCCTGGTCAATCGCATGGTCTGGCGATGAATAGGTGTGGCTCGGTCTGTTGTGACAATCCATGCAGTCCATGATGCGCGGGGTAGCCGCCTCAATTTCCTCTTCGGTAAGAGGATTCTCCTCATCCTGATAGGTGGTCACACGCCCGGTCCGCCGATCGGTGATTCGAACCCACGGGATCTCCTGTCGCCGTTCGTCCCTCGGGATGTACTCGACCTTCATCGAGATGTTCATATGCCAATGAATGCCGGAAGTCTGACCTGTCTTCGGGTCCCCCCCTCCGGTCTTGATCAGCATGTTGATCGACCACGGGCTGTTCTCTTCGTCGTACATGAAGTGATTGAACTGCCGCTGCTGAGCGCCGAAAAACCTCTCCGGCCAGTGACACTGCTCACACGTCTCCTGCGCTGGTCTCAGGTTCTTGATCGGAGTCCGAATAGGGCGGGGATACTTGTTAGTCGCCACAGCGTAAACCTGATAGGCGCCCGCAAGCTTCGACTTGGCGTACCATCCAGCGCCCGCCCCGACATGGCAATCTGTGCAGGGAACCCGTGCATGAGGTGAATTCTGATAGGCGACAAACTCCGGCTTCATCACGGTGTGGCACGTCTGCCCGCAGAATTCCACTGATTCCGTATGATGAAATGCCTGATAGCTTCCCATGATGCTCAAAATGATAAATACCAAAGATCCCATGCTCACTAGAATGAGCGTTCTCCTGTGATCCGGCAGATTGAGGTCGATGCGGGGCCACCTTACGGTTACCTCTGACGCGGGTCTCTTTCGGCGCCGCCACCTGCGAAAAACTCCGATCGGGATCAGAAGAAGGCCAAAGAAGAGGATGGGGGGAAGAACCATGAAGACGAAAATGCCGCTGTATGGATTAGATGCGCCGGTCATCGCCTCGAGCCCGAGAACCACGACCATCGTCAGCCCGGTAATAAGTACCATCAGGGTTCCGACGAGCGTGATCTTGTTCTGCGCATATCTGAGAATGATCAGTTTGTGCATGATACCGTCATCCTGTCAGGGTCTATCCTGCGCGCAGGAGCTGTGATTCGGACTTCCGGCCTGTTCATCTGAACCCACCCTGTCGGTTGGAGGAATACTCATCTCCCCAAACTCGGGCAGCCCGATATAATCGAGCCGTCCGAACTCCTGTACAGAATAGGTACATCGTGGATGACTGCCACCTTCTTTTCCTTAATTTGTCGTAAGTAAATTGATTGCCGGGACTACGTGTCCCCCGACGCCTGAACTCGCTTAACTACTGTATTTACAACTCGTTACCATGCTACTGACATTGGCAACCTTGACATCTTACCTGGAATATGAATCTTCTAGTTATGATTTGAGAACTCCCTGAGAAGGGAGCTGGGCCGGAGGGATGAGAATATTTCTATATTCGCTTGGCAATTTCAAGCCGATAGAATAGATTAGTACATGGTCAAGTGTTAATACATGGGCTCAGGCCACGGAGGTCCGAAATGAAACGGATGATGATGATGCTTCTGGCGCTTGTTGCGCTCAATCTCTCCTTCGTCGGTTGCGGCGATGACGATGACGACGGTCCGGTCGGCGTGGCTGATCCGGCGATCAAGGTGACCATCACGGCCACGCCGTCTACCACCGATACCGGAATGAAAGTGGCGGTTTCCGCTGCTGCCGTAGTTTCTGATCCATCGAAACTCGACGGCCTCGTCTACCAATGGTTGTCAGCGGCCGGAAGTTTTTCCGATGCCTCTGCCGAGTCTACGTCATGGACAGCCCCGGATTCCGCCGGGCTTTTCACTGTGACTGTCACGGTAACCAACGGGGATGATGTAGGGATCGACACGAAAGACATCATTGTCGGCGCGTACGTCGCGCTTACCGATCCATTCTACCGGGGTGCCTCTGCTTACTGCGTCAATTGCCATAATGGTGGCGTGGGCGATCAATACACGACCTGGGTGAACACGCCGCACGCCGGCGCGATCGATGCGCTCGCCGCCATCGGCATGGATGAGAACGAAAACTGCCTCGGCTGTCATACGGTCGGAACATACGGTCTGGTCGACGGTATTCCCGGCACTGATGATCTCGATAACGGGGGCTACGATGAGACCGCTGTCGCAAGGCTCGCCGGCGTACAGTGCGAGAACTGCCACGGCCCGGGGAGCGAACACGCCAACAACGGGAACTTCGGTAACATCCATATCTCCATGGATGCACAGCTTTGCGGCCAGTGCCATACCGATGAGCACCATCCTACGTTCGACGAGTGGGAGACCTCAGGACATGGCTCGGGAGCGGCGACGGAAGATGGCTTCCAGACATTCCGCACCGGTTGCGCCAAATGCCATAATGGTGTCGAGGCGGTCACCTACCTCGACGACCCGCTGAATTACGAGGAGCCGGCTTCGGTAACGGAAACGGCCAAAATAGTCTGCGCCACCTGTCATGATCCTCATAGTGATGAAAACCATCACCAACTCCGTAACGCGTCGGTTACAGACGTGATTCTTCCAAACTCGGTGATCGTGGAAGATGCGGGTGCGGGGAGGCTCTGCATGTCGTGCCACAACGGCCGTCGGCAGGATTTCGACGTGATTGAACACATCTTTGAAGGCTCAAGCCACTTCGGCCCGCACCACTCGGTGCAGGGTGACATGCTGAAGGGTGTGAACGCCTACGAGGAGATCGACGAAAGCTTTACGTTCGCATCAAGCAAGCACCTGCTCGTAAAAGACGGCTGCGTGCACTGTCATACACATGGGCACGACGGTGACCTGGCGAACGGCATCCCCAATTTCACCGGCCACACGTTTGAGCCGACAGTGGAAGCGTGTTTCGAGTGCCACGGCACGATCAGCGACTTCGCCGATATCGGTGCCAAAGAAGATTATGATGGCGACGGCTCGGTAGAGGGTGTTCAGGGCGAGGTGGAAGGTCTGCTTGAGACACTTGAAGCAATCATCATCGCCGACTGCGCGACAGGCGACTGCACCGATTCCCTGACCGTCGATTTCGAGCATTTCATCGGCGACACGCTTCTGACCAGCGTTGATCAGCGGAAGGCGGCGTACAACTGGACGTTCGTCAAGTTCGACGGATCCACCGGTGTTCACAACCGGACGTACGCGGTACAATTGCTCCAGCAGAGCATCGAGTTCCTCGACGACTCGGCGCTGAAGCATGCCACCATTCTGTTGGGGGACTGATCATCAACAGGGCTCGATCAGAAAGGCGCAACATGATGCGCAGAGCGACGCAAGCATTGCTGGTGGCGGCGGCCCTCGGGACCGCTCTCCCGGCATCATCCGATCAGACGACAGCCGGACCCGCCTGGTGGGTCCGGTCGAGAACCACGGCATACGTTTTCCAGACGGAGAACGGGACCGGCATCGATGAGGACCGTTTCGGTTTCTACCAACATCTCGGCGGAGCGGTTACCGGGATTGCGGACGGGAAGCTTTCCTTCCGGTTCTCCGGGCGCGCCGCCGACGATCTCGAACTCGACGAGCGGATCACCGACCGGGCGCGTATTTACACCGCCTATGTCGATGCCAGACTGAACCCTCAGTTCTCAGCCCGCATAGGCCGCCAGTTCATTCATCGGTCAACGCTTGCTTTGACCGTGGACGGCGCTCTTCTCTCCTATAGTCCCACTCCAAAATGGGCCGCCGAGGCGTGGGGGGGGCTTCAGTCTCCTCTTGTCACCTCCTACCGCGACCGTGTGGGCGATTTCGGTGAGGATGCGGTCTATGGTGCGAGAATTACGATGCATCCCGATAGACAGTCAAAAATCGGCGTGTCAATCGCGACGCGGGAGCGTGACGGGGTGACTGCCGAGACTCCTCTCGGTTTCGAGGGGTCATACAGGCCCTGCCGGGACATCGCCCTTCGTGGCCATGCCTCCTACGACCTGGAACAGGAATTCTGGACCCGCGCCGAATCATACGGCCGCTGGCAACCGGAAGGGAAACTGCCGACGGTGACCCTCCAGTTTGTCGACCGCCACCCGCGAATCGATGCAACGTCCTACTTCAAGAGATTCGACGATGTCGAGAGAATCCAGCTCGTCAGGGGCGCTCTCCGCTGGGAACATGATTGCAGGTTCGGCGGCGAGGTAGAGGGTTTCGGTGCCTACGTCGACGATCGTTCCTCAACCCGTCTGGGTCTTGCTCTCCTTCTTCCTTACGGCCGTGTCGGCTATTCCACACGGTTCGGTGATACCGGCGAAGAGGATCGGTGGTACGGCGATCTCGGGATCTCCCCCACTGACTGGCTTCGTCTCGAAGGAGGAGCGTCGATTTCGGCATACGCCCTTCTCGAAGATGCCCCTGACGATCTCGAACGGGATCTGATCTCGGGATACGGGCGGCTCCGTGTCGATATTCGTCAGGGGGCCGATCTCATCCTCGAGATCCAGACGATTGAAAACCCGGTCTATGAAGAGGATATCCGATTCCTGGCCGGTCTCGATCTGACGGCGGCAGGCGGCACCGCCTGGTCGGCGCTCGGACCGGGGAGGTGGCTCCGATGAAAATTCTCATAACAGCCGTCGGTGCCGTTCTCATTCTGGTAACAGCGACTCTGGTGATCGGCACGCCCGCCGACCATCTCCCGGCGATCCATGCGATCCATGGGGAGCTGGAACTGGAATGCGCGGACTGCCATGAAGGGGTGACCGAATCGACCCGCGGGAGCGACGATCTCCTTCCTGCAAAAGATTTATGCGCTGAGTGTCACGATGTAGAAGCGGTTGACGAATGCGCGATGTGTCATTCAGATCCGGAGCATGCCACGGCATTATCACGGCGAACCGAGCGTGCTCAGAATTACAACCACTCGGTACATCTGGGCCTCGATCTCGTTTGTGCCGACTGCCACGGAGACGCGGTAACAGGAGAGCCGGAGCGGGCGGAAATGGCCCTCTGCCGTACATGTCACGAGACCTCGGGGGGGGGCGATGACTGCCTGTTGTGCCACGCTGATGGAGAAGATCTCCTGCCGTCCGATCATCGAGCCGGATGGGAGTGGTTCCACGGCGGCGAAGCACGGGTTAACGAAGCCTCATGCGCGAACTGCCATGTTCAGTCGGAATGCCAGGACTGCCATGCAGGCGACAATGTGCGGCCCAGGGCTCACGGCCTGAACTATGAGTTCCGACATGCCCTCGACGCGAAAGGCAATGATATGGATTGCGCTGCCTGTCACAGTGAGCCGCAATTCTGCGCCGGCTGCCATCTGGCCAATCAGGTACTCCCGGAGAGCCATTCCCGGGGAGACTGGCTCGGCTCACGAGGCGGCCGGCACGCTGAAGACGCGATTTTTGAGATGGAAAGCTGCATAGCCTGCCATGACCAGGGGGCGGCGGCGCCGATTTGCGCCGAGTGTCACGGGGAGTGATCGGATGATGTTTCACCAACTGAAAAAGTTGACGGGGCTTGCGCTGGTAACCGTGCCGTTGATCCTGATTGCGATCTCCGGCTGCGCCGATCGTAAGTCTCCGGTAGAAATCGAAGCACACGTAACGGAATGGAATCAAGTGACTTCCGGCGATTTCCATGGCATTCAGGTCAAATCACGTGGGCCGGGGACTTGCCAGAGTTGCCATGGAAGCGACCTTCTAGGGGAAGGGGACGTTCCCAGCTGCACCGATTGCCACGCCGGAGCCGGCGGACATCCGTTTGATTTCGAAGAGCCGTGGGCCGACCCGTTCCACGGCGACACGATCGCAAGTAAAGGAAACCGGAGCTGCGTGACCTGTCACGGGGCTGATTTCAGGGGAGGCTGGAGCGGCGTATCCTGTTACACATGCCACGCCGGCGGCCCGAGCGGACATCCGGATGGATGGCTGAATTCGCGCGCCCCGACTTTCCATGGAACTCCCGTCTATCTTGAGGGTGTTGCCGATTGTGAACGTTGTCACGGACCGAATTTACTGGGCGGAACAAGCGGTGTTGCTTGCTCCGACTGTCATAACTGAGCCCGGATCGAAGGTCGGGCAGGAGGCAATAGTCGCGTGAAAAAGATCGTGGTTTTTCTCGGCATCGCAATCTTCATGACAATGGCGGGCACAAGCGTTGCGCAGGATGCAGAGGCAGCCGAAGAGGCGGCCACTTACAAAGGTTCCAAGAAGTGCAAAATGTGCCACAAGGATCAGTACAACATATGGCTGGAATCGCCCCACGCAACCGCCTTCGATAAACTGGAAGAAGCGGACCAGGCAAAAGAAGATTGCGTCGCCTGTCACGTCATGGGCAAGGTCGACGGGAGCGTCGAGCACGCCGAGCCGGGCGTGGGGTGTGAAAGTTGCCACAACCCTGGCAGCAAGTACGCGGCGAAGGGTGTCATGAGCAAGAAGACGTTCAAGGCTGACCCGGAAGGTTCCAAGGAGAACTGGTACACCCTCGGGCTGGTCAAACCGACCGAAGAGAACTGTGTGGCTTGCCATAATGAAAAGAGCCCTAATTTCGAGGGCTTCGACTTCGACAAGTACATGGCAAAGATTCGCCACTGGGATCTTGACGAACTCGAGGCGGCGGAAACACCGGCTACTGAAGAGACTGTAAAATAAGACCGAATCGAAGTTTGATATTGATCGCGCGTCCTCGTCCATGATGAGGACGCGCTGTCTTTTTGAGAAGAATGGCCCGGATGAGACCTCGCAGTTGGTAAGTGACAACATAAGTGTTGAAGTTTCAGGCTCCCGCACGACCGGTTCAGGTGAGCACACATCGATCGCCCCCCGCTTTGATCCATAAGGCCCGGCCTCCGGTCGACTATCGGCACCGATATTCTCCCCCAAACTTAAGAAAAGAAGAAACTACGCGAATAGTTGACCGGCGAGTCACTCTCAAATCGATAGTCAGGTTTACATAATCTGGGGGCAGAATAGTAGGGGGCGCCACTACGCCTGAATCAGCGAACACCAAAAGTAAAGCGACGGGATTGCTCCCGCCGCTTTTTACGATCCGTCTTGAACCGCGATCTACTCCCCGTCCGTTATCGGATCAGGGTCATCTTCTTGATCTGCTGCTCACTCCCTGCCTGAAGGCGGGTGAAGTAAACGCCGGATGAAACCGGGCGGCCGGCATCGTTCATGCCGTTCCAGGTCACTTCCCTGGCGCCCGCCGATTCCGTGCGGGAGAGCAGGTTTCTCACAACCCGGCCGCTTACATCGAGCACCTGAAGCGACACATGGGTCGACATCGGAAGCTCGTAACGGATGCGGGTTGTCGGATTGAAGGGGTTCGGCGAGTTGCCGAGCAATCGAGTGGCAACGGGCACCACGTTGATACCCCGAGTGAGATCGATCTGTGTATCCACTTCCCAATTGCTGTCTGATGTGTGGAACGCCGCGATGTTGACATCCGTACGACCGGGATCGATCACGCGGAACCGGACGAAGCCGACCGTCGACTCATCGATCCGGCGCGCGGGTGTGGCAGAAGCGATCGTGACATCCACTATGCCACGCACCGTTCGATTGACCGGGCCGATCACGACAGACTCGCTGTAGAGATCGCCTTCGGCGAAATCGACAAATTCGAGTCCGGCCACATCATATGCCAGATCAAAATGTACCGCATGCGCTCCGCTCAGATTACCTACATCGACGCGTACCTCGAGATAGCTGTCTTTCGCCTGCCCATCCGCGCCGTCCACGGCCAGGCTCGGCCGGGCACCGGCATTTTCGCCGGCGAGAGCCAGACTGCTCACGAGGGCGAGTGTCGCAAAAACTCCAATGAATCGATTCAACAGTTCACTCCTCCCTTACGGACACTGATGTCCGGTCACCAGGTGTGTGAGATATATGTTCGTGTCGAAAAAGTTCACGTCACCTGTTACGTCACCGTTCAGGTTACCGCAGTTACCGGTTCCCGCTATGAGATCGGGAAGATAAAGGAACGTATCGAAGAAATTGACATCTCCGTCTCCGTTAAAGTCCACGCTCCTGACCGAACCGGCGCCGGCGGCCGTGAGAGGAGTGCCGGATACGGTGGCACTCGCACTCAGCGCGGCACAACCGCCGACTTCGTTGACGACGAGCCAGACGCAGCCGGTGCTGTCACTGGCAGCCGTGGAAACAAGAGTGACCGATCCTGCCGGCTCACCGCAGACCTGCCAGGCCTGGCCGAGGGAGGACAGACCGGTCAGGTTCACGACCACATCGCCGGCTGGTACACCGACAATTGGAGCGCCGGAGCCATTGAGAATAGTCACCTTGATGACGATCGAATCAGCGTCTCCAGCCGGGCATGTCGTTCCGGCCGTGATCGAGACGGATGACGAATCCGGATCGACGACGCTGCCGCCCGTTACATGAAGCGTCGCCGGCAGAGTCACCGTCGGGTCAGATAGATCGTTCGAACTGATATCGATATTGGCGTTGTAGTCTGCGGGGGTAAGTGCCGTGGCGTCGAACGTGACCGTCACGGTATCCGTCTCCCCTGCGGCAAGAGAGCCGCCGGCCGGGGCGAAGGCGAGCCATTCGACGCCGTCCGCCGAAATACTCACATCGTCCACGAACCAGCCGGGATTCGCGTTGCTAAAGCCGTCAGTCGTGTCGAAATGGAATCGAATCCTGACGTTGTTGTCGTTGTGTGCCGACAGGTCGAGCGTGGTCAGTTTCCAACCACCGCTTGAACCGGATGTTCCCGATCGAAGAGGAAGCCACGCACCACCGTTCACCGACACATCGACGTTGCAGAAATCCCAACCTCCCTCCGTATTGTACGACTCGTAGAACGAGAGTGTGATCGGAGCAGATCCGTTGAGAGCGATTGAAGTCGACACAAGAGCATTCGATATCCGATTGCCCGTGTTGTAGTCCGACCCGCCCGAAATTCCGCACCACCAGGACGTGGTAGGGGAATTGAAGTTCGTGGTCTGCTGGTGCCAGAGATCATCGGTCGACGCATCTTCGAGAGTCGTGGTCCAGCCGTTGAGACCACTCTCCATGTCGTCGCTATAGATGACCGCTGCGACTTTGGTTCGCCGATCCAGAATCGATCTCTGAAGAAACTCGTATGTCCGCTCACGGTTCGCCGTGACGGAGGGGCCCTGGTTCGGAATCCCTCGAACGACGCCGCCAGCAACCACGCTCTTGGTGAAGGGCGCGGCCACACCGGCCAGATTGTAGGTCAGGAAACCGGTACCGACGTTGGAGACGAAGATGACGTCATTCGTCATCGTGCCTGCGGGCGTCGTTACGTCGAGCAGCGCCGGCGAAACGGCGATCTCGGGTGAGAGGCCGACGAGCGCGGAGCAGTCGTGACCATGGTTCGCAGCGCCGATGCAGATTTCCGTCCAGTGAGGCGTGCCATTTGTCAGGTTTCCGTCGTCATCGTCGGCGATGAGCATCGACAGGACCTGTCCCGGCTGATCGGTCGGAAGTATCATCGCCCGGCCATGATGCCAGACGTTGCCGATCACATCGAAAGCGACCTGGGCCGTATTGGTGAGCTTCAGCTCCTGCCAGGCATCCCATACGACACCGGCGAGAATCTGGCCGCTGAAGTGATTCGCACCGGTCCAGTCTGCCGGGTACTGCAGAGTATTATCGGAGTTCCGAATCCCGCCGGTGCAGTTGTTCAGGAAGAACCCGAGCCCGATGATCGATTCATCGGTCAGCAGATTAGCCACCACATCCGAGTTCCCCTCGTGGAGATCGCCCGGAGGGGACGCTTGCGAATCGTAGATTCTGTGGGTAATGCCGTGACCATACTCATGGTAGATCACATCGGATAGCTCGCCTGTATTACCGAATGAGGGGTCGCCGACACAGAAGTTGATTCCGATAAAGTCATACCAGGCATTGCCGGGGCAGAGTCCGCCGGTATTGCCGACCGTGACCGGATACTGGTAGTCGATGTCATCCAGGGTCGGCCCCGGGTCGAGGCCACGAATGTAGTTATGAACGATATTGGTATGATAGAAGCAGGTCCGCTCGTCGTTTTCCGAGTTCCCCGTGTTCCAGTTGACCTGGAGTGTGTCACCGATATCGACCGTCCCGATCTGAGCCGGATCGGCACCGGTAATGTCGAAGATCTTCGCCCACGGACCATCGAGAGCAGCCGACCACTGAGCTGATCCGACGAGACCATTGAACACGAAGTCTCCGTTCAGATCGGTTACCGCGGTGCCGAGTCCCGTGAACAGGATGTTGTGATCCGAGAGTTCGCGCGGAACGAGTGGGTTGCCGCAATAGTGCGGATCGTAGACATCGGCGTCCACGTTCCCCTGCACGTCAGCGAACTTGAGCAGATTGACCCGGCGGAAAATCTGACCGTTCTCCGCGTTGACAAACGTCGACCAGAGGCCGAACGGCGTCTGCACTCGCTGTTTGACGTCGTAGGCGAGGCGATAATCAACTTGCCCGTTTTCGATGATCGGGACGACCAGCAGTTCCGAGCTCTCGAAAAGGTCAGTCGCTCCGTTGAACCCGATATCCTCGGCAGCTGTTTGAATCGCCTCTGCCTCGGGAATCGAGGGAGTCGTTGAAATGTCAATGGCAGGATGAAAGTCCGAGCCGGCGACGAAGAGGCGCCCTCCCTCGGTAAATACCGCGTGAGCACGGCCGCCGTATACGGGAACACCCTCGTGTTCCTGATGAAATACGACAGACCATTTCCCCAGACCGTTATGAGCGTGATCCACAATCAGGTCACTGTCAGTCGTGCCGAAGAGTGACGTGTTATCCCGGAAGAATCGACGCGCCGCCGTCTCGACATCGACCTCGGAGGCGATCGAAGGCGCCATGTCGGTTCCGCTTCCGACGACCATATGGGCCGTCCCGGTCGCCTGGTTCCGCTGGAATCGCCAGGAACCGCCGTAACGGCTCAGGTACTCATCGGTTCCGGGAACCAGGGCGCGCTCCGCCTGCATTTCGAGCCAATCCCATGTAGATGCGCTCCTCTCCTGGGGCAAGAGGACCTCCAACCGATCGAGAGTCGGTGTCGGTACAAACGCATTGGCCAGAGATGCTGCAAAAAGCGCCCCTCCCAAGAGCGTCCCGGTGCTCGACAGTCTCCTTTTCATGCCCATTCGGCCTCCCTTCGGCACGCATATACACCACGCGTACGGTGCGATTGGAACTGGCCGCACGCATTTCCAAACTCAGGTTCTTAGCCCAAATCAATAGTTCTGGCAGTATCGGCGCGTCGCACGTGGGGATTCTACCGGCAGGTTTACACCGGGGAGGTGGCCGGAGTGCGTGAAACGAACGTTTTGTGTACGATTTGGAACATACTACCACAAACTAACTCGAATTCCAAGTCATTCCTACAGTTACGCAACTGACCGCACCGTACTCGCGGTGCTGATTCACTGCCAGTTCGTATCCAGTTTCCACTCGACAATATCCCAGGCCTGCGTCCCTGTCAGTCGCCAGGAGATGACGAGCAGGCGCCCGTTGGGATGATAGGAAACGGCAATCGGTGTTTCGTAACGCTTCACCCCGCTCCGGATTTGGGCCGACCGGAACCGTTTGATCATCTCTCCGTCTTCAGCATCCCGGAGTTCGACACGGGAGGAACCATCCTTGTCCGTTACACCGGGCGCGTCGATGACGAGAGCGATCTGCCCCGCCTTCTCTGAATAGGCCGCCCCGAGCAGTGCCTCCCTCTCGCCGGTCTCCATGATCAGTCGATCGTCGTCGCCGGGTAATCGGAGCAGGAACTGACTCCCCCGCTGGATCAGGATCACTCTCCCCCGCCGGCCCGGATAAAACGCCAGAGCGGATTCTCCCTCCTGCAATGCCAGTCTTGTCTTGCTCTCCGGGCTATCCCCGCTGAAGAGGAAGTTCCTGTGAAGGAGAACTGCTTTTTCTCCTTCGAACAAGACATCCGAAATCCGCTTCGGCGTATCCCACTCGGCCAGATCGATTCTCATCCCGTCGTCAAGGGAGCGGCGATCGATGAACTGGTGGCCGGCCAGCCGGACTTCCCCTTTCCAAGTGTGAACATCGAGAACGAAGCCGGGGAGACCGGCCAGACAATAGAGTGCCGCAGTATCGGCCATATCATAGACAGCGGCCTGCCCGTTCGGGCTGGGCCAGGAAACGACGAGACGGCCCGATTCTTCGTCTACGGCAATTGCATGAGGTTCAGGAATGGCGGGGGTCAGAGCATGGGGTTCCGGATCGCCCAACGTAAGACGGGAGACCCGTCCGTCGTGTGCCGAAAAGACGGCGTCCTGGTCACGGGACCAGACGATCGGCCCGTAGGATTCCGATGCCGTGGCCGCAGAAACGGAGAGAAGCGCCAGGCCGAGCAGGACGTATCGAGGAATGCGACCCGCGTTCATAGCGGGAGACTACCATGCGAAAGGGAAACAGATGTGCTATCTTTTTAAAACTCGTTCGTTTCCACGGTCTGTACAAGGGAGAAGAGCATATGAAAGTGACGATCACATACTGCGTGCAATGAGACTACCTTCCCCGCGCCTCCGGTCTGGCGGCGCTCATGAAGAAGGAATTGAGGATTGACGCCACCCTGATCGAGGGAGGCGGAGGGATCTTTGATATCTATGCTGATGATGACCCGGTCTATCTGAAATCGGAAACGGGAGAGTTCCCCGATGATCAGGATGTGGTCCGCATGCTGAAAGAGAGAAAGTAACAGCCCGGCGCATCCAGGATGGCCGGGCCTTGAATCATCATTGTTTCGATGTTCAGTCCAGATGGGATGCGACGTGAACCGTCAGATCGGCAAGGCGGTTCGTATAGCTCCCGTACTCGTTATCGTACCATCCGAATATTTTCGCGTGAGTCACCGGAACATGCACGATCGGATCCGGCAGGAGAGCGAGAGCCTCATCGCTCATACCCGGAATCGTGGCCAGATCAAGAGTCACGAAACCGGTTCGCGTATGCGTGTCATGCCCTTCGATCACGACTGCCGCGTCCCGCCCGATCATATCTGAAGAAACATTCTGCTCGTCCGAATACTCCAGCAGGTCTTTTTGTGTCGTCCTCGATGCCTTCTTGAAGAGGCTCTGCAGTATGCTTCTGGTGACGTTCGGATTCCCGTCATCATCTACGGTTGAGCGAAACGTCACGTTCAATATGATGAGCGAGGCTGTCGTTGTGGGGACACGAACGGAATCCGCCATGAAACCGATCTCGCGAATCGTGGGAATGACTTTTTCCAGAGCGGCGCCGGCATTGGTTGAAGTCAGGATGATGTTGTTCAGGATACTCCGGTTCTTTCGGAGGTCCCCGGCTCCGGTCTTAGGTACGTTGTCGAGAACGCTCTGTGTGTTCGTCGTCGCGTGGATCGTCGACATCGACGCCGTCAGAAGAGATTCGACCGCATACTCGTCGAGAAGCCCTTTCATCATGTGAGCCAGCGCCGTCGTCGTACAGGATGCTGCCGAAATAAGGTCATGCCGTGACGGATCATAAGCCTCATGGTTGACGCCGTAGATAAGAACCACGGCGTCGTCGGGCATGGTGGTCCCCTTCTCCTTCGGCTTGAAGTCGGCGCTGTTCATCACTTTTCGCGCCCCGGCGGCCAGATGACCGCGAATCGATCCACGCCCCCCCGACACGGAGCTCGTAGGATCGTTGAACGCCCCGCTGCACTCGACAACAATGGAAACGCCGTTTTCCGCCCACTCCACTTCGGCGGGGTTTCGTTGTTTCAGGAGCATGCGGACGGGAACGCCGTCGATCGAAAGGTCCCCTTTTTCGCGGTCAACGATTTGGATACATCGCTTGGCGTTCCGGCCCTTCAGAAAGTGATGGAGCCGTCCATACGTCGTATCCTTCTCGATCGACCCGCAGAGCGCCTCCAGATCCTTTCCGACTTCGCGCCCCGTATTGACGACGATTCGATCGAAGTACTTTCGATTGACGTGGTGCCACAATGAGAGCTTCCCGATTCTCCCTAGCGAATTAATCCCGAGCACCTTTTCGCTGCCCACGACGTACCTCCTGATCACCGGGCCTCGTTACGGTCCCGGATATCACAATGGATTCGAATCAGATTCCAGACAATCTCTTGGTCAGTTTGATCTCATGCTCTCCCAGATAGACCGAGCCGTCAAATCCGTTAATGCTGATAAACTCGCCGCTCCGAAGTATCTGATCGCCTGTGCGCGTCTCTTTCTTCTTTACGTCAACCTGGAGTTTGCGGCAACCGACCACGCACGTCCTCCCCACTCGCTCGGCCGCCACCGCTGCATGGGAAGTACACCCTCCGCGGCAGGTCAGGAGCCCGTCAGCAAGAAAAATCATGTGCATGTCCTCAGGGACCGTGTTCGGACGAATGAGAATGATTTTAACATCCGCGTCTTCCCGTCGGAACTCGAGTATGTCTTCCTCCGTGTGTGCCACGCGGCCGGAAACAGATCCTCCTCCCACACCGATGCCGGAGGCGAGGTAGCTGCTTTCAAGTTCGGGGGTCGGTACAAACGTGGTTATCACGGTCTGCTCCGGTGTGATCACATCACGGGCCTGCAGAATATAGAGGGCATTGGCCTGCTCGTTTTCGAAAGTGAACTCGATCTCCTGATGATTCAAGCCGTGATCCTCCACCAGTTCCTTCGAAATCCGGAAGAGCTCGGAATAGATCTCGGGAAACGCGCTCTCGAGAGACATCCGGACATCGGCGCCATCGATCTCCCTCTGCTCTTCGGTGATCGGAAAGGTCTCGACAAGCCCGCGCACCACGTCCTCCCCCTGACTTTGGAGAACGAAGTCGCCGTACAATGAGATGTCGCCATATCGTACGCGGGGGTTTCTGGTGAACACCACTCCTGTCCCCGACTTCTCGTCCACATTGCCGTAGACCATCGCCTGTACCACCACCGCGGTACCCCAGTCATGGGCGATATGCATTTCACGCCGATAGACATTGGCTCGGTCCCCGTCCCAGGAGTCGATCACCCGATCGATGCAATAACGAAGCTGCTCGAAAGGGTCGTCCACGAGTTTGACATCCGAGTCGTGAATCGCTTCCCGGCATGCCAAAGCAATTTCGCGGATCTGTTCGACGCTGAAGTAACGCTTGTGAGTCACGCTATAGCGGCTCTTGTAATCCTCGAAGATCTGATCGAATTTATCCTGCTGCATCCCATACGACATCCCCCAGCATTGCAGGAACCGGCGGTAATTGTCCCATGCCGCCCAGGCAAAACGGGGGCGGGCCGCCTGGCTCTCCACGATCTGCTCGTTAATGCCGACATTCAGAAAGGTGTCCAGAATTCCCGGCATGGAGATGGCCGACCCGCTTCTGACCGAGAGGAGAAGCGGATTCTCCAGGTCGCCGAAGCGCTTGCCAGTCTGCCGTTCCACTTCTCGAAGATGACCCGCCATGACTTCGACCCCATGATCTCGAAGTTCGCCGAACTCACGAAGCGCCTGATAACAGCGATAAACCTCCGTCGTGATGATGAACCCGGGCGGGATCGGATAGTGAAAATCAGCCATCCGGCGCAAGCCAAAACCTTTATAGCCGAAAAATATGGGGTCTTTGTGGGGTACGTCCGGCCCGAAGATCGGAGCGAAGCACTTGTCGATGTCATAGCTCATCAGTAGATTGCGAGTGGACTTGCTGAAATTCTCCGATTCATACTGAAGCGTATTCAGGATGTGCTCGATCAGATTGTCAAGTGACTGGAGGCCGAAGCAGGTACTGATCTGGTTCCGGAGAAATTCCTCGAACAGAATATACGCCTTTTCATGCTCCGTATCATTCGGATCATCGAGGTATTGCGGGATCATTCTCTCCATGTCCACCTCGTAGACATTTATGATCTGCTCGCGAATTATCTCGCGAAGTGTCCTCGACATGAACTGGAAGATATTGATGTACTGGTCCAACGTGAGGTCGCCCAGGCGGAGCCCGCTCTCGAGCATGTCATGCTGAGCCGCCAGCGCTCGAGATGAAATGCCGTCTACTTCGAGGGAGCGCTGAAACAGGACGAGCCAGTGGAGAATGCGGTCGATCCCCCGCTTCGTAACATACCGGAGATTCTCGGCCTCCATGAGCTGGTCGAACTGTGCGGATGCGAGGCTCTCCAATCTGAAAGTCAGCCCGAGCGCCTCCAGTTTTCCGTTTATGAATCGACCGTACATGGAAGGAATACCGGCGGCGATATGCCGTTTGTGATAGATATCCTCGCGCGATTCCGCTTTTCGGGGATCAATTACGATCTCCTTTAATTCCTCGAGAAGGGGAATGAGGTGGTCGAGGGCGCGCAGATGATTCCCTTCATCGAGGGCCTGCCCGAGAAGCGCAGCTGAGTGATGTTCCACGAGACGGGATCGCTCAATCTCATCCACTACGCCGCGCGATCCGAGATCGTACTTTCGATTCAAGAGCTGGTGGAGTTCGATTGCGTGGCGGGCCTTTTCCTTAGCCACATCGGTCGTGTTCTCGACCGAATTGATCATCTTCTCGACGTTCTCCATGTCCTCGTCGAGAAGATCACTGGGAAAACGTCCTTCCCGGCGCGCCAGTTCCGCAAAAACCTGGTGCATCTCACGGAAGTGATCCATGTCGGTACTTATGTATTCAAAAACCTCGGCTGGAAGAAAAGTACGAAGCGGCCCCCGGTCGCCTGTGGCCCAGTACTTCAGCGTTGCCTCTAGAAACGGAATGAGCCTGCTCGAACTCTCCACATGACACTGTTTCCGGAGGAAGTGAATGAGCTCGTCCCGGCGTTTGCATAGCTCATCCATTCTTGTGGATACATCGCGGATCTTTCCTTCGGCGCCGATTTCGGAGAAGTAAACCGGCATCAGCTTCCCGAGTTGCTTCACCAGGTTGTAGACGGAGCGGATATCGGCGTTCAGCAGGTTCGCAATATCCTTCTGGAATAGATCCGTATCGCTTACGAATACGCCCCCCATCCGCAGATGAAAAACGAGAGCGGCCAGAAGACGTTTCATCCGGACGGGATCCTGGGCGATTAGATCGAGCCAGGACCGGATGTTTTTCACGTGGGCCGGATTGACTTCGTATTGCCAGAGTTCGTTCACGCCCCGCACATCCGGCGTTTCGAATCCGTGCTCCAGCATTCGGTCGATCACCTTGCGCAAGAGGGGCTCATCGCCGGAGCGGAGCACATCCTCGGCAATCGTATGGATACAATCGAGAACGGTCGTGTCGTGCTGAATTTCACCCTTTTGAAAGCTGTTGAACACGTCGTCGATGAATCGATCCGCATGGGGCCGATCATCAAGGAGTAGCGCTCGTGACAACGATCGGTTGATCGCGCGAAGCGAGGCATCCCGTATCCGTCGAAGCGATGGGGTGTCGATGATCTTGAGGTGAAACAGGACTTCGCCGGTGTAGCCCCGCCATCCGGACTCCCGCTTGCCGACCTGCTCGGCCGCATCCAGGTAGAGCCGCTCAATAGTGGAGTGGTCGGGATAGCGCCTGGTGTCTTCGATCATCGCATCAAAACTGATTCCCGGTTCGTGAATCGCGTCACGGGCCACCTCGAGGTTCTTGTGGCTCAATTGAAAAAGGGCCGAGGTCGACTCGTCCGGCGGGGGGTCGACCCATTCGATCGGGTCGGGACGGGAGAGCCAGTGATCGCAGGATGATTTGAGGTGCCTGACCAGTACGGAGTGGAGCAGATCAGTGTCCCAACCCTCATCGGTTGCCTGAATTCGGCCGAACAGCCTGCGAAGGGGCCCCGAAAGGAGCGGCGCGTACGGGCATGTTTCCTTACATCGTCCGTCAATCGCCCCGATCGCGGATTCCACCACCGGCCTGTTCCTCTCGAGGTGTTCAGCCGATTGCTCCACGACCTTCTCGAGATAGCGAATCAGTGTGCGCATCGATTCCTGCTGGAGAGCTTCGTTCGGCGCATTCGTCTCCACCAGAAAAAAGATGGAGATGAGCGCGGCAATCGCCTCATCCCCTTTCTCGTAGTTGTTGTGATGATAGAAATTGCCGATCGAATAGGCTCTCAGGTCCTGCAGGATGGCGAACCAGTTGGCAAAGGGGTGATACACCTCTTGCAGGAGAGCCTTCGTTTTCTGATGAACACCGACAGACTGGGCCGTCGCGTCCAGCAGAATCTGACATTCCGCAGGAATCTCAACCTCGGCGGCTGTCCGTCTGAGATTGATTTCGAGGGCGCTACTGCCCGTTCGGGAATGCTCGGTCATATGCTCAATTTCCCGGGATGAAGATCTCCCTGATCCCTGCCGGCCCAAAGCCGCGTATTTCCCCACATGGTACTGGAAACGGTCAGGTTACGCTATCCCGCGTCCCCCCTCGGAAGCTGCTACCTGGGATTCGCGCCCCCGATGCCTTTCCATGGTAGTCGATCCTTCTCCCGGGAGAATTAGCGAGACGAGGCCGGCCGGGGACGACATTCGGAGTCCCGCAGCGGCTCCTCGGGAGAAGGCTCGACTACCTCGGAGTGGTCCCGGGAGGTGTTGCGCGGTTCACGGGGAGCTCGATCCTGGTATGAAAAGCGAAGCCCCGGGCACTCGAAGGCACCCGGGGCTCGCAGATCGTTTAGAATTGAGACAGGCTACCGGACGAGGGTGGCCCGCTTGACTTCAGTCTGGCCGTCTGCCGTGACTTTCATCAGATATACACCGCTCGCTGCGGGTGCCCCGTTATCTTCGGTTCCATCCCACGACACATCGACCTGACCCTGGTTCGCCGATCGTCCACCGAGAGACCGGACTTTGCGGCCCGAGATGTCAAAAACATCCACCTCATACGCGCCGGCGGCCGCCATGTAAAACCGGACCTTGGTGAGCGGGTTGAACGGATTCGGCGCAACGCTCACTTCGAGCGCCGACCGAACGGGAACGCCGTTATCGGCCACACTGGTCGGCGAACCTGTCGGCGTGATCCGGAGCGAGTACCGCTGGATATCGGCGCCTGTCCCCAGCTTGCGGAACACCTTGATAATATACGTACCAACGTAGGGCAACGGGGCATTCAGTATCTCCGTGTCCCCCACGCCGCCCGATGTGGCCGACGCCAGTAGCGTCGTCCCCGCCGCATCGTAGAGTTCGATATCGGGATCGCTGATCATATTGGTCGAGATCGGGGATGTGCTTCCACCCTGGATCCCGAGATCGTATGTCGACCCCATCGGTACGACCTCGATCGTCACATCGCTGTTTGAAAGATCGACAGAGTAGAAATCCTGATCGGAGCCGCGATTGATACTGAGAGTATCGAAGAAATACTCGTCCGGCTCGGCGAGTGCACCGAGCAAGCTTGCGGTCGCCACGTCGTCGTTGTTTTCCAGCGGATCGCCGTAGTTCCTCTGACCGCCACGGATATCATCGTCCTGCGGACCGAGAAACGGAGGCACACCCGACGTGGACGGCTCCATGAGCTTCGTAGCTGTCACCGGGATAACGTGCCCGAGTCCCATTCCATGGCCATGTTCGTGAGCGACCACGTTCTTCAGGAAGCGAAAGTCATTAATCGGATTGTTGTAGCCGAACACATCATCAGTATCGAGCACCATATCGCCGCCGTTCGGGAATGAATTGTAGGCGAGGATGCCGTTCGTCCCATCGATCGGGTGGCCGCCGATTCGTACGTCGGCGCGGATGCCCAGCTGTCCCGGAAAATTCCCGAAGTTAGCGCTGTCATCTTCCGCGATCTTGATGTAGGTAGTGCCGAGCACGCGGTCCCAGCGCTTGAAAGTGTCCCTGATCTTACCCTTCCAGGCGTTCGGATTCGTGAATACGGAACTGAAAACGGCTACCAGATCGCTCGGGCTCGCCGGCTCGCCTACTCCGCCTGATATCATGAGACCGTCCGGGACGTAGTTCCAGGTCAACGTGATGGGGTTCCCTGTGCTTCCCGTAGTCGCATCCGTCGCCGTTTGCGTCCAGCGTCCGGCCGTCCAGTAGTTGGATTTGGAAGAGACATTCTGGCTGGCGTAGTAGTCAATGATCTGCTGCATGATCTCATCGTATCGCTCGGGATCCGTATCCGAGTGAATCAGAACGCTGACCGGTCCGTATTCAAAACATTCAAATGAGAAATCGGCTCCTTCTTCATAATACTTTTTGTCGAGAGCGCCGAATGTGGCGTTTCGCGTGAGTTGAATCCAGGGATCATTCGATGTAAGAAGTTCGATCAATTCCTCACTCTTCCCGGCTACCGGCACTTCGGTATCGGCCGGGTGGGGTGCAACAAACCACGCCGCAGCACAGGCGACGGCCAGACCGAGCCCGATTCGACCGATAACGCCAAAGGGAATTTTTTGCATAGTCGTACTCTCCTACATCAGTTGGATGAAAATCCCGAACAGATACGAATGGGGGACGGGTGACCGACCGGATTCCCGGGAGTAGGATTCCGGATCAAAAGCCACTATACCATGGCTGGATTCGTGAGTCCAGCCATGATCCTGATCTATGAGTAGTCTCCCGGACCTATCAAAGGCCGACGTCGTCGTTGAATTGCTCGATCGAACGGTCCATATCGGAAGCCTGATCCCAGATCTCCACCCAGAATGAAGGGTCCCACAGCTGATCGAGTTCCCGGCTCGACCTGCCCTGTTGCTCTACCCAGGTAAAATACTTCAAGTTATGGATCCGTTTGCGATCCCTGTAGCCCAGCTCGGCCACGTGATCGGTGGCGATCCCCTCCAGATACCTGCCGAAAATTCGCGCGGCCGCCCCCTCGTCGAGACCACCGAATTTCTCATCAGTCTCCGCCACCCGGGAATGGTAAAGATCGACCGAATCCGTCATGGGAAAGAGGACGATATCATCGGAATCTAATTCGAAGTACCGGGCGGTTTTGATCGACGCGACCAGATTACAGATCCCGGAGATGCCGAGGAGGGGAAGCCTGGAGATCGTCGCCTGGCTCACTCCGACCCTTTTCAGATAGCGCGCACCCTCAGGGTGATTGAAAAGAAGCAACAATGCCAGAGACTGCTCATCATCGATGCCGCAGAGGAAATCGGTAGTTCTCAGGTTATGAATCCATGGAACATGTTTGTCACCGATTCCTTCGATCCCATGCTCGCCGAACCCGTTATAGAGCAGGGTCGGGCAGGGGAGCGCTTCCACCGCGGTAACTTTGAGATGGGGGTGGACAGACTTCAGAAAATCGCCCGCCGCAATTGTCCCGGCCGATCCCGTCGCAGATACGAACGCGGCGAGCCTGTTCGATTCGCCTGCGACGCCCCGGAAAACCTCTTCAGCGAACGATCCGGTTACCTGATAGTGCCACAGTGAATTCCCGAACTCTTCGAATTGATTAAAGATGACATGATCTTTTTCATTCGCCCGGATGCGATTGCACTCGTCGAAAATTTCTTTCACGTTCGATTCCGTGCCGGGCGTCCGAATGATCTCGGATCCGATGGCTTCCAACCACTCGAATCGTTCCGGACTCATCCCCTCGGGCAGGATCGCGACGGCAGTACACCCGAGTAATGCGCAATCGAATGCCCCCCCCCGGCAGAAGTTCCCGGTAGACGGCCAGACAGCCTTCTGGGTGGTCGGGTCAAACTCACCCGTGACGAGCCGGGGCACGAGGCAACCGAATCCCGCACCCACTTTATGCGAGCCGGTCGGGAAATGCCGGCCCACGAGACCGATGAGACGCGCATCGACGCCCGTGATCGAAGAGGGAAACTCCACATAATTTCCGTTGTGAAACAGTCCCGTCTCCGGATCATTCTTCCAGGTGATCCTGAAAAGATTTCCGGGATCAACCGCCTGCATATCCAGTGAAGGGAGCCGCTTCATCAACTCAGCCGGAATCGTGTCGGGATTCTTCATCTGGCCGAGGGTGGGGATGACGACTCCAAGTTCCCTGCAGCGGTTGACCGCCCTTTCACGGACTTTTTCGTTGACCGGACCGATCAATTTCATACTGGTACTCCTTATTGATATGCTCGGCGATCCGCCGTTTCGGTTAGACAGGCGGCCCCCTTCGATTTTCTGATTTATCTGGCCCCGCCAGTTTACCAGAGTGTCCCCTCTTCCGATAAGGGGAGAGACCAATCGTCGGTTTCAATTGATTCGCCAACTCCTTCCACCTAGTCTGGTCAACCATGGATGCCATCGACATCATAATTCCCGTTTTCAATGAGAAGATCGACGTGGTCCGTGAAACCGTTGAAAAGGCCCGGAAAGCTCTGGCCAACGAAATCCCGGTGACTTTCATCATAGTGAACGACGGCTCATCAGGCGAGTATGGCCTCGATGCGCTCCAGTCCGAAGAAGGCCTGGTCTATATCAGTCATGACAGGAACAGGGGGTACGGAGCGGCGCTCAAGACCGGAATTCGGGCCGGTTCCGCTCCATGGATCGCCATTACCGACGCCGACGGCACTTACCCGGTCGAGGAACTACCCGCGCTGGCATCGAAGAGAGAATATGCCGATATGGTCATCGGTGTTCGTACCGGCCGGACTTCAGAGATTCCTCTTCTTCGCCGCCTTCCCAAATATGTGCTGAACCGGCTTGCCTCTTATATGGCCGGGATCCGGATCAATGATTTGAACAGCGGTCTGCGCCTCTTCCGGCGTGAACTCTGCTACCGTTACTGGGGGCTCCTGCCACAGGGCTTCAGCTTCACATCCACCATCACCATGGGTGCCGTGCTTGATGGGCACCATGTTGTCGAACACCCGATTAACTACTACAAGCGAACCGGCAAATCTTCGATCCGGCCAATCAAAGATACTCTGCATTTTCTCCATATCATCCTGCGCATGGGCGTCCTGTTTCATCCGATGAAACTCTTTGCACCGGTATCGGGCCTCCTCTTTCTGGTCGGCGCCGGGAAGGGCTTTCTGCGCGACTATTTTGTAAACGGTTACATTGGGAATCTGTCGATCATGTTCATGCTGGTGTCGATCCAGATCATTCTGATGGGATACATCGGCGAGCTGATCGTGAAAAGCAGGACCCTCTCCAAAAGTGATGGGGCGGGCGACCTGGTCGACCGGGACCGATGATCGCACCCCTTCTCCGCTCAAAGCCGTTTCGATTTCTGGCCGTCGGTGGTCTGATGACCCTCAGCGGTCTCGCCCTGAACGGTCTCCTGATCGAAATCTTCCATCTCTCCCATCCTGTCTCTTACGGAATCGTCATGCTGTTCCTGATCGTACTCGGGTTCGTCCTGAACCGTCTGTTCGTCTTCGAGAACCAGGGTGCGCCACTGCCTACGGTGTTCCTGCAATACCTCTCGGCCATTATCCTCTTCCGACTTGCCGACTGGGGCCTATATAATGTCCAAGTGCACTGGCTGTCCGTTTCCTATCCCCTGGCCCAGATTATCAATAACGCCGTCATCGTCCTGTTTAAATACTTTTTATACCAAGGAATTTTCGAATCGAACCGGAAGGCCGGAAAGGCGTGATGAGCGGTGCGAAAAAGGTCACCGACCGAAACTGGAAGCGGGTTCTGATTCATTCCATTCTGCTCTGTATTATAGCGATCGCAATCGGCCGCCAATACAACCCGGACGCGAAGATTCCCCTCTTCCCCGATACGAGCAAGTACCTGCGAGGCGCGTTCAACCTTGAGCGACATGGGGTCCTTTCCATGGATTGGTGGACCGATCCCGAGCCTGCTCCTTCGGCGTACATCCTTCCGGGCTATCCCTATTTTCTCTCCCGGATCCTCTGGACGAGCGAATCCCTGAGAGAGTCCGATTCCATAGAGGAGGCCCTCGATAGAAGCCGGCCCTTCATACTCTCTCAGATTTTTCTGCTACTCCTCCTCGCCGGCGGAATCGGAATGATCACCTTCGTTCTCACCCGAAAAGTACTCCCCGCCTATGTCGCTCTTCTCCTGACCGGATTCGACCCGACCCTCTTCGGCCTCGCCAATTCAATCCTGTCTGAAATCCTGACCGCGTTCCTGCTCGTCTTGCTTTCTCTCTTGCTCCTTGCCGCGTGGCGGTCGGGGCGGATCGCCGCCTTTCTGGGAGCGGGTGCGGTGCTCGCCGCCCTCTGCATGACCCGCGGTGTGTTCCAGTACCTCCCCTACCCCGCCGCTATACTGTTTCTTTTCTCGTTCAGGGGTGAGGCGGGTCGCCGCCGGGAGCGCATAGCCGGCCTCGCTCTTTTAATGCTGTTACCCATGCTGACCGTTCATGGCTGGAAGGATAGAAATGAGGATCACTTCGGCCGGGCTTACATGACCGGCCGGGGAGGTGTGATCCTCGATATCCGGGCGGAGATCAACGACATGACGGCAAGACAATGGGTGGCGGCGTGTCTCCACTATTCCAATTCCAGCCTGGCCCATCGCTTTCGGGACCGGTTTTTTGACGAATCCGATCTGGCGCGCCTCAGCCGAAACAAAAATGAACCGGCGTCGCTCTATCAGAAAGCCCGGGCACGGCGTTATGAACTGTTCGAGACAAACGACATACCGGAGGCTGACCGGATCCAGATGGGCGAAGCACTGGCGAAGATCAAGGCGAAACCGTTCCGACATATCTCCGCCTGCATCCCGTTCGGAATTCGTGGTATCTGCATCAAACCGTTCTGGATTTCGTTGATCCTCTTTGGAGGGTTTTTTCTCGTTCTGATTCGGGCCCTTATTTCTAGAAGGGGAGACATACTCGCCGCTCTGTTACCGGCGGCATTCTCATTCAGTTTCTATACGTTTTTCTCCCACAATCTCCCCCGCTATCACGAGCCGATCCTCCCGCTTCTTTACTTGGGAATCATCGTAGGGTTGTTCGGTCTTAGAAAAAAATCACCAACGTAAGACTTGCCCCATCGATCGTTGATGATCTATTCTTTTGTCATTGTGGCGATCCGGCTTCTGATTCTTTTTCTTCTACTCCACTCTCCCGTGTCGGGAGAGAACTCGCCCGGCTACGATGCCCTCGACGACTCCCTTCTTACTCTTCGAAGCCAGGGTCGATTTTTAGAAGCTCTCGCTCTGGCAGTCAATATCCGGGATTGGCGAGGCGCCGACGCTGATACTAAACCATTTCAGCTTCGCGATCTTGAGCTCCGTATCGCCATGCTTCGGGAGATTGCAAATCTGGGCATCAACGACAGGATGGAACTCGCAAGAGCGGACAGCCTCGAGTATCTGATCGAAAAACTGTTCCAGGAAGGAGGCTACACTGAGGCGGCCGATGCAGCGCAGAGGCAACTGGATGTGCGGCTTTCCCTGATAGGTGATGCCTGGCCTCTCACCGGCGAGTCCTACAATAACCTCGCGTTTCTGTTTCACGCCCGAGGAAAGTACGCCGAGGCGAGGGTATATTATGAGAAAGCCCTCGCCCTCCGGCTCACGTGGTTCGGCGAAGAGCACCCCGCCGTTGCGTCGACCCGGAACAACCTCGCATTTCTTTCCCAGCAGGAGGGCGATTTCGACGAAGCGGAGGCGCTCTATCGACAGGCTCTCCGGACCAATCTTCTTCTCCACGGTAACCAGCATCGCGAATATGCTACAAGCCTGAACAACCTCGCCTATCTGCTGCAGGTACAAGGCGCCTACGCGGAAGCGGTACCGCTCTACAGGAAGACGCTCGTTCTTCGAGACAAACTACTGGGGAAAGAAGATATCGGCACGGCACAGATACTCAACAATCTGGCTTCGGTCTATCGGGCACAGGGGAGTATCGGTGAGGCGGAACCACTTCTCCGGCGCGCTCTCCAGGTCTACAAGTCGGAGAAAGGAGAGAATCATCCTGAAACGGCACGCATCATGGGCAATCTTGCGGTCTTAAAAAAAGCGCTCGGCCATTCGGCTGATGCGGAAGAGCTCTACCGTGAGTCACTCGAGATTCTGCGTCGTCGACTGGGCGAAGATCACCCCGCTTTTGCTTCAGCGTTGAATAATCTGGGGACGGTTCTTCTGGATCGAGAGAGTTTTGGTGAAGCGGAGGAAGTCCTGAGGGAGGTGCTCGAAACGCGGCGCCGGGTTCTGGGGCCGCGCCATCCGGATGTGGCGTGTACGATCAATGACCTCGGCGTACTTCTCCACACGACCGGAAGGCTGGGGGAGGCGGAAGATCAGTACAGGCTCGCGCTTTCCATTTACGCTGAAACCTTCGGGGCCGGACACCCGCGGAAGGCATCCACGTTAACCCATCTCGGGAAACTCCTCCTTCTGGCCGGGCGGGCGGAAGAAGCGGAGGCAATACTCTCCCAGGCTGCAGGTGTTTATGAGAAAGCCCGTCTCCGGGCGGGTTCGGGACTTGCTCGATCAACGTTTCAGAGGGGACCTTACGAAGCACTGGCAGCCGCGCGAGCGACAATCGGTCTCGAGGGAGAAGCGTGGTCCGCCGGGGAGCGGGCGCTCGCACGGTCTCTATCGGATCTCCTGTATGCCACAGATCGGAGAGACCTCCCCCTGCATGAGAAACAGGTCGAAGATTCCCTTGCCGCTCATCTCTCCGATCTCGGGAGAAAGACTGACGCCTATCGAAAGGCAATCCGAAGAGATTCGTCCGATTCCGCTGTCAGGAGGCTCGACAGCGCCATCACCGAAGAAAGGGAAGCGGAAGCTGTCTGGAGTGAGTTCCAGTCAGGCATCCGCGAACGGTTCCCCGCGGCCGAGGGGGGCATCGTCGACGAAGATGCTCTCCGGGAAGCGCTTGATGATCGGACCGCGCTGATCGGATGGATCGATGTTGAACTCCGCCGGGGGGTCATGTCCTCGTGGGTCTATCTGGTCCGGCGATCGGCCCCCATTTTCTGGGCCCCCCTTCCGCCGCCCGACGGTGACAACGCAGGATGGACCGTGCGGGACCGAGTGCGCTCCTACCGCGCGGGCATCGCCCGGTCCGGCATGACGATTCCGATACTCCGACAGGAGTCGAACAATCTCTATCGGGAAAGGATCGAGCCGGCTGAGGAAGCTCTGAAGTCGATCGACAAGCTGATCGTCATCCCCTCGGGAGCGATGGTCGGCCTCCCCGTCGAGGCCTTGCTCGGATCTGACGATCGCCTCATCGGCGACCGGTTCGCTGTCTCCTACATCCCTTCCGCATCGGTTCTCGTCCGTCTCACCACACTGGAAAAGAGACCGCAGACTGCCGGAAAGCAAAGAATGCTTCTGGTGGGCGATCCCCCGTTTCGAGAAGCGGACCTGGCGGCCATGAATCGGGACGATAGAAAACCGGGCCTTTTTGCTTCGGCAATCGGGTTGCTGGACCTCTCTCTCATTCGGGGCGTGCTGGCCGGCAACCTGGAAGCTATCGATGCGCTCCCCCGCCTTCCTGCCACGCGTCATGAGATTCAGTCGATCGCTGCGATTGCTGAGTTCCCCACCACACTTCTAGGAACAGATGCGTCTGAGCAGGCGCTTCATGCATTGGCGGAAAGCGGCGAACTACGGACGTTCGAAACGATCCACATAGCGACTCACGCGCTGGTGGACGAACTGATTCCCCATCGATCGGCGCTCGTCCTCTCCCAGACCGATCTACCCGACCCGGTGGAGGCCGCTCTGTCAGGGAAACGCATTTACAACGGCCTTGTCACGGCACTGGAAATCGCCGGCGAATGGAAGCTGGACGCGGATCTGGTCACATTGAGCGCCTGTGAGACCGGGCTCGGCCGGCACGTCGAAGGGGAAGGCCATGTCGGTTTCGCCCACGCCTTTCTTCAGGCGGGTGCGCGAAGCCTGCTCGTGAGCCTCTGGAACGTTCAGGATCAGGCCGCCTCTCTGCTCATGAAGCGGTTTTATGAGAATCACTGGGGCGTATACGAAGGGGAGCGCGCAGGCCGGAGCGGGGGGGCGATGGACAAGGCGGAAGCACTCCAAGAGGCCCGAATCTGGCTTCGGAACTACGTCGATGAAAGCGGAAACCGCTTGTTCGAGCACCCCTACTACTGGGCCGCTTTCATCCTGATCGGCGATCGAACTTGACGATTGCTTTTCACCGGAATGGCATTCCTGCCTGGCGTTCACTCTGAAAAACCTGTATAATGTAAACTGTTGCCGTAGTTGACGGTACTCCCCCACCGCTGGTTTCGGCCGGCATTTCTGCAATCGACAGCACGACCCCCGGCAGTTGAAACTAAGGAGTTCGAACTATGCCGCGTACAAGACGGGGACGGGTTACTACGTCTATTGCATCTGTCATTCTTCTCACCATGCTCATGGTCATGCCGAGTGCATTGATCGCAGCCGATGACGGCCCGAGGACCAGCGCCGCCATGGAAGAGGCGGAGCGGAAAGCCCGGGCGGCGGCGATGTTCCTGGGGGGAACGCACAAGGCAACTGCGGATCAGACGACTTACGACGCCCTCTACTACGATCTCGATCTCACCATGGATCCGGTGATTACAGACGTAAGCGGGACAGTTACTCTCCGCGCCACCCCGACGGCCGCGTCGATCACGTCGATCGACCTCGACCTTCTGAACAACTTCACAGTCAGCGCCGTCCGAGTGGACGGGGGCGCGGCGGTTTTCAGCCATGCAGGCAATCTGATCAGCGTGACTCTCGGCGGATCGTTTGCGCCGGGCGACACCTTCACGGTGGAAGTCGATTACTCAGGCACACCGAATGAAGCTTATGGCGCCTTCGGGTTCGACAGCTTCTCCGGCAGTCCCATGATCTGGAGCCTGAGCGAGCCGTACGGTGCGCGTTCCTGGTGGCCATGCAAAGACCTTCCGGAAGACAAGCCCGATTCTGTGGATATTCGAATCAGAGTCCCGTCCAATCTGATCGTCGCTTCCAACGGAACGCTCCGCGATACGACGATTGCCGCCGGCTGGACGACATACAACTGGCACGAGAATTACCCGATCGCCACTTATCTCGTTTCCGTGGCGATCCACCCGTACAGTATTCTGACCGACTGGTACAACTATTCACCCACCGACTCCATGCCGATTCAGCACTACATTTTCCCCGGGCATGTGGGAAGCGTCGGTCCCCAGGTTTCGATGACAGCCGAGATGATCGAGCACTTCTCCAGCCTGTTCGGCGAGTATCCGTTCGTGGATGAGAAATACGGCCATGCCGAGTTCCTGTGGGGGGGCGGCATGGAGCACCAGACAATATCGAGTATGGGCTTCTTCGGCGAATCGATCGTCGCCCATGAGCTGGCGCATCAATGGTGGGGCGACAAGATCACGTGCAACACCTTCAATCACATCTGGCTGAATGAAGGCTTCGCTACCTACAGTGAAGCACTCTGGGATGATTACAAGTACGGCCGGGCCGCCTACAAACAGACCATGAGAAACGCCGCCTATTACGGTCCCGGCACGATCTATGTGGAAGACCCGAACGACTTCAACGAGATCTTCGATTCCAATCTGTCCTACAACAAGGCATCGTGGGTACTCCACATGCTCAGGCATATTGTGGACGACACCATGTTCTTCGATATCCTGCAGGCCTACTACGCCGACCCGGGCGTCGAGTACGGTACGGCGACGACCGAGCAGTTCCGAACGATCTGCGAGACTGTAAGCGGAATGGATTTCGAAGCCTTTTTCGATCAATGGATCTATGACGAGTACTTCCCGATCTATTCGTTCGACTGGTCCTATGTGCCCGGCGGCGGCGGCTACGACATCGATCTCACAATCAATCAGAAGCAGACTCACAGAGTCTTCAAAATGCCCATCGACGTCCGTGTGTACTTCGCCGGATCGAAGACCGCATTCGTGGTACAGGACACGCTCGCAACCCAGAACTTCACGATCCACGTCGACCTGGAACCGGTCTCAATTGAACTCGATGCGACCGAATGGATATTGAAGGGCGTACAGGAAGGAATCGATGCGCCGACGTTCGACAGGGGCATTCTGGTCGTGAACGGTGTCGACTGGGGAGTTTACGGAACGGAGATCAGCAGCGCCTACGAAGACAGTGTCTTCTGGGGAGGCTACCCGATCAGCTTCTGGGATTGTTTCGGTGCGCCGGGTGGTGGATACCCGTCCAATCTTCCCCTTCCCCTGGGTCAGGGGATGGTTCCATCAGATACGCTCGAGCAGTTCTCCACGGTGGTCTGGGTGGGGAACAATTATAATGGCGACCTTACGAAGTGGATCAACACCGCCATGCTCGACTATCTGGAAGCTGGGGGGAACGTGGTTCTCCTCTCCCGCATGGGAGAAGCTTTTCTTTACAGCGGAATGAGAGATTATCTCGGCATCAGCTGGAACGGCGAAGAGACTCTCGGGAATTGCACATCAACCTATCCCGGTCTGGTAAGCATGAGCTTTACCGGAACCCAGAGTTTCGGAGCGATCTTCGATACCGTGTTCGCTACCGGCGAGACGGAACTTCTCTTCCGCGACACCTCCTCGAACAGCCCCCTCCGGGGAACGGGGGCGTGGCGGAATCCGGCGTCAGGAGGCACCCATCGGGCCGACGGCGGCAAGCTCGCCTTCGTGAGTGGCCGGCCATACCGGATGAGTCATTCGCAGCTCCGTTCGAATGTCGAGTTTATTCTGGGGAATCTGCTGAACGAACCGTTCGACCCGACAGGGGTCGACGAATCACCTGCTCCCGGACTTGCGTGGACTCTCGAGGCGAACCGACCGAATCCATTCAATCCTGTTACGGAAATCGCGTTTGCAGTGCCTGAGAAATCGCGGGTCCGGATCGACATCTTCGATCCGGCCGGCCGTCTCGTTCGAACCCTGCTGGACGAGGACCGGAACCCGGGACGACATTCTGTTAATTGGAACGGTAAAGATCAATCGGGCAGGAGCATTGCTTCGGGCATCTATTTCTATCGCCTGGAATCAGGGGACGTGCTGAAAACGCGCAAAATGGTCCTCATCCGGTAATCGATCGACTCGACCGATTAGTCGCTCGTTGACAGTCTCGCCCGTCATGGTGAATATCCAGGGTAGGGTGGTCGTGATCCGCGTCCACCCTTACCCTGGGAATCCATGATGAAAGCGCGCCCCACTCCCAAGAACATACAACTCCCGGTCATCATCGGCCCGCTGTTCATCCTCCTTCATATCCTGGCGTCATACGCTGCTCCGGACTGGATCTGGGGAGCCCATCATCTGCGCTTCACGCCGGTCGCTTTTCAGGCGATCTGGATGCTCGTCGCAGCTGCGATTTTCGTCCCGCAAATCCGTGCGGGACTCGTCCGGCTTGCTTCAGGTTGGCGCACTCGATTCGGATCATCACCCCGACTCTCGGTCAGCGCCGGATTGGTCGCCCTCCTGCTTCTCTTTCTGTTCGTTCCGGTGGATCACCAGTTTCTGGGGGACGGTCTGCTCGTGACCTCCCAGATCGCCAGTGAGGACGGACCACCCATCGGCCGGGCAGGGCTCGGGAGCCAGCTCGTCTACCGGACTGTCAGCGCGATCATCCGCCTGTTCGGAACCGACCCGGGTGAGCGAACACCTTTCATGATCCTGAATCCATTTCTCGGGATCATTACTCTCCTCGGCGCGGGTTGGCTCTCACGTGAAATCGTCTCCGGAGCGGGCGCGCGGTTTCTTCTCTGGTGCGGCCTCGTCACCCCGGCAACCCTTCTCTTCGCCTTCGGATACGCGGAAGACTACGCTCTACTTCATGTGACCCTTCTCTTTGCATTCGCGTCGGCAATTCGAGCGATGAACGGGAACGGAAAACCCTTTCTCCCGTTGGCCATCCTCCTGCTCGCATGCTTCTTTCATCTCTCGGCATCGATATTTCTGCCACTGTTCCTGATTTTTCTTCTTCCGTTCGGACGCCGGAAGAAGATGACTCTCATCCTCCCGGCAGCGGTCCTGATTCTCTCCGGAATCGGCGCGGCCCTGATCCTCCGGTATACCGCGAAGGGATATCACGGCTTCGACGCGCTCCTCCCCCTCTTCGACAGGGGGATTCATGCGTATACCCTCTTCAGCCCGCATCATTTTCTGTTTCTCCTGAACGAGATGCTCCTAGTGCTTGGTGGCTCTCTTCTCCTCTTGTTCATCAAGGGGAAGAAGGGCAAGGGGCGAGACGATCAGGTGCTTCTCTTTCTGGGACTCGGCGGCCTGTTCGGTCTGCTGTTTCTCTTTCTTATCGACCCTCTGCTCGGATCGAGGGACTGGGATCTCATGGCGCTTCCCGCGATCCCGTTTACGGCATTTTTCGGCCGGCGCGCCCTTGCCGATCGCCGACCTCTCAGCGGGCCGGCGACCGCGCTGATCGCCTGCCTCATGGTTCTGCACGTCGCTCCATGGGTA
This sequence comes from bacterium, assembly GCA_025782575.1. Classification (GTDB taxonomy): domain Bacteria; phylum Orphanbacterota; class Orphanbacteria; order Orphanbacterales; family Orphanbacteraceae; genus Orphanbacterum. Next base: position 704,359 of record JALGYY010000017.1, read on the forward strand.
GCTGCCAATACCGGGCGGGATCGTGCCGTTTCGATGATTCTTTCCATGGTGGAACGGGATCCCCACTATGGGAAAGGGGGTCCCGGTGCCAATCGAGCCCTCGGAAACATGCTGTTTGAAAGCGGCTACACCGAGATCGGGAGGGGGATGATCGAGCGATCTCTCTCGGCCGGATCAGACGTGCGGGACTCTTTCAATGCGGGGGTGGCCGCCGCGCGGGCGGGCGATTCCGGGAGTGCGGTTCGCTGGTTCAAAAGGGCCGTCGACCAGGAACCGGAATACGAACGCGCGTACGAAGAACTGGCCGCGCTCTATCTCGCAGATGGCCGGCTCGACGAAGCGATCACCCTTCTTCGGCGGCGCACGGAGAGCGATCGTGCGGGCGGATCGATCTGGTATCTACTGGGAATCGCCCTCGGGCGGGCCGAGCGGGTGGATGATTCGATCGAAGCGATGGAAAACGCCGTCGCCCGGGACTCGACCCACGTGCTTGCGTGGGGGACGCTCGGTGTGGGCTACGTGGGGGCGGGCCGGGTGGAAGAGGGGCGGCAGGCTCTCGAACGTGCGCTGAAACTCGATCCGTCAAACACGCGGATCCGGCAATTCCTTGAGACATTGCCCGATAGATAATCCTGAATCTTTATCAGGATTCGTCGTGAAGGCTCGAATATCGGATGAGACATAGACTTGCCGGTTCACGTATGGTCGATAACATGGTTCGTTTCTCGATCACGGCTATCCTCCTCGCTCTCTTCATCATCGTCATTTCGTGTGACACACTCCCGAGCGATCCTTCGCAGGATCCTTCTCGCGATCCTGCCGGAAAGATACGGGCGGTCAATCTGGCTGACTGGAGCCCGGGGGGCTATGAGACCGCCGTCTCCATGGAAACGATCGACCGGATCGCGGCAACAGGTGCCAACACCGTTTCACTCGTCATTACCGCTTATCAGAACGGGCCGGAATCAGGTCAAGTGCGGTCAGACCGACGGCTCACGCCGACCATGAGAGCTGTCACCCGTGCAATCGAGCGGATCCATGGGAACGGAATGTCAGCCGCCTTCAAACCCCATATCGATCTCTATGACGGCTCGTGGCGCGGACTCATCAAACCGGGCGATCCGACCGCGTGGTTTCGATCGTACGAGGAGTTTCTGCTTGAGTGGGCCCGGCTCGCCGAGACTCTTGACGTCCGTTATTTTATGGTAGGCACCGAACTGGCCGGCACGATCGAGCACGATGAGATGTGGCGATCACTTATCGAGAAAGTGCGGAACGCTTTTTCAGGCGAACTGATGTACGCCGCATCATGGGATGAGGCATCTCGAGTTCCCTTCTGGGACGCCCTCGACTATGCAGGCGTCGACTTCTATCTCCCGGTCACCTCGCGAAATGACCCGGCAAGGTCCGAGATACTCTCCTCATGGCAACAATGGCTCGAACAGCTGGGGCTTCTGCAGAACCGCACGGGAATCCCGCTCCTGCTCACCGAGATCGGTTACCGGAGTGTGGACGGCGCCGGCATTCATCCGTATTCCTTTCTCGACGATGCTCCGCTCGACACCGGGGAACAGGCCGATCTCTATTGGGCCGCACTGGAGGCGACCGGCCCATCAGAAGCGCTAGAAGGGATCTTCTGGTGGAACTGGCTGGCCAGCGGCGAAGGCGGGAATCGGAATCGGGACTACACGCCGGTGGGCAAAGAGGCGGAACAGGTACTGATCAGAGCTTGGGGTGGAATTTCAAAACGAGTTGCACGTCAGGGATTCCCCGTGGAATAACGCTCCCCCGGCGAGATCAACGACAATTGACGCACGCAGCACGCTCATTTGCGCTCGCCCGCTCCACTCTGCTATAATGGGTCCATTCTCCAATCGACCACTGAGTTATTCGTCCAAATTCTAAGGAGGTCCCGATGCACCTCTCTATTCTGTCCACGAACGTCGTTCGTCCCGCCGGTCGCTCTTTGCCCGGACTGCTTTCTCTGGCAATTCTTACAGCGTTCGCCGCACCGTCGACCGGGACAGCCCAGTGCCCGGAAGAACCGCAATTCCAGAACTTCACCGGAGCCGGAAGTACTGTCTGCCCTTGTTTTGTTGTCGGCGAAGAGGCAGGCGCTGTATTCAACGTACCCGCTTCTCACTATCCGATCGAAATTCTGAAAGTCGGAATCGGGTGGGGTTCACAGTTCGGCGGCGCTCCACAGTCGCAGGAATCGGCCATTAAAATCTATTCCTCCGGCCTTCCCAATCCGGGTGCTCCGATATTCAGCCTCCCCGGCCCGATAATGAACGACGGCTTCATCAATGAGTTCAATCTTGAGCCGCTGCCGGGAACGATCACGGTGAGCAGCGAATTCTCAGTGACACTCACGTTTCTGAATCAGAATGCGGGAAACATCTTCGCCCCCTCAGTCGTGCATGACGGTAACGGCTGCACGCCAACACGCAATCTCGTCTTCGCCATTCCGGGGGGATGGGCCGACGCCTGCCTGCTCGGCGTTACCGGCGACTGGGTTTTTTATGTGAAATATCGCCAGGCAAACTGTACGGCCACCGGCGTAGAAGAAGAGCTGTTCGCAACGAACGTCCCGGCCGCACTCTTTTCCCCTTCACCGAACCCATTCACATCGGAGACGAGAATCAACTTCCTGCTCGGTTCGACCGAACAGGTTCGGCTCGCCGTGTATGACATCAGGGGACGCCTGGTCGACACGCTGGCGGATGAGACTTTCTCGGCCGGCCGGCATTCCGTATCCTGGACAGGGGCGGATCGGACCGGCGCGGGGAGCGCATCCGGTGTCTATTTCCTCCGCATGGAAGCGGGAGACTATCGGGAGACCAAGAAACTCGTTCTGAACCGCTAGGTCAGTTCTAGAGAGCTCCGGAAAACAGGTCTCACCATCAAAAAGGCCGCCCCATCGGGGCGGCCTGCTTCATTCGATCATGGTGCCGAGGGCGGGATTCGAACCCGCACAGGCAAAGCCCACTGCCCCCTCAAGACAGCGTGTCTACCAATTCCACCACCTCGGCAAAACAAGGCTCATCAATGTAAACCGGTCCGTTGCAAGTGTCAACAGGATCGGGGTAGCGGGCGGAGCCTGGTGAGGAATCCAGACTAGTTTCCGTCTCCCGCCGTGGTGGCCGGTGCATCACCAGCCGTACCGGGTGCCGTCACTGGAAGAGCGGCCTCACCGTCACCAGCGACTGGAGCTCCAGCTCCCCCATCACCATCCTGGGCGAGCGGTGCCACCGGCAGTCCCTGAGTGGGGATCGCGCTCCGGCCTTCCGCCTCGATGGCGCTCCGAAGAACGCTGCTCGACTGACTCCCGCCGCGCGCGGCCATAGTAAGGGTCAGAGAACTGACCATGAATACGACGGCGAGAACGGTTGTCGCCTTGGACAGAAACGTTGCGGCACCGCGCCCACCGAAGACCGCCTGCGATCCCCCGCCGCCACCGAATGCGCCGGCGAGCCCGCCTCCCTTGCTCGACTGCAGCAGCACGGCCACAATGAGCAGAATGCAGTTCAGTACGTGAATACCAGTCAATACAGCAATCATTCCAGAATCACCCTTCCTGAGAAATCGAGACGTCAGCCGGATCCTCTTGGATACCGGCCTCGTCAGGCGGAGTAGATAGCGGAAAATGACTCCGCGTCGAGGCTAGCTCCGCCCACCAGTACACCATCAATGTCTTCTGCGGCGAGAAGCTCCCCTGCGTTGGAGGGCTTCACGCTACCTCCATATAATATCCGAACCCGGGCGGAAACGTCACCACCGAAAGATGACTCCAGAAATTCCCGGATTTCATGGTGCATCTCTTGGGCATCCGCGGAAGTGGCCGTCTTGCCCGTCCCGATGGCCCAGACCGGCTCATAGGCAACAGAGAGCTTCAGAGAGGCCTGATCGGCCCTGACACCGTCAAGGGCGACCGACAACTGCCTTCGGACGACACTCTCTGCTTCTCCCCTCTCCCGCTCACTTTCCACCTCTCCCACGCATAGGACGGTGTGGAGCCCGGCATCCAGCGCTTTCACCACTTTGTCATGCACGATTTCGTCTGTATCGCCCGAAATCGCCCTTCTCTCCGAATGACCGACGAGAGTCGCCGTGCAGCCGAGATCGAGGAGCATCCCTGTCGACACCTGGCCGGTGTAGGCGCCCGAATCAAATGGGGAAACGTCCTGTGCAGCCAGAATGATCCTCGTCCCCTCCAGAATCTCGGCTACAGCCGCAAGATAGGGATAGGGGGGGGCGAGCAGCATGTCTCTCTCCGCTCCAGCCGTTGCCATGCTGTTCTTCAGTGACCGGGCCAGGGCGGACGCCGAAGCTCGGTCGAGATTCATTTTCCAGTTGCCGGCTATCAAAGGCCTTCTCACGATCGGTATCTCCGCTTCGTCAAATGTCGGTAAGTGAGGCCACCCCGGGAAGCTCCCGCCCCTCGATGAACTCGAGTGACGCCCCCCCACCGGTGGAGACGTGGGATATACGGTCTTCGAAATCTCCCTCCCGAATCGCCCGGGCGGTATCGCCGCCGCCGATCACGGTAACGGCCCCCTTGTCGGTCGCTCGGGCTGCCGATTCGGCCAGCGCCCTCGTCCCTATCCCGAAATTCGGCATTTCAAAAACGCCCATGGGACCGTTCCAGAACAGAGTGCGAGCGGCCTGGATCTCTGCCGAAAATCGTTCGACCGTAGCCGGGCCGATATCCATGATCCGCCATCCCTTTTCGATGGCGTCGACCGCCACCACCTGGGTGGCCGCGCTGTTTTCGAACGCCGACGCGATCACCACATCGGTCGGAAGCAGAAGCTTGTCCTCTCCCAGATCACCCAGTATGTCCCGGGCGACATCCAGGCGGTCCGGCTCGACCAGCGAATCGCCGATCTCGAGCCCCATCGCCTGGAAAAACGTCCCGATCATTCCGCCGCCGACCATCAATCGGTCCACGCGGCTCTCAAGATTCCGGATCACATCGATCTTGCCGCTGATCTTCGCTCCACCCAGAACCGCAACGAACGGGGACTCCGCTTTGTCGAGAAGCCGCGACAGGTAGTCGATCTCCTTTTCCATCAGAAATCCGGCTACGTTTTCGTCGAAGTACGAAGTAATCCCCGCAGTCGATGCGTGGGCGCGGTGGGCCGTGCCGAAGGCGTCGTTCACATAGCAATCCCCCAGCCGGGCGAGGGCTTCCGCGAACGCGGGGTCGTTTGCTGTTTCCTCGCTATGAAATCGGACGTTCTCGAGCAGAATAATGTCCCCTTCCGCGAGCGCTTCCACCCGTTTTTCCACTCGCTCACCGATTGTTTCATCGATAAAGTGAACGGTCCGGCCACCAAGCAGATGGCGCAGATGCTCCGCCACGGGCGCGAGGGAAAGCGAGGGGATCCGTTCTCCCTTCGGGCGGCCGAGATGGGTGATCAGCACCACACGGGCGCCCCCTTCATACAGGTATTTGATCGTGGGAAGCGCGGCCCGGATGCGTTTGTCGTCCGCTACCGATCCGGCATCAGACAGAGGGACATTGAAATCGACCCTGACCAGAACGCGCTTCCCCTTGACCTGTATATCGCGGACCGTCTTCTTCTGCATCGGATCTCCTACGAGAGTCCCGCCGCGATCTTGCCGGCCATATCGACCATGCGATTCGCATATCCCGCTTCGTTGTCGTACCAGGAGAGAACTTTGATGAGATTGCCCCCCATGACATCGGTGGAGAGGCCGTCCACAATGGAAGAGGCCTTGTTCCCGATGATGTCGCTCGACACCAGCGGTTCCTCGCTGTAGACAAGATAGCCCTTCATCGGCCCCTCGGCAGCCTTACGGAGAGCGTCGTTGACTTCAGCCGCCGTAACTTCGCGGCCTGCAAGAACAACGAGATCGACGAGCGATCCGTCCGGCACGGGGACGCGCACCGCCAGTCCGTTCAGCTTCCCCTTCAGTTCGGGAAGCACGGTCGCGACAGCCGCTGCCGCTCCGGTCGATGTCGGAATCATGGAGAGCGCCGCAGCCCGGGCCCGTCTCAGATCTTTATGGGGCAGATCGAGTATCTTCTGATCATTCGTGTAGGCATGAATCGTTGTCATCACACCCTTCTCGATGCCGAACGAGTCGTTCAGCACCTTGGCTACCGGTGCGAGACAGTTAGTGGTACAGGATGCGGTCGAGATCACGTGATGATTGTCGGGATCGTAGGCGTCATCGTTCACACCCATCACCACGGTAAAATCGGGGTCTTTCGCCGGTGCCGATATGATGACCTTTTTCGCTCCTGCTTCCATGTGCTTCGTCGCACCCGCCCGCTCCCGGAAGAATCCCGTGCACTCAAACACGATGTCGACTCCAAGATCCGACCAGGGAAGCTTGGAGGGGTCCGCTTCTGCGTAGTAAGCGATCCTTTGGTCACGGTTGACGATAGCCCCTTTGTCCGCCCTTACCTGGCTCTTCAGATTGCCGTGAACAGAATCGTAGTTGATCAGGTGAGCGATCGTGCGAGAGTCCGCCAGATCATTGACGGCAGCGAGGTTGAAATCTGGATTGTTGCGAATCGCCCGAAACACAAGTCGACCGATACGGCCGCAGCCGTTGATTGCTACTGTAACTGGCAAGGTGTGCCTCCTGAAGGATAGGTAGATCCAAGGGTCCGTACTGGGCAATTTATGGGGAGGCGGGGGCTCTGTCAAGGGGTGATGCCTGTCGGGTCGGTAGAAGCGAGTCGCTAACCAGCCGGAATCAAGATCGTGATCCTGGTTCCTTCACCGCGGGCGCTTTCCATACTCATCTCCCCGCCTGAATCCTTCACGATGGTCTGACAGACAGAGAGGCCGAGCCCCTCGCGGGAAGGACCTTTCGTGGAGAAACCGGCCTCGAACACCCTCGGGAGATCCTCGGGGGAGATTCCCTGCCCGAAGTCTTCTATCCGAATGACCACGCGGCCATTCGAGTCGTTCGCCGTGGCGATATGAACACGCCCCCCTTCCCCCTTCCGCCGCCCGACGGCATCCGCCGCGTTCGAGAGCAGGGAGAGAAGGAGCTGCTGCCAGCGGACCGGGTCGAGAGAAACCTGGGCCAGATCTCTCGACAGGTCGAGATCAAAATCGATGTTCTCGTATTGACTGAGCATTCGCGCGAAAGAAGTGACCCCTCGGATCAGCTCGTTCAGATCGCTTCGGTAGTTCTTTTTGGGACTCTCGGAAAAGTTGATGAGGCTGACGGCCAGAGTCTGAACCTTCTGGAACTGGTCCTTGGCGATCCTGAGATTCGTCAGCGCCTTGGGACTATCCCCGTTTCGGACGCACATTTCGCTGATGTCGAGGCGTGCGCCCAGCACACCGAGGAGATTATGGATCTTGTAACCCACCTCCGCACTTACGCGACCTAATGCAGTAAGTGTGGATGAATTCTCTATTGAAGATGCCCGTTCCCGCTGCCTCTCCTTGAGGCCGTCTTCGATCTGAACAAGACGGTGGGAGATTTCGGCGCTTACTTCGAGTATGCGCGCCTTTGTTTCCAGCTCACTCTCGCTCGGAGAGTCACCCGAGGGCTCAGCGATAGCTTCGAGTGCACCCAGTAGCGAGCGTGTCTCTTCAAGATAAGAGATCCCCATCCGGCCTCCTCAACGACAAGCGGGATAACGCCTATACATTCAAGAGAATCGGCCGATTGAGCGGGATCTTGAACATCTCCCTTATGGAAAAAATAGAGAGAAAAGATCGGCAATCAGAATCAAATTCGAACAGATCTTGGAGAGTGGAAAACCGGAGAGGGTGCTGTCAGGACTTCTCGGGCCGTGGTCCCTGATTCTGGGTTCGCCGGGGTCTTCTCCTGGACCGCCGCTGCCCTTGCTTAGGCCGCCCATCGCCCCTCTGCTTCGCTCGATCGAGGGCTGACCGTGCCGCCGCCTGCTCCGCCTCTTTTTTCGTATTGCCGTCTCCCCGCCCCCAGATCCGTCCCGACACAGCAACTTCGACGTGAAATGTCTTATCATGATCGGGCCCCGCTTCGCGGCGGATCCTGTAGACAGGGTGAACCTTGCGTTCACTCTGTACCTTTTCCTGCAGGAGGCTCTTGTAGTTGATGTTTTCTTCGTTCTGCGTGATTTCGAGCACTTCATCCAGGATGATGCGACCGATCAACTTCTGGCAATCTTCGAATCCCCGATCGAGATAGATCGCCCCGATCACTCCCTCCAGAGCGTCTGCAATGATGGACGTTCGATTTCGGCCGCCCGATTCGATCTCGCCTGATGAGAGGAGAAGATATTTGCCGAGCCCCATTTCCTCGGCTTTCTGCGCGAGGATCTGCCGGCTCACGATCAGTGACTTGATCTTGGTCAGATTCCCCTCGTTCTCGGTGGGTCTTGATTTGTAGAGGTGATCGTTCACTACAAGGCCGAGAACGGAATCGCCCAGAAACTCCATCCGCTCGTTCGATTCGATTCGATTCGCTCTCTTGCCGTTCAGGTAGGAGCGATGGATGAGAGCCTGATTCAGAAGGGAGAGATTGCGGAATCGTACTCCGAGCCTGTCTTCGAGTTGGCGCAGAAGCTTCAGACGCTTGGGCGGAATCGGCTGTCCGTCCAGCGCTCTCGGCCTTCCGATTCCGAAGAGCCTCATGATTCGGTGTAACATCAGGTCCTTTTCGAACCGACTTCCTCAGGCATCAAGGCGCTTGATCAGGAGGCTCACGTTGTGACCTCCGAACCCGAAGGAGTTGGTGATGGCGGCCCGAAGAGTCACCTCGCGTGCTTTATTGGGCACATAGTCGAGGTCGCATTCCGGGTCGGCCGTTTCATAGTTGATGGTCGGAGGGATGATCCCCTCTCTCATGGCCATCGTTGTCGCGATGAACTCCACACTGGCCGCCGCACCGAGCAGGTGGCCGGTCATCGATTTCGTGGAGTTGATCATAATGCTCTTCGCATGATCACCGAAAGCCACCTTGATGGCGATCGTTTCGAGCTTGTCGTTCAGAGGAGTTGATGTTCCGTGCGCGTTGATATGGTCGACCTCATCAGGATTGAGACCCCCCTCTTCGACTGCCATCGACATGGCCCGCGCCGCGCCGCGCCCCTCCGGAGATGGGGCCGTGATATGATACGCGTCAGCCGTCATTCCATACCCGGCAAGCTCACCATAGATCGTCGCCCCCCTCGCGCGGGCAAACTCCAGTTCTTCCAGCACCACAATGCCCGATCCTTCGCCCATGACAAAACCGTCCCGCCCCTGGTCGAAGGGACGGCTCGACGTTTCCGGACTGTCATTCCTGGTGGAGAGGGCCTTCATCGACGCGAAGCCGCCGATCGAAAGAGGGGTAATCGCCGCTTCCGCGCCTCCACAGATCATGACATCCGCAGTCCCCCTCTGGAGAACCCGATACGCCTCTCCGATCGCGTGCGCTCCTGAAGAGCACGCCGAAACGGGCGCGAAACTGGGCCCGCGCGCGGAAAATCGAATCGACACCTGGCCGGATGCCATGTTGGCGATCATCATGGGAATGAAATGGGGGCTGACCCGCCGGGGTCCTTTGTTGAGAAGGGCTTTGTGCTGCGTCTCCCACGTCCACATCCCGCCGATACCCGCGCCGATGATTACTCCGACTCGATCGCCGTCGACATTTCCGTTTTCCATGTCGAGCCCGGAGTGATCAACCGCCATGATGCTCGCCGCGAGGGCGAACTTCACATAGGGATCGAACTTCCGCGCCTCTTTCCGGCCCATCCACTTCAGAGGGTCGAAGTCCTTTACTTCGGCGGCAAACTGAACCTCGAACCCCTCAGTATCGAACTGCGCGATCGGGCCGAATCCATGGCGACCGTGAATCAACGAGTCCCACGTAGTCTCCAGATCGAGACCGACCGGCGAGACTACGCCCATCCCCGTAATAACGACTCTCTTGTCTTCAGGCATCGGTAATCGGGCCTAAGCGGTCGCGTGTTCGTTCAGGTAATTGACGGCGTCTTTAACCGTTGTGATTTTTTCGGCGTCCTCGTCAGGGATCTCGATATTGAACTCCTCTTCGAGCGCCATGACCAGTTCCACCGTGTCGAGTGAATCGGCGCCGAGATCATCGATAAATGAGGCATCGATCGTGACCTGCTCCGGACTCACACCAAGCTGCTCGACAATGATTTCCTTCACTTTTTCATCGTGTGACATCTTTAATTCTCCTCCGAACGAATACTCCGATTCGTTCTCTACATGACCATTCCACCATCCACATGGATGACCTGGCCGGTGATATAGCCGGCCGCAGGCGACGCGAGAAAAGCCACCGCGTTTGCTACGTCCTGGCTGACACCGAGCCGTTTCAGGGGAATGGCGCTCTGAAATTCCTTGCGCACTTCTTCAGGCAATACACGAGTCATTGCGGTCTCAATGAACCCGGGTGCTACTGCGTTGACCGTTACCCCCCGCGAGGCGAGCTCCTTGGCCACCGATTTGCTGAAACCGATGATCCCCGCTTTTGACGCGGCATAGTTCGACTGCCCCGCATTACCCATCACGCCGACAATCGACGCAATGTTGATGATCCGGCCCCTACGGGCTTTAATCATCGGACGGACTACCGCTTTCGTAAAGTAATATGTGCCTTTCAGGTTCACATCGAGAACGGACTCCCACTCATCATCTTTCATTCTAAGAAGGAGATTGTCCCGGGTGATACCCGCATTGTTGACAAGAATATCAACGCGGCCGAATTTTTCCACCACTTTTTCGATGCATTCTGACACCTCGCCCCCATCGGTGACGTTCGTGCGGAACGAAATCGCCTTTCGGCCGAGATCACGGATCTCCCCGGCGGTTTCCTCCGCCTTTTCCGCATCGACGTCCACAATGACCCCGTCCGCCCCCATCCGGGCCAGCGAGAGAGCGATCGCCTTGCCGATGTTCTGGGCACCGCCGGTCACAATCGCCACCTGGCCGCTCAGGCAATCGGATGACATCAATTCCTGAGACGATTGCTGATCTGACATCGTTATGCCTCCCCCTCGGTCAGGACCTCATTACGATAGGACTCCCCGTCGGCGATGTTCCGCACATCAAAGGAGCGATCGATCTTCCGCGTGAGGCCGCGGAGCACCCGGCTCGGTCCGATCTCAAAGAACTTCTGAAATCCCTCTTCGCCCATCCGGCGGATCGACTGTTCCCACCGGACGGCGCCGCGCAGCTGTCGGACCAGCGCCTGGCGAAGCTCGTCCCCCGCAGCTACGGGGACGGCGTCTACATTTACCACCACCGGAACCTCGGCGTCACGAAAATCGATATCGGCGAGGGTCGCCTGAAGTCCTTCGGATGCATAACCCATGAGTTCCGAATGAAAAGCGCCGCTCACCGGGAGGGGGAGAACCTTTCTGGCTCCTCGCTCCGAAGCGAGGGCCATCGCCTTTTCCACCGCGGCTACCTCACCTGAAATGACGATCTGCCCGGGTGCGTTGTAATTCGCCGGCTGAACGATGCCGACCTCTTCCGCCTCCCGGCACGCCTGCACCACTTCATCGGCGCGGAGCCCCATGACCGCGGCCATTGCACCGGGCTTCTCAACACCAGCTTCAAACATCAGTTCCGCCCGCCGCTTCACCGCTTGAAACGCATCCTGAACAGTCAGAACCCGGGCGGCGACGAGAGCGGTATATTCGCCAAGACTGTGCCCCGCTACAATGCCCGGCTTCCAGCCCTGCGCCTCGATCAGTTTCAGAAGTGCGAGACTGACCATCATGATCGCCGGCTGAGTGTACCTGGTCTCTTTCAGCGTCTCCTCAGGCCCGTCAAAAGCGAGAGTGGAAAGCGGGTAGTCCATCACCTGGTCGGCAAGATCGAAAATCTCGCCGGTCTCCGGAAAATCCTCGCGCAGTTTCTTTCCCATGCCCACATGCTGCGAGCCCTGGCCGGGAAACAGATAGGCGAATCCGGACATCAGATTCTCACCACTGCAGATGCCCATGTGAACCCGCCGCCGAAAACAACAGTGCCTATCAGGCTCCCCTTGCCGATTCTGCCGCTCCGGACAGCCTCGTCGAGAGCGATCGGGACAGATGCGGCCGACGTGTTCCCGTAACGATCGACGTTGACGAACACTTTTTCGATCGGGATCCTGAGGCGTTTGGCAACCGCTTCCATGATCCTGAGATTGGCCTGATGGGGAATGAGGAGGTCGAGATCGCCCGCCGTCACATCCGCGTCGCTTAGAGTCTCTTCCATCGCCGAAGTCATCAGCTTCACGGCATGCTTGAAGACCTCCCGCCCCTCCATTGTGATGACGTGAAGGTTCTTGTCGACCGTCTCGTGTGATGGGGGCATCCGCGAGCCGCCGGCGGGCATATGGAGCAGATGGGTCAGATTGCCGTCGCTATAGAGATTGATCGCCTCGATACATGATTCGTCCTCTGCCGGGGTGATGACAACAGCACCCGCGCCGTCACCGAAGAGAACAGCGGTCCTCCGCTCCGTCCAGTCAGTTATCGAAGTGAGAGTTTCCGCGCCGATCACGAGGGCGTTTCGATACACTCCCCCCTTGAGGAACGACGCCCCGACAGAGAGGGAGTAGAGAAACCCGGAGCAAGCTGCCGAGAGGTCGAAACCGACCGCTTTCTTTGCGCCTAGATTGGCTTGCAGGATGCAGGCGGTCGATGGGAAAACCATATCGGGAGTCGCCGTTCCTACGAGTATGAGATCGAGGTCCACCGGATCGAGGCCGGCCGCTGCTAGAGCTTTCTCCGCCGCCGGCGTGGCAAGGTCAGACGTGGCGGAATGATCGGGAGCGATCCGCCTCTCTTTGATTCCTGTGCGAGTCGTGATCCACTCGTCGGTCGTGTCGACGATGCGCATCAGATCCTGATTGGTCAGTACGTTTTCGGGAACGTACGATCCTGTCCCCCGGATACAAACTCTCACACTACTCAACAGTCACCCCTTGGTAAGCCTCGAGTTTGGTCTTGATCTCTCGATTGATGGCATGCTTCACGAACCGGCTTGCCATTCGAATCGCATTCGCGATCGCGAGCGGTGAAGAACGGCCGTGGCAGATAATCGTGATCCCGTCGATTCCGAGAAGAGGCGCCCCTCCATATTGCTCATAACTGATTTGCGCCTTGAGAGCCTTGAGCACCGGCCTGAGAAGGACGGCTCCCGCCTTGGCCATCGGCCGGTTGGAAACCTCTTCGCGAACAAGCTCCGACATCCATTCAAAGACACTCTCGACGAATTTGAGAACCACGTTGCCGACGAACCCGTCACAGACCGCAACGTCGGCCACCCCCCGGAAGAATCCCATGGACTCCACATTGCCGACGAAATTGAGATCAGCCTGAAGAAGGAGCTGATACGCTTCGCGGGTGAGTTCATTCCCCTTGTTCTCCTCCTCGCCGATATTGAGGAGGCCGACGCGTGGATTTTCCCGCCCGAGAATGTGCTCGGCATAAACGGCACCCATCTGGCCGAACTGAACGAGATCGGACGGGCGGCAATCTTTGGTGGCCCCGACATCGAGGAGCACATAGCCTCCGCGCATGCTCGGCACATGGGTGGCGATTCCGGGGCGACGAACCCCTGGAAGCCGGCCGAGAGCGAGCAGGCTGGCTGCCACGACAGCCCCCGTGTTTCCGGCGCTCACGAACGCGGCTGCCTGACCATCCTTCTGCAGTTGAAGACCACGCGCGATTGAAGAGTCGCGCTTTTTCCTGAGCGAGGAGGCGGCCTTCTCGCTCATGTCGATTTCCTGGGTCGTATGCAGGATTTCCGGCACCCGAGGGAGGTCCGTGTAGTGGGCCAGCTCCCGCTTTACTTTGGCCTCATCACCAACAAGCACGACTTTGACGTCGCTTTTCGACTCCCGCAGGAACTCCGCAACACCCTGGACTACTACGGCAGGACCCTGGTCCCCGCCCATGGCGTCCACGGCTATACGGATGGGAGCGCCCCTGTCAGTCATAGTGTTACTCGACGACGATGATTCGCCGACCTTTGTAGTAGCCGCAATGGCCGCAGATTCTATGGGGGGTCTTCGTCTGGCCACAGTGTGAGCAAGCAGCCGGACTAGGGACGGCGAGCGCGTGATGGGACCGTCTTTTGTCCCGCCGCGCCTTCGATGTCCGTCTTTTGGGCACTGCCATAGCTATTCCCTTTCCTTCCGATTCTCTGTGAGCTTCCGAACCGCCTCCCATGAGGGATGGATCGGTCTGGTGTCACATTCGCAATCTTTCCGGTTTCGATCGGTGCCGCAGATGGGGCAGATCCCCTTACATCCGGACCGGCAGATCGGTTTCATCGGGGATAATACCAGAACTGTCTCCCGAACGAGCGTATCGATCGTCAGAAAACCCTGGTTCGCCGACAAAAATTCCGGATCACTGTCATACTGGTCATCGAGTGCCTGAAGCATGTCTCCATCAAGCTGAGCCGCTTCGAAAAACTGCCCCTCGACCCGATCCTCGAACTTGTCGAGACAACGAGAACAGGTCCGCTCGACAACCGCGTTCACTTCACCACGAAGAGTCAATGTCGTACCGGTCCGGGTGATCATCAGGCTGGCTCTCACCTTTTTCCGGAAAACGGAATTCTCTTCCTCCAGATCGAGTTCCTCGGGGCCGGCTTCGAATTCGTACCGGTTGACCCCCTCCGCGATCCGGGACAGGTCGACCTCCATGGCAGACATGCCAGGACCCTCCTCGTGCGTCACTATCGTGTCCGCGTCTTGGGTAGCCGGATTGGCGGCACCTCGCCCGGCTCTGAGGTGGGATCTCGCCTGAACATGACAATATATAGTGGGCGGTGAGATGCGTCAAGTGGTCCCATCGGCGGCTGGAGGCCGATTGGGCCTCCCGATTGAGGGTGCGGAGGGGCTGCGGGGCGCCTGGGGGCGGCTCAGGGCCTGGCGGTGCCTCACGGGGCCGCGGGGGCGGGCGCCCTTGCGGGACTGCGGGGGTGGGCACCTCACGGCCCGGCCCTGTGTGCCTCTCCACGGAAGTTCCGGGGTCACAAAAAATAAAACCCCCAAACGGGGCGTGGGAGTTAAGTATTGTGTCCCCGGAACTTCCCCCGGAACTAAATGGGCGGGAACGGTGCTCTCGAAGCTGTGCGCGACTCAGTTCCCGGGCAAAGACAGGTCTGTCGGGCAGACGCTCTGCTTCTCCGGAGTGAGCGCCAGGCTCCTCCCCAAAGCCGAGCTCGCGAAGCGGAGGTTCGGCCACACCAGAGCGGGCAACTGTTTCCACCCCCTCTCCCGCCTTGACCGGCTCACGCACCCCGGTCGATATCCGCTTGCTCTCTTTTTTGCTCGCCGCACGCGCTTTTCATTTTTCTCATCGCTGCAGCTTCTTGGCCGAATCATGTCGTTCAAGGAACTCGGCCATGAGCCCTCGGAACAGTTGCTCGTAGCATTGGGGGCTGTCCGGAGACGTATGCGTTTTCCTGGCGGCACCGATCCGTAGGTCCGCCCTATTTTCGATTATTTTGAATTTTCTATCGATTTAAAGAAATATTGCTTGACAGATTCTGGAGCCTATCGATTCCGGACATCTCCGATCCCTTGCCAGGTTCGTTTACAAGCGCCCCTCCTCTTTAGGAGCAAGTTGGATGCGATCTTCTCAGTGCCGTTTTCAGAATCATTGCCGGTCCTTCCTATGGGGCCTCTCTCGAAGCCGAAAAAGGGCATGCTAAGGTATCGGTGGGGCTCGGAACGAGATGGGTGGACAGGAGGGGAAGAAGATGACGACGAAGAAGATAGACTCGGTTCTGGCAAAGCTTTCCAACCATGAAATCATTCAGAAAGGGGATCGTGCGGTTCAGAGCCGACATGAGCTCTCCATCGAGATTCTCGAATGTCTGGTCGAGATCGAGGGGCGATCGATATTCTTAAAGGAAGGGTACTCCTCTCTGTTCGACTACTGCACGCGGAGATGGCACTACTCACCCCCCAAGGCGGGGCGGTTCATCGCGGCTGCCTGATGTATGAAGAACTTTCCAGATGTGCGGGATTTGCTTTCGCGGCGCAAGATTACACTCTGTGGCGTCTCCAGAATCGCCGGAATCCTGACGAGTAAGAACTCCGACAAGATCCTTCAGGAAGTTTCAGGAAGGAGATTCGTGGAGATCGAAAAAATCGTCGCCTCGCTGAAGATCGCTCCGAAAACCCGGGAGTCGATCCGGCCGATCGGACTTCAGGAACCGGCGGTCGGTCGGGATCGAAGCGCCGATCACGAGGATCTCTTTCAGCCGAATCGAACACCTGAGAACTATCAAATTGAGAGCGATGTTACGGATGACCTGGCGGATCAATCCGGGGGCAACTCTCCAATCGATAGCCCGAAAAAGAAACCCGGACATCGCTACGAAATCCGATTCTCGGCGAGCGAAGAGTTCTGCCGGGATCTGGAACGGGCGAAGATGGTCTGCTCCCGGAGTTGGAGTCTGGAAGCGATCATAGGCAAAGCAATCAATGACCTGCTTGAGAAGCGGGACCCCGAGCAGAAAGAGGAGCGGCGGAAGAAGAGAGAAGTGAGGAAGCTGAGCAAGTCACGAGACTTGTTGCGGAGCAAATCGCCAGGCAAACCGGCAACCGTGAGCGGCTCAAAATCAGCCGATGAGAAAGAGTCTCCAGTCAGGGGAACAGAGGGGCTGCCCGTTCGTTCCCGGCACATTCCGGCCCAGCTGCGGGACGCGGTATTCAACCGCGACAGAGGGCGCTGCACCTACACCAGTTCCCTCGGCATCCAATGCGACTCGACCGCTCATCTGTAGATCGACCACATCACGCCGTATTGCCGGGGAGGGGAGCACTTCCTCAAGAATCTTCGTCTTCTCTGTGGGAAACACAACCGGTTGGCGGCGCGGGAGATGTCACTGACGAAACGTTGAGAGACGGGGGAGTGGGACGGATAACGAGAAGCGGTTAAAGTGGATCGGGAGAGAAACGCATACGTCTCCGGACAGCCCCGTTTCCTGACCGCCATTTCGGCGGTCGGAAACTAGTCGGTTTGATTCAGAAATAAAGAGATCGGTTGGCTCGGCGGGAGGCTCTGTCGGTTCAATCCTTCCGATCGACTTCACTTTGTCACGAATCAGAACGGCCGGCTTGTCTTCCGCGAGAATGGCGTCGATTTCCCGAAGTCTCTTCCCGGTCACTCTTCGGAGAAGTTCGTTTTTGTTTTCCGGAGTGAGGCTGTTCGAGATCTTTGCGACGGCACAGAACGAGATTTCCCCCCGCTCGATCATCCCCTCGATCTCGGGATAGAGTGCGATGGACCTGGCTGTCTTGATCCGGCGGAAGGCTGCCGAGTCGGAGTATCCGAGTCCCCGGCTCGCGTAGTCGTGAATCGATGAATAGCCAAGGTCGAGATACAGCTGTCGCCGGTCCACTTCAATCAGCAGATGGACGATTCGAAGAGTGATCGATCGTTCGGCGCGAATCTGATTCTTGAGATCGCGGATGAGTTCCTGGTCGGATAGTGGCGGAAATTTCGACTTTTTATGGTCATACCCCTTCATCGCTCTAGCCTGACGTGATGGGGTCATGGTCAGAGTATATACCCTGTTTTTCTGACTTCGAGGGAGCGTCAAGATGACTCAAAACGGGCTCAGGGAGCGATCGGAGGGTCAGAAATGAAATAATTCCAGTTGAAGAGCCTGGGAGAGGTTCCTCCGGTCATCCTAGCATGGCGCATGTGGGCTAAGCGATTTATGTCTCAACAATGTGTCAATCATTATTTTGAGAAAAGTGAGATTTTGGAGAGATACTTTCGTGAGATCGGGCAGCTCGATTCTGGCCCCCGACCACCGGCCGAAGCGGAGTACTCGTCCAATATCAATGACTGAAGATGTGACCCCGTTGTTGCCGGGCGCTTACTTGATGAGAGTCCGCTTCCTGACCCCTCACCGACCTCAGGCGAGAACTTCCTCAAGCGGCTTCGGGAGCTCCGGACCTGCCACGGCGAGGGAGTAGGCGTCCGTCCGGAGGAGCCGGCGGGCCACGGTGAGAACGCTTTCTCGATCCACGCTTTCGACCAGAGCTTTATATTGCTTCAGATAGTCAGGACCGAGATTGTAATACTCTTCATTCAACAGAAAAGCGGCGATCCCTTCGTTTGTTTCGAGCCGGAGGGGAAGACTGTCGATCAGGAATCGCTTGGTATCCGCCATCTCCATTCTGGTCACCTTTTGCTGCCTGATTCGATCGATCTCTTCGAGAACGACCTGCACCGCTCGTCCCACATGATCGGGGCCGACACCGCCGGCGACCACGAACGGCCCCGCGCCAACCGAAGGACGGAACCCGCTCCCCACATAGTAAGCGAGACCTTCTTTTTCGCGGATCCGCGCACCCAGTCGTCCTCCGATGCCGAAGGCGCCAAGGATCTGATTCATGACGACCGCATTGTAGAAGTCATCGTCCAGCCGGGGAATCCCGACGTACCCGAATTGAAAGTCGTTCTGCGACTTATCCTTTAATACTTTCGTTTTGATCCGAATCCTGTTCGGTGTATGAGCATCGGCCACAGCCGGCGGAAAGGGATCCCCCTTTGCTTTCCAGTTTCCCAGAATCGTCTTTACCCGGCGAAGGGTCTCTCGCTCATTGATGTCCCCGACAATGACCAGTATGCCGCCGTTCGGATGATAGTGGTCGGCATGGAAGCGGGCGATATCCCGGCGGGTAATACGACTCACGCTCTTCCTCGTTCCGCTGGAAGACCGCCGATAGGGATGGGCCGGCCGGTAGAGAGACTGTCGGAGCATCCTCCCCGCCACCGCTCTCGTGTCATGGTCGTCTTCCTGAATCCCGCTCACGATCTGACCCTGAATCCGCCTGAGGGCGGGCATCGGGAATGTCGGCTCCACTATCATCTCACGAAAGATCCGAAGGAGCTTCTCCAGATCGCCTCTCATCATCGATCCGAGAAGAATCGTGGCATGCGCATCCACAGCCACATCAGTTTCAGCGCCGACAAAGTCGATCCAGTCGGCTATCTTCTCTCCGCTCCGCTTCTTCGTCCCTTCTTCGAGCAGCAGCCCTGTTAAGAGCGCCGTCCCTTCCTTGTCACGCGGATCGTGCACAGAACCCGTATGCAGGCAGAGCCTGACCGCCACAGCCGGACTGAGAGGATTGGATTTCACAATTACCCGGAGCCCGTTCGAGAGAACCTCCCGCCTCATCCCCTTCCTCCCTTCCCGTTTCGCCCGGGAACATAGGTTCCGACCGTACGGTTCCTGCGTCGCAGAATCTCCTGTCCGAAGTCCCGAACCTGGGCGGCCGTAACCGCTTCGATTCGCTCGCGGAAAGTCTCTACAAATCGGTGACTCTGAATCGTCTCGAAATAGCCGAGCTGATGAGCGATCTCCGTGACCGAATCACTCTGAAATACCGACATGGCTCGAATCTGATTCTTCGCTTTTTCAAGCTCCCGTTTCGTTGGTGTCTTCGATGCGACCGAATGCAGAACACGGAACAGCTTCTGCTCCAGTTTGGCGAGTGAGACTCCGGCAGCTGCCGTTGCCGAGAAGTAGTAGAGAAAGGGATCGCGCGTCGGGATATAGAATGATCGGATACCCGTAGCGATCCGCTTGTCTACGAGTTCCTTGTAGAGGGGTGAGCTCTTTCTTACATCGCCGTCGTAACTCCAGATGCTGGTCCCCTTGGCACCCCCGATAATGGCATCGAACAGCAGCAGGCAATAGACGTTCTCGTCATTCACGGACGGAGCACGATACGCGACATGCAGATAGGTGGTGGAACCGCCCCCCTCGATCGAGACGCGCCTCTCCCCCTGTTGAGGCATTTCGGGCGTTCGATAGAGATCGGATCGTTCTCCGGAGGGGATCCCTCCGAACAGCCGTCTGATCTTCTTCATGGCTCCCACCGGGGAGAAGTCACCCGCCACTACTAGAGTGGCGTTCGAAGGGACATAGTGTTCACGATAAAAGTCGACCATATCCTGATGAGCCATCCGCTCTACATCCGGCTCCCAACCGACCGTAGGCCATCGATAGCCATGGGAACTGAAGACCGACGCCGTCACCTCTTTATCCAGAATCGACTCGGGACTGTTTTCGCCCATATGGAGTTCAGAGAGAATAACCGAACGCTCTGACTCAAACTCGGCGGCATCAATCACGCTTCGGGACATGCGTTCCGCTTCGAGTTCGAGCGCCAGACCAAGATGTTCTTTCGGGAGCGTTTCAAAGTACGTGGTCTGATCGATCCACGTGTATCCGTTCCAGTAGCCTCCCCTCTTTTCGATCAGGCTCTTCATGTCTTCTTTGGAGAACTTGCGAGTCCCCTTGAAGTTCATGTGCTCCAGCCAGTGGGAGATCCCGGTGATGCCCGGCCGTTCATAGGAGGAACCTACTTTATACCAGCACCAGACGCTTACGATCGGGGCGGTTCGTGCCGGCTGGAGCAGTACTTTCAGACCGTTCCGGAGCGTATGTTCGATCAGCTCAGTCTTCGGACTCAACGAACGACCGCCTTCCCCAGGCCGACATTTCCGGCCTGATCGGTGACCCTCAGGATAATCACCTGCTCCCCTTCCCCATCCGCTTCAACGGTAAACGAAAACTCCTCCTGTTTGGAATCGTAGATCTCATCGGCAGGGTCGACGGCATGCCATTCTTCGGCGTTCAGGGAATACTCCGCCCGGAGAAGAGGGCTCGATTCGTCCGTGGCCCGTCCCTTGACATTCACCCGGCTCCCCTCCCGCCTAGCCCCGAGCTCCATAACGCCCGGCGCCGTATTGTCCACTTCAAACTGGGAGCTCACCTTGGAACCCTCGAGAGCCGTCGCTTCGGGATTCGCTCCGATATCCTTTGCCACCACTCGCACCCGGTACACGCCGTCAGGCATGGAGCGGGTGTCCCACGAGTAGTAATTCATCTTCAGATCTTCATCGAACAGTTTCCAGTCCACATCACCTTCCGCCCGATAGAAGACATCGTAAATCAGCTTGTCTCCATTCTCGTCGGCAGCCTCCCATCGAAGAGTACGAATCGCTCTCGTCCAGAGTTCGAGCGCCTTGCCGGGACCGGAGTCGCTCAACTGCACGGGGTAATACTCGATTCGCGTACCATCGGAGAGGACCTGGTGCATCGTCTCCGGACGGGGATCGGCGGGGCCGTCGAAGAAATTATTATCGGCGTGCACGACGTTCACGCTGAATACCCTCGGCGCCAGGTTATGTTCTTTGAAAGCCACTTTCACTCGATCGACCCGGGGGGTGGCGCTCCCGTTTCCACTCAGTTCGGCGCGCCATTGCAGAAAGCGGCCCGCCGGGGATCGAATCGCACCACCATCATCCCCTGATCCGATCTCTTCCCAGTCAGCCCAGGTGTCGTCAGGCGATTCCGTGTTGCCCGTCCGCGTCGAGAAAGTGACGGATGTCTTGCCCGGTGTCTCCCCCCACCACCGCAGCTTCCCCCACTTCGCCAGGTTGATCACGTCCTTCGTCTCAGATTCGTATGTTCCTTCTTCGGCGTAACCAGCGGCGAGATGATAGATTGCCCCCTGGTTTCCTGTCCCGATATAGACAGATCCGCCGGTCCGGCAAAGCGTCAGCAGCTGGGATTCACTGATCTCTTCCAGATCGGTTCCTTCACCCTCCGGCGAAATCCGGACGAGCTTGCCGGGAGTTCCCGTACCGGCCAGGAGGTTTCCGTCCCCTTCTGAGATAATCGTAAACAGATACTCGGCTTCGGACTGCCAGAGAAGATGAACCGCACCGTTCGGATCGATCCGATAGATGAGACCTTTTTTCCCGCTCTCCGACACCCCCCCGTTTCCATTGGAATTCTTTTTCTTCTTCGATGATTCGTCCCCCGCCACAGCAACGTAGATCGTACCGTCTTCCATAGCGACGATGTCACCGACTTCATCGCGAGGGGAATCGAAGATCACACGCGCCTCGCCCGATTTGTCGATCGACATCACGAGGCCGTTCCCGTCGCCGCCAAGAAGGAGGCGTTTTCGTGGATCGTCCCAGATCAATGTAAGTGCGTTCGTCTCCGGCGAGTCGTAGAACAGTTCCCCGTTCCCGCTACGATCGATCTTATAGATCTTGCCCCGCTCCCCCGTGCCCGCATAAAGGGTTCCAGAATCATCGAATTCGAGCGACCAGATGTAATGCTCCGGCGAATCGAAAAAAGTGCGGGACTCTCCATTCTTGTCTATCCGGTAGATCACTCCATCCGGGGATGTGCCCGCGTAGAGCTCGCCGTCCGGCCCCAACTCGAGAGAGAGAATGTCGAACTCAATCGAGTCGAACAACAGTTCGGTCTTACCGTCCGAATCGACTCGGAACACCTTTCCTTCATCCCCCGTGCCGACATAAAGATTGCCATCGTCGTCGGCAATGATGATCCATACATAATATTCTTCGATTTCGCCGAATTCATCGAGCGAAGGAGCCAGCTCGAGGGTACCGAGAACGCCGATGGTGATCCCGTTCGCCTCCCCTTCCGAAACATCATCCCGGCCTGAAACAGTCCAGAACGCCGTCTCGACAGCAGAAGCGGAACCCCCTCCGAACAAAAGCAGAAAAAGACCGGCGAGAGCGATCGGTCGCAACCGTTTATTCATATCTAAAACTCCAGTGCCGCGAGCGATGCGGCCCCATGGTTCAATGCGCTTTCCGGTCCACGGTAATCGGAAGCACTTTGCACCCTGTGATGACGAAATCGAAGGAATAACTCTCTGAGGCTACCACGGCGCCGCTGCTGAACGCTCCGTCGTCGGAGTGGTGGCCATCTGTGAATACCGACAGGACTGATCCTGGCAATCGGGGCATGGATCGCCCGTCGATTGTCGCGCCGGTCGAGCTGTCGAAAAGCTGGCAGTAGATTCGGTCATTCGTCCGAAACCCCTTCATGATGGCGACCAGACCTTCCATCGTCTTCGCGCTGAATCGATTGGGATCCCGCTTGTTGTCATAGACCTCCGACGCCGCCGCGTCACAGACCCGGAGAAGATAGTTGCCGTCCGGGAGATCGTTCGGGAGATCCAGCTCGATCGGTATCGACTCCGTCTCACCCCGATAATGCCGGATCATGACCGA
This sequence comes from bacterium, assembly GCA_025782575.1. Taxonomy (GTDB): domain Bacteria; phylum Orphanbacterota; class Orphanbacteria; order Orphanbacterales; family Orphanbacteraceae; genus Orphanbacterum. The sequence continues at coordinate 727,394 of JALGYY010000017.1, forward strand.
ACCGTGAATCGTCTGCCCCGGCCGAACATCGGCCCGATCGATATCCATCGATTCGATATGTGCTGTCCGGCGTCCATCGAGAACGGATACATGAATATCCACTTTCTCCAGCTCAGTTCGGACCACCGGGCTGTTGCCCAGAATCTGTATGGGAAACGCCACGTCCCCGGCCGCCTCGGACATCGCTGCCGGCGAACTGTAGACATTCTCGAGATCGAATGGTTCATGCCCATCCCAGAAATAGGTGGTGCGGATATGAATGGTGCCGTCCCCCCAGAGTTTCTCCCGATGGCCGATGGAGTTTCGGGTCGCCCAGGCGGCGAGTGTGGGAGTGAGTGACTTATGTTTCAGGGCACGGTAGTGGAACTGATCGCTCCTGACCCCGGGAACCTCCACAGTAACAGTAACGGGAATCGTCTCCGCTTCCACCGAGAGGTCGCCGGCAATCGCCGTCCGCCTGTCCTGGACCATGGCGCCTACAGTCTCGATGGGCGAACCGATCTTGAAAGAGAGCCCGCGGCTCGGCATGACGGTATGGATCTCAACAGATACAAGCGGCCAAGTCACACTTCCTGACTGGAAAAACGGATGGCCGAATGCAACGAGTCGCTCCCCGTCCACCCAGGTGATCGTTCCGATCGCCGTCAGATTGGCGTCCCCCGACAACAGTCGGACACCAACGCCCGCGCCGGGTAACGGCTCCCATCCGGACCCGCTTCCGCTTCCGCTGCCGTCGCCTACGCCCCCGATAGTCGTCACCATCCCCTGTTCCAGGAAGAAATCTTCGATCTCCCCTGCGATTTCAGGTGCGAAACCGGAGACGGCGATGGGGGTGGCGATCGGGCGGGGTCTCCCGCTCATCTCATGCAGGTTCAGCCGGGCCAGGTTATCGTAATCCTGCTTGAGGGATGCCTGCGTCTCTTCGGCCGCATACCGGTCGAGAACATCGACCATTTCACCGATCGGCGTCACTCCCGCAAGCGGAATCCGCGCTCCCGACCAGGCGAACGCCAGCGCACCGGCCATTCGCCCGTCGATGTAGACTGGTGAGCCGCTCATCCCTCCGGCGATCCCGGAGAGTTCCGTGCCGAGCCCGGAGACTCGCACAAGGATCATGTCGCCGGCCGAGCCCCTGCCGTGAATGACATCGACTACTTCAACCTGAAGCGTATCGATACGAGTCCCCTCGACAACAGTGAGCGCATAACCGGACATGCCTCGTCGGAGCTCATCGACACCGATGAACGGACTATCTTCGGAAGCGCTGGCTATCGCAGTGATGAACAGCCCCGCGAGCAGGACCCTGATCAAGCTGAATGTCATGCCATTCCTTTCGCGGGCAGGGCCGCCAGGGATTCTTATCTCACACCAGGAGGATCGAACTTCCCGTTCAGGTTCCAATCCACCCAGATCGGGTTCGTGAAGGCGACCGGACGAACCGACTCCCCATTCGGTCCGACCGCGATCGGATCGAGCGATCTCCTGCCGGTGACCACCGCTACCAGCCATGTATCCTGATAGATTGCCACGCTCTCCGTGATCCGAACATGGGTGGGATCGCCGCCGCCGTCTATCTGTTTTTCGGCCACCACTCCCCCATTCCCGAATATGCGGAGGCGGTCCAGATGAATCCAGCCGGGGGCATCGATCTCTACTACTAGATCAACGAGGCCGTCGCCGCCGGCCAGCAGATCCCCGGGCTCCCCCCGTCCATTGGCGGTCATCTGCAGCAGCGGACCTGTAGACACGGACAGGCGGCCCGATCGGAGCGCCTCCGCGAGCGCCTCCGGACTCGGGTCGTTCCCCCGGAGGTCGACGTAGTTCTTCGGGAGTCCGATTGTGCCGGGATCGAGACTCTTTACTCCCGAGTTCCCCGTGGCGAACAGCCGTTTGCCGAGGTTCAGCAGGTGGAACCAATCCTGGAGCACACGGGAAGCTTCGTCCAGCCCCCCCAGACTGACCACTTCGATCAGATCGAAATCGTAACTCTCTTCCACATTATTCGTCAGTCCTGTCGAAGGGTCGAGGCCGATCGCTCCGAAGTAGCCGTTCGCGGGATCTCTCGGCGAGTGAACGTGGACGAGCGGCTTCGACTTGATATTTCGGAAAATTCGAAATAACTGGGTAGGTGACTTCCCTTCCGGACCGCCGGAACCGACAGATCCGACCGCCCCTTCGGGAGTGACCGGGAAGAGACCGAAGCGCCCCACACTCGTCAACCGAACCTCTTCGCCGCCAATGACAAGGGGAGGTCCATTGTTGTTCAAGCTGGGCTCATCGTGCACGAAACCCTGGTCGGCGATCACAATAATATCGAGCCCGGCCGCGGCCGACGCGGCCTTCAGTTCTGAGAGCGTGATCGGACAATCGAGACTCGCGATCGTATGTTGATGGAGATCAACCGACACGAGATCACCGGGATCGATTTCACGCTTGAGATAAAAAGTAAGCGAGAGCGAATCGCCCGGATCGATTTCAATTTCCTGTGAGTGGACAGAGAACTCGTTCCCGGCTGTCGCGGTCAGCCGGTAGTCCCCTTTGGGAAGGCGGATTCGTCCGGACCCGGTAGCCGTGCGTACGCGATCGATCGGAGGGAAACGACCGGGGGTAGCCGGCATCCTTGAGCCATCCATCATGCGGACGATGACTTCGCCGGCGAGAACGCCCCCCCCACCTTTTTCGATCTGGAAACGGACTTCCCCCTGCTCGGGAAGTCGAAGTGAGATCTCCCGAGATTGCTCGAGAGCCGCATTGAAGCTTTTCCACCGTCCTGTCGCGCCACCGGGATAGCAAGCGGCGGCCTTGTAGAGCCCCGGCTCCAGTGGTGCCCGGAACCGGCCGTCGGCATCGGTTCGAGCGTAACCGATGATCCCTTTTTGAGAGCGTATCTCCACCAGAGCGCCGGCCGCAGGGCCCCCACCGCCGTCCCCGATCACCCGGCCGAGAACCGGCACCGTGCTTCGACCGGAGACTTCGGAGTACAGGGTGATGAGATCGCTATCCCAGACGTAGAACTTGCGCCGGAGGGTGGTCGTACTCTTTGCGCGCACTCCGAATGGTCTGATCGGGAGGCTGACCGAGCCTTCCATACGAGGCTGTACCGTCAGGGCGTTCGACGAGTACCAGCCATAACAGACATCTTCTGACCAGAAGAGAATAATCGGGGAATCCGGCGAAGGCTCTTCCGCCGCCGGCTCTCCCGAACCGAGAAAACCGAAATGTGGAAGAAACGGTATCGTCAGGCCGAGTGCGAATCGGTCAGCGGTGACGACATCGGCCAGATCAGTTCGGAGATCGTTTCCGAATTCGGTAGTCACCGAAACAAAAGGATCTCCCCCGTGAATCTGATAGGTCGTCGTGATCCTGACCTGGTCGTTCCTGCTGTCTACTCCCATGAGGCGCACACCGGCCCTGCCATCACCCTGAAAGATTTCCATCGAGTCGTAACGAGCCTGGCGGGGAAAATCGTCGTTCAGCGCGAGAACGGCCTGCCCCCAGGAGTCTTCTTCGCCGACGGGCGCCGCGTCGATGATCCAGCCACCGCTCCGCGCGGCGCCGAGAGGATGGTCGGGCGCGCTCACCACCACGCGAATCAAATTATTCTCCAGGAGTACATCCCCCGGACGGCTCATGGCGGCAGGTCCGTGAAGCAGATCGGATTGTGTCTGGATCACGCGGACCGTGGGGGCCGCCATCGAATTCCCAGAGGCGAGAAGAACGGCGAGAATAATCAGGGTGAGGACCGGAATCGGGCCGTTACGCCGGCCTCGACATGCAACATGAATCAGGGAGATGGGTCAGTTCCTCCCACGCAGCAACATGAACCGGACGAGTTGAAGCGCCGCCATCGCCGCTGCCGCCACGTAGGTCAGTGCCGCGGCTGTGAGTACTTTCTTGGCGCCGACCATCTCATCCATCGAGAGATAGCCTCCGGTCTCCAGCTGAACGAGCGCCCTCCGGCTGGCATTGAACTCGACCGGCAGAGTGACCACATGAAAGAGGACCGCGAACGCGAACAGTAGAATACCGATATCGATGAGAATCGAAAAATGGGAAATGAAGCCGATCAGGAATAGCGGGAAAGCGAGCTTCGATCCGATATTCGCGAGGGGGAAGACGTTGTGTCGCAGATTCAGGGGGAAATAACCTTTGCCATGCTGCAAAGCATGCCCTACTTCGTGGGCGGCCACACTGATCGCCGCAATCGAGGACGAACCGTAGTTCCCCTCGGATAGTCTGACTCTCCTCGACCGGGGATCGTAGTGATCAGTCAGAACGCCGGGGACGGATTCGACCGGCACCTCCATGATCATGTTTCTCTGCAGGATACTCGCCGCTACTTCCGCGCCGGTCCGTCCCGCACTTGTTCTGACCTCCCCATACTTTCTATAGGTCGAGCGAACTTTCTGCTGCGCCCACATGGAGAGCAGGAGAGCGGGTATCAGTAGGAACATGGTAGAATCAAAAAAAAGAGGCATGTTGTCCTTCCTTCCAGAACGCCGGAACGGCTTCCCGATATTCACCGCTTGAAGAGACACCCGGTTCCAGGTTTCCGCCTCTATCTTATTTCATAGCAACGGTGATCGGAAATTGCAAGGCCGCGGGGAAGGGGGATCCATGGCAAAAAGAGAAGCGATCCCCTCTGAACAGGGATCGCTTCCGGATTTCAATCGCGTTTCGAGCCGGTGCGAAGAGGTTCTGGCGCTGCCCGTATCAGCTCACAAAAGGGAGCTTGAGTGAGCCGGTCAGGCCGGAAACAATCAGACTCTGGTCTTTTCCTTGGCGTGGGAGGCTTCTGTCACCTCTTCGCCTGTCCAGCCATCCTGGAACAGCTCGTCCAGCCGGTCCTTGGAGAACCGCCACTGCCCACCGATCTTCAGCCCCGGGATCTTCTTCTCTTTCGCAAGCTTGTAGAGTGTCGCCCGCGTAATATGCAGGTAATCCGCAGCCGCACCGACGTCCAAAATTTCCTTCGCCATTCAGCACCTCGCTCGAAGATTTAAGTCTTAGATGGCTCAATCACGCTTACATTTTCTGTATCGGCGTTTTCGGGCCGCACTTGAGCTGTATTTGTCGTTCCTGACCACTTTTCGGCTGTTGAAGGGCGACCTGTTAGCCTTTTGATAACAACAGCTTGGGGAGAGGGCCCCGGAAGTGTGTCCTCGGCGGACTCAGCAGATCCGGAAGAGGGGCAGATGGGGGTACCAGTCCGGCCCCGAACGGCATTAATACCGATCGCAGAATGCTGGTAAGAAGTGCGGGGGTAGAAGCCCGGGCCCGGATTAGAAGTGGTAGCGCAATCCGGCGCCGAACAGAAAACCGCTGAAGTCGATCTCGATAGGGTCACCCGGCCTCGCCACCCAGCTTCCGGTCAAAGCTGTCGCGGGGAACCAATCATCCCACACGGTGGCGACCCCGCCCGTCTGATTCCACCCCGTCAGGATCGGGGTTCCCGTTTCATCCGAGGCGGCAAACTGGGAATTCGCGGAACTGTTCCACTCGAGCTGATCGAGCAGGAGTGACTGGAAACCGGCTACCCACGAAAGTGAGAGGAACGATGTGTAATACTCCTCGCCACCCACTTTGATATGAAAACTTCCGGCCGTCTGGTTTGCCGAGAGCAATGTGGGGGGCGGAATCGATCCGAAGTCGCGTGGTGGGAGAAAGAGCTCCATCTGGTGTGTCCCGCGAGCGAGACCGCCACCCAGGCCGAAGAAGAGATCTCGCCGCGATCCCAGAAACAGGATCCTACGTTGAAAAGTCTCTTTCGGCAGATAGAAAAGGGCCGTCAAGTCGAGGCTGAGAACCTGATCGGTGATCACAGCGCCGAACGCGTTTTCTCCCATTCGGGTGGAAGATCCGATTCGGGACCCTGTCAATTCGAGCCCCATCCGCGAACCAAGCCCGGGGAGAACAACCGCTTCGGGAAACTTGACTCGTCCGCTCATGGAGACCGCGTAGGCATTGGTCAGATCGCTGAAACCATTGCCTGACCAGCCCAGATCCTGCACGGAGCCGAACTGCTCGTTCACGGCCTGGAACATCGCCTCGATCGACGCAATGGCATCTGTTGTCCTTAAGGTCGTAGCCAGATCGGATTGATTGAAGCCACCTGTGAGAGAGAGTGACCAGAGTTTTTCCTTTTCCGCTACGATCGCGTCCAGATCAAGCTCGATCAAATCGGGATCGAACAGATCGTCCGGCGCGGGTGGGAAACGGTCAGCAAATACACATGTAGCCTGGACGATCCAGAGAGCGGTTACAGCAATGATTGTTCGGCGAACCATCCAGAACCCCCGTGTAGAGAAGATACTTACTATAGCCACACGATTCGCGGGATGTCAATATCATGAAGAAAAGGGGGAAGCCCGTACCGTGCCCCGTGTTAGGGCCGGCTGTCGGACTCCCCCGTGAACGACCTCATGAGGCCGGTTACTTGACCTTGATTGCCACCTGGCGAGGTTTCGTTTCCTCTACTTTCGGCACTCGGATCGACAGAACGCCGTCCTTGTATTCAGCCATGACTTTCTCGGATTCCACTCCTTCCGGGAGTCGGAAGGTCCGTTCAAAACTCCCCCGAAAGCGCTCCACTCGCTTGAATTCGGCCCTTTCGAGGCTCTTGTCGCCGTTCCGCTCTCCGCTGATCTTGAGAACGTCTTCTTCAACGAAGATCTTGATCTTCTCTTTCTGAATACCCGGGAGATCGATGGTGATAAGGAAATGATCCTTCTCCTCGATCACATCGCTGCTCGGCACCCAGCCGCGCTTCTCTCCTGTGGCGGGGAGCAGGCTCCCCTGGAAGAACTCATTCAACATCTTATCGAATCCGAAATCATCCCTGTACATCGGGCTGCACTTTACGAGTCTCATTTTCATTCTCCTCTTTGAGGGGCTGGGTCAGGCCCCGTGTTTACTCACGCCTCTGTTCTATTACAAGCGCCGTACCAATCGACCCGAAAAAGAGAAATAAGAACTTAACTCTCTATTCCGCAACACATTAGGAAACAGAATTCAAAACCGAAGCGACAGTTTGAATTCGGATAGGTATGCCATAATGGCGCAACCGTGTTGCCCAATCTGCATTCAACTGTCAATATGGCCTGTTTTCTGCCGGTTTTGGAATGCGCCTTGACCGGGAACCGGGGCTGGGAGATGATTGTATTAATCTGGTAGGCTGTTCAGAAGAAAACCGACCCTCCACAAAGGAAATCAATTCAACCATGAAATGCCGCTTGGATCTCGCGCTCACCGTTGCGTTGACAATCTCTTCCGCCACACTCTCCTCACTCTCCTCGGCAGCCTCGATCGCCGTACCTGGTGACCACAAAACCATCCAGAGCGCTGTGGACTTCGCGTCCCCGGGTGACACCATTATCGTGGGACCCGGAAACTACCTGGAGAATGTCGTGCTGATCGACAAGACGGATCTCACCCTCATCGGAGAAGAGGGCGCGGAGAACACGATCATTGACGGGGATCAGAAGAGTGCGGCCGTCTCGATCAATAGCTGCGGCGGAACGACAACCCTGATCGGCTTCACCTTCACTCGCGGGCTGAGCGATGCGAACGGGGGCGGGCTCGCGGCAGAGGCATCAAACCTGGCGCTACGTTGGTGTTGGTTTACTGACAACGAAGCAAGCAACGAAGGTGGAGGGGTCGCCCTCATAAACTGCACCGAGTTCAGTGTGCTTAATTGCCAGTTCCGAGGAAATCGGAGTCAGGCTGCCGCCGGACTCACGATTGTCGGCGGACGAGGTGAGGTGAAGAGCAATCTGTTCTCAGGCAACGACGGGGGCCTTACTATCGCGTTTTCCTTCAGCCGTTGCCGATTCGAAGGGAATACGGTCGTACGAAACTTATGTACGGGATTCGGTCCCGTGGGATATCTGGTCGGGTTGGGAGGCGAAATCATCGGCAACACGATTTCCCATAACTCCGGCACGGCGGGAAGCGGTGCGATCACGGCCCAGACAGGCGAGATCAGAATCGAAAGGAATATCATCAGCGACAATTCTGACGTATTCGCCTTTCTGATCGACTCCAAAGACAATATGATTTCGGTCGAAGGGAATCTGGTCTGGAAAAATGATGCCGGTGTGACTACGGGCAATGGGTATGTGCCGCCGCAGATTGAGGCGGACCCGCTGTTCTGTAATGCAAAAAAAGATAACTACCAGCTGAAGGCAGGCTCACCCTGCCTGGCTAACGATGAGCATGGACTCATCGGTGCTCAGCCGGCCGGCTGCCGGTAGATTCTCGCAAGCTCGCTCGATCGGCCCATAGTTCCGGGGACACAATACTTAACTCCGCCAAACGGGGCGTGGGAGTTAAGTATTGTGTCCCCGGAACTTCCACCAGAACTAAATGGGCCGGCCGAGCGAGCTGGCGAGGAACGACGAGAGGAGTTCCGCAGCTTCTCTCGTGAGGAGGGTCGCCTCGCAGGGTAGGCCGGGAATGGACATGCTGATCTAGTCGATGTATCCAAGGGCGCGAAGGTTCCGTGCCGTCTCCGGGTCAAGATCGGCCCCTGCCGGAACGAGCGCCTCGGCATCTTCGCGCCATGGGGCGGCCCACTCGAACAGCCGTTCACGAAGATAGGCGAGTTCATCCGGATATTCCGCTGCGACGTTTGTCAGTTCTTCGCTGTCGCTCGAAATATGGTAAAGCTCGAACTCGGCTCCGGCCTGTTGTTCACGATCCCTCTGATTGGGGACAAAAATCAGCTTCCAGTCCCCCTCTCGGGCGGCCAGCATGTAGTCCTTCTCATACCCCGCTTCCGAAAAGACCGGACGATTCTCAAGATCCCCTGACGCTCCCCCCCTATCGACAAGCGACGCCAGCGAAGGCGCCTCGCAATCAGCTGACGGCATTCCCAACCAGTCAAGAAGAGTCGGACCCATCGAAAATGTGCCGACCGGAATTTCGATTCTGAGTCCCTCCGGGATTCTACCGGGGCACTTCACGATCCAGGGAACACGGAGGCAGTCATCGTAGGCAAACCGGCCATGCTCGAACCAATAGTCATGCTTGCCGAGCGCTTCACCATGGTCGCCGATCAGGATCACGATCGGAGGCGTCGTGAACGGGGTCCCATCGATCTCTTCCAGTAAGCGCCCCACGTCGTCATCCGCCGATCGGATGCAGGCGTCGTACTGCGCCACATACCAGTTCGTATCCCGATGATAGTCCCGGCCTCCCGGAGTGCGAGGGATCGCGGCTCCCTTGTGAATCGCTCCCAGGTCGGGCCGCGTCACCTGGGGACGGCACGGATGGTCAGGAGGGAGCCCGGGAACCGATCTCCTATCAAACTTCACCGGAAGCAGATGTCCGCCCGCCGGAAGTGAGTCAGGTAGAAATCGGCCGTCATGGACGATTGCCGGCTGGTATGGGTAGTGGGCGTGATTGAAGTGAATCCACGCGAACGCGGGACTGTCGTCCGCTGCGAGCCACGCCAATGCCCGACGCCAGGCCGCTTCATACCCGTCTTCCCGGGATTTCCGTTTTCCCGGTTCCGGCCTCCAGGTCTCTTCGAAACGATCGAACCCCTGCTGGATGTTGAGATGCCTGCTGAGTGCCGACGAGGATAGAAACGCACCGGTCCGATAACCTGATTCGGAAAGCCGCTCGGCAAGAGTGACAGCCTCGTCCTCCAGTCTCTGCATCGCGGTCGTACGAACAACACCAGTCGTGTGGCCATACTCCCCGGTCATGATCGCGGAGAATGCCGGTGCGGTTTTGGGCCACTGCGTAAGGGCATACTCAAAGAGCGTACCTTGCCGCGCCATTTCATCGATGTGAGGAGAGGTGTTTCGAGAGTAACCGTAGCAACCGAGGTGATCCGCTCGGACAGAACAGAGGGAGACGAGAATGACAGATGGCCGATCCGCCTTTACGGACCGGCCGGCGCAACTGAGCGAGAGGAGAAGTGCGCTGAGGATCACCCCCCAGGCCGGTCTCCTACTCTGTAGAAGCCTGTCCATCCACGGTTTCCGCCTCCGAGTGGTCAACGAGCTTCACATCCGTATCGAATTCGAATGAATCATCATGCTCCGAATTGTGACAGGCAATGCAACGATCCTCTGCCGCTTCGAACAGGTAACTGAATTCAGGACTCCGGAGTGCGCCCCCCATCTCTTCCCCGTTCACGAAGTTGACATGATCAATTCCTGAGCCATGACAGACTTCACACTGGATGTTCACCATGTCGGGAGTCGTTTCGTAAGAGTGAAAACCGTTGAACCGGCCATACCCCGTCACGTGACACTTCACACATTCCGGATTGTACTCCTGTGTCGCATCAACCAGCGTACTGATCGCGTCAGCATGGGGCGTGGTGAGCCACTGCTCGTACTCATCCTCATGGCACTCCGCACAAGCCTCGGCCCCGAGGAACCTGACGACGTCGAGCTGGCTGGACTTGGGCACATAATCCTTACCTACTTTATTCAGCTCCTTGCGGTAGCGGCCCGTTAATTCTGCGATTTCAGGATCATCCTCGATCGTCTCTTCCAGTGTCTTGCTACGGCCGTCCCGCACCGCGACTCGATAGTCCTGGTCGAGCGTGATGTCCAGAACGCCGACCTGCTTCCCTTGATCGCCGGGCATGACGAGCGGGATCTCCCCTACCAGGTAGGGGCGGGGCTTCACATTCGCACCATGGCCGACGATCATGACGTCAACCCCGTGAACGCTTCTCGCGAATTTCTTGGCGTTGACCCATCCTGTGTGGGCCAGGCAGATAATAAAGTCGGTCTTGGTCTTCAGCTCCTCGACGATTTCACGGGATGCGATGACAGGATCCTTGATCACAAGACGAGGCTCACCCTCTTTCTTGTCCAACATGGTATTATCGGATTGAATCAATTGAAGAACGCCGAATATCCCGATACGCAGACCGCCCCACTCACGGCCGAGAAATCGCTTCCCCCCCACACGGTGAATCACATAGGGAGGCAAAATTCGCTCCCCTGTAACTGTGTTGTAAACGTTTGCCGAGATTGCGGGAAGATCATACTTCTCGATCATCTCGAACAGGAATTCCTGCCCCTGATCCAGATCGGCCTCACCCAGGTTGAGCGCGTGATAACCCAGCGCCTGGAACGACTCGTAAAGATACTTGCCCTTGATCCCCTCGAGTTCGCCCTTTCCACCGAGGACATCGCCACAATCGAGAAGCAGAATGGAAGCGGAGTCTGCGGCCGCCATTTCTCTGATGTAGGTAGCCCGCCGGGCTACGCCGCCGTTCTGGCGGACTTTTCAGCCACAGGGTTCGATATTGCCGACGATGTCACTGGAATACAGGAGCCGCAGGAAGCGGTCGCTCTTATCATCGACCTCGAAACACCCCGATCCGAAAAGGACGAGGAGAAACGCAGACAGGAGACCGACCGCGTGGCGTCTTTTCAATTTCATGAGTAACCTCGGAATGAATGTAGGTGGATCACTTGTTGCAATTTCATAGGCTCTATTCTACTCACGGACCAGCCGGATCGACAAGATCCGATCCCCTTCCATGATTCGATCGACCACATCCATGCCCGATCGCACGCGACCGAAAACAGTGTAGCGACCATCGAGATGAGGCTGGGGCGTGTGTGTTATGAAAAACTGACTCCCCCCTGTGTCCTTTCCCGAGAGGGCCATGCCGACCACACCCCGGTCGTAACGAACCGGATTATACTCACACCGGATCGAGTAGCCGGGATCCCCCCATCCATCTCCTCGGGGGCAACCGGCCTGAGCGACAAAATTCGGCACCACCCGATGAAACCGGATCCCTTCGTAGTATCCCGAATCGGCCAGCCTGACGAAATTCTGTACTGTAAGAGGAGCTTCATCGCCAAGCAGATCGATTCGGAACAGGACTCGATCCAATCGCACTTCCGCGATCAGCGTGCCCGCGTTCGGGTAATCGGAGGGGACTCGAAGGTCAGTTTCAATGGGACCGGCATCCAAAGGCCCATCCTGCTCCGAAAGCGCGGTTCTCGCCGCCGCTGAAACGCGTGGATCGGGGTCGCCAAGCGCCACGCGAACGAAGTCGATCGCATTCTCCGGCGCGACCGCCCAGGCGGCTTTCACGATTTCCGCCCGCAATTCTCCCTCACCGTGACTGTCGTCACCGGTCGATTCGAATCGCTCGATCAGAAAGCTGAGGTCCTCGGTGGTCCCCTTCTCGCCGATAGCAGACGCGGCAATAACGGCAGTCGCCCAGTCTCGGCTCCGAAGCCCGGCCCGGAGAAACGGGATGGGCGTAACGTCATTCTCTTCGAAGCCGGAGACAATCCCCTTTCTCAACCAGAGATCGCTGGAGCCGAGATAAAGAGGGAGATACTGCTCGAGCTGCTCGGCATTGCAGGCACCGACAATCGCCCCGTACGCCCCTTCACGGACCGGTCCATGTTCATCTCGGAGCGCAAGCTCGATCACCTCGGTCGCCTCGACACCCATCACCGCCACAAGAGCGACAGCCGCCCGGCGACGGAGGCTCGGCTCTTCGCTCAGGAGGAATGCCGAAAGCGCCTCCACTTCCCCCTCGCCGATCGCGGCGATCGCTTCGAGCGCGGCGGCGCGGACATGGAGGGAGGAATCGAGAAGTGCACGCTCCAGATGAGGCGAGGCGGCGACGCCACCCGCTTCACCGAGTGCTCTCACCGCATTCACCCGAACGTGCCAGCTCTCGTCATCGAGCAGAAACGCCCCGGCAAGGACGGCCGAACCGCTCTCCAGCTTGCCCGCCGCCCGCACCGCGAATTCGCGGACACGGTAATCTCCGTCCTGATAGAGCGCCGACAAATGGTCGGCTTGATCCCGTGCGCCGATCTGCTCCAGTCCGTAGGCAGCCGCCGCGCGTACTTCAGGATTGCTGTCATCGAGCAGAGGAATAATCACGAGAGCAGCGGTGGAATCAGCCATGCGGGAGAGAGCCAGCAGTGCCTCCCGTCTGATGAACGGATCGTCATCAGCGAGCCGCGCCCCGGCGAGAGCGGCCGATCGATCGCCCCCGATCTTGCCGGCCGCTTTCAGCCCCTCTGAAAGAACAGTCGATTCAGCTTCCCGATTGAGCGCATCAGAAATTGCAGCCGCGGCGGTTTCACTTCCGATCTGTCCGAGAGCGAAGAAGGCCCTGATTCGAATCTCCGCGTCGTCATGATCGAGAAGCGGGGTGATCGCCGAGACATGTTCTTCTTGCTGGAGCCGGCTGGCGGCTACCAGCGCGCGCAGTTGGACGGCTACGTCCGGATCACTAAAATACGGGATCAGCCAGGCACCGTCGGGAAGGCGACGATCCTCTTCGACCGCAATCGCAAAGAGCCTGTCAGCCTGGGTGGCCGTCGGCGGGCCATCGGCGAACAGCTCGGCTGAGAGAGAGAGGCAGAGCAGGAGAGCCGTCCCGAACAAGGGTGTCGTCTTCCTCCACATAAGAGGGCCAGCATAGCACTCCGTCAAATCAGGCGGCAACTGTAGACCTCCGGCTTCTTGATTCATGGCAACAGGTTATGGCAGGGAATCATTCTGACGGGGAATCCGGTACCGTGCCGGCAAAAATCCATGTCGGGCTGAGGGGGAGCGGGCGGGACGAAACGTCTTCCAGGCCGGCGGCCCCCAGTTCCTTCAAGAAGCTTTCGGGAGGGGGAAAAGCATCCATCGAGCTCGAGAGGTACTCGTATGCCTCCCCCTTCGAGAGGATCCGGCCGACGATGGGTAGTACGAATCTGGTGTAAAGACGGACCAGACGGGGAATCAGTCCCTGTCTGGCTGTCGTCAGTTCAAGAATGACAATTCGACCTCCGGGCCGGACTACTCTCTTCATTTCAGAAAGTGCGGCAGTCCGTTCCGGAATATTCCTGATTCCGAAGGCGATTCCCACGGCGTCGAACGTGTTGTCCCCGAAGGGGAGTGCTTCCGCCGCCCCGCTCAGGAACTCCATTCGGGGACTCCCCGGTCGCTCCCCCTTCCGCTTCCCGAGGGCCAGCATGGCGCTCGCAAAGTCGACACCCACCACACGACCACCCTTCATGGAACGGGAGGCTTCCAGACCGAGATCGCCGGTGCCGCAGGCGACATCCAGCATGGAACCTGCTGACGGAAGTTCCATTTCCTGCACCGCCCGCCGGCGCCACCCTCCGTCGAGCCCGAATGACAGGAGACGATTCAGAAGATCGTATCTCCCGCTCACACGATCAAACATGGAACGGACCGCCTGCCGCTGTGTTTGAATCGCATCTCCACCACGAATAACGACGGCGGAATGATCCGATTCGGGCGTGGTCTCTTCTTTGGCGCTGCTCAAAACAAGACTCCTCAGCCTTTGATCACGACGAGCGGCTTCAGTCGCGCCACTCGCCTGGAGATTCCGGCTCCATGGACAACACCAACAACGGAATCCACGTTCTTGTACGCCTCCGGCGCCTCTTCCACCAACAGCTTTCGTGAGCGGGCCCGGCAGAGGACTCCCTCCCTCCGCATACCGGCCTCCAGCTCCTCGATGCTGATCTCTCTCTTCGCCGCCGACCGGCTCTTCGCCCGACCTGCGCCGTGACAGGTACTCCCGAAGGTCTCATCCATGGCGCGATCGGTCCCCACCAGGACATACGATCCTGTTCGCATGTCACCGGGAATGAGAACGGGCTGGCCCACGGATCGATACTCCTCGCAGACATCAGGATGACCGGCTGGAAAAGCACGGGTCGCCCCTTTCCTATGCACACAGACTGTCTGCATCCTCCCTTTCACCTTGTGCTCTTCCATTTTGGCGATGTTGTGAGAAACATCGTACACAAGGCGAAGGGAGGTACCCGGAAAAAGTGATGAGAATACGTTTCGCGCCAAGTGAAGCAGGTATTGACGATTAGCCCATGCGAAGTTGGCCGCGGCCGCCATGGCGGCAAGATAGCGCTCCCCCGCCGTCGATCGGATGGGGACGCAGGCGAGTTGCCTGTCGGGGATCTTGATCTGATCCACCCCTCGCCGCTTCTGCATGGAGCGGAGAGAGTCGGTGCAGACCTGATGGCCGAGCCCGCGGGAGCCGCAATGGATCATCACGGTTACCGCGTCTTTTTTCAGACCGAAACGCTCGGCGGCATCTTGATCATAGATCTCTTCCACGTAGCCCGCTTCCAGGAAGTGGTTGCCCGATCCGAGTGTTCCCAGCTGGGTTCGGCCCCGTTCGATCGCACGCTCGCTCAGTGCGTCCGGATCGGCTGCGCGAAGGCAACCCCGCTCCTCCGTTCGATCGAGATCCTCCGTAGTGCCGTAGCCTCGACCGACCACCCACCCCGCGCCTTTCACCAGGAGCTCGACCATCTCCCGGTCATTCAACCTGAAGTCCCCCCCTCTTCCGACACCGCAGGGAATGCGATGGTACAGAGTATCGGCAAGATCCTCCGCCCTCTCCGCGAGATCGAACCGGGATAGATTCCCGACGGCCAGCCGCACCCCGCAATTGATATCGTATCCGACGCCTCCGGGCGAAATCACTCCATGATCCGGATCCATTGCCGCCACGCCGCCGATCGGGAAGCCATACCCCCAGTGTATGTCCGGCATGGCAAGCGAACGCCCGACGATCCCAGGCAGATGAGCGACGTTCGCCACCTGCTCGAGACTTCGATCAGATCGTATTTTGGCGAGCCCGGCTTTGTCCGCGAAGATAAGGCCCGGTACTTTCATGCCCCGCTCCTGCTCGAGCCGCCAGCGAAACTGGTCAATCTGTTTGAGCTTCATGAAAGAGTCACCTCCCGGCCGGCACAGATCATACGTCGAAGACGATCCGCGCGCGCCATTCGCCCCCCACCTCTTCAACTGCCAGGTCGTGATAGGTAGCGGCTTTGATATCCCTCACGGGTTCCGACCCCGCTCCTTTCGTTTCGCATATCAAGAAAGCATGCAGGTTGTTCCCGGCCAGCCGAAATCTCTCGATTGAACGGGGACGACTGTTGCCTGTCTCCGAGAGGAAAAGGAGTTCGTTCAGCCACGCGACCAGCAGGTCGACCTTGTCTTCACATTGCAGCCTGATTTCCGATGTAAACTGACTCTCGGACGATGGCGGCACTCCCCACAGCGCCTCCAGCAGAGCCGTTCCCGCGCATTCGAACAGTCGTTCGCATGAATCCGCAGCCACTTCCAGGAGCATATCAGCATCATGATCGATCCACTGGTACTGCATGATCCCACCTCCAGAGAGCGCTGCCGCGCATTATAGACTATCCGGCCCGATGGTTTGACGGTTACGCTTTGCAGTGCTAGATTCTGCCGCTGGAGGAGGGAAATCAGATGACCCATCATGGTCTACAGGGCCCGGTCGACAGCATTCTGGAGACTATCGGCAACACCCCGCTCGTTCGTCTCGGGCGAATCGCACCGAAAAATGGGGCCGAGGTGCTTGCCAAGTTGGAGTCGTTCAATCCGGGTGGCAGCGTCAAGGACCGCGTCGCCGTGGCGCTCGTTAATCTCGCCGAAGAAAATGGTGACTTGAAACCGGGCGGCACGATCGTGGAGTCGACTTCCGGGAACACCGGAATGGGGCTCGCGCTCTGCGGGGTGGTGAGAGGGTACCGGGTCATACTTACGATGCCGGATAAAGTGAGCACTGAAAAACGACTGATGCTTCAAGCGATGGGAGCGGAAGTGGTGATCACGCCGACAGAGGTATCCGCCGATGACCCCCGAAGCTATTACTCCGTGGCGAAAAAGATCGCCGATGAAACGCCGAATTCCCTTCTCGCCAACCAGTACTTCAACCCCGAAAATCCGGCGGCACACTACAGGAGCACCGGCCCTGAAATCTGGGAACAGACTGGCGGGGCGATCGACGCTTTCGTCGCCGGTGTCGGCACCGGCGGGACGATCAGCGGAGTGGCGCGCTACCTGAAAGAGCAGAACCCGAATGTGCGTATTATCGGGGCCGATCCGGTCGGTTCCATTCTGAAGCACTACCATGAGACAGGCGAGATGGCCGAACCTCACCAGTACCTCACCGAGGGAATCGGTGAAGATATCATCCCGGCAAATGTCCACTTCGAACTGATCGACGAGTTTCGGACGGTTACTGACAAGGACGCGTTTCGGATCACCCGCAGTCTCGGCCGCGAAGAAGGACTTCTCGTCGGCGGCTCCTGTGGCGCTGCCGTTTGGGTGGCGTTCGAAGTGGCAAAGGAATTCGACCCGGGCAAGACCGTGGTTGTCCTTCTCCCCGATACCGGAGAGCGCTACCTCTCAAAAGTGCACAATGAAGAATGGCTGAAGAGCCACGGCATGCTTGACAGCTAGCGAAGCTTGATTCTGAGTTGACGAGTGGGGTCGGGGTTAACCCGGATTCCTTACCAGGATTCGTCGCAAGGGATTGAATAGCGAGGCGAGACAACGGCTTGGACGAGGAGCCGCCGAAAGCGTAGCGTAAGCTAGGCTGAGGTGGCGACGTCGGAAAGGCGTTGTCGCAGCCCGCTATTCGAGGCCGCAGCAGAATGCTGGTAAGAAGTCCGGGTTAAACGTCGATTCCGTAGCGGGTAATCTTGTTTCGAAGCCCCTTCCGGGTAAGACCGAGAACGCGCGCCGCCTTCGACTTATTATTGTGAGAAGCCTTCAGCGCATCCTCAATCATTTTCTTCTCCACGCCGGCAATCACGCTTGCCATCGTCTTCGTGCCTAATTTCGGCGTCTGAATCCCCCCACGATCGAACCTGATCAGCTCATCGGAGAGAGCCTCCGGCCCGATCGTATCCGCCGGCGAGGCGAGTGCGACCGCACGTTCGATCTCATTCTCGAGGTCACGCACATTTCCCGGCCAATCGTAACGCGCCAGCAGATCGAGTACTTGTGGAGAGAGTGTCACCCCTTCTTTTCCGAGCCGGCTCGTGAAGTTCTTGAGGAAATGCTGTGAGAGAATCGGAATGTCCTCCCGGCGCTCTCGAAGGGGGGGGAGTTGAATGCAGATCACTTTGAGTCGATAAAAGAGATCCTGGAGAAAGCGTCCCTGCTCGACAGCTTCCCTGAGATCAACATTTGAAGCGCAGACAATTCGACAATCAACCCGTCTCACCTTCACCGACCCGACCGGCTTGAATTCCTGACGATCAACGACGCGGAGAAGCTTCTCTTGAAACTTGCGGCTCGTCTTGTCGATCTCGTCGATGAAAACCGTGCCCCCGTCCGCTACTTCAAAGAGCCCCTTCTTGGAGACTGTTGCACCTGTAAATGCGCTCTTCACATGACCGAACAGCTCGCTCTCCAGGATGGTCTCGGAGAGATCGGCACAATTGATAGTTACGAAAGGCCCTGGATTCCCTTTGGAGACCTCGTAGGCAATGAGCCCCTTGCCGGTCCCGGTCTCCCCCTGAATCAGTATGGTCGTGTGCATTCCGGACAGCTTCTGGAGCATGTCCAGAATATCGCGCATCTTCTTGTTCTTCGTGATGACGCCGGGGAAGTTCTCGGAAGCTTCCGGCTTCTCCGGCTCAGGGGGCGAGACTGTCTCAGATGCGATCCCGACCAGGAAGTTAAGATCCCTTCTGTTGAAATGTCCCCTCCCTCCCGCGTCAGTCCGATCGACATAGATTCCGAGATCACCTGCTTCGGTCGAAGGGGCCACAAGATAGGACCGTACGGCCCTTCCGTTGTCCGGACTGAATGATGCGATCGGCTGGGCCTTTCCGCTCTCTTCCCATGGGCCGAGCGATTCACCAAGCACGCGAAGCGCGTCGGCTTCCGAAAAGTGAGCCGCCTCGAGGATCCGGAGCGCCCCATCTGAACTCCTTCGAAACAGAACACCCCTGTCGGCCCCGATCGGCCCGAGAACACGAGCAAGAACATCGGCACGGCCCGTACCGGATTCACGGATAAGGAGGTAACGATTCGAGGGAGCCTGGGAGCATTCGACGAAACGCTCCTCGATGGAAACGCGGATTTCCTCGATCTCACGAGATTCAGAGGTAAAACGATCATTCTCCAGGAACCGGGATGCTTTCTTGAGGAGGACCAGACCGTCTTCCACCCGGTCCGTGCGGGTCTTCAGCTTGGCAAACTCGATGAGAGCCCGGCAGGAGAATGTGTGTGCGTTGAATCGGCGGAAGATCGCCTCCGCACGGGTCAGATTGGATCGGGCCGTCCCGAAGTCATCGAGCAGTTGAGCGGTTCGGGCACTCTCGAGCAGGGAGCGGCCCAATTCGAAAGGTATGCCGACCGCCTCGAAGATACGAACACTTCGTCCCGCATAGCGTGCGGCCCGTTTGGAATCGCCCGCCCTCCTGTGGGCCGCGCCAAGAGCGCGGAGTGCAAGGCCGACGATTCGCTTGTCCCGGATCGACACGGCCATCCGAAGGGAACGCTTGGCCCAGTCGATTGCCCCGTCGGCATCGCCCTCAATTGCAGCCACCTCACTCAAACGGCGACTCACCTCGGCAATGTGATCGTTCTTGTCGGAAATATCGAGAGCAACGGAGAGTGATTTTTTAAAGAAGGTCTTAGCGGTCTGAAACTGTCCTCGATCAAAATACCAGGCACCGAGTTCCTCGAACGAGGCTGCGATTTCCCGCCGGGTGCCGCGAACGCTCGATAGCCGCAAGGCTTCTGTCGCGAATATCTTGGCGTCTTCCCACCGTCTGTGCTGACGGTCGAGGCGCGCGCTGGCGAGATTGCATCGAGTAACCCCGAGGGAATCACCTACAGCCCTCGACATTTGAAGGCTCTTTTCGATCTCGATCTCGGCTGATTTCCATTCCCCGCGATGATACCTGATGAGGCCGAGATTCAATGAGCGGAGAGCCACACCTGTGTAGTCTCCCAGTTTGTGACCGATCTTCATCGCAACTGAAAGGGCCCCGGTCGCATTGTCCCACTGGCAGAGGCTCTTGTAGCAGACCCCGAGGTTGTTATTGGCCTTGGCAATGCCCTGTTCGTTTTCTATTCGCCGGAACGTGGACAACGCATCCTGGAAATACCGGACCGCTTCCTGGTGATTCCCCTGCCGGCTGAAGATCGTCCCGCAGGCAAGTTGCACTCCCCCGATCTCTTCGTTCTCGGGAGAGTGCCGTAGCATGTAGAGAGAGCGGAGCAGATAGGCTAGAGCGTCCTGCAGGTTTCCGACCGCCTGATTGATCCTCCCTGCAAGTGCATAGATCTTGCCGAGCTCGAATGAATCCCCCTCGCCGCCGAGGATCCTTTCCCCTTTGTAGACGAGATGAAGAGCCGACTCGAAATCACCTTTTCCGAACTGGCCGAGCGCCAGCTTATGCCAGATTCTCGCTCGATCAGCTGACGGGAGGGAATGCCACTTCTCTGATTCGAGGATCTTGTCGAAGTAGAAAATCGCCTGGTCGTAGTTATCCGCCCGAAGATAGATGTCGCCGAGACTCTCACGGAGTTCGAACTTCTCTTGATCGTCTCCGCCGGATTCCGCAAGCCGGAGAGCCTGCTGAACTTTTGACAGACGGTCGTCGGGCTTCATGCGCACACTCCAGAAGCATTTGAATGGACGACACAAGCGCGTAATTCGAGATGCCTGGAGTTTTAGATGCCGAATGCGCCTGCGAGGCGGAGCATGCTTTTTACCCAGCGCATACCCTTGCTTCCCAGACCTGCCCCGACACCCTCGAAACCACTCTGACTATCCTGATTGCTTAGAACCTGTTCGAAGCCATCAGGATCAACATCTTCTTCCCCCATTGAGGCATCTAATCCACCCGGTATTTCCTCTTCGCAATAGGCGAATGAAAACGTGAACAGAATGAATAAAGACACCAAAAAGAGGATTTTGCCTTTCCGCCGAGTCATGGGACACTCTCCTTTCCCCGAACGGACTCAGTTTACGGATACGAAGTATCCACTGATACCGTTCTATTATTGCCATCATGGCTGCAAGATGTCAATGGGAACCGGGTACTTAGTGCAGTTCGGATCCAGGATCCGCCGAGAAGGCGGACCCTGGTCCACAAAAGATCGGATACCCCCTGGTCGTGATCCGATCCCGTTCTAACTCATGAAAAGCGGGGCGATGCCCTCCTTCCGGCTAGAAATGCACCCTATGCCGGTGGGGGAACTCTGCGGGATCATCGCCCACATCCTTCAGTTCGGGCTCAGGGAGACTGTGATCGGAACGTGTCGGGAGAATACGTGCGATCCGCTCCCAGCCCGAGTTAACAGCGC
Source organism: bacterium (assembly GCA_025782575.1). Taxonomy (GTDB): domain Bacteria; phylum Orphanbacterota; class Orphanbacteria; order Orphanbacterales; family Orphanbacteraceae; genus Orphanbacterum. The sequence goes on from JALGYY010000017.1 coordinate 748,532, forward strand.
AAAACCGTGCAACTACCAGGGCCAGCACGAGATACACACCGAGTACCGAAACAACAATTACAGTCTTCATACATACGCCAGAGCCTCCTTTCGATCCGATAGGTTCAAGACTACCCGCGGAGTACCAATGCATATTCGATACCAGATCGCTTGATCCGGAGTTCTCTTGGGTCGGACAGTTTCCTAACTGGTTGTGATTGAATCAGTTCGGATGGAATTATCCCAATGGTGTACAAGTCCGATCCAAGCGCTAAACCCCTCGATTCCAGCCTGCCTACCCTTTTTCAATGAAAACCTGGTAATAGACTACCCAGATCTGACTACAAAGTAACCAGGCAATGGTCTGAAAACTCCGGGGCTGCCAGGGGACGGTGTCAGCGCTCGGTCCGAAGGCTAAGGAGGGCTCTCCTGATTTCAGCAGCACGGGGATGGTCCGGGGCATTCTCGAGAAACAGACGGAAGTGCCTGGCCGCCTGCGGCTCGTCCCCAAGGGACAGCCAGGCGCTTGCCAGATTACCGTGGATCTCGGCGTCGCCGGGGTTCTTCCGCAGCAATTCCTCGAACAGACGAATTCCGTCTCGAACCTGACCGTTCTGGCAGTAAAGAACTCCCAGATTCATCATGGTCGATCGGTTCGCCGGCGCGAGTGCCACGCTTCGCTCGAGAAGAGGAATGCCCGAGGCGGGTCCTTCCCGATCCCCGAGCATGGTACCCATTTGCGCCAGGGTCTTCGGGTCGTCAGGTTGAAGCGCGACGAGCGCACGGTAAAGCTCCACCGACGGTCCGGTCAAACCTGCCCATTGATAGAGATACGCCACATGACGGATGAACGAGAGAAAGGTCTCATCACCGGACCCCGCTCGGTCGAGTCGCAGGTTGGGGAACGCCTCCGGACTATTCCGGCGCCTGTAGATCGTAATCGTCGGTCCCCGGCCGTTTTCCGGCTCGATGATCTGCATGACCCGGTAGTTCTTCTCGATCGCCTCATAGAAAATTGTTTGCATGGGGTAGAGCTTCGGATCGGCCTCATATCTCTCTCTGATGAAACTGGAGCTCAGAAAATAGTCAAACCACGCATAAACTTCTGGTCTGTAGTATCTATCGGCCCGTCTCAGTTCGATTGAGAATGAAGGGATGGTCGCGATCTTGTACGCCGGCTTCCCGGCGAGTCCGTCCAGAAGGGTCTCCCGGATCGCACGAAACTCCGGCTTCTCGATGTGACGCTGCAGATCCCTCTGGGATCGGAGCTGCGGTCCATGCGGTTCGAGGAGAATCATCGCCCCATCATCGACGTTCGCCTCGATCCATCGCCTTGCCGCTGTGCGACTGTCCTCCCCGCCCAGCCTGACGGTCTCGCTCGCGGATCGCCAGGCCGGCTGAGCTAGGACCAGGATCGACAGAACGACGAATATCGACCGGGATCGATTACCGGCACGCTCCGACGCCTGATCCAATGCCCATGCGGCCAGCAGGGCGAGAGAAGGGAGGGCCGGCAGGGGGTAGTGAGGCGACTGAACCTTGCTGAGCGCGAGAAGGGTGAATACCGCCACCGGAACCGGCAGGAGAAGTCGATAGAACGTCCCCCCCCGTTTGAATGCCAACACAAATCCGGCCAGTGCAGCCAGAATAAAGAAAACCCCGAATCCTGAAGTGAATACCGAAACCGCGCCGGCAAAGCCGCCGCCCGATCCGCCGAAATGACCTACCCTCATGTGAAGCGACTCGAATTCGAATCCCCGGCGGAATGAATCCCAATCGAGCAGCGCGTACGGGCTGCCGAGTAGAAAGAAGATGCCGGCGAGAAGGCCCGAAGCAATCACCGTCTGAATCGGGAATCGTCCACCATGAATCCACGCAGCGACAGGTATGAGGATCAGAAACAGGGCGGCCGGGTACTTTGTGGAAGCGGCGAGACCGAGCGACAGACCGGCGAAGAGCAACTCCTTTTTCGCGCCTGATCGGAGGAATCGAAAGAGGAGAAGAAGGGCGATCGTGGCGAAGAAGGTCATCGGAACGTCAACTTCGACGAAGCGGGACTTCGCCACATGCACGGGGTGGAGGGCGACGAGTAGTCCCGCCAGTATCGCCACTCTCCTCCCGCCCAGCCTTCCGCCGATCAGAAAGACAAGTGCGGCAGTGAGCGCGCCGAGTAGAGCGCTCAGCAATCGCCCCCGATAAAGAAACATCCCCGGATCGATGTACCAGGCCGCACGAAATGAATCTCCATCAGGCAGGCTTCCCGTGATTGACCCGATAAGCTTCGTCATGACCTGCAGGCCGTATTGCATGTAGAAATAGAAAGTAGGGTAGTTGAAGAAGTGAGGGTTGAAGTCGGGCGCCCCTTCTTCCCAGTTCCAGAACTCCCATGCTTTCTGTAGAGACGTCGCCTCCTCGAAGCGATCGGGGAGCCCCCAATCGAGATGAACGAGACGAATACCGAGAGCCACCAGGAAGATGAGGAGCAGACCACCCCACCTCCCTCTGTCAGGAAACCGGATCAACATCGGCCGGTCCCCCGGCAGAGTTCTTTCAGACGACCCGAACAAGAGTGCGCCTCGCTAATAAGCTGCGCGATGGAACGGGCATCCTGAAGAGTCACCCCCGGTGCCATGGGAAGCTGAAGCAGCTCACCGGAGAGACACTCGGTAGCCGGGAATTGTCCTTTGATTCCGTCGACGCCGATCACACTCGGGGCGATGCACGCCGGTTCAGTGTACTGCCGCCTCACCTCCACCCCTTCAGCCTCGATCAGATAAGCCAGTTCGTCTCTTGTCAGGCCGAATTCGTCCGGGTGAATCCGGATGGCGTACTCGTGATAATTCCAGACTTCATCTTCCGGGCGTTCCGGGATTTCGACGCCCCCGGCTTCCTGGAGGATCGCGCCGTACTCCAGAGCCAGCCGAACACGCCGGTCCCGTTCCTCGCTTAACAGAGTGAGCGAATAACACCCGAGACACGCGGCCAGCTCGGTCGGCCGGGCGCTCATCCCATGGCTTCCGAATCGACCGTCCTCCCCTTTTCCGTAGTTACGAAAGTTGCGGAGTTCCCGCGCGAGGTCCTGATCGTCTGTCGTCACGACTCCCCCTTCTCCGGCAGTCACGAGCTTGGACGGGGTCAGACTGAAGACTTCGGCCACACCAAAACTTCCGCATGGCCTTTGCCGGACGGAAGAGCCCGGCCCATGGGCTGCATCGAAGATTACCGGCACATCGTGCCGCTTCGACCAGGCCTCCCATTCGATCGGCGCGCCGGGTCGGCCGAACAGGTGAAAACCGAGTACCAGCGCCGGGTCACCCATCGACTCAGTCTCATCCGGCTCCAGGATCCACGATTCAGGTGAGACATCCTGAAACCGGATCGATCCGCCGCCGTCAACTATCGAGAGTGCGGCCGGTGGGAACAGGAACGCCGGAGCGAGCACCTTCTTTCCCGAAGCGAGCAGGCGAACGAGCGCGGTAAGAGCCGCTCCCCCGGAGGAGAATAGGACAGCCTCGCCTGTCTCAACGGCCGAGGCAAACTCACGCTCCAAGCGGGCCGACCAGGCGCCTTTGTTCAGCAGCCCCGTCTCCAGAATCGTCTGTATCTCGGGGATCATGGAATCGGCCGGAGGAAGTACGGGGGCGGAGTAGAGTATAGATTCGGGGAAGCGGGGCGGAGCCCCTTCTACGGCAAAGCGCAACGGTCCGGCATCTCCTCGGGACGGTACACCTGAGCCACCGGAGCAGTCCGGGCCAGGGGCGAATCCGAAAGATGTCAGTGTACCACAACGGTCATCACACAGGACTGACCGGTATCTCCTCTTCCACAGCCCTTTCAGGGACATGCAGAGTTTCCGTCAATCGATTCGCCGCACTGGTGAATGATGGCGGCAATCCCGGTGGAGTCGACAGTTGAATCTGGTCTACCGTTTTTTCCCAGCGCGTGTTGATCGCACAGATCCTGCCGACAAATATGGCGAGGACCACATACCCCAGGCTGAGAAAAATGAGCCACAAATAGATCACCACAGGGCCCCCTCGGTTTGAGAATTCGCAAATTCCGCTTCCCATTGATCAAAAAACCGTCGTTCCTGGTCATCCAGTATGGAATCGGTGGATGAGACGTCGTTCTCCATCCTCGGAGCGGAGTCGAAACGCTCCTTCATTCGCTGCTCTTTCCTTTCTATAAGGAGGAGCCGCCTGCCGTCGTCCGATCGAATCGGACGGCAGCGAAGTATCAACAGCGAATCGACCGCAAGTCCGGAAAGTGCGTCCTCCAACCTGGTGGGGAGAGTGTCACCCACCAGGATGAGGCGGATGCCGAATCCCGGCTGGAGGTTCTCTTCACGATGCAGTTTCCGCAGCCACTCCTTCCTCCGCCTGACGAACGCCACCGACTGTAGAATGGTCTCACACGACTGCGCCCCTCCCTCGCCCATGCGTTCCACGATGACAAGTACTCCCCCCCGGCCCACGCCGAGAAGAGTGATACTCCCTCCGTTCGGAATCGGGAAATCGGCCACCAGGATCCGGAAGCCCGGTTCGATCGTGTCCGAATGTTCCCTGAGCCAGAGCAGCGGATCATTCATACTCTCGGGCCGGTCGACCACATAGGCCTCATCCACGAGCCACCCCCGCCAGCCTGGCGAGCCGGTCACCCGACTCCGCTGCCCCGCCGTGCCGCCGCAATCCGACTCTTCGTGTCAGTTCAATGAGCCGGGTCACCGCCTCATCCGTCTCTTCCCAGATTGTCAGACGACGATGCAGAAATCGAACGCACGCTTCGGCGAGCCGCTCCGCCCCTTTCCGACTCCACCTGGCATCCCCCCGGTCAACCGGGAGAAGAACCGGCAACCGGCCCCCACGTACCTCTGACTTTCGCTTGATCCATGTGTAGGCATGACGGATCTCCCGGACGTCACCGATCAGAAGGAGCGAGAGATCGCTGATCGGTTCTTCAGGGTGGAACCCATCCCCATCCGATAGCGCGACAAAGATAATAGACGGCGACTTCTCTTCGATCCGGGCAGAGAGGCTCTTCCTGTCGGGCGGAATCGGCAGGGGGGAAAGGGAAGAGTGGATCGACGGAGTCCCATCCGGGCATGAATCGAAGAACAGGCTGGTCGCCCGGGTCCGGTCGAGTCCCGCTCGCAGCTGCGCCACCAGATTCCACCCCCCGTCGCCTGCGTGATTCAACAGCGAGATGAGTGCGGGCGCAGGAGTCTCAGTCAGGCTGAGAGCGGCCTGGCGGTCGGAACTTGACGGCCCCGCGGAAAAGTAGATACGGGAGAGAGCGGCCATCCGCTTCCGACTTCTTTGATCCGCCGGAGAAGAAGCTCTCATTCGTTCGACTTGGCTTCGAGAACCTCGACGATCGAATTCCTGTACCCTGCCTGGCTCTCCTCATATGGAACCGTCGGATCCTCGATCCATGTGCCGTCTACGATGTAACGGTAGCGCCACTTCCCGGGGGAAAGTTCCTTGGTGAGCCGCCATAACCCCGCCTCGACATCCGCTTCCATACGATCTTGAACCGCGTTCCAGTCGTTGAACTCACCTGCCAGGCGTACATCCTCCGCCGCCGGGGCGTAGAGCTGGAAGTGAACGAGCCCCCCCTCGACTACCGGTCCGCCGGATTGGATCCGCTCATCCCGGACAGGATCAGCGGCCGGGAGAACCTCAGTCTCCAGCAACTCTGTCGCTAGAGCGAGATAGTCGTTATGAACTCGGCAGTTCCGGCGGATCTTACCGATCGGAAGACCCCGGCCGGCCGCTTCTTTCGCGATGACCGAATAGTGGACCACGGTTTCGAACAGCCTGTCGCCGAACCGCCCGCGAAGTTCATCATAGATCCACCGGCCATACTTGGTCCGGGGGTTGAAAAGAGTGGCTAATGCCCTTACCGGAATGGACTTGGAAGCGTTGGACTCCACCATATCGATCGTTTCCAGGAATCGGTCAAGCCCATGAAGCGAAAATGATGAGCTATCGACCGGCACGAGGGCCTCGTCGGCGGCGACAAGGGCGTTTACTGTCAGAAAACCGAGAGACGGGGCGCAGTCGAGTATGACGAGATCGTAACGATCCCGGACCGGCTCGAGTGATCGACTCAGCCTCGACTCCCGTCCCGGTTCGCCGGCGAGTTCCTGTTCGATCGAAGCAAGCATGATATTGGAAGGCGCGATGTCAAAGTCGTCCCGCACAGGCAGGATAATGCGATCAAGCGGTGTCGCCGGCTGGATCAGCGCATCGTACATGGTGCGTTCCAGGAGTCCCGTGTCAAGTCCGAGAGCGAGCCCCGCATGACCCTGCGGATCGAGATCGACCAGAAGAACCCGCTTTCCCAGTTCGTTCAGCGACGCGGCCAGATTGACTGCCGTAGTAGTCTTTCCGCATCCCCCCTTTTGATTGGCAATGGCTATTGTACTCATCGATCACATCCTCCCCGGAAGCATCCTCAGGCTCAGGACCGAAAAGAAAAACCCCACCGCATTTCGCGTCGGGGCATTTCGATCGGACAGAGATCCCATTTTCGATCTCTGGATCTATGTAAAGAGATGGGGCACAAAAAAACGGAGAGACCTCTCATGTGTGTCAACTCCTCCGCTGCGTAAACCGTTAAATTGTCAATACCTATAAACGAAGTTGGGGAGATCCCTAATGCGTGTCAAGGAAAAAATATCGATCAGTGCAACGTAAAATGGACAGGAACGATGACGCTGCTTTGCACGAAGACTCCTTTTGTCTCGGCCGGAGAGAACTCACTTCTAAGCAAAGCCTCCCGTACTGACTCGTTGAAAACAACGGCTGTGCTCTCGATGATCTCCACGCGAATGACCCGGCCCCTCTCGTCAATATAGACGCGGGCGTGAACGGTTCCCTCAATACCGGCCTGGCGGGCGAGCGAGGGATAGTCAGGCTGAATGATCCGGAGCAGTTCCGGCCCCTTCTCCCAGATCAGCCACTCTTCGTTAGAAGGACCGGCCAGGACGGGTGCCTGGCGAGTGGGAAACGCCCGGGGTTTAACGTCGACATCGACGATCACCTCGTCCACCGTCGGGTCCTCTGTTATGGGAATCAGATCGCTCTCAAAAACCCGAGGGATTTCGGGAGGCGTGACCTCACCGACCTTGTCCTGGAACTCCTCCACGGGAAATACCGGATTAAAGAAATAGAATGTCTCCGCCGGAAGCGGCTCATAAGCACGAGGAATCTTCTCGGGGAGAATGCAGAATGCCAGAATGTGAAGGGTAATTGCGGTGATGACCGCCACATCGAAACGGCCATGGCTTCGATCAGTCAGAAACGTCAGGCGGGAAAGCGTACCGATCATGACAACCCCTTCCTATACCGAGGGCCTGCGGGTGAGGCGGGGGGCCGGGCGGGTCAACAGCCGGTTCAACACCGGACTGCTTCACGTGTCATGCACTCACTTTCCACAGAAACTGGGGAATCGTCAAGAAGCGGACGGTTTTCGAAGCAAGAGAAGAAAAGCGGCGAGTTCGGTGGCGAGTATCGCCAGCGCCGCCCCCTCGGCTCCCTGCCGGCGGATAAGCCAGACCGAGAGCGCTCCATGAAGTGGCAGGACAGCTAGATTCACACCGGTCACCCACTTATGATTTCCGAGGGCGGACTGGCGAAGCACCTGGACGGAGCGAAGCAGAAACGGGACGAGCCCCCAGAGCGCGATCAGGAGGACCGGTGCTGCCGGAGCGAACCCGGTCCCGAAAAGAGCCTGGATAATCTCGTCGGACCAGAATGTCCCGGCCAGGCCGAGAAGGCCCGCATAGACGAAAATCGCCATGCTGAGACCGGAAAATACCCGGTTCAGATCGGCGGGCCGCGCCGCCAGTCCTGCGAGAGCGGGAAGCAGGGCGCCGAGAACAGCGCTCGGAATCAATCGACCGACTTCGACGCACCGGGAGGCCGCGGAAAAGAAACCGGCCTCACCTCGATCGGCAAACCAGTCCAGGTACACCATGGAAAGCCGTATCTGCAGCCCCAATATCAGCGCGCCGAGCAGGAACGGCCTTCCCCGGCGGAGCAAATGCTTTAGATTCGGACTGTCGCCCCGTTCCCCTTCCGAGTAACGAAATCGATAGAGGAGCCAGGCGAGGACCAGCCGAATCGCCGCTATCCCCACGTTGACCGCTATGACCTGCTGCACCCCTCCCCCCATCGAGAGGACGAAAAGCGTAGCGGCCAGTTGAAATGCGGGGGTTCCGATAGGGAACGCCCAGAGTGGTCCCGGCAATCGGCGGCCCCTGAACACGCCCGCCAGGGAACTGTAGAGCGGCACGAGCAGCACGAGAGGGATCGCAAGACGGAGCGCCGCACTAACGCGATCGCTCGGAGTCACCCATGATGCTCCTGCAGCAAGAAGGAGAGCGACCGAGAGGCCGATCAGAAGCTGGGCTCGGAACGCGGCACGAAGATACCGGCCCGCTTCCCTCCGGTCTCGGGCTGTCTCCTGGGTGATGAGCGAGGCGAGCCCCGCTTCAACGATGATCCCGAGCGGAACGATCCATGCCAGCGTGATCGAGTAGATGCCGAGACCTTCAGGTCCGAGCACCCGCCCGACAAACAGAGTAAGCAGAACCGTGAGAAGTACGGGAAGCGCACTCGAGCCTAGAAGCCGGAGTGCTCCGCCAAGCATGGGGGATCGCGTTGCCATCGGGCCTCCTGCGCCGGATTTCCTATCAGCATTCTGCCGCAGTCTCGAACCTTGTCAAGAAACCGGGCTCACATGACCGACCGATTCCGGTGGACAGTAGCAGGCGGGGAGGCGGTGGGCAATCGGGCGGAATAGTCGACCGGCGAGGGGCTACATTCGGAGTCCCGCAGCGGCTCCCCGGGAGGAGGGTCGACTGGAGTTTGGGGGTGGATTGCGGGGGCGAGGGCGACACGCCGATGAAACTTGTGGTCGATCAGGTGTCGGCCGTATCTTGACTCGGCAATCGGCTCCTCCTATCTTCGTGGAGGAGGTGACCATGATTGAATCTCTGGACATTCTGGCAATCGCCGCTCATCCCGACGATGCCGAGCTTCTCATGGGTGGGACTCTTGCCCGGGCAGCTTCGAACGGGAAGCGGACAGGCGTGCTCGATTTGACGACAGGGGCCGCAGGGACCAAGGGGGATGAGGCGACCCGACTCGAGGAAGCCGCTCGAGCCGCCTCCGTGCTCGGGCTCGCGGTGCGTGAGAATGTGGGGCTGCCGGATGCCCATCTCGAAGCGACCGTTCTGAACCGGTTACAGGTAGCCCACTGGATTCGCACGTTTACGCCCGAAATACTCTTGATCCAACATGCCGGCGGCCGGAATCCGGATCATTACGCGGCATCGACACTCTGCAGGGAAGCAGCCTATTCCGCCGGCCTCGCCAGTTTGAGCGGAGATGCACCGCCCCATCGCCCGCGTCTGATTCTGGAGGCTGTCTCATTCCTGGCCGTTAATCCGGAAGTGGTCATCGACATTTCGGAAGTAATGGAAACGAAAATCGATTCGCTTCGCGCCTATGCCTCGCAGTTTGATCAGGCAATCGAAGCCGGGGATATCCTATCCAATGGAATCAGCGATCTGATTGAGCAGGTTCGGTTTCGGAATCAGGCCTATGGCGCCCTCGTCCAGGCGCCGTACGGAGAGCCGTACGTACTGGGTCATCCCATTCGATTCGATTCACCTTTGGACATCCTCGGGCGCTCACTCTGAGCAGCACCCCACGCCCTGAACCCGGCGACCCTCCTCATCAGGGAGGCTTAAGCGGGACGAGGCCGGCCCACTGAGTTCTGGGGACACAATACTTAATTCCCCCGACCCGTTTTGGCGGAATTAAGTATTGTGTCCCCAGAACTCAGTGGGCCGGCCGAGCAAGCAGGCGAGGGACGACGGAAGGAGTCCCGCAGCGCCTCCCGGGACGAGGGTCGCCGGGCTCAAGGCGTGGGGATCCGGCTGGTGAGATCTAAAAGTCAGCGGCCAGCGTGATGAATCGGAACGGGCCGCCGATGTTTCGCTGGAAGTCGGTCAATTGTCCGTAGTCCCACCGCAGAATGAAGAATCCCAGATTGACACGCGCTCCGAACCCATAGGCGAACCCATAGCCATTCTCCAACGTGCCGGTCAGTTGATCCGGGACACGGTTCTTGATCGGCCCCAGATCGCTGCCGTCGCCGTCCCAGGCGGCCGCGCCATCGACAAAGAGGATTCCGCCTATTCCACGCAGGTCAAGCGGAAGGGGCCAGCCGAATCGAATCTGCTCGATCAGCGGATAACGGAACTCGAGGTTCATGACGCCGAGTCGGGTCCCGCGCAGATCGCCCCAATCGAGACCTCGGAACGTGAACGGCCCGCCGACTCGGAAGAACTGATTGTCCCGTCCCCTGCTCCCGCCAACTATGAGCCGCGAGGCAAAATGGTAACGATGTCTGATATTCCAGTATTTGCGCATGTCCGCTATGGCAGTGACATAGCTCACATCGCCGAACGCATACTCGAGAGAGTATCGGGCCCGGCTGCCGTTGATCGGCCCGGTAGGTCCGTACAGCACATTGTCTTTCACGAGAGCGATGAACGGCAGACCGAAAAACTCCGAGTTACCGCCACCGACTTCCTCGATCGTTCTGGTATCGAAGGACTGCCGAAACACGGAACTCGATATCGCCTGTCCCCGCACGCCGAATTCAAATCGTCGGAATTTAGAAAATGGATAGGCGGCTGCAAGCTCCACCCCTCGATAGACCTGGCTTTCGAACTCAGGATCATCCGCCGCCGAGAAAATGAGAAAATCGTTTCGGAACTGAAAGAGCGACACCGAGTAATTCATCCGCTTCTTCAGGTTCGCGTAAGATAGAAACAGATCGGCATCGGCCAGTGACCCATAGATTCCCGCAGCAAAACTGATGTTGTGATTTCCCATGATGTCGCTGAACGAAATCGCGCTCTGACCGGCGAAGCCGACATTGGATGCGAACCCGGCACCGCCGAAGACGAAGTCCTGTGAAAACTTTACTTTGTACGACTCGAACTCGAACTCCGAAGTGTCGGGAAGGGCGTATGCGGCATCCGGATCGATGTCCTCTGCCAGTGCCTCCGGCGGCGGAGTTTCATCGTCGGGAAAGATCGACCGCAAATCAACAAGGCGCGGCCCGTCCGGGATCTCTTCCACCTCATCCGCTTCCATGGCACGCGGTCTGGGGGGGCCTTCGAAATTAAGATCATGGTCGATTGCCGCCACCATCGGTAGAATCGAATCCGGGATCTCCTCGGCAATCGGTTCTTCCAGGGGTTCCATCGGAACATTCTTGAGACGGAGAGGATCGTTCAGGAGGAAGAGATCCCAGCCGCCACGGGAAAACGCGGAGAAGACCAGGACCATGCCGTCTCTCGACCAGCTGAACGGCGACGCCTGGGGAACGATTCCCGTAATCCCTGTCAGGATGTTCGTGATCTGAAATATCTTTCCTGATTCCAGCTCGAGAGCGTAGAGATTCGATACGCCGTTGCGATCGGATACAAAGATGATGTCCTTACCGTCGGGAGACCAGGCGGGAGCGATGTTCTTCTCCGGCATGTCGGGGAGAACACGGATTTCTAAGTCTTCGAGAGTGAGTAGGGCCAATTTGAAATTCCCGAAGCGGAGGATTTCGAAATCAGTATCCGGGCCCCGATCAGTTGTGAACGCGATTGTACGGCCGTCGGGCGACCAGGCAGGATCGCGACAGGTAAATCGGTCATCGGTCAGGCGCGTGAGTTCGGTCCCGTCGGTACGGCAGGTGAAGAGATTCGATTTTCCCCCCTCGAGCGCCACAAAAACGAGACGTTCGCCGTCCGGAGACCATGAAGGGGAAACAATGCCGTCAAAACCGAAACGAATTTTTTCTCTGACCTTCCTCTTCTCGACCTCATAAATATAGATCGCGTCTTCAGCGCCCACTTTGGCCGGAAACGCAATGAATCGCTCATCGGGAGACCAGCTGATCGATGTGCTGAAGAAACGAAGCGATTCGAAATCCCCTGTCCTCTCCCCTTCGACGAGCTTGGCCAGAATCTTGCCATCCGAAGTCTGCGCGAGATAGACGTCGGAATACATGCTTCGATCGGAAATAAAGCAAACCTTGTCGCCACTGGGCGAGACAGCAGGCACCAGATTGAGGGAGGAGAGATCCTTACCGTTCTCGGTGAGACGGCGTGCGAATTTTTCCGGCTTGGCATAGTCCACGATTTGCGGAAGATATGTGCGGCGCACATTCTCGAGCCACTCCTCGGAAAACTTCTCGAGTGAAACTCCGAGCACCGACTGGAATGCCTGATCGACTCCTCCTACGCGGGGTGCTGCCCGCAGGATTTCGCCGATCTTTTCATCACCGTACTGCTCGCCGAGAAACTCGAAAATGGATTGCCCGAATCGATAGACACGAATGTCGCCGACCCGGCTCAGAATAGGAATCGGAATCAGGTAGCCCTGGAGCGCCGCATCGCGAAGCCACATGGTTGTGTGCTTGTCCACCTCTCCCACGGAAAGATATTCCGCCATCCCTTCCATGAACCAGAGGGGGGGAGAAAAGCCCAGCGTGTTGGCGAGAACTGATCCCGATGACCCGAACAGCACCTCCACCTGGAAAGCGTGAACGAGTTCATGAGTCAGGACATGTTCGAGTTCAGCGTAGGATCCTGTAAACGGCAGGAACACGCGACGCTTGAGGAACTCCGTCACCCCGCCCGTACCTTCTCCGATGAGCCCTCTGCTGATGTTGGTCTGCTGGAAATCGGTGTGGGATGCGTACAGGATGAGCGGAATCGGACGTTGCATCTTGTACCCGATTACCTTAGAGAGACGGCGGTAGGAACGCTCCGCCATTCGTGCGGCATCGAGGGCGGTCTGCTTTTCGGAAGTATAGTAGTAAACTTCGAAATGCTCGGTCTTGATGACCTGCCAGTCGAATTCCTTGTAATGCACTTTATTCTTGCCGAAGTACTGAGCCTCTGCAGGAACAAAGAGGAGCAGGAGAAAAATGGGAGCGAAGAGGCGGATCAGAAATTTCTCGAGCATGAGCCGTCCTTCCGAGGGGCATCGGGATTCAGGAGGGGGCGGGTACGCGCCTGCCTTCTCCTGAGTATACCCACATGTTGCGCAGGCGGCAATCGAGCGCACGATCACTTTGATCGACTGAGGGCCGCCCGATGTCCGGGGCTACTATCTATGTCGGCTCATTCGATGTAACTCTTACGTTTCCTCCATGATTCCTGCCCACTGAATCCGATCACGATCCGGTGATAATTCTCCCTGAGTCCGATCTCATCGACGTCACCCATATGGCCGTACTCATATGTAATGTCGAGCCTCCCTTTGTCCCGGCCGAGAACAAGTGACGTGCCGCCCATGACCGACCAGGTGTCGATCTCGTTTCCCGCGGCATCCAGATAGGACAGGGGGGCCGTGCGAAATCCGAGCCGATAGGGCAAACGGGAATGCCAGTCGGCCGTTTTCCGCCCCGATCGTTCGATCCCGAAACCAAGTTCCGTAACGTCCTGATATCCACCGAGAGGAGTCAGGGGGTTGTCGACATCTTCCCAGAACGACCTCACAATTTCACCGGAAGCGGTCCATCCCGAGGAATTACCCACTGTAGCGCCCGCCGCCAATCGAGCGGGGTAGTCGAGTTTGAAGAGCTCTTTGGAAATCGTTCCGTTTTCGCCTACAATCTCCCTGTCCCCTTCAATCACAGCACCACTCGACCATGTTACGCCGAGATGGCCGTAGCGCGAGAGGGGGACAATCGTACCGAAGGCGACTCCGGTTCCCTTGCCACCCGATCTGTCCCGTTCATCCGTATCTCTGATGATGTCGTCGTCAAAAGAGAGAACGAACTCTTCTTCTGTATTAGCGAAATAACTATCCAACCGGAAGCCGAGCCTCCAATCGTCGAGGAGGCGGATCGAGACGACGCCGGGCACTCGAAACACGCTCCCGCTTCGATCGAAAAGGCGGGTGTGGGGTGGGGCGTCGAGCGAGTCGATCGTACCAGTAACCGTACGCGCCGTGCTGAGATCCTGCTCCTGGTTGTAACCGAATCCGACTGCGAACCGGTCGTTGAATGGAACGAGAAACGCAAAGTAGGGAAAGGTACTCGCGTTGTACCAGACATTCTCTTCCGGGTCTTCGGCGCGCCGCTGTTCGGCGGCGTACAGGATCGACATCGAAACCTTCTTGAAGCCACCCGGTAGTGCCGGGTTGGCAAACGATACGCGGATCGAATCCGTAAGGGCGTAAGAGATACCTCCCATAGCCCAACCTCTACCGTGAGATTGCAGGCTGGACACACCCAGGCCGTTTGCAGCGAACTGGGAGTCGGCATGGGACTGCGCGGGAAGGGTAAGCACCAGCAGCAAAATGACCAGGCCGATCGTACGGATCACGGTTGATTCTCCACCGGGCGGAGGGGCGTGTAGAGCAGGTCAACCAGCGGCCCCGTGCCGGTATCGAACTCGATGGATTGAATGACGACGTGTCTGTTTTTTACCTGGCTGTCGTCGGTACGCAGCAGAATCTGTGGATCCCAGTCGCGGTTCCTGTACCAGGTGCGCATGATGTTGGTCATAGGGATCACGATCGTATCCCCCGCCTCTCCGGCATCATACGTGGCCAGGGCGGCGATCGCGTTCAGTATGATGATCGCATCCGTATTTCCACCGCCGTCATCGTTCACCTCGTGCACTTCAATTGTAATCGAGGAGCTGTCGTCCATTCGAACTGCCTCGGTTGTGAGGCGGAGTTCGGCTCGGTTCACCGTATAGTCATGAAGAGAATCAGGAATCGTGATTTCCAGAACGAGTTGATTACTCATACTCTCACGGGAACCGAGAAGCAGCGTGTCGGACGGATCGTTCTCTACCACATAAGGTGGTGTAATCGCCTTGCCCTGTTTGAACGCAAAGAACCGGTCCGCTACCGGCTCCGCAATAGTCGTATCGAAGATGCCGGCCGTATCGGCCGTGATCGAAGTCAGCAGGAATTGTCCTGCCGTGCTGTCCGGGTCCTCCCTCGAAGGGATTCGAATAAACACGCCGCCATAGTCGGCCAGAGAAAAGAGGAGCCCGTCGTTCGTGGCGGAGGAGTCGATCCACGACCGCACCCAGTCAATCGGTAAGAACGTTGCGATCGAATCGGATCCCGGGTCGATCAGGATCGTGATCGATGTATCCAGCGTCGTAGCCAGTGACACGCTGTCGATCGACGATCGCTCCGTCCAATCTTCGCTCGGAGCGATTCGCTGAATGATTAGCTCGGCCGCACCCTCTACATGGGCAAGACGGGCACTCAGGCGGACGCTCACCAGGGAATCATCTTTCGCAGGAAACTCATCGAATCGGACACCGCACTCAAAACGGAACTTCCGTCGTTCCCCCAGAAGAAGCTCCTCCTGCAGGCCGCTCGAAACGGCAGCCTCGAAGTAGGTATCCCTTTCTATCTGAGGGAGTCGCTCCTGCCTCGGCTCGGCCCATTCCCGATCAGTGACGAAAAATGAGCCTACCGTTATGCTCTCTTCATCCGTACTGCATGAGAATACAATCAGGGCAGCGAGAACGATTTTTGGTACGCGACGAATCATGAGTTGGTTTGGTCCTCAACAGGGAGCGAGGATCATAGGGGAACTGGTTGGGAGGGTCAAGATTGCACTCCACAGAGTCGATCCGATCGTGTAAGAAGGGAATCGGGTGTCACATATGGAGAGAGCAGCGATGAAGAGGCTCGGCCGAGGAAAGGTTGATTCGCCCGGTGAATGGGATTGAAGGAACCGGCAACCCTATGTTAGGGTGCAAGATACGAGTTTGCCCGATTCGATCCGATCAGGAAAGGGAAGGGATTTGAGGCGATTCTCGGGCAGCCGTCCGTGCACGGAGCGCCCCGGCATATTGAGGCCCTTCGTGTTCCCCGGATGGGGTACAGGTGCGCTTCTCAGCCTGCTCCTTCTTCTCGGAGGTTGCGGCTCGGGAGGCAGAGGCGCGCCGTGGAACATACTGTTGATCACGATCGATACGCTTCGAGCCGACAGGCTTGGATGTTATGGCGGAACTGCGTCGATCACGCCGAACATCGATCGGCTCGCCGCGGAGGGAACGCTCTTCGCCGAGTCGTATTGTGCGATGCCGATTACCCTCCCGTCACACACTTCGATTCTGACCGGGCTTTATCCTCGAAACCACAGAGTCCTCAGTCACGCCTACACGCTCACCAGCGAATTCACCACCCTTGCCGAGATTGCCAAGGCGAACGGCTACCACACCGCCGCCTTTGTCTCGAGTCATGTAGTTGACAACAAATACGGACTCGGCCAGGGCTTTGACCTCTACTGGAAGCGGTATGACTATGGGCCGGAGCAGGTGAACCGAATCCGCAGGGAGAGCGGTTTCGATATTCTGACGGAAGCGGTCGAAACCTGGGCGAAGATGAGGGCGGAGGAGCCGTATTTCACTTGGATTCACTGGTTCCACCCACATAAGCCTTACGAACCTCCGCCGCCGTACAAGGCGCGGTACGACATCCGGGCAGACACCGCGCTCGAGGCGAGCGTAGAAACATTCCGCAAAGCATGGAAACGGGAAATCGAGCTGACCGATCGCGAGCTGGAAGAGATGAGAAGCCTCTATGCCGGAGAAGTCGCCTATAATGATCGACAGGTGGGGCTCACTCTCAGGAAGCTCCGCAGACTGGGACTGCTCGAAAGGACGATCATTATTCTAACCGCCGATCATGGCGAGATGCTCTACGAAAAGGATCGATACTTCGGCCATGACATCATGCTGTACGATCCATCGATTCGCGTGCCTCTGATCATGGTTGCGCCGGGGCTCATCCCCGAGGGAAAGATCGCACTGGAAACGGTTCGAAGCGTTGATCTGCTGCCGACGATCATTGAGTTGGCCGGGCTCGATCGTGGAGACGATATTTTGGACGGCCGCTCGGTGGCGTCCCTGTTCGACGGGGGAACGATCGAGGACCTGCCCGTATTTGCTGAGATGTTCGGACCGAAACCTGATTGGAAGTCGCCTCCCCGCCACGCCGTGCGTTTCGAAAACTGGAAGCTCATCCGCACCGACGGCGTGGAAGAAATGGAACTCTACGATCTGAATGAGGATCCGTTGGAGAAGGTCAACCTCGCCGATGTGGCGACCGACCGGCGGGATGACCTGGCCGATCGCCTGGACAGACTGATGTCGGGCGAAATAGACGTTGAAATCCCCGTTCTCACCGAAGAGGAAAGGATCCGTCTCGAAGCTCTCGGATACCTGGACAGGAAAAAAGGGAGCAAGCGATGACAGGTGGTCTGGAAAAGCCCCGCATCTCCTTTTTCTTCCCGGCATGCAATGAAGAAGAGACGGTAGAAGAACTCGCATTGCGGGCGGATCGGGTACTCCGGAAAGTGACTTCCGAGTACGAGATCATCATTGTCGACGACGGATCGACCGATCGCACGGGCGAAATCGCCGACCGCCTCGCCTTGGAAAACCGTAGAATCAGGGTGATCCGCCATCCGCAGAACCGGGGCTACGGGAGCGCCCTTCGTAGCGGTTTTACCGGCGCGAAACTCGATCTCATCTTCTATACCGACGGCGATCTCCAGTTCGACGTCGCCGAACTGCCGAGACTGATTCCACTGATCGGCGAGGCGGACATCGTATCCGCTTATAAAATCCGACGAATGGACAGTTGGGAAAGAAAAATCGTCTCCTGGGTCTACAACACCTCGCTCCGGCTCTTCTTCGGACTTCCCTTCCAGGATGTGAACTGCGGCTTCAAACTCTATCGTCGGGAGGTTTTCGATACCATTGAGCTGAAATCAACGCGAGGCCTGATCGACGCGGAAGTGCTTCTAAAAGCCCGGAAAGCCGGTTACAAGATCGTGCAGATCGGAGTGACACACTTCAAGCGGCGAGAAGGGGGAAGCCGGTATCGGGTCCGTGAAATTGTCATGACCATTGTGCAGATGTTCGAACTCTGGAGGGACATCCACCGCAAATGATGCCCATGCCGCAAGGGATTGGAAGGGCCAGCCGCGGCCGAACCGTGCTTGCGGCGATCTTTCTCGCTCTCGTGGTGATCCTTTTTTTCCGCGACGTCCTCGCCGGTCCCAACGTCTTCGTCACATCCAACATGTCGCGCTGGCTCCCCTGGAGAGCGGACTCCGCCATGCGCGATCTGGAACGCCCCTCATTCAGGGATGACTCTGCGGTTACCTACTATCCCCGGCGGGCGCACACGGACAGAGAATTCGCCGAGGGGCGCATACCTCACTGGAATTCCTACAATCTCTGCGGCACACCTCATCTCGCCGACTTCCAGTCTTCCGTGTTTCATCCACTGAACCTCCTGCTTCAACGATTCGACATCGCATGGGCAACCGGTTTCTTTCTCGCTTTTCACCTCTTTCTTGGAAGCCTGTTTCTGTTTCTTTTTCTTCGGTCTCTCGGCCTCAGCCCGGCGGCCGGCCTGATCGGATCCCTCGCATTTCTCTTTAACGCCTATTTCATGACCTATCTAGGCCACCCGGTTCATATCTCGACCGCATGCTGGACGCCGGCGCTCCTGCTTGTAGTCGGCCGAACCATGGAGGGGAAGAGCGGATTACTTCTGCCGCTGGTCGTCGCGATGCTCGTGTTCGGCGGGTTCCCCCAGACAATTCTCTATACACTTCTGATCGCCGGAGCGTACGCATTGTTTCTCTGGATCGGTCTCCCCGTTTCCGAAAAGAGCGCCGGTGTCAAACGGTTGGTCCGGCTTCTGGTATTTGTCGGCATCGGTCTCGGCCTCATGCTTTTTCAGCTTCTACCGACAGCCGAACTCGGTTCCCTCTCCGAGCGGCGGGCGATTCCGCTGTCCGTTATTCTCGAGAACCATCAGCCCGGTCCATGGTCGATCATCAGGTTCGTTCTCCCCGACTTCTTCGGGAATCCGGTTTCAGAAACCTACTGGCTCCAGGCATTTCGTGGACCGCTCCCCCACCCATCCGATCTGGGATTCGTAGGTTATGCCGGCGTGATTCCCCTCTTGCTCGCAGGGGCGGCCATCATCTTCTCCCGTCGCAGGCAGATTTTCTTCTTCGGCGGACTCTCCCTTCTTTCCATGCTCCTCGCCTTCTCGCCTAACCTGTACACCATTTATTACAAGGTGCTCCCGTTTGTGCGGTTCTCGTCCGAACTCCACCGCCTCCAGTTCCCCTTTCTCCTGGGCGTCGCCGTTCTTTCCGGATTCGGCCTGGACGCCCTTCTCCATCGAGCCGACCAGGGACGATGGAGAAGGCCAAGGCGTTTTCTCATTGCCGGATTGATCGCGGCCCCCCTTGCAGGAGCAGCCCTCCAATGGGGAGGGGGCCCTGTTCTCGAGTTCGCCCGCGAAGAGATCAGACTGAAGACAGAGGAATGCGGTGAGGGAGCGATGGCGCTCTCTCCGAAAGCGGCCAGGTTCTTCGACGACGGGTCCGAGACATGGCTCCGTTTTCAGCGGAAAGGGATGATACGGTTTCTGATCTATCTGACAGTCGGATGCGGGGCACTGCTTGCCATCGCTCGCGGCGGACAGATTCGCACAGCCGCGCTCATCGTTCTCATATTGATGACCACCGCGGATGGATGGCTCTTCGGAAGGCTTTACTATACCTCCCAACCACGCGAGACCATTTACCGGGACCATCCTCTGCTCGAATTTCTTTCTTCCCGGGAGGAGCGGGGACGGATCGGGCGGTTGGCGCGCCACTACTTCCTCCCCTCCAACAGCGGGCTTCCTTACGGTATCGACGACATCGCCGGGGTGAATGCTCTCATGCCTGCGGATTACGGCCGTATCTTCCGGTCGATCGACCCGGCGCTCTTTCCCGACGGCCGCCGCATCCCCCCTTTTCGGTCTCCTGCTATACTTCGGCTTCCCATCTGGGATCTACTGAATATGCGTTACGTTCTCGTCGGGCCGACTTACGATCCGGACGATGTCGTGAGGGCGGCCAACATGGGGGCTTCGGACGCTGGTCGCTACACGATTCGCCGAAGATTCGAGTCACCTTTCCCGGACAACGCTTTCGCCCTGATTGAGAACAGGGCTGCCCTTCCGCGCGCTTTCCTCAGTCACTCCTATCGTGTGATGAACGATCGCGGTCAATTGCTTCGATTCATGACATCACCCCGGTTCGATCCTCGACGGGAACTGCTCCTGGAAGAGACCCCTCTGTTTCGTTCATCCGATCCCCCCGGCCTCCGCGCAGAGGATCAATGCACGATCATCCGCTACGATGGGGAGGAGATCGCCATCCGAACCGAGTCATCTGAAGACGGGCTTCTCTTCCTGAGTGAAAATTTCTATCCGGGATGGGAGGCGACGGTCGACGGCAAGCGGGTGGAAGTCATGCGTGCGAACTACACGTTTCGGGCAGTCCCGGTGCCGGCCGGTCAGCACGATGTGCTCTTCCGCTACCGGGCGGAGCCCTTCCGAAAAGGGCTTCTTCTTTCTGCACTCGCCCTGCTGCTCTATATAATCCTCGGGATGGGCGGCTGGTTGGTTCGCCGCCGTACGCACATGCGAAGCATTGAAACGGATTGACAGAATTTGGGCATTGCCCTAGCTTTAAGCGTCTGATTCGGGCAGAAACCGACAGACGATGCCGGCTTAGCTCAGTTGGTTAGAGCAGCGGAATCATAATCCGCGTGTCCGGGGTTCGAGTCCCTGAGCCGGCACCATTCTCCCCCCCATCAACCCTTTCGGGTGGCAGTCCTTGGATATTCTTGATCAGATGATACTGACGATCAGGGAGAGACTCCTCGTTCGTCCGGGCGAATCGATCGTACTGTCGCTCTCCGGTGGACCTGATTCCACATGCATGGCACATCTACTCGCGCGCATCCGCGGAGAGTGGAATCTGAAACTCCATTTCGCCCACTTCAATCACGAGCTGCGGGGGAGCGAATCAGAGGGAGATGAACGCTTCGTCCGAAGCCTGGGAAAGAGCCTCGGCGTCAGCACCACCTGCCGCGCACTCCCGATTCCCTCGAAAAGAAAACGGGGCGATTCGCTTCAGGCCCATGCCCGGACGCTACGCTACGAAGCGCTCGAAGAGATCCGGGCCGGGGGGGGATACGACCTCATCGCCACAGGACACACTCGAAACGACCGGGCGGAAACGCTCATCTATAACCTGCTTCGTGGAAGCGGGGTTCGCGGTCTGGGTGGAATTCCGATCCGTACGGGCCGGATCATTCGACCGATCCTTGAAATCGATCGTGCGGAAATCGAAAACTTTCTCTCCACCGAGAATCTCGAAAGCCGGGACGACTCGTCGAATCAGACTACCGGCTACGACCGGAACCGGATCCGGCACAATGTGATTCCGGAACTCGAAAGGATCATGGGGCGTGCGATTGTCAGCCCTCTTGTACGCACCGCCGAGATGGCGACCGATATTTCCGCTTTTCTGGAAACGGTAGCGCGGGGCTGGCTGGAGGAATCAGCCCGATTCGACGAAAAGCGGAGAGAATGGCGGATTCCTCCTGACAGCCTCCGTCAGCTTCCACGGGCGGTTGCTCGGGAAGTATTGCTGCTCGCCGGCCGGGATATCGCCGGCCATCGGAAAGGATTCTCATTCGAGGGAATCGAAAGGATCCTGCAGCATGAGCCTGGAGAAGAAGCGACGCGAGTCACTGTTTCCGGCGGGCTCGAAGTACGCTTCGATGGGACGGCGCTCCGTCTCGGGCCGGCCACCGGGGAGCCCGAGCCGTATGATGTCCCCATCAGCCTGATGGATCGCGTGACCCTCCCGTGGGGTGGCACTATCGAGACCTGCAAGGTCCCGCGGGGGGAGAAGCATGAAAACCCCGCGGAGGCGGGTCCCTGGCGTGTGTTTCTGGACGCCGGCTCGATCGTGGGGAGCCTGCGTGTACGGAGTAGAGAGCCTGGCGATCGACTCCGACCGCTGGGAGCGCCTGGGTCAAAAAAACTGCAGGACCTCCTGGTTGATCGGGAGATCCCCCGTTGGGATCGTGATTCGATTCCGATAATTGCCGATGAAGCGGGTATCATATGGGTGGCCGGAGTGGAAATCGCTGATAGAATGAGATTAACTTCAAGAACGAGTGAGATCTTGGAGGTTGCCTATAATGAGGGGGATTGTTAGGATGACTCGATTCGGAAGCTTCCCATTCCAGGAAGCCGATTCCTGTGAGCCGAGGCCCCCAGGTTCCTTGCAACCCACTCCACAGTTGAGTACGGAACTAAGACGATGAAACGAATTCTGGGACTTCACTGGCTCGAACGGTTGATTCACACGAGAGAGAATCCGATTCCCCCCGAGGGAGACGATCGGCGCGATCCGCCCGAACCGGAGGAACCGAAGAAACGCTGGACCCCTCCCCCGCCACCGGGCAACAGGAAAGATCCCAAGAACGAGACGCCGCGCATGAACCGCACTATGCGGTCGCTGGCGCTCTGGGTCGTGCTGCTTCTCCTCGTGCTGACGGTCTACCGGATGTACAGCGGGACTAAGCCGGAAGAGGCGGAGATTCCTTACAGCCGCTTTATCGGGGAAGTGGAACAGGGAAATATCAGGCGCACGGTGATGATCGACCGGGAAGTTCACGGCATTTTCGAAACACCGATTCTGATCAACATCAGCGAAGGCCTTCCTCAGCGTGAAGTGGGCGCATTCATAGTCTGGCTCCCGACAGTTGATCCGGATCTTCCGAAACTCATTCGCGAACATAACCCGAACGCCTCGATCAGCTCGAAGAGTGAGGGGATGAACTGGGTTTCCATCCTCATATCCTGGTTCCCCATTCTCATTCTTCTCGGGTTCTGGATTTTCATCGTTCGTCAGATGCAGACCGGTGGAAACAAAGCGTTTTCATTCGGGAAGAGCAAAGCGCGGCTCCTCACCGCGGATCGCCCAAAAGTAACCTTTGATGACATAGCCGGAGCGGTCGAGGCGAAAGAAGAACTTCAGGAGATCGTCGAGTTTCTCCGAAAACCGGACAAATATCAGCGGCTGGGGGGCAAGATCCCGAAGGGTGCGCTTCTGCTCGGCCGGCCGGGCACAGGCAAGACCTTGCTCGCGAAGGCGGTTGCAGGCGAAGCGGATGTACCGTTCTTCTCGATGAGCGGCTCGGATTTCGTGGAAATGTTCGTCGGTGTCGGCGCATCCCGTGTGCGTGATCTCTTCGAACAGGGGAAGCGGAATGCGCCCTGCATCATTTTTATCGACGAAATCGATGCGGTAGGACGTCATCGCGGCGCCGGTCTCGGCGGCGGGCATGACGAACGGGAGCAGACTCTGAACCAGCTCCTGGTCGAAATGGACGGATTCGAGTCGCAGGAAGGCGTGATTCTCATCGCGGCCACCAACCGTCCCGATGTCCTCGATCCCGCGCTCCTCCGGCCCGGACGGTTCGACCGGCAGATCGTCGTGGACATGCCTGACGTTCTGGGCCGGGAGGGAATCCTGAAAGTTCATACGAGAAACATACCCCTCTCTGATGACGTCTCGCTCAAGGTACTCGCCAGAGGAACCCCCGGACTCTCCGGCGCCGATCTCGCCAACATGGTGAATGAGGCTGCCCTCATGGCGGCCCGCCTGGATCGCAACAAAGTGACCATGGAAGATTTCGAGACGTCCAAAGACAAGGTGATGATGGGGATGGAGCGAAAGTCGCGTGTAATCTCGGTAAAGGAGAGAAAGGTAACGGCCTATCATGAGGCGGGTCACGCGATCGTGGCCGCGCTCCTTCCGAACGTCGATCCGCTGCACAAAGTTACGATTATTCCGCGAGGGCAGTCTCTCGGCGTCACGTATCTTCTCCCGTCCGACGAAAAGTACACAGCGTCGAAGGAGTATTGCGAGGACACCATCACAATGAAAATGGGAGGCCGGGCCGCCGAAAAGATCATATTCAACGAGCTGACCAGCGGTGCGAGCCACGACATCAAGTCGGCCACCGAAATGGCCAGAAAGATGGTCTGCGAGTGGGGTATGAGTGACAAGCTGGGGCCTCTCTCTTTCGGTGAGCGGGATGAGCAGATCTTCCTGGGGCGTGAAATCTCCCAGCATCGGGATTACTCCGAGCATACCGCCGAGTTGATCGATCAGGAAGTACGCGCCATCGTAGACGCACAGTATGAGAGAGCCCATGGTCTGCTTACCGAAGCCAAGGACCTTCTCATTCTTGTGTCGGATACACTGATCGAGAGGGAGATTCTGGATGGGGCGCAGCTCGCTCAGCTCATGCGCGGCGAAGAACTGGATGACCCATCGGTACCGAAACGATACGCCCCCCTCGAAAAGGAAAGGGCCGAAGAGGAGCTACCGGCTGATCCTGCACCGGAGCCCGATCGGAATACCGGCAAGCCGGATAAGGACGCGCCTCCCTCCTCTTCCCCTGCGCCGGCTTGACGAGCCCGGGCGCCCGACTCCGCTCCCACTGGAACTTACCCGATTCCCCGCCATCAACTGCCCTCATGGGCATTGTAAATGTCACACCTGATTCATTTTTTGACGGGGGGAAGTACGACTCCACGGAGACGGCTGTCGAACAGGGGCTACGTCTGGCATCGGAGGGGGCGCACATCCTCGACGTGGGGGGGGAATCCACCCGGCCCGGGTCCGGAGAAGTGAGCTACGAGGAAGAGATCGCCCGGGTCGTGCCCGTGCTTAAAGAACTTCACCGGCGAGCCGGAGTGCCACTTTCGATCGACACGAGAAAAAGCGCCGTTGCAGCGGCCGGAGTCAGTGCGGGAGCGCGTGTGATCAACGATGTAACGGCATTGACTCATGACCCCGATCTCGCCCGAGTAGCGGCATCAAATGACACCGGACTCGTATTGAGTCACATTCGGGGTACCCCGAAAACCATGCAGAGTCAGCCGCATTACGACAATGTTTTGCAGGATGTAAGGGATGATCTCGCCCGCTCTCTCGACCTCGCGCTCCGTGCCGGAGTCTCGGAGGCGGGGATCGCCATCGATCCGGGCATCGGTTTCGGCAAGACCCTCAAGCACAATCTCATATTGATTCGTCATCTTTTCGAATTGCGTTCCCTCGGCTTTCCGATATTGTTGGGGCCGTCCCGAAAGTCCTTCCTCGGGAGCCTGCTCGATCTTCCCGTGGAGAAGCGCCTGGAAGGAACAATTGCCGTTTGTACGTGGGCGGTCCACGAAGGGGCCGATCTCCTGCGTATTCACGACGTCAAAGAAGTAGGTCGTGCGGTGCGGGTCGCCGAAGCGATTGCGGCGGAAGGAGTCTAGAGATGGATCACATTCAGTTCCGTATTTACGATGTGATCGATTTCGCGATCGTCTGGCTCCTGCTGTTCCGGCTGCTCCGCGTGGTCAAGGGAACCCGCGCTTCGCAGATGTTTCTCGGTCTCGCCATCATCTATCTCTTTTCGACTTTGGCCGATACATTCCAGCTCACAGGGCTGAACCGCATCTTTTCCAGCCTGAAAACTGTCTGGCTCGTCGCCTTCGTGATTCTCTTTCAGCCCGAGCTCCGCCGCGCCCTCTCTCAAGCGGGTCAGTTTCGAATCTTCAGGTATTTTCTTCGTATACAGGCCGCGGAGGTTCTGGAAGAGATCGTAAAAGCCGCCAAGGTGATGTCACGGAAGAGGATCGGAGGACTGATCGTGGTCGAAAGAGCGGCGGCGCTCCGTAATATTATCGAGACGGGACACCGTGTGGATGCCAGGGTTACCGCCGAGATCATCGTCACGATATTCACCAACTATTCGCCCCTTCATGATGGCGCGATTGTCGTTCGTGATGAAACGCTCGTCGCGGCCGGCTGCATTCTGCCACTTTCCCAGGACCGCTCTCACGGCGTTCAATACGGAACGCGCCACAGGGCTGCCATCGGCATGACCGAGGAAACCGATGCTGTCGTTGTCGTAATCTCCGAGGAAAGCGGGCGTATGTCGATCGCTTATCGGGGCAAGCTCGGTACATGCTCGGACGACAATGACCTTCGTGAGTCTCTCTTCAGCATCATGCGGACTTCTCCCCGGGACGAAGGAGCCTCGAAGGATCCCACTCCCGTCGATAGCCAGCAGACGACCAGAGCCTGAGGCTCACTCCGCTCCCCCCCTTCGAGCCATCCGGTCTTCCTCCAGAGAGAAGCTGCGGGACTCCTTTCGTCGTCCCTCGCCGGCTCGCACGGCCGGCCCATTGAATTCTGGAATTCTGGGGAATTCTGGGGACACAATACTTAATTCCTTCGCTCCGTTATTTCTGAATTAAGTATTGTGTCCCCAGAATTCCCCAGAATTCCAGAATTCAACGGGTCCCACCGGCCTCGGCTCGCTAGTTCTCTCTGGAGGAAGACCGGATGGCTCGAAGGGGGGGTCAGACAAGATCCCCGAAAAGATCGATCCGCCTGTCACGCGTCCAGTTGTTCCGCCCCGTGACATCCTTGTCTTCGGCAAGACGGGGATCGATTTCAACGAGACCGACGTGGTCTCCATCTGGGGGGGCACTTACCAGTATCTGTCCCCCGGGATCCACGACCTGGCTCATGCCGATGAACGAGAGTGACCGATCTCCACGCTCATCCCTCCCGGTACGGTTCGCCGTGATCGCGAACAGACGGTTTTCCAGACACCGCACTTTCATCGCTTCCGGGCAATGGGGTAGAACGAGATTGGAGGGGTGACAGATTATTGTCGCTCCCCGGAGAGCCAGAAGCCGGGCAACTTCCGGGTAGTACCAGTCGAAGCAGATCATCATGCCGATCAGCGTGCCCGCCGCAGGAACCGGTTCGAAAGGCGAATCGCCAGGGACGAACCAGTCCTTCTCGTCCAGGAACAGGTGGGCCTTGCGATAGATATGCGAGGATCCGTCCGGCCTGACGAGAGCGCACGAGTTATACACCTGGTCGCCGCTTCGTTCCGCGAAACCGCCAACGATCACGGCATTGAGATCAAATGCCATCTGAGTGAAACAATCTGCGGTCGGTCCTCCGGGGAACGCTTCCGCGAGATCGAACACCTCATCACGACTTTGAAAGAGATACCCGGTCGAGGCCAGTTCCGGGAGAACGAGGAGATCCGCTTCTCCCGCCTGGTTCGCGGCGAGATCCTGCATGGCTCGCAGATTCGAGGAAACCTCACCGAATCGGGGCTCGAATTGCAGGTAGGCGGCTTTCATTAGACTGAGTCTCCTCCCCCCCAAACTACATCTTTTCCATTGCAGATCGCAACATCTGGATGCACAGCGATCACGGCAGAATTAGAAACATTGATCCTATTCGGTTGATAAGCGGTATAAATCAGTGAGGATAGGATTGGGATCATAACGTCGGTTCGGGCACGGGACTTGCGTCTCTTGAATCTCGACACCCTCTCGAGGAGTTGGTGATGGGACTCGATTCATACACAAATTCGCTTCTGCGCATCGGCCAAAGTGATCCGGCCTTCTCCTTTCTGTTTGATAAACTGCTGAAATCAAGGATCGCGACGGACAATGAATCGAACAAGGAATTCTTCGACGAAGATGTGAATATATATCTGTCACTTCTTCTGAACTCCATGGTGAGCGATGAATTTCACAAGGTTTCGGCCCGCTATGTCGCCGGCTATGAAACCGACCTGCCGGAAATCCTGGACAGCGTCGACACATCATACATGAAATATCAGATTTATCGGATCAATGCTGATTTTCTTCTCCTCCAGACAGGTCTGTTTCTGGTGCCGGGCGAAGTCAACCAGAACGAACGATCCTTTAAGGAAAGTGTGGAAAGAGGGAAGACCTATTATCGTTTCGCCTGCTCATTTACAGATAAGATCCCCGAACGCTACAGACCGATCTCACAGATTCTGGGCAAGCTTTCCTACGGTTTTGAGACCTATCGCGAAATTCTCTCATTCATGCGCGGCGAATACTTGAACATCATATCTCCGCTCTCAGATGGCGATATGGGCGTGATATACAGGGATATGGACGATCAGGAGAGGACCGCCGCGATCGAGGTCGCGCAGAATGATCTTCTGGACGCCTATCTGAATTTCCAATCGGACGAATCCGAGGTAAATCGCGAGGAGTTCCGCATGGCTTTCAGGAAGCTGAAGGAACTTGACCCGGAATCCCGCCCGGATTTCGATATTGAAAACTGATTCTTGTCTGAGTTAAGTAGTGAAGAAGATCGACGTCCCGAAATTGCATTGACGAGAGCAGCGCAAAGAAAAATCCCCGCTTAATCGCGCGCCCGCCTACTTAAGACCCGGATAATCCAGGTGGGTACCCTCTCTCCCGGCTCGAACTGCCCACGAATGAGCGACGTCTACCCGGTCGAAGTGCGCTTTCGCGCGAGTTCCCGTACTTAAGCTGTTGGCTCTAAATAGATACGGACGCCTCAGCATTAAGCGAGGATATTTTCAATTCCAACTGTCGTAATTATATCACTCACGGAAAAAGGCTGTCAAATGAAAACGGATTTCGAGTCACGATTTCAGCTCCTTCGTCTCTTCTGAATTAACGGCTCTGGTAAGTCAACGAATCTTGTGACTCCTGCTATAATGCACCGATGAAATCAGCAGCATTCACACTTCTCATCGCTCTTCTAGTTATCCCGCAGCACGCGCATGGCGAAGTGGGAAGCATGTTCCTGAACGGCCTCTCTCTGTTCGCCAGTAATGACATTGATCGCACGGCAGATGACCTGCAGACCGGTAATCTCAATCCCGCATACGATGGTGATTATCTGCTCACCTTCGGTAATCCGAATGGGAACCACACACTCTTCGGATTCGGCTATTTCTGGACCCGTCGCACTGAGTCGAACGAACTCCCCTTCGGTCTCTCCTCGGGGGAGGCTCGCCTTCAACTGTTCGGCTTTCCGATCTCCGCGGGTTTTGGGAAACGCTTTTCCCTGTCGCCGGGAAGAACTGCCGTCATCGGCCTGCTCGGCCAGTACTACTTTCTGCAGGCTTCGGCCAAGAGCCCCGATCCCGGCGATCCCGCCTGGTTTCTACTGGGGGAGGACAATACCGGGGACCGCAATGCCCAGGGGCCGGGCCTCACTCTCTTTGCCGCCTACGAGATTCCGTTCTTTTTCGGCAGGATCGGCCTGGGGGCGAAGGGGAGGATCACCTCGCTCCGTGTTGATGAGATTTCGGGATTGGCGGCACCGGATCTGAATCTGAACGGTGCCACGGTTTTCCTGTCCGTAGCGCTGAACGACTAGCCTTGAGAAGTCCGGACTAAGGGCGGCGGTAGTTCGGTGCCTCCTTCGTGATGTCCATATCGTGGGGGTGGCTCTCCCTCCTCCCCGCTTCCGACACTTTGACGAACCGGGTTTCTTTGCGGAACGAGTCGATTGTTTTCGCACCGCAATAACCCATCCCGGCTCGAAGACCGCCGACGAGCTGGTGAATCGTATCTGCCAGGGGGCCGCGAAACGGCACTCGCCCTTCCACTCCCTCCGGCACAAGCTTCTCGATCGATCTGGTCTCCTCCTGGAAATAACGGTCCTTCGACCCTCGTTTCATGGCCGCCAGAGATCCCATTCCCCGGTAGACTTTGTAATATCTCCCTTCAAAGAGGACCATCTCTCCCGGAGATTCTACCGTGCCTGCGAGGAGCGAACCGAGCATGACTGATTCCGCGCCCGCCGCGATCGCCTTGGCCACGTCTCCCGAATACTTGACGCCGCCGTCTGCGATTACGGGGATACCGCTCCTGGCGGCAGCTTCGGCGCATCGCATTACAGCCGTGATCTGAGGTACGCCTACGCCCGAGACGACCCGGGTCGTGCAACTCGCACCTGGTCCGATTCCGATCTTCACCGCATCGACGCCCGCATCAATCAACGCTTTTGTGCCGTCCGCCGTTGCTACGTTTCCCGCTATCAGCTCGAGATCGGGATAGCCCCGCTTCGTCTCCTCCACAACATGGAGCACGTTTCGTGAGTGGCCGTGGGCGGTATCGATCACGACAAGATCGACGTCCACCGCCACCAGTGCATCCAGGCGGGCCTGTCGATCTTTGCCGACTCCGATAGCAGCTCCCACCCGAAGCCGGCCGAGTTCATCTTTGCACGCTTCCGGAAACTGCATCCGCTTCTGTATGTCCTTGATCGTGATGAGACCTTTCAGATAGCCCTCCCGGTCAACCACCGGCAGTTTTTCGATCCGATGGCGGTGCAGCATGACCTTAGCCTCTTCCAGGGTCGTCCCTTCCGGAACCGTGATGAGATTCTCTTTCGTCATCACATCTTCCACGCGCCGTCCGTAGTCAACGACGAACCGAAGATCTCTGTTCGTCAGTATCCCCACCAACTTGCTGTGCCGTGTGATGGGAATCCCCGAGATCTTGAACTCACTCATCAGAGCAAGGGCTTCGGAAATCGAGCGATCCGGTTCGAGGGTGATCGGGTCGACGATCATTCCGCTTTCCGAGCGTTTGACCCGGTCCACTTCTACGGCCTGATCCCGGGGAGTAAGATTTTTGTGGATAATACCGAGCCCGCCCACTCGAGCCATGGCGATCGCGAGTTCACTGTTGGTTACCGTATCCATGGCGGCGGACACCAGGGGGATGTTGAGACGCAGATTGCGAGTCAGTCGCGAAGAGGTATCGACATCGGCGGGAATCACATCCGATTCTCTCGGCAGGATCAGAACATCATCAAACGTCAGGGCCTCGCCAAGAACTTTCGAGCTCAATCTTCGTTCCTCCTCTTTCCGTCATCGTTCACTAGTAAGGCAAAAAGGCGAACCATGGTCAACACATCGCGGAGATTATGTCGAAAGACTGATCGCATGCGCGGGTCAAAGCCGTCGCGGACCCAGCGATGATAGAGACCGGGGATATCGGCGCTCGGAATATCATTTGCTCGCGAGAGGGGAACCACATAGTCCTCCATCGTCTGAAGCTTGAAGTTCGGGAAACGGCCTTTCCACTTGCGCCGACAGATATGGAGAAGGTCGGCGTGAGGGGAATCGAACACAAAAGAGATTCTGTGGTAAGCGGCACGGCGCTCGAAAAACGGCAAGTCATATGACTTGCCGTTGTAGGTGATCAGGCTGCCCGATTCATTGATTTCCTTCACGATGTCATGGATGACCGCGTCTTCCTCCGTGTAATCCCTGGCAAAACGTTGCCTGAAGATCGGAGAGCCATCGGCGCTCTCGAGAGAAAGGGTCGTAACAAGAAAAAGTGGGGATGACGAGAGGCCGGTCGTTTCCAGGTCGAGAAAAAGAGGGCGTTCGGTGGTCAGCCTCCCTCGAGGTCCGTCGTCAAGCGACCAGGGGGGGGGCTCCAGCTCACAGCTCCCCTCTGCCTCGTGGTGAAGTGCCTTTTCGAACGGCACCTCCACAAGGTAGTACGCGCCCCGCTCATTCTCTACTTCCCGGCCGGGAGGGAGAGGCTCGGCGGGACGCCGGCGCACAGACCCCGGTTTGACTTTCACTTCTCCCGCCGGGTGAAGGAGCCGGCCGAGCCGGTGTTGCAGGGAATCGCTCATTTCAACCGCCGCTCAGGGGTTCGGGTATCGAAAGCGCCCGGGAAGTGCCCCGCTGCTTTCGAGCCGCGTGCCTTGCGTGCCCGCACTATAACGTGAAACACGGTAGCCGGGCGAGCGAAAAGGGGGGCTACCCCGGAGTTCTCACCAGAATTCGTCGCGAGCCCGCAGCAGAATGCCGGTGAGCTATCCGGGCTAAAACGGCACTTCCCGATCGGCCTGGGCGAGGATCTCGAGCATGACGGTCGCCGCCTCTTTGCTCGGCATGGGAAAGCCGAGCTGGTGATCGGGATCGTGGTGGAGCTGAGGCATGCGGGGCATCCCCACACAAGAAGGGCAGCCCTTCGAGCAAGGGCAATCACGCACGAGTTCCAGAGCTGCCTGAAAGATCTCATCAATGATATAGAAACACTTTTCTGATAGGCCGAGGCCATTGGGAAAACGATCGTAGACAAAGAGCGTCGGTACGCCGGTATTCGAACTCTCGACGATGCCACCCAGATTACTCGGATCGCACATCGCATAGAGCGGCATGACGACGAGCAGCAGATTGCGCACTCCTGCAAAGCCCTCCGATACCTTGAGGTTCCGCTCCGACAGGAGGCCGACGGTTTCGCCGTTTACATGAATCCCGAGCGCCACCGTTTCCAGTTTCTGCCCCGGCAGATCGAGCTTGCCCCACCCGATCGAATCCATGTTGTAAAACTGGATCTTCTTGAACGCGACGGTCATCCATGAAACGGTTGCGTCCACGAGCATCTTCATTCCCCCCGGGATCGGAGCGCTTTGCCTCGTGTCTCCGATGCGGATCGTGGACTCGACAATCGCCTGCGTGTAGTAGTCCACTTCCTTTCGCTCGACGTATGCCACCCGATTCTCCCAATCCAGTTCGCGAACGAAATAGGTCTCCCCCCCGTGAAGATAAATCGCTTCGGGGTAGACGAGTTCGGGAGCGCTGACAGCATCAACCGTACCGAGCGTCCGTTGATCACGACCTACGGGATCGAGGTTTTCGGTAATCGTAAAAGTGGCATCGGAAATATTTCGTAGTGAAACATCGGCGGCGGGATAATCCTGGCGAGCCCAGTACCATCTCTCTTTGAGCCGGGTCAACGTATCCTGATCTTCGAGAGCTTCTAGAATCGGTATCATGTGGGGCCCGAAGCTTTCTTCATCTCGCTCCTCCATCGGCAGCTCATGAGCCGCACATCGCAAGTGCCGCTCGAGAATGTAAGGATTCTCGACGTCGATGATCGCGTTTTCAGGAGAGCGCCCGAAAAAATAGTCCGGGTGGCGGAGGAGATACTGATCAATGGGATCGTTGTAGGCGATGAGAATGGAGATTGACTCTTCGCTTGTTCGACCGGCCCTGCCGGCTTGCTGCCAGGTACTCGCAATCGTGCCGGGGAAACCGACAAGAATCGACGCACCGAGGGACCCTACGTCGATCCCCAGTTCGAGCGCATTCGTGCTCGTCACACCGAGCAGTTCCCCCTCGAAAAGGCGGCGCTCGATTTCCCGCCGATCCTTGGGGAGGTAACCGCCCCGATAGACGGCAATTTTGTCAGCCAAGTGCTTCCGTTTCTCGATGAGGTCTTCCCGGGCGTAGCGGTAGATCAGTTCCGCCGTAATACGGGCACGTGAGAAAACGATCGACGGCACCCCCTCTTTTACGAGACGGACCATCAGATTTTTCGCTTCCACATTGGAACTTCTTCTCTCCGAGCTGTGCTTGTCGAGAAGAGGCGGATTCCAAAGGATAAATCGCTTCGGTCCGCGGGGCGATCCATCTCTATCTATCACCGTTACAGGCTCGCCGGTAAGCCGCCCGGCAAGTTCAGCCGGATTGGCGATGGTCGCCGAACAGCAGAGGAATTGCGGATCGCTTCCGTAGTGGTTAGCGATTCGCTTCAGTCTGCGAAGCACATTGCCCACGTTGGAGCCGAAGATCCCCCTGTACGCATGGATCTCGTCAAGCACGATAAAGCGAAGTCTGGAGAAGAACCTGCTCCATCCCGAGTGATTGGGAAGAATGCCGGCGTGCAGCATGTCCGGATTGGAGAGAACCAGATTACCGGCGGTTCGGAGTTTCCGGCGGGCGTATTGCGACGTGTCGCCATCGTACGTTCCTGCGACGATGCTATCGCCGAGACGGGGATCAGCATCGAGGAGCCGCTTGACTCCACGAAGCTGATCCTGGGCGAGCGCTTTCGTCGGGAACAGATAGAATGCCGTCCTGTCGCTTTCGACGATCGATTCGAGAACGGGAACGTTGTAGCAGAGAGTCTTGCCGCTGGCTGTGCCTGTCACCACAACGAAGTTCTTTTTCTGACGGGCGACTTCGATTGCCTCGGCTTGATGGGAGTAGAGACGTTCGACTCCGATCGATTGCAGTGCGCTCTGCATGAACTCCGTCATCGGATAGCCGGCATCGATGAAATCGGCCTCCCGCGCGGGAATCTCCTCCACATGCACCACACGGCCGCCCGACTTTTCGAGCCAATCCCCATCCGATGTTCTAGCCCGCATGTCTCACCAGCTTCCGTCGCGAGGGTTAGAGGTCAAGAGTGGTCTGCTCCTCTCCCGTTCTCGGCAGGTCGAGCATGGCCTGCATCAGCTTGGCCCCTCGAATCGCCTGTCCCGCATAGCAATTATTGAAGTAGACGAATGTTCTGTCAGCCTGCTTCTGAAGATCACGGATTTTCCCCACCCACTCCTTGAGTTCTTCCTCCGTGTAGAGATGGTCATACCGATCTGACTTCCCTTCTGACTTCTCCCCGCTGTCCCACCACGATTCCCGGTTTCTCCCATGGAGCCTGACATAGCCGCATCCGTTCGTCTGAAACGCTACAGACGGGACAAGTCCTTTCAGATTCGGTTCATCCACCGAGCAATAGCCGATGTTGCTGTTCCGTAGAAACCGGAACGTACTTTCCGATATCCACCCGGCATGGCGGAACTCCACAAAAAGAGGAATCTCTTCCGGAACGGCGTCTCGCACACGGCCCAGATAGTCCCGGTTTTCCGGTCCCGAACGAAAGCCCCAGGGAAACTGAGCGAGCAGCGCCGCGATCTTGCCCGATCGGCGAATCGGTTCGGCCGATTCGAGCAAATGACCGATCGACCACTCCGTATGCTCTCGCTTGTGAGTCACATCACCGTGAACCTTGAGTACGATCGGATAACCGTCAGGCGTCCGCTCGTCAAATCCCTCGAATGTACGAACGGAAGGAACGCGGTAATAAGTAGAATTGATTTCGAGGGTCGGAAAATGCCTTACATACCAGGAGAGCCACTCCGACTTCTTCAGATGGCTCGGATAAAAGACGCCCTTCCAGTCTTCGAAATGAAATCCGGATGTGCCGACGAGGATCACAGCAATCTCGCCTTCTTCAGTTTTGATCTTCCGAAACGGCGACGCACCTCGTCGAAGATCTCGATCGACGCCCGCCGTTTGTCGCGCTCCGGTTCCAGATCGAGTTCCAGCTCTCCCGCAAGACTATCGCTATCCACCAGCTTCTCCATGCCTACTCCTACGAGGCGCAAAGCTTTCCCCCCGGCATGCAGGGCTACGAGTTCCTTGGCGAGTTCATAAATCGTCATCTCGTCATTAGTGTAAGCGGAGAGAACACGATGGCGGGTGATCGTCCGAAAATCGGAGAAACGGATTTTCACCGTGAGACATCGTCCCCGCTTCCCTCCGGCACGCAGCCGGGAAGCGAGCTTCTCTGATAGCCAGAGAAGAACGGAACCGAGCGTCTCTTCATCATTCGTGTCGTGAGCGAGAGTGGTTTCGTTGCTCATCGATCGAGGGTCAGGTGATTCATAGAACGGTGTGATTGCCGTTGACTCTTCTCCCCTTGCCCGGCTTCGGATCTTCTTGCCGTTTTTACCGAACAGGGAGATGAGACGATTGGCATCCATGGATGCCAGCTCACCAAGGGTCCGTACACCGATTTTTCTCAGCATCTCTTCCGTTTTCGCACCGACACCACCCATCTTTGATACGGGCAGCGGTCCCAGAAAGGCATCTACCTGGTCGGGGAAAATGACCTGCACACCGTCCGGCTTCGCATATCCCGATGCGATCTTGGCGACAACTCGAGAGGGAGCGATCCCGATGGAAGAGGGGAGGTGAAGCTCACCACGAATCGTATCTTTGATCCGAAAAGCGAGTCTCGCCGCTTCCGGAAACCCACCGGCGAGATCAGTGGCATCGAGATAGGCCTCGTCAACCGAAGCGGGTTCGATGGCCGACGTAAAACGGGAGAGGATTCTCAGAATGCTTGCAGAGAGCTGAGTATAATAGCGGTGCCGCGGCGGGAGAACGATCGCATCGGGTGCGAGGCTTCGTGCACGTGCCATCGGCATGCCCTGCACGACGCCGCGTGCCTTTACATCGTAAGACGCCGCTACCACCACTCCCCGTCCCCCCTCCGGGCCGCCCACCATGAGAGGTCGACCTTCGAGCGCGGGATTCAGCGCCCTCTCTACCGAGCAGAAATAGTTGTCCATGTCGATATGAAGAATAACCCGGGACCTGTTCCGGTCTTCTGTCAAACGTGAGTCCTGTCGCAACTCCCCACCCCTCGCCGTCGAAGACTCTCATGGAGAAGCGAGCCTTTGAGTGCCAGCTCGCGCCACTCCATCTGCGGATCGGAATCGGCTACGATCCCTCCACCGACCCGGAAACCGACCTCGCCGTTCTTTACAACGGCAGACCGAATAAGAAGATTCCATACCGCCTGCCTGTCGAATGAACCGAATCCCATGGTGCCGTAAAAAGCGCCTCTGCCATCGAGCTCCAACTTATCGATAATCTCCACCGCCCGTATTTTGGGAGCACCGGTAATGGACCCGCCCGGAAGCATATCCTGCAGCAGGCGCCAGGAGGTCATCCCCTCTCTCAACCGTCCGTGAACCGTGGATACCAGATGGTGTACCGAAGGACAGGATTCGACCACGGTAAACGGATCGACGGAAACCGAACCGAATTCAGCTCCTTTTCCAATATCGTTCCGGACAAGGTCGACGATCATCACATGTTCCGCCCTGTCTTTTGCCGAGCGAAGAAGTGCCGACGCATTGGCCCGATCAAGAACAGTGTCATTACTCCTTGCCGCAGTCCCTTTGATCGGTTTCGACATCACATGATCCCCTCGTTGCCGGAGAAGAAGCTCGGGAGAAGAAGAGATCAATGAGAAATCCCGAAACTGAAGAATTCCGGAGTAGGACGCCAGATTTCGATCGGCCAGGTTTTCGTAAAGTGTCCATGGATCACACTCCGTGTCGGCACGGAACAACCTGGTCAGGTTTGCCTGATAGATCTGTCCGTCACGGATGTACTCGAGAGCGCGACCGACCGCCTCTTCATAATCGGGTGGCATGGGGGGAAGCCACTCCGCTTTCCGAACGTGATCCTGATCATCGCCGGATGGTCGTGATTTGATCGGAACGATACGCTCTTCCATGGACCGCAACCGAGCGTACGCTCGATCCTCTCGCGCCGACCCGACCTCGGGAAGTCCGGTGGAGATGATCCAAGTGCGATCCTTCATGCGATCTCGAACGAGAATGACGTCGAAAAAACCGATCGCCATGTCCGGGAGTCCGAAGGGATCTGATCGGATGTGCTTCACCGGGATCGTCCATGGCGATGCGCCATACCCGATGTAGCCGGCATATTCAGGAAGCGGGGGGAGCCCGGGATCGGATGGCGCTCGCCCGGAACTCACGATTCGATCTTCTAGAAAATCGAACGGATTACCATTCTGAACCGACGAGACGCCATTCTCTTCCAGGTTGACAGTCGCACCGGACGAGCGAAAGAGGAGCCAGGGGTCCCGTGCTTCGTAACTGTAACGAGATTCTTCACGATCAGGTCCCCTGCTCTCGAAGGAGAGTGTGAGCGGGGATTTGTCGCCGCTTAAAACAGTGCGGCAGAGACCGTATGCGCCCGCCCTCTCTTCAATGAGCATCCCCGTTGTTCGCCACCCGTTCGGAGACCGGAGCAATTCAGGCATGGCGTCCTTTCAGGAACCGGATGCCGAGCAGCCACTCTTCGATTTTCGGGATGAGGTCATACGCATATTCCGCGCAGATATGGTTCCCATCTTCGAAGTAGATCAGTTTCTTTTTACAGTGTGCCTCTTCAAAGATGTTTTTAGCGTCAGCTCCAGGAATAAGGACATCCTCGCCCCCGCCGATCACGAGAAGGGGCGACCGTATCTTTCCGACCAGTCCGCGAATCGAAAAGGATCGCGCCCAGACCCGATACGCTTCGTCCGATTCATCGCGCAGGAAGTGCTTCACCTGCTCTTGAATGACAGGGATGACGAAATCGGCGTAACTCGACGGATCGTATGGCCCGGAGAGGGAGATGACCGCGCCGAGACTGTTCTCATAGGCGGCGATTCGGAGCGCCAGATTTCCTCCGTAGGAGATGCCGAAGAGTCCGATCCGATCCGGATCAATCCGTCTCTCTTTCTTCGCGAACTCGATGAGTGCCTGCCCGACCCTTTCATATTCGATCACCATGGAAAGTTTGTCCCAGGTCTCCCCCATTCCCGGTCCGTCGTATGTCAGAGTGGCCACACCCCGTTCAATGAGCGCATTCGCGAAAAAATGCATCTCCTCTTTGGAACTGTCCGCACCCGGAATCAGAATCAGTAGAGGGGCGGCCGTCTCCCGATCGGGGATGCGGAGATATCCCGGAAGCATGTGGTCAGCGAACGGGATCTCCACCTCCTCCGCCGGAGGACGCATGTGTACCGCAGCACGCCGGTAACAACGTGAGCATGACTTGTAGAGATCACGTTTTCTCTCTACCTCATCGTAGAGTGGAAACTGCGCCATGTTGTATGCGGCGGACGCGTAAAGATAGTTATCCCGTGCCGTAATCGTCCGACCCTCTTTATCGGCGAGAGAGCCATAGATTTCCCGTTTTTCCCCGAGTGCACGCCACGATTCGATCCAGTCTTCCCAGGAGTGAATCCTGTCGAATGTGGACCGTACATCGAGGAAGTTCGCTCCCATGATGAGTGGCCGTATGTAGTAGAGAGAGGGAAGAACCCGGCGGGCACCGAAGAATCGAAAAAGGGTGTCCAGCGTACTTTTTGTCGCAATCCTAGACCGGAGCATCCAGGAAAAAGGAACTTCAGTCGGCTTCGTCGTTTCGCTCATCACACCCACCCGCGAAGAAACAGCGATCTCTGAATTGTGGCTGGATTCTCAAGATCAATATACTATACAGATGTGCAGCGATTCAACAAAAAAGAGTGGGGAGGAAACCGGCGCACATCCTGAGTTAAACAAATATACATCAACATGTTACAACCAACCGAGCGAGAAATGGGTATTATTTTTTGTCCTTGCCGAAATGTTCGTAGCCATCTTCCGTGAGAAGCTCGATTCCCCCCTCCGGATGAACGAGCATGATCTCCTCTTCCGCAGGAACGATCGTCCCGATTCGAGTCACAGCTACAGGTATCTCCATGGAAACTGCTTCGACGATCTCTTCATCCAATCCGGGGGGAGCCGTGAAGAGGAGTTCGAATTCCTCTCCGCCGTGGAATATGAGCGCCTCGATCGGTACATCAAGGTCGGCTGCGACCTCGAGAGCGGCAGGGAGCACAGGCACCGTGCCTGACTCCACATGAATCCCGACACCCGATTCCCTTCCGATGTGATGCACCTCTGTCGCCAGACCGTCGCTGATATCGATCATCGACGTGATCGGGAATTTCTCGGCCAGTATTCTGGTGACATCGACTCTCGCTTCGGGCGCCAGATATCTTTCCATCGCCTCACGATACTTCTTATCGAGAGAGAGCTTAGGATCCTTGTCCAGGAGAACCAGAGCCGCCCCGGGACCGCCGAGCATTCCTGTAACGAACAGATCATCCCCCACCTTGGCACCCGACCGGGTCAGGATGTGCGGGCCGACCGCCTCGCCAACCGCGGTAAGAGTAAACATCATGTCACTCATGGTCCGGATCGTGTCGCCACCGACAACGTCACACTTGTAGCGATCAGCCGCCGAACGGATCCCGTGGTAGAATGACAGGATCAGTTCCACTTCGGTCTCTTCGGGAGCGGCGACTGAGACCGTGACCCACTTCGGTATACATCCCATGGCCGCGCAGTCGCTCACCGTAGCAGCCATCACTTTGGCTCCGAGCTGGTCCGGGCTGATGTGGTCGGTCCGGAAATGCACCCACTCCGCAAATGAGTCGGTGGTCATCACAAGGGGGCGATCGCCCGCGCGAAGAATCGCGGCGTCATCACCGATTCCGACGATCGTATGATCCCCCGGATTCCCCAGGATCTTTTCGATTTCCCGTATGAGAGATCGTTCCCCCAGTTTTTCCAGAGTCATTCCATTCTCCATGATTCGGGCAGTTTTTCGATCAGATCGGTCGCAATCAAACCCGCTTCGCCATGTGACAAGGCCGCTAGATCGCCGGCCCGCCCGTGCAGCCAGACCCCGAGACGGGCAGCATCCGCCATGTCGAGACCCTGGCCGAGAAGCGCCAGAATCACACCGGTCAGCACGTCGCCCGTCCCTGCGGTGGCCATTCCCGCATTTCCCGTCGTGTTCAGTGTGACCCGTCCATCAGGATCAGCCACGAGTGTCGGATTCCCCTTGAGCAACAGGACAGCGCCGAGCTTCACCGCCCACTCCTGTACAAACCCGATACGGTCATTCAGGATATCACCACGAGCGATTCCGGTCAGGGTTTCCAGTTCGCCCAGATGGGGAGTCAGGACAAGCGTACCGCGAAAGCCCTGAATCAGCTTCTCCTGTCCGGCCAGGGCATGGAGGCCGTCGGCGTCTACCAGGAGAGGCCCCTCCCATTTCTCCAGAATCGATCGGACGAACCCGGCGGGGCTCTTTCCGCGGGAGAGACCGGGACCGATCGCAAGCGCGTCGAGCGGACGGTCCGCCTCCAGTATGGGTTGCGCGGAAGCTGTCGTCAGGGCGCCGTCAGAATCGTCCAGGGCGCGGCACATGATTTCAAGAACCCGCCCTGCGAAGAGGGAATGCGAAGACCGTGGTACCCCGAGTGTGACGAGGCCCGCTCCCGATCGGAGTGCCGCAAGACCGGCGAGAAGGGGAGCTCCCACGTACTCGGACGTACCGCCCGCCACGAGAACCCGCCCCACGCTCCCCTTGTGGGCATCGGCGGGACGGGCGGGGATGAGTCGCGCCCCGTCCGTCCTTTCGAATGTGGCGACTTGGGGAGCGATTTTTTCTATCGCAAGATCGGGAATCCCGATCGGCACGACGATCAGCTCTCCGACGAACTGCCTGGCGGGATACAGCAGAAGTCCCTGCTTGGCCCTGCCGAGCGTCACGGTCTTCTGAGCTGCGAGCGCCTCTCCCCTGACGAGACCACTCATCCCGTCAACTCCGGAGGGAGCGTCTACTGCAATGATCCTCCCCCCGGACGACCCGGCGATCGAAATAGCGTCTGCAATCCTTCCTCTGGGTGTGCCGGAGAAACCGGTCCCAAGAAGGGCATCGACGATCAGTCCGGCCGAGGCGATCTCCTCACGCACCGTATTGTCGCCGTCAGATGATGGCAGCTCACGGGCGGCCACATCGGTCCCCTCCAGCCGAATCCAGTTCTCTCTTGCATCCCCCTTGAGAGCGGAGGCCTCGCCGAAAAGATAAACGGTGACCTTGGCCCCTTCCGCGGCGAGAAGGCGAGCGACGACGAAACCGTCCCCCCCGTTATTCCCTTTTCCGGCAAGCACCGCCACTCGCATGCCTGCGAGGGACTCGTCCTTGGCGATCTCATCTGCGATCGCCTTCCCGGCGTTCTCCATCAGTTCCAGACTTGGGATGCCCATTTTTTGGATGGCAATAACGTCAGTGCGGCGCATTTCATCGGGGGAGAGCAGTTGCATGGTGGGACCTTGCACGAGAGAAGCAGAAAACATGGAGGGGAAGGAGCGACCTGGTTCAGGCTCCTTCCCCCGAAATCAGGACACGGCTATTTTGTCGACTGGCTGAGGGGCCTGCCGTGGCTCACCTCCCCATTATCGATGCGGATATTATATCCGCAATCCGGGTTGCAGCAAACCCATGCCTTGAATTGGATCGACGCACCCTCCCGCCCGTAGTCGGAGAGCGGAAGCAGAACGCCTGTTGAGCAAACCCTGCAGTCTGGGAAAGCGTATTCCATTGAAGGGTGTCCTCCCGTCACATCGCTCATTGATGAGCTCCCCTTTCCTTCCCCATTCAGGCTGAACACCGTTCCCGGCAGTCACCGAGAAGCCGTCGAGGAGAGCATTCCGCGTACAGAACCCGCCTCAATGATCATCCTGAAGGGTCGAAAATTTTCCGGAAGGAACCGTACAACGGGGGAGAAGGGCAGTCAACCCGTTTTTTCTTCAGCGTTTTCGCCTGCCTCGCCCGCCTCGCCCGCTTCTTCAGCATATAAGTGGACCGGACCATGAAGGGGGACGAGGAGCCGGACTTCATTCTCCCCGGTTACCATGTGTCCGCCAAGGTCGTTCCAGATCCGATTGGCCTTAATGATCTGCTCATCAGAAGACAGCTCTTCGGCCGATACCTCCGTCGGGGCCGCCCCTACGCCGATCCAGGCATATTCACCACGCTGCGCCGTCCGAATATGAATCGCCTGGCTCGCGCCGATTTTATCGACAAAATAGAGCATGATGAGCTGGAGCGACCGATTGAGCTCTTCCGGCCGGGTCAGTAGAAGAGGGACCTCACCGTAATGCCTTTCGAACCATGTAACACGTGCCTGTTCATGGGGGAGCTCTTCCAGCACCATTTCGATCCGGCTGTGGAGATCGACAGGGGTCCAGGACTCGCCGCTCTTTTCATCCACGGCACCATGCCTGAGCCATCGTCGCAAATCGCCGACAAGACCGGTCGTTTCCGACTGGACTGTCCTCGAATCATCCAGAACGAACGGGAGGGCAATCGTCTTCTCGAACCGTCGGATCTCCTTGATGGTCTTTTCATTCTGGGCTGGCGACCGTGCGGGATCCTGGAGGCTCCTGTAAAGCTGCAGGAGGGCAACGAGATCTTCCCGATAACCTCCCAGAACTTCCACATTTTCAGTTATCCGGCCGAGGACATCTCCCTCGAGGGCGTGGACGGGCGGCGAGTCGTTGTAAATCTCGACGTCTTTCGATACCTGTTCCCCTGTCGATGGAACGGCCGACTGGTCGGACCCGGTCTCTTCGGGGGGCATCTCGATCCTCACCTCGCCTCGGCGCGGCCTTCCCCCACTTGACGAAACCTCGCTCAGATATCGCTCCACCTCCCTGCGGAACTCCGTGCTTACATGCTCTTCCCTGGTCTTCAGTACACCTTTACCGGCACCGAAATAGAGAACCCCGGCAGCCAGGACGACTCCTCCCAGGGCGACGAGACCGCCAAGGACGAGCGGAA
The DNA here is from genome assembly GCA_025782575.1 of bacterium. Classification (GTDB taxonomy): domain Bacteria; phylum Orphanbacterota; class Orphanbacteria; order Orphanbacterales; family Orphanbacteraceae; genus Orphanbacterum. The sequence continues at coordinate 791,418 of JALGYY010000017.1, forward strand.
TCTGGCTGCTGAAGCCCAGAACGAGAATGGTCGCGCATCCGGCGACTACGGCAATCCCGCGGTAAATCATTCCCTGACCAGAGGTTCCGGCCATGTGTCCTCCCCGGTACGGTCGAGAAACATGCCTGACCGCAGCTCCTGAATGGAGTGCGGCCTAACACACTAAAGTTCGGCCAGAGAGAGAGTTACTTGAACGGATTAGGTCAATTTGTGGTGAGAAAACCTGGGCTGGCCCCGCCGCTCGTATGACATAGCGTCGTACCCGAGCTGCCGCCTCAGGATACCGGCCTGTCCGATATGGTAAGCCTCATGATGAATCAGGAATGCCATTCCCCCCAGGACCGAGTCGTGTTCGATTGGAAAGGGCTGGGTTTTGGGGCTCAGCAGCCTGGCGCTGTCCATCTCTTCGAAGCAATGGCCCAGGTGATCTCCTGCGGCCGTCCACCATTTCCTCAAGTCATCGAGCCCGGGATATCGGGAAATGTCCTCGATCTTGATGTTTTCGCCTAGTGCCTCCGTCACCGGGTTCTCGAGAGGATTACCGCAGGAGTCGGCGGCGAGGAAGTGCCTCGTATCGATCAGGTGGAGAGCAATGTACGACAGGCTGTTCACTCCCCGTTCGCGATGCCGGGCATCTTCTTCGCTCACCCCGTCCAGGCAGTTCAACAGAAGGTCCGTGTTCAGTCGGATCATGGCATGCAGCGGTTCGAGTCCGGGCTCCATTTACAAGCTCCTTTGCTTACGAGTCCGCCGCCCTGTCGGGAATCGAAACGGCGTCGGGCAATGCGCCTCCTCCGGTGAGAAGCCGGCGATGGTAATCGATCTGTCCGAGATGAAACGTGAGATGCCCCGAAAGATGAATGAGAAACTGGATCGTGGTGATCGAATGGCCGAAGAACTCTTGCGGGTACGGATCATCCAGCCGGGATGGATTGATCCCATTGAGCGCCTGGTCGACCACGGAGCGGGTCATGTCAATCTCGGCGATGAGTTCCTCGCGGGGGATCGACCTCTTTTCGAACTCACTCGGACGATCGCGTACATAGTCATCGGACGAAAGAACCGCACCGAAAAAATGGCGCAGATTGCCGCAGAGATGGAGCGCCAGATTGCCGGCTGAATTGGTCACTCCTCCGCTTACTCTCCAGAGATCCTCCTCCGACTCGTACGCGCCGAGCTCGTCCCGCAAAGTCGCAAGGTCCCGAAGGATCACGCGGCGAAGCGACTCGATCGTTTCTTGGGTGGGTGATGTCTCCCTAGTCATCTTTGCCTGACTCCGGCTGCATCAAGCCGAACAGATTCCCCTCGAGATCGGTGCAGTAGGCATGCCGTCCCACGCCGGGAATCTCGTTCGGGCCATTGGCGAGTTTGCCTCCCTCTTCTTTCACTTTCGCGATCACCTCGTCCAGTGACTCCACTCCGATCGTGTTGATGACCCCCTGGGGAAAGTGGCGGTGCATGAATCCACCGTTAATGCCCGGCGTCGCCACGAAGTCGGCGCCGGAGCGGACTTAAGTCTTCTGCTCTTTTTTCTTGGCTGCCGGGAAGAGGATGTTGTTCAGGATGAGTCGATAGCCCGGCGAGTTCTTGTGTAACGCGAGATCGGTCGGCGGATCGCCGACGGCATGCTGATAATCTTCGGGGTCATGGCCGCCGAGAAAACTGAACGTCCCTTTCCCGACCTTCCCATGCAGGTATTTCACTTCATCACCGCCGGGCGATTCGCCCATTACGGTGATATGTCTCTTGATAATCGAGCGCCGGAAAGCGGTCGTCTGTCCCAGGAAACCCTTCACCACTGACACATGATTCTGTGTGAGCATGGCCGGAACGGGATCGTATTTGGCGCTGAACTCGAAGAGACTGAAGTAGTCCTTTTCCGCGCCTACCGCCTGAGAATAATTCGATACATCGATGTTGGAATATTCATAGATCAGTGGATTCATGACGAGGCGAAAGTTCTCGAACGCCACTGTTTCAGAAAAATCGAGCCGGCTCTGGCAGTTCTGCTCGGGCGGATCACCGTCATACATGACATCGCAGATATCGGTCCTGGCGGAGGCCAGCGCGATATCATACGTATCGGTCGCCGAGCACATGGCGAAAAGAAATCCGCCCCGGGAGATGTATGTCTTCAGCTTTCGTACCACCGCCTTCTTGTGCTCAGACACTTTTGCATAGCCCGCTTCCCGCGCCAGCTTCTCATAGAGCACCTGTTGTCTCCGGTACCACTCGGCATCTTTGAAGCTCTGATAAAAACGGCCGTACTGGCCGGTGAAATCTTCATGGTGAAGATGAAGCCAGTCATACTTCTCGAGTTCCCCGCCGAGCACCTCTTCATCCCAGAGCGTCTCATAAGGGATCTCAGCGTAGGTGAGTGCCAGCGTGACCGCATCATCCCAGGGCTGTCTACCCGGAGGGGTATAGATCGCGACTTTGGGCGCCTTTTCCAGAAGTACATCCGACATATTGGCCGACGCGATTTCCTCCAGGATTCTGTCACGTTTTCCAGACGTAATCGTCTCGATCGTCACGCCTTTCAGGATCGCCTGTTTCCGAAGGAAGTCCCCCCCTTCGGTGAGAAACGAGCCGCCACGATAGTTCAGAAGCCAGTGAATGTTCACTCCCTGCTCGATGTACCAGTACGCGACGCCGTATGCTTTCAGGTGATCGGTCTGGGCCAGGTCCATGGGAACCAGGTAGATGTCGGCAACAGCCGGGCCGGCAATCAGAAGAGCGAGCGCGGAGAGCCAGGAAGCGACTCTGATTCTGGCCCGTCCGAACAAATCAAAGTTCATTCTGTTTCTCCGCTTCCCTCTTTTTCCGGCGCACTTCGTCAGAGAGAATGCTATTCGGGTAATCGATCAGAAAAGTTTCATATTGCTCGATACCTGTAGTGAGGTCATGAAGTCGTTCACAGTAAAGATCCCCGATCCTCATCCGGGAAGCTGCGGCCAGTCTCTCTTCCGGGAACTCCTGAAGGACGCGCTCGAGACCGCTGATCGCCTGGCCGAACCGGCCCTCCGCCTCATCGATCCGCGTAATCTCCCAGATGAACTCATCCCGCAGTTTGGAAATGACGAGAATTTCGAGGAGCTCGTTCAACTTGGCCCGGGCCGCTGGAAATTCATGGCGCTTGATGAGAAGAAGGGCTGCACCGAATTCCTGCAAGGGACCGTCCCCCGCATCCCGGTGCTCCGAAATAAAAATGGACTGCTCCAGCGCGTCGTTGATGTAGCGTCCCTGCGCGTAGCTATCGATGATCAGCCTGTAGTCTTCGAGAGCGGCATCAAAGTCACCGGCGAAATAGTGAGCCTGCCCCTTTCCATAGATCGCACGCTCCCGCATGCCGTCATCAGGAGCCTCCTGCTCGATCTTTTCATACTCCGCGGCCGCATCGGCGAGCCTCCCGGCAACCATGTAAGCGCGGGCGAGCTGGAAGCGGGCATCCTTGCCCCATTGGCCGGCGTCCTTCTCGGTCAGGAGCTGCCGGAAGTGCAGGATCGCTTCTTCCGGTTCGCCCATGTCGTCGAGAAGGGTCGTTGCCAATTCGTACCGGGCCCGTCTTCTGTCACCGGGGTTTTGCGTATTTCCGATAAGCTCTTTATAAGTCTTGGCTGCCGCACCGCCGTCCCCACGTTTCCGATGCACCTGGCCGAGCAAGAACTGGGTTTCAATTCTGATCGACGGACGATCGCACCGATCGAGTATCACCTGCAGACCGGCGGCCGCCGCTTCATTGCACCCTTTCCCAAACGCCGAACGGGCGAACGGCAGCAGATGGTTGCCGCAACCGTTCGACTCCGTATCGAGCTCCTTGTATTCTTCGAGGGCAAGATCGCATTCCCGATCGTCCAGATAGAATCCTGCCAGAACTTCCCGAAGTCCCCGGAGAGTAGGAATGGAATCGAGAACGGTCTGAATCTGTTCGTAAGGGTACTCGTCGATCACGTCTTCGTTTTTCAGATTCTGCACGCGCCGGAGCAGCTCCCCTTCCCGCATGGTTCCCTGGATGACGGCGTTTACACTCTCCTCGGCCACACGGTCCCCCTCACCGACGAGGTCGTAGAAATCGGCCAGCTCCTTGGCGAATAAAACAGGATTCAGGAGAACCTCCCGGCCTTCGTTCAAGAACTCGATCGCCTGGGTGATCATTCTCTGCTTGCCCATGCGGTCCGCGATCGAACGATAGGCATCGACCTGGTCCTCCTCGACGGTGAGCAGAGTCCGCCAAGTGACGATCGCCCGATCCGGGTTCCCTCCGGCGGCATGAACGTCGCCGAGCAACAGGATGTAGTCCTTGTCGGTCGTATCCCCTGCGAGTCTTTCACGAACCTGACCGGCCAGTCCGTCGATATCGAACATCTCGATCCTCGCCTGCACATAGCCGATGAAGGCGAGTCGATGGAGCGGCTTCTGTTCGAGAAGTTCCTCGAAAACGCGGCGAGCCTGCTGAGCGTTCCCTCGCCTGAGGTTCCGGCTCGCTTCCTGGAGGCGTCGCTCAAAACGCTGTTCGGGGCTGAGCCGGTCCTGGGCATGCAGATCAGAGGGGGCGCTGAAACTGATCAGAATGAGAAAGATGGTGGAAACGATGCCGAAGAGCGCGCTCCGACATGGATTTGATGCTTTCAACCGATTCTCCTCCTGAATCCACTCCGGCAGGAACCCGGGCCCGCCACGATCGTATTCGTTCCAATGTAGCACAAAGAGGGACACGTGAGCTTCTCAACCCATTACAGGGGATCAGGTTCCGCGAGGGCATTCCTTAAATAGGGAGGGGCGGACGGGGACCGAAACTGTTAGATTGAAAGTAGCGGGGCGCCCGGCCCGTCCGATGATGGAAGGAGAGAAATGAAGACGATCCCTGATCTTGTGGAACACGCTTTGGAATTGATCCGGTTGACGTCGACCAAGCTACCGGACGACATCGTGTCGGCATTAAAGAGCGGCCGCAAGAAAGAAACGACCGGATCCGCCGCTGAGGCGACTCTGGTAACGATTGAAACCAATATCGAGATGGCGTCCGAAATGTCGACGCCGATCTGCCAGGATACAGGCACTCCCCTTTTTTATGTGAAGCACCCCTGGGATTACCCGACCAGGATGATGCGGGAGGCGTTCACCAGCGCCGTACAGATCGCCACGGAGAAAAACTACCTGCGACCGAACGCCGTGGACAGCGTGACCGGCAAGAACTCGGGAGACAACACGGGCGACCACTTTCCTGCGATCTATTTCGACCAATGGGATCGGGACGATGAAATTGAGGTGAGGCTCATGTTGAAAGGGGGCGGGAGCGAGAATCAGGGTGCCCAGTACAGCCTCCCTTACGGGCCGCTCGACGCCGGTCGTGATATGGACGGCGTACGGAAAGTGATCCTCGATCAGGTCGTCAACGCCCAGGGGCAGGGGTGTGGCCCGGCTGTGCTCGGCGTCTGCATCGGTGGCGATCGAGCGAGTGGTTATGCGCTCGCAAAGAAGCAGAGCATTCGACCGCTCGAAGACGTCAATCCCGATCCTGTTCTGGCGGATCTCGAAAAAGAGATAACCGAAAAGGGGAATCATCTCGGCATCGGCCCCATGGGATTCGGCGGGGAGACAACACTGCTCGGCACCAAAATCACCAAAGCACACCGTGTTCCCGCGAGCTTCTTCGTTTCCATCATCTACATGTGCTGGGCAGCCAGGCAGAAGACCATGACATTCAAGAATGGTGAGGTGAGCTATGACTGAGCTTCGCACACCCATTTCGGAAGAGGCGATTCGGGCGCTTAAAGTGGGCGACATCGTTTCAATTAACGGAACCGCCGTTACCGCCCGTGATGCGGCTCACAAATACATGGTCGAGAGCTGGATCGAGTCGGAGCCATCCGGCGAGGACAAAGAGCTTCGGACAACGCTGAAACCGATTCTCTCCGGGGGAATCATCTATCACTGCGGCCCCGTGGTGAACCAGGACGAATCAGGAAAATGGCACTTCATCGCCGCCGGCCCGACCACTTCGAGCCGGGAAGAACCGTACGAGCACAAAGTGATCAAGGCGTTCGGTGTACGGGCGGTAATAGGTAAGGGGGGTATGGGCGACAAGACCCTGGCCGCCTGCGGCGAATTCGGAGCTGTCTATCTTCACGCCGTCGGTGGAGCGGCGACCTTGATCGCCCAGAACGTCGAAGAAGTAGAAGCGGTCTACAAGACCGAGTTCGGCCTCCCCGAAGCGTTCTGGCAGATCCGGGTCAAGGACTTCCAGTGCGTCGTCACCATGGACAGCCATGGCGGCTCACTCCACAAAGATGTCTTGAGTCAGAGCCGGGGCAAGTACAACGAGATGTTCGGGGGTTAGAGCGAGGCGGGCTTCGGGAGTCTGTCTATGTTGCAGATGAGTTGTTCCGGTTCGGCAAGCCCGAGCCGGCGCCCGACTCGATCTACCGACAGTGTACGGATTTGACTGATCTTTACCCAGAAGCGCTTCGGCAGTTTCGGGGAGCCTATCTCAACGGTCAGATGGAAGCTCGCTCGCTCAGGATGTATGCGTTGTCTATTCGGTGACGGTCATAGTTCCGCCCCGCGTCGCTTGATTTTTTTAAACTTTCTACCGATTTAAAGAAATATTGCTTGACACGTTTCGTAGCCTGCCGGATTCGACTATCTTAGATCCCTCGCCAGATCCGCTTAAGAACCCCTCTCTTCACTATGGATTAACTGGATGCGATCTCATCGGTTCAGCTTTCAAATTCATCGCCAGTCTCTCTTGCTGGTCCTCTCTCGAAGCCGAAAAAGGGCATGCTAAAATATCTGTGGGGCTTGGAACGACAGGGGTGGATCAGGAGGGGAAGAAGACGATGACGACGAAGAAGATGGATTCGGTGCTGGCGAAGCTTTCCAACCATGAGATCATTCAAAAAGGGGATCGGGCGGTTCACAGCCGGCATGAGCTCTCCATCGAGATTCTCGACTGTCTGGTCGAGATCGAGAGCCGGTCGATTTTCCTGAAAGAAGGGTACTCTTCTCTGTTCGATTACTGCACGCGGAGATGGCACCATTCGCCCCCCAAAGCCGGACGGTTCATCGCTGCCGCCCGATGTATGAAGAACTTTCCTGATGTGCGAAATCTGCTAGTGCAGCGGAGGATCACACTTTGCGGCGTCTCCAGAATCGCCGGAATCCTGACCGATTCGAATTCCGACAGGATTCTCCGAGAGGTCTCGGGAAAGAGATTCGTGGAGATTGAAAAGATTGTAGCCTCGCTGAAAATCGCTCCCAGGACCCGGGAGTCGATCCGGCCGATCGGACTGCAGGAGCCGGCGGGCGGGCGGGTTCGAAGTGCCGATTACGAGAATCTCTTTCAGCCGAATCCACTACCTGAGAACTATCAATTTGATAGCGATTTCACGAGTGACCTTGGCGATCTTTCCGGGGGCAACTCTCAAATTGATAGTCCGAAAGAGAAACCGGAACACCGTTACGAAATCCGGTTCTCGGCGAGCGAAGAGTTCTGCCGGGATCTGGAACGTGCGAAGACGGTCTGCTCCCGGAGTTGGAATCTGGAGGCGATCCTGGGGAGAGCGATCAAGGACCTGCTGGAGAAGCGCGATCCCGAGCGAAAAGAGGCGCGGCGGAAAAAAAGAGAAGCCAGGAAGCAGAGCAAGTCGCGGAGCCAGGCGAAGAGGCGAACGCGAACCAAGACGGCGGGTCAATTGGCAACCGAGGGTGGAGCAAAAGGGACGGGTGAAAAGGGTTCACCCGGCAAGGGCACGACGGCATCGCCCGTCCGTTCGCGGCACATCCCGGCCCATTTGCGGGACGCGGTGTTCACCCGCGACAAATGGCGCTGCACGTACACCAGTTCCCTCGGCATCCAATGCGACTCGACCGCTCATCTGCAGATTGATCACATCACGCCGTATTGCCGGGGAGGGGATCACTCGCTAGAGAATCTGCGCATCCTGTGCGGCAAGCACAACCGATTGGCGGCTAGGGAAATGTCACTTACAAACCGTTGATCGGCGGGGAAGTCCTGGTACGCACCGGTGCCACGTCACCTCCCATATAAGAATTCGTACGCGTTGATGAGAGCGGGAACAGCGCCTGCATCGTGACGCATGTTCCCGATCACCTCGGCCCTGAATTGAAGGTTGGCGTCGTCGAACGCCTCCCACGCCTCTATCCATTTTGCCGCGCCGGAGCGAACGGAGGCAAGGTCGTTTTCTGCATAGGAAACATAGACCCGGGTCGGACGACTGAATCCCCTTTGCCGGAGCGATTGCGTAGTCTTCTCGAACTCCGGGCCGACGAAAGGTGCCGCGAGCGGCGGAGCGAGAATGATGTAGTCGCTGAAGATTCCCGGATGGGTCACCAAGTGCCATGCGGCGAACAGGCCACCCATTGAAAAACCCGCCAACCCCACCCGGTCACGGTCGACGCTGTACTCTTCCAGCACGTGCGGCAGGACTTCCTCGTGAAGGAAGCGTGCGAGTTCGGGGGCGCCGCCGCCGGTGTTCAAGGGTACCTGGGCGCCATAGTAGTCGATAACCCCGACGGAATCGGGCAGAAAGTAGTAAGTGCGGTTCATCCAGATCGCATCCGGCGTACTGCCGAAGGGCAGGCCGACGAGGATCACCGGTTCCGCCTTCCCGTCCTCAATCCAGAGAAAGTTGATCGTCTTCAGAAGGCCCATGAGCGGATCTGCGTCAGGAACGACGAGGAGCGGGTATGACTTCGCCGGATCGTAAGTGTGCGGCGTGTAGACGACCACCTCCATCTCCTGACCGGTTTTTCCGATCGGCAGGACCAGACTCTCCATCGGGAGCATGGTCAGTCGCTCTCCGGAAGAAATGCCGGTCTCCTGAGCGTTCGCTGCTGAGACGAGCAGGAGTAGAGTGGCGAGAGAAGCGCCGAGCGTCCGTCCCGATTTGTGCGCGGTAAAGTTGATCATAGTCTCCCCTGGTTAAGTGGAAGGTGACCTGGCGATTTCCGGGCCGAACCGATTAGCTAACGTCCCTCTGCTATTCCCACCAGCAGTGCGGTCGCCCAGAGGCTCGACAACCCCCAACTTACGTTCGAGTCACCTGAGTCCAGCCATTCCTCTGCCTCCTCGACTGTTTCCGCAGTCAGCAGAACCAGGAACTCCCCCTGACGCTCCCCGCCAAGTTCGCCCGCACAGATGATCCTCTTCTCCCCAGCAAGGTCCGGCAACACATCTCTCGCCCGCTCGGCCGGCGTGCCGATCGCCAGCACATACGCTCCAGGCACGAACGGTTCCCCAGCCAGCTTTCCCCGTTCCAGCTCGTCACGCATGGGCCGAAGATCGACATCCGAGCGCCACGGAAATAGCTTCAAGTCGAACAACCCAGCCACTACGGAAGGATCCGCCAGCGTGAGATCACGCGCCTTTTCCATATCAGTCAGATCAAATACATAGAGCCCTCGCCAACTCTCATTCGCGCGGGGTTCACCGAAAGGTCCGGCCAGGAGCAGAGTTCCGTCCGCCCCCATACTCTCAATGTGCGCGCGATGCCCCGTCGAAGCGGCTGCCACCGCCTCTTCGTGCAGCTCGCCCGCCCGCGCGCCGGTCGTCAGGATAGCGAGTACATATTCATGACCGGGGATTGTGCGCGTTACGTCCGTTCTGATCGAATCGGGTCCCGCACAACCTGCAAGGAGAAGCAGCCATACCAATGCAACACTTCGGAACGCGTATCGCGTCTCATGTCTTTTCATCCGGGATTCCTGACGTTGACTTCATCTACTCAAGATGTTTGTCAGATGGAAGCTCTTGTTGACCAGCCAATGCTCAATCCGATGGAGCCTCCTCTTGCTCTGGAGGAGGAAAGAGACCCAACTGGACGAGAGCCGCGAGGTTGTCCCAGGTTACCCACGTTTCAGCTATCTTCCCCTCGGCGATTCGATGGTACCCGGCGAACTCGGACACCATCTGTTTCCCCGTTGCGGGGAAAGGGCCCATCGGTCCTGTCTGGGTAGCACTGAAGGACCCATAGAACGCAACGAGATCACCCTCCGCCACGAGGACATCGACCTTCGTCACTACTTCCGAGTACGTGCCGCTCCACTCACGCAACAGCGCCTTGAAGTCATCGAGATTACTGACAACAGCATCCGGGGTGGCCTGGCAGTGCCTCACATAGTTCGCAGCGATAAAATTGTCGAGATCGTCGAGAGAGCCGGCGTCCAGGATGGCGATGGTCTCCATGACCAATGTTTTATTCCGCTCCAGATCGCCTTCAGATCCCGCAAGAGAGCTCGACGTTCCCAGGATCATAACGGCACCTGCAAGCAAGCACGCCGACAAGCGACTGTGAGATGAGTGATACATTGAGCTTACCTCCTTTGGTTCTCTCCGACTTCTGCCGGCCTGACATGGGCTTTATCTGCAAAGACGTATGGCGCATGACTACTCCGCTACCGGTAGCCAGAACAGACCGGTATCGTAATCAACAGTCCAGATGAACTGTGACAGGATGTCCGAGCCAATACCGGCCAGGATCGTCTCAGATAACTCAGGGGCGATTGCTGTCTGATCTACTTCTTTTGCACTTCGTATGGAAAAAGAGAGGTCCCCGATCTGCAGACTGTCAATACGGACGCCGTGCTTGACCTTTCGCAAGTCCAGATCGGCCGCCAGGTCAGGATTGACAACCGTGCGACTCTTCCCGGTATCCAGTTGCATGACAACGCTGCGCCCCTCAATCGTCCCGCGAACAAGGATTAACGTCGGGAAATGATCGGATCGGACCAGTGGCACGGATTGATAACCCGGTATCGCCTGCGGAAGCTGCGCGGAACCGGCAGCGAGCCGTCGCGTTCCATAATCCAGTGTGAAATGCCCCGCCTCCAGATCAGCGGGACCGAACAGGCCGGTTAGCATCGGATGATCGTGCTCATGAATCTCTTTCTTACCGATCTCCCTGCCAAGGACTCCGATTCGGCGAGCCTCGCCCACGCGCAAGGTTGCAACGATATCGCCCGCTCCGTCGAATCGATTCCAGGTACGGACAGGACTCAGCCCCAGTTGGTCAAACAGTTCCGTGTTCAAGGAGACGCCGACCATGTTGCCAGTGTCGAAAGTAAGGAACACCTCATGGTCGCCAATGATAATCGGGATCTTGGGGAATCCGAAGCTGCCGATCTCAATTGAGATCACTTCTGATGAGGAGTACCCGAATGCGTCCGGCCAATCTGACTCATCACCAGATGGCGCGCAGCCAAGATGAATCATCAGGGCGAGGGCAGCACACCCACGCGCACTTTGCTTCAGGAGCCGCATAGCTCCACCGCCTCTTCTACTTCTCATCCTGTTGATCGTACACGATTTCGTACTTGATCCCCTCGATGTCCTTGAAGAATACAGCATAGTACACTGGGCTGTATTCCGGATAGAGTTTCGGCTTGGTTACTATCACCGCCCCTATTTCTACTAACTGAGTATAGAGGAGGTCCACTTCAGCCCGGGATTCCGCCTTGAACGCCAGGTGATGCAATGCGCCTGGCTTCCGGCGGCAGATCGTGTCGTCCGCATAGGCTGTTCTTGGTGAAGTAATAGCAAACCCCAGCAGTGGATGAGAGTAATCGACCACATGAAAGTCATGCTCTTCGATTACTGCATTGACTCTCTTCTTAATATCAAACCCCAAAAGGGGAAGGAACTTATCGTAGAACGGCACCGCAATGCTCATGTCTTTGACAGTGATCTGTATATGATCAATGATCGGTTTCATCAATCCCCCCGATCTCAGGTTACTTGATTCGTCCACCCATTATCTAGTCGCTCTGTGTAACTATTTGTGTCTGTGTGGTAATGAGTGGCCCGAGCGGCATAACCAATTACGCGCTCGCCGTCATCGCCTGCCACGGCCCGCCCGGCTCCCAGCGCATCGCCTCCAGGTAGGGCCGCATCACTCCGGTTACCCGGTCCAGCCGGGCGGAGCGCCAGAGATCGTCGAGCTGCTTGGGATGGAGGCGCCGGAATTCGCGCAGGGCTTCCAGCGCCACATCGATGCCGATCTTGTTGCGGAACTTAAAGCAATCGGCCACGGTCTTGGCCGCGCTGAAGACGCGCAGGGTCACCCCATCGAGGTCGTGCTCCTCGACCCCTTCCCGCAGAACCGCGCCCGACAGATAGACCAGGCGCAGGGGTGGATGCTCCGCCCTGGGCCGCCAGGCCTTGCGATCGATCGCCATCCAGACCTCGAATGGATTCTGGGTAGTCAGACCATGGAAACGAAGGGCGGAGAGCAGGCAGAGCACCCCGCCCGGGACCAGCCGCGCCGCACTGGCCAGGTCGCTCGTCTCGGTGAGGGGCGCACCTGCCAGGCGATATAGGCCGCGGCTCACCCGCTCCAGCACGCCCTGATGCATAAGACGCTGAATCTGGGAACGGGAAAGTCCCGCCCGTTCCAGCTCGCAGGAGCGGGCGATTCTCTCGTTTTCCAGCAGATCCCGAGCGCGTTCGGCAGGAGTTGACATGTTACGATTCCTCGGAGTCTATCGATAAGTGCCGAGAGAATGTACCACCAGTAGAGATCCGCTGTCCACCTTCTTTCCTCAAAAGAGCCCTCCCTGAAGGCTCTCCGCCCTGGCCTGTTCCGGATTGCGTTCGACCAGGCGGGCGAGGACCTCGTTGTGGGTCTTTTCGGGCCATGGGAATGGGCCACGGCGCGGTCCATGGCGGTGTGCAGGTCGCGCGGCTGCAGCGGCAGGTCAGAATTCTCCTGTCTCGCTTGCGATGCCCACGTACAGCTCGTCAAGAAGGAGCTGCAGGTCGTCGTCCTCGCAATCGTTGATCGACCGGGCCAGATCGCCGAGAAGCTGCACGAGTTCGTAACGCTCACACGGCACAGCGACATCGTCGCGTGACTCGCGGATCGAATTGAGTTCCTTCCGCAGCTTCGGGAAAGGGTACCCGTGCTCCAGAATCAGTTCGCGATCACTCTGCGAGAGCGTCAGCATGACCGATTTACGACCACTCATGTTTCTGCTCCTTCGATCCCTACACTGTCGCTTTCGCGATATCGGCAATGGCCTTCGAGCCATTAGGTCTAAGCCTAACGGTTCAGCAAAGCAGAGTCCGTCTGAAGAGTTCTCAATCAATCGGATAGTCCACACCACTGACCGGATGCCCCTGTAACCCACACATTACAGTGACCTGCCCCTGGTGGTGATACAGATGCGTTTGAGTCCGAACGATCACCTGAGCCGGAACAAGGATCTTTTCCTTGTTACCCCAGGTCATCATCGAGCGAGGCGTATTCAATTCTTCTACTGAAGATTGGCGGAGATATGATTGGGTAGTCTGGAACACTTTCTCGCGATAGCTAGCAAGCGAATCGACGGTCGGATAAGCGGGAGCATCATCATCGACATCCATGCGTCCCTCAAGTACCCCGATCCAATATCTCTCGCAAATGATCACATGATGTAGCTGCAATTGAACCGTTCCATAGCCAAAGCCAGGCAACTTGCAGTGCAATTCCTCCTGGCTGAGATCGCCGCAATGACCCAGCAGATCGGCCAGGTTACGGTGCGCACGTTCATGAAAATCGAGCAGAGATTCAGGAGAATGCATTGGTATGCCTTCGTTCAAGTTTGAGTTTTCAGACGCTCCTGTTGAAGCAGGTTAACGGGTTAAGCCTCAGTAACAAGGTTGGCTGGCGCGATTGACAGCCGCACGCTTTTGTTAGACGGCTCCTGAACCCGCCTGTCGACTCTTCACCACCGACCTGAGCGACTACTGCCTCGCCAGCGACACCCGCGCGAAAGTCGTACGCTTCGCACCTCGATCAATCTCTATTAGCCAATGCCATTCATCGGATTCTCGATCGTAGGTAAAGGTCGTGTGAATAATGTTATCGTCGCCGGTATCGAAAACGAAGGCCAACTCGTCGACTGCAGGCTCCGCGTGGCCAGTGGCTTCGGGAAATTGACCGCCGCTTCCGGTTACGTCTAGCCATAGACATGTATACCGGCTTGTGGGCTGGTGCCAACCGATGAAGACAATGGCCTCATAAGCCGGCACGCCTTCACTGTCCACTTCACGCGCCACTTCGTGAAAACGAAGATACTGATGACCGAGAACCCACTCGGCAACAAGATCGTGTGTCACCTGAGATCCGCCGATTGTACCAGTCATAAGCCAGTTTCCGGCCATGTGGTCAAGCAGTTCGTCTTGAAACCCTTGCTGTTCCGCTACTGCAGGAAGAGAAAGCAACAACAAGACAGTGACGACACGAATTGCAGTATTCACGCTACCAAATCTCCACGAACTACTTATTTTCCGCCTATAGGTCAGTTCCATTACGCTGCCGGGAAAGGCCGTGTATGTTCTTATTCTTTCAAATTGAAAATTAATCGAGCCGTGTTTCAATTCCTATCATCTTTGAATTCTATATGCCAATGCGTTCCATCACAAAAGGGTTTGTTCTTAGAACCGCCACAACGACACATGGCAAAATGCTCTTTTGAGGCACCTTCTGCTCGTGTAGTATCGCCGAGGTTCGGTCCGCCGGACACGACATATGGACCGTTCGGTACAACGAAAATAGTCGGCTTGCCGTCCCGGTCGCGGTGTTCGACATCCTCGACCGAGTAGCTTAGGGCACCTGACGGGCATTGTTGAATCGTCGCGATGATCTCGTCGGCACTCGCAGCATCCGGATGAATCCATGGCTCTTCGTTCAAACGAAAAACAGCAGCCAGGCCATCTGTGCAGCGGCCGGCATGTGCACAAATACCGCGGTTGTCGTGAATCGTGATTCTCTTACCCGCATAGTTCTCCCTCTGATCCTCAACGCGCCCTTCAAGTTTGGCGGACGAAAACTCAATACTTACGTGTGTGCCATCGCAGAACGGCTTGTTAGCCGACCCGCCACATCGACAGAGGGCCAAGGTCTTTTTGGTTTCGATGGGTCCCTTTTGATTGGCGAAATTCTCGAGATCTTTCACCAAGTATGGCCCGTTAGGAGTTGGCATAATTTTAGGCTTCTTTTCTGAACTCATATGAATTTCCTTTCCTTGTTAAGTTCGTAAATTGAAACGACAATCGTTCAACAGGTTGTCTTCTTTTCATTTGTTCTGATCCTACTAACTACTATTCTATCAATTGGCCCGATGCAGACTCACCGCGAACCGCGCAGTAAATCAGCACGGTCCACCACATCCGTGTCTCTCAGAATAGCATAGGGGCAACAACTTCCGTTTGAAACTCGTTTCGCTGTCCAGAGCAATAGGCCGAGCAACAGTCGGTGTAACGATAATGTACCGCCGTGTGGTCGGCCCGGCGTAGCCTGTCGGCAGGCCGACCCTCAGTTCATGTTGATGGTGTAGAGGCTGGTGCAATTGATTGTGGCGGTGTTGTCCGGTTTCATTTTGGCAGTAGGAGCTGCCACCGGTCCCGCTGATTATTCGGATCACTTCCTGATTGCTTCCACGCAATTATCTCATTCTCACAACACTACGTATTGCAATACGTATGGTTCCTGAATACGCAGATTCGTTCCGCCTGTCCTGGCAAAGTGGACTTCGATATTCTTCACTCGTCACCCGTGACTATAGAAGCCAGGCCTTCCCGCATGAGAGCCTCATTGAACGTCTTGTAGGCCAAGGTGTCAGTTTCGAACGTGTCGTCCCAGACAATAGAGTTCCCCGCTTCATCCACGACTTCCAGGGTCCGCGGTGTGGAATGTAGCGTCAAATACAACGGCTTTCGCATCGTTCGCGGCTTGTGGGCTGAGTGGATAGACTGCGCAGCTCACGAAACTGTGATACACTATGCATCAGCTACCGTGATTCCTTAACCCGGCTGCCGCGATTGGCTATGCGGCGAACCCTTATTCGCGGGACGCTCCCTTTCCGCGGGGTCTACATAACCTCGACATTTCTGCCGAATGCGGGTCGGTTCTTCTATCGGGAGACTCCGACATGCTCAACCGCCACAGTTCGTACTCGTTCGTTCTACTGACTCTGCTCGTCGGCCCTCTTCCCGCTGCAGGCCAGGTTAGTGACTCCTGGTCGCCTAAAGTTGCCCTACGGGACGATGTCACGAGCGACTTCCTGGCTCCGATCCATGCATCGCTGATGCCGGACGGCAGCGTGATGCTGTTCGGGTTCACGCAAACCCTCGAAGAACCACCGAATGTCAGCTTCCAGACGGGTTCTTTCACCGCCCTTCTTGTCCCACCTGTTTTGGGGTCAAGCGTTCCCTCCGAAATGTACATCACGAACTACCCCGAAGATCTGGAGTACAACCTGAATGGAGGGGGCGGTACCTATCTGCATGACACCTATTTCTGCAGCGGCCATTCCCATATGCAGGATGGCACACTGTTCATCTCCGGCGGCTTGCGGAACGCACTCGACTGGCCGGACCCGGCACTCGGGACGACCATCTCAGGAGGCGGTGGGATGCCTTACGCCGCCACCTGGGACCACACGGCAAAGACCTGGTCGCGCATTCCGAACGATATGGTCGGCCAGGGATCCTCGGGGCCGGTCGGCACTTTCTTTGAGGGGCCGGACCGTTACTACCCGAC
This sequence comes from bacterium, assembly GCA_025782575.1. GTDB lineage: Bacteria > Orphanbacterota > Orphanbacteria > Orphanbacterales > Orphanbacteraceae > Orphanbacterum. The sequence continues at coordinate 807,959 of JALGYY010000017.1, forward strand.
GGTGACCCGGCTCGCGGATGGCCGCATGCTGGTTGTCGGGGGTTCACAAATCCTTGAGCTCACAATAGTCGGCGTCACATACATCAGCAACGAGAAGAATCTAAGCGCCGAAATCTATGACCCTGAAACCGGAGACTGGACTGAACTCGCAACCCACGCCACTTCACCGCCTGCGATCTTTAATCGAGACTACACCCACTCATTCGTCCTCCCCGCATCACAGGGCAGCTTCGACATCCTGATTCTCGGTGAGTTCGGCTTCCCGGTTTTGATGTCAACCACCGGACCTCAGCGCTGGTCGGCCCTCGGACCGAAACGCCCAGGCCCGGACATGAACGAGGAGGGGATCCCGCCGGTCTCCGGCGCCTCGACCGTGATGCTGCCGATCCGTCTGCAAGCCAACGAGTGGGGTTACAGCAACGGCTCGATTCTGGTCGCCGGTGGCGAGGGGGATTACAAGGACGAGGTGGACATCTACGATCCGGCGACCGGCACCTGGGACGCGGGCCTTCTGCTCGCCGTCGACCGCCACCACCTGTCGAGCCTCCTGCTGCCCAACGGAGAAGTGCTCGTGGTGAGCGGCCACAACGGCAGTACGGCGACCTCCCTGTTGCGGCAGGCGGAGTACATCGACCCGGCAGCCGGCTTTGCTCGTCGAACGGGCAGCGACTCATCGTACGTGGTGCGCGGCTACCACACGATCACCCTGCTGCTTCCTGATGGGCGGGTTCTTGTAGGGGGCGGCCGTCTTGGCGGCCCCGGCACGCCGCCGCCCGAAAAGGCCAACTTCGAACTGCTCAGCCCGCCCTACATGTTCAATGCGCGCCCCACGATTCTGTCAGCGCCGTCCGAAATCTATTACGGGCAGCCGTTCCAGGCGAGCTGGTCCGGCTCGGTGGATGATGCCGTGCTCGTCGCCCTCGGCTCAATGACCCACTCGATTGACATGGCCCAGCGCCATGTCCAGGTCTCGCTCACTCCCGATCCGTCGAAACGGCCGCTGCCGGGGGGAAAGAACGCACTCGACGGCTCGATCGAGGCGCCCGCCGATTCCTCGATCGCACCCCCGGGATACTACATGCTCTTCCTGCTGGCGCCCGACTCGATGCGGACGCCGTCGGTTGCGAAAATCGTCCACCTGCAGCACGCGCAAAACACCAGCGTCTCGACAATTCCGGATGGATCCAGACACTCCGGCCTCGCGCTCACACTCTCCCCCAATCCGACCCGCGGCCATGTGCTTGTTCAACTATCTGGAAGAATCGGCGGTGTGGCCGGCATCAGGGTGATCGACGTCCGGGGGCGGGTCGTCCGCCGGTGGGGCCCACGCGAAAACTTGGACCTCGATCTATCCGGGCTCCCCGCCGGAGTTTATTTCATTCGAGTGAGGGACACGGCGGGAAGAAGTGTAAGCGGCACGGTAACGCTGGTCCGGTAGCGGCCTGACCTGACGTGCAGTTGCCGTTCGTGACCGGCAGGGACTGGTCGTGGCCGGCGGCAACTCGCAGGATCAGGGACGGCACCGTGTCTGACTGTACAATCACAGTGGCCGGCGAGGCCTCGTCCGGCTGTTCCCAACGGAGCTGCCTGGTCTGGCGGTCTCGAATGCCCACCATCGTGCCGTCTTCAGCCTCGATAGTTGAGCCGCCCGCTGTGATCTGTGTGCGGATCTTGTAGATCTCAAAGTCCACGTTCACGCCATCGGCTACCGCCTCTTCGTGGCTGTACTCCATGACCAGGTTCTGATTGAAGAAGCCGAAAGTGTGTTTGGCCGGGGTGGCGGTGAGGCCGATCAGATAGGCGTCGAAGTACTCCAGCACCTGCCGCCAGAGCGAGTAGATCGAGCGATGACACTCGTCGATGATGATGACATCGAAGTACTCGGGCGGGATGGCCTTGTTGTAGACCACCGGCAGCGGCTCTTTGGGGAGCGCCGCTTCCTCGGTCTCAAAGAGAGACAGCTCATCGGATTCCTCGTCGAACTCCGGCTCACCCTTGAGCATAGAGTAGAACCGCTGAATCGTAGAGATCACCACCTTGCTCGATGAGCCAATGGTCGCCGATTGCAGTCGCTGCACATTGTAGAGTTCGGTGAACTTCCGGTTGTCGTCCGGGGTCCGATATCCCGCAAACTCCTTTTCGGTTTGCTCGGCCAGGTTGCCGCGGTCCACCAGGAAAAGCACCCGCCGTGCGCCGCCGTACTTGATGAGCCGGTAGATCGCGGTCACGGCCAATAGGGTCTTACCACTCCCGGTGGCCATCTGGATCAGCGCCCTCGGTTTGTCCTTTTTCAGCGACTGTTCCAGGTTGGTGATGACTTTGACCTTGTTCTGCCAGAGGTTCGGAATGTGATCGGGCGGCAGGGTCTGGATGCGTGAGCGGAGGGTTGATGGCTTGTTGTCCTCGGCAAAGGTGTAGAGCCCGTCGTCGGGTGGACTGAGGCTCTTGACCCATTCATCGAGGGTCTCCATCTCCAGCCACTCCACAAGCGTCTCCGGGCGATGGAACTGGAAGATGCGGCGGCTCCGGGGATGGGGGTCGAAGTTGTTCGAGAACCTGGTCTCCACACCGGTGGAAAGGTAGCAGAAGGGCAGGGGCGCATAGGGAGCATCCAGGTTACCCGGTAGCCCCTCGGAATACTTCTGACCCTGGACTTCGACTCCGCCGAGCGGGAAACCAGCCTTCTTCGCTTCCAGCACACCGACGGCCTGACTGTCGACGAAGAGCAGGTAGTCAGCAAAGCCATGCCCCGACTTCATCTTGAACTCACGGATAGCGACCCCAAGACCGGCAGAGAGGTTGATCTCGGCTCTGTCCTGTATTACCCAGCCTGACTCTTCAAGCTGTTGGTCGATGACTGCTCGTGCTTGATGTTCAGGTGTTGTCATTTATGAGTCCGGTTCGTTGGTTCTGTTGGGTGTGTCTGACGCTTCTGGCTCTCATTCCAATCTGTCACGCTCTTTTCGCTCACGAGCGTGTCACTTTTTCACAAACGCCAAGACTCGGTCTACCCATCCCCGAAGTTCGGTCTCGTTCACCGTCTCGGTCTCCCACGCAAGATTGGTGTTGTGGTGAAACCTGTTAGCGTACTCGCAGATTGCGTCCAACTCTGTCACTGCGGCCGGAGACAGAATGGGCTGACTCCCCGCGCCTTGATCCCGGATTTTTCGCCGGAGATCGCCGAGAACGTCACCCGGCAGAAAGTGCGCGGGGCAGCACCGTCGCAGGAAACCCTCCATCACATGCCGCAGGCCTTGGGCCACCAAGCGCGAGCGCGCGGGATTGCCCGGGCAATACTCCCGCAATCGTTGATGTTGGCGGTCGTACTCGGTCACAGAATCGTCTCCGATTGACCACGTCGAGATCGTTGATCCAGGCGGAGCCTCGACGATGGCTAGCGGCGTGCAAGCCTGTCGGTCAGCGTACCGCCAAATAGCGCACAGGAACGCCTTGGAGTGCGAAAGTACGATCACTTGCTGGACCCGCTGGACCATGCTGCGCACCTCCTGAACCGTCGTGAGTGACCGATGCTCATCAAGACTCGTCAATGGATCGTCAATCACCACGATCTTGGATGCCAGCGCCGGATCCTGATCCAGCGACACGAAAAAGAAGGCAAGAGCCAACGCATTGCGGTCCCCGGCGCTTAGCGTGCTCCGGAAGGATGGCGTTCCCCGCACTGGGGGCGCACCACCGGTCGGGATGTTTGTGTTGTTGATGACTACGCTGTACGTACACGCCGATCCGCCGCGAGTGTTAGCCGGGGTCATGCTGCCAAGCTGGAAACCTGCGTTGAATCGCTGAAGGTACACATTGATCGCGGTCTCATATCTGGGAAATACGTCCGTCCTGTACTGGTCCAACGCAGTTCGCGCTTGGTCGCGGAGATCCTCAGTCTCCCTCTTCGCGGCCCTTTCCTCCAAATACGCTTGGCACAAGGCGTTCGTCGGGGGAGCGTGGCGTGCTCTGACAGCCATCAGTCGCGCCAGATCGGAAGCCAATATCGTTGGGTTGCCCGAAGCCGCCTGTTCCTTCGTGAGGCGAACGGCGGCATTGGCTCGCTGCAGTTGTTGACTCAACGCGGCGATAGTCGCCCGCTGCCCTTCGTAGGCCAGGATAGCTTCACGGGCCTCTGCAGAGAGAGTAGTACGATCCAGTGGTGCGGCCTGCTTCGCGGCCAGAGCTTCGGCAACTGCATCATTCGCCGCTTGCCAATCTCGAACTACAGCGGCAGTGTCCACGGCGATCTCGGGTATATCGCAGAAGCGAACCCAAAACTGCCTCCCCTCCACGGCAATTCGGACAGCCCGCTCGAACGACGCCGGAGTGTCGCCCCCATGGATCCGGGTGTTCGCCGCTATGGCTTCAATAACAGATCGCTTCAATTGATCATAGGCGTCACTGAAATACGCGCGATAGTGGGCGATCAGCTCTGATCCGGGGAGGTCTTGAGCACAGAATGGGCAGACGACCGCCCCCTCAGTAGAAATAGGTATTGGCACCCGCGCCATCCCATCCGCGATCCACGCCTCCCCGCCTTGCCCTATGCGCCCCAAGGTGTTCTTGGACCCGCACAGCCGCGTCCGCGTCAAGGGCTGGCAAGTCACGCCGGAGGACCGCTTCGATGGCCGGGAGATCGACCGCGGGCAAGGCAATGGGCGCGAATTCAGCGGTGTTTCGCACCGCATCTTGCTCTCTTGCCGCCGCAAGGTTGCGTTCCGCCGTTTGGACCGCGGAATCAATATCGGTGCGAGTGGGAAGGTTGCAGAACTCGTCCACTGAAAGAGCCCCGCACTCGGCGGCGGGAATGGCGGCGCCCTTGACGCGTAACTGGCGGTTGTGTTGCTCAATCGCCGCGATAGAAGTCTGGTGCCGCTGATTCAGCTCGATTCCCTGAGCGCCGAGAATCAACTCGTGTAGTCGCTGGCGATGCTCGGGGCTGATTGCTAAGCCGGAATAGACATTCTGGTCCACAAACTGGTCGTCGAACACTACGATGTCGCCGAGCGAGCGGTTCCACGCCCCGTTCTGAAACACCGCCGCCGAAGGGTCGCCAGTGCAATCTAGGACGACGTGAGGCGGATGCACAGCTCCGATCCGGGCCCGTTCGGTAATCGGGGTAGGATCGTTGGTACCTAGAGATCGAAGAATCGCAGCAAGGGTGGTTTTGCCTCGCCCGTTTTCTGCGTAAATGAGCGTCAGTCGTAATAGTGTGATGCTCGCAGCTTCACTCACCGAATCGAACTGCCCGACGTTCCTAAGGAGTTGTAGACGATTGATCAACGATCACACACCTCTCTGGATATCTGTCTAGTTTTGGGGGTTGTGCGCACGAGCCAATAACAGCCTCGGTACGAGCCTAACGCCTTGCCGATAAGCGGCAGTCCCGAAGCGGCCGTCCATCTGCAACGCCTTGGACAGCCGCAATTATTCCCATGTGAGGGATAGCCGCTCTTGGATCGCATCCCAAGGGACCCCGAAAGAGAGACCTTCAAATCCCGGAGCGGCGATTTTCCAACTAACAATGGCCACAACCTGCCCGGCCGAATTAATCAAGGGACCGCCGCTATTGCCCGGGTTCAGGCTTGCATCTGTTTGCAGGTAAGAAAACCCATCGAGAGTGCGATGACCACTAACAATCCCGCGGCTCACGGAAAACGCAAGCTCCTCGCCACTCGGCGCACCAATCGCATAGAGTTCCTCACCAACAGCTGGAGGCTGCCCCGTGAGCAGTGGCATGCACGCGTGGCCCTTTCCTGGCAATTTGATAAGAGCCACGTCTTGCGCAAGATCTTCCTTTATGACCTCTGCAGTGAGTTCGAGACCGGAGTGCAGAACGACAACTACGTTCTCAAGACCACTAACTACATGTGCCGCGGTAATGGCTTCCCCAGAAGAGGCGATCACAACGCCACTTCCGATACTGGCTCCGGCCCTGATTAAGACTACACAGTCCATGAGTTCATCCAAGTCTCCGGGCATCGACCTGGGAGTCACTTCACATCGCTGGACGGAGTGAAGGGGTCCGGAGGCAATTGCTGCGCCCCACTCAGCACTGGGGCGTTTTCCAACGATTTCAACAAATGCTGGATTAGCCATTAGGTTGCTTAGGGCCGCCCTAAACGCGCCTTGGACACATGCGTTGGTTGCGCCAGAATGCTTTGCGTACCCTACTGTAGTATCTGCGAAAACAACCTCTTGACGCAAGGCGTTGTAGAGTTGCCACTCTACCGTCATGTTGGCGTCTGAGTAATTCCCCGCGAGCGAGCCAAATGTATTCAGCTCCATTGTCGTAACGGTGCCACCAATTTGATATTCGGCCTTCGCCGACTTGTCGATCCCGAACAACAGATTATCTCCACCAAGAACCTCATAGCCGGAAGACTTCATGTGCTCCGAAGCGATGATTTTGAACTCATCGGATGCAACAGTAAGATTCGACTGCCAGACGTGTTTGAACTTGACGATCTGGAGCATGCCCTCGTGATGGGCGCCAAGTTCTGTACCGGAAGGCACGCGCACGACAAGCCGAGTGAAAGTAATGGGTGCTGACCCCGTGGGGCCTAACACTAGTGGCGTAAGAGTTGGAACTACGGTGCTCTTGGTAGTGGCGCAGCCCGCGAGGACCAGCGACATCCCCACAATTGCAAGAGATTTCAATAACATGTCGTTTACCTCCCGAGGATTAGAATCTGCGAGAGATCATGCTCCCGCTTGGGGATTACCGCAACACAAAGTCTGCTGTCTAACGTCCCTGAGATGAGCTGCAATCGCGAAGCGGCTGTCTGCTTAAATCCATTGTTCGGCACGACCGCTTACTCATCCTTCTTCGCGATGACTCTCAGTTGCGTAAGCGTGCTATCCTTTACCGCCTCTACGAATAGTGGGCGAGTATCGCCATCCAGGGTTGTCAATACTCGATTTACGAAGTAATCGCCGAGTTCGTAGCGGCGGGGTGAACCGGCTGAGTGGTATTCATTGCCACTGTAGACACCAGGGGTTGGCCGGCCGTCGTCGCCGGGGATCTCCATGAGCTTGGGTGCTTTGGTGAGTTTCTTCATGTCGCCGATTTGGCACTGGGCGCGACTCTTCTCTTTGGGGCTTAGCTTCTTCAATTCGCCGCGCTTGGCTTGGACTAGTATGGCCTTGTCTACTGTGGATTGGCCGTCTGTAATGGTAGCTGTGATGGCGAGATCTGCTCCTGACCAGCGCTCTGCGGCACCGGGCCCTCGATCATCCATGACGGTAGACTGGAATTCGACGCGGCCATGAGAGCCGCTGTACGCAACGCCCTCCAGAGCGTGAGCGAGAGCCGCAGTGTAGGCAGCTTCCTGGCGGTATCGACGGTGGTCGACCGACTCAATGGCCTTCTCAACGTGTCGGCGCACGGCCTGCCTGACATCCCGATGAAAGCCGAACGCGTGTCGTGGCATCTCGTCCCCCCTCCATGTGCCGAACTAATACTCTATCAATTAGCCCAATGCCGATTTTTTCCGTTCAGGCCAGAATACCATACATGGCAATGAGGCAGCATGGAACGCGCTTAGTCGGCGAGGTTTACCAATGTGCAGAAGGGAGTCCCAAACTGGGACTGATTTCCAGCGTGATTGGAATCCTGAACGAGCTCAACAAGAGGCCTGTCGCAGCGGCAGAACGCCCGGCACGATCAGAAGATCAACACCCCTCACCCCTCCTCGAACGACCGCGACCCAAGCATGGTCCTCGCCCAAAGCAGGCGCTCCGACCTTGTATAAACGCGCGGTACCCTTCGCCCAATAGCCAACGTAATCTCATACGGCATGCGCTCGGTGCGTCGCGCTACTTCGCTTACGGTGATCTCTTCGTCACCCATTCGGCCGACCAGCACGACCTCGTCGCCCACTTCCACGCCGGCCCCCTCACCGCAATCAACCATGAGTGCATCCATGGTGATCTGGCCGACTATCGGAACGCGCACGCCGCGAATAAGCACCTCACCCCCATTCGACATCTTTGGACTGTACCCATGACCATAACCAACCGGGATGACCGCGATAGTGGTCGGGCCGGGTACTTCGTATGTCAATCCATAGCTGATGTTTTCGCCACCGTGGAACTGTCGGACTTGGACTACTCGTGAGCGGAACGAGAGTGCGGGGCTGATGGTGACGCCAGGCGGGAGCTTTTCTTTGTCCATGTGACCGTAGAGAAAGATGCCGGGCCTGACTGATGTCAGGCAGGTGCTGTCCACCCCCCAGCAGAGGCTTGCGGAGTTGGCGGCGTGCACTTCGGGAGGCTCGATCCCCTCGGCTCGAAGGGCCGCGATCAGACGTTCGAAGTTGCGGATCTGTTCGTTCGAAAACTGGACATCATCATGGTCGGTCGCGGGAAAGTGCGTATAAACACCGGCGAGCGCGATGCCGTCCATGGCGCCGAGTTCCTTCAGAAATGGAATCGCATCCCGTGTAAAGACCCCCCATCGCCCCATCCCGGTGTCGATCTCAACCTGGTAACGCCCGACCACTCCTGCGCTCAGACATTCCCCCGCATACTCCCGGGCGAAATCGATCTCCACGATCGACGGTTCGATCCGATTGCGGACCACACGAGCCGCTTCCCCTTTCATCGGGGGATTGAACATCAGTATCGGGAGGTCGATTCCCGCTTCCCGAAGCTCCACCGCCTCGTCGAGGGTCGCCACACCGAGTCGATTGACGCCGTTCCGAACGGCCTCATGAGCGACCGCGATTGCGCCGAGACCATAGCCGTCCGCTTTCACGACCATCAGGATGCCTCGGTCTTCGCCGATCATTCGGCGGGCTTCCCGGCAGTTATGCGCAATGGCGTCGAGATCGACCACGGCTGATACGGGATATCGGTTCATCGTCGCACCTTATTTAAGCAATCGGGAGAGGGAATCCGCTTTCTGTCTGGCGTAAGCCTCTTCCACCTGATTCCCCATCACGGCATTCAGATCGGCCACATGCACGTACGTCTCCGCGCGGGCGGCCAGATCGCTGACCGGGGTCTGCTCGAGTGCCACACGGAAGGCATCGAGCGCCTGTTCCGGCTTATCGAGACGGGCGAGAACGACCCCCTTGGTGTCATAAAAGTAACCGAGCTCGTTCAGCGTGGCGAATCGAATCCCCCGCTCCACAAGTTCGGCCGCACGCTCCAGATTACGGCCACTCTCGACAAACAGATAGGCGAGCGCGTTGTAAGCGCCGGCGAGTGAACTGTCGAGTGCAATCGCCCGCTCCAGTTCGTCCTCCGCTTCCGGGTTCTTTCCGATTCGAATGAAAGCGACTCCCAGCTTGTAAGCGATCGACGGGCTGAGCGGGTGCCTCTCTTTTGCGATCTCATAATATGTGAGCGCCTGAGCGACATTCCCCATTCTGTCATAGCCGTCGGCGAGCGCTTCGTATTCGCTGAATGTCTCCGAATCCGCAGCCTCCAACTGACCGAGAAGATCGACTCCCATCCTGTCGATACCGAGACGGCCAAATCCTTTCGCGAGGCCGAGAGTGATCAGTGGATCGACCCCCTCCCCCTTCAATGCCGAGTAATAAGCTTGGGCGGCACCGGAGCTGTCGGCCGAGTTCAGCAGGCAGTTCCCGAGGTTCAGCCAGTCTCCCGCCGAACCGCTCGTCTCGGCCGCCAGGCGATACTCCGTCGCTGCACTGACGTAGTTCTCCATGCCGACGTAAATATTGGCAAGGTTTCTTCTGGCCTGCGCAAAGTCGGGGTCGATGGCGAGTGTCTTCTCGAGCGCAGCTACCGCGCCCGCCGTATCTCCGGCAGCCGCCTCCCCCACACCCCGAACGAATTGCGCCTCACGGAGTTCGGGAACGGATGCAAGTAATAGCTCGTTCACCTCGGTCAGTCCCACCGAATCATCAATCTGCTTGTAGTGATCGATCCAACGGGAGAGATAGCTCACTACATACCGCCGAGCGAGATAGTCCCCCGTAAGTGCTCCCGGCGGAAAGCCGTCCCGATGGAAGAACTCGAGCCTGGTGGGAGCGATCTCCCCTTGACTCGATACGAATTGATAGACAGGGCCCGCAGAACGGAGCTGTTTTCCCGCAACGGTCTCTTTAGCAAAATCAGTAACGCTGTAAACCGGTTCGCCCGACGATACGAGCTTCAGGACGGCGGCATTGAGAGCAGCTTTACGGCCGGGTCTTCTCGGATCGATCCCCAAACGCTCCGGATAGAAATTGAGATCACGATCGAGAATCCGAACATCGGGCCGCAACCCTTCGACCCGCTGCAGGTAGTAAAGTAGAAAAGTATTATTATCGCCCGTAGTAAGAAGATGGCCATCCTGCGCCACCGCCTCAAGAACAGCCGTCCCTGTTTCGTCTCCCAGACGAAAATCGCGGGCCGAGCTGACGCTCCAGTTCCACATGAGCGGGACGATCGACAACACAATAACCGCGAACGGCGGAACCGGCGACCTTTGCGCCATTCTGGCGACGAGATCCTTGAGCAGAGGGGCAGCCAGCAGGAATCCGAGCAGAATGGCCGGAATATAATAGACCTGGGCGACAGCCCCGTCGCGAGGACCGACTCCATGATTCAGAAGCAGCAGCAGCCCGACAGAGAAAAGCGCAAAGTGAATCGTGAGCGATCGCTGCATGGGTGAACCGCTACTCCGCCAGGCAGCGGCGATCGCAAATGGTACGAGCAATGCAACAACCGTCATCTCCCGCAGTATGAAAACCAGAAGCCATACTAATTGCGAACCGAGCAGCGAAACCGACCTCGCTTGTACCGAAAGTGCGCCGTACTGCTCCCGTGTTATATGAGCGAGAAGCCCCGAGATCGTCTCCGGCTTTCTCCACGCAAACAGTTCGGGCGAACCGGGTCTGACGAGCAGCACCAGATAGAGCGAAGCAGCGACAAAAAACGCGACCGCCCCCCTCCCGAGCAACCGAGCGTCAAGCGATCCCCGTGACCAGTAGTAGTAGAGAATGCCCGGAACGAGAAGCAGGATGGTCTGGTGATTGGCCGCGCCGAGCCCGAGTAGAAAGAACGTAAGCACCGGCCGGCGGCCGCGAAAAGTCGACCAGAGAACAGCGGCGATCAGAAGCACATTCAGGCCGTACACTTCGGCCTTTACCATTTCGGACCATGTAGTTCTTGAGAACGCGAAGAGAAGTATGACTGTTGCGGACGCCGCGATCGCCGCGCCGTCATTTTGCCGGCGAACACGGGCAGGAATCCCGCCGAGCAAAAGAGCGAGCATGTACGCCGCCGCTCCTCCGCAAACTGCCGAAAGCAGATTGAGCCGGAGCGCGACTTCGCCAACGGGCAAAAGCGAGAAGAGCCGTCCGAGAAGCATGTATAGAGGATAGCCGGGCGGGTGAGCCACTCCCAGCTCGGCCGCCGCAGTCACCAGTTCACCCGAATCGCCCACGTAAATCGTCGGGCAGAGTGTGATCAGATAGACGGCGAATACGACGCCGGCAACCGCATAGCGCAAACTTTTATTTCCCTTCGGTCAGTGATCGGAAGTAAGACCGAATCAGCTCCTCGTACTCCGGGGGGTATGAGAAATGCGGCATCCGGATGAGATCTTCCCTGATTTTCTCCTGCGCTTCAGATAGCGACTGCGGGAGACTGGTCGGCGCCGCCGCTTCAGCCGCCTCGGCACTACGAGACCGGCGGGAACGTTTGTAACCCCGCTCCCGAATGGAACGCTGGGCGTCGAGCATGCGGGAGAGTATCTTCTCCTGTCTTTCCCTCGTATCGTCGGAAAGCTCGGCGTTTTCCAGGCTCCGCTCGACCTTCCGCATCTCTTCCACAATGTCGTCGATACTTCCGAGGGTTTCGCTCGTCCCCTCTACTTCTTCCATCAACTGTTCCATCCCCTTACGGATCTCCTGCTGCTCAGCCGCGAGACGTGCCATCCCCGCCTGCTGCTGCATGGTCATCTGTCCCGGATTCCGCCCGCCAGGCATGGGCATCTGGGAGGACTGCTGATTCAAACCCCGTTGTTGCTGCGTCATCTGTTCCAGCTGCTGCTGGCCCTGGCCCTTGCCGTTCGGATTGGAGCACGAAGAGGAATGATTCTGCTTGGATCGAAGGAGTTCGACTACGGAACGGTTCAAGTGGAGAAGTGATTCCTCAGCTTTTGTTCCCGCCATGCTGAGATCACCCTCTTCAAATTTCCGTGCCGCCTCGTCCGCTTTACGTTTCCCCCGGCGGAGCAGATTCAGAACCTGTGCGGAAAGCTCGGGGACTTCGCGGCCCACCTCGCGAATCTTCTCCATCACGCGGCCGATCCCTGTAGAGACCTCCAGCTGACGTTCCGCATATGACCGGCGCTCCAGCAGGGAAGCGCGTCTTCCGCTCTGACCGTCATCGGCAAGATTTTCCTGGCCGTTCGAAAGATAGAGCAGATCCTGGATGCTCTCGCCGAACGCCGCCTGCACCTTCTTGTTTGACGAGCTCTTACATGACTGACCGTATTCAGTAAGCTGGAACGCGAGTTGGAAGAGTTCCTCCTCCGCCTGCTTCTGCTTATCCATGGCATCGGATTTCTCATTTGATTTCAGGTCGTTCGTCGCCTCTTCCATTTTTTGCTGAGTACCCTGCTGCTCCATCTTCTCAATGGCCTTCTCCATCTCTTTGGAGAATTCCTCTGAACGCTCTTTCGAGTTTTCGGCAAGCTTTTTCATCTCTTCTTTCAGCTTGTCGACTTCCTTCTGGAGAGCCTCTTCCTGCGCCGCCATATCCTCCATCTCATCCGCCCCCGCCTCTTCGGTCTCTTCCCGGAGCTCACGCTGCTCCTCGGCCATGCGGCGCATCCCCTCGGCAATGGCGTCAAGATCCTGCAGGTCCTTCATCCGTTTCAACATGTCGATCGTCCGGTCGAGCCGCTCCATGAAATCTTCCTGCGTCAACTGGAGCTGCTCCGCTGCTTTGGCGATTTCTTCCGGATCGAGTTTCTCCATCGCCTCCGCGAGATCCCGCATGGCCTGCTTCATCTCTTCGGTAGCCACTTCCTGCAGCAACCGATTCAGCTCGTCGAGACGTTCAATCGTTTCAGGAGTAACGAGGCGATTTTCCTCCATCTCCCTGGAAGTCTGCTCGATCTGATTGGCTACTTTCCGCAGGTTCTTCTCGATCTCCTTCTGCTTCTCGACGATCCCTTCGATTTTCTTCTTTTCGTCCCACGAGATTTCGTCCGCCTTTTGGATCTCACGGGCGAGCTCATCGAGCTTCTTGTCGAGTCTTTCGCTCGCATCACGCATCTCTTCGAGGTCGTCGATCTCCGTCTCCTGGTCTTCGGAGAGCTCCGAATACATCTGGGCGAGAGAGGGCATACGGATGGTAAACGTGCGGCTCACACTTCTCTTGGGACCGTTGATCTCGTCATTGTCCCAGACTTCCAGATAGTAGGTCAGCACATCCTGGGGGAGCATATTTTCCGACCCCAGATTCCAGTCCCGCTCACGCTCGATTTCGGTCAGCCTGTGGCTGGTCGTAAAAAACGGGACCTTTTTCTCGTCGTTATCGTTTTTCCGGAAAAGCAGGTTGACTTCCCGGACACCATAGTCATCGATCGCCGCGAACTGAACCGGCAGAACCATGTCCTGATCGAGCACGCGATCTTCGGCGGGATACAGTATACGGATGAATGGTTTTTCGTCGGTGAGAGGCGTCACTTCGTAGAGAATCGGATTCCGGTTGCCGTTCCCGTTCTGATCGAGAAACGAGACGACATAGGAGAAGGATTCGGTCACCTTGAATCGGGCGACTCCATCACGGCCCGAGGAGACGACAGAGATCGGATCCGCACCCTCGATCACGAGCGATGCTTCACTGAACTCCGTGTTCGCAGTGAACCGGAGCTCCACGTCCGTTCCGGTCAACGCACGCACATTGCCATGATTCTCGCTGATCTCGAGAGGCTCGAGTCCTGTGTAGGACGGGAAGTCGAGACGGAAGGCGACGTTCGTTACTACCGGCGGCTCGCTCACGGTTACGGCATAGACGTTGCTCTCTCCCGTATCAAACCGAATCTTGTATTCAGCGCCTGTCTCCAGTTCCCGGAGGGAAGCCTCGAACACCCTGTCCACACCCTCCCGTTCCCCCATGGGAAATTCACGCCACTCCTCTTCGCCATCCCGCTTGACCGCAAGGAATGCGGAAAGACCGTTATAGGATTCGAACGTGGCGGTCACCTTGATGTTCTCACCCGACTCGATGTCGCAGCTCCCCGGTTCGACTGTGAGCCCGACGGCGAGAAGCAGCTCATCCTGATCGGCCGGCACGAGAGCGCTGAAAACCATTGTCGTTCGCTCAGGGGCAAAGAAGAAGAGCAGGCCGAATAGAGCGATTGCGGCGGGCAGTATGGGCAGATGACGATTGACTCTCTCACGGCCGATCACATCCCGGTCCCGGATCGCCGCGGATTTAGCGAACGCATCCGCGATCAGCGCCTCGATCAGAGAGAGGGAATAACCGAAAGGATTGCCGTCCTTCCGCATGCCGAGATCGAGGGCGCCCCGCATGAGGTCGCCTTTCAGTTCGGGAGTCTCCCGTTCCGCCTGCGCGGCGATCCACGCCAGGCTCGGCCAGCGGCGGGAAAGAATTACGAAAGCGGTTCCCGCCAGCAGAATTATCGCCGCGATCCCCGCCCACGCCCCCAGGCGGCGAAGTCCCATTCCGACGGGAAGATAGGTAAGCAGCACATTGATGGCGAGGGCGCCGGCGGCCGCTCCGATCAGGCGAAGCGCGAGAATAGAGAACTCGTAGCGCAGGAATCGATTGCGAAGGGAGACAAGCTTCCTCCGTATTCGATCGTAAGCTTGATTCGTGTCCATGGCCGGGTCTCCCAGGGGAGGGGGTTCGTTTAGTCCAGTTTTCGGCCCGCCCACCGATCCCATCAATGGGAAAGGGCGTAGCTCACGATGTTGATCGCCATCCGGAGCGCCTTCTCGCGCTTCTCGGCAGGATCGTTGTGAACCGACCCATCTTCTAGACCATCACCGATATCAGTACTGTAAGTATAAAACACGACGAGCTTTCCGTCGTAATGGATTCCGAATCCCTTGGGGGGCTCCCCGTCATGTTCATGGATCTTCGGCAACCCTTTGGGGAATGAATAGGGCCCGTGGAAGATCGGATGATCAAAGGGGAGTTCCCGTAATTCCGCCTCAGGAAAGACTTTGCGGATTTCCCGGCGGAAATACTGATCCAAACCATAATTGTCGTCTACCCATAGAAATCCGCCATGAATGAGATGATAGCGGAGGCGCTGCACCTCGGCGTCCGAGAAACGCATGACGCCGTGACCTGTCATATAAAGAAAAGGATACTCGAAGAGCTCTTCATCGAGAATCTCCACCCTCGCCTCCTGATCGGCTGCCCGTATATTGGTTCGCTCGTTGAGGCCCTGTAGCAGATTGGGGAGCGAAGTCGGATCGGAGTACCAGTCGCCTCCTCCCTCGTACTTGACGCGGGCGATCGTGAAGAGCCCCTCCCCGGGGAGCTGCGCGGCCGGCCGTGCTGGAGAAAGGGCGAGCAACAGTGCCAGAAGGAGCAATCCGCTCCCCCCCACATGACTAAAGTAGAATGGACAGGTCTGTTTCGTCATTTCAAGCAACTATAGGTTGATCTTCCCGGCCGGTCAAACGGACGATCCGAGAGGGATAGAGACGAATACGGCGGTCCCCTTGTCCCGTGTGGAGCCGATCATGATGCTCCCCCCGTATCCTTCGACAATGGCGCGTGAGATTGCGAGGCCGAGCCCGGTGCCATTCGTCTTGGTAGAGAAATTCGGCTCGAACAGTTTTCCCCGCGCCCCTTCGGACACCCCTGAACCGTCATCGGCGATCCGGAACACGAGCAGATCACCCTCTCTCGGCGCTTCCGGAGTGGATTCCCAGATCTCCCACCCCTCATCGTTCGTCGGGGATCCGGATGAAACGGAAAGCGCCACATCGATATTCCCCGACCGCTTGATCGCCTGCACCCCGTTTTCCAGTAGATTGATGAGCACACGCCGAAACTCCTGGCGGTCCACCAGAATCTCTTTCTTCTCCGGAGGAAGGTCGACCCGTATGCGCCCGCCTGGAATGGAACCCTCGTAGAGGCGGACCACGTCCGCCACGAGCAGGCCGGCGTCCACAAGCTCCAGTCGACGACGAGGCATGCGGGCGAACGCGGAAAACTCCGTCGCTATCCTGCGAAGGGACTCGATCTCCTCGATAATCAGATCGGTCGACTCATCCAGTATTTCTCCGAACCGCTTATGGCCGTCATGGTAGGCCCGCCTGATCTGCTGCACCGACAGCTTGATCGGTGTGAGGGGATTTTTGATCTCGTGAGCCACCTGGCGGGCCATCTCCCCCCAGGCGAGCAGTTTTTTCGACTGAATCAGCGCTGTAAGATCCTCGAAGACGATCACCTTGCCCAGGTGACTCCCCTCCTCGTCGGTCAGCATGCTGGCCACGACCCGAAGTGCCACCACCCGTCCCCCCGGCCCGCTCAGCTCGACCTCCTCCTCGTGCAGCCTGTCACCGGTCCTGTCGATCTCCTCCAGCAGTTGCTGGAGCGGCCGAAACAGCCCCCCCCTTAAGTTTTCCAGCTTCTCTCCCGGAAGATCCTCGACGGGAACATCCAGGATCCGGGCGGCAGCCGGATTGGCGCTTAC
Organism: bacterium; assembly: GCA_025782575.1. Taxonomy (GTDB): domain Bacteria; phylum Orphanbacterota; class Orphanbacteria; order Orphanbacterales; family Orphanbacteraceae; genus Orphanbacterum. The sequence continues at coordinate 824,607 of JALGYY010000017.1, forward strand.
CACACGGCCCCGCTCTTCGAACGCGATGACTCCGGTGCCGACGCTCTGCAGGATGGTCTCGATATAGCGGGTTCGCTCCGTCAGCTCTTCGCGACTCCGTTTCAGATCGGACGTCATCCGGTTGAATGCCTCGACAAGCCTCCCGATTTCCCCACCGGCTCCCCGCCTGATCGCCACTCCCAGATCCCCCTCCGCCACCCTCTTCATCCCCTGTGAGATATCGGCCACCGGTCTCGCAATCCGCTGTCCCATCACTTCGGCAATCACGATAATGACGAGAAGCGTGGCGAACGTCAGATAGGTGATGGCGGCATAGGCTCGCTGCACATCCCGGTTCGCTTCATGCTCCCGAAACAGGAGGGGGACAGCGATTGTCCCTACCGGCTCCCCGGAGAGCCCCTGAAGTGAGCTGTATCCTACGAGATAGGGCGTTTCCGCAACCTGCTCGCGGCCAAAACGAATCCGCTCACCCCGCAGCTCGAGGGGGAGGTAGACATTCGCGGGGAGACGGGTGGACAGAATTCCCGCCTGATAGAGTTCCCGTCGCGTGGAGACGGCAAGATCCCCCCCTTTGAAGAAGGTAAGATCCCGGCCTACTCTCTCACCCAATCGTGAAATCAGCGCTTCATCGATCGGTCTCGACAGGAGGAGCACACCTTCCAGGTCGTCCTCGAATCCTTCAATCGTGATTCCGACCAGCGCCACGATCGAGAGCTGATCGGTATACTCGAATGCGGTAAGCGGCGTCCGCCGGTCACGGACCTCTGCGATCGCCTCCCGATTCACCTCCCCGATCCGCCCGTTCTGCAAGATGAGATCGCCGGCAGGTGTGAGAATCGCGAATCGTTTGAGACCGACTTCGAGATCGATCCGCTCCTCCTCGTCGATGCCGAGGACCTTTCGTCTGACGAAAGTGCTGCGCGCGAGTTCCTCCGCCTCTCGAATAGCCTCCTGATCGAGTGCAAACAGTACGGCCTGGAGAGAGGTGCGCGCTTCGTCCTCGCCCGCCTCGGCAACATAGCCGCTCACCATTCGGCGGCCGGCGCCGCCAAGCAGCACGGCAGGCAGAAGTGCGATCAGGAGAAAGGCGAGAACCAGCTTGTCCTGGAAAGTCGGTTCAGGGCGCACGCGGAGCAGAGGACCTGTGGTGATCGAGAGTACGATCAGCACCGGAGCCGACAGCACGACAAAGCACACCGCAAGAAATAGATCGATCAGCGTCATGTCGATGAGCGCTTTGACATGATCGATCCACCCGGCCTTCTTCCTGGCATAGGCGAGAACCCCTTCTCGCGCGGGATCTTTCCAACCGGTATAGAAAACGTCGTAACGCTTTCCGGAATGACTCTCCGTGAGCCAGATCGGACGGCCGCTTACGATCTTCTCTAACAGATCAGGACCGGGCGCGGGAACTACGGGCGGGCGGTCATCCGAAGAACGAATCAGCCTCTCCCCGACGTAGTGAAGTACCTGGATCTCATCCTCAGGATCGGGGAGTGAGCGCTGAGCTGACCGGTAGTTTCGAAAGATCTCGTGGGATGTGGACGGGAGATTCGACGCATACTCGAGGCTTTCAATAAAGTAGGGAACTGTAATGATCACCGCGCCGACGAGTTCCTCTTCTACCCGGATCGGGGTGACCCCCGTGTAGCTCTCCACCGATCTCCCCCGAATCACCCGGCGGGATGACTCGATCTTTCCCTCTCCCCCGCCCCGGAGTTCCCGAAACGCAAACGCCGCACGGACTGCGGACTGAGCGGGCATATCCATCGAAAACCGATTCACCACCGCCCCTTGCCGATCGAGGATCAGCAGATCACAACTGTGATCGGACTGGGAGAGGCCGCTTCGAATCCAGGCTGAAAAGGCATCTCTCCCTGCCGGTGTGACTTCGTTCCTCATCAGCTTCTCAGCGAGCTTTTCGTCATCCCGAAGAACCTGGAGCGCCTTTTCCAGAACGAGCCGCTTCTCCTCATCCGCCGGATCGGCGAAGCGAAGCGCCCTCTCCTGCAGGTGAATCCGAGCGATGTCATCCTGGGCAACTCTCACCGGACCATGGGTGACAATCACGAGAGCGGCAATAAAACCGAGCCCGTTCCAGAGGCGCCACCCTCTTCCACGGAGAAGAAAGAGAAGCAGAAATCCTGTTGAGAGAGTGGCTGCGGGATAGAAGAGAATGCTCTCTGCCCCGCGGGCACACCACCAGGTCAGAAAGAGGGTAGCCAGAGCAAAGATCGTGGCGAGAGCGAAGCGAACAGGAAATGAAAGCCGGCCGGCCAGTCCTCGCCCGGCAAACCCGGATCGACCCGCCCAGACGAATCCGGCGTCGATGAGGAGCAGGTAGGCGGCGGCAAAAAACAGAATCCCCCCTTCGATCAGAAGCGCACCGACCGAATCGAGAGGAGACGGCCCGCGGAACAGCTCGAGTTCCGATGTGAATAGGAGTCGCCGAATGAGCAAGTGAAACCCGTAGGTAACAATCGAAAGAATCGCCATGGCAAGAACAGGAATGCCCCACATGGCGAGCGGGGAGCGGCGCCCGACTTTTCTTCCGAGATCATTTTCTCCTCCGGCGAGGCGCTCCCGGAGGACGATGACCGGCGCCAGGAGTGCGGCGGCCGTCAGAGCAAGATCGAGAGGCGTACGAAAGAAGCCGCCGAGAAGCGAGAGGGTGAGCTCCTGAATACCTGTGACATCAGCCAGGTCGAAATCACCGGCCGGCCACCGGAACAGAAGGATAATGAGCCGGACGATGAGGATCGGCAGGATCGGTATTCGGGAAGCCCAGAACTTGAGGTCTCCCCCGGACTCTTCCGCAGGAAGCTGCTTTCGATGGCGGAGACGCGGCCATGGTATGCAGGCGGTCCAGAAGAGCGCTAGAATAGCCCCCAAAACATGCCGGGCATGTTGCAGTGCGGCGTCCCGCTCCAACTCCAGCGGAGGAAGAACCACCTGTGCCCGTCCGAGAGGCCTGCCGGACGCCCCTTTGACCGGACGACCCTTCTTCCCCTCGAGGGGATGAAGCTGGACCTCCCGGCCGGCCACATCATGCAGTCGAACGGCAAACGGCACATCTCTACCGAACCGGCCGCGGAGGAGCGGATTGATCCCGACGGGCCGAAGTACTCTCACATGCCCCGTCGGCAGGCTGATATCGAAAGTCTCGAGCGGCCGCTCCACAACCAGATAGAGCCGGAACGGATCGCTCATGATTCCGGCTCCTCCCGGAATCGGCGCCCGATCGACATCGGGCAAGTCCCCCCACCAGGCGACGGACTGGCCGGTCGCGGAGGAGACGATATCGAAGGCGATTCCCTCGGCGTAGTCAGGTATCCCATGGTGGGCAGCAAATAGAGCAAGCGCTTCGAATGCTTCGATACGAGCTTTCTTTTCCCCGTAGTGCACTGACACATCCACGATGGAGGGATCCGCCGCCAATCGATCCACCCATTCCGCCAGACGGCTCTCCTCTTCCTCTAGAAAGCCGCCCACTGCATCGTACGTCCCACCGAGGGACTGAATTCGTCCCCGGTCATCCACGGCTTCGAGCCGGTCGAGATGGGCGTGGGAAAAGAAGAGGGCGAGAGCAAAACCGGCCAGCAAGGCACCGCGTACCCACCGGCGCGCGAGTAGAAAGAGGAGAGAGATCGTGATCGCGCCGGCAGAGAGTAACCAACCGGTTTCGAAGAGAGAATGAGCAGCGCTTAAGTAGAGAAAAGAGGCCCACGCCATAACGGCGAGCGCCGACATTGCAATCGCCGGCCACGCAGAAAGAGGGGAACGGTTTTCGGTCAAGTAGCGGCTCCAGTGGATCGAACGGGGTTAGCGAGCATAGTCCGGCCCGGGCGATCTTTGAGGGAATCGCAAGGGACGTGCCATAAGGGAGTATTGTCGGGAATCAGTGTTGCCGGGAACACCCGTCGGAAACAGTGCGGTAAAGCCGTTGCCGGCCTGCCCGGGCCGGGAATCGGCGCCGGCAGGATTGTCCTCGATCGGGGATCGCCGTCCCCCATCGTGGACAATCCTGCACGAGCGGTTATTTGGCCGCTTTTTTCGCCTTCGCTCTCGCCGCTGCCCGGAGGTTCCACTCCACAAGAATGGGGGACGCGACAAAAATGGAAGAGTACGTACCGATGATCACGCCGATCAGGAGAGCGAGAGCGAAATCGCGGATCACACTCCCGCCCGCCACCATCAGGAAGATCACGACTACCATGGTGGTCATCGAGGTCAGGATCGTACGAGAGAGCGTCCGGTTGATCGCGGCGTTCAGCACGCGATCATACTTCTTCCGGGCATACAGTCGTAGATCCTCACGGATTCGATCAAAAACAACAATCGTATCGTTCAACGAATACCCGACGATCGTGAGGAATGCGGCTACCACCGCGAGAGAAATCTCCCGATCGGTAAGCGAAAAAATCCCCAGCGTGATCATCACATCATGAATGAGGGCGATCACCGCAGCGATGGCAAATCGAAACTCAAATCGCCACGAAATATAGATCAGGATTCCGATGATGGAAAATACGATTGCCAGGAACGCCTGGCCCCGCAGTTCTTTTCCGATTCGCGGCCCGACCGTCTCCTCCCGCCGGAGTTCGACAGTCCGTTCCGGGAAGTCAGCCTTGAAGCGATCGATCACTGTGGGACCGAGGTCCCCCTTCGTATCCGATTTTTCGACTCGAATCAGGATCTCCCGCGGATCGCCGAACTCCTGAATCTCGAATGTACCGACGTCGGTCGCCCCGACGGACGTGCGAAGGTCATCGATGGCCACCGGCTCATCGAAACGAAGCTCGATCAGCGATCCTCCGCGAAAGTCGATCGAATAGTTCAGGCCCTTGTGAAACAAGATCGAAAACAGCGCGATCAGGATCAGGGTACTGGAAAGGATAAGCGCACCCTTCCGCCTGTTGATGAACTCAATATGAGTGTCGGTGAGAAACTCCATCGGTCTCCGCTCCTCAATATATTAAATACTAAGCTTCTTGATCGCGAAGCGATCGACTACGGAATCAAATACCAGTCTCGTCATAACCAGCGCCGTAAACATGGAGCAGCAGATCCCGATCATGAGCGTCACGGCAAAACCCTTGACGCTTGCCGTGCCGAACTGCCAGAGCACGAACGCGGTAATAAACGTCGTGACGTTGGCGTCAAGAATCGTACGGAACGCATGCTTGTATCCACTCTCGATCGCCGCGCGAACAGACTTCCTGTTTCGCAGCTCCTCACGGATCCGCTCGAAGATGAGCACGTTGGCGTCGACCGCCATCCCGATCGTAAGGATGATTCCTGCAATTCCGGGGAGCGTCAGCGTCGCCTTGAGGCCGGCCATGACGGCCATCATGAATGCGAGGTTCAAAATGAGAGCCATATCGGCGATCAGGCCGGAGCCCCTGTAATAGACGACCATGAAAATCACGACAAAGATGCTGCCATAGATTGCCGCGCGGACTCCCATGGTGATCGAGTCTCTACCGAGGGAGGGGCCGACTGTTCTCTCTTCGACAATCTCGAGAGGCGCCGGAAGGGCACCTGCTCTGAGAACGATCGAAAGGATCTTCGCTTCATCCATCTCGAAGCCGCCGGTGATCGAGGCGTTCCCCCGTGGGATCCGGCCCTGAATGGTAGGGGCCGACTGCACTTTCCCGTCGAGCACGATGGCGAGTCGCCGGCCGATATTGTCGCCGGTGAGGCGCGCGAAATCGTGCGCCCCCTCTCCGGTGAGGGTGAGCGATACACCGGGCGCGTTGGGCGCGCTTTGATCAAGGCCTATTTTGACGAGCGCGTTGGCGACCGACTTTCCGGTCATCTCGGCGCGATCGGTCAATAGATAAAGGGAGCGCATCCGCTGGCCGCCGAAGTCGTCCAGTTCCTTGCCCCAGGCGAACTGGGTGCCGAATGGAAGCACGCCGAGGACGGCTGGCATAGTGAGGATTGACTCCACTTCGGCCGCCTGCTGCTCCGGAACCCATGCCTGGTTCTGATCGGACTGGCGCAGGAATCGAAGCCTGGAAGTGAGAGGAGTTTTGGCGAGCGGATCGTCCTCTACCTCCTCCTCAGCGAAGAGGTCATCAGCCGCCGTCGTGTCTTCTTCTTCTGGCTTCGCCTCTTCTTTCGCACCGCCGCTCAGCAGATAGAGATACTCGTCGATCCGGCGGAGAGTCTCCGTAAAATCAGCGGCCGGTCGAACCAGCTTGAACTCGAGAAGCGCGGTCTGGCCGATCAGCTCCTTCGCCTGGTGAGCGTCCTGCACACCGGGGAGTTGAACGATGATCCGGTTCTCTCCCTGGCGTTGGATAGACGGTTCAGCCACGCCGAACTGATCCACACGGTTTCGAATAATCTCGAGCGCCCGATCAAGAGCATCAGTCGCCTCGTCTTCGGTCAGCTCCGACTTATCCACTTCCAGGACGAGGTGCATTCCTCCCTGGAGATCGAGTCCAAGACGGAGTGCTTTCGATTCGAGTGCGGCCATCTGCGAATCGAGTTCGACGATCTGTTCGGGGTCCAACTCCGCCCGGTCTACTCGGGAGAGAGATATCAGTTTCACCGTCGGGTAGAGATAAACCCCACACAGGATCAGTACGATCGCCACTACAACCAACTTCAGGCGGTTATTGCCCATCCGTTTCGTTCCTCCGGATCTTTATCTTACCCAGGCTGACCGACGAGGTCCGTCATCGGCACAATCTGGATCCCGAGCTTCTTGAACTCGGGTAACTTCTTTCGCAAAGCGTCGAGCGCGATTCCTCTCGGATGACCGATTCCGATCGCCCATCCCTGTTCGAGCGCCATGCGCGCCAATCTATCCAGATTATCCAGGATCTCCTCACTGGTGCTGTAGCCGTCATCCCAGAACATGCGATTCTCTGCGAAACGCACTCCCAATGTTCGGGCTACCGAGCGAGCCAGATTTCCCGGATAGGTCTTCGAATCAACGAAGAAGAGATCCCGTCGGGCGATCTCTTCCATCACAATCGATACGATGCGCTGCTCCTGCATCACTCTCGATCCCATATGATTATTCGCACCATCGAAATTCGGGTACGAATCGAGGGCTTGGCGAACGAGACGCCTGATCTCGTCGTCACTATGGTCGACGAGCAGCGCTCCGCTACCGGGGTCTTTCTCGGGGTAAGCCAGGGGCTCCATCGGAATGTGAGCCATGACCTCTTTCCCCGACTCCTCCGCCTCGGCGGCGATCCGGTAGGAGTAGTATTCCAGGGGGATCACCGAGATCGTAATCGCCTCCGGCACGGCCAGAAAGCCGCGTACAGTCTCGTTGTAGGCGTACCCGAAATCGTCCACTACCAGAACGATCCGAGCCCCCCGGATCTTCGGAACCCCTCCAGGATCAGCCGGTACGGCCTCGACCCCCACAAAAAGAGACAGCCAAGCAATCGCCAGAACTGTCCCTCTGCGACGCGGCCCCAATCCGGGCTTACTCATGCTTCTGCCCTCCCAGGAACCCCGTTTGACCCTCCCCAACACGAATCATCGAGCATGGGGGGAGGGCGGTTTTGTGTCAATGGTTTTCAGCGGTGATTCGACTGTCCGGCGGTCCGTTCGGCCGGTTGCCCTAGCTTCCGGAAGCCGGTCGGTCCGTCTGCCTGTAGATGGCCCAGAGACCGGGCAGGTCCCGGTCAGGACGGACAACGAAAATCTGCGGCGAAATGACCTGATAGGTCGTGGGGTCAAGGCCCCCCTCCATGAAAACGTTCAATTTGACCGAGGTCAGAACCTCGAACCAGGCCTCGCCATCAGGCTGATCCGGAAAATTGGTAGTCGTTTCGAATTGAGTCTTCAGCGTGATTTCGAGCGAAATCGCACGGACCGGCTCCCCCTCCGAACCGATTGCCCCCGAGAACATCCGCTCCGTAATGACCCGTTCGAGTTCGAGGGGCCACCATTCGAGTGTGTCCGCCTCGCTCGACTCGTCAAGAAGCGCCTCAAACCGATAGCTGTTGTCGAGACATTCGGTGTAGCGATCGAAGTCGAGCTGCTCATAGACTTTCGGGAGATAGACCTCGACGAGCTTCTCAACCGACTCCCGATCTTCATCGGACGCGGCGGAGGGTTGCTGGTCGATCGGCGTGGGATCGGTTCCCGAGTCCCCGCCGCAGGAGAAGAGGAGAAAAAGGGGAATCAGCAGCACGGACAGGCCGTTCGCGCTCCACTGTGATCGATTCTTCCCTGCTCTTCGCGCCTTTGGTCGCACTCTCGACACTTCATGTCTCCTGATCAACCGCCCGCTATGGCCTCCCGGTCAGTTTGCCTGTAAATCACCCACTGCTCCTCGTCATTCGGGTCGGGAGCGGTAACGAACTCCTGATCGGAAAAGACGATGAAATTGGTAAAGCCGTCTGCTCCCTGATCGAGCACAAAGACTTTGAGATCGATCGCGGCGATCGAAAGAAACCATGTCTCACCGGCCGGTTTGTCCGGCCACATGGTGTTGTCCTCTCCCGTCGTCTTCAGACTGATATCGAGATTGATCGACTGAACGACAGCGCCCTGGTTGGTTTCCCAACCGTGGAACATATGCCCGGCGATCGCCAGTTCTTCGTCGCGGTCCCAGCATTCGGCGGGTTCGGAATCGTCCGGATCACGGTCGAGCAGACAGAACTGGTAGTCCGGGTGGAGCATTTCCGCGTATTTGGTGCTGTCCCGCTGATTGTAATACTTCGGGAAGAAGTCCGTCAGGAGTGCGTCGACCGTTAGCCGCTCTTTCGGGGGGTCGTCGTCGTCGTCGCCGGTCGGAGCGACCACATCGTCGCCGTTACATCCGGCAAAAACCAAAGGAATCGCGAAAAGAAGGAGCAAAACGAGAGAACGGGGCGCGAACAGAATCGAACGGAGATGCATGGACCCCTCCAGACTTGGGACAGCAGGATTCCGGGGGCAAATTGTTATGTTTCAAGAGTAGCGGGAGAGGGGCGTACCGTCAAGGAAGTGGCCTTTTTCAGACAAATGATTCCCCGAATCACACCCACGTGGGAGTGATCCCGAGCGGGACGAATGGGCTGGTGAGAGGGATGGGACCCATTTAGTTCCGGGGACACAATACTTAACTCCGACCAGAACGGGTCGGGGGAGTTAAGTATTGTGTCCCCAGAACTAAATGCCCGGAACTAGGGGAGCGAAGGACGACCGCCGTGGAGGAATGCGCCGGGGGGGTGCGCACCGGGGCAAGAAAGGAGGCCCGAAGCATCGCTCCGGGCCTCCTGGTCATTCAGATTTCGACGACTGGTTGAGAGGGGTCAGTTCTTGCCACCGGCAATCGCCTCCCGATCGGTCTGTCGATAAACCACCCATTGGGCGTTATCCTGCGGATCCGGCCGGGTGACGAACTCCTGATCGGAAAAAACGATAAAGTTAGTAAATCCGTCTGCTCCCTGATCGAGCACAAAGACTTTGAGGTCCACCGCCGCGATCGACAGGAACCAGGTCTCATTGGCCGGCTTGTCAGGCCAGTTGGTGTTGTCCTCTCCCGTAGTCTTCAGATTCAAGTCGAGATTGATCGATTGAACGGTTGCGCCTTGATTTGTTTCCCATCCGTTGAACATATGGCCGGCAATGGCGAGTTCCTCTTCCTTGTCCCAGAATTCCGGCGGATCAGTATCATCCGGATCCTTGTCAAGGAGTTCGAACTGGTACGCATCGTCGAGCATCTGTTCGTACTTCAAGCTGTCCTGCTGGTTATAATACTTCGGAAAGAAGTCCGCGAGAAGGGCCTCGATAGTCGCTCGCTCCGCGATGTCGTCATCGTCGTCGTCCCCGGGCTGGGGATCACCGTCGCCTGGGCTCAGGAAGCAGCCGGAGCCGAGTCCGAGCATCAGGACGAGTGACAACGTGAAAAGAAACGTCACTGTGAATTTCAATTTACCGTTCATACGCCTCACCAATGTTCTCCTGGGGCTTCGAGCCGTTGGGGATAGCCGCTTTACCGGTTGATCGGTCGCGAGCAGGTTCCACTCGATAGGATTCGATGACCGATTACACCCGCAAGGGCACTTCTTGTTCGATTCTACTCCGTTTTTGTCATTTTGCGTGAAATCATCAGATCCTGTATCAGATCAAGGGGGTTGAGATGCAGGAATCTGTGGGAAGTTAATACTAACACTTCAAGAGGACCCTTGTCAAGGTCGGCCGAACGACTCGATCAATCCGAGCATTCGATCCCGGCTTCCACATCCCCCATGAAACGTCCCCATGACTCGTCAGGCGGCTGCCGGCCATCTTCCCATCGGAACAGGCGCCAGCTATCCCCCTCGTCCCGCACATCGAGAACGATTCTACCGGCGAAGACTAAATCCACCTGACCGGACTCCTCGGTAAAATAAGTGAGCACCATATTATAAGCTCCGGAGTATCTTACCTTCGTCTCTTCGATCTCTTCATCCAGCACATCCGGATAGGTGAGTTCAATCCCCCAGCCGACCCCTGCCACAGCCCGATCATCGATGCACACCTTGATGAGCTGAAATACATCGAGGATCTTTGTTCTGTCCCACGGCTTGGCGAAGACGTCGCTCCCCCCGTCGGCAAGCTCGCTCGAATCGCTTGAACTGGGGTGGAAAACGAAATCCTCGGCGAAGAGACAATCGATCCCTTCCACAGTAAACGGGGCCAAAGCTCTCGCGAAATCATCCGCAAATTCCTGACTGGTCGAGACGGTCGGACAGAGCCGGCCTCCCCCTCCCGGCCCGCGCGGGGGATCGGGATCGCGGGGGGAAAAGAAACACCCTCCCCCGAGGATCGCCACGAGCACCCCCACGACAATCAGGCGGGCGGGTAACGTTTCAAGGTCATCTCTATTATTCCTGTATCGCACTATTCGACTCCTAGAACGCGATCGAGAAACTAGTTATCATATTCCACTGAGTCTTACGCGTCTCCCGCCCGGCGTTCCCGACAAGGCGGAAGATCGGCAGCGTGGCGTCCTGAATCTGCTTCGCAAAGAAATTGAACGACGCATCGCGGGGGAGCTTGGTCTTGTATTCGATCGAGTTCGATATCTGCACTCGATCATTGTGATCCTCAAGCGTCTTCTCCCCTTCAATTGAGTATCGTTTCGTTGTTTCATAGAATTGTTCCGCCCGGAAGTCGAGCCCTTCGATCGGAGTGTACCGCATCTGCAGTGAGATGCGCTGGGTAGAGGTCTCTCCTTCCTGCAGAAATGTTCTCGTTATCCCGCTTCCCCTGAAACGCCCGTTCTGATCGACCTTGAACTTGTAGGTCATTGTGAGAACAGTGGGTTTCGATAGTTTCCATCGCATATTGGATCGGAGCTCACTGATCCTGCTCATTGTATTCTTGGCCGAGTTGAACGACTTGAATGTATAGACCAGTCGCAAATTATAGGCATTCCTGATGGAGAATCTCTTGATCGGTGAATAGTCAAACGACGGATTGACCGTCCAGGTTTCCCTCGTCTGATTCCGATTCGAGCGAGTAGTGTGAATATTGATCGTCTCCGCCTGATCCACCGATATAGTCGCTTTCCCTGAAATCTTCTTGCTCGACTTGTTATCGATCGACATGCTGAGCCGTTTCGTAGTGTCGTCTTTGTCCTGGACCACGTCTTCGTTCAGCCGGCTCGAGAGCGAGAGCAGGCCGGATGCCTGGACATTGGTGCTCTTCCAGAACTTCCGGGAGAGGTTCAGATTGATCTCCCCGCGATGGGTGTCGCCGGTACGGTCGGGCTGAAACACCCACACTTCTTCAAGCTTGGAACGTCTGAACTGTAACTTGGTCTTCAACTTCCATGGCATGGCGTAGTTCACGAGCATGTCGGCGGAGACATCCACACGTCTCTGTGTCTGGTCGATATCGATAGCATATGCTTTTTCAGCAGACGACCACCGAACGCTCGCTTTGTAGTCCAGACGCTTGTTTATGTCTCCCCTCGCCGTAACACTCGCGCGGGAATTCCTGTCTGTCGTCGTTTCCACCCCCCCTTCGGCCCGGGCAAACGTCTTCTCCGCCTTTTCTGCCGACGAACCAAAGTCGAGTTTCATCAGCGCCAGTCGTTTATAGACAAAACCGGCCTTGATCCGATCGAGGTCATCCCGATTATCACGATCACTCTGGATGACTTCGCCATCCCGCTTGACCACGATTTCCCTGTTCCCCCGGCCGATTGTCGCGTCCAGCGAGCCGTTTATGTCTTTGTCGACGTCGTACAGGAGACGGACAATGTACCGCTGGGAAATCCCGGTACGAACCTCGTTTCGAAATACAATGTCTCCCTCTCCCCCCGCCGACTCCCTCTCGTCATCTTTGCCACGCCGACTCAGGATGCCTCGCGCCACCATATTGAGCGCGAAGTCTCCCGGCAGCGGAGCGCGAAGGGTCGTGCCGAACGATATTCGCTTCGAGATGGTTTCCTTGTCGTCTATGGCGATCAGCGAACGGTCATTGTCCTTCTCCCGAGAGGCTGAAACATCGAATCTCACCCCCTTTCTCACCAGGTACTGAAACCCGACCTTGTCCTCCCGCTCATTCGTCTCCCGAGAAGCTCCGTCCGAACGGTTCGTTTTGAAGTTCACGGTGTCACTGACCACGATGTTTCGGTTCACCAGATAGGAGAGCGAAAAGTTGTGCGCCAAAGCAGTTGTTGATCGCTGCCGGTTGAATGTAAACGCGTACCTGGGATGGAACCCGGGGGGCACCTGGCTGAGGGCGGCACCTTTCCGCGTTTCTTCCATGGCAAGCGTATCCGCCTCCAGGATCGAATCGACCATGGAGGAATCGACCCAGAGCGTGTCTCCGCCCATGACCGGTAACCAGACAGAATCTTTTCGTACACTGCCATGGTCATCGAGGTGGCGATCGTCCGGCTGGGCTACTGCGTCCGCCGCCGTGATCGCCATCAGAATTGTGAGCATCGCACAGAGCGTGAGGCGTCGGGTCGATTGAATTCCGGGCGCCTCCCTTCTCACGCCACCCCTCCCATTGCATCACTCAGTCGGCACCAGTCCGCTACTCCTAATACCTCAGGCCGTGAACTCAAAGGGATCCCCGATTCCCGTTCCACCCGGTCAAGGGCCTCCAGGTCGAGCTCGCCGAATGATCGAAGACCGCTTCGTATCATCTTTCGTCGTGACTGAAAAAGCTGCTTGATGAGTTCGAACATGAGCTTTTCGTCGACCGGCCTGGCAGGAAGGGTTTCGTACATATCGAGATGAAGAAGAGCCGAATCGACTCGTGGCCGCGGCGAGAAAGCGCTCGGCTTGACCTTGAAGAGAGTGCGGGGGGCGCTATGATACTGGACTGCAACCGAAATCCGGCCGTATCGACGGGACCCGGGAGGGGAGGCGATCCGGTCGGCTACTTCCTTTTGCATGAGCAGATAGGCCCGGTCGACCAGATCCGCCTGTTCGAGAATGCGGATGATGATCGGCGAGGTCGCACTGTACGGAATGTTTCCCACGACAACGATCTTTCTCCCCTCGGCAAACTCCGCGAGATCCACATCCAGAAAATCAGCATGAACGAATCGGATATTCCGACGTTCACACAGTCTCTCCTTCTGTTTGTCGATCAATTCCCCCTCGATCTCCACCGAAATGACTTCCTCAGCCCGATCGGCGAGGAGCCCCGTCATCGTGCCGGGGCCTGACCCGATCTCCACGACACGATCCCCCGGCCCGAGACCGACTGAATCGACGATGCGCTCCAGGACATGAGAATTGATGAGGAAGTTCTGACCAAGGCTCTTCCTGGGGTGGAAACCGGCCTCTCGGAGGGCTCTCACCCCGGCGGCGGGTGTTTCATCGTCACGCTTCAAGATCAGTTCCCGAGCCGGAAGAGGCGTTCCGTGTTCTCCGTCGTGAGGCGGTCGATCTCCTCAGGATCACGGCCGAGGATTTCGGCAACCTTGTCACGCACAAAACGGACGTACGCGGGCTCATTTCTCTTGCCCCTGTGCGGGGCGGGGGTTAGCCAGGGGCAATCAGTCTCAATCAGGAGACGATCTTCGGGGCAACGGCGAACGACATCGTGGAGAGGTCCCTCTTTCTTGCCGAATGTGATCGTCCCCGGAATGGAAATATAAAAGCCGAGGGGGAGCACGCTCTCCATAAGTCCCGTGTCGCCGGAGAAGCAGTGCATGACACCACCGGGAAACCGGCCGGCATGCTCTTTCAAAGTGGCCACCACGTCGTCATGAGCCTCCCGGTCGTGAATGACGACCGGCTTTTCGAGACGGCCGGCAATTTCGAGAGAGGCGCGGAACAGCTTCTCCTGGTTTTCCCGTTTAGCCCAGTCGCGATAGAAATCGAGCCCGGTTTCGCCGATGGCGACGACCTTCTTGTGACGGGCCATTTCTTCGACACGGATAATATCGTTGTCATCGACACGATCAGCCTCATGTGGATGAAGGCCGATGACAGCGTAGACGGAATCGAATTTTTCCGCCGCTTCCACTGTCTCACGGCAGGACGGGATATCGTAGGCGATGCAGATGATTCGATTCACGCCCGCTTCTTCCGCTCGGGTCACGAGCGCTCCGACGCCATCTTCTGCAAAGTCGGGATGTGTCAGGTGGGCATGACTGTCGATCATTCGGGCTTCATCTCTTCCATGCGGGGAAAGAGGGGCTTTTGAACGGCGAGTACCTGCCCCGCGACCGGCTCATTCTTCCAGACAGCGTCGTCATCAAACCGGAGGTCGGAAGAGGATCGCTCGATCCCGAGCGCGTGCAGGAGTTCGGTCGTCTTCGCCGGCATGACAGGCGAGATCAAAACAGCGGTAAATCGAAGTGTCTCCGCGCAATTGTACAGCACGGTCGAAAGACGGGCCTTCTTGTCCGGATCTTTGGCCAGCATCCACGGAGCGGACTCTTCCACATACTGGTTGCACCTCCGTACGAGTTCCCAGACAGCCGCGAGAGCCGCGTGCCACTCGAAACGGTCCACATGTTCCGTGTAGCGCTTCGCAACGTCTCCCGCGAACTCCCGGAGCACACCGTCATCCTCGGCACTCACGGGCAACGGAAAGTCCTCGCCCAGATATTTTTTGGCCATGCCGGCCAGACGATTCAGCAGGTTCCCGAGGTCATTGGCGAGATCCGCGTTGTAGCGACCTCGTAGCTGACCCGTGGAAAAGTCGCCGTCCCGCTCGAACGAAACCTCTCTCATCAAGTAATAGCGGACCGCATCCGTACCGAATTCGTTGACCAGATCACGGGGATCGACCACATTCCCGAGGGACTTCGAGATCTTCCGCCCTTCTACCGTAATGAAACCATGGGCGTAAATCGTCTTCGGCAACGGAATTCCCGCGGACATGAGCATGGCGGGCCAGATGACGCAGTGAAACCGGGTAATGTCCTTCCCGATCACATGCAGGTCTGCAGGCCAGTACTTTTCGAATGAATCCGCGTTTACGGGAAATCCGGCAGAGGTAACATAGTTAATGAGTGCGTCGAACCAGACATACACCACATGGTCCTGATCCGAAGGGAGGGGAATCCCCCACCCCTGGCTCGATCGAGAAACGGAGACGTCGATCAAGCCGGACCGGATGACGTTCACAATCTCATTTCGCCGGGACGCCGGCTGGATGAAAGCGGGATTGTCTTCGATATGCTTCAGCAAACGATCGCCATATCTGGTGAGGCGAAAAAAGTAGTTTTCCTCTTCAATCTCCTGGGGCACGGTCAGATGATTCGGGCACTTTCCGTCGACCAGGTCCTTTTCCTGGATGAAGTTTTCGCAGGAAACACAATAGAGACCGCGATACACATCTTTAAAAATGTCTCCCTTCTTTTCGATCCGTCGAAAAATCTCGACCACGGCTTTTTCATGGTCAGGTTCCGTCGTCCGGACGAACCGATCGTAAGAGAGATCGAGAGTCTGCCAGATCTCCTCGAACACGACCTGCATCCTGTCGCAATATTCGAGGGGGTCGAGATTCTGGCTACGCGCCTCTTTCTCGACGTTCAGGCTGTGCTCGTCATTCCCCATGGAGAAGAAAGTATCGAAACCGCGGAGCCGTTTATATCGGGCGATACAATCTGCGGCGATCTTTTCGAATGCGGTCCCGATGTGGGGGCGGCTGTTAACATAGTCGATCGCTGTGGTGATGTAGTATTTATCGCTCCCCATTTCAGTTCCTCGCCGGCGGCTTCTTGCGAGGCACCCACTTACCGTCACGCATTTCTTCAATCAGTTCTTCCAATTCCAGGCGGTGCTCTTCCCCCTCGCTGGTGCGGACCAGAACCGTCTCCGTGAAAATATCCGCCTTGATCGCTTTCCCCTCGACCGACTTCGACCGTACCCGCGATCCGATCCGCGGGAATCGGCGCAAGGTCTCCACGTACATTCCCCGCTCGTAAGCGAGACAACACATCAGCCGGCCGCAGACACCGGAAATCTTGTTCGGCGAAAGGGCGAGATGTTGATCCCTGGCCATTTTCAATGTAATCGGCTGAAACTCCCGCAGGAATTCCGAGCAACAGAGTCGCTTGCCGCAGGGTCCGACCCCATCGAGCCGCTTCGCTTCATCACGAACCCCGATCTGGCGAAGCTCGATCCGTGTTTTGAAAGTAGCTGCCAGGTCCTTGACGAGTTCACGAAAGTCGATCCGTTTTTCCGCCGTAAAATAAAATGTGATCTTATTCCCGTCGAATTGCATTTCCACATCAACGAGCTTCATGTCGAGCTTGCGCGAATCGATCCGCTGCACACAGACCCGGCGGGCATCCTCCTCCCTGCTCCGATTTCTGAACAGGGTCATCCGGTCCTGCGGACCTGCCTGGCGAACGACTTCGAAGGATTTCTCTCTTTCGTCTGTGCTTGCCTCGGCGAGCATCCCGGTGTGGATCACCTTGCCCATGTCCTCGCCCCGGTCGGCATCGACGATCGCGTAGTCACCGATGGCGAATGATTCGTCCCGCCGGTTCACATATACCTGCTGACGCCTCCCTTTGAAACGCAGCTCAATAAATTGAATGGACATATCAATTACCTCAACCAGCGCGTCGGATCGAGCGGCTTGGTTCCTTTTCGTACTTCGAAGTGGAGAGAGCTTCCGGCAACTGAACCGGTGTCCCCCACGCGGGCAAGGACATCACCCGGCGCGACTCTCTCCCCTTGCGTGACCAGAATCTCCGAGGCGTGGGCGTAGAGCGTATAATACCCGCCCCCATGCCGGAGGATGATGCAGTTCCCGTAACCAGGGAGGGTGCTTATGTACTCGACCCTTCCCGCGGCGACCGCGTGAACGTCAGTGCCGTACGGTGCTGCTATGTCGATACCGTTGCTCGCCACTATTGTGCCGAACTCGGGGTGTTTCGTCTTTCCGAATTGTCGGATCACCTTGCCCCTGACAGGCCAGGGAAGCCGGTCGCCCCCCTCGTCGAAAGGTGAGGGTCCCGAGAAGTCCTCGTCCCCCGGTTGCCTGGATCGTGCGGCGATGATCTTCTCGAGCTCACGGGAAGCGTCTTCCATTTCCGCCGCGAGCTTCTCATAACTTTCCCTCTTGTTGCGGACCCGGTCAAGGAGGTCCCGCCGATCCTGGCGCCGGTTACTGAGAGCCATCCGCTCCCGCTCTCTCTCATTTTCGAGAGACAGGAGTTCAGCGTCTCGCACGGCAAGCTCCTTGTGAGCCGATTCAAGACGGAGGCGTTCTTTCTCTACCAGCCGGTAGAGTTCATCATCCCGTTTCGCTACCCGCAGGATGCGATCGAACCGGGATACCAGATCGACAACCGAGTCCGACCCCAGGAGCAATTCAAACTCATGGTATCCGCCGAACATGTAGAGCGATCGAAGCCGCTCCTTCAGGACGGACCGACGATTCCGGAGTTCCCCTTCCGCGTTTACGACTTCGGTCTCGAGATCTCCGAGCTGTTCTTCTACTTTCCTGCGTTTCGTTTCGAGCCCGCGTAGCAGCCTGTTCGCCAGAGAAAGCTCCTCGTCCATCTTCATGAGGTTCGAGAGAATCCCGCTCTCCTCACCTGCAAGGCGGCCTGCTTCCAGGCGAGTCTCCTCGATCTTCGTGCGGAGTGCCTGAAGCTCCGTCTCCTCCTCATCCGCCGCTGCCAGAGGCACGAAAAGTGCGATAAGTAAAAGCAGACTCTTCCAGCCGTGCCTCATGCCCGGCTCACCTTGAGATACTTATGAAGAGAGATCATGCTGCCGGTAGCGCCCAGAGCACCGCCAAGGAGAAAAAAGAGCAGTACTCCACTGGTACCGAGAAAGAGGACACCCGCCAGTCGCGCTACAGCGAACTGCCAGGTCTGATATAGACAGAGCCATGCCAGTCCGGAAGCGAGGAGCCCCAGAATCGCCCCCTCAAACAGATAGGGAAGGCGAATCTGGAATCGAGTCGCCCCGACAAGTCGTAGTACCTGTATTGTATCTTTTCTGCTTTCGAGCGCCAGTTTCATAGTGTTCCCGACGACCAGCAATGTGGAGAGGCCGAGCACAAGTCCGAGAAAGAGATCGACCGCGACAAAGAAGTAGATCCATCTTTCGAGCTGGCCGATCCAGTCTTCTCCGTAGATCACCGAGTCGACTCCATTGCCGCCGCCGATTGCGGCAGCCAGTGCGCTCATCCGGTCGGCGGTCTTGAAATCGTCGTATACCTCTACTTCGAGCGCGGCGGGGAGCGGGTTTCCCTGGACTCCCTCCAGCAAATAGGACCGGCCGCCCAGCTGGCGCTGAAAGCGCTGGAGCGCCTCGTCATTCGAGACGTAGTCGACAGCCAGAACTCCGGGCATCGATTGAATCGTCTCTCGCAGCCGGGATCGTTCCTCGGAAGTCGTGCCGCCTGCGAGATAGGCGGTCAGCCCTACTTTGGCGTGAGCCAACCGGATGACCTCCTGCATGTTGGCCGTGCCCACAAAGAAGAGACCGAGAATGAAGAGGGCGACTGACATGATGATGACGGGAGCCAGATGACTCTTCAGGCTCCTTCTCGTCCCGTAGAAGAACTCACGAACCACGTGTTCGATATGGGAAAGCGTCATGGGGCGGCCCCGCTCACGTAGCGGTCCGGCGCATCGGTCGTGCACCGGCCCGGGGAATGGTTCGCGGACGGATCGTCCCCCCATCGAGATGAAGGACCCGATGACCCGAGAGCCGGACCATCTCGAGATCGTGGGTCGCCACAAGAACAGCGGTTCCTCCCAGATTGGCGCGATCGAGCAGGTTATATGTCTCGCCGGCTGTTTCCGGATCGAGGTTCCCGGTAGGCTCGTCAGCCAGCAGGATGAATGGGCGGTTCACGAGCGCCCGCGCAATGGCGACCCTTTGCATTTCTCCCCCCGAGAGGTTGGCTACTTTATCCTGTGCCCGGCCGTACAGCCCGACATCAGCGATTACTTCCAGTGTGCGGCTTTTGATTTTCTTCCGGTGTTCTCCGACAACCCGCATGGCAATCGCCACGTTTTCGAAAACCGTGCGATCCTCGATCAGCCGGAAATCCTGATGAACGAAGCCGATCTTTCGGCGGATGTAGGGGATGTGGCGGGCTTTCACCTTGTCGCTCGAATGGTCAGAAACCTGTACGACACCGGAAGTCGGGAAGATGTCGTGGTGGAGCAGCTTGAGAATGGTCGACTTGCCGGCGCCGCTCGCTCCGGTCATGAAAACGAACTCCCCCCTCCGTATTTCAAAGGAGATGTCGTGGACAGCCTGCTGCCCATTGTATGACTTAGAGACGTTTCTGAAAGAAATCACGGATCTTCGTCCTTTTCCCCAAAATAGCCGGGCGGCGGGGCGGACGTCAAGCGGGCCGGGTGATCAACTCTCGATTAGAATATCGACGAGAACCTCATGGCGGAGTTTCTCGAGGTAGTCGTCCAGGACTTCCTGCTGCCTCGCTTGCGCGGCTGTCGCCCGAATCTCGTCCTCCACCTCGGCGAAGCTCGGTTTCCCCTCGTCATGGTGGGCAATGATGTGGAAGATATGAAGGCCGTCCGACGCGTCGATCACATCGCTCACCCCCCCCTCCGGAACGCCGGCAAGCGCCTCTCTGACATCAGGGGTGAGGTCCGCCACGCTGTAGGTTCCCAGATTACCGCCTGAGGCCGCACTCTGGGAGTGATCCGAATGGCGGCGCGCCAGCTCTGTGAAATCCACACCGCTTGAGATGCTGTCGCGGATAGCCGTGGCCAGGTCCCGTGCCAGGGCCCGCTCTTCATCGCCACCGCTCAGCTTCTTCAGAATGTGTCTCACTCGAATACGCTCCCCGTCTCCGGTGACCAGTTGAATCAAGTGGAGACCGAACGGAGTCTGCACCACATCGCTCATGTCGCCCGGTTCGGTGAGGGTGAAACAGGCCGCCTCAAAAGAAGGATGCATGTCCCCCTTGGTGAAGAACCCCAGATCGCCTCCAGCCGTCGCGCTCGGCCCGTCAGAATACTGATTGGCCAGATCGCCGAAATCGGCTCCCTCTTCCACCTGCGACCTGATCGAGAGCAGTTCCTCCGTGGCAAGCGATTCGGCGCTCACCGACACATCGGGCTCGATGAAGATCTGGGCCAGGATATAGCGTTCCGGGAAAATGGGCAGGTTGACCAGATAATCTTCGTAGAACCGTCGGATTTCTTCCTCGGTCACATCCACACGGCGCCTGACATCCCGCTCAATCAACATGCGGATTGTCAGGCTCTTTTTTACTTCGTCCCGATAGCGTTTCCGGAGATCGCCTTCGGTGATCCCTTCGGCCGCCAGGGCGGCATGAAACTCCTCTTCCGTCGGGAACTGCCCTTTCATCCGGGCAAGACTCGACTGGAGGGCGTCTTCCACCTCGTCTTCCGTCGGACCGAGACCGTCATCTCTCGCCTTGGCCATCAGAATCTGGTCATCCACGAGCTTTTTTAGCGCCAGTCTCCTCAGTTCGGTCTCCCCGGCCTGCCGGAGGGAGGGTTCTGCCCCATAGACGAGCATCTCCTCAGCAAGCTGGCTCTCGAGAACCGGACGGTCATCGATAATCGCCACAATCCGGTCGACCGGTTCCCCGGCAGCAGAGAGCCCTCCCCAAAGGAGAAGGGCTCCCAGCATGGTTGATCGGACTAGACCGGTTCTGATCACGAAGCTCCCAACTCCTGGTCCTCTCCCTCACTTAGAAGGTTCAGGACCTCGGGGAATATTTTGACTCCTACTTCATCCCGCTTCGTTTCCAGCCAATCGTTCAGCAGGCTGTTCTTATTGTTCTCGAGTAGGGCCAGACGGATCTCCTCGTAAGCCTCTTCGTAGGTCAGGTTGTGACCGGCATTCTTTTCCAGTAGTTTCGCCATCAGGAAGCCGCCCGTGGCTGCGGTTACCACCGTGGTCATTTCGCCCGGCTCCAGTTGGTCGAATAATTGAATCTGCAGGTCTTCGACAGAGATTTTGTCTCTCGTTGCGGGACCGATCATCCCCTCCTTCTCGAGGATGGGCCCCACATTGTACTCGAGAGCCAGCTCTTCGAAACTCTCGCCACCAAGGATCCGTTTCCGGGCTTCCTGTATTTTCGCATTGTCGAGTAACGATATGAGACAGAAGCGAACGGTATCTCCCACCTTGAGATCGTCCTTGACTCGCTCATAGGAGCTCCGGATGGAGTCCTCCTCGACAACAACATCCTGGACGATTTCTGTGTGAAGGATATCCAGCATCCGTTCCTGCACCCGTTTCCTGATGTTACGCGCCACGTTGTCCTGCTCGAGGATCCCACGGTTTACAGCTTCCGCCAAATTCGTCTTGTTAAGAATCACAGCCTCGATCGCCCGCATGATCCAGGCACCCCCCGGTGTCTGGACCGGGATCCCTTTTCCCGATTCCGGCGAGTAACTCGCCAATAGCTTGCCCACCGTCCATTCACCATCTTTGTATGTGCATAGCGTCTTCGCGCGCAGCTCCTTGGATATGGTTTCCCGCCACCCGGGGTTCACATCGCCACGTTCCGGCAGCAAGCCATTGATTTCGGCGATCACGTCGTCGTCGAACTTCACCTGATTGACGGCGAGTTGATCCTGCAGGTAATCGTTCCACCGCCGGCCCCGTTTCTGGTTCCGGAGTTCAGCGGCACAGACCGGTCTCTGCTGCTCGAACTCGTCCATGCTGGGCTCGTTTCGATGGATCGTCTGAATGACGTGGTAACCCTGACGCGACCCGACTACATTAGACACCTCGTCTATCTCGAGTCCGGCCGCCACCTGAACTAAGATCGCCGGGTCCTTCGCGGAATCGATAAAGCCGAGATCCCCTCCGGCCGGACCCGACTTTTCGTCGATAGAGAACTCCCTCGCCAGCGTGGCGAAGTCCTCGCCATCTTCCACGATCCGGCGGCGAAGATCCTGGGCTGTCTCCGCAGTAGCTACCAGAATGTGGCGTGCCCTTACTCTGGACCGCGACTTCTTATAGTAAGCTTCGACTTCCGCCCCCGTAATTTCGAGACCGGTATCCACGACTTCCTTATAGAGTGCGCGCAAGCCGTATTCGAGTTCGTATAGCTCCCTTTGCGCCACGACCCCGGGATCCTCATCGAGATTTCTTGCCCGGGCCTCATCCATGAGAAGCTCTTTGTTGATCAGGATATTAAGGAATTTTTCCTTGTCCTCGTATGTGAGGAGTGGAGGCCGGTTGAAAACCGAGATCGATGTATGGGCGATATTGAAGTCCCCGAGGCTGATCTCCTTTTCCCCTACTTTCGCTACGATATGCTCTCCGGGCGGGCCACCGCAGCCGATGAGAGTGATCGCAGCAATGACAAGGCAAGCCCCTATCAAATAAGGCTTTGCATGCATGGAACTATGCTCCTTCTTCGAAACGTTACTTAAGTGGACTGACAGTTGACGCTAGCAAACTACACCAGCGCCAACAATACCTTTCTGGCAATCTCCACCGGGTCCTGTGAGCCGTCAAGCTCGATTTCCACGATGAGCCCCGTCGTCGCGTCGAACGAGACCGGGGCACCGAGGCCCTCGATCAGTGCTTCCAGCTTCTTCTTGCTCGGTCTCAAACCCGCCCCGGCCCGGATCCTCACCTTTCTATTATCGAGCCGAACCGATTCCGCTCCACACTCTTCTCCCAGAATCTTTAACTCCCTGAGAGAAAACAGGTTGGCCGCTTCATCCGGGAGTCGGCCGAACCGATCGGCCACTTCTTCCCGAATGGACCCCACCTCGGCGGAATCCCTGCTTCGCGCGAGCCGCCGGTAAAGCACCACCTTCAGGTCGGAATCGCCCACGTAGTCGTCAGCAAGATAGGCGTTCAGGCCGGACTCGATCCTCGTCTCGGGGCCCGCCGGGGGGGTCTCCCCCTTCAACTCGCTTACCGCGTCCTCCAGTAGTTTGCAGTACATTTCGAATCCCACGCTCGCGACGAATCCATGCTGCCGGGCGCCCAGCAGGTTCCCGGCTCCACGGATCTCGAGGTCTTTTCTGGCGATCCGAAAACCGGAACCGAGATCGGTGAACTCGGTGAGAGCCTCCAGCCTCTTCTGGGCGACTTCGGTCAGTTTTTTCGATCGCGGCACGATGAGGTAGGTATAAGCACGATGATTCGATCGCCCCACCCGCCCCCGCAGCTGATAGAGCTGGGCCAGACCGAAATGGTCCGCCCGATTCACGAGCAATGTGTTGACCGTCGGAATATCGAGCCCCGATTCGATAATCATTGTGGAAACCAGTATGTCGACCTTTCGATCCGTAAACGCAAGCATGGCCGCTTCAAGCTTCCGCCCCGTCATCTGGCCGTGGGCGATTCCGATTCGCGCCTCGGGCACCAGCTTCGACAGATAGGATGCCATCGAAGTGATCGACTGAACGCGGTTGTGGACGAAGAAGACCTGCCCCCCCCGGTCCAGTTCCCGGAGTATCGCGGCAACAATGACCTTCCCGTCGAAATCGATCACTTCGGTGACAATCGGGAGACGATTCTTGGGTGGCGTGTTAATGAGTGACATGTCACGCGCCCCGGCGAGAGACATATGGAGTGTGCGTGGAATAGGTGTCGCCGTGAGAGTAAGCACATCAACCGTCTCACGTATCCGTTTCAACTTCTCTTTCTGGCGCACCCCGAAACGCTGCTCTTCATCGATGACGAGAAGACCGAGATCCTTGAATCGGATGTCCTTGGACAGGATCCGATGGGTGCCGATCAGGACGTCGACTTTCCCTTCGGCGAGATCAGCTATGACTTGTTTCGTCTCAGCGGGATTGCGAAAACGGGAGAGAACCTCCACCCGAATGGGAAACGCGCCGAACCGATCTTTGAATGTGCGGTAGTGCTGCTGTGCCAGGATGGTGGTAGGGACGAGAATCGCAACCTGCTTCGTATCCATGATCGCTTTGAACGCCGCACGAATAGCGACCTCGGTCTTACCGTAGCCCACGTCGCCGCAGATGAGGCGGTCCATGGGGCGAGCGGTCTCCATGTCCCCTTTCACATCGCGCATCGCCCGGAGCTGGTGATCCGTCTCCTCGTAAAGAAACGACGATTCCAGCTCCTGCTGCCAATGGGTGTCGGAAGGAAATGCGTGCCCGGGACGGGAGAGTCGTGCCGCGTACAGCCGGATCAGCTCTTCCGCCATTTCGCGCACAGCTTTTTCGGCTCTGGTCTTCGTCTTCGCCCACGCGGTGCCGCCGATCCGGTCGACCGACGGCTTGACGGAATCACTGCCGGTGTATTTCTGGAGGAGATCCATCTGATCGGTCGGCACGAAGAGACGGTCATCGCCCGAATAGCCGAGGACAACACAATCACGGCTCGATCCATCCACATCGATCCGTCTGACCTCCTGGAATCGTCCGACGCCGTGGTGCACGTGAACCACATAGTCCCCCGGCTTGAGGCTGAGGTAACTGTCAATCGCCGCGCCCCGCGGACGGCGGCGATCGAGCCGTGGTCTGCGGACGCGCCGAAAGATCTCATGCTCGGCAAAGAGCGCGACTCTTTCGGCGGGGAGCAGGAATCCCCGTCGGAGCTTGCCGAGACCGAGCGCCACTCGATCGGCATAGGCATCAAGAACCTCCCCCAGGCGTTCGAGCTGGCCCGTGTTATCGCAGAGTACGAAGATTCGAAAGTCACGAGCGAGTAGATCATCGAACTCGGATTTGAGCAGATCGAGATTGCCGAGAAACGGGGGGGCGGGCGAAGCCTCCAGCGAAACGACCGAATCTGCCTCGGAAGTCCTGGCGCGTTTCGCGACGATCCGATCGAATCGTTCCATACACTTCTCGAGCCCGGCCGGATCGAGAAACTGGCTGTCCGGTGTCGGGAGCTGATCCTCCTCGTCGCTGTTCCCGTGAAACTGAACCGCTTCCTCCCAGATTTCTGCGGCACCTTGATAGATATCTTTCTCTTCAAGGATCGCCACGACCGTATTGTCCGGCAGATAGTCGAAGAGAGTATCGGCATCCGCAAAAAAGTGGGGAAGCCATCGTTCTATACCGTCAAAATGGGTTCCTCTTGTCAGCATGTCGGCCACTTCCCCGGTGAGGGGAAGATCGTGCATCCGCCGGAGAACTTCATCGGTAATCGGGATCTCCTGCTGGGGAAGAACCAGCACTTCAATAAGCTCCTGGCTCGACCGTTGGGATTCCGGGTCGAATTCACGAATCGATTCGACTTCGTCACCGAAAAGTTCCATCCGCACGGGCCGTCGCCACTCCGAAGAGTAGATGTCGAGGATCCCCCCTCGCCTGGCGAACACACCCGGCTCATCCGCCAGAGGGGAGCGCTGGAATCCGATGTGAATCAGGCGCTCACAAACAGCGTCCAGGTCGAGTTCGTCACCGATTACGATGGATATGGTGGCATCCCGGAAGACGCGTCGGGGCAGGATACGTGGAACGAGGGCGCGGGCCGAAGTGACGATTACGCCTCTTTCCTGCCGCACCAGCCTTCCAAGCGCACGCATCCGGGCAGCGGTAAGATCGATTGTGGGGGAGTGTTCTTCGTAGGGGAGCAATTCCCACGATGGAAAGAGGGAGACACGATCCCGGTCGAGCATTCCCTCGAGTTCATCCGCGTATTGCTCCGCATCCTCCGGCCTGGGAAGGACCAGCAGCACGGGGCGGTCATTTTCTTCCACCACATCGGCAACGACGAACGAAAGAGTGGACGCCACTGCGCCATCGAGCGATACCCTCGCCGTGCCGGCGGCAATCAGCTCGTTTACCCGCCGGAACGGCGCCACTGTTCGGAGTAGTGAGCGGATTTCAGTGTGCACGTGTTGCTAGCCTTCGACAGTCAAAGTTCGTCTGGATCCCTGAGCGACGAACAGCTCGACGATTGCGAGTGCAAGAGCGAGCAGAATAATTTCCCACCAGAGTTCCCGGCCGAATCGAGCGCTCATGACCGGGCGGTCGAGCCTTCCCTCGCCGGAGACCAGGACCGCTCCGGGGAATCCGAATTCCTCAACGATTCGATCGGAGCCCATCGGAGTCAGATTCGATTCTTCAGTGTTCAGATTAACTGCGAACCACTCGCTGAACTCACCCCCCTCAACCAGGTAGAAGCCGGGCCTCGCCGTATCGAGGAACTCCAGTACCATTCGTTCACCGTCGATTCGTGGTTGCAGGCCGACCACCTCACCCGAAGGGGTGGTACAGGTAAAGAGATCGCCGAGACCCACGCCCGCCAGATCGCGGCGGTAGGGCTTACCTACGGTGAGCGATTGACGATAGAGAGCTCCGCCCGAATAGAGATAACGGACCAGCTCGTGAACCAGCGGGAGGAAAACCGCCTGTGTCGGAAGGTCACTCCAACTGAGGTCGCTCCCGACCGCAAACATCAACGCCCGGCCGGCGCCCAGGCGCGATTCGAAAAGAAATGTCCGACCGTCCGATGTGCGGGCCATCTCGGTTGCGATCGGCGGCGGGGTGAGATCCAGTAGTCTCGAAATATGGATATCCTGAAAGACTCGATCAGCGCCGCGAGGAAAAATTGCGAATACCGGGTGGTTCATGTCATGCCATTCGACTCCTACGGGACGGGAACGGTGCTCGATAATCGATTCACCGATCTCTCCCCCCCCGAAAAGGCGGGGGAGGATCTCCCTGTTATAGGCACCGAAATCGAGACCGTCCCCCGGAAGCACGATCACACCCCCACCTCCGCGCACATACTCTTCGAGCGCCGCAAGGCCCGATTGATCGAGCGTGGGGACGCCGGCGAGAATGACGGCGTGATAGCCGGAGAGTCGAAGGGAACGGACCTCGGGCGGCTGAACGGAATGAATGGTGATCAGCCCCTCTCCCTCCTCCGGTCCGAGCACTTTCCGGAGGTAGAAACCCCCGCGGTCCCCGGGATCGCCGACAAGAAGAACTTTCAGATGATCCGGCCTGTCGAGTGTAAAGAAGAATGCATTATCCCCGGGAAGGGCGTCATCCTCGATTCGAATCTCCCCCCGGCGTACCCCCCCCTCCTGAAGGGGAACGGAGAAGAGAGCCGCCCCGCTCGCCCCGGCCGCGAGAGTGACCGATGCTGTCCCGCGCCGCTCGCCGTCCAGAAGGAGCGTGGCGATCATGTCGACCTCTCGCTCCGAATAGTTCGTCACCATTGCTCGAATACGAACCGCCTCGCCGAACCGTCTCGGCTCGTAAAGCTCGGCGCCGGTGACAGCGAGGTTCGGCCGGGCACTCCCCCCGACCGGAAGAAGATAGAGTCGGATATCCTGTACAGCCTCTTCCTCCCAGTCGGCGCTTCCGGTCTGAAACCCGCCCGCCTGCATGTCGGAAACCACGTAGATTTCGCGATTGGGATTGCGCGATCCTTCAAGAAGCCGCATCGCCTCCCGTACGGAGAGTGCGAGATCGGTCCCCCTGGCCGAGAGAGGGGCCCGCTCGATTTCTCCCTCGAGCAGGCGGAAGTTATGTGTCGGTGTCTCGAAACGGCTCTCCGGGGATCGCGACCCGAGCACGAGAAGTGATTCGTCCCCATCCTTCATCAGGCCGACCACACTTCGTGCCCGTTCTTTGGCCCGCTCGAACAGCCCGGTGCCTCGATCCTGAAACCCCATGCTGTAACTGACATCGAGAACGACGCAAGCCGAAGTGCGCACCGTCCCTCCGAGACCGCGGGCCAGTGTGCCGCGCAACGCCGGCCGTGCGAATGCGAATGCCAACAGGGCGATAAGCAGCACCCGCAGAATCAGGAGTAATATCTCCCGTATGCGGAGACGTTTCGACTTCCTGATCTGAAGCCGCTTTACAAACTCCAGGCTGCTGAATCGGATGACCCGCGCACGGGGCCGGTTCAGCAGATGGATCAGTACCGGTATGGCCGCTGCAGCGAGGCCTGCCAGAAACAAAGATTGTAGAAACGACATTGTGTTCGCCTTGCAGGGGTCAGGACAACCGGCCGGGCCGGATCTTTCCGGACCGGCGCTTGCGGGTAGATCGCATTATAGGTGAAACCTGCCACAGGTGTAACCCGCCGAATCGGCGAGGGCTCCCGGGAATGTCTGGAGTTTCTAAAGAACGGGGGGAGATGTGCCCACCCAGATTGCTTCAGCTCCCTGGCGGGAAGCCGTGAATATGGCGTGAGGGTGGGACGACTTATAGTGAATGCTGTCGCCCGATTTCAGTTTAAAGTGCTTCTCGCCGACGATCACCTCGAGCGTGCCCTTCGTTACCACCAGCGACTCTTCTCCTGCGTGTGTCCGAAGTCGCGGTTCCTTCAAGAGCGGAGTCGCTGTCAATTGGTACATGTGCAGTGTGCCTCCCGAGATCCCGGTCGAAAGCCCTTCCAACCGGAGCCCGGTCTCTTCGTTCTGCATCATGACCCGATCATCTCTCGTAATATTCGAGACTTCGTCGAGTACGGTTTCCTCAATGAAATGGGCGGTTGTGCGATCGAGTGCGCGGGCGAGCTTTTCGAGAGCGCCGATCGTGGGCGAGGTCATGCCCCGCTCGATCTGCGAAGTGTGGGTCATGGAGACACCGGAGAGAATCTCCACTTCTTTCAGCGTCAGACCTTTTTCCTGGCGTGCCGACTTGATCCGCTTGCCCAGCTCTTCCCGACTCGGCATGGAAAGGCTCCCTGTCTCTACGAAAAAGCGTCTCTTGACGCAGGGAAGGTCAAATAACGGTTACATGTCAAAATTATCACGTCGTTCGAGAATGTGTCAAGACAAACGCCACTCGAGCGTCAGCCGAGCTTCGCGCGTTTTTCGAGATAGGAGAAGAGGGCTACATCATAGGGAGTTGTCGTTTCCACAAAATTATAATCGATTTTGTTCTCACGGCAGATTCGGCGGTAGTAGTTTCGCCACTCTTTCACTTCCTTCGCGTATTCCCGCTGGATTCTCCACGGCTGCGCCACCACATGGTCGTCCGACTCGAGGTCCTCGAAGCGAGCTTCCCGATCAAAATCAAATCGTACTTCCTTCGGGTCGAGTACATGGAACACGACCACTTCATGCTTCTTATGTCTGAAGTAGCGAAGCGCCATCAGCACACCTTCCGGATCGTCGAGAAGATCCGATATCAAAATGATGAGTCCCCGCCGCTTGATACGCTCCGCCAGGCTCTGAAGCGATGAGCCAACATCGGTTCCCGAAGCGGGGGAAGCGTTCTCCAGTTCAGTCAGAATCTGGTGCAGCTGGGTGGGCGCCGACCGGGGCGCCAGATAGTGCTGGAGTCGATCGTCGAACAACATGAGGCCGACCGAGTCACGTTGCTTCAACATCAGAAAAGAAAGAGCCGCCGCTAGAGATGCCGAATAATCGAATTTGGTGATCGACTCGGACCCGTAGCCCATCGAGGCGCTCCGATCGAGAAGAATATACGATCTCAGATTCGTCTCTTCTTCATATTCCTTGATATAGAACTTGTCTGACTTGGCGTAGACCTTCCAATCGACGTGACGGAGCGGATCGCCCGGCATGTATTGCCTGTGCTCGGCGAACTCGACACTGAAACCTCGATGAGGTGACTTGTGCAGGCCCGCAACGAACCCTTCCACGACCAGCCTCGCCTTGATACCCATATTAGATAGTCGGGAGACCACCAGGGGATCGAGGTAGCTCGGATTCCTCTGCGCTTCGCTCATTCCACGTCCCGTGGCACGGATTCGATCAGGCGGCCGACGATATCGAGAGCATCCACCCCTTCCGCTTCGGCGGTGAAGTTTGTCACGATCCGGTGCCGCAGCACGGCGGGTGCTACATGGACAACATCATCAGGCGAAGGGGCATAGCGGCCGGCCATGACTGCTCGCGTTTTGGCGCCGAGAAGCAGATACTGGGATGCGCGCGGTCCCGCCCCCCAGCTCACGAAATTTTTGATGAAGTCCGGTGCGTCCTCCGATCGGGGCCTCGTGGCCCGGCAGAGTCGCACCGCATATTTGACCACATGATCCGGGGCGGGCACACGCCGAACGAGAGACTGCAGCTCCAGAATCTCGGTTCGGTCCAGCACTTTCTCCAGCTTCGCCTCGAAAGCGCTCGTGGTCATCTCGGCGATCTTCTCCTCTTCGGCCGCCGACGGATAGTCGACCCACAGATTGAACATGAACCGATCGAGCTGAGCCTCCGGTAACGGATAGGTTCCTTCCTGCTCGATCGGGTTCTGTGTGGCCAGGACAAAGAACGGCGGCTCCAGATGGTATGTATTTCCCCCGGTAGTCACCTGGTGTTCCTGCATCGCCTCGAGCAGCGCAGCCTGCGTCTTCGGCGGCGTACGATTGATCTCATCTGCGAGAACGACATTCGCAAACACCGGCCCCTTGATGAATTTGAAGACCCGACGACTCGTTTCCTGATCCTCTTCAAGAATGTCTGTACCTGTGATATCGCTCGGCATGAGATCGGGTGTGAACTGAATCCGGTTGAAATTAAGGTCGAGTACCTGGGCAACCGTGCTGACGAGTAGAGTTTTCGCCAGTCCGGGAACACCGACGAGCAGACAATGGCCGTTCGCGAGAAGCGCAGTGAGAAGTCCCTCGATCACTTCTTCCTGGCCGACGATGACCTTGCTCACCTCGCTCAGAATCCGATCGTGCGCTTCCTGTAGTTTTTTTACCGCTTGAATATCCTGGTCCAACGTGGCTCTCCTTACTTGCAGGTTCGTGAGGTAACCGTCGGTTCTCCCGAGCCTCCTACAAACGCCTGGCGGGCGGGGTGGGTTCCAATCGGTGCAGCGTAGCAGCGGCCTCGCTCTGCCGTCAACAGATGGACGGAGCATGAATTCGCCAAGCTGCGAGATCCCTGCCGCGATATCTGGCGATCTTGCAAGCCCTCCACTAGGGCAAAAACTCTTTTTACTCCTAAATCATATCGATCGGTTTCCGGGGTTGCCTGGCTACGTACGCGTATCACCCATTCACTTTCCCCCTTTCTCCCTCCCCATCATACCCCCGCCGATTAACGGTTCGTCAGTGACATCTCTCGAGCCGCCAACCGGTTGTGCTTCCCACAGAGAATGCGCAGATTGTCGACGGAGTGCTCCCCTCCCCTGCAATATGGCGTGATGTGATCGATCTGCAGATGTGCAGTCGCATCGCATCGGATGCCGAGGGAACTCGTATAGGTGCAGCGGCCTTCATCGCGGGTGAACACTGCATCCCGCAATTGGTCCGGGATGTGTCGGGAACGGCCCGGGGATGTCTGCGTGCCTCTGCCAGGGGTTTTCTTTTCATCTTTTGCTGTTGGCTCGCTCACTGTTGCCGGATTGACCGGTGATCGCCCCCGCGACTTCTCCTGCTTTCTGGCTTCTCTCTTCTTCCTCCGCGCCTCTTTCCGCTCAGGGTCGCGCTTCTCCAGCAAGTCCTTGATCGCTCTCCCCAGGATCGCTTCTAGGTTCCAGCTACGGGAGCAGACCGTCTTCGCCCGTCCCAGGTCTCGGCGGAATTCCTCGCTCGCGGAAAACCGGATTTCATAGCGATGTCCCGGCCTCTGTATCAGGTGTTCAACTGGAGAGTTGCCCCCGGACTGAGCCGCCCGGTCATCCGTAATATCGCTCTCAATTTGATAGTGCTCAGGTGTTGGATTCGGCCGAAACAGATCCTCGTGATCGGCACTTCGATCCCGTCCGCCCGCCGGATCCTGCAGTCCAATCGGCCGGATTGACTCCCGGGTTTTGGGTGCGATTTTGAAGGAGGCGACGATCTTTTCGATCTCCACGTATTTTTTCCCCGAGACTTCTCGGACAATCCTGTCGGCATTCTCATCCGTCAGGATTCCGGCGATTCTGGAAACGCCGCAAAGTGTGATCCTCCTCTGGGAGAGCAAATTCCGTACGGCAGAGAAATTCTTAATACATCTGGCAGCCGCGATGAACCGTCCCGCTTTGGGCGGGGAGTAGTGCCATCTCCGCGTACAGTAGTCGAATAGAGATGAGTATCCTTCTTTCAGGAAAATCGACCGACCCTCAATCTCCACCAGACAGTCGAGAATCTCGATGGCGAGTTCATGCCGGCAACGAACTGCCCGGTCCCCTCTTCGAATGATCTCATGGTTGGAAAGCTTTGCCAGAACCGTTTCCATCTCTTTCGTTGTCATCATCCTCTTCCCCCTTTCATCCACCCTGATCGATCCAAGCCCCATAACCATTCTAACACCCACTTTTTCGGCTTCGAGGGAGGCACTTCACGAAGATCCGGCAATGAATTCGAAAAATCGATAAGGAGATCCGATCAAACCGATCTTGGACAAAGAGAGTCAGTCCTGGGGCCAGCGTGCAATGGAGCGCGGCTTACCGAAATTTCTCACCCAAAAACCTGTCAAGCAATATTTCTTGAAATCGATAGAAAATCAAAACAGTCGGAAGATATGGACTAGCAACGGCGTCGAACGGTTGCCACAGATCGTGAATGGCAACCCTGGGTCACAGACAGCTGCCTTAGGTCATAAGTCATTTGCGAGTGAACTGTTCGGAGTGGCAAATAACTCTGCGTCTTTTGGTGGAATGCGGGGGGAAGGGGCGATAGACTGAGTGACTTGGTGATCGACTTCACGCCCCACTCCCCTGTGATCGCTATGCGAATCCGGTCTAACCCGGAATCTTGCGAGAAGGATTGGATGGACGAAGCATGAAAGACGGACGAATCGACGATGTTATGAAAACGCTGAAGCGGGAGGTACGCCGCTGGGATGAACCGGTGATGGAGAAAGTGAGCGCCGGAAAGCGCGATCCCTACCGGGTTCTGATCAGCTGCATTCTTTCTCTCCGGACCAAGGACGAGGTGACGGGACCGGCATCCCGCAGGCTCTTCGCCGTGGCGCCCGATCCCGAAGCGCTCTCCTCACTCCCGGTCAGCCGGATCGAGAAGCTCATCTACCCGGTCGGGTTTTATCGCAATAAAGCCGGACAGATTCGCGAAATCGCTCGATCCCTCGTCAGCGAACACGCCGGCCTCGTGCCCGATACGATCGACGGACTTCTTGCTTTCAAAGGGGTCGGCCGGAAGACAGCTAATCTGGTGATGACCAACGGTCACGGCAAGTATGGAATCTGCGTGGATATTCACGTTCATAGAATCACCAATCGATGGGGGTACGTACAGACCGGGAAGCCGGACGAAACCGAGTTCGCCCTCCGCGATAAACTCCCCCGCCGCTGGTGGCGATCGATCAATCGAATCCTGGTGACCTACGGCCAGAATCTCTGCAAACCGGTTTCACCATTCTGTTCCGAGTGTGTGATGGTGGGGGACTGCGCGCGGGTGGGTGTGGAGAGGTCGCGGTAGGTTGGGGGGCTCGGATGATCGAAGTCGCTCAACGCAGCATTGGATCTAGACCGGCAGCCCCCCGCTAGTTCAGAGATCGATAGTATAGGAAGCGCGTTTCCCCCGCTTTGATGTCGAGAGGGCCGAGGTCGATCGAGTCGATCTGTCCGCCGTAATGGCCATAGAGGTTCAGCTCGATCGATTCGTAGGACCCGGGCGGGACGACGAGTCTGGCAATATGAAACTCTCCTGGCAGAGTTTCCCAGCTTCGGAGGTCGGCCCGTTCGTTCGCCGAGTTGAACATGTTCAGTACGAACCCCCAGAAGGCGCTCTTTTTTCTGACTTTGGCCACCTCAACCGCTTTGATCGTCGCCCGGGCGAGCTCTTTCAGCACGACTCTGCCGTAGCGATCCTCCAGATCCTTGATGGCAATACCGGTCACATCTTCGGCGAGCTCCGCTTGTGCTGATCGATCGCCCACGCGAATCGTGGCGGAACGGATCTCAGTCGGAACGGCGCGAAAGACGGGAAACGCAATCGAGATGAGCTGATCCCCCGTACCGATATGGAAGTCCTGTTCTTTCTTCAGAGGCGCCTGTCCGTTCTCGAATACAAATACGATCTCGCCCCGCCGCCGCTTCTCCCGATAAGGCTCCCAGGTTAAATCGGGATGTTTTTTCCTGTACGCCTCGAATACATGATCGATCCGGTTTGCTTCAGCCACTCTCAGGATCGACTCGTTGAGCGAATAGGGTACGGGAGTGCCGTAAGCATCGCTGTAATAGCCATAGGCTTCGGCCGCCAGTCTGTAGTCGACGAGCGCCTCGTTCAGGTCACCCTGGGATTCATAGATGATCCCAGAAAGATAGCGGGCAAACGCATCTTCACTGTAGACGCTCTTTTCGTCGTACTTTTCGCTCAGTTCTACGAGTTTGTTATTGAGAGCCCGGCACTCGACCAGCGCTTCTTCGGTCTCACCAAGAGAGAGATAATTCAGCGCCTTGATCGGATGAACGAGAACACGCTCGAAGTCCTCGCCCTTGTATTCCAGCATGTAGTCATTCACCAGATAGGAAGCAGCTTCATCGGAGAGATCAGTGGTGAGGAGATCTTCCATGATCTCCTCCGATTCCGCGAACGCCCGATTGGACTCTTCGAAATCTCCACGAACGTGGGCGATCATCCCCCGGTCAAAAGCATAGAGGAGCCGGTTCTTGTCATCCCGTGCATCCTCGAGGGCGACCAGCGCGCCGTCCAGATCGCCGTCATAGAATTGACTGTAGGCTTTGCGCCGCGCTTCCTGGCCG
The DNA here is from genome assembly GCA_025782575.1 of bacterium. Classification (GTDB taxonomy): domain Bacteria; phylum Orphanbacterota; class Orphanbacteria; order Orphanbacterales; family Orphanbacteraceae; genus Orphanbacterum. The sequence continues at coordinate 859,534 of JALGYY010000017.1, forward strand.
ACCGCTCCGCAGCCGGCGAGAAACGGGATCAGCAGTAACCAGGCGGCGGCTCTTCCGGCCCGGCCCCCACCGAACCGTCGATTGAGGTTCATGGCTGCCTGCTTACAGCTTCATGTTGCTGGCTTTGAAGTGCTTAGTGATCTCCGTAAAATCAGTCCACTCAATGAGCGCCGTCTCGAGATCGATCAGGTTCATCGTCGTCTTGTAGGTGACGATTTTCTTGTTATCCAGCTTGGACTCGATCGAAGCGAGGTCGCCTGTCATGATGTACATGGCACCATATTGGCGCCCCTGCCTGACCGCCCTCGACGGATCGACCGCGCCCGAAGACTGGTATTTGTACTCATCGAGAACCGCGTCCCTCGAATCCTTGTCGAGAAACCGCACCCTCTGTGACTTGACGAGCATCGTACGAATGAGATCGGTGAGCGACTTGACGTCAATATGCTCAGCCGTGCTGTTCGTTACTCTGTCCACGATCAACACGGGCCGCTCGTTCGGATGGAGCGCGTGAAACTCGGAAATCCAGGGCGCGGACAGCACAGATTCCACCATGATATCCGCCACGATCTGATTATCCACATGGGACCACTTGGTGTTGTACTGCAGATCGGTCGTAGGATCGAGACGATCCATTTTGATTGATTTGCTGCAACCGGTGGCCATCATCCCGGCAAGCGCCAGAAGCAGGCCGTATCGGATCCTTCTTCCCATCATGATTCTCCCTCCCCGAGCCGGTTCGCTTCGGCCCCGTGTCGAATCGCTACTCTCCCCGGTTGAGCCCAGGGGGGATGGGCGGCTCATTCTTCGCCCCAAGCGATTGTATCCTATTGAATTACCCCCCTCGTCCCGTCGTGGCAGACGTTGGCGGTCTCCCTGTCTCACCCTGGATACGCAAGAGCGGTGCCATATTCGCAAGGCCCTGTCAGCCTCCGGTGGATGGGGAAAGCTGAAAATAGACATGTTCAGAAGCGACGATCTCTTTGCCGAAGCTCCCTTTCGCAATCACCCGATAGTAGAGAGGCTGGCCGGTGGCGAGGTATTCCGAGACTTCAGAAGGACAGGCAAGGTAATTCTCGGCTGCGGATCCCTTCCAGATCTGCTTCATCGTCGGATCAAAGAGCTGAACCTCGTATTTCTTCGCGTCCCGGAGGGACCGCCAGCGGAACTCCTCAGGCGGTTCGGAGACCGACCCGATCGGTGACATGGGGACCAGGAACAGGGCACGGTCGGCCCGTCTGGAATCCTCCGCAGGAGATCGAAGCCCGAAGTACCAGATGGCCAGGGCGGCCAGCAGCGTTACGGCAATGAGTGGGACAAACTCTCTTTTCAAGCGCCGGAATCCTCCGTTAGGGTAGTTAGGAGGTTCGATTGTAGCGCATCTCCGCTCAGAATCCAGAGTTAGCCCGGACTTCTTATCCGGGTCAGGCATGGCAACGGAACTTCCACGCCTGCCAAAGGTTAAATAGGAGTAGAATTAATTGGAACAAGCTATCTAAACTCGGAGGATCAACCATGGAACGCTTCCTCAGCACACTCACCCGGAGCCGCGCCACGCGCATCGCGGCTGTCCTCGCGTTTCTCGGCGCGATCGGACTGGCCGCCCAGTCCCAGCTCCAGGCCCAACCGTATTCCACTTCCCACAATGAAGCTCTTGATACGGCTCGAAGCCTCGGGAAGGCCTTTACCGGAATCTCCGCGGAAGTGATTCCCTCGGTAGTCACCATTTCGAGCAACAAGGTGATCCGCCTTGCCAATGGGAATCCTCACGGCGAGGAATTCGACCAGTTCTTCCACCGATTTTTCGGGACCCCTCGCGGCAAAGGGGGAGAAATGCGGCAGCGGGCGCTCGGATCGGGCGTGATCATGGGCGATGACGGCTACATTATCACCAATAACCATGTGGTGGCCGACGCGGAAGAAATTACCGTTACCTTGTCTGACGGCGAAGAATACGATGCGAAGATCATCGGCACCGACCCCAAGACCGACATCGCGGTAATCAAAGTGGATGGCCGGTCACTTCACGCGGCGGAATTCGGCAACTCGGATGAAGTCGAGGTGGGAGAGTGGGTGCTTGCCGTCGGCTCTCCGTTCAGCATGAATCTCGGTGCCACCGTAACGGCGGGAATCGTTTCGGGGATGGGACGCGGTCTCCGGCTCGCCGATTACGAAGATTTCATCCAGACCGATGCCGCGATCAACCCGGGAAACTCCGGGGGCGCGCTCGTCAATCTGAACGGTGAGGTAATCGGCATCAATACCGCGATCGCCACGAGATCGGGCGGATCCCAGGGTGTCGGCTTCGCGATCCCGATCAATATGGCCCGCAAAATCGCGAACGATCTCATTCAGGACGGGAAAGTGACCCGCGGATGGATCGGAATAGGAATACAGGATATTACGAAGGATTTTCAGGACGCGTTTGATCTGCCGAATCGCTCAGGTGTACTCATTTCCCGTGTCTGGGAGGATAGCCCGGCTGAGAAGGCCGGCCTGGAACAGGGCGATGTGATCCGCTATCTGGACGACGACGAAATCGGAAGCATGAGAGAGTTCCGGAATAAAGTAGCCGGCATGTCACCCGGTTCTTCTGTAAAACTGGGAGTCCATCGAAACGGCAAGGTTCGCACGAGAACGGTTCGTCTCGGCACATTTCCTGACGACGAGGAAGTAATCGCCTCGGCACCTGCGGAGTCAACTGAGAAGCTCGGAATTGACGCCGCTACTATCAACGGGGAGCTGCGAAGCCGGTTCGATCTCGATCGGCGCGACGGACTGGTCGTGGTCGATGTGAAGCGGGGTTCTGCGGCCGCGAGGAAAGATATCCGACCGGGTGATGTCATTCTCGAGTTCAATCAGGCTGAGATCAGGAGCTTGCGGGATTACAGGGCGGCTTCCGGCGAGCTCGATGCCGGTGATGTAGCGCTTCTTCTCGTCGAGAGGGGCGGTGCGACATTCTTCGTGGCGGTGCGTGTCCCTGAATAGCGCCCGTTTTCGTACGGACGATTCAGCAAAATTGGTTGGGGTAGGGCTTGTAACAGCCCTACCTCTTCTTATAATGGGGCCATGTATCGGCTGATGTTAATTGAGCGGGCGATCGTCAACGGAATCGCCCGGCTGTTCCACTCTTTCGGAATGGCGGAGAAACATTATCTCGCGCCCCTCACCCGTATCAGCGGCGTCTCGAATGGGCCGATCCATATCGTATTCGTCTGTAAGGGTAACCTGTGCCGGAGTCCTTATGGTGAGTGGGCATTCAAATCGGCGGCGGGCGACCGATGGGCCGATCGCTTTGTACTGGCATCCCTCGGCGTCAACGCACGGCCCGGGCGAGCGGCCTACCCGGCGGCAATCGATGCGGCTCGTGAACGGGGCATCGACCTGAGCGCCCATACCACGGCGAAAACGGAAAGCGAATCGCTTCAGAAGGCCGACCTCATTATCGGAATGGAGCCCTCCCATATGCGTGCGATCCGTGCCATTGAACCCGGTCTGGCCCGGAAATCGATCTATCTCGGGGCGCTTCTACTCGATCAAGGCGAAAAACTCTGCACCCCTGACCCCTACGGCAAGCCGCCAGGCGACTTTCGCGCATGTTTCGACAAGATCGACCGGGCGATCGCGGCACTTCTCGGGCGCTTTGACGGGGCGGAGGTCACAGAATGATCGCGCCGGTAAGAGGCACGCCACGTCTGCTCGTTCTCGACGGTGAGACCCGGATCGCTCTCGCCGTCGTCCGCTCCCTCGGAAGGGCCGGTGCCGAACTGCTGGTCGCCTCCGGCCAGCCCGATTCACTCGCACAGGTGAGCCGTTTCACCGACAGGGCTCTTCTCTCTCCCTCGCCCAAGAACGCCCCCCGGGAATGGATCGAATGGCTCTTCGATACGATCGAAAATGAAAAACCCGATCTCCTTCTCCCCCTCACGGACCGGTCGGTCACCCTGACCCTCGGAGTGGAAAAAGAGATCCGTGCCCATACAAGGCTCCCCCATGTATCGAACGAGATCTTCCAGGAGGTGGCGGACAAGGGAAGGCTCGTTCAGCAGGCGCGCATACTTGGAGTGCCGGCCCCCCGCACGCTCCGGATACCACCGGTTGAGGACCGCCCGGCTGACCTGGCTGAGAACATCAGACAGTTTCCCTATCCCGCCGTGTTGAAGCCGGAGATTTCCGAGGTGCTTCACGAATCCCGGTTCGTAAAAGTGAGCGTCGAATATCCCGAGAGCGCCGATGATGTGTTGCGACTGATCGATCCATCCGGGAACGCGAATTACCGGGACGTGCCCCTCTTACTTCAGGAGCGAATTCGAGGTGTGGGTGTCGGTGTCTTCGCCGTATGCAGAAACGGCGAGCCGCTCGCCCTTTTCGCCCATAGACGGCGGCTCGAGAAACCCCCGTCGGGGGGAGTCAGTGTTCTCTGCGAAAGTATTCCGCTCAGCCAGGCTCCGGTTGACGAGGCCCTTCGGCTCCTCCGCCACTACAAATGGGAAGGGGCCGCCATGGTGGAATTCAAAGAGCGGCCGGACGGAACCCCCTACCTGATGGAGATCAATCCACGGTTCTGGGGTTCCCTCCAGCTTGCGATCGACGCCGGAGTGGACTTTCCAGCAATTCTTTACAGGTCGATTATCGGCGAAACCGATACTGTCGCCAATCCTCCGACATACGAATCCGGCCGGCGGATGCGGTGGCTTCTCGGCACGGTCGATCATCTGATTATCCGGATGAAGCGTGAACCGTTGCGCGCGCTCGGTGACATCATCTTCCGAAACGCACTCCTCATTCTCGCCCGCCCGACCAAAACATCTCTCCAGGTCTATCGAAGTGATGATCCCGCGCCGTTCTCCCATGAACTCCGCGATTGGATCCACGACACCTTTCGAAGAGTGGGCGCCCGCCGAAGATCGACCCGGTTATAGAAAGAGCCCGCGGGATTCAGGTCCCGCGGGCTCTTAGCGAATCATTACAGTCTTGCTGCCGATCAGATTAGATCAGATCGAAAACCTCAATCGTATCGCTCAGCACGATGTTCATGAGAAGATAAGCTTTCCACGAGAAAATCATTCGATCCTGCTCAGTCGGATCGGGACTGATGTCGCCGAATGTAATCGTGAAACGGAGAACCGGATTCGCCCCGTCCAGGAATGCCTGCAAAGCGTCGTTCATAAGATCGACACCCGCCGCGTTCAGATCGACCGGCTTTTTGTTGTGCAACAGGCCGGGAACTGATTCGCTGGAGAAGTTCACGATCGGAACCGGACCGCCGGAACCGCCGCCGCTCAGCCACTCCACGTTCACCTGGCCGCTCACCTGCCATGCTGTCGGTTGATTGAACTGGGTCACTTCTATTGCGGCACTCTTGATCGATGCTGTCGTGATATCATCTCTCGTGTATCCGTTTTCCAGGAGGATTTCCGCGATTTCCTCGCCGTAATCAACGGTAACCGGGTCAGCACCGCTGTCGCTTCCGTGATTCTCCTCGAACTCCGCGCAGGTTTCACTGTTCAGTACGATATCAATGACTTTTTCTTCGAGGCAGCCGTCTCCCATGGTAGTCATGGCAAGAAGCAGCATGCCGAAGATCGTAAGCGCTTGTCGCATTATGTTCCGCTCCTTTCCCATATTAGTTACCAAGAGCGAGGCCGACGGAGAAGCTGTTCTGGTCGGCCACGTTGTACTCACCATTAATATTGAAGAGCCAGAGATCCAGCGCCGCGCCCAGAGTCAGATGCGCGGTACTCGACGATTCGAACTCGAGATCAATCAGATTCTCGGCACCGCCGGCATCGGCGTCGTACTGGACGTCCATGCTGTAGCTATCGAACCCGAAGCCGGCATAAGGCTGGATCGGTCCCATTGCCTTGCTTGCCTGTACGCCGATCGAGAGCGCGTCGGTCGAAAGTAGTTCATCTCCGCCAGAGTTCTCGCCCACCTTGAAATTCTGCCACATGAATCCGACGGCGATATCCACCGGAAAGAGCGGACTTAGGTACTGGGAAACGCTGTGCCGTCCGCCGATGCCGAAGAGGCTGATATCGCCGATTTCGGAGTCCCCCGTATCGATGGCGAAGTAGCGAATGATCGCTTCCGTACCGGCGAACGCGCCGATCCGGATTTGCGGCACCGCGAGTGAGAACGAACTGAGATCGAGGCCGCCCGGAAGAATGAACTGGGCGTTAGTGACAGGGTCCGTGGCGACGACCGCATCCGTCGGTCCTATGATCGTCGGCGCTTCCACAGTCGTCTCGGTCACGAAGCCTTCCGTGACCGCCTGAAACGTCTCATCGTCACTCCCGAACTTTACTGACATGACCCTCACTTCGAACGCGAAATGGGGGCCGAACGCGGGAACTTTCCCTGAGTGGAACCAGCCGTCGTTCAGGTTGGCCCCGAATGAATCAGCCAGCGGCTGAAGAAAGCCGGTCGCATTGTCACCTGTGTACGCCGATAACTGGTCCTCGATCTGAGCCGCAGCGGGCGCGGCCATGATCAGGACCAGAAGGGCGCACCCCAGACTCCGGAGCACGCTCATTGTTCCTGGCATTTAGCTCTCCTTTCCATTGGAGTACGCGCGCCGGGAAGCGCGACGCCACTCCGCCCAGGCGGTTGACGGGAACTGCAGTTACATTTCCTCGTAGACGGGCCCGCCGCCACCTTCCGGTGTAGTCCATTGAATCACCTGATAGGGATCCATAATGTCACAAGTTTTACAGTGAACGCAATTAGCAAAATCGATCCGGACTTTTCCTTTGCCCCCATCAGCCTCCTGTTCCCAGACGTAAACATTGGCAGGACAGAATCTTTCGCATGGATTTCCGTATTCCTCGACACATCGTGTCACACAGATCGAAGGGTCAACAATCTTGAGATGGGCCGGTTGATCTTCTACATGTTCCGTCCCTGATTTGAAGAGGGCGGTCAGTTTGTCGAATGTATAGTCTCCGTCGAATGCCTCCTCGGGAGGTTTCTCCCGTTTCCCGCCATAGTACTCGGCAATGGTCTCCATCCTCGAATGACCCGGTTCGGAGCCCATCCTGTCTTTCAGCCCCCTCCCCCCTGTGGCGATCTGGAGCCCCGTATTCAGCAGGCCGGTCCATAGACCGTTCGAAAATCCCTGGTGGAAATTCCGAGAGCTCCGTAGCTCCTGTTCGATCCAGCTCCCACGTATCGCTTCTTCGTATTTCGAGAGACCGGATCGGGAGTAATCCCCGGCGATCATCGCTGCGAGAATCGCTTCCGCGGCGAACATCCCGGACTGAATCGCGGTATGGATCCCTTTAAGTCTCATGGGGTTCAGCATGCTGGCTGAATCACCCACAATAAGCAGGCCGTCCATGGCGAGTTGGGGCATGGAGTAATAACCGCCGAGAGGCATCGATTTCGCGCCGTACCTTTCCATCGAGCCGCCTTCCAGAATGCTCCGAAGCAATGGATGGGTCTTGTAATTCTGGAAACAGGCGTGTGGATCCAGGAATGGATCTTTATAGTCGAGACCGACCACGAGGCCGACCGAAACCATGTCGTCTTTCATCCCGTAGATCCATCCGCCGCCATAAGTGTCCGGTTTGAGCGGATGGCCCATCGTGTGAATGACATGGCCCGGCGCAATGCGACCCGGCTTTGTTTTCCATACTTCTTTAATGCCCACGCCGTAAACCATCGGATTGCGACCTTCGATCAGCTCAGGATGGGCGGCAAAGAGCTCCTTCGCCAGACTCCCCCGCGATCCTTCGCCAAGCACGGTTACAGGCGCTATGAAATCAGCACCCGGCTGATAGTTCGGCTTCTCGTTTCCGTCCTTGTCGATCCCCTTGTCGGCGGTCCGCACTCCGGTGATCCGCCCTTCTTCCTCGAGAATCTCCGCCCCGGGGAATGTGGAAAAGATCTCCACGCCTTCTTCTTCGGCAATGCCTGCGAGCCATTTGGTCAACTCGCCGAGACTGACAACGTAGGATCCATGATTCCTGAGAGGAGGAGGTGTAAAGGGAACACGAGCCTTCCCTTTCTCCGTCAGAAAGTAGAGATCATCCTTGAAGACGATCCCCTCGATGGGGCATCCCTTTTCTATATGATCGGGGATCAATTCGGTCAATGAGCGTGGATCGAGAACCGCGCCGGAGAGCTGGTGATGCCCCGGCTCGTTCCCCTTTTCGATTACGGCAATGAATGGCTCGTCGAACTTGTCCGCGCCGGAAGCCTCTGCAGACTCATTGTGTTTTTTGATCAATCCGGCGAGGTGAATTGCGCCGGAGAGATTAGCCGGTCCTGCCCCGACGAAAAGAACATCGACTTCGAGAAGTTCCCGCTCTGCGGCCATTAACGTCACTCCCGTGAATCAGTGAGACGCGCCTGTTTCTGATTGCTGAAAATCGCTGTCAGAGTAGCAAGAGAGCGAGAGGGGCCGCAAGAGAATAGCGAAGTGATTCGGGAGGGCCGGCGGAAGGTCCGGGTGATCCGAGTTAACGGAGACCATGCTTGTCGAGCTTCTTGTGAAGGCCCCAGCGGGAGATGCCGAGGAGTTTGGCCATACGTGTGATGTTTCCGTCGCAGCGGTCGAGGTATCCTACGAGAAGCTCCTTTTCGTGCTTCGCGACCTGATCCCTCAATGAGCCCGCTCCCGGCTCACGGGGAGTCAATGTCGCGTCCCCTCCAAACCGATCCTCGCCCTGAGTGACACTGGAAAGATCCAGGGGGCCGACCAGGTTGTTGTCGCAAAGAACGACGAGCCGACGCATCTCGCTCCTCAGCTCCCGCACATTTCCGGGCCAATTATGCCGGAGCAGCATCTGCGACGCGTGTTCATCGAGCCGAATCGGTTCTTTTCCCATCTCTGCCGAAAAAATCCGAAGGAAATATTGCGAAAGGAGAAGAATATCTTCCAGCCTCTCCCTCAAGGGGGGGATATCGATCTTGATCACGTTCAGCCGGTAATAGAGATCCTCGAGGAAATTCCCTTCGTGGACTTCATTCAACAGATCCCGATTGGAAGCGCAGACGAACCGGACATCTACATCGATATAGTGATTGGATCCGAGCGGACGGATTCTCTTCTCTTCCAGAACGTGCAGCAGTTTGGACTGTACACTGGGGTTCATCTTGTCGATTTCGTCGAGGAATACGGTCGATCCTGACGCCTCTTTCAGAAGGCCGACCTTGTCGGCATGAGCACCGGTGAACGATCCCGCCTTGTGGCCGAACAGCTCACTCTCGAGTAATTGCTCAGGAAGAGTCGCGCAGTTGATGCTGAACAGCGTGCGATCCCGTCGGGGACTTTCGCCATGAACCGCCCGGGTGACCAGTTGCTTCCCGGTACCGGTTTCCCCCTGGATGAGCACGGTTACGTTCGTGCCCGCCACTTTGCGAACAAGATCGAGCACGTCGTACATCTTCTCGCTCTGAGTGACGATCTCATCGAAGCGGCCGGCATGACTCACCTGCTTCTTCAGCCGCGTGTTCTCTTCCATCAGTTCTTTCTGACGGGATGCCAGAAGGGTGAGAACAAACTTCTGCGAGCGAACGAGCCCGACGACCAGATCGAGTTCCCGCGAAGCGAACGGGGCGCGGTGATCTTCCCGATCGAGATAAATGGCGCCCGAAATATCGGCATTGGTATGAAACGGAACAACGAGAAGGCTTCGCACGGATCCCCCCCCGGAGAGCACTCTGCCCGGGATGCGGGGATCACTGGCAACAGCTGTCGAGAGGAATGGCCGCCCTTCCTTGAAACCGACTTCCAGGATGGGGTGCAGCACTTCGATCACCCCTTTCGCCTCACGCTGGCGAAGACCGTGGATCGAGCGCTCGATCGGCTTCCCCTCTTCTCCTTCGAAGACCATCAGGATACCCCGATCCCCGTTGGTCCGAGCGACCAGCTCTTCGAGCAGACTCTTGAGATCGAATTTCATGGAGGTCGACGGGAGGAGTTCATGGATCGCGAGGTGATCGTTCCGGCGACTCACCGAACGGTCCACCATTTGATCTTCGAGGGCGCGGCGAATCAGGTCGACCTGATCCATATGGCGGGTATCGTGCAGCTCGGTGAAGATCCGCTCCGCCTCCGCGAGTGAATGCTCGACCTTGGTCTGTTCGCCGGTTTCGTTCAGCAGTCTCGCCTCTTCGATGCGAGCTTTTCCGAGCCAGAGCGGAACTCCCGCTTCCAGAAATATCCGCCTTGCCTCGGCGACTTCGAGCTGAAGGTCGGTCGTCTCGAGCCCTTCATGCAGCATGCCGATTCGCACATGCCTGACGAGCGCCTTGCCGAGTTCGATCCGCTCACCCATCCGCCTCAGCATGTCGATTCCCTGACCGAACATGCTATCGAACCGGGTCCAGTTTCCTTCGATTCCGGCCACCATGCCGAGGGAGCACTGGAGTACCGCCTCTTCGTACCGCTCTCCCACTTTACGGGCGGTGATCAGCGCGCGACTGAATTCCTCGGACGCACTCTCCCGATCACCGAGCCTGAGGTGAGCGAGGCCGATCCGCCTGCCGATCTGGATGGCGTGCTCGGAGTCTTCACCGAGAGGAAGGGCGACTTCGAGTGCCCGGCGATAGGTGGTGATGGCCCCCTCCCAATCACCCGCGGTTCTCAGCAAGTCGCCGAGATCACGCCTGACGAGTACCTCTTCCCGCAGGTACCCCCCTTCGCGACACGCTTCGAGGGTCGACTCCATCATGGTCTCAGCGTCAACCGGTCTCCCCCGCAATACCTGGATCCGTGAGAGTCCGATCCGGGCGAGAACCCCCCCCTGCTTCTGGCCGGTCTGTAGATAAAGCCGAAGTGCGTCCCGATAGGCCTCCTCCGCAAGATTGAGATCTCCCCTGTGGGTATGGATGACAGCCATATTAATCAGTACATGAGCGCGGTACGAGAACGTTCCCGTCTCTTTCAGTACTTCATTGGCCTGCTCCAGCAGGTAGAGCGCCCTGGTGGAATCGCTCTGCTCCTTGCAGACGAGCGCCAGATTGATGGTCGCCTGAACAAGCCTGGTCGAATCGCCTGCCCGGCGTGCACTCGCCAGCGCGTCTTCATAGTATTCCCGCGCTCGGGAGAGCTCGCCGGTCCGAAAGTATCCGTGGCCGTAACAGATCTGAACTTTGGCGATGGCGGCGTGGTCATCGCTCCTTTGAAGAATAGCGAAAGCTTTGTCACAGCGAAGCAGGGCTTCTTCGTAACGCCCCCGCCGGATATCCAGGTAGCCGTGCAGTATGCCCGCTTCCGCTTTGAGCGTCTCCGCGGGCCCCTCGGCGAGTGAACTGCATTCATTGATAACGGTAGCAAGTGTGGCTTCCACGGAGTCGTAATCCCCCCGCTCATACTGGCACCACGCTTCTTTGATGCGGATCGCTACGGCTTCGATCGGCGTTAATCCGCCCTGCCGTAATCCGAGTGTTCTGTAGTCATGAAATTTGGCGCAGGCATCCTGAAACTGGCCGACTGAGTAGTAGAGGTCAGCTAGCCGCTCGAGCTTCTGCAGCTTCTCCGGACCATCCTCGTTAGAGTCAAGCCTCCGGAGAGCGGAAAGCTCGCGCCGAATCAGGCGTTTCTTATCGTCCTGTGTCATGCACGCTCCTGATGGCCCCGGGTAGGGGAGCAGGCTATCAGTAGGTCAGCGCGTCAAAGAGGGACAAGGCACCATCAAAGATCAGCATCCATGTGCCGGCGCTCTGCCCTGAGTCCGTACCGATGTAGGTGGCGGAGGCTTCATCCACCCAGAATTCACCACCACTGCCGCCATCGCACGGCACGGGGTTGTCCGGATCACCACCGCCGTGATCCCCCAGATCTTCATGCTCTGTTAGGCTCCCTACACGACCGACTCCCCCGCCTCCACCCTCGGCAAAAGCATCAGCCGCGGGAAAACTGAAGATCATCAATCCGAGGACCAGCGTAAGAGCAAGCAGATTACTCTTTCTTGATACCATTCGACCACCTCTCGGTCAGCGTCCGGCAGACTCGTCGGTTACTCGGTACCCACCGGGCGCTTCGCTATAAGTTCTGATCTGTAACTATTTTACGAAGAATCGAGGGGGATTGTCAACCCTCGTCGACTTTCGCATGGTTTGCCCTTATTTGATGCAATGTTCGTACCGTCCCGGCCGAATCATGCAACACTTTGCAGGAACACAAGTTATCCAACTATCGGCGGGAACGGTAAATACGATAGGAAGCCAACTCAGGTTGACGTCAATCCTGGTTGGCATTGGAGCAGTTGTATCTCTCGACATGACAAAGGATTGCAGAAGCAACTTACATTGCCCCCTCTCCAGGCCTGGAGCCAACAGCCGTTGACCGTTCGATCCCTCTCGGCTAATCTCGCACGGGTCATTGATATCGACCCCTACGCGGGAATAGGACATCTCATGCAGGAACAGCTTATTACAAGACTGAAGAAGGGCGACACCGGGAAGTATGTTTTCCTGTGCGGAGAGCCGGAGCGGGTCGATCGGATTGCCGACCTTCTCGGGAAGAGTACTCCTGTGACATCGATCCGTGAATTCAACATCAGGAATGCCGACATCGACGGAACGCAGGTGACCGTTGCGTCAACCGGAGTCGGCGGGCCTTCCACCGCCGTGCTCATGGAGGAACTCGCCAATATCGGTTGCCACACGTTCATACGAGTCGGGACGAGCGGAGGTATGGGGCCGGATGTACAGAAGGGTGACTTCGTCATCTCTTCCGCCGCGATTCGGGAAGATGGTACGACCCCCGGCTACGCATGGCCGACGTTTCCTGCAGTGGCACACCACGAAGCAATACTGGCGCTGATTGCCGGCGCCCGAAAGCAGGGGGGCCGATTTCATGTGGGTGTGACCTATTCAGTCGATTCATTCTACGCGGAAAACAAGATTCTCGAAGGGGATGAGCTCACCTCCATGTCACACAGGGGATATCAGCTCCCTTCCAGGAAGAACCGTCTTCGTGACGCCGAGGCGATGGGCGCCCTGCACATCGAGATGGAAAACAGCACGATTCTGACCCTCGCGACCCTGTTCGGACTACGGGCCGGCTCGATCTGCACTGTCTCGGACGTCGTCCCCTGGCATCCGACCGAAGAAATCATCAACTTCGAAGAGAATATCGCCGAATGCATCCGTGTGGGCATCGAAGGGATGAGGATCCTGATCGGCTGGGACCGCGAAAAGGGGGATCAGCCGTTCTGGACTCCCCCGACCCCATAGGGGACCGCTTATCGAGGTAAATTCCCTAAGGCGGGCATAGAGCATACCCGATACTTAGTACATGAATAGCGATCGTGAGACAGGGTCCCGGATCCTGGTCGTCGAAGATGATGACACCATTCGCCTCGTCATCTCCCAGGTTCTGGAAGAGGACGGCCATGATGTCACCTCCGCTTCCAGTGGTGAGGAGGCTCTGGCGGAATTCAAGAAGAGTCCTTCCGACCTGATTCTCACAGACATCATAATGGGAGAGATGAGCGGGATCGACCTGCTGAGAGAGGTCCGGGAGATCTCAGCGGAAACGCCGGTCATCGTTGTCACCAGTCAGGCATCTTTTGAAACCGCCGCGGCCGCGCTTCGGCTCGGTGCTTACGACTATCTGACCAAACCCTTTGAAGATCTGGACGTGATCTCCGCTGCCGTCAAACGGGCCGTGGAATGGCTCGAGATGGGGAAACACAATCGGAGACTCCTGGAGGATCTGGAGAAAAATGCGGAGGAACTGAGAAAGGCCAAGGAGGCAGCGGAAAAAGCGACCCGAACCAAATCCCAGTTTCTTGCGAATATGAGTCACGAAATCCGTACACCAATGAACGGTGTTCTCGGCATGCTCGATCTCGTTCTCAATGCGAATCTCCCGGAAGAGCAGAAGGAATGCCTGGAAATCGCCCGCGACTCTGCCGAGTCCCTTCTCACATTGATCAACGATATTCTCGACTTCTCCAAAATTGAAGCACGCGAGCTCGTCATCGAAGAAGTTCCGTTCGACCTGGGAGCTTCGGTCGAGGGGGTGGCCGACGTGCTCGCTCCCCTGGCGGAAGAGAAGGGGCTGGAACTGCTCGTCCGATATCATCCCGGGGCTCCCCGATCAGTCGTGGGGGATCCGGGCCGGATTCGCCAGGTACTGATGAACTTCATCAGCAACGCGATCAAATTTACCCACCAAGGCCACATTATGGTCGAGGTTGCATGCGAAGCTGGTGGCGCCGATGATGCCGATTGCTCCGAGTACGTGATCCGGGTCATTGACACAGGCATCGGTATTCCCGAAGAGAAAACCGAATCGGTTTTCGATTTGTTCACGCAGGCTGACTCGTCAACCACTCGCGAGTACGGCGGAACAGGCTTGGGACTCTCCATCTCCAAGCAGCTGATCGAGCTGATGGGCGGGTCGATCGGTGTCCGGAGCGCTCCGGGCGAAGGGTCGGATTTCTGGTTCCGGCTACGCCTACCGCTCAGTGAATCCGTTCCGTCCTCTTCGCCGACGGACGACTCACTCGCAACTGCTCGGGTGCTTGTAGTGGATGACCTCGAAGTGAGTCGGCAGGTCGTTCTGGAGTTGGTCGACCACATGAGTATGCGCCACAGTACGGCGACCGGCGTGGACGAAGCTGTCGAAGCATTCCGCGAGGCACGATCTACCGGCGATCCGTTCAGTTTCGCCATTATCGATAACCGTGCTCCCACCAGAATCGGCGAGGCATTCTCCCGGACTGTAAGCACAGATTCAGACCTCTCCTCGATGCCCATGGTCTTTCTCACAACTAAGTCCGAGCGTTGGGGCGCTGACCGGCCGAAGAAATCCGGCTTCATTTCTTGGGCCTTGAAGCCACTGATGCTGAATAAGCTCCAGGAGGCCGTGGCTGCCGTGTGGCCTGCCTCCGGTCACAGCGCTGAAGACCGGAACGACCGGGATTCTCAGGCGACCGATCCCATTCTTGATGAGTTCCTCGTCAATCTTCAGGTTCTGGTTGCCGAAGACAACCCGGTCAATCAGAAAGTCGCATCCATGCTCCTCGAAAAGCTCGGTTGCCAGGTCGATGTCGCCGCCACCGGCCGGGAAGCGGTCGAGATGATCGGGAGCAAGGAATACGGCCTCGTACTGATGGACTGTCAAATGCCCGAGATGGACGGCTACGAAGCGACTCGCGAAATCAGGCGTCTTATGGACCCTGAGTCCCGCATTCCGATCATTGCCCTTACCGGCAACGCCATGCAGGGCGATCGGGAAAAGTGCATCGACGCGGGCATGGACGACCACATCCTCAAGCCGATACGAAGCGAAACCCTTGAGGCGATCCTGGAGAAGTGGATCGACTAGGCCTCATTCCTTTTCAGTCTCCTTCTGTCCCTCACCGCCGGCACCCGCCCGACTCACCTCGATATAAAAAACGAGTCAAATCACCTAAAATCGAGTCAAGATTTCTCCGTTTATTGCCGATTCTTGGAGAGGATCAAAGTGCGCCGGCGGCTTCGGTTCGAGGCGTACGTGCGGGGCATTTGGCTTGAAAGAGGTACTCTAGGGACGTGGCAGAACATCGGCCCATTTCAGCCAGACTACTTGGATGCCCCCTTCTGTTCGGTTTCCTCCTCATGCTGGCCGGCTCCGGCTCGGTGGCCCAGGCCGCATCGTGGTTCGATTCCGACTGGCAGTACCGTCAACTCATTACGATTTCCCCCAGTGTGACCAACTCTGATCTGACCGATTTCCCGTACATGCTGAAGATTACTGATATCACGAACCCTCTCTTCGACAATGCCCAGATCGATGGCGATGACATCGTGTTAACCGCGGACGACGGCATATCCACGCTCGATCATGAGATCGAGTACTACGATAGCGTGGCTGAGACTCTCGTCGCCTGGGTTCGGATCCCGACACTCTCATCGACCGTGTCGACCGACATCTATATGTACTATGGCAATGGTTCTGTCTCTACTCAGGAGAACGTGCCCGGAGTCTGGAGCAACGGCTACGAAGCGGTCTATCACCTGCACGATGACTTCAACGATTCAAAAGGGAGCCATAACGGCACCAACAGCGGATCGGCTGATGTGACAGGACAGATCGCCGATGGGCAGGATTTCTATCCGGATGACGGAGTTGACGAGATCTCGATCGGGAACTGGAACTTCACCGGTGATTCGCTCACCATCTCCGCCTGGATGAAATCCGACGACGGTTTCGCCCAGGACGATCCCCGTATTATCTCGAAAGCGAATTCGGGCACTCCCGAGGATCACGTGTATATGCTGAGCCTGTATGATGGAACCATCAACGAGAACAGGCTTCGATTCCGCGTCAAGACCGGCTTGAGCGACACTCTCGGAATGACGGAGCTTCAAGGTAGCTCACCGAACGGGTATCTCCCCGATGCGGCCGAGTGGTATCTGGTCGCCGGGACATACGACGGGACACAGATGCGGCTTATCCGTGACGGCCTGGATGCCGGAAGCACGGCTAAGACCGGGCTGATCCGGCAGAACGCATGGCCTTCCTATATCGGCAACAACACGGCCAACACGGACACCGCGCTCTACTCATTCGACGGCAAACTCGATGAGGTGAGAATCGCATCAGCCGCACGATCACTTGACTGGATGGGCGCGAATTACCTCAGCCAGTCATCGCCGGCCTCCTATGTAACCCTGGGCGCCCCGGACACCTCGTACACGGTGGGCGGCAGGGTGTTCGAGGACGCCGACTTTACTGGCACGGCTTCGGACTATGATGGCGGGACCGGCGACTCGGTGAGCTCGAATGTGGACGTGGAATTATATGACGCGAGCGATAGCACTTTCATCTCGTCAACTGTGACCGACGTCTCCGGAAACTATAACTTTGGCGGGCTCCTCAACGGGGATTATATCGTACGTGTCCGTTCGGTGACGATGGGTGACTCCGATACTAAGCCGGCGGGCGGGCTGAACGGCACCGTTCCCGGAACTTGGCCATACCCCCATCCCGAGATGACCTGGGGGAATGGGGCAGCCGTCTACGGCGGGCAGAGCGCTACGGCGGACGACGCGGATACCGGAGACAATGCGGGGATCGGAGACACGCATCTGCCGGTGGCGGTAAGTAGTGGAGATGTAACCGGTGTCAACTTCGGCTTCGCCTACAACCTGATCGTAAATACCGAGGACGACGGTCTCGCTGACAACACCCGCAGCGATCAGGGGAGTTTTCGGCAGTTCCTGAAGAACGCCAACGCCATCGGATCAGCGAGCGGCACCACGGCAAACAGCAGCGAGTTCCGGATGCAGGTTCCAGCCGTCGTCGTCGATGGTCCCGACAGTTGGTGGCGGTTTACCGCGACCGCTGTGAACCCTCCGATCTCGGATGGGGGCACAACGGTCGATGGGTCGACGCAACGGGCGAATTCCGGTGCCGACTCGAATACAAGGGGTCCGGAGATCGAACTTTTCGGCAACGGAATCAGCGCCGTCGGCCTGACACTTTCCGGTGCGAACGAGGTGGTGCGGGAGCTGGCCATCAACGGGTTTGGAGGGACCGGCGTACTCGTGACCAGCAACGGCGGGAGCACAATCGCCGGTTGTTACATCGGCACGAATGCCATCGGGACACTCGTCTCGGCGAACGATGGTTACGGGATCGAAATCCGGACCTCAGGGAATACGATCGGTGGAACGCTTGCCGGCGATCGGAATATCGTCTCCGGCAGCGGAATCGACGGGATCTACCTGAACGGAGCGACCGCCACCGGAAACCAGATCCTCGGAAACTACATCGGGGTAAACGCCGCCGGAGACGGTGACTTCGGCAACGGCCAGCACGGTATTGTCGTCGAGGGCCCGGACAATCAAATCGGGGGCGTTGCCGCCGGTGCTCGAAACGTAATATCCGGGAACACACGGTCTGCGATCTTTCTTACAGGAACCTCGGCCATGAACAATGTCATCCGGGGGAACTACCTCGGGACGGACGAAAGCGGAGTCTCGTCTATCGCGAATGACTGGGATGGTGTCACGATTCGTGCCGGTGCGACACAAGACACGATCGGTGGAACGACCACCGAATCCAGGAACATCATTGCCGGAAACACGGAAGACGGAATCTACATCGGCGATGAAGCGAGCGACGGCCATGTGATCGAGGGAAACTGGATCGGCGTTAATGCTCTGGGGAACCCGCTGGCGAACGGATGGCACGGTATCACGGTGGATCTCGGGGCGGACGCTTGCCGGATCGGCGGATCGGTGACTGGTGCGGGAAATGTCATCGCATCGAACGGGATGGATGGCGTGCGCATCATGACCGGCAGTCTGGGCAACTCCATACTCGGCAACTCCATTTACTCGAACTCGGAGCTCGGCATCGACCTGAACAACGACGATGTCACGCTGAACGACGACGACGATCCGGACACCGGGCCGAACAACTTCCAGAACTTCCCGGTCCTCACCTCGGTCGTCACGACCGGGAGCGGAAGCATCCTCATTGAAGGCACATTGAACAGCGTCGCGAGCGCCGACTACCGGGTCGAATTCTTCTCGAACGCCACTGCAGACGTATCCGGCTACGGCGAGGGGGAAACTTATCTTGGCGCCGACACGGTGACGACCGATGGCTTGGGGGACGTGAGCTTCAGCGTCACCCTCTCCGCCACTGTCGGCGCCGGCGCCTATATCACAGCCACTGCCACCGATCCATCAGGCAACGCGTCCGAATTCAGCGCAACGACCACGGCTGTCCTCTACGTACCCGTGATTACCAAGAAAGCTTACTTTTCCGATGATTCCGCAGTACCGGACGGGGCGATTCTTCCCGCCGGTACCGAGATCAGATACCTGCTCTATGTCAACAATCGCCTCACCGCGCGAAATGATGTTGTCCTCCAGGATGTCCTCGACCCCACATTCGCTTACGTGGGGGGGACGATCCTCTATGACAACAGCGTGGCGACATGCGCCGGCGGAACGTGCACCACATCGGAAGAGTCGACTATTCTTGCTGCGGCTCTCGCGGGAACTGTCGGAACAGACGGGGTAGATGGTGATGTGGTGAGTTACACGGGCAGCACGTTGGATATAGGGGATGCGATCGTCGCCAATAACCAGTTGGATATTTTGGCTGAAAAAATCTGGGCGGTCGTCTTTACAGTGAAGATCAACTGACCGGCATTTCCACCATCCGGCTTCCGACGATGATCAGGAAACGACCGGTACCGATTCCGGTTCGATCCGATCCTTCTCGCCGACCTCCGGAAGAGATCGATCAACGGTCGGCATGGAAATTGTGAAGGTCGTCCCCTCACCCAGCTCGCTTTCGACTGCAATCTTCCCGCCGTGATCCTCGATTATCCCGAAGCTGACCGACAGCCCGAGACCGGTCCCCTTCCCCGAGCGCTTGGTCGTAAAGAAAGGCTCGTAGATTTTCCCCATCACTTCAGCGCTCATTCCCGGACCATCGTCGGCCACCCGGAGCATCAACGAACCTGACTCACTGATGGCCGTGCTCACCGTAATGACTCCGGGCGCCCCGTCCATGGCCTGTTGAGCGTTGATCATCAGGTTCATCACGACTTGCTGAAGCTGGTTCGCGTTGCCGCGTATCGGAAGCAGGCTCTCCCCGAGTTCCCGCCGGAGCTTGACCTGATTCAACTCGAGTTGGTGATTCACGATTGCGATAGCGTCTTCAACCACAGGATTGATTTCTATTGTCTCGAGCGTCGCCTTTTCCTGGCGAGCAAACCTCAGCAGATTATCAATGATCGATTTGCAGCGCTTCGTCTCTTTCTCGATCAGATCGAGGTTTTTTCGCAGAGGCGTTCCATCCTCTGACTTCCGCTTGGTGAGCTGCGTAACCGCCAGAATTCCCGCCAGCGGGTTCTTGATCTCGTGTGCAATGCCGGCTCCAAGTTGCCCGAAGGCCGCCATCTTCTCCGATTGAACGAGTTGAGAGTGGGCCTCTTCCAGGGCGGTGTCTCGCTCTTTGAGACCGGTCGTCATCCGGTTGAACGCCTGGGCCAGAGTGCCGACCTCGTCCCTGCTGCTGACGGCGACCGTGACGTCGAA
The DNA here is from genome assembly GCA_025782575.1 of bacterium. GTDB lineage: Bacteria > Orphanbacterota > Orphanbacteria > Orphanbacterales > Orphanbacteraceae > Orphanbacterum. Next base: position 879,541 of record JALGYY010000017.1, read on the forward strand.
TTCACCCTTCGCGATCCGCGTGGTCGCGGAAGCGAGCTTATCCAGAGGTCGGGTGATCAGGGCCGAACCGAATGAACTGGTCAGAACAGCCAGAACCAGAAGCCCGAGCGCGATAATCAGGAGCTGCTTAAGCAGAGCGCGGGAAGCCATGTTCACTGCCGACCGCGGGATCTGAGCGCATACCGTTACGCCGCCCACTCCGGCGCTCGCGAAGCCTCCGATCATCAGACGATCGTCGATTTCGTAGACGAGCGTCACCCCTGCGCTGTGTTCATCGAGCCCTCCTTCCACCTCCGAAGGGAATTCGATTCTCGCCCGTGCCCCCACTCCGGCAGGTTCCGAATCGGTAAGAAGCATTCCATTCGGACCCACTATCAGGATTTCGAATACCGGTGATCGTTCAGAAATCCGCCGAAGCCGTTCCGAGCGCGCCACGATCGAGATGATGAGAGACGTACCATCTTTTGATGGCGGCATCGCTTGCGCAAACGTGATCGTCGGCAGATCTTCGTGCAGCGTTGAATTCTCCAGCCAGATCTCCTTGGAGCCGGAGAGTCCGTCCGGGAAGGGATGGCTCAGGCGATATTCACGAAAGTCTTTCTCCGATAGTCCCCCGCCCACCAGGGTCGCCACGTCATAGACACCGGCGATTTCCTTCCCGTCCTTATGAAGTGTAACGGCAACCAGATCTTCAGCATCGGTGAAGAAATCCTTCAGAAGATTCCTTCTGCTATCCGCCGTCAGATCCGATTCGCCCATGAGGCGCCCGTACATCTGAAGGCGGTTCCGGTATCCCGACAAGACAGATCCGCACTCTTCGGCGGAACTCATCGCCATGATCGATGCGAGATCGCTGATATAGGTCTCTTTATCCTCATGGAACATCTCTGCCATCGTAAAGGTGATCAGGCTGATCACGATCGTCACGATGGACAGCAAGGCAATCAGGATCTTGAGACGAATCGGAAAGCGCAGTCGGTTTTTCATATTCTCTTTCTCCCGATTTTCAGTACTTCGCCGAGATTATCTCGGACCGGTACGTTGTGTTCCCTACCCGGTCAAGTGCTTCGACCACGACAACATTCAAGCCGCGCTCGAGGGCGACTGTATCTTCAAAGAATCCCGCTCGATCCATGGATACTCTTACCTTCTGAATAAATACGATTGATCCTGGTTCCGCTTTCCCCCGAAGGACCAGGTGATCCGCGTTCACCGGGCCGGAGGGGAAATCGATCTGCAGCTTCGGCGCCACCATATCTCCGACGAGCCGGAAGCTGCGCGCCTGACTCGCCGACCCTTCGAGGTCGGCCGCAAGCCCGATCACCTTCCAGTAGTACGTCCCGCCGGTCAGATTGCCGAGAGTGTGTTCTTCTCCTCTGATTCTTGAATCATAAACCACATTGCCGAATTTCTTATCTCGCGCAATCTGGAGGCGGTATGAGCCTGCCCCCTCCCCCTTCTTCCACTTGAGCCGGATCCGGGGCGGACTTTCGCGGTAGTAAGTGACATTCCCGTTGTCCGGTGCCAATAGAGTCGGTCGATCAGGAAGCGGGCTGACGAACACCGGCTCCTCGTCCTCCGAGGGCCCGAGAACGAGCGCTTCATTCGCCTTCAACGTGACGGTTTTCCCGTGGGAGGAGACCTCGGCCGTTCCTTCGTAAACCGAAATCGTGGCTGACTGATCGTCGTGAACCACTATCCGGAATGAGGCATCTTCCGTACTGCCCTTGCTCGATCCGATCTCCGAAGTTCCGCCCGCCGTAACGACCTGGACAGTGAGAGCATCGGTACCACCGCCGGAGATTCTCCCCCACAGCTCTCCTGAGAGCACCATCATCGATGCACGCCGTGATCGGTCGCCCTTCTCCGCTTTGTAATCCTTGATCACCACCAGGGAGTTCTCCCCCAGGATGATCTCGCTCTCTTCACCAAAGGCGATCGTTGCCGCGGACTTCTCAAAGGTCTGAATCGCATGCTGCCGTCCGAGAGACATGCCTCCGTTGGACGATCCCCAGACAAGACCGTCGAATGGCTTGTCTTTTACTTTTCTCTGCACATCGGAGAGCGTGGCGACTTGAATCCATTCCTGGTCTGTCCGGGTAGACAGCTTTCCCGGGTTCACCAGTCCGAGAAGTCCGGAACCCTCCGGCAACAGAGCAGTCAGCATGCTAAGTAGCACAAGAAAGAAACCGACCACCAGTACGAGAGCGATCGTGATCTCCGTTACTCGCTGGACAATGCTGTTCACTCTCATCTTCTTGAGCCTCATTAGTACCATCCCTGTAATCTCATGAACCAACCTCTCACCGAGTAGTCGTCCATGGAATACTCGTTATCGGAGAAGTCCGTGAAGTTGTAGCCCATCCCGAGTCGGAAGTTCTTCAGCAACGACCAGGTCGCCTCATTCAACCAGCCCTTTCGATAGTCCTTCGCCTCTTCCTGGTGAAGGACCCTGTATTCCACGCCCAATCCGAGCTCCCGCCAGAGCCCGAGGTTGATTCTTTGGATGCCGAGGTAAGTGTGGGTCGTTACATCCGGGCGATCTTCGATCTTCTCATTCTTGATTCTCGCCGCTCCCTTTCCAAACCATTCGATACGTGGATGCACTTCGGCAACAAGTTCCACGGAAACAACGTCCATCCGTTTCTCATCCCGATCCATCTCGGCAAGAGCGCCGGGACGCATATCAAAGAGGTGGGAATAGCGGGCGAGCGCGTTCACTCGGTCGTGGCCGACCGGCCGATAGGCGAAGCCGATCGTCCGTTCTTCGAGACGGGCCTCGTCCTCATCCCGCTCCCTGTCGCGGGTCTTGCTGAATCGATAGACCCCGAGGAAAGAAAAATCGGGGGAGATCTTGAGATCGATTTGATTAACCGTAAAGTACTGGATCCGGTCCGCAATTCCGTTTTCGTACCTCACTTCATGGCGGGAACTGGCCTTGATGTTCCGCGTGTCGGAGTAGGCAATGCTTCCCGAGAGTGCGTTTCTCTCCGAACTCAGGCTGTCGGCATCTACTTGGGAAGTTTCGCCGCCGAGCAGTAGTTTAAGGCCCGGTCCGATCTCCCACTGGCGCTGTATCCCCATGAGAGAAACGCGGCGGTCTCCGCTTCGAGTGTTCACCCATTGATACTCACTGTAGATACGGCTTCCCTTGGCGAACCGGGACTCACCTCCGAAGACCGTGGAAGTTTGATCGTCTCCCCCGCCGTTCAGAACCCTCTCAGTCAGATAGACGCGGCTATCGCCGATTGCCAGCGCGGCGCCGGCACGGCCCGACCGCCCACGCGTTCCCTCGGTTCCCTCCGCGTCGAGGGAGAGCGAGGGGAGAAGCTGATACGTCAGACCCAAAGTAGTCTGATCATTCTCGGGCCCGGAAAACGTCTGCTGGCGCTCCACCCGGCCTGAGATTTTCTCATTCGCGTTCGCGCTCAGCTTGACCGCGCCGAACTGGTTGTTCTCCAGGGAATTCCCGTCCCGATCTTCAGAGATTGAGCGAAGGTATTCCGCGCCGAATCCCCACCGGTCCGCGGCGTGACTCCACTGCACGGACCCGACGGTTTTCCTGGCCACCGTTCCCGCGCTCAGGGAGTCGGCCGTGAGATCTTCCTGATCGGTCCGCAAGCGCAGCGCCGACCGATCGGTCAATAGAAGCTCTCCGCTCACCCCGACCTTACGTGTACCTCGCTCCTGGAAGTTCCCGCTCGACTGGAACCCGGCCTCGAGCTCCTTCAGGTATGCCTTGATCAAGTATTTGTCGGGCTTCCGAATCCACTCACCCAGATCGATTTCGGCCGCCGCTTTCCAGGCCCGGCCCTGACGGGCGCCTTCTGGAGTGACCTCACGGTAGCTGAGCCCCCCATCGCTACTCACGAAGGTCGGTGAATCGGTTCCTTCCGTCTCCGCGAGCTCCGCCATGATTCGTGAGTTCTCACCTAACCGGATTTCCGCATCCGCCCCTTCCAGGAGGTACTGACCTGATTCGAGCTGATCGTCCACGTAGGTCGCGCCGACGGAGACTCGATCGCCGAGCTGGCGACGGCCTCGTGCCCCGAACGCATTCTCCTGGAAGAAATCGGCCCTGACCTCGTACTCCACCTCGATGAAGATCGGATCCCCGGATAGGATTTCCCGGTCCACCAGGTCTCCATCCGGTTCGACACTCGAGATCGGGCGCCGGAACATGATCCGGCCTTCCTCATACTTGATGGTGTAATCGAAATTCTGCTGTTGCGTCTCCCGTCGGAGAACGAGCCCCGTAATTTTGTCCCGCACCACAAGCGTGACCTGCTCGCTCCCCTCGATCAGATCGGAGTGACTCAGGTAGTAGAGAGAGCCGCCCGTCCCGGAGAGTTCGTCCCGCACGTGGAGCTGCCTCAGCTCCGCTCCGAAGAACACGATCTCTGTGTCAGGTTTCCCGAAGCGTGTCTTGGAAGCGGATCGGTAAGTGGCCTGGCCGCCGTAGAGTGTCCTCCGGTAGGCGGCCAGCTCGGTGTCCGAGAGCGACAGCGGATAGTTCCCGACCAGAATTCCGATCTCGTCGCTCTCCAGAGCGAGATAGAACTTTCCCTGGCTCTCGCCGTCATAAGTCACGGAACTCGCATCCCCATAGACGGGGTAGAGCTTGTCAGGATCGAGGTTAGTCAGTAACCGCTCGGTTTTACCCAGGTCGATGTTACGGAAGATACCTTCATAGCGATCCTTCTCGCTGTCAAAGGCGGACGTGACGAGATACTTGCCCGCGATGACCCCTTTGAGATAGAACGCAGCTCTTCCTTCCACGTAGAAGGTTCGTCCATCATCTACGCCGGTTCCTTCCAGGTGTCCCCTTCCGATGTACTCGCCGATCCGCCCCTCCGCAAAAGCGAGCAGGAAGAGTTCGTTCCGTGCCACATCGATTTCCCTCTCGATGATTCCGTTACGTCCTTCCGGATCGGTTACCTGAACGGTAAGCAGACTCTTTCCGCGGGGCAGTTCGACGACCCCGTAGAAGCGGCCGTCTTCCTGGACCTCCAGAGATTGCCCGTTCGCCCGGACCTGGTTCTTCGGTTCCGTCTTCCCTGTGATCCGGAGATGAGCCGTGCTGAGCCGGACGCCCGGCGGCGGAAGATCGACGGTAAGTATGGGGATCGCCTCGGCAATGATGAGAGCGTTCCCATCGCCATCCACGTCCGAGGCCAGTAGATCGACGTTGACGATTCTCGATGCGCCCTGCGCGTTTTCTACGAGAATGCCACAGACATTGTGCCCGAGTGACAGCGGGAGTAGAGCCTGGAAATCCCCGCTCGAATTGACGGGGATCTCGACCCCGTCAATCAGCAGTCTGTTCCCCGGGTTCGTCCGTCCCTTCAACCGGCACTCCACCAGCGGACTCTCCGAACCGCTGGCGGCGATCCGGAACGAGCGGGACGAATCGCCATAGGCAAGACGTTGTTCCTGACGGGGGCTCGTGATTCCGATATGGGGTAGATGGATCGTCCCGCCGACATGCCTGTCTCCCGACCGGGCGATCTCCACTTCCAGAATGTCCGTTCCGTCATCATCAATCCGAGCGGTGAAGCGTCCGAGTTCGTCTATGGGCAGCGCCACGTCGTTGATCGACACCTGGGGGCTGGCCTCCGGCGTCTCCAATTCTTCCTGGATCACGACCGGGTGGTCCTGCTCCTCATTCTCCGAGGTTCTACCGGCCGCAACCGTCCGGCTTTCCCCGTACCTGCGAATGCTGATCTGATCACCAGGGACCTCTAAGACCTCGGTAAGGTAGGCCGCAGTCGCCTCGGCCATCTTCCTGGAGTTCTGAGGGTCGTGATACGCGAATCCGGCTCGGTCGGTCTGTCCCTCGATCACGAAGTTCTCGTCCGGATGTTGCCGGATGAACCGGGCTCCCTCTCGGAGAGCCCGCTTGGCGGTCTCACTCAGGTCGGCCAGGTTTGCATCGAACGCATTTCCTGTCAGTCTGAGTATGGAGGTCGGCTTGCTATCCCCCCCGAAGCTCCTGCCGGAGTTCTCGGTGGTGATCCTGTCCGGAGAACGAACCTCCACCCGGTACTGATACCCTTCGCCCGCCTCGACACTCTCGTCCCGATCGGGGCGCACCGCTGACGAGGTCGTCTCAGCATGTAATCCCTCGCCCTCGATCTGCCTTGTGGCACCGAGAGAGGAAGGGCTCGTTCTCAGGCCATTCTTGTTCGGCAACAGAATCCGTTTCCCGTTCACCAGGATGGAAAGTGTCTCGACACTGCCGACGATATCGACCGGGAGGTTTCGCGCATCGGTGCGGATGGAGACGCCCAGTTCCGCCGGCTTACCGATACCGACCGATTCACCCTCGTATTGAACTCCGAAGCTCGCCTTCGCCATGAGTCCGGGCGTCACCCAGAGTACCCGGCTCTCACCGTTCGTCGCTGAAGCGACTGTGGCCAGGCTGTTCAGATTGATTTTCACCATGCGCTGGCCGGGCCTGACGGCGGGGAAGTGATACCGTCCGTCGCCGTCCGTAATGGCGTACGTGCCGTTGTCGAGGGCGATCATCACTCCGGGAATGCCAAGCTCTCCGTCATCCTGCCGGCCATCGGAATCTTGATCCTCGAAGACCTTTCCTATGATCGTGCTGAGATCGAAATCGGGATCCAGGGTGATCGTGACTTCCGCGCTCGCTTCGTTCGACACCAGACAGGAATCGCAATAATCCTTGGCGACTACACTGTTCCGATAGACTCCGGGCATCGCTCCTGAACCGACGACCAGTTGATACCGGAGCTCCAGGTACCCGGGCTCGTCGGGATCGATGCTCCCGTCACCATCCACGTCATCCCAGGCGGGAACTGTCCCGATCCGGAAGAGGGCGGGCCGTCGGCCGATCGGGTCGATCAGTCGCCTGCCGGCCAGAGTGGCGCTTCCTTCGATCAGTTTGAATCCCGCCGGGAATCGGTCTTCCAGCGAGACATCGACCACTTCGAATTCGGCGGTGTTTCGAATCAGCACGGTGTAGGTGACCACATCTCCTACAATGCCGTACTTTCGATTCGCTTCTTTCTCGAGTTCGAGAACGGCGAGTTGGGGTTTCACAACCTGCACGACAAAGTCGTTGAAGTTGTTCGCCTCTCCATCCGCATTTCCGGGAGTCATGGATTGAGCGAGCTCATGATCCCCCGCGATTGATGAGAATGTCCCGAATCCCGCAGTGTCGGGGGCGGTTGCTCTGAACCGGATTTCGATCGGGGTCCCGGAGACCGTCACTTTGCTGCCGAACGAAATGGTCATCAGCGATTCACTCACCGTCGCCGAATACGTTTCGGGATCTTGAGCGGGGTTTTTGTTTCGCAACCTCGCTTCCCCGTAACGGACACCCTCGATCTCCACATCCCTGTACCCCCGTGGGATCAGAATGCGGATGTGACGAATACCGGAATGATCCGCCATCATCGTCGGCATGACCGTGTAGGTGAACTGATTGCGCATGCTCGATACGAGGATTCGATTCGGTTTGATCTCAGCGACGATCGCCTCTGCCACCGCGCTCGATCGGTTCAGCGAAACCTGTGCCGTATCAGCGAAAGTGATTCCGTTCGCTCCTCCTGTGAATTCGTTCCGGATCGTATCCGCCGGAGCGAGTCGTGGTGAGACGCACAGAGCAACCAGAACCAGAGCGGACAGAATACCCCCTCTCTTCAGGGCGAAGCCGGCGGTATGTCCGATGAATCGTCGCATACCTACTTCACCCTCACTCTGAAACGGATCAACAGATCGGATTGCCCGGGCAAGTCGAGAACCTGATTAGCCTGGTCGGGAACTGTTCCCACAGTAATGAGCGCCGTGCCTGGTCGATCCTCATACTCCTGATACGAGGCGATATCATCCGGAGACCCTTGGATATCGGTCACAGGTATCCACCCGGAGGACCAGATGGCCCCATCGTCAGCAGCGTTGGAAACGACCGTGTACTCGATGCTCTCTGGGATGTACGTGAAAGCGGTCAGATCAAGAACGTCGGAGATGCGGATGTCATGTACTGAATAGAGAGTAGTGTTGCCTACGGAGAGGAGAAAGAAGATCTCTTCACCAGGGGCAACGTTCGACCCCTCAGGCAAGACGATCCCCTTCAGATCAAGCGCCTGCTTTCGCAGAGCGAGATCTACCGATTGGATCTCGAATTTCGCGGACCCCGTCCCATCACCACCCAGTAAGGTGCCGTTGCTGATACCACCGATTCCTCCGAACACGGCATTCGTTGCAGCGAAAGCCGGTGGCGGTATCCCAACAAGCATCCACCCGGCAGTGACGATCAGGCATAGGGCCACACGCCGAGCCAGGGCAACACTCACATCGATTTTCCTACAGCCAGGTTCCTCGCGAGTTACGGACGCGTCGCTTTGACCGGGTGAGTCCGCACCAGGCGAACTCTCCCTCGCACAACAACTCTCCGCATCCCGGAGGGAGTAGCGTCATGTCTTCTCCGTGCAGACCGAATTGGCCCAGCACGGCAACCATGGATTCCAGCTCGGAGCGACAGGGATCAGCAATTACAGCCCCCCTCACTCCATGGCCGTCAACTAGTCCACGGTCGCCTCAAAGAGAACCACCCAGACATTCCCGGCTGCGATATCGAGTTGCAGGTTCCCCGGCAATCCAAGACTGACAGTTCCGGCACTCTCTCCCCCGACATCGGTGCTGTTCACAGGATCGAGGAGCGCGGTGTTGCCTTCGACAGCCGCCCAGATGGCCGCTTCCGTCGCGCCGGTCGCAAGGGTGTTGTCCACGCGAATGGAACTGGACACGTATGTAAACCCGGTTAACGGATCCGATACGCGAATATCAGAGACGGGCACGCCAGTGCTGTTGTCGATATAGATCATGAACCCCACGACTGTACCGGAAGGGATGTTGGCACCCGGGCTCAGCTGTGTTCCGTCGGTAAGAAACGCCGTCTTCACAAGAGCGAGTGTGTCGGAGTTCAAAGTGAAAATATTTGAGTTCACAAGATCCGCATCAACACCTGCAATACTACCGGTTGCCTGGTTAGTAGCCGCCGTCGCTGTTGAAACCGTCAGAAAACTGACAGAAATGACTACGATCAGCAGCAAGGGGAGGCGAATCAGACTGGGTCCACGTATGAAGCCCGTTTTCATTTTCTTTAATCTCCTTTTACGAACAAAGAATACAAATAGTCGATGTCCGGTACGTTGCATCCCATAGCTGAGGGAAAAGCCGTATCGAACTACCGCGATTTGATATCAGAGAAGATTCACTCGCTTCCGCGCATTCCTCATGCCGACGAACATGCCGATCCTCCTTTCCGGTCTAAAAAATGAGCCGGACACGACGACGACGGAGAGCACATATCTCCTCATTTCCTTGTATCGGAAGAAGTTAGGGTTTACATGACCCGATGCTCCGCTGGAAAACCCGACCCGGGATTTGTCTGGAAATGTGAGTTGTTCAGGGGCTGAGATCAGCGATGGATCGGGAGATTTCTAGCGCGCGAGAGACTCTATGTCGTTGAATTCATTCATGATGCGGGAAAAGATCGCCGCGGGGAGCTCGATGTCCGGCCCCATTTACCGACAAAAAAAACCCCCGGTCGGTCATGCATCGCCCATCTCCTGCCCTCCCACGACATGAACGAACGCGCTGCCCAACACGGGGGTAAGAAGTGTTCCTCTTCCCGTAAACGACTATACGAATGCTTTGGAAAAAGTGTCAACGGGCGGCAGGCTCGGAGGAGCTACTTCGGGCGGACAATCGTTCCATCGGCGGTGTCTTCCAGGACAAAACCCCTGTCGCTGAGAAGGTCTCGGATTCTGTCCGCTTCGGCGAAGTTCTTGTCTGCCCGTGCTTTGATTCGGGCATCCACAAGCTTTTGCGTTTCGGTATCGACCGCCGCTTCTTTCCTGGTCATCGACTTAATTCCGATACCGAAGACGCGGTCCATCTCGAGCAGAGTAGTGTACTGGTCGGCGCCTGACAGAGACTTGTCGCCAAGGACGGCCCAGAGAACCGCCAGAGCCCGCGGCATATTCAGGTCGTCCCGGCACGCCTCGAGAAAAGAAGAGTAGTAGCTCTCCGCGATTCGCCCCCCTGTCTCGTCACGAATCGCCGCGACTCGATTGGCGATGCGCTCCAGGGCGTTAGCGGCTCCCTCGATACTTTCCCATGTGAAAGTGAGAGGGGCGCGATAGTGTGCGCCCAAGCAGAAGAATCTGTACGCCACCGGGTCGAAGCCCTTCTGCACGAGCGTATTGACGGTGAGGAAGTTGTCCCCCGACTTCGACATGCGCTCCCCGTCCTCACCATCGGCAGACTTCGGAAGCACCAGGAATTCGCCGTGCATCCACCAGCGAACCCATTCTTTGCCCGTAACGGCTTCAACCTGAGCGATTTCGTTTGTATGATGGACGGCCACGTGGTCGATACCGCCGCAATGAATATCAAACTGCTCACCAAGATACCGGAGCGACATGGCCGAACATTCGAGGTGCCAGCCGGGAAATCCGATTCCCCATGGGCTATCCCACTCCATGAGCCTGGATTCGTTTTTCGGAGAGAACTTCCAGACGGCGAAATCGGTCGGGTTTCTCTTTCCCTTGACCACTTCGATACGGGCACCCGCCTTGAGGCTGTCCAGATCGAGCCGGGCCAGTTTGCCGTAGTCGACCAGCTTTTTAGTGTCGAAGTAGATTCCGTCATCGATATGGTAGGTGAATCCGGCCTCTTCCAGGCGGCTCGCCAGATCGATCTGCTCCTGGATGTGATCGGTCGCTTTGCACCATCGGCTCGGTTCGAGGATATGGAGCCGCTTCAGGTCATCCCGGAATGCCTGCCAGTAGCGATCGGCGATTTCGTATGCCGATACCCCCTCCCTGGCCGCACCTACCGCCATCTTGTCTTCACCGGTGTCTGAATCGGAGACGAGATGGCCCACATCGGTGACGTTCATCACATGGGTGACTTCGTACCCATCGAGTTCGAGCACGCGACGAAGATAGTCCTCGAACAGGTAGGTCCGGAGATTGCCGAGATGGGCAAAATTGTACACAGTGGGGCCGCAGGTATAGAGCCCGACCTTTCCATCCTCCAAAGGCTGAAATGGATCATTCCGTCGGGTCATCGTGTTGTAAAGACGAAGCATGACAGTTCCTTGAAGCCAGGAATTATAGGGACGGCCTCATGGGCCGTCAAGATCTGCGAATCCTGCCGAGGTGCCTGCCGGCCCGGTGCTTCCGGCTCCCGTGCCTCTCCACGCAAGCCGACCCTCTTCCCGGGAGAATTTGCGAGACGAGGCCGGTGGGACCCGTTAGTTCTGGGGACACAATACGCGATTCCCACGCTCGGTACTGGTAGAGATGCGTATTGTGTCCCCAGAACTAACGGGCCGGCCGAACGAGCCAGCGAGGGACGACATTCGGAGTCCCGCAGCGGCTCCTCGGGAAGAGGGTCGGCTTGCGTGGAGAGGAACCGGTGACTGAGGTATATGGTCCCTTTTTTCAGCACTTTTCAGGGGTGCAGGGGTGTATCGGTGGGTTCGACTCTCCATGTGAATCAAAATCGGTCTCCATTCGTCAGGCTGCAGGACGGGCCGGGCCCAGATCCCGGGAGAAAGGATTGGGACACTCGAACGGCTGTGCTATATTTCTCTGATTGACTTAAAATCGTCGGCAGGAGGCCGCAGGAGTTATCAGGGTGGACAGAGTAGGTCAAATCGGGGAGACGCCAACGCTGCAGGAGCGGCCGACCGCCTCCCAGGGACAGGTTGAAGATCGCCACGACGGCTCGGTCACCTACGGCGCGTCTTTCGACTGGTGGATCGCCCTCGTCGCTACCATTATCTCGGGCGTTGTTTTTACGATGACAGCCGGCCGGGGCGCCCCTTTCTGGGATTGCGGGGAGTTTATCGCCTGCGCCTACATTCTGGGCATCCCCCACCCGCCGGGCGCCGCACTCTTCGTAATTCTCGGTCGTGCAGTATCGATCATCCCGTTTGGTGACACCGCGTTTCTGCTCAACCTTTTTTCTGCTTACTCGAGCGCGCTGGCTGTCGGGTTCTGCTCCCTGGCGCTCTCTCGCATTCTCCGCCGTATCCTGGGTCATGAACAATCGCTGGAGGACCGGTTGGTCATCTATGGAGGGTCCCTGATCGGCGCCCTCGTCATGGCGTTCGGCTCAACCTACTGGTTCAACGCCGTGGAGGCGGAGGTTTACGGCCTCACACTTCTACTGGTGGCGATTCTGATCTGGCTTTCGTTGATCTGGCTGGAGAAGGCGCGGACCCCCGAAGGGAATCGCATTCTCCTGCTCCAGACTTATCTGCTGTTCCTCGGCGCGACGAACCATATGCAGGCCTTCATGCCGATTATTCCGATGTTCCTTCTTATTATTCTCGTCGATCGTGCCCGGATGAAATCCCCCGTCTTCTACATACTGTTTTTTCTGCTTACGACCGTCATCTACTGGACTCATTTCTTTATTATCGGACTACCGATCGCCTGCGCAATTACGTTTGTCGGTGCGTTTCTCTCGACAGACCGGGCTCTCAAGAATTCGTTCAATCTGGCGGGGAAGTTCCTGCTGCTGGCAATCGTCGGCTATTCGCTCTACGCATACGTCCCGATCCGATCACTACAGAATCCCGCGATCGATGAAAACAATCCGGAAAACTGGGCGAACTTCCGCATGTTCCTGGAACGGAAGCAGTATTCCGACAAGTCCATGGCTCAGCTCATGTTCACCCGCAAAGGAACCTGGAAGAATCAGTTCGGCACGTTTCACCGGATCGGATTCTGGGGCCACCTCCAGAACCAGTGGATTCCGAATTCCAAGTACCTCTACCTTGTCATTCCGTTCCTCTCCCTATACGCACTCTGGGCGATGTGGAAAAGGGACCGCAAGATCTTCCTCTATTTCCTGCTGACTCTTCTGTTATTTACCCTTGCCATGACCCTCTACCTGAACTTCTCCGACGGCACCAGGGGGGTAAAGCTCGAGGTGAGGGACAGAGATTATTTCTATACGCCGGGATTCGTACTGATCAGCTATCTGTTCGGGATCGGTAGTGGTGCGTTCGTAGGGCACCTGATGCGCTCGAGCATCCCTGCCGGCGCACTCCTGGCGAGAGCTCTGCTCGTCCTGCTATTGCTCGTCCCCCACAGGGCGATGTCGTCGAACTACTTTACCCATGACCGATCCCGGTTCTTTGTAGCCGAAGATCTCGCATACAACATGCTCGTCGGTCTGCGCGAAAATGCGATTCTGTTTACGGGAGGTGACAACGATACCTTCCCTCTCTGGTATATCCAGGAGGTGCGTCACTTTCGTAAAGATGTGCAGGTCATCAATCTCAGCTTGCTGAACACTCCCTGGTATATTTTACAACTAAAACACCAACCCCCGCTGATCAACATCAAGATGGACGATACCGAGATCGAGGCGCTTCGCGGTTTCATGACTCCTGACGGCAAGATTACGACCGTCAAGGACATCATGGTGCCGCGCATCATCCGGGATAATCACGCGGATCGCCCGATCTATTTCGCAGTGACAGTGCCCACCGGCGATCGGAATATCGTAAAGGACAAGCTTCTCCAGGAGGGGCTCGTGGTTCGCGTGGAAACCGGGATCAATCAGGAATCCTATGATATCGCCAAGATGGAAGAGAATTTCACAGAGGTGTATCGGTTTCGCGGTCTTGCCGATTCGACTATCTATAAAGACAGGGACACGATCCGCCTGCTGACGAACTACAACGCCTGTCTCTTCAATCTCGCCCAGCTCAACTGGCGAAACGGGGACAAAGAGAAGGCGCAGGTCTTCGTCGACAAAATGAAAACGTTCCCACATAAGAACGCGGCGGGCTATCGGATGCTCACCGCCGTTTCCGAGATCATGAACAACTGGGAAGATGCGGTTCACTACACCGATCTCACGATCGAGCTCGAGCCGAATGATTCTGAGAATTACGTCCGGCGAGCGGAATATCTCAGGCGCCTTGGAAGACTGGACGACGCGATTGAGGAACTCCGGAGCGCCGCTGACCGGTTCCCGGGCGATCCGCGTGTGACTTCATCGCTTGCCGCTTTCGAAAAAAGAGCACAGGGGACCGAGACTCCTCAACCATGAGCCACCTCTACGGTTTTATCTCCTCACTGCCCGCCAAGGTGGATTGCTCTCTCATTCAATCGCAGAGAGCGCTTGTCCGGTTGAGTTATGCTGACTCCCGTAACGTATCTCGAGTGGACGGCTGGGGACTCGCACTCTTCGACGGTGAGACTCCCCACGCCCAGAGGCGTACGATTTCTCATCCTGAAAAACAGATCTTCGACAGTCTGGATTCCCGAGACCATGCCAACGCCGCAATCGCCCATTTAAGAAGGGGGACCGTCGGCAAGCCGGACAAGAAGAGCGTCCATCCATTCACATTCGAAAGCTGGGCGTTCGCTCACCGGGGTACGGTCGAGAATTTCACCACGATCCGGAGAGAGTTACTGGGCGAGTTGACTCCGGAATTTCGCCGCGCCGTTCTGGGATCGACAGACTCCGAGCACATTTTTTATCTCTTCCTGTCGTACCTCAAACGATCGGCCGGATCGATTGCGGGGGACGCACCGATCCATAGAATCCGCGATTCCTTTCGCAAGTCGATCAGCATGCTGAATGAGTGGAGCAATCGAACAGGGACAAGAATCGATTCGGGCCTCACTCTGCTCGCGACGAACCGTCGGGCCTTTCTTGCGTGCCGGCAACGTTCTTCTCTTTATTATGTCGAGAGGGACCGGTTGGAGACCTGCCCGATCTGCGGCGAACCGCATTCGATCACCGATCCGGAACATCCCTATCGTTCAGTTGTCATAAGTTCCGAGCCGCTAACGGGAGAGGACTGGAACGAAATCCCCGAGCGCCATATCATGCTCATCGATCCCGATCTGACCGTAACGATCGCACCGATCGAAGAGTAATTCCTAAAAGACGAAGACAAGAAACGACAACAGGAGGAAACGCAGTGAAGAAGATCGGAACAATGGCACTGATCCTGGGATTGATGGCCGGCACAGCATCGGCGGACGGCCTCGGCCTGGAAGGATTCGGCGTGCGCACCGGATTTCGCGTCGACCCCGATCAGTTTGTGGTCGGCGGACATGCGAATATGGGCGAGATCGTAGAGAGTCTTCGCTTCCAGCCGATGGTGGACATCGGCTTCGGAGACAATCTTACCGTTCTGACGTTCAACGGCGATTTCCTGTTCATGTTGAGCGAAGCGCTGGAAATGGACGCCGCCCAGATCTACGCCGGCGGGGGACTTGCCATTGTATACAGCAACTTCGATGTCGGGGACATATGCGAGGGCCTGACCGGAGGAGTCCGTGACCTCTGCGAAGCAAGTTCCGACAATGTCGATGACTCGACCACAGACATTGCTCTCAATATCATCGCCGGTGTGGAGATGGACCTCAACGAGGACCAGGCGGTTTTCGGTGAATTCCGGATTACTGTCGAAGATGGAAGTTTCATCGGGATTTACGGCGGCTTTAATTTTTAGCGTTGACCCCGTCTTCGCGCCGGTGCGATCATCGTCTCAGATTCGGAACCCGGATAGCCATCAAAGAGAAAGGCGATGATACGGTGAAGGAGTGCGAATGGTGCGGAATGGACTTTCGAGGCGAAGCGAAGACCTTGAAAGAATTCTTCTTCTGCAGTGATACCTGTCTGAAAGAGTATTGTGAGGAAGTCCCGGGTGCAAAAGAACCGGAACCCGAAGACAAATCGGAAACGGAATCGGATACAATCGGGGCGGATGCTGAAGGAACGGGGGATGAGGCTTCCTAGCCTCTCCCTCTCCTACTCGTCGCTCTTTCTGATCCCTATTCTATCGTTGGTCGTCTCATGCGGGAAGACTCCCGCAGACAGACCTAACGTACTACTGATTACATTCGAATCGCTTCGGGCGGACAAGGTCGGCTGTTATGGGGAGCCCCTCCCCACAACTCCGAACATCGACCTCCTCGCCGCCGAAGGGACTCTCTACGAACAGGCCTATAGCGTTACGAGCTGGACACTCTCGTCTCATGCCACACTCTTTACCGGCCTTTATCCCTCGGCCCACCAGGTCATCGAGCCGCGCGACCGACTTCAGGATTCCTATGTGACGCTTGCTGAAGTGCTGCAGGGCGAGGGTTACGAAACGGCCGGCTACGTAAGCGGCCCCTTCCTTCGATCCGCCCATGCTCTCGACCAGGGTTTCGAGGCCTACGATGACTCTCCGTGCTCTGTTACTCAACAAGCGGCGCACGATGACATCACCAATGACAAGATGGAAGAGCTCCTCTCGGCCTTTCTCGAAAAGGACCGCGCCGGCGATAAGCCATTCTTCCTCTTCGCTTATCTATGGGATCCACACTACGATTTCATTCCTCCGTCCCCTTACGACACGATGTTTGTCCCTGATGATGCCGAGCCGTTCGATGTAACCCGGTTCGAGTTCAACCGCCGGATTCACACCGGGATGTCGCCCGGTGCCTATCAGTATCTTCTCTCACAATACGAAGGTGAAATCCGGTGTACGGACGATATGCTGGGAAGGCTCTGGCGACTCATGCGGGAGAAGGGAATCTGGGAGAATACCATCGTGATTCTCACGGCTGATCATGGCGAAGAGTTTTTTGAGCACGGCGAAAAAGGGCACAAGAACAATCTGCATGTGGAATCGCTCCACGTCCCGCTGATCATCAAGTGGGACGGGAGAGCGGAACCGGAAAGGGATGATCGCGTGGCCGGTCTGATCGATCTGTTCCCCACGCTGGTTGATCGGCTCTCCTTGCGGCTTGAAAGCCCCCTGCATGGCAAGAGCCTGACCGGGCCTCCTCGCTCAGTGGATGATCCGCTCTTCTTCGAACTGACGACGACGTTCTACGGAAGACGGAAGGACGGCGAGGTTCAGAAAACCAGCGAACAATGGTGGGCGATCCGCCGCGGACCGTTCAAGGCGATCAGCGTACCGAATCGCCATGTGAACGTGCTCTATGATGTCAGCACGGATCAAGAGGAGAGGAATCAGGTGGAGAGAGTCTATCCGGAAATACTCGAAGAGCTTGTAGCAGCACTGGGGCCCTGGCAGTCCTCCATGCAAAAGATGGCGGGGAAACATGGTAAGGGGGTGCCGGCCAGGCTGTCGAACGAGGAGCTGGAACGACTCAAATCACTCGGCTACATCGGGAACTGAAATCGACAGAAGCTGGTTAAACTCCACCGTTCCGTATGACCACTTCACCAACACCCGGCGCCACGATGTTGTAGTCGATCGCAAGAAACTGGCGGTTCGTAAAATACCTGCGGCTGATCCGGGCCGGGTGGAACACCCATGAAGAGATCGCATCGCGAACGGATTGATCGAATGGCTCGAAGAACCCGCGCCGAGGCTCCATCCGAAGTACGGATCCGCATCGACCGACGATGACGATCATGGATATTGTCCCCCCGATTTCGCGTGCAATCAGGGAATCGGGATAATCGGGTAGTGAGAATTCCAGCGGCTCGGCAATACGATCGACGACCAATTCAGTAGGCTCCTGGTCAGGGGCTGAAAGTGCGGCGCAACCCCATCCCCACCACGATCGTGATTCGGCATCATCCCCCTCACCAAGAACCATGCTCCCCGTCAGGAGATCCCGGCTCCAGCGCGCCTGTGCGTCAATGAGCAACTTTCCCCCATCTTCGATTCGGAAGAACACGGAGTCGGATCGGATGTCGTAGGAGACTACTTCCATGGATTCCGCATCATCAAGGAACGGCAGGAGGCCTCGCGTGGAATGGGTATAGAAAGAGAACTCATCCCCCTCTTCATGAGGGATCGCAAATCTGAAAAGGAGTTCCTCTTGATTGTCGAGGCCGGTCTCCCCGTAGATGCGGATAATCGGCGGACGGGGATCCGGTTCACCCGGCAGATTCGAGTCGCCACACCCGGCTCCCATAAGCAGCACGACCGAAGCGAGAATTCCGTGAACAGTATGACTGGATGATTGGTTCATGATTCACTCATCTTGATTGGGCCTACACTACGAGCGGAGGTGCGGATCCGCAAGGCCTACGCCGAAAATGGAAAACCCGCCGGCCTGGACTTCATGTCCGGACCGGCGGGCATCGACGGTATTCCGCTTCGTTTTTTCGAGAAGGTCAGGATGCGTACAGTCTGAGCGACTCACCCCTTGTACCGTGGGCCAGTTTCTCCAGAGCCTTTTTCTTGATTTGCCGGATGCGCTCTCGGGAGAGATTCAGCTTTCCCCCGATCTCTTCCAGGTTGAAGGAACGCCTCCCCCCAATCCCGAAATAGAGGCGGACCACAGTCTCTTCACGATCGGAGAGGGTCGAGATGATCTCTCCTACATCGCTCCGCATCCTGTCTTCCATCACCACGGCATCAGGAGGTGCGGCCGAATCATCGGCAACATAGTCACGCAGGCTGTTTTCGCCATCGAAATCTTCGGGTCCGTCCAGCGAAAGGAGCCGCCCCCCCATACCCATCAGGCTGTAGACATCGTACTCCTTCATGTTCATCGCCTCGGCGATTTCTGCGACACTCGGTTCCTGCTGGAAGCTCTTCCAGTAGTCGTTCATGAACCGGGACATCTTCTGGAGCAGCAATTCCTTGTTCATGGGAAGACGAATGGTGTGAGAGTTCTCCACGACGGCCTGCTGCATTCGCTGCCTGATCCACCAGACCGCGTACGTCGTAAATTTAAACCCTCTGGTTTCGTCGAACTTCTTGACCGCCTTGATGAGGCCGATGTTCCCTTCATTTACGAGATCCGATATCGGGAGCCCCCGATTCATGTATTTCTTTGCGATGTAGACCACGAACCGGAGATGGGCCTTCACAAGATCGTGCATGGCATCGACATCGCCGTCACGGGCGCGCCGGGCCAGGTCGCCCTTATCCTTCTCGGGAATTGTCGGGATTTTCTGGATATCCCGCAGATAGACGGTCATCGCCTTGTCTTCCATCGGGTATCCCCCTGTCTTGTAACTCATGTCTCTTGTCTCTCCGGGGTATGATCGTAATATCGAGGATCGCTTATCCTCGCCTCTGGTTCACACTCAAGTCGGTTCGGCGGATCCGGATCCCTGTTCGGAGCCGGACTCCGTACATCGCTCCCAGGACGAGAGCATGCCCTGGACCGGGGCTAGACCCTCGCCGGCTTGCATCCCGCGAACCAGTGAGGGTTTCAGGTCGGTCCCCTTGACACGGCACTCGAAGCAGTCCTCTTTGTTAATGCACTCGCAGAGAGGGCAGACATCGAGGTATTCGAGTGAGCGGACGAGTTTCCCTTCAAGCCGGATGAGATTGGAGAGTTCTCGCCTCACTTCATCCAGCTTCGTTCGATAGAGATCCCGAGCCGCGCACATAGCACCTGTACCGGAATCATGCTCACGAAGACGATTCACGATCTGTCGGATCTCGGAAAGGGACATTCCCATATCCTGCAGGTCTGTAATCCAATCGAGTCTGTCAATCGCCTCTCTTCCGAAGAGCCGGAACCGCCCTCTGGTACGAGCCACGCTCGCAAGGAGTCCCATCTCTTCGTATAACCGTATGGCTCGTATGGATTTACCTGTCGCGCTCGCCAATTGACCTACTTTTAAGAGTCCCTGCATATCTCCTCCAACTCTAACCCGTGCGTAAGGGTTATACAGAGACTATCGGCAAAAGTTCCCTGGAAGTCAAGAAAATGAAAAAATCGCCCTCGGCTGGATAACTCACTCTTGCAGGTCCGATCTCGCCGCTCCTCCCCCCGGCGGCCCGGTATGGCAGGTCTATCAGTCGAGATATCCCAGTGCGCGGAGCTGCTCCCGGCGGTCTGCTCCCTCATCCAGGCTCCAGAAATGAACCGGATCGGCGTCATCGACCAGGCCGAGATCGATCAACGACTCCAGGACTGAGCTCATCTCCTTATAGGCTGCAGGCTGGCTGGCATAGAGATTCTCCAGTTCGGCCGGATCGTCGGCTATCGAGTGAAGCGAGGTACCATCGACTCTATCGGGCTTTGCCACGTGCTCGATCAGGGTCCACTCGCTGGTCCTCGCCCCCTTGTAGCAGAATGGTGTCGGGACGGCTGTGATCGAGACCAGAGTCTCGGTGTAGATCGCCTCGTGACCGGGTCGGACCCCCTCGCCCACAAGTGAACGCCCGGGAAGACCGGTAACGGGCGGTGCTCCGATCGCCTGGAGAATAGTCGGGAATATATCGATCGTAGAGACCAGTTCCGAGCGGCGCTCTCCCGCTGTGATCCCGGGGCCACCCACAATGAGCGCCACCTGCACCGTCTCTCTGTTGATCGTGCGCTGATGTTCGAAGAACTGGCCATGCTCGCTGAACGCCTCTCCATGGTCTGACGCGAAAACAATAATCGTGCTGTCCGGTATCGCTTCGAGGAGCCGGCCTACCCAATGGTCGGCATAGGCGATCTCCCCATCGTAGAGCCCGAGCATGCGATCGAAGTGCTTTCTGGGAACGCGACCATCGGTCTGCCATGCGATCTCGGCGAATGCAGCGCCCGTTCCGTCGACCGATCCTTCGTAGTCGCCTTCATAGAGAACATCCCAGGGGGCGGGGGGATCATAGGAGAGATGAGGATCGAACAGATGAACCCAGCAGAAGAAAGGTGATTCGCTTTGCCTGCCCTCGAGCCATTCCACGGCCCGGCCGACAGTCACCTCCGCCCGCCTTTGATACGGTTCACTCCAGGATTGAATCCATCGCTTCGTATGGTCAGGCACTCGCACACCCGGTCGTATCGGGCTTTCGACTCTCAAAGGCTCTTCCATTTCATCGTCGTAAACGCCGAACCCCTGATTGATGCGATAGCGGTGATCGAGAACATGGGCGCTCACGAACCCGGCTGTCTCATACCCGAAACCGCCCAGAATTTCTGCGATGGTCTCGGTCTCTTCATCCAGCCGATAGACACCATTGTCACGCACACCGTGCTGGTGTGGATAGAGACCGGTAAGAATCGATGTGTGTGAAGGAAGTGTGATCGGAATAGGTGTAAACGCGTTTTCGAAAAGAACGCCCTCTTCTGCCAGGCGGTCGATCGCCGGCGTCGCGATCCGTTCATTCCCGTAACAATGAAGTCGATCCGGCCGAAGCGTGTCGATCGTAATGAGCAGTACATTCTGCGGATTGGTCGGCGCACCACCCCCGCAACCGGCATGGATGAGCAGGGTAGCCACCCCCGCGATTCTGAAGATAGAAGATGCCCACTTACGGATCATGAATCAGCCTCGAATATGACGTTCAAAAGAGGGCCCGGCCAGCTCCCTGATGGGCCCGTAGTTTCCGATCCAGAAGACGTTCTTTCTGTTCAGGCCGGGACGGTACCCCTCGGGAAAACCGTTCAGGAGCTCCGCCTGCTCCGGCATCCGTCCCAACAATCGTTCTTCCAGAAATAGAGAGTAGTAAACCGCATTCAAAACTTCATCGTTCTTTTCCTCGCCTCGCTCGAGATACCGCTCCGCATAGAGAGAGCGAAACGATCGCCTCTCTTCACTATTCGAACCGAGAACGCTTACCCGGCTCCCATCCGGTCGGGAGATTTGACTCACTTCTTTGAATCCAGAGAAAACGCTCCCATCGGGCAGCTCTTGCCCCCCAACCCTGCGCACGAGAACGTAGTCGGCGTTCCTGATAACCTCCTCTTTGGTGAGGGTAAAGTACGCCGAGTTCCACTTGCTACGCTGATTGTAGATGTTGAAGCTCGTAAACGTGAACAGATCCTCGAAACTCCGGTACGGACGACCGGATTGATCGGGGTCCTCCCATTGGGGTGTGTCGAGGTCGTAGACCACCGCCGGACTGAAGAACCACGCCAGAGTGAGCGCTTCGTTCGGCGAGAACCCTTCGAGCGCAATGCTCTGGGTGTACCGCCAGGGATAGAGCGCCAGGGCGCCGGAAGGACTGACGAAGGGCTTTTTGTCGGGCGAAGCGGTCACCATCGCCCTTTCGATCTCCTCCACCTGCTGCGCCCCCTTCATATAGTAAGGAATCGGGCGCCCGGCCGAACGGATGGCAGCATATTGAACTGAAGCGAAAAGCACGATCAGGGCGGCCAGTACAATTCCCGTTCGCCGACTGCGGAGGGCAGCGACAGACGAGGCAATCAGAAGTGCAGCGGGTACAATGCACGGTGCGAAGTGGCGAGGTTCTTTCACCGGCTGAAATGTCAACAGAACGAGAGGAGTGAGTATCCAGAGGAGGAGCGTGAACCTCTCCCTGCTCCAGAAACCGCTCCTATCTTTCGAACCGGCGAGAATCATCCCGACAGGAAGTACGAGAAAGAGCGAAAGCCAGCCGAGACCGGATCGAACGAACTGAATCGGATAGTAGAGAGTCCCCTCCCAGCCGAACCCGCCGGCAGGACCGATGAGATTCATGATGGGAATGCGTGTATTCCCGAGAGAGAGATAGTAGAAGAACGACTGTTCCTGCACGAGCCATACCAAGCCGGCCGCGAGAAGAAGGGGAACGAAATGCGCGGCAACAATACCGGTGGCCGGCCGCCACTCCCGTCTCCAGACGAAGCCGACACCGGTAGCCAGCGCGGGGCCGAGAAAAAAGACCGGATAGGTCATCTTCGTCAACAGACCGAGCGTAAAGAGGATCCCGTAAAGAATGATCCAGAGGGGACGACGAAAGTAACCGGTCTGAAACCAGAGTACATATTGAATTGCCACGAGAGCGGTGAGTGAATACTCGATATAGAGTTCGCGGGAGAGCCCGGCCAGAAGGGGTGCGAAGAGAACGATTGCAAGGGCTGCGATCGGGTGGTGCCGGGTGCCGATCGAACGGGAGAGCAGGATCACACTGATCGAGAGAAGGAGCAAAACACCGATATTTGTTCTCAGCGCGGAGGGAATGGAAGGACTTCTCCCCATGGCGGCGGCGACGACATAGGGAAAGAGCGTCGGCACATCGAAACCACCCTCCGGAACGTCCCCCCCACGAATGGCCAGCGCGTAGGAATAATACTGGAAGGGATCCATCCACGAGAACACATCACGATCGCGAACGTCTCGTTCCAGATCAATCGCTGCGCCGGCGATCAGGAGTAAAGTCAAAGACCAGAGAATGATTCCTGTGAGCTTCTTCATTTCTGATAGGGAAAGGCCCGGCTATCCTGAATATCAGAATGCCGGGCCAGTGAGATACGACAATTGCCGGCTCCCGATCCCATCCCCATGTTATTGGAGTGCAGTCTGGCGTTCCTTCTCAGCCAACCGGTCGTACTGGTAGGGTGAGAGCCTGACCCAGCTCCCCTCCTTCGGTTCCTGCGGGAACACCACGCGGACCAGCTGTTTGGGATTATTCAGCAATTCCAGCAGATCGCCAGGATGGCCCCTCACTTCCGCGCCATAAAAAAGGATACCCTCATCACGGATCGCCTCTAGAGACTTGCTCATCCGTCCCAGCTCCTCTTCCACAGCCTTTCGCTGAATCTCATCCGCGATCTTCGCCGTTTCCTCAGTACCCAGGCGAATATTGTCTTCCAGCTGAGTGGTCGCCTCGAGCGTCAGCAGCGCGATCGTCGAGTCCATCTCCAGTGCCGGGTCAACCGGATAGATCCCGGAGAAGACACCCGAGCCATAATAAAGATTGATGATCTCCAGTTCTTTGTCTCCGAACAGATCGAACAGGTCACTCCTGCTTACAAACTGATTCAGATTTACCGCAGCGAAGAACTCCTTGTCAGGATGATTCTGCGCAAAAGTCTGAAGCTTCTGGTGGGTATGGGGAATCGAACGCTGAATCTTGGCGGTAAACGAAAGAGTATCAGGCAAGTACTCCTTCACGAACGCCTCGAAAGTCTGCTCTTCCTCTTTTTTCGCGCACCCCGGGATCAAAACGATCACTATGAAGACCACGCAGCAAAACTGCAGCGCTCGCCTGAACTGGATCATGAGTATTCGCCTTTCATTCTAAGAAGCATTCTCCGAGACGGATTTAGCCTGCTGAAACAGTCCCAGGTAATCTCGGCCACCCGCTTTGGAATCGGTCCCGGACATGTTGAATCCACCGAAGGGGTGGACGCCGACGAGCGCGCCCGTGCACTTCCGATTGATATAGAGGTTGCCGACGTGAAACTCCCGTTTCGCCTTGTTGATCTTGTCACGGTTCGACGTGAACACAGCCCCGGTCAACCCGTATTCCGTATTGTTTGCAATCCGTATAGCGTCATCATAGTCACTCGCTTTGATCAGGACGAGAACGGGGCCGAAGATTTCCTCTTTGGCGATCCGGGCCTCCGGATCAACCTCACCGATCACGGTCGGCTCCAGGAAATAGCCGTCATCGAGAGCCCGTCCACCGCCAACCAGAAGCTTCCCTTCGCCCTTACCGATCTCCACATACTCGCTGATCGAACGGAACGCCTTCTCATTGACAACAGGCCCGATGAAGTTCGCCTGATCCGCCGGATCGCCGACTTTCATCTTTTCGACATACGGCAACAGTTTCTCCACAAACGTGTCATACGCTTCGTCGACTATGATCGCGCGGGAACAGGCGGAGCATTTCTGCCCCTGAAAGCCGAATGCCGCACTGGCGACGGCCGCGGCAGCCACGTCGAGATCGGTATCGGAATCCACGATGATTCCGTCCTTCCCCCCCATTTCCGCGACCACCCGTTTGATCCAGATCTGTCCGTCCGCCGTCCGTCCCGCCTTCTCGACAATGCCGAGCCCGACTTCTTTCGAGCCGGTAAAAGAGATGAATCGGGTTTTGGGATGGCGGACAAGATAATCGCCTCCAACCCGGCCCGGCCCGGTGATGAAGTTAATCACCCCACCCGGCAGCCCTACGGACTTCATGATATCGATAAAGAGAGCGCCGGTGGCAGGTGCGTCGCTGGACGGCTTCAGGACGACCGTATTCCCCGAGACGATTGCCGCGGTGGTCATACCGAGAAGGATCGCCATCGGGAAGTTCCATGGCGGAATCACCACGCCGACGCCGAGAGGAATATAGAACGCTTCGGGCTTCTCTCCCGGGTAGGGCGTAACAGGCTGCTCTTCTCCATAGCGGAGAGCCTCCCGTGCATAGAACTCCAGAAAATCGATCGCTTCAGCCGTATCGCCATCCGCTTCCGGCCAGCTCTTGCCCACCTCGATCACCATGATCGCGTTCGACTCGAAGCGCCTCTTCCGAAGCTCATCAGCGGCCTTGAAAAGATACTCGGCCCGTTCGGCGACCGGCACCAGTTTCCACGTTTCAAAAGTCAGTAGAGCCGACTGCATCGCCTTTTCCGCGAGCTTTTCATCAGCCTCAGGAAAGACGCCGATCACTTCCGACGGGCGAGAAGGGTTGGTGGAGGTGAACGTCTTCGATCCCGTCACTTCTTCTCCGCCGATCCAGTTCGTGTAGGTCTTCCCGAGTGACGCCCTTACTCTTTCCAGAGCCTCGACCATGGCCTGGCGGTTCTTCTCATTCGTGAAGTCGAGCATCGGTTCATTGACGAATTCGCCGCGCATCTTTCTACCCTCTCCATGCCCTTGCGGGCCCTGTTTATTGACTGACTCTAACTTCAATACGGGAGCGTATCACGCCCGCGATTGGCGCTCAACAGGCAGACTCACGAGCTGCCCATCGAGCCCGTTCCTGCCCAGGAGCCGGCCCTGTGGGAGTGTGCCACTTGACCGTCCGGCAGGCAGGTCCTTATAGTCTCGCCATGAGCAGTTCCTTCGGCCAGCAGTTTCGGATCACCACGTGGGGGGAGTCCCATGGCGGTGGCGTGGGGGTCGTAATCGACGGCTGCCCCCCCGGGCTCGTGATCGACGAGGATGAGATCCAGGCTGACCTCGACCGGCGGCGCCCGGGAGCATCCCCGCTTACATCCCAGCGAAACGAGCCTGACAGGATCCGCATTCTGTCAGGCGTTTTTGAGGGGAAGAGCCTTGGTACCCCCATCTGCATGATGGTAGAGAACAAAGACGCCCGCGCGAAGGACTACGAGCCGTTCAAGCACCTCTACCGGCCTTCCCACGCTGATTATACGTATGACGCGAAGTTCGGGATCCGCAATTGGATGGGGGGTGGCCGGGCGAGCGCCAGAGAGACCATCGGCCGGGTCGCTGCGGGCGCCGTAGCCCGCAAACTCCTTCGCGATGCCTGGGGAATCGAAATCGTCGCCTATGTCACCAAGGTGCATGAGATCGAAGTCGAAATCGATCCCGATACCGTCACAGCAGAGGGGGTAAGGGGGAGCGAGGTCTGCTGCCCCGACCACGAAGCGGGTCGCCGGATGGTCGACCTGATCAAAAAGGTGAGAAAAGAAGGCGATTCTGTGGGAGGCGTGCTCTGCTGCGTCGCACGGGGGGTCCCGCCCGGATTCGGCGCGCCTGTGTTCGACAAGCTGGAAGCTGACCTCGCCAGGGCGATGCTCTCGATACCTGCCACCAAAGGCTTCGAGATCGGCTCAGGATTTGCAGGAACGGACCTCAAAGGGTCGGAGCACAATGATCTCTTCGAGTCGCGGGACGGAAAAATACGGACAAAGACCAATCGTTCCGGCGGGATTCAGGGGGGCATATCGAACGGTGAGAACATCACCATGCGGATCGCGTTCAAACCGACCGCGACCATTGCCAAAAAGCAAGCCACGGTTACCGATAAAGGGGAGCCGGCCGAAATCGCACCGAAGGGCCGCCACGATCCCTGTGTGCTCCCCCGAGCCGTGCCGATCGTGGAAGCGATGACCGCCCTCGTCCTCGCCGACCACCATCTCCGCCAGCGGGCGATTCGCGACTGACTCCCACATGGGAGTGATTTCCGGGCTGATCGGATTCCGCTCAGACTCGGCAGTCCCAATCTCAGTGCTGTATGAGTCGCCTCCAACGATTGATTAACTTCCTATCCTGCCGGAGAGTCGTACCAGTTCGATCGAGTGTACTGAAATGGGGCTTGTCCGGTGACGGATGCGGTTCTCTCCTGGTCCGCGCGAGTCATCGTTCCGCCTTGGGCCATTCGATCTCTTTGGATTTTCTATCGGTTTCAACAAATATTGCTTGACAGGTTCTGAAGCTTGTCGATTTCGACTGTCTCCGATCCCTTGCCAGGTTCGCTCACAAACGCCTCTCCTCTTTAAGAGTCAGCTGGATGCGATCTCCTCATCGCAGTTTTCAATTTCATTGCTGGTCACTCTTACGTGCCCTCTCTCGAAGCCGAAAAAGGGCATGCTAAAATATCTGCGGGGCTTGTAACCACAAGGGTGGATCGGGAGGAGAAGATGATGACGAAGAAGATGGACTCGGTTCTGGCGAAGCTTTCCAATCATGAGATCATTCGAAAAGGGGATCGGGCAGTTCACAGCCGACATGAGCTCTCCATCGAGATTCTCGACTGTCTGGTCGAGATCGAGGGACGATCGATATTTCTAAAAGAAGGGTACTCCCCTCTGTTCGACTACTGTACGCGGAGATGGCACTACTCGCCCCCCAAAGCGGGACGGTTCATCGCGGCTGCCCGATGTATGAAGAACTTTCCTGCCGTACGGAATCTGCTGTCACGGCGGAGGATCACACTTTGCGGCGTTTCCGGAATCGCCGGTATCCTGACACATGAGAATTCCAATAGGATCCTTCAGGTAGTCTCGGGAAAAAAATTCGTAGAGATCGAAAAAATCGTCGCCTCGCTGAAGATCGCTCCGAAAACCCGGGAGTCGATCCGGCCGATCGGTCTGCAGTCACCGGCGGGCGATCGTGATCGAAGTGCCGATCGTGAGGTTCTCTTTCAGCCGGATCGAACGCCTGGGAACGATCAAATCGATAGCGAATCGTCGGATGACCGTGCGGATCAATCCGGGGGCCACTCTCAATTCGATAGTTCGCAAGAGAAGCCGGAGCATCGCTACGAGATCCGGTTCTCGGCGAGCGAGGAGTTCTGCCGGGACCTGGAGCGGGCGAAGAGGGTCTGCTCCCGTAGCTGGAACCTGGAAGCGATCCTGGGACGAGCAATCAAAGACCTGCTGGAGAAACGGGACCCCGAGCGGAAAGAGGCGCGGCGAAAAAAGAGAGAAGCCAGGAAGCAGAGCAAGTCGGAGAGCCAGGCGCAGAGACTGGGGAAGGGGAATTCCCCGGTCAAATCAGCGGCCGTGAGCGGCTCAAAATCAGCCGATGAGAAAGAGTCTCCAGGCAAGGTAGCAGAGGCGCTGCCCGTTCGTTCCCGACACATTCCGGCCCCCTTGCGGGACGCGGTGTTCAACCGCGACAAAGGGCGCTGCACCTACACCAGTTCTCTCGGCGTGCAATGCGATTCGACCGCTCACCTGCAGATCGATCACGTCACGCCATTCTGCCGGGGCGGGGGTCACTCCCTCGACGACCTGCGTCTCCTGTGCGGCAAACACAACCGGTTGGCGGCGCGGGAGATGTCACTGACGAAGCGTTGAGAGAGGGGGGAGTAGGACGGAAAACGAGGAGCGGTTCAAGTGGATCGGGACTGAAACGCATACGTCTCCGGACAACCTCAAAAAACCGACCACCCCGGTCCCCCTCCCTCAGAACTTCACCTGGATCAATTCGAACCAGGTTTCTCCATAGATCAGTACTAATGATGATGCTTGAAAATGTGCGGAAGGGCGTCAGTCCTTCCTGAGCACGTCTGGCGTGATATACTAAACTGGGTTTCCCGGTATCTTTCACTCGCTGAACAGAGGAACTACTGGTGGGAATCTATCGACAGCTCGCGATTCTGCTCTTCTTCCTTTCTTCAGCCGGATTAAATTGCCTGGTGAGCACAGCCTCCGCTCAACCAAGTTATTCGGTTGAGCTTGATCTCGATGGAACTCTTGGCAATGGACCAGATATCGTGTCTGCCACCGTCAGCGATTACATCGCGATTGATATATGGATTCATGGTGGCGTTGACCTGTTCTATGCGAGGATTGAAGTTTGCAATTTTGATGGCTCCCTGGAAGGATTGGGCATTATCGTAAACCCCCCACCTGGCTGGGAGGTGTCGCCAGTCGATACGCCAGGTCCAATGTGCCTAGTAAAGACAATATCAGATTTTACTTTTGCCGTACCAATGACCCTACCTTGGCGATTTGGAACTATTACATATCACGCCGCAGTGGACCATGCATTCGGAGAAATCACAGTTCTTTTGATGAATTCCTCGTGGATCAACGTAAACTTTGAATCTGGACTGTTTGACATGGCTATTGGGTGCGGGATTCAAATCGGAACCTCCGCGGCTGAACCTAGTAGCTGGGGAGGGGTGAAAGGCCTTTTCAGATAGTCTCACGACTGCATCTGGTACTCCCCACCGGGATCGTCTGCTACGTATTAGGTAAAATTCGTACGAAGTCGTGTTGGAAAATTATTGCGAACTAAAACTGCTTTTCGTAATCGCTTTTGCTGAAGGGTTTGTCCGGCTTGGTAATCCAGTAGGTGTCGCCGTTTTTTTGGAGCTTTAGACTCAGAAGGTCCTTACCGAGCAATTTCATAAGGAAGCCGACGGGAGTAAAGACCAGGTAGAACATGATGCCCAGCAGGAGCCTCGTGTTGAACCAGCCGATGTAGTGGGCGACCTTGGTCAGCAGCCAGTGGAGCGGCCGGATGATGATCGGGAAGGTAATACTCGAAAGCAGGCCGTAAGCGGAAAGTCCGCTGAAGATCTTCATGGCGGTCGGATGATGTCCGAATTTCCACTGGAGTCCCGCGATGATCCCGAAGAAAATAAACGCGATCAACGCGAACTTCCGAAGCTCTTTGGTAGTCACTGCCTGAGCCATTCCGGTCTCCTAGTCCAGCTCGAATTCAGAACGCCAGTCTGAATCGTCTTCCAGCGGCTTCTGCTCGGTCTTGGCCATCAGAAAACGGCCGAGAACGAGATAATCCATCTCAGTACGCATGAAACATCTGTACGCATCCGCCGGCGTACAGACGATCGGTTCACCACGCACATTGAACGATGTGTTGATGACCACCGCGCACCCCGTTTTCTCTTCGAATTTCTTGATCAGTCTGTAGTACCGCGGGTTCACCCGCTCATCGACCGACTGAATCCGCGCCGAGTAATCCACATGAGTAATCGCGGGCACGTCCGACTTGGGGATGTTCAGCTTCTGAATTCCGAACAGTTTGCGCTGGTCCTCGGACATCTTGATTTGACGATCCTCAGTCACGTCGGCGACGAGAAGCATGTAAGGACTCGGCCTGTCGATCTGGAAATAGTCACTGATCCGATCTTCAGCCACCGTCGGTGCAAACGGCCGGAACGATTCCCGATATTTGATCTTCAGATTCATGGTCGACTGCATCTCAACTGAACGGGCATCGCCGATGATCGAACGGCCTCCGAGCGCGCGTGGGCCGAACTCCATTCGTCCCTGGAACCAGCCGACGACTTTTTCGTCCGCCATGACTCCCGCGACCTCGCCGTAGAGCTCCCCCTCTTCCAGTTTGCGATACGGGATCTTGCGATCAGCAAGAAACTTCTCGATCTCTTCATCACCGAATTCAGGTCCAAGGTAGGAACCCCTCTGCGAATCGGTAGCGCCTACCTTGCGCTCATTGCCGAGGTACTTGTGCCAAGTAAAAATCGCCGCACCGAGCGCACCGCCCGCATCGCCGGCTGCCGGCTGAATCCAGATGTCATCGAAAATGCCGCTACGAAGGAGCTTGCCGTTCGCCACGCAGTTCAGCGCGACACCACCCGCCATGACGAGGTTCTTCATGCCCGTCTCCTGGCGGATGTGCTTCCCGATTCTGAGAATGGCGATTTCGATCACTTCCTGAATCGAGCGGGCGAGGTCCATTTCACGCTGAGTGAGTTCGCTCTCCGGCTTCCGCGGGGGACCACCGAACAGCTCGGCGAACTTGTCATTCGTCATGGAGAGCCCCGACATATAATTGAAGTACTCCATGTTGAGACGAAACGAGCCGTCTTCATGGAGATCGATCAGATGCTCCAGAATTGTATCGACATACTTCGGCTCACCATACGGCGCGAGACCCATCACTTTGTATTCGCCCGAGTTCACCCGGAATCCGGTGAAGTAGGTAAACGCCGAATAGAGCAAGCCCAGTGAGTGGGGGAAATGGATTTCCTTCCAGATTCGCAGGTCGTTGTCTTTGCCGACACCGTAGCTCGTGGTCGTCCATTCGCCAACACCATCTACGGTAAGAAAGGCCGCTTCTTGAAACGGTGAGGGATAGAAAGCCGATGCGGCGTGAGATTCATGATGCTCGGTGAAGAGTACTTTGCCACCGTACTGCAGCTCCTTCCGGATGTGCTCCCGCATGAAAAGCTTGTCTTTCAGCCAGAGGGGCAGAGCCTTGATAACCGATCGAATCCCGAGGGGGGCTGTCGTGACGTACGTCTCGAGGATTCGCTCAAACTTGGTAAACGGTCTGTCATAGAAGACGACGTAATCAACATCATCGATCGAGATCCCCGCTTCTTTCAGGCAATACTCGACTGCGTTGATCGGGAATCCGAAGTCATGTTTCTTGCGCGTAAATCGCTCTTCCTGAGCGGCCGCGAACAGCTCGCCGTCCACTACAAGACAGGCTGCGCTGTCATGGTAGAAAGCAGAGAGTCCTAATATGTAGGTTTTTGCCATCGTCTTGCTCCGAAAGGAGTTACACCCTTTCTTTTCGGCCGGAAATTGCGCTCCGATAGGTCGCACAGAGAAAATGAATCATATCATGCCTTTTGGTTCAAAAGGGGCGAAATCGGGTAGCTCTCTCCGCTACACTGGAGCCCATGTTTCGTGACCCGACTCTTTCGCCGCCAACTAGCAGCAAGCGCCTGTTCGTCATCGGCCTGACCTGCCTGATCCTGCTTGCCGGATGCGGGCGGGCACTGCCGGAACTGGATGATAGCGACCTCGGCGGCCGTGCCGGGACGATCCTTCTCTTTGATGGCTCCTCCGGCCGGCTCGTACGATCGGTCGGTCTTTCCCTCGCCAGAGAGAGAGAGTTTCAGGCGGGTGAGTTCATTCGCTATGTCACGCTGCCGGTGGCGATTGAAAAGCGCATTACCAACCCCGATGGATCGTTCGTCTGCCGGGACGGAACCCCGGAGCCGACGACGGAACATGGCACCATCACACTCCGGCAGGCATTGGAGCTTCCCTGCCGATCCGTATTTCGTGAGATTCAGCGAAAGATCCCGTGGTCTGAAATGATCGGGCATCTGGGCTCATTCGGATTCGGGAGCCCTACAGAGCTGGGCGGTCCTCTCGAAAAACCGGGAACGATTCCCGATCGGCTTAGCGGCGAGCAGGCGTGGGAACTCTGGAGCTGCGTCGACCTCCGCGTGACGCCGCTCCAGATGGGCGCCTATTTCGCCCGACTCCATAGGGGTGACCTTCCCCTCCGGCCGGAAACCCTTCAAACTGTGGGAGATCTTACACGGGGTGAATCGGCCGGCGAGTATCGCGACCACGGATTCGCTTACGCCTGGGCCGCATCCTATCTGGAGGGCCCCTCCGGACCACTTACCGCTTTCTTTTTTCTGCTCGGACACGAAGACGACACCGGCCGGGAGATCGCGACCCAGTTGCTCAGAACCTGGGCGGGAAGGTCCGGCTGTTCCCTGCACCAAGGAGATAACGGAACGCATGCTGAATCGTGATGAATGTCTGCTGCTCATTGTCGATGTGCAGGAGAGGCTCTTTCCCCATATCGACGGGAGCGAGGCGCTCGGGGAGTCGATCCGGCGAGCGGCGAAAGGGGCGGCCATTCTCGGTCTGCCCATAGTTGTAACGGAGCAGTACACGAAAGGACTCGGCCCGACGATCGATCTTCTACGAAAAGAACTCGATTCGTACTCACCCATCGAAAAGATGAGCTTCTCCTGCATGGGCGAGCCTGCGATTGTCAAGGTGCTGAAAGACCTCGGCCGGCGGCAGGTACTCCTGACAGGCATCGAAACGCATGTATGCGTTTACCAGACCGCTTGCGATCTTCTTGAAAACGGCTACGAAGTGAGTGTCGTCACTGACTGCGTCTCTTCTCGGACAGCGTCCAACAGGGAACTCGCCATCCATCGGATGGAGAGGCTCGGCGCCTCCCTCACTTCGCTAGAAATGGCGCTCTTCGAACTCATGCGAGTCTCGGGTACGTCTGAATTCAAGGAAATTTCGCGACTGATCAAGTAGTCAAAAAAAGGGGCCGCAGCAGAATGCTGGTGAGAAATTCGAGCTAGAAACCGAGAAGCATACCGGCGACGTACTGATAGATAGGGGTGATTACCCTCCGGAACAGACCGAGATAGAGAAGTGCGACGAGTATGTAGAAACCATAAGGCTCCAGTTGATAGTAGACGCGGGCCGCCTCTCTCGGAATGAAGGGAATAATCACGCGGGACCCGTCGAGCGGCGGGATCGGTACCATGTTGAATGTGGCGAGAACAATATTGATCGCTACGGCATAGACGAGGGCGTGAACAAGAAAAGGGCTCGCGTCGAGATCAAAGAGAAAAACAACGCGAAAGAGAATGGCCGCGATCAGCGCGAGGATGATGTTGGTAATGGGACCTGCGATTCCGACGATCGCCATCCCTTTCGCCGGGTTCTTGAAATAGCGGGGATCCACCGGAACCGGCTTCGCCCACCCGAACAGAAACCCGCCGAGAAAATGGCTCATCAACGGAACGAGGATCGTCCCGATCGGGTCAACATGGGAGATCGGATTCAATGTGAGTCGGCCTCTGTCCTTCGCGGTTGGGTCGCCAAGTCGGAGTGCGGTCCACCCGTGGGCAATCTCATGCAGCACGATGGAAAACATGAGAATCAGAATTCGTGTAATCGCTTCCATATGGTGGAACAGCCTACTCATGGAGGGCCGGGAGTGCAAGCGCGCCGAGGGATGATCATTTGATGAGCGATCCGGATACTTATTATTGCCCCACAGGTGAAGGGAGAGCCGAAACCAAAGTCAAGGGCTCCCGTTTTCTGGGAATCGTCTCCCCCGCTTCCACCGTGACTCAGGCGGAACAGATCCTTCGAGACCTCCAGAAGAAGTACTACGACGCGACCCATGTCTGTTTCGCCTGGCGGGTCGGGCACGATGAAGAGCGGTTCGAGCGAGCCGCGGATGCGGGCGAACCGTCGGGAACGGCCGGAGCCCCGATCCTGGCCGCCATCGCCAGAACCGGCCTTACCGATACATTTGTTGCCGTGGTCCGATGGTACGGCGGCACAAAGCTGGGGACAGGCGGCCTCGCCCGGGCCTATGGCGAGTGCGCCGGCCTTGCTCTCGAGGACGCCCCTGGTGAAGCCCGAATCAGACGGACCACGATCGAAGTGACGGTTCCATACCCTCAGACCGGCCTTGTTCTCCGGCTTGCGGAGCGATTCGGCGCTATCCCGGCGGAATCGGTTTACAGCGAAGATGTGATGATTCCGCTCGCGGTCCCCCTCTCCCGCCTGACCGGGCTGCACGAGGCCCTGATGGAAGCGACAGCGGGGGGTGCCGTGATCTTTCATCGGAAAAGCGGGGAGGAGTAGCCGGATCTGAAGAAAACCCCTAGCTTATGGTGGAGGAGGATCGCGCTTGAACCGATGGGGTGAAAACCTGCGCGCCATGGGGATGGTCGTCCTGATCTGTACGGTTCTGCTATTTCCCTCGATCGGATTCCCGCTCGTACATCATCATCACCAGAACGACAGCTCCGGCGGAGAGAAGTGCTCCCTCTGCATCGTCGCCTCTCTGTCCATACCGACCCCACCAGTTCAGGAGCATTGGGATTCTGATCGGGACAGTTCCGGCAATGTTGACCCGCCCGAGGCGACCCCGGTTCCCCCCTGTTCCCCCATCGTCCGTCACGGCTCGCGAGCCCCACCCTCCGCCTGATCGAATTCAGATGTTCGGCACGAACATTTCGCACCGCCCGTTCCTGTACCAGAGACATCTCGATCAGGAGAATCCAATGACCCGCCCATATATCGTTGTTGCCCTCATTCTTCCCTGGGTCTTGTTACCATGCTTCCATTCACTTGCCCAGGCTGAGAACAGAGCTCCCAAAGGCACTTCCCGCGACATGAATCCTGCGATAAGCGTGAATACCATTCTTCTCTATTCTTCCGGTCTGAGCGAAGAGCATCAGCATGAAGAAGATGGGGAGACCGGTCACACTCACGGCGCTACAGGCGATGGATTCGCGATTCAGGAGTCGGAACTTCAGCTTACTTCCTCAGTGGACGCCTACGCGAGAGCGGACATTATTCTTGCCATGCACGGAACCGAAGGGATCGAACTGGAGGAAGGGATACTCGAGACTACTTTTCTCCCACGAGGATTCGGTCTTCGGGCAGGCAAATTCTACGTCGATTTCGGAAAACATAATGCGCTGCACACTCATCAGTTTCCATTCGTAGAAAAGCCGGTGGCCTGGGCGGAGCTTTTCGGCGGTGAGGGGCTGAACGGTGCGGCGATCGAAGGCTCCTGGTTGACCCCGCTCCCCTGGTACGCGGAAGTGACCGGAACCGCGTTCCCTCTTATTGATGTGATCTACGGTGGCACAGAGATTCCGGAGAACAAGTGGGGCGGCGGCGGGCGGCTTCGTCAATTATGGGAACCGAGCCTCCGATCGACCTTTGACCTCGGAATCTCCTACGCCGGAGGGGAGCATGAGACAGAGGACGGCCATCGCCACCTGATCGGATTGGATGGGACATGGAAGTGGACCGGCCCGGGGGCGAATCCGATGTACTTCGAGTTTCAAGGGGAGTGGGTACGCCGGGTCGACGATCGAAGCGCGGGAACAATCGAAGAGGACGGATTTTTCGTACACGGCCTGACTCGTTTGAGCAGACGTTTTCGGGCGGGGGCTCGCTTCGATCTCTACAGCCCGACCGAAAATGAACACGACGTAAGCGATACGGCAGAGAACGTATCGACAACCACACTCTCTCTCGCGTTCGTGCCGAGCGAGTTTCAGGCATGGCGCGTCGAGTACTTATTCCGGGATGACGGACACCAATCCGATCACGGTGTGCGTGCTCAGGCGAACTTCACTATGGGGAGCCACCCCGCCCACCGGTATTAGGAGGGTGTCATGAAACGTATCCTGTTGACGATCATCCTGGCGGTTCTCATGTCAATCGTTCGGCCGGGAGTGACGCTTGCCAAGCTCAACATAATCGCCACACTTCCCGAGATCGGCGCTCTTGTCGAGGAAATAGGCGGTGATCGAGTAGAGGTGTTCTCACTCGCCAGAGGTGATGAGGATCCTCACGTCCTTCCTGCCAAACCGAGCCACAGCCGGCGCATGTTGCGGGCGGATCTGCTCGTATTCAATGGCCTGCAGCTTGAAGTGGGATGGCTGCCGCTCCTTATCCGTGGGGCGAGGAATCC
Source organism: bacterium (assembly GCA_025782575.1). Classification (GTDB taxonomy): domain Bacteria; phylum Orphanbacterota; class Orphanbacteria; order Orphanbacterales; family Orphanbacteraceae; genus Orphanbacterum. The sequence continues at coordinate 915,883 of JALGYY010000017.1, forward strand.
CGACATCCGGTCTGGCGGCCGAGGGCATCTCGACCTTTCCGAGGCTGTTCGACCACTCGAGGTTCCGATGGGAGGGGCGGATCGAAGCGAGGGAGATGTCCATCCTGAAGGGAATCCGCACTATACGGTAGACCCGGTGATTTACCCCACTCTTGCCACCCTGATCACCGAACGCCTCACCCGGCTCGATCCTGACGGAACGGATTACTTTAAATCGAGATTGATCACGTTTATTGAAGACTGGCAGTCTCAGTTGGAGTCATGGAAGGAACGACTCCGGTTTCTGAGCGGGCTGGATGTGATCACATACCATCAGCAGTGGGAATACTTCGCCCAATCGTTCGGAATGGCGATCGTCGACAAGATCGAAAACCGGCCGGGCATCCCCCCCTCCCCCCGACACCTGATCGATCTGGAGAATTGGATCGAGTCGGACGGTGTCCATTGGATTCTTTACTCGGATCTCGTTCACCCCGACTTGCCTGAGCGGCTCGGCGAGCGAGGCGGGTGCCGGGTCATCCGGCTTCCACAGTCGATCGGGAGCCGGGAAGGGACGGAATCACTGGTAAGCTGGTTCGAAACGATCGTTTCGATCTTCGAGGAGGCTCACGGGGCACCATGATGGGAGAGCAGGGATGGACCTGATTCATCTGATGGCGGCGCCGTTCGCGGCATGTGTCGTACTCGTCCTGATCCACGCCTATCTCGGAGGGCATGTCCTTCGTCGGGGGGTCGTTTTCGTCGATCTCGCCATGGCGCAATTCGCCGCAATGGGCGCCGCTCTCGGCATTTTTCTCGGCTTCGAGCATGATTCCGTTTCCGGGTACGCCATGGGTCTCGGCTCGGCGCTTTTCGCCGCCGCCCTCTTTGCATGGTCGAGACGGAGCATCCCCAAAAATGTCCCTCACGAGGCCATTATCGGGATCGCCTACGTGGCCGCTTCCGCCGCGACGATCCTGATCGCCGACCGGGTTCCACACGGCGCCGAGCACCTGAAACATATGCTGGTCGGCTCCGTTCTCTGGGTCAGCTGGGGGGAAGTGGCGAAGACCGCCGCAATCTACGGCGCTCTCGGGCTCATCCTCTGGCGCTTTGACCGCCCTCTCACCAGAGTGAGCCGGGATCCTCTGAAAGCCCGGGCCGAAGGGATGAACCTCTTCTTCTGGGACTTTCTGTTCTACGCGATCTTCGCCGCTGTCGTCACCAGTTCTGTCCGGATCGCGGGTGTCCTGCTCGTTTTTACTTTGCTGATCGTTCCCTCGGTGTTTACGTCCCTCGTGGGGCAGAACGGACGGGGACGACTCCCCCTGGCCTGGGCATTCGGGATCTTGCTCAGCATGGCCGGAATGCTTATCTCCTATGGAACGGATCTCCCGACCGGCGCGACGATCGTGGTCGTTTTCGGCCTGGCGATCTTCGTTACTTCCCTGCTTCTCCAGGTGGCCCGGAGAAGCAAGGGCTGATAGACTGGATGGGTCCCGAGCAACCCGACTTGAGAAGGCCCGCCCTTTCCGGACGGCGTCCATTGATAGAAGAGGAGTCGAACGACGATGAGAGATTTTCTGAGGAGACTGGGTATCGAAGATGTGAATCCGGGCGCCACATGCGGCGAGTGGTTCAGTTCAGGCGAGGAGCTCGCGAGCTACTGCCCGACGGACGGCGGGTTGATCGCCAAAGTACGCCAGGCGACTGAAGAGGATTACGACCGGGTGGTAGCGAAATCCGCGGAAGTGTTCAAGACCTGGCGCAATGTGCCCGCCCCGGCCCGCGGCGAAATCGTCCGACAACTGGGCCTCAAGATGAGAGACCATAAGAAGGATCTCGGGAGGCTCGTTGCCTATGAAATGGGCAAAGTCATCAGCGAGGGTGAAGGGGAGATCCAGGAGGCGATCGACATCGCCGATTTCGCAGTCGGCCTGTCACGCCAGCTCTACGGACTTACCATGCATTCCGAACGACCGGGCCATAGAATGTACGAGCAGTGGCATCCACTCGGAATCATCGGCATTGTAACGGCGTTCAACTTCCCGGCCGCAGTCTGGGCGTGGAACTCGATGATCGCCGCCGTCTGCGGCGACACGATGATCTGGAAACCGTCATCCAAAGTTCCATTGACGGCGATCGCCATGCAGAAACTCGCCAACGACGTCTTCGCAGACAACGGTTACGAGGGTGTGATGAACCTGGTAATCGGGCGGGGCTCGTCAGTCGGCGAACGCATGCTTCATGATCGAAACATTCCGCTCATCTCCGCGACCGGCTCGTGCCGCATGGGCCGCCGGATCGGCGAGGTGGTTTCGCAGCGACTCGGCCGCACACTTCTCGAACTGGGCGGTAACAATGCAATCGTAGTCGCCGAGGACGCCGATCTCCGACTCGCCCTTCCGGCTGTTGTATTCGGTGCCGTCGGGACAGCCGGACAGCGCTGCACCAGCACGCGGCGGCTCTTTATCGAGAAGTCGATATTCGGTTCTCTGACGGAGAAGCTGGTCACCGCATACAAGTCCATCCGTATCGGCGATCCGCTTGAAGAGGAGACCCACATGGGGCCCTTGATCGATGACGGCGCCGTGCAGGAGATGATGGACGCCATCGAAGCGGCAAAGAAAGAGGGGGGCGAGGTTCTCTGCGGCGGCGGAAAGGTCGACCGCCCGGGATCGTTCGTCGAACCGACCATTATCAAAGCCCATCCGGACATGAAAATCGTTCGCGATGAGACTTTCGCACCCATTCTCTACGTGTTTGAAGTAGATGATGTGGAGCAGGCGATCGAGATGCAGAACAGTGTGGACCAGGGCCTCTCATCGGCGATCTTCACGACTAACGTCATGAGCGCCGAGACATTTTTGTCGGCACGGGGTTCGGACTGCGGGATCGCCAATGTCAACATCGGCACGAGCGGTGCCGAGATCGGCGGCGCATTCGGCGGCGAGAAGGACACCGGCGGCGGTCGCGAGGCAGGCTCCGATTCCTGGAAGACCTATATGCGGAGGCAGACCTGCACCATCAACTGGTCAAAGGATCTCCCCCTCGCACAGGGAGTGAAGTTCGACATCTAGTCAGGTGGAGCTCCCGGACGAAACTACAGGGGGTTAACATCTGAATACTCGAGATTGTGATACTCCTTTACGACCATACGTATTTCATGCTAGTATATGTATGCTTATATTATGTTGATTCAGACAGTATTCCTCCATGCAAATAAAGGGAATTGTGTTGAGCAGCATGAGGAGTTACCATTTCAGCTCGCGTCGGAAAAGCCGCATCGGCCTCGCAGTCCTTGTCGGCGTCGGGCTGCTCGGACAGGCCTGCAATAACCACAACCCTATCTCGGTACAGAATATCCCCCTTCCGGAAGAGAACATGAGTGCGGGACACCAGAACCGATCGGAACAGGTGTCGGCTGCCCTGCCAAGTTTTGTTCTGGTGCCTGCGGGCACATTCATGATGGGAGACGGGGTGAGCTACTGCGGCGGAGACGAGCATCTGGTTACACTCACTCGTGATTTCTACCTCGGCCAATATGAGACCACGAACATCGAATTTCTGGAAGCGGCCCAATGGGCGTATGACAATGGCTATGTGACCATCGACTCAATCGATCTGCTGGACGCTCTGGACGGAAGCACTACCCTCCTTCTGGAGCTTTCGGACAAGGATTGTGAAATTCAGTTCAACAATGGAATATTCAGCTTGCGGGATGCCGGTCATGGGATCAATCCGAACCACCCGGTAATCGAATCCTCATGGTACGGGTCGGTAGCATACTGCGATTGGCTGAGCATGCAGAACGGTTTGCCACGTGCGTACGATCATGCAAATTGGGAGTGCAATGGGGGGGATCCATATGGCGCAGTAGGATACCGCCTTCCAACATCAGCTGAGTGGGAGTACGCGGCCCGGTTCGGGGACGACAGAATTTATCCATGGGGGAACGAAGAGCCCGTGTGTAGTCTTGCCAATTTCCTTGATGATCTTAACTACTGTGTCAGCTGGACGTCTCCGGTGGGAAGCTATCCCGGAGGTCCTTTCATAAACGGCGTGCCGCTCTATGACATGGCTGGAAATGTCTGGGAGAAGTGCAACGACCGGTGGGAGTGCGACCTGGGAACTTCTCCTCAAACAGATCCCGTAGGACCCGCCGTGGGCATTTATCGAGTCGCCAAAGGCGGTTCATGGCTCCGCCCTCTCTGGGCTCTGAGGTGTGCAGCCCGTTTTGACCGTCCTCCCGGCGGCACCCATCCACCTCACGGGTTTCGAATCGCCAGAACAGACCTCACTCCCGTCGGCGTGCCGGGGATCGGGAACGTTCAGCCCTAGTTTCCGAGCCCCAATCGAATCTACCTCGGCCTGCCGCACCGCGCGGCGGGCCTTCTTCTCTTTTCCATGAAGAAATCACCCCCTTGTTCGTTCTACTCTGTGGAAAAGCGAGGTTGACCGATGACCGCAAGATTCCAGGACAATCGGATCGACGAAGACCTGATGGCCGGGGCAGCCGGGGGAAGTCGGGAGGACTTCTCGGAGCTCGTACACCGGTGGCATGGCAAGGTTCTCGGTTGGATCGGTTCCCGGCTCGGCGATCGAGAGACCGCCCGTGACTTGACTCAGGATTGCTTCTTGAAGCTCTTCAGGAGCGCTCCCTCCTACCAGGTTCAATCACGCTTCTCCACTTACCTGTTTACGATCGCGAGACGGCTCGTGATCGATGAGACAAGGCGGCGGACGATGAAGTTCGTGCCGCTGGTCGGCGAGAAACCGGCACCGGGACCGCGGCCCGACGCCGTGTTTGATGAGAAGGATCGAAGAAACCGCCTGCGTAGTGCCATTGACGGCCTGCCCGACCAGGAGCGACAGGTACTTCAGCTCAGCGAATTCGGCGGCTTACGTTACCGGGAGATCGCCGAGCTGGTCGGTTGTCCCGAAGGGACAGTGGCGTCTAGGAAGAACCGGGCCATGCGGATGCTCCGCGAGGCGCTGAAGGGATTGGAACGATGAGCAAAAACATTGAGGACATCCGGGCGAAGATCATGGCCTGCATGGATGGGGAACTGGGTGGAGAGGAGCGCGAAGCTGTGCTCCGATCGATTCGGGAAGAGGAGCTCTGGCGGACTGAGGCCCAGGAGATCGAGACGCTGAAGAGTGAGCTGGCTGACCTTCGAGTCGGACCGGATGCCGCTGCCGAGCGGAACGTAATTGAAGCGGCCGGCCGAGGTCCCCGCGTCCGCCGGCATCGTGCGTGGAAACGACCGATGGCGCTCGCAGCCGCCACACTCCTCGGCGCGATCCTGATCGGCCGCATGATCTCGACCGGCCCCACGCTCCAGTCCCATACCGTACTGACCTACGCCGAATATGTGGCGGAGATCAAGAACGAAGAGCCCGGTCTCGTCTCACTAACGATTGAAAGGCCCTACTGATTAGGAGATTCATCATGAATACGAATCGAGAAGAATGGAAAACCAACCGCAACCGAACCGTCACCGTTCTGCCCGCCATCCTGATCCTGGCTGCCTGTCTGGCCGGCGGCTCTTTCGCCGAAACCACACATCAGGTGGTGCTCGAAAACGGCAGGGAGATCGAGGCGTTGATCATTCCATCTTCGGACTGTGCCCTTCTCATGGTGAGCGGCGATGAATTCGTGGATGTTCCGATCGGCAGCATACGGAGTATTGACGGAGAAGATCGTCTCTCCCCCGCTCTTTTCGCAGGAGCCCCCCTTCTCCGCAATGAAACTTTTGAGGAACTGTTGCCGAACGGCGATCTGCTGCTCCACTCCTCATTCCTGAAACGAAATTCGGGGAGCGATGTCATCCGGAGCATTGACTGGGGCATTGCGCCTCACGAAGAGAAACTTCTGGATGACTGGCACGTATTCGACGACCTCGGAAACGATCTGCCGCTGCAGATTGAAGAGAGGGGTGGGAAAAAGCGCGTCCATGTCGACTTCGTCAAGCCCATCCTGCCCGGTGATACGGTGCGATACACTTCCCGCATCCGATTCGTCGATCACCTGCACAAAAGTGACGGCACATTTACCTACCGGCATGTGGGCGACTTCCCTGAGGATCGTCTGGTCACGCGCATGATCAGGTTGCCTGCCGGGGCGAATGTCGGCCATATCTCCCCCGAGCCGGTCCACCAGCTCGAGATCGACGGCACCACTGTGATCGTCTGGCGGCGATACTACAAGAAGGGGGAGCAGTTTCCCTTTGAGGTTTCCTACAAACTCTAACGGGCAATGGCGGGGGGATCGCCCCCCGCCCTATTGACTTACCTACCTCCCCCTCCTACTCTCTCCTCCCATGAGCGAAGGAACGCGGCTCACGCGAAACGTATTTTTCAGCGCCGCTACCTATTCCTCCAGTTTCGTTATCTTCTTTCTATTCGTGCTGGCCGCCCGCTTGCTCGGAAGCGAGTCGTACGGCCGTTTCGCCTACGCTTTCACGCTGGTTCAGCTCTTCACCCAGCTCACCGGTTATTCCATGCAGAACAGGGCTGTAATCGAAATCGCCCGCGACCGGTCCCGTCTCGCCCCCGTATTCGGCAATTTGTTGTCGATTCAATTTCTGTTTTCCGTCGGCACATACGCCCTGATCGTGCTCACGGCATTCCTGATCGAACCGAGGCAGGAAGTCCGTCTTCTCATTCTTGTACTCGGCGTAGCGATGATCGCCCGCAGCTTCAAGGTATCACTTCGTTTTCTGCTGAAAGGTCTGGAGCGGTTCGACCTCGAAACGTTCATGGTGGCCGGGGGTCAGGCGTTGCTCCTCGTGGTTGGTACGTCCGCCCTGCTTATGAAGAGGGACGTGCTCATCTTCGCGACCGCCCTCGCCGGCATTCGCATTCTCGATCTGATCGCATCCTATCTCTGGGTCGGCCGTCACGTGGATGGCGCCCGGCCCCGATTCGACTTCGACCGGTGGGGATCACTCACCAGAACCGGCCTCCACTATGCCGCTGTGATATTGCTTGCTGATCTTCACTTCCGCGCCGGAACCGTGCTTCTCGGTCACATGAGAAGCGATGCAGAGGTAGGGTGGTTCAACGCCGCTTTTCGTTTGATCGAAGCGTTCGACGTCTTCTCGCTCGTACTCGGCTTTACTCTCCTCCCCACACTCTCCGCTGCATTCATCCGTTCGAAGGACCGATTCATCGAACTCTATCGTCGAGGAATCAAGTACCTACTCATGGCCGGCGGTTTCTTTTTCGTTTACTTGAGTTTTGCAGGACCGGCAGTGGTCGATGTCGTCTTCGGCTCAGGCTACGAAGAAGCGGGGCCCGTTCTCCGATTGCTGGCAATCGGCCTTTTCCCGATGATCGCGATCCGGCTCTCGAGCAATGCTCTCTTTGCCGTTGACCGGCCGCGCGCGGCACTCGCATGCCACTTCGTCGCCCTCATCGCCCACCTGGCCCTTGCCGCTCTGCTCATTCCGGCCTGGGGGATCGCCGGGATCGCCATGACTCTCGTGATCACACAGGCTTTTCTGTTTATTTCAATGAACACGATACTTCATGTAAAAGGCTTTGGAATGGATTGGATCGGGAGCTATTGGCGGCTCGGTCTTGCGCTCATCCCCGTCGTGGCGGGTGCCTGGTTTACGAGAGAGTGGACCCCGTTTTTCTCGTTTCCGGTTTGCGCGGTCCTCTATCTGGCCGCCATCTTTGTCGTCGGCGTCCTGGACGGGCGAGAGAAACAGGTGATCGCCGAGCTACGAAATAAGCTGGGTTAACCCGGACTCCTCAGATTCGAAAGAGATTCGAACCGAGCAGCTTTTGAATCAGGGCCGGCGTCATCCCGTCCTGATCTTCCAGCTCCTCGATGAACCGAACAACATCTTTCTCGCCGTCGTCGTTGATCCAGGGCATGAGATCGATGTGAACTCGCCAGCTTCCCAGTTCCCGGACGATCGAAGCTATCTCTGCGGGATCAACGCGCTCATCCAGGCTCATGATGAAGAGTGATGTTTTCACCGGATAGAGTTCGGGGTCTTTGATCGTTTCTCCCCTCGTCGGAAAGAATCGGACGTAAATCTTCCCTCCTTCCGGTAGAAGGGGAATCCAGGCCGTGTCGGCCGGTACGAGCAGCGCCACTTCCTCTCCGGTGATCTTTCCGAAGAACTCCAGCTCCTCGGCGAGGCGGGCCGAATCTCCTTTGCTCGGCTCGAAGCGGGGCCACCGGGCGAGTGCGACGCCGAATCGATTGAGGAGCGGAATCCGGTCCTCTGCGAAGTCCTCCAGATTTTTGGCCTCGATACCGACCAGGATCGCTCTTTTGCCCTTCCCGGCAAGGCCGGGCACCTCTTTCAGGGAATTGACAAGGCCGGGCGCCGTAGGATCGTCAGCACCGTCCGAATCAATTTCTGCGATGTCGAGTGCGAATCGGTCTTTCCCGAATCGTTTCGCTTCACACCACAGGACGCTCCCCGCTTGGTAGCGTTTAGCGTCCTTGTCGACAGTCTTGTCGAAGTCGATCTGAAGAGCGCCGTTCAGTCTCGTCCGTCCCAGCCGGTTCTCTACGAGAAGAGGCTCATCCCAGTTCGCCAGAAACCCGACAAACGATTCCGCCCGGGAACCGACCGAGCCGAGGGCATCCGCGCTGATCCAGTTCCCGTCATCTTCGAACAGATGGTAGAAACGATGGGTCCCCTTGCTCCAGAAACTCACGACAGGAACGCCCTTCTCCCTAAACGGCGCGTGATCACTCGACGATCCTCCCCACGCCCGGCCGATGTCCAGACTGTCCCTCGAGTCATCGGAGAGGCTCTCGAGGTACGCCTCCCAGAGTCCGGGGAAATTCTCCCCCCCACCGATACCGGCCCCTTCATCCCCATGACCGACCATGTCAAGGTTGAACATGGCGGCCACATCCGCCAGTTCCATCGTAGGATTTTCTGCGAAATATTCGGAGCCGAGCAGCCCCTGCTCTTCGGCGGCAAACATCATGAAGAGAATGCTTCTCTTCGGGCGATTCGAAGATGAGGCGAAACTTCGGGCCAGCTCCAGAACCACTCCGGTACCGGAGCCATTGTCGTTCGCGCCATTATAAATGCGACCGTTACCATCTACCCCCACGTGATCCATATGGCCACCGACGACGATTACTTCGCTGGAAAGAACGGGGTCTGATCCAGGGATCAGGCCGAGCACGTTTCGAGCGGAGCCCTCCGGAATGAGCGACACTTCGGCATGGAAACGCAAATGCCTGCCGGTCGTCAGAGGAACCGGTCCATCTTTCAGCTCCTTTCGATACCGGGCGAGATCGTAACCTGTATCCCGCAGAATATGATGGGCTACACGCTCCCCGATGTACGCCATCGGGATCTCATCGTCATAAACGCCGGTGTGGATCGCCGCCCCGGCAAGAACCGCCGATTTCCGGAGCCAGAGGATGCCGGCCGCCCCGCGGTTGAGTGCTATTTTGAGGGTCGAGTCCCGGCTCGAGTACTCGCTCCAGTCATAACCGTCGTCCGGCGAACCCCGAACAATCATCACGATCTTTCCCGTCACGTCGAGATCGCCGTAATCATCCCTTCCCCACTCTTCGCTCACCAGGCCGTGTCCTACGAGAACAACCTCGGCCGTAATGTCGGCGCTGCCCGAATTGGTAATCAAAGTAAAATCATCGGCAAGTACGAACTTCACCGGCGCGAACGGGCCGTCCACCAATTCGAGTTCGGCCCTCTTCTCTTCAGTCACGAGAAATGGAAATTTCTGAAAGTAGGTGCCGTCGACTCCGGCGGGTTGAAGCCCGCATGATTCAAACTGGGAGGCGACGTATTCTTCGATCATCACACCACCGGTAAGGCCTGACTTCCGTCCCTCGAACTCATCCCCGGCGATATGGTTCACATGTTCGTAGGCCCTATTCTTGTCGAAAGCGCCGGCAGGAGTGACGGCCACCGGAGTCAGACCGATCAGAAACAAAAAGCCGAATGCCGCTGTCTGGGAGGTGATCGCCATGGGGAATGCTCCTTTCCTTTCACTGGTTCCACTAACGATATACGCTCCCCCCGCATTCCTGTAAAGCCTTTTCCCGTGTGGAGTTGCAGGCATGGAATTCATCAGGAACGGGGGCTCCCCCTCGGCTATACTGGCAGAATGGAATCCAGACGATTCATTCTCGAGGGGTCGATTGCGGGAGCATTGTTCCGCCTTGGCTGGCCGGTCATGCTCTCCTTCCTTGTCTACAGCGGCTTCACTCTGGTAGACGCCATCTTCATCGGACGGCTTGGCCCATCGGCGCTCGCGGCGAGCGGACCGGCCCAGTTCGCATCGTGGCTTCTGATCGCGGTCGGCGAGGTGATCGGTGTCGGGACAGCGGCTGTGATCGCCCGTCGAGTCGGCGCCGGGGAGAGCGGCGAAGCGGGACGGATGGTCGCTCAGGGGGGAATCCTGGTTCTTCTGGCAGGCGCCGGAGCCTTGATCACAGCCGGCCCCGCAGCACACTACCTGTTTCTCCTGATCGGCACCGACCCCGAGGTGAGCCGGCTCGGTTACGCCTATCTCTCTATTCTGTTTCGTGGTGCGATTTTCAGTTTCTCGTCACTGTTCATGGAATCTGCGCTTCGGGCCGCAGGGGATACGCGGACACCCATGTTCATCACCGGTGGTGGTTTTCTGCTGAACGCTCTTCTTGATCCGCTCCTGATTTTCGGAGCGGGTCCCGTCCCGGCTCTCGGGATCGAAGGGGCTGCGATTGCCACAGTCATTTCCCAGGCGACGATGGTCTGCTTCTTCCTGGCCCATTTCCGAAGCGACCGAACGGCCGTGCCGATCGACTTCCGAGCCGCCCGGGTACCAGACCTCGCTGTCTGGGGCAAGATCATCCGGATCGGCGCACCCGTATCGATGATTACGGCGCTCTTCTCAGCGGTCTATCTCTTCCTCACTTACTTCCTGGCCAAATACGGCGCCGTACCGATCGCCGTCGTGGGCGTAGGAAACCGGCTCGAGGGGATCACCTATCTCATCGCCCACGGACTCTCGGTCGCCGCCATGACTCTCGTCGGCCAGAATCTAGGTGCCGGAAAATCGGACCGCGCAGAAAAAGCAGCATGGATGGCATCCGGAATCGCCGCCGGCATGGCCCTCTTGATAGGGCTCGCATTTTTCCTCTTCCCCCGATGGATCTTCGGCTTTTTCACGGATGATCCGACGGTTCTTGAAGAGGGGGTGCGCTTTCTTCGAATCGTCGCTCTCTGCCAGGGCTTCATGGGTGTGGAGGTCGTAATGTACGGGGCGTTTTCAGGTGCGGGGGATACGCTTCCCGCTACGATCATCTCAACCTTCCTGAATGCCCTTCGGATTCCCGCCGCATGGATAGTGGCTGATCTTCTTGGTTATGGTCCTGTCGGGATCTGGTGGATGATTTCGCTCAGCTGCATCGTACGTGGAGTGTTGCTCGGAGCCTGGTTTCGCAGGAACCGTTGGAAAGAGAAGGTGGTTTAGCCCGAGAGTCGTGTGGGACTCCCTTAATTCTGGGGACATTAATTCTGGGGACACAATACTTAATTCCGGCAAGACGGGTCGGGGGAATTAAGTATTGTGTCCCCAGAATTAATGTCCCCAGAATTAGGGGGGTCGGCCTAGCCCGCTTCGACGATCCGGCCTGCCCGCAGGCGGTACTCCTTGCCGCACTTACAGGGAACGCTCGGCTCCATCTTCTCGCCGCACTCACAGGACCAGCCGTACTGACGAGCTGGGTTACCGATTACGATCGCATGGTCCGGCACATCTCGTGTGATGACTGCGCCGGCGCCGATCATCGCGTTCCTGCCGATCTTGACGCCACATATGATTGTCGCGTTCGCACCGACGGACGCCCCCTCGCGAATCAGAGTCGGTAGAAATTCATCGGGCGTTTTCTTGGTTCGGCAGCGGGGAAGCAGATCGTTCGTCAGAACCGCGTTCGGGCCGAGAAAGACGTAGTCCTCCAGCACCACTTTGTCCCATACGGATATGCCGTTCTTGAGCGTGCAATGGTTTCCGATTATGGCGCCCGTCTCCACGAAACAACCTTCTCCTATATTGCAGTCCTCGCCGACGGTCGCCCCTTCCATGACATGCGCGAACGCCCAGATCCGCGTACCCCGGCCTACTTCGGTCGCATCGCACATTCCCTTTTCATGCACGAAAAAGCGCTCTTCCATCGCTCTCATCCGCCCCCTGTTATTAGTTGGTTCGATTGAATGGACCGCATGGGACCATAGTGTAGACCTGCCTGTCCCCAAAAGAAAAGGGGCAATCACCCGGGGCGGGGAGCCTCGGAGAAATCACGCCTTAAAGCCCCTCACCGTTTACTCCGGAGCGGCTTCCTGCTTCTCTTTCTCGCCACCGCGATGCCCCCTCCTATCAGGAGCCTTTTCATTCGAACTTCCTGAGTTGAATCACTTAAAGCGGGAAGAACATCGGAATCAGGTAAACGAGTACCGCGAGCAGAACAATCGTAAGTGGCGTCCCGACTTTGAGATAGTCAGATACCTTGTACCCTCCCGCTCCCATGACGAGCAGATTGGCCTTGTGGCTGAAAGGGGTCATGAACGCGGCCGATGCAGCCAGGCTGATGCCCATCATGACCGGCATCGGGCTGATTCCCATCTGCTCCGCCGCCTGGAGCGCGACCGGAGTGAGTAGTACCACCGCGGGAGCGCCGTCGAGCGCCTGACTCAGCATGCTCGAAAGTAACACCAGTCCGGCCAGCACGGCATATGGCCCGTAGGGACCCGCAATGGTTGTCACGCTCAGAGAGAGCAGGTGAGCCCCCCCCGTCCTTTCCATGGCGATCCCCACGGGGAGAATAGCGGCCACCAGGAAAATCGCCCGCCACTCGACCGCTCGATATGCTTCTTCCATTGTGATCGCACCAAAGAGCACCACGAAAGTAGCCGCGGTGAACGCCGCTACATGGATCGGCTGCCAGCCGGTAACGACCATGGCGATCATGAGCAGCAAGCCGCCGACTGCGAACCACGCCTTGTTTTTTCGTCGTGGTTCCTGGGCTTGCGGAGAGAGTGTGATGAAATCGGGATCAGCGCCGAAGAGACGGATTTTGTTCCACGGCCCCTGAACGAGGAGGGCGTCACCGAATCGAAGTCGTCGTTTCGGAAGCCCTGTGTGAATCGGCTTCCCCTCCCGCCAGAGCGCGAGAACCTGCAGGCCGTACTTGTCAGCGAAACGGAGTCCGGCAATTGTCTTTCCGGCCGCATGGGAGCGGGGGGCCACAGTCGCCTCCACCATGCCCATATTGTCGGTCATGATGACCGATTCGCTGACGTCCTGTTCGAGCGTGACATTTCCGAGAGCGAGGATACTTCGTATTTTGCTGGGCTCGCCTGCTACAAGAAGCTCGTCACCGGCGAGAATCGACTCCTCGGGATCGGTCGCCAGATGGGTTTCACCCCCCCGCATGATGCCGGCAATCGTAAGTCCCACAAGCTCTGACATGCGGCTCTCCCCCACGGTCGCCCCGGCCAGGGGAGATCCTTCCGGCACGCGCAGAAGAAAAAGATGATCCTCCAGATCCCGAAAGGTCGAGCGCCCTCTCTGGGAGACTTCGAAATCCCTTTCGAGAGCGATCGTGTCGAGCTGAGCCTGTGTTCCGATCGCGATGATCTCATCCCCCGCCTGAAGCGGCCGCTCGGCAAGGTTCGTATCGATCAATTCACCATTACTTCGGATTCCCACGACGATCGCGCCGAACCGAACCCGGAACCCGATCTGCCGGAGTGTCTTGTGAACCATTCCCGAGTCGGGGACGAGTTTAGCGGCGATCCCGCTCACTCGGGAACTCGCTCGCTCGAGAGTGGCCCGCGCCCCCTCCTCGATCTCCACTCCCCGCACGCGAAAAAGCTCGTTCAGCTCGCTGTAACGCCCCTTGACCAGCAGAACATCGCCGCCGAGCAGCACCGAATTACCTGACGGGGCAAGCTGCTTTTTCTCATCTCTCACAATGCCGACGACCTGGACTCCAAGCGAACTGCCGAGCATGGTCTGGCCGAGCGTCTTGCCGTCCAGATCGGAGCCGAACGGAATGCGAATCGAGAAGAGATTCTGCTCAATCTGATACATGCGGGAGAGTTCCCGGTCGGGCGAAACCGACTTGCCGATGTCCGTATCAGGAAGGAACTTCCGACCCACCGTAATCATGAACAGGATCCCGCCTAAGAGAAGCACCGAACCGAGAGGGGTGAAGTCGAACAGACCGAACGAGGGGAGTCCCCGCTCGCGAAGCATTTCAGCAGCCAGAATATTCGGCGGCGTGCCGATGAGCGTGGTGGTTCCGCCGAGAATCGCACCGAAAGACAGGGGGATAAACAGACGGGAAGGAGATACGCCTGTCTTTTTGGAGATGCTCGAAACGGCGGGAAGAAGGACCGCTGTAGCGGCGATGTTGTTCATGAATGCCGACAGAACTCCCGCCACCAGCATGATTGCGATGATGAGCGGCACTTCTTTGTTGCCGATGAACGTATGAACCCGGCCACCAATTATGTCCGCCACCCCCGTGTGCAGGAGTGCGCCGCTCACGAAGAATATCGAGAGCATGGTGATAACTGCGGCGCTCGAAAAACCGGTGAAGGCTTCACCGGGCGTGACAAATCCGGCGAGAGTAAAGATGACAAGACCGATAAACGCCGTCAAATCGACCGGCAGCTTTTCGGTGAAGAAGAGATAGGCCATCCCGAGCAGGATGGCAAAGAGGATACCGATCTCGACCGTCATGCGGCCATTGTATCAGCGAGGGGGATGAGGAGCGAACAAAAGGTGGGAAGGGGGTGGCAAGATGAAGGGGGGACGCTCCGGTCGCCCGTTAATTTCAGCGAAGCGGCCCCAGGTCCCCCCCCGAATCTCTGTTGCAGACCGCAACCCATCCTGATACGATTCGTTCGAAGTGCATAAGCGACTTCCCCCCCATGAGTTAGATGAAAGGGAGAGCTTGAATTTTTCCAGTCCTGAATTTCTCGACCAGGTAAGAAAGAAGGATCCAGAAGCACTAACCGCCATCGTGAAGGCGTATGGAAAGCAGATCTTTCGGGCTTCCCTCGGCGCCGGCCTCCGGGAACAGGAAGCCGAAGAGGTGGTGCAGGAAACCTTCACGGCTTTTGTGCAGAATGTCTCCCGTTTCGAAGGGAGATCGCACATCCGCACATGGCTGTTCGGGATTCTATACAACAAGATCGCCGAGTCCCGGCGGAAGAAGAAGCGGGATCTCGCGAATGACTCGATCGATGATGTCTTTGAATCCCGATTCGATATGAACGGATCGTGGACACGGCCGCCGAGAGACGTGGAAGCGCTCTTCTCGGATTCGGAACTCCGCGATCAGATTGGTTCGTGCATGGAGGGACTCTCCGATAATCAAAAGAACGCCTTCATGCTTCGCGAAGTCGAGGGTTTCCCGAGTCCGGAAGTCTGCGAGATTTTAGGAGTAACGGCGACCAATCTCGGCGTCTTGATCTATCGGGCCCGGAACAACCTGAGAGAATGCCTGGAAGCGATGGGAGTAGGAAAGTAGCGATGATGAACTGCCGCGAAGTGAGCCGCATGATCGCCGACGGATCGGCAGAGGGAGCGGGCTTTCTCGCCCGCATGCAGATCCGTTTCCATCACCTGATGTGCGGTCATTGCAGAAGTTTCGCATCGCAGCTCCGTGCGGTCGGAACAGCTGCCCGGGCTCATATGGACAAACAGGAATCTTCGTCGACCGGGCAGGGCGGAATCGAAGATCGTGTAATCAAGAAAATCCTGGAGCAGGACGACTCCCCAGAGACAACTACAAAAGGCGGCAATTCATGACAAAGAGACTGATCCTGATTTTACTCCTCTTCCCCGCTTTCACCGCGTGGGCCGATGAGCCTGAAGACGTCGAGTTGATCGACGGCGACCGGATCTATACCGTACTCGAATTCGACGGAATTCCCGCGATCGATGATCCGGTTTTCGTGAGCGCGGCAGAAGCGGACTCGTTCCTGAATCCCGATGAGATGATGATCGGGGTTTCAATCGGCGACGAGGCGCGGGCGTATTCCACCTGGCATCTCGACGGCCATGAAATCGTGAATGATGTGGTGGGAGGCACGCCGATCGCCGCTACATGGTGACCTCTCTGCTATACCGCCATCGTGTATGAGCGGACGGTAGCAGGCGAAGCGACCACATTCGGTGTGAGCGGCAAACTCTGGCGCAATTCTCTCATTATGTATGATCGAGCCACAAAGAGCCTCTGGAGTCACGTCCTGGGCGAGTGCCTGGACGGCGTGCGCCAGGGGGAAACTTTGACTGTTGTTCCCAGCTCCCAAACGACCTGGGCCGAGTGGAAGGCCGCATACCCCCACACGCTGGTATTACAGAAAGACGCCACAGAAATACAGGACGGCTCTCATTACGATCGCTACTTCACCGACCCGGATCGCATGGGGATTCACGGATACGAGAATGATGACGTCCGTCTCGAAGGGAAAGATATCGTGATCGGCGTCCGGCAAGGGACGAGCAGGGCCGCCTATCCCCTGAAGAACCTGGAGACCCAGCCCCTCGTCCATGATACGATCGGTGATGTTCCGATTCTGGTGGTGTATTCGAGTGAGAGCCATTCGGCTTACCTGTTCGACCGCCGCGCAGGAGATCGCGAGCTTCATTGGACGCCCGTTCCCGACACGAAAGGTCTTCGTCTGAAAGATGACGAAACCGGATCGATCTGGGACGGAACGCGAGGTGAGGCGATATCAGGCCCCCTCGCCGGAACACGCCTCGATCCTGTGACGTTTACGAAAGTCTTCTGGTTTGCGTGGAGCCAGTTCTTCCCGCAAACATCGATCTGGAGCCCGGACCGAAATTGAGCAGCGCCCCCAAACCTTTCGTTGCGCCTGAAAAATCGATCGCGGAAGCGACACTGATCGCCGTCGGTCTCGGCCTCGCGATCGGCCTGGTCATGACCGCCGCGAATACCTATCTCGGGCTATACGCCGGAATGACCGTAAGCGCTTCGATTCCCGCCGCAGTCATCTCCATGGGGATTCTGCGGGGCATATTGAAGCGGGGCACGATCCTCGAAAACAACATCGTGCAGACCATCGCTTCCGCAGGAGAGTCGGTCGCGGCCGGAATCATCTTTACCGTGCCGGCGCTCGTGCTGACGGAAGCGTGGCATAAATTCCATTACTGGCCAGTCACTCTGATCGGCATGCTCGGCGGCCTGCTCGGCGTGCTCTTCATGATCCCACTTCGTCGAGCGCTCATCGTGGAAGAAGAGGAGCTGATCTACCCGGAGGGGCTCGCCTGTGCGGAAGTACTCGAAGCGGGAGAACGGGGGGGCACCGGCCTGAAGACCGTTTTCGGCGCGATGGGTCTCGGTATGCTCTTCAAGACGATGATCGGAGGTGTGGCGATCATCAAGGGGACAGTCGAGTGGGCCACTCGGGCGGGCAACACGATTCTTTATATGGGAAGCGACCTCTCCCCCGCTCTGCTGGGCGTCGGATTTATCGTCGGCCCCAATGTGGCGACTCTCGTCTTTCTCGGCGGCGCCATCGGCTGGCTGATCGCGATTCCCATCTATGTCGCATCGAGCGGATTGATCGGCGTCACCGACTATGTCGCCCATGCCGGTTCGATCTGGGATGCCCAGATCCGTTATATGGGTGTGGGGGCGATGGTGGTGGGTGGCCTCTGGTCAATCTGGTCGGTTCGCCATGGTATTCGGAAAGGGATCCAGGGGGGGATCGGCGGTTACAAGGGCGAAACCGATGAGACGGGCCGGGCCATTCGAACAGAGAGAGACATGCCCATGAAGCAGCTCGGGCTCATGCTGGCGCTCATTCTGCCGGCCGTTTTCGGCCTCTACATTTACCTGGCCAATGGCGTAATAATCGGCCTGCTCGCCGGCCTCATCATGACAGTGACCGGTTTCTTCTTCGTTGCGGTATCAAGTTATATCGTCGGACTCGTCGGCAGCTCGAACAACCCCGTTTCGGGGATGACGATCTGCACAGTGCTGTTCGCTTCGGGCCTCTTGCTCCTGTGCGGGCTTACGGGAACGACCGGAATCATAGCTGTGCTCGGTATTGCCGGCGTAGTCTGCTGCGCCGCCTGTACGGCGGGTGACGTATCCCAGGATCTGAAGACCGGCTGCATGCTGGGTGCCACGCCTGTCAAGCAGCAGTGGACTCAAGTTATCGGCGTGATAGTGCCCGCATTTATCGTCGCGCCGATTCTCATGGTGCTTCATCATTCGTACGGAATCGGCGATCAGCTCAGGGCGCCCCAGGCGACCCTATTCGCCAGCCTGACAAGCACCATGTTTAAGGGGGGAACGCTTCCCTGGGCCATGATCATTGCCGGTGCCGCGATCGGGATCGCCATTATTATCATCGATCTGATTCTGAAAAGCCGAGGCGCTTCTTTTCGCGCACATGTCATGCCTGTGGCGGTCGGTATCTATCTGCCCCTTTCTTTATCTGTTCCCATTCTCGTGGGCGGGCTGGCCAGCTATTTCGTCGCGCGAGCTGTTCGTGGCGGCGGGGAAAAGGCCATAAGTAACGCACAAAGCAAGGGCGTACTCTTCTCTTCCGGGCTCGTTGCCGGGGAGGCGATCACCGGAGTGATTCTGGCGACGCTGATCTTCTTCAACGTCAATCTGCCGATCCAGGTGTTCGACAGCTCCGCTCTTTCCCTGATTCTGTTCGCTGCGATCGTCGCTATTCTCATCCGGGCTTCGAGAAGAAATTAGCGCGATCCGCGGGATCGCCTGTCTTTATTCCAGAGGGATGTATGCAGATGTCCGACCACCGCTCCTGTTTCGTATCCATGTTTCTATTGCTGGCGGCGAGTCCCGGATTCGCCCAGGGCCCGCCGGTAGCGCCTGTCCGCCATGCTGAGGCGATCATTCATGATGTAACGAAAATGATCCAGCTCCCGGGGACCCTCGAGTCGCCGCGGACGAGTCTCGTGGCAAGTGAGGTTGCCGGAATCGTCATTGAGATGGCGGCTCGCGAGGGTACGGCGGTTACGAAGGGGGACATGCTGGTCCGGCTCAGCAGTTCCAATCTGGATCTGGAGCTTCGCGGTCTCGACGGGGAACTGAGAGAAGCTGCGGCGCGACTCGAAAGAGCACGCAGCGCCTATGACCGTGCCAAGAACCTTCACAGCGAAAGCCTTCTGTCTGAGGACGAATATGATGAGGCACATGCCGAGCTGACAGCGTGGCAAGGAAGGGCTGACAAGCTCGAGGCACAGCTGGAACGGGTCAGGCTCGATCTGCGGCGGTGTCGTATTGTGGCTCCCTATGGGGGCGTTGTGGTATCCGAGTCGTGCGACCTCGGGGAGTGGATCAGTGTGGGCGAGCCGGTGATCGAACTGGTCGCTACAGACGAGCTTGATGTTCGTGTTGAAGTACCGGAACAGCACTTCAATGGAATCAAGCGGGGATCGAACGCCCGCGTGACGATCGAGGCGATCCCGGGTTACGAAGTGCAGGGAACGGTCGACGCGCTCATCCCCCGAGCCGATCCCCGGGCGCGTACATTCCCGATCAAGATTCGCGTCCCGAACCCGGAGGGGCTCCTGAACGCCGGCATGCTAGGGAAGGCGTTTCTTCCTGTCGGCCGGACGAAAAAGATGCTCATCGTTCCTAAAGATGCGGTCGTCTCGCTCGGATTCGGCGTCTCCGTATTCATCATCTCCCCCGACAGCACAGTGGCGCAGGTCAGTATAACGACGGGCGAAGGATACGGAGACTGGATCGTGGTGCAGGGTGATGTCCAGCCGGGCCAGCAGGTGGTAGTCCGCGGAAATGAACGGCTCCGCCCCGGCCAGAAAGTCTCGGGCGAGAGCCTGGATTACGATCTCCCGTGAAAATCGTACAGAGTGCAATCCGATATCCTGTGACGACAACGGTGGGAGTCCTGTTCCTGGTTCTCTTCGGCATGCTCGCCATTTTCCGCATTCCCGTCCAGATGAGCCCCGATGTCGATGAGCCGATCATCTCCGTTTCCACGACCTGGCCGGGCGCCTCTCCTCGCGAAATCGAAAGGGAGATCGTCGAAGAGCAGGAAGAACAGCTGAAATCGCTCGAAGGGCTACGGAAGATGGAGAGCTCCTGCTCGGACAGCCGGGGGAGCATCACTCTCACGTTTTATGTCGGAACCGATATCGACGCCGCGATTCTGAAGGTCTCGAACCGTCTCGAACAGGTTCCCTCCTACCCGTCCGAGGCGGATAAGCCGGTCATTACAACCGGCAATATTTTCGCCAACGCCATCGGCTGGTTCATTCTTCGACCGACCGAGGAGAATGGATTCGAGGGTGACATCTCCACGCTCTTCGATTACGCGGATAACGTGATCAAGCCGGCGTTCGAAAGGGTGTCCGGTGTGTCGGGGGCCAATATCTACGGCGGCCGTACGCGTGAAATGCAAGTGATCGTCGACCCAGCCAGGCTTGCCACCCGCCAGGTTACGCTGGGCGAGCTCGCCACCGCCCTCGACCGGGAGAACAAGAACTACAGTGGCGGCGATTTCGACGAAGGGAAGCGGCGTTATATCGTTCGCACTGTAGGCGAATACGAAACGGCTGAGGATATCGAATCGATCGTCATCGCCGTCCGGAACGGTCTTTCCATTTACCTGCGTGACGTGGGTCGGGCCGAGCTCGGTTACCGAAAGGCCGGCGCCCGTGTCTTCCAGAACGGCCGGCCGGTACTCGCCATCAACGCCGTCCGCGAACCAGGTTCGAATGTGCTCGACGTCATGACGCGACTCCAGGAAGTTATGGGGCACCTCGACGAGACCGAGCTTACGGGCCGGGGGCTCCACCTGATCCAGGTTTATGACGAAACCGAGTACATCGTAAGCGCCATTTCACTCGTCCGGCAGAGCCTGATCATCGGCGGCGCACTCGCGATTCTGATCCTATTGCTTTATCTCCGTAGCTTTACGAGCACATTCGTGATTGCCGCGGCGATTCCGGTCAGCGTGGTGGGGGTGTTCCTTATGATGTACTGGTTCGGCCGCACGATCAACGTGGTGAGCCTCGCCGGTATGGCCTTCGCAATCGGCATGGTGGTCGATAACTCGATTGTGGTGCTCGAGAACATCTATCGCCATCGACAAATGGGAAAATCGAGGCGCGATGCGGCCCATGACGGAGCCTCCGAAGTATGGGGGGCGGTGCTCGCAAGCACACTCACGACAATCGCCGTCTTTGTTCCGGTCCTGTTCATCCGCGAAGAAGTGGGACAGTTGTTCGGCGACATCGCCATCGCGATCAGCTGCGCTGTCGCGTTCAGTCTGGTGGTCGCCGTTACCGTGATCCCGAGCCTCTCGGCCAAGATATTGGGAACTGAGAATGCCGCAGTGAAAGCAAGAAGCGGGTTCAAGGATCTTTGGGGAGGGGCCGCGATCGCCGGCCGGATCAATCGATGGATTGCCGATACGGTGTACAGGATAACAGGAAGTAACCGGTTGCGAATCACACTCGTCGCCGGGCTCGTCGTTCTTTCGATCGGGGGGAGCCTGCTGCTCGCGCCCGACACCGAATATCTGCCGGCGGGAAATAGAAATTTCCTGTTCGGCTTCCTGCTTCCTCCCCCCGGCTACAATCTGAACGAAGTTTCGGATATGGAGTCCGTGTTCAGCGAACAGTTGAGTTACCTGTGGGAAGCGCCCGCTGATACCCCCGAAACAGATGCCCTCCCCGGCGGAGGGATCGAAAGCTACTTCTTCGTGGCACTGAACTCCAACGCTTTCATGGGTGCCCGATCCCGAAGCGAAGAGCGATCGAGGGAACTGCTCCCCGAATTTCGAAAAGTGAACGCCAAACTTCCCGGAACGATCTTTGTGATGAATCAGGCGGGGATTTTTTCGGGGGTCGGCGGCCGTTCAATCGATCTCGAAATTCGCGGGCCCGATCTCGAGCATCTGCTTGGACTGGGGGGCGAGATTTTCGGCAAGGTGATGCAGAATCTACCGGGCGCGCAGGCACGGCCGATCCCCGGACTTGATCTCGGGAATCCCGAGGTGCAGGTGCGCACTCACCGGCGCC
This sequence comes from bacterium, assembly GCA_025782575.1. Taxonomy (GTDB): domain Bacteria; phylum Orphanbacterota; class Orphanbacteria; order Orphanbacterales; family Orphanbacteraceae; genus Orphanbacterum. The sequence continues at coordinate 937,921 of JALGYY010000017.1, forward strand.
GCGCGGCGGAACTGGGAATTTCGAATCGCGAACTCGGCTATGCGGTAAGCGTTCTGGTGGACGGGGCGAAGGCGAGCGAGTTCCAGTATCAGGGAGATGAGATCGATCTCCGGCTCACTACTGAAAACAGCGGGGCTCACAGGACTCATCTTCTGGAAGAGCTTCCGATTGCGACGAGAAGCGGCGAGTTGGTCACACTGGGTTCGGTAGCGGACATCACGCTGGAAACCGGCCCGACGACAATCAACAGGAGCGAGCGCCAGCGAACGATTACGATCCGGGTGAGCCCGTCGGATGAAATGCCGCTCGAGCGTGCGATGAAGACGATCGAAAGCGAAATTCTGGCACCCATGAGAGAGTCGGGGCGTCTCGGCGGGCTCTATCGTGTCGAATTGTCGGGAACAGCGGACAAACTCGCCCAGACCTGGTCGGCCCTTAAATGGAATCTATTGCTGGCGCTCGTAATTACGTTCCTGCTTCTTTCCGCACTGTTCGAGAACTTCATCTATCCATTCGTCATCATGTTCAGCGTCCCCCTGGCCGCGTTCGGCGGGTTTCTGGGGCTCGCGATACTCACACTGTTCACGCCGCGCCAGTCTCTTGATGTACTCACGATGCTCGGCTTTATCATTTTGATCGGTACTGTGGTGAACAACGCCATCCTGATCGTCCATCAGACGCTCCATCACATCAGAACCGACGGGATGTCGAACCGCGAAGCGATCCGGGAGGCTGTTCGTAATCGTGTACGCCCGATCTTCATGAGCGTCAGCACTTCGGTCTTCGGCATGCTGCCGCTGGTAATCTTCCCCGGCGCAGGCTCGGAGCTCTATCGGGGCCTCGGAAGTGTAGTGGTCGGCGGCCTCATCGTATCCACCCTCTTTACGCTCTTTCTCGTCCCTGCGCTTCTCAGCATGATGCTTGATGTTCGGGCAGCAGCCGAGATCCGAATTCGTAGCATCTTCCAAGGGACACCCGGTCCCGAGGATGGGGCGACGGCCCCCTGATTTCATCGAAACACCTCTCTCCTGCTTGTCCCATCCCGCCGAATCGCTTATTGTTCGAACAAATCAGCAGCCTGTACATATGGTAGGGAGGAACGACCGGGATGAGAGGGAGAGCTGTTTTTTCACTATTGGTGGCGCTCATGGCGGGGGTAGCCGGGATCGCCGGCGCCGGTGACGACAAGCCGACCGACAACAAGCGAATCGTCGACAGAATCATTGAAAAGCGAAACGGGGTGGAAGCGGCGATTCCTGATCTCGACCGACGGCCATTGGAAAAGGCGGAAAGCCTGATCCGGCTGGGTATGCTTGATGAGGCCCGCGCGATTCTGAATCAACTGGAATTCGACCTGGACGAGAACCGGATCGAGGCGGCTCTTCTGCTCGCTGATCTTCAGCTCCGGCTCTACGATTTTAACGGTGCTGCGGAGTCTGTCCGAATCGCCGAAGAGATCGATCCTGAAGATGACGGCGTTTTCGCCCATCAGATGGCGATCATGAACGCCCGTGAAGATCTCGCCACAATCGACAAGCTGACCAAAGAGCGACTCCGGGATCGGCCCGGCTCAGTTGCGGGACGGCTTGCACGCGGTTCTCTTCTTTATCAACTCCTCCGGCATGACGAATCCGAGGTCGAATACGAAGAGGCGCTCGCCCTCGCGAAGAAACCGGACCAGGGCGTGCGTGCCCTGACCGGCCTGCTCCTGATCGCATACAAGCGTGGGGATTATGACGGCGCGCTCGCCATAGGGGAGCGGGCGATCGAGGCGGGATTTCCGACGCCCGGCCTGATCAACTCGATCGCGCAGACCATGATCCGGACCGGCGACGTCGGCGAAGCGATCGAGCTCTGTCATGAGAGCTTACGATGGGATCCTTTGAATGAATTCGCCCACTACATGCTCGGCAACGGTTACGCGGAACAAAACTATACCGAACTGGAAGCGGACTACCCGGGCGCCTTCCCCGACTCTTTGACTGAGCCTTACCTGATCGAAGCCAAGAGACTTCTGGCAGAAGGGAAAAGGGGGCCGGCCCGGGCGACGCTGATCAATCTGAAGCGAGATGAGCCCGGCCTCGCCGATCCCGATCTACTTCTCGGCACAATGTTCTGGGAAGAGGGTGAGCCCGATTCGGCAATCGCTCATTTCAATGCCTCCCTCGAAGTCTGTCCCGGGTACGGCCGGGCTCATAATGCGTTTGCGAAGGCGATGGAATGGAAGAAGCTCCGCGCCAATGTCCATCGACAGGTCTACGAGAAGACCTTCGCGGAGACGGCTATGCCGGAGATTCCCCGGATCGAAGAATTCGTACTCAACTTCGACGGTCTCTCCGACCGTCACAAGAAGCGAGTCGCCCTCTCGATCGATCCCTGGAAACGCTTCCTGCCCGTGCTGATCGAGGCGGGAGCGACTTATTATATCAAGCCGCTGTTCGAGCGACTCTCGGAAACGCCCCATCAGGAACTGCTCGCCGACATGCGGATCGACTACGATTCGAGACTCTGGGACGATGTGCGGGGATGCGGCGGCTTTCATACGGTAACCGGTGTGGAGGATGTGGAGCGCACGGTATTCATGAAGTACAACACAGTCCTTCATGAGATGACCCACCAGGTGCATTACGTTCTGACCCCCGATGAGCAACGGATTATTCAGGATCACTATCGAAACGCGAAAGAGCAGGAGGGGAACGGCCAAAAAACGTTTGTCTCCCGTTATCAGGGGTCGAGCGTCTGGGAGTATTTTGCGGAGGGGATCAACTCCTACTTCAGCCCGAAGCGAGACGAGTACGACACAAGGGAAATCGTCCGGGAGCGTCTCATCGAGTTCGATTCCGGACTGCTCGGTATGCTCGATCAGTTCCTCGTTGATGGATCGATAGAAAAATACTATGCACCTGCCTACGTGGTAGCGGCCTATGACGAAGTTGAAAACGGCGATGCCGATAAGGCGGTGACATTGCTCGAGAAGGCGCTCGGCCGCTCGCCGGACGACGAGTCCGCGCTCAGCTCGCTCGCCCGAACGTATTCGATTCTCGATCGCGACGATGACGCGGTTCGGTCGGGGGAGCGGGCAACCGAAGTTCACGAGAGTGCTTCGCAAACCTGGGTGCATTATTCTCAGGCTGTCTTCCATAAGACCGGGTCAAGGGCGGACGCCATCCGGCTTCTTCTTAAGGCGCGCCAGTCGGTCGACAAGAACCAGCGATGGGAGATCGAACTGGCGCTCGGAAGCGCGTATGCGGCGCGGGGTGAGCTCCGGAACGCGCGCGATGCGTACGAATGGGTACTCAGCTATCAGAATGACAACCCCGAGGCACTCTGGGGGCTGGCGTACACTCTCGGATTCAACGGGGCCCGGGAGCGGGCGGACGAGCTCTTTCAGAAAGTGGTCCGGAGGCGAAGCGGCATCGTGGAACTGCGGACTGACTACGCCCGTTTTCTCATTCGGGAAGGCCGTTATGATGAGGCGGAGAAGCAGCTCGGCGAGGCGCGGGGTCTCGATCCTGTAAGCACGGATGTCGAAACGGCGGCCGGGTTGCTTGCGCTCTACCAGGGTGATCCTGAAGGTGCGAAAAGGTCGCTCGAGTCGGCCAGGCTATACGCTGATTACAACGATCTTGCCACCGCGCTTCTTGCCAATTCCCTCGTTCGTCTGGGTGATCTGGAAGGGGCCGAAACCCTTCTCGATCCGATCCGTGAGTCGATGGAGAGGGGAGATCCGCCCACCTGGGTTTACGTGAAAAAGAAGGCCGACTTCATTCCCGCCCACGAGTACCCGGCCGAACTCCGCTGGATCCTCTACCAGACCGCTTCGAAGCTCGCGGAAGCGCAAGGGGATGAAATCAAAGCTAAGGAGTACGCGTTCCTGATGGAGCAGAGCTTCAGGTAGGGGTCGAGGATCGGAATCGATTTGCCGGTCAGTTTCCGGCCGCCATCCCCGTCATCGCTTCATTGATTCCGCTTCACCGGTCATGGGAACGAAGCGGACGGGGATGATCGCCCGTCTTTTGAGTACGCCGTTCTCTTTTCGTACTTGTATGAGTTCCTGTGAGTAACCACCTACCGGAATGACGAGCCTCCCCCCTTCGGCGAGCTGCTGGAGGAGCGGAGCGGGAATCTGTTCGGGTGCAGCCGTCACGATGATCGCATCGAACGGGTCTTCGCCCGGCCATCCTTGATAGCCGTCGCCGGCCCGTACGGTCACATTCTCGTAACCCAGAATTTCGAGAATCTTCGCAGCTGAATCCGCCAGCTCCTCGACGATTTCAATCGAGAAGACCTGACCGACGATTTCGGAAAGAACGGCAGCCTGATAGCCGGAGCCGGTACCGACTTCCAGAACCTTGTCATCGGGCTCGAGTTCGAGCAGTTCTGTCATGATCGCCACGATGTAGGGCTGTGAAATAGTCTGGCCCTCGGCGATCGGAAGAGGGTGGTCATCGTATGCTTCTGATTCGAGCGCGGCCGGAACGAATCGGTGTCTTTGGACCGAACGCATGGCGTCCAGCACACGCGGGTCCTTGATCCCCCGCGAGACGATTTGATTCTCTACCATGTCCATTCGATCACTCCACCTGGGATCGGCATTCGCCGGCGGCCGCCGTTTCGAGTCTTCACCGTTGCCGACATCGGCCCAGAACATGAGAACCAGCGTAGCCGCGACAATCAGGACCGCAAAACCTTCTTTCCAATCCATTTTCGCTCCCCGTGTGATGCCCTGAATAGAATATAGCCTCCCCCGGCCGATCGACCAGAAGAACAAGCCCTGACACCCTTGAAGGTTGAGCCGACCCCGCGCATACTCAGGTGAGTCGGCGCAGGTGCTACCCCACATCGGCACTGCAGGAAGGGGCCCGCTTCATGAAACAGCGCTTTCTCTTCATCGGTGACATTCACCTCGGTCGCCGCCCCTTGCGACTCCCCGACGATCTGACCGAGTACGGTGTGGATCCCGCCCAGCTCACCCCAGCGACCGCCTGGCGACTCGCCGTCCGATGGGCGGTCTCCAATAATATTGACGCAGTCGTTCTCGCAGGCGACGTCATCGAGGGAATGGACGACCGCTTCGAAGCGCTGGCACTGCTCGAGAGGGGCATCCGGACCCTTGTGGATACAGGGATTCCCGTGTTCGGCATAGCTGGGAACCACGATGTAGAGGCGCTTCCCCTGGTGGCTGCAAGGATCGACGGTTTTCGGCTGGTGGGTGAAGGAGGACGATGGGAAACGGCCGATCTGGGAGGCGAAAGTGGTGCCCGGCTTCTAGGATGGTCGCACCACGAAAAGCGGCATGAGACTGATCCCACGGAAAGCCTTGTCAACTTCGTTCCAGACAAAACCAGGGCGACTATCGCCGTTCTTCACGCCGATCTTGATGATTCACGAAGCAATTATGCTCCTGTCTCTCGGGCAGGGCTGGAATCGATCCCGACAGACGCCTGGTTTCTGGGGCACATCCACACGCCATCAGATCTTTCGGGATCGCGGCCGATCGGTTATCTCGGCTCGCTCGTCGGATTGGACCCGGGAGAGCCGGGGCGACGCGGCCCCTGGCTGGTAACTGTCGGTGGCCCCGGGGAAGTGGAGGCCGAGCAGATTCCCCTCGCTCCGATTCGCTGGGAACGCTTGGATGTCTCAGTAGAAGAGATGAGCACGGACGAAGGCCAGCCGATCGACGACCGATTCCATCAATTGCTCTACAGTGCTCTCGAAACGATTCGAGATAGGATAGACGGCGGCACGGAATTGCTCGCGGTCGGATGCAGGCTCCGGCTCACGGGCAAGAACGAAGACCATCTCTTGATCGGACAGCTGGTACGGGAGGGAATCGACTTTCCCCGGCTGACCGCCGACCGCACCCACTACTTCGTGGAAAAGATTATAGATGAATCGACCGCCCCGTTTGACCTGGAGAAAATCGCGGCCGGCTCGGATCCACCCGCCATTCTCGCCGGTAAAATATTGGCACTCCAGGGGAGAGGGGTGGAGGGGGAGAATATTCTGCGAGATGCTACGAATGCCCTCGCCCCGGTTTCCGGTGCGGCCCGCTGGCAAGGGGTGGACACCCAAGCGGATGACCCCGCTACTGTTCGAGAAATTCTCGTCCGGGCGGGATTGGAGGTGCTCGAAAAACTGATGGCCCAGCAGGCTCCCCCGGCCTCGGCTGATTCATCGGCGACATTGACTCGCAGTGAGGGCGAATCATGAAACTCACCCGACTCCTGGTGCGCCGCCTGCCCGGCATCGACCAGGGCTTCCGCCTGGAGAACATCGCCGAAGGGATCAATCTGATCGTCGGCCCCAACGGTTCGGGCAAGACTTCCATCTGCCGGCTCATTCGAAACATGCTCTGGCCGTCAAAGCGCCGGGAGCAGGTAGACGCGATCGCTCACTGGATCGATGGGGAGGAACAACTGACGTCGGAGTTCATCGGTCAGGTTCGGTGGCAACGAGAAGGGGAGGACACCCCCTCACCCGAACTTCCGGATCGACATCTCGCCGGGTGCTTCACAATTGGGCTCACTGATCTTCTCGATGAAAAACGGGAAACTGAAAAAAGGCTCGCCTCAGAAGTGAGACAGCTTCTGGCCGGCGGTTACGATGTGGAAGCTGTCGGCGAGGAATACAGCAAGTCGAATCGCTTCGGTCAGACCGCTTTTAAAGAAGTGGTGGAATCGAAAAGAGTCCTTCGTGAGATCGAAAACGACCGGCGGTCACTCGCGGAAAACGAAGACCGTCTGCAGAGTCTCGAGGAACAACGCGCCCGGGCAGAGGCGGCGGGCCGGGAAAAGGAAAAACTCCAGCACGCCGCTGAGTTCGCCGGCTTTCGCGAAGATCTCGATTCGATCGAAGCGGAGATGGCGACCTACCCGGAGGGGATGGACCAGCTGGGCGGCGAAGAGGGGGAGCGACTCGCCGAGCTCATGCGTGAGCGTGAAGAGACTGAGCAGAGCCTTGGCAAGCGGGAGAAAGAGAAGAGCGACGCCGCTGAGGCGCTTGCTGCTCTTGATCTCCCGGGAGGGGCGGTCGATGAGGAACGGCTGGAGTCAATGGGCGAGAGGGCACGCGCTCTCACGCGTACGGAGGAGAAGCTCGCCGACGCCGTCTTGAATGAGAGTAGTGCGGCGACGGAACTCGAGAACCGCGAAGCCGAACTGGGTGTCCCACCTGATCGGACGATCGAATCGATCGATGACGGCGACCTCGAGTCACTCGAAAACTGGGTTTTCCGTTCGGGGCTCCTCCGCGAGCAAATGCAATCGAATGAAGCGGCGCAGAACGCTTTCGAAGATGATAACGACCCCGGTTTCGCTCCGCTCGACGCTCTCCGTGAATCAATCGCCCGTCATCAGGATTGGCTTGCCGCTCCGGCGCCTGTTATGTCCCGGGGATTGGCGATCGGCGCCTATCTGGTGCTTGCGTTGCTGATTGGTGGAGGGATCGCGGGCGCCATTCTGATTGACCCCTGGATCGGCGCGATTTCGGCCGGGGCGCTCGTCCCGATTGTAATGCTGTTCACTTTGCGGCGAAAGAGCATGGCCTACCGGACACTCATCCAGGAGCAGATCGAGCGTGCGGGAGCTGAAGTGCCCGATGGCTGGGAAACCGAGCTCGTACAGGCCAATCTGGATCAGCTGATCGACGGCCGCAATGAATCGGAAAGCCATCGTGGCCGGATGGAGGATCGCCGGCGTTATCAGGCAAGGCGGGATCAGCTCGAGGAAGATCAACAAGAGATGGAACGAGAGCGTCTGGAGCTCGCGGCAGTTACGGGGATTGACGCATCGGTGACAGGGCTCAAGCTTGGTGATCTGGCCGGACGGATTCGAAGCTGGCGGTCAGCAAAAGGGGCGCACGAACGGGCGGAGTCGGACCGCCTGGCGCTCACCGGATCACGAGATAGCGAGATGGCTACGCTACTTGAAGCTCTCGAAGGGCTCATCCAGGATTCACCTGGCGATGGCATCGGGCTGTCCGAGGCGATTGAGCGCCTGCGGACGGCGAGCAGACAGCACCGTGAGCAGAGCCGTCTTCACGACCAGGCGGAACGGGAAATGAAGAGGCTCGTGGGACTGATCGAGCGACGAACCGGTGAAATCGATGCACTGCTGAGCCGAACGGGCACCCAGGACGGGAATCTGGATGAACGGGCCCGGCTGTTGGATCGCAAACTCGATGCTCTTGTTACATACAGGAAACTGGCTGATCGAAAATTGGCTACCGAAGCACAGATGGCTGGTGTGAGATCTAAGCTCGGTGAGAGATCCGACCTTCTCTCGATCGACAGGGATGATGCGGAACAGCAGATCGCAGAGGCCTCCCGTACCATGGAATCGGCCGACGAACTGAGTAGAGAGATCGGTGAGATCCGAGGTCGAATCGATGACGCCCGAAAGAGCAGCAAACGGGAAGAAGCGCTCGCCCGCCTGATGGATGCGGAGTCACGGCTGAGAGACCGGGCGGAAGAGGCGATGTACGCGGCTGCCGCCCGCTTTCTACTCGAGGACGTCGATCGGGAACACGAAGACCGGACCAGACCCGAAGTTCTTCGCATGGCTACACAGTATTTCGCTGAGTTTACGCAGTACAGATATGAGCTCCGCCCGCCGGGAAAGAAATCGGGATCCGATTTCCGCGCCATCGAAAAGGATTCCGGCCGGTGGTTGTCACTTGAAGAGCTTTCCGATGGCACCCGTGTCCAGCTTCTACTCGCCGCACGACTCGCGTTCGCCACGAAAGCGGAAGGGGGGTCACTCCTCCCGATTTTTCTGGATGAAGCGCTTTCAACAGCCGACCCCGAGCGATTCGCCGCCGCCGTAAAGAGCTTCGCGGTACTCGCCGGCCAGGGGCGGCAAATATTTTACATGACCAGTAATCCGGGGGATGTTCGATTATGGCAGCAGATCATCTTGGAAGAGGGTGCCCCGGAACCGGTTCTGCTCGATCTGGCCGAATTTCGAAAACTGGGGCGGGGCATGCTCGATGAGGAGAGTGCCGCCGTTCCCCACCGGGAACCGGTCCCCCCGCCGGAAGGACTCGCAGCCGAGGAGTATGCTGCGCGGATCGGCGTCCCCCCCATTGATCCGTATGGACCGCTCGATTCTCTCCATCTGTTTCATCTGCTGCGTGATGACCTGGAGCTTCTCCACAGACTGCTCGATAAGGGCGTCGAAACCGCCGGCCAGTGGGAGCTCCTCTCCCGATCAATCGCGTGGAGTCGCTTCGTCGATGAAGCAGGCCGGGAGCGTCTCGCGGCAAAGCGGGAGCTCGCGGATGCTACACTTCGTGCCTGGCGAATCGGACGAGGGCGGCCGATCGGCCGAGAGGATCTGATCGTAGCCGGCGTTGTGGAAGGGAAGATCGACGCATTCGCCGATCTGATTCGTGAGCTGGACGGGGATGCCGAACGGTTCATCGCGTGCCTGAAATCCAGAAACGACCCCCGCACGACAGGTTATCGCAGCAAGAAGATTAACGAGCACGAAAGCTATTTCGCAGAGAACGGTTTTGTCGATCACCGTTCCGTTCTGAGTGATGGGGATGTGCGGGTCAAGGCGCTCAACGACATCGCGGTCCATCTGGACTCCGACCGCATCTCCGTCGACGAAGCGAACCGAATGGTGGAGGAGATCCTCGCCCCTATCCGCCCCTGACCCCTACTCCGTACTCTTCGCGGAAACGCGATGAGCCTCGATCGAAATCTCCGGTGCCTGGACGAGATGCTTCTTTACCGAACAGAGTGCGGCCGCACGGACGATCGCTTTTTCGTATTTCGTTGGGAAACCATCCGGCAGGATGATCTCCTGCTTGATCTGTGTGATCAGCCTGTTTTGCGGATCCCTCTCCCAGGACTGCAGAAGCTTGATCCTGTCTGTCGGAATACCCCGGGAGGCGCAGAAGTCGAGTACATAGTAGCCCGCGCATGTGGCAAGAGAAGCGAGAAAAAGATCGAACGGCTCCGGCGCCGTCCCTCCTCCCCCTTCACTCTCCGATTGATCGGTACGAATGGTCCGTCCGTTGTACTCTGCGTCAACCCGCTTCCCCCCAGGGAATGAAATCTCCATCGCCATCTTTGGAACCTTTCGTTTATCGATTCTGCATGTTCCTGTCGAATTCATCTGAACCGCCCCGCGGGATGCTGAGAGTCTTCCAGTTGTCACTGGCGAGGTGCCGGGCGAGCTGTACGATCTGCCCGGTATGATAGGCGGTATGAGCGAGGTTTCTTTCAATCGCGCCGATTACGGTGTGCCGTTCGCCGCGAATGGTCACGGTCTTCTCCGCATCCTCCGGCTGAAGCTCTGCAAGCGTTTCGAGCGCCGTTTTCCAGGCCCGTTCCCACCGATCGGTGATCGCGGCACGTCCATCCGTTTCCCGTTCGAACTCAGCGTCTCGATTCCGGCCGGGCTTCTGGCCATCTGTCGTCAGAAAATCGGTCCAGCGAGAAATCATGTTTCCCGCGATATGCTTCACGAGCACAGCCACGCTGTTCGAATCACCGTCAAACTCAGCGAAATAGAGTCCGTCATCCAGCTGTGAAACAGCTCGATCGGCCAGATCCTTGATGGACCGATAGCGATCCCCGACTTCTTCAAAATAGAGAGCGCCGAACTCCGTCATGTTTAGCTATCCCAGATAAGGAAGAGCCTCGAGGCCTTCCCGTTCTTTCTCCCGCCGCTCATCGGGAATCTTGCGATCAATCGACCGATTCCCTTCCCGAAGGGGAGCGATTTCCTCGAAACCAGGGGTAAAGAGATCGTCAATCGGCACGCCGTCCATATCCCGCGGCACTGTCTCACCCAGAATGCGGAGCAAGGTCGGCGCGAGATCCATAAGGCGGGGTCGCTCGCCGGGGGGCGCCCGCTTTCCCGATTTCACATGGGGCCCTTTCACGATCAAAATGCCCCGCCGGTTATGGTAACCCGAAAATGTAAAGGACGGTTCCCGAAAGAGATTCGTGCCGTCGAAAGGGGAACCACGGCCAAAGAAGAAGCCGGGTCTCGGCTCGAAGAGAAGATCAGGCGCCCTGTCGAGATAAGGCCCGCTGTAGATTTCATCCCGCCGGTAGACCTCTGCGACCACACGCTCTCCTGTCTCCGAATCGACGAGTCTGGTAAGCTTCCCTTCCAGCTCAGCAATCAGATCGTCATACTCTCGCCCGCCGTCCACCACCCCCCGTTTGAATGCGCTCTTCGTGTTGATCGTCATTCGTCCACCGAGATGGGTGAAGTAGAGTACACGGGATCTCGGGAAATCAGTGTCGCAATACCCTTCGTTCCAGAGCCACTTGAGCACAGCCATTTCCCGGCTTACACTCTCGAAGCCATGATCGGAGGCCACCAGAACGATCGTGTTCTCGTCCGCCCTTTCCAGAAATTCGCCGACTATTTCGTCGATTCGAATCCAGAAATCACGAATTGTATTCTGATATTTTTCAGCAAGCGCGGGATCAACCCCATGCCTGCCCTCTTCGTCTTCCATGAACTTCCAGAAAAAATGCTGCACTTTATCCGTCCCCATGAACACGACCCAGAAAAGCTCCCAGTCGTCCTCTTCGAACAGCTCGATTGCGGCACGGAAACGGGCCTCCCGCGTGGCGATCAGATTCCCGAGAAATGCTTCTTCGCTACCTTCGGGCAGGTACTCCCCATAACGGTCGAGGCGCCAGGGGCCAAGACCTTTTTCCAGTTCGGGAGGCCATGTGTATCCGGTATCACGAAGATGGGGAAATCCGCCGACCATCTTGCCTGCAATCGGATCGGGAGGAGTTGTAAGGGGGACCGTCATGATGACGGAGGGGCGTTCCGATTCGGTCAGATACTCCCATACAGCCTTGGCCCGGCGGTCGAGAGCTGTCGCGGGAACGGGCATGAAGCGGTCGCGATCGACGAGCTCGAAGTCATAGATTCCATGCTTGCCCGGATTGACGCCGGTAATCGCACTTGTCCATGCAGGAGCGGATAGCGGGGGAATCACGGACTCCAGCTCGGCGGAATACCCGTCATTCCTCATGGCGGCAAGATTCGGCAGAAGGCCCTGATCCATCCAGGGTTCGATGAGGTCGAATGTAGCGCCATCCAGACCGATCACAGCCACGCGGAGGCCTGTCGGGAGAGGCGAATCGGCACACCCGGTTAAGAGAAGCAGAGCGTAACCGAACAGGATCGCTCTCACTCCGGCAGCTCTCACTTCGATTCGATCGGTCGGAGAACGAGGCTGAGCTCGCACTTCTCACAGCTCCCGGGGAACATGGAGGTGATGCCCGGATGATTCGGGCATTGATACTCCATCCTGGCAAGAACCAGATCTTTTCCGCCGCACTTCACACACTTGGTCGGATAGGGGAACGAGATGTCCGGATGCTCGGGGCAGGTGTAACCCTGAATCTGTCCCAACACGAAAGGTGCCGAAAATCGAATCGGTTCGCCGTCGTCGGTTTCGAGACCGACAATCTCGAAAGAGAGCTCGCCGAAACCATCCTGCTTACCCGAGAAATCGAACTGGCCGTAAAGCGCCTCACCATGCTGCCGGAACCCCTGGCGATCGGTCTCCCCTCCGGCCTCCGTGACCAGAACCGTCCCCTTCAGACCTTCTACGGGGAGAAGATCCCCCTCACGTGTGTGCGGGTAGATTTCCACACCGACGTTAGAGCAGAGCACCTCCATTTTGTAATCGCCGGCGGCAACGATCACGCCACCATGGGGACCGGACTCCGGCTCACCACCCCCACCGCATCCGCCGCAACCGGCCCCGAACAGGGCGGCCACACCGAGAACAAATGCTATTTTTCGATAGACAAGATTCATCTGATTACTCCTCCAAACTGCTGCTCCCACCATAACCGAGCATGGGGGCACGATCAATCGATGTAGCCGAGTGCTTCCAGCTCCCGTCTTACTTTTTCGTCGGCAGGCGCGGTTCGCCCGGACTTCCCATCCAGAAAACGGACCGCCCGCGTCGCCTGAGATTCCAGAACTTTCTCCAGCCTGGTCTGAAGCTCTGACAAGATATCGAACCGGATCTCATGAAGATCATTCAGCTCAAAAGGATCCGCTTCCAGATCGAAGAGAGACGACTTTCCGTCGGACTCGAAAACCGCTTTCCAGCGATCACCCGTCAAAGCGTAGCGCCCGTACGGATTGTTCCTGCTGCGCCACCGCGCGCTCGATTCGCTGAGAACATACCGGGACGGAATCTCTTCACTCAGCACATCGACCCCGCTTGCCTGCAATGCCAATGCACCGGCCGGGATCTTCGCCGACAGGCCAAAGAGTGTGGGGAAGACGTCGACAAGGGACATGACTGTCGTCATCCGTTCGGGGGAAACACCCGGGACACGAATGATGAGGGGCACGTGAAGCTGCTCGTTCCAGTTGAGTCCATGGTGCCAGTGGCCATGCTGGCCGAGCCCTTCACCATGGTCACCCGCGATGACTACTACTGTACGCTTCCAGTCGGCCTGCACTCGAAGTCGATCGAGCAGCCTCCCGACCTCGGAATCAACATAGCGAACTTCATTGTCATAATATGACAGGACGTCCTCAGCGATAAACGTGGCCGGATCCCATTCATCTCCTGTGACGATCTTGTCATCGAACGCCCTCGTCCTCACGAAGAAAGAAGCTCCGTCACCAGGCGCAAAAAAATCCTGATAATCGGGAGGAGGTTCGTACGGAGCGTGGGGATCGAAGTAGTGCACCCAAAGAAAACAGGCTTTCTCCCCTCTCCGGCTCTCATTCAACCATCGAAAGACAGCTTCATTCGTTTCCCTCGCGTTCCGCTCGGCTCCATCCGGTTCATTGAACGTATCGAAGCCGGCGTCGATCCCTGTGTCTTTCTTGATCGGTGTAGCGCTCACGAACGCGGCGGTCTGGTAGCCGGCTTCCTGCGCCACCTCGGCATAGCTCTTCAGGACGGGCGAGGGGATGAACCGAGAGCCGTCGATATCGGCATTGGCGTGAATGCCGTGCTCGACCGGATAGGTACTCGTCAAGAGTGAAACATGGGACGGGAGGGTCGTCGCAATCGGAGCAATACAACGCTCGAACAGGAGTGCATCCTTGGCGAACCGGTCGATGTTCGGCGACGTGTCGCGAAAGTAGCCGTAACACCCGAGGTTTTCCGCACGGATCGTGTCGATCGTAATCAGAACGACGTTCCATGGGATCGACTCCGAGCCGCAGGAGAGAATCGTCAAACAGAGGATAGTGACCGCCGCCGGGAATCTCATTACCGGAGATCGACCCGCATGGGAGAGAGACCGGATGGCCATTCCCCTTTCGCCACATTCTGATCGCCATCGAAGGCAAGGTAACCATATTTCCCATAGTGCGGAATCTTCCGTCCGATGGATGGGATCGAGGTGGCGTCGGCCGGTAAAAAGAGGCTCCAGGAAAGGTCAGGTGTCGCCGGGTGTGGCACTGTGAGAACAAGTGAGTGGTTCGAAGGGTCATGAAGCTCCCCATCGAGATTCCACGAGCCCTCTTCCAGCGCCGAGCCTGGCGGCAACGCCGCTGCGAATCGATCAGTGAAACGAGTATCGCCAAAAAGCCAGACCGCTTGATCGGACGGAATCGTGTCGACCTCGGACTCGTCGGTGATTTCGAACCCGCCTGAGTCACCCCAGCCTTCGATCATGGTGCGGAGCGCGTTTCGCTTCTCCTCTGATTCACTCGATGAGATGATGATCAGCGTTTTTTCCGCTCCCAATGTCTGTGACAATGCGGCGGGAATCTCCGCGCGATAGAGTCTCCGAAATAAATCGAACTCGGGATCCACACCGATCGAAACGGGCCGGCTTCGCCCCTCCCAGTGGAATTCACTCTCCTCCCCGTCGAGAATGACGATCATATCTTCCGATCCGCCGTCCCACTCGATTCGAACGGGAACCTCTAACTCATAACAGGGCCTCTCCTGAGTGAGCCGCCCTTCGAGCAGGAAATGGCCATCCTCTTCTTTCACTCGACAATCCTGAACACCGATCACAGGCGCCCCTTCCCGTTCCACCCATTGCTCGAAGAATGTCTCCAGATTCTGACCACTCACTGTTTCGAATGACTCACGGATTTCCCGCCACGAGGAGACCTGAAACCGATTCCTTTTATAGAATGCCGCGAGGCTCTTTTTGAAAGGGACCTCGCCGACACCACGTCTCAGCATATGAAAGACCATAGTGGCTTTGGAGTAACCGACCGCCTGAGTCGACGCTGAAGTACGGCTCCTGAATTCATTCAAGGGGAAATCTTTCTCGTCTTGCACGTAGTTCAGATACTTCCGAAGTTCGCCGCGCCTGTAGGATGCTGCGCTTCCTGCGCTTCGCTCCTCTTTGTACGCGTGATCCGCACCATAGCTCGTCAAGCCCTCACACCAGTTTCCCGCCTCCCAATCGACGTATACGCCGTTTCCCCACCAGTTGTGCAGGATTTCATGTCGGTAAGATGTATAGGGGATGAACGGCAGACGAATCACCGTACTTCCGAGCAGGGTAAACGAGGGCATGCCGTAACCTGTTTGCCAGAAGTTCTCGACAATTGCGAACTTGGGAAACGGATAGGAGCCGATCTCCGCTTCGTAAAGATCGATGTAACGGGACGTGAGAGGGACGTAGGTTTCCCATAGTTCGCCGGCATCGTCAGCCTCATACAGGAAGCCATAGATCGCGACGTCATTCAGATCGGACTCATAGAATCGATAGGGCCCCGCAATGAGATAGACCTCTTCATTGGGGACCGACGACTCCCACCGACTGGTTCGCATCCCCCCGCGATCGGTGCGCGATTCGAGCGCACCCTGGCTCACAGACTCCCAGTAATCGGGAACGGTGACGAGAAGTTTGAATTCAAAAAGGGAGCCTGGAATGGTCGGGAGCCAGCAGGTACCACCATCCAGGTAGGCGCCGCGCCCTTCGATCAGGCCCGTGGTCGTCTCGAACGAGCGCGCATAGGCGGCCGATGGTGGATGAAGGGAATCCATTACGGTGCCCTCCGCCCGTAGATTGACCAGGGCTCTGGTCTCCATGCTCGCGGGAAGACTCGCCCGATATCGCACGACATGCGCCTCATCACCCTCTTCGGCGCCGACGACTCGCCAAGTAGCGCGCCGGTCTCCGACGTTCAGCTCTTTGATCTCCAGGTCGCGGTGAAACAGGAACTCAAAGCTGCTCCCCTCGATTCCTTCGACAGTGAATTGATCATCTAAGACCAGACGGGATGATCGGGGTGTGATTTCCGCGCTGATGACATGGGATACGATTGTCGGCTCCGCATTGACTACGGCGGCAGTCGCAAGAACCAGCATCAACATGATTCCGATAGTCGATCGAGCCATCATCTCTTCCTTTACTATTGGATGTAGCCGAGAGCCCGAAGCTCTTTTAGTACTGATTCATCTGCGCCTTCCGACGCGGGATCATCCTCGCCGGCGTCAGGCACCCCCCCCTCATACCGATCAATCCATGTAACAGGATTGGCAGCACGATACTTTTCGCTGAGGGCGCCCAGCATCACTTTCCCTTCCCACTCCAGAGACTGGGGAAGCCCGAGAAGATAGAAAAGGGTCGGCACGACGTCGTAGATGGTCGCCCCTCGAAACCTCTTTCCCTTTGCCGCGTTATCACCCGACAGAATCACGATCCCGTTGATCCTGTGATTGCCCGACTTGGGCGATCGTTTGGCGATCAGCGATACCGGAATCTCGCTTCCTGGAATTGCCATCACCCCGCCGAGAGCATCAAGGTTCAGTTCGGCTAAGAGATCCCCTTTACTCGACGTCTCGCCGGCATGGGGATCGCGCCGGATATCCAGGAAAACCGGTGTGCCGATACCGGTCCGAAGACCTTTCAGTATGCGCTCCGCCTCGTCGAGGGCACGCGGGAAATCGGCAGGTGACACGATTCCCTCCTCTTCCCGCCCGATCAGGTTCACGAACAACTTCAGGACATGGGGGCGCTCCGAATCACGCCCTCCATGAAAGCGGGACTTCGAAAGTATGATCTTGCCGTCCGCCTCCGCCGCCCAACCGAGTGAAAGCAGGAGCGGCTTCGGTTGCACTGAAATCTGGCGGTCGTACCGGTAACCGCTTCCATGGTCGCTCACCACCATTACCGTCGTCATCGGTTCCATGCGGTCGAGGATTTCCCCGATACACTCATCTACGAACCGCGTGTACGAGTCGATGACTCGAGAGAGTTCGCTCATTTCGTCGCTCCCGATTTCGTAGAGCCAATCGGTCAGCTTGGGGTTATGCTCGGATCCGTAGAACTTGCGAAACTTGTGCTGGGTGGCGTCGGTTCCTCGAAAGTAGATCGCCATGACATCGGGTTGGCCTTCGTCGATACGCCGCAATGCGAAATCCTTCGTCACGAGATCGCGCAGGAATGTCTGATCGAGTACCTCGACCGCACTCTTCCTTAGATCCGACGCTCCCCGGTCATCTTCTCCCGGTTGATCACGCAACGGATCGTATGAAGTGAAACGATCCCGCATGTCCCCGATCCGCGGCCGGTAGTTATCGAGCAGGGAATCCAGAAACGGTTCGTAGCTATCAGGGAAGACGCGCTCGGGAATCGTGTGGTAGGTCGCCCGGTCTGTCAGCATCACTCCGCTCACCGAGTCGGGTGGCCATGACGGATACCATGACAGAACATCGACCGGGAGATCGAGATCAGTCAGTACATCCCAATAGGTTGCTTTCTGGCGAATCCGGTTGGTCGTCGTCACCCATCGGCCCCGGGCCTCGGAATACGAGAGGAAATCGAATACGCGGTGATCCTCGGGACGTCGGGAGGTCGCCACGCTCGTCCAGACCTGGGGCGACTTGATCGGGGGAAGGGTCGATCGCAATATGCCGGTGGAGCCGTTTTCAATCAGACGTGCGAGCGCCGGCAGTTCCCCCTTTTCGAAGAGGGGATCGAGGAGATCCCAACCTACGCCGTCCAGGCAGAGAATGATCACTTTTGAAGCATCCTGCCCGGGCATGATCATGTCCGCCCGATTGCGGCCCCGTTCGGCGATGGCACCTGCAATCGAGACGCACAGGATGACGAACAGAATGGCGGTGAGCGCGGGGGCGATCCATGGTATTAGGAGGGCCTCTTTCCGCGGGACGGGACGGGAAATGATGAAAGATATGAGGCCGGCCGCCAGAAACGAGAGGAGCACCAGCACGAGAAACCCCACGCGGGCGGCGGAACCGGGCAGACGAAAATGGAGGAGCGCCAGAAGAGTGTAGCCGTAGAAAATGCCGCCCAGTACGACTGTGGAAAGCAGAAAAGTAATGGACCGGCCGTCGGGGCGGCGACCGGCGGCACGGGAAATCAGACCGTGCGCGAGGCCGGCAAGTGCCCCGGCCAGAGCTCCTCCAAGAGCATAGACTAGAAAGAGATGGAACGGGCTATCCAGGGCGCGCGCAACGGCACCGGAAAGAATCCGCCGGCTCACTTCGATGATCAGTTCATTGCCGACCAGAGTGTAATTGGGGAACGGGTACTCCAGATAGCAGACGAGAAAACCGACCAACGCGCCGTAGATGAGACCGACCGCCGTTCCTGCTCGCCAATGTTTTCCCAACACTCGCCAGATCCTTCCCGCGTTCTCGGGAAACAGACTCCCGGGCAGCAATTAGTCAATATAACCCAGGGCGCGAAGCTCTTCCATCACGCTTTCCTCCCCCCCCGATCCCTCTGCCGCGTGTCCGGAACCGCCGCCGGTTCCGTCGTAGGATCTTACATATCGAACCGGTCGACCGTGCCGCCATTCGCCGTCCAATGCGTCGAGAATCGGCTTCCCTTCCCAGGCCAGCGAAAGTGGGAGCCCCATCAGATGGAAGAGGGTGGGCACTACATCGTAGACCGTCGCTCCCCGGACTCGTCCCCCCTGATTAGACGGCGTCCCGGCGAGGACGAATACTCCCCCCATCCTGTGATTTCCGGAGCGAGAAAACCGGGCGACCTCTTCTGTAATCGCCACAAGAGAGTCGCCAATCGCGATCTCTCCTCCCACGGCGCCCGCGTTGATCCTGCAAACGAGATCGCCGTTACTGTACCGGGTGCCCGCACGCTTCCCCATTTCCACAGATGAAAAAACGGCATCACCACCTGTGGTGCGGAGCCCGCCGAGCCGGTCGAGCATTTGGGCGATTAGTTTTTCATACTCGGTCCGCGAAACGGTCCCCGATGTGTGCCTGCCGACCAGGTTGACATGAATTCGAAGGGAATTCGTCTTCGCTTTGTCCCAGTGGGCAACGACTTTCGATCCGGCCCTGTCAATCCGATTGCCCTCCCCTTTCGCCCAACCGAGAAGACGGAGCAGCCGGCCTTCCTGCAGGTGGCTCTGCCGGTCATACGAGTAGCCGCTCGCATGGTCGGAGACCAGAAGGACCGCTGTATTCTCTCCGGATAGATCGAGAATCGAACCGATCTCCCTGTCGACGTAGCGCAGGTAAGCGTTCACGATATCGCCAAAAAACCCCATCTCCTGATCTGTCATTTCGAATAGACGGCTCGCCAGCCAGGGATCGTTTCTAGCTGCGTGATACTTGCGGAATTCGTGTTGCACCGTGTCGGTACCCCGGAAATAGACGGTGAGGAGATCGGGTTGACGCTTTCTCATGATCCGTCTCGCCAGGGCGGACGTGACGAGATCCCGCAGATAGGACTGGTCGAGTATGTACATATCGAATCGACGGAGCGCGGCCGGGCCGTTCGAACCAAGGTCATCTTCGTCTTCATCCGGCACGTAGCTCGTCAGATCCAGGCGAAGCGCCGGCAGGCGCGACCGGAAGTCCGTGAGCAACGTGTCGAGTACCGGTTCCAGCTGCTCCGGAAACACTCGTCCTGTCACGTTGGGATAAGTGGCTCGATCGGACAGCATGATTCCGGGAATGGAGTCGACCGGCCATGATGGATACCACGATAATAGGTCGACGGTGAGACCGAGACTCCCGATGATCTCCCAGAAAGTCGGTTGGAGACGGTGCTTGTTCGTTACCGGAATAAACCTGCCCGGCTGGCTCGATTCAGTGATGAATCCCTGGATACCATGATCTTCGGGGCGACGAGAAGTGGCGACGCTCGTCCAGACGACGGGTGATTCAATCGGCGGCAGGAGTGAACGGAGCACGCCGCAACTTCCATTGGCAATCAGTCTGTCCAGGTTAGGGAGATCGCCGGTACCGAGAAGCGGTTTGATTGTCGGCCAGTCTATGCCATCCACTGCGAACAGAATGATTTTGTGCGACGGTTCGCCGAAGGTCGGGTAGTCGATCAGTGATGCACGCCGCGCGCGGTTCTCCGTAACTATCGTAAGGGCAAATAGAACGAGGAGACCGGAGAACACCAGAACAGGGATCCGGCGAGATCGGACGGGTTCGCGCAGGGGGAGGAGTCTGCCGGCGAGCCAGCCGACACCGGTTGCGAGAAGCAGCGCCGCCAGAAAGAAGGCCACCCAGAGCGGTTGCCACATGCGGGGGGGGACTTGAAGCGTCCGCACCATGACCGCCGGATAGAAAAAGAGCAGAAACGTGGCGAGTGTCGTGAGCGGGATCCGGAAACGCGTTCGTCTGCCGGGGCTGATCCGGAACGCCGCCGCCGCGATCTGAACGAGGAGACCGAGCGCTCCCCCGGCGAGTGCGCCCGAAAGAGCGTAAAGCAGAAAGAGAGGATAGGGGCGGTCGGCAAGTGAAGCGACTTCGCCCGGGACAATCGTCCGGAGCGCCTCGATCAGGAGGGCGTTCCCGGCGACCGTATAAGTCGAAAAGGGTATTTCCAGCAGGGCGAAGAAAAGCCCGGCAAGGGCGCCCGTAAGCAACCCCGCGGCGAGACCGGCCTGCAGGTATCGATCCTTGCTCATGCCGAGTGATGGTAACATAGCGTTGCTGCGACGGCACGAGCAGGTGCCACCCTCTCGCCCTCAATTTGGTATACTCGCTCGTAATGAATGATCGATCGGACGTAACCATATTCCAGGCTGTTGTAATTGCGCTGCTCTTCCTGGTTTCTACAGCCGGGGCGGGTGCTCCCCCTCACGACTCGCTTGATGATCCGAATCCCGCCGAACAACCATTTCACGGGCATGGGACTGTTACGCCCCTCCGCATTCTTTCTCCCGATTATGCCAAGCAGGCTGAACCGAACCCGCTCCTGGCCGGCGCGATCGAGCAGATCGATCGTGACTCCCTCTATCGAACCGTGGCCGATCTCGAAGCGTTCGGCACGCGCTACGAATTCGCCGCCGAACAGGAGAGTGCGGCGGTCTATCTGGCGGACCGGTTCTCCGCCCTGGGGTATGAAGCCCGGTTCCACCACTACAACCTGACCACATGGGACGTGCGCGCCGTTTCGTTCGCTGATTCTTTCGTCGGCTGGATGGCCATGACCCGGACCGGACCGAACGATTCGACTGTCATGCTCTCATCGATCGATGGAGGGCGGTCATGGGATCCTGTATTCGAAGCGGAACTCGCCGTCTATGGACTCGCGGCAATCAGCCCCGCTCTTGCCTGGGCGGGCGGAACGGCCGGACGGCTTTACAGATGGGATGGGGACTCCTGGTCACTTGACAGAACTCTGGGAGACTCCCGTCTGATCGCGATCGACTTCATGGATCAAGATAATGGCATGGTCGCGGGAAGGAACGGCCTCGTCTGGAAGACGGAAGACGGCGGCGTGACCTGGCAGGAAATCTCGATCCCGGGCGCGATTCTCTATGACATCGAATACCTCGATTCAGTGACTGTGTGGACGTGTGGCACATCGGGACGGATCTGGCGCTATGACGGCGCCGACTGGACAGTTGTATCGACGCCATCCAACAAAACTGTGCGAAGCCTCGACTTTGCCGGACCCGGTTTCGGGTTCGCGGCCACCAGCGGAACTGACGGCCTTCTCTGGGACGGCTCGACCTGGAGTTCTCTCCCGATAGATTACAAGGAGGGCCAGGTGGTCGCCGTGCAGGGGGATTCCACCGTCTGGCTCGTCGTCCATCCTCTTCTCACCGTGGTTCTCCGATCCGAGAACCGGGGAACCACATGGGAGGAAGTGGAGTTTCCATTCGGGCTCAACTGGCGTTCGTTTAACGCCGTTCACCTGGAAAATGACGGGGGTGTTTTTCTGGCCGGTTTCGACGGCATGATCGTCGGCCGGTCGGATAATAATGCCGGCTGGAAGATCCCCGACCTTCCTCTCCGCGTGGCTCATCCTTCGCGCAATGTATACGCGGAGAAGCGGGGTCTGGAGCAGCCCGACCAGTACGTCATTCTGTCGGGCCACTATGACTCGATTATTCAGAACGGTCTCGCCGATCCTCTCGAATATGCTCCGGGCGCGGATGATGACGCCAGCGGTATCGCCGCCATCCTCGAAGCGGCTCGGGTGCTCGCTGACGTTCCCACTTCCCGGTCCATTCGATTCCTTTGCTTTTCGGGCGAAGAGCTCGGGCTTCTCGGGAGCATCGCCTATGTAACGGAATTGAAAGAAGCGGGAGCGGAGATCTTCGCCGATCTGCAGATCGACATGATCGCATTTTCCGACGACGGACCGCTCCGGGTAATCGCGAACGATCCGTCCGAGTGGATTCTTGATCGTGCGATCCCTCTCGGTGAGGCCTACTCTGAGAGCCTCGACATCTCGTATCAGATTTCTCCTGAAGAGACTTTCAGCGATCACGCCCCTTTCTGGGCGAACGGCTACAGCGCGGTGCAGATCAGCGAGACCATACTCCCTCTCACCAATGCGCTTCATACCCCGGGCGACACGATCGGCCATCTCGACTTCGACTTCGCGTACCGGTCGACGAGACTGGCGACCGCTCTTGCGGCCGATCTTGCAGGAGTGATGCAACCTTTGGATAGTCCGGCCGACATCATTGCCCAGGGGGTGTGCGGCGGTGTCTCGATAACATGGTCCCTCGTACAAGGGGCGGCGGAATACGCCATTCTGCGTGACGGAATCGTGATCGATACTTCGTTCGGACTCCCCCCAGTCTACTTCGATCAGGGAGCGATTGAGAATGTCCAGCATGAGTATGAAGTCGAAACAAGAGCGGCAGGACAGACAGCCGGCCGGTCCATTTCGGTTCCCGCCATGCGGCCTTACAATCGTCCCGGGGCGCCCGAGGGCTTTTCGGTTAACCAGAGTGGGCAGCTCTCTGTCGTTCTCAGTTGGGAACCGCTCCTGACCGCCGATGAACTTCGTGTCTTCAAAGACGGGGAACAGATCGCCTCGTTGCCGGGAAATGCGGTTGAATGGACCGATCCTGATGGATGTTGTGGCCAGGTTACCTATGAAGTTGTTGCGTTCAACTCGTGCGGTGCGAGCAGGGAAAAAGCGGCCGATTCTCTAGTAACTGCACCCGCCGGGTTCGTCCCTTACCCTAACCCGGCGGCAGCTACTATGGCATTCCCCTTCCGACGCACATCAGGTGGGGAGACGGCTCTCACTATCTACGACGCTGCAGGACGCGAGGTGCGCCGGATTCTCGCTCCGGCCGGTCAGTCAGGAACAACGGCCGAACTGATCTGGGACCTCAAGGGCTCGGACGATCGAGTTGTTTCGCCCGGCATCTATTTCGCTCGCATTAAAAACGGCTCTGCGGTGACCACCAGAAAAATCGTGGTTGTGCGCTAACCCGGATTTCTCATCAGCTTTCGCCGCAAGGAGAAATCGATGAACGTGCCCCGCTAATTCTGGGGACACAATACGCATCTCTACCAATACCGTGCGTGGGAATTGCGTATTGTGTCCCCGGAATTCATTGGCTAGACTCGTCGTGTTAATGGCATCTCAAACCAGGAGGCCACCAGGCAGATGAACAAAGCAGCGATCGCATTGTCCATACTCGCGCTCATCCTGAGCACGATCGCCATCCTCCAGATGGTCGGTCTTCGTGAGATCGAGATGGCCACGTCGTCGGCCGAGGATATGTTCCGTCCCGCCCGGAAAGCAGAAGAACGCCTCACCGTTCAAATGGAAAGGCTCCATCATTTTGCCGACAAACTCTATCTCTCGACTTACTGGGAGAACACCGACCTCGCCACATTCTACGTCAATAAAATCGAAGGGATAATCGAGGATATTTCATTCGGACAATACGAGCAGAACGGCCTGGAGATCGGTGCGCTGGCCCGGGACATGTTACGGGGACCGCTTGACGGCATGGCAGCATCAATTCAGACCGAAGAACAGGAGGCGATGGAGAGTGCGTGGTACGAGCTCGCTGCAGCCTGCAACGATTGCCACGCAGTAGCGGAACGGGAGTATATTCAGATCGAAGCACCCGACAAAGGGATGTACACCAGTCAGCGGTTCATGAAGTAGGATCGCAAGCTAGACCTCTACGCCCACCACACCCTTGATCGCAAACCCGAACAGTACGGAAACCACGAAGAAGACGAGCAGCCAGTGCAGGCTGTAGCCCCATGCTTTTGTGTCGCGATCAGGGTACTGGAATGAGATCGCCTGGAATGCCGAGCCCTTGGGGATGGGTTTCTCGGCGGGCGCCAACCAGACGGCCAGGATCCCCGCCTGATCTCGTCCTTCGGCAATTTTCGTAATCTTGTCGCCCACGACGATTCGCTTGGTCACGGTCTCGCCGGCCACGGTGATCTGGAGATCGTACTCCCCCTCGTTTTCGGCGCGCAGTCGCCAGTCCACTTCATGTTCCCTCGGAATCCGAACCGGTAGGGCACTGATCGCGATGCCGGCCGGCACTTCGAGAGTCACATCACCCGGGTCAACGCTCTCACTGACCATGACTTTGAGAAGCGTCGATTCGCCTGGTAGAAGCGGCCGACGCTCATAGCGAACATCCAACTGAACAAGAATCGCCACCACAGGGAGCAGAACTACGATCAGAGGCGGAACGGCAAGCGACAGATACTTCATGTTGGCCAGAAACGCCTTTCGCTGCGCAGCCATCTGGAGTCCCATGTCTTCCTGGAAGATTCGAATCTCGTAGATATAGGCGCTGATTTTAGACTTCGCAGCAGCAATCGCTTTCTGGTTGGACGTGAATTTCCAGACAACGAGCATGACGGCGCCGGTAAGAATCGATACGACAGATAGCCCGACGAACGGATGCATACCGCCGAAAAGGCCGATCAAGCCGTCGAAGAAAGCGGTCACCGCTTTGACGATAGGCCACATGGAGATTCAATTCCTTCCAATGGCTGGAGGGGAGCTACGAGATATAGCCGAGACCCTGCAGTTTCTTTTTGATTTCCTCTTCCGACGCCCCTTCTTCCACCGAGCTCAGCTCTTTCTCGAGGGCATGAACGACAAACTCATCGACCGAAGAATATCCGGCGATTTCCGCGTACTTCTTTACTCGGACGAACAGGTCCTTTGTCAGTTTGACTTTTGGTCCACCAAACATGATGTCTCCTTCCTGCGGTGATCTAAAAAACGGAAGCGCCGATCATGTCAGGCCCCTTCTCGATTCCGAAGAACTCGAGAATGGTCGCTGTCAGATCGTACAGCCTGGGATTCGGATTAGTTATCTCCCGGTTTACGATCAGAATTCCGGGTACGAGATCTTCGGCGATACAGTGATCACCGCTCCACTTGCCGGTATTGTCCCCGAACCACTCTATCGGGAATTCGCCGAGGGCCGATTCATTCGATCCTCGATAGGTAAGCGCGTACCCGACATTCATGTCAGGAGCGTATTTTGCGAAGGCACCGGAATAGACATCGTCACTCTTATAGACTTCTTTGATAGCGTACATACCGGTCACCGGATCTTCGATTCCCTTCAACTTCTGCACGAGTTCCTCGATCAACTCATCACGCTCCGCGCCAGGCGCCACTGTCCCGAACTTCTCGCGCCCCCTCACGTTGATGTAAAGGCCGTTAATCCCGAGCGCGTAGGCCCGTGTGTTCTTCCAGTCCACATTCATGAAGAAGTCAGACGTTTCGCGCGCCGCCTGGGAAGGATCCTTGAGCGTCAGATAGCCATTATCGGCAAGCCAGGAATTCAGATGCATTTCCCGATACCACGGCGCGAATCCATGATCCGACATGACGACGATCGTCGCATCCCCTTCCAGTTCATCGAGGGCCACCCCGACCGCCTCATCGAGCCGCTTGAATATGTTGACCACCACGTCGGAGTGCTTGAGCGATTCTTCATCAGCCGCCGGATGGTTCGGATCGAACGCCCGCCACATCATGTGAGTCTGCTGGTCGAGACTGGAAAAATAGAAGAACAGGAAACCCCACTCTTCCTGTGCGAAATCCCTGATCATCGCTTCGAAGAGCATCATACGCTCATCGAGCACCATCCCCGCCTGGTGGATGTACTCGGAGTCATCGAAGATGCCCCCTTCGAGAGCCTTGGAATCTTCGGGCATGCCCTGCGTGTAAAAACGGCCCAGTCGATCAGAGAGTTCGACCGACCAATTGTCGGGGGTCGAAACAGGCTGCGCCGGATTGGCGGGATCGATCTGCACGGGCGTTACGTAGAGGCCGAACTGGGGGGAGACCGACCGGAGGTAGAGCCGGGCGATCCCGTTGATCGCGAGCCCCATGGGAGCTGCGACCGGCTTCACCTTTGCGCCGAATCCTTCCTCGCCCAGCATGTAGTACTCCACCGGAACCCAGTCGCTCCATTCACCTTCGGCGAGTAGAACTTCCTCTCCGTCGCCGAGAACGATCTTTGCGGTCTTGTTCTCTTCATCTCGGTAGATGCGAATGGGGCACTCCGCCTTCTTCCCCTTCTGACTGAACGGATTCCCCGGCCCGGGGATTCCCCCTTTCGCCACACCACGATCGAAATAGATATCGATCACCTCGCCGCCGGAAATGTCGTCGGCATCCTCAGGAGGGTGTGTGGTGAAATAGGTAAACGTTCCGGGCGTCCCCTGCATATCAGGCGTACCCATCCCGGACAGCGATCTTGCTTCGCTTTCGGTCGGAGGATAATTCGCG
Organism: bacterium; assembly: GCA_025782575.1. Classification (GTDB taxonomy): domain Bacteria; phylum Orphanbacterota; class Orphanbacteria; order Orphanbacterales; family Orphanbacteraceae; genus Orphanbacterum. The sequence continues at coordinate 964,844 of JALGYY010000017.1, forward strand.
GGGATCTTGAAGATCGTTGTCGGCACCCCGCCTTCGTCCAGATACTCCCAGAACGCTTTCCCCTCACGAAGATTAATGACTTCGCCGCCGCCGAGAGGGAGCTGCCAGTCCCCCCACAGCTTGATTGATTTATCCGAACCTACCGCCTCTGACGTGGACAGGTAGGGTAGATAGGTCTCCGGATCGCGATGGATGAAATCGAAAATATTATGGCCACCCGGATTCTGGCCGGTAATAAAGTTCGACCACGCGACCGGGCTCTGGGGCGGAATGCTCGTGCCGAGAGTGGTGAACTCCCCGCTTGCGATGAGCCGCCGGAAGTTCGGCATATAGCCGGCGTCCAGATGTTCCCGAAGTTGCTTGGGATCCATGCCGTCCAGGCCGATCACCACCATCTTCTTTTTCTCGGGAGCCGCCTCGCCCGGACTCGTGAGCATGGCGATCGCCAGGCCTCCCGTCAGAAGCGTTGCGATACCTGCGGGCTTCCACCAGGACTTCACTATCTTGAGACTAACCATTCGCTATCTTCTCCTGAGGGGTGGGCTCGCGACGCTCTTCAGTCTGATCCGGCCGGAAGAATGACCGGCCCTGCATATGTCTCGGCGCGGCAATACCGAAGAGATCGAGCACCGACGCGGACATGTCAATAATGCACGGATTCTCACGGACGAGCCTCTTGCTCGAGAAGAGAATGCCGGGTACGAGCCGCCAATCCGTGCAATGGTCACCGCTCCACGCCTTCGGATTATCGTGGATCACCCGGCCGTCCGCTTTCCCGACCGCGGCGGCCCATGACTGCCTGTAGTTGTGATTGAAGCCGGGCAGCAGATCGGGACCATTCCCGACATATGGCCCGTCGTAGAGCTCGTTCGTAATAAAGACTTCCGTGATCGCCACATCATTGTTCCGCTCGGAATCGCGAAGCCCGGACAGCTTCTCTTTGATCTCCCGGCGTAATGCCTGAGCTTCTTCACCCGGTTCGACGATCCCCTGCCCTTCACGACCCTTGATATTCAGATAGATTCCGGTGAGACCGAAACTGTAGGCCTTTGTCTTCGACCAGTCGACGCCGCGAAACCAGTCGGAGCAATCTGTGCCGCCATCCTTCATATACATGTAGCCATTCTCGACGAGCCACGAATTCAGATTGAATCCCCGTGCGAACTGAGTGAATCCATGATCGGACATCACCATCAGGACCGTCTTCTTGTCCTTCTCCGTGATTCTCATGATCCGCCCGAGCATCTCATCCATGCGCTCATAGAGATTGTCGATCGCTCCCTTGTGGACTTCTGTATCCTGGCCTTGATTGGCGGGATGATCGTCGAGCTTGTATCGATGAAACATGTGCTGAATCCGGTCGGTTCCGTCGAACACGCAGACCAGCAGTCCTTTCCTGCATTGACTGAGAGCGTTGAAGAACATCTTCTCCCGCTCCTCATGCGTGAGCCAGGCCTGTTCCAGAAACGCCTGCTCATCGATCACCCGCTCATTCAGCCCCCAGGTATCCTCGCAGAACCCGAGTGTGGCGTAGCTTCCCTGCAGCTTCGAAAGATAAGTGGAATAATAGGCCGGATGGGAAATCGGCATGGCCGGCTTCTCCGGGTCGATCTGCACCGGCGAAACATAAAGTTTAAAGTGAGGCGTCATCTCCATGACATAGAAGCGAACAAGTCCCCAGACTTTGATTCCCAGCCCCGGCTTGAACGCCGTGCGGATCCAGGGGGAATACTCTTTAGGCTTCAGCGTGAATTTCTCACCATTAAACTCGAAGTGGGCAACCCCTTTGGCTTCATCAATCTTGATCTTGAACGGCTCTCGGAGCTCCTCGTTATCTTTCGACATCGAATTTTCGGGCCCGGGAACGTAGGCTTCGACTATGTCATTGACCTTCTTGATACGGTATCGAACACCGCCGGTCGCTTCACCCAGTTCACTTTCATCGTCCGTATAATAGGTAAACGTCCCCTGGGATCCCTTGAGATCGGGAACGCACATCGCCGAGAGAAGAACCCCTTTGTGTTTTTCCGGCGGGAAAGTAATCGGCACTCGCAGTACATGCGAAAAAATGCCGTAATCGCCGAGAATCCTCCAGAACGGCACCGACTTCCGGAGCATGCGGATCACCGGCTTGCCTAGAGGGATCTTGTATTTGCCGAGATTCAGCGTTCGGGAGACATTCCCGATAAAGACCGATGCGAGATCGGGCAGATAGGTTTTGGGATCGCGATTCAGGAAATCGAACTGGTTGTGCCTCGAGGGATCGACACCCGTAGCGAATGACGACCAGGCGACCGGGGACATGGCGGGCATCACGGTTTCGAGCTGCTGGAAATCGCCGCTCTCCGCGAGCTCCTCGAAGTTGGGCATTTTCCCTTCGTCCATGTACTTCCGGCAATAGTTGGGATCGAGTCCGTCGAGTCCGACAATCACCACGCGTTCGGTGTCCGTTTTGGGCGCTCGTTTCTTGAAGATCAACTTCCAGAGGAAGCGGATCGGCCAGAGCAGGATCGAAGCCATCGCCAGTACGAACGTGACGAAGAAGACTGCGAATGAAGAGAGAAATGCAAAGCCCGCACCCGGCCCGATGTACGCGTCTACCGGTGCCGGCGTGGCGGCGAAAAGTGCCACCAGCGCTACGAGAAAAAAGAGGCCCCGCGGAGCCGGAACAGAACCGGGCGCGATCTGTCCGCCCCATCCGCCCGTTCCTTTCAGTCTAGCCACCGTTCGAATCCCCCTTGGTGAGCCTGTTCTCAATCACAGACGCAATCCCAGTAATATCAAAGGCCTCCGGCATTTTGTCCGGGCTCCATAGAAATGCGTCGTCCCAATTGTGCATCCCAGTGAAATGGCTCCTACCGAACGGATCGCCCGATCGATGCCACCCCTTTACATCATAGCCGTCATTTGCCACAAGGACCAGATCCGGACCACGGTGTTTCTCGGGGCCCGAGTAAAGATCAGCCCCCAGATGTCCCGCCTGAAAGACCTTCTCCCCCTGATATTCGACAGCAAGCGCCTTTTCTCTAAGCTCCTCACAAAGGGGTCGGACCTCGTCGCTACGCACCCCACCCCGCGGGAATCGATCAGCCGTGTGAATGTAGATGCGAGTCGGATCGAGTGCGAGCGCCAGCGCCCCGGGCGCAATCTCTTCGAACCCGGTTGCATTGTCCGACCGGTAGGCGAGGTACCCCTCGTTTTCGAGCCAGGCGTTCAGGTAGAACTCCTCTTTGATCTCGGTGAAACCATGATCGGAGAGCGCGAAAAACCCGGCGCCGCTTTCATCACCCGTCTTCTCGATATACCGGTCGAAGGCCCGCCCGAGAAACGCGTCGACATCGTGATAATAGTCCAGGAAGCGTTGATGATTCCCATGGGATTCGTCGAACGCCCCATCCATCTGAAAGTGCATCAGCCGATCGGTTCCGGTGACGACGATCTCGAAGAGATCCCACTCTTTCTCCCAGAAGTAATCGAACGCCCGCTCCCGTCCTTCGAGCGTGGAACGCAACTGCTTGAAGAGAAAATCGGCGTCTTGCCCCCCCTTTCGGGAGTCCACGTCGATCTCGTAATCCATCTCGATCAATTTGTCATAGAGTGTAATCGGATGAACCGCTCGCTTCATGTCGATCGCGACGAAACCGGAGACGAGCATCCCCGGGATCGGCCTCGCCGGATAGGTAGACGGCTGATTGATTACAATCGAGCGCTTCCCCTTTTCGCCGAGCCTGTCCCAGAACGTCGATGCTTTCAGTTCGGGAAAAGAGGGAAAGCGGATATCGTAGCTTCGGGGTTTGAAGTCGGTGAATCCATAGACACCGTGGACGCCGGGGCCGGCGCCTGTCATGAAGCTCGTCCAGCTCACAGAAGAGACTTCCGGCAGGGTGACTTTCATTCGATGCAGCGTGCCACGCTCGAAAATTTCCACCGCCCGAGGCATGACCCCCTCGTCCATGAACCGGCGGAGCAATTTATGCGGAACGCCATCGACGCCGAAGACACATGCCTTCGGCGCCGACTTCCCGCGCTTCAAAAACTTGAAAGCCAAATGAGGCTCCTAGTGGTTCCTAAAGATAGCCGAGGTCTTTGAGCCGCTGCTTGATCTTCTCCTCTTCCTCATCAGAGAAATCCTGCGAAGCGTCGGCACCGGGCACGAGTCCCATCAGTTCGAGAGTCCGAATGATTTTCTGGACACTCTCTTCCTCGCTCTCCTTGTCGGTTTCGACAAGAATCTCAGGATTCAAAGGCTCCTCGTACGGATCGTCCACGCCGGTAAAGCCCTTGATCTCTCCCGCGAGCGCCTTGGCGTAGAGCCCCTTTACGTCACGGTCGGTAAGAACTTCCAGAGGACACTTGCAGTAGACCTCTACAAAATTGTCGATCTTGTCGCGGTTCATATCGCGGATCTCACGATACGGGCTGATGGCCGAAGCGATCGACGCAACGCCGTTTCGGCTGAGGAGCTGGCAGACAAAACCGATCCGCTTGATGTTCTCGTCACGATCTTCTTTCGAGAAGCCGAGCCCCTTCGACAGATTCGTGCGAATCACATCGCCGTCGAGAACCTCAACTTTGAGACCCCGCTCACGCATGATGTCTTCCACCTGGCGGGCCAGGGTCGTCTTGCCGGAACCGGAAAGTCCGGTGAACCAGAGAGTAAAGCCTTTCATTTCCTTCGTATCCTCCTGCGAGCCGCCTCCCGGGCGCTCTCGTCGTTGCTACGCTCGTTTCGCCGTGCCGCCTTAGAAGAGAGGCTCGCCGATCATCTGCTTCGGCTGATCGATATCGAAGTACTTCATGATTGTCGGAGCGATGTCATAAATCGAATAGGGGTCTTTGGCATTCGGAACGATTTTCGCCGGATGATCCCAGATGAATATGCCTTCCCAGTCGTGGTTCGTATCGTCGTGCTCCCCTTCGGTATCTTCGAGATGGAGTTCGCCTGAGCCGACCCGGCCTGCGGCGCGCCAACCAAGATTGCCGAAAAAGACGAGGAGGTCCGGCGCCACACCGGTCACTTCGGTGAACGTCTCCTCGGGATAGAGCACCTTCGTACCGATCGAATTTCCCGAAGGGCCGGCCACAGCTTCGAGCTTCTCTTTCAGCTCCCGCCGGAACCCGTCGGCCTCCCCTTCCGGGATCGTCCCCTTCGTCTCCCGGCCTTCGATATTCAGAAAGACGCGGCCATAGTTCCCGCCGGTAGCCCACGCTTTCGTCTTCTTCCAGTCGATCATGTCGTGCGTGAGCGGCCCCGGCTCCTCCGGCTTCTTCTTCAGCTTGAGGAGCTTCTCCTGAATGAGCCACTCGTTCACGCATACCGACCCTTCGAGCCGCCGTGCGCCGTAGGCGGACGTGATCATGACCGATGTATCCTGCGGGAGGGAATCGAGCAGATTGCCGAGTTCCTCATCAAGAAACACATAGTAGTCATGGAGCGCCTCGGCGTGCCGGCTGTCAGGCACGAACTTGGGATGTTCCGGATCCATGAAGCGCCAGAACGCCCGCTGCATCCGGTCGGTGCCTACTTCCCCCAGCATCATGAAGTCGAACTCCTTCTGCTGGGCGTAGTATCGAAACGCCTCGAAACGGCGGCGCGTCATGTCCTTGATCTGCTCGATCAGCCAGTCTCTGGCGTCGGTGCGATAATCTTTCGTGTCGATGACGTAGTCGCCGCGCGCCACATTGTCCACTTCACCCGCCGCTTCACGCGGGTGGGTCCATTGCACCGACTTGTTGGGCGTCAATATGCCGGAGACAAGAACACCCTTCATCGGCTTAGGAGGCCAGGTCTGCGGAACACCCATCACGAGCGAGTTCAGACGGAGCCGGGAGAGGTGGTTCCATATCGTTTTGCCGCGCACGTCCGTCGAATCGAGGGCCGTCATGGAATCGTATTCTCTGCTCCCATGCCCATCGAACTCATAGAGGCCGAGCTGCCCCGGATCCTGGCCGGTCACCATCGACGTCCACGCGGGAATCGTCACAGGCGGAGTGGTCGATTGGAGCCTGCGATGAAGCCCATCGTCCATCACCGACTTGATGTTCGGCAAATCGTCTATCCATCGCTGGAAAACGAGTTCGGGGGGTGCGCCATCGAGTCCGATTAAAGCGAGACGACTCATTTGACCCTTCTCCTTTATTGATCCTTGTAGAACGACATGAGGAGCTCCGCCACCTCAGGACGAGTGAACTCGGGCGGAGGCATCTTGCCCTCGGCCAGCATGGCCCGTACTTTCGTCCCGCTCAGGAACACATGATCTTCCGATCCGTGTGAGCAGGTCTTCGACGATGCCATATTGCCGCATTTCTTACAGAAGAACGAGTGATCAAAAAACATCGGCGTAATATCGATTTCGTAGCGATCGAATTCGGCGAAGATATAGTGCGCGTCGTACGTGCCGTAGTAGCTCCCTACGCCGGCGTGGTCACGGCCCACGATGAAGTGGGAGCATCCGTAGTTCTTGCGGACCAATGCATGAAATACCGCTTCCCTCGGGCCGGCATACCGCATCGCGGCCGGAAAGATGGAAAGGGCGGTCCTGGTGGACGGATAGTAATTCTCGAACAGGATCTTGTAGCACTCCATCCGGATCTCAGCCGGGATGTCCCCCTTCTGAGTCTCACCGACCAGCGGGTGAACGAGCAGCCCGTCCACGATCTCGAGGGCGCACTTCTGCAGGTACTCATGAGCCCTGTGGATCGGATTGCGGGTCTGGAAGGCGACAATCGTCTCCCACCCTTTGGCCTTGAACAGAACGCGCGTCTCTTTGGGATCGAGCCGGAAATTCTCAAATCGATTGTGCTGGGGCCGCTTGAGAAGCGAGATCGTGCCGCCAAGGTACGTGCCTATGATCGTGTCGAGATAGCGAACGCCCGGATGAGCATCATCGTTCGTCAGGAGTACTTTGGAGGCCTCCTGCTGCTTGTCGACTCCGTATTTCTCCTCGAGGTCCATCACGGCGAGAATTTCACCATCCGATTCGACGAGGGCGATCTGATTCCCCTCGACGAACTCATCGCCGTCACCCTCTTTCACCGCAAGCACCACCGGAATCGTCCAGGGGAGCCCTTTGGCAAGACGTTTGAGGTCGAGCACGGAAAGATAGTCTTCCCGGCCCATGAAGCCTTCCAGGGGGCTCATGGCCCCGATGGCGATCATCTCGAGATCGGCGGTCTCCCGATCGTTCAGCGTGAGCTTCGGGAGAGAAGGAGCGAGGGATTCCAGCTGTTCGCGCTCCTTGCCCTCCGCGATGCGGTTGATCAGTTTTCCGCCGTGTGCCTTGATCATGATGTCCTTTCCATCGCCCGGATTTGCGGGCTTTATTCCAGGTAACCCAGGTTCTTCAGTTTCTGACGGATGCCGCTCAACTCCTCCTGCGAAAAGGTATCGTTGTTCGTTTCCGCCGCCGCCGTCGCCCCCACCAGATCGCGGAGGACGTAGACTATGAAATCGGTAGGCGAGCTAAACCCTGATTCTTCAATGATTTCTGCGATCCTCCGGTAAAGGGGGCGCGGAATCTTGATGGTGACCCGGTTCTCTTTCATCCGACCTTGGCTCCAGTAAGACTCTAATCAGACTCTAATCGCACTCCAATATGACTACCACAAGGCTCAGATCATAGCCATATGCCGCGCCCCTGTCAATTCAGAATTTGGAATTCAGCGAATGGGGGGAAGGAGAATCGTAACGGGGGAGTCCTCATCATGCTGGTAGATCGTCCGCCAGGATTCCAATTCGGCCTGGATGGCGCTGCTCTTGTAGAAGACCATCTGGGTAAAGTCGTCGAGCACGACCGCCCCCGGGGGGTTGTTCCGAAAATAGTCGTAGGTAAAATCGGCCCACTCGCCATCCACTTCCTCTCGAAAAGACCCGAGCGGATGGTTCAGCCTCAGAAAGGGCATTCTCCCGGCCGCGTAGGACCAGATCATCCCGCCTGACATGACTTCCTCGTCCGGTTCCGTCTGCGCCTTGATGATCTCCACCACCTCCCGTACCAGATCCGGATGCCACGGTGCCTGGTAGCTGACTCCCCCTTTAGTCATGGTGGTATTGGCTGAGAAGATTAAGCCGAACAGAGTTACGCCCACCAGCATCCGGCCGGCGATCGCTTCCCTGGCAGCGTAGAGGGAAAGCACCGTTGCCATGATAAACAGGGCGAGTCCCACGAGTAAGGTCTGGGCAGGACTGATCCCGCTAAGGGGCGCCCCGGCGCGTCGGAGTGCGAACAACAGAAGAAGCAGCCCGGTACCGAGGACGAGCGAGATGGTCCCGTGCCGGCGCATGGCGAAGGGCGCAGCCAACAGGACCAGCATGATGAAGGCCGCCCCACCCGCCAGTGTCAGGCTCTCAATCCAGACAGGCATCCGGTCGGAAATGGTAAGAACACCCCCTGCCAGCAGAATGGCGGCGACCCCTGCGTGGAGCCAGCCGAAACTGCATTGCCTGCCTGCGGCCGCGAGACCGGCACCGCCAATAATTGCGAGGAGTGGTTCGAATTCGCGGGCATATCCGGGAAAGAATCCGCGAGCGTACATCCAGTAACCATAGAATGCCGCGAGCGTCATAATACTGATCAGCAGCATTCGCAAGACGCGTTTCGAAGTCTCGCCTGTCTTGATTCCCAGACGGGTAATCGCGGTAACGGCCGCTACCAGGATGAGGGGCATGATCATCTTGAAAGTAACCGCAAGATAGAGACCGCTGCTCGGCCTCCCCAGTGTCTCGATCACTTCGGTACCGGCAGCTGAAACATCCTGGGTGGTTTGGGAGAGCGCCGCTCCCAGAAAGCCTTCAACCGCCTCGAGACCAAGGGCGATCGGATTCAGCCTGTTGTGCCACATCGCTTCGAAGCTCAGCCAGCGGCCGAAGTATGCGAACACGAGAACCACGATGGCGAGAAACCCGCAGACGAGCGGCCCGCCGAGCCTGAGAACGCCCCCTCTTTTGCGCTCGAAGACAATAAGATAGATCATGAGGGCCAGAGCGACGGCAAGAGCGGATTCACGCACATAGAATCCGCAGGCGAGAAGTACTCCGGCAGCGAGATAGGTCCTGCTCGTAGCCGACGTTGCCGCCAGAACGGCAGCGAGGGTCAGGCACATGACGATCGGCTGGGTCTGGACCGCTGTCGAATAGTGGACGGTGAGGGACGAGAATAGAAACAGCCCGGCTGCCACCGGGCCGGCGGGGGGACCACCGATCATGCGGGCGGCCCGGGAGACCAGAATCGCTGTGGTCAGCGTGAACAGCATCGATACGATTCGGCCGGATGTGAGCGTCTGTCCCAGAACCGCCTGGAACAGAGCGTGTATGTAACAATAGAGAGGTTGTCTCGAACCGTAGTCGACGAACGGCACTTCCCCGAAGAGGATCCTTTTGGCGCTCATGAGATGAGCCCCTTCATCGGGAGAGATCCACCGATGGGGGATCAACCAGACATAAAGCGCTATGGCGATGGAAAATATTGCCCCGTAGGCCGCCCAATAGGAATAGTTTTGTTTCTGTTCGCCCATTTCGCCCCTACTGATCCACAAATGACGGCCCGATTGCAACTGGAATAGCTGTTTTCCGCTGATCGGACGGTAGAGGCCTGGAGGTGAGCGACCCCTCCCAAACCGCTCATGGCCCGTAGCTACCGTTGGGCCATTGACACTCCCCTGCCGAGCCCCCGTCCGAAGCCGGGCGATCCTCCTCGCGGGAGAATTAGGGAGACGAGGCCGGGCGGGACCTGTTTAATTTAATTATGGGGACACAATACGTAACTCCCCCGCTCCATTCTGGCGGAATTACGTATTGTGTCCCCATAATTAAGTTAAACGGGCCGAGCGAGCCAGCGAGGGGCGACGACAAGAGTCCCGCAGCGGCTCCTCGGGAGGAGGATCGCCCGGCTACGGACGGGAGAATTCCCAGCCTGGGTAGGAGCGGCGAGGGAGGTCAGCTGACGATGAGATCCGAACCATTGAGATCGAGCAGGCGCAATCGTTTCATCTTCGCCCCCCTCGGGCTTCTCGCACTCCTCGCCGTTTCGGGTTGCGGGGACGACCAACCGACAGACCCGGGCGACGCCAGCGCTCCGATCGACACATTTCCGCCCCGCGACACGATCACGATCGAGATCGACGGCCTCCCCCCCATGGCAATCCCCTCGAACAATCCGATTACCGTACAAGGCGTCCGGCTTGGCAGGCGTCTCTTCTACGATCCTATTTTATCGGGCGACAGCACACTCTCCTGCGGTGGTTGCCATGCCCCCCGGTTCGCGTTCAGCGACAGCTCGAACCGCTTCAGCGAGGGGATCGCCGGTTTATTGGCAGAGCGAAACACGCCGCCGATAATCAATGCGGGCTGGAGCGCCCAGCTCTTCTGGGATGGAAGGGCTCTTTCACTCGAGGACCAGGCGCGGGAGCCGGTTGCCGATCCGATCGAGATGAACCTGCCGTGGAATGAGGCGATCTCCCGGCTTCGCACCCACCGGGACTATCCCGCACTCTTCGGGCAGGCGTACGGCACTACGGAAATCACGGAGACAAAAGTGGTCCGAGCGATCGCCCAGTTCGAACGGACTCTCATTTCTCTCGATTCAAAGTATGATCGTTTTCTTCGAGATGAAGAGCCGTTCACGGATTCAGAACGGCAGGGACTCGCACTCTTCTTCAGTGAAAAAGGGGGATGCTTTCATTGTCACGGCGTGAACGATCTGCTGACCGATGATCTCTTTCATGACATCGCCCTCGACTCGATGCCACCGGACGCCGGAAGATCGGCCGTCACGTCTCTGGAAAGCGACCGAGGCAAATTCAAGACGCCCACGCTGCGAAATATAGAACTCACCCGACCGTACATGCATGATGGCCGGTTTGATTCGCTCGAAGAGGTTCTCGACCATTACCGGTCGGGTGGGTTCCCTTCACCAAACGCGGACGCGCTCTTCCCCGTGGGCCGTGGGTTCGATCTCACCGATCAGGAAACGGCTGATCTGATCGCGTTTCTTAAGACGCTCACCGACCTCGGATTCGTGCAGAATCCCGACTACGGTCCGCCGGTAAAAGAGTAACGGCCGCCCGGACAAAAACCGGACGGCCGCTCTCGAAATTCAATCAGTGCTCCGATCAATTCTCCGCACGGAGCTCCTTATTCATCTGCTTGATATCCGTCAGATCGAGCTGCATCTCATTCCATCCGTACCATAGTGAGTAGTCCGGATTCTGGTGGAACGCGCCCTGGAAGAGACGCATCCTGTGCTTCAGATGCATCACGAATAGCCGCTGCTCGATCGGCGTCGGCGCATCGTGGAACGTCAACAGGTCGGGAAACGCGTAAGCATAGTTATCCGGCTTCTCCAGAATGCTGTCCTGATAGAGGCCGGCCACAATCCTGATCGCCTCCGCGAATAACTTGTCTCCCTCCCGAATGATCCGATCGCCTTTCTCCAGATCGGCCTTAGCATAATTCTCCGAATGGCACTCGGTGCAGGTAGCAAGCATCTTCGCCCGCTCCCTGTCGAAGTCCCCGGCAGTGAGACGGAGCACGTCGGCACCTGCCATCACGTCGAGCCGTGCCGTCGGTTTCCCATCGGGATCGAGTACGCCGAGGGCCTTCAGAATAGTCACTCGATTCGCCCACCATTCCTCATCCTCTCCCGGATAGGGAGCCAGCCCGTCAGTCCGAATACCAAGGAATCCCCAGGCTGTCCGCACCTCATGATTTCCTTCCTGCATGTGACAGGTCTGGCATGTAGGCGCGGCCGTCCCCTCGGGGAGGACACCGCTCTACACGAGAAGCGCCCGAACGCCGTGTTTCGAAGTGGAGTACATCTCCCATTGTGGGTGGTCAAATCCCATGTGGCAGGTCTGGCAAGCCTGCGGCTGACGAGCTTCTTCAGCCGAGAAAAGATGGCGCGTATGACACGCATCGCATGAAGCAATACCGAAACCGGTTTCGCCCGCGTCTTTCAGCGCCTGAATCTCACCTTCACTCTTGACGCCGATTTTGTGACACCCGCCACACCCTTTCATTCCCGATATGAGTTCCATCGGCTTGTAGTGGGTCGTGGGCATCGCATGAAGTACCGCCCACGCAATCGCGTGCTTTCCCTTTCGGAACTGGCCGACCTGGTCTTCATGGCACTCAGCGCAAACTTCAAGGGTCGGGATCCCCACATTGGCGACGTCCTCTGCAGTCTTATGATCGTCGCCATGGCATTCATTGCAGCCGATCTCATTTTCGGCATGAGCGCTCAGTTCCCAGTCACCCACAATTCCGGGAGTGAGATCGCGATGACATTCGATACAGGAGTCATCTGCATTGGAAAAAGATGGATAAAAGAGGAACAGTAAGAGGGTGAGCACGGCAACAGGGGAACCATACTTCATGATAGCGCTCCTCGTCTTGTGCCGGTCGGATCGGACAGGCCGGCTCGGAAACACTTGAACCCACACGAAGGTCGTGCGGACCAATTCAACCGATTTTCAGGCCGGGGATGGCTTATCGACGGGCCGAAGACCCTTCAGCATCGTAGCGAAGAGGACCATAGGCCGTCCAGATCAAACAGGCGCCCCCACGGGGCGACGAGTCAATTCGCTCAGGTGAATCCGCCGCCGGAAGAACATCCTCCGCCGGGCAGACCGCCGGATGTTCTGCCGGCAGGGGATGCGAATAGAGAAAGGATCCGCTTCCCGACACCCTTCTCGCACGAGGGGCAGGCCTGCTGTTCATCTCGCTCCGCAATTGATGTCATTACGTCGAACTGTTCATCACACTTGGAGCACTTGTATTCGAAAATGGGCATTAAGCTCTCCTTCGTAGGTTACGAATATCATTATACTAGATACACTCGTGATTCGATACGTCAAGGTGGGGGACGGATCGGAGCATTCGACCATTGCGCACTTGCGCGGGAAGGGGCGAGATGAACAATCGGCTTCGAAGCCTTGCCGCGAATCTCTCTCTCCTCGTGGCAAGTCTCGTTTTTTTTCTGGTGCTCGGGGAAATCGCTCTTCAGGTCGGCCTCCCGATCTTCAAACCCCGCTTTACCAGGATTGATCCTGTGGTCGGCTGGTTCCACACCCCCTCCGCGAAAAACGATGAAGAAATCGAAGGGCACCAATACTCGCTGAGCTACAACAGTCATGGTTACCGTCCTCACGAGCACGAATATGCGAAGCCCGCGGGAACCAGGAGGGTGATCGTGCTTGGCGATTCTTTTGTAGACGCATCGGAAGTGGGGGACAACGAAACCTTCACATGGCTTCTCCAGGAGGAACTCCCCGGTGTCGAAGTGATCAATCTGGGCGTCTATGGGTACTCCACAGGACAGGAGTTGATCACCCTCGAAGATCGGGGCTTCCGATATGATCCCGACCTGGTCCTTCTCGTTACGATGACAAACGATTACGATGACAATCTGCTGAACATCGCCTCGTTCGGACCGATTCCCCGTTTTGTATTGGATGGTGATTCAATCGCTCTCGAAAAAACCGGACATGAAAACGCGATGGCTACTTTCCGGAAGACCAACTTGCCTCTGCCCGGAATCCGGTTCTTTCACCAGCACAGTCTGCTCTACTATTTCCTGAATCACTATGTCTATCAGCGCCTGGCAGGGGGCAGAATCGAATCGATTATCGAGGAACAACGACATGCGATCGCCGGAGATGAAAAGCGAGAGCTTTACGCAAGAATCGTATGCCGCATGAGCGACATCTGCGAAGCGAGAGGAACAGCGCTCCGGGTTTTATTCGTCTATCCCGAGGCTCACCTGGAGGGTGAGATTGACTCCCCGTCACGCCGGGTGATCGAAACCCTCGAGTCCCGAGGGGTCGCTACTTTCGATCTTCATGGGCCATTACGGGAGCGGCAGCTTTCGAGCGACCCCTCCCTCTACTACGAGCATGACTTCCACTGGAACCGGACAGGCCACCGTTTTGTGACCGATCTCCTCGCCCGGGAGATCCCGGCGTGGCTTCCCGAAAACTGATTCGAACGAACCCCGCAGGTCCGGTGTTCAACCTCCTGGAAGAAGCCCGCGCCGCAACCATTCGCTCCTGTGGTAGGGTGTGTAAGAGGTGTTTGGTTAAGAACTCCTCTATCTTGTTGAATTGAAATGCGATAGATATGGGGCTCCCCCCTCAATCTCGAGCCCATGAGGCCGATAAGTGGCTTAGATGGATCTAGAGATATTCAACTTCTGATTCAAGCGGGAGAAGCGAGAATGAAACAACTTCGCCATGGCCTCCTCCTGCCTTTCCTCTGCTGGGTGGTGATGGGGATGGGGGCTTCAATTTCCGAGGCGCAATACAGCTATCCTCCGAATCATCCAAGACTGCTGATCACAGAAGCGACTCTGCCGGCTGTAGCGGAGCGCTGCAAAGTGGGCGGTTCCCACAGGCAGTATTACGACAAGCTGAAAGAGTTCGCCGACTACGTCGTATCGAATAACAGAACGTCATCACCCTATCTTCCGAATGCCGCCCTGATCTACAAGATTCACAAGTATTGGAATGACACCAACTATCAGGGAGGCGGCTTCGAGGAGAACGCCTACTGGACGCACGTCAGAGACGCGCTGCTCGGAGTCGGCGCATGGGGTTCAGACGCGAGCGGCGCCGAACAGGCGATGTCCGCCGACTGGATCTGGGAAAAACTGAGCTCCTCGGATATCTCCGGGATGGCGTCGCGATACGGAACGCCGAGCACGTCGATCTTCGACGGCCAGACCTGGCGGGGAGGGACAGCTTTCTGGGTGGTCAAGTCGATGTACCGGTCGGCGCTCTTCGCCGGTTCCTCCGTGGACGGCGGCTCCTATTCAAACGAGTACCAGGCGATCTGCAACTATATTCAGACGGTTTATGCGCCGGCATTCAGTCTCTCGGGGGGAGTCGGTGTAAACGGCGCCGCCTATGCCACGCAAAACGTGGACAACAGAGTTTACGCGTTTGAAGGATTCACGAGCTCCACCGGTACCAACATCTGGACCACCGCCCACGACTGGGCATTTCAATACGGAAAGTGGATCCAATGGGCCAACCCGCCTCACCGGGGCATCTTGGAAGCGAACCAGGATTACAACACACCGATCTGGGGCGACAACTACATGAATGTGGCACTCATGGCGTGGCGGGGGCAGGACCCCTACAACCAGCGCCACACCAACAAGCAATGGTCACGTATTCAGAGTCGGAATATCAACGACTACAAGAATGTGA
Source organism: bacterium (assembly GCA_025782575.1). Taxonomy (GTDB): domain Bacteria; phylum Orphanbacterota; class Orphanbacteria; order Orphanbacterales; family Orphanbacteraceae; genus Orphanbacterum. Next base: position 980,048 of record JALGYY010000017.1, read on the forward strand.
ACCTGTTCCTGTTCACACTCTTTTACGATTTCAATCTACAGGAAGTCAATCTGGTCGCCGAGCCCCAGGTGATGCGACTCAGCCCGGGCGGCATGGATCACACCTACATGTCGACTAACATCGATGACAAAAACGGGACGTGGGCTTACTTCGAATCGGGCCGTTACTTCTACGGCCACCAGCACCAGGACGCCGGCTCGTTCAGCATCGGCCGGAAAGGGGACCTCGTAATCGACAGCGGTTTCTACGGACAGTATCGCTCCACCAGGGGCGGCAGCCATGCGAGCAACTACTACCATCGGTCCACCGCTCACAACTGCGTCTCCGTTTATGACCCTGGCGAGAAGTTTTACTGGGGCGCTTCGTCCACGAGCAATGGGACGGTTTCGAATGACGGCGGCCAGTTCATGCCTCAAAGTGCTCCCAGTTTCGCTACCGCGAATTCAGATTCCGCCTATCATCCGGCCAAAGTCGTTTTTCATGAATCGAACAACGAGTACACCTATATCCAGGGCGACCTGCATAACGCTTACAGCTACGAAGTGTTCGCCGACAACCGGAACCTCAGTTTCCATCCCGACAAACTGAGCGCGATTACTCGGGAGTTCGTCTTTCTCCGGCCGAACTACTTCATCGTGTTCGATCGTGTGACATCAACCAACGCGAATTTCACCAAAACATGGAACATCCATATGACCGGGGATCCGACGATCTTCGGGAGCGGCGGGGTGCAGCGGGCGGGCGACTCACAAGCGGGCATCCGGGACTACGCAGGGGCGAGCCTCGCCAGGTGGACCGACGAGAACTCCAACTATAACCGCGGCTCGATCTTTCTGAAGACGCTCATGCCGAAGAACCGGGTCATGCGGAAAATCGGCGGTCGTAACCGGGAAGCCAGCGGCTACGCCTATTGGATCGGCGGTTTCGACGGCAACGGCAACTACGATCCTACATTCGGCAAGAATTACTACTGGGGAGAATGGACACCGGGCAACGAGTACAACGAAAGCTTTTTGCAGGACCGGGCCACGCCCGGCTGGGGGCGGATCGAAGTGGAAGCGACGACGCCCCAACTCCACCAGAACTTCTTGAACGTGCTCTACCCTGTCGATGAAACGAACAATACTTTTCCTGAAACCAATCTGATCGAAACACCGCAGATGGCGGGCGCCGAAATCGTGAACGATCGTGTCATCCTGTTCGGCCGGACGGCGACTACCGGAATCGATTCGGTGACCTATCAGCTTGCCGGGCACGACACGTCGGCGCTTCATATGATCTGCAATCTCGATCCGGGGGCGACGTATCACATCTATCGAGATGGCGCGACCGTATCGATCCGCAAAGAGGGGCTACCTCCGGGATCGGGGAGCGAACTTGTGACACCCGCGCCGAGCGCCTCCTCGTCCGGTATCATCGCATTCTATGACGACGGCACCGCGGTCGGGCCGCCGCCTGAAAACGTCGTCATCTCCAACGTCGCCGCTTCGCCGTCCGGTTTTCAATCCTTTGCCGTGACCATCACATGGACGACGAACATACCGTCTGATTCGAAAGTCGAGTTCGGCTCCACAAGTTCTTACGGAACATCGACCGGTGTCGATCCGTCGCTCGTCACCACCCACTCGGTGACGTTGCTCGAACCGGAAGTGTTGAATGACCAGACCTATCACTTCCGTGTGATCTCCGACGCGCCGGGAACGGATGCGACATCTTCCCAGGACTTCTCGTTCAAATTCGACGTGCCTGGTGTCGGGGACCCTACCAAAATCCCTGATCTTCGAGAGCAGTAAACCGTTTTCTCCCGGACCGGGTTAGACCGCTCTCCGGAAAATCAGGCCTACAGCCGCCAGAGAATCACGATCAAGAGGGCGAACAGAACGGACCCGGTCAGCTCACGCCAGCCGAGCGCCCTGGCTGTGGCCGGCGGTTTCTCCCATCGAAGAGCGATGGCGCCACGGCCAAGCGAGAAAAGGAGGGCTAGGGTCGTAAGCGGGGGGATCCAGCCGGCGAAACCGACTGTGCCCGAAACGAGCAGACCGACCCCACCGAAAGTGAGAGCTGTCCGCCCGGCTAACACTGCTTCTTCCCTGTGACCCCTCATCTTTCGAATCACGGTACGTACAAACAAGACTCGAAACCCGAAATAAGAAACGAGCAGAATCCAGAAGCCGGCGAGTTCCTCCCAGCCGGATTGCGTGCCGAGCCGAAGAGCGGCAGGTCCCGCTATGGTCAACCCGAGCGTGCCGTAGAGTTCGGCTCCCATACTTCTCATTTTGCGTGAGGGGAAAAACACCATGTAGCCGGCGCCGATTAGAGCGCCCAATATCACCAGTCCCGTCATGTACGGGGCGTCAGCCAGAAAAAGCGGAACGGCGCACGCCACTCCGACCATGCCGAACAGAACGGCCCACCCTGCGTTTCCCCGCCGAACTTCGATTGACTGATTGCCGAATGCGCGCGTCACGGGGAGCCTGAGCATAAACGTAAAGAGGGCAGCTCCGGCGAGAGAGAGATGGAGAAGTGACGGCCTCCCTGACAAAGCCGCGCCGATCGCGATCGGGAGCAACAGCACAGGCCAGGCGCCATGCTCTTTTGGAAGAGGCGGCTTCATCGGCGCGCCGCGATCTGTTCCAGCATACGGCCCGCGCTTTCTATATTGGGTTTCAACTCGATTGCGCGCTTCAGGAACTGCCCGGCGACGTCATCCTCCCCGAGATTGAAATGAGCGTGCCCCAGCCAGAGATTCACATAGGCGTTATCGGGCAATTGGCGATACGTGATTCCCAATGTTTCAATCGCCCGCCTCCAATCTCCTCTGACGAGATAGATACGACCGAGATAGCTCGCTGCAGACGAGTTGTTCGGATAGTGATCGAGAAAGCGGACAAAATGTTCCTCCCCCAGATCGCCCCGCTTGAGCTGAAATTCGCACGCACCCAGATAGTATCGAATGGGCAACGCTTCGGGGTTCAGTTCGGCGGCCTTCTGCAGATGGGGTAGAGCTTCTTTGTAGTTTCCTTCCAACCAGAGAAGGATCCCCCTGTTTGCGTTAGCAACAGCAGAATGCGGAGCGAGGCGCGTTCCTTCCTGAATGAGAAAACGGGCCGACCGGTCGGCGCCCCGCTCCATCATCATCCAGGCAAGCCCGGTGATCCAGGCGTTCTTTCCCCTCACATGATTCGGGTCGTTCAATACCATCCGCGCTGTACGATCGCCCCCACGCTCGAGCGAGTGATTCCCCAGAATCCAGGGATAGAGTAAGAACGATCCACCCAGAACCGCAAGAAGGGCGTACCGCGGGAGATCGCGCGAAGGGGCCGATCGAATGACACGGGCAGCCGCCCAGAAAGCAACGGGCGTGACCGGAAGTGAGATCAGATCCCAGTCCCGAGGGCCGAGCCAGGGCCGGATCGTCATGCCGTAAGCGACCGTAAGAATGGCGACTGATCTCAAGAAACGAAACAGTACCGCCCGGCTATCGGTGTCCGACATCTCCCCCTCGGCCGACTGAGCTTCGGAGGCATTGCGGTGCCACAGGAACAGCACCCCGATCAGGATCGGCACCGGCAAGAGAACGACTGAGAGATTCAATAGATCGAGAAGATGGGCAAGCGAGAATATTCCGAGATGGGTGTCTCCCGCTTTCGCGATCCACGGAAGAAAGAATCCCTTAATACGGAGCTGGCCGGTGGTCGGCATCACCAGGATGAAGATGATCGGGGCGGCTTCCGGCCAGTACTTGAGCACGCCCGGCAGCCGCCACCCCTTTCGCTCCATCAAGAGATAGAGAAATGGCGGAAGCAGTATCATGCCGAGCCAATGGGCGCTGATCGCCGCGATCAGGCAGAGCGCCGTCGGCGCGAAGGATCTCCCTTTCAGCAGGGCGACTGTCCCTTCCACCAGAAAACCGAGAACAAAAAGAGTGAGCCATGCGTAGTTTTCGACGTAACCGAAATAGAGCTGGGTGACACCGGTAGTCAGCAGAAGGCCGACGGCGAGAACAATGGAGTAATGCCTGTCCTGATCCCTACCGAGCGAGGCGAGAGCGCGCGCGCCCCTGACAGCCCAGAGAAAAGCGAAAAACCCCGCGACGGCAGCCAGGATCGCGAATGTCCATTCCTCATCAAGCGCAGGGAAGTAGCCTCGAAATGTCCTCAGAAAGAGCCTGTAGAAGAGCAGCGTCCCCATTCCCGGACGGGTCGGTATGGGATCGCCATCGTTTTCGAGCAGAGTGATCAGGAGCCAGCCGTCACCGAGAAAATGATTACGGGATCGCCAGAAGAGGGCAAGCCCGGCGAAGAGCGCGGCCAGGCCGATCGTACTGAACCATGCTCCCCGGCCTCTGGGGCGTGGCCAGATCCGGGCCATATAGCGGCCCCCTGCCGTTCCACGGAGTGCGGCCACAGAGAGGAGGAGCGTCCCTCCAAGTGTGAACCACACCACTCGCGCCGCCGCCTCCAGATCGGCGCCGTTCGACAGGCCCCACCAGACGAAAGAGGGGTTCAGAGTGAAGTAAACGGATAGGCCCCCGAAGATAAGAATGAGTATTCCGAGCAGGCCGGGGGAGGCGATACGATTCATGAAAGAAGAGACCGATTCATCGAGAAGTGTCATCCCGTTTTCGAAGACAGGCGGCCACATACCATCCGGTCAGGTACTGGCCGGGCTTTCCCTGCATACCTTCCGACCAGGCGAGAATCTTTTCGACCAGACGGTCGGTCCCGCCCAGCCGGCAGGCATGACGGAGACGGCACCATACCGAAAAGAAAACGCGCGGTACATGATAGACAGCCCGGAGATCGATCACGTCAGCGCCGAGCCGGCCTGCCAGGTCTCGCACTTCTTGCTCTGCCAAAGTTTCGCCCAGACGGAATCCCACAAGCCCCCGGCGGTCCAGAAACCGGACAAACCCGTAAAAGAGCGATCGTGGATTATCGAGTAGCAGGATCATTTCACCACCGGGACGCAATATCCGGAGCCCTTCAGCCACCCCTTCGATCAGATCGTCGCGCTCCTTGAAGTGATCGAGGGTGGAGCAACTGTACACCAGGTCGAAAACCCCGTCTCGAAACGGGGAACGGCGAGCATCCCCGACGAGCAGATTGGCGGATCGGCCGGCATCACGGATCCGCTCATGAGCGCGGCGGACGATTTCGTGTGACAGATCGAGCCCCCACGGTGGAGAGCCTCCTTCGTCGTCCGGCCAGTCGAGGAGAAGTTGATCTTCGCCAAGCGCCTCTTCGAAAAGATCGGTCTTCAGAATGGCGGCGCCGGGCGCCCCCCGCCACCACTCTCTTAGAAGAGCCCGATGGACCGTGCCCTTCTGCCGCGCCATCAATCGATCGAGGTGGTACCCATCCGCCATCCGACGCGCTACGTTGTCCCAATAGGACCGGCTCATGGCTGAATCCAGCCGTTCGGTCCCGGGGCCGGAAACCCCAGAATCCTGTTGCCAGTGGTCTCCGCTATCGAGTATCGTCCCCAGGTCATATTCGTCTCTATCCAAATGGTAGTTTGGGGGCGTCAGGGGGTGCCCCGCGTCATGATTTCGATCGTAATTCCCACATACAACGCCCGTTCGAAGCTCGTCAAGCTGCTTCGTTCGCTCCGGGACCAGCCATTCCGTGATTGCGAGACGATTATCGTAGATGACGGCTCGACCGAGGACCTCTTCTTTCTCCGTCGCGAATTCGAGGTTCGGGTGGTGCGAACAGGAAAGCGCGGAGGGCCGGCACGGGCCAGGAATATAGGCGCCCGTCAGGCAGAGGGTGACATCGTCCTCTTTCTCGACGCCGACGTCGCGGTCGAGCCGGGAACTCTATCGGCAGTGGATCGCTTTTTTCGCCTCTACCCCGAGCGATCGGTGCTGATCGGCGTTTATGCTCCCGAACCGCTGAACGACGGCATACTCCCCTGGTACAAGGCGCTTCAATGCTACTCCTACTATCGTGACCTTCCCCACATTTCCCGTGTCTCTCTACTATGGGGGGCCAAAGCCGCGTTTCGACGCGATGTGTTTTTGGAATCCGGCGGTTTTGACGAGAGTTTCGATACCCCAAGCATGGAAGACCTGGAACTGGGGAGAAGAATTTCCAAAAAGCACACCATCTTCCTGGATCGGGACGTGATCGTCAGGCACCACTTTCCCGAGTCATTTCGGAAGAATGCGTACGATCATTTCTATCGCGGCTATCTCTGGATGCGGATTTTCTTCCGCTTCGGAAAGTTCGACAACTATCTTCATACGCCGCGCCGCGGGATCGGGCGTATCGCCGCCTCTCTAGTCATCCCGGCACTTGCCGTGATGCCGTTTTATCCAGTCACCGGCTGGGTGGCGGCCGCAGGACTTCTTACCTACATTGTCTGCAACTACGACCTCTGGTCGGTCGTCCTCGAGCGAAAACCCCGGATTCTGTTGCCCGTGCTGGGAATCGACTTCGCACTGGGCGTCATTCTCGGTGCGGCGGCCTTTCGAGCAACCGGAGAAGAAATTTTTCGAAGGATCAGCGCGATCTTCCGGAGCCGCCGGAACGTCCTTCTTCCCATGGATCAAGGAGAGAGCGGCCACCTCGACAGTCGATCGGAATCGCGCTGACCACCCCTAGTTCGAACGGCAACAGGAGACACGGAGTAGTACGATGAAGAAAGTGATCGGCGCCATCGGCAAAAACGGTACGGGCAAAGATACCGTTCTCGATATGATCGCGGATTCGTATAGTGTACCGAGAATTTCCATGGGCGATATCGTACGAAACATCGCGGAGGAGAAGGGAATCGAGCCGACCCGGGGCAATTTGAACGGAATCTCGAAGGAATACTTCGGGAAATTCGGGAACGACTACTTCATCAAGATTGTTTGTGACCGGATTGACAGCTCCGATGCTCCGCTTACGGTGGTGACCGGGATTCGTACCTATCTGGATGCCAAAACACTGCTCGATCGATATGAGAAGGACTTTCTGCTGGTGAATGTGGTGGTAACGGACGACCGGGCACGGCTGGAGCGGGCGCTCGCCAGAGGGACGGCACGGGATCCCAAGTCGATCGAGGACATGCTGCGCCACGATGAGCGGGAAGAGAAGCTCTTCGGAATGGACAAAGCGGCGAAGCTGGCTACCCACACGATGCAGAATGACAGTACGCTTCAGGATTTAAGTGATCAGGTGGATGTCTGGATGAAAGAGAATTTTCCGGACATGATGAAGAAAGCCTGATGTCCCGACCCGGGTCAGTCGACGTAACCGAGAGCACGTAGTTTTTTAATCACTTCCTCTTCCATGTCGACCACTTCCTCCCCCCGGGGGTTTCCGCCGGCCTGATCGAGGCTCGCGTTGTACCAATCGAGAAGCCTGGTCGCCATGTCGCTGACTAGCTCGGTTCTCCGTTTCTCCAGATTGTCTTCTTCCCATCGATCAAGAGTGAGGTCGTAAAGTTGTATGGACCGCGTCGTTTCGCAGTACATGAATTTGTAACGATCATCAAGAACCGCTTTCCACTCCACCCCGCGAAAAAGAGATTCGGCGAAACGATCCATGCTCATTTCATCACTCTCATCCCCGCGAGCCATCGATAGAAGCGAGCGCCCCTGAAACGCGTCAGGCACCGGCAGACCCATCGCATCTAATACGGTGGGCATGACATCGATCAGACCGACCCGGCGATCGACCTCCCGCGGTTCGATGGAGCCGGGAAACTTCATGATGAGAGGGACATGAATCAACTCATCATAAAGGGTGTGGCCATGTTCGAAACTCCCGTGATCCCAGAACTCCTCGCCGTGATCGGCGGTAATGACCACCGCGGTCTCTTCCGATAGCCCCAGCCGGGCGAGATCGTCCAGAAACAAGCCGCACTCGTGGTCAACCGCGGCAATCTCGGCGCGATAGAGGGCGCGGGCAAACTCGCGAATCTCCGGCTCGGGCATTTTCCCCAGCCACTTAGCCAGATCGCCGAACGGCGGCTCCATCGGCTGGGGCAGACCGGTCAGAAAACGGGATCGAAACGGTTCGGGGGGATCGTAGTCCATGTGAGCATCGAAGAGATGGATGAGAAGAAAGAATCTCTCCTCCTGGTGCTCCCGAATCCACTCACCGGCAGCAGCAAAAGTCTCCGCCGCAGTCCTCAGTTTGAGATTGGAAGCGGGGAAATAATCGAAAGTGTCGAAGCCGCGATCGAGACCGAGCCGAGGGTCGAGAAAGGCGCAGTTCACGAAGGCGCCGGTTGTGATCCCCGATTCCTGCAGCGACTCAGCTGCCGTCTTGACCCCGTCCCTGATCCGCGAAAAGTCAGGATAGCGGCCGACTGCTCCGTGAAGGGTCGGATACAGGGAAGTGAGCAGCGTGGTGACCGACGGCAATGTCCAGGGCGCCTGGGCGGTGGCTGACTGGAATCGGACCGCCCCCTCGCTGAATCTGTCAATCTCGGGTGTGACCGGGCCGTTCGGCGTCGTTCTCCCCACCTCGTCCCATCGACAGGTATCGATCAGGATCAGGACCGTGTTCCGGGCATCGACCGGCTCATCCCGGGCGCACGAAAAGGGGATCAACAGGAGCAACAGCAGGAGGATCAACGATTTCGATGTTTTCTCCGTATCCATCACCCGGTACCATACCATTAGAGTCGATTTGTGAAACCAAGATGTTCCTTTGCCGGGAGCGATGGCGCTTATCCTTTCCTATCTGTTGATTTTTCTGCTCGCGCTCGTCGTTCGTCTGATCTATCTGACGAGTATCATCGGCGACCCGATGTTCGCCACGCCGATCGTGGATAGCGCGGTCTATCTCGGCGTAGCCGAGTCGCTTGCCCGGGGGGATGGCTTTCCGCCGGGCCCACTTCGGTTCGGACCGCTCTATCCCATGCTTCTCGGTGCCGCGTTCAAGCTGACTGGCGGCGGGACAATCCCCCTCCATTTCATCCAGGTGCTCTTCACATCGCTTACCGCCCCCCTGCTCGCTCTGGCGGGGAAGCACGTATTCAATAAACAGGCAGGTCTTCTCACCGGTGTTCTGGCCGGGATCTACTGGCCGATGGTCTATTTCGATGGTGAATTTCTGATCGAACCTGCGCTCCTTCCCATAGTTGCGGGACTCCTCATCGTTCTGCTCGCAGCTGACAGGCGGCCGTCAAATAAGATCTACATGGGAGCGGGCCTCCTGATGGGGATCATCGGAATCGCCCGACCCAATCTGCTTCTCCTCGCGCCCGTCTGGGCAGTCAGGCTTCTGATTGGAAAGCGGCCGATAGCGGCACTGCTGCTCATCGTGGGAGCAACGCTTCCCATAGTCCCTGTTACCGTTCGGAACATGACGGCAGGTGATGATTTCGTCCTCATTTCCTCTACGGGCGGCATCAATTTCTATATTGGAAACAACGAAAATGCGACCGGAAGGGATTCTACTTTTCCAGGGCTTTTCCAATGGACTTTCGAGAAGGTGCAGAAAATCGCGGAACACGAAGCGGGGCGGTCCTTAAGAGATTCCGAAGTTTCACGGCACTACTTTCAGAAAGGTCTGGAATTCGCCCGACAAAAACCGGGCGCATTCGCCATGGTCACTGCACGCAAGGTAATCCAGACTTTCTCTTCCTACGAAATGCCGAATGTGAAAGATCCCGGCTTCCAGAGAGAGCGTTCCTGGTTCTTAGGTCTTCCTTTCTGGCCCGGGTTCGGGATCCTCTTTCCGCTGGCTGTTTTGGGGGTGATCCGAGTAAGGGGGCGGCAGCGAACGACCTTGCTTCTCTTCGCACTCACGACGGCTCTGTCGATCGTCCTGTTTTTCGTTAACGGACGCTACCGGCTCCCCATGGTTCCGGTCCTGCTGCTGCTCGGCGGAGCGGGGCTCGCGACGGTTCTCGAACTCCTTCGCTCACGGGGCAAGGGTATCTCGAAGAAGATCAGACTTCTCGCCACGTTTCTCATCGCACTCGTTCTCGTCAACCTGAACCCGCTCGGCCGGTTGGATGACCGGTCACAGCTCTACTTCAACGTCGGTTGGGCGGCCCAGAAACAGGGGGAGAGCCAGGCGGCGATCGAGGAGTACAATCAGGTCGCGCGGGGGAGCCGCTGGTATCCGCCGGCACTGAATAACAAGGCGATTCTTTTCCGTGACAGTGACCGGCTGAAAGAAGCGCGCGCGGCATTGCTCGAGGCGACTGAGATTGACTCGACCTACTTCGAAGGGTGGGCCACGCTTGGAAGCGTCCTTTACAGGGAGCAGGATTTCGGCGGCGCCGTTCGGGCTTATAAGAAAGCGGTCGATCTCTGGCCCTTTCGGGCGACCTGGTTCGTCAATCTGGGGCTCGCCCGGCGGAATACCGGTGACTGGGGTGGTGCGCTGGCCGAGTACGATCGCGCACTCGCCCAGGATGGGGAGTTCGTAAAGGCGATGCTCCACAAAGGGGAGATTCTGATCGCGCTCCAACGGTATGGCGAAGCGGTCTCTCTTTTTGAAGAAACTCTCCGAATCGCCCCGGCCGGTTCGCCTGAAGCGAAGACCGCCCGCGCCGCGCTCAGAGGACTTGAGTCGCTTCCTGGTCCGGACACTACGGAGGACTGATTATCGGAACCGGTGAGAACATACTGGTCATCCAGACCGGGTTTGTCGGCGACATGGTGCTCACTACCCCTATGCTGCGATCACTCCGGCATCATGAACAGGGCGCCACGATCACGCTGCTTCACGCGTTGCGCACGACCGACATCGTTCGCTACTCCCCCCACATCGATCATCGAATCGTTTACGACAAGTCGGGCGGCGATCGGGGGACCGGCTCGTTCTTGAGTCTCGTTCGAAAACTGAGTGGAAAGCGGTTCGACCTGGTTCTCTCACCTCACCGGTCGATTCGAAGCGGGTTGCTCGCCCTCTTCACCGGGGCGCCGAGACGGATCGGTTTCGCCCATCCATCTTCCGGTCTCTTCTATACAGACACCGTTCCCTACAGCCGATGGGAGTCGACATTTGTCCGGCGAAAACTGGACCTCCTTCTGCCTCTCGGAATCGACGAAGAAAACGAGACGCCTGAAATCGCCTGGAGCGACAAAGAAGAAACTGAAGTGAGCGCGCTCCTGAAAAGCGGGGGGGTGAGATCTCCGTTCGCGGTTCTCGCGGTCGGTTCGGCCTGGGAAACCAAGCGGTGGCCGCCGGAAAGATTTGCTGAGCTGGTGGTGGAGCTGGAACGCATCGGGCTTCAGGCAGTCGCTGTGGGCGGACCTACCGATCGGGAAGCGGGACGATCAGTTTCCGATGCGGGGGGAGTCGACATCACCGGAAAGACCTCACTCACCGCAGTGTCGGCGCTCCTCCATCGCGCCTCGCTATTCGTCGGGAACGACTCGGGCGCCCTTCACATGGCACGGGCGGCGCGGACGCCGGCGATCGGACTGTTCGGCCCCACCGGCCCGGAACAGTTCCGTTTTGACAGTCAGGTCCGTATTATCCGAAGCGAGGTCGATTGCGCCCCCTGCTCGGATCATGGCGCACGCGATTGCCCCACGGGCAACTGGATCTGCATGCCCGGAATCTCGGCCGCTCATGTCGCCCGCGTCGCGTGTGAGCTAATGGAGTCCAGACGATGAGAGAACCACGCCCCATCCGAGCCGGCCGCTTGCTGGTGGCGCGAACCGACAGGCTGGGCGATTTCATTTTGAGCCTGCCTCTCCTCTCCGCCATTCGCCGGGCGGCGCCCGAGACATCGATCACCGTGCTCGCTCCCCGTTATGTGCTTCCCGTTCTGGAGAATCATCCGGATGCGGATCACACGATCGCCTGGAGCGAGAATGCCGACGGTGCGCCGCGGAAAGAGATCGAACGAGAGGTCAAGAAGGGAAAGTTTGACGCCGCCATTCTGCTGAACCCGGGCACGGCGATCGGTTGGATGCTTGCCCGAGCGGGTATCCCCTATCGAACGGGGCCGCTCGCCCGTCCCGCATCGTTTCTGTTTCTGAATCGGGGCTTGAGACAATCCCGGTCGACCTCCGGACGCCATCAAACCGATCTGGATGCCGAGTTTTCCCGTTTTGTCACGGGAGGTCTCGGAGTCGATGTGCGGCCACCACGGATCTATCCCACCGAAGAAGAGAAAGCGGCAGGGGCGAAGGAGCTTCGCGCCGCCGGAATTCACACCGGTCGGCCGGTAGCCGGAATTCACGCCGGCTCGGGCGATTCCGCCCTTCGCTGGCCCGAAGAGTACTACATCGAAACCGGGCGGCTTTTCGCATCTGCCGGTTGGGAGATCGCGCTGACAGGCGGACCTTCCGAGATCGATCTGGCTGATCGATTGGCGGAAATGATCGGTGAGAATGCTCATGTGGTCGCCGGCGACCGGCCGCTCCGCTCATTTTTCGGACTGCTCGCTAACCTCGATCATTTCGTCGCGCCCAGCACGGGACCGCTTCATGCCGCAGCCGCTCTCGGCATACCTGTTTCCTCCCCTTATCCCCCCTTGCCGTCGCAATCAATCAGACGCTGGGGACCGCTAGGGGACCATGTCACCACACTCGCGCCGAACGTCGCCTGTCCTGAAACGATTCGATGCTCCGGTAGCGCGTGTTCCCATTATCCTTGTATGAACCAGATCGAGCCCGGGATGTTGTTTGAAGCTTCCCGAAAGTTCCGCGACAAGGTGGAGGAACGGCCATGACCGACCGGGCAGACAGAAGAGAGAAGATCTCGGCCGTCGTTATTACAAAGAACGAAGAGGCCGAAATCGAAGATTGCCTGGCCAGTCTTACTTGGGTGGATGAAGTGATCCTGGTCGACTCCGAGTCGACCGACCGGACGGTGGCGATTGCCGAGCGCCTCGGCGTCAGTCTGTTCGTCCGCCCCTTCACGGGCTTTACCGAACAGAAGCAGCATGCCACCGACCTCGCTCTCGGCCCATGGATTCTAAATTTAGACGCCGACGAAAGAGTGACACCCGAACTGCGGAGCGAGATCGAACGGGTACTCGCCGGCGACGGGACCGGCGGGCGTGACGGCGATCATGACGGATATACTCTCCCCCGACGGACGTGGTATGCGGGAGGGTTTATTCGCCACTGCTGGTATCCCGATCGCAAGTTGCGGTTGTTTCGGAAAGGGAAGGGCGTCTGGCGGGGGGGCTCCGTACATGAAGGAGTTGAAATCGCAGGGGAACCCGGGGAGCTGTCGTCCCCCCTGCTCCATTATTCTTTTCGAACCCTCTCCGATCACCTGCAGACGATCGACCGCCTGACCGATCTGGGAGCCCGGGATCTGGCCGATCACAATCGGGGCCGATCATTCTGGAATCTGGTAATCCGCCCACCTGCCACTTTCATCAAAATGTACTTCCTGCGTTATGGATTCCTCGATGGTTGGCGCGGGCTTGTGATCGCGTTTCTCTCCGCCGCCCATACAGCGATCAAGTATGCCAAAGCGAGACAGATCATCGACGAGAAACGCGGCCTGTCCGAGGGTGGTTCTTGAATCCCGAGACTAAAAAGTTTCCCGTCGCAATCGCCTCCTCCTCCCCGTCATGGGGGGGACTCGAGATGCAGACTCTAATATCAGCCCGTGAACTGGCCGGCCGTGGGTATCGCGTGCATATGCTCACCGGCAGGAACACCGTATTGGAACGGGAAGCGCTGGCAGTGGGGTTGAATGTCGCGCCGATTCTGACCGGCCGCTCCCTCTCCCCGTTGGCCGTTCTGTCCGTCGCTCGATACTTGACGCAAAACGGAATCGAGATCGTTCATTCGGAGCTCGCGCGCGATCTCTGGGTGATCGTTCCGGCGGCACGGGCGGCGGGCGGAATTCCCGCTCTCCTTACCATGGGGATGCAGTCATCGGTGAACAAGAAGGATCCCTTTCATCGTTCACTCTATCGTTATCTCTCCCATGTGTTCTGTGTTTCAGATGTAGTGAGAAAGAACATGTTGAAACGATACCCGGTTCGAGACGACCAGCTTCTCGTGATTCCCCGGGGAGTCGAGTTAGAAAGGTACACAGAGGCGAGATCCGTTCGAAAAGAAACCAGGCGAGAGCTGGGTCTGGGAGAGAACGATCTCGGGGTCGTCCATGCCGGGCGAATTTCCCGTGGCAAGGGACAACTCGAATTTTTGCGAGCGATCGAGTCGGTCGCCGAGCACGTACCGAGGGCGAGGTTCTTTCTGGTCGGCGGAATTACGGCGGGAGAAGAGGTTTACGGCCGGGAAGTGGAAAAGCTTGCGGCTCGGCTCGCTCTAGGCGACAGACTGCGCTTTACAGGCCATCGCTCCGATATGCCGGAAGTGCTCGCGGCGGCCGACCTGCTTGTCGTTCCGTCCGCTTCAGAGGCCGGTGGGAATATGGTAATCGAGGCGATGGCGGCCGGCCTCGCGGTAGCCGCGGCAGGAAGCGCGAGTTTCCTGGAACTCGTGGTCGACGGGGAAACCGGGCTTTTGTTCTCCCTCGACGATCCGGGTGAGCTGGCGAGCGTGATGGAACGAATGCTAGTCGATCGCCCGCTTCGGGAATCGATGTCGGTTGCGGCCCGGCGCCGGGCGGAGGAGCATTACGACCGGGCCGGCCGGACCGATATTACAGAAGAGATCTACGCCGGACTCGTCTCTCAGTAAACGAGCGTACCTGTAGCCATCACCACCAGATCGCTCTCTTCCCCTGTCAATATGTTTGGCCCATCGAACAGGTAGTCAGGATCGATCACGATATCCAGCGCAAAGTCGCCGGCATGAAGACCGCCCCCCACATTGAAAGCGAATGTAGTCGTGGTCTTTTCTTTCGCGATTCCGGAGGTCACTTCCTCGTTCGTGATTCGCTTCTGCACGCCGGCACGGAGAGTGAACCAACGGGCCAGTTCGTACTCCAGCCCCATCGACACTGCGGGCGTATCACGGAATTTGTCTTCGAAAGTCGTCGGTTCGCCGTCACCGAATTGCATTTCAATCTCTATAGTCTGGTGTGTGATTTCGACGCCGGCAACAAGCAGGATCTTTTCGTTTCGCTCGGGCCTGTAGTTCACGCCGGCACCGACGGAAATCTGCCGGATATCACGACGATCGGTTCTGGTGGTCACACCACCGTCAATCGTCTCCTGACCACGGTTGTCGTTCACGAACTCGAAGTAGGGGATGATGTCCGCTCGATCGTTTACGGCAATTGTCGAGCGCGCTCGAAACGAAAATAGATTATAGCCGTCATCAAGATCGCCGGTGTCGTCAGATTCGCCCGGTAGATTATCGAATGAGGTCCGGAAGAACGATATCGTCCCCTCAAGATCGACCTTTTCGTTCACTCGATAACCGCCGCCGAAATCGAAAGCGTTCCGCGAGAGGGATGATTCCTCAGCGTCCGGGATCGCCGTTTTGGGTTCGGTCGTTTCGATTGTTTCGATTGCCTTCTCGGAAGTGGCGGCTCTTCCGAAGTGGAAACCATACCGGAATGAACCGCTCGCTCCGCCGAGAAACAGATCGAGTTTCTGGTCGGCCGGCTCAGGGTAGAAAGAAAGGATCTCATCCGAACCGTCGATAAAGAGCCCCGCACCAAAGCGGTTCAAGCCGAGCATTTCATCGATTCCGAAAAACGTCCCTCCATACTTGCCGCCCGAGATCGGCGCGAAATCGCGGGGGCGCATGATCGCCTGCTCAGGGGATGAGAAGGACTCGCGGCCCCAACCGGCCACGGCTGCGCTTCCGTGATCAGTAATCTCAGCGGGAAAGAGCCAGATGTTCCAGTAGTCGGAAACGATATAGGCATTGCCCCCCATCGCGGCGATGCGTGAATCGCTCGCCGAAACCGAACCCGACGTGAGGGCGAGAATCGTCAACGAAAGCAGGACCGGGCGCGTCACAGATCGGTTCATTCAAGACCTCCCGGCTTACCGGCAGCAGTGGGTTCAGATTCGGTGCGACAATAGGCGGCCCATCGGTGACCGTCAAGCGCATCGGTTGTGCCCTCAGGATCACCGAACGAATTTTGCCAATCGTCGGTCTGGCCAGATGAAGACCTGTTCTGACCCAGATTTATCACACCCTTTCCTGAAATCAGTGGTAAACGCTTTGCCAGTGACATCTCACGCGCGGCCAATCGGTTATGTTTCCCACAAAGCAGACGCAAATTGCTGAGAGTGTGTTCCCCTCCCCAGCAAAATGGCTCGATGTGATCGATCTGGAGATGAGCGGTTGATTCGCATCTAACGCCGCTCCCGGCGACATAAGTGCATCGCCCCTTGTCGCGATTAAACACCGCATCACGGAGTGGGGCGGGGATGTGCCTCAAGCGGCTGGCTGGTGATTGATCACGTTTTGATAGAGATTTCTTACCGATAACTGCCGGGATAAGCTCCACCTGTACGGATGCCTTCGGCGGCTCCCCGCTAGCGCGATCTTTACCGATCATTTCCTTCTGCTTGCTCGTTAACATCGACAATTCATGCGCTAATGAAGCCTTCGGCTGAGTCGGCGCCTCACCCCGGTTCCGCGATTTTCTTTTTTCCCGCCGCGCCTGCTTTCGCTCAGGATCGTGACGCTCGAGAAGTTCATCGAGACCTTTCTCCAGAATCGCTTCCAGTCTGGGGGACTGGGAGTAGATTGCTCTGGCGCGCTCCAGTTTTTTCAGAAATTGTTCGCTCGCCGAAAACCTGATCTCGTAGCGTTGCTCAGACTGCGGCTTGGAGCCATTTATCCCTTGGGTGTCATCTCCGCACTCTACCGCCGCCGGTTCCTGGGGATCACGACTCCCAACGGAGGCTGTCCAAAAAGTCTGATTCGCTGGCATATTTTCGTTATTCTGGGCAGAAGTGAAGGAGGGCCAGGATGAGCAAGTTCCGCACGCCACGAGATCGGCACCAGGC
>JALGYY010000018.1 GCA_025782575.1 bacterium
TTTGTACGCGCAATAGAGGGGCAACTCTGCGGCCACCGACGATCCGTCAAAGCCGAAGCAAAGCGTTGATTCTTCTCGGATTTCTCTGATGGATCCTTCTCCTTTCGATACTAATTCTGAAGTGGGCGTCAGCAGGACGGTTGGAATCGGAAGCCGGCATCCGCTATGGAAAAAAAGGAGAATGACGTGCGCAAACAAATCATCCCCGGCTCAGTTCTAGACGCTCTACCACGGTTTCTTTTCGCTTTGCTGGTCTGCTTTGTCCTCTGTCAAGGGGGAGCGGCGCAGTTCAAGCTGGCCTTTGAGAGCGGTGAGGTGTACCGGCTCGGGAGTAACACCGTCAACCATTGTCTGGCTGACATGAACAACGACGGCTATGACGATGAGGTGTTGGTCTACAGAAACCCGGCCCGGATCGATGTGCATATGGGGGATAGCAAGGGGCGCTTTCTGCCCCCCACTACGACCCCTCTGAGCGGAGTGCCGACCCTCGTATTGGAGATCGCCGATTTCGACGGTAATGGGATTCTCGACGTTGCGGTTGGGGTGCGACCTCGTACGATCGAGATCTTGCTGGGAGATGGACGGGGAAGGCTCATTCCAGTCACCCGAGGAGACACGTTCGAGGAGCCTCTTTTCTCGGGAACGGGCGATTTCGATCACGATGGCAATCTCGATATCGCGGTGGGGGCGGGGTTTTGTTGTGGGAGTGTGGTCCTCTTGCTGGGTGATGGACGCGGGAGGTTTTCGATCCATAGAGTGGCGTCGGTCGATCAAGAGTTGTTCGGCTTCGCCGTCGGTGATCTCAACGGAGACGACAATCTCGATATCGCGATCAGCGAGTGGCAGAATGTTAAGAATCCCTACTGCGTGGATGAATTCGCCCGCGTCTTGTTCGGTGACGGGAGAGGCGGAATTCTCTTTGAGTTCGAGCGCGACATCGGACAGGTGGGCCAATTGTTCATTCGGGATCACGACGGCGACGGGAATCAGGATCTTCTGATCGCTCGTTCCCGGCCGCGTTTTGGACCCGCGGGTAGCGAAATTGCGTACGTCCTCCCGGGAGACGGACAGGGTGGGTTTTCGGATGGCATGTCCATTGATCCTTGTTTTGGGACCTTTTATTCAGCTCGGCAGCGTGACCTCGATGGAGATGGCGTTCTCGATCTGTATGGGTGGGCGAGCAACAGCTATTTGATTGCGTTTGGCCGAGCCGATGGTGGTTTCGATTGTCAGCAGGTTTCGGGCATCGGGACCATGAGGGACGGGGATCTGAACGGCGATGGCTTCGTGGACCTCCTATTTCGAGGCGGATCCGGGGCTTATGAAGTGCAATGGGGAGCGGGAAACCGTGTCTTTCACGCGAGGCTTCCGGAGGTGCTTCGGGATCATCCCATACGGGATGTACTGGCCGGGGATTTCAATGAGGATGGGGCGACCGATCTCGTCATCACCGGAGAGGTGAGAGGTCCGATTCTGGGCTCCCAGGTTCTCCTCGGTGACGGACGGGGAGAGTTCGTCGTGGGTTATGATCTAGTCGAGACAGGGGCTCGTATTCTCTCCGGAGATTTGAATGGTGACGGTCATCTGGACCTGATCTTGGGTAACAGTGTTCTCCTCGGGACTGGCACCGAGGTCTTCAACCAAAGGTCCTCTCTACCGGAAATCCAGGACTACGGGGAGCTAGGCGATTTCAACAAGGATGGCCGTTTGGACCTGCTGTACCCTCGGAGGAACGTGAACGAGACCGTACTCCTTCTGGGTGATGGGACCGGAGGTTTCTCGACCTTTGCCACGATTCCCGCCTTGCCGGGGGTAGTGCTCCGCCCGAACGAGCCTCTGGCGGTCGTCGATTGGGACGACGATGGAAACCTGGACTATATCCAGGGCAGCCATTCGCTCACCGTTCGGTTCGGAGACGGCGCGGGACAGTTCACTGACTCTTTCACGCTACCCGACGCACGGATCTCGAGTCGTCCGATCTTGGGGGACTTCAACGAAGACGGACACGTGGATCTAGCTCACCTTCACCGGGATCCGGGTGCCGGGATTTCCGTGATCTTTGGCAATGGAGAACGCAGTCTGCGCGGGCCGTGGCGGATCGTCATCGATTTGGAACAACGGGCCCTCGTCGCCGGTGATCTGAATAACGACGGTTCCCTGGATCTCGTGTCGGCGGGCAGCTCTGCCAGCACGGTCAGCGTGTTCTTGGGGGATGGCCAAGGGTCGTTCTCCGAAGACGCCATCGCCACGGCGGCTTTCGTCCCACAATCCCTCTCTCTCGGCGATCTCGATGGCGATCAGTTTCTCGACGTCCTGGTTGGCCATCAGCAGTCGTACTCGTACATGCCCCGCGGGGTGGAGAGGGTCTCCATCCTATGGAACCGGAGCCGGGTGGCCACGGCGATGGAGGGGACCGTCGTGGACGCCGCGGGAGACCAGGCTCCTCTTCTCACTATGAATGGAAGTTCGGGGGTGGGATTCGATCGTCGCGTCTTCGTTGCGAAAGGGGCGCCCGTTCGCTACGAGCTCGGCCTCCCGCCGCTGCATTCCAGGCCCACGACTCGCTACGTCCTCTGGATCCATCGAGGAGACAAGTTCAAACCCCGGGACCTTATCCTACGAAGGCTTCATCTCGGTTTGACGCCGTTCCCCACGCCGTTTGAGCCTTTGGTTCGTCCCCAGGCAAAAGTCTGCTTCCGCGCCGATGGGATTCGCGACATAGCCTGTCAAGGAGTGATCGAGGCGCCCGGTCCGGTTGCCGCGCCGCTTACGATTGACGGAGGTCGTTTCCAGACGCCGAGAACCTTTACCTTCCAGGCTCTCGTCGAGGACGACCACCTGGCGAGCCCGGTTCCCTTTCGCTTGAGTAACGCCGTCGTCTTGGTTGTCGAGTGAGAATCCG
>JALGYY010000033.1 GCA_025782575.1 bacterium
AGAAACTGGTCACACATCAAGGAGGTGGTTCTGAATCCGGATCAAGAGATAACGGCAGAGGAAAGAGCGGCGTAATGAGACGGCTTCAGGCGGCAACTATGTTGACACTCACCGACTCGCTCGGTTATTAGAAGGGTGGCCGTGGGGACTCTTGAGCTGGGCAGCGAAACAAAGGCGCCGGGCAGATGGTCCCGAACCCACTGCGCGCACCCGCTCTCGAGATCTCGCAGGCGCGACCTTACCGTCTCGCGACGGATAAGATCTGGATTGCGTATGCGGCGCCCGAGGCGGATCGAGCCATTCTTCAAGACATACCGGACGGGGTGCCAGGGGCGGAACAGGGGGTCTCTTTGGATGGTAGTTGAGAATTCTGCTCGCAAAGGTGAATCCAGCGATCCGGCGGAATGGTCATCGAAGAGGAAAGCGATGACGAGGGCGGTGAGACTCGGAGTAAGCGAAATCAGGATCGGCAATGCCGCCTTGACCCCCGAAGGCAAAGGAGCAGTCCGTTCACTCATGAAGTGAGCGTCCTCGGGGGGCGAAACCAGCCCAAGACTTGTCCAACCAGCCCGGCGTCCCCCCCGAACGTCGTTCATCCATCGGGTCAAGCTGTCGTCCCGGCTCCTGCCGTACTCCCAACCCAAGTCACCGATCCCCGTAAGCAACCCGCCAACTGTTGACGGTGTATACAGCTCAGCTACCCATATCGCCGGCACCTGGACGCTCTCATCGTCGGGGAGCCGACCGCGCGCGTGCTCCCTGGGGTCGCGATCACGCCAGAAGGTGTTCGCGCCGCGTTCTTGTTTCCGAACCTTCCGATACCAGTCCCAGCGCCTCCAAGGGCCCCAGCGCTTCAGCCCTTTTGGGCTTGGTTCCTCGGTTGGCTCTGGTTCCCCTTGTGATTCGGCCAAGTCTTCATCTGCCCCCGCCGGCGGGAGTGCACCGCGGAGCTCAGCGTCGTCGTCACCGCCCGCATCCAGAGCGTGGCGTGCCTTTGATTCGTTCCCCCGCTGCTCTCGTGAGGAGTTACTTTTCACAATCGCATCCTCATCCTACGCCCCACTTTTATCCTCCGATCAGATACCACCGAAACCGTAGCTTTGGTTCCTGGCCCGCGCGGTAGGTTGATGTGGTCGTCCGAGTGAAGCGAGCGTCCACTACATCAATAAAAATTACAGCAACCGCTCAGCTCAATGGGTCGCGATGCGAGGCGCGCACCTACGCCTGTTCCTGTTTCCTGACCAAATACAATACCATGCTCTCAAATAAGTTTCGCGCGTAAACGACATTCAGGCTCCAAGGAGATTGGCGCACAATCGCCAATATACCCGCCGGATGGACAACCTCCGAGGGGCAGACCAAGCGCCTTGACAATGACTGATAGCAGATTCTATCTGGCTACGTCGCGGCAGAGATTCGTGCAACGCAATATGGCTGTGGGGGATCGGTGGGGGTGGGCACCACGTGTGGTGCCCACCGACAGATGTTGGTGGAGCGGGAATTGCTCACAAACCACTAGAACGGTCGAATCTTGGGTGGGTTTGGGCTTGAGAGCATCGCCCCGTCTGATTCATTCTTTATGCTTGCCCGCTTATCGACCTTTTCCACTAGAGAGAATTGTCCTATCTGACCATCTGGATCTTCCAACGTGCTTTG
Source organism: bacterium (assembly GCA_025782575.1). Lineage (GTDB taxonomy): Bacteria > Orphanbacterota > Orphanbacteria > Orphanbacterales > Orphanbacteraceae > Orphanbacterum. Next base: position 1,657 of record JALGYY010000033.1, read on the forward strand.
GAGGATTTTGGGATCAATCGTATCCAGTAGAAATGGCGGTTTTTCCTGGCCATCTGGTTCTTGCAGCGCGCCTTGGAGAATATTCAGCACCCTCACCAGCTCGCCCCCGTCGCCATGGGCCTCGGCCTCGTCTATCAGCGCCGTGATCTTGGCCCCCAAATTGGTTTTTTCTGACGGTGGGGTTTGTGAGTCCATTGCTAGTAACTCGTCGAACAGATGCCGAGCCCCTCCCTTAATTTTTTTGAGACTTCTCTTGCGCATTTTCATCCTTTCTTTGATTAGGTCACAAGTATCAGTAGTGCGCCTCCCAATAGGAGACAGACGGCCCCTCCAAGATACGAGGCGAAGGCCCGGGCAAGCCACTTCGCTTTGGCTTGGTTGATTGTGAAGTTGCGCCCGGTTGCTACGACATAATTTGCAATTATGGATTCGAGGACGTCTGCCTCGTTCGACGCTGCCGCGATTTCACGAACAAATACACTCGGATCAGAGAGCCGTTCGAATCGGCGGATATGCATCACCATAATCGTAAAGAGGAACGACATGAGAAGCAGAATGAAGGCAACGGCCAGAAACCACAAGCCGATGTGCGGGCCGGGTGAATTCCAAGCATCTCCCCCGGTTGGATCAGGAGTATACCATTTTAGCACAGCAAGCACAGCCGTAAATGTCGATGCCTGAAACAGAAAATACCTTTTTGTTGTCTCGTTGAGCGCACCTGTGCGTCCCAGCTCAAGTTCATACGTGTACTGAAAATAGTCATGTGCCCTGAGAAGCACCGATTCCTTCTGGCTCAAAGAATCATACCCCCCGAGAGTTCCCGTCTGATTTGCCGGAGATTGCCGGGAACGCTCGCATCGGCAATGCCCAATACCCGCGAATGCTCTTAGATCGCAATCCTTTCCACCTCATCGAGTGTAATCTCATCGCTCGTTCGATCGTAAAGTTTTGTTGTGCGAGGCGACTCGTGCGCGGCGATTGCCTGCGCACTTTCAATCGTTCCCCCGTTCTCGAGGTAGGCCGTGATCCCCGTCGCCAGGAAGGTGTGACAGGAAGTGCTCGCCGGAAGACCTGCGGTCTTCGCCCGTCTCTTAATCATTCGAAGGATGTCGTTTCGGGTGATGGGCTCCTCCGTCAGCTGCCGGCGACGGCCGAGCGTCCGAAAGAGAGGAGACTTCGTCTCGTTCCCGATGCCGGCAGCCTCGAGGTAGGCGTCGAGATATTCCTCGGCGCTATGATGAGCGGGGACGTCGTGCCGCTTCCCCCCTTTTTCGTGAAGACGGAAAGACCAGCGTTTCCCGCTCTGGTAGTAGTCCCCCACTTTCATGCCGGTCACAGCGCTCACGCGGGCGAAGCTGAAGAACATGACGCCGAAGATCGCACGGTCTCGAAGTCCGGCGATCGTGGAGATGTCGATCGAATCGAGGAGCTCGCGGGCCTGACCAGCCGTTAAGACCGGTGTTTTCCCACGTTTCACGACATGTTTCGGGCCGCGAACCGGCGCCGCGGGGTTCCGCGGAAGCACCTGAGAGGTGACGAGGTAGTCGAAGAGCATCCGGATCGCGGCGAGGTGCTGCTTTACAGTCGGAGCGGAACCAGGATGGGTTTCAATATAGGAAGCGACCGTAATCGGCTCAATCTGCCGGAGTCCGAGCCCCCTCCCCTCACACCATCAAAAGAACTGCCCCACGGCACGCGCATAAGCGGCCCGAGTATTTTTGTTCCTAATGGTGGCAGTGAAGAACTCAAGGAAAGCCCGGGCGGCCCCTTCTCCTTGTAGGAGGACGATCTCAGGAAGCATCGTGAGGCCGGCCCGCGTTAATTCCCGACTCGACTGAACGACTAGATCGTGGGTTTTTTGCGGTTTCTTCTTCTCCATGACAATATGCACCATAACGTCCATTATGATGCAGTGTCAAGGAATCCGGTATCGACCTATATTGGCGGCCCACCCGACGAAAGTCTATCGAATGAGGACAAGCCGGCGGGTCGTTTCCTGGCCAGGCCGGGAAGCGCGCACAAAGTAGACCCCTGGGGCGACTTCCTGACCATGGTCATCGCGCCTGTCCCAGACCAACTGCTTCTGAGCGGCCCACCGGGTCGTGAGAGTTCTCACGAGTCGCCCGGAAACATCAAACACCTCGACGGCGGATGATTCGAAGCCCGGGGCCTGAAAGAGAATCTGTATCGTGCCGATCGCCGGATTTGGATACACCTGGAAATCGAACGTGGGGTTCGGAGCTACCGCAAGGCGCGTCTCGGCCGGGCCATGAGGATTCTCTTCCCGGTCCGGGATGGCCTTGAACCGACTCCGTGCGTACATCAAGTTCTGTTGGCCGTAAAAATCGTGGAAGGTGATGTGTACAGCTCCCCTGGCATCAACGGCAAGGCCCGTGCTGCCCGCAGCCTCGGTGGCAACAATCGATGTGGTCCACTCCCCTCTCACTTTGCGTGTATAGCGAACCTGGTAGGGATCGTTACGGAGATAAGTGATGTGCGGTTGACCCGTGTTGTCGAGCGAAAGCGCGTTCGAATGTCCCCAGATGGGATCGACAGTTTCGATGACCCAAGAATTGCCGGCGCGGGTCGCGTACCGAGCTCCTCCCTGCTCTCTGTCCATATAGCTTACATGCGGATCTTCGTTCTGGTCGAGCTTGATAATGTTGTTCCATCCCCTTCCGACTGCGCTGTCAATGATCGAAGAAACCCAGCCATCGGCGAGGTTCCAAGTTAGGTGGGACACCTCTGTGATTGTCTCCTCGCCACTACCTACATGACGCGTCTTCTCTTCCATGTAGAGTATGTGGGGCACGCCGCCGGCCGTGACGGCAATCGACGGGTTGTTTCGGTAGACCTCTATCCAATAATCTTCGGGCTCAGCGGAGTCAATTGTTCGTATACTCCACGCCCCCGTTCGCCGGAAGGCATAATGGAGGCTATAGCCGAGCGGATAGGACTGAATGAAGACAATGTGTATGCTGCCTAACGAGTCGATCGCTATGGATGGTTCACCTCCCCGAGCAATGATCTCCGTGGACCACACACCGCCTTCCTTCCAAGCGTGCCGAACTACGTGGAAGCCTCCGCTGTAGTGCGTGTATGCGATATGCGGGATACCCTCGGCATCAACCACGATGGACGATTGCTCCCCCCAGCGAAACGTCGAATCAACCAACTCAACCATCCATCGGCCATCTTCCCTCGTGGCATATTTGAGATCGATAGCCGAGTTCGGGTCACTGGTTCGCCAACTGTAGCTGATATGAGGAGTGCCGGAACCATCGACGTACAGGTCGTGGTCATATCCCACCCACCCGGCAGTCGAGTCGACCGTGTCGATACTGAAGAGCGGTGGCGAGGTGCCACTTGTTCCTATGGGGGTCAGTATGAGCGTTAGTCCGATCAGGATAGCCACTTGATCACCTCTTTCTCACAGGAAGAGATATCCTCATTACGAGTATCGGCATAGTTCCCAAATTCTTTAGCCTACCGAAGAAGAACGATTTTCCGGCTCAATTGATCATCTCCAGTGCGGAGAACCACGAAATATGTGCCGCTTCCCACGGGGTTCCCGCGACTGTTGTTTCCTTGCCAGAGAACGCTATGCGGTCCGGCCGGCTTTCGGCCGGAAAGAAGTGTGATCAAACGGCGACCGCGGACATCGAAGATGGCCAGATCCATCTTCGCGCTCTGCGTTAGGGTGAAACGTACCGTTGTTGCAGGATTAAACGGTGTGGGTTGGGCGTGAAGCGAGACCCCGGGACGCGGCGGACCAGTGTCTTGTGGGAAACCCGCGTTGCCCACCGACGTGGGTACATTGTCCACGCTAAACACGAGAACGATCCCTTCGTGTCCAACATATGTACTGTCGGGTACGCCCGTAGTAAGTGGGAAGTTATTTGAAGCGGTATATCCTGCCACCGCCACAAAGCCCCATGGGTCTACTGCAATCCCGAAAGGCCGCTCGTTGCCACTACCTCCAACTAGCGTTGAGTAGTTAAGGGTATTGGTGCTTGCATCCAAGTCGCTGAAGAAGAGGTCCTCTGCGCCTTGATTCACCGTGTGTATGGGATTCCCGCCCACCGGGAAGAAACTATCCGTTTGACTGAAGCCGGCAAAGACGTAGTCCCCCAATGTGCTCACGGCAACCGTGGTGATGTAGTCGTTCCCGCGACCGCCGAAGAAGGTTGAGTAGATCAGGGTGTCGGCAATGAACTCTGAGACAAAGCCGTCATACGGATAAGGTGGGATGTTGCCACCGATTTGTGAGTTGTACGCGTTGATGGTCGGAAAGTCCGGTGACTCTGTCTCCCCACAGACAACGATGCCGCCAGAACTCGAGAGCGCAACATCCCAGCCGGCGTCTGCGTTCTCTCCCCCAAGGTATGTCGAGTAGGAAAGGTCGGTGAAATCTGCGGAAAGGCGTGACACGAAGGCGTCCTCGTCCCCCGATAGCGTTGAACTCAGCGGTCCGCCCGCAGTGGGAAAATTGGGGCTGTTCGAGCGCGTTCTGCCGACCACGATCGGCTGATTGCTCGAACTGAGGACTATGCCCCTCGCTTGATCAAGTTGGCCTCCCCCCAAGAAGGTGTGTTTTAATTTTTGCGAACCATCCGGCAAAAGTTTCGATACGTAGGCATCGTCGCCACCGTTTGGGGTTGTGTCGTAGGCGCCAGAGCTTGCGGGGAAAGAGGCCGCGCTGGAGGTCGTGGTACCAGTAACGTAGATCGTGTCTTGCCCATCGAGCGCGATTGCCTCGACTGTCTCCTGGCCGTTACCTCCGTGGTACGTGCTGAAATCAAGAGACGATCCATCCACACTAAACCGAGCTATAAAGCCATCCGGAAACGTGTTTGGGCTATGGTCGTACCCGTTTCCTTCGGTAGGGAAGAAGTTTGATTCTGTCCATCCTCCAACAACGGCTCGATTGGATTTGTCTACCTCGATCGCCCGCCCCTCATCCCTATCGGCGTTCCCCAGAAACGTGGCATAGATCAAAGTATTTCCTACTCTCGAGAACTTCGCAACGAATGCATCCCAGTCACCAGAACCCTTTAGGCTGTCGTACACGCCAGGTGTAGTGGGGAAACCGGAGTCAGAAGCATTCCGACCTGTCACGTATAAATCGCCACTGCTATCCGCGGCGACATCAAAGGCCTGATCGTTACCGCTTCCTCCGAGGTAGGAGCTCCAGTAAAGGTCCGGATCAACCACGAGCAACTTGGTATCGTCATACGTTCCGACGGAGAATCCGACTTCGTCGTTTGCACCGACCTCATAGTTTCCGGAGATGCTTGACGAGCCATCCTGAAAAACGATTGGTTTTCCTTCAACAAACTTCTGGCCAGCCGCGTAAAGGATCAGGGTTCCGCCATTCTCAGCGGAGATGCTATCGATTCCTTCGTACGACAGGCTGTAATCCTCCACATCCGCGCCGGCGGCCACGAGCAGCTCGCTCTTCAGGTGATTCCCGTCGATACGGTAGACGACGTCAATACCGAAATAGAGGTTCTTATAAGTGAGTTCTTTATAGGTTGGAACGTTCGTGATCCACAGAGACGGAACATCGCCGAGGAGGTAGTTGTACTTGCCGGCACTCGCCCCCGACGGAACAATCTCGGCGGTTGTGGATGCGCCGGCAAAGTCATAGCGGACGACAATCCCTTGGATCCGGACCGAGTCCGCGGAGTCTTCGTTTCCGCCGATGTACTCAATGTTTGTCCGGCGATCAATGGTTACTCCAGAACTCGTGAAAAAGATGCCGCCAGATGACGACCTTGCGTAGTAGAGCACCTCGTCGGGTAGTTGCCCCCGGTTCTCGATGATCGTGATCGGCCGCTCTGGCAACTGCACAACCGGATCGGTCGCAAGGGGCGTATCCTCGCTATCTCCATCGCCTCCAGAAACCGAAGGGTCTTCTCCCCCGCTTTCAGGAGCTGCCCCGCCACCTTGCTGGTTCGCCACGCAGGCTTTCGCCCCCTCGAAGCTTGAAAACGTGTCGGTCGCGACGGCGGCATCCATCCACCCTGAAATCGCTTGATCAAACACAAACGTCGGGCACTCTCCTCCGGTTTTCGCTTTGAACCGTAGCCGCGCGATTTCCGTTGGAGTGTGAAGAAGTGTGCTCACGCTGAAATCCGTCGACTGGAGCAAGAGAAGCCCGTTGGAGTCAATCTGAACGTCGATGTCCGCCCATCCTGAGGGAGTGACGTAGATCGCCGTAACCGTATCCGCAATCCACTCGAACGCGCCGGAAGTGTCCCCGAACGTCATGCCAAAAGCGTAGAGAGAGTCCGTACCGGTGAGCCAGATTCGGACAAGAAGCGTGTCCCCGATATTGACCCCAGTTGAGTCCGGACCGTTCGTTGAGTTGGAATCAAGGTCCGCTACGATGGAGAGGCCGGCCAAGGCCGGGGAAGCAAGAACGAGCAAGGCGAGAAGAACAACGGCGCTGGCGAAACGAGTAAACAGCATGACGACCCCCCCGTGTGGTGGCGAGAGGTCCGGGGGTGTCAGAGCAGGATGCGAGCGCTTCTCTCGGTAAGTGCCGACCCTCATCCTTATTCGCGCCTCATGGCACACTTGACCGTTTACTGCTGATGACAGGGAATCCTCTGCAGGGATGTGTAATTGGGGGGCGGGACCTTAACTCGGTCCCGCCCATACACACAGCCGCTCACTTCTGAAGAGCGTTTCCGGAACTACCTAATGAGAACAACTCTGATCGTATGCGTGTTAGAGTCGGTGACAAGTCTAGCAAAATAGACTCCCGACGGGGCGGATTCCCCTGACGCGTCCGTACCATCCCAGACTGCCGAGTGGTCCCCAGAGCCGAGTGGTCCCTTAACAAGTTCAATCACACGTCTACCACCGGGGGAGTGAATGGTGAGCAACACGTCATTGGACTCGCCAGGTCTACCAGGTACTGTGAAGCGGATTAGAGTAGTGGGGTTGAACGGCGTCGGTTCAGCACTTATCAAGCCAGAACTTGATGAGCCTGGCCGAAGTCTGTCGTTCTTGCTAGTTGCTGAACTTTGTAAGATCCCTGAAGTGAAGGGTTCGTAAGCGCATTGCTCACTGTCACAGCAAGGAAGGCCTCCAGCATTCCAAGTGCCAGCACCCCCCAAGGGGATTACAAGGGGATCAACGCACGCTGGCTCGTTCAGTTGGCTGAAGCGATGAACTGCGTATATGTGCTGACGCCAGCATTGGTAGCCCGGATCTGCGTAGACATTCCAGGTGCTATCTGGATCGAATGTCGTATCTGGCGACACGCCAAGGCCTCCTAAGCTATCTGCATCCACTTCCCAAAAGCCGTTGCAGGATTGCGATGCAGAATCTGCGTACGTCACATCGATGGCATACGTGCTCTCAGCGTAGGAAATGATGTTTTTTGTGAATGCGTTGTAGGATGTGATTCTAACCGATGAGGTGGTCAACTGTTGCTGTGCTGTCCCCCGCCCCTTATCTCTGTCGAATGTGTTTCTCTTGATGATCAGCGAGCCTTCTCCCGTACCCGGGGCGTCAGTAATCGCCTGAGAATGGATCGATGCGCCACCCACCCTGTCGGCAACATTCTGGTAGAAGATATTGCTCCGAATAGCGACAGAGCCGTCGTCCCCAATATCATCGATTCGGATTGCTCCACCGCCGGGCGCGACGTTTCCATGAATCAAGCAATTCTTAATGATAACTGTACCATTCGTGTAGTCAATATAGATCACTCCTCCCCCCGCCTGGCTTGCATGGTTATCACTGAGCCGGCAGTTATCTATGGTTAGTGTGCCATCGTTGGTACCATTGATCGAACCGAACGCACCACCCTGGAACGCTTCACCACGCTTGAGAGTTAGCGATTTAAACAGAAGTGTCCGTTCACCGATGATATTGAATATGCTTGAGCTTGATTGGCCTTCATTGTCAAGAATGGTCTTGTCGCGTTTCTCTCCGATAAATGTCAAATCCTTGTTCACGCTGACATTGTGAACAACGTATGTGCCCTTTTTGATCTCAATTGTGTCTCCGTTCGAAGCCGCGAGGATTGCGTCGGGAATGGTACTCTCATCATCCGGAACAACAATGACAGCTCCCCAAGCTTGAACAGCCATGAACATTGTCACACAGCCGGCGAGCCAGACTTTCGAGCATAGCATCACATACCTCCTGCGTTGAATTCTCACGAAGTGCCAGGTACAATAATGGCCCGGTTTTCCTCCTTCCGATGAGCCTTGAGTTTGCTGGCCGGGGGTTGTAATACAGATACTGGGCAAAGGTGGGATCAGAGAATACGGAAGATTGGGATTTTGTGGCACCGGCACACGCCTGCTCTCTGTGCTGGCCGATCCGGGATAGAGCTGCACCAATTCCTGAGTGGAGGACAACTGACTAGATTGACAAACTTTACACAATACACGAGTAGTCCGCAAGTGACGCGCAGGTGAATTCTCGGATGGGGAGTGGACAATTAGGGGTGATTTGACCATTGGGAACTCAGATTAGCAGGGCAGAATGGCGATGGGTGGCGGCCGTAAGTACAGTGCTCGCCGTAGTGATCTTCTTGCCACAGATCTATGGATGGCTGTCAACACCACCAGACAAGGTGTTCATGTGGAGCACAATTCTTAACAAACGAGACCTGTACACCTACGTTGGCTGGATAGAGCAGTCATCTCATGGTCACATTCTGACGACCAACATGTTCACAACCGAGGAACATCGTCGGCTCTTATTTCGCCCACTTTTGCTCCTTGGAGGACTCATTTCACTCCTGCCCGGCGTCTCAGCAATGGCGGCATTTCAAATACTCCGTTTTCTCTCGACAGGAATCGTCATAGGTTCAATCTATTACTTGATCGCTCGGTACATAACCGAAATCTCAAAGAGACGACTCTTGCTACTGATAGTGGCGTCCTCCTCGGGCATTGGATGGCTTTCAGGCACATGGCCATCTGAGTCCATCGACACTTGGGTTCCTGAGGCCGTGACTTTTGCGGCAATCTATCAATCCCCGCACTTCTCAATTAGCCTTGCCTTAATGCTGTTCATTCTATCCCGCTTTCATACAGCGCTCAGCTCAAGCACGTCACGTGGTATCCCCTCCGCAGGTTTGGCGGGTGCTCTGCTGGCGTGGATTCACCCATATGATGTAGTTTCGGTAGTGGCCATATGCCTTGCGTGGTGTTCTATTGGAATCGTCCGGGACCAAAGAGAGCGGCTGCAAATCGTGCGATCGTTCCTCTTTCTCCTCGTCTTGATGGCCCCTGGAATACTCTATCAATTTGCAATTCTTCGAATAGAGCCGATGTTCGGAGAGTGGACGGAGGCAATTACCGGAGGATCGCCCAAGCCCTACGACATTCTGACTGGTCTGGGTTTGCTGTGGCCGTTCGCGGGTCTTGGGGTTTTGCTAGGGCACGAGAAACATAGGACCCTGATCGTCCACGCATGCCTATGGATCTCAATTACTCTTGTCCTCGTTTACTTACCCTTTGCATTTCAGAGACGCCTGATTCAGGGATTGCACATTCCCGTCGCTATCTTGGCAGGGCTTGGGCTGAATGAACTCGTCGCGCGAATCTCAAGTCATCGCCGGAGGTTCGCACTCGTGATAACTGCTACCACAGTAATAGTGCTGAGTTTGACAAACCTGCGGATGCTAGTGGAGGATACTCGCGTATACTCAAGGCATATTGGACCGCATCATATCGAGGAAAGATACGTGAGGATCCTTCAGTGGTTGCATGAAAACGTTGAGGAAGATTCGCGTGTTCTCTCCTCCCTCCAGATTGGAAGTCTTGTGCCTGCCTTGGCTGGTTGCAGAACCTATCTCGGGCATCCGGAGCTTACAATCCGAGCCTATGAAAAAGCGCGAACGGTGGAGCGGTTCTTCTCGACGGACAGAGACTATGAAGCGAAGCTACAGTTCTTAAGAGAAGTCGGGATCAACTACGTTGTCGTGAGTCCTTTCGAGCGTCGGTTCGGGTCGCCCTCAAGGCGAATGGCCGAGTACCTTGCCTTAGTCCATACCGATGATGGGATAGACATCTATGAGGTTCCCGGGGCTTAGATCTCAAGTAACGCACACGATGAATGGGGTCCATGCCCCGGAAGACCCAGAGGTCTCTCGGCAGAGCGGGGTTATCCCCCGGTTTCGTGGACGGTTAACGATTGAGGATCATGCCTGATTGAAAAACCTCCTTTCGAAGCAGGCAAGTGAAATCTAAATCTCCCTGCGTATTCCGGAGACATCCTTACCTGACTCCCGCCGACAGATCCGGCGACTTCTGGTTCCAGATTAAGCCCTTTTGTGCTCGATGGGTGGAATGTTTCGATCGGTTCGAGTAGTCGTCGCTTGCTAAACAAGTCAAACCATTCAGTTGTCGCGAGTTCGATGTCTACGATTCTGCGCTGAGGCTCATTGCAATCCAGGGATCCATGGACGGTCGAAGAGTCGAGATCGCTGGCCCCACATGTAATAATCCAGTTTCACTGGAAACACCTGGCTCGGATTGTGTCTGACAGGCTCGATTTCGGAGTTCGGCTCCCGACTATTCCAAGCCCATTGGAATTGCACAGTAATACTTCAATGAACAGCATGCGGCAACCGTGCCACCCCGCTACGCTCCGCGGAACCCGATGTGCTGGAGCCAAGACCTCCCCCCACCTTCTCTCTCGCTCGGGTCCAGGGTAGGAAGAGGAATGAGCCAATTGTCCGCTCTTTCCATCTACGACCGAACGGAGGTTTCTTATGCGCCTAGACAGCAGAATCTCGGAAGGAATGATCGTCTCCAGCCCACACTCGGGATACGAGTCCTTTCGCGACCTGAGGTATCTCTGATGGAGGGCGGAGTTCGGCTCAAGCGAAAGCCGCAGGAGATCCCTCTCGACCACCCGGTTTCGCGTTGGAGATTCACGGGACAGCTCGTCGCTACTCCCGCCGCACTCGACGCCTTCGGCGCGGAATTGATCCTTCCCGTCTATCTCATCCTCCAGACCCTCGCCGAGAAACATGACGGGGTCGACTACCTCCAGGTGTTCGAGGATCCGACAGGGGCCGATTCAAGGCTCTGGTTCATCGACGACGAAACCCACGTCACCGCCCTTTTGCCCTTAGATTACTAAGAGACTCAAGAAGCCGCCCGGCACCGACCAGGCGGCTTCTTCCTTTGATCGAGCATCTTATTTTGACTTCTCGTCGTCGGTCGCAAACTCGATCCGCTTTCCCTTTGGTTCTGACGGCGTCATCAATGCGCGGATCGCGTCGAAGACGACCTTGAACTGCTCGTCGTACTTCCGCTCAAGCGTGGACAGCTTTCGAGCGAGGTCCTTGTGCGTGGTGAGCAGCTGTCGGAGCTGTACAAAGGTTCGAATGATCTGGATGTTCACTTGGACGGCTCGCTTGCTCCCCAGAACACTTGAGAGCATCGCGACCCCCTGCTCGGTGAACACATAGGGCCGATAGCGGCGGCCGCCCCACGATCTTGAGGTGCCAAAATGGGACCTCAAGTTTGCAAACTCCTCCACAGTAAGCTGAAACATGAAATCGGCGGGGAAACGGTCGATGTTACGCCTTACCTGGCGCGTGAGATACTTAGTTTCTACGCCGTAGAGTTCCGCCAGGTCAACGTCAATCATGACCCTCTCCTTCCGGATGAAGAGGATCTTCGACTGAATCTGTTGTGCTGGAAGAAGGGATCGTTTCTTTGCCATACCGGTATCCCAGCAAGCCCCTCCGTCCATCACAAGGCCGGCGCGGTGGCCGTTCCTAGTTTTCCGCTCGTTGTATCGACGTGGCCCGGAAGGTGGCGAAAAAGAGCCCATGCCCCTTCTTAACTTCGGTGCCACCTCGAAGCTCGATGAGATCTCCCCGCTCAAGCTCGAAGACGAGATCGCCTGCGTCTTTATGAATGAGTACGAATTCGCCCATCGCTTGTCCGGAGAAGGGGTTGGATTGCCCTTTCCCGCCCGGGGAAACAGCCTGAAAGACAATATGGTTCTTCGGTACGTCTATGTGATACGCACCCTTTCCTGGCGCGAGAAACTCCGCCATTGTGACGATATCGGCTCCAATGTACTCCTCGGCGTATCCCTCGTTCATCGCTTTCGAGAAAGGAACTTCTGTCCCGGCCGGAATATTGTTCGACTTCGGCGCCCTGGCTTTTTTCAAACCGGCCGAGCAGCCGGCCAGAGCAACCAGCAAACAGAGTGCGAGCGCACCCATCCTAGATCTCCTCATCGCCTTCCTCCTTGTGTTCCAGTTAGTACGCGACTGTTAGGGCGAGACGCACACCGTCCCCCGTCCATTCCGGAGATAGCGACACACGTTCGATCGCTCGTGGCGTATCGCGGAATGCATAAACCCAGGTCCCTGTAGCCACCGCCGCGGATGCCCAAAAGATGGCT
>JALGYY010000028.1 GCA_025782575.1 bacterium
GTATAATCAAGGGAGATCGATTGGCCGAAACGATTTACTTCGGCCTGCTGATCTAAGAGAGGGTGTCCTTTAGCTCTCAGGAGAAACTGTCCCATTTTGGCTGACGACATACACGAACAGTATCGCCTTCGGTTTGTTAAAGTCAAAGGCGATCATTCTGCATCAAAGGAATCTTAAACGATTTGTCGTAGTTAACTACAAGTGGAACCTAAGATAAGATTGAATCGCGTTCGGTTCTATTGGGCCCCGTCCGCCAGTATTGTTATGTGGTAGGTGTGTGCAAACAACGTGCCCACACCCCGCAAAGTTGACAAGGTGCAGTTGGTCTATTTGCTGAGGATTGTCGCGGAATGCTTCTCTCGAACCTGATTAAGATCTGGCCGCACAATACCGTGGAGCGACGGGAGGATTTCCTTTCAGAGTGCTTCGCCGAGCTCCTCAGGAACGACGATGAATTTCTCTCCAAATTCCTGAAACTGCTATCGCTTCCTTGTGATACCAGCGAAGACAAGGATTGCCGAATCGACACACAACACAGCTTCAGGAGATCCAGATTCGATTTGTTTCTGGAATACTCGGTGAATAGACAGCCCACTACCGTGGTTCTTGAGAATAAGATCGGTGCCGGGCTAGGAGAATACGAGGATGACGATGTTAGCGGGAGGAAAGTTGATCAGATACAAAAATATTTGAGCTACGGTGAATTGCTTCATGGACTCCACGTGGTCCACATGGGAAAGTTCTTGCTATCGGATTCGGATGGCCGAGACTACGTGAGCAATAACAGACGATTTCATCAGATAGAATGGGGTCGGATTGCGAGAATGCTTCTCCGCTTTCCAGGCGACCCGGATACCAAGAGGGGTTATCTTCGGAAATCACTCTACAAGCTCTTGGAGGCATTAGGTATGGGTGACCAGCAGTTCACACCAACGGAAATAGTCGGTGCTACCAGGTATTGGCAGTTCAAAATCAAAACACAGCGAATTCTGGGGGCTGCGAAAGACGCGCTTCCAGTGCGCGATCCATATGACTTCAGTAAGATCAATCAGAGGCAATGGTCCGATTACGAAGGACTTATGGGTTATTGGATGCAACTTCCACCCCAATCAGACATAAAGCTCTGCATGACTATCCGGTACAGCGAGAATACAGAAGAGCCGGACATCCCCGACCTTCAGTTTCATCTCGAGTCACAACCCAGCGATAAATTTAACAAGTTTCTCCGGTCGGGAGACGTACTTGAAACAGTTGAAGCCATGAAACCCTACTGCGCGGCACATCATATTGTGGGGGGACAAGAACTTCACGCCAAGTGGAGAGTACTGAACTATCGGATGAGCATGAGATATGTACTCGGCGCAGACGACCAGGATCAGGAGATCATCAATTTCTATTCCGGGCTATACGCGGAGCTGGACAAGCATGGGCTTTGGGATCGAATACTGGCGCACGAAGAGGAAGGGAGCGTGGATGTAGCCAGTGGGGCGGATTGATTTTGGGCAATGTCAATAACGACTAGCGGAATCTCCCTGATTCAATCCGAGGCAATTTGAAGAGCGACCATGAGCTCGACCAGTTTCCCAAAGCACTGAGGGCTACGGTCGCCTATGAGATATTCCTCGATTTCCAGAAGGCTAGAGTGCTTGATCTGTTTCGGTGGATGAGCTGCGGCATTTCGGATAGTTCTTAAACGCTTCAGCCAGGTCAGGTTTTGGTACACATCCGTAATCCTGCGATTGAAGCAACTCCCCATTGCGGCTTTTTGGAACCCTTGGTCTTCCAGGATCCCGATAGCTTTGCCTAGGGAGAGTCTTGAGTTCTTGAGATAAGAGTGGATCGCCTCCGCCATAAGAGATGTTTCCCTCGATGGACCTTGTATTGCCTCAATGATTCCAGTGCAAAGAACTCGTTCAAGCGCACGGGTGTACTGGATGATGGCGCCGCTGCATTCTGGGTTTTTTGCGGTCCCTTTCTCGTGAAGATATTGGAGGTGTTGTGAGTGCATCCAGCCGTAGGCCAGGAAGAGCCTAGAGTTGTAGTCATGCTCAAGTCGCTTCCACGTTTCAGCGAGATTCTCGCTAGATTGGAGGAGCTGCATAGCCGACTTGACGCCTACGGGGAACACCGTCTCTTCAAGCTGGGCAAAAGCAGACAGGCCCAATTTCGATAGAGGCTCTCTATCGTCGAATAACTCGCTTGCATCTACACTATCAATCCAATCGGGCAGCATTTGACGATCGGACCGGTATGGATCAAAGCCAAGCTTATCCATCAGGTATTTATTTGTCTCTACGGGATCGTGTGAAACGACTCGGATATCATCAATCTTAAGCCAGAAACCCCGCTGCTTAATGTGCTCTTTGTAATAACCGGGTACCCTGCTTTGATCGGTGGCTTGGCGCAGGGCGTCTTCGGATATTGCCCCTGTGATACGGATCGCGTGGATGGAGCTGAAATCGGTGACGAATCCGAGAAGATATTTGTTCAGTTCTCCCTCAGAGTTGGAATCTAAATATCTGGAGATTCGGCGCCACATTTGCTTGAGATGAGCCTGTTGAGCATCCGTCCCACTCTTAATGATCTTGCCCCAATAGACGTAGGGATCTTGAGCGCCGTTTTCATAGCACTGTTTCAATATCTCAACATGTTCCCTTATCGTTGCAGGGAGGAAGAAGGGGTTCCAGGCTAGTAGGATGGCGGGTATATTGCTCACTTCTGTTCAGTCCCATCGGAAAGGTCGATCGCCAGATTCACCATCGAATCTTCTTTGCGTAAGACGTTCTCAAGTGCCTTCGTGTATGCAGATAGTGCGCGCTTCAATGGCGATCCCATGTTTGAAATCACCCGGGGGGGCATGCATATGACCACCTCTGCTCCGTAGGTCGATTCTCCCAGAATCCCGGTTCCAGAGAGTGGGGGGCAGTATATTGACCACACGTGCTGCAACAGCGCATTTCGCTGGTCTCGATATGTTTGGATTGCTTCAGTATTGTTTGGGTCGAGCAAGATGAAGAGAACTACAATGCAATTCGAAGCTACATCTCTTATATCCGGGAACACATCTGGTGGGTGATCGGGGAGGAAATCCGCAAAGGGATCGATCAAGACGAGGCTGTCAGGTGTGGAGCATTTCAGGAGCGAGTATCCATCGCCTCGGTCGTAGTTTGGCAACTCGATCGGCTGGAGTCCGCACTGCACTAGATTTTCCAGGCGATCAGAATTCCGATCCCCTACGTAGACCTCGATAGTAGAATTGAGCTTTTCGCCAACAGCTCTAGCAATGTGACCGCTGCCGAGATATCGGTTTTCGATATCGGATTGAGCATCTTGAATCGTGAATCCGTTCAGCGCCTTAACTCGCTGAACGACACGATGGTGTGGAGGGTCCTGCCACGGAACACCTCCAAATGGGTCGTAAAAAGAAGGAGTTCCCGGGCCGCTCCTGACCCAGCACGCGAGAATCTCGGAGATGACACCGTGCTTCAGTAGATCCCCGGCGTTGCCCATGTCGTATGGCAGGGGAGAATTCACTGCATTCCTCCTTGAGGGGTACAGTAAGCCTCTGGGGGCGATCCGCCTAGAAGAAAATTCAGTCAGCGTGGTTGGGTTGACCGATTGGCGATCGCCCCCGATCCCTAGTTGCATTCCTGTATAGCTTCTTGGCACCGGATCAAAAGCACACAAATCCTACAAAGATATGTTTCGGCTAGAATTTCCCTTTGAGAGACATGGGAATCGTCCTTTGGCTTCAATGGCGAGATTCGGCCCCGCGTACTTCGATTCTATTCCATCTTCGGATCGGGTACGGACGTCAGCAGTGGCTTCGTGACACCCTTTTTTGCTGAGTAGTATCTGAACGCGCTCGACACGATATAGTTACGATTTATTCGGGGGCATCCCCTTGGGGAGCTGGTGCATGAGATCGCGATAAGTCATCTCGATGTCTTGGTAAAATATCTCAAGCGAAACCTCGCCACGGTCAACCGATCGCATGACCTCTGGATGAATCGTCTCAGCTAACCAACGATTCCAGGTCTCTGTGAAGCGAACAAGCTCGGGGAAGTGCGTGCGTGTTAATTCCGTCGCCAAATGGCCTTTTTGGTGAAAAAGGTCCAGCATCCTTTTGTAGGCCGGCAAGAGACGCTCCTCGAAAAGCTTACTATTAAACTCACGCTCTCCTGAGAATAGCTTCTCATCTGAACCGGTTATCCGACCACGATCCTTTACCTGCTGAGCAACATACTCGCCATGCTTCCGCATGACCTCCTCACGGAGTTCGCTGAGAGTGAGGATTTCCATTCGTAAGTGGTACATCGGGGAGTAGAATTCCTCGAGGCGCTTGAGAAGAAAACGATACTGCCGCTCTTCCCTGGATTGATCTCTCATGTGCGAGGCCGAGAGATCTGCCAGCTTTTTGTCAAAGTAGAACTTGAAGAGCAGCGATACTAAGCCGGCCGTGCCGAGTACTTGAACAATGATAGTCAGGGTGGTTGTGAGCCAGATAGACATGCCAACTCCGTATGCGTTTCTTCTCCCCGACACTATACACGATCAGAGGGTGGGGTTTGCCCGGATGCCTCCCCTTTTGAACAATTGTTTCAAAAAATTGTGTGGCTACTGATGACTCAGTACAAAATGGTCGTGTCTTGGGAGTTCGAGATGACTGTTTGCCCCAACTGCTTGCTGCCTAGTGGGAGCCGAATACCACAAATTGCAGCCCGTGGGGGATGATGCCTGACTCACCTACCCAGCCCGTAGTGGAAAGGCCCTGCTTAGCTGTAGCCGGATATGGCGAACGGAATGGATGGGTACCAGGGGGGAGCGCGGGGAGTAATCCGCAGCCCTACCCCACCCGATATCTCCGAAACCGGTCATATCGCTCGGCGAGCCTTTCAGGATCCGGCCACTCTTCCCGGTGCCTCGGCTTTACGATTTCACGGCCGTGGCAATCCTGAATGCCGTGCACGAGCATTGGCCCGTCCTTCTCCTTGAGTACGTCGGTGCGTACCTCGATGCTGTAGTCGGGTCGAATCCCAAGCACACAGCTATCGAAAGCAGCATGGTGGAGTTTGCAAAGGGCGAGGCCGTTGGTGACAATGGGCTGCCCGGAAGGATGTTTGTCCTCGATGATGTGGGCAGCGTCCAGCAGCTCTTCGTGGCGGAGACGACAGACAGCGCATGACTTTCGATAGGCGCGCATCACCCGCTCTCTAAATGAGCGCTGGTGAAGGCGCCGCTGGAAAGTGGTCGTGATGTAGCGCCGGCGCTCGAAAGCACCTTCGCCGACATGTGCCTCGGCGGGCTCGGAGAGAACGCCAGGATCGTCGACCTGGACCTTGAAGGTGAGACTTGCTGGATCGTCCCCGACAACGAAGACCGGCCACTCCGCGACGTAGTTGCCAGGGGAGAGCCCATAGAAATATATCAAAGGAGTTTTCCGTTTCAATGCCTCACGTAACCCCACATTCTCGTGATGTCGCGGATCCTCGCCCCTGTACTTGTACTCGATGATCCCGTCGCGCCCGATTCTGTCCTCGTAGGGGGCTTGCTTTCCGGGTTTCGGCGGTGCCGTCGTAATGCTAAGCGGAATCTCTGGCAGGATTCTGGGCTTGAATATCCCCTGAGGCCCCATGAGTTTGATATGCTCGTCGCCGAAGGGGAAGCCTTGCCTAAGAACAGAGGAGGGCAGGACGTCACCATGAATGTCCCTCTGCACACCGAGCCAGTCGAAGGCTGCTTGGCGGACTTTGAAATCGAGGGAGTCGTAAGTCATCAGATTCGCCTTACCCGAGCTTCGGATTGGCCTTTCGCAATTTCTCCACATACTTCACCAGTGGCAATATCATCTCGACGACGTACTTCACCAGCATCTCGTCATCCTCAAGAATACGCAGAGGGAGGGGCGAGTCCAGGCTTTGATAGAGAATAGCTCCAGCGTATTCGCGAGGGTCTTCCGCATACTCAAGGTTCTCGGTCAGGGAGTCGGGTTTTTCGCATATTTCTCGAAGCGCCTTACACCATTTCTGTCTTTTGGGAAATCTCTTTCGGCGATCGTATTCGGAAACGAGAGCGATCCAGGATCGGTAGTCCCGGTCAGCAGTCAGGAGCTGACTTGCCTCCAGTCCTCCGAACTCAATATAAGCTTGGTCGGGCAACCTACCCGCGACTATCCAGCTTTTGGGCCGGGCATGGATATAAATCCCTTCATCGGAGACATCAACCAGTTTAACTTCCCAATCCCTTGGAAAACTTCGAGATTCCCGTAAGGCAAGCTGAATGCGCGGTGCCAGACTCGCAAGGTATCGGTTAATCTCTTCTTCAACGAGCTGCATTTCTTCATATGTGCGCCAGTGGTTAACGAGATAGGATTCTACTTCTGAGATCTGCTTCATTCCAAAATCCTTTTCATTGTCGGGCTATAATATTCTGAATCGTACCGATATAGTCGCGAACAAGTCGGCGGATGAATTTTGAGCTACACCTGTCGGACATGGCAGTAGCCCAAAGATGAGCTACAAGGTTGGGATAGCTCAAAGCAACAAACCTGGCCTCTGTCAGAGTATCGCTGTCCGGCAGAGTCTCGGGAAGACGACCATCGGGAGTGAGGAACACGAGGACACGTCCTTCGGGCGGCACGTTCCATCGCCCCGGGCGTGACCAGTGGGATAGAGAGGCGTATTCCCGGGACAGTTGTTGGTGGCCCTCTCCCGCGTCGATCTTGTTTTCAATATAGATCGCGAACCGATTCTGGGAGTGGATGGAAATGTCGATTCGGTCCGGGCGCTCTCGCCAGACTTCATAGGGCTCTTCAGTAAATTGTTGGGGCATGTCTATGGCTTGCAGGAAGGATTGAAGGAAAATGGAGCCCTGAAGGTGCGTCTCTTCTCCGTCCATCAACCAGGCAAGGAATCGACTGTGCCGCACCTCATCTGGACCCAGTCTGAGGATATTAAATATGTTCGCAAAGGGAGCCTCCGCCCTGTGGCGATCGATGTAATCGGTTTGAAGGTCTGAAAACTTTCTCGTAAATTCCGTAACGTCTTCAAGAACCGGCGGTCTTCTGCGATCGGGTAGGTTCTTTTTGAATTGCTCAAAGCTCGCTGGGTCAATTACTCGGAGCAATACAGGGTTGATGCTCGGCCACGCCCGGACGCACGAGCGGATTCTTGGGAGGTTCGGCTTCATGTAGTGGCTCCCTTCGTCTGGCGCGTTAGTAGAGCTTGCAGTGCGCCAAGAATACAAGACCGGCCGGGCTTTGCCCATCGCCCAATGAGTGCGGTCACAGTTAGGCCAGCCTATTTGTATAAATCCAATAATACTGCACTAGTTTCTGTCTCGCTTACCAACAAGCACCAGCGAGCGCCTATATGAGCAACGATCCTTGTCCGATCGAGGTTTCTCCGCTAAACTGTTTCCTACCCCGGCTACTGCCGCATGTTCCTCCACCAGTTGAGGATTTATCTTGTCAAAACCTGCAACGAACTGTATCAAGCCCCAGCCAAGTCTACTTTCTTCTTGCCTCTCCAGCTCGGAGGCGACCATCCGTTGCGATAATCTCCTGACCACGGGACAAGTCGATTAGTGTTTGAGTTCCTGTCCAGTAAGGGAGACCTCCCCGGTTTCGCAATCAAGTTCTTCCGGGGACTATGGAATAAGGCCCAGGCAGGAGACACCCAAAGTCTTGTCACGCTGATTTTCATTAGTATTATCGTTGTCCTGTTTCTGCTCGCAGTATCCCTATATCTCCCTCCTCTCTGGTCTCTGAAACGACGCATGGTTCGTGCACGAAAAATCGTACAAAAAGCTATCAATGGTAGCGATGATTTGAACCAAGCTCGCATCAAAACCGCAGAGGGTGTCTTCCGCAATCGTGATGATGCCCGCCGGTGGAAACGGTTCAGGGATGCATGGGACGCTTCCTGCGCGAAGAACCAGGAATCAGGCTCGGTCGAGATTCAGGGCTACTTCGGGGCTGCCGAAATCATTACCAGCACAGCTCGAATTCGATTGCTCCAGGCGATGCCTGGGGCGCTGTTGTCACTCGGAATCCTCGGTACGTTCGTAGGATTGACAATGGGCCTAACCGGAATTTCCTCGATAGATATTACGGACAGCAAGCTACTTCTCGAAAATGTTCAGGGCCTCATCAGAGGGCTGAACATTGCTTTCTTAACATCGGTATTCGGCATTTTCTTCTCAATAGTCTTCCTTTTTTGGGAGCGATTTACCTACTCAGGAGCAATGCGCTCTATCCTGAATTTCCATGCCGAAGTTGAAGCCGCATTCCCCGTTACGAGTCCGGGGGAGTTGATTTCCAGGATCTGGCAAAACGGCGACCAACAACTTCAAGTTCTAAAGACCCTAGGGCAGGATATTGCATCTTCGATCAGTGATTCGATCGGGGGTTCCATTCAAAAGACACTGGGCCCGGCCTTGGAAGACCTGAAGGAAGCGATCGTCGAAATGAAGGAGAGTGCCGGCCAGGCCCAGGTCGAAAGCATGAATAAGCTGGTCACTCATTTCGTCGACCAAATGAACACTTCCCTTGGGAATCAGTTCGACCAACTTGGTGACACCGTGGGAGGCCTCACGAAAGATCTCTCCACGCTGAGCGAGAGACTCACTGCCTCGGCCGAGGCCCAAGAAGAGCTCCTGGAGAAAACGCGGAGTGTGACCGAGGTGGTCGCTGTTCAGCTGCCAGCGATGCTCGAGTTCGGTTCTGGGATGAAAGGAGTGAGCCAGGCGCTGTCCGGGGCAATTGAAAAAGTGGAGGTCTTGCGCACCGCGCTAAGCGAGCAGGTGGATATATCCGCCAGAGCCCAGGAGAAAGCTGCGGCTGCCATCAATGAGGCATCTTCGGGTATTGCCGAGTCAGCGAATCGGATGGAGGGGGCGAGCAAGGAGCTCGGATCACTTGCCCAAGCCATTGAGGGTGCATTGAGCAAGGGCATGGAACAGTTTGAAGAGAATATTAGGGGTGGGGTAACTGACATTCTCCAGGCATTCGACTCCCAGCTGAGCGACATTCTCGGGAGATTCAGCGGGACGCTATCGGATGCCCGGGAGAGCATCGAGGGTCTTGCGGAGCATAGCCGTACTGTGGCGAACGTCATTGGCGAACGTCATTGGGCCAGCATCTGAGAAGCTAGGTGTCCATGTGAAGGAACTCGCGGATCACACCTCGAGTCAGGCGGGAATATGGGATCAGATCATCAAGTCTCTCGATGGGTTCAATACCGGGGCAAAGACGCTAGAGTCGGGAATTGCGTCTAGTATTACGGAGCAGGTGGCGGCGCTAAAGAGACAGCAGAAATCCATGACAGATATTTTGAGTCGCACAGAGACCATGGCGGGAGATCTTACGGAGCACGGCAATGCTCTTGGTAAGCGGTTTGAGCAGCTCGAGGATAGTCTAAGAACAAACATCGCTTCATTCGTCAGTGGCGCTGAAAGACTGGGAAGCCTTGGAAGTAATCTCGCGCAAGTGGATACGCAGAGTCGATACACGAGGAAACCAGAGGAAACTGGCGCCGGATCAAGATTGTTTCCATTGAAACCAGGTTCGGATGGGGGCGATGGCGATGGGGATGGTGACCGGAACCAGCTCCCTGGGGGCCACGAGCTCCCCAGCGCCGTTCCTGTCGATGAGACTCCCCCCGCTCCTCGTGACCCAGGATCACCACCGCCAACCCAATCGTCTAAGCCAGGTTCTCCAAAGAAGCCCAATTTTATTGCCCGACTTTTAGGAAAGAAATAGTCACCCATGTGGCACCAGTCCAACATTCAGCTGCAAGAGGACACCACTAGCTCCGAGTTCTGGATTCCATACAGCGACCTAATGGCCGGTCTTCTGGGAGTATTCGCGCTGCTACTCGTAACCACTCTCCATAGTCTTGGGGAGAGGATATCGAATGTTCGCGACATCTTGGAGGAACGGAAGCAGGTGGTGGAGCAGCTCAAGTTGAAATTCAAGAATGATGCGCGGGTGGAGTTAGATACAACAACCGGAACAATTCGTTTCCGTGGGGACATCCTCTTTGACAGGAATCAGTGGGATCTTCGGCCCGAAGGGAAGTCTGTGTTGAGCGAAGTGATGCCTCGCTATTTTGATGTCCTCTTCGGAGAGGAAGACCTGATCAGTCAGATTGAGCAAGTTGTGGTCGTCGGGCATGCTGATCGAACATTCAATCGCCGTCAGTATGGCGACCCCGAAATGGCCTACAAGCACAATCTTGACCTGTCGCAGAAGAGAGCGTTCAGTGTAATGGAATACCTCCTTGATGACCCACTGATCACGAATCATAGAGATCGATTGAAAGAGCTGGGGACTGCTACGGGGCGATCATTTATGGATCCGGTGATTGACGATGAGACAGGAATCGAGGACGAAGATCGATCACGAAGAATTGAAATCCGCTTCCGCCTGAAGGACCATGAACTCCTCGAGCAGGTGCTGAAAGCCGTCTTTGCCGACACCGAAACGACTCGGGAGTAAGTTATGCGACTCTCCTTCCAATTTGTTCGCCTCGCGAAGACAGCCGAGGTAGTGCTTCGCGATCACCCGACTGCAGAAGAGCTCGTCTACGCGGACCTCGACGATTTGATTCATCGGATTCTGGCTCTTGTATCCGAGACGCCCTTGGAGTTGCTCCCAGCGATCGCTCGCAGTTTCAACCGAAAAGAACGGCTAGCTTCTCTAGATGCTTATGTTGCTGCCAATGGGGCCGAGCTCAGGAGGAAGATGGAGATTGTCCTTACTGCCGTCCCAAGGAAAGAACATATACGGCCGGCGTGGCGCTGCTGTGTGCATCATTGCACTGTCCCCGGGTTCTTGAAAACGATTTCGGCAATCGCCGATGGAGTGAAGAAGAAATTCGAAAATCCCACTGACCCTCGCTACGCATTGATGCTCGACCGATTCGCAACGGAAGACCTGTATGGGCGAGTTATACAGGAACTGGAAGAGATGGCCAGCACGCTTGAGGATTGGGTGGTCAGGGAGACTGTACAAGGTACCAAGATTCCGCTGGATTCGACGCTGGCAAAACAGCTTCGCCGTGCTGTATTGACCAGAGCATCTGGGAAGTTGCTCCTACATCATGGTACTACGTGGCTACGCTCATCGGGAGAAGAGCTGAGGGATAAAGATTATCAAGAGTTTGGAGCTCACTATCTGTCCGAGGTAGCGCCGAACCAATGGGCTGATTCGATCAGTGATGACATAATCGATAAGTATGAACTGCCTGCCGGTGGACACTCGTTCTGGAAAAAGGTCCCCAAGTCGGTTCGGGATATTTTTCAGAAGCGGATGGCAGAAAAGAAACTCAAGGAGTTTTTCAAAGATCTGTATGACCCAGACAATCGCTTTGCCTTCTGGAGAGAGCACATTGTGCATTTTGTTGATGTAAAGTTCCCGATTGGACGAGAGCAGCTCTTCATAGCATTTAAGAGGTTCGGCGTTGTTGAGTTCCGAGACACGGGCAACGCCGCCTACTTCTATGAGAAGGATCACTTTCCCTGGGTGATGTCTCAAATTGGGGAAAAGAATGAATTTCTTAAAGACCAGTACAAGGCGTTCCATCGCCTGATCCATTCCGGCAATTGGGAGCGAAAGATGAACATGATCTTGGACGGATTTTTCAAGGGACATATTTAGTACAATATCTCGCACACTGCTGAAGAGTGAGGCGTTGCCAATTGCAATCGATTCGGATCGCAACAAACTTCCAGGATGATCGCATTCGATTCCAGGCCTACCAGGAATCGGACCCGTGCCCGATTAGCCTCCCTATCTACAAGTTATCGGCTGAGCACCGGAGGGCTCTGGACGCATCGGCTTTCAGTCTCCTAAGCGCGATCGAAGAGCTTCTTCTAGAAGAGATAATCTCTGAGGACGGGCCTGGCACATGGTCGATGGATCACGGGAGTATTTACGATGCCTGGGAGCAGGCGCCTGATTCTGCAAGGGCCCTCGGCTTCCCCAAAGCTTCTCGGGTAGAAACACATCTCCGCTCAGTGGGAGTTCCAAGAAGTGCCGATTTCAAAATGGAGGTGGATGTAAAGAGCCAGAATCATGGAGTTCTCTCAGGCCGATTCCCGCGCCACGGCGGAATCTATCAGTTGGGTGAATCTGAGAACCTTCTCGTTCCGAGAGAGGTCTTCGCATTGCTGCGACAGGCCGAAAATGGGCTTGCCAAGACGGATACGGACCCCGCAGCGGCCTCCATCTATGTCGCTGAATCAATTCGAATGGCCAAGGATGCAGGATCGACACTGGAAGGATGGTTGGAGAACGAGGATTATGTCTTTCCCGAAAGCATCGGAATCGGCATCGACCAGACTGGTGAAAATGAGATTCGCCTTGCTCCACGGGCCGAGGGCATCGAATCTGAAAAACTCCAGGAAGTTCTCCGGCAGTCCATGGGGCGAAAGAGAATTGTCTGGTCTGCTGAGGGGAGAGCCCGGAAGAGAATGATCCTCTCGGAGGATCAAAAGCAGACCCTGGCGGACTTTGATGGTCCCCATAAGACGCTTAGCGGCGTGGACATTCCCCGATTCCTTGAGACTCCTGAAGCCTTTCTGCCCGAGGGGGTGGACCTTTCCCAATTCTCCGAGCGCGTAAGAGGGATCAAGATTCGTGTCTACCACTCCCAGCCCTATGTAACGGTTAACAAAACAAAATATGACTGGTTCCCGGAAACGGGCGTCGATTTCGAAGAAGTGGACCTGGGAGCGTCGAGCGATAGCAAGGTTTCAGACGAACCCTCTACTTCCCTGCCCCCACCCGCCATACCCACCGATGCTTATGAAGAGCTTGTTAAAAGGTCGCTCCGGGACAAGACGCCATTTGTCGAATACGAAGGGGCATTCATTCGAATCGACCCCCGAGAAGCTGAGGGATATCTGAAGGCTCGAGATCTTGAAAGACAGTACAACCCGGCGGACGGTAATTCATTGCCCAAAGGGGCGACGCTCGAAATTTTCCAGAACCTGGATGCTATCGAATTCAGACATCCCGGTTTCTCCCTGGAGGGGGAGGAATCTATCAAACCGGAGAAAGATCGTTCTGTAGAGTTCTTCGATGTGCCTTCGCTTCTCCACGGAACCCTGATGCCCCATCAGAATTTTGGTTACCGGTGGCTTAGAACTCTCAACAAGCGGGCGAAGGGCGGATTGCTGGCAGATGACATGGGCCTTGGGAAGACCGTGCAGGTTATTGCGCTCCTGGCAGCCAGAAAGGAGGCAGGTACCGTATCACCATCTCTTGTTGTAGTGAGGAAGAGCCTGATTGAGAATTGGTTTCGGGAGCTCAAGACTTTTTGTCCCGAGCTGAAGACACTTCCGGTAATGACAAGCCCCTTCCCGCCAGAATCGTTCCTTACGCAATTCGATGTAGTGCTGCTGAGCTATGACACGCTGAGGCGGAACATCATTGCACTCGGCCGGATGGACTGGAAAGTAGTCTGCTGCGACGAAGCGCAGGACATCAAGAATCCTACGACGGGACGTACTGATGCCGCCAAGGCGCTCAAATCCGAAATCCGTATTGCCATGACCGGAACGCCAGTGGAAAATGGACTGAGTGAACTCTGGTGCATCATGGATTTTGTTCAATCGGGCCTTCTTGGTTCGCTGAAAGAGTTCCGCACAAAATATGAAAAGCCGATTGTTCGAGCAGAAAACAAGGAAAATCGAGACGCTGCGTCACGCGCTTTGCTCAACCAGATTCTAGACCACTATCTTCGCAGGAATAAGGAGGAGGTATTGCACGACCTGCCTCCCAAAGAGATTCATCCTCTTCATACTCCTCTCAGTGGATCCCAGAAGGATCGCTATGTGCAACTCGTCCGAGAAGGTAAAGGGAGCGGAAGGGGGGGGATGCTAAGCGCTTTGCAGAAACTGCTGCTCCTCTGTGCCTATCCCTGGGGCGATCAACCTCCTGAGTCAATCAACTTCGATGAGGCGGCCGTCCAACAATGTCCAAAGCTGGAGGCTGTTTTCGAGGTGCTGGATGGGGTTCGCGGGGCTGGGGAGAAAGCACTCATCTTTGCCGATCGAAAAATAGTCCATCGGTTTCTGCAAAAGGCGATCTGGAGTCGGTACGGAATTACACCCAGTATCATCAACGGGGATATGACTGAAGGACGACAGCAGGTGGTCGACTACTTTAATGATTCACACGGTTTTAACGTCCTTATCCTCTCACCACGCGTTGGTGGTGCCGGTTTGAATATCACATCGGCGAACCACGTGATTCACTACATGAGGCCTTGGAATCCAGCAGTGGAAAACCAGGCGACCGATCGGACCCACCGAATCGGCCAGAAAAAGGTTGTGCACGTCTATTACCCCATTGCAACTCATGATGAATTCCAGACCGTTGAACAGGTTCTTAATCAGCTGCTTGAGGACAAGCGTCAACTTGCCACCGATGTTCTGGTTCCTTCCATGAATCTGAGGGCGGACGAGAAAGAGATGATGGAGAGAGTGTTTCAGGCGAGCGCATGATATTGAGAGACACCGGTGACTTATCTTGCTGCGAGCCCTCACTAAGGGGAAGACACTGTGAGTGAATTCATTACTGCCACAACTGACACTGTTCCCGGCTATCAAATAGATTCGATTCTGGGGATCGTGACAGCCGCAACGGAGGAATCCATCGGGGATACGGAAGATGACCTGGATACGACGGTTGCCTGGGCAAAGTCAGCATTGTTGGGAGAGCTGGAGAAGAAGGCGACCATTCTGAAGGGGCGAGGTGTCATCGACATTCAAATGGATTTTGAATTTGTCAAAACGAAGCCGGGAGTTAAGTTATTTGCCGTTGCAGTAGGTACCGTTGTCCGATTGAAACCAGTTAAGCACAAGAAGGAGAAGCGGAAGCGCAGATCGCTGTCTCCCCAAGTGGACGACAATTCAAGTTGGGACGCTGAGCAGCTCCCAGATCCTCGCGGTGCGTGGCCCGAATTGGTACTAGACTCGATAAAGGGGTTGGCAGAATGGCTTGGGAGAAAAGAGTTTTCGCGGACGGAGCTTCTTGCCCACGTGGTAGCGGATGTCCAAAAGAAACTCGGGAGCTCTTCCAAAAACGCAGAGGCTTCATTCGGAAATGCCATCAGCAAGCTAATAAAAGAGGGCAAGATTAAAAGATTGGAGAGGGGTAAGTATCAACTGATCGACTGATAAGTACCCCGGTGCCAGCATCCTCCAACCCCATGGAGCCCAAAATGCCCTCAACCCACATCCTGAATGTCTGGAACCCGTCATACACGACGAACACCATGGACTCCCACCTAAAAATCCTGCTGGATGGCGCGCGGAAGAGCAAGACCAGCAAAGGTGGTGTGGGGGGCTCCAGGAATACGAACGCGGCCGGCTCCCACGCCGATCCCCATGTCTGGTGGGCGAAGCTTCGCTCTCCCCGGCGCCGGGATGACAATCTTCCTCACATGGAATCGATTCTGAAGATACAGAAGCAGATCGAGCAGGGTACTGAAACGCATCTCTACCTCACGGACTTTCAGTCGCTTTATGTCGGCTGGCTCGATCGCATTACCAGTGACGATCTTCTGGTCGACAAGAGTGAAATGCCATTCGTTCCGGGCTACTACAGAAACAAGAATTGGTCGGTCGATCTCTGGTTCCGGCTCCGTGATATCCGGCTTGTGATCACTGACGATACGCTCGGCACGATCGACCAGCTTAAGAGTCTCAAGAATATTGCTTACGACAACAAGCCCGTTTCCATATATGGCGGGATTGTCGATCCCCCGGTTCTCGTGGAGAGGGAGACAGAGGAGCTCTGGTTCGGAAGCCGGGAAGCGCTCATCGGGGATCGCCTGTGGCGGAGTACGACGCCTCACTGCGCGGGGAGACGGCGCGAATCGCGAAGGAATTGAGGGACAACCTGTTCGGCCGGGAGGTCTGGGGCGCTCTGGAAATCTCGAGCCGGAATTTTCTTGCTTCGGGTGAGGCGATCTTTCGATCCCGAAAGGATGATCCGAGGTTTGATTTCTCTTCTGTGGTCATGGAGTACGCCAAGGCGATCAAGGTCGAGTTGAATGTGCTCCTCTGGAGACGATTCCGAGTGTGTCTCGGCGATCTTCCGCCGAAGGATACGGTCACGCAGCTCCATAATCGAGCCGCCAAGACCGATCTGAAATCCTGCAGCGAGCATTTGTCGCTTAATGTATTGCTCGCCAATATCAAGAATAACAAGGAAGTCAAAGCTTGTGTTGAGTATGCCTTTTCGAATCCCGGATGGCTGCTTCATAGGATGCCGAAACGGCTCCGAGAGCTCACCGATCTTCGAAACCCGAGCGTGCATAAGATTGAGCTGAGCCGGGAGAGGGTCGACGAGATCCGAAACGGGCTGCTCGGAATCGGATGTCAGGGGCTGCTCAGCGAAATGGTTGAGCGCAAGATGGGGAGAGATTAGGGGAGGTGCGCGACATACGCGGGCTCAGATCGCGCTTGCACCTGACCTCCACAACTGGTAATTTATGTCCAGTTCTGGAGGTCAAACGCCATGTCACCTGATCAATTCCTGGCTACCCACCGGGTCTTCACCCGGGCGGAGCTGCTCGCCGCCCTCGGCGGGCGGTCCGCGGCCACCATGGATCGAACCCTGGCCCGCTGGCGGCAGCGGGGGCGGATCGAGCCGGTCAAGCGGGGCCTCTTCGTGCGCGTGAGGTCGGGGGAGGCGCTGCCGGACTATGCCGCTCTGGCGGCGCGCATGGCCCCCGATGCGGCCGCCGCCTATCACACGGCGCTCGAGGTGCACGGCTGTGCCCAGAGCCTGTTCGAACGCTTCCACTTCGTGACCTGGACCGGGGTCAAGGCGGCCACGTACCGCGGAAGGGATCTGGTACCGGTCCGGCCGAGGGCGCGGCTCGCCGCCGGCGGTGGTGATGGCGGCG
Source organism: bacterium (assembly GCA_025782575.1). Classification (GTDB taxonomy): domain Bacteria; phylum Orphanbacterota; class Orphanbacteria; order Orphanbacterales; family Orphanbacteraceae; genus Orphanbacterum. The sequence goes on from JALGYY010000028.1 coordinate 16,923, forward strand.
AGGGCTGGATCGAGACCACCGAACGCGACGGCCTGGAGCTTCGCGTGACCAGCCTGGAGCGCACCGCCGTCGATGTGCTGGATCGCCCCAACCTGGCCGGAGGCGTGGAAGAGGTCTGGCGCTCGCTCGCCGGCCTGCCCGCTATCGATCCGGTCGCGCTACTCGATTACGTGCTCGTCTTGGAGAGCGCTCGCGTGGCGGCACGGGTGGGGTTCTTTCTGGAGACGCGGCGCGAAGAGCTGGCCGTGCCCGCATCCACACTTACGGCGCTCCAAAAAATGTTGCCCAGACACCCTGTCCATATGGAGCGCGCCCTGGGGGGACGGTTGAATCGACGCTGGTGCGTGATCGTACCCGCGGAGCTGGCAGGGCCACCCGAGGAGGGCGGGGCATGATCACTCGTACCCGGCTGGAGACTGTGGCCAGGGAGAGCGGGTTCCGTCCCGTCGTTGTCGAAAAGGTGATGCGGCTTTGCCGCGTTCTGCGCCGGCTCGATTCCCATCCGACCACCGAGGGCGCCTGGCTGCTGAAGAGTGGCACGGCCCTGAATCTGCTGCACCTGGATGTACCGCGCATGTCGGTCGATATCGACCTCAACTATATCGGTGCGGTGGATCGTGAGGGCATGGTGGCCGCGCGGCCCGGGTTCGAAGCGGCGCTTGTCTCCATCTGCGAGCGAGAGGGCTGCACGGTCAAACGCGTACCCGGCGAACACGCGGGGGGCAAGTTCCGCCTGCGATTCGTGAGCGTCTTCGGCGGCTCTCAGAATCTGGAAGTCGATGTCAGCTATGTGGCACGCGTGCCGCTCCTGGGCACCGAACGACGGACGACTCGCTTCCCAGAGGACGATGCCGTCGAGGTCAAACCTTGCCGCTGTTGGAACTGGCTGCCGGCAAGTTCACGGCTCTCTTGCAGCGATCGGTGGCCCGCGACGCGTTCGACGCCGCCAACCTGCTGCGGCGAACCCCGGACCTGTTGGAACAAGCGGACTTCCGCCTGGCTTTCGTCTGCTCCGTGGCGGGCGGCCGCCACGATCCGCGCGAGCTGACCCCCACGGACCCACAGCCGACCGGGCTGGCGGTAGGGCAACAGCTGATTCCCATGTTGCAGGAGCGGGAATCCCTCGACCCGGAGGCCAGGAGCAAACAATTGCAGGAGGCTCTGGAAGGGGTCGCCGCACGCTTGCTTCGCTGGTCGCCGGCCGAACGGGAGTTTCTAGACCGACTGCATGAGGAGGGCGAGCTGGACGCCGTCATCCTGCACTCCGATCCGAAGGTCCAGCGGCGGATCGAGACCCAGCCGATGCTGCTATGGAAAGCGCAGAACGTTCGCCGCCACCTCAAGGGAGACCGATAACCCATGGCCCTCAACCCGATTGTCTACACCGAGAAGGTCGTCCGCATCTTCCTAAAACACACCCTCCCTTACCTGGTCCTTCTTGAAGTTCTTTCGGATTACTTGAATCTCTTCCAGAGTGACGGATTCGTTATCAGGCAGAGGGAAGTCCCCTTTATCGCGACCCATCTCGGTTACCGACTTCATTGCGCCCAGCTTCTTCGCCCCCTTGAGGGCCTTGGCATTGTCGTCGTAGTAATCGAACCAGGGGAGGCCAGCCTCGATGTATTCTTTTGCCGTGGGGGGAGTGGTCGGTGGGTTCTCTTTGGTGATCGCCCGCCAGGTCATGGAGTTCGCGATGTGCAGGAAACATCGGCTCGTCTTCTCGAGGTCCCAGTCGTCCAGGTTGAAGGGGTCGTCGTAGATTTCCTGGCGCATGCGTCCGCCTGGAGCCAGACCCATGGCAGGTGCGACGGAGTAGAGTGCCATATCCTCTGGCTGCCCGTATCGCTCCCTCTGGTCAATCTTCGGGAAGCGTCGCTCGAAGACCTTCCGTTTCATGGGAATGGCAGCGATCTGGAGGCCGCCGTGGGCCGCCTTGCCGGTCAGTTGTTCTTCGGCCGTGTAGCCGGCGCCGAGAGGCATGGCGACGAACTGCCGAATGAACCCTTTTTCGACGCAGTACCCGTCAAGCCACGGCTGTTCGGGCGCCACCACATAATCCTGAGGATCCCTGTGAAGCCCGGCTTTCCAATGTTCACCGGTAACCGTATTCATTTTTCCTGTGGCGATTTTGATGGCGAAGGGGTACTGGGTATCCCGGTCCTCGATCCATTGGGGCGAGAAGCTCAGCCACATCGCCTCCGATTGGTACATCGGGAGCATGACACCTCCGTGGCTGATCCAGAGCGGCGGCACGCGCTCAGCGAAGTCGTCCACATGCCGGAGCGGAATGCGGCCGAGGCCGGCGGGCAGGGGATAGTCCCGGCCATCGTCCGGGATACGGAGCGTTCGCTGGAAATCGATGGACATGTGTGCGTCCGGATGGACGTCCGGAAATGAAAAATGGAGTGCGTCTTCTTTCAGTTCAATCATGGCTTGCTCTCTTTACCAGTCCCCGTCCCGCACCTCGCGAACGAGGCGAAGAACAGCATGATCCGGGAGATCCTTCAGCTCTCGAATGAGCTGGGCGAATAGCTGGGGGCGTCGACGGATCACCTCCGTGAGATCGTTCGATACTTTTCCGTGGAGCGCCAGGAGCAGATCCGCGTCCAGGTCCAATTCTCCGGCGAGGGCCACGACCTTTCCCTCCGAAAGATAGACCGGATCCCCGCGCTCCAGTTTGCTGAGATAGGACGGCTCCACCCCGATCCGCATGGCCACCTGTCGCTGCGAATACCGGGGATCCCCTTTCCGAAGCTCCTCCCGCCTGGTTTTCACGAAATCGCCAAATGTGTCTGAGATGAGCTGCCGCCTCTTTAGAGTGGGTGGGACTGTGTAGTATATAGTACATAGTAGTGTTTGTCAAGGGTGCGGCGCCAGAATTGTGGTGGGAGGGGTGGGGGTGCTTTGGGGTAACTGTTGGTGGGGCTTGATCTTGAATTATTTGTAGGGCCTAAGCCCACATACCAAGTACGGCTCACGCGCCTCTATTTTTGGTCGCAGGCGAATGCCGCGATGGCATCGGCCCAGAGGAATATATTTGCACCTGGCTGGACGGAAAGCTCCTTCGACCCGATTTCGGCGATCTGCCTGAGACTTGGTTCAAGATTGCAGTACTCGCTATTCCAGAGTTCATAGCGTACTTCGGGACCACTGGAACCAGTTCGCCACCCCTCTGCCCGCTTGTTCGCCTCGATGGTATCGAAGCCTTCCTGAACCCAGAGATGAGCCCACACCGTCTTGGCATTTACGACCCAGAAGCGGTCAGGATGCAGCATCATTGCCATCTCAGAACCGACGCTGATGGCAAGGTAAGCCACGCGGTTTCTCTCGCAAACGATGGAAGGGATTTCCTCGGGGTTTGTGCAGGCATCCAGCGCCCTGGCAAGCGCAACGACTTCGGAAAGAGAAGTCATGCTGTCCACGATCATAGGCCCGAGACCGTGGGCGTCGGCGCTGTAATTGCCCGTCCCACGTGGCTCAACGCCGAGGGCGGCGTATACGTATTCTTCCATTTTCTCATCCTGGAATAACCGCTTGAGGTTTTGCGACATTTCGACGCGACCTTCGTAGTGGTCGCGGATCAACTGCGGGTCAAGTTGGCTGAGGATCCCCATTCGACGTTCTCCAGATTTTCGGTGACATTCGCTCCTGTCCGGATGATAGCACTGGGTCATCAGGCTCGTCCGATCGAGATAATGGGGTAGCGAAGAGCTGAAGGGGTAATTTGGACCTATAAGAGGTCCTGGGGCTCCAAAGAGGATCACGTTGCCTTGCGACTGCAGTATTGACTTGCAGATACAATATTGCCTTGCAAGTAAGGTCATTTACAGCTATGATATAGAATATGAACAGCGACCCAGGAGAACGAGTGCGAGTCACGTATACCCCTGATTTTGAAACAGATACAGCTATTGGGGAGTTAAAGAAAGGTCTGTCCGCCAACAGAGCTGTTCGGGACACCCTTGTCCAGATCGTCAAAGGGCTCGTCCACCGTCAGCACAAGACCGCCTACCTCGTTCTAATCAATCCACGCATTACGGTCGCCTCACTGGTAGAAGAGCTCCAGGAATTCAAGGCAGCGATGCGTCCGGAAATCGCGGATCGGCTCCATCTGGTCATCGTTAACGATCGGGAGATCGAAAACCTCCCCGCCGATATCTCCCCGTCAGACCTGGCTGTCTTGAAGAAGCAGATTGATTCGGTAGCTGCCTCTCAGTCTCCGCTCCCACGCGCGGACATGCAGTCGGAAGTCTTGCGAGTCGTGCTTCACCAATGGTTCCGGGGCGGGGGACCAATGACATTTCACTGGGTTTCGAAAACGGTGGGCTGCACCTATCGGACAGTGGCTGCCATGATCGAAAAACTGGGGCCGGCAATCGAACGCCAGGAGGACCGTCGTATTAAGCTGAAGTACTTTCCAAAAGTAGTATGGGGGAGGTTTCTGGCCGTATCTACGAGCGCGCGAGCTACCGTCAACTACGTCGATCGATCCGATCAGCCCCGATCTCCCGAGTCACTTGTACGGCGACTGAAAGAACTTGGTCGAACCGACATAGCAGTCGGTGGAGTCATGGGAGCGAAGTATCATTTTCCAGAACTGAACATAGTAAGTGCACCTCGTTTGGATCTCTGTATCCATGCCGACGGAAAGCACGCAAATCTGGAATTCATGGAGCAGCTGGATCCAGCGCTGGCGCCTGCGAACGCTTCAGATGTTCGCGCACGCGTGGCACTTCACTTTGTACGACGAAGGAAGCCATTGTTCAGTCTCGACGAACACGGAAACGTATGGGCCGATCCGGTAGAGTGCCTGGCCGACTTGTTCGAGGCAAACCTGGACGATCAGGCATCCGAGCTTCAGTCCTACATGACAGAGCGAGGGGAGAGGCTAAGTGGCCGAGGCTGACAACGCGCTGAAGCCGATTTCACCGGCGAAAGTTCTTCGCGAGATAGCCGATGCCGTTCCCGAAGCCTGTCGCGACCGAATCATCATCATCGGCAGTCTAGCGGTTGGGTATCACTATTTCGGTACCCAGGCGGAGATGGTAGTCCGTACGAAGGATGCTGACTGCCTGCTCTCTCCGCGTGGAGGGGGTGTGATTTCAGCTGCAAGCTCTTGTTAAGCTGCATGTTCGGCGTCGATTTCCCAGCCGGGGAAGACGAGCACCGCAGGATGACAGCGCAACGCTCGCGCCAGGACCTTTGCGCGTTCCACACCGAGATTCACACGGTCATTCTCAATAGCCGAGATTGTCGACTGCGGGATTCCAGAGAGTCCGGCCAATTGGTTCTGGCTCAACTCCTGCAACTCCCGAATGATTCGGACAGATTCGCCCACCGAAACCTCGATATTCTTCTTTGCTCTTCTGAATCCTTTGCGCACCATGACCTATTTCCTCCGATAATCATGGGCCGTCAGGTCAAGTACGTATACTAGGACCTCTTCGGCTTCGACCTCGTAGATAACGCGATATTGCTGCCCGAGGCGAGACGACCGATGGCCTTTCCACTCGCCACGCAAGGCCTCGTCATGAAATTTCTTTTTCGACCAGTAACTCCCGACCTTCTGCACAAGAGCAGGCTATCGACAAGGTGTATTGGGGTGGGTATTTCCGGCCTCGGAAAACGACATCATATTTCGTCGATTTTCATGCTCGCGCTCGATGGTTTCAGGTATTGCCATGCTACGCCGGCTCGAGTTTGCGTTTGATCGAAACGAAGCGGATTTCGACACGCTTGTTGAGGGCGGCAGCGATTCGCCGGAGCATGGCGAGCGAGTGTCCTTCGTAGTCGTCATCTTCAAGGCGCGAGATCACCGAGCGGCTCGTCCCGACAAGCTTGGCGAGCGCAGCCTGCGTGAGCCCAGCCCTCTTGCGGAGAGCATAGATTTTACGGGCAACTTCAGCGCTAGCTCGGGCCTCCTCCAGGTCAGAGCGGTCTTTTACGTTTCGCACATAACGACGGCGGAGAATCTCGGCCGCATCCGTTGTCTTTCGCTTTCTCGTTTTCTTCTTTGGACTCGGCATCTAAATCACCTCGTGCGTGTGCTTTTTGGGGTTTGCGGCAAAAGCCTCTTTTCGTCTGATCGCTTCGTCGATTTCCCGCGCCGGCACCTTGGCTCGCTGCTTCGAGAAGCCATGAGAGAGAACAATCGGTGTTTTCCCGTGGAAGAAGTAGAGCACCCGGTAATTGACACCCGCCTCCTTTGTGCGGAGCTCGTAGATGTCGTCTCTCAAATAGTCGGCTTCCGGCCTCCTGAGTTCATGTCCAAGTTCTTTCAGCCGCTCAATGCGCACCAAGCACTTGAGGCGCGCCTTCTGGGGAAGGCTATCGAGCCAATCAAGCAGGGGTGCGCTCTTGTCCATCTCCTGGTACAGCACTACTCTTGTTATCGGCACTGAACCTCCTATAGTGTCGCAAATTTGCGACCCCGCGTCAAGCTATTAGCGCTCATTTCCGCGTAAACTCCCGCCGAATCTGTGGTTATCAATCTGCGCGCGCCAGGCCAATTCCACAAGGGGAAGGCTACCGGACTCCCCCCCCAGGCCCGCCACTCCTGGCGAATCACGTCCCGCTGAAGCCCGCGCCACTGACCACTACCACGATCATGGTATGCACTCTTGCGAGCGTTATTGCTTATCTGATCGATAGCAGGTTTATCCCGGGTGCATTCAGCGAATCTATGATGAGCAGTCCGTATAGTGTCTGGGGCGGTGCCTACTGGATCCTGCTCGCTGCGCCGTTCGTCCATCTTGATCCGTTTCACCTGCTGTTCAACATGTACTTCTTCTGGCGGATCGGGAGGGTGGTGGAGGGGGAGGTCGGTCGGCTTCGCTGGCTTGCCTTTGCATTGGGGACTGCCGTAGTTACATCGGCCGCGGAACTCACTTCTTCCGGAGACACAGTGTACGGCTGGTCCGGCCCCTTGTTTGCGTTCGTAGGCTTCGTTTGGATCGCCCGAATGAAGGTACCGCCGTTTGGTAAATTAATGACCCGCGGTTTCTCCTGGATCCTCGCGGCCAGTCTGGTCATGGGGCTGATGACGATCCTCACCCCTGAAGGACTCGGTCGATTTGAAAGTGTCGTTCGGAGCTGCAACAAGGTGCTCCGCCTTGATCCGGACTACTATTTCGCGCGCCTTCAAAGAGGGTATGCTCTTGCCGAGTTGGGCGATTCCGCGGAGGCCATGCGAGACCTTGATGAGGTAGCCGCCCTTCGGCCCGATGATCCGGCAGTTCACCAGTTTCTCGGACAATCGCTTCTTGTACTAGGTCAGCCACACGAGGCGATCAAGCAGTTTGACCTGGTGGTGGAGTTGGACGCCAGCGGCGCTATTGGGTATGGATCCAGGGGAGAAGCCAAGTGGAATGTTGGTGATCTGGAGGGAGTAAAGGTGGACTTTGAACGGGTTAGGGAAATCGAAAGGGAACTAGGGATCGATTTCGCGCCACACGAGGCTTCCGAGGCGACACGTGTTACCAGGTATCTGGAGTACGGATGGAGCCAGATTCGCCTCAGCCGGGGGCCGGCGTTTCCGGGGAAAGGCGTTTGGAGTGCGAAGTAGGTCAAAGGGGCGCTAGAGGGTCGGGGAAATGTCGACCTCTTAATGACGGAGGCAACAAATGGACGAAGCAGGCAAAACCTGGGTTAACGGCCTGAAGCAATTCGAAGCCAACTGCCGAAAGCGAAGTCCCCTTCCATCGAGAGATGATCTTTCGCCGCTTGAAGCGCAGCAATGCCGGATCCTCGGTGGATCATGGCTCGCCTGGTTAAAGCACCACGCCCCCGGCATGCTGGAGGAGCGGGCGGTGCTGCACAAAGCGATGCATGTGGATCCGGAACCAGTGGTCGTTTTCCTGTCCATCGCGCCCGGCCTGATCGCGGCCCATAAGATTTTCGGTGACCGGGCTCCCGATGGGATCGTTTGTCTCAAAGAAGATCAGTTCAAAAGGTGGCCTAGGAAATCCCCGGACCGCTCGATGAGCTGGCACGCGTACTGTATGCAGACGTTCCGCAAAGTGACCGACCATGAGCTTGGCGAGCATTACAGGGCTCAGTCGATTCCCGAGGACTGTGAAGCATGGCTACACATCGACGAGACGCTCTAGGGCCTATTGGCTGGGGAACATACCGAGCACATTTGGAAGTGGGACGGGAAATCGTTCGACCTGGTGAAGGAGGCATACGACATGTGGATCGCCTGATTGGGAAATGACTCGCCCCCCCTTAAATTCTTTGCACACTCCCCGATTTCCCCCCGTCTATCAGTCAGGAAGACTACCCCTCTTTTCTGACCACCCCTCGGTGCGAAATCGTGTCACTTGCCACTTCTACAATCTCTTACCGGATCCGGGGGAAGAGGAGAGGGTGGGTCTTCTCGCCTAAAGATTTCCTCGATATTGCCCCGAGAACGACGGTGGAGAAGACGCTTTCGCGGCTTGTCGGGGTGGGAATGATCCGGCGGCTTCGTCAGGGAATCTACGAGTACCCAAGGAAAGACCGGGAGCAGGGCGGGTTGATGGCCCCGGACTATGACCGGGTGGCCAAGGCGATTGCGCGGAAGAACGGTTGGAGGATTCATGCTGACGGGGCGATGGCGGCGAACCTGCTCGGGCTGACACCGGATGCTCCTGCTCAGACCATCTATCTCACCGATGGCCCGTCGTCCAGCATCGCAATCGCAGACCAGACCATCCACTTCAAACACGCGGCCCCCCGCAAGATGCGCGTCAAGAATCGGCGTCGCGCTCTCGTCCTTCAGGCAATCCGTCATCTTGGCCGGGAGGGAGTCGACGATGAAACCATCGAGGCTGTGCGCCAGCATCTCACTCCCAAGGACCGCCGCCGCCTGCTGAAAGAGGCAAGGTACGCTATCGACTGGATCTATGAGGTGGTGCGGAGGATCGCGGAGCTGTAGGGGTCGGGTTCTGCGTACAGAGCCAGAAATATTCTCAATCAATCGAGGCTGGAGAGCTCCTACCGCCCCTCCTCCACTACCCGGCAAAACAGATTCACCAACTCCATCTGCACGATCGAGCTGCAGATGGTCTCCGTGAGATTTTGATGTCCGACCACAATGGCGAGGCTCATCGCGCGCGAGATGGCCACATTGAGGCGGTTCTTGTTGAAGAGGAATTCGATTCCTCGGGGCGAAGTGTCGCCGGCACTGGCGCACATGGAGACGATAACTACCGGCGCTTCCTGGCCCTGGAATTTGTCGATCGTGCCGATTCGGGCATTGGTGCCGAGGGTGTTCTTCAATAGTCGAATCTGCAGGTTGTAAGGGGCGACGATGAGGATGTCTTCAAGAGACAGGGGACCAAGGTTCTTGCCGTCGAGGTCGGTGTGGTCGAGTTTTTGGAGGGCGCGGACGATTCGGTTGATGGCTTCCGCTTCTTCTTCGCTGCCCTGGACGTTTCCCGAATGCTCGACGGGGATGTAGCAAATACCCGCTTCGCGGAGGAGGGCGGCTTCGCCTTTTAGTGTGGCGGCGGTTTTGGTGGGCAGCATGATCTTCCGGGCGCCGGTCTTGCCCTCCGGCTTCAGCCGGCCTTCGTAAACTGCTTCTGATATGAAGCTGCAGAGCTCGGGGTGGAGGCGCCATGTGGTGCCGAGAAAGATTCCGAGATCGTCAGGGATGGTGGGGTGGTCCTGGAGCAGGTACTGGAGTGTTGAGAGGCCGCTTTCTCCGGGGTGAACGCCGCGTGTCGGCTGGCCGAGCTGCATTTGGTCGCCAAGGAGAATGATGTTTTTGGTGCTCGGGACCATGCCGGTGAGATTGGCGATGCAGACCTGGCCGGCCTCGTCGACGAACAGGTAGTCGAGGGCGTTCGCGGCGGCCGGGTTGCTGAATGCCCACGCGGTACCGCCGATGAGAGGGTACGCACCCGCGGCATTCTTCATGGACGCCTCCCGCACCACCCCGGTGTGTTTGAAGAGCGGGTCGTCCTTATCGCCCCCTACTTTTGCCGCCGAGAGCGGCACGTCTCGCTCCTCCGCGAATTCGGCGACTTTTATCATCAGATTGCAGATCGCCTTGTGGCTGTTGGCGCATACGCCGATCCGCTTGCCGTCGCCGATGAGCCCGAGGATCAGGTGTGCCGCGGTGTGGGTCTTGCCGGAGCCGGGCGGGCCCTGGATGCAGAGAGTGGTCTCCTTCATTCGGCGGGCCACATCGAGTGTCCCTTCGAGGATGTCCTCGCCCTCTCTGAGGATCGACCCCCTGGACCGGCCACGAATGCGCGGACGTCGCCGCATGAGAAAATCATCGAGCGCCGATGGAAGCTCGCCTGACTCATCATAAGCGTGGGCAACTCGCTCGATGGAGGAGGCGATTGTCGCGGCCGACACGTACTCGTCGGGGACCAGGCTCAGGCGGTCGGGCAGATCGCCACCAGATTCGGAGAGTTGATTCATGAATGTCGGACCCGCCTTGAGAACGGCGATGCCTTCGTTCAGATCGATTTCGGCGACGTTGATGTTGCCCCAGTCCATGTGGCCGGCAATCGTGCACTGTGGCTTGCTCTCGGAGATCTTGGTGTCCTGCGCCGGGTCAAAGCGATACTCGAAACCTGTAGAGCGCTTGATAGGGAACGGCGGCTTGTTTGTGCGCTCGAGCCCGGACAGACAATCGGCGTCATCCCAGAGTTCTTCCTCAGTCATTGCGTGTCGTTCGAAGAACGCCCACCACATCGGCTTTTCCTCTCGACGGTGAAAAGTGAGTAGCCAGCTGAGCAGCTCTCGAACTCGCCACTTGTCTTCCTCGCGCGTCTCATCGTCGGGGATCGAGTCGAGCAGGCTTCGCGCCAGAATCTCACTGGTGCTGGGATCCCGCTCCGCCTCCTCCGGGGTGATCTCCGCCCCTTGTCGGTGGTACTCGATATTGCTTTCCTGCTGCCGCGCCCGAAGCCACTCGATGAGCATCCAGGTCGAATCGCAATCCTCGCGATTGTATTCACGGATCTCGCGGAGGATGTCGGATGTCTCCCAGGTGGGACCGTCCTGCGTTTCGAGCCATTTCTGGTAGTAAACGATCGAATCAGCCGCCCCCACGACCTCCGCCTCGCGCCCTTCGAGATAGAACGCCTCGACTTTCTTGAGCGAGTAGCTCGGGATGCCCATGCGAATGCCCTGGCGAACCACGCGGTAAAGATCGACGAACGTCCCGGCGCGAAGGAGTCTGTCGACCTCGTTTTCGCGCGTGGCGTACTTGGTCATCAGCCGGCGGGCGGCGGTCACTTCGTACTGGGCGTAGTGGTAGATGTGCATTGTCGGGTCGCGCTGCCACCGGTCGAATACCCAGTCGATAAATGCCTCGAAGGAGCGCTTCTCTTCTCGATCGTCATGGGCCCACCAGTCGCTGAACTGGAGCTTGCCGGTGTTGCCGGTGGTCGTGCCGAGCAGGTATTCGAGCCCACCATCGGCGAGTGGATAACCCTCGATATCGAAAGCAACGTCGAGCTTGGAGGCGGGCGGCAGGAGCGCGAGCCCGCGGGTGGGTTCGTCCGGATCGGGGGGGATGATCTCGTAGGCCGGTTTGTCGAGGCTTCTCGACTCGACCTGGAGGCGCGCCTGCTGACAGAGCTTGTCGAACGTCTCGGCGCGCATCTTGGGTACTTTAACGCCCGCCGATTTGGCGAGCTTCACGACCGTGTCGATACCTGCCGCGCGGAGCCGCTCGATCTGGTGACTCGTGATTCCTGCGACGAGGCTGAGGTGATCGTGCTTGGTGAGCCAGGCCTTCGCGACCGACTCCCAGCGGCCGTTCTTGCCCTCGGCCTGCGGCTCGGGCGGCTGCGAGGGATCGAAAGATCGTTGCTGCTCCAGGAAACCCCGTTTCAGGAATAGGTAATAGTAGAAGAAGTCGGCGGTTCGAAACGATTTGCTTGAACCGTCGCCGAGAACGACACCAATCGTCTCGGGCCGAAAGCCCTGGAGCTCCTCGAGGATCTCAGCGTAGCAGCAGAGCTGGATGATGAAGTACGGCTTTGCTTTCAGCGATAGCTTGGTGTCCCAGACTTCGTAGGAGTAGTCTCCAAGCTTCGACGGCCTGTCGGAGCGAATCAGGAAATCCGCGTAGCCTGCGAAGTTATCGTTCTGCAGGGCGGCCTGGTAGATGATCTCATTTCCGGCCGAGAGCGCATCGAGCGTGAGATCCACCCGGTCGTCGCCCCGATCGGGGATCTCACAGACATCGCGCCCTTCCTTCTTGAGTGATTCCAGGTAGAGACGTTCGTGCTCGAGCCCCTTTGCGAACACCATCTCGAGCTGGGTGTCGGCTTTGTCCGGCTCGAGAGTGCCCGGCTGCTCGAGATGCAGCCGATCCATCCACGTGACATACGGATTCTGCAGGAACCTGGTAAGATCGCTCGGTGAGAAAAGAAGTGAGGAGTCGGTTTTTCGCATTGCTCTCGGGCGCGATTGGGAATTCGGTGCGTGCCTGCCGCGCCGGGTACGAATTCTTACTTTATTATCATTCCCAAAGTAGATTTACCAGTGAAATGCGACATCAGACTCTTCAGCGTCCTGTGATACTGGATCTATTGGGTTGTGCGAAGGATCACAGAGGTGGAGGTGTAATACCAAAACAGTTCGTGTACCCCAGGCGGATGTCATTTCTCTCTTTGTCTCCTCGGGTCCACGTTATACTGTCCCGGTCGACCCCGCGGCTTTTTCGTTCGAACCCTCCCTGATCATCGACCACGAATTCTAGAAAGTTCCCACAATGGGAACCTTCTGATTGACAGAATCTCGGGAACCGACTATACTGTGCATGTAATCAAGCGCAAGACCTTGATCGAGTTTTTTGAGCAGCAAGGGTACCAGGACGCCAAGGGGTCCCTGGAGGCGTGGTACTACGAAGCGAACCATGCGGTATGGGCATCCCCGGCTGATGTGAAAGATCAGTATCGGTCTGCCAGCATTCTCAAGAACAGCCGTGTGGTATTCAATATCGCCGGTAACAAGTATCGGTTTGTAGTCAGGATAAACTACGACTCTAAAACAGTCTTCATACGCTTTATTGGAACGCACCGAGAGTATGACGGAATCGATGCGGAGGTGATCTAGATGATCAAGCGGCTGATCAAGTGTGAGGAAGACCATGACCTGGCGCTGTCACGCATCAATGAACTTATGGGTGCCAAGCGGGGCACCTCCGCCATGGATGAGCTGGAATTGCTGACGGCACTTGTCGAAATGTATGAAGAACGACATTTCCCCATTGCCCCTCCCGGTCCAATTGACGCGATCAGGTTCCGCATGGATCAACTCGGGTTGGGCCAGAAAGACATGATCCCTTTCTTAGGCACGAAGGGGAGGGTTTCTGAAATTCTTAATGGGAAGCGAACGCTTACCCTGGCCATGATGCGAGCACTGAACCAGGGCCTTGGCATATCTGCGGAGGTGCTTCTGAAGGAACCGGGCGCCCGGTTTCCGGACGAAGTGAAGAACGTGGAATGGTCCCGATTTCCTGTTGCTGAAATGATTGAACGCTGCTGGATTCCGAAAGTGGATTCTCCAGGGGATAGAGTCGAAGAGGTAATGCGCGGTTTTATTGCCCGGTCGGGTGGTCTGGGCACCGTCCAGGCCGCACTCCTACGCCAGGGAAGCCGGGGAAGGCATAACCCGAAGATGGACCCGTATGCACTCACCGCGTGGTGCCTTCGCGTGCTGGCATTTACTGAAATGCACCCCCTGAACTCTCCCTATGTTAAGGGCTCCATCAAGAGAAGCACTTTGCGGGAAGTGGCGCGGTTGAGTTATTTTGACAACGGCCCCCTGCTCGCAAGAGAATTCCTTGAAAAGCATGGGATCCATCTGATTGTGGTTCCCCACCTTCCCCGGACGTATCTTGACGGTGCCGCGATCATGACGAAGGGGGGTACCCCCGTCATCGGGTTAACACTTCGCTATGATCGAATTGATAATTTCTGGTATTGCCTGCTTCATGAACTGGCCCATGTCTCGAAGCATCTGTCGTCATCCGATCGGTTGATCGTTGACGATCTGGACCTCCATGGAAAAGGGGGTGGAACAGAGGATCGGATTGAAAAGGAAGCGGATGAAATGACCCGCGAAGGACTGATCCCCCAAAAGGTATGGGATAAGTGGTCGATTGAGGGGAAGGGAACTACGGCAGCAGTTTATGAGCTGGCGGCAAGGCTAAAGATTCACCCCGCGATTATTGCTGGAAGAATTCGCTACGAGCAGAATAACTATAGATTGTTGTCGAGGCACGTGGGCACTCGAGGGATCCGAAAGCACTTCTCCGAGCAATTTACTGCAGGTCTGTTGTAGAAACGAGGCAAGTGGCCTGCAGGTTGCTGCAAGATAAAGTGAGCCGCAGGAGGCGAGTCTCTCGGAGGCAAGAATCTCCCCGACCATCTACTCACGCCCCCCCCCCCGACTCAAAGGAAAGCCGGGGGGAACCGGAGCCCTGTCAGAGCCCGGCCCCCCGCCTGGAAGTCACCTATGATGTACTGCTATCTCAGGAGCACCATCTTTCGAGAGACGATGTCTCCTCTGGATTCCAGTTGGTAGAAGTACATGCCGGAGGCAATCTCTCGGCCAAGATCATCGAGACCTGTCCAGGTAACACGGTGCGTCCCCGCTTCCCGGATTTCGTGATCGACAAGTGTCCTGATCAAGGCGCCGCGGAGATCGTAGACTCGCAGTGTCACCTCGGTTCGCTCCGGAGCCTCGAACACGATCGTGGTGGTCGCATTGAATGGGTTCGGCTCGTTCCGCAGATCGAAACCGGTGCGCGGAGGTACCGACGAGTCATCGATTCCGGTGCTGATCGGATCAAAGATATTCGTGAACTCGACGATCTCGCTCGACGAGTTTCCGTTCAGGGTCCAGTTGCTTTCGATCTCGAGGATCAGGAAGGGTGTGTCCGGAGTAATGCCGGTCTCGAAATCGAGCATGAACTGCATAGGGCTCTCTGGAGTTATATTTGCGCCACCCACAGGGATCTTGGGCAGGCTGCTCAGGAATGGATCACAGGGGCTCAGGTTTTCCAGAGGGACAAAGACCGGTGATGCTCGGTAGGACACGTTCACATGTACTGTATCGTTCCAGTTCCCCGTCGAATCCCGCCCGCCGATTTTTCCGCCGATCGTTTCGTTCACGGCTCCCACTGAGACAAGAAGGCCGCCAATGGTCGGGCAGATTCCGCTGTTAGTAGATGGCAACCAATCGTCGGTGCTCGGTGGCTGTAGATCCTCTCGGAGCCAGCTCGCTCGAAGATTACCGAGCACCCACGTGGACTCGGGTTGACAGCGGCCGGTATGTACCCGGGTTCCGGGCGAGACAATTTCCGATGGTCCAAAAATATCGACTGACGTCTCGTCAGATGTGAGGTTGTATGACACGTTGTGGAATATCTCGGGGATGGGAACCAGAACGCAATCCAGGCTATCGACAATGGCCCCGAAGTTCTGAGCCTCCGGGCAGTCACCGATGTAAATCATCTGAATCCCGCGTTTGACTTCCGGGGTTTTGTTCTCGGCATAGAGTTGCTTGTACTTGCTGAAACACCAGAATGGGTAGTCCTCGACTTCGCCGAACTGGGCCGCGCCTTCTGTATTGAGCAATGTCCCGTCGACATTGGCAGCCGCTCCGACGTCCTCCCCCCAGTCGAGTCGAGCACGAAGCCAGACCGGGCGCGAAGGGCTGGGAACTGCAGGGGGTAGTGGGATCGCACCTCCGATAATTCGGAGTCCGGGGACTGGACCCGGAGGAGGAGGAGCCACACTACCATGGATGAATCTCTCCCCCGGCGTCACCCACACGCAGTCCTGGTTCAAGTCGAGCCACACGCTGAGCCAGAGCGGGTCTCCCCCTGGCGCAACATAGTCATGGCTTGCTCCATCCGCGTCTTCGGCGTAGCGAATCCAACCGGTGACGATCATCGGTTTTCCCCATAGCGGCGGGTTCGGAAAGAACGTGACACCGTCGTCGAATAGATCGAGATCGATCTGATTGCTTTCGCATTCACCATCGATATTGTCTGTACCGCCCGGCACCCCGAGCCACTCGTAGGTGTAGTTTCGTGCTTGCCGGGGGGCAATGCTAAACAGGTGTTCGGCCCCTGTAGCGGGAGCGTCGAGCTGCCGACCATTCAGTAAGCGTCCGGCTCCCGGATCGTGGACAAGGGAGGGATAGAAACCCATGAACCCCGCCCATAAATCTTCGGCGTCTCCGAGATCCGGTGTGTACAGGAAGTTGCACGCGTCACGATCCGAGTTCTCGAGCGTCTGGTTGAAGTTGTTGCCACCAAATGCGGGGCAGATGAAGGCGTGAAGTGTAGGAGTGCTGCCATCCGCCGGATCAGCTACAGGGGGATCCGCAAACACCGGATGGGCGATGCCGATAAAATGGCCGATTTCATGGGCGGCTACTCCCTGCAGGTTGAACTGGCCCGCTCCGGCGCATACGTTTGTATTCGGGTTGACGAGCCAGGTCTGAGTCGGACTGAAAACCACATCGGACTCCACAATGACTCCGGTGGAATTAGTAAAGAATAGCCCGGTCAGCCCGAGAGCCCCGCCCACAGCACCTTGATTATTGGCGACGGACTCCGCAGTTCCGTTCCCTCCATCTACAATATTGGCGCCTACAACGAGATCGTCACCTTGGGGCTGCGTTTCGAGTAGCCCATTCACACCAGGAGCGACGACGACACCACCGATGCCCGGTGGCCCCCCGACTATCGCGAACTGGATGTCGTCCAGGGCACCATCGCCAAAGTTCATTGTATTGAAACCGTCGAGGGCAAGACCGTTGGCCGGAGCTGCTCCGGCATCGACGAAACTGATCAGGGAAGGGGCGACTGCGGTCCAGGAGGCGAAAGCCGCCGTGAATGCCGCATTGGCAAGCGCACGGTCAAGAGCGGTGTTGGCCACTCCGGAGCTGTCGAGGTCCGGCACCGCCCCGGCACCCAGGCCCCAGGGGACGATGCATAGAGGGAACTCACGGAGATCCCAGTGCAGGAAACGACTCTCAATGTTGAGAGATACGTTTTGGACGAAATCGTTCGCCGGGTTCGGGTCAGGTGCCAGCAGTTGCGGAATGGGCTGGGAGATTGCTGAAGAGGGGAATCCTGTCGTGAGTGCCAGAAAAAACAAGAAGACGCCTATGATTGAGGTCCGTTTCATATCACTTACCTCCCACCGGCAACACGATTCGAGCGATAGCCTGGACTGTCTCCTCGCGATCAAAGTTCTGATGGTGCCCGATCAGGACAGGGCGCCCCGTAGCTGCATCAACCGAGACGGCGAGCTTTCCCTCAATGCCACCGACAAACGGTACGTCACGGACATCGAAGTTCGGGCGCAGAAATAGAAAGACATCCTCGCCCTCTTGAAATGTTGGCTGCTCAAGTACGGCAAGAGTCATGTCCCCAACAGTACCGCCAAGATAGCGAAGTGTGAGAACATCTGAAGATGTCTCTCCCTTGTGAACAGTCACAACATCCACTTCGATGTATGTGTAAATGCGCGCCCCGGCAGGATCCCACTCGCTCCGGAGGGAAGCGATCTGTCCCTCCAGGATCAAGGCTGAATTTCGGGTGAGAATATCTGTCCCGTAATTCCCCAGGCGATGAGCGAATGAGGGAACTGTGAATGAGGCGAGCGCAATTCCCGCGATCAGCAGGAAACCAAGCGGGTTGAACTGTTTGAGGCCGGGGCGGGGGTAGGGGGTAGACATGAGAGTTTCTCCTCTGAGTGTTGTGTGGATGATTAAGACTTCTCCTTCGGAACTGGCTCTTTCAAACATGGCAAGTCAAAAGCTACGAATCGCCTGCTTTCGAAATTCTTGCCCTGTGAAAGTGGGAGGTGCGACTCGGCGGCGCTGGTGGAAGGGAGAGAGTACAAATGGTCGCATGTGTTAGGAAAAGCAGGCAGACATTCTTCGACATAGACCCCCCCGATTGCAAGCAGTACGGTGTACGCTCGGGAGTCGATGGAGGGACGGGTCTTATTGACAGACGAGCGATCAAGTTGCTTAGACAATGCGAAAATCCGCACAGGTCAACTTATAACAATCGAGACTCAATATGTCAAGATCATTAGCGATGTGAGTGTGAAGCGCGGGCCTCCCCTGATTCCGGGCGCGCTGAGCTATCTACCCGATCTCCAGAACATCCTGAATCGCTGGCCTTCTGTATTCCGCCGCGCCGGTTCGTACCAATAGATTCGGAAGAATCTCACATGTTCCCGCGCCGTGGGTATGCCCGCAGAGGACGGTCAGGTTCGCCTGCTTATTTTCGCGCATCGTTTCGAGGATCAGATCACCCACGGCTTCGCACGAAAAGAACGGGAGCCAGTCATCGCCCGAGATTTTCCCCTCGTGCCAGGTGGCCTCACGGAAAGGGGGGACGTGGGTGAGCAGTAGAATCTCCTCGTGCTCCTGGAGCGCGTCGGGAAGTACGCGGCCCAGGTGCTGAACTGCCTTGTCTGCGAGAGATTGCATTTTCTGAAGCCGCTCTGCTTGACTCAGGCGGGAGAGTTCCTGAATGCAATGGAAGTCGTTCAGCTCGACGTTGCTGCTTTCGAAGTTTCCGTAGCGGCCATCCGCCCATGAATCGTGTCCGATCAGCGCGGTCTTTGGACTGAGCGATACGACGTCAGAATTGCTCAACCATCGCAGATGGTTCGATTCGTCGGAGAGAGCGATGACTTGCGATTGAATTCCATCAATCCCACCCTGATAATAATCATGATTACCGAGTACGAAATAGATCGGGCGGGAGAGAACCTTCTCCATCTCTCTCAGACAGGAGACCAGGATGTTCGCATTCCCGATATCCCCTCCGACCAGAACAATGTCGGCCTCTTGAGCGCTCAGATGGCGAAGAAAGCGATCGATTCCATTTGAGTCCAGGAATTCCAGATGAATGTCAGTGAGCCATAATGCTTTCAACTGGCACCTACCTTTCCGATCAATTCTTAACCGATCATAGGATGCGCCACCACACCTGCCAGAAGGTGCCCCAGATTATGTAAACCTGACTCCCATGGTGGGAGTGAATTCCAAGGTGGGTGGAAACCTGAACTGGGCTTCGTGCTGACCATTCTCGGCAGTATCGTAGAATGGTCATGACTATCTTACGATGGATCGTGGTCTGGTCGGGATAGCAGCCGAAGCGGCACCAATTACGTATTGTGTCCCCAGAATACCGGTCTGGTAGTATCTCCGTATGACTCCCCCCGAGAATCCCCACGACGATCCGGATCGCACAATTCCCTCGGATCCGCGCACGGCGCCCCCGAGTGGTGGGTCGTCCCCGGCCCCTCGAACAAATACACCGACATCCATCGGCAGCTACAAAATCCTTGGCAAGCTAGGCGAGGGGGGAATGGGCGTTGTCTACGAGGCGGAGCAACAGAACCCGAAGCGGACAGTTGCTGTGAAGGTGGTTCGTGGCGGGCACTTTGTTGACGAACTGTCGGTGAAGTTGTTCCAGCGGGAGGTGGAGACATTGGGCCGCCTCAAGCACCCGGGTATCGGGGCCATCTATGAATCGGGCCGTACGGACGAGGGTCAGCACTTCTTCGCCATGGAGCTGGTGCGGGGGGAGCATCTCGACACCCATATAATAGGTAAGCAAACGGCTGTCAGCGAGCGCCTCACTCTCTTCCGCAAGATCTGTGATGCGGTCAACTACGCTCATCAGCGTGGTGTGATCCACCGCGACCTGAAACCGACGAACATTTTAATCGGCGATGACGGCGAACCTAAGATCCTCGATTTCGGCCTTGCCCGCATTACGGATACTGACACGCAAGCCGCCAGTATGGTCAGCGAAGTCGGTGCGATAAAAGGGACATTCCCGTACATGAGTCCCGAGCAGGCGCGAGGCAATCCGGATGAGATCGATCTGAGGTCGGACGTTTATTCGCTCGGCGTCATCTTGTATGAGCTGTTGTCGGGCACGCTTCCGTATGACACAGCGGCCGGCTCGATCGTGGAAGCGGTCCGCGTGATCACCGAGGAATCTCCAGCACCACTCAAGTCGATCAAGAGCGAACTCGAAACGATCACACGGAAGGCGCTTGAGAAAGACCCCGACCGCCGTTACCAGAGCGCGTCCGCTCTCTCTGACGACATCGAGCGCCACCTTGCGAATCAACCGATTCTCGCGCGCCCGCCAAGCACGATCTACCAGCTTAAAAAACTCATCGTGCGCAACAAACTTCCGTTCGCATTCGCCGCGTCACTGATCGTGCTTCTCATCGGCTTCGGTATCTGGATGAGCGTCCTCTTTGCCCGCGCCGAAACCGCCCGGCAGGAATCGGAAGCGGTCACCGATTTTCTGTCCAACATGCTCGCTGCGGTCGACCCGGGGGAGAAGGGACGTGACGTCACCGTACGGGAGGTGCTGGACGAAGCATCGAAAACGATCGATGAAGAGCTGAAGGAGCAACCACTCGTTCAGGCCAGGTTGATGAATACGATGGGCTCTGTCTATCACAGCCTCGGACTCTATGAGGAGGAACTGCCGCTCGTGGAGCGGGCGCTCGAAATCCGCATAGCCGCCGAAGGTCCTGAGCACGCGAATGTGGCGCTTGCATTGAACAATCTGGCAATCTTGAAAGCCGAACAATGGAAGCTGGACGAGGCGCGCGAGTTGTATGAACGCGCTCTCAGGATCTCAGAGAAGGCATATGGTAAAGACAGCCCCAAAATCACAAAGTATCTGAACAACCTGGCGAATCTTCTGGGGAATATCGGGGACATCGAAGGAGCCAGAATTCTGTTCGAACGTGATATTGCTATCCGGGAGAGAGAGTTCGGGGAGGACCACGCGAAGACGGCAAGCAGCGTAAACAACCTGGCGATCCTGCTCAAACGATCGGGAGAGTACGATGAAGCTCAACCACTATACGAGCGCGCTTTAGCGATCCGCGAGAGTACGCTCGGACCGGATCATCCCGAGGTTGCACAAGGCCTCAACAATCTAGCAGCCCTCCTCGTCACCATGGAATCTTATGATGAGGCGCGACCAATGTTGGAGCGAGCTCTTGCCATCCGCGAGAAAGCGCTTGGCCCCAATCATCCACGGCTGGTCGGTACTCTGCATAATCTGGCATCCCTGCTCCGAAGAATCGGGGACTATGAGGCCTCGCGGCCGATGTTCGAGCGCTCCCTCGCGATCGCGGAGGAGACACTTGGCCCGGACCATCCCCATTTTGCAGCAAGTTTGAATGGTATGGCGTGCCTTCTGGGGGAGACCGGAGACTTTGAAGGGGCAAGGAAGCTTTTTGAGCGAGCGCTGCGAATTGATGAAGAAGCCTATGGCCCTGAACATGCCTACATTCTGGGGGATCTGGCGGGTCTTGCGGCGACCCTGCGAGAACTCGGAGAAACAGGGGAAGCGGAAGTGCTTGAGGATAGATTGAAACGAATTGAGCAGAACCTGGAGAGCGATCAGTGATCGGCGCGGAAAAGATCCGGGGACACAATACGCAACTTGGACGACCCCGCCAATCGCATCAGCTGCGAATTACGTATTGTGTCCCCAGAACGCACGAATTGCCCCGCCTTCGGCCTGCCTGAAATTGTTCGCCCCCCCCCCCCCAAATCGCGTAATATTCAGGCGAGGCCCGCTGGGTGCACACCAGCTCACGCCCCCGGCCCGCTCATCGGAGCGACCGCCTCAAGCAACATCATTCAACCCGGAGGGTGAAACAATGTCGTACATGTTCATCAAGCACAAAGTGAAAGACTATTCGGCCTGGAAGACAGCATTCGATGAATTCATTGATACCAGGCGTGCGAGCGGAGAGAAGGGCTTCCAGATCATGCACCCGGAAGATGATTCCAACAATCTTCATTTGCTCTTCGAGTGGGACAATCTGGACAATGCCCGCGCATTCATGGCGAACCCGATACTGAAAGAGACAATGGAGAAAGCGGGGGTTGTGGAACCTCCACATGTCTCATTCTTTGAGGAGCATGACCGGGGCACGATCTAAAGTCGCCCGGCTCAAACTGATCAACATGCAAACACGAAGCAGTCTTCATACTCAAAAAGTATACGCGAACTGTGTGGAACGACTCGGCCGGATGACGGCCGAGTCGCGCCCTCAGTGGGGAACGATGAGCGCCGCACAGATGATGGCTCACTGCGCAGAGGTTCAGGAAGTATCCAACGGCAAAGCCCTGGAGAATACGCCTCTGGTGGTCAAGCTGCTGGGTGGCGTGATTCGCAAAATGGTCTTCAGCGACAAGCCGTTCCCGAAGAACACCAGGACTCATCCGCAATACAGGCAAACGGGGTCGCGTGATTTTGCTACAGAGAAGAAGCGTCTTATCGAGGCGCTTGATCAGTTTGTAAGCGCGGACGGGAAGTCAGGCGAGCTAAATCCACATCCCCTTTTCGGCAAGGTCAGCGAAGAGGAGGGGGGGTGGGGTATGTACAAGCACCTTGACCACCACCTGAAGCAGTTCGGGGTCTAACGCGGTAGTTTGCCGAGCTGTTAGAGCATCTCGCCGTTCCAGAGAGCCGCGCAGAAATCACGCCACGGGAGAATCTCGATACCGTCTTCTGTTCGGCGTGGCCTCGTCACGCGGGACACGACAATCCTCCGCCGTGCAGTCACTTCCTCGGCCAGGACCCTCAGCCCCTTCAAATCGCCGGCACGCACCTCTCGAGTTGACTTGCATTCCATAGCCAGGTCCATGTTCCCGATGATCAGATCCACTTCAAAACCGGAACTCGTCCGCCAATAGCTGATCGGATGATCCAGGCGATTGTAGGAGAGATAGGCCCGGACATCATTCAGTATGAAGTGTTCGAAGGCCCTGCCGAATCGATCGGATCCGTCGGCGACAATTGCCCCCTCGGGGTGAAGGTGATTGGCAACCCCGATGTCGAACAGATAGAACTTGGCCGTTTCGACCAGGCGGCGCTTCTTCCGCCTCCGCCAGGGTTCGAGTGTGAAGCCTAGAAGCGTATCCTCCAGGATCTGGAAGTAGTTTCGTACGGTACTGGCCGAGACACCCGTTTCGCGCGCGAAGTTGGCGTAATTGACCTGCTGGC
Organism: bacterium; assembly: GCA_025782575.1. GTDB lineage: Bacteria > Orphanbacterota > Orphanbacteria > Orphanbacterales > Orphanbacteraceae > Orphanbacterum. The sequence goes on from JALGYY010000028.1 coordinate 39,973, forward strand.
CATGGCAGAGGCCCGCAATCTGGAGAAAGCGCGAAAACGCCGGGATGTTCCGCGTGGCGGACTCATCGATAATTTCGGCCTTGATGTAGTTGTGCACGTAGGCTTTCAGTAATGGGGCGGGCTCATCGATGAGGTAGTGAGCCGGAAGCGCTCCGTGCTGAAGAAGTCGGTGCAAATCGATGTCACCGATCTCATGGGATGTGAGCGGCAACATGTGGAAGTCGACCGCTCGTCCGCCGAGGAGATTGCGGGACCGCCGCCTCAGCTTGCGTGCACTTGAACCGCAGAGAATGAAATGGGTGGGCGTGTTCTCGAGTAGCCAGTGTACCTCCTCCAGGAGGGGGGGCACGTTCTGGACCTCATCGATAATGACAAGCGGGGGGCGCTCCGCAAGCACCTCTTCGCGTAACAAGTGGGGGCGAACACTGAGCTCGGCACTCAGCGTCGTGTCGAGAAGGTCATACAACCTAGCATCAGGATAGCGCTCGCCCAGAAAGGTTGTCTTTCCGGTCTGCCGCGCTCCCCACAGGAATAGAGCGGCTGAACCTGTCGTGGGGTTGGGGAGCCAGGATAACTCCAGGTTGCGATTGAACTTATGGATTCGTGCGCCCATGTGCTGATTTTCGCGAAAATCAGGAATTTAGTCAATGATTTTCTCGAGCTAGTCGCCGTCCGCGATGCGAGTCCGCAGCAGAATAATGGTGAGACGTCCGGTCTAGAGAAACATCTCGGATCCGACGCTCTCTTCGATCTCCTGAATAAGTTTTAACAGGGCGGCAGCGTAGGTCGGTTGGCCGTTCCATGTAGAAGATTCAGCAGGATCGAGGTCGTTGGACGGGTCGAGAATATCCGCTTCGGCCTGCGCCATCGCCAGGTCGTCACCGCCCCGCCTGAAGTAGGCTTGCGCCAGGATGAGATGGAGGTCTAACTGATCGACGCCGGTCGCATGGGCGAATGACCAGGCGTCGCCGAGATCGAGTGCTTCGGACGCATGAGTGATCGCGCCGTCTGTGTCACCGCGAGCGAGCAGGACGGCGCTCAAACCGGCGCGCGAGTCGACCAGGTCGGAGTCGCGGCCGATGGCGGTTTCAAATTGCTCCTTTGCGGAACCGAGCTCACCGGAATAAGCGAAAGCCCAGCCGAGACCGTTACGGGCATCGTTTTCTTCGGAGTCTTCCGCAAGCACCTCATTGAAGATGCTGATCGCCCCGGCATAGTCTCCCGATTCGAACTTGCGCCAGCCATCGTCTACTGTTGCCGGCTCGGGTGGGGTGCTTTCGCTGTCACCACATCCGGCAAGAAGCGCAGCGGCGGAGAGGCCGGCGAGCAACAAGACCAGTAATTGTAATCGTCTCTTCATCATCTTCCTATTTCAGCAGAACCATTCGTTTCGTCTGCGCAAATCCGTCGGTCTGTATGCGATAGAGATAGACGCCGGATACTATTTCACGATCGTTCCGGTCGTGCCCGTTCCAGGTAACGGTATGGCGGCCGGCATCACGGGGCTCGTCGAGCAGGAGCACAACGCGCTGCCCCAGAATATTGAATATCTGGAGTTTCACATGCTGTTTTTCGGGCAGGGCAAATGTGATCGATGTCGTCGCGTTGAACGGATTGGGCGTGTTCTGCATGAGGAGAGGCGAGCGGGGGAGTTCGCCCCTGGCTCCCATGCGAACCTGATACGCGCCGAGACGATCGATCTCACTGACCAGCATGCCGGTCGCGTCATCAAAAACAGTAGGCAATGACACCCATGCCCCGCCCGGCTCCCGGCGGGCGATGACAAGCCGGTCGAGCCGGCTCTTTGCAGTCTCTCCTGCATCGATTCGCAGTTCAGCCGAGCGAGCAAGCCGGAGTGAAGAGGGCTTTAGATCATAGACGGGCTCGCCATTATCCCGTTCGGTAAAGAGCAGCAGATGATGATCACGATCGAGCGCACCCTTCGGGATGTTGAGTTGAAGGTGACCATCGCCGGCGTTCCAGAAGGCGCCCGACTTTCCGGCGGGGAAACTCTCGAACGTTTCCATCGCTTCCGTGACGTTCAGAGCGAGATCGGTGGTCACAGCGCGGAGCGTTACCGATTCGGCACCATTCAGCTCGTACTTCGCCGAATAAGTCGGTGCCGTGCCGTCGGCTGTCGATTCGATCACGAGCCCGACATCATTCGCAGTCAAGACAGGCAGATCAACGAGCGGTTCATCGACGAGTACAAACAGATCCAGATAGGACGGGAGGAGCGGGTTCTGCAGAACGCCGATCGTCGTGGCAGGGGGTATGACGTCGGCATCGGTTGTGAATGCCGCAAAGAGACCGGCCGTCTCCGCGGTTACCGTAACTTCGTTGATTACCGTATCGACAGTGCCACCGACCATTTCCCATTCGGACGTGCCATCGCTCCATTGAAAGATGCGGATCGTAAGTTCGTTGCCATAGATACCGGCGCCGTCCGCAACATCGCTGTCAGCGTAATAGATCGTCACGAAATAGCCCTCTTCGGGATCCGAATCGGAATCAACAGAGAGCGCCTGACTTCGCCCGGCGTGCTCGGATCCCGCGTCGAGACCTGAACGCAGTACCGGATAATCCGTTGAGCTGAGGAGGGCGCGGTCGACCGTCAGGTCACCCCAGGAAAACGAGGCGTCACCCCCCTGTGAAGTAATGCGATAGATGGTGATGGTATCTTCGAACTCGGCGTTCGTGTAGTCCACATCGAAAAAGAAGGGGTCGAGCGAATCGTCGACAGCCCATACGGTAAAGAAACCTCCGAGATCCGGATCGTCGCTGATCGTTGCGGTGTAAACCGTTCCCGCTGAACTGAAATCGTCGGAATAAAGCGCGCCGTCCAGAGTGTTCGTCTCCACGGTCGGATCCTCGAGAAACAGGTTGCTTCCGCTCAGCGTCAGCTGAATGCCGGCCCCTGAAAGATCCGCATGGGCAATCAGCGGATACGACCCGGCCACCTGATTCAGCTCGACGGTCAGATCTCCATCGCCCCCGTCCAGTTCGAGGGTCGCGGAGTACCAGATCGCGTCTTCAGCGCCGGAGCCGACGGACTCTCTCTTATTGTCTGTAAAGAAACCGCCGCCGGCGACCTGGAGAATGTCGGCCTGGGCAACGCCGAGCAGCACGATCCGGCCGTCGTCTGCCGTCCGTCCCTGTTTGACATACCGTCTTGCGGGGCTGGTAATCACCTGTCGCACGCGCACTCCTGGCAGCGGCTTAAGCTTGATGAAGTCCCTTGTGATCGCGAGCCGGTTCTTTCTCGTCTGTGCGGGAATCGTCCCCGTAAACTCGACGAGCGCGCCGACATCGAACGCGATCGCCACGCCCCCCTGATTGGGGCCTTCAAAGAAATCGACAAGCGGGCCAAGGTTTCGCTCATCCGGTTTGATGATGGGAGCGAGAATACCGTCATATACACGCTCTTCGCTGGTCTCGAAAAAATCCCAGCATGAGGCGTTGTGCTGATCGTACTGTCTGGAATTTCGACAGGAGCCGTCGCTGTATTGGCGGGACCAGGACATTTCGGTCGTCGACTCCATTCTGCGTGCCGATTCATTGGTTCTTACGTAGTAGCTCTCCATGAAGCCGTACCATGTCATCAGGGAGCGGCAGCGACCGGTAAACCCCGCATACTGATATTCATCGAGAAAGCCCATGCCGAGATGGCCGAATTCATGGGCGAGCATACGGTAGTTGGTCACAGCCGCCGGATTCAACGGCTGTTCGGTCACGCTCATGTTTCGGCCGAGGTCGGAATTGCCGTACCATCGGCGGGGAGTGCGCATGGCGGCCGATCGGAGGGGGGGACCAAAGAGCAGACCCCAGCGTGTGGCCTCGGACTCGTATGTGTTGTCGGCGAGAACCTGAATGTCCGCATGAACCCAGTCGGCCTTCTCATCCACAATCGATATCGTGTCGAAACGGACCTGCCCGTCACATACGTCATACATGTAGTTCGCCATGTTGCGGAATCCCTGCTTCAGGCTGTCCAGGTAGGCGAGGCTGACGTCCCACTCGATGGAGACGAACAGATTGTAAGCGAGAGTGGTGTGATCCAGTTTGATCTTCTGGACCTGCGTGGAATCGAACTCGTCGTAATTCATGTGGAACAGCAACGAATCAAAGTGAGCGTTGTCCAGATGGATCGAGTAGGCCGCCCCGAACTTTCCATGCAGCTTCTTCGTCGGCACACGGTGCAGCATCCGGTAGACCTTGATCGAGTCCCCTTTTACAATCTCGCCGCCCCGGATGGGGGCGAGCCCCTCGGCATCGGTCATGATCGTATCGACAAGCGTTTCGGTCATGGTCGGCCGATCGTTCCTGATCTTGTAGAGCAGAAATTCCTTGTTCGGAATCGGTTGGTCATTGGCGTCCACTATTTCGAGAAATTTGCTCGGCCAGCAGCGGGAGAATTCCGATGTGCTGCCGTCGTTGTCGGTAGCGGTGGCGGTGATCAACTGATTCTCGCCGAGTGGGGCTGTGAGAGGAGTATCAAAGCTCATACAGGTAGAGCCGTTCATGTTGACGACCGTTGACGCTATGGAGCGCTTCCCCTCGCCAAACCCGAGCGTATCGCAGTCGTTGTTAATGAACAGCTCAACCAGCCAGACAGTCTGGGGGTCTCCGAACATCGTACCCCAGACGCGGGGGTTTGAATCGGGCCCGGTGGTCGAGTCAATCACAGGATAGTTGGCAAGGCTGTTCGGCCCGGTATCAAGATCGGCCGAGTCGTTCAGCGTGACACCCTCGGGGGCGAGATCGATGCCGAGCCCGCCATTGCCGACGATCGTGTTACGCCGGATGGTGTTGCCGACTACATTGCCGGTGACGAATACGCCGGCACCCTTGTTGTACGCAATGAGATTTCGGAAAGAGAAAAACGAGTCCCCGATTCTGCTGTGGGATGAGGCGGTGATCAAAATTCCGTGGCCGCCGTTTCCCACTTCGTCGCTCGAGTCAGGGGTTGATCCGATAATCATTCTGTACACTTCTGTCGAGTCGCTGTTCTGAATCACGAGGCCGTTACCGCTGAACCGATTGATTACGAGCCCCTCGATCCGGCAGTTGTCCGCCGTGACTATCAGGCCGTCCCCTTCAGCCAGGGATGGCTTGGCACTACCTAGCGATGCGCCGCTTATTTCTACATGGCCCCCCGACTGGGATGTGCCGTCGATAGTCACTTCTTCTGTTATGGATGGCAGGGTGGACAACGGCGAGATCGTCGGCATTCCGGCCGAAGGGATGTTGAAGAAGATGGTGTCCAGGCCGGCGGTTGCGTTGGCGTGTTCGATGGCGGCGCGCAGTGTGCACTCCGGATCGCCGCCACTGACTGTATTTCCGGTAGAGCATTCGCCGTCGCCCAGGTCGCTGTCCCCATCGTCACCGACAGAGTTGACGACGATGCCCCTCTTGATGACCACACGCCGATACAGGTTGTAAACGAATCCGAACTCCGACTGGGTCAGTATGTCGCCCTTGTTGTTGATGGCGATCGCCCTTCTTGAATCGAGAAAATTGCCTGTTTCATTTTCATATTTGGGCGTCGCGATCAGGCTGTCGAGCCAGTACGTGGTGCCATCCTCCCAGAGAAAGACGCCGACCGCATCGCGGTTGATCGGATTCTCATAGTTGCCGGCTACTTGCCCTGAGTCATTGATCGATACGGCGACGGAGCGAGACCCGTGGATTACCCGATTGAGGTCCGTGTACTGTCCATCGCGCCATAAGTATGCGTGGGGGGTGGAAAACTCACCGACAGGAACGGGAAAAAGAGCGGAGCCGACGATCCAACCGTTCGAGTTGATCGCGTGCGGGCGGCCTCCAGCTCCCCCGCTCGCTATTCCGAGTTCGGTGGGGGAGTTTCCCTGCCACATGACCTGCGTACTGCTCGGAAGCCCATCCATCGGGTCGGTGGGAGTCTGACAGAATCCCACCGCCGTACCTGCGTTATTGATTGCGTAGGCATAGCTGTCCCGGTAACCGGCAACAATTTCAAGGTGCGTGCCCGGTCCGCCGCCCGACCATTTCGCGGCACGATCGGGAGTCCAGAAGTCCGGTTGGTCGAAAAGAGGTCCCCGCCATGTACTGCGCCCCACGACCGTGCCGGTGCTGTTAACATCGAAAGCTTCACAGTTCTCGAAGCCGATCCCGTCTATGTCGCCACTGTTGATGGGGAGCAGCTGACTGACGCTCGAGCCGCTGGACAGGAATCCGATCGAGCTCAAATCGGTTGAGGCATTCCGAGGGAACTTCGCCATCGCCCCACAGACTTGACCGGTATTGTTGAATGCGGCTGCAAAATGGACTGTCCAGCCATCGAAGCCGTCGAGCGAGTCATAGTCAAAGAAGTCGACAAATTGACTGTCGGCCGTAACGATGATCGGCGCATTGTCGTCGCTACTGCCGGGGGATGTGAGTACCCATCCCGAGTCGTTGAAATCAGAAGGATGAATACCCAGAGCGTTGATCCTGAATACCTTGTAGGCGGGTTGAGAAAAAGCAAGGGATGGTGCGAGCGTAGTTGTACAAGCGAGAAAGGCAAGAATCTGGATGAGCTGAATTCCGGGGTGTCTCATCACGTTTAGATGTAAGCATATATGGGCCTGCTGAATCAAGCGGTATCTGGATGCGCGGGGCGTCCAAATCGGATATGGGGGAGGTTTTTCTTTATTGTTCGACAGCACTTGTGCCAAGGACTCTGAACTCGTACAATTAAATCGCTACTTTACCACTTCGCCGCTTCGCGAAGTACGTAAGTGGCGTGTGCATCTTCTACCCGGAGGAAGCCATCCATGCGAAAAGCAATCCTTGTCGCGATCCCCATCCTGATCCTTCTGATCCCTCTCGCCGCCGATGCACAGCAACAGAACGGATGTCCTTTCGGAGAGTTCACTCTCGATGGATGTGTTCTCTGTCTCCCCGGTTACGCTCTGGTCTCGACCGGCAACACCGGTAACGGCGGAGCAGCATGTTTTACATGTGCCAAGTTTGATACGACGCAGGCTCCCCCTGCGCCCGGATCCCCGGTTGATGATTGCGGATTCCTTGTGGAAGACGGCGACCAGTGCCTGTATTTGGACTCTCAGAATTCAGGCCCCCTTCTTCTCGGAAACTATGGCGCGTTCGGTGCCGGTGATTTCGTTCACGTCGTCGGTGTGTCCGGTGGTCCGTGCGCCGATCCGTGTCTTGGCGGGTGCTTCATCGTCGGTGTTTGCGTAGACGGGAACTCGATCGAACTCTGCACGACGGGGAGTGAGGAGGAAACCTGGGGGAGGGTGAAGACTCTCTTCAGGTAAGGTCGCCTGTCGGTGCCGGGAGATCGCCTGATTCCGCCAAACAGACCTTCTGAACCGATAAACGTGGAATCAGGAGGTTTCCCGGCCATGACGCATCATCATTCAATCGCAATCATTATTATTATTCTGAGCGCGCTCGTCACCGGATGTGGTGACGATTCCGGAGGGCTGGAGCCCGATACGAGCCCTCAGGCACTCACCGTTACCCCGGTGGCGGGCGCTCCCGGCACTCTTCTCGAAATCGAAGGGCTCGATTCCGAGGGGCTCGATCCCTCTTCGCTCTCGATTGAAATCGGGGGACTGCCGGCGCCGGTCACGATCGGAAGCAGCGGCAATCTACTGAGCGCCGTTCCTCTGTTCTCGGATGACAAGAACAAGCAGACCGTGCCGTCCGAGCCGGTCGACGTGGTCGTCTTTGTGTCCGGTGATGTCGCGGGCGAGGCGATCGGCGCGGTGCGCGTACTCGAACTGCCGGCGGCCGATGGATCGGCTGAGATCGTATTCGATGAACTCTGTCGGATTGCGGAGAAGTTGAGTGCCGTTTCGAATCGGCTCTCTCCTGAACCGGGGACGGAAGCGCAGTATACATTTGCCGTCGATGAGGCGCTGACGGAGCTTCTCGAAGGAGACGGCGAGCATTCTCTCCGCTCGGCGCTCGATGATCTCGCGTCGAACGATCCCGATGCACTTGCTCTCCTGGACGCTATTTTTTCTTCATCGGGAATGACCGATCTCGCTGCCGGATATGGCGATGCGCTGGAGTCCGTGGAAGAGGGTCTGGATGAAGATCCGCCCGGCAAAACCAGCGACGTAAACATCGACGATACTGCGCTTGCGAAGAAGATGCAGTTCTATACGATCGCCAAGCTTTTCGGCGAGGAGGTTATTCATCCGACCGCCAATACGTTCGCCGAAACATTCGGGACCGCGGCCGGCGCGGCAGGCCTGATCGTCAACGTTCCCTTCGCCTCGCAGGTGAGCGCGATTGTTGCACTCATCGACTTCGTCACCAACAAGATCGCTATCGGCCTTCTTCCCGCCAAGCTGACAGGTTTTGAACTGGAGATACCTGTCACCAATCTCTCGCCGGGAGAAGAGGTGAGCGCTCTGCTTCGCATCAAGGCGAAGAACGATCCGCCCCCGACGAGTCTCCAGGACATGGTCGGCCTCACGCTCAATCTTCTCGGGGTTGCAGGAGGAGGGCAGGCGGAATCGTTCAAGGAAGTCCTCGAGAACACGGCGGCATTTTTCCTGGCCACTATGCAGCAAGGGCTTGCCAGCTATTCCGAGCAGAACGAGGGACTCAATCTGGACACCAACCTTTTTACAATTGTATCGAACATGGAATGGGAGGCGCTCGTCGACAATCCCAAGCTCGTTGACCTCATCTCCTTTTCCCCTGAAATCGTTTACGCGCTGACCGATGAGGTCGACTGGAAGACAGCCGACAATCAGATCGGCTCCGCGTCGATCTGGGCGAAGACTGCCGGGAACGACGCGTTTCTGCTGACTCTTCCGCCCGGGTTCATTTACGGGGCCGGCGCATTCGGTGAGTCTGTCCTCGCCACACCGACGAAGCAGGTGACGGTCTCGTCCGAACTGCTGCTGGAACTCGATTTCGCTCCCACGATTGAGGAAACGGGTATCAATGCGCTCGAGGCGCGGGCCGGCTATGAGGGCACGGACGGCAATACCATATGGACGCCCGGCATCGACATTCATCTCAGTCTTGATGGCGGAACTGCTCAGGAGGAGACCGGCGTTACAGATGAAGACGGTCAGTTCATCACTCTCATCCAGCACCAGATCGGATTTAACCAGGTAATTGTGTCCGTGACGGCGAGTGACCAGTTCGGGCAGCAGGTAGTCAAGAGCGTAACAGCAACACTCGGTGTGGGTGGGTACGTAACCATCGTGCGGGGTCGGGTTCAGATGGCCGGGAGCGTATCGATGACCGTGGGTGAATACGGCCCCGGGTACGCTCCCGAAAGCACGAGCGATAACGGTATTGAGGACCATATGATCGAAGAGCCCGGTAGCCATATCTATTCGATCGCTCTCCAGCGATCGCTCAGCCATGCACCGACGGGCGAAAGCGCGAACGCAAGCACGAACGCCGCTTTCGATCTCCATATCTCAGAAGGGGGAGGCCCGGGTATGACAATCAACGGGAACGCCGATCTCAGTTCGTCTGCCACCTTTTCCGGGAGCTCTGACGGGGGTGCCGGCGGGAACTCCAACGTCAATATGTACGTGAACTTCCAGATCCACGACGCGCCGCTCTCTTATGCGTTCACCGGGAGCTTTAACGGGAGCCCCCGGCTTGTCGATCTCTTCGGCGAGTTCTATCATGCAACATTGACGGACGGCGAAATACCCGGCTCCGTGACCTTAAGCGGGTCTCTCTCACCTGGCGAGTATCAGTTGCGGATCGGTCAGGTTTCGGCGAGCGCAAGCGATCCGGGCGGGTCATCGTCGGCAGAAACAGACTGGAACTTCTCGTTGCAGCTGGGCGAGTGACGTGGGATTCCGATAGTGATATATTTCGGTGTCGTACCCGGAGTAACCGGATAACCACGCCGAATATCGGGAGTCCGGAATTGAATAGAGAGATTACCGCCCCATCGGTTTTGCTGTTGCTTCTTCTTGTCGTTGTGATGAGCGCCGGTGGGTGCTTTCGGAATGGAGAGGGTCCGTCGGACGGGAGCGATCGGCCGCCGAACTTTTCCTGGCTTTACGATCTCGATGAGGCGCGCGAGCTCGCCGCCGCCGAAGACAAACCACTGCTTGTCGTCTTTCGATGTGAGCCGTGAATTGATTGCAGGCTGTTTGACGGGCAGGTTGTCCGTCCTCCGAAAGAATTCATTGTCGCCGCTGAGAACTATGTGTGTGTGCGGATCACCAACGTCAATGACTACGATCTGAATCTCTATACGTTTGATTACGATCTCACCATGGCCATTCTTCTCGCCAACGCCGACGGCACGGTCTATCACCGCTATGCCGGTCGCGATGAAGTGTCGCCCATGAACATGGAAACGCTGATCGAGGTCATGAACGAGGGGTTGGCGACTCACCTGGCGTATCTGGAAAGACCGGCTCCTCCGGAAGTGCTTCCGCCGCTCAGGGTGAGCGCCTTGGTTGAAGATTTGCTGAAGGGTCGGTCGAACCCGGTTTACGGATGTTATCACTGTCATTATGTGCGCGAGGCGAAACAGTATCAGGCAGTGAAGTCGCGCGCCTGGACTCCTGATCGGTTCTGGATCTGGCCGACAACAAAACGACTCGGTCTCGTGATGAATCAGAAGAAGCAGTATCTGGTCGATCGGGTCATCCCGGAATCGCCCGCCCTGGTGTCGGGAATCAGTGAAGGGGACGAGCTGCAGACTCTTGCCGGCAGGCGAGTCCTGACCAAGTATGACGTTCAGGCGGTTTTGGAAGAGAGCTCGACGTCAGACACTTCTCTTGGGTTTACCCTGCTGCGGATGGGCAATGTCGTCAGCGGGACACTGGATCTGGCGGACGGTTGGAAAGTTGGCGATCCGGAAGACTATCGATGGAGAGTGGGGAACGTTTACACGGAGCATATGCGCAGTTTTCTGCCGACTCCCGGTTTTATCGGAAAGATCCCCACGAGAGAGAAGCTCGATGATTGGGGCCTTGCTGGTGGGAGCTTTGCGCTCGAAGTGAGCCTTCTGAACTATGGCACTCACCTGGCGGGAATCCGTATGGGTGACATCATCACAGGGGCGGGCGGCAAGTCGGACTTCCGAAATTCTCGGGATTTCTATCACTGGTGCGAGATGATGCGCCGCTCCAACAGAGACCTGACCATGGAGCTGGTAAGACAAGGCTCCCCGATGAAACTGGTGATCAGTTCGAATCACTTGAATTACGCGAACGTCGAAGAGTCGCCTGAGGTGATGCTCGGTTTCACGCCGCAGGAACTGGGCGGGGGGGGTGGGATGCGTGTCGGGCTAGTTGTCGATGGGAGCAGCGCCGAAAGAGCCGGTCTTAAGCATGGGGATTTTCTCGATTTCGTGGATGGAGAGAGGCTCGACACGTCAGAAGATATGAAGGGGATTCTCGCCGGGAAAATGCCGGGCGACATGCTGACCGTAAAAGTGCGGCGCGCCAAAGAAGACCTTCTCTTCGCTTATGTTCTGGTCGACAAAGAGGGGAAGAAGAGTTCGCTTGCGAAGCTGAGCCGAAAAGTGGTGGAGGCGGGGCAGGAGATCGACTGCGATGTCCTTATCAAGCTACCGGAAAACAAGCATATTTACAGCGTCAACAAAGAGGGTTTCGGCGTGCAGACGCGACTGGATTTCAGGGGGAGCGGCTACAAGCTTCTCGGGCCGGTAGTTGAGCCCGAGGCCAGAAGGATCGTGCAAGCAGGTTATGAGGATATGTGGGTTCTCGGCGGGGAAGTGCGCCTGACTCAGAGGATCGAGGTGACCGATGCCGGTAAATTTCGCCTGCTGGTAAGAGCATATGCACAGGTTTGCGACGAACATAACTGTCATGAGTTTCGGGCGATTGTGGTCAACAAAGGGCTAGGCAAAGATTTCTCGGAGTTCCGCGGCCGCTTCGAATCCGAACCGGAAGTGAATTGAGGAGTTCTCGAGTTCTGGGGACACAATACGGAACTCGGTCTCTTGCAGCAAGGCTTCGCGGATTCCGGGTAGTTTTTTAGATTTTCTTCTTTGGCTTTGGGCCGGGTTTTTGAGGGCGTAGAGTTCGACGAAGTCGGTCTTCCAGCCGATCGATGAAGTCCTTGTCACCGAGAGGCCTACCGGTTCGAATATGAGATCGGATTTTCTCAACAAGCTCGTCCTGGTTTCCACCGTGGATGAATTGTTTCCAGTCGGGAACCATCTCCAAAAGGGGCCGGGCTTTGACGAGCGCATCGTCTTGACCTAGCAGGTGCGCTGTTGCACTACTCCACGGATAGTCTTCCGGTCGCGCGCAGAGACCAGCCTGAACCGGGTTTCGTTCAACATATCTAGCACAGGCGAGTAGATAAGTCTCATTCATGGGGAAGGAGGCGAAGCGTCCCTGCCAAAGGTATCCGCGCCAATCTTCTCTAAAGTTAATGAGGCGGGTGTATTTCCGGTGGGCTTCGCCGAAAGCTTTTCGGAGCGAATCAGGTGTCTCGGGAACGGCGATGTGGTGGGCATGATTGGGCATCAGGCAGTAAGCCCAGATCTCGACTCCTGATCGTTCACACGATTCTGCGAGGAGTTCGCGATAGAGGTTGTAATCGCTGGTGCAGAAGAAGGTCTTCTGCTTTCGGTTCCCCCGTTGAGTAATGTGGTGGGGGATATTGGGGATGACGGCTCTCGGTATTCGGGGCATGGCTATCCTCTCTAGATGAACAGGAGGGCAAGTTCCGTGCTCTATCGGTGGATCAGTTCGTTGGTGGAGAATCGCCGACAGGGCGTCAATTTGTAGACGCGAGTCGCTGTGGTGGTATGGGAGCTGTCAACATCGTGGTCATGAGAGCGATTCGGCGTGGTCGTTTTGAAAGCTCACAGGGAGTTCTGGGGACACAATACGCAACTCGCAGCTTCACAGGCGCCTGGAATTAAGTACTGTGTCCCCGGAACTCCTGATTAAGCTGGATTTGAATTAAGTATTGTGTCCCCGGAATTATTATCGAGACAATCCGATTTTTTCGAGGAATAGCGGCCAGCGTGGGTCGGAATGTAGATTCGCGAGAAGAGGGTGCACGGCCGTTAGCGGAACTCCCGCATCATGTAACTCGACAGATCTGTTCAGCCATTCGAACGCTTTGTCGTTTTCTTTTCGTGTCGAATAGACCGCGGCGAACTGATACGCCCACTCATTTCCGGCTGTGAGCAGGATTTCAAGTGCGCGGTCCGCCTCTTCCGTGTTGCCAAGGAGGTGGTGTGCAATCGCAATCCCGCAATCTCTGTATCCAGCAGACTCTTCTTTCTGTGCCATTGACAATGCTTCGTCGAGCTTTCCTTGAGACTGATAGATCCAGCTCAGGATCAGATGAGCGCTTGTAATGCCGGGGCTGAGTTCAAGGGCGTGCTGTATTGAGGAGGCAGCTTCATCGAGATGAGTCGCCCAATATGAGATTCTTCCACGGTGGAGAAACGCTTCCGGGTCGAGAGGGTCGAGCTCCGTCGCCCGCTTAGCCAAATCAATCGCTTCGTCAAAATTTCCCATGACGCCTTCATAGATGGCTACGCCGGTTAATATTCGACTGTTGTTCGGTGCTAGAGCCCGTGCTAGTCGAAAGGCAATCCCCGCTTCCTCGAACTGATATTCAATCGCGATATTGATCATGCCGAGAATGGTGTACGCCTCCGCCAGTTCACTGTCGAGCTCCAGCGCCTGGTGGGCTGATTCTTTCGCCTGGCGGATTGCGGCGGCAACATCGGCATGGCCATAGAAGGACTGGTTCAAATGGGCCCGCGCCTTGCCCGCCCACGCGGGTGCATTGTTCTGATCCAGGGCGATTGCCTTGTCGTACAATTCCGCTGCGGCGGCAAGCCCCGACTTGCTCATCTGGTTGGCCCATTGATTGGCGCGGAGCACGAGAGCATAACTTTCAGGAACGCTTGTCTGAACTGATGCCGATTTTCCGAGCAAAGTGACGTTCATGGCGGCCGCCACCGCCTGGGCGATATCGTCCTGTACGGCAAAGATATCTTCCAGCACGCGATCATACGTTTCCGACCAGAGATGAAAGCCATCATCTGTATTGACAAGCTGAGCGGTAATACGGAGGCGGTTCCCCGCTTTCCGAACACTCCCTTCCAACAGAGTGCCGACACCCAGCTTCTTCCCGATCTCGCGCAAATCCTCCTGCTTTCCCTTGAACGCAAACGAGGAGGTGCGTCCCGTGACTTTCAGTTCCGGATTCCGGGCGAGGACGTTCAGTAGTTCTTCGGTCAGGCCGTCGGCGAAGTACTCGTTTTCAGGGTCCGCGCTCATGTTCGTAAATGGGAGAACGGCGATGGATGGCTGTGATGCTGATCCCGCGCCGGCGGACTTGCGCCCCGCCTGCCGGAGGTCGGCGATCAGATCAGCCGCCGATTGGTAACGCTCTTCCGGTTGCTTCGAAAGGCACTTGGATACAATACGCTGGAGCTCGGAAGGAACATCGGCTTTGTATCGCGCCAAGGGTTCCGGTTCGTCCGAGGTGATGGCATGCAATGTCGCGGGGATGTTATCACGTTGGAACGGTGTGCGTCCGCAGATCAGCTCGTAGAGGACAGCGCCGAGTGAGAAAAGGTCTGATCGATGATCGGCTTCGATACCTTGCGCCTGTTCGGGCGACATGTAGGGGGCGGTACCGAGAGTGGATCCCGCCTGGGTGAGCATCTCGCCCCCTTGAACGGCCGCGAGTCCAAAGTCCAGAATGACAGGGCGGAACTCGCTATCGACCATGATGTTCGCCGACTTGATATCACGATGAACAATGCCCTCCGCGTGAGCATGAGCGAGACCCTCCGCGATCTGCACGGTGAGACCGATGATCTTGGGGATGGGGAGAGGCTCTTCGTTGCAATAGTGCCGGAGCGTTCGTCCCTCGACATATCGCATGGCAATAAATGGCCGGTCATTATGTTCGCTCACATCGTAGATGGTGACGATATGGGGATGGTGGAGGCGGGCCGCGGCTTGTGCTTCGCGTCTGAATCGGGCGCGAATGTCTTTGTCGGCAGCCATGTGGGCGGGCAGGAACTTGAGTGCTACCTGGCGACCTAGCCTGGAGTCTTCCGCCAGATAGACCTCGCCCATTCCCCCGGCGCCGATTTTGCGGACGATCCGATAGTGGGAAACTTCGGTTCCCGGGGAGAGTACGGTGTGGCTTATTGTTTTGTCGTTGTCGTCTTCTGTCATGGTTTCAGTTCGCTCACAGCCCCAGGCTGAATTGGAGTGTTCGAGCGAGCCCGTCGAGCTCCCCGGCCACGTTGTTCCGATTCCCGCTCACGTGCCAGATGTCGGGAATTCCTCGTCCGCCGGCTCTCGATGTGAACTTTCGAAACTGGTCGAGTGTGGCGATCGCGTTGTCATCTGCGCCGGACTCGTAGTTGCGCCTGGCGGTTTCCAGCCGGCTGTCCAGTTCGGCAAACACTTCGGCGGAGATTGCCGCCTTAGCAGACTCGAACGCAGCAATGAGCAGAGTAAATTTTTGCTCCACCACACTATTGATCGGTCTCAGATCGGATGCGACTACGAACTCGGAGAAAGATCCGCCTGATCCATGAACACGGAAACTTCCCGGTTCAATTGCCTCTGTGATGCCGGAGAAAGCGCCCCCATCCGCCGCCTTGAACAGCCGGTAGGGAGAGTGGGAACTGTATTCCAGATTTTCGGTCACCAGTTCGAGGGACCACAGGCCTTTAAACGAGAGGAAATCCGATTTCGGGTTTATCCCGATCAGTACGGGAAACCTTGAGGGGAGAAAAACACCGGCGGGTAGACGGTTGATCTTGGCGAGGTCGCCCGGGTCGATCAGTTCCGCCGTTATGTCGAGGCTCTGCCCGTCTAGCGTTACGGAGGGTTGGTCGATGGAGACCGTCAATGTGGCCGACACGCCCCCCCCGGGGGTCAGTTCAACGGTGTAGTCTCCCTCTACTCCGGGATCAACGACTGCATCCTGGTCGTCGTCATCACCGCACCCCAGAATCAAGATCCCGGCGACCGACAATAGTCCGAGCCGCCACAACGATAATGATCTCAAAGGATTCTCACTTGCAAGCTCCCGCAGGCCTTTGGGCTGAATTAAGTATTGTGTCCCCGGAATAGAGAAAGCACATCAGGTGTTAGTATAGTGTGAATTTACCATAAGTCCTCTTCGATAGCCCGTCCGGGCTCTTTAACGCCTCTTTTCGGCCCAAATCTCACAAATGAACCTAACCTTCGACAATCTATCTAAGGGAAAACCCAAATCCGGCCGATTCTTGGAGAGGATGAGTATCGGTACGCTTGTTGAAAGGCGATTCAGCCATGATCTGGGAAAAGCTTGGCCGTGTATTCGAGGCACCTGCAGGTCTTCCCTGGTGGAAGAGCCATTGTATGGCGCCGTCCGCCGTACTGATCAACGACGATGCGATTCGGGTTTTTGTTGGTGGATGGGACGAGATGGGAATCTCGAGGATCGGTTATGTCGACCTGGATGCCGGCAACCCGCTCAACGTACTCGGCCATTCGGAGCAGTACGTTCTGGGTCTCGGCGACCCGGGCATGTTCGATGATAACGGTGTCTTTCCGGGGCATGCATCTATCATAGGAGGTCGCGTCTACCTCTATTACACCGGCTTTCAGCAACAGACGAAGATCCCGTTTACCAATTTCGGCGGGCTTGCGATTTCGGACCCGGGCAATCCGGATCGATTCGAGAGGGTGAGCCGCACACCGGTACTCGACAGGTCGGACGAAGGGACATGCGTCCGATCGGGCCAGACCGTGATGCAGGAAGATGGCATATGGAAGACATGGTATTCGGCAGGAACGGAATGGGAAGAAGTAGGGGGCAAGCCGAGACAGACGTATGACGTCTATTACACAGAGTCGAATGACGGGACCTCTTTCCCGCGTAAGGGGGAACTCTGTTTGCGGCGCGACAGCTCGATCGAACATGGCCTCGGCCGGCCGCAGGTGATCCGGGTGAACGGCGGTTACGCCATGTTTTATACACGGCGCATTCTCGACATGAAATACACGATCGGCTACGCGGTCTCAGCCGATGGAAAGCAGTGGGACCGGAGGGAAAATGAGATCGGAATCGAGCACTCGCAAAGCGGCTGGGATTCGGAAATGGTCTATTTCCCCAGCGTGCTGGCGGTCGGCGGTGACCACTATCTCTTCTACACGGGCAATAACTTCGGCGAAACCGGATTCGGCGTCGCACGGCTCCGGAGCTGGGACTCATGATCCGGTTTGAGCGATACACACCCGAGCGAGAGGATGAATGGAACAGCTTCGTCAGTGAAAGCCTGAACGGGACGTTCCTCTTTCATCGGAATTACATGGACTACCATGCCGACCGTTTCGAGGATTGTTCTCTCATGGTCATGCGGAGGGGGAAACTGATTTCGCTTATCGCAGCGAATGTCGATAACGGAGTTTTTCATTCCCACGGCGGGTTGTCGTACGGCGGTTTCATTGTGGACAGGAAGATGGGCGCTTCCCGAATGATGGAAATGTTCGACGGTTTTCTGGAATACCTACAGGCCGGCGAGTTCAGCGAAGTGATCTACAAGCCGGTGCCGATCCTGTTTCATGGGTCGCCCTGTGAATTCGATCTCTATGCACTCTTCCGAAACGACTTCGATCTGTCGCGGCGCGAAATCTCGACACTCATCAACATACCGAACGCCCGTTTCAAACAGAACAGAAAGAGCGGCTATAACTTCGCAGTGAAGAACAACGTCAAGCTGATAGAGACAGACGATTACGACACCTTTATCGGGATTGCCAACGAGCGGCTCGAATCCAAATACGCAGTGCGCGCTGTGCACACGGCCGATGAACTCCGCCTGCTCAAAACGGCGTTCCCCGAAAACATACGACTGTTCGGCGCATTCCGCGAGGGCAGGATGCTGGGCGGTTCTCTTCTCTATCTCATCAACAGAACGGTACACGCGCAGTATCTCTATTGTAATGACGAAGGTCGCGAATTCAGGGGGCTCGACTTCATGATCGTCAGCCTGCTCCGTGAGAATTACAGCTCCTACGACTGGTTCGACTTCGGAAAATCGACGGAGGATGGCGGCCATTATCTCAATCAGGCGCTCATCAAGACGAAAGAGGAGTTCGGTGGAACATCGATCTGCTACGACACCTACAGCGCCTCGATCTGACGAGGCGCCGATCGACCGGCTCTACACGAAGTTCTATTGCGGAAACGATCCCGCAAAGAGCTGGCCGGGCGAATACATTGTACGGATCTTCCTCGGGAACTATCCGAGGCTCCGGCTTGACGGAGAGTACGCGGGGAAGTCGCTGCTCGACATGGGAATGGGAGACGGAAGAAATCTTCGCTTTCTGGCCGGTCTCGGATTCGAGGCACATGGTGTGGAAGTGACCGACTCGATCTGCCGCCAGGTAAAGGAGAGTTTCGATGGCGCCGGTCTTCCTGCGAACTTCCGGGCGGGGAAGAACGGCGATATTCCTTACGGGGATGAACGGTTCCACTATCTCGTCTCATGGAACAGCAGTCACTATCTTGGCGAAAATGCAGGCGCGGAAAGATACGGAGAGCATGTCGAAGAGTTTGCCCGTGTGCTGAAGCAAGGTGGGCGGCTCGTTCTGGCAGCACCGATGAACTCAAATTTTACATTTGAAGGGAGCGAGGCGGCTGGTCCGGGAGCTCGGCGGATTGTCAGCGATCCCTACGGAATCCGGGACGGTCAGGTTTTCAGGTGTTTTTCCGCCGCCGGCGATTTTCTGGCCGAGTTCGAAGGTCTCTTCAAGAATCTATCGTACGCGGCTCTGGTGGATGACTGTTTCGGCCAGAAGAATCACTATCATATTGTAGTCGGTGAGAAACGATGAACGTCAAGGGAACATTGGAGCGGCGGGGGGAGACTCGGGCGGGTGTGACCGGCCCCGAGGAGAAGAACGTTCCTCGCATCATCAAGCTTCCCAAGATACATGATCCTCGGGGCAATCTTACTTTTCTCGAGGGAGGGGACCACATCCCCTTTCGAGTGAAGCGGGCGTTCTGGGTTTACGACGTTCCGGGGGGCGAGACTCGCGGTGGCCACGCAAAACGGCGAATGGAAGAGTTCATCATCGCCCTTACCGGCAGTTTCGATGTGCTGGTCGACGATGGCGCAACGAAGGTGACTTACACACTGAACCGGTCATACTACGGGCTATACGTTCCCAATCTTGTCTGGCGGGAGACGCTCAATTTCTCAACGAATTCGGTGGCGCTCTTCCTTGCATCGAGACCGTACGAGCCGGAAGATTACATCTATCATTACGAAGACTATCTGAGGGAAAAACGTGAAGAGCAGTGAAACAAGTCTGGGTGATTGCCGGATCATCGAGCTCCCTAAAACAGAAAACGTGAAGGGAAACCTGACCGCGGTACACGGTTCCGGGGAAATACCGTTTGACGTGAAGAGGGTGTATTACCTTTATGATGTGCCTGGAGGCGAAACGCGCGGCGGCCATGCGCATAAGGACCTTCGGCAATTGATCGTCTGTGTTTCCGGGAGCTTTGATGTGCTGCTGGACGACGGTGCAGCCCGGCGCACATTCAGTCTGAATCGGCCCTGGCAGGGTCTCTATATTCCGCGGATGATCTGGCGTGAAATCGTCAATTTTTCGACCGGCGGAATCTGCCTGTCGCTCGCATCACTCTCCTATGATCGGGATGAGTATCTTTACGAGTATGATGAGTTCCGAGCGTTGAAGCGGGGTCTCGGTCTGGCGGAGGCGCGATGACCGGGCGCGGCGATTCGGGTCTCCCTCTCGTGTCCGTGTTCTGTCCGACCTACAATCACCAGAACTACGTTCAAGAGACTCTCGAAAGCGTTCTCGCGCAGGATTATCGGAATCTCGAACTGATCGTGATCGATGACGCCTCGACAGACGGAACCGCCGATGTGGCGGAGACGGTCGCCTCGACCGATCCTGCACGGGTTCGGTTCAATCGAGGCAAGACCAATCGAGGCACGGCCGCCCGTTGGAACGAAATGCTCGACATGGTTTCCGGAGAGTTTCTGGTGGCCATCGGTTCCGATGATATTCTGCCGCCCGGAGCAATCCGGAAGCGGGTCGAGTATCTGCTCGATCATGAGAAGGTCGACTTTTTGCTTACCGGTTTCGACGTGCTTACGGCGGATGACCGGCTCTTGCGGGGGCGCGACAAACTGGAGGTGGTTCCGCAGTTCGCGAAGTATTATGAGCCGGGTGCTTTCGACCGACTCTACTCTGAGCTGCTCGAAGGGAATTTCGTTCATCCCGGCGCTGCATGCTATCGACTCGCCACTCTACCGTCACCGGTTATGTCGCTCGATGAGAACTGTCCCAACCTGCATGACTACGGTCAAATGCTGGCAATTGCCGGCGACTACACAGTGGCCTATCTCGAAGAATCTACTTACGTCTACCGGTGGCACGAGCGGAATCTTTCGGCGGCACCCGGAAAAGATCTGCTTTCCGTTTCGGCGGAGATGAGCCTCATTCTCTCGAAGCAGCTGCTAAGAAAACAGACGCCCATCGATCGGATCAGGACGCTTAAGACTCTATATGACAGCTTGTACGGCTTGAAACTGGAGGGGGCGGAACGGGGGAGCGCAGCTGCAAAAATCCTTATGAGTCGCGGTCAATTCGTTGAAGCAGAAGAGTATTGGCAGGCTCTCTTGGAGCTCGATCCGAACAACGTCGATGCAATGAACCATCTCTCCGCGATTGCACGCTGATCTATTTACAGGGAAGAAACCGCACGGTCGTCTCCAGTTCCTCCAGAACCTTGTCGAGAGCGGAGATGGTCTCTTCCACATCTCGAGCAGTGGTCTCGGTGGAGAGCGAGAGACGGATCGAGCAGTGTGCTTCGGGATCGGTGCGGCCCATCGCTTTCAATACGTGCGTCGGATCGGGGGAACCCGACTTGCATGCTGAGCCTGATGAGAGGGAGACTCCATAGCGGTCGAGCGCCATCACCAGCGATTCTCCTCGAAGCGCGGGGAGAGTGAGGTTCAGCGTATTCGGCAGGCGGCGGTCGCGGTGACCGTTCAGCATGGCCCCCGGTACGAGATTGCGGATTCCTTCTTCGAGCCGGTCCCGTAGCCGGCCCATTTCGCCGGCTTGCCCCAGCGCTTGGAGCGCCAGCTCGGACGCCTTTCCAAAACCGACAATCCCGGCGATGTTCTCCGTACTCGCTCGAAGACCCCCTTCCTGCTTCCCGCCATGAATAAGCGGTTCAAGTTCGACCCCTTTCCGAACGTAGAGGGCGCCGATCCCTTTTGGTGCGTGCAGTTTGTGACCGGATAGACTGAGCAGGTCGACATCGAGCGCTTCCACATCCACCGGGATTTTCCCGGCCGCCTGCACAGCGTCGGTGTGGAACAGCGCACCACTTTCGCGGGCCAGTCGACAGAGTTCTCTGATCGGCTGAATCGTGCCCACCTCGTTGTTCGCCATCATGATGGAAACGAGCGCGGTCTCTTGGGTGAGCGATTCGGCGAGCGCGTCCGGTGATGCAAGGCCGTCGGCATCGACAGTGAGATAGGTGACCCGGAAACCGGATCGCTCCAGAAACGCGCAGGCCTGCAACACGGCCGGGTGTTCCATTGTAGTCGTAATCAGATGCCCCCCCGGGTGCCGAAACATCACGCCCTTGATGGCGAGATTGTCAGCTTCGGAGCCACTACCCGTGAAAAAGACCCGGCGGGGCCGGGCGCCGATCAGCCGGGCGACCTGGCGGCGGGCGGTCTCCATTGCCGAGCGTGCATCGCGGCCTGTGGAGTGAATGCTCGACGGGTTTCCGAACTGGCCGTCAAGAAACGGGATCATCGCATCGCGAACGGCGCCGGCGACTCTTGTAGTCGCGTTATTGTCCAGGTAGATCGGGCGAGGTTGAGTCGGAACTTTCGTGCGCGCGAGAGACGAGGCCGGGGGGGTATCGGCGGCCGTCCGCTTGACCTGCACAGGTACGGGCGCTCCCTTGCCGTCTTCCAACCGGATAACTTCACATAGCAGGCTTTTGTATACCGGGAAACCGGAGATCTCATCTGCATTGGAAAGATCGGTAAGCTCGTTCACATTCCATTTCTGCCATGACTTCGGGCCGACTGGCGTTCCGCCGCCCATGTTCGCTTCGATCGCTCCCTGTACGATGTCGGCCGTTACCCGAGCGCGGAACGGCACGGTACCCCGCGGTGTGCGCACCTCGACGAGATCGCCGTCATGAATCCCGCGCGCGGCCGCATCGTCTTCGTTCAGCTCGACGCTCGGTTCAGGATTTTCCCGGGCAAGTTTCTTGATCCCGTGGTGCTGCGATCGAAAATCGCTCTGCGGCCGGGCGCCGGAGTTAAAAACGAGCGGGTACGACGCGAATAGTTCGGGGGATCCGAGCGGTCCTTCCGTCGGCTCGGTGTAACGGGGGAGTTTTTCATAGCCGTAGTCATCGAGAGTGGAAGACGCGATCTCGAACTTTCCGCTCGGCGTTTCGAAACCGGGTTTGCCGTCCGATCGCAAGCGACCCTTTTTCCATTTTTCATATTCCATCATAGGTGACGGCAGTTTCACGCTTCCACCTGCGGCCCGGACTTGATCCGGATTGTAGCCGGAGCCTTCAAGCACGAAGCGGAGCAACTCTTCTTCGCTTTGGGGAAAGAGCTCCCCATAACCGAGACGATTGGCAAGCTCTGCCATGATCAGGTAATCGTTTCGGGCCTCACCGACCGGTTCGATCATCTTCTCGCGGATTCGAAAAATCGGTCCGTAGACCATGTATGATTCAATTTCAAACATCGTCGTCGCCGGCAGAATGATGTCGGCGTATGCGGAATCGGCGGTAAGCTGCCGGTCGATGGTTACGATGAAGTCAAGCTTCTCCAGCGTTTTCCGCCAGACCGGTGTCTGAGGCCACGATGTCAAAATGGATGCGCCGTGGATGATCAGTCCTCGAATCGAGTACGGATCCCCCTCGAGCACCGCATTTACAAGACCGCTTGCGTGCGATTCACCCCTGTACATGCTGTACAAGGGAAAAGTATCCCGCGCGACGGCGCGATCGAGGTCGGGGTTCGGGACATTGCATGAGCGGTTGATGGGAAAATGCGTGTCCGGCATGGCGAGGCCGATTCCGCCCGGAACGTCGAGTTGGCCGGCAAGCGCAAAAAGGGTGAGCACTCCGCGAATCGCCTGCAATCCGGAGTTGGAATACTCGAGGCCGGTGTACATCATCGGCGCGGCGCCCGTGGCCCCTGCGATCCGGCGGGCGAGATCGCGGATCGTCTCCGCGGGAATGCCGGTGATCGTTTCAGTCACTTCAGGAGTGAAGTGCTGCACGTATGTGGCGAGCTCGTCGAAGCCGAGGCACCAGTTGTCGGCGAAGTCCTCGTCGTAAATGTCTTCATCGATCATGACCTGGATCATGCTGAGTGCGAGGGCTCCGTCGGTGCCCGGCCGGATCGGTACCCACTGGGCGCCGGTGCGTGTGACGGTTTCTGTTCGACGGGGGTCGATCACGACGATTTGCGCGCCCCGCTGCGAGGCTGCTTCGAGCCGGTGCATGTCGAGCGGCGGCGAGTCGGTCGCCGGATTTGCCCCCCAGATGACGAGCATCTCGGCGCTCTCAATGTCGGTGAACATGTCCGTAAGGCGGCGGCCGAGCGTCAGGTCCGGTGCCATCATGGCGAACGATACGTAACAGAGGGCACCGACGCCCATTGTGTTGGGGGACCCGAAGGGGAAGAGCACATTGGATGCGGAGGAGACCGAGACTCCCGCCGGTTGATAGATATCACAAAGGGAATGCTCGAATGCGCCCCGGCCGGTATAGATCGCTACCGCCTCCGGCCCGGACTCCTTCTTGATCAACTGCAGTCGTTCGACGATCTCGTTGTATGCCTCGTCCCAGGTAATCGGCTCGAATTCCAGGCTTCCCTTCGGGCCGGTTCGGCGCATGGGTGTACGGAGCCGATGCTCGGAGTGGACGATCTCGGGGGCATGGGCGCCTCGCCGGCAGATCATCCCGAGGGGATGGCCGTCATCGGCTTCAATTGATACGAGCCGGCCGTCGCTGACGCCCACTTTCACCCAGCAGCCGGCGGGACAGATCCCGCAGATGCCATGCTTGATAGTGATGTCCTCGTGATCTGTTTTGTCGCTGCCTGTCATCTGTTGCTCCTGATTCACCTGAGCGTGGTACCGGGACGTCGGCGAATTCACCGCGACGACTGGCTGAGAGTTAATTGTAACCTCACATGCTCAATCTGTCGAATTCGTCTGGAGATCTGGGGACACAATACGGAATTCAAACCGTTGGGGTGTTCGTCGGTGTGGAGTTAAGTATTGTGTCCCCAGAACTCTAATTATGATAAACTTAAAGGGCTTACCCGGCGAAATGCGCACATATAAGGGGAGGCCGTCTATGAAGACCCTGCTGCTGTTCAGCCTGGCCCTGCTTCTATCTTCCAATGTATCTGCCGATATCAACAAACCAAGTGAAAGTGTTCGTGACAGTGGATTGGAGCGCCCCGCCGGATCTGCAGGTGCCGGCTCATGCTCAATCATCTACTACAATTTTTGCTCGCAATGGATTCACATTATCGGGGGCTTTGCAGACGAGGAAGAGGCGGGCGTAATTTTTGATCTGGTTAATGACTGCGGTAAGTTACAAGGGGAGCATTGTGTGAATACGCGGTCATTCTGGTACTGGCGGTTCACGGTGCCCACGCGCGCGTTCAATGTCAGCTACAAGCTCTTCGAAGTTGACGCCAATGGATGCAAGGTCGGCCCTCCCCTGGGAACACTCGCCAATCAGGACCCGGCCGAACGGTGGAATCTACTCCCTGGGCTGGGAAGTACGACCGGTGACCGTGTTGTCCTGATCGGCAGTCCGGATAACGGGACATTGCCCCGTTTCGCTACCGACAATAATGAAGCGAACGCGGTGGGCGGCCCGAACTGCGCAGGCATCGGACCCGGTATCGGAAGCAGTGTCTTTTATGGTGGTCCGCTGACGACATTGTACTGCCCGCCGCTGGAGTTCACCGATGATCTCGGACCGACGAATCTAATCGTAGACGCGAAATTCGTCTGTGCTTCCTCGGCAACCGAGAATTCATCATGGGGTGACGTGAAGAGCCTCTTTCGGTAGAGATGCCGGGCGTCGCAGCCCGCGAACTAGTAGAGCGAATATATGAGCGTGGGTGACGAGTAGTAACGGTACAATCGTCGCCGGAATCCAGTAAGCCGCTCCCATCTGTCCATCTGCAGTGAAGAGCAGACCCCGAACGACCGCATTCAGCAGATCGCCTGCTCCCCAGATGTTGAAAATCCAGACGGCGCCGAGAGCCCAAGGCTTCTTGATCCGGAGAGCGCCGATCGCGACAAACGCCAGCACCGCCGCAATCAGATCGCCATAGGCGGCCGGATGGGCGAAACGGGCGTCCAGAACCTGGGATGTCACACCCGGTATGAGAAACATGAGGCCCACATAGCGGAACGTATGGAGGAGAAGAAGGGGCTCGAGCGCCCGCCTGACCGGCCAGGAGCCGAGAGCCGGGTGAATGTATCTGAAGGCTATGTAAGCCCAGGTGGTGAGCGACAGTGCGATACTGGTGGGTAGCATGAGATCGACCGGCATTTTCTCGTCCTTTGGGGTTTGAGTGACTTGCTGTATGCAAGTAAGTTAACCTAGTCGCTTGCAAATTACAAGTCAATTTGCTATTTTGGGGGTATGGGAAAGCTGAAGAGGAACATTTCGAAAAGATCGCGCTGCCCGATCTCCACCACTCTCGATATTCTGGGTGATAAATGGACGCTGCTCATTGTCCGGGATATCGCCCTCTTCAAAAGGCACAGATACAAAGAGTTTCAGGAGGCGGGCGAAGGAATCCCGACGAATATACTGGCCGATCGCCTTAAGTCGCTCGTGGAGTATGGATTGGTGGAGAAGAAGGCGTATCAGGACAATCCTCCCCGGTACGAGTACCATCTGACGAGTGCGGGGAAGGGCTTGATTCCGGTTGTTCGATCGATGGCCTTGTGGGCGGAACAATTTGTTGCAGGAGTAAAGATCCCCCGAGGTGTAAGATAGCGAGGGAGTGTTCGGGTAGAGCTGTATTTAACGGGGAGGAACGAATGGCCTCAATTCCAAAAGTCATGCGCACGATTTTGCTCGGCATGTCGATTCTTTCGCTGGCAGCCCTACTACTTACAGGTTGCGGGCGGCATCATGCGAGAGCCCATGTGGTTCATCCTCGCGGTGCCAGAGTAGTAGTGATCGAGAAGGGACATAAACACAGCGTCTCCTGCGGGCATTATCGGCACGACAACAAGTGGTATCACGCAAAAGGCCACCATCATAAAAAGGGATGCGGCCATCACAAGGTAAACGGCGTCTGGATCGTGAGACGCTAGTAACGGACCTGATTCGCCCGGAGAGACCGTTCGGACTCTACTCGAGTCGGGTGCCGTCGGGCTGAACATCGAGGAACTGCGATCCGGGAGTGTGGTCAAATTGTGGAAACGCGCTCCAGTCATTCTCGGAATCACATCCCTCTTGCTGGCTTGCGGAGGAGCGCCCGGGTCGCACAGCAGGAACGCCCTTGATTCGGGAGCGCATTATGCTGCCGCGCAGAAGTGGGCCGAGGCGGGAGATGCGGTTGAAGCGCTCCGCTCTCTTGAAGCGTCTTTCGAGGGAGGTCTATCCTCACCTATGGGTGTCGTCACTGACGAGCGCCTATCCTCTCTTGTTGCTGATCCGCTGACACGCCCCAGTGTACGGGAGCTGCTTTCCAGGTATGTCCGTGAAAGCGAGGCGATGCTGGTCACGGCAAAGGAGCCAGGCGATCAGATCATAGTCGAAGGAGTGATCGTAGACGAATTGAGCGGAGCGCCGATCTCGGGGGCAGTCGTCGAACTTGTTCATACGGATCGGAATGGCAAGTACTTTTCAGAAGACGGCACCTGGAACCCCCGCCTGTTCGGCTATCTCAAGACAGCGGACGATGGCACGTTCCGGGTGACCACGATCAAACCGGGTGGGTACGAGGATGAAGAGGGGGTCGATGTCCCGACGCACATTCATTTTTCGATAGAGGCGACGGGGTACCGAGCCTACGGTAGTGAGTTTCTCTTCGACGACGACCCGATGTTAATTGCGGATGCGTTACACCAGGCCGGGCTGGAGAGACTGAGAGTTGCAAAGCGACAGGCGGGATCGGGCGTCCCTGCCTATTTAGTGACGATTCCCTTGCAGCCGTTGACAAATTAACAGGAGGAGACGAAAGAAAGTGCGCGGGTATCACGTCGAAAACTTAAATCCATGCAGAGTCTCGGCCTTTTCGAATGGGTCAGAGTCGGGACGGGATCAGAATCGAAGAGTCGATCTGGTGGAACACTGATAGTGCACTCGAATTGGAATCCCGATCAATACATGAAATTCTCTGATCATCGATTTCGCCCGGCCATGGAGCTGCTTGCCCGCATACCACAGGGCTCCCCGAAGAGTATAATTGATCTCGGTTGCGGCACCGGAAGCGTGACTCGTGTGCTGGCGGCGAGATGGCCGGGCTCAACGATATGCGGCATCGATCATTCCGATGAAATGCTGACAAAGGCGAGAGATGAAGACGCTGGCGGCGGTGCGACGCGCATCGAATGGATCAAAGGGGACATCGCCGACTGGAAGCCGTCCGGCGGCGCGGATATCATCTACTCGAACGCCGCGCTTCACTGGCTACCTGACCATGAACATCTCATTCCCCGACTGGCCGCCTGCGTGAATGAAGGTGGCGTTCTGGCGATCCAGATGCCGCTCAGCTGGCCCGCCCCTTCTCATAGAATCATGCGCGAGACGCTTGCCGATTCCGGGCCTGACGGCGGGACGCTCGGCACGGAAGAACTCCGCGCTAAGATGGCCCGCCGATGGGTCGAAAGCGCTGAGTTTTACCACGGTCTTCTCGCGGGAATCTCGCAATCCATCGATATCTGGGAGACGGAATATCTTCAGGTCCTAACGGGCGACGACCCCGTGTTCGAATGGGTGCGCGGGACAGGGCTCCGTCCTGTTCTGGATGGCCTGGGGGCCGACGATCTCGACCTCTATCTGAAAAACTACAAGGAACGACTGCGGAAAGCCTATCCGATGGGATCAAAGGGAGAAACGCTCTACCCGTTCCGGCGTATCTTCATGGTGGCAAGGTTCTAGATCTCTCCTGCTGCGGGAGGGTGTATCATGACGGGAGTGCGCCCGGCCAACCCCGGCCAGAGGCCGAGTCAGGAGGATAAGACGATGATCAAAGGTGCGCACACGATGTTCTACACATCGGAACCGGAGGCTCTCCGGGCATTCCTGAGAGACAAGTTAGGCTTTCCCCATACTGACGTGGGAGGTGGCTGGTTGATCTTCGATCTGCCTGAAGCGGATATGGGATGTCATCCTTCAGATGAATCGGGAGAGCACGGCAAGAGCAACGGAACTCACGATATCTCTTTCTATTGTGATGATATCGAGAAGACGGTGGAAGAGATGAAGGGAAAGGGTGTGATCTTCGATGGAGTGATCACGGACGAAGGATTCGGCAAAGTGATCCGCTTCATCATGCCGGGAGACTTGCGGGTTCAGCTCTACGAGCCGTTCTACACGAAGGGAACGAGCGGCTGATCTGATGCGACTTGCTCCTCGACTTATTCTGCTTCTTGCTATGGTCATGGGCGCGAATCAAGCGCCCGCAGATGAAATTCGAATTGCGGTCGCCTCCAATTTTGCAGGTGCATGCAAGGCTCTCGCCGATTCATTCGAAGCGCAATCCGATCATGAGATCGAACTCTCATTCGGCTCTACGGGAAAGCACTACGCCCAGATTGTGCACGGTGCCCCGTTTGATCTCTTTTTTGCCGCTGACACATTGAGGCCGAGCCTGCTCGAGGAGAGAGGGATTGCCGAATGGGAAAGCCGCCTCACATACGCCAAGGGACGGCTCGTACTCTGGAGTCCGAAAGAGGGCTATGTCGATTCAACAGGCGACGTGCTCGTGGATGGAGATTTTCGTTACCTCTCGATTGCTAATCCGAAACTTGCGCCATACGGCCGGGCGGCGAAGGAGGTTCTCGAACAGCTTGGACTATGGGAGAAATTCGAAAACAGGATCGTGCGAGGCGAAAACATCGGACAGGCCCACCAGTTTGTCATGAGCGGCAACGCGGAGCTCGGCTTTGTTTCCTATTCCCAGATTCTCCACCCTGATCATGCGCTCGAGGGATCTTACTGGATTGTTCCGCCCGAACTCTACGGACCGATCAACCAGCAGGTAGTGGCCGTCAGGGACAGTCCGGCGGTGCGCGATTTCTACAAGTTTTTGAGAGGCTCGCAGGCCCGCCGTATTATCGAAAGCTATGGCTATGAATTGCACCATGATACTCGGAATCGCTGCTGGCCGAGGTCCAGCCGGTGACTGAAGGTGACTGGGCCGCTCTCTGGGTGACGCTTCGCCTGGCCGGCCTCACTACGCTTATCCTGCTCACCCTCGGCACACCGCTCGCCTGGTGGCTGGCACACACCCGCTGGCGCTTCAAGTTCGTGCTGGAGGCGCTGGTCGCGCTCCCTCTCGTTCTGCCGCCGACCGTTCTCGGATTCTATCTGCTGATCGCTCTCGGTCCGCGCGGCATGATCGGCGGGTTTCTGGAATCGATCGGCGGTCGTCCATTGGCGTTTACTTTCGCCGGCCTGGTCGTGGGTTCGGTCTTCTATTCACTGCCGTTCGTTGTGCAACCATTGCAGAACGCCTTTCAGGCGATGGGCCGCCGGCCACTCGAGGTGGCGGCTACCCTCGGTGCTTCACCTGTGGACCGTTTCTTCTCCGTGATTGTTCCAATTGCCCGCCCCGGTTTTCTAACGGCGGCGGTTCTCGGTTTTGCTCACACGGTTGGAGAATTCGGTGTGGTCCTCATGATCGGCGGTAATATACCGGGCAAAACCAAAGTTCTCTCGATCGCAATCTACGATCATGTGGATGCACTCGAATATGGTCATGCTCATCTGCTCTCAGGAGGATTGCTGGCGCTCTCTTTTCTGCTTCTGATCGCGGTGTTCGGCCTGAACAGAAAATTTCAGGTGGTGAAGACGTGATTGAGTGCCGTTTTCAGATCACGAAGGGAAGTTTCAGACTCGACACCGAGATGACCTTGCCGGATCGTGGTATCTCCGCCCTGTTCGGCCGATCAGGTTGCGGCAAGACAACTTTTCTGCGGGCGATTGCCGGCCTGGAGAAAGACCCCCGGGGACGCTTCAAAATCGGGGATGCTATCTGGCAGGATGACAGTCTGTTTCTCCCGCCCCACGAACGCTCTCTGGGCTACGTCTTTCAGGAGGCGAGTCTTTTCCCTCATCTATCTGTTCGGAGGAATCTGGAATACGGATACAAACGGGTGGGCGGAGCGAAACGTCGTGTCCGGTTCGACGACGCTGTCTCGCTTTTGGGCGTCGATCTTCTACTGGATCGCAGGCCGGGCGAGCTATCGGGAGGGGAACGCCAGCGAGTGGCGATTGCCCGCGCCCTTCTCCGAAGCCCGAAGATCCTGTTAATGGATGAACCTCTCGCATCCCTCGATGAAGAGAGCAAGCAGGAAATACTTCCCCATCTCGATCGACTCCGGGATGAGCTCGACGTTCCCGTTCTCTACGTCAGCCATTCGACCGAAGAGGTCGCCCGGTTGGCCGATCATCTCGCTTTGATGGAGGAGGGGACCGTGCTCGCTTCAGGGCCGATCTCGGAAATGTTGACGCGGATCGACATGCCGCTTGCCCACCGGTTTGATGCCGAATCGATCATTGAAGCGACTGTGGAGAGTCACGATGAACGCTTTCAACTGACAGTGTTGAGAGGACCGGTGGGCTGTTTTTCGGTCCCACGAAACAACTTACCCACCGGCCACCCGGTCAGGCTCAAGATATTTGCGAGGGATGTCAGTTTGACGCTCACCGAACCTGTGAATACCAGTATTTTGAATATCGTTCCTGCCACAGTAGATTCATTAGTGGAGGAGGGCCCCGCGCAGATGACTGTTCGGCTGGCGATCGGCTCCGCTCCTCTTCTTGCGCGTATCACGCGAAAGTCAGCGATTACTCTCAGACTTGAACCGGGCAGCAAGGTTTTTGCCCAGATCAAGAGTGTGGCGCTTCTCGCCTGATGAAAGGACCCGGAAAGTGGCTGAACTCAAAACGAAGCGGAATCGAAAAAGTGTAAAGAAGTTCCTCGCCGGCGTGGAACACGGGGGAAGACGTAAAGATGCGCAGGAAGTCTGCGCGATCATGGAGGAGGTGACCGGACTGAAACCCGAAATGTGGGGAGACAGTATGGTCGGTTTCGGCTCCTACACTTATGAGTACGCCAGCGGACGTGGGGGTGAGTGGTTTGTTTCGGGGTTCTCTCCGCGCAAGACGAGTCTCACTGTTTACATTATGGCGGGGTTCAAACCGTTTGGTGACCTGCTGGAGAAACTGGGAAAGCACAAAACGAGTCGAGGTTGTCTTTATATCAATCGGCTTGATCAGATCGACAAGAGGGTGCTGCGGACGCTCATACGGAAATCGGTGGCGCTCATGAAGAAGAATGACAAGAAGAAGTGCTGAGCGGATTCTTGATGACCTGTTTCGAGGGGTGACGGAGATGAGCCTCGAAGAAGCGATTCGATCGTGGGACGGTAAGGCTGTCGGCCCGATCGCCGGTGCGTACGCCGCCTACTCGGACTGGGACGAATTCGTACCTATAGTCGTCGAATACCTCGAAAGAAAAGAAGGCGAAGTGGGCGCTTCGTGGCTACTGAAAAACTATCTTGAGAGTGGGAATGAGGTCGACGGGAAAACAGCCACCGCAATCTATCGATTGCTGCCCGGGCTCGAGAAATGGGAAGCAAGACTTCAAGTTCTTCAGTGTATCCCCTATATCCCTATTTCGAAAGCAAGTCGCCTCGGGGTCGAAGCATTTCTGAGAGCGGGGATCCGGGATATAAACAAGTTTGTTCGTGCATGGAGCTACAATGGTTTTTGCGAACTCGCTCAGGCTTTCCCCGAATATCGAGCTGAGGTGAGACAGCTTTTTGATACCGCAATGAACGAGGAGACGGCCTCGGTAAGAGCCAGAATTCGTAACATACGAAAGAAGGGCGCCTGGTGACCGGCCTGACGAAAGAAGAGAAAGTAAAGCGCGACCTTCTTCGCCACTTTCTCGGTGCGCTCGCTTACCGTACGCAGAAAGCACTTCGCGGGGCCCCCTCTTCGTTCGCCGATTTTCAGGCCGGCGAAAAGGTGCGAACCCCTCACAGGATTCTGGCCCATATGGACGGTGTCCTGGGATATGCGATGACTCATTTTGAAGGTGGAGATTATGATGGCGGGGTTCTTGACGATCTCAGCTCCGAGATCGAGCGTTTCCACAAGAAACTGGAAGCTCTCGCGGGCCATCTGGAAAAAGGAACGCCGTTCATCGGCACGACGGCCGAGCAGATGATCCAGGGACCGTTCGCTGATGCCATGACCCATGCGGGCCAGCTGGCCATGTTACGGCGGCTTGAAGGCTCACCCGTACCGCCGAAAATTTTATCGTGGCGCACGTCGACAAGACCAATCTCGGTTCGAATCAACCGGGGCCGGCCAGTCCTGATAAGAGATGGCTTGAGGCACCGGAGGGAGAATCGGAATGAAATCAAGTGTGACCGCGTCGTTCAGTTTCGGTACGAAGGTTACGGGGGCGGAATATGTGTTTCGCCCGAGCGGGTACGCGATCATCGAAGATGACCATGGTCGAATCGCCGCGGCATGGACTCCGAAAGGACTTTTTCTTCTTGGCGGCGGCCAGGACAAAGGGGAAAGTCTGGAAGCGACGGTAGCTCGGGAGGCGATGGAGGAATGCGGGCTGGAGGTCTGCGTTCAGGGCTATCTAGGCACCGCCGCCGAGTATCTCTACGCTGCCGATGAAAAGACATACTATTACAAGAGGTGCGCATTCTATCGAGCGACCGTGCTGAAAGACCATGGCGGAGGCGAGGAAGATCATGAATTGGTCTGGCTTCCACGGGAGGAGGAGATCCCCGACTTCCGGCACGAGAGTCACCGGTGGGCAGTCGACCGGTTTTCCGGCCGGTCACCGATCGATTCCGAGCGAAACGAGGGATAAGCCATGCGGGAACAGTTCATAAGCGAACCGCTGAAACCGGTTACGGCCAGTTCCGACACGAGGAGCATGTCGACCGGAGAGCCCGGCCTGCCCGGTGAATTCAAGTGGAGGAAAGAACTGATCCGAGTGGAGAGCGTCGTTCGGAGATGGAAAGAGACATCTCCATGCCGTCATGGGAGCGGCGAGAAATATGTTCGGAAGCACTGGTACGAGATCAGGACCGATTCCGGTCGTCTCATGAAGATCTACTTCGAAAGACAAGCCCGGTCACGATTAGAAGTAAAGAAGCGCTGGTGGCTCTTCACGATCGTCGACTCGTAGAAAACACTACCCCCCCTCAGGGAGAAGGAGAGCGAAATGATCGACAGATGTATGATTGCAGCCCTCCTGATTGCGCTGGCCGTCTGGCCGGTGCCGGCCGAATCCCAAAGCCGAAACACAGAACATACGTTGGAACTCGATGAGCCGGGGAAAAGTCCGCCGGCTGAAATTGCTGATTTTGCCTGGCTGACCGGATCGTGGAGAGGGGAAGCGTTCGGTGGAATCTGTGAAGAGACATGGTCGGCCCCATCCGCCGGAACGATGGTAGGTACATTCAAGTTGATACATGACAAAAAGCCTTCGATGTACGAGATCTTCTGGATTGGCGAGCAACCGAGCGGGCTGGCAGTAATGGTCAAACATTTCAATGATGATTACAGTGCGTGGGAAGAGAAGAGCGGATACGTTACCTTCCCGCTTGTATCGGTTTCAGAGGATGCTGCTCACTTTGCGGGACTGACCTACAAGAGAGACGGCGCGGACCGTCTTCTGGTCTATCTGGCGGTCGGCGGAAAAGATGGTGTTCACGAGGAGAAGATCGTCCTCGATCGAGTGATCGCCGAAGAGAGCGTCCGGGAGCGAAGTGAGGGATCACCTTGATTTCGCCGCTGTTCAAGAAATTGAATCTGAAGGATCGGGCAAAGCTTCATATCCTGAACGCTCCGGAGAGCTTCGAGCCTGAACTGAAGACGCTCGGATCGGTCGATCTGATTCAGGATGGCCGGGGCTCGGGTGAGATCCTGTTCTTTCTCGGATTTGTGACGCAGTTGAAAGAGGTGGAACGATTCGCCGGGATGATCGGTAAGCGCGCCATGGGAGATGCCATTGTCTGGTTTGCCTACCCCAAGCAGAGCTCCAAAAAATATAAGTGTGAGTTCAACAGAGATACCGGCTGGGCGTCTGTAGGGAAGGCGGGGTTCGAAGGGGTCCGGCAGGTGGCGATCGACGAGGACTGGTCGGCCGTCCGATTTCGCCGTGCGGAGTACATCCGTAAGATGATTCGCGACCCCGGGCGAGCGATGACGAAGCAGGGCCGATCGAAGGCGACCAAAGGGAAAAAGTGAAGCCGGGAGAGAACGTATGATTGATCCGGAAAACTACGATTGGACCCGTTTCGAAATCGTTCAGTATTACAACGCGTCGCCGGGTGATCTGTTTCGGGCCTGGGCGACCGGTGCCGGTCTCGAGTCATTCTTTATCGAGTCGGTGATCTTCCGGACGAAAGAGGGTGAACTCCGCAAGTCAGATCAGACGGTGGCCGCGGGGGATCAGTATGAATGGAAGTGGCGGCATGACGCCGGTTTGAGTGGTGAAATCCTCCGGGTCGAGCCTGATCACGAAGTCGCTATCTCCTTCGGAGGCATGGAAGTTTCGGTCTCTCTCACTGCCTGCCAGGAGCAAACCGAACTCCATCTCGTCCAGACAGGTATTCCCGACAACGAAAGCGGTCGGGTTCTCGGGCATTTGAATTGTCGCTCCTCGAGAATGGCCGCGAACTTCGTGATGCGGAACCCGACCGGGTTTCATCGATTGAGGTCGGATTCCAACCACTCTCCAAGTTAGGAGCCGGAAATGCAGACGAAGATCGGCTTTGCCGTCATCTATCGCTGGCGCCTGCTGGCCGGGAAGGAAGAGGGATTCCGGGAGGCGTGGGAAGTCATGACTCGACTTTTGCGGGAGAGCTACGGGGCGCTCGGTTCCCGGCTCCATTCCGCGGAGGACGGCACCTGGGTAGCGTACGCGCAGTGGCCCGATCGAGACACCTGGGAGCGTTCCGAGGTGACTGAACCGGAGGGCCTGGCGGCGATGACAAGGATGAAAGAGGGAGTGGAAGTGCGCTTTCCGCCGGTTCTCCTTGACCCGATCGCCGATTTTCTGGTCTACCAGGACTGATCCCAGTCCCTCGAAAAACGCCCCTGAAGGGCCCAGTGGAGCCCAGGGAGGCCCAAACA
This sequence comes from bacterium, assembly GCA_025782575.1. Lineage (GTDB taxonomy): Bacteria > Orphanbacterota > Orphanbacteria > Orphanbacterales > Orphanbacteraceae > Orphanbacterum. Next base: position 75,391 of record JALGYY010000028.1, read on the forward strand.
GGGCTTCTGTGGCGAATTTCTCCCCCCTACCTATCGATCTCAGCCAAAAATTGACGATATGTAGTATGATTAGGCATGAGGTCACTACCCGGTCCCTTCGGATAATCCCGGATGGGTAAAGAATAAACAGACAATTCTGCGGAATAGTGGCATCATTCTAGTGACACACTGATCGCGTTACCGGTCTCGGCGTATGACCAGCACAGGCAGGACCGATCGTGAGGTCAAAATGTTGCCGGCCTCTTAGAGTCACCGGCTGGTTGTAGCGCCAAGTTAGTTGGCAATTCCAAGTATGAGGGACGAAATGTCAGAACAGGTTCACGGAACGGTTAAGTGGTTCAACGACGAGAAGGGTTTTGGTTTTATTGAGCAGGAGGGCGGAGGCGATGTCTTCGTTCACTACAGCAGCATCGTCGGTTCGGGCCGCAAGACGCTCCACGAAGGCCAGAAGGTTACGATGGATGTAACCCAGGGGCAGAAGGGCCCTCAGGCCGAGAACGTCGTTCCCGAATAGTACCGAAAAGATCAGGGCGATCAGCCCTATCCTTCCGAAATTCGACGACAGAAGAGAGCCCGGCTTCGGCCGGGCTTTCTCTTTTGTACCGGTGCACTGTGCGGATTGCAGGATATGATCCGCCTTGATCCTCTCCCCGACCTGCCCGCCGAATCGTGTGCCGATCTCCCCAGTGCACCCCTACATTATGAAAGAGCGCCGGGATGTGGCAGGCCCCTGCCCGCCGTAGGAGAGAGAAATTCGAACCCCGGAATAGGAGGACGTCATGAAGTACGCCTGGTGTCTTATTCCGATTCTGTTGATCAGCTGCGCTTCAACGATCTCACCCTCCCGATTGAATCGTGTTCATGATATTCCCCGCGCTCTGGATGATGTCGTCGTGTCCGACGGAATCAACGAAACAGAAGCGAAATTGATCGGAAAGAGCTACTATCTTCTCTATGCCCTGACAGGAACCGGGGGAGTCGGCGCTGCGAGAAAAGAGGGCGACTCCTGGTTGCTGAGCGTACTTGCAGATAGCGACGGGAATAAGATGGACGACATTCGAATCGACTCGCGTTCGGGTTCGGTCTCGTGGCCTCGCGGTCCCTATGTCGCCGATCCAAGGGAGATGAAGCTGCTTGCATCGAGTGTGCCGAGACGGTGAACCGGTCACCGGCCAGGCGAAATTGCGGGAGGCCTAGTGAAAGACGGAATCCGAAACAGCATACGACTGAACCTCGGCTTCCTCCGCAACTTACTGTCCGTCGTTCCCGAAGACAAGATGACTACCCAGCCTCCCGGCCTTCCGAATCACCCCGCATGGACATTGGGCCATCTGGTACACAGCTTTCAGGCGATCGGCGAGGAGTTGGGCGTCGAGCCTTGGCTGGATGACGGCTGGGAGACGAAATTCGGCACGGGAAGCAAGCCGGTGGAAGACGGTGCGAACTATCCGGCCCGGGACGAGTTGCTCGCCGCGGTGGAAGATGGTGCTGAAAGAATCGGCCGCCAACTCGACCTGATGTCATTCGAAGACTTTGCGGCTCCCCTGCCGGATGCCCGTTATCGCGAGGTCTTTCCCACTGTGGGAGAGGCGGCTACCCATATTCTCTGTGCCCACTTTTCATTCCACATCGGACAGTTGACCTGCTGGATACGCACGACGGATCTCCCCATTCACTCGGAAATGGACGAACGCTAGGAGAAGAGCATGCCGAAGAGCCCGGAAGAAATGGCGGATGCCATGATCAGTAACTATAAGGAAAAAACCGGCAAGACGTTGCCCCAGTGGATCAAGATCGCAAAAGCGAGTGGTTGCATCAAACATGGTGAGATCGTAAAGCATCTGAAGACAGAACACGGGATGACTCATGGCTTCGCGAATCTCGTGGCGATCAAGACGCGTGAGGGTGGTGGAAAGCCGCCCGCCGCGACAGACCTGGTGGACGGCCAATACTCCGGCGCCAAAGAGGCGCTCCGGCCGATCTACGAAGCGCTCATCAAGAAAGTGAGCCGGTTCGGGAAGGACATCGAGGTATCGCCGAAGAAGACCTATGTCAGCTTGAGAAGGAACAAGCAATTCGCGCTGATCCAGCCGTCAACAAAGACCAGGGTCGATGTGGGAATCAATATCAAAAGTGAGAAACCGACGGCGAGACTGGAAGCGTCCGGCAGTTTCAATTCGATGGTCAGTCATCGGGTAAGGCTCGAAAAAACGAGCGATGTGAACGGGGAGCTTGTCGGCTGGCTCAAGAAGGCCTACGAGTCGGCTTAGCGTCGCCTGACGCGGGAAGCAGGTCTATTGCGTACCGCTCTTACAAGGGAAGTAAGCGCCAATCTCGCACAGTGCGAGCTTTCTCATGTCGAACGCATGCCGATCGATGTCGAGAAAGCTCGTCTCCAGCATGGACTTTATAAAGAGGCGCTCGCCGGCATGGGATGCCGGATCCGGTCTCTTCCTGCTGACGGTGATTATCCCGACGGCGTGTTTGTGGAAGACACGGCGATCGTGTTCGATGAAGTAGCCGTGATCACACGCCCCGGGGCGGTCTCCCGCCGGCCCGAGACGAGCTCGGTCAGAGATGTACTGAGCCGATTCCGAGAGACTGTCCCGATCGAATCGCCTGGCACATTGGATGGGGGGGATGTACTCAGTTCCGGGCGGACCGTGCTCGTCGGATCATCGAGAAGAACGAATCAATCCGGCATTGATCAATTGCGTTCTATATTAACGGGGCATGGCTACGATGTTCGGGCTGTACCGATTCGTCAATGTCTTCACCTGAAATCGGCTGTGACCTCTCTCCGCGACGGCCTGCTGCTCGTGAACAGGGAGTGGCTCGATTCGAGCTGCCTGAGAGGATTCGACATCTTGTCGGTCGATCCGCGGGAACCATTCGGAGCGAATGCTCTTCGTATCGGTGATCGGTTGATCTATTCCGACGCTTACCCCGAGACACGGGCACGCATGGAAAGTGCGGGCCTCTCGATCGTAACCGTCGATCTTTCCGAGCTTGCCAAAGCGGAAGGGGCGGTCACCTGTTGTAGTATTATCATAGACGAAAAGTAGTGATCGGAGAGAGGAAGAGGCATGGTGAACGATAAAGAGAAGACCGGACGGATCATGTCGGGGCGGACGTTTCGGGTTTTGACGGTAGGAGCCGTACTGCTTCTTTCCTGCGGCGGCGGGGGCGAAAAGAGTGTACCGGAAAGCGAACTGGTGCGTGCCCGGGATGCGCTGAAACCGCTGAAGCATGAGCTCGCCCGCGCGCTCAAGGGAGCTATGAAGGACGGGGGTCCTGAAGAGGCGATCGGCGTCTGCCGGCTCGAAGCGCCTGCAATTACAGCCGCGCTCATTACAGAGGAAATCGCAATCGGCCGGACAAGCGATCGCCTCCGAAACCCTGAAAATGCTCCCGAGCAGTGGATGGAAGGGCTGCTCAGCGAGTACGAAGCGGGCAGCCGGGGGATGAATGGGCGCGCTGTCTATCTGGAGGATGGTTCGATCGGCTACGTGGAGCCCATATACATGAAGCCCCTCTGCCTGACGTGCCACGGAAAGGAGATTGCCCCGTCGCTCATTTCTCTCCTCAACGAACTCTACCCGGAAGACAGTGCGACAGGCTATGAGACTAGCGATTTTCGAGGTCTTTTCTGGGTAAAGCTGAATGCGGGAGGCATCTAATTGAACAGGACCCCGCTTAATCTGTTGCTGGTGGCGTTATTCGCCTTTCTCGTTCTGGCACCGGGTTCCGCCTTTTCCCAGGATGAGGACGCCGCCGGCATCTATATTATTTTTGACGCATCGGGCTCGATGTGGGGACAGTTATCCGATCGAACTCACAAGATCGAAGCGGCGCGCGAAGTGCTCAAGGAATTCGTGAAGAGTGATTTCGATGGGAAGGTACTCGCCCTTCGCGCTTACGGTCACAATCGAAAAGGGGACTGTTCGGATACGGAACTCATCGTTCCTTTCACGGACCCCGCAGGGGCGGCGAAGAAGATGGCTGCCTTTGCGGATCATGTGAATCCTAAAGGGAAGACTCCGATCAGCAGAAGTCTGCGCGCTGCTCTCGAGGACTTCGGTGACCGGAGCGGTGAGATCATCCTGATCAGTGACGGCATCGAGACCTGCGACGAAGACCCATGCGAACTGATGCGCCTCTGGATGGAGAAGGACGTCAAGATCAAGGTGCACGTGGTCGGCCTCGGCCTGAATGAGGAAGAGAAGGCCGCGATGGAATGCATCTCCGAGGCGGCCGGGACGGAATACCAGAATGCGGGGAGCGCCGCTGAACTGACCGAGGGACTTACGCGAATCCATGAGAAGACAAGAAGAGTGGCGCTCATTATCAAGGGGACAACGGACGAAGGTGAGCGCATGAAAGTGGAGGGGGTCGCCGTTCCGGCTGGTGAAGAGGGCGCGGGATTGATCGAGGTGAAGAGCCACTATCGAAACCAGGTCGCTGCCGGCGAGTATGAGGTCACGGTGGGCGTTCGAACGCGAAACGGCGATCTCTACAAAACGGTCACGAAGTCGATCCGGGTGGCCGACTCGGGTGAGACTGTTCTCGATGTAGTCGTCGAGGAGCCGCCGTCGGTAAAAGCGAAGTTTCTTGAGCGGGGGGAAGAGAAGCGGGGCGCCATAGTCACCGCTTTCGAGAATGATCGCGAAGCTTTTTCGTTTCGATGGATGGACAGAGTTTATCTCAACCCCGGCACATACGAATTCAGGTGCTCACCGAATGACGAGAACGATCTGTCTGTGAGTGAGTCGTTCGGGGATGGCGACCACAAGGAGATCATCTTCGAGATGATCCATACAGTACATGCCGTGATCAAGCTGGTGGCGGAAGGATCGGGCATCGACTTTCGGGAGAACTACGAACTCTGGCAGGACGGGGAGCGGAAGAGGAAAGTGCACTGGCGCAATGGAGTCCACGCTCTGCCTGGTACCTATGACCTTCACCTGGTTAATCCGCTGACCCCTTATGTAGTAACCGGATTCGTTCTCACTGAGAAGGACAAGCAGGATTATCGGATCGAGGTGCCGGCCGGCCACGTCACCGTGATCTACCAGAAAGCTGACGGGAGTCGTGACAAGGACGATCGGTGCTGGATCACACGAAATTCGGGCGAGAAATGGGTCGGGAGCAAAACCCAGAGAGCCGGCGAGCCGATCCCGCTTATACCGGGCTCGTACCGGGTAAAAGGATGGAGCCACAAGGGTACGTACGGGCTGATCGACTTCGAGGTCCGATCAGGAGATGAAAAGGAGATCGTACTCCGCGATCTGGGTGGGAACAACTAGCTTCCCGGGAGTGAAAACGGATGAAGGCAGAAATCAGAGGGACGGTCGCACAGATCGCTGAACTGACGATGAACGCCGGAGACTCGATTTGGGCGACTCGCGGATCGATTGTTTCTTACTCGTCCCATATTGACTGGACGATGAAGATCCCCGGAGGGTTTTCGGGAGGCGCCAAGAGAATTCTTTCCGGCGAAGGGATGGCCCTTCTGCGGATTGAAGCCTCGAAGAGTGATCAACGAATCGTGCTCGGTGCGAATGCGCCGGGCCATATCGCCGAATGGGACCTGGAAAAGGATGGGCCCGTGCTCACAACGCGCGGGGCCTTTCTCGCCGCCTGGGGAGAGAGTATCGACATTTCCGTAGCCGTGGCGCGCCGAGTGGGGGCGTCCCTGTTCGGAGGGGCGGGCCTCGTTCTTCAGAAGGTGAGCGGAGCCGGCAGTGTGCTTGTCCATGGCCGGGGAGATTTCAAGCGGATCGACCTCAAAGAAGGTGAGAATATTTTCGTAAGTACCGGAAACCTTGCCGCATTCTCATCCGGCGTGGACTACGACATACAGAGCGTAGGAAGCGTCAGGAAGACTCTCTTCGGTAAGGAGGGATTTTTCATGACAAGGCTTGCCGGCCCAGGCACTGTTCTTCTTCAGACGTTGAAGAAACAGCCATCCTCTTCGTCGAGTTGACCTGAGAAAATGAGTACCCCCCTCCTCCATCGGTTCTTCGCTCGCCTTCCTCCGGCTGTTCTTCTCCCGATCCTCTTTTGTCTGGCAGGTTGCGGTTGCTCCGGCCCCCATTCGTTCGACGAGGCGACTTCTTCTGACGTGATCGAGGGGGATATCCGGCTTCTTTTTGTGGGGGACTGGAGCTTTGGAGAGAACTACCAGGCCTCGCTCGGGCGGAACGGCGCGGAAAACATACTGGAATCGAGAGGATACGATGACTGCGTTCAAGGCCTCGCCCCATTGCTGCGGAGAGCCACCTGGACACTGGCCAATCTCGAAACGCCCCTGACCACGATGAGACGTTCGCCCCTTCAGGACAGGAAGCGGTACATTCATTGGGGAGACATGACGAAAACGCCCCGTGCCCTTCACCGCTACGGTGTGACAGCTGTTTCACTCGCGAACAATCACTCGATGGATTACGGAGCACCCGGACTTGCCCATACAATTGAAGCGCTCGACGCTGCGGGCATCGAATGGTTGGGCGCCGGCCGAAGCGATGAAGAGGCTCGCCTCCCTCTTCTACTCGAATTTCCGATTGCAGGGGGAACGTTCCGGGTGGCGGTCGCCGCCGGATTCGAACATCGATCGTCTTACGAGGATGAGTACGATTTTTATGCGCGTGAAGATCATTCCGGAGTGAACGGCTGGTCTCTCGAAGTGGTGGCCCGGCAGGTCCGTTCGATTCGTGAGCGTGATCCGGATGCGTATGTCATCGCCTACCCCCATTGGGGCGGGACCTATGCAGGCAGGTCGGTCAATCAGAAGAAGATGGCTCACAGGATGATTGATGCCGGCGCCGATCTCGTGCTCGGACATGGGGCGCACATTTTTCAGGAGATAGAACAGTATCGCGGCAAGTGGATCATTTATGGTCTCGGTAACTTCATTTTTAATTCGCCCGGGCGCTATGAAGCGAAAGGGGCCGCCCCCTATAGCCTGGCGGCTTTTCTGGAAGTGACTTCAGCAGAGAGCGGCGTTCGCATTCTTCTCCGTCTTTATCCTCTGTTCAGCGACAATCTACGCTCTGACTACCGCCCCTTCCTGGTTAACGGGGAGCAGTTCACCGAGATTCAGCAGATCGTTCTCGAGAACGGTCCGTCCCGGCGGGAGATTGCCAGGCATATCAGAACGGCGGAGGATGACAGGGGGCGCTTTTTCGTACTTGATGTAACGCCATGATCGTGCGAACGGATCATTTTCCTCACGGGCTGTCCGGAATGAACCAAAATGAAACGCATCAAGCGTGGCTGTCCGGTATTCGGGGTCTTTCAACCATAAGGAGATCGAGGATGACGGTGCGGAATCGAATCATGCGATGGGTTCTCCCGGTTGCGATCCTGTCCGTACCGGTACCGGCGTCGGCACAGGACGGGGGAGACGGAACGATCCCCTCGACGGTCGATATAAACGCATTGATAGAGGAGACGCAAATCGTATCCGACAATCCGGACCTGATGGATCTGGTCTGGTGGCTACCGCCCGTCTTCTGGGCGGCCAGTCTCGCGGGTGACCAGACAACAGGTGCGGACGAACTCGAAGAGATCGAGAATGTAGTCGCTCCCTATACGATGGTCGCGGCATCTCAGGGGAGAATCGGCCCGTTCGGCGGTGTGGCCTGGCTCGAGCCGGATGTGCTTCGCTCGACGATCGTTCTGATTGACAGCAGGGGGGTGGAATACAAGCCGCTTGCCGATACCGACGTCTCTCCTGATGCCAGAAATCTGACTGCCATGATGAGTCCAATATTGGCGAGCGTGGCAGGGCCGATCGGCGCCAATCTCAACTTCTTTTTCTTTCCCGCAACCGATCAATCGGGCCGGATGATCGCCGACCCTGCGTCCACCGGCAGTCTTTCGATCCGGATCGCATCGGAAACTTATGACTGGCAGCTTCCTCTAGGTTCGGTACTCCCGCCCAAGGAGTGTCCTGTTGATCAGGTGCGGATGAAAGGCAATTGGGACTACTGCCCCTACCATGGTGATAAGCTCGTTTTCATCGACCAAAGATGATCGCGACACTTCAGAAGCGGTTTCCGGAAGAAAGGGATGGGACTGCAATCCACGAGCGTCAATCGTCAAAGGCGACGACGTTGAAGTAGCTGAGATCTTCCAGTTCATCGGGAAGAGGTTGGTACTCTTGCTGCTGTCCGGCCCGAAGGTCGGCGGCCAGCTCCGCCGCTTGTGCGAGATAGCGGTCATATTCGGCTTTTCGATCCTGGTCGCTCAGATGGGGCATGTCACTCGGCTTCGACTGGAGGGCGCATTGTATTCCGAACTCAGGCCCACTTCCTTCTTCATCATCTACATGGGACCAGGTTCCTGACTCGAGATTAAAGCGATAGAGAGGAAGAAACGCGCTACCGTAGTCGGCAAGAAAGAGAAGTGCATCGAGCACATAGTCCACATCGATCTGATCCATGGCGTAGTGGAACCCGACCCGCACCCACCCTGGTTTGATGCCCTGGTAGCCACAGACGATCTGATCGCGATAGCGAGAGGAGACGGCAACACCGATTTCGAGAAGCTGGTGACCGTAGGGACCGGCGCAGGAGCATCCGGCCCGCGACTGGATTCCGAAGAGATCGTTGCAGAGTCGTGTCACGAGCTTGGGATGGATATATCGATCACCGTCACACAGATTGAATGAGAGAATCGCAATCTGATGATCAGGATCGGCCTTCCCCAGAATCTCGACATTCCGATGCGCGCTCAGGCGCTTGATCGCCTGTGAAATGTAGTCGTGTTCACGCTTCTCGATCTGATCGAGACCGATCGCCTGCTTCAGTTCCATGGCGAGTGCGGCCTTCATGAGCTGAAGCGTTCCCGGCGTTCCGGCTTTCTCCCGTTCTTCGATGTCTACGATGAAGTCGTGGACCGTGTGGCCTACATAGTCGACCGTGCCGCCCGCCGCAAAAGTCGGTGGCAGATCAGAACGGTAGATACGTTTGTTAAATAGAAGTACGCCACTCGACCCCGGACCGCCCAGGAACTTATGTGGAGAGAAGAAGACCGCATCGAAGAATGATTCCTCGTCCCGGTTCATATCGATTTCCACGTAGGGGGCGCTCGCGGCGAAATCGAAACAGACCAGCGCGCCGTGACGATGAAGAATGCGAGCGACATCAAATACCGGCGTCTTCACTCCGGTCACGTTGGATGCGGCTGAGAACGATCCGATCTTTTTCCGGCCATCAAATCGGGGGTCGATCAGTTTCTTCTCCAGATCGTCGAGGTCGATGAGACCGTCCGAGCTGAGCGCGATTTCCACCACTTCGCCGAGCGATTCGCGCCAGGAGATTTCATTCGAGTGGTGTTCATAGGGACCGACAAAAATGACCGGCCGCGATTGCTTCATGTATTCGAGAAAGTGCCGGCCTTCATCGGATCCTGCCTCCTCGTCATATCGTTCGGCCATTTCGTGCACCCAGGCACGTGTAGCCGGGGGCATGTAGACTCCGATGATTTCCTGCAGCTTCTGAATGGCGCCGGTAGTCCCGGTGCCGGCCGCGATAATGCATGTATCTTCATTGCCGTTCACGGCGCGCTTGAGCGTCGATTCCGCCTGATGGAGCAGCTCCGTCGTGCTTCGGCCTGTCTCATCATCTTCCGTGTGAGTATTGGCGTAGCTATCCTGGATCTTCATCAGATGATGCTCGATAAATCGAACGGTCCGGCCCGAAGCCGTATAGTCCGCATACACCATGAGCCGCGGCCCGAAGGGGGTAGGAAACCGAAGATTCATACCGACGATTTCCTCTCGAATCTTGCTGATGTCGATCGTGGTGAGTGGCGGGCTGGTTGTTGAGTTCGTTCTGTTCATGGCAGATCCTCGGCTCGGTTGGCGCGCTCTTACGGCGGAGCGAAACGCGCTCCGGTCTCTACGTCCGATGATAAGGCAGAAAGCCCTTTGCCGGAAGAGTCGTTCAACCAGCCACACTACTATACTATGGAAGTCAGCCGCCTCAGGGGGGCGATCGGACAGATCGGGAGGGACCATGGCCACTTTCGATATCTACAGGAAGATCTATCGACTGGCAAAAAGAATTCCACAGGGCCGTGTGGCGACCTACGGACAGCTGGCGGGGATCGTGCCGGGCTGTACAGCCCGGATGGTGGGCTACGCGATGGCCGGAATTCCCGATAACGAGCGCGTCCCCTGGCAACGGGTCGTCAACAGCAGGGGGGCGATCAGCCTCCGGGGTGGTTCGGACAGCGAGCTGGAGCAGAGGGTTATTCTCGAGAAGGAGGGTATCCCCTTCAATGATTCCGGCCGGATTGATCTGGCGAGATACCGCTGGAAGGGGCCGTCGTTGGGATGGCTCGAAAAAAACGGTTACCACACGGGGCCTGTGTGAAGAAAATGCCGAGCACAATGGATGAGACGGGCACGTGGGGGATTGTGGATCGGCTGTTCGGCCCGGTACCGGATCTCCCGAATCCGGAAGGGCTCGGGGAGGATCGGCGGGCAACCGTCATTCTCTGGAGCGTTTCCGTTCTGCTTGTGCTCCTGATTTTCCGGGGAGGCTTTCCCACGCCGGGAAGCTTCAACCCCGAGTGGTCCTCGGTACGTTCGACCGACCTCGGCGGGCGGATCTACTGGGCGCTCTGGGGCTTCGTGTTTTATCTTGCCGTTCCGTTCGCCATTATCGGGTTGGTATTCCGCGAATCGCCCGCCCGTTACGGATTCCGAATCTATCTTACGAAGAGGACGATTCTCATTTATGCCGGCCTGGTCATCATCATGTTGCCTGCTCTTTTCTGGGCGGGCACACAGGATGTGTTCCTGCGAAAGTACCCGTTCGTCAAGAACCTCACGGGCGACTGGGAAGTGATCGTCTTATGGGAGACGATCTATCTGGCTCGATTCATCGCCCTTGAATTCTTCTTTCGCGGGTATCTTCTTTTCGGGCTGGAGAAGAAGTTTGGTACCGCCAATGCGATCGCGATCAGCGTGATTCCCTACAGCATCATGCATTTCGCAAAACCGTTTCCCGAAGCGATGGGAGCCATCGTGGCGGGCGCGGTGCTTGGCATTGTAGCGCTCCGCACCAGGAGTATTCTGGGCGGAGCGATCATCCACTGCACGATCGCGCTTTCAATGGATCTTCTGGCGCTCTACAAGAAGGGCGTCATCGGCTGAGCCCGTGAAGCGGGTCGGCTAGTCCGACAGCATCGCAGCCGGCTTCCCCCACTCGCCGCCGAACACGATTGTCTCAAGCGGCCTCCTGCTTCGCTTCGCCTGGTCCTTCTCGAGGAGGGCTTCCGGCGCATCTTTCGGATCGGCGCCGTGACCGATACAGAGGCCCGTAACCACTTCGAATTCATCGGGCAGGGAAAACGTCTCCCTCGCCTTGTCCGGAAAAATCCCCGCCATCTGATGGACGACGAGACCACGGTTTACCGCTTCGAGTGCAAGAGTTGCCGAGGCTGCGCCGAGGTCGTGATGAGCATGGGCGTTCGGCTTCCCGTTCCTCTCGAATTGCTTACGCACGGCGCCGAGTGCCAGCGCATAACCCTCCTTCGCCCACGCCCGATTCGGCTCGACCAGGCATTGCAGAATGCGGTCAAAGGTTTCGGGGTCGTCCATTGTAGCTACGATGTAGCGCCACGGTTGTTCGTTGTAGCTGGAAGCCGCCCAGCGGGCCGCCTCGAAAAGGGAGCGAAGGTCCTCCGGCGGAATCGGACGCCCGTCGATCGCGTAAGGGCTCTGCCGGCGGGCAACAAGGTCGCTCACAGGGTGCTTGACAGGTGCAGGGTTTGACATGGTCAATTCCTTTCGATCAGGCAAGGTCAAAGAGGAGGAATTCCGTCTCTTGCCTGCCGGTTATGGTAATCACTGTTTCTTCGGATAGAGATGCGCCGTCTCCCTCGGAGAGGAGCGTGCCGTTCATGTCGATCGCTCCTCGTACGATCTGTATCCACACATGACGGCCGGGGGTAATCGAATGAATGATCTCGGCCCCCTCCTCGATTATGGAGGAGTAGATCGAAGCGTCCTGGTGAATCCTCATCGAACCGTTCCGGCCGTCCGCCGATACCATCAGACAGAGCTGATTCCTCTTTGCATCGTCTGAAAAAGACTTCTCTTCATATTCCGGCGTGATTCCCCTCTCTTCGGGGAGAAGCCAGACCTGGATGAGCCGGAGACTCTCGCTCTTGGAGTGATTGAACTCGCTATGGGTAATACCGGTTCCGGCGCTCATGCGCTGGACGTCCCCTGGCCGGAGAACCGAACCGGTACCCATACTGTCGCGATGTTCCAGTGCGCCTTCAATCACGTATGTGACGATTTCCATGTTGTCGTGGCCGTGGGTCGGGAAGCCGCCCGCCGGCCCGATCACATCGTCATTCAGTACGCGAAGTGACCGGAATCCCATGTGATCGGGGTCATGGTAATGGGCGAAGGAAAATGTGAAGTTCGTATTGAGCCAGCCGTGATCGGCTTGCCCTCTCTCATCGGCATGTCGAATTGTGATCATTTCGCGACCTCCGGGATAATCGATCGTACCTCGAACAACGTTCATGAATCGTGATGGATGATGCCGCTATTCGGGATGCCGCACTTTTCTGAGGAGGCGGGCGAGATCCCGAAGCTCCCGCTCCGGCATATGGCCGAACTGATTTCGATGAAGTTGCAGTACGGGCTCGTCCAGACGATTGAGAAGCTCGACCCCTTTGGGCAGGATTGCCTGGAGAACGATGCGCCGCTCCTGCTCACTCCTCCACCTTCGGACGTAGCCCATCTGGCGAAGGCGATCGACGAGCCGCGTCACGTCGGGCACGCGGGTCAGCATGCGGGCGCCGATCTCTCCGCAGGGAAGGCCATCGGACCCGGCGCCGCGAAGAATCCGGAGGACATTGTACTGAGGCTCCGACACTCCATGCTCCTTCAGCAGCATGGCCGCCTCACCGAAGAGATGATAACCGGTTTTGGCGATGGCAAGAAAAGCCCCGACCACGGCTCTGTCTTTTCTCGACGGATTGCTGATCTCGTTATGCATGGCACGCTCCTCACTCACAAACATATGTTAAAACAAAGATCGTTGCAACAAATATTTGTGATGAGGTGGCAGGAGGGAGAGCAGGGTAAGCTAGCGAACGAGGATGATCTTTGTAGTTTCTTCGGATACGGGGGTTTCGAGGCGCAGGAAGTAGATGCCCTGGGCCGTTTCGTTACTTACCAGGGCGCGGAAATCGATCGGAATACGGCGAACGCCGGGGGCGAGTCGGATGTCGAGCAAAGTGCTCACTTCGCGGCCGGCCACATCATAGAGGCGAATTGTGGCTCTACCCTGAGCGGGCATGGAGAAACCGACTATCGCCTCCGCACCGTTCATAGGAACGGGATTCGGCCAGACGGCCAGCCGGGGCCGGCCCGATCCCCACGGATCGGAATTGGTCGAGCCGCCCGAATTCGACTTTCCCGGGGTGGGCTCGCTCGAGGTCACCCAGGATTCGCCGCCGTCCGCCCCTCGGCCGAACGAAAAATCCTCATCCACGAGCCCGTACTCATATTGATCAATCACCATGCTGCCGAATGCAGCCGGTGACCGAAGGACAAGAACTCCGCCATCCTGATCGAGCCGGAAATCGGCGTGGAGATCACCCTCGTCGGGCTCTCCGTCACACCAGATCACAAGGTAGCCCCCTGGTTCGATCAGAAGTGAGGGAAAGAGAAAGAGGTCGTTCACGTCGGGGTCGACGCTGAACGCATATCCCCCGAGATCGATAGATTTCGATGAACCGTTGAAAATCTCGACCCAACTCTCCGCTTCCCCCCGGTCGTCGGTCACCACACCGCTGTTCCGGGGCATGAACTCGTTCAGGAAGAGCGCGGGTGGTTGATAGTCCACCACGTACACCAGTGGCAAATCGGCACCCATTGAAGGCTCAAAAGAGGTCGCGCCGCTGTCATCGGTCGCTTCAAAATAATAGGCGATCCGCGTTCCCTCCGGCGCCCCGGCCAGCTCGGCGCGGAACAAGCGACCATTCGAAAGGGCACCCCCTGTTTCTGTCACTTCATCAAGCAAAGTCGCTTCGAAGCCGTTTCCCCGGTCTACATGGAGTTTGACGCCGGCCAGAATACCGTCGAGCTCGATAACTCTGGCCGAAATCGTAACGGGTGTGTCGTCGGTGGGAAGGAGCGGATCGAGCGAGATATCGATGATCTGGGGCGGGAGGTTCCCTGCGTACGAGTTGGCCTCACCGGGTGTCGGTTCCGCAGAGTAGACACGAGGATAGATGTCGTCTTCACGCCTGATATAAGAGACGTCGGGGCCGATCGCAGGAAACTCAACATAGTCGATCAACACGTTTCGATGATTATCAGTGTGCCAGATACCGATCCGCCCACCGGTCTCGTCAAGATCGACATCCGCGTGCAGACGGCCTTCATCGGTTTCGCCGTCACACCAGATTCGAAGATACTCCCGCGCTTCGATCACCGTACCGTCAGGGATACGCCACTTTTTGGGGGCGTTCGGGTTGTCACTCAGGTACATCCCTCCGAGAGGAACACGTGCCGGCCAATCGTTGAACAGCTCGATCCAGTCGTCCCGGTCCCCCTCTTCATCTCGATCGCCGTGGCGGTTATGGGCGACAATTTCGCTGATGGACAGGCTGCTCAGGATCTCCTGCGTCGCGACGTTCGTGAGAATGTGGTTGGTCCGAATCGTATGGAACGGCTTGATGCCGTAATCCCATGGCCCGCGAGCGTCACCAAACGAAGTCGGGGAGTCGAACGACATCATGAACGCCGACCAGTCCCACCCCCAATCCATGTGATTGTCCGAAAATGACCCGAGAAAGATATAGGGCTGGAGCATCGCTTGCAGCTGGTCGATGCGATCCTCGTTCAGGCTGAGGCGGAGCGGCCCTTCGGCTACATCCCGCACGTAACTCTTCAAAAGGCTTGTCCAGTCGGGGATGGCGAGAATGCGCCGGATCAGTGGGGGAAGATCCAGAAAAAGCGAGCCGAAACCACCCGAGCCCCAGTTGTTCACATTCCTCCTCGCCCAATCGGTGCCGAAGAAATCGACACCGTAAGTGTTGTCCAGGTCCCACGGTACGTATTCAAATCGATTCGTCTCTTCGTTCATATAGAGGTAATAGTTATTGGCGCCGTACCAGTAATTGTCCCAGTTCCCGATGGCGACATCGACCGCCATGGCACGCAAGAAATCATCGAGATGGAACCACTGGTTCAACTCTGATGCGAATGTCTCGTTGTCGCTGAAATTGATAAAGTTGATGAATGCGGCCAGGTCTTCATAGTCCGAATCTTCGTCGAAACGTTTTTCGTCGTAGGTCTGCCGGTCGGCCAGGTTGCTGTAGGCGGCCCCGTCACCCGGCGCAACCCAGCGAAGGTCGGACCGTGAACCGCGGTAGCGGCATTTGTAGAGTGTGCCGTTCTTGTTGCCGAAACGGGACTCCGCGAACTCCTCGTCCACCTGCTCGATGTTGATGTAGATTCCCTCTACGAACCGGCCGTCATTGATGGTGAGATGAACATGATGTGCCCGTGGCGCAGGCACGCCCATCTTGCGGTGCATCTCGAAACCGAGTTCCGTTCGGATCGCGGAGGGGTCATTCCGCTCTCCATTCATATTGAACCGTTCGAGTCCGTGGAATTGCCCCCCCTCGACAAACTCGTTGAAGCTCAATTTCCAGGATTTCTTGATGCCTGCTCGGGAGGTGTTCCCACGAACGCGTATTCCGATATCGGAAACGGTTTCGTCTATCAGCGAGTTCCGGAATCGTACGGTGCACCGCTTATAGTCATTCAACCATGGCTGATTCAGTAGATCGGCGAAGTCGGTGGAGTCGAGGGTCACCTCGATGAAGAGGAGTTCGTCGTCGAGGAAGATGTGTTTCCGTGAATCCTCGTAGTCGGCATCGCCCCCAGGCGCGGGGGTCACCGCATGAGACGGCGTCGCCGGCAGAAACCCGAGTAACGCAGACAGCAGGAGAGCGGGGTGTACGAGTCGCGGAATGGTCATTGTCTCCAGGGGCGAGGGGACAGACGGGTTGGAGTTTGACTCTCAATACGAGCCAGTATCCCCCATTATCGACCGGGCCTCAAGGGGTCTCTCGCCGCTCCTTCTCGAGTTCATCGATTCTTCTCGCCTGCCGGAGAATGAGCGTCGCCAGACTTCGGATGATTTCGATGGCGAATTCTGTGTGTTCCGAAATCGCGTCGAGAAAATCCCGTCTCGACAGGACAATTCCGTGAGTCGGTTCTCTGACCTCGATAATGTGGTCATCAGGTTCATCGATACCCATGAGGGCCATGAGGCCGGTCGCCATTCCCTTGCGGGCTTCTCTCACAATAGAATTCTCCCGGCGGTGTTCGATCAGACCGTCGACCACCAGGATAAAACTATCGGCATAGTCCGCGTCCCGATTCAGTATCTCACCCGGTTCGAATTGTACCTCGGTTGTTTTGGAGGCGATGAGGGCCACTTCATCGGTCGGTGTATTGCGGAGAAAGTCGGTCGCCATGAGTTGAACGGCCCGCTCCATGATGCTCATCGTCTGAATGACTTTTGCCATGATTACCTCAGGCGGCGTCGAGCTGCCGCAACGCCCAGCCGGCTGTATCCCGAACGAGAAGATCTTTCGAGCGCATGGCTCCATAGACCTGATCAAGGTGCAGATCGAGCTTTAACGAACCGACCGTGTAGAGCGCCACAGTGTTGAGCCAGGTCTCGCGGCTCTCCAGCAGTTCCATGATTGTACCGTAAGACGAAGGTGACCCGCGATCAAGTGCATCCGAAGCGAGGCGCACCTGGTCATCCGGCGATCGCGCTTCCAGCACGGGGATCAGTCTTCGCCTGTGAGTCGGCTCGAGGATTGAATCGAGATATTCCAGGGCGTTCGCTCGGAGCCTCGCATTGGATCCCAGGTAGCCGCGGTGAGCGAGCAGGGTCTCCTCTGTCGGGTAGACGAGGGCGAGCCTCCTGAAGATTCGCTCGAGGGATTGCTCCATCCTCTCCTGAAGGACTCGAACGAGAAGACCGCGCACACATTCGTGTTCAAGCGCACGCACCGAGCGAACCTGCACGATACGGGTGAGGTATCTGATGATCTCCTGATCGAGGCGTGCGCGCACATCTTCCATCGGGAGATTGACGGATGGGTCTTTCAGGCGAATCTGATTCAGCGCTTCCAGGACGTGATTAACGATCAGGCGGTCGATGGAGAGATGGCCCGCTCGAAACAGCGAAAGCGCCGCCTCCTGCGTCCCGATAACGGCGAGAACGCGAGTAATGCCGATTCGACCACCGATAGATACTTCGGGATCGAGCAGGTAATCACCGAGTGTGCCGACGATTCGGTTGCCGTATCGTGTGAGTGCCTGCCTCGCGTCTTTCCTGTCGACCGGACTGCCGAGCTTCTTGACGAACGTCGGAACAAACTCCCGATCTCCGAGAATGGAGGCGCTCCGGAACGCGGCGACACGAACGTCCTTTTCGGGATCCTCGAGGAGTTCAGGAAGCCGGCTGCGGGGGATGTCAGATCCGTATTTGCGGGCCGCCGCGGCGGCGACAGCTACACGATCTGCGGCAGATTCAGCCAGCGAAATTTCAGCGGTAGCCTCTCCGTCCATCGGACCCCGGTCGACAAGTGTTTCCCATTCGAGATCGTCGACGCTATCGCCCCGTGAGATCAGAAGTGAGAGCGCCTTGGCGCGCACACGGGGCGAACGATGACTCAACAGTTCCTTCCGTCTGGATCGAACCGTTTCGAAGTCACTCGATCCGAGTGCCTCGAGGGCGAGAAGAATGCGCGACTCATCTTCGCTTTCCAGAAATTGAATCCAGTCTTCCCGTTGTTCAGTCAGGGGGAGCGATCCCTCTCTCGTTCTGGCGAGCGCGATCGCCCTTCGAAGGGGGCGGGAAGTCTGGGCCCGATAGGCGCGGCTCACGACGAACTCGAGCATCATCCAGGCGCTCGCGAGGATAAGAACCAGAAACGAAATCTGCCGAATCGTTCCTTCGGCGACGGCGTTCAGACCGAGGACCAGAAGCCCGGCGCCCGCGTCCGCCGATCGACTGACAGCCACTTCAATCAAGCGTTTCGCCGGTCGCCTGATCTGATCGGGCAGGGGAAAATAGAGGAATTCCCATGACGTGCGGGCAAGGGAGACGCGGAGCGTGGCGTCATAGAGTCGCGTGGAGAGGACGACCCGAAACAGGATCAAGAGGGGGGCCATCACGGTGACGGCGGCGCCGAGGATGATCCCGCCGGGCAATAGCATCGATGCGGATCGAGGGCCGACACGGGAAAGAATGAACCCTGCGAGACCGAGCTGTGCAATCAGGGCGACCACATTTTGTGCGCCGTAGAAGAGCCCGAGGACACGTGTGATCGCGCCCCCTTCCACAAACTTCTGCTGAAGGAAATATTTGAACTCGTAGTCGAGAACGGCCGATGTGATGCCGGCCACAAGAAAGAGCATCGCCAATAACCGAACGTACGGCTCGGAGAGGGCTGATCGCAGGCCGAGTCCGGTGTCCGCTCTGGCGCTCTTCAATACGGGAGCGGTTTCGTCGGCACGCACACCACTCTTCATGGCAACCCACGCAGCGACGACATGGAGGGCGGCCGCCATTACCAGAATCCAGTGTGTGGCGATCAGGTCGCCTATCATGGTCGCTGTGCCACCGCCGAAGAGCCCTCCCATGATCCCGGCCGCGCCGATCAATCCGAAAAGGCGTTTGGCCTGTCTCGAGTTCACCCTGTCACTCGTGAGAATCCAGAACTGGGATACGAGGATCAGGCCATAGGCGCCGCTCCAGAGATAGAAGATGACCGCCGCAATCCGAGGTGCCTGAGCGAACCAGAACGAGAAAACGAGAAGGGAGGCGCTGGTCCAAATCAGTCCGCGTGCGAGTGTGATGTGGGACGCCCGGCGTGCCGACAGCCGGCCGAAAGCCCACACGGCGAAGCCGGTCCAGATGGCGACCATGACGTAGACATAAGGAAGCATCTGTACGGGAAGCTCGCCGAGGAAGAGGCCGTCCCGGGCGATCCGTGCCAGAGTGAACGAGGCGATTACAAGAAAGTGGAGTACCGCCAGTGAGACGACGAGGGGGACTTCACTCTTCTGAATATTGAACCAACGCATATGACCGTCAACTTTCAGACATATGGGGAGGCGGATCCCGGTCGTCGGGAAGGTCCCACGTGGCCGGTGTTACGAACTCGAGAGAATTGCCGGAGGGATCGCGAAAGTAAATCGATCTGCCGCCGCCCGGCCAATCGACATCACGTTCGATCGCGATTCCTTCGCCGATGAGCTTGTCGCGCCACTGGTCGATCGTACGGTCGGTCGCGCCGAAAGCCACATGGCCCGGTCCGTCGGCGCCGTGGCCCGGGACGTTGTCGCTTCCCCGGCGGACACCGTCGACCGAAAACAGCAGTAACATCGATTCGCCGCAGCGCATGAACACGTGTCGCCCTTTCTGGCGGGAGTGCAGGTCAAGCCCGAGCACACGGGAGTAAAAATCGGCGGCCTCATCGAGGTCGTCGACATAAAGGCAGGTTTCCAGAACACGATCAGCTTTCATGACATCCTGATCTTAATGGCGAACAGTCCGGAAATCCCGGACAAAAAGTGCCTGACCCCTTACGCGCGACCGGGACAGGCTGTCAAGTTTTCATGGGACCGCCCGGGGAATCCGCTATAAGTAAGGGATCATGGGAAAGGGAATCTTACCTGGAAACAGCTCAAAGAGCATCGCTGCGGTCGATCTCGGCTCGAACAGCTTTCACATGGTGATTGCCCGTTTTGATGGTCACGATCTTCATGTTCTTGACCGTCTTCGTGAGCCGGTCCGTCTGGCGGATCGTCTTGACCAGACCGGGCGGGTGGCGGAATCGGCACAGCAGCGTGCCCTCGAGTGCCTCGAACGGTTCGGCCAGAGGCTGATCGGAATTCCCTCCGCTCAGGTGGGAGCAGTAGGTACCAATACATTCCGGCTCGCTCAAAACCTGGCCGGTTTCCGGGGGAAAGCGGAAAAGGCCCTCGGTCATCCTATCGAGGTCATTTCGGGGCACGAGGAAGCCAGGCTCATCTATCTCGGCGTCGCCCACACCCATTCCTATGACGCACACAATCGCCTCGTTGTCGATATCGGTGGGGGAAGTACGGAACTGATTATTGGAGAAGGATTCAACATCGTTCGATCTCAGAGCAGGCCGATGGGGTGCGTGTCGTTCAGCAATCGCTATTTCCCGGGAGGGGTGTTCACCCCTAACGGGTTTCGCGAGGCGGAACTCGCCGCCGCACTCGAACTCCGGGCTCTGCGAAAGGAGTTTCGACAGATCGGGTGGGATGCAAGCGTCGGTGCGTCGGGCACGATTAATGGGATAGCGGAAATCATCTCTCTCAATGGGGGGGACTCCGGCGGGATCAGACTCTCCTCTCTGAAAACACTTCGCCGCATGATCGTCGACAAAGGGCGCGTGGAGGATCTCGACATCATAGGCCTCAAGGCCGACCGTCGTCCCGTAATCGCGGGAGGACTTGCCGTGCTTATTTCGGTGTTCAAGAGTCTCAAGCTTGATGAGATGACTGTGTCACCCGGCGCTCTTCGTGAAGGCCTGCTGTACGATCTCGTCGGCCGGATGGAGAAACGGGACGTCCGGGATCGTACGATCGCCAGGCTCTCCGATCAGTACAGTGTGGATGAAGATCAGGCGAAACGGGTCGAAACCGGCGCGCTCCGTCTCCTCGATCAAGTGCGTGGTTCATGGGATCTGAATGAGGTGTGGCATGATCAGTTGTTGCGTTGGTCCGCCCGGCTCCATGAAATCGGCCTCGCCGTATCTCATGCCGGCCACCACAAGCATGGAGAATATCTCGTTCAGAACTCTCACATGCCCGGTTTTTCCTCAGATGATCAGCGCATGATCGCCGCCCTCGTGCGCGCCCATAGACGAAAGATCCCCCGAACGATTTTTGAGGCGGAAGGAGTCAATCGCCGCCGTACCGGTCTTCGTCTGATGGTGTTGCTCCGGTTGGCGGCGCTCTTTTACAGGAGTCGCGTGGAGGGGCGGTTTCCCGCCATCCGGATCAAGGCTGCGGGAGAAAGGATCACATTGGAATTCGGTCCGGGCTGGCTCGGCGAACATCCGCTGACAAGGGCGGATCTTGTGAGGGAGTCACAATTCCTCGATGGGATCGGTTTCGATCTGGAAGTGGAAAGTGGAGAGCCGGCCGCCTAACCCGGCTTCTTTGCAAGCGACTGCAATAGCTGTTCCTGCCCCGACCGATTCTCGGCGCTTCCAGGCTGGAGCCGGGTGTAGCTTCCGTCCGGATTCATCTCCCAGGCCTCGCAATTGTCTTCGAGCAATTCAGAAAGGCATTCTCTAATCACCCGGTTACGAGGGCCCTTTCCTTCAACAGGAAATGAAACTTCGACGCGCCGGAAAAAATTGCGGGGCATCCAGTCGGCACTCGAACAGAAGGTGACTTTTTCGCCGTCCGCGTGGAAGTGCATGACACGGTGGTGTTCCAGAAAACGGCCTACGATCGACCGGACGCGGATATTGTCGGAGATTCCCGGAATGCCGGGTCGCAGGCAACAGATCCCCCTGATAATCAAGTCAATCGGAACGCCCGCCTGAGAGGCACGGTAAAGAGCCTGGATCACTTTCGGTTCCACCAGGGAATTCATTTTGGTGATGATGCGCGCCTCTTTCCCCTGGCGAGCGTTTTCCGCCTCCTCTTCGATGAGCCTGATTACGGTCTCGTGCAGGCCGAACGGGGTCTGCACGAGCTTCTTCAGTTTGTCGTCGCGGCTGAGGCCGGTGAGCTGCTGGAAGAGGGCGTGCACATCTTCGCCGATATCTTCGCGACATGTGAGGTAACCGATGTCGGTGTAGGCACGAGCCGTTTTAGGATGGTAATTCCCGGTACCGAGATGCACGTAGCGTTGCAGCTTTTTCCCTTCACGCCGGACGATGAGCAACATCTTGGCGTGTGCCTTGAAACCGACGACGCCATAAACAACTTTGGCGCCGGCTTCCTGAAGACTGGACGCGAGGTCGATGTTCGCGGCTTCGTCGAAGCGGGCGCGAAGCTCGACCACGGCCGTTACTTCTTTTCCTGCACGCGCTGCAGCGAGCAACGCCGCGCCGAGAGTGGAGTCGGCACCCGTCCGATAAACAGTCAATTTTATGGCGAGTACATCCGGGTCGACGGCTGCCTGGCGAATGAGATCGACCACCGGAGAGAAACTCTGATACGGATGGTGCAGTAGAATATCCCCGCTCCGAATGACCGAAAAGATATCCGAACCGGTGCCGAGTTTTTTCGGAACACCCGGCACGAAGGATGTGTATTTGAGAGCGGGCCGGTCCACGAGACCGTAGAGCGCCTCGAGACGATGAAGATTGACCGGCCCGTTGACTCGATACAGGTCTTCTTCAGAAAGCTCGAACTGGCGAAGCAGGAAGGAAGTCATCTCCTCTGAAATGGTATCAGAAACTTCGAGCCGGACGGCCTGTGCGAAATTCCGGCGGGTAAGCTCTCCTTTCAGGGCGAGAAGAAAATCCTGCACCTCCTCCTCGTCGATCCAGAGATCGCTGTTTCTTGTTACGCGGAACTGATCGCAGCCCCGGATTTTCATTCCGGGAAAGAGCTTGTCCACGTTGGCGTGAATAACAGATGAGAGAAGAACGAATCCGTGCCGGACATCGGCAACCTCCGGCGGAATCGGAATGAGCCGCGGGAGGATTCGTGGTGCCTGAACGACAGCTGCTTTCGTTCGTCGGCCGAATGCGTCCTTCCCATCGAGCGACACGATGAAGTTGAGCGACTTGTTCAGGATACGAGGAAAAGGGTGGGCGGGGTCAAGCCCGACCGGCGTGAGTACGGGCAACACTTCGCTCACAAAATATTCTTTGATCCATTCGGCCTGTACGTCGCTCCATTCACCCCGACGGAAGACGACGATGCCTTCCTCTTCGAAGTCGCGGAGAAAGCCTTCGTTCAAAACGCGATACTGTTCCGCAACAAGCCTGAGGATCATTTCCCGGCACCGGTGAAGTGTTTCCTGTGGTCCGAGTCCATCCGCGCCCGGCTTGACAAGACCGTAGGAGATCTGTTCTTTCAGCCCGCCCATGCGGATTTCGAAGAACTCATCGAGAATCGAACAGGAGATCGTCAGGAAGCGCAGCCGCTCCAGGAGGGGTACGCGAGGGTCTTTTGCCTGGCTCAATACGCGCTCGTGGAATTCCAGCAGACCGACTTCTCGGTTGATGAAGAGAGCAGGGGCTTCGAGATCGCTCGGATCGAGAGTGTGGGGCTCCTCAGGCCGGACCGTACTGTCCGGTTCACTCGGATTCAGCGGTGTGATATTCGAATCGTTCATCGCTCAATACGCTTCCGGTACGAAATTCTGGCTCGCCATCGGCGGCCGAACATATCCTGTATCTTCCTGTCTGGGCGGGAGGACGAGTTTGTCGATGTCGTTCGCCCGGTATGGTATGAGGCTGAGCAGGTGGCGGATGCAGTTGAGCCGGGCCCGCCTCTTGTCATCGGCGTTTACCACATACCATGGCGCTTCGGGAATGTCAGTCCTTTCGAACATGATGTCCTTAGCTTTCGAGTACTCCACCCAGCGGTTTCGTGATTCGAGATCCATCATACTCAGCTTCCACTGTTTGCGGGGATCATTGATTCTATCCTGGAAGCGGTGCTCCTGTTCCTCGTCACTTACTGAGAACCAATATTTGATCAACCGGATGCCGGACCGCACGAGCATGCGCTCGAACTCAGGGCAGGACCTCATGAAGTCCTCGTATTCCTCGTCCGTGCAGAACTGCATCACTCTTTCAACGCCGGCCCTGTTGTACCAGCTTCGATCGAAGAGGACGATTTCTCCGGCGGAGGGGAGATGCTGCACGTAACGCTGGAAGTACCATTGTGTCTTCTCACGCTCGGTCGGTGTGGGAAGAGCGACTACGCGGACGACACGAGGGTTGAGGCGTTGCATGATCCGCTTGATTACGCCTCCCTTGCCGGCGGCATCCCGTCCTTCGAAAGCGACGACAACACGGAGGCCTTTTAAAATGACCCAGTCCTGCAGGAGGGCCAATTCAGTCTGCAGTTTGCGGAGTTCGCTTTCAAAGTATCCTTTTTTCAGTCGTTCGATGTGGGCTTTTGAGTTCTCTGCCATCTGGTATCCATATCCCGGCCGAAGGGGTAACAACAACACTGATATTATCGTCCATTCGGTGGAACTCTTCCAGTCCGAAATGAGATCAGCAGTTAGGAGAGGGTGCACTACCATGCGCGATCCGCTCGGCTTCCTCGCGCGGAGGGGGAGGGCGCCTGAAAGCGGCGATAGCCTGGGTCAGTAGTACTGCAGCGAGAACGAAGAGCACGACGGAGATGGAACGGACGATTCCGCTGGTCTGGTCGGAAAGGACAAGCAGGACGAGTGCCCAGAGTGTCATGACAATCATGAAAACCATCGGAACAAATGTAAACATGGTGGGGCGGCCGCTCTGCCGGAGCCAGAGCGTGATGACGAGCAACGCGAGGCCGGCAAGCAGTTGATTCGTGGCGCCGAAAACGGGCCAGATGGCGCGCCATACCGGTATGGGATTGCCGTTGCCGTCTGTAAGAGTCACGAACACGAAAAGCGCGGGAAGCGCAAGCGAGGCGATGGTCCCTGCGAATCGGGAGACCGCTCCGGATACGCCGAAGATCTCCTGGAAGATGTAACGGGAAAGACGGGTACATGTGTCGAGCGTGGTCAGTAGAAATGTGGAGACCGCAAGAAGACCGAAATGAAACCCCGCTTCCGGCGGGAGCCCGACGGCCGACAGAAATCGCCCCATACCCGAAGCGAATACGATGGTGGGATGGGAGTTCGTCAGATCGGCGCCCGGCGTGAGTACCATGACGGTGGCGAGTGCGATGACGGCGAGGACTCCCTCGATCAGCATGGCACCATAACCGATCGGTTTGGCGTCGGTTTCACATTTTAACTGCTTGGACGACGTGCCGGACGCGACGATGGAGTGAAAACCGGAGCAGGCGCCGCACGCCACCGTGATAAACAGGATGGGAAACAGGGGCCCGATCTTCGCATCGAAAGAAGTAAACGCGGGATAGTCGATCGAGACGCCGCCGAAGACAATCCCGAGAAAGCCGCCGAGAATCGAACCATAGAGAAGAAACGATGACAGGAAATCGCGTGGCTGAAGCAGTGCCCAGACAGGAACAACCGAAGCGATCAGGCAATAGAGAAGCAGAACAAGATCCCATGTGTGCTTGGCTGACCCGGCCACGGCAAACGGCGTGATCGGAATCTTCGGACCGAGAAGAAGAACGCCGATTAGTAACGGGACGAACAGGAGCGTCGCCCTTCCGAGCGCCACTTTCCCCTTGTTGAGAACCAGGCCGAGGATAATGGCGAGAACGATGAAGAGAAGCGATGAAGTCGCGACGCCTCCGTCCTGGGCGAATGTGCCCGAGGTGAGATCGAGAAAGACGGCGAGCACATAGATCATGGCAAGCCAGATGAATAGAAGAAAGAGGATATAGCCGGTTCGGGACATGTGGAGGTTCACGATTTCGGCGATGGATCGAGCTTTGTGCCTGATCGATGCCACAAGCGATCCGAAGTCGTGAACGCCGCCGATGAAGATCGACCCGATCACCACCCAGAGAATGGCGGGAAGCCAGCCGAATGCGAGTCCCGCGATTATCGGACCGACTATGGGCCCCGCGCCGGCGATCGACGAGAAATGATGACCCAGCAGGAGAGGCGCTTTGGTGGGGATGTAGTCGACGCCGTCGTACATCGTTTCTGAGGGGACCTTGTTGTCGTTGTCCAGACGAAACCGGCGGGAGAGAAACGAGCCGTAGAAGCGATAAGCGAGGGCGAAACCGGCTATGCAGACGATGAAGATGATCGCGAGCACCAGGGTACCTCTGCGAGAGAGAGGAAAAACTCGTTTGCACGGGACAGGTCCCGATTCTTTCCCTGTAAGTATAGCGAGTGCGGGCACTCTTATGTACACTGAAAGGCGCGGGACCCGTCAGTCGCACCGAGCTACATGAATCAGGGAGGATAATACCGGAATGCCAGGCAGTGATCGAATCGTAGACCGGGTAGCTACCGTTATTCTCGGCGGTGGCCGTGGCACACGGCTCTTCCCCCTCACTCAGGATCGGGCGAAACCGGCTATCAATTTTGGTGCGAAGTATCGGCTGATCGATATCCCGATCTCCAACAGCATCAATTCGGGTATCCGTAAGATCTTCGTCCTGACTCAGTTCCTCTCCGCCGGCCTTCATCGCCACATCACGCGAACCTACCGGCTTGACAATTTCAGTGACGGCTTCGTCGAGATTCTCGCGGCCGAGCAGACCCATACGAAGATGGAGTGGTTTCAGGGGACGGCCGATGCTGTGCGGCGGAGTCTGCGCTACCTGCTGCGCGCGCCGGTCCAGCACTATCTGATTCTGGCGGGAGATCAGCTGTATCGATTCGACTTTCGAAGCATGCTGGCGTCCCATCTCTATCACGATGCCGACGTAACTCTCGCAGCGACGCTCATTCCACGGGCGGACGTACCCCGCATGGGGATCCTGCGATGCGATCCGGAGGGGCGTGTGATAGAGGCGGTTGAAAAGCCGGAAGACCCCGAGGTGATCGGCGCGTTGGAAGCGCCTCTCGATGCCTGCGCCAGATTTACCGATGAAGATCCTGGAGATCGCCGGCACATCGGGTCGATGGGGATCTATATTTTCCGGCGGCGGGCGCTGATCTCGCTCCTTGAGGAGTCAGTGAGCCAGAGCTTCGCGGCTGAGATCATCCCATCCGCTATCGAGTCCCTTCGCGTTTTTTCCCATCCGTTTGACGGGTACTGGGTTGACGTGGGAACCATTCGAAGCTACTACGATGCGAATCTGGAGCTGACGGATCCTGCGCCACGACTGAATCTCTACCAGGGAGAATCGCCGATTTTCACCCGTCACCGATCGTTACCGGCGTCCAAAATAGTCGACTGCCATGTCGAACGCGCGATTGTCGGCGAAGGATCGATTGTCGAGGGGGCGACACTTTCTCGGGCGCTCATCGGTCTTCGTTCGGTTGTCGGTCGGGGTAGTGTGATTCGAAACTCAATCCTTCTGGGCAATGATCATATGGAAGGGGAACTCGATTCGAGCGGTTCCCGGCCGGAAATCGGCGAGAATGTAACGATCGAAAACGCGATTATCGATAAGAACGTCTCAATCGGAAATAACGTACGCATCGCGAGTCACCAGGGCGTTCCCGACCAGGATCATGAGCTCTATCATGTTCGTGACGGGCTCGTAATCGTGCTCCAGGGAGTAAAGCTTCCGGAAGGAATGGTAATCGAGCCCTGAGGGGAGGCTCAGTAGTGAAACTTCTCCCCCCCCTGATCCGCACTCCTCCCCCCCACGCCTCAACTGACTTCCTGTGGTATCATCTGCGCTCATCCGGAGGCTGAAAACGATGGGATTTACGGGTACGATTCTCGGTGGATTGATCGGCGGTGCGATGGGCGGGCCGCTCGGAGCAATCGTCGGGGCCATGTTGGGCGGCAACATACAGCGGGGAATCAGCGGTGCCGGACAGGCGCCCGGTCCCGGATCGTACCGTGCCGCCCGTGCCGTCGGTGCGGGTCCGAGCCAGTCAGCCGCCGTCTCACTTGTTGTACTCATGGCGGCAGTCACCAAAGTGGATCAGCGTGTCACCCGGGGCGAAGTAACGTATGTTCGCGATTTTCTGGTGCGCTCATTCGGCCCGGACAATGCAGCCGACCTGATGCAGATCTACAAAGAAGCGCTTGATCGGGATCTCGACATTTCGGCCATCTGCAGACAGATCACGCAGGTGCTCGATCACCCGACTGCAGTCCAGATCATCCATACACTCATCGGTCTCGTGCAGGCCGATGAAGGGACCGATGAAGACGAGATTCGGGTGATTCGCGACATTGCGGGCCGGATCGGTCTTTCTCAGGAAGAGTCCCGCGCGATCGAGGCCATGTACTGGAATGACAGCGAGCATGCCTATCAGGTGCTCGGCGCATCTCAGTCCGACTCGATGGATGAAATCAAGAAGAAGTACCGCACGCTGGTGAAGCAGTACCATCCGGACAAGGTTTCCCATCTCGGCATCGAGTTCAAAGAACTGGCGAAGCAGAAATTCGTACAGATTCAGCAGGCGTACGAGTCGATCGAGAAGAGCCGGGCGGGCTAGCAGTGAGCCCGGCCATCCCGCTTTCGAAATCCTCCCTCACCAATCTCGGACTGCTCCTGCATCTTTTCCTGCTCATCATCATTTCCCTTCTTCTCCTGACCTCATCCGCCTGTGGAGACAGCAACACGTCAGGGCCGCCGGCCGGTGCCGGTGCCGGTGCCGGTGACGATGACGACGACAACAATAATGATAACAATGACAGCGCCCCCTCCGGCGAAGTGATCATCTCCTTCATTGTCGACACTCCGCCTGACACGCCGTTCGATGCATCCGTGTTCATTGCGGGCGGCTTTCAGGGATGGAATCCGGGTGACCCGGCATTCGAATTGACACGGTTCGACTCGTCCCTCTTTTCGATCGATCTGACTTTCTCCGCAGGGGACAGTTTGCAGTTCAAGTTTACCCGTGGTGACTGGGCACGTGTGGAGAAGGGTCCGTCGGGCGAAGAAATCGCCAACCGGACTCTGCGTGCCGATTCGAGCGGAACACATCACTTCACCGTGGCAAGCTGGGCGGATCATACACAGGCGGAACCGACGATCACGGGGGATGTGCGGGAGATCGAGGTGCCCCGTTTTCTCGCCGGTCGCCCGGTATGGATCTATCTCCCTCCCGGATACGATGACAGCGAGTCGGATTACTCCGTGCTCTATATGCTGGACGGCCAGAATATTTTCGACGAAACGACGAGCTTTGCCGGAGAGTGGATGGTCGATGAGATGTGTGAAGAACTGATCGGGAGAGGTGAGATCGAGCCGATTATTGTCGTGGCGATCGAAAATGGGGGTGAAAACCGGGCGTTCGAATACACGCCATGGCGGGACGACGACTTCAGAGGTGGCATGGGGGGTGGAGGGATGGAGCATCTGGCGGCGATTAACTCCACACTGATTCCCTATGTAGAAGAACATTATCGAGCCCGGCCCGGAGCCGAGGAGCGGGCGTTTGCCGGTTCATCGCTCGGCGGCTTGATGGCGCTCTACGCCGCTTACGCGGAAAGCGACATGTTCGGCGCCGTGGCGGGTCTATCCCCTTCACTCTGGTGGGACTCGGAGCATCTGACGGCGTTCGCCGATTCGTCGACATTCCCGATGGTCCTCGTATACGCAGACATGGGGACGGAGGAAGATAGCGGGCCGAACGATGACGACGGTAACGGGATCGACGATAATATCGATCAGCTTCGCCGGTTTCGTGATGTGCTCCTGGAAGATGGATTTATTGCGGGTGAGGATCTTTTTATCGTGGAGGACGAAGGGGGGCGCCACAATGAATCGTCCTGGGCGGCGCGCTTTCCGGAGGTGCTTCGTATTCTGTTTCCACCGACTGATCAGTAGCAGACATCCCGTCTTCCACAACCCTCGCAGAGAGATGTACTCCATATAGTCTCGAAGTAATCGGCGTACGTACGAATGAGATCGGGTTGGCGAGTTACGATTCCGGCTTCATGATTCCTGCGGGTCCTGTTCTTGACACCCAGTCCGGCGCCTGTGAAGTTCGCGCTTCCCACATAAAGAAAGCCCCCGTCAACGAGTACCATTTTGAAATGCGTGCGGGGGCAATACATCATCTCGAAGCGGGAATTCGTGCTTAGCCCCGGCCGCTTTTCGAGGGACTCGAGAAACGGGCGGGACGGCGGAGCCCCATGGAGGATCCTGATGGACACCCCCCGTTCCACAAGCGCCTGGAACTCCACCAGGATCGATCGATACCGTCCCCGGCGCTTGACATGCAGATCCTTGACGTTTGCAGTGGCGATCACGATCGATTGTTCGGCGTGGAGCACCTGCTCTTCGATCACGATCGAGTAGTGCTCGTCATCCGTGATGATTCGAACAGGAAGGGGGCTCTCTAAGCCAGTCTTCGAATCACCAGCACAGTCGCGTCGTCTTCCCATTTCCCCTCACCGCCGAACATGTAGGCTCTCTCGAAAATCGTTTCCAGAACGATCTGGGCCGGCGCGTCCCGAAGTTCCTTCATGATTTCGGGTATCGGCTCCTCGCCGAACATTTCGCCGTTCGGTGAGAGCCGTTCCAGGATCCCGTCCGATACTGTAACCATCAGGCTGCCACGGTCGAGGTGAATATAGCCCCGTTTGAATTTGAGCTCCGGAAGAGGGCCGAGAACGGAGCCACCCACTTCGAGACGGAACCACCCCCGGTCCATCATGACAAACGGTGGAACATGACCTGCGTTGACATACATCAGGTTCCCGTTAGCTTCCAGCTCACCATAGAACATCGACACGAATTTCGTAGAGAGATTGCTCCTGTGAATCACGCGATTCAACCTGGCGATTGTGGGCGAGATCTTGGTGTCTTTATCGATTCCCATCCGAAGCCCGGTTACCACATCCCGAACGAGGAGGGCAGCCGGAAGGCCATGGCCGCTCGCATCGCCAAGGGCGAAACCCATGAATTCCTCGGCGGTCATGATGAAATCGTAAAAGTCCCCCCCGACGTCATCCGCGGAAATCGACTTCCCTGCAAATTCGTAGCCGGGAAACTCGGGCAGACGCCGAGGAAAGAGGCTCCGTTGAATCAGGCGAGTCTCCTCAAGATCCTCCTCGAGGCCCTCGGTATCGAAACGGTGATTCAGAAAGTGGCGGATGGTGTTCAGCGCAAACTCGATCTGCTCCCGTTCCCAGCCCGGTGCAAGACCGAACGCGAGAACGGCGACTCTCTCGCGACCGACCATGATCGCCGCTGACTCGGTACCCCCGAGGATTTCCTGCTCAAAGTCAGGGTCGATACCAGGGGTTGTGGAATCGAAGATGTATCCGCGATGTTCGAAGAGAAGTTTGACAGGCGGATAGTCTAGCGAAATCTCGGTTCCTTCGACGTTTTGCGGGCTGTTGAGGTCTACTCTCAGTACGAGCTTGGAATCGACAACTTCATACAGCCGGCCGTTCGAGATCGAGAGATCGGGCCCGAAGCTCTCTACGAGCTGGTGCAGGACGGACGAGAGCACTTCGGTCCGGTCTCCTCCCCCCGCGATTCGGGAGAGAAGATCGTCGAGCTTGCGATAGAATACTTTGGGGTCTGTGATCGGCAATGTACTGTCCCTTCCTGAGATGTATAGTCGTGGAGCCGGTCCCCCCGATCAAGCGACATATTGAGCTCAAAGCTGATTTTTTTGTTGCCCCCCCCTGAACCCCCCTGTAAAATACTAATCTTTTGAGCAGCGAAAAAATGGAAAAGAGAAGAAAAGCGATCAAGCGCCTCAAAAAGGGGCTCGATGCGGTTCATCGAACGGTCCGAAAGGAAGCCTCGATCGGCCGCTATCTCCATCTCGGGGTGACTTTTGCCCTGTCGGCTCTTCTCTTTTTTTTCGTGGGCTACCGGCTCGACCTCTGGCTTGGAACGCTTCCGGTCTTCACGCTGGTCGGGACGTTTCTCGGCGGTACCGGCGGTTTCATCTATCTCTACCAGGATCTGACCGCGGGAGACCGCGAAAAGGCCGCCGGAAAGCGCAGGAACAAGAGGTCCGGATCGTGAATGCGGGGATTACCCGTCTCTTTCTCATCGGGTCGGTGACGATTACGGCGCTGCTCTTCCTGGTGCTCCGGCCGATCTACGCCGCCCGAATGGATGGCGACCCGACGGGGAGCCTTCTGGCCGGCCTCGGGACCGGCCTGCTGGTGATAGCGGGAAGTTTTTTTGTGCAGCGATGGGCGTTTCGCGCCTCCACGAGCTCTTTTTTCGTGGTGTTTCTGGGGGGCATGCTCGTCCGGCTCATATTGTTTGGCGCTCTGATCGGATTTGCGTATCTTGTCCCTGTGTTGCACGGGCAAGGTGTTGCCGTGGCGCTTCTCACAGCGTTTTTTCCCCTGACCCTCCTCGAGGTACTCTGCCTCGTCCGATGGGCTGACGGGGTGGCTCGGAACGAAGCTCCAGCCGGCTCTGAAGGCGCTTCTTCCGGGAACGAATAAAGGGTTTCGAGCAGAATGGAAGAAATAATCCTGGCCCAGACCGGTCATGGTGAAGAAGCGGAACACGCCGTGGAAGCGGTGAATGGCGCGGCGGCCGAAGCGGCGCACGGTGCAGCAGGCCATGGCGACGTATTTGAGTTCAGCCAGCTGTTCCACCATATGGAAGACACGGTCCTGCTTCAGCTTCCGAGCTTTTCAATCGGGAGCCTGACGATCGACCTCTCGATCACCAAGCTCGTTCTCATGATGATTCTGTCGGGGGGAATCACGCTGCTCGCGTTCGGCGCTCTCGCCCGCAAAATCCGTGGCGGTGCCGCTCCCCGCGGGATACTCGCCAACCTGACCGAAGCGCTCTTCGATTTCGTCAATCGAGATATGATCATCGGCATGATGGGCGAAAAAGCGGGCCGGCAATTCGCGCCCTACTTCACCAGCCTGTTCTTCTTTATTTTATTCGCGAATCTTATCGGACTCATTCCCTTCATGGGAACGGCAACCAGTAATATCGCCGTCACGGCTTCTCTAGCTGTACTCACGTTTTTCATCACCCAGGTAAGCGCCGTTCGCGTGCAGGGGATCGTTCCCTATATGAAGCATCATGTTCCACCGGGTATGCCCATCTTCCTGATTCCGATCATGGTGCCGATCGAGATACTCGGGCACTTCATCAAACCGTTCGCGCTCACCATCCGTCTCTTCGCGAACATGACCGGCGGACATGTGGTCATTCTTTCGGTAATCGGCATGCTGTTTCTCTTTAAATCATTGATGCTCGCTCCACTGGTTGTGGGATTCGTCCTGTTTATCGATTTCCTGGAGCTGCTCGTTGCCTTCATACAGGCATATGTATTCGTTCTACTGTCGATCTTGTTTGTCAACGCCGCGATCCAACCCGAGCATTGAGGCAAGGTCACTTATCTTGCTGTACCCGGATGAAAAAGGCCGGGGAACGGCGAAGGAAGAAGGAGGATAGAAAACAATGGATCTCGGATTTCTCGGCGCTGGTGTAGGTGCTGGACTCGCCGTGATCGGCGCGGGCATCGGAATCGGCCGACTCGCCGCATCCGCTCTCGAGAGCATGGGCCGCCAGCCGGAAGCGATGGGCGACCTTCGTGCGAATATGATCATTTCCGCCGCCCTTATTGAAGGCGTGGCATTCTTCGCGCTGGTCATCTGCATCATGCTGGCCCTCAAGTCGTAGGAACGAGAGGAAGAACCACTCTCTGAATCGAGGGAACGTATGGACATATTGAGCATTGAACCGGGACTCATGTTCTGGACTGTGCTGATCTTCCTGATCTTTGTCTTCCTGCTGCGGAAGTTCGCGTGGGGGCCGATTGTTACCGCGCTCGATGAGCGTGAGAAGAACATCCTCGATTCGATCGAGTCGGCGGAGCGGTCCCGGGATGACGGGATAAAGATTCTCGCCGAGCAGAAGGATACGCTGCGGAAGAGCCGCGAGGAGGCGAAGAGCATCATCGCGGAAGCACGTGCGGTCGCGGGCAAGGAAGGCGAAAAAGTCCTTGCAAAGACCCGCGCAGAAGCGGACCAGGTGCTCGAGCGGGCCAAGGCTGAAATCCGGAACGAGGAAGCGCAGGCGGTGAACAGGGTGCGGGAGGAAGCTGTCGATATCGCGATGAGCGCCGCCGCCAAACTGATCCAGCGTACGCTGGGTGAACCCGATCAGCGCCGCCTTGTGGAAGAGTTCATCAGCCAGGTCAGTACAGGAAAGAAGTCGTGATAGCGACCGGAGGGGCGATTTCACGCGTCTATGCTACGGCTCTCTTCGAGCTGGCGGAGCAGGGCGGACAACAAGAAGAGACCCTCGCGGAAGTGCGCACACTTCTGGAAGTATTCGATAAGGAAGATCGTTTCCGGGCCGTTCTGGAATCACCCAGAGTTGAGGTGGCCCAAAAGGGGAAGCTTTTCGCCGACGTCTTCGGCGATGAGGTGTCGCCCCATGTGAGAAACCTCTTCTCCTTGCTGCTCCGGACAAACAGGCACTTCTTTTTTCGGCAGATTCTCTCGGTGTTCATCGAGCTCTACGAGGAATCGAAGGGACGGATCCACGCGGCGGTGACAACGGCCACACCACTTACCGATGACGAGACGGATCGGCTCGTACAGGCACTTTCCAAGAGAATCGGCAGGGAAGTGTTGCTCGAAAAGGAAGTCAACCCCGAGATGATGGGCGGAGCGATCCTTCGGTACGGCGATTACATCGTGGACGGTAGTCTTCAAACTCGTATGAGACAGATGAAAGAAAACCTTCTCAAGAATACGGACTCACAAGGGAGCTAGGCGTTAGATGGCGATCAAACTTCGACCTGACGAGATTACTTCCGTCATCAAGCAGCGGCTCGAGATGTTCGAGTCAGATCTCGCCGTAGAGGAAGTCGGGACGGTTCTCGAGGTGGGCGACGGTATCGCCCGCATCTACGGTCTCGATTCCGCGATGGCGGGAGAGATGCTCGATTTCGGCAAAGACATTTTCGGTATCGCACTGAACCTCGAGGAAGACTCGATCGGTGCGGTGATTCTGGGCGACTACCTGCACATTTCCGAGGGTGACGAAGTCCGGCGGACCGGCCGGGTCATTCAAGTGCCGGTAGGTGAGGCGCTGGTGGGCCGTGTGGTAAACCCTCTGGGGCAGCCGCTCGACGGCAAGGGTCCGGTGCAGACCGACAAGTACCGCCCTCTCGAATTCAAAGCCCCGGGCGTGATCGACCGCCAGCCGGTGAAAGAACCTCTCCAGACCGGAGTGAAGGCGATCGATTCGATGATCCCGATCGGCCGTGGCCAGCGGGAGCTGATCATCGGCGACAGGAGCACCGGCAAGACTGCGGTGGCGATCGACGCGATCATCAATCAAAAGGGTAACGGCGTGAAGTGCGTTTACGTGGCGATCGGGCAGAAAGCCTCGACCGTTGCGGGTGTCGTGGAGAGGCTGACTGAACACGGCGCGATGGGCTACACCATTGTCGTTCTCGCGGGCGCGAGTGACCCGGCGCCCCTCCAGTACATCGCCCCTTACTCAGGCTGCGCCATGGCCGAGTATTTCATGTACGAGAAAAATGAGCATACCCTCGTTATTTATGACGATCTTTCGAAGCAGGCGCAGGCCTATCGCCAGCTTTCGCTTCTTCTGCGCCGGCCGCCGGGACGCGAGGCGTACCCGGGTGACGTGTTCTATCTTCACTCACGGCTCCTGGAGCGCGCGGTAAAGCTGAGCGATGAGCTCGGCGCCGGATCACTCACGGCACTGCCGATCATCGAAACGCAGGCGGGTGACGTTTCCGCCTATATCCCGACCAACGTGATTTCAATCACAGACGGTCAGATTTACCTGCAGCCGGACCTCTTCTTCTCCGGTGTGCGTCCCGCCGTGAATGTGGGAATCTCCGTCTCGCGAGTAGGTGGTAACGCGCAGATCAAGGCGATGCGGCAGGTTGCCGGTTCGCTCCGACTCGATCTCGCTCAGTTCCGAGAGCTGGAAGCGTTCGCTTCGCTCGGAACGGAGCTCGACAAGTCGTCCCAGGCCCAGCTCGATCGGGGTATGAGGATGGTGGAGCTGCTGAAGCAGCCCCAATACAAGCCGATGTCGGTGTCGGAGCAGGTAGCGATCATCTTCGCCGGTTCCAGAGGTCTGCTGGACGATGTCCCGGTCAATCGGATTCGCGCATTCGAAAAGCAGTGTCTCGAACACATGCATGCGAGCCACTCCGATCTGCTCGACAAGATCGCGAGCGAAGGGACGATCTCCGATGAGTTGGAGAAAGCTCTCTCTACGGCAATCCAAGAGTTCAAGCAGTCGGTGTTCACCGAGGAGTAGCGCCGGATCATGGCCAACGCCAGAGAAATTGAAAAACGGATCACGAGCTTCGGGAAGACGAAGCAGATCACGCGGACCATGGAGCTCGTCGCCACGTCGCGAATGAAGAAGACCCAGGACCGTCTGTTTGCGGCGAAGCCGTACGCCGAGAAGATGCAGGACATTCTCTCCTCGGTTAATCTCGAGGAGCACAGCGAGGCGTTCCCACTTCTCCAGTCTCGCGAGAAGGTGTGTCGCTCCGGTCTATTGCTCATCACGACGAACCGGGGTCTGTGCGGCGGATTCAATGCGAATCTCATTCGCCTGGCCCGGCAGAAGATGGATGAATTGAAAGCGGCCGGGACCGAGTTCGAACTTCACGTGGTCGGCAAGAAGGGATCGAATGCTCTCCGCTATCTTGGTTACGAGATCGTCACTGCCCGGACAGACATAGGCGACTATCCTTCCTACGAAGAAGGAGCGGAGATCGCAGCCATGTTTATCGAGAAATTCGTAAAGGGCACGATCGATGAACTGCACATGGTGTATGCCGAATTCAGGAATGTGGCGTCTCAGCCGGCGGCGATCGAAACGGTCCTTCCTCTCCAGGTCGAGGAGGAGGGGGGCGGCGATGGTCCGCAGGCGGAGTTCATTCTCGAGCCGTCACCTGCGGAAATTCTGGAAAACCTCCTTCCCCGCATTGTGGAGAACCGTATCTTCAAGGCTCTCCTCGAAAGTGCAGCCGGCGAACAGGCGGCGCGACGGGTGGCTATGAAGAATGCCACGGACAATGCGGAGGAACTGATACGTTTGCTGACCCGTTCGTACAACCGCGCGCGTCAGGCGCAGATCACCCAGGAACTCGCCGAAATCGTCGGCGGAGCGGAAGCGCTCGCCTAGCACGAGCCGCGCGCGAATAGGAGATATCGTTCCATGAGCTTCGGAAAGGTCGTACAGGTCATCGGTCCGGTGATCGACGTGGAATTCGAGGAAGGTTCGCTTCCCGAAATTTACCACGCCCTCACCATCGACGAGAATGTGGATGGAAATGAGATCAAGCTGACCGTGGAGGTTCAGCAGCATCTCGGTCGGAACCAGGTTCGCGCCGTTGCGATGTCCTCAACCGACGGCCTGGTGCGCGGCACGAAAGTGACGGATACCGGTGCGCCGATTTCCGTGCCTGTCGGCGAGGTCACACTCGGCCGCCTCTGGAACCTGCTCGGTGAGCCGATCGATCGGAAGGGAGACATCCCCGCCGATACGCCTCGCCGCCCGATTCACCGGGATCCGCCTCACTTCGATGATCTCGAGCCGAAAACCGAGATGTTCGAAACGGGGATCAAGGTTGTCGACCTCCTTGCACCCTATGTAAAGGGTGGGAAGACAGGGCTCTTCGGGGGCGCCGGTGTAGGCAAGACCGTGATCATTATGGAGCTCATCAATAATATCGCCACGCAGCACGGTGGCTACTCCGTCTTCTGCGGCGTCGGTGAGCGGACCCGTGAGGGGAACGATCTCTATCGGGAGATGTCCGAGTCGGGGGTGCTCGACAAGACCTGTCTCGTATTCGGGCAGATGAACGAGCCCCCGGGAGCTCGTCTCCGCGTGGGACTCAGCGGCCTCACCATGGCCGAGTATTTTCGTGAAGAATCCGGAAGTGATGTGCTTCTCTTCATCGATAACATCTTCCGGTTCTCCCAGGCCGGTTCCGAGGTGTCCGCCCTTCTCGGCCGCATGCCGTCGGCGGTCGGTTATCAGCCGACACTCGCCACGGAAATGGGCGAGCTTCAGGAGCGGATCACTTCGACCAAGAAGGGTTCGATCACATCGGTGCAGGCGATTTATGTGCCCGCCGATGATCTGACTGATCCGGCGCCCGCGGCGGCTTTTACTCACCTTGACGCGACGACCGTACTCTCTCGCCAGATCGCCGAACTCGGCATCTATCCGGCAGTCGATCCGCTCGACTCCACTTCACGTATCATGGATCCCAATGTGCTCGGTGACGAGCATTACGATGTCGCCCAGAGAGTGAAAGCGATTTTGCAGCGCTACAAAGAGCTGCAGGACATTATCGCCATTCTCGGAATGGACGAGCTTTCGGAAGAGGATCGCGCACTTGTGAACAGAGCGCGGAAGGTACAGAAGTTCCTCTCCCAGCCGTTCCATGTGGCCGAAGCCTTCACAGGATTCGAAGGGAAGTACGTGACTCTCGCCGAGACGATCGAGAGTTTCGCCGAGGTCGTGGACGGCAAGTGGGATCATCTGCCGGAAGCGGCGTTCGCTTACTGTGGCGGCATCAAGGATGTGGTCAAGAAGGCGGAGAAGATGGGCGTCACCGTTTAGGGGCGTAGGGAGCAGCAAGTATGGCGACGAAGACATTGCAATGCGAAATTCTCTCACCCGAGGGAAGTGTCTATCGGGGAGAGGCGACCATGGTAGTCGCCACCGCGGTCGACGGCGAACTCGGGGTTCTCTACAATCACGCGCCGCTGGTAACCGCTCTTGGATCGGGCTCTCTCCGCACTACGTCTGAGGACGGCACTGTGAAAGAATGGACCGCCGAGGGTGGGTTTCTGGAAGTTCACAAGAATCACGTGACCATTCTGTCCGATAAGATCAGCGAGAAGGCGTAAGCCGTCTGATCGATCTGACCGGAATATGGGGACACAATACGCAATTTCTTCGCCGGGTGCAGGCGGAGATGCGTATTGTGTCCCCATAATTAAGATGGTCCGGTCGCACATGAAAGCCCTAAAAGATCATTTCATCCTCTACAAAACCAGAGCCTCCGGGATACCAGGATCGTATCTGAGCATTGCGCGCGTGGCTGTAAATCCGTAGCTTATGTCGGGTGTCAAATATGACGGCCTTGGTAAAGTCGCCGATTCCGCATATTTTCGACAGAGAAGAAGGAGGTACGGTCATTAGCAAGCGACATGAATTCAACCGGGTGTTGAAGTTCTTTGCGGTTGGGCTGCAGGTCATCATGTTTTCTGCGATCCTATTCGGATGTGGAGAAGACAAGAAGACCACGGCCCCGACCGCGTCGACCCTGACTCTGAGCAAAGCAGATGTTCTGGTGGATGGGGAGTCCGTGAATGGTAAGATCCTCCCCCGTGATCATGGAATGAAAGTCAGTACGCGCTTCGAGGCCGTATTGACAGTTCCGGATGGTGTCATCGAGTCCGGCGCGGTCTGGATCCACTACGAGCGCCCCGGAAGAATGAGCATGATGCACGATACGGGAACGTTCATGCTTCATGACGACGGCACACACGGAGATCTGATTCCGAACGATGGTGAATACTGCTACGAAGACTCAGTGGGCACCTACGGCTGTCATGGAATGGAGAATCCGGAAGGTGAATATCAATACAATTGCTACGGTGTCGATGAAGACGGGCATGAAACCAATCACATCAATCTCCGTGTGACTCTCGTAGAGTAGATAGTTGCCTCCCCAAAGATTGAGTCCTTTCCCT
Source organism: bacterium (assembly GCA_025782575.1). Taxonomy (GTDB): domain Bacteria; phylum Orphanbacterota; class Orphanbacteria; order Orphanbacterales; family Orphanbacteraceae; genus Orphanbacterum. The sequence continues at coordinate 114,901 of JALGYY010000028.1, forward strand.
CATTAATCGGTTGTGGCCGTAAGCGGGTGCTCCAGGCGAGCGGAGCACCCGCGCCCTCAGGGCGTAATAAGCGTCACGTCGACCAATCTCCGTCCCATGACCCACTTCTGAATCATATTCACTTGTTGCGAGCAGCGAATTAGAATAGGAATATACTATATGGATCCTCTGGAAATTATCGCTGCCACGGCGGACCCTTCGTTTGCGACAGACGAAGGTGGTCGCGTTGTAATCTGGAACCCGGCGGTAGAACGTCTGCTCGGCTACAGAGCCCAGGACGTCCTGGGCCGGTCTTGTCATGAGGTCATCTGCGGCCGGGATATATTCGGAAACCGCTTCTGTGTCGAACTCTGCACGATCATGAGCATGGTTCAGCGTGGTGAAGGGATCCGCCGGTTCGAACTGGATGTCCGAAAGTCATCAAGCGAGGTCTTTCGCGCGTCAATCACAATTGTTGTGATACCGGGGCCGCGAGAATCACAGTTCACCATCGTTCACATCATCCTCCCTCTTGAAGGGGATTCGGCCCGATCGGCCGTTCCGGTCGTTGGTCCTGAACCCGGGTTGTCCATTCCGATTCCTGACGAAGGCGAGTCGCTTACTGAGCCGGTCTCGCCGCTGACGGCACGAGAACTCGAGGTACTTCGTCTGATGGCCAAAGGGACGAGTACCCGCGAGATCGCTGACGCCCTGTTCATCAGTATTGCCACCGTCCGGAACCACGTTCAGCACATTCTGAGCAAGCTCGATGCTCACAGCAAACTCGAAGCAGTAGCCCTCGCTCTTCAGAATCGCCTCATCTGACACTATTTCCTGGGAATGATGCATTTGCATCATGATTTTGATTGATTTGGCGGATGGTAATGGTGTCAAACACCCCCGATATTGGATACAGGAGCAATGCGATGTATCCAGAACCGAGGGAGTAAAAATGAGTTATTCGCGACGCTTGAAATACAACGCTTTCGCCGGATTCCACCTGTGGGGGATGGCCTTCATTCTTGTCTGTACCGCGCTCTGGACGAGTCCCGCCGAAGCCACTCCGGCGTTTGCCCGGAAGTACGGAACCAGTTGTCTGACGTGCCACATCGTCTATCCTAAGCTGAACGCCTACGGAAATGCCTTCCGGCTCCTTGGTTACCAATTACCTGATGAGACCGAGGACATGATCAAGCAGCCCGATACCAAATTGGGGGCCGAGGCGTACAAAAGAGTTTGGCCGGATGCCGTCTGGCCGAACTCCATCCCCTCCAGCCTCCCCTTCGCCCTCGCGACTGAATTCTTGGTGCGAAGCAGCTCTGAAGCTGAGGGCGGACCCGATGTCAACAGTGACTTCCTCTTTCCCTCGGGCACGGAAATAATCGCTGCCGGCACAGCGGGCGACAATATCGCCTACTTCGGAGAGATCGCTTTTGAAACCGAAGTCGAAGAGGGGAGTTTCGAGAGCAAAGCATTTATCCCGCATATCGATATTCGTTTTGTTCGACTGATCAAGAATTCGCCCGTCCTGAACGTCAAAGTCGGCCTGTTCCAACCTGAGATGGTAGTTGCCTTTGACCATGCACGGCGGCTGACGATCGCCAACTACGACGCCATGTTCGGTGTATCTACTGCCCAGCCGGGTGGCGGTTCTGAGGTTGGTGGTGGCGGGCACCACGGCGGGGGAGGAGGCATATCACTTCCAGCTGTCGCCCGCGGGTTAGAGTTCTATGGCGTCGCTGCCCAACGTTTCCAGTGGTCCGCTGCCGTCGTAAACGGTTTCGAACCGGGCGTGGAGACATTCGACGCTAATTCAGGTAAGGACCTGATGGGGAGGATCGCCTACAAGTATGGCGGTATGGCTCTCGACGGGTCGAATGCAACAACGTATACGACGAGCTCGAAGAACTGGCGAGAGCGCTCCATTCAGGTCGGCATATTCGGTTATCGCGGAGACGGCAAGGGGGTGCTTCTCAACGCTCCGGCGGCTCATGAAGACGAACACGATCTCAAGCTCGCCGCCGATGACCCCCCGACGGTTGTGGAAGACGAAGATTTCACCCGAGTCGGAATCGATTTCAATCTCTTCTTCGGCGATCTCAATCTTTTTGGTGCCTATGTCCACGGCGAAGACGACCTTCGTGATCCGACGGCGGGATCGGGGGACGACCACGAGGATGATCATGTTGAGAAGGTCAGCAACGAGGACGAATTCTTCGGGACATTTGAATACGATGCGTTCTTCCTCGAGGCTGACGCCGTTCTGCACTATCCGTGGCTGCAAGGAATTCTGCGATACGAAATGGTCGATTTCCCCGACAGAGACATCGACAAATACGAGAAGGGTATTTTCTCCGTCGTGGCCCTGGTCAGGGCAAACGTCAAAGCGATCTTTGAGCATGACAGGGATCTGAATGAGTCAGAGAACTGGGACCTGTGGTGGGGAACCGCGATCGCCTTCTAAGGAGAGGAACAAAAACATGAAACCCAACATCAAACTCGGCTTGACCGTACTTGTTGCTGCTCTGGCGCTGGCATCAGGGGCCAGCGCGGGCTCCCTTGTCGGAAAGGTGATCTGCAAAGGTCTTCGCAGCAGTGCGAACGCCATTGTCTACGTTGACGTAATCCCCGGAAGGACATACGAAGCACCGGAAGCCCACGCCCTCGTGGACCAGAAGAATATGGTGTTCGAACCTCATGTTCTGCCGGTAATCGAGGGTACATCAGTCGACTTCCTGAACAGTGATCCGGTGTTACACAATGTTTTTTCGCCCGACAAATGTGCTCAGAAATTCAATCTGGGGAGCTGGCCGCAGGATGAGAAGCGCAGCTTCACTTTCGAAGAGCGGTGTGTTTCTACCATTCTTTGCAGGGTACATCCCGAAATGGAGGCCTATATCCTTGTCGTCCCGACGCCCTTTTATGCGGTAACGGCAGAGGATGGAACGTTCTTCATTGCGGACGTTCCCGACACGGTTCTGACAGTGAAGGCCTGGCACCCGAAGCTCAAGGAACAGGATCTCGAGGTTCTGGTCGCGGGAGATAGCGTCTCGGTGGAGTTCGTACTGAAACGCTAGTGGAGACGTATGATGGGGGAGCGGGTTAATCGCGAATGGCTCAAGAGCAATTTCCCTTGCCACGCTGCGTGTCCGGTAGGGACCGAAGCGGGACGGTATGTCGCTCTCATCGCGGAAGGACGATACCGGGAGGCGTACGCCGTCGCCCGCCGCCCCAATCCGCTGGCGTCCATATGCGGCCGTATCTGCTCTGCTCCGTGTGAGAGCGTCTGCCGGCGGAGCGAGGTCGATTCGCCGGTAGCGATTCGAGCGCTGAAGCGGTTCATCACCGAACGGTTCGGGGTGGAAAGCATGATCGACCTGGAGGTTCTTCGCGAGATTTATGGAAAGCGCGGGGTGCAGCATCCAGACGACAGAGTCGCCGTCATCGGAGCCGGCCCCGCAGGACTTTCCGCCGCCCATGACCTTGCCTTGCGCGGTTATCCTGTCACTCTTTTTGAAGCCCAACCGGTTGCCGGAGGCATGCTCCGGCTCGGCATTCCCGAGTACCGCCTCCCTAGAGAGCTTATCAAACTCGAGGTCAACGCGATTCTCTCCCTCGGCGTCGATCTGCTCGTCGGTCAGCGGCTCGGGCGCGACTTTTCCATCAGCAGTCTTCGGGAGCAGGGTTATAAGGCGATCTTTCTCGCAGTGGGCGCGCAACGCAGCCGGGACCTCCAGCTACCAGGTGTCGACCTGGACGGTGTCATGAAGGGTGTCGAATTTCTTCTGAATGCCAATATGGGCTACCGGGTGGAACTGGGGGATAAGGTCGTCATCCTCGGCGGAGGCAATGTCGCCATTGATGTAGCTCGTATGGCGTTACGCTCCAATCTACCGGAGGACGCGATCAATCCCAGTATCAACATCGTAACGGCGCTCGACGTCGCCCGTTCGGCCGTTCGATTCGGCGCCAAGGAGATTCACGTCGTCTGTCTCGAGTCACAGGAGGAAATGCCGGCGGCTCCGGAAGAGATCGAAGAAGCAGGTCGCGAGGGAATCATCTTTCATCATCGCCGTGGTCCGTCTCGCATCCTGGGGCAGAATGGCCGCGTCACCGGTCTCGAGACAGTAGAATGCGTTTCTGTCTTCGACCAGCATGGCAAGTTCAATCCCCGTTTCGCGGAAGGGAGCGAGCTTTCCATGGCCGCTGACACCGTTATCATGGCGATCGGACAGGTCGCCGATCTCTCATTCCTGGAACCGGATGACGGGATCGAGATCACCCCCATGAAGACGATCGGCATAAACCACGAGACATTGGCGACGAGTGCTCCCGGGGTCTATGCGGGTGGCGACGCCGCTTTCGGGCCGCGGATCGCCATCGAAGCTGTTGCCGACGGTCGCCGTGCCGCAACCTCAATTCATGAGTATCTGCGAGGATCGACTGAGCCGGCAGAGGCGGTGGAGGTCATTCTGCGGCCCCTTCCAGGGTTCAAGCGCGAACTCGACTATGAGGCCCTCCCCCGGCAGAACCCTCCGAAGCTCCCTATCGCCCGGAGAGTCGGCATCGCCGAGGTGGAGCAATGTTACACCGAGGAAACGGCGCGACGCGAAGCCTCACGCTGCTTCCGCTGCTGGATCAACACCACTTTCCGCGAAGATTTCGTGACGGGAAGCGAGTGCATCCTATGCGGGGGGTGTGCTGACGTTTGCCCGGAAGACTGCATCGAGTTCGTCCCGGTTTCGGAAGTGTCTGCGGATCCTCTCTTGCTGGAGGATGCCGTCGCGGAATTCGGAGAAGCTGCGAATTCGCTCTTCGAGGAGAACGCTGTCGGCACGGTTCTAGTCAAGGACGAGACGGCGTGCATTCGATGCGGCCTCTGTGCCGCACGTTGTCCGGCCTCGATCATCACAATGGAGGAGTTTATTCTGGAGGATCGATCGTATGGAACCGCATGAAGATAAGAACAAAGGCGATCTTTCGCGACGGAAGTTCTTCCAGACGGCGGGAATCACGGCTTGCGCGCTTGTCTCAGGGGGAGCATCGATCCTGGGATTTGATTTCCTTCGCCCCCGCGTGCTCTTTGAACTTCCGACCAAGTTCACCCTTACTCGCCCTGATGCCATCGAAGTCGGATCGGTCATAACGGACGAGCCGCACCACGTCTATGTGGCCCGCTCTTCCCATGGTTTTCGAGCCCTCTCTTCTGTATGCACACACCTCGGTTGCATTACGCGCTACAGCCCGGATGAGGGGATCATCGCGTGCCCCTGCCACGGCAGCAAATTCGCGCTCGACGGGGAAGTGATCGCCGGTCCGGCGCCTCGGCCGCTCCCCTGTCTCCAACTGGATCTCTCCCCGAGCGGGTTGATAGTCGTGGATACATCGATCGAAGTGCCGCAGGAAACGGTATTCAAGCTCTAAGGAGCATGATGTGAAATTGGAAAAAATGATCACAGGTAGCCGCGTGTGGCGCTCGATCGTACGCCACGGGGTGGAGCCGACGAACAGGAATCGTGTTCTGACAGTAGTTCAGAATGTTTTCCTTCACCTTCATTCCGCCAAGGTGCGTCGAAGAAATCTGGAGTTCTCCAGCACATACTATCTCGGGGCCGTCTCGCTGATCCTCTTCGCGATTCTTGTCGGTACCGGGATCGTTCTGATGATTTACTATCACCCTTCTGTACCACAAGCCTACAATGACATGAAGGAACTCAAGTTCGTCGTAGGCAGCGGTATGTTCCTTCGCAATATGCACAGGTGGGCTGCTCACGGTATGGTGATCGTCGTCTTCCTCCACCTTCTTCGTGTTTTCTATCACAGAGCGTACAAACCGCCGCGGGAGTTCAACTGGGTTGTCGGCATTGTCCTGCTGCTCATGACTCTGCTCCTCAGCTATACCGGCTATCTTCTTCCGTGGGATCAGCTCGCGTTCTGGGCGGTATCGGTCGGCACGAACATGGTGAAAGCTGTGCCCGTACTCGGGGACAGGATCCGCTATCTCCTTCTCGGAGGGAACGTCGTCGGGGAGAGCGCGCTTCTTCGTTTCTATGTGCTTCATTGCGTGATCCTTCCCCTTGCGCTCACTATCGGAGTGGGGGTTCATCTCTGGCGCGTACGGAAGGATGGTAGCGTGGCCGGATCGTCCGGGAGGAAGCGAGGATGAGAAAGGAACCGTCATCGAGCCAGGAACTCCGGAAGTCTGACGATGCAAGAGGGATGCCGCGCCGGATCGCACTCGTCCGGCGGGAAGCCCCCGCCCAATTGCTCGAAGATCGGAGCGAACTCGTCACGACCGCACCGCACCTGCTGCTCCGTGAGGTCATCGTCTTCCAGATATGCGTGATCGTTCTCGCGATCGTCTCGATATTATTTGACGCTCCTCTCGAGGGTATCGCCGATCCCGAACACACGCCGAACCCGGCGAAAGCCCCGTGGTATTTCCTCGGACTTCAAGAGCTGCTCCACTACTTCCCCCCCATCGTTGCCGGAGTGCTGATTCCCGGTCTCGTCGTCCTCGCAATAGGTGTGATGCCCTACTTCCGGGTGAACTGGGAGTCAACAGGGCTCTACGAGCAACCGTGGAAGAAAACCATTGCCCTGGTAAGTGGTATCGTCGCCGTCTCCGTGGTGATCTTCGTCATATTCCACACCTGGGTGGTGCTCGTGCCCACGCTGGTTATTTATGGGTTGATGATTCTGCCCGGCCTCCCGTTCTGCCCCGCTCGCTTGAGGGGCGTTCTCGGACGTGTTCACCTGGCCGATTGGATCATGACCTGGTTCGTCATCGTTGCAATTCTCCTGACGTTGACGGGTGTTTTCTTCCGTGGCCCCGGATGGAGCTTTGTCTGGCCGTGGCAGGGAGGTACCCAGTGATGAGGAACGACGGGGGTGGTCTCGATCGGATCTGGTTCTGGTTCGCGGCGATGAGCTTTGTCTTCCTGGTGGTGCTCGCCATCTCTCCCATCAAAGATTATTTTCGAGAGTATCGGAAGTATCAGATTGACTATCGGGATCAATTACTCGAACGAGCCGGCACATCGAGGGAGCTTCGCGACGCCAATCGTGAGGGTGTGCGAATTCGACAGATCTGGAATCCTGACTATCCCAACCGCGTCGACCGATGCACCTCGTGCCATCTGGGTGTCGAAAACCCAGGCATGGCGGATGCATCTCCGCCGCTTCGCACTCACCCGATGACGCCGCACACGCCAGAGCAATTCGCATCCTTTGGCTGTGTCACATGTCATCGCGGTCAGGGGCGTGCAACGACAATGATGGATGCACATGGGCTCGCTTCCGACTGGGCGACACCCATGCTTCCGCTCCGTTATACGGAAGCTTCCTGCGGCACCTGCCATATGGACGAGGAAGTGCCCGAAGCAAACCTTCTCTCTCGAGGCCGGACGTTAATGGCGGAACTCGGGTGCTATGCGTGCCACGAGGTCGATGGACATGAGGCGTGGGAAAGTGACGCCCCCGATCTGGACGGTCTGTCCCGAAAGACGTCTCCCGAGTGGCTGAGAACATGGATTGCTGACCCGCAGAGCGTCCGTCCGACAACGAAAATGCCATACATCCAACTCGGGCAGAGCGAAATCGATTCTCTCGTCGCGTTCCTCTGGACGCGGCCGGCCGGTGAAGACGATTTTCTGCAGGACGAGGAAAACCCGGCCGGCGATCCTGACCGGGGGGAGACGCTGTTTCGGGAATCACGATGCATCTCCTGTCACACCGTTGATGGTCGAGGAAACGGAAGCGCGGCGGAGCTTTCCGGCATCGCTTCCAAGGTCAACAGGCGCTGGCTCATAGAATACCTCGAAAACCCGCACGCGCTTCAGCCGGAAACCAAGATGCCGCGCTACTATTTCACGCGGCAGGATCTCCTCGATCTAAGCCAATATTTGATGGACGAACTCTGGGATCCGGAAGCACCTCCTCCTGTAGAGCAAGCATTCCGCCCGCCCCAGAAGATGGTGGAAGGGGGGATGCGCACCTTCCGGAAATACGGGTGCTCCGGTTGCCATCAGATCTCCGGATTGACCGATCGATCGAGGATCGGTCCTGAACTGACCGGTATCGGCCGAAAGCCTGTGGATCAGCTTGACTTCGGACGGCGCGACGATCTTCCGCGAACGCTTCACGACTGGATCGGGGCGAAGGTCTCGAGTCCTCGATCATTTCGGGATGGTCTCAAGATGCCGCAGTTCATACTGGAGGGGGAGGATCTGACTGCTGTGATTACTGCGCTCCTCTCGAACACGGGGGAAGTCATCCCCGAGGAATACCGGGTAGAGAGGGTGATCGCGAACTATGATCCTCCCGGTCGTTTCGGTGAGCTGGTCGATCGCTACCGGTGTCTCTCCTGCCATGAGGTGGAGGGTGTCGGGGGGGACATCTCGACCGCACCACTTACTGTCGAGGGAAGCCGCGTCCAGGAATCGTGGCTGAAGAATTACCTTCTCCGACCTTCGACGATTCGTCCGATCCTGACGGATCGCATGATTCCTCTCCGGATGCCTGAGGAAGACGCGGCATTCCTCGCGAATTTCATGCAGAACGTCTATGTGGATGACGACATCCCCGCCCGCCTCTTTTCAGAAGAACCCGATCCTGCGAATGTTCGCCGGGGTAGTCACCTCTTCTACGAGAGGTACGGTTGCCAGGCGTGTCACATGATCGATGGGCGAGGTGGCTATTTCGGGCCACTCCTCGATGAAGCGGGGGTTCGTCTGAAGCCGGGATGGGTCTACTGGTGGGTTCTCGGCTCACAGAGATGGCGCGACGATGTCCGGTGCCCCGACTACGGAGTACCAGATAGAGACGCCTTGGATCTTGCGGCCTTCATTTCATCACTAGGGAGAACCCCATGAGGAAGACCACCAGGATCCTCGTCTATCTCGCTGTCGGGTTCGGTTTTGTGTTGGCCTGGCTCCCGGCAGGACGAAGTCTTCTCTTCGGAAGCGATCCGACAGACATAGACATGAACGACTCTCTTCAGACTGAAGACATTATTACGGATGATGCCTGGAGAACGCCCATTCCGGACTTAGGTTACCGCGAGCGGGAAGGCCGGGCTCTCTTTCGCCACTATTGTGCCCTGTGCCACGGGCAGAGCGGCGAGGGGGACGGGTTCAACGCCTACAACCTCGATCCTAAGCCGCGTGATCTCTCCGACCATGAGTTCCAGACGGCACAAACAGACGAGGACCTTGCGGAAGTCATCGGGGGTGGTGGTGGCGATGCCGGTCTCTCGAACGCCATGCCCCCTTGGGGAAAGGTCCTTGGTGAGCGGAAGATCGGCTATGTCATCGCCTACTTGAGGACGCTGGCGGACTCGTTGCCGGAGACCGACTAGAGAAGAGGAACCGCGAAAACGGAGCCTCAGCCGACTGAATATTCTAATGGAACGCCTGTCGTTCGTGGTTGACAGATACTATACTGGGGTATTATATTATCCCGTGCATGCAGGCTATCCAAAGGGGAAAGACAAATGGCACACCTCATTCGCGACAAGAAGAAGCTTCTCAATCGAGTACATCGAATTCGGGGCCAGCTCGATGCCATTGAGCGAGATCTGGAAGAAGGGCGCGACTGCACATCGACACTGCAGACGATCGCGGCCTGCCGTGGAGCGATGAACGGCCTCATGTCGCAGGTACTGGAAGGGCACATCCGGTTCCACGTAGTAGATCCGGACTTGAAGCCCACTTCTGAGCAGGCAAAAGCCGCACAGGAATTGATCGACGTGATCCGGACCTACCTGAGGTAGTTGAATATGAAGCACTGCATTTGGTTCGCAATCGCAATCGCCACAGCCCTGCCGGCTGAGGCCAACGAAGGACGATTCTCTGAGGAGCGGTTCCTGGCGCCGTTAACAGAGGGGCACCCGGCGATCGTAGCGCTCACGGAGCGCCTTGCGGGCGCGGAGGGTGAGCGACGGGAGGCAAGGGTGATGAACCCGGAGTTCGGATTTGACCGAGAGGCGCCGGACGGAGCGGCCAATCAGTCAGTTTTCCGGTTGAGCTGGAAGCCGCCGTTGGATGGACGTAGCGGGTTGCGGAAGCGTGCGGCAGACGCCGGTGTGCGTGCGGCCACAAGTGAGTTCGACTGGGCAAAGTTGCAATTACGGGAAGAGCTTCGAAGCGCATACGCCGAGTGGGCGCAGGCGGCAGAGCGGCGCGATCTCTTGTCCGCGCATGTGACCGTGATGAAGCGGTTAGCCGAGCGGGCAAGAGTGCGGGCGGAAACCGGGGAAGAGTCGGGGCTCGGTGCGCGGAGGCTCGCGCTTGCCGCTACCGAGGTGCAGAGCAAATTCGCTCAGGCCGAAGCAATGTTCGTTCTCGGAGAAGCAAAAGTACGGGTTGTTTACCCGGAGCTCCGACAGGGCGTTCAGCCGATTCGGCCTGCACTGCCTGTGGTGCCACCGAAACTAGACTGGTCGAATCGGCCGGACATTGAAGTGAGGCGTTTCGAAGTGCAACAAGCGGAGTTGAAGAAGCGGTTGAGTGGCCGATATTTGGAATTTCCAGAGCTCACCGCGGGATGGACTCGTTTTGACGAGGCACCCGGCATAGTTGAAGGTCCCGTGCTCGGAGTGAGCTGGAGTGTACCGATTTTTGATCGTAATCAGGGTAGACGCCAACAGGACGCTCGAAAAGTAGTTATCGCTGAGGCCAGACTCGAGCTTGCAATCGCTACAGCGCAGGCAGAGTTGGAAGCGGCGCATGGCGCCTACGCGCTGCTCCGGGCGGCGGCCACCGAGGTGACGACCGTTACGGAAGACGCAGACGGACTTGTGGAGAGCGCAACGGCCTCTTTTCAGGTCGGTGAGAACACGCTGACGGATCTGATGGAGACACTTCGCTCCGTTCTAAGCAGTCAGATTACTGCAATGGAACTTCACTACAACGCACTTGAGGCGCACCGTCACTTGGAACTGAGCGCGGGAAGGTCTCTGAGTACCGGAGGTATGGAATGATAAGGCTTCCCGTGGTGCTAGTACCGATGCTGCTACTTGTCTGGGGGTGTGGCGGACAGAGTGGGTCTCAGAACGACGTCCACGAAGAAGATGAGGGTTGGGCAGTGACGGCGTGGGGCGAGCACTTCGAAATCTTCGCTGAAACGGGCTCGCTCGTTGTGGGTCGGACAGTAAAATCGCACACACACGTTACAGTGCTCCCGGAATTCTCGGCACCGCTGGAAGGCATTGTCGAGGCTGTCTTCCGTGCGGCGGACGGTTCGGAAACAACTTTTCGGCGGGAGGAAACCCTCCGGGCCGGAATATTCTCGATTGAAATCGAACCGGAGGCAGAAGGGACGTTCGACCTGCTGTTCCGCGTGATCGTCGCAGGCCGTACGGAGGAAATCCCGGCAGGCCGAGTGCGCGTGGGGACTGCGGATGCCCCTGGTGGGCTCATCACTTCCCACGCGCACGAAGATGGGGGCAGCCATGCAGACCATCAGGAGAAACGAAACGAGGGTGGTGGGGTTCAGGCGATCTCCTTCTTGAAGGAGCAGCAGTGGCGAACGGCATTTTCAACGGATTGGGCCACTGAAGGAACAGTCCATCTTGTGGCGAGAGGGCCGGGACATATCCGCCCCGTGGCCGGAGGGGAAATCGTCCTGACCGCGCCGCTGGACGGAATAGTAGTCGGCGATCCATGGCCCTACGTTGGTTTCGAGGTCGAACACGAAGCGGTTCTGTTTGAACTCACCCCTCGAGTGGCGGCAGGGCGAAGCCTCGCCGAACTCGCGGCGATACATACGGAGAAAGAATCTGCCCTCAATCTGGCGGAGGATCGGTTGGCGCGGCTGGAGCGGCTCCTCCCGCTTGAAGCTGTGAGTCGTGCCGAGGTGGAGACTGCACGAGGACTGGTCACGACACTGCGCGCTCAGCATGCGGCGGCAGCTGGTGATCTTGCCGCCGCGCGAGCCGGTCAACGGGGCTCGACAAGTAGCGTGGGCCGAGTATCCGTTTCGGCACCATTCAACGGGCAGATCGCTGAAGTCCTTGTGAGACCTGGCGAGGTGGTGGTGGCGGGGGAAACGCTCGCCAGGTTAGTCCAGGTGAAACCGGTCTGGGTAGAGGTGTTCCTCCAACCGGACAAGGCAGAACTGTTCGACGGGAAGCCGGGCGGATTGTCCGTTCGCGGACCCAATGGCACACCGCCCGTGTCCTTCGGACCGGACGAGGTGCGGCTCGTCTCTCGATCACCGGAGGTAAGCCGCCGGACTCACACGGTCACCTGCATTTTTGAAGTCTCGGGCGCAGTTGAGAGCCTTCGGCTCGGCAGTGCCGTGGAGGCCGAAGTTTTCCTGCCGAAGACAGAGCATGGCATCGTGATCCCGACATCGGCTGTAGTGGACGACGGCGGCGTATCAGTCGTGTACATCCAGCTGGACGGGGAAAGTTTCATACGCCGGGAGATCGAAGTGCGAGCGCGGGAAGGAAGCTCGCTGCTGGTGGATGGTCTGACAATCGGCCAGCGTCTCGTGACGGTGGGTGGATCAGCAATTCGGCGCTCAACGCTCGTTTCGTCAGGCGTGGGCGAAGGACACGTCCACTAGCAGTCAGGGAGACGAAAGAGCATGCTCAAACATCTGATCCAACTATCGCTCAACCATCGCACCCTGTGTCTTATGATCGCCGCCGTCCTGTTTGTCGGCGGGGGATACTGGGTCACGAGGGTCCCTGTCGACGTGTTTCCCGACCTGACCGCTCCGACGGTCACTGTGATCACGGAAGGGCTCGGAATGGCGCCGCAGGAGATGGAACAGCTGGTCACCTTCCCTCTCGAGTCGGCATTGAACGGAGCGCCCGGCATCCGCCGGGTGCGCTCGGTTTCGGCGGCCGGGATTTCAGTTATCTGGGCGGAATTCGAGTGGGGTGAGGACATCTACCGTGCACGGCAGGTCGTCACCGAACGGACACAGAAGGTCTCTTTGCCGGCACAGGTAGATGCGCCGGAGCTTGGTCCGATCAGTTCAATCATGGGCGAGATCACGTTTATTGCGTTGACCGCCGATGAGGAGAAAATTTCCCTCAAGCAGCTGCGACGGATTGCGGAGACGGTCGTGCGGCGCAATCTTCTCGCGATCCCCGGGATTTCGCAGGTTGTGCCGATCGGCGGCGAGGTGCGGGAGTTCCAGGCAGAGTTACACATCCCGACTCTCGTGCAGCAGGGCATGAGTGTCGCGGAAGTTACCGCCGCGCTCGAGGGGGCGACGCGCAATCCAACGGCCGGTTTCCACGTAGACCAAGGGCAGGAATATCTGGTTCGCGGACTCGGCAGGGCCCGCACAGTAGAGGATCTGCGGGCGGCTGTTGTACGAGTCAGTGATGGGGTGCCTCTAACCGTGGGCGATGTCGCGACCGTTCTTGAGGGGACAGAACCACAGCGGGGTACGGCTTCGTACAACACGAAACCTGCCGTCATCCTGAGTGTCCAGAAACAACCGGGTGCTAACACGCTTGAACTGATGAAGAAGGTCAACGCAGTACTTGTCGAGCTTGAAGAGACGCTGCCGGACGGCGTGGTGATCGAGAAAGAGAATTTTCGGCAGTCAGATTTTATTCAGGCTGCCATTCACAACATCTCGGTTGCCATGCGTGATGGTGCGCTGCTTGTCGTGCTGATTCTCATCGTCTTTCTGGGCAACATGCGGACGACACTAATCTCCGCCGTCGCGCTCCCCCTCTCGCTCATCGCCGGCGTTCTTGTAGTGGCTGCCTTCGGCGGGACGATCAACACGATGACGCTTGGTGGATTGACGATCGCGATCGGGGCGCTTGTGGATGATGCCATTATCGTAGTGGAAAACGTGTTTCGAAAGCTGCGAGAGGAGTGGCGGAAACCCGAAGCGGAACGCCGGCCCACCCTGCAGGTCGTATATGGCGCATCCCGTGACGTCTTAAACGCGGTTTTCTTCGCGACACTGATCATCATGCTCGTGTTCGTGCCTCTGTTCTTCCTTCCCGGGATGGAGGGACGCCTCCTGCGCCCGCTGGGGTTTGCATATCTCGCGGCTCTGGCAGCGTCGCTATTGGTCTCCATTACGGTGACCCCGGTGCTTTGCTACGCTCTGCTGCGAAGCCCGCGTCTGCTCGAGAAGCGAGAGTCGTGGCTTATGCGGACGCTGAAGGTCCGTTACCGTAAAACGCTTGATCACGCTCTCGCCCGGCCGAGAGCGATCTACGTCACGATGACTCTTCTGCTGGTGGGAGCAGTCGCTCTTCTTCCATTTTTCGGGCGCAGTTTCCTGCCGCCGTTCAACGAAGGATCGCTGACAGTATCCGTAGTAAGTGCTCCCGGCATCACGTTGGAAGAGAGTGGTGAGATCGGGCGTGCGGTGGAGGAAGCTTTACTCGAGTTTCCGGAAACCGTTTCGACAAGTCGGCGGACCGGGCGAGCGGAGAAAGATGAACACGTCCAGGGTGTAAACGCCTCGGAGATGGAGGTTGTGCTTCGTCCCGGGCGGCCGAAGGAAGAACTGCTGGCCTCCATGCGGAGGGCCGTCGCAACGATCCCGGGGGCAAGTGTCAGCTTTGGGCAACCGATCAGTCATCGCATTGATCACATGATATCCGGGAGCAAGTCCAATCTGGCTCTCAAGGTCTTCGGCCCCGATCTTTCCGTGATCCGAGACCTCACGAGACAGATCGAAGCAGTGATCCGGGATGTCCCCGGGATCGTGGACTTGAGCAATCAGGAGCAGGCGAGCATTCCGCAGCTGCTCATCGACTTCGATCGAACGGCGATGGCACGCCACGGCATGAGTGCGGTGCAGCTTGCGCAGGTAGTCGAGGCGGCGTTCCAGGGGACCGTGGCCGGAGAGATCTTCGAGGATGGTATCGCTTCGCGGGTGGTTGTGCGTTTCCCGGAACGATTGCGCGAGCACCGGGATCAACTCGTGGAACTACCGGTGACCACTCCGGACGGACGAGTGCTGCGATTGGAAAACGTCGCCGACGTTCGCTTCGATCTCGGGCCGAGTCTCATACGTCGTGAGAACGTACAGAGAATGGGAATGCTGACCGCGAATATCGCCGGCGCCGATCTCGCGGGGACCGTGGAAGCGGCACGGGGTGCCGTCGAAGAAGCAGTTTCGCTTCCGACCGGCTATCGAATCACGTATGGCGGTCAGTTCGAAGAAGGGGCGCGCAGCGCTCGTAATCTCTCGTTGCTGTCTGTTCTCATTTTGGGTGCGATGTACGCACTCCTGTTCATCGCGTTCCGACGTCATCGACATGCACTGATCGTCTTAGTGAACCTGCCCCTCGCGATGATCGGCGGCGTCGTCGCCGTAGCCCTCGGCGACAGGGTCTTGAGTATCGCGGTACTCGTCGGATTCATCACGCTCTTTGGTATCGCTACGCGGAACGGGGTGTTACTCGTGGCTCGGTACCAGGACTTGATGGCAGACGGGCACGCTCTTCCGGAGGCAGTGCGACGGGGCTCGATGGAACGGCTGGCCCCCGTGCTCATGACCGGGCTAGCCTCGGGATTAGCTCTAATTCCCCTGGTGCTCGCCGGACACGAACCAGGCAATGAAATCCAGAGCCCGATGGGCCAAGTCATCCTTGGCGGTTTGATCACATCGACTCTGCTGAATATGGTCGTTGTGCCCGTTCTCTTTGCACGCTGGGGTGGTGGACCGGTCGAGCGCCAACAACCGATAGAACAATTCATCACAGAGAAGCAAGGGCCCCGATCATGATCTCGCTAAGCGGTACAGCAGCGATTTACGCGACGGCCGTGTCGATCGGGATGCTCCACGGCGTCGAACCGGGCCACGGCTGGCCGATCGCAGCCGTATTCGCCCTCCGTCGACGGAACCGCTGGTGGTATGGCATCTGGGCGGCGGTCATTCTCGCTGCAGCACACCTGACATCATCCTTTGCAGTCGTTGCCGTATATGCACTGGCGGATCACTTTTTTGAGCTGCAGGAGTTTCGGTGGATGCACCTGGTGGCGGGTGGTCTGCTGCTCATCATGGCCGCCCACCAGTGGCGTGGCGCGGGGGAGCACCGGCACGATCATGGCGATCCGAAGACTTCAAAGAAGCAACTCGCGGCCGGCAGTCTCCTGGGCCTGGTGGGCTTCGCGTTCGCTCTCGGTTTCGTCCACGAGGAAGAGTTCGCAATCATCGCATTAACCGCCGGGAAGGCAAATCTCTGGTTGGTAATGGGAATCTACGCATCGGCGGTAGCGCTGAGCCTCATTCTGCTCACGATCGCGGCGATCGCCACTTTCAATCGCTTCGAGAAACAGATGAGCCGCTACCAGAGTCGTCTGCCCCGTATCAGCGCAATATTCCTCGGGGTCATGGGGCTCGCCTATGTGTTTCGGTTGATCTGATACGCGGCAATTGAACAGCGAGAAGGATTAGGCAGCCCGATCGATCTCCACTAATTATGGGGACACAATACGTAACTCCCTCGCCGGTTTCCGACGGAGATAAGTATTGTGTCCCCATAATTACCTCTTTCGATTTTATCGAATGAGTGTCACCCGGCCGGTTGATTCAGTCGAGCGGGCCGCATCGATCACCCGGAATAGATAGAGTCCGGCTGCCGCCTGCCTGCCGGCTCCGGTGCGGCCGTCCCAACGGATCGAGGCGAAGGCACTTTGCGCCGGCTTCCTGGTGGTCAGCATGCGTACGAGACGTCCTTCCGCTGTGTAAATGGCGACTGTGGTGGATGTGCCGCCGGAAGAATTCCTGCCGATCTGAAAACGAATCTCAGTACTGCTTCGAAACGGATTGGGATAGGCGCGGGGAGCGAGTTCCGGCAGAAGAGTCTCCGTTTCAGACGCACCCGCCACGCCGACGTCCTCAGGTTGAACGACCACGAGATCAAATGGGGGAAGGCCGGTGGAAATCGGCGACCCGGTAAGCTGAGCCCCGCTCGTCCCGTCAAATACCTGAATCCCCGGGGCAGTCGTTTTTCGATCACAAAGAAAGATCTGTCCTGATGTATTGTCGTACTCCACATCGGGAACGAAGCCGCTCGTCGAGTAATGGGTGCCTAGAATTGCCCCGGTGGCGAGCGAGAATGAGACGAAGTCGTTGGTGAAGAACGCATCGTCCGAAGTGACGGCGAAACCTTTCCCACCGGCAATGACGAATGCGCCGACATCCCCGCCCAGTTGCGTCTCAGTAGATACGAATCCGAGTGACACAAGCTGATCCAGATCGACCACGTCGATTCCGCCGTCCAGCGAACCGTAAGATCCGAGTTCGGATACGTAGAGCTTTCGCGATGATTCGTCACGGGTCATCGGAAAACCGGGGTTGGTTCCGGCGAGTGAAATCGCCTGGATGCCGGCCTGACCATGGTCGGTATCTACCAGCTGATTGGTCGAGATGTCGATCACAGCCAGATAGGAGGGAGATACCGGTGTCCAGAAGAAATTGCGATCCAGTCTCTGGAGCTGCACGAATAGGTGATCGCCGTCGAGCGCCATCCGGGACATCTCAGGTAGACCGTCTCCATCGGCGAACAGGCTGAGATCGATCGAGTCGATCACACTGCCCGTGGCCGGATCGAATTCATACAGCCAGGTCGATTCATAACGTGAGATGTAGGCGCGATTCTCATTCAGAACGACAATGTCCTGTGGGTTGCTCCCCGGTCCCACTGAATTTTCGTGAATGGTGAGATAGTTCGCTGCCGGGTCGATGACCTGGACGTTGTCGGCGAGATATCGGTTCACTACGTAAAGCAGGCCGCCATGCTCCCTGACGATCGCATCGCCGCTTACCTGTTCGAGTCCTGCTTCCGCGTTCCAGGGTGAATCGATTTCGATTTCCGTGCAGTTACCGCTTACCTGGAAATCGGTGGTAACCACAAACAGGAAGCTGTTCGCGTTCGCCTGGCCGGCCAGCAGTACGAGAGCGATCGTGATGGCCGGAATTAAAGCGCGGATCGATGGAGCGTTCATTGCAATCCCTCCGATGTCCCGTGGTCGATATCCAGTTCGAGAGTCAAATAGAACGTTCGGCCCGGCATGGGGTAGCCGTAGACATCCGCCGACCGGTTGTTAGCAAGATTCTGCAGGTCCATATCAAGGGTAAGACGAGCGGCCGGGATCTGAATCTGCGCACCGAGATTCTGATAGGTACGGGCGGGAGCACGATCGGCCTCCGTGTTTGCCCGGTCGACGTAGTATGTATCGAAGTAATAGAGTTCGTATCTGGCCATCACCGGGCCGATCCGCCAGAGAGTCCTGGCGAAATATTCCCGCGGCGAAATGTAGGGGAGGCGCTTGCCCGACCATTGCGGTACATCACCGGAATGCTCGGCTTCCTGAGTGGTAAAGGCGCCTTGGAACTCGATTAAGGGAAAAGCAATCCGTGTCGAAATCTCGAGTCCCCGGGCGACCGCCCTTTCCAGATTCCGTGCAACGAACTGGCTCTGCGAGTTCTGAATGAGATAGATCAGCGAATCTCGTTCCGACCGATAACCGCTCATCTCCAGCTTCCAGGCAATCGGAGAGTCTTTCCGCCCGCCCGAAATCTCGAGACTGCCGTCCCATGTCGTCCCCGTTTCCGGAACGAGAGCGGGGTTTTCCACTACTTCTCCGCTCGTCCCGAAAAGTTCGAACAGTGTGGGGAACCGGGCGTACGATGTTCGGCTCGCTTTCAGTGCGACGGAGGGACGGGGGGAATACCGAGCGCCGAATGATGGGCCGTGAAAGGAGTTCCAGTGCGGGTCCGACCGCTCTTCCGGCGGACCGAAGAGGGAGCGGGAACCGAAGAAGTTATCTTTCGATTCCTGATAGCGATATGCAATCAGTGCCGACAGCTTGTCTCCGGCCAAGTTGATTCGGTCCTGGATTCCGAGACTCAGGAAGCGACGCTCCCGAACGAACCCGACACCCACCCGGGGATCGCTCTCCTCGGGTGTGAAGCGTTCCACCCGGCGCTCCGCGACCAGGTCGAAGATCTGGCCTGTGGGAAACGAGAACCAGCGGACGAGTGCTTTTCCTCCATCGGTTCTCGCAATATGAAACTCATCGTTCCGGTTCAGTCCGCTCTCGCCGGCCGGGTTGAAGTAGCGATCTCTTCGATAGAGATAGGTCCAGTCGAGAACCGTGTGAAGACGGCCGTCGAAATACCCCGGCGATTTTCCCGAGATCGATGCGAGATGGCGGCGATTGTCGAAGTTAGCCGCCTCGTACAGTAGATTGCCGTGGCCGGGAAGCCCGCTGTCTTTGACATGCCAATCATCATGTAATCCGATTCGCCAGCCGGCCCACTCGGGGGACTGTAGTTTCAGAAGGAAGTTATGTTGAATGAATCGATTGTTGCTTCGTGAAAGCACGGTGTCATCGCCGGCGTTCAGGAATCGCGTTCCCGGGTCGTACAGGAAGGGGAAATCTCCGTCCGATTGAATCTGTCGATAGGAAACCAGGTGAGTCAGATCGCCGATCGTTCCGGAGTGGATGATCGCGCTCTTCCATGTGTTGTAACTCCCTCCCGAAAAAGAGAGGAGGGTGCGGGTCGGCCCGGCCGGCCGGCTCACAAGATTGATGGTTCCCCCGATTCCAGGGGTCCCGAACTCAACCGGCGCACCGCTCCGATAGATCTCCGCACGGGCGAGGTTATCCACCGGGATCTCGGAGAGATCGGGCTGTCCCCATTGAGCCGAGTTGATCGGGATACCGTCGAGGTAGATCTCTACCTGGTTGGTGGAGCTGCCACGGATCGAAGCGCCGGCAAGTGCGCCGATCCCGCCGTAACGATGGACGCGGACTCCCGCGGTCTCTTCGAGAATGTCCGCGATCGTACGGAGACGTTCGGTGGCATGTTCCAGATCGAGAATGGTCGCGGTGAACGGGAGCCTGCTGATATCGAATGCCGGATCGTTTTTCTCCGCGGGGACGTGTACCGTGTCCGCTTCAACCGGAGCAGGATCAGGTGGAGCGAGTTCAGCCCTGATGGCCGAGGGATCGGCAAGGTTCAGACCGAGCATCAGAATAGAGACGATACACAGCGGAGTCCCCGCCACTGCGCTCATCGGTCGCAGGAAATTCATCGAGTCAGCTCATGCTGGCGGCGTAAGGAGCGGAAGGACGGGCAGATCCGGTGATGTGAAAGTGTCGCTTCCAACCGGATTCTCTGTGCCCCGTAGCGGCCGTTCCTCGGGCCGGCAACGGTTACGACTCCCCGGTCGGGTTTTCTGGCTCCCGGATCTTCCTACTACCCACGCCTTCCCGCGCGAAGATTGCGCAGTGGCATGCTGTGGGGTTCGTCACCGGTCACAGCGGCGGGCCCGCAACGGTTTCTCACCGTTTTCCCCGTGGCCCGAAGAGTCTCGTTCCAGAGAGAAGGCTAAACGGGTAGGGGACGGGTGTCAAGCGGGACGGGCGAGGCCCGCGAGGAGCTTTGCCCGTCCCGCATGTTCGATGCAGGCCGTCAGTGAAGGAGAATGACCTTCCGGGTTTCCGCTAGTCTCCCGGCCTCGAGCCTGACGAAGTAGACGCCCGATGCGACGCTTATTCCAGAATCGCTCCGTCCGTCCCAGTAAACTTCCTGCCGGGCACCGCCGCCGGGCCGCCCGGCGAGAGTGCGAACACGCCTGCCCCGGACGTCAAACACAGAGAGATGAACCTCACCCCCTGATGGAGTGGCGAAGGAAATCATGCAACCACCCTGTCCCACAATCGAGGGGCGAAGATCGAGGGCGAGCGTGGCTTCTTTCCCGCCCGGTCCCCCCTGTACGGCAACGAGCTGATCCTGCTTCAGCAGGGTGCGGGCTCCCACGTAAATCGCCGACCGGCAATAGTCGACCATCCAGGGCTGTTCGTTCGTACAGTCGATTGCCGCCCGCCAGACCAGTTCAACCATGGACATACCGGAAGTTGCTTCATCATAGGCCTTCAACAGATAGTCAGCCCAGGCAGCGTGCTGGGAACCCCATGCGCCGGACCAATGGGCCAGAGCGCCCGCGCAGCCCCCCTTATTCATATCGTTGGTCATGAGTTTCTCGAGGATAAGCCCGAAGGATCCGCCGAACCCCCAGTCAGCAGCTACTTCACAGCCAGGTGCGAACAGCAGATACGATTGATCGGTGGTGAGCAGCTCGGCGTCGTAGCCGTTTCCGTAGAAAACGGAAGAGGGGACCCGCTTGTAACTGCTGGCGGGGCCCATTGCCCAGATCTGGTCGACACCGGCATTGATCGTATCCTGAGCGGCACTTGATATGGCATTTGCTGAAGAGTAGTCGCGTCGGCGGAGCCAGCCGGTCTCTCGCCCGTCATCCTGATGAACCGATTCCACCGAACTCAGCCAGACAGCCGATACGGTCTTTGTCGGATCCACACCCTCCACCTCACTGCCATCACAGAGAAGCGCTCGATCCCGTACGACGGATGACCGGTCGTTGTATTCATTCGAGAAGTGGACATAGCGCCGGATATCTTCGATATCGTCGGCGAAGATTCGGGCGACAGGACCATTCGGTATGCCGTCGCCGTCGACATCCGTGTAGTCGAAGTCTCCCCGGCAGAGAGGCTGACCGCAACGGGCATATTCATCATCGCTCCATGTGTTCACGCTTACAGTCCCCTGGGAATGCTTGC
This sequence comes from bacterium, assembly GCA_025782575.1. Classification (GTDB taxonomy): domain Bacteria; phylum Orphanbacterota; class Orphanbacteria; order Orphanbacterales; family Orphanbacteraceae; genus Orphanbacterum. The sequence goes on from JALGYY010000028.1 coordinate 136,467, forward strand.
CGACCAGATAGAGTTCCGGGCCGGGCCAGACCGGAAAAATGTCAATCTGGAACGCGGCGTTGAACGTCACGTTCAAATTATGAAGCGTATTATAATATGCGTCGATTTCGAGAGGATTCCCGAAACCGCACACGTAGACCGTACTTAAACCTTGAGATGTGAGCTGATCGTAGAGGGGCTGCGCCACAGAGTCATTCCATGCGTAGATCATGGCATCGGCGGGGAAGATGGCGGGAGTCGTATTGCAGGATACCGCCCCTTTGGCGGCCTTATCTGTACGACCCAAACCGGAGATAGACAATCCCTCCAATAGAAGCAGGTTTGTCGGCCCGACTCCTGGGGGGACCTCATCGGTCAGGGTACGGTACATGCGAGCCGAGTCGATTTCGGCGATGCTGTACGCGTCGTAGCCGGGGGACACGAGCGCTTCGTAGACGTTTATGCGATCCGAATCATCCCCCTTCGGCCGGATCCTCGCAAGAACCTCCCTCTTCCCGTTCCTGTGTCCGTTCACTTCAAACAGGGAGGAGTTTCTCTCGTAATTGGTCGCGAACACGGCCCGACCGTCCTGTTCCACGCGCCAGTCGAGGATCTTCGCCCCCCAGTTCTCACAGCTGTAGTTCCGGTTGATGCTGTTCGTGAATCCGTTAAAACCGTTCGAAAGAGTGGTCGTGCCGGTCAGAAGATTGGCGATCCCTATCGTGGAGGCGTCATCTCCGATAAAGCAGGCAAGAAGGGACCATCGGTCGGCGAACTTGTCACAGATACTCCCCCAGGGTTCGAAGTCAAATCCTGAGATCGCCGTTCCGCCCAGGTTCATAAACTCTCCCGCCATCTCGTTCGAGAAGGCAAACGAGAGATCCACAATGGCGTCGCTGTCGAGGCTGGGCCAGTAGTTCCGAATGAACTTGTTGGAGACCGCGATTACGGTCTGCCCCAGGTATGACGTTCCCCAGCCGATCTCATCGGGGACGTAGGGACCGTTGATGTAGTAATCGTCGAGAGCATTCAGAGCGACCGAGGCATCCTGGTACCACTCCGCGGCGTACCAGGCTTCGTCGTCAACAAATGCGCTCGCCGTATGAAGGGCAAGAAACCGAGAGTCTGCCGCCAGGTCGGGATGGTCGAGATCAATGTCCGCGAAGTTGTCATAAGGGTAGAGTTCGTAAAATTCCTGGACAGGGCCGGTGACATTCCAGAAATCCATCGCATCCCCGAAGCTGTCGAGCAGAAAGCTTTCGCAACTCAGTCCCGGCTCTACCGTCCAGACGAACATGGTGGCCTTACCGGGAGAAGTCAGTTGGCCATGTGCATCTATGACGGAGACGGTGGCGGACATGAGAAGCAGGGTCAGATAGAGAAGCGCTGTCTGCAGTTTCGTAATCGAGTGCATGGTCTCAACCCTCCCCTTTGGTGCGGTCCAGTATGTCTCCGAGTTCGAGCTCTCTGATCGGTCCCTTGCGGGCACCCCCGATGCGGGATCGACGCACCTGTTCCATCGCCGCTTCGGCAAGGCTGTCCGTCATGACGTGGAGGCCGCGAGGGTGGAACACATAGACCAGAGGATGATCCCGCCACTTGTGAAGCCGTGTCAGGAGCCTGCCGGCTCGCTCCGCCGCCTGCTCCCGGGTCAACCGTCGATCTTCATTTCGAAAATCCCTTCGGGAGTAACGGCCGCCGCTGATCATGAATATTTCGCTTTCGATTTTCAGGCCTTGCCAGTAGAGACGAATATCACTCCCGGTCGAGGGGGCGAGACCATTCGGCGGGTCCAGAATATCCGTGCACGACCCGATGGCTTCGATGGCGGCACGAACCGCACCCTCCCGGTCGTCCGGAGCTCTGTCTCGGACTGCCCAGTAAGCATCGGAAGCTAGTTGGCGGACTTCGTGCTGTCTGGTCTCATAGCGCTCCAGTGCCTGCCGCCAGTCGCTCTCCCTGTCTCCCTCGAGCAGAGACTGAAAATAGGGAGACTCGCCGTAGAGGGGGGCGAGCATCTCTTTTGTGGGTAGTTCGAGCGGGCGGAGAGGGCGAGGCCAGAGTGCCACGTTCATCGCGCCGTCTGACACCCGGACCGTGTCGGCGGGACCGATCGAGAGAGTCAAATCGCCACGGAATTCATACCCCTGAATAAAGAGTGTCGTGTTGGGATCAAGCTGGAATTGGTGCGGGAAACGGACCTCGATGGAAAATGGAATGCGCTCTCCCCCGCGGGCTTCTGCAGCCACAAAGATGCAGAGAAGAACAGCGAGCCGGAATATTGTTCTTTGCCGGTGCATTGAGTCTCCTTTCGGATAGAAACGGGTTTCCTGCAACGAACACGTTTTCAGTAGAAAGCAAACCCGATGCCGCGGTGATCAGTCAGGAAATGAAACTTGCAACTACAATTATTGGAAGAAGTTGGAGGAGCCGGTCCTCATGGAGCGAGAATCGGGAGCGTGAGTGGGTGACCATCGGATGGCCATCCGATGATAATGGCCTATTGAATGGCGATGCCGAGGACGATGCTGTGTGATGTCGGGGTAAGATCGAGAAACTCATACAGTAGTCGCGGGGAGAGGCCGGCGTAGGTCGCCGGGAGCCGAATCGTGGGGAATACGAAACCGGTGGCGAACCGCATGCCCCCTTCTCCCGGCGAGCGGGCCGGCCACCAGGAATAGCCGATCTCCGAACGAAAGAGAATCCCCGGGAGCTCGATCGAAGGAAGTTCTCCGGTGGAGGAGAGATACGGCGAAAGGAGTGTGTGTCCGCTCCCGAATGCGTCGGGGAGAATGGAGAATCCACCTTCCAACCGGCCGATGCCGGACAGGCCTTTGAAGAAGCCGTATCCCGCACCGTAAAGGGCGCCGGCGAAACGATCTCCGTCGCGGGAGGTGAGGGCGGCGCCGCTGAACAGGAAAATCCCCTTCGAACTCGGAGGGAACCGTCGGTTCTGGTAGAACTCGACCGCAGTGGCATCCCGTGGGCGGGCTTGCCCAATGCGGGGAATGTGCCTTCTGACAGTCAGGCCGAGAGTGTCGAGGCTGTCGGTCGCCACGCTCCACGTTCGACTGACAACTTCCGGAATGAGTTGAACGACAGGGGACTCCTTGAATTCCCGGCCGGGTTCAACGCGCGCGACTACCTCTTCGATCGAAAGGGCGGCCGCTTCAACGACACGATCCCGGCAAATCGGATACCAGTCGAGAAGGCCATCACCGAATGCCTGCCAGATCTCACCCCGTTCATTGATTACATACACACCTTGCCGGCCGTAGTGATTGTGCGCTTCCCTCCGGTTCGCCCTGTGAAGGGAAAAGAGCAGGTCCTTTACCGGTACCAGCAGATGGCTTCCTGAAAAAGCGTCGGCAAGAAACCCCTGGGCGATCGACTCGACGATAAGAGATCGATAGACATCGCTCTCTCGAGCGAGCCGAAGTGCTGCCTCATGATAGAGGAGATAGTGAAAGACCGCACCCCGGCCTCTGTCTGTATTGACGCTAAATCGGAGCGCGTTAGGTGTCTGGAGAGATCGATCATCCCGATCCAGTCGGCGTTTCGCCCGATTGACAAGTCGATCCACGCGGCCCGGTGAGAGACCGGCGAGACAATCCGCCCGGCTCCGTCCTGGAAACTGGTATCGCGCGGCTCGATCGTCATCCCCCACAAACCGGGCCACCCAGAGGGGAAGGATGTCCCGGTATTCCCGGCCGGTAACCGCGCCCCCTACTTCCCAGGCCATTCCTGCCGCTTCCCGGGCGATCGAACGGTGCTCCTCTCCGGTCCATGCGAGAAGACCGGTTTCGGGAGAGAGGGTGAAAACAACGACGAGCAACAGAAGGCGCCGGCTCATGGGCTGCCCCAGTTCTCTTCCAGAAAGCGGATCGCATTGTTGGCGAGAATGTCCGCTACGATTTTCTCACTCCCGTCGAACCGATCGAGGAGAGCTGTACGAAGCCGGCCGATATCGGAAAGACGCTTCATCTCCTTGGGGCCTGTAATCCATCCCAGAAAATCGCTTCCAATGGCGACACGTCGATGAGATCCGGAGACCGCCGTGACATGTTCGATCGTCCGCACGACTTCATCGAGCGAGCCTCTCTCCCGAGCGAGATCGATGCTCGCGTAGTTCGCGAGCATATAGGGAAAGAGAATTACTCCGATCAGTCCCCCTCTTCGCGTGATTTCACGGATATGGTCATCGTGCAGCGAATAGGGGCGATCGGCGAGCGTCCGGGCCGCCGTATGGGAGGCGATCAGCGGCCGGCGGGCGATTGCAAGCACATCCTCGACCGATGAGGCTGAACTGTGCGTAACGTCCACAATCATACCGGTCCGCTCCATTTCGTCGATCAATTCTCGACCGAACGGGGAGAGGCCGTGGGTCGGTTCGGTTCTGTTCAGGTCAGGAAAGAAGGGGAGCCCGTTTCCGGTGGTCGCCACTCCCCGATAGGTGAAGTGTGTGAGCGACATCATGGCCACGCCCCGCCGGGCGAAAGATTCGACATTCCTCAAGTCACCACCGAGAGCGTGGGCTCCTTCGATCGTGTGGACAACGGCGATCCGATATTCGGGATCGGGACGGCGAACGGAAAGCACACTTTTCATTTCCGCACGGTTGATCGTAATTCGGGCATAGCGGGATGATCGGCCGTGAACTTCACGCTCCAGACGGTCGATCATGCGATGAGTGTGCGCGGCGGCGTTCGGGTCGGGATCGACCGGCATGGATACCAGCTCGTCGAACGGGTTGTAGTGGGTGGCGCAGATCAGGTCGACACCCGCATCGTGGCAGCGATGCCAATCGAAACCCGTCCGGTTGAACTCGGACTCGGTGAGAGCGAGGAGAGGGGGAGGTAGAGCGAGAGCGATCGGCGATTCACGGGACCACGCATGAAGACCGGCGTGAAGATGAAGATCCGCGAAGATACGGTGGGGTGTATCCTGCGGGGCGGCGAGCGCGCGATGAGGCACGATAAGCGCACCTGCCAGAATGCGTGCCACTCTCTTAAGGCACTCTCTTCGCGACTGAATCAAGGCGGGCCCTTCTCATCCGGGCGGCTCGGATTCGCTCCGCCGGCTGACGATCGTCGGGCTACTTCTTCTTCGGCACGATTGCGGCGAGAAGAAGCCCGATCGGGCCGAGTAACGCAGACAGCAGAAACCAGCCGCACCCCGACCGTCCTTTCATCGAACCCATGAAGGCGCCGATCAGACCGAACACGAACCAGAGTGGAAGAATCAGCTCCATGTGATTTATTCCGCGTCCACGTTCTCTTCACCTTCCGAGCGCGCAATGATCGCTGCGCCGCACGAATCGCTGAATACATTCACTGAAGTGCGGAACATGTCGAGCGGTCTGTCGATGGCGAGCATGGTTCCCACAATCGCATCCACTTCGGGGCCTCGGAGATTCACGGAATCGAGAACGAGAAAGATGATGACTAGCCCGGCCGACGGGACGGCAGCCGCACCGATGGACGCCAGAAGTGCGGTAATCACGACGACCATCTGCTGCATGATGCTGAGCTCGACGCCGAGTACCTGTGCGATGAAAAGAACACCGGCACATTCATAGAGCGCTGTACCGTCCATGTTGATCGTTGCCCCCATGGGGAGCACGAAGGACGATACTTTGTTCGAGACACCAACCTTCTTTTCCACTGTGCTGAGCGTTACCGGCAATGTGGCGCCGGATGAACTGGTCGAAAAAGCCATGGTCAACGGCTCGATCATGTTCCGGAAGTGGATTTTGGGCTTGATGCGGCCGAGCAGCATCAAAAGAAGGGGGAGCGTAAGAAACAGGTGAATGGAAAGCCCCGCAGCGATCGTCAACATGTAGAGGCCGAGGGCGCGGAATGACTCGAATCCGGTGAGACCGACCACGCGCGTAATCAGTCCGAACACGCCGATCGGGGCGAAACGAATGACCCAGCCGGTCAGCTTCATCATCGCCTGAAATCCGGCATCGAAGAAATCACTTAGTACGATACGCGGTTTAGCGGGGAGTGTGGCGATCGCGATACCGAACAGGATGCAGAAAAAGATGATGCCGAGCATGTTCGGCGCCGCGGCCGCGGCAACGATATTCAGCGGCACCATGCGAAAGAGCAGGTCTGCAGGCGAGGAGGGAGTCTGCAGTTCGGGAATCGCATTCGACGCGGCGCCGGCTATGTTCGCACCCGCCCCGGGCTGCACGATGTTTACGAGAACAAGGCCGACCAGGATCGCGAGAAAACTGGAGAGTACATAGTAGCCGAGCGTCTTACTGAAGAGCCTGCCGAGGTTTCGGCCGGCACCGACCGAGGCGACTCCTGATACGATCGAAAAAATGACAAGCGGGACGATGACCATCTTGAGGAGCCGGATAAAGAGTGTGCCGAGCCACTCCACCCGCGGGACGAATTCTTTTCCCCCCACGAGGCCGGCGATGATGCCGAGCCCCATGGCGATAAAGATCTGCCAGTGCAGCTGTGTATACCAACGTCCCTGATTCACCATGATGGGGTGACTCTACGGGAGAGCGGATCGGTACGCAAGGGGAGAGAGAAGAGCGTCCGAACGAGGACCGCGCTCCTCAGCGAGGGCGCCCCCCAATCTACCCATGCACCTCCGACGCCACCACCGGAATCCCAGCGGCAAGCAGTGCGCGCGCCGTGCTGTTCACCGCCTCATGCTTCAGCAGGTAGTTTCCAAGAAGCGCGGGCATGATTCCCGCCTCTTCAATGTCAGCTTGCGGGATGAAGTAGTCGAGAATGTCTGACGGATGTTCCTGGGCGCCGTCCGTTTCGGGGTCGCCCCCTTCATGTTTGGCGCTGATGTTCTTCACTGACGCCGCTACTTCGACCAGCTCGTCTCTCCGGTCATATGGCTGGCGGACGATACTCTTGAACGTTTCGGTGATGTGGTGTTCGAAACGAACGACTTCATCGAAATCGAACGCCTCCCTCACCCGGGCCGAGAGCTCAATCGTCTCGTTATTGACGGAATTGGAGAAATTGAATCCGATAAGCGGGGTCGTGCCGTCATCCCGACTTAAGAGCTTGGCGGTCAGCAATGTCCACATCACGGAATAGGGATTGTCATTCCCCATGAAAACCGAAATCTTGAATTCCATATCTACGCCGAGCTTGTGGAGCATGTACCCGAGAAGCACGGTTCCGGGGTTCAGATTCAGCACCTGTTTTACGCCGTATGTCGTGTGATAGTTCAGGTATTCATCGATCCACTGAATGGCGTACTCATTCGGCTGGCCCACACCGCCGAAGTAGCCGGCGATCGTCTCCGGACCACCGAGATGGACGTTTGCACCGTCCGTCCCTTTTGTGTCTAGAGTTTCAACATAGGAAGCGCCGAGCACACGCATGGCCGCCGCGTTCGCCACTAGATCCCCCCGGTCGCCTTCGGATTCCTTCATCCCGCGAACACGGATATAACGGCCGGGCATCAGGTCACCCTTCTCGATCGATCGCCTCGCTTCGGCGTTGATCCAGGGGAAGAAGTTGCACGCGCTGATTTCGAGGGTAACGGCGAAACTGTCGTCCCGCATCTTCGGGGAATCCGCTCTCCTCGCCTTCTCGGTATATTCTTCGAGCGAGATGAACGCGCGCTTCTCTTTCTGTTCCACCAGCCATTCCACGTCGGCCAGGTAGGGAGAATTCAGTTCTTTCAGCTGTGAAATGAGATTTTCCAGCTTTCCCGCTTCAGCCGCTTTCTCTCGAATCGCATTCACGCCGCCATACTTGTCGATCACTTTCAGCAGCTGATCGATCAGCTTGTTGTCGGGGCTCATGAGAAATTCGTTGATGGATTGAAGACGGTCGGCAGAGATAGCAAGTCGGTCTCTAGTGTCAGCAGGCATGACGGCCCCCATATGTTTGAATCGATTGATGTCGGGGTTCACCGGGGGCTTCATCGTACATCAGGAACCGGGATAGCGGCATCAGGAATCATTACGGGCCGACGCTGACAGTGGTTTTCCCTCTCTATTAGTATGGTACCCTGCTTGCCACGAGTGGGGGGTATCGGTGGTGGCCAAAAGTTGTCCTGTGGATATGTGGAAAACTGGCTACGTGGGGAGGAAATTCACACACATGCTGTAATCCTTTTAAAATGAATGGATTGCAAGTCACCTCTAGAATCACTCTCAGCGGTTATCCACAAAGTGTATCTATGGACATGATTACGAGACTCGACAAAAGATGGCGCAAAAGCGGGATTTCAGGGGGCCTGATCGCCCTGCTGATTACCGTTTTCACTCATACAGCGTTGGCGGCCGAACTCCCTCTGGTTCACTCCCGCGATGACCTTCTGAACGGCGTCATACTGGATCGTTTCTACCCGTTTGATCATCCGTCCCGGGAGTGGTCGGGGGACGGGTTGTTCGAGGGGGGAACGCTCTATCTCGCCTCCCCGTTCGGTGGTGAGGAAAGCGTGGAAGTAGTTGAGTGGCAGACAGGTGAGCGCTGGGCCATGGAGATGGAAGCCCGCTTCGATGGCGGGCCGCTCGACGCGGAATTCGGTCTCATTCTGGATTATCAGAACGGTTCGGGTGTCCGGGTCCGCTTTTCGAATGACGGTCGATTTGCTGTCGACAAAATTCGGCCCCCTTCCGGACTCGAGTCGATCCAGGCATGGACGCCAGCGCCAGGACTGGCTCGGGACGAATGGAACAAAGTAGCATTGCGGCGTGACCGGACCCGTCTGTCCATAGTTGTGGGAGGCGAAGAGCTGATCGTCGTCTCCTATCCGCCCACTTTGGCGGGGCAGCTCGCTGTATACGTTTCACCCGGCTCGAGATATGAATTCGATCATGTCGCCCTCTTCCGGGCGGGCATTCCCCCTCCGCCGACGAGAGGGAAGAGCCGGGAAGACACCACGACTGTCTATTTCGAGTCATTTGCGGTCGGAAGGGATGACTGGTCGAGGAACCTGTACCCGGTCAGAGAAGGGGCGATTCGGGTCGAGCCTCTCCCGGAAGAAGATGGATTTGACCTTCTGGCGTCGTGGAAACCGGATTTTCGAGAGTTCGAGGCTGTAATCATTCCTGAGTACGATTCGGTTGTGCGGATCGTTCTCGGTGCGACAGAGAGCGAAGCGGGTCTCGATGGCCTGGTCTGGAGAACGGGCGGCGACGGGGAGAGCGAGTTGTTTGCGAGGAGCGAAGGGGAGTGGGTCTCCTTGCTCGGTCCCGCGACGGCGCATGAATTCGTCCCCGGAAAGCCGAACAGCTTTATCATCGGCACCACCGATTCCACCCGCTTTTACCTGAACGACGAACCGCTCTTCGCCCTTCCCGCCGGCTTGATCGGCAACGGCCAGGTCGGCGTAGCCGCCGCAGAAGATGGGCGGTTCGCGTTGCATCGCCTGGTCTTCAGCCTGGCGCCCGGCACTGTTCAGGAAGATACGGTCGGTCCGGCGGCCCGCTGGCACGAAATCCGGACACTCCGGGAAAAGGGGGCCCATGCTACGGCGGTTGATCGCATGCGGGAACTCTATCTGCTTCATCCGAAATTTCACCCCCTTCTGGATCTCATCTATCGAGAGGCGGTCCGAGGGGGCGACCTGGAAACTGCGGTGGCGGCGGCAGCGGCCATTCGACTGCGCATGCAACGCCCCGGACAGGAGGAGGCCCAGCTCGCCATCATGGCGCTTTTGCTTGCCGGGCGATTCGAGGAGGCGGAAGGGGAGCTTCACCATTATCGCGCCCGGTATCCCTACGACCATTTCGGCCTCGAGAATCTGCTGCTCCTCCATGACCGGACGGGGGACTACGCGGCGCTGCTCCGGAATTACCGAAATGCTCTGGCAGGGAGTGAGCAGGTACGGGCGACGAGCCACGGCGTCGCCGCCTGGGCGTACTATAAATCCGGGATTCCTGAAAAGGCGAGCGGCGCCATCCACACAGGACTTCGACTCGGGCCGGGGAGGCTCGACCTGACTGTCGTCGAAGGGGATATCCTGTGGGCGCGGGGAGATGTGTCCGGCGCCCTAGCCCGATACTCCAAGCTGCTCGCCTCGACTGTCACACCGATCCCGGAGGAGAACCTGAACGCGCGAATCGGACTCGTTCAGTTCGAGACGGGGGACTACGCGGCGTCCGCTCGAACACTCGCGGATCTGTCACCCTCTACAAACGATGCCGTCCGGCGGGCGCGATCGGTTATCAGGGCGATCTCTCTTTTCAAGACGGCCGAGGAGCGCGGGGAGTCGGGCCGCGCGCAGCTGGAAGAAGCACTGTTTCTGGCCGAATCGGGGATACGAACTCCTCCCGAGTGGGGTGACGCGATACTATTTGATCTCAGCGCACGGATTCGCCTTGCTCTCGCGGTACTCGATCTTCAGGCGGGAGCGAGCTACCAGGTTTACCGTGGGAAGCGCCGGGCGGCGTTTCGCTTTTTCGAAAGTGCCGCGGCGCTTGATCCTGGGTTCGCCCCCCTCGATCCTGAGAAGGACGCGATTCCTGATCTCGACCCGACCCGGTTCCGTCTCCTCATTAACCTGGCTAAACCGAAAGATCATCCTGTCGGCGGTTTCATCGAGAACCCGGGCCGATGGTATTCCTGGTACGTAGTGGAGCGCCGGGCCGATCTCGCGGAGAGAGCGCTGGAACGCCGGCTCCTCTCTGGCGACTGGGCGGAAGCGGGGGGCGGGGGAAGAACGCCGTGACTCGAAAAGTGAGCCGGACTCCGCAGGGCCTCGTGGTATTCGACCTGGACGGCACGCTCTTCCGTGGCGAGGGGGCGACGGTGGGTGCGGTTTGGGAGATTTTCGGCGAAGAGGGGCTGACCCGGCCCGATGCGAGTGCGATCACGGCATTCTATGGCCGGCCGACAAGCGAGTTCCAGGCGTGGCTCTCTTCGCTCTGCCCGGAAGGCCGGGGAGAGAAAATCGCGGCACGGATTGTTCGGCGGGAGGTTCAGCTTGTGCCTGAGAAGGGTGAGCTGTTCGCCGGCGTCAGGGAAGCGCTATCTGAGCTCATCGCGAGCGGCCGACAGATCGCACTCTGCACGAACGGCGACCATGCTTACGTCGATCTGGTTCTCGAGAGCCGGGGAATTCGTGATCGGTTCGCTCTCATTCGGCACCGCCTTCATGACAATGACACCAAACCGGGCATGCTGGCAGAGATCCTTGGAAAGCTCGAGGCACGCCCGGCAGTCATGGTCGGCGATCGGCGGGATGATGTCGAGGCGGCGTTGCATTGCGGGATTCCCGTCATCGGGGCCGCTTATGGTTATGGTTCTATAGAGGAGCTGGCAGGGTCGGACCGCATGATTGATAGCGTCGGCGATCTGGTGGAGGCGGTCAGAGAGCTGATGGAGCAGGACCCTCCCTACTCATAAACGATGTCAGCCGTATAGATCTTGCCGTCGTGGGAGGCGAAGGCGATCGATTTTCCGTCCTCGGAAATTGACGAAATTGATTCGGCAATCGAAGGGCTCGCTGTCAGCACCCGAATCTCTCCCGACTCCACCGACCAGACACGAAGATCCGCTGCTACAACGTCTTCCCCTTCCCGGGTAACATGAGAAAAAATGAGCCAGTCCGAAGTGGGGAGCCACGCGGGGGCCTCGCCGTCCGGATCGATAAGACGGGCGTCGGATGACTTGGTGGCGAGCACACAGAGACCCCGGGGGGCCGGGGCGCCCGATTCTTCCGATCCGTTATTTGTAAACTGAAACGCAAGCTGCGTGCCGTCAGGCGAAAGTGCCGGGCGCGAAAATGCCGCATCCCAGTCGAGCAACGGGCGGGATCCATTGTTTCCGTAATAGGTCATGGCGCCGTCATCTTCGACGCTCATAGTGACCAAAATCCTATGTTCGGGCGCTTCGATCCCACGCCAGGTCTCAAAGCCGAGCCACTCGTCCCGGATGATGAAGCTGGCGAACTCGCCCGTGTCGATATCAAACGTGCGGATCGACGCGCCGTCAGCCGCCGGGACGTAGTAGCGGAGCGATCGGCCGTTCTCGACCCACGCAAGACGCATATCGGCCGGCCCTCCGCCGTACACGTGCCAGACCATGCCGGTTTTCACATCGGCCAGATGGATATCCCCTTTGTCGGAAAGTAGAGCGATCGACTGATTCCCCGGTGCCCAGCTATGAGGCTCGAATCCTTCCGATTCCTCGACGAGTATGCGGATGTTGTTCAGCGAGATCGGAGTAGCCGCCGAAGAGGAGGAGGCCATGATCAAAAGAGAGAGACAGCAGATCCAAAGATAAGTGCGGCGCGCCGGTCGATTCATGATCGGAGTTCCTTCGTGGAGGGGAGGATGAGAAAGGGGCGGCGACCAGGTCAGTCGATCGATACCCCATGCTTCTTCATGACCCCGCGCCATGCCTCTTCTTCCATTGTCTCAGACTCGTCGATCAGCATGATCGGGATATCGTCTTTGATCGGATAGCGGCGCCGGGTTCCGGGATCGGTCGATACGATCCAGTTCCCCTCGAGCACGACAGGCGCCTTGGTTTCGGGGCAGGCCAGGATTTCAATCAGATCTTCCGGTACGGGCATTTTTTTCTCTCCATGTCATTCGTCAGCGGGCTAGTAGGCCCTCGCGAACACGACCCTCTGTTTCGACGGTTTTCCGGTGACCATGCAGACGCCCTCTTCCTGTCCCAGTTCCAAGGGAATACATCGGATGGTCGCCTTGGTCTCTCCCTTTATCTTCGCTTCGGTCTCGTCTGTTCCGTCCCAATGGGCCAGGAAAAACCCACCGTCGCCGATCTTCTCTTTGAACTCATCATAGGAATCGACGGTCATTGTCTTCTCATCGCGGAACGCTTTCGCACGATCGAAGAGAAGCTGCTGCACTTCGGCGAGCCGTTCGGGGAGAAGCTCCGCTACCTTGTCGAGCGGCACGATTTCCTTCTCCCGATCATGCCGCCGCTTGAAGACGACCTGAGAGTTCGCTACATCTTTCGGGCCGATCTCGATTCGAATGGGGACCCCCTTCTGTTCCCACTCGGCGAACTTCCGACCCGGCTTGTATTGATCCCGATCATCGATCTTGATCCGTACGATCCCTTTAGTGGCCTCTTTGATTTTGTTCGCCGCCTCGAGCACCCCGGTCCGCTCTTCGTCGGAGCGATAAATCGGGATGATCACAGCCTGAATCGGCGCGATCACAGGAGGAAGCACGAGCCCGTCGTCATCGCCGTGTACCATGACGACTGCTCCGACGAGCCTGGTGGAAACGCCCCAGCTCGTGTTCCATGCGAAACGTACTTCGCCGTCTTTGTCCTGGAACTTCAGATCGAACGCTTTGGCGAAGTTCTGGCCGAGCATATGGCTCGTGCCCGATTGAAGCGCTTTCCCGTCCCGCATCATCGCCTCAATGCAGTAGGTCCGCACCGCCCCGGCGAATCGCTCGGAAGCGGTCTTCTCACCGACGATTACAGGAACGGCGAGTACTTTTTCTGCGAACTCCCTGTACATTTCGAGGGCGAGCCGCGTCTCCTTTTCCGCCTCTTCTTCGGTCCGGTGCGCCGTGTGTCCTTCCTGCCAGAGAAACTCCATCGTACGCAGAAAGAATCGCGGCCGCATTTCCCACCGGAAAACATTGGCCCACTGATTGATCAGAATGGGAAGGTCTCGATAGGACATGGTCCACTTGGCGTACATGTGATAGATCACGGTTTCCGAAGTGGGCCGGAGTACCAGATTCTCTTCGAGTTTCTTGCCGCCGGCATGGGTGACAATAGCGAGTTCAGGGGCAAACCCCTCGACGTGTTCCGCCTCTTTCTTCATGAAGCTCTCGGGGATCAGCATCGGAAAGTAAGCGTTTTCGTGCCCGGAATCCTTGATCATCCGGTCGAGCTTGTCCCGCATGTTCTCCCAGAGTCCGAAACCATAGGGTCGGATCACCATACAGCCCTTTACCGGGGCATGGTCCGCCAGCTCCGCCAGCTGGACGATGTCCGTATACCAGCGGCTGAAGTCCTTCGACATGGGTGTCAGTTTCTGTGCCATGGGGGGATGATAACGCGGTGCCGGACGTAGGGCAAGAGGGGGGATGGGGGAGGTCCTCCGATGCGCGTAATTCTGGGGACACAATACGTAATTCCCTCGCTCCGATCTGGAGGAATTACGTATTGTGTCCCCAGAATTAATCAGGCCCCAGCCGGCCTCGTCCCGTTTCAGGTCACCGGTAAGGGAGTGAAAGTTCGCTTGCCGCCAGCCGGTTGTGTTTACCGCAATAGAGTCTCAGATTGTTGAGCGTATGTTCTCCACCAAGAGAAAACGGTGTGATGTGATCGATCTGCAGGTGAGCGCTCGAGTTGCATCGGGTGCCGAGGGTGCTGGTGAATGTGCATCGCCCTTTGTCGCGAGTGAATACCGCGTCCCGAAGACGAGCCGGAATGTGCCGCGAACGGACGGGGGGTGATTGCGTCCCTTTACCGCGTGAATCCCCGTCACCCTCCCATTTGCCCCGCGTACGGTTTCCAGCTTGACCGGGGAAACACTCTGCACTTGGATCTGCGACCTGCTCTGCTTTCTGGCTTCTCTAGTCATTCTCCGCACTTCTTTCCGCTCGGGGTCGCGCTTCTCAAGCAGGTCCTTGATAGCTCGTCCCAGGATCGCTTCCAGATTCCAACTCCGGGAGCAGATGGCCCTTGCTCGCTCGATGTCCCGGCAAAATTCTTCGCTCGCGGAGAACCGGATTTCGTAACGTTGCTCCGGTTTCTCATTGGACGCGGTCCCATTCTGGGAGTCCTTGGGGAGCGGGTCGGATTGAAAAAGATCGCCGTGATCACTCTCGTTCTCCCTATAGATCTTCGGCGGGTTCTTGCCGATCGGACGGACCGAGTCCCGGATCCTGGGTGCCAACCGCCGGGAAGCCGCGATCTTTTCAATCTCGATGTACATCTTCCCTGAAACCTCCTTGAGGAGTTCTGCAGCATTTTCATCCGTCAGAAGCCCGGCTATATGAGAAAGACCGCATGCTGTGATCTTCCGATCCTTCAGTAGAGTCCGAGCCGCAGGAAATCTCTTCACACATCTGGCAGCCGCAATGAACCTTCCCGATTTGGAGCGGGAGTACCTCCATCGACGGGTGCAGAAATCGAACAACGACGAGTAACCTTCCGTCAGGTAGAGAGACCGCCGATCAATCTCAATCAGGCAGTCCAGAATCGCAATCGTCAACTCATGCTCATTTCGAACCGCCCGGTCTGCTCTTTGAATCACTTGGCTGTCTGAAAACCGCTCAATCGCTCGAACCATCTTCATCATCTCCTTCTCCCGGCTATCCACCCATGTCGTTCCGAGCCCCACAGCTATTCTAACACCCCTTTTTTCGGCTTCGTGGGAGGGACTGTAAGAAAGGTTGGCAATGAACATGATGTGCCGGCGTGAAAATCGGGCCGGACCAAACAGCGACGGGAGGAAGCCCTTCTCGGTGGAGCGTCACAAAGGGGACGGCACTTCCTCCCGATTGCACCCCAAAACCTGTCAAGTGATATTTGTTGAAAGTTCAAAATAAATGAGAATATGTCAGGGATCTTAGTCACTCCCCAGACGTCCATCTTCCTGCTACAATCCTTTGCCGGTGAGAGGGAGGCTCAAGTGTTTCGATTTCCAGGTCGGTACTATCTGATCTACGGCGCCATACTGGCGATCACTCTACTTCATTACATGACCGGCACCAGCCATGAGCACCACTATTTTCATGGCATCTACCGCCGCCTGTATTATCTCCCGCTTATTCTGGCCGCTTTTGCCGGAGGTGTCCGTGGCGGGCTCCTCGCGGCCCTGGTCGTCTGCATCGTCTATCTCCCCCATGCGTTCGGCCTCGGTTCGATCCATGCCGATCCGGCTCCCGCCGTCGAGAAGACCCTCGAAATGGTGCTCTATGTGGCGGTAGCGCTCGTGACAGGGATGCTCGTCAGCCGGGGGGACAAGACCCGACTGCGGCTCCAGCGATCGATCGAAGAGAAAGAACGGATGGAGCAAGAACTGATTCGGAGCGCCAAGCTCGCCGCGGTCGGTCGTCTGTCCGCCGGCCTCGCCCACGAGATTCGAAATCCTCTCGCATCCATCAAGGGCTCGGCCGAGATCCTCGGCGATGACTTCCCTGATGACCATCCTAAAAAGCGCCTTCTAAAAGTCCTCGTCGAAGAAGCGGATCGATTGAACCGTGTGCTTACCCGTTTTCTTTCTTTCGCCAGGCCCCAGGCGCCTGAAAAGAGGCGGGTCGATCTCGCTTCTGAAGCGGAGGCGGTCGTCTCGCTTCTTTCGGGGCAGCAGGATGGAAGGAGCGCGAAGATCGAAGTACAATCCCGTTCCGCTGCCGGGCCCTTCGTCGAAGGGGATCCCGAAATGTTGAGGCAGGTTCTGCTGAATCTTCTGCTGAACGCTCTTCAGGCGACAGATGGGCGGGGAACGATTCAGATCTCATTCGAAGAGAGTGACAAGGGTAGTGGCGAAGTCACTCTTCACATCGAAGATAACGGTCCCGGATTCACGCCCGAAGCGCTGGACCATCTTTTCAGTCCGTTCTTTACCACGCGGGAATCGGGGACCGGTCTCGGGCTTGCCGTTTCCCATCGGATCGTGGAGGCACATGGGGGGAGGATCGAAGTGGAGAATCGGGAGGGGGGTGGCGCCAGGGTGACGGTCGTATTGCGGGCGGCGGTGTCGTAGCCTACCTACCCGTCCCATTGTCCCCCCGGTCATTCCCGATCGTTTCCGGTCCCTACAGCCGGCTACCGCAAGACGACCGTCTTCTTCGTTACGATCTCTCCTCCAGCCTTGAGCCTGACGAAATAGATACCACTTCCGACCCTCTCCCCAGACTGGTTCTGGCCATTCCACTGGATCGTATATCGTCCTGCGAGTTTCGGCCCCGAGGCCAGGGTTCTCACAAGTCGGCCCTGGACGGAATAGACGTCGAGCTGAGTACTTGTGTTCGAAGGGAGACCGTATGAGATGGTGAGCGAAGAGCCGCTACCGTCACCCTGCCAGATACTGAGAGAGACATCCGTCAGATCTGCCGCCTTGGAGGGATCCGGATTATCATACGTCTGGTACAGACCGCGCGATACCAGCAGGAAATCCCGCGTCTTCCCAGAGGGTACAGGGGGAGCATCGAATGTCAGTAGTATGCTCTCTCCCGTCTCAAGAACGACACCGCTCTCATCCACTTCGGTAAGATTGTCCGAAACGTTCTTCAGCACCGAATGAGTCGCCGACCGCACTTGCAGAGTCTCAACTACGACCGGATCTTGCGAGTCCCACACGAAGCTTACATCCGCCAGATCGTGTTTCGCGGTCCAGAAGAGCCTGATCCGAGGATCCGCTCGAAGGTTGTCGAGCTCTCCGGAAAGGTCTGTGATGTGAGAAGAGAAATTTTCCCGAGGATGGACCGCCTCGATCTCCCGCCAGCCACTGGCAGCGGCCGAATCGGGAACCTGTACGCGAATGGAGGGTTCTGCTTTTTGCCGGTTATTCTGGTTCAGTTCTCCGGTACAATGCTCGCTTACTTTTCCAAGCGGCCTCACAAAGTCACCCGGATCGAAGGTAAGCTCCAGGAAGTCGCCCACATCACCGGCATAGTAGTCCGGTGTGCCGGTTCTAAGGAGTGTCCCGACATCAGCCCCCACTTTGTCTCTTACCGAGAGCGGTTCTTTTTGGTCCCTGTATGTCAGGAGCCGGCCGGCTCCATCCCGGGTGAGCTGAATCCGGTCCGTCACAAAGGAGCTGTCACCCGAGCCGGAGAGGATCGTATTATCCTGGGCGAAGTCGGATCCGTTCCAGACATAGACATACGGGCAGCCTCCACCGCCGCCACAGTTGTT
>JALGYY010000024.1 GCA_025782575.1 bacterium
TGGATTTTTGGACAGCCTCACATGGGTGTGATTCCGGGAATCCTCCTTCTGGAAAAGGTCGCCATTCTATTCTCGGTTCGGGGTGTTGTCAGCCGGCTCGATCAAGCCGATCGGAGGATTTCTTCCGAATTGCTCTCCGCCAGGAGGCGGGCGATCTTCGCGAGGGCACACATAAGTATTTCTTAAAATCGATAGAAAGATCGATTGAATTGGTACGGTCCTCGAACGGATCGGGAATGTCATCGAGGCTCGCGATACGCCCCTACCGAAAGAGAGTTTTGACCGCGCCCCAACCCGATTCAGTTGCGCCGGTAGTTCCGATCTGGATTCCGGCGCCCACCGCGCACTCGAACGGCCCCCCCAATTATACCAGGAGTCTTCGAGGTCCACCGAAAGGACGGCGAACGCTTGATCGATGGACCCCTCAAAAAATATCGTCGCAAGGTGAGCGGGCGGACCGGGCTGCGCGTTGAATCCCTTTATCGCCTGAAGAGTGACGCATCCCGCACTGAGTTCAACCGGTTCGAAGGTCCATTCGAATGTATAGGCGGTTGGTGCGAAGCTCTGATACTCAAGAATACTGTCCGCAGTGCAGATCGACTATCACACATTGATCCGCCGGGGAGGTGACCACCCATAAAGCCAGGGCCGCAATCAGAACTGAAACACGCGTCATTGCCACCCCTCTACTTTCCCTCCGTCTCCCCCTTGAACTTGCAGAAGATCGCCGTTACCTCACCGCTATCGTCGATCTCGGAGTGATCGCAATAGGGACATGTTTCATGGTCGGCGGAAATACGCTTGAAGCCGAGCCGGGGGCAGAACGCCATCAACTTGGGGATTTCGTCGACAATACCGTCCGGAAACTCCTCGCAAAAGAGACGCACCTTTTCGTTATTATCGATCGGTGAAGATTCTTTGCCTTCGCCGGGTGTCCGGTCTTCGTTCTCAGTCACGATGGCTCCTTCCTGCGGAAGCGCTCACGAAGCGATGGCTTTTCTCTTGAGGTGCACCTTCTTCTGGATCCAGTGAACCCACTCTTTGATTCCGTCTCCCGTTTTGCAGGACAATTCCAGAATCTCGATATTCGGATTCACCTTCCGGGCTGCTTTACGGGCTTTCATCATGTCGAAGTCGACATACGGCGCCAGGTCGATCTTGTTGATAATGAGCAGATCGGCTCGCACAAAAGTAGAGGGATACTTGAATGGCTTATCGTCCCCTTCGGTCACGGAGAGCAGCACGATCTTCGCCTCCTCGCCGAGATCAAAACTCGACGGACAGACTAGGTTGCCGATATTTTCGATAAAAAGCACATCATATTCGTCGGCACCCAATTCATCGAGCCCACGTTCCACCATTCTGGCGTCCAGGTGGCAGGCACCTCCTGTGGTGATCTGCTTCACCGGAAAACCGTACGGGGCGATCCTTTCGGCATCATTCTCTGTCTCGATATCACCGGTAAGCGTTGCGGCTTTCAGCTTCTTCGGAAACCACCGGAGCGTCTGCTCGAGCAGAGCCGTTTTCCCGGCACCCGGCGAGCTGATGAAGTTCAGCACGAGGGCGTTCTTCCTGGCGAAGCGCTCCCGCAGCTCCCCGGCAATCCGGTCATTTTCGTTCAGCACTTTTTCCCGGAGATCAATTCGACTCATGACTCTTCAACCTCCAACCACGCAATTTCAAGCTCATCTCCCGAGATGAGCGTCGTCCGTGGATCGCCGCAATCAGGGCAATCCGTTTCATAATCGTCTACGATGAATTCCCGAGAACATGTCGGGCAGAGGTGACGTCGCGGCATGCGCTCCATCTCGACTTCGAGAGGAGCCAGGTCGGTATCTTTGATGAGAATGTCAAAGCTGAATTCGAGTGCGTTCGGGTCTATCCCGGCGAGTTCACCGATCCGGAGACCGACTTTGACGATCCTCGACTCGGGCCGCTTCCTGCTCTCGCCTCGAATCGTCTCGATTATCGATGTAGCAAGGCTCAGTTCATGCATCACTATGGCTCCTCATACACCATAGCATCCGCATTCCGCTCCCCTGCCGCCAGCTTTTCGACGATTTTGGTCCATCCGGGGAGACCGCCCCTAGGTAATCCCCTGCTCTTCTTCCCGGCGAGGACTCCGCCCGGGTCTCTTGTGCAGGTGGTAGTAGCAGGCTTCTTCGTTTTGCTCTTTCACCAGGCAACGATCGCGGAAGAAGATTCCGCAACGAAAACAGATCTCACCCGTCCCACCGCTCGAGTCGGCGAGGTCGATCGAAAGGCGGTCGAGAATGGACGCTGTCTTAATGAATTCTTCGGAAGCAAAATCTTTGAAGAGTTTCTCAAGGGTCTCGTTCTGTACGATTTCGCAGCGTTCCAGCAGTTTTGTTCCACGCTCGGTGAGGGAGAGTTGGATCGACCGTCGGTCCTTCGGGTCTTCCCGTCGATTCAACAAACCGCGACGAACGAGTCGATCCACGGATTTGCTGGCCGCAGGATTGCTGATCCCTAGAAAATTCGCCACTTCACTGATTTTCTCGGCGGCAGTGTTCGCCACCATCTTCAACAGCTTGAACTGGGAGACCGTAAGTTCTTCCTCCAGTTCCGTCCTCAGCTGCCTCTCCATCAACTCGCCCATGGCGGACGAAAAGATCTGCAGGCTTCCCAGGAAATCATTGATAATCCTGGTCCGTTGGCCGCTCCCCATTTTTCGCTCCTTCTGTTCCTCTCTTGCCCCCACGCCAGATCTCGACAAATCAGTATGCTCCACCATCTACACGTTGAACGGTGTTAACTATTATGTCAAGCAACTATCTAGCGGCCATGTCGATTGGGGCACAAATCACGCCCATATACAGCCGGATCGCCCTTAATGCTTTCCTATTTATATTGATGCCGGCCATAGGCCGGCGAAAGCCCAGGCTGATCAATCCGCCGAGACCCTTCAGCCCGGAGTTGCGGAATGACCGCCGAATCGCGACATTTTGATACGGGGGCCCATGCCCTGGGGAAAACGATGAAGTTAAACGGTGTTCATGTCCTGTTGACCTACCAGTGCAATCTGGAATGCGACCATTGTTTCGTGTTCGGAAGCCCGTGGCAGACAGGTACTTTCAGCCTGGCCAATCTGCGACAACTTCTATCCCAGGCTGATGTCCTCGACACGGTTGATTGGTTCTATTTCGAAGGGGGAGAGCCGTTTCTCTACTACTCCCTTCTTCTCGAAAGCGTCCGATGTGCGGCGCAAAGGAATTACAAGGTCGGCATCGTAACAAACGGTTATTGGGCCACCGGCCAGGAGGACGCGGTAGAATGCCTCCGGCCATTCGCAGGCCTGGTCAGCGACCTGTCGATCTCCACCGATCTCTATCACAGGAATGAGAGGCAGTCGCGGTTTTCCAGGAATGCCATGCAGGCAGCCCACGAGTTGGGAATCGGCTCGTCGTTTCTGACGATCGCGCAGCCGGAGTCAATGGCCTCGAATGGGGAGTCGACCGGCGAGGAAGGTCCCATCCGTTACAAGGGGCGGGCAGCCGGCAACCTGACACTTCGGGCAAGCGACAAACGACCATGGACCGAATTCGACGAGTGTTGCTGCGAGAATCTGCGCGAGCCCGGCCGTGTGCATGTCGACCCGATGGGAAACGTTCACATCTGCCAGGGAATTTCGCTTGGCAGTTTCTTGACCACACCACTTGTCGAATTGTGCAATCGCTACGAACCGGACCAGCATCCCGTTATCGGTCCGCTTCTTCAGGGAGGGCCGGCCCAACTGGCCCGGCGTTACGGAATCGATCAAGATGGGTGCTTCGCCGATTCCTGTCATCTCTGTTACGAAACGAGGCTGCAGCTTCGGGAGCGCTTCCCTGAGATCCTCACACCCGAGCAAATGTATGGGGTATTAGAGGAGAGATGAAGCTATTATGATCAGAGAGGCTCATATGGACTGAATCACTGGAATGGAACGCCTCCCCGGCAACATCAAAACCAGGATTTCCACCCCCGCGTCTTACCATAGAAGGAGGATCGTTCATGCCCGAAACACTCACCATAACCGACAATCGAACAGGAAAAACGTACGAGGTCCCGATCATGAAGGGGACCTATCCCAAGTACGGCTCCGCTATACCCGCCATCGCGCTGCGCGACATCAAAGTGGACGACGAGGACTTCGGACTTCTCACGTATGATCCGGGTTTCACGAATACCGCCTCCTGCAAGAGCTCGGTAAGCTTCATCGATGGGGAACGGGGGATCCTCCGATATCGTGGATATCCGATCCAGGATCTTGCTGCTAACAGCACTTTTCTCGAGGTGGCCTATCTCATACTTCATGGTGAACTTCCGAGCGAGAGTCAGCTTTCCGAATGGACCAATAACATTACGAACCACACGATGCTTCACGAGAACATGAAGAAGTTCCTTGGCGGATTTCACCACGACGCACACCCCATGGGAATGGTGATCAGCACGGTAGCCGCACTCGGGACATTCTATCCCGGCGCCCGCGACATCTATAACGAGTCGGATCGTCGCGAACAGATCTACAGGTTGACAGCGAAGATGCCTACGATCGCGGCTTACGCCTTCCGGCATAGTGCCGGGCTTCACTTCGCCTATCCGGACAACAACCTCAGCTATGCCGGCAACTTTCTCAACATGCTCTTCAAGATGACCGAGCTGAATTACAAACCGGATCCCGTGCTCGAACACGCACTGGATGTGCTCTTCATACTGCATGCCGATCATGAGCAGAATTGCAGTGCCAGCGCCATGCGGGCCGTAGGAAGCTCGCTTCCCGATCCGTATGTGTCGGTCGCTTCTGCAGCAGCCGCCCTCTGGGGACCCCTCCACGGTGGTGCCAACGAGGCGGTTCTTCGGATGCTCCGAGAGATCGGATCGGTCGACAAGATTCCGGCCTATATCGATCGGGCCAAGTCGGGCGAGTTCCGGCTGATGGGCTTCGGCCACCGGGTATACAAGAACTACGATCCCCGAGCGAAAATCCTGCGTGAAATGGCACCGCAGGTCTTCGAGATAACCGGGAAGAATCCGCTCATCGATATCGCGAAGGAACTGGAACGAATCGCTCTCGAGGATGAGTACTTCGTTTCCAGGAAGCTCTATCCCAACGTCGATTTCTATTCCGGCATTATCTACGAGGCGATGGGATTCCCGGTAGCCATGTTCCCGGTACTGTTCGCGATCCCCAGAACGGTCGGTTGGCTCGCTCAGTGGCAGGAGCAACTGGACGACCCCGATTTCAGGATCGCCCGGCCGAGACAGGTCTACACAGGTGAAGACGAGCGCTCATACAAGCCGATGAACTCGCGCTAAGAACGCCGTCACAAGCAAGACTAAAGAGAAAAGCCGCTCCCATGATGGGGGCGGCTTCTTCTTTTGGTCGACGAGAATCCTTTCCCATATTTCTTGCCGGCTTCCTGCTGCGACCTCGAATATTGAGCCTGCCTGCCTTTCATTCCGGTTGTCGTTTCGCAAAAATGAATCTAGCTTGAAACTGAACGGGTTCATGCCGCGCTGACCCCCGGCAGAGGGGAACAGCCATGCCGGTACGCAAGCTACAGGACTTTCTCGACAATGAGGGCGTCAAGTACGTCAGAATCAGCCACTCCCCCGCCTACACCGCGCAGGAGATCGCGGCCAAGGCACACATTCCAGGCAGGGAACTCGCAAAAACAGTTGTCGTAAAAATTAGCGGGAAGATGGCGTTAGCCGTAATGCCCGCCTCGTTGTTAGTCGATTTCGATCTTCTTCGAGAAGCCACCGGAGCAGAAGACGCCGTTCTTGCCACAGAGGAGGAGTTCAAGAGCCTCTTCCCCGGATGTGAGCTGGGTGCTATGCCCCCGTTCGGCAATCTCTTCAACATGGACGTTTTCGTAACCGAAGCGCTCACACAGGACGAAGAGATCGCGTTCAACGCGGGATCACACACGGAGCTCATTCGGATGAAGTACTCCGATTTCGAGAGGCTCGTGCGACCGAAGATTACCAGGCTGGCGATGACCCCGTAAGGCCAGGCAGCCCTCGCATTCCGGGCACAGTCGGAGTAAAAACCGATCGGGCGTGGTCCGCCCGACCACTTCGCGTTATCATGTTATGGACAACACTCCACTGACACCCCTCGCCTGGAGGCCCGGTATGAACAGGAACGATTCTGAACTCCCCCTTAGTCGCTCTTCTGCATGGCCCGTGTGGCCTGCTGCGTTGCTCGTCTGCATTCTTGCAGCAGCCGCCGGGCCGGCAGCCGCCGAAGATGAGGTGCCGAGCGCCAAGCGTACCGATGCCGGGCTCTACATGACCTCATTGGAAGCGTACGAAAAATGGCTGGCCGACCCGGAAGGCGTCAAAGTAATCGATGTGCGCACGCCCGAGGAATATATGTTCGTCGGCCACGCCCCCATGGCGATCAATATTCCGCTCCTCCTCGTAGACTACGCCTGGAAGGCCGATCTGAAGAGACTCGCCATGCACGAAAACCAATCGTTTCTTTCCGATGTGGAAAAGCGGTTTGCGAAAAATGATCTGTTGGTTGTCATGTGCCGGTCGGGCAACGGGAGCGCCCCCGCGGTCAACAAGCTCACCGCCGCCGGCTTCACGAACGTCTACAATATTCTCGATGGATTCGAGGGTGACAAAGTCGATGATCCCGGTAGCTATTTTCACAAAAAGAGGGTCCGAAACGGGTGGAAGAACTCAGGGGCACCATGGGGTTATGATTTGAATGCTGACCTGATGATCCTCCCTCAGGAATGACCTGCAGGTAGAGAACCGTTCGACCGTAGAACCTTGCCCGGTTAGAGAGGAATCATGACAACCAAGTCAACCATGGAAAAGGAAGACGACCGAGCACGCCACCGGGAGAGCAGGGGAGGTGCGGAATCGCTCCGGCCACTTCTCCGGCCCCGATCGATCGCTGTCATAGGAGCCTCGAACCGGGAGAATTCGCTCGGCGCGGCCATCCTGCGCAACCTGTTCGAACTGGGGTTTCACGGACCGATCTACCCCGTACACCCGAAGGCCTCCTTCGTTCATTCGACAAAAGCGTATCCTTCACTCGAGGCGATTCCCGACGAAATCGATCTCGCCGTAATTGTAGTGCCCCGGCAATTTGTTGAAGGTGTCATGCAAGAATGCGCCTCCAAGAAAGTAAAAGGGGTGGTCGTCATCACGGCCGGCTACAAGGAGACGGGAACGGAAGGGGCCAAAGCGGAGCAACGGATCCTGGAGATCGCCCGGGGGGCGGGGATTCGCCTGATCGGACCGAATTGCATGGGAATTATCTCCACTGATCCTGAGACGCGTATGGACGCCACGTTTTCACCCACCCCGCCGCCGGAGGGAACCGTGGCGATCGGTACTCAGAGCGGCGCACTTGGTGTGGTCATGCTCGAGTACGCCCGCGAGCTTAATCTCGGCGTAAGTGATTTCGTTTCCATGGGGAATAAGGCCGACGTCTCGAGCAACGATCTTCTGCAGTGGTGGGAAAATGATCCGCGAACAAACGTGATCCTTCTCTACCTGGAGTCATTCGGAAACCCCAGAAAATTCGCAGCCCTGGCACGTCGGATCAATCATAAGAAGCCGATCATCGCGGTCAAGAGCGGCCGGAGTCGGAAGGGATTGCAGGCGGCGAGCAGCCACACCGGAAGCCTTGCCGGTGCGGACAAGGCAGTGGAAGCACTCCTTGTGCAGACCGGCGTCATTCGGGTCGACACGGTGGACGAACTGTTCGACACCGCCGCTTTCCTCGCCCACCAGCCCGTGCCGAAGGGACGGCGAGTCGGAATCGTTACGAACGCCGGCGGGCCGGCGATCCTGGCCACAGATGCCTGCGAGGCGTGGGGACTCCAGATGCCCGACCTTGATGATTCTCTCAAAGCGCGCCTTGCCGAGTTCCTGCCGAAAGAGGCGAGCTTCAAGAATCCCGTGGACATGATTGCGTCTGCCGGGGCCGAGGAATTCGAAAAGGCGACTCGAGTCATGCTCGAGTCCGATCAGATCGACGCGCTGCTCGTTCTGGTTGTTCGACCGATCATCATGAACGCGAGCGAAATCGGAAGGGCTGTCGTGCGCGGCGCCGCCGGTTCGAACAAGCCCGTTCTCTCCTGCTTCATGGGCCGCCAGGGGATCCCGGAAGCACTCTCGTCCCTCAAGGAAGCACAAATCCCTTCCTATGCCTTCCCCGAGTCGGCCATACGGGTCCTTTCACGAGTGGCTCGGTACGGTGAGTGGAAGGAAAGGCCCCACGGTTCGATCCCGGAGCTCCCCGACTTCGACCGGGACAAGATCAGCGCGGTGCTCGAGCATGCCCGGGCGCGGCTCGGTACGGAGGGGGGCTGGCTTTCCCCAGGCGAAGTAGATGAGCTGCTCACCCACTGCGGTATTGCCACGCCAGTTTCCCGCTTCGCGCGTGACGGGGTGGCGGCCAGGGAGATCGCAAGAACAATCGGCTTCCCGGTAGTTATGAAGGTGATCGCCGAGGGAGTAGAACATAAGACTGATGTCGGCGGTGTGCACGTCGACATTCGAAATGAAGACGAAGTAGAGCAGGCATTCAAAACAATTCGGCAGTCGCTGATCGAGCACGACATCCCGCCGGACGTCATGAGCGGCGTCATGATTCAGCCGCTGATCAAGAATGGGACGGAGGCGATTGTAGGAGCATCCTGCGACCCGTCCTACGGACATCTGATCATGTTCGGGCTGGGTGGCGTGCATGTGGAATTGCTTCGCGATGTTGCGTTCCGTCTGGCGCCGATGACGGATATGGACGCGAAGGAGCTGGTTCGCGGCATTCGCGGCTATCCCCTTCTCGACGGCTTCCGCGGCGCCGATCTTGCGGACGTTCCCAAGCTCGAGGAGATCATCCTGCGTGTTTCCACATTGGTGAGCACGTTCCCGGAAATACAGGAAATGGACTTGAACCCGGTCAAGGTTCTCGCCCGTGGAAAGGGATGTGTAACCGTGGACGCTCGGGTCAGGGTTTAGGACCGCCGGAAAGGAGATTCCATGTCTGACAAAGTCCCACCACACAAATACAACGGCGCTCGGTCTCTCGTGATTCTTCACGAGTCCCATATGCGCCAGTTTCTTCATACATGGAGAGAAGCCCGGTTGGCGGGAGTGACTCTTCCCGAAACGGATGACCCCGACTACGAGTCGATGGATACGCTCCTACGACATGTCCTGCGGGCGGCACGCGGCTATATCGTGTGGATGTGTGAGATGCTCGAGCTCCCCGATCCAGGCGTCGATAAGACACCCCCCAGCAAAGGAATCTATGGAGCAACCGACCTCTATCTGGATCACCTGTTCGAGAAGTGGCGCTCCCCTCTCGCCGATGTGGATGAGGAGCGATTCGGGATCCCTGAGTATCCTTCTCATTGGAATGTGCGCTATTGCATCGACGCCATGCTGGAACACGCGGTGATGCACCCGATTCGCCATCGTTTCCAGCTTCTGCACTTGATGGGTCGGTGACGTCCCCTGAACCGGCAACCGCTACGACTCAGCTTGTGATAGTCTGCTGAGAGAGTTTTTCGTTTCTCCGGTCCCCGGTGCGTCTATGCTTATGAATCCACGGTCATGGTGTCATATTGTGCGACCCGTCGCTGTTCTGGTGTTGCTTCTCTTTTCGTTCATCGGATGTGGCCGGTCTTCATCTGATCGAACGGAGGTTGGTGAGAGTTCCTCCAGCAAGCGCCGTTTTCCCGGTTTTGTAGACACTCTCCACTACGGCCCTGCTCTTGAACTTCCGCGGCTCGATGTCATACGGGATCCGGACTCCTATCGAGAAATGGCTCTCGCGTATGCCGAAGCACTCGAGGGACCGGCCGGCGATGGCGACCCTCATGTCACGCTGCTGACCGATCTGCTCGAAGGACAATTCGGGCGGGGTCGGCTCCTCTTTGTCGGCATGATGCATAGTGGGAGCGTCGATCTGGAGTTCACCGATCTCAATCAAGGGGATCGGTTGACTGATTACTGGTACGCCGCAATCCGATTCCTCGCCCGAGCGCGGCCGGATTACGTTTTGATCGACAGCGATCGGGAACGGTTGTCTCTTCCGGGCGACGAGTGCGAGACTCACCCCGAATTCTGCGATGAATTCAATGCGGCTTTCCCATCGATTGCCGACCTCCCACCCGAGCGAACGGCAGCCCAAAGCGCAATTCTTGCCAGGTACGGCATCGGGCTGACATACCAGGCGCTCAATCCGAATGCCACGATCCAGTGGATCGCCGGAGCTGCCGGGACGCCGGACCCATCCGGCATGGAAGACGGGGAGGCGATTCAGCAGATGAATGAGAACTGGGAAGATTCCGATCGAGCGGCGATGGAGCGCCTGGTCGATCTCTTCCGTCAGGCGGAGTGGCGCACAGTGGCCTATCTCGCCGGTGCCGGCGCGAATCCGCACAGACTGATCGACGAATACTTCCCCGATCCCGACCACCGGCCCACTATCTACCAGTCCGTCTGGCCTTCACTCCTTGTGGAAAACCGGGTCGTTCCGACCCTGGCGATTCTCTCCCTCGGTGATCGCGATGAAGACAGGATCGATGAAGCTCGAAGCCGGGCTCTTGTTACTTTTCTGGAGCACGCCGATCGGATTGATCCCTTTGTGTTCCCGTTCATGACCAAAGAGGCTCAGATCAAGGCACTCGAATCCGGCGCCTTAGAAGTATCGCGTTACGAGAAGGAGAAGATCTGGAACACATTAGTCCGGGGATCGCGCGATGAGGAGGTAAGCTACGCGCTGATCAATACTCTTGGGGCCGAGCTGGGGATGGCCGGTAGGTAGCACCTGGGGAACCCTGGCTTCATGCGGGGCTAGAATCGGTAGCTTGCGGATGAATAGAGCGACCGGCTCGCCTCATCCTGTCCTTCGCTGGTCTCTCCCGAAAGATTAACGTACCAGTAAGAAGCCACACGGAAATCGAAATCGATCGCGGTCCATGCGAGGCGGTCATTGTCAGAGGAATCCCCGATCCTTTCTTCCCGGCGTATTCCGTAAGTCACATCAGTCGAGATCCGGTCACCCAGGTTCGCCCCCAGTGTCCAGGAGTGGAGCCAGCCGACCGATCGCGTGTTCCGATACCGCGTGTTCCTCGTTCGAATCCTGAGCCCGGTGAAACGGGGGAACCCCCAGCTGGTCGACAGCGTCTGGGAATGCGTGCCAGGGGAGCTTCCGCCATCCCGCGCACGCACACGAAATGCAATCCGATTCCTCTTCCACAGCTTCTGCGTCACGCCGCCCCAGATACCTTGTCTGTAGGTATCATCAAATTCGGTCTCCGGTGTTTCGAGACTCCGGTAAAGACGGATCGAACGGCGATTGTCATAGCCGCCGTCAATTGAAAACTGAGGCGTAATCGCCACTCGAGCGAGAAGAAAAGTATTGGTAGGCGTGAGCGCATGGTCTTCCATTTCGCGCCGCCATCCCCGGTTCCAGTCCGCCTGTTGGGAGAGCGTGGCCATCCACCGCCCCCTGTTGAGACGGGTTTGGAGAAAGAGGTACTCCCTGTCTATGTCTCCGTGAAGGTAGGTGCCGATCGCGCCGACCGTCATTGAGTATCGATTGCCCGGCGGCGTCTTTCCTTTGTATTCAGCGAAAAGGCCGTACTCAAAGATTTCCCCGGAAAGCCCGTAGTGCTTACTATCGGGCTGCGTTCCGGCCAGGATCCCATAGCCGATCCCCTTGCCTGCCCTCCTCGCGAGGAGGCCGTCGAAAACGCTGACCGCCGCAAGAGAGGGGGAGACCTGGCGACCGACGGTGATTCGATACTGAGCTCTTCCGGGATTCCAACTGGTCGACAGCCGGTAAATTCGCGTCCTTCCCTCGGAGGGCGTTTCGCCATTGGTGCGCACACGATACGTTCGCCTTGACCGTAGATCGATTTCCACCCCCCAGTCGCTGGTCCCGATCCTCTCACTCGACAGTTTCAGGTTGAGGGCCGGCTGCGTATAGTCCTCACCATCTCCCGTGCGATCATCGACGGCGATAAACCGAATGCTTGCCCTTCCACGGATCCCATGTTGCGATAACCATCGCCGGTTTTTACCCCTGCGAGGCGATGACTTCTTCCGGCTCTCGGATCGGTCGTCCAGAACGGTGGAGCCTGAACCTGACTGAATGGCATCCCGGGGGGGAGTGGTCAGGAGAGAAAGGCGGACCGTCAGCCCAGCCCGCAGGGGGAGTGACGAATTCTCGATGGCGCAGACTGAATGCCCGGATGCCAGGTCAGTTACCTGAAGGCGGGCGACGATTTTTTCATCTTGAATCACGTCGAAACGCGCCCCGATGAATGCCCCCTTATCCCGCCCCACGTCCACGTACGCACTGGTTCGAGTGGAATAGGTAATGGCGCCCACCAGCCGATCGGGGACGGCCGATTCGTCCGCCAGGGCGAAAATCGCCTGCAGAAGCAGAACCGAAATGATAGTGAGCTGCCGTCTCATCAATCGTCTCCGGTGGGATGACAGAAGTAACATTCGGCGCTTACGTAGGAGTACCCCGACACTTCCTTGTGGTCATTATCGACCTTGGTCTTGTCGTCATGCTTGTGACAATCAATGCAGGAAAAGACCGAAAAGTCGGAGGGAACAACATGGCAGGAAGCGCAATCGTTGTCCCACTTGTCTTTGTGCTTGCCCGAATAGATCGGGAAATAGGCTCCATCATGATCGAACGTCGCCCCCTCCCACTGATTCGTGTTGTGGCAATCGAGACAGTCGATCGGGAAACCGGCAGAAGCATGATTCGGGTTCATCGTGTTGTCGTAGTCCGGTTGATGACAGGAGTAGCAGTCGCTTGATGTCCCCTGATATACGCCGTCTCCGTGGCAGGTGATACATGTGAGCCCCGAGTGCCCGCCGTTCAACGGGAAGAAATTGTGATCGAAGGGCGCGCCCGGCCACCCGCCGATGTCATGACACTGGGCGCAGTCGGTCGGAAAGCCGGCGTTTACATGATCGGGATCGGTAGTCGACTGGAAGTCGGTCAGATGGCAGTCTTCGCAGAGCGTCGGCGTTCCCTGGAAGACGCCGTCTCCATGGCACTGGCTACACGCCAATCCGCCATGTCCCTGGGTCAGTGAAAAGATATTGTGATCGAAAGTGCCGTCACCCCAACTCCCGATGTCGTGACACTCGGCGCAGTCGGTCGGGAAGCCGGCGTCTACATGATCGGGGTCGGTAGTCGACTGGAAGTCGGTCAGGTGACAGTCTTCGCAGAGCGCCGGCGTTCCCTGGAAGACGCCGTCTCCGTGGCACTGGCTACACGCCAACCCGCCATGTCCCTGGGTCAGTGAAAAGATATTGTGATCGAAAGTGCCGTCACCCCACCCGCCGATGTCATGACACTCGGCGCAGTCGGTCGGAAAGCCGGCGTCTACATGATCGGGGTCGGTAGTCGACTGGAAGTCGGTCAGGTGACAGTCTTCGCAGAGCGCCGGCGTTCCCTGGAAGACGCCGTCTCCATGGCACTGATTACACGACAACCCGCCATGTCCCTGGGTCAGTGA
>JALGYY010000025.1 GCA_025782575.1 bacterium
ATGGCACTGATTACACGACAACCCGCCATGTCCCTGGGTCAGTGAAAAGACATTGTGATCGAAAGTGCCGTCACCCCAACCGCCGATGTCATGACACTCGGCGCAGTCGGTCGGGAAGCCGGCGTCTACATGATCGGGGTCGGCAGTCGACTGGAAGTCGGTCAGGTGACAGTCTTCGCAATTCGATGGAGTCCCCTGGAATACGCCGTTCAAATGACACTCATTGCACGACAACCCGCCATGACCTTGGGTCAGTGAAAAGAATGAATGCTCCACTTCCGCGCCTTCCCAGCCGGCGATCGAATGGCACGATCCGCAGTCTATCGGGAAGCCGGAAGCCTCATGATCCGGATCCACTGTCCCCTGGAAGTCGCCGAGATGACATGCTTCACAATCGGCCTGCGTTTCGTCGTAGGGTCCGCTCACATGACACTGGGCACACTCCAGTCCGCCATGCCCCTGAGAGAGAGCGAAAAAGTCGTGAGGCACCGCAGCGCTTTCCCAGCCTCCTATGTCGTGGCATGCTTGGCAATCTGTCGCGAAAGCAGCTTCGGCATGATTCGGACTCCGGGTAGTTTCATAATCTGCGAGATGACACGCTTCGCAATCGCTCGCCGTGCTCTCGAACAGGCCGTCTGTGTGACACTGGACGCAGTTCAGACCGCCATGGCTCTGCTCCAGCGCGAAGAACGAATGTTCCGCTCGGGCACCTTCCCAGCCGGCGATCGAGTGGCACACTGTACAATCGAGTGGGTATCCGAGAACTCCATGATTCGGATCGAGCGTCTCCTGATACTCGCTTAGGTGGCACGATTCACAATCGGACTGCGTCTCGCTGTAGGGTCCGCTCACATGACACTGGGCACACTCCAACCCCCCATGTCCCTGAGAGAGAGCGAAAAAGTCATGAGGCACCGTAGCGCTTTCCCAGCCCGCGATGTCATGACACGCGCTGCAGTCTGTCGCGAACGCGGCTTCCCTATGATCCGGGCTCTCGGTTGCTTCATAATCCGCGAGGTGACACGCTTCGCAGTCGCTTATCGTGTTCTCGAACACGCCGTCCGTATGACACTGGACGCAGTTCAATTCGCCATGGCCCTGCTCCAGCGCGAAGAATGAATGCTCCACTTCCGCGCCTTCCCAGCCGGAGATTAAGTGGCATGATCCGCAGTCGAGCGGGTACCCGGAAGTCTCATGATTCGGATCAACCGTCGTTTGATAGTCGATGAGATGACATGCTTCACAATCGGCCTGCGTTTCGTCGTAGAGTCCGCCCACATGACACTGAGAACACTCCAGTCCGCCATGCCCCTGCGAAAGAGCGAAAAAGTCGTGAGGCACCGTAGCGCTTTCCCAGCCCGTTATGTCATGGCACTCGGCGCAGTCTGTTACGAACGCAGCTTCAGAATGATCCGGACTCTCGGTCGCTTCATACTCGGCGAGGTGACACGCTTCGCAATCGCTCGCCGTGTTCTCGAACACGCCGTCACCATGACACTGGCTGCACTCCAGACCGTCATGGCCGTCTGAGAGAGCGAATGATTCGTGTTCGAAATCGGCATCCTCCCAATCGGAAGCGCTATGACACATTGCACAATCCATAGGGAACCCGGAGGACTCGTGGGCGGGCTCCTCCGCTTCCTGATAGTCGCTGAGATGACATGCTTCGCAATCGGCCGATGTCTCCTCGTATGGACCGCTTACATGACAGTCTACGCACTCCAGACCGCCATGCCCCTCAGTCAAGGCGAAGTCATCGTGATCAATGGTCGCGCGTCCCCAATCTTCGATATCATGGCACTCTGCGCATTCGGTAACGAAACCCGCCTCTTCGTGGTTCGGGCTTTCGGCTGCTTCGTAATCCGCCAGGTGACACGCTTCGCAATCGTTTGCCGTGTTCTCGAACAGGCCGTTCACATGACACTGTCCGCACAAAAGGCTTTCATGCCCGGCACTTAATGAGAAGAAACTGTGATCGAAGTCAGCGCCTGCCCATCCTCTGGTTTCGTGGCAGGACGAGCAGTCTGTGGGGAATCCGGATTCCTCGTGATGAGGCTCTCTTGCCTCATCATAATCGCTCATGTGACATGCTTCACAATCAACAGGCGTGTTCAGATAGTCCATGGAACCGGAGAGATCGACCTGATGGCAGGCGTCGCAGTCGGTTGTGATATGAGCACCTGTCAGCGGAAACTGTCCGAGTTGATGGCCACGCCTAAAAAACGCGCGATCCTGAAAACGGCTTGTCGTGTGGCATGTGGAACAGTCGAGGCCGAACTCTCCCTGATGAACATCCTGGTGGCAATCGACACAGTTCGTGCCCGGTACATTGAATCGAAGTGTGGGATGGCAGCTCGAACAGGGTGTATTGGCGTGACCCTGGTCGAGCGCGAAACCGAACCGTCCATGGTCCCATTTATCATCGTATCGAGCCGGTGACCAGGCATCGGGACCGTGACACTGACCGCAGTCCTCCCGGTACTTGCCGTGGGGATACTTGCCGGGCTCTTCGGGAATCGACCAGGCGCTCCCCGCGAATAGAACCAGCATGAGAATCTGGACGGCCGTTCGTTTCCCGGTCATGACCTGCCTCCACTGGACCCATCCTCCTTGAGCTCGCCCGTTGTGTGACAGCTTTCGCACCTTCCATCCAGCGGTTTGTATCGTACTGCCGCACTTGCGAGTTTCGGATCCGCCAGGTGACACTCCCGGCAAGCCACGTCTGCATGAGCTCCCTGGAGGGGAAATATCGAATCTGTTTCGTGGTTAAACCGCCCGGCAGGACGGAACGCGACGCTATCGTGACATGACTCGCAGCTCTTCTCGAACTGCCCCCCGTGTTGATCGGCGTGACAGGATCCACAGGTGCTGTGTTCAACTTCAAATCGAATCGGTACGCGTTCCGATACCGCAAGCAGGAGTGATGAACCTGCCTGTATATCTTTCAAATCCGCATGACACTCCATGCAGGGCACGGCCCGGTGGGCCCCTTCAAGTTTGTACTCGAATCGATTGTGAAAGGCCGCGTCTACGAGGGCCGGCCGAAACAGCTCCGTGTCGTGGCATTGCTCGCATTTCTTTTCGGGATGGTCGCCCGGATACCTGGCGTCGTGAGCATCTCGATGGCACTCACCGCACGTCTCGCTTGCGGGATAGAAGGCGACACCGGCGCGGCCGAGCAGTTCCCTGTCAGGGAGAGGTGGTAGAAATTCGCGCTCCGGGCCGTGGCAGGAAGCACAATTCGCACGCGCGTGCCCTCCGGTCAGATCGAACGATGTGCTGCCATGGTCCTTTATGTCGAACGTACTGGGACGCCATCCGTCCGGCGTGTGACAGGCTTCACATGCGCCCTTGTCATTTCGGGCGGCGAGCTGGCCTTCATGTGCATCCTTGTGACATTCGGAACATTGTTTGAACAGCGGCCGGAGAAGCACCCCGGCATCTCCTCGCTCGACCCTGGCGGGTCCGGAATCTTCTTTCGCATGGCACTTCTCGCATGAAGCATCGCGATGATTTCCACGCAGGGGAAAGCGGGAGGCGTCGTGCATGGCAACTGTGAATGTAGAGGGGCGGAATGACTCCTCGTTGTGGCACCCGGCGCAATCCGCATACGCCCCGGCAAGAGTAGCCTTCCCGGCGTGGGGATCGGTATGGCAATCCCCGCACTTCTCGAACCGGGGGAACCGGCCCCATGCCTTGTCGCTGTCGTGACACACCGCGCATGTCAGCTGTGTGTGAGCGCCCCGTAATCCGTAACGAGTTTTCGAGTGGTCAAACCGATCTCCTACCACTTCATGGAAGGATCGGGCCGTGTGACAATCGGCGCAATTCGTCCCCAACCTCCCCTTGTGCACATCTTCGTGACAGGAAGCGCAGTCACCATCGAGGCCGATCCAGGCCCGTCCGGAATTTCCTGATTGGAGCAATTCCAGAACCTTCGAGAGCCGGAAGTTCTGGTTGTGGCATTTCTCGCACCCCGCTTCCTTGTGCTTCCCTTGGAGCGGCCACCCGGCTCGTTCATGGTCAAACGCCTCCGGTTTCAGAGTCGCTTCATCAATCAACTGGAAATCCCGGCCTCCGTGCTCGGGGTGACAGGCGGCGCAATCCGAGCGCCCCTCCCTCCCGTGAAGCCCCCGATCCCGATCGACGAGCCACGCGATCCCCTCGTGACACTCCAGGCACTTATCATTGAGTGCCATGTCCTTCCCCAGCGCGTGGCATTGGAGACAGTTGAGCGCCCCTTCCCATTCTTCATGAACCTCCGCCAGAGGGCCCGGGGAGAACTGGGACCAAGCCGATTTCGGGAAGATCATGAGAACGGCTACGAGCACGAATAGCGCGCTCAGATCAGCTGCGCTCCCCCACCCCATGCTGGCGCTATACGGTTGCAAGGCTGCTCTCCGGAAGAGGGACATCCTTCTTGATCATGCGAACGCCGATGCGTTCCAGAAATGGAAACGGCGGCTCGCCGCCGATTCGAATGATGACGTTGTCGTTCGGCATGGTTCGCTCTTCACCATCTACCTGAATCCGGACGGATTCCGATTCAATGGCAGCGAGCTCACTGTTCAACAGAATTTCGATCTTGCCGTCACTTACGGCCCGGTCGAGTTTCTCCCTGTTCCGATCTTTGACACGCTTGAATTCACTGCCACGGTAGCTGAGATGTACAGCCGTCCCCTCCTGATTGGCAATTCCGAGCGCTGACTCGATCGCGCTGTCACCACCTCCCACGACGAGAACTTTACGATCGCGGAACGCTTCCATCTCGACGACGTCGTAGAATACTTTTTCGAGATCCTCTCCTGCGACTCCGAGTCGCCGGGGTGTCCCGCGGCGACCGAGAGCAAGGACTACTTTATGGCTTGAGTAAGTTTCGTCCCCCGCCCTTACCAGAATCTCCGACCCCTCTCGCTTGATATTCTCCACCCGGCGCTGGGTTAGAACCTTCAGGCCCGTGTTGGCGATAATGGTTTCCCAGATCTCGATCAGCGTTTCTTTCGAAGAGTCCGCTACCCAGAGATCGCCATAGAGCGGAATCTTGATCGGTTCGGCAAAGAGAACCTTGTGCCGCGGATAGCGGCGGATTGTATCGGCGAGGTCGCCCTGCTCCAGAACGATATACTTCATGCCTCGGCGATGGGCTTCGAGCCCGGCGCTCAGGCCGGCCGGCCCCGAGCCGACAATGACGACATCCAGCGTTTCACCTGATGAATTCTCCGGACCGGACTCTTCCTCTTTGAAAAGTTCCTCCGCAATGCTCTCTACGGCGAGCTTTCCTTCATTGATGGCGTTCTTAATCAGCCCCCGCCCACCAAGCTCACCCACGAGATAGATGCCGTCCACATTGGTTGCGAACCGGGCATCCACCTCGGGAACCTCCACCTGGTGAACGGCGTCGCCGGTGGTCATCAGGATTCCACCGACCGGACACGCTTCGGCGCATTTCCCATGCCCCAGACAAAGCTGCTTGTCAACTACCGCCAGTTTCCCTTCCAGTCGTATGGCTCCCGCTTCGGGGCATACCGGAACACAAGTCGCGCATCCGACGCAGATATCGGCGCGAATGACGGCGTGGTGCTGCAGACCTGCGTCTTCTCCTTCAGCTGCTACCCTGGAAATGGGAGCGGCGACAACTTCGTAGATCTGGCGGGGCACACCGCAACCCGGGCAGAATGTCGCCTCCGCCGGTGCCGGCACGCCACAACGGGGACAAGGTGGTCCTGATGGTTTCGGAGCGGCGGATTGTACGCTTCCGCTTGCCTTCAGGTGGGAGCGGACGCACACCACCGTAATCAGCATGAGCAATACTGTCACAATCATCATTGCCACTTTGCGTCGCTCCTACCAGAACCAGGTTGCGCGCATCAGGACCACAACCGCCACATGAAGGGTGACCGCAATGAGAGCCGTGACCGCAATCGGTCGATGGGCTACGTGCCAGAATGCGAAGACGCGATGAGTGGATTCGAGAGCGCGCGTCTGCTGGGCATGCGCGATTTGCAGATTGGCCAGATAAAGCACTCTTTTTACCGACTTTGGGCCGATCACCCTGCCCCCTTCCACGGACGCCCGCC
Source organism: bacterium (assembly GCA_025782575.1). GTDB lineage: Bacteria > Orphanbacterota > Orphanbacteria > Orphanbacterales > Orphanbacteraceae > Orphanbacterum. Next base: position 6,078 of record JALGYY010000025.1, read on the forward strand.
ACTCCTTCATGAAGGAGCGAACCGCCCGGCGGCGCTCCCAGTCATCCCGGAGAAGCTGTTTCATTGTGGTGATCAATCCCAGATTCTCATACTCGGGCACCTTCGGCGATAGCCGGTCCATCATCTTCCTGATGTCTGTTCCGGTCTCTGCCGCGATCTGGCTGAGAAGCATGTCCCGCTCCCGGGCAATCTCATCCATTGTCAGTTCGATGCCGCCGAGGGTTCGTGGGATTTTGCAATACAGATACCGCCCGACTACGCCGCTGCAGCAGACGAGAAACATGGCTCCATACCCGAGTCCGATTATCCCTGTGAAACGCCAGCCGGCATGAGTGGCCCCCAGCAATGGAATCAAAAATCCGGCAGCGATATGGACATCGAGCCAGCGTGGTACCGGACCTGTAAACGATAGAAACCGAAAACGCTTACGAAGGGGGTAGAGCCAGAGAAACAGGAACAGGGCGAACGCCAGAATGCCCGCACTCTGTCCCACATACCCGGATGGTCCGAGCCACGCGTGCATTGGTTCCCGTATGCGCTCGTTCAGAGGGAGCATGTAGTAACGAATCCCGAATATGTTCAAGACCAGGATGAAGATTGCAGGCGCAAGTGAGAGTCTCAGCGTAAGTCTCGGCCTCTTGCCGGTCGATTGAGGCACCTTCACTTTGGTGGGGGCAGTGGGTTTCAACTGAGAACCCGCTATTGCTGCAGGGCACACGATCCCGTCCTCCTCCACACATCCACCGACATGTGACAGATATTGGCTCCCATCCTCGGGGCGTGACCGGCGATCCATTTTGAAATGGCTTTGCCGGGCGAGGCAGGACGAGATTGAGCGCGATTCTTCTTCTATACCGTTCTCTCATAGGATCGGCAAGGGGAAGGGCGAATTGAATCTTGACCCGGATATCTCACCATTCACCGCGAGGAATCCTGGTGAGATATCCGGGTTAAGGCCGGCAAAAGGCGCCCCAGCCACGTCGGATTCCCCCACAACATGCTCTGTCGTTATGATTCCGATGATTATGCTGTCGGCGCCTCTGCCAGACTCATTTCACAGAACCCAAAGGAGGTAGATCTCTTACGATATACACTGCAAGGGGGAGTCCACACAGCGAGGCTGGTACAAGAAACGCATAAGTTTATATTTTTTAATTACTTATAGCCAAATACAGGCAATAATCCGTCCAACAGCCCTCATGACCGGTCCCAGATCGATCCAGTGACGGTTCAAGACCACGGGAATCCGGGCCGATTCGCCCCGGCGACCTTGTGAAGGCATAGTAGAAATGCTATACTGGTCCATCCCGGACCAAGTGATCCAAATTGAACCGCCCTGGCGTAACAAACCGTCAGATGGCTGGACTGCAACTCCCCCGATTGCAACAGGATACCCCGTTTCTTGAATCGGGAACGATTCGTGCAGGAGTTCGGATTGAGCAAGGTCTATATCGGCTTACTCGAGTTGAGCGGTGAGGCCAACCCCCACTGGGACGCGATCGCTGATGATATTGGTCTGGCGGTGCGCCCGATGGAACAGGACGGGCCGATACGATCCGGCAACGGCGCGGCTGCTCTCGTTGTCTCTGCGGCGGGAGCCGAACAGGCCGCCATCGACTGGCTCGACAATACCGATATGCCGGCCGGCATTCCGCTCTTCGTCGTCGGGTCTGACACCGGCCACAGGATTGCCGCGCGATTGATCGGACACGGCGCGACCGACTACATGGCGCTGCCCGACGACGGCGAGCTCCTTCGGAACGCGCTCGCCTCCGCTGCCCAAAGGCGAATCGAAACTTCGCGCCGCTCGGGTATCGGAAGCGAAACCGATGCCGACGATCCCTTTGTTGAGCTGATCGGGCGAAGCGGCGCGATCCGCCGGGTTCTCGATCAGGCGAGGCGGATCCTGCCTCATCGTCACGCGACGGCACTGATCGTCGGCGAGACCGGTACGGGCAAAGAACTGCTCGCACGGGCCATCCATCGGGGGGGCCAGAGAAGAGTAGCGCCGTTTGTGGCGCTCAATTGCTCGGCGTTACCGGCAAACCTCTTCGAGTCCGAACTGTTCGGCTACGAAAGAGGCGCGTTCACCGACGCCAGGCAAGCCAAGCCCGGTCTGTTCGAAGTCGCGGACGGAGGCACGCTCTTCCTGGATGAGATCGGCCTGCTGCCACTGGAACTGCAGGCGAAACTCCTCCGCGTTCTGGAGGATCATGAGGTCCGTCGAGTGGGCGGTACGAAGTCGAGAAAAGTAGATCTTCGTATTCTGGCAGCAACGAACGAAAACCTGACCACTGCGGTGGAGGAGAAGAGGTTTCGCGAAGATCTCTTCTATAGAGTGGGCGTTATCAACCTGACACTCCCTCCTCTCCGAAGCCGGGGAGAAGATGTGATCCTCATCGCGGAAGCTCTACTGAAACAGATGGCCGGACGCCACGACCTCGCTTTGCCGCCCATGGGGCCCGAGATCCGTAGCGCCCTCTGCAGCCATCGTTGGAAAGGAAATGTGCGAGAGTTGAAGAACTCCCTGGAAAGATGCCTCCTGCTTTCGCCGCCGGGAGAACTGGTACCCGAAGAACTCGGCATCCTTCCGGCAACCGATATCGAAAAAGACAATAGAATTCCATTCCCCGCAAAGCTGAGCGAGATCACATCGTCAGCCGTTCGATCCATGCTCGAGATCTGTGGTGGAAATCGAAGTGAGGCGGCGAGACGCCTCGATATATCCCGCAAGCGACTCCGTCGGATTCTGGAGAGCAGCGGAGGATGAGCGACATAAATTGAATCAGCAACTTTGACCGACAAAACGATTGAGGTGGACCAATGCGAAGACTCTTAAAAGCCCCGCTTCCCATGCTCCTCCTGTTGTTAATCACGGGCCTTCCAACGGTTTCCTGCGTGGAACTGGGGGCGGCGCCGGATGACAGCGGGTCGAATGTAGATCGAGCACTTCCGTTTGCTTTAGTGTCAAAAGAGCCCACAGCCGTTCTTCAGGCGGAAAGCGCACCACCACTCGAAACGACGGTGCAATCATTCTGGATCGTGAAAGGCGAATCCTCTGAAATCGAGATCAAGTATGCCCCTCCGGGGGAGAGCCTCGAGGACTTCCTCGATGTCGAATTCGGTGAAGAAGCTCTACTCGCTCATCCGGATGGGACCCCGATTGCCGAAGGTGAAAGTGTTCTTATTACGTTGACCGTCCATCCCTCGAAATTCCAGGTGAGTTTCGAGCCGTCCGGTCTTCAAATCGATCCCGACCATCCTGTGGTTATCGAGTTCAAGTATGAGCATGCCGACCACGACTTCGATCGGGATGGGGACATGGACGAGGCAGATGAACAGATTCGGGTCGAAGAGCTCGGCATCTGGAAACGTGCCGCTCCCGGCCAGGTCTGGACTGAGACCGAATCCGATCACGACACGCTTGATCAGAAGATCAAGACAGAGGTCTGGTCTCTGGAGAACATCGCAGTCTCCTGGTAGACCGGCCGTCCGGCTGAAACAAGAAAGGGATTCATGAGTCCTCTCGCCACATCGCTTCGAGAGATCGCGACTGCTCACGAATTGGCTGATAACGGACGATTTCGGGAGTTACGCGAATTGATCTCGGCTCTCCCGTCCGAATCGGTCGTTTCGTCTCCCAGCCTCTCTCTCTACCATGCCATCGCTGTAGCACGGCTCGGGTCCCATAGCGAGGGAGCGGAATGGGCGGATCGGGCGATTGAGGGCGCGCGACTCAGTGGAGATTCGGTCGTGGAGGTTCGCGCTTACAATGTACGGGGAGCGATCGCCTTCGAGAGCGGACAGATCGAAGACAGCGAAGACTTTTTTCAACTCGGCCTCGCCGGGGCTGATCGTGTGGGCGACAAAGCGACCGTCGGCCGATGTTCCAACAACCTCGCCAACATCGCCTACATGCGGGGCGACTTCGGCCGGGCTCTTGGCTCCTATATTATGGCCATGGCCGCATTCCAGCATGCCGGTCTCGATCAGGGTGTCGCTGAAGCCTGGCATAATGTCGCCGCCGTCCACCGGGACAGGGGAGATCTGACCAGCGCCAGGGAGGCTGCGGAGCGAGGAGTCGAGGCAGCTTACGATTCCGGAGACCTTGCACTTGTGGGCCAGACACTCGCCGGACGAGCCGAGATTCGCATGTTGAGTGGTGACGCTCGCTTTGCGGCGAGAGAAATCTCTCGGGCGATTGCGATTCACAAGAGGATCGGCGATGTGGTGAGAGAGGCGGAAGACAGTCGGATCGAAGCCCTCATCATGCTTTCACTGGGCGAAACAAACCGCGGAGTCGCCCAGCTGCAGAAGGTCCAGGCGCAGGCCGAGGAGCATGGCCGCCCCTATCTCGGCGCACTTGCCTCTCGCGATCTCGCGCTCGCCCTCCAGGGAGCCGGCAACCTGGAACGGGCCAGGAGATGGGCCCACAGTGCTCGGGTCGCGTTCGAGCGGCTTGGCGCACGTTACGAAACAGGCCAAATTGATGCTCTTCTCTCCGACTTGTACTGATTTTCCCACTCCGCCCCCCCTCTCCCACCCATTGTCATCAATTGAGTTGACAGTCTCCTGATAGACTTCTATATTATAGGAGATCGGGAGGGTCGGGTTCTCACAGATTTTTTTTGGCCCTTGTGTTAGGCTCGACTAACTTTAGTCTACTGGGGTAAATCAAAATGACATTGATCGAACTGGCTCAGGGAGAATGGGGGAGAATCGACTATCTGGAGGGTGACGAGAAGCTCTGTCGCCGCCTTCTGGAATGTGGATTCACACCGGGAGAGCCGGTTCGCTGTGTCGCGACCTCCCTATTTCACGATCCGTTAGCCGTCAATGTGCGGGGAGCCCTGTTCGCCCTTCGGTCAGATGAGGCGGCCTGCATCAAAATCTGCCCCCGCGGCCGTCGCCGCCGCCGGCGGGAGTGCCGGAAACGAAAATGTCGGCAGACGACCCCGGAGTAGAAGGGGGCGTCCGGGATGACGCCGCCTCCGATGATGCCTATTGCCCTCCCCCCTCCCGGCGCGCGCAGCCGCTTGTCGCACTTACCGGCATGCCCAACTCTGGCAAGACCACTCTGTTCAACGCGCTCACCGGATCGCGCATTCAAACGGCCAATTATCCGGGCTCCACGGTAGAACACTCCGAAGGAAAACTGAACACGGGCGCCGGCGAGCTCCGCCTCCTCGATGTACCCGGGATCACGAGCCTCTCACCCAGCTCTCAGGATGAGATGATTGCGGTGCAGGCGCTTTCCGGTCACTCCCCTCCGGGAATTCCGGAGGCATACATCGCGGTCGTAGATGCAACGCAGTTGGAAAGGCACCTCTATCTTGCCCGGCAGCTTCAGGGTATCGGCCGTCCTGTTCTGGTGGCGATCACCATGGTGGACATTCTCGAGAAGGGGAAGGGGTATCGGCTCGATTCGTCCGCCCTCGAGAGAGAACTCGGTTGCCCGGTCGTTCCCGTGAACGGCGTAAGCGGTTTGGGAATCGAACGGCTCCGCCAATTGATTGGAGAGCTGATCGCCGATAGAGACCGCCAGGCCGGAACTCCGGCACACCCCAATCAACCGATCGAGTTTCCCCGGCCCACGTTCGACGAAATCTCGGAGAGCTATCGAGAGCTGAAGATACTCTCGGCCAAAGTTCTTATCTCGATCGGAAAGGAGCGGGCGCCCGCCGGCAGCGATCAAGGACGACCCGGAATTGACTTTCCCGATTCGAGAACCGAGAAGTTCGACAAAATCTTTCTTCATCCCATTTTCGGAATCGTCGTGTTCGCGGCGATCATGGCGATTATTTTCACGTCGATTTTTACTCTCGCGCAACCTCTTATGGACCTTGTTGATAATCTCTTCGCGGGGATGGCGACGATCTTGACGGGGGCACTTCCTCCATCCTGGTTCACGAGCCTCCTTGCAGACGGCATAATTACGGGGGTCGGCGCTCTCTCCATATTCCTGCCGCAGATCTTTATTCTGTTTCTCTTCCTCGGATTTCTGGAAGACAGCGGGTATCTCGCCCGCGGTGCGATGCTGGTCGACCGCTTTCTGGCATCGGTCGGGCTGAGCGGACGAGCGTTCGTCCCCATGCTTTCCGGCTTTGCCTGCGCCGTACCTGCCATGATGGCCGCACGCACCATGGGGAGCAGACGGGAGCGATTGCTCACCATCGTGATTCTGCCACTCATGCTTTGCAGCGCGCGACTGCCGGTCTACGGATTGCTGCTCGCATTTCTCACTCCGCCCGACAAGCCGTGGATCGGCGGCCTCAGCCTCACCGCCCTTTATCTCTTCAGCGCATCGGCCGGGCTCGTGGTCGCCGCACTGCTCGGGCGACTACTCGGATTCAAAAAGAGAGATCGCGCCCCCCTGCTTCTTGAACTCCCGGCCATTCGAAGACCGATGGCTCGTGTGGTCTTTCGAACTACTCTTCATCGCACCCTTTCCTACGTTCAGAAGGCAGGGCCGACGATTCTTGTGGTCGCTGTGATCCTCTGGGTTCTCACGCATTTTCCATCCCAGACCGGGATGTCCGAAGCGGAGCAGCTTGCAGGCTCATGGGCGGCATCACTCGGTCATTTTCTGGAGCCCGTCATGCGGCCGCTCGGCCTTGACTGGCGTGTCGGCGTGGCGCTGATCTGCGCGTTTTCCGCGCGGGAAGTATTTGTCAGCGCCCTCGCACTTACCCTGATGGTAGCCGCTACCGGGGACGCCGTTCAGTCCTCGCTCCTTCTGGCCATGCGAAACGCCACACTTCCGGACGGTTCGCCGTTATTCACACTCGCTTCCTGTATCGGACTTATTGTATTCTTTATATTCGCCCTCCAGTGCATGGCAACACTGGCAGTCAGCCGACAGGAGTCGGGTGGGTGGCGCGTCCCCGGCCTTCAACTTATCTTGTACAATGCCGTCGCCTATATGGCAGCGGTGATCACGGTACAAGGCCTGCGATTGATCGGAGTCTCTTGAGACGGGGGTATGCACATGTTGGGCAAAAAGAAAACCGATGTCGTCGTGGTCGGCGCCGGCCCGGTCGGACTCTTTTCGGCACTCCTGCTTGCTGAAGCAGGTCTCAAAGTCGAGATATACGACAAAGACTGGCGCGGTTCGATCCATAGCTACGCTCTCACCCTCCATTCCGGATCACTCCGGCTCCTGAACCAGGTCGGCCTTTCCAGTGAATTGATCAAGCGAGGCCGCAGGATCGGACGGCTCGCCTTTTACGAAAAGGGCGAACGGATGGCTGAAATCGATCTCACCAAACTCGATGAGCTGTTTCCCTATGCACTTGTTCTTCCCCAATGCCATCTCGAAAACCTGATCGAGGATAAGCTAAAGGAAAAGAAGATTCGCGTGCACTGGAACCACAGGGTTCAGGATCTCGACCTTCAGAACAAGGATCGGGTGATCGCAAAAATAGAGCGGCTCGAAAAAGTAAGCCTGGGGTATCCGATCGCCCATCAGGAGCAATTGGTAAACAAGACTCTCGAGGTAGAGGCGAAGTACATACTCGGGGCTGACGGCTGTCTCTCCCGAATGAGAAGGGTCGCCGGCATAGAATTCCCGGATGTGCTCGAAAAGATGATTCTCTGCGCCTTTGAGTTCCAGATGGAGGAGCCCGGGAAAGAGGAGGCGCGCATCACCCTTGCACCCGGTGAGGCGAATGTGTTCTGGCCGATGGCGGACGGGCGATGCCGCATGGGATTCCAGGTTCCGAAAGAACCGGCCGACTGGCCGGATGTAGGCACCTTGAACAGGTTCATTCAGGAGCGGACGCCCTGGTGTCGTGAAGCGCCCGAAGAGGTCTACTGGTCGACAATCGTTCACTTCGACAGGCGCCTCGCGGAGCGGTTCGGCGAGGGCCGTGTCTGGTTGGCGGGCGATGCAGCACACGTGACGAGCCCGGCCGGATCGCAGAGTATGAACGTAGGCTTGCGGGAAGCACGCGATCTCACCCAGACGATGGCTGATGCGCTCGCCGACGGTGACTCGGAAACCGGGTTCCAGAAATACAATTCCAAACGTGTCGCCGAATGGCGCCAGCTGCTCGGCCTCGATGAGGGCCTGGTAACGGCAGGCGGGAATGATGACTGGATCGGAAAGATCGGACCGGGATTCGTACCATGCATTCCGGCATCGGGGCCGGACCTGGAAACCTATCTGGCCCAGCTAGGCCTCAGGTAGTCCCGGCTCGACCGGTCCGGAGCCGTAAGGTGAGCGCTCACTCGCACTTTCGGAAATTTTTTGGCCGAAATCTCAGAAATCTGCCTTCAAGACGTTGACAAAGGAAGCCGATATAGTTAGTATGCTCAGTAGAAGAGCACGAGACCAACTAGCCAAGCATTTAGAAGGTTGGTCCCGAAGGAGCCCCAGATGCGCCTCTACTGCCGGGGGTCGAGGTCGCTGGGTTAAGGGAGCCGCCGGCGCGGTTCCCAGCGCCTTCGGGCCGCCTTCTAAATTTTTTTTGCCCCTGATTGCAGATCCTAATTCCGGGGACACAATACACAACTCATCAATGCATTCTCGCGAATTCCGTATTGTGTCCCCAGATCCAAATCGGAATAGAATCTCTCGCACATCAGAACCCGTTCCAGGAATTCTTTAGTTCAGGTCCGGAAACCGCCAGCCTCCCAGGTTAGCGTGCGCTATAAATAGGGCATGAACCTCGACGCCGCGAAATGTTATGAGGCGCTCCGAAGCCGGGATCGTCGTTTCGATGGCCGCTTCTTCACGGGCGTCCGTACGACGGGAATCTATTGCCGGCCGATCTGTCCCGCCCCTTCACCTAAGGCAGCGCACGTTGAGTTCTACCCATGCGCGGCGGCGGCAGAAGAAGCAGGATTTCGTCCCTGCAGACGGTGCCGTCCCGAAGCGGCTCCCGGATCACCCGCCTGGCTCGGCACATCGGCAACGGTCATCCGCGGCATGAAGCTGATTGCAGGCGGCGCACTGAACGAAATTTCTGTCGGCCAGTTGGCTCTACGACTGGGAGTGGGCGACCGGCACCTTCGCCGGCTTTTTCAAAAGCATCTTGGAGCCTCCCCTCTTGCAATCGCCAGGACAAGACGGACCCATTTCGCCCGCCGCCTGATCGATGATTGCGTACTTCCCATGACGGACATCGCCTATGCGGCCGGCTTCTCGAGCATCCGGCAGTTCAATGCCACTGTGAAGAAGACGTTCGGTAGAACACCGACCGAACTTCGCCGCCTCGGTGCCGGCGCGCGGAAAAAGCAAATACCGGCGGGGAACAGTGAGGGGCTTACGTTTCGACTGCCATTCCGTGAACCATTCGACTGGAAACATCTTCTCGGTTTTCTGGCGATGCGCGCTACGCCCGGCGTTGAACTGGTGGACGATACCGCCTACCACCGGACCGTGCTGATCGACGGGAAGCCGGGTCTGATTCATGTGCGTCCGCTGAAAACAGGGGGCGCGCTCCTTCTAGCGGTGGACGGTCCGGTCTCGCGGCATCTCCCCGCACTGGTCGAACGGGTTCGGTCACTACTCGATCTCGCTGCCGATCCCGCCCACATCGCCGATCATCTCGAAAGTGATTCTCTTCTGGCCCGGTCTCTGGAGCTCCGACCGGGGCTTCGTCTGCCCGGCGCCTATGACGGTTTCGAAATTGCGGTCCGGGCGATCGTGGGCCAGCAGGTTTCCGTCAAGGGGGCGACCACAATCATGGGACGGCTCGCGGAGACCTACGGCAAGCCGGCCGGCGAAGAGGAACCGGGGGGGGCGTTGACGCGGCTTTTCCCGACGCCGGAGGCGCTTGCAGATGGTGATCCTGCCGCGGCGGGCATGCCACGCGCGCGGGGTGAGGCGATTCGAAACCTGGCGCGAATGGCAGCGAACGGGGACATCAAACTGGATGGTTGTATGAGCCCTGAACAAGTGAGAGATCGACTCCTCGGGATCCGGGGCATCGGGGATTGGACGGCCGACTACATCGCCATGCGCGCTCTGCATGAACCGGACGCGTTCCCCATTGGCGACCTCGGGGTTCGACATGCATTCGAAGCGGCCGGACTTGACGGGTCTCCGGGCCGGATCCGCAAGCGAGCCGATCAATGGCGACCCTGGAGGGCCTACGCCGTCATGCACTTGTGGGCAAGCCTCTCTGATGGAGACAAATGCGAATGAAACTCCCCTACCAGGACATGAATACACCTGTCGGAAAGATCCGCTTGATCGGGAGCCCGGAGGGAACGGGCAGCAGTGAGGAGACGCTCGTTTCGCTCGAGTTTTCTGACTGCTGGGAGAGGGTGCGATCCTCGTTCGAGGCGAGATTCCCCGACGCGCGGCTTGTCCGATCAGATTCGATGCGAGCAGTGGTAGATCTAATGAATGCTTACTTCGAAGGAGACGCCCATGCGCTCGACCGGATCGCCGCCGATCCCAGTGGGACCCCATTCCAGGCCTCGGTCTGGCGGGCGCTTCGAGAGATTCCGGCGGGGACGACAACCTCGTACAAAGAGCTGGGCCGGCGGATCGGCTCCCCCCGAGCGACCCGTGCGGTAGGGACCGCGAACGGCTCCAACCCGATTGCCATTGTCATTCCGTGTCATCGTGTGATCCGAAGTGATGGCCTGCTCGGCGGCTACGGCGGCGGGTTGCATCGTAAAGAGTGGCTGCTCGGCCATGAGGGGGCCGAGTTGGGGCCTTGGTGACGATTCGGGGCGAAGTGTGCCAATCGACTCTATTCTCGTGAATCCCGGTACGATTCGGCTCAGATCCAATCGACTCCCTCGACTAAGATTGGCCTGCTTGCCTACCTAATCTACTGATTGCAAAAGTGTTACCGATTCTACTCAATCCCCTGACCTTCTGGCCTCGTACTTGCCCTTTACAATGCTAAACTCCCCCTCTTTTTTCAGCTACATAAGCAAGGAGTATCCAATTGGACAGGTTCGGGAATAGAGATACAACCATTTGCTTCTTCCCCCCAGCCAGGCGATTGACACGGCTCGCCGCGACGCTGATCCTCATTCTTTCGGGAGTCAGTCTCGCCCCGGCAACCGGCGCGGAAGAATGGAATAGTCCCGATCCCAGGTGGAGTCTCACGTACCTGCTTGAAGGGAGCAGAGCGATAGAGCAGCCGACGGATGTCATTACCCATCACAGCACATTACGAGCTCCTGCGATCCCGCCGCAGGACTCTCCCGACGTGGCCGTGCAACCAGGCACCAACGTCACCCAGACCGAAAACTCCACTTTTGTCGATCCGAATGACAACGACATCGTTTTTGTATCGACGAACGCCACGGATTGGCCGGTCACACAGGTTTACGGAACCGGCGTCTATTGGTCGCTCGACGGTGGCGCTACCTGGGCCGGAAATGACTTCGGCCCCGGGGGTATCGGGAACAAGGGGGACCCCGCCGCAGTGATCCGAGGGATCGACGGACGGTGGGTCGTGGGTTACATCAATCCCGGTTTCGGCCAGGGAGTGAGCTACACTGACAACCAGGGAGCCTCCTGGTCCCACGTGTCGATCTTTCCGGGAGGCACACTCGACAAGAATCACCTCATGGCGGACAACGTTCCCACGAGCGCGCACTACGGTAACCTCTATTCCGCGTGGTCGAATCTCGGCGGCGGAACCAATAACAACGATATCGAGTTCGTCCGTTCCACCGACGGGGGTGTCACGTGGAGCGCTACAGCCGCCAACATCTCCAACAATGTCTTCTCCGGTTCCCATGATCAGGGAATCAATATCCAGGTGGGGCCGAACGGTGAGGTCTATACCACATGGGCGATCTACGACTCATGGCCGTCCGACGAGACGGCGATCGGCTTCAATCGATCACTCGACGGCGGCGTTACCTGGACCGGAGAGTTCCGCGCAATTACCGGCATCCGGGGCCATAGAAATACGAGTCTTCCGAACACTTCGATCCGACGAAGCTCATTCCCATCCATGACCGTTGATGTGAGCGGCGGTGCGAATGACGGGGCGATCTACATCGTCTGGACCAATATCGGCGTGCCGGGGGTCAACACCGGAGACCCGGACATCTATATGGCCAAGTCGACGGACGGCGGTGTGAGTTTCGGAACGCCGACCCGCGTGAACCAGGATGCCACAACGAACGCCCAGTGGTTTCCCTGGATCGCATGCGATCCGATTACCGGCAATCTCACGGTGGTGTTCTATGACCGGCGTGATGATCTGACCGATACGATCGCCCGTACATACATGGCCGTCTCTTCCGATGGAGGGGCGACATGGGATGACTTCGCGGTGGGGGACGTGAGCTTTACACCCATACCGATTCCGGGACTCGCCGGCGGCTATATGGGTGACTATCTGGGAATGGCCGTTTCCAACGGCAAGGCCTATCCGACGTGGAGCGATAACCGGAGCGGTAACTTTCTCTGCTACATCTCCCCCATCCTGCTGTCGCCGCCCAATCAACCGAACCCGCCGACAGACGTTACGGCGTTCAGTGACTATCTCACTCCGACATCCGCCTGGCTTGACTGGACCGATGCGACGACATTCGCCGACGGGTCGCCGCTCGTCGACTTTTCGGTCGATATTCTGCGTGATGGTCTGTTCGTGACGAACGTGGACCAGGGAATACAGACATACAGCGATCCGGGGCTGGCGGACGGCCAGCAATACACCTATACACTACATACGCATGACGACATCACAGACAGCCTGAGCACGGGAATCAATGTGAGTGTCTATGCCGGAGGATCACCGATACCGGAAGCACCGACCACCCCCGGATGTGTCGGCGGAGTGACCACAGCCTCTATTTCATGGACCAATCCTTCGACGCAGAATGACGGCACCACGCTCGATGACTTCGCCGGCGTTCGAATCTATCGTAACGGCACGTTTCTGATTGAACTCGCCCGTCTTTCAACCGACGGAGGGAATGCTGATTCCTACATCGACTCTCCACCACCCGACTTTGTTTACATGTACGAGATTGCAGCGATCGACGACGAAATTCCGGTAAACGAAAGCTCACGAACTCCCGCGGTCTCCTGCTTTGTCGGTGATACCCCGGCCCTATTGGTCTGGCAACCGGCCGATGCCCTGTCGATCAGCGGCGACTCTCTCTTTGCGGAGCTTACTACTCTCGGCGAGAGTGTCTTTCTGACGGATGATCTCTTCTTCTTCGGCCCTGACCTGAACGCCCACGAAATTGTCTTCAGCTGCGTCGGCGTTACACCGAACAATCACATCGTCAGTGCAATCGAAGGAGCCGCCCTCGATACGTTCGTCGCGAACGGGGGCGGTCTCTATCTCGAGGGAGGAAACTGCTTCAACTATGACCCTGAGATCACCGGCGGTTACAACTTCCGCCCGATGTTCGGACTGAGCGACGGGCCGACCGGCACCGCCGACCTGCTCGGCCTGGACGGTTTGAATGACTTCGCCCAGTTCCAGTTCACCTACACCGGCCAGAACAATCAGATCGATGAGCTCCAGCCGGGAGCCACGACTTCGCCGATCTTTGAAAACAACGTGAACGGAGATGTCGTAACTGTGGTCAAACCGGACTACGGTCTCGGCCGATCGATCGGCGCCACTTACGAGTTCGGGGGACTGATCACACCCGGCATCCCCGTCGCGGATCAGGTAGGGAAGAGTGGGCCCACAGGAAAAATCGCCGCCAACACGAAAGCCGATCTTTTGTCGGCCTATCTGGCTCTTTTCCGGTCGAACGGCGACCCGGTCATGTCCGTGAGTACGGGAGTGATGCAGGACACGCTCCTGCAGGACTTCACATCATTTCAGTTGCTGACGATTTCAAACCCGGGGAGCGTGAACGACTGGCTGAGTTTTACAATTACGGAGAATCCCGCGGCAAGCTGGCTTACTGTGACGCCTACTTCGAGTTCGGTGCTTCCAAACGGAATACGAACGGTCCAGATCGATTTCGACGCGACCGGACTCCTGCCCGGGCTGTTCACGACTGAACTGGTGATTGCAGGGAACGATCCGGCCAACCCGTTTGATACTGTCGCCGTCACGCTGACGGTGCTCGGTAAACCAGGCATCGCAGTCGATCCGGACACACTCGTCTTCTCGATGCTGCCCGATGAAACCGTCCTCAGCAGCCTGACGATCTCGAACACCGGTCTCGGCGACCTTACATATGATCTGGTCATGATCGGTACCGGTGGTGTGGAGCGGGAGGCCTTCAATGATGTCGCACTCAGTCAGGGACTGAATTCAGCGTATCGTGGAAATGTCTATGAGATTGATATCGGTGTTGCTCTTCGTCAGATCGACCAATACCTAAGCATACCTGTTCCATCTGACCTGGAATTCTTCATCTATGAAAACAGTCTCGCCACCGGAACGTTCACCAAGGTCCTCAGCAAGACCATTACGTCGGGAACAGGAGAAGGGTGGTACTCCACAGGGAGAATCGATTTTGTTCTCGACCCGGCAAAATCGTACTTCATCGGTTGCGGTGTTAATGGTTCCGCCACGTTTTTCAGGGACGACGGGGAGAATCTCCCCCAGACGACGGCGTTCGGCACATTGAAGCACCCGGGCGGGACGGCCGGTTACCCGCCGCCACCTACGACATTGATCAATAACAACGGTTCAGCAATATGGGCTCAGGCAATGGATTACGGCGTCCCCCTCGACGTGTCGATCCAGTCTGTCATGGCCGGAACGATTCTCCCCGGTCAGAGCACCGTGGTCGATATCGAGGTAACAAGCCAGCTCGACATCGATCAAAGCACCGCTGTCCTGAACATCACTCACAACGACCCCCTCCTGGGTAAAATAATCGTTCCGATTCCGATCAACGTCGTTGATCCGACCGAAGTAGCGGCGGCGAACGATTTCCGTCCCCCGTCGATTGCATTGCACGCGCCGGCACCGAACCCGTTTCGCGGCGCCACGGTGATTCGATATGACCTGCCGATTCGTGCCGACGTCCGGATCACCGTGTTCGACGTGGCGGGACGGCTCGTTCGTACGACGGCTCGTTCGTACGCTCGTCGATCGTCCGGAGGACGCGGGCTTCCGATCGATTTCATGGGACGGCCGAAATGGGAGAGGCCGGAGCGCCGCGCCGGGAATCTACTTCTATTCATTGGAGACGGGCGGCGAAGTACATCGCAAGAAGATGGTGCTGCTCAGGTAGGGCTGTGCTTCAGTTGCCCAGGGGAGAATGAGGGACGTCGTAATCGATCAGCTTCGTCTCGTGGAAGAGGGTGATGCCGCCGATACCAAGCTCGGGAATCGGCGGAATCAGAAAATCGTAACCCCTCTGGTGCACCGGCCCGACACCGGGAGCAAAGTCGGCGATGGCAATACTGTAGCTATGAAAACTACCGATTGTCTCTCCATCCTGCCCAACGATGTCCGATTCGCCAAAATCGAAGAAGTAGGCCACGCGAATCACATCGAACCGGCCGGCCGGCGTATCCACTGAGCGCTCACCCACAATAGCCCCATACTCCCATATGTTGTCGGCCAACCCCCGTGCCAGTTGATGCCGGAATGATGTACCCTCCTCGGCCGGTCCTTTCACGATTGTGAACGATGAATCGGGATGAACATCGCCGTAATACCCGATCCAGCCTCCCTTCTTCTCGAAAGGGGCGGGACGAAAGGAGTTCTCGAAGAGCGGGCCGGTCAGGAGGTCTTTCCCAGCCGGATCATGAGACGACGGAACAAAGCCCCCCTCTTCCAGCCGAGAGCGAAGATCGGGCCGTGCGAGCCAGATCCTGTTCAGGATCGATGGAGGTAGCCCTAAACTTTTCAGATTGACCTTCGGCAGATGAGGGTCAGTTGCCGATACGGTTTCGAGAGCCTGCTTCCTGCCGCCTGCTGAGTTTGTCATGCCGTTGAACCGCAGTTGGAAATCAGATTCAGTGTCAACGCTCGTCGCCCTGGGAAAATCGATCATCACCCGTCTCTCGATATCCCTGAAATCCAGATCTTCGGGATCGATATCCGCGAGCCCGGCGAGAGCGTCCGGCATTCCTTCGGCCGAAAAGTACTGTGCAAACTCAAACGTCCATGAATCTCCGTCCGCGTTAGGCCAGAGCTCATCGATATCATCATCGGTACGACCGAAAAACGGTGGCGGGAGGAGCCCCGTTGAATGTTCGGCGCTGCAGGAGAGAATCAGAATGCCGGTCAGAAAGAGAATGAGGACGCCGCCCCATCGACCGATCGAGCGCGCACTACATCTTTCATTCATGAGAAACCTCGCTCCGGGGATGGAGACAGGCATGGCCCGCGTTGGTATATATATTATCGATTGCGCGGGCGGGGCTGTCAAGCGAACGAACGGATATCGTCGGGAACAGCTGACTGGCGGTCACTGACGATTAAATAGTCGGTTCCAGTCAGTCTGGATTTCACTCCCAGGCTGGGAGTTCGTTATCAAAGAAGATCCCGCGTTAATTCCGGGGACACAATACGCAATTCCCCCGCTCCGTTTTGGCGGAGTTGCGTATTGTGTCCCCATAACTAGCGGGCTAAACTTCCCCGTCCCACTCGGTTTCCGCGACTCCGGACGTCCGGTTCGCGGCACGGGCAAAAACAAAGAGGAAATCGGAAAGACGGTTCAGATAACGAATCGCCTCGGGGGGGACTTCTTCTTTCGATCGGGCAAGCTCAACGACAATCCGCTCGGCCCGCCGGCAGACTGACCGGGCTTGGTGCAGAGAGGCACCGGCAGGCGATCCGCCTGGAAGTATGAACTGCTTCAGTGGGGGGAGCTGTTCTTCCTGCTCGTCGATGGCCCGCTCGAGCGTCGCGATCTCTTCGTCTCCCACCGGCTTGTGTTTCGCTTTGCCGGTCGGATCAGCGAGAGTCGCGCCGAGACGGAAGAGATGGTGCTGAACCCGGACTAGGTCCGGGCGCAGCCCATTCTCTTTTTTCATGTGCGCCAGAACGAGCCCGAGCGCACTGTTCAACTCATCGACATTGCCGTACGAGGCTACCCGCAGATCGTCCTTCCCCCTACGACTTCCTCCGTAAAGAGAAGTCTCTCCCTCATCCCCCGTCTTCGTGTAGATCTTCACCAGAGCTCCGCTTATCTGCTAAGAGCAGCCGGACGTTGTACCGCAATTGTTGCACTTGTAACAGGCACCATTTCGGACCATGATCGAACCGCAGGTGTAACAGGTCGGCGCGTCTGACTGCGCCTCGAACACCTGTTTCTCATACTGTCGGACTTCGTCCGCCGTATGGTCGAGCCGGCTGATCGGCGTTATTTTTGTACCGAAGACGCCGTCAAAAAGCTCGGCCTGCGTATCTTCGGTCTCTGCAAACTCTTCGGGCGCAAGCTTCTCGGTCAGGAACTTGAGTGCCAGCCAGCGAAAGATGTAATCGGTTACCGACTTGGCGATCGGGATTTCCTTGTTGTTAGTAAACCCTGACGGCTCGAACCGCATGTGGCTGAATTTATTGCAGAGTACCTCGAGGGGCACGCCGTACTGAAGGGCCATCGAAATCGACGTGGCGAATCCGTCCATCAGTCCGGAGACAACCGATCCTTCTTTCGACATGGTAATAAAAATCTCACCGGGAATCCCATCGACGTACAACCCGACCGTGATGTATCCCTCGTGCCCACCCACGCTGAATTTGTGAGTGATCGAGCGACGCTCGTCGGGGAGCCGCCGCCGGTACGCTTTGTAACGGTCTTCCTGCTTCGACCCTGATTCGCCCTCATCGACCGTCGTCAGCGGCTGGGTTCGTTTCGATCCGTCCCGATAGATCGCGATCGCCTTGACGCCCAGTTTCCATGCCTGGATATAGGTGTCCATGATGTTGTCCGGTGTCGAGTCGGTCGGCATGTTGACAGTTTTCGAAATCGCACCAGACAGAAACGGCTGCACCGCTCCCATCATACGCACGTGCCCCATAGGCTGGATCGAACGAACGCCGGCGTTAGGCCTGAACGCGCAGTCGAAGATCGGGAGATGGGCGTCCTTCAATCCGGGAGCGCCTTCAATCGTGTCCTGGCCGTCGATGTAATCCAGAATGCTCGCGATTTGATTTGTGTCATAACCATTGGACTTGAGAGCCAAGGGAACGGTCCGGTTCACGATCTTCATGAGACCGCCGCCGACCAGTTTCTTGTATTTGACGAGAGCTATGTCCGGCTCAATTCCGGTCGTGTCGCAATCCATCAGGAAGCCGATCGTTCCGGTCGGTGCAAGTACGGTGACCTGCGAGTTCCGGTAGCCGTATTTCGTGCCGAGCGCGACCGCTTCATCCCAGACAATTTCCGACCGTGCCCAGAGTTCCGATGGGAGCGAGTCGGCGGGAATGCTGAGCGCCGCCGTCCTGTGCTTCTTCATGACCCGGAGCATGGGCTCACGGTTGTCCGCGAATCCCGTAAAGGGCCCGACCCTTTCGGCGATCATCGCCGACTGCCGGTACGCCCTGCCGGATAGAATCGACGTGAGGACTGCCGCGTAGTCACGGCCCGGGTCCGAGTCGTACGGGAGGCCGTTCGCCATCAGAAGCGCGCCCAGGTTGGCATATCCGAGTCCGAGCGGCCTGTATGCGTGAGAGTTCTTCTCGATCGGCGGAGTCGGATAGCTCGCCCTGTCGACGAGAATCTCCTGCGCCGTAAGAATGATATCGACAGTATGGCAATATCGCTCACTGTCGAATGACCCATCATCACGACGATAGCGCATCAGATTGATCGATGCGAGATTGCACGCCGAATCATCGAGGAACATGTACTCCGAACAAGGGTTGGATGCGTTGATCTTCCCGTCGTTCGCGCACGTGTGCCAGTCGTTGACCGTCGTGTCGAACTGCATTCCGGGATCGCCGCACACATGGGTCGCATCGGCGATCTTTTTCATGAGATCGCGCGCACGATAGGTGTCGATGATCTTGCCGTCCCGGACAGCACGAGTGTGCCACTCCCCGTCCTCGATCACGGCTCTCATGAATTCGTCGTTTACCCGCACACTGTTATTCGAGTTCTGGAAGAAGATCGATCCGTATGCTTCACCGTCCATCGACCCGTCGTAACCATTCTCGATGAGTACCCAGGCCTTCTTTTCTTCTTTCGCCTTGCATTCGATGAAGTCTTCGATGTCCGGATGATCGGCGTTCAGGATCACCATCTTCGCCGCGCGCCTGGTTTTCCCGCCCGATTTGATTACGCCGGCGAACGCATCGTACCCGCGCATGAACGAAACGGGTCCCGAGCATGTACCTCCGCTCGAAAGCAGTTCCCTTGAAGATCGGATCGGCGACAGATTCGATCCTGTTCCGCTTCCCCACTTGAACAGCATCCCCTCCGTCTTGGCGAGCGAGAGAATCGACTCCATCTTGTCTTCCACGGAGTTGATGAAGCACGCGGAACATTGCGGCTTCGTTTCGATTCCCACGTTGAACCAGACCGGACTATTAAAGGAAGCGTTCTGGTGAAGGAGCAGGTAGATGAGCTCATGATGGAAGACCTCGCGATCCTCCTCGGTAGCGAAGTATCCCCCCTCGGCGCCCCACCCGGCGATCGTGTCCGCCACACGGCTGATGACGAGCCGGAGGCTCCGCTCACCTTTACCGTCCGGTTTACGCCGGTGAAAATACTTCGATACCGCCACGTTCGTCGCCAGCTGCGACCAGAACGTGGGAAACTCGATCTCTTTACTCTCGAAGACCACCCGGCCACCTTCGCCGGTGATCGAAGCGTCCCGCATTTCCCACTCCACCTCGTCGTAAGGATGGGATCCCTCGGTGGAGTAGATTCTTGAAAAGGTCAGCCCCTCGGCTGCCTTGCTCTTCTTCCTGGTTTCGTTCTGCTCGAGGACCGCTCCCCCCGCCACTTCACTCGCCAGCTTCTTCCCTTCCCCGGTCACATCGCTCCTCCCCTTTGGTGAAAGACCTGTGATGCTCGCCCCATCGGTGGGGCGATTGACCGGTCCTCTGTGGCACCGACCCTGTAACGGTGCCGCAACGGACCAATCACCAATTCGGGTGAGAGGGATTCAAACTAAGCCTCTCACCACACTAAACAAATGTCAAGTATTCCGGGCCCGGAGCCACAAAGAGGGCAGAAAAAGGGCGTATTTCTCCGTGGTATCCTGCGCTATTTGCTCGCAACCGACGCGATATCAAGTAGTTATCTTGCGAGAGCTCCCAATCATGGTGATGAACTCGGATGAAAGGGCCCCAATATATGGTGTTAGGCGGATCGTCAACACACCACATCTGCCGGTATTGGCAATATAAAGAGTGGCCCCGAAGCCTGTCAAAGGAAAAGTGACAAATAGATGAACCAATTCACACGAAAATCTATAACGAATTGAACGGAAATGAATTGGGGAGCAAAAAAAATTATCGGGGGTTGGCTGGGGCCCAACTGGACAATTCCATGCGGAACGGATTGACGGAAGATTGAGCAAGAGAGACAATGCCGAGGTTCCGGATCAGCTGTTTTCAGGTGTGACGATGAGATGCGCCGACGTTCCGATCGGCCGATGCGGGAGGACGCGCCGACTTACCGGTTGACTTGTTGTGCTTGCCTTGTTCCCAGCGGCGGCGATCAGGCTTGACGATGAGGACATTCGGGCGTCAGAGCCTCGAGAATGCAGGTCTGTACGGCCGGCCTAGCTCTCGCCGAGGAGCTTATCCAGCCGGAGTCTCATGCGTTTCCCGAAAGCGTAGCCGTTGCCGTCGAAACCCTCTTCCTGGTAACGCACTCTGCCTGCCCGGTCGATTACGAACAGACTCGGAATCGAACTGATCTTGTAGCTCGATTGAAGCGTCTCCCACGTCTCCCCTTCGGTCCCGAGAAAGAGGACTTCCAGATCGAGGCCGTAGGTTTCCAGAAACGGGCGGACGAGCCAGGGATCACGATCGGCGTTCACGCCCAGAAATCGAACATCCCGACCGGCGTACTCTTCGACGAGTTTCTGGATCTCGGGCATCTCCTTCTTGCACGGGCCGCACCAGCTCGCCCAGAAATCGAGAACCACCACTTCCCCCTCGAGGCTCGATAGACTCACTTCATCTCCGGCAAGCGAAACGAGAGTGAAGTCGGGCGCCTCCCAGTTTCGTTCGAGCAGGCGCTCTTCCCGCTCCAGGTTTCTGTCTGCTTTCTTGAGCTGCTCTTCGGCGTGGGGCTTGATCGACGGATTATCCCTGATCAGTCGGTCGAGTGCCGGGCGTGCTTCCGGAACGCCCCCCGTGATCGCAGCCACGAGGGAGGAAACGGCGTCATAGGCACGCCCGACCGATGCGAGAGCGAGGCCATAGTGATACTTGACGCCAGGATAGCCGGAATCGACGGCGTCACGGAGCGTGGTGAGTGCATCGTCGTGCGAGCCCGCTCGATACTGCGCCCAACCGAGGGCATCTTTGACGAGGAGAAGTTGAGTATGCAGGCGGGGGAGATCGGAAGCGGGGGTCGCCGGATCTCTCACCCGGTCGCTCAGGATCGCAGCGGCTGACCGCCCATATGCCACTGCATCCTTCGGGGCGGCGTCCGCCTCGGCAAGCGTGAAAGCGAGTCCGCTCAGCACTTCAGGCTGATCGCTCTGGTCCCGTGCAATAGTGGCCGCCAGCCGCGTTCCTTCAGGAGCAGTGGTGCTGTTCTCCAGATAGGCCTTCACAAGCCTGAACTGCACCGACAACAAACTACTTCCGTCGGGGAATTTCTGTACATAATTTTCGGCGGCTTTGATGCGGTCCACTGTCGTCTCAGCGCTCAGGACTTCCAGATAGGCGGCGCGCTCTGCTCTTTCAGGATCGATCGGCGGCAGTCCCGACTTTCCAGTCGCCGATAACAGCTCTCCGAAGTCCTTCCGAAAGCGAGAATCGTCGGCGAGCTGTTCGGCGGCTTTCAGATAGGCTTCGTCCGCCGCCGGCAGATTGCCTGCATGATGCTCGGCGAGAGCGAGCACGTACTGGGCACGAGCGATCCGCTGAGCTCTGTAGTCCGGCCACTCACTCAAACTGATTCCCGAGGGGCGACTCATCAGCTCCATGGATGCCAGACCTGTTTTCGCCTGCTCCAGAGCTGCTTCACCGAGCACGCCGAAACGGGAGTAGGCCTCACTGGTGAGCAGGAGTCTTTCTGAGTCAGCCGGATCGCCATGGACAAATTTCTGTCCCTCCCGACTGATCGCTTGACGGGCATTTTTACTTCGTTGAATCGAAGCACCTTCTCCCTCCCCGCTGACTCCGAGAGCAAGCAGGTGGGCCCGGACCTGATCACTCCGACCGGCGTCCGGATAGCGCTCCAGATAGGAGGCCAGAGCCCCGAAACGGTCAGCCGGATCGGCCTTGCTGAGAGCCATGTAGAAGTCGATCCTCTCGGGATCCCCCCCGGCGTGAAGCGTTTCCGTAAGGGCAAGCACGCCGGAAACTCCGGCCAGCACAATCATGATCGAAAAGATGGGACGCATCGGTCAGCTCTCTTTCAGGGGGTCCTTGGGTAACGGCAGCCCTCCCGGATCCACCCGGGCAGCGCCTCCGGCCTGCTCATACTATATATTGTAAACCACAAATGCGCGGAAAACGATCCAGGGAGCGGAGGAAAGCCGTACTCCCCAGGGACTGCCATTCGACCTGATGCTCTCCGAAATGGTGCTCCCCCCCCTGTGCCTCTCTCCATGACAGCCGACCATTCCCCCGAGGAGAATTAGCGAGACGAGGCCGGCTGGGACCTATTTAGTTCTGGGGACAAGTTCTGGCAAGTTCTGGGGACACAATACTTAATTCCTCCGACCCGTTTTGGCGGAATTAAGTATTGTGTCCCCAGAACTAGAGGGACGATGGATGGAGTCGCGCAGCGGCTCCTCGGGAGGAGGGTCGGCCGTCGTTCCAAGAAGGCGAAATCTTCCCTCTGCCCAGAAATCTCTGGCTCCCATGTCGCCGTCGGTCGATAATCTAATTGCTTGCTGGTACATCGGGTAGCCTTCCGGAGTGTCACCTTGACACCGGCCTGGATAGTGCCCCATCCTTATGCAGGAAGCTATCGGAGCATCAAACCGTTTTGCGAGGTCATATGCCACCCATCATCAGGCAGCTCTGCACTTTGCTCGGCATCGTGGCGATGCTTGTAGCATCGGTGCCCGTGGGCGCTGCTGGTCCGGTGGAGGACCAAACACCTAACGACACCTGCTGCACCGATGGGCCACCGTGCGAACCGAGTGACGAGGCTGTCGGAACCAGCCTGCCCCTCGATGGGGACTGCTGTCCCTCCGGATGCAAGGACTGCTTTCTCCAGTGCTGCAACGGGCTTCTTTCTCTGCATGCGTTCTCAGTTACCGTCGAAACTCACCTTCCCTCGCACCGCACCAAGCCCGAGGGTGACGACCAGGTTTTCCCCACTGACCCGAGAGCTGTCTACCACCCTCCGCGACACTAAGCCTCCCGCACAACTTCCTTGGAGCCCGCACGCACTGTCGTGTAGGGCGCGTTGTGCGCGTCGTCTTGTCGCCAATCTGACGGAGGGTTTTCATGTTCCGATGGATGCTTGGCGCCGGGCTTATTCTCGCGACCTCGACAGTCGTGAGCGCCACGGCGTTCCAGCAAGAAATCAATAGCATTCTTAATAAGCCACAAATTGTGCTGGCAGACCTGTTTCGTCTCGCCGAGCTTGGAAACCCAGCACTGGAGGCGGCACAGGCCACCGTGGCCGCGAACGCCGGGAGAGCCCGGCAGGCCGGGCTCTATCCGAATCCCACATTGGAATTCGAAGTCGAAGAGCTCGCGACAACCGACTTTGCTGTCCGCAAAGAAAAGGTAACGCTTGGGCAGCTACTCGTTCTCAGCGGGCGGCGCGGCGACGCAGTAGCGTCCGCCCGTGCTAGTGGGGAGGCCGCGGGCGATGACCTCGAGCAGGTGAGGCGAGAAGTCTATCGACGCATCCACGCTCTTTGGGCAGGCCAGCTCTACTTTCGCGAGGCGGATGGTGCACTTGCCGACCTTCACGGCCTCGCCGAGCGCACGCTTGAGATTGCTGAAGTTCGCTTCGAGGCGCGTGCTGCCCCCGAGTCACACGTTACGAAAGCCCTCTTGGAAGTTTACGAACTCGAGGTAGCCCGGCAACGTCTTACCCAACAGCAGGCTCGTGCGGAGGCGGAGCTCCTCGCACTGTTGGGCGGCGCGCACGTTCCCATGAACCGCGTAGGAGGCACGCTCGACCGAAGCGCTCCAACGGGAGAGGACAATGACCTGGGCAAGGTGGACATCGTGGCGCCACCTTCCGTAAACGCAGCTACGAGTCGCATTGAGGCTGCTCGGGCCGCTCTTCGTGAAGCCAGGGCGGAGCGCGTTCCTGACCTTGGTGTCTTTGTGTCCTACGGGCGCACTCGCCCGACTGGCGTGAGCTTTATTGAAGCGGGGGTGTCGGTACCGATACCGCTCTTCAATCGTAACCAGGGCCGGGTTGCGGAGAGAACTGCGCTCGTTATAGAGGCCGAAGCTCAAGTGCGGGTAATTGAGGGCAGCTTTAACTCGAAACTAGCTGCCGGCCGCGCACGCCATCTAGCAATCCGCGCAGAGCTCCAGGCCCTGAACGAGCGGATGCTCCCCGCTGCGGAGCGAGGTCTCGCACAGGCACAGGAAGGGTATCGCGTCGGCAGGTTACCGATTCTCGAACTCATCGACGCCCAGAGAACGCACTCGAGCATCCGACTGCGAAACCTCCAGCTCAGACGGGACCTCGTCATCGCAAAGGCTGAACTGTCGAGCCTCGCCGGCACCGGACCCTATGCCCTCACAGGAGATAGACCATGAGCATCCGAACCTTCCTGTCGTTATTCGCCACGCTCTTCATCGCCAGTGTGCCGGGGTGCGGCGGACAAGAGACCGCTGAGAATGCCGAAGACACCAGCGTCGGATCGGCCTTCTGTGAAGAACATCAGATCGCCGAAGCCGAGTGCCCGTTTTGTGACCCAAGTCTCATCGAGTCCCTTGGCCATTGCAACGGACACGATGTTCCGGAGGCTTTCTGCTACCAGTGCAATCCAGCCCTGGTTCCCGCCTTTCAAGCTGTTGGTGATTGGTGCGCGGGGCACGACCGCCCTGAATCCCAATGCTACATCTGCAACCCCGAGCTCGACCCTGCCCGCAAGGTGAGCGCAGCATCAGAAACATCTGAGGTCGCAATACCCACCGCGCCGTTCATGGGCGCCACACGCCAGGGGTACGTTTCGCGCGCACAGCAACCGCCGTCCGTGTTCTGCTCGACACAGAGTCTGACCGTTCGCTTCGACAGTCCGGACATCACCGAGCAGGCCGGTCTCGAATTCGCTACCGTCACCACTCGCCCGATAACCAAGACCGTCGAGTGCAATGCCGAGGTAGCCTTTGACGGAAATCGGTACGCGCGAATCGCGGCGCAGGTCCCTGGCGTTGTCGCAAAGGTTCACCAGGACCTCGGCGATGCCGTTCAGCCCGGCGACCCACTAGTCACCATCACGTCTTCCCATCTGGGAGCAGCCAAGGCCGCCTACCTCCAGGCAGGAGCGGCTGTCGCCCTTTGGGAACGGAACTACGCGCGGGAAAACGACCTCCTTTCCCGTGGGGTTTCGACGGAGAAGGACCTCCTGGAAGCAGAGACCCGCTTCGCCGAGAGTCGCATCGCGCAGTCGGAAGCGGAGCAGCGGCTCGTCAGCTTCGGCCTCTCCCCAAAGGCTATCGAGCGTGTCCGCGACACCGATGACACGAGCACGCAATATGTCCTCACGGCCCCATTCGCAGGAATTGTTGTCGACCGCCAAGTCACCATCGGAGAGGTCGTCGACCCCGCGCGCCCGCTTTTTGCGATTGCCGATGTGTCGCGCATGTGGGCACTCATCGACGTCTACGAATCGGACCTGCGCGACATTCGAGTGGGTCAAACCGTCATCCTCCGAGTGGAAGGCCTTCCGGGTGAGTCATTTGCCGGAGCGATTACCTGGGTGAGCTCGCAGCTCAACCCGCAGACCCGGACCCTTCAAGCCCGTACTGAGCTTGACAACCGACAGGGTCTCCTCCGTGCCAACATGTTCGCCCACGCAAGTGTCGCTGTACGGGACCATCTCCCGACCCTCGTCGTTCCTACATCGGCAGTACAGTGGGAGGGATGCTGCAACGTGGTCTTCGTCAAGATCTCCAACACGGAATACGAACCACGGAAGGTAAATCTGGGCATCACCACCGGCGCCGTCCACGAGGTCCTGAGCGGCGTTCGGGAGGGCGAAGAAATCGTGACGCAGGGGAGTTTTCTCCTCAAGACAGAGATTCTCAAAGGAAGCATAGGGGCCGGTTGTTGTGAAGTGGATCCGGGCGCCTAGAAGGGGAATCAAATGTTGAATGGAATTATCACGTGGTCCCTCAACCACCGCTTCCTGGTCATCGCACTCACCCTCATGTTGGTCGTGGCCGGGATAAACGCTCTTCTGCACCTTCCGATAGATGCGTTTCCCGACACAACGCCGGTTCAGGTTCAAATCAACGCAACCGCACCCGAACTATCACCGTTGGAAATCGAACAACAGATTACGTTCCCCGTCGAACAGTCAATCGCCGGGCTTCCTGGTCTCGACGACGTTCGCTCCATTTCGAAGTTTGGTCTCTCTCAGGTCACCGTTACGTTCGAAGATGGGACCGACATCTACTTTGCACGCCAGCTCGTCATGGAGCGCCTTCAAACCGTCGAGCTGCCCGGAGGCATCTCGCGTCCCGAGATGGGGCCTGTCGCCACCGGGCTCGGCGAAATCTACCACTATATCGTGACGAGCCCCAACCACACGCTCCAGGAACTCACGACTCTCCATGACTGGGTCATCAAGCCTCGGCTTCGGTCGGTTTCCGGTGTGGCCGAGGTCAACACGTGGGGCGGCAAGCGGAAGCAGTATCATGTATTAGCTGACCCCACACGACTTGTAAAATACGACTTCACCCTCGACGACGTGCTTCAGGCATTGGCCACGAACAACCTGAATGTGGGCGGCGGCTACATCGTTCAATCTGGAGAACTTCACCTTGTACAAGGAGTGAGCCTCACAACGAACCTGGAGCAAATCGGGAACATCGTCATCTCCGCCCATGATGGCGTACCCGTTCGAATTCGTGATATTGGCGAAGTGCGCGAAGGACATGAAATTCGTCGTGGGGCAACGACTGCGAACGGCATGGGCGAGGTTGTGCTTGGCCTCGGGTTCATGCTGATGGGAGAAAACAGTCATGAGGTGACTACGCTGCTCCGGAAACGGATGGCAGAAATCCAGGAGACGCTCCCCGAAGGTGTGACCGTTACCCCCGTCTACGAACGGACCGAACTCGTCGACCAGGTGATTGAAACCGTGAAGGAGAACCTGCTTGAGGGAGCGCTTCTGGTTGTTGCCGTACTGTTTGCTTTCTTGGGGAACTTGCGCGCAGGCCTCATCGTTGCCGCGGCTATTCCGCTCTCGATGCTCTTTGCCGCACAGGGAATGACGCGTTTTGGGATTGCCGGAAGCCTCATGAGTCTCGGGGCGATAGACTTCGGACTCATTGTCGACAGCTCCGTTATCATGATTGAGAACAGCGTCCGACGACTCGCCGCGCCCGGGCGGCGCACTTCGGTCTTGGAGACCGTCCGCGATGCCGCTATCGAGGTGCGGAAGCCGACGATGTACGGCGAACTTATCATCGCCGTCGTGTTCCTTCCTGTTCTAACGCTGGAAGGGATCGAGGGAAAGCTCTTTCGACCAATGGCGCTCACCCTCTTGTTTGCTCTTGCCGGCTCTCTGCTTCTCTCGCTGACGCTCATGCCGGTTCTCGCAAGCTTTTTCCTCCGGGGGCATGTCACCGAGAAGGAGAACTGGTTCGTGCGCGCAACAAAGCGCGCCTACGCACCGGTTGTGAGCTTTGCCATTCGACGGAGACGGACCGTCGTCACCGGGGCGATCGTCCTTCTTGTGTGCGGAGCAGCACTGGGCACATTCATCGGGTCAGAGTTCATCCCGCGACTCTCTGAGGGCGGGGTTGTCATCAACACGGTGCGCCTCTCCGGGGTGTCGCTCGACGAGTCTGTCCGATACGGCACACAGCTTGAGAAGGTCATCCTCGCTAAGTATCCCGACGAAGTTCGCGATATCTGGACCAGGACCGGCACTGCAGAAATCGCAACCGACCCGATGGGCATCGAGTTGTCCGACGTATTCATCACACTCAACCCGCGCAGTCGGTGGACTCGTGCGAAGACGCAGGATGAACTGGTTAGACTCATGAGTGAAGAACTCTCGGGGCTTCCCGGAATGCGACTCGTCTTTACCCAACCCATTGAAATGCGTGTCAACGAGATGATTGCCGGCATACGCACGGACGTCGGCATAAAAATCTTCGGTGATGACCTCGATGAACTTGCCGGTATCGCCGCGCAAGTGGGTGCGGTTGTCGGCACGATTCCTGGTAACGCGGATGTCTATGTGGAGCAAATCACCGGGCAACCGGTCCTCCAGGTTCGAGTGGACCAGGACGCCGTTGCCCGCCACGGTGTGGCCGCGCAGCATGTACTCGAATTTGTTGAGGCAATCGGTGGGGTGTCAGTCGGGGAGATTCGCGAAGAGCAGCGGCGGTTCGACCTTGTTGTGCGACTTCCCGAGCAGTATCGAAGCGACCCCGACGCCGTAAGCAGGATACTCATTCCTACGGCAGCGGGCGGCCGAGTACCACTTCACCGCCTCGCCACCATCGTGCAGATGGAAGGGCCCTCGACGATTACACGCGAGTGGCAGCGCCGGCGCATTGTGGTCCAGTGTAATGTCAGAGGGCGGGACGTTGGAGGCTTCGTCGAGGAGGCACGGGAACGCATTTCTGCCGAGGTCTCGCTGCCCCAGGGCTACTATGTGACTTTCGCCGGGCAATTCGAACACATGGAGCGCGCGCGCCTTCGACTCATGATTGTCGTGCCGGTAGCCCTGCTCCTCGTGTTCTTCTTGCTCTACACAAGCATGAATTCTGTCCGCGACGCTCTGATCATCTTCACCGGCGCCCCGTTTGCGGCGCTTGGCGGCCTCGTCGCCCTCTCGGTTCGCGGCATGCCTTTCACCGTGTCCGCCGGCGTTGGCTTCGTTGCCGTCTCCGGGGTTGCCATGCTCGCCGGCCTGGTTCTCGTTTCGTCCATCAGGCGCGCACTCTCGGACGGCTCGTCACTCGAGCAGGCAATCGAACTCAGCGCTATCATGAGACTGCGGCCCATTCTCATGACGACACTTGTTGCGGCGCTTGGTTTCGTCCCGATGGCCATCAATACGGGGGTCGGTGCGGAGGTTCAGCGACCTCTCGCCACGGTCGTTATCGGCGGAGTGCTATCCGCAAATGCACTGACGCTGATTGTCTTGCCGGCCATCTACAGGATGTTTGGGAGAGTCAAGCCAAGCCGCGTCGCGACCTCATAGTGAATCCATGCGCCAAGGCACATCCCGGACCATGACACCCCAGCGAAGCGACCGGGTCGTAGTCGAACGGTTCAAAGAATTCATTCGAAT
Source organism: bacterium (assembly GCA_025782575.1). Lineage (GTDB taxonomy): Bacteria > Orphanbacterota > Orphanbacteria > Orphanbacterales > Orphanbacteraceae > Orphanbacterum. Next base: position 35,527 of record JALGYY010000025.1, read on the forward strand.
CCCGAAGCCGAAGCTCCAGTCTGACGGCACTTGACTCGGTCGAGACGAGTTCTTCCAGCTCCCGGCAACGACCGACGTGGGGAAGCACCATGAGTTGGGGGCGTTGCATTTTGTGAGGGTGGCTGGTTTCTGACCGCCATTTCGGCGGTCGGAAACTGGTCGGTTTGATTTAGATACAAAGAGGTCGTGTGGTCTGGTGGAACGCCTTGCAGGTTCAACCGTTCCGATGGGCTCTACATTCTCGTCGGCAATGACAATGGGTTGCCCCCTCCCGCACCATTCTCCAGATTATGTAAACCTGACTCTCATGTTGAGAGCGAATTCCAGGACCAGCGGAATCCACAATCGGGCCATCCCGGAGCCGCCGTCCGAGTCGGACGATCCTCCTCCCGGGAGGTTTAGGCGGGACGAGGCCGGGCGGGACCTGTTTAGTTCCGGGGACACAATACGTAATTCCTCCAGAACGGAGCGGCGAATTGCGTATTGTGTCCCCGGAACTAAATGGGCCCGCCGAGCAAGCAGGCGAGGAACGACGGAAGGAGTTCCGCAGCACCTTCCGGGAGGAGGATCGTCCGTCTCGGGAAGGCGGACGGCCTGACTCCGGCAGGCGGCCACTCCGCTGCACCTTGACCGATTCCTCGCGCGGGATTAGCCTGTCAGACAGGTATCGCGACCATCACCAGGGAGAGGAAGACGGAAATGGCCAAGGGACGGACATGTCTCATTACTGCAATTATTCTCATCGCCGTTTTCTTCGGCATGATGGCACTCGGCGGAGTCATTCTGATGGCATTTTTCCAGGGAGGATCCCCTTCAATCGAAGAGGACTCGATACTGGTGTGTGATTTCCGCGGGGCGATCGGGGAGCGACCCTCCACCGATCTGCAGCACCTGATCTGGGACGAGCGGCCGGTCAACCTGACTGAAACCGTGCGATTGTTGCACGCGGCGGCGGATGACGACCGGATCAGCAGCGTAGTGGTTCGGCTCGGCGCCATGACCGGCTTCGGCTGGGGGACCGGCGCCGAAATCCGCGAAGGGCTGGCCGCCATTCGGGAAGCGCGGAAACCGGTGGAAGTCCACTTCGAAGCGGGAGGCGATCTCTCCTACTACGTGGCGAGTGCCGCGACCCGCATTCATCTGTCACCCGGCGGCGCCCTCTTCGTCGATGGAATCTACGGCGAAGTGCAGTTCATGAAGAACCTCTACGGAAAAGTGAATATTTCGTGGGAAGCGGTAACAGCGGGCGAATACAAGTCCTACCCTGAAACGTATATCAGCGAATCGATGTCGGCTCCGTTCCGAAAGCAGATTGACCGTCTTCTGGACGACCGTTTCGATTCTTATCTCGAAGCGATCGCCGGGGGGCGCGGAATGTCCGCGCTGAGCGCCAGAAATCGAATCGACGAAGGGCCTTATCTCGTGCCGCAAGACGCGATCGACGCGGGGCTTGTCGACACGCTTTCGTTCTGGAGCGACTTCGCACGGTCAAGCGGGATCAATGAGGAGGGGGAAACGCCCCATCTCTCCATCGAAGAGTACAGGGATGGCGGCGGCGATCCCGGTCGGGATGCTTCTCATGAAGTGGGCATTGTCTATGTAGTCGGTGACATCATGCCGGGCGGAAGCCGGGATGGATTCGGACAGACAGTCGCGGGTTCCGAGACTCTGGTCGAGGAGATCGATCGCGCGGCGGAAGACGACGATATCGAGGCGATCATCCTACGCGTATCGAGTCCTGGCGGTTCGGTCACGGCTTCGGACGCCATCTGGAAGGCGCTGGAGCGAGCAAAGGAGCAGAAGCCGGTAATCGCCTCCATGGGTGACGTCGCCGCGTCAGGGGGTTACTGGATTTCGGCCGGAGCGGACGCGATCGTCTGCGATCCGACCACCGTAACCGGATCGATCGGCGTGTTTGCTTTGCGGCCGAGCTGGGATCGTCTTCTCGATCGAGTCGGAATCGGCGTCGAAGAGTTCACGCGGGGTGAGAACGCCGCGATGTTCCAATCCGCCAAGCCGTGGACTGAAAGCCATCGCGCGCTCGTCGAAAAGGGAATCGTCCACAGTTACGATCAATTCCTGGAGCGCGTTTCAGTCGGCCGGGAGATGGACGTCGCCGAGGTTAAGAAGATTGCAGGCGGCCGGGTCTGGATGGGAGCAAGCGCCAAACGGATCGGCCTTGTCGATGAACTGGGCGGCATTATGCGAGCGATCGAAATCGCCAAAGAACATGCCGGGATCGATGCAGATGAGATGGTCGCCCTTCGCTACTTCCCCGAAGAAAAGTCGCTCTGGGAGCAGATCCGAGACGGCGAGTTCAGCATTCGTTCGCTGGGTGAGGTCGTGCGCGGTGCGTTGCGCGGCGAAATCGATCGTGCTGTAGAACGTGGCGTTCGCGGAGCGGTCGACCATGCGCTCCGGCCGTACGGGCTGGGTGGGGCGAGCGTGGAAAACTTCGGCGGGGGGGGCGGCGACCGGTTCGTGGCACCGGGCGCTATGAATGGTACGGGGAACGCCCCCGGCGCGATGCTCGCGCGGCTTCCATGGCGGCTTTCTGAGTAGCACTCCCGCATTCTCGTACTTACGAACGAACCTTGACAGGAAACTCCGTTGGACGCTTGCTGCGCCACCACTGCTCCCCCTCCTCTCGAGTGGGCCCTGCTGTTCAGCACCGGCTTCTTTATCAGCCTGGGACATTGTACCGGCATGTGCGGCCCGATTATTCTGGCTGTGGCCGGCGCGGACCGGGAACGTCTGGGATCGACTCGGGCGATGTTACCGTCGCTCTTTCTTTATCACACCGGCCGAATTTTGAGCTACGCGCTGATCGGCGGCGCCCTCGGCCTCGCCAGCTCAGCCGCCGCTGCGCTCGTTCCCGCCCGCTCGTTCCAGGCGTCTCTATCGATCGCGGCAGGTCTGCTCATGTTTCTGCTGGCACTCGGATTTCTGGGACTGCTCCCTACGCAGTCCTGGGTCGAATCTTCACGCATCGCCGGCGCCGTCACCAGGCGCATCGCCCCGCTCATCAAAGCCCCGAGTGTCCCCCGCCGGTTCGCACTCGGCATGTTGAACGGCTTTCTACCATGCGGCCCGGTCATTGCCGTCGCCATGAGCGCGATCGGCGCATCTCATCTCGGCCTCGGCATGCTCTCCATGCTCGTCTACGGCGCCGGCACGATTCCGGCCCTCCTCCTGCTTGGCCTCGGCACCGGCGCCATCCCCCAGGGAATCCGCGCAAAACTCTTCCGCTTCGGAACCGTCCTGATCGTGATTGTGGGGCTTCAGCTTCTTCTGCGTGGGCTCAGTGGATTCGGTATTGTCGATCACATGGAACTAGGAGGCGTTGTCCTCTGGTAGGAGGCTGCAAGCCATTCAGTTTACACCAATAAACCAGGTTCCTCGACTGGGGAAAGTACTTGAATCTCCCCGCAGAATGCATAAATTTTAATACTGGATCCTGTATTATCGTATTAGCTCTGATCTCTCCCCGGGAATCTGCTGGTGAGAAGTCCGGGCTTACTGCCTGACCCGGCGCCCGATCCTCCTGCATGACCTGAGTCCGATTGCAGACGGCCCGATCAGCCGGTCAGTCTGATAGCAGCTTGGAGAAAGTACCTGTTGTTTGCGACACCTGCTACGTCAACTGATCCTATGGTGCCGGAATCCCGTCCCCGGCTTACCGAGTGCGTGCACTGCGGTCTTCCGATTCCGAAGGGCCGGATGAAGAATCGCGATTCCTTCTGCTGCAACGGCTGCGCCGCCGTATATGCCATCATCCACGATCAGGGTTTCGATCGCTATTACGATCTGAAGACGAAAACCACCGCTCCTCCTCCGGAGCTTCGTCCTGATACGTTTGCCTGGCTCGACCGGCTCGAGCAGAATCCTTCCGAGCCGGACACCGACAGGACGCACCATCTTTCCCTAGACGTCCAGGGGCTTCACTGCGCCGCCTGTGTCTGGCTGCTCCAGGAGCTCGCCAAGAAACAGCCGGGCAGCGTGGACGTATGCATCAATCCGTCGCTCGGCAAGGCGGAAGTCTTCTGGACCCCCTCCCGGACCGATCTCAGGCAGTACTTCTCCCAAGCGGAGAAATTCGGCTATCGATTCGGACCGGCAACCGAACGGACCGGTTCTCACTCCCGTAATCTGCTCCTCCGTCTTGGTCTTTGTGTCGCCGCGGCCATGAACGTAATGGTCCTCGCCACCGCATTTTATTTCGGACTCTCACCAACCGACGGGATTCTCTATGAACTGTTCGGCTGGGGCAGCCTGGCATTCGCGAGCGTCGCTTTCCTGGCGGGAGGAACGCTGTTTATTCAGGCGGCCTATCAGGGGCTTCGCCATGGAATCATCCATCTCGATCTTCCGATCGCACTCGGCGTGATTCTCGCCTACTCCGGATCGCTCTATGCACAGATTCGATTCGGCCCCGACGGGGCGTATTTCGATTCCGTGACCATCTTCATCACGCTGATGGTACTCGGCCGCTGGCTCCAGGAAAGAGTGCTCGAAAAGAACAGGCATGCCCTTCTGGGTGAAGGGGGATCGGACAATCTCTTTACGCGCCGTTGCCAGGCTGATCGTTTGCGGGCGATTCGAGTGACTGAAATCAACGAAGGTGACGAGATCTGGGTCGTCCCCGGCGACCTCGTGCCGGTAAACGGCGAGCTCCTGGGACACGGCGGCGAGATCTCACTCGACTGGATTACCGGCGAGTCAGACCCCCGATCAGCCGGGGCGGGGGAGGAGGTGCCGGCAGGGGCGTTCAATGCAGGCAGGGGTACGATCAGGCTTCGGGCGACGGAGGAGTTCGACGGCTCCCGTCTGGACTCCCTTCTCGGCGGCCGACGGACCGCTTCGATGACTGACGAAGACGCATCATCATCGACAGCGGACTCTTCGAGCGGACTTTTCACCACCCGTTTCTGGCGGAGGATCAGCCTGTTTTATGTAACGGCCGTTCTGGCGCTCGCTTCGTCCGGGTTTCTATTATGGGCGTTTCGCGACGCGACACGGGCGGTGGAAGTGACCATCGCCATCCTGGTTGTGACCTGTCCCTGCGCCATCGGCCTCGCCGTCCCACTGGCCCACGAGCTCATTCATCTCGCCCTTCGCAGAAGAGGCGTTTTTCTGAGGAGCGGCCGGTTCCTCGATCGGGCACTCTCGATCAAACATGTGCTTTTCGATAAGACCGGAACCATCACCATAGGCGCGCTCGCACTTTCAGACCCCTCAATCAGAGAAATCGATCAGTTGAGTCAAGACGAGCGGGCCATTCTTCATCACATGACGATCCGGAGTAACCATCCGGTCAGCCGATGCCTCGCGGGAGCGCTGGAGATCCCGGAAGAGGGGAAGCGGCCCGACATGCTCCTGGACGGCAACGATGAAGTGCTCGAACTCCCCGGCAGGGGACTCCAGACTGTAGTGAATGGCCGGGACTATCGATTGGGGCGTGAGTCATTCGCCCAAAAGGGATCGGCTGAAAGCGACGCACCGGAGAACGGCGAAAGCCCCACACTCTTCTCGATCAACGGGCGGCCGCTCGCGACGTTTACATTCCGGGAGCAGTTCAAGCCCGATGCCACCGAGGAGACTGCCCGGCTCATCGCCGAGGGCTTCGATGTGAGGCTCTTAAGCGGCGACGGCGCGGGGCGGGTGCGAAGTGCCGCTGAACGGCTCGGGCTGGCAAGCCCCCATTGGGAGGCCGGCCTCTCCCCCGAAGAGAAAGCGGCGCGCGTGATTGCGATCGAAGCTGTGGACCCCCACTCCACGCTGATGGTAGGCGACGGCATCAATGACGCCCCCAGCTTCGATGCCGCCTGGTGCGCTGCTACACCCGCAGTCGATCGCCCTTCGCTCCCCGCGCGGGCCGATTTCTACTATCTGGGCGAGGGAATCGGCGCCGTTCGCCGGGCGCTCACTTCGGCTACCGTACTACGCCGCGTGATTCGTGATAATCTGCTCATTGCGATCGGGTACAACGCGATCGCCATTACACTCTGTTTTGCCGGGCTCGTAAGCCCTGTGGTCGCCGCGATCCTCATGCCGGTCAGCTCGATCGCGGTCGTTTCCCTTACTTTCTTCCGACTTTCGGGAGGGAGGCTCGCGTGGATGTCATAGTGCTTCTCATATTTGTCAGCGCTGTCCTCGTCGCCGGAGGGCTCGTTCTCTTTTTGAAGGGAATCGCCTCGGGGGATTTCGAACACGGAGACCGTCTGTCGTTATTACCACTGGAGGAGGATGACGAGCCGGACTCGACGGACGGCGATGCATCTCCCCCGAAGCCACTTTCAACATAAAGGAGTATCTGGAAACATGGAGGCGCAATCCGTAGAAACACGGAAAATCGTCTACGATGATGCGATCGTTCGCGCGTTTATCGCCGCTTCGGTCATATTCGGCGTCGTAGCGCTGCTCGTGGGCGTGCTGATCGCTTCGCAGCTGGTCTTCTGGGAACTGAACTTCGGCCTTTCCTGGCTTTCGTTCGGCAGGCTCCGGCCGCTCCACACAAACGCCGCGATCTTCGCGTTCGTCGGGAACATGATGTTCGCCGGGATTTACTACTCGACCCAACGGCTGGTCAAGGCCCGCATGGCGAGCAACTTCCTCAGCTGGTTCAACTTCTGGGGCTGGCAGCTCGTCATAGTGGGAGCCGCAATCACTCTCCCACTCGGTCTGACTCAATCAAAAGAGTACGCCGAGCTCATATGGCCGCTCGACATTCTGGTTGTGGTCACCTGGGTCGTTTTTGCGGTGAACTTCTTCTGGACCCTGGCTGTTCGAAACGAGCGGAACCTCTATGTGTCCCTCTGGTTCTACATCGCCACCATCGTTACGATTCCCATTCTCTACATCGTGAATAACCTGCAGCTTCCGACCAGCCTGCTCCACAGTTATCCGATTTATGCCGGCGTACAGGACGCGCTCGTTCAGTGGTGGTACGGGCATAACGCGGTAGGATTCTTCCTGACCACGCCCATTCTCGGGATCATGTACTACTTTATTCCAAAAGCGGCTGGTCGGCCGGTCTACTCCTACCGGCTGTCTGTGGTCCATTTCTGGTCGCTCGTCTTCCTCTATATCTGGGCCGGGCCGCACCATCTTCTCTATACCGCGCTTCCCGACTGGGCGCAGACCACGGGAATGGTCTTCAGTATCATCCTGCTCGCACCATCATGGGGGGGGATGCTGAACGGATTGCTTACCTTACGCGGCGCCTGGGATAAGCTTAGAACCGACCCGGTTCTGAAGTTCATGGTCGTCTCCGTCACGTTCTACGGCATGTCCACATTCGAAGGGCCGCTACTCTCGATCAAATCGGTCAACTCCCTCGCCCACTACACGGACTGGATCATCGGCCACGTACACGGCGGCACGCTCGGCTGGAACGGATTCATGGCGGCGGCCATGTTCTACTGGCTCGTGCCACGACTCTACAAGACCAAACTCTGGTCCGTTCGATGGGCGGAAGCGCACTTCTGGATCGGCACGATGGGTATGCTGTTCTATGTGGTCGCCATGTGGATCAGCGGCATCAACCAAGGGCTTTACTGGCGCGCCCTCGACACCGAAGGATTCCTGAAGTACCCCGATTTCGTCGAAACGCTACTCAGCCAGCGATTCCTTTATCACATGCGTCTTCTAGGCGGCACTGCTTACCTCACCGGCTTCCTCATGATGGGCGTCAACCTGCTGCTCACCGCACAGGCGGGGCAGAAAGTAAATGGCCAGGCAACGGTCAAGCGGCTCCCCCGTTACACCGGCCCCGGATTCTGGGAGCTTGTAAGAGGCGCTCCCGCCGTCCTCTCCGCACTCGTCGTAGTCGCTGCCATCCTGTTCGGTCTGGCGGATCCGACGCAAAGCCCGATACTCCTCGGAATCGGCACCGTGATCGTAATAGCCGCCATTCTCTATGGTGGCGCCGCGAAAAAGGGATGGCACCATCTACTGGAGGCGCGGCCGCTCGCGTTTACTATTCTGACTCTGTTCGCGATTCTGATCGGCGGCCTTGCGGAACTCATCCCGACAGTGGTCATCCGGAAAGAAGTGCCCATCGAACCGGTCGTTCAGACCGCGGGAACGGACAGTCTCGGGGCGCAGGCCGCGGAAGCCGTCACGGCGGAAGCTACGCCGGAGTCGAAGTGGAGGCAGAAACCATACAGCCCGCTCGAACTCGAAGGTCGAGACATTTATGTCCGTGAGGGGTGCTACTCATGCCACTCGCAGATGATCCGGCCCTTCCGCCATGAAACGCTTCGGTACGGCGATTACTCCCGCGCCGAAGAATACATCTATGACAGGCCGTTCCAGTGGGGTTCGAAACGGACCGGTCCGGACCTTCATCGTGTCGGAGGTAAGTACCCCAATCTCTGGCACTATCTCCACATGAGGGATCCACGGAACACTTCCGAGGGGTCGATCATGCCGAGTTATAAGTTCATGACAGATGCGGTGGCCAAGATCGATAACCTGCCGGCCAAGATGGAGGCGCTTCGTAGACTGGGCGTACCGTACGACGAAAGCGACATTCGAAACTCCGTGCAGACCGCTCGGAGCCAGGCGGCGTTGATCGTTACCGATCTCGCTTCGCAGGACATCACGTTGTCCGCTGACAGCGAATTGACAGCGCTGATCGCCTATCTGCAACGACTCGGACGGGGCCCGCAACCGACGGCACTCGAGAAAGTGGAGAGGTAGCCATGTTTCTGAAAGAGTTTCTGTCGAATACGCCTGAGTCATTGGTCAAATGGCCGTTATTGGGCTTTACCATTTTTGTTGTCGCATTTCTGATCGTTCTCGTGCGCGTCTTCTTTGGAATGCGCCGAGGAGAGAAGCTCGACAATATCGCCTCTCTCCCACTCGCCGATGATGACGCCGCGGTGCCGGTCGATTATCCGAAGGAGGTCGCCTGATCATGAGCGATCCGCAGAAAGACCAGGTCCTCGGCCATGATTATGACGGCATCCAGGAATATGATAATCGCCTGCCGAACTGGTGGCTCTGGTTGCTTTATGGCTCGATCGTGTTTGCAATCGGGTACTGGCTCTGGTTCCAGACGTACAGCATCGGGAGACTCCCGCTGGAGCTGTACGAAGCGGAAGTTGCCGCGGCGGCGGAAGCGGCGCTGGAGAGAATGGCCGGCCAGGAAGTGACCGACGAAACCATTATTCTCATCTCACAGATTCCAGCCAGTATTGAAGCAGCGAAGGGGCTCTGGGACACCCATTGCTCCGAGTGTCACGTTCAGGGTGAGGGGAAGATCGGCCCGAATCTCACCGACAACTACTGGATCCACGGCAGCAAGCCTCTCGACATCCTGAAGACCATCACGGATGGCGTGCCCGACAAGGGTATGGTGGCGTGGGGGGAGCAGCTCCCACCCGGCAAGATTCAGAAGCTCGCGGCCTATGTGCTGACCTTGAAGGGAAAGAACCTGCCGGGCAGGGCGCCCGAGGGAGATCTGGTGGAGCCGGAGGGCTAGCATGACAGAGAGCGATAAGACGGGGAAACGCCGGGCCACTACCCGGCGCCCCGATCTCGATACCGTCTACACAATCAAGTCTGACGGCTCCCGCAACATGATTCACCCGGCCGACGTCAAAGGGCGCTGGCAGCTCCGCAAAGAGATCATCTGGGCGATTCTTGTAGTGATCTACATCGGGATTCCCTGGGTCCGGATCGGCGGCCGGCCGGCCATGCTGATCGACCTCCCGGCGCGGCACGCATTTCTCTTCGGCAATACATTTACGAACCAGGATTTCTATCTCGTCTTCTTTATCATTTCGGGAATCGGCTTTTCCCTGTTCGTCGCTACCGCTCTCTGGGGGAGGGTCTGGTGTGGCTATGCCTGCCCGCAGACTGTTTTCCTGGAGGGCTGGTTCCGAAAAATCGAACGCCTGATCGAAGGGAGAGGGGAAGCAAGAATCCGGCGGAACCAGGGGCCGATGACGTTCGACAAGTTCTGGCGAAAGACACTGAAACATCTGATCTTTCTGTGCTTCTCGTTCTGGATCGCCCATACGTTTCTTTCCTACTTCATTCCGGTTCAAAAAATTCTGACCGTGATCATGAGCAGTCCGGCCGCTCATCCGACTGCTTTTTTCTGGTCCATGTTCTGGACTGCCGCGCTCTATTTCGACTACGCCTGGTTTCGTGAGCAACTCTGTCTCATCATCTGCCCTTACGGAAGACTACAGTCCACGCTCATCGATCAAGACACGGTCGTCATCGGTTACGATGAGAACAGAGGTGAGCCACGGACCAAACAAGCGGCTGAGGGGGGCGACTGTATTGACTGTTTTCGATGTGTGGCGGTCTGCCCGACAGGTATCGACATCCGGAACGGGCAGCAGATGGAGTGCATCGGGTGCGCCAACTGTATCGACGCCTGTGATGACATCATGGCTAAAGTAGGGAAACCGGGGGGGCTCGTTCGTTACGATACCCAGCGGAGTTTCTCCGGTGAAGCCCGGCGAAGGCTCTTCCGGCCCAAGGTGATCGCTTATCTTGTTCTTTTTGTGATAGGCGGCATCGTGTTCAGCGCCGCCGCAGGCAGGAGAACTCCTGTGGAGGTGCAGCTTCTCCGACAGAAGGGGATGCCATTCGTACTCGAGGAAGATAAGATCCGCAATCTCTACAATCTCCACATTCAGAACAAGACGGGTGAGGATCGCGTGTACTTCATCGAGCCCCGCCCGGGAAAAGAGGCAGAGCCGTTCGATCCCGAATACGTCACCCCCATCAAACGCCTGGAGATCGATTCATTCGACGATAAGAGCATTCCTGTGTTCGTCTTTGTGGAGAGGAAGAAATACAGCGACTACTTCCCCCTCGGGATTGCTGTAACCGACTCCGCCACGGGATACGAGAAGCTCATGAAGCTGAAATTCCGCGGTCCGTAGCAGTATCTTCGCCCCACACCCCTCATGAAAAAAGACCCGCGGATTCCCGCGGGTCTTCTGCATTCGTATAAGAGCCGGCCCACACCGGCACGCGTTTCGTCGACTACTTCGAATAGAACTCGACGACGAGCGGCACTTCACAAACAACGGGAACTTCGTCCCGCTCCGGTGTACGGATGAACTTCACCGAGAGCGAGGCTTTGTCAAACGAGATGTATTCCGGATGGTTGGAACCATAAGGGACCGCCTGGAACCCGACCATCTTTCGGCTCTTCTCCCTCACGCTGATCACATCGCCCTCTTTGACCGCACAGGAAGGGATATCGACGCGCTTGCCGTTCACATCGATATGGCCGTGATTCACATACTGCCGGGCAGCATAGATACTCGGCGCAAGACCACCCCGGAGAACCAGGGCATCCAACCGCGTTTCGAGAAGGGCGATCAGGTTATCACCGGTGTTGCCCACACGACGCGCCGCCTTCTTGTAGTAGTTCACCATCTGTCGCTCATGGATATTGTACTGTGAGCGGAGGCGCTGCTTTTCCAGAAGCTGCTGCTTGTACGGCGACATCTTGGTGCGACGTGAAAGATGAGGCGGGCCGTGCTCGCCTGGACCGTATGGCCGTTTTTCCATGTACTTGGCGGCCTTCGGAGTGAGCGGAATCCCGAGGGATCGGGAAAGCTTCACTTTTGAGCCGGTGAACTTCGACATCGACGTCTCCTAACCGAGTAATTCCGTTCTTGACGGAATCGGATGATCCCGCTCTTCGATTCACATTCGAATGGATGGGAGAACTCTCAACCGAGCCCTTCTACCACGAACTAAGCAAGATAGCACCCGGTCGAACAATTCGTCAAGAGGATTCCCCTACTGGCCCATCCGCAAACCGCCACCGCAAGACAGGCAAAGGATCAGCTCAATCCTATTATTTTCAACATCTTGAACGATTCTATCCTGGACGGGCGGGGCTCAAGAATTATACGGGTATTCCCGACAATTAGTAGAGAAGTCGGATCATTCGGAAATGAGTGGCCGTGCCGGGCCTGGAGTATGCAGATAACCGCTGCTCCCCCACCGTAGATCGCGGAAGAAGGAGCCGCCATTGCTCTACGATCGCTTGATAACCGTTCGACTTTCGCTCAAGGGAAAGTTCCTGATCGTAGCCGGGGTTATGTCGGCCTGCCTGATCACGATTGTCACACTCGCCGCGGTGATGAGTTCTTCAGTGGATCGCAATCTCGATCGACTCCAGTCGAGTGTGTTTCCATGCTATCGGGAGGCCGTCTCCCTTCAGGATCACTTCGAGACGATGCACTCTCTCCTCACCCAGGCGATGGAGACGGGACAGATCTTCTCGCTCGAGCGCTGCGAAAATCTTCGCATTGATTTCCTCGATCACCTGGAGAAAATTCTCACATACGTACCTGAGGAAGACCGCGACACATACAAGGGGATCAGCAAAACTTTCGACTCCTACTATGCCGAAGCGATTCTGATTGCCCAACTCACCCTCGGGGCGCGGATCGAGAATATCTATATTGCGGAAGAGACGGACCAGGAGATAAGGCGACGGAGAGAGGCGGCGGATGGACTCGCCAAGACTGTCAGCGAGAAGATTGAAATGACAGTGAGGTCCCACCGCCTGGCTGTGGAGACTTCACTTTCCTCGACATCCCGGCAGGTCACATTCGAATCGATTCGGGCCGGCGCAATCGGAATCTTCGCCATACTGATACTCGCATCGTTCCTCATCCTCTTCACGAGAAGCATAGTCGCGCCGATCGGCATGCTCTCCCGCTTTACAGGGCGCGTGGCACGAGGCAACCTGGATTCCAACATAGACCTGAGCCTGTTTCCCAACGACGAAGTGGGCGATCTTGCCCGATCCTTCCAGGCGATGACCCGGGGGCTCCGCGAAACGACGGTCAACAAGGACTATGTAGACAAGATCATCGGATCGATGGCTGACACGCTGATCGTCATCGACTCAAAGTGGAACATTCGATCCATGAACAATGCGGCGAAACGACTTCTCGGATATGAACCGGATGAGCTCGCAGGACGGCCGTTCGGCACGATCATTCTGGGCACTACGCCGGATCGAACCGATCAACTGATCGGCAAATCGGAAATGTGGTACCGCACCCGGGACGGTGAGGCGATTCCCGTTTCCTATTCGGGTTCTACAATGATCGATGACGACGGCAAGCCAATCGGCGTGGTCTGTGTGGCAAGGGATATTCGCGAGAATAAGCGAACCGCCTGGGAACGGGAGTCGCTGAATACAGTGTCCGACTTCCTGCTCACCGCATCGAGTGTGAGTGAAATCTGCGACAGGGTACCCCGGATCCTGGCTGAGTCGACAGGGAGTGGTATCGTCTGCATTCATCGCCATGACCCTAAAGAAAAGCAGCTCGTCAGGGAGGGCTCTTTCGGCACCACCGATCTTGTCCCCATCCCGGCGGCGCTCCCCGAAGACGATGCCATCCTCGGCAATGTAGCGCGAACCGGTCGCCCCTGGCTTCACGAATCCGGTGATCAAGCGGCTCCGCTCGGCGCTACGGCTCTCACCGGACTCGAACTCGGCCGATTCCTGTGTGTACCGCTCAAAACGGGCGACAAGTTGTGGGGGACTCTTCTTCTGGCGCTGTTCCGATCCCCCTATTTCGGACCTCAGGTGGTCGGATCCGTCCAGGTAATCGCGGACTATATCGCCCAGGCGATCGCCCGCCTGACGGCTGCGGATGAGCTCAGACGATACATGGTGGCACTGGAGGGGAAGAACAAGGAACTCGGTGTAGCGCGGGATGCGGCGCTCGAAGCTTCGAGACACAAGTCCGAATTCCTTGCCAACATGAGCCATGAAATCAGGACGCCCATGAACGGAATTGTCGGCATGGCTGATATACTGCTCGACTCCAGGCTCGACCCTGACCAGACGGATCAGGTGGTAATCGTTCAGAAGTGCGCGGACTCCCTCCTGTCGCTCATCAACGACATTCTCGATTTTTCCAAGATAGAAGCGGGGCATCTCAAGGTCGAGAATGTGGCGTTCGACCTGAAGTCACTCGTAGGGGACGTGGACACCTTGGTCGGAGCCGGCGCCCGGGACAAAATGCTCGAATTCACTACGGCTTTCTCTTCACAGCTTCGTGAGACTTATGTCGGCGATCCGGGTCGTATCAGGCAGGTCATTGTCAACCTGGTCTCTAACGCCATCAAGTTCACGCCGAAGGGATACATCCGGCTCAACGTCTCCCCGGAGACGGAGAGTGATGGAAGAAGGGGCGTCCGCTTCGAAGTAGAGGATTCGGGAATCGGTATTCCGGACGACCGCCAGGTGCTGATTTTCGAGCAGTTCCGCCAGGCAGACGGATCAACAACCAGAAAACATGGGGGGACCGGACTCGGTCTCTCGATTTCGAAGCAGCTCGTCCAATTGATGGGCGGCTCGATCGGCGTACGGAGCCGTGTGGGGGAGGGATCTGTTTTCTGGTTCACCCTGCCGTTCGCGCCTGCCCAGGCGATTGCAAAACCACTTCCAAAAGGGCCGGCAGATATCGGTGCGGCGCTGGTTCAGGCGGCATTCTCGGACCAGAGTGCAGGCTTGACCTCGCTCGAGATCGATGTGGCGGGAGCGAAGGTCCTGGTGGCCGAGGACAATCTGGTGAATCAGAAGGTGGCGATGAGAATGCTCCGGAAGCTTGGTTGCGAGGTCGGAATTGCTGCCAACGGGCGAATCGCGATCGAAATGCTGAAGAGCTCCTCGTACGATGTCGTCCTCATGGATTGTCAGATGCCCGAGATGGATGGTTACGTCGCCACCACCGCTATTCGCGAATCGGACAGCGATTGGAGCCGCATTCCCGTCGTCGCGATGACCGCCCACGCCATGGCGGGTGATCGCGAACGATGTATCAGAGCCGGTATGAATGACTACTTGAGCAAGCCGGTCAAATTGGATCACCTGCGGGAGGTTCTTGGCCGATGGTTCAGAAAACAGGCGAAGACTATCCCCTCCTGACCTGATTTTCGCAGACGGGATTGATTTTCCCGAGGCCCTGCGCGAAGATGAACCACATGTCCCGCTCACCCACATCCGGAAAGAAGCCGGCTCGCCGGAGTCGTTCCGACGGGAACCGCCCCCCTCTCGAGCGCCGCTTCGCCGCATTCGCCGCCGAGAAGCACCCTCTTCTTCTCGATCGTGTTCTCCACGCTTTCCATGATGCCCAGTCCCGTACAAGAAGTGCCGGATCGTCTCGCACTACCTGGATCGAAGCGCTCCGGAAACCGTTTCGTGACGCCCTCCGAATCGGGCTCTCCGTCGAATCGCCACCCTGGCTCGATGAGACGACTCCCGGCGTCGCCACCTCAGACCGGATCGACCGGTCGATCGAAGAGCTGGTCCTCGACCTTGACGGCTTCCTGCATCGGGAATCGATCGTCGCCTCTTTCACTAACAAAGAGAAACGAGAACTGTTGCGCGGCATGATGCTCACCAGGGCCGTGGACAACCAGCTCAAGTTATTCTTCGCCGGGGGTGAGGTTCGTTACGGGAAGAAGGCTTTTCAGGGAAAGGGATTCCGGTCACTCGGCCAGGAAGCGATTTACGGCGCTACCCTTCGATTGAAACGGGGGGAAACGTTTGCAGGCGATTCGGGTTGGACAGGCGATGTGGTCGCTCCCCTGATTCGAGATTTGGGAGCTGCGCTCGGCATGCGGGCGACAGCGGAAACTGTGCGCATGGTCCTTAACGCTCAAATGGGTAAAGCGGGGCCGCCTATGAATGGCCGTGATCTCCATGTGGGCGACTGGGAATGGGGTGTTCTGCCGGCTACCGCACCGCTCTCAATTTCGACAATGACCGTAGCGGGAATCGCCATGGGCTTCGCACTGGAAAAATCGGAGCGTGTGGCGGTTTCCTTTATCGGTGAGGGAGGGACCTCCCTCGGCGAGTGGCATGAGGCGATCAATCTATGCGCCGCCCGGCACCTGCCCGCCATCTTCTGCATTCAGAATAACCAGACCGCGCTGTCGACCCCGGTTGAGGAACAGTCGTCCGTTCGTGTATTCGCGGAGAAAGCGGCCGGTTACGGCGTGCCCGGCATCACGATCGACGGCACCGATCCGGAAGCGATCGCGGCGGCGTTCGCATGGGCGGCCGAAAGAGGGCGTGACGGAAAGGGCCCCACATTGATCGAACTCATATCGATGAGAATGTGCGGCCACGCTCACCATGATGACATGCTCTATCTTGGCAAGGACTCGAAACCGTCGTGGGAATATGCGGAACTATCGAACGGAGGCTACGCCGATCCGGAAGCCTATCGATTCTGGTCAGCCAAAGACCCTCTCGATACATATGCCGCGAAGCTTCGCCGTGAACGGGTGATCCGGAACGCCGACATTGTAAAGTTCAGGGGCGAAGCCGAGAAAATGGTGAAGCAGGAAGCGCGGAGCATTGTCGAAGGAGACTGGCCGGACAGCGAGGATGCGGGTAGAGGCGTTTTTGCTGCCAGCGGCATCGCCGTCCGAGTCGATCCGCTCGATGGAGCCACGTCATCTGAAAGCCGCCACACGCCCCCTCTCCCTCCGGTCGATCCGGGGGCCCCTTTCGATAGCGACGGCCAGACGTTCCTGGAGGCGATCATGCTCGGCGTCGGTGACGCTCTCGCCGATGACGACAGAGTCTTTGTTTACGGCCAGGATGTTGGTGGAGTGTACGGAAATGCTTTCATGCTCCTCCGCCCCCTTCTGGAGCGTTATGGCGATCGAATTCTGAACTCTACTCTTGCCGAAGGGGGCATTCTCGGAGTTTGTGTCGGTGCGGCGCTCACCGGCCGGCGACCGATCGGCGAAATCCAGTTCAACGACTTCGTCGCTACAGGCTTCAACCAACTAGTAAACAACGCGGCGAAAATCCATTATCGATGGGGACAACCGGTTCCGATGACAGTGCGCCTGCCGTGGGGCGGGCTCCGGCACGCCGGTCCCTATCACAGCCAGAATACCGAGCCCTGGTTCTACCGCGTGCCCGGCCTCAAGATCGTCGTCCCCTCGACGCCCCGGGACGCGCGCGCGTTGTTCGCATCGGCAGTGGCCGACCCGAATCCCGTTCTTTTCTACGAGCACATCGCCCTTTACCGGGATCCCCATATCAAGCAGGTGATGGGCGAGGAGCCGCCGGACCCGATTCCTCTCGGCCTGGCTGCTCTTAGAAGAGCCGGTTCCGATATGGCGTTCGTGTCGTACGGCGCGTATGTTCACGTTGTAATGGAAGTGGCGGAAAAGCTGGCCGCGGAAGGGGTGGAAGCGGCAGTACTCGACCTTCGCTCCCTCGCACCGCTCGATCGTGAATCGCTGCTGGCGGTCGCCCGCCACACATCCAAAGTGATGATTGTCCACGAGGACTCCCGGACCGGCGGGATCGGGGAAAGCCTGGCCGCCATTATTCAGGAAGAAGCTTTTGAAGATCTTGATGCCCCGGTGCGCGTAATCGGCGCGCTGGACACACCGGTTCCCTATTCGCCTCCTCTCGAAGATGCGTTTCTCCCCGGCGCGGAAATGATCGAGAAGGCGGCGCGAAACCTATTGGAATACTGATGAAAGTTCTCGTTTTCGACATCGATGCGACGCTCCTTCTCTCAGGCGGGGCGGGTGCGCGTGCGCTTGACCGCGCCTTCCAGAAAGTGACCGGCAAACCGAACGGTATGGAAGGAGTCCCCTTCTTCGGCATGACGGACTACGCCATCATTCGCCGGATGGCGGACAACAAGCTTGACCGGCCGCTCCAGAATGAAGAGCGTGAAGAGGTCCGCCGGCTTTATGCCGAATATCTCGTTCCGGAACTGGAAACTTCGCCCGGCTTCAAAGTACTGGACGGCGTTGTATCACTTCTCGATCGTGTCACGGAAGACGAAAACATGGTGGTCGGCCTGGCAACCGGCAACTTCGAAGAGACCGGCAATCTGAAGCTCGCCCGCGGAGGTCTCGAAAGCTATTTCGATTTCGGCGGCTTTGGGAGCGATTTCGAGTCCCGCCCGGAGCTGACCAAACTGGCCGTCAAGATAGGCCGGGAACGGGCGGGAAACAACACGCCTGATTCTTCGATCTATGTAATCGGCGACACCGTTTTCGATGTGCGCTGCGGCAAAGAAGCCGGAGTGAGGACTATCGCTGTGGCTACAGGAAACTGCAGCAAAGAAGAACTGACCGCCGAGGATCCGTACGCCGTTATTGACGATCTGTCAGATGGGGATCGTTTCTACGCGCTCATCAACGGCAAATAATTGATACGAACAGTAGATTCCGCCTACTTACTGCCGTTCAGCATCCCCTTGATGATGTAGCCGGCGAGTTTGGGATTCTCACGCAGCCGCCGCGTCGAATACTCGTACCAATGGCTACCGAACGGCACGTAAACACGCAAGCGGTGACCGGCGGCGAGAATCACGCGACGCAAATCCTCTTCTACACCGAGCAACATCTGAAACTCATATTTTGACTTGTCGAGATTAAGCTCTTCGATGATCCGCTCGGTCTCCCAGACCAGACTTTCGTCGTGGGTCGCGATTCCGACATAACATCCCCGCTCGAGCAACCGGCGTACGGCGCGTGCAAAATTCCGGTTAACCGCCCCGTCGTCCTTCCACGCCACGGAACGAGGTTCGACATAAATGCCCTTGCAGACGCGCACGTTGGCCCCCTGTTGGATGAGGGCGGAAACGTCGTTCTGGGTTCGCCGCATGTAGCTTTGAATGGCCACGCCGACGTTCTCGAATTCTTCGAGTAGCTTTCGATGGATATCGAGCGTCACTTCCGTCACCTCCGAATCTTCCATATCGATCCGGATGAAGTTGTTACGCTCTTTCGCCTGTTGGCAGAGATCCCTCATTCTCTGGAAGCAATATTCCGAGTCGATGAGCAGGCCGAGAGAAGAGAGCTTGACCGATACGTTGGCGTCCAGGTTGTTTCTTTCGATGGACTCGAGCGCGTGATTGTATTCATGGACGCTCGTCTCGGCCTGGGAGAGCTGCGTCACATACTCGCCGAGAACATCGAGTGTCGCCATTGCGCCGTCGTCGTTCAGAACCCGCACGGTGGCGATCGCCTCGTCCAGCGTCGCGCCGGCGATATAGCGGCTCGAAGCCCGTCTGATTATGGCTCGCGGCACCATCGGCATCAAGCTGATGACCGCCCGATCGAGAAAACCGATGACTCTCCCCCCTGCTTGTTGTGGCAGCTACCGGCACCAGGCCGGCCCGTGAAAGATTCAGCCAAAGTATAGATGCCATGGGGGAGGCGGGCAACCCCGGTTGATTTCGGGATGATCCCCGGCTAGAGTTCTTTTGAGGGGAACATCATGTCGATCGATTCACCGATTCTAGGCAATCTGCAGGCAGCGGGCGCTATGCCGGGAGAGCGTTTCGGCTTCGTGACCGCCGCTCATTTTGGCGACCCGGCCAGGGAGCATCGCGAGGTCAGGCGAAATGCCGCCCTCTTCGATCGCCCCCACATGAGGGTGATCCGCCTCACCGGGGGGGATCGGGTCCCATTTCTGCATCGCATGGTAACGAGTGACATCGCTTCTCTCAGAGCGGGAAACGGATGCCCCTCCGCCCTGCTCACCCCGAAAGGAAAGTTCATCGCCACCTTTCATACGCTCGCTCTGCCCGATTCGCTCATTTTGCTCGTAGCCGATTGTTTCGCCGAAGATCTTGTCACGACGCTCGGGCGGTTTCTGATCATCGATGATGCCGAGATCGTCGACGAAGCGGCGTATGGGGGGATAGTCCATCTGGCCGGACCGGCCGGACGGGATGTGCTCGAGCGAATCGGCGGGACGATCGACGAGAAGACGACGGAGGGACTCAGTCGATGGATCACCGTTCCCGGCCTGTCGAAACGGGTACTCGCCATGTCCCACGCACCGACGGGAGAAGATGGCTATGACCTGATCGCGCCGCGGGCCGAGCTCACCACGCTCTGGACGGCAATCACCTCTTCAGACGATAGCGACGCTGCGCTCGCTCTCCCGGCCGGCTTCGATGCATACGATTCTCTACGTGTCGAGGCAGGTAACGGCGAGCCGGGGATCGACATTACCGCCGATCTCGGCCCGATCGAGGCGGGACTCATACGATCCGTCTCGTTCGAGAAAGGATGCTACATGGGCCAGGAGGTAGTAGCGAAGATGCACTATCGCGGCGGCCCGCCGAGGCGGCTCACCAGCCTGGAGATCTCCGGCGAGGAGCTGCCGGCCCCGGGCGCGCCGATTCTCGATGGGGACCGTACCGTGGGGCAGATCACGACCTCCGCCCATGCGCATTCCCTCGGAGGCCGGGCCGTCGCACTCGGGATCGTGAGATCCAGGGCGATCGACCGGAACCGGGAGCTCACGACACCGCTCGGCAGTGGCGGGACCGCAACCGTCCGCCCGGTGGAGACACCCTTCCGGTAGCACGGGCGGCACAATCCCATCTCAGCCTTGCCGCCGGGAGGGCCGATTGCTATTCTTTGTGGGCAATGCCACCTGCAATGTCCAAGCGCAGGAAACAAGGAAAGAACAAATGAAGAACCGATTTCACTGGGAATTCGAGCTCCTCATCGCGAGGATTTACAACTCGACAAACGATTTTCTTCGGGGCGTCAACCCGTCACGAGAGCGGCGCGTTCTGGTCTTGAGACTGGAAGAGGCGATCGAATATGCCCGCCTGAAGCAGCAGGAGTTTCCCGGCCACGAACAGTATTCCCTCTTCCTCGATGACTATCAGAAGTTGGTCGGCTCCTTTCTTACCGAAACCAAAGGCGCGGACGATATCGAGCAGGAGATCAGCGACCTGAAAGAGCAGGTCACCGAACTTCAGGATCATGTTCGCCTTATTCAGGACTAGTTCCGGCCTCGCTTTTCTTCCCCTCGAAGACCCGCACGATGACGTAGGCGATCAAGGCCACCAGAAAGAAGACCAGAAGCATCCAGGCTACGCCCTGTAACGTGCCGATAACCGTGCGATACACTTCGAGCACCCATCGTTCCCCATTCAATACGAGAATCCGAGGCTCGGTGTTCGGGCCGATTGCCCTGGGAAGCAGGTAGTCTTCGATCCGGTGAACGCGCACACCGGACGAAATCCCGACGACATAGACGGCGAACTGCAGATAACGAAGCCAGGCTTTGCTGATTTCGTCCTTGATTATGCGTGCGAGAATGCCCTCAATCGGCTTCTGAAAGATTCGGGCGACGATCCACGAAACGATGAATGAAATCACGAATGTAACGGCGAGAAGTGTGAGAACCATGACAGCCTCCTGAAACGTGCTTGAGAATCAGGCTCGACCAGGCCGGGAAACCGCTTGAATCGAATGGAGCGAGCGGACAGGATCAGTCTACACGACGGGGCGGTCCCCCGGCCTGAAATCAACGCAAGTCGGACGTTCCGGAAGCAGGGGTAAATATGGCAAAGGTATTGATCGCGGGATGCGGCTATGTGGGGAGCGAGCTGGCGAAGCAACTCCTCGCCGACGGAGACGAAGTGTGGGGACTGAAGAGGAACCCGGCCGGGCTTCCTCCGGGCGTGCGTCCTGTCGCTGCGGACCTGACGAATCTATCGAGTCTCGCCGCCCTCCCCGCACCGATCGACTTTCTCATATATTCCGCTGCTGCCGATCGATCGGACGAAGGCGCCTATCGGGCTGCCTACGTCAGAGGGCCGGAGACTCTTGTCAGCGCCTACCCCACCCCCCCGACTCGCACCATTTATATTTCAAGTACATCCGTCTACGGAGAGTGCAAGGGCGAAGAGATCGATGAGAAGACGGCCGCCATCCCCGCTCGATTCAATGGCCGAATCCTTCTCGAGGGCGAAAAAGTGTTTGAATCGCAAGGCTGGGAAACAGTGGTTCTCAGACTCGGCGGGATTTACGGCCCGGGAAGGGACCGGCTCATACGCGAGGTGCGGGATGGAAGAGCGGAGATGCCGGCCGGGCGGGCTTTTACCAACCGGATCCACAGGGATGACGCCGCCGGAGCCATACGACATCTGATGAAAGTCGAGCGGCCTCTGCCGCTCTACCTGGGAGTCGACACCGATCCCGCCGACCTGGGAGATGTGTACTGCTGGATCGCCGGTCGCCTCGGCTCCGGCGAGCCGCCCCCCTCCCCCTCCCGAACCGCAAATCGGAACCCCGGAAAGCGCTGTCGAAGTACTCGTCTCGTGGAATCCGGCTTCCGCTTCCGTTATCCTACGTTCCGGGAGGGTTATGAATCGCTTCTGCATGGCTAGAAAGGCTACCTGAATGATCAGCGGCTATTCCGGTACACCATTGGCCCGAAAGCTCGGGATCAAAGACGGAACCCGTATGGCGATCGTGAACGCCCCCGCCCGGTTCGAGAGCGAGCTGTCGCCGCTCCCCGAAAATGTGATTATCAAGAAACAGGTTCGTGCGCCACTCGATGTGATCCTCTTTTTTGCGAAGGGTGTGAAAGATCTCGAGAGTCGCCTGGGGGATTTCGCAGGGCGTCTCGACCGGGCGGGCGGACTCTGGATCGCCTGGCCAAAGAAATCATCAGGTGTTCTGACCGACCTCGACTTCAACGCTGTTCAAAGTGCCGGGCTCGCCGCAGGGCTGGTGGACAACAAGATCTGCGCTGTGAATGAAATCTGGTCGGGACTTCGATTTGTTTATCGCAAGAAAGACCGGCCGGCCCGAAAGAAGGGAAAAAATTGAGTCGTAAACTGCGAGTTGGTGTTTTGTTCGGCGGGCAATCGGGCGAGCACGATGTGTCGCTCGTATCCGCAGGGGCCATCATGAAGGCGCTCGAGACATCGGACAGGTTCGAGGTCGTTCCGATCGGAATCGCACGGGACGGTCGATGGATCATGCATCCGGACGCTCATACCATGCTGGCCGCCGAGTCTCGCCTTCGTCTCGGCGGGAAGTCGAGTCGGCCGGTCGACACGAAAGCGATCTCCGAAGCGCAGGCCGCCCTTGTTCCGGGCGGCAAAGTCGGCTCTCTGATCGAGGTCGGGAAGCGGCCAGCATCTCCAGGCCGGATCGACGTGATTTTTCCCGTGCTTCACGGCCCCAAGGGTGAAGACGGTACGGTCCAGGGTTTTCTCGAGCTCGCCGGCATTCCCTATGTCGGGGCGGGCGTTGCCGGTTCCGCCATCGGCATGGACAAAGACATCATGAAACGTCTGTTCCGGGATGGCGGTATCAAAGTGGCTGACTGGGAGCTCGTTCACCGGTCGGAATGGCGGCGTGATCCGAAAGCCGTCGTTACCGGAACCGAGCGGATCGGGTATCCCTGTTTCGTGAAGCCGGCCAATATGGGGTCGAGCGTGGGGATTTCAAGAGTGGGCGGTGCCGATGAGCTTCGAGCTGCAATCGATGAAGCGGCACGGTACGACACCAAAATCATCGTGGAAGAAGCGATCGATGCGAGGGAAATCGAGTGCAGCGTACTCGGTAACGAAAACCCGCGAGCCTCCGTGCCGGGTGAGATCATCCCGGCAGGCGACTTTTATGACTACGCGAGCAAGTATGTCGACGCTCAGTCAGAACTCCTGATACCCGCCGATCTCCCTGCTGACTTGACCGCTGAGATTCAGAAGCTTGCGCTGCTCGCTTTTCAGACAGTGGATGGGGCGGGTATGGCGCGCGTTGATTTTCTGGTCGATCGTAAGAGCGGCCGAGTATATCTGAACGAGCTCAACACGATTCCCGGTTTCACTCCTATTTCGATGTACACCAAATTATGGGAGGCGAGCGGGCTTTCCTATGGCCGGCTTATCGAAGAGCTGATCGAGCTCGCCCTCGAACGTCACGCCGACCGGGCTGACATCGAAACGGAGTTCGACATTCCTTCGGCGGATTGACTCAGGATATTTTATGGCACAGATCGAGCTGACCGGTGTAAGCAAGAGTTACGAAACGGAAACTGCCGTAGCCGGGATCGATCTTACGTTCAAGGACCGAGTTACGACCGCCCTTGTGGGGGCGAGTGGATCCGGAAAGTCAACGCTGCTCCAGATGGTCAACGGGCTCGTCCGCCCGGACACCGGTTCGGTTCGACTCTTCGGCCGCCCACTGGACTATGAGAATCTGGCGCCGCTCCGACGGCGTATCGGTTATGCCGTGCAGGAAACCGGTCTTTTCCCCCATCTCACTGTAGAGAAGAACATCACACTGCTCGCCAGACTCGAGAACTGGGACAACGACCGAATGCGGGATCGCATGGTCGAACTCATGCGCCTTGTCGAGCTACCCAAAGAGTACGCGCTTCGTTATCCATACGAGCTATCGGGCGGACAGAAGCAGCGCGTCGGTCTTTGCCGTGCGATGATGCTGAATCCGCCCGTTTTTCTGCTCGACGAGCCGTTCGGGGCGCTTGATCCCATCACGAGACGAGAAGTTCATCGCGAATTCCTCCGCCTCCAGGCATCGGAACCGCGCACGATGGTGCTCGTTACCCACGACGTGATCGAAGCGATCGCGCTTGCCGAGGAAATCGTCGTCCTCCGGGAGGGGCGGGTAGAGCAACACGGCACGAGCGAACAAGTGGTCCGGGAGCCGGCCAGCGACTTTGTAGCAGAGCTATTCCGTACGGAGTCGCCATGATCGTGCGACCATTTCTTATCGCCGCTTTTCTTATCGTCTTCGGGGGAGCGGCCGTTCTCCCTGCGACCGCCGATCCGATTATCGTGGCATCGAAGAACTTCAATGAGAGTTATGTTCTGGCTGAAATCCTGGCCCAGCTTCTCGAGAGCCGGGGATGTGAGGTGGAGCGCCGGTTCGGACTCGGCGGTACGCTCGTCTGTTTCGAAGCGCTCCGTGCCGGCGAGATCGACGTCTACCCGGAGTACTCGGGAACAATCGAGCAGGCGATTCTGAAACTTCCGGGGCGATCCCGTTTTGATATTTTAGGCGAGAAGATTCGCTCTGTCCACGGCATGACCCTGCTCCCTTCGTTCGGCTTCAACAACACCTATGCGATCGCCCTCTCCCGTGGGCGTGCCATCGAACTCGGCCTCGAAACGATCGGCGACCTCGCCGACCATCCGGAACTCGCGATCGCTTTCAGTCATGAGTTTCTGGAACGACAAGACGGTTGGCCCGGCCTGGCGGAGAGGTATGGTCTTGCCGCGATACCGACGGGGATCGAACACGGCCTCGCCTATCAGGCGATTCGGACCGGAGGTATCGATGTAACCGATGTCTACTCCACCGACGGGGACATCCGGAAGTACGATTTGTTCCTGCTCGAGGACGATCGGAACTATTTTCCGCGTTATCTGGCAGCGCCCCTCGCCGCGGCGGATGCCGATCCGCGACTCCTCGAGATTCTCCCCGACCTGGCGGGCAGGTTGGACGAGAATGCCATGCAGGAGCTTAACGCCGCGGTAGTCGTCGAAGGGCTCACGTTTGCAGAGGTGGCGTCGGGGTTTCTGGCCGATCAGGGGCTTCTCCGGACCGACCGTGCCCCGGACATTGAAGGGAGGTGGCACGCGCTCTTCCGGCGAACGCTCGTTCATATGCGTCTGACGCTTACCTCCCTCCTGCTCGGAATCGCCGTTGCCCTTCCGACCGGGGTCGCCGTCTATCGGAATCGAAAATACGCGCGGCCCGTGATTTACATGGCCGGCCTCCTACAGACCATTCCTTCGATCGCCCTGCTCGCATTCATGATTCCGCTCTTCGGTATCGGCTGGCTCCCTGCCGTCATCGCTCTCTTCTTATATGCCCTTCTCCCGATTCTCCGAAATACCGTAACGGCTCTCTACGCCATTGACCCTGTGCTGAAGCGAGTCTCCACCGGCATGGGACTGAACGCGTGGGAGAGGCTTCGCCATATCGAGATCCCCCTCGCAGCGCCGCTCATTCTGGCCGGCATCAAAACCGCTGCCGTTATCAATATAGGCACCGCTACATTGGCGGCGTTCATCGGCGCCGGGGGGCTCGGGGAGCCGATCGTCACAGGTCTCGCCCTGAATGACACAGGCCTCATACTGGAAGGGGCGATTCCAGCAGCGGCTCTCGCCATTCTCACCGAGTTTCTGTTCGATGGCCTGGAGCGATTTCTGATTCCGAGACATCTGCTGCAGAAAGAAGCCGTGTAGCTCGCGGAGCCGGAGAACACCCCCTCACTATCGCAAACCCGAGTCCCCTTCCGAGTCGGGCAATTCCCCTCTCGAATCGGGCGGTCCTCCTCCCGATAAGGTGCTGCGGGACTCCTCTCGTCGTCCCTCGCCTGCTTGCTCGGGAGGAGGACCGCCCGATTCGAGAGGGGAAGCGCCAATTGAGCAGTTTTCAGGCTTTCCCTCCTGGTCCTCTCCTCCAGCGCGTGGTCAGGCAGACAAAAAACCGCTAAAGATTCCGGGAATCCGTCCGAATCAATGAAAGAACCGGGGAGATGACCCAACCGCCCATCCGGGAGGAGCGTACGAAAATGAAATCGAACTGGTTGACCTGGATCGGACTTGCCGCGTTTGTGCTGCTCACCGTTGCGACCTCGGCTGTTGCGGACGGCGAGCCCGGCTCAACCCGGTATGTATACGGTTATCGCGTTCAGATTCACACGTCAAATGACATCGAAAAGGCGCATGCCTATGTCGAGGCGATTGAGCCGATCATCAACGAGGAAGTTTACGTCGTCAGCCAGACCGGTATTCATAGAGTTCGGGTGGGCAACTTCGTCGACAAGGCCCGCGCACAGGAATTAGCAGATCAGATGGTGGAATACGGCTTCGAGAACGTGTTCATCATTTCGAGCCTCGTGCCGGAACCACGCAAATTGACGCTCGGGCGATCGACTGACGCCGTCGAGACTACGGAAACGGAAGCCTCCGAAGATACCGAGCCTGACATGATCGACGAGAGTCCGAGCGAGCTCGAATTCCCGGCCGAGAATCCTGTGTCTGAGGAGCCTGCGGCCGAATCTGACCCGATCAACGAGCCGGCCCCGGTGAAATTGATCCAGGAACCGCAATTCGAATTGATGGCGGAACTACCGGCCGAAACGCACAAGGATGTGAAGACTTTGACAGCAGTTGCTCCAACACGAGACGCTTCGTCCGCGGAGCCTGTCAGTGAGCCTGTTGTACTGGCTACGATTCCGATTGCCGAGATCCCCATAGCTCCGGAAGCGGAGCCCGCCGCCGCGCCCCCTGCTATTAAAAAGCAGGCAGACCTCGCTCCGCCGTCACCCGTGACCGGGACGGCAACTTCGCCGCCGCCGGAATGGATAACCACTTCCGGTTTCCGTCTGCAGCTGTACGCCACGGCCGACCCTGAGAAAGCACGAGGTTTCGCAGAGAAGATCAGCTCACTTTTCGGTGCCCAGATCTATGTCGAATTCATCGATCCCTACTACCGTGTTCGTGTGGGTGATTGCCGGGACCGTGCTGAAGCCCGTCTGCTCCGGGATATTGCGCAGAAGAACGGCTATGAAAAGACCTGGATAGCGGAGAGCGACATCCGCGTTCCTGCAGGATCGGAGAACTGAGGAGGCACAGGCTCCCTTTTTACTCCCGATCCCATTCCGGCGGAGGGCGGTGCTGCGGCATCGCCCTTTCGCTGTTCCCATCACGTTCCAGTTTGTGTAGGTTATTGGGGGAGGGGATGCGACTTGCGAGCTTTCATCAATCACTATTCGAGGTCCGGCGCCGGTTACGCCCTGACTGTGGTAATCCTCGTTCTCGCTCTGCTTCCCTCGACACCTTCGAACATCCGCGCAGAACCAGATGAGAACCTGGCCCGGGAAACTCTCGATGAAGTGGCTACGTGTCCCGTTTGCGGGCGGGACCACACGGCAGCGCTGTTCACCGTGGACTACAAAGGCCGCACGTTTCATCTCTGTTCGGGGGACTGCCTCGATGCTTATCATCGGCTGAGCTCACTCGGCCGCCTCGATTCGATCACTCAGAATTTCGAGCCACGCGCGGCACTCTTCCAGGCCGACTCCGCCCCCAGACCCACCCCGCAAAAGCTCCATTTTCTGCTCGGCATCTATGTACTCGCCGGCGTCCTCTTCGGCGGCGCATGCGCTTACAGTGCAATACAGAAGGGGCGCTCGGGGGCTCGCGCTTTCACACTCGGCATGCTGTTGAATGTGATCGGATATGTGATCGTTCTCACCTGGCGAAGCCGTTCTCTGAATTTCAAATCCAAAGGCCTCAGAAAAGTTCCTACTACCCACGATGAAGCGATCTGCCCGATGTGTCGCGGCGGGAACCATCCGTCCGCTCTGGCGTGCACCGCATGTGGCGGCACGCTCATACCGAGTGTGCAATCCGAAGTCGACATCATCCGGCCCGACATTTCGTAAGGAGACGTTTTGAACATCCCCTCTTTCGGGTGGATAAAGAGCAGGCTGGACGCGCTGCTCGCCTCCGCCGACATGCCGAATCGAAGACCCCAACTTCGAGCCAACAACGAATCAAACAGAGACGGCATTTTTCTGATAGGTGATCTGGCCGGCGCACCCGTAATCAAGCTGGCCATGGCCCAGGGTTTCGAGGTAATCGACCACATCGCCTCTCTTCCCGGGGCCTCTGTCTCAGAGGAGGGTATCTATGACGTCCTTATAGCAGGGGCCGGCGCCGCCGGTCTGAATGCCGCCCTGGAAGCGAGGTCCAGGGGACTCTCCTGCATTGTTCTCGAAAAAGGAAAGACCGCGAACACGATCGAAAACTTTCCTGAGGGGAAATGGGTTTACGCCGAACCTGACTCATCGCCGGCCAAGGGCAAGCTCTGGCTGGACGGTGCTCAGAAAGAAGACCTTGTCGATCGCTGGAGCAGAATCATCAGCGACAACAAGCTGGATGTCCGGGCCGGTGAGGCCCTCGCAAGCGTTGAGAAGCTGCAGGACGGCTCATTTCTCGTGGGATCGTCGAAAGGGGTGTACAGGGCGAAGCGGATCATCATCGCCATCGGGCAGCGTGGGAATCCTCGTGAACTAGGGTGTGCAGGGGAAGAGCAGGAGGCCGTTTACCACCGGCTCTACTCTCCGCGACTCTACAAGAACGAGCAGATCCTTGTGGTGGGCGGCGGAAACAGCGCGATTGAAGCGGCGATCGTACTCTCCGATTCGAACCACGTTACACTCTCCTATCGTAAAGAAGAATTCAGCCGCGTTTTCAAAGAGAATGAGAAGCAGCTGATGCAAGCCGTGGCAGCGGGGCGCATCACGATCATATTCAATTCCAATGTAAAAGAATTCCGCAGCAAGAGCTATGTCCTCGATATAGACGGGGAAACGGGATCGAAGGCGATTGAGAAACCGTTCGACCATGCGTTTGTTCTGGTTGGAGCTGAGCTTCCCGTGCGCTTCCTGCGCTCCCTCGGCATTCGCATGGAAAATGAATGGCGGGGAAATCTGTGGGCATCTCTCGGCCTTACAGCCGCCTCCCTCCTTTTTCTCGGCCTGTTCGGTCCGGATACCAGAATGGAGTCTCTCAGCGAGGCGGTTCCTCGTGCGGCAACCGGCCTTCTCGCCCTCCTCTCTCTCGGCGGATTGATTTTTACAGGCGCAAAAGGGAACCGTTACTCCTGGCTCGGATTCTCATTTCTGATCTGCTACACGATTTATGGCGCCAAGGTGGGCAACGGTCAGGAATTCTGGCCGTTCAGGGGCTGGGGGTACTCCGCCCTCTCGTTTGCCGGCCGGCCATGGTCATTCTGGTATTCCGTTCTCTACTCCGTGCTCATGACCGTATTCGGTATTCAGGCGATGAAGCGCTGGGGCTTTGATCGCAAGGACAAGTACCAGATCTGGCGATTCGTCTCGCTCCTTTCGTTTCAGTGGATCTTTTTCTTCCTCGTTCCCGAATTTCTGTTCCAGTGGGCGGTGGAGATGCAATGGGTCGGCGAAACGCTCGCGTCCAACGAAGTATTCACATCACAGGCCTGGCGCTCCTACGGAATTATTTATGCATGGCCCCTCTTCTTCTACACGTTCTTCTATGACCCTCATTCCATCTGGGTGATCTGGGGCGTATTGCTGACGTTCGTCCTGATTCCCGTGTTCGCGATCTTCAACGGAAAGCGCTACTGCTCGTGGATCTGTGGGTGCGGCGGTCTTGCTGAAACCGTCGGCGATCGCTGGCGTCATCTGGCACCCAAAGGAAATACGAGCATCAAATGGGAACGGATGAGCCTGATTGTTCTCATCTTCGCCGCAATCGTCACCGTCGGCATCCTGGGGAAAGATATCTTCACGTTCATCAGGACACCCGCCGAACGTGGACTTCAATTCTATCGCATCGTGGCCGACGTCTGGCTCGTAGGAATCCTGCCGGTGACTCTCTATCCATTTCTCGGGGGGAAGGTCTGGTGTCGTTACTGGTGTCCCCTCGCAAAACTGATGGGGCTCTACTCCAAATGGTTCGGGCGATTTCGGATCACCGCAAACGATAAGTGCATCGGTTGCAGCGAGTGCAGCAGGAGCTGCCAGGTCGGGATCGACGTCATGGGCTACGCGCTCAAACAGAACCCGCTCACCAATAGCGACACCTCTTGCATCGGCTGCGGCATCTGCGTCACAGCCTGCCCGATGGACGTCCTTTCATTCGGCGGCGAGGACGCAAGAGAAAGCGCCCCCATCACACCGATCCAGCAGATGGCCGCCAGGGAAGAACAGCCCCCGATGACCGCCGCGGGGGGCTGAACCGCAACTCCCCCCCGCTTGTAACGATACGACCGGAGGCGAGACTCATTGGCAGTGATTATATTAGGAGGTTGCCGATGAAACAAAGCTGGGCGAAACCCGCTCTACTCTTGATCGTAGTCGTGGCTTTGCTGGCCGCGTTTAAGTTCCTGCCGATCAATGACTGGATCCAGACTCTACTCACGACGATAGGCGGAATGGGTCCGCTCGGCCCGGTTCTGCTTGCCGGGACATATGTAATAGCATGCGTTCTATTCATTCCGGGATCTCTATTGACGCTTGGCTCCGGTTTTTTGTTCGGCGTGGTGACCGGAACGATCGCGGTTTCGATCGGTTCGACTCTGGGCGCGGCAGCGGCATTCCTTGTCGGCCGGCTTCTCGCCCGTGGGTGGATCGAGGGAAAGGTCGCTGGGAACGAAAAATTCCGTGCCATTGACGAAGCGGTCGGCCGGGAAGGCTTCAAGATCGTTCTCTTGACGAGACTCTCTCCCGTCTTTCCGTTCAACCTGCTGAACTACGCCTACGGTGTTACAAAAGTAAAATTCCGAGACTACTTCTTCGCTTCGTGGATCGGCATGCTGCCGGGCACATTGATGTACGTTTATCTTGGTGGGGCGGTAAAGAGTATTTCCGATCTCGCCGCCGGTAATATCGAGGGAGGAAGTGGTCGGCAGATTCTGTTCGGCATCGGACTTCTTGCAACGATTGTGGTGACGGTTTATGTGACCAGGATTTCACGCAAGGCGCTGAACGAAGCCATCGAAAACGAGCCGCGCCCGCGCGGGGTGGAGGCCTGAAATGTCATCCCATGCAAAGAATCTCGGTTTGGATCCGGATAGCGGTAAACAACCGATCACGATGCTTCCTGACGACGAGCACAACCGTGAACTCGTTCGGAACGTCCACCCCGCCGATTGGGAGAATCCGAAGGCCGAAGGGAAATACAACATAGTTGCAATCGGAGCCGGGGCGGCGGGCCTCGTCACTGCGGTGGGGGCCGCGGGACTCGGCGCAAAAGCGGCGCTCATCGAGCGACACCTGATGGGAGGAGATTGCCTGAACGTCGGCTGTGTCCCATCGAAAGCGCTGCTCCGGGTCGCGAAGGCCTACACTGACATCCGGGACGCGGCCGATCTGGGGATCGACATTCCCAATGCGGCTGTCGATTTCCCGGCGGTGATGGAACGCATGCGCCGGCTCCGTGCCAAAATCGCACCGCACGACTCTGCCGAACGATTCCGTGACCTCGGCGTTGATATTTATCTCGGAGACGCCCGATTCACAGGACCCGACACGGTTACAGTCGGCGGCCAGACGTTGCGGTTCAGCAAGGCATGTATCGCCACCGGCGGACGGGCGGCCGCGCCGCCGATCCCGGGGCTCGACTCGACCGAATACCTCACGAACGAGACGATCTTCTCTCTCACCGAGCTGCCCCGCCGGCTCGCTGTGATCGGCGGGGGGCCGATCGGATGCGAAATGGCTCAGGCATTCTGTCGGTTCGGCTCAAGAGTGACTATTCTGGAAATGATGCCGCAGATTCTGACCCGTGAAGACCCCGACGCGGCCGCGATCGTGCAGGACGTCCTGGTCCATGATGGAATCGAACTGGAGCTTGGTGTCAAGATCATGGGAATCGAAGGGCGGGGAGCTGAAAAGGTCGTGCGTATCGAAAAAGACGGGGAGAGCCGCGAAGTGATCGTGGACGCGATTCTCGTCGCGGTCGGACGGGCTCCCAACGTTGAGGGTCTCGGCCTCGAAGAAGCCGGCGTCAAGTATGACAGGACCGGCGTAATCGTCGACGATCGTTTGCAGACCTCGAACCCTAGAATCTATGCGGCGGGCGATATCTGCTCCCAATACAAATTCACTCACACCGCCGACGCGCTCGCTCGTATCGTGATCGGGAACGCCCTCTTCAGGGGGAAAACGAAGGTAAGTGCTCTCACCATTCCCTGGGCAACCTATACCGATCCCGAAATCGCCCACGTCGGGCTCTACGAGCATGAAGCGAAAGAACGGGGCATCGAGATCGACACCTATACCGAAGATATGGCTGATCTGGATCGGGCTATTCTGGACGGCGAGAGCGGCCTCGTGAAAGTACATGTGAAGAAGGGAACCGACAAGATCGTAGGCGCCACCATTGTTGCCAGGCATGCGGGTGATCTCATCAGCGAGATCACTGTCGCCATGGCCGCCGGGGCGGGCCTCGGTACGATCGCCAAGACGATCCACCCCTATCCGACTCAGGCGGAGGCGATCAAACGGATCGGTGATGCTTACAATCGGACTAAGCTCACCCCGCTCGTGAAGAAGCTCTTCGCGAAGTGGTTTCAATGGACTCGATAGAAACCTCGATCAGTGGCATGTTTTTTTCAGGAGATAATTCGGATGTTTGACAAACTCTCGCATTTTCCGGTAGTCGGTGCCCTTATTATTCTGTCGTTTCTCGCCATGGGCGGCGCATGGGCTGGAGCCCCCGACGATGTCGGGGAGAGCCTGCATGCTCCTTTCGATGAGCTGCTTCAGAAACATGTCGCGGACGGAATAGTCGACTACAATGGATGGAAGAATGACGAGATCGCTCTCGACGGATACCTGTCGCGCCTGTCCGCCGTCGACCCGACTACCCTGAACAGAGACGAGCGGTTCGCTTTCTGGATCAACGCGTACAACGCATTTACGATCAAACTGATCTTGAATCACTATCCGGAAATCAAAAGTATCAAAGATATTTCCTCGGGGAAAAGGTGGAAGTGGGAAGGGTGGAATGTAAATGGCGAACTCGTGAGTCTCGATGCCATGGAACACAAAATCCTCCGTCCCATGGGTGATCCGCGCATCCATTTCGCCATTGTCTGTGCTTCGTTCTCCTGTCCCGACCTGGCCAGCGAGGCATACGTCGCCGAGCGTCTCGATGAGCAGCTGACTGCGGCGACCAGGCGGTTTCTCGCCAACGAAGAGAAGGGGCTCGCTCTCCGAAGTGAGAAGGGGATGTTCGGCGGGATGAAGTCCAATCTCTATCTATCGCCGATCTTTCACTGGTTCAGCGGCGACTTTGAGAACAAAGAGATGACCCGACTGGAGTTCGTCGGCCGGTACGCACCCCCCGAAATAGCCTCGAAGATCAAAGCGGACGAGAAATCCCTCAAGATAAAGAAGCTCGACTACGACTGGAATCTGAACGGAAGTTGACACCAGTTTCCGGCCGCGTCTGAATCGGAGGCGGCATTTGCGCGGCATTACCGGGTTGTGCTAACCTCGTACGAGACTAAAAACTCTTTCATATCGTATTGTTTTCCTTGGGCGCTTCGTCACGGTCGAGCGCCTCTTCGGATCCTACCCGGGAGTGGTCCATGAAGGCGCAAGCCCTCAGCGGTCGGTTGACGATTGTCACAGCCGAATCCGTTTTCCAGCCGCACACTTTTGCTGAAGACGTGGCGACCGGACTCGCCGGAAGTCCCAAATCTCTTCCCTGTCAGTATTTGTACGATGAAATCGGCTCCCATATCTTCGAGGAGATCTGCGATTTGCCCGAATATTATCTCACGCGGTCGGAGCGAGAGATACTGAGTGATCAGGCCGGCGAGATCGCGAGAGGCTTCCCGAACGGCGCAGTGCTTGTGGAACTCGGGAGCGGCAGCTCCATCAAGACGCGCTTTCTGATCGAGGCTTTTCTCGCCGAACACGGATCACTCCACTATGACCCGATCGATATCTCCAGCGCCATGCTGAAAAAGAGTTCCCTCGAATTGCTCGAAGAATACGAGACGCTCGAAATCCACGCGGTAGCCGGTGAGTATCAGGACGGCCTCGAAAAACTGCGAAGCGAAGAAGAAGGGGACAAGCTGGTTCTCTTCCTCGGCTCGACAATCGGAAACTTCGAGCGAGAAGATGCTGCTCGTTTTCTTTCCGGTCTCGCGAAGAAATTCGCGCCAGGCGACCGCCTTCTGATCGGCGCTGATCTGCGGAAAGATTCGAAGACCATTGAAGCAGCCTACAACGACGATGCCGGGACTACGGCGCGTTTCAATCTAAACCTGCTCGCCCGCATCAATCGTGAGCTGGGAGGGAACTTCGATCTCAGCCGGTTCAGGCATTGTGCCCGTTACCTGGATCTCGAAGGCCGTGTGGAGATTCACATCGAGAGTCTTTGCGCACAGACTGTGCGTGTCGAGTTGCTGGACCGCAGTTTTGACTTCGCCAGGGGAGAGTTGATTCACACAGAAAACTCGCACAAATTCTCGATTGCCGAAATCAGCGCCATAATCGATCTCTGCGGAATGCGGATAATAGAACAGTGGGTTGACTCACGCGAGTTGTTCAGCCTGACCATGGCGGCGCCGAAAAGAGGCCGATGAGAAACGCCGATTATTCCGCCGCCAGAGCGCCGTCCCTCACAAGATCGATCGCTTTCTGAAGGCCTTTCGTAGGAATTGCGGCGCAACCCTGGGAAGGCCGGATCAGCCAGTCTTCCTCCCCCTTGACAATCTCGATCCAAACGGTCTGGTGCATATCTTCCTCGCCTACATACGCCTTTATCATCCCCTTTTTCCTGCTCGGGTCGTAAAGAAACTCCTTGAATGACACGGTGAGCACTCCTTGAATTCCGTCGGGCGCAAAAGCCTCCGGATCGAACCGGGTGAGATAATGGGTCTTCAAAACACAATCCTCCTTGAGAGGGCAATTGATTGACTCGACCTTGCGGAGTCGGATATCGAAGAAACGATCCTGGCCGCCCGCCTGCCACTTCTTCTCATACTTGGTTCCATGTACAGGAGGGACATGCTTCCATTCGGCATGAAATCCTGTATCGGGAAGCTGTTCATTGATCCACTCGAAGTAGTCCTCATGGTCCGTAACGATCTGCCCTTCGCCGTCGTCGATCAGCCTGCTGTTCATGAGCCGCAGAAACCGCCTGTCGAAAAGCCGGTGTTTTTCATGCCGGTCTTTGGGCCAGGGACATGGAAATAATGAATAGATGCGTGTCAGCTCACCCGGGCGGAATAGACGCTCCATGACTACCGGCGCATCGCCCGATAGGACACGCACGTTTCGGATCTCCGATTTCGCCAGGCGCCGGAGGAGCCGCTTGACCGACTCCCAGTGAAGCTCGATCCCGATGAAATTACACTCCGGGCGGCTTCGGGCGCGCTTCGCCAGGAACTCGCCGTTCCCGAAACCGATCTCGACCTCGAGAGGGGCTTGCCGACCGAATCGGGCCGGCCAGTCAATCGGTCTCTCTTCATCCGGCCAGTTAATGAAAGGAATGAGGGATAGATATGTCGGATTCATACGCGCAGTTTACCATTTGACGGCATTTCGTTCCCCCTGAGTGGAGTCTATCTTGTTATTTGCACCTGGAATCGGGGAAAAACCCCTCCCGGGCACCGGATGAGTTTGGCTGTCCTAACTTGTTTGGGTTAAACCAATTACGATAACAATAATCATGGGGAATAAGCCTGAAAAATACTTGACTAATTCCTCTTCTAGTCGATAATAAGTGAGTGATCGCTCACTTATAGGTGGATTATTGGCTAACAAGAGGGATGATATCTGCGAAGCGGCTCTTCACCTGTTTGTGGAGAAGGGTATCGCTTCAACAACGACGCGAGAAATTGCGGCGAGCGCATCGACCGCAGAGGGGAATATCTATCGCTATTTTCGTGGGAAGGATCACCTGGCTGACCAGATTTTCGAGATATGCGCCGGGCGCTTCCATCGCGCTCTGCAGGAAGCGGCCGGCCTTTCGAGTGACCCTTCGGCGCGTTTTTCAGCGATCGTCAGCGCCGTATTCGAGTTCGCCGAAGCCGAACCCGATTCGTTTCGCTTCGTTCTTATGGCGCATAACACATGTGAGCTGAACCCGACCGTTTCGGCCGAGACCGCTCTTCCTAGGGATGTGTTTATTGATGTGGTCAAAGCGGGAGTAGCGTCCGGGCAGTTTTATCCCCTCGATCCCCTTCTGGTCACAGGTTGGGTGGTCGGGATGGCACAGAAAGCAATCCTGTTCATGAGTGCCGGTCGGATCGAGGCGACCGGTGCGCAGGTAAAGGCTGACACAATAGATGGAGCATTGAGACTCGTTTCTCGTACCTGAACCCGGAGAGAAGGAAAGGGCTATGGCAGATTCAAAAGAATCGGGAACGGCAGCTGTGGATGAAGAGCGGCGCTCGTTCCTTTCGCGGGCGTCAAGCGTAGGAATGTTGGGAGCGCTGGTCGCGAGTTACGGCACATTTGCCGGATTCGCGGGGCGCTTTCTGTTCCCCGCCGATATGGCCGAAGAAGGCTGGACGTTCGTGACGACACTGCAGGACATGAACGTCGGGGAGGCGATGCAGTATAAGACATCCGCCGGCGTTCCGGTCACGATCAAGCGGCACGGCAATTCTGACACGGCTGAGGACTTCATCGCTCTCGGCTCGACCTGCCCTCACCTCGGATGCGTCGTCAAATGGGAACCTCAAAACAACCGCTTCTTCTGCCCCTGCCATAGCGGAGTCTTTGACCCGACCGGAGTCGCCACTGAAGGGCCTCCCGCCAAGGCTCACCAGAAGCTGCCTGAATTCCCCCTCAAAGTGGTGAAAAACCTCCTCTACATCCAGGTATCGAACACATCGATCGCGATGTCCGGGACCGAACAGGAGGGCATCGAAATGGCCGGCAACGCCGAGCACGAAGGCCACGACCCTTGTCTCTTCGCACGGGCAAAAGGCAACCGCGCCGAAGAGGAGTGCTGATATGCGCTTCATCACATCGTGGCTTCAGGATCGTATTCCGATCTCGGAGCACCAATTGCGGGAGATGTCGAATGAGCCTGTTCCGAATCACATGAAGCGATGGTGGTTCGCCCTCGGCGGAACACCTGCCTATCTCTTCATCGTGCAGATCGTAACGGGCATCCTGCTCGCCTTCTATTACAAAGCAAGCCCGGCAACAGCATACGAATCGGTGCGATACATCACCGAGGACGCAGCATTCGGCTGGTATATCAGGGGGATTCACAAATGGGGCGCCACGTTGATGATCGCCGCGGTGATTCTTCACCAAATGCGCGTATTTTTCACCGGCGCCTATCGAAAGCCTCGCGAGCTCAACTGGATGATCGGAATGCTCATTCTCGTCTGCACATTACTCTGCGGCTTCACCGGCTACAGCCTGGTCTACGAGCAGCTGAGCTATTGGGGTGCCACGGTAGCCGGCAACATCACAGACAGCGTTCCGGTAGTCGGCCCCTTCATGAAGGCCATGCTTCTTGGGGGCGCCGAATACAATGACCGAACCCTTTCCCGCTTCTTCATACTTCACGCGGCGGTCTTTCCCGTCGTGATCGTTCTCGTCCTCGGGCTTCACATCACCATGATTCGACTGCAGGGTGTGACCGAATTCCGCTTCAAAGACGAAGAGGGTGAAGAGACGAAACACTTCAACTTCTTCCCCGATCATCTCATGACGGAGCTGATTATCGGGTTGCTCCTCATGATCGTGCTGAGTGCGCTCGCCACGATCATACCCGCCACCATGGGCCCACGGGCGAACCCGCTCATCACGCCCGAAGTAATCAAGCCCGAGTGGTTTCTCTATGTCACGTTTCGGTGGCTCAAGCTGATGTCGCGCACCGCTGCGATACTCAGTATGGGCTTTATCGTTTTCTTGATGTTCGTGTGGCCATTTATTGACGCGTTCATCCGGCGCCGCAAACCGAAGTCAGAGGTGAGCATCTGGGTCGGAATCGGAGCAGTTCTGGGCATTATCGGTCTTACGATTTGGGAAGCATCTGTCGAGCATTAATGCTCGGCAAAGAAAGGTTCATTCATGTCACTCGACGCGAAACGGATGATCATCGCGATCTTGGGAGCCGTTTTTCTCCTGTCTCTTGTCTTCGTGCAGTTCATGGAGGTTGCCAAAAAGCGAGAAGAGGCGGGGATAACGACACCTCGCCACGCGGTGCCGGCAAACTCGGAAACCTGTGTGGAATGCCATGCCCAGTCCAACCCGGGCATCGTGGATCACTGGCGCGGGAGTACCCACGCAGAGAAGGGCGTCGGCTGTGTGGAGTGTCACCGCGCCGACCGCAAAGACGTGGACGGCTACGAACACTTCGGCTGGCACATTGCGACGATCGTTACACCACGTGATTGCTCACGCTGCCACGTGGAAGAGGCGTTCGAATTCTCGAACAGCCACCATTCGAAGGCCGGGAATATCCTGGCGTCGCTCGACAACTTCCTCGCTGAAGAAGTGGAAGGAATGCGGGGTATGTTCAGCCCTCATTCCCCCACACCAGGAAAGCCGCTCAGGCAGGTGAACGGCGGAGCGAGCGCTTACTCCGGATGCAAGCAGTGCCACGGAACTCTGGTCGCTCTGCAGAGCACGGACGGCGGCATGATTACCGTCGAAGAACTCGAGCCGGACTCAGAGGGCCAGCCGACTAATCTTGACGCGGTCGCCAAGGTGCTTCGGGACGACAACGGGAAACCGCTCTTCCATCCGAGCACATGGCCGAACACCGGTATCGGCCGGCTCAACCTTGACGGCTCGCGCGGCTCCTGCAGCGCGTGCCACAGTCGGCACGATTTCTCACCCCGACGTGCCCGCCGTCCCGAAAACTGCGGCAAGTGCCATCTCGGTCCGGATCATCCGCAGAAGGAGATCTACGAAGAGTCGAAGCATGGCGCGGCATACCGGGATCTCAAAGAACACATGAATCTTGATGCGTCCGACTGGGTGCTCGGCGTGGACTACTCGCAGGCACCGACATGCGCGACCTGCCACATGTCCGGCCATAGCCGGAACGGGGGCAAAGTGACTCACGATCCGGGTGAGCGTATTTCATGGACGAATCGTCCGCCGGTCAGTCTCGTGATGGATACGGATATCAACCACAAGATCGTCACCGAGACCGATCCGGAGAAGCGACGCGCCCTCATTCACGATACCGCCGATGAAAAGCGGAATCGTATGAAGGAAGTCTGTTCGCACTGCCATACACCGGATTACATCAATGCGTTCTACTACCAGTACGACGACTTGATTCTGCTCTTTAACGAAAAGTTCGCCAAACCGGGACTGAAGATTATCGCGGCTCTACGGGAAGCGGACATCATCACGCCGACTCAGTTCGACGAAGAAATCGAGTGGACCTGGTTCTTCCTGTGGCATCATGAAGGACGGCGTGCCCGTCATGGCGCGTCGATGATGGCACCTGATTACACTCACTGGCACGGCATGTTCGAAGTGGCCGATCGCTTCTATATGGGCCTGATTCCACAGGCCCGTGAACTCGCTCACGAGGCGGGGGCACGGGGCCACGCGGCGACCCGGGTAATCGAGGAAATTCTCGCCAGACCCGAACACGAGTGGTTCGAGGGGGGAGCCGAAGAGTTCACCCGCAGGGTCCAGGAAGGCATGAAAGCTCGTTACGGCAAAACCGGCACTTCGGCGGATTAGGGGGACCCAATGGACCGACGAAAGTTTATCAAGACGATAGGCGTCGGGGGGAGTGTGGTTGCCTTCTCTTGCGCCCAGAAAAAGGAAGCGGAAGAGATCGCTTCCCGTGACGGAAAGACCAACCCTTCCGAGTTCACCTGGGGAAAGGCACCGTGCCGGTATTGCGGTACAGGGTGCGGTGTGGAAGTGGGTGTCAAAGACGGCAAGGTCATGGCGGTTCGGGGTGATCAGGCAAGCCCGGTAAACAAAGGCTTGCTCTGTGTGAAGGGGTATCACCTGCCTGCCATGCTCTACGGCGAGGATCGCCTCACCCATCCGATGAAGCGTGGCGCCGACGGCAAATCCTGGGAGAAGATCACCTGGGATGAGGCGCTCGACCTCGTGGCCGGCAAGTATACCGAGGCGCTCGAAGAGCACGGCCCCGATTCGATCGCGATCTATGGATCGGGACAGTGGGGGATTCACGATGGCTACGCCGCCCTCAAGTGGACCAAGGGGGGCATGAAGAGCAACAACATCGATCCGAATGCGCGGCTCTGCATGGCGAGTGCCGTGATGGGATTCGTGACACAGTTCCAGAGCGATGAACCCATGGGTTGCTATAAGGACTTCGAGGTCGGTGACGACTTCATTCTCTGGGGCAACAACATGGCGGAAATGCACCCTGTTCTCTTCAGCAGGATCATGGAGAACAAGCGGAACAACCCGAACGTACGTATTGTGGATCTCGGCACCCGTCGAACACCGACGACCGACTTCGCCGACATGTACATCGAATTCCGGCCCGGTTCGGACCTCGCTCTCGCGAACGGCATCATGCACCTGCTCCTCAAGAACAAGCAGATCAATCATTCGTTTATCAATGAGAACCTGGTCTTCAAGCGGGGCATCGAGGATCTCGACGAGATCGGTTACGGCTGCTACGGCGACCAGGCGGAACATTATACGTTCAAGGATAAGCTGCGAGACGCTTCGCTCGGTGAACTGGAACAGTTTCTCGAGGATTACACGCCTGAGAAAGTAAGCGAGATCAGCGGCGTACCGGTTCAGCAGATCGAAGCGCTCGCCGAAATGTACGGCGATCGGAATCGAGGCACGGTGAGCTTGTGGTGTATGGGCATGAACCAGCATTACAGAGGTACGTGGATCAACAATCTGGTGAACAACATCCATCTGCTCACCGGAAAGATCTCGAAACCGGGAAGCAACCCGTTCAGCCTGACCGGGCAGCCTTCGGCATGTGGAACCGTGCGTGAAGTGGGAACGCTCAGCAATCGCCTGCCGGCTGATATGGTTGTCATGAAAGCGGAGCACCGTGCCAAGGCGGAGAAGATCTGGGGCATTCCCGAAGGGACGATTCCAGCGAAGCCGGGTTACCACGCCGTCGACATGTTCCGTGCGTTGATGCGGAAAGACATCAAGGTGATGTGGATCCAGACGACTAATCCCTGGGTCACGGTTCCCAACCTGAACCGCATTCAACGGAAGCCGGGGGACGGCACGTTCGTAATCGTGAGCGACATCTATCCGACCCCCACAACCGACGTGGCCGACCTGGTTCTACCCGCGGCGGCCTGGATCGAGAGAGAAGGGGCGTTCGGCAATTCCGAGAGACGGACGCAGCAATGGAACAAGCTCGTCGATCCCCCCGGGGAGGCGAAAGAAGACGCCTGGCAAATTATGGAAGTGGCGAAGAGAATGGGTATGGGCCATCTCTTCCCCTGGTCGGAAGATGAGTGGCACGAAGCGATGTTCGAGGAATACCGTTCGTTCACCACAGGTCACGGTAAGGATCTCGCGAGCTACAAGCAGTTGAAAGAGACGCGCGGTCTCACCTGGCCGGTAGTCGACGGAAAAGAGACCTCGTATCGCTACGCTGCCGGCCACGATCCCTACGTGAAAAAGCGTAGCGGCGTCCACTTCTACAAGGCGAAAGAGTACGGCGAAAGGGCCGCGGTCATTATCCGTCCTTACCAGCCGCCGCCGGAAGAACCGGACAAAGACTATCCGTTCTGGCTCTGCACGGGTCGCGTACTCGAACATTGGCATACCGGTTCCATGACACGAAGAGTGAAGCAACTCCACCAGGCCATGCCGGCCACCTATGTAGAGATGAACCGATCGGATGCTTCCGAAATGGGCCTCAAGTCGGGTGACAGAGTTCGCGTGAAAAGCAGGCGCGGAGAGGTTGAAACGGTGGTCCGCGTTGATAAACGGGGCAAACCGCCTCGCGGGAGCGTTTTCGTACCGTTCTTCGATGAGTCGGTGCTGATCAACATGGTGACTCTTGATGCGATGTGCCCGATCAGCAAGCAACCGGACTACAAGAAGTGCGCGGTCCGGATTGAGCGGGTGTGATCATGAGACGCCGTCGATGGATCCGGACGGGAAGCCTGGTGCTGGGGGGAATGCTGATGTTCACACTCCCCTCGTGCAGCCGGGATGATTCCGAGGGCATGGTCGCCGTCTCGGGGAAACCGGGACGAATGAAGAGCGCGGCGACGGTTCGAGCCGAACGCCGCGCCTTTGACGGTGCGCCTCCTGTGATACCGCACGAGCAGTTCACGGCCGATTGCCGGAGCTGCCATACACCCGAGGGACTGGAGATCGCCGGTGTCGGCTACGCGCCCCCCATGCCCCACGGAAACACATCGGGCATGAGCGCGATCAGTCGTTGCCGACAATGCCACATATACTCCGAAGCTGACGACCTGTTCGTGGAGAACGGGTTTATCGGCCTGAGGCAGGATCTGCGGCATGGCCGCCGGCTGAACGACGAGGCTCCGCCTGTCATGCCTCACCCGACTCACATGCGGGAAAATTGCCTGGCCTGTCATTCGGGACCTGCGGCGCGTGAGGAAATCCGTACGCCTCACCCCGAGCGGCCCCTTTGCCGGCAATGCCATGTAGAAGAAGTAACGACCGACCTGTTCGTTCGGTCCTGACCGCTGCTTCATCACGGGGGTGCGCCGGGAAGGTGCACCCCCTTTTTCGTATCTGTCTCCATAGGCTATAATCAGCGAATGCGAGTTTTACTTCTTCAATTCAGGGATGAGGCCGACATCATGCGCGGCCAGGAAGTTCGGTGCTTTCTGCACACAGCCGGGCTCGAGCGCCATGAACTGGACGCGCGAAACATGATCGATGGCAGGCTCGACCTGAAAGAGGTCGAACGATACGACGCCGTTTTCATGGGCGGTTCAGGCTCATACTCTCTCTCATACAAGAGATGCCAGGGGATTGAAGACTTTCTCGCCTCATTGCCCGACCTGCTCTCCATGAAGAAACCGCTCTTCGGCACCTGCTTCGGTCTCCATCTTCTTGTTGAATATTTTGGCGGCAAGATCGACAAAGGACGGGACGGCCTATCGGAAATTGCGGCGGTCGATCTGCAGAAGGCGCCCGGCGCAGAGGGGGATCCTGTATTCGGCGATCTTCCCGATAGCTTTATGGGCCAGATGGGCCATAACGACTGGGTCGTCGAGCCTCCGCAGACCGATACTACAGTGCTCGTCTCGAACGAGGCCTCGCCGTACCAGGCACTTCGCTTCGGCGACGGCCCGGTCTACGCTACGCAGTTCCATCCGGAACTGACCGACCGAACCAACAAAGAACGATACATTCGCTATGCAAAGAATTACGCTCACGA
Organism: bacterium; assembly: GCA_025782575.1. Taxonomy (GTDB): domain Bacteria; phylum Orphanbacterota; class Orphanbacteria; order Orphanbacterales; family Orphanbacteraceae; genus Orphanbacterum. Next base: position 79,206 of record JALGYY010000025.1, read on the forward strand.
TGGCATTCCCGATCCGGATATCCTCAACCGGTTCACCCCTTCCCCCGAATGCAATCTGCTGCTCAGAAAGTTTCTGGCCGGCGTCGTGTTATAGTGGCGCCTCACGTATCCCCAGGCTGAAGAACAACGGCGGTTAGCCCGCAGGAGACAGGAACATGGATCAGGGAGTCATCGATCGATATCGATCGCTTCTTCCCGTTACGAGCAAGACGCCGGTTGTGTCCCTCCGCGAAGGATCCACACCACTGATCAGGCTCACCAATCTCGAATCTCGCACAGGCGTACCGGCCGAGTGGTACGCAAAATTCGAGGGGATCAATCCGACCGGATCATTCAAGGATCGCGGCATGACCATGGCGATCAGCAAGGCGAAGGAAGAAGGAGCCCGTGTGGTGATGTGCGCCTCCACGGGGAACACTTCCGCGTCGGCCGCTGCCTATGCGGCGCGCGCCGGTCTTACGTGCTGCGTACTGATTCCGGAAGGGAAAATCGCCCTCGGTAAGCTTGCCCAGGCAATCGTCCATGGAGCGATCGTTCTTCAAATCGAGGGAAATTTCGATGAAGCGCTCGAGATCACATGCCGGATTACCGAGAGCGATCCGATCACCCTCGTTAATTCGATCAACCCGTACCGGATCGAGGGACAGAAGACGGCGGCGTTCGAAATCATTGACTCCCTCGGCCGGGCCCCCGATTATCACTTCATACCAGTAGGAAACGCGGGGAACATAACGGCCTACTGGAAGGGCTATCGGGAATACCAGGAGGCCGGCCTGTCGAAGAGCCTCCCTCGCATGATGGGATGGCAGGCAGATGGGGCCGCGCCGATCGTTCGTGGCGCTCCTGTAGCAGAACCTGAGACGGTTGCGACAGCGATCCGGATCGGCAATCCGGCGAGCTGGAAACAGGCGGAGGCGGCGCGTGACGAATCGGGAGGGATGATCGGCATCGTAACGGACGAGGAAATCACGGAAGCCCAGAAACTGATCGCGTCGTCCGACGGGCTGTTCTGCGAGCCCGCCTCGGCCGCATCGATTGCCGGCGTGATCAAGTATCATGCTGAACAAGGTCTGAGTAAGGGCGATGTGATCGTATCCACGCTGACCGGGCACGGTCTGAAGGACCCGAACCGCGCGATCGAAATCGGTGAGCCACCCCGACTCGTTCCGAGTGAGAAGGATGCGATACGAAGCATCCTGGCCCCTTGTTTGAAATTGGGGAAAAGCAGGAATGAGTAACAGGAAAACGATCATCTGTATCGGAGACGGGATGGCCGATCTCCCGATCGACGAGCTGGACGGCCGCACTCCTCTGCAGGCCGCGCAAACACCTCGGCTGGACGAGTGGGTCAGAGGGGGGATGAGCGGTCTCGTGCGAACTGTCCCCGATGGCCAGTATCCCGGCTCGGATGTCGCCAACATGGGGATTCTGGGTTACGATCCGCGCATTTTTCACACGGGCCGCGCGCCGATCGAAGCGGCGGCCATGGACATCGAAACACCGGCCGGCCGGATTGCGTTCCGGTGTAATCTGGTGTCAGTCAAGAATGACCGGATGCATGATTTCACATCCGGCCACATCAGTACTGACGACGCCGGCGAGGTTCTTCGCGAGCTGTCCGAGGCATTCAGAGACCGGGGCATCGACTTTCATACTGGCGTGAGTTACAGGCACATCGCCCTCATGAGCGACGATCTTCTGGAAGCTGAATGCACACCCCCGCACGACATTCCGGGCAAGGAGATCGATCCCTTTCTGCCACAGGGCGAGGGAAGCGTTCTTCTCCGAGAATTAATGGCTGAAAGCCGGGACATCCTCGCCCGATCGGATATCAACCGGCGGCGGCGGGCGGACGGGAATACGCCCGTTACGATGATGTGGCTCTGGGGTCAGGGACGGACTCCTGAGCTGGAGCCGTTTCGGAACCGAAATGGGATTGGCGGCGGAATCGTTACGGCGGTCGACATCATCAGGGGAATCGGCAAGCTCGCCGGACTCGAGACGCCGGTCGTACCGGGGGCGACCGGGTTCATCGACACCGACTACGAAGCGAAGATGAGCGCCGCCCTTGATATTCTCGAGCGGGATGACTTTGTCTACATTCATATCGAAGCGCCCGACGAAGCGGGGCACATGGGCGACGTCAATCTCAAGATCCGGGCGATCGAGGATTTCGACTTGAAGATCGTCGGGCCGGTGCTCGACTACGCACGGGGGAATCCGAACAGCCGGGTGCTCGTGCTTCCGGATCATCCCACACCTTGCGCGGTACGAACTCATACAGCCGACAGGGTCCCGTGCGCGGTGTTCGGTGAGGGCATTCTGCCCGATGAATCAACCGCTTACGACGAGGAATCAGCGCGGAGAGGTTCGCTCCGCTTCGACGCGCCCTGGGATCTGCTCGACTTCCTCTTGAATCACTGACCGGAAGGGGCTTTCTCCGGCCTGTAGATCTGCAGATAGACTTCGGCCGTACCCCACGGATAGAGCGCCGGAAACGATTCAACGAGAAGGAACGGGCTCCCCCCTTTGAACTCGCTCAACATGCGGCTCACCGTAATTACTTTTGTGCCGGGCTCGAGCGTCGCTCGAAGCCGGGAGAGGAACGCTTCGACATCGACCGGCTCCGAGGAAGTGGCGTAAAAGTAGACCGCCGTAGCCCCCGAATAGTCCGCCTCTCGATAGTCGCCCAACCGGAATTCCACGTTGTCAAGCGAGTGTGATCGCCGCACTTCCTCCGCGATCTCGATGAAGCGGGGAACCAGATCGATCCCGACCACCCGCGCGCCGAGCACCTGGGAGATAAAAAACGTTGTTCTCCCCCTCCCACAGCCGACCTCGAACAGGGTATCGCGCGATGTGAGGCGACATCGGTCGATGATCGCGCCAAGGGTGGAAAAGGGGGTCTCCCCGTAAGCGGGCACATGGCCCGACCCGTTCTCTTCATGCCATCGTCGACTCATCCGGAATGGATTCAGGAAAAGGTATCGGAAGCGGAGCCGGAGATCGACGAGGCCGAAGCCGTTCCGAAAATAGTAACGCGTAACATCGATCGAGAACTCGGCAAGCCCCCCCCCCACCATAAGAAAACGGAGGGCGACGAGTCGCAGAATCTCGACGAGCCGGCGAATCCAACCCACAGAAGGCCCCTTCCATCTTGATCGAACGGCGCAAGTCCAATATAATGGAATATTATGCGGTACAAAAGACCTTGGTACTTTTCCTCTCTGCTCCCCCTCTTTGTTCTCCTCGCAATTGGTCCGATTGCGATCGGATCGGCGGAAGATTCTGTTCCGGTTCCGCTCGATGCGAAGGGCCTCCCGCTCTGGGAACATCGCTCCTTCACTGATTTTCCCGTACACATCGAACTGGAAGACAGGGCCGCTCTCGATGAGCTGCTCCGCCAGGTGCCTGTCGCTTCGTTTCACCGCGAACAGATTGACTTCATGTTTGCAGCCGATGGTGCTCGGCGGATCGTTTTTGAGCCTCGTGTCACTGGGGATGAAGCGGCCGCTCTCACAAGGGCCGGTTACCAGTTCGAGCGAATAGAGGACCTGGAACGGCTTATGCGAGGGGAGATCGAAAGAACCTGGAAGAGACAGGCCGGAAAGGGTGGGGAAACTCAGAAACTCGGCGCGGCAGGGACCTATCACACTCACGCCCAGATCGGCGCGCTTCTCGCACAGATCGAATCCGATCATTCGGCGATCGCCGATACATTTGTATGGGGGCAGACGGTGCAGGGCAGATCACTATGGGGCGTCAGGATCTCGAGTGATATTTCGAACGAAAGGGCTAAGCCTGAAGTTCGGCTCGCAAGTACCATGCACGGGAATGAGCCTCCCGGCATGGAAATGCTCCTCTATCTCGCTGACTATCTGACAGACAACTATGGAACCGATTCGACTGTTACCTATCTCGTCGATAATTTCGAAGTCCATATCATGCCCCTGCTCAATCCGGACGGCTATATCGCCGGCACACGAACGAACAAGAACCGGATTGACCTCAACAGAAACTATCCCGTACCGGACGGCACGATCGGCGGCGACTTCACCTGGACGGAACAGGTGGAGACGATCGCCTTTAAGAGCTACGGTTTCAGTCAAAACTTCGTGATCAGCGAAAACGGCCACAGCGGGGCTCTTGTTGTGAACTATCCATGGGATTATAAGAATCCGCGCACCCCGGACGACGGCGCGTGCATCGAACTGAGCCTCGAGTATTCATCGTATAACCTGCCGATGTACAACGGATCTTTCCCGCAAGGAATTACGAACGGCTATGACTGGTATCTTGTGAAAGGAAGCCTGCAGGATTGGGCGTATGAAGAGACCGGATGTATCGACGTGACGATCGAATACAGCAATACCAAATGGCCGGACGCAACTCTCCTCGACGGCCTTTGGGATGAGAATCGGGAGAGTTTTCTCCATTGGATCGCCGCAGCCAGGTTCGGCTTGAACGGGGTCGTAACCGATCAGATAACCGGCCTGCCGATCAGTGCCACGATTCAAGTTACCGGAAACAGCAAAGCCGTTTCGACCGATCCGGATCGAGGGGACTACTACAAGCTACTCGACACCGGGACCTACGAAATCATCTATTCGTCACCCGGCTATCTCTCGGACACACTGAGCGGAGTTTCGGTAACGTGGGGAGAGGGAACGGTGGCCGAAGTGGCACTGGTGCCTGAAACCGCAACGACTCTCCCCCCCGGAGCGCCGAGTGTCGCCCGCCTCGAAAAGAACCGCCCCAACCCGTTCAATCCCGCCACTTCGATTCGCTTCGAGATTGACCGGCCGACTACAATCTCTCTCATGATTTATGACAGTACGGGGCGCCTCGTTCGTCAGTTGATCGACGGGGAAAGAATTCCGGCGGGGAGCCACGCGATTGTCTGGCACGGCATAGACAACCGGGAAAGCCCCGTCTCCTCTGGTGTGTATCACGTACGATTGATCGCCGGGCGAAGAGTCGAGTCGCGGGCGATCACCCTTATTCGCTGATCACCGCCGACCGCGCGCTTCAATTCCCCCCTGTTTCAGATATCTTTTCTCCATCGCCAAAGAGTTCGACAGTCCGATCATCGCACTCACCGCCAATGGGTCGCGAGCGGTTCGGGAAAAATGCCTCGAAGCGGGCTGCACCGCTTTCGCCGACAAGCCGATCGATCAAAAGCGCCTGATCGGTCAGATCGAAAGCCTGATAAGAGAGCCGGGCGGCAGCACGCCCGGCTAGCCGGCGTGGCTGCCGCAACGTCGTGTCGTCGAGGGTATTTTTCCCCCCTCCTTTCCAATCGCTCCTCTGTCATACGGAATTTTTTCTCCGGTTGATCAAAATAGCGATCGACACCTTTTTGAGAAGTAATTCGCTTGGCCCACAGGCGCCTTGCGAAAATGACCGGAGAAGCAACCCTTGGGCTCTTCGTCTGAAAATATTCCACATCTGACCCTCCGGCCGCTCCCTGAGCCCATTTTGAGCCATCTTGACGCTCCCTTGAAGTCAGAAAAACAGGGCATATATTCTGACCGTGAATTATTCAAGCGGGCGTCAGGCAAGTCGCGTCGGGAAGTAGAAGCGACTCGCGGGCGCTTGAACCCGCGGAAGATGCTGCTCGAGCGGATCACACCGGTAACGATCGAAGAGCCGGTGGCGGAGCAATCGGATCAGACGGACCAGACTGAACCTGGACGCCTTCCAACCCTCGTCGAGCCACCCGATCCGTAGTTCCGCCCTGTTTTTCAATCAATTTAATTTTTCTATTGATTTCAACAAATATTGCTTGACACATTCTGGGACCAGCCAGTCTGCACTGTCGCGAGTGGCCCGCCGGCTCCTCACTCGAAGAGCTCTCGCTATCGTGAATCGTTTGGAATCGATTTCCTTGTTGGATTTGCAAAATTTACGACGATTCCTTGTGTAGCGCCTCTCTCGACGCCGAAAAATGCGTGTTAGAATGTTTGTGGGGCTTGGATCGACAAGGGTGGATGTGTGAGGAGGAATGTGATGACGACGAAGAAGATGAAGCGATCGATCGAGCAGCTTTCCAACAATGCCGTGATTCAAGAAGGAGATCGGGCGGTTCGGAACGAACATGCATTGCTAATTTCCATTCTCAAATGTCTGAACGAAATCGAAAAACGATCTCTCTATTTGAAGGAAGGCTACTCCTCTCTGTTTGCCTTCTGCACCTGCCGCTGGCGCTATTCCCCATCCAAGGCGGGGAGGTTTATCGCGGCTGCCAGATGTATGAAAAAATTCCCAGCGGCAAGAATGCTCCTGGTGGATCGCAAGATCACTGTGTGTGGCCTCGCGAAGATCGCCCGCCTCCTGGCAGAGGGGAATCCGGAAGAGATCCTCCGATCGGTCTCCGGCAAGACATTTGCCGATATTGAGAAGATCGTAACTTCCCATCAGATCGCGCCGGCCATGCGAGAATCCCTGCGACCGATCGGCTTGATTGAACCGGCTGGCAAGACCTCGAACCGGGAAGACAAAGGCGACCTGTTTCAGGCGGAGGACCCCCCGAATCACACCCATGTTGGGCGTGGCCCGCAACATGATCTGCAACAAGAGCCGGAGCAGCGCTACGAAATCCGGTTCTCGGCGAGCGAGGAGTTCTGCCGGGATCTTGAGCGGGCGAAGATGGTCTGCTCCGGAAGCTGGACCCTGGAAGCGATTATGGCGAGAGCCATAAGGGACCTGCTGGAGAAGCGCGATCCCGAGCGGAAAGAGGCACGGCGGAAGAAGAGAGAAGCCAGGAAGCAGAGCAAGTCACATGTCAAGTTCCGAAGCCAATCGCCGGGCAAACCGGGAACCGTGTCCAGGGCAAAGGCAACAACTGAGACGAATTCCTCTGGCAATGGCAGGCAGGTATCGCCCGTTCGTTCCCGACACATTCCGGCCCTATTGCGGGATAAGGTGTTCACCCGCGACAACGGGCGCTGCACCTACACCAGTTCCCTCGGCATCCGATGCGACTCGACCGCTCATCTCCAGATTGATCACATCACACCGTATTGCCGGGGAGGGGAGCACTCCCTTGAGAATCTGCGCATCCTGTGCGGGAAACACAACCGATTGGCGGCTCGTGAGATGTCACTGACAAACTGTTGATCGGCGGGTAAGCCTGACGCGGAATGAGAAAGAAACGTATACGTCCCCGGACAGCCCCATTGCCCTACTCTTGAGAAAGCCGCACAGGGATCGATCGATCGATTAGACTGTAATCGGGGTGTATGGAGTCGGGTGTGGTTTTTACACGGACTGGAGATTGGTGATCGAATCGATCATGTCGAGAAGACTGCGGTTGAAAGGCATGTTGGAACGATTGCTGCGGAGAGCGGTGATCTTTCTACCGGCCATGCTCATCGCCTGCAGCGAAGACGCTCCGAACGAGCCTGGTGGGGATGATTCGAGCAAACCGGCACCGGTGGTCCGGACCTCGATTGTAATGGGAGGACCGGGCGGCCGGAAACTGGTTGCTGCGGATACGCTGGTTTCTCAGGTCATTGTCACGCCTGCCGGTTCGGACACAGCCCGTATTGTGCGGCTGGTCCACCAACTTCCCGATCGCTTCCGGTTTCTTTCATTCAGCTCCAACATGGGTTCGCCGGTTCTTTCAACCGGAGAAGTCTTCGTTCCATTTGTAGATGTGCCACCCGGCGACTCGCTCCTGCTGGAGCTAAAACTACTGGTGCCCGAGTTCTATCCCGACGGTCAGCCCGTTTATGGCGACATCACCGTGGAAGTGGATCACGATGATGACGGAGGCACGGCGCCTGTGGTCGTGGCGGATAGCGCGAAAGTGTTGTCCTTCAACGACAGTGGGCCGACATTCGAACTCCTCGCGCCGGGAGTTCCGGCGGTGTATATCTCGGGCGGATTCAATGGTTGGGATCTCCAGGAGCGATACCGTCTGTTCCCCGATCGACAGGAGAAGTGGTTTCGGTTATCGGGAAATCCAAGTGGAATTCCGGGACATCCAGTATCCTTCCGCTTTGTCCTGAGCACGCCAGGAGAAAATGACGCCATGCTGATCGCCGACCCTCGGGCGAGGGTTGTCTTTCAAGGCGAAACATCCGTGTATGATGCTGGACTCTTTGCGGAGCCATTTGTGTCAGGCCAGCTTCCGGGAGGTGTCACCCCGTCCCGCCTCATAATCTATCAGATATGCGTCGACAATATCGGCGAGCCGGACGGTCAGATCCGATCAATTCTTCCCGAACATTTGAGGCTGGTCGACTTGGGGATCAATGCGGTCGAGATCTTGCCCGCAATGACCCCGATTGACCGACATGCTTCACTCGGTTTCGAGTCATATTCCCTCTTCAGCCGCGATTGGGCGACCGCAGAACTGTTGGACATCGGGGACTTCATCGAATCCGCACACTCCGATAACATCGCCGTCTTCTTCACCATCAATCTGGACCGGACCAAGAACGACGGACCCATTGCGAAAATTGATGCGTTCTCCGACGGGGAGAGCGGCCTGATCAAAAACCGAAGAGGGGACGACCCCGACTATCCCGAGTTCAACTGGGATAACGAGGATATGCGCGACTACTTTCTGGACGCCTGTCTTTTCTGGATTGAACAGTATGGTGTGGACGGATTTCGTTTCGAGGGGGTGGAGGCGGCCGATTACGGCGGCTATCGATGGCTCGTCCAGGAGATCAAGAGCCGGTATCCCAATACATTCCTGATCGCCGATGATCTTTCCTTCCCACCATTCTCCGCGGTGACTTCCTCCGGGATGGACGCGCAGTGGGGCGGACAGAACGAATCCCCCTGGGGGGGTACCGCGAACAATTTCCAGAATGTCATGATGGCACTCCTTCGGGAGGACCGCTATTCCGGGCGGATCTGGGAGCCGGCGCGCGGCTCATGGGAGACCAGCGAGAACCCGATGTGGGCGCTCGCCGATGTGCTCGGCCCGAACCCCGGATTCCCGACGGCATGGAATGAGATCAAATATGTCGTTAATTATCGCGAGCAACGAGTGGTCGGCGAAGTCGATCGTAACGGTACGCTGCGCGCCCGTGAAGTCGGAGGCCTCACGAAAGCAAGGCTTGCAGCGGCCACACTTCTCACAGCTGTCGGCATTCCGATGATCTTCATGGGCGAGGAGATCGGAGAGGACGACTACTATTTTCCCTCGCCTCACCCCGTCGTCGACGTGGTCGACTGGAACGAAGGAGATTACGATCTGCGGGACTACTACAAGGAGCTGATTCGCCTGCGATTGAATCACCCGACTCTTGCTGGAGGAGGAATCCGGTTTCATGGCGAAGAGTGGGGGGTCGATCAGGGGGTGAGCCAGCAACGGAAGACAATTGTTTACTGGCGCTACCTCGGGAGCGAGGCGGAGACTGACATCGTAGTAGCCGCCAACTTCAACCATTTCAATGAGAATGTCCTGGTCGAGTTTCCCGAATCGGGAACCTGGTGGCGTTTCGGACCGGATGGCACTTACACAGAGATTTTTCAAATCTCGGGGGCACCGCGCGTCGAGATACCCCGGGCGTCGGCATACATTTACTTTCGCGAAGATCCCCGATAAGGTGATGATGTCATGAACAGGAATCGCATTCAGTTCTTTCTGATTCTATTGCTCGTTGCCTCGATCGCAGCAATTTTTTCCTGCAGCGACGACTCCCTCCCGATACCCGTACCCATCCCCGGGGACGACGACGATGATGACGACAACGGCCCGATCATCTCGAATGTTTCGCTGACCCTCGATGTGGGGGCGGCAATCGGTGAGCCGAAGGCCGGCGACACTCTGGTCGCAATCGGCACCATTGTCAACACAGGGGAAGCGCCGACTAAAGACCTTGAAGTGATCTACCATTACCCCGAATGCTTCGATTTTCTGACATCCACCGTTCGCTACGATCGCTCAGAAAAAATCTCCGATTCTCTTGTCACGATCCCCCTTCCCCTCGACCCGGCCGATACCGCCACGATCGAACTGAAACTGCTTATCCCTAAGCACTATCCCGACGGCTGGCAGGCGGAAGTCTCTCTTCTGGCTACTGTCGACCATGACCTAGCTGATTCGACCGATCCGATCGCTGTTACACAATCGGCCGCCGCGGAGATCAGAAACGACGGTCTCGATTTCACGGTTTATGGGCCGGGCGTTCCGGAGATCTTCCTTGCGGGGGAATTCAATGGTTGGCTGGATTCCACACCCCGCGATCCTGACTATCTGCTGTTTGAAGACGAAGAATCCGGCCAATGGGGAATCACTGTAAATGCTTCCGGCCGACAGCAATACAAGTTCCAGCTTTATGCAGCCCCGTTCAGCAAACCGGAGTGGATCGGCGATCCGCGAGCGACCCTCCTGGAGCCGGACGGGTTCGATGGATACAACAGCGTCGGCGGAGTCCCTCTTCCCGACCCTGTGGCGCCTCTCTCAGGAGGGATCGACAAATCCAAGCTCGTGATTTATGAGCTGTTCACATGGGACTTCTCACCGGCAGGCGATTTCCAGTCGGTAATCGACGGAATCACAGGGGGCGATCCTGACCTGGTGGATCTCGGTATAAACGCAATCGAATTGCTGCCTGTAACCGGGGTTCGGCCTGAGCGGGCAGGGGACTCACCCGGCCAGACCGAGGACCGATTCAACTGGGGGTACACCCCCAACTTCTACTTCGCAGTGGAAAATGACTACGGCTCGCTCCAGGACTTCGCCGATCTCGTAGAGACAGCTCATCAGAACGGTATCGCCGTCATTCTCGACATGGTGCTTAATCACACATCCGGCGGCGGTTCCCCCATGTGGGTTCTCGACGCCTGGGGCACGCCCGGTTCCTGGATCAACCATGATCAGAGTAACCAGTTCGGTCTTCCCGAAATGAACTGGGAGTCCGAAGAGATCAGACAATTCATGCTGGACGTCTGTCTCTTCTGGATCGAGCAATACGGAATCGACGGCTACCGTCTGGACTTCGTAAAGCCCGAGGAGTACACCGCCTATGCCTGGCTCCGAAATGAGATTAAGAGTCGTCATCCGGACTTCCTGCTGATCGGCGAGGACTTTAATTATCCGCCGAACAGTTGCATCAATCTCTCAGGATTCGACGCGCAGTGGGGTGGCCAGCACACCGATCAATGGGGCGGGGTCGCCAACAACTTCATGCAGATCGTCCAGGCGCTCTTGAAGGAAGGACAATACTTCGGACGCGGTTCTTTCCCCTACGGTTCGTTCGAGACCGAGGACAATCCGATGTGGGCGCTCGCCAATGTGCTATCCCAGAATGATGCGTTCGGCAGCCCCCATAACGAGATCCGCTACATCGTGAGCCACGATGAACATCGCATGGTATGGGAAGTAGACAACCTGGGTTCTCCCGAGGCGCAGGCGATCGGGGGCATTAGAAAATCAAAGCTCGGCGCGGCCACACTGTTCACATCGGTCGGGATCCCGATGATCTACATGGGGGATGAGATCGGCGAAGATGATTTCGTGCCCCAGCATCCGACTCCGAACAAGATAGATTGGGCGAGTGGCGACCAGGAACTTCGCACATACTTCAAAGAACTGATCTCGCTCCGTCTCGGCCGGCCCGACCTCGCCTCCACCGGGATCTCATTCTTCGGGCCGGACTGGGGAGTTTCGGAAGGTTCCTACCAACAGAACAAAACAATCCAGTACTGGCGCTACTCAGGCGCGAACGAGCAGAACGCGGGAGTCGTCGTGGCGTCCAACTTCGACCATGACGACCACGATCTTGTAGTCCAGTTTCCCTCGTCCGGCTCGTGGCTTCGCTTCGGACCTGATGACGGTTACACTGGCCTGGTGATCGACGGGTCGAAGGCGCTCGCTCTAACGATCCCGGCATCGACCGCGTATATTTTCACAAGGATCGATACGAGGTAAGAGTAGCGGCGACGAACGAGAGCCCCTGATCCTTCATCTATCTAATTCGACGTTCTTCGCCATGACAACGCTCTCGTAATTCGTCGGCTTCCAGTCTGCTTTGTCGACTACCTCATACCCCAGGCGCATATAGAAAGCGATCAGGTGCTTCGCCGGCTCGGCAGTGTCGAGCGCGATGATCGCTGCTCCCGTCTCCCGGGCTCGTTTCTCAGCCAGGTCGATCAGGCGAAGTCCGATTCGGTCACCCCGATGTTCAGGATCGACGCCGAGCTGGCCGAAGCTCGCTACATCCGGCCGGTCCAGGTAGGGGCACCCTCTCGTAAGCGTAGGAATACGGAAATTAACCGTGCCGACGAACCGGCCGGCCTTCACCGCTACCCAGCACTCACCGAAACCGATCCGCCTCGCTGTAGTCTCGTCGGTCTGGTCGGTGGCGACGTAGTGGAGCCCCATTTCATGAAGCTCGGCGTAGGCCCTGTGGAGCAGCGCCGTCAGATCACCGATGGAATCGCCCTCATCCCCGAATCTGCGAATCACGACGTCACTCACGGAGTGAGCACCGCCAGATCGACATCATCGTGAGACACCTTTTTCCGATTGTCGTCCGAGTTCCGGTCCACAAGCTTGTTATAGGGGTCGATTCCCGCTTCCTGCGGCTCTTCATGCACAGTGATTTCGATTATGGATTCCTTTTCGCGGATCCGATGCTTTTCTAAATAGAGCACTTTATCGTCCTCGCCGAACACACCGATATCGATCCAATCATCGATCGGTACTTCGGTCTCCACCCCCTTGCCGTCGGCCCTCACCTTGCGCGCCCGAATATCGAGCGCCACCACATACTCCCCCTCACCGGTTTCAGTGAATTTCGCCTCTCCGACCCGATTCTCGAAGAGCGTTATGTTTTCGAACATGTCGACGAGAACGTTCTGCAACGAGTCGGGCGTCGCCGCCGTAATGAATTCGAAGAACTCGAGCGAGTTCGTCCATGGAGGCTCCTGATACGCCACCTGCTGGATGTACTCGGCCAGGGCGTTGTTCAGCATCTCCTCGCCTATGTAATCGCGGAGGGCATACATGATGACGCTTCCCTTCCGGTAATGGATATATTGCTGATTCTCCACAAGCAACAGCGGCATCTCCTCGATCAGCTCCCCCCCCCGATTCCGCAGGTATCGATCAAGCTCGAACTTCAGGAACCGCCGCATCTTCTCCTTGCCGTATTCCTTTTCCATCACCATCAGCGCGGAGTATTGCGCCATGGTCTCCACCAGCATGGTGGAACCCTGTACGTTTCCCCCCATCACCTGATGTGCCCACCACTGGTGAGCTACTTCATGGGCCGTCACATAGAACACATAGTCGATATCCTCTTCATCCTCGAGATTGGCGATGAATCCGATGCTCTCGGAGAAGGGAATCGTGTTCGGGAATGACTGAGCGAACGTCGCATATCGGGGGAACTCAATGATGCGCACCTGCCTGTGCTGATAGGGACTGAAATTCTCCGTATAGTAGTCGAGCGATTTTTGAATCGCCTCGATCATTCGATCGATGTTGTATTCATGGCCCTCGTTATAATAGATCTCGATGGCCACATCCTTCCAGCGATCCCGCCGCACTTTGTAGTCGGCGGATTGAAACGCATAGAAATTCAGAATCGGCGAGTCCATTTCATAGTGAAAATATCGCCTCTCCCCTTCAGTCCATTCCTCCTTCAGATAGCCGGGGGCAATGGCGATCTGATCGAGATCCGTGCTCACTGTCGCATCGAAGTCGATCCAGTCACTGTCAGTACTGAGGTAGTTATTCCGGCGGGCAAACAGGTCATCCACCTTCGCCATTCGTTCCACCGGCTCAAGGTCGAGCTTGCGCCGCCTGTTCCGATCAGTCAACTGCCGGCCTGCGTTATATCCGAACGTGGGGAAGTATTGCTGGTTATTGAAGAATGTGCCGTTTCGGACAACCGATGTATTAGACCCGCTGTTCACGAATCCGTTTGCGGCGACGGTGATGTCGAATCGGAAGGGCATGCTGTCACCGGGTAGTAACGCCTCATCCAGTTCATAAACATAGTAGCCGAGCACATCATCCTCGATGCTCGCCGTGTGATACCGAAACTCAAGACTATTGATCTCTCCGTCGGGGGGTATGTCCAAGTGAAACTGACTGATCGGCACGTCGCTCTTATTGACCAGCGTATACTCCCCTCGAATTTCCACCCGTCTCTCCCGCGGATAAATATCGACGTTACATGTAACCGCCGTTACCCTCGGCTGATTCACATCTTTGTACTGCCGGTAGCTCTTCTCGTAGTCCGCCATCCGCTCCCGGACGACGTCGCCTGGTACATATTCATTCAGAACATTAGTATTGTAAAAGATGTACGCACCGGTTCCTAGAAAACCGATAAGACAGACTGCTGCAAGTCCCCGCATGGCTGGGTTGAACCTGCTGCCCATCTCTCGAACCCGAGCCTTCCATGGCGTATCTGTACCTCTCCGCCAGAGCAGGACTGACAACACCGCTAGCAGTCCGGCAAAGAAAACCCAGTACGCTGCAATCCAAAGCGTAGGAGTGACAAAGTGCCCATAACCGTTCATGTCGGAATAAGGGATGAACATCCGGCCGCCGAATCGATACAGACTATGGTCGAGGTCGAGCATGCCCATTACGACTCGACTGATCAGATACAGAATGACCAGGAGATAACCGATAAATTTGTTCGGTGAGAGCACCTGCAGGAAAACAGCGAGGACACAGGTGAGTGCAAAGGGAAGCCCCATAATCCCGAGACCCTTGCCGTAGACCAGCGGCTCGAACGTGTAGTAGCCGTTCCAGATCTGATACCCCATCGTCGTAAGCGCACCGACAATCAAAAAGGCGAACGTGACGAGTACGAGGGCTGTCATCTTCGCGGCGAAGGGGACCCAGGTCGATATCGGAAGGGCGTCATACACTTCATTCAGTTTGAGCGAGCGTTCTTTCCAGATCAGTTCACCCGCGTAGAACGTTCCGATGATAACGAGCAGAAACGCGAAAGACCCTTGTATGTTCTGGATCATCAGGTGGGTCACAGGCCAGACGGAAGTGCCGAACATCTGATTGGCAAACCCGGAGCTTCCGATTACGTTCAGCATGCCGAACGCGAGAATGACGATGAACGGTACGCTTTTGAAGACCGACGCCATTTCGATCTTTGCCTGGCACCAATACTGCGATAGCGACGTTCCCCGACCGAAAGTCCGGCCAACCTGCGGAATCGAAACGGACTCGACGATACGATCGGCGCTACGGGCGGGAGTGTTCTTCTTTCTACGGAATCTTCCTGCCGTCTTTTTCGAAAAGCTGAACGAGAAGTAACCCATGACAAAGACGAGCAGGCCCGCGCCCATCCAGATGATCCTGTTCAGCAGGATTCCGCCGGTAATACCGGGTACCGAGTTGTTCTGCTCCACGATGGTCCAGTATCTGGTTGCATTCGATATGCTCGCCAGGCCGAACGGATCGAAGAGAGCGGCAAGAGATTCGTTCTCCATATTGCCGAGCATGTTGCCTGAAATCGAGTAGGCGACGAAGAAACCGACCACGGCGAGATAGGTGAACAGCATACTTCTTGTGAGACCGGCTACCGTAAAGAAAACTGCGCCGATGAAGATTAGATTGGGAACGACCATGACGAGAGTCGCCCAGAGATAGGGCGCGAACATGAACGGCCCGACCCGTTCCGGGTCGATCCACGGCATGTAACTTCCAATCAGTATTCCAAGCCCTGATGAAATCAGAACACCGAAGCTGATAACGAGCGCACCGCCGAATCGGCCGAGCATGTAATCGATCTTACGTATAGGTTTCGAGAAGATGAGTTCGGCCGTGTTGCGATCGAAATCTCTGTGAATGGCACCAGCCACGAATGCTGTAATCGCGAAGATACCGATCACACTCATGATCGACATCAGCTGGACGATCACGAACGGGGCGTTCCGATTCACGTTTCCGATGGAGCCGCCCACAGTAATGCTGTCCGAACTGACCGCGCCGAACGTGAGGAGCGCGAATACGGCCGAAGAGACCCAGAAGAGCGGTTGCTTCAGTTGATACCGAACCTCGAAAAGAAAAATCTGCCAGAGCATCGGGTGATCTCCTTCCCGTCAGGCGGCGTGGCGAAGTGCCGAGAAGTAGACGTCTTTCAGATCCGCATCGACCGGCTCGAACCCCTCATTCGGATTGTCTTCGCTGAAGACGTGAATCACGGTATCTCCCGCGACGAGCCGAGTGGAAATTACCTGCATGCTCTCCTTGTAAGTATCAACCGCTTCCCGCTTGATCGTTTTTCGCCAGATCTTGCCCCGGAGATCATCCATGATCTCACGGGGCGCACCTGTATGGAGAACCCTTCCTTCGGCAATGATGGCCATCCGGCTGCAGAGATCACGCACATCCTCCACGATGTGGGTGGAGAGAAGCACCACCACATTCTCTCCAATCTCGGAGAGCAGATTATGGAATCGATTCCGCTCCTCCGGGTCGAGGCCGGCTGTCGGCTCGTCCACAATAATAAGCTTCGGCTCGCCGATCAGTGCCTGCGCGATGCCGAATCGCTGCTTCATTCCGCCCGAAAACGTATCCAGCCTTCGTTTCTGAACATCATGAAGATTGGTCTGGCGGAGAAGAGCATCGACCAGTTCTTTCCGCTCCTTCCGATTGGCGATTCCTTTGAGTATGGCGAAGTGATCGAGCATGGCGCGGGCGGTAATCTTGGGATAGACGCCGAACTCCTGCGGCAGATAGCCGAGGAACTTGCGAACCTCATCCTTTTCTCGAAGGAGATCGAGGCCGCCCATGGAAATCGTGCCGTTATCCGGGTCCTGCAGCGTGGCGATCGTACGCATGAGTGTCGATTTTCCCGCTCCGTTCGGGCCGAGAAGACCGAACATTCCCTTCGGGATGTCGAGAGAAACATCGACGAGCGCGCGAACGCCGTTAGAGTAGGTTTTTGAGAGATTGCGGATTTCGAGCATGGATTGCTCCCGATTGAGGGTGATTGATGAAACCGGCGTTCTTCCTGTCCATACGGCGGCTCGGGTGCCCGGGTTTCCTTCGGGAAGGGACTTTCGCGCCGTTGATAGCGAAATCCCTTATCCGATGAGGGCGGCATGTTAGTCTGGGTGATCTTGCGGCCTGATGCGCACCACCGAAGTTCGAAGGTTGTTTTCGGAGGATCCTATCATATTGAGAGACTCTGTCACCACGAGGCCGGCAGACTATGCCGACATGGACAGGGTGATCAGCCTGCTGCGACGAGCCGGTCTCCCCACATCCGGGCTGGCGGATCAGTTCGGCAAGGCTTACGTTGTGGCGGAGCGGGGCGGCCGGAGAGCGGTCGATCGCGCCGGTCTATCTGCTGACTGAAACAGCGGCATCCTATTTCGGCGCCCGGGGATTCATCGAACTCGATCGCAGAGAAGCTCCCGCCCCGATTCGACATTCACACGAGTTCGCGGTCTGTTGCCCGGACAGCGCCACGTTCATGGTCCATTACGCCATTTAGGCGGGGGCGGAACATTCCGCCGGGATTGAAAGATGCCCAAACTGTCATTCCGCGAGATCATCAGATTTTACGCCCCCCTTCTACTCACTTCGCAGATGATGACTCTCTCCGGTCCGATCATCAATGTAGCGGTGGGCCGCGCGGCCGATCCCAAGCTCGACTTCGCGAGCTACTGGATCGGGTTTGCCGTGCTCCTGTTCCTCGAAAGCCCCTGTCTGGTAACGCAGCAGGTAACAGCAACTCTTGTCGACGGATACTGGTCCATCCGCCGACTCATGACAGTTTCGCTCGTGGTCGGGTTCGGCGCCTCACTGACCGCGCTGCTTGTCGCGTGTACACCTCTCGGCGATCTCGTCTTTCTTGATTTCATTCATACCACCGCCCGTGTGGCCGAACGCGCCACCAATGTGCTCATCATCCTGTCGCCGGTCCCGGTGATCATTGCGGTGAGGGGGATCGCGACCGGAATCGCGATCAAAGAGAAGCAGACAGGAATGATTGCCCGGGCGACGATCGGCCGGATCGTCGTGCTTGCTTCGATCGCCGGCATTGCCGTAGCCATCGGTACCGGTTCGGGCGCCTACGCCGGCGCAACGGCACTTCTCTCGGGTCTTATAGTTGAAACATTAATGGTGTTTCGATCGGCCGCGCCCGAACTGAAACGTCGACTCGCGATCCGCGAGCCGGAGGGAGAGCGGCTGACTTACGGGGAGATTATCCGCATCGGTGCGCCCGTTTCACTCTCCGCCTACGTCTGGACTGTATCCCGGCCGGTGGTCAACGCCATTCTCGGCCGGCTGCCCGATCCTGAACTCGCCCAGGCAGGCTTTGGCGTGGTGACGCCCCTCGTGCTCCTCACATGCTCGCCACTATGGGCGATCCAGAATGTAACGCTGATCCTGCCCGAAAGCCGCGCCGACCTCCGGCGGGCGATCCGATTCGGTGTGGCTCTCATGATTACTTTCTCGATCATCATTATTGTCATGGCAGCCACGCCTGTGCGCGATTTTTTACTGCACGGCGTATTCAACCTCGCACCCGATCTCGAGCGGGAAGTAGCTCCCGCGCTCTTCCTCATCGTGTTCGAGCCGTTTTTTCTCGGCGCACGCTCACTCTCCCAGGGACTCCTGATGCGCGCCAGAAAGACGACGATCATCGGCGTCAGCTCTCTTATCAAACTGATCGTCGTTACTTCGGCCGGGATCTATCTCGCCATGCGGAACCCCGGGATCCAGGGGACCGTGCTCGGCACCGCGCTCTTTATCGGGGGGGACTTCATCGACGCGACACTCTTCGGAATACGCGCCCGCCTGCTCGTTCTGAAAGGAGACCTGTTCAAAGAAGAATCGGTCTACGAAGTGGACGAAACAACGCTCGCCGAGGGTTAGAAGCCCGGTTGAGAAGTTTTCTTATTGATGGGCATTCGCGCCATTGCCCGAAAGCGGCGAATGTGGATTAAGATCGCTTCCACGTTCCCGACCAGCCCAACCGTAAACCGAATGGGGGTGTCCAGTGACGTATGCGTTTTCCTGTCGCTACTGGTCGTAGCTCCACCCGCCGATCAACGTTTTGTAAGTGACATCTCACGAGCAGCCAATCGGTTGTGTTTGCCGCACAGGAGACGCAGATTCTTGAGGGAGTGCTCCCCACCCAGGCAAAATGGGGTGATGTGATCGATCTGCAGGTGAGCGATCGAGTCGCACTGCATGCCGAGAGAACTAGTATACGTACAGCGCCCTTTGTCGCGGGTGAATACCGCGTCCCTTAACTGCGCTGGAATGTGTCGCGAACGGGCGGGCGGTGCCTGAACGCGCTTGCCCGAGGACTTCATGTCGGTTGCTGCCTTTACCCCGCTCATGGTTGCCGGTTTGCTCGGCGATTGGCTCCGCAACTTGCTCTTCTTCCCGGCTTCTCTCTTCCTCCGCCGCGCCTCTTTTCGCTCGGGATCGCGCTTCTCCAGCAGATCCTTGATCGCTCTCCCCATGATCGCCTCCAGATTCCAGCTCCGGGAGCAGACCCTCTTAGCCCGTTCCAGGTCCCGGCAGAATTCTTCGCTCGCCGAAAACCGGATCTCGTAGCGATGTTCCGGTTTCTCCATCGGACGTTCAATTGGAGAGTCTCCCCCGGACTGATCCGCCTGATCATCCGTCAAATTACTATCAATTTGATAGTTCTCAAGTGTTCGATTCGGTCGAAAGAGATCCTCGTGATCGGCACTTCGATCCCGGCCGACAGCCGGCTCCTGCAGACCGATCGGCCGGATCGACTCCCGGGTTTTCGGAGCGATCTTCAGCGAGGCGACGATCTTTTCGATCTCCACGAATTTCTTTCCCGAAACTTCCTGAAGGATCCTGTCGGAGTTCTCTTTGGTTAGAATTCCGGCGATTCTGGATACGCCGCAAAGGGTAATCTTGCGCCGGGAGAGCAGATTCCGTACGGCTGGAAAGCTCTTCGTACATCGGGCGGCCGCAATGAACCGTCCCGCTTTGGGAGGCGAGTAGTGCCATCTCCGAACGCAGAAATCGAACAGCGATGAGTGCCCTTCCTCCAGGAAAATCGACCGCCCCTCGATCTCGACCAGACAGTCGAGAATCTCGATGGCGAGCTCATGCCGGCTACGAACCGCCCGATCCCCTTTTTGAATGATCTCATGGTTGGAAAGCTTCACCAGCACCGATTCCATCTTCTTGGTCGTCGTCATCTTCATCCCCTTCTGATCCACCCTTGTCGTTCCAAGCCCCGCAGATATTTTAGCATGCCCCTTTTCGGCTTCGAGAGAGGCGCTGCAAGATCGGTCGCGGCTGGATTTGAAAAAGTCGACAAGGAGATCACCTCCAATAGATTCACGATGACGAGAGGGTTTCTGAAGGGGGGCCTGTGAGGGGTCTGCAACGATCGAGATTCGCAGGCTCCAGAACCTGTCAAGCAATATTTATTGAAATGGATAGAAAGTTCAAAATAGTCGAGCGACTCAGGGCGGAACGACGACCGGCACCGACCAGGAAACGCATACGGCCGATCCTGATCCTGACAGGGGGAAGACCGATCTGATCGCCTGCATGCCGACTAGCGTGTATGGCACTATGATGCCGAGCTACACGGGAGGGGTCCATTTAAACAAATTGAGAGCGACTCAACGGTCAACGATTCACCCCGATACCTCTTTACGAAGATCATTCCGAGCGAGTCAGGTGAGGAATATATCGAGTTCTTCACCGCCACCCGGGGAGGAGTCGAGATCGAGTGCCAGGTTCTCCCTTGGAGATGGGTCACCACATGAGCGCATACGTTTCCGGACAGCCCCAATCCCTTCAACCCGTCTACGCGGCTTGAGTTCGCGCTGCCGGAGGAGGGCCATGTGAAGCTTCGCATTCTGGATATTCGGGGCGTGTGGTTCGAACGCTCGTGGATGATTTGTTTGATTCGGCGACCCACAAGATGACGTGGGATGGTACCAGCAATGACGGCGTGGAAGCGGCTTCGGGAGCATACTTCATTCATTTGCAGGCGGGCGACGGCGCGGTAAGCTGTAAAATTCTCTTGATCCGATAAGAGAACGCGAGGGGCTCTGCTCCCCGCGTCGGGACTAGTTTTGTGCCAGGGGATATTGATCCGCTTCGTACCAAACTTCCAATAGAGCGAAGTCATTGATCGGTGTCTCAATCAGACGAAGCTGTTGGATTCCGCTCGGCGAGGAGAAACCGATATAGCGGACCCCATTGGATATGGTCTGTCCGAAAGCGCGAAGAGTGGCGCCTTCGCCGTCTTCGGCATCTATCACAAACGGAACCTCCCCCATGCCCTCAAGGGCGATGAGTGCAGCACCTCCGCTTCCCGGGAAGTCAAGCGTACTACCATTATTCAAGATCAGTAGATTCCCACCCTGCTCACACCCGCACAGAATGGAAGCTAGGCAGCCTGGGTCCGTAAACGTAACGCCGTCCACTGTTAGGGGATTTGGAATTTCAACATCAAAGACAGAGTTGGGGCAGCTGCTGCCTTGTCCAGGAAGGCTGTTCAATCCAACCTCGACCACGTTCTCGGCCTCACCAAAGAAGCTCTCTGCGTCTTGAAGAACTCGGATTCGTTCAACCTG
Source organism: bacterium (assembly GCA_025782575.1). Lineage (GTDB taxonomy): Bacteria > Orphanbacterota > Orphanbacteria > Orphanbacterales > Orphanbacteraceae > Orphanbacterum. The sequence continues at coordinate 100,746 of JALGYY010000025.1, forward strand.
TGGGGCGAACTCCTCCTCAACCTCGAGATCACCCCAGCGAAACTCCGCCACATCTCGGAGATGGTCTTCCTTTGGCTCCGAAGCCGCCCGACCAACGAGGATCGTACTGGAGGGGTCAGCGGTTTCCGGTGATTGGGGGGGAAGAGGGGCGACGATCTCTTCGCCCTGCTCGGCACACCCGGATAGACCTGTTCCGAGTATCGCAATAGAAAAAAGGAGTTTACGAATGGCCCTGTCCGCCTTTCCGGGCGCTCGCCCGGCTGGAATTCACTGTCTGAGCGTCTGTGCCTGCATTGTCATCCGCAGCACAGTTCCTTGGACTACCTCAATACGGAGGATCGGCCTCGGCGAGTAAAACTTGAGGGAGGGGATCTCAACAGGGAATAGAGGGAGACGTACGTCCCACAGAGGCTGGAAATGCCTTCCGGCAGCGCTGTTGATCTGAAGAAGAAAGGGGAGGCTCCCCCTACGCCTCCCCTTTTTGCCTCTTCACCAGCAGCCAGAGAAAGAACGGTCCTCCCAGAAGTGCCGTGACGATTCCGACAGGGAGCTCAGTCTCCGGTACGACGTTTCTCGCGATCGCGTCGCAGGCTACGAGAAAAGGGCCGCCAAGAAGTACGCAACCGACGATCAGACGACCATGAGTAACGCCGAGCAGCAGCCGGACAATATGAGGAACCACGAGCCCCACAAACCCGATCGGGCCGCAGGCGGCGACCGTGGTCGCTGTCAGGAGTGAGGCGACCAGGTAGAGGTTCTTCCGCAGCCGATCGACAGGAACACCACGGCTCCGGGCGATCTCCTCACCGGTCAGAAGAAGGTCGAGTTCCCGCCGGTTGGCCGCAAGAATCAGGACTCCAAATATGAATGCGGGAAGAATCATGAGGGCCGGGCCGTAACCGATCGTCTCGAGCCGCCCCATGAGCCAGTGCACCATGCGAAACGTCTGTGTGAAGTCGGCCATGTACTGAGCGAAGAGCAGGAGCGATGAAAAGAAGTATGAGAGTGCGACGCCTGCGAGCAGCAGATGGAGAGTCGAAAGGCCGACACCTGTGCGGGCGAGTCGATACAGGATATAGACGACAAGCCCGGCACCGGCTAGCGCGAAAACAGGCGTCACTTCCAGGCCGAGCAGATAGCCTTCGAGGCCGAGCAGCACAGCCGCCGCCACTCCGAACGCGGCACCCGACGAAACGCCGAGCGTGAACGGTGTGGCGAGAGGATTTCGAAAGAGTGTTTGAAACGTCAGGCCCGCGAGAGCGAGCGAAGCACCGGCCAAAAGACCAAGGACGAGCCGCGGCACGCGAAGTGTCCAGAAGATGAAGAATCGGGTCGTCCCCTCCGTCCCGAATATGTCGCTGAATCGGATCGCCTCCCTGCCGAGAAACGGGGCGACCAAAAGAACGGTCACAAAGAAGAGAAGCAGAAGGGCGAGCGTCCGCCCCGTGTTTCGAATCCTCATGCGTCCTCCCCCTCGTACCGGGCCGGTTCGCCGGGCACCACCATCGGCATCCCCGAATCCGGGTGAGGGGTAAGCTGGAATCGGGCTCCGAACACTTCTTCAAGGGCTTTTTCGGTGGCCAGCTCCCCCGGCGGCCCCTCGATGACGATTTGCCCGGCACGAATGGCGATCACCCGATCGGCGGAAACGAACACCCGGTTCAGATCGTGAGTAACTACCAAAATGGCGAGATGCCGTTCCCGCCTCAATTCGGCAAGCACTCGAAAAATCTCGTCTTGGAACGGGGGATCGAGAAATGTGGTCGGCTCGTCTAGCAGGAGGAGACGGGCGTCCTGAGCGAGAGCGGAAGCGATCATTACCTTTTGCTGCTCGCCGCCGGAAAGAGTGCCGAATCGCCGCCCGCTCAGATCAGAAACTCCCACCGTTTCCATCGCCTCACCGACGCGACGCCTGTCATAGTCACTCTCCTTCCGCCAGGAGGAGAGATAGGGATAACGCGCCTGGGCGATCACCTCGCGCACCGTGAACGGAATGTCCGGCTCCCTGGTCTGAGGTACGTAGGCTACATGCCTGGCCGCCTCTCGGGGATCCATCTGAGACCGATCCCGGTCTCCGAACATGATCTTCCCCCGCTCCACGGGGAGCACGCCGGCAATGTGCTTCAGAAGCGTCGACTTCCCCGCGCCGTTCGGCCCGATCAGTCCGGTGAACTCTTTCCGGCCGATCTCGAGTGAGACCCGGTCGAGCAGAGTCTGCCCGCTTCGCACACACGAAAGATTGTCGACCTTAAGCACGGCAGTGTTCGCCATTCTTTTCGGCTGGTCCGTTCTGGTCGCCTGGTTCAACGAATCTCTCCGAACAGTGCTGAAAACTCTTCGATCGTGCGGCCGATACGGGGGCCCGGAACGACCAGATGATCCCCGGCGAGCGCGTAAATTCGTCCCGATTCAGCGGCGCTGAGGCCTGGTATCCGTCGCCATACGATCCGCGCCTCTTCGGTCGCCTCTACCGGGTCGACACCGCTCGGCCGAAGCTCGATGATCACCTGAGGATTCCGAAACAGAATCTCCTCGATTCCCGCCTCAGGATACCGGGCGAGCGACTGGCCGAACACATTCGTTCCGCCGATCAACTGAACCACTTCATCCAGATAAGTACCAGGGCCGGCAACGAATATTCCTGCAAGCCCCCGGCGGGGTCGGTCGACGACGATCATCACGCGCCAGGGCTGAGTCGGCTTCATCTTTTTTGCGCTCTCTATAGCCGACCGAATCGAGTCGGCCAGCGCGGCAGCTCTCTCCGATCGCCCCGCGATCCTCCCGATCGACTCGATCGACTCGAGCACATCGGCCATCGTGTCGTTCGGCACGGCGAGCACGGCGATCTTTTGTGACTGCAGCTTTCGAGCAAGGACTTCGTGGGCCGGAAGCAGAACGACCAGATTGGGCTCGAGCGCGAACATCGCTTCCAGATTCGGGTTCAGGAGTCCCCCCACTTTCGCCTTTTCGAGTGCCTCCGGCGGATATCGGCAGAAATCAGTCACCCCGACAACCTCATCCCCAAGGCCGAGACGGAACAGGATTTCCGTCGTGTTGGGCGAGAGCGACAGAATTCGGAGCGCCCCTTCCGGAATGGGCGGGGCCTCTTTCGCCCCCTCACAGCCGGCCAGCAGCAGGACGATCACCCCGACCGTCGCGGCGACCGATACGAGAGGGGACCAACACCTCCTTGTCAATAGCAACTCTTTCATATTCAACTCATTGCGAGAACGGTCACGTGTTTACATCCCGCGAAACCGGCCGAAAACTGTTGTTCGACCCCTGGAAATCCAATAGAATAAAGGGACTCTTCCTGTGAGAGAGGGAGAGTCCATCCGTAGCAGCCCTCTGCTAGGTGCCGATTGTAGCGGTAGGACCGCAACCGGCGCATTATCAATCGAGTAGGATCATCCTGCTTTCTCGAAATAATGGAGAAATATGGGGAGCAAAGCAAAGCCCACCACCAAGAACAGGACAGGCCTCGGAAGCCTGAGCCGGGAGGAATGCCTCCGGATTTATCGGCTCATGTTCACATCGAGGGCCATAGATGACGCCGAAATCAAACTCAAGCGGAAGAATCAGATCTTCTTTCAGATCAGCGGCGCCGGTCATGAGGCGGTCGGTGCCGTAGCCGGCCTCAGTCTGAAGCCGGGCCACGACTGGTTTTATACCTACTATAGAGACAGGGCGTTCTGCCTCGCCATCGGCGTAACGCCGTACGAAATGTTCCTGTCCGCCGTCGGCTCGATCGACGATCCCGCATCGGGCGGCCGTCAGATGCCCTCCCATTGGGGCAAAAAATCGATCAATCTCGTCTCTAATTCAAGCCCCACAGGCATGCAGATGCTTCATGCGGCCGGCACAGCGGACGCCTGCCGTTACGCTACGAAATTCGACGGCCTGGATTCCGAATTCCACGGCGATGAAGTCATCTTCGCCTCACTCGGTGACGGGACGACAAGCCAGGGCGAATTCTGGGAGTCCATGAGCACGATCTGCACGCGTAAACTGCCGGTGCTCGTTCTCGTCGAAGATAACGAATATGCCATTTCAACGCCGGTGGAAGTGCAGACGCCGGGCGGGGATATTTCCGCTCTCTTCATGAGCTATCCGGGGCTTCTCATTCGCAAGGTCGACGGCTGTGATCCCGTTGCCTGCCACGATGTATTCAAGGAAGTCGTCGCCCACATTCGGGCAGGCAAAGGTCCCGCTCTCATCCATGCCTCGACCATAAGGCCCTACTCCCACTCCATGTCGGATGATCACCGCGCTTACCGGACACAGGAAGAGCTCGAAGTAGAAGAGGCGCGCGACCCCCTTCCGAGTTTCGAAAAGAGACTGCTCGATGCGAAAGTAGCGACAAAGAAAGAGCTCTCCCAGATTCGCGATGAAGTAGTGAAGGAATTAGCCGAGGCTGAAGACAGGGCGATCTTAGCCCCCAGGCCGGGCCCGGAAGATGCGCCCCTTTTCGTCTATTCCCCTGATGTCGATCCGACTTCGGCCGAGTTCGAGACAGCTCCTGCGAGCGAAGGCGATCCGGTCTCCATGGTCGATCTCATCAACAGATGCCTGCATGACGAGATGGCCCGCAATCCGAATATCGTCGTCTTCGGCCAGGATGTAGCCGACGCGAGCCGGGCGGATGTGCTCGAACGGATCAAGGGGAAGGGGGGCGTGTTCAAGCTTACCTCGGGGCTGCAGACTACCTATGGCAAGGACCGTGTCTATAACTCGCCCCTCGCCGAAGCGAATATCGTCGGCCGGGCGGTCGGCATGGCCCTCGCCGGACTGAAGCCGGTGGTAGAGGTGCAGTTCTACGACTACATCTGGCCCGCTTACAATCAGATTCGAAACGAACTCGCCATGATGCGCTGGCGTTCACGGAACAAATGGAAATCACCCCTTGTGATTCGTGTCCCCATCGGGGGCTATCTGCAGGGGGGCGCCATCTACCATAGCCAGTCGGGCGTGGTGCTCATGACTCACAATCCGGGACTCCGCGTGATCATGCCGTCAAACGCGCTCGACGCGAACGGCCTGCTGCGCACCGCGGTTCGCTGCGATGATCCCGTGCTCTTTCTGGAGCACAAGCACCTGTACAGGCAGCCCTACGCGAAGGCGCCTTACCCGGGCGACAATTATATGATTCCGTTCGGCCGGGGACGCATCCATCGTGAAGGGACGGACATTTCGATCATTACCTACGGCGCGCTCGTTCGAAGAAGCGAGATGGCCGCCAAGGCGCTCGAAAAAGAGGGCCTTTCCATCGAGATTATCGACCTCCGCTCTCTTGCGCCGTGGGACAGGGAGATGGTGGCTGATTCTGTCAGGAAGACGAGCAAGGTGATCGTCGCTTACGAAGACCCGATCAGTTTCGGATACGGCGCGGAGATCGCCGCGTGGATTTCGGACGAGTTATTCGAAGACCTTGACGGCCCGGTAAAGCGTGTGGCCACCGCCGATCGGCCGGTGGGCTACAATCCTATTCTGGAAGATGCGACCCTCCCGCAGACGGACGATATCATGCGGGCGGCAAGAGATCTCTGGGAGTACTAATACGTAAGTCAGACCGTGATGAAATCGACTTCCCCTCCCTCGTCCCGACTACGATCCGGGAACCGCCTCCACGAAGCGGCCCGGAAGTTGAGCCGCCGCATCCCTGCCAGGGGCCTGAAGAATCTGCTGATTCGCCTCGTTCGCCCTCTTATCCGAAAACCGTTCGTTACATCAATCGATATCGGGCAACGGATGTACATCCACGCTTCGGACGGCATCGAATGGAGCCGAAAAAGTCCGAACGATTACGATGGACAAATATGTGACGCATGTCGATCTCGGCCGCCTCGATCTCATCAAGATCGACGTGGAAGGGTCCGGACTGTCCGCCTTGCGGGGCGCGGGTGAGCCTCTCCGGAGGTTCAGCCCGGACATCATCTGCGAGGTCTTTCCCGAGCTGCTGGACCAGGCCGGCGATGCCGCCTGGAAGCTGAACGAGTACCTATATGTGCTCGGGTACTCCGACTACCTGATTCACGACGAGGCCGCCCTGTCTAACATCTACTTTACCAAGGCGACCCGTCTGGATCTCCCGGTATGGAATCCGCCGGGTCAACATTGACATGATCCCGCACCGACATTCTTTCCGCTATACTCCGACACATGCATGATACGCGGGCTAAGAGACCGAAGCTATACCTCGCATGGGGTCTTGCGGCCTGCCTGCTCGGTACGATCGTCTTCTGGAACGCACTGCAATGCGGATTTGTCTGGGATGACTACCTCCTGGTCGAACAGAATCAGCGCATCCGCCATCTCGCCAACATTCCCGGCTTCTTCGCAACCGACTATGTGGGGGACGACTACCAGACCGGCATCTACCGGCCTGTGGTTTTGACGGCGTTCACTCTGGAGTACGCCCTGTTCGGTGCTGATCCTGTCGGCTTCCACGCCGCGGGCCTGCTCTTTCACGGCCTGAACGTTCTGCTTGTCTACCTGATCGGTCTCCGTCTGCTTCGAAAGCGCACGGCCGCCTGGATCGCGGCGGTTCTCTTCGCGGTACATCCGGTGCAATCAGAAACCGTAGTCAGCATTGCGGGCCAGGCGGGGCTGCTCTCTAACCTCTTCGGGCTATCGGCATGGTACGTCTTCGGAAAAGGGATCAGGCGAGGAACCGTCACCGCATCGCTTCTACTGCTTTCCATGCTTTCGAAAGAGAGCGGAATTGTATGGGCGGTTCCACTCCTTGCGGAGTCGATTCTATTCGATCCCGCTGGAGTGTGGCGTAACATCAAGCGCCTTGTTCCGATATTCATCGCCACAGCCATCTATCTCCTGATGCGAATGAACGCTCTTGATCAGGCGGGGGTACCTCAAGCTGCACAGACTCTCGGCGGCGAAGACTTAGCCACCCGTGCCGTGACAATGCTACGTGGATACGCACACTACATGCGTCTCATATTCTACCCGGCTACTCTCTCAGGCGATTACTCCCCCGACACGATTCGGATCTCGTCCCACCTTGATAGACTCGCCTGGACCGGCCTCGTCCTTCTCGCCATCACCTTGGCCGCGTTTGCTGCAACCTGGAAGCGCCACCGGCCGGCCGCTCTCGGACTGCTTCTCTTCTTCGCCGGCCTCGCCCCCGTTTCCAACATCCTGTTTCCCATCGGGAATATCATTGCCGAGCGATTTCTCTATCTACCGTTGACAGGGTTTTTTCTCTTCGCCGGAGCCGTCATTGCCGAAATCGATCGGCGGCGGGCAGGGATCGCCGTTCTGCTCGCCATGCTAATTACGATTCCACTCGGGATTCGAAGCATGGTGCGAACCCAGGACTGGATGAGCCACGAAGCTTTCATGGACGGCCTGATCGAGGCGGTCCCTCGTTCGTATCGCGCGAAAGAGGCACTTGCCGAGCGGCACCTGAGATCGGGCGAGTATGACGCCGCGCTCCAGGCAGCGCGCGAGGCCCGGGCGATCTTTCCGGACCGGTCACTCCGACTGCTCGAGGCACGCATTCTGAAAGGGAGCGGTCGCCTGGGTGAGGCTATACAAGCGCTTCAACAACTTCTGAGAGAGTATCCACGAGACAGAAGGGCGTCCCTCCTTCTCGGCGAAACGCTTTATGATGCGAGGCGATTCGGCGAAGCATACGAAAGCTATCGCGTGGCGGGCGAACTCTTCGAGAGCGATGCGCGCGCCTGGATCGGCATGGGACGGAGCCTCGATCAAGCGGGCCGAAAAAGAGAGGCGGCGGACGCCTACAGTAAAGCGCTTGCCATTCGGCCCGACCTCCCCGATGCGGCCATGAGGCTCGGCGTAATGGCGATGGACGCTCGCGAATATCAGGAAGCGCTTCAGAGGTTCGGGCAGGTTAGTTCAGGTATGAATGTGTTCGGCGCGCTCATTCTGTCGGGGAACGCGCTGGAGGCGCTCGGGCGGATCGAGGAGGCGGAAGTTTTTTACGGGCGGGCTGCGGTGGTGGAGACGGGGAGGCCTGAGCCGTGGGTCGCCTGGGGGGAACTGCTCCTTCGCCGAGGTGATCCGGGGGAAGCGCGCGTCAAACTGGAGAAGGCAATTTCAATCGATCCGAGTAACAGTGCCGCTCGAAAGCTGCTAGCCGTGATCAGCGGGCGCTGACCCGGCTGACTTCTTTTGCCACTTCGATCGTGACCACGGCCGCATTGTAGGACGCCAGTCCCAGAAACCTCTGGTAGTCGCGCCCCGCCGTTCGACCCGCAAGATCGGAAATCCCTCTCATCGCAATAAACGGCACCCCATGGTCCTCTGCGACCTGAGCGATCTTAAATGTCTGCATGTCCACCGACCGGGCGTAGAAGCCCTCCCAGATCTGCTCCCGCTCGAACTCGCTGCCGATGAAACGCTCACCCGTCACACCGCTTCCCCCCACACGAACCGAGGGGGAGTAATGGAGGCAGCCTCCTGTCTCCGGGCAGCGGCCAAGCCTGGCCCGGCGAGCCGCTTCTTCGGCCGCAGTGATCAGCCAATCCTCTACAAAGATCCAATCGAGACCGAGATCCTGCCACTCCGGCAGATCATGCCGGCCCCAGCGTTCAGCAATCGAGACATCGCCGATCCGAATGATCGGATCAATACCACCTGCAACGCCTGAAAAGAGGATCACTCCCGGATCATACTGATCGATCAGTACCTCCGTGGCGAACGCCGCTCGATCGAAGCCCGGACCGGTCACCAGAAACACCGCCCGTGCGCCGTTCAAGTCACCGAGATGAAACTGGAATCCCTCATGCGTGACCTGTTCAACAATTGTCGCCTGATCGAGAAGCGGTTCGAGCTCAACCTGCAGGGCGGAAATAAAAGCGAGCCGGGAAGTACGGCTCTCCAGGAAGAGCGCCGCCGAATCGGGGGCGTGAGAACTGCATGCGGCCAGGACGGTGCTCCCGATCAAGAGACACAGGAGCGACCGCGGCGTTTTCAGGTTACCTTTACCATTCTTCGACGCAGATAAGCAATCTTGTGCTGGTGGGGCAGATCCTTCGGGCAATTGTCCTCACAGCCGAGAAGAGTCATGCAGCCGAAAACACCGTCGTCGTTACCGATGATTTCGTACCAATCTTCGTCTGTTCGCTTGTCTCTCGTATCAAGGGCAAAGCGCGCTACTTTGATAAACCCGACTGCGCCGAGAAAATCGTCGCGCATCCGTTTTGTGGCGCACGCGGAAATACAGCAACCACATTCGATGCAGCGATCGAGTTCGTAGATTTCATCGGCAAGGTCGGGGTCCATTCTCTCCTCGATCCGCGTCAGGTCGACGGACTCCTGTTCCTGGTCGTGGATCCAGCCCTCCACGCGCTCACTCATGGAACGCATGAACTCGCCGGTGTTTACCGACAGGTCGCCGATGAGCTCGAACGCAGGAAGGGGGAGAAGCGTGATCTCACCCCGCGGAAAGCGGGACGTAAGCGTGCGGCAGGCAAGGTCCGGTTTACCGTTGATAAGCATGCCGCAACTTCCGCAGATTCCCGCACGGCAGACAAAATCAAATTGAAGTGACCGATCATGCTTTTCACGGATTTCGTTCAGCGCAATAAAGATGGTCATCCCCGGCGCTTCGTCTACCTCGAACGTAACCATCCGCGGTTCGTCGCCTTCAAGTTGCGGATCATACTTGAGGATGTGGAACTTCAGCGTTCTTCCCTGCTCATCGTTGCTCATTCGTATCCTACTCCTACACGCTCGTTTTTGCCCCTGTACTTCTCGGGCAGAACATACGGCATGATCGCTTCTTGCATTTCATGTCGATCTGCATTCGGCATGCTTTTCTTGAGCTCTTCGATCTGTTTTTCCCGGACCGCCGTATCAGCGTGATGAATTGTCTCATCGTTTCCGTATCCGCGAGATCCGGGGGGCATCTCCATCTCCATGATATCAAGATCGACGTACTCCTGCGTGGGAAGTTCATCGGCCTCATCTTTCCACGTGGAGAGAGTTCGCTTCAGCCATTCGCGGTCATTTCGGGCAGGAAAATCTTCGCGGGAATGGGCACCCCGACTTTCAGTCCTGTCACGAGCACCCACAGCGGCGCAAAGCGCCAGCTTGAGCATCTTGGGAACGCGGATCGCCTCGACCAGCTCCGGATTGGAGCTGCGCACCTTGTTCTGAATGGCGATATTGCGGCTCCGCTTGAGTAGAGCCTGCAGCTCTTCTACCGCCTGGGCGAGACCATCGCCGTTCCGGAAAATGCCCACCTTCTCCATCATGATGGCCTGCATACTCTTCTTTAGCTCGTAGACTTCCTCTCCGCTTGAGCGGGCGATCAGGTCATCGATCTTCTTCCGCTCCCGATTGACGAACGATTCGATTGTCGATGTTTTGAAGTCGAGAGAGTTGGCCTCACAGTAATCAGCGACGTACTCACCGACGATCATGCCGGCGACTACTGTTTCGGCCACCGAGTTTCCTCCGAGCCGATTAAAGCCGTGCATATCCCAGCAGGACGCTTCGCCCGCGGCGAACAGCCCATGTAATCCTATGCTCTCACCTGTCGGCTTCGTGCGAATGCCCCCCATGGAATAGTGCTGCGTGGGCCGCACGGGAATAAAGTCCTTTGACGGATCAATACCGAGGAAGTACTCGCAGATCTCCTTCACTTCGCGAAGGTTCTTGTCGATATGCGCCTTGCCGAGCAGAGTGATGTCGAGCCAGAGATGATCGCCGTATCGGGAAGGGACCCCCTTCCCCTTTCGGATGTGCTCGGTCATCCGCCTGGAGACGACGTCGCGGGAGGCGAGCTCTTTCTTGCCAGGCTCGTAGTCCGGCATGAAACGGTGCCCGTCGACATCCTTGAGGAGTCCACCATCGCCCCGGCACCCTTCTGTCGTAAGAATGCCGACCGGAACGATTGCGGTCGGATGAAACTGAATCGCCTCCATGTTACTGAGCGGGGCGATGCCGGTCTCGAGAGCGATAGCCGTACCGATCCCTTCCGAGATTACCGCGTTGGTCGTTACTGAGTAGAGCCTGCCATATCCGCCGGTCGCCATCGTAGTGGCCCGCGCAACATAAGCGATCAGCTCGCCGTTGATGAGATCCCGCACCACCGCGCCCAGGCACCGGTTACCTTCATGAATGAGCGCGATCGCTTCCTTCCGCTCGTGAACGGGAATGTCGAGTTCGATCGCCTTGTTGTCCATCGCATAGAGCATCGTGTGGCCCGTGCCATCGGCGGTATAACAGGTCCGCCACTTCTTCGTGCCGCCGAAGTCTCGCGATGTGATCAGGCCGTGCGCATCTTCGCCCTCGGTGATTGTCACCCGCTCGGCGTTTATGACTACTTCGCGATCGCCGGCTCGCACACGGCTCCACGGAACACCCCATGTGGCAAGTTCTCGGATCGCTTTGGGCGCGGTATGGGCGAACATGCGGACCACTTTCTGATCGCAGCCCCAGTCGCTTCCCTTGACGGTGTCGGCGAAGTGAATGTCCTCGTTGTCTCCTCTGCTCTTCACCGAAGCGGCGAGGCTCGCCTGCATGCCCCCTTGCGCCGCAGCCGAGTGGGAACGCTTGGCAGGAATGAGAGAGAGAATGATCGATTCATAGCCCCGCTTTCTTGCGGCAATCGCCACGCGAAGACCGGCGAGCCCACCTCCGATGATCAGCGAGTCTGTATAGATGATTTTCATTGGTGTTCTCCCCTGGATAGTTCGGCTTGTTCAGACGGGGGATGATAGCGTTCGCCGGCACGATCCCGATGTTCCAGGCCGATCTTCATGTATGCGGCGAAAGAGGCGAGACCAATAACAAGAAAGAAAACGGTGAGCGTGTTCTTGGCCATTTTAAGGCGCTTACGGGTGGCACGCGGATTCTTGCCGTCGAAGATGCCCCACTTGACGGCGAGACGATACATTCCGATCGTCGCGTGCAGCTCGACTGCGAACAGCAGAATGAAGTAGAGCGGCCAGAGCCAGTCCGATACAAATCGATCGGCCGATGCGTACGGTCCGATTTCCGCCGGGTGTGTGGTCAAAATATAGATGTGGACGGAACCGAGAAAGAACATGATGAATCCGGTGAGGAACTGCGTGTACCAGAGATTGGTATCACCATGTTTCATCGTCTTCATCTGGTCGCGCAGTATTTTGTGCTGCCGCCAGGAGATCGGGAACTTCCGGAGCGCGATCCCGGCGTGAAGAATGAAAATCGAAAATATCCCGATCCCGATGATCGTCACGATTATGGGGAAACCGTGATCCCCTCCGGTGAGGAACTTGCCCTCCATAATACCGGTCAGCGTGTACATGGCTTTCTTGCCTAGCAGAATGCTTGATACGAGCAGCAGATGGGTCCACATGAACAGTGCCAGAACGAGACCCGACAGGCTCTGGATCAGATCCAACCGGGCGGGCTTCCGGCTCTTCTTGTCAGCAGCGTCAAAAAAATTCTTCATCTTGTTCCCCTTGTTCCCTTTTTCAGGCAAGGCCAGTCTATCAATATTTCCCGCAGCGGGGAACAAGTATTGAAATTGTTAGGACCTACTAAGACGCGGGGGGGCAAGAGGTTAGCCCGTAGCGACCGTCGCCTCCCCGGTCATCCTCCGAACCCCTTGAAACAGAGCCTGCGGCGAGAGGAAGAACGGGGGGTTGATTGGAATATAAAAGAGAGGTGGGAACCGATCAAACGGGACAAAGTCGTAATGCCGCTCTCAAATCCGATTCGAAGACGCATGGCCGATCGACACCCCTTCCCCGTCTGTCGGCCGGATATTCGTTCCAGCTTATCACCCTCACTGGTAACGCCATGCCGGATCCTCTATATTCCTTTCAGAGAAGGAGGTTACCTTCGATGCACGGCCGCGCTCTCTTCATCCCGATCTTCTGCCTGATAACTCTTGCAGAGACGCCGGCCATTACTGAGCCCCCCGATCCAGCAGTCCGACCCGGCAATCAGTTCGAGATCGACCTCAATCGGGAGTTTTCCTCTAACTCGTCGTATGTATTATATGGCATGTGTTGCTCGACCACCATTCCAAGACCGAGTAACAAAGGTGGCCGGTGAGAAAAGTTCAATACATATGCCACTAACTGCATATTTATTACGTCCGCGAGATTACCCCAGGCTAGGCGGTCAGATCACATTCCATTCTCATTATGCATTTTGCCAGTGTAGAGCCTGGGGTCTCCCAGGAAATGAACAGTTATATTCGAATTCAGGTATATATAGAAATTATTGCCTCTCGAGTGCTGTTCTTTAAGCTGATGAAACCACAGCTATATCCTCCTCATGGGCCGTCTCGCCGACCCGAGATGACCCTTGTGGAGCAACCAGGAGAGCCATCATGACTGATCGTTCAGGGATCGAGCGTCTCGCCTCCAAACAAATGCAACTTCGTGAATCTGGGAAAATGGCCATGCTCGAAAGGAGCAGGCCGGAGGAGATCCCTCCGGTCCTCACAATCTCGAGGGACTTCTTCTGTGGCGGCCAGACATTCGCCAGGAAACTCTCGGAAACCCTGCAATGGAAGCTATACGACAAGGAAATCGTGGAGTCGATCGCCGATGACCGGAATACCGGCACGAATCTGATCACTTCGATTGATGAAAAAGGAGCCGGACCGCTCCAGGAGTGGTCGAACGAGCTGTTTCTCCGCGGGTACGTCGGTAACGCGGCGTATATGAAGGGCCTCATGAAAGTGGTGCTCTCGATCGCCGCCGAGGGAAACTCGATCATTGTCGGGCGGGGATCCAATTTTCTGCTCCCCGATAACCGGCGCGTGGCGATCCGGCTGACCGCCCCAATGGACTATCGTGTGGCGAATTATGAGAGGGTGACAGGGGGCAGCGGGGCGGATGGAAGGAAGATACTGGAGGAGGAAGACAAACGGCGGGCCGGGTTCATTCGCCGCGTTTTCAGGAAAGAAATGGCCGACCCGATGAACTACGACCTCGTGATCAACACCGGAACGGTCGATTTTGAGTTTGTGCAGGAAACTGTGGTCAGATTACTTAGGAGTCGTTTCGGCGCTCAAGCCGTCCCCGCCTGACCGGGTGGCGTATCTGCTTGTACTGTTATTGCTCTCGGTGATTCCAGTGTGCCCCGCGTTCGCTTCGGAACCTCTCTCTCCGCCTGCGAAGATCACTGCGCAGGTAGTCGATCCCGATGGACGGCCGATCCGGAATGTCGAGATTCGTCTCGCTGGGAAGAAGCCGGTCTACCTGACCGATCGAAACGGCCGATTTCAGATCCCGGTGCGTGTCGGCGGGGAAGAAACAGCGGCTATCCGGATCGAGCTCTGGCATGTCGCCTTTACTCCCCTCTCCCCTCCCCCCGTACTGATTGAGAGGGGCGCCTCGATCGATATCGGAACGCTGACTCTCAGCTACAGAATGTTCGACGCCAACGATGTCGCGGTCACAGCCGACCGCCGCGAAAAGTCTCTCTATCGATCCGGCCGGCCCGTCACGATCACAGACAGACAGAAAATCGAAGAACGAAATGCACGAACCTCGGCCGAAGCACTCCGCGAAGAGACAGGCGTGTTCGTGCAGAAGACGAGTCATGGGGGTGGGTCGGCGATCGTCCGCGGGCTGAGTTCCAACCGCGTCTTGCTTCTCGTCGACGGCATTCGTCTCAACAACTCCACTTACAGGCTCGGGAATCATCAGTATCTGACCACGGTGGATTACAGAAACGTCGAAGGAATCGAAGTGGTTCGGGGGCCCGGTTCAACTCTCTACGGGAGTGACGCTCTCGGCGGAACGATCCACGCTCTGACCCGGTCTCCCTCGCTCGTTCCCGGGCCCCGGCGCTGGAATGGATCGCTTTTCGGCCGGTACGCCACTGCCGATCGCGAAAAAATCATTCATGGGTCCATCGAATCCGGCGGGCAGAAGCTGGCGTGGCGCCGGCTTATCCATAAAGGATTTCGGTCACCTGAAGAGAGGAGCGGCGAGCCGGGATCGATCGATCGAAACCACCACCAACGGGACGGAGCAGCGCCCCACTGCTTTCTACGGCCACGATGGAGACGCCAAGCTTCTCTATGCCTGGAAACCGGGCAGGACGATCACGCTTGCCTGGCAGCGTTCGCGACAATTCGAGGTGCCCCGTTACGACAAGTATGAGAGCGGCCGCGCCGTTCGATGGATCTTCGACCCCCAGGAACGGGACCTGGCCTACGGTACGTTCGTTCATGTCATTAAGGAGGGCTGGATCGATCGGTTTCGCGGCACGCTTTCGTGGCAGCGGCAGGCCGAAGCCCGGGAGATCCAATCGGACAGCCTGACGCTGATTACCCGTGAGAAGGACGCCACTATCACCCGCGGCGCGTCGCTTCAGGGGGAGAAACTACTGTCCGGCCATGAACTTACTTTCGGCGGAGATGCATACTTCGACCGAGTCGACAGCGACCGGTTCTTCATCGAGCCCGTTACAGGTAGCAGAACAGACGATATTCGCGGGCGCTTTCCCGATGACGCCCGCTACGAAAACCTGGGCATCTTTCTAAGAGACGAGTACAGGCT
This sequence comes from bacterium, assembly GCA_025782575.1. Lineage (GTDB taxonomy): Bacteria > Orphanbacterota > Orphanbacteria > Orphanbacterales > Orphanbacteraceae > Orphanbacterum. Next base: position 116,246 of record JALGYY010000025.1, read on the forward strand.
CCTCGAACGGTGGACCGCTTCGGCCGGTACGCGGGCCGGTCGGTTCGAGGCTGAATTTCGGGTACCTGAAGGCGAAGGAGGAAACGGTGGGGAGGAATCGATCGGGGACGTGGAGCAGAGCTTTCACGCGCTATCGTCATCCGCCTCCCTCACGTTCGAGGCGGGCGATCACCTGATGCTGAGCGCCGGTCTCTCCCAGGGGTTCCGGGCGCCTAACTTGAGCGACCTCGCCAAGCTCGGCGAGTCGAAAGGGACCACGTTCGAAGTACCGAACCATGGACTGAGGCCGGAGAAGCTCATCAGCTACGACCTCGGTGCTCGCTATGCCGGCCGAAAGATCGAGGGGAACGCCGCAATCTACTATGCCGCGATACGCGACCTGATCGCGACCGGTGACACGACCTGGAACGGCTCGCCGACGATTGAAATCAACGGTGACCTGAAACAGATACGGACGAAGAAGAATCTGGGTGATGGCTTCCTGAGAGGGATAGAAGTCGAGCTCCGCTATCTCCTGGCTCGCTCCTGATCGTTTCGGGGGAGCGGAACGTGGTCTTACGGCAAAAACACCTCCGACGATGAACCGATCGGCGGGGTTCCCCCACTGTTCGGCCTGTTCAGCATCGACTGGCGGAGAGACACAGGGCCGTTCCCCGGACAATTCGCCGGGCTATCCGTCCGCTGGGCGGTCCGACAAGACCGTTTGTCCGCCGACGATCTCGATGATCCTCGCATCCCTGAGGGGGGGACTCCCGCCTGGTGGATACTCGATTTCCGAGCCTCCCACCCCCTCGCACACTCCGCCATCCTCAGGCTCAGTCTCGAAAACATTCTGGACCGGAACTACCGGGAGCACGGCTCGGGAATCAACGGTCCCGGCCGGAGCCTCGTCCTGGCCGTCCAGAAGGGTTGGGGAATTCCCTAACTCGCGAGATTTCACCCACTTCTATTGGTTTAGGATCAAGGAAACGCCCTTTTTTGCCGATCCGTTGGCTATGTGATGATATCCGGGCCAGGGCTCCGGATGACTGACGGATTCCCAGAAAAGGACGGTCCTTATGTTCAACGACGATCACGAGAACGAAGAGCGCGAGAATGGTGAGCATCACGATGCGGACGGAGTCATCTCCCTCAGCGATTCCGACGTCTTGAATTACCACGACTCGAGTGACCAGGAAACGGGTAGTACAGATGACGATCAGACCGGCCGGAACGAAAATGAGGCTTCGCTGTCGATCAACGGCGAGCTGAACTATCTCCTTTCGTTCAACGAACGCATTCTGAATCTCATTCCCGATGGTGTGGCAGTTCTAGACGTGGATCTCAGGCCGCGGACCGCCAATCTCCGTTTTTGTGAGTTGCTGAATCTCGAACCGACCGATGACGGGGCGTATCCGACGCTCGCCGACCACCCGTTTTTCGAAGGCTATCTCTCCGGCGACCAGCCATATTCCGGTAACACGCTTGCGAATCGCCTCGCCGAAATGTTCGAGAAGAACGAGGATAACTCGCTGTCCGTGAACTCGTTCTCGATGAACGGAGACGAGGAATCGCCATACAGCCACTGCTCGATTCTCGCTTCAGCGTGGGATACGGGTGACCGGGATAACCGCCGCATTATTCTGTGGGTTCGCCCGATCTCCAACCACGTGAAGAAAGAGACCGGCAGCACATCCGGAATTACTGAATCTGAAGTGATATCCGCCGCGCCGTCGAACCCGGCGACGTTGCTTTCGTTTTCTCAGGGGCTGTTCAAGGACTTGCCGATCGGCGTGTGTGAGATGACATCGAATCTCAATCTGCGGCGGGTAAACGGAAGCCTGAAGCGGATTTTCGGACACGGCTACGAGACGGACACCCCGGGCGAAGAGCATATCTTCTCGATCTATCCCGAACTCTGCGACGATGAGATTCTTAACGTTCTCGAAAACTGCGTCAAAAATCACGAGCCCGTATCCGGCCGGACTTCAATCGAGCGAGATTCGGGGGAACGGATCGAATTGACTCTCGAAGCGCTCCCGGTAACGAGCTCGGATGGAACGGAGGAGAGCATCTTCCTGTTCCTGCAGCCCGATCGGAACGACGTCTATCAGAGTGAAACCGGGACGACCCTGGCGGCGGCTCAAACGGAGCAGGCCGCAACGGACACAGTCAACCCCTTGGATTATCCGGAGTTTGATGAAAGCGACATGGACCCGGTAAATGAGGAAGTAGGTCACCTGCTGACCGCACTCGATCTCATTCTCGATTTCGACCGACTCTGTAATCGTATTCTCGACATGGCGCTCGAGATGACGGGCGGCCGTTCGGGAAGTCTCATGCTGCTCCAGGAAGAGAATCGGGAGCTGACGATCGCGGTCTCGAGGGGGCTTTCCGATCCGGTGGCCAAGCGAGTTCGCCAGCGACTCGGCGAAGGGATCGCCGGTCGTGTGGCCGAAAGGGGAGAACCTCTCCTGCTCCAGGGCCGGATAGGTGATAAACGATTCAAAGGTGTCGGCGGCCGCCCTGAGGTTTGCTCGTCAGTGGTCGTGCCGGTCACTTCTGATCGAAAGGTTCTTGCGGTACTCAGCATCAACTCCGATCCGGATGTGCCCGCATTCGATAGCGATAAGCTGCGCAAAGTCGCCATGCTGGGCTGCCAGGTGGGCGGTGCACTCGAACGTTCGCGGCAACTCCGCAAGATGCAGCAGCGATCACACGAGCTGACCGTGAGGGCGGAGATTGAATCGATCAAGTTTGCAGAGGGAACTCTTGAAACAAAACTGCAACTCATTGCAGAGCGGATCGCTTCGATCATCGACATCGACCTCTGTTCGATCTTCCTGAAAGACGCCGCGCGGGAGAGCGTTACGCTTCATGCGTCATCGGGATTGACGGTGATCTCGGATGGTGCCGTGACCGTACCGATCGGAACAGGTCTCGTCGGCTGGGTCGCCAAACACCGGAAGCCGATCGTCATGCGAGGAATCTCGGATTATGATGAAGGCGAGAACACAGAACCGCCGCCGATGAGCGTAGGCATTCCGATCATCGATCGATCCGATCTGACCGGCGTGATCTATCTGGAAGCGAGTTCCCGGGATGAGATCGACGATAACGACATGGATCTTGTAACTGGGATTGCCTCGGCGATCGGCATGCTGATCGGCGATGTGCGAACCCAGCAAAGCTCATCGAAGAAGTTGACCATGCTCTCCGCTCTCGGTGAAATGGCGACGGCGTTTACCGCCGCTCGCGACCGACATGCCCTCGCCCGTCTCGTCGCATTCTGCGGGGCCACCGTGCTCGAGTCGGACGTATCGACTGTTCGTCTCACAAAAGACGGGATCGGTGCGATCCATAGCGGAGACGGTATCGAAAAACTGGAATTGCTCGCCACTCATGGCACAGCCCCTCCAAAAGAAGACGAAGCGCTCGGCCGGCTGGAGGCGCTCATGATTGCAGAAGTGCTCGAGAGATGCGAACCGTGCCGCGCCCAGGATCTTCCCGAAAAGAATCTCGGCAATCTCATGTCAGAGGCGAACGTCTCAGCCGTCATGGGTGTGCCTCTTCTCGCCGGTGATGACCGGTTCGGTGTCATCGTGATCTACCGCGTGTCGGTTCCGAACTGTGAGATTCCTCCATTCGGTGACCAGGAAGTCGAAATCGGTACTCGTCTAGGCGACTATGCCGGTGCTGCGGCATCCCAGTTCATTTACTGGACGCAGGCGACTCGTGAAGAGGATTTGGAAGAAGCCGGTGTGTAGCAGGAATCTGGTAGACTATTAGGCACTGATTTCTTGGGCCTTTTGGACGAGAGGCTTCCTGTATGGTACCGGATCAATCGGTTACAGTTCTCCTGAGGGCCTGGCGGGGAGGAGACTCCCGAGCCCTCGATGATCTCCTTCCCCTCGTCTATCAAGAATTGAGATCACTGGCATCCCGATACTTCCGCGGGGAGCGGCCGGGACATACGCTGCAACCGACCGCGCTCGTGCACGAGGCTTTCATCCGGCTTGTCTCCGGAGATGTCGCCTGGAACGATCGTGCGCACTTCTTCGCAATCGCCGCCCGAACGATGCGCCGAATTCTGGTCGACCATGCACGTGAGCACGGCGCCGCGAAGCGGGGCGGGGGATGGATGCGAACCACTCTCGATGAAGGTCTGGCAATTGAAGGGGCTCCCCCGCTCGAGATCCTCGATCTTGATCGTGCTCTTGACCGCCTGACCGAACAGGACCCGCGTGCCGCGCGGGCGGTCGAACTTCACTACTTCGGCGGGCTCAGCTACGAAGAGACCGCAGAGGTGATCGAGATTTCGGCCGCTACAGTCGACCGTGACCTGCGGATCGCCCGAGCATGGCTCAGACGGGCACTCACTTCGGACGACGACAGAGACAATAATTGAGACGACCATCTTCGCCGGACCTCCGTGACCACCCTGGGGTAATTCGTTGACACAGCTACCACCCGATCGATGGAAACGTGTGCGCGAGGTATTCGACGCCGCGATGGAGCTCGATTCTCCGGAACGTCCGAACTTTCTTGCCCAATCTTGCGAAGGGGATGATGAGATCCGCCATGAGGTGGAGTCGCTCCTCGCCGCGCACGTGGAGGGGGATCATCTCGTCGGCCGGGTCGTAGGAGAAGCGGCCGAAAAAGCGGCATCTCCTCTTCGGGTGGGAACGAATCTCGGGCCGTACAAAGTGATCGCGCCGATCGGTGAGGGGGGTATGGGATCGGTCTATCTTGCCGAACGATCCGACCAGGCATTCCAGATGCAAGTCGCGATCAAGGTCGTCCGAGGCGGGCTTGACAGCGTTCGCGCACTCGAGCGATTTCAGGAGGAGCGCCGCATCCTCGCCACACTTGATCATGTAAACATTGCACGTGTAATAGACGGCGGTTCAACCGAAGACGGTCTCCCCTATCTCGTAATGGAGCACGTACCCGGGCAGACCATCGATCGCTACTGTGAACTCAAATACTCTCCCATTCGTGACCGCGTGCTGCTCTTCCGCAAGATCTGCGACGCGGTGGATCACGCTCACCGGCAACTCATCGTCCATCGGGACATCAAACCTGCAAACGTTCTTGTGACGGACGATGGTGTGCCGAAGCTACTGGATTTCGGTATTGCTAAGCTTCTCGAAGGGGAGTCTGCGTTCGGCGGATTGACCGGCACCGGCTTGCGACTGATGACGCCGGACTATGCGAGCCCCGAACAGATCCGGGGGGAGCCGGTGACCACAGCTACCGATGTTCATGCGCTCGGTATTCTGCTTTACGAACTTCTAACCGGCCGACACCCGTTCTCGAAGAAAACCCATACGCCCCGCGAACTGGAGGCTGCCGTCCTCGATCGGGATCCCGATTCTCCGAGTACTGCAGTCACTCAAGGGGACGGTGAGTTCGATCCGGTGGCGGCGAGCAGTACCCGCGCCACATCCCCGGCAGCACTTCGAAAAGAACTCGCGGGAGACCTCGACAACATCATCATGAAGGCCCTTTCGAAAGAACCGGAACGACGGTATCCCTCAGCCGCGGAACTGTCAGCTGATCTCGGCCGCTTTCTGGAGGGACACCCTGTTACGGCGCGGCCGTCGACTTTCACTTATCGAGCCGAAAAGTTTCTGAAACGTAACGTAATCGGAGTAACAATTGCGGCGGCCTTCTTTGCCACGATCGTGACGGCGGGGATAGTGAGCATCCGAGCTTATATCCGGGCAGATCGAATGCGGGTGGAAGCGGAGACACAGCGGGATCGTCTTGGGGAGATCAATTCTTTTCTGGCTCGCACCTTCGAAGCGGCCAGCCCGAAAATGCGACAGTCCCCTGAGGAGATCACCGCCCGCGAGATCCTCGACGCCGGCGCCGCACGCCTCGAAACCGATCTGAAAGATCGGCCTGAAATTGCGGCCGCCCTTCAGACCGAGATCGGCCGCCGTTACTATGACCTTGGACTTTATGACCGCGCCGAAGAGCTGCACCGCGCTGCCGTTGCCGGATATCGTTCGACGGGCGGCCTCGCGACACCTGAAGGTGGAACTGCACTCACCTATCTGGGGGGGACGCTCGAAGCGCAGGGAAAACTCGATGAAGCAGCTACTACTTTGCAGGAGGCTGTCAAGCTTTCCCGTCCGTTCACGGGAACGGACATTGCCGTCAATCTCGAGGCACGTCAACTCCTCGCGAAAATTTGTGTGGCCCGGGGCGACTATGACAATGCGAGAGATCTTTACGATAGCCTGCTTGCCGAACTCGATCGGACCCCTGATCTGAACGACCCGGATCACGCGGCCCGTCTCTCTTCTGTCCCCAATGATTTCGGACTCCTGCTCGAGCGCCTGGGTGATTACGAAGAGGCGGAACGACAGATGCGTCATGCGCTTGAAATGGCTGTCGCCGCCCACGGCGAAGAACATTCCGTCGTCGGACAGTGCTGGGCGAATCTCGCCTTCATTCTGAATCGCGCCGGGCGCCAGGAAGAAGGGGTGGAATGTGCGCGACAAGCGCTCGCGATCCAGGAGGTTGCACTCGGGGAGGATCATCTACAAGTCGCGGTCAGCCGGCTCAGTCTCGCGGACGCCCTTGCCGGGATCGGCGAAGTGGACGAGGCCGAACGTCACTACCCGCGTGTGCTCGAAGTCTTCCGGGAAACTTATGGTGAGAACCACCACCGAATCGGCACCGTATTGAACAACGCAGCAATCGCGCTCCTGAACCAGGGTGAGCCGGAACGGGCGCGACCCAAGTTCGAGCAGGCAGCCGCGATCTACGCGCAGGCGTTCGGCGCCGAGCACCAGTACACAGCGATTGCGCAACACAACATTGCACGCGCGCTCCACCAGGCCGGGCGACTCGGCGAAGCGGAGAAGAGCTGCAAAGAGACTCTCGCCCTCAGGCGTCGCATCTTCGAAGGCGATCACCCGGACATCGGCCGCTCCGAAATCCTCCTTGGAAATATCCTCCGCGATGGTGGATCGCCCGAGAACGCGCTACCTCACTTCCGCGAGGCCGTGCGAATCGGAAGGGGCGAACTCGCCCCGGGCCATCCCGTTCGCCTCGGAGCCGAACGTGCACTTGCCCGCTGCCTCACCAACCTGGCCGGCTACGACGAGGCGGAGCAGCTCTTTCTCGGTATACAGGCGGTCATTGACTCGACCCGCGGTCCGGATTCAGATCAGGCACACGGCGCTGCCGAAGACCTCGCTTCATTGAAAGAGATGCGCGAGAAACAGAACTAACCTGACGGTCCGACCGGTCCGCTCCGCGATTCCCCCGATGCCCTTGCCCCGGAACTTCCCTCGGAACTAAATGGGTCCCACCGGCCTCGTCTCCCTGATTCTCCCATGAGGAGAGTCGACCGCCGTGAAGAAGCACCGGAGAGCCCCAGACTTCCACCCGTTCCCCCTATCCAACTCCCCCTCATGAGGGTGAAACCGCCTCAATTCCGCTTTTCCAGGTAGAGGACCTTTATCAACGAGGGGCATCGGCCCCTCCCGTCTCGAAAGGAAAGAGGATAGATGCGTATCACTATTGGGATCATCGTGTTAGCGATTGTGCTCGCCGCGCCGGCCTCCGCAGGTCTGATTGCCGACTGGGGAGAGGGATTCGGCGACGAAGGGCTTAGTGGAGTCAATTCTCAGCAGATAACTGCGGTCGATTATGACGGAGCCGGCAACATTTATGTTGCAGGTTCCTTTCGTGGCAATATCAATCTGGGCGGTTCAACTCTCTTCGCGCAGCCAAACAACGTGAACGACTTTTTTCTGGCCAAGTTCACATCGACCGGGCAGCACATCTGGTCGGTCAGAGGGGGGGGCTCGGGCAACGAGTGGGTGCATGATATCGACGTGGAGCCATCAGGCGCCGTCGCGCTCGTCGGGTTTACAGCGAGCCCCACATTCATAGTATTCGGCGATTCTACCGCTACGAACGGTCAAAACGATGCTTTCCTCGTCAATTACAGTTCGGCAGGCGTCTACGGTTGGTCAGAGGTCTGGGGCGGAGCTTTTAATGACGAAGCGACTTCGGTTGCCTGGAGAACCGGCACTAACAGCATCATCGTGTCCGGTCTCTTTGTCGGCTCGGTCGACTTCGGCCCAGGTGCACTGCATACGGCGGTTGGTGGCCGTGATTTCTTCCTCCTGGACGTGAAGGTCTGGGGGGTAACGGCCTTCGCCGCTACAGTCGGCAGCACCGGAGACGAGAAGTGGACCTCGATCCTGATCGACAGTAACGACGACATCATTTTCGCCGGCACTTTCGAAAACACGATCAACATGGGTAATGGACCACTCGTGAGCATCGGGGCTCAATCCGCCTGCCTCGCGAGGATTCCGGCGGTGGGCAGTGCGGCAACATGGTCACAGGGGTTCGGCGGCACGACCGCAGGCGATGCATGCTGGGCAAGTTCGATTACAACGGACGGTGCCAGTTTCTATATGACCGGATCACTGCGTGGATCAGCAAATCTGGGGACAGGCTCTCTGACAAGTGCGGGCGAAACGGATGTATATGTCGCCGCATACAAGTCGACCGGCACGCCCACTTGGTCAGTCCGGGGAGGATCAACGACAGGTGACGGCGGATCCCACATCGATTACTACAATGGCCAGCTGTCTGTGGCAGGTTTCATTACGGGTGCCGGGACGTTCGGGCCCTATCAGCTTCAACCGATCGGAAACTTCGACGCCCTCCTCCTCGTATACGACACAGCCGGCAATATCGATCGGGCTAAGATCGGCGGAAGCGAGTTTGTCGACATCGCTTACCAGGCCGCAATCAATCAGGATGGAATCTGCATGGTCGGATCGTTTCGCTCTACAGCGAATTTTGATGCCGTCCAGCTTGTTAACGTGGTCGCCACCGCCGAGGACGGATTCGTGGTCAGGTACGTGGAAAACAGCTCAGTCGGCGTGAACGACGCGATTATTCCGGCGTTCACCGGGCTCGATCTGAGCGCGCCCAGGCCGAATCCTCTTCGTGAAAGCACAGTCATCGAGTATCTCTCCGATGTTCCGGGCGGAGTCCGTGAGGCTTCGGTCTACGACATCACCGGCCGGTTGCAGCGCAGGCTGAGCGTCGCCGACTCGGGCCCGTCCGGACGGCTCCACTGGGACGGCCGTAACTCGCGCGGAGTACCGGTACCGGCCGGCATCTACTTCATACGCGCCACTGACGGCAATTCCACCACCAACCGGAGGGTCACGGTGATCCGGTAGGGACCACGACTCCAGTCAAGACGCAACTCTCAAAGCCCCACGGGCGATAAGAGGGTGAATCACAGGCAGGACGGCCCAGGCAGAATTCGAGTGCCTGGGCCGTCTCCAAGGGGTATGATCCCTTTGCTTACTTGAATCGTCAGACTGGAGGATGAAGTTGCCGGTAGGTGGAATAGGGGCAGGCGGAGTTCATCTGGGCCCTTCGATCGACGCCCTCGAAATGATGGAGGCGTTCGGCGACGGAGTCGGAACGCTCGATGAGACCCAGCGATCCAATCTTCGCGGCGCCCTCCGGTTTCTGAGCAACAAAACCGGACTGAGCAGGCAACAACTTCTGCAGATCCTCGGCCAGACAGCCCGTGCGGAACAGAAACGCGCGTTTGTGCCCCGCTTCCGCGCGAACGGCCCTCACATGAGCGCATGTGCTCACACCTATCCCGCGGGCAGCGAGATCAGCCGCCGGAGCGTAATCGGCAACCGTTACGGCTATATTGCCGGATCGCTTGAACTCCAGGGCATCCAGAGTCAGAAAAAATATGAGGGGTCATTCGCCAAACCGATTCAACTCCAGGACGGCACCTTCTTCTACAAACAGAAAACCTATCCCAATCTGCAAGCAGTGGAGCAGGACATACTGAGCGGGAAAGCGAATGGCGACGGCGGACAGACATACTCGACTGTCGGCTGGAATCAGCCACGCAACCAGGCACAATTTCCGCCATCGGCTACGGTCCCGCAGGGTCCTTCAGTCGATATCCCCTCCATGGTGTTCAACCAACCGAACGGTATTTATGGTGGCGTACCAGCAGGAGCTCCGGTCCAGGGGGGCGCGGGTGGGGGAGCTTCCGCGATTCTGGGCGCACCGATCTACATGGAAGACAAAGTGCTTCTTCTCGCTTCCCAGGTCGGCATGTCACTGAACCAGGAAATCGAAGCGAAGATGAGGCAGATCGAATCGATCATGCAGGGGACAGGTGGTGGACAGTCGGGGGCAGGCGGCGTCGGCCCCGCGTTCGGCGGCCCGGTGGGCGGCACGATCGGGACGGGGAATACCGGAGGAGCGGGCGGCGGGGGGGGCGCAGCGGGATCGGGGGGAGCAGGCGGTGCGGCCGGCACAGGCGCAAGCGGACAGAGCCCCAACCTTCAGCTGCTGCAGACACAGCTCCAGAGCCTCATGCAGCAGCGCCAGCAGATGTATCAGATGATGCAGAACATACTGAAGACCTTGCACGATGCGAGCATGGCCGCCATCCGAAACATGAAGGCATAAATCAATGGCCCAGGTAAGACCTCTTGACGACAGGCTGATCACAGAGAGAGACACGTGTGATCAAGATGACATACTCGAATCGGTTAAAGCTTTCCTGCTCGGCGACCTTACTCTTGCCCAGCTCGAGGGAGTTACGGCCGACCAGCTCTATAGCATGGCCGACATCGGCTATGACTATCTGATGGAAGGAAGGACCGAAGTCGCTCGCCGGATATTCGAAGGTCTGAATGGATACAATCCGATGGACCCCTACTTCCACTCGGTGCTCGGCTCAATTTACCAGCGCACAGGGGATCACGATCGCGCGATCCTGCACTATGAATCCGCAGTTCAGCTCTATCCGCACGAAATCATCTGGTGGACCAATTTGGGCGAGACTTTGCTCGTAAAGGGGAATTTACTCCGCCACGCCGGTAAAAGCGACGAAGCGTCAGCCCTGCTCGCCCGAGCGCGCGAAGCACTCCAGAAAGCAATGCGCCTCGATCCCGCCGGGCGAAACCCGTCCGCTCTTCGGGCGCGAGTACTTCGGGCAATGGCATAGCGCTTTTCTCCTCTCACCGCCTCGTATCATGTAATACCTGACTCTCAATTTGATCGTGCCTGCCGCACTGGACGACTTCGCTTCCCCACGCTATGGTATCCGTGAGGTTCTCATTGTGATCAACGGGCTCGAGGGCCACGAGATCCAGGAGGTGGGGGCCATGCACAGCCTCCTCAGACAGAAGCGGCATTTGATGCTACAGGCCGCGACCGCTCTTCTCGCAATCACCCGGGCGATCGGCGGAGCCGTCGCAAGTGAGCAATCCGACGAAATTCCTGATGTTCACTTCGCAATTTTCCGGGTGGGTTTTGCTGATAGCATGATCCGCGGCGCTTACGAGTTTGTTCAGCCGTATCGCAAGTCCCTCCCCGAAGTCGGATTTACCCGCACTGGAAACCTCTTCTGGAAACAACTGGGAGCGGGTGATTTCGGTTACACCCGTATCAAAAGCCGCCTGACCGGCGGGCTGGTGGTACACGCCGGTACTGTCTGGAATGGGAGCGGTCGATTCGAATTCCCAACAGATTCGATGGTGACGGAGATTCACCACGGATCTTCAAATCCGCCGCCCGACTCATTCCAGGAAATTGCGCTGTTCGGCTACCCGGACGGCATGAGCTCGGAAAACGCCTGGGAGCTTGTCAAGGACACTGATGTCATTGACCGATTACCCGGCTCGTACGAGGTCACGACTTTCAATCACTACTATACTGTCGGCGTTGCCAATCCCGCGACCGCCGAGTGGATCATCATCACCGGCACCCACCCCCGCGCACCACGTGATCTCGCGATTATCGAAATGCCTTGGCCGAGAACGCTTATCATCAGCGGACGGCCAACAACACCCGAGATCGTCGTACATAACTTCAGCGATGAAGAAGAGCATGCGCAGCTGCGATTCGAGGTGATGGACGAAGGCTCGATCGTGTACGAAGAAACCGTTGACCTTGGCGCCCTACCGGCTGACAGCTCCCTGCATGTAGCTTTCACTCCCATTGATGGCCTGGGCTTATCATCCATGGCCATGCGCTTCCGACTGTTGACCCCTTCGGGCGCACACTGGAAGGACGCTTATTCCGAAAACAATGTCTGGGAGCGGGCGATCCAGCTAAGCGAGCTGCCCGTCTTCCGAGAAGATCAGGCGATCCCGGGCGGCGTACCGATGGATTTTGACGGCGACGGCGACTGGGACATTGCCGTGATGGGTCAGCATCTGTCGCTCTGGGAGAACGACGGCACCGGGAGGTTCGAAGACATCACCGCTCGCTCCCAGTTTCCGAACCCGAGCCATCCCCGCATGGCAATCTGCGCGAACTTCACAGGCAACGGCTTTCCGGACTTGCTCGTTTTCCGTTGGAGCGACCCCCTACAGCTCCTCATGGGCGACGGCAGCGGCTCGTTCACGGATGTTTCAGCCGAGTCCGGTCTGTCATTGGTTGTTGGAAACGGGGAAGGGATCGCCGTTGATATTGAAAACGATGGTGACATGGATCTTGTTGTCCAGGCGCATGGAAGAAACGTTCTTCTAGTGAATGACCGCTCCGGCATGTTCACGGACATGACTGCCCCATCTGGATTCGATAATGAGACGAGTACGATCGACATGGAATGGGGTGATTTCAACAACGATGGATTCCCAGATCTGCTTTTTGCCGGCTGGCGGGTCCCTTCTCTCCTGTACATGAACGACGGCACCGGACAATTCTCGCCCATGGCCCCGTCACCGGATTCCAGCCGCGTACGTCGTGTTCACCTGCTCGACTACGACCGTGACGGGTGGACTGATATCCTGTATCTGATTAGCGGGAGTACCGGCCCTTCGAGGTTGTACCGCAATGAGGGAGATCTGACTTTTACAGATGTCTCGGACGAGCTGCCGCTCCCGGACGCGCTCAGCGCAGATTCTCGCGATATCAACAATGACGACTGCGTTGATCTGATCTTCTCGGACGGTACGCTCCTGATCAGCGAAAACGGCATATATACGAACATGGCCGATCTCCTGGTTGGGCTCGAGAGTCAGTCTTGGGTTCTCGAAGGCGCGCGCTTGGTAGACATCGACAATGACGGCGACGTTGACGTGTACAGCCCGGGGAGGGTCTTCCTGAACCAGACCTTCAGTCAGTCCGACCCCTATGTGGAGCCTGAACCGGAACCGATCACCGCCTCCCGATTGTACCCGAGCTATCCCAATCCAATGATCTCGCCCGCCATACTCGCCTACACAATCCACACAAGTGCTCACGTGTCGCTCGATGTGTACGACGTGGCCGGTCGGCTCGTTCGCAATCTCGTAGATGAAGTTCAGGTTCCTCGCGCCGAATTGTATGAGGTGCCGTGGGACGGACTGACCAATGGAGGCGAGCGAGTATCGAGCGGTATCTATTTCTACAGGTTGTCGGTGGCCGGTACAGCGCAGACTCGAAAAATGGTGGTCGTACGCTAGGAGAAATTCTTAGATAGGGATCCTGGGGCTGCTCTACTCTTCCAGTGCCGCCGTCCAGTTTAGAACGAGACCGAGTGAAGAGGCCTTCCGATCGCCGACGGGCAACTGCAACAGGATAAGCTCGCCGTCGTCAGAAATGTCGCCGCTTGTCATCTTGGTGTTCTGGAACAGCTTCTCCAACGCCCCGACAGAAAAGGTCTCCCCACGTCCATCGACCTCGGCCATCATTTGGCTTCTGTCCGGACCTAAATAATAGAGCGCACGACCATCATTTCGCCACTGGGGCCCCAGGCCACCGTCGACGGAAACTTGCCACTTCCGCCCCGGGCCGGGGAAAGGGGAGACGTAAACCTCATTCTTCCCCGACTCATCTGACGTGTATGCCAGCCAGCGCCCGTCGGGTGAGAAGGTGGGAAGAAATTCCTGAAACTCACTTTCAAGAAACGGGTACGGCACCCGGTCCCCGAACAACGGCAGGATCCAGATATCCCACTCCCCGGTCCCAAATGCAACAAAACGTCCGTCCGTCGACCAGCGCCCTCCCCACGCTTCATCCTCATGCTCAAGAAGAAGCTCCTCTTCGGCGGATCCTCCGACCTCCTTCACGTAGAGAGATGCGCCCCTGTCCCGTCTGGTGAAAAGTATCTTTTCACCATCCGACGACCAGGAGGGGACGATGTCATCGGCGGGGTCGAATGTGAAGCGAGTCCTGATTCCCCGAGCCACCTCATATATCCAGAGATCCATTGTCCCTCGATCGGGGTCCATGATTTCGGCCACCACGAGAGTTCCGTCCGGTGAGATCTGAGCACGGTCATGAAGACCGGATTCACTCAGAATACCGGTCTCGCGACCCTCGCGATCGACCCAGACCAGCTTGTTGAACTCGGTATCCGCGTCTTCCTGGTAGATCAGGATACCGTTCTCCGAAGCTGAGAAGACCCCGCGCATCGCTCCGCCCAGCAATTCGACATTTTCTGCGATCGGGAAAGGATCCTCTGTTGTTTCAAGCTTTCCTGAATCGAAAGGCTGCGCCATAAGTGTTGATTCGCGCATGAACAGGATATGTCCGGAAGCGAAGCTGGCGTTCGAGTGGCTTCGGATCAGCGTCGTATCCTCTCCCCCATCAAGCGATGCGATCTGCACAACTCCTTTTCCCTCAAGAACCGCCACTCCCGAGGTCCGTGCATAATAGAGAAAACGGCGGCCATCCGGGAGGAACCAGGGATGGCGGTGGCTGTCGTCCGCACGACTGGAATCGAACACCGTAACAGCAATCGATTCCCCGCCCGCCGACGAAACACGGTGAATCGGACTGTCAAAGTCGGGCGCAAAAAGGATCACGCCGTCCCCGTTCCAGGTCCCCCCTTTGCCGTTCGACGCCTCACAAAGTGTGAGGGCGGGCCCGCCTGAGGCATCAATCTTCCTCAGCTTCCCGTCTTCCGTAAAGAAGCCTATTTTTCTGCTGTCGGGCGACCAGAAGGGGTAGGAAGCCCCTTTCGTGCCCGTCAGCTGCTGGGCACTGTTGGCGTTCAGAGAACGGACCCAGAGGGCGTTTTCACCATCATCTTCCTCTGCAGAAAACACGATGAGCCGCCCGTCCGGAGAGATCGCGGCCGGACCGGGCCTCGCAATGTCCACGTGATATGCGGTCCCCTCAGGCGCCGGAAGGCTTGCGCGGACCACCCGGGTCTCTCTGCCCATCAATTGAAGCAGGAAAAACCCGAGAACAATCGTCCCCACACCGAAGAGTCCGGCGAGCTTCCAGGCGAGCTTTGTCCTCTTCTTTCGGCGAGTGCGAACCGGCGACGGCACCCCCGCCTGCGATCCGGCGGCGGCGATCCACTGCAGTTCGAGCACGAGGTCATGCATCGATTGCCGGCGCTGATCGGGGTCTTTTTCGAGACAGGTTTCGATGAGGCGCTCGAGCGCCGGCGACGCCATCGGCTGGACGGATGTGAGCGGGGGTGGCGTTCTCTCGAGCACCGCACCGATCACCCCTGCCTGTGTTTTGCCTTCGAATGCGGTTTTGCCCGTTGCCATCTCATACAGCGTCGCGCCGAAAGCAAAGATGTCACTTCTGGTGTCAGCCTCTTTACCCTCGAGAATCTCCGGTGCCATATATTGAAATGTTCCGATCACCGCCCCTTCGGCAGTGAGAGGGCTGGAGAGTGTCGGGGATGAGGTCAGATCGGTTGCATTCGAGCCGAGGCTGAAGCTCTTGGCGAGACCGAAGTCGAGCAGTTTCGCGCCCGACTTCGTGATCATCACATTGCCCGGCTTCAGGTCTCGGTGTATGAAACCCTGCTTGTGTGCGCTATTGAGGGCTTCCGCGATCTGGATTGCGTAGCGCAAAACCTCGTCCGTCGAGAGCGCTCCCTGCTTCAGCCGTTCGTCGAGCGTCTCTCCGTCAAGGCACTCCATGACCAGATAATCTGTGCCGTTCTCCCTCCCAATATCATAAAGCGAGCATATGTTTGGATGGGAAAGGCTGGAGACGGCGCGCGCCTCCCTCTCGAACCGCTGGCGGAACTGAGGATTCTCCGAAAGATGTTTCGGGAGGATCTTGACCGCCACATCACGGTCGAGGCGGGTATCACGGGCGCGATAGACCTCGCCCATGCCGCCGGCACCAAGGGGGCCGACTATCTCGTAAGGGCCTAGTTTTTCTCCCGGGGAAAGCATACGGCGAGGTTATACCATCTGACTTGATCGTGGGAGCAAAATCAACATCGCTTACTTCACAAACATGTCCCGAATCGACCGACCGATCAGACGAAATGGATAAATGTGCTGAGCAATCGGCATCCAGAGAAGACCGACCGTCTGACCATCATGCTCGAGGGGAAACTCGGGATCATCAATGCCTGTGTCAGGGTACTCGTCGTAACCTTCATACTGCGTCCCGAAAATCCGATCCCAGATGCTTAAGATGACGCCGTAGTTCAGGTCCCGGTGTTGCGGTTCGATCGAATGATGAATCCGATGGGACTGGGGTGTAACAAAAACATATTGCAACGGGCCGAGGTTCGTTCGGATGCCGGCGTGATAAAAACGAGTGAACCAGAGACGAAAGATCGCGTACCAGAGTATCTGAGGCATATCGACCGAAAGCATCAGAAGGGGAATGGTGCTGATCGATTTAGCGATGACATACTCCACTACATGATATCTCAGATCAGTAAATACGTTCATCTGGCGCTGAGAATGATGAACAGTATGGAAGTGCCAGAACCATTGAACTTTGTGTCTCACCAGATGATGGAACCAACTGAGGAAATCGGCCAGCAGCATGCCCCATAGAAAACGGACAGGGCCGGGCAGCCTGCCGATTGAGTCGACGGTCAGATAGGCGAAGTGATCGAAGTAGACTTCGCGCAGGAATTGCACGTAGGTCACGATGACCACCGCATTCAATATCGTTTCCAGGAAAAACCAGATCGCATCGGTAACGAAACCGGTGCTGAGCAATTTCTGCTTCGGGTCAGCGGGAAAGATCCGCTCCAGAATGAGGATGCCCGCCATGAGCAAGTAGAAGAGCGGGCTCGTGAATGTCCGGCCGATCATCGCAACTAACGGCCAGTAGGTCATCCTCTTGATCCAGCGGGCGGCCTCGGATTGGTTCAGTGCGAATAGCGTATCGACACGGCCGAACAGAATGACCGCCGCCGCCAGTGCGCCTGCGATCATCACGCAAGCCAGGACTATCCAGGCACGGGTCCGGCTCATGAGAAGGGATTCTGCATGCGAAGAAAAGCAAGTTGCAGTCCCGCGAAAAATCCCACCCAGACTCCTTTCCGTTTCCCGACTCCCATCGCAGGTCGTCAGACTCCGGTCTATTCCTCGATAAACGAGTTTACACTAAAATCCCCCCCATCAAACCGAAACGATAGCTCGTATGTGGCGCCTTCCGAATCGAATGCGTCCCGGAGTCGCATTGTAATTTCCGTTGCGTCCGGCAACTCGTTCCACAGGTTCGCAGGATTGTTGGATGTCCCATGGGAAGAAGAGAGAATCTCCCATCGATGCACGCCGGCAATCACAGTGGCCGTGCGGGACCCGGACGGAAAGAGGCGAAATGTGATGGCCCGCACAATCCCCAGTTCCTGCCCGAGCGTACACCCCTGATCTTCCAGGAAGCCCCAGAAAGTCTCCACCCAGTCATTGTTCGGCTGCATCGTCACGGTTGCCGGGAAATTGCAACCCGCCACGTTATCCGGTCTGCTTGCGCACGCTTCGCCGCACCAGACTTCCAGATTGTAATACCAACCATTCTCGGGCGTAGCAACGGGCGCGAGACACCCATCGGTCAACCCGAGAAAGCGAAAGCCGAGAGGCGGGATTTCGAGGTCGAACGCGAATGTGCCGTTCTCCGCAATAGCGAACGTGCCGGTCTCGAAATTCGGACCCGTAGCAAAGTCAATCCACTTCCCCTGCCCGGACGGAGGGCCGGCGATTCCTTGCACTGTAAATGAATTGAATTGTGTGATCCATCGTGATCCGGTCTCTTGTTCGAACAGCGTGCCGACACCAACGAATTGGGTGACATCCAGATCAGCGATCAGAACCTCCACGTTGCCCGGGGTTCGTAATGAGATTGACTCACGCCATGTGCATTCGTCCGGATTCGATGCCGGTCCTGCCGAATACGCACTGAAATGCATCGTCTGCCCCCAGACCCGGCCGTTCGAAGTATGAGAAAGTGGGATCTCTTCCCACTGGTCTGTGGATTCATTCAATGACCAGAGCGTGCCCGCCGATCCCGCAAGGGAATCAGCGATCGCGATCGAGATTGTCACGGGCAGATCGAACTCGGCACCATCCGGGCCGAACTCGAATACGTCAGACCATCGGCCGTCCGGATCCGGATAGCCGGACCTTGCCATCTCTTCGACGGTAATCTCCACCTCACCGCTCGAAATTGCGCCGGCCGGAATGGCTACGGTTCCATCACCGGACTCGGTCGAAACCACGCCACCAGTCGTGCCGATGCCGTCGACGGGGGTTTCACCGTTTTCAGGCTCCGTGCCACCATCGTCGCCGCAAGAGAATGTGAAAATAGAACAGAGAACGAGCAGAGAAAGCGAGTGCCGGGGGGACATGCGGTTCCTCCTTCGGGTTTCCTGGGCTTTTGCCCCGATTATCGTGTGAATCAAACGTAGCTGCCTTTTCTCTAACTATCAAGTGTTTCCAGAGATCCTTGATCAGGGGGGATTCTCGTGTTAAACTTCTACGGTAGCGTTAGTTGCCTGTCACACCCGTTCTCCCGTGAAAGCAATCATCATGTGTTCGAGGGGCGCCGGCACCCATTTCCGGGGATTTCTATTATCGCTACTTTTTATCGGCATACCTGGCGCCGCTTTTGCCCAAACACCTCCTGATCCACCTGTGATCATCGAACCGCCGGTCGACAGCCTCGTGCTTAACGCCGCCGACGTCCACCTCGAAACCAACCCCATGTCGGACTCTGACAGCGGGGACACCCACTTCTGCAGCGACTGGGAAATCTGGACCGTGAACCCGGTGGAGCGCGTCTGGGCTTCCCTCTGCATTACCGGCACAGAGACAGTCCACAATCATCTCGGGGACGGCATTTTCGAGGGGTCACATGCCGGACGAACCGAGCTTTTTTACGACGAAACGTTCCGCCTTCGCGTGCGACACCAGGACAATACTGCTCTATGGGGCGGTTGGTCGGAGCGGATCTTCCTGACCGGCCCCGAGGCCCAGATCTTCCCGCTCGAGTTCGAAGACGTCGCATCCACTCCCACACCTGTATGGCAGCACAACCAGGGCTCGAGCGTCATTCTCCCCGGCTTTCCGAATCCCGGCTTTCTTGATCTCGATCATCCGGTTGGTGGGCTGTTGCTTCGTGTCGAAGGATTCGATGGTTCATCGAACATGATTACGAACCCGGCCTCCCTCGGTGTTCACTGGCCGGTACGGGTAGTCATTTCAGGCGGTGGGGCAGGCATGGCGCTGACCAAGTCGGGTCTTGCGCTCACAGACGACGATGGCGCCGACCAAATTATCTATCTCCCCCCCCTCAATCTGGCGGCAAACGACACAGCCTACATGTGGGTCGGAATCGATGGTTCTACCTACTGGGGGAACGGCGGACAGACCGAGCCGGACTTCTCCGATCTTGCCCGGGGCGCGGCGGTTCCGTGGATCGTGCTCCAGCCCGGATACGAAATCGAGATTGTGGCGACCGGTTTTCAATTGCCTGTGAATATCGCTTTCGTGCCGAGCCCGGGATTGGACCCCGGCGACCCTCTCTATTATGTGACTGAACTCTACGGCAGCATCAAAGTGGTAACCAATGACGGCACGGTGAGTGATTACGCCACGAACCTGTTGAATTTCAACCCCACCGGCGCTTTCCCCGGCTCCGGCGAACAGGGCGTGGCCGGTATCGTCGTCGAACCGGCAACAGGCGATGTCTATGCAAGCATGGTATATGACGGCGGAAGCAATCAGCACTATGCCAAGGTCGATCGATTCACCAGCAATGATGGCGGCCTTACAGCGGCGACGCAAACCACGATCCTGGATATGGCGGGCGAACTGGTCGGCGCATCCCATCAGATATCGAACCTTTCTATCGGTCCCGACAACATGCTCTACATCAATAATGCAGACGGTGGAAATTTTTCGACCGCCCTCGACACGACACAGTGGCGGGGTAAGATCCTGCGCTCTACCATCGGCGGTGCGGCGCCTGCGGACAACCCGTTCTACGGCACTGGAAATGGCATCACCGCAACTGACTTCATCTATGCGTATGGCTTCCGAAACCCCTTCGGTGGGAGGTGGCGCGAATCGGACGGCTTTTTCTATGAAATCGAAAACGGTCCCTCCCAGAATGACAGGCTTGCGAAAGTCATTCCCGGAGCGAGCTACGGTTGGGACGGGACGGGCGCAAGCATGCTCACCGGCGCATCTTACGTCTGGACCACGCCCCATGGCGTGGTGAACATGGCGTTTATTCAGAACAGCGAATTTAACGGCAGCGAGTTCCCGGCGTCGAAAATCGATCACTGCTATGTGACCGAATCCGACGGAACGTGGTCCACCGGGCCGCAGACACTCGGAAAGCGAGTGGTTGAATTCGAGCTTGCAGGCGACGGAAGCGTTGTGGCCGGGCCGACAACTCTTGTGGAGTACACCGGTTCCGGCAAAGCGACTGCTGTCGGACTCGCCTCTGGGCCGGACGGCCTTTACTTTACCGATCTCTACAAAGACCAGGACTATCTGACACCTATCGATCCCGGTGCCAACGTGCTTCGCATTAAGTACGTCGGCATCGCCGATTTCGTCGCGGATGCAACATCCGGAGAGGCGCCGCTCCCGGTTCAATTCACCGATCTCTCCGACATTTCATCCCCATCAGCGTGGAACTGGGAGTTCGGAGACGGAAACATCAGCACGGCGCAGAACCCGATGCATACCTACACTACGGACGGCACCTACAATGTAAGGCTCACCGTGACCGGTTCCAAAGGCGTCATAACAAGCCAGAAGAATGGCTATGTCATCGTGGGCGATATCGGCTCGGGGCTCACCGCCGCTTACTATGACGAGATGGATTTCACTGATCTGAAACTCACTCGAATCGACTCCGAAGTCAATTTTCAGTGGCTACTCGAACCCCCCGATCCATCGATGGCCGTTGATTCCTTTTCGGTACAATGGACCGGCCAGGTAAAAGCAGGTTTCACGGAAACGTATACGTTTTACACGCAGACGGACGACGGTGTCCGGCTATGGGTGAACAGCGAGCTCCTGATTGATGAATGGCAGCCTCAGGGCTCCACGGAATTTTCGGCGACGATCGATCTGGTAGCCGACCGGAAATATGACATCCGGATGGATTTCTTCGATCAATGGGCGGACGCTTTGGCGGAGCTTTATTGGTCAAGTCCGAGTGTCGCGAAACAGATTATTCCCCAGGCTCGGTTGTTTCCGGCCCAGTCGATCACCGCGGGAGGATTGCAAGGGGCTTACTTCGACGAGATCAACCTGGCAGGTATCAAGCTCAATCGTATCGACCCGGTTGTCGACTTCGACTGGACATCGGGAAGCCCTGACCCACTGATCGCTGCCGATTCGTTCTCCATTCGATGGACAGGTCAAGTCCTTGCCGATCACTCCGAGATCTACACGTTTTACACGACCACCGACGACGGCGTACGGCTCTGGGTAGATGGCCAGGTCATTATCGATCAGTGGGTGAACCAGAGTGCCACCGAGCACTCGGGCACGATCATGCTGGCTGCGGGACAACGGCACGATATCAGTCTGGAGTATTTTGAAAACGGGGGCGACGCATCGGTCAGGCTCGAGTGGTCGAGCCCGACCGTCGCCCGCGAAGTCATCCCGGCTTCGCACCTTTTCTCCCTCGCAGTGAGCACCGGCATCACCGAAGCGCCGGCCGAAGGAGAGAGCCGATTCGCTTTCGAGCTCCTCGGACCGACGCCGTTCCGACTCGGCCTTGGCTCGTCGTTTCGATATGTCGTGCCTAATCCGGGTGCGCACGTCAGAATCGACCTCTACAACATCACCGGTCGCCGCGTCGCCCGAGTTGTCGATCGTTTCGCCACCGCCGGAATCCATACCGATGTGTTCAGTGGCAAGGCTGCGGGGCCAATCGCCTCCGGAGTCTACTTCCTGCGAATGGACGCCGGCGAGTTCAGCCGCACCAGGCGCATCATCCTCCTGAAATAACGGGCTTCACCAAAGAGTCTCTGCAGTCCGGATCTCCCCGCTCCCCCTGAATCCGAGATCCCTGTTACTATTCAGTGCTGGCATCCAACCCAACGGAGACGAAGCGCTGGTGCTACCCAACTTCCTCGTAATAGGCGCCGGGCGATCGGGTACGACGTCGCTGCATTACTATCTGGATCAACATCCGGATGTGTTCGTCCCCCGAGTGAAGTCACCGAGCCACTTCTATTGCCGGGGGCTTCGCCCCTCGGACGATCCCAGGATCCGCCTGGTTACCCGTAACTTCTTTGTTCCTGACCCGGCCGACTACGAGGCACTTTTCGACGGCGCAAAGGGCAGGAAAGCGATAGGAGAAGTGTCGCCCGTCTATCTTGCTTCGCTCAACGTAGCACCCCGAATCGCGGCACGACTCCCCGGTGTCCGCCTGATCGCGATTCTTCGAAACCCGGTCGACCGTGTACACGCTCGATTCGTCGCCCGTCTCCGGGACGGCCTCGAGAGACGACCCGATCTCGCCCAGGTCATTCGCGATGATCTGAAGCAGCCTCTGATCAGGGAGGATGGCTCAGGTACTTATCTGGCGGCGGGGTTTTGCAGCCACATTCTTCAATCCTATTTCGACCGTTTTGACCGTGATATGATACGCGTTCATCTGTTCGATGATTTTCGGACGGATCCGGCGGGCGTGATGGCCGACATTTTCGGCTTTTTACAGGTCGACCCCTCGTTCGCCCTCGATACGAGAGCGCGGCACAACGCGAGCGGGGGGCTGATACGCAATCCGTTACTGCGCGAGATCTGGACACGATCAGCGCTCCTTCGCGCCCGGGCGCAGCCGTATCTACCGGGTAGGTTCCGCCGGACGGTCTCTTCGGCAATCAAGCGGGATCTCGTCGCCGAACCGCTCGAACGAAAACTGCGGCAGGAGCTGATCGACATCTATCGAGAAGAGGTCGAGAGGCTCCAGGACATGTTGAACCGCGATCTTTCGCACTGGCTCTCGTAACGCCGGAGACACGACGCTGGAATTACCGATTCAAATCGTCGAAGTTTCCCTGCTCGGCTGGGTTTCATGGCCATGGGCAAAGCTGATCGCGAACGGACGGCTCCGCCGAATGTTCCCGCACGTATTCTTTGCTCTCCTGTCTGTTGAACTCTTCTGTATCGCCTCAGCAATCTTGTTCGCTCTCTTCCTCCCGGTCGGCTTCCATCTACTGACTCTGGCGGCCGCTGTCTATCTCACTGTGGCCGCCTGGAGAAACCATGACGCCTCTCCCGGATCGGCCGGCCTCCCTCCCGGATCCCTCTCGATTGCCCGATCGATAGCAGCGCTGCCCGACCGGCGTTACTATCAGGAACAGACCAGACGCCACGGCCCCGTCTTCAAGATGGCACAGTTTCATAGGCGAGTGATCTGTGTCACCGGCATCGAACGAAGCCACAAGCTCTTTCGGGATCATGCTTCTTCCATCGGACCTTGTCCGCTTCCGTTTTCCAGCGAAATTTCCGGCGGATTCCTTCGCTATATGAATGATGAAACGTACGAGCGCTACGGTCCTGCGTTTCGGAGAGCGCTCTCCGGTCCGATTGCCTTGTCGGCCGTTAACACGACACGATCGACAACGAAGCGGCAGCTGACTCTGATGGCAACCGACTGCGGCAAATCGTCGGAAGGTCGAGGAGTACGCCCCGCTGCTTACGTCGCCGAAATCGTTCACGATGCGCTTGCCGCCGCCCTCTTCGGGAGTACCCCCGACTCGGATTCCTACAATGAGATGAAGACGCTCTTTTCCGTCATGGATGAGCAGGATCTGAATCGCCGTCTGAGCAGGAATACGAAGTCAGCACTCGCCGATCTTCGCTCGCTGGTAGAGAAGGAAGTCGAACGACTGCAGAGCCGCTCCGATCATGGAGAGCCGGCATGCGCCCTGACCGAGCTCCACCGAACCGACCCGCAGATGCCGGACGCCGTCTGTATTGACAACCTCATCTTCATTTTCAAGTTCTCAACAGCCAATGTGCCGGGCCTTCTTCACTGGATCCTGCAGTTGCTCGGTGAGAATCCGGATTGGATCGGCAGGATTCGACAGGAGCGAAAAGAAGCAACGGACTCACGGAAAAACGATATTGTGAACCGCGTCATAATGGAAACATTGCGGCTCGCACAGAGCGAGTACCTGTATCGAACCATCAAGAGCGATTTTGAATTCGAGGGATTTCGATTCCCCAGGGGATGGTTGATCCGGCACTGCGTATGGGAAAGCCATCGCGACCCCCGGATCTTCGAGAATGCCGAGCGATTTGACCCGGACCGTCACCTTCTGGAGGATTTTCCCAGGCAGGAATACTCCCCTTTCGGTTGCCCCCACCATGGCTGCAACGGAGTGGTTCTCACCTATATGATCGCCCGGACATTTATCGAGGAACTAGCGGGATACGACTGGATAGCGTCCGGCGATTCCAAGCCCGAACGGGATTTCCGGCATTGGAGTCATTGGAGGCCGGGGGCAGGCTTCGGGGTGATTCTTCGGCCTGTTCAGTCTGAGTCGGCCGAGTCGGCTGAATCGCCCCGCCATGCCGAGAGATCCTGACCGATGAGCTCCTCCAGTTGCAGAACGTCCTCACGAAAGAGGTCGACCAGCCGGGCGCGGAGCGTCGGGTCGAGTTCCGGCCTTGCCAGCTTCACAGCACGCAGCGGATGAACCGAATCCCGCACGAACTCCGGCCAGTAGGGCCGCATCCACGTCCGGATCGGTGCTGTTCCCGTCCACAAAAATCGAAGAGCCCGGTTTTCGATCACACCGGTCTGATTGTGCCTGTATGACATGGCGGTCTTGAAGCTCCCATCGACGCCGAGAAATCCGTAAAGCTCCGCCATCAGGCCTCGTGAGTCCCTTCTGAAATTATCGAACAGAAATATCTTGATCCGCTCCCGCGGAAAGAGATCGTAGTAACCCTTTAGAAAGTGGTAATAGCGGCCACATCCAAGATAGCTCCCGAACGCGACATCATCGGGAAGTGGTTCAGAGAGCTCCCTGGTCACAACCGTCCCGAAATCAGTTCGCTCTTCCAGACCATCACGTCGGCGGCCCATGAAATGGGCATAGGCGCGATCGACCGGATCACGCAGAATGGCGACCAGCCTCGCTTCGGGACAGACCTCTCGAATGGCGCCGGGTGCACTCGTCGCCTGCAGATAGACAGGGGAGACTTCCCCGAGCACTTTTTCATCCCCCACCCCGTCGAATAACTTCTCGTACTCCGCTCTGTTTGAGATCCACTGCCTGGCCATCGCCCGAAGCCTCGGCCCCTCTCGATCCGGTTGCCTCTCGTGGGAGACGAAGTAGTTGGGCGATTTTCTTGGTGACATGTAGATTTGCGGATGTTGCTTCAAGTAGCTATGAATCGAGGTCGTGCCGCATCGACCGGCACCGATTACCAGAAAGTCGGGGAGAGCCATGACGCCACTGTATCAAACCGGGGTGGCAATGCGAACCTCCATGCTATCATGAGGCCCTCATGATCACGCTGAATGTCATCTATACTCCTGGCACTCCCGGTCGGCTCCTCCCCTTCACGCTGTCACTCCTCCAGGGATCCGGCGTCAGGATACGGATCGTCGAGAACGGGTGTCCGCCGGAAGAGTCGCGACTGCTCCGTGCGGCGGCCGAGGTCGACGATCGAATTACCTATTATTCGCTCGGCGTCCCCGGTCCGGTCGAACATGGCCTCGCACTCAATCATCTGTTTGAGCGCTTCACTGAACCCTGTTTCGGGATGGTCGACTCTGACATGATTGCGAGCGGTGACTACATGTCCGGAATCCCCTCTCTGTTTCCAGGCAAGGCCGCGGTATTCAGCGGTTCACCCGTATGGGCGGCCGACAATGATATGGTCGTCAGGAAAAGCTGTACCTGGATTGGCGCCCGCCATCGAATATTGACGGACGGCACGAGCGTCGGGAACTCCTACTTCGCCATCTATGACCGTGCCTTGCTCGAACCCGCCTGGCGGGCAGCCCCTCGAGGCTTCGGTACACACGACCGATACCAACTATCTCGAAGCGTGCAGAAAGCTTTCGCCGAACGGGGGTGGCGATACGTCATGTTCGATACCGCTCGCGTACTGAATCTGCAACTCATCCTCGACGGCCACGCGCTCGAGCATCTGATCCTGCCCACCCTGCATCATGTCGGAGGTTTCAGTGCGGAGAACTTTGCCCGGCGGAAAGATGATCTGGCTGCTCTGGCCGGTGCGACATTTCGGATCCTCCGATCGGACGACGGCCGACGGGTGCAGCGCTTCGTCGACGGCGCCCGCCATCGACTGTTTCTTACCCGTAGCCGGCGCGACCCGCGTCACGTCCGAATGAACGCCCACCGGCGGCTCGTCATCTCCCACATCCGCGAGGTTGTCGACGCGATCAGGTCCGGCGAGACCCCACCTGAGACTCCGATTACCGGCCTCCCCGATGTCGACAGCCATGTTGCCGCGCTCGTAGGCGCCATTGAAGATCGATATCCCATTGGTCTTGCGGCATCTGCCCGCACAAGCGCCCAGGTGTCCAGCCAGCGATGACCACATTTCATATCGTTTATACTGCGGGAACCATCGCTTCTCTTCTCCCATTCGCTTTCTCGCTGCTTCGCTCCCCCGCTGCCCGCTTTCTTCTCGTCGACAATGGATGTGGCCCGGATGAGTCGCAGTGTCTGCGATCCGTGGCGGACTCGGAGCCGAGATTCTCATACTATCGACTTCCCTTTCCCGATGTAGCGCCCCACGGCACCGCCCTCGATCACCTGCTCGAACGGTGCACCGAACGGTTCTTTGCCATTCTCGACTCCGATATTATGGCGACCGGCGATTTTCTCTCCGAGCTCGCGGACCGTCCCACCCGCTTCGGCGCAATCTGTTCCGCCTGGCCGATCTGGATCGAGGACGGTGAATCGGTATGCGCGGCATCGCAGACATTCGTCGGCGGTCCGTACCGTCAGTTGTCTGACGGCACCGAAGTGGGGGGCACCGGTTGTGCGATCTACGATCGAACGGCTCTGGAAGACGCTCTTGGCCAGGTCCGAGCCGGGCTGTCGAATCAGACTTCCCACGCGCTCGGAGATGAGTTACGCCTCTCCTTCCAAAAGCGCGGCTGGAACTGCATCCGATTCGGTACGGCGCGGGTCGCCCATCTCCAGCTCGTGCTGCAGGGAAATCCCATCATCAACCGGCATTCCGATCACCTTCACCACATCGGCGGAGTGAGCCACACTTCAGATGTCGCGCCCACGAGCCTCCCCTCCAAACTTCGTCGCGTCGCTTCGCTGTTTCTTCGGGGCGACAGGTCACCCGCGTCGAATCTCGTTTCCAATGTCAACCGACGATTCAGCGAGAGCGGACGGAAACAGGCAAGCACCTACCTGCGTAAACGAAAGGTGGTCCTCCACGCCGAGGCTGCGATGGATGCATTGCGCTGCGGAGATCCCCCACCGACGACTCCCCCGACCGGATCTCCCGAAGTCAATGGGCGTCTCGCGCTCTTCCTCGAGTCTCTCGTGCGAGATTATCCGGATCAGTGCGAGCGGCTGAGTTCGGTCACCCGCACATGATGGCCCGTCCCTCGATCCCTTGCTACGAAAGCTGGTGAGATATGCGGCCTGGTGACAGCCATTTCCGCACGTTTGACCTTCAGGAAGATCTCATCGGACGATCTGTGCGGGGAGGTACGGTTACGTTCATCGCACATGGACTCCGCTTTTTCCTGAACATCGGCTCAACAGTCATACTCGCGCGCATTCTCACACCACTGGATTTCGGCGTGATCGCCATGGTAGCCGCTGCCACAGGGTTTCTTACCATCCTGCGCGATCTGGGACTTGGCACCGTAACCGTACAGAGTGAGGTGATCGACCAGACTCAGGTGAGCACTCTCTTCTGGTTGAACATGATCTCAGGCACTGCCCTGGCGGTTATTATCTCTCTCGCCTCCCCCGCAATCGCGGCATTTTTCAACGAACCTAAACTGACTCCTGTCGGGATCGCCTTTGGTCTTCTGGCTATCATCGGATCGCTCGGAACACAGCATAGCGGTCTTCTTCGCCGACGCATGCGTTTCGGTGCTCTCGCCACTGTGGAGGTCAGCTCGCTCGCCGCCGGTTCGATCACAGGAGTGATAATGGCGATACTGGGTATGGAGTATTGGTCTCTCGTCGGCATGCGCGTCGCCTCTGAATCGACTCGCATCGGTTGCCTCTGGCTTTTCTGCGACTGGCGCCCCGATCGCTCGTTCGACTTTCGCGGGGTTCGCTCCAAACTGGCGTTCGGCGGCTTCATCACGCTCTCCCAGTTCCTGCGTTATGTGACACACCACGTGGACCGCCTTCTCATCGGCCGCGTCTTCGGCCCCGAATCTCTCGGGCTCTACGGACGAGCGCGGGGTTGGCTCGTCTCTCCCGCCCACCTGATCTCCGTTCCGATGTCAGGCGTCGCCATTCCTGTCCTGAGCCGTCTCCGCGGAGAGCCGGAGCGATTTCGTTCCTGGTTTCGAGCGGGCCAGGGCATCCTTGCCACTCTTGCCGTTCCTGCAGCCGCATTCCTGTTCGCCGACACGAGAACGGTCGTGCTGCTCATCCTTGGTGACCAGTGGATTGCGGCGATCCCGATATTCCGGCTTCTCGCCCCGGTCTCCATCGTCGCGATCGCACGCATCGGTTTTCACTGGTGCTACATCTCTCTGGGGCGGGCGGATCGTCAGCTGCGATGGGAGCTCGTAATGATGATCGCGACGATCATCGCGTTCCTGACAGGCATGCGATGGGGCGTGAACGGGGTGGCGGCCGCCTGGTCCGTCGTGAGCCTGCTTCTTGCCGTGCCGGGGGCGCTCTATTGCTTTCGCGGATCGCCTGTCGAATTCAGCGATCTCGCTACGGCATTCGCCGCTCCCCTCGCTGGTGCGATTCCCGGGGCGATTGCGGTTCGTCTCTTCTCAGCCTGGAGACCGATCGAAAGCACCCCGATCGCGATCGCAATCCACGCCACTCTTTTTCTCTCCGTCTATCTGGTGATCTGGATCGGATTGCCGGGGGGACGGGAACGGGCCAGACTCTTTATCGGTCTCGCTCGCCGGGTCCGGCAACCTCGAACAACCGAAGGACGAGATAGGTGAGCGGTCAGACTCCCCCCATTATTGTCACAGGCATGCACCGGTCGGGGACATCACTCGTGTCGAACCTACTGGGAGACGCCGGCGTCGACATGGGACCGGGGAAACGAACCGGAAAGAAGTACTTTGAAGATCATGCGTTCGTCGACCTCCACCGGAAAATGCTGGATGTCTGTCTTCCCCGCGAAGTCCCGGGCATGGCCGACTGGGGATGGACGGAAGGCGGATCATTCGACAACACGGGGGCGACGAGGTTTGTGGATCAGGCCCGTGCCCTTACACGGAAGAGGGAGCGGGGACGGGGTGAACATTGGGGGTGGAAGGATCCTCGGACCACCCTCTTTCTGGAGTTCTGGGATGAGCTTATCCCCGATGCCCGCTATCTTCTGCTCTATCGATTCCCGTGGGAAGTGGCCGATTCCATGCAGCGCCTCGGAGCCGATGTCTTTCTCGATAACCCTGAATACGCTCACTCGATCTGGAGATTCTACAACGAACGAATTCTGGCGTTCGCGAACCGGCACAGCGATCGCTGCCTCCTGGTCAGCGTGAACGGCCTGCGCCATCGGTTCGAAGAATTTCGTGTACTGGTCGAGCAGAAACTGGGAATCACTCTCGCTGGCTCCCTTCCAGACCGCGCGACCGGCCGGGATTCCTTCTTCTCCCCTCCTGAACGAGATCCCCTGGTCGAACTCGTCGCGGAAGCGTCTCCCGAGTCGATTCGGATTCTACGCCAACTGGATCATGCTGCCGACCTTCCCGCCACGGGATTGTGGCACGACGGGACTCCGCGCCCGCTCCGACTGGTTCATCGCCCGGAAAAAGCCGGCGACGTGATCACATCGATCGTAATCGCCTGCTTCAATCATGGCGAGTTCCTGCTGGAAGCGGTAGCGAGCGCGGAGCGGAGCGTCCCCGCGGAAACGACCGAGCTGATCATCGTCAACGACGGCTCCGATCAGCCGCGCACTCTCGAGGTTCTGGCCGCTCTCCGCAGGTCAGGCTATCGAATCATCGATCAGGAACAAGGTGGATTATCGCGGGCGCGTAACAACGGCATTGAAGCCGCCACCGGCCGCTACATCCTTCCGCTGGATGCCGACAACCGATTGCTCTCCGGATATGTACAGAAAGGTAATCACATCCTGGATCGATCCCCCGAGATCGGTATTGTCTACGGGAGCCGCAGGAACTTCGGGATGCGCGATCAGGTCGTCCACCCTCCTCTTCCCCGCTTTCCTGAGATCTGCTATCACAATCGGGTCGATGCGTGCGCCCTCTTCCGTCGGCAGGTCTGGATCGATTGCGCCGGCTACGACGAGAGCCTGGAAACATTGGAAGACTGGGAGCTCTGGCTCCACGCACTTGTATTGGGCTGGCGTTTTCATCATCTACAGGAGGTGCTGTTCGAATATCGTGTCCGGCCGAATTCCAAAGTCAGAGCTACCGCGAAAGCCGGGGGCTCACGTGCGACCATCCGCTATGTACATGCCAAGCATGCAGAGGCACTGAAACCCTACCTCGCCGCCGGAACAGAAGGACCTCTCGCCCCCTTCCATCGTCTGATCCGCCGCTTGCGACGGGAGTGGATCCGGCGAACCCACCGGAGCAGGGGCGTCCGCTCGTAGGAGGCGGACAGGAATCCGTCGACGGCTCCAAATCAGGGTGATACACTGTCAAACTCGTTTGAACCGAGTATCAGTGAACGTGCAAATGACACGCATGTCAGAGGTTTTGACTCCATGAAACTGAGCGAGTTGGTTGTTAGGGGCGCCCGGCGTCTCCGAACCGACAACCTGGGTGTTTTTCTTAAAAGGGCGTGGAAGGTCTTCGGGCTGGAGTCCGCCGGCAGAAGCCGCGACATGCGTTACAACGCGATCCGCCGATCGGCCAAGGACGGTCTTATCGTCGCCGATATCGAGGGGAGCAGGATGTTCCTGAACGTGGCGGACGAAGGCATCTCCAAACAACTGGCGCTCGACAAGATCCGTGAGCCGGAAGCCACAAAGATGATCTGGGATTCCCTGGTCAGTGGAGAAGTGGTCGTCGATATCGGCGCCAACATCGGTTACTTCGCGCTGATCGAATCACAGATCGTCGGCGAATCCGGATGTGTGTACGCCATCGAACCGGTACCGGGTAACGTCGAACTCCTTCGCCGCAACATAGACGCGAACAACTACACCAATATCGAGCTCTTCCAGATGGGAATCAGTGAGAAGGCCGGTAAGGTCGAAATGTTCATCTCGAAAAAGTGCAACTGGAGTTCCATGATTTTCGATGAAGACAACGAGGTTGTCGACCGAATCGAAGTAGACGTGGTCACGCTCGACGAATTTCTCGTGGGAAAGAAGGACCCTACCTTTATCCGCATGGATGTAGAGGGCTTTGAGTACGAAATATTGAACGGAATGGACAAGACCCTGGGAAAATATCCGAATCTGAAGTTCTTTATCGAAATCCACGCCCACCTGATGGGCCGGGAGAAGACGATCGAATTCCTGGAGAGGTTCAAACAGAAGGGTTACGAGACTACCGGTGTTTTTCATCCGGAGCTCGATTTCAGTTATAAGACGATCGACGAGCTCATCACCCACGAACAGTTTCTATCCGGGGAAATCTACGCTCTGCACGTCTTCCTGCAAAAGAAGTCCTGATTTCCGCCCCAGCTACCTGAGTCCGATCAATCCCAGAATCTTCCGTCCCATGGGAAAGCGATCTCCTATCTTCCCGACGATTTCCCGGTCATAGTCGTCGATCAGATCGAGCTTCACAATGGCGGCATAGCAGAGAAGAACGAACGGGATGATGATCAGGGGCTGCCAATATAGCCCCGCTTGCCGCGCGACAAAATAGGCGACAGCCATAATAAGTGTGTCCACCAGAGCGATCTTCAGGAATGACGCGTCGTAGATCTTCATTTTGATTTCTCGTTTGACGAAAACCAGTGCCAGAATATTTCGGAGAGAGAGGCTGAACGCCGTGGCGATCGCCGCGCCGAGAATTCCGTAGAGCTTGATAAGAACAATATTGAGAGCCACGTTCACCAGACTTCCGGTCAGGTCGGCGGCAAGAGTGAGTCTCGTCTTGCCGATACCGTTCAGGAGCAGTCCTTTCAGTCCCGTGGAACCGGTGACGAGGATCCCGATGGAGAGAAAGACGAGCACGACGGCACCGGAAACATATTCCTCGCCGTACAGAATGGTAAGGATTGTATCGGGAAAGGAGATGAACACCAGAAACACGGGAAAGCTGATCATGAAGATCCACTTGGTTACCGAAGCATAGAGCCGGCCGATCGCTTCAAAATCTTTTTCAAGAAAGAGTGCCGATACTGCAGGCAGGAAGACGAAACCGAACGAGTAGAGTATGAAGTTCAGAAGCTGCGCGATGCTCATGGCCGAGAAGTAGTAGCCAACATCTTCCGCGGCGGCGAAGGCGCCCAGAATAAGCTGGGAGGACTGCGTCATGGCGAGGAGAATGAAGCTGCTCAGGGTGAGCGGCCACGAATAGGTGAGAATCTCCCGGGCCACCGGGATACGGTCTCCTCTCCCCTTAAAGGGAACGATCGCTTTCCGGACCGTAACTACCAGGGCGAACAGGGCGGCGCAAGCCGACGAGATGGTCCACGCCGTAAGAGCCCCGGTGAGACGAAATCCGACCAGGAGAAGGATCAGGAACACAACTGTACGGGAAAGCCTGGCGACTACTTCCTGTATGAGTACAGGGAGTCTGGATTCCTTCATTCCCCGCAGGATCGACACGAAAATGTACATGAGCGCCGTGAAGGGGATCGACAGAGCGAATAGTCTGAGTACCCGTTGAAGATCCGGCTTGCCAAGGACGTTGGCCGAGAACCAGGGGGCGGCCACGATCAGGAGCAGGCCGAACAGCACGCTTGAAATCAGGCCGAACAGGATACCGAAGGAAACGACGCTGATCAGTTTCCCGTAATCCTTCTCTTTCAGTGCCATCGACACGAATCGGGTGATTCCGTCCTGCAGGCCGAACATGGAGATGATGACGAGGATCGTGGTGATGCTGAGGCCGAGATTGAAGAGGCCGTACTGCTCCGGACCGAGTATGCGAGCAAAGAGAACCTGGTTGAGGGTTCCCAGAACCTTCCCGATCATCAGACCGGCCAGAATCGTACCGCTCCCTTTGACCACGGAGGTCAGGGAACTCTGAGCGGCCGAACCGGTCGTCCTCTTGTCCGGCCCTACTTGACCCATTTCATCAGCCATCCGACCACCTCTTCGTACCAGACTTCAGCGTTGGCCGGCTTCAGCACCCAATGCCCCTCATCAGGGAAATGCAGAAATCGCGAGGGGACTCCCATCACCTGCAGCGCCGTGTACATGGCCAGACCCTCCGACATGGGACACCGGAAGTCCTGTTCACCGTGAACGACCAACATGGGTGTTCGAAAATCCTCTACGAACAGGTGCGGGCTGTACTTCAGGAATTTCCTGCGCTGGGTGTGGGGGAAGCCCCCATGTTCATGCTCCTCGAACCAGAGTTCCTCGGTTGTGTAGGACATCGTTTCGGAGTTGAAGATGCCGTCGTGACATACGAGAGCCTGGAATTTGTCTGTGTGACCGGCGATCCAGTTCACCATGAACCCGCCGAAACTCGCCCCCGCAGCTGTCATTCTATTCCGGTCGATGAACGTGAATTTGCGGGTCAGATAGTCGACACCTCGCATGATGTCCTCGTAGCATCGCCCTCCCCAGTCACCGGAAATCTGGTCGCTGAATTTCTGTCCGTAACCGGTGGAGCCCCGGGGATTGAAAAACGCGACCACCGCCCCTTTGGCAGCGAACATCTGAGCGCTCCATCGATAGTGAAAGTGGTCCATGAAAGCGCTCTGCGGACCGCCGTGAATGAGGAGAATCAGCGGGTAGGTTCCTCCTGAACGAAACTGCGGGGGCTTGATCAGAAAGCCGTGCACCGGTGTGCCGTCCGCCCCCTTGTACCAGTACTCTTCGGCCCCGTTCATCTTGACTCGAGTGATCGAGCGGCGGTGATGCGTCAACTTTCTCACACGGGCGCCCCCGTCTTCCGGCACCCCCGAAGGGGTCGGGCCAGCCACCAGAAGGGGCTCGATCCCGTCCGCCGGCTTCAGGAGAAACAGCTCAGCCGGCTCGGAACAAGTCTCCCGCGTCACAAGCAGTTCCGGGCGGCCGTGAATCACCCGCAGCAAGCCGTTGTAAGTGTCGCACGTCAGCTGTGTGATCTTGCGGCGCGCCGGATCGTAACGATAGACTGACTGTCTTCCCCGGTCGTGGGCGAGAAAGACGAGGCATCCGTCGCCTGTAAACTCGAAAGCGTGAGGGCTCCTGTCGAAACGGGGAAGCTGCGTTTCGGTTTTGCCCGTATTCCCATCCCAGATCTTGATCCGGTTTCTGTCCGCTTCGTAGGCCGGCACTTCCATTCCCAGATAATAGATCTGCGTTCCGTCCGGAGAGTAGCGGGGGTGGGTATCACATGCTTCCGTTTCAGAGATACAGACCGCTTCCCCCTTCATCCGGATGCCACCAATCTCCTGGATGAAAATGCTGTTGTTCGTGGAGCGTGCCACGACTTCGTCCGGATTCATGACGAATGTGATCGCCTTGCCGTCGGGGCGAAAATCGAAGTCCCTTTCTGAGCCGAGCGACAGGGGCGGCGCATCGCAATCATGTGGGGTGATGTCGTTCATGGCCTTGTTTGATATGTCTACCAGGAAGATGTGATTCCTGCGCCGCTCGCGCCACACATCCCAGTGCCGGAACAGGAGCTTGTCGGTCACCCGTGCAGCGGATTTGGGGTTCGCCAGGCCGAATACATCGGCGTTCGTCGGCCCGGAAATCGGATCTTCCGACGCTTTCCTGCCCGGCTTGTAGTCATCGGAAACGACCACTTTGCGGGAGAAAGCGAGCCGCTTCGAGTCGGGCGCCCATACCGGTGTGGAGACGCCGCCGTAGCCGGATGTGACGGCCCTCGCCTCTCCCCCAGTAACCGGAATCACATAGAGCTGCTGACCCTGCTTCTTATTGCGATTGCTGACGAATGCGATCCACTTGCCGTTAGGCGACCAGGCCGGCTGATTGTGGTTACCCGGCCCCGGAGTCAATTCGCGGGCGCCGCCACCATCGATATCGAGAAGGCGGATCGTCTGATCCATCCGGTTCGCGGCGACGTTCGGCCTGGTGGCGACATAGGCGATCTTGCTTCCGTCCGGCGAAACAGCCGCCTGAGAGATTCGTTCGACAGCCATCAGATCTTTGAATGTCAGCGTTTTTTTCAAGGCCGTTCGTGGTGCCATGGGCTACTCCTTCTGATCAGAAACCGGTTCGACACCTAATTTATCAGGAAGGGATCGCGGGCGCCAGCCCGAGGCGGCCCGGTGCCAAAAGAGATCCGGGTTAGTCCGGGCAGACAAAGAAACGCGCCGCATCGGGGCGGCGCGTTTCTGAATAATCATAGAAGCGGGAGATCGTCTATTTGACGAGTACTACCTTGTGGACTTTGCTCTCGGCACCGGCCAAAAGCCGTAAAAAATAGACACCGGACTCAACCGGTCTGCCGGAGAGGTCCGTCCCCTCCCACACATGGCTCAGCTCGCCCGCAGGCTGCCATCCCCGGCTGAGAGTCGTCACCTCGCGACCGCTTACGTTGTACACGATAAGCGATACGACACCTGCCTCCGGAAGTGTAAATCTCACGGTCGTCCGCGGATTGAACGGATTCGGCGCGACGCTCAGCTGAAGCCTCATCTCAGGTACAGCGCCGGCAATGGTCGTCGCTTCCGGAGTGAAAAGCGTCATGAACACCGGGAGATGATCACTCGCCTGATGAAGTGCGGTAGCGATCGAGTCGGAAACCACGCCGTTCGCTCCGTTCACGATGTTCGTATTGAAATGCGCGCCATCCTGGCCGTAGGCGAGATAAGTGCCTGGCAGTTCCTCGATACCGGTTCCGTCGCTGAACTCCTCGCTCGTCAGAATCTGATCGAAACGGTCGTCCATGCCGCCCGTTGCGCCTCCTCCGAATGAGGTCGTACGCGTACTCTGCGTATGGATCGGCGCGAAACCGGCGTTGTCGTGCCAGGTCCCGGGCTGGTTGATCGGATCAGCGAGCTGCCCCGCCCCGGCTGAAAGCATGAGCTGATACGCCGGCTCACTCGACTTGTAGATATTGAAATCGCCCATGAGAATAAACGGCATGGTGGAGTCGAGAGAATCGAGATCGTTTCTGAGTAAGGTCACCTCCGCTAGTCGTTTATTCTCGTTCGTGGTGCCGGTGCTCGCCTTCAAGTGACAGGTATAGATACGAAAAACCTCACCTGATGCGATATCTTCAATTTCCCACCAGTCGATCGAGCGAAGTGCGGTAGTAACAAAACCCGCGTCGATCACATTGACAACGCCGGTCCGATAATAGAGTGCGCGGTCGGAATCATTTCCATTATGGAAGAAGCCCATCGACCAGCCGCCCGGATCGATGACGTCGAGCACATCGTTCAGGAACCCGTTGGCGCCGGTCGTGTTGGTAACTTCCTGAGCGGCGATTATGTCGGGTGCGAGGCTCTGAATGACAGTCTGAAAGTGGGGATTTCTGACAGCCCCGGTACTGCCTGGATAATTCAGGATATTGTAGGAAACGATATTCAACTCTCCAGCAAATGCCGTAGAGCCGAGCAGGGCGAAGCAGGCAATAACGGATAACAAACGACGCATAGGGGTAACCCCTCCTGGTTGTCAGACAGAGCATATGTGGGGGATAAGCGCTTGTATAGTATACCACAGATTGAGCGGAAAATGTTGTGCGGATACGATTCAGCCGCCGGGCGCATATGGGAGGAGGATCAGCCGAAATGGATGGAAATCAGCGGAGAAGGACCATTCGGCCCACTGCGGATTCCCCTTCAAACGAAACCCTGACAAAATAAACGCCGGATGGGACGTCACGCCCCTCCCCATCCTCGCCCCGCCAGATCAGCTCATGAGGACCTGCCTCCCGCCGCCCATCGAGGATCTGACTGACCAGAACTCCGCGGATATCATAAATCCCGACCCGGACCTGGCCGGCGCGGGGAATGGCGAACCGGACGGTCCCACGGGCATTGAACGGATTCGGCACTACCGATTGGAGAGCGAGCCGCCGCGGAATTTCATCCGGCCGGATCGTACCATTCTCGATTCGGGGCCGTTTGACGTTCCCCTCGACGTCGAGCAACTCCAGCGCCAGCGGAACAAGAATGATCGGAGGAGCCTCTCTCCCCTTCAAAAGGGGTCCCTTCTCCCCCTCCCGGGGAAGGGCCAGGATCCGAAGATCGCTTTTACCCTGAATATCGTCGGTGAACCAGAAAACGGAGACTTCCCGGGCGGACTCATCCCATGCGATCCAACTCCGATCGGGCTCCAGGAGTCTGAGTGATTGCACATCCCCCTCCTCGAGGCGCGCGGTCATTCGAAAGGCTCGAATCGGCGCGATTGTCTTGAGGATCAGTTCGGGCGGTGATCCGGCCACGAGAACAAATGACGCCGACTCCACACCCGCCTGGGGGGGAGCGATCGGACTCCGCTCCAGCAATTCCCGCCCGAGAACAATGAGATCGGCAACGTTGATTCGGCCATCGAAGTTAGCATCGGCACCGAGGCTCTCTTCTGCGGTGGGGACGAAACGACCGAGCACCGCGTCGAGAATCGCACCGGCGTCATCGAGACCAAGGTGGCAGCTCCAATCGACATCGCCAGGCGGACGCGGGGGTGGGAGGAACCTCACATAGAGGTCAATAGGATCACGCCCCGTCGGCACCGGGTTCATTTCGATCTGAAGTGTATCACCGAAAGCTTCCCCACACCGAAAGTCTCCGACCGAAGCGAAAATGCGAACGGTATCGCCGCTGTCCATACTTCCTGACGAAGGTGTCAAGTCGAGCCAGGCGGGGTCGGGCTCGATGGTCCAGGCGATCGTTTCGTCACCCTGATTCTTGATGACAAAACTGGAATCCGAGAACGTGCTGTCTGAATCATTCCCGAAAAACAGATTTTGAGAGCCATTTATGATTTCCAGTCCGGGAGCGACGCCGAGAGAGAAGCGGCGCACGACGGACGGGCCGCCCGTCCCACATGCATTCACCGAGGATACCCTCCAGAAGTAGGTATCGAGATACTCCAGATCGGTGATGGTCAACTCCCGACTATCGGTCACTACGGAAACGACAAGAGTATCGAAAGCGGCGTTGATGGATACCTCGACAAAATAGGAATCCACACCCGGCTCCAGGTTCCAGGTGAGTAATACCGGCAGGTCGATATCCGCCTCACCATTCCCGGGAGTGAGCAGTGAGGGGGGCGGGCGCAATGAGTTCAACTTCCCGATCGGCCGGCACTGTCCCACGGTCTCCCCGCAATCGTTCACCGCGGCAATTTGATATAGATAACTCTTCCCGAGCTGGAGGCTGATGGTGTCGTCAAAGGAATTCGCCCCGATCCGGGGAGCAACGAGCGCAATCTCTTCGAACGGATTCGACGGATTGTCTTTTCGCATGACCCTGAATGCATTGACCTGCTGAGTGAGCCCTTCAGGTGTAAGCTCCCACTCGAGTATGATGCGATCGCAAAGGTCATCGGTGGCACTGCAGTTTATCGGCTCGCTGGGAAGCGTACGGCGCCCCCCGACTACGATACAAGTGTCGGGCGCCACCTCACAGACATTCCCGGCCAGAACGCCGTACTGCGCCGTATCGCCATGGGCAATAGTATCGTCGAGATAGCCGGTGGCGTTACCGGGAATGCTGTCGATCAGCACCGGCCCGGGATACCGGAACACCTTGAGCCAATTGACGTCCGCGGAGAGAGTCGCCCCGCTCCAGTCCAGGATGACCCCCTCGCACGAATTAAACGATGCCGAACACTCATTGGCGGCCGGCGAGGCGACAGGGCCGGGAATCCTGGCGACCACGGCACACGGACTACCGGCCCGGCCACATCCGTTGACCGACAGTATCTCATACGTGAAATTAACGGCGGGGGGAACACTGCCGAAGCCGGCGGATGTTGAACCGGAGCCGAGAGAATCGATCACCTCGCCATCCCTCAGGAGAACATAGCCCGATGTCGCTTCGACGATCAAAGGCCACTGGATATTGATCGAGTCGCAGGTAACGATTTCGAACGAGCACTCTCCGACAGGGGGTGGCGGCGTATTGGCGGTCAATCCCGTATCGACAAGGCCGGGTGATTCCTCGCAATTGAAGGCACGGAACGTATACGCGGTCGACCCGTCGGGAGGTGTGTCGAAATAGCGGAGCGAGTCGGCCGGGAGATCGATCGTAACCGGCGGATTACCCCTGACAATCCTGTATCCCCAGACGGGACCACCCTCTACGGGCGGCGTCCATTCCAGAAGAACGATCTCGCACAGGTCTTTCGACGCGCTGAACGAAGCGGGCGGGCCGGGCGCAATCAACGATTCCCCGTCATCCTCGCACAGTCCCGTGGAGTAACCGCATTTGTTCCAGGTTGCTACCCGGTAACGGGCGATCTCTCCCGGGGGTGTCGCCTCATCGATCATGGAAAACGGCGGGCCGGTCTTTACGGCGATCGAATCATCATTCCTGTAAATAACATATCGGTTCACTACGCCCGGTTCGACCGGGGCCGACCAGGAGACCGTCACCCGACCACAAAGGGAATCGCTTGCCGCGCAGTCAACCGGAGGCGGAGGGAGTCCGATTCGCATGCCGGTGTCCGAGGGAGAAGCGCCCGAAACACCGCACAGGCTTCTTGTTCGGATGGAGTAGGAAACTACCTGTGTCGAGTCGACCGTGACATCCTGAAAGACCGGATCTTCGTTCTTCGCCACGGCGCCGATCGAGTCGCCGTCTCGATAGACGACATATTCAGTGAAGTTGCCCCCCAGAGTGTCCCATGCAAGGCTCACGAATCCGCAGAGAGAGTCACTTGCAATCGGCGCGCCCGGAGTGGGCGGGACGGCACCCTTGAGCCCCATATCGGAACAGACCCCCACGGAGTAGCCACACTCGCTCCAGGCACGGACCTCGTAAACATGGAGGGTTTCGGCAACAGCAGAAGAGTCCCGGAAAATGGTCTCCACCATCGGCACGACTCCGATTGAATCGCCGTCACGAAACACGATGAACGAGTCGACGAATCCGGGTGCGGTCGAAGGGTTCCAGGTAAGAACCACTTCCTCGCAGAGATCGCGCGACGCGACACATGACCCTGGTGTGGGAGGTAATCCCAGGCGTCTCCCCGTGTCGGTGTCGGGATCGGAAGAGAGCCCGCACTCCCCGCGGGTACGGACAGTGTATGTGTAAATTATGGTGGAATCGGCATCGAAATCAACGAAAGCCGGACTCGAGACGCTCGACAGTGTTCCCACCGAATCGCCGTCACGAAAGACCACGTAATGAGAGAAACTCCCGACTGTCGAGTCCCAGGTCACGCTTACGAAACCACACTCACTGTCTGTGGCTTTTACTCCTGATACTGTCGGTGGGTCTTCTTTTCTGGTACCGCTGTCCGGTGCAGCAAAGACATCGTTGCACAATCCGCTCGCCCCTACCTTGTACTCGTAGGTCACTCCCGCTTCCGCGGTCAAATCACGATAGGAGGTTGGAATGGGCTGCAAAAGAACGGCGAGGGCGCTCCCGTTTCTTCTGATGATATAGGAATTGCCTTCCGGCGATCCGACCGTCCACGTCAACACCACCACCCCGCAGGAATCATCACTGGCGCTGAAGGATCCGGGAGGGGCCGGATCAACGGGCACGACTCCCGTATCGGGTATCGAGTGTTCGCTCTGACCGCAGTCGGTCGCACCCCAGACTTCATAATGATAGGAAACGCCGGGTGCGGGGAGGGTATCGGTCCAACTGGTGCCCGACACATTGATCGTATCAACGGTTGACTGCCCTGTCTCCGTCCGCCCGATCTGATAACCGATGTTCCCGGCAGATGACGAATCACTCCATGACAAGACGATTCCCGAACATTCATCCGTGGAGGCCGTGAGACTGTATGGCGCGAAGAGGCTGTCACACCTCACACTCAGGTCATCAATAAACCACCCTCGAAACGCATTTCTATCCCCATCTTTCGTATCAAAGACAAACCGGAACTGGAGTTCGCCGGTTGCCCCGCTCTCGAGAGAGAATGTCCTTTCCACCCAGACAGCCAATGCTTGTGTGCCGCCCGAAGTGTTCGGCACTGCCGCTGAAACAGCGAGAGTATCCAGCGTGTCTTTGACCGAGCCGAGCAGCGCCCAACTGTTTCCCGAGTCGGTACTCGCCCAGACATCCATTTCATCGGAACCGAACAGGTCCAGCCCCTCGATCTCCCACCAGGTGCGAAACCGGAGAATGACCCGCTTGTTCGGCTGAGCCTGGATCACCGGTGTCCATGCGGTGTCGGCATGAGAGGTAAGGGACTGCCCGCCGTTTCCGGTAACCTGGGCACCATGATCCCAGGGCTCGACATAAGTTCCGGTCGATTCCATCGATAGAACGAGCAGGCCGTCGCCATCGACTGCGGCCGGCCAGAACCCCGCATCGCCGAGTGAAGAAAGAGTGTCGCGGATAAACGGTATGACGCGGACGCTGTCGGGAGCGGTCGAAACATGCCAGTCCCCCCCGAATGACCAATCGGCGGGCGTGGATTCGAACGACTCGTTGTGGGGAATTTCGGGTGTCGCGGCCGCAACGGCGGCGGCGCCGAAAAAGAGAGACATGATCAGCGGGAGCGTGGCCACCCACATTCCCTTAGTTCGAATCAATAGGTCCATTGGAGAGTCGTCAGGAGATCGAAACCGGTCAGGTCGACGGCACCGTCTTCCGCACTACCCGTCAGGAACGAAGCTCCCACACCCAGTTCGATTCCGCCTGCTGGTGAAAACTGCACACCACCTCCAAGGTCGAGCAGGTTTGCCGATCCGAGCAGTGCATCATCCGGTTTTTCGGCCGGGAACGAGTACTCGCCGAAACTGGAATAGACGGTATGGGCCAGGAGATCGACCCGTCCCCCCATCTTCTGCCTGTATTCGATTTGAAACTGCGTGAGGCCGCCGGGAAGTGACTGCAGCAGATACTCCTCCGTTGTAATGGCTTCGATATCCCCTTCCCCCACCCCACCGACTTCCGAGCCATCCCCTTTGATCACGATGAAGACCTGTGCGTCCAGCCGGCGAACGGAACCGAGCTCGACCCCTGAGCCGAGAATGAACTCCAGCTGTCCTCCCTCTTCATAAACATCCTCATCGTTCCGCTGGTCGGTTGCAAAAGCACGATATCGGCAGTCCCCCCGCCAGCTCATTCTGCTGCCGGCCCAATCGGTATCGATCTCGAGACCGGCCGAGACGAAGATCTCGTCCCCTGGTTTGATATCGATCTTCTCTCCGTCAATCTCCTGGAACGAGTATTCACCTTTATAGAGATATCCTGCGCCGATCGAAGCGGTCGGTCCCCCTGAACCGCCGAACGCGCGCGCGCCCGCGAGAAAGAGGTCGAGCCCCTCACCGAAGCGCTTCACACGCAAACCGAGTATCCGGTTCGCCACGATTCCCGCGACCACTTCCTGATCTCTCTCGATCTCGGCATTGCCCGTCGGCATGCTGACTCCACCACCGAGCCAGTAACGACCCTGGTCGAATCGCCTGGAAGCGGTCAGTTCCATATCGTGAAAACCATTGAAATCGGATGATTCGGCGCCCTCAGCATTCGATCGGGAAGCGCCGATCAGGAGGGAGATTTCGGCCGCATCACCGAGAGGCTTCGTGACGAGAAGCGGCGCAGACACTTCCGTGATATCGAGATCAGGCGAACCGTCTTTCTTGAGCGTCAACGACCTGCTGGTAAAGGCGAATCGAGTGGTGAAAACCGGCAGCGGTTCGAGGCGAATCTCGATGTCCGGGGCTGATTGCGCCATCAATTCCGGGGCGGCCGGGAACATCTGAATCAACAGGGCAAGATTCAACGCGGCAATCAGTCGGGATCGCGCGCTTCTCATGGTTGATCCACCCTTACCGTTACTGTGGCACTTCCGATGCCGAGCGGTCGAACCACGGATATGTCATCCCTTTCTCCCGACGGCACGCTCGTCGCCGGCAATAGAAGGGCGGACGCTCGATCTAGCCTTCCACGCCTGGCCGCCAGTGCAGGCGCCTCCATTTCGGCACGCGCGATAGCCGCTACCATTTCCTTTGTCCCGGCCATTCTCTCTCCACGTTCCTCTGCGAGAAAGAAAAGCGGGTCCAGCCGGATCGCCTCATCGAAAAGAGCCGCCGACCGATCATAGTCTTCCCGATCTTCGGCATCCATTCCATCGCAATACGCTAGGTATGCTTTGAAATTGGTGGTCGGGATTTCGCTGATCGCTTCCCGTTCTTTCCGGTCCAGCGGAAGATTAAGCTGTTCGGCCACACCGTAAACCATTCGTTTTTCCAGCTCGAAGAACTCGGACAACCGGCCGCTCAGCGATTGGGGAGATCCCACATTACCTGTCTGATTATTGACGAGGTAATAGTCGAAACGGATTTCTCCCTTTCCTTCCAGGGGTGTGATTGTCCCGCCCAGTGACCAGGCCGCTCCGAGCAAGGCATCCAGGGAGACCGCGGAGAGAGGATCGTAGCCTTGCCGCCTGCTCGCCTCGATTTCATTTTGAAGCTCTTCATAACGGAGACGCTCGACCAGGTGGAGCGTTTCGATCCTCGAGAGATCGCTGATCAGCTGCTCGGCGAGTCCTTTTCCCAGGTTTCCGAAGGTTTCCACCTCGGCCAGTACATCGAAATATCGAACGGCGAGAACGTTGGGAACCAGTTCTTCGGGATTGTCCAGTGAGCTTCTGGCCCGTTCCCCGTAGATGTGCCGAACGAGACGCGATATGCGGCCACGCATGGCACGCGCCACAAAAGTACGGCCCGCGGCTCTCGGGTAACTCCGATAAGCGGCAATTCCTTCGTTCCACTCCTCGAGCCCCTCGTGAGCCAGGCCGAGCAGAAGGGGAACCGCGTTGTCCTCGGGCAGAAGATCGCGTGCACGCTGGAGAGAGCCGACCGATTCGGAATAGAGGCCAAGTTCAAGCTGGGCCAGACCGAGATCGCGGTAGAGCATCCCTTCATCGGGCGACTCTTCAAGCTTCTGCTCCAGCAACGCCGCCGCCACACCCCAGTCTTCACTGTCGATGGCTCGCCTCGCCTCCGAGATCGGACCTGCGGCACAAGAAAGCAGAAGCGACGTCACCCCGATCAGGGAGAGTGCTCCCAGATGCAGATTGTGTCGCCCAATCGAGAATCGGCTTATAGACAGCATTCCGGTCCATTCCCTCCATTAGATCAACGCAGGAAAGACTCTACCACGTTCCTATTCCGCGCCCCCACCAAGAAAAGGCCCCGGAAGCGTGTGAGCTTCCGAGGCCTCGAGAGCGGCGAATCCTGATGACCCTAGCGAATCAGGATCATCTTCTTCGTGTCGGAGGACTGGTTGGCATCGAGACGGTAGTAGTAGACGCCACTCGCCTGATCCCGGCCGTTGGCGTCCTTGCCGTTCCAGATTACATCGTGCGTACC
This sequence comes from bacterium, assembly GCA_025782575.1. GTDB lineage: Bacteria > Orphanbacterota > Orphanbacteria > Orphanbacterales > Orphanbacteraceae > Orphanbacterum. The sequence goes on from JALGYY010000025.1 coordinate 161,165, forward strand.
TGCAGCCTGAACCGTGCCTACCAGCTTATCGATCAACCGGCCGCTCGGAGCGAAGATGGAGATCTGCACCGGGCCCCGCTCGTTCAGGTTGTAGCGGATCATTGTGGTGGGGTTAAACGGGTTGGGGCGATTCTGCTCGAGCCTGGTCACGAGGCGGGGTAGTCCGTCATCGACGCCTACACCCAACGGCGGCTTGGCCGACCAGGACTGAATGACGTTGTGCGAACTCGGACGAATCACATATACGTTCGAGATAATCCGCTTCCGGATGTACTCGGCATCCAGCGGGTAGCTCCAGTCGAAGTGGTGCACGGAGCCCGGCGTCATTGTGATCGGCTCACCTACCACATGTCCGGGAACCATATCGCGCAGAATATAATAGTAAGTCGCATTTCCGGCTGCATTGCGGCGCCACTCTTCGCTCACCGCGAGAAGCACCTCACCGGACTGCTGGGCGAAAGTGTCTACTATGGTTACGTCAACACTCAGGAAGACGTCGGTAGGAGTACGATACTGTTGCACATCGATCGTAATCCCGCTGTTTCGCGCGAGCGCCGCGTCAAGCGTATCTCGAAACGCGTTGTACCACATGTGAGTCGCGAATGAATCACCTGGACATGTGGCGCAGATGTTCTTCTCTTTTCCGTCGACAAAAAACGTCGGGACCGCGTTCACGCTATAGTGGTTGATCCGGTCCGTATTCAACGGAATGTCGAAGAGATAGAACTCGTCGGACGAAACAGGCCACCACCCGTGGGGCTTGACGGTGGTTACGAGATCGGCGTATTCGGTACCGAGGATCTTCCACGTCGAGTCTTTGACTGCCTCACAAGGGGGACACCCCGTGTTCGTGTAGTCCTCTACAAGGGGGCGACGCTGAACTGCATCAGCGGATACGGCGAGGGAGAGCAGCAGCGCGATTGCCACCAGGTGCCGAACTTTCATCTTGTATCCCTCCTGGGTTTATAATTGTGAGTGGAGCGTTTTTGCTGTTAGAATTCCCTCTAATATACCATACGATGTTCTCTTTTTGAACCTGAATAATTGACCTACTTGTCTACAATTAGGGACACGAGCGAGACCTGTTCCGTTCTGTTACCGCGTTCGAGCCCGCTCGAGTAGATTACCGATCGTTTCCGCCACCAGGCGGCAGCCGAAAGGTGTGGCATGAATATGGTCCAGGAAGGGCTCATTCGCCGCACCGATAAAAGGGGCGATCAGCTCGACTACCGGGGCTCCAGCCTCCACTGCTACCGACCGTATAATCGGTTGATATACAATGAGATCAGTCTCACTGCGGAGAACCTGATTGCGGTAAGGCCATACGATATAGATCACGGGAATCGATCGCTCGGCGCATACGTCATGAATGGCGAGCATGGTCTCGCGGAACTCGGCCGGCAACAACCGGGGATGTCTGATTTCCCGCTCATCGGGAGGCCTGCTTCCCGTAGTCGATTCGGGGAGGGGGGACTTTTCGCCCTGATCCTGTTTGCCGCCGATTCGACTGAGAATCGCCTTCAGTCCCAGATAGAGGCGACTCCATTCGAAAAGCCGACCCGCCCGCCCGATGTGAAGCGCCCGGGCGGTCTCTGAGTCGGTCCGGGAACTCCACCTGTCGGAATCATTAAAGCCGAACGAGACGATCACGAGGTCGGGCTCGAGAGCGAGTCCATTGGCTTCGAGGTACTGCAGGCCCTGAAACGAAGTATAGCCGGGAACGCCCGCATTGATCACTTCCGCGCCGCGACCGAGTGTCCGGTTCATCACTCGCTCGAGCTGGGCCGGCCAGGTCATCTCATTGGCGACACCGAGACCGAAGGTGCACGAGTTTCCGACGGCGAGCACACGATAACGCCCCTCCTTCTCCCCCACTTCACCGTTTCTGAGCCCGAGTGAATTCGTCGATACCATGAAATCGACCGGGGTTTCGCGCATCTTCCCCTGCACTCGATGTTCGACAAGGTTCGGCCGGAGTCTCCAGAAGAGTTCATGGTCGAACTCCATCGTTTCGTTCAGCTGGGGAAGGCCGAGTATGTCGATGATATTGCGATGTTCGTCATACACAGAATCGTCCGACGGACGGTAAAAGACGCGGGCTGCCGTCTCCAGCAGCCCGAATACCGCGATCATGGTAACGATGCTGAATGCGATCCGCTTGGGAATGGTAATCTCCATGGAAATGAGTAAAGCACATGGAGCGCCATGATCGGTTGGGTTAATGCCGCTTTCTCACGGGCTGCAGAAGTCGGGAGAGGGGTGCGAAACGATAGCTCCGGTGGTCTCATTTCGTTCTGCCCCGTATACTATGGATCTGTAGTCCAGAGACCCCCCTGCTACCCCGGCGGGAAAGGATCGTAATGAGCGAATTAATTGATAACCGTGCCCATCGGATTCGTACGTTGAAAGGGATTGTCCTCGAATTCAGCGAGGGAGGTGACACGACCCATGCGAGGGCCCAGCTCCGTGCGCTTATGAAGGACGTGGATTCCACCGAAATCGCCGCGATGGAGCAGGAGCTGATCGCCGATGGAATGCCGATCGCCAAAGTGCAGTCCATGTGCGATGCCCATTCCGAACTGCTCCGCGACTTCGTGATCGAACCGCCGACGCCGGACATGGCGGCCGGTAATCCGGTAGAGACGTTTCGGCACGAAAACGTAGAGCTCGAGAAAGTGCTCGAAGAGTTGAAGAGCGGTTTCGGAAAGATCGAGAAGGGAACGGGGGGCGACGTTCTTCCGGCTTTAAAGACGTCATTCGCGAGGCTCACAGAGATTGAAAAGCACTACGCTCGCAAAGAGAATCTCATCTTCTCCGTTCTCGAACGACATGGTGTCAGTGGACCTTCGAAAGTCATGTGGGGCAAAGATGACGAGGTGCGCGAAAAAATCCGCGACCTTGGCAAAGCTCTCGACAAGGGCTGGGATTCCGACGACGACGGGCGTTCGGTAGTGAAGGAGATCGGCGCACCGGTGATCGGTGCGGTGACCGAAATGATTTCCAAAGAAGAGAAAATTCTACTCCCCATGTGTCTCGGCATGTTCACTGAAGACGAATGGGGAGAGATCTGGACCGAGTCCGATCAGTTCGGTTATTGCCTTGTGGAACCGAACCAGGGTTATCAGCCTCCGAAAGAGGTGGCGCCCGAACCGATTGATCTGACCGACGATGGCGAAATTGTCGGCGACATGGTCTTCCCTACAGGCGCGCTCTCGTTCGATCAGTTGCTCGGGATTTTCAGCCATCTTCCGGTGGACATCACCTTTGTAGATGCCGACAACCGTGTACGCTTCTTCTCGGAGGGGCCTGATCGGGTGTTCGACAGAACACCGGCGATCATCGGACGCAAAGTAGAACATTGCCATCCTCCCAAGAGTGTATCGACGGTGCAGCGGATCGTAGCGGACTTCAAGAGCGGCCGGCAGGACGTCGCTGAATTCTGGATCGAGCTCGGGGGAAAATTCATTCACATCCGTTACTTTGCCGTCAGGAACGATAAGAAGGAATTCCTCGGCACGCTGGAAGTAACGCAGGACGTGACCGCCATCCGCAAACTCGAAGGGGAGCGGCGCCTGCTGGACTACGATAGCCCGGCGTAGTTCTGGAGTTCGGCGCAACGGCAGCCTGGCGTAGTCCGGGCTAGTTTCGGGGCGATCACCTTCCTCCGGCGCGTGGCCGGCAAAAGGAGTTTCCTGTGTGGCAGAAGGTGCTCGCGCTCGCACTCCTCGGCGCATGCGGGACACTCGCTCGCTATGCGCTCTCGGGACTCGTTCAGCGAGCCGGCATCGGCCTTTTGCCCTGGGGAACTCTTGCTGTCAACGTAACCGGGTGCTTGCTTTTCGGCCTTGTCTGGGCACTCGCTGAAGAACGCCTGCTCATCAGCGGCCAGATGCGGGCTCTCGTTCTCATAGGCTTCTTCGGCGCGTTCACCACCTTTTCGACTTTTGCCTTCGAAACCGGCCAGCTCATTCGCGATTCAGAGTGGCTTTACGCCGGCGGCAATCTACTTCTGCAGAACAGCCTCGGCATGATCGCCATCTTCGCCGGCGTAGCGATCGGACGATCGTTGTAGGAGGTGTCAGATTCAAACGGTCATCAGACGGCCGGACTTTGCGAGTCGAACGATCGTATTGGCGCTGGTCGTTCTTCTCGCGATTACCGGATGCGGCCCGTATTACTCGCGCCCCGTCATTCGAACCGGATTGGCGATGTCACAATTCACTGGAGACGATATCGGCAGGTCAGTCGTTATCGAACTGAAAGATGGGACCGGATATCGCGGAACGATCGTCTCGGTAACCGACACTCACATTTCCATTTTCACTTCCACAACGGCTTACCCGATCCAGATTCCGATTGCCGAGATCCGCTCGGCTCACATCAAAGAAGTGAACGTGACTGAATTCCTGTTGATCGGCGGAATAATCGCTGCATTTATGGTCCTCGTGATCGCGCTGGCGAAGTCAGATTCCTTCTTCATCGGCGGCGGGCCCTGAGTTATGGGGACACAATACATAACTCCCGAGCAGAGGTTTTCAGGTCGCTCTCAGCGAGGAGGTGGTTTCCTGCATGATCTGAACCGCCCGGTCCCTTAACTCCTCAACCTCGCACTCCGACTATCCTTTTCAATTATCTTGATCTTTTAATAAATATTGCTTGACACGTTCCTGGAGGTCGTCGCCTGGGTGTCCCGTGGTGCCCTGGGCAAATGCCGGTAGCGCTACACCGGTCAGGGCAGCTCGACTTGATGCAATCTCCTTGCCTGAATTCTTGATTCAATCGCCGGTCCTTCTTGTGGCGCCTCCCACGAAGCCCCAAAAGGCGATGGTAGAATATGTGCGGGGCTTGGATCGATAAGGGTGGTGACGCGGAGGGGATGAGCATGAATACGACAAAGATGAATCCGGTACTGGCCGATCTTTCCAACGATCAACTTATTCGCAAATGTGATACCGCAGTCAGGAGCGAGCAAGAACTGGGCATAGCCATTCTCGATTACCTGAATGAGATCGAGCGCCGTTCTCTCTATTTGAAGGAGGGCTACTCGTCGCTTTTTGATTACTGCACGCGCCGATGGAGGTACTCGCGCTCCAAAGCAGGCCGCTTCATCGCAGCCGCCAGATGTATGAATCGATTCCCGGCAGCACGGATTCTTCTATCCAATCGGGAGATCACCGTATGCGGACTTTCTAAGATCTCAGGGCTTATGTCGTATGAAACTTCCGACAATCTGCTTCGGGAAGTTTCGGGGAAGATGTATGTCGAAATTGAGAAGATTGCTGCCTCCCATCGGACCGCACCAGTGATCCGGGATTTCGTGCGGCCCATTGGATTCCAGGCGCCGGGAGAAGACGAACGGGGGGAGGAAGATCAAGGAGACCTCTTTCAGGTGGTGAGTGAGATGACTCCCAATCGGTCCCAGAATGGGACTGGTTATCCACAGGTATCGACGCCGGCAACAGGAGAAGATCGATCCCAGAATAGGAGTAATCCCAAGCGAAAACCGGCGCAAAGATACGAAATCCGGTTCTCCGCGAGCGAGGAGTTTCTAGAGAAATTGGAGCGCGCCAGGTCGATCTGCTCCAAACGCTGGAGCCTGGGAGCGATTCTGGAAAAGGGGCTTGATGAACTGCTCGAACGTCACGATCCTGAACGAAAGCAGGCTCGGCGGGAGAAGAGAGAGTCTCGAAAGAGGGTTGTGGCACCGGACACTCAGTCCGTACAGACTGCGCCGGACGGAGTAGGCGTCAAGAAGGGTCGCGCGCGCGAAGAACAGATAGCAGCCAAGCAGACTCGATCACCAAGTACTCGTTCCAGGTACATTCCCGCCCCTCTTCGTGACGCTGTATTCACTCGTGACAATGCGCAATGCACTTATGTCGGCGGGAGCGGCGTTCGCTGCGGGTCGACAGCCCATCTGCAGATCGATCACATCAATCCATTCTGTATGGGAGGAGAACATACGCTCGGCAACCTTCGCATCTTGTGCGGGAAACACAATCGACTGGCCGCGCGGGAGCTGTCATTGGCCGGTCGATGAGCGGGAAACACCCGACGAGAAAGCCGGGAGTGCCGACGGAACCGCGAGACCCACCCCCTCCCGGAACTCCGCTCGCCACTGCCCGATAGTGGTAGGATGAAATCGTCTAATACACGGTTCATTTCGTCCCGGCAGGACTCCAATCAGGAGATGAGCGATGGAAATCGGAACGGACGGCGAACTGCTTCGCATCTTCATCGGCGAGAAGGACAAGTATGAGGGCCGGCCGCTCTACGAAGCGATCGTCGAAGAGGCGAGGCGGCGGGGCATGGCGGGTGCGACAGTCTTGCGGGGCACACTCGGCTTCGGCAAGAACAGCCGGATTCACTCGGCGAAGGTGCTCAGGCTCTCTGAAGATCTCCCGATGGTGATCGAGATCGTCGATAAGCCGGCACGGATCGAGTCGTTCCTGCCCGATCTCGACAACATGATCCAGGAAGGGCTTGTAACGCTTGAAAAAGTTCGGGTGCTCGTCTACAAGCACAGCGAAAAAGACGATTAGCAGACTGGCTCGCTAGCCTGGATTATTCACCAGAATTCGTCGCGAGGCCGGAGCAACATGCTGATGAGATATCCGGGCTAGAACTCGGGCACCTGGGAGAGTCTCGACGCCAGCGGCCGACCCAGATATTGCTCCAGCGGGCGGGCCGCTTCGATCACGCTATTAATATCCACGCCGACCTCCACCCCGCTCGCCCCGAACGCGAAGGCGAGGTCTTCGGTAGCGACGTTTCCCGATGCACCCGGCGCATAAGGACAGCCGCCGAGCCCCCCTGCCGAACCATCGAACGATGCGATTCCGTACTCTTTATAGGCGGTCAGTACATTGGCGATCGCCATGCCGTAGGTGTCGTGAAAGTGAAGCGCCACCGGGACCGCGCACGGAAGAAGCGCATCGAGCAGCGCCCGCACTTCAGGGGGCGAAGCCTTGCCGACCGTATCCGCGACTGAAAGTTCGCTCACCCCGAGATCGATCAGCTGTTTGGCTACATCGACCACAGCCGACGGCTCGATCTTTCCCTCGTAAGGGCACCAGATCGCCGTCGATATATAGCCGCGCACCGGCCTCTCCGATCGCTCGACCACCGGACGAAACCGTTCGATCGATTCTTTGATCGACGCGTTGATATTGTGTTTGTTGAACACTTCCGATGCAGCCGTAAAAACGGAGATCTTATCGATATCGCAAGCCAGTGCGCGATCGAGTCCCTTCTCGTTCGGCACCAGGGCCGAATAAATCACTCCCGGAGCGCGATCAATCTTTAAAAAGACATCTTCGGCATCACCAAGCTGCGGAACCCATCGAGATGAGACGAACGAGGAGACTTCGATTTCGGCAACACCCGTCTTCCCGAGGCCGTTGACGAACGCGATTTTGGCATCAAGCGGAATGGTGTTCGGTTCATTCTGCAAACCGTCCCGCGGCCCGACTTCGATCAGGCGCAGGGTCCCGCGCTTCACTCCTGAACCAGTTGGATCAGGATGTCACCGAGATCGACGAGATCCCCCACTTCGTGATTGACCCCTTCCACCTCGCCGTCTCTCGGAGATTCGATCCGGAACTCCATCTTCATCGCAGTGACGACCGAGAGTAGATCGCCCGCTTGCACGGAGTCGCCCGCTTTCACGTGAATCGACACGACCGTGCCGGTCATGGGGGAGCGGATCTCCTCGTCGTGGGTAGCGCTGCCCGCGTCGGGCCTGGCGAACTCCAGATAGCCGGTCGTGCCGGCTGCGGTCACCCAGATCCCCTTCCGGTCCCGTATAGCGGCGAACTGGAACCGTCCGTCCGGGGTCTGCACACGGTCTCCATCGAATGTGATCGGAATCGGTTCCTGGTCATCGCCGTTCTTGCAGATACGGAGCTCGTCATTGTGCAGCAGAAGCTCATAGATGTCGTCCCGCCAGACGAGCTTCATCCGCCAACCCTCCACGACCCCAGCCGATCCCAAGGTGACGCAATCTTGTCTCCCGAGGAACGGGGCTTCGGTTTCGTCGACAGAGCAGCAGCCCAGGCGGCCGGGTGAAGTTCCGTCGGATCGATATCAGGTAACGACGACGTAGAAAGATCGCACTCGATAAACTCACGTGTCTCGAGAAGGGAGATCAGGTAATTGATATTGGTAGTCAGGCCGAGGAGTACGGTACTTCGAAGACCATCCAGAAGCCGGCGGCGCGCCTGCTCCCGGTCCGGTCCCCAGGCGATCATCTTGGCAAGCAGCGGATCGTAATGGGACGTCACTTCCATCCCTTCGGTCAGTCCGTGATCGACCCGAATCCCCTCAGGCCAACGGAGCATCAGAATCGGGCCGCTTGTAGGAAGAAACCCGGCGTCCGGATTTTCCGCATAAAGACGCGCTTCGATCGCATGCCCGCGGGGTGGCAGTTTCGGGAGCTTCAGTTCCTCCCCCTGCGCGACTTCGATCTGTAACCGAACGAGATCGAGCCCGGTGATGAACTCGGTCACAGGATGCTCGACCTGAAGACGGGTGTTCATTTCCAGAAAATAGTAGCTCCCGTCGGGAGGGACGAGAAACTCAACGGTTCCAGCACTCTGATAGCCGGCGGCCCGCGAGAGATCACACGCAGATTGCTGCAGCTTCGCCCGAAGTTCATCGGTGATAGCCGCCGACGGCGCCTCTTCGATAATCTTCTGGAACCGTCGCTGCAGGCTGCACTCCCGCTCGCCGAGGGCGAATACATTGCCGTGGCCATCTGCAATAATTTGAACTTCAATATGCCGTACAGGGGAGAGCAGCTTCTCGACCAGCATGCTGCCATCGCCGAACGCCGCTTCCGCTTCCCGCCGGGCAGAGGCGACCTGGGTGTCAAGATCGTCTTCGTTCTCAATGCGGCGCATCCCTTTGCCGCCGCCCCCCGCCGCCGCTTTCAGCATGACAGGCACGCCGAGCTCTTTCACGGCGGCCAGCAGTTCCTGCTCGCTGCCGACAGCACCGGAGGTACCCGGCACAACAGGCACGCCCGCCTTCTCCGCCGCCAGTGAACACGATTCCATCGGCCGCACATCGATCGGCGAACTCCGCCCGCTCCGAGAGAAAGCCGTAGCCGGGATGAATGGCGTCCGCACCTGTGTCTCTGGCAGCCTGCAGCACGCGATCGACATTCAGATAGGATTCGGCTGCCGCCGCCGGCCCCACTTCAACCCCCTCATCGCAGGCGAGCACATGGGGAGCGCCGCGATCGGCCTCTGAATAGATCGCGACCGAACCGATTTCCATTTCGCGGAGCGTTTTTGCCACACGAACGGCTATCTCTCCCCGGTTCGCAATCAACACTTTCTTGAATGATCGGCTCATGGGCGGGCGTTACTTTCCTTCTGTTTCGGCGATCCACGCGGGATCGCGCTTCTCGAGAAAGGCTCGAAGCCCCTCCTGTCCTTCGGGGGACGTGCGCACTCGGGCGATCGTCTCGGCCGAATGAGCCATCGCTTCATCCCGGCTCATGCCGGTCACATCCCGAATCAGTTTCTTTGCTTCGGCTATCGCGTTCGGTCCGTTCCGCATGATCGCGGAGACGATGGCGTCTACTGTAGCGGCCAGTTCGTCGATCGGCACCGCCTCATGAACGAGACCGATCTCTTTCCCTTTGTTCGCACCGAAAATTTCAGCAGTAAGAAAAAACCGGCGTGCTCGATTTCGACCGATCTTCGCGATTACAAAAGTCGATATCGCCGCAGGCAGAATGCCGAGCCGCACTTCGGTGAATCCGATCTTGGTTCCCTCCGCGGCGACCACGATGTCGCAAGCAGCGAGCAATCCGGCAGCACCGCCGAGAGCCGCTCCATGGGCCTGGCCGATTACCGGTTTCGGGCACTCGTCAACCGTCCGCAACATGCCGGCTAGCCGGGCGGTCTCCTCACGATTCTCGTCGGCCGTCTTGTCGGCTGATTCGCGCATCCAGCCGATATCAGCTCCGGCGCAGAAGACCTTGTCGGCCCCTCGAAGTACAACCGCCCGGATCGCGTTGTCACCACCAAGCTCTTCAAAAGCGCTCGTTAACTCGGCGATCATCCGGCCGTTCATTGCGTTTCGAACATCCGGCCGATGGAGAACAACGTGAGCAGCCGCGCCGTCCCTTTTCACCTGAATTGTCTCGAATGACATGCCGTTATCCTCAGCTACATGCGATATACGGGGTAACCGGGATCCTGGGGCGGTGCGTAACGCGCAACAGAAAGACAGAGCGCGATTGCGGCGCGGGTTTCCGCAGGATCTAAGATGCCGTCATCCCAGAGCCGGGACGTCGCATAATACGGATGCCCTTCCGCCTCGTACCTCTCCCGGATGGTGGAGGTAATTTCCTCTTCTTCATCAGGCGAAAGAGTCTTTCCGTCACGGGCGAGCTGCTGCTGTTTGACTGTCACCAGCACACTCGCAGCCTGGTCGGCCCCCATCACCGAAATGCGCGCGTTCGGCCATGTGAAAAGAAATCGGGGCAGATAACCTCGCCCGCACATCGCGTAGTTCCCGGCGCCGTGGGAACCGCCGATGATCAGAGTGAACCGGGGTACCGGAGCGGTGGCGACCGCCTGGACCATTTTTGCTCCGTCCCGCGCGATCCCCCCCTCTTCGTATCGCCTCCCCACCATGAATCCGGTGATGTTCTGCAGAAAGATGAGAGGAATGCCACGCTGGCCGCACATCTCGATGAAGTGCGCTCCTTTTAGTGCCGATTCCGAAAAGAGGACGCCGTTATTAGCGACAATCCCGACCAGCACACCCATCCAGCGGGCATACCCGGTAACGAGCGTCGTTCCGTATTCCTGTTTGAATTCGTGAAAACGGGATCCGTCAACCAGCCGGGCGATTACCTCCCGGACATCATAAGGTTGCTTCCCGTCGGCGGGGATGATGCCGTAAATTTCTTCGGGAGCGTAGAGCGGGTCTTCCGGTTCTTCCATGTCGTACTCGAACGCGGTCGTCTGGGGAACGCAGCCTAGAATACCGCGCGCCTTTTCGAGCGCCGCATCATCGTCCGGTGCGAGATGATCGGTCACACCCGACACGCGGGAGTGCATTCCGGCGCCCCCCAGTTCTTCGGGGGTCACCTCTTCGCCTGTTGCCGCTTTGACGAGCGGCGGCCCGGCCAGATAGATCGTGCCGACACCATCGACGATTACGTTTTCATCGCACATGGCCGGCACATAAGCGCCTCCGGCCGTACACATTCCCATCACCACGGCAATCTGCGGAATACGCTTCGCCGACATCACCGCCTGGTTGTAGAAAATCCGACCGAAGTGCTCTTTGTCCGGAAAGACTTCATCCTGCATGGGGAGAAAAACGCCGCCCGAATCGACCAGATAGATTGTAGGAAGGTGATTTTCGAGTGCGATCTCCTGGGCGCGAATGTGCTTCTTGATCGTCATCGGGTAATAGGTTCCCCCTTTGACGGTCGCGTCGTTTCCGACGATCACGCACTCCCGGCCCGCCACCCGTCCGATGCCGGTGACGACTCCCGCCGAGGGAACGTTGCCCCCGTAGAGAGCGTGGGCGGCCATCGGGTTCAACTCGAGAAAAGGGGTATCGGGATCGATGAGCTTTTCGATCCGCTCCCGGACAAATAGCTTGCCCCGCTTGGCATGAAGGGCGAGCGCTTTTTCAGAGCCCCCCCGCCGCGCTAATTCGAGTTTATTCCGGAGATCCGCGATAATGCCGTCGTAACTATCCCGGTTCGCTTTGAATTCGGCTGAGGTCGGATGAATTCGTGTGGGCAATGGTTCCATGGAGTCACTCCTTCAACTCATTCTCGCATAAGAGGCTGAACAGGGTAAAGTTACATCGTGATGGGCGAGGCGGACGGCCTGGCGGGTCCCATTTCCTCGACCCTTTTGAGCTTTTTTGCGACCAAACGCCCTAGTAAGAGCGTCTCCATAATAAGGGCCCATGAAACCAATTGAAGCGGAACATCGTTGGAGACGGTTGCTGGAGCTGCTCGCTCCTCTGCACGATCAGGCGCAGGCGACTGGCCGGCGGCTTTGCCGGACCTCCGGTGAGGGGGATGACCTCTTCCAGGAGTCGGTCCTGCGGGCCTTCGACAAGCTTTCTTCTCTGCGTGACGAGAGCCGCTTCCGGTCATGGTTCTACGCCGTTCTCCTCTCCCGGCATCGGAGCCGGGTGAGACAGGGCTTCTGGCGACGGCTTCTTCCGCTCGAAGATGAGCTGGAGCAGGGCCGGGAGCCGGTCGGCGAGGACGGCGGCGAGTGGGAAGAGCGCCATTTGATGGCGACGAGGGCGTCCCGGGCGCTCGCGACTCTTCCGGCCCCGCAGCGGGAAGCTGTGGTTCTGTTCGATATTGACGGATTCTCCGTGGACGAGGTGGCCGAGATACAGAAAACCTCGCCATCGGCTGTTAAGTCGCGGCTCTCCCGAGGGAGACAGAAGCTGCGCAGGTTTTACGAAAGGCTCGGTATGGAAGGGAAGGAGAGGCATGGCGATGAAGCGAATTCACTTCGATGCGCACGATCCTCGACATAAGAACGGACCCGGTAAAGCGGGATCCGGTTCGCCCGTGAACAGCGGCGCTGAAAAAGAGATCAACCGCGCGATCAAGGGTGACCTTCAGGCTCTCCACTATGTCAGCGCCGATCGACCGATTCCGTTGGCGCACACGAAGAACTTGCTCGCGGAGTATATCCGCGATGAAAATGAAAGAGGTTGGTTTATGAACGCATTTACTCGTATAGGCCGTCGCCCGTGGTTCGCCGGATCGCTTTTGACCGCGGCTATAGCGGTTCTCGTCCTGCTCGTTCCGTTCTCCTATGACCGGACGGTGGGGCAGGAAGTGAACCTGACCGTCGCCTCCCCCGAACTCACCCAGGAAGGTATAGGCCGGATCGCCAACGAGCTGGCCGGATCTCTTGGTGCGAACGACCTTACGATTCGCAATGCCGCCGGGGTGAATAGTTTTGTAGTGACCGCCCGCGTGGATGATCGTACTTCCGGCAAGGCGATGCGAACGACCATGGCTTTCGCCCGCGCTCTCGAATCCGAAGGATATCGGGCCGAGGCCTCGGTAGAGCCGATCGTGGAACGGGTGTCGAGCAATGTTTACGCCGCCGGCTTTGACCGTGTCTGCTCCATTTCGATCGATGCGGTCGGACGTTCCGACAGCGAAGTGGAAGATGACATCCGAAATCAGCTCATTTCGTCAGGTTGCTTTGACAATCCTGAAGTCCGCTTCACCAGGAGCGGCGACACATCGACCATCACGATCCAGGACGAAAACTGTGATGTCGACGGAGGTGTCGGCGGATTCAAATGTGAGCTGAAAATCGAGGGAGATACGCCGAACGGTTTAGAGCACGAGATGCTCATGATCGAAGCCGAAGGGAAGACCGACGCCGAACTCGAAGCTTCCATTCGGGAACAGCTCGAAGCAAAGGGCATTTACGATGCCGATATTTCAGTGAGTGACGGAAAAGTTAAAGTGGAAATCCACAAAGAGCGGTAAGCGAAGTAGCAAGTGCTGAAAGTGAGCGGCCGGAACCTGGAAAGTGGGTTCCGGCCGCGTTTTTTTTGGAGTGGTGGGTGGCGGTCGGTCGTTCGATGGGCGATTACTCCCTTGACTGCATTTTCCGCCGGATCAACTTGAGATCGGCTGGGGGGACAGGCTCCACCTTGAAGGCTCGGTCGTCGAGCATATACGAATAGTCGGATTGAAAGGTGTTCTCGGGGTCTTCAAGGCGGTACTTTTCGACGCGGGCTTTCCGCATCTCCGGTGTCAAGCAACCTGTGTGGTAGGCCATGTGCGTCGGGTGAATAATACCGCGCGAACGTATGCCTGTTGGAAAGGCGGGCGTATGAAGCCTGAGCGCCGAATCGCGCAGCGTAACGCCGTCATAGAAAAACCAGTTTCGGCGCACCACCGGAAATGTCTTCTGTGACCAGATCCCGTCGACTCGGACTTCCCGCTCCGAATTCCAGAGATCCCTGAGCCGGAAGTGGCAGAAGTCGAGCTTCTCCGCCTCCATGCGGTCGATAACGTCGTCCACGTCGCGGCGACTCCGGAATCCGGGCGACAGGATGATGTCGTCGTCGAGAGAAACAACCCACTCGCACCCATGAACGAACGCGCGATAGAGAAGCAGGGTGAGATTGGCCGGGGCGTTCCACTGTTCGCCGTGGCGAAGTTGGATGTATTCGGTGCACTCGTCCTTGTGTGGAAAGGGCGAAGTGGAGTTGTCGTCCAGCACGATGGTCAGATCGCAGAGATCGCGCAGTGTTTCGAACACTGCGCTGGTGTCGGCGTAGTTCTTTGTGGCCAGCACGCCCGCTATGCGCCGCGGCCGCACAGGCTTCGGGCGGGGGTTCCTCAGCAATCGGAGCAAGGATTTCATGATCCGTTCCTGGTCCGGGTTGTATCGCGCAACTCAAGATAAGCGCCGTAGTAGAAGAAGCAGAGGAAGAGCAACAGGAAAGGCGAGAGGGAAACGAACCGTAGTCTGAGGCCGATCCTGCCGGACACTTCCCACCACTGACGTAGCTTCCGCCACAACAGCTCTGCCATCGCCAATAGAAACCCTCGCTCCACGAAGGCTTTTCGAGTCGGACCCGCGATTCCTGACCGTAGATAGCTGCGCCCATAGCGGATTCGCTGACGGAAGTAGTCGAGCGTAGTGACCGCATCGTGATGAATCACCCGCTTCCGTAGAAAGAGATGGACCGGGATCCCGGCCTTCGCCATACGCTGCCCGAAATCGCCGTCCTCGCCGACTAGAAGCTGCTCGTCAAACCGGCCAACTTTCTCGAAAACTTCCCATCGGAACATGGCGGCACGGGACGCCGGCAACGTGTAGCTCCGGATCACGTCGCGACCCGCCTGGTCCGGAGGAACCTCCTGCCCGATAACCAGATCGAAATAGATTTTCTGTACCGGGCGCAGGAGCCTCGAACCCCGTGGATCCACATTGTGGGAGATCACCTGTGCATCCGGATATTGACGGAAGAACGCAGCCACGTCTTCGAGATATCCGGGGGGCAGAACATAGTCATCGGCGATGAAGCCGACAAACGCGCCGGTCGAGGTTTTAAGTCCCAGATTTCGGGCGCTGGCGACCCCCCGATGCTCCTGACGGACCGAAAGAATTTCGAGTGACGGATAGCGGTCGACGACTTCCTCAGCGGGCGGGTCCGATCCGTCGTCGACTACGATGATTTCCGGCCGAGGACCATTGCATCGAAGCGCCTCGATCGATTCGAGACAACGGGCCAGCGGAACGGGTCTGTTGTAGGTCATGACGATGAGCGAGATCGTTCCGGGAGCGCTCATTTTCGGTCGCTTCGGGCGGAAGCAAAGCTAAGAAGCGCTTCCTGCAAAGCCTCACAGAGCGAACTTCCTTCGTCGAAGAGCGCGGCGGCATCGCCGTCAGGCGGTGCAGTGCCCACCGGCTCCGCGCCTGCGTACAGGTGGTGCGCTCGCCGGAGCGAGGAGACGACGCGGCAGAGCCGCTCGCGAGCGTCAGGAAAGGCAAGCGCGAGTCGAAGAGCGCTCGGGAGGAAGAGCGCTTCGAACAGGTAGACCTCGCGGGCGAGCGGCGCGGGCATCGGGCGGGGCAGCCGGCCGGACAGAACCTGTTCTGCCGGGAAGGGCCAGGCCGGGAATGCGTCACTCGGCAGGACGTACGTTACGGCTTCTTCGGGGTTCTGCTGAAGTGCAAGTTCACTGAAACGCTTTTCGAGTTCGGGATCGCTGAGGCCGTTCTCCAATAGGACGAATGTCGCGCGCTCGGTTCGGATGAATTCCGTTCCCTCACTCCCTCCTTCGCCAGGCTTGATCCCGTCCAGGATTCGGGAGGCTCCCCGTTCGATCGCGCGATAGACTCCCACAAGTGCAACACGCCGGTTCGAACAGGAAAGCGATGGCGTGCCTGGTCCCATTTGCTCTGCAAACCGGAACGTCTTCTTCACTCCCGCCTCGAAGCTATGTATGCGGTTGTTTGGATACAGGAATGCGTGGAACGCGGAGCCGGACCAGAGACAGAGTTGTGACCATGCGGCAGCAGCGCGGAGCCGCTCGTCGGTTCGGGGAATATGAGTGGCACTGGCTCGCCCGTTTTCGTCATGCCAGTTACGGGACTCGTAGAGCTCGCTGAACGATTCTACAACGGGCAGTTCCGACGTGAGAATCATGTGGCACCACCAGTCCCGAAGATTCGGGTTCCAGCGCCGGGCGTCCCGCATGGCCTTGTGGATGTGGGAGAGCATGTCGAATGAGCGTCCACCCCCATCGGTCAGAATGAGGGCAAGGTCGATGTCGCTCGAGAGAGGAGTAAACCCGCCGCGTACGAAACTGCCACGGACATAAACATCGCGAATGCCCGGTGTGGATTTCAGACGTTGAAACGTACGGCGGTTCAGACTACGGACAAGAGCCATTCCGAATGGACGGAACCACTGCTGAGACCCGAGCGACTGGAGCGAGCGCTTCGTCACCGCTCGCAAAGGGGCCGGGACAATCATGACACAGTCATTCGTCGTGTTTGGAACAACTGCCGGTAGGACGACGACAGGGCCCGGAGGGATTCAGCCGGTTCTGGATGAGGGCTTGCCACGGCCTTCGTACCTCCGTCTGCATGGTAGCGGTGCGGACTCTCGCCTTCCGGGCAGCACGACCGATCGTTCGCTGATTCCGAACAATAGTGATTCTAGGCCCATTCATCCTGTGAGGCCAGTCTGAAGTGGCGCCATCACTCGAGCTAGCGCTGCTCCTGCTCAGTAGCCTGTGGAATGAACTGCGACAACTCTTCCAGAATGGCACTCCAGCCACCTTCATGATTGTTCCGCGCCTCTTCGCTCGGAAAGCCGACATGGTGCAGTGTGAGCCTGGTTTCGTTCGGCCCGAGATCCTCGAAAGTAAGCGTCACGGTACTGTCCGGAATCGTATGATCTGAAAGCCAGGTGAATACCAGTTTCTCGTAAGGCTGAATCGTCTTGTACTCGCCCCGGTGAGATAATTCCTGGTCGCCGACCTTCATGATGATGTGGAACCCGCCCCCCTCTTTCGGGTCGACTTCCACCGGACAGTCCGGCATCCCTTTCATCGGCTTGATAAACCGGGCCAGCGCCTTGGGGTCCAGCCAGGCGTCAAACACCCTCTTCGCCGGTGCCGCAATTGTCCTGCTGATCGTCAACTCATTCGATTCACTCATTGATTCTTCCCCTTTTCATTGTTTGGGTCTTCAACATAGTCGGCAAGTGCGTCGAGCCGCCTGCTCCAGAACCGCTTGTAAAAGTGAAGCCATTCGTAGGCGGCCTGAAGGGTCGTCCAGTTCACCTGGAGCCAGTGCTCACGCCCACTTACCCGCCGGGTGATGAGATTCGCATTCTCAAGCACCTTCAAGTGCTTGGACACGCCGTTCAGGCTCATCGAAAATGCCTTGGCGATGTCCGTTACCCTCAGGTCGCCCGCTTCCCGCATGAGACCGATAATCTCTCGCCGAGAAGGATCCGACAGTGCTCTGAATGCGCGATTGAGCGCCTCGTCCCGTTGGACGGTATGATTATATTCAACCATTTGGTTGAATATAAAGCAGATTGGGGGTGGGTGCAAGGGAAAAGGGTGTCCATGCGGAAGATCAGAGAAGTACTTCGAATGAAGTGGGAGAAACAGATCAGCAATCGCGACATCGCGCAGCTGCTGTATCGCACCGAGCACGGTGGCGGACTATCTTCGACGGGCTCACGAGGCGGGCCTGCCCAGTCCATTACCGGCCGATCTTGACGAGGGCAGACTGGAGAAGCGTCTTTTCCCTCCCCTGCCCTCTATCCCGTCCGAAGAACGGCCCGAACCGGACTGGACGGGAGTCCACCTAGAAATGCGGCGAAAAGGAGTCACCCGCTTTCTGCTCTGGCAGGAATACAAGGGGGATCACCCGACCGGTTATCAGTACAGCCAATTCTGTGAGCGATACAGCCAATGGCGGGGACGGCAGGATCCGGTGACGCGCCAGACCCACAAGGCGGGTGTGAAGCTTCTTGGGCACCGGCACGTCACTACGACCCAGATTTACGACAAGCGTCGCCGAACCACTAAGGAAAGCGCCTCACACTACGTTCCAGTTTACCGTTCGGCTCGGTGGGTCAAAGAACGTGACTCCATCGGAAAACACTAGCTTCTAACCTGTTCGCTGAGCGGCCTTGATGAAGTACCTCGTCAAGCGACTGGCGTCGCCGTCTTCTGGCTTCTCGAAAAGAGCATACCCTCTCTTCACGTGGCCCTTGGCAAAGTACTTCAACGGCTTGGCCTCACCGCTCGCGATGAGCGCGCTGGCTTCTTCTTCCGAAAGCCTAAACGCTAGGCCCACTGGTGACCAAGACGCACAGATTGTT
The DNA here is from genome assembly GCA_025782575.1 of bacterium. Classification (GTDB taxonomy): domain Bacteria; phylum Orphanbacterota; class Orphanbacteria; order Orphanbacterales; family Orphanbacteraceae; genus Orphanbacterum. Next base: position 179,555 of record JALGYY010000025.1, read on the forward strand.
TCGTTGGCGTAGAGCGCAGCGCCATTGAAGAAGTGCCTCACTTCCAACTGCACCGCGAGCTGCTCTTGAAGCTTCAACTCACGGAGAAGAGTGGATAATTTAGCTACGTATTCGGTCGCCATGCTTGCTCAATGGGGGTCTGCCGCATCCCCCTAGGAAGGGGTCTCTTCCAGAGACTCCGGGTGCATGAGCTCTTGAATCGACGGTAGCCCTTGCTCCGTGCGCATCAGCCCAACTTGCCCGAAGTGGTAAATCTCGTGCCACACAAAAAACTCGAGCATGCCTCGATTGGTCTTGTCTTCGCCAGGCAACCACTCCGGGCCATCAGCAAGCAGCACCTTGTCAGAGAGTCCAGCAAGGGCTGAGTGAAGCTGCTCTCCAAGCTCATTCCACTGGGCCACGAGCTCGGCGATGGGCGGGTAGTCCTTGAGGTCTCTGGCCGGCGAGTTGCCGCCAAAGGTTTCGCCCCACGGATTGTCTTCTCGAGCGCCGAGGATGCTGAGTACGGTAGCGCGAGACGCCATGAGGTGTCCGACGATGAAGCTAATCGAGCTACCCTTACCGTCGCGCATGCGCTTGCCTGCTTGCTCATTTGAGAGGTCCCCCAGCACCATGCCAAGGGCTGATGTTGCGCTATCGAACTTGCCGGTGAGGCGATTGAGGTCTGAAGCCATAGTAGAAATCTCCTAGTTTTGTTTGGTTTCCGCCGGTTTGTCGGACACGCTCAAACTGTGCGTCCCTCAAGTGGATACCATGCCGTCAGGAATTGGACCGAGAGCGGTGTGAGCAAACCGAAGCATCGTCCCACCCTTAGCCTCTTCGAGACGATACTGCAAGCAGGCTCGGCCGCGAAACCAGCGCCCGCCCAGAAAGGCCCTAGCGTGAGCGGCTGTTCCTACGACCGTCTTCGTACTGGTCCTTCAGTTGAAGCCAGTGCATGCTATACGGCAAGTCGTCTTCGTCCCGGCCCCTTGGAACCAAGTCAAGCAGCTCGTAAGCGGCCATGAATTTCTCAAGACCGCGCGAATAAACGGAGTATGTATGGTAGACGCCAGCTTCGTCCCTGGCGAACGCGCTGACCCCCGGCGCTTCTTTCATCGGAAACGAGCCTTCACTGTAGTTGTAGTAGCCGCTCTTGTTCTCGACCTCCTCTTCGGTGAGCAATACATGGAAGTCCCGGTTGAAATCGGAGTCTCCCTTAAGACACCCACTTGAAAGTCCATTGCATACGGTCTTTGAACGCTTGGAGTTTCTGCAATGGTGCGCTCGAAACCGCCGCGTAGGCCGTGTCTCGGTGAGCGATGTGGACTACGGAACGGTCCATGTGGTCGGCCATGAAAGAGCACGATTTGCAGCCCGCGTCCCAGTCCGGGTCGAACATGAAGTGCTGGATTATCAGTTGGCTCTTGTCCTCGAATAGCTCACTCAGTCTCACCGGCCCGTTCGGTCCGTCGAACGTGTATTCCTTCTCCAGCTTCACCCACGGCAGAGCTTGCCGCGCCTTCGTGAGTTCGTCGCGGACTCTGGAATGAGCTTTCTCTTTCTCCAAGAGCTCAAGTCGCGCGGTGAGCCACTCATCTCTCGAGACCACCTTGACCGTTTTCGAAACCATTATGGAGTCTCCGAATTCCGTTTGGATTCTGCGGTTTTTCGGACACGCTCAAACTGTGCGTCCCAAGTGGATGCCATGCCGTCACGCATCCCGTCAGGTATTGGACCGAGGGCGGTGTGAACAAACCGAAGCATCGTTCCGCCCTCGCCCTCTTCGAGACGATACTGCAAGTTGTTCGACGTCGGTGAAGACATAAACAGCGGCCCACAGAGCTCAAGCAAGCTGGGCCGCTTGATTGCTTGCACGTGACCCCAGAAATGACCGTTCCCATCACCCAAGTCGCGAAACCAGCGCCCGCCAGGAAAGGCCTCTAGCGTGAGCGGCATCAAAACACCGTCCGGCCTTGCCATGTCGGGACCCAGGTGCTCAAGCAAAGCTTCAAAGGTGACGGCAATCGGCGCCTTGATGAGTAGCTCGCGCTCCAGGCGAAGCTCCAGGTGCGAGAGTTCTTTCGTGTCTGTCATTTCTCATTCTCCTTCGCCCGACGCTCGGCCGAGACTCTGATTTGCTCCAGGTGATGGTCCCAGAATTGTTCCAGCCGATGAATCCACGTGGCAACCGGCTTGAGGCCCTCGGGGTTTGCCGAGTAGATGCGGCGGCGTCCGTTGCTACGCACTTTCACAAGCTCCACCTGGCGCAACACGCGTAGGTGCTTAGAGACCGATGGTTGGTCGTAGCCCAGCAGTTCCACGACGTCGTTGACCGCGCGGTCGCTCTCACAAATCAGCTCGAGGATGGCGCGGCGACGAGGCTCAGCAATGGCGTTGAAGGCATCTGAAGTAGTCGAGGCTCGTGGCATGGCTGAACCATACATGCCCTCATGGGCATATGTCAACCCCGCCACACCCTCTTTGCCACGACCCAGAATCACTTGCAATTTGCCAGCGACCTAACTACTCTAGCGGACACCATGCAAACCGGAGGAGAGAAAAAGATGACAACCACCATGGACACGGTAGGCGCGTTCTACGAAGCCTTCGGGAGTAAGGACTTCGACAAGCTCCGCTCGCTCCTAGCTGACGACTTCACTTTCAAGGGGCCCTTGATGTCGTTTGATGCCCCCGACGCTTTTGTCACGGCAATACGAGAGATGCCCTTCGAAGGCAATCCGGAAGATTCACGCTTTATTGTTGATGGGAACAGCGTCGCCCACGCTTTCGTCTGGATGATATCTGCACCCGCAAAAGCAGAGATTCCGATGTGTGAAGTGCTCGAAGTCGAGGGTGGAAAGGTTCGCTCGTCAGAGCTCTTCTACGATTCGAAGCTGCTTCCCGAGGCGGGTTGAGCATGAGGACGCTCGCTCTTGGTACACTTGCCTTTGTCGTCGCTTCATTCGCCACGCAAGCCACGTCGCACTTCGTCGTGAACGTCGACCACTACGCAAAGATTGGAATCCTTCGCGGGGAGCCGGTGATGGCACTGGGGTTTCTAACGATGCTGGTGCAGGGCGCAGTGCTGTCTTTTCTCTACTCTCGACTCACTTGGCCGCCGCGCACCATGCTTAGCGCACTTCGTTTCTCGTGGCTAATGGGTGCTTATCTAGCTTCCTACATCGCCCTTGCCGAAGCCGCCAAGTACAGCGTTCCAAGCATCACATCGTGGATGACAGTCGAGCTCAGCGCTTCGGCCATTCAGTTCACGCTCTTTGGCATTCTCCTCCACCTGGTCGTTCGCCGACACGAAGCGGGGTAGGTTTCAATGCGTCGCCAGGAGGGACCAAGCAGACGCTCGCGTTGCCCGCTAAATGCGTCGCTCGAAGTCTTTGGTGACTCGTGGTCGCTCATGATTGTGCGGGACCTGATGTTAAGGGGAGCGCGCACTTTTAACGAATTCCTCGACGGCGGAGAGGGCATCGCTACGAATATCCTTACGAACCGGCTGCAGCGGCTCGCCGCTGAGGGCATCCTCATCAAGGCGCGGTCCACAGCGGATCATCGCAAGTATTTATACAGGCTCACCGAGAAGGGTATCGACCTCGCACCAGTTCTAGCGGAGATGATTGTTTGGGGAGCCCGTTATGAAGACACGGACGCGCCACCTGCTGTGATTCGAGAAATGGAGTTGCACCCCGAGGAGTTTCTATCGCAGGTCAGAAAACAGTGGAAGAATCGTCGCTCGGAGCCGGGCGGTTAGGCCCAGAACTCGGATGACCCGCAGGTCGTACGGAAGAAGTAGGCACCGTAGGCACCAACACGATGGCGGACGTTCGACATTCTCAGAATTCTTCAAAACATCTTGTTTTCCCGGGACCCTCTACTTAGGCGTAGAGTGTATCTATGGAAGGAGGAAGGCCGCAAGATGTCCGCCAAATATCGCCCCTGTTCCGAAGACTGGATTCAGCGCGGCCGCCCCATCAAGCGCGCTCAGGAACTCGGCTTCACACTGGACGAACCCACCGATTGGACACTCTGGGCTAACCGAGTGCGTGTCTTCTAAGGGGGCTCATGCCAATGCTCCGGCGCCCATCTCTCCTCATTCTGGCAGCTGCTGTAGCCGCGGGAGCTTGGTTGCGCCCACAGTCCTCAACAAGCGAAACAGCTTCCGACCAAGCTAAGGGAACTACCGTGACGCCACTCACGCGCTCGTGGGAGCGCGCCGTGCCCGCGCAGGATACCCCCGATGGGCTCGAAACTCTTCGGGCGGCTGAATGTGGCGAGTGCCACTCGGCCATCTACGAAGAGTGGAAGACAACGGCACATGCCCTCGCCCTGGAGGATCTTCAGTTTCAAGCAGAATGGAGGAAAGACGACAACCTCTGGCTCTGCCTCAACTGTCATACGCCGCTCGAGAACCAACTGGAACGGATCGTCACGGGCCTCAAGAACGGCGACTTCCGTAGCCCCGTAGCACATCCGAACGATCGGTTCGATGCAACTTTACGCGACGAGGGGATTACATGCGCTGCATGTCACGTGCGGGATGGCACCATTCTTGGACCAGGTCTGGCCGAGGATGCTCCACATCCTGTAGCCAGCGGAGCCGGTCTTCTTTCCCAACAGATGTGTGAGGGCTGTCACAATGTTCAGGAGCAGCTGAGCGAGACATTGATTTGCACCTTCGCGACTGGTGACGAGTGGCGCGCGAGTGGCCTCGCGGAAGAGGGAAAGGGATGCATCGACTGCCACATGCCGGCCGTCATGCGCCCCCTAGTCGAGGGGGGGGACGTGCGCCCCGGACACGAACACACGTGGATGGGTGCTGGAGTCGCCAAGCTCCCCCAACTCGTCGAGCCACTTCGTATGGCCCACGTGCCCGGATACGACGTTGAGGTTCGAGCGCGGCGTACCTCCTCGGACACGGGAGAGAAGGTGTTGATCGACGCGTCAATCATGAACGCACGGGCTGGGCACGAGTTACCAACGGGAGACCCAGAGCGCTTCATCACGCTTGACCTTGTTCTCCTGGACGATAGCGACGTATCGCATTGGAGCCATACGGAGCGGATCGGTGAGCTCTGGGAGTGGGCCCCAGAGGCGAAGCAGATCTCCGACAACAGTCTCAAGCCCGGCGAACGACGCGAGTTCCACTACGCCGTGTCTCTTTCGCACGGAGTCGACGATCTCCTCTTTGTCGAAATCATTGCCCGCAACCATCGGATGACGGAGGAGAACGCCCGGGCAATGGGGATCTACGGCCGCTACCCGCTGGCGGTGGAGACCATCCATCAATACGTGTCCGTCGTAGAAGCCCGGGAAGAGCGCAAGGTTCATGAACAATGGTAACATTTCATGCTAAAGACATTCACGTGGCTTGGGCACGGCATCACTCGGTCCGAACAGCTCTCGCCAGACCGCGTTCCTTCCATAGTGCAAAGATCGCAGGATAGACCGTCAGTTCGAGCAGAAACGAAGTCACAAGCCCCCCGACCATGGGTGCAGCAATCCGCCGCATGACATCCGCCCCAGTTCCTGTGCTCCAAAGAACGGGAGCGAGCCCAATCATCGTGGTCATCACCGTCATGAGCTTGGGTCGAATGCGCCCGGCCGCCCCCTCAACAATGGCCTGCCCGAGATCCTCAAACGTCTTGACGTGGCCGTTCGCTACGCGCCGCCGGTGCGCCAGTTTGAGGTACAAGAGCATCACCACTCCAGTTTCCGCGTCGAGCCCGGCAAGAGCGATGAGGCCAACCCAGACCGCGACGCTCATGTTGTAGTCGAGGAGATAGAGAAGCCAGATGGCGCCTATCAGGGAAAATGGCACAGCAAGGAGCACGATTCCCGTTTCCACAAGCGACCTTGTGTTCAAGTAGAGAAGCACGAACACGAGCAGTAACGTGATGGGCACTACAACGATGAGCCTCGCCTTCGCGCGCTCGTAGTAACGGAACTGGCCCGCCCAGCCGAGGCGTACGCCAGGCGGAAGAACGACCTGGTCTGCCAGAACGCGCTTTGCGTCGTCTACGTAGTCCGCAACCGGCAACTCTCCGGTGTCTACGAACACGAAGCCGACAAGTTTTCCGTCTTCGCTACGAATCATCGGCGGCCCAGTAGTGAAGCTGATATCTGCGACCTGAGAGAGAGGTACCTGCGCCCCCGTTGCGGTCGCTACCAGCGTCTTCCCAAGAAGCTCCGGGTCATCCCGAAACTCCCGAGCATAACGAACATTGATGGGATAGCGCTCCCGGCCCTCTACGGTTTCGCTGATGTTCATTCCGCCAATCGCGGACATCACGACCTGGTTCACATCGCGAACACGCAGCCCGTGTCGGGCCGCATTCTCCCGATTGACGGTAATGTCGACGTAGAAGCCCCCCGTTGACCGCTCCGCGAATGCGCTTCTCGTGCCCGGAATGGCAGAGATCGCGCGCTCAATCTCGAGAGCCGCCCTCTCGATCGTCTTCAGGTCATCTCCAAACACCTGAATACCGAGAGGACTTCTGATTCCCGTCGCCAGCATCTCGGTTCGAGTCTGAATCGGCATCCACCAGATGTTCGGCATTCCAGGATACTGAAGCTCCTCATCCATCTCTTGGATGAGCGCCTCCCAAGTGAGCCCCGCGCGCCATTCTGAACGCGGCTTCAGCACGACTGTCGTCTCGACCATTCCAATAGGGGCTGGGTCCGTAGCTGTCCGCGCACGGCCCATTTTTCCGAACACGCTTTCGACTTCCGGAAACTCCTTCAGCTGACGGTCCATCGCCTGGAGAACATTGGAGGCCTCCGTAATGGACATTCCCGGCGGCGCAGTCGGCATGTAGAGGATCGCTCCTTCGTTTAGTGGCGGCATGAACTCTCGGCCGAGCCCGAGGAAAGCTGGCACGGTCGCGCCCATCAGCAAGAGCGCCACGATAACAACGGCGTATCGGAATCGGACAACGAACCGCACGACCGGCGTGTAAAGCCAAACCAGTAGCCGGTTGATTGGATTCTGCTCCTCGCGGAGAATCTTGCCGCGGACAAAGAGAGCGGCGAGCGCCGGAGTTAGCGTCACCGCGAGAATTGCTGCGAAGCCCATCGAGTAGGTCTTCGTGAACGCGAGAGGCTTGAAGAGACGACCTTCTGTTGCTTGGAGCGTGAACACGGGCATGAAGGACACGGTGATGACGAGAAGAGAGAAAAAGATGGAGGGACCGACTTCTTGCATGCCGAGGATGACCGCGTCGAGCCGGGACCCTCTTCGGCCGGCAGCCGCCCAGTCGGCAAGCTTCTTGTGAACATTCTCGATGAGAATAATCGACGCATCCACCATCGCGCCAACCGCCACGGCGATACCGCCAAGCGACATGATGTTCGCCGTCAGGCCCTGGTAGTACATCGGGATGAATGCCAGGAGCACCGCGACCGGAAGAGTGATGATTGCGACAAGCGCGCTTTGTGCGTGAAGCAAGAAGAGGAAGATAATCACGCTGACGACTATCATCTCTTCAAGAAGAGTGTGCTTGAGCGTTTCGATTGCCTCCTCAATGAGGCCCGCCCGGTCATAGGTAACGACGAGCTCCACGCCTTCCGGGAGGCTGGTTCGCACCTCTTCAAGGCGCACCTTTACGCGGTCAATTACCTTCAGGGCATTCTCGCCGTAGCGCATTATAACGATGCCGCCGACGACCTCGCCCTCGCCGTTTAGCTCCGCAACGCCCCGCCGCATCTCCGGCCCAAGAGCAATCTGTGCCACGTCTCGAAGATAGACGGGCACGCCCCCCTGACCGCTCACTCGCAGGGGGACCATCTCCAGATCCTCGACCTTCTCAACGTACCCGCGGCCGCGAATCATCTGCTCGTGGCCTGCAATCTCGATTACGCGGCCACCAACGTCCTCGTTCGACTCGCGAACCGCTTTGATAACCTCGGCCAGGGAAATGCCGTAAGAAACGAGTCGGTCCGGGTCGAGGGTAATCTGGTACTGCTTAACGAAACCGCCTACGGAGGCGACTTCCGCCACCCCCGGCACGCTCTCGAGGGCGTAGCGCACGTTCCAATCCTGGAGAGAGCGAAGCTCCTGCAGGTCATGCTGTCCGCTCCGGTCCACGAGCGCATACTGAAACACCCACCCGACTCCCGTAGCGTCCGGCCCAAGGGTGGGCACTACGCCCTCGGGGAGCTCGGCCTGAACCGTGTTCATGTATTCGAGCACACGGCTGCGCGCCCAGTAGATGTCGGTGTCGTCCTCGAAAATGACGTAGACAAAGGAGAGGCCAAAGAACGACTGGCCACGCACGAACTTCACCTTGGGAGCCGAGAGAAGCGCCGACGTGATGGGAAAGGTTATTTGGTCCTCTACCAGGTCGGGGCTCTGCCCCGGCCATTCTGTGAAGATGATTACCTGGACATCGGAGAGGTCGGGAATCGCATCGAGGGGCGCTTCCCGAAGCGAATACCATCCCCAAACCGCCAGCGCGGCAACAAAGAGAACGGTGAAGAGAGGATTCCGCGCTGAGACACCGATGAGCGCAGCGATCGGTCCCCGCGGAGAGTCAGGGCTAGTCCTCATCTGGCGCACTCCAATACTCAAGGGCCGAGCGTATGCGGCTCTCCGCGGCAACGAGGAAGTTACCCGAGGTGACGACTTCGGCTCCCGGGCTCAGCCCGCTCAGCACCTCGTAGTAGGCGCCGCTCTTCGCCCCAAGCTCGACCTCTTGGGGCCGAAGCCGCCCCTCTCCCAGGTCGAGAAAGACCAAACGTCGCGGACCGGTGTAGACGACCGCAGAGGCGGGCACTTGAGTGCGTTCTCCAAGGTCCACTTCGAGGCTCACGTTGCCATACATACCGGGACGAAGCTCAAGCTCGGTGTTGGAGAGTTCCACGCGAATCCGTCCCGCTCGCGTGTCTTCGTCGAGATAGGGGTATACGTAGCTGACGCGCCCCTCAAAACTGCGGCCCGGTCGATACGGAAGCGTGACATGAACCCTCTGGCCCTCCGCTACGTAATGGAGGTCACCCTCGTAGACTTCGGCTTCGACCCAGACCGTGTCCAAGGCGGCGATTTCGTAGAGAAGTTGCCCTGCCTGAACGTGGTCGCCCTTAACGACGTGCTTGTGGATGACGTATCCCGATGTGGGGGACTTTATCGTCACAGCCTCTTGAACCATTCCCCGCTGGCCGATGGCGTCGACTTCGGACTCGTCCAAACTCCAGAGAAGAAGCCTTTGTCGCGCAGCTCGCACGATTCCGTCCGCGCGGTCAGGGCGCCCCGTCCCGCGAGCGCTTGCTTGAGACCGAAGCGCCTGAAGATACTCTTCTTGGGCCACGTAGAAATCCGGACTGTAGACGGTGAAGAGCGCTTCGCCGCGTTCCACGCGCTGTCCGGTCCTGTTCACGAGCAGCTCTTCAATCCAGCCGGGGATTCGAAGCGTCACGTTCTCGAGGCGTGTTTCGTCATAGGCAATCTTCCCGACCGCCCGGACCAAAAGCTGCATCGGCCGCCGCACGACAAGGCCTGTCTTCACGCCGATGCGCTGGCGACGAACCTCATCAATCATGATGACGCCCGTCTCCATCTCCGCACGAGTCACCGGTGTCAGGTTCATGTTGCAGATGGGGCACGTGCCGGGGGCGGCTTCTTTGACCGATGGGTGCATCGAGCACGTGTAGTGAGCAATCTCCTCGTCCCCGTGGAAATGGCTCTCCTCGTTAGGCTCCGTAGACTCAGGCTCAGCTTCGGGTGCCAGTGATTGGCTCGGCCTGCTCCATTCTGAACCTGTGCCGCAACGAAGCATCTGCTGTCCCATGTATGGGTTCTCGATGGTGTCTGCTTCCTGAAACCACTTCTGGTAGCCCTCAGCCATGGGGCAGAGGAAGATATGAAGCCCCTCTTGAAGGCGCCCATCCGAGGACGCAGCGCCAACAAGCGCTTCGCTCAGGTCACCAAAGCGAAGGCGGGCCGCCTGCAGGTCTTTGCTGGTGCCAAGAGCATCAGCGGCGTCGACTGCAGTGCCAAGTTGCTCCCGAGGGGAACCGGGGAGCTTTTGCTCCCCTTCCAACACGCCGGAAATGGCGTGCGCCACGCTGTCGCAATGGGCCTTCAGCCCCTCGATGTTGTCGCTCGCAAGGAGCGCGCGCACGTCTTCGTACTGATTGAGAACGCCCCGGAGTTCTTCGAGCCCGGCCGGGGAGAAGTTATGCCCCTTGTCGTCTGCATCCTCTGCCGCGGCGCCGACCAACGTTGCCACTGCCGCGCACATCACAACGAGAAACCCCATCACGCGAATGGTTTTCGTAATCATTTCGCTTTCTCCTCTTCCTTCGCCCATGGGAGCCGCCCGACTGCGCGCCAAAGCTCTGCCGCTCGACGGTGGGCATCGGCGGTCGCTATTTCAGCCCCGAGCTCAACTGTTCGTAGGTTCTTTTCGCCCTCAATTACCGCCAGAAACGTGTTCTGACCCGACTCAAAGCCTGAGCGAGCGGCCGCTAGCTGGTCGTTTGCGACAGGTATCAATCGCTCTCGGTAGAGCGTTAGGACGTGGCCCGCTTCAATCGCCCGCACGCGGGCTTGCTCGACGTGGACGCGGACCTCGTCCGCTCGTTTCTCAAGCTCGCTCTGTCTGCGGGATAGTTCTGCTTGGGCCTGTTCGGTCGCAGCACGACGGCGGCCAAGCTGAATCGGGAGGTTGATGGACAATCCAACCGTGACCCGATGCTCGGGCTGCCCCCACATCGAGTTGTAGCTTCCGCCGAGCGTGAGGTCGGGATAGTACTCGCGTTTCTGAAGGCTGAGCGCTGACTCTGCGCCGCCAATACGTGCGCTTGCGGCCTGCAGCTCCGGTCGCGCACGAAGGGCTTCCTCTTCAAGCGCCGCTGCCGTGCGACTCGGTAGCGGTGGGGGAGGCTCCCGAGAGGGTGGGCGCGGAAGGTGCGCTTGCGGCGCGCGACGCAGAAGGCCGTTCAACTGAGCAACGACTACAGTGCGTTGAGTTCCGAGAACTATACGTTGGTGTTCGAGGTGCGCGAGCTCTACTTCTGCCTGCAGCGGGTCCTGCAACGACGCGCGTCCAGCTGCATAGCGCGTCTCGGCGCTGTGCTTTAGCTCTTCGACAAGGGATAGGTGCTCCTCGTTTACCTCAAGGGAACGCTCTGCTGCGTAGAGCTCATCGAAAAGCGTCGATGCCATCAGCGCGAGCGTTAGTCGCGTTGCCTCGTAGTCATACTGAGCCGCTTCGGCTTCGGCGAGCGCAACCATCCCCCTCAGCCCACGCTTTCCTGGAAACGGAAACCTCTGGGTGACGCCAACTACCTCGCCGAAACGCGCGTCCCCTGCGCCGATGCTTCGCGGCGCGAAGGTGTACCCGACGCTCGGGTCATCGAGCGCCTTTTCTTGTGGATAACGGGCCAGTGCTCCACGCCACGCCTGCCGGGCCGCCTCAATCGAGGGGTTCCGCTCTAGCACAAGCCGGACGAGCCCCTGTCGCTCGAGCACGTCGACACCTGCAAAGAGAGACTCCACTGGCGTCCCGACCGACTGTTCCACTGTTAAGCCTGGACTCAACCTCTCGAACTCTGATAGATGCGCTTTGTATCGCTGCCCAACGCCTCCTGCCGCGCATCCGGTTACCGCAAACGCTAGCGCGACCAGCGATAGACACCCCCCAATGGAGGTGGCGCAATGCCTGATATTCTTGTCCATATTCCTCGCTCCACACACAGATTGGCTCCCCCAAACATATTGTGGGAGCATCACAGAGCACGCGACGCGGGCGCGAATCGCCCGGTGCGGTCACGAACCCAAGAAGACCTGTTGTGTGGAACTCAGATTAGGAAGGAACAGAAGCGGAGGAATCGCGGAGGACCAGCGCGGGGCACCGGTGGTCGACTCTGCGCCAGGAATGGGGTGCCCGTGGCGAAATCCGTCGAGGGTAGCGGAGACAGAGCGACAATCGACTGTGTAGAGTCAACCGTAGGAACTTTGAAAGCTGAGGCCGGCTGCGTGGGCGGGTTGTCTGCGATTTCAACGGTGCAGCATCCGCAGCTCTCTCCGGCCGGGCTTTCGCTCGGACACGCCTCGGCATCGCAGCAGCAAGACCGATGCACCTGGCCATCCATGTCGCACCTGTAAAGGAACTGCTGCGCCATGGAGCCCTGGGGCGCCACAAGCGCGAGAAGCACGAGTATTCGAATCACGCGTCCAAGCATATCGTTCATACTCTCATCCTAGCCCGAGGGTTCCGGCTGTGCAAGCGGGGTCCCTTCTGATCCGGTCGACCACCCAACGCATTTTCTTGAGGGCCCCCCCGCGCGCGCGACCCTCGCCCTAGAGGACGAGCCGAAAACTGAATCTCCTCGGTTTCTCCGAAGACCCCGTTATCTGAGTACCCTTGCTATCCTCTACGTAGCGCGTACCCGGCTTTTTCCACCGCCGCGCCGAGGGCGTCTCTCGTCGGGGGATTCGCGGTGTCGACAATGACATGAGCCGCTTTCTCGCCGTAGCTTACGTTGGCTGCTTTCACGCCGTCGACCTCTAGAAGCGCTTTCTTGATATGAACAGCGCACCCTTCGCAAGTCATCCCCTCGATGGCCAGAATAACCTCGCTACCAATGCCCTCCTCGGCGATAGCAACGGTGTCACCGCCCCCAAGGAGAAGCCCAATGTAGTTTGGGAAGAGCGCGAAGCCAACAACTGCTACCGTAGCTACCCAGAGCATCGTGCGGTTCAGCCGGCGAAGTTTCGCGTTTGGCATCTCACAAGCTGTCCCGGGGGCGCATTTCTCTTTCCGAAAATAGCTCAAGTAGAATCCCGCCGCGAGAAGCACCGCCGTTACTCCGAGAAAGAGCGGGCGCGCCTTCTCAAAAGTCGCCGAGACCCCTGCGGCCGAAACCCCGAAAACAAGGAGCAACAGCGGAAGCCAGCAACAAGCCGAAGCGACGATCGCCGCAAGAACTGAGCCGCCCACTGCCAGACTCGCGGCCCGGCTGGATTCAGATTTTGCGTTCATTCCGTACTCCTTTTTGACAGTGCTTCTACAAGGAGTTTTTTCGATGGTACTCCTGAAGTGCCATACATCCTGCACCCGAATGCATAATTGGTACTATTTCGGGCACTGGGATCCACGTCGACGCCATCTACCTGAACCGTTGGCGAGCCGAAGAAACGCAGGCGTTCAACGTCTTCTGCGCCACCCACCTCGACAGTTTCAACGGTGACGTCTGTTCCCGTCTCAGCAGCCACCTCACGAATCAATGCGAGCGTTGGCTCGTGATTGGGACAGCCCTCGAAGTAAAGAACCTGCACCTTCATTGTCCTTACCTCCTCTTGGTGTATTCCAACCTTCTTCCACAAAACATACACCTTGAAGTTGGGTTGAGGGTCAAGGGGTGGGATTCCGTTCAATTTCAATCACTTAGACTTTCTTCGGGGACGCTTTCTTGCAGTAACGCCCAGATTTTCTATCACGGGGCATTCCTCCCCCCTCTCGACCGCCCCACACGCCCGAAGGAAGGACCTGAGAACACTTCGAACGTGTCGGAGTTCTTTCATTTGCGCTTCGACGCTCCCGAGCCTTTCTAGAAGAAGCTCTCTGACCTCTTCGCACGGGCTGGTGACGCCATCGCGGAAGGAAAGGAGTGTCTTAATATCTCCCAGAGTAAGACCGGAAGCCTGGGCTGCTCGGATGAAGCGAAGCCGCTCGACATGTTCGTGGTGGTAGTACCGGTAGTTCGATGCGGTCCGGCCTCCGGGCTGCAACAAGCCTTCTTTCTCATAGTAACGAATGGTCGAAGGGGGTGCACCTACCTCCTTCGAGACCTCGCCGATAGTAAGTCCTTGGGCCACGCTCTGTGCTCCTTGAGTGAGTTAAAGTCAGCTTCAATGTTACCGGTAAGCACCCGACCACGTCCAGGGTCGCCCTCCTCATAAAGAGACGGAGAGAGTACACGCCCCATAAAAAGCCTGGACCTTAAAGTTGGGTTTAATGTGTATGATTGTAAAAACGACGAGAGGGTGGCGAAACCTTAAACACGAGCATGATATGGCAAGAGGACGAAAATATGGTTCCGTTGCATGTCTTGTCCTGTCGGGTATCTTCCTGGGGCCAACAGACGCGCCGGCAGAATGGTTCGACATCGGCTCCGGCCAAGCCATCACAATCGTCTGCAAGGCCGATTCGCTCAGCACCATCGACTTTCCCGCCTACCCCTTCGGCGAATTCTGGCCGCCTGGGACACTTACCTTCGCCGATCTCGTTAAGGAATCACTCGATGGAGCGGCGGCGGCCTACACAGCCACCTTTGACGACGCGGGTTGTGGGTGCGGCGGCTATCCCGAAAAGCCGATATCCTACGTTTTTCACTACGACAACGCTTCCCCTGGCTCACCGGAGGACAGCCTCGTTCTCTACACCGGCTTTCCCGACGGCGGTATGTGGGAGGTCGTGGGGGAAGCTTTGCAGGATACTTCTACTAATACCTTTGCGCTGACGATTGAGGGCGGATACATCCTCGGAAACCGGAACTATGCGATCGCCTTATCACCCCCCTCCGCTTCGACTCCTCCGGACGAAGATCGTGCCGCTTCCTGGGGCAAGATTAAAAGTCTATTTCGCGATGAATAAGCTGATCTGCCTTGCCCCACTAGTTTGCGTGCTCGTTTCGGCGGCGCCGGTCCGGGGACAGGGTTGCTGTACACCCGGCTCAAGTCCGCTGGGCGGTCTCTCGGGTGGGGCTTTGCATTCTCGGCAGCTGGAGGTGGGATTTGCGTTTGAAGGTTACCGGCTTCACCAAGGTTATGAGGGAAGCGTTCAGGTACAAGATCCCGCTCGACGGGAGAGCACCGTTTATTCGACTACCGCCTTCGCCCGGTTTGGGATTTCGAGTCGCGCCGCGTTGATCCTGCAGTTGCCCCTTGAACATCGCCAGCGCTCGGCCCCTGCAATCCCGGAGAAGGGTCAGCCAAGTCACGACTTCTCGAATACGGCGATTGGTGACTTAACAACCCTGTTCATGATCCAAGCCCTGCCCATACACGGGCCCTCCGCCGCCACGGTTAATCTCGGGCTCGGGGTTAAGTGGCGGACCGGCCACGATGATCGCAAACAAGACGGGCTTCGCTTGCCAGTCGAACTTCAAACAGGCACCGGATCAAACGATCCGGTCTTCGCTTTGGTGGCCTACCGGCTCTTTACCTGGGGTTCCGTCTCGGGGAGTGCCGTTATCCGGACTCCGCAGAGGGGTCGGTCGGGGTATCGGTTTGGGCGGGAGCTAAACTACGACGTGCTCGCCCTCTTGTCCCTTGGGACGCGATGGAGCCTCGGCTCCGAGATTCGCGGGCGCAGCGCCAGCGCCGACGACTTCAGGGATGTGACGAGGGAGAATACGGGCGGTTCCCGCCTCCTGGTCGGTCCGCGCGCAATATACGCCTTGGCATCGGCGCCACTTACAATTGAGGCTGCCTTTCTCTTACCAGCCTGGCAAAACCTGACCGGCGAACAACTCGGCGTGAATGAACAGGCCACGATTGGTCTTCGATGGCGAACTTTCTAGAGAATAAGGAGAGACAGTAGATGATAATCATTTCGATAATCATGATTTAGTAGGCGGCAATCAGCAGAAATTGGGAGGGACCACCCCATGACCGAAAATAGAACGTACTCGATCGAAGGCATGACCTGTGACCACTGCGCTCAGTCCCTTGCGGAGGCCCTGCGGGCCGTACCTGGAGTGAAGACAGCAGAGGTCAGTTTCAAGCAGCGCAGAGCGAAGATCGAGGCAGAAGCCGGCGTGGATGACGAGAGAGTTTTTGATGCCGCGAACGCGAATGGTTTTCGAGCCAGCCTGGCTGCCGGCTCCGGAGCGAAAGGGACACGTTCTGACGAAATGAACTTCGACCTGGTCGTCATCGGCTCGGGTGGCGCTGCCGTTGCAGCTGCGCTTGAAGCCTCGGGCCTCGGCGCCTCGGTTGCTGTCGTGGAACGAGGAACCATTGGAGGGACTTGCGTTAACGTGGGGTGTGTCCCATCCAAAACACTGATTCGTGCAGCCGAATCACTCCACCGCGCTCAAAGCACCCCCTTTCAAGGAATATCTGTCCGGGGTGGTCTCATAAATTACAAGGAAGTTTTGGAACAGAAGGACGAACTCGTGGGGAATCTGCGTCAGGCAAAGTACATAGACATCCTCGATGCCACCCCGGGAATTTCGCTTGTTAAGGGAGAGGGAGCCTTTGTCGCCAGGGGCAAACTCCGCGTCGGTAACAGGGTTCTCCGTTCTGACCGCTTTGTCATCGCTACAGGTTCCAGCCCTAGCGTCCCGCCTATTCCTGGTCTCTCGGACTCCGGGTTCCTTACCAGCACCGAACTTATGGACCTCAAAGAACTGCCGGCCGAACTTCTCGTTCTCGGGGGCCGATATGTCGCCCTTGAGCTCGCACAGGCATTCTCCCGGCTCGGTTCGCGCGTTACGATCATTCAAAGAAGCAATCACATCCTTCCCACGGAGGATGATGATCTTACCGAAGCGCTCTCCGGGTATCTATCCGAGGAGGGAATCGACGTAATAACCGGTGCGCTAACAACTGCTGTTCAGCGAAACGACGCAGGATACCAACTCAAGGTCACCGTTCAGGGTCGGTCGAAGACGTTCAGCGGCTCCCATCTTTTCGCCGCTACCGGCAGGCGGCCCAACACAGCGGCGCTGCACCTCGACACGGTTGGCGTTGCGATTGCTTCAGACGGGACCATTACAGTTGGGGACCATCTTGAAACTTCCGTCCCGGGCATATTCGCAGCCGGCGACGTCATTGGTAACCCCGCATTTGTCTACACTGCCGCTTATGAGGGCCGGGTCGCGGCAAGGAACGCGCTGAACGGCACGCGTGAAGCGCGGGATTACAAAGCGCTCCCCTGGGTTGTCTTCACCGATCCTCAGGTCGCGGGAGTGGGGCTCGACGAGCGGACGGCTGCGGAAGCCGGTATTGCGGTCGATGTGGCGACACTCCCTCTCTCCGCGCTTCCCAGGGCACTTGCCGCACGAGACACGCGGGGCTTTATCAAGCTCATTAAAGAGAGGGGGGGGGAGCGTCTTCTTGGTGCCAGAATTCTCGCGCCCGAGGCAGGAGACATCATCATGGAGCCGGCGCTTGCTATTCGCCACGGAATCAGTGTGGACGACCTTGTGGGGACGTTTCACCCTTACCTCACACAGGCGGAGGGTATTCGGCTTGCCGCACAGTCGTTCAACAAAGATGTTTCGGAGCTTTCTTGCTGCGCGTAACGGCAATTTTGTGACCGGAATCCTGTCTCAAGTAGGAGAAGCATTGTGAGGTGTAGATCATTTTTCCTTTCGGTCGCCTTTGTCGCATTGTCGGTGGCCAGGGTGGCTGCGGCCGAGCGCGTATTCATCCACTTGACGGATAATTTTAAAGAAAACGATGGGCCGGTCTGCGTCGCCTTCAACGTGGCCTGGGGGGCGCTTCGAGAGGGACACGATGTCGAGATCTTTTTTGACCAGGACGCGACCTACGGGATCAAGCAGTGGGAGGCGGGAAAGACAGACCTCGGCCTCTATCCTCTTCCTGAAGATCTCAAAGATTTGCTTGTCGGGGCTTTCGGCGTAGACCGCGAAACCATACCCTCGGACTACCAGGAATTCCTCGGCTTTTTAAGTCAACAAGGCGCCTCTGTTACGGCAAACGGCTTTTGGAACGCCCTTACGAAGGTGGAAAATACAATCAAGGGCAAAGAGAATCTTCTTCCATTTGTTGAGCCGCTAACTCTTGAGGAATTGGTCGACCACCGGAGAACCGCGACTGTATACTTGAGGTTCTGAGCAAGGTGGTCCGGGCCTCGCGGTCATTCATGTGGCCCTGAAGAGGGTGGCCGAATTCAGCCGGAATCAGTGGCCGAATCGTGTTGGAATATGCACCTGTGGGCCAGTCCGAAGTGGCGCCGTCGCCGACTCATACGACAACGCGCTGGCAGAGACGATCATTGGTCTCTACAAAGCGGAGGTGATTCATCGAAGGGCTCCGTGGCGGAGCGTCGATGCGGTAGAGTGGGAGACACTGAATTGGGTTAGTTGGTTCAACTCTCGTCGACTACTCGGATCAATCGGATGGATTCCACCCGTGGAATTCGAAGCAGAGTACTGACGAAGCCAGGCCAAAGAGGCCGAGAAACTGGTACTCACATAACGGGGTCTTCGGAGAAACCGGGGAGATTCACTCCCAGCCTCCCCGGGTATGTGCCGCGTGGCAGTCGCGGGCTTAGCAGGGGCGGAAATTACGCTTCTGCAATTCGATCTAGTCTTGGGCACTACGGGTCGCCTTAATAGGTTGGCCGACTGGTAAATATAAATAGGTAAGCAGACACGTAGGGCTCATGTGGGGAGAAGTGCCCTGTAGTGGCCAGAATCACCATTCGACTCTGGGCTGTGACAGGATCCTGAGCTACAAGCTGGCCTCACTCCGTCAGAATCCTCGAACAGCCCCAGAATGCCGGGCTAATCATTCTAAATACATTCGATGCTGCGCCGGACGCGCTATTCCATATGGAGAGGACCGCTTCTCAATGCCACGGAAATACTATTGGGCAGGGTCCGGATCGCAGCCTAAAGTGCCAGCCGAGTTGGCCGATCTCAAGAACAGGAGAGTCCGCGTTGGGCTGAATGGGTCTCTGGACCCCCGAGGGGAGGATTTTTATTGGAAGCCACCGACAAGACAGTCCTGCGAATCTTCCGTAGCGTACTTATGGGCATTGTTTTTCTGACCCCTATCACTCTATCGGCTCCCCTCGCCACTGAAACCGGTTCGATTCAGGGAACGATCCGAATCGTAAGTGAGATTCCGGAAGAGGTTACCATCAACCCTTATCCCGGAATGGCCCGCGCTTCCACGGATACGGAAGGGCAGAGCGCTCATCAGCCCGGCACAATGCAAAACGTCGTGGTATACCTTGAGAATGTTAACCCGCCGTTCACTATATCACCTCCATCGAACCCCTTCCTCCGCCAAATAAATATGCGGTTTGATCCAGCCGTTCTTCCCATTCTTGCAGGGCAGGACGTCAGCTTTCCAAATCAGGACAGTTTCTACCATAACGTATTTTCGTATTCTCCGACGCGGCGCTTCGACCTGGGTCGATATGCCAACGGTGACTCGCGAACCGTCCGCTTCGACAAACCGGGTCGCGTGCAAGTTTTCTGCGAGATCCATTCGGATATGGCAGCAGTCATCCTTGTTCTTGAAAACCCGCACTTCACCGTCCCCGATCAGGAAGGGGGCTTCCACCTGACCGAAACTCCAGTCGGAAAACAGAACCTGGTCGTATGGCATCCTGATATTGGCAGTCGATCTGTGGATGTGAGGGTCTCTGCAGGCAACACGACAAAAGTGGAATTAGAGTTGTGAGACAAGCTCGAGCCCCGGCTATGAATATTAGCCCCTATTCGGACAGCTCGACCTATGCTGAGAGTTCAGGCAGTAGAAGAGAAGGCGTTCCCAGAATACTTGCCAGGAAGATTTTCGCACTTACACTAATACCAACGGTTATCGTTACCGCTGCTGCGGTTCTCCTGATTCACGTCCAGGTAGGCAAACAGATTCGTGAGCAGGGAGTGCAGCAACTGAATACAGCCAGCGCAGTTCTGAGAGACGTGCTTCACGAAGAGGGGCAATACCTCCTTACACAAGCTGGAATCGTGGCTCGCGATCCCAAATTTTTCGCCATGATCGCACATCCGGGGATCGAGCGCGATGAAAGCTATCGCCGCACCCTGGAAGAGCTATCCGCAGACTTTGAGCAAGCATTGCAGGGCGACCTTTTTGAAATCATCGATATTGACGGAGCGGTTCTATATCGCTCCGGATCGCCTACCGCTTATCTCTCACAAATCACCAAGGGACCGGACTTCGAGGCGGCACTAAGCATGAGGCCGTCAACCGGGACGATGGCACTCAAGGGGAAGCTCTTTCACGTCAGTACAATGCCTGTGATAGCCGGCAACCGTCTCGTAGGGATTCTACGTCATGGTAAGATCATGGATAGTGACCTCGCCAACCGACTCAAAGGCTCGACTAATTGCGAAGTGTCATTTCTTCTTCGAGGACTTGTGGTTGCTACATCCCACGAAGGAACTGAAGATGGTAACTTTATTACCTCGGAGATACCGCTCCCTCACCCCTTCAAGAATGACGTTTGCTCAGCGTTACTTGAGCGATCAACCACTTCGGATTCCATTTTTCTGGCAAAACTTCGTAATCGCCTGATCACCATTGGCTTTTTCACCTTCGTCCTGGTCTTCATCCTCGCTCGCTGGGTTACGGTCAGGATCAACGGGCCGGTACAACAGCTCGTGGAGGCTGCGGAGAGGCTGGAGAGCGGCGAAGGAGAGATTCCGATTGAGATACGGACCGGGGATGAGCTTGAGTACCTCGGCAGACGTTTCGAGGAAATGCGGACAGCACTTCGCAACCGGATCGAAACACTCAAGGAAGTGGATCGGATGAAGTCTACTTTCCTTGCACTCGCGTCCCATGAACTGAGGACACCGGCCACCATAATCAGCGGTTCCGTTCAACTCATCAGCTGCATGGATGGGTCGAGTGAGGATCTGACCCTGCTCGAAGAGGTTATGCCGGCGCTGGCCGACGGTGCGAAACGACTAGAGCGTGTTTTGGAAGTGATCACCGATATGTCGCTCATAGATCGCCGTGAGGCCGATATGAAACGCTCGCGCATCAACCTGCACGAGCTGATTGTCTCGTTGGAAAACGGTTGGAAAAAATATCGAGACGACCGCGAGCATGATATTACCCTCGAGTTTGCCGACACGTCTCTACACATCGACGGGGATCCGAGTCGCGTCGCTCAGGTGATCGACATTCTGGTGCACAATGCGATTCGATACACACCAGACGGAGGAAAAATCGACATTCACGTTCTTCCCGCCGGCGACAATGTTCGAATTGGAGTTCTCGACACCGGAATCGGAATTCCCGATGATGATCGCGATCGTGTGTTCGAGCAATTCTATGAATCTAAAAATGTCATGTCCCACAGCTCAGGAGAAGTAGATTTCGGATCTTCCGGATTGGGTATGGGACTTGCAATCGCCAGGTCTATCATGGAAATGCACCAGGGGAGAATCTGGTACGAACCCCGTGAAGGTGGTGGGAGCCAGTTTCAGATCGAGTTCCCGGTAGCGCGAGGGCCACGCGAGGTACGAACCGAAATGAATGAGCTGGTAACAGGCTCCGCTGGTGTATGAGTTCCCGGAACTGTGAGGTTGAATAATGTTAGGAAGGCTAGCGATTTCATGGCTCACATCGACAGCGCTCCTGATTGTCATGACAACTTCGGTGTTCGCAGCCGGCTTGAGCCATGTGCGCCTACGGGGAACACTGCAAACCACCGCGCGGGGTGAAGAGCAGGCCCTCAGCGCGAATCAATTCAACCGAGGTGATACGACCTACGACTATCTTATCTTCCGACTTCATCTCGAGGCCGCGCCAAGCGATCGTCTGCAAATTATTTCCCAGATTATGTATAACGACTCGTTCAGCAAAGACTTCGCTCTGTATGGTGCTTATTTCCTATACGAAGCACTGGAACAGGGGCGGCTCTATTTTGAAGCGGGAAAAATCCCGTCTCCATTCGGAACGTTTGCAGCGAGAAGCTATCCGGACAAAAACCCCTTGATAGGCATTCCCCTCATGTACTACTACCATAGCCCATTGCTTCGCCGGACGATCCCGTCGAGCGCTGATGATCTTCTTGCTGTGTATGGCCAGGGGCAGGATGGGCTCAACGGCTATCCCGCCGGCCTTGGGAGCCAGCCATTCACTTCCCGCGGATTACCAATTATCTACGACGCCTGCTGGGACCTGGGCAGCGTTCTTCTAGGTGCGAAGAGCCCGTTCGAGTATCGCTTTGGAGTAGTGCTCGGGGCTCCCGGGGGACCGGAGAGCAACAATGTTGACTCGAACGACAACAGGACGGTCATTGGCCGATTCGGATTGGCACCTTCGGCTGGGATTCGATTGGGCATCTCCGGGGCTAGGGGATCATATCTGGCAAACAGCCTTGACCCCGTACTTCCGACCAACTCGGTCGCGGAAGACTACAAGCAGACTGTCATTGGTTGCGATTTCGAAGCGAGCCGGGATCGCTGGATCGTGCGATCCGAGGCGGCTCTAAATAGTATTGAATCTCCATTCATCTCTGAGAACCTGAATAGTAAATCCTGGTATGCAGAATTCGAAACCAAGCCCTGGGCCGGTAGCGGTTTTGCGGCACGGTGGGATGAGCTCATATATGGCCAGATCAAGGGCTCCGACGGGATGGACCACCACTGGGCTGAGTCGATTCGCAGGCTCGAAATCGGGTCTTACTATTGGATCACCGCCGACCTGGTAGTCAAAGCGAACGTTCAGTGGAATTCCCTCGGTGCAGGCTCGTTTGGTCCCGGCGATCCATTGGAAAGCTTGCAGGTAGTTGCTCGGTTCTAGGAGAGATGCCCGACAGCTTTCTATCCCTGTGCCTCCAAATAAATCCGTCTGTGTTGTACTTGCAGAAGGTACGGAGAAGCTCGCTCTAACCAGCGAGACCCAGAAACGTACGCCTACCACCCAGCCATTCTGCTCCAACCACAGGGCCACGGCGGCCCAACACCCAAAGAAAATCCCGCCTGAGCCACAAGGGCGAAAACGGGTCTCTCTCCCAGCCTCCCCGGGTATGACGCTTATGCAAACTGATATGGAACGGCCCCAAAGCAAGGGTTTTCTCTTCCGGGCCTCTTCTGGATTTTACATTACTATCCTCATTCGTTGATCTCCGGCAGCGGATGTCGGGAGTCGCTT
>JALGYY010000034.1 GCA_025782575.1 bacterium
TTGAACTAAACCGCTTCGCGGTAGAGATCTCGCACCGGATCGCCTAGCCGGCAAGATCGTCCGGCGCTCGATTGACACACTTCTCTTGTGACTTTGCGTAAAGAGTCGACAGACTCCGAGTGAGGTGAAGTATTATTCGGTTGCAAAATCGCTTTACCTCAACTCACCATGGAGTCTGTCATGAATCTCTTACGCCAACGAATGATCGAGGATCTCACGATCCGTAATTACTCGCCGAGGACGATCGAAGTCTACCTCGAGCGAGTAGCCAAATTCGCCCAGTTCTTCGGCCGCTCGCCCGACAAACTGGGTCCGGCCCAGATCCGCGAGTTTCAACTGTTTCTCGTCCAGACGAAGAAGTGTTCCTGGACTCAGCTCAACCAGACCGTCTGCGCTTTGCGCTTCTTTTATCGCACCTGCCTGGGCCAGACGAAGATAATCGAGCACATTCCTTACCCCAAGCAGCCGAAGAAACTTCCGGTGGTCCTGAGTCGCGACGAGATGGCCTCGGTCTTCGACGCCATCACGAACCTCAAGCATCGCACGATCGTCATGACGCTCTACGCGACCGGAACGCGCATCTCCGAGGCCCTCTCGCTCCAAGTCCGAGACATAGATAGCCGAAGGATGGTGATCCACATCCGAGAGGGGAAGGGCGGCAAAGACCGCTATGTCCCCCTCTCGGAGATGCTTTTGGAACGCTTGCGCCTCTACTGGAAGCAGTACCGACCGGATATGTGGCTCTTTCCGGGCAGAGACCTACGTCGTCCTCTATCGGTTAACGCCGTTCAGCAGGTCTGCGCCAAGGCACGCCGGAACGCAGACCTGAGCAAGAGGCTCTCACCCCACACGTTCCGGCACACATTCGCCACCCATCATTTAGAGGCGGGAACTGACCTCAGGACGATCCAGGTCTGGATGGGACATGCGAGTCTGCGCTCGACCTCGATCTACCTGCACGTGGCCGCGCAGAGGCCGGGGGGGCTCGATCTCCTCACTCCGGTTCTGAGCGCTGAAGCGATGACCGTCCGAAGCAGCGGAAGCTAACACTACTCAATGTCTGCACCTCGGTTCGAAGTGGCCGAGGTCTTCCGCCGCTATAAAGACGACTGCGTCGCCCTCTCGCTCCAGCAGCAACGGGTCATCAGGGACCTGGTGGCTTGTCGCACGGCTGAGCTCGGAGGCCACGTGCAGCAATGCGACGCGTGCGGGCACGAGGAAATTGCCTACAACACGCGTGCCGCAACCGGCACTGCCCCAAGTGCCAGGCCCAGAAGCAGGCCGCATGGTTTGATGCCCAGTGCGAAAACCTGCTCGACGTGCCGTACTACCACATCGTCTTCACGCTGCCCGAAGATCTCGGCCCGCTCGCCCTACAGAATACACGCATCCTCTACGGCCTGCTGTTTCGCTCGGCCGCTGAGACACTTTTGACCATCGCACGGGACGAGAAACATCTCGGAGCCAGGATCGGCTTTACGGCCGTCCTGCATACCTGGGGGCAAACGCTCCTGCATCATCCGCACCTGCACTGCGTTGTCCCGGCCGGCGGACTCTCAGGCGACGGAAAGTCGCCGAAGAACAAAGAGTCGCCGATGGACGATCGGCGCTGGATCCCGGCCCGAGAGAACTTCTTTCTCAGCGTACGTGTGCTCAGTCGACTATTCCGGTCGAAGTATCTCGCCTATCTCCGAGAGGCCTTCCGCGCCGGAGAACTCGTCCTCGCCGGTCGGCTCGAGGAACTCTCTGATCCCCGTGCCTGGCGAGCCTTCCTCGAACCTCTACAACAGATCGACTGGGTCGTCTATGCGAAACCTCCGTTCGGATCTCCTGAGCGCGTTCTCAAATACCTTGCGCGCTACACTCATCGCGTTGCCATCTCGAACCACCGCCTCCTCTCGATCGAAGGCGGTATCGTCGCCTTCCGCTACAAAGATTACCGCCGGGGCCGGCAGGGGCGCGTGATGCGCCTCTCGGCCGCCGAGTTTATCCGGCGCTTCATGCTGCACCTCTTGCCCCGCGGATTCGTCCGTATCCGGCACTACGGCCTTCTTGCCAACCGCTATCGTAAGGAGAATCTCGCTCTATGCCGACGGCTTCTCGCATCACGCGCACGCGCCGTGGTCACCGAACCTGCTTCCGTCCACGACCAGCAGTGCCCCGTTTGTAAGACGGGCCAGCTGATCTTCGTTGCAAGGTTCGGACCTCCATCGAGAGCCGGCCCACTCCGCATGAATACGCTCTGCTATGCCTGAACGCGTTTCTCTCACTCATCCTTCAATGAGGTTTCGAAGACCTCTACTTCGAATCCGGGTCGAGCTGCGTCCTGTCCGCTCGCATGGAGCCCAGATTTATCCGTGCGGGGGACCACCGAGCCGAAATACGTCCTCGCTTGCAGCACAAGTGCAACGCTCAACAGGGTTACCTCCCTGCCTCCATTGCCACACCCTCACCTCTCTTGATCTTCCCCGCGCCCTTCAAGCCCTCCCACGCTCGATTCAATTCCCATAGCTGATCCGGCCCGCGGCTTAGTTCAACGGGATTGTATCCGGAATGCCGTCATCCGCCCGATGATAGATAGCCGGACCCTATCTTATGCACTCCGGTCACAATCCTATACATTA
>JALGYY010000040.1 GCA_025782575.1 bacterium
CTTCTCAATTTCGGCAAATGTCTTTCCGGAGACCGATCAGAGAATCTCTTCCGGATTGCCCTCCGCCAGGAGACGGGCGATCTTGGCGAGGCCACACACGGTGATCCTGCGATCCACCAGGAGCATTCTTGCCGCGGGGAGTTTTTTCATACATCTGGCAGCGGAGATGAACCGCCCCGCTTTGGATGGGGAGTAGCGCCAGCGGCAGGTGCAGAAGGCAAAAAGAGATGAGTAGCCTTCCTCCAAGTAGAGAGATCGCTTCTCGATTTCGTTCAGACGTTCGAGAATGGAAATCAGCAATGTATGTTCGTTCCGAACCGCACTTCTTGAATAACCGCATTGTTGGAAAGCTGCTCGATCGATCGCTTCATCCTTTCCCCCCTCCTGTCCACCCATGTCGTTCCAAGCCCCACAGACATTCTAACACCCCCTTTTTCGGCTTCGTGGGAGGCACGACAAGCGAAGTCGTCATTGATTTTGCAAAACGAAAGAGGAGATCGCTTCCAATCGATTCTTGATAGAGAGAGGTCTTTTGAAAGGAATCCGGGGAGGTACCTGCGACAATGCAAACCGGCGAGGTCCAAAACGTGTCAAGCAATATTTATTGTAACCGATAGAAAAATTAAATTAATTGAAAACCAGGGCGGAACTACGGATCGGTGCCGTCAGGAAAACGCATACGTCTCCTGACAGCCCCCAGATTATTGGGACCGTGGCAGTTCGCATGGTTCAAGAGGCCGGCTGTTTTTCCGGCTTCGAGAGTACCTTTCCGGCGCACGAGCTGCGCTCGGGGAATGATCGAATGATCAGAAGTGAGATGTATTCGCAGGTCGGTCAGCGCGGGCGATTTGCCACTTCCTTATGAGAGTCAGCTTGCGAAATTCGATGCCGCTGTCGTTCTGGAGGCGATAAAGCAAACGCCGGATCGTGCGGGCCGCCGCCATCGTCGTGATCAGGCGACTGGCAGGGGGCGACTCGCCTCCCGGGCATTCGGTGAGAAGCCGCCGACAGCCCCGCGCCGGATGTAACTGCAGGGCTCCTGAGGAAGGGGCAACTCGCCCCGGTGCGCCGCTTGACCGCATAAAATGGCCTCTGATATGATATAGGCTGTGTGTCTCGCCGCGCTTCTCGAGTTCGCGTGACGAATCCTGTGAGACATGCGGCCAGGCGGGTCGACCCGATCGAGTCACTCTCCTTTCTCCCCGTCGATGGATCCGGGGATCCGCAGCATGATAGGCGCGGTCCTCAGGACAGGAAGATCCGGATGCATCGCTTGACCCTCATTTTCATTGCTCTGGCTCTCGGGATTCCCGGGGCGGTGTCAGCCACGCTACCTGCGCCGACGAACGTCGTCGCTTCGACCGACTCATGCTGGGGGATCTACGTCTCCTGGGATGGCGTCGCTTTCGCCGATTCCTATGCGGTGATGAGCCCGGGCGATACGCTCTTCACCACCGACCTTTTTTATCGCGACCTATCCGTGCTGCCGGGCGCGAGCGTGACATACAATATCGCGGGTATCGATACGACCGGATTCGGGCTCTTCGGTTCCGCGCAGGGGACCCGTCGAGACGCGCCTCCACCGCCCGCTTCCGTGACGGCAAGCGACGATTCCTGCGGGGTTATCCAGATTGACTGGCTTGCCGCTGCGGACGCCGACTCTTATCGGGTCTTCCGAAATGGCGTGCCTCAGGTAGTCATCGTTTCGCCGACTTTGAGCTTCAGGGACACACTCTCTCTTCCCGGCAAGTATGAGTACAGCGTGGCGGCGCTCAACGAATGCGGCCAGTCCGTAACCGTTTCCGATTCAGGAGGGAGACTGGAAGATCCGCCGCCGGTTCCGGCCGGCCTCACCACATCGACCGATCGATGTGACGGGGTTCTCCTCAGCTGGTCAGACGTAGCGGGAGAGGATGGCTACTATCTCTATAGAGACGGCACTCCGATCGACACATTGCCGGCCAATTCGATCAGCAGGCTCGACGGTACATCACCCGCCGGTGTGCTGCTCAGCTATCAGATCGCGGCGTTCAACACATGTGAACCGGCACCCTCGCTTTCGCCGGCCGAAAACGGTTTTCGAAATCTCCCGGCGCCGGATGGGATCGGCGTACTGCTTGCGACGACCGATCTCTGTACAGGAGTGCAGCTCACCTGGGGTGACGTAGACCGCGAAGACGGTTATGTGATCGAGCGGGACAGCTCACCGATCGATACAGTTGCTGCCGATGCCATCGCCTATCTTGACGTGAGTGCGGTGTCGGGTATTGCGTACACCTATCGTGTGGGGCCGTTCAACTCCTGCTCGTCCGGGCCGGTCTACGGTGCGGGCACGGGAGGGAGCCGCGCGGCCGCCGCCCCTGCCGCGCCTTCCGTAGTTACGGCGAGCGATACGAGTTGCAGCCTGGTCCGTCTGGACTGGACCGCCTCGGTCGACGCCGATACGTATCATGTCTATCGTGACAATCTATTGATTGCGACGCTCTTGTCTCCCACCCTCTCTCTCGTCGATACGATCGGATCGGGGAGTTACCTGTACGGCGTTGCCGCGGGGAACAGCTGCGGCTTGTCTGATTCGACAACCGCAACAGGAACCGTGCTTCCCGGACCGCCGGTCCAACCGAGCGGACTGGTTGCGTCCGACACTTCCTGTGCAGCGGTCTTTCTCTTCTGGAACTCATCGGCGGATGCTGCGGATTACGATGTCTTTCGAGACCATGCGTTTCTGGCCACGGTAACGGACACGTTCTATCAGGACTCCCCCGGTTCGGGAACTTTTACCTATAGTGTGATCGCCTCGAACAGCTGCGGCGAATCGGACACTACATTCGACAGCGGAACCGTCTTGCCCGGCGCACCCGCAGCTCCGGTAACGCTCGCGGCGAGTGATACGAGTTGTGTTCTCGTTCGACTCGACTGGAGCGTCTCGGCGGGCGCCGACAGCTATCGTGTTTATCGCGATAACCTGCTTCTCGCTACTCTCCCGTCGACCGCCCTCTTCTATGAAGATACGATCGGTTCGGGGACCTATGTCTATGGTGTTGCCGCGGGGAACAGTTGCGGCTGGTCCGATTCGACGACCGCTGCAGGAGCGGTGCTTCCCGGAGCCCCTGCCGGGCCAAGTCTCCTGACCGCATCCGACGACTCATGCTCTGCGGTTTTTCTCTTCTGGGACTCATCGGTCGGCGCCGATGACTACAAAGTCTTTCGAAACAATCTTCTTCTCGCCACAGTAACGGACACGTTTTATCAGGACTCTCCCGGTGCGGGAACCTACGTCTACGGCGTGACCGCCACAAACAATTGCGGCGAATCGGATACCACCTTCGATTCGGGAACGCAGCCGGCGGGAGCGCCGCCACAGGTAGTGATCGACAGTGTTTCTCTCGATCGATGTGACGGCATTCTTGTTCTCTGGAGCGATGTGAGTGACGAAGAGGGCTACTACATCTATCGAAGCGGGCTCCCCTTCGATACGCTCGCCGCGAATGCGACGAGTTATCTTGATGTGACAGCTCCCGCTGGGGAGACAGTGGCCTATCGCGTGGGGGGCTTCAACACATGTACGCCGGCAGGCGTTCTCTCGGTCGCCGTCAATGGATCAAGGCTTCTTCCCCCCCCCGACGCGCCTGCCGGATTCGACGCTTCAGGAAACGATTGTAACGGTGTTCTTCTCACCTGGACCGATGTTATCGGGGAAGACGGATACGTGGTGGAGCGGGATAATATCCTGATCGACACACTGGCGGCCGATCTTTCTTCCTGGCTCGATACGACAGCTGTGGCGCCCGTGAGTTACACGTATCGCATCGGGGCTTTCAACGGCTGCACGATCGCGCCCGTGATGAGCGTTTCGGATATAGGGAGAAGGCAACCGGGTGCGCCAGATTCGCCGGCTACCGTGAACGCAAGCGACGATTCATGCGGCGTTGTGCGGGTGGAGTGGACAGCGTCGGCGAGCGCGGAATCCTATTCGGTAGTTCGAGATGCCACGCCGATCGCAACGGTCGGGGCAGGCCAGCTCGTGTTTCGCGACACGCTCGCCACCGCCGGAACGTATACATATGGGGTAACGGCAGCAAACGTCTGCGGAACCTCGCCCGCCACAACCGATTCCGGGACAAGACTTCCTGACGCGCCTCTTCTCCCCGGCAGCCTCGCGGCGACGAACGATTCTTGCGATGGAGTGATCATCACGTGGGACGACGTAGTCGGAGAGGGTGGTTACGCACTCTATCGGGACGGCGATACGCTCGTCGTTCTGGCAGCCGACGTAATCAGCTACACGGACGGATCGGCGCTGCCGGGATCTACTTATTCCTATCAGATCGGTGCGTTCAACTTTTGCGAGCCCGACCCGGTGCTGACGACATCCGTGACCGGTGGACGTCCTGCTACAACGCTCGAGGTCACCTTGCTCGTCGCATCGAGCGACTCGTGCGGCCTGGTTCGGATTGCATGGTCGGGTGCTCCAAACGATACGGCCTACGCGGTTTATCGGGGAAATACATTTCTGGGACTCACAAGCAGCGAGTTCTATCGGGACACGGCTGCACCCGCAGGGACCCACACATACTGGGTGGCTGCGCGAGGTGCCTGCGGCTCATCCGACTCGATCTCCGTTGCCGGCACACGGCCGCCTGACGCGCCGGCCGCCCCCTCGATCCTGACAGCGAGTGAAGATTCCTGTGGTGCGGTCTATCTCGTCTGGGATCTATCGGCGACGGCCGACTCCTACGCGGTCTATCGCGAAGGTGCGTTTCTCGCCGGAACGACCGGCCTCTCTCTCATCGATACGCCGGGAGAGGGGACATTCTCCTACGGGGTGGAGGCGGTGAACGGTTGCGGCGTTTCCGCGATGACGGGAGATTCAGGGACCGTTCCAGCCATTCCTTCTATTCCTGCAGGTCTGGTCGCTTCGAATGATCGTTGTGACGGCATCGAGTTGAACTGGAACGATGTTACGGATGAAACAGGCTACTACGTGTACCGAGGCGTTACGGTGATCGATACGGTCTCCGCAGGGATCACGACTTATCTCGACTTGGACGCAGAGACCGGTATTCCCGTCGTCTATCGTGTGGCGGCCTTCAATCTTTGCGCGCTCCTTCCGACGCTTTCCGATCCGGCTGAAGGGGCCAGGCTTCTTCCCGCACCCGACCCCGTTACGGGACTGATAGCCGGTACGGATCATTGCGACCATATCGAACTCCGCTGGGACGACGTCGAACGTGAAGATGGGTATTCGATCGAACGGGATGGGGCGCCCGTTGATACGTTGTCGGCCGAAACGGACTTCTGGTTCGATCTCTCCGCACTCCCGGGAGCATCCCACGATTACAGCGTGATCCCGTTCAATTCCTGTCCCGTAATCGGCCCGGTCGATCATGACACCGTTACAGGAAGTCGACTTTGGGATACGCCCGATTCCGTCACCAGCTTCACGGCGAGCACGGATTCCTGTGGTCTCATTCGGCTCGAGTGGATTACTTCGCCTAAAGCAGACTCCATTCTCATCGTGCGAAACGGGATCGTCACGATCGATACGATTCCGGCCACCACGACTTTCTATCGAGATACGGAAGCGATCCCCGGGAATCACGTTTATACGATTCTCGCTTTCAATCAGTGCGGGACGTCTCTCGCTGCGGAAGCACATGGAACGCGTCTACCCGATCCGCCGGCTGTGCCGGACGGAATTGCCGCATCGCTCGATTCATGCAACGGCATTCGAATCGATTGGAACGATGTGCAGGATGAGCAGGGGTACACCATTTATCGTGACGGTTCGTTGATCGACAGCGTCGGCGCCGGAGTCAATTCGTATTTTGACGGTGGGGCGATTCCGGGAGGGACCCACTCCTATCAGGTGGCGGCCTGGAATCTGTGCGAGTTCGATCCGGTGCTCTCCGCATCGGCCGACGGTTTCCGATTGACCGCTCCGGACACGGTGATGTCGCTGACCGCCGTAGACAGCTGCCGGGGTGTCTTTCTTCTCTGGCCCGACGTCGACCTGGAAGACGGCTATCTCGTCACGCGGGACGGCGACTCGATCGCCACTCTGTCGAGGGATATCGCCGGCTACATCGACACGGGCGTGGCCGTCAACGTGGAACACACTTATCAGGTGCGGCCATTCAACGCCTGTTCAGGCGGTCCCGTATTCGGCGGGCCCAAGGCGACCGGCCGGCGATTGTTCGGCCCACCCGATCCGCCCGCACTCGTCACAGCCGGTGACGACGAATGCGATTTCGTCAGGATCGAATGGGACATATCACTGAACGCAACCAGCTACGATGTGTTTCGTGACGGCGCCTGGATCGATTCGGTCGGTTCGTCAGAGCTTCCGATATTCATCGACGCCGTAGCTCCCCCCGGGACCTATTCCTACTCGGTGGCTGCCAGGAATTCCTGCGGGTCGTCTTCGAGAGTTTCGGATGATGGCCGCCGCCGCGCCGGTCCCGGTGTACCGCAAAGCCCGAATGCGTCGGACAATCTGTGTGACGGTGTCTTAATCACGTGGGACGAGGCAATCGGTGCTGAAAACTATTCGGTCCGTCGCGACGGTTCCCTGGTTGCGAGCGGCCTGCCGTTCGGCCAGCTCCAGTACCTCGACAACGGTGTCGAAGGCGATGTCCAACATACTTATGTAATTGAGGCTGTCAACGCCTGCGGCACGGCGAACAGCACCGCCGTCATCGGATCGCGTCTTATCGGCGCTCCCCAGGCCCCCTCGAATGTCGTTGCATCACAGAATCTTTGCAACGATGTGAAAATCACGTGGAGCATTTCAGGTCCCACAGACGATATTATCGGGTTCGAAATCGCCCGTGATACGGCGGGCGGTACTCTTTACGTGCCCCTCGATACTGTCAATGTCGGATCGCTCGAGTTTACGGACATGCCCGCTCCCGGTGCATGGGACTACCTGGTTCGGACGATCAATCAGTGCGGTGCGTCACCGATCGATACGCCGGCGAGAGGAATCAGGCTGGGACCGCCGGAGGCGCCGCAGTTTGCCGACAACGACGACAAGGAAATCTGTGAGGGGAGTTCGGCCGTCCTTACATGGAACGCAGTCGACCTGGCGACATCTTACACCGTCTTCCAGAACGGGAGCGCCCGACCGACGGGGAGCAATACTTCGTTCGAGTTTGTCGGAACAAGTGTCGGTTCGTTTGTGTTTCAAGTTCGTGCAGACGGTGTCTGTGGGTCAAGCGGCCGGAGCGATACGGTTCATGTCGTTGTTACCTCACTTCCGGAGCCACCGACCAGCGCGGCGGCGACTCAGAATGAGTGTGGCGTCGTACTTCTTTCGTGGAAGCGGGGGAGAGACTCGGATACATGGATCACGATCGACGACGGTGATTCGCTTTATCTCGGCCAGGTCGAGTCGTTCGTCGACTCAATGCCCGAAGGGGGATCCCGCTCCTATCAGTTCGGCAGCTACAATGCCTGCGATACGCTTGCCGAAGCGTTCGAGATCGTAGGCAGCGCATTTCCCCTTTCCATCAGTGAGCCGACGGCGGTATTGGCCACCGATAACCGATGTGACACGGTAGTGGTGACGTGGTCGTGGGCAGGTCCGGACGACGAAGGGGTCACATTCCAGGTGGCTCGTTACGACGGCGTCCAGAAGAAGATCCTCGAAATCGTTCCGGCGGGTGCCGAGTATCGCGTGGCTGATGTGCCGCCGGACGGCGAATCTCATCAGTACACTGTGGAAACCGTAAGCGGCTGCGCCATGTCGGATGAGATCGCCAATCAGGGAAGGGCGCTTCGTAAACCGGTAAAGGTCACATGGATCAGCCAGGACCAGTCAACGTGCGTCTCCCAGCCGTTCAACCTGACCTGGGAAGTGATCGGCAATGCCGATGATTACATCGTTTTTCTGGGGGGGACGGCGAGAGACACGACGAGCCAGTCGAGCTGGCTGGCCGCCCTCTTCGAGCCTGGAGATTATGAGTTCGTGATTCGCGCCATGAATGAGTGCGGACTCGGTCCGATGAGCGATTCTCAGGTCGTGACTCTTACCAATCCGCCGTCGGCACCGACGCAGGTCGTTCTCGACAGCAGCGCGTGCGACTCGGTCCGGATCTCCTGGAGCCCGCAGGTGGATAGCGTAATCGTGACGCGATCGGGGCTGGCGGCGCCGGTCTATGTCGGGCCTGGTGACGGCAGAGCCGCGGATCGTCCGGAGTCCGGGGCGACTTACCGTATCCGATCGTTCAATCAGTGCGGCGAATCGGAAGGGACCACGGTTTCCATCGGCCTGCCGCTGCTGAGTCCTCCGGCGCCTATCTCTGTCACGGCGACGAACGGATTCTGCGATTCAGTCGTGATTACCTGGAGTCTGCCGCAGACAAACATCCCGACCGAGGAACTCTCCATTACGAGGACAAGAGGGGGATCAACCTCGATTATAGTCGAGGGGCTCGCCCCTTCGCTCCGGCGACATGTCGACCACGGGGGGAGCGGCGAATACACATACGAAGTCGTTGCAGGGAACGAATGCGGCGTATCGATTCCGGGCGAAACCTCCGGCGATGTGGGAGCGTTCCTCCCATCCACCGGGCGCGTCTCGATCGATCCTGTGTCCGATACATTGGCCTGCGTCAGCAGCAGCTTCCGTCTCGTCTGGAGTCCTGTGGATGGGGCCGAATCGTATCGGATCTGGGAGGGAGGGAGTGACGTGCTGATCGACTTCGTGCTGGGCGAGACGAGTGTGGATGTTCTTGCGCCGTCGCAGGGCGATCAGTTCTTCCAGGTACAGGCGTTCGGCGAGTGTGGCGGCGGAGAGAGAAGCGAACTCTGGAAAGTATCTGTGGCGGCACTCCCCGGCCGGCCTCTCGAGTTCCGGGCAAGCCAGGAACTTTGCGGTGAAATCGAACTCGAGTGGGCCCGTTCCCCATTTCCCATCGACGGAGTTCGGGTCTATCGGAGTGGGGAGGCTATCGGCTTTGCCCCTTATCCCGACACGACCTGGTCCGATACTGATGTATTGGCCGGTGCCGAGCATGACTACTCCGTGCAAGCTGAAGGGCGCTGCGGAATTTCAGCGCGGTCGGCTGAAGTTTCGGGCACGTCGATTCCCGGGCTCGATCCGCCGGTCTTGAGCGGGCCACCGTCGGGTGCGGCCGGCCTCCCCATTCCAGTGACGTTCAGTTGGAATCCGATTGATGAGGCACTGGGGTACCGGTTCGAAATCGAGCACCAGGAGACGGGTCTTACTGTGGTGGACACTCTTATCCCTGCCGATCCATCCGTGACCGTCCGCGCTCTCGAGTTGGGAGAGCCCTACTTCTGGCGTGTGGCCACCGTCGGCGATTGCGGCCCGGGTGAGCCTTCCGGCTGGCGGGTGTTCCAGACTCTCGCCAGTGCTCCGGCCGTGCTGGCGAGCGATCCGGCGAACTTCTCTCTGAACGTTCCGGTTGACGCCGTCATTCGGGTGACGTTCAACCTGCCGATCGATCCGGCGAGTCTCGGTGGAGCGGTTCTCCGTCTCGGAAACGACGAAATCCCGGGGAC
Source organism: bacterium (assembly GCA_025782575.1). Taxonomy (GTDB): domain Bacteria; phylum Orphanbacterota; class Orphanbacteria; order Orphanbacterales; family Orphanbacteraceae; genus Orphanbacterum. The sequence continues at coordinate 9,529 of JALGYY010000040.1, forward strand.
GCCCAGCCTGGAAGAGGGTGGGAGCCGACTCGTGTTCGATCCGGTTGACAGCCTGCAGTTCAATCAGACTTATGTACTGTTCGTCAGTGAACTTCATGATGTGTTCGGCCGGCCCCTTGGAGGCGTGGCGCCGATCACGTTCACCACGGTGCCAGGCAAGAAGCCGGTGGGCGATCTGGATGGAGACTTCCAAAGAAGTCCGGCCGACGCCGCTTACGCAGTCGATGTCATCATCGGCGGGCTGCCTGACGGATCGTATGACGAAGCCCTGCTCGATCTGAACGGGGACGGGCGCTTCACCGTGGCCGATCTCGTCTTTCTGGGCCGGTTGATCGTGAACGAAGGGGTTGTCCTTCTTCCTGAGGGGGGCAAGCGGGAGACGGCGCCGGTCGAGCTCCGGCTCGAACCGTCGGGGGATGACATCTATCGCGTCACGTTGCGGGCGGACCTGCCGTTCCGGGCGACGGGCGGATACTGGGATCTGATCTGGCCGGAGAGAGTGCGCCTGATCGACGGAATTACCGACGGAGATCCGGCTTCCACCGCCGACATCTGGCACAGCTTCGCCGGGAACCGTCTCCGTCTGCTTGTCGCCGCGCCGGACGGCCACGATCTTTCGTTCTCATTTCTGGTGCACGCCGACCGTATGCCCGAGTCGGTTCATGTCGCGGAGTTTATTGGCACGGATGAAAATGGTGAGGACCGTCGACTGGCACCCCAGACGGGCGATCGCATTCCCGTAACATCGACCGGCGTGATCCTGCTCGCTCGAAACCGGCCGAACCCGTTCAATCCCACGACCGAGATTCGATACTTCCTGCCTTATCCGGCTCCGGTTCGGGTCGAAGTATTCGATCTCACCGGCAGAAGTGTCGCCATACTGGTGGATGGACCGATCGGATCTGGCTGGCAGTCTACCGTCTGGAACGGGGAGTCGAGTGAAGGTACGGAAAGTGTGTCCGGAATCTACTTCGCGCGGCTCACGACGGGGGCGACCACTCACACCGTGCGCATGGTTCTCATACGATAGCCGCTTCCCGCGGCAGGGATCACCCTGCCGCGAGCCCGTCTGGAAATAGTCCGGGTTAGAACTCCGATCAGACGATAATGACCGAATCCTCGGCGCCGTGCGTATTGGACACGTACTTGTCGGCCGACCAGTCATTTTCCCAGCGTTTGCCGTCGAGCAGATAGCGGAACCGGTATTCATTGCCGGACTTCAGCGAAACCGTCAATGAGAACGTCCCGTCTTTCCGCTTCTTGAGGATGTGCTTTTTCGGATCCCACTCGTTGAACTCACCGCAAAGCGCGACCTTCTTCGCCACCACATCGGAGGGAAGGGAAAAGGTCACCCGGCAGGCGCGGCCGGTCTTCGTGTACGATTTCTTCATTGTCCATGCTCCTTACAGGCGAACAGTCAAAGAACACCTTCTTAATACAATATAAAGGGAAGGGAAGAGTGTGCCAGAGAGATGTGGAAAAGGTCATCAAGTTTTTTGCAGGAAAGCGCGAATCGCTATGCCGTTGATATTAAGTCGGTTACGAGGTGTTTAGGGTGATTCCTCGGGGATTCCGGCCACCTGGGCGCTCCCGGCAAGCTCCAGTATCACCTTGGCCAGGCCGGCCACCCGGGATGGGCTGACATTTCGGCCATACGTACTTGCTGCAACCATGCCGTCAGGACCAAAAATTTCGATATTGGTCGCCCCCGGTTTCCAGTGATAGGCCTTCGCAAATTTCCCTTCCCAGTCGAGAAGTGCCCACCTCTCTTCTTCTTTGGGAAACTTGCCCTTCACAAAACCCTTCATGAATCGAGGAACGCCGCGTAGATCGGCGGTGCCGAGAAACCAGATCCGGTCCATGTCGACCCCACGAGCTACAATCGAGTCAAAGATCGCATTCACCCATAGGGCGTTGAAGCTGCTCCCTTTCTTGTCACTCCCCGTGAGAATCGTCACAAAGCCCGCGTATTTATCCTGATCATAAGAACGGTCGAACTGATCCGTCATCTTAAAGTTGATGAGCCGATCCGCTCGCTTGCCGGACTCGGCATCGGCGCTCGGGACCGATAGAATCAACAGTACGAACACCGCCATTGCGACTCGTCCATAGCAGGGGCGTGCTGGGAAAGGCATGGTCAAGCCTCCGTGAAATCTCGCGACGAATCCTGGTGAGCCATACGGCTTGAGCCCGGGACCGGTTCTTCAGTATCTCAAAAGATCGGGATTCCTTCACTCGAATACTTTTGCTACACTGTCGCCCATGAAAACAAAACTGATCTTAATGGTGCTTGCGGCGGCCGCACTGTCTCTGGCGTGCGATCAACGTTCCGGGTCGGTGCTCGTCAAAGATGACCTCCCTGTGACCTTTGTCGACGAGAGTGCCGAGTTTTCTCCGCTCCACATGGGCAACTGGACCACGATGAACGATCGCTGCATGGTGCGCCGGGCGAAGCTCAATCTGAAGATGCCGCCGGTCTACGTGAGCGGACGGCCTGTCGGCTTCTGCTGAGTGCCGTGCAGTCGGATCTTCGTGCAAGATCCAACACCTTACATCAACTCACTCGAACTCCTCATTCCCTGCGCCATGGATATCCGTCAGCGGGCGATCGTGGATGATGCCCATCGGTCTGTCATAAACTATGAGATTTATTATTTTTCGAGCGATAAGAAGAAGATCAAATTCGACGAAAAGCCATACAAGCATTGCGGGCCTCTTACTGACCCGGCAACGCACCAGCGGTTCATTCCGACCAAGGATTCACCTCGAATCGATCGCGCCGGGCGGGCTTTCTATTTTCTTTCCGATTCAACGCGCACGGTTTTCGAAGCCCACGCCGACAGTTTGACTCTACCGACCTACAGGATGAGATCGTAGATCGTAACGGCAGGCAGTTCGCCGGTGCCTCATAGTTCTGGGGACACAATACTTAATTCCACCAAACGGGTCGGGGGAATTAAGTATTGTGTCCCCAGAACTATTGGTCCCACCGGTCGGAAACCGGCCGGTTGATGTGCTATCCTTAATAGACAGAGGGAGAGGCGATGCAGGGTATCGAGCGACTCACAGCTCAGTTCCTTCCCCGGGCGATTGCCGGGCCCCTCTGCGCCCTGATTCTACTTTCATGCACCGAGATCGAATACTCCACACGCTATTTCAAAGATATCAATTTCGAACCGCGGACGTACCCGCCAAAGGTGACTGACGCGCCCGAACTCGCACTCCGAAGCGAAGGCTTTGTCGATATCGGCGCGATCCTGGTCCGTGGAAGGGGGGCACGCGGCCGCGCCATGAAGGAGGCGCGTCGACGCGGGGCAGATATGGTGTACTTAAGTCACTACTCCCGAGCCGGTTCCCGGCTTGTATCCAAGCAGGAGGATGACCGGGAGGAGATCGTGGCGGAACGCGATTACTATTATCTGACGTACTTCGAAGCCAAGCTGTTCCGTCACGAGCCTGACCTCGCTATCGACCGCGCCGTTCTCTTCGCGCTCGCTTATCCGACAAAAGTACCCGATGCGGGCGGGCACATGGTCACTCCCGATGTACGCCATCACTTTCTGGTGAAGCTATTTGCTGCCGGTGCGGATCCGAATGCCCGCCATGACGGCGATCCGATTCTCTGCAAGACCCTGACTGTGTGGTACCGAAACCTGGGTGAGCACTTCGTCGGAGTTGTCCGACTGCTTGTCGATTCGGGGGCTGACCCGTACGCCCGCGCTTCGACCGGAAAATGCGCGGCCGATCTGGTTCAGGAAAAACTCGCCTGGCTGAAAGGGATGACATCGGAAGAGGAAATGGAGCTGGGAGTTCGGTTCAATCGCCGGCGATCCTACAGCGAGTATCTCGCCATCGAAGAGATCATTTCTCTAGCGGGAAAATCGGTCTCAGGGAAGTAACCGGTCCTGCTGCTCCTCGTCCGGAATCGGACAACCGCTTGACCTGCCGAACCAGTCGTATCGATTGCGGGCCACCCACCTGTAGACTCCATCTCGAACAGGTCGGGGAACGATCAGAAGAATGCGCGCCAGTTTTCGGACGCCGCCGGTGAGTGCGATCGCCCGGAGTACCGCATTCGACCGGTGATAGACCCGTCCATCGAGTTCGAGCAGAAACGACCACCCTGCGGGATCCGGTCCCGGCTCGATGGCGAGTTCCCGGGCAGTCTCCCCCTCGATCGGCGCGAAGAGTAACAGGCCGGCGGAATCACGCTCGAAGAGCCAGCGCACGGACCGATGGCAAAGCGCACATGTACCGTCATAGAACACGATCGGGTTTTCGGCGTGAGAACTGTTGTCCGGCCCGCGGTCAGGCACCTGTCGCGCCGGCAAGGGTCTGGAGATCGCTGCCTGACGGCCGCTGGAAGACCTTGAGATCGAACTCGGGGATCACGGCCAGAATATGATCGAACAGATCCGATTGGATTCCTTCGTAGTACGCCCATCTCTGATCTTTGGAGAATACATAGATCTCGAGGGGGAGCCCGTTTTCGGTCGGGGCGAGCTGACGCACCAGAAACGTCATGTCCTGATGAATGAGAGGATTGTGGCGAAGATAGGCTTCGACATACGCGCGAAACGTTCCGATGTTGGTGAGTCGCCGCCCGTTGACCAGCACCGATTCGTCGACATCGTGCTCACTGTTCCATGATGCCAGCTCGCTTGCCTTCCCGTCGATATACTCGCTTATATGCTGAAACTTTCGGAATCGCTCGATCATCTCGTCCGTGCAGAACCGGATGCTCGTCATGTCGATGTGAACAGCACGCTTGATTCGCCTGCCGCCTGACTCATCCATGCCCCGCCAGTTCTTGAATGAATCAGAGATGAGCGCATAGGTGGGAATGGTGGTGATCGTCTTGTCCCAGTTCCGCACTTTGACTGTGGTCAATGTCATGTCGATCACATCGCCGTCCGCGCCGTACTTGGGCATGGAGATCCAGTCGTCCCGCCGGACCATGTCATTCGCCGAAATCTGAATACTGGCAACGAAACCGAGAATCGTATCTTTGAAGACGAGAATGAGAACGGCCATGATGGCGCCGAGGCCGCTCAAGAAGATGATCGGAGATTTCTCGAGCACAACGGAAAGAACGAGGATGCCGAACGTGAGGAACAGGAGGAGTTTCAGGACCTGAATGTAACCCTTGATCGGTTTCTCGCGGGAGACGTCATACTTGCGATAGATGTCCAGAATGCCGTCGAGCACGCCTGACAGAACGCGAGCGCCGACGATCAGCATATAGGCCAACGCGAATCGCTCGATCAGTCTGCGAATTCCCGGGTCGTCCGGGAAAGTGACCGACGCAAGAAGATAGACTACAAGCGCCGGGGCGATCTGGGAGAGTCGGTCAAAGACATGCCGTTCGAGAAGGGAATCGTCCCATGTAGTCTTGCTCTTTCGTACAAGTAGCTTGGTCCCGCGAAGAATGAGTTTTTTTGCGATGAAATTAACGATCACGCAGAGGAGTGCGATGGCAACAACGGCGATCGCGATGGCGCCGTAGCCGGCCATATCCTGACTCATGCCCGCCTGAACGAAGTAACTCTTCAGAAAATCCATCATATCTTTCAGCTGCCTCCGGTATGATTCCGAGACTCGGCCGGGCTGCCATGGGTCCAAGCCACCATACTACCACCGACACGATCAGGACGACACCATGACCATGATCCTCGAAAAGGGTAAGCGAGTCTATCTGCGGTATCCCGAGATTGCGGATCGCGCCGAGTTTCTGGGACTTCGAAAAGAGAGCGAGGAGCTTCACCGCCCGTGGGAACCGTTGCCGCCGCCGGAAATGGACGTTTATGGATCGGCGGCGTTTACCCGTTATCAGATTGCATCGACCCAGGAACGGTCCCGCCACTTCCTGATCTGCCGCCGAAAGGACGATGCGATTGTCGGCGCGGCGTCGCTTAATGAAATCACACGGGGCTGTCTTCAAAGCGCCTATCTCGGTTACTGGGTGGGGGCGCCGTTCGAGGGTCAGGGGTACATGACCGATGGTGTGCGGCTGGTAATCAGGCACGCATTCGAAACGCTTCGGCTCCATCGCATTGAAGCGAACATCCAGCCCGAGAACGAACCTTCCCTCGCCCTTGCGAAGCGATGCGCCTTTCAGCTGGAAGGCTACTCCCCTCGTTATCTCAAGATTGCAGGCCGCTGGCAGGACCACGAGCGCTGGGCCATTCTTCGGGAAGACTGGAAGAAGAATCGCGGGCAGGTAGCGAATGAGGGGGACGATGACCGTTGACGGGATGGGCCTCAGAACCTATAGTTTAAAGAAAAGTACACGATCCAGTGCCCGGCTAATTGTGCGGAAACCACCCCCCGGCCTGAGGCGAAGAGTGTCGTGGAAAAGAACGGACTGTCGGAAAATTTCGATTACCTCATCGAGCGGGTTGCCGCTTACCCGCACGGTCTTGGGTTCCTCCATCTCGCAGACATAGAGACGGTCGCCGTCCTGCTGGGCGTAAGCGCGTACAGCGTTGCGGAAGCAAGGGATCAGCTCGAAACGCGTAACGGTCGCAAGCTCTTCATCCGTAAAGTGCGAAAGGCGAAGGAGAGATTTCGCGCCGGCGATGTGACCTCTCCTGAGTGGACGATGCACGCCCTGCGGCGTATCAAAGATCCCCCACCACTGAAGACTCCCGAGCAGCTCGTCGAAGATGTCAGAGAACATGAGCTCGGAATATCTTTCCTTACAAAAGGCCCCGTCGAAACAGTAGCCGTCACTTTTGAAGTGCACCCCGACATCGTTCTAAAGGCCCGCGCCATAGTAGACAACTCAAAGGAGAACAATGAACTCGAACCCGATAGTTAGGAGGTTGTTATGGAAGTAGGAATCGTGGGTTATGGTGCCTACGTTCCCCGGCACCGCATCAAGGTAGAGGAGATCGCCAAAGTGTGGGGCGCTGACGCACCTTCATATAAGAGGGGATTGATGCTGCAGGAGAAGTCCGTGCCGACACCGGACCAGGACACGATCACCATGTCGGTTGAAGCAGGCCGGCATGCCCTCGTCCGAGCGGGAATCGACCCTGCGAAGATCGGCGCTATCTATATTGGTTCAGAATCGCACCCGTATGCGGTCAAGCCGAGCGGTACGGTCGTCGCCGAAGCACTCGGCGGTACCCCTGACATCCATTGCGCCGATTTCGAATTCGCCTGCAAAGCGGGAAGCGAGGCGATGTTCGTCAGCCTCTCTCTTGTTCGCGCGGGTGAAATGGATTTCGCTCTTGCAATCGGCGCCGACACTTCCCAGGGCGCTCCGGGAGATGCTCTCGAGTACTCCGCTTCGGCGGGAGCTGCGGCGTTTATCTTCGGTCACGAGAATATCGCAGCGGTCTGTGAGACGACTTACTCCTACACGACCGACACTCCCGATTTCTGGAGGAGGGAGTATCAGTTCTATCCACGTCACGCGGGGCGCTACACGGGAGAGCCGGCATACTTCAAACATGTGCTTTCGTGTGCCCGCGGGCTGATGGAGAAGGCGAATGTCACGCCGGATGATTTTCGGTGGGCGGTCTTTCATCAGCCGAACGGAAAGTTCCCCATGCGAGCGGCAAAAGAGCTCGGCTTCTCGAAAGAAAAGGTCGAACAGGGCTGGCTCGTCCCGACACTCGGAAATACCTATTCGGGCTCTTCGCCGATGGGTCTCACGGCCATTCTCGACAAGGCGGAGCCTGGTGACAAGATCTTCATGGTCAGCTACGGATCGGGAGCGGGGAGCGACGGATTCATCTGGCGGGTAACCGATCGGATTCGAGAGATACAGGACAAGGCACCCCAGACGAGAGAGCAACTCGAAAACAATCCGATCTACATCGACTATGGCACCTATGCAAAATACCGCGGCAAGATCCGCAAGCTCGCCGAGAGCTAGGAGGTGATCACATGCGCGAAGTAGCAGTGATCGGCGTGGGAATGAACCGTTGGGGCGAGCTCTGGAAAAAGTCCCATCGACAGATCTGGACAGAAGCGGCGATCGAAGCGATCGAGGACGCCGGCGTCGATCATGTTGACGCGATGTACGTCGGCTGCATGAGCGGAGGGCTGTTCGTCGGCCAGGAACATCTCGGCCCTCTTCTCGCCGAACAGCTCGGTATGGGGCCGATCCCTGGAACACGGGTGGAATCGGCTTGTGCGTCGGGAGGCCTCGCTTTTCGTCAGGCCTATCTCGCCGTTGCCTCGGGTGAGCATGACATCGTCATCGCAAGCGGAGTCGAGAAAATGACCGACGTCGACGGCGGCGCGGCGACCTATGCGCTCTCCACTGCGGCCGACCAGGAATACGAGTGCTACCAGGGAATTACATTCCCAGGTCTCTACGCGATGATGGCCAGCGTCCACATGGCCAAGTACGGAACGACACGGAAACAACTCGCAGACGTGGCGGTCAAGAACCACTATAATGGAGCAAGAAACCCGCTCGCCCAGTTCCAGGGCGAAATAACCGCTGACCAGGTGATGAGCTCGGTACTTGTCGCCGATCCGCTCCGGATACTCGACTGCTCGCCCATTACGGATGGCGCGGCCGCCGTCATTCTGGTGCCCCTCGACTACGCCAAGAAAATGAATGCTGATATGGTCGTCCGCGTCGCGGCATCGGCACACGCGACCGACGCGATTGCTCTGCATGATCGAGAAGATCTTGCCTGGCTCGCCAGCACGCAGGTAGCGGCTGAAAAAGCGTACAAGCAGGCGGGCATCACGTCGAAAGATCTTTCCTTCTGTGAGGTGCATGACTGCTTCACCATTGCGGAGGTCATGGTGTCCGAGGCGCTCGGACTTTTCGATCGTGGGAGCGGGGGGCCAGCCGCATCGTCCGGTGCGACGGCGCTCGGCGGTGAGATTCCGATCAATCCGTCGGGAGGTCTGAAATCAAAAGGCCATCCGGTCGGGGCGACGGGTGTCGCTCAGATTCGCGAGGTGATGATGCAGCTCCGCGGCAAAGCGGGTGATCGCCAGGTGAAGAACGCCCATCGCGCACTCACGCAGAACATGGGCGGAACCGGCGCAAGCACTGTGGTCCACATCTTCGAGCGGGCATAGGGGGGAGAATCATGATCGGATCAGCACGTTACTGGAGAGAGATCCCGCAGCGCTACCGCTATGAAGCCGGAAAATGCACGGGATGTGACAAAATATTCTTCCCCCCCAGGAATGTATGCAGCAAGTGCAGGGGGCAGGAGTTCGAAACCGTCACGCTTGCAAAGAACGGGGAAGTTGAGGCATTTACCATAATACGAGTGGCGCCGTCCGGTTTTCAGGATGAGTCGCCGTATGCCGTCGGTGTGATCCGCCTCGAGGATGGCGTCAAAGTGACCGCCCAGATTACGGACTGCGACCTGGAAAAGCTCGCGATTGGCGATCAGGTGAGCCGGGAGTTCAGGTTGGTGCAGCAGGATGGGGAGTCGGGGATTTTGTGTTACGGGTATAAGTTTGTGCCTAGGGGGTAGGGGGGGGGAGAGGAGAGAACGCTTTGTCGTTTGCGGCGCCTCCTGATCATCAATTCGCCGAAGCATGTGCCCTTCATTGAAACGGATGTACATTGACGGCGTCCAGTTTGTTAACCGCTGGGGCAAGAGTTTGAGTCATACCCGGGGAGGCTGGGAGAGAGACCCGTTGGAGCCCGTTGGGCGATGGCGGGTTTTTCTTTGGGTGTGGCCGGAATGCGGGGCACACGCGGCAATTGCCCAAGAGGCCGGTATGGCGAGTTCCTAGCTCGGACGGATCGGCCGGCACAACTCTCGGGTCTCGGCGGAGAGAGACCACGGCCTAAGCCGGATGCGCTAGTCGCGCACGTCCGGATTTGTGTGGGCCGGGGGTGACCCCCCAGTTTACCCAATGGAATTAGAAACGAGTCTTGGCGCAATCGCAACTACTACAGAGCGGGCTTGCTATCAGGATCCAATTCGCAAGACACCGACCGGCTCCTTCCAGCCGATGGCCGTTCGGGATGTGTTAAGTTTTCGCTAAATCTCGTCCCATAAGCTTCCCAAGCGTACACCGTAACGTGATGACCATAAAGATTTAGGCACATGTCCTCAATCAGGGTGGCGAATTGTGTAAAGCTCCGAGGGTATGGCCATAGGATAGGAAGCGACGGTCGCAGATGGGTCGCGTTTGGAGCTAGATTACAGGGGGGGATCATGTACCATCATTAGTAGGAATTATTAAACTGAAAAGCGCACCCGAAGCGGCGGTGAGTATATTTGATGTGGATATATAGGTAATCTTTCATCATATCACGCTGAAGCGAGACAAGGTATTTGTAGTTATGCCGGAGGAGAGGACATGACTGATGCCCAACTTAAACACCTCGAATTCATCCAGAATGTAATTACACGGATGAATACGAATTCATTTCAGATCAAGAGTTGGACGGTGACTTTAGTTTCAGCACTTCTGGCAATATTCGCATCGACCAAGAATGATTTCTTCGTCCTCACAGCATTGTTCCCTACCACCGTCTTGTGGTTTCTTGACGCATACTACTTGATGCAGGAACGCAAGTTCCGTGGCCTCTACGATGATGTCGCCGGGATTACAGAACAACCCAAACCGGTCAAACTGCTCGCGATGCGTCCTGATTTGTATGATAGAGGAAAGTATTCCTACTGGAGCAGTTTTACTTCTGTCACCATCAGGAGCCTATATTTCTCCATCTATGTCGGCTTGGTGGGCTTGTTTGTCTGTCTGCGGTTTTGCATGACGATAGGAAAATAGGTAATGGCTAGAAAAGTATTCTTCAGCTTCAAGTATAGGGACGTTTCCAGAGCGATGGTTGTCCGAAAAAGTTGGGTCACACAAGGCAAGGAAACGGCTGGCTTCATTGATGCCGCTGGCTTTGAGAAGGTGAAACGACAGGGCGACAAGGCAATAAAGAACTGGATCGACAACCAGCTCAACGGAACATCAGTGACTGTGGTGCTGGTCGGGGAAGAAACATGTTCCAGCCGTTGGGTGAAATATGAGATCGAGAAGAGTATCGAAATTGGAAACGGGTTACTCGGTATCGATGTGAGCAAGATCAAGGATCTCCACGGAAACACCTCAAAGAGGTGTGGCGAGATCCCCAAGGCGTATAGTTTCTATCTGTGGAATAAGCACGATGGATACAACAACATGGGAGACTGGATAGAGCAAGCCGCAAAGGATGCAGGTCGTTAGATAAGGATCGCATAACGATGCCACACATACGGACGAGAATTCGGCTACCATCCAGTCTCGCCTGTGAAGGCCATGTTAGCCAGAGTTGGAAAGAGAATGACACGTTTTCAGCAACGAGGGCAGTTCAACCATGAGTGATTCAACGACCTCTAATGGTTTTTGGCAACTCATCAAACCCTTTACTAAATTGCTCTTTGCGCAGATTGACAGCCCCTTTGATCTTCCGGCGAGCGATACGGATCGCTTCCTTGATCTTTATATTAGTGCCCCGAATACGAAGGGCCCCGACCCACCCGAGGTAGGGTTGCTCCACTATCTCAAGGAAAATCCGAGACCCAGCGTCCTGCTGTTAACTGGGCCCGCAGGTTCAGGAAAGACGACTCTTATCAACTTCGTCTTGCGAAAGGAACGAACCAGTCTAGCTCCTTCTTTTCCGGTCTACGTTGATATGCGCCGTTCACCGGCTTACCAATCGGCTAGTCAAGATGACCTCGGAATTCACCAAGCCATCTCCGAGGCACTGGCCACAATCGTCGGAAAAAAGCGGATTGACGAGATAGTAACAATACTCGCCGATAGAGCCGTTCCCCCCTTCGATCTTTTGGAACTCTCTCGGCGTATCCATCCGCTGGAAAGGACAGAGCTTGTTGATAAAATCACAGAGATCGCTGCCCAATCACTCCCCCAATGGAATGAAGCCCTGCTTAAGTATCTAAGCGAATACGACTATCGCGGTGGGGTGTTCTTGATTATCGATAACATGGACCATCACGCACCTGGAAAACAAGCTGACGCAATCGCACTTGCTTACTCTCTTGCACAGAGAACGAGGTGCAAAGTCGTGCTCCCGGTACGGCCCGAGACAATGGCACGGCCTAAGAGCGTCTTGTCGGCGCGTGCGTTCGTCGGCTACACGCTATCGGTGAACACCCCGCCTCTTCGGGAAGTTCTTCGGGCGCGAACGAAACAATTCGTTCGAGGTGCCCCCGCCACAAAATGTGTATCCATCAATAACCGCCAAATTGCTGTAAGTGGGGATAGTGTGGCTCACTTGATTGACCTCGCAGTGGATCAGATTCACGCAAGTAAAGCAGCCGTTATCATCGGAGATTTAGCGAATCATAGCATGCGGCAATCTCTCTTGTTGGCACAGAATATTCTTGCATCTTTCGAGTTTGATTGGCAGCAGATGCTTGAGGCTGGACTAGACCCATCTGCTACGCTGAGTCAGGCAAGTGCGGACGAACTTCTCGGCTCACTCCTTAAATCAGACGATCTCGCTACTACATTGCCAGAGAAGCCATTCTTCGATGTGTTCGCACATACTGAAACAAGAACAACATACTTACGGTTAGAGATTCTCGAGTTTGGGGCTCAAGCAAAGAGCTTCCGACGGCAACAGCTCGCCGCTTACCTAGCGTCTCTAGGCTACAATCCGTCAGACACAGCGGAAATCGACGACTTCCTTGAAGCCGGGCTGCTCAGTGCTCTAACGGACGATAGGTTGTGGTTCACTCCGAAAGGACGTGTACATAGAGATTACCTCGTATTCCAACCGTTCTACGTTAACGCGATGCTGCGGCGCTCCGCGAATTTTAATTGGAAGCGTGCGAAGAGTGAGCGCGGCGTTAACATTCAAACCGAGAGCGCCGAAGACCATGTCACGAAGAATCCCGCAAAGTTCTTGCTGAAGCAAGTGAGTCGAGTGGGGCCAAGCGTGTCAATGTCGCTCCAGGCCCGAGAGCTTCTGGACCGAATGCGAATGGCTTTCGAATCCGGCGAAGAACCACACTATTCGCCTGTTCAAGGTGTCCCGAGAAAGCCAGAGGAATCTCGACAGGAAAATATATGTGCCGAATATCACGTGGCTCTGTCCTTCGCCGGGGAAGATCGCGAGCACGCTTCCGCGCTTGCACAACTGCTTCGTGATTCAGGCTTTAGCGTCTTTTTTGATGAGTACGAGAAATCCTCTCTGTGGGGAAAAGATCTGTATACACGGCTTACCGAGGTTTATCGTGATAAGTCTCGGTTCTGTGTCATGTTTATCAGTAAGCACTATGCGGGCAAGGTGTGGACAAACCATGAGCGGCGCATCGCTCAGGCACGCGCGTTCGAAGATAACGAAGAATACATTCTTCCGTTGCGGTTAGATGATACCGAGGTTCCTGGAGTCTTGAACACGATCGGGTATCTCGACTTGAGGGAACATGACATCCAATTTGTGTTCGATGTCCTTCGTGAGAAGCTTCTGAATAGTACAGAAAGTGGGGGATGAAAATTCCCTGGCTAACAATCGCTGTAGCGGTTCAGTGAACATGAGGCAGAGTCAAGAGATGAGCGCCAGAGCATCCATCCTCCCGCCACGTGCGTGAGCCCTGCGCGTGCAGCCAGTGACCCACAGTGCCATCCTCGCGCTATGTGGGGGGGGTGAGTCCTGGCCCCACGGGCTGTGCCAAGCAACTCGGCTGTGATATTATGCATCTGAACCTCCATTGTGGTTGTCGTGAGATGTAGCGGAAGGCTGCACGCGGAGTCATTCCCATGCTAGGGATTGCATCCGGACTCACGCACACGAGCACCCAATGGCAGAGGCGATGTAAGAGGTAATTGTAGGCAGGGGTGGTGTGCATGAGACACGGCTCGATCATAGATGTTGGAGGGGCTTGATAAGTGCCTGGACGTGTCTTCATAAGTTGCGGCCAATCGACTACGGAGGAGATTGAATTAGCTTCTAGTGTCAGGGATTGGTTTATCAGCGCTGGATATACTCCTTATGTCGCGATTAAGGCTCAAAGTATCGATGATGTCAACTCGAGTATCATTGGGGAACTCCGCCGATCGGATTATTATGTATTTATTGATTTCAAGCGAGAATCCCTAGTTGGCTCGACAGATAATTCAGATCACAGAGGATCCCTCTTTACAAACCAAGAGTTGTCGATTGCCTATATTCTTGGTTTTCAGAACGTGATATTCCTCCAACAAAGCGGAGTTAGGCTTGAAGGACTTATTAGGTATATGGCGTCCAACGCACAACAATTCGAGCACGTGCATGAAATCCTGCCTCATGTCCAACGTCAAGTTGCAGACCGAAGTTGGAGTGTCGATTACTCTAGGCATTTCGTTGTAAGCGGGATTCGCTGGTCCGATGGCATTATCGATTATGCGAGCGGGCAAATTGTTGGACGTTTCCTTTACCTTGGAATCGAAAATCGACGCCCCGATGTTGGTGCTTTCAACACCACCGCTCGACTAAGTCAAATACAACAAGAGGGCCAAGATCTGGTGGAATCTTCTAATCGAAGCCCACTGAAAGCGACTGGAATTGTTCGTGGTTACTCCCAGACTATCTGGCCGGATAGTGAAGAGGAATTTGACTTGCTTGCGGTAGGGAACAGTTGCGGAAATGAGGTGTTTCTAAATACCGCAATGGATGTTCCCCCGGTGCCTGTAATTCGCGAAGCTGGGCATCATCGTCTTCACTATGAGGTCTTTGCTGAAGGATTTGAGGTAGTGCGGGTTGAGGTACTTCTTGTTCTAGCTGGGAATCCTATGACGGCTACGGCTGAGATTTCCGCCCCCGTCGAAAGGCTGTAGATACCTGTCCCTCAAAAAAACTAAATCTGCACGAGATGAGCGTAGCCCCGATCCTCCCGCCACGTGCGTGAGTCCTGTGCACGCGGCCAGGTGACCCACGCATCCTCCCGCCACGTGCGTGAGTCCTGCGCGCGCGGCCAGGTGACCCCTGGTGCCAGCCACATGCCTCGGGTCTCTGGATTGTGACCGATAATCTGTAACATCTATGATAACAACGCAGACGGAATTATTTGGAGGGGCAGGCCGAGGTGTCGCTCTTCCCATTACTTGAGTAAACGATAGTATAGTATGGTGCTCAAGCAAATAGGCTACAGGCTTGGCGCGTGTGAGGTGTCAGAGAGCGTGTGGCCGAATCAGGCGCAGATAAATACAGAAGCTCTGAGCTCGGCAACCAGGGGATGCATTCGTAACTTGCTTGACTCTGCCTCGCGTTGGCTGAACCGCTACACAACGTCACTGGAGAACAATATCATTCGCTTTGTTTAGAAAGCGATTAACGTTGCATTGAGCACACGCTTTTGCTAGAATTTCTTCCAAACAAAACAACTGCTTTCACACCACTGAGCTGGCATCAGCACGACATCCAACCACAAAGAACTTTAGTAATCAATAGAGAATCACGCAAGGTGGTGAACCCTTCTTAGAATTTGATTCATCACCACATTTTCACCGGTACATATGGAAGGAACATCATGCGAGCGCCCCTTCTTTGTCAGGTTTTGACTCTAGTCGCTTCTTGCTGTGGATCCGCCTACGCGCAGGACACGATCCAAGTGTTCCAGTACAACGGTGGGCCACAACCCCCAGAAATAACTGTATTCAGCGACATTGATTCGACTGGTGATATTGAATTCGGAGTCCCCCTTTCAAGGCTGTTTGATGCAAATTCCCCGCTTAGGGGTTCACTCGCGGACTCACTTGAGTTTCCGGGACCGGACGACACAACAGATACAGGTATTTTAATAAAAATGGACAACTGGGGAGCCGGAACTCGAAGAGCAATTATCTGTGTGCAGGCCACTCAGACCATTGAAACTGTGACCGAAATATGCGAAACGATCACCGTAACAATAGTTCGCGGTGGAAGCTTCGAAATCTCCGATGAAGCAAAGGAAGTGCTTACCCAAGGCGGACGCTGGGCATGGTTCTACGAAGTACTTCGACTTCAAAAGCTCCTGGCAATAGAAGAAGCAATTGATCCAATGTCACGCGAGGCAGTGAGGCTGCGCCAGAGACTAGACAAAATTTCTAATAAGAACGCCGCATATAAGACACTCGTAGATGGCACTCACTATATGGTTTTGACTCGTGAGGTAGTCAAGGAAATAAAAATCGAAGAGAGAACATCAGAGACAGTAGAAGTTACCCTGTACATTGTTTGGCGAGGAGACGCTTTTGATACTCACGGCGTATTTGTGCCAGAAATTGAAATCTCTTTGATCCAAGAACCAGTGACGGGCACTCCTCCTCCCGCTGAGATGAATATTGATGACGATGCCTTGATTGTTGGGTTTATCGACATAGTTGAGGCGAATGTGCCAGTAACTGAGATAGCATATGATTGCGACAGTCTTCAAAATGTACCTATTCTCCAAGTAAATCCAGACGTAGGCTTCATTCTCCAGAATAAATGCCAAGCCGAAACATTGCATGCTTCAATTGATGGTTACGCTGATGTATCGCTTCCGCCTGCGCCCGCTCCTGACGACTGGTGGGAGACCGCTTATGGCTATTTGCCTTTTGCACAGGCCGTGACGCTAAACTGGAACTCATCGGGGGAGGATGCAGGTTCCTCACTTATCCTTACAGCCCCACCAGACGCGATTGAGGCTCTGTCGAGTATCTCTGCTGAGGGAGCGAGTGGTCAAATAGTAGTAAGTTGGCTTCTTGAGTCTTACGATGGAATCTACGCGTTCAATGTTCTTAGGGCCGATAACGTTGAGGGACCTTATTCGAAGTTAACAGCCACCGAGATTCCGAATGACGCGCGGTATTATCCTTACCGTTTCCACTATACAGACTCGGACCTGGTGGCCGGCCTGGAGTACTACTATCAAGTTGAAGCGATTGCGAATGACGAGAGGGCTCTGTTCGGTCCGGTGACCGCGACTGCGGCTCTTCCTCGATCGACAGTCGTCCTTCACAGGAACATTCCCAACCCATTCAACCCTACATCAAAGATTCGATATGAGTTGCCCGGATCGGGGCTTGACCGTGTCCTGCTGCAGATCCTTGATCCGGCGGGGCGACTTGTAAGGACTCTAATCGACCAACGAGAGGGCCCAGGGGGGCATACCGCAATCTGGGATGGAACCGACTCAGATGGGAGGGATGTCGCCTCGGGGATCTATTTTTATCGCTTGAGGACCACTGATAGTAGCATCGTAAGAAAGATGGCACTAATCCGGTGAGCGCTCAGCTAAAGGTGCTCCCTTCTTGTTGGCCGAAACGAGTAGACTGAGATGGGCGCATGAAGCTGACGTTTGCCGGTCAAGGGAATTCCGGACTTATGCCCATTGGAGTGTAGCGGTTCAGAGAAGATGAGACAGAGTCAATAGATTGGTCTAGGCCGCGATAGCTAAGACTTGGCGGGACACCCGTTTGTCAACTTGGTCATAAGAAAGATCGCAGCTCTTCATCGCCCCCGTCCATTACCTCAATCCCGCCTTCTCTCAATCCTCGATCAAGGTCATGATTCATCGCACAATGGATATTGAAGATCCTAGCGAGGCGATACTGATTCCCAGAAATTCTGAGTTCAGTCGATGACTTCGGAAGAGGGATTATGTAGCGGCCATCGTCACAATAGACCATTGTGAACTTGCCCACGCACGCTTCCCGATACAAGATCCGGAAATTTCCCCTCTGTGCTGCTGAGCGAAATTTTCCAGTCCAAGGTTCAGAAAACACAGAGGATCCCTCGGTCTGCGGATCTTCCAAGATCCTAAGATCGAAGTCAGGAAGATAGACGAATTCTCCATCCACGTCATCGTAGATCCAATCTTCCGGTTCGGAGTCTACGACTGTTCTCACAACTCCAAGCCTCGCATCGGAAGGGCTAACGCCATCAAAACCATGCAGGATCTCAAGGAGCGCCATGAGTACATCGTCATCCAGATCCTGGACGTGGGTTAGCTTTACGTGACTTCGAGCAATGCTCTTCGTCTCAATGCCGAGTTTCTGAAAGTCAGAACTGCGGCGTTCCACGACCCTGTCATCTGATCCGAACAGGACAGATGATTTCGCTCCCGTTCGCTCCGCATAGTCAACCCACATATCACGGACCTTCTTGAGGGACGCTGATCCCGGAAGAAGATTTTGAACGGTGCGGTTGGGTGATATGTGCCCCCAATGTGAACCCCAAAGGGCCGGGCCAATCATTACTAGCCCCCGAAGACGATGCGCAATTGACACCCCTTGGCGCTCCAATTCAGCCCCGGCCCCGAGCGCAAGGACACTACCAAGGCTGTGTGCTATACAATAGACGCGTGAATAGCCGCCCATATGAAGAGAAATGTATGAAGTAAGATCCTCAATCAGACCCTCGATTGTTGGCCCCCCTGGCTTCCATCTTGATGATCGGTATGCGTATAGTATGAAGTCTTTCTCCCAGCCAAAACGAGAAGCCATCAGGAGGTGAGGAATTCGGCCCCATGTGTGTTTGGGACTACCGCTCAGACCGTGGAGGAAGAGTACTGCGGCTCGTGGCCGGGACTTCGGCAGCTGATAGACTATCGATTCACCAATTCTTGTCTTAGTTCGGGTTCCTTGCATCAGTACTTTAAATCCTAAGAAGGCGTTGCCATCTGGGTCAGGAATCTCCGAAGATTAGGGAGTCGAAGAGATCATCTCGTTCTTGGCCGTCAATTGCGGCACAGTAATCCTGGCGTCCGAGAAGAGTTGTTAGGCTGCGGCGGATTAAGTTCTCAAGTTCAAGCCCGATCTCTAAATGCTCCCCTTCTTTCAGTTTTGCAATTCTCATTCCGTGTACTATGTTTGAGCGCCACCTGTAGCTGCGCTTTGTAATTTGGAAGAAGTTAATCCGTTCCGCTGCGGTCGCGCCGAGGAGGAACGCTACTCGCTGTGAAATCCTATAGCTAGTAGCCCCCGGACCTTGGGGACCATAGATACCCTCCATGGCGATCCACAGCTGTAGGAATCTAATTTGCCAAGCTCTCTCGCGCAAGGATCGGGACAGCAAGCGAATGGCAGTCCATAATGCCCCGCTGGGTTTAAGCGACAGTATTGATGACAGCAGTGGTGGAATCGCGGTGAGGTCGTTGTTTGACAATCTCGAGTTCTTTGCGGTTGGGTGGGGGAGAATGGGATCGCGTACGATTCCATGTCGAAATGACCAGGAGCTGTCCCGCTTGTATACATGGACTAGAAGGTTTGGGGAGACTGTGGTTGGCCTCACCAGCCAGGAAGCAATCTCGGCATAGAGTAAGAGCTCTTCGGCCTTTTCTTGCCTGGATAGCGGGTGCGCTTCGTCGGGTTCGGGGTCTCCCAGCGAAGATGCGGTGTATTCATGGCAATAGGCGATTCGACTACTCTCCATCTGAGTACGGCTGGTTTCGCTG
The DNA here is from genome assembly GCA_025782575.1 of bacterium. GTDB lineage: Bacteria > Orphanbacterota > Orphanbacteria > Orphanbacterales > Orphanbacteraceae > Orphanbacterum. The sequence goes on from JALGYY010000040.1 coordinate 28,881, forward strand.
AGACGATGAGCAAATTCTAGATCGGAAAGCCAGTCAGGAACATGTGCAAGACTAACCCCATTCCCTAAATCCCCAGGCAAATTGAGCTCACTTGGATTGTAGGAAGGTATGATTCCGAGAATGCACCACTGGTAATTCAATGCCAATTGTCCCCAAGTACTTGTTAGCCTGTGGCATCCCAGGTGTTATTTCGTCAGAGTGGAGAGAACACCTAGGACCGTAGAGCCAACGACCCAACAGACATAGAATCCACTACCGAGCCATGTCGAAATATCAGAGGCGTTGCGAGCCTCGCGCATCCAAGCGGGTGCCAATTCCTCACCAGCCAATAGTTCTGCAACTTCCCGACTATATCGATAGTAGCAAGAATGACGATGTATGATGTAATAGGAGGCATAAACGGCGGCGAATACCGCAGCGCCGATCAGTAGCCAATCGGGAGCGAACCGCCCAAGTTGGGTTGTCTGAGTGATGAGCAGTCCGTTAAGCGCAGAAATTGACGCGACGGCCCAAAACTGATCTCGCCCACATCCGTCCATTTGTTGCCTCAGGATTGTGATCAGTATTTCTCTCAGTGAACCATTCCTCCGCTACGAGAGGCCTTCGATTCCCAGAATACTGCTGAAACCTAGATGCTATTCAGAGGGTTGTGTGGCTCCACCAATCGGCCCTGCTTCCCATCATACTCTAGCCGATCGCTCGATGCTAGCGGATCATCCTCACGAGACAAGTCTGTTCAGCAGATCGCCTTGTTCATGCCAATCCAATATCTGCGCAGCTCTGCGTATCGACCGTTCCATCGAAGTCCTTCGCCCAAGCAGCATCTCCTCCTGAATCCCCGGACTCAAATTCACCAAGTTGAGGACCTGCGACACCCGCGCTCGACTCACCCCGTAACGCCGGGCGATCTCAGACTGCGCAATCTCGCCAGCTCGCAGCAATCGCTCAAACCGGATGGCTAGGGCAAGGAGCTGGGCGATCCGTGGGACCGGCGTTGCTACAGATTCCACAGGCAGGGGGGAATGCCCGAACCTCACCCGATGCTCCGTCACCCGCCTCACGACGCGATCTCCCCAGCAGCAGCCTCCGCTTCCCGCCACATGACCTTTAGCCGCTCACCGTCATACTCAGCCCGCTCGATCATGGACGCCACTAGCCGAGCCCGCTCTTCATGCGACAGGTTACTCCAGAGCGGTCGCCACTCGGCGATGGCGGCACCTACGTCCTGTGGGTCGACGCCAGCCTGTAGCGTCTCGATCTCTGCGTCCACCTCGGTCAGTCTACGCTCTGCCGCCTTGGCCTCCTCCCGTGCATCAGCCAGCCGTCGGGGCTCGTCCTGTTCCAGCAGCCGGTCGATCGTGGAGGTGATTCGTCCGCCCTCCCGGCGCAAACCAGTCCGCTCTACCCGCAGCGCTTTCACCCGCTTCCTCGCCTCTTCCTCCGCATGCCGGGCCGTGGCCTCCACCACATCAGGCTCCTGTGCCCGTTCGCGCACCAGCTCCGTCACGTACTTCTCCATCTCCTTGGCTGGCACCGCACCCACAGGGCAGGCGGTTGGTCCATTCGCCCTCACGCTTCTGCACGTGTAGTACCGGAACCGACGCGTACCCTTCATCGTATAAGTATGGACCATGGGCTCACCGCACTGCCCGCAGAAGAGAACGTCGCGTAGTAGCGCGTCATACTTGTTCCGCACCTTGCTTGCGCCGTTGGAGTTTTCCTTCAGCAGGGTTTGGACCTCACCCCATGTGGGTGTGTCGACTATTGCCTCGTGCTCCCCGGTGTAGGTCTTGCCCTCGTATGTGACTTGCCCGACATAGGTCTGATTCCTCAGCACCTTGTGGAGTGTGGTGGTGTTCCACGGCCTCCCACCCCAGACGCGCGTCGCGCCGACGTGCCGCTTCGTCTTCCAGCCACGCCGGTTCAGTTCAGCCACTGCCCGTCGGATGGTCCGCTCCTCCAGGTAGATGGTGTAGATCGAGCGTACTCGTTCCGCTTCCTCTTCGTTCACAACCAGCCGCTTATCGACCAGGTCGTACCCCAGCACCGGCAGCCCACCCGTGTGCTTACCAGCTCGACGCGTAGCACCCATGGCCGCTGAGGTGCGCTCGCTGATCAGCTCCCTCTCGTACTGCGCGAAGCTGAGCAGGATGTGCATCATAAGGCGGCCTGTGGAGTGCTTGGTGTTGAAGGACTCTGTGGTTGAGACAAACCCAACACCGCATTCTTCCAGCCGCTCCAGTAGGTGGAGGAAGTCGAGGATGCTGCGTGAAAGGCGATCGATCTTATATACGATCACCGTGTCCAGCTTACCCGCCTCCATGTCGGCAAGGAGCCGCTGCAATGCTGGGCGATCGGTGTTGGCACCGGTGAAGCCACCGTCGTCGTAGTGGTCGGGGAGAGCGACCCAGTTGTCCTGCGAGGCGATGAACGCTTCGGCTTTCTGACGCTGAACCACAAGCGTTGTGATCTCGGAGTCGAGGTGCTCGGTCGTGCTCTTCCGCGTGTAGATCGCGCAGCGGGTGGGGCCGGACTTGGTGGGCTTTCGCTTTCTCATCGCGGCTTCTTTGCGAGGCCGAACCATTGGTAGCCGTTTACATGGGACCCGGTGATCGCCTTGGCAAGCGAGCTGAGCGATGGGTATTCCTCACCCTTCCACTCAAAGGTGGACTCCAGCACTTCAACGGTGATGGTCTTGCCCCTGTAGCGGCGCACCAACGTACTGCCAGATTTCGGAAGGCGGGGATCGCGGGTCTTGCGCTGGAGGCCATGGCCGATCTTCTGCCACTTGGCGTTCCTCGGCGGGATCTGCCGAAGAGAAGACTCGTCGGCGATCTCCTCGGCTCGACGCAGCGCGCGCTCAGACAGGCCGCCGTACTCCATCTCCTGCAAGCGCCAGGCGCACCGGCGGATTAGGTGGCGGCGGTTCTTCGAGTAGGCCACACTGCCCCACAGGCGGGCGAACTCGGCCTTTAGCTCCAAGGTTGTTAAGGCTTCGAGGCGGGCGATTTCAGCGTTTATGTCGAGGGCCATGTTTGCCTCCCGGGTCTCGGGTTCGTGACATTCACGTTCTCTGGGGGGAGAAGGTCAAGCTGAACCGAGACCCCGGGGCATAATTTCTTTCCCCTACAAAAGGTTGATTCTGGGGGAGTTAGGGGCGTGGGAGCCGGATTTGGGCGGACTCCGGCCCTATGGCGGAGGTAGGCGAGGGCCAGGCACTTTGGTGCTCCCTCTCTCTCCGCGGCGGCGCACTCGGCTGAATCCACGATGATTCTCCTCCCACACTTCACCTACCGACTAATCACACGAAGTGTCCGGAGTATGTTTGGATGGTAGGATCCTACGATGAAGCGAAGGAACTCTCATTTCCCACGCCCACCGATTCCACTGGCAGGCGACTCGGAGGAAATGACTATGAATAAGGAGCAGCAGCAGTTCGGCTGGGTGCGACGTGAGCTTACGTACGATCTAGCGGAGGAGTCCGGTAACAAGCCAGAAAGAATCAGGGGCATCCTAGATCGAATGGATTCGGTGGAATGGATAGGGCAACCGCAGGATGCATTATCGCAATACTACCCGCTCCTTCGCACCGTTCAAGTTCTCGGGATTAAGGATGCCATTGCTATTTTCGAGCATATTGATCTACAAAAGCTTGACCAGCGAAACTGCGCATTCCACGAACTGGGGCATCCCGGATTACCGTTCTACTCAATCGATGAGCTCTTGCAACTACTTCGCGATTTCGTAGCATTCTTAAAAGCAAACAGGGCCCACCTAGTGAAGTTCGGACATCCCGCGCAGTACTTTGCGCCATCCATGTGGCTGGACGCGTTGCTCGGACGCCTTTATTACGATCGCCTTCCGGTTCTTGTTGATGTGGGGCATGGCACGTACTTCCAGGATTGGGAATGTGAATGGCTTGGCCATGGAATACCAAGAACCTTTGGTCGGTGGCTAGGTTTCCGAGAGGGGGAGACGATTCCCCTGCGCTATATCTGGAGTCGTGGCGAAGGAGATGACCTTCCACGCCCAGGGTTTCGCAGGGTCGCAATCAAAACTGGGAAGGGCAAATATTCGAACGCGCCGATGATACCTAGGCTCACCAAGGAGGATGCGACGTATCTGAAGGAGCTGCGGCCACGGGTCCATACTGCCAAAATATGTGTTCTGAAACGAGCTTGCCGATTCCTGAAGTCAGATGCGGATGGCGATCTCTTTCTAGAAGCAACAGGGATAATTCGAAGTTGCGAGATTTCATTAGAGGATGTTCAATTCTTGTTGAGTGTTGAGGCTAAGTACACGCGGGTTTTTGAACAATCCGGAGACATCAGTCGTGGGCTACCTGGTGGTTTAGAGGATCTATTCCGATTCGTGAGCCACTGCGAAGAGGAGAATCGGACAAGACGGTTTGATCAAATTAGACGAACTCTGGGCGACATGATTATGAGACCCGCCTGGAGGGATTGGGGTTTTTCCGTAAAAGGCTACTACGAGCTTCTCGGCCACTCAAAGCGCGATGGAATCAATAACGCCCTCGATGAGTACTGGCGTTGGAGCACCACACGCAGAGCTACTCAGAATAAGTGTTGGGAAAGAGTTGATGTAGCACTTGCACGATCATTTCAAGGGGCCTTCACAAGCCGCACTCCGGGAGACGTGGAACAGTTGAGTCGAGGGCATTCACCGAACTCCTTTACTCCACAGATACCGATTCTATCGGGAAAGTCTTTGGCCTCTAGTAGACAGGAGATGCGGAAGCTTGAACTTGTGGTAGACAAGGATTCAGCAAGTATCAATGGATGTCTCATTGTTTCGAAGAGCGCCCCGGTGAGATTTGCCATCCTTAAGATCCTCTGCGAGCGATTCACCGCCGGACTGCTAGGAGATCCGAAGCACCCTGGATTGCCTGTGACAGTAAGAGAGTTCTGCAAGATACTTGACGAAAAGCGGAATCGTCAAGTCTCAGATGCTGAGAGTGTTCGCAAGAACATTAATCGCTTTCAGGCGCATATTGTGGAAACACTAAGAACGCAGCTTGACATCGAGATTGATAGGGAGGATGTGGTCGAGAACTATAAATGGAAACACGGTCCGAATCGATCGGGGTTCCGCCTCAATCCGAAGACCCTAGTCCTGCTCCCGCCCAAGATGTCCTAAGTTTTTTGCGCATGTCCAATTGGCGATGCGCGCCTTTTTGGAATACCTTGCCCCGTATAAGCTTACAGACTCTTCCCACATGCCAGATGTCCGACAAGTCCCGGCAGACGTCCTAGACCTGACTCGCGTGAGCACTCAAAATTACGTTATCAACCTGTTGGACACGTTTCGTATCAAACCAGAGGCTTGGCGTAGGAATTGAGGGTCAGCTGTTGAGGGAAGAAATCACATTCAAGTCTCTTCCGAATGAGTGGATGACTCTCTTTCGTAATTTCTCAGAGTACCAATATGGACGGATGGAGGATCTACATATTAGGAACGGGAAACCCACATTCGATCCTCCTCCGCTAATATTTCGAGATCATAAGCTAAGCAATCCCCTTCTCGTCCGAAGTGAGAAGTCATTTCGTGGCTCTAGTCTAAAGAATGAACACATCCATCTCATGCAAGATGCGGAACGGCTCCAAGATACCGTGTTTGAGCTCATAGTATTTAAGGGCGGTCTTCCGTTCCTAGTCACAACGAAGGAGGGCATGGTCATGTAGCGAATATGGAGAAGTGACTAAACAGCCAGACAGCGAGCTGACCGCAAAGCGGAGGCCGTTGTGGGTGTCGCCAATGGGCGAACTTGCAACGTCTCCGCTTCTGTGTGTCTGGGATGAGTTCGATGTCTTGACGACGCCCACACGGGCTCCTCGCCAACGAGGAGAGACCGGTGGGAATCGCAGAGTATCTATCCGACGAGAATTCAGAAATCAGCCAGATCATTAAGCGGAAAGCTCGCCAGTTGATCTGCAAACCATATTTCGATTATGGCGACAAGGAGGACTTGGAGCAGAGCCTTTCTCTACGTGCCATCCAGGCGTACGCCAAGTTTGATTCAAAGCGCGGACGCCTTGTAGCCTTTATTCAACGAGTCATAAACAATGAATCCAGAAATTTGATCGCCGCACAGATGACAATAAAGAGCAAGAATCGTCGAGGAGCACTTTCCTGGGAAGACGCGTTTCTTCCTCAGGACGGGAATCGACCCCCCAAGAAGATCGACTCTTCCACCTATTTCAATATGACCGGGCGAGGTCCATCTTTCGATGAGCAGGAAATCGACAGAAGGGCTGACTTAGACAATTTCATCCGGAGGCTGCCCGAAGACATGAAGAGCCTGTGTGAGAGTCTGGAAGTCCACACACAGTCAACTATCGCGGAGCTGCAGAAGACCGCCCGATCTACTGTCCACAGAAAAGTTCTCCTGGTTCGGCGGCGTGCCGAGGAAGAGGGGCTCAGAGACTACCTCGAATAAACGTGGCGACACTCCTCCGGATTCCCCGGTAGTTCAGGAATAGAAAGCGGAGTGCGGTTTCTCCCTCCGCCGCTGCGGACTCAAAATACTAGTGGAGGTAGTCGTGAACGAAGAGACCTATCAGTACAAGTTTGGTGGGGATGTCCCCATGGACCAGGTGGAGGAGACCCTTCTCCTGGCTACATTGGCTGTGGAGTGTTTGCTCGGGAGATCGGGAATCAGACTGGACGCTGCGTTCGATCTCGATCCGGCCGCTCGCCGAGGCACCATCAGTGCAACTACAGAAGCCGGGAAGCAGATTGCCAAGATCTTCACGGGTTTTCTGGCGCATGAGTTTGGAGAGGAGACGTTTGAGGTTGAGAGAGTGGCCAGTGACTCGGGGGGCCGCCCATGAGTGCCAAGAGCATCACTACCTACTCTATGTGGAGCCTCTTTCGGAATTGCCGGAAGGCGTGTGAGTGGCGATACCTGAAGGAGCTAGTTCCTCAGGCGCGTGACCCCAAGCTCCGATTCGGCAGCCTCATCCATGAGTGCCTTGAACTCTGGCACCGTGACCGAGACCTGGATGCCGTCCTCAGCCACATCGATCGATCCTTCTCCCATCGCCCCACCGATTCATTAGAGAAGCAGATGAGACTCAACGCTCGGGCGATGATGCGGGGCACGCGGGTCGGTATCCAACCGAAGAGTTTGAAGTGGTCTCCCTGGAAGAATGCTTCGAAGGGAAGATCGTCAACCCGGAGACCGGGGCAGCCTCTCGAAGTTTCGTGCTGGCCGGTAAGGTCGACGGCATCATCCGGATTGGCGACGAGCACTACCTCCTGGAGCACAAGACGACCGCGCAGCTGACGGCGGACTACCTCGAACGTCTCTGGACGGACTTCCAGATCACCCTCTACGCCTGGTACGTGGAAGAAACCCTCGGGATTCGGATTACGGGGATCCTCTACAACATTCTGGTGAAGGCGAAGCTCAAGCAGCGCGAAGGAGAGACGGAGGCTGAATTTGAAGAGCGGCGGGCAGCGCTCATTGCCCGCTCGAAGACAGGGAAGAGCTCGGCCAAACGGAAGCTGCCTGAGCCAGATGAAGAGTACGAAGCGCGACTGGCTGCGAAATACGCCAACCCGGAGATGTTCCACCGGGAGAAGCTCTACCTCTCCCGAGATCAGATGGTCAATCTACAGGTTGAGCTGTGGGAGTTGACGCAGACTTTCCTCGATGCCAGGCGGCGCGGGGTCTTCTACCAAAACACATCGTTCTGCTTCCACTTCAACCGGGCGTGTGCCTACTTCCCGCTCTGCCGCTCCGGCGGTAATCCCAATCTGATCGAGAACATGTACGAGAAAGTTCCGCCGCACCAAGAACTGCGGACAGGAACGAACAGCAAAGGGAAGCCATTCTAGGCTCCCAGAAAGGAGATTTTTCATGTTGCCGAATGAGAAGACCGAACCCAAGCAGGACCTGGCCGATCTCTCGGCGCTGGTCTACGGCCCGAGCAAGATCGGAAAGTCGACGTGGTGCTCCCACGCGGAAGGGGCACTCTTCCTCGCGACTGAGCCGGGACTGAACGCCCTAGAGGTGTTTCAGATACCGATCACGACTTGGGAGGAACTGCTCGAAGCGTGCGGTGAGATCGTGGAGCGCGACCACAAGTTCCATACGATCGTAATTGACACGATCGATAATGCCTATCGCATGTGTTCGGAATTCATCTGCCAGGCGCACGGGGTCGACCACGAGTCGGAGATGGGCTACGGAAAGGGCTACGCGCTGATCAACAACGAGTTTCAGCGGGTGCTGACTAAGCTCGCCTTCCTTCCCTCCGGCCTCTTCCTCGTTTCCCATGCCCACGAGAGGGAGTTCGAGACGCGGACGGGTAAGCACATCCGGGTCGTACCAACCTTGCCCGACAAACCCCGCAAGATCGTTCTCGGCATGGTTGATCTCATCCTCTACTGCGACATCGAGGCCGACCACGATGAAAACGGAGACCCGATCTATCGGCGAGTGATGCGAACGAAGCCGAGTCCGCACTACGAGGCAGGTGACCGGACAGGACGGCTTCCGGAGACAATCAATCTCGATTTTCCAACCTTCCTTCAGACGTTTTCCGGAGAGAAGCGGTAGGTAAACATTGACGGGAAGATCACCGCAACACGAAAGAGGAGATGTAGAAAGTGAACGAATTTAGGAATGACCATGGGGCCGAGGGCCAATCCTACGATCTCAGCCAATTCGACGAAGGGTACACCCAGGCCGAGGTACAGGATAGGGAGTTCGAAGAGATCGATGACGGGAAGTACCAGGTGACTGTCGACCGGGTGGAGATCACCAAGGCGAAGAGCTCAGGCAATCTGATGCTCAAGTGGACCTTCAAGATCCTCGGGCCAAAGCATGAGGGCCGGCTTCTCTGGCGGTGCAACCAGTTCGCGACTTCTCAGAACATGAGCTGGCTGAAGACCGATCTCCACACCTGCGGGATTGAACTCGACAAGCTCTCCGATTTGCAGGACCGCCTTGGTGAACTCTTGGATCTCAAGCTGGAGGTAACCAGGAAGACGAGGGGAGAGAACTCGAACATCTACCTCGATCGGCTGATCGAGATTCAGGAAGGAAAGAGCGATGGGGCAGGCGCAGCCATGCAAACACCGTTCTAGTCTTCGGGCGGCAGTCGTGATCGATACGAGAGAGCAGCTTCCTTATGCGTTCGATCCGGAGTGCGTGACGGTAGTCCGCTCTGCACTTCCCGCGGGGGACTACTCGCTGGAAGGGTACGAGACCCGGGTCGCGGTTGAGCGGAAGAGTCTCAAGGACTTTGTCTCCACGGTGGTTCTCCATCGGGATCGCTTCAAGCGAGAACTCGAAAAACTCCGTGAGTACGACCTCGCCTGTGTTGTGGTCGAAGCCGATCTCCGCGACGTGATCCAGGGTCGTTACCGGAGCCGCGTTCATCCAAACGCCATTTTCGGGAGTGCTTTGGCGATCTATGTCGACTATGGCATCCCCGTGCTCTTCTGCTCGGACCGTGAGATTGCCGCTCGGTTCGTAACGGGGCTACTGCTTCGCTATCGAAAGCAGATGGATGAGGCGAGGCCAGAGGGGGTGACATGAGCCGCGTTCAAGACTACTACCAAGCCGTTACTTCTATCGATATAGGCGAGGTGGCGCGCGAACTCCTTCGGGATAGGATCCAATCGGCGTCCGATCACCTGCTCCGCTGCGATTGTCCCCACCATGCGAGCCAATCCAACGCATCCCTCCATATCATGCTGGACAAGCAGGGTTGGTGTTGCCATGGGTGCGGAGTAGGAGGTGATGTCCTTCAGCTGGTGGAGTTCATTCAGACCGGCCAGATTACGAAGGGAGTTTCCGGAACCATGCCGGAGAGTCACCAGGCTGCTCGAGATTATTTGGCAAAGAAAGTGGGGCTCCCCCCACTCTCGGGGAATGGGAGCTCAGATGAGGGAATCGCTGAAGCCGAAGAGCGGCGAAGGGATGAATTGCAGGTTCAGGAAACTCTGACCACGATCGCTGCGTTCTACCGCGAGAAGCTGAAGGACTCGCCGGAAGTGCAGGAGTGGCTACGTGATAACTACGCTATCTCCGACGAAACGATCGATCGCCTCCAGATAGGCTACGCAGCCCCGGGTGGCCGGGAGGAGGTGGAGATCCTTCATCGGGAACCGTATGGATGCCGCCTACGGAACTTGGCGGCTACTGGCGCATTCCGCAGGGTTCATACCGGTGGGCTTCGCCCCTTCTTCAACCACAGGATAGTCATTCCTTATTGGAATCGAGGACATGTAGTCTATCTGATTGGCCGGAAGACGCCCTGGACTCCTCGCGAGACCTGGGAAGAGTCAAAGTACAAGAAGCTCCCGATCCGCAGCGAGAATTGGCCATTCGTTTCCCCTGCCATCCAAAACGATCGGTTGTACAACGAAGACTGCCTGATCGCCCGCCCGGAATATGTCATCCTTACCGAAGGAGTCACCGATTGCATTGCCCTGATGGAGCGGGGCTTTCCTGCAATATCTCCAGCCACAGTGAAGCTGCGGAAGAACGACTGGCCAAGAATCCTCCCCAAACTTCGCACCGCGAAAACAGTCTATCTCTGCCAGGATAACGAATACTCGGAAGTCGGTCTCCAGGGAGCCCTGGATATCGCCGCGGAGCTCCAGAAGGCAGACATTGAGGCTAGGCTCGTCGAGCTACCCCTCGGGGCAGAAGAGGAGCAAGCCCGGTCAGAGATCAAGGCTTGGCGGGGAAACCATCCCGGTGGGAACGTGCCTCCCGAGCTTCTGGCCAAGGCGAAGATCGACGTGAACGACTACTTTCTCTCCGGCCACACAAAGCAGGAGTTTGAAAAACTGTTGGATGAGGCGAAGACGCCGCTGGAGCTTTCCATCGACGAATTAGCGATCATAGGATCAGAGGAGGAGCGTGTGCCTCTCCTCCGAGAGATCCTCCGGCCGGTTGCAGGCCTATCGCCACTTGAGCAGGATCGGTATATACGAATCATCCAGAAGAAAGGAGGCGAGCCAAAGCTGTCGATCGGCACCTTGAAGGGCGAGCTGCGTTCGATTCAGAAGGAGCGAGGCAAGGCGGCTCGAAAGGGGGCATCCCCGGCGACCACAGCGGCGGCAGGTTCTTGCCAGGCGGTCATCCAAGAGGTGAAGCGAGAGGCACAGGCGAATGATCGGGCCCCGGACAGTGCGCAGATGGCGGAAGCCGCCTTTAAGTGGTTTGGCGCGAACGGAGCGCAGTTCTTTCGATCACCAGATGGCGCGCCGTTTCTCTTCTTCCAGAATCAAATCTACTGGATGGAGACGGCCGACCGAGGAAGGCGGAGGCTCTACCTCTCCATGATGTACGACCAGACCGGTATCGTTCATACAACCGCAAGAGGGCGGGTCTTCTATGAGGTGATGGCGAATCTCGCAACGAAACACGGGAAGCTGCAGGATCGATTCTCCTGGCTCCACACAGATGTGGTCCAGCAGACCGTCTACTTCTGTTTGAACAACGAGGAACACGAGATTGCGAAGATCACGCCCGATGGAATCGAGATCCTCCCCAACGGAGGCAACGAGGATGGTGTCATTCTGGAGTCATCGAATAAGATGCAGCCCATTAAGTTCATGCCCGATGCCGATCTTGAAGAGGCCGACCGAGTCCTCACGGAACTCATCCTGAAGAATCTCTCTTGCCCAATGGGTGAAAGCCAGCTGATCCTCTCCTGGCTATCATGCTTTCTCCTGCTCGATTTCACCGGAACGAAGCCGATGACGAGGTTCGAGGGGCCGGCGGCATCTGGCAAGACGACGGCGAGTAAGCTGATTTCCACCCTTCTCTATGGTGAGCCTCAGCAGAAGAAGAGTACCGACGCGGCCAACTACACTGACGGAGCGAAGAACCCGCTGATCGTTCTCGACAATATCGAGGTAAAGCAGATGACGGATGAACTGTCTTCATTCTTCCTCACCTGCATCACGGGGATTGCGAAAGAAAAGAGGAAGAGCGGGACGGATACCGAGACGGTGATCGAGCGGACCAATTGCCTCCTGAACACCACCGGGATCGAGCCGCTTGGTGGAGGTCAGTCAGAGATTCTCTCTCGATCCTTCATTATCCGATTCGACCGAAGCGAGCAGGAATCTGACTGTTTTTTAGAGGTTAATCTCATCGCATCTATTCGAGAGCAGAGGGATCTCATCCTCTCAGCCCTCATGAAGAAGACGAGCCTCGTTCTGGCGATGATTCGGGACGGGGATCAAAAGAAGTGCATGACGCTCTTGCAGCGGGATCTCGGCGATCACGCCAAACGCCGGTGTAACGACTTCCTCAGCCTTATGTACATGATTGAGCTGGCGACTCTGTCGGTACAGGACCGGGCGAGTTCCTTGGAGAATCTCCAGCCACAGTTTTGCGAATGGGTCCAGACAACAAACGAGGTGAGTAGCGAGACCGCTCGGGAGTCGAACCCTACGATCACCGCCCTCGGCGTTCTCTTCAAAGCTCACAGGCAGGCGATCGAAGCTGATGAGAAACTGCGGTATCGCCCCGACGGTAAGACAAACGTTGCCTATTTTCTCGAACGCTACCAACTCGACTTCGCCAGCAAGGATAGGATTGACAACGCGAAAGCCCGTGAGATCTTCATCGCCCTCACTCGGGTCGCCAAGGACTTCGGTATCGCGTTCCCCATGCGATCCGTTCAGCAATTCGTCCAGCGGTTCACGAATGACCTGGAGACGATCCGGGAGGCGGGGTACGAGGTGGAAATCGAGATGGGAGAGCACAACTTCAAGCGATACAGCATCAGTCAGCTGCCGGACGAGGTCCCATTCTAAGATTACAATCACAGGTGGGGTGAGAGGGGGGCTCTAGCGGTGACCGGCCTATTCTCCCAATCTATTCAAATCAAACAATATGCGGCATTATGTTAGAGGGTTAGGGGTTCTCAGAGGTTTGCCCCCCTATATCATGAAAAAAGAAAGCAAATGTCATTTCCACTTTCTGTAGCATTTCACATAATGGATATATATATCTATTCTCTTCTAACTCTAACCTTCTAACTTCTATCTATCTAATCTAATCAATATCAATCACTTGCGACCAACTAGAGGGTCAGCTAGAGGTCTGAAATCGGCAAAAGAGCCTCACCCCCTAACCCACTCCCCCCCTGTGGTTGTTGCCTCCCCGCCTTTTTTCAGATTCCTCCCGACACTTTGGACCGATTCCCGGTAGTTAGGTAATAGAGCGAAGAATCGCTCGGAAAGGAGTGACGGTTGAGTCTCAGGATCTTCCAAGCTCTGCCGGCGTACTTCGGTGGGAAACGTCGGTTACTCGCCAGCATCTTCCGCCATGTTCCGCCGCCGAGCGAAGCGCCGGTGTTCGTCGATGCGTTTCTGGGTGGCGGGTCGGTATCGCTTTATGCCAAAGCCCGCGGCTACCAGGTGCGGTGCAACGATGTGGCTGAGCGCTCCGTGATTGTAGGCCGTGCCCTGATCGAGAACGACCGCCACACCTTCGAGTACGACGACCTTGTACGCCTCTTCATGTGGACGGAGGGACCGAGGTATGCCGAGAGGTGTCTGGCACCCGATGTCTTTCCAACCAAGCACGCTAGATTCCTTGATGCGGCGTTGGCAAATGCGAGAAAACTGGACGGACCGAAGCGGTGGTTGGCCTTCCTCTTGGTGATCAAGTATGCACTCGGTCTCAGGCCCATGGGGAACTGGGGTGCCAAGACAATCATCCGCCAAATGGAGGACGGGGACTACGAAGCGATGAACCCCAACTACGTGAAGGATGTCTTCGCCCGGAAGATCCCGTACCACCCGATCGGCCTGGCGAACAAGATTCGGGAGTCGATCAACCGAGGGGTGTTCGCGAATGGGCATGAGAATACGGTGCACCAGGGTGACGTGTTCGAGTTTCTGGCAGGCGTGGAAGGAGATGTTGCGTACTTCGACCCACCTTACGCGAGCACTCAATCATACGAACGATCCAGCCGGCCTCTTGATGAATTGCTGAACGGTGCTCCTGCGGTTGTAGGTCCGAACCCGTTCTCGACCGAAGCCCCTGAGAAGATCCTGCCGAAGCTCTTCGAAGCGGCTGCTCATATCCCGACTTGGATCATCTCGTATGGCAACAAGGCGATTGATCTCAACGGGCTGATTGACCTTGTCCGGAAGCATCGCTCCGACGTCACTGGCGAGGAGATCCGCCACATCCACTGCACTGGTTTGGCCGGAAAGGAAAGCCGCACGAAGAATCGTGAATTCTTGGTTGTGGCGAGGGAGAAGTGATGAAGATCGAGCAGATCGCAGTGGACCAGATCCACGCGAACTTTTGGAACGTCAATCGCATGTCCGATGCGATGCGGCAAAAGCTGAAACGCTACATCGAGCGGGAAGGGCTGGTGCAACCGTTGGTTGTTCGCCCTCATCCGTCGATCGAGGGGGAGTACGAACTACTCGGCGGAGAACACCGATGGCGTGTATGTCGGGAGGAGCTTGGGTTCAAGTCACTCCCTTGTGTGGTTGTGGAACTCGATGACAAACGGGCGAAGATTTTGTCCGTGAACCTAAACAGTATGACGGGGGAGACGGTGCCGTCGTTACTCTCGAATCTACTGAACGATCTGAACCAGGACATGCCGATCGAAGATATGGTGGCGCTCCTTCCCTACGAGAAACGCGACATCCAGGACACCCTCTCCCTCATGCAGCTTCCTGAGGGGCTGGCGGCCGATCTCGAGGAAGCAGCGGCGACCGAAGACCGGGAAGCTCCGTCGATTGTGACTCTCGTATTCAGCCCCGATCAGAGGGAAGTGTTCGATCAGGCGATTGAGAAGGGCGTGGCGGAGGTTGGACCGGCCAAGGATGCTCGGGCCCAAGCGGCGGTTCTCATGGCGGAGAAGTATCTGGGAGGGAGTTCCCGTGTAAGTGGATAACTTCCACACCCATTATAATAGAGAACGATTTGTTTGGCCGGCCTAACACTGGGGGGATCAAGTAGGGAAAACAGGACCTCCGCCACCTGCTGAGTGGAATCCGGAATCTCTCCTATTGGAGCGTACTGCCTTAGTGGCGGGGATTCAGTAGGTCCGACACGGCGAATTCGGGCGAGAGAGCGGCTGTGTAAGCGGTTGTAATTATGGTAGTTGGAGAAATACATGGTTTCTCTCAAACGGCCAATTTTTGGCCAGTTACCCGGGGGGTCAGAACCGCACCGAAGTGACGCGGAAGATGGGCGAAACCCGGGCTGAAACCCGCATTGCAGGGACAAAATGGGGATGTTCCCGGCAGGCCCCGGAGGGGCATTCCCCGGACAGATTGGCCGGTTCAGCCACGTAACCCCCATAATCGCCGTGTGTTGCGAATTCCGCGTGGTCGGGGGGCGGAACGCGGGACCCTCGGGAAACGGCCGCTTTCTGGCCCTCTAGGCGGGATGATGGGCCTATAGCGGCAGGATCGGAGTGTATTCGCATGAAAGACAAGACCGGCGAGATCGAGCTGACGCCCACCCCTACGCTCAAACCCCTGCCTGGAGAAGTGGTCATTCGGGCACCGAGGGGGATGAAACAAATGGGCCGCACCGGGGTGACCCACGGCTTTCACTGCGCGGATGCGATCGAGATTCCCACCTCTCTCACCTGCAATGTTTGCCCGCTCTATCACGTCCGCCGGAAGGACCGCCGTCACAATCTCGCCTGCCCCGAAGGGCGGAAGAATCAAATCTGCCCCATCCTCATGCGCCGGCAAATCCAGTGGGCGGAGTCGCTCATTTTGGAAGTCCGAGAGGCAACGGGCCAGATCCCCACCGCGAGCGACCGGGCCCGAATCGAGCAGATCGTCCGCCACCGGTCGAAAATATTTCAGGTGGAAAATTATTTAAAAGTAGCCGGTCTGATCGATCTCAAGAAGGGCGAGATCCGGAATGTGGCCGAGCGCCTCACCACCACAGAGAACGCGCTTTCACGCTCACTCTCCGAATTCCGCCAGGCCGTCGAATCCCGCCGGGATGCGAAGTCTCCCGCACTGACACTCGCCGAATATCTGGAGGTGAAGGGAGAGGGGAATGACTCCTCAAACGATTGATATCATCCGGGCGATCCGAGATCCGAACATCTTCGCTGATGATCTCTCGGCTGCGCAGGAGGCGGGGCTCCGCACGCTCTACGGTTTACCCATCCCCAGGGTCCAGGAGAAACTAGTGCGCCGCTGCCTCGGCCATCCCCCCCGGAAACCACGGGAGCACCGAGAGGCGGCATTCATCTGTGGCCGGAGAGCCGGGAAGTCAGACAAGATCGCCGCGAATGTGGCGCTTTACGAGGCCTTCTTCCGGAAGCACAAGCTCTCCTCGGGGGAGAGGGGAATCGTGCTGCTGCTCGCTCAAAACATGAGGCAGGCGAAGGTTGTCCGAGGCTACATCGAGGGGAAGATCGAGCGGAGCCCGATCCTATCCGGCCATGTGGTCTCGACCAGGGCCAATGAGATCGACCTCGATAACGGGATCACGATCGCCATCCATCCGGCCAGCTTCCGATCGATTCGGGGTCTCTCGGTAGTCTGCTGTATCTGCGATGAGATTGCCTTCTGGTGGACGGAAGACGGCTACGCGAATCCAGATGTGGAAGTGCTCCGGGCGATCCGCCCCTCGATGGCGACCTTCCCGAATGCCAAACTCGTCATGGCCTCCTCGCCGTATGCGATGAACGGGGTTCTGTACGATGCCTGGCGAAACCGGAAGAAGGACAGGGAGGTGTTGGTCTGGCACGCCCCCACCGCGCTCATGAACCCCTCCGTCCCGAAGCGCTTCCTGGAAAACGAGAAGAGGCGCGATCCCGAGACGTACCGCCGAGAGTATGAGGCGGCATTCACCGAGGCGGTCAGTTTGTTTCTTCCCGGGCACATGGTTGATGCCTGTGTGGTGGAGGGGCGGACCGAGTTAGCGCCTGCGCAGAATCATTACTTCGCTGCCATCGACGCGGCATTCAAGGGTGATGCGTTTACTTTCGCGGTGGCCCACAGGGATCGGGGAGTTATCGTGGTCGACAAGCTCATGGGGTGGAAGGGGTCCAGCCGGCAGCCCCTCAAACTCGGGACTGTGCTCCCCGATATCGTGGAGACCGCCCGTGCATATCGAGTCGAGAGGATCCTGGGCGATCAGTACGCTTCCGAGCCGATCCGCCACGCGTTGCAGGAGAAGCACGTCTTCTTCAAGGAAGTCCCGTTCACGCCGCAGTCTAAGATCGAAATCTACGGGACGCTGCGTGCCCTGATATCCGACGAGAGTATCGAGCTGCTCGACCATAAGGAGAGCCTGCGGGAATTGCGAGGATTGGAGGTAGAACTCTTACCTGGCGGAAATGCGCGCGTGGGCCACGGGAACCGCGGACACGACGACTATGCCGACGCTATCGCGCTGGCCGTGCATCAGGCGGTAAAGCAGCGGGAACAGTCGGTTTCTAGCTGCGCGCCGATCGTGGGTGGTGGGTAGGAGCTGCTCCGACTAGCAGGCTTTCAAGCCACCGCATTCAAAGGGGGGGACACAATCAATCCACGCTCCTCTCCCGTAGCAGAAACTCGCAGGCGTAGGCGATTAAATGGAGGTAGAATGAATACACGTGGATCCGAGTGCGAAGACTAAATGAGCGTGGGGGATCTTTGTCACACAGCAATGACAGCCTTCGACATCGATTTGACCTGAAGGGGAAATCGGCAGAACGTATTGTCTACGAACTAGCCGAGAAGTCGTTCCTTACTGACTGGTGTTACGCAAATCCACGACTCCCCAATGGCAAAGAGCTGTGTGATCTCTTGGTTGTATTCGACAATATAGCAATTGTCTGGCAGATCAAAGATCTGAAGCGCCGAGAGGACGGACAGTACAAACAGTCAGAGGTGGAGAAAAATACGAGGCAAGTATTGGGGGCCAAAAGGCAGCTGTTCGAGCTTAAGACTCCCGTGCAGCTCACCAATCCACGTCGCGGAAGCGAGAAATTTGATCCCGACAGTATTTCTGATATCTATCTCATCTCTGTTCTTATGGGGCAGCCCCCGAGGCGCGCAAAAGGTATCGAACACAGGAGCGGAAGCCAGATTCATATCTTCTCAAGGGAATTTACTAGTATTGTATTGGCCGAGTTGGACACGATTCGAGACTTCGTAGAGTACCTTAAGGAAAAAGAGCGCGTATTCTCTGCCGAGTGCAACCTGATTGTCGAGGGTGGAGAGAAGAACCTTCTCGCAGAGTACCTTTTTCGTGGAAAGAGCCTGGAGCAATTCAACACTGGGGAGCGCTCGTGGCTTGAAAACGGAACATGGGATAACCTCGTCGAGTCTACTGCCTATCTTAAAAGGACAGAGGCAAATCGACAGAGCTATATATGGGATCATCTGATAGATAGAGCGCATGAGGGTTCGAATAAATACGAGAGGGTCGCCCGAGAATTAGCTCGCCCCGCTAGATTTGAAAGACGACTACTGGGCAGAACATTTCTTGAAAGGCGGAATGCAGCAAATCGCGCGCCAGAGGGAGCCATGCTCCGGCATATGATGCCTGGTGGTGATTCAACATATGTCTTCTTGTTTGCCGACCCACCAGAGGGGACTGGTGGATCCAGAGAGCCAAGAAGAACAATGCTCAGCAACATGTGTTTCGTGGCTAGGGGAATGTCCGAGGCAAGTGACAAGGTCATTGGAATCGCAACTGAAAAGACGCTCAAGCGCGAACACTCACTCGACTACCACGTCCTCTATCTGCCAGAATGGACTGCAGATGCGCAGAGTCAGATGGAGCTTTTGCAGCGAGAGCTAGGGATTTTCGCTAATCCCTCGAAGACTTGGGAGGAGGATGACGAGTTTCCTGGGTTTGAACCAATTGACTTTACTTGGTAGAGCATC
Source organism: bacterium (assembly GCA_025782575.1). Lineage (GTDB taxonomy): Bacteria > Orphanbacterota > Orphanbacteria > Orphanbacterales > Orphanbacteraceae > Orphanbacterum. The sequence continues at coordinate 47,754 of JALGYY010000040.1, forward strand.
GGAAGTTAGTTAACGATCTTACCCTAAGGCTCTTCTGCCTTCGGCACGTGCCCTTATCTGTTCGGAATCCCGCTAAGGGACTTACTCGATTCGCTTGACCCGGGTGCTACAGTGAACGTTGGGGCCTCTTCGAATTTGTTAACTATTGTTCTTCCCCTGAGAGCCCAGACGTCCCACCGGTAGCGTACGCCGTGAGAGGGTTCCGGGATCGGGAACGGAGTTAAGGTTGTATCTGTAGTTTCCCAAGAGCCGATCCAGCCCTCCTGATTGGAGATCGAGACACGATAGGAAAGGGCTTCGGAGTACGAGCTCCAAGTCAATCGATCAGGAAGTTGATTAAGCTCAGAGCCTGCGATCGGTTCCAGAGGTACAATGGCACGCACAATCTCAAGGTCATCCACAGCTTCGGTTTCGTCTACGCTAAGGATTACCCACTCCGAATTTCGGATCGATAGATAGCCATCGTTGGGAAGTGGTGCCGGGTCGACGAAGTACGCGCCGCTGGGTAGGCCCGTGAACTCGTACTCTCCGAGGGGGTTTGTGCGCGTATTGGAACCGAGAACAGGCCCCACTTGCTTGCTGGGGTGAGAGTATTCACCGAAAAGTTCAAGGAGGTTTAGTCCCACCGCAATGCCCGCGATCGGTTGTCCCTCGAAGAGAACGCGACCATGTATGCGACCTCCTGCTGTGGCACTACTCAGCTCAAAATCATAGGTGACTGTGCTGTCGGGCGAGCCGGGAATGGGGAGTAGCCCACTAGTTGAAGGGAGATAACCTTCCTTGTCGGCAAGAATCGCGGCAAGCCCGAGCACCTCGCCATCATTTGCTATTTGTACAACGGCGCTGGCAATGAAGAATCGACCACTGGAATCTGTGATCCCCTCACCGTAGCCGGTTACTCCGAGGAAGAACGGCTCCTGTTCAAGGCTGAAGGTGGAGACGAGTGCTCTCTCAATGGGCGCTCCTGTTTCGGCGTCACGTACAACGCCTTCAATCTGGTAAGAGCTGGCTGATCCGTAACCCGCTTCGCCTAGCCACATGTCGTGTCTGGAGAGGCCCCATGAGTTTACCTCGACGACGGGATCTGTACGATTGAAGAGCCAGTGAATGTCTGAGAGTGCATGAACAAAATACTGTCCCGGGCGAACTCCTCTGATCTCGTAGTACCCGGTGGAATTCGTACGTACGGGACCGGCGACGAGAACAAACGATTCTCCATCGAGAACCGAAACAGGAATATCTGGCAATGGAGTCGAGTCGGTCGAATAGATGAAGCCTGCCACGCCACCGATGGGTAAGGGGGTAATGAACCTATCGGCATCGCCGCAGCTGACTAGGCTAGTGATGCAAACCAGGAGAGCTAGAGAGGATCGACGCAGGTTCATATCTCAGTCCGCGGGGAAGACAAACATAGTATAAGCATGTGCCGCCCAGGGGGCAACGGAGAAACCACTTGCTGTTTCTCCGACTTGAAGCCATTCATGTGTGAACCCTCAAAAGGAGGCACGCATGACCACTGTACAAGATCCACAACTACTGGACGCGCTACCGCTATACCTACTCCGCTGTGATGCGGTATCGACGAAGGTCGCCTACGCCCGCGAGCTAACCCGGTTCATGGCCTGGCTAGGCGATGACTCCCCCTGTGCGGGGACGTGTGAGCGTTACGTGGCGAACCTGCGGGAGCGGGGGCTGAGTCCTACCACGGTAAGGTGGCGCGCTACGGTTGCCGCGGCGTTTTTAAGATCCGCGCATGAGCAGGGCATCCTTCCTGTGGATGTGACCCGCGGCTTCAAAGCCCCGAAGGGGACCGGCGGCTTCGCGCCCAAGTTCCTGACAGCCCGCCAGCTTCGCAAGCTCCTCCGCGCACCGGACGAGCGCTCCCACATCGGACGGCGTGATCTGGCCCTGCTCACGTGCATGGGTGTCGGCGGACTTAGGGTTGGCGAAGTTTGTGGGCTCGACTGGGGGGATGTGAACTGGCACTCGCACCGCGTGCTGCTTCGGGTGAATGGCAAGGGGCGGAAGCTCCGGCTCGTGCCGCTGACAGGCGATGCCGCCGATGCGCTGCGGGCTCACAAGCGAGTGTGCCGAGGCGTTGCAGCCGACGCGCCCCTCTTCACCTCAACCATGGGCAACCGGCTTACCGTCGCCGGGATCGACTACATCCTGCGGAGGAACTGCGAGCGGGCCGGGATGGAGCGCGTGAACGCGCATGCCCTACGCCACACCGCCGCTACACTCTCACTGGAAAATGGTACTCCACTGCATCATGTGAGGGACCTGCTTGGGCATTCGAGTGTGATGGTGACGTGTCGGTATTTGCATGTGGTAAACTAGGGAAGTTGTCGACCCGGTGAATCCACGAAGTCCAACTGCTGCTACTAGGCCGATGCGCACCACCGCAGGGACAGGCGGGGAATACGGAGAAGATTGATTGGGGATCCAGGTATTGAATATCGACGATAGGGGTGGCGATGCACCTGCCTGACCAACGAGCTGGCCATGGTACTCGGCGGTTTGTGCTGCCCCTGTATGTCGTCAGCCAAAGTGGGACAGTTTCTCCTGAGAGCTAAAGGACACCCTCTCTTAGATCAGCGGGCCGTAATAGATCGTTTCGACCAATTGATCTCCCTTGATTATAC
>JALGYY010000012.1 GCA_025782575.1 bacterium
GAACTACTATAAGTATTGATATGGCCTAACATTTGCGGAGCGCGAACCGCGATTTGACGCCGTAATCGGTCACAATTCGTTAGGGCAGAGGAACCCATGGGAATCCAGGCTAGCACATCGACGGAATAGACTTCCTTCATCGCTTCAACCAAAGGATGCATAGCCTCGCATGCAGCCTTGATCGTTCCGCCCACGATCTTGTCAAACTCGACAGGTGCGGACGATTCACCCTTGGGCGGTTGTGGTGGGATGAAAATCTCGAGGTTTTCTTCGAGACTCCGAAGAAACTGGTCGGGAAACAGCAAGCAAAACGCCGCCTCCACCTTCATATTGAACTTAGGATCTCGGATGTCATCTTTATCAAAGGAATCGTTCTCCTTCGCGACTTCCTCCTTGTGTTTGTTAGAATCCCGCTTCTGATGCGGGATCGTGTAGATCTCCCACGCTCGGACGATTTCAACTCGGTGACCCATTGTGTTTCCTTTCTACTCGATTTGGCTCCGCGCGCACCGAAAACCCAGGTCGTTCCCCCTTGCGTTCGGTGGCGTCGGAGAGTGTACAGTCAAATCATTCAGAACACCCTTCCAGCTCGACCCCTTAGCAACCCGGTTTCCGGGGACGAGTCTCCAACGATTGTCATGGGACATCTCTTCCCGCCAAGACCCGGTCCACTCTCGAACATTGCCGAGAACACACTCGATCTCATCTCGACTGATGTCTTCCAGAGGATCGTCGACCCGCCCCACAAAAGCGAGATACTCCAACCACATACGAGCCACTTGGGCAGCGTAGTCGTGAGAGCGATTCCCTTCCAGAGGTGGCCGCGGCACTTCTACCCGCGCCCGATTCCGGGCGTTCAATCGATCGTCTCCCCACGGGTACAACCACCCGTCGATCCCCCGCGCGGCCCTCTCCCATTCTAACGACGTCGGGAGGCGCTTTCCGACCCACGCGGCGTAGGCTTCGGCGTCGTAGACCGAGACTCCAACGACCGGAAGGAGATTCCACTCGGGACTCCAGTTCGTAAGCCAATCACTTGGCCAATAGTGTGGCGGACGATGCCCTGTCCGTTCCACAAACTCTCGATAATCATGATTCGTCACTTCCATCCGATCGATCCAAAATGGAGGGACGACCACCGGTCCAGTCAGTTTTTCAAGATCGACGGGTCCCTGAGGACGGGTCGAAGCCGTCACGTGGAAAGGCTCAGGAGAATTCAAATGAACCATCCCGCTCTTCAGATCCCCGGCCATCCTAAGACGCACTTCTCGAAGCTCGTACGTCTCTCCCGGAACGTGCACCATCTGCAGAAGCTCCGCGGACATCTGATCGTCGGACCGGAAAGAGAACAGGTACAGCCCCGGCTCTAAGGAAATTGTCGCCGGAGTGGTCCCCGCGTAGACTCCAGGGTCCCCCGGACCAATCGGCGGATCGTTTTCTCCAGGATCCGACCTCCCGAACACGTCGAGCCGGGTCCAATAGATCCGTGCCTCCGAAGGCCGCGACGAGAGCACGACCTTCGGCTTGAGAGCCTCCAGAGCCAAGTTCGATTCACTAGGTTCGACTAGGCCGGCGCAAACCCCCGTTTCGAGGAGTGCTTCCCCAAGCTGTTTCCATTCGACGCTTGCGTCACCGTCGGATGGAAGACCAGCCGTCAAAGCCGCGGCGTTTCGCACCACCACCCTCGAAAGGTGACGGAGATGAATCTCGATAGCCTTTAGGGCGTCTTCCTTCCAGCTTGCAAGGAAGATCCTCTCTTTCCCCGAAAGCTCGTGCTGCGAGAGCAAGATTTCAGAAGCCCTCGACCCGGAATAAATGTCTTCGACGCTCGGCAAGTCGTCGCGTTCGATTTCTCCCTCTCGAACAACGTCCAACGGAACCAGAAATTCGATGAGATTCTGCTTCGCCTTTTTCTCGGCACTTCGACCCGCCCAATAGCTCCCGATCAAAACTGAGACCGCGGCCACAAAGAGCATGGAAGACAGTGCAAACAACCGCGGATCAAAGATCTGACCGGTCTGAGCGATGGTCGCCATGAGGGGATAGTAGCTTCGCTGTCCTTTAGCCTTTCGATTGAAGCCGACCGCGGTTCCTTCGGTACAGCGGCTTTTTGTGGATAGAACTGTCCCATCGAAATCCATAGTCAAGGTAGCGATGCGCGAAGAGAGGATTCGAGAAAGGACGAGCTCGCGGACAAGCGAACGAAGCCGATCCACGACGCCGGAGTCCCTGGCAGACAGCGCGCGAGACAGGGTAGAGACGTGAGGGATCTGAGTGAGCCCGACAACTCGCTTGACGAGGGGATCATGAGCATAGAACCGGATATCGGAGAGCCGTCGCCAGCCAAGTATGACATGGACAAGAAGGGTG
>JALGYY010000009.1 GCA_025782575.1 bacterium
GAAATTTACCTCCGCCGGCGGCGGTCGAGAATTGGCCACTTGGGCTCACGATTTTCCAGGGATTTCGCTTGGATTTTTGGACAGCCTCCGTTGGTAGCGATTCCGGGCAGGATCTGCAACAAGAGCCGGAACATCGCTGTGAGATCCGGTTCTCGGTGAGCGAAGAATTCTGCCGGGACCTGGAGCGGGCGAAGATGGTCTGCTCCCGAAGCTGGACTCTGGAGGCGATCATGGCGAGAGCCATAAAGGACCTGCTGGAGAAGCGCGATCCCGAGCGAAAAGAGGCGCGGCGGAAAAAAAGAGAAGCCAGGAAGGAGAGCGAGTCGCGAGGCGAGTTGCGGAGCCAATCGCCGGACAAACCGGCAAGTGTGAGCGGGGCAAAGGCAACAATTGGATTGAGGTCCTCCGAAAAAGGGGGGCTGGTATCGCCCGCTCGATCGAGGCACATTCCGGCCCAACTGAAGGATGCGGTGTTCACCCGCGACAATGGGCAATGTACGTTCACCAGTCCTATCGGCATCCAATGCGACTCGACCGCTCATCTGCAGATCGATCACATCACACCATTCTGCCGGGGTGGGGAGCACTCCCTCGATAATCTGCGTCTCCTGTGCGGTAAACACAACCGATTGGCGGCGCGCGAGATGTCACTGACGAAACACTGAGAGACGGGGGAGTAGGACGGAAAACGAGAAGCGTATACGTCACCGGACAGCGCCCAGAATCTGGTCGGTTGGTATTGTGCGTAAAGAGATCGTACGGTTCGGTGGGAGATAATGTCGGTTCAGTTGTTCTGATCGGCTTTGCCATGTCGCGAACCGGGATCGCCGCTCCAATTCCGTCCTAATGAGTCCGGCGAGAAGAAATAGGCTCTCTCCTCCGGGCTTGACCGGCAAACCGCTCGGCCGAGCCCGCCAATCCTGCGCCAATTTGGGCTTGCGTGATTTAGCAGCCCTTTCTATACTTCCCGTTAACAATTTGACCCGATATCGGTGCCGCTATCGTCTAGGGGTTAGGACGCCTGGTTCTCAGCCAGGTAACCGGGGTTCGAATCCCCGTAGCGGTACCACTCTTTCTTTCTTGCTGCGAGAATCCCGTAACAGGTTAAAAACAATGGAGGTTTCGGCGGTTCCAAACTTAGTGCCTTTGAAGGTTACCCCATTGGGGAAAACCAGCTTTTGCAACTTCTGCCGCGCCTCCAAATTGCCCTCTTCCCAAAGCTGGTGTGGAACACTAGCCACTCGACATGCAAGCTCAATCTGTCTGTCTGATGGATTGGTCTCATCTCTTGAGTCAATCAGATCCAGGTCAATCTGAGCTTCAATCCTCTCACTCGCCACGCGCTCGAGCTGGCGTTTCATGGTTCGTTCGTCGAAGGTGCCGCTGAGGTGTGCATCAACGAGGCGATCCTCGTGCTTCTGGAGTTTATCCAAACGTGAATGCAACCTACTTCGAATTTCGGTGATGCCCCGCTGTCTTTCGGAGTGGGCATCGCGCAGGATTTCAGCGAATAGTTTTGTTAGCTGTTCGTCAAGTCGCACTCTTCGAAGGAGATTAATGAAGGAAAGATCCAAGTTTTCGGCTCGAATGCTGACCCCACCGCATCCGCGCCTCCGGCATCGATAGTAGGGGTACTTCCTAGACCGGCCTGTTGAAAAGCTTCCCGTTATTGGATCACCGCATTGCTCACAGCGGACAAATCGTCGGAGAGGGAATTCTTCTCTATCCAGCAGATGGGACACGCTCCCCCCACTGAACAACCTATGCCTCACTGCCGCAAACAGAGTGGGGCTTACAATGGCCTCAAAGTCTCCCTGACAGTTAATCGCCCACTTTGGAACCACTATCTTGCCGACATAGATTTCATTTCTGAGGATCTTGTTTAGCGTTGTGGGGGTTACGTTAAGCCCCAGAGCCGACAGTCGCCCGACTATGTCCATTTGTGGAGTTCCATCAGATGCCATCTCAAAAGCCAATCGGATAAGGGGGCCCCGTTCAGGATCTGGATGAAGGCTAGGGCCAGGCTTCTGCCCATTCGTATATCCTGTAGGTGGTGGAAATGTCCATCGACCCATCCTAAGAGCCGCCTTCATTCCAATCGTGGTGCGCTCTGCCCTCAGATCATTATCAAGCTGCGCCATTGCGGCGAATGTCGATTCCATGTATTGACCTCGAGGTGAATCGTCGATCATCTCCGAAACGGATCTTAGCTTGATTTCACAACTAGATAGCATTGCTCGAATGGCGTGGTGGTCATGTGTCTGCCTCGCCAGGCGGTTTATAGCGTAGACTACGACAAAATTGATCTTTCGCCGGTGCTTGCGGCAAAATCGAAGCATTGACTGGAGTTCGGGGCGATTTGTTGTCTTAGCGGACTCGCCCAAATCCTGAAAGATCCGCGCGACAGACCATCTTTGCTGTTCACAGTACCCGGTGCATTGACGAATCTGTGTGGGAATGCTTAGGTTCTTTGTCTGCTCCTTGCTGCTCACCCTCACATAGATCACAGCGAATTCTTCTTGGAGAGCAGTCATCGATTATCCCTCATGTCCTTCAGCTCTGAGGTTGACATATGCTCAAATATGCTGGCTATGTTGCCTAATCCTCTTCCCTGAGAGTCGGTGCTGTTGTGACCCTCGAGTTTGCTGTGCAAATATGCCCAGTCTAGGGAAATCTGAGCAAGCTCATAAAGAAGAACGGTCGCACGTAGGACTTCCTTAGATGACAAACCACATTCTGGGCCGAGAATCTTCTGACACTTCCTCACTGAAAGCATGGCCATACCTCAACCGCTCAACGCGGTTAGCCAATACCCTCAGCTCAGGATCTCTCTGCAGCCTCGAGCCTTGATTTGTCTATTTGCCTGACGACGCTCGGGGGTTCTTCCGCCACGTCATAGGCCGTCGATGTTATCGCCTGGCTTGATGGCAACTGTGCGAGTTGTCTTCACAAATTCGCCATCATTCTTTTTTAGTATCATGGTCTGATATTTCCAAGACTTGGATAGGTTGTCTAACTCACTGAGAGTCATCCCGGAGTAATCTTGGTCGGCGAAGACTGTTCGAATCGCCCCATCGGTGAGTTGGACGTGAACCTCTCTAAAATTTCGCTTACGAATCGACTCAAGAACAGTTGCTTCCCCGACTTCGCGGATCCATAGCTGCCTATTTGGAATCGCCGACAGATGTGTTGCAGCTGGACTCTCGAATAGTTGAAACGGGGGATCTTCGTAGAGGAGCATCCTATTGATGAGTCGATTGAGTTTTAGAAGTAGGAAGTGTTGACATGAGGATGTCTCAAAAAAACCAGTTATTGACATTCTGGCGAGGTCAGGGCTTGTGAGGATGGTAAACCTGTGTTTCAGATCCGTGAGCAAGAACACGGACGCTCCATCCATCTCGAATTTCGTCTTCGCAACATAGAATCCGTGCTGCCAATCGGTCAGGAGCTGGTCCTTAACCCAAATCATGGAATCTATCGGTATCCCGTACTGCTGCCGAAGCTGGGCGCAAATCAATATGGCAAAAGACTCCCGATCGTCGAATCGTCTCCATTTCCTTCCCCTGCGCGATGACGAAGGTAGGAGGCCGCGATTCTCCCAATCATTCAATTGGCGATAGGTGATACCCGTGAGATCGCGGATGTCCCTGGCTGTAAATCGCTTCACCTTCCAGTATGGCGTTTCGTTGGAGTGCGTGATCTCATATTGGCGACGATGCTGAGGGTCGGCCCACGGTGGAGCCATTCGAGAGAAAGTCTTTCGATAGTCGGGTCTTTGTGGTCGCTTCTCTTGACTCATTTGGGTCAGCCTAACACATAAAATGAACGGTAGAGTATAATAATTACCTAGAAGGACATGTTCCCCGCGAACCTCAAAGAAGGTACTATCCGACTATGGCCTTGGTAATTCGATAGGTTAACTCTTTATTTAGTAATGCCTAAGGACGAACGTGATGGAAACCCGCGCCCATTCTGTCGATCAAATTGAGCTCTTGTCTCGAGCCAAGAGGCCAAATAGTTGTACTCCAAGGCCTTTTTTGAGATGGGCGGGATCAAAGCGACTTCTTTCGAAGCACATAGTTGACTTACTACCAGGGAGATTTGGAACATATATCGAGCCGTTTTTCGGGTCAGGCGCTCTCTTCTTCTTGCTCCAACCCCGAAAGGCTGTCATTAGTGATTCGTGTAGTGAATTGGTAGAGACGCACAAGGCGGTACGCGACAACGTGTCGAGTGTCATTCGATACCTAAACCCACTTCGCCCAAGGAAGCCGCTATATTATCAGGTCCGTAACAATCGAAGCTCTGGTCGGTTTAAGCGAGCGGCAGAATTCATATTCCTGAACAAGTCATGTTGGAACGGCCTATATCGAGTCAATGCACAAGGTGAATTCAATGTCCCTTTCGGGATGCCAAAGACTGACTTCATCGCCGATCTGCAGAATCTTAAGGCCTGCTCAAGCTTGCTCTCTCAACGGCTTGTAAAACTAAAGTGCTGTGATTTTGAGGCAACCCTGTCCAAGGCTAGGCCAGGCGATCTTGTGTACTTGGACCCTCCCTATGTAACGCGACACAATAACAACGGTTTCGCGGACTACAATGAGAAAATATTCAGCTGGGAAGACCAGAGGCGTCTGGCGGCCATTGCCACAACAATGGCCGAATCAGGCGTGCACGTAGTTGTCTCCAATGCAGACCATGCAGATGTAACAAGCCTATATCAAGGCTTCGGGAAGAGAAGGATTAATCGTCGGTCAACGCTTGCGTCCAACTCAAGATTTAGAGACCGCGTTACAGAGGTAGTGCTATACACAAAGGGGAGCGGTAACGGAAATTAAGCTCCCTACCAATTCTGTTAGCAGTGCGACTCCTATCGTGGAGGTGCCCCTACTCATGGCCAAGAAGAAAGTGAAGAAGAGACTATCTCCAGATGGGATAGGCGTAAAAGATATTCCAACCAAATCACTACGCCCCAACCCTCACAATCCTAGAGTTCTCTTTGACCGAAAACCCCTCAAAGTTCTGCGTGAGTCGATCGAAAAGGTAGGAATCCTAGTTCCTCTCACCGTGTTTAAATCAGGTCGAAGCGACAAATACACAATACTCGACGGTCAGCGCCGCTGGATCTGTGCGCAAGAGCTTGGTCTCAAGTCTGTGCCAGTTAACCAAGTGGCTGAACCAACATTACTTCAGAACATTGTCACGATGTTTCAAATACACAAACTGAGGGAAGATTGGGAATTGATGCCGACAGCGCTGAAGGTGGAAGTCCTAATGAAAGAACTTGGCGAGCGTGGAGATGCTAGGCTAGCCGAACTGACTGGACTTGATCGAGCTGTCGTGTCCAGGTGCAAGAAACTCCTCTCATATCCACGCAAATATCAAGACATGATGCTGGACCTTGACCCCGACTATCGTGTAAAGGCCGATTTTTTCATAGAACTCTATGCAGTTCGAAATGACCGAAATGTAAGGGCCATGCCGTGGTTCAAACCCGACACCTTCACTCGGAAGATGCTTGAGAGATATCAGAAAAAGGGTGTTGATCCAAAGGCAGTTACGGATTTCCGCGTAATAAAGCAGCACATTACAAACGCTGTAAAGGCCAAAAGGAAGCCTCAAATTTCCAGGAACTTGCGCCAGTATGTTGCAGATACATCCTTGTCAATCGACCACCTTGCTCTTCCCGAGGCTCGAATTGGAACTGCCACTAGAACGCTGGTTCGAAAAATTGATGGACTGACCCTAAGTATCCGTGACATCGATGTTGAGAATTTTTACGGAGAATTCGATCTTTGGGAGTCTATGGAGAAACTAGTAGCGGAAATCAGAAAGAAGCTAAAAAAGGCTGATCGGAGACCCAAAGGGTGAGATCCCCTTCCCCTCGTGGGACCCCAATTGATGACAATAGGATTAGAGAGTGGGTTGATCGGTTCGTGGGATACCGGCGTAGCGTGACGGTGGAGCGTGTCCAAGCCTACTTGGATCAATTCAAAAATGTTGACTTAGATATCGCTGCCAGAGTACTTGATGTGGTTGAGTTTTTTAATCCAGAAAACGTGGAAGATAAATACAGGGCATGCGAACAGAAATTGCCCAACTGGGATCCCCATAATAGAGCCGCGCCGGCTAGGTGGCGGTTTGCAGCTTATTCTCGGTCTGCTGGTGAAAGCGGCAGCTCGATGCTTCATTCTTTTCGTACCGCTGTTAACCTTTCGGCAAGTAAGTTCAATTCCTATTTCATCGAAAAGCGAGACCTCACTAAGGCAAGACTTACTTCAAGTGATTCGGTGGTATTTGTTGATGATTTTGCTGGTTCTGGAGACCAGGTCGTGCGCGAGTGGCCGCTAATGCGAGAGCTCATGTCCGGTGATCCCAATGCTTACTTATTGCTGGTGGCGGCTACCCAGCGTGCCAAAAAGAGAATTCGAGAAGAGACAGACCTGCAAGTAATCGTTGGTCGAACATTTGGAGATTCTGATGACTTTTTTAGTCCTGCATGTATTCGTTTTGAGCTTCGAGATAAGAACAGGCTAGAAAAATATTGTAAGATAGCAGACTCTAAAAATCCAAGAGGATACAAAGAATGTGGGCTGCTCTGCGTATTTTGCCACAAGGCCCCGAATAATTCGCTTCCGATACTGCATGCGAATAAAAATAGAAAGTGGAAGGGCCTATTTCCTCGAGTGGGGAGATAGATAGGGTGTGCAATATGAACTCTGCATGTATGTTTGATGCCTATTCCCTGTTCCCGATGCCCTAAGGATCCCTGCCATTATCGGGAAGAACGATTTGAACCCGAGGCGGGTGATCAGATCGATTTCCTGAAGTGCGGCTATTTGCCGCTCGATCTGAATTGTGTGTTCCAATTCCCCTCAAAAGCGAGACGGCAACTCGGCGATCGCCTTCGTCGAGTGCAGTCTCGATCACGTCGAGGGCTCGGGATGAAAGGGCCTGAATTCTTCTAAGGCTGTCTGAGTGGACTTGTTCTAGGCCACTATCCAATGAGTATTCAAAATCGCTATGATGGTTGAGCCACTTTGAAACGGTCTGTCGGGAGACCCCGGCGGACTTGGCGGCATCTTGAACGGACTTGCCAGCCAAGAGCGAGAGAATCGCTTTCCGTTGTCGGGGTGTCAGCTTTCGTCGCCTATCGTCACTCTGGGACATTTAGGATGCTTCCAATCGCTTAGGGGAGTCCGTCACCTGCTGACTGGATCGTGGGATCGGGCCTCGATGGCACAATTGTGGGGCCTACTCTCCGGCAGCACTCAGCAAATCTACCTCGCGCAACCACTCTTCCACCCGGTTCCAACTAACCGAGTCTAGGTGTACCACTTTCTCTAGTTGACTGTCAGAATCTCCGATCAGGCGACATAACTTGCCTCCGCCTGACGGTGTTGGCGGTACCGCGACGATTCCTGAAGCTGCGGCCGATCTCCAGATGTCATTTGCGTAAATTCAGTCCAGCCATCCGGCCGCGCACAACGTGGGCAGGCAATTGTGCGAAGTTGTGCGGCTCATATTGATCGGGCGAGACGATCGAATGCGATCCGTGGATCTGAAGGGGATGTCGTTCAGCTCTCGGGAGAATCTGTCTTGGATCGGCTGAAGACACAAAAACTAGACGCTTCATAGAAGATGGGCCATGTTGAGATCGCATTGGAGCGTGTTTAGGTTCGCGATCAGCACCATCCGGCATCTCACTCACCCGTCCCGGCTTACCGCCCCAGCGCCGGGGCCAGATCCTGCAGACCGTCAGATGGTGGGTGCATAAACGGTTCCCAGCAGGGGGCTATGAAGGAGTGGTTGGGGCATGAGGAGACGAAATCCGGCTTTCCTCACTCTTGTGGCGTTGGCATGCTCCGCATCGATCAGCGGCCACGAGAATCCCGCCGCAATGAATGAATCCTCCGGTGATCGGCCTGCTGCCAAGTGTGAATATTACACATTTGACGATCCGATCCCGATCGCTTCAGATTCCCCAGGCGGGGTGACGATCGGACCACTGCCCATTCCGAAGGGGAAATCCACGATTCAAGGGGTCACTCTTGGTCTTGAAATCGAGTACGAATATGCTGGGGATTTGAGTCTCTTTCTACACTACGACTGCAACAACGATGGAATCTATGAGGCAAGCTCTCCCGTAGAATTCCATTGGGCAGGGGCGGATCCGAGGGTTGGTGATGAGGGGTGGGATTGCCCGATCAAGCTTGACGGCTTCTACTATTTCAACAGTGCGGGATGGGACGCCATTGAAATGCCGACCCCCTTGACCGGGCCGGAAGTCGGTGTCGGTCGCGGTCGGGAGATCCCGTCTCTCTCCGCCTTCGACGGCTGCCCTCGAGGGGGATCGTTTTACATCACCATTATAGATCACGCGCGACGCGGGGGCATGCTCGTCAACTGGACCATCTATCTCGACAAGCCGGTGGGTCTGACTGAGCGCTCGTCTTAGAATCGTTCGGGGCAGACCGGGAACACACCGCTAGTCTTCTACAAGCCTGTGCAGCCGCCAGGTGTTTGTGCTTGCCAGGAGAGCCGCAATCGCAGTCGTCCACATGGTCAACAGCAGCAGCCGGCTCCCCCCGGTTTCGAGACCGATCCGGAGCGCTGCCATTTGAATCGAGAGTCCCAGGCCGAACGCGAGAATCAGGAATCGCCGAATGTCACGTGTGTCATCCATCATCTCGTGGTTTTCGGAGCGAAGCGACGAACTTTTCCAGAAGTCGGGAGGCCAGAATCCACAGGACAAAGCCCGAAACCAAAGCCACCGGAATGAACCACCAGCCCATGATCTCTTGAACTCCAGCGATACTGGTGGTATCAACAAACCCAAATATGAAGCCGCCCGATGTGGGCAGCCAGAGGCCGACCTGTTGCGGGAAGAAGGGCTTGATCATGGCGACCGCCATCAGACCTCCGGAGATTGCGAACAGCGAGAGGAAGAAAAGGAATCCTGCCGCTGCCCAGATGCTGCGCCCCGCCAGTCGAAGACTCTGTGCGAAGAGTCTGGCGGTGCTCCCGGAAGCGAGCGCCACCGACAATTCATAGTCGTCGTGAAAGGCCCGGGCATAGGTCTCCGGTTCACCGAGTTCTGCCAGGCATGATTGCAGCGCGGTGTCACTTTCTCCGGCCCGCTCGTCCAGATGGCTCTCGAGTTCGCGGCAGATCTCCTGACGTTCCTCGACCGGTAGAGTACCCAACGCCAGCCTCAAGCGGCGCAGGTAGGACTCGATTACTTTGCGTTTACCGTTCATGATTTTCCCCTGCGATGAGAGCATTGAGGTTGGAAGAGAGGTCTCCCCAGACCGTCTTCATTGCTGCGAGCAACCAGCGCCCCTCGTCGGTCAGGAAGTAGTACTTGCGAGGGTGGCTGGCACCCTCGTCCTCGACCCATCGGGAGTCGATCTTTCCCTCGCGACGCAGGCGGTTGAGGAGTGGGTAGATCGTGCCCTCCGAGATCGCCAGCCCCCTCTGATCGATCAGGACTCGGAGGATCGCGAGGCCGTAGCTCTCCCTTGATTCGAGCAGAGCCAGCACTGCCAGCTCGGCGGCACCCTTTCTAAGCTGAGCTTTCCATACGTCCAGATTCATCCTCAGTCCTATGTTTGGGTACTATGTAATTTCCGATATCTTGTATTACAAGATATAGTACAACGCACTATGAATGGAGTCAACAATTAATTTGAGCTAAGCAGTGGGGGTGAGGCGGGCGACAGCCGTGGAGAGCCACCCATTTGTGCCGCGCGCACCATGAGCATCTTGTAAATCCGGACACTGTAAACCTGCCCCCGGAATGGGAGTGGACTCAATTGCAAGGGTGGCACTTGACAGTCTGCTGACAATTGTCGCAAGGCGATTGAGACGCTTGTCGTTCTTCGTTCCTGTCTCGAGGCAGCCTTGCATGGACTCTATCTAAGTCGGCATCCAGAAAAGCGGGGGGTGTGCCTTCGAAGAGGAGAGGGGAGGATTCCCGAAGGGCCTGTCGCAGGGGATTCACGTATCACACGGCATCTGATTGCGTTCAGGGAGTTGACCCCTTGACCTGATCCAGGGTTCAGCAACTGTACGAGGCCTCACTCGATTTCGAAGGCCATCCTATTGAGCTGACAATTACGAGCATGTTGGAATCTGAATCCAAGGATGGTTCGATCCACTTCAGCTCCTAGATAATCTGCTTATAAACATCGGCGTACTGACTTGCTATGTTGTCCCAGCAGTAGTCCCGCAAAATCTTCTCTCTGTTCTTTCGACCCATTTCCAGACGCAACTCGGGAGAGTTCTTCATCAGGATGATAGCCTCTTGAATCTCCTCAACATTGGCCGGCTCCACCAGAAGACCGCCTTCCTGGTGAGTGATCAGGTCGACAATCCCACCCGTTCTTGTCCCGATAACCGGGAGGCCGCACGCCATGGCCTCTGCGAAAACCATGCCGAATGATTCGGCAAGGGAGGGCAGAATAAATAGGTCAGCGCCGTTATACAGTCTGGTCAATTCCAATCGCGGGCAGGATCCGTGAAACTCAACCCTGCCATTCAAACCTAGATCACTGCACAGCTTTTCCAACGCTTGCTTGTAGTTTCCGGTACCTACAATGAGAAGGCGTATGTTGCCATCATCAATTCCACTCAGCGCTCTGAGAATGTGATCAATTCCCTTCCTATTGATCAGCCGGGAGACGGTAATTAGCTTAAAGGTGTCAGAAGATGCCGATGCTCCGCCGTCCGGTTTGAAGTGATCGGCTTCGATTGCATTCGATATCACTTCGATCTTTCGGTCGGGGGATGTTCTGAGGGCGGTTTGCCGAAGGCTGCTACTCAATGCAATCACGCGGCTCGCATTCGTCCAGATTCGCCTGTTGATCGATTGCAGAATCAGACCAAGGATATGTACGACACGATTATGCTTATCATAATGGGGAACATCCGATCCTCTGAGCGAAACAATGTAGGGCACCTTGAGAAATGACCAGGGAAGAAAGGAGAGCAATCCCGTAGGTATGCTGAAGAAATAATGCAACAGATCGTACCTCTCCTTGATTCGCAGGCTAAACAGTTTCATAGAGGCGAAAATCAGGTAGGTCAAAGCCCCCCTGAGGCCGCAGTCGTGAATTCCTTTCCTCCAGCTGATCACGCGGTAGATTCTTACTCCGTCCTTGATCTCATCTGCCTTATCACCGCGGCATCCTGACGTCAGGACAGAAACGTCATATCCCAACTTCACCAATTCTCTGGAAATATTGTGGGTAGCGTTGCCCGCACCCCCTCCAAGGGGTGGAAATTCATAATTGAGCATCAGGATCTTCTTCATCGGCATTCTCAATAATAAAGAGTCAATAAGAGTAGGGCGACCCGTATTGCCTTGGATCGATGGAACCTCGCGCCAACACCCATTATTATAACAGTTTTTGAGCTCCTCATTCATCGGTTGTTCGCTGCTGCTCATTCCGGTAGTTTAGAATGTCAATAAGTTCAAGCCCGGCAAAAGGTGGGCAGGCAATTCGTTCAAGGATTCGGCGAGTGGCTGTGAAGACTGACAACAGAGGCGACTATCGCATAACGCTGTTCCTTGTAATCATGCTCGCGTCCGCATCAGTTCTATATGCCTGGATCCTGCCTCAGCGTTGGATCACCCCGGACGAAGGGGCACACCTGATGGACGGTCGCCGCATCGTTACTGATGGATTGCCTCCGTTCAGTCTCGGCGCACGTCAGCCGGTTTACTGCTATATACTCGCTGCCTCCCAGCTAATGTTCGGAAATACACTTCTTGCCGGTCGTATCGTCGCGTTGGTCGCCACAATACTGACCGGAATCCTCCTGTTTTGCATCGGGAGGCGATTCGGCGACGGGGCGGGTCTCATAGCGACTGCCCTGTTCCTGTTCTCTCCATTGACGCTGCATTACGCGACGGTCGTTCAAACGCAGCCATTGTCCATCCTGATCTCCTGCCTGATTGTCATGCTCGCGATCTCGAGCAGACGCGGGGCCTTTTTCGGCGCGGGGTTGCTCATCGGCTTCGGTTTCCTTGTGCGCGAGTCGGTCCTCGCCATCGCACCGGCGATCCTGATCTACATCTTCCTTGTCAGCAGCAGCATGCGCTCGGCTCTTCGGTCTGCGTTCACGTTGTTCGCCGGATATGCCGTCGTTTGCGCTCTTGTGCTCACGTTCTATTCAAACTGGTGGGATTTTTCCGAAGTGTGGAACTCCCGGATCAACCCGCTTTATCTTCCCCAGCAAATAATAGAAAGCGTTCTGGAGCCGGACTCGGGGCGCATGGCGGCGCCGGCCAGAACTGACTCCGTACCCTCTGACACTCGTTACGGCGCCCGCTCTCTTGCAACAGGCTTCCGTTTCGCGGCGCTTTCGATTGTTCCGGGATTTTGCGCCCTCGCCTCTATCTTCGGAGGCTGGTGGAGCGGCCGGCGCCGAAAAATCATGGCGCTTCTTGCCGGCTGGATCGCATTTCTAGCAGTCATGTACGGTGGCTGGTCGGGCGATCACGGTTTTCAGCCGGGATATATGCGCGAGTTCGAACCCCCTTTGGCGATACTCGCGGCGGGTGCCATTGCTCATGCGCTGAGAACGCTATCCCGTCCATGGTGGTACAGTCCCCTGGCTGTAGCAGGGCTCCTGATAGCGGTTCTCACTCGGGCGAGCAGCTTCCCCGTCTGGCTGGAATCAGTCACTCTTGCGATTTACGCCGGGGGGGGGATTCTTTTCGTCGACATTCTACACTCTCGGGATGGTGCCAATCGACTTGTGCTATCTGGCGGTCTCGGATTCGCGCTGCTATTAATTTTCTTTTCCAGGCGCCCGGGCGGAGTTCTGCATTCGGTGCAAGGTTCCGGTTTGTTGCTTCTCATTGGTGCAATTATTGTTTTCTTGTTGCTTCTCCTGCGCGTTGGCCGGATTCGAAACCCCGGTTCGCCCCTCTTCCTTGCGGTAACTTTCGCTTCTATTGTGTTCGCGACGATTTCCGCCATTGCGATCGGCGGATTCAATTTCCATGGGCAATGGCCGCCGGAATCAGGTGCCAGAGTGGCTCAGGTGCTGCGTAACAAGACGCCCGAGACCGGGGAAGTGATGTCAGGAGGGGTGATCTGGGAGTATCTTGCGGGCCGAAAATCATTCGGCAATCTGAACCACCCGCTCATTTTTCGTGCAATGAACAAAAGCAGATATTTAACCAAGAAGGTGCTGGAAGCATATGAAGGCAGGCCTCCCGATGCCGTTGTACTCGACGGTTATACTGACAAGACATTCCTTCAGAATCCGGATATAGCCGCAGCCGTTGCCCGCGAGTATGAACGCTACGATCCGGAGGGCACAAAACTGCCGGTTACTATCCTGCTTCGTCGGAATGAGTCACGAGCCGGGAGCGGACAATTCGATACTTCCCGTTAGATTCGGGAGGGATTTTGTCGACAGGTACTACTGCAAGTCTCAATCCCGGCAGGAGAGGCGTGATTGTATTAAGAATCATCTCCTTCAATGAATCGTCATAACTGTCGACGGGAACAACACACACAACCACACAGGTGCGATCGTCTTGAATAAGTTGGAACTGGGCGATCCCCTGCAGCTCTTCCAGCGGATTGATCAGGGTGTAGGGGGAGATGAGCGAGCCGTCCGGCAGAACGAAGTATTCCACGCTCCGTCCGAAACCGGGGGCCATGAGAGGGAGGGAACGCCCACAGGAGCACGACTTCTCCAGCATGCGGCCCGTGTCTCCGATTTGATACCGGATCATCGGCATTCCGTAATTGTAAAGGGAGGTAACAAGGAGAACCCTGTCTGCATCGTCACCGCTGGTGAGCCGATCGCCCGTCTCCAGCAGAAGCCAGTCGCTGTTCAGATGGTAACCTTCCCCCCGAGGGCACTCCCAAGCGATTTCTTTCACCTCCGTGCTGCCGTAGACGTCGTACACCGGGGCGCGAAAAGCCTCCTGAATGATTCTCCTCGTCTCGCTGTTCAGCATTTCCCCGGATGTGATGACCATGGTCGGCCTTAGAAAATCGCCTCCTTTTTCAGCCAGCATTCGAAAGTGCCCCGGGAACCCATATAGTACATGAGGCTTGTACGATCTCAGGCGAGGCAGGATCTTCTCGATCGGATCGAGCGCTGAAAAAGATATCTGCCGCTTGATCAGGCGCCTTACGGGACTGTTCCGGAAACCGGTGGCCTGGAAGAGAGCGATCCTGTGCCAGGGACGTACGCCACACGCGAAGCGCGCCCTCGCTTTCAAAAGCGTTTTCCCAATGATCCACGCTTCCGGATCAAAGAAGGTCTCGACACTCTGGCCGGTTGATCCTGAAGAGAAAGACCGGTGCATCTTATCGGGATCCGCGCCATCGACGACAAGCTCCCGAGCATTTCGGAGATCTTCCCGCTTAGTAATGGGCAGGTGCCGCAGGTCTTCACGGCACCGGATATCATGCGGTGAAATTCCTGCGGCCGCAAATTTCTTCCGATAAAAGGGGGAATTTCGAGTGGCATGATGGAGGAGCCGCTGGAAGCGTTGCCACTGCAGGCTGTCGAGCTCTTCCCTGGAACGCCGCTGATCACTGTTGATAGCGGGAAGGTATTTGAACAGGGTTCGGGCACTTCGAACCATTTGATCTGCTCCGCTCCCGGCGCATCACCGATCTCCTGCTGCCCGGGTCAATCACCGGGAGGGGAGGATTGCGAGCCCGCTTGTAGCTTACATCCTCACCCGTAGCCCGCCGTGGATCATCCTCGGCATGCCCAACTCAGTCAGACCGGTCGATGTCGGCCGAACCTCGAAGGCCTTATCCAGCAGGTTTTCGACGGAAAGAAAACTCTCTGCCCACGGCGATATCCTTCTGGATACTTGCAGGTCGACGACAAACAGGTCGTTGATTGGAAGGTCGTTGACGTCGTTTTCGAAACGATCGCCTACAAATCGTGCCTGTACGTGAGCCGCGAAAAGGGAGGGCTTGTTGAATGAACCATTCAGCACAAAGTGATGTCGGGGTACGTGTCGAATTCGGTTCCCGACCAGGTTCGAGTCGGCCGACTCAATCAACTCGGCGTCGTCGTAAATATAGCTGCCGGTGAAACTCCAGAACGCGTGGGGAACCAGGCTGATCTCGACCTCCACTCCTCTTGTGCGAAGTCTGCCCACGTTGTTTTGCTGCCGGCAAGTGCCGTCTTCCGGCAGGAGTCCGCACGGTTCAATTACGGCGGCGGAGTCGCGGGCGACTCCCATAGTCTTCAGAGTGATCGTCCCATCCACTTCACTCCAGAATCCGGTCACTTTGGCATCAAAGAAAGAAGTGGGGCTATAGTTGAAACCGAACTCGCCGCCTACCAGGTCTTCGGGGCCGAGGTCAGCATTGCCTGCGTTAACCGTGCTGCTCCCGGTGGTCCTGTAGAGCTCACTTATGGTAGGAGCGCGAAATGCCTTGTATGTGCTCCCTCGAAGGGAGACTGAATTCGATGCGTGGTAGACGACGCCCAGGCTCGGGCTGAAGGCAGTATTGCTTACGTCGGGTGAGTTCGTCTCGCTGATCAGTTCACTGGTGCCCAGGACGCGAACGTTGGAAAAACCGCTCTTGTTTTTGATCTGATCCAGCCGGGCACCCAAGACGACATTCCAACGAATCGTCGGGGTCCAGATCTCTTGAGCGAAGACTCCACCCATGATCTGCTTACCGCCGAGCCTGCTGTCTTTAGTAAATATTTCAAATTCTCTATCCCAGCCGGTGAATTCATTGGAGCGTGAATCGCTCCACAGAAAATCAGCGCCGATCGCCAATCTGTGAATGGTCGTAAACTCTTTTGCCCACTGAAGATTCGCGCCCACTGAGACGGCACCCAGATCGTAGCGCTCAGATCGAGGAGTTTCAGATTCACGCGATCTCGCTATGGACGTGCTTACGCTGTTGCCGCTGCGAGAAGTGGAAAATAGATTAAAATTCCATTCACTACCGTCGGAAGTCCCTATATCTGCGCCGATATTATAATACCGATTGATCATTGACGACAGGGAGAGGGGTGTGCCGTTTGTCTTGTCTTCATCAGAGAAGCTCGCTCGGCCGTAGATTCGGCTGCCGGGGGCCAGTTCGAAGTCAATGCTCCCGTTGTACGTCTCGTTGCTTAGGCTTACCCTTTCGTCTACTCGCCCCAGATCTTCCTCGCTGTATTTGAAATAGCCGTCCGTGCTGTATAGATTCGAACCGAATGAATAAGAGACTCGTCCGTTTCGATCGGCGGCGAAGAGATCAAAATTTGAATTTCCCCTGGTTCCACCCTCTGCAAGGAAGCGAACCGTACGCTCTGTCGGCCGTTCGGTGATAATCTGAATGACACCGCCCAGCGCTAAATTGCCCCAGATACCCGATCCTCCTCCGCGAACAACTTCTATTCGCTCGATCGACTCAAAGGGTACGCGGCTCCAGATAATGAAGTTGCCGAACGGGTCGTTGAGGGGAATCCCGTCGAGCAGAACAAGAGTCCTGGATGTCGCCGACTGACCCACACCGCGGAGCGATACTCCCTGGATGGTCTGGCCGGATACGATGCTGCTCTGCTGTCTCAGCAGAGAAAAGCCCGGGATTTTCCGCAACAGGTGATCCACGCGGACGGCGGCCGAGCTTTCGATGGTTTCTCGATCAACTATAGTGACATTCGCGGCGATATCCGCGGCATCCTGAGTGGAGCGAGTGGCTGTGACGACAATCGGTCTTGCGGTCCTTGCGTCTTCATCCACCGCGCTCGCTTCATCTGCAGAGACCGTGCCAAAAATTACGCAAGAAACAATGCAAACGGATGCCATTGACAAGAATTTCATTAGCTACCTCCGGGGTTTATGTTCGGGTCTTGGAATCCCAAGGCACGAACCGGCTTAACAAAAATTGAACAAAAAGACGAATACTGATTCCGACCGCAGCGGCCGTAACAATAGTGGCGTAAAGTTCTTCGATTCTCAGGGTCTGCCAGGCCATCCATATAAGGGTTCCGATTCCCTTGTCGGCCAGAAGAAGCTCCACTGCCAGACTGATTGACAGTGAGACGTTCAGACCAAGCCGCACGCCTGCGAGTATGAACGGAGTCGCTCCTGGCAGCACCACGCGGCGGAGTACCTGTAACCGGCTCGCCCCGCAATTCTGAGCGACGTCAAAGTAAATCGGATGGATCTGCCTGACCCCGGCCATGGTGTTGATCAACATCGGGAAAAAGGATGCGACCGCAACAACAATGGTCCTGGAGACAAATCCGATGCCGAATATAATCATGATTATCGGTAGCGACGAAATCTTGGGAACAGGATGAAGGGCCGCAATAAAGGGGTCAAAGATTCGGCGAACGGGTAGCGACCACCCCATCATCATACCGAGAATCATGCCCGGTATGCCTCCCAGCACAAATCCGGTGAGGAGGCGGGTGACGGTTGCGGCAAGATGCTCGAGCAGGGCCCCTTCGGTCGTCATCCTATAGAGCGTTGAGACCACCACCGTCGGCGGCGGAAAAAAGAGAGACGGGAGAATCTCCATCCGTGTAATGAACTCGAGGCAGCCGAGCGTTGCGATAAGAATGACGGGCGGGATGATCAGGAGCGTTTTCTCTCCCATCTCATGCCGGCTCATTGCGACCCCTCGAGGCTGCTACGGACTTCCTCCTCGAGAATGGTCCAGATGTGTTCCTTGATCTCGATGATTTCGGCTTTGTCTCTGTCGCGAAGATCCCGCGGCCTCGGCAACGGAATACGAATATCCTCTCGAATTCGACCCGGCCGGCCTGTCATGACGAGCACGCGGTCTCCCAGCAGAATCGCTTCTTCGATATCATGCGTTACATAGAGGACCTGTTTCTTTTCCGCACTCCAGATACGCAAAAGTTCTTCCATCATCACGAGCTTGGTCATGGCGTCGAGCGAACCGAAAGGCTCGTCCATCAGCAGAATTTCCGGGTCGTTGACGAATGCCCTCGCGATACTCACGCGCTGACGCATTCCGACGGATAGTTCGTGAGGGTAGCTCTGCTCAAAGTGAGCGAGCCCGACGCGTTCAATAAACTTGTGGGATATCTCGTTTCGTTCCTGTCGTCCGACCCCTCGCATCTCGAGTCCGAATGCGACATTTTCCAGCACATTCATCCATGGAAAAACGCCGTGCTCCTGGAAGACCATGGCGTTCAGCGGTTTTCCGTTTGTACCTTGTGTCTGGAAGATTACTTCGCCGGCGGTAGGATCAAGAAGACCGGCGACAATCTTGAGAATTGTGGATTTACCGCACCCGCTCGGGCCGAGCAGGCAGACAAACTCATTCTTGCTCACAGTAAACGAGACGTCAGTCAGCGCCTCGAGCCCGCCGCTCTGAGTCTTGTAAGTGACGGCCAGATTTCTGCATTCAAAGCTCATCTCGCGTCAGTTGCCTTCTGACAGCACACGATTCGCGTGCTCAATGAAGGAGGGGTCCCAGAAGCCCTCTACGGGAACGACGCCGTCTATCAACCCCTCATCGGTCGCCCAGGCCTGATACTTGAGCAGACTCTCCGTATCGTATTCACCGGTCTCTCGGATGGGCGGCCAGCATGCATCTCGAACCAGATCCTGGTCAAGACCGGTCCCCCGGGATATGGCCAGGACGTTTCGATCCGTCTTCCCTTCGTTGTAGATACGGACCCCCCGAAGATAACCGACCATGAACCTCATCCCGGCGTCCCTGTCCTCTTCGAGCAGACTCGGTCCGAACATGATGAAGCTGTGCTGAAAATCCGGGACGACTTCGCGGGCTGGAAGCCAGACGACGCCTGCACCGGACTGAACAATACGGGTGATCCACGGTTCAGATGCGTTCACGATGTCCACTGCTCCGGCGTCGAGAGCTGCTTGCTTGGCAGCCGTAGGCAGGTCAATCCAAACGACGTCGTCCGGAGTCAGATTGCCCTTCGCCAGCAGGCAGCTTGTGCTGTAGTAGCTCGTGGATGTTCTTTCTCCGGCGATACGGAGGCCGCGAAGATTTTCGAAGTTATCCAGTCTCCCGGACTCGACGAGCTCTCTTTTCGCGAGGAACGCTCTGTAGGCGCAGCCTTCCCTTTCCATGTGACCTTTATCCGCCACAAATCGAATGTCAGCCCCCCGGTACATGAGATTGAGATAACCCGGGGTGATGAACCCGGGGACCACATCGAGTCTTCCCTGAGCAAGCGCGGGCAAGGATTCCCGCGTCCCCCTCATTACGACGAACTCGATATCGAGTCCCAGGTCTTCAAAACAACCGTTTTCCTTGGCGATGTGGATCACCGCCCAGGATATGTATGGGGACTCTACCACTTTCAGCTTTGTTCGCTCCGGTGTTTCGCCAGCAATGGCAGGGACCCCCCATAGAAAGCTTGCGCCCAGAAGAATCAGAGTCAGGATTTGGCGGCGATACGTCATCAGGATTCCTTTCCCAGAGAAGCATCGTCGCTCTTTGACCTATTGGGTTTCAGCTTTATGAGATGGAGGGGCAGGAGTTTGCCACGAGTCGTCCAGATCGGATCGCTTCTCTTGACCCGCAACGTCTTTGCCTGTTTCCACATTGCTCGCGCCCCATCGGCGCTTTCGCTCTCCTTCCCGAGCCCGTCAAGAATCGTATTAATTACCGCGTCTTCACTTTCGATTTTCAGCCGGGGGCTGATATGGATGGAGAGTTTGGTGAAACCGAGTTCGTCTTCTTCTTCGACAAGCTGATAATCGAGTGCGGAGCCACCGTATCGTTCGGGCAATGTCTTGTAAAGAATTGTCTCCATCTCGCTCCCGACCAGACTCATCCCTTCACCTGTCAGCTTTCGAAAACTTCGGATATTTCGGATGTGTTCTGTGAAGCCGTATTCTTCCATAGGGCAGCCGCACGATCGCGTTTCTACCGTGCCGTAATCATCGATCTCGACATTGAGAAGGATTTTTTTGGCCGTGGCAAGTAGCGTAGTGAAATTGAACGCCTGCACCTCGATGTCCGTTCCGGGAACCTGTCTCGGAAACTGGAGCAGTGCAAGGTGGTCTTTCATGAAGTGCTGGTCGTTGCAATCGATAGGGTTGACGCAGGCACGGCCTACCGCTCCCACTTCCGAAAAACTGTAGCCGGCTCTGTAGCGGGCGCCGGATTTCCTGATCGTGTTCGCCTTGGTCTCCGTCGGCGGCTCGCCCCCGCCGGCGAGAACCGCGCCGGTAAGGTCGATCCCTTCATCAATGGCGGCGATGGCGATGCGGAGGCTCATACTTGCGAAAGCGCTCATGTGGCAGGATCCTCGTTCCTTCACGGTCTGCGCTACCCAGCGGGCGATGACTACCGCCTCGTCCAGACGTACCGGTTCGGGGCTGGGGAACGGCTCCCCGTAGAATCTGCCGAGTCGAATGATCCAGTCATTCGCGAGTCGATATTTGAGAGAGGGCCGGCGGTCTTCTCTCAGGAGGGGCGTGAACCAGCGTAGCGGTACATTGCCCACTTTGGCTCCCCCAAGCAACCCCCCGACGCCGAGACTGTTCGGCAGGATGCCCCGCCATATTCCGCGTGGCATGCCGATCGTCCCGTGTGCTGCACCTGAGATCAGGTTTTGCGAAGCTTGTGCCGTCATTGATTCCAGATCGAATGCGACGCGCGCTGCCGTGCCGGTGCTTCCACCTGTCGTGCCGTAGTAGGATTGACGGAGAAATGGATTGTCGAAATCACGGGAGGTCAAATAGTAAGTCTTGCCATCGCATTCAACTGGTTCGCGTCCCTTGAACTGCTCGAAAGTGAAGCAGACACCCGCTTCGCGTAGCTCTCGCAGCGAGAATTCGAGACCGCGCCTTTGGACGGAATCACGCAGGTCACCGAACTCGCACCCTGCCCGTTTCAGCAATGGTAGATAGGGGCTCTTGGAGTATCCGAAGATTCCTTTCTCAGCGACCCGAAGAAAATTTGATT
Organism: bacterium; assembly: GCA_025782575.1. GTDB lineage: Bacteria > Orphanbacterota > Orphanbacteria > Orphanbacterales > Orphanbacteraceae > Orphanbacterum. The sequence goes on from JALGYY010000009.1 coordinate 20,919, forward strand.
CTCTCTCCTGAAGGCGTTTTCGAATGTCTTCACGAGCCTCTTCGAGAGTAACCTTTTCTCGAAGGAAGCGTTTGAGGCCGATTGAGAACCGACCATACTTCAACAAATCGTTTAAACGCTGCATCTGCTCCTCTGACGGCACCGATTAATTACGATGGGCTGTCCTGGCCGGTTGATCGACGAAGACTGGCTGGAGAAATTGCCTAATCGACCCTATAACAATAGCATACATGATGTAGGCTTGGGGAGACTATTTGACTTTTACCGACTCTCAGGGCGACTCGCGCAGCCCTCAGGGGGGCTAAAACGGGCATCGGAGTGTGATGTGAATCCTACCGACGAAAGCTATGTTTTCCGGAGATCCTTGAGTAAGACGATCACATCGCTAACCGTTTTCCTGCCGGCTGGAAGGAGAATCAATGTGATCAGATAGAAAACGGAGAAAACGCCGGAATCGAACAGGAGGCGAACTGGGCTGACGGCGGCAAATGATGTTAGCGAATGAATGCCGTGAAGACATGCCGCTGCGATGAGCGTGCCCAGGATCGGGAGGACAAAAGCGCCGGCCAGGTCACCGGTTTGAAGGGGTGTCGACCGAAAGCAATACCGCGATCCGGGCAGGATCAGCAAGACGCTGGTAAAGGAGTACCCGAGGGCTACGCCATTAACTCCCCAACGGACTCCCAGGGTGATCCCGATGACGATGATGACGAGAGAGAAACATTCCCAGCGGAACTGTCGGCCCGCGTTTCCGAGGGAGACGAAAGCCCAGTGAAGGCCCATCTGCCCAAGCGTGGCCAGTGCAGCCGGAGCCAGGCGACGAAACAGTGGGATAGTCGTTGACCACTGGTCGCCGAGCAGAAGGATGACAATCTGGTGTGCGTCGAGGAAGAGGAAACCGATCGCCGGTGTACCAAGAAGCGCGACGATTTGAATTCCCTGCCGAAAGTAAGCGCGCAGTCGCTCGGGCTCGTCGGTAAGTCGACTGAGTGTCGAGATGGCAACACCTGCGATGGGCATCATGAGGCGGTTCACCGGCCCCGGAAGCGAGTCGCTTGCACGGGCGTAGTAGCCCAACGCACGGGCATCCCAGATGCGGCCTACTAGAAATCGATCGAAATTTCGGGAAACGTATCGAACGATTCTTGTTGAAGTGAGAAATCCCCCGAAAGCGACCATCGAACGCACGGATGAAAAGTCAAAATAGAAAGAGGGCCGCCAACCGCAGACCAACCAGATGATGAGGATTCGGATCGAAGTTGCTGAAAGACGTAGGATGACCAGGGACCAGTAACCCGCCCCGAGGAGAGCGGCGGAGATACCTGCCAGGAGTCCTATGGCCTCCGAAGTAACCTGCGCGAACGCGATCGCCTTGAAGCGCATCTGTCGTCTGAGCAGCGCTCTGTGCTGGATTGTCAAGGCGTCGATCGCAGCGATTCCGCCAACGGCCATGGCAACGGGCGTGAGGCGTTCGTCCTGGAAGAACCATGTCAGGAGGGGAGCGGTTATCACAGCCGCAGTAGCCAGCAGGATGCCGAATGAGGCGTTAATCCAGAAGAGGGTGCTCACAATTTCCTGGCTGAGTTCTTTTCTCTGGACGGTAGCTGTGGAGAGCCCAAGGTCACGGAGAACAGAAAAGAGGGCGATCGTCGTTGTGGCCATGGCGAAGAGTCCGAAATCATCGGGCCTGAGAAGCCGGGCAAGCAGCATGGTGGACGTGATGCTGAGAGCGATTCGTGCGCCCTGGGATAGTAGAGTGACCATACCGGCCCGCACGGAGCGGCGGCGCATGCCTTCCCCGAGATGGGCTGTCCGGAAGTGATCGTCGGATGATCGACGTTTCATTGGGAACTCCAGGTTCCGGGGAGTATACCTGTTGCCGTTTTCATCGATTGATTAATTGGATCGACTCCCCACTTCATTCTTACGGGACGGTTCAAGTTGTTGCTATTCTTTGAAGCCGTTCTATAATCGCCAGATGGACAACGAACTGAAAACAAAATCCGAACTCGATTCTCGCGGATATTGCGCTGCCGGCGGTCTCAGATGACCGGAGGCAGACCGGTCGGAAAGGGACTGATCAGGCAGCTCGGGCTCCGGCGCTGGCTTCGGAGAGTCAACTCCGTTGCACGGGCTGCGATTCGAAGCGGCACGGTGATCAGTTATCGGCGTAAGATACGGGCGATGCTCCGTTCGAATCGGGATCTGCTCAGTCCTGTAGACGCCGCTGTCGAAGTGCGGCACGCGAACTATTGGCGGCCTCTCGAAAAACGAGTTGACCCCTCGTGGCTTCGTTTCTATAGCAATGTTTCGGGCATTGCCGACCCGCGTTACGTTCCCCAAGACATCTTCTTCAAGGCGATCGAGCGGCGGCTCAACAATCTCGAATACGCCTGGGTCTATGCGGATAAAAACGCTTACGAACAGCTCTTCAACCCAAAACTCTTCGCAGCGACGAAACTACGAAATATCTCCGGTACGTATCTGGATGAAAACTACAGGCCGATTCCCCGTGAATCATTTGTCGAGCTCTTCCACGATTTGCCGGAAGACTGCGTGATCAAGCCGAGCATCGGGTCGGGCGGCGGTCGACGGATCGAAAAACTCTCTCGTTGCGAAGATGGGTTTCGGGACATCGATGGCGCACCGTTTCGATTCGATGACCTGAACGATCGTTACCGGCGCAACTTCGTGATTCAGCCTGTAATCCGTCAGCATCGATCACTCGCCGAGTTCAACCCCGACTCGGTCAATACGCTCCGCGTGATGATGTACCGCTCGGTACAGGATGAGAAGGTAGTGCCCGTAAGGGCGGTGCTACGCACGGGGCGGAAATCAATGATCGTCGACAATCAGGGTAGGGGGGGGCTTGCCTGTCTGGTGCAACCGGATGGAACGCTTTTTCGATACGCAACGTCCAAGACCGGCGAGAAGCACACCGTGCATCCGGATTCAGGTGTTCCATTTGAAGGTTTCAGAATTCCCGGCTACTCGGCGGTTCTCGAAGCTGCCACAGAAGTCGCCTCCGCTGTCCCTCCATTGAGGCTTCTCAGTTTCGACATTGCTGTGGACGAGCTGAGTCGGCCCCGCATTGTCGAAATCAATACCTATAACGTGGAAATCAACTTCCTGCAGACGGCAGGGGGGCCGCTTTTCGGAGATCTCACCGATGAAATCCGTGATTGGTGTGCGGAACACCCGGATCACGATGTATTCAGCGCCGTTCGTATCGGCTAGAGTGCCCTCTCTGGATCAGGATCAATAGCGAATCGGGGCAGTCAACCGGATCACAGTCAATCCCGTGTATGGGTACCAATTATGAAAACTCTATTTACGATTCTCATCCTGGCGATCATGCTGTTATTCGTGGTTGCCGGTCTCAGCGGCATCAACCGGAGCACGGACCCGGACGAGATGGATACAGGCAGCTACCTGAGAACCGTCATCGAGATCAATATGCACGGCTCCCTGCCAGGACTTCTGGCGAGGTGCATATCCGGCGAGTACAGACAGGCGAACAGGCATCCGCTCTACATGCTTCTTCTATCAACCCGGGCACGGCGAAGCATTGACTTCTGCGTCGACGCAAAGATCATTGCTCTTCTTCTGGGCGGCCTCTACCTGATTTCGCTGTTTCTTGTCACGTACCGCCTGTTTAGTCTTCCGGTCGCGGCGGCGACTACACTGCGGGACGCGAAAAACCGACTATTCTTGATCGAGCTCCAGAATTCGGCAGTGTACCTGCAGATGGTGGCTTGTTGAGCTGTATAAATAGGCTGGGCCGTCGCCGTAGGCAAACCGGACGATCTCGATGGCGCCGCTGAACTCCGCATTTTCGGGAGCAATCGAAACGATGGCGCTCAATCGGAAATCGGTGAGGTCTGATTCAGCGATTCCGATGAGGTGATTCTCACTGGTGTGGAATCGGAACGTAAGACGGGGCCGGTCGCCGGTGTGGGAGGTGAGCATGAGTTCGTTATCGCCGCCTGCAGCACGGATGAATTTTGTGGTGGAATCGCTCCGAACAATCGTCCCGGGCGAGTAGTAGTTGTCGATCTCCTCGAAAGCTTTCGCGAGAAGTTCCCGCACACATACAGCGCAAGATTCATCAACGCTCTCAGCGAAGTAATCGAGGGCTCCGACGGGGAGAAGCACGCGCCGATCGACAGTTAAGTCGATCTGTTCTGCGCTGAGTTTGGTATCAGGCAATGCTCTCGCCGGGTCCGCTACCGGCTTCGAATCGCCTGCCCCATGCGAACACGCCGCAAGCACCAGACCCGATGCCAATATCCATAGTCCCGATTGGAGCAGGCGGCGCATTCTAGAAAAACCTGTTCAACTGGATGACCGACTCGATCAAGTTATGATTCCGTTCTTCCCGGAAAACGACTTCCCCGCTGATACTGAGATCCGCCGCTATTCGGAAATTCTGGCCGAGCCCGGTCCGGAGCAGGTTATCCTCGTCGCCGAAACCATGGTAGACATCCCTGGCGAACAGGTGCAGTTTCCACCAGCTCGTCAGGTTCTTCAATATGCCGGTGGAGCCGCCGCCCCCCAGAGAATACGAATGCTCCAGTGCGCCGCCCACATGAAAGTCGCTCTCGAACATCATGTACCAGAGGCCGAGCAGTCGGCTTTCATACGCGTATCCGAAACCGGGATTCAGACCGTAGATCATATAGTTTTCCCCGTTATCCATCTGTCTCCGAAAGAACCCCGTACTGATCTTCCAGGAGGTGTGTTTGAAAAAGGCGTTACGGGGTGCGATCGAAACGATATTGATGAGATCGACGTTTTCGATTTCGAAATCTCGTTCCAACGAGTGGTACCGGAGGACAGCATCTACGAACACGATCTGTGAGCCTCTCTTGTAGCCGCTCTCGTTGTCGAGCAATACATGATACGCTGGCCGAAGTCGGATCTCCTGAAACGGCCTGTCGTCGTTTGCGCCGTAACCGACACTGAATCGATTCGAGTGATGACCTTCATCGGGCCGGCCGGGCACTGGAATCGAATAGCGCTCCTCATCGGCATCGCCGAGTGAGCTACGGGCCTCCAGCGTTTTCAGAAAGCGGTCGAGATACTGATCCTTGGGGAGTTCCTTCTTGCTGTGTCTGTATTGCAGATACTCACTCGCCAGGTCGAGCACAGCGATCTTCTCGTCACGCCCGCGACCGCTGGTGAGTACGCTCTCGGCCGGCTGATCGCCCGCCGCGATTGAAAGCGCCTGCTCCTGGCCGGATTCCGGCAGTAGCGAAGCGATGTGCTTGATCTTGGTAGACTTGGACGGCCTGAATATCACGTCGCTCATCAGGCCGGCCTTTTTAACCAATCGAATCGTATCGAGCGGAATCACCCACCAGGATGCACGATCCGTAAGATCAAGCCCCGGTCTTGCCGCGTCCAACAGAAACAGCAGGTCGTAGGAGCAGTTCTCGCTGAAGAAGTAATAGTCAGATCCGATCTCCTGCAGTTCATAGATGTGCATCATGAGCCGCCGTACTTCATCCCGATTCAGCTTGAGGGAATACTCCCAGATGTCCCGATCGTTTACGTCGCTGTATTCCTGGAGTTTGGCGTAGTACGGAAGGATCGAAAAGTAGCCGGGATAGAGCCCGAGCAGTCCCTTGACGATGTAGAACGGGCCGAATGTCTCGTTCGTAAAGGCTGAGTAGTTAATGGCGTATGCGAGAAGTTTGCTCTCGTATGCGGTTTCGATCGTAAGCAGAGTGTGACCGTACATCGATGCCGGACTGTTCATGTGAGAAGTGGGGAAGATCAGAGTGACCGATTCCGGCCGGATATGCTCCATCAGCTGTTCAAACGGCCGGCAGCCCGGAACGGGAAGCTGCGATTCCTTGAAACTCAGGCGCTCCTTCAGCCAGTCGTATCGAGCGATAAACCGGCAAACCGGGTGGCGCCCACCGTCTCTAATGGGATCGAAGAACGCGCGAATCGTCGCTCGGAGTTCAGCCTCCGGATTTTTCTTTCCTTCAGGGGAAAGAAAAAACTTATCGTCGTCCACAAGGCTCCGCAGCCCGAAGAGTCCCTTCTTGTAGTGAAGAAGCGTGTGCCAGTAGGGATCGTCGTGAAGCTCGAGGCGACGCGCATCATCGAGAAGCGCCAGCAACTGATCGCTGTCCCGCGGAGGTGTCGGAAATAGAGCGCCGGACCACGACGGCAGGAGCAGAAAGAGAAAAAGGAGCATGCGGACCGGAAGAACCGACCGCACACTCCCTCTCGAGTTCATCAATCGAGGAAGCTCCTAGCTGGTAGACAGAACCATCTCGATATTGCTCAGCACATCGATGTGCGTCACGCTTTCAGACGTGTAAATGCTCGAGAAATTCGCCTGCAACGTTTCGTAAAGCTGTGCTCGCTCATCCATCGGAATGTCGAGAAGCACGGCGAGCGTAGTCAGGTACTCTCCACTCCCCTTGGAGATATCCATGGCGAGGTTGTCCATGTTGTCGCCGACAAACGTATTCAGTTTCTCGGAGGCGATGAAAGAGGGTGCGGTCGTGCAGTTCAGAGTGCCGGAGGTAATACCAAAGGTCTGGTTGCCGAATGTCCCGTTGGTCGTCGCGGCGCAGACCTGTGAGAGGAGCCCGTCCTTCCCTTCCCAAATCATCGTGCCGAGTCCACAACCTGTGTTCGACTGGATGGCGTGAGCCGTTCCTCCAAGGGCCAGCGTGCAACAGATCGCGATCGCAAGAGCACCGAGTTTTCGCATACTTTCTTCCCCTCTCAGTTCAGGTTCCTGACACGGTACTGATCGTGCGTTGTTCCCGAATGATATGATGAATTAGATTTGAACCACATCACGCTGCAATATGGGCGATTCCCTAGTGATGTGCAAGAGAAAAGGGGGGCTAAGGCACGTGACGGTGGAGTTCTCGGGAGGCGACCCTCGTGCCCCGGCGCATTCTTGCGCGATATTTACCCAACGTTCCCCATCCCTGACTCGTCCTATATCATGATGAATGGTAAGCTCCTCTGGTTACCTCGTCCGGATAAGCGGCTCAAACTCGAGAAGGCGATCGGAATTGACCAATTCGAATCAAATTGCCGGTGGCGCCAGCCCCGGCAAGTGGCTGATCGCGGTCACCGCGGTGGCTTTCCTGCTCATCTCAGGCTGCGGCGGGGATGGCACCGAACCACCGGCCGGCGCACACGCGAAAGATGGAGGAGAGCGGGGCCATGGCGGTAAGGGCGGAAGAAGCGCCCCCCCAGCAGTAGCTGTTGCCGCAAAAGTCCCCCATCGTGGAACGGTATCGACCTACTACACGGCCAGCGCCTCACTCGATCCCAAAAAGGAAGCTGAGGTCGTGGCGCGTATTTCCGGCATGATTCTCGAACTGAAAGCGGAAGAAGGGGACTTCGTCCGGAAGGGGGATGTGCTCCTTCAGGTCGATGATCGGGAGTACCGGGCAAGACTCCGCCAGGCCCAGGCGGGAACGGCACGTCAAAAAGCACAGTTCGAGCGGCTTCAAAAAATGCTGGCGGGAGATCTCATTTCCGAAGAGGAATTCGAGGGGACGGGGAGCGACCTGAAAGCGGCCGAAGCGGATGAAGACCTGGCGTCACTTCAGGTTTCGTACACTCGGGTCGAGGCGCCGTTCACGGGGCGCGTTGTTCGGCGTTTCGTCGATCAGGGGCGCATGGTAGTCGACGGGACACCTCTATACGTAGTCTCCGATCTCTCCGAACTGCTCGCCCGCGTCCATGTCCCGTCAAAGGAATTCCGGAACATTCGAACCGATCAGATCGTCGAACTCCGAGTCGATTCGAGCGACGACCCCCTTCTCGGCGAGATCATACTGATAAGCCCGATCATCGATCCCGCTACCGGTACGATCAAAGTGACGGTGCGCATAACCGAGTACCCTAAATCGATCCGGCCTGGCGACTTTGCAGAGGTGAGAATCGTAACGGATCGACATGAAAACGTCCTCCTGGTTCGCAAGACCTCCATTATCTCTGAAAAAGGAGAAAACGTGGTCTATCTCGCAGTCGACGGGATTGCGGAGCGTCGCGTCGTGGAGATCGGATTCCAGGACGACAAATACACGGAAATCGTGGCGGGCCTCAGCGGCGATGAGGCCGTCGTCTTTCAGGGACAGCGATCGCTCCGCGATGAACAGCCGGTCAAGCTTCTCGATGAAGTGACGTTCGAAACGACGGAGCCCGGTCGGGAAGAGTCCTAGTGCGGTCGTTGGTGGAACTTGCCGTACGCCGCCGGGTAGCGGTGTTCATGTGCGCGCTCGCTCTAGCCGCGTTCGGTGTCGTTGCGTATGAGCGGCTCTCGCTCAATCTCTTCCCCGATATCAGCTATCCGTCACTGACGGTTCAGACCGACTTCCCCGACACTGCTCCTTCTGAAGTGGAGAACCTGATCACCCGGCCGATCGAAGAGACGGTAGGTGTTCTTCGCGGTCTCCGCTCGATCCACTCCGTCTCCAGACCAGGCGCCTCCGAAGTGACACTCGAATTCGAGTGGGATTCCGACATGGATTTTCTCTCCATGGATGTCAGAGAAAAACTCGACGGTCTCGTTCTCCCTGATGGAGCGGATGATCCGATCGTTTTGCGCTACGATCCCTCGCTCGACCCGATCATGAGACTCGCTCTCGGTGGTAGCGGCGACCTCACCGAAACGCGGCGCATCGCCGACCGGAAGCTGAAGCAGGCATTCGAAACCATCAAGGGGATCGCTGCGGCGCGCATCAAGGGGGGGCTCGAAGAAGAGATCCAGATCAATCTGGACCAGGAGAAGCTCGCCGTTCTAGGCGTCTCCTTCGACCAGGTCAGCCAGGTTGTGGGGGGGTCCAATATCAACCTGCCCGGGGGATCGCTTCAGGATAAAGAGAGCCAGTATCTGATTCGCACAGTTAATGAGTATGAGGATCTGGACGAGATCGGCTCGCTGATCATCAGCCGACGGAATGCCGCGGTAATCCGTCTCGCCGACGTAGCCGAGGTGAAGTGGGGGGCGAAGGACAGAGAAGAGATCACCCGAGTAAACGGCGTGGAATCCGTAGAGATCGATATCTTCAAGGAGGGGGACGCCAATATTGTCATGGCGAGCCGGCGGCTCAGCGAGCGGCTCCTGGAGATCAGAGAGGATCTCCCCGAGGGCTGGGAACTGACCGTGCTGTTCGATCAGTCCCGGTTTATCGAGCGTGCTGTAAACGAAGTGCGGACGGCGGCTGTGGTGGGCGGGCTGCTCGCCGTTGCGGTACTTTTCATGTTCCTGCGCCACATGCGAAGCACCCTGATTATCGCGACTTCAATTCCTTTGTCCGTACTGGCGACTTTTGTTGCCATGTACCGTCTTGACGTCTCAATGAACATCATGTCCCTCGGCGGGCTGACACTCGGCATCGGCATGCTGGTGGACAATTCAATTGTCGTATTGGAATCGATCTTTCGGCGTCACCAACGGGGGCTTTCACCCCGGCGGGCCGCGATAGAAGGTACAGGCGAAGTAGGCGGGGCTGTTGCGGCATCCACGTTCACGACTGTAGCTGTCTTTCTTCCTATTGTGTTCGTTGAGGGAATCGCGGGGCAACTCTTCGGTGATATGGCAATTACCGTGACGCTCAGTCTGCTCGCGTCTCTACTCGTGGCGATCACGCTTATTCCGATGCTGAGTGCGATGGGCGGTACGAAGGGTGGAGCCGTTGCCGATTCGAGTAGCGGCCTGTTCGGTCGGTTTACGGAGAGCTACACACGCCTGCTGCGAGGGGCGCTTCGGCGCCGGGGTTTGACACTGGCAGCCGCGCTCTTCGTATTTCTCGCCGCACTGGCGGCATTGCCCCGGATCGACACGGAGCTCATTCCCGCCATCAGCGAAGGGGAGTTCTACTTCGAGGCGAACTTGTCCGAAGGAACTCCCATCGAAGCGACCGACCGCATGGTTCGACGCATGGAAGCTCTGGTTGATGAAGAAGGGGGCGTGGAACGGCACTATTCCACCGTGGGGAGCAGACTCGTTTCCGGCGGGGTATCATTCAACACGCAGGCGGAACATTTCGGGCAATTGAATATTGTCATGAAGGACCGAACGGATGAACGGGCCGAAGCGTCGTTTGCCGATCGACTGCGGCAGCGCTTCGAGGCGATTCCGGATCTGACCACCAAACATGGCAAGCCTTCTTACTTCAGTTTGAAGACACCGGTCGAGATCATACTTTTCGGTGAAAGTCTTGATCTCCTGAAAAACCATGCCCTTGACCTGGAGCGGGAGTTCGCGCAGATTCCAGGGCTCGTCGATCTTCGATCTTCCCTCGAAGAGGGGAGCCCCGAGTTACAGGTCCGCTTCGACAGGCCTCGCCTCGCTTCACTCGGCCTTAATATGCGAACCCTTTCGGAAACTCTTCACAACCGGATTCAGGGCGTCGTCCCCACAAGGTTCAAAGAAGAAGATCGACAGGTGGATATCCGCATTCGAAATCGGGAACTCGATCGCGCCACGGTAGAAGACGTCAAGAATCTCGTAGTCTCGGACACAGAAGAGGGAGCGATCCGTCTCGTAACGATCGCAACAATCGATGTCGATCGCGGCCCTGCGGAGATTCATCGTATTCAGCAGCAGAGGGCGGCGGTGATCAGCGGCAATCTGCAGGACAGGAGCCTGGGAGCGGTGGTCAAGGAGATCCGCGAGGTGCTCCGCAGGAATCCGCCACCTGAGGGGGTTTCCGTGGAACTGGGTGGACAGAACGAAGAGATGCAGGTGTCGTTTGCGAGCCTTCGATTCGCTCTCGCCCTCGCCGTATTTCTGGTTTATCTCGTCATGGCCGGTACTTTCGAATCATTGATCCATCCGCTGATCGTACTCTTCTCCATTCCTCTCGCACTGGTTGGTGTTATTCTGGGTCTTCTGGTGACGGGGACTGAAATCTCGGTGATCGTCTTCATAGGAACGGTGATGCTCGTCGGTATTGTGGTCAATAATGCGATCGTTCTGATCGTGAAGGTCAACCAGCTTCGAAGCGACGGCCTTGCCAAAGAAGACGCCGTTATCAGAGCTTGCCGAGTTCGCCTGCGCCCGATCGTCATGACCACGCTCACAACAGTACTCGGTCTTCTCCCGATGGCGCTCGCAGTCGGGGAGGGGGCGGAGCTTCGTTCCCCGCTGGCGATTACCGTCTCGTTCGGCCTCGTTTTCAGCACATTTCTGACGCTGATAGTGATCCCGGCGGTTTATCTCGCCGTGCCGTCCCGTGTGAGATCGGCTTCGGATGAGGACCTGGAGTTTCTGAGTAGCCCGCCGGAGCCGGGACCGGAAGGGGTGGCCTCATGACACTCCCTGAACTTGCACTCCGGCGGCCGATCACGACGCTCATGCTCCTCGTCAGTATCGCCGTGCTCGGCCTCGTGGCATTGACCAAGCTCCCTCTCGGTTTTCTGCCTGATGCCGAGGAGCCCGAAGTGTTCGTCGTCGTTCCTTACGCCAATTCGACGCCTGAGCAGGTTGAACGGCTGATTGTGCGTCCTCTGGAAGAGACTCTCGGCTCCGTCAAGGGTCTGCAGAACATGTGGGCGAGTTGCAATAACGATGGAGGACGGGTCCGGCTCAGTTTCGACTGGGGACACGATATGAATCTCGCCCGAGTGGAGATCCACGAAAAAATCGATCGTGTGCGGCGCGAACTCCCCGAGGATGTGCAGGACATTTTTGTGACGGGTAGCTGGGATGCGCGGGATGCGGATGATCCCATTCTGGAGGGGCGGCTTTCATCGAAACGAGATTTGAGCGAAAGTTACGATCTGCTCGACCGCAAGATCGTCAAGCCCCTGGAGAGAATTGCCGGCGTTGCCCAGGTCCGGCTTGACGGGATCAATCCGAGAGAAGTGCGCATAAATTTGAGACTGGCGAGCCTCGAGGCCCATCGGATTGACGTGCGGAGCGTGATCGGTGTTTTACGTGACAATAACTTCGATCAGAGTCTCGGCGAGGTAAAAGAGCCGGGCATGCGGTTTACCGTTCGCACCGTCGGCTCGTTCCGGACACTGGACGAGATCCGGAATCTGATCCTTCGTGAGGACGGCCTGAAGCTCTCCGATGTGGCGGATGTGGTGTTCGAAGAGCCCCCGCTCGAATACGGCAGGCACCTTGACGGGGATTTCGCAATCGGCGTTACGGTGACCAAGGAAGCCGGGTCCAATGCGGTGACGATCTGTGATGCCGTGTATGAGCGCGTTCTCAGCATGAATGATGACCCTGATCTCGAAGGAGTCAACTTTCTCATCTGGTTCAACCAGGGCGCGGAGATCAAGAACACACTGAAGGACCTTGCTTTTACAGGCCTGTTCGGAGCTCTTCTCGCGAGTGTTGTTCTCTTTGTTTTCTTGCGACGCATGAGCATGACTCTGGTGGCCGTTCTCTGTATTCCGTTCTCCCTGATTGTGGCGTGCGGCGTGATCTGGGCCCAGGGGAAGACCCTGAATACACTCACACTGCTCGGTTTGATAGTCGGCATCGGCATGCTCGTCGACAATGCTGTTGTCGTGATGGAAAACATTTTCAGGCATCAACAGGAAGGACTGAGCCGGCGACGGGCTACTTTCCTGGGAGCACGGGAAGTTTCCAATGCAGTGATCGCAGCTACGCTCACATCAGTCATCGTTTTCCTGCCGATCATATTCAATAAGCCGAGCGAGATGAACATCTACCTGCGTGAGCTCGGAGTGACGGTCTGCCTGACTCTCCTCGCCTCGCTTCTCATCAGCCAGACGCTGATCCCTCTCGCCACCGCCCATCTCATTCGCGCCAGGAAACGGCCGAAAGGGAAATTCACATTAGGGATGGAGAGCCGTTATGTGCGTCTTCTCGAGTTCAATCTGCGCCACAGATGGCTGGCTCCGCTAATCGGGATTCTGGTGATCGGCTCGGCGATCTATCCGTACCAGAAGATCGATAAGAATTTCGATACGAGCCGTTCCGAGTCGTTCATTCAGGTGCGCCACGCGTTCAGCGAGGAACTGAGCCTCGACAGAAAAGAGCATTATATCAGTCTCGTGGAGGAGATTCTTGTTCCTCACCGGGAAGAGCTTCACGCTCGTTCGATCTATAGCTTCTGGAGCGATCGCTATACGCTCACACGCTTCTATATGGAAGACGGATATGCGAACGAGAAAGCAATGGCCAACACACGGAAGCTGCTTCGGGAACTTATGCCTGACATCCCGGGAGTGAAGCTCGAGGTTCAGGAGAGCGGCCCCATGTGGCGCCACGGCGGTGGGAAACGGGTCGGTTTCCAGATCGTCGGAGAAGACACGGGTGTTCTTGCGGTCCTTGCGCGGGAAGCGAAGGAACGTATTACGGGGATCCCCGGTCTCGTCGACGTCTGGAGCGGAAGTGAATCAGGAGGGATGGTGCTCTCCGTCGATCTCGATCGAAACCTGGCGTCTCGATATGGCGTGCCGCTCGCTCAACCGGCCGAAGTTGTCTCCCTTACTTTTCGGGGGCGGCGCCTGCCACGATTCCGAACCCCTGACGGGGAGCGGGAGATGCGAATCACGTTGGATGAAAAGGAAGTTGAAAGCGTCTCACAACTTCAGAATCTCCCCTTATGGACCAGTGAGGGGGAGAGAATTCCGCTCGCTTCGGTTGCCGAGTTCAACATGGCGCCCGGACCGGAACGAATCAACCGGGACAATCGTATCACCAGTGTATGGGTAGGCGGACGATACAGTGAAGGGACGGCGGGGGACTATATTCCGCTTGTGAAAGCAGCGCTCGATCGCATGGAATTCCCTTACGGCTACTCCTATACATTCAAGGACTGGGAAGAGCGCCGGCGAGAGCAGTCGAGAGAGTTTCTCGTCAACCTGGCTCTCGCTCTCGTACTGATCTTCGCTGTTATGGCGGCTGTGTTCGAATCGGCTGAGCAGGCGATCGCACTAATGGTTTCGCTGCCGTTCGCCCTCGTGGGAGCTCTCTGGATTCTCTATCTGACGAAGACTGATTTCGATCAGCCGGCGGCGGTCGGGCTGCTACTCCTGATCGGTGTGGTCGTGAACAACGGCATTGTCATGCTCGAGCACATCAACCAGTATCGCCGCCGCGGGATGCCTCGTCATGAAGCGATGATTCGCGGAGGCCGGGAGAGACTGCGCCCCATCATCATGACGGCTATCACCACGCTGGTCGGCCTGGTTCCGATCGTGATCCAGAAACCCGCACTCGCCGGCATCTACTATTACTCGATGGCGCTCGTCATTATGGGTGGGCTTCTGGTTTCGACCTTCCTGACGTCTGTTCTTCTCCCAACCACCGCCTCGCTCTCGGAAGATCTGTTCAGCAAGCTGGGCGATTGGAGCGGAAGGGGCTGGAAATTCGTTCGACGGCAACAGGGTGAGCCCGGCAAGACCGACAAGTTACGGCTCAACTGATATACTCGGGAGCATGGCCGGCAAGGGACTCCCAAAAGTTACATCAGGGCGCCGCGATCCCATCCCGGGTCTCCTTTTGGTTCTTGGTCTGATCCCCCTGTTTCTAACCTGTTCGCCTCGCAGTTCCCCGACGAACATCGTGATCATCACGATCGATACACTTCGAGCTGATCATTTGGGCATGTATGGCTATTTTCGGGAGACGTCGCCGTTTCTTGATGCTTTCGCGGAAGAGTGCGTCTGGTTCCAGAATTGTTTTGCGCCGATGGCGACGACTCTCCCCTCCCATCTTTCATTGCTGACAGGAGTTTATCCTCTCGAGCATGGCGTCATGGGAAACGTCCAGGATGGTGGTCGTCCCTACATCCCCTCGCCGCTGCTCCGGTCCCTTCCGGAGGCGGCGCAACTCTCCGGGTTCGAGACAGCTGCATTCATAAGCGCCGTCCCGCTCAAGAGCCATTCCGGAATCCAGTCCGGATTCGACCTGTTCGACGAGCCGGACGGAGCTGAGCGGCGTGCCGGTATGACCAATCTTGCCGTGTTCCAGTGGCTTGAAGCCCGGGGCGCGGGCCCATACCTGTTATGGGTTCACTATTTTGACCCCCATTCCCCCTATGATGCACCTCCTGCCTATCGAAGCCTTTTCCCGAGCGATGACCGGAGCAGCGAGTATATGGATGAGCGGAGGTTTACCGAAAAAGCAGTTACGGGAAACGGACGCGTATCATCTGCAGTTGAAACCATGAACGACTACGACAGGGAAGTTCGCTATGTTGACGATTCCTTCGGCGCGCTGATGGAGCGGCTTCGGGCGGAGCCGGATTGGGGATCGACTATCGTGATCGTGGCAGGTGATCATGGCGAAGGGTTGGGACAACATCGCGAGTGGCATCATGGCCTCTGCTGGGAAGAGCATCTCCGCGTGCCCCTCCTTATCAGAATCCCGGGCCGGCCGGCCGGCCGATCGAAGAAGCTGGTGTCGCTCGTCGATGTCCTTCCGACGGTACTCGGGAGTACGGTCGGCATCCAGTCCGGGCGGCTCATGGAGCAGGCGAGCGGCTTCGACATGTTTGCTGAACCGATCGATCGATTCATCGTAGGGCAATCCAGCAAGCGGCGGGTATCAGGAGAGAATCCATACGGCGTTCTCTCGATCCGGACGGAGGACTGGAAGCTGATCTACAGGTCCTCGGGAAAGAACGGACTCTTCCATATTCCGAGCGATCCGTACGAACTCCGCAATGTGGTTTTTGATCGACCGGAGGTGGTGAAGCGACTCTCTTCCATGCTGCTCGGGCACATCGAGAATCAGACCCGAAAGGCGGGGGAGTTCCGAGTGGGGGGCGATGTTACAGAACCGGACACGCTTGATGCCGATGCACGCCGGGATCTGCGAGGGCTGGGCTATGCGAACTGACGGGACAGAGAACACGGTAGGCTGGCGTCATGAATGGTCGCTGCAGGTCATGAACGGTGTGGCGAATCAGTCAGCTCGGGCCAGGGCCGTGGTTGCCGTGGTGCCCCCCCTTGCAATCAGATAGCGCCCACCCGCCGGAAACGGGCCTTCGATCAGACTCTTCTCGCCGGTCGACCAGGTGACTTCCAGCCGGTCGATCTCTTCAAACTGACCCAGACCGAAA
Organism: bacterium; assembly: GCA_025782575.1. Taxonomy (GTDB): domain Bacteria; phylum Orphanbacterota; class Orphanbacteria; order Orphanbacterales; family Orphanbacteraceae; genus Orphanbacterum. Next base: position 36,959 of record JALGYY010000009.1, read on the forward strand.
TAGGCGATCGGCGCATCATAAGAAATGAATCCGCCGCTCGCCTGCAGTTCTCGAAGCTGAGCTTTTTCGCCCCCCGGTCCGTAATGAATCGTGATTTTACTCCCGATGCCGAAGAAATTGCCTTTCCGGTCGGCCAGTTGAAATGCGATCGAGTTCCCTCTGGTCGCCCGATTCTCATAGACCATCACAGGCCCGACCGACGGCATGGCGATAATATCGAGGTCGCCGTCGTTGTCGTAATCGATATAGGAATAGGAACTGGTCGCAAAATAGGAAGCGAGTCCGACTTCATCGCCCATCTCCGTGAACCCCTGACCGTCTTCGTTCCGGAAGAAGAAGTTGGCTCCCCGCTTATCATTCATGAACTGGCCGTTCACGATGAAGAGATCCTGGAATTCGTCGTTGTTCACATCGGCGAATTTAGCGTTCCATGTCCATCCGCTCGATTCCACCCCCATCTCCTTCGCCTTGTCGACGAACGGACCCCCATCTCCTGATTGCACGAGCAGCACATTGTTGTTCGGATCCTGGGGGATCGTCCGTCTCATTTCCTCTTCCGAAGCACGGTCTTGAACGACATTGACGTTTCGACAGACTTCCTGAAAAAGATCCCAGCTCTCGGGATAGAGATCGCACAGATCCTTTCTCAGTTCCGCCGACATGAGGAGCCGGAGGGCGACGCAATCACGGCGGAACTCCTCCGCTTCCATGGAGAGACATTCCGCAGGGTCGATTCGCGATTTCTGAACCTGTTTGTGTACGGTCATGATTTCGCGGCAGATGCGCCTGTCTTCCGGATCGTTCAGCTCTTCACAGAGATCGGTCCCGACGCGGCTGACCGGCACGTCGAGACTGCCCGACAAACCGCTGATCTGTGCGATATAGATCTCCGGCACCAGATCGTTATCGATGTCAGCCGTGGTGGCGCTCATGGTGGTTCTGGTGGTGTGTGGGATAAGCCCGTCTCCTCGAACTACCGTTTCAAACTTCCCCTCTCCGTCACCGAGATAAAACAGATCGGGCGGATCGAAGTCGTTTCCGACGATGAGATCGAGATCACCGTCATTATCGAAATCCGAAAAGAGCGTGGTCAACGTTTCGCCGTCTATCCCGTCGAGCGGGAGGGATGCGTAGATGCCGTCGTCATTTCGTAAATAGACGTTCCGTGAAGAGAGCGGCGCGGACTTCGCTCCCGTAAGCGGGCCGAGCGACCAGTTTCCGAAAACAATATCGAGATCGCCGTCTCTATCCGGATCGCCGAAGGCGGCCGCCCCCGTCATGACGGTCTTCTCCCCGTTCGGCAACTCATGCATCGCCTCGGAGGAGAACCGGCCATGGTCATTGAAGATCGTGTAGTTCTCCTCCCGATAACAGGAGCAGTAGATATCGAGCCATCCGTCGTCGTTCAGATCGACGAGGGCGGCATTCGCGACGTATTGATCATTCAGACCGAGAAGGTCCATTTTCTGCCGGATGAATCCCTTTCCCCCGTCATTCGCGTAGAGGGAGACACCATGGTCCGAGGTAACGAGTATGTCCACCCATCCGTCGTTATGAACGTCACCGGTCGCGATTCCACGAAACTGATTGAACGGTTCGATGAACTTCAGGATCGAGAAGAAGTAGGGCTCATCGATGCCGATTTCACTTCCTGTCATCCGATGAAAGAGGGGACCTTCTTCGATATTACGATCGCCGAACGGAATGCGGGAAATCGACAGTTCATCGGGTAGATCGATGGCGAGAGGGGCGGGCTTAAGGGCGCTCTCTTCGAGGCGCGCGAGCAGTGTCTCACTCGGCATCGCTTCGCTCACCCAGTCAGTTCGCACTTCGGTCGGCCCCTCTGCCCAGAGATCCTGGTTTCGCCCGAAGCTCTCGAAAAAAATATTCTTCCGGCGTTCGAGATCCCACTGCCCGAGCCGGTTCCCGATGATTCCCGCCCCGATGCCGAGAAAGACGAGAGCAACCGGTATGGCGATGGCGATCTTCTTCCCGATGGAACCCCAGACGATGCTGAACGAGTAGACGCTGAAGATGCCGAGCGTAAACAGCAGAATTACGACGTACTTAACGGGCATGCCGGCGGCGAGAAGAATCGCTGAAACGAGAACATCGAACGCGATCGGCACGGGCAGAAAGATTCCTATTATGGCGACGACTCCCATGCTCCCGAGCCGCATGATCCGATTCCCTTCGGGAATGATCTCCGCCAGTGAGTCCCAGGGTAGAATCGTAATGAGAAGGGAGCCTAAGAAACCGGCCAGAATCATGAGCGGCACTGTGGTCCGAACGATGAACCAGAGGTTCTTGAAGCAGGCGCGTATCAACCAGAGGAGTGCCGGTCCCCATCGCACTCCCGATTGGTCATCAACATCGCCGATCTCGGGAAGGGCACATGCCTCGCCGTCTTGCGTCACTTCTGTGTTTCGCGCAAACAGGTGGGACAGGACAGGGATCGCGATCAGAATGAAGGCGAGCGTGAGGCCGATCTTGATCGCCACGATGTAGAGGGGGAAGAGAGCGAAGAGCATTGTGAGAACGATAAAGTTCAGCGTGGGTGAGCTGATCATGGCGGCAAGCGTGGTTTCCACACGGGCGCCCCCCTTGTAGAGGCCTTGTGCAATCGGTGCGGCGCAGTTCACGCATACACCTAATGGCGCGCCGATCGTGACGCCGAGAATCGTGTTCATGAATCGATTATTGAAGCTCCGCTTCTTAAGCAGGGAAAAGAGGGACATCAATACGGCGGCGAAAAGAATGCCGAATGTCATTCCCTTTTTGTTCGTCGAGATCCAGTTGATGGTGGTGAAGATCGTCCTCTTGAACCAGGGATCATCCGGTTGAACAGAAATAACGGTTTCGAAGCCGAGAGAGTTCAGCTGGGAATCGCCTCCCATGAGCGCCTTTTCGTTCAGCGCCGGGACGCGTGACCCCATCCAGAAACTCCCTGCCAGCCAGGCAATAAGTATCCCTACCAGTATGACGCGCTTGTCCTTAAAGATTTCCGGGCTCCTGTGGAATCAGGGTTCTGTTGAAGTGTGGCTCAGACCCTTTATTTTAGCACGCCTCGGGATATTTTGGGGAAGCTCCCGACCGGCCAGGGACATTCTCGCCGAATGGAGAGGATTGTTGTTTATCCTAAAAGAATCGAGCCAGTTCCAGCTGAAGATAGTCATCGGAGTCGAGTGAGGCGAGAGGATCGCCGTTATCGGAAGACTGAAATCCACGGTACTCCAGATAGAGCCTCCACCGTTCGCCGAATCGCCGGCTCGCTTCGATATTGACGAGGGCTGATGATGTGTCGAGATCCTGGATCACGCCGGCGAGAATCTCGGTCCCCTGGACATCGTTCAGGACGAACCGAAGACCGGCGAACAAGTCATTCTGTAGCAGGGAGGGAGACGCATCCCGTTCATCACGCAAGTATTCAACAAGCACGCCGAGGTCGGTGTCGGCGTCGAAGAGACCGACTATCGTGTACTCGAATCCGCTGACAAGGGCCCCATAAGGACTCCCGTAACCGGCATGCCGGATCGCTTCGAACTTCCAGAGCCATCCCCCTACAGTCGCCTGCACGTCGATTCCGGTTTGCTCGACAAGATCGTAGTGGGGATTGAGTCGGCGGGGAGGAGGTCCGCCGCTGACATCGGGGAGGAGCCGTGGTTCTCGCCCAGTCCCGGAAAAGTGGGAAAGGCCGACATCCCAGACTCCGAAAGTCCGGGCCCAGCGGACGGCCCATTCGAACCGCCACTCTTCCGCTTCCGATTCATACACCGGATCACCGACCCCGATCGGCAAACGGAGCCGCCCTTCGAGTCCGGGGTATGTCCGTTCGCGGAAACCGGACATCAGATAGAGATCAACCACTCCCCAATCCTGGAATGTGCTGATCGTGATCATCGGCTGGCCCAGTTTGTCCTCGCCGTCCGGGTTTTCGATGAGATCGGTCTGGTTGATGATGTCCACAAGATGGCGCGATTCGGCGACTCCCCAGAAGACTCGCCGCATGCCGATGCTCGCTTCCCAGTTCCCCCTCGCTTCGAGCAGGTAGGCTTCCCGAAGATCCCAGTGGGTGCGGTCTTCGTCCCCCCAATCGAATCGGGCGAACGGTGATATGGTAATGATCCGGGATCCTCTGTTCCAATCCTGATAGATTTCGGGAGATGCGGCAATGGAGATGTTCTGTTCGTGCTGCCCGGGAAAAGCGGCGTCATGCGGGAACGCCCGCACCTCGACCGACACATTACCGATCATTCCGGCGGCGGCTCCGACCCCGGGCACGAGGAGGAGAAGCATGGCGCCGAACCGGGCAGGTGGCACCACCGAATTCGCGCGTATTCTCCATTCATGTATCCTGCTGAACATCTCTCACCATTATCAAATTCATCAGACGAGAAGAGGGAAAAGTTGAGTTCCGACCTCATGTCAGCCAAGATGATGCCTGACTTCTCGCCATCATGTGGCTGCGAATTCGAATACCGTGCCGGGAGCATTCTGAATGACCGAATCGAGGCCCGAGCGAACGACCACCCAGAAGGTCGGCCTCATTCTGGGACCGGTGGTCTTCATCCTGATGTTACGGGCGGAACTCGATCCGGGTGATCCGGTGGTTACCAGGATGGCGGGTGTGGCGGCGCTCATGGCGATCTGGTGGATCACCGAAGCGATCCCCCTTTTTGCTACCGCACTCCTACCGCTCGTTCTTTACCCCCTGCTCGGCATTCTCTCCGGCAAAGCGACCGCACCGATCTATGTGAACAGCACGATCTTTCTCTTTCTCGGTGGCTTCCTGATCGCCCTCACCATGGAAAAGTGGAACCTGCACAAGCGAATCGCCCTGCGTATTATCCGGACAATCGGAGGGGGACCGTCCCGCATCATTCTAGGATTCATGGCGGCGGCGGCGTTTCTCTCCATGTGGATCTCCAACACCGCAACCGCCGTCATGATGATTCCGATCGGCCTCGCGATTATCCATCAGATGGAAGATGACTTCGGCAAAAAGAAGACCCACAGTTTCTCGGTGGCGTTGATGCTCTCTCTGGCGTACGCCTGCTCCGTCGGGGGGATCGCCACGCTCGTCGGCACGCCACCCAATCTCTCCCTGGTACGTATATTCGAGATCACTTTTCCGGACGCGCCGCCGATCGAATTCGGCCAGTGGATTCTGATGGGAATCCCCGTCTCGATCACCATGCTGGTAGTTATCTGGCTTCTACTCACCCGTGTTTTCTACTGTGTATCCGCCGATATCCGGGTGGACCGTTCGATTGTGGAGCGGGAACACAGTCGTCTGGGGCGTATGGCATTCGAAGAGCGGGTGATCCTGATCGTCTTTTTTACAACGGCGCTCCTCTGGGTATTCCGGACCGATCTCGATCTGGGACTTTTCCGTGTCCCCGGCTGGTCCCGGCTTCTTCCCTATCCCGGGCTGATCGACGATGGAACTGTCGCGCTCTTCATGGCGATGACCCTCTTTTTCGTTCCTACCAGAAGCGCTCATGCCCGGACGGCGACGATCATGGGGCCTCGCGTAGCGATGCGGCTCCCCTGGAATATCGTGCTGCTGTTCGGCGGCGGTTTTGCGCTCGCTCAAGGGTTCCAGGTGACAGGACTCTCGACGCTGATCGGAAACCAGTTCGCCGGCCTTGCGAGCGTGCCGCCCCTTCTCATGGTGATTTTGATCTGTCTTATTCTCACATTCCTGACTGAACTCACATCGAACACGGCGACTACGGAGATGATTCTCCCCATTCTTGCATCGGTTGCAGTCGCCATGGAGACGAACCCGCTGTTTCTCATGATTCCCGCCACGCTTTCAGCATCGTGTGCCTTCATGATGCCGGTGGCGACGCCCCCGAACGCGATTATCTTCGGGAGCGGGAAGGTTCGCGTGGCGGAGATGGCGCGAGTGGGCATCCTACTGAATCTGATTGGTGTATTAGTGATCGCAGTGGTCTTCTACTTCATAGGAACGGCCGTATTCGATGTGGATCCGGGAACTCTCCCCGACTGGGCGGTCGTTCAACCGAAGAACAGATAGCTTAGGAGAATGGCGGCGACAATACCGGCGAGATCGGCGGTCAGTCCGCACGCGACGGCATGGCGTGTGCGGCGAATACCGACGGAACCGAAGTAGACCGCCAGAACATAAAACGTCGTCTCCGTGCTCCCCTGCACGACACTTGCAAGCCGGCCAGCAAAAGAATCAGCTCCTTCCGCTCTCATGGTTTCGATCAGCATCCCCCTGGCGCCGCTTCCGGAGAGCGGTTTCATGAGCGCTGTCGGGAGTCCTTCCACCCATCGGGAATCGAAGCCGAGAAGGTCGACTACCGATCGAACGCCGCCGAGCGCCAGGTCGAGCGCCCCGCTCGCCCGAAAGACGCCGATCGCGACGAGCATGGCCACCAGATAGGGTATGATACTCACCGCTACCCGGAAGCCGTCCTTCGCTCCTTCCACGAATACTTCGTAGACAGCCACTCGGCGCATGAGCGCCGCTACCAGAAACCCCACGATAACGGAGAAGATGAGTATGTTGGCAAAGAGGGCGGACTGCGTTTCCATTGCCTGCTGTTCCAATCGGCCGAAATAGATCACAAGGCCGGCGATCACCAATGTCATCCCTCCCAGATAACCGAGGATCACGCGATCGAGCAGGTTCCGCCCCTGCACCAGCGCTGTCACCAGAAGTCCGGCGAGAGTGCTGCAGAAAGTAGCGATCAGAATGGGCAGAAATACGTCAGTCGGATCGGCCGCGCCCATCTGCGCTCTGTAAGTGAATATCGTTACGGGGAGCAGCGTGACAGACGAGGTGTTGATCACCAGAAAGAGGATCTGATCGTCGCTTGCCCGGTCTTTGTCCGGGTTCAGCTCCTGCATCTCGCTCATCGCCTTAAGACCGATCGGCGTTGCGGAGTTATCGAGCCCGAGAACATTGGCCGCCATGTTCATGACGATCGAGCCTTCGGCCGGATGGCCGGGCGGGATACTCGGGAAGAGTTTACGAAAGAGCGGGCGAAAGAGCCGGGTGATTACTTCGACGGCGCCGCCGGCTTCGCCCAGGCGGAGAATGCCGAGCCAGAAACACATGATTCCGGTCAGGCCGAGGGCGATCTCGAATCCGGTCTTCGACATGTCGAAAGTGGAAGCGACGATCTTCTGGAAGACATCTGTCTGCCCGAAAAAGATCGCTTGAACGCAGGCCGCCAGAAAGCCGATCAGAAAGAACCCCGCCCAGATCTTATTAAGCATTTTACCTCCAGCCGGAGCATAGTCGATCACGAGGCACGAAGCAAAGACTGGGTAGCCGAGGGCCGTTCGTTTGTTTTATTGTCTACGGGACAAATCGAGATTGGATGAGAGATCAAGATTGAGAAAGGGATTTCGCGATGAGTGAAGAAGAGAGACAGGATCAGGAGTCGGAGAAACTACCGAAGAGTCCGCCGGAGAAACCAAAGGAACAGCCGGAAGGTGTCACGCGTATCAAGTACGATCACTTCGCAAAAATGGAATTGCGGACCGCCGAGATTCTCGAGGCCGAACGGGTAGAGGGGACGGATAAGTTGCTCCGGATTCAGCTGGCGGTGGGCGAAGAGAAGCGCCAGATCGTGGCAGGAATTGCCGAGCACTACGAGGCGAACGCTCTAGTAGGAAAGATGATCGTCATTGTGGCGAATCTGAAGCCGGCCAAGATACGGGGTGTCAAATCGAACGGGATGCTGCTCGCGGCGTCCGCCGGGGAGACTCTTCGCCTCGTGACTGTGGACGGGGGGATCCCGAGCGGAGCGAAAATCAGCTAGCCCGCCGGCATGGCCGGTTCTCCGTGGCGGAATCGATCGCCAGGCGATAGAATGGGTGCTTGCAATCGGATCATTCGACTGAAAAGGAGTCAGGACAATATGCTACGACAGTCAATCCTCATCGTTGCCGTCATCGCCCTTATGGGTCTCGTGCTCTACGGATGTGGCGGCGAGAAGGCGGATGATTCCGCCACTGAAAAGGCGGAAACGCCCGCTACCAATGCGCCGCCGCCTGCTACCGGCGGGGATGAAGCAGCCGACCTCGATCCGGCCGCGCAGCTGAAGGCGATGGCGGAACGCCTGAAGGTGGATCTCGCCGATGTGGTCAAGCACGAGAGCGGCCTCGAGTACATCGTTCGTGAGGAAGGGACAGGGCCGGTGCCGACAGAGGGCCAGGTCATCAAGGCTCACTACACGGGCTATCTGCTGGATGGCCAGAAGTTCGACTCCAGCGTGGATCGGGGTAAGCCGTTCCAGACGCCGGTCGGTGTCGGCCGCGTGATCAAGGGGTGGGATATCGCCTTTACCGATATGAAAGTCGGGGAGAAGCGGCTCCTGATCATTCCGTCTGAACTCGGCTATGGCACCCGCGGCGCTGCCGGCGGACGCATTCCCCCGAACGCGACGCTGCTGTTCGATGTGGAACTGCTCGAAATCGTCGAACTCGACTAGCCGGCCAATTCGGCTGACATGCCTGCTTTACAGACCGGCCGGCGCGCTCCACTCGGCCGGCCGGTCACTCTCCCGATTAACTTGACAGGGGTACATATGTTTAGTGTATGATCGGCCTGTTCGATTCATCAGGAGAGTCTGCATTTGGGCCGATCGCTACAGAATCTGGAAATCCTCGCTGTCGATTGTCAGACCACGGGCGCCAATCCGGACAAAGGACATCTCCTCGAGGTCGGCTGGGGGGTGGGGTGCTCGTACGGCCCTTCTGGGAGAGTGGAGAGTCATCTCGTCCGATTACCGGAGGGGGGAGAACTCCCCCGAGCGATTTCGCGGCTCACCGGGATTGAGCGGGCCGATCTCAAGCAGGCGATTCCCCGCTTGGAAGTATGGGGACGCCTGCTGGAAGCGGGCAGGCAGGTCGAACTGATCAATGGGCGCATTCCCCTTGTCGCCCATTTCGCCCGGTTCGAGAAGAGTTTTCTCGATCATCTCCGCCTGGAATGTGAACCCGATCTTGCTCCCCCGTTTCGATTCATCTGTACCCACGAAATTGCACGAAGGCTCCTGCCAGATATTCCCCGTCGAGGCATTCGACCACTCTCGGGCTATTTCGGCCACTCTCTTCCGGAGTGCAAGAGGGCGCGGTCTCATGTGAACGCGACTGTTCTCGTCTGGCGATTTTTAGTCGACCTTCTCGCCCGTAACAGAGGAATCGAGACCGTCGACGATCTTCTCGGGTTTCTGAGGGAACGCCCACCCGCCAGGGGAAGCCGATGGGACTACCCTCTTTCCCGCGAAAAGAGGCTCGCCATTTCCGAGAAGCCGGGAGTCTATCGATTCAAAGGTGGGGACGGCCGCGTTCTCTATGTGGGGAAAGCTTCCTGTCTGAACAAACGGGTGAACAGTTACTATCGTAAGAGGCGCGCGGCTGACAAGATTCTCGAACTGGTATCCCAGGTTCGAGATGTGGAGGTGACTCCAACGCCGACAGCGCTCGAAGCGGCGGTCATGGAAGCGGAAGAGATTCGCTTGCTCGATCCCCCCTACAATCACGCCCTCCGCGATCGAGGTCAGAGTGTCTGGTTTTTCTCGACTGATCTCTCTCGCTCGGGGGGAGAAGCCGATCGGGGCCATTCGATCGGTCCCGTGCTTCACCGCGAGGGGCTCGCCGGAGTGCGACTGCTTCACACCCTTCTCTCTTTCCCTTTACGTCCCATTGCAGATGAATCAGTGCTCGCGCGGGATCTGGGACTTGATCGAGATCGTCTGGAGCCGGGCAAGATCGCCGAGGGGCTGGCTGTGCTGGCGGAGGGGCATCAGGAAGCGAGGCCGCCTGCGATGCCGGCGTCACTCCTCGCCCTCGGGAGTCGGATCCGGCGGGAGCGACTCGCCGAAGAACAGGTGTCGCCGAAAGAGCCGACTGAACCGACCGAGCCGGATGAACCGGACCAGTCACTTCAGCCGCTCGAGGCTGAAGATGTGGCTCGATCTCTTGAAAGTTTTCTCTCCGGTGCTGCTCGATCCAGCCGGCTCGCACGGTGGCTCATTCTGTTGTCTGATGCTGTGCTCGTCTGGGAGGTGAATGGAAACGGGGGGGCGACAGGCAGAAGATACCTTACAATCGAACAGGGGGTTACGGTCGGCTCAGGTGACGCGGGCATAAGAGGGGAGAGAGATGCCGCCCCCGGCCCCCGTTCTTCTGACGCCACGTCTCTGACTCGCCGCCGCCGTCTCGACAGGCCCGCCTACGATCGCCTGCGAGTTCTTAATACGGAGATTCGCCGGCTTGTCACGAATGGCCGCTCCGTTTCGATCACACTCGGGCTCTCCGGCCGCCGTCTCGAGAAGGGCGATCTCGCCGCCCTCATGCGCATGGTCTGACTGATGGCAATTGAAGGAGCCGACCGAACCGTGCGGATTCTGTTTCTGGCCGACACCCATCTCGGCCTCGATATGCCGGAACGTCCTCGCGTTCGAAAGCGGCGAAGGGGGCCCGATTTCTTCAGCAATTTCGATCGAGCGCTCATTCCCGCTCTTCGGGGTGAGGTCGATCTGGTCGTGCATGGTGGTGATGTTTTCTATCGATCGAGAGTGCGTCAGGAGATTGTGCTCGCCGCCCTCGCGCGATTGCGGGCGGTCACCGATGCCGGCGTTCCCGTCGTCGTAGTTCCAGGCAATCATGAGCGATCCCAGATTCCCTGCCCGCTCCTCTGGGACAATCCCATGGTTCATGTTTTTGATACCGCCCGCTCCTATCGTTTTCGATTCGATGGCGGAACGATTTGCATGTCAGGTTTTCCCTATGTCAGGCGGGGACTCCGTTCCGATTTCAGACGGATAGTAGAGAAGACGGGATGGCGGGATGAACCGGCAGACATGCGGATCCTCTGCATCCACCATATCGTCGAGGGAGCGCGGGTCGGGCCGGCGGATTACCAGTTCCTCGGCGGGAAGGATGTGATTGCAGCCAGAGATCTGCCTGCCGATTTCGCCGGTATCTTTTCGGGCCATATTCATCGCTATCAGATCCTGTCGACCGACCGAACCGGGAGACGGCTGAACGCTCCGGTCTTCTACCCGGGATCGACGGAGCGAACATCATTTGCCGAAGAGCAGGAGACCAAAGGGTATCTGCTGTTGTCGATCCGGCCTACTGCGGACGGTGTCGGTACGATCGAGAATTGTGAGTTCGCCGAGCTGCCCGCGCGGCCGATGGTCACGATCCGTCTGGAGAATGGGAATCCCGGAAGGGGCGCGTTGCTCGAGTCGCTCCGCCGTAGAATCGCGGAGATCCCGGCCGATAGTGTGGTGCGGGTCTGTTCCGATCTTGACGACACACGTTTCGCGAGGCAGCCTCTTACTACAGGCCTGATCCGATCGATCGCGCCCGACACGATGACAGTGGAGTATCGCCCCGCAGAAGTCGAACCTACTTCTGTCGGTTAGGTCGAAGAAGCGAGTGGCGGCCGGTCCGTTGCAGCGCCACGGGGAGTTTATCCCAATCCCGCCAAGGGAACTACGGAGATCCGCTATGATCTACCAATTGGCATGGGATGGTCGCGACAACAGGGGAAAGCGGGTCTCGTCCGGTATCTACTTCGTTCGACTGGAGCACTCCCATGGAACGGATACCGAGCGCATGGTTCTTTTGCGATAGGAGATTACAGTGGCACGCTGCTATGTGATCCTGATAATGATGCTCCTGATCTCGCCGGCGGTCTCCCACGGCGTCAATCTGATAGAGGTCGACCTGGACGGATCGTTTGGAAATGGGGCAGACACACTGGCAGTCCCCGAAGGTACACCGGTGACAATTACTATCTGGTTCGATGGGGAGGTAACGATCACTGCTTTCATCCTAGAAACGTGCGGCCTGGACAGCATGAACATCACCCAGATCAATTATCTTGTTCCGGGTAACTGGTCCACCTCACCCCCGATCATCCAGGGAGACTGTGTCAAATTCGAGGCCGTCACGTTCAATTTGTTCACTCTCTTTTTGCCCTCGGCCGTTGCAGAGATTAAGTATACGGCGAACCTCGCCCCCGGTCTCTATCCGATCGTCGTGGATCCGAATCAATCTCCCTGGTTTGACATCTCCGGAAGCGAGGTCATCGTCGACACTACGATCACAGGTTACCTTCTTGTAACCGAACCGACGAGCGTCTCCGAGGGTAACTGGGGCGATCTAAAGCGCCTGTTCCGCTAAGCGCGCGCGCCTCAGTCGCCGAGCTCGTTCCTGTTGCTGAACAATCTGGCGCGTTAACAGCGCGTTCTGATCCAGACCCAGTATGTTTTCCACGTGATTCGCTTCGCAACAGCTCATCGGGGACTCTCGGGCAAAGCCCGAGTCACCGCGGATCACGATTGATGGCGGCCCACTTAACGTTGCATATCAGGCCTGCGGGTATTATTATTGAGTTTGTGCACCATTAGCCTTCCGGGTCTCCGTGCGGCATAGTGTCGCGCCTTCCCCCCGGCCCAGGAGCAACGGAGGGATGTCATGACACACCTGCGCCGCCGTCCGTGGCAGATTACCGCTTTTTTTCTACTCTTTCTCGGTGCTCCGGGGATGTTCAATCCGGCCCATGGTGCGGATCGCATTGTGGTCGTCGAGCATTGGAGCAACGTACTCTGAAGCGTCTGCGGCTCGGTGGATCCGAGCCTCAAGAATTGGGTCTTCTCCAAGACTGATGTTGTCTGCGTGGAATACCATATTCCGGCGCCCTACCCTGCGGACCTGTTTTATATCCTGAATGCACCGGCCCAAGACTATCGTGCCGACTACTATAATGTCCTGTCCGCTCCCAAGATAAAGTTTGACGGGCCCGGAAATCCCGGATTCGATTCCATCGCATGGGAAGCCAGGTACGCGGCCCATAAGGCGGAAGGGTCGGACGCACAGATCGAGATCGAAGCGGACTATGTCCCGTCGAAAACGGGAGCGGGGTCCGGCGTTGTGAGCACGATGATCATTGCCGAAGCCTCGATTCCGGGCGACTGGCGCTTTCGACTCGTAGTAACAGAGAGTGATGTGGACACGCTCATTCCGGGTGGAAATGGGATCAATCCCCATCATCACATCTTTCGCGAGTTTCTACCCGATACGCTGGGAACCGTGGTCAGTTTTCCCGGGCCCTACCCCGACACGGTAATCGTCAATCTCCCCTTCACGGTCGAGCCGGACTGGGTTGATTCCAACGTGGCGTTCGTCGGGTTTCTTCAGAATGAAACGACGAAAGTGATCGAGCAAGGTGGGGAGAGAAGGCTGAGAGATGTCTTCGTCGGGATCGAGGAAGGGGTGCCGTCGCTACAGACCGATCGCCTCGATCCGGTCCGTCCCAACCCGTTCAATCCGGTGGCGGCGATTTCGTTCAATCTCGCGAAAGTAAGAAACGCCCGCGTAGTCGTCTTTGATGCGGCGGGGAGACGTGTGGCTGTTCTGCTCGACGAGCGTCTCCCGGCAGGAAACCACGAAGTCATATGGTTCGGCGAGACTTCCGGCGGCAACCAGGCACCTTCAGGAACCTATTTCGTGAGGCTGGAGAACCGGGAAGGTCCACCACTTGTCCGAAAAGCCGTTCTGATTCGATAGGCGTTCGGGAGTTTCGGGGACACAATACGGAATTCAAAGTCAGCCCTGGCGGGACCGCTTACCGCCGGGGCTTCTTCTTGCAGGATGCGGACGTGCTCAGTCGATCTTTCAAGAATGCGTCATCAGATGCGAGAGGGTTTCCGCCGCAACCACAATGACCTTCCACGCCCGGCGGCCCGGGATCCTTGCCGGCGATCCACTTCTGGAAGAGCACCCAGGCGCCGCAGAGAAACGCCACGCCGCCCACCGCGATCAGATGCCTGATCATGTGCTGCTGAACAGGCCGGCAAAACCCATGAAGGCCATGGAGAGTATGCCGGCGATTATGAGGTTCATGGCCGTCCCTTTTACGGCGGCGGGGATGTCGGAGAGCTCAGCTTCTACTCTTAGTCCCGCCATCAGGACGAGTGCGAGAGTGAGTCCTGCACCGGCGCCGACCGCGAAAAAAATCCCCTCGACGAATGAGTAGGCCCGGTTGGTCTGGAAAAGGGCGAGGCCTAGAATGGCGCAGTTCGTCGTAATCAGAGGCAGGAAAATGCCGAGTGCCCTGAAGAGCGCCGGACTCAGTTTTTTGATTACCATCTCGACAAACTGCACCGTGCTCGCAATCACGACGATAAAGCTGATGAGCTGCAGATAAGGTGCATGGGGCAACACGAATGTGTTCAGTACCCAGGCGCATGTCGATGTGATGAGAAGCACGAACAGATTAGCGAGGCCAAGCCGAAATGCCGTATCAATCCGGCCCGAAACACCGAAGAAAGGACAGAGTCCCAGAAAATAGTAAAGGGTGAAATTGTTGATCACCATGGCGCTGATAAAAATCCAGACGAGTTGATTCATCAGGCGGCCTTTCTGGCAGTCTCACTCGGGCGTTTGGCCCGGGCCTGTTTGATGGCGCCGAAGAGGAGCAGGATGAGACCGAGCATGATGAAGCCGCCGGGGGGAAGTACCATGATCACCCACGGTTCATAGTTCGGGCCGAAGAGCGGGAAGCCGAAGAACGATCCATTGCCGACGATCTCCCTGGCGCTCCCAAGGCAGAATAGTGCGAACAAGAATCCGGCAGACATTCCCATTGCATCTGCCAGCGCCATTCCGACCGTGTTTCTGGATGCAAAAGCTTCCTGGCGGCCGAGGATCAGGCAGTTGACGACGATCAGAGAAATAAACGCGCCGAGTTCTTTGTGGAGCGCCGGCGCGAACGCTTTCAGTGTGAAGTCCGCCAGCGTTACGAACGTGGCGATCACGATAATATAAGTGGAAATCCGGACCTGTTTGGGGATCACGTTCCGGAGGAGGGAGATCAGCAGACTGGAGCCGAGCAGGACGAACATCGTCGCCCCACCCATGGCGAGGGCGTTGATGGCGCTGTTCGTGACCGCCAGCATGGGGCACATTCCGAGCACCTGGACAAAAACAGGATTCTCTTTCCAGAGGCCCTTGGCAAATTCGGCGTAGGCTTGTGAACTATCCTTCGCCAACTCAACCTCCCTCGATCAGCGGGAGCCATTCCCGGCTCGCTTCATTGATGATCTTGACTACGGCGCGGGATGAAATCGTCGCTCCCGTGATGGCGTCTACTTCGTTCGGCGCGGCACCGGTTCCATTCGGTACGAGCACGACCTCCGGTTTCGCGGCGAGTTCACGAAATTCGGCTACGAAATCGGCGTCTTTGAAAATCTTGTCACCCAGTCCCGGCGTCTCCCGGCTCTCCAGAATCTGCATGCCCGTCAGATTGCCTGACTTGGGATCGTAGCCGAACAGCAGATCGATGAAATCCTGAAACCCGATCCCTCTTCCCGGAATCGCATAGCCGATAATCTCACCCGACTCGTTTGTTGCGGCATAGATGCCCGCTTCTTCGCTCTCTTCGGGCGCTTCGGTAAGCCGGTCGTTTGAAACGACCATTCTTTTCATGTCCGCCGCCCCTGGAACGACTTCGAAGACCGCCCGGCGAAGTGCCCGGCGCTGATTCTCTTTGATTCGGGGGAGGGTCGCTTCATAGACGGCTGCCAATGCGAGCCCGGAAAGCAGGCCGGCGAGCGTGAGGGTAAGCACCATCTTAACGAGGCTCACATCCGCCTGCTTCGGAACCGGCCGGCTCATGATTTCTCCCTGCGTGGTCTGCCGAAGACGCGGGGTTGCACCGCTTTATCAATGAGAGGCGTGGCGGCATTCATGAGAAGAATCGAATACATCACCCCTTCCGGGAAGCCGCCGAAAACGCGGATCAGTACGACCAGAAAACCGATACCGGCACCGAAGATCCACGCTCCCCGCGGACTTAGTGGAGAGGTGACCGGATCGGTCGCCATGAAGACCGCCCCGAGCAGGAGGCCGCCCGACAGAATCATGAAGTGGGGCGGGGGGTAGGCGCTCGGGCTGACGAGATAAAGAATTCCGGCGAAAGCGGCTGTCGAAGCGAGGATCGCTACGGGAATTCTCCAGTCATATGTTCGCCTGAGGCCGAGCCAGAGACCGGCGAAGATCAGAATCAGTGCACTCGTTTCGCCGAGAGACCCGCCTGTGCTCCCGAACAGCAGATTCTGGAACGGCGTCGATTCTCCTGAGAATTTCATGAGCGCCAGCGGCGTTGCCGATGAGACGGCGTCCACGTCCATGTGCATGAACGGGGCGGCGAGAGTAGCCCCCCGTACCTGAAAGAACTGGCCGATTCCACCATAGGGAGCCCAGGTGGTGAGAGCGGTCGGGAAAGCCGCCTGAAGAAACGCCCGTCCGACGAGCGCGGGATTAAACAGGTTGTGGCCGAGTCCGCCCCAGACGAGTTTCCCGAGGCCCATTCCGACCAGACCGCCGACGACCGCCATCCAGAGAGGGAGACCGGGCGGGAGTGTGAGGCCGAGAAGCACACCCGTGAGCGCGGCGCTGCCATCCTTCAGTGAATGGCCCCGCTTGCCGTAGGGGGGAAAGAGCCACTCGGTACCCATGGCACCCGCCGTAGCCGCGGCGATCACCAGAATGGCGCTCACGCCGAAGTACCAGACTGCTGCGAGTACGACGGGCGCCAGACCGAGAAGCACATCCCGCATCAATTTAGATGTAGTCAGTTCCCGGCGCAGAAAAGGCGCCGCCTCGAGAATAAGACCCGGTTCCCGTCCGATCATTTCTTTCTGTTCTTCTTTCTAATAGCGGATTTGGCTACGCGGATGAGCTGCACGATCGGGATGTTTGACGGGCATGTGTACGTGCAGGATCCGCATTCAATACAATCCATTACAAAGTACTCTTCGATTTCGTCCCATCGCTCGGCGTGCGCCAGTCTTCCGAAACGGGACGGATTCAAGAACGCCGGGCACGCCTCGAGGCACCGGCTGCATTTCACGCATGTGAATTCGGGGAGCCTGGATTGCTCCGCTTTCGTGAATACCAGAAGGCCGCTCGTCCCTTTAAGAACCGGTACGTCGATACTCATGAGGGGGAGGCCCATCATCGGGCCGCCGGCGATCACTTCACGCATGTGTTCCGTTATTGCTTCGCAGTGACTGAGCAAGGCCCGGATCGGCGTACCGATCGGGACGAGCAGATTGGCCGGCTGGCCGGTACCGGGGCCCGAGACCGTAACGATCCGCTCGATAAGCGGAATGCCGTGATCGAAGTAGTCGGCGATCGCCGCCATCGTCGCGACGTTGTTTACGATTACCCCGACATCGAGGGGGAGTTTGCCAGAGGGGACTTCGAGATCGAAGAGCGCCTTGATGAGCATTTTTTCAGCACCTTGCGGATACTTGACGCGAAGAGGGGCGACCTCGATGTCTGTCCGGTCGCCGATCACTTTCTGGAGCGCCTTCACACCATCGGGCTTGTTCTTCTCCACCCCGATCACGGTCTTCGTCGCCCCGATCTTGGCTGCGAGAATTTCGGAGCCTCTCACAACACGCGCCGCCTCTTCGACCATCAGGCGGTGATCGGCTGTCAGGAAGGGTTCACACTCACATCCGTTAACGACGAGAGTCTCGATCTTCTTTCCGTCCGGCAATTTATATTTGACATGTGATGGGAAAGCCGCACCGCCCATCCCGACGAGCCCCGCCTCCTGCACGTGGGTGACGAACTCATCGATCGTGAGCGATTCCCAGTCGATCGGTGGCTGGTCGGGGAGGAGCTGGGGATCGTACGGATCGGCATCGATCACGATCGACTCGAGCATCCTGCCGTCCGGATGACGGCGTGGTTCGATCGCACGTACTGTTCCCGTCACCGGACTGTGAAGCGCGGTCGAAACATATCCTCCCGGCCGGGCGATCTTCTGACCCCGGCGGACCGCCTCTCCCTTTCGCACGATCGATTGGGAAGGCGCCCCCAGATTCTGGCTGAGCGGGAGTACATAAGTCGCCACGAACGGTACGCGCTCGATTCGGAGCTCCGCAGTCTGTTCTTTATGATCGTCGGGATGGATCCCGTGTCGAAAACTGTTCGATCGAATCGTCAGACTCAACTGGTTGCTCCGTTGTCGTTTGCGGCCGGTGTTTGACCGGCCAGCTGGACCAGCCTGTTCCGCAGCCTGTCAAGCATTTCGGACCGGGCCTTCTCATCGGCGGCTTGAATCTTCGCTTCGTATTCCCGTTTGAGCGAGGCGATTTCTCCCTTGTGCCTCGCGGCGATATCGCTCTCCGCTTCTTCGCGAACCCTCTCGGTGAACGGTGTCACCACGCCCGCGATCTCCTGGAGAGTGCGCCAGATCTGGAGACGGTTATCGGCAAGATCGACCACCGTGGCCGGAACATGCCATGTGTCCGTCGGAAGATCAGATCGATCATGCAGACGGAGCACAGGTACTTTTCCGGCGCGGTCACTATTGGATAGCATGATGAACTCACCGAGATCGATCGCTTCCCCGTCAGACTGTTCGAATGGCCTGAAGCCTCCGGCGAAACGGGCTTCGGTAAAGGCCCAGTGCGCCGGCGTCATGAGATCACCCGATTCTTCGCGAACCCAGCTCTCCTGCTCTGCCGGATTTCCGGTTAGATCGACCCGCACGCCGAACACGCCGCCGTCCGATGGATCGTAGCGGAAAAGAGGGAACGACCGTGTGCGAACGGCGATTTCCGCCTGCTTGACGGCGCCGTCGGTTGCGAAGCCGTGGCGCTCGGGATCAGGCGCGTGCACATGAATGAGCGCCGGGCCGTCGAACTGGACGGCGTCGGCCATGCCGGTCGCGAAGTGATCCCGATGGGCGATCGAAGTCTTCAGTACGAACGCCCTCCGCGCGGCAAGCGCGAGAAGTGCGAGATCCGATGCAGCCGGAATCGCCCGATCCACATCGATCGCCGGCGCGCCGAGCACGACGACTTTGACCGGGAGATCGGTTCCGAGGAGAGCGAGCAGAGAATCGAATCCGTCGTTCCGCAGGTCCTCTTCATCCAGCAGTACGAGAAGCGGCGCTACTTCGGGAAGGGGGGGGGGCTTGGGCGCTGCTGGTCTTATGCCGCGCGATCGTCCTCGCCTGGCCGCCCTCACCGGGTCTTTCACAATCTCCGCCGCTTCATCTACAAAGCGCCACTCTTCCGCGGCAATTCGCCTGTTGCTTTCGGCAAGCCCGCGCGCGACACTCCCCGCTCGTTCAGCGCTTACTACCGACACGGGGATTGAGAACGGATTGTCCGGGAATCTTCCTGCCCAGGCGGCCACACGATGGCCGGCGAGGAGAAGTCCGAACGGCGCTCTCGGAATCCCTTCGATTCCCTTCTCCAGTCGCCAGCGTGTCTCGGCAAGTCCCCGCGCCGTATCGACGAGCTTCTGCAGTGCCAGACCGTCCACGGTGCCGGCATCCGACGCACTCTCGATCCGGGCAGCCAGACTGGACAGATCGAAGTTGCTCTGGCCGATCGCTTCGATCCCTTCGGCCATCACATCGAGCTGATCTGTCGGGAGGGCTTTGTACAGTGTCTCTCTGATTTTTTCGGAAAATCGGGCCTGCAGATCGGCGATCCGATCGATCTTCTCGGTGCGGGCGGCCCCCAGAACGGCAGCCGCCGATGCGAGGGCATGTCGAAGCGCGATCGCGCCGCCGCTTCCGGGCGTCGAGTGATCGCCGCTGATCATCGTATGACGATATCGCCTGGAAAGCATGGTCGCCGCTACAAATCCCGGTTCATCCGCTTTACGAATCTCTGCAATCACGGCAGTCGGAGTTTCGGGAACGCGCGCCACCTGGTCATGTTTCCGGCGTGCCTCGATTATCCGTTCGGCTGAGTCAGGTTGCAGCCGAAGTGCTCCCGGATCACAGACGGATGTGCAAACTCCGCAGCCCTTGCAGGCGGAGGGATCGATTCCGAGGAACAGCAGGTTGCCGGTCCCTTTGGAAGAGGCTTCAGGTGCAGTCCAGAGATGCTCGGTAACCGCCGCCGGAAGAATGTTCACGGTTTCGGCTACAGCCGAGGCTGCCTCCTCGAGAGATTGCCGGCGATCTTCCTGAAACTTCGTTTTTGCAATGATCTTATTGAACGCTTCCTGAATCGCCGCCCCCACCGTGGGCGCGGCCTCCTCGCCTGCGAGCTCCTTCATCATGCCGGGAGCGAGTTTGGCGGCGATCATGCGGAGCGAGTCAACAGCGCGGCCCGCGGCTTTCGCTTCGCTCATCGCATGGTCCAGCACGGCGGACGGTTTCTGTGCGGCCACCGTGATCGCGCCATGGGGGCAGAAGGTCCAGCAGTTTCCGCAGCCCGTGCAGAGCGCGGTGTCGAAAGCCGGCATCGTCTCACGGGATGCCGACGTGTCATGAAATACAGCTGACATGGATGGAACGACGCCGAGCGTATGGGCCGGGTCGGGCGAAATCTCGTCTTCACCGGCATACGACGGACGGAACATGGTTTCATCGATGAACCGTGGAAGGCTCCGGAATGAATTGTCTTCACGCCCGAGTCCCCGAACCCATGGTGGGGCCGGAGCCGGCCCGGGAGCAGGCGACCGTTCCACTACGATCTTCTCGACCGTTTGTGCCGAGCCGAGGCCTCGGGTAAACGCCTCTGCCATCTCCGTCTGAAGCGAGTCTCCGAGCCCGCGGTTCAGATCCGCCAGTGCTCCGGTCAGTCGATTCGTATCGATACTTCGGGAAATCATTTGAAGAGTGCTGAAGAGGGCACCGAGTAGGAACGGTTCGCGACTCTCTCTGGATTCGCCGGACGTGTCGGCCCGAAAAAATCGCACTTCTCTGTCCAGGCTGATTTTGGCGGTGATGCGATCGAGTGGGAGGATGTCGTCAACGAGCGCGCCGCCGATGGGGAGAAGAACCGCCCCTCCCCGGATGACGTTGCCGACCGCCCCCGCAGCCGCCCCTTTCGGACTCGCGACAAGCAGGAGGTCGGCGGCTCTGTCGTCACCGGGATCGCGAAGCGTTTCATCACCGAAAGCGATCGTGTGCAGACTGTAGGGCGCCCACTCATATCGGCCTGACCCCGCGCGGTATCGAACGCTGCCGCCCCGGGCACGATGGATGAGCTCGGCCGCGCGGGTGGCGAGCCTGTCTCCACTCCCGTCCAGAGATAGAATCGAGATGACCGTCGATCCATCGGGTCGGGACGTTACGCTCTTGTCTAACGCGGTGATTCCCGTTTTCTCCACGCCGGGAAACGCCTTCCTGACCTGGTCGACTCTCCCCTGTCGTTTGGGGTACTTCCCTGTATCGGCGGCGAAATCAATGCCCAGATAGAACGGGCCGGAGCCACGCTTTTCAATCGACCGTATCAACTCGATCAGATCGGCCTGGCGTAGCGGCAGGCCACCGAGGCCGTAGATAGCGGAGTGAATCCGCGGCATATCCCTGGCGCGCCAGCCGCGACGGTCACCCTTCGAGCCGTCGCCATGACGCTCGAGTTCAAGCGCTCGCTGTGCTGCTCCTCGAATCGCCTGCGTCAGGGAGGGTTCCTGCGACAGCGGTGAATCCGAAGGTTCGAGCACGACCACATGCTGCTTTCCTCGAAGGAGATCAGCAAGCTGAGCACCTGGGAACGGCCGGACCGCATGAATGCCGGCGACTCCTGTTTTCTGTTTGATGGAACGAAGATGGGTAGCGGCGGCTTCCGCCACTTCCAGAGCGGCACCCCGGGCTACGATCACGAGCTGCGCATCTTTCAACTTTTCGATGGAGATCGCCTGAACGGGACGATCGAAAAACCGGCTCACTTCCTCGAAGGCGCCGGCAAGAACGGACTCGAATGGATCGAAAACGAAAGGACGTCTGCCGGATTCCCCATGACCGCCGAGGTCCGTCGCCTGGGAAGCGGCGATCAGCACGGGCACATCGGGGTCGAACCACCGGGGGACGCGGCGCCGGTTCGGGCCGAAGAGGAGTTTCTGCTCCGCAGTTGGTGATACGATCTTGTCTTCTGCGGTGCCGAGCAGTGTATCCACTTCAGCCGCCGCCGGAAGCTTCACATCCTGGAGAGCCGTTCCGGTGGCGTCTCCATCGATCAGAACGACGACGGGGAGGAGAGCATTCTCGGCTGCCAATCGGGCGACGAGATTCAAGTCGAACACATCCTGCACATTTCCCGCATGCAGCACGACGGCACCGGCATCGGCTGAGAGCGCACTGTCGAAACGGTC
This sequence comes from bacterium, assembly GCA_025782575.1. Classification (GTDB taxonomy): domain Bacteria; phylum Orphanbacterota; class Orphanbacteria; order Orphanbacterales; family Orphanbacteraceae; genus Orphanbacterum. The sequence goes on from JALGYY010000009.1 coordinate 59,099, forward strand.
GCCCGATGGAGCGTTTCCACGGGTGGAAGTGATCGCATTGATGACGATCGGGAGCCGGCGATGAGCAGCCTGGCGCCACACATGAAGGACCTCGGCCGATCGGGCGTTCTCCAGCAGGACCGTTACACGCGTACCACCGAGTGCGGCTCCGATCGCACGGTCGCCGTCGATGTACAGCCCCTGATCGGTATCGGGGCCGTTGTTCCCTGCCGCGAGAGCGTGAGCCAATCGGAGCGCTTCCTGACCGCTCGACAGAACGGCATGGCTCGAAGCCCCCCCGCCGGGACGTCTTCTCATTTCATGGAGCTCTGCAAGTAACTCATTGACCGTGTGCATCGATCCTTTACCCTTCGACGGTCCCTTCGAACTGTCCGTCAGGTACCCATTGGATGGCTCCCGTGGGACAGCGGAACGTGGCATTCGGCGCCGCGAGATCGGTCCGGGCATACTCGATCACCGGCAGGTTATTGTCCATAACGATCAGCCCGTCATCCGCGTCCATGGCGCAACGCCCGCAGGCATCGCAAGCTACCGTGCAGAGGTTTGTGGCGTCCTCGCCTGCCAGGGGGGAGGCGCACTGAACGAGCAGCGGCATGGTCATCGGGACAAGCTCGAAAATATCCCTCGGGCATGCTTCCACGCAGTCGCCGCAGGCCGTACAAAGATCGGGGTCCACCACCGGGAGCCCGTTGCTGTTCATTCGAATCGCGTCGAAATCGCAGGCCACATCACAGTCGGCGAGGCCGAGGCAGCCCCAGGGACATCCTTTGCCTCCGCTCCCGACAACTGCAGCGGCGCGGCAGCTCGTAAATCCTTCGTATTCGGCGATCTGCTTCGCCTGGGCGCGACCGCCGGCGCAGTGAAGCCGGGCGACGATCTTGACTCTGGCTCCGGCTTCGACGCCGAGAAACCCGGCCACTCGATCTACATTCTCGGGACTCGAGACGGTGCAGCCGCTTGGCGCCGATTCTCCGCCGATCAATGATTCGGCAAAGGCGCGGCATCCTGGCGATCCGCACGCGCCGCAGTTCGTCCCCGGCAACATATCGACAAGGGGCTCGAGCCGTGGATCTTCGTAGACACGGAGAAACTTGTATGCCACTGCCAGAATTACGCCGAAAAGAGTGGCCAACCCTCCCATGATTGCGGCGGAGAGAAGCACGTCGTTCACCGGGATCGACTCCTCTACTGGTACCGCTCGGCGCGCGTGACCCACTCATCCAGATTCGGTTCCTTCGGGTCGAATGGTTGACCCGGATGGATGCAGTCGGCCGGACAGCCTTCGGCGGCCAGCACGATCTCGCGGTAGAGGCCACCACGGGGGTCGCCGATGATGACCTGGTTGTTGTCGTCGTAAACGAAGATCTTCGCGTTAATATTGACGCAGTCGTTGCAGCTCGTACAGAGGGCCGTTTCCACCCAGGGCTCCTCGGAGAATTCTTCGTCCTCTTCCTCGGCGGCAGCTGGGGCGGGGGCGGCTGCTTCGGCCGTTGCTTCGGCTGCCGGGGGAGGAACTGCTGCCGGTGAGGGAGCGGCTGGGGCGGGAGCAGTGGACGTCGCGGCTCCTCCGGCCAATTCTGTCGCCAGATCAAGACCGAGCAGTGACTGCGCCAGTCCTGCCATCGCCTTTTCCGTCGTCTCTTCCCTTACTTTTGTGATCTCGTCTTCGTGGCGGAGCTGAGTACGATCCCTTTCTGCGGCCGCTTCATTGTGCGCTTCCTGAACTGCTTTTTCGACCGCTTCCCGTACATACTCGCTCTTGATTCCGGCGAGCTCCTGAAGTGTTCGCCAGTAATCGAGCCGATCCCGGCAGGCCATCGCCAATGTGCGGGTCACTGCGAGAAGGACCGGACCGTTCTCCCCTACAGCCCGAATGTAAGGAATCTTGTGGATCGAAGATTCTTTATCGAGGTCCAGATATTCGGCGAGTGGGGCGAGGTACTTCTTCGATACGCCATCCTGAAGAGGGAGAAAATCGGCCTTTCGAATCTTCCGGAGAAGGGCGAAGTCGGCCAGTGTGAAGACTTCTTTCTCTCCGGTCTTCTGATCTCCGTCATCCGGATCGGCCAGGTCGAAAAGCGGCCAGTCCTGTTCCGGCTGAGGATTATCAGTGAAGTCCATCCGCCTTGCCCATGACGTACCGGCTGCCGGATCGTACCGGAAGAAAGGATGGGACCGTGAAGCGAGTCCGCCGTCGGCGTAGAGCACCAGGTCGTTCTCTGCATCGCCGACCATTCGTTCGGTCATGTGCAGAGCGGGGAGAATCCCGTCCAGCGCCTGCAGAAAACCTTTCAGCAAGTGCTTGGGATAGGTAGGTGAGGACTGCTGCACGAATGCGTTCCGGTGAGAAAGACCGAAATAGCCGAGCTCGATTGAACTCTTGCCCGGATCACGCTCCGAAAGATAGCCTGCCGGGTCGACCGAAGCGATCACATGAATCGGTTTGGATGACGCAAGGAGACAGGAGAGTGTGTGGATTCCGTCCCCCTGAAGACGGTCCGCGTTTTCTATGGCTACCACTACCGGCAGAAGGGCGAGTTCCCCGGCCGTAAAGACCGAAGGGCCGAACTGCCGAAACCAGATCTCATGACGATCCGCTCGATAGCGCCCTTCCGCTTCGAGCCGTGCCATACGAACAGCCAGGAAGAGGGGAGTATGATCGTTCGCCATCCGGTCGAACTCGGCGACTGCCTGTGTGCAGGGATCGTCGTTCTGTACGAATCGGCTCCCCGGATCATTCTCCCCCTTGGCAGGAGAGAACGAATGATCATGCACGACGACCAGCTCAGATTGCGTGTCGAGGGCGAGATGAGCTTCCATGGTGGCCAGCGCCGATTCAAGCCGCTCCCGACGTTCGGTCGCCATCGCAACGGAGCCCCGCCGCTCGCCGAAAAGCTCGGAGAGTGCGGTCGGGTCCATGAACTGCGATCCTGTGGCGCCTACCGTCTGGCTGAGGTGCTCCGGTGCACGAGCTTCCGGCCTTTTCAGACGATCCACCTCGAGCATGCCCCGAAGGGCGGTGCAGAGCTCTCCCAGTTCCACGCGGAACGGGGTGCGCCTCGCCGCGAGCCGGCTCTTGACCGCCGCACGAAAAATATGAAGAGCGCTCTGATCGTTCAGATCGATTACAAAAGCATGATCCGATGCCGCGAGACCCTTGTCCGGATCGACGCTCTGGATGATGGAATCGCTCTCCCCGGGAACAAGTAGCAGCGGATAGGGGCTGCGCTTTTCCTGGCCAGACAGGCCGGGAAGTGCGGCGGGCAGATACGCGCCCCCGTCACCGCTATTCAGAGCGGCGTCGGATGAGCCTTCGAAGTGGAAACGTCGCAGGAGATGAATGTACTCCCGCTGATCGACTTTCGGTGCGGGTTCAGGGTTCGGTCCGGGCGCTTCGCCTTTGGTCATCGTTCCGTTCTCCATCCGATCAGATCGCGAATCGGGCGATCTCTTCGCGGACCGCCTTCAGTTTGTCACCGGCATCCATGTCGAGACCATGGTTCGTGAATTCATCGTATATAACCGTATTCGGATCATGGAACAGGAGGCCGATCGCCAGCTTCCCTTCGAGGGTCGAAAGATCACGAGCTCCGGTCATATCCGAGGGATCGTGCACTACTTTGTTCTTGAACTTCTTCTCTACTGCCGGCTCCACCTCGATCCCGTTCTCGTGGGTAAGCAGGATGAGCCTGGTCGGATCGTTAATAATAGGGTCAAAAAGATTCGGCGTAAATGTGGGGCATCGCTGCATGATTCGCACGAAGCTGAGCCCTTTGTGTTGGTAGGCCGCGTTCAACGTGGCGTAGAGATGGGGCGGGTTCCAGTCAACCGTCTGAGCTACGAACGATACATTTGTGAACCCGAGCGTCGCCAGTGTCGGGTTCAAAGGGGGTAACCATGTTCCGGATGGGTGCGTACTCGTTACCAATCCCTGGGGGCTCGTAGGTGAGGACTGATTCTTGGTAAGGCCGTAGACGTTATTGTCGAAGAGCATGACCGTGATGTTCATGTTATATCGAATCGCGTGAATCCAGTGGCCGGCGCCGATCGAACAGCAATCGCCGTCACCGGTGGCGACCCAGATGTCCAGGTCAGGTCTTCGGGCCTTGATGCCGCATGCCACGGGAAGAGCTCTCCCATGGAGCCCGTGGAATCCATATGTGTTCATATAATGAGGGAAACGACTCGAACAGCCGATTCCAGAGACGGCGACCATCTTCTCCGGCGGAATCTGATTGTCCCGGCAGATTCGCTTCACAGCGGATAGAACAGCGAAGTCACCACATCCGGGGCACCATCGCGCTTCGCCGCCGTCATAATCCTCGATCGTGTACTGATTGGGAGGAAGCTCCTGAATCCAATCGGCTTCTTTCTTGATCATTTTACTTCCCCTCCGTTGGTACTATCGAGCCTGCCGATGATCTCGTCGTAGATATCTCTCGGATGGAGTGGTTGTCCGTGCACGTTCGACCAGCAGTCCACATCGCAAAGGGTTCGAGATCGAATTAAACGGGCGAGCTGGGCTCGTCTGCGATTCTCGACCGTTACAAGGGGATCATCCGCCGGATCGCTGTAGTTGATCTCGACTGTCATGACATGGTTGAAGCGGGCGAATATCTCGCTGAGCCCCGGCTCGAGAGGGGACAGGAATCGAAGGTGAAGGGAAGAAACTTTGCGGCCGTCCGCCTGCAGATTCGCCACAGCCTCATCAATGGCGCCGAGAGTTGATCCCCAACCGATGACCAGAAGATCCCCTTCGGGCTCCCCGTTTATTACAGGGGTTCGAAGGGTCGACTGGAACGACGCGAGCTTCCGGCTTCTCATCGTGCAGCCGAACTGATTCGCCTCGGGTTCATAGGCGACCTTGCTCTCTTCGGTATGTGCGAGGCCGGTAAGTACGTACTCACCACCTACCTGTCCCGGAATCGGTCTGGTTGACATGCCGGTCTTATGATCCCAATCATACGCTCGTACGCCCTCTTGCCAGGGGGACTGGTCGAACGGCGACGCAAGCCACTCGGCCTGCGGCTCGGGCCGCGGGAAAGGCTGCACGCCGGTTGCGAGATTGGCATCGGAAAGGAGAAGCACCGGCATGCGGAACTCCTCGGCCAGTTTCCTCGCGACAATCACGAAGTGGAAGCACTCCTCGATCGTGGCGGCGGCCATCACTATTTTGGGGTTGTCGCCGGTAGCCCCGAACACGGCCGTAAGAAGTTCACCCTGCTCCACTTTCGTCGGAAGACCGGTACTCGGCCCCCCACGCTGCACGATAATCGTGACAAGCGGAATCTCCGCCATGACGGCCAGGCTCAGGAACTCGGTCTTCAGCGCGAGTCCCGGTCCCGAAGTGATCGTGCATGCCGTTTTGCCTGCGTAGGAAGCGCCGACCGCGAAACCGATCGCGGCGATCTCGTCTTCCGCCTGATGTAGAATACCGCCCGCCCGATGAAATGTGCCTGCCAGGTGATGAGATACGGACGTTGCCGGCGTGATCGGATACATGGCGACCACATCCATGCCTGACGCCATGATCCCGAGTGCCAGCGCCTGGTTTCCGTTCATCACGACCTGGGGCGGGATTTCTTTCCTCGGGGGAATCTCGACGGAAAGGTCACTGAGCTGGGTGCGGCCATAATCGAAGCCGGCCTGAAGCAGGCTCCGGTTCAGCTCAATGACCTTTTCTCCCTTCTTCTTGAAGACGACCGCGATCTCGTCGGCCGCTTTCTGGAGATCCCGACCGTAAATACTGCACAGCATGCCCAGAACAAACATGTTCTTGCCTAATCTGGGATCGGGCATGAACTCGAGGCATTTCTCCTCGAGAGGCATTTCGCGAACATCGAGGCCGAGTCGCTTGAACTCCTTGACCGCCTCTGTGTACTGCTTCTGCACTTCAGCCATCGGGCTTGCGGCCCACTTGTTCTCCAGGAGAACAACGGTCCCTTTCTTGTACGCATGCTGCTCAATACGTCCGTAAAGGACCTGTTCATTAAACGCGACAACGAGGTCGGCTTCATCCCCCATATTGGTGACATTGTCGGAGGCGATCCGGACACGAATACCGCTCGCACCCGCCTTGGAACGGGCAGGCGGCTTGATCTCCGCCGGAATGATCTCAACTGTCCAGACGCCATTTCCCATTTTGGCGCTGATGGTGCCGAAGGTCTGCCCGGCTTTCTGAGCACCTTCGCCTGAGTCGCTTACGATTTCGACGATCTGCTCGCTCTTGACTACGGCTCCGTTCGCTCCACCGGATGACTTTCCTGCCGGCGTCGCAACCGATGATCCGTCTGTTCCGCTCATCTGACTCAATCTCCCCAGTTACGGATATTCGTTCCCGCGAATCCCAATCACATGGATCAAGTAATCGGCATTATATCGGCCTGGCAGTAATTGCCGGGGGCCGGTAGGAATCGGGCCATCATACGAATACCATAGTGGAAGAACACGCTGGTACTCCGCGTGCCTTCATGATCCCCCTCAGCGGAGCCCGAGCCTCCTCTTGAGACCGGGGCCGCCATCCAGAACACTACAAAATGTACGGATTTCGTTCTTTCAGGCAAGGACGAAGAGTATGGCAAAATCTCCTTCTCACTCCGGGAGAATGCCCTGGCCCGGAGACGCCGCTGATAGGTTCATGAGGCCGATCTTACCACCGGCAGCGCCTCCTGTCCGTCTCCGGAATGAGACTTGCCGCCTCGAGCCGGGGAGCTTACCTTGTGAAAAGTACGGCCAACCCCGGGAGCCTTCAGGGCCGGCGAAAAGCGGTTCACCTCCTGGGCAATGCAGTCACCTGAACCAGATAGGTATGAAATGACCCGGTCTCCACGATCGAACGGACTAATCCCTTTTCTTGGATCGGTGAAGCTGACTATCGCCCTCCTGGCGATCTTCGGCGTCGCGGTTGCTGTGGCGACCTTCATCGAAACCGCCTATTCCACAGCAGGCGCCCGAGCCCTCGTTTACAACGCCCTGTGGTTCGAACTCATTCTGGCGCTTCTGGTGGTCAACCTGCTCATCTCTCTCATAACCGGTTTTCCCTATCGAGCCGCCAAAATCGGTTTTGTCATTACCCACATCTCATTCATTGTGGTTCTGCTCGGCGCCGGCGTCACCCGCTGGTTCGGCTTCGAGGGAGTGATGTCAATCCGCGAGGGGGAACGATCAAGCACGATGCTCTCTGATCGGGACCACATCCATCTTGTTACGGGGGAGGGGAACGCCTCGTTTCCCGTAAGACTCTGGAAACCGGGGGTCAACTCCCTCAGTCGGAAAGTCGAGGTGGCGGGGGAAAAATTCCGGGTTTCGGTGAAGGAATACTGGCCTCACTATGCTGAGGAGCTCCGGAAAGTCCCGGGGGGAAGCCCTATTCTCCACTACGACCTGGCCGAGGGTAAGAGCCGCCACGGCCGGATGGAGCCGGGTGAACAGATCGCGACCGGGGGTTTTACCGTCCGGTTTGACGACACCGCTCCCGCTGACGAATTGGTCATCTCGTCCGCCGGATCGCAGTTCGGTGAGATCGTAGTTCGCCTGGATGGTGAAGAGGCGGGGACTGCCGTTCGCCCGGGCGAGGAGTCGTCTGTCAGACTCGGGGATCTGGAGGTTCGGATCCTGGAGTTCTATCCTGATTTCCGTGTGGGGAGTGAACCGGATTATTCAGCGCCCATGTCCAATCCGGCTATCCAGGTCGGAATCAAGGGGCCGAACGGAGCTTCTGAGGAACGATACCTGTTCGCGCTCCATCCTGAATTCAATATGGGGCATACCGGTGAGCCGACTTTCGCTGACCTGGACATTCGCTATGCCTATGGCCGTACGCTCTACCTGTCAATGAACGCAGAGGGTCAACTGACCGGGGTGGCTGATTTCCAGGTGACGCTCTCGAGCGGGGCGGAAGGGGATGGCGAACGGGATCAGCCGAGCGGCGAGTCATTCCTCGTTCCAGACGGGACGATGCTCCAGGGTGCGGGCGGAGCCTTCACGGTGAGCGCGTTCTGGCAATCGGCAAAGCTGGTGCCGTCTCAAGGGACCGAAGACCACATGCCGTCCGCCGTCCGTATCGAAGTGCAGGATGGAAATGGGAACAAGGGTGAGGCAATCGTCAAGCGGTGGACGGGAACCACGCCGGTCCGGCTGGGAGATCGGGAAGTCTCCGTCGCCTACCAGCCCGTTCAGATCCGGCTCCCCTATGAGATCTATTTGGATGACTTCAAGCTGGTAACGTATCCGGGGAGTCAGAATCCCGCGAGTTTCGAGAGCCACGTGCGGGTCTATGATCCCGAGCGAGGTGTGGACGGCAAGCCGTCACGAATTTATATGAACCATCCGCTTACCTATCGAGGCTACAAACACTTCCAGTCTTCATACGATCAGGACAGAAGGGGGACGGTCCTCTCAGTCAATCATGATCCGGGCAAATGGCCGACGTATGCGGGCTATACATTGATGACGATCGGGTTTCTTGTGACCCTCACCAGAGGCCTGGTCTGGAACAGGGCTCCGAAAGTGAGCAAAGGACGATGAGAATGCGACTGCAGATAAGGGATGGATGGTTACTCATGGCCGCGCTTGCCGCCTGCCTGACCACACTGCCCGGCATCGCTCCCGCTCAGGATGTGGTGGCCGGGGAGCCCCACCGGCACACAGGGCCGGTCAAGAACTTCCTGTCCGAAGAATCGCGGGACATGATCGGCCGGTTGATGGTCCAGGACTATCAAGGTCGGATGAAGCCACTCGATACCCTCGCCCGCGAATCGATCATGAAGATATCCAAGAAGAGTCATTTCGATGGATGGGAACCGATCGACATGTTCTTCAGCATGATGATCCATCACGATTACTGGAACGATCAGGCGTTGCTCGCAGTCCGCTATCCGGGACTGAAAGACTTTCTGGGTGTGTCGGAAGCGACGAAGCACGTAACGCCGGCGTCCCTGTATGACGGAGTGGGGAACTATCGGCTCTCCCGCGATATCGATGTCGCCCACCGAACGCCGGACAAAGAGAAATCGAAGACGCAGAAAAAGCTCCTCTCTTTCGATGAGCGTTTCAATCTTTTCATGATGACCGGCTACGGCCTTACACTGCGGATCTTTCCCGTGCCCGGTCACGAGAACAACACCTGGCTCTCAGCGGAAGACATCGTCAAAGAGGCACCGGCAGCCGGACGTGAATACCAGGAGGTTCTGGGTACTTTCCTTCATGCCCTCCAGGATCGTTCGGAACCGGCGATTCACGAGAGTGTGGGAAAGATTGCCGCGATCCAGAAGGAGCTGGGACAGGATGTGCTCCCTTCGGGGGCGGCTCTCTGGGCGGAACTTCAGTTGAACAAGCTGAAGCCCTTCACCTGGGCGAGCCTGCCCTATCTGGCAGCATTTCCCCTCCTGATCGCTGCCTACGCCTGGTCGCTGATCCGGCATCGCGGCGGCCCGCTCAGCCTCAAGAACCCGCTCTATGCTCTCGGCCTCCTCGTTTTTCTGTCCGGGATGATTCTTCACCTCTATGGTTACGTGCTCCGGTGGATCTCGTCCGGCCGGGCGCCGCTCAGCAACGGATACGAATCACTCGTCTTTATTGCGCTCATGATCGCGGTGGCGGGACTCCTGTTCGAGATGGGAGGGAAGCGCGGGTCGATCGCGGGCCTCTCCAGCCTACTCGCTTCGGTCATTCTGGGCGTCTCCATGCTCCCGACGTTTGATCCGGCGATCACCCCCCTCGTGCCGGTGCTCGCTTCGTTCTGGCTCATCGTGCATGTCACGATCATCACGGCGAGTTACGGATTTCTGGGGCTCGCCGCGGTGATGGCGATGACCATTCTGTTTCTCCACTTCTTCAAAGGCCGGAAGCGCCGCACTTTACAGTTGGCGATCTACGAACTCGACCGGCTTCACTGGCACGTCCTGGTTACCGGTCTCGCGTTCTTAAGCATCGGTACGTTTCTAGGCGGTGTCTGGGCGAACGAATCGTGGGGACGTTACTGGGGTTGGGATCCGAAAGAGTCCTGGTCTCTCGTTACGATCCTGATCTATGCGGTGGTCGCCCACTTCCGGTGGATCGAGAAGCTCCGCGACCCGATTCATATGGCGGCGGGCAGTTTCCTGGCCATCTGGACCGTGGGCATGACCTATTTCGGTGTGAACTACTTCCTGTCGGGGCTTCATTCCTACGCGCAGGGAGATTCGCCCGGCGTACCGACATGGGTATTCGTCATGGCGATCAGCATGGTACTGATCACGTTCGGAAGCTACCAGGTCAATCGGGCGAAACGCTGGTAAGCGGGTCGGGAAGCTATGAGAACGGCCCGCTCCCCGGAGCGGGCCGTTCTGTATCAAACAACGACCTGCAGGTCTGCCGATCTACTGGCTGAGCATCTTGTCCACCATGCCGCAGGTCTCTTTCACGGCATCGACCGATTTCATGAGAAGGGACTTCTCGTTGTCGGTCAGGTTGACCTCGATGATCTTCTCGATGCCGCCGGCGCCGAGGACGAGCGGGACGCCTACGAAGAGCCCGTCCACGCCGTATTCCCCTTCGAGCAGGGCACACGCCGCAACGATTTTCTTCTTGTCGTAGATGATAGCTTCGGCCATCTCCAGCGCGCTTAGGGCCGGCGATACGAAAGCCGATCCGAATCCGAGCAGTCCGACGACCTCGCCCCCCGCTTTCCGGGTGCGACTCTCAATCGCTTCAAGCTTGTCCTCTGCGATGAAATCGGTGACCGGCATGCCGGCGATCCTGCAACAGCTGCGGACAGGCACCATCGTATCGCCGTGCCCGCCAAGTACGAGCGCTTCTACGTTCTCGACGCTCACACCCGCTTCTTTCGCTACGAAGTAACGGTAACGAGCCGAATCGAGTACACCCGCCATTCCTATAAGACGGTTCTTCTTGGGCTTCAGTTTCTCGAAGAGCGTGTAGACAATCGCGTCGAGCGGGTTGGCGATCGAAATGATCGTCGCCTCGGGGCAGTACTTGCCGATCGCATCCGCCACCTGGCTCGTCACTTTAAGGTTGATCGAGAGCAGCTCCTCCCGTGACGGGAAGGTACCGTCAGGCCTGGCTTTTCTAGGAACACCGGCGGTGTTGATGACGATCTCACAACCGTCGAGGACGTCATAGTCTCTGCTCGGCATGAGGATCGAATCGCCGTTGATGAGCGGTGTCCCCTCGGCGATATCGAGCGCCTTTCCTTTCGCGACTGACTGCTTCTTCGTCGCTTCCTGCTTCTCCGGCGGGTCGTCCGGATTGACGAACGGCGCGGGGTCGGTGAGCGCCACAACTTTCGCCAGATTTCGACGAACGATTTCCTGGACGAGAACGCCGCCGATCATCCCACCGCCAATAACTCCGATCTTGCTGAGCACGAGACTCTCCTTTCATCTGGAAATGGGCCAGGTCCGGCCCCCCTTTTTCGAAAACTTTGAACCACACTAAATTTCGGTCTCCGGGGGTTTGCTGTCAAGCCGGGATCGCAAGGATTGAGGGAATGAGCTCACTTTATGTAGTAGAATGTGGCGGGAGCCCGGATTTTTGGGTGCTTTCGGGCGTAGATCCGTCTCATGAGTGCGATCTGGACCGTACGGGGAGGCTTTATTGATCGAAGTCGAGGGATTTCAGAAGAGATACGGCGATCTCGTCGCTGTCGATGATGTGAGCTTTACCGCGGCGCCCGGCGAGATTTTTGGTCTGCTCGGTCCGAACGGCGCCGGAAAGTCGACCACCATCAGCTGCATTGCCGGCCTGCTGACGCCGAGCGCGGGACGGATTCGCCTCATGGGGCACGACGTCACGACAGAAGGACCTCGCTCTAGGGAAAGTCTCGGCGTTGTTCCTCAGGATCTCGCCCTCTACGAGGATCTCTCGGCATGGGAAAACCTCGACTATTGGGGCTCGGCTTACGGACTCCGGGGCGCCCATCTCAGAAACCGGGTCGCCGAAGTGCTTGATCGGATCGGGCTCGCCGACCGCGCAAAAGAGGCAGTAAAAAAGTTCAGCGGTGGCATGAAACGACGGCTGAATTTCGGATGCGCCCTTGTTCATGAACCGAAGACATTGCTGCTCGATGAGCCGACTGTCGGCGTGGATCCTCAGTCCCGTGTCCGGTTGCTCGACCTCGTGCGGGCCGAGACGGAGAAGGGAACGTGCGTCCTTTACACCACGCACTATATGGAAGAGGCGGAAAACCTGTGTGATCGCCTCGCGATCATCGACCACGGGAAGATCATCGCATCAGGCACGCTCGAAGAACTCCGGGCGATTCTGGGTGAGCGGGATCTTGTTCGACTGAGCGGAAAGTTCGATACCGGCCGGATCGGTGAAGCGCTCGCCCCGCTCGATGGGGTCGAACTGGTACAGGCTGATGAGCTCACGCTGACAATCGCATCCCGCCAGGCCTCAACCAAGCTATCAGCTCTGTTCGAAGCACTCTCTTCCATTGGCTCCGAGATCAACGAAACCACTCTCACACGGCCGAACCTCGAAACCTTGTTCATCAAACTGACGGGCAAGGAGCTTCGCGAATAGATGAGGTTCATATGGCAGACAGCTCTCAAGGATCTCCGCCGCCACCGGAGTGAGCCGTTCGGATTCATCATCTGGCTCGGAATTCCCCTGGTGATCGGGACGCTCATGGTGCTTGCCAGCGGCGGTCGGGGGGGCGTTCGGCCTCATGCCGAGCTTCTTGTGGTCGACGGGGACAACACACTCTTGAGCGGGGCACTCGTCAGCGCGCTCAGCCAGGATAACTTCGGCGGAGGAATAATTCAGGCCGAGGAAGTTTCGATCGAGGAGGGGCTGGACCGGATCAACGACGGCGATGGTTCCGCTTTGCTTATCATCCCGCCCGGTTTCACCAGTGCGATTCTGCAGGAAGAGCCGACCACTCTCAATCTCATCAAGAATCCGGCACAAAGAATACTGCCCGGGATCATCGAGGAGTCAGTTTCCATTTTCGTCGACCTGACATGGTATGTGCAGCGCCTCTTCGGGGACGAGCTCAGGGATATCGCCGAGGGACCATCCGAGGGGGGGGGGACGTTCGAAGATCTTTTTGTTGCGGATCTGAGCGTGCGCATCAACCGGATGATGTCTCGAGTAGGGGACTATCTCTTTCCCCCGATCATCAAGCTGGATGCCGGTCCGGCGCCGGACGAATCAACTCTGGATGTCGAGGCCGATTCAGAAGATAAGGTTTCCGTGAATTTCGGGACACTCTTCGTGCCCGGTCTCCTGATCATGTCGATTCTATTCATGTGTCAGTCAATGAGTGAAGATCTCTGGAAGGAGCGGGACGGCCAGACGCTCCGACGGGTTACAGCTACTCCCCGCTGGGCCGGATCTTTCCTGCTCGGGAAGATTCTGGCAGCGGCGATCCTGATGTTCATGGTCACTCTTGTTGCGCTTACGCTCGGCTTCGTCTACTTCCGGTTTCACATCGAGACATTTCCGCTCGCCATCATATGGACCACTTTTTCAGGCGCCGTATTCGTTAGCGGTCTCATGGTGATTCAACTCTTCGTGAGTAGTGCACGGGCGGGGAACATCGTCACGATGATCATCATCTTTCCGCTCATGATGGTCGGCGGGAGCTTCTTTCCGTTCGAGGCGATGCCGGAGGGAATGGCGGCGATCGGCCGCCTCACTCCCAATGGTTGGGCGCTCGAGCAGATGAAAGCGATTCTGTTCGATCGAGTCGAACCGGCCTCGCTCGCCCGATCGTTCGGGGCACTCCTCATCGTCGGGACCGGCCTCTTCTTTCTGGCCACATCACGGCTTCGCAGAGCGGCATCATGAAGGACATTCTTTTCATCGCGAAACGGGATCTCTTCTACATGCTCCGGCAGAGGGAGACTCTGCTGTGGATGTTTGTCATGCCGATCGGATTCTTCTACTTCATCGGAAATGTGACGGGCAACTTTTCATCAACCGGGTCGGGAGAGGATCCTATCGCCGTTCGAAGCGGGGAGAACGCCGGATTTCTGTTCGGCGAGCTGATATCTCGGCTGGAAGAGCGGGACTATGTGGTTGTGCAGCCCGAAACGGAGGAAGGCTTCCAGACCTGGAAACGGCGGCTGACCGTTCCCACCGGTTTTACGGATTCCGTTCTTGCGGGATCGGAATTGAGTGTGGAGTTCCGGTACGACGAAGAAGACATGACGAACGACTACCATAAGCTCCGCGTGGGACAGGCGGTTTATTCGCTGCTAGCCGATATTGTGGTGAGTGATCAATCGGGTGCCGGTTCATCGCCGGAGTCATTTGCGGAGCTGAACTCTCAGACTCCGACACTCACGATGAACGTGATCTCCGCGGGCGAGCGAAAGAAGATTCCGAGTGGATTCGAGCAGGCTATTCCGGGCATCATGGTGATGTTCATCGTGATCGTAATGGGAACGAGCGGCGCGATTCTGCTTGTGATCGAAAGAAATCAGGGCTTGCTTCGCCGCCTTGCCTACTCGCCGATCAGTCGCGGATCGATCATCACCGGAAAGTGGGGAGCTCGACTGGCGATCGGAATCGTTCAGATCGTCTTCGCCATGCTGGCCGGAACGGTTCTATTCGGCATGGAGTGGGGTCCCAACCTGCCGATGGTGCTGGTCATCATGATCGCATACGGTGCCCTATTCGGCGCGCTCGGACTCCTTCTCGGCAGCATTGCCCGAAATGAAAAGCAGGCGGCAGGCATCGGTGTCCTGTCAGCCAATGTGCTCGCGGCACTCGGTGGTTGCTGGTGGCCCATCGAAATCGCCCCATCCTGGATGCAGAAGCTGCAGCTCTTTCTCCCCACAGGGTGGGCGATGGACGCCATGCACAAACTGGTGAATTTCGGTGCTCCACCAAGCTCCGTGCTCCCCCATCTTGCCGCGATGATCGTCACGTCCCTCATATTGGGATGGCTCGCTTCGCGTCTGTTTCGCTTTTCCTAGCGGACACAGCCGACATAGGGGGTTGCTTTTGCGCGCGTCATGCCGTGACTTGGCCTCACTCCTTTTCTCTGTCCTCATTCTATCGGGGTTCTCCGGCGCGGATGAGCTTCTCCCTCTCTCCCCGGTTCTCTCGCTTCCTGATTCCCTTCAGGCTGAACTGATTCGTAGCCTGATCGATGAGGGGAGCCACGAACGTGCCCACGCTCTCGCCGAGCTTCGATTGGCGGCCGTGGAGGAGGAGACCGGTCCTGCTTCTGTGGAGACCGCCCATGCCCTCGACCTGTTCGTTTCGGCGAAGCAAGGCCGGGGGGACAAGGCGAGTGACGAAACGATCGACCTCGCCAGGCGATCGCTACGAATCCTGAAAGATCGATTGGGTAGTCAGAACAGCGATGTGGCGGATGCCCTCCGTTCTCTTGCGGCCATCCACCGGGCCCGGGATGAATACCCGGAAGCGCGGTCACTCCTCGAAGAATCGCTCGCAATCATGGAGGAGGCGACCGATTCGGATGATCCTCGCGTAGCGAGCATTCTCTACAGCCTCGGATCTCTCCTCAAGAGATTGAACGATTATGACGGGGCGATAGGACCGATAAAACGGGCACTCGCCATTCGGGAAAAGGCGTATGGGCCTGATCATCCCGAGGTCGGCCTCAGCCTGAACCAGCTGGCCAACTTCGAAAGCGAAACCGGAGAGTATCAGCATGCTCGCCTGCTTTATGAAAGGGTAGTGGCCATTTTCGAAAAGGAGAAGGGCCCGGACCATCCTCACGTAGCAGGCATGAATTATAATCTGGCCAATCAGCTCTATCTGCTCGGCGAGTATAGCGAAGCGGAGCCACGGTTCGATCGCGCCCTCGCGATTTTCGAAAAGCGACTCGGTGCCGATCACCCGAACGTGGCGCTCGTTCTGAACGGCTCGGCCGGGCTGCTTCGAGCTCGCGGGGATTATGTCGGTGCCCGGGGGCGCTATGAAAGAGCGGTCGGCATATATGAGAAGAGCTATGGCTCGGAGAGTGCGCGCGTAGCCACTTCGCTGGACAATCTCGGCCTCATGGCGGCGGACATGGGGGATCAGGAAAGGGCGAAGGAGTATTTCGAACGTTCCCTCGGAATCAAGACCGAGGTTTTCGGACTGCGGCACGAGGAGATCGCGATTACTCTGAATGGTCTCGCCAGAGTTCATCAGGAATCGGGTGATCTTGAAGGGGCTGTTGAGATCTTTCAGCAGGCGAGGGGGATCAGAGAAGAGATTTTCGGGGATAGCCATCCCCTGCTGGGCAGCACGCTCATCAATCTCGCCATACTGGCTGAGCTGAAAGGGGATAGGGCGCTCTCGGGTGACTATTATCGTCACGCTCTTCGAATATTCGAAATCCTTGGCGAGAATCACCCGAAAGTCCCAGCCTGCCTCGAGGGGCTCGCCCGCTGGGAGAGGGGAGAGCGAGATTTAGATCGAGCGATCGATCTCTATCGTCGATCACTCCGGATCTGCGAAACCGCCTTCGGGCCGGGGCATCCCCGCGTCGCTATCGTACACGAGGGCCTGGCACAGTGCTATTGGTCTAAAGGGAATCGTCGGGCCGCTATCAGTGAGGCTCTACGGGAAGAAGAGATCAGCAGGGAACACCTCCGTCTGACCGCCCGGTTTCTGCCGGAGAGTCAGGCTCTCTCCTACGCCTCCCATCTTTCGCGCGGGCTTCCCTACTTGTTGACATTCCTGGAAGAGGAACGAACTTCCGAAGAGGCGGGAGTCGTCTGGGATGCGGTCATTCGGTCACGTGCGCTGGTGTTCGATGAAATGGCGGAACGGCGGCGAACAGTAACGGCCAGCGGTATTCCGGAAGTCAGAAGGCAATCCGCGTCGCTAATGCGCGCCAGTACACGCCTCGCAAATCTCGTCGTTCGGGGGCCGGGGGGTGAAGGCGTGGATGCCTACCGGGGTCTGCTGGCCGGAGCGCGGGAAGAGAGAGACCGGGCCGAGCGGCGACTTGCTGAAACGAGCGAGCCGTTCCGAGATGCCCTCACGATCAACAATGTCGGTTACGATGACGTGCGAAAAGCGCTCCGGCGGAATGAAGTGCTCATTTCCTTCGTTCGCGGCGAAGGAGCCGGGACCGGGCGGGACATTCCGGAGGCAAGCTACTTTGCTTTCATTCAGAAGGGCGATCAAACGGAGCCGGTCGCATACCGCCTGGGTCCGGTTTCCCTCATTGAATTCGAGACCTCTCTCTGGAGAACGGAAGTGGGGCGGGGAGTGGAAGTTTCGGGATCGGACGCGTCGGAGCGGGAGCGAGCCTGCCGGATCGCGGGAGAAGAACTTCGCCGGATGGTATGGGATCCCTTCGCCGCCGATCTGGGAGACGCCGATAGAATCTACATCGTTCCCGATGGAGCGCTCCTCCGAATCAACTTCGGAGCTCTTCCCACGCCCGAAGGCTATCTGATCGAAGAGACGCCCGTCCTTCATACACTGTCAAGCGAGCGAGATCTTGTAGGGATCTCGCGATCAGAAAGCAACTCGTCCGGCATGCTCGTTTTCGGCGATCCGGATTATGACGTGCGAATCAAAGAAGGGTCGGACAGCGATCTCGACAATTCCGGCACCGACGGCATCGAGAATAGTGTCGCTCTGCTTTCGATTCGGAGTGCCCGGACGAAGGGATGTTCTGAATATCGGGAGCTCCGGTTTCCCCCTCTTCCCTCTTCCCGGATTGAAGCGGAGAAGATCGCTTCGCTCTGGAAAGATCGAAGGGATTCCGATGGGGAGAATGCGCAGATCCAGATGGGCAGGGCCGCCACGGAAGCCCTCTTCAAACAGGAAGCTCCGGGACGGCGGTATCTCCATCTGGCTACGCACGCTTTTTTTCTTGGTGATGAGTGCGCGGGGAGCGCCATTTCCCCGCTTCTTCTTTCGGGCCTCGTATTTGCCGGTGCGAATGATCGGGAGGACCTTACCCTTGACGCCGAGGACGGGCTTCTTACGGCCGAAGAGATCGTGCGGCTCAATCTCGAAGGGGTGGAATGGGCGGTTCTCTCCGGGTGCGAAACAGGTGATGGGGTCGTGCGTGCGGGAGAGGGTGTTTTCGGTCTTCGGCGCGCGTTTGAGATCGCCGGCGCACAGTCCCTCATCATGAGCCTCTGGCGTGTCGAAGACGAGTGGTGCAACCGCTGGATGGACAGGCTCTACACGTTACATCGAAAGGACGGACTGGAATCGGCGGCGGCTGTTCGCAGTGCCGGCCTAGCCATTCTCAATGAGCGGCGTTCACAAGGCTTGAGCACCCATCCTTTCTATTGGGGGAGCTTTATTTCAGTCGGCCGGAACTGATTCGCCGATCACCGGGCGATTCAGCCGCCGATTCTGGTGAAGGCCAGGCTGATGAGCATCTTCTGTTCGAGTCCATGGGCTTTCGACGAGCCGGTCGCCGGGCTCGCACTTTCAGTACGCTTGACCGCGCTCACACGGAGACCGCGGGAAATCTGCTCGAGAAGGGGCCGCACAAAAAAGAGACCACCCATGTTGGCCGGCTCTTCCTGCACCCAGACAACCTCTTTAATCGCCTGGTGACCCCGGATCGCCTCCCGAAGCGCCTGCTTGGGAAACGGGACGAATTGTTCGATCGTTACGATCGCCGTGTCAAAAGCCTTCCGCTTCTTTCGCTCGGCCCGGAGTTCATGAGCGATCTTGCCTGAGCAGACCAGAACCCTTTCAGCATTCGTGATCTCCCTGTCCGGAATGACCGTCTGGAATTTTCCGTCCCTTAAGACCTCAAATGAAGAGCAGGCGGGATCGGCCCGGAGCAGGCTTTTGGGAGTCATCACGACGAGCGGTTTTCGCCACTTCCGGAGGACCTGCCGGCGAAGCAGATGAAAGTATTGCCCGGCGGTGGAAGGCTGGCAGACCTGTATGTTATCTTCACCCGCCAGCTGCAGAAAACGTTCGTAGCGGGCGCTCGAGTGCTCCGGCCCCTGCCCTTCATAGCCATGAGGGAGGAGCATGACGAGGCCGGATAGTAGATCCCACTTGTCTTCGCCCGCCGTCACGAATTGATCGATGATGATCTGCGCCCCGTTGGCGAAGTCACCGAACTGCGCCTCCCAGATGACGAGAGCATCGGGGAAGTCGCGGCTGAAACCATATTCGAATCCGAGCACCGCCGCTTCAGACAGTACACTGTTGAAGATATCGAACCGCCCTTGCGTGGAGTGGAGATTGCGGAGCGGCGTGTAGGCATCGCCTGACCGCGTACTGTAGATCGAGGCGTGCCTCTGATTGAATGTCCCCCGGACGCTGTCCTGCCCGGTGATCCGCACCGGCACCCCGTCCCAGAGAAGCGTTCCGAACGCGAGCGCTTCCGCCATTCCCCAGTCAACCTTGCGCTTCCCCTCTACCATGTCGCTCCGTTGTCCGAGCAGTTTGGCGACTTTGGGGTGGCAACTGAATCCGCGCGGCAGATGGGTGAGCCTGGTGGCCACTTCCCGGAGTCGCTTATCGGAAACGGCGGTTTCGACGTCCATCGACGGATCGTAATGTCCGCCGTGATAGTGATCCCACCAGGGGGGGAGCGTGCGGATGACCGGCCGCTTTTCCATCCCCCGCCCTTCGTCGAGTTCTCTCGAATACCGGGCGATGTTCTTCTTGCGAATCATCTCGACCCGCTTTTCCGATGCGCCGATCTTTCTGGCGTAGCTCTCCCAGAGATTGGGGTGGCTTTTGATTTTCTTGTAGAGCAGGGGCTGTGTGGTTGTCGGGTCATCCAGTTCGCTATGACCGAACCGGCGAAATCCGATGATGTCGATCACCACATCGCTTTCGAACGCGTCTCGGAATTCGAGGGCGATCCGGCCGGCTCGAACGACGGATTCCGGATCCTCACCATTCACATGGATGATGGGAATCGGGAGACGCTTGGCGACGTCGGTGGAAAATCGAGAGGAATGAAGTTCGTGGGGTTCCGCTGTAAAGCCGATCAGATTATTCACGACTATGTGGATCACACCTCCCACGCGATAGCCCGGGAGTGTGGCCAGGTTGAGAGTCTCCGCCGTAATACCCTGGCCGGCGAAAGCGGCGTCGCCATGAATATTGATGGCGAAAATCTTATGGCGCCCACCGTCACCCATTCTCTCCTGGCGTGCCCGCACTCGGCCCATGACCACCGGATTGACCGCCTCGAGATGACTGGGATTAGAGACGAGGTGGACCCGCACCTCTTTGCCGTAACTCGTATGGTGAACGCCGGTGGCGCCCAGATGGTGTTTGACGTCGCCGCTCCCGAATACGCTGGTGGGATCGACATCCTCGAAACCGGCGATGAGAGAAGCGGTCGGTGTTCCCACGTTGTGGACCATCACGTTCAACCTGCCACGATGGCTCATGCCGATGAGCGCCGTCTCGACACCGAGTTCCGCTGCTTCATCGAGAAGAGAATCGATCAGGGGAATCAGGGCGGCCGAGCCGTCCAGCGCGAAGCGCTTCGTCCCTATGTAGCGAGCGTGGAGAAATTCCTCCAGAAGCTCGACGGATGCCAGTCTTTCGAGCATCTTGTCCTGATCGAGCGCCTGTGGCTTTCGCTCCATTCTCTCTGCGAGCCAGTTCGACCGATCCGCGAAGGGCGTGTGCATGAACTCGATCCCGATCGTTCCGCAGTATAGGGCGCGGTAGTGCTCCGCCTCCTCCCCCGAGTGGCAGTCGATCTCGGGATGAGGGGACGCCGGTATCCGTCCCAATGCATCGAGATCCGCCTGCAGATACCCCCACCGGCGGAAAGCGTCGGCGACCGGCGACTCACCGATTTTCTTCATCTTCACCTGGTTCGTTTTGGATGCCATGGGCGATCGCCCCATCGTACCCGCTAGTCCGGCATCCCACAAGGAGCGCGGGGTGAGGCGATCGATCGTTCGATCCCGGGGCCAGGACGAATGCAGGTGTGAAATAGGGGCCAAACGCTTACAATACGGGCAACTTAACCGTCTCGAGGAGTAAAGATGACCCAACCGAAAAAACTCGCCATCCTGGTCGGAGGCGGGCCTGCCCCCGGCATCAACAGCGTGATCGGTGCAGCCACGATCCGCGCCGCTCTCGAAGGCATCGAAGTCCTCGGCATCCGCGATGGCTTCAGCTGGATCATGCAGGGGGACATCGACCACGTCATTCCCCTGACGATCGAGGGCGTAAGCAGGATCCATTTTCGCGGAGGATCCTACATCGGTATTGCCCGGGCCAATCCGACGCTCGATCCTGAACATCTGGAAAATACGATCATCTCGCTCCTCCGGCTCGACGTGTCCCGGCTGATCACGATCGGTGGTGATGACACCGCTTTTTCGGCGATGAAACTGGAGGAGAAAGCAGCGGGGCGGATCCAGGTGGTTCACGTCCCGAAGACGATCGACAATGATCTCGACCTTCCTCCCGAAGTCGATACCTTTGGCTATCAGACCGCCCGGCATCTGGGTGTAGAAATCGTCAAGAACCTGATGGTGGATGCACAGACGACTTCCCGCTGGTACTTCATCATTTCCATGGGGCGGAAAGTGGGCCACCTCGCTCTCGGAATCGGAAAAGCGGCGGGAGCGACTCTTTCGCTCATCCCGGAAGAGTTCGGAGACCAGCCCGGCCGGCTTCGATATGTCGTCGATACGCTTGTCGGCGCCATTGCGAAGCGCCTCAGCGGCGGCAGGAAGGATGGCGTTGCTGTGATTGCCGAGGGGGTGGTGCTCGGAATCGAACCGAAGGATTTCGAGAAACTGGAAGACGTCGAACGGGACGCCCATGGCCATGTCAGGATCGCCGAGGTCAACCTGGGGGAGATCCTGAAGATGGCGGTTCAGGAACGGCTCAGGGAGATGGGGATCAAGATCACCATAGTGGCGAAAAACGTGGGGTACGAACTTCGCTGCGCCGATCCGGTCCCGTTCGATATGGAGTACACGCGCGATCTGGGATATTGCGCGGCCAAGTACCTGCTGGACGGCGGGAATGGCGCTCTCATCTCCATCCAGGGCGGTCATTTCGTACCGATATCTTTCGCTGATCTTCTGGACCGTAAGACCGGAAGGGCGAAGACTCGAAAGGTTAATATCAACTCGACACGCTATGCGATTGCCAGGCGTTATATGTTGCGCCTTCGGAGGGATGATTTTGAGGACCCTCACGGACTCGCCAAGATCGCATCGTCTACAGGTATGAGCCCGTCTGAGTTTCGGAAGGAATTCGAGTATCTGATCGAGAGTGAACCACCGGCACTCGAGTTGCTGAACGGAGGGTAGATCGCCATGGGACACATCGATCGACTGCTCTACTTCTGTGAAACAAAATGAATGTGGTTCACGTAGTTTATATATAGAGTAAATGGATTGGCAAGGTAACGGCCCGCTTTGAACCCCGGGGCCTTTCAAGAGAGGTGAAACATGACCTGGTGGATGTGGATCGCTCTTGGTGCGGTCTTTTTTATCGCAGAAATGGTGCTCTCCACGGATTTCTACCTCGTATTCTTCGGAGCCTCCGCGCTTGTTGTCGGCTTCCTTGCGCTTCTGGGGATCGTACTTCCGGAGTGGATGGCGTGGCTCCTGTTTGCAGGACTCGCCATTTTGTCTCTCGTTTTCTATCGAAAGAAATTACGTGAAATCCTCTTCAATCCTGATGCTCAAGTGGATGAGGAGATCGTTGGTAAGCCCGTGTCGGCGATCAGGGCCGTTCCGGTGGGTGGGGCCGGCCAGGTGGAGTTTCGTGGCACGGTCTGGAAGGCACGGAATATCGGTGAGGAGAGTATTGACGCAGGTGACCGGTGCCGTGTGGACCGGGTCGAAGGCGTTACACTCCTCGTTCGCAAGATCAGTTGAAGGGAGGTAATACTAATGGGAACGGAAACTCTGTTCGCAGTCGGTTTCGTAGTGCTCCTGGTGATCATCGTGATCGCAAAGACCGCGATCGTGGTCCCCCAGCAGAGTGCATTCATCGTTGAGTATCTGGGAAAGTACAGCAAGAATCTGCAGGCGGGATTTCATCTTCTCATTCCATTCGTCGAAAAGGTCGCCTACAAACACAGCCTGAAAGAGAGGGCTATCGACGTTGCGGAACAGGTCTGTATCACGCGCGACAACGTACAGGTCGGCGTGGACGGTGTTCTCTATCTGAAGATCCTGGACGCGCGGAAGGCTTCTTACGGGATCGGCGACTATCTGTTCGGAATCGCCCAGCTTGCTCAGACCACGCTTCGTAGCGAAATCGGTAAGATCGATCTCGATCGCACGTTCGAAGAGCGGTCCCACATTAACTCTCTTGTGGTAGAGGAGCTCGACAAGGCATCGGATCCATGGGGAGTGAAAGTACTCCGCTATGAGATCAAGAATATCAATCCGCCCCATGATGTTCTGAGTGCCATGGAAAAACAGATGCGAGCGGAACGGGAAAAACGGGCTGTGATCCTTACTTCGGAAGGGGAGAGGGATGCCAAGATCAACAAGGCGGAGGGGGAAAAGCAGAGCATGATTCGGGTCGCGGAGGGAAATGCTGCGGCGATTCTGCTGAGGGCGACCGCGACGGCTGAAGGACTGAGGAAGGTCGGCGAATCGCTCACGACCGAAGGAGGTGGTCGGGCGATGGAGCTCCGAATTGCGGAACAGTATCTGGGCGAGTTCGGTAAGCTGGCACATGAGAGCAATACGATCGTGCTCCCGGCTACGCTCACGGACGTCGGTTCTATGATTACGCTCGCTACCGGGCTTCTGAAGAAAAAGGACTCAGGTGGAAACGGTGGTCGGGGAAGTGAGGCTCGCGAGTCACTTCGAGTCTGATCGCCGGGACAAACAAAAAATCGGGGGAGGGCGCCGCTCAGTGTGGCGCCCATTCTCGTATCGGATAGCTACTCTTTCGTGTCGATAGTATAGGAGACGATCCCGGTGGGAAGTGTGCCGTTCAGTCCAAAGGTATAGGTCCCGGAGAGTGCCAGGCGGACGGGATCGTAGCTCCCCTCGAAGAGAACCTGCACATTCTGGTGTCCTGCCACATCTCCGACGCCTCGTAGGCTGAAACCGTAGGCGTCGTGGCTTGCTGTCAGTTCCCCTTCCACTCTGATGAAATTCCCACTCGACTCGATCGAGATCTCGGTTGTCGTTTCTTCTCCCGTCTCGGGGAATGCATCGCAGGTAAACCGGACCTGGAGTCGGATCGGCCGTTCAAAGCCACCGCTTCCGAGTAGATCTCGATCGAGAGGGGGTGACGAGTCGTGACTTAACAGGAAGTCCCCCGAAAAAGCTCGCGCCCGCTCGCCGCAAAGGACACCGACGAGCCCGTCCTCGAAGCTGGGAGCGAGCGTTTCGACGCCCCCTTCCTCGCTGCCGAGCCACTCGCCGGATGAGCCCTTCCAGCCGGGGAACGCCCCCTGGCCTCCCCAGCCACCGTTTCCGGCACTGTCGAGGATCGCGGCGCCTGCGTTTCCCGGCTGCGCACCCGATCCTCCCGAGCCGCCGCCCGCGTCCTCTACCGTGGAGCCTCCTTCTCCGCCGATTCCCCCTTCGGTAGCAGGGCAGATACAGGCATGCCTGCCTGGTCCCCCGTTGCCCCCCCGAAAGACGCCGGGCCCACCGTCACCGCCGGTTCCATACGGCTCGTCGTTGAAGGGGCTCACTAGCGTTGCATCACCTCCGTCACCGCCGAATGCGCCGAGAACTCCTCCCCGGCCTCCTCCGCTGCACTCTTCGTTGCCGCGGCCACCTCTTCCCCCAAGAGCGATCGCTTCGCCACCCGCGCCGCCGTTTCCGCCGTCCACAAGAGGAGTCTCGGCAGGTTCGTTCCAGCCGAATAGAGTGATCCGATTCCCTGTGGCATCGCCGCCGTCTCCTCCCGTAGCAAACGCGTTTCCCCCCGATTGCGCGACCCGGCCGTTACAGTCCTGGCGTCCGTCTCCTCCCTGTGCGAAAGCATTCCCCCCTACTCCCCCGTCGCCGATCGTGATCCGGAGATTCTGTAGGCCGGCAGGAACACTGCCGGAGGAGAGGCGCAGCCGGCCCGGCCCGCCACCGTCGCCACCATCCGCACGTGCCGCCCACCCTACCGGAGCTTCGATACGATCGTTCGTGACCGCTGTCGCTTCCCCTCCCGGACCGCCCGATCCGGTCACCAGGCGGGCGGAACCGGACAGTTGAATCGAGTCTCTCGCGCTCAACTCGATCGGACCACCCCGCCCACCTTCACCAGCTTCGATGTCGATGTCGTCATGGGCGGTACTCGAGGCGGCTCCACCAGGTCCGCCGCTTTGCGAGCGGATCGTCGCACCTTCACCGAGAATGATGCTGGGAGCGGTCAGTCGGACCCCGGCACCTGCGTACCCCGGTCCGCCGTCGATCCCGTGGATCCCGGTCGGCGCGGACTCTTCAACCGGTTGGATTGTCCCCCCCGAAACGACGATGCAGCGCAAGGGAGCGGCCGTCGCTTTCGGCTCATGCCCGATACCCAGGCGAGTTTCGGGGAGCGAATTCCACCAGTCAAATGGGGGGGGCTCGACATTCAGAGAGTCAGGA
The DNA here is from genome assembly GCA_025782575.1 of bacterium. GTDB lineage: Bacteria > Orphanbacterota > Orphanbacteria > Orphanbacterales > Orphanbacteraceae > Orphanbacterum. Next base: position 84,553 of record JALGYY010000009.1, read on the forward strand.
TCGCCGATCCGGAGCTCGATCTCCCCTCCCCCGTCGAGCAGTCCGTCGTCAATCGTGATTTCCTCGGCAGAAATGATTCGGATCCCTTCCGGGAAGTCGGGATCTTCAGGCTCGAGAGGCATGCTTCGAACCACACCTGTAATGGAAATGGACTCTTCAGAACCCAGGCGGAGATAACCTCCGGCGTGAAGCTCTCCCTCGATCAGGACCTCGCCTTCCACATGAACTATAAGATTGCCGTCTGAAGTAACCGTGACTCCGCGGGGAATGAACATGCTTGTGAAAGTTCGCCCACTCTGAATAATGGCATCTTCCACTGGGGCGAACCGAATAGGGTCAGAAGTGAAATCCGGCGAGCCGGCGTCGGGTGTACAGCCGGCCAGCAAAGCAAAGTAGACAACAAACGCAATTGGAAACAATCGGCGCACGGGCTATCCCCCTGATATAGGAAACCACCCCATTATGACTTCGGTCATGAAGATTGACAAGTTATCAGGAGACGACCCGGTTTCCTAGCGCGCGGTTTTCTTCTCTCTCCACGGGAGAGGGGACCGGCCGAGGCCCCAGTTGATTGTCATACGAAAGCGGGCGACCGCTCGCTCGGCGAGAACATAAAATGTAGGTAGAATAACGAGAGTGAGAATGGTACTCGTGGCGAGTCCGCCCATTACCGCACGTGCGAGCGGGTAATAGTAACCGTCACCTACCGTCGCTTTTCCAAGGGCGAGAGGAATCAACCCGAGAATGGTGGTCAATGCGGTCATCAGAATAGGCCGGAAACGATCCCGGCAACCGTCAAGAATCGCCTTCTCTCTCTCATATCCCTTTTTCCGCAGGCTATTCACATGGTCGAGCAGTACAATCCCGTTATTAACCACAATGCCGATCAGAATGACGATTCCGATCATGGCCATAATATTGAAAGGAGTATGGGAGATCATCAGGGTCCAGATGACGCCGAGCGCGGCGAAAGGAATACAGAGCATGATGACAAGGGGATGGAGAAAGGACTCGAACAGGGCGGCCATTACGAAGTAGACGCAACAGATTGCAATGAGAATGTTGATCAGCATGTCGTTCTGCTGTTGCTGCTGTTCGACGAGTTCCCGCCCGAAGGACCAGCTGTATCCTGTGGGAAGTTCCATCGAGTCCATGATCCGGGTAATGCGATCGTTCAGCTCTCTGCTCTCTTCCCCTTCATAGCTTCCCCGGATCGTAATAGCCGTTTTCTGAGACTCCCTGCGGATTTGGTTCGGCCCTTTTCCCAGTTCGAACCGGGCGACCTGGCCGAGAAGAATCGGCCGGCCATCACGATAGGTGAGAGGAATCTGTTTGAGATTATCGATATTGCGGCGGTCAGACTGTTCGAGCACGATCCCCAACTCGATCTCCCGATCCTCCCCCTGGAAGTCACCAAGCGGTACCCCCCGGAAAGTAAGCCCCAGTATCTGAGAAACCGTGCGTGCGCTGACCGCGTAACTCGATGCAAGCGTTTTGTCCAGCCGGACCTGGATTTCGTCGGCGCCTTCACTCGCATCGCTACGGACGTCTTCCAGCTCATCGATCAGCGAGAGCCGGCGGACGACTTCGTCGCCGTATTCCCGGAGGAAGTCGCTGTCTTCCCCGAACAGTGTTACCGCGATCCCTTTCGCCCCCCGGCCGGCATCTTCGTCGTTACCGAACCGGTATTCGATTCCCGCAAGTACGGGGAGCTCTTCTCGGAGAGTCTTTCGGAGAGCGTTGATCTCCTTCTCCCCGAAGGGAATGTCCTCTTTGAAAAACAGGCCGAAAGCAGCATAGTTATCTGTGTAAAATGTATAGAGCGATCCGATCCCGAGTCCATCAATCCGTGGAAGGAGAAACTGTTCGATTTCGTCGACGTACTCCAGAACGCCGTAAACATTCGTGTTGTCGGTGAAATCGAGGCGGATATAGAGATTCTCCTGCTTTATCCCTCTGTCACCGTCATCTTCCGGTCCGAAATTGGTGATCTTGATGGCCAGGACCGTGAGAAGCAACGTGGCAGGTACTATGACAAGACCGGTCATCACGGGATGGCGAATCGCTGTCCACCGGAGAACCTGCAGATAACCGGAACGCGCTGTCGCAAGGATCCTGAACTCTCCCCGGCCGCCGGCGACGCGGGTGCGGGCGGCAAGAAGCGGTACCAATGTCAGACAGACGACGAGCGACAGAACGAGCGTCGTCGAAATCGTCACACCCACCTCGGAAAGAAAGACGGTAAGTTGGTTTCCTTTGGTGAGAACGATGGGGGCGAAAACGATAACCGATGTGAGTGTCGAGGCGATCACCGCCATGCTGACCTCACTCGTTCCCTTTCGCGCGGCGTCCCTGGCTGAATCGCCTCGCTCCCTTCGTTTGAATATCGACTCGAGCACGACAATCGCGTTGTCTACGAGCATGCCCACTGCCAGCATAAGCCCCATCATGGTGAGCATATTCAATGTGCGTTCGGTCAGATAAAGAAAGATGAGCGTGGAAATCACGGAAAACGGAATGGCGATCGCCACGATCAGGGTCGGCTGTATGCGCCTCAGAAAAAAGAGGAGGATCGCCACGGCGAAAAAGGCACCGATCAACCCCGACTGCAAGAGCCCGGTCAGTGAGTTCTTGATCTGTCTCGCCTGGTCGAAAAAGAGAATGACCTCGATTCCTTCCAGTGACGGGTCTGCTTGGATCTGTTCAAGAACCTCGTGGACCCGTTCGGAAACTTCGACGATATTCCCCCCCGACGCCTTTTGAATGTCGAATGCGATGGCCGGCTCGCCGTTCAGTCTTCTGTAGTACGAAGGGGCAGGTTCGCTGAATACCACGTCCGCCACATCCTGCAATCGAAGCCCGGTGCTGTTGACTTCCAGATTCTTAACGTCATCGATCGATCGAAACTGGCCGAGGGAGCGGACACTGATCCTCTGGCCCCCGTCATACACACGGCCGAGGGAGAGATCGATATTATTGGTAAGCAGTTTCTGGAAGAGGTGATCGCCGTCAAGCGAGTGTTCGAGCAACTTTTCGAGATGAAGATAGATGGTGATGCTCTTGGGGGCGACGCCGTCGACATTGACGCGCCCCACGCCGTCGATCCGGCGGAGGGGGTTCAGTATCCGCCGTTCGAGAAGATCGTACTCACCGGCCAGATCGCGTCCCTCTGCGCTGATCCGCCCCACGATGATCGGAATGTCGTTGGAGTTGAAAGTGAAGATGAAGTAATCCCGCACATCAGTCGGGAGAAGAGCCCGCACCTGCTCCATTTTTTCCTGCACGTCCATCCGGAGGACATCGATGCTCCGCTCGAAATCGAATTGCATGGCGATGAACGCGCCGTCACGATCGGAATAGGAGTCGAGTTCCCGAATGCCGCCGAGTGTGGCCATGACTTCCTCTATAGGACGGGAGATCTCTTTCTCCACCTGGCTCGGAATGGCGTTCGGATAAGGAATCTGAACGCCAACGAAGGGGAAATCAATCTTGGGAAGGAAATCGAGCTTGAGACGGGGAAGGCAGACACCTCCGAGAACGACGATCGCCAGCGTCGTTACCAGAATGGTAACAGGCCGGCGAAGGGCGAAATCGGAGACCCGCATGGTTTACGGTCTCCTGTCGAGCGTCGCATAAGTGACGGGGATGACTATCAGCGTCAGAAGCGTGGAGAGGGTAAGTCCGCCGATCACCGCGATAGCCATGGGTGCGCGAATCTCAGCACCCTCGCCGAGGCCGAGCGCCATGGGGAGGAGGGCGAGTACGGTAGTCAACGTGGTCATCAAGATCGGGCGAAGCCGTGCCGAAGCTCCCTCTACGATCGCCTCGAATTTTTCGAGCCCTTCACGGCGCCTCTGATTGATGAAGTCGATCATGATGATGGCGTTGTTTACGACGATCCCGGTCAGCATGACAGCCCCGATCAGGACGACGATACTGATTGCCGTACCCGTCACCGCCAGGGCGATAACAACTCCTACCATGCCGAGTGGGACGGAGAGCAGAATGACGAACGGGTGCAGAAAAGACTCGAACTGGCTCGCCATTACCATATAGACCATGAAAATCGCCAGCGACACCGCAAGCATGAGGCTCCTGAATGACGTGGCGATCTCCCGGTTCTGCCCGCCCATGGAAGCGGAGAGTGTGGCCGGGGGGGGAGAATCGGCGATCAGTCTTTCGATATCCCGTGTCGCTCCGCCGAGATCACGGCCCGATAGATTCGCACGGATTACGGCGGCTCGCTGCTGGCCGATATGAGTGATCTGCGACGGACCGCGGCCGAGTGTGATATCAGCAACCGATGAGAGCGGAATGGAAATACCGTCTACCTGGCTCACGACGAGATCATGGACTTCGTCTACAGTGAGTTCGGTGGCGTGGGCCGTCCGAACAAGGATGTCGATCTGGCGATCCCGCTCTTTGAGCCGAGTCGCCACCTGGCCGCGGATCTTGTTTCGAAGGAGCCGCGAAACCGTTTCAAGATTAAGGTCGAGCGAAGCCATCCGGTCCCTGCGAAAAGCGATCTGCACCTCCGGGCTGCCGTCTTCCAGGTCGCTCCGTACGTCGCGAAGCCCCTCGAGACGGCTCATCGCGTAGGCGAGATCATCTGAATAGCGTTTGAGTTCGGCCAGGTCATAGCCGTAGATATGAACCTCGATCGGTGTTTGAAAGCTGAAATAGCTTGGCCGGCGAAAAGTAGACTTGATTGCCGGGAGCTCGGCAAGAGCTTTTCGCATACGCGCGATTACCGCTTCTTCCTGCGCACGGTCTCCCCGGTCTTCGATCACCAGGTTGATGCGGGCGATATTTTCCCGCCGCTGGGTTCCGGATCCGCCGAACTCGGGGCTCTCGCCGATGCTGGAAAAGAAGAGACTGACGTCATCGTCCTTTTCGGCGGATCGTTCCACCCTCCGAACCATTTGTTCGCAGGCGTTCAGGGGTGTACCGGGAGGGAGCTCGAGATCGAATCCGAATTCCCCTTGTGAGAAGGGGGGGACGAGCTCGATACCGAGGCGGGGAACGAGAGCGGCACCTACAGCTCCGAGCAGAAGTGCGACAAAGAGCGATCGGCCCGGATGGTTAAGGGCGCTCCGGAGAATCCCCGGATAGGCAGAGGCAAGACGGTCCCAGTTTCGATCGAACAGTGTGTGGACCGGCCGAAGCAGAATGTCGATCAGTTTCGCGAGGCCAATGAGAATCAGCTTGACCAGCCTGATGAGAAGACCCGGAATCAGCACGACGATCGTGCGCCCGAGCCAGCGGAGCAGGAAGAGCACGAACCGAACCGGCTTCCCGAGCCACCGGAACAGGGTCCTCAGTCTTCCTGTTCTTTTTTCGCCGCCCGGCGCCGTCACCGATATTCCGGTTCGGTCCGACGGGCGCGCCCCGGATACAGGTTCAACCGTTTCAGGGACTCTTGCTTTTCGGCCGACGCCCACTGTGGCCATCACGGGAATCAGCGTGAGCGCGGCAATCAGAGAGACCACGAGGGAAGCTGTCACTGTGAGTGCCTGGTCGCGAAAGATCTGACCGGCCACACCTTCTACGAAAATAATCGGAAGAAAGACGGCCACTGTGGTGAGCGTCGATGCGACCACGGCCCGGGAGACTTCGGTCGCCCCGACCAGGGTCGCTTCCCAGGGACCCTTGCCGAGGGCGCGGTGCCTGCCGATCGCTTCGAGCACCACGATCGCGTTGTCGACGAGCATGCCGACGCCGAGAGCGAGGCCGCCGAGGGACATGATGTTCAAGGAGACGGAGAATTGCTGCATGACGAAGAAAGTAGCGAGAATGGAGATCGGGATAACCAGTGAAATGATTCCGGTACTCCGCCTGTCCCGCAGAAACATGTAGAGAACGAAAACGGCAAGCAACCCGCCGATAATGGCGTTGGAGCGAACCTCATTGATCGAATTCTCGATGAAGGTCGATTGGTCGGAAAGAATCTCGATCTGGACTCCGTCGACAAGTTCCTCGTTCAAGAGTCGAAGACGATTCTTGACAGCGCGCGCCACATGAACCGTGTTGGCGCTTCCCTCTTTGTAAAGCGCCAGTTCGACTGCGTCTTTTCCCTGAACCCGAGAGATGATCTCCTGTTCCTTGTATCCGCGGCTCACCGTGGCCACGTCCTCGATCAGCACACGTCGGCCGGCATCCTCGAAAAGGACAGTTTTTGCAATATCATCCATTGACTGGAATTCGTTGGTCGTCCGAACGAGGAATTCAGCTTCGCGGTCTCGAAGGCGTCCGCCCGCGGCGTTCAGGTTTTGATCGTCGAGAAACTGGGATACTGTCGTAATCGGAATGCCGAGCGTGGCAAGACGTCGATCATCCACTTCCACGTGAATCTCTTCTTCCAGTCCGCCCCGCACGCGAACCGAAGCGACACCTTCCAGAGACTCCAGTTCCTTCTTGATCAGACGGTCGGCGAGGTACCGAAGAGTAACCAGATCCTTTTCACCGTAGAGTCCGATTCGGAGGATCGGATCGAGTGAAGGGTCGAACCGTAGAAGAACCGGCTTGCCGGCATCATCGGGTAGACGGATGAGATCGGTCTTTTCCCGGACGTCGAGTGCCGCAAAATCCATGTCCACTTTCCAGGCGAATTCCAGCGCGATTTCGGAAACACCGGGGCGGGAGGTGGAACGGAGAAGTCGAAGGCCCTGAACGACCGAAACAGCCTCTTCGAGCGGTTCGGTTACCAGTTTTTCCACTTCTGCGGGAGCGGCGTCCGGGTAGGCGGTCTGGATGGTTAGTGTGGGATAGGTGATCTCAGGTAGAAGATTGAGAGGCAGCCGGGAGAGGGAGACAAACCCGAAGAGGAGAGCCGCGACCGTGATCATCGCGACGGTGACCGGTCGCTTCATCGACCTCTCGACGATCTTCATTTTCCGTCGCCGTTTTCCGCATCGAGGTCACGTACTTTGGTGCCGGTCCTGAGCGCTCCCTGGCCGACGGTGATGACGCGATCCCCTTCGACGATACCATCGATTACCTCCACGAATTCATCATCGGCGAAACCGGTTTTGATCGCGACCTTGACGACGGTGTCTCCTTCGGCCATGAAGACATACGTCTCGCCCCCTTCCGGAATAAGTGCGCGTTTGGGTACCACGAGTACGTCGGTGTGCCGGTCCGTTTCCAGTTTGACCCTGACGAACGACCCGGGACGGAAAGCGGTCTTCGAGCCGCTTACTTCGCACGTCACCTTGATCGTGCCGGTCCGCCTGTCCACGATGGGGGAAATTAATGTGACTGATCCCATAAGGGATTCATCACCTTCGTCACCCGGGTTAATAATTACAGGCTGGCCTATGGCGATTCTCGCTGCGTTCTTTTCCGGGAGATGCACCCGGGCGACGAGCGGGTCGGCGTCGACGATCGTGAAGAGCTGAGTGCCGAGAGATACATTCTGTCCGAGGTCGACCAGCCGATTCGATACCTGGCCTGAGAACGGGGCGACCACTCGCGTGTATGAAACGCTCAGCTCGGCTGCTTTCCGCTGCGCTTCCGCCTCTTCATGGCGGGAGCGACTGTCGTTCATGGCTTTGGTGCTGACGAGGTCCTGATCGAACAGGCGTTCGACCCGCTCGAGATCGAGCGCGAATCCCCGCGCCCTGGCGGCCGCCTCCTCGAGCCTGACTCTTTCCACAGCGCCGTCCAGGAGAGCGAGCACCTGCCCCTGCTTGACGAAATCCCCTTCTTCGACGTGGATCCGCCTGATCTCGCCCGCGATCTTAGCAAGTACGGTCGCCTGCTTATCGGGTTCGAGAGTCGCCGTCGCCCTCAGAAACGCCGGCACGTCCTGAACGACAACGTCCGCCATTTCGACCGGGACTATCTCCTCTTCCTCGTCATCCTTGTCCTTGTTGCGATTGAATATGCGTGTCAGGAAATTGCCTTTGGAACCACCCGATGACTTTTCATCCGTGCTGTCCGCCGCTACAGCAAGGGAATCGGATCCGTTCGTCTCGGAATCGGTGCCCGCTCCCCCGCTTCTGTCTTCCGCCTCCCCCTGTCCGCAGCCCGCGAGCATGATCATGAGCAGTATGATGTCGGCAATGAGAGAAGGTCGGCCGGGCCGGGTGGTGGGGGGATGATCGCCTGCTGACATTCTGGTGCTCCTTGTCGATCGCTCGATCGGCGGATCAGGAAGAGAGAGCCGGGTATCGATTCTGATCGGAAATACGCCCGGGAAGACCCATTTGTTTCATTCTACTACTAAGACGGCCGAACCACTCGTCCGGTTCGATATTTGTAGCGTTTTCAGAAGGAAGTGCGGATGTGCTCCGGCGGGTTGATCCCCAGCTCCCTGGCTCGGGCGCTGTGGTCCCGGCGGAGCCAGAAATAGAGCCAGAGATCCTCTCCTTTTTCATCCTGGAGTCCCGATATGGGAATGGTCCGAAGCAGATAACCGGGCCAGGGAGAATCGGTTCGATGGATCGACTCCTGGGTCCAGATTTTGGGATGGGCGATAATGACATCGGGCCGGCGGCCCAGAATGTAGCTCTTCTTGGCTGTTTTCGCATGGCCCGGCTTTCCGGGGATCCAGGGGTCCCACTCGACTTTCGCTGTATGCCGGTCATTCAGTCCCGATTGGTCGATCGTCGGCAGACCACTATAATACGGGATCGCTCCTGCCGCGGATGTGGCGAGGACGGCATCCGGCCAGAGGCGCTCGCCCAGTACTTTCCCTGCGGCCGCCCAGCGGATTCCGTTGATCTTCATCCCCTTCAGCGGGACAACGACGTTCGAACGGACCTCACCGGCTGCGCTTGCAACGGATACTTCCATGAACCAGGCACCAAGACCGCATGCCATTACGATTGCGGCGACAACGGGTACGATTCGGTTTCCACGGAGCAAACCTGACAGCATCGAAGTCACCCCATGAAGACCGACAGCCATCAGTAGGGCAAGAAAGGGAAGAAGAGGGGCATGGAAGCGGAAGAGCGCCATGTAGTCTCCCCCGACCGATCCTGTATAGGCGAACATGACAGCGAGCAGGAGCCCGCTGTGAGCGATGATCGATCGCCCATCCCGGTAAGCCGGCCGGGAGATGCCGAGCAGAAGTCCGAGAAGTGCCAGCGGGGAGACCGCCGGGTACGCCTCCAGAAACGACCGAAGATATCGCAGTCCGAGCAGCGCTCTTTCTTCGCTCCCTGTCTTGACATAGAACGTGTTCGGCAGCCAATCCCCGTAGTAAGAGATGCGCCAGAGAAGATGAGGAGCGAAGACGATGAAGAAGCCGGCGGCCAGAGCCAGACCGCGTCTTAAGAGTCTACCGAGAGGCTCTTTCCGGACCAGAGACGAGAGTATGAGGTGGATACCGGCTACGGCGCCGAAAATCGCCCCCTCCGGGCGGGAAAGATAGGCCACGCCATATAGAGTACCTGCGAGAAACAGCCCTCGCGTCGTTCCCCCGGAGCGATGGTATGTGAGAAACGCGGCTACACCGGCGGCGGTAAATAGAATCGTTTCGAGCCCGCAGACCGACCAGAGTACGACAGGCCCCAGAGTAGCGAGGAAAAAGAGGGGCAGACAGGACCAGGCGGGATCGCCGTTCAGGCTTCTTCTGGCGGTATGCCATGTGAGAATCATGGTAATGGCGAGCAGAACGATCCCGAGTACGAGCGAAGCGGCCTCCGCGGAAGCCCCGGCCCGGAGGCCGGCAGAGAGGAGTACGACCCAGAGAAAGTTGGTGTACCCCTCCACTCGCTCACCCGGGTTGTAGACGGGGCCATTTCCTTCAGCAAGGTTCTGAGCATACCGAAAGGATATGTAGGCGTCGTCGCAGAAGAATTGCACGAGCCGGACATGGTAGATCGATAGGACCACAATGATCAGGGCGAATAAGACCATGATCGCCCTGCCGGTCGTCCTCTGGGATCGGGTTCCTGACATGGGGGCGATTATAGAAGAAATCGACGAGGGGTACCATGCCATGGTGCGATTTGCAGGAGGGGGGCTTTCGTCGTCCAATTGGGCTACAATCAACCGTATGAAATCCAGAGCGCCAATCGAAACGAATCTGAGGCGTAGAAGTCGGGCCCTCCGGTTCGTGCTCCCCCTCCTTGCCGGAATTCTAGCCGCATGCGGTGTCGGAAACGGGGGAAAGCCGGATCACCAGTTCAATGTCCTCTTGGTCACACTCGACACGATTCGGGCGGACCGGCTCGGAAGCTATGGGGAGGAGGGGGGCACGCCCAATCGGACGCCCCGTTTCGATGCCCTCGCAGCAGATGGTGTCCGCTTCGAACTGGCGATCTCATCGGCGGCCGTTACTCCGGTTTCCCACGCCTCCATCCTTACAGGGCTCTACCCGTATCAGCACGGTCTTCGAGTTCTCCATGCGGCGAGCGGGTTTCGGTTGGACGGAGCGATCCCGACATTGACTTCGACTCTCAGCGAACAGGGATGGACAACCGGCGCATTCTTGAGCGCCTTTCCCGTATCCGAGCATTTCGGGTTCGATAACGGCTTCCAGTATTTTGATAACGGCATCAGGAATGAAGCGGATAATGTACTCGAGGCAGGGACGGATGGGCGGGTTCGGTGGAATGTCGCAAAGAACCAGCGACGGTCGGATGTGACCACCGATCAGGCGCTCGAGTGGCTCCAGAAAACGGAAGGTCCGTTCTTTGCATGGGTCCATTACTGGGATCCTCACGATTCGATGCTCCGCCCCCCCGCCGATCTCGTGGAGCGGGAGATCGGCAGCGGTACCGACCAGGACGATTGGCGGCGAGCCCTTTATGATCTGGAAGTTCGATTCGTAGATGAACAGTTCGGAAGGCTGGTCGATGGACTCAAGAATTCGGGCGCATACGACAACACGATCATCATAGTCGTCTCGGATCACGGAGAGGGACTGGGCGATCATGACTGGTGGACTCACCGGGTCCTCTACCAGGAGCAGATCCGCGTGCCCCTTCTCATTCGCGCGCCGAACGGTGCACGAAACAGGGTGGTCCCTTCGCTTGTTCGGACGATCGATATCTATCCGACGGTTCTTGACTGGCTCGGCATCGAGCCGAGAGGCCATGTGGAGGGAAGGAGTCTTCGCCCGCTGATGGACGGATTACCGGATGAGCCGAGAACGGCGTATGCCGATCAGCTCAATCTCTTCGACAGCAACGCTTCCATGCTGAAGCGCCGCCCGAACGATGACCTTGTTTACTGCGCGATGGATGATCGATGGAAGCTGATCTATCGTCCTCGGAATCCCGGGCTGTCCGAGTTGTATCATCTCGCCGATGACCCTGGCGAATTGATCAATGAATATGAAAACGAACCGGAAGAGGTGGCGAGGTTGCTCCAGATACTCGAGGAGTCGGGTGGGTTCGTCGACGAGCCTTTCGGCGAGAGTGTGGATGAAGAGGCTCGGGAAAGGCTGAAGGCGCTCGGCTATCTCAATTGACGAAGTATGCCGCCGCCTGATCAGTTCGTGTAACCGAGGGCCTCCAGTTCTTTTCTGAGTTCCGGATCAAATTGATAGGTGGAATCCCCCTTTCCCGCCGCCAGTTTCGCCCCCGTCACCTGCTGAGTTGCGAGCATTTCGAAGAGCTGATCACTGTAGTACGCCGTAGTGTCGGGATGGTCCGCGCTCACGTCGTTCAATTCGTGTGGATCATCATGCAGATCGTAGAGCCGGTCGCCCCCCTCCGGCTCATGAACGAATTTCCATCGGGCGGTAGTGAGAACGTAGTTACTGAGCTCCGGGTCGTGGCGCTGAATCTCGCAGTCCTGCCCGAGTACGGGCGTCGCCAGAAAATCGTCATGTAAAACGAATCGTCCCGTAGCCTGCTTGAAGAAACCGTCTGTGGGCAAGAGGTCCCGCGCCAGCTGCAGAAAGGTAGGCAAGAGATCGACCTGGGAAATCACCTGGGGCACTCGCCGTGGGGGGACGCCCGGGATACGGATGATAGCCGGTACATGGAGCTGCTCTTCCCAGGTAAAGCTGTGCCCGGTGCGGCCATGCTGGCCGAGTCCTTCTCCGTGGTCGGATGTCAGCACCAATAGCGTGTTTTCCCACTCCCCACGAGATTTCAGCTTCTTGATCAGTTCCGCAATCCGGTCATCCACGGCCCGGATCTCGCCGTCGTAGTTGTTGACCATTTCCTGAATGGGCAGGAATCCTCCGTTCGGGAGCTGGATCTTCTTCGCAAATCGGCGCTCTGTCATGTACTCGTCTATCCCGTCGCTGTCGGAGAAGAGCGAGCTGTACGGGTATTCAGGTTGATAGGGAAAGTGAGGGTCATAGTAGTGTACCCAGAGAAACCAGGGGCCATCCTCCTGCAAGTCGAGCCAGGAAAAAAGAGCCTCGTTGGTCTTTGTGGCGCGCCGCTCTTCGTTTTCCGGTTGATCAAAGTAGTCGAAACCGGCGTCAATACCGGTCGCCTTTTTGAGGGGCGTGGCGCTCACAAATGCGGCGGTCGTATAGCCGGCCGCCTGGGCGATTTCGGCATAAGATCGGAGCTCCGGGGAGGGCTCGAACCGAAAACCACCCCTGCGGACATTGGCGAGCACACCATGTTCGATCGGATAGGTCCCTGTGAGAAGCGATGTGTGGGACGGCAGCGTGGTTGCCATCGGAACATAACATCGCTCGAAGAATATCGATTCCGCCGCCAGCTTGTCGATTGTCGGTGCCGTCTCTCTGAAGTAGCCGTAACAGGCGAGGTGGCCGGCGCGGAGAGTATCGATCGTAATCAGCAGGAAGTTGGGCCGATCGAGCTTCTGTCCGCACCCGGGCGAAAAAAGGAGCGCGGCGCAGAGCGCGGCACGAGTCAAGCGGGCGATCATCCGGCCCGGTTGAATGGTGCCGGCCTCATCGGTCGATTGTCGTTTCAAATCGATCTCCCTGATTGTTGCATATCCTCCGCCGGTCACGGTTTCCACCCGGGAGAAAACCAGAACGGGTCGGTCGGGCCATGGCCGGCGCCGATCGGCAGGCCATGCCGAATCGCCTCTGTAATGAACCGCTTGGCGTTCCGCGCCGCTTCCGGCACGTTATCGCCTAGGGCGATTCGTGCCGCGATTGCCGATGCGAATGTGCAGCCCGTGCCGTGCGTACTTGTAGTATCGACCCTCTCCGATCGAAGCTCGATCCGTTCGCCCGGCCCGGCGAGGAGATCCACCGCTTCTTTGCCGGTCAAGTCGCCCCCTTTGATAAGAACCCATTTCGCACCGAGATCGAGCAAGGGGGCGGCCACGTCTTGCATGTCGGCGAGGTTCCTGATCGGCCGGCCTGCAAGAACCGATGCTTCGTATACGTTCGGCGTCATCAAAGTGGCCCGCGGAATGAGCTCACGAATGATCACCTCGATCGCCTCGGTCCGGACGAGGGAGGCTTTCGAAGTGGCCACCATGACCGGATCGACTACAACAGGAATTTCGGGCCTGTCATTCAGTTCCCTGGCAACGGTGCTCACGATCTCCGGAGTCGACAGCATACCCGTTTTCACTGCGGCAATCTCGAAGTCGTCAAAAACCGCTCGCATCTGGCTCCGGACGATCGAGGCGGGCACATCATGGATATCGATGACGCCCTGCGTATTCTGGGCCGTAATCGAGGTCACCACGGTCGTGCCGAACAGGCCGAGAGCGGCAAACGTCTTCAGGTCCGCCTGGATGCCCGCTCCCCCGCCGGAATCCGACCCGGCAATCGTCATGACTGGTATGACAGTGTTCTTCATCTATTGCCGATGATATCGGAAGGGAAGGGCGGAGCCAAGGGGGAGTCTGAATGTGAGCCTGGACGCTGGCAATCGCTTTCTGTTTCTGGAATAGTCTCTTTGACCAGAGGGCCATCATTTCAGAGGATCAGTCATTGGCTGAAACAAAAGCGGATCAGGCGATCATGAAAGGGTTCGTTGAGACTCTCTCTCTCGGGCTTCTGTTCGGCTGGGTCGCGACATGTGGATTTGGTCTCTATCGTAGCTGGATTTACATGGAGAACGGGCTTGCGATTCCGGCGATTGATATGTTCCGAGAGGCTGCGGTACTGGCATTTCCCGCCGGTCTGTATGCAGCCTTCGTCTTCGTCGCCGGCTATCTACTTCTCCTCCGTCTTTTTTCGAAGAGTGCCGTGGCGGCGTTTCTTGCGACGGGCGTCGCTCTCGGCCCGTTTGCTCTCTACGCCCTTTATTATATTAACAAGTGGTATCTGCCCGGTTTCTTCGAGTCGAAAAGCCTGCTCGCGAACTCCGGGATGACAGCCGCGAGCGTCCTGGTCTGGGTCGGGCTGGGAGCGTGGCTTTCCCGTTGGAGCGAGAAGCGGTTCCGGGGGAATCGGCGGGCTCGATTCGTTCAACCGGCGGCGCTAGCCCTGCTGGCATTCGCGCTCTATATCGGAGGGGGGGCGCTCATGGAGTCGCAGCACCCGACCCGAATCGTCTTTATCCTGGTCGACGCACTTCGTCCGGATCGTCTCGGTTGCTACGGCAATAGCAACGCCCCCTCACCGAATATCGACCGCCTGGCCGGCGAGTCAGTTCTGTTCACGAACGCTATCTCCCAGGGGACATTTACCAAAACAAGCGTGGCCTCCCTCTTTTCGTCACTGAATCCCTATCGGCACGGTGTGTATATCGGGAATGAGAAAAGAGACGGGGGGGTGGTCGCCATGGATGTGCTGGGTGATCAGAATGTAACGCTCGCCGAGGCTCTCCTGAATGAAAAGCTGATCACCAAAGGCATCGTACACAATATTCACTTGACCCGTTCGGCCGGCTTCGGACAGGGTTTTGTCGAGTATCATGAGCAGCAGGGAAGTATCCAACTGATTAACACCCGCATGACCGAGTGGCTCAATCGAATCGGGAAGAAGCACAGCTTCTTTGCCTATCTCCACTACATCGACGTGCATGATCCTTATCTCCCGCGAAAGCCGTTCGATGTGATGTACGGCACTGAAAGCCCCGATTTTTATGCCCGGTTCGACCTCGACAACTGGGGCCATCATCTTCATGAAATCCAATCAGGGAACTATCCGCTGAGCGAGAAGGACATAGCGCAGCTTCAGTCGTACTACGACGGTCTCATTCGATTTGTCGACGGCGAGCTCGGCAAGCTCTTTGATGAAATGAAGCGTCTCGGGATCTATGAAAACACGATGATCGTGTTTACGTCGGATCATGGCGACGGGTTTATGGAGCATGGATTCATTTCGCATAGCAAGAAACCATACGAAGAGCTGGTTCGGGTTCCCCTTCTCATTCGGATCCCTGGTGGGGAAAAGGGGGGAGGCTTGTTTGAGGGCCAGGTGAGGCTGATCGATGTGCCCCCCACGCTTGTGGAGTTTGCCGGTGGGGAGCCGCCCGGATCATGGGAAGGGGTGAGTCTGTTCGGCCGTCTCGAAGATGGGGGCGAAGGGAGCGAACTGCCCGATCGGATTGCCTATGCGATCAGCGAGAAGTTTGTCGGCTCTCGGGAGAATCGGATGATCCAGGTTTCCGTTCGCAGGGAAGACTATAAGTATCTGATTTTCGAAGATGGTAGTGAGGAGTTTTATAGTCTGGTAAGTGATCCGGGAGAGATGAACAATCTGATCGATGAGCGAAGTGAGCTTGCAGAACCGTTTCGCAGGATCGCCGAGAAGATGGCAGCGGAGAGAACGAAACTGCAGGTCGACTCGGCGGTCCTTGATGACGGTGCGATCGAGGAATTGAAGGCGCTCGGCTACGTCAAGTAGGAGCGCCCCCGCAGCAGCCCCTGACGGTGCCGTGACCTTCTTCGTCAATCTCCACTACGATGCCGAATCCCTGTCTCTCATGATCGCTTTCGCCCAGCCGCCGAGCAGTTCAACCGGTACCGGAAAAAGAATGGTCGAGTTCTTTTCGACGGCGACTTCGGTCAATGTCTGCAGATAGCGGAGCTGAATGGCTACCGGCTCTTCGGCAATCTTCTTGGCCGCTTCCGTCAGCTTGCCCGAGGCCTGATACTCCCCTTCGGCGTGAATGATCTTCGCTCTCCGCTCCCGTTCCGCTTCCGCCTGTTTCGCAATCGCCCGCTTCATCTCCTGGGGTAGATCAACGTCCTTTACCTCCACCGCGCTCACTTTGATCCCCCAGGCATCCGTTCTCTCGTCGATAACCGACTGCAGTTTCTGGTTAATAATCTCACGATTGGAGAGCAGATCGTCCAGTTCGTGCTCACCCACCACGCTCCGGAGAGTTGTCTGCGCGGTCTGAATCGTGGCGAACAGGAAATTCTCCACTGCAACAATCGCCTTTTCGGCGTTCATGACCTGCGAGTAGAGGACTGCGTTTACCCTTACGGTTACGTTGTCTCTCGTGATCATCTCCTGCGGAGGTACATCGGTTGCGACTACACGGAGCGAAACTTTGACCATGCGGTCGATGATCGGAATGAGAAGAATGAGACCCGGCCCTTTCGCTCCGATGAGGCGGCCGAGTCGAAACACGACACCACGCTCATACTCGCGAAGAATCCGAATGGCGCTGGCCAGAAGAAAGACCAGCAGAATAGTGAGCACCAGAATCGGGGCGGGATACATCGATCAACCCCCTTATGGGTGGTCCGCCTTGCGGACGTGAAGTACCAGGCCGTCGACACGTTCGACGATGATTCGCTCTCCGGCTTCGATCGTGCTGTCCGCGCGGGCGGTCCAATGGGCGCCGTCCACGAAGACCGTTCCTTCCTTGTCAATACGGGATCGAACGTCCCCCGTCCGGCCATGAAGGCCGCGGCGCCCGGTGACCGGCGGTTTCCGCTTCGCCCGAACCGCCATCCAGGCGGCGAAGAAGAAGAAGGCGCCCGAGAATCCGACGGTCGGGATAATCACACTATAGGAAACGCGAAGGATGGGATCGGCCGACCGGAATAGAAGGACCGAACCGACAGCCAGAGCGACTACCCCTCCTGTGGCGAAAACCCCGAAACTGGGGGTAAAAAGTTCGAGTATGAAGAGACTGACGCCGAGGATCATGAGGAGGAGCCCCGCATATCCAATAGAGAGTGACTGCATGGCGTAGAGTCCGAGAACGAGACAGATGACGCCCGCAATACCGGGAATGAATGTGCCTGGCGACGAAAGCTCAAAAAAGATACCGTAGAATCCGAACATGATGAGCATGTAAGCAACGGTCGGATCGTTCAAGAGTCCCAGAATCCTGTAACGCCTGCTCATGGGAAACTCCTCGATTCGGACATCCGCCAGATCGAGGGTGACGTCTTCCGATCCGACTTCAACGACCGATCCGTTCAGCGCTTCGAACAGTTCGTCCCGGCTGGAAACGACTACATCGGTAATTCCCATTTCCAATGCTTCTTCTGCAGAGAGGGAGACGCTCATCCGGACGGCATCTTCCACCCACTGCTGATCACGGCCCCGCCTGTTCGCCAGGCTGCGTATGTAAGCGACGGCGTCGTTCGTCACTTTTTCGGACATGAGAGAATCGGTCTGGCCGGATACGTTCACCGGGTGGGCGGCGCCCAGGTTCGTGCCGGGTGCCATGGCGACTTTATGGGCTGCCATCGCCAGAAATGTTCCTGCCGAAGCGGCACGTGATCCACTGGGTGAAACATAAACGATTGTCGGGATATCGCTCGCCAGCATCGCCTTGATGATCTTTCGCATGGAGGTGTCGAGACCGCCTGGCGTATCCAGCTCGATCACGACGCATACAGCCTCGATCTCCTGTGCGTAGTCGAGGGCGTCCACGAAGTAGTTGGCGGTTACGCTCCCGATGACCCCCTGATAGGGAATCCAGAGAACGGTCGATCGTTCGTCATCATCGCTCGATGACTGGGCGAGAATCGTGACGGCTGTAGCGAGCGCAAGAAGAGCGAGAAGAACAAGGGGTGATGATCGCAATCGGGCGAACATAGCTTGACCTCCCGCGGGGGTGAGGACTTCTTATACATAGTACGCTTATTCTGAGGGTCGGGCAATGGGGGAGAGGTCGGGTAGTTACGTTCTCAGTCCATATGGAAGTTGAAGATCGGGAGATAGCGGAAGGGGTGGGGGTTGTTGCCGGCGTAATTCAGAAGGCCGACCTGCAGGCCGTGGAGCTCGGGAGTTCGGTTCAGAAGGGCGATGCTGATCCCTTTCTGGTCTCTTATACCTTCACAGTATATCGCAGCGGATAAACCGGAAATGCGCTCAGCGCGGACTATGAGTCCTGCAGCTCCGATGCCGGTGATCTCTTTGGCCCCGACCGCAAGGCCTCCAATAGCGATCCCCCGTATTTTACGGCCGCCGACGCCGATTCCGCCGAGGGCGAGGCCGTTGATTTCGCTCGCGCCGACACCGATTCCACCGATCATGACGCCGGAAGCACCGCCGAAGCCGCCCCCCAATGGCGCGATCGCGACCCCGCGCATTTCGTTCACGCCGATCCCGAGCAGGCCGAAAGCCAACCCGTCGACTCGATCAGCAGAGACACCGATCCCTCCGCCCATCAATCCGCGCAGATGCTCACCGTCCGGGCCGACGATGCCGAGCCCGATCCCGTCAACACGGAGCACAGGGTTTTCTCCTGGACGCCAGAGAGTCAAATTCAATCCGCGGAGCCGTTCGACATTCCGGTCGATTCCGTTCAGCCGAATCCCGGTAAACCGTTTCGAGTTTCCCATGCTGATTCCAACGTCACGAAGAGCAAGGTCAAGCGATGAGGCGACTGACTGACCTACCAAAGCGAGCAGCATCATTGTGACGAGCAGCGATCGGTGCATGCGATTCACCCCCCTCTGCGGCGTGCCGAAACATGAATGAGCGAGAGACCGACGAGAAGCAACGCGGCGATCATGTAGAGAGTGGCGCTCAGCCCGTAGCTGTCCGCGACCCATCCGAAGAGGGGCGATAGTAGCGCCACACTCCATGTACGGGACTGACTTTCGATGGAAAGTGTGGTCGCCCGTTGCGGTTTGTCCATCACCTGATTGAACAGGGAGACGAAAATAGGACGGCGCATGTTCTGCAGTATTGCGAGCAGAATAAACCCGGCAATACCGGCTCCGAGCCAACCGGCGGAGAGAGTGGAGGCGACAGCGATCAGAACGGCTCCGCCGAGCAGCAGAATCATGCCGTTCGCCCGCCTGCCTCCACCGGCGAGACGCTCTGCCCTGCTTGCTCCCCAGGACGCCATGCCGGCGAGAAAATCCTGGGCGGCATAATACGCACCGATTACCAGCGCGCCGCCGCCGCCGGCGATCATGAGATTGCGAGCCGTCAACATTTCATAGAGAAAGGGCTGGAGATAGTGCTGCGCCAGCTTGATCTGGCTCTCGAAGACGACCGACTGGACGAGGAGCAGGTACATGCCGGGCGTCGCCCCAAGCGCGCGAACCCTCTCGCGGATTGGCGGGACACCTGATTTCGCCGCGTTTCGGCGCATCTCTCCTTCGAGTGACCTGGGGTAACTGAGGAGGAGCATGACGCCCGCTGCAGCGGGAACTGTGGCAGCCCAGAAAAGCGGCACGAAAGTCCCGAGCCTGTAGACCATGAAGGCGCCTGCGAGCGCGCTCACGCTGGCGCTGATCTTGGAGAAGAGCCGCGTAAAGCCGATCAGTCGGGTGGCTTCGTCCGACCGGCCTGTTCTGTCGGCCCAATCAAGAATGATCGCTTTATGGCTTCCCGTTCGAAGCGCTTCCCCGATTCCGAAGAATGTCTGTGCTCCGTAGAGCACGGCGAGCTGGGCGCCAGATTCAAGGCCTGCGCCGATCGCATAGAGTGGGAACGCAATGCAGTAACATGCAAAACAGGCTGCCAGTGCGCTTCGACGGCCGAACCGATCGGTAAGAAGACCGCTTGGGATTTCGAGAAGGCCGGTGATGAGCTTCTGGTAGCCTACCAGCGTGCCGATTCGGAAATAGCTGAGCCCCGCCCCGCCCGTCTCAGGAGACGCGAGAAGAAACAGTATGAAGAACGGCTCAAAAAAACGGAGGTTCTTCAGAATCGAATAGAGGCAGAATCGAAGGAGCATGGACTCAGTGTAACCGAAGAGGCCCGTAGGCGGTCGATTCGGATCAGGTGCGTTTCGGCGTCTCCAGTCGGTGGCACCAGAGCATCAGCATCACGGCATGGGCGAGAAGTACCGCCCCGATCATCTGATGAAATGTGGCGATCATCACTTCCCCGCCGGAGGGCGGGCCCGGCTTCGGCTCGAACCCGACCGCCAGAAGTGTGGCGAAGCCGAGAATGAACTGGACGGTGGTAATACCGACTATGGCGATCCCCGTCTTCTTGATAGCAGCAAGATCCCCCTCGATCTGAGAGACGCGCATACCGACATACACGGCAAAGCCGAGCACGATCACCGCTACCCCGATATGGATCAGGAGTCCCGAGTCGAGGTGACGCTGCATGGCGCCGATCGTGATCTGAGTCAGAACGATCAGGACGAGTATGATCGAGTTTATCCGATCGCCGCCGGCGGAATCAGTCGGCACCGGATCGCCGCTCTTCTTCCATCGGCTGGAGAGAAAGACCATGATCGAAACCATGACGCCGAAAAAGATCTGCCCGAGAACGCCGTGATAGGCGGCCAATAATGTGCTGGGAGACATATCTTCGGCGGAAGTGCTGAGTGTGGGGGTGCCCGTTACCCGCATACCGCCGAGCAGCCCCTGAGCGATCACAAGAAGCACGGCAAGAACGAGAACTCCGCGGAGCCACTTGCGTCGGTCGGTGCGAAATACATGGATTGCCAGAACCAGAGTCGTAATGCCGACTAGCGAGCCGAGCAACCGGTGGGAATGTTCGTAATAAATGCCGCCACTCATCTTGGCGAGCGGGTAGAGAAACATGTTGTAGCCGAAAGAGTTGGGCCAATCAACGACTGCCAGCCCCGCTCCGGCGCTCGTGACGACTCCCCCGGCGATCAGAAGCAGGAAGGTGGCGCCCGCACCGATCAGGCCGAACGCACCGGTCCAGTTTCGGGCTTCGCCGCTCCCATCCGTGACGGGGCGCTTCGCCCCTCCGATTGCGCCGCCCACTGCTCCCAGCAGCGCGCTCAGCACGAACCAGCCCGGTATCCAGAAGAGGGCAGATGGCGCCACATCGTTCGGCTCCCCGCTCCCCCCCCCGAGAACGCTCCCCAGTATCAGAAGGTTCAGCGCGGCTACCAGCAGTCCGGTCTTCAGGCCCGCTTTCCAGGCTCCTTCTCGAAGGCGTCCGGACATATATCCCCCCCCCAGAACGAGGAGTAGGAGCAGAACTGCCAACAGAGCGGGAGGAGCTGAAACGCCCGGGATACGGAGAAGATAGCCCAGTGTCCACATGACAACGGTAGTGCCGAACCCGAGGGCGAGGAGCGCCCCCCTGCTGTCGTTTTCCTGAGACATCCGGCCGGTTCTCTCCTTTCACGAGGTATTTCGCCGATCCGTCCTTGCTTCGAATCGGGAGCGTAGTTTACCATAGACGGATTATCTTCCAAGTCATTCAGGAGTTTCCGTGGAAGCCATTGCGAGACAAGAAAATATAGGGGCCGTTCGTCAGACCGCCCTTCCTTCGCTCTATCTGGAACTGACGAAAATGAGGTTGTCGGCGCTCGTCGTGATCACCACCATCGTCGGATTCCTGATGGGGGGACTTGGGGCCGTCGACTGGGCCCGTCTCCTCTGGACCTCGATCGGAGTGGCGCTCACCGCGGGCGGCGCGAACACGTTTAATCAGTGGATGGAAGTCGACCGCGACCGGCTGATGAAACGGACCCGGATCCGGCCGATTCCCTCGAAGGCGCTGACCCGGAGACATGCATTTCTGTTCGGCCTGGTGATCTCGATCGCCGGCCCCGCCATCCTGCTTGCCCGAGTCAATCTGCTTGCCGCGCTTCTCGCCATCCTGACCTGGCTCATCTATGTGGGGATCTACACACCGCTAAAGCCGGTTAACTCTCTCTGCACGCTTTTCGGCGCCGTTGTCGGAGCGATCCCGCCTGTCATCGGCTGGGTGGCAGCCTCGGGGAGCATCGGATTCGGTGCGCTGATTCTCGCGGCCGTGCTTTTTGTCTGGCAGATTCCGCACTTTCTCGCTCTCGCGTGGATCTACCGCGATGAGTACGCTCGCGGCGGTTTTCGTGTACTCCCGGTAATAGACCCGACCGGGCACTCGACGTTTCGGATGGCCATGCTTTACAGTCTCTGTCTTATACCGGTCGGATTCTCCGGTCTGATTGTCGGCATGTCCGGATGGCTGTACGGTATCGGAGCACTCCTTCTCGGCGGGGTCATGTTGCTGCTCAGTATCGATCTCTACAGACGAAAAGGGGCATTGCAGGCGCGCCGCCTCTTCTATGCGAGCCTGATCTATCTCCCCGCGCTTCTCGGACTGATGGTGATCGACAAGGGCCCGGCACTCGAACTCGGGCCGCAGTACGGTAACGTCGCTACCCGTCATCTCTCCTCCCCCCCCGAGGGACCGGCCTCTTCGCGATGACCAGAGATACGTCGGACCCCGCCCGCCCGAAACTCTACTTCGGCCGATTCGGCTGGCTTCTGACAGCGGCGTTCGTTCTTGTGATGGGGGGCGTCTTCCTTCAACTCGCTCCGCAGATCAGCAAGTCGAGAGCAACCCCTCCACCCCCTTTCGATCTTACCGGCGCGCTCATTCCCGTTGACCAGATCGTAAACGCCGGCTTTTCGCGGGACGGAATCCGCGCTCTCGATCATCCCCTTCTTCTCACCGCCTCGCAGATCGATTCTCTTGCACAGATAAGAAGGAAGAAGTACCTGGTATCAGGGGAACGGGTAATCGGCGTAGCTGTTGGTAATGCCGCCCGCGCCTATCCGATCAGCGTTCTCAACTGGCACGAAGTGGTAAACGATACATTGGGCGGGGTGCCGATTGCCGTATGCTTTCATCCCCTTTGTGATGCGGTTACCGTTTTCGATCGCAGATTCGGGGGAGAGGCACTGACATTCGGCCTGAGCGGGCTTCTTTATAACTCTCACCATCTCCTCTATGACCGGAGGCCGGGCGAGAACGGCGAAAGTCTCTGGAGTCCGGTACAGCGCCGGGCGGTGGCCGGGCCTGCCGCGAAGAGGGGAGAGTCGATCGACCTTCGGGGGCCGCTTCTCTGCAGCTGGGGGGAATGGCGGACCAGATACCCTGAAACGACGGTGATCCGGCGTGACCCGATAAGAATGAAACTATACAAACGGAAGCCCTATAACAGTTACTACGGCTCCGAACTCTTGAAGTTCCCGGTACGGCCACTCCCTCCGCCCGACAGGCTGCCACTGAAGAGCAGGGTGATCGTCCTCTTCCCCGAAGGCGAGCCTGCCCCGTTCAGCGTGCCAGCAATCGTGCGAAAAATGGGGGACGCCGGCTTCTGGGAGACGACAGTAGATGGCCGTCCGATCCGTTTTGAAAGCGCCGGATGCGATGATTGTATCGCAGCGCGATTTACCGATTCCGATCGCCCGGTCCCCGCTCTCTATTCATTCTGGTTTGCCTGGTATTCCCTGAACCCGGACGACGACCTTATCTCGATCGACTGACGGGGGGAGCCCGGCATAGCGGTCCAGCCTTCAGCCCCCAAGTGTTCCAGTGCCTTCCTACGCATCGGTCGACCTTCCTCTCAAGGAGCTACTGCGGGACTCCGAACGGCGTCTCTCGCTGGCTCGTTCGGCCGGCCCATTTAGTTCCGGGGACACAATACGTAACTCCCCCCTCTCGATTTGAGTGAGTTACGTATTGTGTCCCCGGAACCTTGCCTCATTATTTGTTCCTGCGCCATCTGGATTTATTCTCTGATAGATCAAATTAGCTATTGACACGTTTTTGAGTCATAAATCGCTTAGAGCACATGCGCCTTGCGAGAATGACTGAAAAACGCTCTCCCGAGATCGTTAAATGAAAACATTTCATTTCTGATCTTTCGATCATACCTCGAGCATAGTTCGTGCGTCAGAGAGGCTCTCTCGAACCCCCAAAAGCAGGGTGTATACTCTGTTCATGACCCCATGATCATCACGTTTAGCGATAAGGGGGCATGCCCATGAACGAGCCGGAATTCTCCTGTCTGACCAACCAACAACTGATCAATTCAATCGAGAACTCAGCACGCGTGGAACGATCGATCTCAATTGAGATACTCGATCAGCTCGCCGAGATGGACCGTAGAAAAATTCATTTGGAACTCGGCTTCCGATCACTTCACAGCTACTGCGTCTCAAGGCTCCTCTACTCTGAATCGGCAGCAGGCAGGCGAATCTGCGCGGCACGGGCAATGGCGAAGTGTCCGGAGATTCGCGAGATGATTTCCAATGGCCGTCTGAACCTCAGCACGGTATGTGTTCTTTCAAGCGTCTTGAATCAGGCGAACAGGTTCGATCTGCTGAAGCTATCATCAGGCAAGTCGTGGCGGGAAGTAGAGGCGATTGTCGGGCGACTGAAGCCTCGAAAGAAACTGCGTGAGCGGATCACTCCGGTGACGATCAAAGAACGTCCGGCGGAACAACCGAACCAGACAGAACCGGCTCGTCTTTTGATCCTGGATGATCATTCCGATCCGACCGAAGAGCGTACCAATTCGAACGGGTGCAAGAAAATTCACCTCCGCCGCGGAGGTAAAAAACCGACCACCTCGGCCCCACAAGAAAGCCCGGCCGAAGCTCGGCACGATCGATTCGAACTGCGATTCTCTGCGAATCAGGATGTGATGATGATGCTTGAGAAGGCAAGGAAGATTGCGCCGGGAAGTTCGACTCTCGAATCCGTCTTCGGCAGAATGGTCCGCGAGTACCTCGAACGACACGATCCGGCGAAGAAACAGAAAAGAAGAGAGAAACGAAAAGAACTGGAAGCGAGGAAGGCGGAGAGCAAGAGGGCATCGACCGCGGTGTGCGAGCCGGTCAAGGCGGGTGTGGGGGAGAGCGGACCGCTGTTCGACGATCCGGGCCGTGTCGAAGAGCGTCGATCACGCCACATTCCGTCATATCTGCGTGATGAAATCGCTCTCCGTGACGGCTACCAATGCACTTTCATCGGACTTGACGGCACACGATGCGATGCCACCCGCCATCTTCAGATCGATCACATCACCCCGTTCGCCTTTGGCGGTGCCCACGAATCAGCTAACCTGCGTCTCCTCTGCGGACCCCACAACCAGCTGGAAGCAGAGAGGATGGGGCTCAGTCCATCGGATCGAACGGTCGAACAGTCGCTGCAGGTCATGAATGGTCCCCCTGGGTCATGAACGGTCGTCACAAATCATGATTGGTAGCCCGGGGGCACAAGCTGTCACCTACTAGTCGTTGAATGAAAATGCTTACATGACAGAACAAGGCCATGTTCTGACAGCCAACAGAACCACAGGACAAAACGAAACGCCGGCCAACGAGCGCCGGCCGGCGTTACTTCACTCTCTTAACGTAGAGTCTATTTGGCGCTTGCGAGGAGCTCCTCGAAGCGTTCGAGCTGACTCTTGTAGTAGTCGCTTTCGGGATCCTCGGCGAGGGCGGCTCGAACGAGTTCGACCGCATCCTCACAGGCTCCACGGGTGTTGCAGATTTCGGCGACAGTATCGAGAATCATCGCCTTTTCCTTGCCCGGTTCGGCAAGCTCCACACCCTTACGCGCCAACTGCTCCGCCTCTTCCAGATTGATGTTCTGCTCGAAACAGAACCAGGCGAAATTGTTCAGCTGACCCGGCTCATCCATCCAGCCTTCGGGCAGGTTGGCCCGCTTAATCTTCAGCGCCTTGTCTTTATCTTCTTCGATGTAGAGCGCCTGCTCGATCTCGAGATCGGCGCGCCACTTTCGGACATCCTCATCCTTCGTGTCTGCTGTTGCCGAAAGAGCCGCGTCGAGAAACCGTTCCTGAAGCTTCGGGTTCTCAGCGCGATGGGCGACACGTGACACGGTATAGGCTGTGAAAAGCAGCTCAACCGGCCGCGTATTTTCAGAAGCGATCACAGCATCGGCGCTCGCCAGAAACTCATCGAACGAGTACTTGCCGGCACCGTAGGCGTCGGAAGCCGCATTGAAAATCTCATAGGCAAAGTCGACGCCGTTGTCATCATTCAATTTTTCAGCATTGCGGTAGTAATTCAGCGCCTCTTCATACTCTCCGGTCGCACCGGCCACCCGGCCCAGAACAGCGGCATCCAGAGATGTGGCGTCAGCTTTGTAGCGCTCCGAACGGTTCTCGAGGGTGATGGGATCGGACAAACCCTGGCTCGCCGTTTCCATGAATGAGAAGGCATCGTTATAACCGACCCACCTGTCGATCAGGTCTCCCTCGGGGGTGACCATGACGAAGTTGGGATAGCTGTGTACATCGTATGTTTTTGCTACTTCCGGCCCTTCACCCTTCTCCGCATCGACTTTGAAGAAGACAGGCTGGGCAAGAAAACTTTTCAGTGAGGCATTTTCTTCCGCTACACGAGCGAAACGTTTACAGGATCCTCACCACTCTGTGTAGAAGTCGATCAGTACAGGGGCGTTTCGTTCAGCGGCCAACCGCTTGGCATCCTCGAATGATGCAGGGTTTTCCGCGAGGGCTCCTGTAGCGACGAAAAAGCAGGCGAATCCTGCCATTCCGGCTGCCAGGAGCTGTCTCGGCATTCCGATCATCTTATTCTCCTTCCGGGAACGCTATCAATTTGACTCCGATATGTATGATAGCCGATTTCTGGCTCAGGGGCGAGCCTCACACTCTCTCACGCATTATACTGTAAAGAAGTCCACCTATGGTTCACTCACCAATGCGGCCATGATGCTCCCCATTTGAGTCGCTCCCCGACAATTCGAAGGTCCCGGAAGTCCTTTCTCGAATCCCAGGAGGGTCAAATGCCATCGAATATGCTACGAGCGCTCCTGTTCGTTGCCGTTACACTTCCAGTTCTTACGCCAGACCCGGTCTCTGCCGCCGATACGACCGTGGTCAATCAGGTCGGCTTCACATTCCAGCCGTCCGTCGTGACGATTCAGGTGGGGGATGCCGTCCGATGGGTGCGAGCGTCAGGAATCCACACCATTACGAGCGGAACCGGATTCGCTGATCCCAACGTCGCGTTCTTCTTCGATGAGCCGTTTGACTTCGTTGATCCAGAATTCATCTACACCTTTGAGGATACGGCCGGAACCTATCCCTATTTCTGCCGCCCTCACGAGGTTCTGGGCATGAAGGGAACGGTGATCGTCGAAAAGACGGATGTGGGTGTGCCGCTCAGCAGCCGATTCGAGAGAATCGAATGGGGTGCGCTGAAAAAGATCTTTGCAGAGTAGCGAAGGTCGAGGAGGGCCATCTTCCCCCTGTCTTCATATTCCATGACTGGAATCGTGTATTTTCCTGAGCAGAATCTCATACTTCTCTATCATCGGAGTCCTGTGCTCCGCATCTCTTGCCGACCTGTGCGATCGATATAATCTCAGTGATTGGATGTACCATTGACCAGACCCGAAAGGAGTGCTTGATGTACCGACCCGGATGGCTAGGCAAGACCCCGTTTCCAATGGTTCTCGTTCTCGCGTCCCTCTTCGTCGTGGGATGTGGGGACGACGATCCGACCGGACCGGGGGACGGGGGGGGCGATGGGAATGGCGAAATCGCCACCCGTGATCTTTCGTTCACCATGGGTGGGATGGATCCCCATGTGGGGCAACTCCTCGAGATTCGTATCGTAGGCACGGAAGATGGAAAAGTGACCCACGGAAACGAGATGGAAGCCCGCTTCATTCTCGACCCCCTTCCTTCGGCCGAATATGTGATCGAGGTTCCCGACGGAGTTTCGGAAGGTCGTCACAATCTAGATTTCACGGCTGACCTGAATGGAAACGGAAGCTACGATCCGCCCCCGGCCGATCACGCCTGGCGGATCTCTCTCGCCGAGAGCGGGGACCTGACTCCGGAGTTCGCCCATAACGTCGACTTCGTGGACATCGAAAGTCCGTTACCCGGACAGGCGGGTGATTTCATCATGAATCTGACCGGCATGGATCCGCATGTGGGTCAGCTCTTTGAACTCCGCGTGATGAACACCGGAACAGGACAGACAGTCGGCCAGTATCGGCTCGGCGCGATCCCCCAGGCCGGCTTCTCTATCATGATCCCGGGGATCATCGAGGACGGGGAAAGTTACCAGGTCGATTACTACGCCGATCTGAACGGCAGTGGAGGCTACAGTGCGCCGCCGAGCGACCATGCCTGGCGTGATGAGTCCACGGGAGATGCCGGAGGGCTCACCATCGACTTTGCTCACAACGTAGACTTCACCGATATCGGTTTTGCAAGCAGTGGCGGCGAGATCGCCCCTGAACCGCTGGTGCTCAGGGATCTCTCGTTTACACTCATGGGGATGGACCCACATGTGGGGCAGCACCTCGATATCCGGATCGTGGGAGCAGAGGACGGACTCCGAAGCCGCATCATCCTCTATCCACTCCCCTCGGCCGGGTTTGTCGTAAACGTGCCGAATGGTGTTGCCGAAGGCGCTCACAATCTCGACTTCACGGCTGATCTGAATGGAAACGGAACCTACGATCCGCCCCCGGTTGATCATGCCTGGCGGATTGCTCTCGCCGAAAACGGCGACCTGACTCCGGAGTTCGCCCATAACGTCAACTTCGTCGATATCGAGAATCCACTGCCCATGCAGGCGGGTGACTTCACCATGAATCTGACCGGCATGGATCCTCATGTCGGCCAGCTCTTCGAGCTTCGTGTGATGAACACCGGTACCGGCCAGACTGTCGGACAGTATCGGCACGAAGCGATCGTGCAGGCGAACTTTTCCTTTGTGATTCCGGGAATCATTGAGAACGGGGAAAACTATCGCGTCGACTACTACGCCGATCTGAATGGCAGCGGAGGCTACGATGCGCCGCCGAGCGATCATGCCTGGCGGGAAGACCTTACGGGAGGGTCGGACGGACTCACCATCGATTTCGCCCATAACGTGAATTTCACCGATATCGATTTTGTGAGTAGCGGTGGGGTAATCGAAGAAGATCCGGGGGTTACATTCACTCAGATCCAGAATGAGATCCTGACGCCGAGCTGTGTGAACGCGTTCTGCCATCCCGGTGGAGGGGCGCCGATGTCCCTCGCTCCAGGTGCTGCCTGGGGGAACCTCGTCGACGTGGCCTCCGGCTGGGGAATGGATCGTGTGGAGCCGGGCGATGCCGACAACAGTGCCCTCTATCTCAAGGTGATCGGGACGAGCATCGGATCGAGGATGCCCCTCGGTCGACCGGCTATCTCATCGGACCAGGCGGAGATGATCCGGGCCTGGATCGAAGCGGGAGCTCTCGACAACTGATTCGACCCAGGATCAAGGGAACAAAGCAGGAAGCCCGGGGAAATGACTTCTCCGGGCTTCCTGGTGAACCGCTGTTCGTCCCCCTGGAACAAAGCCTTCAGTCGACCAGGCCAAGCTCCTCCAGGTAACTCTCCTCACCGTTCTGATGGAGCTTCCAGTAAGGGAGGCGGGTCGTTCCGGTCAACTCACCTGAAACGTCAGGATCGAGCTCCCAGCGGATGATGCGATGGGGGTAAGGCTCTTCGATCCAGAACTTTCCTTCCCGGCCACCGGCGATCTTCAGCTCGTACACGATCGTCTCATACGAGCCGGCCGGCACGCTGATATTCTCAGTCTTCTTCTTTCGAGTTATCTCAGCTGTGGTCCAGTCAGGAGGAACATGGCGAAGCCTGCTGAAAAACGTTCCGGGGAGATAGGCCGATTTTTTCATTTCTCCCGGCTTCAGAAAGTCGCCCTTCAGCCCTCGAAGCAGCGTGAACAGGTTGTCCTCCACTATTCCGCCGGATGGCGACTTCAATTTTCGGTTTCCCGATTCCCCCTGGAAATAACTGTGCAGTCTGTTTTCGATTACGTTGCCGCGAAAAATGAACTCATTGTAGACATGGCCGCACCACTCGGCGCTTGTAAACGTCACTTTGACAGGTGAGAAGTCATCGGT
Organism: bacterium; assembly: GCA_025782575.1. Classification (GTDB taxonomy): domain Bacteria; phylum Orphanbacterota; class Orphanbacteria; order Orphanbacterales; family Orphanbacteraceae; genus Orphanbacterum. The sequence continues at coordinate 114,446 of JALGYY010000009.1, forward strand.
CCGGGCGAATACGGATACCATTGTGTTGTAGTCGTAAATACCGGTCTGGAAATCACGAATCATGTTCAGTTTGAAGGCTTCAAAAACATCGCCCCCCCAGCCGTCCACTTGGTCTACTTTGACCCGATTCTTTTCGCTGAACGGTTCGGTGACGAAAATCATGACGCAACTCCCATCCCGATTCTCCCCGTAACGGGAAACGGTCAGATCATAGCCGTTCAGCTCGGCTTTGCCGTCGTGCCAGTAAGATTCGAACGTGCTGCCCACAGCTTCCGGGACGGTCATGAGCAGGATCGCAAGTGCGACACCGGGTAGAATGCGGGGCCATCGACAGGTCCGATTCATAGTGATTCTCCAGGGGATCTGATTCATTGACTCAGAAGTAAGGGATCGATTGGATACTGTTCATTACTATGCCCGGATCGAGCGGCGCGCCAGTCCCCCCGCGGCTCCCGAGTACCAGCATCGTAAAGATGACGATCCACATTCCTGTCAGGAAATGCCAGTACATCGAGCAGTAGACCACCCCCGGGTGATATTCGCTGTCATAGCGTCCGGCATAAGCCCGGCGCGTCACGAAGGCGAGAGGAAGGATGCCGCCGATCACATGAAGGGCGTGAAGGCCGGTCAGCATGTAGAAGGTGAAACCGAAGAGCTGGTCGCTGGTGGCGATACTGGTGCCGATAAGATCGTACCAGTTCCAGGTCTGAGCGGCGAGGAAGAGCGTGCCCAATATGGTCGTCAACAGCATGCCGACTCTAAGCTGTCTCTGATTGTCCGTTTTCGCTCCGATGTATGCCATGTGCATGGCGATACTGCTTACGACGATCAATGCCGTACTGAACCAGAGGCCGTTCGAGTAGAGCCTGAGGCCGGCCGGGGGCCACTCGGGCGCCCGTGAACGGATGATCAGATAGCCGATGATGCTCGCACCGAAGAGCATGGTGAGCGCCGCAAGAAAGATGAACATGCCGAACTTGCCGGCGTTCGGCACGGACTGGTACCGCGAGTCGTACTCTAGTGCCCGGTCAGGCATGAAGGACCGCCTATCTCTGGACAGCCGGGGCAGGTCCAGGAATGATATCCGACTGGTAGGAGCCGGAATCCATGAGCGCGATGCCGAGGAAGAGCAGGACAAAAAGGAGCGAGCCGAACAGCACGAGGGCGTTGAACGGCCGGTCCCAGAGTAAATGCATGAAAACAGCGGCGACGAGAGTTGCTTTGGTTCCCGCTATGATGAGAGCGAGCCAGATGTTAAACGGTCCGAGATCGACCCTTGCCGAGAGTACGGTAAGTATGGTCAACGCAATCAGGGCGACGAAGACCCCCACCAGCAGCCAGATAGGGAGGATGTGGCCGACTCCGTGGTGTTTCTCCGAGCTATGAGCGGATGCCATGATTATCTCCTACGAGATCAAATATAAGAGAGGGAACAGGAAAATCCAAATGAGGTCGACCAGATGCCAGTAAAGGGCGCCGAGATCGATCGGTGTAAAATACTCGGGAGAAAAGTGACCCCGGGCGGTGCGTATGAGGAGCCAGGTCAACATGATCATGCCGGCCAGGACGTGAATCCCATGGAGTCCGGTCATGCCGAAGTAGATGCCGAAGAAGATATGCACGTTGTCGGGCGCCACTTCCGCGTGCTCGCCCGCTACCTCGTCCTTCGATACTTCCGGTGCCAGGCCGAGCGGCCCGATCGCGGCGGTTGCCAGCTTCGTTCGTTCATCTTCCGGAATGATGATCTGTCCGGGTGTCAGATTAGCTTCTTCATGCACGACAACAGCCGTTCCGTCGATTCCGTGTTCGACTTCTCCCGCATCCTGGTGCACCACCTCGATCTCCGGCGGCTCACCGTGTCCGCCCGTCTCAACATGCTGCTCCGGGACGTACCTGGTCCCCCAGAGGAGGCCATGCTTCCACTTATGGGAATACTCGATGTACTTGATGCTCATGAACCCGAACCCGCAGAGAATCGTAATCGCGAGAAGCGCCATGGTGAGGCGCTGCTGTCCGAGCTGGGATGCCCGAACCGCCCACGCCACTGTCAAAGAGCTGAAGAGAAGGACGCAGGTATTCAACGCACCCATGTTGGGATCGAGAAACTGATGGGCGTAAACGAATATCTCAGGATGGTTGGAACGGTAGACCGTGTATGCACAGAAGAGCCCGGCAAAGAGCAGGACTTCGGTGGCGAGGAACAGCCACATCCCCATCTTGCCCGCGGCAAACTGCTGTTCTGCCGTGTCGAAGTGGTGCTGGAGCCACGAAGGATGCTCGGCGTGGCCCGACGTGCCCTGAGAGTATTTTCTCGCCATCTAGCTCGCCCCCCGGCCCGACTTCGAAACATACCCGCCAGTCTTCTCATCCCACTCTAGATCACTGAAGTCATACGGGTCACCCACGTGCGGCGCCTCTTTGAAATTGTAGTACGGGGGAGGGGATGTCATGTGCCATTCCAGTGTGTTTCCCCCCCACGGGTTGGCGGGAGCCGGCTTACCGCTGACCAGGGATTTGACCAGGTAGTAAAGCATCAGGAAAAACGCGATCGCCATGAGATAAGATCCGGCCGTTGATATCTGATGGTAGATCGTAAACTCGTCCAGGTAGTGGTAGTACCGCCGGGGCATACCCTGGGAGCCCATGATGAACTGCGTGAAGAAGGTGGTGTTGAAGCCGATGAAGACGAGCCCGGCGGCGATCCGCCCGAGTTTTTCGTCGTACATCTTGCCGAACATCTTAGGCCACCAGTAGTGCAGGGCGGCGAGGAATGCGATCACTGTCCCGCCGAACATGGTGTAGTGGAAGTGAGCGACAATGAAGTAGGTGTCGTGCAGGTGAATATCCGTGGCGAGCGCTCCGAGAAAGAGGCCTGTCAACCCGCCGATCCCGAATGTGAACATGAATGTCAGCGCATAGATCATCGGCGTATCCAGATGAATGTTCCCTTTGTACATCGTGGCCAGCCAGTTGAACATTTTGATGGCTGTCGGAATCGAGACGCTGAACGTCAGCGCGCTGAATACGAAGTTGGCGAGCGCCGACTGGCCGCTCGTGAACATGTGATGGCCCCACACAAGAAAGCTTAATATAGCGAGGGCGATCGAACTGAAAGCGATGAACTTGTAGCCGAAGATGTGTTTCCGGCTGAAGACCGAAAAGATCTCACTCATGATCGCCATGGCAGGAAGCACCATGATGTAGACCGCGGGATGGGAATAGAACCAGAAGAAGTGCTGAAAAAGTACGGGATCGCCGCCGAGTGCGGGATCGAAGATGCCGAAACCGAGCGTCCTCTCTACGATAAGAAGCAGAAGCGTGATTCCGAGTACCGGCGTTGCAAGCACCTGCATCACAGCCGTGCCGTAAATCCCCCACAGAAAAAGGGGCATCTTGAACCAGGTCATGCCCGGCGGGCGAAGCCTGTGAATCGTGACGAGGAAGTTGAGCCCCGTGAAGATCGAACTGAAACCGAGAATGAAAGCGCCGGTCACCATCGATATGACCGCCGTATCGGTGCTCGTGCTGTAGGGCGTGTAGAAAGTCCAGCCAGTATCGGCGCCTCCCATGACGATCGAAGCGACGGCGAAGATGGCTCCGATCACCCAGAGGTACCAGCTCATGAGATTCAGCCGGGGAAAAGCGACATCTTTGGCGCCCAGCATGAGCGGAAGAGCGAAGTTGCCGAGAGCGGCGGGAATCCCCGGGATAAGAAACAGAAAGATCATGACGGCGCCGTGGAGCGTGAAGAGTTGATTGTATTGATCGGCGTCGACGATCGTCTTCCCCGGCGTCAGTAGTTCGGTCCGGATAAGGAGCGCGAATATTCCACCGAGAAAGAATGAAAACAGAATACAGCCCAGATACATGACGCCGATCCGTTTGTGATCGAGCGTCCCGAGCCAGGACATGATCCCTTTGCCGTGAGTCAGATAGTTGTCGCTCGATGCCTGGGCCGAAGAGTAGCCGGCGGCGGAATCGGCGGTAGTGGTGCTGTCAGAACCGTTCATGGTTTACTCCAGCCTAATCCAGATCGTCCGTCGCCGAATCCGTCTCCGGCTGAGCCTCGGACTCGGTCGGAGTCTCGGTCTCAGCTTCTACGGCGCCGTAGGGCGACAATGACTTGATGAATGCGATGATCGCGGTGACTTCCTTGTCTTTCAAGCGGCCCTTGTATGTGGGCATGACCGGATCGAATCCGGCGACGATCTGCGACTGCGGATCGAGCATCGACTGGCGATAGTAGTTTTCCTCTGCCAGAACCGTGCTGCCATCTGTAAGTACGTGATCGATCCCGTAGGAATCCTTGAAGCTCGGCCCGATCTTGATCGTGCCGTCCAACGTGTGACACTGCTTGCAGCCCCGCTGTTTGTACAGGAGCTCTCCTGCTTCCGCAGGGGCCAGCTTGTCGAGAAATCCGGATGATTCCTCGAGCCAGCGATCGAATTCGCCCGTGTCGTGGACGATCACCTGTGCCAGCATATCCGAATGGCCGGTGCCGCAATACTCGGCGCAGAAGATCTGATAGCTACCCGGCTTGGTCGCTTCGAACCAGGTCACGTTGTAACGTCCGGGCACGATATCCCTCTTCACACGGAAAGCCGGGACAAAAAACGAATGAATGACATCTTCCGATGTCATGACGAGGCGAATCGGCCTGTCGACCGGGACGTGGAGATTTTCGGAAACATAGCCGTCAGGATAGGTGAAGTTCCAGGACCATCGCTGGGCCGTGACGCCGATCTCATAGGAGTTCGACGGAGGAACCACGAGGTCCATGAAACCCTTATATCCATAGTAAAAAATGAAGAACAGAAGAATAGAGGGAATCACGCTCCAGGTAACCTCGAGAAGCGTGCTGTGGCTCGGTGAAGGCTGTTCCTTGTGGCCCGGTCTCGCCCGGTATCGGATAACGAACAGGATGGTCAACCCGACGATCAGCACAAAGAAGAACGTCGAGAGCCAGTAGATGAACATGAAGATCCAGTCGACGTTTTTCGCAGCCGTCGAGGCCTGTTCCGGCAACCAGAAAGTTTTCTCACCGTTCAGCAATGCCATGCCGAACAGGCTCGCCAGAAGATCAGTAAGCATACTCAAGTCAAATCGCCTCTATGAGATGGCTTCTTCCGTTTTGCCTCGCGGCGCCAATACACGAAGAGCATCGTGCCGAGGCCGAGAACGGCCAAGTAGCCACCCCCCATCATGATCTTACGTGCCGCCGGAGTATAAATTCCCTTTGCAGAGTCGTAGTAATAGCAATACATCAGTATTTTGTCGAAAGCCGAGCCGTATTTCCCTTCCGATGCCTCCAGAAGGGCGAGACGCAGGTCTTTCGGGCTGTGCTCGATGCCGTACAGGTATCGGGAGATCCGGCCGTCGGGTGTGCAGACGAACAGACATGCCGCGTGAGCGTACTCTTTGCGCTCGTCATTCCAGGCGAATCCGAATCCCACCGCGTCGGTAAGCTCGGTGATTTCCTTCTCGCGGCCCGTAAGAAAATGCCAGCCCTTAACGGCGCTCGGCCGGCCGAATTCCTTGATGTAGTTCTGCTGTTTCAACTTTGCCAGTGTGTGCGATTCGAGTGGATCGATGCTCAGTGTAACGACCTCGTATTCCTCGCCGGGCGTCCAGTTCAGGCCGCGCATGCCGTCCATCATTCCATTGATCACGAGCCCGCAGAGCATGGGGCACCCGTAGTAGCCGAGGTTCAGGATTACCGGTCTGTTTTCCCGGTTGAAATAGTCCCCCAGCCTGATCATCTTGCCCAGCTGGTCCTCGAACTCGAGGTCGAGAGGGATAGAAGCATTCAGGTACTCTGTAATTCCCACGCCTTCCAGGTCGGCGGGAAGAGGTTCCTGCCGCTGGGACCACGCGCTCGATGTCACTGTGAGAAGCAGGAGTGCAAGTATGCGAAACATCAGCGGGAATCTCCTCCGGCAGCCAGGTCACGCACGACAAGTTCCATGGCACGATCAATCGGAATACCGGCCCGGCCATCCGCTTCGCTGACCCATCGATAACGGTTCTGATCGGCCTGCTGCTTGGTACGCAGAATGGCAATCTCCTCCGGGGCCACGGTTTTCCGTACGATCTCCGCGTCTTCAATCCTGTAGAACATCGCCTGGAGCGCGATTACGCTGGCGACCGTCACGATCGCACCGACCGAAATCCAGATCCCCGTCCAGATCGGATTCGGATCGTTTCCCGTTAGCAGAGCCACGTCGAAATCTCCTAACTGTTCTCGAATGCGAGCGAATCCGATAGTCGTGGATCCTTACTCGGAACGAGTGAAGCCCGGCCCAGGCGGCGTGCCGCAACCGAAATCCACAGCCCGCCGATCGCGAGGAACAGTGTTAAGTCAAGCAGATGGAACGACACGCCGTTGTTGAACCACTCGGGCATGGCGATCCAGTAAATATCAATCCAGTGAACGGCCAGGACATACAGCGCAATAAAGCGAAGCAGTGCGGAACGCCGCTTGGGGATCCGCGAAAGGAGTCCGAGAAACGGAACGACGAAATGGCCGAACAGAATAAACCAGGTGACGGGCGTCCAGGAACCGGTCTGTCGATGGAGGAACCAGACCGTCTCTTCCGGGATATTGCCGTACCAGTAGAGCATGTATTGCGAGAATCCGATGTACGCCCAGAATACTGTAAACGCGAACATCAGCTTTCCGATGTCGTGGAAATGCTCCAGGGTGACCGACTGCAGTAGCCGCCCCTTCTTGTGGAGATAGTGAAAAATAAGCGCGAACATGGCGAAACTGCCGAGTACGCTTCCTGCGAAGTAGTAAACCCCGAAGATCGTGCTGTACCAGTGCGGGTTGATCGACATGAGCAGATCAAACGACGCGAATGTGAGTGAGAACGCGAACAGGATCACCGACAGAGGGCTGAACTTCTCCATACGAAGGGTCAACTTGATGTCGCCTGTTTCATCCTGCTTGACTGAATTGGTGTAGAAGAACCGGGCGAGGCCGGCCCAAATCCCGAAGTAGAGGACCCAGCGGAGAATGAAGAACGTGCGATTCAGATAACCGAGTTTGCCTGCGAGGATTTCGTCATCCACCGCATGGGGATCGAGCCAGTGAAACAGATGATCCATGCCGGCAATGACCGGAAGAAAGAGGATCGCCATGAGAAGGAAATTCGACGAAAGTACTTCGGCTACTCTTCTTACGACGACGCTCCAGCTTGCCCGAACGACATGCTGAATGATGACGAAGAAGAGCGCTCCCAGTGTGAGGCTCAAGAAATACCCGAAATTAACTAGATAGGACTGGAAGAATCTCTCCAGTCCGCCGCCCAGCATGAAAGTGAGTATCAGGCTCGCGAGAATCCCGAAAACGCTCACGAAGAGGGCGTTCCGAGCGACATTCGGCGCGAGATCGCTGAACGATCGGTTCTCCTGACTTGTATCGATTATGCGCATCTTCTCTCGCTCTATCGAAGCTTGCTCTGCTTGGCCGCAGGCACATCGTCGATTGTGGCGTTCTGACTTCTCTGTAGGGCACGAATATAGGCAACAATCGCCCATCGATCTTCGGTTCCGATCTGTGTGCCGTACGCGGGCATACTTCGAATTCCGTTGCTGATCGTATTGAACAGATTCCCGACCGGTTTACTCCGGATGACATCGGAGTGATAGCTGAGCGGCGGGATCCATATCCCTTCCCGCAGACTCTCGGCACGCTGCGAAACGATGCCGTTGCCGTCACCGGTGTAGCCGTGGCAGGGGAGACAGAAAATGTCGTAGCGCTCCCGCCCTCTCTGCATCATCCGGGAGGTCACTTCCATCGGGAAGTCCGTTGCCCACTCGCCGCCTGTCTTGCCACGGTAGAGGTGATCGTCCTCCTGAAGTTCCCCGCGAGGAATCGTCCCCGGCACGCGGGGTCGCATGGCCCGGCCGTCGGCGAAGAGGCCGTTCACCGCCTGGGCTTTGAATTTCGGCTGCTGATCCATGTCGAAGATAATCTGGGGCCGCGTTTCGGTTGACTTGGTCGAGCGAATCTTCGCCACGATCGCGAATGGAACGAGCGCCAGACAGAGCGTGATGATACCGACAGGAAGAAACCAGCGGGGGATCATTCGTCCTCCTCCACTGTTTCGATCGCCGTGCCGCCGAGTGTTTCCAGAAATGCCCTGGTTTTCTCCAGATCAAATCGGGGGTCCTTCGCCTCGATGGAGATGAAGAACCGGTCGCTCGTCGCCCGGCGGAAGCGTTCGCTAGTGAAGAGCGCGTGATAAAGCTCGGGGAGCTGGTTCAGTGCGAGCATGCCGAAAAACGCCCCGAACGCGCTGAAAAGAATAGTCAATTCGAATGTCACCGGAATGAACGCCGGAATACTCCAGAGCGGCTTTCCGGAAACGAGATAGGGGTAGTCGTACGCGTTCATCCACCACTGGAGAAGCATAGCCAGAGTACATCCCATGAAACCGCCGCCGAAGACAAGCCAGGGAAGAATACTCATCTTCATACCCATGGCGCCGTCCATACCGTGGATGGGGAAGGGGGTGTGGGTATCCCACTTTGTATAGCCCTCATCACGGACTTCTCTGGCTGCGTTAAGAATCGTCGTAACGTCCTCGAACTCGACGAGATATCCGAAGAGGCTCGGTTTACTCATCAGTGCCCCTCCTTTTCACCGCTGAGGTGGTGCACCGGATGGGCGGCGGGCATCACGTTCTTCAGTTCCGCCATGGCCACCATCGGCAGGAACCGGAGGAAGAGCAGGAAGAGCGTGAAGAAGAGGCCGAACGTTCCTGCGAATGTGAGGATGTCGACCCACGTCGGCCAATAGAAGCCCCAGCTCGACGGCAGGAAGTCACGACTGAGCGAGGTGACCACAATCACGAACCGCTCGAACCACATACCCACATTGATCAGGAAGGCGACAATCATCGTGACCACCAGACTTCGCCGCGCTTTCTTGAACCAGTAAATCTGCGGCACGATCACGTTACACGATGCCATTGTCCAATAGGCCCACCAGTACTCGCCGAAGGCGCGATTCTGGAATGTGAACTGTTCGTAAATATTTCCCGAGTACCAGGCCATGAAGAACTCAATTGCGTAGGCGTAGCCGACCATCGACCCGGTGGCGAGCATGATCTTGTTCATGCTTTCGATGTGGCGCATGGTGATTATGCTCTTGAGACCGTATAGCTGGCGAGCCGGAACGGCGAGAAAGACTACCATGGCGAATCCGCTGAAGATGGCGCCTGCCACGAAGTACGGCGGTAGAATCGTTGTGTGCCAGCCCGGTACCTGTGAGACGGCGAAGTCGAAAGAAACGACGGAGTGTACGGAAAGAACGAGCGGCGTCGCGAGGGCGGCGAGAAGAAGATAAGCACGCTCGTATCGATGCCATTGTCTGTTGGAGCCACGCCATCCGAGTGAGAGCAGGCCGTAAACGAAACGCCTGGTCGTACCGGTCGCCCGGTCACGAATGGTGGCGAGATCGGGGATCATCCCCATGTACCAGAAGATACTCGAAACCATGAAGTAGGTGCCGACGGCAAAGACGTCCCACAGAAGGGGGCTTCGGAACTGCGGCCAGACTCCCTGCTGGTATGGGATGGGGAACATCCACCAGGCGAACCAGACACGGCCGACGTGGATGCCGGGAAATACGAGTGCGCAGATGACGGCGAAAATCGTCATCGCCTCGGCAAACCGGTTGATCGCCGTGCGCCACTGCTGTCGGAACAGGAACAGAATCGCCGAAATCAGCGTCCCCGCATGGCCGATCCCGACCCAGAAGACGAAGTTGACGATCGCAAAGCCCCAACCTACCGGAACGTTAACGCCCCAGACGCCGATCCCAGTCCAGAACAGGTACACGATCATGGCGAATAGAACGAGCGTCATTATCGACGAGATGGCGATCGATATGAACCAGATCAATGGAGGCCGTTTGGCCTCGATTACGCCGCAGACCGCATCGGTTACCGATGCGAAATCATGACCGCCCTGGACGAGCGGCTCACCTCTGATCGGGTCGGGCTCGACCTGGCTAGCTGTGGCTATGCCCATTCGTTGACTCCGTGCCGAGTGCCGAGTTCGGGTTCTTGATACGCGCCAGGAAGGCGTTTCTTGGCCGCACGTTCAGTTCCTCGAGCATGTAGTAGGACCGTACGTTCGCATGGCTTTTGGCCACCCGGCTCCCCTTGTCGGTAAGATCGCCGAATTCGATCGCCCGGGAGGGGCATGCCTGAGCGCACGCCGATGTGATATCGCCATCCTGAATCGCCTGCTTGTTGTTCTTCTTCACAATCTTGACGGCCTGGATCCTCTGCACGCAGAACGTACACTTCTCCATCACTCCACGCGCGCGCGGTGTCACGTCGGGGTTGTATACCATCTTTTCCGTCTCGCTGAGATGCTTTTGATTATTGAAGAAGTTGAATCGTCTGACTTTGTAAGGACAGTTGTTCGAACAGTATCGTGTGCCGATGCAGCGGTTGTAAGTCATGTCGTTCAGCCCTTCGGTGCTGTGCTGAGTGGCGCCCACCGGACATACCTGCTCGCAGGGAGCGTTCTCGCACTGCTGGCAGGTGACGGGCTGATTCAGCACCTCAGGCTCGTTCGCATCGCCGCTGAAATAACGATCGATCCTGAGCCAGGCCATTTCCCGCCCCCTCCGGACCTCGTCCTTTCCGACAACGCTGATGTTGTTTTCCGACTGGCACGCGACGACGCACGCGTTGCAGCCGTTACACTTGGCCAGATCAATCGACATGCCCCACGCATGGCCGTCGTATGAGAGCTCCTTGAAGAGCTGTGTCAACGGCGGGATGTGCTGCTTGTGCACGGCGTGCCGCGGATCGTGCTCGTATTCGGCCAGGGTCGCTTCGCGAACGAGTGAGGAGAGCCGGTCGGCCCGGCCTTTACGTCCGATGTCGTCGATCAGATAGTGAGACTGTGTGGTGGCCAGTTTGTAGCGACCGCCCATCTTGCTGATGTCGGCAGCGGCTACCCAGAGATGGTCGCTCGTCCGGAGGGTGTATGTGTTCGATCCGACTCCGTCTCCCACATGGCCGGCGGCCGTCCGGCCGTAGCCGAGCCAGACGCCGATCGAACCCTTCGGCTGGCCGGGCATGACGTAAACGGGAAGCTCGATCTCCTTGCCCTGGTGCTTCAGTTTGACGAGGTCTTCAGTGGTGACCCCCAGCTCTTCCGCCGTGGCGGGAGCGATAAGGGCCGCATTGTCCCAGGTCAGCTTGGTCAGATGATCGGGCGTCTCCTGAAGCCAGCCGTTATTGGCATAACGGCCATCGTAGACAGTTGAATCGGCGCAAAAGACGAGGTCGAGCCCGTCGTGTGAATCGACGACCTTTCTCGATACCGCGGCGACAACAGCCGGGGTGATCAGATCGGCCTGGATCGATGGAAATTCTGACCCTCCCACAACGCCGTCATGGATCGCTTTCCGCCACTTTTTTTCGAAGTCGAGGCTGTTTCCGAACGAATCCGCCAGAGTACGCCGAACGATAGAGTGACCATCGGCAGGCTCTTCACCGATCACGAGGGCGAGTACTTCAATCGCCGATTTTCCGCCGTAGAGAGGTGCGATCAGCGGCTGAGCGGTCGACCACGTTCCATCCCAAGAGCGGGCGTCCCCCCAGGACTCCAGGTAGTGGGCTCGCGGCAGATGCCAGGAGCAGATCCTGGAAGTTTCATTCCGGTGAAGGCTGAGATGAATGGTCTCGCCGACCTTTTCCAGTTTTGCTTTGAAATCGAGGTCCGCCGGGGCGTCGTATGCCGGGTTGCCTCCCAGAATCACGAGCGTGCTGACGCGACCGGCTCCCATATCGGTGGCCAGGGCGGAGATTGAATCGCCATGGCTCTCGCGGTCGCGATCGACGTCCTGGACGAGCCGAATGGTCTTCCCGTTATTTCCAAGGGCATTGTTTATGAGGTGGACGAGCGCATGAAGCGCAGCCGGCTGGCGCGGACCGGTCGTCACGATCGAGCGGCCCTTATGATGGGCGAGGTCAGCTGCGAGAGCCTTTACGAGGTCTTGGGGATAGTGTCCCCCGTCCGGGCGAATTCCCTCGGGAATCGCGATGCCGTTCGTTCGAAGGGCGGCTGCGAGAGCGAGGGTGAATTGCCAGATATCGCTCTGCCGGAGGGGGGTCCGATGATCCGCTACAGAGCCTGTACCTGTAATCCCGTTCTCCACCACAAAGAGCCGGTTCATCTCCCCATTGTCTGGATCGCGGCGACCGAAGAAATCGCGGGCATTCTTGAGGGCGGTCGGGCCTGATCCCAGGAAATCATCATCAATGGCGGCGACCACGTCGGCCTTGTCATAATCGGGTATCACGCGGTGAGGTGTGCCGTAGGCGATGCGGGCACCGTCCCTGGCGTTATCGCCTGAAAGCGGCTCGTATTCATACCATCCGGCGTTCGGGTAGGTCCGGGTAAACCGGGACCTCATATCCGCCAGGCTGGGTGAGCTGCTCGCCTCGGTAAGAATGGCGAGGCCTTCTCCGCCCTCCTCCCAGAGATCGGCGGTCCTGGTACGTATGAAGCTTCGAAACTCGTCCCAATCGGGGAGCACTTCCTGGCCGGCAGTCCGGCGGACGAGGGAGCGGCTCCGATCGGGGTCATACAGATCAAGAAGGCTCGCCTGCGCGAAAAGACCGGTTGCTCCCAGGCTGGCGGGATGGAGCGGGTTTCCCTCGATCTTAACCGGGCGTCCGTCGTAACTCTTTACCAGTATTCCGTTTGCGACCCCTCCGAGTTCGAATGTCGACGCGAATTCCTCAGGAACGCCCGGCACCATCCCCTCGGGCCTGTTGGCGTAAGGGACGATCGTCTCCTTCGGCCATTTGCAGCCGGAGAGGCCGGTCATCGCGATGGACGCGCCCATAAGCTGGAGAAACCGGCGTCTGCTGAAATCCTGTGGCGGGCTATCCGCCCCTTCAGGAAACTCGCGCTTCATGATTTCCCGGCACTCGGGCGTATTGGCCAGCTCGTCGAGAGTGCGCCAGTAATCCCGCTCTTGTCTGGAATCGGCTATCGATGACATGTCGAACAGTCCAGCGAAGGGTTAATTTGATTCTCCAGACGGAGTCGGCTCCCAAGGGCGATCTGATCTTCGGCGGGCGCATAGCCCATGGTGGTCACCACGTCTACCGGTCGCAGGTGATTCTCCGGTTCGCGGTGACAGTCGAGGCACCAGCGCATCGAGAGCCGCTGCTCCTGCGCCACCTGATCCATGTGGTCGATACGGCCGTGGCATGACTCACAACCGATGCCCCGTGTGACATGGGCACTGTGATTGAAATAGACGAAATCGGGAAGGTCGTGAACCCGGACCCACTTGATCGGCATACCTGAATTGTGGCTCTCCCTTACGGGGAGGAGCTTGGTCGACTCGGTCAGGATCGATGCGTGGCAGTTCATGCACACCTCTGTAGGCGGGATTGCCGCCGTCGCCGCATTTTCAACGGTAAAATGGCAGTACCGGCAGTCGATGCCGAGCTCACCGGCATGGAGCGTATGGCTATATTCCACCGGTTGCGGCGGCTGATATCCGCTCATCGTGGTGGTGGGATTGAATGCATAGTAGATGAGAGCGATCAGATAGAGCGGCGCCACGGTCAAGCCCAGTCCCAGATGGGGTCTGATCGTGTTAGTCCACCGGGGGAAGCGGAACTGCTCTTTATGGGGACGCTCGTTCATACTATTCAGGGAATCTCTATCCGGCCGGGCTATGCGCACACGGCGCCACCGGAGATACCTGCGATGCAGACCACAGTCCTCCGCTATCAGCGGTGACTGCGGTTCACCGGCAGTAGGATCCCACCCGTGCCAGTAGGGGCACAGGCTTAGCCTAAGACTGAGATTCCGGGTCTCTGCTCCCAAGTGCCTCCGGGAAGTGGCACGTGAAAATGTAGTCAGACACTCTGCTTATGATTCAGTTCCAGAAAGCTGATTCTATCGGCGGGTTTCTCAATGTTCAAGAAATTCTCTCAGAAAAATTCCATAAAGCGGACAGGGCGGGGGATCATCACTTTTGGAGAAGACTTGGAAACGTGGGCGGAGTCGACGTAGAGTTTGGGAGAGAGGCGAAAAGGGGCAAGAACCAGTATGAAACACTACATCATTGATGGCCACAATCTGATACTGACCAATCGCCATCTCTCTGAGGTCCTGGACTACAGAGGGCCGAAAGCACCGAGAGAACTGTTGGAAGCGCGGCTGATCGAGTGGGGTGCGGGTGAAGAAAGAGTACGGATCGTTCTCTATTACGACGGGCGGGATTTTGAGGGAAGCCATCCGGGGAACCGTGACGAAGGGGTACTTTCCGTCAGGTTTACCGATCCCCCGGCGGAAGCTGATGACCGGATCGTGTACGAGGCGAGTCGGTTGCTCGGGATGGGAGAGGTGGTGATCGTGGTCACAGGGGATCGGGGGATCGCGCAGCGCCTCGGTGGATCGGGGGTCCGGTCCGCCGATCCGTCGGCATTCTGGAGACGAATCCGGCCGCGGCCGGCAGCCCTGAAAAAAGAGGAACATTTCTCCGCTGAGGAGATCGCCACGTTGGGCGCCGAAATGCTGGCCCGAAGCGCCGACTCGGTGGAGGATCCGATTCCGGCCCCCGATTCACCTGGGGAGGTTCATGGAAGATCGAGCGGGCCGACCAGATTGGCGACTCCCCCCGTGATAAAAGAGAAGAGGTCGGCCGATGCCACCCGAAGACGATCAGCCGACAGGGAGGCTCGAAGAGAGGCGTTCCGGGAGAAGCAGAAACGACGCGACGAGCGTAGGGAAGCAAAGAAGAAGCCCAGCAAGAAGCGGCGCGGCTGGTAGGTTCGTTTTACCCCGACGATTCAGTCCCGGTGAGATTGGGGTCGACCTGCTTCTGCAGTATCATCCGCCGGCCCTCGGGCGGATCGATGGTGCCCAGCTCTCTCACGTCGTCCATGATGGCGCCGCTCAGGACCTTTCCGAGCCCCTGAATTTCAGCCGGCCGATAGCCCAGATATTTCTCGGGCTGACTTCTTGCGACGAAATCCACCGTGGCAATCGTGTAAGTCTCTGTCGGGTCGATCTTTGCGCCGCCCCTTGACGTAAGTGTCGCATTCACTACCCATACATCCTCGCCGGATCGTCCCCAGAGAACTTGCAGGCCGGAACTCTGCAATATGCCGTGCTCCTCAAGGGCGCCTGCGGCCAGATTCGATTCCAGAATGGCGATCAGGTCCTCACCGGTGCATTCGAAAGTACAAAGGGAATTACTGAACGGAAGCATCTCCTGAATGGTCAGCAGTGTCACCTCACCCGGCTGGAGGTCTTTCCGGATCCCACCACTGTTCAGGAACGCGACGTCCGCTCCCGTGATGGCACGCACCCGGTCCGTCAGCCAGTCGCCGAGAGGGCTTTCAGCATAGTAGTCTCTTCCCAGTTTAGCGGTCGAAGTCGCGATTACCTCGCCATACTCTTCTTCGATATCGCCGCCGAACCGTCCCACGAGATCACTTACGTGCTCGGATGCGACCGCGTCGGCCGCCCAGAGGGGGACCAGGCTCGCCTTGACGTCAATCGCCCTGTCATTCTCGACGATGAGATCAATACGCCCCAGATTTTGCAGATTAGCGCCCGCCTGGGCGATCAGCACGTCGTTTACCCACTCGCCCCGTGCCAGCCGCGTGTGGCTGTGGCCACCGATAATGATATCGATCCCTTCGATCTGCTGCGCGATTTCGCGGTCCTTCTCCACTCCCTCGTGGGTCAGCAGGACAAGCAGATCGCTCTTTTCGTCAACCAGAGGGACGAGTTCGCGAAGCACCTCGACAGCGGGCGTTACGCTAAGCCCCTCCATCACGGTCGAGCCGATCAGCCCACCGAGATCATCAGGAGTAAAGCCGATGATTCCGACGCGAATGCCTCCCACTTCCTTGATCACGTAGTCCTTTCCCGTGAAGAGCTCGCCGTCCGGTCCCTTCAGGTTGGCTGCCAGAATCGGGAAGCGGGCTAACCGGACCAGCGCAAGTGTATTCTCCCGGGGATGATCGAACTCGTGGTTCCCGAGCGCCATCGCATCCAGTCCGATCTCATTGAAGAGCTCAACAAGAGCCCCCCCTTTGACCCCCTGGTACGCAACGTTGGAAATCGGGTTCCCGGTCATGAAGTCGCCGGCGTCGAGCCAGAGTGAATGTGCCGCTGTATCCTTTTGGTTCCGGAGGTGATATTCGAGCGCCTCGAAACCGCCGACCAGCGCTTGATCATCCCGCCAGGTCGCTTTCGAAGCCTGGAATGACGCGTGAGTGTCATTCGTGTGAAAAAGGGTGATTCGGACCGGTTCGGACACCTGGGGACGATGAGCTCCGCATGAAGCGAGCAGGCAGAGGAAAAACGGGGCGGCGATGGCAAACGATCGATTCATGCCGGAAACTCCTCCATGTCGGGTCGGGTGTCGGGACAGGATCAGCCAGGACTCGAGTGGAGCCTGCCGCGCCCGGTCAATCTTCCAATACCCGGATTATAGCCCGGAAGGGGTTCTTCTGGCGACAATGAGTACGTCGGTCGACTCATCGGGGTCGAACGGTGCTCCATCGTACGATCCGAACAGGATGGTGGAATCGAACCCGGCCTCTTTGAGAAACCGGGTCAGCTCTGAGTGTTGAAGGGGGCGAAGCAGGGTACTCGTCGTTCGAACCAATTCCGTCTCCCTGCCATTCTTCCGCTCCAGTGTGACCAGTTCGAACCGGAGCTGATCCGGGGCGATCGGATCCATGATGCGCAGGAAGATGATCTCCCCGTCCTCGGTGGGTCTGAAGTTGAGAGGGAGGTGGCGGATCCCTTTCGACAGGATCCTGGCGTAATTCAGCACCTGGATTACGAAAGGGGCGCCCGGTTCAAGAAGCTCGCATACCGTCCGGAAGCACTCCCGATATCGATCGTCCTGCTCCAGAGCGACCAGGGTGTTCCCGAGGCAGACAGCTCCGCCCGATATGCCTTTCCCACGGAGGGGGAGGCAGGCCATGTCCCCCCGCAGAAATCGGACGCCGGCCGGTTCCAAGCTCCGTTTCTCGAGCATGGATTCTGAGATGTCGATGCCGATCGCCCGGTAACCTGCCTGGGCGAGGGCCTCCGTGTGCCGCCCCGGGCCGCATCCGAGGTCGAACACGGGCCTGTCTGCCCGCGGTTTGCCCAGACGGTCACACAGGAACGGCATTTCCCGGGCCAGACGGCCTTCCCAGGCGACCATACGGACGTAGTCCACCCGACTGTAGGGATCATCGGTACTCATGGAGAACAGGATAGGTGGGACCGGGAGCGTCGTCAATCGGGGGAGAGAGAAAGGTTTCGAGAGTGGCCGGATGCCGACGGGATCTTCGACAAGGGGGACGATATGGTACTCCCGACGGCGTGCCCGGCCAGTCTCGATCCTTATTATCGGAGCGTGCGGTTTTTTCCTTGACTGGCTATCGTGTATAGGCCATCGAGCGGAGCCGCTCTTCCAGTTCCCGCAGTTCCTTCGCTGTGTATGTCGCTCCCGGGCCGGTCTCCTGAAGCTCCGCCGGCTCCACTTCGACGCGCACCTTTCGGCGGACTGAAAGAAGCTCTGTGAGCACATGACCATCCATCTCGTCGTACACGGGAAGATCGCTGATATGAAGAAGGGTCGGGCATAGATCGAGGATCGACGCATGCCGTCTGTCCGCGATTTCCAGAAATGACGGCCCGGCGGCTACGAAGATGCCGTTCAACTCATGATCAGCCGCGGGTGATCGGATCGACTGCACGGCAGGCACTACCGTAAACGGCCTGACAAGAAAGTCATGATCCACTTCGAACAGAATCTCGGGAAGGCTCTCGAGATACGGTCCGGGGTAGACCTCTGCGGTTCTCATGACTCGCCTGACGAGCGGCCCGTCGGAGAACGGATTTTTTGTAGCCATAAGAGAATCTTCGATTGCCTGCAAGAGTGTCTCGTACTGTTCAGACGTTGCGGCTCCCCTTGGTTCACGCCCCTGCAAGTTGACACGGATCGATCCGAAACTTCCTTCAGCCGGTCCGGTAATCGCCACCGTTCGGTACAGGTTCAGTTTGGCCATATGGAAGTTGTGAGAGGCTGCGCGGGCGATCGCGATAGGGGTTGTCTTGTCCGGTTCAGATGGGATGCCATCGAGGGCCGGCACGGCAAATCCCTTTTCCAGAAGCCATCCATTTATATTAAAAGCTTTGGTGAACGATTGAAATCCGTGATCGGACAGAACGATGATATCCGTATTCGGCCCGGCCACGCGAATCAGAAGTCCCAGTGTCTTGTCCAGGTAGTCGTATAGCTCGAGCACGTTCGAGAGATTGGGCTCCGTCACTCCGCGGTGCTTCAGGACATCAAGCGATTTGAATACGATGAAAGCGAGATCCCAGTCGTTCCCGGTCAGGAGCGTAGTGAGAGCATGCTTCTTGATCTCAAGCTGGCCGTAGAGAATGTTGCGGGACAATGTTCGCTTTTCCCGCCAGATCCCGAGGTCCGGAATGAACTGAACGCTCCGGAGGGCGTCAGCCAGGCCGGGAGGCCAGGCGTAATCGGCCTGTTCCGGGGAAAGCATGCCGGAGACCATGATCGTTTTGACCGGTTCGGGGGGATAGGTGACCGGCATGCCGAACACAACTGCGTTTTTTCCGTGATGATTCAGGATACGCCAGAGAGGGCTCGCCTTTCTGTCGAGCGAGCTGATGACACGGACGCCGTAGCTACCGGGCACACGCTCGAAGAACGAGAAGATCCCTGTCTTGGACGGCGACTTCCCTGTGACAGCGGAGGTCCAGGCCGCAGAGGAGATCGGAAGAAGCGTCGATTCAAGAGTAGCCTGAACGCCCCGGTCCATGAGCCCGTGCAGATTGGGAAGCCGCCCTTCCTCTATCAGAGGATCAATGTATCGATACGAAGCGCCGTCCCATCCGATTACGAGGGTGCGACGCTTCCGGCGATCGGGTTTCTCGGTCGCAAACGGTGCGAGCGCGGTCCGCACTCCCGGATCGATGAAGATTGCCGGTTCACTACGATCCTCTCTCGAACAACCCGGCTCGATAACAAGGAGCGAGGCGGTGAGTCCGATCAGGAAGATGGAAATCGACAGTTGCCGGAACGACGTCATCGAGGACCTCTTTCAACACGAACCGTGACGAGAATCTCATCCGGTTCGGGAGGGGGAACGTCCCGTTCCGGAAACGACACACGAATTTTCTTTCCGGGGCGCGTCAGTTCGCACCACGCCTTCACAGTATACGTCGTCATTCCCGCGGCGATGTGAATAGGCGAACCGGGTCTGGGGCGGACGCCGAAGGGAAGGCCGTAAACGACGATCGTTTCGCCCGGGTCGGCGTTATCGATCTCCCTGCTCAGGTCGGCAGTGAATTGTTCGGTCAGTCTGGTGAGGTCACCCCATTCGGAGCGGAACTGAAAGAGAGGCGAACCCTTTCCGTTCAGCCAGAACGATCCCGCCAGAAGCAGGACCAGCACCGATGCGACCCCCTTTCTGATCACCGAAGCGCCCTGGAAGGCGACGACCGATTCCAGTATCAGAACGCCAGCCAGTAACGAGTACGGCGCGACAGTGTGAAGGGTATACCAGGGGGAAATCGATCCCGAGAATCCATGAATCGACCACCCGCAGATCATCCAGAAGAACGCGAGCATGGCGAGGCGTCCGGATCTCCTGCCCCACAGGAGTTGAATCGAGCCAAGGGACAGTATCGCGAGAATCGCCCACCGGACGATCGGGCCCGGCACGAGGGGCGCAAAAATCGGATAGGGGTAAAACGTGGCACGCTGAAACTCCCGCAGAATGCGCATGGCGAATGCCGCCGCGGCAAATGGCGTCACCCCATGATCTTCCATCGGTCCGCTCACGCCCATATGGCCGCCGAGCCCGCCGATCACTGCCTGACGGGCGGCCAGAAACGGAAGAAGCATCAGAAACGAGGGAAGAGAAGCGCGGAACGCCCGTGTGATCCGCTTGCCCGGAGTGTCTGGCTCAACGATCAGCAAAGAGAAAAACAGAAGGAACGGAGCGATGGCGCCCGTCTCCTTTGAGCCGACGGCGAGGAGTGTGAAGATCGGCGGCGCGATTCGTCTCCATGCTGCCGAGTTCGATCGAGCGGCCAGCAGTACGGCGATGGTGAAGAAGAGCGCCAGCATATCGGCCCGCCTCGGGGGTACGGGGGCGATATTCAGATGAACGGGGTGGACCAGGAAGAATAGCCCGACAAAGAGTGCGGTCAAGAGCGTGAGCATGTGCCTGCCGCTGACCGACGCGGCCGATCGGAACAACATGGCCATGCCGATGGCGCAGCCGGCGAGGAGAAGCAGGTCAGTGAGGTGGTATCCGAATGGGCGCAAATCCCAGAGAGCGTAGTCGATCGCGATCGAGAGATTGAGTACGGGGCGATAAAAGTGGCCGCTCGGGTACCGGCCGTCCATCAGTTCCTCGGTAAAAGTACCGGCGAAGTCAGCCACGCTCTCGATCCGACTGGCGATGATGATCGGATAGGAATCGTGGCCCAGTTGAGAATAGTCCAGGAATTCATGATAGAGGAGGAAGACCGCAGAGAGAAGGAGCGCGGCGAGAATGACCTTGCCGGACCGATCTCCTGCAACTCTCATGGACAGCGCTGGATCAGTAGAACCGTGACGTCATCGCCGGGATCGCCATCGGCGCAGAACGACTGGACTTCGTCGATCAGTTTCTCCGCGAATTCGGTCGGCGGAAGGCAATGATGGGCTCTGTAAAAATCAGCGAGACGCTCCTCGCCGAATTCCTCATCATCGTGGTTCCGTCCCTCCGTGATCCCGTCGCTATAGAGCAGGAGCGACTCCCGCGGTTCGAGCATCGTCTCTCCAACCTCGTATTCAGCGTCCATGAACACGCCGAGAAACAGCCCCCCCTTTTCGAGGAGCTCGATCTCACCGCTCGTCCGAAGAAGCATCGGTGGGTTATGCCCCGCGTTCACGTAGCGCAGTCTGTTTGTTTTACCCTCAATTGAAAGGACAAAAAATGTAATGAATCGCTCCCCTTTTGCCGCTCGATTGACGGATCGATTCAACCGGGGGGCGAGAAGCTCGAGATCGAGACCCGCTTCGATCTGCGCATGGAACGACGCGTGCAGGTTCGACATGACCAGAGCGGCCGGCATCCCCTTACCGGAAACGTCGCCGAGGGCAGCCCATGTCTTTCCTGCGTCACCGCAAAAGTAGTCAAAATAATCACCTCCCACGTCGAGCGAAGGGATGTTGTGACCGCCGAAGCGATAAGGCCCGCTTGTGAGAACGTCTTCCGGAAGCAGATTCTGTTGAAGCCGGGCCGCGTGCTTCAGCTCTTCTTCACGCTGCTTCTGTAGATGAACCTCCTCCAGCGCTTCCGTCTCGGCGATTTTCACTGCGGCCCAATGGCCGATGAGCGTGAGGAGATGAAGGTCGTCCTCCGAGAAAAGAGTGGGCGCACGCCGGTTATCAGCGTAAAGAATGCCGACCACTTCGGAATCGTTCCAGAGAGGGGCGCACATGGCGGATTGGATCTGGAGGTTGGCGATACTCTCCTTCCCTTGAAAGCGATCGTCCGACATGGCGTCGGTCGAAAGAATCGCCTGCTTCTCCTCGATCGCCTGTTGCGCGATCGAACGGCTGATCACGATCTCGTCGTTCGGGTTTCCCCGCTTACGGCGGACTGCTTTCAGATTCAGTTCTCCCCCTTCTTTGTCTCGGATGAGGAGGGCGACACGATCGGGAGTGAGAAGGTCATCGGAGACTTCCACAATCTTGTCGTATAGCTCCTGCATTGGCCGGTGGGAGAGAAAGGCTTTTCCGATCGTGTCCACGTTCCGCATGAATCGGCTCACCCGGGAGGATGACCCTGAGGGGGGGGCTATGGGTTGGGGCGTACCGGCCGGATGAGCGCCGGTCCGCGTCGGCGTCCTGCTGTCCGTGAAATCTTCGAGGGAGATCGCATGGATTGTCAGATGTCCCACGCTTTCATCGAATCGGGCCCTGCTTGCAATCGGCTTCTGGCCGAAGTCGAGAACGAACGGGCCGACTCCGATGGAGTCACCCTGCTCCAGCAGCACGCGCTCAGACACCGGAACACCGTTTCGTTCCGTGCCGTTCATGCTGCCGAGGTCCTCGATATACCAGGTATCGCCGTCCAGTTCGAGCCTGGCATGCCGTCTGGAAATGGCGCGGTCGGTCAGCACGACCTGACAATCGGAACTCCTGCCGACGATGATCTCCATGTGTTGCGAGAGATCGAGAGTTCGGAGAGTCTCACCATCTTTGCTGATCACCAGTTTATGCATAGTCTGAGTCATTGTGGGACTTCCTGAGTTTCCGTGAGCCGACAAAGTCAATTTCTCCAAAACCGTATCACGGCTGCAGCAACGATCCAAGCTCTCTCGGGCGTGGTCTTGGGGAGAGGGAACGATCCGAGCGGTTCCGGCAACGGGGGCGACAGATTCCCCCCCCTGACATATTGGGGAATTCACCTATGGGGCCGAAACTTCGAGTAGTGGCCATATCACGTGAACCGGTATCCGGTATGGGGGGAAATGGTGCTGAGAAGGGCTCCGAAAACAGATGTCAACATCGATCTCGATCCCGACGTAGCCGCTGAGGGGAAGCGAAAACGTGAATTCCGATTGAATGTTGTTCAGATACCGATCTTCCGCTTGTGCGGCATATCACTGATGGTGGCGCTGGCAGCTCTCCATAACAGGATGCTTGACGACGCTTTGAAATGGGAGAGCCTCATCCCCTTCGCCGCGGTCTTCTACAGTTACGGTCTTCTTTCATGGGGCGTGCTGAAAAGGACGTACGGTCGGACCGGAGCTCTCGATATCGCCGTCCTGTTTTTATCTCTCGACATTCTGTTCCTGGTGGGAACGATTTACTACACAGGTGGGGATCGAAGCTGGCTCTTCTTTCTCGTCATGCTTCGAGTGGCTGATCAGGCAAATACGACATTCGCTCGAGTCGTTCTCTTCTCTCACATCGCCGTTCTCTCCTATGCGGGTATGCTCCTCTACATCGTTCATGTGGACGGCCGTGAGATCATCTGGTCGATCGAGCTCGGTAAATTGGCCGGGATCTATGCGACCAACATGTACGTGGCGTTTACCGCGAAGACGGCCGAAGGGCTTCGGGCGCGAACGAGGGCGGCTATCCACATGGCTCGTGATCTCATCCTGAGGCTTCAGGACCAGTCGAAACAGCTCGCCGAATCTAAGGAGATTGCGGAAGAGGCGTCTCTGGCAAAGAGCGAATTCCTGGCCAATATGAGCCATGAGATCCGTACACCGATGAACGGAATCATCGGCATGACTGAAATGGCAATTGACACGGATCTCACGAGCGAACAGCGGGAGTACCTCACCACCGTTCGTCGTTCAGCGGATTCCATGCTCCGGGTGATTAATGACATTCTTGACTTCTCAAAAATCGAGGCGGGTCATCTCGAGATCGAGGAGATGGAATTCAACCTGGCGGATGATGTCTACGATGCAATCCGAAGCATCGCACCGAGGGCTCAGGAGAAGGGCCTGGAAGTGATCTGCCGGGTGGACCCCGATCTCCCGGAACGTGTGGTCGGCGACTCCGGCCGGTTGAGGCAGGTGCTGCTGAACCTTGTCGGGAATGCGATCAAATTCACTTCCTCGGGCGAGGTGATCGTAAACGTATCGACAGGAGTACGCACCGAAAAGAGTGTGGAACTCCATATCACGGTGAGCGACACGGGAATCGGGATCGACAGGGAGAAGATTGACCAGATCTTCGACGCGTTTACGCAGGCCGACGGCTCGATTACGCGAGAATACGGCGGGACCGGGCTGGGGCTCACGATCACGAACAACCTGGTTCGCATGATGGGAGGGGAGATCTGGGTTGATAGCGAAGCCGGAGCGGGGACTGTGTTTCATTTGACGCCTCGGTTTCGGCTGCCGGCCGGAGTTGAATCAGTGCGGAAGGAGTCCGCCGCGAGCAGAATCGCAGGAAGAAAAATCCTGATTATCGAATCGCACGGGTATTGCCGGGAAATTCTGAGCGAGATGTCCGAGAGTCATCTCATGAACCCGGTTACCGCGGCGCGTATCGAAGAAGCGATCGGTTATCTCGATGGTGCCGAAAGAAGCGGGTTACTTTTCGATTCTACAATTGTCAGAGGAGATATGATCGATGCCGGGAATCAGGCACTTATAGGACGGCTGAAAGCGGGAACCAAGCCTGGAGGGATCATTGTGACGGCGCCGGCGCCCCTGATCGCCGAGGCAAGAAAACTGGGCGATTGCCTCGGCGCAAAGATGGTGCTCATCAGGCCCGTGGGGCATCGGGATCTGCAGCAGGCGCTCCTGGAGTCACTGAATACTGATGACGTCGAAGCGGGGGGACCTTCACGTGGTATCCAGCGCGAGGGAGACCCGACCCTGGCTCCATTCTCCCAGGTGTTCCGTGTACTGATCGCCGAGGACAACAAGGTCAATCAGATTGTAGCCAGGAAGATCCTCTCGAACTGGGGACATCTCGTAACGGTAGTATCCAACGGCCTGGAAGCGGTTGAAGCCTGGAGTAAACTCCCCTTCGATCTCATTCTCATGGATGTTCAAATGCCGGAAATGGATGGGATCCGGGCCACCGAAGAAATCCGTGCGCAAGAGGAAAAATCAGGCGATCATATCCCGATCATTGCGCTTACCGCTCACGCCATGAAAGGGGACCGGGAGCGCTGCATCAATGCCGGAATGGACGGCTACGTAACCAAGCCTCTCGATCGAGACAAGCTCGCGGACAGGATTCGGGACCTCACCGCGGGTACAGCGCCTCATTCTCCGGACTCTTCCCCCGCTTAAGCCGTTCCAGAATGACTCTCACATCATTCTGGCGGGGATCCAGAGCGAGAGCCTGCTCATAGTCCGCAATCGCTTCCATGCGCTTTCCCATTAGAGTTCTCACGTGGCCTCGATTAATCCATGCCGCCAGATATTGTCCCTGTATCGCGATTACTTCCGTGAATAGCGATTCCGCCTCCGCCGTGCGGCCAAGTTCCATTTTGGCGTAGGCCAAGTTGTGGAGCGCGAACGGATGGCGAGGATAAATGGAGAGTATGATCTCCGCACATTCGATCCCCCCTTCAGGATCATTGGTGGATGTACGTGCCGCACCGAGATTGAGGAGTGAATTGATGTGCCATGGTCGATGGCGGAGGACGCGTTCGAGCGCTCCCTTCGCTTCGTCATATCGGCCCAGTCGGACGGCTGCCGCCCCGGCGACGGCGAGCCCGTCCAGGCGACCCGGCGATAGCATGGCAGACCGCATTCCATGCTCCCATGCGCTCCTGTGATCACCGGTCGACTCGGCCAGCCTCGCTGCCCGGTAAGCTCGGTCACTTTCAATATGCGTTACAAGCACGCTTCCTAGGATCAGCGCGACAAGAAGTGCAGTGGCGGGGAAAACAAGGCGGAGTCCCTTGGGGATCGCCAGATTGAGGGTCGGGGGTGACTCGCTTTCTGACCGTCTCGATGAAACGACAATGCCGGCAGCAATGGCGAGTAGAAGAGGGGGTATCGGGCGGTGAAGTGGAAAACTGAAGAACGAAACGGTCATATATGCCGCAAGAAAGCCGAGGGCGGCAAGGGAAACGGGATAATGATCGGGGTGCGATCTCTTTCGGAAGAGATCGGCCGCGAAGATCAGAATGGCGAAAAGCCAGGAGAGATAGAGCAGGAGTCCGGGGATGCCGAGGTCGGCGGCAGCCTGAAGAAAGTCGTTATGAAGCCACCGGGCCTGTATTTCGAAACCGAAAATACGGTCGACAACGGAGGCCCTTCTGTACAGAGGGTAGTAGACATCGAAGTTGCGGGCGCCGGCTCCGAGAAGAGGCTTGTCCAAGATGAAGGGGACGACGTTTCGCCACATGTCGAGCCGTACCTGAGCGGAGGTGGGCCTCTCCCCCTGTCTGGCGATCTCCTCCTGAATACCCATCAAAGGTCCTGCACCGGGAGCGATCAGTATCGGGAGAAGACCGGAGAAGAGAACCAGAAAAATGAGGCTGCACCGAAGCCGGCGGGATCGATCGGGGGGCAGTCGATTGGATGCGATCAAGATACCCGGTATCAGGATCAGAAGGACGGCTCCTGCAGCAAGCCAGGCCGCCCTCGTTTCGGTGTAGCGCAGGAAGAGATGGGCGAAGGCTCCCGCCGGGAGCGCTGTCCACCGGAAGAGTCGTGAACGCGCGAAAACCGAGGCGATCAGGATGAGCGGGAAGATCATCACGACATAATGGGCGGCGAAATTTTTGTTCCCGAAGACGGAAGCGGGGGGGACGGTCTGCAGAAAGATGTCCCGGCCGAGGAGGTGCTGGGCGATGCCGATCGCCGATACGGCACATGCCGAGGCAACGAGACAGGTGGCGAAGCGGCCCCGCCATGTGGCACCGATCCGTGTAGTGAGCACCAGGTAGATCAGAAAGCAGAGGGCGAGCCAGATCGCTTCGATGGCAGCGACATGGCGATCAAGAGCCCAGGTGATCGAGAGCCCGGTCCAGATGACGAATGCGGCGCCGGCTAGAGTGGCCCAATCCGTCGGGAGCGAGAGGGCTCCCCTCCATACTGCCCGGGATGCGGCGAGAATGCCTGTGACGAGGATGATTACCGTGGCCGCCGCTTGATGAGACAGCAGGGCATATTCCGAAAGCCCGCCCAGCCGGACGAACGGAGGGATCACGATCAGGGCACTAAGACAGATACCGAGGAGGTTCATGAGTGACATGCACTCTGACAGGATTAGCGGTTCGGAGCAAGTGAGGTGGGGGAAAGGAGCGAGCCCTCTGCCGGGGACTCGAATGTCGCGCTAAGGGGCGACCGTTTCCCTCACCGGAGTGGGGGCGGGAGAGCTTACGGGGGTAGACTCCCCAGGTGCGGTCGGGACTTCCGTTACCGGCTGACTTCCATTTTTCAATACTTCGAACATAAAGAAGAAGGTACTCCCCTCGGCAGGCTGACTCTCCACCCCGATCGTACCGCCCATATGTTCGACAATATCCTTTGTGATGGCGAGGCCGAGGCCTGTCCCCTTTGCTCGCACCCCCATGGGCGTAGCCGCCCGATGGAATCGTTCGAAAATCCGGCCGATCTGATCGTGCGGAATGCCGACGCCCGTATCGCTGATTGTCACTCTCAAGGCTCTCTCACCCGACCTGGTCTTGCTCTTGACCAGAGTGGCTGAGACGACGACCGACCCTCCGTCGGGAGTGAATTTGTAGGCGTTGCCCACAAGATTCGTCATGACCTGCACCATACGATCGCGGTCGAGATAGAGTTCGGGCAAGCCGGCTTCGATCTCCTTCCTCACCTTTATTTTTCTCGTTTCGCCAAGGGCCTCCGTGATCGCGAGCCCGCGATCGATGATTTCCTCAATGTCGCAACTCTGCAGGTCCCAGTTCATCGTGCCCGATTCGATCTTGGCAAGGTCGAGTAGATTGCGAACGAGATCGGATAGCCGTCGCGATTCCTCGCTGATCAGACGGTAGAATTTCTGAGTAGTCGCTTTATCCGCTTCTTCATAGCTTAATAGAGTCTGAGAAATGGTGAAGATCGACGCCAGCGGTGTCTGGAGTTCGTGGGACACGGTGGAAATGAGCATATCCTTCAGGCTGCCGACCTTCTGAAGTTCCTCGAGAGTCGACTCCTGGTCGCGCGATCGCTCGGCGAGTCTTCGGAGAAGAAACTGCTGGCTGAACAGAGTGGATTTCAGGAAGCGGATTTCCCGCCGCTTGGCCGTCGTGTACAGACAGAACAGAATGACCAGACCTGGGAGGCCGACGGAGAGAGTTGTCCTGTAGTGGTTCTCGACGCTCAGGTTGGCCGGGATGAAACCGTTTGCGGCCAGGTACTGCACGATTACCGTTACCGAAAGAGTAATCATCAGGACCATCGACATGAACCAGTAGGTTCGCTCGCTCCGGTTGAGACGGGCGAGTACCTGCTGGTCATCCATCGGCTTTTTTTCGTGATCCATATTGTCCAGACCGCGTGAAAAGGTGAATGTCCTGCTCCCTGTTCCTGCTTGAACTATCGGCTCCTGGAGTGGATTTCTTGATGAAAGGACAAACTGCGCGGTAGGGGGACAAATCGGACAAATCAGGCCGGGAACTTTAGGATATCGACGATGTTTCCGCGGTTGCCGCCTTGCAGGCGATCAGATCTTCCGCCGCGGCTCTGAGGATTTTCCCCACCGCCTGAAAAGCCTGTTCCGTACGGCCCTCATAGCGGATGCGGGCAGTTCCGTCCTCCCTGCCCAGATAGAAGACACCCCAACCGTCATCCAGAGTGATGCGTACGGCGTGCGTGTGATCCTCTCGAATCGAGCGAATCGGTAAACCGAGGTCCTTTTGCTCCCGAAGCCGGTCGGCCACAGCATTCAGAATCGGACCGTCACTATCGAGCGGGATCACCTTTTCGGGTGAAACATACCGGTCGGCTTGAGGAAGCAGGCTACGGATGCTCACCATTTCAGAACGATCTTTCCGAGCCCGTGCGAGGAGTTCAACGAGCCGGAGGGAAGCGTAGGTCCCATCGTCAAATCCGAGATACCGGTCGGCGAAGTGATAGTGCCCCTCAGCGTCACCGGCAAATAGAACCTGGCCAGTCCGGATCGCTTCCATCATTGACCGGTGGCCGGGCGGGAGATGGACCAGAGTACCGCCTCGTCTTGCGAGAGCTTCTTCGAGTCTGTCAGTCGTTCGGAGATCACAGGCAACCCGAACACCGGGATGGTGATCGGCCATCGATTGGGCAAAGAGAAGCATCAAGTGGTCCGGTCTCACGGCCTCCCCTTGATTATCGACGATGCGCAGGCGATCCCCATCGCCATCGAAGATCACACCGAAATCGGCCCTCGCCGCCCGGACCGTCTGCCCGAGTTCACGGAGCGCCGCCGGATCTGACGGATCGTAGAGACTGGCTCGATCGGCCGCTTCCAGAGAGCAACGGAGTCGAAGTACGCGACATCCGATTCGCGTAAGTGCCTGCGGCGCTGTGAGTGCCGCCACACCGTTACCGCCGGCCACTACCACATGAATCGGTTTAGATCCCATCCACTTCTGCGCGGGTTCGAATTCGCGTTGCATCGATCGTAGATAGTCGGGCACCATGTTCAGATAGGTCACTTCGCCTATCATGGGGAGCAGGTCACGCCTGCCGATATGCCTGCTGTTCGCCAGGATTTCGTCCAGGAGATTTTTCTCGAGAGGCTGCCGGCCTATGTACAGCCTTGCCCCGTTCCAACCGGCCGGCCTGTGACTCCCGGTGAGGGAGATAGCCCCTTCCGTCTTCAAATGAAAAGCTGAAAAATTGACGAGCGGCGATGGCGCCATGCCGAGATTTAAAACGTTGATCCCTTCGGCGCAGAGGCCGCGTACAAGAGCGTTCTGCAGATCCCACGAACTGGGCCGCGCGTCAAAACCCAGAACGACCCGCCGCTTGGTGCCGCTCTTCCCGTCGAATATCCTGTTCACGAGGATGCCGTATGCACGGCCCAGGCGAACGAGGTAGTCCGGCGTGAAAGCCACTTCGTACAATCCGCGCACTTCGTGGCCGTCCGTAATGAGTTTGTATGGTTCCTGCATGATCGAACCTCGCCTGCCCGGCATCGGGCTTCGTTGGTCCGAGGTTCGGCTTTGTCAGTATGAGGCTTGAATCAAAAGCGGGGCGGCCGGCAGGGCGCCGCTCTTTCGGGGGCCCGGCTCCGCAAGTCACCGGCCCGTTGCGGTTCAGTCGCTCTCCGGTTACCTTCCTACGAGAGGATCACCATGGAAGAGAGTGAGAATACCAAACGAATCGTCATTCGATTCCTGCCATCCGATCGGGAAGTCGAAATCGAAAAGGGGACGGATCTGCTCACTGCCGCCCTCGAAAACGATGTTCCCATCGCCACGCAGTGTAAGGGAAACGCTCGCTGCGGATGTTGTCTGATCGAGATTATTGAGGGCTCGAATAATCTCAACAAGATCGGTATTGACGAGCGGGATTACCTGCCGCGGAAGGAAATGCGTCTCGCCTGCCGCGCCCGCGCGTATGGCCCGGTCACCGTTCGTTGCGTGCAGGACCCGGAAGCCATCACCAAAAACCGATCGACCCGCCTACGGAAAGATTCCGAGTTCGAGGTAGGTGGTCCCGACCTTCTTGATTGCTGATACATAGGCTGCTGTCCGCAGATCTTTGATAGCCTTGTTTCGGTTTCGGATATGGCGAATCTCGTTGTACGCGTCGACCATTGTCTGTTCGAGGCCGGAGTAGACAAGATCGTGCTCCCCCACTCCGCGCATTAACGTTTCCTTCGTTTTGCTCGGGTATTTGTGTCCTGTCAACGCCTCGGTGGCGTTCAGCAGATTGCTGCGCTGAAACTCGCCTACCCGCTTTTCGAGTCTACCGAACCGCATGTGAGAGAGGTTCTTGCTCCATTCGAAATAGGAAACGGTCACCCCCCCCGCGTTCAGGAAGATGTCGGGAACAATGAGAGCACCCTTCTTGTTGAGGTAATCCTCGGCCTCAGAGGTGGTCGGGCCGTTCGCCGCCTCCGCTATGATCTTTGCGCGGATCCTCTTCATGTTGCTTCGGTTGATCTGGGCCTCGAGCGCGGAAGGGATCAGTATGTCGCAATTCACCTGGAGGCAGTCCGTTCCTTTGGGAGTGCTCTTGCAGCCGGGAAACGCCTGAATCGATTTGTGCCGTTTCTTCCACTTCATCAGTTTGTTGATATCGATACCATTGGGATTGTGGATCGTACCGTCCCACTCGCCGATCGCGACGATTCTGGCGCCGTCTTCCTCGAAGAGAGTGCAGGCTGCATGATAGCCCACATTGCCGAGACCCTGGATCGAGATAGTCTTCCCTTCCAGTGATCCTGATAGACCCAGTTTCTGCATGTCCTTCTGATGACGGAACACCTCGCGGAGCGCATACACAACGCCGAGACCGGTCGCTTCACGGCGACCGCGGATTCCTCCCTGGCTGAGTGGCTTCCCGGTGGTGCAGGCGAGGTTATCGAGACCGCCCGGATGAAACGTATCGTAGGTATCCGCAATCCAGCTCATTTCCCGCTCACCCGTTCCGTAGTCGGGAGCGGGGACATTCGTACCGGGCCCGATGAAGTCTTTCTTGATGAGTTCGGTGGTGTAGCGCCGGGTGATCCTCTCGAGCTGTTCCGCATTGTAGTCACGGGGACGGAGCTTGATGCCCCCCTTGGAGCCTCCGAACGGAACGTTCACGATCGCGCACTTGTAAGTCATGAGGGCGGCAAGCGCCATTACCTCATCCTGCGTTACCATGGAGCTGTAACGGATACCGCCTTTCAGCGGCTTTTTGTGATGAGAGTGTTCCGCTCGCCATGCTTCAAAAATCTTGTAGTTCCTCCCGATTTTTACGGGAAACTGAACGTAGTAAACGTTGCTGCAGACTTTGATCTGCTCCAGCAGACCTGATGGTAACTTGACGTGTCGCGCCGCCTTATCGAACTGGCGTTGCACAGTGTGATTCAGATTGAGATCTTCTTTGGCTCGGGTTCTGGAGGCCAAGGGTGTTTCCTCCTCACTAAGCTGGCGCGAGAAGGCGCCGGGTTTGATTCGCTGCAGCGATGGAGACCCGCCCACGTTACGGAAGAACAGGCGGGGCACCGTGCCTGGGGAATCGAGTGTAGGCGGGAGGGGGTGGGGAGTCAATAGTATGGCCCGGGCAAGGGAATGAGCTATGATAGGTGCTATGAGCGGCGAATCTCCGGATGATCTCCACGAAATCCTGACTGAGCTTGGCACGCGTCTCCGCGCGACCAGGATGCGACTGGTGCTGGCCGAGTCCTGCACCGGCGGCGGCATCGCCCATGCAGTCACCTGCATGGCGGGATGCTCCGACTGGTTCGATCGGGCGTATGTTACCTATTCCGACAAAGCGAAATCTGACATGTTGGGGGTCGAGAGCAAGACGATTGTCAGGTTCGGCGCGGTGAGCGAGGAGACGGTGATCGAGATGGCAAGGAAAGCGCTCGACCGGAGCGGGACAGATCTGGCGATCGCTGTCAGCGGGATCGCCGGGCCGGGAGGGGGGGCGCCGGATAAGCCGGTCGGTACCGTCTGTTTCGCATGGGCAGGAAGAGAAGGTGAAAGTCGTGCGGAGACTGTGCACTTCGATGGGAACCGGGCTGAAGTTCGGGCCGCTTCCGTGAAGCACGCCCTTCGCGGATTGCTGGCCATGCTCTAGCCACCCCCTTTAGTTCTGGGGACACAATACTTAATTCCCCCCAACCATTTTGGCGGGAATTAAGTATTGTGTCCCCAGAACTAAAGGGGGACCTCCCGCCGGAGATCCCCCTGTCAGCATTCATCAAAATTCGAAGGTTCTCTTTACGAGTCCTTTATCGCCGCCACAAGATCGAGCATGTTCTTCTTCGCATCGCCGAAGAACATGAGAGTATTGTCCGCGGCAAAGAGCGGGTTCGGGATGCCTGCAAAACCCGGGCTCAGGCTTCGCTTGACGATCACGACTGTCCGCGCCTTGTCAGCATCGAGAATCGGCATGCCGGCGATCGGACTGTTGGGGTCATCC
The DNA here is from genome assembly GCA_025782575.1 of bacterium. GTDB lineage: Bacteria > Orphanbacterota > Orphanbacteria > Orphanbacterales > Orphanbacteraceae > Orphanbacterum. Next base: position 147,056 of record JALGYY010000009.1, read on the forward strand.
CGCGCCACGGGATTGACGACATCATTGGCGCCGAGCACGATAGCCACGTCGCACTGCTGGAATGCCGGGTTGACAACGTCCATCTCCACAAGTTCGTCATAGGGGATGTCCGCTTCGGCGAGAAGTACATTCATGTGACCGGGCATCCGACCTGCGACCGGATGGATCGCGTACTTTACATCAGTACCGTTCGCCTTGAGCAGGTTCGATAGATCCCGCACCGTATGCTGTGCCTGGGCGACGGCGAGGCCGTAACCGGGGACGATGATCACGGAGCTTGCGCCGTCGAGCATCATCGCGACCTCCTCGGCCGACGTCGTCTTGATCCGACCTTCGTAGATCTCGTCCGCTCCCGGCATGGACGACTGGGCGCTGTCTCCCCACGTACCGAAGAGGACGTTGGCGAGTGATCGGTTCATCGCCTTGCACATGATCATCGTGAGTATGATTCCGGATGCACCGACGAGCGAACCGGCGATGATGAGCACCGTGTTATTGAGAACGAAGCCGGTCGCTGCCGCTGCGATTCCGGAGTATGAGTTCAGCAGCGCGACGACTACCGGCATGTCCGCTCCGCCGATCGGAATCACCGCGAGAACGCCGAGGATGGCGGCGGCCGCCATCAGGATCCAGTAGTTCTGGATGTTGCCGGGATCCATGACGATCATGACGATGAGTGCCAGACAGGCAAGCGCGAACAGGATCTTCACGATTTGAGCGCCCGGATAAGTAACGACGCCGGTGGAAACCAGGCCGCGTAGCTTGCCGAATGCGATCATCGATCCGGTGAATGTCACCATACCGATCAGGCCCGATGTGCCGGCGGCGATCGTGAACTGCGCGACGGGGATAGCTCCGATCGATCCCCCGCCGGCAAACTTGACGAGCTCCGCGCCGGCGACGAGTGATGAAGCGATCCCGCCGAAGCCATTGAACATGGCGACAAGCTCAGGCATGGCGGTCATCTCGATCTTGGCGGCGAGAATGGCACCAACCAACGCCCCGACAGCAAGTCCGGCGATGATCCATTCAAAGGTGAGAACGTGCTGGTCGAACAGCGTCACCACGAGTGCGATCAGCATACCTGTAGCGCCGAGGCGATTGCCCCGCACTGCCGTTTTCGGGTGAGTCAGTCCCTTCAGACCCATGATGAAGAGGACCGAAGCGACCAGATAAGCAAGAGGAATCAGTATCTCGTTCACTGGATTAGTCCTTCTTCTTGAACATCTCGAGCATACGGTTGGTCACCATGAATCCACCCACCACATTGAGGGTGGCGAAAAGCACGGCAAGGAACCCGAGTATGGTTGTGATCTGATTGTGATCTGATCCGGCTGAAAGCAGAGCGCCGATAATCGTAATGCCCGAGATCGCATTTGATCCCGACATGAGCGGCGTGTGTAAGGTCGGAGGCACCTTTGTAATAATCTCGAAGCCGACAAAGATCGCGAGAACGAAGACGGTAAGTAACAAGAGAAGTTCCATGCTCAGGCACCCCCTCCCGATTCCTTCGCCATCGCGTCGAGCACCATGGGATTAACCACTTCACCGTCTTTCGCGACCAGCGAGCCGGCGGTGATCTCATCTTCCATGTCGAGGGTGATCTCCCCCTCTTTGACGAGATGCAGAAGAAACGTCTGAATGTTTTTCGAATACATCTGGCTGGCGTGATAAGGCAGATCGGACGGCAGGTTTACGGCGCCTACGATCTGTACCCCGTATTTGACAACAGTCTCGCCCGCCACCGTGAGAGCGCAGTTCCCCCCCTTTTCGGCGGCGAGATCGACAATGACCGAACCCGGACGCATCCCCTTGACCACGTCTTCCTGGATGAGAACCGGCGACTTCTTGCCTGGTACGGCGGCGGTCGTAATCACAACGTCAGCAGCGCGAATATGATCCGCCATGAGATCCGCCTGCATCTTCTTCTGCTCTTCGGTAAGTTCTCTGGCGTATCCTCCTGCGTCTTCCGAGTCGTCCGTTCCGAGATCGAGCTCGACAAACCGGCCGCCGAGTGACTGTACCTGCTCCTTGACTGCCGGTCGGACATCGAAGGCCTCCACAACGGCTCCGAGTCTCTTCGAGGTGGCGATCGCCTGAAGCCCCGCCACCCCCGCTCCCAGGACGAATACCTTGGCCGGTGACACCGTTCCTGCGGCGGTCATGAACATGGGAAAGAACTTCGGCAGTTTGGTAGCGCCGATCAGTACGGAGAGATATCCGGCAACAGTCGCCATCGAGGAGAGCACATCCATGCTCTGGGCGCGCGTAATTCGGGGCATCAGTTCCATTGCGAACACATTCGCCTTCGTCTCGGCGAGTTGTTTCATGATGGCTGTCTGAGCGAGCGGGTCAAGTGTGGCGATCAGGTACTGTCCGGCCCGGAGCATCCTCACATCGGCCTGGCCCGCCTCCGGATTCGCGCCGGGGCCGCGCACCTGCACGATAATATCTGACTCGGCGAAGATCGCCTGGCGATCGAGGATCTTCGCGCCTTTCTCTTTGTACTCTTCGTCGGAAAAGCCGGCGGCGGTTCCTGCACCCGCTTCGATGGCAACTTCGAGTCCCGCTTTCTGAAGCGGGCCGAGGGTCGAAGGGATCAGGCCTACACGTCGCTCCCCCGGAAACGTCTCTTTGGGAACTCCGATTTTCACAGCGGTCCTTCCTAGTTGAGGCCGAATGGATGGATCATGGTCACGGAGAATATCGAAGGGAGTGTGGTCCCCGTCAACCCCGAAACGACTACTTGTGAATGACCCGGCGCTCTCCTAGGAAGCGACGGCGGACTTCAGCATATCCATGAACGGCTCACGAATGTCGAGAATGACCTTTTCGGGCCCCACACCTTTGAAGAACCAGGGACCGCCGGGACCTTCGATGATTCCCCCCAGAAGCCGCCAGTCGGACTCGTTATAACTTCGTGCGCCGCCGGGCATGGAGCTTACATAACGGCCTTTCACCTCGATTGTGTGGATCTTCAGTTGACCGGCCTCAAACGAATCGCGATCGGCCTGATCCCACGAATCCGAGCCGTCTGCCATCTGGAACTGGCCCGCCCAGCGTCGCAGGTTGGCCTCGATTCCACCCCCTCCGCCAGTGCCGAAGTGGAACAGAATGACTTCCCCTTCCTCATTACCGGGCAGGCCGTATTCGGCGATCCGCATGCGGGATGACGGGGTCTTGGACGTCCAGCCGTCGGGAAGCGCGTAGGCGAGACCCACGTGAGACTCCATTCCTTCCGGGACGGGTGTCGCTACCGGCGCCGTCTTCTTGGCCGTCGGATGATCTGAAGCTGGTGGAGTATCCGTCTTCGATTGATCCCCGGTGCTCTCCTCTTTGCTGCCGCAACCGGCAGTCAATAAGGCGATGGCAAAGCAGCCGACTACAAGAAAGGACAGGGGGAATCTCTTGGTATGTTTCATTTCGGTCTCCTCTATTCGAAAGGGCTTACGCGTATTGGACCAGATATCTACGAGCGATTTCCGCGAGCAATTGTACACCGAGAGGGAGGGCGGCTTCATCCAAATCGAATCGTGGCGAGTGGTGGGGATGAACGTGGCCCTGCCGTTCGTTCCGGGCGCCGACGAAGAAAAAACAACCCGGCACGTGAACAAGGTACTCTCCAAAGTCTTCTGCCGCCATATTCCTGAATTCAACGACATTCTCCGCCCCTACGGCCTCAGTCGCCACCTCGCGGACAAGGGCGGTCATCTCGGGATCGTTAATCAGAGGCCGGGCGCTCCGATCGAAAGTCGCCTTGGCGTTGCAGCCGAACGCGGCGGCTGTCTGCTCGGCAATGCGGGAGACCTGCTCGGGTAACTCGTCCCACACCTCCTCGCTGAAGCTTCTCGCCGTACCTTTCAGCATGACCTCGCCCGGAATCACGTTGAACGCGTCACCTCCGTGAATACTGCCGACGGTGATCACGACGGAATCGAGAGGGTCCACGAGGCGCGCCGCGATCTGCTGAAGAGCGGTCACGATATGGGCCGCCGCCAGTACCGGGTCTCTCCCTTCCTGCGGTCTCGCGCCGTGACATCCCTTGCCTGTAACAAGAATTTCGAATTCGTCAGCCGCCGCCATGAATGGCCCGGGAGCGACGCCGATTTTGCCGGTATCGAGCACGCTCCAGAGATGCAGCCCGAACGCGGCATCGACAACCGGATCCCGGAGTACACCCTCGGCGATCATCTTCTTCGCACCGTCCGCAATCTCTTCCGCCGGCTGAAAGAGAAAGAGGATCGAGCCTTTTTCAGGGGGCTCGAGGCGTTTCAGAACACGGGCCGTGGTGAGCGCGATCGCCGTATGTCCGTCATGACCGCAGGCGTGCATCTTCCCGTCCACAGTACTCCTGTAGGGAACATCGTTCAGTTCATGCACGGGAAGAGCATCCATGTCCGCTCTTAGAAGGACTCTCTTGCCCGGCTTCCTGCCGTCGAGCAGAGCAGTTACTCCCGTCCCGCCGATTCCGGTTCGGGGGGTGAGTCCGATCGAGCGGAGTCGGTCGGCCACCAGGCCGGAAGTGCGCACCTCTTCGAACGCGATCTCCGGATGTCGGTGAAGATCCCGCCTGGTCGCTATCAGTTCTTCCTGTTCGTCGTCACTCAGTCGGATCATGTCAAGATCGCTTTCCCGGGTCTCAGATGATCGTTGGATGAACCTCGGACGCCCCGGCGTATTGCTCGAGAAGCCGCGAAAAAAGTCCATTCGCTTCTTGCATTTCTGTTTCTGTAACTGTCGTACGGGATCCATAAATTACTGCCAGAACAGCAGCCGTTGTCTCGTCGGTTTTGGAGAGCATGGAATCTTTTACCGGATTGGCAAGCGCCTCTCCCGAGACCCGGGCGAGGCAGACGAGACCGGTCAGGTCGATCTCCTGGCCGGAGGGATTGAAGACGTACGATTCCTTTTCTCCACCCAGCCGGATGGTCAGCCCGTCCGTTTCCATGAGTGCGCGGTCGAGATCGACAATCGAAATAGGGAGGCCGGTTTCAAGTGAGACCAAATTATTGATTTCCACAATGTTGTTGATAATCGGGAATCCCCCCTTGGCGGCACATGCGGCCAGGTATTCGTTGGCCGGTTTATTCCTGCCGCTCGGTTTGAAGCCGCCGACCCGGAGCATGTCGCGGATCGCTTTTCGGAATTCCGGTGAGAGGGGATCTGTGCGCCGGCGATCGATCGATCGGTTCAGCTCGTCCAGAAGGCCCTGGGGAGACGGGCCCACTTGAATCCCGTTCGCTTCGATGATGCCGGCGAAGAAATCGGTGTTATCGATATGGCGCTGGACTACGGTATTCACAGACTCTCCGTCGCTACCGTGTCTGCTCGAGGATCTGTTCGATCAGAGCGGTTCCCTCATCATCGTTTGGAATGATTTCGGGTTTCTGCAGACGCCGGAGCGTTTCCCGCCATGTAGAATCAACGGCAAACAGTTCGGCGAAGATGGGAATCGACTCTTTCGCGCCGCCGCTGGTCGCCAGCGTTACCGCATGCCAGAACATCACCTCCGGGTTTCCCGGAATCAGGCGGGTCGCTTCTTTATAATGATCGCGGGCCTTTTTGAAGTCCCCGGTCTCGAGCGCCAAATCTCCCCGATTCATCTCTTCGTAACCTCTGTGAATGGTGAGAAGTCGACGGAGTTCGACGATCGGTGTGGGATGATCCTCGATCCGGAGTTCGAGTACGCGATCGACCCACGGCTTCCCCGTATTCCGGGGGGCCACGATCAGCATGGCGGCGGATTGTTTGCCACGAATGTCGCCCCCTTCACGCTGGGCGGCTTCGAGAGCGGCCATCATTCTTTCAGCCAGATCCCCGTCGGATTCTTCAAATGCCGCGGCCATTGCCGGAACGATCCGGTCATTGGCCATCAGATTGGCCTGCACGCTATATCCGTCGCCCGTAATGTGGCTGGCTGATTCGATACACTTTGCCCCGGTGTGGGCGGCGACATTCCCATTGTTATCGATGAAGGCGACCTGGCGAACGGCTGCCCCTTCGTCCGCTGTGAGAAGCGCATGGAGAGCCTCGCCTGCATCGAGGCCGGAACGCATAAGATCGAGGCCCCGCGGGCCATAGGCTGGATTGGCCAGGGATTGTGTGGCGACGGCGCCTACACCCGGCTCGGCCCAGGTGACGACGGATCCGACGCTGAACCAGTGGGATTGAACGGCCACACCGAGGAGGCCGGTCTCCGGATCCCGCGAGACGATCGAGTAGGTGTGGATCGGCCTGATGGAGTGCTGCGGAGGAGCGCCGGCGCGAGCCGGGATCGCACTCAGAAGGATCGCCGTCAATATGAGGTAGCGCATAATGGACTCCGGAAGTGGATCGCCGAGGGTTCCGAAGCCCCGATCTTAGACCCCGCGCGGGGCGGGATCAAGAAAAGCTCGAGCGGGCGGCCAGGCGGGCCACCCGCTCGAATGGATCAGTTTTTCCACGTCACCGAATGAGCATCATCTTCTTCGTTGCGGCGAATCCGCTCGCCTGCATGCGCACGAAGTAAAGTCCTGATGCGACACTCCGCCCCTGGCTGTCGTGCCCCTGCCAGTTCACATCCAGGTATCCGGCATCTCGTTCGTCATCGATGAGAGTTTTGACAAGGCGGCCGGCCAGATCGTAGATCGAAATATTGATATGTGACCGTTCGGGTAGACCGAATCGGATCGATGTGGTCGGGTTGAACGGGTTCGGCACGTTGCCGTAAAGCAGGAACGCAGCGGGAACCGCCTCTGCTTCATCCACTCCGGTCGGGTCGCCCGACTCCAGGAACTGATAGAAAGCATCAGCCACAAAGCCGGTCAGTTCCTGCACAGTTCCGCTCGGCCACGAAATCCGGATCGAATCAACCACTGTCGCCGATCCGAGCCCGAATTCGGCTGTAAGCGAGTTCTGCGACCCATAGCCTGAGCCGCCGGTGATTTCACGGATCTGGGCGAGGCCGCCTGCAACGATACGAACCCGGGCGCCGATAGCCGAACGGTTGGACGGCGATCCCACCAGATTGACGTGAACCCAGTGATTGCCTGTTACGGCCTCGTTACGGAAGAGCCTTTTCGTAGCCGCGCTCGTCGCGATGTAGAGATCGAGATCGCCGTCGCTGTCGATGTCCGCCCAGGCCGCGCCGAGTCCGTTTCCTGCGTTAACGAGCGAGTCATCGGTCGCATCAGAAAAGAGACCGCCTCCTTCATTTCGGAAGAGTTTGTTCGATCCCGACTGATTGAGATAGAGATCGAGGTCCCCGTCATTGTCGTAGTCGGCCCAGGCGATTCCCCGGCCGCCCCCAATATCGGCGAGTAGGAGGGGAGTCACGTCGGCGAACACTCCGCCGCCGTCATTCCGGAACAACTTATTGGCGGCGCTCTCGTTCGAAACGTAGAGATCGAGATCGCCATCGTTATCGTAGTCAGCCCAAGCGACGCCATATGCCGAGCCGGCGTCTCCGAGAGGACCAGCCGTTATGTCGGTGAACGTTCCGCCGCCTTGATTCTCCAGCAGTTGATTGGGGCTGAACGCGTTCCCCACGTAGAGATCGAGATCACCGTCGTTATCGTGGTCGCCCCACGCACCTGAGAAGGAGAAACCAAGGCTGCTGAGCGGCCCGCTCGTGATGTCTGTGAATCCGCCGGCGCCGTCATTGTCGAGCAGTTTGTTGAACGATCCCGCGTTCGTAATATAGAGATCGAGATCACCGTCGTTGTCATGGTCCCCCCAGGCGCCCGAAAAACCGAAGCCGGCGTCGTTAAGGACCGCAGAGACTATATCAGCGAATACTCCTCCCCCGTCATTCCGGAAGAGTTTGTTCGCGGTCCCCGAGTTGACGAGATAGAGATCGAGGTCGCCGTCATTGTCGTAGTCACCCCACGCGCTCTGTACGCCATCGCCGGCATCGTTGAGAGGCGGCGCCGATACATCCGCGAATGTCGCCCCGTCGTCATTCCGAAACAGCTTGTTGGCCCCGAACGAGAGGCTGACGTAGAGGTCCTCGTCGCCATCGCCGTCATAGTCGCCCCAGGAAACGCCCTGAACGGTTCCCGCGTGAATGAGTCCGCTGGCGGTCACATCCGCCCAGTCAGGCACAGGCTCCGTGATCGTGAGCGCCGTATCGACAGTGATCGCGGTCAGGAGCGACAGTTGCCCCGAAGGCCAGAAGACCTGGAGCGTGTCGATCAGAGTCGACGCCCCGAGCCCGAAGTCGGCCGGGAGGGAGTTCTGGGAGAGGTAACCGGAACCGCCGGAAATGTCTCGAATCTGTGCGATCCCGCCGGCCACGGCTCTCACACGCGCGCCGATTCCTGCTTTGTTCGAGATGACTCCGGCCGTCTTCACGCGAAGCCAGTGATTCCCCGAAGTCTGGTCGTTTCGGAAGAGTTTGTTGGCACCGAGATTGGCGACGAATAGATCGAGATCACCGTCACCGTCGCTGTCGCCCCAGATCACGCTCTGGCTGTTACCGGCGTCACTCGTTTCGAAGTTTGCCGCGTCAACAAAAATCCCGCCGTCATTGCGGAAAAGGCGGTTAAAGTATTTGCCGGCCACGTAGAGATCGAGGTCACCATCCAGATCGTAATCGCCCCATGCCGCTCCGTAGCTTTCACCATCCACGTCGACCGGCGACGCTGATACTTCGGTGAATGATCCTCCGCTGTTCCGGAAGAGCTGGTTCGGCCCGATGTTGGTGACGTAGGCGTCGAGGTCGCCGTCATTGTCGTAATCACCCCATGCGACGCCTCTCCCCGTGCCGTTGTCCGAAGCACCAAGCCCGCCTCCGAGTTCCGTGAAGGTGCCGTTCGAATTGTTGCGGAATATCTTGTTGCTCCCCTCGTTCACCAGATAAATGTCCTGGTCACCGTCGTTGTCGTAGTCGACCCATACGGTCGCCCAACTGGGGCCACTGTTGGCGACCGTGCCCGGTGTGATATCGATCAGCGTTCCCGAGTCGTTTCTGAGGAGACGATTCGACTCGTTGTAATTCGTGATGTAGAGGTCGACATCGCCGTCGTTGTCGTAGTCGCCGAATGCGGCCGCGCGGCCGGCGCCCGGATGACCCGCACCGCCGGAGGTCCCGTCGATAAATGTGCCTCCCCCTTGATTTTCAAAGAGTTTATTGGCTCCGTCATTGGCGAGGTAGAGGTCGAGATCGCCGTCGTTGTCTACATCGGCCCACGCCGTCCCGTAACTGATCGAAGCGTCGTCCAGGGGGGCGGCCGTAACATCGGAATAGCCGGCCGGACTGTTTTGGAGCAGCTGATTCGCTCCATCGCTGTTCGTGATATAGAGATCGGCATCGCCGTCTCCGTCGAAATCGGCCCAGGCGGCTCCCCGTGCCATACCCGTATGACCGACCGCCGCACTTGTGGCGTCGTGAATCAATGTGGACGGCGCGAACGGGGGAGCGATATCGAAGAACGCATCACTCTGATCGATCACAGCGCCTGCGGAATTGAAAAGCGTCACACGCACGAGTGCTTCCCGGCTTGGAAGGTTGGGGACGACCCAGGCCAGGCTTCCTCCACCGCCGCCGGCGAGGCTGTCGGCGAGCAATGTCCACGTCATTCCGCTGTCACCGCTCGACTCCACCGTATGGGCGACAGCCGAGCCTCCGCCGTTGGTCCATGTGATATTCACATTGCTGCCGATCTCGAGTGATTCGCCTCCGTTCGGCGATGTCACCGCCGTGATCGGGGCGGCTGTGATCGCGAAAGTCGCATCGCTCGTATCCCGGTCACTTCCCGCTGCGTTGGAGAGGAGGACGCGAACCCGGCCCTGGGTGGTCTCATCGTTCGGTACCGTCCAGTCAAATCCGCCCAGCTGCCCGCTTGATCCGGAGGCGACCGGATTCCACGAAGAGCCGTTGTCGGTGGAATACTCGAGTGTGTAGTCAGAACCCACAGCGGATGTGCTCGTCCAGGTGATTTCTCTTACCGTTCCGACTCCCCAGTCTTCACCGCCGTCAGGAGAGAGGATGAGGGCGACCGGCGCAATGAACGACTCCGTAATCGTTACGAGTGTGTCCGCCGCGAGCGCGGTTACGATCTGATCGATTCCTGATGGCCAGCTCACGATCAGCGTGTCCACGGTCGTCGTCTGGCCGATCCCGATCTCCGCTCGAAGCGAGCCCTGGCTTCGGCCGTTGCCAGCCGTTATCTCACGGATAAAGGATTTGCCCCCGGCCACGGCTCGAATGCGGGCGCCCACACCATGGGAGTTCGACACCGTTCCCGCCAGATCGACCTGGATATAGTGATCGCACTCCGCAGAGAGAGGGGTTGTCCGAAGCAGCACATTGCCACTCCCGTCATTGCCGAGATAGAGATCCATGAGGCCGTCACCGTCATAATCGGCCCAGGCCGCCGCGGCATGGTCGTTTCCGGCGTCCGTCTGGAGAGTGTCGGTCAGTTCGTGAAATTTCGCTTTGTAGTTGAAGAAAAACAGATTATCGTCAGGCGAGGCATTCCCCACGAAGAGGTCGATGTGGCCGTCGTTGTTATAGTCCGCCCATGAAACGGTAACCGCGTCGGATGCATCTCCGAGCAATCCGCCCGTTACATCCGCGAACGTCCCCCCGCCGTCATTCCGGAAGAGTTTGTTCGCGCCGTTGTTCCCTACATAAAGATCGAGGTCGCCGTCGTTGTCGATATCCGCCCAGGCGGCCGACCGGCTCACTACGGACGCTTCCCCGATCGAAGCGGGGGTAACGTCGGTGAACGATCCGGCACCGTTGTTTTCGAAGAGCTTATTTCCCGCCGCGACAGAACGGGCGAGGTAGAGATCCATGTCGCCGTCGTCGTCGAAATCACCCCAGGCGATGCCGGCGCCGTCAGTTGTGGTGGCGAACGCACCGCTCGCGACATCGGTGAACGATCCGGTCCCGTCATTCTCGAACAGGCTGCTTCCCGAAGAGGTCACGATATGGAGATCGAGATCGCCGTCATTGTCCTTGTCGAGCCATTCCACGGCCACGCCGTCACCGGCGTTGCCGATCCCGGCCGGTGTGATGTCGGCGAACACGCCGCCGCCGTCGTTCCGGAGAAGAAGATTGGCCGAGCCTGTATTTGTGATTACGAGATCGAGATCACCATCGTCGTCGAAATCTCCCCAGGCGGCTCCTGATCCGGCACCCGCGTTCCCGAGATCACCGGAAGTCACATCGACGAACGTTCCGGCCTGATTCTCGAGGAGTGCGTTGGCGCCGTTATTCAGCAGGAAGAGATCGGCATCGCCGTCGCCGTCGTAGTCGCCCCAGGCGACACCCGTCGCGCTGCCCGCATCAGCAAGCGGACCGCTGGTCGAATCGGCGATCCCGGTAATACCGAATGCGTTTCGAATATTCAGGAAACCATAGCCGTATTTCGGATCGAACCCCGCAACGCCGCGGTCACGGGCGGAGCATTGGAGTCGCGCTTCCACTTCGGCGGCAGAGAGAGTCGGGTCGAGCGAGAAAAGTAGAGCCGCCACGCCGGCGGAGTAGGGCGAAGAAAAGCTCGTTCCACTCACGGACGCATAGTCTCCCGGTGCGACGCCGGCGGATCCGACACGGTCCGTCGTATAGACGGAGACACCAGGTGCGGCAAAGGCGAGGCTGTCACCCCAGCTGCTGAACGAAGCCAGATTTCCGTCCCGGCCGACGGCCGAAATCGAGTTCACCTTGCTATGGGAAGAGGGGTATCCGAGAACGGCGACAGCATTGTTTCCCGCGCTTGCGAAACTGACGATGCCGTTCGCATAGGCATTGTCGTATGCATCGTCGATCGTGCTGTTCGGGCTTCCGAGCGACCAGCTCAGATTTGTCACTTTTGCGCCCTGCTGCCGGGCCCAGTTGAGTGCGTTGGCCACCCAGATTGACTGGCATTGCCCGGTTCCGTCACAAGGGACCGTGGATACACAGATCCGACCTCCGGCGACTCGGCAGCCCGGGGCGATTCCGACCGTACCGAGGGAGTTGTTGATCGTCGCCGACACGCAGCCCGCTACGGTCGTTCCATGTGTGTCACACATGTTGAAAGGGTTGCCGCCTCCTCCTTCACCCGTAAAGTCCTCTCCGGCGATCTGATGGAGGTCGGGATGAACCTGATCGACGCCGTCGTCGAATACGGCGACGATGATAGTGGAGTCTCCCGTGGTGAGATCCCACGCCCGGACACCACCCATATCCATGCCCGGCGTACCGCCGGACTGACCTGTGTTATGGATGCCCCACACCAGATTGAATCCAGTGTCGTTCGGAATGAGCGATCTCCTCGATTCCATCTGGAAGTCCGGTTCGGCCCAGGAAATACGGGAGTCCGCGGCGAGCCGGTTCGCAAGTGCGAGTACATCGAAACCGTTCTGTGAGGCAATGCTGGAACGAAGCCGATAAGCTCCGTCCAGTCCGGCAAAATCGGTTTCCAGAATCTGGATGGTGGGTTCGAGTTCGAACAGGATCTCTTCGGCGCGATATCGAGAAGCGGGATCGAACCTTACGAGAATTTCGGGGGTCACGGCGAGCCATCCGAAGAAGTGGCCGCGAAAGACCGGAGAGACGAACTCGAACTGGTCCGATGCGACGAGGATATTGATCATCCGGTCTGCATCACTTGCATCTACAGCTTCTGATTCCAGAAAGAGAAACTGGGAACTGGGCATAGGAGCGCTCTTCATTGACATGGCGGGGATACCCGCAATATTCAGACTACCGAGCAGGCGCTTCCGGCCGACTTCTTCCGTAATCGCTTCTTTCGGCGTCACGGCGAATCGGGAGCCGTCTAGCTCGAGCTGCAGTGCTTCCCCTTTGTAGTAATAGAATGTTGGCGGTGATTCCGCGTGAACCAGGGCCGGTCCGGACGGGAGTGCTGAAAGAGTAATAGAGAATGCGAGCGTGCAGACAATCGAGCGCAATCGGATCATCGAGAGCCTCCTGATAGAAATACGACACAGCCGGAGCTGATCCGGCCTATCCGGTTCAAACTTGTTGAGAGGGGAACAAGGGAGATCCAAGTCGTTAACTTGATGAGAATTATAACATTCCAACCCGGCCGGAATCAAGTCGGATCGTCAGAGGGGTACTCGCGGTGGCCAGAATAGCGAGCTTGGAACAAAATTCGACATTTTCCACTATCTGACGAGGGGATCCGTCAATAGACGGGCATCTCCTGATCGACATCCTCTGCCCATGCCAGCAGACCGCCTTCCAGGTTTTTGACCTTCTTGAACCCCTGGTGAGCGAGATACATGGCCACCTGGGCGCTCCGGGCTCCGATTCGACACTGGCAGACAATTTCCTTGTTGTGATCGATCTCGGCCAGTCGCGCGGGAATTTCGTTCATCGGAATGAGAACGGCTCCGGGTAACGAGCAGATCTGTACTTCATGGGGCTCTCGTACATCCAGAATGACAAATGAGTCGTCGCCGGCGTCCATTCGCTCTTTGAGCTGAACCGCTGTAATGTCTCCGGGCATGATGAACTCGCTGGTTTCATCGGCCTCCACCGATTCCTCCTGCTGTGCGAACCGCTTGCCCAGTTGCTCTTCCACCATCTTGTAGACTTCCCGGTTGGTATCCTCATCGGTTTGCGCACCCGGAAGACCGCAGAACTCTTCATAGTCAATGAGTTCCCGTATGCTCGGATTGTCTCCGCAGATCGGGCAGTCCTTGTTGCGCCTCAGTTTGAGCTCTCGAAACTTCATACTGAGAGCATCGTAGAGCATGAGCCGACCCGAAAGAGTCTCTCCGATCCCCATCAGGATCTTGACAACCTCGGTCGCCTGGATCACTCCGATCAAGCCGGGCAGGATTCCCAGGACCCCCCCTTCCGCACAGGAAGGGACGAGTCCGGGGGGAGGCGGCTCCGGATAAAGGCACCGGTAGCACGGGCCGCCTTCATAGTGAAAGACAGAAGCCTGGCCTTCGAATCGAAAGATGCTCCCGTATACGTTCGGCTTGTTCAGCAGAACGCAGGCGTCGTTCACGAGATAGCGAGTGGGGAAGTTGTCCGTTCCATCGGCGACAACGTCATAGTCCCTGAAGATTTCGAGCGCATTGCCTGAATCGAGCCTGACTTCGTATGTCTTGATTTCCACATGAGGGTTTAGGTCGTTCAAACGATTTCTTGCCGACTCCAGCTTGGGCCGGTCCACGGTGCTCGTGCCATGCAGAATCTGACGCTGCAGATTCGAATAGTCCACCACATCAAAATCGACGAGACCGATGCGCCCCACACCAGCGGCCGCCAGGTAGAGCGCCATCGGCGAGCCGAGTCCTCCCGCCCCGATGAGAAGCACACTCGCCCCCTTCAGCTTCTTCTGCCCCTCCATGGTCACTTCAGGCATGATGAGATGTCGGCTGTACCGTTGGATCTCCTCGTTGGAGAGCGTGATTTCCGCTCCGCTGCCTCCGGCGATCGATGGAATGATGCTGATCTCATCACCATCTTTGACCGGGGTCTCCTCGTTATCGAGGTGCCGGATATCGTCGTCATTGACGTAGACGTTCACAAAGTTCCGGAGGGTCCCCTCGCCCGAGTAGAGGTGCCGCTTCAGATCGGGGTGGGCGCTCGTAAGACCGGCGAGCAGTTCCCCTACCGTTCGGCCGTCGAGCAAGACTCGGGGCTCGCCTCCGGTATAATTCCTGAGCGGTGTGGGAATGTGGATGATTATGGGCACGGGGGTCACTCCTCTCTTTCTCGTATCTGAATCAATTCACTGTCGAAGCCGGTTCGATCTTCACGCAGGAGCCAGGAGAGGGGGGTGGCCGGCTCGCCGCTCCGCACCTCAACAATAATATAGGAATAAAAAGGCCAGGCATGTTCCCTGTCGAACTCGGACGGCTCTCCCGGGTGGTCGGGATGGGAATGGTATACGCCGACGATCTCCTTTGATTCACGACGAGCACGCTTTTCGCTCTCGAGAACGGCCTCGGGGGCGATGAGATACCGGCGCCTCTGAGCCTGCCCTTCGCGCTCGTTCTCGACAGGCCAGAGATCCGTAATCCACTTGCTCTCTTCGTCGGCTCTCCCCACGAGGAATCCGCAGCATTCATGGGGATAGGTCTTTCGCCCATGCTCCCGAATCGACTCGAGCTGCTCCCTTGAAAGTCTGATCATCTAGCTCTCATCCCAGAATGACTCACTCAGGTAACGCTCTCCCCCATCACAAAGTATGGTGACTACCGTCCCCTCCGTGATTCTTCGTGCCACCTGAATTGCCGCCACGATATTCGCTCCGGATGATACGCCGACAAGGACGCCCGCCTCCCGCGCAAATCGCCTTACCATGGCCTGGGCCTCTTCCGTTTCGATTTCGATATTTTCGTCGGCAAAAGACGGGTCGTAGATGGGCGGTACTAGAACGGACTCCATATGCTTGAGGCCTTCGAGGCCATGCCAGGGAGAATCAGGCTGGACGCTGGAGAGGCGGATATCCGGGACGAGCTCTCGAAGCCTCCGGCCTGTTCCCATGAACGTTCCGGTTGTCCCGAGGCCGGCAACAAAATGAGTGACGGCGCCGTTCGTCTGCTCATGAATCTCGGGAGCGGTCGTCTTGTAATGGGCGCCCCAGTTGTCCGGGTTGCTGTACTGATCAGGGTAGAACCATTGTCCCGGTGCTTCCTCATAGAGGGCGCGTGCTTTGTAGATGGCGCCGTCGATCCCCTCGCCCGGATCGGTAAGAATGAGATGGGCGCCATAAGCGAGCAGTGTTGACCGGCGCTCCCTGTTGGCGTTCGCGGGCAGGCAGAGAGTGACATCATATCCGCGGGATGAGCCGATCATCGCCAGCGCAATACCCGTGTTTCCGGACGTTGCTTCCAGAATCTTTCCCCCCGGTTTCAAACGCCCCCCGTTCTCCGCTGTCAGGATCATGTTGAGAGCGGCGCGATCCTTGACGGAACCGCCGGGGTTGGCAAACTCCGCTTTTCCGAACAGACTGACCCCTGGGGGGATTTCGTCGGCCACAGCTTCGAGTGAAAGGAGGGGGGTGTTTCCGATCAGGTCGATCAGACCCTGATTGTATCTGTCCATCGCCGGCTCAGAAGTTGACACGGACTACTCCAATCAAAAACGCAGAAAGCGCTTCCGTCTCAGATGCATCAACTCAGGGGTGAAGGGAGCGGGCGGCTCAGTTGCGAAATGTTATGTAGAATGTTACATCACCGAGAGCAAGAAAGCAAACTGATCGGTTTTGCCGGTCTACGCACCAGGAAAGGGGATCATGCCTGACATCACGCTGATCGGGACCAATACATGCGGGACGACGGGAAGGGCGCGGACATGATGGGCAAGCTCTTCGGCGGAAAGTAGTTCCGCTGTAATCCAACGAGGATGAGAGAGTATGGAGTCTCTCATCCTTTCGTGTGCCCTGTTCGGAACGGCGCATTACGTACCGAGCGCCCGAGGGGGATGAGCATGAGAAATGAGACGAATACCAGAACGGCCGAGATGCCGAAGGGGGCCGGTGCCCCCGACCAATCATAGAGCCACCCCATGCTCACACCGCTCAGTGCTCGGCCGAGTCCGGTGAATCCCTGATTGAGACCCTGGACCGTTCCCTGGTCGTGTTCGCCCGTGTGGCGGGAGAGAAGTGCTGTCAGGGTCGGCGTGTTAAGCGCCATCCCGATGCCGATCAGGCTGAGTGCGGCCCAGAGATTCACCACAGGACCGTCGGGCAGCAGGATCAGGAGGCCGACGGTCGAAAAGATCGCTCCGGCGCGGGCGAGGGTAAGCTCTCCGAAGCGAGGGACCAGGCGCCGGAGTGCCCCTCCCTGGACCAGTGCGCCGATCAGAAAGAAGACGGCCAATGCGATGGCGGACTGACGGACGTCGTAGCCCCACCGATCCTCAGCCAGAAGAATCAACGTCCCCTGAAGGACCGACAAACCGATTGTACCGCTGAGCACCGAAAGCAGGAGCGGGCCGAGGTCGGGATGAGACAGCCCCTTCTTCCAGATGAGCAGCATCTCCCGCTTTCTTGCTGAGGGGGCCGCTCTCTTCGGGAGCGTTTCACGGAGAAAGACCGCAGTCAGAACGAGGGCGAGCAGTTCGAGACCGGCGTTCGCCCAGCCGACTGTGGCGTAGGAGCTTGCCGATGCCAGCGTTCCGCCGAGAATCGGGCCCAGAATAAAGCCGAACCCGGCGGTAGCCCCCAGGATCCCGACCCCCTTCGCCCGGTCACCGGGAGGGAGGCGGTCCGCCACGATAGACATGGCAAGTGTTAGTTGAGTACCGAAAAGGCCCATGAATGCCCGGGCGGCAAGGAACCAGAGGAGTCCGGGGGCGATCGCCCACCCGGCATAGCTCGCGACTGCCCCGGCAAATCCGAGAACGAGTACGGGCTTCCGGCCGATCCGGTCACTCAAGCCCCCCCAGAGGGGTTGCAGAAGCACTTTGGGCGCGGCAGTCAGGAAAAAGCAGAGCGTCACGTGAAAACCGGTGCCGCCGAGTTCCCGCACGTAGTAGGCAATCACAGGAAAAGTCGCCCCGAGCGCCACGAGCTCGAGGAACAGCACGATCGGAAGGATGGCCGGGACTTTTTTCTTCTGTTCCATTGTCAGGAAAACATGGTGGGCGGGGGGAGTTTTGGCAAACGAAAAAAAGAGCTGTCCCGATTCGAAGTGATTCTCGGACCCTGTTAGCAGGTTGAATTTCATGGTCATAATAGGATATGATTCTGTCGTTCACGCGGCCCGTTTCCGTCCCCGGATTCCCCCATCCCGACTTGGAAGCCAGTCTCCGCACCACTGAAACTCCCGGCACGGCTGCAGCTGATCCGAGGCAGCAGGAAGATCATGAAAATGCGGAATCACGGGAGCAGTAGAGTGCCGGCCACAGGAACATTTGCCGGCCTCGCGATCCTGGCTCTCCTCGCAGTCGGAGGTTCGTGGGAGACGGCTGAGGCCCAAACAGTGCCATCCGGCTTCACTACGGAATATGTAGTTCGTGGCCCTCTTACCGGTCAGCCGACCGCGTTCGCCTTTCTTCCCGACGGCCGCATGATTTTTGTCGAGTGGAACTCGGGCGTCGTTCGACTCGGCGAAGTAAGTACCAATATTCCGGTCGAAAATGACAGTATTTTCACGGTCCCCGATGTATTGCATGACGTGGAAAGAGGACTATTGGGCGTTGCCGTGGATCCGGGATTCCCGACCGCCCCCTACATCTACTTCTACCTCACGAGCACGGACGGCTTTCACCATGTGAGGCGTTACGAGGCCTCCGGGGATCTGATCGATTCAAGCAGCACCAACCTTGTTCTTTCCGCTCCATATGACATTCTCCTCATCCCCGATCTGAACGGATCCCATAATGGCGGCACATTGCGGTTCGGTCCGGACGGCATGCTCTATGCGAGCAACGGCGATGATGTTGACAAGTGTAGCTCCGCCGATATCTCATCTCTGAACGGTAAGATTCTCCGTCTCGATTTATCAGCCCTCCCCGATTCAGGCGGGGGCCCGGTTCCGCCCCATTCTCTGATCGCTCCCGGTGATAATCCCTTTGTAGGCCTGGGACCGAACGCACAACTGGTATGGGCCTACGGAATGCGAAACCCGTTCCGGTTCTGCATCGATCCACTCACCGGTGATCTGGCGATCGGTGATGTCGGGCTGAACACGTGGGAGGAAGTCAACTTCCAGGAGTATATGACCGCCCCCGGGGAGAACTTCGGCTGGCCGTGGTTCGAAGCGAGCGACCCGCATATCACATGCGACAGTGGTGGAACAAACACACTCCCCGCCTATGCCTATCCTCATATCGAACCGTTCCCGGCCAATATAACGGGGGGGCCGATCTATCGATCCTTGCCTGGATCGAACCGGACGTTTTCACCCGGCTACGATGGAGACATCTTCTTCATGGATCCGAACTTCGGCTGGATCAGAAGGCTGAAAAGGACGGGGAACAGCTGGGCAATTGCCGATCCGGTTCCCGGCCAGCCCGACTCTCTTAATTGGGCCACTGATATGGGGTACTTTACTGACATCCAGCTCGGGCCCGACGGCGCGATCTACTTCATCAATTTCCTCACCGGGAATCTGAGTCGCGGGATCCACCGGATCGTGAGCGATTATGCAACCGGGGTCGGGAACGTCGCCGATACCCGCATCGTCTATCCGAGTGTCGCCATCCCCAACCCGGCCCAGGTGGGCGAGGGGACGACAATCCGATATTCGCTGCCAGGGGGAACGGACGTTTCGATTCAGGTTTTCGACATCACGGGCCGGCTCGTTCGCACGCTCACCCCCGGCCGGGAGAGGGAGAGCGGGGCCGTTTTCTGGGATGGAAGGACCGACAGGGGAGTCCCTGCTGGGTCCGGGGTCTTCTTCTACCGCCTGGATCCGTCTTCAGGCCCGGCCACCCATGGCCGAATCACCCTCCTACGGTAGCCTGGTCGGAATTGCGCAGGCTCCTCCGCCGCTATATACTTTCTAGAGACAGTTCTCGATAAGAGAATTCGATGGGTTCCCGAGCTATCATTCGCCGCATTCCCGGCCCCGCTCGCCCCAGGGAAAGTCAAAAACGAAGATTCGTTCGATACAGGCCCCCCTGAGCGGCCATAGGAGGATATTCCGTGCCTTATGATCCAGGGCTCGTCGAGCCGATGCGCAAAGAACTTACCGAGATCGGCGTTCAGGAACTTCAGACTTCCGGTGACGTCGAGGCCTTCATGGAAGGGAATTCCGGCACGTCACTCGTGATCGTCAACTCTGTCTGCGGTTGCGCTGCGGGCATGGCACGACCGGGAATCAAGCTCGCTCTGCAGCATGAGAACAGACCGGACCACGTCGCCACGGTGTTTGCCGGCCAGGATCTCGAGGCTGTAGCAAAGGCACGCACCTATTTCACTAACGTGCCTCCGAGCAGCCCTTCGTTTGCCCTCTTCAAGAACGGCGAACTGGTCCATTTCGTTCCTCGCCATCAGATAGAGGGCAAGGACGCCAAGACCGTCGCCTTGAATCTCATGAACTCGTTCGACGAGTATTGTGCCACCGGTAAAACAGCCTGAGGCGACTACCAATGGAACGTACATTTCACCACAACAAGCACGAACTCCACGGAATAACTGTTGTCGTCGATGTTCGTGGCGGCGCACTCTACATCGGACGCTGCCACGACTGGACTGAGGAGAAAATTACCCTCCACGATGTGGCGATTCATGAAGAGGGAAAAGAGGGCGACAGCAGTGCCGAATTCGTCCGGAGGGCGGCCCGCTTCGGCCACTGGGCGAAACATGGCACGATTGCCATCTCCGCAGACCAGGTTCTTGATGTTCGTCGGCTCGGCGATGTCGATGGAGCCGGATCGTCCGGGGACTCTTCGACCAAAACGGATACCGGATAGTACTTAACCCGTTGGTTTGATACGATTTAAAGTAGATCCTCCCGCTCCGCCTCTATTCTCATTAGTTTCTTGACAATCAACTCAACTACTACGAAATTGTAGTGGAAATGTGAGGCCCCACTCTTGTCTCGCAAGGCTTGAGCGGGGGCTTCTTGTTGTGTTGTACGAAATCCCTCTGTTTCGAATTCGGTTCGGAGGTGATGACTAGACCCGAATTACGAACTGACCCTTTAGGAGGGGGAGGAAAAACATGCTAAAGCGGATCGTCTTGTTGTTGTTGGGTGTGCTCATGGCCTACGTACCTCAGGCTGCGCTTGCCGGTGACACGGAGCAGAAACCGTTTCTGGATCTATCCGGGTTCTATGCTTTCGACGCATACAGCCAGAACAACTTCTTCCTCGGAAGGAGCGGGCAGGCGGTTGAGGATGCCGAAGCGGTCGGTCAGACACCGACGGTCGGCGGCGTATCCGACAAGGACAACTATGCGGTTCAACTATTCCGGATCCACATGGAATTCGGATATGAAAACGTGCATGCAGTGGTTCGGGGAGATCTGGCGCAGAGCATCTGGGGAATCGATAACTCCCAGCGCGACACCGATCGGCCCGGCTTTTCCAACATCTTCAACAACAAGGACACCGGATTCGAAACGCACTGGGACTGGGCCTATATCGACGCCACCCATCCCGAATACGGCCTGAACGCCAAACTCGGCCGCCAGAAAGTCGCCCTCGGGAATCTTCTGATTCTCGACCAGGACGGCGACGCGATCATCGTATCCAAGAAGTTCGATGACAGCGGCAGCCTGATTCTCGGTTGGTCCAAGATGTCCGAAGGGGTCGACGGCCTCTCCGACGAGGATGCCGAGTTTGCCGGGAGCGATGTTCGTGATGCCACGCTCTATCTGGCCCAGTACAAGGCGATGGTCCGCGGTTGGCTCATCAACCCGTTTCTCGCCTACTACAATGACAATGGCGACGGCGATATGACCTCCTATATCCCGAACGGCTTCCAGTACATGAAGGCCCGTTTCACTCCGAATATCTCCTCGGCCACCGCATTCGGTCTGAACGTCAAAGGCAAAAAAGGTCTGGTTGCAGTGAAAGGCGAGATTGACTTCCTGACCGGAACGGATGACATCAGCAATACGAGTTCCGGGCCCGCCCAGGTTCTCGACGTGAACGACGGTGACCTTTCCGGGTTCAATCTTTACGTCGACGCCAAAGTGGATGCCGGTCCGAATAACTTCAAGGTCGGTGGCGTGATCGGTATCGGTTCCGGTGACGACGACCCGATGGACGGCGACGGCAATATCAACAAAATCCGCACCAACGGTTTCTTCTATGTGAACGAGATCTGGGAAGACTCCGTCATGCCCGATGAACTGGGCATCACTCCACAGGGTCTCGGCTCACCGGCTTCGCGAGGTTACCGGGAGTTCGAGAACACGACGCTCGTGCAGTTGAATGCTTCAGTAGATGTCCATCCCAAGGTCAACGCATTCATTTCAGGTACCTGGATGAAAGCGACCGAAGAGATCTACGCATGGGCGTCGGCAACGGACGCTGACGGCAATGTCACGGCCGCTTCACTGGCCGGCGTAGACAGCGCGGACGATCTCGGTTTCGAGGTTGACGGCAAGGTGACCTGGAAGATGTCGAAGGGCCTCTTGTGGATCTTCCGTGGCGGCGCGTTCTTCCCGGGTGACGCGGCAGGCTATCTTGTCAACGGTACCGCGGACTATGACGACACGGCATGGGAAGCTCGGACCACTGTCAAGTTCGGCTTCGACGGTGTCAGGATCGGTGGTTAGCCCCTCGATCGGGAACCCCAACAGGGGGGAGGAATTCAAAATGGTCCGCAGAATAACCTTCGGCGCCGCAGCGGTTGTCGGCCTCATCGGCCTGCATGTGCTGTTTCTGGCGCCACTGCTCGGGGTAGGTGATTTGCTTTTTGCCGCCGGCGGCGAAGAAATCACACACCCTGAACTGGATGCGGAAGAATTAGGAACGGAGTGCCAAGTCTGTCACGCGGAGCATACGCCCGATGTGGTTGATGATTGGTACGCAGGTCCCCACGGCAAGTTCATAGTGAAGTGCTTCGTGTGTCATGGTTCCCTCGAAGGTAACTTTGAAGCGGTGCCGACAACGGACCGGTGTATTAGCTGCCATTCCGTGCAGTCGCACTCGATGGATACGGAGTTCATGCAGGGGAAGAACTGCTTTACCTGTCATCCGAATCATCTTTTGAAGCCGCATCTCGCCGTAGTGGAATAGGGAGATCGCCATGAGTTTGACGAGAAGGGAATTCTTGATACGCACCGCGGCTGCTTCTGCTGTCGCTGCGTTGGGCGATCCGACGAAGGTGCTTGCGCAGAAATCGGACGGAATCGTCTGGACCAAGGGCGTCTGCCGCTACTGCGGCACCGGCTGTGGTCTCTATAAGGGAGTCAAAGACGGCAAACTTGTCGCCGTGCAGGGGGACAAAGAGAATCACAACGCCGGTTTCCTTTGTCTGAAGGGCTTTCTGCTGCCCCAGATACTTTACGATTCAGAAAGACTCACCCATCCGCTCATTCGAAAGAACGGGGAGTTCGTCAGGGCGAGCTGGGATGAGGCGATGGATCTCATCGCGAGCAAGTTCACGGAATCGGTTAAAGCGAACGGTCCTGATTCAGTCGCTTTTTACGGATCGGGGCAGGCATATACGGAGGAGTCCTACGCAGCGAACAAGCTCTTCCGGGCCGGATTCAAAACGAACAATATCGAGGGTAACCCCCGTTTGTGCATGGCATCCGCTGTCGGAGGCTATGTAACCACATTCGGCAAAGACGAGCCGATGGGATGTTACGAGGATATTGATCACGCCGATGTCTTTTTCCTGATCGGTTCCAACACGGCTGAGTCCCATCCGATCATCTTCCGGAGGATCGCGCAAAGGAAAGAGCGTGACCCGGATGTGAAAGTGATCGTTGTCGATCCGCGGCGTACGCCAACGGCGCGCATTGCGGATCTTCACATGCAGTTCAAGCCGGGAACCGACCTCGCCATTCTAAATGCGATGGCTCACGTTATCGTGAAAGAGGGGATGGCGGACGAAGGCTTTGTGAAAGATCATCTCACTTTCGGTGCGGTCAAGACTGTCGACAAAACCTGGCAGGACTATCTGGCATTTCTGGAAGACTTCACGCCCGAGAAGGCGTCGGAGATTTCAGGGACCCCTGCCGATCAGATTGTCGAAGCGGCCCGCCTGTTCGGCGCTCTAGGCCGGAAGAGCCTTTCTTTCTGGACAATGGGGCTGAACCAGCGGACCCGCGGAGTCTGGGCGAACAACCTCGTACATAACCTGCACCTGGTGACAGGTAAGATCGGTGTGCCCGGTTCGTCATCATTTTCGCTCACCGGCCAGCCGAATGCGTGCGGCGGCGTGCGTGATCAGGGTGGCCTGGCTCATCTGCTCCCCTATGGACGTCTCTCCGGGAAGCCCGAGCATCGGGCTCAGATGGAGAAACTCTGGGGTCTCAGCCCGGGTACGCTCCCGGACCGGCCGGGGAAGCACGCAATCGATATGTTCCGGGCTGTCGAGAGTGGTGACATCAAGTGTATCTATATTATGTGCACTAATCCGGGTCAGACACTTCCGAATTCCAACCGGTACCGTCCGGCCATTGAAAGTTCGAATACATTTGTTGTGGTGAGCGACATTTACCCGACAAGAACAACCGAACTGGCCGACGTCATTCTGCCCGCAGCGGCATGGTCGGAAAAAGAAGGGGTCTTCGGGTGCAGTGAGCGCCGTTACCAGCTCGATGCCAAAGTGGTCGAGCCGGCCGGCGAGGCTCGCCCCGACTTCAACATCCTGGTCGATTTTGCCAGACGGACCGGTCACGGAGATCTGCTGCCGTTCGAAACACCGGCCGAGGCGTGGGACGAGATTCGTGAGATCGCCAAGGATACGCCCTACCGGTTCTACGGCATCACTCGCGAACGGCTCCACAAGGAGCCCGGAATTCTCTGGCCCTGCCCGACGGAAGATCATCCGGGGACGAAGCGCCGCTACGTGAAGGGTGAAGACCCTGTCGTTCCGGCCGACTGGGACAAGAGGATCTGCTTCTACGGCAGGCCGGACAAACGTGCCGTAGTCTGGCTCCGTCCACAGAAGGATCCGGAGGAGATTCCGGATGCCGAGTACCCGTTCTACTTCACCACCGGTGGTGTGATCGAGCATTGGCACACAGGCACGATGACCATGAAGTGTAAAGAACTGAAACATGCCAAGGCGCACGCTGAGCTCGAGATTCATCCTGACGACGCCAAGAAGATCGGCGTCAGGCATGGTGATAAGGTCAAGGTTGAGTCACGCCGCGGGCACGTTACTTTCCCCGCCAATGTGACCGACACTTCGCCTCCGGGTATGGTGTTCGTCCACATGCACGATCCGGACCTCATGGTCAACAAGATCACGATCGACGCATTCGATCCGGGATCGAAGCAGCCTGAGTTCAAGATCTGCGCGGTGAAGATGGAGAAGGTTTGATGGCCGGAAACGGAAATTTTCATAAACATGGGTCCGACCGTTTCTCGGGCGAAGGAATGCCGCTGATCGTCGGGGCTGTCGTCGAGACCGTAGCCGACAAAGCGGATGACGTCGCCGAGCGACTCGTGCGAATCGATGGGCTGGAAGTGGTCGGCCGTAAAGCGGGCCGCCGCATCGCTGTTGTCTGGGACACACCGGACGGCAACCAGATTGCGAAGCAAATCGAGGAGCTGGTTCGATCCGACGAAGAGATCATCGGGGTCTTCCCGACGTTTGCCGGTCACAACGAAGAGGACTGATCGACACATTCCCCACCCGGGTGGGCCCCCGAATTCGTTCGGCGGGCCCACCGGGTTGTTGATCCCACATCGAGATTAGGTTGAAACGCAGCGGGCATCGTAGATCATTCCTTAACTGGTTCTTTGCAAAAGAGCTGCGTCCCCCCGGCGCCAGGGAAGAAGACGAGTTTCTTCAGCTCTGTATCAAGTGCGACCGTTGCATCGCTTCCTGTCCCTATCAATCGATCAAACCGGCCGGATGGAAATACGGCCTGTCAGTAGGGACTCCCGTGATCGAGCCCCGGGAGATGCCCTGCTATCTCTGCATGATCTGCCCCGATGTCTGCCCCACCGGCGCACTTGAACCGCTTGCGGATCACGAAGTGGATATGGGAGTGGCGGTGATCGATCAGGAGACCTGCTACGCCTATCGGGGGATCGTATGCCGGGCCTGTGTCGACGCATGTCCTTTCCAGGGGGAGGCGATCGACATCACTCTGTCACTGGAGCCGGTCGTTCATTCCCGGCAGTGCGTCGGCTGCGGTATCTGCGTCAAAGTCTGCCCATCAGACCCGGAGGCGATTCAGGTTGTCCGTGCCGAGTAAGAAGAAGGGGGGATTCCGCTGGACCTTCTGGAGAAGGACCAGCCAGTTTTTGCTTCTGCTCTTCTTCGCCCTTCTACCTGTTACATACCGGTCTGGCCAGGTCGACGTGATCGGTACTCTGGCGTCACTCCAGATCGGGCCGATTCACCTGGTCGATCCCGCGACCGGTATCTCGACGGCGCTGGCGGCCCGGTCGGTCCATACCGCCCTCCTGACCGGCATGATCCTGCCGCTACTTCTTGCTTTCGCTCTCGGGCCGGTATTCTGTTCATGGGTCTGTCCGTGGGGGCTTCTGTCGGAAATGATCGACAAGTTGCTTCGGAGGCGCGCCCGTCCCGTCCCCGATTGGGTAGCAAAGCTTCGATGGACGTTTCTGGGGGGTCTGTTTGCGATCTCGCTCGGAATCGGTTCACCGATCGTCGCGACGATTTCCGCGCCCCGCCTGCTGACCGAGCTCCCGATGGATCTGATTTTTCTGGGAGGCGCATCGGCGGGCACGGTGGTTCTGCTCGGAGTTCTGCTCGTTCTCGAGTTCGTGCTGCCGAGACGGCTCTGGTGCCGGGCGCTCTGTCCGGTGGGTTCGACGCTCGTGCTCCTCCGAACGCCCTGGACAGCCACGATTCGATGGAAGAACGCCACCTGCATCACCGGCGGATTCGGCGGGCATTGCGTCAAGAACTGCCCCTGGAATCTCGATCCCCGCCGGATGGGGAAATTGAGCGGATGCACCAACTGTGCCCGGTGTATCGAAGTCTGCCCTCCTGAGCCGGTTACGCCCCTCTCTTTCAGTTCGGGTGATCTAGGCGATCGCGCGTCTGAAAAGGACGCGCTCGAATCGTTCAGACGAATCGGACGGAATAGATCGGCGGAAAATGGGAACCGAGAGAGCGCCACGAATCGCCCCCGTCGTCAGACAGGAACAGATTCCCTGTAGTCGTCCCGAAAGCGAGCGTCTCTCCCGTCAAGTCGAGCGCGTGCCGGAAGGTCACATCGTAGGCGTCCGCCTGGGGGAGTCCCTTCCGGTGCCCGGTCCAAGTTTTTCCCCCGTTTTCGGTTCGGCAGACGACCAGCTTGCCGTCGATCGCCACCCTGGTTTCGTCTGAAATCGCCGGCACCACCCATGCAGTTTCGGCGCTCTGTTTGTGCACCGCAATTGCGAAGCCGAAGTTCGCAGGTCCCCCTTTCTCTGAAATGTCGGTCCATGTCTTCGCGCCGTCAGTGCTCCGGAAGATCCCGCAATGGTTCTGCTGCCATAGAACGTTGAAATCACTCGGGCTCGCCACCATGAGATGGGGATCATGGCCCACTTCGGCATCAGGATCGGGCAGAAAATCCGCTCGAAGGCCCTTATTTCTCGGTGCCCAGGTCTCCAGGCTGTCTGTCGACTCGAACACGCCGGCCACGCTCACGCCGACGAGAACTCTTGAAGTGTCGTTCGGATCGATACAGATCGAGTGGATGCCGGCCTGGTCCCTGCCGCCGCCGAACCAGCTCTCTTTGCGTGACGGATGGTCCCAGAGGGACCGAACGAGCTTGAAAGAGGCGCCGCCGTCGTCACTCTGGAAGAGGCCCCCCGGCTCCGTGCCGATATAGATGCGGTCCGGCTGATCCCCGAGTGCCGGCTGAAGAATCCAGAGATAGCGTGTGGCCGCTTCCAGATCGTCCTTGATCTTCTCTCCTTCGGGATACTTCGGCGCGGCGAGTGCTTCCCACGTGGCCCCCCGATCGGCGGATCGCTCCAGTTTCTGGCCCCAGTGGCCATGATCGAGACAGGCCCATAATAATCCCGTTCGGGAATCGATCGTGGCATAGGGGATCGGGATGCCGAGATGGGCCACCGTCCTGACCTTCCAGTCCCCCCCCTTTTTTCCCATTACAAAGAGGCCCTTACGTGTGCCGAGTACGAGAGTCGACCGGGAATCGCTCATCTCAACCTCCGGAGAGTGCCTGTAGAACAAAGATTTTGTCGGTATCTTCCACTTTGTCTGTAAGGCGTTTCTGATCGTGAATGATTTCGTTGCCGATGAAAATGTTGACGTGCTGGCGGAGGGCGCCCTGATCATC
Organism: bacterium; assembly: GCA_025782575.1. Classification (GTDB taxonomy): domain Bacteria; phylum Orphanbacterota; class Orphanbacteria; order Orphanbacterales; family Orphanbacteraceae; genus Orphanbacterum. The sequence goes on from JALGYY010000009.1 coordinate 174,853, forward strand.
CACCAGGTAGCCTCCCATGCCGGGGTACTTGTCTTCCAGAGCGCGTACGATCTCGGAAACCGTAGCGCCCGGGACTTCCACATCCTGTTCGAGTGCGGGGAAGAATCGTGCAAGGTGCTGCGTGAATCGAACGGTCGCCATCGAAACCTCCTTCGCTTACTCCTGGTGGACGAGGTCCAGGAGATCCATCACTTTCTTGACCGGGCTGAAAGTCTCGGGGGGAACCTCGACGAAGACGGTATTCCAGTATGCCATCGCCCCGTTCCAGAGCCCGGGCCGCTCCAGAGCCTTGAGTTCGCGCCCGTCTTTCGACTTCCGCGAAATAAAGACCGCTTCGGAATCGACGAATTTCCTCAGATCGTACGGGTTCCCTTCCGGGTCGCGCACAGCGCAGACGAGATCGACCGGGTTGAAGTGAGTGGCGTTGTCCAGAACGGCCTTCTGCGCCGGATCGCCCACGTCGATCTGCGCGCTCTCTACGATCTGGATCGACACGTTGTCGTTCCCGTCACGGACCCAGAACGGGCCGCCTCCCGGTTCGCCTTCATTGCGGACCATTCCGCACACCCGAAGGGGCCTTCGGATCAGACTGATCATCCGTTTCCGAAGCTCCGGGAGCGCATTGTCATCAATTTCAAGAGGTAGCTGTATGGAGAGCTCATCCCGCAGAAAGCGGGCGGCATCCTCGACCGATCGGCGGCCGGGCGCCCCGGAGTTCTCCTGCTCCAGGGTGGCGAGATGCCTGAAAGCTTCAGACTGTAGACGGGCCGCGTGGCCACCGAGAAGCTTTTTCCATTGGACACAATCCTCACCGAGCTGAGTGGGGGAGACATTGTCGATGTTCTTGATGAAGATGAGATCCCCCTGAAGATCGTTCAGGTTCTCGATGAGAGCGCCGTGACCACCGGGACGGAACAGGGGGCTGTCCCCCTCGTCACGAAAGAGTCGATTCTCCGGATCGACTGCTACCGTATCGGTGGAACTCTTCTGTTCTGAAAAACTGACATCGTAGTGAATGCCGAAGCGCGTTGATAAAACGCCGGTTGCTCGATCGAGTAGCGTTTCGAATCGGGATCGATGTTCCGGTGACACAGTGAAGTGAAGGGAGCAGGTCTGATCGCCGTTCTTCCCGTAGAGAGCCGCCTCGACGAGGTGTTCTTCGAATGGGGTTCTGTTCACACCCGAATAGGTATGAAAGGGGATGAGCCCCTTGGGGAGCGCTGCGAATCCGAGCGCGTCGCCGGCGAGCAGCGCCTCCAGAATCGGGCGGTACGCAAACTGCTCTACCGCTTCTACCAGGCTGTCCCCCCGACTCTCCATCGCCTCTCTGAGTAGGGTCGCGAAGGCGAATCGTTCTGTACCGTCGACAAAACGGATCAGATCCGCGAACCCATCATCCCCGCCGGATGCCCGCTCCTCCGATTCCTGTCTCCCGTAGTCAGAGGGGTCGTTCCGAAACCGGAGGAGCGACTGAAACATGCGAGTCGCCGCGCCCGAGGCGGGAACGAGCTTGATCAGCCGGTTGGCACGGCCGGCACTCTCATGGGCCTCGAGGGCGGCTGACCGGTCGCTCTCACTCAATCGGCGGATTCCGTCACCCGGTGTGCAGGCCCGTTCAATCCTCGTGAATCCGGGGGGATTCCGAAACAGCTTGAGCTGTCGATCCGCTTCTTCCCTGGGAATGCCGTGATTCTCGAGGGCCGCGATATCGGCTGCTGTCAGTTGTTGCTCATCGGATGACATAATCACTTGATGGTATCACGAATGATCCGGGCGATCACCCGGTGGCGAATCTGTCGGGCGGGAACGCAATTTCTTTTCTCTTTTCTTGCATTCTGTCGAAAATTCCTTTATGAAGAGAGTGTGTGGTGTTGGGCAGGTGCGGATAAGCGGGGCCGTCTCTTTCGAGGGCGGCCCCGTTTTGCTTGAGGGGTGCCCCATTCCGAAATCGGCTTTTTCCTAGTAAACACCGGGGAAAAACCGACGAACCTGTTCTTTGTATCGCCCGTACTCCGAGTGCCTTTCTTCCAGCCACTTTTCCTCGCGGGCCGCTTTTTTATCGAAGAAGAAAAACAGAAGTACTGTCATCAGAAGATGGGAAAGACTCCCGTTCCAGAGTGACCATGCCAGAGCGGCGTGCAGGATCGCGCTGTAGAGGGGGTGCCGGACGAGAGCATAGGCGCCCAGCTTGACAAGCTCGTTTCGGTCGGTCGGATGGGGGAGAGGGGTGAGATTGGACCCCAGGTCGAGAGCTCCCCGAAGGCCGAGAAAGAGGCCGCCGGCGGCGGACAGAATGGCCAGGGTTCGCATCGTCCAGAACAGTCCGGCGGAAGGGGAGGAAAGAACGCCTGGCCGCCACGCGGGGAGAATCACGAAAATGGCGAGGAGCAGGAATTGCGCCGCTACCCAGAATCCGCCACGTTGCACGAATGAATTGCCGCTGATCACCCGATTGACATCCTTGGCCTGTCCCGTCTACGCTCGCGTTAATCGTTGAATCTAATCGATTTCGTCAGAACGGGGAAGCGGGACATCCAGGCTCCCGCTCATGGAAGGTGAAACCAGTGAAATATACCAATCTGGGAGAGACAGGCCTCGAAGTCTCTCGCGTCTGTCTTGGATGTATGACTTACGGTGATCAGAACTGGGTCCCCTGGGTACTCAGCGAAGAAGAGGCGGGTGATCATTTCCGCACCGCTCTCGATCTGGGGATCAATTTCTTTGATACGGCGAACATCTACTCGAAGGGGATGAGCGAGAAGATCACCGGCCGATGGCTGCGGGAACTCTCACCCGATCGAGATCGCTACGTGCTTGCCACGAAGGTGTTCTTTCCCATGTCAGAGGCTCCGAACGACCACGGCCTTTCGAGAAAGCACATTCTTGCCCAGTGCGACGCGTCTCTCCGCCGACTCGGGATGGACTATATCGATCTCTATCAGATCCATCGTTTCGACCCGGATACGCCGATCGAGGAGACACTCGAAGCGCTCGACTCCCTCGTACGGACCGGCCGGGTCCGCTATCTGGGGGCGAGCAGCATGGCAGCCTGGCAGATGAGCAAGATGCTCCACACTGCCGATCTCGGGGGGTGGCAGCGATTCGTCTCCATGCAGAACCACTACAATCTGATCTATCGGGAAGAGGAGAGGGAGATGATTCCTCTCTGTCAGGATCAAGGTCTCGGGATCCTGCCGTGGAGTCCTCTGGCAAGGGGTCTCCTCGCCGGCGGACGGACTCGCGGTGGTGAGCGTCCGACTGTGCGGGCCAAAGGGGATAGCTTCGCCGATCAGCTCTACTACAGGGATGAGGACTGGGGGGTGATCCAGGCGCTCGAATCGGTAGCGCGGGAGAGGGGGGAGGCGCCGGCAAAGGTCGCCCTGGCGTGGATGCTCTCCGTTCCTGGTGTCACCGCACCGATCATCGGTACGACTCGCAAGGAGCAGATGGTGGAGTTGGCGGCTGCGCCCGATCTTACGCTTACGAGCGAGGAGATCGAAAAGCTGGAATCGTCATACGTGGCTCATCCCGTGCTCGGCCATCAGCAGCCGGCGTCGAGGGACTAGACTTAGATAGAGGACCGTGGGGCGAAGCCTGGTTGGGGAAAAGTGATCAGCCGATCAACTTTTCGAGCGCCTTCTTGGTATAGGGCTTCACCATTTCTTTCCGCCAGCTGAGTAGAAAGTCGGTGTTGTCCATCGGCTTGGCGAGTTTGTACATCGCGTCGGCGGCATCGCTTATGGTTTCAGTACTCAGTGGTCTTCCGATCAGAGCATCCGCCGCCTCCGGAGCGAGAACGGGCTCGGAGAAGACAGCGCCGAGTACGATTCGCGCCTCTTCCACAGGAGCGTCCGTTCCACCGTCCCCCCGTCTGATCCAGGCCGCGATTCCGAGCACCGGGAAATCGAACGTACCTCTTCTCCGAAGCTTCACATAGCTCGACCGCCATCCGTTGGGGGGGGGCAACCGGATGCCGGTCACCAGTTCATCGGGGTCTTTCGTCAGATAGCGAATGCCGTCATTGCTGTAAAAATCGCCGGCGGGGACCGTCCGGTCTCCTCGCGTGCTCACGAGCTCGATCTCGGCGGCGAGGGCGATGGCTACGGGTGCCGTGTCGGTCGACGTAACAGCCAAACACTTAGGCGAGGAGCGGGCCACCCAGCAGGTATCACCATCCTTCTTCAGGCAGAACGAGATCCCCTTTCGCCATTCATAGGTCTGGTCGTAGTAGTTGCATCTCGTATCCAGACAGAGATTGCCTCCGAGGGTTCCCACGTTACGAAGCTGGGGCGAGGCGACCAGATGGGCCGCTTCAGCCAGGGCGGGATAGTCTCTCTTCAGAGTGGTGTCGCCTGCAAGTGTGGTGAGCGTGATTCCGGCTCCGATCCGGCAGGAACCGTCATCCAGTCGCCGCACGCCCTGGAGCTCTTCCAGATGGCCGATCTGCACGACATGGTGAGGCTCCTGCTGGCGGCGCTTCATTTTTGGATAGAGATCCGTTCCCCCGGCGACGAACATCGCAAGCGGCCCGAGATCCTTCTTGATGCGGACCGCTTCAGCAAGAGATTCAGGAACGTGATAATGAAAATTAGGAAGTCGGAGCATGTCAGCCGGCAACCTCCTTCTTCTCCACCGGTTTTCCGTCGCCCCCTTCCCAGGGAGGGGGGACTACAAGCGGTTCGGACCATTCGGGTTCAGGGAATTTCGTGGGCCCGATTCGGGGATCCTTCCCTTTTTCCTTTGCCCGAATCGCCCGGAGCACTTTCTCGGGCGTAATCGGCACTTCATCGATCCGGACGCCCACCGCATCGTATACGGCGTTGGCGATGGCGGGTATGGTCGGAAGAAGCGGACCCTGCCCCACCTCTTTCGCGCCGAACGGCCCGTTCGGATCGGGATCCTCCACCAGGTAGGTCTCGACCTCACACATTTCATGAGTGGTGGGACTCTTGTAGTCAAGCATGCTCGGGGTTTTGTGCACGATATTCACTCGGTCCCGATAGGCCATCTCTTCCATCAGTGCTTCGCCGAGCCCCATGTAGACGCCCCCTTCCACCTGGCCGATGACGAGCATCGGGTTGATACTCTGACCGATATCGTGGCCGATCCAGATCTTGCGGGCGGAAACAATCCCCGTTTCGGGATCGACGTCGACCTCGGCGATCGCTGCTGAATAACTGTATGCCGGTGATGGCCCGACACCGGCCCCTTTGTATTGCCCGGGGGACCGGGGAGGTGTGTAGCTCCCCACTGTTCCGATGGTGCCGAACTTCGATTCGGCGGCGACGACCGCTTTCGCAAACGACATACCCTTTTCGGGGTCAGACGCCCAGAAGACCCGGCCGTCCGCGAACACGATTTCGCCGGAAGGCACCTCGAGCTTTTCGGCCGCCGCCTGTGCGAGCAGCTCCCGCGCTTTCTCAGCGGCCTGGAGCGCCGCATTCCCCGACATGAGGGTGACCCGGCTCGAATAGCTCCCGAGATCGACTGGGGTCAGGTCGGTGTCGGCCGTTACGACACGAATGTCAAACGGATCGATCCCGAGGACTTCGGCGACCACATAGGCGAGCACCGAGTCCGACCCCTGCCCGATGTCGATGGAGCCGCAGAAAACGGCAACGCCACCTCCACGATCGAGTTTCAACATGACGCCGGAGTGGGGCATGCTGTTCCAGTAGATGGGCAGCCCGGCCCCGCTCAGATAACTCGAGCAGGCGATGCCGATTCCCCTTCCATGGGGCATCTTCCGGTGTTTCTCTTTCCAGCCGGACCCTTCAATGACCTTTTCGATGCACTTGCCGAGTCCCATGGTCCCGACCTTGAGATAGTTTGCGGTTACGGAATCGGGGGGGACGAGATTATTGAGACGCATCTCTGCTGGATCGAGATGTAGGTCCTCGGCGATCTTGTCCAGATGGACTTCGAGGGCATGTCGGGGCTGGGGCGTACCATGTCCCCGTTTCGGGCCGCACGGCGGTTTGTTGGTGAACATTCTGGCACCATCGAATTTATAGCGTTTTATGTTGTAAGTAACGGTCTGCAGTGCGCCGGAGTAGAACGTGCTCGCCACGCCGTAGGAACCGTAGCCTCCCCCGTCGAGCAGGCTCTGAAAATGCATTCCCGTAATCGAGCCGTCTTTTTTGACACCTGATTTGACGCGCATCAGGATCGGGTGCCTCCCTCGATGACAGTAGAAGACTTCTTCACGGGTGAGCGTGATCTTGACCGGCCGGCCTGTTCGTCTGGCAAGCTCAGCCACCACGATCTCGTGATTGAACGGATCGCTCTTTCCTCCGAAGCCGCCGCCGTTAGGGCAGGCGATCACGCGGATTCGCGCGGCCGGCATCCCGAGCACTCGGGCGAGCGCCTTGTGAACATAGTGAGGGGTCTGTGTGCTGCTCCAGAGAGTGAGCTTGCCGTCGGGCGACCAGTCGGCGAGCGAAGCATGCTGCTCAATCGGAAGGTGGGTGTTCCCCTCGAAAAAGACCATATCCTCACGCACATGATCCGCTTCGGCGAAACCCTCTTCCACATCGCCGAATTCCAGATTCACCAGCTTATGAATGTTGCCGTAGGCACCGTAGTCATGTATGCGCGGCTCGGGAGTTCGGATGGCCTGGTCAATCGATGAAATCGAATCAAGCGGTTCGAGTTCAGCCTGGATCAGATGAATCGCCGCTTCGGCGGTCTCTTCATCTTCGGCGACGATGGCCGCGATCGGATCGCCGACAAACCGCACCTTGTCGAGAGCGAGGGCGTGCTCATCCTGGCTGATCGGCAGAATACCGAAAGTTGTCGGCAGATCCTCGCCGATGAGACCGGCGATAACGCCAGGCATGGCAAGCGCAGGTCCGATGTCGACCTTGCCGACCGTTCCATGGGGGATGTGGCTCCGCAGCAGTTTGCAGAAGAGCATGCGCGGCTTGATGAGATCGTCGGCAAATAGCGTCTTGCCGAGCACTTTGTCGGTGGCGTCGACTTTTCGGAGAGGCTTACCGATTACCCGGTACTCGCTCATCGTTTCGCCTCTGAATCGGAGCCGTTCCGCATGCGCTTTGCCGCCAGCTCAACCGCCTCGTAGATCTTGAGATAGCCGGTGCACCTGCAGAGATTCCCCGCGAGCGCGTTTTTGATCTCCTGGCGGGTGGGATCCGGGTTTTCATCGAGTAGGGCCTGGGCAGTCAGCAGAAAGCCGGGCGTGCAATACCCGCACTGCGCCGCACCGAGGTCGGCAAAGGTCGTCTGCAACGGATGAAGTTCCGGGCCGTCGGCCATCCCCTCGATCGTACGGATCTCCTTTCCTTCACATGCAATGGCGAGGACAAGGCAGGAGAGAACCGGCTCGCCGTCCACAAGGATCGCGCAGGTGCCGCATTCCCCGAGTTCGCAACCATGTTTGGTACCGGTCAGAAAGAGATCCTCCCGGAGTACTTCCAGGAGGGTTTTGTGAGGGCGAACTGCGATCTCGATCGCCGAATCGTTGACCGTCATCCGGAGCAGTCGGCGACCCGGTTCATCGATGACTCTATGTTTGTACATGATAGGGCGAGGGTAGGCTGTAGTGGGCGGGGAGTCAAGACGGGGGAGCGCCTCATGGAACCAAGGAAGGGCTGCGAGGGAGTTCCGGGGACACAATACTTAACTCCCTCGCTCTGTTTTGGCGGAATTAAGTATTGTGTCCCCAGAATTAAATAGGTGCCACCGGCCTCGTCTCGCTGATTCTCCCCGGAAGAGGGTCAGCTGGCGTGGGGGGCGAGGTGACTAATCGGTCTTAGCGTCCGAATTCGACGAACAGAGTATCGGAAAAGGCGCTCTCCGAAAAACCGTTGACCGAAGCGACCTGAAACGCATTGATAAGCGCCGCCCCACCCAGGCTGATGTCATCGATCCGGACACGGCAGGATGTGATCGCTCCGATAAGATCGCACTCTCCCGTGAGGGCGACGTCTCGCGGCTCGAATCGGTTCGTATCCAGATTGTACTCGTGCACCCGAACCACATGAGAGTCGGCAAGGTCCATTTTCTTCCAGACCAGCCAGTCGCTCCCGTCGCTCGACTCGAATCGCAGGCTATCCGGAATGAAATGATCCACGATGACCACGATCTCGGTGACCCCTTCGGCCAGGATGTCCACAGGATCGCTGAAGCCCTGCATGGCGACGCCCGATTCACTCTTGCCGCCGCCGGGGAGCAGCGCCGACCCTCGGGGCTCGACGAGAATGATTCGATTGGAGCCGGCCGGTACATCGAATGAGGCGTCGAACTCCCCCGTCTCCCGGTTAGAGGGGAGGGGGGTCGTTCCCACAAGAAGATTGAAGTCTTCATCGAATGCCCGAAGAAGAACGGTCCCCACCGAGTACGTCCGGGGATCGTCGGTCACTTTTGTCCTGACGATGATTCGCACGTCGGCCTCCCCCGAAGGGGTCACAGTCCGGTCGCGACCGCACCCGGTGAGACCGATCGCGCCGATCATTGCGGCGGTTACGAAAGCCCGCATGGCGTGAGTCTGTAAGTTGATCATGGCCGTCGCATCTCCATTGTAAAGAGCCAGTCATTGCCGTCCAGTTGTACGTCTCCGTCGCCATGCCCTTCGATTCGATTGTATTGAACGGTGAACGAGAACGCGTTGCTCGCCCGATAGCCGATGCCCGGTCCGAACCCGACGGTTGTACCGTTGGCGCCGATGGCATATTCGCTGTCATCCATGAATGAGGCACGGGTACCCAGATAGCCGAGGACTTTCCTGCTGAACGCTCGACCGATCCGAAGATCGAGGTAAAGATAGTTGCCGGACGGTTGCGCGATTTCCACGGGGGCGCCGGTTGAATCGGTCTCGAAGAAAGTGTTGTCGGATTTGGCGAGTCCTTTAACAGCAAAGCTCAATGTGTAGGATGCAAAGGGATAGTCAATCGCTGCGCCCAGCCGCTTTACGTTCCCCTGGTCGATGAACTCTTCCCCGCTCAGTTCGTCGCTCCCGAATAGGACGAATCCGCCGTCCAGCCGGATCATACGGCCCCGCCCCAGTTCCCAGTCGATCGCCGCCGAGAATCCGGTCTCGCTCCCCAGCCTGTATTTGCCGGTCTCTCCGCCCAGAAGTTCGAACTCCGCGTGCCGGAGAAAGGCGAATGCAAGACCGGCGCTCACGCGTTCCGAGAGCGAGAATGCCCTTGCGAGCGTGAACTCCCAGCCGAGCCCTTCGCCAAAGCCGCTGAGTGGGAACCCGGAGCGGGGGTTCCACATCCACTGGGCCGCCTGAACTTCGTTGGCGGTCAGCTCATAGAGTCCGAACGGCATGACCGTCCCCCCCCCGATCACCCAGTCCGGCGTCGGCCGGTAGAGAAGACGGAGCCGCCCGTCTGTCATACCGGAAATGCTCGTCCCGTCGAGTCCGAGAAACGAGTCGGCCCATCCGTTGGCGACCACGACAGTCAGTTTCTCACTCGCCATCCAGGTCAACGTGGATCGGACGCTCGTCTGTTCGTTCGCCACAGGATCGAAGTCGTCGACATTTCGGATTTCCAGTCGCCTATCCTGTACGCCGATCACGAGACTCGACGGCCCGGAGCGCGCTTCGGGAACAAGAGTGAGAGCGGCCAGGCAGGCGAAGACGATCGCGATTCGATTCCGGTCCATCACTTACCCTCCGGAACGGGAATCTGCCCGGTTACGCGGACGGTTCCGAGGGGCGGACCGTCTGCCTGGACATCCCTTTTGGAAGGATCCTCTTCGCTGACTCCCCCTTCCTCGATTCCCATTCCAACCGTTCCCATGGCCCGCGCCATCGCCCCCCGCCCCGAGGATTGAGATCGCGATCGGACCACCGCTCGAATCGATCGATTGAGCGCCTGCTGAAACGAAGCCGAACCGAGCCGCGTCACCTGAACTCGCTCCCGCGCCATGTCGAAACGGGGATCGAGCCTGACCGCTTCGGCGTAAGCGAGATTGGCGTCTTCCAGAAGCCCCTGATCCTCCAGATCGAGACCGCGACCGAATGCGAGAAACGCCGCGAGATTCCTTGTAGGTGGGGGCATGGAGAGTATTTTCCGCCGCTCATCCCCGGAGAGAGGAATCTCGAGGGCATCGGCCGTCTTCACTACGATTTCGCCTGAAGCGCGATAAAATTCCTTGAGGGGATGCTCTGTTTCCAGATCGGCCAGTAAAGAACCGTCGACGGAATCGAGAATGCGCGCCCGAAGGGCGAGACGGTTACCTGCCGGTGAATCATAGGTCCCGGTCATGAGTCTACGTGCACCGAGAAGCCTCCCCGTGCGGCGCTCTTCCCCCTTACCCGTCACGGTCTTGACATATTTTGATGGGGACGTACCGAGAGAAGGATCCTGCTCACCCGCCGCTGATCTTGCCGCCCGGTCAATCGCCTTCTGTGTCGCCGGACCCGGAACGCCGTCAGCCCGCATTCCCTCCGCTTCCTGAAAACCACGGATCGCCCTTTTCGTCGGTTCGTCGAACTCGCCGTTTATCGGTCCTTCGTAGAAGGGGAGGTTGCTCGATGATTTTAGAATCGAGAGACGTTGCTGCACACCGACCAGCTGGTCAGCTGCCGCAAACTTGTCGATAGAGGACTTACCCCCCGCACGGGGAGGGGGCTCCGGCATAGTGCTCCCCACAGGAGCGGTAGACCCCTGTCGCCCGATTTCATCGATCAAGACTTGAAGTTTTCGTCTTTCAACGAGACGAAGATTCTGCAGACGAGAGAGGTCGGTAATCAGGACAGCCGACAACGCCTTCCCCATGGAACGGAGTTCCCAGGCAGCGGGCTCAGCCTGAAATTCGTAAACCGCCATCGTGTTCTCCGGCATGTTCCGCATGTCCATGTCTCGTTCGCCGGCAAGGAGTTCTGACGCCCGCTCTTTGTCGCGCAGGCGGTTCACCCTCCCCCGCGCTCCCTCGATTACCTCTTTCTCTACTTTGCTCGCGGGCTTTGCCCGGAGAAGAAGCGCCTCGGCTGCCGCAAGATGACCACTCTCCTCGTGAATCCGGCCGAGCATCAGGACAGCTTGCGTGTTGGACGGATCACCGTCGAATGCTCGCTGCACATACGGGAGCGCTTCGTTCATCTGACCGATCGAATAGAGTGCCGCGCCCAGTTCGAAATTGAGATCGGGGTCATGGGGGTGGGCAAGAATCTCTTCGCGGAGTGCGGGTAGAGAACTTTCGGCTTCAGCGGGCGACGGCAATGCGCGGGGCGCATGTGACGAACCACAGCCGAGCATGGAAATCAGCGCCGTAATCGCGCAGAAGGGATATGAGATTCGTCGAGCCATTTTTCTCCTCACGATTTAATTCGCTCAATACGGGCGAAAACCAATTTGAACGATGGTGTTCCTGACCGGTCGTCCACTCGGTGGGGAACGAGGATATTGGCCTCCGGATAGTACATGGCAAGATTGCCCCGTGGTAGGGGGGAGATCGAAATTGTTCCGTTCATGCGACCGACGCTGGTAGAGACAATCACCCGATCCCCATCGGTCAATGTCATGTGAGCGGCATCCTCTGCGGACATCAGTACCGCATCACGACGGGTCGCACCCCTGTAGAGATCCTCCTCCTCGTAGACTACCGTATTGAACTGTCCCTCCGATCGGATTGTCATCAGTCGAAATTCGTCTTCTTCAGCAGCCCGATCGGGAATCGGGGTCACATGAAAGTGCGCCCGGCCATCTTTCGTTGCGAACGGCGGCTCGTGAAACGTGCGCCCATCGACCTGGAACTCGCCGCCGTCCTTTTCGATTTTCCCGATCCCGTCGTAGCCCGGCACTGTCCGGGCGATTGACTCGCGCAGCTTTTCGTGAGAACGGAGCGCTCCCCAATCGAAGCCGGTCTTCTGGAGAATGCGCTCGGCGAGGCCGGCAATGACATCGACTTCGGACCGGAGCTCGCCGTCGACAGCAGGATCGCCGCCATCGGAGAGCCTGACGAAATTGAACATCGATTCCTGCGTCGTTTTCTGGTGCTCCTCATCACGGGCGAGCACGGGCACGATCAAAGCATCTCGCCCCCGGCCATGTACATGCCCCGGATTCAGCTTCGTAGTGATCGAGAATGTGTGGCCGATTTTTCTGAGCGCCTCGCCCGCCCATCGACTGTCCGGGTTCGACCCCCAGAGATTGCCCCCCAGAAGAACCGCCATGCCGATTTTTCCGCCATGAGCCGCCAACATGGATCGATAGGTATCCTGCCCCGGTTCCCGAGGGACCCGAATCTGAAAGAGATCTTCCATGGCAGAAAGAAAGGCTTCTTTTCCATAAGGAGTGACACCTACCGATTGCACGCCCTGCACGTTCGAGTGGCCCCGGATCGGCATCATGCCTGCGCCACTCTTGCCGAGCCATCCCCGGGCGAGCGCGATGTTGGCGAGGGCAAGCACGTTGTCCGTGCCGAACTCATGATGGGTGAGCCCCATCGCCCAGAGCATCATTCCCTTCGGGGCGCAGGCGATCATCTCCACAGCCTGCTCGACCTGTTCACCCGGAACGCCGCAGATAGCAATCAGATCATCCCGGCTGCTCTTTTCGAGGTCCGCTTCGACAAGATCCCAACCGGCTGTGTGATTCTTCAGGAACGTTTGATCGAGAGCCCCTTTCTCCCTGAGACCGATCAGGATCGCTTTCAGAAGCGCGATGTCAGTTCCGATGTGAGGCTGCAGATAGAGATCATTTATTCTTGAACTGAATAGAAAACTTCGCCAGTCGGAGGGGACCCGAAACCGTTCGAGTCCCAGCTCGCGTAGGGGGTTGATAATAATGACCTTGCCCCCTCGCCGCCGAAGATTGATGAGCTGCGAAATCAAACGAGGGTGATTGGAGGCGGGATTCGCCCCGATCACGATAGCGAGATCTGTCTGCCGGAGGTCATCGAGAACAACCGATGCGGTTCCCGAACCATAAACCGCTGCAAGTCCGACTCCGCTCGCCGCGTGGCAATAGTAAGAACAGTTGTGGATGTTGGCGCTCCCGTAGGCGCGCGCCACGAGCTGAAAGAGATAAGCCGCTTCGTTGCTCGATCGTCCCGAGGCGTAGAAGAACGCTTCGTCCGGCGGCGTTTCCCGAAGGGACTGTCCGCCTCGATCGATCGCTTCATCCCAGGAGATTCTGCGAAAATGGGTTGCCCCTTCGGCCGCATGAATCGGAAATGCCAGGCGCCCCAGTTTTTCGAACTCCAACGGGGTGAGGTTCCCGATAGCGTCGATCGGACGGTCCCGGAAGAACTCCTCCGGGATCGTTTTACCCATGTCCCACGCCTGAGCCTGGATTGATTTCTTGCAGATCTCGGGAAAATGGCCCGCTTCGTTCACCATGCCGCCGCGCTGGCCACCCATGCCGAGCGCGCACGTCTTACATGTATTACGGGAGCGGAGACGCTTCAGGAGCCGGAAGGGGTCTCCCGTCTGGAGCGCCACTTTCCAAACATACTGAAGGGCGGCGATGCCGCCGCCTGCTGATACCCGGGGGATTGCCATGGCTCCAGATTACGGAATGTGGGCGAGAGAGGCAAGGGGAGGGGCTCTCCCCTCCCCCTGTTCTTTATACCGGTTCTTACTTCGCCGCTTCGTACCGGCGGTTCACTTCATCCCAGTTCACCACGTTCCACCACGCCGAAATGTAGTCGGGCCGGCGGTTCTGGTAGTTCAGGTAGTAAGCATGCTCCCAGACATCGAGGCCCATGATAGGAATCATTCCGTCCATGAGCGGGCTGTCCTGATTCGGTGTGGACGAGACGACGAGCTCTATTTTGGAGTTCAGGCTGAGCCAGGCCCAGCCGCTTCCGAAGCGAGTCATGCCCGCTTTAGCGAACTGATCCTGGAACGCGCCGAAGCTTCCGAACTTGCTACCGATCGCCTCACCGACCGAACCGGTCGGATCGCCGCCGCCGCCCGCTTTCATGATCGTCCAGAAGAGGGAGTGATTCCAGTGGCCGCCGCCGTTGTTTCTCACCGCGCCGCGGATGTTCTCGGGCACGCTGTCGATCGAGGCGACCAGTTCGTCGATTGTCTTCGCCTGGAGATCATCATGTCCGTCGAGGGCGGCGTTCAGATTCGCGACGTAGGCAGCGTGATGCTTGCCGTGATGAATCTCCATCGTCTTCGCATCAATATGGGGCGCGAGGTGGTCGTAGGAGTAAGGAAGGGATGGTAGTTCGTGAGCCATGATCAATCTCCTTAAAGTCGGTCTTTCAGGTCGGACGAGCCCTTTAGGGCGCCGGAGGATTGCCTACAGATCGAAATGTAGTGAGACGGCGCGGCGAAGTCAACCGGCAGAGCATCGCTCCAACAGCCGGGGAACTGACTGCGGATTGGCACGACAAAACTGTTCAGCTATACTGATAATTACTCCGGCTGCATGACCAGCGGCCGCAATCTGATTCCCGGACCCAGGAAAGGAGCCAGGTCAATGTCTACAGACAATCCGGCCGGCATCCCTCGTATCGGCGATACCGCCCCCGATTTCACTGTCGCCACCACCCATGGTGAAATTCGTTTCAGCGAATGGCAGGGAGACTCGTGGGCGATCCTCTTCTCCCATCCTGCGGATTTCACGCCGGTCTGCACGACCGAGCTGACCGAATTTGCCAGGAGAAGCGAGGAGTTCGCCGAGCGAAACGTGAAGCTTATCGGCCTGTCGGTCGACAGCATTCATTCTCATCTTGCCTGGACGCAGAACATCAAGGAAAAGATCGGTATCCAGCTCCCGTTCCCGTTGATCGCCGACCTGGACGGGAGCGTCGCCGAAGCCTACGGCATGCTCCACCCCGGTGAGTCGGCGACACTTACGGTTCGCGCCGTCTTCCTGATCGATCCGATCCGGACAGTGCGAGCGCTCGTCTATTACCCGCTGAATGCCGGTCGGAACATAAGCGAGGTGTTGCGGCTTGTAGACGCCCTCCAGACTGTGGACGAACATGGGGTCGCCTGCCCAGTAGACTGGAAGCCGGGTGAAAAGGTGATCGTCCCGCCACCCAAGACGGAGAAAGAAGTACTGGAACGCTTGAACTCCGACTTTGAAAAAGTCGACTTCTATCTGATGAAGAAAGAGATCTGATTCCAAAGAGGGCCGGGGTGAGCGTCCCAGGTATTCGGGGCGCTGCGCCGGTCCTTGTCTAACAACCGGCTGATGAAACCTTCTCTCTCTTCCGGTAGTATTCCCTCCGACACCGCTCGTTTCGTTTTCGTTCGACCACCTGAGAAAGAAAGGCCCGGCCATGGAGCCGATCCTCCAAATGACCGGACAGATCGCCGGGCTAGTCATATTGGACATTGTCCTGCTGGTCTCACTGCTGGTTGTTCCACTAGGCCTTCCCGGGAATTTCGTGATTGTCGGAGCCGCCCTGATCGCAGGATTCGCCACACGGTTCGTTCCGATCGGTTGGATCGACATCGCCGCCATGCTCGGTCTCGCGGTCATCGGTGAAGTTGTCGAAGGGTTTCTCGGCTCGGCGATGGCCGGCCGGTACGGTGCTTCCAAGTGGGGGATGGTCGGCGCGTTCGGGGGTGGTCTGATCGGAGCCGTTCTCGGCACGGCCGCCATGCCGGTTCTGGGTACTCTTATAGGTTCGTTCATCGGTACCGCGGGAGGGGCGATTCTGGTGGAGTGGGCGTTGGGAGCGACCACATCTGACGGCGCCCGGGCCGGTTTCGGCGCGCTTCTCGGCCGGAGCCTCTCCACACTATTCAAGCTCTCCATCGGCATGGCCATGGCGATCTATGTGATGATCCGGGTACACTGAAGTCAGGTTCGAAATCCATCGGCCCTGAGGAGAGCGAATTGATCGGTGTTTTACTTAGCAATCTGGGTTCGCCCGAAGGGCCGACGGAAAAGGCGCTCCGGCACTATCTCGCCGAATTCCTCTGGGATCGAAGGGTGACAGATCTTCCGCGGTGGAAATGGTGGCTCATTCTTCACGGGATCATTCTCCGCACAAGGCCGGCGCGATCGGCAAAACTCTACCAGCGAATCTGGTCGGACGAGGGCTCACCTCTACTGATCACAACCAGGGAGCAGGCCGCGGGGATCGATAAGGCGCTCGGAAAATCGCTGGGGGTTTCCTACGCGATCGCCGTCGGTATGCGCTACGGCAACCCCTCCATTGAGAGCGCTCTGGACGAACTTATGGGGAAGGGGTGCGATCGACTTCTGGTCCTGCCGCTCTATCCGCAGTTTTCGTCGGCAACGACAGCGTCCACCTTCGACGCGGTGGCCGATGTGTTTCGGAAGCGCAAACATCATCCCGAAATTCGATTTCTATCCGGCTACCATGATGATCCGGGCTATCTCGATGCCCTGGCCGGTTCGATTCGGGACTACTGGGACAGGGAGGGGGAACCCGATCGATTTCTTATTTCGTTCCATGGCATGCCTGTCAGAACAAAGGAATGCGGCGATCCCTACTTCGAGCAATGCCTGACGACTGCGAAGGGGTTGCGGGACCGTCTCGGCATGGACGAGAAGAGCGCATTTCTGGCATTCCAGTCGCAGTTCGGCAACGAGGAATGGCTGAGCCCCAAGACGGATAAGACTCTTCAGGCCTGGGCAAGGGAGAATCTGGGGAGAGTTGACGTGGTCTGCCCCGGCTTCTCATCCGACTGCCTCGAAACTCTCGAAGAGATCGCCATGACGAACCGCGAAATCTACAGAAAAGCGGGTGGGGGAGACTATCGATTCATCCCCTGTCTGAACGCTTCGGCGGCTCACATTGACGCGCTGGCCGCGATCGTCCGGAAGGGTCTGGCCGGGTGGCTGGACCGATGAAATTTCTGGTGACCGGTTCAACCGGCCTCATCGGATCGGCCCTTCTACCCCACCTGAAAGCGAAGGGCCATCAGGTAGTCACCCTGGTTCGTGATCGACGCCTCGAAGGACCGAGCAGTTTCTACTGGGATCCTGCTGGGGGAGAAATTGACCTTCTTGCTTTCGATGAAGTAGACGGTGTCGTTCATCTCTGCGGAAAGAATCTCTTTTCGGGAAGATGGACGCGATCGCTCAAGCGTGACTTCAGGCTGAGCAGAATCGAGTCCACCGAGTATATCTCCCGGGCGATGGCCGCGTTGGACGAGGCTCCGCGCACGCTGATTTCGGCATCCGCCGTCGGTTACTACGGGAATACAGGTACAGAGGCGAGTGACGAAAGCGGACCCAAGGGAACGGGTTATCTCTCCGATCTCTGTGCCGACTGGGAAGCGGCGACAGGATCCGCGGCCGCTCGGGGAGTACGTGTCGTCAATCTCCGAATCGGCCTGGTGATCGAGGGCCTGCTCAAGAAACTGACTCCCCTGTTCCGGCTCGGCCTCGGGGGACCGACCGGTAACGGCCGGCAGCTCATGAGCTGGATCGCCCTTCCCGATCTTCTTCAGATGATCGAATTTCTGCTCGTGAACGAGTTGATTTCCGGCCCGGTGAACGGCGTTACGGATCAGCCGGTTACCGGCCGGGAGTTCGCCCGGACGCTGGGCAAAGTTCTCAGGCGGCCGGCGATTCTCCCGGCGCCGGCGTGGGCCCTCCGGATTCTGCTCGGCAGGGAAATGGCGGGTGAAACGATTCTCAAGTCGGTTGGGGCTGTTCCCGACCGATTGTTGAGCAGCGGGTTTCAGTTTCGCTACGCCTCTCTGGAGAGGGCGGTGCGCCGTGCCGTTGAATAAGCCGGACCGCTCTCCCGGCATCGTTCCACTGATTCCTCTTCTGGCCCTTTTCCTGTCGGGATTCACCGCGCTTTGCTATGAAATCGCCTGGATTCGCCAGTCCGTCCTGGTGTTCGGCGGTACAACCCTCGCCCTCGGTACCGTGCTGGCCGTGTTTTTTGGCGGGCTGGCGATCGGAAATCAGGTTTTCGGCCGGATGGCAGGGCGGGTCGGCAATCCTGTTGCGCTCTTCGGCCGGCTCGAAATCGGCATCGGGATCCTGGCGGCTCTCTCCCCCTGGCTCTTCGATCTCGTTCTCGCCCTTCTGGGGATGTTCGGAAGAGCGGTGGGAGGCCACTCTCCGCTCTCCACTGGATTGAGCGCGCTCTTCGTTTCCATTGTTCTGCTTCCCCCTACACTGCTGATGGGGGGCTCCCTACCACTTCTGGCTCAGCACTTCGTGCGTAAGGAAGGTCACATCGCCCGGCCTGTCGGGGGGCTCTACGGCCTGAACACGCTGGGTGCGCTCGCGGGATGCCTGGCAGCCGGATTTCTACTCATTCCGACAATCGGAATGGACCGGACGATCTGGCTCTCCGCTCTCATCAATGTCCTAGCGGGCGCACTCGTGCTGGCGACCGCTTCAAGGCGGGAAGCCGGAGAAAGGGAGGAGAGCGCTCGCCGGTTCGTGGCAGCCGGATCGGAGAGAGGCCGGCCCCGCTTGGGGGTTGGGGGGGGGAGAGGACGTCTTAATCTGGTTTACGGACTCTTTTTCCTGTCGGGGTTTATTGCGCTGGCAAATGAAATCTACTGGACCCGCTATCTTGCCCTGCTCATCCGGAACACGGTGCACACGTACACGCTCACCTTGGCGGTTGTCCTCGGCGGGATCGCTCTCGGGAGCCTGATCGCGTCTACATGCCTGGATTCCTACAAGCGTCGTTCGTTTCTCTTCGGTCTCATCATGATTACGAGCGGCCTGCTGGTTATCGGGGTGCTCTTCTTCCTCCCCCGTGTCTGGAGCGGGGAGCTTCACGAAACAAGCTACGCCGTGCGACTGGCTCTCTTCAGTCTGGTCATGCTCCTGCCTGCGGCGCTCTCCGGCGCGGCGTTTCCCCTGGCTGTGCGCCTTTCCCTCGATCATCCCGATCTGGCGGGCTCTCGAGTGGGGACGATGGCGGCGGTCAATACGGTCGGTGGGATTCTGGGCTCCATGCTGGTTGCCTTCTGGTTACTCCCCGCCTTCGGCCTCTCCTTCGGGATCGGCCTTACCTCCGGCCTCGCCATATTGACCGGGATCATAGCCTGGATCGCCCTTGGCGAGAGCGCCGAGCGTCCGAGACTCGCCGCGTGGAGTGTGGCTGCCGTGATCGTCGCGATTGTCGTTCCCCGCGTGGCCGGAACGCGAATACCCGAGGATTACCTGGGACGGAACGGGGAGCTGGTCGATTTTGCCGAGGGCTATGAATCGAATCTTGCGGTGGTCAGAACCCCGGCCGGGCTGCAGCTCGAAATCAACCGGCTCTGGCAGGGATCGGACCGGAAAACCGCACAGATTCTCGCGGCCCATATTCCCATGTTGCTTCACCCCGAGCCGAAGCGGGTCGCCGGAATCGGTATCGGAACGGGGCAGACGTTCAGCCGCTTTCTCTATTACGACGAGCTCGAGCGGCTGTACGTCGTGGAAATCGAGGGAAAGCTGATCGATGTGCTTCGAAAGCACTATGATTCGCGGTGGCTTGACGATCCCCGAACGACGATTCTGATTGAGGACGGGCGCAGGTTTGTGAGGGGAGGGGAGGAGCGGTGGGACATTCTCTCTCTCGAGCTAGGACAGACATTCCGTCCGGGAGTCTCCACGTTTTATACGGCGGAATTCTACCGGGACGCCAGGGAGCTCCTCGAACCTGACGGCCTGATCTGCCAGTTTCTCCCGATCCGCCTGATCGGACTGGACGATTTCCGGTCGATGATCGCCACTTTTCTGGAGGTCTTCCCGGCGAGCACCCTCTGGTACAACCGGAACGAGATGATTCTGATCGGCATCCGGGCCGATCGATTTGAAATATCGGGCGAACGACTTGCCGAGCGGCTTCGGATTCCGGCGGTCGCTTCTGACCTTCACTACTCCTATTGGGGAGGTCCCGGACGATCTCTCCACCTTCCTGAAAACATGCTGGGCTCCTTTCTGATGGGGCCGGAAGGGCTTTCCGGGGTAGCGGCGGGGGCAGTCGTCTACCGAGATGACCTTCCCCGGCTGGAGTACGCCGCCTCCGCCTGGAAGGGGAGCGACGAGCAGCGGATCGCCGAGTTACTCGCCAGGCAAGTCGAGCCTCTGTCCGGGATTCTGTCGGACAGGCCGGGACACGCGCCGCTGGAAATCGCGGCTCATGTTCAAGGGCTCAATCTGAAGAACATCGCCGCTTCAATCCTTCTCGATGATTCCGGCCGGGCGGTCAACAGGGGGCATCTCGTTCTGGCCAGGCGTTTCCTGGAGGAGGCGAGAAGGCTGAACCGGGAGAATCGGCGGGTGGCTAACAATCTGGGTCTCGTCTGTGCGCAACTCGGTGATACGGAGGCGGCGATCCGGCATCTAACGGACGCCTGCCAGCTCGATCCCGGTTTCATGGAGGCCCGGTTCAATCTGGGGTCGGCCCTGGAGGGGGCGGGGCGGAAGAGCGAGGCTCTTCTTGCATTCGAAAAGGCCATCGCCCTCAGGCCCGAGTGGCCCGAGCTGAGAAGTCGTATCGAACGGCTCCGGCAGGAACTGACAGACTCCCCTTGACAACCATCTGATTAAACCATATGATTCACCCAGGTGGTTAAATCATATGGTTGATAACAAAGGAACCAAGACCCGCATTCTGGACGCAGCCGAACGGCTGTTCGCCTCCCAGGGTATGTCCTCGACTTCCCTAAGAAGTGTGACCAGAGAGGCATCCGCCAACTCGGCATCGATTCACTACTACTTCGGCTCGAAGGCGGCGCTCATAAAGGAAGTTCTCGAGCGGAGGATCGGTCCCGTCAATGCCGAGCGGCTGCGGCTCCTTGGCGATGTTGAGCGCCGCGCAGGAGAAGGGCCGCTCCCGCTTGAACCGATTCTTGAGGCGTTTCTCGGGCCCGCTATTCGGCTGAAATACGGTAAGGATGACCAGTTTAGGCCAGTAGCACAGTTGATCGGAGCCACGTTCAGCGAGCCGGCCAAGGAGGTCAGGGAGATCGTGGGTTCCCTCTTCGGCGGTGTTTTTTCTCGATTTGGTGATGCTCTCTCCCGCGCCCTTCCAGGTCTCGACCAGCAGGAACTAGTCTGGCGAATTCAATTCATGATCGGAGCGATGGCTTTTACCATGCACGTTCCACAGAGCCTTCATGTCTTCCTGGAGATTCCTTGTGACGAGCCGGATGGGGAAATCATTCTCCGTCGAATCGTCCGTTTCATGGCGGCCGGCATGAGGGCTGCGGGAGGAGCATCAAAATGAGACTTCGAAACGGACGATTTCAGTCTCTTCCCGTCCCCATTCTGGCCATTGCCTCGTTGCTGTTCTGGGGGTGCGGGGGAGCGCCTTCACGCGTTGTGCCGGAGTGGGACATTACGGTCCCCGCCGGATGGGCCGCGGTCGACTCAGGAGAGATCTCCACTCCCATCGCGCCGATCGACGAAGCTTGGTGGAAGACGTTCGGATCCGCAAGCCTCGATTCAGTAGTGACAGAAGCTCTCTCGGGAAGTCCGACACTCCAGGCGATGGCGGCGGGAGTCGACGCCGCTCGGGCGGGGGTGACAATTGCCGGGAGCTCGCTCTGGCCCCAGATCAATCTCGGTATGTCTGCTTCGAGAGCGCGCGGTAATCTGTCCGGATCAGGTGTGACCTCTCTCTTTTCAGGCCCGGATGGGGCCCCTGAAGTAATCGAGTTCCATACGAATCGATTCGATCTCTCTCTCTCTTCGAGTTGGGAAGTCGATCTCTGGGGGCGTAACCAGGCCGGGCGGTCGGCATCTGTCGCTGATGCACAGGCGGCCCTGGCCGATCTGGCCGCCGGCAGGCTCTCCTACGCGGCTCTCACGGCCAAAGCGTGGTTCGCGCTTACCGAGGCGCGACTCCAGGCGGATCTGGCGGAGCGGACCGAACAGAGCTATCGGAAAGCAGCCGAGCGCCTGGCGAGGAGATATCAGCAGGGTGTGCGGCCATCGCTCGACTACCGGCTTGCCCTCGCCGCCCTCGCCCGGAGCGAGTCCGCGCTCGAGGCGAGTCGTCAGCAGGCGGACTTTTTCGCACGCAATCTGGAGATTCTGCTCGGCCGTTACCCCGCGGGTGATCAGACGGGGGGGCTCGATCTTCCTGCCCTGAACGAAGAACTTCCCGCAGGACTACCGGCTGATCTCGTTCTTCGCCGGCCTGATCTGGTCGCCACAGAGAGGAGGCTGGCCGGCGCCGGCCGCCGTGTCTCCGAAGCGAAGCGGTCCCTCTTGCCCGGCATCAAGCTGACGGCATCAGGCGGGCGGCTGAGCGATCAGATCGAGGATCTGCTGGAGGGAGATTTCAGCGTCTGGTCGATTGCCGGGTCGATTCTGCAGCCGATTTTCCAGGGAGGTCGGCTGAAAGCGAACGTCGACCGGACTGCCGCTCTTGAGCGCCAGGCGCTCGGGATATACGCAAATGCGCTGCTGACAGCGTTTGGTGAGGTGGAAGGAACGCTGGTGGCGCATAAGACGCTTCAAGGACGTGAAAGAGCTCTCCGGACGGCCTGGGAGCAGTCTGAGGCGGCCAGGCGTCTGGCCGAGCGACAGTATGACAGCGGTCTTATCAATATTATCACTCTGCTCGAAGCCCAGCGCAGCGCCTTCGGTACGGAGGCAGTGCTGCTGGCGGTGAGAAGAGCGCGCCTCGATTCACGTGTGGATCTTTATGTCGCCCTCGGAGGGGGATTCGACATTGACAAGGATTGGTTCTCGTATCTGGAGGAAGTCAATGAACCGTAGGACGGCGATGGCCCTCGCTCCCCTTGCCATTCTTCTGATCGGCGCTCTGGTGGCAATTGGGATCGTGAAGACAAGAGCGCCGGTGCCGACGACGAAACCGGCGCCGTTTGCGCCGCTCGTCCGGTTCCAGGAGATCGTGCCGGGGAGGGTGACCCTTGATGTCAAGACCCAGGGGACAGTGGTACCCCGGACGGAATCCTCGCTCGTTTCCGAAGTGGCCGGGCTGGTAAGGGAGGTATCCCCCTCATTTGCGTCGGGAGGTACGTTTGAAAAGGGAGACGTGCTTATCACGATCGATCCGCGTGATTATCAGTTCGGGGTATCCCAGGCGAAGAGCGTCCAGGCCCAGGCACGTCTGGCCTATGAAGTGGAAAGCGCCCAGGCGGAAGTGGCCCGCGAGGAGTGGGACGATCTTGGTGACGGAGGTGAAGCGACCCCGCTTGCGAGCCGCGCTCTTCAGGTCGAGGACGCCCACGCCCGTCTGATCGCGGCCGAAGCTGCTCTCGCAAAAGCCGAAAGGGATCTGGCGAAAACCAGAATCCGGGCGCCCTATGCGGGGCGGGTGCGCCGTAAGGGAGTCGACGTGGGGCAGTACGTCGTTCGAGGGACGGCGATTGCCTCGATCTACGCGATCGATGATGTCGAGGTAAGACTCCCGATTCACGACGCGGATCTCGCGTCGATCGACCTTGCGTTCGATTTCAGGGAAGAGCCTGCAGGCCCGGAGGGGCCGCCGGTCACCCTGTTGGCGGATTTCGGTGGGGCGAGACGGAAGTGGAGCGGGCGGATCGTCCGCGTGGAGGGTGAAATCGACCCTGTGAGCCGGATGGTTCATGTTGTGGCGCGGGTCGCCGATCCATACGGGCGGAACGGCGGTGCAGGTTTGGGAATCCCCCCACTCGCGGTCGGCCTGTTCGTTGAGGCGACGATTCGGGGACGGGTCATCGAAAGTGGCGCTCGTATTCCACGGTCGGCCATCCATGACGGTGACCGTGTGCTGCTGATCGATTCCGACAATCGCCTCCGGTTTCAGGAAGTGGAGATTATCCGGCGGGATGGAGAGGACGCGATCGTCGGCGTGGGTTTGAAGCGGGGCGATCGGCTCTGCCTCTCTTCACTCGCTGCCGCTACGGAAGGCATGCTTGTTCGGACCGGGGCGATCGATGCCGGAGACACGCCGTGAAAGGTATCATCGCCTGGTTCTCTGAAAACACGGTAGCCGCCAATCTCTCGATGTTCTTCATTCTTGGAGCGGGACTCCTCACGATCCCTACGATCAAGCAGGAGGTCTTTCCCGAATTCTCCCTCGACATGATCAACATTTCAGTCGTCTATCTGGGCGCCGCCCCCGAAGAGGTCGAAGAAGGGGTGTGTATCCGGATCGAGGAGGAGATTCAGGACCTCGAGGGCATCAAGAGGATCTCCTCGGTCGCGAATGAAGGCGTGGGGACCGTAACGGTCGAGGTGGAGCGGGGCACAGATCCCCGTGAGCTTCTCGATGATCTCAAAGCGAGGATCGACGGGATCACGACATTCCCTGTAGAGACGGAAAAGCCGGTGATCATCGAGGTGACCAACCGGCGCCAGGTAATCGACATCGCTGTCTGGGGGGATGTGGGGGAGAAGAGCCTCAAAGTGGTGGGCCAGAGGGTACGCGACGAGATCGCCGCGGTCCCGGGAATCACCCAGGTGGAACTCATAGTCGCCCGTCCTTACGAAGTTTCGATTGAAGTGTCTGAAGCCGAACTCCGAAAGCACGGCCTCACATTCGACCAGGTGGCCCAGGCCATCCGACGATCTTCGTTCGATCTCCCCGGCGGGTCGATTCGGTCGGCGTCCGGTGACATTCTGCTGCGAACAAAAGGACAGGCGTATGACGGTCTGGAATTCGAGGAGATCGTTCTTCTTACAAGGCCGGACGGCACGCGCCTCATGTTGAATGATATTGCCCGGGTAGTAGACGGCTTCGCCGAAACCGATCAATCCGCTCGATTCGGCGGCGCCCCCGCCGTCGGCGTTCGGGTATTCCGTGTGGGGGACCAGGCGGCGCTCGATGTAGCGGCCAAAGTAAACAAGTACGTCAGGGAAGCGCAGCTTCGTGTGCCCGAGGGAATCACGCTGACGGCGTGGAACGACTCATCCCGCGTGCTTCGGGGTCGCCTAGATCTCATGCTCCGAAACGCCAAAGCAGGTTACATTCTCGTATTTCTGGTGCTTGCCCTGTTTCTTCGGTTCCGACTCGCCTTCTGGGTCTCACTCGGTATTCCGATCTCCTTTCTCGGTGCGATGTGGCTGATGCCTATGCTTGATATATCGATTAATATGATTTCGCTTTTCGCTTTTATAGTAGTACTCGGAATCGTGGTAGACGATGCGATCATCGTGGGGGAGAACATCCACTCTCATCAGGAGAGGG
Source organism: bacterium (assembly GCA_025782575.1). GTDB lineage: Bacteria > Orphanbacterota > Orphanbacteria > Orphanbacterales > Orphanbacteraceae > Orphanbacterum. The sequence goes on from JALGYY010000009.1 coordinate 199,876, forward strand.
GGGAAAAAGGAGTAACGGGAGCCCGGCGGGGAGCGTCGCGGGTCGCTGTCCCGGTCGTATTCGGCGTGCTCACGACGATCGCCGCATTTTCTCCACTTCTGGCGGTGGAAGGAACGATGGGGAAGATGATGAGTGTGGTGCCGACGATCGTCATTGCCACGCTTGTCTTCTCACTATTTGAATCGCTCTGCATTCTGCCGGCTCACCTGGGCCACGGAGGTACGAGGAAAGAGGAGTTCCACGGTCTGCAGGGGATCTGGCGCCGATTTCAGTCCCGGTTCACTGATGGGCTTGCCACGTTTATCGAAAAGGTCTACAGGCCGGCGCTGGAGTTCGCGCTTCGCTGGCGGTACGCCACGATCGCCTGGGCGGTGGCGACGCTGCTCATCACGATCGGCCTGGTCGCCGGAGGAAGGATCAAGTTCCAGTTCTTCCCATCGGTTGAATCGGACTTCGTTTCTGCTGATCTGACGCTGCCCCCCGGGACGGCTGTCGACGCTACAGCGGCGGCGATCAAGTATCTGGAAGACGGAGCCATCGCCGTACAGGATGAACTTCAGGCAGAAATGGACGAAGGGGAAATCAACCCGATTCAATACATCTTTACTTCCATAGGATCGCAACCGTTCCGTGAGGGGAACCGGCCCAATTCGAGCATCGGGTCCGGGCCCGCCCAGTCCCATATCGGTGAATTGATTCTCGAACTACTCCCATCGGAAGAGCGGAACGTGACGAGTGCGGAGATCATGCAGCGATGGCGGGAGAAAGTGGGGTCGATTCCTGACGCGATCGAACTCTCATTCTCGGCAAGTCTTTTCTCATCAGGGGAACCGATCAACATTCAGCTCACCGGACCCGATATCGAAGATCTTCAGGAGGCTGCGGAGCGGCTCAAGCTCGCCCTCGCCGAGTACGCCGGTGTGTTCGACATTACCGATTCATTTCGAGCGGGTAAGCGGGAAATCAAGCTCGGTGTCAAGCCGGCGGCGGAGGCATACGGCGTATCACGTGCTGATCTCGCACGCCAGGTTCGCCAGGCCTTCTATGGGGAAGAGGCGCAGAGAATCCAGCGGGGGAGAGATGATGTACGAATCATGGTGCGCTTCCCCGAGGAGGAGCGCCGGTCGCTCGGTGATCTCGAGAACATGCGCATTCGAACGCCGTCGGGAGGGGAAGTCCCGTTCCCTGTTGTCGCGGAAGTGGAAATGGGCCGCGGGTTTTCGTCGATCCGCCGTGTCGACCAGCGGCGGGCTCTGAACGTGACGGCCGATGTCGATGCTTCGATCGGGAATGCAGGTGAAATTCTGGGGAGCGTCGGGTCCGATGTGCTTCCGGGGATCCTTGCCGATTACCAGGGCATCAATTTTACGCTTGAAGGAGAGCAGAGGGAGCAGCGGGATACGATGGGCGGTCTCCGTCGAGGGTTCATGATGGCCCTTCTCCTGATCTACGGGCTCATGGCGATTCCGTTTCGGTCCTACCTGCAGCCTCTCATGGTCATGTCGGTTATCCCATTCGGGATAGTGGGGGCCATCTGGGGGCATATTTTCATGGGGCTGGATCTCTCCATTCTCTCCCTGTTCGGGATCGTGGCGCTTACCGGCGTGGTTGTGAACGACAGTATCGTTCTCGTTCACTTCGTGAACACAAGAAGGGATGAAGGGGTCTCCATTCAGAAGGCCGTGCACGATTCCGGGGTGGTTCGCTTCCGCCCGATTCTACTCACATCACTCACAACCTTTGTCGGTCTGTCACCCCTTCTTCTCGAGCGAAGCATGCAGGCGAAGTTTCTTATCCCGATGGCGACGTCACTCGGGTTTGGTGTGATGTTCGCGACGGTCATCACGCTCTTTCTCATTCCGGCCTCTTATATGATCCTGGAGGATCTGAAAACGGCGGGCGCTCGTTCGTTGGGCGGCCGCAACTGATCCAGGCTCCGCGCTCCCGACCTAGGCCGGACGGAGAAGCAGGATGGCCACGCCGGAGAGCGCGATCAATATTCCGATGACCTCCCGTCGGGTAGGTGCACCATGCCCGATCCGCTTGCCGAACGGTAGAAGCCAGATCGGCACCGTAGCGAGAAGGGTCAATGAAATCCCGGCGGGTGCGAGACCGAGCGATACCGTCATGAGGAGAACCGCAATCACCTGGCTCCCCATGCTCCCCAGAACGAGAATGCCCACGAGCCTGTGAGCAAGAAACGCTTTCGCCCAGGGGAGGAGTCGCCTGAATCCTCCCGCTGCTACCAGCAAGACGAAAGTGGCAGCGAGAAGCCGGATGTGGGTGGCGGCCACCCAGTCGACGCGAACGAGCGGTCCCTTGACGAGCAAGGCTCCGCCGGCTTGTGACGCCGCAGCGCCGATGCCTGCCAGCGTGCCGAGCAATGCCGGTCTTCTCTCTGACCACGAGGGGCGCCCGGATGAGTCCCTGCCGTTCCCGGCGCTTTCCGAAATGACCCAGACCACGCCGGCCAGCGCGACCAGGATTCCCGAAATGGCGACCCCGTTCAGCCGCTCACCGAAAAGGAAGAACCCACCGATCGATCCCATGACGGGCGCCAGTGAGAGAAGGAGAAGGCCCTTTCTTGTCCCGACCAAAACGAACGAAGTGAACAGAAGGGAATCACCGAGCGCGAGTCCGACCATACCGCTCACGGCTAGCGTTCCGATATCGGCAGCAGCGATTCCGGGTGGTAAGGCCGTGCCGAATCGAACGATGGAGAGCAGTGTGAACACCACCGCGGCAACCGTGCACTTGAAGGTGTTCGATGCGATCGGTGAGACGAGATGGCCTGCCCTCGTAAAGATGAGGGACGTAAACGCCCACACCATCGCTGCGGCGAGGGCCGCCATTTCTCCGAGTGGTAGCTGATTCATGATCGCGGGAGTATACCAGAGGGAATCCTAGAGCGGCTTGATCTGGCGAAGCTTCCAGATTTCCCTGGCGTACTGCTGGATCGTGCGATCACTCGAGAATTTCCCGACCCGCGCGGTATTCAGAATCGCCTTTTTTGTCCAGAGGGTGGAATCGGTGTATTCGGCCACCGCTCTTTCGTGAATCTCGATATAGGAGGGAAAGTCGGCCAGATGAAGGTAACGGTCATCCGGGCTCATCAGTTTGTCGTATATCCACTGAAACAGACCCGGTTCATTCGCACAGAAGCGATCGGATCGAATCGCCTCCATTACCCGGGCCAGGGAAGGGTGACTCTTGCAGAGCGCCTCCGGATCGTATGTGCCGTCCGATCGTAGTGAGGCGATCTCGTCGGTCCGCAAACCGAAGATGAAGATGTTCTCTTCGCCCACTTCTTCCTGGATCTCGATGTTCGCCCCATCGAAAGTGCCGATCGTGAGTGCTCCGTTCAGAGCGAACTTCATGTTGCCCGTCCCTGACGCCTCCATACCCGCCGTGGAAATCTGCTCGCTTATATCGGCGGCCGGGATAATCCGTTCCGCCAGGGATACACGATAGTCAGGGATGAACACCACCCGCAGCCATTCCTGGGCTTTGGGATCCTGATTGACTACGGCGGCAACACTGTTCACCAGTTTGATGATCTGTTTCGCTTCCCAGTAACCGGGGGCCGCTTTGCCCGCCTGAATAAATGTTCGCGGTGCAGGCGGTGTGTACCCATCTTCCACGATCCGAAGATAGAGATGAACCACATGAAGAATGTTCAGCAGTTGCCGCTTGTACTCATGGAACCGTTTGGCTTGCACATCAAAGATGGAGTCGGGATCGACCACTGCCATGGTCGTCTCCTCGATCAGTTTGCCCAGCTTGTCCTTGTTGGCTCTCTTGATATTGCGAAAGTCTTCGAGAAATCCGGGATCCTCAAGATGATCTTCCAGTCCGCGCAGCCTGTCCAGATCGGTGATCCATTTGTCACCGATCGCGCGGGTAATCAGGCGGGCGAGATCAGGATTGGATTTTATGAGCCAGCGTCTCTGGGTGATGCCGTTCGTTTTGTTACAGAATCGTTCGGGCCACATCTCATAAAAATCGGGCACGAGAACGGTCTGGATCAGTTTGGAGTGAAGCTCGGCGACTCCGTTGATGGAATGCGTGCCCACAATGGCGAGGTTCGCCATCCTGATCTGGGGATCGCCCCCGTTCTCCACCAGTGAGACCCGGTTGATTCGATCGTTATCGTCGGGCCATCGGCCGCGCACCTCTTCCAGGAAACGATCGTTGATATCGTAAATAATTTGAAGATGGCGGGGGAGAATTCTCTCGAGCAGTGAAGTGGGCCACTTTTCGAGCGCTTCAGGAAGGAGTGTGTGATTGGTAAAGGCGAGCGTTCGAACTGTAATCTGCCACGCCCGATCCCAATTGACGCCATGTTCGTCGACCAGCATTCGCATCATCTCGGGAACGGCGAGCGCCGGATGAGTGTCGTTCAGTTGAATCGCGACGAAAGAGGGAAAGTCGTTCAGGTTCGAGTGGTTCTCGAAAAAGCGCCGGAAAATATCTTGAATGGCGCAGGCCACGAAGAAATACTCCTGAAGCAGGCGAAGCTCCCGGCCTTCCTCGATCGCATCCGAGGGGTAGAGTACTTTGGAGATCCTTTCTGACGTCACTTTCTGTTCAACTGCCTTGAGATAATCTCCTGAGTTGAAGATCTCGATATCGAACTCTTCAGACGCCTCAGACCGATAGAGTCGGAGATAGTTCACGGTCTTCCCGCCGTAACCGACGACAGGCATGTCGCTCGGACAGCCGATCAGCACGTTCCAGTCGAGCCAGCGCGAGTTCCGGGGGGATTCGTCGCCGTTCTCCTCGACCCTTCCGAATACCGGGATGATGCAGGTCTGATCGCGACGTTCGATCTGCCATGGTGAGCCCTCGGCGAGCCAGTGATCAGGTTTCTCTTTCTGATAGCCGTCCTGAATCAATTGCTTGAAGAGGCCGTATTCATAGTTGATGCCGTACCCGAATCCGGGGTAATCCAGTGTGGCAAGGGAGTCGAGAAAGCAGGCGGCAAGACGGCCAAGGCCGCCGTTTCCGAGCGCGGCGTCGCACTCACCCTCTCGGACATCCTCGAGCTCGACGCCGAGTTCATGAAGGGCACTTTCGCAAAGATCCTGGATGCCAAGATTGTATAAGTTGTTCCCCAGCGACCGTCCCATGAGGAACTCCATGGAAAGGTAGTAGAGTCGTTTGGCATTTTGAGCGCGGTATCGTTCCTCGGTCTCGAACATACGGTCGATCAGGGTATCCCGGACGACCAGGGCGACTGCGTGAAAAAGATCGCCCCCGTTCAATCTGTTCCATTTCTTTCCGAGCGTATAGCGAACCCTCTGACGAACCGCTCGAACGAATTGATCGACTCTCTCTGTCTGGCGCTTGAAGTCGTTGTCCATCATTTGCAGTACCTCCCGGAACGGCCCATTATAATTGCCGCGGGAAGATAGGGAAAGCCCCGGAAACGAGAAGGACCCGCATGGTGCGGGTCCGGACATTTCGCGATACTCCCGGCAGGACGTGGGAAGATCACGGAATGGTGATCAGTTTCAGGCGAGCGATCAATCCTGTCGCTGAGACTCCAGATAGATTCGGACCCGGCTGACCTCACTCTCGAGATACTCGACCACGTCCGCGACGTCAGCCATCTGGGAATCGCGCCCCCGCTTCTCGAGTTCATAACAGATGACGGAGAGCGGCCCCGCGCCTAGATTGGCGCTGCTCCCTTTCAGGTTATGGGCTTCCCTTTCCAGTTCTGTGGCATTGCCGGCCTTCACAGCATCACGGATGCCTGACACCCGCTCCGGTAAATCGTTGAAAAAGGTATCGATAAGCTCAGTCACGATATCCGCATCCCCTTCATCCTGAAGATCGCGGTACTGATCGAGAACTGAGGTATCGATCGGGATTTCCTTCACCGCTCGCGCGAGAGTCTCATGAAGAGTAGCCGCGTTGGCGGTATCGTCCTTGTATTCAGCCATTCCTGCCTCCAGATGATGCGCCCGGGGCGGGGCGCGTCAATACAGGGAATCAACCCCAGATGGCGGGCAATTCCGGTTTTACCCTATATTCGGCAGGTTTAGGATGTTCTGAAGCCGGCCCGCAGTTCTCACCGGCTTTCTGCTGCGGCCTCGCGACGAAAGCCGGTGAGATTTACGGGCTATTCCCCTTCGGGCTCTACTTTCCGTGCGCCGAGAGTCTGGTCCAGTAGGAGAAGCCCGCTTCCGGAATTGCCGACAAGTTTGAGTTGGCTCACGATCTCGTCTGCGGTCGCCTCCTCCTCTACCTGTTCGGCAACAAACCATTGCAGAAACGACTGCGTGGGATGATCTCCGTCTTTGACGCCGAGGTCCACCAGCTGATGAATGCTTCGACTGATTTTTCGCTCGTGCTCGAGGGCACCTTCGAAAACGGCAAGAGGGGACTTCCACGTGGCCTGGGGAGCGGGGACGGCCTCGAACTTAACCGATCCGCCACGCTGATGGATGTGATTATAGAACCGCATGACGTGGTCCATCTCTTCCAGAGTCTGAATCCGCATCCAGGCGGCCATTCCCACCAGGCTCTTCGATTCCAGCCAGGCGGACATGGAAAGATAGAGATAGGAAGATTCGAATTCGCGATTCAGCTGTCTGTTGAGGGCTTTTTCCATACTCTTTTTGAGCACGCTTTCTTACTCCTCTGGATGACGGGGCTTCGATTCCCCCGATGGGTGAGATTCAATCAGCAATTCAGCTCCTCTCAGGAGCCTGACAATGGAATCAAAAACGGGTTGCTCCGGCGCTCCACGCCGATTGTCGTTCCTGAACCGTGCCCGGGATGGACGTGAGTCTCGTCCGGCAGGGGGAGTATCACGGATCGGAGCGTGTTCATCATCACCTCGTAGTCCCCGCCGGGAAGATCGGTACGACCGATCGACCCCTGAAACAGGACATCACCGGCGATCAGGTGATCCTCTACGTGGAGTACGACGCTGCCCGGCGAATGGCCGGGGGCCAGCATGACCTTGATCGTGAAACCGGCCAGATCGAGAGAAACGCCGTCTCGGAGCGAGTGGTCCACTGCGGGGACCGGAGAGGGGGGCAGGCCGAACATGCGAGCCTGCTCGGGGCCCGCCTCAAGGAGCGGTTCGTCGTCGGGATGGAGGTAGAAGGGAATGTCGTAGCGTTCCTTGATCGCCTGAACCGCGCCGATGTGATCGAGGTGAGCGTGTGTGTTTACGATTGCTACCGGCTTCCAGTGGTCACCATCGATCCGGTCGATCAGGCGCGCCGCCTCGTCACCAGGATCGATGACGATTACTTCGTCCGAATCACCTCGCTTCAGGAAGAAGGTGTTTTCCTGGAAAGGACCGACGGTCATCGCTTTAATCGTAGTGTTTGACACCTTCCTAATTGTCCTCCGCCCCTTCGTCGATCCAGTCCGCAATCGTCTGTACCGTCTCGTTGCTGAGGGGGGCCCTTCCGAGGGGCATGCGACTTCCGAATGGGGGGGATTTCAGCTTCAGAACAAGATTGCTTGATTCACTATCACCGGGCACGACGGTATTGCCATGGACGCCGCCGGCGATAATGGAGGTATAGCTGGTGAGCGATAAGCCACCCGACGCTGATCCCCCTCCGTGACATCCCGGATTCCGGCAGCTGTTGGCATTCAAAATCGGCTCGATATCGTCGCTGAAAGAGACGGTGGTCGTATCGACCATGTTGTCGTCGTCATCTCCGGCGGGGGAGACAGGATCATCTCCACTATCCCCGCACCCGGATAGCAGTAAGCAAACGAAAACAGTGGCGGCGAGAAGGCTGAACAGGAAACCGCCACTAAGGCGGCGGAAAGACAGCGTCATCGGAAAACCCCCATGGGAGTGGCATCGATCCGAACGGTGAACGACCACTTAGATGGTATGCAGGGGAGAGCGCATTAGCAAGTGGAAGTAAGAAACCCCGAGTGGTGTCGCGCCACCCGGGGTTTCGTCTATTACAATGCAGCCAATCTAGCGGAACAGGTTCTTGACGCCTCCCCAGCTCGATTCTTCCGTTGCGGTGGGCGGGCATTCACCGAGCCCGTAGTGACCGTTGCAGTGGAAGTCGTATCCGGCCGGAATGACGGCGGTGCACCCATTATCGCTCCACGTGGCGTCAATATCACCAGCGCAACCGGGAACGAGACCGAAGAGCGAGCCGTCAGTCGCGAGCCAATTCGCGAAGAACGTGCCGCCCGGGCAACCCGCACCGAGGTCGACGATGTTTGTCGCCACATCAGACAGTGGGCCGTGCAGGATCAGCGTGCCGTCGCTGAAGCTCCCCGCGTTGGCGAAGTCAGCCGCGGCGCCTGAGCCGTCATCTTCATATACCCAGAACTCACCACCACTGTAGCTGGTGAGGTTCAGAGGAAAGGCGTGAATGGAGCCAAGCGATGTCATGTTCCCGAGTACGACCGTGTACTCATTGCCGTTCCCGTTCAGTGCGGCGAAAGGACCGTTATTGGCGAATCCGATAATAATGCCCCGGACCGTCAAAACGTTTCCTGCCGTCGAGTGATGGGTCCCGGCGTTGTAGTTGGGCTCGCTCGCCTTTCCGTTCGTCCCCCAATCAATGATAAAATCGACCCCCGCGTACGATGTACCGGCAAAGAGGAAGGGGATCACCAAGAGGGAGAGGCTCTTTACAATTCGATTCATGTCAGCTTCTCCTGAACCTAAGGATTCGGTTACTCGTTAAAGAGTTTCTTGATATCGCCCCAGGTGGTTTCCTCTGTCCCGGTAGTAAGCGGGCAAAGATTCGCCTCACCGTCGATGTCCCAGACGTATCCGGCCGGAACACCGAACGCATCGGTACCGATCACGGAGAACTGGGTCGAGGTGTTTGCCGGCAGATTGCCGAGCTGCGAACCGGAACTCCAGACGACGCTACCCTGAATCGAACCGTTCAGCGTGTTCAGATCGACCGTGACGACCATGTCCGGCATAATACCGCCGAGAATGAGCGTACCATCGACGAACGAGCCGGGAGTGGTCGCGTTCTGCGGGCTTGTGCCATAGTCGAACGCCGTTCCGGCATCTTCATAGATACCGACAAAGCTGTTCGGCTGGTAGCTGAAAATCCCGAAGTTGAAGACCGTATCCGCCGTTGCCAGGAAGTCCGACAGAACGTAGAACGTGTACTCGTTTCCGCCCGTGGTGGTGATATAGAGCGGGTTAACGGCGACGATCTCCCCGACGGCTTCATAATAGTTGTTCGGGGCGGCGAAATCACCGCCCGGAACCGGGAACGTGTAGTCGAAGCCGTTGAGATCCAGCAGGAATTCCGGTGTCGTGCACGTGGCAAATGCGGGCATTGCCACGGCCAGTGCGGCCAGCATTACTGTGCATACCGTTAGCAATTTCAAGATTACCCCTCCTTCTTTTAGTTTGGCTGCAGCCAAATTCAGCGACAATAGCGCCTAGGGAAAACCGGGGCCCGTAGCTCAGTGTCACAAAGAACTCAGGGTGTTTAGAATCGGCCCTTCTCTAGGGAGATGACGCGAGAATAGCAGAGCGGGGGCTTAAATTCAAGCAGTTTGACGTGAATTGGGGAGGAATTTCACAGATTGGCCAGCGAGGACCCGGCCTGGCTGCGTAAGAACATACCGGATAGGGGGTTCGATCGCAATCAGTTTTTGCCCGGTAGGGGCGGAGGGGAGGATGAGCATGGTGTCCACGATGGAGGACAGATTAAGGGGCTTAGGGCTGAATGCCGGGTACGAACGAGCTGAAGTCTTTGTAGGATAGAAAGATACGCGGCTGGCAGTCCGGTCTGCCGAGGGTCTCGAACACTACCCCGATCCACTCATGCTCGGCGATTCGACACGGAATCGTGAGGGTTTTTCAGGGAAAGACGCCCCATGAGGGGCGCCTTATCTAACGGAACGCCTGGAAGGGTTTTCGGGACGGTTTCCTAAACTTCGAGTACTTTGGCGAAACGGGTCAGATTCTTCGCCCCCTGGGGCGTCACCAGCACGAGATCCTCGAGACGGATCCCCCCATGTCCTTTGTAATAGAGGCCAGGCTCGATGGTGATGACATTTCCGGCCTGCAGCTCAAGATCCACCTGGGAGATACGGGGCGGTTCGTGAACTTGAAGCCCGACGCCGTGCCCGGTGCCGTGTATGAAGCCCTGCATCTTGCCGTTCACCATGCCGGTTTTGAAGCCCTTCTCCTCGAAATGCTCGCAGATGGCGCTATGGATCTTGTTTGCCTTCACGCCGGGTCGAATCATGTTCATGGCGATCCGCTGACCTTCCCTCACGGCTCGGAACATCTTTTTTACCGTATCCGTGGCCTTGTTCTTGACGACCGTTCGGGAGATGTCAGCAAAATAGTGGGTCTCCATGGATCGAGGGAATATGTCGATGATGATCGGCTTATTGGCTTTCAGCGCTCCGATGCCGACGTTGTGAGGATCGATCGCCTGGTCACCGCAGGCCACGATCGTGTTCGAGGCGAGGCAACCGCTCTCCATAAGCCGGAGCTGGATTCGCTGCCGTACCATCTGAGCCGTCAGGGGCTTTCCCGAATAGTAGAGCGTCCCCCGGCGGACCGATGCCGACGCAATCCATCGAATCGCGCTTTCCATGGCCCGTTCCGCTTTTCGCTGGGTTTTGGTGATCAGCTTGACCTCGTAGCTGTTCTTAAGCTCCCGCTCGGGAAGGAATGGCAAGGGAAGAACCCGGACTTCGAAGCCTCGCTGTCGCAGTTCCTCCACCCCCCCGGCGGGGAACTGATGCGGAACCTTGACGTTCGTGATCTGCCGATCGCTGAGGAGCTGCCCGGCCGCCGCCACCAGATCCTGCGTGCCGGTCTTCTTCGTCAGTGAGGAGAGCGGGAGTACTTCATCCGCGTCCGATTCCTCCTCGGCCCGGCCGACCTCGAAATCGGTCACCACGATCGTGCTTATCCGACCGATTTTGAGATAGATAAAGGGATCGCCACAGGGAAATCCCGTGAGATAGAGCATATCGGCGTCGGAATCGCTGGCGGCGAGTAGCAATGTAGCCGTCTTTTTCGTCATGCTGTCGTCCTTGCGAATAGGGTGGAGAGGAAACTCGCAGGATAGCACGGTCCGGGCGATTCAGACAAATCATGGGGCGTGGAGCCTTCACGATCCGGGGGCGCTCAGCTCAGGAAAAGAGGGGGGAGAGTTCGGTCAAGTCATTGATTATGACATCGGGCGAGGCTGCTTCCAGTTCTTCGCGCGTTCGAAATCCCCCGAGTACAGCCACTGTGAATACCCCTGCTGCCCGCCCGGTTTCAATGTCGACCGGGGTGTCGCCGACCAGAGCGCATTCCCCCGGAGTGAGCTCGAAGTGTTCCATAGCTTTATCAAGCATGAACGGTGCAGGCTTTCTTTCATCCAGCGCTTCGGGGCCAAGAACCAGCGGGAAGTCGCCTCGAATACCGAGCGCTTCGGCGATGCGAATGGAAAACGGCGCCGGCTTGTTCGAGATGATCGCCAGACTGCGATCCGAGAAATGATCGAGACAACCGCGAACTCCTGGAAGCAGGACGGTATGATCGAGCAGATGCACGTCATAGAATTGTTCAAAAATGGCGAGCGCTTTCGTAAGCAGCGGCCGCCCCTCTTCGCCGAGTGAGCACTGCATGAGATGCCGGACGCCGTTCCCGACGAACAGTCTGACTTCCTCGAACGACCTTTCCGGCCGGTCGAGAGTTCTCAGTGTGTGATTTACGGAATGAGCGAGATCGCTGAGAGTCTCTGCAAGGGTTCCATCGAAATCGAAGAAGACTCCCCGCGGATTTATGGGGCGGGGTATCATTTCAGGTGGACCACCTTTCCAGTGTTTCTGGAGACTGAAGTTCAAGCAGTAAGTCGGCGTCCCCTTCGAGAAAGGAGAGATCGACGCTCTCTTCCGGAGTGATCCAGCGAAGCTCGGCTCCTTCGAGTCCGTGAGGCTCTTCACCGTTCAGATGAATTCGGTAGAAGTGGAGTTCCACGGCGAGATCCCCGTAGCGGTGGCGATGAACACCGAGCTGCTTCCCGACAACCACGCGAACGCCAAGTTCCTCAGCGAGTTCACGGATCAGCGCTTCTTCATCTCCCTCACCAGGTTCGACCTTACCGCCTGGGAATTCCCAGAGGCCTCCGAAACTCGCTTCGGCCGGCCTGCGTGCCACGAGAACCCGGCCCCCCTCGATTGCAACGCCTGCAACGACCCTGATGAATTTCGAGGAATTCATGGGGCTCCCATCAGTCCACAGAAAGAGCGAGGAGCGTCACGTCGTCGGTCTGCTCTTCCCCTCCTCGGAACATGGTGGTCCAGGTCACCACGGTTCTGACGAGCGAGGCAGCATCTTCCCCTTTGTTGGCGGAGAGCACCTCGATCAGACGATGGGCGTCGAAGAACTCACCGTGACGGTTTGTCGTTTCCGTAATGCCGTCCGTGTAGAGCAGGATCCCCTCGCCCGGTCCGATCGAAACGGTCCCCTCTTCGTAAGCCATATCCGCGATCGCGCCGAGCGGTGTCCCCCCTTTGTCCAGCTCTTTGAGGGCACCATCCTCACTGACCAGAATGGGTGGCTCATGCCCGCCGTTCGAATAGTGAAGCGTCTGGCGAACTCCATCCCAGATCCCGTAGAACACAGTCACGAATTCGGTTGCTTCGGTTGTTTTCGAGAGCGCGGTGTTCATACGGGCGAGAAGCTTCCCCGGCGGAAGAGCGGCATTCGCGAGAATATGAAACTGGGCGTGAACACTTGCCATGAGAAGGGCGGCAGGAGCTCCTTTCCCTGATACGTCCGCGATCAGGAGACCGAAGCGGCCGCCTCCGAGATCGACCACGTCATAGTAGTCGCCACCCACAGCCCGGGCAGGAGTGTGGTAGCCGGCAAAGTGAAAGTTCTCGCCTGCGGGAAGCGTTCGGGGTAGAAACCCTCTCTGGATCCGCGCGGCGAGAGCCATCTCGCTTTCGTACGCTTTCTTTTCGGTGATTTCGAGAGCGATGACGCCGTTGAAGAGAACAGCGCCAAAACAGAAGAGAAGAAGCATAGTGATGCGGAAGGGGGAGAAGTCCCCGCCCACAAGCGATCCGAGGGTCAGGCCCATGAGGATGGAGGCGATGACGACCAGCACCCGGCGCCTGACCGAGAGGTTCTTAGAGAAATCTCCGAAAGCGAGCCGGAGGGCCCTGATGATTCGGCGAATCATGAGGATCGATCCCCAATCTCAAGAGGAACGCCCGTCGTTCCGATCAGTAGAGTGTGATGAAGAAAGAAATCTGGTTCGGGCTTATATTTACTCTCTTCGTGCTCTCCCTGATCGCGGGGGCAGCGCAGTAACCAACGACCCTACTTGTGCTCGACAAGATAGCGCTCCGCGTCGAGCGCCGCCATACATCCCATTCCCGCCGCGGTCACGGCTTGTCTGTACACATGATCCGCCACGTCACCGGCCGCGAATACCCCCGGGACACTCGTATGCGACCCGTTGCTGATGACGATGTATCCGTTTTCATCTAGATCGACTTTGTCGGTGAAGACTGATGTATTCGGGGTGTGACCGATGCCGAGAAACACCCCGTCGAAATTGACGTCGCTATTTTCCCCGGTCTTGACGTTCTTGAGCCGTAAACCGGTAACGGCGTCGTCACCCAGGAATTCCTCGACTACCGAATCCCAGATGACTTCAATCTTCTCATTCCCGATGGCGCGTTCCTGCATGATTTTCGACGCTCGAAGCTCGTCTCGCCTATGGATGATCTTTACCTTCGAAGCGAATTTTGTCAGATAGACCGCCTCTTCCATGGCCGTGTCGCCGCCGCCGATGACCGCCACTTTCTTGTCGCGGAAAAAGAAGGCATCGCAAACAGCGCAGGCGGACACGCCTTTGCCCATCAGGCGCGTTTCCGACTCGAGTCCCAGAAAACGAGCGGTCGCACCGGTAGAGATAATTACAGCATCGCCCGTAACCGTATCTTTCCCGTCAAGAGTCAGCCGGAACGGGCGGGAACTGAAGTCGACCTCCGTTACTGTTTTCTGAAACACATCCGTTCCGAATCGTTCCGCCTGCTTCCGAAAAATCTCCATCATGTCGGGGCCCATGATGCCATCTACATATCCGGGATAATTTTCCACCTCGGAGGTGATGGTGAGTTGTCCTCCAGGCTGCGCCCCCTCGAACACGACCGGCGGAAGTTCTGCCCGAGCCGCGTAGATGGCAGCTGTAAGTCCGGCAGGTCCGGATCCGACAATCAGGACCCGATAATGCTCTTTCATGATGTGCCTCTCCCCGACCGTTCTGCCAGATAGGTTAGAAGGAGCCCCGCACCGAATCCGGTGGGTCCCCGATTAAACAGTTCGTTTTTGGAATTGTTCCAGGCCATGCCCGCAATGTCGAGATGAGCCCATGGAGTCTGATCGACGAATCGATAGAGGAACGACGCCGCTACGGAGGCACCTCCGCCTGCCCCGCCCCTTCCGACGTTTTTCATATCGGCCACATCACTCTCGAGCTCACGGTCGTACTGATTCCAGAGCGGGAGCTGCCAGACCAACTCTCCCGAAAGATGTCCCGCCTGACGGATTCGTGCCGCAAACGCGTCGTCATTTGAGAAGAGCCCCGCCGCATGTCGGCCGAGCGCGATCCGGCAGGCGCCGGTCAATGTAGCGGCGTCGATCATCTCATCGGGTTTGAGGTTCTTCTCCGCCCACGCCAGGCCGTCGGCGAGAACGAGCCGGCCCTCGGCGTCCGTATTGTCCACTTCGATCGTCAGCCCTTTGTAAGAGGGGACCACATCGCCGGGGCGATAGGCATCAGCGCTCGGCATGTTTTCTGCGGACGGAATAATCGCGGCAATCCGAATGGGGAGGCTAAGCCGGGCGGCCGACCGGAACGCACCGAGTACGGCGGCCGATCCCCCCATGTCGTATTTCATGTTGACCATGCGGTCGGCGGACTTGAGTGAAAGACCTCCGGAGTCAAATGTGATTCCCTTTCCGATGAGCGCGACCAGCGGGCCTTCGCCCCCCGTGCCATCATACTCTGCGACGACGAAGCGGGGTTTGTTCGAGCTTCCCATGCCGACGTTGGCGAGAGCGTGAAGACCCTCTTTCTCGATCGCCTTTTCATCGAATACCCGAACCGTCACCCCTTTTTCAGAGGCGATCCCCTCCGCATGTTCGGCCAGGGCCGCCGGAGTGAGTCTGTTGGGGGGCTCGATCACGAGGGATCGAGCGAAAAACGTTGCTTCCGCGAGCGCGGTACCGAGCCGGGCGATCTCATCCGAGCCTTCCCGTCCGTGGATCGAAATCGACTTGATCGGAGGGGCGTCGGGCGTGGTTTTCGGATCAGCAGTGCCGAGCACAGCCCCCTGCGCCACGACGCGCAATACATCCGCTCCCGCTTCGGGAGGCAGTTGGATCGTGAATTGTCCGACCCGTAACCGCTTTGCTTCTCTCGCGGCTTTGGCTCCGAATCGCCGAAAATGATCGATGTCCATGTTGGTCGGATCGCCGAGCCCTATCAGAAGCAGGCGCTCCGGCCCTTTTTCCGGATAGACAAGAATAGTCTCCAGATTCTCTGCGCGGAAATCACCTCCGGCGATCAGCCGATCGGCTTCCGGGATCTTGCCGGGGAGCGCGATTCTCTCGGGATCAGGACTCTTGGCCAGCCCCCAGACGAGGAGGGGTGTTCGGTCAAGGGGTGCATCCCCTGACTGGAAGGTCACTTTCGGAATGGGAAAATTCGCAAGCAAGCCGATTCTCCTGCTTTAGGACCGGTGTTATCAATTGGCGCCAGCTGCGGAGGATCCGCAATGAGGGGCGAACAGAAACGAAACGCACCCCTTGGCGAGGATCGAATTTAATCGAAGGAAGTGTATCAGATCAGGGAGAGTGGCGTGGGGAAAACGGTGTCGGACTCCGATTTCAAAGGGTGTCGATGACCGGTTCCTGCCGACGCCGTTGACACCGTTCGAGAGCGGGTGATACCGTCCCCTCCGGTAACGATGGGCATGGAGGGCGGTCAATCCGATGACAATCGACTGGTCCCCGATTCGAGAAGCTATCGAAGAGGGGCGGAATTTCCTGATTACGAGCCACGTCAACCCCGAAGCGGATGCGATCGGGTCAATGGTCGCCCTTGCCCGGTTCCTGCAAGGCCTCTCCCAATCAGTCCGAATGGTCAGCCCGAGCGCCATTCCCGAGAGCTGTCGATTTCTCGATCCGGCAGGAGAGATCGTACTGTTCGATCCGAGCAGAGCCGATGCCCTCCTCCGCGCTGCCGATGTGGTCTTCATCGTAGACCTCAGCTGCTGGAGTCAACTCGGTTCATTCGCGGATCCGCTGAAAGAGAGTAGTGCGCGCCGGATCTGCATTGACCATCATCAGGATCCGGACGAGGATATCGCATCCGTATTGATTCGTGATCCTTCCGCCGCCGCCGCAGGAGTACTCATCTATGAGTTGATCCGGGACTTGGACGGCGACATGACGCCTGCCATTGCTGAGGCTCTCTACGCCGCCATCATCACCGATACCGGATCCTTCCGATTCGCCAATACCGATGCGCGGGCCCTCAGAATCGGTGCCGATCTCGTTGAGAGGGGTGTTCGACCCGAACTGGTATACCAAAAGGTGTTTGAAAACCGGAAGTGGGCATCTGCCAAACTCCTCGCCCCGGTGTTCACCACTCTCGGAAAGAGCGTGAACGGCAAACTCGCGTGGATTTCGGCAACCAGAAAGATGCTTACCGAAACGGGGGCGAATCAGGGCGATATGGATGGATTTATCGACCAGATTCGCGCCATTCGCGGCGTGGAAGTTTGCGTGTTCTTCAAGGAGGCGGATGAAGGGGTGGTGCGCGTCTCTCTCCGGTCCAACGGATCCGTCGATGTGCAGCGTTTCGCCCAATCCCTGGGCGGGGGCGGGCACACTCGGGCGGCCGGTCTCACGGTGGAAGGGACGGTGGAAGAGGCGATCGGTAAAGTCATAGCCGGCCTCGAATCACTGGTACGCTGAGCGCGGTATTCTCTTCCTGGCAGCCCTCTCCTCCCATGCCCCGCCGGACCACCCGGCGCGGGTTTCGTCGATAAAAGTTCGGATGGATCCATAACAGCCCACGGAATGTGGAATCCTCATTCAGTCGATGTTATATTACGAAGTACGCGATTTCCCTGTCCGTACTCGAGGAGTAGTCATGGCGTACACGAAAAACCGCAAAGCAATAGCCGGAATCATGCTGATTCTTGGTGCCCTGATCTACCTGGGATTCGTGGGCTATGAAGAAAGCAAGGCCTATTATAGGACCGTCGAAGAAGTACAATCTCTGGAGCCACACGAGATGTCCATGCGGTTCAAGGTCGGGGGAGACGTAGAGGAAGGTTCAATCGTCTGGAATGGAGCGGGAGTCGATTTTCGTCTCATCCAGGAGGATCAGGCCCTTGTCGTCGAGTATCGTGGTTCGGACCCCGTGCCCGATACCTTCCGGGATGGTTCGCAGGCTATCGTGGAGGGGACGATGGGGAGTGACGGTGTCTTCCTGGCTGTGAAGATCCAGGCGAAGTGCGCATCGAAGTACGAGGCGGAGTACGATACCGAAACTCATTCGGTAAGTTCCCCCGCGAGTGGCGACGCCTGATCCCAAAAACATAGGAGAATGAGCGATGTTGCAACTCGGCAGCGTCACATTGATGACGCTTTGTCCCGTCGCCCTCTTTGGAATCATCGCCTCGTTCGTGGGCGGGGCAAAAAGACGGATGGGGCTCGTTCGCGCCGGTGAACGAAGTCTCCTGGTATCCTTCCTGTTATTGACACTCGCCATAGCCATCCTCGTGTTTCAGTTCTATACTGATGACTTCAACAGCAGCTATGTAGCGGGCCATTCGAATATCGATCTCTCTCCTTTCTACAAGGCGACATCTCTCTGGTCAGGCCAGGAGGGATCGCTCCTGTTCTGGAACTGGCTGCTGGGAGTCTACGGCGCCACGGTTCTTCTCGTTCATCGGAAGAAGAATCGTGATCTGATGCCGTATGTGACGGGCATTATTCTGACGGCGATTCTGTTCTTCGCCATTTTGAATGGAATCGTATCCAGTCCGTTCGTTCCTCTCGTGTCTGAACATGGGGGGACAACGGTGCCGTTTGCTCCGCAGGATGGAAGGGGACTGAATCCTCTTCTCCAACATCCGGCGATGGCCATTCATCCGCCCATGCTCTATCTGGGACTGGTCGGATTTGTGGTTCCGTTCGCGTTTGCGATGGCGGCGCTTCTCGTAAGGTCTCCCGGATCACGCTGGATCCGAACCACCAGGCGGTGGACACTCTTTGCCTGGTGCTTCCTGAGTTGCGGAGTTCTTCTCGGTGCCCGCTGGGCGTACGTCGAACTCGGATGGGGCGGCTACTGGGCGTGGGACCCGGTTGAAAACGCATCGCTCATGCCCTGGCTCACGGGAACCGCATTCCTCCACTCCGTCATGATCCAGGAAAAGAAGGGGATGATGAAGGTCTGGAATGTGGCGCTGGTGATCGCTACCTATTTCCTGTGTCTCTTCGGTACTTTCCTCACACGAAGCGGGGTGGTCAGCTCCGTGCATGCCTTTGCACAGAGCCCGATCGGATTCTACTTCATAACATTCATTGCGATCGGTCTGGCGCTCTCCATCTGGCTCGCCTATTCCCGCCGGGAATTTCTGGCGCCGGAATCCGGCCTCGATTCGGTGGTGAGCCGTGAATCGAGTTTTCTCTTCAATAACCTGATTCTTCTCGCTGCCTGTTTCGCTGTATTCTGGGGAACGATCTTTCCCGTTATTTCGGAAGCGTTTCGTGGAGAGAAAATCTCCGTCGGGCCTCCCTTCTTCAATAAGATCAACATTCCGATCGGGCTGTTCCTGCTCTTCCTGACCGGTGTCGGGCCACTCCTGGCATGGCGCAAGACCTCTATGGCCGGACTCAGGCGAAACCTTACGTGGCCCACAGCGGCCGCGCTCGTCGTGATGATCGTCCTCCTCGCTCAGGGGATGCGCGAGTTCTACGCTCTCATCTGTTTCAGTCTGTTTGCATTTGTCGTTGCGGGTGTGTTGCTCGAGTTCTATCGAGGCTCGCGCGTTCGGATGAGCCAGCTGGGCGAGTCAATTGTTCTTGCGGTGTATCGTTTGACGGCGAAAAATACCAGGCGTTACGGCGGCTACATAGTCCATATCGGTACGGCCCTCCTCTTCGCCGGCATTGCCGGGACGGCGTTCAACTCCAATGTGCGAACTGAATTGCTCGAGGGAGAATCGATCGACATTGCCGGCTATAACGTACGAGTCGATCATATTGAATCGGACAGGACGCCGAACTACGAATATGAAAGAGCGCAGATTACTCTCACTGAAGACGGGCGGGAGATCAAAAAGCTCTACCCGGAGCGACGCTTCTACTTCGCCAGCGAGCAAGCGAGTTCGGAAGTGGAGATTCACACGACCTTTAGCGAGGATATTTACGTTGTCTATGCCTCTCACGGTCCGAACGACGGCGCAGTAATTCAAGTTTACCACAATCCTCTTGTCCGGTGGCTCTGGGTGGGCGGAATGATTCTCGTCGGCGGCACGATCATTACCATCTTCCCCAATCAAAAACGCCGGGAACAGATCGGAGCGTAAGTGAGCTGGTTCGTACTCCTTCTGGTTCCTGTCGGGGCTATCCTGTATCTCCTTCTGCCCCTTCTCCGGCCCGACCGGGAGATCTGGGATGTGCCGGAAGCCCGAATCGAATCGCTTCAGGAAAAGAAGCGCATGCTTGTAGGGGCGGTTCGTGATATTGATTTCGAGCATAGTATCGGGAACCTGACCGACGAGGATCATTTAGAGGCGAGGGAGCGATTGAAGGCTGATCTATCCGGGGTTGTAGTTGATCTGAAGATAGCGGAGGAGACGGATTGATCTGCCGATCGGTGTTCGGACCGCTCCTTTTCGGTGCTCTTGCGGTATCTCCGTGTTTCGCTGAGTCGCTCCGAGTTGAGATCGTGAACGGTTCGGGCGGCCCCTTCCGTGAGGCGGTGACAATCGATCTTCTCGGATTCGGTTCGGAAAGCGGAGAATGGGGGGGGGGCGATGCGCGGGAGGGATGGCTCTTCGCCGACATTCCTGCCGGCGAGGAAAACCCCTATCTTCTTCAGGCGGGCTATTTAGGTGTTTCCTATTCCCAGCACATCACTCTCCAGTCGGGCGTCGATTCGACGATCACAGTCCTGGTTTACGATACGACATCCCGCTGGGATAAGATCGAGGTGGTCGGCGTGGAGTTTGATATATCAATCGCCAGTGCGACCGGAAACCTTCGGGTCGACCAGATTCTCAGATTTCATAACGGCATGAAGAAAACGCTTCTCGGAGGGGAAGACGGGCTCATCCCTGTCGCTTTGCCGGTTACGGTGAGCGATCCCGGGCGAGTGACCCTTGCCGTTTCGACAGGTCTCGTTCCGCTCCGCCGGGAAGCGATCCTGACGGATACGCCGAAGAGAATTGCCGTCGACTATCCTCTTCGGCCCGGGATCACGACGATCGCAGCGTCTGTTGATGTCTCTTACAGGGGCCAGTACTTCTACAGCGCAGTCGTACCATACGACATCCCTCACGGTTTTCTGGTTGTCCCACGGGGCCTGGAGATCTCCGGAGAGGGCATTACGGTCCAGGCAAATGAAGACGATCACCAGGGCCATCTCGTTTACCACACTCCGCGCCTCAAAAAAGGAGATGAGCTGGCATTCCTGGTTTCGGGAACGGCTGCCCCGCTTGAGGCGCCGATGGCCGGCGATCAGAACGGGGCCCGGCCACCCGGCCGGATTACAACGGGCGAAGCCTTTCTCGCCGAAATGCGCTGGCTGTACATGGGCGGCCTCACGCTTCTACTCGTCCTCGGCCTTTTCTTTTATCGTGCCCCCGATCCGGAGGATAAGGCTTGAGCAGTCCCACTCCGGTGGAAGTCTCCGGTCTTGTCAGGAAATTCGGATACTTCTACGCACTCGATCGGGTCGATCTGTCTGTACAGGAGGGGACGATCGCCCTTCTACTCGGATCGAACGGCGCGGGCAAGACGACTCTTCTTCGCATATTGGCCGGTCTTCTTGAAGCGAACGAGGGGACCCTTCGAGTACTGGGACTGGAAACAAAGAAAGACGGCGAAACGATTCGCAGGCGAATCGGATTTCTCTCCCACTCGCTCGGTCTCTACAGCGAACTCACCGCTCACGAAAACCTCGACTTTTTTTCTCGCCTCTACTCGTTACCGAACCGCTCCCGACGAATCGATGATCTGCTCGAAGAGATGAATCTCAGCGAGTGGCGGGATGATCCGGTACGAAACTACTCACGTGGTATGCGTCAAAGGCTCGCACTCGCCCGGGTATTTCTGCACGATCCGGATCTTCTTCTGCTCGATGAGCCCTTTACGGGGCTCGACGCACGATCTTCCCATGTGCTGGCGGGGAAGCTCCGCGCCTCGTGCGCCGCGGGAAAGACGGTGCTGCTCGCCAGTCACCGACTCGATGTCGCCGGACCTGTCGGGGATCTCGCGATCCTCCTCGCTGCCGGCCGGGTCGCGGGAACTCTCGATCTGGAAGGCACACCATCTGGTGAGCGGCCTCGTCGGCTGGAAAGTTTTATTGAGGGTGCGGCAGAATGAGCGATTTCTCCGGACTGATCGCCATACTCAGGAAGGACATTCTGATCGAGTTCCGGACGAGGCAGGCGCTCATATCGATGACGCTCTTCGCCTTACTCACCGTACTTCTTCTGGCGTTCGCATTTGAGCCGACCCGCGAAGAGACGGCGCTCATCGGCCCCGGCCTGCTTTGGGTTGCATTCGCATTCGCCGGCACGATCGGCCTCGAACATACGCTCAGCACCGAACGGGAAGAGGGGGGGCTCGAGGCGCTACTGCTTGCGCCGCTCGACCGGAGTACGATCTACTTCGCCAAGCTGATTGCCAACGTGATTTTCATGACTGTCGCTGAGTTTCTCACGATCCCGGTCTTCGTCGTCTTCTACAACATGAACCTCATTCCGTTTCTCGGTCCCCTTCTACTGCTCAATCTGCTCGGGACAATCGGATTCTGTGCTGTCGGCACGCTCCTCTCGGTAATTACAGCGCAGACGAAACTGAGGGGGGTGCTTCTCCCTATTATTCTCTTCCCGATGATCGTTCCCATTCTGCTTGCGGCCGTGGAAGGCACGGGCGCTCTTTTTCGCGGGGACAGCCCGGTGGGGGCCTTTCGCCTTCTCATCGTTTACGATATCGTCTTCGTCGTCGGGGGTTTCTTAACATTCGGATTCGTAGTCGAGGAGTGACGGATGGACCGTAACCGAGCGATCATCGACTCTCTGCTTCTGCTGCTCACAGGGGCAGCCATGGCAGTCAACCTGTGGCTCATCTTCTACTTCGCTCCCCTCGAGCGAACGATGGGGCTCATTCAGAAGATCTTCTATTTTCATGTGCCCTCTGCATGGGTCGCTTTTCTCGCGTTCTTCATCACATTTCTCATGTCGATCGGTTACCTGGCGAGCAGGCGGGACTGGTTCGATCGCGCCGCCTCGTCATCCGCCTCAATCGGAACCGTTTTCTGCACGATCGTACTGGTCACAGGACCCATCTGGGCGAGGCCGGTCTGGGGCATCTGGTGGACATGGGACGCGCGGCTCACCTCCACACTCGTTCTCTGGTTTATTTATGTCGCCTATCTTCTGATTCGATCGTACCTGCCTGCCAGCGGGACAAAGCGGGGCACACTCTCCGCTGTGGTCGGTATCATCGGCTTCCTGAACGTACCTCTCGTGTACATGTCAATCCGGTGGTGGCGGACGCAACATCCCCAGCCCGTGATTGCCGGCGGCGAAGGATCGGGCCTCGAGCCGCGGATGAAGCTCGCGTTCTTCTTCTCTCTCGCCGTATTCACACTTCTTTACGCCGTCATTCTCCGTTACCGCATGCGGCAATCATTCATCGACGGTCGTGTCGAAAAGCTTCTGGAAGAAAGGAGGCGCTCATGATCGCCTCGGTTGTTGGACGGTCGGCCCCCTGGTTTCTGGTGGCCGCACTTATTCTGGTCGTGATCATGCCGATGGAATGTGCATTTGGAGCGGATGGCGCTTCGTCCGTCCGGCCGGGTGGTGGTCCCGCCGGCAATACCGGTTATGTGTTTGCGGCGTTTCTGTTTGTCTGGGGAGCGCTCTGGCTGTACCTGGTGGCGATCCATCGGGGCCAACGCCGGATGGAAGAAAGGCTCTCCCGTCTGGAGAAGAGTCGTGGGGGCGACCCATCATGAATCTCGGCTCCCACATGTCGATCGCGGGTGGAGTTTACAAAGCCCTGGAACTCGGCCGGTCGATCGACTGCCATGCGGTTCAGATCTTTACCAAGAACAACAATCAGTGGGCAGGGAAGCCGATATCCGACGAGGATGCGGCGCGGTTTCATGAACTGGCGAAGGAATATACTCCGGAGTTTCTGATTTCCCACTCGAGCTATCTCATCAATCTCGCATCTCCCGGCGGGCCGGTGCTCGAGAAGTCGATACCCGGTTTTGTCGATGAACTGGAACGGGCCGAACTCCTCGGTCTCGCGGGAGTGGTCATTCACCCCGGTTCACACGTCGGGGAGGGGGAGGAAAAGGGGATCTCGCAGATTGCGAAGTCGCTGAACATGGTATTCAAGAAATCCAAAGGCCTGGAGACGCTCGTACTTCTCGAGACGACCGCCGGTCAGGGAACGAACCTCGGCTATACGTTCGAGCAGCTCGCCGGCATAATTGAACTATCCGATCATCCGGAGCGTATCGGGATCTGTCTTGATACGTGTCATGTTTTTGCCGCGGGATATCCGGTTCACGAGCGAAAAGGCTATCTGAAGACCATGCGCGAATTCGACTCCGTGCTCGGCCTCGATCGATTGCGAGCGATTCACTTCAATGATTCCAAGAAACCTTTCGGGAGCAAACGGGACCGGCATGAGCACATCGGGCAGGGAGAGATCGGTGAGGACGCGTTTTCCTTCTTCCTGAACGACAAGCGGCTCAAGAACATCCCGATGATTCTGGAGACCCCGAAATCGAAAGATCTGCACGAAGATGTGGAGAATCTAAAGGTGCTGCGGGGGCTTCGGAAGAAGAAATAGAAACCGGGTCAGGGAGATAGCCGCAGCCCCGAACGGCCGATCGAGCTTACGAGATCTCCTTCGCGTATTCGGTTACGATTGTTGTTCCAATGCCCCCTCGGACAAAGAAGTCGGCCGTTACTTCCATCCATCTGGGCTCAATTGCCGCGACGAGATCATCCAGAATCTTATTCGTTACCGCCTCGTGAAAGGCTCCCTTGTCACGATACGACCACAAGTAGAGCTTCAGGGATTTGAGCTCTACACAAAGCCGATCGGGAATAAATTCTATCGTGATTTCGGCGAAGTCGGGCTGGCCGGTAATGGGGCACAAACAGGTGAATTCGGGGCACTCGAACCGGATTTCGTAATCTCTTTCCGGCTTGGGATTCTCGAATGTATCGATCGTCTTGCTCGGCTCCGTTGACATAGGTCACCTCCCAGTTTGATCGTACCTCATCGCCGGGCCGGAGGGAACGAGGCTCTCAATTTGTTGTTTCCATCGGTCGCTCTCCCCTCTACTCTGACGCCATGCGAAGAATACTCCGCCCATCCCTGGACTGGCTTCTGATCTTTCTGCCGGCCACGATTGTCTACCACTTCGCATTTCCCGATCAAGGGACGCTCACGTTTATCTTCGCATGCCTGACGATCATCCCGCTTGCCGGGTGGATGGGGAAGGCGACTGAAAACCTTGCGGAAAGAACGAACGAGGGAATCGGAGGGCTCCTGAACGCGACTTTCGGGAACGCCGCGGAGTTCATCATCGCGATTGTGGCGCTCCGAAATGGTCTGATCGATATTGTAAAAGCGTCTCTAACAGGTTCGATCATCGGAAATATTCTGCTCGTACTGGGCGCGTCGTTCCTTGTGGGAGGGCTACGGAACCGGGAGCAGAAATTCAATCTCGCCGGAGCGCGAATCCGGTCGACTCTTCTATCGCTTGCTGCCATCGCCTTGATCGCACCAGCGGCGTTCCATCATACCGTGGACGGGATGGGCACGATGAACGAAGTGACCTTGAGCGTCTGGATCTCCGTGGTGCTTCTTGTCAGTTATGGTCTGGGGCTCCTCTTTTCCCTTAAGACTCATCGCCATCTCTTCAGCGGATCGTTCGGAACGGTCGATGAGGGTGACGGCGGTCAAGCGGAAGACTCCAATTCTACCCACGAACCCTGGCCCCTCTCTCGCGCAGTTGTCGTTCTTCTCGGGGTAACGGCGATCGTGGCATGGGTGAGCGAAATCCTCGTCGGTTCAGTGGAACATGCCGCGGACACGTTCGGCATGAACCACGTATTTATCGGTGTGATTGTCGTCGCCATCATCGGAAATGCGGCAGAACACAGCACGGCCGTTCTCATGGCTCTCAAGAACAGAATGGATCTCTCCCTGGGGATTGCGGTCGGAAGCAGTGTTCAGATCGCGCTCTTCGTGGCGCCGGTTCTCGTGCTCCTCAGTCATTTCGTCGCTCCGGAGCCGATGGATCTCATTTTCACGCTCCCCGAGGTGATCGCCGTGGGGCTGGCCGTTGCCATCACGTCTCAGATCGCCGATGACGGTGAATCGAACTGGCTCGAAGGGGTTCTGCTATTGGCGGTCTACACGATTCTGGGGATACTCTTCTTCTTCGTGCCTGCTACTTGATGCCGTGCTCTTCTTTGTACTGAAGCCAGTTCTTCTTGAGATGAAGAAACGCATCATAGTCAGGCTGGATAAGAAACGGGTTTTCTTTTCGCTCGTCGCCGATGGTTGATGACGGACGGACGCCGAAATCGTGGCCGGGCCAGACAGTAACGGCGTCATCCAGCTTCATGAGCTTGGCGAGCCCATCCCATTCCTTGGCCGCCGCCTCATCGGATCCGGTGCCGCCTACTTTGCCGACGAAGAGCGTGTCTCCACTAATGAGGGTTGTTCCGTTCACAAGAAAGCAGACGGAATCGAGTGTGTGTCCCGGGGTGTAAATGACTCGAACCTGGAGTCCGCCGACTGTCAGAATGTCGCCGTCTCCCACGCCAAGGTCATCAGGTCCGGCTGCCGATTTGTGAAACCAGACCTTTGCTCCGGTAAGCTCTTTCAGTGTGTCGTTCCCGTTCACATGATCGTGGTCCGAGTGAGTGCACGCGATCACCTTGATCGTAAGGTCCTGGGCTTTTGCTTTTTCGTGAAATCGTTCGGGAGTGTAGGCCGGGTCGAAGGCGATTGCCGAGCCGCCCGGTTTGTCGCCGATCAGGTACCCGAAGTTCCTGTCGCCGCCGATTCGGATTTGTTCGAAGAGCATGTTTCCCGGACCTCCTCGGGCAACGTCAGCCCGAAGCGGCCGACGTGCGCCTTGGTCTTGTTTTCCGCAATCCATCGGGTCACGTGGCCGGCGTGGCGCTTCATGTCAGTCCTGGCGGTGCAGACCATCCAGCATTTCAGCTTGCACGCCCGGACCTCGCCACGGATTTCCTCTGCATTCTGTGAACCCCAGATCTCCTCAAAAGACTGTTCGCGGACGTTCCCGAGGACCTTCTCCATGACATTGCAGGGATAGATGTCACCGTTAGGACCGACAAACAGGAAATCTGAGGCGGCGTTGCAGACGAAAGGCCGTCCCTGACCCGCCGCATAACGAAAGATACCATGGGCGAAAAATGCGCGCAGCCAGTTTTTGGGTTTTGACGAGCGGAGCATGTCGTTCACGATCGGTCCGAGTCTTTCTTTCAGCTCGTCCAGTTTGCCGAAGTTGTTCTCATCGGTCATGAAATAGAATGAGGAATTCTGGGCCACAGCCATGCTGAACTCGACCCCCACCTCTTTGGTCAGCCGATAGACTTCGGGAAGATCGTCGACGTTGTCATTGACTACGGTGAACGCGAGGCGGAGGTTGGTCATGCCGAGGCCCTTCAGGCGCCCGAGCGTATCCATACACTTGTCGAATCCGCCGGGAATGCCCCTCACATGGTTGTGTTTCTCCCCCCGGCCGTCGATCGAGATCCCGAGACCGACCGAAGGATCGATCTTCAACACTTCCCTCATGGACTCCTCGATCTTGCCCGGCATGAAGCCGTTGGTCGAGAGAATCACTTGAGCGTTCGGTGCCCGGCCTTTCACAACGCTCACGATTTCAGGAATATCGTCCCTCAGGAACGGTTCGCCGCCCGAGATATTGATGTAACGGATCGAAGGGGGCAAAAAACCGTATTCGTGCGGAAGAAGATCATTTTCGGATGGATTCTGCCAGATGTTGCACATAATGCAACGTGCGTTACATTTATAGGTAGTTGCGAGAACAACATCGATCGGCTGAGTAGGCAAGCGATGAATCCTTCCGGGGTTACGGCTGGTAGCGCGGATGTGCGAGCGCTTCAAGTTAAGTAATACTAATAGATTTCGGCGTTGGAGTCAAGTGAGAACTGGTGACCGTCCCGTTGACTTCAAGCCCTCCTCTAACTAAAGTAATAAAATACTCCTTCCATGGGAAGTCGGTCGGGATCGTAATTCCGGCACCTCCCTGAACGAATTATCGGCGATCGGATCGGGTGACATGAGAAGACGAGCCGGGGAGACTGCGCCCGACCGGAGGGCGCTGATCCGTGCGGAACGATGCTATGAAGAGACGACGGGGGGGAGCAGAGAGATCTCAGTCGGTCTCGCTTATCCTAATCGCTATGCAATCGGCATGGCCAACCTGGGCTATCAGACGATCCGGAGTCGGATCATGGCCGCGGGTCCTTATGAAGTGGACCGCCTCTTCCTGAACGATGCCGTCGCGGGCGATGGACGCAAAGTCCTTCGAAGCTTTGATTCCGATAGACCCATGGGCGGCTTCGACGTGATCGCCTTCTCCGTTTCGTTCGAGAACGATTTCGTCAATATTGTCCGCATGCTGAAAGATGCGGGGATCCCGCCCCGGGCTGCCGATCGCAATGACCGCCATCCGATCGTTGTGGTGGGCGGAGCGATCACCTTCCTGAATGTCGAACCGATCCGGGTGTTCGTGGATGTCATTCTCGCCGGTGAGGGAGAGGAAATTGCACTCGAATATCTCGAATTGTTTCGCATGGACCGGGGGAAATCACGCCGGGTTCACCTTGAAAACGTAGCGACGCTTCAAGGCGCGTATGTCCCCTCGATACACACGGACAAGCCCGCGTTCGAACGCCGATCGTATCCCGCTATGGGGCACGATCCCGCACTTACACGCATTTTGACTCCTCATTCAGAGTTCCGGGACACGCTGCTGCTTGAAATCTCTCGTGGCTGTCCCAGGCGTTGCCGGTTTTGCACGGTCGGTTCAGCGTTCCCAAAATTTCGCATGCTCCCGGCTGACAGGGCTGTGGAGATTGCCGAGCGATTTCGAGATGAAGACAAGCGTCTCGGACGGGAGCCGCTTCGTAAGATCGGGCTGGTAACGGCAGCCTTCTTCGATCACACGGGAGCCGAGGAACTGGCCGGCGCTCTTTATGAGAGGGGCTTCGAGATCGGCGCGAGTTCCGTGCGCGTCGACCAGTTAACCGATGGTGTTCTCGGGTACTTGAGGGGGAGCGGGCTCCAGACCCTTACGATCGCACCGGAAGCCGGGACGGAGAGGCTGCGCGGATTGATTCGAAAAGAAGCTTCAGACGAAAAGATAATGGAAGGGGTCGACAAAGTCGCCCGTGCGGGTTTCCGGTCGCTCCGGATTTACTACATGATCGGACTCCCCTACGAAACAGACGCCGATCGAACCGGTCTCATTCGAGAGGCGACACGAATTCGGTCGTACTTCCTGAGCCGGATCAAAGGGCACGGCCGGGTGACCGTCTCGCTTCATCCCTTCGTGCCGAAGCCTCGCACAGCGTTTCAGTGGAGTCCCATGCTCCGGCCGACAGAAGCAAAGTCGATCGTCATGGGGATCAAGAAGTCACTCGCCGGGATCCGAGTCAAGTCCCCGTCAATGAAACAGGTTTATATCGAAGGTATTCTTGCGCGAGGGGGGCATGAACTCGCGCCGTTTCTCGAGTCGCTCGCCGATGGAGCCCCATGGCGCCGGGCGGCCAGGGAGGCGGAGCTCGATCTGAACACGCTCATCCATTCGCAGCACGATCCGGAGACCCCCATGCCGTGGGAGGGAAATGTGAAGGACCGTGTCGATCAAGTCAATCTGAGGGAATTCCGGCGAGCCGAGGCAGCCTGCTCGCCTGCCGGTCGGGAGGTAGCGTGACGAAAGAAAGAAGCTACATGGATGGGATACTCGAAATCCTTCCCCATGTGGAAAAGCCGAGCAGATACCTGCCCCCCCTTAAAAACGCGCGGCACAAAGATCTGTCGAATGCCGCCGTTACCTGGGCGCTCACGTTTCCCGATGCGGCGGAGTCCGGCCATCCTCACCATGGTCTCGAGATTCTATATGACGTTTTGAACCGGGATGAGCGTTTCGCCGCCGAGCGCGCCTTTCTCCCCTGGATGGACATGGAGAAGGAGCTCCGGAGTCGGGGTATTCCGATCACTTCGAACGAATCACAAACGCCGCTCGGCCGATTTGATGTTATCGGGATGACGCTTCAGTACGAACTCTCCTATACCAATGTGCTTGCTGCAATCGACCTGGCCGGTCTGGAGTTGAGAGCGGAGAACCGGGAAGATATTTTCCCGCTGATCGGGGGTGGGGGGCCTTGTGCCACCAATCCCGAGCCGATGGCTCCGTTCCTTGACTTTTTCCTGATCGGTGAGGGCGAGGAGGCGGTGACAGAGATCTCCGAGACGATTCTGCGGTTCAAGAAGAGCGGTGACGGTAATAAAAGAGTGTTGCTTCGCGCACTGTCGGAAATAGACGGCGTCTATGTGCCGAGCCTTTACACCTTGCAGTACGGTGACGCCGGTCGACTCATTTCAGTCGAGGGCCCCGCGATCCGCCGGCGAATTGTGAGCGATCTCTCCCGCGCGCCGATTCCGACCGCTCCGGTAGTTTCCGCAGTAGAGCCGATCCATGATCGCGTCTATTCTGAGATTGCGCGGGGCTGCGGAGTCGGCTGCCGATTCTGCCAGGCAGGTTATATTTACCGTCCTCTTCGTGAACGTCCCTATCAGGAGATCGTCGCCGGCGCTGTTCAATCCCTCCGCGCTACGGGACACGACAACGTGACGCTCGCCTCGCTCTCATCGGGCGATCACGCCGAGATTCTACCGATTCTGAGATCGATGAACGGGAAGTTGAGCGACTCCCAGATAGGATTGTCGCTGCCGTCTCTCCGGGCCTGTACTTTGACGAATGAAGTAATCAACGAGGTCAAGGGTCACCGGAAATCGAGCTTTACCATTGCCCCCGAAGCAGGCTCTGACAGAATGCTCCGGCTCATCAACAAGGGGATTACGCGCGACCACGTGCTCGATGTGGCCGAGCGAACGGTGAGCCAGGGCTGGGAGCTCTTGAAGCTCTACTTCCTTATCGGTCTCCCGACGGAAGAGGATGAAGATGTCGACGGCATTGCTTCCCTCAGTAACGAGGTATTTCGCATCGGCCAGTCGATCGCCAAACGGGGCTTTCGGCTGAATGTGAGCGTTTCGAATCTCGTGCCGAAGCCCCATACACCTTTCCAATGGGAAGCGCATAACTCGATAGAAGAAGTGAAGCGCAAACAGAGCCGGATCGCCCGGGCTCTCATGGACAGGCGAATTGCGCTTAAGTGTCACAATGCGTACCAGACTTCCATTGAGGATGTTCTGTCCAGGGGGGATCGTCGGATCGCCGATGTGATTGAAGCGGCGTACAATGACGGTTCCCGATTTGATGAGTGGAAGGAGCTCTTCTCTTATCGGCGCTGGACGGATGCCATTATGAAGAGCGGGATCAATGTCGATGATTGTCACCGCGAACGAGGGGAGGACGAACTTCTCCCGTGGCAGCACATCGATGTTCAGATTACGAAGAAGTTCCTGCTCCGTGAACGTCATCGTGCGCGGGTGGAGCGTAACACACCTTTCTGCCGTAAAGAATGCAGGGTATGCCGATCATGTGACGACGAGACGTTCGTGATTCGGAACCTCGAAAACGAGCCTGGGGGGCTGTCGGAAAACGGGTCTGTTGAAACGGCCAACGAATTCGACCGGCTGAAACCGCCGGAAGGGACTCACCGGGTTCGCTTCCGTTTTACCAAAGAAGGAACGAGCAGGTTTTTCTCGCAACTCGAATTGCTTCGCTTGTTCAAGATGGCGCTGAAGCGAAGCGAACTTCCTATCGGATACAGTCAGGGCTATTCACCCCATATGAAGATCAGCTTCGGGCGGCCGCTCCCCGTGGGATACGCCGGACAGGAAGAGTTGATTGAGTTCGTATTCTCCCGGGCTGTTAATCCGGAAGAGGCGGCAGCGAGATTAAACGAGGAGATGCCGGACGGCGTTCGGATCAAGGGGGGTGAGGATGTCCTCCTCCACGGTCCTTCGCTTGACAATCTACCGATGGAAATCGAGTGGGTGGTCGAAATTCCCTCGGGAATCGAGATACGCTCGGCCCGGGAGTGGAAAGAAGAGTTCGTTCGCGAAGAAAAAATCCTGGTCGATGTGTTCCGCAAGAAGCGGAGACAGGTGGTCGACGTGAAATGCGGAGTACGTGATATCGTCCCGGAACCGGGCGCTCGCCGGTTCACGATTCGCACGTCGGTCGAAGGAAATATCCGTCGCATTCTGATCCACTTCGCCGGCGGGGACGAAAAGATTGCACGCTCGCTGTACGTCTGCAGGAGGGCGATCGTACTTCCCGTGCCGGATGGTCCTGCTGTTGATCGCCCGGCAACTCTGGTATAGGCTGATTCAGACCTGTCAACGGGCTACCTAGCCCCTTCCGGGGAAGGATCGACAAGGGCACATCATGCGTTACGCCATAATCTCGGACATTCACGGCAATAGTGACGCCCTCGAAACAGCACTCTCGTCGATCGCCCGCCGGAAAGCCGAACGCATTATCTGTCTTGGAGATGTTGTCGGTTATGGGGCGAGTCCGAATGAGTGTATCAAGCTGATCCGAGAAGCTGCCGAGGTCGGCCTGATGGGGAATCATGATTCGGCCGTAATCGGTACGACATCGATCGAGTCCTTTACGCGGCGGGCTCAGATCTCAACGGAATGGACTCGGGACCAGTTGACCGAGGAGGGATCTCAGTATATCGAGAGCCTCTCTATGCAATGGAACCATAGCGGTATCCTCGCCGTGCACGCTTCCCCTTGCGAGCCTGAGAATTGGACTTACATTCTGGACTCGCACTCCGCGGGAGAGGCGTTCCGCTGTTTCGACGAGGCTATCTGTTTCATCGGCCACTCACACGTTCCTATTCGCTTCCTGGATGACGGCACCGCCGGAGTCGCGCTACGAGAGGAGACTATCCGGCTCGATCCTGAAACGCGTTCCATTGTCAATGTCGGCTCGGTCGGGCAGCCACGCGACGGTGACCCCCGTCTCTCATTTGCGATTTTTGATTCCGACAGGGGAACGGTACAGATCTGCAGAGAAGAATACGATATAGCGACGGCATCCCGGAAAATCATCGATGCCGGGCTACCGGAAGAGCTTGGAAAGAGGCTCTTCTTCGGCATGTAGCCGGAGTCCGACGTTGAATTCACCAGCCACCAGAAGATTGGGATTATGAATCTGGATCAGGAACACAAAACGATAAGGAAGATGGTGCGTGATTTCGCTTTGAAAGAAGTGGCGCCATATGCACATGAGCTGGATCAGAAAGCGGAGTTCCCCTGGGGACCGGTGAAGAAGCTTGCTGAGCTCGGTCTAATGGGTGTGCCCTATCCGGAAGAGTACGGCGGGGCGGGCTTCGACTACCTGAGCTACTCGATCGTCGTGGAGGAGCTGGCGCGCATCGATGCATCGACCGCGGTCACCGTGGTGACTCACACTTCCAATGCGCTCTCTCCTATTTATGACTTCGGTAACGAAGAACAGAAAAAGAATTACCTTGCCGATGGTGCGAGCGGCAAAAAGATCGCGGCATACTGCCTGACCGAGCCCGATTCCGGTTCTGATGCCGCTTCGCTGCGGACGTCCGCTGTGGAAGAGGGCGATCACTTCGTGCTGAACGGAACGAAGATGTTCGTCACGAATGGAAGTGTGGCCGATATTTACGTGGTCGTGGCACGGAGCGAGCGTGATACAAAAGGCCCCGAGGGTATCTCCATGTTCATCCTGGAGAAGGGGATGGAGGGACTCCGGCCCGGCAAGAAAGAAGACAAGATGGGCTGGCGCTCATCGGACACGAGCGAGGTAATCCTGGAGAATGTCCGGGTGCCGAAGGAAAATCTGCTCGGTGTTCGGGGCCTGGGGTTCAAGCAGGCGAAGCAACAGCTCGCCAATGGCCGGATCTGCATCGCCGCTCTCTCTCTCGGGATAGCGGAAGGGGCTCTCGACGAGTCGGTAAAATACGCGAAACAGCGGGAGCAGTTTGGCCAGCCGATCGCGAACTTCCAGCTCGTACAGGCCATGATCGCGGATATGGCGACCGGAGTGACAGCGGGGAAGCACCTCGTCTATGAGGCGGCGCGCTGCCGTGACCGGGGTGATACGTACGTGGCTGAAGCGTCGATAGCCAAGCTCTACTGCTCCGAATTGGCGATGAAGTCGACCATCGATGCCGTGCAGATTCACGGTGGCTATGGTTACACAAAAGAATACGCTGTCGAACGGTTCATGCGGGACGCCAAGGTCTGCGCGATCGGTGAGGGGACAAGCGAGATTCAGAGAATCATCATTGCGAAGCAGGTTCTGAAGAACATCGAAGTGGTTCTGCCCTGATCATCGAGAGGGGGGGCGGAGTTCGGCTCGATACTCCGCTTCCTCGATCATACCCCGCATTCTCATCCATCCGAGCGTCACATCCGCCCGGCGTTCCAGATAGGAACTCGGGTTTCCCGGATCCGACCGCCGGGGTGAGGGGATTGCGCTTGCCATAAGCGCCGCCTCACGCGGTCCGAGATCGGCTGCACTTTTGCCGAAATAAAGCTGAGCGGCCGCCTCGGCTCCGTATACCCCGTCGCCCCATTCAATCACATTGAGATACACTTCGAGAATCCGTTCTTTCGAAATCGCTCGATCGATTCGCCAGGCTGTTACCGCTTCCGCGATTTTCCGGCGAATTGATTTATCCGTGCCGAAATAGAGGTTCTTGGCAAGCTGCTGTGTGATGGTACTCGCGCCCCGGGCATAGCGTTTCAGACGCCAGTTTTTCTTGATAGATTCACGGAGCTCGTGAAGGTCGAAGCCGTCGTTCGTCCAGAACGTGGCATCCTCAGAGACTACAACCGCGTTTCGGAGATGCCTGCTGATTCGATCGAATGAGATCCATCGCTGATCACGCCGGGCGGGTCTGTTCTGATCGGCCGCCTCTCCGGCGCGCTGCCGAATCAGGGCGGTGCTCCGTGGGTTCTCCCGGGCAAGCGCGTCGATGTCGGGTGAGGAGAACGTAAGGAGTGCGACAGGAGAATAGAGGGAAGCGGCGATCAGGAGAAAGATAGTGAGAAAAAGGATTCGTTTGTGGGAAGCCCTTTCTCTTCTTCGGGAGTGCCTTGTCTGGCGAGTACGTTTCCGCTGAAATATCATCAGTCCGCCATCATCCGCCGGGTCGCCAGTTCCGGGTTCGGCGCGACCGCGATCGCTCGAATGCAGGCGGCCGATCTGATACCTGCTCGACGGATTTCCTGGATTCGCGAGATATCTATTCCACCCACTGCGATCACGGGAATTCTTACGGCGCCGGTAATTGTGCCGAACTGTTCCAGGCCGAGGGGAGGACCCTTCCCCGGTGTTTCAAAGACCGGCCCGGCCATCAGGTAATCCGCCCCGTCCGCAGCCGCTTCGATGGCGCCGGACAGGGAGTGAACGCTCCGCCCGACGATCAGAGGACGGCCGGGTGACAAAACCGGCCTGCGATCGGACTCGATTCTTCTCACTTCGGAGGGGCGGAGTGAGCATTCAGGGAGGTGAACCCCATCCGCTTCAGCGAGAAGAGCGATATCGACGCGATCAGAGACGATCAACCGTGCCCTCGCCCGACGAGTGACTTTGCGGGCTTCAATCGCCAGATGGAGAAGCTCTCGCCCCTCCATCTCCTTTTCCCGGAGGAGAAATGCATCTACCCCCCCCCGCAAAGCGGCCTCGAGAACAGGAAAGAAAGAATCCTTTCCCGTCATCTTCAAATTGCCGATGAAGAGCAGCCTTGGCTTGAATCCCCGGTCCATGTCCATATACTGATTATATGGATAACAGCTGGTCCGTTTACATAGTGGAATGCGCAGACGGCACGCTTTATACGGGTGTGGCCCGATCAGTTCGGGCGCGCCTGCTCGCCCATAACCTCGGCCGGGGGGCCAAGTACACCCGTGGGCGATTGCCGGTCCGGCTCGTCTATCTGGAATCGGGACACCCCCGATCTGATGCCTACCGCCGGGAGCGGATGATCAAGAAGAAGCCACGGGAGAAGAAACTCCTCATGATACGTGACGCCGAGTCGGTGCGGGGGGGGCTCAGGCTCGCTCCGGCCGGGAACTGAGACAGATGAACGAGTTTAGCGATCCTCTTATTATTGCAGGTCGCCGATTCCGATCACGGCTGCTTGTCGGGACAGGCAAATTTCCCTCGCCTGAACTGATGGCGAAGGCCGCGGCGGCCAGCGGGACGGAGATCATCACGGTCGCGCTGAGGCGGGTCGATGCCGGAGCAGCGCAGGGGAACATTCTGGATCATCTCGATCCGGAACGTTATCTCATTCTCCCTAACACATCCGGGGCACGGGACGCCGAGGAAGCGGTTCGTCTCGCGCGACTCGCAAAGGCAGGTGGAATCTCGGACTGGGTGAAGCTCGAGGTTACGCCCCATCCCGCCCACCTCCTGCCCGACACGGTGGAGACTCTCAAGGCGACCGAGATTCTGGTCAAAGAGGGCTTCGTGGTTCTACCCTACATGCAGCCCGACCCGATCCTTGCGCGTCAACTGGAAGAGGCGGGTGCAGCCACGGTCATGCCCCTCGGCTCGCCCATCGGGACGAATCGTGGAATCCAGACGAGGGACGCCATTCTGATGATCATCGCGGAGGCTTCCGTGCCGGTTGTAGTGGATGCAGGGCTTGGAGCTCCGTCACATGCCGCCGATGCGATGGAGTTCGGCGCGGGCGCTGTTCTTGTGAACACGGCGATCGCGACGGCAGAGGATCCGGTGGCCATGGCACGAGCATTTCGCCTGGGCACGGAGGCGGGGCGCATGGCCTATCTCGCGGGAACCGCCCGAGAGAAATCGAACGCCGAAGCATCATCACCGCTGACCGGATTTTTGGGAGGCCAGTAGACGGAATACGATGACCGATCTTATTGAAACTCTAGATCGATTTCCGGCCGATGCCATGATTGCGGAAGCGGAGAAATCGACGGAATATGACGTTCGTGCGGTTCTGGCGAAGGAATTCCGGGATGTCCGGGATCTCGCGATTCTACTGTCTCCGGCAGGAGCGGTCTTACTCGAAGAGCTTGCTGTCGCCGCCTCCCTGCTTACGACGAAACGATTCGGCCGGACGGTGCTTCTCTACGCGCCTCTCTACCTGTCCAACGAATGCGTGAATATCTGTACCTATTGCGGCTTTCGGCGGGACATCGATGTGGCTCGGTCCACGCTCGCACCTGAAACGGTCGAAAAAGAAGCTATATATTTAATTGATCAGGGCTTCAAGCATCTGCTGCTCGTCTCAGGAGAACATCCGAAGTGGGTCGGCCGGGATTACATGGTCAATGTTATCCGCCTGATTCGAAAGAGGGTGCCGTCGGTCTCCATCGAAATTGAGCCGCTGACAGAAGATGGCTATCGCACAATGGTGGATGCGGGAGCGGATGGTGTAACGGTTTATCAGGAAGTATACGATCGGAAGCTCTACGCGGAATATCACACCCACGGACCCAAGAAGAACTATGATGACCGTCTTGGCGCCCCGTCACGAGCCGCTCGCGCGCGGGTCCGCCGCGTCGGGATCGGATCACTGCTCGGACTTGCTCCCTGGCGGCCCGAAATCCTGAAAGTTGCGCTTCATGCGGGACATCTCATGAAAGACTACTGGCGGACCCACGTATCGATCAGCTTTCCCCGGATCCGTGAGGCGGCAAGCGGTTTTCATGCAGCGTACACCGTCTCAGACAGAGATCTCGCACAGATGATCTGCGCACTCAGGCTCGTGCTGCCCGATGTGGGCCTCGTTCTTTCTACGCGGGAAAGTCGTGCCCTTCGGGATGGAATGGTCAGGCTCGGCATCACCCAGATGAGTGCCGGCTCGCGAACCGAACCGGGTGGATATCTCGACCCGGACGAGGCGGAAAGGCAATTCGACGTGAATGACACACGGAGCCCGGCGGAGGTCGCCGCCAGACTGCATGATCTCGGATTCGAACCGGTCTGGAAGGATTGGGAGGAAGCGCTTCATGGGTGAGATCATCGTCAACGGGAAAACGCGCGCCTGGCCCGTGGCGGCTCCTCTTCCTCGATTGCTCGAGGAGATGGGACTGACCGTCAAATGGGTACTCGTTGAGCGGAACGGGGAACCGGTGGAACGCGTCGCAATTGGCAGCACCACAATTGAACCGGGCGATCGTCTCGAGATCGCCGCCCCCATGGCGGGGGGTTAGAGAAGCACCACTTCACCCCTCCGAATTCCAGACATTGATCAACTTCGATGTGAATCGGCGATTGTTGCTGAGGACCGTTTGCCGCCGGTCTGATGTAATTACCATTACATTAATCGAGGGATGTCTCGGGATGCCGATCATTAAATTGATGCCGGTGTTCCGGGAAAACGGGACGATAGACGGACGGAATCGAGGGCCGTTTTCAGGCGCTCGGTCTGTTTGTCCAATCCTCGTGCTCTCACGGACACCAGGAACGTGCATCAGGAACTGAGCAGCAGGAGGATATCGATGAACAGGCTACTGTCGATTAAACTGGCGGCATTTCTCATTCTAATCGGGACTATCCCCGCACAGGCAGTAATTCCCCCCGCATGCATTTCGGGAACAGCGACCGCGACGGCGACACCAGGCCACGCACTCGGTGACTGGATGTACTGTGTCGATGTCACGTGGGACACGGGCTCACAAGGGCTGAGCCATGCCAATGTCCTGCTCGGCCTCGATTTCTGTCCCTGTGCCTGTACCGATTTTCCGTTCGGGGCAGAGGCGATTGCCGGAACCTCGACAGGTGAAGATGGCGACGGCGCATGCACCGTCAACTATCTGGCGGAGTTTCAGTGTGACGATCCTTCGATATCCGGAATTGAGGGACCCCTCGTAAAATTCGAGCCCATCAACGGGCAGGATTGTGAACCCGACAAAAGCGGTACGGCTACATTCTGTTTCTATAGTGATTGGGCGCCGGTTAATGTCGGATCGCCTAATACCCAGTTGATGGTGAAATTTGCGACGAACAGTTGCAGTGGCGAATTGTCCGGGCAGATTCCGGGCTGCGAATGCGGCACCACGACAACAGAGAATCAGTCCTGGGGTGGGGTGAAGAATCTCTTCCGGTAATCCGACTCGAAACGGGATTTACCGAATGAGAACCATCTTGTTTACAGCGTGCTGATCGCCGGCCAGGAGTCGCGAGAAATACACTCCACTCGATACAGGCCGGCCCGACTCGTTCAATCCTCGCCAGGTCGCTGTGTGGGAGCCTGCCCCCAGCCGGCTGTCGATCAGCTGTTTTACGATTCGTCCCGAGAGTGAATAGATCGAGAGCGATGTTCTGGATTCCGCCGGCAGATCGAAGCGGATCGTCGTGACCGGGTTGAACGGGTTCGGCGCGTTCTGATAGAGCCGGAACCGAAGAGGGACGCCGCTCTCACTCACACTTGTATAGTCGCCGCTCACGTCGACACGAAGCCCGGTCGCTTCGCCCCACACCCCCCCGCTGTCCCGTCCGCGAATCCAGATCGTATCGGCGGGCAGGTCCAGCAGAGAGACGTCAATCGTATCGATCACCTCGAGAGTCGTCGCTCCCCAGGTGCCGGTCATCGACGTTCCGGAGCCTCCCGGGGCCGGTCCGAGGGACCACTCCGCCGATTCGATCGTTCCGCCCCCTCGAAGGGAGTCGGAGAGAGTGGCACGTATGATCGCGTTGCCGGGGAGTACGGCGGGATTGGGGCTTACCGAAGCGGTACCCGCGATCATGCGGGGGCCTCGCCAGTCGTTGCCGGCGAGAGCGAGTGTGAAGTTCGCTCCACTCGAAGAGGCTCCCTTGAGTGGTGGATCGCCATCGTCTTCCACTGTCACACGGATACGAGCGGTGGTTCCGTTCGGGACGCCTGCCAGGTTCCAAGAGTAGGGGCCTGGTCCGGCGCCGTCGGCCACCAGGTTCCACGAGGAGCCTCCGTCGCCGCTCCATTCTATTTTGCGATTACCGACAAAGTAGCCGGCGTCAGTGTCTGTAGTATCGATCCACCCTATGCTTACCGGCGAAGTCTGAACCAACTCACCCCCCGTAA
The DNA here is from genome assembly GCA_025782575.1 of bacterium. Lineage (GTDB taxonomy): Bacteria > Orphanbacterota > Orphanbacteria > Orphanbacterales > Orphanbacteraceae > Orphanbacterum. The sequence goes on from JALGYY010000009.1 coordinate 239,434, forward strand.
ACGTCGTAAGAGTGACATCGGGATGATCCCTCCCTGCGAGCCACTTCAATGTCTTGTCGAGAACTGTCCCTCGAGTCAAATCGTCTTCGCTGGAAGCGTTTAGCTGGGCCCACTCAAAGCTGCTGGTCACCCCCATGGAAGGCATTCCTCCCCAGACAGCACTATCGGGTGATCCGGCAGGCCCGGGATCGGCCCATTTTATGGCAACTGTCGGACCGAATGTGTCTTTCCATACCGTGCTGCTCGCGCCTGAAAACGGCGCAAGCGTCACTTCATCACCCGACCCGCCGCTTCGAAACGGAGTATAGAGAATGCCACTGATACTGTAGAGGCCGCTGATCGGATCCCCGTTCATGCCGAAAGCGATGTTCCAGAATGACGGGTCGGTTGAGAACTGAACCTTGAGCCGGTCGGTCAGCCATGATTCCGAGGCGGCGGACCAGTAACCGGAACCTGGATCGCCGAGGGCCCACGCTGCATCGTGCGAAACGAAGAGAAGCCTGCCACCACCGTCGATATACTTGCCGATCGAATCGCGAGCCGTTTCGCTCACCGGCGGGTATTGTTCCCATCCCGCCTGCCAGATCACTACAGGATAGCTCCGCATCCCGGTCGTTCGATTGCCGACGGGCGGTATCGCTCCCGTAATTACCGTGCCGTTCCACCCGAAACGATCGAACGCGTTCAGATAGCGATCGGTCTCCGGAAACGTCTCGTTCCCTATTACGAGCAGTACATTCGCCCTCTCCGCCGTACCAGCCCGGAACGGTTCCGCGCCGCCGTTATCGGTCGTTCGGTTCCCCTGGAGGTCGGCGGAGCTGACGGACAGATAGTAGGTCGTATCAGGAAGAAGACCGGTGAGGGGCATGCGATGGAGAAGCACCAGATCCGGAGAAGTGACGGAATCGAGCAGAGCGGCGGGGTCGAGACCATAATGAATCGTACAGTCTGACGGCTTGTCGGTCAGCCATTCGATGACGAGGGACTGATCGCCCGCCTCTATCACATTCGGAGGCCAGAGAACGGGACCATCCAGCAGGATAGAAGCGGTGGCGCTTGTCTGTCCGGCCGGATCCGAATCGAGGTAGCTCGCCGCGAGAGTGTCGCCATGGCTGACCGAGATCATTCCGTCCCCCGCCACCGGGGGGGAAGTGGTCGTCGGAAGCGTGCCTGACCAGATGCCGCCGGAGCCGGTGAGGAGGATGCTTTCGGGCGCCGGTTCGCTGCTCGAAGAGACGAGGACTACCGGAGAAACCACGTTGTTGCCGTCCTCCACTTGAATTCGAATTGAATCATTCCCCCCGTACGACTGGCGATCGAGCGCAAGCGAAGCGACCCCATCATCGAGCGCCCCGGTAACGACCAGGGCGAACGGTTGAGGTCCGAATGGAATCGATGTGCCTGATATTTCAACCGTCCATAGCCCCGGAGCGGGAGAATCGATCAAGACAACTTCTTCGACATTGATCGAGTCCCGAAACCCGCCGCTGACGGAAAATCCACCGGAGAAAATATTTCCGTAATAGGTCGTTCCATTTCCCGTCACCCGTAGATCGAGATCGTTGACGAGATGGGTGGAAGCGGATGGAGTCGAAGGATAGTCATTCCAGACGAGGGCAAGTTCGAGCGGAGTCGATCCGGAGGAGACAGTCAATTCATATATGAATGTCTCGCCTGTCAGCAAGCCGGGCGATACGTCGGCTACCGCGAGACGTGACGGATCGCCGGGAAAGTAGAGTGCTCCATCGAGATTCAGCCGTCCCCAGCCGATGTCGTTTGACGGGATCTCGGCATTCGTGACATCGTCCTGACCGGCTGCAAGCAGGACCGCTTTTACGAGTGCGGCGGACGGAGCGAGCGATGGTCCTCCGCCGAAGCTGCCGCCCGGGTATCGCCCTTCGAGAAAGTACTGGCGGACGAGAGCGGCCGAACCGGCCAGTGAAGGGGCTGACATGCTGGTGCCGTCCAGAATCTGATAGGAGCCGTCCCCCGCCCCTGAAGCGGAATTGAGGCGGGCCGGGGCGCAGAGGGTCGGTTTCAGTCGGCCGTCATCTGTAGGGCCCCGGCTCGTATTGGTGTAGAGATCACCGGCGCTGCTTCCATTCTCCGTACCGCCGGCACTGACACAGTTCTTGGCGGCCGCAGGCGAACCGACCGAACCGCTGAATCCCGAGTTGCCGTTCGAGAAGACGAGCAGAAAATCCTTGTGCTCCCAGACGAAACGATCGACCTGCTCGCAGCGGAAATCGTACGCGCCGTTCGTCGCGGCGCCCCACGAGTTCGACATGATGCGAGGAGCGCCTGCGCTGTTCCCGGCGTAAACCGCCTCGAAGAGATTGGTGAGATCGAGTGGGAGATGCACTTCGTTTGTCGTGCCCCCGCCGTCAATAAATAGAACGCGGGCTTCCGGAGCGATGCCGTCGGCGCTGCTCGCTCCCATGCCTTCATCGTTACCAGCCGCGGTGCCCACCGTATGCGTGCCATGCCAGCTTGCCCCGGCATCATCACCAAAGAGAATGGACGATGTGGAATCCGCTTTCCAGTAGCCGGTCAGTTTCCGGTGGTTCGGATAGTCGCCGAAAGCCGTAATCGGAAATGCTGGATCGTAAAACATGTCATGCGACGGCCGGACGCCGCTATCGAGGAGAGACATGAGAACGCCGTTCCCCCGAAGCCCCTGATCCCAGAGCGCACGAAGCTCAGTGACGTCGGTCTGCACAACCCATTGGCACTCGTTGTTATGGAAGAGGGCCGGCTCATGAGGCTCGATCCAACTCACCTCTTCAAGCGCGGCGATCCCCTGTGTCATTGACCGGCTGATCGATGCGCGGATCAGACCGGGGGCGGTATCGAGGATGACTCCCCCCATCGATTCAATCACGCGACCGGGAGATTCAGATTCCGCGCCGGGAAGTAGACGAATGACCGCTTCGAAATGGCCGCCCCACTTTGCCCTTATCTGAAGGGCGGCCGATAGCTTCGTATCCGGAGTGATACGGGAGACGCCGGTCACGCCGGGTGCACGTGTGAGCTCTGACAATCCTCCCCGGCCTGCGCGGACGAAGTAGGTGTCGGGCGAGTGATAGGCGAGCGGGACGGCGCCGAGTGCCTCGATCGCGGCACGCCACTCGGGACGAATGGGACCGCGGAACTGCACGAAGCCCTGCTCTGCCGGAGCCTGATCGCCAGTAGGGATCGCCGTGATCACCACAGTTCCGTTAGAGAGCCGGATTGCTCCGCCACGATCAGGCGGCCGGTCATATCTGGTGCCGGCAAATCGAAGAAAACCGTCAGCAAAGGAGTTCCCGGCCATCAGAATTCCCACTGCAAGCAACAGGCAAATCGTCAGACAGGTGCGATGCGAAGACACACGTCCCCCCGGGGTCAATCAGTCCAGAATGTCAGGATCGCGGCAAGAATCTCGATGCTATCAGTCTGAATTACGATAGGTCAACAGATGGGGAACTGTTTTTGATCGATTTGCACCGATTCTTTCATACCGCACGATCTACGGCATAGTATCGGCGCTCATGTTCCGGACTTGAGCGGGTGAGGGACTACTGTCCCTTCCTGAGCCGGTCCAGAATGGACCGATCCTCGAGCGTGGTGGTGTCGCCTGTCGTCTCTCTCCCGGCGGCGATGTCACGCAACAACCGGCGCATGATCTTCCCGCTCCTCGTCTTCGGAAGGCTCTCAGTGAATCGAATTTCATCCGGCCGGGCGATCCCGCCGATCTGCTTCACCACGTGCGCTTTCAGCTCGTCGGAGAGAGCTTCATCGACTTCGATGCCTGACTCGACCGTCACGAACGCGGCGATCACTTCCCCTTTGATTTCGTCCGGTTTTCCCACAACCGCCGCCTCAGCCACTTTGGGATGGCTGACGAGAGCGCTTTCAACTTCCATTGTTCCGAGCCGGTGGCCGGAAATATTGATGACGTCATCGACGCGGCCCATGATCCAGTAATAGCCGTCCTCGTCACAGCGTGCACCGTCCCCTGTGAAGTATGAACCCTTCACCTGGCTCCAGTACTGGTTCCGATAGCGATCGTCATCGCCATAGATCGTGCGCAACATCGAGGGCCACGGTTCGCGGAGGACAAGAAAGCCCCCCTTTCCTGGAGGAACGGCGCTTCCGTCGGGGCCGACGATTTCAGGCACAACGCCCGGCAGCGGTCTCGTTGCCGAACCGGGTTTGGTGCTCGTCGCGCCGGGAAGGGGAGAGATCATGATGGCTCCCGTTTCGGTCTGCCACCACGTGTCGACTATGGGACAACGCTTCCCGCCGATTACGGAGTGGTACCACATCCACGCTTCCGGATTAATCGGCTCTCCCACTGTACCGAGCAATCGGAGCGAAGAAAGATCATGTCGGTCCGGCCACTGCTCGCCCCATTTGACGAACGCGCGGATGGCGGTCGGCGCGGTATAAAAAATCGTTACTTTGTATTTCTCGATAATCTGCCAGAAGCGATCGGCTTCCGGCCAGTTGGGCGCCCCTTCGTACATCACCGTTGTGGCCCCGTTTGCAAGAATTCCGTAGACCACATAGCTGTGGCCGGTGACCCAGCCGATGTCTGCCGTGCACCAGTATGTATCCTCTTCTTTCAAGTCGAACACCCACTTCGACGTAACGTATGTGCCCACCATGTAACCGCCGGTAGTGTGCATGACCCCTTTCGGCTTCCCGGTAGATCCGCTCGTGTAGAGGATGTAGAGGGGGTGCTCCGAATCGAGAGGTTCGGCGGGGCAATCGGCATCCACCGCCTCCATCAGTTCATGCCACCAGTGATCCCGCTCCGGGTGAAAAGAAACGCTTCCTCCGGTGCGTTTGTAGACGACAACATTTTCGATACAAGGACTTTTGGTGACCGCTTCGTCAACCGTCTCTTTCAGCGGGACGATTTTACCCCGGCGGTACCCCCCGTCGGCAGTGATGACGAGTTTGGCGCTGGCATCGTTGATACGGTCGGCGAGCGCTTCCGCACTGAACCCGCCGAAGACGATCGAGTGAGGTGCCCCGATACGGGCGCAGGCGAGCATGGCGATCGCCAGTTCCGGAACCAGCGGCATGTAGATCGCTACCCGGTCCCCTTTCTCGATTCCGAGCCGCTTCAAGACATTGGCGAACCGACAGACTTCATGGTGCAACATCTGGAACGTCAGTACACGAGTGTCGCCCGGTTCCCCCTCCCAGATTATGGCCGCTTTGTTCCGCCGCCAGGACTCGAGATGGACGTCCAGACAGTTGTAGGACAGATTGGTCTTCCCTTCCACGAACCATTCGGCGTGCGGAGGATTCCATCGAAGCACTTCTGTCCATGGCTGGAACCAGTGAAGCTCACGGGCGATATTCGACCAGAATGAATCCCGGTTCTCGATACTCTCTTTGTAGAGTTTTTCATATTCCTCGATGGAGCCGATTCGGGCACGCGACTGAAATTCGGCCGGTGGTTCGAATCGTCTGGATTCTTTTAACAGTGAATCGATATCTTTCCGGGACATGGTCTCCTCCGTGGATATTCGATGGGTGAGAAACCGATTCTGGCACGACCGGTTGGGTCCGTCAAGGTTCGGGGAGGGAAGGACTGATTGGATTGGGAGGCGATTGGTATTAACATGAGTCTCTCATGTCGACCCGAATCCTCATTCTAATTCTATCGGTTGCCTCACTTTTCCCCGTCTCAGATGCTTTTGCCCAGAACTATCCCGCATCGAGGGGAGCGGTAAACGACTTCGCGGGGGTCCTGTCGCCGGGGACTGAACAAAAGGGAGAAGCACTCGCAATAGAAGTTCACGAAAAAACGGGGGCCGCGATCGTAGCCGTAGTGGTCCGTTCGCTCGAGGAAGTGAGTATTGAGGAGTATGCGGTTGAGCTCTTCGAGCGTTGGGGGATCGGTGAACGCGGAAGGGATCGAGGTGTGCTCCTGCTCCTTTCCGTTGAAGAGCGCCGGCTACGTATCGAAGTCGGATATGGCCTGGAGGGGATCATCCCCGACGGCCGGGCGGGGTCGATCCGCGACAGATATGTTGTCCCCCATCTCAGGCATGACGACTGGGACGCCGGGGTGCTCGGCGGTATGGCCGCTCTCGCCCAGTTGATTCTCGACGCGAACGGCGTGGAAGGAGGAAGGCCGTCGACAACATCTGATCGCGACCCGGAATCGGCGCAATTTCGAAAGGCCCTCTTCGGTCTCTTTCTGATACTGGTCCTTGCTGTTCTGGTCTATACGATTGCGGAACGACCGGGGAGAGGGGGCCGATACATCAGGACCCGTCGGGGTCGGATTCGGCGGTGGGGTGGCTACGTGGGTACAGGAGGTAGTTTCGGTTCGTGGGGTGGCGGCTTCGGCGGCTTCGGTGGCGGTGGCGGAGGAAGCGGCGGCTTCAGCGGATTCGGCGGTGGAATGAGCGGCGGCGGCGGTGCGAGCGGCAGCTTCTGATCGACTATTGAAAAGGAGACAGAATGACGGAACCGACTGAGCGTCGGGAAAAGGCTCTGCGCGCACTTGTTAATGGTCTTCGATCCGCATATGGCGATGAGCTGCTCTCGATTATCATTCATGGGAGTGTGGTTCGTGGGGACTACGATACCCATCGCTCTGACATCAATCTGTTTGTCGTTCTTTCCGAAGACGGGATCGGGCGACTCCGAGAGTCGATCCAAGTTGTCGGGGATGGTATGAAGAATGGGATTGCTCCCCCTGTGTTCGTTACGAAACGCTACATCGAGGGAGCGCTCGACGCATTTCCGATCGAGTTTCTCGAGATGATGAGCGCTTATCGTGTCCTTACCGGGGAAGATCCGCTTGCGTCACTTGTCTTCGAGCGGGAATCGGTCCGGCTACAAGCCGAGCGGGAGGGGCGGAGGTTTCTGCTTCTTCTCAGGCGCGGATATCTCTCGGCCGCCGGCGACAGGGATCGACTTTCCGGCCTGATTGCCGAAAGTCTGCCCGGCTACTTCGCGCTCTTTCGCGCGATGCTCTGGCTTGTCACGGGAGACTACAAAGCCACTCGATCCGATCTGGTGAAAAGGGTGTGCGATCACTTCAATTTGAGGTACGGTCTGTTCGAAGAACTCGAGGCGGTTCGACGAGGCGGGCGGCGGCGATCGTCCGATCTCGTGGGGCTTGTCGAGAGCTTCCTTCAGGATGCTCGCCTCATCACTCATCGTTTGAATGACATGCAGAAGCAGAAACAGCAATAGCTACGGAGGTAAGATATGTCCGGTTCGGGTAGGCACGGCGGGGTCAAAGCTGTTCTCCTGATCGTTCTTGCGGTAATTCTTATCGTGGGAATCGGCCTCTATTCCAAGGTCAAGGGGACATATAATCAGTTGGTGGGACTCGATGAAGGGGTGAAAGGCAAGTGGGCTCAGGTGGAAAATCAACTGCAACGTCGATTCGACCTGATTCCCAATCTCGTCAGCACAGTCAAAGGTTACGCCGCCCATGAAAAGGATGTGCTCACCGAGGTGACGAACGCGCGATCACGAGTGGGAGGCGCCGGGTCGGTACCTGACAAAATGGAAGCCAACAACGGTCTCTCCAGCGCCCTCGCCCGGCTACTCGTTGTGGTGGAGCGCTATCCGGACCTTAAGGCGGATCAGAACTTCCTGAAGCTGCAGGATGAACTGGCCGGTACGGAAAACAGAATCGCGGTGGAGCGAAAGAGGTACAACGACGCCGTAGTCGTTTTCAATACGAAATTGCGAAGTTTCCCGACGAACATCATCGCCGGCTTCTTCGATTTCTCTCGTGCCGATTTATTCGAAGCGCCGGGGGAGGCGAAGAGCGCGCCGAAGGTCGAGTTTTAGATTGGGCGGTTGGTTTGCAGGGGTGATACTCCGCATTTTCGGGTGGCGCTGGGAAGGGACGATTCCCGACGACGAGAAACTTGTCGTGATCGGTGCGCCTCACACATCCAACTGGGATTTCCTACTCATGGTTCTTTACACGAAGGTACTGGGCACCTCCCCTTCGTGGATCGGCAAACATACTCTCTTCCGCCCCCCCTTCCGTGGGTTTTTCCGCGCTCTTGGGGGCATCCCGGTCGACAGAAGCCGCAGGCAGAATCTCGTGGAACAGGTAGTCGAAGGAATGCGCCGGCGGGATCGGGTTTTCCTGATCATCACACCTGAAGGAACACGGGGCGCCTCAGGATACTGGCGCACCGGCTTCTATCACATCGCGCGGGAAGCGGGCGTCAGGATTCTAATGGGTTATGTGGATGGTCCGAAAAAGATGCTGGGGCTCGGCCCCGCTTTCACGCCTGGCGATGACATCGACCAGGTATTTGATGTGCTGCGCGAGTTCTATGCGGACAAGACTGGAATCAATCCCGAACTGACGGGCGAAATCCGTCGTCGACCGCCGACATAAAATCCCCCCATGTGATAGAATGAAATCGTTCTGCACTCTGCCTTCCACTCATCAGAAGGGGGTTCCATGCGATTCCGCTGTCTGATTCCATTTCTGGTCATCCTGTCAACCGTCTCCCTGCAATCCGCCGAAGCGACGATCCGCTGGACACCGGAAGATGCGAGGAGAGCGAAGGCTTCATCCCCCCCCACGAGGCACATACAATTGCCTCAAGCAAAGAGTGCTGCCACTCCCGAAGACTACCTCTTTGATTTCGAGCGGGCGGCCTGGTTCATTGCCTCTTTGCAGGTGTCGGATACTTTATCAGCGAACTACGGGGGCATTCGCGAGGGGGAACATCTCCCCGATATCATTCAGACAGACAATACTTCCGAGTCAATCTGGATCTTCACACGCTACTATGATGTATCCGGAAACGACTCGATCCTGACTCATCTCGATGCATCCTGGGACTACGTGCTCAGCCATCCGGCCTATAATGAAGAAGGCGGGGATGAAACTTACGGCGGTTATTACCGATATTACAACTGTGGCTGGGCGCTCAGGGCGGGTTTGCTTTTTGAAGAGGTGCTCGGCGACACGAGCCACCGTCCCTATGTCGATTCATGCGCCAACTACCTTTCTACCCACACCCTCTCCCGCCTGGGTCAGGTTCCGTTCCTGGACAATGTGAATCCTCCCGTTCTGGCATGGGGGGCGGGCAATCTCCGCCGGTACGGTGAGGCGCGAGGAGACAGTCTATGGTTGAAACGAGGTTGGCGGAGAGGTCAGCGCGCGAAGGGCTGGGTCGAGGGCGATCCGAGTATTCTGGGTACCGAGGAGTGGGCCATGTCGGGAGGCGCGGTCATGTGGGGCCTGCTGGAGTCGTATTTTCGTGAATTCCCCGCAGAAGAGTCGCTTTGGGTCGCCACTTACTCGTCGTTCATGGACACACTTTCTGATCCGGGCACATGGGAGAACGCGTGGCAGGGCTGGTATGCGTTCGGTGAGAAGAGACTGGAGGAGTCGACGGGCGATCCGATCTGGGGGAATCGCCATCTGGCGCTCACCGATTACCTTGTCGGGTTCGATGATACCGACCAGGACGGGGGGATCATGGCGAACCCGGCTGAGAATGACACGATGGATCAGGGTTGGGTTACCGCCTATCTCGGTGTCATGTGTCTCGACCTCGTGATGGACGTGGCGACAGGGGTGCAGGAGGTTCGTGATGCGCCCCGGCCTCATGCAGGGATCCATATAACGAATTCGCCCAACCCGTTCAACCCGGTGACGACGATCGGATTCGATCTGGGTCGACGATCACGAGTGAAGCTGACGATTCATGACGTGTCTGGACAGCTCGTGGATGTTCTTGTTGACCGGGAACTCTCCCAGGGACGGTATCGAGGTGACCGCGGAATTCTCTGGAGGGGCGTCGATCGATCAGGCCGCCCGGTGGCGAGCGGCGCTTATTTCGTGAGACTGCAAACGGAGGTGGGTCTTTCGAGCAGGAGGATGATCCTCGTTCGTTAGACCGGATCTTTCGCTTTGATCTCAAGTGCAGTGACGGGGGGGACTCCGTCCAAATGGCGTGTAACAATCGACCGGAGTGCCTCGGCTTTGACCGGCTTGGACAGATAGTCGTCCATATCAGCTGCCATGCAGCGTTCGCGGTCTCCCTTCATGGCGTTAGCAGTCAAGGCGATGATGGGAGTTCTTGACGGACGGCCGCTCTCCAAAGCCCGGATCTTCGACGTCGCTTCGTATCCACCCATCTTCGGCATCTGTACATCCATCAGGATCAGATCGAAATGCTCTTCCTCGAACGCCCGGACCGCCTGCTGCCCGTCAGGGACGACGCGGACAGTGTGGCCCTCTCTTTCCAGGATCTTGGTGGCGACGAGCTGATTGACCGCGTTGTCTTCCGCAATGAGAATTCGATACTCTGGCGACTTGGTTTCGATCTTTGACTCAATCGCCTGGCTGATTTCAACCCCACTTGCTTCATCCTTGAAAACAGACATGATCGCATCGAACAGATCGGATTGCTTAATCGGTTTGGAGAGGGTGGACTCGATCCCTACAGATGTATACTTTTCCTTCGGAATGTGAAGGGCGGATGAGAGAAGCAGCATGTGAGGCGAGTCATCCCCGAAGGCCTCCATTACCTGCTCCGCCAGATCAAGACCATCGATTTCAGGCATCATGTAATCGAGGAGAAGAAGATCGAAGGGCATTCCGGTCCCGATCGCCTGTGTGACCTCAATCAATGCATCGGGTGCGGATGGAACGGTCTCCACGCTGATTCCCCAGAGACCGAGCATCTCCTCGAGGATCAAACAGTTGGTCGCGTTATCATCGACCACGAGGATCTTCTTCGATTGGAGATCGGGGATACTTCTTTCCAGTTCGGCGCTCTCTACCGGCGGGGCCGAATCGAGGCGGCACGTAAAACTGAACTGCGTTCCGTGGCCCGGAGTACTCTCCACCTTGATCCGTCCGCCCATGATCTGCACCAGACTCTGGCAGATCGTCAGTCCGAGACCTGTGCCACCGTACTTCCGTGTGGTCGAGCCGTCGGCCTGGGTGAATGACTCGAAAATTTCCCGCTGCTTCTCGTACTTGATTCCGATGCCGGTGTCGTGAACGACGAAGTTCAGCATGAGGGAGGTGGAGTCCTCCCCGACAAGGGAAACATTGACGAGAACCTCACCCTCTTCGGTGAACTTCAGAGCATTACCGACGAGATTTACGAGGATCTGGCGGAGCCTGTTGGAATCTCCCACGAGTCTGTCCGGCACTTCCGGGTCGACATGCCAGGCGAGTTCCAGCCCTTTCTCGTGTGCGATGACGCCATGAGCGCGAAGCGTTTCGCCGATCAACTCTCTCATATTGAATGGGATCGGCTCCAGTTCGAGCTTGCCCGCCTCGATCTTGGAGAAGTCGAGAATGTCGTTGATGACGGCGAGCAGGGAATCCGCAGATGACTTGAGCGTTTTCAGGTTCCCTGTCTGCTCCCTGGTGAGCTCGGTTTCCAGCGTCAGATCCGTCATGCCGATAATACCGTTCAGCGGGGTCCGGATTTCATGACTCATGTTGGCGAGGAACTCTGATTTCGACTTCGACGCCTGGAGCGCTTCGTCTCTCGCCTCCCGCAATGCCGATTCCTGCCGCTTTCTATCAGAAATATCCTGCTTGATCGCAATGTAATGGGAGATCGCCCCCTCATGATCCTCGACGGGTGTGATCGTCATCTCCTCATGGTAGATGGTGCCGTCTTTCTTCTTGTTGAATAACTCTCCGTGCCAGACATCACCCCGGACAATTGTCTCCCAGAGTTCACCGATAAAGGCCTGGTCGTGAACACCCGATGACACAAGGCTTAAATTCCGGCCGATGCATTCCTCATCTTCATAACCCGACAGAGTCAGGAAAGCGGAATTGGCCCAGGTGATCGTTCCCCCTTGATCCGTGATGACGATGGCGTTCGCGGCGGACTCGAGGGCTGCGCTCTGGAGCCGGAGCTGTGTGCTGCTTTGCCGGATCTGTTTCTCCAGACCGGAGATGAAGAGGAAGGAAAACACGATCAGCGCGATGGCTATGCCGGCGCCGATTGCCGTAACCGATGCAACTGCCTTATAGAGGTCGGCTGTCAGGCGCGTGGTCTCCATGAGTATCGCCTGATACCCGATCAGATCGCCTCCCCCGGTTCTCAGGGGAAAGAACCGGAGCATGTGGCTCCTGCCATCCGCTTCAATGGGAAACTCTCCGCTCGGCGGAGCAAAATCGCTTTCAGAAAGAAGGAGTGAGAATGATCGGGGAAGCGCCTCAATCGTTTGATCCACAATTACATGATCGGGAAACTGGTTCCAGCGGGGAACCTTGTGCTTGGCAAGCATGCCGTTTTCCCAGTATTCCTGAACGAGATTCTTCTTGGCGAGTAACACGATCACATCCATGCTCGTTTCGGACTTCACGATCCGGGCCAGCTGATCGATTCGTCTCGCCAATTCCAGATAGCCGATGAGTTCCCCTTCGTAGTACCAGGGGAACACAACTCGTAAAGCGTGATAGGCATGGTACTTTCCCAGTTCAAAACCGACGGTCGGTTTCCCGGTTCGTTCGGCTTCCAACGTGCCGTGGCGATCGATCGTATCTCCATGAAGTGAGGTGCGATGAAGTCGGACGAGATTTTTGCGGTCCGGGCCGGAGAAATAGAAATGGGTGATTCCGTTATTCTCACTCAGCTTATGAAAGAAGGGTGCGGCGGCCTCGATCAGAACCTGGCGATCGCCGGCAAGAAATGCCTCCCGATACTCACTGTTTCGGGAGGTCGCGTCGAGAATGGCGAGCATGAATTCGGCAGCCCTATCGAACTCACTCTGGAGGAGAACCTGAGTAGAATAAAATTTACGGTCGATACGCTCGTCCAGTTGGCGACTCTTGGACAGAAATGTGCCAAAACCGATGGCACCGACAAAAATGAGCATTCCTAATGCAAACGGAATGAGCAATTGGGACTTGATATCCAGAAGGGCAGTGATGTTACGTCTCAAGGTTCTTCCTATATCATGAGTAGAAGCGCCGGCCGGAAGGCCCGTTCTAGTGATCGACATTCCAACGGCTCGTCTTTACACTGATGCGAGACTAACGTCGTTTCCGGTAGTCATTTACCTGCCGGGAGCATCCTGAACCAATTGAGGGAACCGATGAGAAGATCGAAGACTCCTCCGGACCAGATCGACCTGGAGAGCCTATTTCCGGCAGAAAGCAAGATTCCTCGTCAGAATCGGGTGTTTGTGAACCGAAATCTGAGGCTTCCTTCGATCGGGGCGATCGGATTCGACCTCGATCATACGCTGGCTCACTACGACCCCATCCAGGTCGAGGAGCTGGCATTTCGTACAACCCAGAACAAGCTGGTGGAGCACCGGGGGTATCCGAAGGCTGTAGCCCAGATCCGGTATGATCCGGAGTTCGTGATTCGCGGGCTTGTGATCGATCGCGAGCAGGGCAATATCATCAAGATGAACTATCACAGCTACGTCACGCGTGCATTCCACGGAAGACGGGAGCTGGGGAAGTCGATTCTCAAGATCTATCGCCAGGAGCGCATCGATCTTTCCGCGGAGCGATACGTCTCCGTTGACACTCTCTTTCACCTCCCCGAAGTGTATCTCTATCTTTCCATAATCGACTTCCTGGAGGAGCGCGGGGAGAAGGCTGATTTTCAGAAGATTTACTCGGATGTCAGGGAAATGATCGATAAGGCTCACGCCGACGGTTCGATCAAAAGCGTGATTTGCGAGGCGCCGTCTCGATTCCTCCGGACCGATCCGGAGCTACCGATCCTGCTCGATCAATTCCGATCCTGGGGCAAGAAGATCTTTCTGCTGACGAATTCAGAGCACTACTACGCCGACGTATTGCTCAGCCACCTGTTCCGCAGAAAACGTGATACGGGAGGGCGGCACTGGACGGAATTTTTCGATGTCGTGATCTGTGATGCCGCCAAGCCGGGATTCTTCACGAAGGGTAAGAAAGATACTCATCCGGCGGTGATTGCCGACTGCCGGATAAAGGAAGCGTGGGAAGGGGGGAACACCGAATTCCTAGAGGAACGCCTCGGGTATTCGAGGGATCAGGTTCTCTACTTCGGCGATCATACCTACGGCGACATCCTCCTCGCCAAAAAGTCCTCGGGCTGGCGGACGGCTATGCTCGTGGAGGAACTGGACCACGAACAGCGGGTGGCGCAGTTGCTTGAACCGAAACTCCGAACAGTGAGCGGTCTATCCGAGGAGAGGGAGAGGATCGACATCGAACGTGCGGTCCTGGAGCGGGAGCATGCGAGGCTTACTGTCGCACTGGAGAGTGAGACGGAAAAACGGACGCGCAATCGAAAAACTTCTCAGTTGAAATACCTGGAGAAAGAACTTCAGAATCGGTTGGATAAAGGACAGGAATTGGGCCGCGAAATCGGGCGGCACTGGGGCGAGTCCCAGCGCGCCTACAATCGGGTCTGGGGACCGCTCTTTCGGGAGGGGAATGAAACGAGCCGATTCGGACATCAGGTGAAGGACTTCGCCTGTCTCTACACGAGCCGGGTGACGAATTTCCTGAACTACGCCAGCGACCACTACTTCCGGTCACCCATGGATCATATGTCCCATGAACTCTAGCGGTGGAAAGAGACCTCTCGAAGGTAAGACAGCCGTCGTAACCGGCGGAGCGGTCCGGATCGGAAAAGCGATCGTGCTCGAATTGGCACGGGCGGGGGCGAGAGTGGCCGTCCACTATCATTCTTCAAAACAGGAAGCGATGCGCACGGCCCGTGAAGCGGGAGGGGGTGCGGATGTTTTTGCGGCCGATATCTCATCCGTCGAGCAGGCCGGGGGACTGATATCTCAGGTACATGAAGTGTTCGGGGGAGCGGATATCCTGGTGAACAATGCGGCGGTCTTCGGGAGAACCCCATTTCTCGAAACTACTGAAGAAGAGTGGGATCGGTTTCACTCGACCAATCTGAAGGGGCTCTTCTTTCTGACCCAGGCATTCGCTTCGAAATCTGATCAGGGCGTGGTGATCAACATCGCGGACAGTGCCGGTGAGGCGATGTGGCCAGGTTATCTGGCATACTCGACGACCAAGGCGGGCGTCATCGCCCTTACCCGGGGATTGGCGAAGAGCCTGGCGCCGGGGATTCGTGTCAACGCGATTCTTCCGGGCCCCATGCTTCCGCCGGAGGGTTCAGGAGATCTCGAGTCGATAGCGGAGGGTGTCGGCCGGACTGTCCTCAAGAGGCAGGGGAGCCCGGAAGATATTGCACGGGCGGTTCTCTATTTTGTGACTGACGGAGGATATGTAACCGGCGCGGTACTTCCCGTGGACGGGGGGCGCCACCTGACAGGATAAAAAAACCTTCCAGGTTCCGCTAAAGCCTGGAAGGTCTTCGTCTCCGCTTGACTACCCTGTTTTCCTGCCTACTAACCGCAAGAAACTTACATGGACCACTATAGCACAAGTCCGTTCAGGTATCAAGCCTGTAGCCATGACGATCCTGCTAGCGCCCCTCTGCGCCGGGCGATTCTCCCCGTTACGTGCTCCTCCTCCCGAGGAGCCGCTGCGGGATTCCGAATGTCGTCCCTCGCCGGCTCGTTCGGCCGGCCCATTTAGTTCCGGAAGTTCCGGGGACACAATACTTAACTCCCACGCCCCGTTTAGCAGAGTTAAGTATTGTGTCCCCGGAACTAAACGGCCCCAGCCGGCCTCGTCTCGCCAATTCTCCCGGGAGGAGGAGCACGCAACAGGGAGAATCGCCCGGCCCTCGCAATGCCATAGGCCGTTCAGTCGCGGTGCAGCTGTACGGGGTAAGGGTTCCTCCGGTTTTTTCGAGCCCGCGTGATCGCCTCCTGGATGATCGGCACCCCCGTTTTAGCTGGATCGCCATAACTCCGGTAGTTCAAATATTCCTCATAGGCGGTTATGGCGAGGTCGAGGCTGCCTCTGCTCTCGAGAGCCCGGCCGAGTGCAGCAAACGCATCGGGGAGTACCGGGGGAAAGTCGAGAAGGGACTCTCCCCGCTCCACGACTGTTTCCAGTTCCTGAATTGCGCGGGCCGCCTGATCAGCCCCCAGATAGGCGAGCCCCAGATAGTACCGATTCCTGACGGTATCGCTGATTCTGACAGCCCGCCGCAGGGGGGGAACAGCTTCCCATCCCGACTGGATCCGAAGGAAGTAGAGACCTTCAACAAATGGAGCTCGCGCCGGGTGATGGCCGATTGCTTCTAGTTCAAGCCTTTTGGCGGAAACTGCGCCTCGATCCTCGAATCGGGCGGCTACGATGCCTTCCAGAAACGGTATGAGGCCGGGGTCCGCGCTGGCCAGAAACTGGGATTCCTCATGGAATCGCAGGTCTGCCGCTTCATAAGCCGCCTCCCTCGGTTCGTCGGCTTCCAGCAGGGCCCAGACGAGGCGGGCTGTCAGATCGAGGACCGCCTCCTGGTTTCCGAGCCGGTGTGCCTCCTCCCGGCCCCGTTTCAGCTCGATCACCGCTTCGCCATAAAATCCCCTGGCCAGGTGAAGAGCTGCTCTCGCGGCAGCGTACTGATAGTAGGCGGTCCATCCGTGCGCGAGCCCGGATGGCGGGTGGGAGAGAAGAAGCGCGGCGTCTTCCGGAAATCCCTCACTGTAATCGATCGACGCGAGGCCGATCCGGGCGAGAGCATCACCCCCCGAAAGCTCGTCAGCACGGTGGAACTCCTCGCGGGCCATATCGAGATAGCCGGCCCGGAGAGCAAAATCGCCCAACAGACGGTGAGGCCTCGGATCGAGTGATCGAAGCCGGATGGCCGCCCGAAGCTGCTCAGCCGCCCCACGGAAATCGCCCTCTTCGGCTCTCATTCTGGCTACCTGAACGTGGGTGTCGAAGCGGAGGGGAAATTGTGACTCGAGACGGTCGATCGCCTCGGTCCTGGCCCGCGAGTTTCCCGCGATTGCAAGAATCCGCGCTTGATGGGCGGCTCTTTCGAGTGGCGCGAGCCGGAGCGAATCCGTTTCAGCGAGCAGCTTCCGGCCGCGTGCCGGGTACTCTCCGTCGGCCAGACGATACCCGAGCTCGGCCTTCGCCCCCTCGTGGCTCCCTCTGTTCCACGCCTCTTCCAGATCCCCTAGAGAACCGGTGGCCACACCTCTGGCGAAAAGCTCCTCCGCCTGGAGATCGTAGAGAGGAAACGACCGCTCTTCACCAGCAGTCCACCCGAACCGGACGATCGCCGAATCCGCCCACGCCTGAGCCGTCTTTCCGAGTGAGTCGAGAGGGACAGGGGGGAGCAGGGCGACCCAGATCGAGTCGAACGGGGTGGCCGACCCATAGAGGTTGACGAAGACACCCTCTCGCCCGGTCTCGAGAGCCGCGACAAGAATGTAATCGAGCTGTGAGGATCGCCCTTCGCTTCGGAGGAAGCTGCCTGAACCCCCCTCCACCGCACCCTCGCCATGGCTCACGATGACGTGAGCGAGGTTGGCTGATTTCCGATCGGGAAGAGTGACCGGCTCGAAAGGGGTTCTCCTGCAATCGAGGGCCCTCTCGAAAAGCATCCTCACTGCAGCCGGGTACGGAAAGTCCCGGGGAGGTGCGGTAAAAATCGAAACCCTTGGCGGCCGTTCGTGATTGCCCCCCCACGCCAGTGAGGCGGGGACCACCAGGCAGGAGGCGACGAGAACGTAGCAAAGAAACCTGTTCATCAGATTCTGGTCCCCATTCCCCCTCTTGACAGTCACCCGAGGCATTTCTACTTTATTAGAAGCTGACTCCGATGATAACCCCCTCCGGGGATTCGGAAAGGATCTTGTTGGACCGATACTCAGGATGAGGGGGAAACGATGAGATTCACCAAAAGGATCCATACATGAGCGCCCTTATTGGCTTTCTTGGCGAATTCGCCCAGGAAACTCTCTCCATTCTCTACGAGAGCGGGCTGTTCATTCTATTCGGGTTCTTCCTGGCCGGCCTGTTGCAGGTCTATCTGAGAACAGATCGTCTGATCCCGTTTCTGGGAGGTCGGAACTTGAAGGCGGTGATCAATGCCGCCCTTCTCGGTGCACCGCTTCCTCTCTGTTCCTGCGGCGTTGTACCGACCGCTGTGGCGCTTCGACAGAAAGGGGCGAGCCGGGAAGCGACGATGTCGTTTCTAATTTCCACGCCCGAGACAGGTGTGGATTCCATCTCAATCACCTACGGACTACTCGGACCTTTCTTTGCCATTGTACGGCCGATCGTCGCCATCCTGACCGCTGTGGTAGCCGGCTTCCTGCACATGCTCTTCGGAGAAGATGTGAGTGCCTCGAAGGATGTCAGGAATGCCGAGAGCGCCGAGGATCAGTGTGCCGACTGCGAGATAGAACCGGGCGTCGCTCATCACGAAGCGCCGGTGCCGGCGGTGGTTCCTCATGCGACCCATGGGGACCGGCTTCGAAGCGCGATGGAGCATGGATTCATTCGACTTTTTGATGAACTGGCGTTCTGGTTTCTCTTCGGCATTCTCTTGACCGGTTTTCTAACGGCCATACTTCCCGATCAGTTCTTCTCCGATACGCTCGGCACCGGGCTTCTTTCCATGATCGTGGTGATCCTGCTCGGCGTTCCGCTCTACATGTGCGCATCGAGCTCGACTCCTGTGGCAGTCGCATTTCTCATCAAGGGCTTGAGCCCGGGTGCGGCGCTCGTCTTTCTACTTACCGGGCCGGCCACCAACGCCGCGACTCTCTCCGTAGTGGGGAAGGCGTTCGGCGGACGATTCCTGAAGATCTATCTCGGCTCCATCGTCGGTGTTTCGCTGGCGGCTGGACTGTTTGTCAATGCAGTCTATGAGTGGAGTCCGAGCATGGCCGGAACTGTCGAAGAGGGGACGATGGGATTCCTTTTTCGAACACTCAAGGGGATCGGTCTTCTCCTCTTTCTCTTTCTCTCCTGGAAGAGTCTGCGGCGCACCGGTCTGAGGCCCGGCTTTCGAGAGCTTCGCGAAAATCTCGCCGCCGCTACCGCCCCGATCAAGCGGATTCGTCCTTCCCAGTTGTTGACAACCATGGCCGGTCGTCTGACTCTTGGCGCACTGATCGTTTCCTATCTTCTCTCCGGATTCTACTCCGTCGCCCCTGGAGAGGTGGGAATAGAGCGCCACTTCGGGCGTGTGACCAGGACGGCCATCAATCCCGGCCTTCACTGGTGTTATCCCTGGCCTGTCGGAAAGGAAACGACCTGCTCGACCGAAGGCTTCATCAAACTGGAAATCGGATTTCGTGGCGGCGATCCGGTAGTCAGTCCCCTAGATTACTACAGACCGATTCCAAGCGAAGAACAAGGGAAGATTGATCGCATTCCGGAGGAGTCCCTCTTCCTGACGGGGGATGAAAATCTAGTCGATGTACTTGCATCGGCGCACTACAGGGTGAATGATCCGGTACGATTCATCTTCGGGCTGGAGAATGGGGATGATGCCGTCCGTTCCGCACTCCTCTGGTCAATGGTCGACGAGTTCGTCCACCGGCCGCTGGATCTGATCTTTACGACGGATCGAATCGCGATAGAAGAGAGCGTGCGGAAAACAGCAAACGGGCTTCTGGAGCGCACGGGCACAGGCCTTACGGTCGAGGAGTTCCGGCTTCAAAGCGTACACAGCCCGATGGAAGTGCACTACGATTTTCGCGACGTCGCCTCGTCTATCGAAGACAGGTCCCGCAAGATTTACGAAGCAAAACTTTACGGAGAGGAAGTGGTTCACAAGGCTCGCGGTGATTCGGCAAGCGTAGTGGCCGGTGCCGAAGGAGACCGGGAGACGAGACTCGCAGTCGCAAGCGGAGAGGCCGGACGCTTCCGGCTTCTGGAAATGGCGGCGAGGATCGAGCGGTCCGGCACAAAGCTTCGTCTCTATCTGGAAACCATGGAGCGAACCCTTCCACGTGTACGTAAACTCGTCCGGCCTGATCCCGGAGCGGTTGATCAATTCGAAATCTGGTTCCAGTCCGGGGATACCCCGGTGATTCCCGAACTGCTCGGCAACAAAGAGGGAGATCTCCGATGAGTCGGATGAAACGGTGGATCGTACCGGGGCTCGCCATTCTCGCGGTGCTCTATGTACTCTCCTGCTTTTATGTGGTGGACGTAACGGAGTATGCCGTGGTGACGCGATTCGGAAACCCTGTCGCGATCCATACCGAACCCGGGCTCCTGTTCGACCTGCTGAAGCCGATCGAATCGATCACGCGAATCGACGCGCGCCTCCTGATACTCGATCTCGAACCGGCCGAATTTCTGACGGAGGATAAGAAGAATGTAATCGCGAGCGGTTACGCCATGTGGCGAGTGGAGGATCCGCTCATGTATCTTCAGCGGGTTTACAGCCGGATGGGCGCCGAGTCGAGAATCAGCGACATACTCTCATCGGAAACGGGAGCCGCGCTCGGTACGGTACCCTTTTCGGCGCTGGTTTCAGCGGACACCAGCGAAATTCGACTGGCTGAAGTCGTTCGGTCGATCCGGGACCGGAGCGCCGAGAGAATTCTACGGGACTACGGTGTCCGGCTCGAAGACTTCCGGCTGAAGAGATTCACGTTTCCCAATCAGAACAAAGAATCGGTCTTTCAGCGGATGCGTGCCGAACGACAGAGAATCGCCAAGCGATATCGATCGGAAGGGGAAGAGGAAGCGACCAAGATCCGGGCGGAAGCGGACAGGGAGAGTGTCGAGATTCTCGCGAAGGCAACAAGGCGATCGGAGGAGCTTCGGGGTGAAGGGGAAGCGGAAGCGACCCGGATTTACGCTGAGGCCATACGACAGGACCCCGATTTCTATCGGTTCATGCGCACCCTGGAATCCTATGAAAAGATTGTGGACGGCAAGATGACAGTTGTGATTCCGAGCGATTCCGATCTCATGAGACTCCTGATGCATGGACCGGGAGGTGCGCGGTGATCAGCAGACCCGCAGAACTTCCCTGGGTGCGGATCGGCTTGATCGCCGCCCTTCTGATCTGGCTCGGTTCGGGGATCTACACGGTAGCTCGGGATGAACTTGGTGTGGTCCGGCTGTTTGGGAAACCGTGGCAGACGAGAGTGCCGCCTGGCATGCACTTCGCCCCTCCCTGGCCGTTTGCCAGGACAGAAGTCGTTCGCACTACTTCCGCTTATCAGATGAGCGTGGGGTTCAAGATAGCCGACTCAGTGAAAGGAAAGCCTCCCACACCGGCTGAGACTGAGTTTCTAACCGGCGACACCAATATCATTACACTCGAGATGATTCTGCAATACGTTATCGACAATCCGTCACGGCTCCTCTTCGGCATTGAGGACCCGCACTTTCTCGTGAGACGGGCGGCCGAAACGACGGCTACGGCGATTCTCGCCCACACTCCGGTGGATGTGGCCCTTACAACCGGGCGCGCGCCATTTCTCGAGGCCGTGCGTGCCGATACACAGGAGCTGCTTCGCGATTATGGCGCCGGAATCCTTCTCGTTTCGGCTACTCTTCGGAAGATCGAGCCGCCGGCCGAGGTGATCGACGCTTTCCAGGACGTCCAGAACGCCAAGTCCGACCGTGAACGAAGCATCAACGAAGCGATTGGATACGCGAATGAGACTCTGCCGCGATCCAGAGGAAAAGGGGAGGCCCGCGTATCCGCAGCAAGAGCAGCAAAGATCAGCCGGATCGAAATTGCCCGGGGAGACGCGAACCGGATTTCTAATATGATCACAGAGTATCATGCGGCACCGACCGGCGTGAAGAGTCGTATGTATCTTGAAGTCGCGGAAGAAGTGCTGGGTATGGCGACGATCTACGTGATCGACGGTGGTGACGGGCGGAGGCCGATGGGCCTCAAGCTGATCGAGTAATCGTGCAGACGACTTTGGGAATATCGATTTATCTGGGGCTGATCACGGGCATTTCTCTACTCGGCGGGTGGGCGCCGCTCATCAGGCCCTGGTCGAGGGAGAAGCTGACGCTACTCGTTTCGGCCGGTGCCGGCGTGCTGCTCGGAGCCTGTTTCATCCACATGCTGCCCCATATTGTCGAGGGGATCGGAGACGCCGCAGGGGTGACGATACTCGCCGGGTTTCTGGCGATTTTCGTACTCGAAAAGTTTTTTCTGGTCGATCCCTGTGAGGAGATTGACTGCCACATTCATAAATTCGGGCTTGCCGCGTTTTTAGGGATTTCGTTTCACAGTCTGATCGACGGCATTGCCGTTGGTACGAGCCTCATTCTCCCGAACCTCGCTGCTCCCGTATTCTTCGCCATTGCCGTGCATAAAATCCCCGCGGCATTCTCTCTCTGCTCGATCCTGCTTCTCGCCGGCTATTCCCGCGGACGGGCGGCTCTCATGATTCTGGGTTTCTCGCTCACCACTCCGATCGGGGCGATTCTCGCTTTTCTGTTTCTCCGCGGACTCGCCCCGCAATATCTTTCGATGGCGATCGGCATCAGCGCCGGCTCCTTTCTCGCGATCGCTACATCCGATCTCCTCCCCCAGCTCCACAAAGAAGGGGTGAATCGCTTTGCCACACTCCTCTTTCTGCTTGTCGGCGTGGGTGTGATGATGATCGCGGGGATGGTCTTTCAGACCCACTGAGAAGTGATGGTGAGAAGCCCGGGCTGTAGCCGGGATTTCGATCAATCGAGAGGGCGAATCCGGGGCTGGGAAAGAAAATAGAAAAGCGATTCGATCAAGTTTTCGATTTCCGCTTTGGGGTTGTGCGGATTGAACCAGTGGAACGGATTGAAGAGAACTTTCGGGTGAAGCATTTTCAGTCCCCGACGGCCGATCTCCACCAGCAGGGATCGCGTTCCGAAAACCTCGTATAGATAATCTGTCTCCGTACCCCGTGCCAGAAAGAACGGAAGAAACCGGCCAAGCTGCTTGGCTTTGTAACCGTAATTCTGTTGCCGGTCGATCATCTCCCGGCAAAGGTTCTTATACCACTCATCTTCGCGGGGCTTTTTCTTGGTACCACCATATGGATAGAACAGCCAGCCACCAAACGAGTGAAGCGAAAGGGCGTAGTCGAATCGCGTTTCAAGCAGAAATTCGCGGTAGGCCGACGTTTCCGGTTCGCTGAACGGACGATACCCGGGATGCCAGATACTCGGCATGATCCGGTGCAGAAAATACTTGCGCGAAAAGAACGCGCTGAAATTGCGGTTGAGATCGACGCCGTTTCTGTTCAGCCTGGCAAAGTGCCTGCGCCCTTCAGCCAGGTCCTTCTCGACACGGCGATAACCGTCAGGGTTCAAGACGGGGAAGAAGTAGACCTCCCGGTTCCAGAGGTCACGGTTCTGGCGCATGGCATTGGTGAACCGTTCCAGAAGAGTGACATTCGCCTCTGCGGCGATGAACTCCTGGGCGTGGATGACCGACGAGACGAGAAATCGGGGGGGAGGGCCGGTCTTACCACCGGTCCCGGTAACCACACGAAAACCCCAGATCGGTTCGCCCTCTCCGCTTGTCCCGATCGAGAATGCGGAGACATCCCGGGGGAACCGCTTCACGATCCGGTCGAGCCGGGTCAGAATTTCGCGGTAGGTGTGGTAGTCGCCGTGAACGGACCTGTCGATCGATGTCGCGTACTTCTCGTCCTTCAGGACCTTATCTAAATGGCCGCGCCAGCTCGGTTTTGTGGATCGAATTGCCATATTTCCCTCCAATGGATGGTAAGCGAGAGTCGGTGGGGTGTAAAGGGCGCCGGTTGCTTAGTATGGGATGAACTTTCTCCCATCTGCCCGGTTCAATAGAATAGTCTGTCCGAAAGATCGAAGCGGCATGAGAACGGCTGGCCTGCTCCTGATCAGGGCGGCTGCTGAAGAAGGAGTTCCTGATGAGCATACGAAATATGACCCTGGGTGCTTTGGCCTGCCTGCTGCTGGCGGCCTCACCCGCGAACGCCATACTGCATGTCAGCCTGGAGGATCCGGAAAGCAACAGCTGGGTAGTCCTCTATACCTTTTCCGAGAGCAGGGAAGGGGCCGATTCTCTCGCGATTTTCCCGTATGACTTCCCGATCGAGATCATCAAGGCGGAGGCGCTCAAAGGGGGAAGGCCGCTCAAGTACGACGAGATCAATGAAGGTAAAGAGGGTAAGCCCAAGTATTCTATCCGCTTTCCAAACCCGGTGGTGGGAGGCGAGAAATTCCGATTTCGGGTAGAAGCGAGAATGACCGACCCGAAGTCCTTCTTTCTAGACTCCAGAAAGCTGACGTTCATTTATCAGACGGCGCACGATGTTTTCGTCAGCCTGCCGCCGAATTTTCTGCCGGTTTATACCGATGAGCCGATGGAAATTAAACAGGAGAAGGGCCGGGTCGTACTGGAGAGCCGCGGAGGGGAGCGCCGCCCGGTGATCATTTTTGCGAACAGATGTTCTGAATAGGAATCAGCCGGTGTCAGCACGCCCCGCCACATCCGCAGGATCCGTCCCCGGACTGCTTGTCTGACGGGTGATTTCCGAGCGGGTCACCTGAAATGGGTGGTGCCCCCTGGTTCGACATGACCTCTTGCTTCCCATTGGAGTCAGCGCCTCCCATGCGGCCCACCTGCCGGCGAACTTTGAGCTTCATCCATTCCATTGCTACCCGGGGGAGCATGCTCGGTGTAAAGAGGACTGAGTTGGTAAGAAAGTTCTCGAACGTGCAGTAGCATTTCGTGTCACGGATTTCGCAGCGAACCTTTTCCGTTTTCTCCGAGAACCAGATCTTTCGGAAATCATAATCCACATCCCGGAGATTGCCGAGCGGCTCTTCCAGAATTTCGCAAGGATAGACATCTCCCCCGGCGTAGATCACGCCTGAAAGATTGGCTGCGTAGCAGGGGAGCTGGTACTCGTTGGTGCGCACGGTCTCACTGATCACATCCTGACGGATATTTTTCATGGCGTTAATGACATCGGCGCCCGGATAGAAACGATAACCGCTGTTAGTGTCCGTCTCGGTGTCCTCCCGCAGTTCCGCTACCCACTCGAGATATTTGCCGCTTTCTACGTCGAGCGCATGGGCGGCACGTGCTCCTTTGCGGGCGATCAGGTTGTTGACGCACTTGACGCCGTAATCGTCCCGCAGAGTGCGATAGGTATCGAGGACCGTATCCTGATTGAAGCCGGACATTGTAGTCGCGATATTGGCATTGAAGCTCGGGTATTCCTTTTCCAGTTTCTGGAGTTCCCGAAAAGTCCAGATGCACTGTTCAAACAGGCCGGGTATGGCCCGCAGGCGATCATGGTCTTTGCCGATCGCATCGATCGAAACGTCGATCGCGAAATCGACACCCGGATTCTGGTCGAGCATCTTTCTTACTTGCGCAATCACTTTGGTGGTCAGTGAGCCGTTGGTCGGTATGCCGATATTCTTCACGTTGTTGTTCTTGCAGAAAATGTGGACGATCTCGGCGATGTCGTCCCGCAGAAACGGTTCGCCCCCTGTGGGGAGCAGGAAGAGGATATCTCCCATGCTGCGGGAGGTCTTCTCGTACTCGTCAATTGTCATCTCGGTGGTGGAGGGGTGGACCCAGCCGAGTAGACAGTGCCCGCAGTGGGCATTACAGACATCAGTAATGAAAAGGATGATGTAGTGCGGATCGACTTTCCGCTTCGAAAATATGCGGGGTGCGTATTTGGCGTAGTCAAGAAACCCGCTCATTCGTTTTTCCCGCCCGGGTTGCTCTCAGATTCCGTTCGGGCGGCAGATTCATCATGTTCGATGTTTGCCGGTGCCCTGTGTGATCGTTTCCGTTTTCTTGCGTTTCCGCCCATATAATCGACGAAGCTCTTTACACCGTGCATCTTGCGCTTGATGTCACCGACCCCTCGAATGGCGGATGCCATACGGACGACCTGTTTCGGCCTCAGGTAGAACTCGCGGAGTCCCGTATCGATCAGCTCGTCGATTCGCTCTTTCGGAAGTTGCGGGTAGTCGAGCACAGTCACCTGCTCATGATTCTCGTCGAGGTACTCATCCCAGTCCTTCGGGACAAGATAGCCTTCTCTCTCGGCCCAGTCATAGATCTCCGTTCCCGGATAGGCGGCCACTCCCGATATCTGGATCGTATCGAGCGGCAGGCTTTTGGCGAAATCGATCGTTGCTCTCGCCGTCTCTTCCGTCTCTCCCGGCGCACCGATCATGAAACATCCGTGGACAGTGAAATCGAGATCGGCGGCGTTCTCCGTGAATTCTTTCGCCCGGCGGAGGTTCATCCCCTTCTTGACGTTGTCGAGCGCCATCTGCGTGCCGAATTCATAGCCCACCATGAGCATGCGGCAGCCGGCCCTCTTCATGAGTTGCAGCAGATCCCGCTTGACGTCGGAACGAGCGTTCACGGACCAGCGGATTTTGTTGTCCAGCCCACGCTTCAAAATCTCCCGGCAGACTCCCTCCACATGTTCCCGATCGGCCGTAAAAGTGTCCGTTTCGATCATCACTTCGCGAAGCGCGGGGAAGAGAGAGAGGTCGTACTCCATCTCATCCACCACCAGTTCCGGATCGCGATAGCGGTTTTCATGGCCATACATGAGCTGAGGATCGCGGCAATATGTGCATCGGGCGAAACAGCCGCGGCCGGAAAGAAGAGTGATAAACGGGTGGAGTTTGCCGCCGTCCCGGTACCATGCCGTATCGATGAAATCCCATGCGGGAAACGGAAGTTCGTTCACGTCGATAAAAGGCCGGGGACCTGTTCGAACGGGCTGGCCGAAATCGTCCATGTAAAAGAGGCCTGGCGTGTCGGCCGGGTTATTACCCAGGAAGAGATCGCGAATCGTGTGGTCATACTCGCCGATCGCAATATAATCGAGCGAACCTTCGGACCTGCGAAAGGTGTCTTCAGGGACAGCAGTTACATGCTGCCCCACAAGAATTGTTTTGGAGCCGGCGATCTCTTTGGCGATCCGGCAGTAGGCGAGATCGTTCGCAATCGCAGGGGTGGAAGCATGCATGACGACCCACTCGGGCTTTTCATGTCTGAGAAGCGACTCCACGTCCCCCTGTGACCAGTTCTGGGCGGCGGCGTCAACGAAGCGAACATCGATTCCGGCCTGGCGCTGTACCCCCGTGGCCACGCAGATGTAGTCGGGATGGCGCTGTACCCTTCCACGGGATCGTGCATCCCAGCGGGCGGACCGGACGAAGTCGTCCACATAAGGCGGGTTGAGGATGAGAACCTGCGCCACTGGCGCCTCCAGCGTTCAAAAAATGCCGCCCAGCAGATGAGCGGCGGGTGGTGGGCTCCGGGTTTTCGGCCTCGCAATTCATCTTGAGGACAGACTTAATGATACTGAAAAACAGCCCTCCTGTCAATCGGGAGCAGATGACGCCGGACTCAACAATCCATTGGGATACAAGGATTTGCGGATTTTTTTAAGAACCCGCCTTGAGAGTGTCCCGAGTGGTCGTTATACTATGAATAAGAGTATCCAAGGAGGGGAGTTATGGTCACGCTGACAGATACCGCACGGGAGCGCATTCTCAAAGTTATGGAGATGCAGGGCAGAAAGGGGCACGGGCTCCGTGTCCGGATCGCCGGACGGTCCTCGAACGGCTATAAACATGAATTAGGATTTGTTGAGGAGGGGGGAGAGGACGAAAACGACACTGTGTCCGAAGAAGCTGGTGTCCGGCTCGTGATCGACTCCGAAAGCAGCAGCCGCCTCGAAGGAACCACGATCGATTACGTGGAAAACCTTCAGGGCGCCGGATTCGTCTTCGATAACCCGAACAAAGTAGCTTTCACCGATCAAGTGCGGGGAGAGACGCTCCAGGAACTGTTCGAAAGCACCATCAATCCAGGGCTCGCTTCTCACGGCGGATTCGCGGAACTGCTCGACGTCAAAGACAACATCGTCTACATCCGCCTGGGGGGCGGTTGCCACGGTTGCGGTATGGCGAACGTCACGCTGAAGCAGGGGATCGAGCGAATGATCATGACCGCCCTGCCGGAAATCCAATCGGTAATTGATACGACGGACCACGCAAGCGGATCGAATCCGTACTACTCTCCTTCCTAGCAGGCCATGAATTGAACCGGGGTCGCCATTGGCGGCCCCGTGGCCGTTTCGAGCTAATTCCAGCCGAAAAATAGAAATGTCGGCGAATGCGTGCACAAAGTGTACAGACTTTGTGCTATAATGAGCTGCAGACGAGCTGGAGATTCAAGAGAGGTTCACTGGTGCGGAGGATCGTTTCTCGTCAGAGGCGATGATCAGTCTTCTGCCATACCCGGAGAAGGTTCGCTGGAGAGCGCCTATACAACCGGTGCTGCTATTTCCGCCAAGAAGCGGCGTGTGAGTCGGCGTAGGTCCTCGCTGGTCTTTTATCTGTTACTCCTGCTCGCCAACATCGGTTTCCTTCTGATCATCGGGGGGACCACTTTCCGGACCGACGTGGAGTCTCTACAAACCAGAATTCGGGGCGGATCGTCCGGGCGGGAAACGGTCCGATCGCAGTCCTCTGAGTTTCAGCAGTTCCCGCCGGGAGAAAACTGGGTTTCAGATACCGGCGGCGAGTAGCTGCCCGGTTATCGACAGCCTTCTCATCGAAGATTCAAATCCTCTCTATTACGCTTCTTCGTATGTATAGAATTCCTCGAACGCGTCCGACGTCCAGGGCATTCGCTCCCGGAACATCGATCGAATGGCGAGGGCATAGAGCCGAATTTCATACTGCGCATGGATGTCGCATCGTAATTTCAGAAAGTTCATGAGTGAACGGGCGTTGACCGTCCAGTAAAACTGCGTGTACATGTTCTGGGGCAGGATGATGCGGGCCAGTTCCTTCGCCGTTCCCTGTTCGAGCAATCTGTTGTATGCATCGACCGATCGTCGGCACTCGGCCCGTATGATCTCAGCAAACTCAACATGCTCCTCGCTCGGGATATCGGCCACCATCGAACCTTGCTTGTTGACCTTTTCCCGGACGCGCTTCTTGTCAGGAACATAGAACTCGCCTTCATCGAAGGAAGTGTATCGCCCCGAGATCTCATTGAAGCTCGACCAACGATGACGGAACCACTGCCTGGCGACGAAGATGGGGCACTTGACGTGAAGCTGAAAGACGGCGTGTTCGAATGGTGTCTCATGACCATGTTTCATGAGATACCGAATCAGTTTGCGATCCTTTTCCTCGCCCTTGGAGCCGCCTCCGAACGAGACGCGGGCCGACCTCACCACGGCAAGGTCATCACCCATCAGATCAAGGAGAGCAACGAACCCCGAATCAAGAACATCATGTTTCAATGAATCCCGTCCTCCCCGGGAGCCGGCCCGCCGACCGTACTCCCGTTCATGCCGAGACGATGAATCTCAGCGCTTTCGGCGCGATCCTACATCCTGAAGATTAAGGCAGACGACCTTCGGCTCGGTCATCTCCTGCAGGGCGAACTTGAGCCCCTCCCGGCCGAGGCCGCTCCGCTTGACGCCGCCGAAGGGCATGTGATCGACGCGATAGTCTGTAGAATCATTCACCATCACGCCGCCGCAGTCCAATTCGTACACCGCATGAAAAGCGACATCGATATCCTTCGTGAATATCGCGGCCAGAAGTCCGTATGACGTGTCATTCGCCTTTTGAATGGTCTCATCGAGGTCCGTGAACGGATAGAGGATCACAACGGGTGCGAACACTTCCTCGCACGATACGCGTGCCCCCTCGGGCATATCGGTGAGCACTGTGGGCGCATAACAGGAGCCGTTCCGCTCGCCGCCGGTCAGTAGCGTAGCGCCCTCATCAACCGCGTCATTCACCCATGATTCGATTCGGATCGCCTCTTTTTCGGTGATCATCGGCCCGATATCGCTGCTCTCGTCGAGCTGAGGGCCGACCTTGATCTTCTTCGTCAGAGAGACGAACCCATCCCGAAATGGGTGAAACGCTTTTTCTTCGATGAAGATCCTCTGCACGCCGATACAGTTCTGGCCGACCGCCCAGAACGCGCCGGAGACGCATGATTCGACTGCAAGATCCATGTCGGCATCGGCCATGACGATCACGGGAGAGTTGGAACCGAGCTCCATACCGATCTTCTTGATTCCTGCCGTCCGAACGACCTGTTCCCCCGCCTCCGGCCCGCCGGTGAACGACACCATACGCACTCTCGGATCGGAGACAAGGACATCGCCGATTTCTCCCCCGTGCCCGGTGATCACATTCAGCGCTTCAGCCGGCAGTCCGGCTTCGAGAAACGCTTCGGCCAACTTGAGTGCGGAAATAGGGGTAACAGTTGCCGGCTTCAACACGACCGCATTTCCTCCGGCGATCGCCGGGCCGAGCTTATGGGCGACCAGGTTCAACGGGTCGTTAAACGGTGTGATGGCGAGAATGACACCGATAGGGAACCGGTAGTAATAGCCGACCCGATTCTCAGAGCCGGCGGCTGCGTCGAACGAAATCGTCTCTCCCTCGATATGTCTCGCTTCATCCGCCGCCCAGGAGAGCGTATTCGCGCAGCGGCCCGCTTCTTTACGGGCCTCATGAATCGTCTTCGACCCTTCGCTCGCGATCGTACGAGCGAACTCCTCCTGCCGGCTCTCCACGATCTCAGCCGTCTTCCTCAGAATCGATACGCGCTCATGTGTGGGCATCCGCTTCATGATCGCAAATCCCCGGACGGCGCTCTCGACAGCTGCGAGCGCATCTTCTTCATCCCCTGCGGGGACCGTATCGATCACCGAGTTATCATATGGGTTGCAGACATCGATCTTGTTATCCCGATCCTGCCATTCCCCGCCGATCAGCATTTTCATGATTACTTCTCCTTCAATTGCTGCGGGCGATATCGAGAAGGTCCTGAAGCAGTGCGAAACCGGTTTCGACCCGGCCTGCTCCCGCTCCCACCACAGTCACCGGGCCCAGCAGGTCCGTATGGAAGGTGAGGGCATTGGTGGCTCCCCCCACTCCGGCGAGCGGGTCAGCGAGCGGAAGGGCGATCGGTTTTACCGACGCGGCGATTCCGGTGGCGGTCTTCTCCGCCGAGCCGATCAGCTTGTAACGGAGACCGTCTTTTGCCGCCTTCTCCAACTGGCCGATCGAGAGGCCCGTGATGCCCGTACGGTCAACATCTTTCGGACCAATGGCGGCGCCGAGAAGCAGGTTGGCCAGGATAACCACTTTACCTGCGGCATCGAAGCCTTCCACATCCGCATCAGGCACGGCTTCGGCGTACCCCAGTTCCTGCGCCTGCTTCAGTGCTATGTCGTAGTCCTTGCCGGCCTCCATCTCGGTGAGCATATAATTCGTCGTGCCGTTCAGAATGCCCTCAATCTTGCTGATCGTGCAGCCGGCCAGATTCTTCATGGCGAACGAAAGTGTCGGCGTCCCGCTCATTACGGCTCCCTCGAACAGAAACTGCACGCCATTCTTACGGGCGAGGTCCATCATCTCCCGCGCGGCGAGAACGACCGGTCCCTTGTTCGTGGTCGTTACGTGCATGCCCTTCTCGAGCGCGGCCTTCACGTGTGAGATCGCCGGCTCTCCTGTCTCGAGGTCGGTGAAGGTCGCCTCACACATCACGTCGGCCCCGCACTCCGAGATCGTCGTCAGGGCGTCCCAGCCGTGGGAGCCTCCTTCATAGGAGTCGAGGGAGCCGCCATCTTTTACCGCCTCGAGAGCTCGTCCGATGTCGATCCCGTCAGGATCGGCGACTGATCCCTTCTGAAAGTCGGAGATGGCGACCACGCGGACTTCGACACCTTCTGTCTCCACGAGATCTTTCGATTTTGTCTGGATGATTTCGAGGAGGCCCTGGCCGACCGTTCCGAAACCGATCTGTGCGATCTTGAGCGTCTTCATGAATTC
The DNA here is from genome assembly GCA_025782575.1 of bacterium. Taxonomy (GTDB): domain Bacteria; phylum Orphanbacterota; class Orphanbacteria; order Orphanbacterales; family Orphanbacteraceae; genus Orphanbacterum. Next base: position 271,124 of record JALGYY010000009.1, read on the forward strand.
TGATCTCCCTGACCGGGGTGGGCAGGGTGGCGGAGGCGGAGAAGATCATGATCTCCGCCTGCGGCCACCAGGTTATTAAGAAAGTAAGGCGCCCGACCGATGGGTCAAGCGAGTGCCTGAGTCAAATCTTCGATAATGTCGTCTTTGTGCTCAATTCCTACTGAAATGCGGACGAGACCGTCTGTCAGCCCTCGGGCAAGCCGCGCTTTTTTCGGGACAGAAGCGTGGGTCATGGTCGCCGGGTGGGTGATCATCGTCTCTACGGAGCCGAGGCTCTCGGCGAGTGAGGCGAGCTTCACACTGTTCATGAGAGACCGTCCCGCTTTCAGCCCCCCTATGAGTTCGAACGACATCATTCCGGCGAAGGCCGACATCTGACGCCGCGCGATTTCGTGCTGGGGATGGCTCGCGAGGCCCGGATAAGAGATCCGCTTCACTTTGGGGTGGCCCTCGAGGAACTCGGCGACAGCAAGCCCGTTTTCACTGTGACGCTCCATGCGAATGGCGAGCGTCTTCAGGCCGGCAAGTGTGAGCCAGCAATCGAACGGGCTCGGCACAGCACCGATCGACTTCTGCTGAAAACGAAGATGATCGTAGAGCTCCTTCGTTTTTACGATCGCCACACCGCCGATGATCTGGTTATGACCCGACAGGTACTTGGTGACCGAATGCATGACAATATCCGCGCCGTAACGGAAAGGTCTAAGGAGCGCTGGCGTGGCGAACGTCGAATCGACCCCGTAGAGTACTTTGTTCTTTTTGCAGATCTTGCCGATCGCGTCGAGGTCGGTCACTTTGATGAGTGGATTCGTAGGGGTTTCGATCCATACCATTTTAGTGCTCTTCCTGATCGCGCGGGCGACTTTTGCGGGATCGGACGAATCGACATAGGAGAATTTCAGCCCGTAGTTCACCAGAATCTGGTTGAACAGTCGCGAAACACCGCCGTAGACATCATCGGATGAGACGATGTGATCGCCCGGCTTGAAGAGCCTCAGAATAGCGTCCACCGTTGACATTCCCGAGGCAAAACAGGCGGCGTATCGGCCCCCTTCAACGGCTGCGAGAGCCGTTTCGAGTGTCGCCCGCGTCGGGTTCGACGAGCGGGTGTAGTCGAAGCCGAGATCTCGACCGACTTCGGGGAGCACATAGGTTGCGCTTTGATAGATCGGCGGTACGATCGCACCGGTCGTCGGGTCGGGGCTGATTCCGGCGCGCACGACTTTGGTTTCAAATTTCATAATTCTCAGCGGTCCTCATGTTCGTGAAATCGGGGGCTAATATTGACAGAAACAAGAGTATCAAAGGGGTTCAGGGAGGGCAAGGGAAGGGGAGCGAGGAGGGGAGTGACCTCCCGGCCGCTCAGCTTATAAGCGCTCCTTCCCCCTTTTCCAGGTCCACCCGGGTCAGCATCCAGGCACCGACGACAAAGAAGACCACCAGCGAAACAATGGCGTACCGGCTGGATCCAGCGAGCTGGGCGATGAGCGCGAAGAGGAGCGGTCCGGCAATCCCCGCGAAGCGATGACTGACAGAATAGAAACCGAACCACTGGGCGCTCCGGTCACGGGGAGTAAGTGAGGCGAAGAGCGACCGTGATAGAGCCTGGGTACCTCCCTGCACCATGCCGACCACAACGGCGAGAACCCAGAAATGCCATGCCTCAGAAAGAAAGAATCCGAAGACCGCGATCCCGCTGTAGACGGCGAGACCGAACAGGATGGCGGGGCGTGCTCCGATCCGACCGGCTATCTTGCCGAAGATCAGTGAAAAGGGAAAGCCGACAAACTGGACTACAAGAAGGGCGCCGATCAATGCGTCTCTGCCGATTCCGATTTCCGTGCCGTATATTGTCGCCATCTTGATGATCGTTCCGATTCCGTCGTTGTAGATCCAGAACGCCAATAGAAACCGGAAAGCTTCTTTGTGGCGCCGGATTTCGCGGAATGTCGCCTTAAGATCGCCGAAGGTCCGGCGGACCAGTTCTCCCGCATCTGCAACCGTGCGAGTTCCGGCGGGAGGTGGTTCGGCGACGCGCCTGGCGAGTGGAAACGTAAAGAGCGCCCACCAGATTGTGACGCTCACGAATGAGAGACGGACCCCGATCGCGGCGCTCGGAATCCCGAGTAGACTGGGGAAGAGAATCATCACCATGTTGATGGTGAGTAGAATGCCGCCACCAAGATAGCCGAGGGCGTACCCTCTGGTCGATACTCTATCGAGCTCACCCGGACGGGCGACGAAAGAAAGCAGAGAATCGTAGCAGACGAAGGAGATGACGAACCCGAGCTGGGCAAAGCCGAAAATGATCGACGCCCGGAGCCATTGCCCTTCGCCTACGGTGACCAGCAGCCCGGTGACCGCAGCGCCGAACAGGGCCGAGCCGATCAGAAACTTCTTCCGGGCTCCCAGCGCGTCCGCCGCGGCCCCGATCAGGGGTGAGAGTATGGCTGCGACTGCCAGCGCGATTGCCGTGGTGTAACCCCAGTAGGCTGTGGCCGTGGTCTTATCGAGGCCGCTTGCCGCTACGGTGGCGTAGAATATGGGGAGCACCGCCGCCATGATCGTCGTCGCGAACGCCGAGTTGGCCCAGTCGTACAGGCACCACGCATTCACCTGTTTCCTGTAGAGACGTTCGGCGTCCATGGCAAGCCTTCCTCCGCGCCCAGTCTAGCCTATGAACGGAGGCCTTACGAGCATCGCATCGGGGGGTGTCTCAATCGGCCAGATGTTGTAAGATTCCGAGTATGGAATACCGTAACGACACGTTTCTTCGCGCCTGCAGGCGGGAGAGGGTGAAGCGAACGCCGGTCTGGATCATGCGCCAGGCTGGTCGCACCCTTCCGGAGTATCGCGTGGTGCGAAAGAAGCATGACTTCCTCACAATTTGCCGAACCCCCGAGCTTGCCGCGACGGTGACGGTACAGCCGATCGATGCGCTCGACGTCGACGCGGCTATTCTATTCGCCGACATTCTTACACCGGTTGAAGGGATGGGAATCGATCTCGAATTCTCGCCCGGCCCGGTGATCAGCAATCCGGTGCGTACCAGGGAAGATGTCGACTCGCTTCGTATACCCCGGCCGGAAGAATCGACCCCCTACGTCTTGGACGCGATCCGGTTGATCAACGAGAAGCTTGAAGGACGCGTGCCGCTAATCGGATTCGCCGGATCTCCTTTCACGGTCTCAGCGTATCTGGTGGAAGGGGGGTCGTCCACGAGTTACCCCACCTGGCGCGCTCTCATGTACAGGGAGCCGAAAACGGCGGAACTTTTACTGACCAAGCTTGCGGAGACGACAACTCGCTACCTGCGCGCACAGATCGAGGCGGGCGTCGAGGCTGTGCAACTCTTCGAAAGCTGGGCGTCGCTCATGGGGCCGGACGAGTACGATCGATTCGCCCTCCCCTATGTGAAGAGGATTTTCGCAGAGTTGCGGACTACAGGAGTCCCCCTCATATACTACGCAGGTGGGGGCGCCACTCTTTTCCGTCAGGTCGCCGGCTGCGGCGCCGATCTCATCAGCGTCGACTGGCGGCAACCGATCGGAGAGGCGTGGCGTTCTCTCGGTGACAACGTAGGAATCCAGGGCAATCTGGACCCGTTCGCACTTTTCGGACCGAAAGAGGAGATCGAGAGCCGGGTTGCCACTATTTTGAATGATATCGACGGTCGTCCCGGACATGTGTTCAACCTGGGCCACGGGATCTTCCCGGCAACCCCATGGGAGAACGCGGCCCATTTCGTGGAATGTGTGCATCGCCTTTCGGAGAATAGGAAGTAGAAGTTGGCTTCGCAGAAGAAAACGCCCCGTGTCAGTCTGGATCTACTGAAAAAATATGAGTGCTCGGGGCCGCGCTACACTTCCTATCCTACCGCTGTCGAGTTCAACGAAACATTCAACCATGAATCGTATGATGCGAAACTCGCCGAGGCGAATCGCGCCTCGGCCGAACCGCTCTCATTCTATGTCCATCTTCCGTTTTGCGAAGAGCGTTGCAGCTTCTGTGGGTGCCACGTAGTAATCACCAAGAAGCGTGATGTTTCACGGCGTTATATCGATTATTTGAAGCGCGAGATCGAGATGCTCGCCGATCGCCTGCCCGACCGGCGCGGGGTGGTGCAATACCACTGGGGTGGAGGGACACCTACCTATCAGAGCGTCGACGAAATCCGCGAAATCTGGAAAGCAGTGGCGGATCGTTTCGAGATTCTGCCGGAGGCGGAGGTCGCGATCGAAGTGGATCCTCGCGTGACCACCCGCGAACAGATCGATGTACTCCGTGAACTCGGCTTCAACAGGCTGAGCCTCGGGGTGCAGGATTTCACGCCGGAAGTGCAGGCTGCGATCAATCGTAATCAGGATGAAAAGTCGACTCGCGATCTGTACAATTACGCCACGTCGGTCGGTTTTGATTCGATGAACCTCGATCTCATCTATGGGCTCCCGTTACAGACACCGAAGACTTTTGCCGATTCACTGAAGTCCGTAATCGAACTGCGCCCCGGCCGTGTGGCCGTATACTCGTTTGCTTTCGTGCCCTGGATCAGGGGGAATCAGAAGGGATTCGACGAGAGCACGCTCCCCTCGGCGGAGGAGAAGCTGGAGCTGTTCTATCTCGCTCTCGATTCATTCCTCGGTGCTGGTTACCGGCAGATCGGTATGGATCACTTCGCCCTTCCCGAAGACGAGCTCTCCGTAGCGATGGAGAAGCGAGCACTCCACAGAAACTTCATGGGGTATACGACAAAGCCGGCGAGTGACATGCTGGGTGTAGGCGTTTCCTCGATCGGCGACCTGGCCGGCGCGTTCGCCCAGAACGAAAAGAAGCTGAGTCGTTACTACGAAGCAATCGATTCGGGCCGCATGCCTGTCGTCCGTGGCTTCGAACTGGGAGATGACGACAAGATCCGGCGCTACGTGATCGCGAATATCATGTGCAACTTCCATCTCGACCGCCGGCTGGTCGAAGAGAAATTCGGAATCGATTTCGATCGGTATTTTGCCGTTGAGCTGGAAGAGCTTCAGATTCCCGAGAAGCACGGTTTCGTAACGATCGGGGAGGATGCGATCGAACTCACCCAGGCAGGACGACTCTTCGTCAGGAACGTCTGCATGATTTTTGACAGCTACCTCCGAAAGGGAAACGGGGACGAAAAACCTGTGTTTTCCAAGACCATCTGACCGGTGAGCATGAAGAGAGTCCCGCGAATCGCAGTAATAGGTGGCGGAATTGCCGGTCTCGCCGCGGCATTCCGTATCCGGGAAGAATTCGACAAGCGATCGGCGGGAATTGAGCTCGAGTTGTTCGAGGGGCGAACCACACCGGGTGGGAATATCCGGACGGAACGGGCCGACGGATACACGTGCGAGCATGGTCCGAACGGTTTTCTGGATAGCGTTCCGGCCACGCTCGATCTCATCGAGAGGCTCGGCCTCACCGACAGGTTGTTTCCCGCGACCGACGCCGCGAACAGGCGCTATCTTTATCGCCATGGCTCTCTTCACCCGCTCCCCATGAGCCCGATCGGGTTTCTCCGTTCGGGAGTCCTGTCTTTACCGGGCCGATTGCGTTGCATGGCTGAGCCGTTCCAGAAACAGGGCGCTGCTGCAAGAAACGGCGAGGATGAATCGATTTACGATTTCGCGTCTCGCCGGGTCGGACCCGAGGCTGCCTCTATCCTGATTGATGCAATGGTTTCAGGCATCTTCGCCGCCGATGTTCGCGCCCTTTCTCTCCCGAGCGCTTTTCCCAAAATGAGGGAGATGGAAGCAAATTATGGCACGCTCGTACGTGCAATGATGGCGAAGAAGAAAGAGGCAAGGAAGAGTGGGAGGAAGGCGGGCTCGCCCGGAGGTTTTGGAGGCACGCTTACCACGTTCCGAAGCGGTCTGGACGAGTTGACAGGCGCTCTTGCGGCATCACTCGGGGAGAGCGTTAATCTGGGTCTCGCCGGGAGGCGATTGAGCCGCCGGAATGATGTCTGGACGCTGCAGTTCTGCGATGGGAGCAGCAGGGACTTCGACAGTGTCGTCGTCGCCTCTCCTGCATGGGAGGCCGCCCGTCTCTTCGACCAGACTGAACCGGAGCTGGCAGGCGACCTGGCGGCGATTCCCTCCTCGCCGATCGCTGTGGTTGCACTCGGATTGAACGAAAGTGATCTGGGCCGTCCTCTTGACGGTTTCGGATTTCTCGTCCCCCGCGGCACCGGACCCCGGATACTCGGGTCGCTATGGACGTCGAGCATCTGGCCCGGGAGGGCACCCGAAGGGCGCGCTCTGCTTCGCTGTATGATCGGAGGCGCCCATGATCCGGATGCCGTTGAGAGTTCCGATGATCAGTTGGTAGAAGCCGTTCTGCAGGATATTCGTCCCATACTGCAGCTTCGGGGTGACCCGGAGTGGCGCCGGATCTTCCGCTATTCCAGGGGAATCCCTCAGTACAATGTGGGGCACGGCGCGCGGCTCGATCGGATTGAAGGGCGCCTCTCCAACCTGCCCGGCATCTACCTGACGGGAAACTCTTATCGAGGCATCGCCATCAATGCGTGTATCGAAGAGGCGGGGCGCATCGCCTGCCGCGTCAGCGACGATCTCAACTAACCACCCGGAACCCACTCCTCGAGCCCCCGAGCTATGCGGCCCTCCTCCCGGGAGCCGCTGCGAGACTCCTGAATTCTGGGGACACAATAAATTCTGGGGACACAATACGCAATTCCTGCAGAACGGAACCGAGGGAATTGCGTATTGTGTCCCCAGAATTTTGTAGGAACCCGCCGGCCTCGTCTCCCTGATTCTCCCCGGAGGAGGATCGCATAGCTCGGGGGCTCGGGGCGAAGCCACTTGCGAATGGGAAAAAAGGGGGCGCCGGAGCATCAAACCCCGGCGCCCGCGTGCGTGATGTCTGTAATCGACCTCCCTACCGGACCAGCGTCATTCTGCTTGACTGGGAGACACCGTTCGATACGAATCGAGAGAAGTAGACGCCCGACGAAACATCATTACCTGTGCCGTCTTTTCCATCCCAGGAAATCGTGTGAACGCCCGCATCGCGGGTTTCGCTCACAAGTGTCGAGACATGGCGGCCGCTGACGGAGTAGATGTCGAGTTTGACCTCCGTTCTTTCTGCAAGCTCGAAGCGGATCGCCGTCGTCGGATTGAACGGGTTCGGTGTGTTGCCGACGAGGCGCGTCCGTACCGGGATCTTGTTCAGAGTGACCGGATTGAACTGATCGACCTGCGTATCCACTTCCCACGCCCCATCGGACGTCTGGAATGAAACGAGCCGAATCCGGCTCCCTCCCTCATTCAGGACCCGGAACACTACCGTACCGAGAGGAGCTTCACCGGGAGAGATCGGACCGTCCGGCGTGGCGATCGTCACATCGACCACATTCTTTTCGGGTCTCAGGAACGGCCCGAAGAGCATGGGATTCGAAAAGACATCGCCCGCCTCGAACGTGACGAATTCGAGATCCCCCGAATTGAATTCGAGATCGAAGTGTACGGCGTTGATCGCGGTGAGGCCGCGGGCGCCCACCTGGATCCGGATGAGCTCATCTTTTCCGAACACCTCTCCTTGCGCTGCCGAATCGAGGCGATTCGCGAACGGTGCCGCGCTCCTGTTCGCCCCGGCACGGACATCCGGCGCGAGAAGCGCCATGGCCATTACGAGAATCAGAATTCCGTTTTTCATCTTGTTCATTCTCCTGACCCCCTATGGGCACTTATGGCTGGTGATAAGGTGAGTTAAGTATTTGTTCGTATCGAAGAAATTCACGTCTCCCGCGGCATCGTTGTTGAGGTTGCCGCACGAGCCGGTCCCCGCCATCAGCTCGGGGATGTAGAGGAAAGTATCAAAGAAGTTCAGCTCGCCGTCTCCATTGAAGTCGGGGCTCTTGATGCTCACAACGGCGCCGGAGGTGAGGGGGATACTTTGTACTTCCGCCGTGAATGTGATCGTACCGCACCCCCCGACATTGGTAATGGTGAACGTCGCTTCTCCGCTCGCGTTCGTAGCAGCGGTTGACAACCACTGGGCCAAATCCGGCGTACCGTTGCAGAATTCGATATTGTTTCCATTGCTGGAAACACCGGCCGCGTTGAGTACCACGTCCCCGGCGGGGATCCCGGCGACCGGTGCGCCGAGACCGTCGATAACAGTGACTGTCACTGTAAGCACGGAATCACCGTCACCTGCCGGACAAAGCATGGCATTGTCCGTTGCCGCGATCGTAGAGGAGTCGGGGCTGATGCCGACCGGGAAAATAGCAAGCAGTTCGAAGTCGTCCATTGCGGCTTCGACGAGCGAGCCGTCCCCGAGGTCACTCGCCAGGAATCGGAACTGCATGGTACTCGTCAGATTGACCGGGCTCTCCAGTATGAACGTGAACTGATTCCAGCTGTTCGCACTGGACATGGTGTTCTCCAGATCAGTCCAACCCGTACCGTCGTTCACGGAGACCTGCCACGTGTCGGAACCGGGCGCCGCTCCCAGATTATTGGAGTACCAGCGCCAGTATCTGACCATAGCCACGCTCGCGCCGCTCAGATCGAGCAGAGGCGAGAGAAGCGTTGTGGTTCCGCCGTCGATATCGAAGGTTCCGGCGCTCGCACCGGCTGCGAGCTGGGTCGCGTAGCAGTCGGTTCCCGGATTGGGTGTGTGATCGTCCTCCGGCTGCAACTGGCCGCCGTTGGTCGTCCCCTCGGGATCGCCCAGTTCCCATGCCCCGGTGGTCGCGTCATCGCCTGCGATGCCGGCCGTCCAGCTCTTGTCAGTCTCGAAATCATCCGAGAAGACCGTGGTGAAGTCACCAACGTAGAACGGGAGCACGGACGATGGGGCGAGAAGCGGCTCGGTCAGGCTGTTCGCGCTCATGTCTTCGGCGTAGATGTAGTACTCCACAAAGGCGCCGGCGCTCTGAGCGGGAATAAAACCACTGTAACCGTCGCCGCCGGTGGAGGCCATTCCGACCGAGCTGAAGCCGCCGCCGTCCACGCGATACTGAACCGCCAGCGCGCCTGAATTGATGCTTGCCGCGGTCGACGTGATCGTCGCCGCGATCTCAATGGCGGTCGACTCATCAGTGTGGGCGGTCACCGGCGTATGTGAAATCGTGATCGGCGAGCTGATCGGCGGGCAGGTGAACCCGTGGTTGGTGGCGCCCACGCAGAATGAAGCGTAGTTCGGCGTGCCGTTAGTGAGGTCGCCGTCATCGTCATCGGCGACGAAGGTCCAGAAGACCTGATCCTCTTCAAGTTGGGGCAGTCCGAGACGGCGGGAGAAGTGCCAGCCGTTCGCGGCGATGCTCTCCGCCTCCGCCGGGGCGACCGTATTCTGGAGGTCCTGCCAGGAATCCCAGATGAAACCGGCGATGATCTGACCACCGGTGTGGGAGTCACTCCAATCGGCCGGATATTGCATGGTGTTATCGGAATTACGAATTCCGGAAACGCAGTTCCCCGTGAAGAACCCGAGACCGATAATGCTCTCATTGGTCAGCAGGTTGGCGGCGATATCGCTGTTTCCCTCGTGAAGGGATGAGCGGGGCTGGCTGCTGGAGAGATAAACCTGATGGGTGACACCATGGCCATACTCGTGGTACACCACGTCACCGAGGCGGCCCGTGTTTCCGAAGCCACTCCCTTCGAGGCAGAAGTTAATGCTCCGGTCACCGAAACTGTACCACGCATTCCCGGGGCAGAACCCGTCCGTCCTTTCGATTATGCATGGCGCCTGGTAATCCATTTCGGTGAACGTCGGGTCGAGGGTCAGAAGCCAGTCATGCTGCTTGTTGACATAGGCGAAGCAGTCTCTCTCAGCAGGGAGGGAGTTGCCGCCGGCCCAGTCGAGTGTGAGGGGCGTTCCCGGAGTGATGTTTCCGGCGAGCTGCGCATCGGTGCCCGTGAACCGGTCGATGTCAATCCACGGTCCCAGGAATTCAGCCGTGTATGTGCGCGTATCCGTGTTCCCGTAGGGAAGCGTGAAGTCGCCGTTTACATCGGTGGTGGCGGTGCCGACACCGCTGACGACGACATCCATTCCGAACATGGGATAGTCGAGAGTGAAGCCGTCACACTCCCCCTCGAACTCGGCATCACCCTGGGCGTGGCCGGTGAAATCGACCGTGCTGATCCAGTTTTCCCGCCAGAGCACTTCGCCCGTCCCGGCATCGACATGAGTAACCCAGTTGCCGAGCGGATCGGCCACATCGAGGTCGAAACGCCACGCCAGCCTGTACTCGAGTTCCATGAGCTCGCCGCTCTCCACTCGAATGGGAAGGATGACCAGCTCTCGATAGTATACGGCGTCCCTGCCGTCCAGAAAGCTTACGCCCCCCTTGGCGATCGCAAGGGCGTCTTCTTCAGAGAGTGTCGGTGTCGGATTCACATCGACGTCGGGGAAGATGTCAGCTCCTGTGACGAACAGTCGCCCCGACTCGGTGAATACAGTGTGGGCGCGGCCGTCAACGACGCGGAGACCGTTCGCCATCTGCTCGAAGTGAACAACCCATTTCCCGGCGCCGTTCCGTACCGTGGCGACCCTCAGATCCTCGTTCCCCGCGCTGAAAAGCTCGCGATTCTGCGCCACAAAGCTGCGTGCGGCATTCTCGGCTGCCTGATCGCTTTGAAGAGCGCCTGCATAGTTGATTCCTGAACCGTAGACACGATGGAGGGACCCTGTCAGTGTGTTCGTCTCATAGTGCCAGTTGCCGCCGTAACGCTGTTCCAGACCGGCCAGCGGTGTGGCTTTCAACTGGGCGGCGAATGCACCACCTTTCGCCATCCAGAGACCTTCGTTCTCGATCCATCCAGGGCGATCGACTTCAAGTCGAGCGGCCGATGAGGGATCCTCGAACGCGAACGATTGGCCTACTCCAATGACCAGGAGAGCAAACGAGGCGACGAGGAAGCGGTGACAAGGGTGCATCCTCCGAGCTCCTTTCGGTGAGTGGAGCCGGAAACAGAGCCCGGCATCCAGGACAAAGTAATACAACGATTTTCTGACTGTTCAGGTGGGGGAGCAATCCGGGGAGATACTTCAGATTGCTTGAAAAAATGTTATCATGGAAAGCGCATGCAGGTCAAGGGGTTCCACCGGATCGAGCGTGATGGCATCGGAAGGAGGAGGGGACGTTGTCTCACCAGGAAAACAGACGACCGTACGATGAGTGTCTGAATGAAATCCGGGCCACCATCGACGGGGAACCGGATTGGGTGGCCAATCTGGCAAACACGGCGGCGATTCTATTCTTGAAACTGCCGTTTTCGTGGGTCGGATTCTATCGTGTGGCGGGGGACGAGATGGTGCTCGGGCCGTTCCAGGGACCGCCCGCATGTGTCCGTGTCGGGCGGGGAAGAGGTGTCTGCGGCTCGGCCTGGGAGAACGACCGGACAGAGCGCGTTCCGGATGTTCACGCATTTTCCGGGCACATCGCCTGCGACCCGCGATCCAGGTCGGAAGTCGTTGTGCCGATCCATGGCACGGACGGGTCGGTCTGGGGTGTTCTTGATGTGGATAGCAGGGAAATCGATGACTTTTCGGAAGCGGATGCAGAGGCTCTCGAGTCGGTCGTTCGTCTTCTCGAAGAGAAAATCGGACCTTCTCTCAGTGCATCAATCTAACTGAATGCGCCGGACTTCATAGCCGAAGTCCTCAAGAGGTACATCGAACCGTGACTCGTCGCCCACCACGAGAATCTGTACTGCATCGGGTCGGATATTTCGGCGCGTCGCATCAAGAATGGTAGGGGCGTCAATCGATTGGTATTTGCGAAAGAGTCCTTCATAGTAGTCAGCCGGTAACCCCAGATAGTCGAGGTGCACCATTCTCCTCACGAGAATTTCGGCGCTTTCATACTCGAACGCTTCCCGGTTCAGGAGTGAGCTTCGTGCTGTTTCAAGTTCCTCGTTCGAAACCTCTTCTTCGGCGATCCTCCTGATTTCTTCGAGAAGAAGCCCGGTCACCTGACCCGTACTTTCTCCCTTCGTAAGCGCTACCGTGCTGAATGTGCCTTCATAAAGACCGCGAGGCGAGAAGAAACTCCCTACCCAATAGGCAAGTCCCCGTTCGTGACGAATCGCCGTAACGAGGCGGGACGTGGTGAACGATCCCCCCAGAATAAAGTTGGCCATGTTCAGACTTGCCCGATCGGGGTTGCTCTCCCGGATCGAGAGATGACCGATCATGATGGTACTCTGCGCCGTTTCTTTCTGAGCATGGTAGATCACGATCGAGTCGTTTCGTATGGGCTCGGCGAACGGGGGATACACAACCGATTTTCTTTCCCAGTCGCCGAAGCGCTTCTCTACGATAGCAAGCGCTCTTTCAGAAGTGATGTTTCCGGCAATACCGATCCAGAACTCGTTAGGTGCAAAGAACCGGCGATGAAACGTTTTTAAATCAGCGGGGGACAGCGGGTCGATCGATTCGAATGTCGGATACCGGCCCTCGTTATGATCGGGTCCGTAGAGAATGCTGGATGACTCCCGCATGGCAATCCTGATCGGATCATCGTTCTGTCTTCGAATTTCTTCACCCATCTTGTTCTTTTCGATCTCGATCATTTCTCCATCAAAGCGGGGTCGGCGCAGAATATCGGCGAGAATCTCGATTGCCCGCTCCACATGATCCGAGTGGACATTCAGATAGGCACCGCCGGACTCTTCCCCAACCCAGGTCCGGAGCCGGGCGGCCATGCCGTCGAGGAGGCGATCGACCTCACGGGGTGCCAATGATTCCGTCCCGCCCGTTCTGAGCGTGCGGCCCACCAGTTCGGCCAGACCGGCGCGGGCGGGAGGTTCGTATACCGCTCCCGCCCGGAACATGATTGAAACATCGACGAGAGGAATGCGATCGTCCTCCAGGAGAAACAGGCGGATCCCGTTGGCGAGAACATGACTTGCCGGCACCGTCTTCTCAATTTCAAGGGGAACAATCTCGATCTCCCGCCAGTCGTTTTTTGGGGTGATCGGATCGAGGGGCGCCATGAGAACAAGAGCGAGGAACGGGATAGTCTGAATTGTCATGATCCACCCGTCTCAGGTTTGATGAGCCGGCCCACAGTTCGATTGCTCTTCCGGAAGTAGGTTGATGCAACCCGGCGGATGTCCGAAGCGGTCACTTCCCTGCACTCTAGAATCTCAGCGGTACGGGTCATCCAATTGCCGAGGGCCGCCTCGTCGTAGGCGAGATTGACGGCGCAATCCAGATTGTCAGTGAACGTTCTGACGTAGTTGGTCTCTACGTATGTTTTGGCCCGGGAAAGTTCTTCGGGATCGACCGGCTCGCGGCCGAGCCGCTCCAGTTCCGCTGCAATCGCCTGCTCCACGTCGGCCGAAGTGTGGGGCGCCTGGATTTCCGCTCCGAAGTAGATGAGATTCGGAAAGCGTTCGCCGGGGCTGTCAACAGAAGAGCTGATCGACTTCGCGATATTCCGATCCACGACGTTTTCCTGGAGCCGACTCGACCGGCCCCGATTCAGAATCACGTGTGTGAGAAGAAGGGCGGGGTTGTCGGGGTGGCCGACGGTCGGCTTGTGAAATCCGATCCAGACAAGGGGTTCCGCGTCGAACTCGACTTCAATGCGGCGCTCCCCTTTTTGAGGGGGTTCCACCGTATCAACCGGATCAGGATCGGGCATCTTTTCGGCGTCGCCGAAGTAAGCTTCGATAAGAACGACTGTGCGGGCAGGGTCGAGATCGCCCACAAGGGAGAGAATCAATCGATTGGGGGCGTAGTGGCTTTGAAAGTAATCTTCTATTTCGCTCCGGTTGATGGTCTGCAGGTCGGAATCCCAGCCGATGATCTCGACGCCGTATCGATGGGCCTGGAAAGCCGCAGCCTGGCACTCTTCAAGCAACTTCGCTCTCGCGTTATCCTCCACTGCCATTCGGCGTTCCTCACGGATGTTTTCGATCTCCGTATAGAACTCCCGCAAGACCGGCTTTTGAAGTCTTTCCGATTCGAGATAGAGCCAGAGTTCGAGGCGGTTGGAGGGGAGACCCACCATGTAGGCAGTTACGTCGCAACTGGTGAACGCATTCAATCCGCGAGCGCCGTTGGCTGTGAAGATCCGGCCGAATTCCTCGGGGTCGGAGATCAGGCGAGCCCGCTCACGCAGATCATTCCATTTCTTCTGAAGATTGACAATGAGCGTGGAATCGGTTTCAACGCCCTTCCTCTTTTCGATCTGCATCGCGACGCGCACCGATTCGATCTTTCGGAGAAGAACGCGTTCCTTTTCGAAATCAGTTGAACCGATCGTTTCCGAACCCTTGAAAAGCATGTGCTCCAGAATATGGGTGGCGCCCGACATTCCATCCCACTCGTCTACTGAACCGACACGAAACGCGGCGCAGAGGCCGAGCGTCGGAGCCCGATGGTTCTCCTGCATCAGAATCGTAAGGCCGTTCTCGAGTGTGTGGCGCCACACCGTAATGGTGGCGCCGCCGACCTCGGTCGTCTCCTTTTCGAGAGCGCAAATCGGCATTGCTCCGCAGCAAAGGAGGAAGAGGAGAGGGAGTGATCGAGTCATCGGTTTTCGCCTCCCAGGCGCCGCCATCAAGCCGCGATCGGAGTTGCGAGGCGGGCCACGCGAGATTGGATGGAAACCGGCGGGGGGAAACCGGTTCGACTTTCTTCGCACCAGCCTGATCATCATAGCCTCACCGGCCGAAGAAAATCCCCAATAAACAGGCCGCTACCAGATGATATGCGGGAGCTATTTTTCGCGTGGAGGGGAGCCAGATTCCATTAACTTGAGCCGTTCAAGCTGCTCCCCGAGACGGGGATAATCGGGGTCGGTTGAGAACAGCCGTTCCCAGAAGATTCGTGCTTGATCGTAGTCGGCCAGCCGGGCGGCAATACTTCCTCCGTTGAACAGTGCTCTCTTCGAGCCCGGATGGTCGCGCAAGATCTGACCGATGTGTGATGCCGCTTCTTCCAGGCGCCCCTGGCGTGCGAGGATCAGCGCGAGATTGAAGCGCGCTTCTTCCTGGTCAGGCTCGAGGGTCACCGCTCGCTCGAGAAGAGGGCGTGCCCGATCATCCTCACCCGATCGAATGAGGGAGGCGGCAAGGTTGTTGAGAGCCATCGGATCATCCGGAGATTCACGGACCATGTCCACTCCGAGAGTGATCGCCTCATCGAGCCGGTTCGATCGGGCCAGAAGACGGGAGAGTTGAGCTCCGACCTCATCCCGTCTCCCGCTGCCGTTCGCCAGCAAGTCACGATAGATTTCTTCAGCGCCGGCCTGGTCGCCACTCCCGGCGAGAACGCGAGCGAGACCGATCCGTGCTTCTTCGAAGTCCGGTCTGATCGTGAGGGCACGGCGAAAAGTATCGCCCGCCTCTTCGAACTTGCCGGCATGGAGATAGGAAAACCCCATCCTGCTTTCAGGTGCGGCGAAATCGAATCGGGGAAGGGGCCAGTTGCTGAAGAGGAGCAGACCTGCCAGCGCGAGGCCGGGGAACGGACCTCGCCTCATGACCGATGGGAAGCCGATTGCGCCTGCCGCGGCGAGAGGTATGAGAGCCGGTACGGCGATCAGACGATACCGTGCAGTGACGAAGAAAATAATCGCGCTTGCCGCGGCCGTCAGTAAAATGACGCCGCACAGCCCCCCCTCTTTTCGGACCCTGGGAAGAAACAGCAAGCCGAACAGGCCGAAGGGGAACAGAATTCCGAAGAGAGGAATCGGGAGATTCAGAACAGGGGAGATCCCCTTCCAATAGTAGAGATCTTCATTGTTCGGCGCTTCATAGTCGTTTGAAAATAGAAAAAACTTGATTCCCAGTCGTTTGAGGGCGCGGGGAAAATCATCCCCTACTTCGGACCACGCCTTTCCTGACCAGTATCGGTTGATCTCGAAAGGTGTAAGGGAACGCCCCACATCGGTCTCCGCGCGCAGACGAGCGTCCCGGGCAAAGCCGGCCGGATTGGGTTCGATTCCCTTCACCGGCGACAGATATCCGCCTGCCCCGGCATGATTACCGATGTAGAAGTGAATCCCCCCATGGCCGCTGATCGGGACGGGGCCTCCCGAACGGACGCTGCTCGCAATGGTGAACGGGAGAACCAGAGCAACCGTACCGACCAGGTGGAGCAGGGCTCTTCGTTTCCCGAAGCCGGCGATGATCATCCCGATCGGGATGAGCAGCACGAGTGGAAGCGTGTCGGGCCTGTCGAGAGCCAGCACTCCCAGCAGCAATCCGGCGCCGACTGTGCCTCTCGAAGATCGCCGCGCGCCGGACGCGACGAGCACGGCGCTTACCAGGAATGGAACGAGCGCTGCGCTCTGCAGTGTTCCCTCGTAGAGAATGAACGGAGGGAGAACCGCAGCTGCGATTCCCGCCGCCACACTTCCCTTCAAACCGGCGATCGGCCGGGCGGCCCTCGCGATCAGCGGTGCGGCAGCCGCCCCGAGAAGAGCCTGGGCGAGCCGGACGGCAAGAAAAGCTCCGTCCCCGAACAGGAAAAAAAAGAACCCGAGCCAGTACGCGTAGAGTGGAGCCGCGTGGAGCAGTTCGGGGGGGTAGAGCTCGCCACCGGCGATCCCACGGGCGAGGGCGACATAGAGATCGGCGTCCAGTCCTTCGTAAGGGTTCTCGAACAGGGGAAGAGGGCGCAATGCGCCGATGTGCAGGAACCGGACGCCGAGCGCGAACAGAAAAAGTAGCCAGGGCGCAGCAATCCTGAGGCGGTTGTCCACGGAGAATCCCATGGAAGCGATCTTACAGGAGCGGCGAGGAGACAGGAACGGGATCCCATCGCCTGTGTGTGATATTCTCGCTCCTAACCAAGGAGGTATCAGAAGATGAAAGTCTGGCAGTCACGATCGGGTGGACATCTCTGTATCAAACTCGACAGGGGAGAGGAGGTGGCGGATTCCATCGGGGCGATCGCTCGGGAGAAGGGGATCCTGGCCGCCTCTCTGAACGGGCTGGGTGCCCTCGAGGATGTGGAGATCGCCTATTTCGATGTCGAGAAGAAGGTCTACGAGAAGAGCAAGCTCGAGGGGAGCTGGGAATTGCTTTCCATCACGGGCAACATCACCATTCGCGACGGTGTCCCCTTTCCCCATCTCCACGTGGTGCTCAGCGATCGGGATTGCCGTGTAAGAGGAGGGCATCTCGTCAAAGGCGTGGTCAGTGTGACGGCTGAGATTTTTCTACTGCCGTTCCCCGTACCCATACATCGAGAGATGGATGATGAAATCGGGCTCGCTCTCATGAACCGCTGAGAGCCGCCTCCGTTCCGATTGGTACACCGATTGCGAGCACATGGACGATCTCGCCCGCTTCATGGCAAGCGCGAGCGAAACAAAATGGTACGCGCTGCTCCAATCGGTTGATCCAAAACACGTTATCACTCTCCCTTTTCCCGGGCCCCATCGGCACACCTTATGCAACTCGCCTGATCCGTCGGTAGGGATACCGAGCCTTCTAAACCATCAAGGAAAGGGGAAGGGAATGCATACCAGATCATTTCTGCAGGTAGTCGTAGTGATCCTGTCGATCGCAGCGTTCATCGGTTGCTCATCGAACGACAGCCCGATGGAGGTTTCGAACGACCCGGGACAGTCCGAGGAGCTCGACCTCGAATCGTCGTTCGGCGGGTATACAAAGACCGATGACGCGGTCGCGTTCGATGACAGCGAGCTTCTGGAGAGCGAGGATGACGGCATCGAGGCGGAGGACATCATGGAGGATGATCCGGATGTCATCGATCTCGGTTCGCGGGAAACAACCGACATCTACTCTGTTCGTCTCGCCTGGGGCAAGCTCGAGGGGGATAGTTCCAGCACGGACTTGGTAGACTGGACCGGCTCGATTACGCTCTCTCAGGACGGCGCCATCGTGGTGGAGAGAATACTCCGGTTCGAGCGGGGCGACTACATCGTGCGGCCCCGCACGGAGCGCAAACTCGTGGAGCTCGTCTCTCACACAGGGCCCCATTGGGACGGACTGCTCTTGACGATCTTCGATCCCCAGGATCTGCTGACAGACGAGAAAGCTTCTGTTGTTAATGAACTGACGATCAAGCTCGGCGAGTTCGAGGTGAGTTACCTTCTGACAGATCTCGATTCGCTCGACGAAGTCATCGATGTCGATGATTTCGGTAATCAGTTTTCGATTTCAACATTCATGGTTGAAGATTTCTGTCCCCGCGGCTGGATCGCCGGTCGATGGACCCATACCGCCGCGAACCGGGGCGTTTTCCGGGGCCACTGGAGAAGCCGTTACGGTCTTTCCCATGGCTGGCTCAAAGGGCACTTCGGCGTCAATGATAACGGCCGCAAGGTTTTCTTCGGGAAGTACATCGGCCAGAACGGGGAGTTCCGCGGCCTGCTTCGCGGGCATTGGGATGTCGCCGGAGATCGCCCGGGCGGATGGTTCGCTGGACGCTGGCACGGGCGGAACGAAATCATGGGTGCATTGCGGGGCGTCTGGTCGAGCCGGACTGACCGCGCCACCGACATGGACAACTCGACGGACGAGTCGACTCTGACGGACCGCGGGCATGGCGGCTTCTTCCACGGAGAGTGGAAGGCCCGCTGTAGCGACCTGCTGGACGATGACTTCGATAGTGGGAGCGACGACATTTCGGACGACACGGAGCCGGATGAGGACGAGCCGTTGGAGGATGAAGTCTAGGACACGTCACCTCTTGATCATTCTGCATGGACCATGTGTGGGGGCGCCCGTCGGGCGTCCCCGCTTTCTTGTGGAATGATCCGCCCTGTTGTCTCTTCGACAGAGGGGAGGTATGGTCGGCGAAGGAGGCCTGATCGTAATCGTGCCCGTACGTACTTCCATTTCAATCGCCCATGCGATTATCCCGTTCATCCTGTTTATGGCGATGGGAGGGGGCTGTTCTTCTTCTGACGAGGCCCCTTTTGATCCCTGGCTCTTTCTCGACGGCGATCTGAGCTCTCTACCCCGCTTCACCGATTCCCGTCTCCTCTCATTCTCGAGCTACGATCGATGGGGTCGGAACGATGACGGCTTTTCCGGTCTTACATCTGCGATCCGAATTGATGAAAACGGCGAGCATGTTCTTGCGGAAGCGAAGGGGCCTGGTTCTGTCCGGCGCATCTGGATGACCTGGCCGGGGCTGGATACCGAACTCAGAATCTATATCGACGGCAAAACTCCCCCCGCGATCGCTTATCCGCTGGATGAGTTCTTCTCGGGGTTGCGGATGCCGTTCTTGCCCCCCTGGGTCGGTTCCGCGGCTCACTACGGAGGTGTCTTCTTCTCTCAGGTTCCGATCTTATTTACGGAGAGCGTAAAGATCACGAGCGTCGACCGCCTCCGTTTCTATCAGATTGAAGTGGAACAACTCCCGGCCGGCACGAAAGTCAAAAGCTTTACCGCTGAAGTCGATCAGCTCGATGTCGATCGAATCACGGCGGCGCAGGACCTTCTCGGTCGACTCCCGGAGCGGGCTTCTTTCGAAATCCCGTGGTCGGTTCCCCCGAGCGAGGATGATCGCGAATACGATCTTGAAGTCAAGATCCCACCGGGACCCGGGACCGATGAGACGATCTTCGAATCCAATAGCAAGGGGGAAGTGCGGGAGATCCGAATTCAGATCGAGGGAGGGGGGGACGCATTGCGTGAGACACATCTCATCGCCTGGTGGGACGGCCGGAAGGAGCCGGCCATCCATGTTCCTCTTGCTGATCTCTTCGGCAGTGCTCATGGCGAAGTCCACATGAAGTCTGCCGGGATCATCAGTTCGGAGAACATCGGAATCGTGCGGCTTCCGATGCCCTACAAAAGGGCGAAGATCGTACTCCGGAATACCGGGCCCGAAGTGGTGCATGCCCGCGCCCGGATTCTGGTCGGCCAAGTGACTGATCTCAAAAACAAAGGAAGGTTGCACGCGACCTGGAGTCAGTCACTGAGCGTAATGGGAGAATCGATTCACGTCCTTCATATAAGAGGCCGGGGTCATCTTGTCGGTACGATTCTATCGGCCACGGCGGCGCGGACCGAGCGGTTCCTCGAGGGGGATGAGACGATTCGCGTTGATTCCGATACAGCGGTTACCATTCATGGAACGGGTACGGAGGACCAGTTCAATTCGGGGTGGTACTTCGCCCCCTCCTCAGTGGAACTCCCGTTTCATGGTGTCCCGTTTCGGGCGAGGGGAGACGCCCCCCGGATCTCCGCCTATCGTTTTCGTTTTGTCGACCGAATTCCGTTCACTCACTCACTCTCCTATGAACAGGAACATGGAGACAGTAACGATGAGCCGGGAACGGAATACTCGATCATCACACTCTGGTACGGTGAACCCGGGGCGACGTGGGGTTCTCCGCCACCACCGGTCGGCGGGACGCCGTTTCTGAATCGTCGAGTCGTCTATCCCGCGTCAACCATCATCCCTGATTCGATCGTTTCCCTGCGAGGGTCCGGTATCCCCGACGAGCGAAAAATCATCTGGCCGGATCTGGTGGAAGGGTGGGACTCTCCTGCCGGAGCGCATGGGCAACGGTCGGTCATTCCGTTCCTGCGCCGCCTGAAAAGGCCGTCCGCCTGGTACGAGTCTACTGTTCCGGTGGTGGCCCGTGGCCGATACAGGATCTCTCTCGTGCACGCCCGTTCCCCGGGATTCGGGCTTCTCGATGCCGATCTTGGTGGTGAGCGATTGTTCCAGTCACTCGATCTTCATGGAGACAGCCTTCTTCCTGTGGTCGTTTCTCAAGCGAAAGGGGTGTGGACCCTTCCCGAGGGAGATCTTCCGATCCGCATTCTCGTTCGTGAAGGAACAAGCGGGATTCCCCCACCCGCCGTGCCGATCGGATCACCTCTCGAGAAGTGGGACAGGCCGGTCCTCGCCATCGTCGGCGGCCTCCTGCTCGACCCGATCGGGTCACCGGTCCTCCCGTGGAGTGTGGTCGGACCCTTCCCCAACTACGCCGATCGAGGGTTCGACACTGTTTACCCGCCTGAACAGGAGCATCTGGCCGGCGGAATTCGTGATCGGGCCGGATCCTATGACGGCGGGAACGGGGACAGGGTCTCCTGGCGGGAAGTTCGAGCCGATCCCGCCGGCTTTCTCGATCTCAGAAAATCGATTACCCCCATTTCCCATCAGGTGGCCTACGGTCTGACATGGTGCTATGCGGCAGAGGATCGCCGCGTCCTCTTTTCCATGGGAGGGGATGACGGCCTCGCCGTCTGGGTGAACGGCCGTCCCGTATGGAAGAACCATATCCATCGAGCTTTCAAAGCTGATGAAGATCGCTTTCCCGTTGACCTCCATCGAGGCTGGAATGAGATCCTGGTCAAGGTGGATCAGTTTATTGCGGGATGGGGATTTTCATTGCGAGTCAACGATCCTGATGGAGCGCTCACTTTTTCGACGACTAAAGACTAGACGGTACATCGTAATTCAATAGACCTCCCCCCGCCTGCTGTCCCATGTGATCCTCCTCCCGAGGAGCCGCTGCGGGACTCCTCTCGTCGCCCCGACCCGGCCTCGTCTCCCTAATTCTCCCGGGAAGAGGATCACATGGGACAGCAGGCGGGGACCGGGTACTACTCAGTCCCGAGCCGTCATCTTCCAGGCCCGCAGAATCTCAGCTACACTCCATGCTTGAGCAGTGCATCCTCTAGGTGTAAAGGGTGCGTCGCCGTCAAAGATCTCGCTTACGCTCCCGAGGCCATGCTCATGCAGATTGCCGATGAGAGGCATGAAGAACGAACGGGCCAGTTCGGGATCGCCGTTCACGCGGAGATGAGCGACAGCGAACGGCCCGAGCAGCCAGCCCCAGACAGTCCCCTGATGATAGGCGGCGTCCCGGGTTCTCCTGTCGCCTCCGTATCGCCCGATGTAAGCCGGATCTCTCGGTGAGAGGCTTCTGAGACCATGAGGGGTGAGGAGATCCCTCTGGCAGACGTCGACCACGGCGCTTTGCATGTTCCCGTCAAGCGGGCTGTGGGGAAGAGATACGGCGAAGATCTGATTCGGCCTGATCGCCGGATCGTCCCGGTCCGGTCCGTCGATCACATCGAAGAGACATCCCGAATCATTGTTCCAGTAACGCACGAATGATTCGCGTACCTCTGCCGCCGCTTCGTCGTAGGGAGCAGGAGATTCGCCGAGGGGTGCGGCGAAGTCACCCATGGTACGGAGGGCGTTGAACCAGAGAGCATTGATCTCCACAGGCTTCCCGATTCGGGGCGTGACCACCCAATCCTCTACTTTGGCATCCATCCATGTCAGCTGAACGCCCGCTTCTCCTGAATGGAGCAATCCATCGTTCGGATCGACGTGAATGTTGTGTCTTGTCCCTCGAAAGTGGGCGTCGACAATCTCCTTCAATGTCGGCCAGAGAGAAGAGAGGAGGTCGAGATCCTCGGTTGCATCGAGATAGCTCGCGATCGCTTCGAAATACCAGAGCGTCCCGTCGACCGTGTTGTATTCAGGTTCTTCGCCTAGATCCGGGAACCGGTTCGGGATCATCCCTTCGCTCACGTGGCGGCCGAATGTCTCGAGAACTTTTTTTGCTACGTCGCTCCTCCCCGTACAGAGCGCGATTCCGGATAGGCTGATCATCGTGTCCCGTCCCCAGTCTGAAAACCAGGGATAACCGGCGATGACCGACCGGCCGTTCGGATCGTCCGCGCCGGTTCGATCGACGATGAACTGGTCGGCGGCGAGGGCGAGTTGACCGAGCTGGGGAGCGAGGGGCGAACCGCCGATCGTCGATGCCGCGGCCCGCAGGATGTTACTGTCATGATTGCGCCGCCGTTCGAGTCCCTTTTCCCCATCTTTCGATGCGCCCGGGTCAATCGTGGCGACCAGCGTGACAGGCCGGCCGGGCTCAATCGGGATCCGAATCCTGCCCGCCTTCAGGTGATCTTCCCGTTCCCGCAGGCCGCGATACTCCTCTACACATAGAAAATAATCTGAAACGTGCTTCGAAAGCGCTTCCCAATCCCCTCCTGATGCCAGCATGCGGACGACCGGCCCCTTTTCTTTGTGCTCCATCCGGAGACTCCCTTTGTCGACCTCCGTGTCGATACGGGGCTTTCCGGTCGTGACATCGTGATAGTCTCTCCGATTGGCGAGCACATCGACATGAAGATCGGCAGCGGTTCCTTCGATCATCTCGTAATGGATGTAAGTGGTATTCGCTCCCTGTTCCATCCAGATTCTCTTCTCAATAATTATAGTTCCTATCTGAAACGTCCAGACAGGAATCGATTTTTCGAGCCGAAAACGGATGAGCGATTCATAGCCCCTAGGGGTGATGGACCCGTCAGTTTTCCGGTCACCGAAGAGAGGTGTTCGGATACCGCCCGTTTCGAGTGTCTCGTCGATCTTGGGAATCAGGAGAGTGCGTCCGACGGGGGGCGAGAGAGCGGCGATCAGGATGCCATGGTACCGACGTGTCAGAATGCCGGCGACAGTTCCCATGGCGAACCCTCCGATTCCATTCGTGACGAGCCACTCCAGGCGGCTCGATCGCGAAAAATCGACGCAGACTTCGGCATCAAAATCGATCAGGGGGGCATACTCATTCATACGGCGGATCGTACACGAGGTGGGGCGAGGGGCAAGGCCGTTCTCCAGACGTTCGGCCCGGCCTTGCGGGGCGGTTACACTGGGGCTAAAATGACAGGGCTCCGGGAATCGACGCTATGGGCCGGCGAAGTTTCAGCGAGACTCTTCTCCCCGTTCACCTCTCCCATCTTGGTCGCCAGATTCTCGGCGTTGCGCGTGGCCAGCTCCTTGCGACCGGAACGTGTGGCGCAATGTGTGAGAAGGTCGTCAGTTGTCTCGATCTTGGCCCCTGAAAGTTTTTCACGGTAAGCTGGCACGATTCCCTCGATCTCGTCGATATTGTAGCTCGTATCATTCACCTGTGTTTCGAGAGCGAGCTCCGTCCCATCGGTCAATGACGAGATCCGGGCATCAAGTGAGGGGGCTCGCACCGGGGCAGAATCGAGCCAGCCCGTTCCAGGCCCGTTTGGATTTCAAGTATTCCGGCCAGAAGGGGAACTGGCGGCATTGTTCCGGCCTGGCCGGGTGCAGCGAGCAGCGAGGTTTCTGATAGAACGGGCACGGGCTCTTTCTTGTCACCTGGATCCAGGAACCTTCGTCGCTGTCTCCATAGAGCGATCGAAACTCTGCGACGGGCATGGAAAGATGCCGCGCAGCCCGGAGTTGGTCCTCTCGCGTGAACAGGACCCAGCCGGGACGTTCGCAGCAATGGCCGCATGCTGTGCAAGAGAATTCGAGATCGTGCTCTTTGAACAATCGAATCACTTTCCGTAAAACCGGGCCGAACAGCGCCACACAAGAGTAGTCGGCTCCCGGCCGGGGTTCAACTGGAGGATACGCCGGCTCACCTGCGAGAAATGGGAGCGTCCGGAATGCAGAGAGGTGTTACTGTGATAGGTGTCTCTGGGAGGCGCCGGAATTTTTCGGTGACCCCGGGCCGAAACAACGGACTAAGCAAGGGAGATGTATGATCACCTGGACCGTACTCGGAAGCGGGACGCACTTCGCGAGCGCTACGCGCGGCTCTTCCGGTCACCTTCTCAGGAGCGGCGATACCGAAATTCTCGTCGACTGCGGACCGGGTTCGTTTCATGGGATCGCGAAGGCGGGGTCAGCGCCCGAGAATCTACGGGCCTGTCTCATCAGTCATCTTCACCCCGATCACGTATCCGACTTGCTGCCATTACTTTTCCGGTTGAGAAACGAGGCGAAGAGCAGCGGTGAGCGTCGGTTCCTGGTCGCCGGCCCTATGGGGATCGCTGACTATCTGGACGATCTCGCTGATCTCCACGCTCCTTATCTGGACCACTCCGATTTCCATGTGGAGGTGGAAGAGGGCAATTCGGGGGCGCTCAAGATCGATCACCTCATAATCGACCGCGCCCCCATGGCCCATGGAGTCCCCACGGTAGCCTACGGTTTCACGGGCGAGGGGGAGGGGCGGATCGTTTACAGCGGGGATACGGGACGCTCAGCCGAACTGGTTCGATTCGCCCAGGGGGCCGAACTGCTCGTGATCGAATCGAGTTTCCCCAATGGAAAAGAAGAGCCGTTTCATCTGACACCGGCTGAAGCGGCTCAAACAGCGGCGGACGCCCGGGTAGGCGGGGTGATCCTTGTCCATTTGAATCCGGAGTGCGACGACGGGGATCTTGTCGAGCAGTGCGGTGATTCTTTTCATGGTCTCATGATGATCGGAACCGATCTCATGACACATGAAGTGGATGGGTCGGGCCGGGAATGAGCGCGATTCGAATGGGCCTGATCGGCACCGGCCGTCACGGAGTTCGTTACGCCAATCATCTCTTGTCCGGGGATGTTCCCGGGGCGAAACTGGCGGCGGTCAGTCGCCGGGATCATGAGGCCGGCCATGCCCAGGCATCGGATTGGGGGGTCGCCTATCACACTGACATTCAGTCCATGGCTACGGATGCGGGAATCGATGCTCTTCTAATAGTCTCCGGGGCGGCCCATCACCCGGAGGGGGTGTGCGCGGCACTCGCCTGTAACAAGCCCGTACTTGTGGAAAAGCCGCTGGCAGTTGATCTGGCCGGATGTGACGTGATTCTTCAGGCCGCGGAGCGTTCGGATGCCCCTGTTATGGTGGCCCAGACGACTCGCTATGAGGGCCCCATGCTGGGCCTGTTCCATTCCCTTGACCAAATCGGCGTGATCAGGCAGGTGAACTTCCTGCTTCGATCCGAGGATCGAACCCACGGGGATGACGGTCTCTTCCAGCGCAGGCTCGATGATGGAGGGGCGGTTCTGGATTCAGGCGTCCACTACTTCGATCTCCTCCCACGCCTCGTCGGACCGATCGAAAAGGTCTGGTGCGACCGGCTCTTCATTCGCGAAACTCCGATCGATGACGGTTACACCGCCATTCTGGTCTCCCGGTCGGGAGCGAGGGTCGTAATCTCCATGGGACGCTGGGGGAATTCCCGAAATGAGGTGATCGAAGTGGCCGGTGACGACGGCCTGCTGCTCCTGTCACGGACACCCTCTTCCCTGGCAATCGTGAAGGGCCGGGAGAAGATAGAGGTGCCGTTTCCGGATGTCCCCGGTACGCTGATCCCCACGCTTCTTGATTTCGAGAGGGTCTGCCGTGGCGAGACCAAACCGCCGATCACCCTGGCGGATGGCCGCGCCGCCGTCCTCCTCGCCCAGGCGTGCTGCCAGAGTGACGGTCACTGGCTGTCAGTGAAAGATGGTGAGATCAATCCAATCGATTAGGACCCTGTCAAAATGGCAGTTCTAATCGGGGGTTCGTTTCTCGCCGTAATTCGATTGTCATCGTAACCAATTGAAAACAAATCAGTTAAGATAGTAATGGTCTTTCGGCACGTGATTTGCTCTCAAAGCCTCTGTATTTTGGAAATCACGAACGATTCGATTGAATTGGCCTTAGATTTCCCACCAGTTGCTCGCCCCCCGGGGCGAGATTAGAAGAAAACCCTGATTGTGTTGAAAGGAGCAATGGGGATGAGCATCAAACCCTTGAACGACCGCATTCTGGTCAAGCGCCTCGAGGCGGAGGCGACCACTGATGGCGGGATTATTCTTCCGGACACTGCAAAAGAGAAACCGAACCAGGGCAAGGTAGTTGCCGTGGGTGAAGGGGCGCGCGGCAAGGATGGAAAACGCATTCCCGTGCAGGTCAAGATCGGCGACCGCATTCTCTTCTCGTCGTACGCCGGCACCGACCTCAAGTATGAGAACGAAGATCTCATCATTCTCCGTGAAGATGATGTCTACGGAGTGATCGACTAACAGTTCTCTCTGCACAGGAAAGAAAGGATTAGGAAATATGTCTGCGAAGCAGCTTAAATTCAGCGATGAAGCCCGCCGGGCGATTCTCTCCGGCGTGGAGCAACTTGCGAACGCCGTAAAAGTCACTCTCGGTCCGAAAGGCCGTAATGTGGTGCTCGACAAGAAATTCGGCTCCCCGGTCATCACCAAGGACGGCGTGACCGTTGCCAAGGAGATTGAACTCGAGGACCCTTACGAGGATATGGGCGCTCAGCTCGTACGCGAAGTCGCCTCGAAGACGAGTGACGTCGCCGGTGACGGGACCACCACCGCGACCGTTCTCGCCGAGTCGATTTATCGCGAAGGGCTCAAGAACATCACCGCCGGCTCCAATCCGATGGAGCTGAAGCGGGGCGTCGACAAGGGCGTCAAAGCGGTGGTCGCCGAACTCCACAAGATGTCGAAGAAAGTACGGGACCGTACGGAGATCTCCCAGGTCGCCACGATATCGGCCAACTCCGACGAAGAAATCGGAGGCATCATTGCCGACGCGATGGACAAGGTCGGTAAAGACGGCACGATCACTGTGGAAGAAGCCAAGTCGATCGAAACCTCTCTCGAAGTCGTCGAAGGGATGCAGTTCGATCGCGGGTATCTCTCACCTTACTTCGTAACCAATCCGGACACGATGGAGTGTGTGCTTTCGGATGCCTACGTTCTCATTCATGAGAAGAAAATCGGCAATCTGAAAGACATGCTACCGCTCCTCGAGAAGGTTGCCCAGTCGGGTAAGCCTCTTCTCGTGATCGCGGAAGATGTCGAGGGCGAGGCTCTTGCTACGCTCGTGGTGAACAAGATTCGCGGAACCCTGAATATCGCCGCCGTCAAAGCGCCCGGTTTCGGCGACCGCCGGAAGGCCATGCTCCAGGACATTGCGGTCCTGACAGGCGGCCGCGTGATCACCGAAGATCTCGGCATCAAGCTGGAGAACGTGACCACAGCCGATCTCGGTCGGATCAAGCGGGTCACAATCGACAAAGAGAATACGACCATCGTTGAGGGTGGCGGCAAGAAGGCCGACATTCAGGGCCGCGTCCAGTCGATTCGTCGTGAGATCGAGTCGACCACGTCCGATTACGATCGCGAGAAGCTCCAGGAGCGTCTCGCCAAGCTGGCAGGCGGCGTGGCCGTCATCAATGTCGGCGCGGCGACCGAGACCGAGATGAAAGAGAAGAAGGCTCGTGTTGAGGATGCTCTGCATGCCACGCGTGCTGCGGTGGAAGAGGGAATCGTTGCCGGCGGCGGCGTCGCCTTCCTTCGCGCTCTCAAGGCTCTCGACAAGCTTGAGCTTAAGGGCGACGAGAAGATCGGAGCCGACATTATCCGTCGTGCGCTGAAAGAGCCGATCCGGCAGCTTGCGCGTAACGCGGGTAAAGAAGGATCGCTCGTTGTGGAGCGGGTCATGAACGAGGCCAAGTTCGTCGGCTACAACGTCAGCACGGACAAGTATGAGGATATGTTCAAGGCGGGCGTGATCGATCCGACCAAGGTGACACGCAGCGCTCTGCAGAACGCCGCGTCGATCGCGAGCCTCATGCTCACCACCGAGGCACTGGTGACCGAGATTCCGGAGAGAAATCCGACTCCGGCACCGGCCATGCCCCCGGGTGGCGGTTACGGCGACTTCTAGTTCCCGCTGCGGCTTGAAGCCGCACGTGAACTATAGACCTGTCTTCGGGCAGGCATAGAGAGATGCGGCCCGCTCTTCGGAGCGGGCCGTTCTCGTCTATAACTGAAAAGTTGACCGATGGGTAGCTATACCAGGCGGGGCCTATGTGGTTTTGGAAGGCTCCCCCCGATCGGGGCGCTCCCCGGGTAAGTCATTCTCCTCCCGGGAGAATTAGGGAGACGAGGCCGGATTGGGACTTATTTAGTTCCGGGGGAAGTTCCGGGGACACAATACTTAACTCCCACGCCCCGTTTGGCGGAGTTAAGTATTGTGTCCCC
>JALGYY010000031.1 GCA_025782575.1 bacterium
CTTGCTCGTGCCGATGAATGAGGTAGTATCCCCCTTAATGTAATTCATATAAACTACAGTAACGACTGTATCAGGAATCCAGTTTTCACTGCCCTGATCCCAATCAACTGTCAGGTTCGGGCAAGGAAAGTCGACGACAAAGCAGGCGAATGCATCGCAAATAATTGGGTTTTCATGGAAGTGCCTCGCGGGGGGGGCTTTTATTCGTGTGCTTGAGCTGCACGTCCAGGCCCAAACCGGACTGGTTCTGACTTGTCCGCTATTTACGCCAATGACAGACACTTCGAACCATGCTTCGAGAGTCCCCCGGTATTTCTTAAAAGGAATCTCGTCCTCGCCCGTCGCGGTAAACCAGACAAAATCATAAGCACCCTGCACGAGCAGGCTATCGCCCATATACACTCGATAGCCTCGCGCCGGCCATGTTTTCATTGTGGGATCTTCAAAAAGAGCAAAATAGGCCGAATCCTCAGGTGAAATCCAAGCCCGAATCTCAGGCTGTACGATTTTCCCAAACTGAGTACTGGCGATCGCTGAGTGAAAGCTGGTGGCGATTGCAAGAGTGAGAATGAACAGTAGAGTGCGCATCGGGGAACTCCTCGTGTGAAATCCGGTTAGCGGAACAGCTGTTTTACCTTACTCCAGGAACTGTCATGCGCATGAACCCCCTGCTTCACACGAGAAGAAAAGGGGAGATTGCCATTAGGGCAAGTCTTAAGAATGCTAGCTATAACCGTACCACCGTAAATGTCAGACCCGTCAACGACAACGTAATAGGTGCGATTGGGTTCGAGACAAACTTCGATGGTTTCGACGCGATTAAATCCAGAGCACGACTTGGCGACACAATCGTTCTTGTCGCACGATCCGAGGAGCATGAGGTCAATATCAGCTACGTGGCCGGGATCCGGACCCGTGAGTAAAATCCTCACTTGCACGCCTAAGCCGGGCGGAGTCGTAAGAGAGTAGACCACATCCCCCCCACCGCCACTACAAGAACATCCGTAGAACAGGACGTTGTCCGGAAAGTTCATCGGATTTCCGCCTCGACTGGGTCCATTCAGGACAAGTGGAGTAGCGTAACTACAGTCAAGCTCGCCTGCCAATGCTGGGCTAGGGAAGAGTAAGCCGCAAAGTACCAGAAAGCTTGTGAACGTCATCGCTCCAATCCTCACGATCATGGGAACACCTCCTCAAGTCATAACCAGGTTACTGAAACAGCTATTCCGCTTCGCTCCATGCGGCTCCAGAGCTACTGGGATCACATCGACATTGCTTCAAAGTCACCCATACCCTAAGTGTAGGATCATGCCCGGACTCTTCCACGGACCCTCGGGTTGACTCGGCCATTCACAAGAATCGGCTTAGCGTAATTCTGATTTAGGTCACTGGCCAATGTCGGGAAAGGGCTGAGGAGCCCACAGAAGAGCAGCGCAATAGGAAATGCTACTACCCCTGTCTCCACGTACACGGTCATCGCCCTGTTTCCTGGACGAACGATTAGGAAGCGTCGTTAGGTGGAGCCGCGCGGTCAGGTCGGCGGATGAGTAGGCTTGGAGTTAGGCAACATGACTACCGGCACGGGGTCCTCGGCGCAAACTTTCGCTCATTCCAAGTTCCTAGCCTGGGGAAATCAATAAATACTTCTCGACAGCGACTATATCTCGGTTCTGGTGGACTGGCACTTCACCTATCAAATGTTCGATTCGCCACGAGGCATAGCGTCAATTCGCGGATGTCATCACCGAAACGCCCTCCCTCTCGTTCCTGCGAATGCATCCATATGAATCCAGCCGCAAGGGAAGTAGAAGCGATCAAAGGGCGGCATCGCTGATGTTGTGTGGCAATCTCTGAAATAGTTCGCACTCAACCGTACTTAGCCAACGCAACGATTTAGATGCGATCCACAATATGCAAGTACCGACACGTCACCAAAACGCTCGAATGCCCGAGCAGGTCCCTCACGTGATGCAGCGGCGTACCATTTTCCAGTGTGAGTGTAGCGGCGGTGTGGCGTAGGGCATGGGCGTTCACCCGCTCGATTCCAGATCGCTCACAGTTCTTCCGCAGGATGTAGTTGATCCCGGCCACGGTGAGGCGGTTGCCAGTGGTGGAAGTGAAAAACGGCGCGTCAGATGCAACGCCTCGACACACCCGCTTGTGAGCCCGCAGCGCATTGGCAGCATCCCCGGTCAGC
Source organism: bacterium (assembly GCA_025782575.1). Classification (GTDB taxonomy): domain Bacteria; phylum Orphanbacterota; class Orphanbacteria; order Orphanbacterales; family Orphanbacteraceae; genus Orphanbacterum. The sequence goes on from JALGYY010000031.1 coordinate 2,198, forward strand.
GGCACGAGCCTGAGCTTCCGCCCCTTGCCGTTCACCCGCAGCAGCACCCTGTGCGAGTGCCAGTTCACATCCCCCCAGTCGAGCCCACAAACTTCGCCGACCCTAAGTCCGCCGACTCCCATGCAGGTGAGTAGGGCGAGATCACGCCGCCCGATGTGGGAACGCCCGTCCGGTGCGCGGAGGAGTTTGCGTAGCTGGCGAGCTGTCAGGAACTTGGGCGCGAAACCGCCGGTGCCCTTCGGGGCCTTGAAGCCACGCGTCACATCCACAGGCAGGATCCCTTGCTCCTGCGCAGATCGTAGGAACGACGCAACCACTGTCGCGCGCCAACGAACCGTCGTAGGCGATAGCCCCCGCTCCCGCAGGTTCGCCACGTAACGCTCACACGTCCCCACACAGGGGGGATCATCGCCCAGCCAGGCCAGGAACCGGGTTAGCTCGCGCTCGTAGGCCACCTTTGTGGAAGCAGCGTCACAGCGCAGGAGAAAGAGCGGCAGTGCGTCCAGTAGTTGTGGATCTTGTACAGTAGTCATGTGCGCCTCCAGGTTTGGGTTCACACATGAATGGCTTCAAGTCAGAGAAACAGCAAGTGGTTTCTCCGTCTCGCGGGACAAGAGATCGGAGGGCCTTAGTGGCCTGCTCCCCACTTCCTTATACAGTTCACCGGGGGCCGGAGACTTGATTCGCGATGGGCAACAGCCTTATGCGCACAATCTGTTCCAGATGGCTTGTTGTTGGCATGTGAATGTGATTGCACTATTATTGGGGAGTCTAATCTTGGCGATCAGCCAAGCAATGTGGCCGGGCGAGACGAGCAAACCAGTCTAGACGCCGGGGAAGCTGAGTCGCCCAATCCTATATGCGAGGGGCTTATGATAAGCCGTGAAATTACTCATCGGATCCGAGGGCGAATCAAGAATCTATCGCCTGATCACAGCGCGAACCTCGTCGTCAGATTTGATCGTTTCGATCCCTCCTCTTTAGATTGTGATTTGACCGTTAACTCGAAGAGCCATCTATTCGGAGAGCTTAATTCCCTGTTTGGGCGCGATTGCTTCACAACACTTGAAATCGAAAACCTGGACGATCCGGGATTTCCGATTGGAATCGTTGCTATAACATCGTTCTCTCAACAGCTTCTGCACGACCACTTGACGCTTTCTCCCTCTGAAGTTCGATTGGGATTTGATCCCCCAACTTCAGACCAAGATTCCTCGTTCTTTGTCGCCGTGGAGCTGACGCCCAGCAGGATACTCGGAAGCCCAAGTGCGCGCGAGTATTCTAGTACTGGAGCAATCACCGTCAGCCCGCCTCAATCAGGCGACGTTATGTTTGAAACGAAATTTGGGACATGGAGGATAATTGAGTCATTCGATTTTCTCGATTCTTCCATGGCCAAGAAGGACATCACAAACGTTGTGCAAGGAACTACGGTCCGTGGCGAGATAACTGTCCCCAAAGGCGCTACCATGTCCGATGTTCACGATTCGGTTGCAGAGAACATATATTCTCTATGCTTGCTGATCGGTTTCTGCTATCGACGTCCAGTCCGAGCCTATGACTATCAGTACAGACCAAAGGTAAGGACAGAATCTACACGGCACATCGCCCGAGTCAGAATTCGAACTGAGCCTTATGAGAACAGAGATAGAGATTTGGGACTTATCGAGTATCCAGGTCTCTCTAGTGGTGGCTTGGATCAGCTGCTCCGCTCCTACAGAGAACACCCGAAACGAGATATCATAAGGCGAGTAATGACTTATCTGTCAGCATCCGCAGCTAGCCCTTTGCTGGAAGAGTCCTTTTTCCTTTCCGTGTCCTCCCTTGACTTGCTCGTTGGGGCTCTAGATAAATCCCAGAATCATCAAATTGATCGCGCATTGTGGGAGGAACTCCTTCCGATGCTCCAAGAAAGCTTGCACACTTTCTGCCAAGACAGGAAGCTTGATGAGCTTGAGAAAATCGTTGCAAAGCGCCTTCCTAAGCTGCGGCATGATCCGCTCGCTAGCCGGATTTGTCGGCATGCGTCTGCAACCGAAATCGAAACCAATGACCTCTGGCCAAGTCTTGGGTTTAAAGCCGGCATTGAGAGAACTATTTCAGCTCGCAATGATCTCTTTCACGCTGCCAAGGTTTCTAATCCTGGCGCAATGTACGGGGATCGCCATCGGATCGCCACACTGGTTGAGCGGTTGTTATTGCACGAGTTGACCTTTCCGAGCGACCGGCTTAACTACCACAAAGACAGAGAATTGAACCACATAAACACTAGACCCTAGTACATCCCCGGCGGCATATACGCCCTCGCCTTACTCGCAGCCACAGCGATGGCATCGGCATAGTCGTCATGCGCATGCGCCCGGGTCGGATGCCCCACACGGGACTGCCCACCAGGCAGGAGTTCTAGCTCTAGGCTTCGCAGCTCTTTGAGCGACACCTCGTGATCAAGCAATTCGATACGCCCGTCCAAGATCATACTGCGAAGCGTGCCGTACATGTCAGCCTTGGACGATGCGGTGAAGGTTACCTCCCTGAAGCGGATCCCCTCGCTTGCGAACGCCTGCCGGATTGGCTCCGACCCAAACTGATCTCCGTACACGGTGTGGATGTGGTAGCGCTCTAGCTGCGCTTTGATCTGAGGGATCACCGTTCCCAGCCGGACAGGGTTCTGCTTGCTCCCCTTCCACCCAGCCAGGTGGTTCACGACCAAGATGCCTCGCTCCGAATCCTTGTGGGCGATGGCGAAGGTGAACCGGTCCCCTTTGAACGCGGCGTCGATTGCAGCCCGATACATGTAGCAGCCATCGATCGGCGGCACCTCGGTCCGGCCTCCCACCACACAGGCTTCGATAGCATCCGCAGGGAGGAACGCGCTCACAGCCTCGGCGAACTCAGCCCCGTACTCGCGCTTGTAGTTGTCCGGATCCCTTCGCTTCTCACTCTTTAGGAACTGCTCGGGGACCGCCGGGTTCATGAGGGCTGTAGGTGCGTGCCAGACCAGCACGTCCTTGTCCTTCTTCCGGTTTCGCCAGAGATCCCAGAGCACACCGCTCATCGCATAGGGGCTGGATGCGAGGACGAGTTTGGCGTTTGGGAACGTCGCCATGGCGGGGCGCACGGCACGCAGCACTTCGGCATCAGGGTTAGCGTATCCATCCTCCGTCCACCAGAAAGCAATCTCATCACAGATACAGCAGACGACGGACAGCCCACGGATTGCTCGGAACGACGCAGGGTAGATGGCAATGGTGATTCCGTTGTTCAGATCAATCTCATTCGCCCTGGTTCCAACAACATGGGAGGAGAGGATGGGGCTTCGCCTGATCTTCCCCTCGATGTAGCCGCGGACGACCTGGGCCTGCCGCATGTTCTGGGCGAGTAGGAGGACAACGCCACGCTCACCAGGAGATAGCTTGTGCTTTCGGAAGAAGGCTTCGTAGAGAGCCACATTCGCCGCAATCTTGTCTGACTTCCCAGCCCTACGACCACAGATGAAGGCGGCCTCCCTATGCTCGCGCGGCTTCCGGGGAGGGTGACCAAGGCACCGGCGGGTGATGTTCTCCAAGTTGCTCAGGATCGGAAGACCGTAGAGGGTCCGAAGCGCCGCTTCCTGTGCAGGAGAGATGTCATCCCCCACAATGTTCGGATCTCGGATTGCGTCAATGATGCTAATCTTTGCTTTCGCCATCACTGCCCTCCCTCTCCTGAGATCGAACCTCGAGATACTTGTCCAGTGTCGGCACCTTCGGTTTCTCTGCCTTCCGATCGGCGATCCCCTGGCGGAACTCCGCGAACGAACGGCTGAGCGCGTTCTCCAACGAGATCATGCGCTCACCCACATTTCGGATCTTCCCTTGTCGAATATCGATGTAGCCGGCCACCTTGAGATAATTCTCAGATTGGAACACTCTCGATCGGTGCCGCACGATCTGCTCGATCTTCGCCCGGTCACTGGCGGTCGGTCCCTCGCCTGTGGCATCCCGGATCTCACCGATCAGCTCTTCGGCCCAATTGATTTGTCGCTCTGTGAGGATGGGGCAGATACGATTCTTCCGGCCCTCGGGGCAGGCGAGATTGTGGCGGGGATTCTTCTTTTTCACAGCGTAGAGCGGGCAAACCGAGCAGGATAGCGATGTCGGAATCTCAATCACATCGTTGCAGTGGAAGCCGTGCGTCACCCCGGTCCGGCCGAGAGGTTTGACGCCCTTCGGTGCTCGGACGATCACTTCCCCGGGTAGGGGCTTGAGCAGTGGGACTGGATTGAGTTCGATCTCGTCCGCTTTCTCGTCCACCGAATTCCCGCCTTTCTCGCTGGGATCGCCCCGATCACTCTGATTATGGGGCCAGAAAGCGCTCGTTTCGCGGCTGACCGGCTGTTGGCCCGGATCCCATAGGTTCTTGCAACACGCTGCGGCTGTGTCGCTTACGTGGCCAAACCGGGTGGCCTGTTAGGGCAGGATCTCCATCCACAGCTGTCGAGGTCGTCCCCGATTGGCCCGCGTAAGGGGCGTTTGTGCCAGGAGTTAGCCGTTCATACGTGCCGCAATGCTAAGGATTTGCCTACCCCGCAATCCAACCCCAGGATGGGTCGTTCCAGAGAAACCATAATTTTCTCGTAGCGACAACAATAACAACGCCTTGCGGCGGCCAGCGTCGGCCGACTTCGGCGAGGCCAGCCCCTCGATTAGCCGCCACATTGGCAGGAAAGGGAGATGCCAGAGGTTCGATCCGATCCCCCGCCCTCACTCAGCACGTTTGCTTTCCATTATATGGCCCACATTTTCCACCCTCACTGGACAGATTCCAGGTAGCAGGTTGCCAGCAACGTCGCCCCCCTTGCCCGCCGGTCCTTCGCCTCACCCACATGGGCCATCGCCCTTTCCATCGCCTCGTCGAAAACCTTCTTCTGCTCAGGATCGAGAACGAGCGTCACGATGTTCGGGGCCTGGCGATCGTGAGCGGTGGCTTCATCCTCCAGCGCGTCTTCGAAACCTTCGGGCAGCTGCATGAGCGAGAGCGTGTCCTGAATGTCCCGCTTCTCATATGGAAGCAGCGCCACCATGTCCTCGATCGGCATGTCCTGGTTCAGATCGTTCAGCAGCTGGGAGAGCAGCGATGGCACCGTGTCGCCGGAGAGGGAGTTCAGGTTGACAGAGAGGATCTTGGCGCGCCGGTCATCGAGATCGACGATCACACAGGGGACCGCCTTGAACCCCAACTCATCACGACATACACGCCACCTGTGTTCTCCGCCCAAAAGTTCATATTCTCCCTCAATCGACGGGTGCGGGCGGACAACCAGAGGTTGCACGAGTCCCTCCCGCTCGATGTAGCGTTTGAGCTTCTGCCGCATCGCGTCGGACATGCGGTTTACGTTCCAAAAATTGGCGTGGATCTGGTCCACTGGGATCTGTTCAACCTTCATCACTTCTCCCTCCCCACAACCAAGAGCTCACGATTCTTCTGACGACTCTCCACGCTGGCCAGACCAGTACAATGAACATGGTGGATCTCCTCGCCGGTGACGTTGGGGCGGTGCTTTCGCACAAGGTCGATCAGCCCATTTAGATCGATCGCCTTATTGCCGTACGAAATGATCCACAGCGGGATGTGGGCAGCTGCCTCGAACAACTTTGGCAGTATCTTCTCTGGCGATTCAGTCGAGAACGGGTTCGGACTTACATCCACAGGGGCACCGGTCAGTAGCTCGTCAAGTGGCCGGCTGGATCGTTCGTAAGATTGTGTGCTCGCATACGGAGGATCAAAGTACGCCACGTCTCCCTCTACACCGGCCAGAAACTCAAACACGTCACCCTGATGCACCGAGTTCTCCTGCCCATTCGCAAACACCCCGCGGTTGATCGACTCTCGAATCTTGTTCGCCAGGCCGATCGGGTGGTAGGGGATCTTCCGAGCGAATACGTCTTTCACGTAGTTGGGGTTCATCGCTTCGTAGTCGCCATCTTCCATCTGGTGGATGATTGTCTTGGCACCCCAGTTCCCCATAGGGCGGAGACCCAGGGCATACTTCACAACCAGCAGGAATGCCAACCACCGCTTCGGACCTTCCAGCTTCCTCGCATTCGCCAGTGCAGCATCCAGGAACCTCGCGTGTCTCGTGGGGAATACATCGGGGGCCAGACACTTCTCGGCATACCCCGGACCTTCCGTCCACATGAAGAGGCGCACCAGGTCGTCGTACTCCAGCGTGTACCGGTCGTTCTCAATCAGCGCCCGGCCAACAATCACGGACCGTTCAGCCACATCGTTGCACCGCACCTGGTAGCCGCGGGCTTTGGCGTAAAGCGATACTGAACCGCCACCGAGGAATGCATCGATGAATACCGGTGCTTCGCTTGGGGACGGGACATGGCGGAAGATGCTGGCGAGTAACCGACGTTTCCCGCCGAAGTACGCTGGCAGCGCTTGGAAGATCCGAAGAGCCATTAGAACCGCCCCCGGGAACCCAATATCACTCCCGACTGTGATAGATTTGTCATCATGTCGTACGCAATGCGGTCCATCCTATTTGCCTCGCTTGCCTTTTTCGTGGTGAGCAGCTGCGGTTACACAGTGCTTAAACCGCTTCCCCGTGTTGAATCCCCCGTACCGGTGCCCGAGGAGACCACAGCGCCGGAGCCCCCTGCACCGCCATTGACCTTCGACTACGGAACGAGGAACATCGGTTTCTCGATCTTGTTCGACGAGGATGTCTATGCAACAGGGGACACGGTTTGGATACGGCTGATTAACCTGGGCGCCGAGATCCTGTCCATCTCCGGATTCACGATTCCAAGAATCACAGTCGATCAGCAGGTCGGCAGGGAGTGGAGGGGGTATCTTTTGCCATGGTCCCCTGGCCTCCCCCCTATGAAGCGAGAGTTTCTCTGGCATGGCGACTACGTCCAGACGTCTTGCGTCATCAGAGACGCTGGCGTTTACCGAGTTCGTACGAACTTCACACGGGGGGGGCAACCGCCTGACACGGAAGCCATCTCCCAGCACTTCATTGTCACTGACCCGGAGCCCTAGTACCTTCGCCCTAGGCATTCGTCTTACCGGTCAGTTGCAGCTTTCCTAGGATCGCATTCTCAATGAGCCTCGCGGCATCCTTCGAGATCGGATTCCAGTGATGATGGGAGACCCCTCCGGCTGATTTCCCGGCAGGATAGGTCAGAAACAGAACGCCATCCTTCCCTCGGCGAACGGCGATATTGTTCAGGTAGAAAGCTCCGAAGAGTACGCACGAAGCAAAGCCAACAAGTCCATCTGTATGTCTTCAGCCAAAATGGGACAGTTTCTCCTGAGAGCTAAAGGACACTTACCGCCACATCCCCTTCACAGCCCCCCAGCTCGTCTGCTCCACTGCAGTAGTCGCACCGCACCCCGCGTCGAGCGCGCCGATCCTGCCACAGGCAGCACTACCGCAACAACACCATCTTCCTAGTCGCCGTGAATTCCCCGGCGTCGAGGCGGGCGAAGTAGATGCCGGATTTAACCGCTTGGCCTGACTCATCTTTGCCATCCCACAAGTGAGCGAGTTCTCCAGCCTCCAAGTACTCATCCACAAGGGCAGCCACTAAACGACCGGTCACATCGTAGATGGCGAGCCTGACTTCCGCCTCCTGTGGTAGATCGAATCGAATCATAGTCACTGGATTGAAAGGATTGGGCGCGTTTTGGAGTTGGGATTTCGACTCGTCGACTATCACCTTGATCTGACCATTCGGAGTTGAAGTTGGAATACCCTCGGTTGTGCATGCGAACGACATGGTGCCTTGCTCAACAGTATCCCCATCAAACCCAACTACAAAATCTACTTCAAAGACACCTCCGGCCACAAGAGTGCAAACCTCAACCGGCAAACAAATCGAAACTGACATTAGGGGAGTTGAATTAGTATCCGGTGAAGGCGCAGGTACAGACGGATAGAACCACCATGCCTCGCGCTCAAACTTTGTGCTAAGGGTATCCCCATTAATTCTTGACCACATACTTGGCATAATTAGTGGCCATGAAACCGGATCAGGATCGTGAATGCTTGAACCTCCGAAGAAGGCAGAGCTATCGGGTGGTCCAATTACCTTCGAATAGATCGGCTCCGAGAGATAAAGAAAATTAAAAACATCTGGGCCGAGATTCGCAAGTGAAAATGAGTGATGGAAGCACTTCCTACATGATTCTAGTTGCATCGAGGACTTTGGAAGTGGATCAACCGTGCCCTGCACATTTGCCACAAGAAGAGCTGTTGGGTTGGGAACTCCTCCGGCGTTGAATACATGAAACCTCAATTCATTGATTCCGGGTACAAATCCATTGGCTATCGTGAACGGATGCAGGTCTTGATAACCCCAACGATCAGTACTGTCACCCGTCCAAGTATCATTTAGGTAGATCCTACCTTCGTTGTCTGAGGACCACTCGCCGGAGATGGCAGCAGTAGTGTGATCATAGCTTGTCAGATCAAAGGCTATTGTGTAGTCGTAGTACCCGTCTTCGGCCAAAATGTTGCCGTCATCTGGGCCTATCCATTTTGACCCTACTGGCTCTATGACCCAAGCCGAATTTACCCCCGGCAGTACCTCAAGAGCACCTGGGTCTGGACCTGTCATGGAGTAATGCTGTTCTAGGGTATTTCCGGATAATACTTGTCCTGAGTCGTCGACTCCTGAGCTGAAAAGATTCGCAATAGACTCTGCATTCGCCCCGGTAGCATACAAGCCAAGCGCGAGTAAGTAGATGGGGAGTCGTGGCGCACGAACTACTATTCTGAGCATTGGTCGTCTCCAGCGTACGGTTCGAGAGTTTCTGGGCACCTATATTTCAAAACGAGTGATCCCTTCCGGAATTGCTCCCTGTAGCAAAGCCCTCACCGCCACATCCCCTTCACAGCCCCCCAGCTGGTGTGCTCAACCGCAGTCGTTGCCCCGCAGCCCACGTCAAGCGCTCCGATCAGTCCACAGGCTGCGCCATCGGGGTGGTTGCCCGGTGCACAGGGGGAGTTGGCGTGGAGGGTGAAGTCGCCGGTTGACGCATCGCAGAAGAAGGGATCGGCGGAGAAGTCGTTTGTAGATGCCCCTGTCCCTGAGTAGTTTCCATCACTATTCTGCCAGAAATTATTGCAGCTCATCGTAAGTGAACCGGAAAGATACTGAAGGCCATATCCGGTGTTCTCTGCGACAATATTATTGTGAAATTGAAGAGAGGGATTCGGGGCTCCCTTAACCAAGACGACTCGTACACCTGAGTTTCCCCAAAAAGTATTTCCGGTCATGGTAACATTTGCGGATTCGACCACCTCGCAAGTCGCCCCCTCTGCGGTATTGTTGATTATGAGGTTGTTCTCGAACGTCACAGTCGAGAGATTTGCTTGCAGCGCGCTACTTGCACCTCCCCAGTTATCCTCAATCGTGTTTCCGGTAATGACAGCGGATGAGCTCACGTAGACGAAAATCGCTCCACCATATGTGGCAGAGTTCTGGCGGAAGATGTTGTCTTCTATCAAGGTGCTGCCACCCTGGTAGCAGATGATTCCTCCACCATTCCCATTCGGAACAGAGTTGTCGGCGAGAGTGCAGGCCCGGATGGTCGGAGATGAGTTGGAGTAGGATGCGACGCCGCCCCCGCTGTGACCTTCGTTTTGGTCAATGATGCAGTCCTCGATAAGCGGGGAAGAGCCACTAAAGCAGAGGATTCCGGCTCCAATTTGACGGAAGCCATCTGCATCGCCTCCCGTAATTCTAAGGGAGGAAATCGTGGTAGCACTCGTGACCCCCTGACAGTAGATGACACGCCCGCTTCCCTGAGCATCCAGTACAACGAACTCTGGTTCGCTTTCGCCGACCAGGCAAACTCCGGACTTCATAACGATCATCGAGTTGCCGTAAGTGCCTGTATTGATCATTGGCTCTTGGTAGGTTCCTGATGCCACAAGAACGGTATCTCCAGCAGACGCTGAGTCGATCCCCGCCTGAATTGTTGGGGCGTCACCAGTCCCATCAGGCAAGATGTGCCAGGTGGTGGCGTGTGCAGTAGGAGTAAAGAATTGAACCGAGAGTAGAATCGCAAAGACAAGAGAAGCGCGCATTGGCAGCTCCACAGCTAAAGAATCACTCGATGCCGGGGGATTTCTTGAAGTCTAACACGGCGCGGGTGCTAGGGGAAGGTGGGAGTGTGGGGATTGTGTTGGAGACATGCACGCCCAGGCTCGACACCATCGCCCGCAACACAAGAGCCTCTTGAGTCTACGCACATCAGTGAATTAAACTGTCTCCTAGGGGAAGTGATGGTCATACTAATTCTCATATTACTGATATTCATTGTTGTAGCCGGTGTTCTTCTGTTTGGAACGGGTAGCCGAAAGATACGTACTCGTCGCAAACAAGGCTCCGCACGGAGGGATCTCCCACCGTACCCGAATCATGTTGTCCCAGGACCCTTTGGTGATTGGATTCTCAATCCGGGCAGCACCTTTCCACTTTCGGTCTATGGCGTATCAGAGGCTGACGCCCAGCAAACCCGAAACGCATTGGAGAGGGAGGACGAAAAGGCGCTCAACTCAATTCTTGCTCGACTGCAGATCCGATGCAGAGAAATCGATCAATATATCTTTCAGTTCCGACCTAAGTATCGCAAGGCACTCGGGAGACTGGTGTAGCGGTTCAGCGAACGTGAGACAGAGTCAAGAGAAGAGTTAAAGGACATATCCGAGTACTATAAATAGGAAAGGAGAAGTCCATGCATGAGAGTCCTGGTCCAGAAAAGG
>JALGYY010000035.1 GCA_025782575.1 bacterium
CGGCTCTGACGCCTCCGGAGTCAACCCGCGAACATTGGCTCCAATGAGCCCACTCTGCCACCATAATGATGGCATGAGCTTACGATCGCGAGCCGGTCGTTCCATACACACTGAAACAAATACCTCCCCCCGTTTCCTGATCCTCCACATCCCCTGCAAAATATGAACCACCTAACTCCTTATAAATTGTAAGTTACAAGTGTGTTCTCAAGTAATTTCTAGATAACCCTGTTCAAAATATTGGCAAATAAAAGGCTCAAGTGGTTCCGTTGAATTGCGATTAGCTTATTAGGGATGGTGTCTTGGAGAATCGCAGCTACCGGTCCACGCCATGGGGCAGGACACCGGAGGGTATGACAATGGACGGCATCACGATTCCAAAAGCGGATACGGCGGCCACCCTGATCCGGACCGCAATCAGCGGCCAGTCGCAGGCGAGTCGACCTGATCGAGATGATGAGGTCGCCCGGTCGGCCGAATCCGTCAGATACGCTCAAAAAGAAGCGGTCAAGGTAACCATCACCGAGACCGGTCGTACGATCGCGGACGAGCAGTCGGCCCCGTTCCAGGAGGACTCGGCCATGAATAACTCCCCATCTAGAGAGGAGGACCTGATCGATCACCGCGGCCTTGCAAGGGACGGTACGCTGACAGAGGAGAGAAACAGTAGCAATCAGGCTCGAGTATCAGATATGGAGAGGATCGATCGACGGGTCCGTTCAACGGAGCAGGCCAAGTTCGTCGCTCTCGGCCCCCACTCGAGGGGGGGGGTTACATTCGAATATGAACAGGGACCTAATGGTCAGCAATACGCTGTGGATGGCAAAGTGCCGATCAATTCATCCCCCTCCACTACTCCGGAGCAGACCATACGAAAAGCGGATACGATCAGACGGGCGGCCATGAACTACGGCAAGCTATCCAAGAATGACCGGAAACAGGCGGCTATCGCCGAGCAGCTGGCGCACGAGGCACGTGCCCAGATGGCCCGCATGGCGACGGCCGGAGTGGGGGAGGGTGCGATCGCCCCCGAACTGACCCCAGACCCGGGCGAAGAGGAAGTTAATCCATATACTCCCCGATCAGTGGAGATCAACCTGATTGGAGCTCCCAGCGCAGGCGCAATCGAGCCCGATGCCGAATCCATCCCTGAATCGGTCGGACTCCCCGCTACGCCTGGCCCGATCGACACGGTAAGGCCACAAGGAGAAGTAGCGAAACCCGAATCGGCAGGTATGGAGAAGGCCGTGAATCTGGACGAGAACCCCCCTCTCGACGATACACTCGACTCCCATCCTGAGGGTGAAATCGGAAACGAATCCGGACCGATGGGAGGGAAAAGAGGAGATAGCTCCCTCAATCTATTTGCCTGATCCGGCGCAAGACCAATCTCTATTGTGAAGACCGCTAGTGACAGGCGGCGGGAATCGGAAGCGATCCCGCCGCCTCTGCATGATATCCCCGATTTCCCTGCATGAGAACACCACCGCAATAGGCACGACAGGGGTAGAAAATTCCCCTGGACCGAGGGCATTCCCCCCCGTTTTCCCCAATTCCGTCAGAACAGGAAACTTTTTCTAAAGGTTTTCCCCTATTCACCGAAAAGAGGAAGGATTGCGGATTCACGTTTCCCCTCATGGGGAAACCACCAACCTCGACAGCGACAGGTCATTGCCGGTCTCTAGAAAGGGAAAAGAAATCCCCATGGGTACTCCTTCCAGGCCTTCCACCGAGAGTCATGATGATACCGGCGACACGATCGGATTCACTCTCGGCCAATTTCGCCAGAGTGTGACCGCACTGGAAGAATCGTGCGCCATCCTGGAAAAGAGGAGCAGCCGCCTCGACTGGGCTCTTCGGGATGCAAACGAGGACCTTCGGCGGAGCCTGCGTGATCGTGACCGTCTCGCTTCCCGGCTCGACAGCATTCTCAGATGCCTCCAGGTAGGGGTAATCGCGGTAGATCTTGATGGCATCATCATCGAGTTCAATGAGTCCGCAGCTGAAATCAGCGGCAGGACTCGTCAGGAGGTGATCGGCAGGCCCTATTCGGAGATAGTCGGGCTTGCCGGGCCGACCAGGCAGGGTCCCCTCTTTACACTCGAGACGGGAACCGCCATACGAAATGAAGAGAGGACCATCGGCACTCCCTCTAGTGACAGGCTTCCCGTCGGCTACAGCACCTCCCTGATCGAGTCGAAGGAAGGGTGGCCTCTCGGAGCTGTCGAAGTTCTCACCGATCTTTCCGACACGAGAGCGATTACTGAGGAACTCTCCCGCGTCCGGACGACAGCCGCGCTCGCGGATCTCGCCGTCGAAATGGCTACACAGATCAGGAATCCCCTTTCCGGCGTGAGCGGTTTTTCAGATCTGCTGCTCCATGACATGCAGGAGGATGATCCACGACGGGAGCTCGCAAAGAAGATCAACCAGGGAGTTCACGCCGTGGAGAGTGTGGTCACCCGCCTTCTCGACGGAACGGGCGACTACACTCCGTCACCCCGCGCGGAGGATCTCCCCCGACTCATTGAAAAGTTACTCGACCGGTTCGAATCATCCAGTCGGAACGAGCCATCCATCAGGATCCACCGTGATTTCGGTATCGGACCGCTCATGGTCAAAATGATTCCTGACCAGTTGAGTGAAGCGTTTCGCCAGCTTCTCTTGAACGGTGTCGAAGCGATGCCGAACGGGGGCGACCTGACCGTGAGAATTGAACGGGTGCCGGCAGATGGGAATGCCCGTCCGATGGTGAACGTTCTTATCAGCGATGTCGGCATGGGGATGACCGACGATGTTGCGGGAAAGGCACTCTCCCCGTTCTTTACAAGCAAAGTCAATCGACCTGGACTCGGACTGACGACAACCGAGCGCATTGTGACGGGCCACGGAGGAGAGCTCCACCTGTCTCGAAGGGCCGAAGGTGGCACGACGGCACGTGTACAACTTCCCAGGGAACTGGCATGAAGCGCCGAAGCACGATCAAAGCGCTCATCTTTGATGAGGAAGTGCTGATGAGGGAGTTCCTGGAAGAGCTTCTCTCTCGTAAAGGGCATGGCGTACATCAGGTGGATCGCCCGGCAGACGTAGTCGCCGCGCTCCACTCCGAACGATTCGACGTCGTATTCATGAGTGCATCCGGAGGAAAGGGAGACAGGCTCGACCTTCTCCGGCGGATTCGAGAAATCGATTCTGCGATCGGCGTTGTCGTGACGACTGCTGTCGCCCGGCTGGAAGACGCCGTAGAAGCGATGCGACTTGGTGCCTGCGACTATCTGACCAAGCCGGTTACGGCGGAATCGATAGACGAAGTCCTCGGTCGCATTTCCGGTGGCCCGGTCGAGCCGGCCTCCGGCCTGTCTGATAAGTCGAAAGAGAGGCTTCTCATCGGAGAGAGCCCACCCATGCAGGAACTGGATTCGCTGATCCGTCTTGCGGCATCGACGGATGCCACTGTTCTCGTATCCGGCGAGACCGGAACGGGGAAAGAGCTGATCGCGCGGGCCATTCATGTCCGAAGCACCAGACGGCACGAGCCTTTTGTACGGTTGAACTGTGCCGCCCTTCCCGAAGCGCTCTATGAGAGTGAACTCTTCGGGCATGACCGGGGCGCGTTTACCGGTGCGATTCAGCAGCGAAAGGGGCGGTTCGAGCTCGCTCACCGCGGCACACTGCTCATGGATGAGATTTCCGAAGTGGGGCTCGGCGTTCAGGCCAAACTGCTCAGAGTGCTGCAGGAAAAAGAATTCGAAAGGGTGGGGGGAACAAAGACGATTCAGGTGGATACCCGCGTCATCGCGACGACCAACCGCGATCTCGCCTGTGAGATCCGCGAAGGGCGTTTTCGGTCCGACCTCTACTACAGATTAAGCGTGTTTCCCATCGCCGTCCCCCCCTTGAGGGAGCGCCGCGATGACATCCCCATGCTGGCAGAGCACTTCATTCGCCTGCAGTCCGGACGACGTGGCCAGGCGCCGAAAGTGATCGCCCCGTCTGCGATGGAAATCATGCAGTCTCATGATTGGCCCGGTAACGTACGCCAGCTCGAGAACTGCCTGGAACGGGCGGATCTCATTGCATCCGGCTCGATGATCGGACCGGAACACCTCGGCGCGATCGCCGGCCCGGAATTAGTTCGTCCCCTGGCTCCGATTCCGCAGGAACGATATGTCGCCCCCTCACTTCGCGATATGGAAACCGATCTTCTTCTGCGCACGCTTGACGAGTTCCAGGGAAATCGAACCGAAGCGGCCCGACGTCTCGGAATCACGACGCGTACATTGCGCAACAAGCTTCATCGGATCGGCATGATGGACTATCTGAAACCTGACGGACGGCAGAGGAAAGATCTTCCCGGTGATGGGAAAGAAGAATCCCACTCCCGGAATCAGACTCCGGTCTCAATAACCGATACGAATCTCCCTAGCCTTTGCAGCGACAAGGGGATCGGGATACCGGAATCGAATGGTCCGGAATTTGCGGGGACCTCCGGTCAAGGGGAAAACCGAAGAATCTCAGAGGGGAGACATTAACATGTCAGACGGTCGCCTCTTTGCCGGAACGAGTATTCCGGCGCTCAAAAAGATCATGGATCTTGGGGCAGCGAGACAGAGAGCCCGCGCAGGCAACCTGGCGAACGCCGCAGTCGAGGGTTACGAACGCCGAGATGCCCGATTCGCCGACGAAATGAATCGGGCCGGTCGCAAGAGGGTCAAGATGGCCCACACCCATCCGGGGCATATGGGATCGCCGAAGACCGCAGGTGTAGAAATCGCGGTCAAAGTCGAACCCGGCCTCGATGGCACGACAAAGGTCGACATGGAAGAGGAGCTCGTCTCACTGGCGGCGAATCAATTGAAATTCAATCTTGCTGCACGCCTGGCCAATCTTCGGATCATGGGTCTCCGGGCGAGTATTCAGGGTAGATCGTAGGGAGTGAATCGATGAGTTCGGACCTCTTTGGAGCAATGTCCATCAGCGCGTCAGGAATGAGCGCACAGAGATTACGGATGGAAGCGATCGCGAAGAATCTGGCCAATGCCGATGCCACACGGTCGGCGGACGGCGAGGTCTATCAGAGGAAGCGAGTCTCGATCACGGCGTCAGAAGCGGGACAGAACGATCCCGGCCGCCGGCACTCGAGCCGTATCACCCTTACCCGAACTGCGCCGGGGCACATTCCGGCGGCGGGTCTTCGGCAAGCTCCGGAGAAGTCCCTTCCTGTGGTTACAGCAAAGGAAGTGACCAGCGAATCGGATGCTTTCATCTACGTCTACGAGCCCCATCACCCTGACGCGGACGAGAAGGGTTATATCAAAATGCCCGACATCGACACGATGACGGAGATGGTCGACATGGTGGCGGCCACACGGGCCTACGAAGCCAATCTGGCGGCAATGAAGGCCTATCAGAACATGGTGAACAAGTCCCTCGACATCTGAGTCGAGCAGGAGAGGTTTCGATGACTTTCGATCTGTCCCGATCCATTCCGATACCCCAGGGGATCCCGGGGACCGGCATACAGGGAGTGAATCCCCTTCGGCCGGGAAAGAACGATGGGGGTCCCAGCTTCGCAGAAACGCTCAAAGGTTATCTGAATGACGTGAGTCGCCTCGAACAGGAAGCGGACAAGCAGGTGCAGGGCATTCTGGAAGGGAAAGCAGTCGATCCCCACGAAGTGATGCTCGCCGTGCAGGAGGCCAATCTGGCGCTCGACCTGCTGATTGAGATACGAAACAAGCTGATGGAAGCATACAGGGAAATCCAGAGAACCCCCGTTTAGAAACGGTAGCGGCTCCTGGAGGAGGAAGAGCACGTGGCGGAAGCAGTGAAGAATCTGGTGGCTCGCTTCGGCGTCCAGTGGAAGGGGCTCGGTCCCGGACAACGTTTTCTGGCGGTCTCCCTCGTGGTCGGCGCCGTACTTACCATTGCCGTTTCCGTTTTAGTCACCCGTCACGTGACCTACGCCATTTTATATGCCGGGCTCGAGTCTACCGAGGCGAGCGAAGTGGTAGACAAACTGCGTGAGACCAAGACACCGTTCCGACTGAAAGATTCCGGACGCACGATTCTGGTTCCCGAAGCAGAAGTCTATTCGATCAGACTTCAGATGGCCGGAGAAGGGGGCCCCGGATCAGGAGGCACGGGTTACGAGATTTTCGACGAGAGCAGCTTCGGTATGACTAATTTCATGCAGAAAGTTAACTACCGGCGGGCGCTCGAAGGAGAACTGACCCGCACCATCCGTCAAATGGATGAAGTGATCTCCGCACGGGTCCATCTCGTAATCCCGGAGAGAACGCTATTCGCTGACGACCTGGCCCAGACATCCGCGTCGGTCATGATTCGCGTCAAACCGAGTGTGCGACTTTCCCGCAAACAGGTCGAAGGGATTGCGAGGCTCGTTTCGGGAAGCGTTCAAGGGCTGGAACCGGCGAACGTCAACATCCTGGATTATTACGGAAACCTGCTCACTGCGGGCGACTCCGAGCTGAGCCTCGACGGATCGGGCACGGGGCGATTCGAAGTGGAATCAAACCTGGAGCGAGCGCTCGAACGGAAAGCTCAAACCCTCCTTGACCGCGTAGTCGGCCCGGGGAACGCGATCGTTCGCGTGAACGCGGTGCTCGATTTTCAACGCGTTGAGCGGGACTCCGAGACATACGACCCGGACAACGCCTCCGTTCGGAGCGAAGAGGTGAGCGAAGAATCCGGCTCGGAGCGCGGAGAGTTCAGGAACTCCGTTACCAACTACGAATTGAACCGGACAGTAGAGAAGCTGACCAAGACCCCCGGCGACGTGATCAAGCTGAGTGTGGCTGTAACTGTGGGAGGCCACTATGTGATGCCCGAAGGAGCCGAGGGCGAGGGAAAAGACGTGGGACCCCAGTGGGTTCCTCGAGATGTCGCTGAACTCGAGGAGCTGGCGGCCCTCGTCAGAAATGCCGTCGGTTTCGACCAGGAACGGGGCGACCAGTTTCATATCGCCTGTGTCCCGCTCGACCGGGAGCACCTGATGACAGAGAGAGCCGATCTTGCCAAGGCGGAACGAAATCTCATGATCAGGGAGATCGTCGAGAAACTGCTCTGGCTCATTGGTGCAATCGTCTTCTTCGTCATCATGCGCCGGATCATCGGTTCCATTGCACGGGTGATGTCCGAGGCGGTCCCGCCACCGGTCGCGGCAACGGAAGCAATGCCCGCCGCTCAGTCAGCAATTGCTCCGGGCAGGTCGGGAGCAGCGCCCGCAGGCGGTGGTGAAGTGGGTCGGGTTGAACAGGAAATCGGTTCGGTCTCCGCTCGGATATCCGAGCTCGCGACGGAACGGCCGGGCGAATCGGCAGGCGTGCTTCGTAGCATGATCACGGAGGATGACGCCTAGCATGGCTGAATTGACGGCCACGGAAATGACGGCCCGACAGAAAGCGGCCGTCGTGGTACTCAGCCTAGGAGCAGGGGCCGACACGATTTTGAGAGAGCTTGGAGGGAGCGAAGTGGAGCTCCTGGCCGAACAGATTCTTCAGCTCGGTGACGTACCGGAAGAGGTAAGAGACGAAGTGCTTACGGAATTCCAAAACAGATTGTCGGCCACGCAGGCGCCGACCAGCGGACCGTTGGAACGGGCGGCTGAAGTGTTGGAAGTCAGCCTTGGAAAAGCCGCGGGTGACGAGGCGCTGAAGCGCATGGAATGGCGGGCCAATCAGGATCTCATCCGTTTCGCGAAGAAGGACCCGGCCAAGATGGCTGAACTCGTTGCCGTAGAACATCCGCAGACGATCGCTTTTCTCATGACCCAGATCGATGCCGAGCTTTCCGGACGGGTCATCTCGGAGATGGACGAAGAGATCAGGCCCGAAATCGCCTGGAGGATCGCCAACATGTCGGAAATCGCACCTCACACCGCCGGGGCTGTGCATCGGGCGTTGGGCCCGATGGTCAAGCCGGAAGAGGCTGGTGTGGTGGTGGAGCGTCTCGAGCAGGTGGGGGGCGAAAAGAAGGTCGCCGACCTTCTGAACATGGTGACTGTGGAGATGCAGCGGGATGTGTTCGAGAGCATGGAATCCAAAGATTCCGACCAGGTCATGCGCATCCGAAAGCTGATGTTCGTCTTTCGCGATCTTCTGCTGCTCGACGATCGGGGCATGCAGAGAGTCCTCAAAGAGGTGGATCAGAAAGATCTGAGTCTCGCTCTCTATGGGGCGGACGAAGATGTGAAGGATAAGTTCTTCCGGAATATGTCCTCCCGTGCGGCCGAAACGATCAGGGATGAGATGGAATTCATGGCCCAGGTCAAGAAAGAGGATGTGGAAGCGGCTCGCGATCGGATTATCGAGTCAGTAAGAACGCTCGAAGAGCAGGGTGAAGTCGTTGTCAACCGGGGAGGGGAAGAGTAGATGGCCCCCCGGGTGATCAAGTCGCAGCACATTCTGGCGGAACGCTTCCCCCTGGTGATACCCGAATCATTCCTCGGTACCGAAGCCGGGGCGAGCATGGACGATCTTCGCGCACGAATCCTCGAGCTCGAAACACTGCTCGAGGCACAGGAAAGAGACGGGCAGGAAGCGGTGGAAACGGCGATCAAGGAGACCGAATCCGCTCTTCGCTCGGAAGTGGCCGAAGTAGTCGGGCGATTCGAATCGGCTGTGAAGCAAATCAATGTCGATCGGAGAACCCTGCTTCGTGAGGCCGAGAGCGAAGTCATCAGACTGGCGATCGCCGTAGCCGGCCGAATCGTTCATGCCCATATCAAAGCGGACGAGCAGGTTGTTCGTGAAACTGTCAGCCGTGCTCTTACACTCGCGGCGGATCGTGAAACGATCGTCGTTCGAGTCCACCCGGATGATAAGCATGTCATCGAGGAGCAGCGAGCAACCTGGCTGGCCGAGCTGGAATCATCACGGTCACTCGACATTCGAGCCGACGAGCGAATCGCCCGCGGCGGGTGCATCGTGGAGACTGAAAGTGGCAACGTGGATGCGCGAATTGATGAGCAGCTCGAAGTACTCGCCAGCGCTCTTCAGGAGAAAGTACAGTGAGCCCTCTGGCTATCGATCGCTATCTGGAGACGGTAGACGCCGTCGAACCGATCCGCCAGACCGGGCGGGTGGCTGAAGTGGTCGGTCTCGTTCTCGAATCGCAGGGGCCGGCTGTTTCGCTTGGCGAATCCTGTCTCATCGAAGCGTTTGGCGGCGAACGTCAGATTCCGGCGGAAGTCGTAGGCTTCCGGGGGGACCGCGTTCTGCTCATGGCGCTCGAAGAAATGAGTGGAGTGGCGTCAGGCGCTTCTGTGGCGGCGACGGGACGCCCACAGACCATTCCGGTGGGAACAGAACTTCTCGGCCGCGTCCTGGACGGCATGGGCCGACCGATCGACCGCCTCGGGGAGCTCACCACCAAGCAATCCCGCCCGCTGATCGCCTCACCTCCCGGGCCCCTGTCCCGTAAGCGGATCACGACACCCCTCTCCACGGGGATCCGCTCGATCGACTCTCTCATTACGTGCGGACGTGGTCAGCGGGTCGGAATCTTCTCAGGAAGCGGCGTCGGAAAGAGCACCGTGCTCGGCATGATCGCCCGCAACTGCGATGCCGACGTGAACGTAATCGCTCTCATTGGTGAGCGGGGGCGTGAGGTGCGGGAGTTCCTGGAGCGCGATCTGGGCGAAGAAGGGCTCAAGAAATCGGTGGTAGTCACAGTTACCTCCGATGAGGCCGCCCTCATGCGCGTCAAGGGGGCGCTCGCGGCAACGAGCATCGCTGAATATTTCCGAGATCAAGGGCTCGACGTCCTGCTTCTCATGGATTCCGTTACGCGGGTAGCGATGGCACAGCGCGAAATCGGTCTTGCCGCCGGGGAGCCGCCGACGACCAAGGGCTACACCCCTTCAGTATTCGCTCTCCTTCCCAAGCTGCTCGAACGGGCGGGAACCTCCTCCCGAGGGAGTATCACGGGGCTCTACACCGTTCTGGTTGAAGGGGATGACATGAACGATCCGGTGGCCGACCACGCGCGATCGATTCTCGACGGCCACGTCACATTGTCCCGGAATCTGGCTAGCCAGAATCACTATCCCCCGGTTGATGTCCTCGAGTCGGTGAGCCGGGTCATGCGTGATGTCGTCGACCAGGATCATCTGCGCGCCGCCGCCGAAACACGAGAGCTTCTCGCCACATACCGGGAAGCGGAAGACCTGATTCGAATCGGCGCCTACGTGAAAGGGAGCGATCCCCGGATCGACAGGGCGATCGTCAAGATTGAAGCGATACGCGGTTTTCTGCGCCAGGGGATTGAAGAGTACGCGGAGTTCGGTGAGACAATCACCGCACTTCGGGAACTGTTGAACTGAGGGCCCGATGAAGAAGTTTCACTTTCGACTGCAACGGGTGCTCGACACGAGAAGAAACTGGGAGGACAGGTTGAAACAGGCATTCGCATCGGCTGAACGAATCGCGATGAGGGAGGAGGAGAGGCTCGTTACTTACATGGAGGAGCAGGAATCCACCCAGGGTCAGCTTGTGAGAGCCCGTCAGATTTCGATCGATCCGGTAATCGAAAACCGGTTCGTCACCTATTTTACTCAGCTGGCTGAATGGATCAAACACCAGGAGCGGGCTGTCGAGCACACAAAAGAAGCCGCGGAACGGAAGCGACAGGAGCTGATTCGCTGCTCTCAGGATCGGAAGGCTCTCGAGAAGCTTCGAGAGAAAGCACTCGTCCGATACAGGCTGGAGCAGGATCGGGAAGAAATAAAGGAACTCGATGAGATCGGGCGGAACGGCTTCATCCGAAGCGCTCGTTCCGCGCACTGATTCACCGGAAAGCGAGGGATTCGCAAGTGGCGGATGACAAAGAGAAAAAAGAAGAGAAGAAAGACGGCATGAACCCGATCGTCCCGCTCGTAGCGGGGGGAATCGGTATCTTCCTCTTTTCGATTCCGATCTTCCTGTTCGCCAAAGGGATGATCAGCATTGAAGCGCCCCGGCTCCGACCGTCGGAGGAGCTTGTTATGGCGGACACCGTTCTGACCGCGCTTTACCTTGCCGCCGAGGAGCAGAAGGCAGCCGATCAAGCGGGTGAGTCGTCCGCGATAGCGCCACCTGCCACGAAGTCGGAATCGACCGATGGGCAGCCTGACCCGACAGGTGAGACAGTGCCGGCCGTCACGGAGCCCGCCGAGACCGGGGAGAAAGAATCGGATCCCGTTGAAACTGTCGTAACCGGCTCGCCGGAAGACGAGCAGCCAGGTGAAGCGCCTGCCGTTTCCGAGAGTGAAATACCTGTTCCGGATGTCGTTCCCGCGGCAACGCCCCCCGAATCGTTGCTGCCGTACGACCCGGCGAAACTGTCCAGGCTCGTAAAAGTGTACGACAAGATGCGCCCCAAGCAGGTTGCGACAATTCTGAGCACCATGCCCGACCGTCAGGCGGCACAGATTCTGGGGAGTATGAAAGACAAAACGGCCGCCCAGACGCTGGCGGCGATTACACCGAAGCGTGCAGCCCGGCTGAGCGAACTGATAGTGAGGATGTATCAAGATTGAAGACTGACCTGTCACTTCTGTCGTTCTTCGGTCCTCCTGCTGGTGGCCCAAGCTTGCCAAAGGGAGGCGACATTCCCGGATCGATTGATCCGGAAACGGACCCCCATAAGGAACTCTCTTTCGTAGGGCTCCTTAGAGGGCTCGAATCGACCGGAAACGGCCAACTCGATTCCGAGGTCCTGTATCCCGGCGAGATGAGTGATGCAGGGGATCTGATTGAGACCGAGTATGAGGAACCTTCTTCGAACGTCGAAATAGAAGACGAAGTCAAGAACCTGGTCGAGGCGAAAGAGACCATGATCACGGACCGTCTTCAGGGTCTTCATCAAAACAATGAGGTCAGCGGAAATTCCGCCTCCCCTGCAAGACTCAAGTGGAGCGAGCCTCTTTCGAGCGCAGCCAAATCGGAGGAGAGCGGATCGCCGATCATCAAAGCGGCCGGCTCTTCCGCGGTGACCGCCGAGGCAGGTCCATCGAACGTCTTTCTGACTTCCATGCGGCCCACTGAATCGAATAACGGGGCATCACCTCCCCTGGTAGAGACTGTCTCGGTAACTGCAGAAGCAGTTACGGACGCAGCGGTGCTGGACGGACCGCAGGAAACAGAAGCGTTTCAAGCGCCCGAACCGAGCACGGATCGGACACTTCGAACGGTTGTCAGTCTCCCCGTGGGGGACCTGGACCCGGCAGAGATAGGGAGCGACGACCTCGAAGCGATCGATCCGGAGACAGATCCGAAACCTGAGCACACGTACGTAACGCTTCTCGAAGAGTTCAAGATGGAAGGGACGGATGGAGCCGAGAATCGGGTCACGCCGGAAGAGACTGAAATCCCGGACCGTCTTCCCGTTCTTCAGCAGAATAGTGAAATCATCGGAGATTCCGGCCCCCATGAAACAGTCAGGTGGATCAGCGCTTTACAAAATACGGCCGGACCGGAGGAGAGCGGATCAACGAACTCCGAAGCGACCGGCTCTCCCGCACCGCCGGTCCTGGCAGGTCCATCGAACGATATGGTCAGTTCTATTCCGCCTGCAGAATCGAGTGACGGGGAAACACCCGCTTTGGTAGAGACTGACCTGACGGCACGAACTTTAACGGATTCCGCGGCAATGAACGAGCAGGAAGATACGGAGGCGATAGAAGTACCGGAAGCGGGGACTGATCCGGTCCCGACCAAGCCGGATATGACCGATACCGCCACACTGACCGAATCAAATGAGCCGCCGGCCACCACGACTGTTGAGCGGTCGCTGTCGGCCGTACCTGCACCCAGGTCCGTTAATGAGGAAGTGAAAGTGGGGGAGACTGCTCGGAATCCTGAAAATGAAACGTCTCCGCCGGCCGGCCCCCGAATCGACACGACCGGTGACAGCGAAGCAGACGCCCCCGATCAGGAGGAAGAGCGTCCAGCTCATTCAATCGCCTCCCATGAAAAGGGATCCCGAGGCGCAAATTCAGAGGGACTTTCCAGCCTGACCGAACCGGCCCGCTTCCGGATTGATGCACCGATCCCCCGACTTGACCTGAAAACCGGGACCGGGACTCTGGAATCGAAGATTCCATCGGACGCCATCATGAACGGACCGGGCGAAGTTCCTGTTCCATCTATGATGACGACCGCTCCGCCGGCACTGTCAGGAATGACAACGCGCGTACCTCACCTCCCCCTTTCGGAATCAGGATCCGCCATTCGAAACCAGGTGGGTGACAGAATCCGTTTTCTGATCGGCACGGGGAGGACCGAGGCGGAAATCGATCTCCGACCGCCCGAACTGGGGAGGCTGACCATTCGTCTTCAGGTAACAGACGGGAAAGTACATGGAATCGTTCAAGTAGAGAGCGCCCAGGTCAAGGAGATCCTCCAGGCGGAGTTGCCGAAGTTGAGCGCCGCACTCGCGGAGAGCGGCCTTGATCTGGCGTCATTCGACGTCTCTGTAGCTGATGAAAAGCGTGGGGAGCAGGAGGAATTCCTGAAACGTCACGCATGGAAATCGTCTTACGCCGATGAAGGATCATCGGGAACTGAGCAGGGAGAAGCCGAACCGGTTGCACTGGCAGCGGGGAGCGGCGGGCTCGTGGACTATCTCTTCTAATCGAAGAAGGAGGTGAAGAACAATGGAAATCGGACTGGTGACAGAAACGACAGGAACGGAGATCGTGCCTCAGGGCTACGATCCCGGGGCTGAACTAGGCAAAGAGGAGTTCATGACGTTGCTGCTGACCCAGCTCCAGATGCAGGACCCGTTCGAGCCGCTGGACAACCAGGACATGATCGCGCAGCTCGCGCAGTTCAGTTCATTGGAGCAGCTTCAGAACATGAGTGGCGGGTTCCAGCAGAATCTGGAAATGGACCTGCTTCTCGGGCAGCTCCTGAACAACACGATGGCGACCACCATGATCGGCCGTTCGGTTCAGGTAGAGGGGAACGCGATCTCGCTCGGCGAATCGGGCGAAGTACCGAAACTCGCTTACCGGCTCGACGGGAACGCGACCGACGTCACCCTCACGGTAACCGATGAAAACGGCACCGTGGTGGCGACTCTCGACGAGCTCGATGGCCTGGTCGGCTTCCACACGATCGAATGGGACGGACGGGGAGAGAACGGCGAGAGCCTTCCACCCGGGAACTACTCATTCAGCGTGTCGGCGACCGACGCCGAAGGAAACCAGATCGGTACTGCGGAGCATATTGTCGGCAACGTGAAGGGAGTTCGGTATCGCGACGGGAATGCACTTCTGGTTCTCGGAGACACCGAGGTGTTAATGAGCCAGGTGCGAGAAGTGACGGAGTCGATCTAGGCTCCGGGAAGGGAGGGAGACCTCATGAATGAAATCAGAAACGTCGACGCCCTTCGAATCGGGATCGGAGATGCGAAACCCCCCAAGGGGCCGGAAGGAGGAGGAAACGGTACCCGAGCCGATTTTGAGAAGGAGCTCGCCGAGGCGGGGAAAGAGCACGACATCAAGTTTTCGAAGCATGCCGCCAGCCGGCTTCAGTTTCGGAACGTCGAGCTCGGAAAGTCAGAACTCGACAGGCTCGGAAGTGCGGTCGAACGGGCCGGCAAGAAGGGGGCGAATGAATCGCTGGTCCTTCTCGACGAACTGGCGCTCATCGTGAGCATTAAGAATCGCACCGTAATCACGGCAATGAGTAGCGCCAACGCCAAAGAAGGGGTTTTTACCAAGATCGATAGTGCAGTAATCGCCTGACAAAACACATAAACAGAACCGGACCTCAAATGAGGAGGTTCTTCACCGCCGACCGACTGACGCGGTGAGAGAGGAAGATTCACCATGGCTGGAATGAGCTCTTTTTATAGCGCTGTATCCGGAATGCAAGGACACTTGTTCAGCATGAGCATCGTAGGAAACAACATCGCCAACGTGAACACCAACGGCTTCAAGTCAGGCCGGGCGACGTTTCAGGAATCATTGGTGCAGACGTTGCGTGACGGCTCCGCCCCTCGAGGTAACTCGGGAGGGATGAACGCCATGCAGATCGGGCTTGGCATGAGCGTGTCGAGCGTGACCAACAACATGAACCAGGGCACTCTTCAGAGTACGGGTATCGTCACCGATCTCGGAATCGACGGTGAAGGTTACTTCGTACTCAAGGGCGGGCAGAATACGTTTTACACCCGTTCAGGGAACTTTGTCTTTGATGCGGACGGAAATCTGACTGATCGGGCGAGCGGGAATATCGTGCAGGGCTGGATGGCGGATGCCTCCGGTACGATTACCTCCGGTACGCCGGTTACGAATATCAAGCTGCCATTCGGTGAGACAGTTCCGGGCCAGGCGACGACAGAAGTGAAATTCAACTCCAACCTGGACGCCACGGCGACCACGAGTACGGCGACACTGAACAACGCCGGCCTGACCGGCATTGACTATATCAACGGCACAGCAACTAATGGCGCCGGCGGCCAGCATACCCTGACGATCACAGGCGCTAACGCGACCAACAGCGAAGCGAGCGGGGGGAATATCCCAGCGCTCGTACTGACCGGCTCCGAAGTTCTCGGGACCGATCTCGGCGTCGTTGACGCCGGCGATTTTGCCATCAGCGTGGATGGCGGAACTGCTGTACCGGTTCTCGGCCTGACCACATCATCAACCGTTACCGATCTCATCAACGCCATCAACAACCTGAACATCGGTGTGACGGCGAGTATCGACACGGGCGAGGTTAAGCTCACCAGAGACTTCGCGGGAGTTGGTACCACTTACAACATCGCGACTTCGGTAGCTGTCGCGACTGCCGGATCGGAAAACATAAGCAACCGCGTATTCGGCGCCGCGGATACGACTGCCTTCACAGCCAGCAGCGGCGTGGCCCACACCATGGCCGTCCAGGATAGTTTCCTCGCGACCGGGCAGGTGATCGCCGGCGGCTCGACCTCTCTGAACGTCACTATCGATTCCCTGACCGGTCTCGTGAACGGCGTGGAGGGGATCGGCGGGGGTGGAGTCACCCTTACCGCTACGAGCGGACTGGCTGCCGGTACCGCAATAGTGGACACGGCCGCCACCGAGCATCGTACTTCGCTCCTGGTTTACGATTCGCTCGGTAACGAGCATACGCTCAATCTGACCTTCGCCCGCTCAGGCCAGACGAATCATTGGTTCTGGGAAGCTTCCTTTGACGGTAGCGAATCGATAACCGCCGGCGGAAAGGGTTCAGTCGAGTTCAACGAAGACGGATCGATCCGTACCTGGGCAGCTGACGACAGCTCGCTCTCACTCGATTTCGAACCGGGCACGGGGGCGAGCGCCGTGTCGGTCTCGCTCGATACAGGCAGCATCGGCCGGTATGACGGCCTCACGCAGTTCTCGTCCCCCTTTACGGCCAAAGCGATTTCACAGGACGGCTTCGGCATGGGGAATCTGAACTCGATCGCCATCGGCGGCGACGGGAAGATCACCGGAATTTTCTCGAACGGCATCCTGCAGGATCTCGGTCAGGTCGTTCTGGCAAAGTTCGCCAACGAAGACGGCCTGTTCCGTACAGGAGGAAATCTGTACCAGCAGTCCTCCAACTCCGGCCAGGCCATCGTAGGCGCAGCCGGCGTTAATCTGGATGCAACAGTCGTATCGCGGACGCTCGAAATGTCGAACGTCGATCTCGCGGAACAGTTTGTAAACATGATCGTCGCTCAGCGTGGTTTCCAGGCGAATGCCAGGGTAATCACGACAGGTGATGAGATGACAACGGAGCTGATCAACCTCAAGAGGTAGTTCCTTACTTCGAGACGGGGTAGCGTCCTCGTTCTCCCTGTAGGGATCAACCCGTAAGGAGAACATGTCGTGGCTGGTGAAGTGAAATCAGCGGCAGAGGGCGCTACTCCCGCCGAGGGAGCGGAAGAAGAAGCGAAGAAGGGTAAGCTGGGCGGGGTCATGATGATTCCCATCGTCGTCCTTGCTTACGGTGGAATCTTACTCGCTTCCTGGACCGTGACCGACGCCATTGTGGTTCCCCAGATCTCGCGCGTGCTGATCGAAAAGGAGAAGGCCCTTCTGCAGGTGGAGGGATCCGAAGAGGGCTCCGCGACCGATATCGGGGAGATCATCATTATTGAGGATCTCGTCGTTAACCCGGCGCAGTCTAACGGATCACGCTACGTAGCGGCGAGCATCGGGTTCGAGACTTACGAGCCCGGCATGGCCGAAGAGATCGAGAAGAGAAATCCCCAGATTAAAGACTTCCTGATTCGAGCTTTAGGATCAAGGACCGTAGAAGAACTCACAAACGTCGAAGCCCGTGAGAGTCTGCGCGCCGAGATCCAGGCTGAGGTGGAAGAGATGTTGCCGGGGAAATCGATCAAATCAGTCTATTTCGTGAATTTCGTTCTGCAATAGACGGGGAAGAAATGGCGGTAAAGCAAAATAAGGGGAGCAGTCCCCGCATACGACCATACGACTTTCGCCGCCCCCAGAGGCTTGCGCTGTCGGGGAGGGAAGTCGTTGAGGCGGACATGAAGATTCTCGCCGGCGCGATCGCTACCGATCTGGGTAGCCTGCTCCGAAAAGAGTGTCCGGTCGTCTGCTCCGCCATGCGTGAAGATAGTGCGGAGGCTCTCTTCGACAAGGAGATCAACCCCGCCTATTCCTTGGCGCTCGATAAAGACTCACCCCCGATTCTGATCCAGGTCGAAGGCAGCATCGCCCAGGCCTGGGTCGACGGTCTGCTGGGAGGTGAGGGAACCCCCCGGGAAATCGACCGTCCCCCCACCACGATTGAATCCATATTGATCGGCGGCCTGATCAGGGACATGGGGCGGACGATTCAGCGTCACTCCGGATCGGACGATACGGTCGCCGAGCCTGTCTCGACACTCATCGAGAAAGAGGATCGTGACGAGCTCCGCGCCCGCTCAGGCATTCTGACCATATTTACCATTCAAGCGAGTGAAGAAGAGAACGGCGTGATACGCATCCTGTTCGGATTCGATGAGCTTGCCCGGCGGCTCGGCCTCGGCACAAGCCGCGCCGGTTCCGTGAAGAGTGAGGATACCATCGATGTGGAGCAGCTCGCGGAGGTGATGATTCACGTGAGCGCACATTACCCGCACATCACTGTTCCGATCAGGGATCTGACCGGCCTCGAAGTAGGTGACATTCTCTACCTCGACCGAAAATGGAATGAAGAAGTCGAAGTCCACGTGGCTGGGAAGCTCGCCTACTTCGGCCATCCTGGTTGTATCGATCAATCGCTGGGCATCCGGATCAGCCGGACAGGCTCATAGAGAGGAGAGGGTTTTCGTGGGAGACGAAGAAAAAGAGGCCACAGAAGTAGCCGAAAAAGACGCGCCGGAGACCGCTGAAGAGGAAACGGCCCCGAAAGAGGCTTCCGAAGATGCCGGAACGGAAGAGACCGTCGAGACCGGTGAGGAATCGGAGACGGATCAAGCCGGCGTCGTTGGGGAAGAGGGAGCTGAAGATGGTGCAGGTACCGTCGACGAGTCAGCCGAAGACGCGGATGAGCCGACCGAAGCGGAGATCCGACAGGCCGAGTTTCAGGCGATCTCTTCGGCGGAGACTATCGCTGCGGTAGACAGCATGTCACTCCTCCTGGACGTCATGGTTCCTGTCACGGTCGATCTCGGCCGGACCGAGATGACGATAAATGAAATCATGAAACTGGGTCCGGGCGCGGTAGTCAAACTTGACCAGCCGATCGGAGAGCCGGTGGAGATCCGGGTGAACGGGGAACTCGTCGGACGCGGTGAGGTAGTGGTCGTGGACGATCAGATGGGCGTTCAATTGACCGAACTCTGTAAGCCGAAGAAGACAAGCGAATCGCAGGGGGAATGACGATGGGCATGACGATCAGATTCACATTGGCTCTTCTGATTCTGTTCGCTCCGGCTTTCTGCTGGGCGTCAGAAGAAACGGAGACAATTTTTCCAACGGATGATGGCGAGCAGGAATCCGCTTCTCCCATGCCCACATACGATTCCTGGGGCGGCAAAAAAAGCAATATCGGGGGGCTTGCCTCCCGTGTGGGACTCGGCCTGGGACTCATTCTGCTTCTTATCGTCGGGGCGGTCTTCGGGCTTCGGGCCTTGGGTGGTGGCCGCCGATTCGGAACCGAACGGCACGTTCATGTCCTCGATCGCTGCTTTCTGGCGCCCAAGAGAGCGCTCTACACGGTCCGAATGGGGGAAAGGGTAGTCGTCGTCGGTGTCACCGACTCCTCGATCACGCCTGTACTCGAGCTCTCGCCCGATGAGAGGGACCGCGTATACCCGCCCACGGATAGTCCTGCCGGGGATAACCGCCGCTTTTCGGGGATTCTCGGTTCCCTGATGCGAAAGAACGGGGAGAAAACGTGAGCATGAATCGACGTCCCAGTTCAAAGATGAGCCTCACTATTATCGCACTCCTGTTCATCATGCTCGGTTTGGCGGTAGTACCCGCCTGGGCACTCCCCCAGATCAGCCTCGAAATCGGTGAAGAGGATGATCGATCCGGAATTCCGATGACGTTGAAGATTGTCGGAATCCTGACCGTTCTTTCTCTCGCGCCGGCCATGGCGGTCCTCGTTACTTCTTTCACGCGGATCGTGATCGTCTTCTCCTTTCTGAAACACGCTCTCGGCCAGCAGCAACTTCCGCCCAATCAGATCCTGATCGGATTGGCCCTCTTTCTCACGATCTTCATTATGGCGCCGGTCTGGCAGAACATCAACGAACATGCGCTTTCACCGCTCATGGAAGGGACCATCGAAGAGACGGAAGCGTGGAATCGCGCGATTACACCTGTTCGGGAGTTCATGTTCCAGCAGACGCGTGACAAGGATCTCGAGCTGTTCATTCGCATTGCAAAACAGAAGGACATTGAATCGCGTACTGACATCCCGACCTATCTGGTCGTTCCCGCATTTGTCATAAGCGAACTGACTACAGCGTTTCAGATCGGCTTTCTGCTGTTCATACCCTTTCTGGTGATCGACATGGTGGTCGCGAGCGTACTCATGTCCATGGGGATGATGATGTTGCCCCCTGTCATGATCTCCATGCCGTTCAAGATCCTCCTTTTTGTTCTTGTGGACGGCTGGTTTCTGATCATCCGCTCGCTCGTAACGAGCTTCAGCTAAGGGAGGCATTGTCTTGAGCGAAGAACTCCTCATTCATCTCGGAAGGGAAGCGGTGATGACCATGCTTCAAGTGGCCGGCCCGCTCCTTCTCTGCGGCCTGGCTGCCGGTCTGTCGATCAGCATCCTGCAGGCGGTAACCCAGATCCAGGAGGCGACCTTGAGTTTCATTCCCAAAATCGTCGCCGTCTGTGCCGCCCTCCTCTTCTTTTTGCCCTGGATGATTCAGAAGCTCGTTCACCTCACGTTGTTTCTCTACACCGATTTTCGGATCTTTATCACCTAGGGAGGGACTGTGGGCGCGATCGATCTATTGTTCCAGCAGCTCCCTGCCTTTGCGCTCACTACGGTGCGCATATCAGGGCTCTTCCTGATCGCACCTGTGTTCGGGCAGAAGTCGATTCCTCCGCTTGCCAGGGTCTGGATGATTCTCCTGCTGGCGTTTCTGCTTCTCCCGGTCGTATCAGGCGATCAGGTGCGGGAAAGCGACCTGCTCCATCTGACGGTTCTTGCCGTGAGGGAAGCAGCGGTCGGATTGACCCTCGGATTCATAGTCGCACTGTTCCTGGGATCCGCCCAGTTCGCCGGCAAGCTCGCCGGCGTGCATATCGGTTTCGGCCTGGCCACCGTTCTCGATCCGATCACGGAGGAGCAGGGAACCCTGATCGATCAGCTGCACGGGCTGATGGTGCTCGTTCTCTTTCTGACTCTCGGCGGCCACCGTTTTCTCTTGCTCGCCCTCGGGACGAGCTTTGATCTCATACCCCTCGGAACCGCTGTTCTTCCCCCATCGATCGGTGAAGGCATTCTCAGATTGTTCGTGGAGGTCGTGATTCTCGGCATTCAGATCGCCGTTCCGGTCATGGCCAGCGTATTCCTGACAGAAGCGACGATCGGAATCCTGTCTCGCGGCGCTCCCCAGTTCAACATCTTTTCGATCGGGCTGCCTCTCCGGATCGGGGTAGGCTCCATCGTGCTCGCGTCCACCATGCCGGTTACGATGAAACTCATGCGGAATTTCATTCTTCGACTACCTGACGAGCTGAGCAGCCTGCTGTATCAGCTTTCGGCCATGTAGGGGGAACGTAAAATGGCCGAATCAGATCATGAAAAATCAGAACAGCCAACACACCGAAAGAAGACGAAAGCCCGAAGTAAGGGCGATGTCGTCAAGAGTACGGAGCTCAAGTCGGCCATCATAATCTTGTCGAGCGCACTCATCATGAAATCGGCCGGCCCCTGGATGAAAGTTCAATTCATGGAACAGGTCACTCTCGCATTTGCGAATTCCACCACACTTCCGGTTACCGAGGATACCGTTCCCGGCATCGCGGCGGAATGGGTCCTCTGGGCAGGTCACCTTCTGGGACCGCTCTTCCTTGCATTTGCGGCAGTCGCGATTGTCACTACGGCAGCCCTGCAAGGCGGTTTCGTATTCACCACTCAGAAGCTGGCGGTCAATATCGGACGGCTGAACCCGATTTCCGGGGCCAAACAACTTTTCTCCAGCCGGATGATATTCAATCTTCTGCGAGACCTCGTCAAAGTCATCCTGTTGGCGATGGTCTCTTATTCAATCGTGCGGAGTGCAGTCGACCTCTTCCTGAACATTCCCGACAACGACCTGGGGCGTACGCTTACAAACGTAGGCGGTCTCGTCACCGATCTTCTCTGGCGAACCGGTCTCGTTCTCCTGGTGATCGGCATGGCCGACTACGCTTTTCAACGCCGGAAGCACAACAAAGATCTGATGATGTCGAAGCGAGAGGTGAAGGACGAGATGAAGGAATCGGACGGCGACCCTCTAGTAAAGGGGAGGATTCGAGCCGCGCAGAAGGAACTCGCCCGGAAACGGATGATGCTTGCCGTTCCCGACGCCGACGTCGTCCTTACGAACCCGACCGAGTACGCGGTGGCACTCAAGTACGATCCTGCGGAGATGTCAGCACCGACCGTCGTCGCCAAGGGACGCCGCCTGATCGCTCAGAAAATCAAAGAGATCGCTATCGAGGCCGGTGTTCCGATTGTTGAAAACAAAGCCCTTGCTCGCTCGCTCTGGAAGCTTGTGCCGGTAGACGGCATCGTGCCTGGGGAACTCTACCGTGCGGTCGCCGAGGTTCTCTCCTTCGTTTACAAACAGAAGAACCGAGTCAAGGATTTCACTCAACCCATAGGACGGGACTCCTGATATGAGCGCCAATCCAGCCGTCTTGCCGAATAAACAGAGAAGGGTGCCGAGCGCGGACATCGTCCTCGTAGTCGGCGTAATTTCCATCATCGGCATCATGATCGTTCCCCTACCCACCTGGATTCTAGACATCCTGCTGACGTTCAATATTGCCTTCTCACTGGTAATACTCGCGAACTCGCTTTTCGTGAGCGCCCCGCTTCAGATATCCGTCTTTCCGTCACTCATGCTGATCGTGACTCTCTTTCGCCTGTCGCTGAACGTCGCATCCACACGACTCATCTTGGGCCAGGCCTACGCAGGGGACGTCATCTCCGCCTTCGGTTCGTTCGTCATTCGAGACAACTACATCGTCGGTTTCGTGATCTTTATTATCCTGGTGGCGATCCAGTTCTTCGTGATCGTCCGTGGTACGGAACGAAACGCAGAGGTGGGAGCACGATTTACGTTGGATGCGATGCCCGGAAAACAGATGGCCATCGACGCCGATCTGAGTGCGGGGTTGATCAACGAAGAAGAAGCCCGGCAGCGCCGTGATGACATTTCGCGGGAGGCGAACTTCTACGGCTCAATGGACGGCGCCGCCAAATTCGTCAAAGGGGATGCGGTAGCCGGTATTATTATCACCCTCGTCAATATACTCGCCGGATTCATCGTCGGGATGGTACAGCTCGGCATGGCTCCCGATGAATCGCTCAGGGTCTACACGCGGCTTACAATCGGTGATGGTCTCGTCAGTCAGATTCCGGCCCTCCTCGTTTCGACTGCGGCCGGTATCGTGGTCAGCCGGGCCGCTGCGGCCGGGAACCTCGGCACCGAGATCAAAGACCAGCTGTTCAGCAATCGCAAACCACTCACTATTGTAGCAGGAGCGCTCGTCTGCCTGGCAATCGTGCCGGGGATTCCTGCGGTTCCGCTCATCGTTCTTGCCGGGGGACTCCTCCTCGTTGCCCGATCAGCAACGGCCGCCCGGTCTACCGAGAAAGCAGATGAAAAGCCGGAAGAGACCGAGGAGAAACCGGAGGAGACTCCCGAGGATTACCTGCGGATCGACCGGCTGGAGTTGGCGATCGGATACGGCCTCATCCCGATGATGGACGCCGAAGGGGGGAGCGACTTTCTGGACCGGGTCGTCGCTCTCCGCCGTCAGGTGGCAAGCGACGTCGGGATCATCGTCCCCCGCATTCGGGTACGTGACGATATCCGGCTCCAGCCTGACGAATACGAGATTCGTATCAAGAGCCATCGTGTGGCGGGCGGGACCGTCCGTGCCGGACACTTCCTCGCAATGGGAGCCGAAAGCGGGCTGAACAAGATCGAGGGAATCGAAACGAAGGAACCGGCGTTCGGCCTTCGTGCCAAGTGGGTCAATTCCGCGCAGAAAAGCGCCGCAGAGGACCAGGGTCTTACCGTAGTCGGAACGAGCGTCGTCCTCGCGACTCACCTAACCGAGATGATCAAGAAGCATGCATGGGAAGTTCTTTCCCGACAGGATGTCCAGAGTCTTCTCGATGAAATCAACAAGGAGAATCCGGCACTGATCAAAGATGTAATCCCGGACCAGGTGAGCCTCGGAACGATTCACCGGGTTCTTCAAAGTCTACTGAAGGAGCGAGTGCCCATAAGAGATCTGGGGTCGATCCTCGAGACCATCATCGATTATTCATCAACCGTCAAGGATATCGATCTTCTTACGGAATACGTCCGCGCCGGTCTCAGTCGGGCCATCTGCAACGACCATATGGGGAAGAATCGGCAGCTTCCGGTGATCACGATTGATCCCGCGTTGGAACAGGAATTTACGCAGGCGCTTCGGGATGGAGGGGGGCAGCTCGTAACAGCTCTGGCTCCCGTCAAGGTCCAAAGAATCCTGGACAACCTCAAATCCATGATCAAGGGAGCCCTTGATCGAGGAGAACGGCCGGCGATCATATGTTCCCCGCAGATCCGTCTAGGGATACGCAGGCTCACGGAGGCCTCTTTCCCGAATCAGCCGGTGCTCTCCTATCATGAAATTGCACCAGATGTCGATCTTTCGTCAGTAGGGGTCCTGAGTGCCGATGCACCGGCTCCACCGGAACCGGTTGGCGCACTGGCAGGAGCAACGACGGAGTGATCGATCATTCATGGGTGAATCACCTGGAACAGAAGTTTATCGGGACGCCACTTTCGAACGTCGAGAAAGATCGATACTCGACGGGATGTCTCTCGTAAAGAAAATTGCGAGGGGGATTGCCGGAAAGGTCCCCAACACGGTCGATCCTCTCGACCTGGAAAGTGCCGGCACGATCGGATTGATCCGCGCGGTCGATCTATTCGACCCTGACCGGGGTGTCCCGTTCGAAGCGTTCGCCTCCCACTATGTCCGAGGAGCGGTTCTCGACCATCTTCGTGCTCTCGACCCTCTTCCGTACTCGACACGATCGAGAATCCGAAAGATCGAAAAATCCTACATCGATCTCGAGAGGGAGACCGGCCGAACACCTTCAGATGAAGAGGTTTCCCGACACACCGGAATTGACGAGAGGGATATCTCACGACTTCTTGGAGAAGCGGCCAACCTTACTATTCGGTCGCTACAGGACGATCAGGACTCTGCCACGCCTGATATTCCGGACAAGGGGGAGGCGGCCGCCAAGATCTATGAGCAAGTGGAAAACCAGCAGCTCGCTGAAATCCTTGTCGGTTTTCTGGGGCACCTCCCGGAAAGAGATCGCCTCATTCTCTCGCTCTACTATTTTGATGAACTCAAAATGAAGGAGATTGCCGAGCTGTTCGAGCTTACGGAATCTCGTGTTTCTCAGCTCCACAGCAGGGCCATTACAATCCTTCGAGCCCGAATGAGAACCGTTCTCGAGGAGAAGTCATGATCTCCTCTCCCGAACATGTCGAGCTGCCCCGAAAGCCGACACCGCCGCCACCGTTCGAGCGGATCAATCCCCAGGTCCGCACGGAAAAGAAAGGGGATCGCAAGAAGAAAGAGGCGGCTGAGGAAAAGCGAGACGATGAGGATCACGCGACCGGAGCCGCGGGGCCCCACTCGAAGAAGAGTCCCCAACCTCCCGGCAAGAATCCCTCGCGAGGCAAGCGGCTCGATTTGCTGGTCTAGCATTTCATTGGTTGGAGAAGCAGGCGGTACACCCTTGAGGTTTCTATGAGAGCACTTGAGCCCGGAAGAGAATACCCGGCAACAGTCGCCGGATTCCTGCCCGGAAGAAGGGTGATTCTTGATATCGGTGGAGACACGTATCTTGCGTGGACCGATCTTCCGCTCATCCGGGGTTCCCGAATTCGTACCAGGGCGGAGCGGGCGAAGGGCGGGATCTGTCTCAAACTGCTTGACCAGGAAGATCACTCAGGCGACAGAGACCATTCCTCCCACGCTGGTGCAGATGAGTTGGATCGCCTGATCGAAGCCGTTGCGACCGAAGGGGGTCGAAAGCCGGCCGCCGAAGTCGTCAACCAGATCCGGTATTGCCTGAGGTGGGCCGATTCCCGGCTCGACAATGAGGCAGTCCCTCTCACCAAGATCGAGAAAACCGTTCACACTGTCGTGACGCTGTTCCAGCGCCGGGTACCTGTCCGGCCCCGCACATTGAGGGCGCTCGAGACCTGCGAGGAAGCGAGGCTCGGCACCACCCTGGCCCATCTGGAATCGAGCCTCCTGCAGACGGCCGATTCGATTGAGGGCCCGCGAGCGATCACTATGGAAAACCTGGCCAGGGAAGCGGCTCGGTTCTTCCATCCGATCCGGTCGGACCGGGCGACGTTTTGTCTGGAGCCTATCGTGCGTAAGGCGGGCTACTTGCTCGAGTCTGATCTCACAGCCCTCGGCAGGCATGACTGGCGATCGGTCGAAGACTTTCGCGAACGGAGTCTGAAGGCGTTTCTGCTTCTCTCCCGATCGGAGCTGACTGTTTTCCGGTCCTGCACATCTCCCGGACTCGGAGAGAAGGGGAGAAGGATTCTGGAACGAGCCGTAGCCTGGTGTAATCGATCACTGGAAGTTCTCGAGGGTCTCCAGATTCTGAACCTCCCCACAACCGACGGCAGTAAAGTCACGCCTACCTATCAGATCCCCGCGACGTTGAACGGGCGGCGCGCGACTCTTCATCTGATCGTCTCCCCGGAACGCTATCGCTTCTGGCTCGACCGTGGATCGAAGGATCCCGTGGGTGCGCAGGTCGAACTCAACGGGAATCATTTCGCCGTCCAGGTTTTCGGAGAGGCTGAATCGGCCTGGGAGCTGGAAGCTACAAAGTCGAGCCATCGCTTTGATGCCACTGTCACGGTGGAATCAGCCGGCGAGGAGTCTTTTATCGACCTTGGCCGGAGCTTGCCGGATCGGAGGCTGAATCTTGAAGTCTGATCGCATACGAGGCCTGGCCAACATCCGGCCCATCAAGATTATCGATCGAGACCGGCCTCCGACTTCCACACCCGATCCTTTCTTCGCCTGCCTGGCCCGTTCCGGTTGTCCGCCGGAAGAGGCCGCAGGCCCGAAGAGCATGGCCATGCTTCTCTCCGATCTCCTGGATGCTCTCGCGATCGCAGCCGAATCAGAAAAAACTTCTTTCCTCTAGGGAATATCTTTCCTCCTTACTCGTCCGATTTCCATAAGAAATGTCGCTCGGGCCATCGCTGATCGCCACGAATCCGGCTCTATATGGCCCCTCCGTCCTGTTTCACCGGCGCAGACCGCGTGGCACGCGCTTTGCAATTGCCCTGACCGAACAAGAACCACCAATCCGTCCGTTTGAGTGAGGAGAGAGGATGAGCGACGAAATCTATCTTGCCGGCGCTTCGTTGGTTTCGCGACAGTACCGCCAGGAGGCGCTCGTCAATAATATTGCGAACGGTTCCACACCCGGATACAAGGCCGCTCGCGTTTTTGCCGAGGTCCTTACGGAAGTCTCCAGTTTCGCTGATCTCCAGGCAATCGGGCGGAGCCAGAAGCAATACCTCGATCTCTCGCAGGGTAACATCCGTCCCACCGGCCGGCCCCTCGATTTCGCCCTCGACGGCGATGGTTACTTCGTAGTCCTCGCTCCCGAGGGGGAGCGCTATACCAGAAACGGCAATTTCTCCATCGATGGTGAAGGGACACTGGTCACCCAGAACGGCCATCCGGTTTCAGGAGACGGGGGGCCGATCACAATCGAGGGAAGCCGGATTGAAGTGAGCGCCGACGGTGAGATCCTCGTGGACGGGGAATCACTAGGCAAACTCAAGGTGACTAATTTCACCAATCCCCAGAGCCTAGCCCGCAAGGGGGGAAGCCTCTTCGGTCCCCGTGAGGGGGAGAACCTGCGTAGTGCGGAGCCTACAGCCGTGGTCTGCCAGAACTGTCTCGAAGAATCCAACGTAAAGACATCAGAAGAAATGATGCGAGTTCTCGCTCAGTTGCGGCAGTTCGAAGCATCTCAGAAGAACCTCACGCTCCAGAGCGAGACCTTGAGGCGTGTGGGCAACGAACTACTCAACGGTTAGCGCCGGGAGGAAGAAACTATGATACGAGCGATGCGAACTGCCGCCACGGGAATGAAAGCGCAGCAGCTGAACGTGGACAACATCGCAAACAATCTCGCCAATGTGAATACTACCGGCTTCAAGAAGAGCCGAGTGGAATTTCAGGATCTGTTTTATCAACTGACCCGCGTGGCGGGTAACCCGACAGCATCGGGAGCAGTTTCGCCGTCATCGCTGGAAATCGGGTATGGCGCCACGCCGGTTTCTACGCAGAGGATGTTCACGCAGGGTGATCTCGTCTCCACGGGGAATCCGACAGATCTGGCGGTCAAAGGGGACGGCTTTTTCCGCATTCTCCTTCCAGAAGGGGGCGAAGCCTATACCAGAGACGGCAGTTTTAAAGTCTCGGCGGAAGGTCAGCTCATGACGTCCGACGGCTATCTTCTGGATCCCGAAATCACGATTCCGGCGGAAACATCTCACATCAGCTTCTCACCGGACGGAGTGGTTTCCGTGACACTCGGGAATGAAAATGAATCACAGATCGTCGGTCAGATCGAGTTGATGCGATTCGTCAATCCATCAGGGCTTCGCGCCATCGGTCAGAATCTCTTTACCGAGACACCGGTTTCGGGTGAATCCATTCCCGGTACGCCGGGATCGGACGGGCTCGGACGGCTCTCCCAGGGATTTCTAGAAGTATCGAACGTTGATATTGTCGAGGAAATGATCGCGCTTATCGCCGCCCAACGTGCTTATGAAATCAATTCCAAAGCGATCAAGGCGTCGGAGGACATGATGTCCATGGCGAATAATCTAACCAGGTAAACGACAACCAATAGGGGCGTTCAGGGATGACACCCGTAAGAATCGAAAGCTCGAACATAATCCGAAGACTGCACTGGCTCATCTGGTTTCCATTTCTTGCGGCCGGCATGGCGAGTGGGTCAACGATTACGCCCGACGCCGTCCGGGAAGAAGCGAACAGGTTCCTGGAGCGGTCTTTTCAAGGGCAGGGGGAGATCCGAATCCAATTGGGTGACCTCCCGGACCTCGGCGATCTTGCCGGTCAGGATCGGGAGATTCGCTTCCGGCCCATGCGTCCTCTCGACCGGCGAGGCCCCGTTTCTCTTTCAGTCGAATTCTACGCTGACGGCAATCGTACTGACCGTCGATCGTTGACAGCCGATGTCCAGGTGTTTCGCGCGATACCGATCTCCACTCGCCGGATCGACCGGCATCAAATGATACGAGAAGAGGACCTCGCTCTCGAGATCCGCGACGTTCGGACCATCCCCGGGGCGCTTCACACTCTGGAAGAGGCGCTCGGTATGCGAGCTGTTCGCCTTCTTCCGGAAGGCAAACCGATTACGGAAGACCGTATCGAGCCTGTTCCCGTTGTTTCCCGAGGAGAGAAGGTCATGGTGAGTCTCCGTCTCGGATCGATCGCCATCACCGCTTCAGCCATCGCTCTCGGCGATGGCGCGGTGGGTGAACAGATCGACGTCCGGAACGAACGAAGCGGGAAGCGGGTCACGGCGACAGTCGTTCGCGCCGGTCTCGTTCGTATTGAATTGATCGACGGAGCGGGGGGTTGGTCATGAATCGAATCGCCATTCTCGCAATCGTCCTCCTGATCACCCTCGGAAGTGCGGTGGCCGGCGGCAGAAATGTCACCACCGTGCGCCAGGTTTCCCTCTACGCCGATGTCAAAGCACGCGCTGTCGGCGATATCGTGACCGTCATGATCATTGAGAAGATGAGCGGCAGCAATTCGACCAAACTCTCGACCAAGCGGAAAGACAAATTCGCTCATAGTGGAAATGAGGGGACGGGCCTCTTTGATTTCGTTCCTGACTTCGGGCTTTCCGCCAGTTTCGACAAAAGTCTCGAAGGAACCGGGCAGCAATCCCGCCAGGGAAGGCTCACCGCGCAGATGGCAGCTACCGTGTCAGACATTCTACCGAACGGCGATCTTGTAATCCGCGGTGAGAAAGAAGTGGAGGTAAACGGCGAAACCGAAATCCTGTCATTGTCGGGAACGGTACGCCCGGCTGACATCAGTGCGGGCAACGTCGTCTTTTCCACCAATATCGCAGGCGCCAAAATCGCATACAAGGGGAAGGGAGTCGTCTCCAAGGGGACGAGCCCGAGTCTGTTCTCGAGGGTCCTGTCATGGATCTTCTGACCAGGAACTTCAGGCCTGTCCGATTGCTTCGGCCAGACGGGGAGCTCCCTCCGAGATGGAGTCGTGCCGGCCTCGCGCTGCTTTCTCTCGCCTGTCTGATCAGTTCGGTCCAGGCGGGTCCTCGCCTGAAGGACATAGCCCACATTGACGTAGGTGGGGATCTTCAGCTCATCGGTTATGGACTTGTGGTCGGCCTGGACGGATCAGGGGACTCCAAATCTTCTCTGTTCACCATGCAGTCCATGGCAAACATGCTGAATCGGCTCGGGGTGACAGTCCCTGCGAACAAGATCAAGACGAAGAACGCAGCGGCTGTGATGGCCGTCGCCCGGCTCAGCCGGCACCACCGGAAGGGAGCCACCATGGACGTCACGATCTCCTCGATCGGTGACGCCGGAAGCCTCGAAGGAGGGACTCTCCTTCTCACCCCCCTTGCGACGCCTGACGGACAGGTTTATGCCACGGCACAGGGACCGCTCTCGGTCGGGGGATTCTCCGTATCCGGAAGCGGAAGCGAAGAGGTGAGCCAGAATTACGTTCTTGTCGGTCGTGTGCCGGGAGGGGCGATAGTGGAACGGCAGTGGACCGACGGGAAAGTATCGGAGACTGTGACGATCCTGCTGTATGAGGCGGACTTCACAACCGCCCGGCGCGTCGTGGATGCGATCAACCGTGAGCTGGGAGTCGAAGCCGCGCGCGCACTCGATGCGGGAACGATCTCGCTCGACCCGGCAATCGCCGGAGGCAGCACCGATCGAGTCACTCTGCTCTCTCGTATTGAGAGAGTGGAGGTCGATCCGGACGCCGCGGCACGGATCGTCGTGAATGAGCGGACAGGGACGATCGTCGCCGGTCAGAATGTAACGATCTCCAGCGTAGCAATCGCCCACGGCAATCTCACCGTCCAGATCCGAAGCGAGCCCGTAATCTCCCAACCCGCTCCCTTCTCCGAGGGCGAGACAATCCAGACCGAGAGGTCACATGTGACCGTCAACCAGGAGAGCACAGGACTGATCCCCCTTACCGAGTCCGCCAATGTGGGCGATCTCGCCCGGGCACTGAACGCTCTTGGAGTAACTCCGCGAGACATGATCGCCATTTTTCAGGCCTTAAAAGAAGCCGGCGCCCTGCGGGCCGAGCTGCGGATACTTTAGACATGCCCACCGAGTCGATCACACTGCAGACGAATCTGATCCCCCTCGAACGGAAGCATTCCGGCCGATCATACAAGCTTGGTGATGATGCCCTTCCACCGGAGCGGGAGGGAGAGGGTCTCCGTCGGGTAGCGCAGGAGTTCGAAGCGCTGTTTCTAACGAAGCTCATCCGTTCCATGCGCTCCGCCTCCGAGATCCTCTCGAGCGATGACGAGGCGGCGGGGGCGGGCATGATGCGGGAGATGATGGACGAGCATCTGGCCAGGGAACTGAGCGCCCAAGGAGGAATCGGTCTCTCCAGACTGTTTGAGGATCGTTACGGCGACCCGGCCGGGCAGATCAGGCGGATTGGGAGAGGATCATTGGAACCCCCCGTACGGATTGCATTTGAATCCTATGAAAAGGTCCGATCAGGGGAAACTCAGGGAAAGGGTGGTCTCGATCGATACAGTGCAATCATTGACCGGGTGGCTAAAGAAAACGATCTCAGCCCCGATTTGCTTCGTGCAGTCATTCTGCAGGAATCAGGGGGCAATGCGAGGGCGATCTCGTCAGCCGGAGCCAAAGGACTGATGCAATTGATGGATACAACTGCAACGGACATGGGTGTACGAAGGCCGTTCGACCCGGCCGAAAACATTGCCGGTGGAGCGCGGTATCTCCGGCTCCAGCTCGATCGATGGGAAGGGGATCTCAAGAAGGCTCTCGCCGCCTACAACGCCGGCCCCGGAACAGTCGAGCGATACGGTGGCATCCCCCCCTATCCCGAAACACAAGAATACGTGCGGAACGTGATGGGTTACTACGAAGGCCTGGAACGGCTCGGTCAACCCGGCACTACGGAGGATTAATCGTTGGAGAACCTCATGCACGATCTGGGTGCCCTTCTGAATGAACAGGTGGGAGCCCTCCAACTCCTCGAGGAGGTCATCCGCAGGCAAAGGAAATTCCTGAGAGGACGGGATGTCCCCGGAATCATCGAGACCGTATCCGATCAAGGCCGCTGCCTGGAGAAGGTACACAGACTCGACCGTGAGAGGGCCCGGATCGTCCGCTCTCTCTCCGCCGATCTCGGCCTTCCGGGTGATTCTACTCTGACAACGGTTGCGAACCGGATGGACGGTGCCGCCGGTGAGGAGATTCGAGCGCTCGGTGTTGCCATGCGATCGACGCTCGAGAATATCGAGCGAGTCAACCGGGACAACCGGAGAGTGCTGCAACAATCCCTGAAACTCGTGCAGGAAATGATGAGCGCCGCGGTGGGGTCGAAATCGACAGCCACCACATACGGTGACTCCGGAGCAATCGAACCCCAGCGGCAGTCGAGAACGCTCGTCGACCGAACTACCTGAGGTGTTGAGATGGTCAGTCTACACGCCAGTCTAGAAATCGCCCGTCGGGCGCTGCAAACCCATCAGCTCGCGATGAGCGTCATCGGATCGAACATCGCGAACGTAAACACTCCGGGCTACTCCCGCCGGACTACCGTGATTCGTCAAACCACCGATTTCGATACACGGGCGGGCATGGTCGGTACAGGTGTGGAAGCGATCGACGTCCGGCGAGGCCGCGACATCGTTCTCGACGGTCTCTTCAGGCGTCAAAACTCCAATGTCGGTCGCTGGGACGCCCAATCCAGTTATTTGCGCCGAGTGGAAACCATATTGAGCGAGCCGGGCGAGGGTGGACTCAGCAGCTCCATGGCACGGTTCTGGGAATCGTGGCATGAGCTTGCCAAGGAACCGGATAACCTTGCACTCCGTGGCCAGGTCATTGCGCGTGCTAATGCACTGGCCGATACGTTTCACGGGCTCGACTCTCATCTCACGTCGCTTCAGGGAAGTCTGACAAATGATATTACGGGCGAGATAGACCAGATCAACCGGATTTCGGACCAGATCGCGACAATCAACAAGTCGATTGTCGAAGGAGAAGTGGAAGGGCACGAAGCGAATGCTCTCCGTGACCAGCGGGACCTTCTTATCGATCAGCTTTCTGAAATCGTCGACGTTCAGGTAACGGAGCAGGCAGCCGGATCCGTTCTCGTCCAGATCGGCTCCCAGGTTCTCGTCCAGGACGGCACGAGTCGCAATCTGGAGCTCGAAACCGGAACCGGGAACACAACGTGGTCCTCCCGCCTTGTATGGAAGGGGGGCACCACCGAGGCTGTCGTCACCGGAGGCAGGCTCCGCGGTTACCTGGTAGCCAGAGATGAAGCGATCGCGAGCTACCGCAATGATCTCGATGCGCTCGCCTCGACATTCGTGAGCCAGGTGAACGCCACGCATGCGGCCGGTACCGCTCTGGACGGCTCAACCGGCAATCTATTCTTTGATCCCACCGGCACGACTGCAAAGGACATCAGCATCAGCGATGCCGTCGCGGCCAATCTTGATTTGATCGCTGCTTCGGCAGGCGGGCAGGTCGGCGACGGTGACCAGGCCCTGGCAATTGCCAATCTGCAAACCGGCCTTACCATGTCAGGCGGATCCGCTACTTTCGACAGTTTCTATAACACACTGACAGGGAGAATCGGCCTGGAAGCCCAGGAGTCAAACTCGCTCCTGGACATGGAAGAAGTTCTACGACTTGATATCGAGAATCAACGACTCCAGGTGAGCGGTGTTTCCCTCGACGAGGAGATGTCGCTCCTCATATCCCATCAGCATGCTTACCAAGCAATGGTCCGGGTCACCGCCACCATCGACGAAATGATGTCGACGCTGATCAGCGCCATCTAAAGGAGGATCCCGTGCGTATTCCGTCAAACTCCTTGCAGCTGAACATGACTTTCACGCTGAACCGG
Organism: bacterium; assembly: GCA_025782575.1. Taxonomy (GTDB): domain Bacteria; phylum Orphanbacterota; class Orphanbacteria; order Orphanbacterales; family Orphanbacteraceae; genus Orphanbacterum. Next base: position 33,944 of record JALGYY010000035.1, read on the forward strand.
ACCCTGGAACGCATTCAGCAGCAACAGATCCGTCTTGCCACCGGGAGGAGGATCCAGCGCCCCTCCGACGATCCCGGCGGAGTCATGCGGGCTCTCTCTCTCCGAAGGCAGATCAATGAGAACAGGCAATATCAAAGCAATATTCAGGACGGGCTGACATGGGTCACGGGTACGGAAGGGCCGCTGAACAACATAGTGGACCTTTTGAACGAACTGAAAGAAACCGCGATCCGGGCGGCGGATGACTCAGCGGATGATCGGGCACCGTTCGGCACGATCGTAGACGATCTCCTGAACGCGATGCTGGGGGAAAGCCGCGCCAAAGTGAACGGGCGTTATGTCTTTTCTGGTTTTCAGACAGACACTCCGCCGTTCATTACCAATAGTTCCATCAGCGATGAAGTATTAACAGCCGGGGCCACCGGGACAGCCGTCAATCTGATCAACGCACGAATTGAATCGGGCACCGTCGTCCTTACCGATCTCTCCGGTGCAACGACCTACACCGAAGGGGTAGACTACTCCGTCGATTACGACGTGGGGACGATCACCCCCCTTTCCGGAGGGGCCCTCGCGAGCGGCACCGATTATCTCGCATCCTATGACACACAGAACACCAGTTCCGTAACTCCGATCGCCGATCTCGGGGGAGATGTTGTCAGGCAGATCGACTCGGACAGGACCATTCAGGTCAATCTCCTTGGCACTGATTTGTTCCAGGGGTCCGTGGACGTCTTCCAATTGACGATTGACTTGAAGAACGCACTTTGGAAGAACGATTCCGATGCTGTACGCGGCCTGCTCGATTCGATCGATCAAGCAATCGATCACACCACAGAACAATTGGGAGTCATCGGCACTCGGGCCGCCTCCCTGCAACGAAACAATCAAATGCTGGCCTCCACCGAAATCGGGTTGGAGGAGTATCTATCCTTGGTCGAGCATACCGATCTCGCCGAAGCGGTAATTCAGCTTCAGACCGAACAGGCCGCCTATGAGTCGGCTCTGGCCGCCACGGCCCGATTGATGCAGGTCAACATGTTGAGCTTCCTGTAGGAGAATCAGAGTGAATGACAATCACCAGATGATCTCCACATCCCGCTTCGGAACGATTCAGGTATCCCCGGACAATCTCTACGAATTCCCCGGCGGTCTTTTTGGCTTTCCTGATTGCCGGCGGGTCGTGCTGATCGACCGGGATTCGGATGCACCGTTCCTTTGGCTCCAGTCGGTCGATGACGGGAATCTGGCCTTCGTCCTCATCGACCCGACCCTCTTTGATTCAAGCTACGCCCCGCCCGAGTCGCCGGAGGTTCTTACTTCGCTCGAGTGTCCTGATATCACCGAACTCGTAACTCTCGCGATCGTGGGAATCCCTGATGACGTAAGCGGTATGACCGCCAATCTCAAAGGCCCGATTCTGCTGAATCCGACGTCCCATCTGGGTAGGCAGATCATTCACAGCGGCGACTATTCTTCGCGGGTCCACATTCTTGACGCCATTCAATCCGGGTGCCGGGCATCCGGAAGCACCTAGCGAGAAGACCCATGTTGCTCATCACAAGAAGATCAGGCCAGTCGATCCGAATCGGCGAAGACATCGTCATCACGATCCGGACCGTCCGAGGCAAGCAGGTTCAGGTTGCGATAGAAGCGCCACTCGACATCATCGTCGTTCGCACCGAGCTCCCCCCGAAGGAAATCGCCGGCGGGGCGGAGGAACCGGCCCATGATCGTTGATCTCGATTGCCGCCATTTCCCCGGCGACAGGCCGTGCGTCCATCACAAGACTTCCGGGGCTATCTGTGAAACCTGTAAACATGGCGAGAAGGTCGGATTCCGAGTCCTGATTATTAAGCTCGATGCCCTGGGCGATGTCCTTCGGACCACGTGCATCCTTCCGGCAATCAGGAGCGAGTGGCCCAGGTGTCAGATCACATGGATTACCTCGCCTGAGGCGATCCCCCTGCTCTCCGGCAATCCACTGATCGATGAGCGCTGCTCACTGCATGATGCGCCTGCCCGCCTGGCCGCAGAGCATTTTGACCTTGTCCTCAATCCCGATGCCTCCAAACGAAGCGCCGCCCTGGCGTCGATGGCGAGTGCGAATGAGAAGCGAGGTTATCTGCTTCGCCCAGACGGCCAGGTCGTCCCCGCGAACGACGAAGCGGCTGACTGGCTCGTGCTGGGGGCGAGGGATGACATGAAGAAGGCCAACCGTGAAACTTATCAGTCCCACATTCATCGGCAGCTATGCCTTGATCCGTCCGAGCAGCAAATCTCACTGATTTTGACAGCCTCCGAACGTGAAGACGCGCGCCGGCTTCTCGCTAAGTCAGGTGTATCGGAGCGACCGATGGTCGGATTGAACACCGGATCCAGCAAGAGATGGAAACACAAGAGCTGGATACCGGAGAGATTCGCGGAACTGGCTAGACTTCTTGCAGGAGAAAAGTGCGGACCGGTTGTTCTTATCGGCGGACCTGCGGAGCAGGATCAGAACCGCTGGATTGAAAAAGCGAGCGGTGGGTCGGCAGTGGCGATCGACACGGGGTCCGGCCTCAGAGCGTATGCGGCTCTCGTAGGATCGTGCGGCGTGCTCGTTACCGGCGACACCCTGGGACTCCACGTTGCGATCGCTCTTGAGCGGCGGGTGGTGGCGCTTTTCGGACCGACATCATCGTCGGAGATCGATCTATACGGCTGCGGAATCCGCGTGGTTCCCGACCTGGATTGTATTTGCTGTTATCAAGGAGACTGCGATGTCTCTCCCCATTGCATGGAATCCATTTCTGTTGAATCGGTCCTTTCAAAAATTCTCGATCAGGCCGGCCTCGTCCCTGAGGGGATGCTCGCCCAAACCATCTGAAGGAGGAAGTGAAGAAAATGGAGTTTACCGGCGAGCGACTCGTTCCCACGGCGGATGGCTGGGACGACCTCTTCTTCGAGCACATCACTCGCTATCGGTTCGCGGCGTCATTGGTGAAAGGCAAGCACGTTCTCGACGCGGGATCAGGGTGCGGTTACGGCGCCTGTCACATGGCACGTCGCGGCGCTCAATCTGTTTCCGGGATCGATATCGCGTCGGAAGCGGTGAATTACGCACGTGAGCACTTCAAAGAGGATGGTCTCCGGTTCGATACCGCCGACGTGCTCGACACCGGCCTCGAGACGGGGAGCTTTGATCGCATCGTCTCTTTCGAGGTTTTTGAGCATGTGGAGCGGCCCGATCGATTTCTGAACGAGATGAAACGTCTGCTCGCTCCAGGCGGCCTCTTTCTGGTTTCCACTCCCAACGTGCATACATATGTGGCCGGGGGCAAGGACGGTGAGAATCCATTTCATGTAAAGGAATATTCCCCGGATGAATTCCAGGAGCTGCTGGAAGCGAGCTTCTCTGTTATTGAACTCTACGCTCAGACAGGGACTGCCGGTATCGGAATCATTCCCTGTCACACAGGCGAAGACCGAAGCCCGGAATGCCACGCCCGTCTCGGGCTCGTTTTCCCACCCTCCGAATCTCCGTGGGGCGAACCGGCTCCCCCACGTGTCGACATCGACACATGCTCCTACATGATTGCGATCTGCGCCATGGAGCCGATCCCCGCCGACCTTCTTCCCTCGCCGGAATGGTACGTGCTCGGGGAGTCACTTTCCGGCAGGGATGCCGATTATCAGTCCGTTCAAGAGCTTCAGGAAAACCTGATCTCTCGCACGCGGTGGGTAGAAGAGTTGCAGCGAGAAATCGATCACCGTGATCAGACGATTCGCACACTCCAGGCAGAATTTGATGACCGATCCAGATGGGCGCTCGAACTCGATGCGAAAGTCAGGGAGCTGACCAGCCAGATCGGCAAGCTTAAGAACCGGGCGGGAATCAGCCCGTGAACTCCAGGGAAGGAGCTTCGTCATGAAGACAGTGTCAAAGGGACCGAAACGAGCGCCGGTCATCGCCATCTTGAGTTATAATCGGGTGAAACTGCTCCGAAAGTGCATCGAGAGCATTTTCGCCAACACGAGCGCCGACTACCGAATCTGCGTGGTGGACCAGGCTTCCACCGACGGTACGCGAAACTATCTGAAGAAACTGGGTGACCGGATCGATCATATGGCCACCGACGAGAATCACGGCTTCGTCGATGGAAACAATCTCGTCATGGAGGAGTACGCCGAAAGCGACGTCGTACTCCTGAACAATGACACGGAAGTTCAGCCCGGCTGGCTCACGGCTCTGGTCGATCGTGCCTATTCTGATCCGACGATCGGAGTGGTCGGGGCTAAACTGATCTATCCGGACGGGCTCCTGCAGGCAGCCGGATGTGAGATCTTTTCTGACGCTTCGGGTCGGGAAATCGGCAAGTACGACGATCCCTCTCGTTTTATTTACAACCAGACCGCCGACGTTGACTACTGTTCGGGTGCTTGCTTGTACGTGAAGCGTGAGACTCTGAATCAAACAGGGTTCTTCGACACACAATACGCGCCGGCCTACTGGGAGGATACCGACCTCTGCTTCGCCGCTCGTGACGCGGGCTATCGGGTGGTCTACGAACCACAGTCGGTCGTCGTTCATCACGAGGGGGGGAGCTTCGGCTCGGCCCATGCCCAATCCCGTTCAAGCGAACTTCAAGATCGAAACAGACCGAAATTCATCAAGAAATGGTCCAGCGCGCTTGCTGCGCAACGAGACAGTATCTATCGCATCCCCGGGCAGGAAGGGAAGGAGAAGATCCTCGTCATCCTGCCGTTCCTCCCGCTTTACGATCGAGCTGCGGGAGAGATGCGCTGGTTCCATACTCTGAAACTGTTAACGAAACGCTATCAGGTCGTCTTCCTTGCACGAAACGGGCAGGACGGCATCAAGTACATCAATCCCCTCGAGAAGATGGGCATTACCGTATTCCATACCGATCAGGAGCGGCTCCGCCAGCTCGGGACTGAAATGACAGGGCCCGTCTGGATCGATTTTCCCGCCTTGCTGCAAGCGAATGATTTCAAGGCGGTAATCGTCGGCTTCTATCATGTGGCCGCCCAGTACTACAAGGATATCAGGCAGTTTTCTCCTGAAGCGAAACTGATTGTCGATTCATTCGATGTAGCCTTCCTGCGCGAAAGGCGCCGGGCGGAGATCACAGGCAAGGACGAGGACCTCTGGCATGCGGAGGAAGTGCGGCGGATTGAACTGGGATGGTACGAAAAGTTCGACATGGTTCTCACGGTTACCGAAGAAGACCGAGACATTCTTCTAAAGGAGAACCGGTCCCTGGCAATCGGTATCTCGACAGATATTCATCCCGTTCCGGAAGGAGAATGGACACCGGGGCGGCATGATCTCGTTTACATCGGAAACTTCAAGCATCAGCCCAACGAAGATGCCGTCCTCTATTTTGCTGAAGAGGTCCTCCCGAAGATTCACGAGGAGATCCCGGACGCCCGGTTTCTCATTGTCGGCAATGCGCCGACCAAGAAGATCAAAGCATTGGCAGGCGACCGCGTTGTGGTTACCGGATTCGTCCCCGATATCGTTCCCTACCTCCGGCGGGCGGCTGTCTGTGTCGTCCCTCTTCGATACGGAGCCGGGCTGAAAGGCAAGGTCGGCCAGGCGATGGCAGCGGGCTGTCCCCAGGTCATGACTTCGATCGGTGCAGAGGGGATGGGCATCGTCCACGAAAGAGACGCTCTGATCGCCAATGGTGCGAATGAATTTGCTCGAGAGACGATTCGACTCTATCAGGATCCCGCCATGCAGGAGAAGATCGCCCGGAATGCCAGACAACTGGTGGCCGATCGATACAGCTATGAGAAAGCGGCGGAGTATTGGGAGGAAGTGTTCGAGTTCATCGAGAACAAGACACCGCCGGAAATTAGCAGGCTGGAGGAGAAAAAGATATCCGGAACAGGATATCTCCGCCTGGCGGAGAGCCGGTCGATCGTCCCCCGGGTAAGTATCATCATTCCCGTACTCGACAATCTCTCCCTCACTACGAGCTGCTGGACGAGTATTCGCAAGAACACGCGAATTCCGTATGAGCTCTTGATCATCGACAACGGCTCCACAGAACCCATCGCTCTCGATGCAACCCTGAACAACTATCGTTGCATTCGAAACGATACGAATCTCGGGTTCGCCGCGGCGATCAATCAGGGTATTCGAAACAGCCAGGGAGAGTACGTCGTTCTCCTGAATAACGACACGGTCGTCACGCCCGGTTGGCTGGAGAGCATGATCAAACACATCGACAGGGATTCGACGATCGGCATCGTCGCCCCCCTCACCAACTACGCCAATACGGAGCAACGAATTCCGGTTGACTACCATGACGAGAAGGAGCTTTACCGGTTCAGCAGCAAACTGGCCAAACGGAACCGTGGACAGAGCAGACAGCTTCGGAAGGTGATCGGGATGTGTATGGTAATTCCGCGGCGGGTGATCGAAGAAATCGGGCTCTTCGATGAGCGCTTCGGTATCGGGAATTTCGAGGATGATGATTTTTGCCTCCGGGCCCGGTTGGCGGGATACAAAGTAGTCTGTGCGCAGGATTCCTATATCCATCATGAGGGAGGCAAGACCTTCGAAAGAATCGATTTGGACTATGCGGCTCTTCTCAAGACCAACTCAGAAATCTATATGAAGAAATGGGCTCCCGTTCTTTCCAGAAGCTCGAACCAGGAGGAGCCCGAGGTTGCGCCACTTACGACGATTCTCTATCAGGATAATGGATCATTGGTACCTGAGGAGATTCAGTCCACCCTGGAGGATCTCCCCGCCGGTACGGATCTCAGAATTCTCTGCACGGATGAGTCGAAGTTCTCCGTCTTTCAAGACAGCAAGATCCCGATCGACAACGTCCCCGCGGGAGATTTCTATGGCCGCCTCGACGAGATCATCCGATCGTGCCGGTCCCCGTTTATTATGCTGCTTTCTACTTCAATCAAAGGTGAGAAGGGATGGTTCGACCAGATGCTCGAACTGGCCGAGGCACGGCAATCCTTCGGTATGATCCTCCCGAAGACGGATGACTTCGAAGGACACTGTCTCCTGATCAAGAGAAGCGATTATCTCACGGCAGGCGGATTCTCAACTCTCTTCCATTCTGCGGCCGGGTGGGCCGATCTCGCGGGTCGCATGGAAGCCGGGGGATCACCCACGAGCATCGCTCGCGGAGCGAAGGTTGCGTATACCGGCGGTCCCGACGGGTTCTCACGGATCGATGGCCGGGAGCGCAAGGCGGTAACCCGTCTGCATGAGGCTGCGGGCCATTTCGCATCGGGAGACAACGCGAGCGCGGAAAGCTGCATACGTGAATCGCTCGCCTTCAAGCCGGACTACACGTCCGCTCTCCATCTTCGGGCCGCTCTTCATATAGCGGCATCCGAACCGGGCCTCGCCGAGTCCGATCTCGCCGAGATACTCAGGATCGAGCCGAATGACTGCCGTGCCCTTAACGCCCTCGGTTGTCTCGCCTTCAATCAGGGGAGTACAGGTGAAGCCGAGAAGCGCTTCCTGGAAGCCTTGGTGCATGAACCGAAGAACAGCGACGTTCTGCGGAACCTGGCCGATATTTACTTCGGACGTGGAGCGATCGTCCAGGCGATGACGCTATACGGCCGTCTGGTCGAACAGGATCCCGACAATACGGAAACGTATCTGGCCCTCGGCGCCTGGTTCGAGGAGTTGGGGGAGTGGGAGGGAGCGGCAGACTGGTACAGGCAGGCTCTTCGCGTAGATGAGACGTGCGACGGGGCGAGCGAGCGACTCGCGGCGATCACCGCCGCGGGTGCAGGCAGCAACACCGGCTCGAGCCATGTCCACTAGGCACTCGCTCTCTGTCTGCTATATCGCGAAGAATGAATCGGACAACCTCGCTCGATCGATCGCCTCGATTGCCTCGGTCGCCGATGAGATTATCGTCGCCGACACAGGATCGTGCGACGGAACACAGGATCTTGCCCGCAGTCTTGGAGCGAGGTTGATCGATATTCAGTGGACGGATGACTTTTCCCAGGCGAGAAACGCGTCACTCGAAGCGGCGAGCGGCGACTGGGTACTTTGCCTGGACGGAGACGAACGATTTGAAACAGGGCAGAACAAAACTCTCCGACGTCTGATCCGTCCGGGGGGGGGAGGGGGAGGAGACGCCTACACCGTCTGTCTCGTGAGCCGACTGGCAGGTGATCAGACCGGACAGGTCTACGAACATCTTTATCCCCGCCTGTTTCGAAACCGTCCTTCTTATCGATTCCGGGGCCGGGTTCATGAGCAGATCGGTCCTTCCATCATGCAGGCGGGAGGCAAAATCAAGCCGTCCGGACTTCGCATCGATCATACAGGCTACACTCTTCAAGGTGACGCCCGTCTTGCGAAATCAAGAAGAAACCTAACTCTTCTTCTTCTCGATGAGAATGACAATCCCCATGACGGCCTCATTCAATATCATTTAGGGGAGACCTATTCCGTTCTCTCCGACAACGTCCGCGCGGTCCTTGCCTATGAAAATGCGATACGGTCCGGCGAACTGAGTATGAATCACATGTCGTTCGCCCATCAGAATCTGGCAGCAGCCGAGAACAAGTTGGGAAACCATCGGGAAGCGGAGGAACACGCTCGCCAGGCGATTCGCATCGACCGGACAGCCGGCCCCGCCTACCTGATCCTTGCTTCCGCCCTCATTCGCCTCGGAAGCTATGATGAAGCGGTCCGCGCCGCCGATCGCCACCTGAAAGTGAAGCCCGGCGCGCATGCAGCCGTTCGCTTCCGTCCGGATCCTGCCAAGGCCTGGTTTCTTAAAGGGGAGGCTCTTCTCCGCGGAAAGCGGGTCGACGAGGCACTCGAATCGGCCGAAAAATCGGTTCACGCCGCTCCCGGGCTTGCGGCGGGGTACCGGCTTCGAGCAAGGGTCCATATTGCAACTGGAGAGGCTCTGAGGGCAGAGGCCGACTGGAAGAAGGCCCTCTCTATCGATCCGCGTGATCCGACCACGTGGCAGGCGCTCCTGACCCTCCAGACAAGAAGCGGCACACCGGCCGCCCTTCTTTCAACAGCCGATCGAGCGGTCGCGGCCACCGGCCATCCGTCGCTTTTCGAGATTCAGGCCTCGCTCCGGCTTCAATCGGGCGATCAGACAGGTGCGATTCAGAGTTTCGAGTCCGCGCTCCGCGGATCGTCCGACCCGGCCCGGATCCACAGGCTTCTTGCCGGGCTTCACCACCGGAACGGCCACGCGGAACGCGCCCGCTATCATTTCGATCAGATCAACCAGATTGTCTCCTCTACGGTCATCCCTTCCCACGAGCATCAAAAAACTCCGTAAACCACGCGCCAGGGGTCAAGTTCTCCCTCTCTCTTGCGATTAGATCTACAGAAGAAGATTCATAGGGAATCACCGGTTGCTCACGGATGAATAACCGACACAGTGCGGCAGGGACGCCAAGAGAACTTCGTGAGATTTCACGAAAGGAGAATGCGGAAATGGCCGGTGCCGATCTTTCTAGGATTAACACAAACGTAGCCGCCCTGAATGCGCTGAAAGCCCTCCGGGACACTAACCAGAAACTTGCTATCCACCAGCTGCGCCTCGCGACCGGTAAGCGTATCAACAGCGCCGGCGAGGATCCGGCGGGTCTCGTCTTCGCCAAGCGTCTCGAGTCACGTGCCCGCGGCCTTGCCGTTGCACGGGACAACGTAGGTGATGTTCAGAATCTGCTTTCCACCGCTGAAGGCGGCGCGCAGAGCATCAGCGAGATTCTTCTCACAATGAAAGAGAAGATCCTGCAGGCAGCGAATGATACGCTGGGAACTGAAGAGCGGGCCGCGGTCGAATCGCAGCTCGATGACCTCGCCGCGGAAATTGACGATATTGTCGGCGCCACACTCTGGGGGGGCCAGCAGCTCCTGGACGGCTCCTTCACCGGGAAGCAGTTCCAGGTCGGTGAGCGGGCAGCCGATACGATGAGCTTCGGTGTCACCCAGAACCACGGTGCTGCGACGCTCGCCGTCGCCGACTCTGATCTCGACGTCAGCAGCGCGGCGACTTCGTCGACCGCTCTCTCCAATGTCAATACCGCAATCAACACGATCAACACGAGCCTCCAGAATCTGGGGTCGACCCAGCTCCGTGTGGGGATCAAAGAGGCGAACATCTCCGTGTCGATCAACAACCAGCTTGCGGCTCATAACCGGATCTTTAACGCCGATATGGCCGCCGAGCAGATCGAGCTCTTGAAAAACTCCCTCCTGCAGCAGTCGGCGACCGCGATGCTCTCCCAGGCAAACCTCGCGCCGCAATCGGTGTTGCAGCTGATTCTGGGATAATTAGCCGGATAGTCCGCCCGGAGGGGGTTTTCCCCCTCCGGGTTCCCCCTTATCTCGAGCGACATAAAGGCCGATATAAGGAGTAGGTGCAGACCATGAAAGAGGGACCGATGACATTACAAGGAAACGTATTGCCAGGTGAGGCGGCCGAAGCCTACGGCACTTCCGCGATTGAAGGGGCCACGCCCGGCCGGCTCGTACTCCAGACGTACGACCATATTATCAAGTGCTGCCGGAAAAAGGACGTCGGGAGAGGAAAGAAAGGTCTGGTCGAGCTGCAGAGCGCGCTGAACCTGGACTACCTCGAAATCTCCGGCCCTCTCTATCGCATCTATGAATACTGCACCGACCGCCTGCGAGATGAAAAATTCGCAGAAGTGGCACAAGTAATGACCGACCTTCGCTCATCCTGGTCCAAGATCGTGAGGATCTCCGAGAGGGGTGGCGGGGGGAACAGCGAAGGCTGACCGGGATGATTGAATTTCAATCCATACGATCTGCTGAACTGAACCAGTTCCTGGAAGTCTTTCAGGCACGGTCGACGTTTCAGCTGGATTCGGTCAAGAGCCTTCGAGACGCGCTGGAACTGAAGACCACGATCTATAACGATCTGAAGACCAAGCTCAAGGCCCTGAAAAAAATGACGGACGACTTCTCCCAGACGGGTAGTCTTTCCGCATTCGGGGCGAAGACCGTATCGGTGAGCGACGAGTCGATCCTGCGGATCTCCGCGGGCGGCGGTTCCTCGGCATTGTCTCACTCGATTCACGTCGATCAGCTCGCAAGGGCTCACTCCGTACTCTCTGACCGATACACACAGACCGGTACAGAGTTGAGCGCGGCTCATGCCGGCACCAAGAATTTCTCGATCACAGTAGATGGAACACAGTACGACGTCAGCGTGGTCATCAATTCGGGCGACGACAATCAGACTGTTCTGAAATCCGTCGTCGACGCGATCAATGCCGTGGACGACATCGAAGCGGTCGGATCCAGCATCAACGACACCGATACGACGACGAAATTGTCCATCACGAGTGAGGAGACCGGGACGAAGAATAAAATGACGTTCACGGACACCGACGGCCTTCTCGCTTCACTCGGAGTGACCAATACATCGGCCGCGACGGATACGGCCGGTGGGTACATCTACCAGGACTCCGGCGGAAGCGAGTTGGACGCCAAGCTCACCGTGGACGGCATCAATATCGTTCGCTCGAGCAACACCCTGACCGATGTGGTCGCAGGGGCGACTCTGGAGCTTCTCGGAGCCCAGGAGGCGACAGACCCTGACGTATCGGTAAGTATTGCGGTCGACACTGAAGCGATTACCGCCAAAGTGCAGGAATTCCTTGATGCATTTAATGATGCCCATGGATATATCACAGCCAAAGTCAACGTCGATCCGACCACTTATGCACGCGGCGACCTTGCCGGAGACTCTCCTTACGTTAATCTCTGGCAGAATCTCCGCTCATCCATGGCGAATTCAGTCCCGAGCTCCTCGAGCGAGGTTTTCTCGGCCCTTTCCCAGATCGGGATCACCTCCGGAGCGACCGGGAATTTTTCGATTACCAATACGTCCAATTTCGATGATGCCCTGAACGAGAATCTGGACGCCGTTGAAGCACTGTTCAACGCATCTGACGGCATCGCTGTCCGACTCGAAGAGCTCCTGGATAACTACACGGATGTCAGCGGGATCATCGACTCGAGTAAGAATTCCGTAACCGACAGGGTCGATCTTCTGGACAATAAGATCGACCGGCTTGAGCGACTCCAGGCAATGGAGGAGAAGCGCCTGATCGAACAGTATGGCGCGATCCAGGAGGCCACGATTTTGAATCAGTCGATTCTCCAGATGGTGAATAGCCTGTATTCAGGATTCTAACGTGGCCATGCGAAAGGAGAAGGGGGGGTGACATGAGAATCGAATCAGGAGCACCCATCCAACCCTCGGGAAGAGGGGACAAAGCGACGAACGATCGAAAGGTCGAGAAGCGCGCCGAGAAGAAGAGTGATCGTGACTCGGTCCAGATCTCGCCTGAAGCGCGAAGCCTGCATGATGGGAGCATCATCAGCAAGAGTGCGGCGCGCGTTTCCGATTCCGCTCTTGACGAGAGCAGAATCTCCGAGATCAGAGAGCGCCTGGAATCGGGTTACTACGATTCCAAAGAGGTTCTGCTGACCGTGGCCGTCCGTGTCCTCGAAGTCTTCGGCATTTGACGCACCGGACGACTTAAAAGTTTCCGGTCGTCCTGGACATCGGTTTGCCATCCGGCAAGGAGGCCACGCTGATACATGATCGTTCTTACACATCTCAACGGAAATAAGATCGTGCTTAACGCCGATCTCATCGAGAGCCTCGAGGCGACTCCCGACACGTTGATCACCTTGACCAACGGGAAAAAATTCCTGGTCAAGGAATCGGTAAATGAGGTTACCGAGAGGATTGAAGCGTATGCGCTGAGAATCCATTGCCACTCCCATGAAGCCTGAATCCGGCAATTGCCGATCCGGAAAGGACTAGAAAGTGGATCTGGGAACCGTTATCGGCATTGTCGCCGGCTCGGCTCTTCTTATCGGTTCCATTCTCATGGGGGGGAGTCTCGGCGCCTTCATCAACGTCCCCTCGCTCCTGATCGTGATCGGGGGAAGCATGGCCGCTACCCTGATCAATTACCCTCTCCCGGACTTCTTGGGGGTTATGAAGGTGGTCAAGAACGCCTTCATGAACAAATCGGTCAGCGCCGAAGATACGATCCGCACTCTCACCGGCTTCGCAGAAACCGCCAGGCGGGAAGGCCTTCTCGCCCTCGAAGAACAGCTGAAATCCGTGGAGGACAAGTTTCTCCGGGGAGGAATGGAATTGGCCATCGACGGAATGGACCTCGAACGGATCGACGGTCTTCTATCGATGGAAATCTCTCTGCTCGGTGACCGTCACAAGCGGGGCCAGGACATGTTCAAGCAGATGGCGAAATACGCCCCCGCATTCGGCATGATGGGCACTCTTATCGGTCTGATTCAGATGCTCAAAAATGTGAACGATCCCTCCAGCATCGGTCCTGGTATGGCCGTCGCTCTTCTGACGACCTTTTACGGTACTTTGATGGCCAACCTGATCTGTCTTCCCCTTGCGGGGAAGCTGGAGACGATTTCAGAGAACGAGAAACTCGTCAAAGAACTGACCCTCGAGGGAATCAAAGCGATTCAGTCGGGCGACAACCCGAAGCTCGTCGAGAAGAAGCTCATGACCTTCTTGCCACCGGCGATCCGAGAGGGAGTCGAGAGCGAGAAAGCAGCGTAAGTGGCGAAGGAAAAGCGGGAGGTAATACAGGAAGAAAACGCTTCCTGGCTCGCGACATTCGGTGATCTCGCCACACTGCTATTCACGTTCTATTGCCTGATCTACGCATCCTGCACTTATCGGCCCGGGGATTGGGAGACAGCCAAGAGCGCCGCCCTCGAGAAGATGCTCTCCGTGCTTGCCGGCGGTTCGAAGATGAGTCTCGTGGAAGGTCAGGGAGACGGCCCGATGACCGGCCAAAACGGGGTGATCCCGCTGTTCGCCTCCGGATCGGAGATGGCGGAGGAAGAGCGTAGCCGGATGTCCGATCGGATCGAAGAGGCGAGCGCCCTCATGCCGGAAAAGGGGGGCATCGAATTGGAGGGAACCGAAAGCGGCATCGTGTTTCGGATCGGAGACGCCATCGTGTTTCCATCGGGGAGCGTCACGCCGGCGCCGAGAACGATGCCCTTCCTCGCGGCGGTGGCAGCGCTGATCCGTGTCAGACCGGCTGAAGTGACCGTCGTCGGTCATACCTGTGACCTCCCCACATACAGCTTGCGCTACCCGTCCAACTGGGAGTTATCCGGATTCCGGGCGGCTGCAGTCGCGCGAGAACTCATCCGAGAGGGGCTCGGAGATTCCAGTCTTAAGATCCGAGCCGCCGGTGAGCATTATAGCCGAGTGCCGAACCTCGATGAGGAGAGCCGCAGGCTGAACAGGCGAGTCGAGATCCGAGTCGATTTCCCCGAACTTATCGGAGAGTAGACATGGCGGGCAAGAAGCTGAAGCCGCTAATTATCCCGGCAGATGAGTCATTCGAAATGACTTATATTGCGCTCATGCTCCTCCTGCTTTGCTTCATGGTCATCATGGTCTCACTCGCCCAGATCGATGATCCCCGATTCAAAGAGGCTATCGGTTCCGTTCGAGGCGCGTTCTCCTTTCTTTCCAACAAACAGGAAAGCAGCATGATCGCGAGTGGAGGCCCGGGTGTCCTGTACCACATGAAGGGTGAGGAATCCAAAAAGCATAGAGTAGAGAGGCTGAGGGAGACTCTGGAGGCGAAGCTGGGTGACGACTTTAAGAGCCTCGTCAGGATCGAGGAGACCGAGCACGGCATCCAGGTAACACTCGGCGGCCTGATTCTCTTCGACCCGGGCGCAGCGAATACGCGGACGAATGCAGCTCCGGTTCTCGATGAAATCGCCGCCATCGCCCAGGAATGGACCGCTCGTGTGATCGTCAGCGGCCACACCGATGACCTCCCGATCCGAAGTCCTGTCTATGCGTCGAACTGGGAACTGTCGGTCAGCCGTGCGGCGACCGTCGTCCGGTATCTCGAAAACAAGGGTGTGCCGGGTACCGACCTTACCGCTCTAGGATTGGCCCATACAAGACCACTGGTTCCCAACAATTCAATTGTCCACCGACTATTGAATCGACGTGTGGAGATCTCTATTGAGTACGATGATCCCTCGTCCGATCTGTTGTAGAGAGGAATGACTACCGGGAGAAGCGTCATATGCTGACAAAGATCGAGATCAATTCGAAAGACTTTCTTCATGGTCATTGTTCCTTGCCTCCTCTGCCTGAGGTGGTCGGCAAGGTTCAGTCGATGATCAATGACGATAACGTAGAAATCACAAAAGTAGCCGACGTTATCAGTTCAGATCCGGCCATGCTCGCCCAGGTTCTCAAAGTGGTGAATTCCGCTTACTATGGCCTGCCGCGGGAGATCACAAAGGCGCGCTACGCGATCACGTTTCTAGGCTACAATGAAATCTATCGAATGGTCCTCTCCCTCTCGGTAATCAAGACGATCGGAGTCAAGGACAAGAAAGCAATCTCCGACTACTGGCGCCATTCGTTCTACACGGCGATCTGCGCTCGCCACCTGGCGGTTGTACACGCCCCGACACTCTCGCTCGAGGAGTTATGGTCGGCTGCAATCCTCCACGATATCGGCAAGCTTGTTTACCTGAAGTTCTTCCCCGAGCACTACGAAGAGATCTCTAAGCTCGCGGAGAAGGACGGGCTCCTCTTCAGCGATGCCGAGTCCGCGCTTGAACAGCCCCCGAGCTCCGAGATGGGCTCTTTACTCTGCGGGAACTGGCGACTGCCCGATACCATACGGGTAGCGTGTGAATGCCATTCTCTTCAGTCCCTGAAGGATCTCAAATCAACTGATGACGATTATGACTTCAAGCGAATGATCTGCCTCGCCAATCTTCTGGCAGCCCTCTCAGCCAGTCCGCTTTCCGTAGAAAGCCGTGAACTTGTCTATGATGCTGTGTCTGGGGCTCTGGCGCTCGACGAAACCGAATTCCTTCTGCTGATGGCGGATATCCGCGATCTGCAGACCGAAGTGGACGGTTTCATGGCCCAATTTTCCTGAGACCCACTCTGCCTGAAACTGAAGATACGATGATACGGAGGGCCGGTAGGTAGGCTTTGATTCCGGGTAATTCGTATTCCGCGCGACAACCAACTCGACGAAATTACCGCCGTCTATCTGAGTACTTAGGCTAAATCAATTCGTCGAATAGAGTCTGAGAAGAGTCGTCTGAATAGGGGCTTTCTACCGAGGCAGGTCCGGAAAATTTTCCCTCCCCATGATCGGCACCCGTCTCCGGAACCGTCTCCTGGTCCGCATTCGTCGCTTCAGCCTCACGGGTCAGCTCCGCGCGCGCCTCGGATTCCAGGCTGGCGGCTTCAGCAGCCGCACGACGATCAGCAGTGGATGGGTCAGCCGGGGCCAGCGCGGCTCCTCTGATCGTCTGTGCCTTCTTGATCGTCTCCCGGGGGGTACTCGCCTCACTCAGATCGATGGGAACTTCACCACCTACGGCATATCTCTTCCCGTCGGGCCCCGTCGTGTAGTCGAAACTGGCGGGCCCTGTCCTGTAAGGGCCGAGCGCGCTCAAGTGAGCCTGTTCGTGGGATTTGACCTGCTGATCTCTCTTGCGGAGCTCCACCACCTCCCGCTTTTCCTCGGGAGAAAGTTCCTGGGTTCCCTTTGCCGCCGTTTCGGGATGCTGCTCGCGCTCTCTCGATTGAACGGTCGGAGTGTACGGAACGGGCGTGGCGGTAGTGGATGAGATAGGACCAACTGACACTGAACACCTCCGGGATAATGCCTATTCTATCCAATCGTTGATTTCCCGTAAAACTTGAGGGCCGGCGAGCGTTTTCTTTACGCTTTTCACAATGGTACCGGAAGGACTCCAGCGGAATGGGAGGGCCTGAATGGGAATCCGAAGGACCGGTGTGGCTTCTGGTAGTTCACAGAGGCCCGGATCACACATGGGGAAAGTTCGTGAGCCGTGCAGGGATCGAACCTGCGACAGCCTGCTTAAAAGGCAGGTGCTCTACCGACTGAGCTAACGGCCCTACGAATGGACTCTATTTTATGACCGGGTACGGTATAACGCAACTCACGATTGTGGTTTTTGCGGAAGAACCTCGCAGCGGATCGTAGCCGAACGCTCCGGACCGATCGAAATGAGCCTGATCGGAGTTTTCAGTTGATCCGCGACGCCCTGTACATAGCGCCTCGCTTCTTCCGGGAGCTTCTCGAAAGATGTAATCCCATCGAGACTCCGGCTCCACCCAGGCCAGATCTCGTAGACCGGCTCGACACGGTCAAGATCGTTAGGAAGATGGGGAAGATGATCGAGCGGTTCGCCGTCCAGCTCGTAACCGGTCGCCACCGGGATCTCATCACGGCCGGTCAGCACATCCAGCTTCGTGAGAGCGATTTTGCTCAGCCCGTTCCAGAGAACGGACGACCGAAGAAGGGGTAGATCAAGCCAGCCACATCGACGAGGCCTTCCTGTGGTCGTACCGAATTCGCGGCCCCGCTCCCGGAGCCATTCACCGTCCTCCCCTTCTAATTCAGTGGGAAACGGACCGTTTCCTACCCGCGTCGTATACGCCTTGGCGACGCCCACCACCGAATCGATCCGGAGAGGGCCGATTCCGATACCCGTACAGGCCGAGCCGGCGAGGGTACTGGATGAAGTCACGAAGGGGTAGGTCCCTCCATAGATATCCAGGTGCGTCCCTTGCGCCCCTTCAAGAAGCACGTTTTCGCCGGCCAGGATCGCCTCGTTCACCTCTTTCGCACAATCTCCGAGCAGGGGACCGATGATCTCCGCCCAGCGACGCCACTCTTTCAGCGTTACGGCCCACTCGAGCCCCCGCTCTCCTGCCTGAGCCAGCTTTCTTATCCCCTGATCATGGGCTGCCTTCAGCCGTTCTTCTCCATTCTTGTCGAGCAGGGCGGACAGGAGAAGCGTGGTTCGTGCGGTCCGATCCTCATACGCCGGCCCGATGCCTCTCCCCGTGGTTCCAAGAGCGGCGTTCGGCCTTCTACTCTCCTCCAGATTGTCTCGCGCCACATGATGGGGCAGGACAAATGCGGCGCGGGGACTGATGATGAGCCTCGAACGGATGTCGATGCCCCGCTCTTCCAGTCCCTCGATCTCCAGGATCAGCTGATCCGGATCGATCACCATTCCCCAGCCCAGGCCGCATCGGACTCCCGGCCTCACGGCGCCGGAAGGGAGGAGGTGAAGGGCAAACTCCTCCTTCGCTGTCTTCACGGTGTGACCGGCGTTCGCCCCCCCCTGGAACCGCACGGTCCAGGTAGCATCTCCGGCAAGAAGGTCGATGACCTTTCCCTTACCCTCGTCACCCCACTGCGTACCGAGAACGATACTGGTGGACATCCCTATTCTCCACTCTCTTGAGCGGCGGCCACGCCCGCCCCACGGGGGAAGGTGTGGCCCAACTCGGCGAGTACTGATTCGAGTGCTCCAAGTACGGCCAGAATATCAACATGATCGTAGTAGCCCATGTGGCCGATTCGGAAGATCTTCCCCTTGAGCTCCGCCTGTCCGCCGGCAACCCGGATACCGTGTCGCTCGGCGAGGAGGGATCGGATCTTCTCGGCATCGATTCCCTTCGGGCCCAGGATCGCCGTAAGTCCGTTGGAGGGGTGCTTGCTGAAGAGCTCGAGTCCAATCGCTTGGACACCGGCCCGCGTAGCTCGGCCGAGCCCGGCATGGCGCTCGACAATCGCCTCGATCCCCTCTTCACGGATCCGCCTGAGCGATACCGCCATCGCGACAAAGAGAGGAACGGCCGGCGTGTAGGGTGTGAGGTCCTTCGCCTGTGATTCCCGCGCTTTCTGGGCCGAGAAGTAGTACTTGGGAAGATCAGACCTCTCCGCAGCTTCCCATGCGCGATCTGAGAATGAAAGAAACGCCAGGCCGGGGGGGCACATGAACGCCTTCTGCGAGCCGCTGACAACAGCATCGAGACCCCAGTCATCCGGCTTCAGATCGTGAACACCGAGCGAGGTAATTGCGTCGACAACGATCAGCGGATCGAGATCACTTACTTCACTTACAATGCGACGCACATCTTGAATGGTCCCGGTAGAGGTCTCACTATGGGTCAGGAAGAGTCCGCGGACATTCCCCTGATCACCCAGCCACTGCCTGAGTACCGCCGGATCCGGCGCATCGCCCCACTCCACATCGTACACGCGAACATCCAGCCCATATACCAGACCGATGTCCCGCCAGCGCTCCCCGAATTTACCGGCAACGACAACCGCTACGGTGTCTCCGCAGGAGAACAGGTTGGCTACGGTCATCTCCATCGCCCCTGATCCTGAAGCGGTCAGGATCAGCGGCTCCTGGGCTGTCTGAAAAGTGTATGTCAGGTTGTCGGTCACTTCTCGGAAGAGAGCCTTGAACTCATCCGTCCTGTGATGAAGGGGGGCCTCACCGAGGGCGGTCAAGACGTCGTGGGGCACCTCGGTCGGTCCGGGGGTGTACAGGCGGTTCTTCATAGGTCAGGCTTTCCCCTGGGTCTCGATCCAGCGTATGAGTTCCTTCTTCCCGTCACCAGTCTTAGCTGAAAACGGGAGCACGGAAAAGCTGTCCAGTTCGAGGACGGATTGGATCTTATGGAGGGACCGGGCGACCTTGCCCCGGCCGAGCTTATCTGATTTGGTTGCCACCGCGAGAACCTTTATCCCTCGCCGAACGAGCCACCGGCTCATGATGATGTCCAGCTCAGACGGATCATGACGAATATCCAGAATGTGAACACCGGCAACGAGCGATTCCCGGCGGGTGAGATAGCCCTCGATCAATCCCTTCCAGGTACGACGTACCGAATCCGGAACCTTGGCGTACCCATATCCGGGAAGGTCGACAATTATATAATTCTTGGCGTTATAGAAATTAAGAGCCTGCGTCCGACCGGGCGTTTTACTCGTTCTCGCGAGCCCCTCTCGCCCGGCAACGCAATTCAAGAGAGACGATTTTCCCACGTTGGAACGGCCAAGAAGCGCAATCTCAGGCCGTAACGGGCTGGGCAATCCGCTCAGCTTGACAACGGACAGATCAAATGTAAGAGCGAGTGGTTTCAAGTGTTCGGAATTTCTAGTGGGTGTAGTAACCGGTCGCCTGAGACCGCGCCCCCCCCCTCGCCAGGAGAGGGATCGATTTTTTTGCCTGCTCGACCATCACGAGTGGGAGGACCTGATCCATCCGCTCCACCGTATAAATCGTAAGACCTTTCTTTGCCTCTTCCGGTATCTCGACGAGGTCCTTCTCGTTTTCTTTCGGGAGAATGACCGTCCGCACACCCGCTCTTAGAGCGGCGACCAGCTTCTCGTTCAAGCCGCCGATAGGGAGGACGTGTCCCCGAAGAGTAATTTCACCCGTTAGCGCCGTGTCCCGCCTGAGGGCGATGCCGGTAAGTGATGATATGAGAGCGGCCGCGATCGAGATCCCGGCGGACGGACCGTCCTTGGGTATTGCTCCTTCCGGGATGTGTACATGGAGATCGATCGTCTCGTAAAAATTCTTGTCCAAACCGAGCGCTTCCGCTCGCGACCGGATGTAGGTCAACGCCGCCCGCGCCGATTCCCGCATGACATCACCGAGAGTACCGGTAAGAATGAGATTCCCCTTCCCGGGAATTGTCGAGACCTCAATATGAAGCGTTTCCCCCCCCGTTGACGTCCAGGCCAGGCCGGTCGCCACACCGATCCAGTTTTTCTTATCCACCCGCTTCGTCGAGAACCGAGGAACCCCGAGAAAATCGTCCAGATTCCGGCCGTTTACAGAAATCTTCTTTCTCTTCTTGCTCCCGACGACCTTGCGGGCCACTTTTCTGCAGACCCGGGCGATTTCCCGTTCGAGATTACGAACACCCGCCTCTCTCGTGTAGCCGCGAATGATCGAGCGCAGTGCTTCATTGGTAACTGTAATATCTCTCTTCGAGAGACCGTGCTCTTCCACCTGGTGGGGAACCAGAAACCCCTTGGCGATTTCAACTTTCTCAGGTTCCAGATATCCGGGAAGTCTGATGAGTTCCATCCGGTCGAGGAGGGGGGGAGGAATACCGTGCAGCGTATTCGCCGTGGTCAGGAACATGACGCGCGAAAGATCGCATTCCACTTCCAGGTAGTGATCACTGAACGTGTGGTTCTGCTCGGGATCAAGTACTTCCAATAAGGCAGACGCCGGATCGCCGTGGAAGTCCTTGCTCATTTTGTCCACTTCGTCGAGCAAGAAAACGGGGTTCATGGTGCCCGCTTTCTTGAGTGACTGAATAATACGACCTGGAAGCGCACCGATGTAAGTCCGCCTGTGACCTCTGATCTCCGCCTCATCCCTCACTCCGCCGAGTGAAACACGAATAAACTCGCGGCCGAGGGCTCGGGCGATCGACTTCCCCAGCGATGTTTTTCCAACACCCGGCGGTCCGACGAAGCAGAGGATCGGCCCGCGGATCTTACGCGCCAGTTGAATGACAGCGACATATTCGACAATTCGCTGTTTCACTTTTTCGAGTCCAAAATGATCCTCATCAAGAATGCGCATCACATCGTTCAGGTCGCCCGTATCATCGGACTCCACTCCCCATGGCACGTTAAGAAGCCAATCGATGTAGTTCCTCGCCACGGTCGCCTCCGGTGAGAGGGGGGGCATCTTCCCCAGCTTCTCGATCTCCTTCAACGCCTTGTCAGCTACCAGATCAGGCATATTCGATTCGGCCACCGCCTCGGCCAGTTCGCCGACTTCGGAGCCCCCTTCCGTCCCGGCACCCAGTTCCTTCCTGATCGCCTTCAACTGCTCGTTCAGGTAGAACTCTTTCTGATTCTTCTGAACCTGGGAGCGGACCTCGCCTTCGATTTTCTTTTCGATGCGAAGTATTTCGAGTTCGTTGGAGAGGATTCGAGATAGCTCCTGAAAGCGGGCTTTGGTCGTCCCCTTGTCGAGCACACTCTGTTTGGTTGCCAGCGAAACCGACAGATGAGCCCCGATCATCTCTACCAGGTGATCCCGGTCGGTCACATTACCGATCGAGATCAGGATCTCCTCGGGAATCTTCTTGTGGAGCTTGACGTACTCTTCAAACTGTCCTTCCACGGAGCGGACAAGAGCTGACAGCTCGGAACCGGCCCTGGAAGCTTTTCCGTAACCGGAAATACCGACCGTCACGTGGGGCTGCGTCTTGACATACTCGCCGAGTTCTACGCGCCCGAGGCCCTCGACCAGAACCTTGATCGTGTTGTCGGGGAGGCGTAGGAGCTGAAGCACACGAACCACTGTGCCCACACTATGGAGATCTTTCCGCTTGGGCTCGGCGATCTCCGCGCGCCTCTGTGCGGCCACGACAAGCAGGCGATCCTTGTCAACTGCGGCTGTGAGAGCCGCAACCGATTTCGGCCGCCCCACAAGAAGCGGAATGATCATATAGGGAAACACGACGACGTCCCGGAGAGGGAGCAGTGCTAATTCCTCCGGGACCCGAATGGTCTCATCTTCGCGCCGAATCTTGATCATGTGATGCTCACGATGCCTTGCCGCCGCTCTTTCGTTTCTTCTTCCGGCCGTAAGTCATGAGGGGGGCATCTCCCCGATCAATCACGCCATCGGTGATCACACATTCCGAAACATCGGTCATGGAGGGGAGATCGTACATGACATCGAGAAGCGCCTCTTCAAGAATGGCGCGCAGCCCGCGAGCACCGGTCTTTCGGCCCATCGCTTTTATTGCGGTCGCACGAAGGGCCTCTTCGGTGAAATCGAGGGCGATATTCTCCATCTCAAACAGGACCTGATACTGACGACAGAGGGCGTTTTTCGGCTTTGTCAAAACCTCGACGAGAGCGTCTTCATCGAGGTCACCAAGCGTACAGAGCGAAGGAAGCCGTCCGACGAGCTCCGGTATGAGCCCGTACTTCAGTAGATCTTCCGGCTCCGCCTTACTGAGAATCGCACTGCTCTGGCGCTCCGCCTTCGTACGGATCTTGGCGTTGAAACCCATCACCTTCTCGCCGATCCGCTTCGAGATAATCTGGTCCAGGCCCTCGAAAGCGCCGCCACAGATAAACAGGATGTTTCTCGTGTTCACTTCGATATACTTCTGCTGCGGGTGCTTTCGCCCCCCCTGGGGCGGCACGTTCGCCGTTGTCCCCTCGAGAATCTTGAGGAGCGCCTGCTGAACACCTTCCCCCGATACATCCCTCGTGATCGACGGATTGTCCGACTTACGGGCCACTTTGTCGATTTCATCGATATAAACAATGCCCCGCTCGGCACTCGGAACATCGAAGTCCGCGTTCTGAAGTAGTTTGACCAGGATGTTTTCCACGTCCTCACCGACATAGCCGGCCTCGGTCAACGTTGTCGCATCGACAATCGCGAACGGTACGTTCAGCAACTTCGCCAATGTCTGTGCGAGAAGCGTCTTTCCTGTTCCCGTCGGACCGAGCAACAGGATATTCGCTTTTTCAAGCTCCACATCGTCGGTGCTCGATTCGAAGTGAATGCGCTTGTAGTGATTATAGACCGCTACGGAGAGAACCTTTTTGGCGTACTCCTGGCTCACCACATACTGATCGAGAAAACTATGAACCTCGGACGGCTTCGGAATCTCCGCCTCGGTGTACACCAGCTCCCGCCCCATCTCCTCGCGGAGAATGTCGTTACAGAGCTTGATGCATTCGTTACAGATGTAGACAGACGGCCCCGAGATCAGTTTGGTGACCTCTTCTTGGCCCCGCCCGCAGAACGAGCAGCGAATGGGGTGGGGGGATCCGATCCGTTTCTTCACAAGCTAACCTCCGAGATTCCGAATTCGACACTCAGTCGCGGTGAGTAATCACCTCATCAACAATACCGTACTTCCTGGCCTCTTCCGCGGACATGAAGTGATTCCTGTCCGTATCTTTACCGATCCGAGCGGGAGTCTGGTTGCAATGTTTCGATAGAATGCCGTTCAGGGTCTCCCTGACCTTCAGCAATTCCTTGGCGTAGATCTCCACGTCCGAAGCCTGGCCCTCACTTCCTCCGAGAGGCTGGTGAATCATGACCCGGGCATTCGGAAGGATCGAGCGCTTCCCTTTTGTACCGGCCGCAAGAAGCACAGCGCCCATACTGGCCGCCTGGCCCATGCAGATCGTCATCACATCGGGCTTGATATACTGCATCGTGTCATAGATCGCAAGCCCTGCCGTTACGACGCCACCCGGTGTGTTGATGTAAAGGTAGATATCCCGCTCGGGATCATCCGCCTCACAAAATAACATCTGTGCAATCGCGAGATTCGCTACGTTATCGTCGATCGCCGTACCAAGAAAGATAATACGATCCTTAAGCAGTCTCGAATAGATGTCGTACGCCCGCTCACCGCGGCCGGTCTGCTCCACGACCATTGGTATCAGACCCATTGCCCTAACCCTCGCTCAAGTTGGAGTGTTCCTTGACCCACCGGAAGACCTTGTCCTCCCGAATGGCCCGCCGCATCTCGCTTCGGGCGCTCTCCTCCTCTTCCTTCCGCTCATCCCGCGAAAGGTGGGAGAGATCCTTACGGGCCAATATGGCCTGGACAGCCCGGTCAATTTCCCGATCCGACGGTTCGAGATCCTCTTTCTTACTAATTTCGGTCACTATGGCAAGTTTCTGAATCGCCCGGGTCGATCCTTTTCGCCGTTCTTCTGTAATTGAGGCCCGCTGTTTGGCTGCTTCCTCCCGTTTATCCTCCGGAATCTGATCCTCCGGGATGAAATCGGGCATGGAAGACTGTGAGACCCGGTCGATGATCCTGGACGAAAGATCGACTTTATTATGCTTCAGAAGCTCGTCAAACAGATGAGCCTGGAGCTCCCTGTCCGCCTCTTCTTCGGCCATTCTGGTCAATTCCGCTCGAATCTCATCTTTCAGGCTGTCGAGCGTGCCGTCCTCTTTCCCCATGACCCGTGCGGCAAATGAGTCGTCCACAACAGGAAGGGCCTTCTCCAGAATCTCGTGGACGTCGATTCTGAACTCGACTTTACTTCCCGCGAGTGAGCGGGCGGGGTGATCCTCCGGAAAATCGATGACGATAGACTTCTGATCGTCCACCTCGGCACCGATCAGCCCTTCCGTCAATGTGAGGGGAACGACATCGCTCCCGGGAGGGGCGTCGAGAATCATCTCCACGTCGGTCACCCGCTTGCCGAACGCCCGGCCGTCTTCCATGAATCTCTGATAGGAGAGTTTGATCTTATCCCCCTTCATTGACTCCCGTTTGACCGGAATGAAATCCAGATTGTGGTTCTGCAGGCCGGTTAGCTCCCGATCGATATCATCGTCACCCACAGGTTTCACACGGCGAGAGAGCTTGAGGTCCCGGTAATTCGAAAGTTCCACCACCGGCCATTCGTCTACTGTCACGCGGAACCGGATCGGCTCTCCGTCAGGAGCCTTCAGATCGCCGATTTCGGGATCGAAGAACGGCACGACATCAGCCTCTCGAAGGGACTTCCAGGCCGCGTCCGATACGATTCTCTCGAGCGCTTCGCTTCGAACGGCGTCTTTATATTTCGCTTCCAGGATCGAACGGGGCGCCTTCCCCTTCCGAAATCCCGGAATATTGACCTTTTTACCGAGCCGGTTGAATTCCATATCCATCTGCCCGGTCAGGGAATTGAGCGCTACTTCGATGGAGAAGATCTTATGCCCCGGCTCCGGTTCCTCGATCTCGACGGTTTTGCAATCGGGGCCCTTCACGCTTGGTTCGCCTCACTTTTCTTGCTGTTTGATGGGGTGCGAGAGGGGGGACTCGAACCCCCAAGAGTCGCCTCACTGGATCCTAAATCCAGCGCGTCTGCCAATTCCGCCACTCTCGCAAGGATCTGGAGTCCCCACAGGGGAACCCATCCGCTCACAATCCTTAGCAGCAGGCTGCCTAGATGTATACCAGCGAGTAGGGGGGTCGTCAAGGACTGGGAACGCTAATTGCTTAATATGCGGGGGCTTGCAGGGGCCTACTGAGCACCCTTCCCGGTGAGGACAACGACGACCGTTCGGAGCAGAATCCTGAAATCCTGCAGCCAGCCCTTGCGGGATACGTAGTCCAGATCGTACTCCAGTTTGACTTTGACATCATCGAGACACGTGTCGTACTGGTGCTCCACCTGGGCGAGTCCCGTAATGCCCGGTTTGACGCGGAGTCGCAACGCATAATCGGGCATTTCCCCGATCAGATCCCTCACGAAGGTCGGGCGCTCGGGCCTCGGCCCGACAAGGCTCATATCCCCTCTCAGCACATTGAAGAACTGTGGCGTCTCATCGATCCTCAGGTGACGCAGGATCTTACCCAGAAACGTGATACGCGGATCATTCCTCGTAGCCCAGATAGGGCCGACACGATTCTCCGCACCGTCCACCATGGTTCGGAATTTATAGATGATAAACGGCTTTCCCGGAAGGTCGAGGGTCCGTCGATCGTATACATCATAGAAACTATTGGACGCCGATGTGACGGGGAGGGGGCTCCGCCGATTCAAACCGATTCTGACCTGCCTGTAGATGATCGGCCCCGGCGAAGTCAGACGCACGAGAAAACCGACCAGACTGTAGAGAGGCAGCAGGCAGATCACGGCGAGTAGAGCGAGAAAGCGATCGGTGATCTCCTGGAGAAACGGGGGGTGGATCGGACCGTTGTCGAGGTGAGGCAGGGCGCCGGCAGTCACCTTGGAGAGGTCGATTACCTTGAGATCCGCTCTCGTCAAGCCGCTCTTCTCCCGCGACCGATCGCGCGCCGCCCCTCGTGTTAGTCCGTTACGTCTCTTCATCACTCTTCCGGACTTCCGCCCGCTATGTCACTTTTCGGCTTCCCATGCCGATCAGTTGCCCCCAAAAATGCCGAAATCGCCCGTATTGCAAAAAAAATGCCTGTCCGAGTTCCGACAGGAGCCGGGGACGAACCGGTTTGCATACGGCCGATCAAGGGAACGGCTTTGAGATTAGGATTATATCGCAGAAATTGGGATATAGTCAAGGCGAACTAACCGCCTTAACAGTTTGAAACTGCGGGTTTTCCCTCATAGCTGCCCCCCGAAAGGTTTACCGGGGTTCCTGTCCAACGTGCCAGGACTTACCGGGGGCGTCATAGTAAGAGCCGACGGGGCTCGTAGAAAGGAGTATACATCGCCTGATGAAAGTGTCGAGGAAATCAGGCGGGCGCTCTTGATGCCCTCGGACCTCAGACAGGCGATATCATACCGGAGGGGCCTCAGGGAGCCGAAAGAATGTCCTGTGTCGTGAATGAAAGTACGTCGCTGAAGTTTGATACGTTCCTGACGTCAGTCACCGTGATCTGATAGAAATACTCCGTATTCGCCACCAGGCTCTCCAGTTCAAGAATATGGGCAATCTGCTGGGTACGGCTCTCGTCTGACCCGACATCCAGAGTTGTTGGCGAGAGACCCCAGCGGACGGATGCCTCGGTCGGCACATCGGTTCGAACAAGGATAACGGCGGAAGTCTCGCCTGCAGTCACAGCGATACTTGCAATTGTCGGTAGTCCCGCATCGGAAAAGACCGCCTGAACGATATTGCTCGCAGTTCTGTTCCCGCCGCGATCGACAGCTTCAATGAAGTATTGCACGTAAAACGGCGTCTCCACCACTTCCGGGTAGTCAGCATAGGTCGTGGCCACCTGGCTGTTCAGCGTATCGATCCTAGTGAACGACCCCGGGGAAGGAGTGGTCTGCTTGTCATCCGTATGCCTGTAAATCACGTACGACGCAAAATCAGGATCGGGATTCTGCTGCCAGCTGAGCGAGACATTCTGATTAATGAGATCGACATTCGGATTTCCGAGAGAGACGAATGTCGGATCGAGATCGGTAGTAAGAACCGACACGACCTCGGAACCGGACGCGAGACCACCCTCGTCGACCACGTAGAGCCGGTAAAAATAGTTCGTCGCCTGATCAGAGGTTTCATCCGTAAGGGTTCTTGTGAAAATCTCTGCTGAAATCGTTGTCACCAGATCGGAGAGACGACTGACTGCCTCGTCTGTCGATCGCCGAAGCTCATAAGCGGCGAAATCGTGAACGGTAGACGGATCGACCGCCGACCAGGTGAGAGTCACATCCGTCGAGGGGGAATCGGCCGCGGCCGCTTCGAACAGAGTAACGGCGACGGGTGCTACGTTCTCAGTCGTGCCGGCCACTTCGTTTGAGCGGGCGATCCTGCCGTCCCTGTCTTCGACGAAGACCCTGTAGTAGTAAGTAGTCGCATCGAGCAGACCGCTCGAGTCGACCAGGGTCGTCACATGGCGATCGGTGATCACGCCGATCACGCGGTCCTCCGCTTCCACGCTCGGAACTGTCCCCCGAAAGACGCGATAACGCGCGAAATCGAGGTCGCCGTTTACGCTCCAAGAGAGGGCGATCCAGTCGGGACCGATCTCGGTAGGCGCGGAAAGCAGAACTGCCTCCGGATCGCCACCGGTCTCTGCTATCGTAACGCCCGTTTCGGTAGTCACGTCACTCGCGATATTTCCCGCACGATCGACAAACTCGCCGATGAGTACGGTCGTGTCTACTTCGACTCCGGGCCGGATCACGAAATCAGTACGATAGGTCGCCGAGGCTTCGTCGTAGAGGAGAGGCTCACTCACTAGCACGCCGGGAAGCGTGAACGATGCCGTGCCACCAGGTTCACCGGTTTTCATCACCAGACTCAATGTGTCACCCGGCTCCAGAATCGCCCCACCCGAAGATTCCGTGAACGAGAGGATCTTCGCCTCGGTATCCAGCATGATTTCATCGGTAAAGACATCGGTCAGCGTACCCGAAGCCGTTCGGAACTGGACGTAGACCGTTTTTGTTCCGTCCCCCTCTTCGAGGAGCCATCCCCTCGATGACGTGAAGGCTTCAAAAAAGCTCCCCGTGAAATCGGAATCATTGGCGACCATGATCGAGGCTGCGTCGCCGGGAGTGGTGAATACCAGATTGACTGTTCGAGTCGCCGTAAACTCCGCGCGGTCATTGATTACAAGACCGAACGTGCCCGGCGTCACCAGAATGGCGGCGGAGAGATTCGACTCGATCCTGTTATCGCCGATCGAGGTCACTTGATAGCTGTAGGTACGGCCCGGTACGAGCCCGTCGTCCTGATAGGCCGTGGTCGCGGATGTGTCGACCAGAACCGTATCGATACTCGCATTGTCGGCGCGATAGACTCCGAAACCGGCCACACCACCCAGGCTTGCGATCTCCCAGGTAAGAGAGACGCCATCCTCACCGAGGACGGCACCGAGATCAGTCGGGACGGGGGGGGCGCGAAGGGGGTCGGGAATCGTGGTCGGAGCATCGTCGCCACCACAACCGGATAGTCCGATCAGGAGGACCACTCCCATCGTGAAAGGAATTCGATTCAGCCTCATTCCCCAATCCTCCTAAAACCGGTAAGAAATAGCGACGCCGGGAGCATGTGTAGCCGGCGTATGAACCATGCCGAGTTCCGTGGTCGATTCAGGACGGGCGGAATCCCTCGGGCCGGTGAAGATCGCGTCGATCACCGAAGCCGCCCATACACCTGCGGCGGCAATCGCCCAGGCGTTACGTCGGTCTTCCACGTCATCTCGATCGCCGATCGCAACGCCTCTTCGAGCCTCGACCTGATTGAAGAACGCCGCCTCTTCTTCCGAATTCGGTGCAAGCACCGCCAGCTCTCTATCCAGCGCGTCCAGCCGATCTCTCTCTTCTTCCAGATTGAGATGGGCTTCGAGGGCCTGATATCCTACGAACACCGCAGAGGCCGCGTACACCAGACCACGAAGCGAGTAGCCGGCATAGTCCTGGCCGAGCCCCGGAAAGAGCGCGGATCGAATGGCGCGACGGAAACGGTTCTTCTCGCGAAGTGAAATCTGTAATAGATTGCCCGATCCCTCTTGGAGATCGAGTGATTGATGGAAGAAGAGGGCGTCAATGAGATTCCCAGCCCAGAACGCCCCCATGGTCATGAGAGCAAAGTCACGGTTTCTCTTGGCGGCATCCCGGAGAACTTCGAGTTCCAGTGTGGCGTCGAGTACGAGGGGATCCACGTCGCCCGACGACAATGACTGCTGCAGAACGACATTGGACAGATCGTAAAGAGACCGGGCGTCATCGTAGTCACCATCCAGCCTCCAGGTTGTGATTCCCGATACCGCCCACATGCCGCCCCAGATAGAACCAGCTGTGCGCCGTCCCTCGAAGAACTGTCCGCTCCCCGGGAGCGTGGCGGACCGGAAGAATCGGCCGAGCCTGAGGCTCCTCACTTCGGGCATCAAGAGAAGACGATCGTTCCTGGTACGGAGACGAATGATCCCGCGCGATTCCTGGTACCCGTCCAGCCGGGCCCGCACGTAGTATTCACCGTCCATCCGGTTATCCAATGGGAACGGGCTTACCCCCCTGACCGCCGTATTCCCCGTAAGTTCGACAAATGCGCCGAGGGGATGGGTCCAGACAGTCAGATCATCAGCAGAAACAGTTGATACGGGAACGAGAGAAAGCAGAAGGATCAGGGAGATCCATGGAGTGGTTCGTCTACTCATCTGAGTCAGATTCCTTCCTCTCGCGAATCGCAGTTAAGCCTGCCGCAGTATAAGGACGCCCCAATGAGGTGTCAAGACTCCAAGTCCCTTCATCTACAGAGGTTCGACATACGGGTTTCAATCTTGATCGAATGATTCCATCTCGTACAGGGGAAGTTCTCGCGATCGAATCGCCTCCCGGATCGGTCCGAAGGCTCCCTCGCCGATCAGTCTACCCAGCCTCTCCTCCACTCGGCCGATTCCGCTGTAATGCCGGATGCGGGAGAGGAGTGGCATCGGAATTCTCGGCTGGTCCGAATCAATTTCCCAGGGATGGGTGTAGAGGTTGATGAAGCCCCCCCGTTTCCGTACCGACCGAAAGCCCTGACGGATCAATGGGAAGGGGAGAAGCCTGAGATATCCCCCTCCAGAAACCGGAAAAGCGACCGGCCCCAATGGGAAGGTCGTCATCGGGACTTCAATAATCTCAGCCCCGCCCGTTTGGAGCCGAACCGGGTCGGCCGGAAATCCGGGAATGCCGTATCGATCATGATGGATCGGAAATATACTTGAGTCGTACTCAAACCCGAGTTCCTCGAGAATCGGGATCGCCCACAGTGTCTTTCTGGTGATGGAGAATGTCGGTGCCCGATACCCGGTCACCCGGGCCCCGATCATATCCTCGAGGAGAGACTTCGCGGCACCGACGTCTTCTCGAAACTGCTCCTCCGATAGATTATGAATCAGTTCATGACGGCCGCCGTGACATCCCACTTCGTGGCCCGCTTCGTGGATTCGACGTATGAGAGGGCGGTTTCTTTCGGCGAACCATCCTAGAACGAAGAAGGTCGCGCACACTCCCCACTGGTCGAACCGTTCGAGCAGGCGCTCGACGGCAGGAGCGCTTCTCCCCTGGCGTTCTTCCCATTCGTGTTCGCTGATTCTGCCGTCAAATATCGTGGCATGGAAGTACTCTTCCACGTCTACACTCAACCCGTCCCGAATTTTTGGCGAACCGTTTTCAGTCATGACGCTTACCTGCCGGGGCGGTCGATTCCCGGAATGAAGAGAAGTCCCCTTGCGGTCTCCGGGAGACCTGACTATGCTGGGGCTTTCCCGGTTCGTCTAGCATTTTACCGGTAACCTGAATCCCCGGCTTGACGAAAGGAAGGATCCATTCGCGCTTTCAGTACGATATTCGTCTTTGTCGCGCTTCTCTTAAGTTCTTCCTGCGGAGGGGGAGAGAAGACTGCGAACAACGGGAATGAAGGGCCGGACGGCGGCACACTGATTGTCGGCGTCGATATCGATGCGGATGCGCTCACGCCGCTCGTTTCCCGCACCGCTTCCGGCAGCCAGGTGCACGCCCAGATTTTTGCTTCCCTGGCGAGAACGAATCCTGACATGGCGACCTATTCTCCCTGGCTGGCCGAGTCATGGAAATTTTCCAAGGATCATAAGTCACTCACATTTCTGCTTCGAAACGATGTGACATGGCATGACGGTGTCCGCTTTTCCGCGTATGACGTCGAGTTTGCCGCGCCTCTCTACAAGGAACCGTCGATCGCCTCTTCGGTGGTTCGCTGGCAGGATCACATCACGAATGTTGTCGCTCTTGATTCATTCAGAGTTCGTTTCGATTTTGATGCGGTCTATCCGTATCAGTTTACCGACGCCAATGTGGCGAAGCCGCTTCCCCGGCATATTCTGGAGGGGCTGACTCCTGAGGAGATTCGGGATTCCCCGTTTCACCGCTCGCCGATCGGTACGGGACCGTTTCAATTCGATAGCTGGACTGCACAGCAATCGATCGTGCTCACTGCCTACGAAGAATACTTTGAAGGACGGCCCCATCTTGATCGCGTGGTCTTCAAGATCGTGCCAGACCGCGTGAATCTACTGACTCAGCTTCGAACCGGTGAGATTGATTTTTATCCCAAGCTTCCCCCGCACGCTCTTCAGGAGCTGGAAGAAAACGATGCGCTGGAAGTAATCGAGGTTCCGAGCCGGGTCTATTATTACCTGGGCTGGCAGAATGATTTTCCATTGTTTGCCGATCGAAAAGTCAGGCGGGCGCTCACGATGGCGATCGATCGGGAGACGATTGTCAGCACGCTGCTCTACGGAAAGGGAGGGGTGATTCATGGACCGATCCTTCCGTTCTTGTGGGCCTACACTTCCGACGTCCCGACGATTCCCTACAATCAGGATGAGGCAAAGCGGCTCTTCGCCGAAACAGGATGGGTGGATAGTGACGGAGACGGGTGGCTCGACAAAGACGGTGAAAAATTCGAGTTCACCATGAAGACTAACGAGAACAACGATCTTCGGAAAGATGTAGTGGTAATCGTGCAGGAGATGCTGGCCAAGGTCGGCGTCAAACTCCATCCGGAGACTGTCGAGTGGACCGTGTTCGCCGAACAGGTGAGAGGACGCCAGTTCGAGGCGAGTTGCTACGGCTGGAGCCAGGGTGTCAAAGTCGATCTGACGAGCATCTGGCATTCCCGGTCGATCGAGTCCTCCTATAATATGGTGAGCTATCGTAATGACGATGTCGACCGGCTGATCGATCAAGCCGTGCTTGAACTGGACCGGGGAAAGGCGAAAAGGCTGTGGGCAGAGACGCAGCGAGTCATCGCAGGCGACGTGCCCTACACGTTTCTCTTTTACCTCGACGATCTGTACGCCATCGACAAACGGTTCGAGAATGTAAACATCATCACGTACGCCTGGCACTACAATCTTCATCAGTGGTACGTGCCGCCGGGAAAGAGGAAGTACTGATCGGTCATTGCAAAGGGAGTGCTGATTGATCGCTTACCTGATCCGGCGCCTTCTCGGCGCGATTCCTCTTCTCTTCGGGATTTCCACGCTAATCTTTTTCGTCGTTCATCTCGCACCGGGCGACCCGACGTCGCTCTACTTCAGCGAGGATTCCGATCCCGAGATCGCCGAACTCATGCGCCACAATTTCGGCCTCGACCGGCCGCTCCCTGAGCAGTACGGAATCTGGATTTTCCGTTTCTTCCGGGGAGAGTTCGGGTGGTCCTACGGGCATCATCGCCCGGTCGCCGACGTTCTCCGGGAGGCTGTGCCCAACACATTACTTCTCTCTTCGGTCGCCCTGGTTCTGATTTTCGTCCTCGGCGTGGCGACCGGCATGCTCTCCGCGGTAAAGCATCACTCCACTCTCGACAAGATCATCACGCTGGTTACGTTCTTCTTCTATTCCATGCCGGGCTTCTGGTTTGCACTCATGCTGTTACTTCTATTTTCGTATCAGCTCGGCTGGTTTCCGTCGTCTCACATGAGATCGATGGAATTTATCTATGAAGGACTTACGCCTCTCGGCCGTTTGGCTGACAGGCTGCACCATATCGCTCTCCCGGCGATCGCGCTCGGCCTCGGTTCGTACGCCACAGTCGCCCGCTACACCCGCGCGAGCATGCTGGAAGTCATTCGTTCGGACTATGTCCGGACCGCCCGTGCGAAGGGATTACCTGAGCGAACTGTCCTGTTCCGTCACGCCCTTCGGAACGCCCTTCTGCCTGTGATCACGTTGCTCGGACTTCACATCCCGTTTCTCATAAGCGGCGCCGTACTGATCGAGACGATCTTCGGCTGGCCCGGCATGGGACGGGTCATCGTGACGGGAATCTTCCAGAGGGATTACCCGCTCATCATGGCGAGCACATTTCTCGCGGCGTCTATGGTAGTCGCCGGGAATCTTCTCGCGGATATCGCTTACGGGTTCGTCGATCCCCGAATCCGTCACGCCGGCGAGGAGGAACGATGAAGAGGCCTTCTTTTGCCAGGCGCTTCCGGGCGAGCCATCTCGGTGTGGCGGGAGCGGTCGGCATGCTCATTCTATATTTTGCCGCGTTTCTCGCTCCGGTTCTCTCCCCTTATCCACCCCAGGAGCAGAACCTGCAGGCCGGCTACACGGCACCAGGAGAGGATCATCTTCTCGGTACCGACAAGTTCGGGCGGGATATTCTGAGCCGGGTACTGCACGGCTCCCGAATCTCTCTCTCCATCGGCTTCGTGGCGGTTGCACTGTCGATTTCGCTCGGCACGATTATCGGGATGCTGGCCGGTTACTTTCGCGGCTGGGTCGATACGATTCTCATGCGGACCGTCGATGTTCTGCTCTCTTTCCCAAGACTGATCCTGCTGCTTGCCGTGATTGCTCTCTTTCGTCCGTCCATTTATCTTCTCGTGGTCATGCTCGGGGTTACCGGATGGATGGGAACGGCCCGGATCGTACGCGGGGAAGTGCTCTCTCTCCGGGAGCGGGAATTCGTTCTAGCAGCGCGTGCGCTCGGGTTCAGCACCCCCCGTATTCTCTTCCGTCATATTCTGCCCAACATCCTCGCCCCAGTGATCGTCGCTGCCACGCTGAATATCGGAAACACGATTCTGCTGGAAGCGTCGCTCTCTTTTCTGGGGCTCGGCGTTCAGCCACCTGCCGCGAGTTGGGGAAGCGTGATCAATGATGGACGGGAAGCGCTCACTCACGCCTGGTGGATCGCCACATTCCCGGGCCTCGCCATACTCTTCACGGTCATCTGCTTCAATCTTGTCGGCGACGGGCTCCGGGATGCTCTCGATCCCCGCCTGGAGCGCTGACTACGCTCAACCGACTCCCCGACCTCCTGGGGAAGAGGATCGCCCGGCTCGGACGGGGGGGGCAGCCCGACCCGCGAGAATTGACGTCGGATTTCGATGGGGGTATGGTTTCCCAGTCAGTTAACTAACATTTAGAAACGTTCGTCGGCCTGCCCGATTCGGGCGGCGACTTTGGAATGATCCGATGGGGGTTCATGGAATGAGAAGATTCAAGGGATTCGGAAGTCTGCTGATCGTTTGCGCGATCGGAGTCTTCGGATGCGGTGATGACAACAACGATCCGCCGCCGACCGCCCCGGATGGTTCGGACCAGATCGTGCTCACACTCGCCAACTTCGGCGAGGCTTCCCCATCTCATTACGCACTTTGGGCCAACGGGAGTGGGGGGGCGGAGCTGCTGCTACGATTCTCCGTCGTCGATGACGCACCGATCGGTCTTGACGGCGAGCCCGCTTCAGCGACCGACCAGTCCCGTGCCCTCGCGGGATCGAGCGGTTTTACCATTACTCTCGAGGACGACACCACTCTTTCTGCTCCGGCAGGTCCCGCTCTCGTAGCCGGAACGCTGAGTGATCTCTCTGCAATCCTCACTGTGGAAAACGGCGGCGCCCTCGGCGTCGATCTGACCGGTGCAGCCGGGAGCATGTTGCTGGATGCTCCGACGACCACCGATCCCCATGATTGCGAGCGGGGCATCTGGTTCACCGATGGAGCAGGAGCGCCGAGCCTGGCACTCCCGACACTCTCTTCCGGCTGGCGGTATGAAAGCTGGGTGATCGACCGGACGTCAGATATGGTCTACTCTACCGGGCGCTTCGCCGGAGCCACCGGAATGGATAGCGACGGCGCCGGCTCTACAAGCGGAGACGAGCAGGCAGGTTATAATTTCCCGGGGCAGGACTTTGCTGTGGAAGCGGGAGGGATTCCTCCACTCGATCTCGATAACGGCCTTTTTGGAGTGAGCATTACGGTCGAGCCCGATCCTGATAACTCCCCCGATCCTTTTTCATTTACCATTCTGGGGAGAAACGTCGCCACAGGTACGGTCGAATTCGATTTCTCCAATCTCCCGCCGCTGGTCGAGGGGTCGGGTGCTTTCTACGAGGCGTGGGTCGCATACGATGATGACTCACTGCTGACACTCGGGGCCTTCTACTGGACAGGTATGCGAATGATCGACCCCGCTACGGGCAAGGACATTCTCGGCCTTCCCGCCCGCTGTTCCATGGAAGGTGCTTCCGGTGTTCGTGTCTCAGTCGAACGGGAAGGTGATGACGATCCGAGGCCGAGCGGAAGTTTTATTCTTGCAGGTGATCTTCAGGTCGGATCTGTAGCTCTCTCCCACAAGCACAAAGATGCGTTCGGCGACTCGATCGGTCCACCCTGGATCTCCTACATTCTGGAAGGGGCTACCACGATCGACACATCGGATTTCGAGAGCGGAATCTGGTTCTATGTAGTTGACGAGTTCGGAGATTCCCTCTCGACGCTTAATCTACCTCCCGCCCCGAGCGGATGGGTTTATCAGGGCTGGATCGATGTAGGCGGTATCGACGGATGGATTTCCCTTGGAACATTTGCGAATTCGCTCGGCGCTGATTCGGACAGTTCCGGCCCGTGGGCGGCTGACAGCATCGAGTATCTGCCCGCGTTTCCCGGCCAGGATTTCATAGCAGGGGATGGGGCACGCAATCTGGTAGATGGCAGCACCGAGGCTGTGGTGACGATCGAGCCGGCAGACGACCATGCTCCTGACGACCCGTTCATCGAGCTTTACAGGGACAGGATCAACACGCGGAACAGGAACGAAACCCAGGACATGGACGGGATACTCGACCTGCTCCCCGTATCACCGACGACGTTCGACGCGACCAGGGTCTACGCTCTCCAGTCTAACGGGGACAGGCTCCCCCAGGCGACCGTTCACATCGCGCGGTAGAAAGCTGCCGGACCGGATTGCGGTATCAAGTCGGGAGGGGGGTTATCGGCGCCTTCCTCGTCCCGCGCCCACGCCCGGAGGCTGAGTGCCGGCCGGGTAGACGACCATGAGGTCAACGTAGTAGGGTCGATAGGGGATGGAGACCTTACGGTCGTAGTCAATCCAGATTCGCAGGTTCCCGTTCTGCCTCCACACACGGAGATCGCGCAGTTCGAGCGGGATTCTCTTGTCCGACGCATAGCCGAGTATCTCATTCTGCACGTACTGCTCTGACCTCAGGTGGTTCTCTCGCGCGATCTCTTTCACCTTCATCGAGAGAAGCCTGTTTGCAATATGCGGAGTGGCCATGGTGAGCCCTATGTGGATCAACCCAACAAGCAGAGCGAGTTTCAGAATCCCCCTTAGCATGGCAGACTTCCTCCCTGTACCGGTTATCGGCCTCCCGGGCAGGGATATGAGCCGCCCCTGATCAATACCCCCATCTGACAAAACCCCGCGGGGTGGCGGGGCTCTGTCTTCAATCATGGGAAGAAACGATCAATATTCGGTAATCTGCACCTTTTGGGCGAATTTGTCCTCACTCAGCTTGCCCGAGGTGAAGGCGCTGATCTCCTTCATCTGAACGCGAAGCACTAGCCTGTGGTAGCCGTCGTCCCCCCAGGAAGTGTGAAGAGGAGAGGCGAATACCGTGAACCACTCGTTAGGCTTTGCTTTGGCTATTGTGTCACCATAGTCACGCATCACCTCGATGATCTCATCTTTTACTTTTCCATACTTTTCCTCATCACCCATCACATCTTCATTGTCGGCTTTTTTACCCTTCTTGCTCCCTGAGCGAATGGTAATGACCTTCTCGCCATCCTCATCTTCCTCTGTGATGATCGAGAAATCCTTGCCTAGATTCGACCAGATCGATCCGCCGAACCATCCCTCGGAATCGACGAGGCCGACTTCCAGTGTAAACACGGGGCCGTAGTCTTCGATATAAACGCCGTGGGTAGGATGGGTAGAGCGAACGAGAGCGAAACGGCTTTCCACCAGCGCCTCGTCCAGGATTTTCTCCATAATGGAAATCTGCTTCGAGATCCGTTTGTTATCACCTGCTGTTGCATCGACACTTGTCATGAGCAGCAGGGGACCGAAAAGAACTGCCATGGTGATGGCTGATCTGATCTTCATTCTCAGCATTTCATTTGCCTCCAGATGAGCGAGAAGTACCAACTTCACCCCAAAGACGGAGATCAGGAGGCAGAGTGCTTAAACTAATTGGGGGGAAGCTGGTAGACTTCTGGACCCGAGCGACCCACGAGGTGCGGAGCACCAGCCGGAAAAGAGCGAGGATGATCATGTCGGGA
This sequence comes from bacterium, assembly GCA_025782575.1. Lineage (GTDB taxonomy): Bacteria > Orphanbacterota > Orphanbacteria > Orphanbacterales > Orphanbacteraceae > Orphanbacterum. The sequence continues at coordinate 72,358 of JALGYY010000035.1, forward strand.
GGTGAGGAAATGGCCGCGTGGGGGACCGGCTGCCGTGCCAGGCGGCTCCGGGGCATCGAAAGCGGTCGGCCTGCCGGTTCGGGGGCGCTTCTCCTCCTGCTCCTTTTCATCGCCATCTTCCCGCGGTCCACCTGCGCCGTCGAATCGGACAGCCTCACCAGCAACCCCTCTCCGGTCCGGTTCGGAGAGATCCTGATCCTCAGGAAGGACGTCTTCAATCCGTCAGTTCCCGGATTGGATCGTTTCCCATTCCGCATTCTGAACAAGCTCCACGTTGTAACCAAGGACAATGTGATTCGCGAGCAGCTTCTCATCCGCGACGGAGATATCTTTGATCAGTCCCTTCTGGATGAATCCGAGCGAGTTCTCCGCCGCCTCAGCTTTATCGGGGCAGCGTCTGCCGTCGCCCTGGATGAAAAGGACGGCTCACGCCGTGTGGTTGTGGAGACTCAGGATCAGTGGTCTACGAATCTCGAGCTGGAAATCGATCGATTCAAGGACTCCGACGAGGGGGATACGCGCGACGAGAACGGGTTTGAAGTAACTCTCAGTGAAGACAACTTTCTAGGATGGGGAAAGAAGATCCGGTTCCGCGCCCGGCACGAGTTCTCAGAAACACAGCTCGGCTATCTTTATGAGGATCCGAACCTGCTTGACACACGATGGATCATGAAGGGGGCGTTTCAGGATCGCTCCCGCGGCAAAGAGTGGGAGGGATTGATCCTGAGGCCTTTTTACTCGCTCGGAACGAGATGGAGTCTCGGCTGGCAATCGGTCTTCGAGGCGGAAGAGAATCTCGTTTTCCGCGACGGGATCGAAGAAGCCGTGTTTTTTCAGGAGATTCGAAATGACGAGATTTTCGTAGGGCGCATGTTCGGGCCGCGGTATCGGCGGAAGGTTCTCCTGCGCGTCTCCGCCGCCCACCGTGATCAGTCCTTTTCTGATCTCGCCTCCCCGGATGGCCAAGCGGAGATGCCCGACTTTATCCCGCCCGCCAGCCTACTTCCCGAGGGGGAGCGAGGCCCTTCCCTTATGAGCTCACTCCGGTTCGGCAGCTTCCGATTCAAAGAAGAGCGCCGCCTCGACAACTTCATCCGTGTAGAAGATGTGGAACTCGGCGGTTTCATCGGTGTGGAGGCGGGAAGAATCGCTACCAACAGGAGCCGGTGGCGCCTGGGCGCTCAAGCCGCCTGGGGAGGAAGCTGGGGAACAGGCCGCTACTATTCGCTCTTCGGCCAGCTCATCTCACACCGACGGCGGGACAGATGGATCGAAACGGAGCTGAGCTCCGCGCTTCAGGCCTACGCTCATCTGGGAGGCTGGAACACTCTCGCCGGAAGAATCGCCCTCGACAGAGGATGGAAAATGCTGCCGGGGGATGAGTTCTTTCTGGGAGAGAACAACGGACTTCGCGGCTTCCCGGCGCGGAGTTCAGCGGGACCGAATCGGCTCCTGCTGAATGTCGAGGATCGGCTGTTCTCGGATCTCGTCCTCTATACCGTGGCTATCGGCGGCGCTCTGTTCGTCGATGGTGGAGCGGTGTGGGAAGATGGCACCGGGATTTCCTGGAACGACCTCGATGCCGGCGCGGGATTCGGTCTTCGATTCGGTTTGACCAAGTCCCGGTCATCGCCTGTGATCCGGATTGACCTGGCCCGGAATCTTACGAATGGTTCCTATCGATTCAGCGTCATATCAGGACACATATTCGCGCTCCTCCGACCTTTCCGCGAATTCACCCTCCGGCAGGAAGATCGCTGACCTGAATATTTGATTTGGAGGTCCCGCGCCCCGTCCCTATCCTATATTATGGAAGCCGGTGCCCTTCGGGGGGAGAGTATTCATGCATCAGTTCATCGAGGTAACCAATGCCGCCCTGCCGGTACTCTACGGCATCCTCTTTGCCGCCTACCTCTCCGCGTTCCTGGGCAAAGGGGAGGTCTGGGTAAGACGGGTCACCAGTTTTCTCCCGTTCTTGGTTGTGCTCCATGGTGCCTACCTGGCAGGTCGTACGATCCACCTGGGCCACATTCCGCTACTGTCACGCAGCGAGGCGATGAGCACCGTAGGGTTCTGCCTCGCGGTAATCTACCTGATCCAGGAACGGCAGGTGCGGGTGCGCGAGGTGGGAGTTTTCGTCCTCGGTCCCGCCTGGGCATTGCAGCTGTTCAGTTCGTTCCATATCCAGCATATCGTCCTGACGCAGGATCCCCAGTTTCAAGGCGCCCTCTTCCGGTTTCATGTGTTCACGTCCATACTCGCCTATGTGGGATTTGCCGTGGCGGCCTTTTACGGCGTCCTCTTCCTGCTTCTCCTCAGAGAAATCGAATCGCGAAGGCTCGGCTTCATGTTCTCACGTCTCCCCGCACTTGAAACGCTCTCCCGGATGAATTACAGGACGGTACTTCTCGCGTTCGTTCTTTTCACACTCGGTGTCATCACAGGTACGGTCTGGGCAATCCGCGTACTCGAGGATCATTCGGCCGTCGATCCCAAAATGATCGGCTCGGTCGTGATCTGGCTGATCTACGCCTCTTTTCTCGGCTTGAGCGCATTGCGGCGATGGCAAGGGCGGAGCGGCGCATTGCTCTCCCTATTCGGGTTCGCGGCCGTGCTGACCGTATTCGTGGCGCTGAACTTCCTTCTTCCTTCATTCCACGACTTCCTTTGATATGGGCCATTCGGAGAATCAATCGAATCGGGAACGCCGTCACCTGGTCATGGCCGGCCAGAACTATCGATCCACGCCTGTCGATCTCCGAGAACAGCTCGCGTTCGACGAGGAGACCACGAAACTGGCTATCTCCTCGTTGCTCGGAAACGGAGAGATCAGCGAGTGCGCCGTGCTGTCCACGTGCAATCGGAGCGAAGTTTATGTAGTGGCGGAATCAGTGGAGTCCGGCCTCTCCCGCATACGTGAAACGTATACGAATCTGTTTCAGATTCCTCTGGCGACGATCGACCCCATACTCTACAAGCATCAAGGATCGAAAGCGGTGCACCAGCTGTTTGCTGTCGCCGCCGGGATCGACTCCATGGTGATCGGCGAACCTCAGATTCTCGGGCAGGTGAAAGACGCGTTCGCAGTGGCATCCCAGTCGAAAGCAACCCGCCTGATTCTGAACCGTCTGTTTTCCCAGGCGATCGAAGTGGGAAAGAAGGTGCGGACAGAGACATCGATCGGGAGCGGTGCTGTCTCGATCCCGTTCGCTGCTGTTGAAATCGTTAAGAACATCTTCGATAAGCTGGGAAATCGCTCAGCTCTCGTTGTCGGCGCAGGCGAAACGGGCGTACTCGCCGCACGGCATCTGAAAAACGCCGGTTTCGGTTCGATCGTGCTCACCAATCGGACGTTTTCCAAAGCGGCCCGTCTGGCTGAGGAGATCGGTGGATCGGCGAGACGCTTCGAGGACCTCACCGAATGTCTTGTCGCGTCAGACGTAGTGTTGTGCGCCACATCATCCCCCGAACCGATTCTCAAGGCGGCCACGATTGCGGAGGTGGCGCGGGACAGGAAGATGCCGTTCTTCCTGGTCGATCTCGCTGTTCCGAGGGATATCGACCCTGCGGTGCGAAAAATCTCGGGCGCCATTCTTTACGATCTCGATGATCTGAAAGTCATCGTCGATCGGAATCAGAAACAGCGCATCAAAGAAGCAGAACGAGGTCGCTCCATTCTCGAGGAAGAAGTCGGGCGATTCGGCCGCTGGATGGACGCCCTTGATTCTACCCTGACCATCAGGCTCCTCCGGTCCAAGCTCGAGCGCATCAGCGGAGCCGAGCTCGAGCGTCACGGAAAGGGGCTCTCCCCCGAGGAGAAAAAACATCTCCAGCGATTCGCTCATGGCCTGCTTAACAAGATCCTTCACACGCCCACATTGCGCCTCAAGTCGATGAACGGCTCCAGTGCAAGCTCGGAGGAGCAGCGTATTGTGAAAGATCTGTTCGCGCTGGAAGAGGAGGATGGGGAATGAATCGATCTCTCCGTCTCGGTACACGAGGGAGCCCGCTCGCCCTCTGGCAGGCCGATCGCGTACAGAACGACCTGCGGAAGATCTACCCGGATCATTCCGTTGAGGTGGTAATCCTCAAAACGACAGGCGACAAGAACCAGACGAGCCCACTGGCCGAGATCGGTACAAGCGCGCTCTTCACCGCCGAGATCGATCGCGCTCTACTTTCGGGAGAAGTAGATTTCGGGGTTCACAGCCTGAAAGACTGCGAATCCGTACTGGAGTCGGGGATCTATCTCGCGGCCGTCCTTGAGCGAGGATCTCCGTTCGATTCATTCGTTCCTGCAGAGGGAGTCGAATCCGTCGGTTTTTCTTCTCTTCTCGAGGGCTCATCGATTGCCACGGGGAGCTTGAGGCGGCGGGCACAAATCCTGGCCGCCCGTCCCGATCTCGTCGTGGAGGAGCTCCGTGGAAACATCGACACCCGTCTGGAGCAGCGTAACAGGCCGGGTCTTGCCGGCGTCCTCATGGCCGAGGCGGCGCTGCTTCGACTGGGTCGTCATGTAAAGCGCGAGGTACTTCCCGCTGAAATCATGTTGCCGGCGGTCTGCCAGGGGATTGTCGGAATCACCACCAGGGAAGGGGATGAGGAGATCGCCACGTTCGTCCGGGCCATCAACTGTGAGGAGACGATGAGCCGAGCCCTCGCCGAGCGGGCTATGCTTCGCGTACTGGAGGGGGGGTGCCGAGTCCCGGCGGGCGCCTTCGCTGTGAGAAACGGAGACACGATTCATCTGCGGGCACTGATTGCAGCGGTCGATGGAAGCCGGGTGGTCACCAGGGAGGGCTCCGCTGACGTGTACCAAGGCGAAAGCCTCGGCCGCCGACTGGGAGAGGAGATCCTCGCCGCCGGAGGAGCCGAGATCCTTAACGACATTCGCTTCGAGGATCTCCCTTGAACGACCGTCCTTCATCGACCGGTGGCGGAGGGCCGCTCGCCGGAATACGGGTTGTTCTCACCAGGCCACGCGACCTCGCACCAGAATGGAAAGAAGCTCTCCGTTCATCGGGAGCGGAAGTGCTCCTGTTTCCCACGATTCGAATCCGACCGATTCCGAGTTCACTGAAACCGTCTCTCGCCCGGCTCGATGAATTCGACTGGATCATATTCACGAGCCGTAACGCCGTGCGCCTTTTTGCCCAGGCGATTCCACCAGGCAGCACGATGGCGAAATTTCTCGCTCCGGTAAATGCCAGGGTAGCGGCCGTCGGAAGGGGAACAGGAGAGGAACTGGAAACCAGGGGAGTCGCCGGTGCATTGGTATCCGAGAGGGGTGACGGCCTCTCCCTCGCTGAAGACATTATCAGACAGTTTAACTCCCCCGGTCCGAAAGTGCTGCTCCCTCGATCAGCCGCCGGTCTTTCGGAATTGCCGGATCGACTCGCAGCGGCAGGTGCTGTGGTTACCGATATTTCAATCTATGAGACTGTCCGGGAAGAGAGGCATTCAGCTGAGATTCTCGGAAAGATCCGGAGCAACCGGTTCGATGTCGTGCTATTTTCGAGCCCGAGCAGCCTGGATAGTTTTCTGGAACTGGCCGGTAGAGAAAGCCTGTCCGATCGAGCCATTGCGATCGGCGTCATCGGCAAAGTGACTGCGGGAGCGCTCCGGAAAACGGGCCGTGAACCTGATTTCATCATGGCGGCGCCGACTACGAGCGCGATGATCGATTCGATGACACTCTGGCGCCAATCGCGCCGAACCAGGAGCAATTGATATGGAGTTTCCACTCTCCCGCATGCGGCGCCTGCGCGCGAACCCGACGATCAGGCGGATGGTCCGCGAAACACGTCTCACCCCCGATCACCTTATCTATCCACTGTTCGTAATTCATGGGGAGGGACTGGAAAGGCCGATCGCTTCCATGCCGGGTGTCTTCCAATATTCGATCGACCGGATGATCGAAGAGGCCCGTGCCGCTCATGCCGACGGAATTCCCGCCGTGATTCTATTCGGTCTCCCCGCGCAGAAAGACGCGGCCGGAACCGAAGCATACGCGGAAGACGGCATCATCCAGAGAGCGGTAACAGCATTGAAGAACGAGATTCCAACTCTGCTTGTCATTACCGATGTCTGTCTCTGCGAGTACACCGATCATGGACATTGCGGTCTTCTCGATGGTGAGAAAATTGATAATGACACCACTCTTCCTCTCCTCGCTCGAGAAGCGGTCTCCCACGCCCTTGCGGGTGCCGACATGGTCGCCCCTTCTGACATGATGGATGGGCGCGTTGCTGCGATCAGGCATGCCCTCGACGGCAAGGGGTTCGCTGACACGCCGATTCTCTCGTACGCAGCCAAGTTCTCGTCAGCTTTCTACGGTCCGTTTCGTAATGCGGCCGATTCAGCTCCTCAGTTCGGAGACCGCAAGAGCTATCAGATGGACCCGGCCAACAGGAGACAGGCCCTTCGGGAGGTCGAACTTGACATAGTAGAAGGAGCCGATCTGATCATGGTCAAACCCGCGCTTTCTTACCTCGATGTGATCCGTGAAGTCCGCAACAGTTTCGATTTACCGGTAGTGGCATACAACGTCAGTGGTGAATACTCGATGGTCCACGCAGCGGCCGAAAGGGGTTGGGTCGACGGGGAAGCGCTTGCCCTGGAAATTCTTCTATCCATACGAAGGGCGGGAGCGGATCTGATCATCACGTACCACGCCCGAGAAGCCTGCCGGTGGTTTGCGTAGCCTACCGGTTAAATGACCGGCCCTCCAGGTCCTTCCAGTCCTTCCCTTTCCCTTCAGGGGCGATCCCGCCGCCCAATCGTCATCATTCCTGAGCATCCGTACCAAACTCGCTAAGAACAGATCTAAAGATCACCGATCTTCCATCCGAAACGGAGATTGAGGGATCGCAGGGTAATCCCTCTGCCGTTTGTCGATTTGTGACGCAATTGCGCGGATACAAACATGGAAGATGAAAAAATTATAGATAGCGCAGAAGATCGGCCGCTCCCCCCCCGTCTGACCGAAGATGAGTTGCGGGAGCGGGCAACGCGACTCGATCTCCCCTACGTTCGTCCGGATACGGCGACCGTCGATCAGATCGTGATCGAACAGGTCCCGGAAAGCACCGCACGCAGGCTTCGTGCCTTGCCCCTTTTCCTCGTTGAGGCTTCCCTTTCGGTCGCCATGACCGATCCTACCGATGTTCTCGCGTTGGACGAACTCCGGCGAATCACCGGCTACGCCATTCTCCCGGCGCTCTGTGGAGAAGAGTTTCTGCAAGATGCTTTCGATCGCTATTACCGAGTGGATTCCACGATTCGAGTGGTCCTCGAGCGTATGAAAGATACGAAAAAGGAGATCGAGGAAGACGAATCGGTCCGGCATCGAATCGATGACGTAGAGAGCGGCCATGACATCGTCGATCTCGTGAACATGATCCTTCTGCAGGCCGTTCGTGATGGGGCGAGTGACATACACGTGGAGCCGGATGATCACCTCTTCCGAATCCGCTATCGGGTGGACGGTGTGCTTCGGGAAGCACACTCAGCCGCGATGGGAATCCATCCGGCGTTCACTTCCCGCCTGAAAACGATGTCCAACATGGATATTACCGAGAAGCGCCTTCCCCAGGACGGCCGCATGCTCGTTCGAACCGGCGGCAAGGAGATTGATTTCCGAGTGAGTTCGCTCCCCACTGTGCAAGGTGAGAAAGTAGTGCTCCGGATTCTTGACCAGGAGGCCTTGCGACTCGACCTCGATCACCTCGGGTTCCCGGACGGCGTCAAGCAGGCCTGGCTGAAACTGATCAATCATCCGGACGGAATGATCCTTGTGACCGGCCCCACGGGAAGCGGGAAGACATCAACCCTCTATTCCACACTGCAGAAGCTCAATTCCATCGATCGCAATATCATCACCGTGGAGGATCCGGTGGAGTACAACTTCCCGGTGATCAATCAGGTGCAGGTGAACGACAAGGCCGGCCTCGTTTTCTCGAGCGTACTGCGCAGCATCCTTCGACAGGATCCCGACATTGTAATGGTCGGCGAAATACGCGACAGGACGACTGCTGAAATCGGCATTCGTGCGGCCCTTACCGGTCATCTCGTCCTCAGTACTTTGCATACGAATGATTCGGTAAGCGCGGTAACACGTCTCGTCGATATGGGGATTCCCCCGTTTCTGGTAGCGACTACCATTCGAGGCATTCTGGCGCAGCGTCTCATCCGGATGATCTGCAGCAAGTGCCGAGCCCGGACCGAACCGGAAGGGGAGCTCCTCCACCTCGCCGGTCTGTCACCGAGCGATGCCCGGTCAATGGAGTTCTACAAAGGGAATGGCTGCCGGGCCTGCTCCAACACCGGATACCGGGGCCGGACGGGAGTGTATGAGGTACTGGTCTTCTCCCACGCCGTGAATCGAGCGATTGTCGCTGAAAAATCAGAATCCGAGATCGTATCAGCCGCCAGGAAGGAGGGTGCTTTCTGCCGCCTCTGGGATGACGGGATGGACAAGGCGCGCCAGGGGATCACTACGCTCGAAGAGGTGATCCGCGTAACCCGGGTCGCCGAGGAGGCCGAAGAAGCAAGGTCTGAAGCTGGTGAGCCCCTCCCGGCCGCACCCGAGGGAGGGGCGGCGTAGTGGGCATGTTCGTCTACCGAGCACTTACATCGAACGGCCAGGTTGTTTCCGGCCTCGAAGATGCCACCACAATGCGGGCGGCATCGGAACGGCTTCAGGCGCGCAATCTCATGCCCATCGAAGTGAGGGAAGATAAAGAGAAGACATCTATTCTCTCACGAATTCTCCCCCGTCGAATTCCGAGCGAGCTCCGGCTCCAGGCGCTCGGCCATCTCTCCAGCCTTTTAAACGCCGGACTTTCGCTCACGCTCTGCTTGCGAACGATTGCCGACCAGATCCGACATGACGGACTTCGTCGTGTTCTCAGGGACATTTCCACGCAGGTGCAGCAGGGAAAGACATTCACCGAATCACTGGAGACCCACGGCGAACTTTTCCCGCCAATCCATCGCTCCATGATCCGGGCCGGCGAGGAATCGGGCCACCTGTCCGACGTTCTCGATCGCCTGGTCGAGCATACGGAGAGGGAGCAGGTGCTGAAGAGGAAGGTGGTGGAGGCGAGTACCTATCCCGTGATCGTTATTTGCATCGCCGTGGTGATTGTCGGGCTTCTCCTCACTTTCGTCGTTCCCAAATTTGTCGAAGTGCTCCAGCAGGGTGATAGGGAGCTTCCCGGTCCGACAAGAGTACTCATGGCGATTTCGGCCGCGTTCCGTCAGTACGGACTGTTCGGTCTCGGCGTTCTGGTACTGGGGGGACTCGGCATGCCGGGTCTCCTTCGCCGTCCCGGGTTCCGTCTGAAATGGGATCGCTCGCTCCTACACATTCCCGTGGTAGGCGACCTGTTGAAGAAGGCGGCCATCGCCCGGTTCGCCCATACATTGGGAACGCTGCTCGAAAGCGGACTCCCCCTTCTCACATCCCTCCGGTTGACAGCGCCCGTCCTCGGCAATCTGGCACTCGAACAGATCTTGATGAAGACGGTCGCCGCGATCGAGAGCGGGGAAGACCTGACAGCTCCGATAAGAAGGGAGCCCCTCTTTCCCCCCATGGTTGTTCAAATGATCGCCGTGGGAGAGGCGAGCGGCTCGTTGGAGCTCATGCTCGGAAAGATCGGAAAGATGTACGACAAGGAAGTGGAGGCGGCCGCCCGGCGGCTCATGCTCGTGCTCGAACCGGCGCTCATCGTCGTACTCGGCGTGATCGTGGCATACGTCGCCCTCGCCCTGCTTCTACCGATGCTCAATGCGGTGAGCGGACTGCGCCGCTGATAAGGACAGTTCAGTCCGAAAGGAGATTGGTAATGCGATTCATCCGAAACAGGAGAGGTTTCTCCCTCGCGGAAATTCTCATCGTTCTCGGCATAATGGGGATTCTCGCTACAGTTGTGGTGATCAATTTTGCCGGAAGTGATACGGGGGCGAAAGAGGAGACCATGAAGTCGAACGTCGCCGTTTTTCGTGAGGCGATCGATCTGTACAGAGCCGACCATGGCTGGTATCCGTGCGATCCCGTAAAAGACTGGAACAAGGCGGGGAAGCCGAGTAATTTCCACCGTCAAATGACTGAGTTCACGGATGTCACCGGCAAGCCGTCAACGAAGAAGACGACGAAATTCAAATACGGACCCTATCTCCGTAAATTCCCCGAGGAATCGGTTACCAAGTCGACCGCCATCTACGTTGACAAAATCAACGAGCGGATCCAGTCCAAGATGGCAGCCACGGTCGCCAAGGGAACCGGTAGTGGGGGCTGGTACTACGAAGCGAAGTCAGGAAATGTCTGCGCCAATCTGGGCAAGGCCTATCCCATAGAGTATGCCGGTTACTAGAAAAAATCGGATCGGGGGAGCGGCCGGACAGTTCCGCCGGAGGACTACTGATGCGGAAGCGAGCAAAATTCCTGGTCGGAATCCACGTGGGGGAATCCCGTATGGACGGTGTTCTCTTGCGGGGTGGCAGGAGAGCGGAGAAGCCGCTACGCCGACTGGCACGGGAATGGGCAAGGGGGGCGGACATACCGCTCGAATCGTTTCTGTCTGAACTCGTGCCGGAGGCGAAACTCCGCAATCTGGCTGTGGCGTTCCTGCTCGACCGCGTCCAGTTCGCGTTCGAGCGAAGAACATTTCCTTTCATGGATCCGAGTGACTTTCTGAGGGCCACACGGTGGTACGGGGAGAACAACAGGAGGACCGATCTCGAGAACCCCCATTTCTCCGCCTGGCATCAGCCGGGCGCACCAACGGGGGAGCGTCATGAGGCGATAGACTCCCTGCTTCTGGAAACGGATGGCGACGAAGTAGATCGACTGCTGGAAGCGGTCACTCGGGCCGGCATCAAGAAGTACGGCCTGATTCCCGCTCCATTGGCCTGGCAATCCTTCCTGCCCTCCCGTCTGGAAGAAGACCATGTAGATACAGCCGTGATAGTGGAACTCGGCCGCGAGTCAGGAAACCTGACGGTGTACGAAGGAAATCGACTCGTGATCCATCGTGAAGTCGATCTCGCGCCCGACCCGTTCGATCTATCTAAGGATGAGCTCGCAATCTCATTGACTCCGGTGGATGAGACAGTGGCGACTGCGGTGTTGACGAAACCTGAACCCGCCGTTTCCACTTCAAAATTGGTGACCGAACTGCAACGAACGGCGCACTATGTCGAGTCTCGATATTCGATCGTTCCGGAAGCGGTCTATCTGACCGGGCCGGATCCCGAGCTAACAGAAGCACTCTCTCATTCCCTTGGATGGAAAACAGGAACTCTCCTGACCGGGCAGGAGGCCCTTGTGTCATGGGGAGAGCCATTTGCAGCGTGTGTCGGTTCGGCCATGCGTCTCGGATCGGGCGAATCAGTCGGTCTGATTCCTGACAGGGCCCCGCGAACGAGACTCATGCGCGAATTGAACCGTCAGAGGAACTGGCTGGTCAACGGCGCCCTTCGGGGTCTGCTGGGAGCGTTACTCGTGCTCCTGCTCATCCAGCTGGGATCTTACATTGGTACCAGGAATCGGGACCAGTTGTCGGATCGAGTAGCCCGACTTACAGAATCTTACGAGCTTCCTGAACTTGAAGCCCGACTTACAGAATGGGAACGCTCCGCACTCACCCTGAATCACTTCCGGTCGATGCAGTTTCTTTGGTCCGAGGTTTTTCGATCGGTAGGGACAGGCGTACCGGATCGGCTATCACTCTCCCTCGTCAGCGGAGAAGTGCCCGGACTATCGGAAATGGATCTCGAAGCGGTCGATCCGCTGGCCATTCCTGACCCGCTCGCGGACGTCTGGGATGATGAGTGGGAGGAAGAAGAGGCATCCGTTCCCTGGATGACGTTGCAGGGCACGAGTGTGTCCATGCATCCGATTCGTGAACTGATCCGTTCGTTGGAGAAGAGCCCCCCGTTCCGCCAGGTCATTCTGGAATCGGCTGAGTACGATGAAGACAAGAGTGACGGCACTCTCCTGTTCCTCGTTCGGTGCCGGCCCGCTGTTGATCGAACCACGTGGAGAGAAAGGGAGTCTGGTGATGATTGATCGTCTGGGCCAGACCCTTGCGTCCCGAGGAGGACTGGGCATGCCGCTCATGACCGCCCTCGTCACGGTCATGGTGGCAGCCATATGTCTGTCATTCGTCTGGAAGGGACCAGGGAAGAATCTGGTGCGCCTGCACGAGGACATTCAGGAACTTCAGATGGAATACAAGCGATCCATGGCGGAGATTTCGGAGAGTCGTAAACGATTCCTGGAAGGAGAAGAAGCGGAGATTCTCAAATCCTATTTTGAAGAAGACGCTTCTTTTGCCGAGTACTTCAATCTTGCTTTCGAGGAACTGGACAGACGAAGCCCGACAGGCCTTGCGCTCCGAACACTGACGACCGAGCCGGCGGAGAACACGAACGATGTTTCCAAGCTCGACTTCGAGATGGAATTTCTGCTCGATTATCCGGAGACGGTTTCCTATATCGCCTGGCTCGAAGAGGCTTACCCCGTTTACCTCATTCACGGTATCGAGATGAGGCGCTCCGATGGTGACAGCGACATTCGCACGCTGCTCCGGGGCTCACTCATCATGCCACGCTGAGAGGGATATGATGCAACGGCTTTCCCAATTCGTTTTGCCTCTCTTCCTGGTGATCGCGACAATTTCCTGCGGCGGAGGTGATTCGGATCAGGTCGGTAACGAGATTGTCGCCGATATAGAGGACAACTCGGAAGAGCAGTCAGTCGCCGAAATCGAGCAGTTCCTTCAAACCAGGCACCGCAAAGTGGCTGCGATCGAGCATGCCACGCTCAAAAATCCCTTTCTCCAAGCCGCCTCATCGTCCCCGACGCCCAAGGCGCCTTCGAGGGTGGTCAAGCGCACTTCAATCAGGGAGAACCGTCCGGTCTACAGACTCGAAGGCTTTATCCGCGTGGCAGGCGAATCGCGCGCCCGGATTGCGGGAAAATTCTACGTAAAGGGGGATCGAGTGGCCGACTGGATTCTTCTGGAACTGGAGAGCGACCGAATACTGGTTGATCGGGACGGCCGGACGTACACAGTTCTTCTCGGTGAGACACTGAGTGGTCATTCGCGCCCGAACCGCCCCTCTCGTGACGAAAACAGGCCGAAGCCGGAAGTCGCCCAGGAAAGGATCGATTCATGATTCAACTAACCCGAAGTGAAGAGCTCGCCCGAAAAATCGGCGTCTGGATCAGTTTCGTGTTGATCGGGTGGACCTGTCTCGGGGCAACCCCCGCTTCCGGGGACAGTCCGATCGAATCGCTCCGATTCGACCGGATTCCCGTTCAGGAGCTTCTCTTTATCCTGACGGATCTTGAGGGTTACGACCTCTCATCGAGCGGAGTCGTGCCGGGGACCGTCTCGATCAACGTGGGCAATCGGTCCATGGAGCAGACCCTGGATGAAGTGCTGTTCGGTTCGGGCTACACATACTGGATTGAAGGCCGGATCGTGCGGATCGTACCGGCCGACGTTGCTGTTACGCGTACGATACCGCTGAACTATGTAGACGCGGAAACGACAGTGGAAAACCTACGGGAGATTGCAGGCGAAGCGTTACTCGCATACGACAAGAACAGCAACTCGATCACGATTGTCGGAACGGCCCGGGACCTTCGGACGCTCGCAGGGGCGGTCAGAGGGTTTGACCAGCGGCCAAGGCAGGTTCAGATCGTCGGCCGGATGATTGAGATCAATCTGCTCGATACGAAGTCGCTCGGAATCGACTGGACAGCAGGCTGGAGTGACGCGTTGCAGGAAGCCAGGGGAGTAACGAATGTCGGCGGCCCGGCGATCGGAACGCTCTCACTCTCCTACTCGCGGATCACAGATACCGAACTCCACGCCGTCCTGGACGCCATACTTACGGAAACGGATTCGCGGATCGTGTCCAATCCGATGCTTGTGGCTTCCAACCGAGAAACCGCCAAGATTCTCGTGGGTGAGCGGGTCCCTTTTACACGGTATTCAACAGAAACCCAAACCGGAAACGTTCTCGAGGAAGTAGACTTCGTTGACGTCGGGATCCGGCTCGAGGTAACGCCGACGATTTCTTCCGATTCTCTCATCATTCTCCAGGTATTCGCGGAGATCTCGGAAGTCCTCGATCAGGAGGTGCAGGGTATTCCGCGGATCGGCTCGAGAGAGGCGGAGACTCGCGTAGCTGTCAAGAGCGGCGAAACTGCGATCATTGCGGGCCTCAGACGGAATCAGACAATCGAGTCGACAGCACGGGTTCCTCTGCTCTCTTCCATTCCGTTTCTGGGACGGCTCTTTCGGTCCGATAGAACAAGCGTTACCCAGACCGAACTGATTATCTTCCTGACACCCACCGTGGTGGAAGCCGGTGTAGTTCCGGATGTCTTCACTACAGGCGACGCGGAAAAGTCGCTCACTCCGGCATCGGCATCGGTATCAGGCCCATCCCCTTGACATAATTGGCCCTAGCTGACTATCTTCCTTTGAGTACCCTTCGAATTCTCCCCTACTGGGCCGGTGGGGGAGATGCTTTTTCCCCGGGCGGACAGGGTGGTAGTCATCAACGAAACGGCAGAGTTAAAACGGCTTCGGACTCAGTTCCGGGAGCTCGGCTCGGTGCTCGTCGCCTTCTCAGGCGGCGTAGACAGCGCCCTGCTCGTTCGGGTCGCCCACGATGAACTGGGTGACCGGGCAGTCGCCTTGACAGCTGTCTCCCCATCCCTCGCACAGAGCGAAGCAGACGATGCCGCGACGTTTGCCGCCCAGGTCGGCATCCGTCATCTCATTCTGGGATCGAGGGAGATGGAAAACGCCGATTACCGAGCCAATCCGACTAATCGATGCTATTACTGCAAGGGAGAGCTCTTTCGTCTCTGCCGGGAAAAGGCGGATGAACTCGGCCTTGAGTGGGTGGTGGAAGGGACCCATCCCGATGATCTCGGGACCCACCGTCCGGGAGCGGCAGCCGCCATGGAGAACGGAGTGCGGTGGCCTCTGGTAGAGGCGGGGATCGGGAAGAGAGATATACGCCGCCTGGCGAATGAACTCGGCCTTTCCGTACAGGACAAGCCGGCGATGGCCTGTCTCGCCTCGCGCATCCCTCATGGCACGCCCGTAACCAGCAGACGGCTCTCTCAAGTGGAACGGTGCGAGGCCTTTCTCCGTGAAAACGGGTTCCGGTATTACCGGGTACGCCACGAAGGGGAGAAGGCGCGGGTGGAACTCGGTCCGACCGAGATGATCCGTCTGGTGGAAAACGGCCTTCGGGAAGCCTTCCTCGACCACTGCCGGACACAGGGATTCAAAGAGATCACCCTCGATCTGCAAGGCTATTCCGTTCCCGAGGGGGAGGCATGAACATGCGCGTCTCCCGCGACTTCCGATTCGAAGCCGCCCATCGTCTGGAAGACTATGATGGTCGCTGCGAGGCGCTCCATGGCCATAGCTGGAAACTCCGGGTAACAGTGTCCGCGCCTGTAGGTGAGGACGGCCTCGCCTACGATTTCGTCAAGCTCGCGGATGAGGTAAACGAGAAAGTTATTTCCGTGTTAGACCATTCATATCTAAATGAACTATTTCGACCACCATCCGCGGAAAAGGTCGCCGAGTGGGTGTGGGAGCGGCTTACCCACTTGCCACTGGCGGAAATCGTAATCTGGGAAACTGAAGATTGCATGGTGACCTATGACGGATGAGAATGGCAACCTGCTCGGGAAAGAGGAGTTTGTCAAATCTGAGATAGTGGCCGCCGCGAAGAACCGTTATGCAAACACCTTCCGCAAAAGGTGGGGGCGTGATCGGCCGCCGTCCCATGTCCGGCAGGTTCTGGTCCTGCACGACCAGTCCTACTCAGGCCGGAACATTGATTCCCTTCGACGCTATTTTAGTGGAAAGGGAGCGCAGATGGCTGATCGGATCCTCGAGGCGAACGGGGGCGACTATCCCCCGCTCGATGATCTGGATATTATCCTGGTAGCTACCTTTCAGAAACCTCGTCCTGAAGAAACGGCCGGACTCAGAGAGCACCTGCATGAGGCCCTGGAATGGGCCTGTGTGATCGGCGCACTCGGAGGGGCGGCGGACTGGTTCGTGGAGCGTGGGTTATGCCCCGCTGCAGGCAATACGGATTCAGATGCCGTCGCGAAGGCGGATCGTTGTATGATCGCAGGCGCTCCGGAAGATGGCGAGAAGTTGGCCGAGGCTCTTCTTGATCGGCTCGAAGAACTCCGAAGATAGGAAATCGATGGCTCTCGAGAAGATTGACCGTCCTTTGAAATCACATACCACACCTGAACTCATCAGGGAGCTCCTCGAACGGATGGGGGAGAATCCAGACCGGCAGGGGCTCCTCCGCACGCCTGAGCGTGTGGATAAAGCGCTTGATTTTCTAACTTCCGGGTATGCCGCGAATCCGGCCGAGGTAGTGAACGGCGCCGTATTCCAGGAGAAGTGCGATGAAATGGTGATGATTCAGGACATCGATCTGTATAGCTTGTGCGAACATCATCTTCTGCCGTTCTACGGAAAGTGCCACGTCGCCTATATTCCTCAGGGACAGATCATCGGTCTCTCGAAAATCCCGCGGATCGTAGAAGTCTATTCCAGACGGCTCCAGGTTCAGGAGCGTCTTACGAACCAGATTGCCGTGGCGCTGAATGAAATCCTTCAGCCCCGCGGGGTCGCCGTGGTGATCGACGCGCTTCACCTCTGCATGGCAATGAGGGGCGTCGAAAAACAGAACGCATTCACAAAGACGAGCGCATTGCTCGGCTGCTTCCGGAATCACTCCGAGACGAGAGCCGAGTTCTTCTCGCTCCTCAGGAAATGAACATGAAGGATCGAATGGAAAAGAGATCGGTGCTCGGACGGGCCATGGCGTATTGCGATCGCATCTCTTCCCAGGGCAACAACTATCTCAACCGGGTGTCTCAGTTTCTTCCGGACCCGGTCAAGTACCGTCTCTTCTCTGCAACTTATGCGGCGATGCGCGTCATTGATGACGCCGTGGACGAGGAGTTTCTCGCCCAGCCGACAGACCGGCGGCGGGAGGGAAGACAAGCCATGCTCAGTCTCGTCGACCGCTGGCTCTCTCAGGCCGAGGATGCAGCGGGGGGAGCCTACCGCACTCTCAGTTCCTCATTTGAGCCTGTCGTATTCGAGGCGCTCAACTTCGTTCTTCGGGGTACGGAACTGGGACTCGCCCCCTGGCGAAAACTCGCAGCGAGCATGAAACGCGATATCCGGGAGGAGACACTTCATACGTGGAATGATTTTCTTGCCTATTGTGAAGGAGCCTGTGTTGCTCCCGCGACGATTTTTCTGTACATCCTGGGTTGCCGGGTCGACTCCGAGAAGCGATCGACCCTATCCTGGCCCGAGCCACCCGACCACTATGCCCGGGACATGGCAATCTTCTGTTATCTCGTACACATTCTGCGCGATCTCCCAAAAGATGTCCGACAGAATAATCAGCTCCTCACGATTCCGGTAGAGTTCTTTTCAGGCGCGAGCATTCGTGTTCAGGAATTTACCCACGCCATTCTTGCAGGGAACTCGCACGAAGCGGCGCCGGTAATCGGAAAAATGATCGAACAGGCCCACCAGTACGAAAAACGGGCCGAAGATCAACTCCGGCGACTTCGTGGTCTTCTTGACAGGCGGGAGTATCGCATGGTGTGGGTTCTCCACAAGCTTTACTCTCGAACATTCAGAACCATTAGAAACGACTACAAGAAAATGCTCATGCAATCCCCCCAGGCGAGTTGACGGGAATATTCATGAATCGAGACGGCCAGGAGTACCCCCTTGCGAAACCGCTGGGTCCGATTCGATCGATCTGGATCGCTTGCGAGCCGGAAGAGACATGGGAATTCCTCGCTGAAGCGCGGAATCTGGAGCGGTGGTGGTACCGGCCGGAGTCCCAGCTGGTGGATGATACGCCGCAAGGCTGTCACTTCGACGCTGATCCTCAAGCGATGTCTGTCGACCTTCGTTGGGGGGGAGCAGGCGCCTGGCGGCACATGCGAGCGAGTGTTCAGGTGAGGGAGGGGGGCTCACATGTAGCGGCCACCATTCTTCCCGTTCCCGGCTGTGACTATGGCTGTCTCGAGAAGGAATCGATCAGGACCGGTCGGGACCTCCTGCGGCTGAAGAGGGCCATCGAATCGCGGGACCATCTCCTGGGCAGCGACACCTACTGGTTGTAGGCCGGGGCTCAGGTCTTGAGAGACCGGCCCAGTTTCTTTTCCACTGAAGCGACTTTGTCTGTCAACGCCCCCTCGACCCCCGGGCGGTCATCAATACGAATGGTGGTAATCACTCGGGAAGCGCCCGCCCTCATCTCCATGTGACAATCGCGGATCAATGCGAACACCTCGTCCGGCTCTCCCTCAATAATCGTCCCCATGGCGGTCAATTGATACGAGATACCGCTCCTATCCACACGATCCAGGATCCGCGCCACGTGAGAGGAGAGCGAATCTCCTCCTCCCGCCGGAGCAATGGAGAATTCGGCAAGCATGCTACTTTCCTCCGCGAGACTTGGTGCGGCCGGTCATGCGCTCGATCGCGGCGATGGCCGCCTCTGCTGCGGCGTCGATATCAGCTTCTTCGCCGCTCATCTGAAGACGCCCGAACGCCCCGAACGGCTGCACGTGATTCAGAGTGATACGGGCCGCCTTTTCGGCTTCGTTCGCAGCCAGGGTGATATAGGCCGCCGGATCAGTCTCCATGACGAAGAAGGACTGGCCCGGAATGAGAAGGGAGCCGAATCGGCTCCGGTTGACTGTCTGGGCATGCATCGGCTCGATATGGCGAATCACCTGGTGGGAGACGACTCGAGGCTTCAGGCGCTCCTCCTCGCCCACTCCAAGATGCTCGAGGGCGGCCACGCCCGCCTGGAGCACTTCTCCCTGGTCCGCATGATGAACCTCCAATAGTCCGAAGGCCCTTTCGACAACCTGGACAGCCGGTTGCACGTTCGTCGACTTCAGGCAGACGTCAGTGAGCGTGTGAATCGGCATCCCCGGTGCGATCTCGATCCAGAGCGATGCATCATGACGAATGGGGGGAAATCCCCGACCGGTACACCCGGTAAAAGCCGCAAGCTGCGGCTGAAGCGAATCCAGAAACACATAGCCTCTAAGGTCGATCATTTTCTGCCTCCCTGTCCCGGTTTCTGTCTTTTGTACCGAACGGCACCGCCTGCGTCAAGAGTGGATCAAAACACTGCTCTCCCACCCCTCGTGGTCAATACTGATTGAACAGGAGTATTGTCGTGAATACATGTTCGATGTTGATGTTCGATTCCGGCCCTCCGATGGAGATACGCTGGTACGAGGCGATCCATCGGGCCGGCTTCTCGGTGGAGGCGCGACGGACATTCCCGGAAATCGATTCGCTCATTCCAACCGGAATCTATCCAGGCTGATCATCGATATACGGGAGGCGGTCCGGGCAAACAGACAGACTAAGGGCGCGCCCCGGAAGGCGCGCCCTTTTCTCGCGCATGAGCCCTGACCCTGTTCGTGAAGTCCTGACTACCCTTTTACCATTTCGATATTCTTGTCCAGCGTGAGATCCCAGTTATTGGGAAGGTCAATCAGATCAAACTCGGGGAAGGCGGCGATCGTGCCAAAAATCCCGAAGAAATCGCCTTCTCCGAACGGGAAGCCGTCTCCGTTCCCATCTTTGAACGCGATCAAGTAGTAGTTTCCACTCTTCAGATGTTCAATCGTGAATTCGCCATTGCCGTCGGTGACGAACGCGACCCCTTCAAAAACATCTTCGTCGAAAACGTTCGTTCCGTTCCCGAACCGGCCGGCGTCGACCAGCATGACCACTGTCCCGGCAGGTGTCGTGGTCCCCGGCGTCGCAACACGACCCGAGATTGTTGACTTCGGCAGCACCGGATTCAATGTGAATGTCGAGAGAACGGGATAAGCGAGATTCTTCTCTTCTTCCGTCTCGGCGGAGAAGACGATCAACCAGTAGTTCTCGCCGGTTTTGAGAGGGAGAGGCTCGGAAGTCCAGGTCATTCCATCTTCTGTTGTCATCCACTCTTCGGTCTCTTCCGTAACTCCGAACTCGCCCGGATTCATGACAGCGATCAGCTCGCTCACCACCTGATCGAAGGTCACTGAAACGGTCACGAGCCCTTCCAGACCGGTCGCTCCATCGGCGGGCGTGATCGATGTCACTTTCACGATTTGCGGCTCTCCCGAATCGGAGGGGGCGGTCGGGCTATCTCCGCCACCACTACACCCCCAAAGGGCGAGAAGCGCGGCGGAGAGGATCAATGCGCTTCGCTTCATCATGTCAACTCCTGGCTCGGTTCCGTTTGTCAATTTCGGATTGGTGCCGGAAGTCTTCCGGCCTCATATGAACAAGACGAGAGGAACGGGGAAAAGGTTAAAAGAAAATGAATGGGGTGAGAATCGAAACCGGGTCGGGGCTGTGATCAGACGCCTGAGATACGGCTTAATGGATCCGGCTTACTGTGAACCGGCAAAGCTCAGCGAGCCCGTCGCGGTAGGGAGAATCGGGAAACTCCTCGAGAATGGAGAGCGCGAATTCAACATGTTCCTGTGCTGTCTGAAGTGAGCCCGCGATTCCATTGCTAGCGAGAACCCGGCGAGCGACCTCCTCCAACCGTTCGAGCGGCATGCCCGGTTCATCGACCGGGAGAGAATCCAGAATCCCGGCGAGTATATCATCATCTTCTCTCGCAAGGATGAGAGGGAGCGTCGTCTTCCCCTCTGCGAGATCGCTGAAATTGCTCTTCCCCATCTCCAGGCTGGCTCCTGCATAGTCGAGTACATCATCAGAGATCTGAAAGGCAATACCGAGATGATGACCGAATCGTGCCATCGCATCGACCCGATCCTGAGCCAGTTCTGCCACCATGGCCGCAGATCGGGCGCACCAGGAGAAGAGCGATCCTGTCTTGCATCGCACGATTTCCAGATATTGCTCCCGCGTGAGAGCCCGGTTTCCCGCCTGCTCCAGTTGAAGCAATTCGCCGAGCACAAGATCTTCCACAGTTTCGCCGAGGTACCTGGCGATTCTGTAATGCCCCGCACCCATCATGATCGTGAAAGCTCGTGCAAAAATGAAATCACCTACCAGGATGACTTTTTCGTTCCCCCAGATCCGATTGGCCGTCGGCCGACCGCGCCGGACCGTCCCTTCATCGATCACATCATCGTGGAACAGTGTGGCTGAATGGATCATTTCGCTTACCGCAGCGAGGGTGACGTGCTCCTTCCCGGTATACCCACAGAGTCCGGCTGCCAGGAAGTGGACGATCGGGCGAATCCTCTTGCCGCCCGCCTCGAGCAGATGACGGACAACCGTTGGCGCGATCGAAAACTGAGCTTGTGTCTGGTCGAGAAGGAACCGCTCCACCCGCCCGTAGTCCTCGTCGACTACCGCAAACACGCCCTGATCGACGAGTTCCTCGAGCAGGCGCGGGGCATCGAGCCCGGAACGAGTGAGTGGTTCCTTGTTGATTGCCATTGTCTGATTCCTCTGGGAGGCCCGATCATCATCGCCGGGATTCTGCTCCCGACCTTTGGAGCATGTAACAAAGTCAGTTGATCACAAACCGTTATTTTGAGTGATTCCACCCTGCCGGGCAAGCAGAATCTGGAGCGCGTCTTGAGTGCGGACCATTGGCTATGGCATAATAGACGGCATGGAAGAGTGTCAATATCAGGATCCGCGAAACCGCTATCGCTGTTCCGAATCGGCCGGTCCCGGGAAACCGTGGTGCACCTGGCATAGCCCGGAAGAGATCAAGACCAGAGAAGACGTTCTGGGGGCGATCCTGGAGCGCCGAAACCTGACAGGGGCGTGGCTGGAGGGTGTCGATCTCTCTGGGGCCAACCTGCAGAATGCCTGCCTCTACGGCGCCGTCCTCCGATTCGCTAATCTGGAGGGAGCGGTCATGAATCGGGTCGATCTCCGGTATGCGGATCTGAGCGGTGCGAATCTCGACCAGGCCGAACTGGAGGACGCCCTTCTCGAAGGAGCGAATCTCTCGGGCTCATCACTCAGAAGATCGATTCTGCGTTACGCGAATTTGAAGGGGGCCAATCTGCAGGGATCGAATCTGATCGAAGCCGATCTCCTTAACGCCCATCTCATTCAGGCGAATATGGCCGGATCCAATCTCTGGCTAGCCAAAGGAAGTCTCGCCAATTTCCTGAAAGCCGACCTCTCCCACTCCAACCTCGAGCAGACCGACCTCGTAGGCGCCAACCTGTCGAATGCCAACTTCGATAATGCGACCCTTCGTGAGGTCAAACTCGACAGAGCAACGAACTTCGTCAACGTGCGCTACAATCTGAAGACATCATTCAGCCAGATCGATACGACCGCGATCGATCCGGGACTCTTCCCCAGCCTCGTGCGGGACATCCGGGACTATCAGTTCATGGCCGAGTTCCACGAAAGACACCCGGCACTTTACTGGATCTGGAAACTGACGTCCGATTGCGGCCGTTCGCTCAGAAGATGGTGTTCACTCTATCTGGTGCTCGGCGTCCTGTTCGGACTGCTCCGTCTTCTAATGCCGGACGCGATCGACAGTGCGGGATTGACAGGGTTTTTCAGCCCCTTTTACTATTCACTCACCCATCTCCTGACCCTCGGATGGTCCGGCGGCGTCGCTCTCACTATCTCGGGACAAATCCTTCTGCTGGCCGAAACGATGGGCGCCTATCTGCTATTTGGCGGCCTGATATCCATTCTCGTACAGAAGTTCGCCCGCCGGGCATAGCTTCTTCACACTCGCCAGTCCTCTGTCGCCAGGTTCGGGCTGCGACATAATGGTGGTGCGATTGCAGGGTTCGGATGGTGAGTGTAGAGAGTTAGCTTTGAATCAGCAGTTCGGGCCGGTTGGAAGCGATCCCCTGTACGCCCATCTCCGCAACCTGCTTGATCGAATCCAGGTCATCGACTGTATAGGCGAACACGTGAAAGCCCCATCGTCTGAGAAGTCGAACGAGCCCGGGAGTCAGCAGGCGATAATAGATCATCACCGCATCAGCTTCCGCCCGCCGAATTTTGCCGAGCCATCTGAGACGCATCATTCTTCGCATGATCCAGATCCCGGTCTGCGTGAGCAACCGGCTCTGGCGAAAGCGGCCGGCATCGCACCAGTCCTTGGGTATCGAGATCCCCGTCAGGATCTGGGGTTCCAGACTCTTGATCTTCTTGAGGCTCTTTTCAAAGTAGGAACTGACAAGTACCTGATTCTGAACACCCTTCTGCACGAGCAACTTTACGAGATCCTCTTCCCCTCCGGGGGACTTCAGATCGATGTTCATGTAGGCCTTTCCCTTGACAATGTCGAGGGCGTCCTGGAGAAGAGGAAATCTCTCAGGGCGCTTGGCCCTGTGCTTGGCGAGCTCATCCAGTTTCTTTGAGCCGATCCGTCCCCGCCAGAGCGGTATGCTGCGGAGCTTGTCGCTATGGGCGAGCACGAAATGATTGTCCACCGTCCGGCGAATATCAAACTCCACCATATCGACGCCAAGTTCTATGGCGTGCTGAAGGGACCGAAGCGTATTCTCCCAGAAGTGGGAGGGGGCGCCTCGGTGGCCGATCTTAAGCATTCCGTTGTCGGTCAAATCCAATCCTCCGCCGGGCTTCATCCTTCTTCAATGAAAGATCGTCACCAAACCCGGATCACGCAAGAGATTCAACGCCTGAATTTATCGGGAGACGCGCCCGGCTGTCAAGCTCTTCGACTATCCCTCAAGCCCGTGAAAGTGCTAGTTTTCAATCAAAAGGAGGATGATTTTGAAAATTTTGATCCGGAATTCCCACACGATCGCCCTGCTCGATCTCTCGAAAAGGGAAATCAGGGGGGGATGGATATCGGTCACGGATGGTGTCATCGACGGAGTGGGCGAGCCCGGGCAGGAACCGGAAGGGCCTTTCGAGGAGATCCTCGACGCTTCAGGCATGGCCGTACTCCCCGGCTTCGTTAATACTCATCACCATCTTTTCCAGACGTTGACCCGTGCGCTTCCGGGTGCGACGGACGCCGAACTGTTCGACTGGCTGACCACGTTGTACCCGATCTGGGAGAAAATCAATCGGGATGGTGTGAAGTCCGCCGCCCTCACAGGTATGGCGGAGCTCCTGCTTTCCGGCTGCACCACGACTTCCGATCATCACTATCTCTTTTCGCGCAACTGCGCCGACCCGATCGACGCGACGATCGAGGCGGCGAAAGAGATCGGCATCCGTTTTCATGCCACCAGAGGAAGCATGTGTCTGTCGGAAAAAGATGGCGGCCTGCCCCCCGATACTGTCGTTCAGGATGAAAAGACCATCCTTGCTGACTCCCGGCGGACAGTGGAAGAGCATCATGATCCCTCACCGGGTGCGATGATTCGTGTCGCCCTCGCCCCTTGCTCTCCGTTTTCGGTCACCCGGTCCCTCATGAAAGAGACGGCTGATCTCGCAAGGAGTCTCGACGTTCATCTCCACACCCATCTCGCGGAAACGAAAGACGAAGAAGATTACTGTATCAAGCACTTCGGAAAACGACCGCTCGACTATCTTGACGAAGTCGGGTGGCTAGGTGATTCCACATGGCTCGCCCACGGCATCCATTTCGAGAAGGCGGAGATCAGCCGGCTGGGATCCGTCTGTTGCGGCATCGCCCATTGTCCCCAATCCAATATGCGTCTGGCTTCGGGGATCGCCCCCACTCTTGATCTGATTCGGGCAGGGGTGAGACTGGGGCTCGGCGTGGACGGCTCCGCCTCGAACGATAATTCGTCCCTCTCGGCAGAAGCGAGGCAAGCGCTCCTTCTCGGCCGCCTCAAGTACGGCGCCGCCAGTCTGACTGTGGACGAGGTGCTTCGATGGGCAACACGCGGAGGGGCCTCCCTACTCGGGAGAGATGATATCGGCCGGATCGAGCGGGGCGCCCGAGCTGATCTCGCTCTCTTCCCGCTCGATGACATCGCCTTCTCCGGTGCGGGAGACGCGATTGCGGCAATCCTGCTCTGCGGGCCGCTCCGTGTTCACACCCTTCTCGTGGAAGGCCGGATTGTAGTCAGGGAAGGACGGCTGGAGACGATCGATCTCGGCCGGCTGCTGGAAGCTCATCGAGCCGAGGCCAGGCGGATTCGAGAGTAGCAAGTAGAGAAGAACCGGCGAGCGACTACCGTCTGGTACAATGTTCTCCCTGTATGTCTCAGGCCCGGGCGAATGGAGAATAATCGAACAGCCATGTCATCACTTGTCATTTCAGGCGGCATTGTCATCACTCTCGGTGAAAAGCCCCGGGTCATTCCGAACGGCGCTGTTCGTATTCGAGATGGCGTTATAGAAGAAGTCGGGCTCGCGACGGAAGTCGGAACAGCGGGAGCGGAGTTGATCGAAGGATCGGGGCAGGTCATTCTCCCCGGTCTGATAAACGCCCATACTCATCTCTACGGAGCCCTTGTACGAGGACTCCCATGGTCGGGCCCTCCCCCTACATCGTTCCGTGACATTCTGGAGCGTCTCTGGTGGCGCTGGGACAAGCTGCTCGATGCCGATGCCATTCGTCTGAGCGCCCAGGTCGGTATGCTCGAAGCTCTTCGCTCGGGAGTCACTACTCTCATCGATCATCATGCAAGCCCGAACGAGATCGACGGCTCTCTCGATCTCATCGCAGGCGCCGCCACGAAAGTGGGTATGCGGATCGCCACTGCATACGAGGTTTCGGATCGGGACGGCTCCGAGGTGAGAGATCGGGGCGTGCAGGAAAACATCCGCTTCGCCCGGCGGGTAAGCAAGGAAAAACCGGGGCTTCTCGGAGCGGCGATCGGTGCACATGCTTCGTTCACACTGTCCGATGAATCGCTCTCGCTGCTGGCGGCCGCGAGGGAAGAGACCGGAGCTCCGATTCATATCCATATGGACGAGGGGACGGAGGACGGCGAGGCATCACGCGCTGCTTCACACAAGTCCACGGCAAGAAGGCTCGCCGATCGCGGCATTCTTCGAGAAGAGACGATCCTCGCCCACGCAGTGAATATCGATTCGAGTGACATCCCCCTTCTTGCCGAACGGAGAGCATTCGTAAGTCATCAGCCTCTTTCCAACGGAAACAACGCTGTCGGGCGCGCGCCGATTCCCGCCATGCTGAGCGCCGGTGTCCGGCTTTGTCTGGGGAGCGACGGCATGAGCGGCAGCCTCGGTGTTGAAGCCCTGGCAGCCGGTGCGATCCACCGTATGGCCGAGAAGGACGTGACCATTCCGTTCGACCTCCCCTGTCGACTGGCGTGGGAAGGAAACGCGCAGCTCGCGGCCACATTGTTCGACCCGCCTCCCGGGGTGCTTCGTCCGGGAGCGGCCGGTGATATCGTACTGATCGACTATGATCCGCCTACAGAGATCAATGAGTCCAACCTCGCCGGGCACTGGTTGCTCGGCATACTGCACGCGCCCGTGAATCGTGTCATCGTCGCCGGTCAGGTCGTACTTGACGGTGGACGGTTGACTCGAATGGACACGGCAAGGATACTGGCAGATTCGAGAAAATGTGCGGAAAGCCTCTGGCGCCGCTTCTGACGGAAACGAATTGAATCGAACATTTCAGGAGGAGAACATGAAGAACGCGGTCCTCGATCGCGCTGCGAAATACGAAAAAAAGGTCGTCCGCTTTCTGCGGGACATCGTGGCGATTCCCTCGATGAGCGGGGAGGAGAAGGAAGTCGTAGAGCGTGTGGGCAACGAGATGACCGATCTGGGTTACGACGAGGTCCGTACGGACAAGCTCGGCAATGTAATCGGCAGAATCGGAAAGGGGAAGAAGACTATTCTCTTCGACTCCCATCTCGATACGGTCGACATCGGCGATCCGGACAACTGGAGTCATGATCCTTTCAAAGGAAAACTCGATTCCCGATTCGTCCATGGCCGGGGAACATCCGATAACAAGGGTGGACTCGCTTCGATGGTATATGGAGGACGCGTACTTCGCGACCTTGCCCTGGACGGCGGCTACACCATTCTCGTCGTCGGCTCGGTCATGGAAGAGGATTGTGACGGCCTCTGCTACAAATCGATGATCGAAGAAGACAAGACCAGGCCCGACTTCGTCTGCCTCGGAGAGAGCACTAATCTGCGGATCTACCGGGGCCATCGTGGACGGATGGAGATCAAAGTGACCGTCGGGGGAAAGTCGTGTCACGCGAGTGCACCCCACCGGGGCGTAAATGCCGTCTACAAAATCACGCCGATCATCCAGGGAATCGAAAAACTGAACCGGCGCCTGAAAAACGACAAGGATCTCGGCAAGGGAACGATTGCAGTCACTAAAGTCGACTGCCGGACAGCCTCTTTGAACGCGGTACCCGACCAGGCAGTGATCTATCTTGACCGGCGGCTCACAAAGGGAGAGTCGAAGAAGAGTGCGGTGGCCGAAGTTCGCAAGATCGTCCAGAGAACCGGCAAGGTGGAAGTGCTTACCTATGAGCGGAAGAGCTGGAAGGGGCATACATTGCCGATGGAGAAGTACTTCCCCACATGGGTACTCCCCGAAGAGCACGATCTTGTTCAAGCAGGAGCCGATGCCTTTCGCGAGCTCTTCAGCCGTAGACCCAAAATCGACTTCTGGACATTCTCTACGAACGGTGTTTACACGATGGGAATCGCGGGGATTCCGACTATCGGCTTCGGGCCGTCCGAAGAAAAATTCGCACACTCTCCCCTGGACCGGTGTCCCATTGATCACCTCGTAAAAGCATCGGCGTTCTATGCGGCACTTCCGACAGCACTCCGAGGCCGTCTGACTTCAAAAGGAAAGAAATAAGAATGACATTTCAAGTGCCGGACCATCTCAAGGGCCGTGACTATATTGAGACGAGCGATTGGACAGTAGAAGAGATCAACACGGCACTCGAAGTTTCGAGCGATCTGAAGCGCCGGTTCAAGAATGGCGAACCGACCAGATGCCTCGTGGACAGAACAATCTTCCTGTTTTTCTTTGATAAGTCGACCCGTACGAGAAACTCGTTCGAAGCGGGGATCACGCAGCTCGGTGGCCACGCTCATTTTATTGACGCCGAAACGAGTCAGGTATCCCACGGCGAGAGCCCACGCGATACGGGGATCATCCTTTCCCGTTACGGCCATGGCATCGCCATTCGCCATGATCTCGTCCCGGGCGAGGGGAACAGCTACATGCGTGAAGTGGCGGAACATGCCGACAAACCGGTGATCAACATGCAGTGCGACGTGGATCATCCCTGTCAGACACTGGCCGATCTCATGACGATCCGTGAGCGTTTCGGGGACGATCTCCAGGGAAAGAAGATCGCCGTCTCCTGGGCCTATGCGCCGTCCTACGCCAAACCGATGTCGGTTCCCCAGGGGTTGATCATGCTGATGACCCGTTTCGGCATGGACGTCACCCTCGCCCACCCGCCGGAATTCGAGCTCATGCCTCATACTATGCAGAGAGCGGAAAAGAACGCTTCGGAATCGGGCGGCCGGTTCAGGGTAGTGAAGACCATGGAAGAGAGCTTCGATGGAGCGCACATCGTGTATCCCAAAAGCTGGGGTTGCCACGATCTCTTTCATGAGCCGGAAAAATCGCTCGAGGTCGGGAGGAAGTACACCGACTGGATCTGTGATGAAGAGAAGATGAAGCTCACCGATTCCCAATCGCTCTACATGCACTGTCTGCCGGCGGATCGAGGGAGCGAGGTTACCGACGAAGTGATCGACGGTCCCCATTCGATCGTGTTTGACGAGGCGGAAAACCGGCTTCATACGGCCAAGGCGCTCATGGCGCTCACGATGGAATAAGGGATTGGCAGCGGGGCTCACCGATCGGGTTCTAGGCTACCGCTGCGTCTCCTGCAACCGGGAGCACGGGCGAAACGCGGCCGGGATGACCTGTGATCATTGCGGCGGCAATCTGGATGTCGTTTATGACTATGGCCGGATCGCCCGCGAATGGGATCGGAACCGGCTGGAGCGATCGACAGATCGGACGATCTGGGCATACAGGCCTCTGCTTCCCCTGCATGAAGACACACCTGTGCCGGCACTCCCGGTAGGGGGCACACCTCTAGTTCGATCCGAGGCGCTCGAGAAAGCGATCGGCCTTTCGAAAATCTACCTGAAAGACGATACGCGGAACCCGACCGCGTCATTCAAAGACCGGGCGAGTCTCGTCGCTTCTCTACGGGCGATCGAGTCCGGAGTTCGCACGATCGCGACCGCTTCGACCGGGAATGCCGCCTCTTCGCTCGCGGGAATGGCGGCCGCCCTGGGTATGAACGCCATTATCTTCGTGCCGGAGAGCACACCGGAGCCCAAGCTCACCCAGATCCAGATGTATGGTGCGGAACTTTATCGTGTACAAGGGAGTTACGACGATGCCTTCGAGCTTTGCTCGAAGTGCTGTAAACGATTCGGGTGGTACAGTCGCTCCACAGGTGTGAACCCGTTCACTGTAGAGGGAAAAAAGACCGCCGCTTTTGAAATCGCCAGGGAGATGAACTGGAAAGCACCTGACTGGGTGCTCGTGCCGACAGGGGACGGCAATATCCTCGGCGGTGTGGCCAAAGGCTTTCGTGAACTTCAACTGCTTGGATGGATCGATCGAATTCCCAGGATGGCTGCGGTTCAGGCGGAAGGCTCAGCCGCCATCGTGAATGCCATTCGCTCGGGTGGTGAGATAGAATCGGTAGCCGCAAAAACGGTGGCGGACTCGATATCGGTCTGCCTGCCTCGGGATGGTGTTCGTGCGGTCCGGGCGGTCAGGGAGACAGGCGGCGCCGGTGTTTCCGTAACAGACCGGGAAATTCTGGAGGGGGCGAGAGAACTCGCCCGAATGACGGGGATCTTCGCGGAACCATCCGGTGCGGCTCCCCTCGCCGGGCTCCGGGCACTCCGCCGGGACGGCACAATCAAGGCTGGTGAAACCGTTGTTCTCATGATCACTGGAAACGGGCTGAAAGATACAGACTCCGCAGCCCGACAGTTCACTCTCCCTGAACCGATTGCTCCGGAATTGGAAGCGGTCGAGCGGGAGATCGCCC
Source organism: bacterium (assembly GCA_025782575.1). GTDB lineage: Bacteria > Orphanbacterota > Orphanbacteria > Orphanbacterales > Orphanbacteraceae > Orphanbacterum. The sequence continues at coordinate 102,440 of JALGYY010000035.1, forward strand.
GGCGGTCATCATGACCAGTCCGCGCAGAGTTCTTATTCTCGGCGCAGGAGAGATGGCGTCAGGAATCGCGGTTCGGCTCCATCGCGCACGCTTCGCGGTATCAATGACAGAGATCAGCGAGCCGCTCGCCGTCCGCAGGGGGGTGGCTTTCGCCGATGCCGCGTGCGACGGAACATGCCGGGTAGAATCGATCGAAACGCGGCGGGCCGACCATGTCGAAGATGAAGCGCGGATTCGGGAAGCCGGTGCGATTCCGCTTCTGGTCACCGGCACAATCCCCGAAGCCTGGATCTCCCATTCGGACGTCCTGGTGGACGGCCGGATGATGAAAGGGGGGCACGGTCTCTCCCGGAATCTGGCGCCCCTCGTCATCGGCATCGGCCCCGGGTTTCACGCAGGCGATGACTGCCACTATGCGATCGAGACCGAGAGAGGGCACACTCTTGGCCGGGTGATCGAGAGCGGGCCGACCAGACCCAATTCGGGAATACCGGGCATGATCGCCGGGGTGTCCGAAGGGCGGATATTGAGAGCGACCGCGGACGGCCGTATTGAGGAGAGTCTTGCAATCGGCGCAATCGTGACTCGGGGAGAAGAGGTCGCCCGTACAGGGGGAAAGCCTGTCTTCGCCGCGATTGACGGCATTCTTCGGGGGGTGATCCGCCCCGGTACCCGCGTGTCAAAGGGACTCAAGATCGGCGATGTCGATCCTCGCATGGATGTGCCGATCGATCGTGTCTCGGACAAAGCGCTCGCGATCGCCGGAGGTGTGCTGGAAGCAATCATGCGGGGCCCCGCGTGAGGGGGGCGGGCCTCACGATTTTCCTTTTGCTCTTGACGGCAATTATGCCCAGGCCCGCCGCTGGCCATCCGATGGGTAATTTCTCCGTCAACCACTACGCTTCCATCCGAATCTGGGATGACACTCTCTCCATCCGCTATCTGCTCGACTTCGCCGAAATTCCTTCGGTCCCCCTGATCAAACAGATCGATCGAGATGGTGACGAACTGATTACGGCTGAAGAGAGAGAGGTTTTCGTCGATTCCCTGCTCCCTTACATAGAAAACGGCATTGAACTGAAGGTCGACGGCGTCCCGCTCCCACTGTTGAACCGATTCCGGAACATCCACCTGATCGAAGGGGAGGGGGGCCTGTTCACCGTCGTCGTCGGTCTGGATTGGGTCGCCGGTTACGACCCCGTTCGAGCCGAGAACACGGGCCCCCGGCTGGCAGAGTACACTGATCGGAACTACTTGGATCGGCCGGGCTGGAAGGAGATCAGAATCGATGGGGAGGAAAATGGTACCCGGCTGCTGCGGGCGTCTATCGATCCAGGAGATCCGACAGAAGGACTGACCACCTATCCGGAGGAATACCGCGAAAATCCGCCTGACGAAGATCACGCTCTCTTTTACTTCGGGGATGGGGAAGCGCCCCCATTCCCGGGGACCGGAGAGAAAGGGACGTTCGCAAAGCGAGAAACGAATCGCTACGCCGATCTGCTGACCAGGCGGGGTTCGCCGTTCGCACTCGCCGGCGCTCTCGGACTGGCTCTTCTTTTCGGCGCGCTTCATGCAGTCGAACCGGGGCATGGAAAGACACTGGTTGCCGCCTATCTCGTTGGATCGAAGGGAACGATCGGACAGGCTCTCCTGCTCGGGCTGGTCGTTACGATCACTCATACTCTTTCCGTTTTCCTGCTTGGCCTGGTCACTCTCTTTGCGTCCGATCGAATCATGCCGGATCGTCTCTACCCCTATCTCGCCCTTGTCTCGGGAACGCTCGTCCTTGTGATCGGCCTGGTCCTTTTCCGTAGCGCCTTTAGGGCTCTGAAGAGGGGGACGACCGACCATGGGCATCACCACCATCATGGACGGGGCGGGGATGACCATCACCATCACCACCATTCCGTAACGGACGAGAGCGCCTCTCTGGGTCAGCTCCTCATCCTGGGTATCACCGGGGGACTCGTTCCCTGCCCCTCCGCCCTTGTCGTTCTTCTGGGAGCGGTCGCCCTGGGGAGAATCGCGTTCGGCCTGGCGCTCATACTCGCCTTCAGCCTCGGTCTCGCCCTCGTTCTCATGGGGATTGCGGTGCTTTTCGTCGTCGCCCGCCCGCTGGTGGAGCGCCTGACTATAGGGGAGGGGGCCTTCCGCTGGCTCCGTCTCGCCTCTTCGGGGGCAATCACGATTATCGGGGCGATCATCCTCTATCACGCATTCTTTGCAGTTTCTTATTAAGAAATCGACCGAATCAGCTTGAAAATGACTCTTCGATCTGCTATTATCTTCTTGTTCTCAAAGGTTTCAAGAGCTTCCGACGGGGTGCAGATGACTCCGGAGACGCTTTCCTGGAAAGCGTGCTTTGGTCGTGCTGGACCCATGAAGAGGCGTGGAGGGCAGAGCCTTTTCCGCAGATTGCGGGCAGAAAGGCGAGACAATAGGTCCCTTATAGTGAAGGAGGAGGAAGGAGCAGCCTGGGATGGCGTGGAGGCTGTCCGGAAAGATTGCTCCCCGAACCCTGAAGGAGGAAAGGCAGAATATGAAGAAGGCTATCATTCTGAGCGCCGCCATCTCGCTGATGGTTGCGCCGATGGCACTGGCAGAGACGATCAACGAGGTCTTTGCGAGCATGACCGGGACGGATTTTGATGAGTACATCGAGATCTGCGCGACTCCCGGCCAGGACATGTCCGATCTCACGTTTATCGTGGTCGAAGGCGATGCCTCTTCTAACGAAGGTACCGTGGATCGTGTCTGGCCGCTCACCGGCACCTGCCCGCTTGACGGCTTCTACGTCCTTGGCGATGATGCTGTTGCCGAAGTAAACCTCAACATCGGTACGAGCAACAGGATCGAGAATGGTACGAACTCGTACTTCCTCGTCCGTGGCACGATGAACGCCGGCCTCGGCGACGATATCGACCTTGACGATGACGGCGTGGTCGACTTCCCGGGCGGCCTGGGCTGGACGATTGTCGATGAGCTCGGCGTGAACGACGGCGGCACGGGCGATCTGAACTACGCGAGCCCTGTGCTCGGCCCGGATGGGTCCTTCGGTCCTGCCGGCCTCGCTCGTTGCTCCGACTGCGATGGCACGTACAACTTCATGTGCTTCGGTATCACGACCTGTGACGTGGACATTGACGGTTACTCGAACGTCACACCTGGTACGCCGAACGACTGCCCCGGTGGTACCGCCACCGAAGACGCGACCTGGGGTGGAGTCAAGGCGCTCTTCCGGTAGATCGGAAGCCCTTGGTGTTTTTGCAAATCGAGACCGGGCTTCCCGCGAGGGAGGCCCGGTTTTTATCTTATGAGGTCCCCCTGTGATATCCGGTAGACGCACAGCCCAATCGGCCGCTCTCATTCTTCTGCTCACCCTTGTCCCGGGCGCTATGGCGGGGATCACCTTTGAGCCCTATAATACTCAGTCGGGTATCCAGGTGACTACAGACGGCCATATCTTCGGGTTCGGGGCAGCTGTCTCTGACATCGATAACGACGGCGATCTCGACCTCTACGTGACGGACGGGCCGGGGAGAGCGAACAGGCTGTTTCGAAACGAGGGGGGATTCTTTTTCGCCCAGATTCCGGACGCGGCAGGAGCGGGACATCTGGGAAACAGCAAGGGGAGCGCGTTCGCCGACTATGACAATGACGGCGACAAGGATCTGTTCGTCGCGAACTATGATGGTGCCTGTGTTCTCTATCGAAACGACGGGGGGACCTTCAGCGATGTAAGCGCATTCGCCGGAATTCTGGCCGATACGCTTCGATCGACAGGGGTTTGCTGGGGAGATATCGATAACGACGGCTATCTCGATCTCTATGTGGGAAGCCGGGGAGAATCAGACGACCAGACCGAGCCGAATCTCTTCTATCATAATCAGGGAGACGGCACGTTCGTCGAATCGGGGGCGGTCTACCGGCTCGACTCCCATGCGATGACATTCCAACCTGTCTTTTCCGATTATGACCGGGACGGCGATCTCGATCTCTATTGCGCCAGTGATCGATTCACTTTGAACCGGCTCTTCCGGAACGACGGAATCATCTTCAGCGACGTCTCCGCCCTGGAAGGGGCCGCCCTATCCATGGACGGCATGGGAAACGCCATTGGTGATGTAAACGCCGATGGATTCCCCGATTTCTATGTGACCAACACGCCGGGGGGAAACAAGCTGATCGTGAGTCAGCCCGGCGGCGGCTTTCTGGAGATGAGCGATAGTCTCGGAATCGCCGTGAACGAAATCGGGTGGGGCGCGTTCTTCTTCGATGCCGACCAGGATGGCGATGAAGATCTTCTCGAAGTGAACATGCAGGCTATGCCGAATTTTCTGTTTCGGAACGATGGGGCCGGATTGCCCTTTGCCGATGTTTCGCTGGCGGCAGGCATCGGGGGGACCGGGATCAGCTATGGTTGCGCATGCGCCGACATGGATAATGACGGCGACCTCGATCTCTACATTTCAAACCGTGGCTCCACATGCGAAGTCTATCGAAACACGACGCCGAACGCCGGCCACTGGATCCAGATTCTTCCCGAGGGGACGGTCTCCAATCGGGACGGGATCGGGACACGTATCGAAGTCGAGGCGGGGGGGAGCACACAGTTCCGCGAAATCCGCGCCGGTTCCAGTTACTTATCCCAAATGCAGGGGCGAGCACATTTCGGTCTGGGAGCAGAGACCGGTATCGACCGCCTGACTGTCCGCTGGCCATCGGGAATCGTGAATGAGTGGTTCAATATCAGTGCCGATCAGATGGTCACGGTGGTCGAGCAGAGCCCGACAGGGATCAGCGATACCAGTCCGGCCCGTCCGGCGCCGATCTCACTTCTCGCTTCACCCAACCCTTTCCGCCACTCCGTCACGTTTCACGCTCGCCTGCCCGAATCGACCGGGGCGATATCGGCCGAAATCTATGACATAGGCGGACGCCTGGTTCGGCGCCTTTCGATCGACCCCACGCCCCGCAGCCTCCGCCAGATCCGATGGGATCGCCTCGACCGGCAAGGGAATGCGGTATCAGCCGGCACTTATTTTCTGCGCCTCCGTGCCGGTCGTCATGTGGTCACGTCAAAAGTGATCGCCATACGCTGATCTTCGGCGACCGGCTGGCGATGCGCGCCGTTGACAGAAGCCTAAGCCCCCCGCTACCCTCCCATAACGTTATGAATTCACCCGGCCTCAATCATGAATCCGCACCCGTCGACCTTACACGCCCGCCAGGCAGACGGGGAACTCTCTTTCTGGCATTGACCGGGATCTTTCTGGGATCGCTCGTCATCGCCAATGTTCTCGTATTCAAACTCTGGTCATTTTTCGGTATCACATTGATAGCCGGAATCATCCCTTACCCGGTTACGTTTCTCGCTACAGATTTGCTGAGCGAGATTTTTGGCCAGAAGTGGGCGAGCCGTGTGGTATGGGCCGGCTTTATCACCAGCTTCTGGGTGTTGATCGTGATCCTCGCCGCGGGCGCGGTGCCGGCCGTACCGATCGGTGATCGAACAGTTGCGGATATCGATTATCTCTATCAGTCAGTGTTCGGGATGAGTGTGCGGGCGATTTTCGCTTCCATGATCGCTTATCTCGCGGCCCAGCTGGTAGACGTCAAACTGTTCCATTTCTGGCGCCGGCTCACCAAGGGAAAGCACCTCTGGCTTCGGAACAACGGCTCCACGATCTTCTCTCAGCTTCTTGATACCGTTCTGGTCGTCTCGATCCTCTTTGCGGGCAAGCTCCCCACCCGCGATCTCCTCGCTCTGATCGGTGGCTCGTACCTGTTCAAGCTGGTAATCGCCCTGCTGGACACACCGCTCTTCTATCTCGGCGTCTGGTTCTGCAGAAAATCGGGAATCGAACCGGCTCCTCTCGATGCGTGAGGAGGCTGCGGAAGAGGTTACTTCTTCAACGTGCAGGCGATAATGGCGGGCATCGCTTTCGGTGGCCGGATGACCTGGACGATCTCGGCAGTCTCCCCATCATACTGCACCGAAGCGATCTGGTAGCGCTCCGGATCGATCTCGTCGTCCTCTCCCAGGTAGCGTAGCAACGCCGTCCGGAGGGCGTCCCACTCGAGAAACAGCAGGAACTGATCATCCGGATCGCTGATATTCAACGCAGCCAGGACTTCGTGGAGGCCGAGTTCCACGATTTTGCGGATCTGTTTGCCCCGGACGATGGTCAGATAGGACGCCTCACCGCCGATTGACTTCGAGCAGGTCATCTTATTATAATCGAACGAAAGGAGCCGGTCAGCCCCGTCGACCCGGACTTTGATTCGTGATGAGCTGTCTTCACATGGCATGATTGCCTCAAAAGCCTCCCTATAATTGAACTTATTGTAAACTTTGTGCGCTTACACTTCAATCTGCTTGACATTTTGCGACGGAATCCCATATAATGCAGTCACTTGGTGGAAATGTACCCATCGAGAGAATTTGGGCGAATCCAGCATTACCCGGCATTCAAATTATATTAAGGGGCCACATATGAACAGATTGTTATGGGTGATCCTACTGACAGCATATCTGATCCCTCCCCAGGCCGCCGCAGCGGATACTGTCCTGGTGATGCAGGTAGGGCTCACATTCCAGCCGCAGAACGTGACTATTCAGGTGGGCGATACGGTTCAGTGGGTCTGGAATGACGGAAGCCACACGGTAACGAGCGGCTCGGGGCCGTTCGATCCTAACGCCGGCTCGCTTTTCAATATGATGTTTGATGTGACCCACCAGTCGCCATCCTACACCTTTAATGGTAGCCCGGGCCTCTATCCTTACCATTGTATTCCTCACTTCTTCCTCGGTATGACCGCATCGGTAACCGTAGAAGAGGGCGGGACGACTGCTACGGAGAGTACGACCTGGGGAGATATAAAGAAACTGTTCTCTCTGGACCATTAGACCACCAAGGGGTCGAATCACCGTTTCGTCTCGAGAAGGGGACCCGGTCTATGAAAGGCATTATGCGCAGCTATATCCTGGGTCTCCTCATCTGCTGTGGACTCGGGCTTTCGGCCGGCACCGCAGGCGCTACGACTTACCTGGTCAACGCATCCGGGATTTCGTTCAGTCCTGCCGATATTGTGATCGCCCTGGGTGACACCGTTCACTGGCATGTCGATTTCGGTAATCACACGGTCACCTCGGGATTCGACTCAACTGAAGCGAATTGGGGCGCACTTTTCGATTCCCCTCTTACTACCACGAACAAGGACTTCTTCTACACCTTTGATGATACATCCGGCGTCTATCCATACTTCTGCCTAACTCATCTGGTGGCATTCGGCATGACTGGAACGGTAACAGTCGAAGAAGACACACCAACCTCCATAAAACTCGGCCGGTTCGTGAATACGGACTGGGGCCGACTGAAAGAGCTCTTCCGACGATAGACACCCCTCATACGATTGATTCCGGTTGCGGCCCACGGGGCCGCTTTTCGTTTGACCGGAATGCCCTGCTGGCCGATAATGCTTTTTTCCCCTGAACGTCGTTCCCGACTCGCCGGAGCAATCCGATGCGCATGACCGATCTTATTGCCCGGAAGAAAAAGGGCGGCCGGCTTACCTCAGAAGAGATCGGCTTCTGGGTGGACGGCATCGTCTCGGAGTCGATTCCCCGCTATCAAAGCGCCGCCCTCCTGATGGCGATCTACTTTCGTGATCTGGCAGAAGAGGAGACTGTCGCGCTCACCGAGATCATGCGCGATTCAGGGGAGACGCTCGACCTGACTTCAATCGAAGGCCGCACTTCCGACAAGCATTCCACGGGAGGGGTAGGAGACAAGCTCTCGTTTCTGATCGGCCCGCTCGCAGCTGCCTGCGGCGTTCCCGTACCGATGCTTTCCGGCCGCGCTCTCGGTCACACAGGGGGGACGCTCGACAAACTCGAAGCGATTCCCGGCTACCAGACCAGGCTGAGCCGCGAACGATTCATCGAGATCGTCCGTGACGTCGGCATCTCAATCATCGGACAGACAGCCTCACTTGCACCAGCCGACAAGACTCTTTACTCATTAAGGGATGTCACGGGAACGGTTGAATCGATTCCCCTGATCGTTTCCAGTATTCTCTCCAAAAAGCTCGCCGCCGGCCCCGAGACGTTGGTATTTGACGTGAAATCGGGAGACGGCGCGTTTCTCCAGGATCTGGACTCCTGTCGAAAACTGGCCGAGACGCTCGTTCGTGTGTCCGGACGGATGGGGCGTCCCGCGACTGCGTTTATTACCAATATGAATACACCCATTGGACGAATGGTAGGAAACGGGATCGAGATCGCCGAATCGATCGAAGTCTTGCGGGGGGGCGACGGCGGGGATATGATGGAGATCAGTGTAGCGCTTGCATCAGAGATGGTTCTCCTCTCCGGGCTTGCCGGGAGCGAGGTCGAGGCGCGTGCCAAAGTACTTGATGCCCTGACTTCCGGGAAGGGGGCGGAGACTTTTCAAAAGATGATCGTCGCACACGGGGGAGACGGACGGGTGGTGGATGATCCGACTTCGATCCTGCCGGCGGCCAGGTACAAGCGAGAGCTCACCTCACCCCGGTCAGGATGGATCGATTCGATCGGCGCCCGCGCGATCGGTCTGGCCGCGACCCGACTGGGAGCAGGCCGGGAGACGGCCGAAGACGTAGTCAGTCCCGGCGCGGGCATTGAATTACTGAAGAAGCCGGGCGACGAAGTTCGTGCAGGAGAGCCGGTCGCGATCCTGCTGGCGGATCAAGAAGATCGTTTCGACAGGGTTTCGGACGACGTCCTCGCGGCCTATCAGGTAACTGATAAGAAAGGTTCTCCAGATATCATGATTATCGAGACCATCCGCTCCCATGCCAACGGGGGAGAAAAGGACTGAATGGAACGTATAGAAGCCTCCACGCTCTCCGGCGCCAAAAATATCGAAGTCTATATCCCCCGCGAGAAGATCCTCGCGAAAGTCTCGGAACTCGGACGCCAGATCACGCTCGACTATGCCGGTAAGGACCTCTTCGTGATCGCTGTTTTGCGGGGGGCGATCTTCTTCGCCTGCGATCTCGTCAGGCATATCGATCTTCCGCTGGTTCTCGATTTCGTCCAGATCACCAGTTATGGTGACGGCACCGAGTCGAATGGACGCGCGAAGATCACGAGAGAACTCGACCTTTCCATAAAAGACAAGGACGTGCTGGTGGTCGAGGATATTGCCGACACGCGACACACGCTTTTCAATCTGTTGAGCTTCCTGAATTCCAAATTTCCGAGGAGCGTAAAGATCTGTTCATTGCTGAACAAGGAATCGCGCAAAGAGCGAGAAGTGCCGCTCGATTACGTCGGGTTCGACATTGAGAACAAATTCGTAATCGGTTATGGCCTGGACTACGCTCAGCGTTATCGCAATCTCCCCTTCGTGGGAGTACTTCGAACAGACGACGGGGAGATAATGAAATGACCCAGGACCGTTCGATCGATGCGGTGGTGGAGGAAGTTCTTGCCCGTCTGTCTGAAAGCCTGACCACCGGACAGAATCTGGACGGTCGCTCTTGTATTACATGCCGAACCAAGGGCTGCTGCGCGTCCGTCTGCCCGCAGACTACTGTCGCCATGCTTCAGGCGGGCGCCGAGAGAGTGAGCAACGCCCCCGGTATTGTTGATCCTGTGACCGAGGATATGGCGCGTGTCATCGATCATACGATTTTGAAGGCCGACGCGTCCTGGGCAGACCTCAGCACGATTCTGGATGAAGCGAAGAAGCACCACTTCATTTCGGTCTGTGTCAATCCGGGCTGGGTCAAGCGATGCAAACGGGAACTGGAGGGGAGCGGCGTAAAAGTGTGTACCGTAATCGGCTTTCCTCTGGGGGCGAACAGCCCCGAGACCAAAGCATTCGAGGCACGGCGAGCCTGCTATGATGGGGCGGATGAACTGGACATGGTGATCAATGTGGGCGCTCTCAAATCGGGAGACTTGGAACTCGTGGAACGAGACATCCGAGCGGTCGTCGAGTCGGCGGGTGCCGGCATTCTGGTTAAGGTAATAATTGAAACAGCCTATCTTACAAATGAGGAAAAAGTAGCCGCCTGCTCTGCAGCCAAACGAGCCGGAGCGCATTTCGTCAAGACATCCACCGGATTCGGACCAGCGGGAGCGACGGTGGAGGATGTGCGTCTGATGCGAAGTGTTGTCGGCTCGGGAATGGGCGTCAAAGCGTCCGGCGGCATCCGGAACAGACAGGACGCCGACGACATGATCCGCGCCGGAGCCAGCCGGATCGGCGCGAGCGCTTCCGTGGCTATTGTGAAGGGAGAATGAACTTCATGGCGATCCGCAGGGCAACTCGATCCTTCTTCGAAGCGGCAGGAATAACGACCGTTCTTCTTTCCTTTCTTGTCGGATGCGGCGAGGACGAGAACGCGCTCGACCGGTCCAATCTCTACACCGGGCTGTGGGAAACACAAACCTCTTCTGGAGATTTATTCGTCTGGGAACTGCAACATATGGATGATGGTCTGCTCGAGGGTGTGTTGTTCGTGGAGCGACTGGGGGAGCTCAGTGATCCTCTGCCTATCAGGAACGGAAGAGTTTCCGGTGGCGTCGCCTCTTTCGATATCGACATTCAAGCGTTTGCCGAGGACGATCCGATCAGGTCTGTGCCTAATTTTGCAAGCCTGGTCTGCGAAATCCCCCTCTTCGTCGACTCTCTGTTCAGCGACTCGCTCGCTGGAGACGGGAAGTACGATACGGATGTTCCCACGCAGGCATTACCCACGGTGGGCGACTTTATGCGCCATCCCTTTATCGATATCGATGCTGACTACGTGAGCCAGGCCGTGAGGGGCAAGCGGCTCACCGATCGTCTCACAATTGATCCGGAGATGCCGGGATGCCCTCTCGATTCCATTGCCACCGGCGCCGTCGTACAGATCGAGGGAGTCCGGTTTACCGCGAGTGGCGGCATTCCTCCGTATGGTTGGGGCGCCGGAGGCCTTCCACGGGGAATTCGCATGGGCGCCGACGGTACCCTCTTCGGATCGCCCACAGATTCTCCAGGACTTTATGAGTTTATTGTCGTAGTTGGTGACGCCGCACAGATCGATTCTTTCCACGTACGAGCCAATCTCGAAAATCCGCAGTTGCTCAACTTGACAGTCACAGTGTGCAACGATGATACGTGCTATGTGTCTACCGACTTCGCGGAGAGGCAGTTGGTGAGTTTCTGATGGCCGCCCCCACCGGAACGGTTATCTGTACCGGAATCAGCAAGACCGGCCGCATGCCTTTCCTGGAAGATGTTGCCGAGGCGGGCCGGAGAACCGGCGCCGACGTGGAGGTCTTTGACGTCGGATACATGCTCTTACGAAAAGCGGAGGTTCTCGGCATCCCGTATCGAGATGAGAAGATTCTCGATGCGCCCGAAGTGACTCTCAAAACCCTTCGGGCCGCGGTTTTCGAAGAAATCCTCAAGAATCTATCCAAGAACAAGCTGAACCTGATCTCTCTCCACGCCTGCTTCAAGTGGAAGGGAGCGCTGATGGCCGGGTTCGACCCTTACTATCTGAACCAGCTGAAGCCCCGGCTTTTTCTAACCGTCGTTGACGACCTGGTCAAGATCGAGGAGAGAATGGCGCGCAGTACGCAATGGAAGGGGCGGATGTCCCGCAGGGAGGTGGTGGACTGGCAGAATGAAGAGACTTTCGTAACCCAGACCATGGCCGCCTTTCTGAATCGACCATACTACATGGTACCGAAAGCACAGCCTGTAGGGTCGGTCTGGAAACTGGTATCCAAGCCGTCCTACCCGAAAGCCTATCTCTCCTATCCCATCAGCGCCCTCTACAACGATGACTCTGAAACCTCGCCTGATGATTTCTTCAAAGAGGTTCAGAATTTCAAAGAATTCGCTGACGATTTTCTGGTGGTATTCGATCCGATGAGCATCAAGGATCTGGACGGTGATCCATCGTCGATCGACGATCCGGATTTCGAGCTACTGAAAAAGGTCACAGTGTGGAGGGACTTTGCGTTTATCAACCAGGTGGACTTTCTTGTTGTTTTCAATCCCCTCGGTCTCGATTCTCCCGGAGTCAATGACGAAGTCTTTCATGGTTTCGCCAATAATCGGGATGTCTACCTGTACTACAAATCTCCCAAGCGCTCTCCGTTTCTTGAAAGCAAGACAACTCGCATCTTCGATGACCTGGATGAGATGAAGAAGTTTCTGAGAAAAAAGTACGGAACGTCGCCCGCGATCGGGGATCGGGAGGAGTGATCGGAACAGCGCCCGCCTGGCTGCCGAAATCCCGTCCGGTCCTCATCGGTGTCGTTCACCTGGGCGCTCTCCCGGGAGCGCCTCTCCATGCCAAACCACTCGCCGCCCTGGTCGATGCCGCTCTTCTGGATGCACGCGCCTGGGAAGAGGGCGGGGCGGACGCGCTCATTGTCGAGAACTTCGGCGATGTCCCGTTCTTCCGTGATGCCGTACCACCCGAAACAGTTGCCTGTATGACTGCGGTCACCGCACGTGTGGTTGATTCCGTCTCAATTCCCATCGGAGTCAACGTGCTCCGGAATGACGGAGAGGCGGCCCTCGCCGTCGCGGAGGCGACCGGGGCGCGATTCATCCGCGTAAACGTCCTTACACATGCAGCCATTACGGACCAGGGGATCGTGCAGGGAATCGCCGCTTCTCTTATGAGAAAGAGAGCGGCACTAGCGAGCAATGTCTCCGTGTTCGCAGATGTGCTCGTGAAACATGCCAGACCATTGGCTCCCCTCGATGCGGGACAGGCAGCGGAGGATGCCGTACAGCGAGCGGGCGCAGACGGTTTGATCGTGACCGGAGAGGCGACAGGATCGTCGACCGATCGGTACATTGCTGAGACAGTGGCCGCCCATGCGGGGGAGACCCCCGTATTCATCGGGAGCGGTGTTACGCCGGAGAGCGTCCAACACTACTCGGATTTCGCGGCCGGAATGATTGTGGGGACGTGGTGCAAAGTGGAAGACCGTGTGAGCGAAGATCGCGTTCGGCGACTCGCCGATCGGATCCACGGAGATTAGCGATGAAGAACCGGCGCGCCTTTCTGATCGTACTCGACGGCGTCGGGATCGGCTCACTTCCCGATGCCGCCGAGTGGAATGATGAAGGCTCGAACACGTTCGTCCATGTCGCCGAGGAGTGCGGACCGCTGGATCTGCCCCACCTGGTCAGCCTCGGAATGGGCTGCATCGCTCCCGCTCCCGGCGTGAAACCGGTCTCCTCCCCGGGTGCTGCGTATGGCCGGATGCACGAGCAGGCGGCAGGGAAGGATACCACCGCCGGCCACTGGGAACTGGCAGGCTCGATCTTGCGAGATCCATTCCCGGTTTTCCCCGAGGGATTTCCCGCCGAACTCATGCATCGGTTTGAGTCGGCCATCGGTCGTAAGTCACTTGCTAACCGCCCCGCATCGGGAACGGTAATCCTGGAAGAGTTGGGCGTCGAGCATAGGCGCACCGGCTTCCCGATCGTTTACACATCAGCCGATTCTGTTTTCCAGATAGCCGCTCACGAGGATATCGTCCCCATCGAAACACTCTATGAATGGTGCAGGATTGCACGGGGTCTGCTGATCGGCGATCTCGCGGTTGCCAGAGTCATCGCCCGGCCGTTCATCGGAGAGGAAGGCGCCTTCCGCCGGACCAAGCGGCGACGAGACTTTTCCCTCGAGCCTCCCGCGACGACGATCTTCGACAAGCTGGCGGCGGCCGGGGCCGAAGTTCACGGGATCGGCAAGATTCACGATATTTACTGTGGCCGGGGAATCACCCGTTCCACCAGGACGGCGGACAACGACGAGGGGATGGATCGACTGATCGAGTCTCTCCAAGACCTCGAGCAGTGTATGGCATTCGTCAATCTGAACGACTTCGATTCTCTCTGGGGGCATCGTAACAACCCCGAATCGTTCGCGAGGGGGCTGGAAGCGTTCGATCGGCGACTCCCGGAAATGCTCAAGCTTCGTCGGGATGAAGATCTGTTTCTGATTACGGCCGATCATGGGAATGACCCGACAACGCCCGGCACGGACCACAGCCGCGAATATGTCCCTCTGATCGTCCTCGGTCCTGGTTTCGCCCCGGGGCGCGATCTCGGAACGCGAGAAACATTTGCCGATGTGGCCGCGACTCTCTCACGGCACTTCGATGTCTCTTTCAAAGGCCCCGGCCGCGCCATGCAAACATGACGGGCCGGCGCCGTCTGATTCCGTCCTGCCGTCATCTGCTGCTGAGCACCGCACTTCTCCTTGTTATCGATGGATGCGATTCCAATCGAATCCCCGCCGAGTCAGCCGGGACTCCGAATCCCCTCTACCGCACTTTCTCACGCGCGATGATGGGAACCACTATCCAGGCGACGCTGCCTGAATCGGATCGGGACTCGCTCCTCGCTGAAGCGGTTTTCGAGCAATTCCGGCTCGTGGACGAGCGCATGAGTGAGTGGAAAGAGACTTCACCTCTTTCCGCCGTCAATCGACTGGCTGGAGCCGAGGCAGCCCCCGTCCCCGATGACCTCCGTGAAGTTGTTCGTCGCGGGCTCGAGTTCGGGGACCGGACAAACGGTGCTTTTGACATCACCTGGGCCGCCCTCTGGGGCCTCTGGAATTTCCGCGCCGATCACCCGACGCCCCCCGATGACTTCGCCATTGAAGAGCGGGTCGCCCTTGTTGACTACAGAGCTGTCTCGATTGACGATGACGCGGGAACGATCCGCCTCCCCCGGAAGGGGATGAAGATCGGCCTCGGCGGAATCGCGAAGGGCTATGCCCTCGACAGGAGCGTCGCCGCTCTTCGGGCAATGGGAATCGACAGTTTCCTACTATCCGCCGGGGGCCAGGTGTATGCGGAAGGGGAGAAGGGGAACCGTCCCTGGAAGGTAGGGATTCAGGATCCCCGGCGGGAACGAGGGGAATATTTCGCGCTTGTTCGCGTGAGTGGACTATCGGTCTCCACCAGCGGGGACTATGAGAGTTATTTCATTGATAAAGGTATTCGATACCATCACATTCTCGACCCCCGCACCGGCCGGCCGAGCGACGGACCGCGAAGCGTGACGGTGATTTCCACGGATGCCACGCTTGCTGACGCGCTCTCCACTTCAATTATGGTGATGGGGCGCGATGCCGGCCTCGATCTCGTCGAATCCATGGCGGGAGTCGAAGCAGTGGTCGTCGGCCGGAACGGTCACCTCTACTCGTCAAGCGGCGCAGCCCCGATGCTCGATGTACTCCACCCGCCGGATCCTTGATCCCCGGTCGGTCTATAGGTCTTCAGGGGGATGGAGTGCCGTATGGATGGTGGAGAGGATGATTCGAAGGGCTGCACGATTCCGTCCCCCTTGGGGCACAACGACATCGGCATATCGCTTTGAGCCGAGAACATGCTTCAGGTGCATCGGCTTTACTTTGGTCAGATAACGCCGGCAAACCTCCTCGAGGTCCTTCCCCCGCTCATTCACCTCACGCTCCAACCGACGGATGAACCGGAGATCGGAGTCGGCGTCCAGGTAGATCTTGACGTCCAGCAGATCACGGATCCTGGCGTCGGCGAGTATGAGGATCCCCTCGACGAGCACGACAGGCTTTGACTCGATCATTTCGCCTGTCTCCTGCCGTACACAGAGATCCGGGAGATAGTGCAGGCGGGGTACCGACCGGCCGGCGATCAGCAACTGTAAATGGGCAGCCATCAAATCAAAATCGATTGACTCGGGCGCGTCGAAGTTGATCTCCTTCCGCTCTTTCCCGGAGAGGTGAGTCTGATCGAAATAGTAGCTCTCTTCAGGGAGGATAACCGTCTGATCCACACCGACTTTCTCGGCGATCCGCGTAGCGAACGTGCTTTTACCGACACTGGTTCCGCCGGCGATTCCAACAAGTAGTGGCTTATCCATAACCTCATCATAACCTGTCGCCGGGGGAGAGGGTAGAGAGAAGAGAGCGGAAAGCGGGTCAGTTTGATTCTGACCGTCACGATGACCAGTGCCTGCGGGTCATTTCCGGTTGCCCGCCCTTCGGACGCTTTGCTAAGATGCCTTCGATCGTCGACCGTGATACTCAGAGGAGATCCGATGGAACTCATTCCCTCTCGACCAGGTACTCTCGAAGTCATTGCCGGCTGCATGTTCAGCGGCAAGAGCGAGGAACTCATTCGCCGGCTCCGGCGGGCGCAGATCGCCAAGCTGCACGTGCAGGCGTTCAAACCGGAAATCGATACGCGATGGTCCGGAAATGGAGGAGGGGAGATCATCACTCACGACTCCCGCAAGATCTCTTCCATTACGATCGGATCCATGAGCGAGATCGAAGAGCGGCTCGATCCTCGAACTTCCGTCATGGGAATCGACGAGGCGCAGTTTTTCGAGCCCGGACTTGTGGATCTGGTGAATCGCCTCACCCTTCGAGGTGTTCGTGTGATCGTCGCAGGGCTCGACCTCGACTATCTCGGGCGTCCATTCGATCCGATGCCCCAGCTCATGGCAACGGCCGATTACGTGACGAAGGTTTTGGCCGTCTGCATGAATTGCGGAGGCCCTGCCAGCCGATCCCAGCGCCTCGTCGCCTCCAGGGAGCGAGTCCTGATCGGTGACGAAAAGCTGTACGAGGCACGCTGCCGCCACTGTTTTGCCCCTGAAGAGCCATCGGAGGACGCGTGAACACACCCCTCACAATCGGTCCGGTCGCCATCGGCGCCGATCATGGCGGATTCATGCTGAAGGAATCCCTGAAGCGCTACCTGAAAGAGGAACTCGGCGTTTCCGTAACGGATTGCGGCGCCTATTCGCGGGACGCCGTCGACTACCCGGATATTGCAGCCGCTGTGGGCGTCCGCGTTTCCGGAGGAGGCTGCCATCGCGGAATCCTGATCGATGGTGCGGGAATCGGCTCAGCGATCTCAGCCAACAAGATCGCCGGAATTCGCGCGGCGGTCTGCCACGATGATCGATCCGCTCGGAACAGTCGTGAACATAACGACGCCAATGTACTCTGTCTGGGCGCATCGTTCATACCGGTCGGCCAGGCGAGGAGAATCGTCAGGCTCTGGCTCTCCACGGACCCTGGACGCTCATGACTCCGACCAAGAAAAAATCACCACGAAGACGCTACCAGGTTAACGAAGAATGGAAGGAATTCGATCAGGCGTTCATCCATCGCTTGCCAAAGACTGATCTTCACATTCACTTAGACGGTTCGATTCGACTCAATACTCTTTGGGATCTCGCCAAACAGCAGGGGATTCGAATCGCGCGAGACAAGCAAGGCCTGAAGAAAAAAGTGGTAGTCGGGAAAAAGGTGAAAAACCTGGTCGACTATCTTCGGTCCTTCGACACAACCCTGAAGGTTCTCCAGGAGGGGAATGCGCTCACGCGAATTTCCTACGAGCTGGCGGCTGACGCCGCGAAGGAGAACGTACGATATATGGAAGTGCGCTATTCACCCCTCCTCCATCTCGAGCATGGTCTCACCATGCCTGGCACGGTCGACGCCGTCCTCCGAGGTCTCAAAATGGCCGAAGCGGACTATCGCATTCGGACCGGCGTGATCCTCTGCGGCATCAGACAGATGACCCCTTCCAAATCGCTGCAGCTCGCTGAGACAGCGATTGCCTACCGGAATGACGGTGTGGTCGCCTTCGATCTCGCCGGCCAGGAAAAGGACTATCCCGCAAAAAAACACCGCGAGGCATTCTACAAGATCCTGAATGCGAACATGAATGTTACGGTTCATGCTGGGGAGGCGTTCGGTCCGGCAAGCATCCATCAGGCGATTCACTACTGCGGCGCCCATCGGATCGGGCACGGTACGCGGCTCGTGGAGGACGAGGGCCTGATGGATTACGTGACCAACCATCGGATTCCGCTCGAGATCTGTCTCACATCAAACGTCCAGACCTGCGTGGTCGACCGGATCAGCGATCATCCTTTTCGCGAGTATCTCGATCGCGGGATCCGTGTCACGATCAATACAGACAGCAGGCTTGTTTCAAACACCAACGTTACCCGCGAAATCAATCGTACCTGCCGGGCGTTCCGCCTCAATCACTACGAACTACGACACATCCTGCTGAACGGATTCCGGTCGGCTTTTCTTCCCTACCTGGAGAAAGCCGCGTTGATCCGTGATGTGCTTCAGGAGATGGACGAGATTTTCGGCGAGGTGTTTCCGATGGAGGACCTCGTCGTACTCCAGGATTGGAGATCGGTTCGGCGCGATTGACTGGCAGGGGGGAGGGCTTCTCAGCTCAGCCGGGCGACGAGCCGTTCGATCAGATCTGAAAAAGGACCAGCCACGCGGTTCGCCGTCTCGATCACTTCATTGTGAGAAAGCGGTTCTCCGGTTGAACCGGCTGCTTTGTTGGATACGCAAGAGAGGACCAGGACCCGAAGTCCCACCTGATTCGCCACGATCACCTCCGGCACAGTCGACATCCCGATCAGATCGGCGCCCATCGCCCGTAGCATCTGAATCTCCGCCGGGGTCTCATAGCTAGGACCCGACATCGCGGCATAAACTCCGGATTGCAGCTCGATTCCGACATGACGCGCTTCTTCGACCGCAAGATCCCGCAAATCCACCGGGTAAGCATGGGTAAGATCCACGAACCGCTCTTCCCCTTCTGCGGGTTGATAACCGATCAGCGGATTCGCGCCCATCAGGTTCAGATGATCCCGCACTGCAACCACGTTTCCCGGTTCAAGATGGTCAGCAATGCCACCGCTCGCATTTGTAACAATCAGCGTCTCTACGCCCAGCTTTCGGACGACTCGAACCGGAAGTGTCGCAAGAGAGAGCGGAACACCTTCATAGAAATGAACACGGCCCCTTAGAAAGAGCGCCGGATATTCGCCCAGCTTTCCGACCAGAAGCTCGCCGGCGTGGCCGTGAACAGTCGAGGGGGGAAAGCCGGGAATCTTCTCGTACGGTATTCGTGTGAGCGGCTCGGCGCGGTCGGCCAGCGGTCCCAGTCCGGACCCCAGAATGAGTGCGACCCTGGGCCGAACGGAAAGCGCGGGCTCCAGAAACCGGACAGCATCTTCGACCAGACTCGATACATCGATGTGAGAATTCTTCCCCAAAGAAAACCTTGCCGCTGGAGTGATCCGGAGGATATAGTAGTCGCGACTGTAGTGGAAATTCCCCTTATCGTCAATGACCTGTGCGGTTTCTGTTACCCCGCCGGGCAAGCGATCATGTCGAGGCCACCCCGGAGGGAATGCACATCATGATGAGACCACGCGCCTCATTGATTCTAGGTCTCCTGATCCTTGCACTCCTGTTGTTCCCCGATTTCACTCTCGCGCAGAATGTCGGTTCCATCCAGGGTCGTGTAAAAGACTCCGATACCGGTGAACCGATCGCGTTCACGGATGTGATTCTGGTTGGTACCGGTAAGGGGACTATCACAAAGAAAGACGGTACCTTCATCCTCGTGCAGGTTCCGGAGGGCTACTATCAGGTCCGACTGAATCGGATGGGATACTTGAGCAAGGTTCTCGATCAGGTCAAGGTCGAAGCGGGATACTCGAAGAAGCTGAACGTCAGTATGGATCCGATCGCCGTCCGCGAAGTAGAAACTATTGAAGTTTCGGGGGAACGGGCACTGGTCGATGTGCAAATCGCAAAAACCTCGCACTACGTCACGGCAAAAGAGATAGAAGCCATGGCTGTAACAGTAATAGACGATGTAGTCGGCAAGCAGGCCGGCGTGATCGTTGAAGACGACGCCCTTTATGTACGTGGTGGACGTGCCGAGGATACGGTCTACCGCGTCGACGGCGTCATCATCCGCGATCTGATCACCGGAAGAAGCTCCGCGGGTACCATCAGCGCCCGCACCGTGCAGAGCGTTGAGATCATTACAGGGGGATTCGACGCTGAATTCGGCCAGGCACTTGCCGGGGTTATCGACATCAAGACCAAAGAGGGTAGCCTGGATTACCATGGCTACGGGGAGTACCAGACCAACGTTCCTTTCCTCGCCGGTTGGCGATCCGACGGGACCTTCAGCCGCGAAAAGCTCGACTTCAATCTCGATAATTTTGAATTTCAGATCGAGGGGGCGGAGCCTCTAAGCAACTTCGGTCTGAAACGCCTTGGTATGGATGTCCCGGGCAAGCTCACATTCTTCCTCAGCCTGTCAGGTGCGTTCGACGACACCTACCTGCCTGTCCAGGCTGCAGACGATCCCAGGGGTGCCACCCCGGACCAGGCCTCAAGCACACTGAACTCGAATTACCGAGACAAATTCCTCGGCTTCGAATTCGGATATGATAGTGACTTCTGGACACCCCGCGCTCAGAATCGATGGCAAGGGCTTTATAAAATGTCCTGGCAGGCAAACGGCCGAAACAAGCTCAATCTGTCATTTTCGAAGAAGCTCGAAATTGATCATGGTTTCTTCCGCCGGAATCTCGTCAATGCAGTCGATCCCAGCTCCACCTCGTCGAACTACAACTACGAGTGGAGCTTCCGCAAGGATCACGACTACACCTATACCGACGATACGAATACAATCACATTCGATTGGCGAAAGATCTGGAACAGACGGTTTACGACTACGCTACGCCTCTCTCGGGCGTTCAACGCTTTCTTTCAGAATGTGAACGGCAAGCCCTGGTTCGAATATCAGGAAGGCTACGACCAGGACCTGACAGAAGAGGAAGATAATGTCTTCTTCGAGGATACCGGGGACAATGAAGTCTGGCATAACCGTTATACCGAAGCGTGGACCGCCTACATGGACGGCGTACACAAGAAAGGCGATCACCACACGATCAAGGGTGGGTTCGAGCTTTCCTATGAAGATGTTCAGTTCCTGACCATCTCCGAGCCATGGGTGTTCGACGAGGACGGTCTGGGGCGATTTCACGATCTGTGGCATGTCAACCCGACCACCGGCGCGATGTTCATACAGGACAAATTCATATACGAAGGTTTTGTCGGAAATATAGGCCTCCGCTACGACTACTGGTTCCCTGGAAAAGCGGCCGAGGACGCCATCGCCGACACATCGCGCGATGCATTCAACCCGACACTCCTCTCGGAGTTCGAGAACGACACGCAGACCCTTCTGGGGCGCCAGTTCAAAGCGACGCTCCTTCCTCGTTTCCAGGTCTCCCACCCGGTGACCGACCGGTCTCATCTCTTCTTCAATTACGGCCACTTCTCCCAGAGACCGAACTACTTCTTCGTCTATTCCAAGATCGCTTCCGTTTCGAGCGAGGACTTCCCCCTTATCGGCAATCTCAATCTCGACCCCAAGCGGGAAGTGAAATACGAACTCGGCGCGCGCCACCAGGTCCGAAACGACATGGCCCTCGATTTCTCCGTCTTTTACAACGACATTTACGACTACCCCAAGTCGGTCAGATTCGAACGACGGGGCCGATCCGACTTTTTTGTCTACATCAACGAAGACTTCGCGAGAGCCCGGGGATTCGAGCTCGAACTCCGAAAGAAGCGCACCAAGTATCTCTGGGCGCGAGCCGCCTACACCTACTCCGTCGTATCCGGTAAAGCGTCCGATCCCAATCAGTCGAATCTGCTTCAGGAGGAAGTGGGCGCGTTCACCCAGATAGGTGAGGATGAAGAATTCCTGTTCTGGAACCGTCCCCACAAACTTACCCTCGATCTGACAATGGGTGTGGGTCCCAAAACCGATCCGCCTACCGTCTTCGGCTATACACTCCCCCGTGACTGGTCTCTCAATCTCTACTACTGGGTCCAGTCGGGACGGGCGTATACGCCGACAAATGATGCCGACGAGGAAGTGGCGAAAGAGAACTCAGGCAATGCCCCGTTCGAAACCACTTTCGATATGAGATTTTCGAAGGGCATCCAGGTTTGGGGATCGAAGTTGAAGTACCTGCTCGAGGTGAGAAACCTCTTCAACCATATATACCCCCGGCGGATCGACGCGATCACCGGTAGAGGATTCGAGATCGGCGAAGGCACGCTGTCGGGAGAGCAGCCCCCATCGAGATTTGTACAATTCGGCGACCCTTCCTTCTGGAGTCGACCCCGTTCGGTGCGCGTCGGCCTTTCGACCGAGTTTTAGCATGAATCGTTTTGCACCAGTCATTCTACTCGCCGCTCTGGCCGCCCCCCCCTCTATCTCGATTGCTCAATCGAACTTCGGCGAAGAACGTGTCGGAACGAACATGGGCACATTCCTCAAGATCGGCGTAGGTGCGAAAGCGGCCGCCCTCGGGGGAGCGTTCACGGCGATAGCAGACGATCCGACCGCCATGTTCTGGAATCCGGCCGGACTTGCCAACCTGACCGAGCGGGAGGTCTACTTTGCCCACACATCATGGATTGCGGACATCGACTATGAGTATGTCGCCTACGTACAACCTGTACCGTTCCTGAACGAAGGTTCCCTCGGGTTTCATGTGGGAACGCTCCGAACTTCGATGAACGAAACCACGGAATTGCAGCCGGGAGGGACCGGCCGAGAATTCACCTATTCCGATCTCTTCATCGGCGTGGCCGCGGCACAGAAGTTTACCGACAAGATCTCGCTCGGGTTCGGATTGAAATATATCCGTGAAGATTTCGGGGGTTCCGTGGGGAATCCCAGCCTGAATACCTGGACAGCCGATTTCGGGACGTTCTATCGAATCGGCGGCCGGGATGCTGTCTTCTCGGTTGCGCTCCTCAACTTCGGCCCCGAATGGCGACCGGACGGTACATTCCTCGAGTTCGAAGGGGATAACTTCGCACAGGATCGTGACTTTGAAAGCTTTCCCTCGCCCACAAGTTTCAAGGCGGCACTCGCCGGAATGATCTGGGAAAACGGCGCGTTCCGGCAGAGCGGGACTGTCGAAATGAATCGCCCGCCGGATAACGCGGAAACCTACAGACTGGCGACCGAACTGACATATCACGGCATGCTCGCTCTTCGCACCGGCTACAATCTGAACGCAGATGAACTGAAGTGGAGCGGAGGGATCGGCTTGCAGTTCCGGTCTTCCGGAATCGGCGAGAGAATCGATTATGCGTTCACCCAGAGTGAGAACTTCGGCCGTGTGGATCGCCTCTCCGCGGGAGTGAAGTTTTAATGAACCCCTGCAGATTCCGGCCTGCATGTGCCCTCGCAATCTTGCTGGTCCTCACGATCACGGGCTGCGGAAACAAAATCGACCTCCCGAAGGAAACGCCGGCGGGTGTGATTCCGTTCACGAACTACACCGTAATCGCGGAGTGGGACAGCACACAGATCGGTGAGATCACCGACATCACGGTAACGAAAGCCAGATGGCTCTATTTTGCCGAGGACAGTGCCGCGATCAAGAGGTACCGCGGAAACGGTGAAATCGTCGACGGCGTGAACGTGGCCAGTTTTATTCGGGAATTCTCCGGTTTCGAGCGACCGGTCAAGATGGACGAAGGGTCAGGTGACATCCTCTGGGTGATCGACCTTACGGAGGATTGGCCGATCACCGCACCTGAAATTGTCCAGTACGATCTCCAGGACAGGATTGTCAAGCGAAGGTGGAGCGATGACTCCTGGGCCCGGATCGACACTTTCTGGCGCCAACCCGGTGCCGACTCGGCGAACATCATTCACCCGCTTAGAAGTGTCATGCTCACCTCGATCGCCGCCAATGTAGATGACGATGTGTTCGTATCCGGCACGAGCGTGGCCTATGTGGAGAGCCTGATAATTCAGTACGATACTCACTTCGTACAGGGCGGGTTTCCGGGGGAATTTGACTCCCTCACCCCCACCGGAGACACGGTGCACGCATTCAGCGATACCACGACCGAATGGTTCGTCAACACGTACGATTTTCAAGGAGAGTTTCTCTACGAAGCGGTCGGCAAGGGGACCGGTATCGGCTTTGGCGTCGAGATCTGGGACGCCGCCGTCGCCGAAAATTATCTCGCCTATGTTGATGGCGCTCTCGATCAAGTCAAGTTGAGTGATCCGAGGCTGTCTCATCAGGGTCTCGACTGGGTCACCGGTGAGGAGGCGATTGTCGAGGGAGAACCATCGCTACCGTTCGACCTGGTACCGGGCGGCGTTGCCACCGATCCGAGCGGGTTTCTCTATGTCACCGATTCCGGAAACGGACGCATATTGAAGTATGATCCCGATTTCCGTTTTCAGCGCCGTGTCGATCAGAATGATCCGGGAGTCGCTGCGATTCCATCTGTGATCGCAACGACCAACGAGCTTGTATACGTCTATGACGAACTCGAGAAAAAAGTGGTGGTGTTCAAGTTTTTCGAAAATGAGGAAGAATGAACCGAGTTATGAATAAGCGTGTATTGGTCTCTGTTCTGTTTGCGTTGCTCGCTCTTGCGGCTGCCGCTTCCGCACAGGATGATTTTCGTTCCATCCCTGACGCCAAGTTCACCGACGTCAACCGGATCGGAATCATGATCAACAACAACGGATTTCTAGGGACTAATCTGTCGAACGCGCAGTCGCCGCCATCTTTCGAGTATCCACTGGGAACGGATATCGAAAGGATGATCCGTGGAGGACTCTGGCTGGGTGCAATCGACGGCAATTTCGACAAGCTGGTAACCACAGCTACCCAGGACATCAGCTTTGCCACGTCGAATATTTCGGAATGGAGAGACGGCCCGCTCATCATTGAACGCTCGATCCTCCGGAACAATGCGTTCTTTTCTCACGATGCTGTGTCGGAGCAGGATTATATCTGTCTGTTCGACGATCTTGATTCGACGATCACCTCCGACCACAGGCCGATGAAAATGCGCGTCACACTTCGCACATACGCATGGAGTTTCCAGCCGGTGGACGAGATGGTGATCTTGAGCTACACGCTCGAAAACGTCGGCGATACCAGGCTGGAAGACATCTACATCGGGATTAACGCCGAGCTGATCAGCTGCTCGAAATCGACGAACCAGCGCTTCCCCAATATATGCTTCGATCGAAAGCACTATGAGTACGATGAGGAATTCCGGCTCATGGGGTGCCGCTTCTGGGACAAGGGAAACAGTCTGCTCCCCGGGTGGGGCGGGTTCTCGATCCTCGGCTCTCTCCCCGAATCGATCGCAGGCAAGGACATCACCTATAACTGGTGGGAGTGGGATCCGGGCATCGCATCACGCCAGCAGGACGACGACCGCTACGACAGCCTCTCGATCGGAACAACCGATTCGACGGTGACCGATAACCCGACGGACGGCGGAACACCGGACCCTGTCGGACTGCTGGCAGTGGGCCCCTTCCGCGTGATCGATCCGGGCGACACGCTGAATGTGGTATTCGCCGCGGTGGGGGGGCGCGACTGGGAGGACTTCAAGTTCCACGCCGGTTGGGCGCTCCGTACGTTCGAATCGGGTTATCAGATCCCATTACCTCCACCTTCTCCCCGTCTCCATGTGGAACCGGGACCGAACAGTGTCAAGCTGTTCTGGGACGCATCGCCCGAGACGATTCCCGATCCTGTTCTCGAGGACTCCCTCGATTTCCAGGGGTACCGTGTTTACATGTCTCGGGACAATGTGGAATTCGTGCAGGTGGGCGAGTACGATCTGATCGATACGATCGGGTACAACATCGGACTCGCGCCGGCTCTGCTCGATTCTCCGCTCACATTCGATGGTGACACGACATCCGATGGTGATCCGGTTCTGTTCCTCTACTCCCAGGAAATCCCCTCTCTCAAAGACGGCTTCGAATATTTCCTGTCCGTCACTTCGTTCGACAGGGGATCGAAAGAGCAGGGCGTACCATCCCTGGAGAGCGGAATTTCACAGAACCGGAGTGTCGTCATTCCGGGACCCTCCCGCTACCGGGGAGGAGGGGGAAAACCGCCGGTAACGGTCTTCCCCAATCCCTATCGGGGCGAGGCTGTATGGGACGGCCGGTTCGCCAGGGAAAGACTGATCTACTTTGCCAATATTCCGGAGAGATGTACGATCCGGATTTACACCGTTGCCGGCGATCTAGTCGATGAGATTGAATTCGATGCCGACACTTACCATGGTGCCAATGCCGCCGCTATCTTCGATCCCGACTTCTCCCCGCCTGAGCTGTCCGGTGGAATCGCCGCCTGGGATCTCCTGACCAATCAGGACCAGACGATCGCCTCCGGCCTCTACGTGTATTCGGTGGAGGACCACGTTACCGGGGATCATGAGACCGGGAAATTCGTGGTGATCCGATGAAGTTCCGACTGACCATTCTGTTCGCGCTGACCCTTGCGGCGGCGCTCGCCGCTTTCGGCACAGGTTGCTCGGACAGTGATTTCGATCCGGTCGGGAATCGTCTGCCCGAGACGGGCCTCGCCATTACCGGCGTAATCGATACTACGTTCTACCAGGTAGATCTGAAATGGTGGGGAAGCGATACCGACGGCGATGTCGTCGGCTTCGAGTATCGCTGGGAAATCTCGGATCCGAACGACAGCCTGAGCACATTCGATCTGGATACCGAATGGACTTTCACCGCATTCAACAAGAAGGTTTTCAATCTTCCCGTGCCCGATTCAATAAGGGTATTCGAGTTTTTTGTACGGTCCATTGACGATCAGGGTGCCGTTGACGATTCTCCCGCCGCACAGACCTACCCATTCTTCAACAACCCACCGGAAGGATCGATCCGATTCAAAGAAGTTCTTCCCGATTCTTCCTGGCCGGCGATCTCTTTCGGCTGGAACTCCTTTGATCCCGATGGAGACAGTACCATCGCCAAGCACCTTGTCTGGATCGAGGGAAGAGAGGACAGACCCTGGGAGTTCGCAGCCGATATCGACACCGTTCTCCTCAGGCCCGAAGATATCGACACATCGGGCTCATTGATCTTCTACTATCAGGTGATCGACCAGGGATCAGCCGCGAGCCCACCAGACTCATTTCACGTTGAGATCTGGCCTACCATCGGCAACGTTCTTCTCGTGGACGACTATTCCCGGCTCCCCAATATTCCCGATGTGTTCTACCGCAAAATGCTCGATGAAAGGCTCGGTGAAGGTAACTACACCATAGCAGAGCTGCTCAAACGAAAGTTCTTCGGCGAGGACGCGACGGCCGCGTTTCTGGAGTCGTTCGAGACGGTGATCTGGTACACGGGTGCGCGGCAGAGATTTGTCCTTGGCGATGAGGAGGACTTCAGCCAGATGGCCCTCGCTGACAGCGGCCTCGGGACGATGCTCGGCAAGGGGGGATCACTCTTCATGTCCTCCCTGAACGCCCTCGGTACGTTTGCCGGCCTTACGAACGATTTCTACAAGGAGCGCCTCGAGGTCGACACCCTCTACATCAATCGATCCACAGGGGGGACCAGCTTCGAGTTCACCGGAATTCAGAGCGATTTTCCGCTACTATCTGTAGAAGGTTCCGGGCTCCCCGGTCTGGCCGTTCCGTTCCAGCTACGTTACACGGGGGGAATGGAATCCCCCGATACCACCAGGGAGAGGTTCGGAGAGCTGATCTACAGACTCCCCACGGGAGCGCTCAAGAACCAGTGGATCGTCGATGCCGATACGATAGTGGTCGATTCCTTTTTTCTGGATGATCTGCTCGTCGCGCTCGACACAACAATCATCGAGCGGGACACGGTGGAAATGGGCTTCTACCCGGCCGTCAGGAACGAGCTGCCGGGCGGGGGCCGGGCAGTCATCTTCATGTTGCCGTTTTCCTACTACCAGGGGGAGACTTTCGGAGGGACTGACAACGAGGAAGTCTTCCGTAATCTTCTAGACTGGCTCGGAGCTCCATCAACCGCCCGATAAGGCTGGATAAATTCAACACCTGCTTGACGCAAGCCCTTGTTTCTGCTACAGTAGTAACGGTCCTATACGTCCAGATTGCCGGGACCTTTCGGTCCTATTGAGTTCTCCCCCGTCCTTGTGTGGGCTCATTGCCGTTTGTCTGGTACCGGCTGCTCCCATTCGCGCACGACTCTGTACGCAAAACTTGCAGGAGGATAGTGTCAATATGAAGAAGGCTGTCGCGTTTATACTCACGCTTCCGCTGTTGCTGGCTGTCGGCTCCGCTGATTCTCAGTGCCCACCCGGTACTTATCCAAGCGTAACAATCCAACAGGTTCAGCTTGGTCTGGGCGTCGCTATTGGAGACACCCTGCTCCTTGATAATGTGGTTGTGACTGCTCTCCATGAGTCAGGCTGGATTGTCCAGGAACCGGGTGCGACTGCTGATCCCTTCTCCGGGCTGTTCATTTTTCAGAACGCATCACCCGGCGCACTGTTCGAGATCGGCGATCTCGTCGATGTTATCGGACCATACAGCGAATTCTTCGAAAAGTCGGAATTCCGAATCGATGGCGGTCGCGGCTGCATCACAAAAGTCGGCGTCGGAGTCGCACCTCCTCCCGTGCTTCTTCCTGCATGCGATATCAACGATTCTCTGACGGCTCCTGAAGCGGAAAAATGGGAGAGTGTGGTCGTTCAGACCGACTCGGTTATCGTTATAGTAGACGGAAACTTCGGCTCGTGGATGGTGGAACCGTTCAAGGGCGCGGTCTGCGGCGTGAATGATACTCTCCAGCTTGATGACGAAGGCCACAATCCATACGCGCAGCCTCTAGTTGGCGACACCCTGCTCCTGGTCACAGGATTTCTTGATTACAACTTCAACCGGTACAAACTGACCCCACGGGGCAACTTCGATATCAGCTTCTCCGGAGCACCACCCCCGCCGAACACGCGGTTCTGCTACCCGACTGATGATACCCATATCGAAGTGGTCTTCGACCGAGGCCTCGATGCGACGAGTGCGGGGAATGCGGCAAACTACTTCATCGAAGAGCTGGACATCACCATCACGGGTGCCTCGATCGATTCCACCGGGTCCACTCTCGTCACTCTGACCACGTTGGATATGTCTTCATTCCGCGATACCCTTAACATCCGGACACTGAACGTATCGAACGTAGCGAACGATTCGGGCGTTGTCATGACCGCCCCGAATACGGAAATTTTCGTTCCGGGCGTCAAAAACTGCGACATCGTTCAGAACAATACAATCGGCCTGACCGATACAACGATTTTCCATAACATCAATATCGCCGTGGCCGGTATCGTGACCGCCACCGCTGCAGAGTCGTTCAACAACCGCCATGTCTTCATCCAGGATCGTACCGGATTCGGCTACGGCCTCGACATCCAGACCGAGAACTTCGCCCCCATCGCGACCATCCCGCTCGCCAGGGGTGACTCGGTCATCGTGGCAGGACAGGGGGATGACTTCTTTCTATACACGAACATCAACCCGGTCGATGCGATCACGATTGTGAACTCCGGCAATCCGGTGCCGACACCTGTTGTAGTCGATATCGCTACTGCTAAGACCGAAGCCTACGAGGGCAAACTCGTCCGATTGAACGATCTTCAGGTGAAGAACGCCAGTCCGGATGCACCGAACGACTTCGGCGAGTTCGTGATTATCGATACGTCCGGTGTGGGAGACACTCTCCGGGTGGACGATATCTTCAGCCCGGGGATTACCCCCTACGGAGGACTGAACGGTGAAGTACAGACAGGCGATCTGCTGACTTTCCTTCAGGGCCCCATGTACCACTCGTTCGGATTCAGGAAGCTCGAGCCCCGTGATCCCTCGGACTTCGAATTACTCGCCCAGGTGGGTGTCGACAATCCGAATTCGACGCCGAGGCCGGCGACATTCCTGGGCCAGAATCGCCCGAATCCGTTCAATCCGACAACGAGCATCGAGTTCTCGCTCGGCTCGAAGAGTCATGTGGAGCTCGGCATTTACGACCTGTCGGGACGGAAAGTGCGTTCCCTATTGAGCAAGACGCTTGCCGCTGGTGACTACACGCTTGCCAACGGCCGCGCAGCGACCTGGGACGGGCGTACTGACGACGGCAAAGAAGTTTCGAGCGGTGTTTACTTCTATCGGCTCGAGACAGACGATCACAAGAGCACCAAGAAGATGGTGCTGGTCCGCTAGATCGGAGATTGGTTCTACGGGCGGGAGGGGCATACCGCTCCTCCCGCTTGTCTATTATTTTGAAACCTCTTTCGAGGAGTGTGAGTCCCATGAATCGAATGTCCAGGTTGGCGCAGGCGCTCCCCGTCATGCTCCTGCTTGGTCTGTCCGTTCCGGCATACTCGGCCGACCCGGACAGCGCGACCGTCTACGAGATCCAGCAAGGTGTCTACTCTGCCTTTACTTTCGTTACCTGTGACAGCGTAGTCGTCACGGGAGTCGGGTTTGACGGTTTCTTCGTCGCCGAGCAGGGTGGAGGCCCGTACAACGGGATCTGGGTCAACCAATCAATCGTTCCGGCCGTTCAGCGGGGTGACCTCGTCACGGTGGGAGGCTTCTACTTCGAGGACTCAAACAATTCCATCATCAGCGCCAGTTCCGGAGCCGGAGGGTTCGTCACTCTTCAGACGCAGCTCGCCTCGATTCCGATAGCCGACCCCGTAAATGTAGGCGAGATCAACTCGGGAAGTGGTACGGCGGAGCAGTGGGAAGGGTGTCTCGTCACTCTCGACTCAACCACATCTACAGGATTGATCGGTGGCGGAGAATGGACAGCAATCGAGCTGGACGGAGAAGCGCCCGGCGAGACACTGATCGTGGACACTCTTCTCGGTACCTATGACTTCCCCGGCGTCGGGGATACGGTCGTCACGTTGACGGGCATCATGTTCTACAGCGGGACTGACTTTAAGCTGGAGCCTCGGGATAATCTCGATGTTCTCGTTTCGGACGCCATTCCGCCGTCGACGATCACCGATCTACTAGCCACAACGGGAACCTATGGCGGCGAGATCGACCTCGACTGGACATCGCCTGGTGACGACGATACTGTCGGGACCGCGCTCACATATACGATTCGCTACAACACGGTCGCCATCAACGACGGCAACTGGGGCGCATCGAATGACGTGACCGGCGAACCACCGCCCGGTGCCTTCGGGACACCTCAAAGTAAGACCGTTCCCAATTTGACGCCTGGGCAGACATACTTCTTTGCCATGCGGTCTACCGATGAATTCGGAAATGTCTCGGCCCTCTCCAACAGCCCGAGCGCGATAGCATCCACCAATCCTGAGTTCGCCTTTCAGGTCGTCTTCGGCAATCTTCATTCCCACTCGGCGCTTTCGGATGGAACCGGGACTTTGAATACGGCGTACACCCATGCGAGGGACACCGCCAATATTGACGTGCTGTCCGTGACCGATCATTCCCACTATCTGACGACGAGCGAATACAATTCCATTCTCTCCACTGCCGCGGCTTTCACTGAGACCGGCGTATTCGTCGCACTGGCCGGACAGGAAATGGGGATAGCTAACTCCTCCGGGTATGGACACATGTCCGTCTGGAATGCGAGCCAGGTAGCTCCGTCCAGCGCGTTTACCAATCTTACAAACGCCTATAACTTCCTGGTCAGCGAAGGGGTACCCGGAGGCTTCAATCATCCGGAACCGATGAATGGCGGCAGCAATTTCAACAATCTGGCCTACGTATTTCAGTACGATCACAACATCAACACCATCGAGGTACGGAACGGGAAGCGGAGTACGAATTACCAGAGCCGCTATCTACAGGCTCTCGCGAATGGCTGGCATATCGGAGCGGTGGCGAATCAGGATAACCATAACGGTCTCTGGGGCGATCAACCGAACCCGAATGCCGGGAACGATATTTACCTGACAGGCATGCTGGTCGATTCGCTCGCAGTGGACGGCGTACTCGACGCGATCTGGAACCGGCGTACCTATGCGACTGAAATCAACCCCCCAAGTGACCGGGTGATCCTGCGGTATAAGGCCGGCGGAGTAGGGGGCTCCACTGTATGGATGGGAGCGATCGACACGGTGTCGACCACCGAGATCGCTTTCGATGTCGAGGGATCCGCTTCCACAGGATTTCAGACGCTCCAGCTCTGGCGGAACGGGTTGATTGTCAAATCCGATCTCCTCGGCTCGGTGTCATCTTTCAACTGGACCTATACCGACACGGTGCCAACTGACAATACGAACTACTACTACTTCGTTAAGATCATACAAAACGACCAGGACGCGACCTGGTCAAGCCCGATCTGGTTCAACGTGAATACATCGATCGCAACAGATGTTGCGGGCGGCTCGGTACCACGCAAACTGGAGCTTCATCAGAATCGGCCGAATCCGTTCAACCCGACCACGATGATCCGCTTCGAGATCCCGTCAAAAGCGAAAACCCGGCTAGAGATCTACGATGTGTCAGGACGGCTGGTCCGAACCCTGGTGGATGGCGAGATCGCTGCCGGAACGCATGAGGCGACCTGGGACGGGACGGATAATGTAGGCCACAATGTCAGTTCAGGGGTCTATTTCTATCGCGTTCTTGCCGCAGGCAAAACCGAGAACCGGAAAATGCTCCTCCTCAGATAGACCGAGAGCAATCGGCTTCACTAGAGAAACCAAGCGGCGCCCGGGATCACCTCGGGCGCCGTTCTTATTCAATAACAACCGGTTCCAGTCGTTATTTCATATGATCTCTCAAGTCCGTAAGGTCATGGGGCAAGAGTTCTTTGAACGGCAGAACCTTACGATCCCCATCTTTCCGTACGAGAATCACTTTCCCTTCGGGTTCAATAAACTCGGCAAGGACCTGCAAACAGGCCCCACATGGGAAGAGATGGAGTCCGGTGTCGCTCCATACTGCCACCCGCCGTATCTGTTTCACTCCCTCGCTCACCGCCTTGAAAATGGCGGTCCTCTCCGCACAGATCGTCAGACTGAATGATGTGTTTTCTATGTTACAGCCCTGATAGATCGAGCCATCCGACATTTCCAGCGCGGCACCGACAGAAACTCGGGAGAAGGGGGAGTACGAGTGGGTAGCGGCCTCTTTGGCCAGACTGGCGAGTTCGGCGTCGTTCACGGACGATCCTCCTCGAAGGAGCTTGCTTGTGTGGGGCTCCGGACGTTATCGAAGGGCCAGGAACCCGTCAAGGATTATGATCGGCAGGATCGCCTTTGGGGTTGACCCCCCGGGCTCGCCCGCTAACATGGAGCGACAGCAGCCCGTTGGATTCAGATTATCCGTTTGGGGGAGGTGAACATGGAATTTCTTCGAACCTGGTGGCCAACGGTTCTCGGCATTGCTGTGGTCCTTTACTATCTGACCACCGTCTTGCGACATCGGGGTGCGACATTCTCTCGACTGGAACTATTTCGTCGCCGGAACGAGGACGGTCTGTTCACTCTTTTTGTTTTCGCAATTCTGATCGCGCTGGTTTTTGGCGCGCAATTGACCCAGTGGAGGTCGGTGCAGGCCCTTCGCGCGATTCGTACAGACGGCAGCAACGAGATAGCCGGGCTCCGGAAGAATAGCCAGGTCTGGTCGCTGAAGCACCGAGTGGCGCTCGCCTCTCTCGACTCGCTCCGCCTCGCCCAGGAACTTGCGGACGAACTCCAGGGTCAGCGCCCGATCTCCGGTGTCATCCGTCATGGAGGCACGGGGGATGTGATCGACGGGGCGACCATTACACTGGCCCGCCACGACCACACGCTCCATAGCAAAGTAAGGATCGTGGCCGACAGAGTGAAGTGCGATGAAGAGGGTCGCTTCCAGGTCCTCGCGCCGGCACTCGGTCCGAACGGAAGGCTCCGAGCCGTAGTTACCGCGGATGGATTCCGGGCGGAGGAATTCTGGCTCGATAAGGGGGCGTTCACCGAACCATTGAGCGTCGAGCTCAGCCCACTTTAACCGCCGGCCTAGAAACTGTTGATGAACACGCCTCATCAGGTGGCGGAAGTGGGTCCGCTCCACTATTCTATATCTAATTGATGGCCATATACAGGCCCGTCTCGAGCCGTCTCAGGCGTCACGCGCGACTCGATCGGCCCTTTCGGAGGGAACATGTCGAACGATCGGAAAATACCTCAGGCGATTCGGACACTCCGGGAAAAACGGGCGGAGGTCGAGCTCGGAGGCGGAGAGGCCCGAATAGCGAAGATCCACGAGAAGGGGAGACTGACAGCCAGGGAACGGATCCAGCTGTTCTATGATCCTGGCACTTTTCAGGAGACCGGCATGTTTGTCACCCACCGGTGTGACGACTTCGGGCTGTCGGGTAACCGCCCTCCCGGGGATGGTGTCGTCGCGGGCTATGGCCAGGTAGACGGCCGGCTCGTATACGCTTTCGCCCAGGACTTCACCGTTTTCGGCGGCACTCTATCCGAAAGTAACGCCCAGAAGATCTGTCGACTCATGGACCTTGCCATGGAGAACGGCGCACCGGTTGTCGGGCTGAACGACTCCGGAGGAGCGCGTATCCAAGAAGGTGTAGGGTCCCTCGGCGGCTACGCCGACATTTTCCTCCGGAATACTCTTGCATCCGGGGTGGTCCCCCAGATCTCAGCAATCATGGGCGCGTGCGCCGGAGGCGCGGTCTATTCCCCTGCCATTACCGATTTTGTCATCATGGTGGACAAGACAAGCCACATGTTCGTTACCGGACCGAATGTCATCAAGATGGTAACCGGGGAAGACGTCACCATGGAAGATCTCGGAGGCGCTTACACCCATAACGAGAAAAGCGGGGTAGCCCACCTCGTTGCCGGAAACGATCAGGAGTGCATCGTTTCCATCCGGCGGCTCCTCTCCTATCTTCCTCAGAACAACATGGAAGATCCGCCTCGCAAAGAGACTACGGACGATGCTGAACGGCGGGACTCCGAGTTGGACACACTGGTCCCGGACAACCCCAAGGCACCCTATGACATTCTCGATGTAATCGGTCACGTTGTGGATGACGATGAGTTCCTCGAGATTCAGCCCCACTTCGCCAGGAATATTGTTGTCGGGTTCGCCCGATTGAATGGGCGGTCAGTCGGTATAGTGGCGAACCAGCCCAAGGTGCTCGCCGGCGTGCTTGACATTAACAGCTCTCTCAAGGCAGCCCGATTCGTAAGATTCTGTGACGCTTTCAACATCCCGCTCATCACATTCGAAGACGTGCCCGGATTCCTTCCTGGTACGGAGCAGGAATTCGGCGGCATCATCAAGCATGGTGCCAAGCTTCTCTTCGCCTACTGCGAGGCCACCGTCCCCAAAATCACCGTGATCACCCGGAAGGCTTACGGCGGAGCGTACGACGTCATGTCTTCCAAGCATATTCGCGGCGACTATAATGTGGCGTGGCCGGGAGCACAGCTCGCTGTCATGGGGGCGGAAGGGGCAGTGAACATCCTCTATCGCAAAGAAATCGGGAAGGTCGATGAAAGCGAGCAGGCCGATGTTCGCGCAGGGTATGCCGCCGAGTACAACGATAAGTTCATGAATCCCTATATTGCCGCAGGCCTCGGCTATCTGGACGATGTGATCGAACCGACCGAAACGAGGCCCCGTATTATACGTGCTCTCGAAAGCCTGCAGAACAAACGGCAATCCATTCCGGCGAAAAAGCACGGAAATATCCCCCTCTAACGGGGCGCTGAACAGGAAAGGGAGGAATCCCGTGTTTAAAAAGGTACTCGTCGCCAATCGGGGCGAGATTGCGGTTCGGGTGATTCGTACACTCGACGAACTGGGAATCCGTTCCGCCACAGTTTTTTCGGAGGCCGATCGAAGGTCGCTTCACGTAGCAAGGGCTGACGAGGCGTACTGCATCGGCCCCGGCCCCTCACCGGAGAGCTATCTTCGTATCGACAAGGTGATTGACGCGGCGAAGAGCTGCGGTGCCGATGGGATCCACCCCGGATACGGATTTCTCGCGGAAAACGCCGATTTTGCGCGGGCCTGCATCAAATCCAACATTAAATTCATCGGCCCGAGCCCCGAAGCGATGGAAGTCATGGGCAACAAGGTCG
The DNA here is from genome assembly GCA_025782575.1 of bacterium. GTDB lineage: Bacteria > Orphanbacterota > Orphanbacteria > Orphanbacterales > Orphanbacteraceae > Orphanbacterum. The sequence continues at coordinate 138,247 of JALGYY010000035.1, forward strand.
CCGCTCGGAAACGTATGATCGAGGGGGGAGTCCCATGCATTCCCGGCACGGGAGAGAGCGTCGAGAGTGCGGCTGAAGCGATTCCCCAGGCGGAACAAATCGGCTTTCCGGTTATCCTGAAAGCGGCGGCCGGCGGGGGGGGGAAGGGGATGAGGATCGTTCACGATGCCGCATCCCTCGAAGAGGCCCTCGAGCGCACGCGGTCCGAGGCGGCCAAGGCGTTCGGCGATTCCACCGTATTCCTCGAGAAGTACATCTCCGGACCACGGCACATCGAAGTGCAGATCATGGGCGACAGCCATGGAAACGTCATCCATCTCGGCGAGCGCGAATGCTCTGTTCAGCGCCGGTTCCAGAAGTTGATCGAAGAATCGCCGAGCCCCGCGGTCAATGAAGAACTCCGAAAGAGACTCGGCCAGACGGCTGTTGATGCATGTAAAGCGGTCAACTACGAAGGTGCGGGAACTGTCGAGTTTGTGATGGGGCCGGATCAAGAGTTCTATTTTCTAGAGATGAATACGCGGCTCCAGGTGGAGCACCCGATAACTGAACTGGTAACAGGCATCGACCTCGTGCGCGAGCAGGTACGCGTGGCAGCTGGCCTTCCCCTCGACAGAAAACAGGAAGACATCTCGATCCGTGGTCACGCGATGGAATTCCGTGTGAACGCGGAGGATCCGGCTCAGGGTTTTCTCCCTTCGGCGGGAACGATCACCGCCGTCCACATGCCTCAAGGGCCAGGGGTTCGAAACGACGTCGGTTTCTACGCGGGATACGAGGTGCCGACGATCTACGATCCTTTGCTCGGCAAGCTCATAATCTGGGCGGAGACGAGAGATCTCTGCCTATCGCGTTCACAAAGGGCGATCCGAGAATACGGAATCAAGGGGCTGCGGCACAATCTTCCGTTCCACGCCTGGACCCTCGAGCAGAAAGAGTTTCGAAAGGGCAACTACGATACCCATTTTATCGACGACAGATTTTCGCCCGACCTTCTGAAGGCGGATTCCAGACAGGAGGATCTCGCGCGTATAGCGGCGACGATTCGCGCCTATCTCGATCGGGACCGTATTGTGATCGAAGAGGGGATGCCCCGGGGACCGTGGAAATGGGTAGCCCGCCAGGAAGGTGTGAGGGGACGTTAATATGCTCTATTACACAACTCTGAACGACGAAAAAAAAGAGATCATTATCGAAGATCGAGACAGCGGCTTCCGTATCAAGCTGAACGACGAGTGGCACGATGTCGATTGTGAATCACTCGCTGATGGACTCTACCTGTCCCTTCTGATCGGCGGTAATTCCTATACGGTTGAAACGCGGCGGAAACGGAACTCCGGTGACTGGCTCGCCCGCTTCGAAGGGGACTATCTGGAAGTGGCTGTCCGGACCGAACTCGAGGAGCGCGCGGCCGAGCAACAGGAAGAAGAGGAGTCCAAAGGACCGGTGCTGCTTCAATCGCCCATGCCCGGTGTGGTGATCAAAATTTCCGTCGAAGTAGGCGAAACGATCAAAGCCGGCCAGACGATCGCGGTTGTGGAAGCGATGAAGATGCAGAATGAACTATCGGTCGAGCGTGACGGAGTAGTCTCCGGGATCCACGTATCGGCCGGAGATGGGCTCGAAACTCGCGCACTGATAGCGACGATCGACCCGTTGCCCGAGTAGGGAATCGGCGGAGAATCAAGCGGCCCGGTCATTTCAGGCGCTCGCTTGACTCACCGGCCGTTTGCGGTAAGCTCGACAAAATAGGGAATCAATCTAACCATCGACTGAATCGAGGACCAAGCCCATGGCAAACACCGCTGAAGCTGACACAAGCCGTTCGGTTGTGACTGTTCATTCCGTAGGGACCGAGGAGAAGCTCACACCCCATCGAATCCAGCTGCCCGCCTACGACAAAGAGCGCCACGAAGATGTCGCATTTCTAACGGCCATGACCATGGTACTTATGGGAAACTATTCCCAGACGGGCCACTATGGCGGACCGCTCGCCTACACTCCCTATAATGTGGCGATCCACCTTGGCGGACCGGAACTCGGCGGCCTCACCTATGACATCCGCGAACCGAAACACCCGTTTGCCGATAAGTTCATGCTCGCCGGCGGCCACTGCATTCCGACCTGCTATTCGCTCTGGATGATTCTGTATGAAGCGATGCTGCGCCGCCACGCGGCTACGGGCGACAACATCTATTCGTTCGATCCCGCCATTGCGATTCTCCCGATCGATGCTCTCGGATTCCGGAGAAGCCCGGATGCGGTCAGCAGCCTGCTTGCCGATAACGGCCTCGATAACAACCCCCTGTTCGAGCAGGTGAAGTTGCGAGGGATACGCGCGCTTCAGGGCCACTCCGAAACGACGGACGTGACGAATGACGTGAACGGCGGCCCGTCGGGCGTGGGAGTCTCCGGAGCGGCCGGGAAGGCGATGTTCTGGGATACCATCGGAGCACCTTCCTCGCTCAAGGTCATCGCGATGGAAGGGGAGTTCGCCCTTACCGAAGGCCATGCGCAGGAGATGAAAACCACTGCCGTCGCCCAGCAGGTCGGGAAGAGGCTCCGTATTCTCTTCTCGAACAACAACGCCGGAATCGACGACAGGCTGATCGCGGAAGACGGCGTGATCAAGTCGAAATACAAGGGGTACGATCTCGCGCAGCAGTGGTCATCATACGGATGGAATGTTTTCTCAATCGGCGATGGAAATGACTTCGACGAGATCTTCGGCGTACTGAAGACGATGGAAGACTGGCCGGAGAGCGACCGGAGACCGATGATCGTCTGCAGCCCGACGCTGAAGGGGTGGTGGCCCGCTGCTGTGAACGGGAAGATCACGGGAGACGTGCCCCAACTTCAGAGTTACGCCAGCCACCCATACGCCATCAAAATGAACAGTCCTTACTTTGTCGCGCTCGCCGAGACCTTCGAAAAGAAGTATGGTGTCGAGTTCGTCGGGATCAGGGACGGTGCTCCCTCGAGCGAGTCGGAGAGGCTCGTACAGTTCATGACCAATATGCAGGTCGCCATGTCGGTGCTCGATAAACGAGACGGCCTCGGCGAGTGGATCACCGACAGGCTGATTGATACTGCCGGCCGACTCGATCGCAACATGCCGGTTCGAATCGAAACCGATCGGGATCCGTTCCGAGACGAGCGGCTGCGTGTCGAAAATCTCCCGACAGAACCGGTCGATGTAACCGTTCGGGATAGTCATAACGGGAAGGACGTGAGTGGGAAGGTCGAGCTCTTTCAGGAGGCCGGCAAGAAACTGGGAACCCGGCGAGCCATCAGCGAAATCGGTAAATGGATAAACTATGTAACGGGAAATCGGTTTTACACGATGGCAGCCGACCTTTCGGGGTCGATCAATATCGAATCTATCAACTTCCTCGGTCACTACGATCCGGAATCCAATCCGGAGGGGACCAGGCTAAAGGCTCCCATCCAGGAAGCGGCGAACGCGGCGACTATCGCCGGTCTTGTAGGGCAGACGGTTTCATCGAATCCGGCCGTTCACGCGGGACACTGGGGAGTGACGGGGACCTACGGGTCGTTTACGCCGCTCTTCTATACGCCGGCCCGAATTTTCAGCCAGCAGAATCAGGACAGCCCCTTTGCTCTGGGTGTGATGACCATCCTGGCCGGTCATTCCGGACCGGAGACGGCCGCGGATGCGCGATCCCACTTCGGTATCTTCGCTCCACAGGTATGGACGCTCTTCCCGCGGAACCAGATCATCAATCTTTACTTCTGGGACTACAACGATGTGGCCCCCGGGTACTTTGCCGCCGTGCAGAAAGCGCTGGAAACGAAGGAGGTCGGGATCATCACGATCCATGTGGCACGACCCGATTTTTATGTGGCCGATCGCAACAAATTCGCCGATACCGACCTCAAAGCAGCTGCCAAGGGGATCTATCTTATTCGAGACTACGATCCGGACAAACCGCCGATGGGAACGGTACTCGCGCAGGGATCGAGCTCGACGATGAACCTCCTGAACGTCATCCCCCGGCTCGAGGAGGAGGGGATCAATGTGCGGATCGCGGCAGTGATCAGCACGGAACTCTTCGACTCTCAGCCGGATGAATACAAAAAGAGCGTTCTGCCTGATTCCGCCCGTTACGATTGCATGGTGGTAAGCACGATGACCAAGCGTGTGCCCCCGGTAGCCAATCTGGGACCGCTCACTGAGGAGTACTCGCTCTACGCGGACTTCGATGATCGGTGGCGGAATGGCGGCACCGAACCGGACGTCATCGCTGAAGCGCGGCTGGACAAGAACTCGATCTTCGAAGGGGTTGCCCGGTTCGCACGGGAGCGGAGTGCCCGGATCGCCCGGCTTAAAGAAGCATTCGACGCACTATAGGATCGCTCCCCGGGTCTCCTCTGACGCCTGACGGCCCCCTCACGAGAAGACCCGGGGACACCTGCCTCCTGGGAAAGCCTCGGCCCACGCCCAACAAAAAACACCATCCATCCACACTGATTCATCAAGTCTGACCAAGATCGGTCGATTCTTAGGGAAAACCCGGGAATCGGGGTTCCACCAGTTCATCAGGTAGAGCATCGACTTTCCCGAACGGAATCCAGGGGGGGCTATTTGATGGAATCAGTCGAGTATGAAAAGCGAGTTCAGGATCAGGTCGATCAGTATATCGGCGTAGAGGAGATCCACGATCTTCCGGAGAGTTTTCACTATTGGTCGAATGAGTTCCTCCGCCATCAACTGAATCAGGTCATGGAGGTGGAGGGGGTAAACGACTTCTATGCCCGCCATTTAGGCAAGGGCATTCTCGAGTCGGACAGCAATGTGATCGCGAGCCTCGGTTCGGGAGATTGCACGACCGAAGTGGAGATCGCCAAGATCATGCTTCGAAACGGCATCGACGGCTTCCGATTTGATTGTCTCGAGCTCTCTCCCCATCTTATCGAACGCGCGGAAAACCGGATCGCCGAACATGGTCTGAAGGAATATTTTCGACACGTCGAGTGCGATATCAACAAGTGGAAGCCGAACGAAGGAGAGTACGCCGGTTTCATGGCGGCTCACGCCCTGCATCACTTCGTCAATCTGGAAGGAATCTTCGAAGGGATTCGTGACGGACTCGAGGAGAGTGGACGCTTCGTCACGCACGATATGATCGGAAGAAACGGCCACATGCGCTGGCCGGAAGCGCTCAGAATCGTCGACTACCTCTGGCGAATCGTACCTGACCGCTACCGGTTCGATTTACGAAACCGGCGCATGCTCGACAAGTACGTGAACTGGGACTGCTCCGTGGACGGCTTTGAAGGAATCCGAGCACAGGATATCCTGCCGCTGCTTACTCAGTACTTCGGTTTCGAGCGGTTTCTCGGTTTCAGTAACCTCCATGATGTCTTCTTGAGCCGAGAACTCGGACACAATGTGGATGTGAGCGAAGAAGACGACCGCCAGTTCGTCAACTTCCTCGAATTCATGACGAGCATTCTGATCGACGCGGGTTATCTCAAGCCGACACAGATGTTCGCCGTCCTCCGCAAAGAGAAGATGGAGACGATCTGCTGGCGCCACTGGACACCGGAATTCTGCGTACGGGATCCCGAGATCGCCGACTTCGATTCCTGGTGGACGGATCAATCAGCCCAGAATGCCGGTCAGTAGGAGGGGGGACTGGCGATGGTGCCGGAGGTGGGAATCGAACCCACACGATCCGAAGATCGGGGGATTTTGAGTCCCCTGCGTCTACCAATTTCACCACTCCGGCACACCGGTGAAGGTAATCATGGTAGCTGGCGGTCTCGGTTCCGTCAACGCGCACCGGGTAGGTGCCCGGCAGCTCCCGTTTGGCGATAAGAGGGGTTGACTGGTCTCGGAACTGACGGTAGGATTTAGCGCTGAAATTGAATTCCGCGAAATGGAACGGGGCTGTAGCTCAGCTGGGAGAGCGCATGACTGGCAGTCATGAGGTCAGGGGTTCGATCCCCCTCAGCTCCACTTTCTCTTATCAATCATCCCACGCAAATTTCCACATGTGACGATCGACGACTTCCAGGTCATCTCGCTCAACGAGCAGGACGGCTCGGGAGAGGGGCGGGGCAAGATCGATCGGGAAAGTGAGATCGACCGTGCTATGCCAGGTCGCAACACCGTCCACCGGTCGCCGGTCGGCTACGGCACCACCGACCGGCTCGAACACGATCGGCTCCAGTGAGCGACCGTCTTTCAGTTCGAGCCGAAAGTGGAACCGGCTGAGTTCCACATCATCCCGAAACCGCCCCCACACAATTGCCTGAAAGCTGATTCCCTCGTCGATGTAGCGACTCTTCATGCTTTCGAGTGCCTCCTCACCGCCGGAGACCCCCTCCAGTTTCTTCTTGAAATAGGCGTAGTCATATAGCATGGCCGAACTCTGCCCGGAGGTATCCAGTAGTTTTCTTTCGGTAAATGGTCTGACGAAGAGCGCTTCGAACTCATCGGCCGACAGCGATTTGTACTCATCGGCGATTCGGCCGTTCAGGCTCGGTCGAACCGGCTGCAATAGAAAGCCGGCAGGCGCGCAAGAAAGCAGAGCGAGAAGAAGCAGAGTGGCGGTTGTTGATTGCAGGCGATTTCGTGGAATCAATTGAAACTCCTTATTTGACGAATCGACCGTAGCTTCACCCGTCCGGACTGTCAAGATCGCTACAGACCCCGCTCACACCTCCAGGCTGTGGAGTGCAAACTGCAATGCCGATTGCACCTGGGTCAATCTCCTCCCCTTGACCTCCGGCTCCCAGTAGAGTAAAATATATGATGACAACAGGTTAGACGCAGTTGTGTCGAATTCCCCTGGCAATGGGGGATTTCGACTTGCGCAGTATGACCGGTCTCCGTTGATCCAAGAGGTTTTTTCCCGTTCCCGTTCCCTCGAAGGCGGTGCAATTTCCCCGCGGTGTACCGCTCCATCCTCCCCCTATAAGCGCGGGCGATCGCGACCAGGATCGTAAGAATGAAATGACCATAACTGTATTAAATATCACGGAGTTCCGTCGATTTTCTAACGTCGAACGCGAGCACCATTCGGTCCATTTTTCTCCATCGTCGCCAGGTGGCACTCCTGTTGCTACTTCTATCCGGCAGATGAACAAACAGCGGGAATTCGTTCCCTACCCTGTTCGTGATTTGCTGGGTCGTGGGCTGATCTCTGTAGACTTGGATTCGAGTTACACGCTTACCTGCGCACACGGCAATGGTGGGGAACGACTCTCTTACCAAGAATCCCCGTACCCGGGCCTGGTCGCCGCAAGGCGCACCCAGTCCGATGCGGGGATTCTTCATTTCGGGAAGCATTGATGACACTTCGCCGGATCCCAGGACTTCTTAGGGTCGTTTTTGCGGTTTCCCTCCTCCTGGCCGGGAGTGCAGCCGGAGAGCAGGGGCTCGTTCTGTTCGGATCGGCGGGGGATTCGTGGGCGTCCGCTGGTGAAGAAATCCGATCCCTCGGGGGTAGGGTCCGTCACGGATATCCCGGGGGCGGAGCGATCGTGGACGGCGATGAGAGCTTCTGGATCCGAGCGGATTCGCGGGGCGGCTGGACCGGTTACCGGAACAAGCTGAGCGCATCGGAGCAGGAGGGTCTCTCCGGCATGGCCCGCCTGGCAGCGCTCGTCTGGAACGACCGGTTCAAAGCGGCACTGCCTCATCCGTTAGGCGAATCAGACCGGCCGGATCCGATCGAGATCCGTAACGGCGAGTCCGTCGAACCTCGTTCACTTCCTGATAACCGGCAACTGAAAGCACCGGCCGGTGCTGACTCGGACGACACGAGCGAGTTCATGCTTGGTAGTGTGGCCGTCGGCATCCTCATGCCGGAGAGCGACGGCGGGATTGACCCCTCTACCGAGAACTGGACCCAGCAGATGATCGACAATGTATTTCTCAAAGTTCAGGCCGGTCTCGACTGGTGGATCCAGCATGCCCCGGGCGGCAATCTCTCTTTCATCTATCGACTGGAAGATCCGATCGTTACTCCCTACGAACCGATCACACAATACAACGGCTGGCCGTTCGATACGCTCTGGGTCGGGGGACTGTTCGACACATTGGGATACAGCGTGGGGAACGACAGAGAGGATGCGAGTGCCTATCTGAACGACCTCCGGGATACTCTCGATACGGACTGGGCGGTGTCGATCATTGTCGCCAATTCACTTGTCGATGCCGACGGGAGATTCGATCTTTCATTCAACTATGCGAAAGCGATCCTGGGTGGACCCTATTTCGTCATGAGCTACGATGTCGGTCCATGGGGAAACGCCAACATGGATGCTGTCGCCGCCCATGAGATGGGACACATGTTCTGGGCCCTCGACGAATACCAGTTCGGGGCGCACAACTGTGGCTGGTACTCAGGCTACGAGGACGCCCAGAACTTGAACGCCATCGATGGTTTGGGCTGCACGTCCAACGTTCAGTGTATCATGCGTCTCGATCTAGCGAACGCTTTCGCTGATGACTCGGTCTGTGTGCATACGCTCAACATGATAGGCATGGGTGATACTGACGGCGACGGCATCGGCAATCTGCTCGATACCTATCCGACAGCGCTTCTCGATCCGATTGCCGATTCGATCGGTCTGTTTGCGCCGACTTTATCAGGAACGTCATTCGTCAATCCTCTCACCAACCTGAATCGCTATATCGCTGGTACGGACTTGACCCTGAACACGATCGCGTCCGTGGAGTATCGAATTGACGGCGCTCTCTGGTCACCTGCCTCGGCGGTTGACGGTGCATTCGATTCCGCGGGAGAGGCGTTCATGTTCACCACACCCGCTCTCTCGGAGACTCTCCATGTTCTCGAAACGAGGGCGATCAACTCTGTGGCGAACGCGGAGACGCTTTATGCGGTAGATACGTTTACCGTCTACGATGGTGAATCGCCCGGCCCCGTCACCTCACTGCAATCGAGCGCTCTCGACTCTTCGGCCGTTCTCACGTGGGTCAATCCGGGTGACAGCGATCTCCTGTCGATCATGATCCGCGTCAGTACGATTGCCAATCCGGTCGATACGGGCGACGGCTCGCTCCTGGAAATCAGGCCCGCCGCACTTTTCGCGCCCGACACGCTGGTTCATGCGGGCCTGCTCCCTGACACAGTGTACTACTACTCTCTCTTCGCTCTTGATGAAGTACCGAATCCTTCGGGAGCTGCAAACGTAGAAGCGCAGCCCCTCTGGCCACCTCCGCCGGCAGCACTATATTCTCCGGCGGCAGGATCACTTTACGTCGCGATCGATCCTCTGTTCGCCTGGGCACCGATCGAACTCGGCAACTCACTCGACACGCTCATCGAGTACGGACTTCAAATCTCTGTCGACTCGCTCTTTCAATCTGTTCTCATCGATACGACCGCCTCCATCGGGTCGCCTGCCGATACGCTTGCCGGCGTTTCACCTCTCGCAGTCGGTTCGTCCTACTGGTGGCGGGTGAGGGGGAAAGACCTTCTTACCGGCACGTTCGGATACTGGGGTGAGGGATCGCGATTCACCACAGAGCTCCCGCTGACAAGTGTCACATTCCGGGACTCTGTCGTTTCCAGCTACACCAACTTCATTAGTGGCGACTCTCTGCAGACTCTCACGAACGCCTTTATTGAGGTTCGCTTCGAACCGGCTGATACTCTCTCGATCGGTGGCCATGACGGCCGGCTCCACTGGGCAGCCAGTACGGCTGATTCGGTCGACCTCACGTTCGATCGGAATGAAGGAGGAGCAAGCTACTGGCGGGGCGTGATTCAGTACGAGAGTTCCTTTGCCCGGGGGGATACGATCGAATTCTGGGTATCCGGCCGTGCCCCCAACAGAACGGCCCTCTTCGACAAGAACGGCGGACAGAACTACAATTTCATCGCCGGGCGGAACCTTCTCGCTTCCTATCACACCCCGGTCGATTTCGAGCCGGCTCCCTTCACCATGAGATCTCCGGTATATGTAACGGACACCGACTCGCAGATCGACCTCTACGTCGGGACGACTCCCGCCGGGACGATTACGGGAGGAGAAGTGTGGTACTCCGTTCAGTCGGACACGCTGCAGACAGTAGCACCCCTTGTGGCTGACACTCTGATGGGCGGCACTGATTACTGGCGGGGCACGATTGACTCCCTGTTCATCACGAGCCAGATCGTGGAGTACTATCTTAAAGTCTGGGGAGACTCCACGTTCGATACGACTTACGTCTACGGAGACGACAACGCCACTGCCTCCTCGATCCGGATCACGGAGGCGCTCGCCGATCCCTATACATTTCTGATTCAGTCGGTCACAGGAATCGCAGGCGAGCCCGATGCTGTCCCCGTGGCGATTCCGGCTCGAAGCGAGCTTCTGGGGAACTGGCCGAATCCGTTCAACCCCTCGACGACAATCTCCTTCGGCCTCGAGAAGGAGGGGAGAGTCAGGCTGGCGATCTACGACATCACGGGACGGCTCGTCCGGACCATTATCGATGAGAGCCGGCCGGCCGGCTGGTACGGTGTGATCTGGGACGGCCGATCCGAAAGGGGTGGAGAGAGCGCGAGCGGCGTCTATTTCACTCGCGTTCGATCAGGGGACTGGACTGAAACGAAACGGATGATTCTCATCCGGTGATGTCAGTTTCCAAGTTGACGCGCCATCGGCCCGCCGCCATCATGGGGCGATGAACGGGCCAGAATCGCAAGCAAACCAAACGGGATCCGCAGCGTCCCCCGGCGTCCCGCCAGCCTTTCTCCGCATCGCCAACGTACTGTTTCTCGTAGTAACGGGGACTCTCTTCCTCTGGTTTCTATACTCTCACAGGAGCGACTGGACTCGCCTTCTCCTCGAAGGTGATCCCACACTTCTCCTATCGGCATTCGTGTTGACTACATGTTTCCAGTTCGTGCAAGCCTACCTGATCGCAGGCGTGTTGCGGGCGCTCGGCGCATCCACCCCCTATCTGGAAACCATGCGTCTCATTCTTGTCTCTCTCCTCGGAAAATACATACCCGGCAAAGTCTGGATTTTCGCGATGAGGTCCAGCTTCTTCGCCGCGCGAAACGTACCGGTTCGCACCGTGCTTACAGCTGCAAGCATTGAACATATCTATGTAATCCTGACGGCCGCAATTCTTTATCTGGCTGTTGGGCCGCCGATCATTCCCCTGGTCGAGCGTTTCGCCCCTTACGGCGCCGCCCTTCTGGTAATGACCCTGATTTTTTCTCCCGGCCTCGTAATCCGATTCGTGAATGTCATTCTGGTAAAGCTGGGAAGGGGCACGGTCGACGCCCGTCTTTCCCGCGGTCGCTCGACGGCGTTTACCATGCAGTTCCTGTTGAGCTGGCTCATCCTGGGAACGGGTGTCGGGCTCCTCGCAATCAGCCTGTTCCCCTCTTTCGGCTGGGCTGACTTTCCAGCACTTGCCGGCGCGTATGCGCTCTCGGTTGTGGGGGGCTTTCTCGTTCTCATCGCCCCGGGTGGCATCGGTGTCCGGGAGGGGCTCTTCGCCCTGCTTCTCGGGAGCCGGCTCGCCCCGGGCGACGCTCTCTTTCTCGCTCTCGCCGCACGGATCATGACGAGCATCGCCGAGATCCTCGCGATCGGTCTGATTCAGCTTCTCTCCCATAGGCATTCAATTGACACTTGATACCGTCGAGCCCATCAGAGGGGGCAGGATGGGGTGAGCGGGAATTTCTCCGCCAATCGTCACTTTTGCGATAGACATCATGAGAACTACGATCTGGGATCGAACTCCCTCAATGCGCTCGGAAATCGCCCTGATGGCTCTCCATGCGGCCTGATCAGAGCGTACGCCGTCGAATGCGGGCCCATGACATCAACTGAGAGCACTTCCCGGTCCGATAGCAAGACCAGGTTTCGCTAACCGCAAGACTCTACTTCCGAGGGGGGGCACTTTCGCCCCCCAAGCAGCGTTGACACCCTCCTGACCCTTTGATAAATTCACGGCACGATTCTGCAGATAGATTCCTCGGATACCCAAGGAGGGCGATATGGGGGAAGCTTTAGGAATGATCGAAACACGGGGCTTCGTCGGAATGGTGGAAGCTTCGGATGCGATGGTCAAGGCGGCCAAGGTCGAATTGGTACATTACGAGCGCATCGGCGGGGGATATGTAACAGCGATTGTTCGCGGCGATGTGGCGGCCGTCCGAGCGGCTACGGAAGCGGGCGGTGCAGCGGCCAGCCGAGTGGGCGAGCTGGTTTCCGTTCATGTGATCCCGCGGCCTCACGGCAATCTCGAGGATGTTCTCCCGATCGGCACAAAGACAACGGCGAAATCGAAGTAGTCCCGACCAGGAGCAGAAATGGTACTCGGTAGAGTGGACGGGACCGTCGTCGCTACGCGCAAAGCGGACCGCCTCGACGGATTGAAACTTCTCGTAATCAGTGTGATCGACGGTTCCGGCAAACCTACGGGGAGCAGCTTTATCGCTGCGGACGCCGTGGGTGCCGGCCCGGGCGAAGTTGTTCTCTGCGCCCAGGGAAGCTCATCCCGTCTCACCCCTCTCACCGAGAACCGGCCGGTGGACGCGGTAATCATCGGGATCGTGGACTTGGTGGAAGTGGAGGGGAAGGAAACTTTCCGGAAGGGAAGCTGACCTCTTGCAGAGTAGCAACGACTACATCGACACCATTGTCGCTCGTGTGATCGAACGTCTGGAGGGGCGACCGGACACCCCGGTGATCGAACCCTCCCAGGAGTACGGTACCGGTATCTACGACTCCATCAATGAAGCGGTCCGGGCAGCCGAAAAGGCGTTCCAGGAGTTTTCGAGCACGCCGCTGGAGACCCGAAGAAAAATCGTTCAGGCGATGCGCGATGCCGCATGTCGAGCTGCCCGGTCGCTCGCAGAGGAGGCGGTCGCCGAGACCGGGATGGGCCGTGTCGAGGATAAGATCAAGAAAAACATCCTTGTAGCGACCAAAACTCCCGGACCTGAGATTCTTGAAGCGGAAGCGGTTACGGGCGACCATGGCCTGACTCTCGTCGACCACGCTCCCTGGGGAGTGATCGGCGCAATCGTTCCGACTACCAATCCGACCGAAACTGTTATTAATAACGGCATCGGCATGATCGCTGCCGGGAATACTGCCGTTTTCAACAGTCATCCCGGAGCGAAACGGTGCACCAACCGCTGCATCTCCATTTTGAACGAAGCAAGCCACAAAGCGGGAGGCCCCCCTTTTCTTTTCACCGCTGTCCATGAGCCGACAATTGAGTCCGCCCAGGCGATCATGACCCACCAGGCGATCCGATTGCTCGTCGTCACGGGAGGTGGAGGCGTCGTCAAGGCGGCCATGGCGTCCGGAAAAAGAGTCGTAGCCGGAGGGCCGGGGAATCCGCCGGCTGTTGTGGACGAGACTGCCGACCTGGATCAGGCCGGAAGAGATATCGTTCTCGGCGCATCGCTCGATAACAATCTGGTCTGTACGGATGAGAAAGAGGTCATCTGCGTCGATTCAGTTGCTGATCGTCTCCTGGAATCGATGCGCCGGGCGGGCGCCTATCAGCTGGAGGGAGAGCAGATCGATCGTCTGAAAAAACTCGTCCTCGCCGAGGATCGCGGCCCCGGAACCTGGTCGCCACCTAACAAGGAATTCGTCGGTAAGGACGCGAACGATATTCTTGATGCCATTGGCATCCAGACGACTGCGGATCACCGGCTTGTCATCGCCGATGTACCGAATGACCACTCTTTCATCTGGTCCGAACTCATGATGCCGGTCATCGGCGTGACCCGGGTTCGTGATGCCGACGCGGCAATTGATCTCGCTCAAAGGGCGGAGCATGGCTTTCATCATACGGCGAGCATGCATTCGAAGAATATCGACAAGCTGAGCAAGATGGCCCGCACGATAAATACATCGATCTTCGTCAAGAACGGGCCTAACTACGCGGGGCTCGGATTCGGTGGTGAGGGCTTTACCAGCTTTACGATCGCGAGCCCCACCGGAGACGGTCTGACCACAGCGCTTACATTTTCGCGGCCCAGACGGTGTGTGATCGTCGACCGCTTCCGGATCGTCTGATGGAAGCACTCGCCCTCCTCGAAATCGACTCGATCGCTATCGGGATTCGCACGGTCGACGGGATCGCTAAAGTAGCCCGGGTTGAACTGTTCAAGACTCAACCGATTGATCCCGGCAAGTATTTGATCCTTTTTCAGGGCGATGTCGGATCGGTCGAGTCGTCTTTCCAGCGGGGGGTGGAGATCGCCGGCGATCATCTCATCGATTGCGTCTTTCTTCCCCAGGTGCATGAGTCGATCCCGAGCGTTCTGGGCGGAGACTCCCCCGATCCACCGATCGAATCGCTCGGCATACTGGAGACCTCGACCGCAGCCGCTATCATTCTCGCGACGGATGCATCGCTCAAGGCAGCCCCCGCCAAGCTGATCCGTCTCCACATCGCCCGCCAGATCGGCGGGAAAGGGTATGCGATCATGACCGGCCGTCAGTCGGACGTAGAAGCGTCAATCGCTGCAGGGGCATCGCTCGCCGGGAGGGAGGGGCGGCTCGTGGCCGACGTCGTCATTCCTGCGCCCGCCGCGGAGATCTATGAAAGCGTGACCCGCCAGTGGGTGGACGGATGAGAAGCGGTAGAATAATAGGTACGGTGGTCATGACGGAAAAGGTCCCTTCACTTGTGGGAGAGCGATTCCTCGTGGTGCAGCCGACTGATGAGAGGGGTATCGACTACGATGAACCGCTCATTGCCATGGACACAATCAGCGCCGCGCCCGGCCAGACGGTCTATTTTGTGGAAAAGCGCGAGGCGGCGAAGGCCTTCGGCGGTCGGCAACTACCGAGCGATGTCACGATTCTGGGAATTGTCGATGAATTTCATATCAGTGATACCCCGCCGTCAAAGGACAGCAGGGGATGATCATCGGCGATGTGACGGGCGAAATGATCTCCACGGAACGATATCCCGAGCTTCGAAATCAGAAACTACTCGTCGTCCAGCCGCTTGATCCGGAGGGCCGGCCGGAAGGGCGAACGGTCTACGCGATCGATACGGTCAGTGCCGGAGTGGGTGACCGTGTCCTTCTGAACAACGAAGGGCATGCTGCGATCGAACTCCTCGGTCTCGAGAATCCCCCGATTCGAACGCTGATCGTCGCCGTGATCGATACAGTAGTGATGAACGATCATGTGGTTTACGAAAAACGGAATTCATGATGCCCAGCTATCCGACGGGGACCGAGGCGGCGGACGCGATCGTCGACGTCGGCCGCCTGCTTTATGAGAAGAACCTGATCGTCGCCACCGAGGGCAATCTCTCTATTCGCATCGCCCCGAACCGCATACTTACGACACCGTCGGGGCGCTGCAAGGGGCGCCTCCGTCCCTGGGACCTGATCACCGTAACGAATGACGGGGGGAAGGTGGGAGGGAGGGGAAACGCCTCGAGCGAAATCCTCCTCCATCTATCTCTTTACCGGGAGCGGCCCGAGGTTGGTGCCGTTGCCCACGCCCATCCGCCGACGGCTACAGGATTCGCTGTCGCGGGCGTTCCTCTCGCGGATTGCGTTCTTCCCGAAGTCATTCTGACTGTCGGGTCGGTACCGCTCACTCCATACGGTACGCCTTCGACTGACGAGCTCCCGGAGCGGGTGCTTCCCACAGCTCGGAAGCATGATGCATTTTTGCTCAAAAACCACGGAGCCGTCACCCTCGGCAAGGACCTTTGGCAGGCATTTCATCGGATGGAAATGGTGGAGAGCTTCGCGAAGATCGTGTTTACAGCGCAATCTCTCGGCCGAGTGCAGGCGCTCGAGCCTGCGGATGTGCAGAAACTGCTGCAACTCGAGAACGGGCCGGAACCACCGAGGGGAGGGTGCGGAAACTGCTCAGTCTGCACTCGTTGCAGCAACAAAAAAACCTCTCCCGGCAAAGGTACCGCCGTGGGAGAGGTAATCGATCGAATTGCCGGCCGTTAGCCCGGTTCTAAGAAGAGAGCTTGTTGAACAACCGCTGTGCCCGCGACTTCCGGCGAGCGACCTGGTTCTTGTGCATGAGGTTCTTCTTGCCGGCACGATCGAGGGAGGAGAGCAGATCGCGAATCACGGCCTGACCTTCTTCCGTCGTACTGGCCGACTCCATCCGCTTCGTGAACGTGCGGATCTCGGAACGAGCCTTCCGATTCGCCAGGTTGCGCTTCGCGCTGGTTTTCACTCTCTTTATCGCCGATTTGTGCTGCGGCATCCTACTGATTCCTCCAAAAGTGGTTTCGATTTCTTGACATAGACGATTGAACGTAGCATCCACCAACAAGGAAGTCAAGCATTGAATCCGATAGAGACGCTCTTCCCGACTCAGGCGTACCCCTCACAACCGATTGAGAAAAAAGAAGTTCCGGGAGGCTTGACAGCTCGTGAATCATCTTCCTATAGTGGCGGCGTGAGTACTTTCCTGCCCTCAGCTCCCGCGATTGACCGCCCCCTTCTATCGAGGCGGTCTCTCCTCGTGGTGGGGTGCGCTCTTTTCATCCTCTCATTCCTGACGGCGAACGACGCGAAGGCAAAAGCGAACGGCGGTCGGTTTGTGAACCTTCAGTTCCAGCAGATCGGCGCCGGCTATGCGGGTATGGGAGGGGGCCATGTCGCACTTCCCATGGGGGCATCCGGAGGATACTGGAATCCGGCGCTCCTCTCACGCATTCCCGCATTCGAATTCCACATGGAAGGAAGCTACGGCACGGGCCCGAAGGTCACGACGACCGACGGTCAAAACGAACTCGATTTCCAGGAGAAATCCGACTTCGGTCTGGTCGGTTTCTTCCTTCCCGGCAGTCGCGGCTTCGACTATGCCGTGCTCGAAGCGACGCGGTACGATCATGATATTCAAGGTTTCCTGTTCGACACGCCTGCCTTCGGTGATATCAGTAACGACGCCAATCGACAGGGAGGGCGAAAGATCGCCGACTATGACGATCGCGTTTCGATTCACTCCGTCGGATTTCTGACCAGCTATGAAACTACAGAGAATTCGGCACTCGGCCTCGGGCTCTGGCTCGACCGGAAAAAGGTTTTCAAGTCGATCGACTACTTGAACGGTACGCCTCCTACCGATATCCAGGTGGACAGCTCGTTCATCGATCTCGAAGGTGCCACAAGCGATGTGGGCGTTCGAATCAGCTTTGGTTTCTACTGGCGAGCTTCGGCCAAGCTCCGCCTCGGTGCGGCACTGAACACATCAACCAACCTGGAGAGTACCCTGGAAACCGACGTATTCTTCAGCAATACGTTTACCAGGGAATTGGCGGAAATCCAGGATGAAACGCCATTGACCATTCAGATCGGTTTCGTATACGAGCAGGCTTTCCGCTTCCGTTACGCCGTCGATCTCCTCTATGAGCGCTGGTCCGTGTACGATCATCTCGACAACGTGGTTCAGATTCACGCGGGAGCGGAATACGACTGGTCCGAGAAACTCGCCTTACGTGGCGGCCTTTTCACGGTTTTCGATCCGATCAATTTTGAAGACGATGCGGAGTACGCCGAATACCTGCGTAGCGTCGAAGTAAGCGGCGCTCTCGACAAGCGTGACGAACTCTTCCTTACTTTGGGGGCCGGCTACAGGCATCGGGAGTATCTCCAGCTCGAAGCGAGCGTCTACGACAGCCATATCTTCGCCTCGGACAGCGGCCAGACGGGTATTCGCCTGGGATTTCGGCTCATCGCCGTTCCCCCCGGAAACTGATCCATGAAAGCGCCCCTACCGATCGCGGTTTTCGCGTCCGGCCGGGGCTCTAATCTGCAGTCCATTCTCGATGCGACAGATGATCCCGCATTCCCCGCGACCGTGGAACTCGTAATCTCCGATCAAGCCGATGCCCGGGCGCTTGAGCGTGCCCGCCTGTCAGGAGTGAATGCTATCCACATCGCCCCCGGAGAGAAGCGAGCTCGCCTTTCGGAAGAGGCCGATACCAGGCTGCTCCATATTCTGGCGGAGAAGAAGGTCCGCCTGGTGGCGCTCGCCGGCTTCATGCGCATTCTTTCCGGTCGTTTTCTACGTGAATTTTTTGGCCAGGTCATCAACATCCACCCCTCTCTGCTACCCTCGTTTCCGGGCCTGGATGCACAGGATCAGGCTGTGCGACACGGCGTTCGATGGAGCGGCTGTACGGTACACTTCGTCGATGAGGGGGTCGATACGGGGCCGATCATTCTGCAGGCGGCAGTGCCCGTGAAAAGTGACGACACCGCCGTCACGCTCGCCGCGCGCATACTGCCTGAAGAGCATCGGATCTACCCGGAGGCGATACGACTCATCAGTACCGGAGAAGTAACTCTGGTTAACGGGCGGCTTTCCTGGAGGCAGGAGAGAGGAGAATCACTTTGATTGTAAAAGAATGTCGCCACGTCGTGATCGGCGGTCGAAAGCCGGATACGACAGGAAAGGTCCGGGACATTTTCGATCTCGGCGACACGCTCATTCTCGTTACCACCGATCGGATTTCGGCGTTTGATGTCATTCTGCCGAACACGATTCCCGGGAAGGGAATCGTCCTCAACTCTCTTTCGCAGTTCTGGTTCCAACACCTCCGATCGATTGTCCCGAACCACGTCCTCACTGATGATCCTGCCATGTTCCCTGATCCTTTCACGGAAGCGGCCGAGGAACTTCGGGGACGGTCGATTCACGTCAGAAAGGCGGAAGTATTTCCGTTCGAGTGTGTGGTGCGCGGCTACATCGCCGGCTCGGCATGGAAAGATTACGGCGACACCGGCCGGGTAAGCGGCATCGAACTTCCCGGCGGGCTCTCTCTTTCCGAGAAACTGAGCGAGCCGTTATTCACACCCTCCACGAAAGCGGAGGAAGGGCACGACATGCCCGTGTCGTTCGATCTCATGGCGAACGATCTGGGTGTGGATATGGCAAACGAGCTTCGTGATCGATCACACTCCCTCTTCGAGGCAGCCTCCGAGCATGCGGCGGGGCGGGGCATCATCCTGGCGGACACCAAGTTCGAGTTCGGATTGATCGACGGACGGGTGCACCTCGTCGACGAAGCGCTCACACCTGACTCATCTCGATTCTGGAAGGCGGATCGGTATGCACCGGGCGAGCCGCAGGAGAGCTACGACAAGCAGTATGTTCGCGAGTTTCTGCTCGGCATCGACTGGAAAGGGAACGGTCCGCCTCCCAAACTTCCGGATCAAGTCGTCAAAGGGACCTCGGACCGATATCGGGAAATCCTGGACATTCTGACATCCTGAGCGGTCGCCGAAGTATGGGACCGGTGTTCATCCGTTTCGCACGCCCGCGTGGCGTGATATCCTGTTGGGGTCAACCACTTAAGTTTCGAAGGGCCTGAGTATGATGAAGAAGATCGAGCGAGCCTTGATATCGGTATCCGACAAGAGCGGAATCGTCCCCTTGGCTACCGCACTCGCATCAACGGGAACGGAGATCGTATCCACGGGGGGAACAGCGGCGCTATTGGAATCGAAAGGGATCAGCGTCACCAGGATCGACAGCGTCACCGGATTCCCCGAAATGCTCGGCGGTCGCGTGCGCACCCTTCATCCGCGAGTGTTCGGCGGCATACTCGGTCGAAGAGCGATCGAGTCGGATGTCGCCGAAATGCGGGAGCATCAGATTCCGCCGATCGATCTCGTGGTGGTCAGTTTCTATCCTTTCTCCGAAACAGCGGCCCGTGAAGGAGCCACTGAAAGTGACATTATCGAGAAGATCGACATCGGCGGACCCGCACTTCTTCGTGCGGCGGCCAAGTCATTCGCCGACGTGGCGATCCTCCATCATCCGGATCAGTATGATCCGTTTCTGGAGGCGCTCCGATCGGATGCCGGAGTGACGCTGAAGTACCGGCGCACCCTCACTCGCTCCGCATTTCAGGAAGTGGCACGTTATGACGAAGCCATTCGGGACTGGTTCGGTGGGCCGGAGTCAGAGAGCGAGACGAATTCGAACGCGCAGATCACCATCTCCGCCGCGAGACAGCAAAAGCTTCGTTACGGCGAGAATCCACACCAGAAAGCCGCGTGGTATACAACCGAGGAACAGTCTCTCCGTTTTACCGCGCTCCAGGGAAAGGAGCTTTCCTACAACAATCTCCTGGACGCGGACGCCGCCTGGCGGCTCATTGAAGAGTTCGACGACCCGGCTGTCGCGATCATCAAGCACGGGAATCCATGCGGGGTCGCTACCGGAGGCGATCTATCCGGCTGCTTCCGAAGAGCTCTTGCCGGCGATTCGATCTCCGCGTTCGGCGGTATCGTCGCGGTCAACCGGGAGGTCGACGGCCCGCTTGCGGAAGAACTCGCCTCTCTCTTTATCGAGGTCGTGATTGCGGAGAGATTCAGCAACGGGTCGAGGGAGAGGCTCGCTCGTAAAAAGCGAGTACGCCTGGTCGAAGTCGATCGTATCGCCGGGCATGCGCAGAACCGGGAGATCCGATCGACCGCTGCCGGGCTGCTGGTACAGGACCGTGACGAGGCGGGCGCATCGGAAGACGAGTGGCGGGTTGTAACAAAACGCATCCCGACCGAACAAGAGATGGCTGATCTCCGATTCGCCTGGAAAGTGGCGAAACATGTGCGGTCGAACGCGATCGTGCTGGCCCGTGACGGGGCTATGATCGGAGTGGGCGCGGGACAGATGAGCCGAATCGACTCGGTTCGGTTCGCGGTCGAAAAAGCGGTGGCCATGAATCACGATGTGCGTGGCTCGGCGCTCGCCTCCGACGGTTTCTTTCCATTCCCGGACGGGGTTCAGAACGGCGCCGAAGCAGGAGCCGCCGCGATCATTCAACCGGGCGGATCTATCCGAGACGATGAAGTCATTGCGGAAGCGGATCGTCTCGGCATCGCCATGATTCTGACCGGGCGAAGGCACTTCCGACACTGATCTTCTCACTCCGGCCCCGGGGCCTCATTCAGGAGAGAGTATCCATGAGCCAGGAATGGATTCTGGTCCTCGATTTCGGCGGACAGTTCACGCAGCTCATCGCCCGTAGAGTTCGGGAGGCGAATGTATTCTGTCGCATCGCCGCGCCCGGCCGGGCGGATGAAACGATTCTGGATGATGAGTCTCTTCGGGGGGTGATTCTCTCCGGCGGCCCATCCTCCGTCTCCGCAGAGGGAGCACCCCCTCTCCCTGACTGGTTTCCCCGATACGAAGGCCCGGTTCTCGGTATCTGCTACGGCATGCAACTGCTCGCCCTGGCCGAAGGGGGGGACGTCGCCGGCGGCGGGGAAATGGAATACGGCCCCGCTAAGTTACGAATCAAGGATCATGTGCCGCTGTTTCACGGGCTCCAGTCCGAGAGCCGCGTCTGGATGAGTCATGGTGATCGCGTGACGACCGTACCGAAGGGATACGCATGTGTGGCCTGCACAGACAGGCTCGAGATTGCAGCCGTCGCGCATGTCATTCGCAGAAGATATGGCGTGCAGTTTCATCCCGAAGTAGCTCACACGGCTGACGGAAAAGAGATCATCCATAACTTTCTCTACGATGTCTGCCGGTGTGACGGTGATTGGACCCCCGAGCATGTAGCCGATCTCAAAATCGACGCGATCCGCCGACAGGTGAAGGATGGCGATGTCCTTTGCGGCGTCAGCGGAGGGGTGGACTCTTCGGTGACCGCGCGGCTCCTCCACCTCGCCGTGGGAGATAGACTGAGGGCGGTATTCATCGACAACGGTCTCCTGCGAAAAGGGGAGAGAGACTGGGTGATCAGCGAATTTCGTGATGCGCTCGACATTGAGATCGATTGTATTGACGGTGAAGACCTGTTTCTGGAACGACTGAAAGGAGTGAGTGATCCGGAAGAGAAACGCCGCCGCATCGGCCGGTCTTTTGTCGATCTTTTTCAGGAGCGGGCCAAACAGTGGGGCAATGTAACCTATCTCGCCCAGGGAACGCTCTATCCTGACGTGATCGAATCGGTTTCAACCGGGGGGGCATCCGCCAAAATCAAGACTCATCACAATGTAGGGGGGCTCCCTGACACTCTCCATCTGGAGCTCGTCGAACCGCTCAGAGATCTCTTTAAGGATGACGTGCGAGCCCTTGGGAAAGCATTAGATATGCCCGCCGAGCTATTGGGGCGCCACCCATTTCCCGGCCCGGGACTCGCCGTCCGGATTCTGGGCCCGATTGACCGCCCGTCACTTGATCTCCTGCGCGAATGTGACGATATCTTTATTAGTGAGCTTCGAGAGTCCGGGCAGTACGACAAAGTATGGCAGGCGTTCGCTGTATTGCTCCCCGTGGAGTCTGTCGGTGTGATGGGGGACGGCCGTTCCTACGAAAAAGTGGTCGCACTCAGGGCTGTCAACTCGGTGGACGGGATGACGGCCGACTGGTCCAGACTGCCCGATGATCTCCTGGCTCTCGTCTCGACTCGGATCATTAATGAGGTACCTGGGGTGAATCGGGTGGTTTACGATATCAGCAGCAAACCCCCCGCAACGATCGAGTGGGAATGAAAACGTACAGTTCTCTTGCACCTGTTCTTCTGATCCTGTCACTCGCCTTGCCCACCCGGGCTGTCGCCTCACAATCACCCCATCACTTCGCCGATTTCACCGCCACATTCCTCCTGGAAGAGCCGACACAGCTGATCGAACGGCCGGCTCACGAATGGGAGAGCGTTCTCTCCCTCTGCACCGAGATGGGATGGCTCGAACGGGAGTTCGACTTAAGAAGAGCACGCTTCGAAAGCGGCGGCTTCTCTGATCAGTCAGGAAGCCGAGGCGACCGTGAACGCCTGGGCGAGCTGGCGGCGTTGATCGGTAACGAGCGGGAGGCTCTCCGCTATCTGGATTATCGTGGCTCCGACGATCCGGAGATCCTGGCGGCGGCCGGTCTTCTCTCTCTCAGGCTCGGCAGGCTCGATGAAGGGACTGCGCTTCTGGAGCGTGCCATCGAACAGGGCGCGCCGGATGAAGACCTTCTGCGTTACAGGCTCGGCCAGGCTCTCAAAGGTTCCGGTAACGGAGAAAAGGGACTGGCCATTCTGATCGATCTCGGCCGGGGAACGAGCCGGCACCGGACCGGAGCACTTCACTCCGCAGCAACTTACCTGTTCTCCGATGGGGAAGAGGAGAAGGCATTCCAGCTTCTCCAGGATCGCTACGGAAAGACGTTCACCAAGCTGACCAATCGGGAATTGCTGCACCGAATTGCCGACCACGCCCAGCATAAGGAAGACATCGAACTCGCCTCCCGACTCTGGAAGAGGATTCTCGAACGGTGGCCGGAAGATTCGCGCGCTATGGATGCTTTCCGCTCTCTCCGCCGGCTGGAGGAGACAGGATTGATCGATAATGACCCGCGACTGGCTCTCGCGGGTGCTCGTGCGGCGAGAGCCAACGAACGGTATGAAGAGGCGGTTCACCTCCTGCGGCCCTATCTCGATCGCCCCGAATCGGACGCTCTCCACCAGGAAGCGCTGCTCGAAACAGGGCGCATCCTGTATCTGACGGAGCGCTACAACGCCGCGCTCGAGTCGTTCGCCCGACTGGCTGATACCGGCGGCGGCCTCGTGCGAACGGCCCTGCTCTATCGGGCTCGCTCCTACAAGAAAATGGGAGAGTGGGAGAGTGCGATCCGCGAATATGGTGAATACGTCAAGCGTTTCCCCGGGAGTTCGCTTGCGCCGGAAGTGCAATGGGAAATCTCCTGGCGCAGGAAAATCGTCGGACAGTATGCTGACGCTGCCGAGTCGTTTCGTCGGCTTCGAACCCGCTTTCCGGGAAGTGACTACGCCAGGAAGGCCCCGCTTCAGGAGGGACTCTGCATGGACCTCGCCGGGGACACGCCCGGCGGCCTCGCTGTTCTCCGGAAGCTCGTCGAGAGCGGTCAGGCAGGGCGCGACAGGGATGATGCGCTCTTCTGGATCGGCGACATGTCCGAGAAACTGGGCGACATCGAGTCTGCGGAGGCCGCCTACACTCTATTGATCGAGGACTATCCTGAAACCTACTATGGCCTGCGTGCCGCGGGTCGCATGGGAAAGACCGTGATCCTTGCGCCATCCGACTTCGACTGGGGCCCGCCGGGAGGGGATCCTGCACTTCAATGGCTTCACTCCTGGGCGGCCACGAAGGGTGACCGGGAGCCGGACAGCTCACTCGTTCACTATTATGCGTCCATCGGGGAAATGAGCCAGGCCAGGAGAGAAGCGGGGAGGCTTCTCGAGCGACATGGCAAAGAGGCTTCGACCTTACTCGAGCTCGGACGTTTTTACAGGCGGCTCGGTCTTGCCGACTATACGATTCGAGCGGGCCGTCGGCTTCAGGACCTCGCCGAAGCGAGAGGGGCCGACGATGTACATCCCTTTCTTCTCACA
Organism: bacterium; assembly: GCA_025782575.1. Lineage (GTDB taxonomy): Bacteria > Orphanbacterota > Orphanbacteria > Orphanbacterales > Orphanbacteraceae > Orphanbacterum. Next base: position 162,581 of record JALGYY010000035.1, read on the forward strand.
CTGATCTATCCGATCGGCTATTTTGATCTCGTTATCCTGGAAACGGCCAAACGCCGTGATGTGGACCCATTTTTTGTGATGGGCATCATGCGCCAGGAGAGCTGGTTCCGGTCAGATGCAATGTCATCGGCAGGCGCCCGTGGATTGCTCCAGATCATTCCCCGCACCGGCCGCCACCTTGCCAGGCTGTCGGGAGAGGAGAACTCATTTCAGACGGCAAACCTTCTCGAACCGGCGAGAAACATCCGTTACGGGATCCTCTATATCCGCAACCTGAAAAAACGATACGACGGCAACCTTTCTATCGTGGCGAGCGCTTACAACGCGGGTGAGGCGAATGCGGATATCTGGCGGGCGAGAAACGTCGACTTCCCCGACGAGGAATATGTTGAACTCATCAACTATTCAGAGACAAGAAACTACGTCAAGAGAACGCTGAGCGGATACTGGATCTACCGTTCTCTCTACAGAGATCTCGCCGCCAGCGTTCCGGTCGGGTAGCATTCTCATGTTCTATCGCCTGATCCTCCTGATCATCCCGGCGATTCTTCTCACTCTCTCTCCTCCGGCTTCCCTGGCTGATCGTTACAATCCTTCCACGCTCGTCTACCCGACATTCAAGCACGATCTCGGAATGCACCATGTAACGAACACCCATCTAAGGATCTTTACGGGAGGAAAATACAAGTTCGTTGCGCCGAAGGGCGTCGCCGCGGTGAAAATGACGGAACATGACAACCCGGATAAAAAGGGAGATGACGACGAACTCACTGTCTTCGGTGTCAATTCGGGTGAGCATGTCATCATATTCAACAGATCCATGTACGCGCTGAATACGTACGGCGGTAAGGGGAGCGGCGAGAGCCGGCTTCTATTTCCCCGAGGTATCGCCGCAGACCCGGCAGGAAATGTGTACGTTGCCGACACAGGTAACAACCGTGTCGTCCATCTGCTCTATCGGGAAGGAAATCTCCGGCAATACCGAATACTTGGTGGCCCGGACGGGAAGCGGGTCGATTTCGATTCCCCTCGTGGTGTCGCCCTTGCTTCCAATGGCGATCTCTATGTCACGGACTACGGAAATAACAGAATCGTCGTACTCACCAGGGGTGGCCGGGTGAAACGTATTATCGACAAACCGGGACTTCTTCAAGGCCCTTCCGCCATCGCCGTCATGGACAAAGGGGAGAAGTGGTCTTACCGACCGATGGATTTCCTGATCGTTACGGACAGGAACGGCCACCGGGTACAGAAGCTTTCCCTTGAGGGGCGATTGATTCAATCTATGCCAAGGGAAGAATTGGGATTGCCCACCAGCAGGTTTCGCGGAATTGCAATTGATTATTATCACCAGATCTACGTGACAGATGAAGCCAATCACCAGATCCAGAAGCTGAATTCCCGGCTTCGCCTCATGACCTCATTCGGCAGACATGGATCAGGGGACGCGGAGTTTGAATCCCCCTTCGGCATCGCCATCTGGAGACGATTCGGCCAGGTGTTTCTCTCGGAGCGGACCGGTGCCCAGTACTATTGGATCGGCGCGGATCTGGAACGGTTCCGGACGACTCCCCAAATGATCATTGACGAGGGCACTCTCGCCTTCGAAACAACTGAACGGGCGCGACTCACGATTACGATCAGGGAGTGGGGAGGAGAAACCATAAGAACGCTGGTCGATGACCGCGTTTTCCCGGCGGGTGACCATCGCCTCCGCTGGGATCGGAAGGACGACGACGGAGAGAGGGTAGCCACCGGGCGGTACAAAGTACACGTCACCATCGAAGCGACCTACTCCTCCCGCGAGTACTTTCAGAAGGAAGTTGCATTCCCCATCACGTTGGGGTAATTTCGCTTAGGAGGAGGTAGTGTTTTGCCCGATCCGGAGACAACGGTGGTCCGGTGGGACGCCCTCACCTATGACGGAAGCGCACCCGGCCGGAATACACCTTCCCTTCACATCTATTTAAGACCGGTGAGCCGGGAGGGCGATATCCCCCACGCCGCACGCCGTCTTTTTCAAGATCTGATATCTCACTTCTATTCGGGTCCCCCTTTTCTCACACCCGCCGAAAAACTCCGTGACACTGTCGGCCACGCGCTCGAGCATGGGAATCGTGCATCCGGCCGGGACTCTCTCGACCAGCTCCATATGGGTGTGGCGATTCTGGACCGGGCATCGGGCGAACTCCATATCTACAGGAGTGGTGATGTCCGCCTGCACGTCGCCGGGCGTCCGACGGAGAGCGGCTCACCCGGTGGATTCGAGCGCATTAACCTCGGCCTCGCCTCTCACGCGACGATCGTAGACGGGTCTGCACCCCAGGATGCGTTCCCGGGATCTCCCGGGGCGGGGGAGAGGCTCATCGTGGACGGCCGAACGCTGGGGCTCGGGATACGGATCGGCGACGACACGGAAACGACCGGGCATGTAACTCCGACGACGCCGGATCTTGCCGACGTGGCCATCGCAGAAGCTGTCCTGGATTCTCCCGCCCGGAACTCGCCGAGTGAGGTCACACCGTTGATCGATCCGGAAGAGGCTCATGATCCGCCTCCCCATCTCGATCTCCCTGATGGGGAACGTTCACCGGGACTCCCGCTCCTACCGGTCGCCGTAGTGGCCCTTATTTTCATGATCGCGGTCTTCTGGCGCGATCCGGCGGATCAGAATCGGCCTGCCGAAGTCGATAACGCCCCCATCCTTGCGGGAACGGCGCCGGCCACAACGGCGACCCTGCCCGATGGGGCCCCCGTCAGGAATCCGGGTCCTCACCCCGAGGCGGGATCGATCGCATGGACTTTTCACGCGGATGCCGCTGTCACTTCATCGCCACTTCTTCTCGGTAACGAAGTCTTCGTGGGGAGCCGTGACGGCCATCTCTATGCGCTCAATCGCTATAACGGAAGTGTGATGTGGAAAGTGGCCGGACCGGGCGGCGTAGGATCATCGCCCACAACAGGGGCCGGAAAAATCTATTTCGGTGAATATGGCGGCGCTCTTGTCGCTGTCGATGCCGCGAGCGGAACGGAATCGTGGCGATTCTCTACAGGGGGGAAGATCGTCTCGTCGCCGCACTACGCTGACGGGGTTGTCTACGTCGGCTCCTTCGACAAGCATCTCTATGCCCTGAACGCCGAAACCGGCGATGAACTCTGGCACTATCTGACGGGTGACGCGATCTGGTCGTCCCCCCGCAGCACCAGCGACCTCGTCTTCATCGGATCTCTGGACCGCTCCCTTTACGCGGTGAGGCGGAGCGACGGCAAGCTGGTCTGGAGGCAACGGACGGGCGGCCCCTTCTACTCCTCACCAGCGATCAGCGGCGATGAACTCTTCATCGGCTCGCGGGACGGCACCCTCTACAAGCTGAGCGCGTCCACCGGCGAGATCCTCTGGAAGACAAAGGTCAGCGAATCGATCCATTCGACTGCGGCCGTTACTGACGATCGCGTTATCATCGGCGCGGAAGAAGGAACGATTATCTGCGTCTCCCGGGCGACCGGCGAGCCTTTCTGGAGCTTTCCTACAGGAGCTCGCGTGCCGTCCAGCCCCGCCCTGGGCCCGAATACCGTCTTTGCCGGCTCCTACGACCAGTATCTGTACGCCCTCGACCTCGAATCCGGCCATCCCCTCTGGCGGACCGATCTGGCAGGCTCCATCTACTCGAGCCCCCGGATCGGCTCGGATCGGCTTTTCGTCGGCACAAACCAGGGCCGGCTCGTCGCGCTGAACCTCGGTTCCACCGGGGCGCCTTGACAGCAATCCCAACCCATTGCTATGTATTACTGTTTGGGCTGCTGAAGCTCCGAAGAGTCACACACTGACGGGGAAACAAGAATGCTCGGAAAACTGATCACCAGATTCATCGGCACAAAAAACGAGCGGGAGGTCAAGCGACTTCAGCCGGATGTCGAGGAAATCAACCGCCATGAGGAATCTTACCAGGCACTTTCGGATGAAGAGCTGAAAGCGAAGACTGATGAATTCCGCCGCCGCCTCGCCGACGGTGAGACGGTTGAAGACATCAAGTATGAGGCATTCGGGGTCGTAAAGAACGCTTGCCGCCGTCTTATGGGAGAGTCCTGGGCGGTCTGCGACATCAAGACCGAGTGGAACATGATTCCCTATGACGTTCAACTCGTAGGCGGACTGTTTCTCCACGAGGGGAAGATCACGGAGATGGCGACCGGCGAGGGTAAGACCCTCGTCGCCACAATGCCGGTCTACCTGAACGCTCTCTCGGGAAATGGGGTTCACCTCGTAACAGTGAACGACTACCTGGCCCGGCGTGACCGTGAATGGGTGGGCCGGATCTACGAATATCTCGGTCTTACGGTAGGGTGCATTCAGCATGACATGGATCCTCCCATGCGGAAGGGTATTTACGACTGCGACATCACATACGGCACGAATAACGAGTTCGGCTTCGACTATCTTCGGGACAACATGGCGACCCGCGCAGAGTACCGCGTACAGCGAGGGTTTCACTACGCCATCGTCGACGAAGTGGACTCAGTCCTGATTGATGAGGCCCGGACACCTCTTATCATCTCCGGCCCCGTGGCCGACTCCTCCCATCAACAGTTCGCGAAAGTTCAGGGACCGGTCAAGACACTCGTGCGACGCCAGACAGAAATCGTAACGGAGTTCGCCCGCGAGGCGGAGAAGCTGCTTGCCAGCGGCGATGAAGATGATGCCTACGCCGCGGGAATCAAACTCTCTCAGGTGAAGCGAGGATCGCCCAAGAACAAGCGACTCATGAAAGTGCAGCAGGAAACGGGTGTCAAAAGGCTGATGGCCCGTGTGGAAGCGGACTTCATGCGGGATAAGAGACTCAACGATCTCGACGAGGACCTCTTCTACGCAATGGACGAGAAGGCGAACAACGTCGACCTCACCGAGAGAGGCAGGCAGTTCCTCTCCCCGAATGATCCGGAGCATTTCACCATTCCGAACATCGCAGAGGAAATGACCGCGATCGATGCGGATGAAAGCTTGAGCAGTACGGAAAAGACGGCGGCGAAAGAAGAGACCCAGAAGGTCTTCATCGAACGGAATGAGGGCATTCATAACATCCGCCAGCTTCTGAAAGCGTACTCCCTTTTCGAAAAAGACGTGGACTACGTCGTGCAGGACGGCAAGGTGATGATCGTCGACGAATTCACCGGCCGGCTGATGCCGGGACGGCGGTTTTCCGATGGGCTCCACCAGGCGCTGGAAGCGAAAGAAGGCGTCACCATCGAGCGGGAGACACAGACGTTTGCCACGATTACTCTTCAGAATTTCTTTCGAATGTACGACAAGCTCTCCGGCATGACCGGAACAGCCGAGACGGAAGCGACGGAATTCTACGAGATCTACAAGCTCGATGTCGTGGTGATTCCTACCAATGTACCTGTCGTGCGGGCCGACCATCACGACGTGATCTACAAGACGAGGCGGGAGAAAATGAACGCCATCGTCGAAGATGTCGCCGATTGTTACAAAAAAGGCCAGCCGGTTCTTGTCGGCACGGTTTCGGTGGAGTCATCCGAAATGATATCCCGCATTCTGAAGAGAATGAAAGTTCCCCACTCGGTTCTGAACGCCAAGAACCACCAGGGGGAAGCGGAAATCGTGCGACGGGCCGGGGAGGAGCGGTCGGTTACGATCGCCACCAACATGGCGGGCCGCGGAACCGACATCAAGCTGGGGCCCGGCACGATCGAGGCAGGCGGTCTCCATATTATCGGCACGGAACGCCATGAGAGCCGCCGGATCGACCGCCAGCTCCGGGGACGTTCCGGCAGGCAGGGTGATCCCGGTTCCAGCCGGTTCTACCTCTCCCTCGAAGACGATCTGATGCGCCTGTTCGCCCCCGAGCGTATTGCGGGCGTGATGGACAAGATCGGTTTGCAGGAGGGTGAGGTCATTGAACATCCTCTTATCAGCAAGGCGATCGAGCGGGCGCAGAAAAAAGTAGAAGCCCACAACTTCGAGATTCGAAAACACCTGCTTAAATACGATGATGTCATGAATCAGCAGCGGGAGGTGATCTACTCCCGTCGAAGCCTTATTCTGGAAGCGGGTGATCTCTCCGAAGAGATCGATGAGACAATCTCTGATCTATTGAACGAAGAGCTGGATTCCCATCTGGGGCTCGGAGAATACGCCGAGGACTGGGATCTCCCGGCGTTGCGACAGAACATGAGTGAAATCTTTCTGGATTCTCTCGAACTCCCCATTCTGGGGGAGGATAAGCCCGACAAAGAAGAGGTGAGAGAGGCGATTATCGATCATGTGCGCACCCTCTATCGAACCAGGCGCCATGAAAGACTCGCCATGCTCGAGGAGAGAAACATTCCCGAAATGGCGCTTTTGGATTTCGAGAGGGGAGCTCTTCTCTCGAAGCTCGATGATATCTGGAAGGACCACCTGTATGAGTTGGACGGTGTGAAATCGGGGATCGGTCTCCGGGCTTACGGGCAGAAGGATCCGCTCCTGGAGTACAAGAGCGAGGCGTTTTCTCTCTTTCAGGAGATGATCTCGAGGATCGACCGAGAATCGATCCAGATGTTAATGATGCCGCTCACTCTCAGGCAGGAGCCACGAAGACGCCAGGCGCCTCCGCTTCGGCTCAGGGAATCTCACGATTCGATGTCCGCCATGAGCGGCGCCGCCACCCAGGGGGGAGGGGGTAGACGGCAGGCTGCGGGAGCCCGGGGCCGTTCAGCCGGAGCGCAGCCGCAGAGAGCGACCCCAGCCCAGCGAACCACCCGAAAAGTGGGCAGAAACGAGCCGTGTCCCTGCGGTAGTGGGAAGAAATTCAAGGCGTGCTGTGGAAAATAGGGTTGCGTCCCACGGGGAATGTGCTTAGATTTCCCCGCTATTGAGCCGTGTATTGTTCCGGAAGGGCCAGAATGCAGAACGAACATCTCGATCGAGACCTTATGGAGCTGCTCCTTCGCCTGACGGGAGGGGAGCCGGAAACGCTTCTCGACGCCTTCCAGAGCGGAACCAGCCTGGAGTGCTACTGCGAAATCCTTGACCGGGCCGGCGAAAGCACTCCGGTAAGCCGGCGAATCATGCTGAGAGAGGAGAGACTCGCTCTCCCCGACGGTGTAGAGCCTCTTCTGATCGAGCTGCAGGAGCTGGGCCTTCTGCCGCCACCTGTCGCCGAGAAGCTGATCGATCGCTTTCAGGAGAGCGGCACAGAGCTCGTACCGCGAGAAGAGGCGGTCAGCCTCGCCTCGCTCATCCTTCGGACCGAGTTTTCTGAAGGACTCCGCGGAAACCACCTCATGCTCGAGGGTCTCGGCAGTGATATGACCGCTCATTAGAAGAGCGATTAAAGATTTTGCGTCAATCTACCGAATAATGGCGGGAATCGAACAAATTCAGTCCATTGTCATCTTGAGGGAAATTCGATGGCCAAATCCTTAGTGATCGTCGAGTCACCGGCGAAAGCGCGAACGATCAATAAATTTCTCGGCAAAGACTTTGTCGTCAAAGCCTCTATGGGGCATGTCCGGGATCTTCCGAAGCGCGAACTCGGCGTCGATCTGGAGAAACGTTTCGAACCCAAATACATCATTATTCGGGGGAAGGGAAAGGTTCTTCAGGAGATCAAGAAGGCAGCCAAGAAGGCCGACCACATCTACCTGGCTCCTGACTTCGACAGGGAAGGGGAGGCGATCGCCTTCCATCTCGCGGCGTACCTGGGTGACAACGGCGGCTCGGCCAAGATCAAGCGCATCCTCTTCAATGAGATCACGGAGCGGGCGATCAAAGAGGCGATCGAGAATCCCAGGGAAATCGACTCGATGAAAGTGAACGCTCAGCAGGCCCGACGCGTTCTGGACCGGCTCGTAGGCTATCTTATTTCACCGCTTCTCTGGAAGGCGATCTACAGGGGAACGAGCGCGGGCCGTGTACAGTCGGTTGCGCTTCGCATCATTTGCGAGCGGGAAGAGGAAATCGAGAAATTCAAAGCTGTCGAATTCTGGACGATTGACGGGCAGTTTACGGCAGACGCAAACGAAGAATTCACGGCGTCCCTCTCCGAAATCGACGGTAAAAAGGTAAAGATCGATACGGGCGAGCAGGCGGAAAAAATTGCATCCGATCTGCCGGGCCGGGAATGGTCGATCGCCAAAGTGGAAAAAAAGGTTCGCCGCCGGAAGCCTTCAGCCCCATTTATCACATCCACGCTTCAGCAGGAAGCGGCCAAGCGCTATCACTACTCCGCCCGGAAGACCATGCAGGTAGCCCAGTCGCTCTATGAAGGCATCGAGTTGTCCGAAGAGGGGCCTGTCGGTCTCATCACCTACATGAGAACTGATTCCACACGAATCGCCGATGAAGCGATCGAAGATGTGCGGGGATGGATCAGCGAAAATTACGGTCCCGACGAGATCCCGGCCAAACCTAATATCTACAAGATGAAGAAGAACGCGCAGGATGCACACGAAGCGATCAGGCCCACCACTACCGGGCGATCTCCTTCAGTCCTCAAGAAAGATCTGACTCGGGACCAGCTTCGCATATATGAGTTGATCTGGAGTCGGTTCGTATCAAGTCAGATGAAGCCGGCCGTATACGATCAGACGGCTGTCCATATAACCGCCGGACCGTATCTTTTCCGAGCGAATGGGTCTGTCATTCGTGAACTCGGTTTCCTGAGAGCATTCCAGGAGACATCCGACGACTCCGGCAAGGATCGCCTGCTCCCCAGGACCGAAAAGGGGGAGAAGGCGAATCTTGGTGAGATCAAACAGGATCAGCATTTCACCCAGCCTCCGCCGCGATTTACGGACGCCAGCCTAGTCAAAGAGCTGGAAGCGAACGGCATCGGGCGACCGAGCACGTACGCGTCGATCACGAGCACGCTCATCGACCGCAAGTATATTCTGCGGGATAAGCAGCGCTTCGAGCCGACCGAACTGGGGCGAGATGTCCTGAGGTATCTCCTTGCCGGGTTCGACAATATATTTAATGTCAAATTTACTGCCCACATGGAAGATGACCTCGACAAGATCGAAGAGGGGATCGACGAGTGGCAGGACATTGTGCAGGAATTCTATGACCGCTTCAAAAAGGACCTGAAAGAATTCGACCAGAAGTCTGCCGAGCTGAAAGAGGCGCTGCAGAAGAAGACCGACATCAAATGTGAGAAGTGCGGCGAGCCGATGGTCGAGCGTTGGGGACGGAACGGTAAGTTCCTCGCGTGCAGCGGATACCCCGACTGCAAGAGTACCAAACCGATCGAGGGCGATGAGCCTGAGCCGACCGGCGAGAAGTGCGACAAGTGCGAAGGGGACATGATCATTAAGACCGGGCGATTCGGCCGGTTTCTGGCATGCTCGAACTACCCGGAGTGCAAGAACACCCGCTCCATACCGGTTGGTGTCAAGTGCCCCCGTGAAGGGTGTGGGGGGGATCTCACAGAAAAGCGCACACGGGGAAGCAAGATCTTCTACGGGTGCGACAATTACCCGAAGTGCAACTTCGCGGTCTGGACCAAACCGGTCAACGAGAAATGCGATGAATGCGGGTTCCCGGTAATGATGGAAAAGCAGACGAAGGCACGCGGCTCTTTCCTCGAATGCGCCGATTCATCCTGCAAAGCGAAGAAGAACGCGGTGGAGCAGCCCGTCGAGACGAGCTGAACCTGGCGGACCACTCCCATAAATGAACGATTCAGAGAACAAACCGGTCACGATCATCGGCGGGGGACTCGCCGGAAGCGAAGCAGCCTGGCAGCTCGCAGAGAAGGGGATCAAAACCTGTCTCTACGAAATGCGGCCCGAACGTTCCACAGAGGCACACGAGACAGACCTCCTTGGTGAACTCGTCTGCTCGAACTCGTTCAAGTCCGACCTCCTTCCCTCCGCACCGGCCATCCTGAAGAGCGAAATGCGACAACTCGGCTCGCTGATTATCGAAGCGGCCGACAAAGCCCGGGTTCCCGCCGGTTCCGCGCTGGCTGTCGATCGTGATCTCTTCGCCCGATTCATCACCAAGCGGATCGAAGGGCATCCGCTCATCACAATCGCCCGGGAGGAAGTAACGACACTCCCCGTCGCCGGCCATGTGATCATCGCCAGCGGTCCCCTCACGTCATCGGCGCTCGCCGGCGCCCTCGCGAAGCTCGCCGGTGAACATCGCCTCTATTTCTATGACGCCATTTCTCCCGTCCTCAGTGAAGAATCGCTCGATAGAAATATCATCTATGCCGCATCCAGGTATGGAAAGGGGGGTGGTGACGACTATCTGAACATTCCCCTTACCGCTGAGGAGTACGACGGGATGATCGATGGGATGGCCGCCGCCGATCTCTATCCGCTCCACGAATTCGAAACATCGATATTCTTTGACGCTTGCCTGCCCATTGAAGAACTGGCCCGAAGAGGGCGGGACACTCCTCGGTTCGGCCCCATGAAACCGGTCGGCCTTCCCAACCCCGAGACGGGAGAGATCCCACACGCCGTCATCCAACTCCGAAAAGAGAACCGAGAGGGGACGTCTTACAATCTAGTAGGCTGCCAGACACGCATGCGACAGGGGGAACAGAAGCGGATTTTTCGCTCACTCCCCGGACTCGCCCGGGCGGAGTTCCTCCGATACGGCAGCCTTCACAGGAATACCTATCTCTGCTCGCCGAAGATCCTCGGTTCACGCCTCCAGTTTCTGGCTGATCCTAGAATCCGACTGGCGGGACAGATCACGGGAGTAGAGGGGTATCTGGAATCGACGGCCATGGGGATGGTCGCCGCGATCGAAACCGCTCGAGACATTCGCCGAAAGGCTCCGGTCCCCTGGCCCCGTGAAACGGCGTTCGGTGCACTGCTCCGCTACATCGCCGAGGCCGACCCGGAAGACTTTCAGCCCACCAACATCAATTTCGGCCTCTTCCCGAGACTATCCGGTAAGAAGAGGCGGAAGCGGGATAGAAACCGGCTGGTTCATGAGCGGGCGATCGGCGCTTTCGAGATGATGCTCTCCAAGACCCGGTGACGAAGGCCTTCCCTTGCGGTACCATGGCCGGCGGAGGGTCGTATGCACCGGGCCATCAATATCTTTCTGAAGAGAATCGTCACTCGCCGTTATTCGGAGCGAACCATCGACACGTACCGGCGGGGGCTCGACAGGTTTCTCGCATTCGCGGCGGAGGAACTGGGTGAGGAGATGCCGGACGTTCGTTCCATCACGCCTGAACTCGTCCGCGCCTGGCTCGCCCATCTCTACGACGCCGGTTACGCCCGCGCCACGAGAGCGAGATATCTCGCCACCCTCAAATCCTTCTTCAAGGAGATCCACAGGGATGAGCGGATTGACACTAATCCGGCCGCCCTTGTATCGTTCCCGAAAGCCGAAAAGCGGCTCCCCCGATTTCTTTCGGAAAGCGAAGTCAGCAGCCTGGTCACCATGCCGGACGGACCGGCGGCTGCCCGCGATCTCGCACTGATTGAGCTGATCTACGGAGCGGGAATCCGGCTTGCGGAAGCCCATGGACTTGACGTTTCCGATGTGAAGCTCAGCCGGAGAGAGATTCGGGTGATCGGAAAAGGGAACCGGGAACGCATTGTACCGGTGGGAGAAGAGGCAATTCGAGCGCTCAGGATCTATCTCGCCTCGCGCGAAGAGAGTGGGCCCGCTTTCGCGCCGGAATCATCGACGCCGTTATTCCTGAACCGATCGGCAGGTAGGTTATCGCGGAGGGGGATTCAGCGTCGGGTCGGGAAGTACCTCAGCCGCGTGGCACCGGGGCTCTCCGTTCATTCGCTCCGGCATTCATTTGCTACACACCTGCTCGAGGCGGGAGCCGATCTTCGGGCTGTTCAGGAACTGCTCGGTCACAGACACTTATCGAGTACGCAGCGGTATACACACGTGACTGCCGGGCGGCTCATCAAGGTCTACAGGCGATCACACCCGCGGGGAGACTGAATCGAAGTGCGAAGTACCACAATCATCGGAATTCGAAAGGGAAAAGAAGTAGCCATGGCCGGGGACGGCCAGGTCACGCTCGGCGCCCAGATCATGAAAGAGGGCGCAAGAAAAGTGCGCCGCATCTTTCAAAAAAAGATCCTTGTCGGGTTTGCCGGATCTTCGGCCGACGCCATGACGCTCTACGAACGTCTTGAGGGGAAACTGGAAGCCCACGGGGGGAATCTATCGCGGGCCGCGGTCGAACTCGCGCGGGACTGGCGGAGTGACAAGTATCTCCGCCGGCTCGAAGCGCTTCTCGTTGCCATGGATAAGCGCCACACTTTTCTGCTGTCCGGTGCGGGAGAAGTAATCGAGCCGGATGACGGAATCGTCGGCATCGGCTCAGGGGGAGCGTTCGCTCTCGCCGCCGCCCGTGCTCTGATTGCCAACACGGATTTGTCAGCCGGTGACATTGCCCGCGAATCCATGCGGATCGCCGGCGGAATCTGCATTTACACGAACGACAGAATCGTCGTCGAGGAACTCTCATGACGGGAGATGAAAAACTCCACGATAAATTGACGCCGCCCGAAGTGGTCCGCCAGCTCGACCGGTTCGTTGTCGGCCAGGTCGCAGCCAAACGAGCAGTAGCCATCGCGCTCCGAAACAGGTGGCGACGCCGGGAAGCTCCGCCTGAGATTCGCGATGAAATCCTCCCGAACAACATACTGATGATCGGACCGACCGGCGTTGGAAAGACAGAGATCGCCAGGCGGCTCTCCCGATTGGCTCGCGCCCCTTTCTTGAAGGTCGAAGCGTCCAAGTTTACCGAAGTCGGCTATGTGGGAAGAGATGTGGAATCGATGATCCGAGATCTCGTTGAACTCGGGATCAACGAGGTACGCGCCGAAATGAGAGAGCGGGCCGGCCGCCAGGCCGAGCAGAAGGCCGAGGATCGCCTGGTCGATCTCCTGACGCCGAATGTCAGAACAGAGGTACCCGGTGACCCCGGGGGATCCGAAGAGCAGGCAGACGAGGAGGCGAGCATTATCGCCGTTGACGACTCCGGTGTGGCCGAGAAACTTCCCGTTCCCCGGGCGGAGAGTCTGCGTGACGAACTCCGTGCCGGGAAACTTGACCGCCGATGGGTCACGATCAATGTAAGCGCAAAAGGGGGCGTCTTCTTCGACCTGTTCGCATCGAGCGGTATGAACACCATGGATCCCGGCCTTCAGGGCTCGCTCGAAAAGATGATGCCCAAGAAATCGAAAAGAAAGAGGCTGCGTGTCAGTGAAGCACGCCGGATCCTGATCGATCAGGAAGTGGAACGGCTCATTGACGAGGAGAGCGCAGTAGAGGAGGGGCGTCGCCGGGCCGAAGAATCGGGGATCATCTTCCTGGATGAGATCGACAAGATTGTCGCGGGAGGGAGGGAGCACGGCCCCGACGTTTCTCGGGAGGGAGTGCAGCGGGATCTTCTCCCTATCGTCGAGGGTTCCCAGGTACCTACAAAGCATGGCCTGGTCTCCACCGATCACATTCTGTTCCTGGCGGCCGGTGCATTTCACCATGCCCGGCCTTCCGACCTGATTCCTGAACTTCAGGGCCGTTTCCCGATCCGCGTGGAGCTCGACTCTCTCACTGCGGAAGATTTCGTGCAGATCCTTACCGAGCCGGAATGTTCGCTTGTCAAGCAATACACGGCGCTTCTTACGACGGAAGGGTACGAACTCGTCTTCGAGCATGAGGCGATCGTCTCGATAGCGGAACTCGCGGAGCAGGTGAACGATAAGACGGAGAATATCGGCGCCCGGCGGCTTCACACCCTTCTGTCCAGCCTGCTCGAGGATGTTCTCTTTGAAGTGCCCGGCCTGGAGGAAAAGCGAATCATCGTGACACGGGAACTTGTGGAGGAACGCCTGGCCAAGCTGGCCGACGACGTCGACCTCAGTCGTTACATTCTCTAAATCATATAGAAACCTCATAGAGGAGGAATGATGAATGGCAGCAAAGGACTTTCTCTCTCTGGCTGATTTCAACCGCCAGGAATTGAATGCCCTGATCGACCGGGCAATCGCAGGTAAGAAAGAATGGAAGTCGGGTGGGGGCGGCACGTGTATGACTCGCAAAGCGATGGGGCTCATTTTTCACAAGCCTTCACTCCGAACGCGGGTCAGTTTTGAAGTGGCGGCACGGCAACTTGGCGGTAGTGCGATCTATCTGACCGACAAGGAAATCGGAATCGGATCGAGGGAACCGGTCGGCGATGTGGGCGAAGTCCTCTCTCGCTATCTGGATATCATCATGATCCGTACATTCGATCACAAGATCGCGGAAGATCTGGCCGCACATGCGACCGTTCCTGTCATCAACGGGCTGACTGATCTGCTCCACCCTTGCCAGGTCGTCGCCGATCTGCAGACGATCGTCGAGCATAGAGAGGCGATCGAGGGTAAAGTGGTCGCCTTTTTCGGCGACGGAAATAACATGGCCCTCTCATGGATCAACGCGGCGGCCACCCTTCCTTTTGAACTGCGGATCGCCGTCCCCCCCGGCTTCGAGCCCGATGAAAACTTCGTAAAAGCGGCTCTCGGGAGAGGGGGGAAGGTGCTTGTCACTCATGATGCCCGGGAGGCGGCGACGGGCGCGGATGTGCTGTACACCGACGTATGGGCCAGCATGGGCCAGGAAGATGAGAAGGTCGAGCGGGCGAGACAGATGGCCCCCTATCAGGTAAACGGGGAGTTGGCAGGCCTCGCAAGACCGGACTATCTGTTCCTCCATTGCCTGCCGGCCCATCGGGGAGAGGAAGTGACTGCCGATGTTATCGACGGGCCCCATGCGGCCGTGTTCGATGAGGCGGAGAACCGGCTCCACGCACAGAAAGCGATCATGGAGATGCTCCTCGATTGATCTCGATCAGACAGACAACCCGCTTCCTGCTTTTCGCCATCATCCTCTGGCTGGCGGGGAACTGCGCCAAAGTTGCTCCTCCGCCGGGAGGGCCTGTTGACGATACCGCCCCGGTCGTTCTCGCAACGGAGCCTCCGGACGGCAGCGTGGGCATCACGCCGCCCCATCGACTGGCCATCCATTTCAGCGAGCGCATGAACGAGCGGACAGTGGAAAGGAATCTCAAGATTCATCCCGAGCCCGAGTGGGTCAGTCTGTCCTGGGTAAGAAGCGAGATCATCGTGGATTCCACACTCCGGGAAGTGCGGACCCTGCTGATCGAAACCGACCGGACCACAGAGGAGTCGGATTACTCGGACGGTGTTGTGACCGTTACCGTATCAGGTTACTCAGAGGACCGGCGCAGGAACGGGCTGAAAGGACCTTATCTCTTCTCCTTTTCGGCAGGCGATTCGATTCCGCCTGGAAAGATCAGCGGCAAAGTAATCGGTGCAAAGAAGGATTCCAAAGCGTCGCCGATCATCGTACAGGCACTTCACCCGGGGACGGAGAGCGACAAGGGTGATCAACTTCTCATCGAGACGCAGGCAGGTCGAGACGGGGGATTCGTCGTAAGCCCCCTTCCTGTGGGGACCGATCACCCGGTGATCCTCTTCGCGTTCCGTGATGACAATTTGAACGGCGTCGTCGATTTCGATTTTGAGTACTACGGTCGTTCGGACACGCTTCGTCTCGATTCCGGCGAACCGATTCTCGACTCCCTATCCATCAAGATGGTGACTGCGGATACTCCCGGCTCCCTTGCCGGCCGGGTGACAGTCTCCCATGCGCCGGACTCCACTATTCTCAGGCTGGAGTCGTTGACAGACACCCTTTTCCTGGAGCAGACGTCCCCCGACACGCTCGGCGATTTCTCGTTCAGCAAAGTACCGGCGGGGGAATACCGGCTCGAGGCCCTCGAAGGAGACACCGAGGATATCCGAAGGGAAGGGGCTGCCGGAGCTCTCCGGACCCTCGGATCGATCGCCGTCTCAATCGAACCGGGCGAAGAGGTCAAACAGGCGGACCTCCCCGTACCGAGAGAAGACCTGCCGCCAGACTATGTAGGGGCGAGAAAGCCGCCACCCGCGGAGGCTGCAGAATCCGACACGACCGGCTCAAATGTGGACGGAACGGGGGAGGAGCAAGCCCCGGAAGTGCAAGAGTAAAAAAGAGTTGACTTGATTTTGGGCACCATGATAGCGTCCGTTAAGAACTGTGGCGACATGGGGGCCGTCCCCCGAAACTCGGAACTCGCGTCCCCACGGGAGGGCTCGATGACAAAAGCCGATCTGGTCGACTGTGTGGTGACCGCTACGAAACTTCCTAAGAAGGACGTAGCTCTCATTGTGGATGGCTTCCTTGAAGCGATCTGCCAGACCCTCATCAATAACGGCCACGTGGAAATTCGTGGCTTTGGCAGCTTCAAAATTAAATTTGCCAAGGCGCGGATCGCCCGCAACCCCCGTTCCGGCGCCACCGTGCATGTGCCGGCCAAGCTCGTTCCCTACTTCAAAGTGTCCAGGGAACTGAAGAACCTCGTCGAGGCGGCAGATCCGCCGCTCGAGGGCGAGACATCGGACCAGGCGCCTGCCATGCCGGAGAGCACGGCGCCATTCGGATCAAAATCGGAATAGGATCAGGAGGAATTTGATATGCCCAGTGGAAAGAAGCGCAAGCGCGCGAAGATCGCGACGCACAAGCGCAAGAAACGCCTCAGGAAAAACCGACACAAAAAGAAGCCCCACTAGAGTCCTAGACCCCCCTCAAGGGTTCCCATGCAGAGCAGCTGGAATCTCAAGAGAGCTGTTCTCCTTTCGTTCATCATCCACTTCGCTACGCCCATTTTTGCGAGCCGTTGCGACTCAGTTGCCGGCTGGCTGGAGCCGCAGGTGGTGGGGAAAAAACCGGAACGGGAACCAATGGTCTTCGAGTTCATCGAGCCGACAGACGGTCCGATACCTGAGGAGGTTCCCGAGACGAATCTCGCATCCACAAGAAAGAGTCTCGCGCGCTCCCGCGGCGAGGAGGCGGTGTCTGAAAACGATCTGCCCGTATCGTCCGGCCAGTCGCCCGTTAAAGAACTCAAGAAACCGGGGAGCCGGGCTGATGAGTCGGAACCTTCACGTCCCCGACCTCCCGATCGAGAGCTGGACCGGAACGAGGGGAAGAGGGAGGCCGCGCAATCCCCTTTTTCACGATCGGTGATGCGGCGAGAAGTGAGCCAATCAGTCGAAGAACAACGGTTCATGAATCCGAGGGGGCGATCGACCACACTACCGGGCGATCTTTCCTTCAACACGGTCGACTTCGAATTCGCCCCCTATCTTCTTGAACTGAAGCGGCGGATCGAAGCACACTGGTGGCCGCCGATCGCTTCCTACGGGAGCGGATACAAAGGGGCGAGTGTCATCCGATTCGGTGTCTCGCAATCAGGAGAACTCGATCTGCTCGAAGTAGTCACGGGAGCGGATCATGAGTCGCTCGATATTGCGGCATCCAACGCGGTCAGATACGGAGCGCCGTTTCCGCCGCTTCCGGACGACTTCCCGGAAAATCGCTGGGTGATTACATGTACGTTCCACTACCGCTGATGGAGGGAGAAATCACCGGATGTTGAAGCCGATCCTCGATTTCCTGTCACAGGGTGGTCCGCTCATGGTTCCGCTCGGTTTCGCTTCGATATTGATGCTGGCCGTCATCCTCGAAAGGGCGGTCAATCTCCGCAAGAAAAAAATATTAATCCCTGAGATCGTTCAACTCGTCGAAACCATCAAGGGACCTTCCGACTTGAACATGACACTCGCCATTCTGGACCGGAATCCCGGACATCTCTCGAACGTGGTCCGGGCGGCGATCGAAAACCGCGATCTGACGACCGAAGAAATCCGAAACGTGGTGATGGATGTCGGTCGAGGTGAAGCGAAGCGCATCGAGAAAGGGCAGACCGTGCTGGAGGCGATTGCAGGGATTGCGCCGCTTCTCGGCCTTCTCGGAACCGTGGTCGGCATGATCCGCGTCTTTCGGGTGATTGCGCTCGTAGGCGCCGGGAACGCCAATGCTCTCTCCGGGGGAATCTCTGAGGCGCTCATCACAACCGCCGTCGGTCTTTCCATCGCGATCCCGGCGCTCACGGCTTACCACTTCTTCTCGAGTCGTATTTCTGAGATCGTGCTCGAAATGGAACGGGTCGCCTCGCTTCTCCTCGCCAAGCTCCGTACATTTCCAGGTGAAGAGATGCGAATCGATGACACCCTGTCAGGAGAGAGCCGTTGAACTTCGCAGGTGAAACAAAGAGATCCCCGGCGGTGAACCTGACGCCTCTCATCGACGCCCTGTTCCTCCTGCTTATTTTCTTCATGGTCTCATCGACATTCCGTGACATTCCGGGCATCCCGCTCGATCTGCCGAAAGCGGCGACAGGAGAGGCCGTTCGGACATCGGGGGTGGAAGTGCAGATCGACAGGCAGGGAGTAATCCGCCTGGAAGGGCGAATCGTCCCCTCCGGGAAACTCGCCGAGCGATTGGGGCTCGCCCTCGATCAAGCGGAGACCCGTGACCTTCTTCTTCGAGCCGACCAGGGGGTCCCGTACGGCAAGGTCGTCGAGTTGATGGATGTCGCCCGCGCCTCCCGCGTGGGTCGCCTGATTGTTGCCACCGACAACCCGATTCCTCAGGAGGGCGAAGAGTCCCCATGAATTCTGAAATGCGAACGGCGCTTCTGATTCCGACACTCCTGCTTGCCATGTGGCTTCGCGGGACGGCTCCGGCATACGCTTCGATCGATCCCGTTCCAGGAAAAATACATCCGTCCCTTCTCGCCCGCATGGACCGGATGGAAGCGAACGGCAAGACGGCGGCAAGAATTGCAGTCTGGGTCTTCTTCGCCGACAAAGGAGAATTGGTCGTCCCCGATGATCTGCCGGAAGTTACGGCGCGCGCGGAAGCACGCCGCGCGAAGGTCGGTTACGTCCCAAGCGAAGTCGACCTTCCCCTCTGGCCCCCCTATGTCGACTCTGTCGAAACATTGTCAGGGCCGACCCATTCACGCACCAAGTGGATTAACGGGGTTACAGTAGCCGCACCGGTTGCCAAGATCCGGTCACTCGCTGACCTGTCATTCGTGACCCGGATTCAGGAGACCGCCAAACGCGTGTTGAGTCCCGAACCTGATATTGATGCGCTTCCCCGATCTTCGTCGTCCAAAACCGGTGCCCTCGATTACGGAACATCCGAATTCCAATTGACTCAGACCAATGTCCCCCCTCTGCACGACGCCGGGCTGACCGGATCGGGTGTGCATATTCTGATGCTGGACAGCGGGTTTCATACGGGAGCGCCCGCATTTGACAACATGGATATCGCCCGCCGTTATGACTTCGTGAACGATGATGAGATCGTTGAAGACGAACTGACCGGGACTGGCGGAGAGGGGCATGGAAGCGGCACGCTCTCGGCTATCGGTGCTGGAGATTTCGGTGCACTTGTCGGCCCGGCATTCGGTGCGACCTACTATCTGGCAAAGACCGAAGACGCACCGAATGAGTACAGGGGAGAGGAAGGTCACTGGGCAGAAGGAATCGAGTGGGGGGAGAGCCTCGGCGTCGATATTGCAAGCAGCTCTCTCGGCTACGCGAACGAGATGGACGATGCGACCGACAACTACACCTATGAAGATATGGACGGCCGGACAACCGCAGTGACACTCGCTGCTGCCGAGGCGATTCGGCACGGCATCCTGGTTGTGAACGCTATGGGAAATGAGGGGGGTTTCCTCAAACCCTGGAAGTTCATGATCGCCCCCGCCGATGGTGACAGCGTTCTTTCGGTCGGCGCGGTAATGGCTGATGGAGGGCGATCGCCTTTTTCCTCATTCGGACCGACATTCGACGGCCGGATGAAACCGGAAGTTTCGGCACTCGGTTCAGGAACGGCGATAGTCGTCAGTCCCAGAAGCGAAACGAACCCGTATGGAGCAAACAGCGGTACTTCATTCTCAGCACCGATCGTCGCAGGGATCTGCGCACTCCTTCTGGAAGCCAGGCCTTCGCTCACCCCGATCGAGATCATCGAAGCTCTCAAGTCGACGGCGAGTCAGGCTGATTCTGCCGATAACGAAATCGGATGGGGCATTGTGAACGCCGAAGCGGCCGCGATCGCCCTTGACGCTTTCCAGGACACGAGAGCGCCGGAGATCGTACACATCCCGATCGAGTCGATTTTGCCTGAGGAGTGGCCGGTGGCCCTCACAGCAACGATTACGGATGCATCCGGGATCGAATCTGACGAAGTCGGTGTGGAATACCAGTATGTCATCCAGGGGGATATGGTTGTTCCCGGGGATTTTCCCCTGAATGCGGTGGTCAAGACAGCGGGTGATGAGTGGACCGGCACGTTTCCCACCGGAATGGTCGGTTCCGGGGATCGGGTCTTCTATCGAATCTTCGCGGAGGATTCGCTTGGGAACCGGGCGGCCGTTCCGTCAGCGACGGAGTTCTACTCCTTCCAATTATCGCCCCGCCGCTTCGAGTTGATTCTCGAAGAAGTTCCGAATCCATACGTGATCCCCGGGGAAAGGCCGTTTCGTATCGCATTCGACCTACCGGAACCCGGTTCGGTGCGGATCGAAATCTATGATATTGCCGGACGCCTGGTTCGCGAGGTTTTGAACGAAACCAGAAGCACCGGCACGCACAAGATCGATTGGGATGGGAAGAACGATGCTGGAGACGACGTCTCCCACGGAGTATACTTTTTACGTCTGGAATCAGGACCTTTCGAGGAGACTCGGAAGTTCGTCATCCTCAGGAATTAGGGAGAGTTACTTAATATGGCAATTGCTCGCGAAGAAGTATCCGCGAAGATCCGCGAGGAGGGGGCCCTTTTCCGTGATCTGCGGGAGGAGGTAGGGCGCGCGATCGTCGGCCAGCGTTACATGGTCGAGCGGTTGCTTGTCGGGATGCTTACAGGGGGGCATGTACTGATCGAAGGGGTCCCCGGGCTCGCCAAGACGCTGACGATTAATACGCTCGCTCGTGCGGTTGACGCGGCGTTCCAGCGTATTCAGTTCACACCCGACCTCCTGCCGGCCGATCTCATCGGCACCATGATATACGATCCGAAGAAATCCGAGTTCTTTACACGAAAAGGACCGATCTTTACTAATTTTCTATTGGCTGACGAAATCAACCGGGCCCCTGCCAAAGTGCAGAGCGCCCTTCTCGAAGCGATGCAGGAGAAACAGGTCACGATCGGAACCGAGACTCATGTCCTCGATGACCCCTTTCTGGTACTCGCAACGCAGAACCCGATCGAGCAGGAGGGGACCTATCCCCTTCCTGAAGCCCAGGTCGATCGATTCATGATGAAACTCCGCGTCGACTATCCTGAGAAGGACGAAGAACGGGAAATCATGGATCGCTGGGCAGGCGTCGACAGGATCGAAGTCAATCGCGTGGCGTCGGTCGAGGCATTACGGTCTGCGCGAGAAACAGTCCGCTCGATCCGAATCGACGATAACCTCAAGAATTATATGGTCGATATCGTCCACGCCACGAGAACCCCCGCAGACTACGGCCTGGATCTGAAGGATCTGATCGCATACGGCGCGTCACCGCGGGCGACTCTCTGGCTCAACCTCGGCGCCCGGGCGCTCGCGTTTCTCGACGGCCGGGATTTCGTTACCGCCGACGACATCAAAGAGCTCTGCCCCGACGTTCTTCGCCATCGCGTTCTTCTTACCTACGAAGCGGAAGCGGAGGAACTGACCAGCGACCAGATCGTGCGGCGCATTCTCGATCATCTCGATGTCCCCTGATCGCCCATGTTACCCAAGGAACTGATACGAAAAGTCCGGCGGATCGAGATCCGCACCCGATCGCTGGTGGAGAATCTATTCTCCGGCGAGTATCACTCGACTTTCAAAGGCCGGGGAATGGAGTTCGACCAGGTACGGGAGTACCAGGACGGTGACGACATACGCGCGATCGACTGGAACGTTACCGCACGCATGAATCGTCCGTTCGTCAAGGAGTTTGTCGAAGAACGTGAGCTTGTCGTCATGCTCCTCGTCGACCTGTCCGCCTCCAGTGATTTCGGTACTGACACCCATTTCAAATCGGAAATCGCCGCCGAAATCTGCTCACTCCTCGCATTTTCCGCGATCAAGAACAGCGACAAAGTGGGCTTGCTTCTCTTCACCGACAGGGTAGAGAAGTACATCCGCCCACAAAAAGGGAAGAAGCACGTTCTCCGGGTGATTCGAGAACTTCTCTATTTCGAACCGGAAGGGCGGGGGACCGATATCGACGGCGCCCTGGAACACTTGAACCATGTTTTGAAACGTAGATCCGTTCTGTTTCTGGTATCGGATTTTCTGAGCCCGGCCAAAGAGAAGCTGCTCCGCGTTACGAACCGGCGTCATGACCTGATCGGGGTGCGCCTCTATGATCCCAGGGAACGAGAGTTTCCTGACGTCGGGTTTGTCGAGCTGGAAGACGCGGAAACCGGGGAACGGCTCTTCCTGTCTACCAGTGATGCCGGATTCCGGGCACGCTATTCCGCCATGCGGGAAAGGGAAGAGACAGCACTTCGAAACCGATTTCAATCATCCGGAATCGACCTGATCGAAATTTCGAGCCGGGGTGACTACGTTGAACCGCTCGTTCAATTCTTCAAGAACCGGGGACGGCGGAGGGGTCAATGAAGCGAACCATTCTGTCGATCTGTCAAATACTCGCTTTTCTTTGCCCTGCAGGCTTCGCATCAGGAAGCCCGGTCCTGACCGCGTCGGTAGACCGTGACACGATTCAGGTAGGCGATCCTGTCGAACTCACGCTCACCCTCCGTTCTCTTCTGGAGGAGCAAATCGGCTTCCCTGAATTCCCGGGCGAAACCGAGCTTCACTTTGAACTTCTCGATCTCTCTCCCCCTGAAGAGGTCTCCCTGGACGGCGTCCTCACCAGGACCCTTAGAATCATGATCACTTCCTATGAAACCGGAACATGGGAAATCCCCCCGTTTTCGATCGGGGATGGTGACTCTCCGACTGACGCCATCACGATTGCAGTCATCTCGGTCGGTATCGACGAAGGGGGCAGGCCACGGGACGTCAAGGAGCCCATTCCCCCTCCATGGAGTATCTGGCGGGTAGTCCTTCTTGTCCTGCTTGCCCTCCTGATCATCAGTGCGATCCTGCTCCTCTGGCTCAGACGGCGCGGGAAGGAGAACGTCCTCGATCCCCGCCTGGCTCCAGTCGATCTTCGGCCGGCCCACGTGGTCGCCTACGAGGCGCTCGATCGCGCCCGGGCGGATTGGTCGGGTAATGACGATCCCGTGGAGGACAGGCGGGACCACTCGTTCAAACTTTCCACGATTGTGAGGGAGTATATTCGGAACAGATTCGCCCTCCCCGCGACCGAGCGAACCACTCGGGAGATCATGGGGGAGATCCGAAGAGAAAAACTCCCGACTGATGCAACAGGTACACTGAGGGAACTGCTCCGCCGGTGCGATCTCATCAAGTATCGAGGGGACCGACTCGTTCGGGATGAATTCGAAGATCTGCTTCGGGAAGCGAAGGACTTTGTTACGCGCACACGTGAGAGCCGCGGGGAGACGACGACGCGATGATTCTCCGGTTCGCCCATCCGATCGTGTTTCTGCTATTCCTCCCGGTGATCATCGGCCTCTTTTACCGTTATCGTGCTCTCCTTCGCCGGAGCCCGCGCATTCGATTTTCCTCGCTCTCCCTCGTTCGAAGGGCCTACCCGGCTCGCCGCAACTGGGCACGTCACATTCCGATCGTGCTTCGACTATCCGCAATTCTGTTCCTCGCCATCGCCCTCGCCCGCCCCCAGGCGGGAGCTCGGGGAATCAACATCGACTCCGAAGGGGTCGACATTCTTATCGCACTCGACGTTTCGGGAAGCATGCAGGCGATCGATCTGAAGCCGAACAATCGCCTGGAAGCGGCGAAGCTCGTCGCCGGCGATTTCATCGAGGGGCGTGAAGCGGACCGCCTCGGCCTTGTCGTGTTCGCCGGAGTCAGCTTTGTGCAGTGCCCGCTCACGCTCGACTATGATGTTCTGCTCAGCCTGCTGGACGAAATCGAGATCGGAATGGTGGAAGACGGCACTGCGATCGGTATGGCGATCGTGAATTGCGTCAATCGTCTGAAGGAGAGCGATGCCGAATCCAAAGTAGCGATTCTGCTCACCGACGGGGTGAGTAACATGGGGCGGATCGATCCCGCTACGGCATCTCAGGTCGCCAAGGCAGTCGGTGTCCGATTCTATACGATCGGTATCGGCAAGGAGGGAGAAGCACTCTTCCCCGTGAACGATCCGCTCTTCGGGAGGCGTTTCGTTCGCCAGAAGACCGAGATTGATGAAGAGACGCTTCGACGAATCGCCGCCGAAACGGGCGGGAAATATTATCGCGCCACAGACACCAACGTACTCCGTTCGATATTTGCGGAAATCGGGGAACTGGAGAAGACTAAGATCACAGGTGATGAATATGTGAACTATTCTGACTTATTCGGTTGGTTCCTTTTTCCGGCGGCGGTACTTCTACTCGCGGAGGCGGCGGGGGCTGCATTCATACGGAGACTTCCCTGATGAACTTCGGTGCACCCAATTTTCTTTACGCCCTCTTTCTCGTGCCGATCAGCTGGTTCCTCTTCCAGCGGGCCAGACGGCTTCGGAGCGAGAGGGCCGACCTGTTCGCGAGCGCTCATCTTCTCCGGCACCTCTCCCTCGATTCCGACGAGCGGCGGCGGAGACGCAAAGAAAGTTACTTCTTAATCGGTCTTCTGGGAGTGATCTTCTGTCTCTCCCATCCCCAATACGGCGAAAAGCGAACGCCTGTCACTAGGGAAGGGATCGACATCGTCTTCGTTCTCGATACATCACTCAGCATGTTGGCGGAAGATATGCTGCCTAACCGACTGGAGCAGGCGCGGCGGGAGATTGAAGGGCTCCTCTCCCGGCTGAAGGGTGATCGAGTCGGTATTGTCTCGTTTGCGGGAACGGCAGTTCCCACCTGTCCGCTTACGATAGATTATGGGGCTGTTCGCATGTTTCTGCGAGGCGTCGATCCTTACACTTCATCCCGGTCCGGAACGGCAATCGCCAAAGCGATCCTCCGGGCTACCCGGATGCTTGTCGAGGGAGGGGGAGCATCGCGCGCCATTATCCTGCTGACGGACGGGGAGGACCACGAGGGTGATGTTCGTGCAGCGGCAGAGAAGGCGAAAGAGGCGGGAGCCCGCGTCTTCGCGGTCGGCCTCGGCGCGAGCGAGGGGGAGTTGATCCCCGTCAGCCGGCAGGAATTCAAACGGGATGAGTCGGGCGAATTGGTCGTTACGAGACGTGATGATGAGACGCTTCGGGAGCTCGCCTCCGAAACAGGGGGGCGCCACTATGTCCTCCGCGACCAGCCGGACGCGCTCGACCGCATTCTGGACGCACTCTCGGGATTGGAGAAACAGGAATACAAGGCGAGGATCGCCATTGTCCGAGAGGAGCAGTACGCCTGGTTTCTCTGGCCTGCCACATTCCTGATTGTCCTCGAGGCCATACTGTCGACCGCCGGACGGACCAGAAAGGAGGCGTGGAGTGGTCGGATCGAGTAGAAAAGCGGGAGGACTGGTCGCTATCCTGTTCGCCGCGCTACTCTCGATCGGGTGGGGCAATCCCGTGAATGAGGAAAGCGCCCGGGGGATCGAGGCGTACCATGGAGAAGAGTACGATCAGGCTCTCGAACATTTTCTGGATGCGGAAGAGGAGAATCCTGACCTTCCCGTACTCCGGTTTAACACCGCTGCGGCATTGTACCAGGTCGGCCGATTTGAAGATGCGCTGGCCGAGTACAGTTCCGCCGCCCAGGATCAAGAGCTCGCCGCACCCGCTCTTTATGGCGCCGGCAATTCTCTTCTCGCACTCGAGCGGCCCGATGAGGCGATCGCAGCTTACAAAGAGGCGCTCCGCATCGACCCCGGAGACCAGGATACGAAACACAATCTGGAGCTCGCGCTCCAGATGCAGAAACAGCAACAAGAACAGCAACAGCAATCAGGGGACGAAGAAAACGAGCAGGAACAGGGCGAAGATCAGCAGCAGCAGGATAGTGGTGAGGAGGAAAACCAACAGGAAGAGCAGCAGGAGCCCCAGTCCGGCGAGGACCAGGAAGAGCAGCGGCCTGACGAGGAGCAGGAGCCGGAACCCCAGCCCCCCGATGGAGAGATGTCCCAGGAAGACGCGGAGAGGATCCTGGAAGCACTGGCCGATGAGGAAGAGGAGCAGCGAAAGAAGAGCCTGGACAAGCGGAAAAGCCGGCAGAAATCGAACGGAAAGGACTGGTAGCTCGATGCCCTCTTTTTACTATCGGGCCGTCATGCTCCTCATGATGTTTGTGGGCCTGGTGATTCCCGCCGCCTCGTCCGCTTTCGAAGTCTCCGCCCGCATCGACCGCACCGTCGTAGATAGAGACGGCCGGATTAATCTTGCCGTGACTGTCGAAGGGGCCGGCCGGGGCGAACTGGAGATCGATCTCGGGGTACCTGAACAGTTCCAGGTCTATTCCGCGGGTACGTCTCAGAACATTTCAATTGTCAATGGCACCTTCAGTTCCCAGAGGGTTTACAACTACGTCATATCCCCGCGAGAACCGGGAAAATATACGATCGGGCCGATCGTAGTGCGCGACAAAGGGGAAACAGCGAGGTCCGAGGCGCTCGAGATCGAAGTTACCGACGGCGGAACCACCCCACTGGCACAAGAGGGTCGAAAAAAGACGCCCCGACCCTCCAGTGATGACACTCCCGAGGTTTTCATCAGGAGTTCCTTGGACAAGAAGAAAGCCTATGTCGGTGAACAGGTGACGCTCACGTTCCTGCTCTTCCATCGAATTCGATTCTGGAGCGATCCCGAGTACACACCGGCCAGTAGTGAAGGATTCTGGAAAGAAGATCTACCGCCCCAAAACCGCTACTTCGAAGATGTTGGTGGCCACCGCTATCGCGTGACGGAAATCAAGACCGCACTCTTCCCCACACGACCGGGGCGTCTGGTCGTTGGCCCCATCAAACTCGTTTACGAGCAGGACCGGTTTCGTTCCGGCGATCCCTTCGCTGCATTTCGGAGGGGGGGAAGTCCGTTCCGGAGCGGGGGGCGGCGCGTTCTCGAGACTGACTCGCTCTCACTCGAAGTTCTCCGTCTCCCGACTGTCGGAAGGCCGTCCGGCTTCAGCGGCACGGTGGGCCGGTTCAATTTCCGCGCTTCGGTGGATCGAAAAGAGGTAAATGCCAACGAGCCGATCACGATCACTGTTGTCATCGAAGGAGAGGGAAACGTCAAGACGGCATCCATCCCCCCGCTCGAACTGTCAGAGATCTTCAAGGTTTATGATTCAGGTACTTCGACGGAGACGTCGAAGAAAAACTACCGGCTTCGGGGTAAGAAGGAGCACCGCCGTGTCATCGTGCCCCGTTTCGGCGGAAACTACACACTACCTGCTCTCGAATTTACTTATTTTGACCCTCAAGCGGAGCGATACGTAACGCTCATGAGCGATCCGTTCCGGATTCAGGTCGAGGGACCGGCGTTTGAGGAGCCGGTCGGAAAGACGGAGATCGCCCGGCATGAGTCTGATCTTCGCTACATCAAGGAATCTCCCGGGAGTCACTGGATACCGATCGGTGCAACAACTTCGATTGTTCCGTTCATTCTCTGGAATCTCGCTCCTCTGTTTCTGATCGGTCTGGTGTGGGGAATCCGGATCGGACGAAAAAGACTCGAAGGGGATGCCGTCCAGGCAAAGGCAAGGCGGGCCGGATCAATCACCAGGAAGGCCCTCTCTCAAGCAATGAAGTTGACGGAAGACAGCACGGCCCGGGAGTTTTCCGGTGCGCTCAGCAATGCCCTGACAGACTACTTTCAGGACAGAGGCGATTTGCCCGTCTCCGGTATGACCAGACGGGAACTATTGCGGGAATTGAAAAAGCGCGGGTTCCAGCCGACCCTCCTTTCCCGAATCGAGGAAATCGTTCAGAAGTGTGATTACGGCCGTTTCTCCGAAGCCGAATTCTCCCCTGATGAGAGAAAATCGCTCCTCCGGGAGGCCGAGGAGATCGTATGGGAAGCCGAGCGTGCGTTTCGCGAGGGAAAGGGACCATGAGGATTCTAGGCGCGCTGCTCCTCGCCACGATCAGTGTGGGATCACTGATCGCCGCAGAGCCTGACAGCTTGTTTGCAGCCGGGAACGCCGCCTATCGTGACGGCGACTACCAAGGTGCAGTCGAGTACTACGAGGCCATTCTTCTGTCGGGTGTCGAGAGCGGCGCCCTCTACTACAATCTGGGAACCGCTCAGTTCAAGGCGGGCGATCTGGGACGATCGGTGGCCCAGTTTTACCGCGCCCTCCGAGACCTGCCCCGAGACGACGACATAAGGTCCAATCTGGCATTCGCCGAGGCGCGAACTGTTGATCGTTCGCTCGTCCGATCCGAATTGCCACCGCTCCAACTTCTTGCCTCGGTTTCCGACCGCCTTACGCTTCGCGAGTGGTTTGTCGCGCTCGAAGGGATCTATCTGGCCTTTCTAGCTCTACTCGCGATCTTTCTGTATCGTCCCGCGTGGCGCCAACCTGTACGAGACCCCTTACTGTTCACCACGGGACTCCTCCTCCTCGTTCTCCTCTTCGCCGCCCATGCCCATCTGGAGAGAAACGGAGCTCGCCGAGCTGTTGTCCTCGCGTCCGAAGCCTATATCTACAGCGGACCGGGCGAGCAATTCACCCGCGAGTTCGTTCTCCACGAAGGCACTGTAATCCGAATACACCGGAATAGTGAGGATTGGGTGCTTTGCAGTGTCACGGAAGAGCTGAAAGGATGGATCCCCTCGCAATCGATCGATAGACTTTAGACTGCTTATCCAGTCATCCGGACTGGATCGATCGTACCCAAGCTCATTGTACAGGAACTTCACACGCCAACTCCTTTAAAGACAAGAGACTTCATACAAAGTCCTACCGCCGTAAACCAGGTACACGATATCCGTGACATATCGGCCCCCCGTATCCCTCCTGTCCGGCGTAGCAGTAACATCCTAATTCCTTAAAAATCAGTAGGATAGAGGCTCATTGTGCACGAATGGTACAAAATGGCACAAATACTGCTCCTAAAATTCACCAGAGATCGACAGTTTCCGACAATTACGGATTCGATTCAACCTGGAGTCCCCTATGCCAGGAATCGCAAACAGCTTTATTTCGTGGGAACATCTTCTCGAGCCGGAAGGATGCGGATCGGATGAGGACCGCAGCCGGGACTCGGGAGGGTCTACGGGAGGAAGCTGGGAAAACTCATCAGTAGTATCTCGCGAGCCGTTCGTTGAGAGCGGTCGGGAGGGGGGAGCCATGTTGGAGAATAATCGAACGCCTGAGCCTGCTGAAAAGGGAAGTCGTGCGATCGGAAAAGATGCGGTCGGTATCTATCTGAAGGATATTCGCCGCTTTCCCCTTCTCGGGAGAGAAGAGGAAGTCAAGGTCGCCTGGCGGGTCAAGGGAGGCGATGAGGAAGCCCGGGCTGAGCTCATCTCGCGCAATCTCCGACTGGTCATCAGTATCGCGAAACGCTACCAGAGAATGGGACTCACCCTCGACGATCTGATTGAAGAGGGAAATATCGGGCTCATCAAGGCGGTCGAGCGTTTCGAGGTCGAGCGAGGATTCCGGTTCAGCACCTACGCATCGAAATGGATCCGCCAGTCCATCACACGGGCACTAGTGAACAAGAGCCGTACGATTCGCATCCCCGCAAATGTGCTGGTTCTCATTAAAGAGTACTTGACCACTCAAAAAGAGATGTTGCGCACTTTCGGCCGACTGCCTACAGCAGAAGAGCTTCGTGAACAGATGGGACTCGCCAAACGCCGCTTTATCGAGATCGCCAGGCTGGCGAAGGGGGTCCTCTCCCTCGATCATCAGCTCGATGAAGATACGAGCGCCCACGCTTTGCACGACGTAATCCCCGATACGCGTGCCCAGAGCCCCCTCGAATCGGCTCTCTCCGGCCTGCGGCGAGACCTTGTGGAGCGGCTGCTCGCCACTCTGACCGAGAGGGAAGCCCGAATTCTGGAGATTCGCTACGGCCTTACCTCAGGTGAAAGCAAGTCGCTCGAGCAGACCGGCCGGGTAATCGGAGTCACCCGCGAACGAATCCGCCAGCTGGAGGCTCGTGCCTTCAAGAAGCTGCGCCACATCATGAGCGAAGAGGGAAACCTCGTCGGCCGGAGAGGGAACGTCGGCCAGGTGGCCTGAAAAACGAGATTCCCTTCAGGTCTTTCATCATGGGGTCGATCATCTGATCGAAAGGATCGGATGATGACCCTCGTTCTCGCGACTGTACTTTATCTTCTTTTTGCCGTTCTGGTCGGGAAGACGCTCGCCTACGCTGGAAAAAATGATGGACTAGGCGACGAGCCGGCCGGGGCTCCTTTCGGGAAAAGAGAGAGCCTGGAGAAACCGGCGCCATTCCCGATCGCCCACGGTGTCGAACCTGAACCTGCCTCGCCATCGAGAGAGAAGTCGCCCACTCCCTGAATCGTCAGCGGAGATTTTTCAGCGGATCCAGGATAGTATCCCCCCATGTCGACCGTTCAGTTCATCGAGCCGTTCTTCGGCGGTTCTCACCGGCAATTCGCGGAAGGCCTCGCCGGCCGAAGCCGGCACCGGTTCGCTCTCACAACGCTTCCCGGCCGATACTGGAAATGGCGTATGCGTGGGGCGGCTCCGATCCTGGCTGAGCGAACGGCGGGGCAAGAGCCGCCGGATCTGCTGATCGCCTCTTCCATGCTGAACCTGGCCGAGTTTCTGGGACTCGCCGATCCGCACTACAGGACGATTCCCCGATGGATCTACTTCCACGAAAACCAGCTCACCTATCCACTGCATGAACAGGACAAGATAGACCATCATTTCGCCATGATCCAATTGTCGGGCATACTCGCCGCCGATCGAATCGTCTTCAACTCCTCCTACCACCGGCGTGAGTTCATCGAAGCGATCCCGCCGCTCCTCGCTTCGCTTCCGGATTACAAGCCGAGAGGAGTGATCGAGAAGCTGGAAACGGATTCGACCATATTGCCCCCCGGCATCTCGTTTCCTGATGACCGCATGCAGAAGGGTAGAGGGAAGGGGCGAAAGGGTTCGCCCACACTCCTCTGGAACCACCGGTGGGAACATGACAAGGGGCCTGATCTCCTGCTCGATCTGCTTCGCCGGCTGCGACGCAGGGGGATCGACTTCCGCCTGATCGTAACCGGCGCGGGCAAGCACGAACGAGCCGATGTTTTTCAGCAGCTTCCCGAAGCGGCAGGTGACAATCTGCTTCACATGGGTTATGTGGAAAGCCGCGAAGAGTATGAGAAACTTCTTCGGCAGGCGGATATCGTTCTGTCTACCGCGAGACATGAATTTTTCGGGATCTCCGTGATCGAAGCGGTCGGGGCGGGCGCTTTTCCGCTCCTGCCGCAGAAACTCTCCTATCCCGAGATTATCGATCCCGATCGATTCGAAGAGTGCTATTACAAAGACAATGAAGAGCTGGAGTCACGGTTGATACGTCTGCTTTCCGACCCGCCGGAAGTGAGCCCGGATCTCATGGCCCGGGTACGACGTTTCGACTGGGAAAAAATCGCGCCCCGATTTGACGAGCAAATCGAGGCGGATCTAAAGGCGTATGCAGACTGCCGGCAAATGTCAGTCGGTCATCTCCGTAATATCGAGTAGCGAGACGGCCTGCTCTTCGTCAATACTTCCTTCGGCAAATCTCCGAAGGTCCTTGAAACGAATACGGATGAGGAGGCTCCTCACAGGCTCCGGGGATACATCCCATTCTCTGCCCCATGGAAACGCCGCCAGCGTCACCCAATCTCCATTCCCGAGAAACGAGAGGGTCGAGCCGTAGTCCAGCAATGTTTCGGTCAACTCGCTTTTCACACTCTCGAAGAGCTCCCGCCGCTTCTCGCGCATCGCGGCGCGGCCTTCCTCATCGAGTTCGAGAAGCTCCCGCCAGTTCTTTACCAGGTCGTCCAGATCATCGAGTTTCTCCAGAAATTTCCGATGGGGCTCTTCGACGAACGAGAATTCCAGTGTGAAGAAAGCGCCCTGGCCATCCAGCACGACCCCGTGCGTATTGTCGCCGGTTGATACAAGAGCGAAGCGGCTCTCGATCAGAGTCGTGTCGAAGATCTTTTCCACTACTGCGATCTTTCTCTGATGTTGACGCTCGACTCCGGCGGCGGCGGCGAGCGACGCGACGGTCAGAACACCTACCGTGGCTGCAGCGGCTAATCGTGATACCC
Organism: bacterium; assembly: GCA_025782575.1. Taxonomy (GTDB): domain Bacteria; phylum Orphanbacterota; class Orphanbacteria; order Orphanbacterales; family Orphanbacteraceae; genus Orphanbacterum. The sequence goes on from JALGYY010000035.1 coordinate 194,813, forward strand.
TCATCGTTGTTCCTCCCCTGTACCCTTTATCTCGACCTGCCGACTGGCGGCGATCTGCTTGAGCAGAGTTTCCGTACTTCGCTCCATCTCATCGACCTTGGCGCCCATGATTCCGATATCCGCCTCCCGCATGACCTCAGCATCCTGAATGTAGTCCTGCATGGATCGCGTCAGGAAGTTCACCTGCCGATCCTCACTCTCGCGGATCAACGTCGCCAGAAATCGAATCATCTCACCCTGGCTCTTCAGATACTCATCCCGCCTCAGATAGGAGGAGGCGGCATCGGACGCCAGTTCGAGCGGCACCCCCATTTCCGGGCCAGGCTCGGTCGATGCCCGCTCCACATAACGGGAAGACTCGGGCGCTCCGAAACTGATTCCCACGCGCCCGTTTTCCCATTCCATATTCGTATTGAGAAGAACGAGGAGGAGCGCCGCCGCAGAGACGGCCAGCGCGATCGCACGTGTCGATCGGAGGCGCTTCCGCAACAGGCTACCGCCCGATCGGGAGGACCGGCGCTCCCCGTTTGCCTGTGTCATCACATGGTGGACCGGAGGTTCGACATCTTCCCATTTCCTGAGAACACCTACTGTCGAACGAATCTCATTCCACTCGTCTGTCCATTCCGGCTCGGTGTCGATCGAACGCTTCACTGCCCGGGCCTGGTCCGGGGAAAGTTCCCCATAAAGATAGGCGATCAGCAGCTCTTCTCTTTCGTTGTCACGCATGCCGACTATCTCCCTTCTTCCGATCGGAGCTTCCCCAGAACTTTCCCCAGATTCTTGAGTCCGTGAAAGATCCGTGATCGTACTGTGCCCACCGGAACTCCGATCATCTCTGCAATCTCCCTGCTGCTGTACCCATGATATTCACGCATGACCACGGCCGCCCGCTGCTCCTCTGAAAGGGTTTGCAACGCTCGTGAAAGGATCTCACCGAGCTCTCTTCGATAAACAGCCTGGTCCGGAAAAGGCTCCTGCTGGAACCGATCGATTCTCTCCGCGAGAATCTGCTCGGCCCCTTTCTCGACCAGGTCCTCGGTCGAAACCATGATACGATTCTTTCCGCTTCGCATCCGATCCCGGCAGACGTTGTGGGCGATCCGAAAAATCCACGATGGGAAGGCACTCGGCTCCCGGAGCTGGCCCAGCCTGTTGTAGATCCGTATGACAGTCTCCTGACACAGGTCCTTCGCCTCCTCTTCCTGCCCGACCATACGGAGCACGAAGTTATAGATCCCCTTTTCCCATCTGCCGATGAGCTCGTTGAACGCGGAGTGGTCTCCGCCGAGCACTTCGGCAACAAGTACTTCATCGGTCCGATTCATATCCTGTCGCAACCTCTCCTCCCGAGGAGCTTGCCATTCAGTTCAATAGACGATCTGAAGGCCGAATCTGACTAATCAAGGCGCGGAAAAAGCACTCGATCCCATCTCTCCCGTTCAGGCTAGGGAGGGGGGAGCCCCCTGTCAAGAACCCTGGCAATCGGGATCGGATTCGCGTATCCTTTTGATACTCAGTGTGTTGGGCCCTTTTGTGAGAAAGGGCAGGAAGTCGCCTGCGTATCAGAAACCGCTTGACAGACCTGCCACCAAGCTGACATTATGGTCGTCTTTGTGCGGATTTATAAGTTGTTCGGAGGGTTTGGATATGAGCATTGCCATGCTGGGAATCAAGATCGGAATGACCCAGCGATTTGACGATAGCGGGCGAGCAATGCCCGTAACTGTTCTCGAGATGGTCCCGTGCCCCGTAGTCCAGAAGAAGACTACAGAAACGGACGGGTACAACGCCATCCAGATCGGTATCGGCACTCGCAAGAAATCTCGCCTGAACAAGCCTCTTGCCGGGCACTTCAAGAAGCATGGCGTCTCGCCGATGCAGGTGCTTCGTGAGATCCGACTGACCGACGAGGAAATCGGAGAGTACGAGGCCGGCAAGGAAGTTACGCTTGATATATTCGAGCCGGGACAGCGGGTCGACGTGGAGGGTCGCTCCAAAGGAAAAGGGACGGCCGGTGTCATGAAGCGATGGAACTTCCGAGGGGGCAAGGCGACTCACGGTGTTCATGAGAACTACCGCCATGGTGGCGCGATCGGCCAGTGCGCCACACCAGGTCGGCTGTTCAAAGGCATCAAGATGGCCGGTCGCATGGGGAACGAGAGGGTTTCGACTCAGAACCTCATCATTGTGGACATCAAGAAAGAGCAGAACCTGATGTACGTCCGTGGTGCCGTGCCAGGTGCACGGAACGGCGTTGTTTTGGTTCACGGCTCGGTGAAGAAGACGAAATCGGCAGTCTGATCAGGATTGTGATATTAGAAGAACCCCTCACCTGTGTGAGGGGTTCTTCTGATTTTGGGTAGAGACGTCGGAATCGGTGCGGAACGTTCCGATTGTCCTGTTTCGGTCATCCGCCGGATTGACAATAATAGTCGATTCGGGTATGATCAGGTTCTCGGTCGTTCGACTCCAATTCACGTAGCATCACTGTTCAAGGGGGTAGGTTGGATGGCAGGATCCAGCTTTGGCGGGAAGGTATCAATCCTAGTCGAGCTTTTCTCGTTTCTCATGAATCGAAAGAAGTGGTGGCTCGCACCGATCATCGTGCTATTGGTTCTTCTCAGCCTGCTTATCGTACTGACTGAAGGATCAGCTGTGGCGCCCTTCATTTACACGCTCTTTTAGGAAACCGCCGATAGCGGACAAAGTAGTGGCAAGAATAAGGGGGCGCACCCGCTCGGGAGCGCCCCCTTTGCCATGCGCCGATCGGGGACTCAGGGACGATCGCCCCTTCGGAATCGCTCGTAAGCAAGGACGTCGTTCCTGCTTCCTACAATCAGGGAGACCTTCTGATGCAGCTCGGCCGGCTCAATCGATCGAATCGACGTCTCACCGGTCGTCGCCAGTCCACCCGCCTGCTCGGCAAGAAACGCGATCGGCGCCGCCTCGTATAGAAGCCGGAGCTTCCCGTTCGGATTCTCCCGGTCCTCCGGGTAGAGAAAGATCCCGCCGTAGAGCAGATTCCGATGAAAATCAGCCACGAGCGATCCGATATACCGCGCGGTGTAAGGCCGGCCCTCATCGGGCACCGAGGACTTGATCCAGTCGACATAGTCACTCGTGTAATCGAACCACCGCGAGCGATTCCCTTCATTGATGCTGAACACCTGGCCTTGATCAGGCATGCGAATATCTTCATGCGAGAGAATATACTCGCCGATCGTCGGGTCGAGTGTAAAGCCGTGTACGCCATGCCCTACCGTGTAAACGAAGAGAGTGCTTGAACCATAGACAATATAACCTGCGCATATTTGTTCGCTTGCCGGCTGGAGAATATCGACCATGCCTCCTCGTTCGTCGGTACTGATTTTCCGAAAGATGGAGAAAATCGTGCCTACGCTCACGTTGGCGTCAATATTCGACGATCCGTCGAGGGGGTCAAAAACAAACACATACTTACCCGCTGGGAAACGGTCCGGAATCGTAATCGGGTCTTCATCTTCTTCTGAAGCCATAATGCACAGATGTCCTGTACGCTCGAGAACGTTCACGAAAATCTCGTGAGCGATCAGATCGAGTTTCTTGACTTCATCACCCGACACGTTTGTAGATCCCGCCGCTCCGAGGATATTTCCGAGGCCCGCCTGCCTGACCTCCCGCGCAATGATTTTCGAAGCGGTGGCTATATCAGAAAGCAGACCGGTAAAGCCGCCGGAAGCGCCCGGATATTTCCGCTGCTCCTGCATGATGTGTTCGGTGAGTGTATGGCGCCGGATCATCGAGTTGTTCCTCCTGGCCGGACAATTACGAGCTGACTTCGGATCGGCCGTCCCGATCAATCGTAACAGAACACCAGCCAATCGGAAACCGGCCGCCCTACCGGCCCGCCCACGGAGTGGTCGGCCGATTGCATCTGATCGACAAGCATCTGGCCGCCACCCGATCATCCCGGACGACGCCTTCCGTCCTAAAGCCATCAAACGGAGTGCGTTGCTGGTCCGGCGATCCGAATTCCTCTTTGGAACGACTATTGCGATTTACATAAACCGCCGGGGGGAGAGTCGACCGGGACCGTAACCACGACCGACCCACCATACTGCCTCAGGTGACCTTCGAGGGAACCATGCCCACCTTCAAGCTTCTTATTCTGCTGCTCCCTGGAGAAATCGCGGCCCTTCTGATCAACCTCCCCCCGGCAGCTCGCCTATTGCCTGCCGTGGTAATCCTCGCAGGGTTTCTCTTTTTGGGAGGGAGGGGGTATGACCGGACCGCCAGAATAGCGCTTCTCCTCATTCCGTCTCTCTTCTCTATCGTCCGCGCCGGAGCGCCGGAGGGCGTCCGGCCCCTTGGAAATTCACCGCCGATTCATTTAACAGGAACGGTGCAGTCCCCGGCGAAGGGGGGGCGCTTCGAAATCAGAGCAGGAGGGAGTCGTTGGGGAGGGACTCTCCTGACCGTCCGTGCACCATTCGGCGCAGAATTTCCACAAGTCGGAGAAAAGGTGAGTGTTCAAGGTACCTGGAGCGACTACCCTTGGCCGCGCAATCCGGGAGAACCGGACTGGTATGGGAAAGAAAGACGGCGGGGTGGGGCGGGACTGATCCGTGCGGAGAGTGTGGTGGTCACCCCCGATCGGGCCGGGGTGAGCGGTTTCCGGCGTAGGATTCATGAGAGAACGAAGCAACTCGGGGAGCAGGAGGGGGCGCTCCTTCGCGCTCTGTTGCTCGGTGATCGATCGGATGTCGCATGGGAAACGACGCGGGCATTCCGAGACACGGGACTCTCCCATCTTCTCGCCCTTTCCGGACTCCACCTCGGCATCCTCTACATCGTCATCTCCGCCCCCATGTCGTTTCTGGGTGTTCCGGTGCGACTCGTTCCCGTAGTAAGCGTCCTGCTTCTCTGGGGCTATGGAGCGGTCGTTTCCATGCCGGCCTCCCTGTTCCGTGCACTGGTTATGGCTTCGGTCCTTGCCTGGGGTCGATTCAGGGAATGGCCGGTCAATCCATGGAACGCCCTCGGGGCGGCCGCAGTTCTGGCGCTCGCCGCCGACCCGGCTGCGCTTATCGACGTCGGATTCCAGCTCTCGTTCGCAGCGACCGGCGGCATTCTCGCAATCCGCCCCCTGCTTTCCAGGCTCTCCCGCAATGTCTTCGGTCAGTGGATCCTCTCGCCCCTTGTGGTCAGCCTGGGCGCCCAGCTCGCCACACTTCCGCTCGTTCTCTTTCACTTCGGCCGGGTCGCCCCGCTATCCGCGCTTGCCACACTGGCTGCAACGCCGTTCACCATCTTGTCAGTCGTTTCCGGTGCCGCCTGGCTGCTGCTCGGCCCTGTTCATTGCGAGATCAACAGGCTTCTGGGAGCTGCGGCATGGGCCTCATTCAGACTTCTTGAAACTGTCGTCATCGGCCTCGCAGACAGGGGCACATCCCCCTGGATGGCCGGCGCCTCCTTCGGGGGAGTGATCGCTTCGGTGGGAGGGGGGGCGCTGCTTATCCTGCGGGCAAGACAGACAAAGCACGCCCGCCACTTCGGCCTTGCTCTCGCTGTCCTGTTTGTCCCTATGGGGGTGAGCCGGGAGGAGCTCACGATCACCGTGCTCGACATAGGCCAGGGCTCCGCCGCCGTGCTCGATCTTCCTGGAGGTGAGCGCATCCTGATTGACGCCGGGCTTCGAAGTCCCTACCGGGACATGGGGGCCCGGGTGATCGCTCCTTTTCTCTCCAAAACCGGATCAACCCGCCTGGACATGGCGTTCATTTCCCATCCGGATGCCGACCATCTGGGGGGAGTCGTCTCGCTCATGGAATCAGGGAGCGTGAAACGTCTGATCGACCCGGGGCTACCTCACGAATCCGGGCTCTACGAGTCGTACGAAGATACGGCTATCAAGCGAAACTGCCAATGGTCCGCGGCACGTTCGGGGGTCACGTTCGCGTTCCGGGGGGGAGTCTTTCTTGATGTATTGTTCGCGCCGGAAGGACGGGTCGACCCCGCTCATCCGAATGACGCTTCTCTCGTCCTTCTTCTCCGGTACGGCGAATTCCGGATGCTCTTCCCGGGAGACGCGCCCCCCTCGATGGAGCGTCATCTCACCAATTACAGAAAAGCGGATCGCCTCACCCTGCTGGTCGCCTCCCATCATGGAGCGGGAACCGGATGCCTTCCCCGCTTTCTGGAGCGTGCCAGACCCCAAGCCACAGTAATCTCGTGCGGCGCGGAGAATCGCTATGGTCATCCTCATCCAGCCGCACTCCGGCGGCTTGACCGGGTGGGCACGATTATTCTACGGACCGATGAAGATGGAGCAGTGACGATTCGGACCGACGGCCGGTCAGCGCGAGTGGAGATCATGAACCCGACTCGAGAATCGTTCCTGATCCCCATTGCCGGGTAGGCATTGCATCCGGAATGTGTAGCGACAGATTACAGTGGCAAGGGGCAATGATCTGTTGACCGCTACAGGGCCAGCGCGGACAGCTTGCTAATTTCAACACTGGAGTATAATATACAGATGTAATTAATTCATCCAACTGAGGAGATCTCCGTCATAGGCCCGGACGAAAAGCTCCCTAACTCGCCGGAAACCCCGGATCCCGAGGGATCGGGCGTCACGGGTGAGCCCACAGTTCCAGAGGAACTCTCCAGAGGTGCTCCTCCCAAGCGCATCGGAAACTATGTAATCAAACGCCGAATCGCTTCAGGCGGCATGGGTACTGTTTACGAAGCGCTCCAGGAACATCCCCGGCGTCCTGCGGCGATCAAGCTGATGCGACGCGGAGTCACCTCCGCCTCAGCCCTCCGCCGGTTCGAGTATGAGTCTCAACTTCTCGCCAGGCTTCGGCATCCTCACATTGCGCAGGTATATGAAGCAGGTACTTATGACGACGGTTCGGGGCCGGTTCCGTTTTTTGCCATGGAATACATTCCGAACCCCAAGTCGATCACGGATTATGTCGTTGCCAAAAAGCTCGATACCCGTAGCCGGCTGAAACTCTTCGCGACCGTTTGCGACGCCGTTCATCATGGCCACCAGAAAGGGATCATTCATCGCGATCTCAAACCGGATAACATCCTGGTCGACTCCCACGGGGATCCGAAGGTCATCGACTTCGGCGTAGCCCGGGCGACCGATTCTGACATGGTGCTCACCACGCTGCAGACCGAAGTGGGTCAATTGGTCGGCACACTGCAATACATGAGCCCCGAACAGATCGAGGCGGACCCGCACGACATCGATATTCGCTCCGACGTTTACGCCCTTGGGGTCGTCCTTTACGAGATTCTCACCGGAAGCCGCCCCTACGATCTCGGAAGACATCCCACACTCGATGCGGGCCGCATCATTCGAGAAGAAGAGCCACGTAAGCCGAGCACCATCAACCATAAGATTCGTGGCGACATCGAGACGATCGTTCTCAAGGCGCTCGAGAAGGATCGCGATCGGCGCTATCAATCGGCCACCAGCCTGGCCGGCGATATTCGCCGGTATTTGAATAACGAGACGATCATCGCCCGGCCTCCCAGCCTCGGGTACCAGCTTCAGGTGTTCGCCCGCCGCAACAGGATGCTGGTCGGCGCAACCATTGCTGTGCTCGTGGCCCTTGCGGCCGGTACGGTGGTCAGTACCTCCCTCTACTTCCGTGCGGAGCGGGAGCGCGTTCGAGCTGAGCAGGAACGCGCGAGGGCGGAGGAGCAGTCAGCGAAGGCACTCTCCTCGATCGGCTACGTCCTCGAAATTGTGAAATCGGCGGACCCGGCCTGCGTCGGAGAAGAGGTCAAAGTGGGAGACCTACTGGACCGGTACAGCGAGAAGATCGAGGAGGCGTTCAAGGGACAACCTGAGATCGAGGCAGCGGTACGAACGGCCATCGGGGAGTCCTGCCAATACCTCGATGCGTTCGAATACGCGGGGCAGAAAGACAAATACAAGCAGGATGCAAGAAATCATTTCAGGAAGGCATTGGAACTTCGAGAGAAAGCCCTTGGCGAAGAGCACCAGGAAACGCTCGAATCGATGTTCAGCCTGGCTGATCATCTGGCGGTCGAGGGGGATCACAAAGGGGCTGAGCGACTGGAAAGGCGAGCGTGGAAAATCATTGAACACGAGAATGGTCCGGAAGACATGAATACACTCTGGGCCGCCAAGGCTGTTGCCGGGAGCCTTCGTAAACAGGGCCGATCCTCGACGGCTCAGCCGATCATCGAGAACGTGGTTGCCGTCAGCCTTCGAGAACTTGGTGAAGCACATTGGCTGACGATCGGTTCCATGGGGCTTCTCGCTAGGGTATTAATGGACGAGGGAGAATTTGTAGAAGCAGAAAAGCTGCGCCGGCAATCTTTCGAAGTGACCAGTGCGGATTCCTTCGGTTGGTCCGCCAAGAGAAACGCCCGCGCGGACCTGGCAAACTCATTGCTGGCACTTGGCCGGATTGATGACGCGCGTTCGCTCTATCCGGACAGCGGAATGCCGGAGGACCTCGGTATCCTGAGCTGGTTCCAAGGGGAAGTCGAATTCCGGAACGGAGATCCCACGCTTCTCGTGTTCTGGGAGGAGTGGTGTCCCTATTCCACGAGGCAGATTCCCTGGCTGAAAGAAATTCATTCCAGGTACGGCGATGATCTTAAAATAGTCGGTCTGTCGGGAGCGTCCGAGGAGAGGACAAGCAAGTGCATTTCTGCGCGCGAAATCAAGTATGCGCATGCGCACACAGACGGAGAAGCTCGAAAGAAACTGGGAGCCGGCGGATTCCCCGACGCTTTCCTGTTTGCGGGAAACGATATGGTTTGGCACGGTCATCCTCAAAGCCTGTCGACCGAGATGTTCGATGGTTTACTGAAGAGAGCGCCGGGCAAGGGGTAGGCCGGGGCAGAAATCATCCGAGTTTCTACCGGCTCCATAGGGTCGGATGTCGTCCTGATAAAATCAAGCAAATGACTATTGGACTCTTCGGTTTTTTGAGCTTCCGAAACCATATTGTGTAAGCTGAGCCAGAGAGACAGCCCGCGACTCCTTACCGGGACTCATGCCGCTCGTCGACGGTCAGGGGCAATTCCCGATCACGCGCTTTCAGCCCCGGATAGGGGTGTGAGCTGCCCCAATGCTGTGCTACCATGTCGTCTTGGTTATTTTCCGTAGCAGCCCGGTCAAATCACACGTTTTTCAGGAGGTTCCGCTTGCTTCCGCCGCAGGATGTGGCGCGTCACGCCGCAGAAATGATCAAATCCAAAAAGGGATCCAAAATTGCGATTCTCGATCTTCGGGGACTATCCAGTGCCACCGATTACTTTGTGATCGGGAGCGGCGAGAGTGATGCGCAGGTTCGCGCCATCGCCGATGCGGTTACTGACGGTCTCGAGGAGAAGGACGTCCACATCTATCACCTCGAGGGGTATCAGGAAAGGCGCTGGATTCTGATCGACTGCATCGATGTGGTCATCCATGTCTTCCTGGAGGAACTGCGGGAGTACTATTCGCTCGAAAGACTGTGGGGGGATGCCCCGCTCGAAGCGATCGAAAGCGATCCGGAATGATTCGCGATCGGGTGGAGGCCGCACTCTGCGAGGTGATCGCCAACCAGTGGCCCGACGTGAAGATGAAATCCGTTCGCGTCGAACCGGCTCGTGACAAATCTCATGGTGACCTGGCAACCAACGCCGCTATGGTTCTATCCAAGCAACTGAAGGTCGCGCCGAGGGAAATCGCCGATCAGCTCGTTCACTCCCTTCGTGACAATGATCTCTTCCGGCATATCGAAATCGCCGGACCGGGCTTCGTCAATTTCTCGATCGATTCCCGGGCGTATCAGGAGCTGCTGCGAACCATCCTCGAGTTAGGTCCTCAGTATGGCTTATCGAGTGAACCGCCCGGTTCCTATCAACAGATCGAATTCGTCAGCGCCAATCCCACAGGACCGTTGAACGTCGTCAGTGCCCGGGCAGCCGCGACCGGCGATACGCTCGCCCGCCTGTTCGAGGCAACCGGCATCCGTGTCGATCGGGAATTCTATGTAAATGACTACGGAAACCAGGTGGATCATCTGGTCGAGTCCGTTCAATGGTATCTGAATGGCGAGCAGGGGGAGTTTCCCGAACAGGGCTACCACGGAGACTACGTTCAGGAGATCGCCAAGGAAGCTGAGGGCAATCTTCTCCCCCTCTTCAAGATCGTTCCCGATGACGATACCGTGTCCGGGGCCCCGGCGATCGAATGCATGGCGGCCCTGGCGTCCGGCGATGGGGAGAAGGGAAGTCGTGTACTCAGCGAATGCTTTGATCACGCCCCCCCTTACAAGGTCACGGAAGAAATACATCAGTCCATCCTCCGGCGGTGGATCCTCGAAAAGATGCTTTACATGCAACGCTCTGATCTGGAGGCGTTCGGCGTCCGGTTCCAGAGCTGGTTCCGGGAATCATCCGTCCATCAGGGCGGCCAGGTGGAAGCCGCCTATCAGGATCTCGACGAGGCGGGTTATGTCTACGAGAAGGAAGGTGCCCGCTGGTTCCGGTCGACCGATTTCGGCGATGATGAGGATCGTGTGGTCATGCGTTCCAACGGACGGCCTACCTATTTCCTCGCTGACATCGCCTATCACCGGGACAAGATCGAACGAGGGTATGACCATGCGATTACGATTCTAGGACCTGATCACCACGGTCATATTCCGCGCATGCTCGGCGCCATGCAGGCGCTTGGAAAGAAGAAGGACTGGCTCGAGATTTTCATCGTGCAACAGGTCAATCTCCTTCGAGAGGGGAAACCGGTCAAGATGTCCAAGCGGGCAGGAGACTTTGTTTCCCTCCGTGAGCTGACCGATGAGGTCGGCCGGGACGCCGCCCGCTTCTTCTTCGTCATGCTTCGACCGAACACCCATTTGAACTTCGATCTCGAACTGGCGAAGAAGAGGAGCCTCGACAATCCGGTTTATTACGTGCAGTACGCTCATGCCCGAGTGTGCAGCGTGTTTCGTCACGCGGAAGCCGCCGGGATCGACCGCGCCGGAATCGGCAAAGCCGATCTTGCTCTTCTGGGAACGGCGGAGTGGGGCCTCCTTAAGATGCTCGACCAGTTCCCCGACATCGTCGCCGCGTCCGCCCGCATGCGCGAGCCCCATCGAATTCCTACCTACCTGAAAGAACTTTCCGCGGAATTTCACGGCTACTACCATGCGAACAAGGTCGTCAGTGACGATCAGAATTTAAGTTTATCCCGCCTTTCCGTCCTGGAAGCCGTAAGAATTGTCATCCGAAACGGGCTTCAACTACTTTCGGTCAGTGCGCCCGAGGCCATGTAACAGGAGAAGTCATGTCCATCGTTGTTGTTGGTTCCGTCGTTCTCGATTCCATTCGATCGCCCCACGGCTCATCCAATGATGCGCTCGGTGGTTCAGCGATCTACTTCGCCGGAGCGGCTGCCGCGTACACCTCGGTCAAGCTCGTGGGAGTCGTGGGCCATGACTTTCCTGAAGAGGGGAATCGCTTTCTCGCCGAACGCGGCATCGATACGGAGGGACTCACAACTTTGCCCGGCCGTACGTTTCGTTATGAGGCGGAATACGGAAAGAACCTGAACGATCGAAAGACAATCAGTACCTGTCTGAATGTTTTTGAGCAATTCCATCCCGAACTACCGGAGAGTTATCGTCAGGCAGAGGTCGTTTTCCTCGGGAATATCGATCCGGCTCTCCAGCTTGAAGTGCTCGATCAGGTCCGTAACCCGAGCCTCGTAGCTGCGGATACGATGAACTACTGGATCGAAGGAGCGCGGCCCGACCTGGAAAAAATGCTGAAGCGAATCGACACTCTCATGATCAATGACAGCGAGGTATTGGAACTTACCGGGGAGACGAATCTGATTGCCGCGGCACATGCCACACTCGACATGGGCCCGACTTGTGTGGTCATCAAGAAAGGGGAACACGGCGCACTCCTTAACCGGGAGGGTGAGATATTTGTGACTCCGGCCTATCCAGTGGAGGTAGTAAAGGATCCGACGGGGGCGGGGGACGCTTTCGCCGGCGGATTTCTGGGACACCTGGCCCGGACCGGAACTTTCGACAGGAAGTCCTATCGCGAAGCCATGCTTCACGGCACAGCGGTCGCGTCATTTGTCGTTGAAGAGTTCGGGCCGGCGCCTCTGTCAGGCCTCACCACGGCCGACACGGAGAAGAGATACAGCCAATTAGTTAACATGTCGACTATCTGATTTCGCGCTTCCTTTCGTGCCCATCCTGTGCTATGCTGTGCCGTCGAGAGTGGTGGTCTGTTTCATACGGATCGGCGCTTTCCCGGCAAGCCGACCAACCGCCCAAAAGCAGGTTCGAATCAATTTGAAATCCGCCGAAGCACGCGGAATAGGTTCCGTCACGGATAGGGTGAGGGACAATATTCCCGGAGCCTGGGGAGTCGTGTCCCCCCACGAGGAACATGGCCGAGAATCGTGACGACAAGCAGGTAGCCGTGGTCACCGACCCCCGGGATGCCGAAAAAGATATTAACTCCCTTAGAGGGGTTCTTTCGTCCCGTCTGGTTACGAGCCGAACCGGCGAAATCCTTGAAATGCACGTGGTTGCTTCCGCTGACCGCCACCCTAAACAGATCCTCCGGGACATCGAGTCCACGTTCCTCGCGAAACGGGGAATCAAGATCGATCGCCGCAAAGTGAGCATTGCCCAATTACGGGAAGAGAGCCGGCAGGAAGTTCCATCCAACCCGGGGGCTGTCAGCCAGCCCCGACTCCGGTTCGTCCGCCTCACTACGACTCACACTCCCGATGGGGGCGAAGTCCATGTTACCCTCGGCCGGGGCAACCTTCAGGGTTTCGGAGAAGCGCAGTTTCCACTATCGTCCGGACCGGACAGGGCGATTGCCGAGGCGACCGTTCGGGCTGTGGAGCGCTTTATCCGCGCGGGCCGGTTCGATGTCATCAGCGTGGAGAATCGAGCGGTCGGGAGGCACCAGGGTTTATTTGTTCACCTGGAATTCCTCACCAGAGGACAGTCGGTACCCCTGCTCGGCTCCGCTCTCGTTCAGCGAGAAGTTCAGATAACAACGCTGAACGCGACCATGGACGCCGTCAACCGCTTCGTCGGCAGCCTGCCGCCGGCCGATGGTGTCGAGTGGGTAGTGGGCCCCGAAGGGTCAACCGCCTCCTGATCAACAACCACTGCCGGCCGGCCGGAAATCACCGCCAGCCACGGAGTTTTTGTTGGACTACAAAGAATCGGGTGTCGATACCGAAGCCCATCAGTCGGCACTTTCCTCACTGAAAGACAAAATCCGATCGTCGTTCGGTAATCAAGTGGTCGGTGATGTAGGTCACTTCGGCGGACTCTATGCACTCCCCGGCGATGAAGACCGGGTCCTGGTAGCGACCACGGATGGGCTCGGCACCAAGGTCGAGCTCCTCGCATCCCTCGGCCTACATGAACGGGTGGGGCAAGACCTCGTTAACCACTGCATCAACGATATTGCCGTCCTTGGTGCCCGGCCCCTCTTCTTTCTCGACTATATTGCCGGCGCCGGCCTGATCCCGGAAATCCTCCGGCCCCTGGTCGATGGATTCGTCGAGGGATGTCTCCATCACGGGATCCCACTGCTGGGGGGGGAAACCGCCGAAATGCCCGGCGTCTACCGTGAGGGTGGTTATGACGTAGCCGGCTTCCTCGTCGGCGAAGTACAGCGGGATCGAATCGTAGACGGCTCGATCATCGAGCCGGGTGACACAGTGATCGGATTCCCATCGGCCGGGCTCCATACCAATGGATATTCCCTCGCCCGCCGGGTTCTTCTGGGTAGTGGCGAGAAGGGGCTCCATGAAACGCCACCCGGGTGGTCCCGGACGGTAGGGCAGGCGCTCGCCGCACCCCATCTCAGCTATCGATCGGCGCTCGAGGCGCTCACGTCGGCCGGGCTTCTGAAAGGCGCGGCCCATATTACCGGAGGAGGTCTGGTCGAAAACATTCCACGGATTCTGCCGGGAGGGACGGGAGTGGTGATCGACAGAACCCGGTGGAAAGTCCCGCCTATTTTTGACCTGATCGAGGTGAGGGGCGACATCGAACAGCACGAGATGTTTCGTGTCTTCAATATGGGAATCGGAGTGACGGCGCTGGTCTCCGGTAACAGGACCGACGAAGCCTTCGCACTTCTTACCGAGTCCGAGTTTACACCGATCTCTATCGGGCAGGTTGTCGAGGGTGAGGGCCGGGTGGAGCTTGGCTGGTGACGAATCCAGAAGGAACTCCCTATGTCGTGGTCCTCGTGACCGTTCCCCTCGGCGATCGAGGGGATGAGATATCACGCGAGCTGATAAGCAGAAAGCTTGCCGCCTGTGTTAACCGGATCGGACCTGTAAGTTCCGTATTTCGATGGAAGGGGGCGATCGAAGAGGAGACTGAGTCTCTTCTTCTGATCAAGACCGAGCGCAGGCTACTTCCGGCCCTGGAGTCGGCCGTAATGGAAATCCACCCATACGAAAATCCCGAATTTCTCGTTCTCACGATCGAATCGGGAGCACCGGCCTATCTGGGCTGGCTCGGCGAGTCACTCTCGCCAGGTGATTGATGGGAGACCACTGGTACGAAAGGGCCTTCGGCGAGCTCTATCCCGAACTCTACGCCCACAGGACCACCAGAGAGGCCGAGGCCGGCGTCTCTCTTCTCGAGAGCCAGACGGAATTGCGGGGACGCCGTGTAGTCGATATTGCCTGCGGGACCGGGCGTCATCTTGCGCGGCTTCAGGAAAAAGGTGCCATCCCCCGGGGGATCGACCTCTCGGATGTGCTCCTCCGCCGGGCGGCGAGTCACGCCCCGGTCATCCGTGGAGACATGCGGTTCCTCCCCTTTTTGGACGGCTCATTCGACGGGGCACTCAGTATGTTCACTTCGTTCGGCTATTTCGATAGTGCGGATGAAAACAGGGGGGTCCTGCGGGAGATCGGCCGGGTGGTTCGTGAGGGGGGTTGGTTCTTCATGGACTACCTGAACCGGGACGTGATTCTTCGGAACCTGGTCGAACAGGGCGAGCGGCGTGTCGGCGACCGTGTTGTCCGGGAAGAACGACACTACGATCCCCGGACGAACAGACTGATCAAGGAAATCCGCATCACAGGTGCGGGGGGAAAGGAGGAGCACCGCTGGGAGGAGAGGCTCATGCTCTTTTCGCCTGATGAGATAGAATCCGGAATCGAGGGCGCCGGTTTCCGGATAAAGGCCCGATTCGGCCGCTACGACGGCCGGGGCTTCGACGCAGACTCCGATCGCCTGATCCTCTTTTCTACAAGGGGATCCTGAAGAAATCAAGCTCGATCCCGCCGAAATGACTTCATAATTGCCTCCCTATACACATCTTGACACAATTGCCGATCCTGAGTAGACTCGTGTTAAGGGACTTTCTTCGGGGGAATTGTATGAAGTTCGTACGCACCCGGCTTATTGCCGTCATGTTACTTCTCCTGCTTCTCGTTCCCGCTGCGGGCTATTCGGCCGGGGATGGCGACATTCCTGAGATGAGCCCGAATAGTTACAAGACCACGATATCAGACATTATTCCCGTCATCGATATCGGCCCGTACCAGCACGTCCGGGCATTTTCGTGGTCCTACTTATGGGTGTCGATTCGAATCCTGTTTCCCTTTTTCGCCTAACACAGGTGCCTGGGAATACCGACTGCAGCGTGTTTGGGAACGGAAATAGACATGGCTCGAGACCATAAACCTCACATGGAGCCGCCTCCTGGCCTGAATCGGCCCGGGGGGGTTACGGGCGCCGGACACAGTCCTCCGGAGGACCGTGTCAACCTTCTGGAGGAGCTTGCCTCCTTCTGCCAGACGGCTGGCGAGTTTCCCACCGCACTCGAGTACTACTCCCAGATTCTCGACCTGGCCAAAAGGGCAAGAGAGAACGGCGACCTGATCGGCGAAACCGCCCGCAAAATGGCGCTCTGCTATGAAGGAACCGGCCAGCTCGACCTCGCCCTCAAAATGCTCGATCTCGCGATCTCCCGAGTGGATCAGGAAAATGCCCCTGATGAAGTCGCCGGTATCCTGATCGAGAGATCCTACATGCTCTCCCGAAAGGGTGACTACGAAGCGGCATCGGGCAACGCATCGGAAGCTCTCGAAATTCTGCAGAAACGACCTATGTCACTTGACCTCGGCCGGGCGTTCCGCGCCATCGGGCACATCGCCCTCCGGACAGGACGGATGGGGGAGGCGAGAGACCACTACGAATCAAGTCTCGCAATCTGTCGCGCTCTCGGCGACCGCGCGGACATGGCGGTCTGCTATAACAATCTGGGCTTGGTATGCAAGAACGTGGGGCATCTCGACGAGGCCACACAGTTTCAGCAGAGAGCCCTTTCCATCGCGAGAGACCTGGGTCAGAAGCTGCAGATCGGAATTCGCCTGAACAATTTAGGTATAATCGAATTCAAAAGGGGGAACTGGGAGACCGCCCGCGAATCCTGGGATCAGTCTCTTCGGATCTTCCGCGAGATCGGCAACAAGTGGGAAATCTCGTTCGGCTATCTGAACCTCGCCCACTATTACAGGGCCGTGCAGGATTGGTCCAAGGCTGAAGAACTCTACACGCTCTCCCTCCAATCGAGCAGGGAGAACGAGGATCGTCGCGGCATCGTGCTTTACCACGAACACTTCGGCGAGCTCTGTCTCCGAAGAGGAGAGCACCGCCGGGCAGAGAAAATCCTATCGGAAGGTCTTACACTCGCAGAAGAGATCTCGCCGGGGAGTGAGCTGACCGCCGAGATTCTGCGCCGCCGTGGGGAGAGCCGCCTCGCCCTCGATGATCTGGACGGGGCGGGTGAAGATGTTTCGAGTGCCATTACCCTCGCTCGCCAGCTGGGCGATCGATTCGAGGAGGGCGCCGCCCTTCGTATTCGAGGCTTTCTGCGAGCCCGCCAGCCATCGACAGGGAACGGGTTCACGGATTTACGCCGGTCCATGGAGATCTTTACTGAGATCGGTGCTCGATATGAGCAAGCGCTTTCCCAGACGGCCCTCGCCGAATTAATGCACGGGAGTCCGGTCGAACGTCGCGAATCAGCCCGGATGCTCGCTTCGGCCGCCGAATCGTTCCGCCGCGTCGGTTCGGAGATGGATGTCGCCCGAGCCCGGATGGCCCGGGCCGCCCTTTTTGTGGCCGATCACGACGGCGACGCCGCCATCGAGGTTCTCGCCGAGATTCAACCGATCATCGAAGCGCGGGGCTCCGAGGAAGAGCGTGCGAGGCTCCGGGATCTTCGTCTGCTTTCCGATCACTCTCTCGTCACCGATTCTATTTCTGAATCCAACTCTCTCTCCACTTTTAATGTATTGCTGAAGCGGATCCAATCGATCCCCGATCCCGAGGATCGTCTGCAGGAAACCCTCGAGTTTCTCGTGCAGAGAACGGAAGCGGACCGTCTTCTTCTACTCGGACCTCATCCCACACGTGATCAGCTCCAGGTCCGTGAGTCGAGGGGAGTACCGCCGCGGGAGTGGCATACCACCGTGGAAGTCGCTCGGATGGCGATCCGGATCGCCATGGATAAGGGAGGTCACCCGATCTTCTCGACCAATCCGCTCCGGGATTCCCGCATCGATACGACTCTTCCCCAGCTCGACCGTGTCGGGTCGCTCCTCGTCATTCCCGTTCGGGGCGAACAGGAATACGCCGGCGGGATCTATCTGGAGCGTTCTGTCGGGAAAGGGCCGTTCGGCAAACTGGAACTCGACCTGGCCATTGCTCTCGTCGGTGTTACGTCCGGCATCCTTGCTGATCTTCACGCGGAGGCCATCCGAAACGAAAACCTGAGACTGAAGCACAAGCTGGGGATCGGCGAAGGGTTTGAAAAAATCGTCACGCAAAGCCCTCGGGTTCTCAAGATCATCGAGACGCTCCAGAAGCTCAGACAGTCCGATGCCACAATTCTTCTACAGGGCGAAACGGGCACGGGTAAAGAGCTGTTTTCGCGGGCCATTCACGATTCATCAAGACGGAAAGACAAGCCGTTCATCACAGTCAATTGCGCCGAGCTCTCCGAGGACGTACTCGAGAGCGAACTGTTCGGTCACAAGCAGGGTGCGTTTACCGACGCGAAGAGATCGAAACAGGGATTGTTCGAGCGGGCGAGCGGCGGCACCGTCTTCATCGATGAGGTGGATAAGGCCAGCAGATATTTCCAGGACACTCTTCTACGTGTGGTCGACAGGAAAGAGGTCAAGCCGGTCGGCGAGACGGATCCCATCCCGGTCGATGTCCGGATCATCTGCGCCGCCAATAAGGACCTCCGGACGGAAGTCGAGCAGGAACGATTCCTGAAAGATCTCTACTACAGGCTTCGTGTTGTATCGATCCACCTTCCGCCTCTCAGGGAAAGAAAAGAAGATATTTCGATCCTGGCGGAACACTTTCTGAGCACCCAGTCCACTTCGCAGGGAAAGAAATTCACCGGGATTGATCCGGATGCCATGCGACTCCTCGTCGACTACGGCTGGCCAGGTAATGTGCGCGATCTCGCCCACGAGATCGAGCGCATCGTGGCGATCTCTCCCGGAGGCGTGGCGATCGGTCCACAACATCTCTCGCCGGAGATCACGAGCGCCAACGACCTCGGCGCCAAGGGGACGCTATCCGAAGTGGTCGAGCGAATCGAGCAACAGATGATTCGGGAAGCGCTCCAGAAATGTAAGGGAAACAAGTCTCGTGCAGCCCGGGAACTCGGGCTCTCACGCCGGGGCTTTTTGAACAAGCTCCAGCGCTACCGGATCCGCTGATCTTACCACGCCCATTTATCCACCTGTCCCGCAAATCCCTCCAGCTCAACGTTTCCCTGACACGCCCCGCCCCGTCAGACCGCCCGGGCATTGACGACCCCTCCAGACTTCGCTAGGATGGTCGAAACTTGGTGGGAGAGGGCACCATGAGCGAAAAGAAGAAAGCGGAACAGCAAGCGAAGCCGGAAGAGAATCAGGGTTGCGAGTTCTGTCTCTGCTGCTCATGTGAACGGACCTGCATGCGCTGCTCCAATTGCTCCCCCATGAAAAGCGATTATGTCCCCCTAATCGGCTGCAAGGATTACATCAACATGCGCGGCCTGAAACCTCTCCGATACATCTATTCCGGCGACGCGCTCACGGAATACAAAATTCATATCAAGCTCCCTTCCTAGCCCGGACTTCTCACCAGCCCCCTTTGTTCGATTTCGTACTCCTCTGCCCCGCTTCCTGTACCATTGTGAACGATAATGTACGATTCCCAGAGAGGCCTATCGCAACCGGAAGAGCCTCAAGCCTGGAAGTAACTGGTACGAATTAAGATAGTAGGAGATGTATTCCAATGTCCCCTGGCATGGGCTTTGCCATCATTAGGGGCATGTCGGAGGATCAGGATGGGGAAGTTGTGGAAATTCTCTTCCGCGCCGAGTAACGAGTTTCGCTTTACGCTCGGTCTCGTCCTGCTCACTCTGCTGGTAATCAACGCGGGAGGTTGGGTCTTCTACGCCAAAGCCAAAAATTATATGGAACAGCAGAGCCAGAAGCGGCTGATCGCTCTCGCCAAGGCAGTGGGCGCGCAGATCGATCGGGAGACCGTGCTCGCGTTCCTGCCCGGTGACGAGGAGACCGAACCTTACGCCGTGGAGCGGGATAAATTGGCGAGGCTTCGTGATGACGCCGACCTGGATCATGTCTATCTTTTCATGCCATGGCAGGGAAATCTGCTTGATGCGCAGCCAGGAATCCCTGTCGGCTGGGAACACCCCTTGGCTGATATGACCAGGCCGGACCTCCAACCTCTCTGGGAAGGGACGGCCGTCGGGCTTCCGGTTCACGAGATCGAGGATGAGCGGTTTCAGAGTGCCTTCGTTCCTCTGCTCGATGAGGGGGAACTCCGGGCAGTGGTTGTCGTGGATGCCAACGCCCGTTTCCTGAGCGACCTCGAGGTTGTTCGCCAGGGCCTCCTGATAACGGCAGGGCTGAGCCTCGTCCTCGCTACCGGTCTTGGAGTCTATGTATCCCGAAACACCCGGCGGCTCGTAACGCTGCAGGCGGAGGTCAAGAACAGGGAGAAACTCGCCGCTCTGGGAACCTTGACCGCCGGCCTCGCCCATGAGATCAGAAATCCTCTCTCCATCATTCGAGCCTCGGCCGAGCTCCTCCAGGAAGAGGAGAAGGGAGATGCCCACAGATCCGGTACCGAGATCGTCGAGGAAGTAGACCGGTTAAGTGACCTGCTTACCCGCTTTCTGGATTTCGCCCGACCGAAAAACACGGATCGTAAGAAGGAGGACCTTTCACTGCTCGTAATGGAGACAATCAGCCGGGTGGAGTCCGGCTTTCTCGACAGAGGAATCGGTCTTTCGCATGAAATCGAATTCGAGCCGGCCATAGTTTCCATGGACCGCCGCCAGATCGAGCAGGTGCTGCTTAACCTGATCCTGAACGCCGGGGACGCGGTCAACGGAGAGGGGGCCGTGGCGATCCGTCTGAAGCGGCGGCGGCGCCCCCACCCGTCGTCCCAGATGGTCGGCGCCACAAGCAGGTACCACCGGTTTGCCGAAATTACAGTGGAAGATAACGGCTGTGGAATCGGCGTCTCATGTATCCAGCAGATGTTCAACCCGTTCTACACGACCAAAGAAAAAGGAACAGGCCTCGGCCTTTCCATCGTCCACGGGATCATTCAATCACATGACGGCTACCTGTTCGTCGAGAGCGAGGCCGGCCGGGGAACACGGATCGGATTCGGCCTGCCGGCATAAAGGAGTGCAAAATGGACATTCTGGTCATCGACGATGAACCGAAGATGAAAGCTCTCATCGCTCGTGCGCTCGCAAAGGACGGGCATGACGTCGAAACAAGCGGGTCTTGTGAAGAGGCGATCGCCGTCATCGAAAATGCGAGTTTCGATCTCGTGATCACGGATCTCAGGATGGAAAAAAGCGAGTCGGGCCTCGAGATCCTGCAGCAGATTCGGGACTGTTCCCCTGCGACTGATGTGATTCTCATGACCGGGTACGCCACGATCGAAGTGGGTGCGCGAGCGCTGGAAATGGGCGCTTACGACTACATGATCAAGCCGATCAAGATCGGGGACCTCCGGAATCGTGTACTCGACATTTCCAGAAAAAAGGATTCTTCCCATTCAGACTCCGTTTCTCCTCCGTTGGAACGTCCCCTTGTTTTCGATGACATCGTAGTCGGGTCGAACCCCAAAATGCAGAAGGTTTACGAAATGCTGCCCCGAATCGTCGGCACTCCTTCAACCGTGTTGGTTCGGGGCGAAAGCGGAACCGGGAAAGAAGTGATCGCCCGGGCGATTCACAAGGGGAGTCCCCGCCGGGATGGGCCTTTTATCGAGGTGAATTGCGCGGCACTCGTCGATACCTTGCTCGAAAGCGAACTATTCGGAATTGAAAAGCATGTCGCTACCGGTGTGGATCGCCGTGAAGGGAAGTTCGAAAGTGCTCACCGCGGTACGCTCTTCCTCGATGAAATCGGCGATATGTCACTCACCACCCAGGCCAAGGTTCTCCGTGTCATGCAGGCCCGGCGGATCGAACGGGTGGGAGGCAAGGAGATGATCGACGTCGATGTCCGAATCATTGCGGCTACTAATGTCGACCTGGAACAGGCTGTAACCGACGGCCGGTTTCGCGAGGATCTATTCTATCGGTTGAACGTGATCAGCATCGACCTCCCGCCGCTCCGTGAACGAACCGAGGACCTCGGCCACTTCATGGATCACTTCATTCACCGCTTCAACAAGAAATTCTCTCGAGTAATCGAAGGGGTGGATGGCGCGGCGATGCGCGCCCTTCAGCTCTACTCCTGGCCCGGGAACGTCCGTGAACTGGAGAATGTTATCGAACGTGCCTTTCTCATGAGCAGGGACAAGCTGATTCGTATCGAGGATCTCCCTGAAAAAATTTCAGGGAAAAGTACATCACTGTCCGGCGAATTCAGATACATCCTGCCTGATAGCGGGATCAATCTGGAAAAAGTGGAGCGCGATTTTATCGTCCAGGCACTCCAGAAGACCGAGGGAAACAGGACGAAAGCAGCCCGGCTCCTCGGACTTACCAGACGAGTGCTCGGCTACAGGATGGAGAAATACGAGATCAAGGGTGAAGAGGATCCCAAGAACGGGACCATGTAACCGATGAAACTGCTACCGACCAGAACCCATATGGTGATCGCATCGAGCATCCTGCTGCTGCTTTTCGGTATGTTCAGCTGCCCGGAGAGACTGCTCGCCGCGGCACAGACTCCCGATGATGGGGGGCTGTTGGGCGAACTCCCTCTTGACGGCCTGACCGATCGTGAAAAAGAACGTGTCCGCCGAGCCGCCGGGCGCCTGATTCGCATCCGCGGGACCGTGGGAGATGCGAGCCGTGGGGAGACGTCGCAATACCTGCGAGCCGTCGATGAACTGGCCCGTTTTCTGAAGCGAGGCACCGTTGAGGATGCGCGGCAGCTCGGAAATGAAGCCGTTGCGGCGTTCGATCAGGTCGATACACGATGGATCGATCGTGTATTCGCGGCCACTCGGAACGATCAGGTAGCCGCCGGCTCCGCGGGACTTGCCCGTCTCCGTGAGCAGGAAGAAGCACTCAAGAGGGTGGGCGGACTGCTGAAGAAAGTACAGGCGATCCCCGCCCGTCAGAAAAGACTGGAAAGCGCGGTAGAGAGAGGGTATCGCAATCTGATCCGATTGATCGAGGAGGGGGAGCAGACCTGGGAGTCGGTTAATCACCAACCGTCGCAGGAAGTGCTCCGGCGGGTGGTGGAAGAGCTGAAGACTACTCTCGACTCCGATATTCGCCCCGCTCACGAGCGTCAGACGAGACTACTCAAGATCCACGCTCGAGTGATTCATCAGTTGAGTGGCGGGCTGGCTCACCAGGTGATACAGCAGTTCCGCGAGTACTCCTCCAAACTTCGAGTGATTCATCGCGCCCTCGATCGGCCTTCCGACGAATCGGATTGACGGCTCCCGATCTCCTTCTTAACATGGATGCCATAGGAGAAACCGTGGCCAGGAAAAAAGAGTCAGCCGGAAATAAAAGAGACAAGACGACCACCGGGACGGGGAACGGGATTTCGAACAGCGATGCCCGTGATGAGATCGACTTTCCCACTCTCGGCTGGTCACTGGCACTCCTCGCCGCCCTCGTGGCTATTCACCGGCTGATCTGGGGAGGGTGAGCAATCCAATGACGACCGAATCCCGCGGTCTCTTCTATGGGATCCTGTTCCTCGTCGCCATTGTCGCCGCCTGTTCTGGCAATCAGGATTTCGAGACTCGAAAGACGGAAGCCCTTGCGCTCTTCAGGAGTGGTTCACTCGATGAGGCGGCCGAAGCTCTCCACGCGCTTTCGATCGAGGATAGCCGGGATTTCGATGTCCGATACTACCTCGCCCGCACCGAATTCAACCGGACCAATTATCGTGAGGCACTCATTGAATGGGAGGCCGTTCTCCTTCTTCGTCCGGCTTTCGCGGAAGGATACTATCGCAAGGGAAACACCCTCGTTACTCTGAAGCGGCCTTCCGAAGCGATCGACGCGTGGGACGAGGCGCTCCGATACAGGCCGCAGTATCCGGAAGCCAATTTCAATATCGGGAGGGCGCTCGAAGGAGAACAGAACTGGAACGATGCGGCACGCTCCTATATGGCCGCTCTCGACGGGGACTCCACTTTTAATCCGGCGCGACTCAATCTGGCCAAGCTCTACATGAACGGCGGCCAGTATGAACAGGCCCTGGTTCAATACGAGTATGCCGCGCAGATCAATCCCTCCAATCAAGCTGCCCGAGGCGAAGTGATTCGCTGTCTGGAAAAGCTCGGCCGCCATCGGGTGGCGGTTCAGTATATTGATGAATGCCTCGCGACACTCGACCTGAATCAGTCCGTCGCCGACTCGCTCCGCGCCATGCGTGATCGGTTTGCGGCGGAGCAGTAGCGGTCCGGTCATCCACCGGGAGAGAGCTTATGGATCGGAAGCTCGGTGCACCGCTCCTGTTTACAGCCATCCTGATTCTGGGCACCCTGCTTCGGATCGCCCAGCTCGGTCATCATGAGCTGGGTATCGATGAAGCCAATTCGGTCATTATTGCCGCCGGCACACTTCATGAGCTCTTCCAGAGGCTGATCGACGACGCCAACGCCCCCATCTACTATCTGCTCCTTCATTTCTGGATGAAAGCGGGCGGCCAGGGAGAAGTCGCGGTTCGCGCACTCTCGCTCATCATGGGAATGGGGCTCGTCGCCCTTTTGTACGTCGCGGGCCGGAGACTCTTCAATGAGCGCGCTGCGATCGTCGCT
Organism: bacterium; assembly: GCA_025782575.1. Classification (GTDB taxonomy): domain Bacteria; phylum Orphanbacterota; class Orphanbacteria; order Orphanbacterales; family Orphanbacteraceae; genus Orphanbacterum. Next base: position 219,142 of record JALGYY010000035.1, read on the forward strand.
TCCCTCTTCGCGGCCGTCGGCCCCATGACGATCTACTATTCACAGACCGCAAGAATGTACATGTTGCTTCCGGTGCTCAGCCTGGCAGGTTTTCTCTCCCTCGTTTCCACGATCGAAACCAATCGCGCCCGATCATGGATCGCCTATGCTCTTCTTATGACGGCCACTCTTTACACCCATAATTACGGGCTCTTTCTTTTTCCGCTCGGATGGGTCGCAATCGCGTGGCGATCGAGTCGTTCGATGAATAAGAACCGTTCGTTCGATTTCAGATCAGCTGGACGCCTCGGCCGGTCTCTCGCCGCGGCGCAGGCGGGGGCACTCCTGCTGTACCTGCCCTGGTTCCTGGTTTTTCTTTCGCAGAATGAACTCGAACGATACAACTGGATTTCCCGTTACATGACAGGGATCCATCCCGCCTTCTACGTTCCCATGTCTCTGGAGGCATTCATTCCGGGAGGCGCACTCCCGGAGTATTTTGATTACCTCGGGTTCGGGACCAACGGATCTGTTCGGATCATTCTGGTAATCGCGTGCGCCGTTCTCGCGCTGTCCGCGGCGCGACCTGGACAAAGACCGGGAAGAATGACGGACCGGGCGGGGCTCGCTATTCTCTATCTGCTCGTACCACTTGCGGTCGCCTGGTCCGTTTCACTCTTCAAGCCTGTCTATCTGATCGGTCGCTACGACTTCATCGCCTTTCCCGGCTTCGCCCTGGTCATGGGGATCGGAGCGTCCAATCTGGTAAGAGTCCCGGGCTTCGACAAAAGAATTCCAGCTCTGGTGTATTCGACCCTCATCCTGCTCTCCTCTCTAACGGTTCTCGTCCCCTATTACAATGGCGCGCCACGGAGAAAAGCCGAAATCCGCGCGGAGTATCTTTCGCGCTTTGCCGGCGAACGGGACATGGTCATTTTGACCGGTCTCCGAAGAGCGGCAATCGAATATTATTTGATACAAAAACACTCGTCCCTTCGTCTTTTCTCTTTTCCTCTGAGTACGGAGAGACACCTGGGGATCTTCGACGCTGAGACGCTGCTCCATCGACCGGAGGAACTCGAACGGGACGGGGCGGCTCTTCTTCAGACGGCAAGGGAAACTCTTCCCGGAGACGGAACGCTCTGGGTCGTCGACTATCCTGCCCCCGATGTTAATCGCCGCCTGTACCATCATCTTCAGGAGATGAAGCAGTTGATCGACCCCCTCGGTCGGGAAATGGGGATTCTCTCTTTTCAGTGGGAAGGGGGGGAGGCGAAATAGGATGCAGGATTACCGGCTAAAACTCCCGGCCGATCTGGAAGAACCCCTTCATTCTTCCGATTCGACCTGATTCGTTCACTTTCTGGGGGAAGTCCAGCATCAATTGGAAAGGGCCGAAACCGGTCCGCAGCCCCGGCCCGTATGCCATCCGGGTTTTCGATCCTGAACCGGCATCGGGGAACCATCCTGCATCGGCGAATAACGTGCCGCGGATCCCCCCGAGACTGATCGCGAAGGGCCATCCAAGCTTGACGAAGTCGAGCAGGGGAAAGCGCAATTCGAACGATTGGGCGAGATAGCTTCTCTCTTCCCACGAGCTCTCATAGAACCCGCGAATGACGAACCGGGGCGCTACTCGAAAAGCAGGAACGTGGTCTCCCGCGAGCCAGCCGGCGAGGGAGCGGCCTGCCACCACAACGCGGTCCGCCGCCTCCCGATAGAACCGGAAGTCACCAAGAAGCCACATACCCCACTCTTCAGTCATCAATGGTTCCACGGAGAGTCTGATTCGCTCTCCCTTCCGGGCGCCATAATAGGCCCATCTGACATTGTCCAGTACAGCGGCACCATTCAAACCGATAAAGTTAACTGTCTCGGTCGACTCGTACTCATCCGCTTCACCAATTCGGATTCCCCATTCCAGACGACGGAAGCGATCGATCGGCCGGCGGATGCCGAGGCTCATACCGCGATAGAGAGCCGAGACGCTGCTCCTGCCGTAAATGTCCCTGCCCTCCCGACGAAACTGAAAGGCGGCGATCTCCCACTCGGTCATCCGGGAAAGATCTTCGTACGAAACATAAAGGTCCGAGCTTCCGAGAGAACCGTAGACTCCGAACATGAGATGAAGCCGGTGATTCCCAAGGAGATCCGAGAAGGATATTGCCGAGCCGGAATAGAGGCCCCCTTCGGTTACCGCAGAGCCTCCGGCGCTGGCTTGATCAAGGGAGAGGCCCGGCTTGTACGGTCGAATGCGATAGGGGGGTACATATCCTCGTGGGTGGAGGACACGGGCCGCCGAGGGAGGGGGAGCCTGTGCGAGTCGATCGAGTTCCTCTGATTCCCGGTCGACCCCCCTCGGATCGTTCATACTGTGGATCGACCAGGTGCGATTCCGGAAATAAGAAAAATAGAGTTCGCTGCTTTCCCCGCTCCACGTGAGGGAAGGAGAATCGGGGACCAGGCCGCAGACCCCCCCCTCAAAGGAACTGACGCGCTCCGTCGATCCATAATCGATTTTCCTGAGGTAAATGTCCGGCGCGCCTGCGCGGTCCGATACGAATGCCACCCATTCGCCCCGGCCGTCCCATGCCGGCGAGTGGTTGTTTCCACCCTGATCGAGAGGGATAAACCAACTGTCACTTGCGAGGTCCAGGAAACCGAGACGGAGTAATCGGTCTCGCCCCGGCGCCGCGCCCTCAGTCACACGGTCTGTGGCGCACACGATCAATTGGCCGTCGGGAGACCAGTCGGGATGGATGTATACGAAACGGTCCTCTGTGATCGCGGATAGACTGCCGGACTCCATATCGAGAAGATAGAGATCGCTTCTGCCACCCCGAATCGCACTCACGATCACCCGGTCTCCCCCCGGTCCCCATGAGACCCCCCGCACTTCTTCAATGCCGAGGGAAAATGTTCGAATCACGTCTCCCGATTCCATATCCATCAGAATGAGTACTGTTTCGCTCCCTTTCTGCGCCGGTATCAGGAGGCGCCTTTCATCCGGCGACCATGCGGCGCGGCCATGAAACGGCCGGAGCGACTCGGCTCCCGAGACCGCGCCTCCTTCGATCAGCCGCCTGATTTCTCCTCCATTTCGATCACACCTGTAGAGAGAAAATGACCCGGCTCGATCACTCAGGTAGGCGAGAGTCTCGCCCGAAGGGGAGACGGCCGGGGCGACATGGAGCGCACCGCCACCCGCAACCTGCCGGGCGACTGTCTCCACTCGATCGAGGCCGGCCAGCTCCTCATAGTGCCCCTTCCGCATCGAGTCCCGCCACTCATCTGAAAGCTCCACGCCATCTTTTCCGAAGACGATGCGAATCGCTTCTTCCGCGTCAGCTGACCGGGCAAGCTCACGAAGGAAATCCCCCGGCGTTCTGTCGCCATAGACTTCCGCCAGATAGGCCCAGGCCGACTGCCCGAAACGATAGATCCTGACATCCCTGTACCGGGCAAGGCTCGTGAATGAGGGAAGGGGCCCATCGAGCAAAGCGTCCCGAATCCAGAGCGTCGTAAACGCCCCTTCACCACCTAGGGAGAGATACTCCGCCATCCCTTCGATCATCCAGAGGGGGACACGGATCCGACCAAGCTCACGCATCGACCCACTCGGGGCCAGAATATCGATCTGAAAAGCATGGACGAGTTCATGCTGGAGTACATGGCGATACTCTTCGCGTGAGCCGGGATAGGGGAGGTAGACACGGCGCTTCAGAAATTCAGTGACCCCGCCCGTTCCTTCATTGATCCAGCCGGTACTGATGTTGGTCCGCTGAAATTCCGGGTGAGAGCTGTAGACGACAAGGGGGATGGGACGGGGGATGTCATGGTCGAGCCGGGCCGAGAGGTCGGTGTAGATCGCCTCGGCGAGAGAGACTGTTTCGAGGGCGAGTTCCCGCTCGGCGTCATAGAAATGAATGCGGAAGTGGGCTGTTTCGATCACTTCCCATTGCAACGCTCGATCGTGGACTTTGTTCTTGCCGAAGTAGGCGGCCGGCGCAGCATCCGCGAAGAGGAGCAATATGACTGTGGTAATCAGAAATCGAAACAAAACGGCCCGCCATCAGGGATGGGGGCCGATCTCTGCTGACTTGGAGTATGTAGTATACCGCACGAATTACCGTATCACAAGCCTATTCTCGCTCAATCGGCCTGCGGAGACGAAATCAGCCTGTGGACATCCCCAGGCCGGGCGGCATGGTTCCTGCGTTACTCCCACCCAGGAGGAGGAGTGCATGCTGGAAATACCGATCGTGACGGGGAGCCACCTTATGCTTCAGGCATTAAGGGATTCGGATCGGATCGCCCGGACACCTGTCCCCATACTCATCGAAGGGGAGAGCGGGACCGGAAAAGAACTCCTGGCGAGACGGATTCACTCTCGCAGCCTGGTTGAGCGAAAGCTCTTCGTAGCCGTAAACTGCGCGGCGCTCTGTGAAAATCTGGCGGAGAGCGAGCTATTCGGCCATGTGGCCGGGTCGTTTACCGGGGCCACCCGAGACAGGCGGGGACTCTTCGAGGAGGCTGACGGGGGGAGCGTTTTCCTGGATGAGATCGCCGAGCTCTCGCTCTCGCTACAGGCCAAACTCCTCCGTGTCCTCCAGGAGAGGGAGGTCCGTCGTGTCGGTGAAACCAAGGCCCGACCGGTCCGTTTTCGACTGATTTCGGCGACAAACCGGGAGCTCCTGAAAGAGAGAATCGAGGGAAGATTCCGAGAGGATCTTTTCTATCGTGTTCATGTGGTAAAAATCGCCCTTCCGCCACTTCGAGAGAGACCGGACGACGTCACCCTTCTCGTGGAAACTCTGCTCGATCGGATTCGAAGGCGCTTCTGCAAGGAAATCGCAGGCGTCGGCGAGGATGCGATTCAGCGACTCCGATGTTATCCCTGGCCCGGAAATGTCCGGGAACTGGAGAACGAACTCCGGCGTGCAGCTGCGTTGGTGGACGAGGGGGAGTGGATCGAGACACGGCACTTCTCCGAGACGGTCAGACTGAACCTCTGCCCCTCGGGCTTCGTACCGTCCACGCTTCATGAGAAGCTGACCGATCTGGAGAAAAAAGAGATTCTGAAAATCATGGATCGCATGGATGGAAACAAGACCCGAGCCGCGCTGGCATTGGGGCTCTCTCGCCAGGGGCTCAAGAACAAGCTGAGCCGTTACGGTCTGGCGTGACCCGGAGAAACGCCTGGCTTGGGAGGAGGGGGCGGCAGCAAAATGGAAGCGAGAGATGGAGGCAAGAAAAAGCCCCGCTGGAAGCGTATCACCCCACCTGGCCAACCAAGGAGGACTCCAGGAGAAAACCAGTATGCGAAGCGGAACAACGTCAGCAGGGCTAACTCATTGTATTTCAGATTATAAGACGACTTTGCTCTCAAGTCAAGCGACCTGTGAAGATGGGGCGAAATTCACGCTCAAACGAGATTCCGGTGTAATAGTTCGACTCCGGCACTAGCCCGGAAACGATCTTCCGCGTATATTGCTGATTGGAATGAAGGACTCCATCTCCATCTTTGCCGGACTCCGCCGGGTGGCGATTCCGGTCCTGATCGTTGCCGCGGGGATCGCCCTCCTCCTCTTGATCCTGCCGAGGATCCGAACCAACTCCTCCTATTCACTCCCCCCGGGTCACGGAGACGGTGGCGGCCGAGCGTCGATCGAGCCGGCCGATCCGGTTCGAGTCGCCACCAGGGGAACCTGGACCATTCGATTTATTACGGGCCCTGACAGCATCGCTACGGGAGGGGGCCTGGTCGTTCAGTATCCTGTCTTCTGGAACTGGTCCAAACCGCAAACCACTGACCCGAGCTACCCGGGATACGTGGAGTGGGCGACATCAGTCGAAGATGTCGAGCTGACCGGATTCGCTTCTCATCTCGGCTGGGTTCGCATCGTCGTAGATGAGGGGATCCTCGTCCCGGGTGACACGGTCATCATCGTGTACGGAGGGGGAGCAGGCGGCGGCCAGGCAGTAGCCGATCCTTACGCCGAAAGGGGACAGGAGTTTTTGATCAAGGTCGACGGCGACGGCGATGACGTGTTTGCCGAAATAGATCGATCCCCCAAAATTGACCTGACCGCCGGGTCCACGGCTCAACTCCGACTCTTCGGCCGGGGAGAAGTGCGGGATGGTGAAAAAACAGAGCTGGTGGTCTCGGCTCTCGATCGCTTCGGCAATCGGGCTCCTGACTACCGGGGCACCGTTCGGTTCTCCTACCGATGGACCGTCTCCGGCCTGCCTGATCACTATACTTTCACAGAAGAAGACCGGGGGGCCCATGCGTTCCCGGTCACCTGGTTCAACGCCGGAACAGGCCGGATCCGTGTGGTGGAGGAAGGGGGGGTGCTCGAGGCATGGTCCAATCCGATTCGCGTCATCCCACGAAACCGGCCGGAACCGTATCGACTCCTCTGGGCGGATCTTCATCAGCATTCCAATTTTTCCGACGGGACCGGGCTTCCCGAAGATCTCCACTCATATGCCAGGGATGTGGAGTATCTGGATGTATTTGCGCTCACTGACCATGATCATCATGGCCTTCGGCCGCTGAACGAAGAGATGTGGAACCGTCTTCAGGCCGTAACCGACAGCTTCTATCAGCCGGACACTTTCGTGACTCTCCATGCCTATGAATGGACGAACTGGGTGTATGGCCACAGAAACGTCTACTACTTCGGCGACCTGCGTGAAGTCTTTTCCACCGCCGATTCCGCGACCAATTCTCCCGCTGAATTGTGGCGCGCTCTTCCTGACGGTCAGTCCCTTACCATCGCCCATCATACCGGCGGCGGCCCCGTTCCGATCGACTGGTCGATTCCTCCGGATCCGGCGTATGAATGGCTTGTCGAAATCGCATCGGTTCACGGAAGCTCAGAGTGTAAGGGCTGTCCCAAAGAGATCTACAATCCCATAGAGGGGAGTTTCGTTCGCGACGCACTCGCACTCGGCTACCGGCTCGGATTCATCGCTGCCGGCGACGGCCATATAGGCCACCCGGGGGAGACCTATGGAGCGTCCGGCGGGCTGGCGGGAATCTATGCAGGATCGAGGACGCGGGAAGCGATCTGGGAAGCGCTGAGCGCCCGTCGTACTTACGCCACTTCCGGTGAGCGGATCATCCTCCGTGTCGATCTCAATGGCCACTGGATGGGTTCTGTCATCCCTCTCGCCGAACTACCCGATCAACTGGCAATCGAAGTGAGCGCCTGGGGTACCGCCCCCATGGATCGGGCCGATCTCATCTCCGACGGGGTGGAAATCGCCACCGAATATGGGTCAGAAGAGGAGTTCTCCTGCCGTTTCCTGGTCCCCCGGCCGGAATCGGAGACTTACTACTACGTCAGATTAACCCAGATGGATGGTGCACTCGCCTGGTCGAGCCCGATCTGGATCACTCCCTCTGCTCCCTGATACCCAATTTTCGCTAAACTCACCGATTCCACGTTCCGATCATTAGAAATAGTCCGCCACCACCCGCTGTTCTCAGTGGGAATCGTCGAGAAGGCTGAAAAGAGTGTAGCCAGACGATACCGGGACCAGGAACTGTGTGATCGCCAAAGGAGGAATCCCCTTGTCCCTCTATGCAGCCGAGAATAGTGACCGAACGGGCCGTGAGGAGGTCCTCCTCTCCAGACTGTTCGGTACGCTGTTCATGGTGAACCGTGAGGGCTATCTTGGTGCCCTCTTCGATCGGGCGGGGATCAACGTCGCGCCAGGCGACTACCGAGCCTTCCAGATCCAGTTCTGGCCGGAACTGGGAGCCTACAGCCCGGATCTGATTGTCGAAGGGGATTCGCTGCTCCTGTTTGTTGTCAGCCGTCCCCGCAAGAGTCTGGATCCGGAAAAACTACGGTTGCTCGCGGAAAGCGGGTGGAAACTCTCTCCCCGATTCCGATTACTCGTGATTACCGATGGATCAACACCCCCCCCGGCGATGGCCGCTCTCGAGGATCGTCTTCCCAAGAACCGGCGGCCGGCGTTGGGCTGGATGAGCTGGAACGATGTCTTCATGACTCTATACGGAACTCTGCGGAAAAGAGATGAAAACGCGACGACTAAAGAACTGATCGAGGCGTTTCTCGGTCTCCTGACTTCCGAGGGCCTGGCCCCTTTCGTCGGCTTCGATGGGGAGGATCTGAAAAGTTATCGAGAATCTCTTCCCGCGCTTGACCGCGTCTACTCGACTGCAAAGCGTTTGATTGCCGATATCGAATCTATATTGACTACTGAAGGAATCCGCCGGATTTCTCTGCATGGCCCGGTTGAAGGGACTCTTCCGATCCGCGCGCCGCGATCCCTTCTCGTCCAGTACACCGATGAAGCGTGGGACCCGGGCGTGCTTGCGTGCGGCAGTCTCATCCTCCGAACTGATTACGTAGTGGGGGAAGTGCATGTCGGCTTCAGAAGTATTGCGGCCGACTCACGAGCGCGGGCGCTCCTCGTCGAGGGTCGGAATCACATTTCGAAATTGTTTGAGAAGCGAGAGAATCTGCGACTCCGCCTGATCGGAAGCAGGGGAGGGAGCGAGCCGACTCGCGAAACGTCCCTGATTGCGCAGCTCGAGACTCAGGAGGGGAAAGGGATCACGTCGGTCGAGTTCATCAGCGTTCACGATGGTGAGCGGGACGATCTGCTTCCCGCCCTCGCCGAGGAGCTGATCTCCCTTCGAGATTTTGTTACTGATGTGCCCCTGCTCCCACTGCACAGAACGCCGGGTGAGAGCCCGTTCGTCGTAGCCGGTACTTGAGTCGGTTCCTATCTTCGGGGCACCAGCCGACTCCATAGACGCCTCACCAGATTCCTATCCTGATCCGAGAGAGGACCGTAGCGCCAGAGCAGTATGGCCATCGGTGTGAAGTAGAGAACGCCTGCCGTCAGTAGCCGGACGAGAGCCCCCCCGGGAAGAATGGGGAGGAGCGCCAGAAGAGACGCCGGTAGTATGGCGAGGCCGAAGAGGCGGAGGATTCCGCTCCAGGGAAAGATTCCGCCCAGCGGGAGTGCGAGGATCGCCCCGGCCCTCCAGAGATAGAATGCCGCCTGGCCGTAGGTGGTGACCACCGTAGCGATGGCCGGACCGAAGTAACCGAATCGGGGGATGAGCAGGAGGGAGAGGCCCAGATTGACGAGGAGGTCGAGCAGCGCACCAACCGCCACGAGCTTCGACCGGCCGAGCGCCAACAGGATGGGCGTGTAAGTGGCACAGCGAAGGGGAAGCAATACGAGATAGACCCGGAACGGGCCGGCGCTCGCACGATACGTCTCTGAAAACAAAACCATCATCAGGTCTGTCGCGACCGCCAGTAGAAAGACGAAGAGTGGGATCAGGATCGCCCCGGTTTTCAGGATCGCCCTGTGCCAGACCTCGACCAGCCGCTTCCGATCACCTCCCTCGGAAAGACGGGAGAACTCGGGGATCACCACCGCGGAAATCGCTCCCGCAAATACGCCGACGAACGGAATTTCGATCGCGCCGTTCGCGTAAATCGCAAATGTCTCCGGAGTAAAAACGGCCGATACGATATTCTTGTCGAGCCAGCGGGAAAGCACCCGAAGTAAATCATTCACTCCTACAGGAATTGAATAGGCGAGAAACGGCCGGAGAAGACCTTTCGGTTCAGCCTGGCTCACGCCCCTGACGGAATGGGCGGCGGCGCCACCGAGTAAGGCGCTCTTGATCAGCCCGTAGCCGACCACACACCAGAGCACGGCAGAGAGGGAAAGCCCCAGGGACGAGGGGAGAATCACGGCGGTCACGAGAAGTACGGAGTGCAGGATTGTCAGTATACCGAGATGGCCGTGCCGGTTCTTGGCGATCAGAAATGAATCGAGCGGCAGGCCGGGAAGGACAAGAATCGCGTAGAAAGAGAAGATACGAAGGGTCTGCTCGAGAGCGGGATTCCCGAAAAACGATGCCAGCAGTGGGGCGGCGCTATAGAGGGCGGCTCCGACAATCGCCCCGACGCACGCCAGTGATAGCATGAGCCTGATCAGAAACCCCTTCGCCTCCGGGCGGCTCAGTTTCGGCAGGAAGTATAAAATGCCGATCGGAGTGCCGAGCAGGCCGATCTCGAGGATCATGTGGGTGAAAAACCAGGTCTGCTGAAATGTTCCGTACTCCGCCTGTCCAAGATGGCGGGAGAGAAACATGCTGACTACGAGAAGATTGAGGGAAGTGGCGACGATTCGGGTGGCCCCGATGATGCCGACCTTTTTTGTGAGGCTATCGCTCAAACGGACGGCTCGGCGTTGCCGCCCGACCCGGGGCGCGGGAGCTCCCGGATTACCTTCGCCGGATTGCCGGCGATAATGCAGTAACCGGGAAAGCTTTTCGTCACCACGGAACCGGCTCCGACGATCACGTAGTCACCTAGTTCCACGCCGGGAAGCACGACGGAGTTCATCCCGATCCAGCAGTGATCCCCGATTTTAATGGGTGGGCTGGGAAGGTGCTTATCGTTATCGAGCGGATCGTGCCCCGCCGAAACGAGACCGACGTTCGGTGCCAGATTGACGTAGTCTCCGAGCTCGATTCCGTTGTACGCCTGAATATAATTACCGGGGGAGTCTCCGGGACAGGGCCCCTTGCCAAAACGAATTCGATCCGGGTGAACAAGGGTCGACGTCATATGGACCGGCCACGAAACATCAGCGTTGATTCGCAGGATCTTTTTCGAATAGAAGTTCATCCACCAGAAAGAGAGTGAAATTCCCTCCGGAATTCGAAAGAGGGCTACAAGAAACTTGCGAAGAGCCGATTTCATTTCATTCCCTTATCATGGACGAGGGTCGATGGATACCACGATTTCCGCGCCCGCCTCGATCTCCCCGAGACGAACACCCCTCTCCCGTCCCGCACCCGCCGGACCCGCGATCGCGCCTTTCACCGATTCGATCCTAATATCGGAAGATCGAGGTTCCGGGAGGAGGGTCAACTGCGGAATCCGTACGGTACTGCGATAGCGTATTCTCGTACGATCTGCCCCGCGGCTCACATTTACAACCGTGAAGAACCTTCTTGCGTTCCACCAGTCGCTGATTTCATCCATAGTGGCGACCCACGCCCGGCTCGACTCTTCCCCGATCCAGTTCAGCAGGGATCGAATCGCCGGCTGCCGTTCAGGGCCGAGATCGGGATCGGTATAGTACGGGTGCCAGAGAATGTCGAGTAACCCGCCCACCTGGCGAACAGGCTGGCTCCACTCTTCCCAGCCCGCCTGGTTAGCGATACCCGACGCGACCAATGCGCGGTCCATCCCGTTGAGCGGCAGTACGAGCATCTCATCGACATCCCGCGGTCGGAAGGGGAAAGAGGTCCCCCCCCGGTAGCCCGGCTCATCCGGGTAGCCGAGCGACGCGTCATAAGAGAACCCGGCTTCACGCTGGGCGAGCCAGGTTTCAGGAAGATTTAACCTCAAGTAATGCTGGCGAACGCCGCGCACCTCCATCCCGAGCCGCCGGGCGAGTTCATCGCGTTCCGCCCTAAGAATCGAGCGGTCCTTGTAGGAACCGAGGCTACCGTGCAGCCCGACAGCGAATCCACGATCCACAAGATCGGCAAGGAGCCTGGTGAACGGACGGGAACCGATATCGTAGCGGGGACCGAATTGATCCTTTTTTATGGTGAGAAAGAAGAACGTCGATCGAATTCCTGCATCTATACATTGATCGATCAACCGTTCGCTCAGGATTGTCGGACGAACCGGCCCTTCGCGAACATCCCGACCGATCATTCTGATCGCACCCGACCGGCCGCGGGGACCGCCCCGGAATATGTCGAGAGAATGGCGCGCCAGTCGGCGCTCCCACCGAACGGATTGATCCTGATCGTGGGTCAATGAAATGGCGTAGTCTTGTCCTCCCGGCCAGGCCGCTTTAGTGGCGAGACCATATCCGGCAGCGGTAGCGGCCGCCCCGATCGCCTCCCCGATCAGTCGGGCCCAATCATCGATGACCGGCCTGTCTAGAAACCCGGACCGGACGAGCCACGAAGCTCCCGGCCGATACCGGTCGAGGTCATCCCTGGCGCCCCGTGATTCCTCGGACCGGGAAAGGATCGCATACGCGGGGGCGACCGGGTCAAAGCCGAAGTGGATCAGGGAGGGCCGTTCGCCATCGGCGGCGACGACCGTATCACCGTTTACCGCTCTTGCGATCACAGCGCCATGGTCAGCGGGAAGGGAGGGGGGGAAGGCGATGCCCGGGCGCCCGCCGGAGTCGTCGAGTTCGATCGCTTCGCCCGGTTCGTAGGCGTCCGGCATGCCGGTGCCCGAGAACGGGATATGAACTACGGGGTCATTCGGGCGAAGATCGTCGGGGAGAGTACCGTAATGAAGAACGACGCAGGGATCACGATCGGGCCTGTTCTCAGTCACATCGAACCCGAGCATCCCGAGCATTTCCCCGAGCACCCAACGGGCCCGGTCCTTCCAGATATCATCGGTCTCAATGGAGAGCAGGATTCTCATATCGTGGCGGCAGGTTACTCTGTTGGAGGATTGGTGTCAATCTCGCGTCTACCCCAGGGGACCTCATGACGTCATAGGGCCGAGCCCGAAGGATTCATGCGCATGGTTGACCAATCCCGCCGGTCACCCCTACGATCCGCTAAAGGGGAGAAACATCATGCGGATCATGGTTTATGGAGCTGGTGCGGTCGGTTCTCTCTTCGGGGGAATGCTCGCCCGCACATGCGAAGTCCATCTGGTCGGCCGAGAGGCGCATGTACGGGCCGTTCAATCGAACGGCCTCCGGATTCGCACCCAATCCGATGATCTCATCTCTCACCCCTCCGCTTCGACTTCCGTGCCCCGGAACGCCCGGTTCGATATCGCGGCGATCGCTGTAAAGACCTACGATCTTGAAGAGGCCTGCCGGGCACTCACCCGGCTCGATCGATTGCCTGATGTCATTCTCTCCCTGCAGAACGGGCTCGGGAACGAAGAGGTGATGGTTGAGTTCTTTCCCCGCGACAGAATCGCACGAGCGATCATCTACGAGGGGGTGACCCTCCGCCGACCCGGTCTTGTGGAACGGTTCGGAACCGGGCTCACCTATCTCGGCCGCCCGTTCACCCCGGAAAGCAACCAATCGTCTCTCGATTCAATGGCCGATCAATTGAATTCCAATCAATTACCATGCAAAGTTTCAAATCACATACGAAAAGAGATCTGGCGGAAGCTCATCGTCAATGCTGCGATCAATCCACTCGGTGCCGTCGCCGCTGTTCCGAACGGCGCCCTCATATGGTCGCCGTCGCTTCGCCGCGCGCTTCACACGCTCGTTCATGAGTGCGAACAGGTTGCGAAAGGCGCAGCGGACTATGAGTTCGACCTCGTGAACCAGGCGGAGACAATCGCGCGCAACACATCAGACAATCGGAATTCCATGCTTCTCGATCTTGCATCGGGCAGGCGAACGGAGATCGACTTCCTGAACGGCCGCATAGTCGAGCTCGCTCGGAAATATCAGATCGAAGTCCCCTTGAATCAACACCTGGTAGATAGGATCCGACGGCTCGAGATGACCGGCTAGCCCGGACTTCTCACCAGGATTGGTCGCGAGGGTTCGAAGCCGGGGCTAGAACCGATAAGCCCCGGTGGCGATAAACCGGTCGGTCGATCGCTTCTCACTGTACAGGGACGGATCCAGAGAGTGTGTACGCTCATACGATCCTGTCTCGAATGCGAGATCCAGCGCGAAAGCACTTCCGAACAGATAGCCCGCGCCTACGGAATACCGATTGCGATCCTTGTCCAGTTCCACATCTACCTCGGCCGGATCACGACCGGTATCGAGACAATCATCGAACGGGCAATAGGTCAGTGTGAACGGCACCGGGTCATAGCCGTACCCGGCTCGGACACGGAGAGGGAATGCGGGGAAGAGGTACTCACCACCAATGCTGAACGAGAGTTTTTCATCGTAATAGGGCTTCAGGAAGAACTCTGTATCGCCCACCTTGTCCTCGATCGCCTGCCAATCGCTATACCGGACATCGGCGGCGAGCATGAACCCTCTTTTGGCGAACGACACACCGAATCCGGCCCACCATGGAAACGTTATCTCCTCGTCAGCCAAACCGCCGAAATCAGACTCAATAATTTCCGACCCATCATCGTACCTCGTACTGAAACGAATCTGCTCCACTCGCTCGAAATCGAGCACGCGAGGGGTTCCGAGGACGCCGCCGAACCGGATCTGGGGGGATGCCTGATAAAGAAATCCGGCCATGGCGGAGTATCCGCTCAGATCCATATCGAGCAGGAAGTAGTCATCCAGGTAGAGCGTGTCGGTGGCATCATCCGCGTCTTCCGTGCGGAAAGACTGCTCATCAAGAATCGAACCGGTCAGGATCTGCACGGTACCACCGACCGATAGCCTCGGTGTCACATCCCAGGCGACCGCGCCCGATACGGCGGTCAGCTTCCCTTCCCGCTGGTGGCGATCCGTCAGGAGGCCGGGCCGGCCACCCCAGATCGAGACATCGCTGTCGAGCCCCGAACGTATGTAATCGAGATCGTAGTTCCGAAGCCTGTCGATGCCGAACCCGAGGACGAGGGATCCCCGGTACGTCGGAAACGGATAAATGAAGTGAAGGCCGCCGATCTGGGCGTCCGATGAAGAACCATCCGCGCCGTTTCCGAACCAGGTCGTTTCGATTTCCTGATCGTCTGATGAGATCGACGTCGATAGCTCGACGCGCTTCACATGAACCAGTCCGGCCGGGTTCCATGTAATGGCGGAAGCGTCTTCCGCCACGGCAATATGGGCGCGTCCCATACCGACCGCACGGGCGTGGGTGCCGACGAGATCAGGAAGCGGGATTTCAAGTTCAGTGAACGGGTGGCCGGCCGCAGCCGCCGACCCTGCGGCAAACAGCGCCGCCGCGAGTGGTACGAGGCATCGGTTCATGAGGAATCCCTTTTATCTGGGGTTTCTTTTTTTCTTTTCAAAGGAAGATCGGTTCGTGTCGCGGGCTGGTTTATCGTCCTCATTCGAATTGGCTGCCCCGGATGCCCCCGAGGACTGGATATTCCCTCCGTTCGATCCGGCGCGGGTGGCGGGAACCTCGACCGCGGCCCTGGAACCGGTCGGTTCCTCCCCGCGACGAAGTTTTCGTTTGGACCAGCTCGACGGTCCACCGGTCAGTCCGTCAGCGCCACCGTCCTCGTAGTACCAGTAGTCATCGTACCACCATGGACGCTGGTAATAGTCATACCACCAGTCATAGGCGTAGTAGCCGGATGAACCGTAGACAAGAGGATGATCGAAGAGGCCGAGCCACTCACTTTCATAATGGCAGTCGGCGCACGCCGCGTCGCCGACGGAACCGCCGGCGCTCCCGGGGAGTGCCACAGGCTCAGCCGTGGGATGGCGGACAACGGTATAGCAGCCGACCGCGGTAAATGCGAGAACGACAATGAGAGAGATGAGGAACGGACGATTGGTACGGCTCGATTCAGTCATTACTCTTCGTTCCTCTGATAGGGGATCGTTTCCAGTACAAATGTACCTCAGTGCACACCCCCCGTCAATCGGCCGGGTTGCGCCGGTTGCGCAGCTGCAACGGCTGGGTTACGGTTGATAGGAGAGAGGAACCCGTACCATGCGAGCTGGAACAATAATCTTATCTCTGCTGATCGGCACCCTGGCAGCATCATTCAGCTCGGCCCAGGTCGAATGGGAGGACCCTTCGCAGACACAGATTGAAGAGACTACACCCTTCTCCCCTGATGAATCGATCTTCTCCCTCTATCTGAGAGCCAGGCAGCACGAACAGCGGAAAGAAATCGATCAAGCGATTCTGGCCTTCCAGCAGATCCTCGAGCTGAAGCCGGCCGAGGTCGAAGCCCACTCCAATCTGGCGCGCCTCTTTCTGGACAAAGGAGATGCCGACTCCGCCATCATCCACGCCGAAGCTGCAATCGCTATCGACCCGGACAACAAAACCGTACTGACCCTCCTCGCCCGATCATACAAAGCAGCCGGCCGGGGCCGGGATGCGATTCAAAAGCTCGAGTCATTGGTTGCGAACGGCGAGGGAGGCGGCCAAGCATACAACCTTCTCGCAATCCTCTACAAAGCGGAGAAGAAACCGAAAAAGGCGGGCGAAGCTCTGGAGAAGGCTGTCGAGGCTTCCCCGGAGAACGGCCTCTTCCACTATCGACTCGGTCAGAAATACTGGAGCGAAGGGCGTCTCGAGGAGGCTGAAACTGAACTACTGAAAGCTTTACACCTGACGGATGGAGAAAACGAGATTCTTCTCGGACTCGCCCGCCTCTCGGTAATCACCGAGGACTGGGATACCGCAGCGGAGCGATGGGAAGAGGTCGCCATGCTCGGGTTCCGCCCCAGGGAAGCGCAGCAGAAGCTGGCAGTGATTTATATGAGTCTCGGCAGGGAAGAGGAAGCGCTCACTCATGCTGAAGCGCTGAAGGAACTGGACCCGACCGATCTCAGTACCCGCCGCGAGCTTGCCGACCTTTACGAAAGACTCGGAATGCAGCAGGAAGCGCGCCAGGAACTGGGCGTTCTCTGGAAAGCGAACCCGGAAGACTGGCGCATCCCCTATCGAATGGTCTCTCTCAGTCTGGACGCCGGGACCTATCGTCAGGCGATCGCCACGCTCAGAAAGATTCTCGCTCTCAACAGGAATGACCTCTGGGCATGGACGAGACTCGCCTACGCGTTTTACGAACTGAATGAGGGGGAGAAATCCGAGATGGCCGTTCA
Organism: bacterium; assembly: GCA_025782575.1. GTDB lineage: Bacteria > Orphanbacterota > Orphanbacteria > Orphanbacterales > Orphanbacteraceae > Orphanbacterum. The sequence continues at coordinate 235,864 of JALGYY010000035.1, forward strand.
GGCCGCTGTCCGGCTCGACCCGAACAACCGGGACGCCTACACACTCCTCGGTGATGCCTTTGCTCTTGGGAAGGCCGATGAGAAGGCGCTCGTTTTTCTCGGGAAAGCCTTCGATCTCGGAGTACGGTCCGACACGTTTTTGTTTCGCAAAGGAATTGTCGAAGAAAGAAACGATCGGATCGATGATGCTACGCAAACCTTGAAAGAATTGATCCGAATCAATCCGACTCATGCCGCCGGGTTGAATTTTCTGGGCTACATGCTCGCCGATCATGGTCGATCGCTCGTCGAAGCCGAGGATCTGATCAACCGTGCTCTGCAAATCGAACCGGATAATCCCTTTTTCGTCGATTCGCTCGGCTGGCTCCATTTCCGAAAGGGCCGATTCGAATCCGCCGTCAAAGAACTGGAGAGGGCGGCCGCCCTCTTGTCGAACGATGTGGTCGTCGGCGAGCACCTCGGGGATGCTTATCTGGCTGCCGGTAGAATCGAAGACGCCCAGCGGATCTACTCCGAAGTTCTGGCCGATCACCCGACGAACACCACCATCTCCGACAAACTCGAAGCGCTCGATCATGCACGATGATCCTGCTCTGAATAAGACGGCTCGGCCCGGATCACAATGGGGGGGAGGGGGCTTCCTGGTTCTCGGCACAGTCGTGATGGTGCTGGCGTTCGGTATATCCCTGCTTCCCGGCTGTTCCTCCACCCGGCCGCCGACCGCCATGCAGGCCCGGACTGACGGCCTTCAGAGCCAGGTGCTCGAAATCCTCGCAGATCGAACGCACGCGATGCGGAGCCTCACCTGCGCCGGAACACTTTTAATCAAATGGGAAACGGAAAGACACTTCGTTCATTTTGAAGCCGCCTATCTCGGGCCGGACATGCTGAGACTTGATCTGGAACTGAGCGGACCCCTCGGTCTCGGGGCGGGCGATCTCCACTACGTGGAACGGGGCGATTCGGCGGAAGTTCTTCTTCCGGGCGAGTCATTTCCCCGCAGGGGGCGGACGGGAGGGCCGGAATTCGATTTTCTGCAGACGAAAGGTTTTCCGACCAGGGACGCCACATTCCTTGTCGCCCCCTATGCCGGTTCTCCAGAGCTTTTTGCCGCTGAAAACGTGATCCATATGGGCCCCGATACCCGATCGGGGCGAATCCGCCTCGTCCTCGTCCGCCCCGACCGGCTGAGAGAAGTCCTTCTCCTGGAACCTCCCGGCTTTTCGTTGGTGGAACGGAGAGTGACGAGACCGGGCGGGGAGGTACTCCTCGTTTCCCGCTACGATTATGGCGACGATCCCGCGTCTCTCACCGCCGAAAAGGTGGACAATGAAATCCCGGGGGAAAGTTCGATCCAGGTTCGATTCCGGGAATTGGTTTCTAACGCACCGATTGACGAAGGGCGGTTCGCATGGTTCAACGGAACACGCTGAGAAGCATCGGAGAAACGCTTGCTCCCCATGCGCCCGGAACGGTAGGATTCGGCCTGCGCTCTCAGTCCGGCTCCCGAATCAGGGAATCCGGCTACCTGCCGAGCGAAGGGGTCGCCTGCAAACCGATGGCAGTGGACAAAGACAAGCCGAATCCGCGAGATGCCATGGACGAGCAGCTCATGGCCCGCTATCAGGAGGGGGAGGAAGCAGCCTTCACCGAACTCGTGCGTCGCTATAAATCCCGCCTGGTACACACCGCCTATCGTGTTGTCGGTGACTCGGACAAAGCGGAGGATGTTGCCCAGGAGACTTTTCTCCGCGTACACCGGAACGCTCATCGTTATCGGAACATCGCGAAATTCTCAACCTGGATCTACACCATTGCGTTGAATGTGGCCCGAAATGAACTTCGGAACACCAAGAGAAAAAGGCTGGTCTCACTGGACGCTTTCGGTTCGAGTCAGGATTCAGACTCCGAGCGGACCACTTTCGACATTCCGGACGAGTCAGCCAGGCCCGATCTGGACATGGAAAACAGCGAGCTGAGAGAGATTTTTCAGCGTGCCATCGCCGAGCTCCCCGTGCGGTACCGGACCGTTTTTGTCCTTCGGGATATACAAGGTCTCTCGTATGAGGAGATCGCGACTATCATGAGAATGCCCAAAGGGACAGTAAAGTCCCGGATGAACCGGGCAAGACAAAGATTCCGGGAACTGATCACACCAATTGTGGGTTAACTATTTGTGAGTCCCCTGTTTTGAGGATGAGGGTAATTAAGAGCAATGAACTGTAACCGCGCACGTAAACTCTTTTCAGACTGCCTGGACGAGGAACTCTCGGGGAGCAGGGAACAGGGTTTCAAGGAACATCTGCAATGCTGCCCGGAATGCCGGTCAGCCTGGGCATCCTACGAGACAACCTTCCTGGCGGTTCGATCCCTTCCACCTCTCGTCGTCTCCGATTCGTTCGAGACGAGGCTACGGGCCCGGATCCGGGAGAAAGAGGGGGCCCCACTCGGGAAGACAAGTTGGTGGTCCGATTTCGCCCGAATTCCGCTTCCCGTACCGATCGGCGCCGCCGGCCTCCTCTTCGTCGCCATCTTTGCCTACAACCAGTTCGGCGCAGTCTCCCCTTCGGAGGGGACAGCTTCGATTGCGGCTTCTCCGGAACGCTCAGCTCCGTCGATCGTGGAGAATACCAGACCGAGCTTCGCACCCAATCTATTGATGCCGGGTAACTTCGGCCAGGTGGTTGACTACGGGATCTACGGCCCGCCACGGCGGGAAGTCTATCAGCAGCCGAGAAGCCCTCACCACTATCTGAGGGACCGGAACGGCGCCCCTCTCCATGGACCGACCAGGCCCTATGTCAGGAGCCAGGGTCGATCGAACATCGGAAGCCAAACCCATCCGGTTGACACTCTGCAAACCCGATAGTACGGTCGCGGCAAACGCCTGATCCGTCTCGACGGAAAGGAAGCGCCGTGACGTTCTCTCGATTCGCCCGATTCGCCCGGACCTTACCGGGCGTTCTCTCTTTAGGGCCTTCGATTCTTATTGTAGTTCTCGCTCTCCCCGCTCTTCACTGCAGCGGCGTGAGTGACCCCGCACTCGGATCCTACGAATCGATCCGAGTCATATATCAGAGTACTCCGCCTCCCGACCTGATGAGTTCGGTAGAAGACGCCCTCGCCATTCCATTCGTAACGTTCCAGGAAGAGACGCTCTTTTATCTTTACCCCCACCCGGTCCGCCAGTTGGAAGATTTCCAGAATCTCAAGAACCTGTTATTCCTGGTAGACCTCTCCGAGAGGGGCCAGTTGACGGACATCGCAAACGAACTGCTTGGTGCGGCGAAACTGAACGAAGTAGTCCGAGGAGGAACCTCGACGCTTCTCTTCCTCGACAATGTGTGGGCCAGGGGACAGACGGCGGCTTTTCTTCTCGCTGCTGATCACGCGGAGCTCCAGACGGGACTTCAAACGGAGGGGGATCGGATCCGGAGCGGCTTCCTGAACTCCAATCGCAAACGGATTCTCAAATACCTTCTCTACCGAGGGGAAAACAAGACGCTCTCCAGACAGATATTCGAAGATCATGGCTGGTTTATCAGGATGCCCGCCCCATTCGTCGAAGATCCCCGGCATACGGGCGAGGGATTCTTCACGATGAAGATGGGCAGGCCGGGCCGGCTCCTGTTCGTCTACTGGATGGACGGGTTCAACAGCCTGCCGGAGGGTGACGAAATCATCGCCCTCAGAAATGATCTCGGTTTTCGCTACTATGACGAAGACGAAATCGAACCGACCTTGACCGGTTATTCGAAAGCCCTGTTCAAAGGATGGGATGCGATCCGCCTCGAAGGGGTCTGGCAGAACGATAAATACGTCATAGGGGGGCCGTTCCGATCCGTCGCGTTTCTGCAGCCTCAAACTGACCGTCTGTTTCTGATCGATTACTGCGTCTATGCCCCGGACTTCCCGAAGAAGTACTACCTCTGGGAGCTGGAGTCCGTACTTGAAACATTTACGTTTGAAGGTCCTCCGGAAGAATCATCATGAAACGCATACGGGTTCCGCTCGGAAAAAGGGGCTACTCGATCGAAGTCGAGGACGGCCTGATCGACAAGGCGGGCGAACGGATCGCCCGCGTCGCCCCCGGTGGGAAGGTCTTTCTCATCACGGACCGAAACGTAGCGCGCCGTTATGCGGCACGGGTGGAGCGATCGCTCAGGAAAAGCGGTTTTCACGTCTGTCGGGCAGTCCTGCCTGCCGGAGAAACGCAGAAATCACTCGCCACCATGACCCGTCTCTGGAACTCACTGGCACGACACGGAATTGATCGATCCGATATGATAGTCGCTCTCGGCGGCGGGGTGGTCGGCGACGCAGCCGGGTTCGCGGCGGCAGGTTGGCAGCGTGGAATCGATCTGATCCAGGTCCCGACAACCGTGGTCGCACAGGTCGACTCTTCGGTGGGGGGGAAGACCGGGATTAATCTGGAAGCGGGCAAGAACCTGGTGGGCGCCTTCCATCAGCCACGGCTCGTTCTCATCGACCCCCTGACACTCCGGACACTTCCCCGCCGGGAGTTCTGCTCCGGCCTTGGGGAAGTCGTCAAGTACGGTATGATACGAGACCCCCGGTTCTTCGCGTGGCTCGAAAAGAATGCCGGCTTCATCATGAATGGTGAGCCAGAGACGATGGCCCGGATCGCCGCCCGTTGTTGCCGCCTGAAATCGGAATACGTCGCTGCCGATGAGAGGGACATGACCGGACGCCGCGCCCACCTGAATTACGGACATACTTTCGGACACGCCGTGGAGACGGCGACGGGATATGGGACGTATCTGCATGGCGAAGCGGTGGCGCTCGGGATGGTCGCCGCGAGCAGGCTGTCTGTTGACAGAGGGTGGATGACCGATGAGGAGCGGCGGCGACTACTCGACCTTCTGAAAAGGTTCAAGCTCCCGCTTACCGGCGTCGAGCAGACCTGGCAGGCACTCGTTTCGCTCGTATCCCGGGACAAAAAGAGAGAGGGGGGGCGGGCTCGAATCGTATTGACTCGGGGAATCGGCACTGCTAGCCTCGTTACCCCAGTAGGGAGGCCCTTGCTACGCAGGGGATTTCAGGAGATCTGTTCTCCTCGGAGGTGAATCGTGGATGAACAACCGATCACCATGACCGTTGCACCGACCGAGCGGCTGGAACAATCGCTCGATCGCGATCCGGCGTCGCTCGCCTTTATTGCACTGGCTCATGTTCGATTGAAAGAAGGAGCAGCTGAAGAGGCCCTCACACTCTGTCGGAGCGGCCTTCTGCACCACCCTCATCACTCGACGGGGCACCTGCTTTGCGGACTGGCGTTCGCGGCAAGCGGGCAGGAGGAAGAAGCGACCCGTGAATTCCAGGAGGTCATTCACCTTGACCCCGGTAATCGGATCGCCGTACTCCATCTCGGCGAAGCGTATCGCAAGGCAACCGAAGATAAACCAGGAGATCAACCACCGGTTCGGCTTGATCACAACGTCGAAGAAGAGCCCGATTTCGAAGAGGAGGTCGCGTTTTTCACCTTCTCCATGGCCGAAGTCTACGAAAGCCAGGGCTTCTTCGAAAAGGCGATGGCAATCTATGAGAGAGTGCTGACGATTCAATCGGATCGTGAGGACGTGCGAAAACGGATCACCAGACTTCGCCGAAAGATGGGGGCTGCCTGACCCATCTCCCAAGGGGGATGGGGCCGGTTACCGGGAGGCGAAGATGAGTGAGCGGAAGAAGGGGACGATCGCGGTTCTTCACGGTCCGAACCTTGACCGCCTGGGCAGCAGGGATCCCCGCTGGTACGGTACCGCCACACTTGCTACAATCAATGAGGAAATTCGCGACCTCGCCACGAGTCTCGGATACGGTACGGAAATCCACCAGACCAATATTGAAAGAGAAATGATCGACCGCATCCACGCGGCGGGAAATGCCTCAGTCGGGATCATCATGAACGCCGGTGCGTGGACACACACCAGCCACGCCATCCGGGATGCCGTCTCCCAGGTAACCTGTCCGGTTATCGAGGTTCACCTCTCGAACGTTTACGCTCGGGAGAAGTTCCGCCATGTTTCCGTGCTTGAAGATCTCGTGGCCGGTAAGATTCTCGGCTTCGGGAAGGAGAGTTACCTGTTAGGGATTCGGGCGATCAGCAGTCTTCATGAAGGGAGAGAGCAAACAAAATGATCCGGGCGACTGAAGTTAAACCCGGGATGGTACTTCTTCTCGAGAAAAAACTGTTCTCGGTTACAGAGTATCAGCACGTCAAGCCGGGCAAGGGAGGCGCGTTTATTCGCCTCAAACTGAAATCAGTGGAAACCGGAGCCGTTCTCGACCGGACTTACCGGGCAGGCGAGAAGTTCGAGGACGTACGGGTGGAGCGGACCCCCATGCAGTTTCTCTACTCTTCCGGTGACGAATACCACTTCATGAACGGTGAAACTTACGAGCAGCTGCAGCTGGAGAAGAGCTTCCTCGGCGATTCCGTGGACTTTCTTAAAGAGGAAATGTATATTGACATCCTCATGTACGACGGTAGGGCGGTAACGTTCGAGATGCCGAATTTCGTGACTCTCAAAGTGACCCGGACCGATCCGGGCGTCAAAGGGGACACGGCGTCCGGCGGTACGAAACCGGCTACCCTCGAATCAGGTGCCGTTGTTCAGGTGCCCCTCTTTCTGGAAGAAGGCACTATCATTAAGGTCGATACTCGAAGCCGCTCCTACGTAGAGCGGGCCTCCTGAGGAGTCAGCAAAATGCATCAGGATGAAATCCGGGATCTGATTCGCCTCGTAGAAGAGAGCGATATCGAGGAACTCGAGATTTCCCATTGGGGCAAGAAAATACGAATCGCGAAGAGAATTACCCGCGAATCGGCCTCCACAGTGGCCCTACCCGCCTTCGCTCAGCCCCCGGCTCCTCCGACCGATAAGAGGGAGGAGACCGAACACGCGCCGGAAGAGGATGTGGACATCACGGATCTTCTTCCGGTCAAGTCCCCCATGGTCGGAACGTTCTACGCCGCACCGGCACCGGACGCCGATCCGTTTATCAAACTCGGGGACAACATCTCGTCCGGAACGATCGTCTGCATCATCGAAGCGATGAAACTGATGAATGAAATCCGAAGCGAGAACGACGGGCGTGTCGTCAAAATTCTGGTGGAGAACGGGGAGCCGGTCGAGTTTGGCCAGACCCTCTTTCTTCTTACACCCTCCTAGGAGCTTCCCGCGGAATCTCCCGGGGGAGACTGCCACGGGAGGTTCCGGTTGATCAATCTGCAAGCGCTTCTCAAAGAGATGGTGAACCTTCGGGCGTCCGATCTTCACCTCAAAGTCCAAGGCCCGCCTGTATTCCGAATCGACGGAGACCTTCGGCGGTCCGACCTGCCGGATCTGGGCAAAGAGGATTTGAAGGACCTGGCTGAACAGGCACTCAGCCCCGTTCAAATGGAAACTCTCGAACGGGATCTGGGAATCGACTTCGCACTCATGGTGCCGGGGGTCGCCCGTTTTCGCGGGAACATCCACACCCAGCGTGGCACATATGCGATGACCTATCGCTGCGTCCCCATGCTCATCCCTACCCTCGATGAGATCAACATGCCGGCCATCCTGGAGGAGATCGCGCTCAAACCGCGGGGACTTGTTCTCGTAACGGGTACGGTCGGCAGTGGGAAATCGACGACTCTTGCGGCGATGATAAACAAGATTAACGAGTCGAAGTCCTCGAAAGTGATCACGATCGAGGACCCGATCGAATATCTCCATGCCGATAAGCGGGGCTTTATCGTCCAGCGGGAGGTCGGTGAAGATACTCCCGACTACGCTGCCGCCCTCAAGCATGTCCTGAGACAGGATCCCAACGTGATCCTGATCGGCGAGATTCGGGATCAGGAGACGATGCACATCGCTCTTACGGCGGCCAATACCGGCCACCTGGTTTTTTCCACACTGCACACGATCGACGCGATGCAGACAATGAACCGGGTAATTTCGTTCTACCCCCCCCACCAGCACAAAGAGATCCGATTCCTGCTTGCTGCTTCGCTTCAGGCAGTGGTCTCCCAGCGCCTCGTCAAGCTTGCCGCTTCGGCGGGCCGGACTCCCGCCGCGGAAATCCTTGTTTGCAACGCTGCGGTAAGAGACTATATAGTTGATGCTGAGAAGACGGCGCTCATCCGTACCGCGATCCAGGAAGGATTCACGGAGTACGGGATGCAGACGTTCGACCAGTCTCTCATGCGCCTGTACAAGGCAGAGAAGATCTCGTTCGAAGAAGCGCTGTCCAGTGCGTCGAACCCGAGCGAATTCGATCTGCGGGCGCGGGGGATCGAGGCGACGTCCGATACGAGCTGGGAAATCTTCGAGGGAAAGGGAACGCCCTCCTTGATCGACGGGGGGGACGGATCCAGCTAATACGCTAAATAGCAGAAGGATACGCCCTCTTGTTCAAGAAAATACTCATCGCCAATCGAGGCGAGATCGCACTCCGGATCATCCGAGCTTGCAAAGAGCTCGGTATCAGCACCGTTGCCGTTTATTCCGAGGCGGATCGGGACTCACTCCACGTCCGATTCGCCGATGAGGACGTCTGTATCGGTCCACCGGCCAGTACGGACAGCTATCTGAATATCCCCCGTATCATCGCGGCGGCGGAAATAACCGACGCCGATGCCATTCATCCCGGCTACGGCTTCCTCGCTGAAAACGCCAAATTCTCTGAAATCTGCGAATCCTGCGATATTGCGTTCATCGGGCCGCCCGCTGAGGTGATCCGCCGGATGGGCCACAAAGCAGCAGCGCGGCGCACAATGATCGAGGCGGGTGTTCCGGTCATCCCGGGCACGGAAGGCCTTGTAGAGTCCGATACGGACGCCGTGCGGGCTGCCAGGGAGATCGGGTACCCGGTGATGATCAAAGCCGCCTCCGGCGGTGGGGGGAAGGGGATGCGGATCGCCTACGATGACGGATCCCTTCGAGCCGGCGTTCAGTCAGCCCGGGCCGAGGCCCAGGCGGCATTCGGCGATCCGGGACTCTATCTGGAACGGCTGATCCAGAACGGGCGCCACGTGGAATTCCAGATCATGGCCGACAACTACGGGAATGTGGTTCATCTCGGCGAGAGGGACTGCTCAGTCCAGCGCCGCCACCAGAAGCTCATCGAAGAGTCCCCTTCACCGGCGATCGACGAGAAGACACGTCAGGCCATGGGGGAATCAGCGGTCCTCGGGGCGGCCGGTGTCGACTATCGAGGCGCGGGAACGGTTGAATTTCTGCTCGATCAATCAGGCGAGTTCTTCTTCATGGAGATGAACACTCGAATTCAGGTGGAACATCCGGTGACTGAAATGGTAACCGGCCGCGATCTCCTGAAGACTCAGATCCTCGTGGCAGGCGGGGAGAAGCTCCCCTACACGCAGGAGGAAATCACCCTCACGGGACACGCGATCGAGTGCCGCATCAATGCGGAAAACCCGGCGCAGGAATTCATGCCTTCTCCCGGAACGGTCGAGAGCTTCCATCTGCCTGGCGGGCCTGGAATCCGCGTCGATACGCACGTCCACGAAGGCTTCGTCGTACCCCCTTACTACGATTCCCTGCTCGGCAAGGTAATCGCACACGGCAGGACCAGGGATGAAGCGATCGTCCGGATGAAACGTGCCCTCGGCGAATTCATAGTCGAGGGGGTCTACACGACGATCCCGTTCCATCTCGAAGTACTTGATCATCCCCGATTCATGAGTGGCGACATCAATGTCGGCTTCGTGGATGAGATGCGGGCGATTGATGAAGAAGGGGCGAGGGAGAGCCAGGCCTCCTGACCGACATGATCGATTTCACCCTCTATGGAATCCTCGATCCCCGGGTTGTCCCGGAATCCTCTCTGGAACATAAAGTTACCGCAGCCGCCCGAGGGGGCGTTACCGTGGTCCAGCTTCGCGCAAAAACGCTTGCGACGGAAGATGGGATACGCTACGGTCGCGAAACTCGAAGGGTGACCGCGCTGCTGGGACTGCCTCTCATTGTAAATGACAGGGTGGATCTGGCGCTTCTGCTCGGCGCCGAGGGCCTGCACGTCGGCGATCAGGATATCCCGGTCCCCGACGCACGCCGCCTGCTTCCGCCGCCGGCGGTTATCGGCGCGACGTCTCGAACCGCGGAAGCGGCCCGGGCGAGAGAGCGGGAAGGTGCTGACTATCTCGGCATCGGTCCGTTTTTTGCCAGCCCGACTAAGAGGGAGCTGGTCGTTCTCGAGCGAGAGGCGATCCTGGAAATACGATCGGCCACAGATCTGCCGCTGGTCGCGATCGGCGGTATCGACCCGATCGGCGCCATCCAGATCGGTGCGGCCGGCTATGACGGGATTGCGGTCATCAGCGCGCTCTGGCGAGACGATCCGGAGCAATCGGCCCTTCAGCTCGCGGAGGGATTCAAGGAGGGGAGGAGGCAGTGGCGCGCAGCAAGGGAGCCAAACGGCAAAGCGGAGGGGGGGTCGATCGAGAGCGACGGGTCCTAGGGGTCCTGCTCATCTCTCTCAGCCTTCTTGTAGCCCTCGGCCTCTTCCAGAGTCGTCTGGGTGAGCTGAGCGACGTCGATGTCCGCCGGGTCAATCGTGCCGTCTCCCATTTCCTGACCGGCCTGCTCGGTTTAAGCGCCTGGATAGTCCCGATTCTCCTCGTACAGATGGGCTGGAACCGCATTTCCGGTTCCGATTTCCGAGCATCAGGCCGGGCGCTCCTGCTCGCCGTCACCCTGGTCATTACCGTCTCGGTACTCTGCTACTCCACCGGTATGATTCCACTCGACCACCAGGGCGAGTTCGGCGGGAGTCTCGGTAAAGCTCTCTATTCTCTGGCTGATCAGAGCTTCGGTGCCCTCGGCACGACTCTGATTGCGCTCACTTTTCTGCTGGTAGTTCTTATCTGGCTCTATGATCTGGCTCTCCCTCGTCTGGAAACGGTCGGTCTCCGGGACCGGGCCAGACAGATCCCGGGTTATTTCCGTTCTTTCGCCGTGACTCTTCGCGAAAAGCTCCTTCTGTCTTACGAAACGGCGGTCGAGTGGATCGTGAATCGCCGTGGCGATCCGGCCCTGATTGAAGAAGAGGAAGAGTACGAAGACGCGATCGAGGTAGTCGATGAGGATGAGGAAGACAAGACCGCCGGGCTGAGTGGGGCGCCTCCCCAGATCGTGAAACCGGTAAAGGCGATAAAGGCAAAACCATCCAAGCTGATCCGACGCCCCCTCGGGCCGATGGGGGACAAAGAGTATCTCTTCCCGCCGATTGATCTGCTCGCGGACGATGAGAATGAAGAGCCGAACGTTCAGGAGGATTACCTGCTCGAGCAGTCCCGCCGCCTGGAGGACAGGCTTGCCGATTTCGGTGTGAAGGCCCGAGTGATCGAGGTTCATCCGGGCCCGGTGATCACACGGTTCGAGCTGGAACCTGCGCCGGGCGTAAAGGTACAGCAGATCGCCAACCTCGCCGATGACCTCGCGCTTGTCATGCGGGCCAAACGGATTCGTATTGTCGCGCCGATTCCAGGGAAGGGGGCGGTAGGGGTCGAAATACCGAATCTCGAACCCCGGACGGTCTTCCTGAAGGAGATTCTCACATCAGCCGCATTCGCCAGGGGAACAAGCAAACTGACGATCGCCATGGGCAAGGACATTTCAGGCCAGCCGTTCTATTCCACCTTGGAGGAAATGCCTCACCTGCTCATTGCAGGCGCCACAGGATCGGGAAAGAGCGTCTGTATCCATTCGATTCTGGCGAGCATTCTCTACGGCGCTTCTCCCGAAGAAGTTCACCTCATCCTGATCGATCCCAAAATGCTCGAGATGACCATGTACAACGGCATCCCCCATCTGCTGGCGCCTGTGGTGACTGACGCGAAAGAGGCGTCTCAGATTTTGCGGTGGGCGGTTTTCGAAATGCAGCGGCGCTACAAACTTCTCGCCCGCGTCGGTGTGAGAGGGATCAACGATTACAACAAGAACCTTTCCAAACTCCAGGCCAGTCAGGAGATCATCGATGAAGGTCTCGAACTGGAAGCGCTTCCCTATCTCGTCATCGTGATCGACGAATTCGCCGATCTCATTCTCACCGCGCCGAACGAAATCGAAGACTCTGTCGCCCGGCTCGCCCAGATGGCTCGCGCCGTCGGGATCCATCTCGTCCTTGCCACGCAGCGTCCCTCGGTTAACGTGATCACCGGTGTGATCAAAGCGAACTTTCCTTCGCGGATCGCGTTCCAGGTGGCGTCCAAGATCGATTCGCGGACGATTATCGACGGGAACGGCGCTGAAAAACTGCTTGGAAAAGGTGACATGCTGTTCGTCTTCGCCGGCCGTCCCGAAATCAATCGGATTCACGGCGCGTTTATAACCACCGAAGAGACGAATGAGCTGGTCATGTTCCTGAAGGAGCAGGGCTATGAAGCGAAGAACAAGCGGACTGTGATTCTGGATGACGGCGTAGCCAGTGAAGGGGGGAGCGAAGGGGGGCTCTCGCCCCACGAGGACGAGCTCTTCGATGAAGCGGCGCGGATCGTCATTCGATCGGGCCAGGGGTCGGTCTCGCTGCTTCAGAGAAGACTCCGGGTGGGATACTCACGCGCAGCCCGGCTGGTCGATCTTCTGGAGCAGGCGGGCATTGTCGGTCCGTTCGAAGGATCGAAAGCGCGTGACGTGCTCGTCGATGAAGAGTGGCTCCGCCAGAAAGAGGAGGAGGATGGAGATGAGAACGAGGATGAGGACGGGGAGAATCTTCCGCTTAACTGATTGCACGACCCACCTACCTTATCGATGAAAGCTTCCGGAATTCTCTTTGATATCGATGGCGTGCTTGCCCACGGCGGGAGCCCGATCGATGGGGCTGTCGATGTTCTTGCCTGGCTCACCAGGCGCAGGATCCCCTACAGACTCGTCACGAACACCACAAGAAAGAGTCGCCGTCTCGTTGTCGACTCACTTGCGGCCTCCGGTCTTTCTGTTCCACCAGAACAGATCATGACGCCTATCATCGCCGCCGCAGGAATTCTGAAAGAACGCAAATGGAGAGCCACCTACCTGGTCGATGAGAGAGCACTCGAAGATCTCCCTTCGGAAGCGGCGCGGAATCAGGCGGACGCCGTGCTCATTGGTGACCTCGGCGAGAAATTCAATTATGACGTTCTGAACCGAGCGTTCCAGTCACTGAAACAGGGGGCGGTCCTTCTCGCCGCTCACAAGAACCGTTTCTGGATGAAGGATACCGAACCGCTGCTTGACGCCGGACCGTTCGTCGCCGCCCTCGAATACGGCGCCGAAATCAAAGCCGAACTGATCGGTAAGCCGGCACGCCCATTCTTCGAGGCGGCCGTTCGAAGTCTTTACGAAGGCCGTGCGCAACTCGGGCCGACAGTCATGATCGGTGACCGCTGGGATGCCGATGTTGAGGGGGCGCGCGCTGCCGGATTATTGGGCTTGCTTGTGCGAACAGGTACATACGAAGAGGGTGACGATCAGAAGGGGAGCCCGGACGGGGTGCTTGATTCCGTGGCCGATCTCCCTCGGTGGCTGGCAGGGTGAGGGGGGGACCAGGCGATGGGTGCGATGTGACCCCGTCACCGACGAACAAGCCCATCTTTTATCTTTCAACCATATCGATCAGTTTCCGACCGCCGAAATGGCGGTCAGGAAGCAACCACCCCTCGCAAGATGCAGCGGTCTATTGATAACGCTAGTGCGGCAATGGTCGAACGGTCGCTGGAGATCATGAATAGTAGCCCGGGTTCAGAGTTGGTTGCAGCAGGTGCTGCAGTCGCCCCGTGGCACATCCTGGTTGTACTTGATCGGTCAAATCCATTGAACTGCCTGGTGACTTCACAGGAAGGGAGCTCATGTCCGAGTTCCTCCAGCGACACGACCCGGCGAAGAGGCAGGAGCGCAGAGGAAAACGAAAGGAGCGGGAAGTGAGAAGAGCGGGGCTTGGGACGGATCAAGGGACGTAGATCGCTCAGGCTCTGTCCCCCGGGCGGCCCTCGTGTTAGGCTCCAGCCATGAATCCGAAAGATACCAAAGCCGAAGGAGCCCCTGACCCTGGAAGCAGGGTCTGGATCCACACGCTCGGATGCCCGAAGAACGAGGTGGACAGCGAGATGATGGCCGGCCGCCTGATGCAGCAAGGGATGCAGATCGTAACCGATCTGGATGACGCGGACCTGCTGCTCATCAACACCTGTGCATTCATTGATGAAGCGAAAGAGGAATCGGTAGAAGCGATCCTGGAAGCGGGTCTCGCCAAGGGGAACCGAAAGCTCCTCGTGACCGGCTGTCTTGCGGAGCGATATGGTGACGAACTGCTGAGGGAAGTTCCAGAAATCGACGGCCTCGTCGGGGTGCGGTCGATGGAGAGCGTGCCGGGCGTCGCCAGGGATCTCATGAGGGGGAGTCCGGTCTGTGACCGGGAGACTAAGTGGGAGACCGCCGTTCACGATTCGATGGCCGAAGACCGGATTACCATCGGGACCGCTCATACGGCCTATATCAAGATCGCCGAAGGCTGTGACAGGCCATGCGCCTTCTGTTCGATCCCGTCCTTTCGTGGAAAGCTCTCCAGCCGAACATTGGAATCGATCGATCGTGAAGCTCACGGCCTTGCCGTCCGAGGCGCACGCGAAGTTGTGCTCATCGGTCAGGAGACGACGGCCTACGGCAATGACTTTTCCCGCGGGGCCGGTCAGAAAAACGGATATGAATTTCTGCCCGACCTATTCGATCGTCTGGCGAAGATTGAGGAGATCCGATGGGTACGCCTCATGTACGCCTATCCCTCTGGTGTCACGGATGAGCTGATCAGTCGGCTCGGAAAAGCGAACGCCTGCAGCTATATCGACATGCCGGTTCAGCACATCAGCACGTCGGTCCTTCGCCTCATGCGGCGGGGCATATCCGGCGACGGAGTCCGAAATACCATCGACCGATTGCGGGCGGGCGTGTCCGGGCTCACACTTCGATCGACGATTCTCGTCGGCTTTCCGGGGGAGACGGATGACGACTTTCAGCAGCTCGTGAAGTTTGTCGGAGAAACCGAGTTCGACCATCTCGGCGTCTTTTCCTTCTCCCCTCAAGAAAACACGGCCGCCTGGGCTCTCGAGGATCGTGTCCCCCAGGATGTAGTGCGGGAGCGACAACAGGAGATTCTGGACCTCCAGGCATCGATCATGGAGCACAAGACAAAAGGACGAATCGGATCACAGATGAGAGTCCTGGTCGACGAAACAGAAGAAGGAAACACCCTCTGCAGGAGCGAGGGGGATGCCCCCGAAGTAGACGGAGTCGTCATCCTTCCCGGTATCCACGGCAAGCCGGGCGACTTTCTGGAAGTGGAGATCGTCGACGGTCATGAGGCGA
Organism: bacterium; assembly: GCA_025782575.1. Taxonomy (GTDB): domain Bacteria; phylum Orphanbacterota; class Orphanbacteria; order Orphanbacterales; family Orphanbacteraceae; genus Orphanbacterum. The sequence goes on from JALGYY010000035.1 coordinate 251,235, forward strand.
CACTCTGGGGCCGTCCGGTAGGAGGCGGGGAGGAGCGGTGATTAGCAAAACGCTTCTCCTGGTCGATGGGTCGGCGCTTATTTTTCGATCGTTTTTCGCGTTTATCAGAAACCCGCTGATTAACTCGAAGGGGGAGGAGACGAGCGCCGTTTACGGCACCACATCGAGCATGATTCGTCTTCTTCGCGAGATGAAACCCGATCTCGTCGCATTCGTTCTCGATACGGGCAAACCGACATTTCGCCATGATATGTACGACAAGTACAAAGCGCACCGGCCGGAAACGCCGCCCAGTCTCCGTGAGCAGTTTCCGAGGGTGGAAGAGGTAATCAAGACGCTCAGCGTGCCGATTCTGAAACTCGACGGCTATGAAGCGGACGACCTGATGGGAACACTCGCCATCCGGGCTGCCGCCGAGGGGATCGAAACTACGATCTACTCCGGCGACAAGGATATGCTCCAGCTCGTCCAGCCCCATGTTCGCGTGGTGTCTCCCGGGCGGGACGGAGACAAGGTGATCGATTCGGATGTCGGGGTGGAGGAACGGCTCGGTGTGCCGGCCGATCGTGTGATCGACCTCTTCGCGCTCATGGGAGACGCGAGTGACAATGTGCCCGGCGTCAAAGGAGTCGGCCCCAAGACAGCGGTCAAACTGTTGAAAGAGAACGGGAATCTCGAGGGAGTCTACGAGAATATTGAAAGCTTCAAGGGCAAACTGAAAGAGCGACTGGTACAGGATCGGGACAACGCGTTTCTTTCGCGAAAACTCGTCACCCTCGATACGGACGTTCCGCTCGACGTGAAATGGATCGATCTCAATCGGGTATCGATCGATCCTGTGCGGGTCGCCCCTCTCTTCCGTGACCTCGAGTTCCATCGCCTACTCGATGAAGTGGGCGATCCTCCGGAAGAGATGGACGTGGATTATACGCTCGTAAGTGATGACCGGGGACTTTCCGCGCTCGCCGAAGAGCTGACGAAGAGCGGCCGATTCGCGTTCGACACGGAAACCACATCGGTCGATCCGATGCGCGCTGATCTCGTCGGTATTTCCGTCTCGACCGAGCCTGGAAGAGCCTGGTACGTGCCCATTCGACATGACGGGGATCCCAATGTCTCTCTCGAGTCGGCCAGGCGGATATTGGGTCCTCCATTTGCGGATCCCCGGATCGAGAAGATCGCCCAACATGCGAAATACGATCTCCTGATTCTTGAAAACGAAGGCTTTGATATCCAGGGAGTCCGTTTCGATCCGATGATCGCCTCTTACATTCTTGATCCGGGGCAGAGGACCCACAAACTCGATCATCTCGCGCTGGTTCACTTGAACCACAAGATGATTCCGATCTCAAACCTCCTCGGCACGGGCAGGAACCAGAAAACCATGGACGAGTTGAACGCCGACGAGGTCTATGAATACGCCTGTGAAGATGCGGATTTCACACTGCGACTCGCTGATGAACTCGCGCCACGCCTGAAAGAAGTTGCGGGGGACGAGCTCTTCCGGGACTTGGAGATCCCGCTTCTGCAGGTTCTTAAACGAATGGAGCGGAACGGCGTCTCTCTGGATGTTCCGTTCCTGGAGAAGATGTCTGGAGAACTCCGGACCATAATCGACGGCATGGCGAAGAAGATCCATGAGCTCGCCGGGAGCGAATTCAATCTGAATTCCCCCAAACAGCTCCAGGTCATTCTGTTCGAGAACCTCGGCATGAAGCCGCGCAAGAAAACCAAAACCGGTTACTCCACTGACAATGACGTTCTTCAGGAACTGGCAAGAGAGCATCCCCTCCCCGCGCTCATTCTGGAGTACCGGCAGATCGAAAAACTTCGGGGGACTTATGTCGACGCGCTGCCGAAGCTCATCAATCCACGGACCGGTCGGATTCACACTTCGTTCAATCAGACGGTGGCGGCCACAGGACGTCTCTCTTCGTCCGACCCGGGACTTCAGAACATACCGATTCGGACGGAGCTCGGCCGGAAGATCAGAAAAGCGTTTCTCCCGTCCGCCGAAGATCGCGCCATACTTTCGCTCGACTACTCGCAGGTTGAGCTCCGCCTGCTCGCCCACTTGTCGGAAGACGAGGCGATGATCGCCGACTTCCAGGCCGGTACGGACATTCACAAGAGAACCGCATCCACACTTTTCGGTGTCGAAGAAAACGATGTGTCGGGGGAGATGCGGTCCCGCGCGAAAGCGGTTAACTTCGGCATCGTGTACGGCATGGGGGCGTTCGGTCTTGCCAGCCGGCTCGACCTTACCCGGAAGGAAGCGCAGAGTTTTATCGACGGATATTTCCAGGCCTATCCCGGAGTCAAAGCGTTCATGGAACGAACGGTGGAAGAGGGCCGGTCGAAGGGTTACGTGGAGACCATGCTCAAACGCCGGCGCTACCTGCCGGATCTGAACAGCACGAACGGAAGGATGCGATCGTTCGCCGAGCGTACTGCGGTGAACACTCCGATTCAGGGATCGGCTGCCGATCTCATCAAGCTCGCCATGATCGCGATCGACGAAGCTCTTCTCGAGCGAAAGCTCGGTACCAAGATGATCCTGCAGGTGCATGATGAACTGGTGTTCGATGCACCGCTGACCGAGCTCGATGAGATTACCGAGCTCGCGACGAGACTGATGGAAGACCGCATGGAGCTCCGGGTACCTCTGGTAGTCGACTCGGGCCAGGGGGGCAACTGGCTGGAAGCGCACGGCCTGGATGGTGGGGCATGATTGTAGCGGTGACCGGGAATACCGGTGCCGGCAAGACGATCGTGGCGGGACTTTTCGCCGAGTGGGGCGCGGAAACGATAGACGCCGACTCCATCGGCCGCGATGTCTGGCAGTCCGATCGAGCGATACAGCGGCAGATCGCCGTCACCCTCGGGGAAGAAGTACTCGGCGCGAACGGGGGAGTGAATCGAAGGTCCCTCGGCCGCGTGGTGTTTTCAGATCTCGCAAAACTGGAGGCGTTCGACCGAATCGTCCAACCTGCGCTCCGCGCTCGGATCGCGTCCATTCTGAAAGAGGCGCGGGCATCGGCCGGCAAGATCCACGTGCTCGACGCCGCGCTCCTCTTCGAGTGGGGCCTTGAAAAGAGAGTGGATCTCGTGGTCGCGGTCGTCGCGGACCCCTCCGTACGAGCGGAGAGGATCGCCCGCCGGGATGGCCGGCCCCCGAATGAAGCTGTCGATCGCGTGAAAAGTCAAACGGACGAAGCGGCCGGAGCGGCACGGGCCGATGTGATCATAGAAAATAACGGAACGCGGAACGACCTGGAACGGAAGGCACGGCAGGTCTGGAACGATCTGATCCGCAAAGAGGAGAAGGGACATGCTTGACCCCAAAGAACTGAGCGCCACGCTGACGAACTGTCGGAAGCGGATCGACGAACTCGAAGGGTATCTTTGACATCGGGGCACGTACGGAAAAGATCGGTGCCCTGGAAGAGAAGATGGCTGCCCCCGATTTCTGGGATGATCGCGCCGCGGCCCAGGAGACGACCCGCGCGCTTTCGATGGAAAAGCGCGTAGTCGATGAATTCGGCCGCATAAAAACCTCCGCGGAAGAAGCGGCGCTCCTTCATGAAATGCTGCTCGAGGAAGGGGAGGACGCTTCGATAGAGGAAGAGCTTCAGAGCGATGTGGTCACGCTCGCGAAGCTCGTCGAGGAGCTGGAGGTCAAGAGCCTGCTGAGCGATCCGGAAGATTCCGGAGACGCTATCCTGACCATTCATCCGGGAGCGGGGGGTACGGAATCACAGGACTGGGCCCAGATGCTGATGCGCCTCTATCAGCGCTGGGGGGAACGTCACGGCTACAAGCAGAGCGTGCTCGACATGCAGGCAGGTGAAGAGGCGGGGATCAAGAGCGTCACGCTCGAGATGAAGGGGGATTTTGCCTACGGTTTTCTCAAATGTGAGATGGGCGTTCACCGGCTCGTTCGTATTTCACCCTTTGATGCCGCTCACAGGCGTCACACCTCATTTGCATCTGTCTACGCCTATCCTGAATCTGAGGAGATCGAGGATGTGGAAGTGTCGGACAGCGATCTGCGGGTGGACACTTTCCGCTCGAGCGGCGCCGGCGGCCAGCATGTGAACAAGACCGACTCGGCTGTTCGGATTACCCACTTGCCGACCGGAATCGCCGTTACGTGCCAGAGCGAGCGATCCCAGCATCGAAATCGGGCGAACGCCATGAAGGTACTGAAGGCGCGGCTTCTTGCCCTCTACATCGAAGAAGAAAAGAAGAAATTCGACGAAAAGGAAGGGGAGAAGAAGGAGATCGCCTGGGGGAGTCAGATTCGATCTTACGTCTTCCATCCCTACACGATGGTGAAGGACCATCGGACCAAGCACGAGGTGGGCAATGTGCAGGCTGTGATGGACGGCGATATCGATTCATTCATCGACGCGTTCCTGCGCAAGAAGTAACCGTACGGTTTCCGGCGGCGGCACCTCCCTTGACCATCGTTCGGAGCGCTCTTATATTCTGGTCATCTTGACCGGGACCAACAATCCAACCCAACGGGACCGAAAGAATGGCTGACGAAAAAGAACTGTTTCGCGTCCGGCTCGACAAGCGGCACTCTCTGGAAGAGGCGGGCGTCGATCCCTATCCGACCCGGTTTGATCGTGATACGACCGCAAGCGAGGTACACGATCAATTCGACGAGCTTGTCGCCGAGGAGCGTTCGGTCTCCATCGCCGGACGGCTCATGACGATCCGACGCATGGGCAAGGCCTCGTTTGCCAACGTCAAGGACCGATCCGGAGTCATCCAGATCTACATGAAGCTGGATTTTGTAGGCGAGGAAGCCTACAAGATCTGGAAGAAGATCGAAGCGGGCGATCTGATCGGTGTGCGAGGCACGCCGTTCCGGACGAGGGCGGGAGAGATTTCACTTCAGGTGTCCGGTTTCGAACTGCTTGCCAAGTCTCTCCGGCCGCTCCCCGAAAAGTGGCACGGTTTGCGTGACAAAGAAACGCGCTATCGCCAGCGCTATGTAGACCTCATCGTCAATCCGGAAGTACTTCAAGTATTTGAGCGACGCGCCAGACTGGTCACTACAATCAGGAAGTATCTCGACGACCGCGGATTTCTGGAAGTCGAGACTCCGGTACTGCAACCACTTTACGGCGGCGCCTCCGCGAGACCGTTCACAACGCACCATAATGCGCTCAATATGAAACTCTATCTTCGCATTGCGGATGAACTCTATTTGAAGCGACTTATCGCCGGCGGGTGCGAACGGGTCTACGAAATTTCTAAAGACTTCAGGAACGAAGGAATCGACAAGACCCATAACCCCGAATTCACCCAGATGGAACTATACGAGGCCTTCAGTGATTACAATGACATGATGCGGATCGTAGAGGAAATGATGCGAGAGATCGCGCTCGAACTGCACGGCACCACCAGCATCACCTTTGCAGGAAGAACGAACGACCTCGCCGAGCCATGGAAGAGGTTGTCTTTTGTCGATGCCCTCAGTGAGTCGATCGGCCGCGATGTCATGGAGATGACAAACAAGGAACTCCGCGCCGAGTGTGATCAGAGAAACATCGACTTACCTGACCATTCATCGAACGGGATGATACTGGCGGAACTCTTCGATCATCTGGTGGAACCGGGGATACTCGATCCCACGTTTGTCATCGATTTCCCAAAAGAGATTTCGCCGCTCGCGAAAGAACGGCGCGACCGCCCTGGTGTGGTCGAACGATTCGAACCTTACCTTTGCGGGATGGAGATCGGAAACGCCTTCTCCGAGCTGAACGATCCCATCGAGCAGAGAAAGCGCTTCGAGGCTCAGGTAGCCCTTCGGGGTCCTGAAGGCGAGGAGGCTCAGCAGCTCGACGAGGACTACATCCGGGCTCTTGAGTACGGCATGCCCCCCACAGGCGGGCTGGGCATCGGAATCGACAGGATCAGCATGGTCTTTACGGATCAGCAGTCCATTCGTGACGTCATTCTGTTTCCGCTGCTCCGCCCCGAGCAGGCCTCCCCGGGGGGTTCCGAGGAATGAGTTTCGAGACTTTCGTCGCCAGACGCCATCTCGGATCCAGACATCAATTCGGGTTCGTCCCGATCATCACGCTCATTTCGATAATCGGCATTTTCGTCGGCGTGGCTTCGCTGATCATCGTCCTCGCTGTCATGAACGGATTCGAGCAAGAGGTAAAATCACGCATCATCGGCACTCACGCTCACGTAATCCTGCTGAAGTACGGAAGCGACCCGGTTGACCCCGACCCCGCTCTGATCGAGAAGATCAACGCTACCGAAGGGGTAGTGGCATCTTCGCCGTTCGTTTACGCCAAGGCAATGATTCAGGTCGACAGCGAGCAGGACGGAATCGTAGTCAAAGGGATCGATCCTGCTTCGGAGCCGGCCGTGTCAGAGCTTCTGGCCCGGACAGCGCCGGCCGATGTTGAACTCGTGTGGGAGAAGGGAGCCCCGCCTCCGGTACTGCTCGGCCGCGATCTCGCCCTCGACCTCGGCGCAGTACTCGGACAGACCGTCGTGCTCGCTTCGTTCAAGAGCACGGCTCGAAACCCGTTTGGCGCAGTGCCGAAAATGCGCCGATACAAGTTCATCGGCACTTTCGACTCAGGGATGTACGAGTACAATTCATCGCTCGCTCTGGTTCCGCTGGAGGCGGCACAGGACCTACTCGGAATGGGCGATGCCGTCACTGGAATCGCTGTCCGGGTAGATGACGCTTACAAGGCGCCGGAGATCGGCGACCGCATCGTGCAACGTGTGGGATCACCGCCGTATCGCGCAAACAACTGGATCTATCTGAACCGCACTCTCTTCTCGTGGATGGAGATCGAGAAGAGAGTGATGTTTCTGATTGTCGCGCTTGTCATTCAGGTTGCGGCATTCAATATAGCAAGCACTCTCATCATGATGGTGATGGAAAAGACGAGGGAAATCGGTGTATTGAAATCGATGGGGGCATCCATCCGAAGTGTGGTGACGATCTTCGTGATGGAAGGGATGCTGATCGGCGGCCTCGGCACTCTTCTCGGGTGCGCGGGTGGGGTATTCGCATGCTGGCTGATGGATCGATATGACTTCATCCCCCTGCCGGCGGACATCTACTTCATCGATTCTCTCCCGGTAGACGTACAGCTGATCGACGTTTCCCAGGTAGCGGGAGCCGCAATCGTAATCAGCCTGCTGGCCACACTTTATCCCGCCTGGATCGCGTCCCGCCTGGAACCGGTCCAGGCGATACGGTACGAGTAGAGATGAAACAGGAGCCTGTACTCTCTGCAAAGAGTCTCGGGAAGTGGTTCCCGTCAGGGAACGAGCGCCTGGTGGTGCTTGACAATCTCGATCTGGAGATCGAGAGGGGAGAGATCCTTTCCATCGTCGGCCAGTCCGGCGCGGGAAAGAGCACGCTCCTCCATCTGCTCGGGACGCTCCTCCGGCCTGACAGCGGCCATGTGACGATCGGCGGCGAAGATGTATTCCGGCTCTCTGATCACCGCCTCTCCCGTTTCCGCAATCGCCGAATCGGGTTTGTGTTTCAATTCCATCATCTTCTGCCGGCGTTTACGGTTGAGGAGAACGTGGCACTTCCGCTCATGATCGGAGGGGCTTCACTGGAAAAGGGGCGAGCGAAAGCGCGGGATCTGCTGGACGCCGTAGCTCTGGGGGACAGGCTGAGTCACTATCCGAATCAAATCTCCGGAGGGGAACAGCAACGCGTGGCCGTCGCGCGTGCCGTTGCGACGGAACCCGAAGTCGTCCTGGCCGACGAACCGTCGGGCAATCTTGATGATGCCACGAGCGATTCGCTCCATGAGCTTATCTGGGATCTGCGGGACCGTCTCGGTCAGGCGTTCGTCATCGTCACCCATGATGAGAAGCTCGCCAACCAGGCGGATCGAAAGCTCCGACTGGTCGACCGGGCCCTGGTCGACGTGACCGCCCGTTCGCAGGGAGAGAGAGTCAAGACATGAAGTGCCAGATTTGCGGCAAGCAGCCGGCCAAAGTGCACTACACGGAAATGAAGGATGACGAAGTCATCCAGCTTCGTCTCTGCGAACAGTGCGCCCAGGAAAAAGGCTTCACCAAAATCGAGGCTCAGACCGACTTTTCGTTTTCCGGGATACTCGGCGGGATGACGGACGAGGCGATGCCGGGCGAAGAGGAGGAAGACTCGCCTGTCGGTTGTACTCAGTGCGGGTTGACCTACAGGCAGTTCAAATCGAGCGGCCGACTCGGTTGCGGGGGGTGCTACCAGACTTTTGCGATCCCCCTTCGGCCGCTGCTGAAGAGAATCCACAAGAGCGATCGACATATAGGAAAAACAGTGGGTGAACCGAAAATCGCCCAGAGCCGTAGAGAGATTCGTGAGCTGAAGAAATCGTTGAACGAATGTATCGATCGAGAGGATTTTGAGGAGGCAGCCACCCTCCGCGACCGTATTCGGGAATTGGGGAAACGTGATGAGTCTTGATCAATTCCAGTCGGAGCCGGACTGGCTCGACGCCAGCGGGCCGGAAGCCAGTATCATTTTATCGAGTCGGATCCGACTGGCGAGGAACCTGCGGGATCACCCGTTCTCACACAGGGCGAGCCCCGATCAAAAGGCTGAAATCTACGAGATTGTCCGAGAGGCGGCCCGGGAGGCACCGTCACTCGTTTCCCCGAATTTCGTCCGAATGGACCGCATTTCCGCCCTGGACCGGCAGATTCTCCTGGAACGCCGCCTGATCTCACCGGACCTTGCGAAGGGGAGCGGGCCCCGAGGAGTGGCGGTCGGTAAGGGGGAATCCCTGAGCGTTCTGATAATTGAAGAAGATCATATGCGGATCCAGGGAGTCTTCTCCGGGTTTGAACTCATGGAAGCCTGGAGGACCGTCGATAGGTTGGACGAGGAGCTTTCTCAGAAAATCGACATCGCATTCTCCCCGGAATGGGGTTTTCTGACCGCCTGCCCGACGAACACGGGCACCGGACTTCGAGCCTCCGTGCTGATCCATTTGCCGGCGCTTGCGCTGACAAAACAGATCAGCAAGGTGCTTCGAGGGATTTCGCAGGTAGGCCTCGCCGTACGGGGATTGTTCGGGGAAGGGAGCGAGGCGATGGGGAATTTCTATCAGATTTCGAATCAGACCACGCTTGGTCTCAGCGAAACTGAAGTGATCGATAACCTGACGAGAGTAACCAGACAGGTGATCGACCACGAGAAGAGCGCTTCCGATGTGTTACTCAAAAGCGCTCGGCTCCAGGTGGAAGACAAAGTATACCGTGCGTACGGGATATTGAAACATTGCCGAGTGATCTCCTCCCAGGAGGTGATCAGTCTCGTTTCCGCTCTCCGGTTCGGGCATTCGCTCGGATTGTGCGATCGGATGAGTGCGCACCAGTTGAACCGGCTCATGCTCTCTACCCTGCCGGGACACGTGCAGCGTGACGCGGGGAGCAAGCTGGATCAGGAGGAAAGGGACTACCGGAGGGCTCTGATGGTTCGCAGCCTCCTCCGTTCGGGCGGGTGTGATGACCCGCCTCCGACCAGTTCGGCATGATCTTGTTCCGTTCACGCGGTGTGGGTATATTATTGAAGGAACAGCACGGTTAGCAGCCGGGGAGATTCATGATGCACGATCGATTCACTGAGCGGGTTCGGAAGGTCATGTACCTGGCCCGCGAAGAAGCGGGAAGGCTCCAGCACGACTACATCGGTACGGAACATCTCCTGCTAGGGATTGTGCGGGAAGGTGAGGGGATTGCGGCGACCGTCCTCCATAATCTGGGGCTCGATCTCGATCAGATCCGCCAGGCGGTGGAGAATATGGTATCCGGTAGCGGCGGAACGCTGACGATCGGTGAGATTCCGTTCACACCGCGTGCCAAGCGTGTCCTGGAGCTCGCCGTCGAAGAGGCGAGGCTGCTCGGCCACAATTACGTCGGTACCGAACATCTGCTCCTCGGCCTCATCCGTGAGGGTGAAGGTGTCGCCGCGCGCGTGCTGATCGACCTGGGCGCGGATAAGAAGAAGGTCCGCGAGGAAACATTGAAACTGCTCGGCGGCCATCCGGTAGGAAATAATCCTTCCCAACCGCCACAGAAAAGCGAAACACCCGCACTCGATCAATTCGGCAGGGATCTCACCACGCTCGCCACCGAAGGGAAACTCGATCCCGTAATCGGCAGGAGCAAAGAAATCGAACGGGTCATTCAGATTCTCTGCCGGCGGAAGAAGAATAATCCCGCACTGATCGGAGAGCCGGGAGTCGGTAAGACCGCTATCGCCGAAGGACTAGCGGATCGAATCGCGAATAATCGCGTGCCCCATCTTCTGATGAGCAAGCGCCTCGTCACACTCGATCTCGCGTCGATCGTCGCCGGCACCAAGTACCGCGGCCAGTTCGAAGAACGGCTGAAGGCGGTAATGAACGAAATCCGAGACGCGGATAATGTGATCATCTTTATTGATGAACTTCACACGATCGTGGGAGCGGGCGGAGCTGAAGGGGCGATCGATGCCTCCAACATGCTGAAACCGGCGCTCGCCCGCGGCGAACTGCAATGTATCGGCGCGACCACTCTTGATGAGTACCGCAAACACATCGAGAAAGATGGCGCCCTTGAGCGGCGTTTTCAGCCGATCACGATCAACCCGCCCTCCCAGGAGGAGACGATCCAGATCATCTACGGTCTGCGGGACAAATATGAGGCCCATCACAGGGCGGAGATCACCGACGAGGCGATCATCGCGGCTGTCAAGCTTTCCGACCGGTTCATCAACGACCGTTTTCTTCCTGACAAGGCAATCGACATAATTGACGAGGCGGGTTCGCGCGCGCGGCTCTCAGTCAGCGAAATACCGAAGGATCTGTCTGACATCGAAATGAAGCTCGGTAGTGTCACTCAGGAGAAAGAAGCCGCCATCTGCGCTCAGGAGTTTGAGAAAGCGGCCAAACTCCGGGATCAGGAAAAGGAGCTCCGTAATCAGCTTCTGAATTTCCAGAAGGATTGGGACGTCCAGAAAAAAGAAGACCGCGCTGTGGTGGATGTCGATGACGTGGCTCAGGTGATCTCGGCGATCACGGGGATTCCCGTTCAGAGACTGGAAAAGACTGAATCGCAGAAACTGCTCAATATGGAGGATGCTCTCAGCGAGAAGATTATCGGCCAGGAGCCGGCGGTTACGGCGATTTCCAAAGCGATTCGACGGAATCGCGCCGGCCTCCAGAACCCGAACCGTCCGATCGGTTCATTCATCTTCCTCGGTCCGACCGGCGTCGGGAAAACGGAGCTCGCCCGGGTAATGTCCGAGTTCATGTTTGACGACAGGGATTCGCTCATCCGGATCGATATGTCCGAATACATGGAGAAGTTCGCTGTCTCGAGGCTGATCGGTGCACCTCCCGGATACGTGGGATACGAGGAAGGGGGCCAGCTCACGGAGAAGGTACGTCGGAAACCGTATTCCATTATTCTCCTCGACGAGATCGAGAAGGCCCACCCGGATGTCTTCAATATCCTGCTCCAGGTCCTGGAGGATGGCCAGTTGACGGACAGCTTCGGCAGGCGCATCAACTTTCGGAACGCGGTGATTATCATGACGTCGAACCTCGGCGCCAAGAAGATCAAGCAGGGTGGCACCCTCGGCTTCCAGAAAGCCGGGAAGGGAACGTCCGAAGAGCTGATGAGCAACAAGTTCAGCGAAGAACTGAAGAACACGTTTAATCCGGAGTTCCTGAATCGCGTGGATGAGACAATCATCTTTCGGTCGCTGGACAAAGATGATATGGCTAAGATCGTTAATATTCTGTTTGCCGAGGTCCAGGACAGGCTGAAGGAGCACGAGTACACATTGACCATGTCGGAGGCTTCAAGGGAATTGATTCTCGACAAGGGCTTCGACCCGGCATACGGCGCCCGTCCTCTGCGGAAGACCATTCGCCAGCTGATTGAGGACCCGCTCTCCGAGGAGATTCTGGCTGATCGATTCAAGCCGGGCGATTCCATCAAGATCGAGCGAAAGGACGAACGGCTGATCTTCAAGAAGGGAAAAGCGCCGAAGGCGCCGCCCAAAAAAGTAGCCGCCATCCCCGCGCCCAAGGCTGAGGCCGAGCCCGATGATAGCTAGCCCGACAGTCGCGGCCCCATAGACGAGAGGATGCTAGAAAAGCGATCTTGATGAATAGAGCCAATCGTAAACGGCCATTGCCCGTTCCGGGGGGGAGGCGCTTTCTTCCCCCCGTATTGTTTGTTCTGCTTATCCTCTTCGCTACCAGTGCCTGGGGCGAGACAGTGCGGAAGATTCGCGTCGAAGGGAGCAGCCGAATCGCGGCCGCTTCCGTCGTCAAGACTCTCGGGATCGAACAGGGAGATATTCTCTCTGTTGACGCGATCGCGGAAGGGATCAAGAACCTCTACGGCACCAGGCAGTTCGACCGGATCGATGTCGAGAAGGAAATCGTCCCCGGGACTGGTGAGATTGATCTCGTCGTCATAATCGTAGAGCGGGCCCTGCTGGGCACCTATGAGATTCTCGGAAACGACAAGATCAAGGACGATGACATCTTCGAAGAGACGCTCCTCAAGAAAGGCCTCGTCCTATCACGCCGGACACTCTTCCGAGAGTCGAGGCGAATTCACGCTCTCTACAAGGAAAAAGGCTACAGGAACGCCTCGATCTCCTGGGAACCTGCCGACGACGACAGCGTGGGACGCGCCAATGTCCGCTTTCGTGTCGAAGAGGGCAAGAAAGTAAAGGTCAAGCGTGTGGTCGTGCTCGGCGCCGGTCAGATTGATGAGGGCCGGGTCCGGAAGGAAATGAAGACCAAGCCGGACTCCTGGATTCGGAGCGGCGACTTCAAAGAAGAGACGTTCGAAGAGGACAAGGAAAAGATAGAGGCTTTCTACAAGAAGCGCGGGTTTCTGGATGCCCGCATCGAATCAACGTCCGTTACCGCAGACGAGAACGGCAAAGACCTTACCGTAACGATCTGGGTCAAGGAAGGTCAGAAGTACTACGCCGGATCGTTCTCGTTCGACGGAAACGAAGAGTTCAACGACGAAGTCCTGCAGTCGGCGATTCGTCTCAAGGATGGAGATGTTTTCAATCAGCAGAAATATGAAGAATCGGTAGGGAACCTCTACTCGATATATTCGGAACGTGGCTTCATTTTCTCCAACATTGTTCCCGAGAGAAGAGTGGTCGACAATCGAATCAACATCGCCTTCCACATAAACGAGGGGAACCCCGCGAGAATCAATCGGGTCCAGGTGGCCGGCAATACGCGGACAAAAGAGAGGACGATCCGCCGGGAACTCGTGATCGCGCCGGGGGATTTGTTCAAACGGTCCCGCATCATTCGATCCCAGCGGGAGCTTCTCCAGCTCGGCTTTTTCCAGGATATCCGTTTCGACTATTCGCCCGTCCAGGGGACCGACAAGATCGATATCACGTTCGACGTCATCGAACGCCAGACCGGCGAGGCGAGTGCCGGCGCCGGTTTCAGTTCCATTAACGGCGCCACGGGATTCGTGAGGCTCGGCCAGTCCAACCTGTTCGGCGGAGGGGAGCGCCTGAATCTTACATGGGAATTCGGTGACTTCCAGCAGATCGAACTCTCCTACACGGAGCCATGGCTCTTCGACACACCCACAACCGCCGGCTTCGATATCGCCAAAATCCGCCGCAACTGGGATTCGTTTTTCGAGAAACGGCTGGGTGGCGGTGTTCGACTCGGACGGAGGCTCCCCTGGCTCGACTATTCACGCGCCGATTTTGCCTATCGCCTGGAAGAGAGGGAGATCGAGCCCCGATCGAACGCGAGCCAGGCGGTGATCGATGCCGCAGGCAAGTCGACTCTTTCGAGTACCAGGTTGACGTTCACACGAAACTCCACCGACAGATTGTTTCATCCCACAAGCGGATCAGTCGCGATACTCGTAGGAGAGTGGGCGGGAGGCCCCATCGGGGGGACCACCGAATATCAGCAGTATGAGGTCGAGAATCGCTGGTACTACCCGTCATTCTGGAAATTCTTCCTGGGACTTCGCGCACGAATGGGTGTAGTTGACGGCCTCGAAAACGCTTCGACGGTGCCGCTCTATAAGCGTTACCGCCTGGGTGGAACGGGCATCTGGGGCCTGCGCGGATATGACGATCGGAGCATCGTTCCCGAGGGGAATTCATTCGATTTCGGCGGCCGGACCATGCTGGTCCTCTCGGCAGAATACAAGTTCCCCATCGCCGAAAACCAGATCTGGGGATTGTTCTTCTTCGACGCCGGGAACACCTGGAACAGCTTCCGCGACGTCAGACCGAATGACCTCAATCGGGGCGCCGGCCTCGGAATCCGGTTCCAGATCCCCATGCTCGGCCAACTCGGCTTTGATTTCGCCTACGGCCTCGACCGTGAGGAGGGAGCGGGCTGGCAACCTCACTTCCAGCTCGGATCACTCTTCTGAGCATCCCAAAATTCTCTGCGATTCCTCCCCGGAAGCGCTTGATTCCAGGGCGTCCCCTTGTCAGAATGAATCGATTATCTTGGGCCACAATTAGGAGATTGAAATGATACGAAAAATAGCGGGAGTCGCAGTATTCGCTCTTCTGACATGGACAGCGGCGGCAACGGCCGCGGACATCAAGATCGGATTCATCGATTCGGCCCGGATCCTCGCCGGATATCAGGGCCGGGAGGACGCCGAGCGGGAGCTGAGCGTGGAGTACAAGAACTGGGAGACTCAGGCGGAGGCGCTCAAGATCGGCCTCGACTCCCTGGATAAGGAGCTCCAGCGACAGATCGTGGTTCTCTCCGACACGAAGAAAAGGGAGCGCCAGCAGGAAATCCTTCAAAAAAAGCAGGAATACGAGACCTTCGTCCAGTCGGTCTTCGGTCCGCAGGGGAAACTGGTGGAGAGGGAGGCGGAGTTCTTTCAGGTGGTCGCCGAAAAGATCAACGTGATACTCAACCGAATCGCCGAAGAAGATAGCTACGACTTCGTTTTTGACAGTTCAGTCAATGCCATCGTCTATGCCCCGGCCGCCGATGATCTCACCGATCGGATTCTGGAGGAGCTGAACCAAGGCACTCAGTAGTCGGCCTGGGTCCCCCCGGAAACTCATCTGGCTAAACCAATAAACAACAATATGTTACGGAATAGTTCGCCAAGAAATTGCTTGACGCCGGACAGGCTCCGTCAATAGGATAGGTGCCATTATGAAACTGAGAGAAATTGCAGCCCGGATCGGCGGCGAGCTTCATGGCGACGGCTCGATCGAGATCACGGGAGTCGCCGGAATACGAGAAGCGGAAGAGGGGGAGATCACGTTCTTCGCCAATACCCGCTATGAGGGTTACCTTTGTTCTACACGGGCATCGGCGATCATCCTGGCCGAGAACGGCAAGTCGGATTACGAGGGAAAAACCCTTCTCGTCAATTCAAATCCGTATCTGGCATTTCTTAAGACGATCGAAATCTTTCGTAAGCGCGATTACGATGAGCCCCGCGGTGTTCATGAGACCGCCATTATCGGCAACCGCGTAAAAATGGGTACTTGTATTACGGTGGGCGCCCACGTGATCATCGAAGATGGCTGCACGATCGGCCGCGGAACTCGCATTCTTCCCGGGTCGTATCTGGGATTCCGTAGTCGAGTCGGAGAAGATTGCCTCGTCTATCCCAATGTCACGATTCGCGAAGACACGGTCCTGGGCGATCGCGTGATCGTTCACGCCGGCACAGTGATCGGCTCCGACGGCTTCGGTTTCACCAAGTCGGGCGAGCAGGTGGGTGAGCGAAATTCCAAGATACACCAGATCGGTTATGTCCTTATAGAAGATGATGTGGAGATCGGATCGAATGTCACGATCGATCGAGCCACCGTGGGGATCACCCACATCAAGAAGGGGACCAAGATCGACAACCTCGTTCAGATCGCCCACAACGTCGTGATCGGTGAAGATTCATTGATCGTCGCCCAGGTGGGTATTTCGGGAAGCACGGAAGTCGGCCGGAACGTGACCCTTGCCGGTCAGGTGGGCATCGTGGGCCATATCAAAGTAGGTGACAACGTGGAGGTCGGGGCTCAATCCGGCGTGACAAAGAGCGTGCCGGCCGATACGCGTGTTTCCGGCTACCCCGCACGGGAACATCGCATGGCCAAGCGGATTCTGAGCGCCATGAAGCGCCTCCCGGAAATTGTCCGCAAAGTGAGCCGTATCGAAAAACGGCTGGAAATGCTCGAACAGCACCACGAGCAAGAGGGCTGATCCATGGCCATGGCCGTCGCCGATAAGCAACGTACGATCGGGAAAGAAGTCGCCCTCTCCGGAGTGGGGCTCCACACCGGCAATAACGTCACTGTCCGGTTCAAGCCGGCCCCGCCGAATACTGGTGTGACGTTCCTGAGGGTCGACCGGGAGGGTGGTCCGGTTGAGATCATCGCCGACATCAGCAATGCCCCCGATCTGGAAGGGAGTATCCGCCGGACGATTCTGGAAAACGGTTCGACCCGGATCTGCACGATCGAACATGTGCTCGCCTCGCTTGTGGGGCTCGGAATCGACAATCTCATCATCGAACTCGATTCTGAAGAACCGGCCGAGCCGGACGGGAGCGCGTTGCCTTATGTAAATCTGCTTCTGGAAGCGGGTACGGTCGAGCAGGACGCCAAGCGTGTCTACCTGAAGATCACCAAGCCGATCTCCTATCAGGAAAACGGAATTGAGCTCATCGCGCTGCCCCATGACGGCCTGCGGATCAGCTTCACCCTTCAATATGACAATCCTCTCATCGGCACCCAGTACATGGTAGTGGATATCGATGAGAAGACGTTTGTCGATCAGATCGCCCCGGCCCGCACGTTCGCACTGGGCGAAGAGGTGGATGCCCTTCGCGAGATGGGGCTGATCAAGGGAGGCAGCTACGCCAATGCCATCGTTATCAATGATGACGGAATCAAGAGCGATGACCCGCTCCGATTCGATGACGAGTTCGTGCGCCACAAGATCCTTGATCTCCTTGGTGATCTCTTCCTGGTCGGTATGCCGATTAGGGGACACATTATCGCCCACCGTTCCGGCCATTCCAGCAACGTCAAACTTGCTCGTCTGCTTCGTGAATACGCCGAGTCGGAGCACGGCCCTACACTGAAATTGAGGCACCAAACCACCATGACTTCTGCTATTGACATCAACGCGATCATGAAGATCCTGCCCCACCGCTATCCGCTCCTCCTTGTCGACCGGATCATCTCAATCGAAAAAGATCGGGTGGTTGGAATCAAAAACGTAACGATTAACGAGCCGTTCTTCGTGGGGCATTTTCCCGGTCACCCGATCATGCCCGCGGTGTTGATCGTCGAAGCCATGGCACAGACGGGAGGGATCCTGCTTCTCAGCATGGTAGAGAACGCATCGGAAAAACTCGTCTATTTCATGGGAATCGACAAGGCGAAGTTTCGTAAGCCCGTTCTTCCGGGAGATACTCTTCGATTTGAGCTGGAGATTCTCAAGCTGAAGCGAAGAATCTGCAAAATGCGCGGAAAGGCGTTCGTGGGTGAGGATCTGGTCGCAGAGGCCGATCTCCTTTCCACGATCGTAGACAAGTGATCTGATGAATCCTGAACCGAAACTAGCCGGCGTTCTCGTACATCCGACGGCAGTCATCGAGGCGGGTGCCCAGCTCGGCAGAGAAGTCCGGATCGGGCCGCACAGCTGGATTCGCGAAAACGTGATCATTGGCGACGGGACGACGATCGGAGCGAGTGTAGTACTTGACGGATGGACCACCATCGGTTCGGGCTGCACGATTCTGCATTCATCCTCGGTAGGCGCCCCCCCCCAGGACCTGAAATTCCGCGGGGAAAAGAGCTATCTGGAAATCGGTGACCGGAATACCATCCGGGAGTTCGTCACGATCAACAGGGCCACGGTGCCCGGAGGAAAGACGGTCATAGGAGACGGCAATCTGCTGATGGCCTACGTGCATGTCGCTCATGAATGCATCATCGGGAGCAATACGATTCTTGCCAATGCCGTCAACATAGCCGGCCATGTGACGATCGAGGACTACGCCGCTATCGGTGGTGTCACCGCCATCCATCAATTCGTGCGCATCGGTTCGCACTCCTTCGTCGGAGGGGGATCGCGAATCCCTAAAGATGTGCCGCCCTATTTGCTCGGTGCCGGCAACCCGATGCGCATGACCGGAATCAACACGGTCGGACTCACCCGGCGGGGATTCTCAGCCGACGCCAGGCGCCAGATCCTCAGGGCGTACAAGATTCTTTACCGGTCCAATAAAAACGTTTCCCAGGCAGTCGCCGCGATTCGTACGGAGTTACCCCTGATTCCTGAAATCAGCCATCTCATCCGGTTCATCGAGGAATCGGAGAGGGGGATCGTTTAGGCGGACACAGGCTATTGGCGAATTCTCCACGGGGAAAGCACTGAAATGGAATCGGTACGGGTCGGCCTGATCGGCGTCGGCACATGGGGCAGGAATCACGCCCGCGTGCTCGCATCTCTCCCAGATACCAAGCTTGTCGGATTCTTCGACTCCGATTCTAACTGCTCGAATGAGGCGGCCGACGAGTGGGGCGGAAGCTCTTTCCCCAGCATGGACAAGCTGATCGGCGAATGTGAAGCGGTGATCGTGGCTGTTCCCACAGTTTTCCACGCCGATGCGACTGTGGCCGCCCTCGAGGGGGGGGCGGACGTGCTCGTCGAGAAGCCGATCGCTTCCACTCTTCAGGAAGCGGATCGTATGCTCGACGCGGCGGACCGTGCCGGGAAAATCCTCGTCGTAGGTCATCTTGAACGATTCAACCCGGCTGTCGAGGCGCTTCTCGACGCGTCACGCACCCCTCGTTTTGCCGAAGTACACAGGCTTTCCGCATTCCACCTGCGAGGACTCGATGTTTCCGTCGTCCTCGATCTGATGATTCATGATCTGGATATTCTGCTCCGGCTGGCCGGATCGCCTCTTCTCGAAGTGCGTGCCGTTGGTGTTCCCGTACTCTCCCCGACCATCGATATCGCGAACGCGCGCCTCCAGTTCGAGAATGGAATGGTCGCTAATCTGACAGCTTCCCGAATTTCTCTCACCAAGACGCGGAAGATCCGCGTTTTTGAACAAGACACCTATCTCTCCGTGGACTTCACCACACAAGAGATCGCCTGCTATCGCCGGACCGGACCACCGCCGCCGCCGGAAGCGCTCACGCCGGAGGCTTTTCAACAGTACGTTCGCAAGGAAGATCTTGGTGTGGTAAAAGAAGAACCGCTCCGCCGGGAGGTGGAGCGATTTCTCGCCGCCTCCCGAGGAGATTCCGTCAGCAACGTGACAGGACAGGAGGGGAGGGAGGCGCTCCAACTCGCCATTCGAATCCTCGACGAGATCGACGGAGCCCGTGGTTGAGCGGGACGAGGCGGGCCCTGCCCCGTCCATACTCAGTTCCATCGGCCGATTCCTCTTCCGGCACCGAAGCTACACCCCTTTGCCGCTGATCGTCCTGCTGCTGCTCTTTGCCCGACCGTCAATACTATCGTCGCTGGCCGCGCTCCCCCTGGTCGCAACGGGAGTAGTGATCCGGCTCCGGGCGCTCCAATATATCGGGGGAAAATCGAGATCAACCCAGGTCGGGGGCGATCGGCTTATCAGGGACGGCCCCTTCGGGGTGATCAGAAATCCACTTTATGCCGGAAATTTATTCCTTACCGGCGGGATCAGTTTCTTTGCCGGTCTCCCGGCATTTTTGCTCGTTCCGCTTGTGCTGTTTCCTATCCAGTATTTTCCGATCATCGCAGCGGAAGAAGAGGAGCTCTGTCAGCGTTTCGGTGGCGCCTACGCCAGCTACATGGCTTCGGTACCGCGCCTCTTTCCACGTTCACTCCGATTGTCCTCTGCTCGAACCGGGGGGGGTGGGCCACGCCATTCCCTTCTTGAAGCGATTCGGGCCGACCGGCGGGTCTACTCGACGTTACTTCTTCTCGCTGTCATCCTGCCGATCGTATCTGCGGCGCGGGGGGCCTGACCGATGAGAAGTGTACTCATCGTTGCAGGAGAAGCATCCGGAGATCTCTACGGTGCCGAATTGGCACGTGAGTTGAAGAAAATCGAACCGGGGATTCAATTGTGGGGTTGCGGAGGTGAAAAGATGGCAGCAGAAGGGGTCGAACTGATCTATTCAACCAAAGAGTTCGCGGTGCTCGGATTCACCGAGGTCTTCTCCCGTCTTCCCTTCTTCTTTCGGGCGTTCAATCGAATGAAGAATCTGGTAAACGAACGCAGGCCGTCCGTGGTCGTGCCGATCGACTATCCCGGATTCAATCTACGGCTCGCGGATCACTGTGCCCGGTCCGGCCTGCCGGTCGCGTATTATGTTTCACCTCAAGTCTGGGCATGGGGCAGACGGCGTGTGAAAAAAATCAGACGGATCGTCAGCCGGATGATCGTCACTTTTCCATTCGAAGAGGGCTTTTATGAAAGGGAAAACGTCCCGGTCCGATTCGCCGGCCACCCACTGATCGATCTGGCACACTCGAAGAATTCGCCTCCGGAATTTCGGGCCGCTCACAGGATTTCGGAACAGTCATCGATCATCAGCCTGTTTCCGGGCAGCCGGGAACATGAGGTTGAATCGCTACTCCCCGCCATGATCGAGGCGGTGGGCTCCCTCAGGGAGGAGGGACGGTCGATCACCACAATCCTCGGTGCGGCCCCCACTTTGAGCGACGATTTCTACCGGTCTCGGGTCGGTGACGCGCCGATCCAGGTTGTCCGGGGGGAGACCTACGAGATCTTGAACGCATCGCTCTTCTCTTTCGTCGCTTCCGGGACGATGACCGTCGAGGCTGCCTGTCTTGAAACGCCGATGGCGATTGTCTACAAAGTATCTCCTCTCTCGTGGATCATCGGGCGGTTCCTGGTTCGGGTGGATCATGTGGGCATGGCCAACCTGCTCGCCGACGAAAGAGTGGTCCCCGAGTTCCTTCAGGGTGAGGCCAACGCGGAGAACCTGGCACGCCAGGCGAGAGAATGGCTGGACGAGCCCTCCCTTCTGGAGCCGATTCGACGCAAACTCGCTGCCGTCAGGCGGGGCCTCGGGGAAGGGGGCGCCTCACGGCGTGCGGCCGAAGCGGTTCTCGAAGTGGCGGAGGAGGCACGGTGAAGGAGCGCTGGCGCCGGTTTCTCTTTCACGTGGGAGTCGCTCTCGGTCCAACGGTGATCCAACTGCTCGGACTCACCTGGAGGGTTCGATGGATCGGATTGGAACATCAGGAATCGGCCAAAGCGGGTGGCCGACCTGTCATGTACACTCTCTGGCACGGCCAGCTCCTCCCACTGACGTTCATTCATCGCCACCGGTCGATCCAGATCCTGATCAGCCGCAACAGAGACGGCGAGATTCTACGGCGGGTGACCGCCCGGCTCGGCTGCGGCTCCGTCGAAGGATCCACGAGCAAAGGAGGAGCACGGGCGATTCTGCGCATGTGCCATCTTGCAGCAAAGGGGTACGATCTCGCGATTACTCCCGACGGCCCTCGTGGGCCCCGATGTGTCGCCCAGTCCGGGGTGGTCCGCATCGCCCAGCGTTCAGGCTGCACCATTCTGCCGCTCGTAGCGGCGAGTACCCGTGGCCTTCGGCTCGGGTCGTGGGACCGTTTTCTAATACCCGCACCGTTCGCCCGTCTGGTCATCGGCTACGCTCCACCGATTTCAGTGCCCGAGAATCTTGATGAAATCGGCCTGGAGGAGTATCGAGCGCGCGTGGAGAACGCCTTGAGGGATGAGACTGACCGGGCGGAAGAGATGTGCGGACATGACAGAGAATTCACATGAGCGAAACTATCTATCGTGTTCTTTCGAAGGGGATTGAAGTTGTCGCCCCCCTTCTGATCCGCCTGCTGGTTCCCGGGAGTCCGGAGGAGCGGCGGGAGCGTCTCGGTAAGAGTGCTCCCCTGCCCGGCCAGGATAGCGAAGGGGGATGGATCTGGATTCATGCAGCCTCTGCGGGAGAAATGGGGGGGGCCGCTCCCGTGGTGCGCGAGATTCAGCAGCGCCGGCCGGGTCGTCCGATCGTCTTGACCGCGATGACGAGAGCGGGCCGGGCGAGAGCTGGCCGGATCGCTCACATTGATGCTCGTTTCGCCCCGCTTGACTTACCGGGCGCTCTCCATCGCTTTTTCTCCGCCTACCGGCCGGGGCTTCTCATCCTGATGGAAACCGAGATCTGGCCCAATCTTCTTTACGAAGCGGAAGTACACAATTGCCCGGCTGCCGTACTCAACGGTCGCATCTCCCGGCGAGGCGCCTCCCGTATGCGGTTCGCCCGCCCGCTCTATCGGAGCGGGTTCGGGCGGCTCGCGCTCTGTGGGGTTCAGAAAGAGATCGACCGGGAGCGGTTCCTGTCGTTCGGCGCCCGGCCGGAGACTCTCTTCGTTCATGGCAATACGAAAGTGGACGCTGTTCCCCCTGGAAAAGGGGAGCTTCCCCTGAAAAAAAACTCCGGCGATCGGTGGGTGGTCTTCGGGTCGGTCCGACCCCAGGAAGAGGAGGCGGTCGGTCAGGCCATTCGCACACTTCTCGATACACGAACGGATACACGGATCGCCCTTGTCCCCCGTCACCCGAAACGGGCCGGTACCATCTCGATCGGTCCGGAACGATCCTGGCATAAATGGAGCAGCCGACGGGATCCCCAAAACGCCCGCGCCATCGAAGTAGACACGATCGGCGACCTGATCGCGTTCTACCGCATAGCCGATGTCGCTTTTGTCGGCGGCTCCCTCTCCCATCATGGGGGACACAACCCGCTCGAGCCGGCACAGTTCGGCGTTCCCGTCCTCTTCGGCCCTCACCTCGACAATTGCCGGGAACATGCCGATCTGCTGCTCGACGCCGGAGGAGCTGCCGTCGTAACGAGCGGTGACGATCTCGCGAGGCAGATCAAAGACCTGCTCGACTCCGATTCCGCCAGGGAGAAACGAGGGAAGCGGGCCGCCCAGGCGGTCCGATCGGCTCGGGGTGCGACCCGGAGAGCAGTGGATCGCCTCGAAGCCTCAGGCCTTCTCGGGCCTGGACCAGGGCTGAAAGCCGGGGGGGGTAGCTCCCAATGAAACCGATCGGTGGCCTCCTCGGAATCGGGGCGGAGACAGTCTATCGATGGGGAACAGACCTTCGAAACCGGGCATACGACAGCGGACTCCTGCCGGCCCGATCGCTGGGCGCCACGGTCGTCAGTGTGGGAAACATCACGGTGGGAGGGACGGGGAAAACGCCGGTTACCCTCGAGATCGCCGTCAGTCTTCTGGAGAAGGGAAAGCGTGTGGCTATCCTTTCCCGTGGTTACGGACGGGATCACTCGGACAGAACCGTTGTGGTCCCCCCGGGGATCACGTCTGTTGACGGCGACCATCTTCGTTACGGCGATGAGCCGTGCCTCTTCCGTAACAGGCTGCCGGATCTCCCGATCTACCTCGCCGCCGACAGACGAGAGGCCGGCTGGAAAGCGATCGAAGAGGGGGGAGCACAGATTCTGCTGATGGACGATGGAATGCAGCACAGGAAGGTCGCTCGCCGGCACGAGCTCATTGTGGTCAACGGTTCGGTGCCGTTCGGCAATGGCCATCTCCTGCCGCGAGGTTCCCTTCGAGAACGGGCGACAGGGATCGCCCGGGGAAATGTGGTGCTCGCAAACCTGCAGCAGGGAGAAGCGGCTGATCTCGATCGCCTGCTCGACCACGCCGGTGCACCCGCGGAGCGAATCCGTTTCCGGTACGCCCCGAGCAGGATCATCGCGCCGAACGGGGAGATGCTCTCCCCGAAGTGGATGTTTGGGCGGAAAGTAGCGATCGTCTCTGCCATCGGCAACCCGGATTCCTTCGAAGAAACGGTCCGCTCTCTCGGCGCACGAATCGAGTCGCGCTTTATCTTTCGGGACCACCATCGATTCGGCAAACGTGACATTTCCGATATCGCCGATGCGGTGAAGCAAGAGAATCTTATCACCGTCACCACCGAGAAAGACCGATTTCGCTTTACCGATCAAGATGCCGATCTCCTCGGACTCCATGTCATTCAGGTATCAGTGGAACTGGTCGACGGAGCGTCGAAAGAATCGTTTGCCCGTATGATCGAAACCATCGCTTCGGAGGACTGTTCATGAAGAATACGCATACTGATTTCCTCGTTCTCGGGAGCGGGATGGCCGGACTTGTGTTTGCACTTCGAGTCGCCTCACTCGGCAAGGTTACAATTCTGACGAAGAAGAGAAGTGTGGACTCCAATACGAACTATGCTCAAGGAGGCATTGCCGCCGTGCTCGGGCCGGATGATGATTATGAACATCACATCAGGGATACGATTCAGTGTGGCGAAGGGCTATGCGATGAAGATGCCGTGCGGGTGATCGTCGAGCGTGGCCCGGAACTGATCCGGGAGCTGGCCGAAATGGGCGTTCGATTCTCACACACCAAAGGGACTTTTGACCTCGGAAGAGAAGGGGGGCATTCCCGCCGTCGAATCGTTCACGCAAAAGATACGACAGGCCGCGAAGTAGAGCGCGCTCTTCTCTACGCGATCCGCAGGCATCCCGATATCGAGTTACTGGAATACCATCTTGCCGTCGATCTGATTCGAACGGGTCAGGGCGAGGTCTGGGGTGTCGAGGCGATCGATCTCTCGACCGGCCGGCACCGCACCTATCTGGCCCGCTATACGCTCCTCGCCACCGGGGGAGCCGGAAAAGTTTATACATACACGACCAATCCGGACATCGCTTCCGGGGACGGCGTGGCGATGGCCTATCGCGCGGGGGCGCGGCTCGCTAATCTTGAATTCGTTCAGTTCCATCCCACGTGTCTTTATCATCCGCGCATCAAGTCCTTTCTGATTTCGGAGGCGGTGCGGGGTGAAGGGGCGATTCTCCGCACACTCGACGGCAATGCATTCATGACCGGGTATCATAAGATGAAGGATCTCGCCCCGCGTGACTCGGTCGCTCGCGCCATCGACAATGAAATGAAAACACGGGGCGACCGGCACGTTCACCTCGATCTCTCTGCCATCAAACCTGCGAGGATCCGGTCACGCTTTCCCAACATCTATCGGACCTGTTCCCGACTCGGGATCGACATTACGAAAGAACCGATCCCGGTCGTTCCGGCCGCGCATTACATGTGTGGCGGCGTGATCACGGACGGCGAAGGGAGGACCAACCTCCCCAGGCTCTATGCTTGCGGCGAGGTCGCCCACACGGGAGTGCACGGCGCCAACCGGCTCGCATCCAACAGTCTTCTCGAAGCGCTCGTCTACGCTGTGGCCGCAGCCGAATCGGTAGCCAGGCGATTCGAGAAGGGCCGGTTTCCGAGGCGCACAACCCGTAGGCAATCCCGGAAATTGAGGCAGAGCGAGAAACTGGAAATCCGGCACAACTGGGATCTGATTCGAACGCTCATGTGGGATTACGTGGGAATCGTTCGGTCCACTGATCGCTTGAAGAGGGCGAGGCGGGAACTGAACATCATCCAGAAAGGTATCGACGGCGCCCTCACCAGGTACGCCCTCTCCGCTGACCTGGTCGAGCTCCGGAATATCGCCCTCGTCGGTTCTCTCATTATTCGATCGGCCCTGCGCCGCAAAGAAAGCCGCGGCTTGCAATACCTTCAGGATTTTCCGAGGAAATCACGGCGATTCCAACGGAACACCGTTGTCTACAGCCGCAAATTGGATTAGCCTGAGTCACATAGTCGCCCGGTACCGGGGCGAGGAGGTCATCGGCAATGAATCCAACGACCGATCGCAAGCCCGCCTGGTCGGGCGTGTTCTATCCCGCAGATCCTCGCGACCTCGAACGAGACGTGAATCGCTATATGGAAGAGTCCGGTGAGCACCCCTCGGAAGAGGAAGTGATCGGTCTCGTCGCGCCCCATGCAGGCTACGTCTATTCCGGACCTGTGGCGGGGCATGCGTACGCATCGATCAAAGGACGCAGTTATTCGCGGGTCGTCGTCCTGTCTCCATCCCATCGCGTGGCGTTCCAGGGAGTGGCGATCTGGCCGCGGGGCACGTTTGAAACACCTCTCGGGTCGATCCCCATCGATGAGGACGGCTGCGACCGGCTCCTCGATCGGGCCGGGGGATTTTTCACCGAATTGCCGGCCGCACACACCAAGGAGCATGGCATCGAGGTTCACCTTCCGTTTCTTCAGGAAGCACTCTCTTCTTTCAAACTGATCCCTCTCATTCTTGGCGGGCATGATCTGGAAACAGCTCGCAATCTGGGACGGATTCTGGCGGAGACGTTTCCCGAAAGGGATACGCTCTTCGTCGCGAGCTCCGATCTATCCCACTATTACGAATACGACCATGCGGTACAAATCGACAGTCTGCTGCTCGACACGCTGGAAAAGCAGGACACCGAAGGGCTCGCACGCGCATTGGGCCGAGGAGAAACGGAAGCCTGCGGCGCCGGGCCGATTCTGACTGTAGCCACGATTTCTCGCGATTTTGCTGATGGCCACGCCACGCTCCTGCGATATGCGAATTCGGGAGACACCGCAGGGACACGCGATGAAGTTGTCGGCTATGCGTCATTCCTCTTCTCCACGATCTCGAGCGACAATGATCGCGAATAGAGATCGAAAAGAGCTCCTCACGATCGCCCGGCTTTCGATGGAAGCTGCCGTTCGAGGAGAGACGTTCGAACCTGCCGTTCCTGCCAGCGGCCCCCTCTCGGAAATCCGCGGCGCGTTCGTCACGCTTACGAGCGGGGGAATGCTGCGGGGGTGCATCGGACGCGTCACACCGGATACGAATCTCGCTCAGGTGGTTGCCGACATGGCGCGAGCCGCGGCGATCTCAGATCCCCGTTTTCCTCCCGTTGAAGAAGGGGAGCTTGATGGCCTTTCCATTGAAGTCTCAGCACTTACTCCTCTCAAGTCGATCAGTGGTCCCGATGAGATTGAAGTCGGACGGGACGGCCTCGTCGTGCGCGAGGGCTACCGGTCAGGCCTCCTGCTACCTCAGGTAGCGGGTGAATTCGACTGGGCGGCGGAGCGGTTTCTTGCCGAAACATGCCTCAAGGCGGGGCTGCCTGAAAACGCCTGGCAGAGGGGCGCCGAAATCGAGAGCTTCCAGGCGGAGGTATGGTCGGAATGAACTATCCCCGCCGACCGATCGTCACACTTCTATCGGACTTCGGCGAAGGTTCCTATGTGGCTTCCCTGAAAGGTGTCCTACTGACTCTCGCCCCCGACATCGAACTCGTAGACGTCACGCATCGCGTGAATCCGGGCGCCGTGGGATCGGCGGGCTTTTTGATTTGCCACACCGCATCGTTCTTCCCACCCGGCTCAATTCATCTCTGCATCGTCGACCCCGGTGTCGGCACATTGCGCCTCCCCATTATTTTAAGAGCCAATGATTCCATGTTCATCGGACCCGACAACGGACTGTTCGGTGAGGTGATCTCGAAGGCCGGTAAGGCCGAGGCGTGGGAAGTCTCCCATGGTCCGTGGCTCCCCGACAGGATCTGTCCCACGTTTCATGGCCGGGATCTTTTTGCCCCTGTAGCCGGCTATCTTGCACGGGGGGAAATGCCGGGCAAAATGGGGAAGTCTCTAAGGGTGGAAGACCTCGTTCCTTCCCCGGTTCCACGGCCCATATCGAGTGAGAACGAAATGGTCGGCCAAGTCATCTGGGTAGATCATTTCGGCAATCTCATCACCAATCTAAGCGATGTGGAAGTGGAACTCTGGGTCGGCTCGGATCGGTTTGACGCCCATGTCGGCTGGGAACGTGTGGAGAAGAAAATCGAAACATTTCAGGAGGTCGAGCCGGGAGAGATGGCTCTGCTTTACGGAAGCTGGCGAACCCTGGAGGTCGTGGTGCGCGAGGGAAGCGCTGCAGGAAGACTGGGGGCGGCGATCGGCGAACCGGTCCGGCTGGAACGATCTCGTGAGTAGTCCGCCCGTACGAGTCCTCGTACGAATCGTGGTGAGCCGTGGGTGCTAAGGATCCCATACAACTGACCCGGATGGCATTTTCGCTGAATACATCTGAGAGTTTGAGACGTTACGCCGAGGGCGATCCGAAGCTTGGCCCCCTGTACGCTCACTTTCCAATCCCCGGGGGAACCGATAAGCCGCCCAAGGGGACCGTGCCCGGCCCGGTCTCTCCGGCAACCGTTCATGCGATCCGTGACCTGGCCGGTCGGACAGGCGCATCCGGATCATCGACGACCGTTCTCGACTACCTCGACTCTCCTGAGACGAGCTATGTACTCGCCGGTCAGCAGCCGGGCCTTTTCCTCGGTCCACCGTTCGCTCTCTACAAACTGCTGAGCGCGATCGATCTCGCCGGGCGCCTGTCCGGCGAGGAGGCCGGGGGCAAGAGGGTCATTCCACTTTTCTGGATCGCCTCTCACGATTCCGATCGCGAGGAGATCGATCATATTGATCTCCCCGGCCCGGGCGGCGAGCCGAAACGGATGCGTTTTTCTTTCGAAACCGTTCCGCCCCGCCTCCAGGTAGGCGACCTCGTGGTCACTCCCGGCGGATGGAAGGGCTATCTGGACGACCTTGAAGATGTACTTCCCCCATCAAGCTTTCGCGGTCCCCTGCTCGAGAAATTCAAGGGTCTCGTTGTAGAAGATATTTCGCTCGCCGAGTTGTTCGCGCGAACGGTTCACGCGCTCCTGCCAGGTTCCGGTCTCGTTCTATTCGACGGGAGGGGCGCGGAAGTCGATCCGGCCGGAATGGCCATCATGGCGGAAGCTGTTCGCCGGCATGACGAGGTCGCGGACTCCCTCACGGCCGGGACAAAGCGAGTCGTGGACATACTCGGTTCGGCGCCTCTCGATACGCCGGAGGACCGCCCCCCTCTCTTCCTCGTCGACCATGGCGTTCGGGTCCCCCTCCGGCGGGAGGGAGGGCGATTCATCACGCCGGACGGGACGGAATATGTGCCGGAAGATCTCGCGTTGAGCATCGAGGAGGGGAAGGTGCGTGTCACGCCGGCCGCGGCACTCAGGCCCATCGTGCAGGACAGCATGTTCCCGAATATCAGTACGATAGCCGGTCAATCCGAGCTCGTCTATCATGCCCAGCTCGGCCCTCTCTATGACCTGCTCGGTGTCTGCCGTCCTCCCCTTATTCCGCGAGCCAGCATGGCACTGCTGCACTTTCGTTCAGCGGACAAACTGGAGAAGCTCGGTCTTTCGCCCGAATCTCTCCTCGGCGGGCAGGCAGCCCACCCGGAAAGCGAGGTCCAGAAGGAGATCGATCGCTGCGCGGAAACGCTCGACCATGAATTCAGTGCGTTACTCCGGCTCATCGATTCGGAAACACCCGGCGCGGTTCCTGAGGACGATCCGGCCCGAACACGGCTCCCGAAAGAGACGGTCCGCGCCATGGAGCGGCTTTCCCGGCTCGCCGATCAAGCGGGGGATAACAGGCGCAATTTGATTCACCGCGTAAAGCAGGAGCTCTTCCCGGGGGGAAGGCCTCAGGAAATGGTCACCTCGATTCTGTATCCACTTTGCCGATACGGTGAAGCCCTGCTGCCCGCACTGCAAAGTGCGGTACATGCGGGCAATTCACTTCCCCAAATTCTGATAGTTGACCCGAGGAAAAACTCATGAAAATCGGTATGACATGCTACCCCAGTGCGGGCGGCTCCGGGGTGATCGCTACCGAGCTCGGCCACTCACTAGGACGCCGGGGTCACGATATTCACTTCATCAGTTACTCCAAACCGTTCCGGCTGGATGCGGAAGGGGACGGCATTCGATTCCATAAAGTGAAAACCGTGACCTACCCGCTGTTCAAGTATCCGCCCTATTCTCTGGCGCTATCAGTCCGCATGGCTGAAATCGCACGGAGGGAGAACCTCGACATTCTCCATGTGCACTATGCCATTCCTCACGCCACAAGCGCATTTCTGGCAAACCAGATTCTTGGTGAGGACCGCGTTAAAATCGTGACCACTCTTCACGGAACGGACATCACTCTCGTCGGAAGCGATGAGAGCTTTTTTGAAATCACCCGATTCAGCATCGAACAGTCGGATGCCGTCACCGCCGTTTCCGATTTTCTGGCCGACGAGACCAAGAAGGTTCTCAAAGTAAAGCACAAGATCGATGTC
Organism: bacterium; assembly: GCA_025782575.1. GTDB lineage: Bacteria > Orphanbacterota > Orphanbacteria > Orphanbacterales > Orphanbacteraceae > Orphanbacterum. Next base: position 281,370 of record JALGYY010000035.1, read on the forward strand.
ATTCCGAACTTCGTAGATGCCTCCCTTTTTAATGTGGACGCCGATCCGAATAAGCGAGAAGAGATGGGTCTGGATGACGGTCCGGTGCTGATCCACATCTCCAATTTCAGGAAAGTGAAGAACGTACAGGATCTGATCCGGCTTCTCGCCGCAATCGAAGAGCCGACAGGAGCCCAGCTCCTTCTACTGGGAGACGGCCCCGAGAGAGTCCCCTGCCGGATCCTTGCGGAAGAACTGGGCATTCAATCGCGGGTACATTTCCTGGGGAACAGGCTCGCCGTTCAAAACATCCTCCCGCTCGCCGACGTACTCCTGCTGCCGAGTACGGTGGAAAGTTTCGGTCTCGTGGCGCTTGAGGCGATGGCCTGCGGCGTACCTGTCGTGGGTTATGATGGCGGTGGCCTTCCCGAAGTCGTCCGTCACGGCGTGGACGGTCTGCTCGCACCTCTCGGCGACAGGGAAAGAATGATTGAAATGACGCGGGAGCTGTTACAGAATGACTCTCGAAGAGCTGAAATGGCAACGAGTTCCAGAAAACGAGCGGTCGAGGCGTTTTCGTCCGACCGGATCACTGATCAATACGAGGCCCTTTATCGGAGGGTACTCGGCACCGGGGACTGAAATGCAGGATCTTGCCGTGGAATCCAAGATCGACGAAATCGTAGAGGCTCACCCCCCCTATGATCGGGACGGATATCTCTTTCTTCTGGAAGCAATCGAGTTCACAGTAACCGAACTCGGCGAACGCCGGCATGTGAGTGGCCGCGAACTCCTCGACGGAATCCGCGAATATGGGATCAAGAAGTTCGGCCCCACCACGTGTCTCGTGTTCAAGCACTGGGGAATCACGGAAACTCTCGATTTCGGCCGTATGGTTTTCATTCTAGTGGAACACAAACTGCTTCGCAAAACGCCCGAAGACTCGCTTGAGGATTTTCGAAACGTCTACGACTTCAAGGAAGTATTCGAAGATCACTATGTCTGGACTTCGGAGTAAGGATTTGAGCGACCCGTGGGTGTTCTCGATCTCTACAGAAAGTATCAGCGTGTAACCGGTCAGGGCTTGGACGAAGAGCCGATCGCGTTTCATGAGAAGCTGAAAGATCCCCAGCGGGTCGCTGTTTTTCTATCGAGTGACAGTCGCATTCCCCCTCTTGTCATCCCCGCTCTTCGCCTGCTTCGGGAACAGCATCCGAAAATCCGGATTCTTCTCGTGACCGGGGCGGGTAACGCCGCCGCCCTCCGACGTGCCGACGTGGCTGACAAGATACTCATCATCCAGGAACGGAAGGGCACGAAACAGATCGGGGAGATTCGAAGGCTCGCCAAGGAGATCGGGAGGCATGATGCCAACCTTCTTCTCGTTTTCGATCCCCGGAGCGACTCGGTACTCGAGGCATTGGGATGTGCCTGCCATATCCCACTCCGGGTCGGATTCGGTGAGGGGGAGAAATACCCTTTCTTGAATTTTCAGGTAGCCCCGCCGGCCGAAGGATCCTATCTTGCCGACGCCCTTCTAAAAATGATCGGCTCTTTGACAGGGGAGTTCGTGGATTTTCTCGATGACCGTGTGCGACTCCGTGTTGCCGAACCGGATGCGAGAAAGGCCGAAAGGCTTCTTCACTTCTGGCAACCCCGTTCAGACAAACTGCTGTTCGCAATTCAGCCGGCCTGCGATTCCGGGCAGAAATCCCCTGACTTCGACAAGTTCGCCGTCGTGGCCAAGCTTCTGACACGTGCCTATGATTGCCGGACCATGATTCTCACACCTCCCGAGGAAAAGATGTGGGGGGAAGAACTGGAGCGGCGCCTGGCATCGATCGAACCATATCTCGCACCGACGGAGGATGCGGCTCACGCAGTGGCGTTTGCCTCCCGCGCCGACCTTCTTATCACGGCGAACACGCCCCTGTTTCACTATGCCGTATCGATCGGCGTTCCCACGATCGGTCTCTTCGCCGAGGAGACAGAGCCTTGGTGGACCCCCCCGGACGGAGTGCGAGCCACGATCCTTCCGCTTCACCGGGAGATTACTGAAGAGCGCTTTCTTGCCGCGGTCGACGAGGTGGGGGGGGAGGCCGGAGGGGAATCGTCGGCGTGAATGACCTCCGCCGCCTGCTGCAATATGTTAAGCCCTGGTGGCGTCAGCTCACCATTGGCATTCTCTGCACGATCCTGTTCGCCCTTTTCAGCGGAATCTCTCTCGGAATGATCGTTCCCTTCACGAAAGTGCTCTTCCAGTCCAGTACCGATATCACCGAAGTGGCCCTGACGGAGGCGGTCGAAGAAGTCGGCGAGAATCAGTTTCCTACAATTACCAGATGGAAGGCCGCCGGCCGTCGGCTCTTTCTCAATCTCTTCGACGACGCAGATCCACGAATTGCCCTTTTTCGTATCTGCATCGGCGTATTCGTCATTTTCCTGGTAAAGGGATTCTTCAACTACTACCGGCAGATCTTTATGACTACGGTGGAAGAACGGACGATCAAAGACATCCGTGATGCACTATACAGGCACCTCGAAACATTGCCGCTCGCCTACTTCGAAAAGACAAGAACAGGGGTTCTCATATCACGAATCACGAATGATGTGCAGCTGGTGCGTGACATGGTGAGCAACCTCTTCACCTCGTTCACACAACACGCTTCACTCCTTATCATTTTTCTTGGCGTCGCCCTCGTTGTGAACTGGCAGCTCGCCCTGCTGTCATTCGTCGTCTTCCCTCTGATCGCCGCATTTACAGCCCGGATTTCGAAACGGCTCCGCGCGCACAGCACGCGATTCCAGGAGGACATGGGCCGGATCACGAGTACCCTTCAAGAGACAGTCGCCGGCATTCGCATCGTAAAAGCTTTCGGTATGGAGAATTTTGAAGCGGAAAAATTCCGCAGCGAAACAGACAGCTATGTCCGTTCCTACATTCGCTTCAAGAAGACGTCGATTCTGGCCAGCCCGATCTCGGAACAACTCGGCGTGGTCGGGGCGATTCTGGTCCTCTGGTACGGGGGGAACAAAGTGCTCAGCGGGGAGGGTCTCGACCCGGAGGGCTTCTTTCTGTTCCTGGCTGCCGTACTCAACATGATGCAGCCCATACGAAAACTCTCCCATGTGAATACCGTTACCCAGCAGGGCCTCGCCGCCGCACGCCGTATCTTTGAATTGCTCGACACGCCTACGGAACCGCTGTCGGAGGGGGGCCACATACTGAAGGGGGTAGAGAAGGAGATCCGCTTCGAAGATGTGACCTTTCGGTACGACGATGCGGAGCCGGCGCTGTCTGATGTAAGTATCACCATCCCTCAGGGGGCCATGGTCGCACTTGTCGGACCGAGTGGCGCGGGAAAGTCGACTCTCGCCGATCTGGTCGCGCGTTTTCACGTGCCCACTGCCGGAACAATCTACGTGGACGGAGTAGAACTCTCCACGATCGACGTTCCGTCTCTCCGGTCCCAGATGGGAATCGTGTCGCAGGAGATCATCCTCTTCAACGCGTCGATACGCGACAATATCGCCTATGGGCAGGAGGATCTTCCACTCGACACCATTCGCAAGGCGGCCCGTGCCGCCAATGCCGACGAATTCATAGGGGAGTTCCCCGAAGGCTACGCCACCGTCATCGGTGATCGAGGGATTCGACTTTCCGGCGGGGAGCGACAGCGCATCGCCATCGCTCGCGCCATACTGAAGGACCCCGCCATCCTCATTCTCGATGAAGCGACGTCTAGCCTCGATGCCGAGTCGGAGCGGCTCGTTCAATCGGCAATCGAGAACCTCGTACAGAACAGGACGACTCTTGTAATCGCCCACAGGCTTTCTACCATCCTGCGGGCCGATCGCATCATCGTTCTCGATCATGGACGTGTGGTGCAGCAGGGAAATCATGACGAGCTTCTCGGGAAAGCAGGCCTTTATAGACGGCTTTTCGAAATGCAATTCGACAAGCAGGCGCCGGCGCTGAAACGATGAGCCGATCTCCTTCGGTCCTGATCATCCGATTCGGCAGGTTGGGAGATGTAGTTCTCACGGCATCCGCCACCCGCGCCGTCCGAACGGCATTGCCGGACCACAGAATCGACTACGTCACCCACGAAGCATACGCGGCTGTGGCCGCGCTTCTTCCCGGAGTGGACCGCGTGATCCCCGCCGAACCAGGTGGGGCGCTCGCATCGAGCCGCGCCACGCAGCGAGGGTTGGATCCTTCCTACGAGCTTCTTGTCGATCTTCACGGCAATATCAGGAGCAGAGCGCTAGGCGCGCTGACCCGGGCGGGGAAACGGGTTCGCTATCGCCGGGATTCGCTCAGGCGACGGATCCTTGTTCGATTCAAATGGGGCGCCGGAAAGGGCCTTCCCGTATGGAGACGATATCTGTCCGCCCTGGAGAGTGCAGGGATTCCGGTCTCCGCCGAAGCCCCGCGCATCGAACCACCGGATGGTCCGCCCGGCGGAGTGATCGCTCTGGCGCCCGGGGCCGGGAGAGAAACGAAGCGCTGGCCCGAAGAGCGATTCGCAGAGGTGATTCGTGAGATTCATTCCAGGTGGCGTCTCCCGATGGTATTGATCGGGAGTACCGGAGAGACGCAGCTCCTCGAGAGAATCGCCGCCGGTACTCCCACGGTTCCTGTTCGAGTCATGGCAGGCGACCCGATCCCCGAAGTCGCGTCTGTCCTTTGTAAATGTGCGTTGCTGATTACGAATGACTCAGGGCTCCTTCATCTTTCGGAAGCGGTCGGCACACCTGTAATCGCGATCTTCGGACCGACGACGCCGGAACTCGGATTCGCCCCTTCCGATAAGAGAAGCGTTCTTCTCACGGAGAATCTGGAATGCAGCCCGTGCACTCTCCATGGTAGCGATCGATGCCCCGTGCCGGAACGGAACCACCAGTGCATGCGTGATCTGACCGTCCGAGCCGTATTGGCTGAACTGCCACGATTCCTCGATGGTGAAGGGGATCTGCGTGGGGTACAATGAGCCGACTTCAAAAGAGTGAGGCTGAATTGGCGGCAAAGAGAAAGGGAACACCGGCGGTCTTTCTTGACCGCGATGGAACGATCAACCGGCAGGTGGGGTATTGCAATCACCCGTCACGGCTCCGTCTCTATCGTTTCACCGCGGCAGCCATTCGAAAACTGAACAGGAAAAGGATCCCAGTGGTCGTGATTACCAATCAGTCGGGTGTGGGCCGGGGATATTTTCCCGAAAACGCCCTTCAAGAGACACATGAACGAATGACTGATCTTCTCGGCAAATCGCGCGCACGGATCGATGGCATCTATTACTGCCCCCACGCCCCTGCTGCAGGCGGAGAGGGATGCCGGTGCCGGAAGCCGGGAACCGGAATGATCCGAAAAGCGGCACGCGATCTGGGTCTCGATCTCCGCCGTTCATACGTAGTCGGAGATTCGCCTTCCGATATTCTGATGGGGAAACGAGCCGGTACAAGAACAGTGCTTGTCCTCACAGGATACGGGAGGGGAGAAAGGGACTTTCGCCGGGCGGGTTGGGAGGTGGAGCCCGATCATATTACGAGAAACCTGGGCACCGCAGTCGACTGGATCCTTGCCGACCGCGACAAGAGAGGAATCACCGAATGAAGCGAACCACCCCGGCAACGATTGCCGTGCTCTTTATTCTGACCGCCGGAATCCTGACCGGGTTTCCCACGGCGAAATTAGTCAGCGCCGCCCCGCCACCATTTCAGGTAGGTGAGCGATTCACATTTCGAATCCAGTACGGCATGATCCGAGCCGGAACCGCAGTGCTCGAGGTGAAGGAGGGGGGGGATGAAGGGACCTGGCTGATTTCGTCCACTGCCAGAACCAACTCATTCTTCGATGTCTTCTTTAAAGTTCGAGACCAGATTCTATCCTGGGTAAGCGCCGATGACCTCCGTTCGATTCGATTCCACAAAAGACTGCGCGAGGGAAGCTACAAAAAGGACGAGTTCATCGAATTCGACTGGGATTCCGGTGTGGCCCGTTATGCCGACGGCACGGAAATCCCCGTTACTCCTGATGTGCGGGACGTGCTGTCCGTCTTTTACCACGTGCGCACCCTTCGGTTGCCCATCGGCAAGGATATTCCGATTGAGTACCACTCGAGCAAGAAGAACTGGCCGGTCAGCATCAGAGTCGGCCGGGTGGAAAAGATAAAAGTACCGGCCGGCGAGTTTAACTGTTTCGTGATCGAGCCGGAATTGCAGAGCGTAGGTTTATTCAAACAGACCGGCCGAATGAGAGTGTGGATTACGGCGGATAAACGCCGGATGCCGGTCAAGCTGGAGAGCAAGGTTACTTTCGGCGCGTTTGAAGCCGTGCTGATCGACTATGAGGCCTGAGAAATGACACCGAAGCAGGAGCGATTCGACCGTAATCGACTAAAACCGGTATCGGTGCGCGATGTAAAGCACAAGGTCCGGGTCGAGCAGTTCGGAAAGTCGATTCCGGGCGGGGCTTCGGCCGACGAACTGCTGCGCTCGCTTCCGGACATTCTTGCCGCGCGTAACCTGAACCGGGCGATCGATGCCGTCGTTCACGCGAATCAAGAGGGCGCCCCCGTACTTCTTTTATTTGGCGCCCATGTGATCAAAGTCGGCCTGGCACCCGCGCTCATTCCACTTATAAGAGACGGCATTGTTTCCGGTATCGCTACGAACGGCGCCGGAGCGATTCACGACTGGGAAATCGCGTGGAACGGAAGTACGTCAGAAAACGTCAGTGAAAACCTCGACGCCGGGATCTTCGGTATGGCCGAAGAGACATCCGCCGGGATTCACGGGGCGATTCGTGCCGGGTTGGCTGATGATCTGGGACTCGGCGAGTCTCTCGGAAGGGCGATTGACGGGGGGGCGGCCCCTCATCGGAAACACTCGTTTCTATCGGCTGCCTATGAGACAGGCACTCCGTTCACCGTACACGTTGGGATCGGTACGGATATCATTCACATGCACAAAGACGCTTCAGGGGAAGATCTGGGGCGGGCGAGTTACAACGACTTTTTGACGCTTGTATCGCTCTTCGAAAAACTGACGGATCACTCGGTCCTTCTGCATGTCGGCTCGGCGGTTATTCTCCCTGAAGTCAGTCTGAAAGCTGTCGCCATGCTCCGAAACGCGGGGTCACCGCCGGGGGACTATCTGGCAGTCGATTTCGACATGAACAGCAGCTACCGACCCCTGAAAAACGTGCTGAGCAGGCCGGCGGGTGACGGTATCCATATCACCGGACACCATGAGATCATGCTTCCGCTGTTTGTGGCGGGAATCTATGCGCGTCTGGAGAGATACCCGGGTTAATTGTCCCCCAGACGTTCGCCATACCAGCTGTCAAAAAATTCCTTCCAACTGGGGCGGCGCCTGATGGCTTCCCACCAATCGCGGTTCGACACATACCAGGACACCGTCTCTTTCAGCCCCCTCTCGAGCGTGAATGTCGGTTTCCATCCTAGAACCCTCTCGATCTTGGAGGGGTCGACGGAATAACGCCAGTCATGTCCCGGCCTGTCTTCTACGAATCGAATGAGAGATTTCGGTTTGCCGAGATTTTCCAAAAGCGCATTCACGATCTCGAGATTCGCCTTCTCGGAGCGGGCGCCGATATTATAAACCTCGCCCGGAACACCTCGTTCGAGTAGGCACCTGAGAGCATCGCAATGATCCTCTACATGAATCCAATCTCTTACGTTGGATCCGTCACCGTATACCGGGAGCGCCGCATCCTCGAGTGAACGGATGATCATGAGGGGAATCAGCTTTTCGGGGAACTGGTAGGGTCCATAGTTATTACAGCACCGTGTGGTGATCGCCGGAAATCCATATGTTTCGAAATAGGATCGTACGAGCAGATCCGAAGCCGCCTTGCTCGCGGCATAAGGACTGTTCGGAGCAATCGGTGTTTCTTCAGTGAAACTCCCGTCCTTTCCGAGTGAGCCATACACTTCATCGGTCGACACATGAACGAAACGCTCCACACCGGACCGCTTGGCCTCTTCCAGAAGAACGAGCGTGCCCTCTACGTTGGTGCGATAGAACTCGCGCGGATCCAGAATGCTTCGATCCACATGTGACTCGGCGGCGAAATGAACTACATTCGAACAGCCATCAATGGCTCTCTTCACGACCACCGGATCGGCGATATCGCCTTCTATAAAGAGATAGCGCTGATCATCTTCGATATCCTTCAGGTTTTCTCGATTGCCGACGGCTGTCAGCTTGTCCAGATTGACGATCGAGAGGGAGGAGTCCCGAGACAGAGATTGTAGAATGAAGTTGGAGCCGATAAAACCGCACCCGCCTGTTACGAGAATCTTCAAGTCTCTACTCCGTCGGCCTGTCGCCGGCCGCGAGCTGATTCGCCCGAAAGAGGGATTGAAATGTCCCGGCATCGGTCCAGTAGCCATCGAGCTTCTCCCAGGTGAGTTCCCCCGAGTCAATGTACGCATTGTTGACATCGGTGATCTCGAGTTCCCCCCGCCCGGAAGGCTTCAGGTCATCGACGAAATCGAACACTCGGGAGTCGTACATGTAGATTCCTGTTACGGCATAGCGGGAGGGAGGGTTCTTCGGCTTTTCGATGATGCGCACCACTCGATCGCCATCGAGCTCGGCCACACCGAACCGCTCGGGATCCGGTACTTCCTTCAACAGAATTTTGGCGCCGGTTCCCTGTTTTCGGAACGCATCCACAGCGGGCCGGATCGACTTTTCGACGATATTGTCCCCGAGAATGACACAGATCGGTTCGTTCCCGGCGAAGTAGCGGGCCAGACCGAGAGCGACGGCAATCCCCCCGTGTCCTTCCTGATAGGTGTAGTTCAGATGTTCCAGCCCGAATTTCTTACCATTTCCAAGGAGCGTGAGGAAATCGCCGGAATTACTCCCACCGGTTACGATCAGTATGTCGTCGATACCGGCATCGACAAGTGTCTGGATCGGATAGTAGATCATCGGCTTGTCGTAAACCGGCAGGAGATGCTTGTTGGTCACCTTGGTGAGTGGATGGAGGCGAGTCCCCAGTCCGCCGGCGAGTACGATACCCTTCATTTCGAGAAACCCTCCCGTTTGAACCGCTCGGCTGGTGCAACGTCATCATAACTCTCAGGCTCGGGTAGGTCGAGAAAACCATCGACAAACAGGGCGGCCGGAAGGACTCAGACGGAGAAGTAGCGGGCGTCAGGATGATGAAAAACGAGAGCGGAGACGCTCGCCTCCGGATCCATCATGTCCCCCTCTGTGAGAGTAACGCCGATTTCCGTCGGATCAAGGGCGCGAAAGAGTCCCCTCTGTCCGGCGAGATCGGGACATGCAGGATAGCCGAAACTGTACCGTTTCCCCTGGTATCGTGCCGCGATCCGATCCTGCATGGACGTTCCGGGCGGATCGCCGATTCCCCACTCGTCCCGTATCCGGGAGTGAACCAGTTCAGCCGCAGCCTCAGCTGTTTCGAGGGCAAGCGCCGCCCATGTGTAGCTTCGCAGATACTCACCCTCGTTTCGAAGCTGCTCCGACAATTCCCGAATGCCCTCTCCTCCGGTGGTAACAAGAAGAGCCACATGATCATCTTTCAGCACGTAATCAGCGAGACAAAGCCCGTCGGGACCGGCCTTCCGCGGCAGCTTCCATGATGCGACCTCCGCCCCCGCGCTATCGAGCAGCGTAAGATCATTCCCATCAGATCGCGCCTGAAAAAACCGACGAACGGAGCGAATCCCGACGCCCTTCCTGATCCACTCGGCCTGAATTTCCTCGATCAACCGGCGGAGGCTTTCGAACTTGGGATCTTTGCGCGAAGCGAGCAGCCGCACGCCACCCTTCAGGCCGAGATGTTTGCCGTAAAGCATCTGCGGATTCAGATAGGCCCAGACTTCGAGAGGATCGAGTGATTCGACCTGCCGATCCAGATTTGGCGGGCGGGGCACTTCGGCATCGAGGGAGACGAGCCGGGATCTGGCCGTACCTGCGGCCTCTCCCCCCTTCTCTCCCGAAACCGGGACGGCAAGGTCCTCTCGAATCATCTCCTGAACCTCAGACTCCAGGCGGATCCGCTCTTTCTCGTCAGTCAGGCGTTCAACAAGAGCGAGGCCGGCCATGGCATCCCGGGCATAGGTGCATAGACCACCATAAGCCTGGGCGATGCGCCTGTGAGTGAAACGCCGGGAAAGAGCGGCACCTCCCACCAGAAGGGGAACGCGAATACCGGCCGCTTTAAGATCGCCCGCGGTCGTTACCATTTGATGGGCGCTTTTCACAAGAAGACCGGAAAGCCCGATCACATCCGGCTCATGCTTCCGTGCCGCCTGTACGATTTGTTCACTGGGAATCTTGATTCCTAGATTGATCACTTTGAAACCGTTGTTGGACAGAATGATATCCACCAGGTTCTTCCCGATGTCGTGGACATCACCCTTGACCGTGGCCAGGAGGATCTTTCCCCGAGTGGATGCCCCGCTCTGCTCCATATGGGGCTCGAGCTGTCCGACGGCAGCCTTCATCACCTCGGCACTCTGAAGGACCTCGGCGACTATCAGCTTGTTGGCGGCGAAAAGGCGCCCTACTTCCGCCATACCCGCCATGAGAGGACCGTTCACGATGTCCAGTGGTTCCGGCCATCTCGAATCCAGAAGAGCCGCTTCGATATCACGATCAAGACCGACTTTCGATCCCTCGACAATCGCTCTGGCAATTCGCTCATCCAACGGCAGATCGGCCCGGGGTTTGTTGCGCTTCGCTTTGCGATCGCGAAACCGCTCGTTGAATTCCTGGATCGCCTTGTCGCTCGCCGTCCGATCCCCGGGGGTTAAAAAGAGCAACTTCTCAGCGAGGAGACGGTCGGGCTCATCGATTTCGGCATACCGGGCGAGCCGCTCGGTATTGACAATCGCCGCGTCAAGGCCGGCGCGAGTTGCATGATGCAGAAAGACGGCATTCAGTATTTCCCGGCCCGCTATAGGCAATCCGAAACTCACATTGGAAATGCCGAGTATGGTCTTCGTGTCGGGGAACTCTCCTTGAAGTCGGCGCACACCTTCGATCGTCAGTCCGGCGGAGCCGATATAGTTCCGGTCTCCCGTGCCGCAGGGAAACACAAGTGCATCCCATAAAATATCTTCGGTCGGAAAATCGAATTCCTCAGTCAGAATGCGGTGGGAACGCCGTGCGATTTCCAGTTTCCGGTCCACCGTCAGAGCCATCCCCTGTTCAGGGTCCTCGTCGATCAGGCCGACAACGATCGAGGCACCCCACTTCAGCGCCAGAGGGACCACACGTTCGAAACGCGCCAGCCCATCTTCGAGATTGATGGAATTGAGTATCGCCTTCCCCTGGCAGAGCCGGAGCGCTTCTTCCATGATGTCCGCGTCCGTGCTGTCGATCATGAGCGGCACACGCACCATGCGGACGAGTTTATCGAGGAACAGAGTCATGTCAGAGAGTTCGTCCCTGTCGGGGTTCTGCATGCAGACATCGATCACCTGAGCGCCCCCTTTCACCTGAGCACGCCCGATCTCCGCCGCTTGTTCGAACTCTCCCTCCTCGATCAGTCGCTTGAACTTACGACTACCGAGTACGTTCGTTCGTTCGCCGACCAGAAGAGGCCTGTTTTCATCGGTCAGCTCAACCGCCTCGATACCGGAGATCATCGCCCGATGGTGAACCGGAATCGGCCGCGGAATTCGGCCCCGAGCGAGGGCGGCAAGCGCCCTCACATGATCCGGCGTCGTGCCGCAACATCCTCCGATTAGATTCAGCCACCCCTCATCCAGGAACCGTCCCATGATTCCGGCGAACTGATCCGGCGCCTGTGTGTACTCCCCCTCTTCATTCGGGAGCCCCGCATTGGGGACACAGCCCACTCGCGTCCTGGCGATCTCGGAGATCGTGCGGACGTGATCGGTCATGAGCTCAGGACCGCTCCCGCAATTGACGCCAAGGTAAAAAAGATCGCGATGAAGAAGAGAGACAGCGAGCGCTTCGGCATCCTGGCCGGCTAGCATGGTGCCCATGGTTTCGATCGTTACCGATACGGCAATCGGAAGCTCGATGCCGGTTTCGCCAAAAGCCTCTTCGATCCCCAGCAGTCCCGCTTTCAGATTCCGCGTATCCTGACCGGTTTCGAGAAGGAGGTAATCGGCGCCACCCTTGATTAGACCGGCTGCCTGGCCACGGTAAGTCTCGCGCATTTCATCGAAAGTGGCACCGCCCGTTACCGAGATCGCCTTTGTCGTCGGCCCCATGGAGCCGGCGACGAAGCGGAGCCGTCCCGGCTGATCGAACGCCGCGCAAGCTTCGCGCGCGATCCGGGCGGCCATCTCATTCAATTCGGTCGCACGCGCGGCAAGACCATACTCAGCCAGTACGATCGATGCGCCTCCGAACGTGTTTGTCTCGATGATATCGGCGCCTGCGGCGAGATAGGCTTCGTGAAGTCCGCGAACTACTTCAGGTTTGCTCTCTACGAGAATCTCGTTGCAACCTTCGAGGTCGGGACTCCCAAAATCGTCGGGGGAGAGGCCCGCAGCCTGAAGCCCGGTGCCGGTCGCTCCATCCAGAACGAGAATGCGCGACTCACACGCCTCGAGGAGAGCAGCGATCCGTCGCTCCCGATCGAGCCCCCGGTCATCTGCGCTCATACGATTTCCTCGAGGATTCGTTCGGCCGCCTCAACTCTTCCGAAGGGCGCCGCAATCTGAATCCCCTGGATCATCGCCTTGATTTCCCCGAATGTTTCCTGGGCGAGGAGGATCCCTTCCCGGCGGGCGTCTTTCTTTGATTCACACTTCCGAAGACGCTCGATGACAGGCGAGGGGACATGGCAACCGGGCACTTCATTGTTCATGAACTCGGCGTTCCTGAGTGACTGCAGTGGCCAGAGGCCGGCCAGAACGGGAACCTGGAATTCCTCAACCCGCTTCACGAAGCGCTCCAGCACGGCCACATCAAAAACCGGCTGGGTAATCACGAATTCCGCACCGGCATCGATCTTCCAATAGAGCCGTTTGAGTTCTTTTTCGATATCCGGTGAGCCCGGATTGGCTCCCACTCCGATACAAAAAGCGGAGGGAGCGCCCACCGGATTAGCCGCAATGTCGAGGCCGTGATTCAGCCGGTTCAGAATGTTAGTAAGTCCGATCGAGTCAACGTCGAAAACCGCCGTGGCGTCCGGGTAGTTGCCGAGCTTCGGCGGATCACCGGTGACGGCAAGTATGTTCCTGATACCGAGCGCCCATGCCCCCAGAAAATCGCTCTGCATGCCGATGACATTCCTGTCCCGACAGGCGTAGTGAAGCACGGCTTCGATGCCGACTTCCCGCTGAATCAGGATTGCAAGAGCAAGCGCGCTCATACGGGCCATCGCCCGGGGACCGTCAGGTATATTGATGCCGTCCACACCAAGCACGTGGAGCCGGCGAGCCGCATCCAGTTCTTTCGTGACATCGATTCCTCGCGGAGCGACCAGTTCGACGAGAGAGACGAAACGTCCCGCAGCAAGTCTTCTGCCGAAGCGACTCTTTCCGCTCAGCGGGATCGGCTCCACTTCCGGGGGTAACTCGATCTTCTTGATCGGAACCCGCGCCGTAATGCTCATCGCCGATTCCGCGCGGAATGTCCTTGCCATCGCTTTCAGATGGACTGGTGAGACCCCGCAACATCCGCCTACGATCGATGCACCGCCGCGAAGGAATCTTTTAGTAAAGTTCGCCATATATTCAGGAGTTGAGAGATAGATATTTCTCCCATCAATATCCCGTGGCTTACCTGCATTCGGAAGAATCGCAAGCGGCATGCCTGTCTCATCGCGGACCTGCTCCAACCAGGCAAGCATGACGTGCGGTCCCACCGTACAGTTCACGCCGATCACGTCGGCATCCACACCGATAAGATCATAGAGAACCTGTTCAGGAGGGGCGCCTGTGAGTGACCCGGCATCATCCGCGATAGTGAGACAGGCGACGACCGGCAGATCGGGGTTCGCTTCACGGCACGCCCGGACCGCCTCGGCAAGTTCGGAGTGATAGGTAAATGTTTCACAGAGAAACAGATCGACTCCTCCCTCGGCGAGGGCTTTCGCCTGAACGAGGAATCGCTCACGTGTTTCATCGAGCGACAGCGGGCCGAGAGGTTCCACCTGCACCCCCAGCGGCCCGATCGATCCGGCAACCCAGGCTTCGTCGCCGGCCGCGTTCCGCGCAATCTTCGCCCCCGCGAGATTGATGGTGACACATTCATCAGACAGGCCGTGTTTGGAAAGCTTTTCCGGATTGGCGCCGAAAGTATTTGTTTCAATTACCTCAGCCCCGGCGCGAAGAAACTCGGAATGAACGGACTGAACGAGATGGGGATCTGTCAGGTTGACCTGATCGAAGGACCGATTGATGAATATCCCCCGCTCATACAGCGTGGTGCCTGTTCCGCCGTCGAAGAGGATGGGACCTTGTGCGAGTCGATCTTTGAATTTGGGAAGCATCGGGGGCGTCTCCGATCCCTTAACGATTTTCAATTCCCCACCACTTAAAGCCGATCCGGGGGTCATCGAAGGGGAGACGAAATTCGTCGTCCGGGTTATAGGTTCGATCCGTGTAATAGATCATAGTCAGATCGTCGCCGGGAAGCACTTCATACCCGTGCGCCACGCCTGCCGGGATCCGAATCGCCCTCTGATAAAGCTCACCGGCGAATACGGAATTCGCAACTCCGAATGTAGCCGAGTCCGAACGAAGATCGACAAGCGCGACCCTGACCGTCCCCAGAAGCGGCAGAAATATGTCATCCTGCTCCAGATGGTAGTGAAAGGCCTTGATCACACCGGCCCTTGTTCGCGTAAGTGAAGTCTGCTGAAATTCGAATCCGGCAGCAATCGGGTCATCTTTGCGAAACACTTCTGCGAAATGCCCGCGATCATCAGGAATGACGTTTAATTCCCGGACGACCACCCCTTCGATGCTGCCTGGTACAACTCCGCCACCCACGACCACGTGTTCCTTGATCTGTGTCAATTCGACTCGCTGGCTCTTCATGGGTACTCCTGATCCCGGATAGCGGCGCTGCTTTCCGGACGATCGAGACATTAAAAGGATCGGCCCCGTCCGACCGAACCGTAGGTCACTCAGGAGAGAATTGTAGGCGGCGACAGGCGCCCTGTCTAGCCCCCGGTTCTAAGTACGATCCAGTCGATAGCGGGCAGCCGAAAATTCGCGGAAACCGTTGACGAAACCAGAGTTATCTGCTAAGATCCATTCCGGATTCGGGGCAATTCCCCGACCGGAGTTCTTCCCCCGCAAAACCTTGTTCAGGAGTATGCCTGAGAATTCTTTGCTAAAGAGTGCTCGACAAATCGTTCGATCTCCGTGATAACGGGGGACGATACGGGCTCACATAGGTGCGCTGCCCATTATATACAGGGCTACCGCACTCGTCGATTCTCTTTAGCGCGGCCAATGGGCGACAGGTATCCAGTGGTTCATCCGGGATCGCGCACGGCGCGGCCCGGTTTTTTTGCGCCCGGCAGGAGGCGTCGGCGGAGGCCGCGGTGATCAGGAATGGAAAAGAGGGCCGGATCTACCCGGTCGGGAAGCGGGGGCTGGACGTCATGATTTCCGGAGTGCTCCTGATCCTGTTCATCCCCCTGTTCGGGATGATCTCCGTGGCAATCCTGGTCGACTCCAGAGGGGGGGCGTTTTTCCGGCAGATCCGTGTGGGAAAAAATGGAAAATTGTTCAACTTTTATAAGTTTCGGTCGATGATTCGGAATGCGGAGATGCTCCGTAAGACGTTGAGAAATCAGAATGAAGCGGAAGAGCCGCTCTTCAAGATCCGGCGTGATCCCAGAATCACCCGGGTCGGACGATTTCTTCGCGCTACGAGCTTGGATGAGTTGCCGCAATTCTGGAATGTACTTCGCGGTGACCTCAGCCTCGTAGGGCCTAGGCCTCACCTTCCGGAAGAGGTCAAAGCCTACAGTGAGGCTCAGCAGGAAAGGCTGTCGGTCAAGCCAGGTATCACGTGCCGATGGCAGGCGGAAAACCGCTCGTCCACAAAGTTCGATGAGTGGATCGAGTCTGATCTGGAGTACATCCGGAACCGTTCTTTCCGGGCTGATCTCGCAATTTTGTATCGGACCTTTTACACGGTCCTGACTCGGAGGAATGCCGTTTGATCCGGAGATGCACAGTCGTCACACTGGCCATCCTTCTTGCGGCCGGGTTATTCGGGTGTGGGTCTCGACCGGGGTTCGAGGGTGACTTTGCCCGGATTCCTCCCCCCGACGCGCCACAGGATGTTTTGACCGACGATGAACTCCAGGAACTCCGCCGTCAGGAAGAGGAGGAACGTCTCCGTCAATTCGACGAGCTTCGAGAGGCTCACCTCAAGAAGTACGTGGAAGGGGACGTCGAAATCGACCCCTTCGCAACCCCTGACGTATACTCGATTTCTCACGGAGATGAAATCGGGCTCCGGTTCACGCCGCAAATCGAAATGAACAGTGTGTTCAAGGTCCGCCCGGACGGCAAGATCGCGTTTGACCTGATCGGGGAGCTTCCCGTCGCCGGGTTGGCGCCTGCGGAACTCGCTTCGACTCTCGAGGAGCTTTACTCCGTCTATCTTCGAACACCCTCGATCAACGTCGTTCTCCGGGAGTTCGAATCCCGAAGGATTTATGTCCTGGGAGAGGTGAGAAAACCCGGGATGTATCCGTTGCTCGGCCCCTTCACGCTGATCCAGGCAATCAGTACAGCTGGTGGATGGACGCCTGATGCGCGCACTCAGGAGATCATGATCGTTCGCAAAGCGGCTGACAACACACCGTTTTCCTTCAAGGTGAACCTGAAGGAGATGATGGCGAAGGGTGAAGTATCCGGCGACTTCCACATCAGGAACCAGGACATCATCTACGTGCCCAAGGGGAAGATCGCCTCTGCGGCCGACTTTACGGGAAGACTCTTCGATATCATTCTCCCGCCGATCGACACGGCATGGAAGATTTTCCTTATCTCGGATTGGAATAGCCGGAACTGAGGACTGAAACGTATGGTCGCTGATCACATGGAGAATCAGGCTTCTTTCAATGATGCTTTGTCGCGGGATACGGCGCAGCTCACCGGGAGAGACATCTTCAAGGTGCTCTTCCGCCGGAAGTGGATCATTCTGATCTTGTTCCTGTCTACGTCGCTGTTTGTCATTCTGAAAGCGAGCAGCATCCCGACCGAATACAGTGCGACCGCCCAGGTGTTGATCAATCGTGGGCAACGGAAGAGCGCACTCGACCGGAACGTCTCTCTTCTCACCTGGGACGAAACCGTAGCGACCGAACTTCAGATCGCGGAAAGCCGGCCTGTGATTCGGGCGGCACAGGCGATGCTCGTGGAAGAGGCTGAAGAAAACGGGACGGAACCGATCGAGATTGAGACAAAGGGAGTGCGGTCCAAGCTTCTGGGAGAGTCAAACGTGGTGGGGCTCCAGTACACGTCGCTGATCGAATCCGAAGCGCCGCCAGTGGCAAACGCACTTGCCCAAGCCTACATCGACTATCATAAAAAACTGTTTGCCCTCCCGGATGCTACGTCCTTCTTTGCCGAACGTGTTATCGAGGCAGAAGCGAATCTCAAGGATCTGACGCTCCGTCGGCAGCAGATCAAGGAAGAAGGAGGGGTGGGCCGTCTGAGCACACAACAGGATCAACTCCTCCACCAGATTCGCGTAATTCGAGAGACGATGGTCAGGGAGGGCCAGGAATTCGCCGGTCTCGAGGCTGAGGTCATTCAAGCCCGGAAACTGTTTTTTCAGGATGGCGTGGATGTTCCATTCGACACACGTCGATTCGAGGACAACATCGGTGCCCTCCACGTTCTGTACAGACATAAAGACGCACTGGTCAATCTCCGCCGGGATCGGGATGAGCTTCTCACCCTTTACACGGAGCAACATCCCCTGGCCATCGCCATCGATGAGAGGATTGTGTTCGTCGAGAGCGAAATGCATAGTGAGGCTGAACAGTTGATCCGGGTGAAAGAGAGAAACTTGGAAGTGAAGCGAGCCGAGTTGAACTCTCTCCGAGACCGCCTGGCGGAACGGAATCTGGAGCTGCGCACCATGCCGGGAATCGAGAGAGCAATCATGAATCTCGATCGCTCCATCGAGCTGGCGAGCGACGCCTACTCCGAACTTCTCGATAATCAGGTACGCATTCAGGTTTCCGAGGTCGCTTCCAGAGACTTCACGCTCTCGCTCCTTTCTGAGGCGGGAATGCCTGACGCCACAGATCCGCGCGATCCGATTCGCCTGGCGCTTGTGCCGGCGTTCAGCTTGCTGCTCGGAATCAGCCTCGCCTTCTTCGTGGAGACGATGGATCACTCTCTGAAGAGCAGAGAGGATGTGGAGCGCTATATCGGACTTTCCGTGCTTGCGTCCATTCCCCATCGCAAGAAAGCGCTGACCAGCTGAGGTGTCTTTATGAGCAAGATCTACGAGGCGTTGAATCGGGCGAAAGAAAGGGGAGAGGATCAACCTGGAGAGCCCACGCCTGAAAGCGGCGAAACGGAAACGGTCACGATTCCGGCGGAATTACGAGAGGTCTGGAATTATTACGAGACACTCCATAGTGCAATCGACAAGGCTCTGAAGGGAGTCGGCGGCCGCACCATTCTCTTCGCCTCATCAGTGGAGGGGGAGGGGACCACGACTGTCCTCGCGGAATATGCGACTACAATGGCTCGGAGCATCGACAAGGGGGCGCTGATTGTCGACGCCAATCTTCGGACACCCTCTCTTCATGATGTGTTCGGCGTCAGTAACGACTATGGATTGGCGGACGTCATCCGCGACGGAACCGACCCGAACAGGGCCATCCACACGATTATCGATCGAACTCTCTCTCTCCTTCCCGCTGGAAACATATCGAGTTCGCCCACTTCGCTGCTGACCTCGGGGCGGATCACCCGATTTCTGGATTCGGTAAAGGAGCAATACGGAACAATCTTGATCGATGCCCCGCCGATTCTCCCTTATGCCGAAGCACTCCATCTCGCCGCTACGGCCGACGGCGTCGTGTTCGTGGTTGAGTCTGAGAGAACCAAGCGCGAAATTGTCGGGCGGGCGAAGGACTCTCTGAGCGGGGCTGGGGCTAACATCCTTGGTGTGGTCATGAATCACCGCCGATTCGTCATTCCCGAGTTTCTCTACCGGCAGTTGTAGCAGCCCTTATTGAGAGCCGGGTGGGCTGAATAACCCGAGCAGGAATGGGTGCGCTGACCGATCCGATCACATTCAGAACTTCGGCGGATGAGACAACGGACGCGTATTACCGGTCCGTTCTGAACCGCCTCATGCCGGCATTGTTACACGAGACGGGTGGTGAGGGAACAGCGACCCTCATTTTGAGCGGCAGTCTCGCTTTGGGGGAAGGCCGTTCTTTCTTTCTGGGAGAGGGACGAACTGAACCGGGAAGTGACATTGATCTATACGTTGTCGTAGAAGATGACCGTGTAGAGAAGTTGCAGACCGATCGAGCATCGATCATTGAACGCGTCCGCCAGGCGGCGGATGCGGATGACATAGTGATCGACATCGGGTTTACGTCGAAGCCGGTCCTCGATCAGCTGGAACCGACGATCATGAACTGCAATCTGTTGCACCACGGCAGAGTACTGCACGGCGATCCCTCCGTTCTGGCCGGACGAGAGAATTGTCCCTTTGAGGCAATCCCGGCGTGGGACGGTTTCGTCCTGTTGCTGAACCGGGCCGCCGAGGAGATTTCCGAACTCAGGCTCAGGCCTGAAGGAGAGCAGGAGGCGCGGGCCAGCTGGTACAGAACGGGAAAGACGATTCGCGATCTCGGGACGAGCGCCCTGGTCGTGGCCGGCCGGTACCACCCCATACTTGCCGAGCGGAAAGAAAGAGTTCGCCTGCTTGTCGAGCAGGAGGGGTTGGAAAGCAGGGCCGTCGGTTTTCTGGACGACTTTTCGTTCTGGAGTGATTCGAAGTCTGCGTCTGAACCGGGCAGCCTCCCAGGTAACGGTCCCGAGCACTTCCGGCAGGCCATGCAAAAGAAGAGCCTGTATGTCGGCGCATTCTGGGAGTGGGAATCAGCGCTGTTCTTTACGGACTGCCGCGAGCCCCGTGGAGAGACACTCCGCCGCCGGGTCCGGCGATGGCTCGAGTATGTAGCGGAGAATCGCGAAGGCAGTTGGCGATCAGCGGCGAGGCAAGCGCTGCGAGGATTTCCCGCGACCCCGATCATCGCGAACTCGATGGCGGCCGTACTGCTGCTTCTCTGCTGGACCCCTCTGACAGGGGACGAGCCGACCGCCGAGGACCGTAAACGTCTTGCAGAAGCGCATGCGCTCACGCCGGCGTCAAGGGGGGTAGGCGGATCTGACTATGCGACGTCGTGGATCGCGCTTCGGAACGATGTTTGTGCATTCTGGAACCGGGAAGTGATGGGTGGGACAAGACCCGCACTTGCCCTGGAGCAATTGTGAAACGACTGACACTCGCCGTGCTGATTGACGCGTTCGGCCATGATCTTCTGCAGGAACATGAGTTTCTGCCGGAGTTGGCCGACAGGCGTCCGCTTCGCACTGTTCTCGGCTTCAGTTCGGCAGCCATCCCCACACTTCTTACGGGCCGGTGGCCGGACGAACATGGGCGTTGGTTTCTCTACCGGCGCGCCCCCGAAAGCAGCCCTTTCGGTTTCGCCCGCTATCTCGCCCCCTTCGAAAAGGTACCTGTTCTCGGACGACGGGTACGAAGAGTCTTCGAAGATTCATTCGCGGTTCAATGTCCCCTCACGGAGTACTACCACCTCTATGGAATTCCGCTCCGCCATCTCCCTCAATTCGATCTTCCAGGGAGAAGATCAATCTACGGGACTCACGCGATCGACGGCGTCGAGAACCTGTTCGATCGTCTTGAATCGAAGAGGATTCCCCATCGTATCTGGACATGGTCGACTCCGGAAGAGGAGAACTTCCGCAGTCTCGTTGATACGGTTAAACAGGGCGACCACTCGTTTCTTTTTCTTTATGCGCCCGTTCTTGACGGCGTGATGCACGGAACAGGGACGCAGTCAGACGAGACGGCTGATACCATGCGGCGGAACGAAGAGGGAATCCGCGAGGCCGTGCGCGCGGCTCGTCGTAGCTACGACGAAGTGGTGCTATACGTTTTTTCTGACCATGGGATGGTGGACACGCAACGGGTGATCGATGTAATGGGCCGTATCCGCGCTCTGCCGTTCCGTGAAGGAGAGGACTACCTGCCGTTTTATGATTCAACATTCGCACGGTTCTGGTTCTTCGACAAACAGGCGGAGAAGGCGATCCTCACCGAGCTGGTCACGATTGACGGCGGCCGTCTACTGAACGAAGACGATCTACGCAAGCAGCACGTCTGGTACCCGAACGGTGATTACGGCAACGCTATCTATCTGGCCGATGCAGGGACTGTGATTGCGCCATCTTTCATGGGCGAGAAAGCTCCGCTCGCCATGCACGGCTACCACCCGGACGACAAAGGGTCGAGCGGTATGCTCCTCGCGAGCCGGGAAGTAGCCCCCGAAGTCCGTGGCATCGTCGATATGGCAGCCTTCCTCGAGGGGGAGGCCGGCTGGGCCTATCAGGGAGAGAAGCATGGGGCGATTTCGTGACAACCACCGCCAGGGCCTCACGGGCCGTTCCGTGGAGCCTGGCCGCGAAGGCACTCCGGTTCGCGTTCTCGCTCGCGACAACCATGATCGTCGTACGGCTTCTATCCCCTCACGACTATGGAGTGTTGGCGATCGTAAGGACGGCGGCGGCGTTTGTGGCGGCCTTTGCCGGACTCGGGATGGCGAATGCCGTCATCCGGTTTCTGCCGGAACGGGAAACTCTTGGATCAGGTTCCCGATCACTGGTCCGATTCGCCACTCTGATACAGCTCTTCGGTTGGATTCTTTTTCTGATTCTGATCTTCATGCTCAGGAGCCGGATCGATGCACTCTATGGGAGCCCGATCGGGACCCCTCTCCTCGCAGCCGTCGCGTTTTTATCCGGCAACATGCTCTTCACTGTGCTCCAAAGTTCGTTGACTTCGACGTTTCGCACCAAACGGCTCGCCGCACTCCAGATCCCTCTCAGCATTCTCATTCTGATTCTCTCCTGGCTGGCCCTTCGATCGGGTTACGGCGTGATCGGCGTTCTTGGAGCGGCATCTCTTCCGTATCTTGCCGCGGCGGTCCTCTTCGGTCCGTCCATGCTCCGTGTGCTCAAGGGAGGGAAATCACCCCGAGAGGGGAAACGGATTCTCTCCTACGGCCTGCCGCTCGCCGTTGTGGAAGTGTTCAATCTGATCACGTGGCGCCAATCGGAGACGCTTTTGCTCGGTCACTTCCACGGTCCGGAGCAGGCTGGCATTTTCGATATCGCCTATCGGTTGCCCCAGCTCCTCGTCGAATTCATCCCCGAAACGATCTGGCCTCTCGTTCTCGCGGCGTTTGTCGAGGTCTACACAAGAAAGAAGGAAATGCTGGGCGAAATGATCGGCCACTATTTCCGCATACTGTTCTTCCTGGTAACTCCGATCACTCTTTTTGGAGCACTCTACGGCGACCTGCTCATCGAAACACTCTACGGAGCGGATCGAGCTATCTCGGGGAACTACGCCAGGATTTTCTTTCTTGTCTTTCATGTCTCTTTTTACGGAACACCCTATTCAATGGCGATCTATCTCCTCGAGAAGACATGGATCAACCTGGTTCTCGCCGGCCTGTTCGCCCTCGTGAATATCGGCCTCGATCTGATTCTGATTCCTCGTTACGGGCTGGCGGGGGCGGTGCCTCCCGTGGCGCTCGCCGTCGGGATCTCACCGTTCCTGCGGGCCTGGGTGGTGCGCCGGATTCATGGCTCGATTCGACCGCCCTGGGCATTCATCGGCAAATGCTATCTGGCAGCGGCTCCTATATTGCTTTTCTATCCGCTGAGAAGCGTCCTGGCAGTACCAATCGCGCTATTAGTTATCGCTGTTCTATCGGTGATCACCACAGTCTTTGCCCTCCGGGTCGTCCGCATACTCGGCCCCGAGGAATTAATCTGGATCCGGCAGGCCGATTTGCCGGGGGCGGAGAAGATAATTAAATGGTTCAGCAAGGAATAATTTTTCGTTCAATCAATCAACCTATGACTCGGGAGAAGGACCATGTACCGAGGTAAGACCGTAACAGCGGTAATCCCCTGCTACAACGAAGAGGAGGGGATCCGCTTCGTAATCGAGAAGATGCCTGAATTCGTCGACGAGATCATCGTCGTTGATAACAACTCGACAGACCGGACGAGCGAAGTCGCCAAAGGCCTGGGTGCCCGCGTGATATTCGAAAAGAGAAAGGGCTACGGCCGAGCGTATAAGACGGGGATTCCCGCGGCCGAGACCGACTTCGTGGTCACGCTCGACGGCGATGGAAGTTATCCACTCGATGAGATCCGGAGGCTTCTGGACCATCTCATGGACAACGACCTGGACTTCGTTTCGGGCCGCCGTTTCCCTCTCAAGCAGAGCAAATCGATGCACTTCATGAACCAAGTAGGTAACACAGCCCTCACGATTGTCATGCTATTGCTTTACTTCCGAAATATCAAAGATTCCCAGTCCGGCATGTGGGCGTTCAAGTCATCGATTTACAAAGATTTCAAGATGACTTCCGACGGGATGCCGTTCTCGGAAGAGCTGAAAATCGAGGCGATCATCTCACCCGACGTGAAGTTTGAAGAATTCCATATCGATTATCACGAGAGGATCGGCGAGGTGAAGCTGAATATGTGGGAAGACGGGATTCGCAATCTTCTCTTCCTGGTAAAGAAGAGGTTCTTTCGTTAGGCGACGATCATGCGCAGTCATCTCCCGTTCCTAGCCGCCTGGCTCCTGGCGGCCGGAATTGCACTTTCCCATCATGCCGGCCTGCCGGTCAGTGGGGAGGTCCGAACCGGCGGTGCACTCGCTTTTCTTCTCCTGCTGCCGGGCTATAGGGCAGCGACCATGATTGCCCCTTCGCTGGGCGTGACATTTCGAATCGCACTCGGGTTCGGTCTGGCTCATGGGTGGCTGGCCGCCCTGGCCGTCATTTGTCATTTAACCGGGCTATCGCTCGGCTCTTTTCTTGTAGCGGCCATACTCGTCTCGGCAGGGACATTTCTTCTGCCCGCACGATCGGGAGGTGCTCTCTCCGAATGGAAGGATCTTGTCCTGATCGCTCTCTGCTGGATCGTTCTTCTGTCCGTCCAATCACCGCGAAACGGTTTCTGGACCGACGTCTACGATCACATCGGCACAGTGCGTTGGATGCAAGAGCGGAATCAGGCCTATCCGCGAGAAGCGTTCCACGCCGATAGAATGGACGAACTCGACCCCAGAAAGGGGACGGCCCATTCGCTTTTCGCAGCGGCCACGCGGCTATCCGGCGTTGATCCGCTTGACGGCTGGTCCTCTCTCGGTGCGGCCCAGCTCCTCGTACTCCTCTCCGCCATTCACGCGCTCGCCCGATCGATCT
Source organism: bacterium (assembly GCA_025782575.1). GTDB lineage: Bacteria > Orphanbacterota > Orphanbacteria > Orphanbacterales > Orphanbacteraceae > Orphanbacterum. The sequence continues at coordinate 305,878 of JALGYY010000035.1, forward strand.
TCCCCCGCCCCGGAACCGCCTGGATCGGTTTCATGCTTTTCGCGCTCCTCTTCCGCGGCGGTCCGGGGGGAGAGTGGTTCCGTTCGGCCGCATACCCCGGGATAGCAGGATACAGCCTATTTCTGCTCGTAGCCGCCCTCGGGGTTCGGACAGCGACCCGAGGGGAAACCGGCCGGGCTGCGGTCCCTGTTCTTCTCGGGCTGGCCGCAGGGGGGATCCACATCTTCTATGGGACACTTGCGGGGGGAGCGCTCGTCACGCTGTTCATCGGAATGCTTTTCGCTCCCGGGTTGCGGCCTAACTCCCATCACCTGAGAAAACTTCTTGCACTCTTCCTGATCGGCGCGGCCCCCCTCTTTCTCTTTCGCATGATCGCCTCATACGACCCCGCCAATCCCCTCCATCTCCACAGGCAGGGTATGCTACTGCTCCCATTCGGTCTGTCTATTCTCGATCACCGGACTCTGGCAGGAACCTTTGGACTCGCCGGAGGCGTCGCTTTTCTTCTCCTTCCATTCTTGAAGCCTGCGGATCGCCCTTTTTCCGCCGGCGAGCTGTTTCTTCTCGCCACGTCGATTGCCACAGTTCTTGTTGTTCTGAATCCACTGCTGTTTCCTTTATTGGAGAGAAAGCTCGGATATCTGATGAGGCGAGTGCCCAGCTTCTCACTCGGCCCGTTCGTACTACTGGCCGTAATGGCCGGACCGTTTCAGTCAGGCCGGCGATTGAGGACGGTCGCCCCCGCGGCTCTGGCGGCGCTCGCCGCTCTCTTTTCGATCGGATCATCAGTGGCCGAGGCTTCTCGCGGAAACAGACTGCCCATGGGAACTGTTGAGGATCAGCAAGTGATCGAACGGGCGGTGGACCTTCTTGGCGAAAGCCTCCCGGTCGGTTCAACCGTAGTGACCGATCCCGTGACCGGGTACGCTCTCTTCGGCCGTACGCTCCTTCATCCGGCAGCTGTGGTCGATCAACATTCATCGCCGAACGACCCGGATGGAGCGAGTCGAGTCGCCGATACGCAGCGCCTCTTTCGTGATCGATGTTCTGAACTCGAAATGGGAGAAATTCTCGAAGAACTCGGTGCCGACTTTGTGGTGGTTAACATGCTGTTTCCCTGTGGATTCCGTTCCTTCAACGCCTACGTCCTTCCCGAGCTCTTTGATTCGGCCGCCACCCGCATGGACCGACTCCCGCTACTGTTAGAGCCGATCGCTTCACCCGAAGGATTACGGGTCTACCGTGTAAGGGACGAGTCACTTTCCCGCCCGGAGCCGGCCCATGACTTGAGTCGCGATCCGCTCTTCGAGCCGCTCGGGCCTATTCTGGACCGGGAAATGGAGGGAGGGACGCTTCTCGTTGCCGGAAGGGTCGGAGTGGAGGTCCTTCGCGCGGGAGAGCTAATGGAGCTCGTCACGTGGTGGTCTCTTCCGGAACAGGACGCCGGGCCGCTGCCGATGAGCCTGTTCGTCCGGGCTCGCCCGGCGGATGGGAGCGGACAAGCCGGCAGACCATGGTCCATCTCGGTTCTCGGCGGTCTCGAGTATCCCTATGTGATCTGGAGGGCGAATGACCGGGTCGTTGACCGACACTCCATACGGGTTCCCGCTCGTGTCAAACCGGGTCGATACTTAATAGAGGTGACCCTCGACCCCGCGCGCTTCTTCCCTGTCAGCCGCATCTCGGGCTTGAGACGGGGGGCGATTCGATCGGGTTGGACGGTCATCGATACGCTGGAGATCCGATCGTGAGAAGGGCAAAGAGTGGAATAACGGGGCTGTTCTATGGGATCAGACCCGAGCTGATCGCCGCTGTGGCCGCGCTCCTCGTTGCCGCGATCGTCGGCTACGTGCTGGCCGGCCAGATCATCGCGCCGAAGCCCCGGGTGATCAAGGCGATCATGGGTCTCAGCGTTCTCGTGGCCGCTTTCATTCTTCCCAACCGATACGCGATCGCATTTCTCCTGTTTGTCATCCCTTTCCCGCAGAACACGACCATCGGAAGTACCACGGTTATTTTCGCCTACATTATTTTTTCGTTCTGGCTTGTAAAAATGGCTCTCGGCTACGAACGCCGGCCAGTCCTGAGCGGTCTCGAGTGGCCCCTCATCATCATCGTTCTGCTTTATATACTTTCATTCGTAAAAGTATTGCCGGAACATGAGAGATACGCGATCGCCTCATTCCGAACATTGATATCGTCTCTACTCATTTTCTATCTTGTCTTGAATCTCATCCGGACAAAAAAAGACATTCAGTTCGTTCTGAACGCACTGATCGCATCATTTGCAGTAGTCGCGTTTGTTGCCATGATCGAACTCTGGGCCCCGGGATACGCGAAGCATCTCGGATTCCTGCACATCAAGGGGGGCACGGGGATGGAGGGCGTAAGACTGGGGTCGGTCTTCGGGGACTATGAGATGTTCGCGGAATACCTTGCCATTTTCATCCCCATTCTGCTTGTTCGGATCGTGAGCGAAAAAATCTTTCTCCGCCAGATCATCTGGTTCCCCCTCATGGCCGGCGCGATCATGCTCCTGATCGGTACAGCGACGCGTGGAGCGTTTCTCAGCCTGATCGTCGGCATGATTTATCTGACTTGGATCTCCCGTCGTATCCTGAATTTTCAAAAATTCCTTCCTGTCATTATCATTGCGGCTGTGGCATTTTATATCTCTTCTATTCTTCTGAGTCAATTCACGGACTCCGCATCCCTCTTCGCTCGACTGGGCAAGACCAAAATCGTCGGCGGCATGCCGGACACAAGGGCCCGTGTCTGGGCGGAGTCATGGGAACTGGTCAAGGAATCCCCCTGGATCGGGCACGGCCCCTGGTACCCTACCGGTGTGGATGAGCGGAACGTAAGACAGAGTTTCCCTCACAACCTCTTCCTCTTTACGGCATATTGCATCGGCGTTCCCGGCGCGGTGATCTTCCTGGTGCCGTTCATCATGGCCCTGCGTAGGAGCTATCTCGCTGCCAAGAGGTTTGCGGTCGAGCGATCCGAGTTTGCGTTCACCGTGGTGATTCTATCGAGCACTCTCGTGATTTTCCTAGTGGACGAAATCAAGATCTGCTTCCTGCGATACGATCAGACCCAGCATTTTACGTGGACCATGCTCGCTCTGCTCACCGCATCGAGCCGGATCGCCATTCAAATTGCAGACGAGAGGGATCGAGCTCGAAGTGTGGCGCGAATGAAGGCGATCGAAGAAGGGAATGGAGCATCCGATCATGAGTAGGCCCCTCTTCGAGCCCTCGCGACGAAAACTGGTGAGCTATGTGGGCTAGGGGAAGTTGGACCGCCCGGTTCGCCCTCGCGATCGCGGCGACCGGTATTGCTGCGGCGTTCGCCCCTGCCGTCACTCCTGATAAGTGGCGGGTCCTTGCTCTGTTGGGCGCGATCCTCTTCTGCCCTGGTTATGCGATTCTCAGAATCGTACCCCGCCTCTCTCGTGGCGACGGCGTCTCCCTGCTCGCGATGGCGTTTCCCCTATCGTGTGCGTTCTGGATCATCCCCCTCTTCGCATACCACCTGCTTGGGGGAGGGCCCGAGCTCATTCGTGGGGCGGCGATTCCGGTTCTTGCACTATCGGCGGCAGTTTTCCTCTTCCGGTTCAGGAGTTCTCGAGAATCTCCACCGGCGCCTCTCTGGCTCCTGTTTCTGATTCTTGTACTCGTGCCGTTCACCGCCGGGCGTGGCGCATCGGTCAATATTCTGTCCGATTCGCTCGATCACATCGCCTATCTCGGCGCTATTGATGATTCATGGGTCAATTTCCCTGATACGGCCTACTATGCTGATCCGAGCGACCAGTCGTACGATATCCGCAAGGGATTTCTGCAACCCGTCCTCGCTGCGGGTGGCCGCCTCGCAGGGGCGGACGCTTCCATGGTCTGGTCAGTTCTTCCCACACTGGTCGCGGTGTTTTTCTCGTTCTCCCTATTCGCTCTCGCGCGCGCCGCCTTCGGAACGGGCCTGGCGTCCAACGCCACTTTATTCGCAGGACTTCTGACAAACGACAGCGGTATTCTCTCGGACTGGTTTGGACGCTCCGGAATACCATTCCTGTTCACCGCTCCGGCCGTCTGGTGCGTATTCCTTCTGCTGATCCGCTCTTCGAAGTGTGATCGTAACGAGCGGGGAATACTCTTCTTTCTCGCGTTTCTATTCGGCTTTGCCGTCATGGGCATGCACCTGTTTGCTGTGGTGGCCGGTGCCGCGCTCACATCAGTCTATCTGCTCGCTTTCGCGATTGCCCGAAGAGGGGAAGGGAGGCTGGGAGGTCCGCTCTCTGTCGGCGCAGGTTTCCTGCTGGGTGCCATTCCGATCGGCATCTGGAGATTCCTGACCAGCTACCCACCGATCGACCCGATCCATACTCACTTGCAGGGCGTAGTCTGGGTCGGGAAGGGGCTTTACTTCTCCGCTCCCCAACTGGCGCTGAACCGATTCGGTCTTCTCGGGATAGCCGCGATTCCACTCTCTCTCCTGCTCTGGAAGAAAGCGGGAAAGGAAGACGGCGCACTATTCGCGTTCTCAACGACACTGCTCCCCTACCTTATCGTTCTGAATCCGCTGCTCGTCCCTGTCCTGGCCCCCCTGTTCGGTTATCTCATCGGCAGAATCGTCTGGTACGGCGGGAACTACATGGTAATCGGCGCAGTGGTCGCTCTACTGGCACGCCACGCGAAACCGGGGTACAGCACGATGTGCCGCACAGCTTCTTTGGGCGCTCTTGCCACTATGATCATACTTTACTCGGCCTCCGCCTTCGCCGGGGACAGGCAGCGCATGTGGAAGTCACTCAGTCTCGCTCCGGCGTTCCATCAGGAAGTAATCAAGCCTGACCTGTGGAAGGATCTCTTTCACTATATGGATGAATCTCTCGAGCCAATGGCGACTGTGGCGACGGACCCGATAACCGCGTACATGATTCCGGCACTTACGAAGCAAAAGATCATCGGCTTGAGTGCGCAGCATTCCGCCCCGAGCGACCCCGATGCCCAGGCCCGTTTGAAGGACGTCGCCCTCATTCTCAGCCCTTACATTGACGGAGCGAAGACCGCCGCCATTCTGGAGAGGCGACGTGCGGACTATGTACTCCTCAATTTCCGCTACCCCCGGATCCGGACATTGTTCTACGGAGCGGTCGACCCGTCACTTTATGACGCGACGCTTCAGAAGTTCCGATCTGAACCGGATCGATACACCGAGATATTCGGCCGGGATCGTTGTCATTTGTTCCGCCTCGAAAAGAGAGGTGACCCTGGCACGGTTCGAGAGAGCATTCTGACTGCATCGATTCAGACGCTGCCACCTGAAACGAATGAGGTCGGCCACATTTTCCCGAACGGGGTTCGGCTGGTCGCCGCCACCGTGCTGAATGATCACGCCTCACCAGACGAAGATCTCCGGATAGTCTGCTACTGGAACAAGGCGAATGACTCGCAGGATCCTCACCCATACCGCCTCTATGTCAGGCTTGATCCGCTGGACGGCAAGGCCGTTAACGACAGCAAGTTGAGACGGAAGCTGAGAGAAGTGATCGATGGGAAACGTTACCGGGCAAGGACAGGCCGGAATCTATTGCGCGGGGCTTACCCTCCTTTCGCCTGGAATGAAGGGGAAACCGTCGCCGACACTCTGATCGTCCCGATCTCGCCGCGGCTCGCGGAGGGGAATTACCGCATCGAGATCCTTCTCCGCCGCCACCCGCATCTCCAGACTTACGAGATCCAGGACTTCTGGAAGGAGAGGGATTCCTTCTCGGGCGTGCCTGTCGGGACCGTGGCGATAGGGGAGACCGGCCATGCATAGAAGACGCCGCCCGATGGAGTCGCCCAGATCGAGCGACAAGCGATTCCTCCTTCTCACGCATTCCTATTTCCCCCAGGATCCCCGCCCCCGTCGGCAGACGCGGACATTAAGGGACAACGGCTTCACAGTGGAATGTATTTGCCTGAAGGATCGAGGTCAGTTATCGAAGGAAGACTTTGAAGGAGTGCACGTTCACCGCATGCCGATCCGGCATGTCCGAAGCAATATGACGCGTTACATCCTCGAATATGTCTCTTTTCTCGTCCTGGCATTCTTTCGCATATCCTTCCTCCATTTGAAGTCGCGCTTCGACGTTATCCAGGTGAACACACTCCCCGACTTCCTCGTCTTCGCGGCTATCGTACCCCGCCTGACCGGGTGCCGGATCGTTCTCGACATGCATGAGCCGAGCCCCGAATTCTTTGCGGCCCATTTCCGCCGATCACTTCGCTCTCCCATGGTCTCTCTGGTGACATTTGTAGAGAAGATCGCCACCCGCTTTGCCCATCATATTCTCGTGAGCGGGGGGGCGGCTCGGGAAGCGATCGAAAGGCGCGGCGTACCGGCCGCGAAGATATCCGTGGTACCGAACTCATGCGAAAAACAGCTGTTCAAACCGAGCCGGAACGGGCAGCCGCCCTCACCGGAGGACGAGCTACGCCTGATCTTCCATGGGACGATCATCGAACGCTACGGAATAGATACAGCGATCCGGGCCATTCACTTCCTTCTCCGATCACGAAAGAAGATACGTCTTGATATCTATGGCGAAGGCGAACATCGGACCCAACTGGAAGAGATGGTTCGCCGGCTCGATCTCGGTGACGCGGTCCGCTTCCACGGATATATCCCGCCGGAAGAGATACCAGGTAAGATCGCGGAGGCCCATATCGGCCTCATTCCCTATAAGAAGGATATCTTCACCGACCTCATGCTTCCCAACAAACTGTTCGAATACGTGGCAATGAAGAAGCCCTTTATCGTCTCGCCGATCCGGGCGATTCTCGATCACTATCCGGAATCGCTTCTCAACACTTTTCCGTCAGAATCCGAATACGATCTCGCTCGTGAGGTGATCCGGATTCAAGAGAATGGAGAGGAATCACGGCGGCGGGCCGATGAACTGTACAGGAGATATGAAGACGAGTGCTGGGGGCGCGTCTCCGAGGTTTATCTTGGAGCGGTCGCCGGCGGCATGCAGTGAAGGAGCAACTATGAGAGTACCATTCGTCGATCTGAAAGCGCAGTACCTGAGCATCAAAGATGAGATCGACGCGGCCATGCAGGAAGTCGTGGAGAACACCGCCTTCGTCGGCGGCAAAACGGTAACCGGTTTCGAGAGGGCATTCGCCGAATTCTCAGGAGCCAAGTACTGTGTCGGGACGAGCTCGGGAACATCCGCCCTTCATATCGCTCTGCAGGTTTGCGGTGTGGGTCCCGGAGACGAAGTGATCACGGTGCCCAACACATTCATCGCATCGACGGAAGCGATCAGCCAGTCGGGCGCGACATTCAAACTCGTCGACATCGATCCGGAGACATTCAACATGGATCCGAACGCGCTCGAGGGGGCGATCACTTCCAGAACAAAGGCGCTTCTGCCCGTTCATCTTTACGGGCAACCGGCCGATCTCGAACCCATTCTCGCCATTGCCGAGAAGCACGGCCTTCAGGTCATAGCGGACGCGGCACAGGCGCACGCAAGCACTTACAAAGGGAAGCCGATCGGCTCATATTGCCGCGCTTCCTGCTTCAGTTTCTACCCGGGCAAGAACCTCGGCGCCTACGGGGACGCCGGCGCATTCGTAACGGACGACGAGGAGATCGCCGTTCTCGGCAAGAGTCTGATCGACCACGGTCGGAGCGAGAAATACGCCCACGCGGTCGAGGGGTACAACTACCGTCTCGACGGCTTGCAGGCAGCCGTCCTTCGTGTCAAACTGGGCCACCTTGAACACTGGACCGAAAGTCGGCGGAGGGCGGCGGCCCTTTACCGGGAAAAGCTGGCTTCGCTCCCCATTGAAGTGGCCCAGGAGAGCGCCGACCGGCGCCACGTGTATCATCTCTTCTCCGTCTTCCACGATGAGCGGGATCGTCTTCGCGACGAGCTTGCCGAGAAGGGTATCGCCAGCGGGATTCACTACCCGGTTCCGATACACCTTCAGAAAGCCTATGAAGCGAGGAACGAGAAACAGGGAAGCTATCCGGTGAGTGAGCGGGCGATGAAGCGGCAGATGTCGCTCCCCATGTTCCCAGAACTGACCGAGGAGCAGATCGATCACGTTGTCACAACGCTGACGGAAGCTCTGGCAACCGGCAGCTAGCATAAGGGAACCGAAAACGGAGCTCAGGTGAAACAGATTCTGGCAGATCTGAGATCGCGGCGCGCACGCAAGCGGGTTCTTCTGCTTGTGGTAACGGATTTTCTGTGCGTGATCACCAGTTTCCTTGCCGCATACTGGATCCGTCTCCTGTCCGGTCTGTTTATCAGTCGGGTGCCGCTTCAGCCTTTTCATTTCCTGATACTGACTCTCCTCGGCCTCTTATGGGTGTCTATTTTCAGCGCCCACGGCCTCTACAAGAGAGAGACTTATCTATCCGGTTTTGATCAGATGGTCGGCATCTTCAACTCAGTTAATCTGGGAGCCCTCATTGTTCTGGCGGCGGCTTTCGTGTTCAAATTCGAGTACTTTCTCGAGCGGCGGCTCGTTCTGCTTCTTGCGTGGTCGTTTTCGATCATCCTGTTGAGCGTGGTCCGCCTCGGAATTATCCGCGCTATTTTTCTGAAACGGATTCAGCGCGATCCTTTCCGCTGCCGCATACTGGTCGTCGGAGCGGGGGAGACCGGCCAGCAATTCGTACAGCTCATCCGGCACACCAAGAATCACGTTTTTGAAATCGTCGGATTTCTTGATGACGATCCGGAAAAACAGAACAGCCGGATTGACGATGTCCCCGTTCTCGGCAATGTGGACGATGTGGTCAGGATCGTGGAGAAGGGAAGTATCGAACGGATCTTCGTCGCCGTACCCCGGCTCCACCAGGAGGAGTTGATCGATCTCATCTCCCGATGCATGAAGGCACAGGTTCCCGTCAAGATGATCTCGGATCAGTTCCAGATGTTTGCGAGCGATGCTTCGATCGAACGGATCGACGGCGTGCCGACCTTCCAGGTTCGTGAGAACCGCATGCGTGGCCTTTCGTACGTTGCCAAGCGCACATTCGATACGACGATCGCTGCTATATTCCTTGTGATCCTCGCGCCGTTCTTCGGGCTGCTCGCTCTGCTGGTCAAAGTGCTCGGTGGTCCGGGACCTGTCTTTTTCAGACAGGTTCGCGCCGGTCAGGGTGGAAAGCCGTTTCCTTTCTACAAATTCCGGACCATGCGCACGGATATGGACGATCAGGTGCACCGGGACTACGCCAAGGATTTCGTGTCCGGCAAGGATCTCAACCTGATCGACGAGGAAAAAGATACGCCGATTTACAAGATGGCAGCTGATCCGCGGGTAACGGCCATCGGCGCTTTCCTCCGGAAGACGAGCCTCGACGAGCTCCCCCAGCTCTGGAACGTGATCCGGGGCGAAATGAGTCTCGTAGGGCCGAGACCTCCGATCCTCTATGAGTTACAATACTACCGGGAGTGGCACAGGAGGCGGCTCGACGCCAAGCCGGGGCTCACTGGGCTCTGGCAAGTGAGCGGCCGGAGCAGCGTACCATTCAATGAAATGGTTCTGCTGGACCTGTACTACATCGACCACTGGTCGCTGAAGTTAGACATAGAAATACTGGTCCGGACTGTGCCCGTTATTCTGTTCAGCAAGGGCGCTTATTGAGAGGGGCGAAAGGAAAAGCATGAAACGCATTGCAGTGATTGGTTGCGGGTATTGGGGGCCGAACTTCGTCCGCATATTCTCGCAACTCCCCGAGTCGGAGTTGAAGTACGCCTGTGACCTGGATGAAAAGCGGCTGGAGCATATGAAGACCCTCTACCCGCAAATCAATACGACCACTGACATGGCCGAAATCGCCCGCGATCCGGAAATCGACGGAGTCATCGTGGCTACTCCGGTCAGCAGCCATCACAAGATCGCCAAGATGTTTCTCGAGGCGGGCAAACATACGCTGATTGAAAAGCCTCTCTGCTCCTCGTCTGCAGAAGCGGAAGACCTGGTCACCACTGCAAAAAAGAACAATGTGGTCTTGATGGTGGGACACACGTTTCTCTTCACCGCTGCCGTGAACAAGGTCAAGTCACTCCTGGACAATGGAGATCTCGGGGAGATCTACTACGTCAACTCCACACGAGTCAATCTGGGGATCTTTCAGGATGATATCAACGTCATCTGGGATCTCGCACCTCATGATATTTCGATCCTGAACTATGTTTTCGAGGCGGATCCGGATGCCGTCGCCGCTCATGGGCGGTCTTTCATCCGGGATGGCATCGAGGACATGGCCTTCGTAACACTTCACTATCCGGGCAATCGGATGGCCAATCTGCATGTGAGCTGGCTCGACCCCTGCAAGATCAGGCGCACGACCTTCGTGGGAAGCAAGAAGATGGTCGTCTACGATGACATCGAGCAACTTGAAAAGGTGCGGATTTACGACAAGGGTGTCGACGTCCAACCCCACTACGAAACATTCGGTGAATTTCATCTGGCTTACCGATTCGGCGACATCTTCACGCCCAGGCTTGACGACGTGGAGCCTCTGAAGTCCGAGGCCAAGGAGTTCCTCTCCGCCATGGAAACAGGGTCACCTAAAAGGGCGACCGGGGAGGAAGGGCTCTCGGTGGTCCGCGTACTGGAAGCGGCCTGCGAATCACTACGAAAGAGCGGAGCCCTGATTCCGACAACCTGATTGAGAACATGACCGGACTCCGCATCCAGTATGTCGACACGGGAAGCGTATTCGGAGGAGCCGAGAGGATCACTCTGACGTTGGCCTCCGCCTTCCAAAAGGAAGGTGCGGCAGTGGAATGCGTGGTTCACCCTGAATCGGGCCGGTTCATCGATGCCCTTCGAGAGCGCGGACTTTCAACTGTGCCGGCGTCGGAAGCGGATCGCCTCTCACGAATCCCCCCCCTCGCCGGGGCGATTGCGCGATTCCGCCCCCATATCGTTCATATCCATCGAACGTGGCCCCTTTCCGACCGGTACGCGGCGATGGCGGCACGACAACATGGGGTGCCGATGGTGGTCACCACCGAACACGTCCGCTATGAAGGCTGCGGTCTGCGAGACCGGACCATGAAGCGATTCCTCGCCCCCATGGACGACCGCATCGTAGCGGTTTCCCGGTCGGTGCAGAGAAGCTTGAGGGACTTCTGGCACGTCGAAGAGGGGAGGCTCACCGTCATTGAAAACGGCATCGATACGAAAAGCTTCGAATCCCCGTCAGCCGACAAACTCACGAGCGACCTCTTCCCCGAGCGTACTGAATTCAGGATCGGTGCCGTCGGTAGACTGGAAGAGCAGAAGAACTTCCGGTTTCTTGTAGCAGCCATGCCGGCCATTCTGAAGGCCGTGCCCGGCGCCTGTCTCGTCGTGGCCGGTGAGGGATCACTCAAATCCGCCCTCGAAGCACAGGCGGCGGATCTCGGAATCGGACCGTCTGTTCGATGGGCCGGTTCACTCCCCGCGATCGCTCCTTTTCTCGCCGGGCTCGACCTTTTCGTTCTACCGTCTCTCTGGGAGGGGTTGCCCCTCTCCCTTCTGGAAGCCATGGCGGCCGGAGTGCCCATCGTAGCAACAGCGATTGATGGAACGACCGAAGCGGTCCGGGACGACGTGGAAGCGCTCCTCGTTCCTACCGGGGATCCGGACACTCTTGCAACATCGTGCATCCGAATCCATAAAGAGTCCGGATTGAAAGCGAGCCTAGTGAGCAATGGCCGGCGTCGAGTGAAATCGCTCTACTCCGTTGATCGGATGGTTGATCGATACAGGGAGATTTACACATCATGAAGCGCATTCTCGGCCTCACTTCGATTTCGATCGAAAACGAGATGAATGCAAGCGCCGAACGAATCGCGCAACTCTACCGAACTCTTCCCGATCGATTCGGCGTTCACATCTATTCTCTGGCCGGCGTGAAAGAAGGGAGTAAGAAGATCGGGCTTCCCCGCGCACCGAACGACAACATCGAACTCGAACAGGTTCCATCACCGGCGCAGACATTCTTCTTTCGGCTCGAGCGGCTCGGTCTTCTTCCATTTCTTCAGGTCCACCGATTCCATAGGCATTTTCCTTTCGGAGCGGGCCGCCATCTTCGGGGGGGCTTTGACCTCGTCCAGTTCGACTCGCTCTTCCTGACCCCCTGGGCATCCCGGATTCCTGAACACGTACCGGTCGTTTATTCGAGTCAGAACTTCGAAACGGAATGGTACCAGGGAGACCTGAGGCGCTATCCGTTCAAGAGTTTCCATGTGGGGAGCCTCCGATCGCTCGAGAAGAGAGCCGTACTGCGGGCGGACCGTGTGATTGCAGTTACGGAAGAAGACAGGGAGAGCTTCCGACGCCACTTCGGAGTGGATGCTGAGAAGATCGTGGTGATTCCGAATGGATACGACGATACGCGGCTGAGCCCCGTGAGCCGCGAAGAACGGATGGAAGCGCGCCGGGAGCTCGGGTTGCCGGAGGGGGGAAGAATCGCCCTCTTCGTCGGGTCGAACGTGGCCCCTAACCAGGACGCCGCTGAATCGATCCTGAATGTGATCGCCCCCAAGGCACCGCCGGATTTGACATTCGTGATCGCAGGAGGCGTGGGGGACGCATTCGAGGGGACCGGAAAAGGGAAGGGACGCTGTATCATCACTGGCCGTGTACCTGAAATTATCCCCTACTTTCGGGCAGCCGACATCGGCCTGAACCCGATCCGGCTCGGGTCGGGCTCGAATATCAAGCTTCTCCAGTACCTCGGCGCAGGGCTCCCCGTAGTAACGACCGATTTCGGCATGAGGGGCTTCGAGGATCTCAAGCCATTTGTAGCCATTAAACGGATCGATCTCTTCTATCGTGCCCTGGGCGACCTCACCCTGGAGGCGGAAGCGGTCGATCATGTGAGAGAGAATTACGGTTGGCGTACTTCGTCCGGGAAACTGGCGCGGCTCTATGACGAGTTGCTGGGACAAAATGGGGATAGGTCGTCAACAGAGACCGCGGCAAGAAGCTGATGAGAATAGCAGGCCATAATTCAATTGCCCCGTCAGAGGATGTATGAAACCATGACTCCATTCCAACGCCCCGTGGGAAATAATCGACAAACATGAAGACTCTTTTGCAATCGTTCTTGCTTTCTCTCTTTACTCTCAGTCTCCTGTTCCTGATCGTCGCCCTCGGCGTGCTGGCTCTGAATGAGAGATTCATCGACGACCTGAAGATCGGCTGGACGATCTTTCTTGTCCTCCCTCTGGCGCTCTCGATTCCGGCGACGATTCTCGGCCTCCTCCAGGGCACGATTATGCGCGACAACCTGCAGAAGCAAGGGACGGCACTAATCGGCCTTCTCCTTTCAATCTGTCTAGCGCCGATCGCGGCGTACCTGGTTCGGACCTCCGCCGCCACGGTGTTCGAAGGATCAGGGCTTCTCATCACAGCACTTACAATCGGCGTCGCGTTCCTCGTCGTTCTCGGCGCATTCCGGATCGGATCATTGCTCGCCAGGATCATCGGGAAAGGAGACGGTCGAGTCCGCCCGGGACTCCCGATCGCTCTGCTCATTCTTCTCGCTCTCGTCCCGCCGGTGGGGTCATGGCTATCACACCGCCCCATTCGTTTCGGCGACAAACCGTGCACAGTCATTTTTTGCATGGACGGCGCCAACTGGGCGATCATCGACAGGCTGACCTCAAAAGGCGGTCTCCCCACGCTCACTTCTCTACAGAGAGAGGGAGTTCGTTACGATATGGAATCGATTTCCCCGCTTATGTCTCCGATTCTCTGGACGACCATTGCGAGCGGCGTTTCTTCTGATCGGCACGGCGTACACAACTTCTACGCCATGTCTTCGAACGTGAAGTCTCCCCGGCTATGGGACATGGTCGAACAGAATGGGGGAAGCGTGGGCCTGTCAGGCTGGCCGGTAACCTGGCCCCCGCGTGAAGTGAACGGCTGGCTCATTCCCTCGCTCTTTGCGAGAGGTCCCGAGACCCATCCGAAAGAACTCCAGTTCCTACGGGAACTCGCCATGCGTGAGAAGGGACAGAGAAGCCGCGATGTCGGAAGCTATCTGATCTACGGCGTGCGGGCCATTCAATACGGCGTGCGGATTTCGACACTCCGGCAAGCGGTGGATGTCATGGTGGATCCGGGAGATTTTCTGGAGTCACTGGCAGCCAAGCGTTTTCTCAAGCTCCGAATCCATAGCGATGTGTTCATGGAACTCTGGGAAAGATATCAGCCTGAATTTGTCGCGTTCTACAACAATACGCCGGACGTGATCAGCCACTATTTCTGGAAATACTACGAACCTGAATTATTCCCGGATGTCACCGGGGATGATGCCGCGCGCTATGGGGACATGATTCCGAAGGCGTATCGTCAATACGATCACGCGATGGGCCGAATCCTGCATTTCGCACCGGATCAGGCGAACGTCGTAGTCGTTTCGGATCACGGTCTCGAGGCGACCGAAACGCAAGGAGAGGGAACGATTCGACTGATCCTTACTGAGAAGTTGCTGCAGGTTCTCAAGATGGAGGAATCGATTCAGGGAATCAATCTCGCCTCGCGGGTCTTCCTGCGCCCCTCATCGAGCACCGTCGGACGGGGAAGCGGCCTGCTTCGACTGTTTCAGGATACCGTGATCGAAGAGTCCGGTGAGTCGATCTTCAAGGCTCAGAATGATGAATGGGGAAATGTGATCATAGAGGCCCTGAAAACGCCGGACCTTGAGGGCAAGCACATTCTCTTCCCCGGGGAGAAGCGAATCCCTGTAGAGGAGATCATCCAGGAGACACACGCGAAAGTCTCAGGGGAGCACAACCCCAATGCCATCCTGCTCTTCAAAGGAGAGAGGGTTCGGAGCGGGGAAAAACTGACCGGTGCGAGCATTCTCGACGTCGCGCCGACCGTTCTTTATCTCATGGGATACCCGATCGAAGAGAAGATGGAGGGACGGCTCCTCGAGTCTATCTTCATTGACGGCTACGTCCGGAATAATCGACCTGAGTACAGAGGATATGAACTCGCCGTAACGCCTGAAGCGGGAGGGGATGACGTGGGGAACGAGAACCTGAAAGCTACGCTCAAGAGCCTCGGCTACTTCAATTGACCCCTCCGGGCAGGCGGGGCGGACCACGCGGCCCCCTCCGGGCAGCGCGAAAGCATTTGAACCCCAACGAATCGCTGCTATAGTGACGCGTGTCTGTGCTCCGACGGAGAGGAGAGTATGATGAAATCAGTGTTCTGGACGATCACGGTTCTTGCCCTGATCCTCGGGTCTTCCTGCGGCAGTGAATTGCGGCGGCGAGAGGCGAAAGGACCGGCCAAGGATCTGGAATCGGTTGATACCTATGTGGAAGAAGTGTCGGACGCACCGGTAGTGGCGCTCTCTTCCGATCTTACGCCCCAACCCGAGCCTGCTCCCGAGACTCAGGCCGAAGTAGCTCTACCAGCCCGGGTTCCGGAAGAACGGATCATCCCGACGGCTCCGCCTGCCGTCCCGGCGGATGACTCCGGCGCGCTCCCCGTTGGTACGATTATCACGGACAAGGGTGAGATTATTCTTCCCGGCTCGACACCGCGCCCGACGGAAGAAGAGACGGCGGTCTCCGAAACGATCACGCCGACGATTCCAGCGGCGGCGGCACCAGAAAGCGATCCGCCTCACGCGTCCGAAGTCGAGATCGCCGCCGTGCCGGAAGAGGAGACTCTTCCCGCCACGGATGACGATCCGACAACGGCTGCAGCGTATGAGAGCCGTTTCGTATCGGGCTATCGTGTGCAGCTCATGGCGACGGTCGAACCGAACCAGGCGAAACAATTCGCGGAATCGGTACGTCCTCTGTTCGATGACAATGTATACGTGGAGTATCTTGAGCCTTACTATAAGGTACGCATCGGTGACTGTAAGACGAGAGAAGAGGCATCTCTCCTCATGAGGAGTGCCAGGAACGCCGGGTTCGATCAGGCCTGGGTCACGCAGACGCAGATCATCGAGCGGATCGAACCGCTTCGTTGAACGGAAGCGCTTCCACGAAGAAGCCGGAACGAGCTGAGGCGAAACCGCGGCCCATGGATAATGATATCCATCTCTCCTTAGTGATCCCCGCTTTCAATGAAGAAGAGATCCTTCTTGATACTCTTGAAAAAGTGCATTCCTATCTCGAAATGCAATCGTACACGGCCGAAATCATTCCTATCGATGATGGAAGCTCCGACAGGACAAGCGCAGTCGCGGAAGAGTTCGCCAGAACTCACCCTTCCTGCCGGCCCCTCAGGAACTCGGGCAACAGGGGAAAGGGCTATACCGTGCGCCGGGGTATTCGCGAAGCGAGGGGGGAAATCGTCCTGTTTACTGATGCCGATCTTTCCACCCCCATCGATCAGGTGGACCGGCTCCTCGCTCGTTTCAGTGAGGGATACGACGTCGTGATCGGCTCCCGGGATCTTCCTGATTCAGACATCCGGGTTCACCAGCCCTGGTACCGTGAGACCATGGGGAAGATCTTCAACCGTATCGTTCGAATGGTCGTTCTCGGAGGCTATGCGGACACCCAATGCGGCTTCAAGGCATTCCGCCGCGCCCGCCTCGGCCCGCTTGTGAATCTCCTTCGAATCGATACCTACAGCTTCGATGTGGAGATCCTTTTCCTCTCCAGGCTCCATGGGCTTCGGATCAAAGAGGAGCCCATTGTCTGGGTCAATCACCCGGACACCAGGGTGAACGCATTGACCGATTCCACTAGAATGTTCATTGACCTATTTTTGATCCGGTACTATCATTTGCGTGGTTTCTACAGGAGGCCGAGTGAGATCGAAACCCCCGGTAAGGGGGAGAATATCATCGCAGGCGAAAATCGGATTGGGCGGGAATAGCTCAGTGGTAGAGCGCCACCTTGCCAAGGTGGATGTCGCGAGTTCAAATCTCGTTTCCCGCTCCATTTTCTTTTCCTTCCGGACCTTTTCCGCTCGCAAAAACAGGCGGCATAGCCAAGTGGCTAAGGCAGAGGACTGCAAATCCTTTATCCCCGGTTCGAATCCGGGTGCCGCCTCTCTTATTCTTGATGATCTGATTGTCCCAACCGAAATCGCCGGGGTGGCGGAATTGGTAGACGCCGCGGACTTAAAATCCGCTGAAGCTTCAGTCTTCGTGCCGGTTCGAATCCGGCCCTCGGCAAACTTCTTAACAGCGTCGTATCCTCAATGAACCGCCCCTCCCCAGACGTCACCTTCCTTGATTCCCGGACTGACTCGGAGTTCCTCTCGCTCTTCCCGAACCGGCCGCTCGAGACTCTGCTCTTCGGCGGGCTGACATTTCAGGAACGGTGGAGCGTCCCCACTCCATTGCAAGAGGAGGGAGCGAAATCAAGCGAAAGAGATCTCGCTGTCGTATCGGCAAGGCTATCGGTTCCCTCGCCAGGTCTCGTCCGCAAAATAGGGGAGACGACAACAGAGACAGCCTGGATGGACGGTAATCTTGTTCTTGCCGTCTCGATCGACCCTGATCGCCTGCGCGGCATTTCGAACGGCACCACTCTCGATGAACTTGCCGGCGGGCTCTCGGAGAGGGAGAGTCTGGGTGGCGGGGTCATCGTTTCCCCTTGGGAAATGGTCTCTCGAAACGGCCGCCAGATTGAAGAGGATCTCGCAATTGTCGAGGGCGCCCGGAATTATGATGCTGTCCCCTGTGTCTCACCTCCCTCCGCCAGAGAGGCCCTTCGCTTTCGCAGCGTCGAGCAGGAAGGGGAGGGGGCGCTCCGGATCGGCGCCGATACGCACATCGAACCGTTCGTCTTTCTCGACACATCCGATGGTCCGATCTGGATCGGCGCACACGTCACCATCGAGGCCGGTTCCATTCTCCGGGGACCGGTCTGGGTCCGGGACCGAGCGATCGTGCGCGGGGGAGCGAAGGTCGTGGAAGGGTCGACGATCGGTGAGGGAAGCCGTATCGGGGGAGAGTTGGAGGCAACGATTTTCGGCGCCTTCTCGAACAAGCAGCATGAAGGGTTTCTCGGCCACGCCCTTATAGGCGAATGGGTCAATCTGGGCGCGTCCACGAACAACTCCGATCTCAAGAACAACTACGGGCCCGTCCGTGTGGACCTCGGCCAGGGCCCGATCGACACAGGGGAACAGAAAGTAGGATGTATGCTGGGGGACCACGTGAAGAGCGCCATCGGAACGAGGTTCTCCACCGGCGCGGCCGTCGGACCCTGCGCGAACCTCTTCGGCCCGAGCGGCCTCGTGAGCGGGTGGATCCCCCCGTTCACATGGGGAGAATCCGGGGGGCTTTACCAATTCGAGCGTGCAGTCGATACGATAAGGCAGGTCCGGAGCAGAAGGCTCTCTATCCTGGAACGGTCGGGTAGAGCCACCGATCTGGGCGAGAAGGAGGTCGGTCTCCTTCGGGAGATCTGGGAGGAGAGGCGGGGCTGAGCCCGCCAAGCCCTTGACCAGAAAGGCGATTGGGGATACAATAGCTACGGTGGCTACCACGTTTTTGAGATTCCCGCAATCTGAGTCGTTTGAAAGAAACGGCCCCTCAAATCCCCTTGAGGAAAGACAGGTAATTTAATGAAACTCCGGCACTTATCTGTTCTATTCGGTCTGTTGTGCGTCTCGACAGCCCATGCGGGTACCGCCAAGTACGGCGGCGAATTCATGTCGACGGGAATCGGTGCGCGTGCCCTTGGAATGGGTGGCGCGTTCGTATCGATCGCCGACGACGCTTCGGCAGGCTACTGGAATCCCGCCGGAATGATCTATGTGCAACGTCGTGAGATCATACTGATGCACTCGGAACGGTTCGGCGACTTGGTCAATTACGACGCAGGGAGTTTTGTCCAGCAGCTCGCCGGCAAAGATGAAAAAAGGGCGGCGTTCGGATTCTCGTTTCTGCGGGTCGGCGTCGATGATATCGACAAGACTGACCTTGTGCTTGTGGACGGCGCTCCCCAGGTCATCAGCACAAGCACGTTCTCCGAAACCGACTGGGCGTTTCTGGTCTCCTACGCCCGGCTCTGGAATAACATGACGTCTCTCGGCGGAAGCGTAAAAGTGGTGCGCAAGGCGCTCGACGATGAGTCCGCTACAGGATTCGGATTCGATGTAGGCGTTCTCATGAAGCCCTGGCGCCGGCTATCGCTGGGACTGAGCATTCAGGATGTGACGAGTACGTTCCTGATCTGGGACAACGAAACCGAAAATATACTGCCTCTCGCGCGGCTGGGTATTTCCTATCCTCTCCTGCTCGACTCGGTGAAGGGTCGCCTCACCCTGGCGGCAGGTCTGGACGTGAGGTTCGAGGGGCGTAAGACCGCCACCGCCTACTGGATCGGCGAGTCGAGTGCCGACCTCAGGCTGGGCGCGGAATACTGGTACGATGACCTGATCGCCGTCCGCACCGGGATCGAACAGCACGAAGAAGTCGACTTCATGGCGGGGGCCGGTCTCCGGCTCCCCTTCGGTGCCCAGCGTCTCGGACTGGACTACGCCTTCTTGAGCAACGGCCACGACCTGGATGACACCCATCGTGTAAGCGGTTCTCTCCTCTTCTAGTCCGTTGACAGGGGAGGGGAGGGATCCTACAATCCCCGTGAAGAGCCCCCGGACACGAGAGGATTGTTCATGGCGCGCATTTTCGGCTCGTTTCTACTCCTTCTGATTGTCTTCCTCATTCTCAGCGTGGCGGTACTCAATCCATCCTCCAAGGTCGACATCAATCTGCACTTCGGTCACTTTGTCGATGTGCCGCTCGTGTTCGCCCTTTTCCTCGCTTTTCTGGTCGGGTCGATCCTCACGTTCCTCTATCTCATGACTCACGCGGTTAAACTGCAGATGCGAATCCGGAAGCTGACGAGCCGGAATAAAGAGTTTGAGGAGGAGTTGACCGCCCTCCGGAACATTCCGGTAGAACCGACGGGTCCGGCGAGCGATGAACCGGCTCCCGCTCCCGCCGGGATCGATTAGAGACCGCCATGGACTCCCTTTTCTCATGGTCCGGCCTTCTTCCCGCGGTTCTCGTCGCCGTAATCATCATCATCGGGGTCGTCATCTTTCGATCATCCCGCAGAAAGAAGCCGGAGGAGCCCCGGTACGTTGAAGCACTGAGTGCTCTTCTCGCCGGTAACGAGGATCGGGCGATCGAAGATCTGCGGCAGACAGTTCGCGTGGAACGCTCCAACATCGATGCTTACCTCCGTCTCGGCAATCTCCTCCGGAAAAAGGGGCACATCGAAAGGGCCCTTCGCATTCATCGTGACCTCGATGTAGGTACGTTCTTCCGCAGAAAGCTCACCGACAGAGAAAAGGCGCGCATCAGGGAAGCCATTGCTGATGACTTTCTGGCCGCCCGGCGGCCTGACGAAGCGCTCGCTGTCCTCGCCGATCTACTTCGGCGAGACAAGTCGAACACTCGCATCAGACGGAAGATGGTCGCCGTTTATGAAAGACTCGGCGCCTGGGACAAAGCTTTCGGCCTCCATCAGGAAGGATTTCGAGTGCGGAAAGAAAAGGCTCCGGAACGGGTGGCTCGATACCGGGCCTTCTGTGGTACCGCCTATCTCGATGCTGGTGATTCGGCTACGGCGGCACGGGTCTTCGAAGAAGTTCTCCGAATTGACCCCACCTGTCCGGAAGCTCTCTTCCGGTTAGGAGGCATTCGATTCGACAACGGAGATCTGCACGAGGCGATCGGCTTCTGGGAGCGGTTCCATGAAGCATCACCCGAACTTGCTCATCTGACATTTGAGAATTTCGAGCGAGCGCTTTTTGAGACCGGTGATCTTAACAAGATGGAGAAAGTCTACAAGGCGATACTCGAGAAGCAACCGAACCATAACCAGACTTTACTTTCTTTGTCAGCCTTTTATGCCCGAAGAGGTGAAACGGATGAGGCGATTGTGGAAGCCCGTCGCGCAGCTGATAAGCATCCCGCTTCGGCCGAGGCGCTCGCCCGGTTGATGAGCCTCTATTCCCGATCGGACAGTTCATCGGACGCCTGCCGGGAGATCAGCGAAACGATTGCGGACCGGAAATCCGCCGAAATCGAGCTTTGCTGCTCCCGCTGCGGCCACACTTCTGATAAGCCCTTCTGGAGGTGCCCGAAGTGCCTCGACTGGTACACAGCGCGGCCCCGAACAACTTATGGTTCCCGGACAGAATCCTCCGCTCCTGTTTCCTGATTCTGCTCCTGATCCCGGCGGTCCCGACGAGCGCGTTCGCCTCGCTGGATGCCGCCGAGCAGCTGATTTCCGCCGGTGATCTTCCGGCAGCAAGGGAACTGTTGGTTCGCATGGCCGGTGAAAACCGTGGCGAACCCCTCGGGGTCGAAGCCAGCCTCCGCCTGATCGACCTGGAGGAGAACGGTGATATCGCGCTTGCCGCTTTGGAGGAGCTCCACAAGACGACCCGCTCAGGCAGGGTTCTTTTTGCGATCGCCCGCTATCGATATGCGGTCGGGGCATACGAGAACGCGGCACGGGATTTCCGAGGCGCGGTAGGCGGACTGGAAGGGGAGAAACAGGAAGAGGCTCGTGTCTGGGAGGGGATTGCTCTCCACGCTGCAGGTCGTCTCGATGAAGGAATCGCACTGCTCGAAAAACGGGCCCGATCCTCGAATGGGAGTGTCGCTCATCTGGCGCGGCTCGTGGCCGGTGAGATCCGACTGGCTGAGGGGGATGCGCGCCGATGTAAATCACTGGTCGGTCCGCTTCTCAGCCAGGAAACAATCTACCGCCGCCCGGTGATCCTGCTCGCCGCGCGGGCTTATCGGGCACTCGGAGAGCGTGACCAGGCGGAATCTCTCTTTCGAGAGCTGGTCTCCCAGGATCCTGAAACAGCGGAAGCGTCAGCGGCAAGGGAGCATCTCATCAATCTGCAATCGACCGGGCAAGCGGAAGACGGTTGGTACATTCAGATTGCATCGTTCACAAGTGAAGAGAACGCCCGTCGATTTCTGGCCGCCAAGCAGCGTGAGGGGATCGGGGCGCTTCGCATGTTTCGTGTGACGCGAGACGGCGAAACGGTTCACCCTATTCGCATCGGCCCGTTCGACAATGAGGAAGAGGCGCGAGGGGCAAAGGACCGGCTCGCCGGTCAAGGCATTGAAGGCCACGTGGTTGATGTTCCCGCGATCGACGGGACTGCAGCCACACGATCGGATCAATAGGGACAACCTATGGCCAAACAGACCCCCATGATCAAACAATACCGGGAGGTAAAGTCTCAGCATCCCGATGCGATTCTCTTCTTTCGTCTCGGCGACTTTTACGAGATGTTTTTTGATGATGCGAAGATCGCTTCCGAAGTGCTCGGGCTTACACTTACCTCCCGTGGAAAAGATGGAGGCGAACCGATCCCGCTCGCCGGTATCCCCTGGCATAAGGCGGATCACTACATCGATCGTCTTCTACGTGCGGGACATCGAGTAGCGGTCTGCAACCAGACAGAGGACCCTAAGAAGGCCAAAGGGCTCATTCGCCGCGAGGTAACTGAGGTCGTTACGCCCGGAACGGCGATCAGCGGCTCGACGATTGACAGCAAGCGCCCGAACTATCTCATATCTTTACACTTAAATGGTAAGACCGCGGGCCTCGCGGCGATCGACGTCACCACCGGTGACTTCCGGATCGGCGAGTTCGCCATGAGCGATCTGGCGGAGGAGATCTCGCGATTCGCTCCGGCGGAAGTTCTCATGCCCGACTCCTGCGGATCGCAGATCGAACTTTTCGATCGTCTTGAACGCACGCCGGCTGTCACCTCGCTTGAAGACTGGCGCTTTGACGGCGAAGAAGGGGAGAGACTCCTCAAGGCCCATTTTGGTGTTGAGACTCTCGACGGTTTCGGCTGTTCATCCCTTCGCCTCGGCCTTTCCGCCGCGGGTGTTCTCTTTAGCTACCTGCGTGATCTCGGGCGGGGCGATCTGAAACATGTGGACCGGATCTCACTGATCGACATGGCTTCCCATCTCGTGATCGACGAAGCGACCCGCCGGAACCTGGAACTTTTCCGCCCCATTCGGGAGGGCCCGATCGACACGACTCTCCTGTCAATTGTTGACGAAACGGTAACCGCCATGGGGGGGCGCTTGCTCCGGGAGTGGATGATGCGGCCTCTTCGGTCGCCGTTGGATATCGAGGAGCGGCTCGGTGCTGTTGATGAAGGAGTTCGCCGCACATCGCTCCGGAGCGATACACGTGCGCTCCTCGCCTCCCTCGCCGATCTGGAACGATTGTCGGGCCGGCTCGCCCTCGGACGAGGTTCACCCCGCGACCTCGCAGCACTGGCGACCACATTGGAAACTCTCCCCGGGCTCCGGCGCCGTCTAGGCGAATGCGAATCCAATCTTTTCCGGGAGCTCGGCGATCAGATCGAGGAGAAGAACGAACTCGCCTCTCTCATCAGAAGGGCCATCGTCGATGAGCCGCCGGCTACGGCACGAGATGGAGGTTTGATTCGCGAAGGCTATCACAAGGAACTGGACGAGCTCCGAGTGGTGGGAGCGAGCGGCCAGAACTGGATCACTTCGTTCCAGCAAAGGGAGAGAGAGAAGACCGGTATCTCCACGCTCAAGGTCGGTTTCAACCGCGTGTTCGGGTTCTACATTGAAGTATCCAAAATAAAGTCAGGCGCTGTTCCGCCCAACTATGTCAGGAAACAGACACTGGTCGCCGCCGAGCGCTATATCACACCTGAATTAAAAGAGCAGGAGGATCAGATTCTCGGGGCGGAGGAAAAGATCAAGTCGCTCGAAGAAGAGCTCTTTCTCGATGTCCGGCAGACGGCCGCCAGTGAAGGAATATCGCTCCGCCGCACAGCCAAGGGAATCGCGGTTGTCGACAGCTTGCTCTCGTTCTCGGTGACGGCGGTGCGAAGAAATTACAGGCGGCCTCACGTGAATGACGGGACCACCCTCCGGATCACTCAGGGGCGGCACGCCGTGGTCGAGGCAATATTGCCTTCCGGAAAATTCATACCGAACGACACCCTGCTCGATACCGGAGAGAGCCAGATTCATATCATCACCGGGCCGAACATGGCCGGTAAATCAACCTACCTCCGCCAGGTGGCGCTCATCCAGATCCTCGCCCAGATGGGATCGTGGGTGCCGGCGGAATCGGCTGAGCTCGGTGCGGCTGACCGCATATTCACCAGGGTCGGCGCCTCCGATGATCTCGCCCGCGGGCAGAGCACGTTCCTGGTGGAGATGACGGAAACCGCAAACATTCTGAACAACGCGAGCCCGCGATCACTCATTCTGCTCGATGAGATCGGCCGGGGTACGTCGACGTTTGACGGCGTCTCCATTGCGTGGGCTGTGGTGGAGTATCTGCACGAGAATCAGAGGGTAGCGGCCAAAACGTTGTTTGCTACGCACTATCACGAGCTGGCTGATCTGGCCGATCGCCTTGTTCGAGTGAAAAACTTTTCGGTGCTCGTCAAAGAATGGAGTAATCGGGTCGTTTTTCTCAGGCAGATTGCGCCGGGAAGTGTGGACCGAAGCTACGGCATTCAAGTTGCCCGCCTCGCCGGTCTCCCGGATGAAGTAATCGGACGGGCCACAGAGGTTCTCCAGCATCTTGAAAAAGAGCATGGTACCGCACCCGCGCGGATCAAAAGCGACAACAGTCCCCAGATCGACCTATTCCGGGGCGGACGGGAGCTTCTTCTCGACGACCTGCGAGGCGTCGATACCGATCGGATGACTCCACTCGACGGGCTCCAAAAACTGAAAGAACTCCGGGACCGTCTGATCGACTCGGAAGGGGGGGAATGATGACCGGCAAGATCCACGTTCTCCCCGAGCATGTGGCCAATCGGATTGCAGCGGGCGAAGTAGTGGAACGGCCCGCATCGGTCGCCAAAGAGCTGATCGAAAATGCTCTCGATGCAGGAGCGAAAGAGATCGAGGTCGCGATCGAGGAGAGCGGGCTGCGCTCGATCCTGATCGCTGACAACGGTGCAGGCATGTCAGAGCAGGATGCCCCCATTGCGTTCGAGCGGCATGCGACCAGCAAGATCGAGTCCGCAGAAGAGCTCGAAAGAGTGGGTACGTTCGGCTTCCGGGGAGAGGCGCTCCCGAGTATCGCATCTGTCTCCCAGATTGAAATGGTAACGGCGGACAATGAAGGGACCGGATTACGGATCACGCTCCGGGCAGGCGAAATCGAATCACAGGAGCCGGCGCCCCGCACACACGGCACAACCATCGTGGTGCGAAACCTGTTCTTCAACACTCCGGCCAGACGAAACTTCTTGAAGAGTGATCGAGCCGAAGAGCGCCGACTGCGCCGCGTGGTGATCGCCCATGCCTTCGCCGATCTGAATGTATCGTTCCGGTATGTCAGGGGAGGGGAGGAGATCTTCCATGCGCCGGCAGGCGAGTCGCTCCAGGCGCGGGTAAGTCGCATTCTGGGCGCGCGGATCGGGGATACACTGGTGGAAGTTTCGGGGAGTGAACAGGGCCCATCCGTAGCCGGGCTCGTCTCTAACATCGATTCGACCCATGCCAATCGGAACTATCAGTACTTTACGGTGAACCGCCGCCCGGTGGAGCAGTCTCTCCTCACACAGGCCGTTACGGTCGCCTATCGGGACCTGCTCGCGCCCCGCCGGTTTCCCGCGGTATTTCTTTCACTTTCTATCGATGCGTCCTATGTGGATGTCAATATTCATCCCACAAAGAGAGAGGTGCGGTTCGCTCCCGAACGGGCCGTGTTCAGCGCGGTCCAGGCTTCCGTGCGGAGAGCCATTCGATCCGAAAAGAGTCTCCCCTCTTTCTGGCCGCAACGAGGAGGGGCGACGACGACTTTGTCGCCCGGTTCGCCCCGGGTTGAACCGGGTCCTCCCGGATTGCCTCTATCAGGCCCTGCAGAATGGACCTATTCCGATCCCCATCACCCCGAATCGCGCCAGGGGGAGTCGCCGAAAACAGAAGCGCCTGATACCGTAGCGGAAGGGGATGTGGTCGCCCCGGAGAGTTGGATCCACCGGGTCGACCTCGGAAATGTTCGCCAGCTGGGGAACACGTTCCTGGTCGCTACCGGGCGGGACGGGATCGTCGTCGTTGATCAGCATACCGCCCATGAGCGCATCCTGTTCGAAGAGACGATCGATCGGATCGAACGCTCCCCGGGCGATTCGCAGCAACTTCTTTTTCCCGAAACGGTTGAAGTCGATCCTGAACTTCTGACGATCGCCGAAGAATACGAAGACCCTCTCGAAAAGAGCGGCTTTCGTGTGCGGCCGATCGGCCCGCGTGCGTTGCTGCTCGAAGGTGTGCCGGCGGGGATCCGCGAGGGGGACCCGGCCGGCTTTCTCCGCGAATTCCTGGAGCAGCTCGTCAGGGAGTCAGGCGATGAGAAGTCCCGCAGCCGTCGAGTGGCCGCATCGATCGCGTGCCATGGCGCTGTACGGGCCGGCGATTCCTTGAACCCGGAAGAGAGCCGCGCCCTGCTCGAGCGGCTCCTTCATTGCGACCAACCACTTCGATGTCCCCATGGCAGGCCGACGTTTCTGTCTATCTCGCTGGACGAGATCGCGCGCCGATTCCTGCGCACCTGATGGCGACCCTTCTCGTCCTGGTCGGACCGACTGCATCCGGCAAAACGGGCGTGGCCATCGAACTCGCCCGCGCCCTCGGAGGCGAGATCATCTCGGCCGATGCGAGACAGGTCTATCGCCGGCTTGATATCGGCACCGCCAAACCTGACTCGGAAGATCGGGCGGCCGCCCCCCATCATCTGATTGATTTCGTGGATCCTCACGATCGTTACGATGTCGCCCGCTTCGCCCGTGAAGCGGGGGAAACGATCGACGACATCCGTAAGAGGGGAGGAGTGCCGATCGTTGCGGGGGGAGCGGGCCTCTATATCCGTGCCCTTCTTCGCGGCCTCGACGTTACCGTCGGGAGGGACGACCGCTTGAGAGAGGAGCTGAAGAGTCGCATGGAGCAGGTGGGGACAGCGGCGCTTCACGATCAGCTTCGCAAGGTCGATCCTGATTCGGCGACGACGATTCACCCGAATGACGGGATCCGCATCGTCCGCGCGCTCGAAGTGTTTGAGCTGACCGGAGTGCCGCAAAGCGCTCATCATCGATCCAGAGGGAAGCCGCGATACGAGGCCTACCTGGCAGGAATCGATCATGATCGTGAGAACCTCTACAACCGAATTGACAGTCGATTCGATCAGATGATGGCTGACGGTTTTCTCACCGAGGTAGAGCGCCTTCTCGGAGACGGCCTCTCTCCCGATCTCTCCTGCTTTCGTTCGCCCGGTTATCGCGAGCTGATCGCACACATACGGGAAGAGCTTCCCCTTGATGAAGCAGTGGCACTCGGCAAACGAATGCACAGGCGGTACGCCAAACGACAGATGACATGGTTTCGAAAAGAAAATGTGAGCTGGTTCGATTCGGCCGAGCCGGCTTCAATGGCCGCCCGGATCATCGATTGCGGAGTCTCCTTTTCTTGACTTCCCGCCGTCCGCGCGGCTATCGTCGTCCCTCTTAGACGAGCGGGCATAGCTCAGTTGGTAGAGCACCAGCTTCCCAAGCTGGGGGTCGCGGGTTCGAGTCCCGTTGCCCGCTCCATTTGAACGGGGATCATTCAATCTTCACATCCAGGGAATGAAGATCGCCCCACCACCGACGGCTAGTTCAGCGGCCGGACCGCTAACTCCAGTTTGTCCTTGACTCTAAACCCGATGTCCTTAGAGTTTAATCGAACCTACTTCCAGGAGATTCTCAGGCAATGCATGTTCCAATGGTGGTTATTGTGGGCCGCCCCAACGTGGGAAAATCTACACTTTTCAACCGGATCATCGGCGAAAGACGGGCCGTCGTGTCGGAGACGGCGAAAACTACGCGCGACAGAAATTACGGCGAGTTCGAGTGGAACGGCCGCAAGGTTCTTCTTGTCGATACGGGGGGATTCCTCCCGGAGCGGGAAAAGGACCGTATGGATCGATTGGTTGTGGAGCAGATCCGAGCCGCCGTCACCGAAGCGGACCTCGTGCTGTTCATGGTGGACGGCCAGACCGGCCCGATCGCATCGGATATCGAAACGGCCCAGAGCCTGCGCCGGGGAATGGGCCGCATACTTCTGGTGGCCAACAAGATCGACAACGAAAAAATCGGTGAGTCTCTATATGAATTCATGGAACTCGGCATGGGAGAACCAGCGGGAATCTCGGCGAGTCACGGTCGCGGGATCGGTGATCTGCTCGATCGGACTATTGAAGCCCTTCCGGCTAAAGGGAGTCGGAAGAAACTGGAGGAAGGCCTGCGGATCGGCATCATCGGCAGACCGAACGTGGGGAAGTCGTCCCTTGTGAACGCTTATGTGGGTCGGGAGCAGATGATCGTGAGCGACATCCCCGGTACTACAAGGGATGCTATCGATACGCCGATCGGCTGGAAGAATCAGAGGATCACGCTGATCGATACGGCCGGCCTCAAGCGCCGGTCCCGCGTAAAGGAGGACATCGACTATTACGCCTCGCTCCGGGCGATTCGTACGATCGATCGGAGCGACATCATCTTCCTGATGCTCGACGCGAGCGTGCCGTTTTCGAACCAGGATGCGCGGATCGCATCGATGGCCGAGCAGGCAGGCAAGGGTGTCGTCGTCCTGCTGAACAAGACCGATCTCGATCTGGATCACCCGGTGGAAGAACTGAAGACACGGGTGGGAGAGAAGTTGCCGTTTCTTCGTTTCGCCCCTGTCGTATCAATCTCGGCTGAGACAAAAAAGGGAATCGGGAAGGCGCTCGACAAGGCGATCGAGGTCGAGGCGACCAGGCACAGGGAAGTAATCACATCGAAGCTGAACAAGATCGTTGAGAACGCGCTGAGACGCAATCCCCCACCTGTAGGCCGCGGTCGGAACCAGATCTTCTATGCCGTTCAGACCGGCGTCGCGCCTCCCGTATTTCTGTTCTTCACGAAAGAGCCCGGGGCGATCACCCCCGCCTACAAGCGTTATCTCATCCGATCGATTCGGGAATCCGAGCCTTACGAAGGTACGCCGATCTGGATTCATGTGAGGGCGAGAGGATGATAGACGCCGCGATTCTTCTCGCAGCCTATCTGGTCGGCTCGGTTCCGTTCGCCTATCTGGCGGCCCGCGTGATCAAGGGAATCGATATACGAACGGTGGGGAGCGGAAACGTCGGAGCGTCGAATGTTTTTCGGGCCGTCGGTCGAGGAGTGGGACTGACGGTTCTTAGTCTGGATATCCTGAAGGGGGTTGCCGCCGTCTTGATCGCCCGGGCTCTTGATGCGGGCGACTGGTTAACTGTTCTAGCCGGCTTCGCTGCTGTCATCGGGCACTCGTGGACCATCTTTCTCGGCTTCAAAGGAGGCAAAGGAGTCGCCACTGCCACCGGGATGCTGATCACACTGCTCCCCTTCGAAACTATGGCAGCACTCATTCTCTTCTGCATTGTCGTCGCCGCCGGACGGATGATCTCACTCGGATCGATTGCAGCTGCTACCGCGCTCCCCGTTGTTCATCTCGCCTGGGGGGAGATACGTGAGCTGGGGGTCCGTCTCCCGACGCTCGTACTCACCATCGCCGTCGCGGCCCTCGTAATCTGGCGGCACAGGGCAAACATCGCCCGCATCGCTTCGGGGACTGAGCGGCGCTTTTCCTTCCGCAAAGGGGAATCGTTATGAGAGTAGCGGTTCTCGGAGGAGGAAGCTGGGGAACGGCGCTCGCCCTTCTTCTGGATGAGCGAGGAGAAAATGTCGTTCTATGGACAAGGAGCACGAACAAAAAAAACAGGCTTAACGAAGAGAGGGAGAATCGCGATTACCTGCCGGGTATTTCTCTGCCCGATTCGCTGGAGGTAAGCGACGATCTCTCCGGCATCGTCGCGGAGGCCGATGGAATTGTCTTCGCCGTACCATCCAAAGTGACGGCCGGGCTGGCCGCGCAGGTAGCGACATCCGTTTCGGGAAGCCCGCTTATTGTTCTGACGGCAAAAGGCTTCGAACCGGAAAAAAGGAGGCGGCTTTCGGTCACCGTTGCAGACTTTCTTCCTCGACCGAGTATCGCTGTACTCGCCGGCCCGAGCCACGCTGAAGAAGTAGCCAGACGAGTTCCTACAACCGTAGTAGCTACGGGGTTCGAGCAGAAGGCGGCCGTGGCCGCCCAGGAACTCTTCGCGACTGATCGATTTCGGGTCTACACGAATCACGATCTGGTCGGAGTTGAACTTGCAACGGCTCTCAAGAATGTGATCGCCCTCGCCGCCGGCATCTGCGACGGCCTTGGTTTCGGGGACAACACAAAAGGCGCGCTTCTGACACGCGGACTCGCAGAGATTACGCGGCTCGGAATCGCCATGGGTGCGGAACCGAGCACATTCGCCGGGCTTGCCGGCATGGGCGACCTGATTACCACTTGCATGAGCCGACACAGCCGGAACCGACGGTTCGGCGAAGAAGTGGCCAAGGGTAAGAGTGTCGAACGCATACAGGAAGAGATGATCATGGTTGCGGAGGGGGTGGGCACGGCACGGATCGCGGCGGAATTCGCGGCAGAGCACGGTGTCGAAATGCCGATCACCACCGAAGTGGAGCTCGTCCTCTATCACGATAAGCCCCCCATGAAAGCGATGGCCGATCTGATGAACCGCAACTTGAAGGCGGAGGTCTGGTAGTACCGGACCAGGGAGGGAAAGCATGAAGAAGCTGCCGGAAGGAAAGATTTACTACTCAATCACCGAAGTAGCCGCTCAGGCCAAAGTCAAGCCTCACGTGCTTCGCTACTGGGAGTCCGAATTCAACTCTCTTTCGCCGAAGAAGAACCGGGCGGGGAACCGCGTCTATCAGGCGAAGGATATCAAAATGATTTACCTGATCAAGCACCTCCTTTATGAAGACGGCTTCACCATCGCCGGCGCGAAGAAGAAGCTCACAAAGAAAAGCGCCCTGGATGAGCCAACACATTTTTCCGGCGGGGGAGGGGGAAACGGGGAGTTGATCTCATCGATCCGGCGCGATCTCAAGGGGCTCTTGAAGATATTGGATTGAGTGATCTTGCCATGTCATCAGGATTGTTGTCGCCAATTCCGGCACCATGCTATACTCCGCCCTTCGTAGTCGGGAGCGTCCGAAACGGCCCCGGTTACCACAGTTTCAAGCGTATTCGGTCGGGGCGTGGCGCAGTCCGGTAGCGCACTAGCATGGGGGGCTAGGTGTCGCTGGTTCAAATCCAGTCGCCCCGACCATTTCTTCGCTTTTCTCACCGCCGGGTCATCCCCATATGAATGTTCTCATCGTCGTCCCCGCGTTCAATCTGGAGAGCGCAATCGGCCCTCTGCTCGAGGGAATCGGCGAGGCGGTCCCGGGCGCAGTGAGCCTCGTGATCGACGACGGCTCCGATGACGACACAGCCGGGGCAGCCGGGCGGGTCGAAGGGACTGTGGTGCTCCGCCACGAACGGAACCGTGGCAAAGGGGCTGCGCTTCGAACCGGTTTCGCGTATGCCCTGCGGGAGGGTTTTGAGGGGGTCATCACGCTCGACGGAGATGGCCAGCACCCTCCGGCATTGATCCCCGCCTTCCTCGAGCGACGACAGAAAAGCGGGGCGGATCTAATTGTCGGTGCGAGGGAAAGGCGACATACTGACATGCCGTTACATCGGCGCCTGTCCAACAGGATCACGTCCCGAATGGCTTCCAGGCTCGCAGGATGTGAGTTGCCGGACAGTCAATCGGGCTATCGGTTCGTCAGCCGGACCGTCCTCGAAAATGTGAAGCTGACCACATCTAATTACGAGACGGAGACAGAGCTTTTGATTCGTGCGGCCCGGGCCGGATTCATGATCGACTCGGTCCCGATTCCGACAGTGTATGCCGACGAAACCAGCCATATCGATCTCTGGAGAGACACAGTGCGATTCCTGAAACTGCTGATTCGGCTCCGAGGGGAACTGGGAAAGTGAACATCTGATGGAAATCCTGATTACGAACGATGACGGCATACGGGCCGAGGGAATCGGTGTTCTCGCCAGAACGATCGCCCACATGGGAAAGATCACTGTAGTCGCCCCGCTCGATCAGCAGAGCGCCACGAGCCACGCGATTACTCTCCACAACCCGCTACGGATCGAAGAGACCGAACCGGGCTGGAGGAGCGTGAGCGGTACACCGACCGACTGTGTGCTTCTCTCGGTAAACGGCCTGCTGGAAAAGAGACCGGAGATGGTGCTTTCGGGTATCAATCACGGCCCCAACCTCGGCGCGGACGTGACCTACTCCGGAACCGTAGCGGCCGCCATCGAAGGGACACTTCTGGGAGTTCCGTCCATCGCTTTCTCTCTCGCCGGACGGTCGGAACTCCGATTCGATACCGCCGCCCATTACGTTCCCACGATTGTGAACAAGTTTCTGGAGAACAGGCCCCCCGCCATGACGTACTGGAATGTTAACTTTCCCAACATTCCTATTGAGGAGATTCGCGGCATTCGGGTGACTGAGCTTGGCCACCGAGCGTATCAGGACATCGTTCTCGAGAGAATCGACCCTCGTGGGAAACCGTATTACTGGATCGGAGGGGACGAGCCTACATACGAGCCGGAAGAGGGAACAGATTTCGAGGCGATCGAAAAAGGGTTTATCTCGATCACACCTCTCCGCCTCGAACTGAACGATCATGACTCAATTGAAGAGATGAGCAACTGGGAATGGGAGATTCAGCCTTGAACGTCATTCCCGAAGAGAGGCGGTTTCGGAATGCCAGGAACCGCATGGTCGATGAACTGGTCGCCGGGCGGGGAGTAAGTGATCCGGCGGTGCATCGCGCCATGAGGGAAGTGCCCCGCCACCTGTTCGCCGGCGAATCGCTCCGTTTTCAAGCCTATGGAGACCATGCACTTCCGATCGGGTGGGGGCAGACGATTTCCCAGCCTTATATTGTCGCCCTCATGACCGAGGCACTTCGGCTGTCCGGAGGTGAGAAAGTACTCGAAGTGGGGACCGGATCAGGTTACCAGGCAGCTGTTCTGGCTCGGCTCGCGGCGCGAGTCTACACCATGGAGCGCATCCCGGAACTTGCCGGGAGCGCCCGTCTGGCCATCGATCAGTCAGGCGCCCGGAATGTCGTTCTCCGCGCGGGTGACGCGACGGATGGATGGAAGGAGCACGCCCCCTTCGATCGCATTCTGGTGACTGCCGGCGCCGATAAATTTCCTGATAAGTTAGCGGTACAACTCGCTGACCCGGGGATTATGGTCTGCCCTGTCGGTCCCGATCAGAACCAGAACCTACTCGTTCTGGAGAGGGACGGCGCCGATACTCTCATCGATCTCGGAGCGTGCCGGTTCGTGCCGTTTGTTTCGGGCAGACCGGCCGCAGGCAATCGAAGAACTTAACGGAGGAAAGACTCCCTTGTCATCGCAAGTCACGAGTGGATCGACCAGGACCGGAGTGCCGGGGGATAGTGCAATCACCACTCTGGTCAAAGGGGGGCTGATAGGCATAGCCAATATCATTCCCGGTGTTTCGGGCGGTACGTTCGCGCTCATTCTAGGCGTATTTGATCGGCTGATCGGAGCGCTCAACAATATCGGCCCTGAAACCGCGCGCGCGGTTTTCGGCGCGATCCGATCCGGTTTTCGTGGCGATGGGAAACGCCGGTTCATACAGGAACTGCGCCGGATCGACGCTCTCTTTCTTGCGCTTCTCATTACGGGAAGCGTGATCGTCATTCTGGGATCGTCCTTTCTGATCGATTACCTGTTGCAGGAGCATTACTCACCCACACTCGCATTCTTTGTCGGGCTCATACTTCCTTCGATTCTCGTTCCCTGGAGGATGATGGGGAATCGAGGCGCCATTCTGCTCTGGGCCCTCCCGGGAGTCGCACTGACTGTCGGCGTCTCCCTCGTGATCCCGGACAACGCCGCCGGCTCTGACAATCTGCTCATCGCCCTCGGAACCGGCGCCATTGCGATCAGTGCCATGATTCTCCCCGGCATCAGCGGCTCGTTCGTCATGCTCGTTCTCGGCCAGTATCAGAATGTGATCGGCAAGATCACGAGCCTCCAGATCGGGCTGCTCGACGGCCGGATCGATTGGGGTTCGCTCTTCTGGCTCGGCGCACTGGCAGTCGGTATGGGGGTCGGTATTCTGGCGTTCGCCAGGCTGCTGAATTTCCTGTTTGACCGCTTTCGCTCGGCCACCCTCGCATTTCTGATCGGCCTTCTACTCGGCAGCCTCTGGGTTCTCTGGCCGTTCAAGGACATATCGGCAGGGGCGGAACTGGTCGGGCGGTCGGGTGAAGTGAAGCAGGAAGTTCGAATCGCAACCGCGCCGAACCGCATGCCCCGATCGGGGGGCGAGGCAGGTGTGGCGGGAGCGGCCGCTGTTGCCGGTCTACTCGGATCGGCCGGCATGATCCTCCTTGGCGGAAAGCGAAAAGAGCCGAGCGGAGAATAAATTCGGCGGGCTGTTCGATTTCCCGATTTATTGACCAGTTCGCCTTTAACAAGCTCGCCGTTCCCTCTATAATCCGATGGTTGTCTTGAAGGTTTTGGGTCGGGGCGTAGCGCAGCCCGGTAGCGCGCCTGCTTCGGGTGCAGGAAGTCGGAGGTTCGAATCCTCTCGCCCCGACCACTTTTTTTTAAGCCCAGTCGTTCCGTTCGGTCTCCTTCAGGAGGGCTGCCACGTGCCGGAACACCCCACCGACTCGCGCCCGCCCGCCTCATCATCTTCCGGTGCGAGGACTCGCCCCATCCAGATCGGAATCATCGGTGCCGGCTCGTGCGATGACGCCGTGGCAAGAGATGCCGAGTTTGTGGGACGGGCCGTGGCCAGGCGGGGATGGGTACTTGTCTGCGGCGGCCTGGAGGGGGTCATGGGGGCCGCCTGCCGCGGAGCATTTCAAGCAGGGGGCACGACCATCGGCGTACTTCCCGGAACCGGTCTCGAACCGGCGAACCAGTATCTAACCGCGCGAATCGCCACCGGTTTCGGCCACGGCCGAAACGTCCTCATTCCAAGATCATCCGACGGCGTGATCGCCATCTCCGGCGGCTACGGCACACTCTCCGAGATCGGACTCACTCTCAAAATGGGAATCCCCCTTGTGGGGCTCCGCACCTGGAAGATCGACCCATCCTACCCTATAGTAGAGAATCCGGAAGAGGCGGTGCGCTTCCTCGAGGAGGAACTCACATGAGAGAGAATGTCGATCGTCTGCACGCTATCGTAAGCGGCCGTGTTCAAGGTGTGGGGTTCCGCTATTTTACGCAGCATGTGGCGCTCGGTATGCGGGTCACAGGATTCGTACGAAACCGGCCTGACCGAACCGTCGAGATCGAAGCCCAGGGGGAAAAGGCTGAAGTGGATCGCTTCTTCGATCAGGTACGGATCGGACCGCATGGATCACGGGTCGACGATATTCGAACCGCATCAATCTCGGTCCATCCCGAAGAAGATGGCTTCGAAATTCAGCATTAGGATGATATGAAACGATCGTTAGAAGATGCAATTTACGAGCAGCTCTCGGCAGAAGGGCGGAGCCTGCTTATCCGGGGCATCGACCGCGGCTATCTGTACGAAGCCGAAATCGACGAACTGAGCGACGCCGGTAAGCTCAATGCAAAAGAGGTCGAGTCCCTTCTCGGTGCCGCCGAAGGATTGTCGATCCCCATCAAACAGACCGAGATGAAGGCGAGACCCCGATCGGTGCCTGGCCAGGAGGATCGCTCATCCGCTCCGTTCGACGCCGAACCGCTCCGGCTTTATCTCGATGAGATCGGACGGATCGATCGCCTCACACCGAAAGAGGAGGTCGAACTCTCCGACCTGATCCAGGGGGGCGATGAAAGCGCCCGCCGTAAAATGATCGTCGCCAATCTGCGACTGGTGGTTACGATCGCCAGGCATTACCGACATCGCGGCGTCCCCTTTCTCGATCTTATCGAAGAGGGGAATCTGGGCGTCATCCGTGCGGCTGACCGTTTTCTGGGATCGAAGGGATGCCGGTTCAGTACGTACGCCGCCTGGTGGATCCGCCAGGGAATCACCCGGGCGATCGCCAACCGGGGACGAATCATTCGCATTCCGATCTACGTGATCCAGCTCGTCAGTCGATACGAACGGACCCGTCGAAAACTCTTTCACGATAACGGGAGGGAGCCGAAGCCCGAGGAGATCGCAGCTGTGCTGGAAATCCCGGTGAAGAAAGTGCTGATGGCCGCCAGTCTCATCGAGAAGATCCGCAGCCTCGATTCGATTGCGAGCCTCGACCTCGTAGGGCAGCTCCTGCAGGAGATTCCGGATCACCAGAGTGTGTCACCCACCCACATGGTGGAGCTGCAGCTCGAACATGAGAGGCTCGACCGCCTGCTTCACCGGCTGACGGAGAGGGAGGAGGCGATTATCAGGATTCGCTTCGGCTTCGATGACGGGATTGCACGGTCGCTCGCCGAGACAGGCAGCGAATTCGGCCTTTCCCGTGAGCGCATCCGCCAGATCGAAGTCAAAGCGCTCGAGAAGCTCCGCCGGCTTCTCGATATCGTTCCTGGAAAGTGAACCGACGATCTCACGATAAAGGAGTGGCCCCATGAATCTCCGTGATCACATACGAGATGTCCCCGACTTCCCTAAGAAGGGAATACTGTTCAAGGACATCACCACACTGCTCGGAAACGAACCGGCGTTTCGACAGGCTGTGAAGGCCATGTGCGATCCGTTTCGTAATACGAGTATCGACAAGATCGCCTGCATCGAATCGCGGGGGTTTATTTTCGGCGCTCCCATGTCTCTCGAACTGGGCATCGGAATTGTTCCTCTTCGAAAGCCGGGCAAACTCCCGGCGAAGACCGTTCGTGAAGAGTACGATCTCGAGTACGGCACCGATGCGCTTGAAATGCACGTGGACGCGTTTCAGAAAGGGGAGAGGATCCTGATCGTCGATGACCTCCTCGCCACAGGTGGCACGGCAGCCGCCTCCGCCTATCTGATCGAAAAAGCAGGGGGCGAGGTCGTCTCTTTTGTTTTCCTGCTGGAGCTGGCGTTTCTGAATGGCCGGGAAAAACTGGGCGGCCGGGAGTGCCTGTCGATCATTCGGTACGATGACGATTAGATAGTTCCGGGGACACAATACGGAACTCCATCCTCGCGCTTTTGCGTTTACCTTGTCAGAATCGCAGCAAAGCAGGTACATTTCCAAGGATAGTAGGCTATCGCCCCCGTAGCTCAGTCAGGATAGAGCACCGGTTTCCTAAACCGGGAGCCCAAGTTCGAGTCTTGGCGGGGGCAAATTCAATTCCCTGAAGAGGTGGGACGAAGATAAGTGGAACTCGTACGGATAGAAGAGAGAGGCGTGATCGTCCTCAAGTTGTCCGGGAAAATTCTCGGTGGTAAGAAATCGGCGAGCCTGGCTGATGAGATCGACCGTTTCGTCGAAGCGAAGGGGAAATCACTTCTATTCGACCTCGATGAAGTCCCCTGGATGAACAGCTCCGGGCTCGGCATCTTCCTCGCCGCGTTCATCCGGATCCGTGAGGGAGGAGGCACAATGAAGTTCGTTCATGTGCAGGATCGGGTACGGGGAATCCTGGTGACCACAAAGCTGATCGACATACTCGAGGTGTTTGAGGATGAGACGGAGGCGATCAAGAGCTTTCACCACACGAAAAGTGGAGAGACAGCCTGATCAGGGCGCTTCCCTGGTCGACTGGATCCGGCTCGTT
This sequence comes from bacterium, assembly GCA_025782575.1. GTDB lineage: Bacteria > Orphanbacterota > Orphanbacteria > Orphanbacterales > Orphanbacteraceae > Orphanbacterum. Next base: position 343,579 of record JALGYY010000035.1, read on the forward strand.
CTTCTTGTCGTGCTCGCCTATCTTCTGGTGGAAGCACTGCGCACCTACATGCGAAGCGTGTTCCCCCTGGCCGGCCCATCGCCGACTCGCTGGCTCCTTCCGGGCATGTTCGGCGCCGCCACTCTCGGCGCCCTGTTCACCGCGTTCCGACTGATTCGAAAAATCCGGAGAGGAGGGAAAGAGAAATGAGCGACCGACAGACAGCCCGACCTGCCGATTCCCTTCTTCGAATCGCCTCCCTTCGAGACTTTGATGGTTCCCGGGATCGATTGATCAGACGATTCCTGATCGACCTCTCGAGAGAACCGGGGGGGGAAGGGGCTTCGCTCCTCCTCGATGAGGAGAACGGGGAGATTCTCTACCATCTGGCCGGAACAAAACTCGTCAGACAGGAAGTGGGGGAAGGGGAGGGAACGGGGTCCCCCTCGGGCCACGAACTTACCATAGAGACACTCGCCGGCAAGCCGATCGGCTTCCTCATTCTGGACAGTCCGGTAGACGAGAATCATCATATTCTATCGCTCTCTGGATTCCTGGGCGTGACTCTCGACAACCTGGCTCTTCTCGACGAAGCCCGGATCGAAAGCAGGATCGATCCGATTACGGGCATCCATAACTACCGGCATGTGACGGAAGAACTGCAGCGCGAACTCGACAGAGCGCGAAGGTTTGACCGTGTTTTTTCGATTCTCATGGCCGATCTGGACCGCTTCAAAGAAATCAATGATCGCCTGGGACATCTCAAGGGAAACAGTGCACTCAGAAAAATCGCGCAACTCTTTCTGCATTCGATCCGATCAGTAGATACAGCGGCCAAGTATGGTGGCGACGAGTTCCTGATCATCCTGCCGGATACGGGCGGGGAGGGGGCTTTTCAGGCTGCCGAAAGGCTCTTGAGCCACCTGTCGGAGTTGTCACTCGAGGAGGAGATGCGAATCTCCGCCTCGATCGGCGTGGCGACCTATCCGACCGACGGAAAACAGGCGCGCGAGTTGATCGGCTCCGCCGACCGAGCACTTTATCGTGCTAAAGATAGGGGAGGTGGCGCCGTTGCCGCATGAGAGCAGACACGATCGGGGAACACAAGGAGTCAGTATGACCGTTTCTCGGACAGACCGGTCCGGTTCGGCGATGCAACCTCTCGCCAGAAAAATTCGTGACAGGAAAGCGAAGCTGGGTGTGATCGGCCTTGGTTATGTCGGCCTGCCTCTTGCAATGGAATTCACGCGGGCAGGATTCGAAGTCACCGGAATTGACACAGACAAGAGCAAGATCGACAAACTGAAATCAGGAATCTCCTATGTAAAGGATGTGGAGAGTTCGACGGTAAGCGAGGCTGTCGAAAAAAACCGCCTTCATCTTACGACCGACTTCGAGGCGCTCTCCGATCTGGACACAGTCAATATCTGCGTTCCCACACCACTCCGGAAGACGCGGGACCCTGACATCTCGTACATTCACGCCGCCGTCCGTGAGATCCAGCGGTTCGTACACAAAGGCCAGCTGATCGTTCTCGAGAGCACGACCTACCCGGGCACGACCGACGAGGTGATTCTCCCGATTCTCTCCCAGGGAGGCCTTGAGGTAGGGCGGGATTTCTTTCTCGCGTTCTCGCCGGAGCGCGTCGATCCGGGGAATGCCCATTACAAGACTCGAAATATCCCCAAGGTTGTCGGTGGCGTGACACCCGCCTGTACCGAAATCGCGATTGCGCTCTACGAAGCGACCGTGGACGAGGTCGTCCCTGTCTCATCCACACGGGTTGCAGAAATGGTCAAGCTTCTGGAGAACACGTTCCGAAGTGTCAACATCGGGCTCGTGAATGAGATGGCTCTCATGTGCCACACATTGGGAATCAACGTCTGGGAAGTGATCGACGCCGCGGCGACGAAACCATTCGGATTCATGCCGTTCTATCCGGGACCCGGCCTGGGCGGACATTGCATTCCGATCGATCCCTTCTATCTTTCGTGGAAGGCGAAGCAATTCGGCTTCGAGGCTCGATTCATCGAGCTGGCCGGACAGATCAACGGCTACATGCCCCAGTTCGTCGTGGAACGGATCACCGACGTGCTGAACAAGCACAAGAAAGCGATCAACGGCGCCAATATCCTCATTCTGGGCTTGTCCTACAAGGCGAATATTGACGATCTGAGAGAGTCTCCCGCCCTCGATATCATCAGCGTCCTTCATCAGAAGGGGGCGAGTTTAAAAGCGTGCGATCCCCATACCACCAAGCAGGATCGCGCTCTCGTGAAATGCCCGATCGTCGATTACGGAGAGGAGGTCCTCCGATGGGCCGACTGCACGGTAATCGTCACGTCCCATACCTCTGTGGACTACCATCTGGCGGTAAAGGAATGCAAGGCCGTGGTCGATACGAGGAATGCACTAAAAGGGCTTTCAGGCGACAATATTCACGTTCTTTAAGAGCGACCTAGGACAGTAAAATCCGGGTGGGAGGGGTTTACCACAACGTGGCAGGCTATCTGATTACGGGCGGAGCCGGTTTCATCGGGTCCCATCTGGCCCGCAGACTCGTTGAGCGGGGGGAATCGGTTCGGATTTTCGATAACTTCTCGAGCGGCAAGAGAGAAAACCTGGCTGACATTGAGAGTGCGGTTGAAGTGGTGGAGGCGGATCTTCGCGATCTGGACGCCGTCATGGAGGCCACGCGGGGAGTGGACTATATCCTGCATCAGGCTGCCCTTGCTTCTGTTCCCCGATCGATCGCCGACCCCGTATCCACCAACGCCGTCAACGTGGGGGGGACCCTTCATGTGCTCATGGCCGCCAAAGAGCACTGCGTGAAGCGGATCGTCTTCGCATCTTCATCGTCAGTTTACGGCGATCAGGATCCGGCGGCGGCCAAACGAGAGGACATGCGGCCCAACCCACTATCTCCCTACGCCGTATCCAAACATGTGGGGGAGCAGTACGGCCACGTCTTTCACAAGCTCCATGATCTCCCCTTCGTAGCGATCCGATACTTCAATGTTTTCGGACCCTATCAGGACGAAGATTCCGACTACGCCGCGGTCATTCCGATTTTCTCCCGCTGTCTTCTCACCGGCAAGCGGCCGACCGTGTTCGGTGACGGCAAGCACACCCGTGACTTTACTTACATTTCCAACGTGGTCGACGCAAACATGCTCGCCATGGAGCGTGAGGAAGCGATCGGGCATACGATCAACGTGGCGTGCAACGGAAGTTTTGATCTGAATTACCTGATCCAGCGCCTGAACCTGGCGTACGGAACAGACCTTGAGCCGATCTATGCCGAGCCGAGAGCCGGCGATGTCAAGCACTCGCTCGCTGATATCAGCCGTGCCCGCGAGCTGCTCGGATACGATCCGGCCGTCGGCTTTGAGGACGGCCTGGAGGAGTCCGCGCGGTGGTACGAAAAGAAACTGGCAGCCACACAATCTCCATGAGCCACACCACTGTTTCCCACGACAGGGACCGGGTCGGCTGGGAGATCATCGATTCCCTGCGGATGGGCGTGATCCTGATTGACCAGAAGGGTCGAATCCTCGATCTGAATGACGCGGCTTGCCGACTTCTGGGGTTGTCCCGACAGAGCATCCTGGGCCGGCCGGCCTCCGATTCCCTTCCTCGTGGCGGTGTCGTCTCCGAAGTCATCCGGCAAACTCTCGCCGACAAACGCGCCGTGACCGATCGAATCGGTTCTCCCCATGGTGAAGACGAGCCGTGTACGTTCCGTTGCCGAAGCATGCTTCTTCGATCGGACAAAAAGGATGACGCGATTCTGGCCTGTCATTTCGAGGATGTGAGCGATATCGCCAACATGGAAGCGGAAGTAAAGCAACTCGATCGTCTCGCGACAATCGGCCGCTTCGCCTCGGGAATCGCCCATGAGATCAGGAACCCGCTCATGGGGATCTATGCCGGAGTGCAATACCTGCAAAAAACAATCGTACTCGACTCGCCCGAACAGACGACGACATTTAAAATCATCAGAGACGAAGTCGAAAGACTGAACCGCATCGTGAGCGACCTTCTCGGCGCCGCAAAGATGCCGGATCCGGAACTGAGGGAAGTGGACCCCAACTCGATCCCCGCAAAGGTCGTTACCCTGCTCAAGGATGAGGCGGCCGAAAAGGGGATCAGGATCTGTTTCGAGCCGGATGATTCCCTTCCACCGATCGGGCTCGACCCCGATCTCGCCCACCAGGTGCTTCTGAACCTCGTCAGGAATGCCATGCAGGCGAGCCCGGATAACGGCACCGTTACGATCTCGATCTCACTGTCGGCGACCAATCCTTCGGCGGGATTTCTTCCTGGCGATGCTCAAGGTCCCGGACTCGAATTCCGCGTGCGGGATGAGGGACCGGGAGTCCCGGACAAGTCGCGGGAGACCATCTTCGAACCGTTCCAGACGACCAAAAAGAGCGGAACCGGACTGGGGCTCTACGTTTCATATCAGATCATGGAAAAGCATGGAGGCGCCCTCTGGGTCGAGGACGATGAGGGGAAGGGGGCGGTCTTTACGGCACGCTTCCGTTACGGCATTCCGGTAACGCCCGAGTGAGGCGAATATGACGCACGCCAGCATACTTCTCGTAGACGATCAGAAGTCAGTTCTGCACTTCATGAGCAAGATCATGGAGACTGAAGGTCACACGGTCTACACAGCCGAATCGGTTGCCTCCGGAATTGAACTCTTTGAAAAGCACGATCCGGATTTCACCATACTCGATCTCCGGCTGCCCGACGGTTCCGGCCTCGACGTGCTGAAGAAGGCGCGTGAAATCAACAAAAACGCTTTCGTACTCATGGTGACCGGCAGTTCGGATGTTACGGCCGCCGTGCAGGCGATGCGGCTCGGAGCTTATGATTACCTGCCCAAACCGGTTGATGTGGATCACTTGCTCCTCATCGTTCGCCGGGTATTACAGCTTCAGAAGGACGCCGACGTTCTCGATCATCTCCGTCGTTCACAGAAAGCTGAATTCGGCATTGATTTCATTTTCAGCCCGAACAGCGCCATCGTCCCCCTGCTCGAAACGGTCAAACAGGTGGCGGAGAGTGATTCCACCAGCGTGCTGATCGAAGGGGAGAGCGGCACGGGCAAGGAACTCATCGCCCACATCCTGCATCAGCAGAGTGCCCGCTCCAAGGGACCGTTTCTGGACATCAACTGTGCATCCCTCCCGGAGGAGCTCCTCGAGTCCGAACTCTTCGGACACGAGAAAGGGGCCTACACCGACGCTCACTCCCAGAAGAAAGGGCTGCTGGAACTGGCCGACGGGGGGACACTGTTTCTGGATGAACTGGGAGAGATGAGCCTTACGATCCAGGTCAAACTTCTCCGCGTCCTGGAGAAGATGTCGTTCCGGCGAGTCGGCGGTGTCCGGGACATCAGCGTATCCGTACGTATCGTTTCAGCTACGAACCGTGAGCTGATGGAAGAAGTTCGCCGTGGCGCGTTTCGTGAGGATCTCTACTACCGGCTGAAGGTCGTGCCGATGACGCTGCCCCCTCTTCGGGAACGGCACGAGGACATCCCGTTGCTTGCGATGCACTTCCTCAATCAGTTCAATTCGCAGTTCCGGAAGTCGTTTCGAGGATTCACGCCGGAAGCACATGATCTTCTTCTTCGCTATCCATGGCCTGGTAATATTCGAGAGATGCGAAACCTGCTCGAGAGAACGATTCTTCTCAGCAAGGGTGAATGGATAGACGAATTGATGCTCAGCCTGCCCGGCGGCAGCGGTGGTGGACCGGAATCGGAGGATCTTCGCTTGCTATTTGAAGCGGCGGAGGGGAAGATACCTCTGGACGGCATTACGCTCCAGAAGCATCTGGAGTGGATGGAGAAAGAGATCATTCTACAAGCCTCGGAGAAGACGAACTGGAACCAGACCCGCACAGCCAAGCTCCTTCATATGAACCGCGACAAGCTCCGGTATCGAATGAAGCAGTACGGTCTCGATCGAGAGCCGAGTCACTCCGCCTGATTGTTCGAAGGGGCCGGCTCGCGCGCGCTCTTCCCGTTATTCTCGTGTCACTCCTGGTTCTCTCCTGCGGCTACAGTCTCTCATCCAAATCCAATCCCCATATCAAGACTGTGGCGGTTCCGATATTCGACAACGATACTCTGGAGAAGGGGGTCGAAGATCTTCTCACCGCGGAACTGATCAATGTTCTGCAGGAGAATCGATCACTCACACTTACAGATGAAAAACGGGCCGACTCCGTGCTCATCGGTCGCATCGTGGACTACCGGCGCACCGTCCACACATACGACACCGCCGAAAATGTACAGGAGTACAAAGTCGAAATTCTGGTTCGGGTCGAATACGAAGACAGGAAGAAACGAAAGACCCTCTGGGAAGAGAATCGCATGCTCGGGTGGGGCATTTATAACGCCTTGGAAGAAGAAGAGGAGGCGGGCCAGCTCCGCGCGATCGTGAAGCTCGCCGAGGACATCAAAACGAAGACCGTCGAAGGCTGGTAACGGTCCTCCACCTGAAACAGGCTCTCCGTCACTCCTTTTCACCCCGCCTTGACGCTCACCCGGGAGTGGGACTACCATCCGGGATTCAACCCATCAGGAAGGATTCTTGATCATGGCGTATCCGTTCGCGGAGATCGAAAAGAAGTGGCAGGACCGCTGGGAAAAGACCGGCGCCCACCGGCCGGATATGGAAGAAGCGAAAAAGCCCTTCTACAATCTCATGATGTTTCCCTACCCTTCAGCCGAGGGGCTTCATGTAGGGAATTTCTTCGCGTTTACAGGATCCGATATTCAGGGGCGGTTTCACCGGATGCTCGGGTATGACGTGTTCGAACCGATCGGCTTTGACGCCTTCGGGATTCATAGCGAGAACTATGCGATCAAGGTCGGCCTCCACCCCTCGGAACTCGTTCCACGAAACATCAGGAATTTTCGAGACAATCAGCTGAAACGAATGGGATCGATGTTCGACTGGTCCCGCCAGATCGATACTACGGATCCTAAGTATTATAAATGGACACAGTGGATCTTCACGACTCTTCTGAAGAAGGGGCTCGCCGAGCGAAAGAGCGGTCCGGTGAACTGGTGTCCCTCATGCAAAACCGTACTCGCCAACGAACAGGTGATCGACGGGGAGTGCGAACGCTGTGCAAGTGAAGTGGTGCAGCGCGAGATGGCGCAGTGGTACTTCAAGATCACGAACTACTCCGCCCGGTTATTGGAGAACCTGGACAAGATCGACTGGTCGCCGCTTACAATGAACGCGCAGAAGCGCTGGATCGGCCGGAGCGAAGGGGCCGAAGTCCGCTTTCCGATCGCGGGCAGAAGAGATGCGCTCGAAGTATTTACGACGCGGCCCGATACGATTTTCGGCGCCACCTATATGGTCATCGCGCCGGAACATCCGCTGCTCGATGAGCTGACTACCGATTCCCAGCGGAGCGAAGTGGAAGCGTATCGTGACCAGGCGGGCAAACGGAACGCCCGCGATCGCATGGATACTGGGCGAGAGAAGACAGGCGTCGCTACCGGATCGAACTGCATCAACCCTGCCACGAACGAAGAGATCCCGATCTGGGTGAGCGACTATGTGCTGATCACTTACGGCACGGGAGCGATCATGGCGGTGCCGGCGCACGACCAACGTGACTTCGAGTTCGCTACCAAGTTCGGACTCCCCATTCGCCAGGTGATCGAACCGGCCGAGGGTGCGGACGGGAGCAGACTGGAATCCGCTTACACTGATGAAGGAGTGATGATCTCGTCCGGCCGGTTCGACGGGATGCCGTCATTGGAAGCGATAGGGAAGACTACCGAGTGGCTCGAACAGGAGGGGAGAGGCAAAAAAGCGATTCAGTTCCGCCTGCATGACTGGTGCGTCTCCCGCCAGCGATATTGGGGACCACCTATTCCGGTCATCCATTGTGAGCAGTGCGGTCCTATACCTGTGCCTGACAAAGACCTTCCGGTTCTTCTTCCTGTAACCGACGACTACCAGCCTGACGATTCCGGATTATCGCCTCTTGCGCGGATCGAGTCGTTCATGAAAACGACCTGTCCGGAGTGCGGCAAAACAGCAAGACGAGACGGCGATGTGCTCGACAATTTTCTGGATTCGGCCTGGTATTTCCTGCGCTACCCGTCGACCGACAGGAACGACATTCCCATGGACCCGGCCCGCACCAGGAAGTGGCTCCCTGTCGATCTCTATATCGGCGGAAACGAGCATGCCGTGCTTCACCTCATGTACACCCGGTTCATCTGCATGGCCCTTCACGATCTCGGCTATCTTGATTTCGAAGAACCGTTTCATCGATTTCGCGCCCACGGCATGATCATCAAAGACGGCGCCAAGATGAGCAAGTCTCGGGGGAACGTTGTGAACCCGGACAGCTTCATCGACCGGTTCGGAGCGGACACGTTCCGGATGTACCTGATGTTTCTAGGACCCTATATGGAGGGGGGGGACTTTCAGGACGACGGAATTATCGGCATTCATCGTTTCATGGACCGCACCTGGAAGCTATTTTCCAACTGGCAGGAAAAAGAGGGGGCCGAGCCCTCCCGGGAGACTCAGTCCGAACTCCACCGGGTGCTCGCCAAAGTGACGGAAGATACGCGGGAACTGAAGTATAACACCGCCATTGCGGCCCTGATGGAGCTCCTGACAGCCCTCAGGAGGGAGAAAAGCCTGGATCGGGCGACTCTGGAGGCCTATCTGCAGCTATTGGCCCCCTACGCGCCCCATATGGCCGAGGAGCTGTACGAGAAGCTCGGTAATGAGCGTTCGATATTCGAATCCACGCTCCCCGAGGCCGACCTATCGAAGATCGTCCGTGATCTCGTCACGATGGCGGTTCAGGTTGGTGGAAAGATGCGCGGCACTATTGAAACGCCCCCGGGAACGCCCGAAGAGGAGGTCCGGGAGCTTGTCAAAACTGATCCCCAGATCGCCAAACACCTCGAAGGGAAAACGGTCGTCAAATGGATCGTCGTGCCGGACAGAATCGTCAATATCGTAGTTCGGTGAGGGGGCTAGGGCGTCTGAGATTGAGCGATACTTGTCGAGTGTCGGGTCCATGTAAAAACCAACTGACCGGACGCTGCTCGCCCAGGATCATCCCTGAGAAAACATATGCCGGCGGGGACAGGGTTCCTTGGTTAATCCTGTATTTGAATTGCAGATCCACTAGTCATCCTTATTGTACTATGCTATTATTTGCAGTGGTTTACTAACCTAACAGCCTCGGCAGGGAAGGAAACAACTATGAAGACCATGGTTCTCGTGTTCGCTCTGCTCTCCGCAATATGCGTCCTCAGCCCCCTTGCGGCTACGTACACTATCAACGACTCTGGGACAGGGGACTTCGCAACCATCCAGGACGCAGTCCTGAATATGGTCGCCAATGACGTCTTGCTCTTGGAGGATGGCGTATACAGTGGTTTCAACAATCGCAACATTGTAACATCAGGCCTTCCAATCCGCATAGCCAGCCTGAACGGACCCGATAACTGTACGCTCGATCTTCAGAACAACTATCTCGGATTCCTCTTTTTCAATGGAGAGGGTCCCGGCACCGTCATTGAGGGGATTACCTTTATCAACGGTTCGAGCAACAACGGTGGTGCTATCAATATCACCAACACGAGTCCGACAATTCGCGGCTGTGTGTTTCGCAACAATAACTCTTCTTTTGGTGGTGGTCTTTTCATGACTGGATCCAGCTCGCTTGTTGAGGACTGCCTTTTTGATTCCAATACGGGCGAATTCGGCGCTGGTATCAGCATCAATAGCAGTGGCGTCGCGACGATCAGGAATTGCCGATTTGTTAATAATGATGGTTTTCCCCGTGGCGGAGGCATGCATATCTCCGGCTCCAACAGTTCGATAGTGGAGAACTGTGAGTTCTTCGACAATAACGCTACCGCTGGAGGCGCAGTCTTTGTAGCGGCCGCCTCAAATGAATTCCGTGATTGTCTTTTTGTCGGCAATTCGGCCGTGGCGAGCGGCGGCGCTCTTCATTTTAGAATATCGAATTCGCCGTCCGTCATTTCGTGCACGATTTACGATAATGAAGCAGGCGATTTCGGTTCTGGAGTTTTTTCCCGCGATGGAGCCTCGGTCTCGATCGAGAACACGATCATATCTTCCGGCCGAATCGCTGAAGCTGTGTACTGTTTCAATGGTGGGAGTGTTTCTCTGTCCTGCTCGAATGTGTTCGGTAATCCGGGCGGAGACTACGTCAGCTGCCTCGCCGGATTGGACGGGTCTTCGGGTAACTTTTCTCTGGATCCTGAATTCTGTGATGCGGTTGGCGATGACTTCACCCTTCACAGCGACTCCCCGTGTGCTCCAGGCAATCACCCGGACGGCGATCTCTGTGCGCTGATTGGTGCGCTTGATGTGGCGTGTGGGGCGACAACGGCTGTGGAGCAGACGAGTTGGGGCGAGGTGAAAGGGATGTTTCGGTAGTCGAGGAGTATATTCACAAAGCTGCTTGACTGAGTGTTCGCGATAGCCGTTCAATTGTGTATTCCGATCGAGCACTCGTAAATCACATCACTTCACTCACTCGGGGCATACGCTCGTCGATCAGACCAGCCTGAGACCAATTCTCATGACATAGGCATTCATGCGGGGGAGGGCCCCGTATGCCATCTACAGCCCATCGCCCGCATACCCAGCCGCTTATCCACTCCCTGTCCACACCACTGCTAGGTTTACAGAATATAGATTCTACGACACTCACGGGATGTGGATAACCAGGCCCCGAATGTACTTAATGTAATACATGAGGCACAGAAAGCCGGCGCAGAAGCCGTTGAAGAGCCTCGGGACGGCCAAGAGGCGTTGGTTCCGCAGCACCGTGGCCAGGAATGGGCTGAAAGTACGCTTCTACCCGGTGGCGACTACGGAGAAGCGCGCTGTCGTTGTGCACGATCGAGTCCTGGGGATCCGATCGGCCCCTATGACGGGACAAGAAAGACGCGGGAAGCCGGAGTCAACGCCCCCCGGAGCCCTCGATTCAATCAACTCCCGAAAGAGGAATCGGGACGAATAGTTGACCGTTGAGTCGCTCTCAATTGAGAGTCAGGTTTACATAATCCAGGTGGGAGAGAACGTTTTGTATCAGCGGCGGCCGGGAAAGCGGCCGTCCATCTGCATGCAATTGTCACCTAGCTGCTCACGGCATTCCCAAGGTCACTTGTGTATCTAATCATACGGTCCACGCCTTGGTCACGCAGCAAGCAGCCAGTCCCGGAGGCTGGCTTCGGCCTGCCCCATGACGGCGGATAAGAACCCGTCGAGATCGGCGACCTTGACGCTTCGCCGATGCGGCTCGGTTCAGTCGACCTTCTGATTACGCTTGATCGATGAGCAGCCTAGTGGGCGGAGCCATGCGTGACGGACCTCACCTCACTGAATTCTGAATGATCTAGTGGAGTCCGGATCATAACCAGGGCTGGTCTACCGGTGAGTCGCTCCCAGCAAGGGAGTCAGGTTTATATAATCCGGACAGGATTTGTTCGGCCCCGACAAAAAGCCCGGCTCCAGGGCCGGGCTGAATCGGACAATTGTGTGATCCGGCCCCAGTTCTTCAGCTGCCGTTGCCGAGTCCCCGTTCGATCCGGGCCTTCTGCCAGGCGAGCGTAGCGATGTCCATCGGATCAAGATCATCCTCGATCAGCTGACCGAGTGCGTCCCGTGCTTCGTCAAAGCGCTGCCCGTCTACCAGACACTGCACGGCCCGATAGGTCAGATGCGCTTTCGTTTCAGGCTCTTTACTGCGAGATGCGAGATCCAGATAGGACTGAGCAGCTTCGACAAGCTTGCCGTCACTCTCTTGGAGTGCCGCCACCCCGGATTTGGCCGCAAACCAGATCCGATCGCCCTCTTCACACTTCTCGAGAGCTTCCCGGTACTTACCGCCCGCATCGCCGTACCGTGCTGAATAATAGTAAGCATCAGCGCAAAGAAGCGCTGCGTAGCCGGCACCTTTATGTTTGGGATGGGAATCGAGGAAAGTGCTGAGACGGAACGCGGCTTCCGGGTAGTTTCCTGTCTGGAATAGCCCCGCGCCCTCGCTCAGTTCGGCCGCAGCTTTATTCCTGGACGATATCTGGAATCGGGCGAATAGTGTACCCACAAGGATAATAGCAACCACTCCGCCTACCGTCAAGAGTACCTGCATCCGGTGTTCCTGGAAGTAATCGGCCGCGTGAAAAGCGGTCGTAACGAATTGATCTTCCTTCAGTTGACGCTTTGTGATCCGTTTAGTCGCGGCCACGGTTCGATCTCTCCTTTCCGTTCAGACTCAAGCATTACAACTTAGCAGAGCGAGTCGAGCGGGGCAATAGTTTTGGCGTTTCTTCTGCACCATTTTCCGGTAAAGGGGGCAGCCGGATGCAGCCTCCCCCCTCATCCGCTCGTTTCGCCTGCTCCCCTCCGCAGGCTATTTGTCTTGACCGGTATATTTTTTACCACTACCATTTCGGCGCCGCGGAGGACAGCCTATGCAAGGGACACGGCTCCACCGAGATAGCCGTCTGGAGAGGGTATTGGTCGTCCTGGCCCCCCTTCTGCTCCTCTACGCCCTGATCAGCCTTCACCGGCTTCCCGAGGCGCCCAGCCTGGGCCATCATCTTCGCCAGTTCACCATTACCGATGTGACGCCGGGCGGACCTGCCGATCGAGGGGATATTCGTAGCGGAGACGAAGTTCTTTCCGTTAACGGCGTCCCCAGGGAAAGAACAGTCGATCTCTTCGTTGCCTGGGGTGCGATCCGTCCGGGTGACTCGGTTCTTTACACGATTACCAGGGACGGTGAAGTACTCGAGCGGGCCGTCACCGCCGAGGAGAAACTGGGGAACGAGCGCCTCTCGGTCATCCTACGCACGATTGTGGGCATCTGTTTCGTAGCCCTTGGACTCATTGTCTACTGGAACCGTGCCGATCAGGTGGCCACACTCTTCTATCTGGCCGGCCTGGCGTTCGGATTCATGCTGATCGAACCTCCCCCCACTGCCAGCATTCCGCTTCAATTTCTCATCAAGATCGGGTCCGACTTCAGCATTCTGTTCGTCGCCCCCGTTTTTCTTCAGCTGTTTCTGAAGTTCCCGAGACGAAAGACGATCCCCCGTGCCCTCTTCCTGATCCGTCCCGTACAGATCGGCTCTATTCGCATGCGCTTTCCGCTCTACTGGATCAGCGCCATGATATTCGGATTGAGCCTGATACTGTCAGTTCAGCTCTTTTTCTCCGGCCTCACATGGAGCGCCCGCCTTCTTCTCTTCCAGACTTTGACGGCACTTTATCTGCTCGTTTGTCTGCTTGCCGGGATCGCCGCATTCCTGCACAGCTATCTGACCACCAAGTCCCCCCAGATGAAGAAAAAACTTCGAGGAGTAGCAATCGGAACCACCATCGCTCTTCTCCCCATGGCAGCCACGAATGTCATCAAGATGATTCGGCCGGATACCGAGGTGCCCGGCGGAACCTATCTTATCCTGTTGGCCACCCTCCTCCCCCTCAGCTTCGGTCATGCGATCATTCGGTACGGTCTGCTCGACCTCGAGCTCATTATCAAGAGAAGTATTCTCTATACACTTCTCACGGCGTTTCTCGGTGCGACCTATGTCTTCCTGGTCGATCTGACCGGTGGACTCCTGAAAAGTTCGGGCGGGAACACGAGCCTTCCTGCCACACTTGTATCGCTGTTCTTGATCGCTCTCCTCTTCTCCCCCGTTCGGAACCGGATTCAGGACTGGGTGGATCGTACGTTTTACAGAGAGAAGTACCGCTATCGCCGCACACTTCATGAATTCAGCCGCGCCATTACGAGCATCCTGGATCTGGACAGGCTCGTTCAAGAATTGGTGGAGCGGATTTCAACCACTCTCCATGTACCCGACGTCGGGATCTTCATCAGTGATGATAATGGCCAACACCTGCTGCAAGCGGGAGCGGGCGCCGGTCGACCGCGCGGAACGATCGTCTTCGGCGAAGACGACCATGTCATCCATCTCCTGAAAAAGAACCGCGAGGCATTCCCCATCGAACGAATTACGGACGGCGAGGGGACTTTCATCCTGCCTGACGAGGAAAAGGCCAAGCTTGAACAATTGGGGACCTCCCTTCTCATGCCGCTCATCTCAGGCGACCGTCTTGCCGGAATAGTATCTTTAGGACGAAAGCAATCAGGCGAATTCTACTCGGCGGAGGACAGGCAACTTTTGAACACCCTCGCGAACCAGGCCACACTGGCAATCGAAAATGCCAAGCTTCACAAGGAGACTCTCGAGAAGGAGAGGATGAAGCAGGAACTTCGCCTCGCCCGTGAGATTCAACTCCACTTTCTCCCTCCCGCTCCCCCCACTCTCCCCCATGTGGACGTGGCTGCTGTGAATGTGCCGTGCGAGGAAGTGGGGGGCGATTACTATGACTACGTGATTGGTGAAGACGGTTCGCTCGGCATCGTCGTGGGAGACGCGGTCGGGCATGGTGTAACGGCAGCCCTCCTCATGGCAAGCCTGCAGGCGACATTCCGGGCGGAAGCAAGATGCAGCCGATCTACATCGGAAACGATGATGGCGATCAACGAGGAGATGCATGCCCGTACCGCATCCGGACGATTTGTCACGCTCTTCTACGGACGACTGGAGGCGGAAGGGGGTGTCTTTCGATACTCGAATGCCGGGCATAATCCGCCGGTTCTTGTCAGGCAGGATGGGAGTGTGGATAGCCTGGACGGCGCGGAACTGATCCTGGGCGTAGAGGGGACAACGGAATACAGAGAACACCTCGACCACCTGGATTCGGGAGATCTCCTCCTGCTGTACACGGATGGTCTGACCGATGAACCGAATTCGCGGGATGAGTACTTCGGCGTCGACCGGGTGGTCGAAATTGCCAGAGAGAACCGGACGCGGTCCGCCTCGATCGTCGCCAACGCGATTTACCGGGAGGTCGTGACCTTCCTGGAGGAGCCCGTTTCCGATGACATCACGCTGCTCGTATTAAAGAAACGATAGCCTGCCACGCTCAGAAGCAACCTGCTCCATTTCTGAACACTACCGGTAAGAAATCCCCCGATCGGTAAATTCACTTGCACCCTTGTTGAACACCAAACCGAAATACAAATCCTGGCAACCGCCCCAATATCAACGCATTAGCGAATTCTGCTCATTTGGCATCGATTCTGCGTAAATACACCTCTACAGCAATGTTGTGGTGACCTCCTCCAGTTCCATTCCGGGACTCCGGCGGCACCACTGAAGCTGGCGCCCCCGGGCGCTTTCAGGAAGGGGTGATGCCTATGTGTTCGGACGACGTTTCCTCGGATCTTCGAATTCCTTGCACCGGAGGTGACGTTCAACATGCTTATCAAACTGGCTCTGTCCCTTTTCACGTTCTGGGGAATCTCGGACATCTTTTACTGGATGCGGTGATTCTCGACGAAAGCTGAGCTTTCAGGAGGTCTTGCTGTGAAACTCATGACCACAACCGTGTTGATCGGAGTTCTCACGATTCTAGCGATAGGTGCGGAACTGATGGGCTGGTTCGGTATGGGATTGCCGGGCGAGCTGTCGGGCTTGTTCTAGGACCTCCCGGACCGGCCGGGGGGGCCGCACTTCTGAAGAACCCCACACCCATGGGGTCTCCCCTGCCGGGTCGTTCTGCCGACCCCGTTCCCAGTCGATCGTCCGTCAGCCGTTATTCCGACTTTCGGCCTCCTCCTGACAGAGCGTCTCAATTCGAGAGAGTATCTTCCTGGCAACGCGAAGAGTGTGATCGACCGATTCGTCGGCGAGGCGAGTTGCCACACGAAGTGCCTCGACAGCCTCATCGAATCGACCAGCTTCCTTTAACTTCCTGTATCGGGACAAGTAGTCCGCCACTACTCGGCGGCGCCCCTCAAGTCCATATGGATCATCTTTCGGAATCATTCGTCCCCCCGATTGCCTCCGTATTCTTGCAAGGACCGGGCCCCTGTTCCCAGGGCCTGAAAGTCTCCCTACAGCCTCCCGTAATAAGAGGTTAGGCGATCCGCTCCGTGTGGATACTTTCGATTATCGGGGAATTTGACCCGACCTCGGGGCATTCACCCCCAGTCGGGACTATTCACCCAAGGGGGAGTGTCATGCGGATGGCGGAATCTGTCGGGCTGAGTTCGAATCGCCCACCCGCCTCTTCCATAATCCGGCTGATGAGGGCGATTCCACCGCTTCCGAGGTTCCGGAATGAGTCCCGGCCGGCACTCGACCGGATCAGGATGTCTACGTCCGACTTCTCCATGGCCAGCTGACAGACGAGGCTTCCACCAGGAGTTCCGCAGCGGATCAGCTCTCCCACCAGGTAGCAGAGCGCTCTCTCGACCACTGTACGGGAAACCCGCACAGGCGCAGGAGACTCCCCGGTGCGGCACGTCAATTGGATTCCGTGCCTCCGTGCGGCGGACATTTGACGTTCCATGACATCGAGAATCATGAAACGTAGATCGAATGAGCCGGCCTCACGAGCCGGGTTTCCATTGGAGCCTCCCTGAAGAAGCTCCAGCAATGTTTCGGCTGTAGAGAGGGTGTCAGCCGCCTCAGCCAGCCTGCGCCTTTGAAAGTCATCGATCGAGCCGATTTCCCCGGAGAGGCAGATTTCGATGTGACGCTCCACCTCCTGCAACGAGCCAAGGACTTCCCGGGGAATCTTTCCGGCGATCAGTCCCGCCGGATTGGAGGAGACTGCCTGGAGAGGCGGGGTATGGTCGGGCGGGCGTCTATCCGGTCGAGGTAGGGCGCCGCCCGGCACGGCGTGCAGTTCAGGGGCCTTCTGTGACCGTCTGTTCATGCGATGCCGAGCGCCTCCCGTGCAAACTCGCGCTTGACGTCTTCACGAAAGTTGCCGATCTTCGCCATCGCCTGGTTTTCATCACGAGCCGAAACGAGCACTTCCTGGTTCGGGCGGAGGCGGGCACGAAGGCGTCCGATCGCTTTCGTGTGAATCTGGGAGACTCTCGATTCGGACACACCGAGTATCGATCCGATCTCCTTCAGTGTCATCTCTTCGTAGTAGTAGAGGATGAGAACCAGCCGCTCTCTCTCCGGTAGATCGTCAAGGGAACAGTCCACGACGTTTCGCATCTTCTGAACTTCGAGAATCGCGATGGGATCAACGTGGTTCGTATCCTGAATCGTGTCATGAATCTTGTTGGGCGAGTTGCCGTCATCAGAAGAGCAGTGCTCGTCAAGGCTCAACAGAGTTGCGCCCCGCACATCCTCGAGAAGATGAAAGTAGTCGCCCATGTTGATGTCCATCTCCTTGGCTACCTCTTCATCCGTCGCCGCTCTCCCATTCAGGCCTTCGAGCCGCGAATAGGCACTATCCAGCTGGCGCGCCTTCCGGCGGACCGAGCGAGGGACCCAGTCCATCGAGCGGAGCTCATCCAGCATGGCGCCCCGGATTCGAGCGATTGCAAATGTGGAGAATTTGTTGTCCCGGCCGAGATCGTAGCGTTCGACCGCAGTCATCAGGCCCATCGTCCCCGACCCGATAAGATCATCGATCTGAACCGAAGGAGGCAGTCCGACTGCGAGACGGCCGGCGACATATTTGACAAGGGGCATGTATTCGAGAATGAGGCGGTCCCTCAGGCGTTTGTTGCTACGCTTCTTGAACTTTCTCCAAACGGTCTCGATCGAATCCATTCTTCCCCCCCTCGCATGAGGCTCGCATTCACATCCGTTGGTCCTTCGTGGGTACGTGAGGCCTTCGAGGAGCAACCGTCATGCCATGAATCAACGAGGGATGGCGACTCTATAATCAATTGGAATAAAATGAGTTAGAAAATGGCGATCAAACAGGGCTTCAGGAAACTCCTTCCTGTTCGGTAAAGAGTCACCAGGGCGAACGGGGGCAAAAATCTGCAACGCGCTGTTTTATAAGGGGATATGGCGACCAGAAAAACCGATCAGATTTTGAGCAGTGGCAAGAAATTGAGCAGGCAAACATCGACAAAGTTCACCAGCCCATACAGCCTTCAATAAATCCTCATCTATTTCGCTTCGTACTGTCGAAGTTTTTCCCGAAGCGTCTGACGGGAGATCCCGAGTGTCCGCGCCGCCTTTGTCTTGTTCCCCCTGGCCCATTCGATCGTTTTCAGTATCTGCCGCCTCTCGGCTTCCGATAGAGGAATCGGTGTGAACTCCTCCTCCTCCTTTTCGACAGGTAAGTGATCTTCCCTGAGCCCCGCCGAAATTTCGAGTGGAAGATGTTCGAGCAGAATCAGATCGTCGCTCTCGAGCAGGATGGCGCGTTCGATGACATTTCGTAGCTCCCGCACGTTGCCAGGCCAGTCGTATTCCTGCAGGCGCGCGCGGGCGGTCGGCGAAAGACCCCGGATCTGGCGTGACAATTCCCGGTTAAACATATCGATGAAATACGTGGCGAGAATCGGAATGTCCTGAATCCGCTCGCGCAGGGGTGGTACGTGAATGGGAACGACATTCAGCCGATAATAGAGATCTTTTCGAAAACGTTTTTCGGCGACGGCTTCTTTCAGATTCTGATTGGTTGCAGCGACGAACCGAAGATCGACTTCAACATCCTCTGTTCCACCCACCCGTTTGAATCGCTTCGTCTCGATCACACGAAGAAGAACGGCCTGCAGGCCGATGGGCATCTCTCCGATTTCATCGAGGAAAAGAGTCCCGCCGTCGGCGATCTCTATCAGCCCCTTCTTTCGACTTTTGGCGTCGGTAAATGAACCCTTCTCATGACCGAAGAGCTCGCTCTCGAGCAGATTCCCGGGGAGGGAGCCGCAATTGATCTCGATAAAGGGGCCCTTCTTCGTCTTCGTACTATGATGAATGGCCTTAGCAATCAGCTCCTTGCCGACGCCGCTCTCCCCGTCAATGAGAATGGTGGAGCGGGGGCTCGCCGCCACGCGCTCGACAATATTAAAGATATCACGCATTTTGGAATCGGCGCCGAGAATGAAACGGTCGGTCTCCCGATTACCGATCACGATCGGCTCTGCCTTCTTCGCCATTTTTCGGATTTCCGAATCGGCGAGAAGGTCATGAATGACCGGCAGAATCTTTTTCGGCGCCAGCGGTTTCTGAAACGCCCGAACGGCTCCCATTTTCACGCACTCTGTCGCAACCGAACTCGGACCGCCCGTGTGGAGAAGAAGTGCGCGGGTATCCGCGGAATCGTCCCGGAGTGTGTGCATCAGATCGATCGCGGAATCTTTGGCCAGATCAAGGTCGAGCAGAAGGATATGCGGCTTCACGCGGGAGATGATCTCCGAGGCCTCCCCTATCTGCCGCGCCACCTCCACCTCATAGCCGGCGTCAAGGAGCGCCGCACCGAAAGACCACCTGATCTGCTTATCATCACCGACAATCAGAATCTTCGATTTATTGGCGGCTGCCTTCATCGTCATCCCCTCCCTCAAGATCTACTCATCTTCATTTTCCGCATGTTCCTCAGGCGGGGAGAACAAAGCCCTCCATAAAACATCCTTGGTCTTCCGATCTCCGTTGTCAATCGAGAAAGCGGCCGAGTAACGGTTCTCCTCCCCGTGTTCACGCACGATCCTGGTAATATGCCCTTCGATTTCCACTTTCTCCCCTCGCCCGAGAAAAAGGCGCAGGCGGAGTCGGGTCCCGACATCGAACGGCTCCGGGAGATCGCCAAGCTCGATATGACCGGAGCCATCGAAATCGGCGGAGGCATGGCGGAGTATTTTGCGATCGATTCGCTCGTACTCGATTCGCCAGTCACGCCGGAATTCCGCTCGAGCCGATCGCTTGATCGGACGGATGTTTCCCGGACGGGCTACAACGACATAGGGGGATGTGTTCTTGAAGTGTCGGACGAGTTTCGTGCGTCCGATGTACCGACCTTCCCTCCAGCGCAGGCGGAGGGTGACCGGAGTCCCCTTCAGCAGATCGACGAAGTGATGCGGATCGTACCCCGGAACGTGAAGAACGATCTGCCGGGAATCGGAGCGTGTCACCTGTGCGTGGTAAACCGTGTTATCCACCCGGTCACCCAGCACGATGTCAAGAACCTGATCCGCGTGGAACGGGTCTTTCACTCAATCCCCCCGTGTAAAACGCGTATCGTAGCGATGAAACACAGGGGAGGTCAAATCATTCGCCGGACGGTCCTCGAGAACCTTCCTATTTACCGCGGCGCTTGCTCAGCGCGTGAAGCAGCGCGTCGATAATTTCGCCGCGCACTTCCGGCTGCTCATAGTAACCGCGTCGAATTTTGCGCTTGATCCGCAAAATTCGCCAGGCTGATTTCTTCTCTTTTTCTTCCTTCGACCTACTCCGGTGCTCTCCACTCGCTCGTGGCTTTTCTTGCTTTCCCAATTTCCCTGACCCCTTTATGCCGTGTCATGATGCTGTTGTCGGGCTACTCAGGGAGAGGATATAGTCCCACGCAGGCGGGCCTGTTCCTCTCATCATAAGGATCGACAGGTTCCCGGCAGGTCTTGAGGAGGTCAGTCTTCAGCGATGCAGCGTTCCACGAGGTCGGTGAGGTGCTTTTCCAGCTTCGGATTCCGGGGATCCCGGTCTAGGGCGAGACTGTAGGCGTCTGCCGCGCACCAGGGAAGCCCCTGGGCTAGAAGACAATCCCCCATGCGAGCAAACCCGCGAGCGCTCTCAGGCCGGAGCGATTCGTAGTGCTGGTAGAATCGCATCGCCTCTTCATAGCATCTCATCGCGAGATAGAGGTCACCCGTTCGGAGAAGAACGCCCGGCTGGGCCGGATCGGCTTCCAGACTGGACAGGAAGAATTCGAGCGCCTCTTCGGTCTTACCCTGAAGGGCCACACACCGTCCGAGCTGGGCGAGGAGATCCGAACTCTCCGGATTCTTTTCGAGAGCCCGCCTGAGGAGTTGTTCCGTCTGGCGATAGGCGTCGATCATTCCGTTCGATGCAAAACTCCCACTCATGATTCCTCTCCTCCCATGAGCTGACAGAGATCGCCGACCGTGGGTATTCGGGATAGGGCTGACTTTTTATTCTGCGCGGCAATGGCGTCCACTGTTTCCCGCCCCGCGACAGGCAGAACACCAGGCGCCCGACATTCAAGGGTCACATGGTCGCCGTCAACTGAGTGGATCTTCACTTCAATCGCGGTACCGATGAGAAAGCTGTCTCCCAGGACACGAACGATCCTGGTCGTCTTTCCAGCACTCATAGCAGCATCTCCGCTTTCTCACGCTCCAACTCATCGTGGAGGAGGGCGGCAACCGGGAGGTTTTCATCGGAAAGAAGGACCTGAGTGGCGACACCGCTCGTTCGGCTGATCAGAATCGGCGCGCGTAGATTAACGCTCATCTCCATCGCACCTTCAGGCACTGTCAGCAGGGAATAAACTTCCAGGTCGCTCCGCACATCGACCTCGAGTTCTTCCAGCAGCTCCGGCGGGAACTCGATCTCATAGTCTGATCGAATGACAAGAGGATCGATGAGCGGAAACCTCATGGACGGACGATCATCACTTTGGATCAGGGAAAACGGACTCCCATCCTCCCCCCGCCAGAGTGTGAAACGCCTAAGGTCCTGTAGCCCGATCAGGCCGCGAGGGAACCAGATTTCGTAGGATCTTTCCCAGTTTTCCTGCGTCATGGAGTCCTCCTTCATGAGGACGTGTATGAGCAGGCGTCGTGCCAAGGGAACGCGGGACAGGCAATCGTAACGCTAACGCCTTATCGCGACGGCAGTTCGATCACGTGGCCTCCGGTGTGATTACACCCGGAAGACTCATGGGAGAGCGGCCGAAACCTGGCCACCCTGATAGATTTCTGCCAGTCAGTGCGGATATCTTTTGGTCGGCTCGGTTATCTTCCCGGTGGGTTAGCTCGGACTTCTCACCAGCACTCTGCTGTGGCCTCGAATAGCGGGCTGCGACAAATCCTGGTGAGAAATCCGGGTTAGACAGGCAGGTACAGAGGGCCGCTCTGGGAAAACAAAAGGGCGCGGATCGTCCGCTCGATCCTGTGACCGAACAACGACTCCGCGCCCTCGATTATATCAACTGACTCTCTCCCTTCGGATGAGAATCAGGAAAGATAGCTGTGAAGCGACCGTCCCTGCCTGGACTGGCGGATGCGGCCGATCGCCTGTTCTTTGATCTGCCTCACCCTCTCCCGCGACAGATTCATCCGACGACCGATCTGCTCGAGGGTTTCGCTTTCCTCCCGAAATCCGAAGTACGACCGCAGAACGTCCGCCTCCCTCCCCGAAAGGGCACCGATCGCCGTCTGCACGTCTTCCTGCATCCTCCCCTCGATCAAGTCATAGTCCGGTGACGGGGAGCAGGTATCCTCGATGTATTCCTTGAGCGAGTTCTCTCCCCCACCCTCGGGAACATCGAGTGATTTGCAGATGGATGACAAATTGAGAGTCTCACGAATTTCCGACTCGGAAAGAGCGACCGCGTCGGCGACCTCTCTTGAAGACGGTTCACGGCCGAACACCTGGCGGAGCCTCTCGGTCTCCCTCAGAATCTTCTGAACCGTACCCGTTCTGCTGACCGGAAGACGGATCAGGCGGGCCTTCTCCGCGAGAGCCTTCAGGATCGACTGCCGGATCCACCAGACCGCGTAGGAGATGAATCGATTCCCCCTGGTTTCATCGAATCGCCTTGCCGCCTCGATGAGACCCAGGTTCCCCTCATCAATGAGGTCAGCCAGAGAAAGGCCCTGGCTTCGATAACGCTTGGCCACAGACACGACGAATCGCAGATTGGCCCTGATCAAGTGATCTCTGGATGCCTCGCAACCGTCTCGCATCGCGGTAGCGAGGTTGACCTCTTCCTCTCTCGTCAGAAGATTCACCTTCGCGATTTCACGAAAGTATAACTGGAGCGATTGCTCGTCTTCGCTTTCGAAGCGCCGCTTGTGAGTATATCCCTTCACAGTCGATGCTCCTTTCTGGTCGGTTGCTTGGAAACTGCAATACCCACCCTGATGAAGTTTCTACCCGAATACCCAACCTTAGGATGTATCAAGTAACATGCCAAAAACATGAATAATTGGTCAAGTTCTCTATTGAATTAAAAGACAAGAACTTACGGCTGGATTCTAAGTAGATGCACGAGCGAGACTGCCAACCGGATCGGCTAAAAGCTGCCCTTCCTGTCAGTTAAATATGCAAGAATGACAGGAATCGTCGCAATTATTGGACAATGTCTCCCGCGGTCTGCCTGCTGCATGATTCGATGTATTGAGCCAGGATTTCCTTGCTCTCCTCCGCCATGGGAAGAAAGGCGCAACCGATCTGATAAGACTCGCACCCGGGGATCTCGGCTTCCGGATCACTCCAGACGACGATCATCTCGGCTTCCAGGATGCCTTCCTTATCGCCCGGCATCGGGAGAATCAGGGTGGCCTGTAGTTTAGTCATCAGCTGCACGTGGCGGGGTACCTCGCAGTAGATCCCCCCCATGCTGATATTCATCCCGGAGAGGGAGACTCGACCACCGGTCATCTCCCCTTCCAGGCGGATGTCGAAACTGCTATCGATCCGTCCGTGCTTTCTCCGATTCTCGTGCTTCCCCATCGTTCCCTCCTCTTACTCCCTCCCGGAAGCAGGCTGCCAGTTCTCTATTATTTTTCGAACGATATCCGTCCCTACCCTTTCCTGGCTCTCTCTCGTACTTGCCCCGATATGAGGGGTCATAATCACTCCGGGGGCGCGCCGAAGCGCCGACTCCCCGAGCGGTTCTTCCGCGAAGACGTCGAAAGCCGCCCCGGCAAGATGGCCCGATTCCAGAGCCCGGGCTACGGCAGCCTCGTCAACGATTCCGCCTCGCGCACAATCGACCAGATAGGAGCCGACCTTCATGCGCTGGAGCTCGCCGGCGCCGATGAGTCCCCTCGTCCCAGCCAGTAACGGCACATGAACCGTAAGCATGTCACAGGACTCGAGCAGTTTCCCGAACTCGACTTTCCGGCACTGATTCTCCAGCCCTTTGCCCGGCTTCACCGGGTAGGCGTCATGCCAGATGACATCCATTCCGAGCGCGAGCGCCCGTTCCGCTACCAGACGACCGATGCTACCGAATCCGAGTATACCCAGAGTCTTACCGAAGACTTCGCCACCTGTCAGATTCTTTTTTTCCCAGAGCTCTTCTTTCATCGTACGGTCCGCCTCAGGGAGACGGCGGGCGAGCGCAAGCAAGAAGAGAATCACAAGTTCCGCAACCGCAATGGCGCTCGCTCCCGGCGTATTGACTACCTGGATACCGCGACTCTTCGCTGCCTCCAGGTCAATGCTGTCCAGGCCGACGCCGCCGCGGCCGATGATGCGAAGCCGACTGGCTGCTTCGATCCGATCCGCCGTCATCTTCGTCCGGCTTCTGACCAGGATCGCATCGATCCGCGGAAGATGATCGAACAGCTCTGACTCGTTCCAGCTCGTCCCGTCCAGCGCGGTCCACCCCGCATGCTCGAATGCATCGAACACGGACTGGGGGAACCCGTCGGCGATTGCTACGATCGGCACGGCGATGCTTCCCTTCCCCTGTCCGATCCCGCCCGGTGATTACTCATCGGTTTTCCCGAACATCTCTTCCTGTACCGGTCGATCACAGCTCTCTTCGCTCATGTCCTTACCGTCGAACGTGAGAATGACGCACTTTCCATCTCTCAAAGTACGGAGACGCACCGGCCTTCTCCAGAATCGATGGACACTTCGAAGCGTCGCGCCCGCGTGTCCGGCATGGAGATCCAATCCTTCATGCCGATGGGCGAGCAGCAGTTCACCACGATTGTCGAAGTTCGCGTCTTCAACGAAGATGAACGGCCTTCCCATGTTGGTCAGCGAGAAGAGGAGCTGCTTCTTGACCGCCTCAAAATCCCTGGATTGGATCTCGTGCTGGCCCTTCTTTTCGTCAAAGGCAAAAACGAAAAGCTTGTGCTCCCGGCAGAACTCCTCGGTCAAAAACGTATCGATAAACGTAACGTCGTTATGAATCTTTCGTACTTCAAATATTTTCTCGAGGCCGAGACCGAGATCGCGATTCCATTCACGTTTCTCAGTCAGGTTGTCGCAAGCCTCATACTCCTGCCCGAACCGGCCTCGATTCCACCGATACTCGATGTCCCGAAACAGGTCAAGACCCATCTTATAAGGGTTCAGACGCCCCGGCTGGGTTGCCACAGTCCCCGAATGGTGGTCGGCGTAGTCGATCAACTCCGAATCCTCAAGGCAATACTCGGTCATGATTTTGGAATGCCAGAACGTAGCCCACCCTTCATTCATGATCTTGGTCTGCCCCTGAGGAGCGAAGTAGTAACTCTCCTCACGAATCATCGAGAGGATGTCCTGCTCCCAATCGCGCAGGGGTGCGTACTGGATCAGGAAGAGGAGAATATCGCGAACCGGTTCGGCGGGAATTCTGCCGTTGCTTTGTTCCTTCTCCTTTTTCAGTCTCTCCCTCTGGGAGGCGAGAAACTCTTCGGGATTGATGAACGGGTCCATATAGTCTTTGGCTGCCAGCCGGGGAGGCTCGATCCCGTCAGCAGTTGTCTCGTCTGCTGTAATTGCCCGGTTCGGGAAAAACGCGGAGTGAGGATCAATCAGATCCTCGATGGAATGACAGGCATCGAGAAACGCCTCGACTTCATCCTGGCCGTTCTGATCGGAGTACCGCTGCACACGTGTACTGTGATTGGCCATCTCATCGAGCATGCGACGGTTGGTCTTTGAGAACCAATAGTTATTCTTGAAGAAGTCGCTGTGCCCATACACGTGAGCCATGACCATCTTCTGATCGAGGGTGTTGTTGACGTCGAGCAGGTAGGCGTAACAGGGATCGTTGTTGATTACGAGTTCGTAGATCTTCTGGAGCCCGTAGCGGTACCCCTTCGACATCTGCTCGTATTCCATTCCGTATCGCCAGTGAGGATAGCGGGAGGGAAAGCCGCCGAAACTCGCAATCTCGTTCATCAACTCATAGTCGACCATCTCGAAGACAGTGTCGAAAAAGTCGAGTCCCACTGATCGGGCAACCGCCTCTACGTGTTCCCGGATACGGACAAGTTCCGCCGGAAGGCTCATCGATATTCTCCCTCGGCTTCTCGTCGGCTAGCGACCGCTTTTGAGAAATTCCTTGATGGATTGATAGATCTCCTCTTTCGACGAGATCTCGGACAAAACGAGTTTCGGTTCTTCTTCAACCTTCTCCCTCAGGTCCTTCACGAACTGACCTGTACCGTAGAGGCTCTTCACCTGGCCGTAGGAAAATTGATTAGCCGCGGGAATCAGCTTCTTCTTCAGAAGATCGATGGCGAGATCCGTGTCGCCCCCACCCCAGTTGTCACCATCGGAAAAGTGAAACGGGTAGATATTCCACTCCGAGACGGGATAATCCCGCTTGATCATGGCTTGACACAGCTCATAGGCGGACGAGATCTTGGTTCCACCACTTTCTCTCGTGTGATAGAAAGTCTCACGGTCCACCTCGCGCGCCACGGCATCGTGAATGATGTAACGGGTCTCGATGTTCTTGTATTGCGATCGGAGCCACGTATCGATCCAGAACGACTCGAGCCGCACGATTTCTTTCTGTTCGTCCCCCATCGACCCTGACACATCCATCATGTAGATGACGGCGGCATTCGACTCGGGTTCCTCGACCGTCTTCCACGATCGATAACGACGGTCCTCGCGAATCGGCACGATGACCGGATTGTCTTTATCGTAAGAGCCCGACGCGATCTGACGCTTGAGAGCCGCTGCATAAGTTCGCTTAAACTGTCTCAGTGATTCGGGGCCGGTCTTGCGGATCGAAGTGTACCTGTCCCTGACATTCTCGATCTCCATCTTGCCCCGGGGTTCGATATTGGGAAGCTCGAGTTCCTCCCCCATGATCTTGGCGAGTTCATCGAGTGAAACCTCCACTTCGAGTATGTGCTGACCCTCGGCATCTCCGGCCTCCGGCGTCACGGCCTCGCCCTCTTCCCCATCTCCCTGGCCGACCCCCCCGGATCCATTGTCACCGAAGTGGAATCGAGGTATTTCAATCTGCGGAATCGGAATGGAAACGAACTTCTTGCCTTGGCGGCCGATCAGTTCGCCCTTGGTGATATATTGCTTGAGGTGCTTCTTGATACTTCCACGCACGATCTTCTTGAATCGCGTGTGGTCACGTCGAATTCTCAGCACGCCACTCGCCCCCCTCGATCAAACGAAGCGCGCATCGATCAGCTGCTCTCCTTGATGTCACCTCTCGCGAAGATGGAGGCCACGAAATTGAGCACGTCCGTTGCGCTTGCGTCGTTGTATCCGAAATTCTCGATGAGCCGACCCTTGACCACATCAATTTTCTCCTGGGCTTCCTGATCGACCACACTCGATACCAGGCTCGTCAGCTTGATCGTGTCTTTCTGGTCCTCGAAGAGCTTCAGCTCGAGCGCTTTCTGGAGGCGGGGATTGGCTCGGTAGTCGAACCGTTTCCCATCTACCGCCAGGGCACCGATATAGTTCATGATCTCACGGCGAAAGTCGTCTTTCCGGCTCTCGGGAATATCGATCTTTTCCTCAATCGAACGCATCAGGCGCTCATCCGGCTCTTCACTCTGGCCCGTGTACTTGTTGCGGACCTTTTCTTTCTGCGTGTACGCTTTTACATTGTCGATGTAGTTGGCACAGAGCTTCATGATCGAGTCCTCGTCCGCCGAAATTGCCCTCTGCACCTCATTCTTAACAATGTCTTCGTATTCTTCCCTCGCCACAGAAAGGAGCTCGGTGAAGCGTTTTCGCTGTTCCTCCGAACTGATCAATGTGTGATGGCGGAGTCCGCTCGCAAGCTCATTCAGAACCATGAACGGGTTCAGATAGTCCTCATCCAGGTCGCTCACCAGGGCGTTCGAGATCTTGTCCTGTATATAGCGCGGCGAGATTCCCTCCATTCCCTCGTGCACGACTTCCTTCCGCAGCTCTTTAACGTTCTCTTCCGTAAAGCCAGGGAGCGACTTGCCGTCGTACAGCTTCAGTTTCTGTATGAGGGAAAGCTGCCCCTTCTTAGGATCTTCGAGCCGCGTCAACACGGCCCACATCGCCGCGATTTCGATCGTGTGCGGTGCAATATGTTTCGCGATCTTCTTCTCGTTATAGTCCTTGTTGTAGATTCGAATTTCATCGCGAAGCTTGGTAATATAGGGGATATCGATTTTCACAGTCCTGTCACGAAGAGCCTCCATGTACTCGTTCTTCTGAAGTTTCTTGAACTCGGGCTCGTTCGTGTGGCCGATGATCACCTCGTCAATATCGGTCTGTGGGAATTTCTTCGGCTTGATCTTGTGTTCCTGGGAGGCTCCGAGCAGATCGTACAGGAATGCGACATCGAGTTTCAAAACCTCGACGAACTCGACAATACCCCGGTTCGCAACGTTGAACTCGCCGTCGAAATTGAATGCCCGCGGGTCGGAATCGGATCCGTATTCCGCGATCTTCCTGTAATTGATATCCCCGGTGAGCTCCGTGGAATCCTGGTTTTTTTCGTCCTTTGGTTGGAACGTGCCGATGCCGACTCTGTCTTTTTCGGAAATCAGGAGACGCTTGACGACGATGTGATCGAGTACCCGGGACCAGTCACCTTTGTACTCATCCAAGTATCGGGCGTACTGAAAGCGGCAGAAAGGATTCAAATCCCCGGCGATCACAATAGGATAGGGGACCCGCTCTGCGAGCTCTTCGATCAGCCCCGCCCGAGCCTCATCAGGCAGAAGACGGATGGGATCTTCATGCATGGGGGACCATTCGATCTGGCCGGTTTCGGGGTCCTTCCAGCCATATGTATACAGAGCCCCCTCAGGTATTCGTGAATAGGCTTCCAGTCCATGCTTCAGCAAGCGGACAATTGTCGACTTCGAACTACCCACCGGCCCGTGAAGGAGAAGAATTCGCTTCTCAGGCCCATAGCCGAGCGCGGCCGCTTTAAATATCTTAATGAGCTTCATGAGGGGGAGATCGAGCCCGAAGACAGCGTCAGCCCCACGGTTCATGGGATCACTGAAGAAATTATAGTGGATGATATTCTTTTTGCTGTCCTGGTACTCCTTGGTTCCGTAGGAGAGCACCATGTCATAGACACGTTGATAGGCAGTGCGGAGAACGCTCGGATTGTCATAGACAATGTTCAGATAATCTACGAAGTTTCCGGTCCAGTTGAGTTGCTCGTACCGATCAACACTCTGGGCCGCTCGAGCCTTCTGAATTAAATCCTGGCCTCTGGACATAGTATATTGCCCCTCCTGACATGCGAGACGTTGGAGACTACTCTACTCCATTTGTATCCGCCTATCGGCGTTTCGCGCACAATTCTTTAACATTCCGCTACATTTCACTGTTTCTTATCCTCCATTCCTCCCTTTCACCCCCATCCAGTGATCCCGGTTCGGGTTAACCGAATAGATGCTTCGATTGCAGCCTAAAAAAAAGGGGTGAAGCCTCATGGCTCCACCCCTTGAATCTAAAACTTGAAGTATACGCAGATCAGACTTTCGGAGGACAACCCGCCGTCTTGCACAGGACTTCGCAACCGTTTCCGCCGCTCGTGCAATCCTTGAGGAGATCCGCATACACGGCGTTACCACTCGTGCCGGCAAACTCCAGGTAACAGCCGTCTTTTCCCTTGAAAACCTCGGCTTTGAGATCGTGATCGACAGCAAGCTTGGTGGCAACTGTCTCCATCCAGCCATGGATGCTGTCGGAATCTCCGAGGACATAGATGCGGAGACCGTTCTCGGTCTGCACGGCTTTCATGGTACATGCCTGCTCACTTCCGTAATTGCACTTGGCAGCGGCGGCGCTCTTCGTGCCGCATAACGCTCCTGCCTTCTTAATGGAACCACAGGAAGCACTCGCCTTGAGGCCCTGGGCCTTTGCGGAACAGCAGCCGGACGCGCTCTTCTTCGCGCTGCAGGAGCTGGACTTGCCGTCGCTCTGATAGAAGACGCCGGAATCGGCCGTCGCGAAGGCCAGGCCTAGGACCGCCGGGACGGCGAGTAGAAGCAGGATGCGCTTGCCGGGAAATTTCATGTAATTTATCTCCTGTCGGTTTAAGGGGTTACAGTTTTTCGATCAAGGTTATTATGCAATCAGAGGCGGAGAGTGACCTATCTCCCTGCCAATTGTCAAGTTTCATCGGTGGCCGCGACTCTTTGTGCCGCCTGACCTCCCGCCTCCTCCGGATCGGCCGGGCGCTTTGCTCCCGCCGGCGTGTCCCGATCGGGATGTTCGGCCCGACCTCGAGATCTTGGAGCCGCTGCTGCCCCGGCTTGACGACGGCCGATCGACTCGCGCGCTGCTCTTCCCACCTGTCCGGCGAGTCCGACCTACCTGTGCGGACTCTCGTGTTCCTCTGGACCGGCTCCCCCGTTGAACTTTCGTTCCGGACGAGCGTGTGCTCCGTTCCGTCACATAACGATGCGATGAGGCTCGGGATCTTGTGGTTCTGAACTTCGACCGGCTCGAACTTGTGCGGCTCGCCGCCGCCACGGTTCGGGTCCTCCGATCCTTGCCATAGGAAGAACGGTAGGCCGTCTCGTAAGTGCGGCCGCCTCCGGGCGTGTTGTAGTGGTGATCATTATGGTGACCGTACTGGTATCCATAGTGATGCCCCCACTGTTGGCCGTAATACCAGCTGACATAGAGCCCGGTGGAGTAGTACGGATAGTATGGGTAATATGAGGAATAGTAATACGAATAAGGGTCATGATGCCACGAAGCGTAATACCATGGATCGTACCAGAACCAGTCCCAGTACCAGGGATCGTTCGCCCAGGTGTTTCGGGGGACCGCGTAGGGCACAAGGGCGATATCGACTGAGCTCGGACTGTCATACCGGTTGTAGCCGATCTCCGCAGGAATTTCGCTCTTCTCTTCTTCCAGCTCGATATCGGACGGAGGAGTTTCCCTCAGGCCGTTATATTCCGATGAGCGGATCATCGCTTCGATTACGCTCTCAGGAACTCCTTCCTCTTTCAGTTCCAGAATGTCGTCCGCTGTCAGTTCGAACGATTTGCCGCTTGCTTCGATCTGTGCAATGACGACACGTTCACCGACTCCCGCCTCGAGCAGCAGGATCACTTCATCGATATCGAAGTCGACAGCCTGAACATCGGGAGAGATCAGAAAGAACAGAGGGAGAATCAAGATCCAGGGCAAGCGCCTATACATGACCGGACTCCTGGAAGGGGTAAATGCAATCGTCAAGATGACCATACCTCAGAACCTGTGAAATTGCAAGGGCTTCTGGGGACTGACACCCTCGGGACGCCTCCCCTCCCTCGCCCGGGCACTCTTCGAATCCGGGCACTCCGGACACTCCGAGTTTCGGCGGGCGCCCCTCTTTATTGAAACACGGAAAGGCGCCGGAAGGATCCCTCCCGGCGCCAGAATCGTATCAGTTGTTCAGTCCGGTCGCTTATCCCCTGCGGTACATCCAGTGCCCCGGCACCCAGCGATATCCGATCCGGGGCCCGCACCAGGTCCAGTCTCCGGCTACCCAGGTCGCCTGTGCCCTGCAGAGGGCCGGCCGTGGAGCCTGCTTGACCACCACCACTGTCCTGATCGGTCGGTGGGAATATCGCCGGCCGCGATGGGCATCCGCCACGGTAGTGGTCAGAAGGAGTGCGGTCAGCGCTACAAGCCCGATTATCGTATTGCGTATCATCTGGTCCTCCTCCATTTCAATTCGGTCTCTATTGCACACTAGTAGTGAATCGCCCAGGCGTTACCGTCATAGTCGGCGTCGTCATTCATCAACGTCTCCTCCGTAAGGACGCCGACGGCCACGTGCATGCGACCGGGAATGTCTGAAACGGCATAGATCCCCGAGTATGTTCCGTCACCGTTGTTCGTCATCTCGATCCCCCTGTGGTTCACATGCAGAAACGCGAGATAGGCGGACTCGCCGGTTTCGACCGTTACTTCGATCTCGGCTTCATCGGTGAGCTCCGTCGCGGCCGGTGCCAGCGAACTGCTCGAGCCGTTGCAACCGGTGGCGAGAAAAACCGCTGCGGCGAGAAGAAGTGCTTGGAATGTCCAGCGCATATTGTTACCTCCTCTTGCGTTGTTGTGAGAACTGACTCTCAGAGGGAGCAACGGATGTGCCATGAAGAAAGAACTGCATAAGCTACTGGGATCGAATTAATTAGGAAGGTGGGGCACGAGAAGAGTCTCAGGAGAGATGAACCGATTCGAGCGGGTGGCTTTGTCAGGTGTTCGAAGTGGAACGAAAAACCGGCCCGATACCCCTCTGGGCGATCCGGACCGGTTCTCGAGTTTTTCGGACGTCTCCCAGGCGGTAGCCTAAAGGTCCTGCGGCTTCAGCGTCTTCCGGTTGTTCGCAACGGCGCGCTTCTCGGCCTTCGCGATCAAGGAGCGTACTTCCCTGTCCAGAGCATCGTAGAAATCGCTCGAGACGTTGCAGTTCTCGGCTGCGGCTTTCGTCCGGCTCTTCGAAATGATTAGATCTGCCATACCTATACCCTCCCGAAATATCCACTGGAGACGGGGCCCTTCCCCGTTCTCCCGCCTATAATTCCGACGCACCGGGGGTCTGTCAACGAAAAAAACGCCTGATTCAAGGTCGAGAGGCCGTCTCGCGGTATTCCTTGGCCCGGGGTGCGGAGACGGTTCGCAGGAGAGTGATCCCGGCAGCACCCAGGAGCAGGGCGCCCACGACTGTCTGAGTCGAGACTTCATCGATAAGAGCCAACCCTTCGAAACGGCCACCCAGCAGCACAGTTGCGTTGTACAGGATGTGAAGCACCATGGGCGGTACGATCGATCGACTTCTGTAGGCGAGAACGCCCGCAACGATTCCCATGATCGCCGTCGGCAGGAGCCGGTAGATGCTCAGGTGGAACAGGCCGAAGAAAAGACCGCCCACCAGAATCGCCTTCCAGGGCTCCATCCCTCTCTCATGACGTCCCAGGATCAGCCCGCGAAAAAAGAGCTCCTCACAGATCCCGGGACTCACTGCAATTGCAAACAGGAGCATGGGGAGGCCCCCACCACCGATATCCAGAAGCCCCTCCATCTCCTTGAAGAGCTGCTCGGGTACGGGAAGGAAACGGCTTTGCAGGTGGAACATGAGGTTTGCGGCAAACAGTGTGGGAAGCGCCAGCAGGGCAGCCGCCACTACATGACCGACGGCCGGAAGCCTGAGACGAAACGTGTCAAGGTACGGAAGCTGATAGTACCGGGCGAACAGGAGTGACGGAATCAGAAGCAGTCCCCAAAGCGTCAGAAGCAGGCCGCTCAGCAGATCGTAGGCCTGAATTGTGCTTCCGACGTAATAGAGAAGCAGCAGTTGTATGAAATAGAAAACATTGACTTCCCTGACCAGGGACCGATCGGCGCCCCGAGCCGGAGAGATTGAAGGAGCTGGGCCAAGTACAACCGCTTCACTCTCGAGATAGGAAACCGCTTTTCGGAGAACGATCACCGCGCAAATCGCATTCGAAAGAAAGACGGCGATCAGGGGGAGGACGGGGAAGTTTCCGAGCAGCGCCTCCCGGACGGCGAGCGAAACGTTGGCGATCGGAGCGAACGCCGCCACGGAATCAAGACGGATTCCTGGCAGAAGCGCAATAGCGGCAGGCACGATCGAAAGAAGCATAATCGGCATGAGGAGGGTCTGTGCTTCCCGATAAGTCCTTGCATGACTTGCCGTCAGAACAAGTACCGCGCTCAGAAAGATCGCCAGCGGCAGTGTAACGAGAACGACCACGAGTCCTGTCCCGGGCGAAAGCTCGAGAGAGGCCCGCGCCGCCGCCCCTCCCGTCAGTCCGAGTTTGATGGCGACGAAGTTCGAGACGAGAAAGAGGATGACCGAAGTGATCGCCATGAGAACGACAGCGAGGAACTTTCCCGCCACGACCGACCTCCTGTCAGCGAGCGAAGTGAGCAACGTCTCGATCGTTCGTCGTTCCTTCTCACCGCTGAAGAGATCAACCGCTATGACCGAGGCGCCGTTCATGAGAATGAGAACGAGAAAAATCGGGAAGATACGGCCGAATTTACTCCCCGCCATTCGCTCTTCTGAAGCGATGTTGGTCTCCTCCACATCGACCACAAGATCCAGGTCGGCCGGAGCGCCGATTTCCTGGAGCCGTTCCCGGCGGAGTTCCCCCCTCCAGGAATCCACATGGTCCCGTATACGCTCCCGGGCCAGGCGGGACAGTTCCTTCGACCCATCGTAGAGAATCGAGATCTCCGTGGATGAATTCCCCTTTGTCGGGAATGTCGCAGGCAAGATGACGGACGCCTGTAATTCTTCCCGCCGAATGGACTGCTCGAAATTACTGGTCTCGCGGATTTCGATCAGATGATCTTCTTCGATTCTCTTTCGGAAACTGCGATCGGATCCGTCGATCGCCACCCAGACCGTTTCGTCTTCAAGGCCCTTTTCCCGCATCTCTTCGAGTCGTTGCTGGCCGAACAGGAGAACGGGAAAGAACGCGATGGGAAAAACGATCGTGGCGATAATACTCCGCCGATCACGCAGGATGTCGATCGCTTCCTTGCGGAATACGATGCCGGTGTCGCGGAGATTCACGCCGGATTGCCTCGCATGAGTGAGCGGAATATTTTTTCAAGGAAACGCTCGCCTGTCTTTTCACGGAGGCCGTCGAGCGTGTCAACTGCAAGAATTTCGCCCCGGTCAATGATCCCGATTCGATCGCAGAGCCGCTCGGCTTCACTCATGATGTGGGTGGAGAACACGACACACTTCCCGGCCGAACGGCACTCTTCGATGAAAGTGAGAAGGGTGTCCGCCACGATGATATCAAGCCCGGACGTAGGTTCGTCAAATATCAGAATCGGTGGATCGTGAACGACCGCGCGAGCGATGGAGACTTTCTGTTTCATTCCGGTGGATAGTTTTTCGCAACGAACGTCCGAGAATTCTTCCATGTCGAACAACCGGACAAGCTCGTCAATACGGGAATGCAACCGATCGTCCGGAAACCGATTCAACTGGCCGAAGTATCGGAGGATTTCTCTCGGTGTGAGCCTGTCGTAGAGACCTGTCTCGCCGGACAGATAGCCGATCGATGCGCGCACACGTTCCGGCTCTCTGATGACATCGTACCCGTTCAGGGTGGCCGTTCCGCCGGAAGGCTTCAGGATGGTCGAGAGGAGTCGGAGGGTCGTCGTCTTGCCGGCGCCGTTCGGGCCGAGCAGGCCGAAGATCTCACCTTTGACACACTCGAAGCTCACCTGGTTCGCGGCGATGATCTCCCCGCGCCGCTTGTCGTGATAACGTTTGACCAGGCGATCAGCGGCAATCATGACCGACATGATCAGTTCTCCCCCCTGGAAAAGACAATCGCCGGCAATGAGCGGAGCGACCGCCCACCGGTTCCGAGCAGAACATCCTCGTCACCATATACTTTCTGAGCCACGTATAGCGTGACCGATGCAGAGAGGAGAGTGACCAGGATGACAATGATCGATGGAACGAGCGGCAGGGGACCGGTAAGAGTCTGACGAAAAAGTAGAACGACATTCGTAATCGGGATGAGAGCGGTAAGGTTCGTCAGCTCAATACCGCCGGTAGCCCCGAACACCGCCGGAATGATGGACAGGAAGTAAAAGGGCGCGACATAACTTTGTCCCTCCTTGAAAGTACGGGCGAAAGCCGCCAGCGTGATCATGGCCGACGAGATCAGCGCGGCAAGCAGTGTGCCGGTCACCAGGATGACAGGAATCGCCATGAGAGGCACGTGGATGAGCGCCCTCTCTTCCTGACCCTCGATCATGCGAAGCATGTGAGTGAGAGCGATGACCATCCCGATGAGATTCAGCAGCAGAGCGGTCATCGCAGCTGTAACGACCGCCAGGAACTTACCGGCCAGAATGCTCTGGCGCGGAGCACCGGCGGTCAGGATGCTCTCCACCGTCTTTCGTTCTTTCTCTCCGACAAGCGCGTCTACAGCGGGGTGCATGGCGCCTATGGAAAGCATGATCACCATGATGAGAGGGAGCACGAGTGAAAGCAGAAATCGTCCCATCTCTTCACTCGAGGCGACGTTTACTTCAGTGATGAATACGACCTCGATCGTTTCCGGTGTCTCGCCGTATTCCGTCAGTCGCCGGGAGATCTCATTCTCCCTGTAATCCTTCAGGATCTCATCTATCCGAGACCTCGCTGTAGTGGAACGATCTCGCGAAAGGTCGTAGTAGGTCTCAATCCTCGGGGGGGATGCGCCGCCGTTCGTGAATCGAATGAAGGCATCCAGTTTGCCCGTTTCCATTTCGGCAAGGGGATCGTCCGGTGTGAGAAGGAGCAACCGCTCATCGCCCCGAACGAGTTCCGCCAGTCCGGGCAGATTTTCATCTCCCTCCCATGCAAGTCGCGATTGCTGCCGCTCGAGGCTTCCCGATTGGAACTGAGTCCATTGCAGTATGCCCCAGATGAGGGCGGGGTACAGGAAGAGGGGGATCACCAGTGTGTAAATCAGAGTGTTTCGATCGCGGATTGCAGAACGGATTTCGTGGCGAAACACGGTGCCCGTCAAACGGAATCGAGACATGATCACGGGTGACATACCTTACCGCCGGTCAGTTCCGGAGGCTGGAAAGAGTCCCGCGTGTCCCTCGAGAGCAAGGAGCTTCTCTTTACTTTCGAGGCCCCCTGAAAACCCGTGAAGTCTTCCCCGGCTCGAAAGAACCCGATGACATGGAATCACCAGAGGAAGAGGATTTCCGCCGAGTGCTCCCCCCACGGCCCGCGTCGCACGGGGCCGGCCGATTTTTTCCGCCAGATCGCCGTAACTCCGGACGGAGCCGAAGGGAATTTCGGCACAGGCCGCGAGCACATCGGACTGGAAAGGGCTCGCATCGATCAGGCGGTAGGGAAACGTGAATTGCTTTCGATTGCCGGCAAAATACTGATCCAACTCCCGCATGACCGGTTGGAGCCGGCCGGGATCTGAAATCCCCTTCGGCGCGAAACGAGGCACGAGACAGGACAACCACTCCCGTTCGGACCGGTTGCCGATCCCGATTCGCACAACCGCCCCGTCGACCATGGCTGCCCAGATCCGTCCGATCGGTGAGTCCGTCGAGCTGTAGCCGGCGGTCCGATCCGGCTCGGGCCCGTCTTTCTTGAGCCGACGCCGAAGTCGGTTCCGAACAGCTGCAGGAAACGAATTTCGAAACAACTTTTCGAAAACGCCTTCAGGAGGCCGGCCGGTCTGCTCGGAGAGCCGTTTCAAAAGTCGATTGCTGCGTTTCCTGAGCGTCCCGGGAGTGATCTTGAGAAGTGTAGCCATCTTCTCGGATCCCATGACGGGCAGGCTGAAGACCACATGCGCAAGCTTCTCGATTTCCGGGAGATTATTCCAGACCTCCAGAATCTGCGCCGCGGTCCCTCTCCGAGCGTCCCTCTTCCCTCCGGAGATCGGCTTGTACCGTACTTTCCTGGCACGCTCTCGATAGAGCCTCAAGAGGCGAATGGCAGACTGCAGACTCTCTGTCCGGTTCGCCCCCCGCTTTCCGCCACTCCAGGATCTGAGGAAGAACTCATGAATCAGATCTTCCGCGTCCAGTGGATCATGTACGAGGAGGAAAAAGAAAGGGCCCACCCACGTAGACCGATCATCGAAGTCTTTGTCAGGCACCTCTACCTCCACCGGCTCAGATCCAGAGTTAGAAACTACATTAACAAGAGAGATCGCGGGCGGAAAGGCGAATTGTTCGAGCGGTCAATGCACGGAATAGAAAACGGTTGCTCCCGGGACCGGCGAAGTCGCGCGAGTTCAGGTTTTACATGAACTCGATAGTCAGAATCGTTTATATATGATCCAATCAATTCGACGAAACCGACTTTCGATGCTATACTTTGAATGAGAATCACATCAGCCTCCCCCAGCAAGTCTCCCAGGGTAGGAGGAGATGGCGTCCCCTTCGGCGCCGCAAACAAACACACTGAAAAAATTTGTTGAGCAGGCAATTGAAGACGCTTGGTAGAGCGATCGCTGCGGTTGTCGTGGCTCCGGTTACCCGACCCACTTAAACGGATTACCCCCTGGTTGCGAGGTCTAGAGCCAGCGCTTCAGGCGGCGATCGCTCCCTTATTCGCGATCTTCAATGTGAGTCTGCGGAAGTTTTTCGATTCGACCGCCTGCCCCGTTTCCCGGTGCCCCTCGAAACAAGATCAAGACGGTATTTCTTGAAGAGATGCCACATGCTCCGTTCACTCATGCCTAGTTTTCGTGCCGCGCGCGCCTGGACCCAACTGCACCGATTGAGGGCATCGATCAGGACGCCTCTCTCAAATTCGGAGACCCGCTTCTGAAACGAAGGGACCTCATCGACTGTAGTCCGGCCGCCGCCGGCCGATCCCTGGATCGTGCCGGGAAGATCGCCCGGTGTCAGGTAGGGTCCTTCGCCGATCACGACAGCACGTTCGACCGTGTTCTCCAGCTCCCGAATATTGCCCGGCCACTCATGCCTCATCAGGATATCGAGGACATCCTCCGCCACTTTTTTCCTCTCCAGGCCGTTCGCCCTGCAATAACGGGTGATGAAATGCTCCACCAGAATCGGAATGTCTTCCCGCCTCTCCCTGAGGGGGGGGATCGAAATGTTGATCACATTCAATCGGTAGTATAGATCGGAACGAAAACGCCCTTCACGAATCTCACGCGAAAGATCCTTGTTCGTCGCCGCGATCACTCTCACGTCGGCGGGTATCGGGTGAGTCCCCCCCACCCTCTCGATTTCACGTTCCTGTAGTGTGCGCAGCACTTTCGCCTGAGTAAGAAGGCTCATGTCACCGATCTCGTCCAGAAAGATTGTTCCGCCATCAGCTCTCTCGAATTTCCCGATCCTCTTGTCTACAAGAGTCGCCGTGTTCTTTTCGATGCCGAAAAGTTCACTTTCCAGTAGCGATTCCGGAATGGCGGCGCAATTGACTTTGATAAAGGGGCCGTCCCGACGCTTTCCCTCCAGGTGAATCATTGAAGCGACCAGCTCTTTCCCGGTGCCGCTCTCTCCGAGGATGAGGACAGAGGATCTGACGTTCAAGACCTTACGGGCACTGGCGAGTACCCGGCGAATCCCCTCTGATTCCCCGATGATCTCGTTCGGCTTCTGGATTCCGGGCAAGCGGGTTCTATCGACCGGTCTGCGCGCGATCATCGGATTGTCACGCCTCACTGCGAGATTGACGAGATAGGGAAGTGCGGAAAGTTCGTCCTCCGGCAAAACCAGCGCCGACCGGCTGTCCAGCACGCCGCCGGAATCCAGGTAGTCAGGTGTAATCCAGACGACCGGAACATCGGACAGCCGCCTGCTTCTCCAGCTTCGAAAGATAGGATCATCAGCTAGATCCGCGCTGGCCACCACCAGGATCGGCTTCGGAACGAGATCCGTCCCGGGGAGATCGTAGGAATGAGTGACGACAGAGAAGTCTGTCTCTTCGGGCGCCTTGCCACGTAGGGAAGAGTGAATCCGCTCGGCTTCGGCGCCGCACAGCAGAATGTGATGTCCCATCATGGCGTATCTCGATGTCTGAGTCTGGGAGCGACAGAAACCGGTGGGGTCCGGAGAGAACCTGGGCACAATTTACACCATCATTATACCCGAGAGCCTCCCCGCCTGTCAAAGAGAAGTGGGGACGAGGTATCCACTCTGGTACCGGGGAGGGCGACTTCTGATATCAGGACGAATCAGGGTGTTGACAAACGATAGGGCTGTTTTCTATCCTATGGATCCGCTTCAAATGGTCCCCATCGTCTAGTGGCCTAGGACATCGCCCTTTCACGGCGGGAACAGGGGTTCGACTCCCCTTGGGGACGCTTCATCGTTATCGATCCGGCACAGCCTACTCCGGCTCGGGATCACTCCCCACCACCAGAGCGGCTCCAGCTCTTTCTTCTCCGGCCAGATCTGATTGAGGGTTTCTCCCTCGAACACCTCACCGTTATTGATCACGAAAGCCACGGAATTCGTATTGCGAATGTTCTCGAGTGGATTGCGATTCAGAATGACGAGATCGGCGAGCTTACCCTGTTCGATGCTTCCGAGATCATCCGCCAGCCCGAGCTGTCCCGCGCCATCCAGTGTGGCGGTGGGAGTCGGCGACTCGGAATAACTAGCGAAATGGATTCGTCTCAAGGAACACGTAAGAGAATTCCCTGCCCTGATCGTCGTATATGATTCTTGAGATGCACGGGTCAACCGAAAAGAGCCTCTGCCGCTTTCCATGTATCTCTGTCGACGAGTTTGAATCCGGCAACAGCTTCCTCGAGCGGGGTGAGTCCGATCGTCTCGCCCCGAAGGGCGACCATCTTTCCGAAACCGCCTCGATGAACAGCGTCGATCGCCGCTACGCCGAAACGTGTACCGAGGACCCGATCGAAAGCAACGGGAGGACCGCCGCGCTGCACATAGCCGAGCACGGTCGCCCTCGTCTGGATTCCGGTCTGCTCGGCAATCCGGTTCGCCAGCAAAGGCCCCGCCCCGCCCAGCATGACGTTTCCGAATGCGTCCAGTTCCTTGTGCTGGGTGATCAGGTTGGGTGTCGCGTCCCGCTCATGAGCTCCCTCGGCCACAACAAGGACGGCGTGTCCCTTCCGGTCGTGACAACTCTTGAGAGTGGCGCAGACCTCGTCCAGGTCGAACGGGAATTCGGGCACCAGAATCAGGTCCGCCCCGGCAGCCATTCCGGATTCCAGCGCGATCCATCCGGCATGACGGCCCATCACCTCGAGAACCATGAAACGGTGATGAGAGGCGGCTGTAGTCCTCAGCCGGTCCGCAGCCTCCGTCGCGATCGTAACAGCGGTCTGGAATCCGAATGTGTAGTCGGTTCCTCGGAGGTCATTGTCGATCGTCTTAGGTACGCCGACAGTGGGGTAGCCCTCTCTATGAAGACCGAGACAGACGCCTAGAGTGTCGTCCCCCCCGACTGCGATCACACCATCGAGCCCGGCTCCTCGTATGGTCTCCTCGATCTTCGTCATCATCCCGGAGTCTCCGATCGGGTTGGTCCGGGACGTGCCTAGAATCGTTCCGCCAAGGTCGATAACACCAGCGACATCTTCGTATCCAAGCGGAGCCATCTCGTCGTCGACGAGGCCCCGCCAGCCGTTTCGGATTCCGACGACTTCATCGCCGTATTGTTTGATCGCCCGCACGGTGACGGCTCGAATGACAGCGTTCAGCCCGGGGCAATCTCCGCCTCCGGTGAGAATTCCGATCTTCATCTCCATATGCCTCCTGTACAGCCTGGGTTTCCGGAGAGCATTGTGAATTCCGGCGCTCCCGTCAACCTTCCCATCCGATCTATCCCCCCTCCGCTTGACACCCCTTGGGCAACTCTCTAGGTTCCAGGTAGGGAGGGTGCGACGCATTCTCAATCTGGGTCCATTCAAAAGAGGAGGGTCACCGTGCTATCGAATCTTCTCCGTCATCGTCAATCGTTCTCCTCCCCTCTTGTTCTGTTGCTCCTGATCGCCGTCCCCCCCCTGATCTGTCCGATCGAACTATCCGCGAAAGATAAGGACTCCCCCCAACCACGGCCCACTGAGCGGGCCACCCCGTTCAACCTGGACTCCCCTTCCCAGATCAGGGACATCCCATCGGGATTCCTTTTCCACGGAGATGATTACGTCGCCGAGTTTCTGCCCGAGGGCGTCATCTGGAAATGGGGTGACGGAACGAACCAGTACGCTTTCTGGGTCGTCGAAGTTCGCGGATCGCGAGGACAGATATTCTGGACCCGAAGCAAAGAATCGGGAGATTTTCGAATCGATGGCGATCGAATTCTTTACGAGAGAACAACATTGATTCATGAGATGTACGAGGGAGACCGGGAAGGGGTAACACAGTTCTGGTACTTTGAAGACAACCCGCTATGGGAAGGGGGCAATCTGGAAATCGTCGGGGAGCTGCTGACCAAGCTCCAGGTTCGGGTGGAAGAAGGGATGATTCAGTTCTATGACGGGGAGGAAAAGTGGGCCGGCTCGTTTTTCGAGATAAACGCAACCGATCGGAACGGACGACTGCTCGCACTCTCACCCAACCTGGACGGGAAGACCGTCTCGCTCAGTGTGCCAGCCACCTGGTTATACGAATTGAACAGTGCGAGCGCCGAGGACAGATGAGTAAAGCCGGCGACGGATGGTGCCCTGGAATGCAGTCTAGACATGAGGGTAGGTGCCTCCCCCCTCGGCCTCGCGACACTGCCCTTCCCAGATCAGGCGGATCAGACCCTCCGCACCTGAAGGGGCATGGAGTTCCGGTGCGCCGGACTCTTCTTTGATTCTTGTCGGGGAATAGTCGTCGAGAAGCAGTCCATTGGCCCGCGAAACCATTTCTGACGGAATCACAACCGGATACCCTGCGCCCCTTTCCCTGATGGCCTCAGCCGTGTCCGCTCCGCCGAGCAGTCCCGCAACGTTGATCGCAGATCCCAGATACCGGTTTTCTACATCCACCAGCCTGGCGTCGATCCCATGATCTCGCCGGAGCCGTTCGAGGTGTTGCTCGAGGATCGGTGCGAAGAGCTTGCCGGTAACCACGGCAATTTTCGCAAGGGCGGGGGTCTGCCCCCTCAATTCGTTCAGCGTCCTCGAGAAGGATTCGCTGAACGCCCGGACCATACCGACCCCATCCTCATATTGGTCGAATTCTTCATAGTAGTCGGCCTCCGGGATCGGCAATTCAGCTTTCAAGTAAAACTCGTCGCCCGGAAATACGAATCGGGTCTGGTGTTGCGCCATCATGGACTTCTGGTGATCGTGAATGCGCTCGAGGACCGCACGGGCCACCTCACGAGTTACCGGCTGGAGAAGCGGATCTTCGGGCCTGTGCTCGGACAGCCCGAGCGGAACTACCGCCACGGCCTTTACGCCCGGGTAGTACGCTGCC
Source organism: bacterium (assembly GCA_025782575.1). Classification (GTDB taxonomy): domain Bacteria; phylum Orphanbacterota; class Orphanbacteria; order Orphanbacterales; family Orphanbacteraceae; genus Orphanbacterum. The sequence continues at coordinate 386,477 of JALGYY010000035.1, forward strand.
AGAGTATCCAGCGTTTCGTCCAGTACGGCCCCATCGTTCAGAGTCGGGCAGAGGACAATCTGCCCGTAAAGTTCGATTCCGCCGGCGAGCAGCTTCTCCATCGTGGGAATGAGCGGCCTCTTGGGCGGCCTCCCCAGAATGACAGCCCGAACTTCCGGATCGGTCGCATGTACGGAGACGTAGAGAGGCGAGAGACGTTGTTCCAGGATTCGATCAATATCTCGATCCTTGAGCGTATTCAACGTCATGTAGTTCCCGTGGAGAAATGAGAGGCGGAAATCCTCATCCTTCACTTTGAGGGTAGGCCGGACACCTGCCGGAAGTTGGTCGATGAAGCAGAAGATGCACTTGCTCCCGCACAGCTTCGTCCTCATCTGCTCGAAATTGACTCCACGCATGGGAAGAGGTTGCTCATCGATAGAGAGTGAGAGCTTTTCGGCCCCGCGGAGGAGGTCAAGCTCCAGTTCGCCGTCCGAGGCATGAAAACGAACATCGAGATGATCGTTAACTTCCCGGCCGTTGATCGTGAGCAGCCGATCACCGGCGCAGGCACCTGCCTCCCGTAGTGGCGAGTCCTGGTCAAGGCTCTCGATTTGCACTCCAGCAGCCAACTCTACTCTCCTTGTTCTCTAGTAATATTAGCCTCGCAGAGGATGACCGCGCAATGCCCACGTTCCATGCGATCTGCAATCCGGGGCCACCCGAAATGCAACTGAGTCCTGAGGAAATTCAGGGTGAATGAGCGAGGATTCGACTGAACCGGACACGCCTCCCCGGGGACCTCGGAAGAGATAATTTCCAGGGCAGCGGAATCTCTTCGGCGACAACCATTTAGAGCCCCTCCCCATCTGAGCGACCGGAATTGGCACAGTGTATGCCACTTCTTCAACCAGGAAACCTCGGAGATCAAGCCAAACACCAGGAGGAGGTCCCTTAGCATGAACGTAAGAACCGCGCTGATCTTGGCGCTCATCGGCTGCCTGTTTGCCCCTGCCGTCTTCGCTAGCCAGGATAGGGGAGCACAGGAGGCGACGAGCGGCTTCGGTATTGAACGGGAAACGCAACTCAATGTGTTCTCCCAGGGGAACGATCAGAACTCCGTTAGCCGTCTCGGCATTTTCGGCAATCTGTTCCGTCTCCAGATCGAAGCCATGTTCCGGTATCTATCAGCATGGAGCAGTATCTGGACGTAAGAAAGAGGCGAATGATCGGACTCGCTGCGAGTCAGAATTAAAGGCGGCGGGCCTTCGTGGCCCACCGCCTTCGCCTATTTCAGGATTTGCTCCCTACCTACTTCACAAGCAACATCTTTTTCGTTTCGGAAAACTCGCCACTCGTCAATTTATAGAAGTAGACCCCCGATGAGACTGGCTTACCTTTCAAATCCGTCCCGTCCCACGCTGTCTCGTAGCGGCCCGCTTTCTGCGTTCCGTCAATCAGGGTCCGGACACGGCGACCACCTACATTGAAAACTTCCATAGTGACCCGCCCTTCCCTGGGAATGGCATAGGCGATACGGGTAGTAGGATTGAACGGATTGGGATGGTTCCCGTCAAGTGAGTACGCTCTCGGCGCCAACCCTGCAATTTCGTCGGCCGACCCGCCGATTCCGGTCGCGATACCAGGACGGACGAATCGGAACTCATCGACTCCGGCGTGAATTCTTGTGGGCGCCCCGGTATCCCGGGCTACGAATCGAAACTGCACACTGTCGATTGTGCCGAACATCGCGCCGAGATCGAGTTCGACTTCGACCCAGGATTCCGTTCCCGTTTCAACGTGTTCGATCTCGGTCCAGCTTGAACCGCCGTCCACACTGACAACCGGATCCCACACTTCATCCAGGGTCTCCAGCGGGCCGTCGGCTCCGAAGTTATTGGAATACCAGCGGTGATAGCGAGCCACAACGCCCGGCGATCCGCCCAATTGATAGAACGGAGAGTAGAGCGTGGTCTTCCCTTCCTTTACCTCGTTATTTGCACCTGTCGGACCGGTGAAGAAGCAGTTTATTCCGTCAGGCGTGACGTCGTCCTCCGGCCTTGTGGCCTTCATCACAGGGTCGCCGTTCGCCCAGATGCCTTTCGTGGCATCGTCAGTCGAGTCGCCGAGTGTCCACCCGCCTACGCTCTCACAAGGATCGTAGATGAAGACCACGTCGTACCAGTGGTTGTTTGCCGGGGCGTTAGGAGGACTCCAGTTCACATGGAACACCGAATCCGCTGCTTCGACATAGTACTGTACCCGAGAGCCCTGAACCTGCGCCGGGATCGAAGCGTCGTATTCATCAGGATTCGCCGTAGCGGTCATCGAAACGGACGAAAAAACGCCTCCGTCCACGTTGTAGTAGAGCGTGACCGATGAAGGATCGATCCCCCCGCTCAATCCCTCGACAAGCGCGGTAACCGTGCGTGCGCTCAGCGTGTCGGTGGTCGAAGGAAGGCCGGCGTGAGTGATCTGGACACCGGCGGAAATCACAGGAACAGTAAACCCGATTTCCTCGGCCGCCCCTGCGAATTCGACGAAATTGGGAGTCCCCGTGTCGAGATCGCCATCATTGTCATCATAGATAAACGTCCACGTTACCTGATCCTGGACGTTAGAAGGTATTCCGGCCGAACGGCTCTGCTGCCAGATGATCGGGAGGAGCGAGTCTGTAAATGTTTCGCCATAGGAGGTGATCATCCGGTTCCGGGTCTCCCAGAAGTACGCTGAAATCGCCTGGCCGTCATGATGGCCTGAGCCGTTATTGTCATCCGGGAATACGTAGCCCATGCTTGCGCTACGGATCCCGTGGTTGCAGGCCCCGTTAGTGAAACCGATGCCGAGGGTGGGCCGCTTCAAAAGGAGCAAGCTGATCACATCGGAGTTGCCTTCGCTCTGGGCACTGCTGAAAGGGTTTCCGGAATAGGTCCACTGAGAAATTCCGTGGCCGTACTCATGGTAGATCACGTCACCCAGCAAGGCCGTGTTTGCGAACGATGGCGATCCGAGACAGTAGTTCGTGGAGGCACCGTCCCACCAGGCATTACCAGGGCAGAATCCGTCGGTCCTCTCCAGATTGACTGTCATTTTGAAGTCATCGGCTGTCATGGCCGGATCGATTTCCTGCAACTTGTCGCGCACAACCCAGTGGTGGTACCAGGCGTCTCTTTCCGCCGCTCGTGAGTTGCTGTCGTCCCAGTAGAAATCAGCCACCTCTTCGACGAGAAGATCGATCGTATCACCGGAGATGGGAGGGCCGTTGGCGATCGTCTGAATGAACCTCGGACCGTTGAAACGGATGTCCACCGTCACGCTGCCGGTCTCAGCTGTCGTAAAACTCCAGAGGCCGTCATCAGAAGTATTGGTACGCTGACCATCCGACAGATTGACGAACTGCTTCTTGAGGGGCAGATTGTCCAGCGTTCCGCAGTAGTCCGGGTTATCGACATCAGCCCGAATCGATCCCGAAACCGTCGCCATTTCATATGTCTGCCGGCGAGCGTAGATCTCCCCGGTATTGGCATCGATCCAGTTCTCCCATCCGCCGAACGGATTGCTCATGTGGAGAATCACCTTCCAGGTGGGGCGATAGACGTAGCCGTCTCCCTCTTCCTGCGGGTAGATGAAGAGTTCAGGATCCTCTCGCATGAAGTCGAAATCATCCACGAATGACATGTCCCCTTTGGCGATCGCTACCGCCTCCTGCTCGGAGATCAGCCCTTCCACATCGGCTTCCATACCGGGATGAAAGTCCGACCCGATCGCAAAGATCCGGCCCGACTCGGTCATCACCACATGGGCACGACCGCCGTATACCCAGAGTCCTTCATATATCTCTCGAAATACGACCGACCACTTCCCATTCGTTCCGACCGTCCAGGGCTCGCCCAATCGGCCCGCACTCAGGTGAAGCAGGTCCTCGTTTTCAGTCAGGAATGTGCGCGCAATTTCTTCGGCCCTTGTCTTGTCGGCCACATGCTCGTTCACATAGTTGAACCCGCTTCCGAGGATGTGGTGGGGAGTTCCCAGGATCGGATCCCGTTGGATGGCCCAGTTCCCACCGAAGCGATTCTTGAATTCCTGCAGGTCAGGATCGATCCGCTCTTCGCTACGGACGAAGCGTTCGAACACCTTCTCCTGGATACCCGATTTGCCGAACTCGAGCGCCTGCTGGGATTCGGCCGGCCGGAATGCGGCCGATGGTGACACCAGGAGCGCCGACAGGCATAGAAATGCGAAAACTCTGCGATCTAGAGACATACACTCCACCCTTCAGCTGTTGGGAGACAAGCTGGAACATTCATTTCGGCTGGAGCAGCCGATCTGGGGGTTCTAGAGTAACTATATCAAAACCGGTGCAAAAGAACGAGCAAAAAGCTCCTATCCTTTCAATATCAGGATCAGCGAAGCGGTGGGACAAACGGCTCAATCACCCAGGTAACCGAGGGCCTTCAGCCTCTCCAGGGCGGCAGGGTCGATTTCAACTGTATCAACTTCTACTGACCCGATCCCCGCTATCTCGGCCATCTTGAGGTCGAGTATCTTTTTGTGGATCGCGGCCTCCGCCGCCCTTTCGTACAAGAGGTTCTTTGTCTCACCCGGATCCTCGGTGAGATCGAAATAGAGATCGCCCGGGTCGATCTGGCCCTCGAAATTGATCACTCGAATGTACTTTCTATCTTTGGTCCGGATGCCGCGAATATCGTACGGCCCATATCGCTGCAGAAGCTCTTCATGGTAAGCAATGCGCTCCGGCCCGTCGTTGTTGCCGTAGACAAGGGGGAGCGCACTCCGGCCCCGGGCCGTTTCGTCGGGCTCCAGTCCGAGATACTCGAGAACGGTCGGGACGATATCTACACTGGAAACCACATCATCGATCTCCTGACCGGTCCGCCCCATAGGCGGGAATCGGACGGGAGAGGGAATCGAAAGCACCATCGGCACGTGAACGGAACCTTCATAGATGATCTTGTTGTGCCCCCAGAAACCGTGTTCCCAGAACTCCTCTCCATGGTCGGAAGTGTAGATGACAAGCGTGTTTTCCCACTCGCCCCGCGTTTCAAGCGCGGAAACAAGCTTGCGCAGTTCGGAATCCCAGTAGGCGATCGCGCCGTCGTATTGGGCCAGAAGATTTTGGAGTACCCGTTGCTCGGGCTTGCCGAGTTCATGCTTCCAATCCGAAACAGGCGCTTGGTCCCACTCCGGATCGAACAGTTTCTGGTAAGCAGGAGGCGGCTCATACGGATTGTGAGGATCGATATAGAAAAGAAAACCGAAGAGGGGTCGATCTTCCTCTCTTCCGTCAATCCAGTTCAGGAACTTACCGTTCACACGGCCGGCCGGAGTGTGGGCCCAGTTCGGGTCATGTTCGAACTTGTCGAAACCCTGTGAGTATCCCTGCCGTGGTCCCAGGTGGGGATTGGTGGCGTAGCCATAGGTCTGATAGCCGGCATCGCTCAGGTATTCGGATAAGAGGGTGAATCGACTGGAAAGCACGTTCGAATAGCTCACGATGCCATGCTGACTCGGATAAACGGATGCGAGGATACAGGGCGTGGAAACGATGGTGTGCGTCCCCTGTGAAACACCGTTCGTAAAGACGACAAGTTCGTCCCGCTGAGAGTCGAGATAGGGTGTGGTTTCGACCTGATATCCATAGAGGGACAGATGATCCGCTCTGGTAGCATCGGTGACAAGTAGAAGGACGTTCGGCTCCCCTCGCGTGTTCATGGGGACGAGAATCGCGAAGAGGATACCGGTAGCCAGGAGGCTCGTCCCGTAGGCGATCCCCCTGCTCCGGAACAACCGGTTCCCGGCAATCACAGCTGGAATTCCGACAAGGAACCCGAGTCCGAGGAACGCTGCCCAGAACACTTTCATCTGGTCAGGAGCCAGGCCGCCGTATGGAATGGCCATGATCTGCCATAATGCCGCTGCCGCGCCTATGACGATCCCGATCCCCCCCCCGATCAGGGGATTCGCCTTCTCGACCGGAGGGAAGTCCTCCAGATCCTCCTCAAGATGATCCACCAAACCATCCTCCCTTGACCGGCGTCCGACTACAGAAACGGGAACATGGTAGCACAACGGAATGACCGCGCGGAGAGTGAAGAAGCGAGAGGGTCACGGCCCGGGATCGGGCCTTTCAATACTGTCCGAGAGTACCGTCCCGTCTCGCCCGGTTAATGGCGAAACGAGCGGCGAGAATGCCTACGAAGAGGGCCACGACCGTAAACGCTATGAGTGAGAGCAGCTCTCTTTGCAGGCTCCCGAGACCGTGACCGCTCAGAAGAGACATGCGCATCCCTTCGAGCGAATAGGTGAGTGGAATGAATTTCGCAGCATCCTGGAGCCAGTCCGGAAGTACGGTGAGCGGAAAATAGACACCCCCGAGAAGACGGCTGAGAGAAGTGAAAATCCAGTTCACCGGGTTGCCCCGTTTCATGACCAGAATAAAACTCGCAGCCAGAATGCCGAGGGAAGAAAATGAAACGACGGTCAGGGAGAGAAAGATCAGTGCCACCGGAATATTCGGATTAGTGAGGCGGAGATCGAAGAAGAGAACACCGACAATGAGATAGAGAACGATCTGGAAGGAGGCCCAGATGAAACTCCACATCGATGATGATATCAGATAGGTGGAAAATCGCGTCGGTGTGGAGAGAACCGCCTCGAGCGTGCCGAGCACCTGCTCCTCTCGAATCCGGGCGGAGAACGAATTCAGTCCCGTGGAGAGGTAGTTGGAGACAGCGACGCCGATCAGCACGAACGAGAAGTAATCGCCGCCATATTTCTCCAGGTAGGGATTCATTGTCGTATCTATCAACTGCGCGAGAAAATAGAACATGGTCAGCGTGAGCGCGACAGCAAGAAACTGCATCACAAACGCGAGGCGATAGCTCGAAGCTACGACGAGATCTTTCCAGAGAAATGCATACGGTTTGCTCCGATTCATTCCTCCACCTTCCTCGAGTACCGCTTGTAGATTTCCTCGAGAGACCCTCGTTCGATCTCAAGCCGGCGCATTGTTCCATAGCGACCGCTGAGGGCATGAATCAGACTCTCGGGACTGACATCAGGGCGGCCGAACCGGAGTTCGCAGCGGCCGATACCAGGACCGGTCGGAATCAGTTCCAGATTCTCGAGATCCGGAAGGCTTCGGAGCGGCTCGAACCACCCCTCATCAGGATCCGTAACTTCGATACAGACCTCCAGATGGATCTCGAACTGCTCGACTACCTCATCCGGAGTTCCCGCCGCCAGCACGTGACCCTGATGGAGAAAAACGAGCTTGTCCGAGATTCGATCAACAGCGCCGAGATCATGGCTCGCCAACAGAATGGCGCATCCCTCCTCATGGGCGAGATGGCGCAACCGATCTAAAAACAGTGAGCAGGTGTAGGGGTCGAGACCTCTCGTCGGCTCATCGAGAATCATGATGGGCTGGCTGCCGATCAGAGCTCTTACTACCGATAACTTCTGCTTCGTCCCGGTGGAATATGTCATGAATCGAGAATCGATCTCCCGGATCTGAAGCAGCTCCGCCAGTTCGTCGATTCCCTGTCGAATCGTTTTTTCGTCTATGCCTCGGAGTTTCCCGAAGAATCGGAGATTCTGGCGGCCGGTCAGGCGGTAATAGAAGCTCCGTTCCTCGGCCATGCAGATACCCAGGCGACTTCTGGTATAGAGGCTGTCCCGGACCGTATCCCGTCCGTCCACGAGTGCCTCGCCTTCGCCGGGCAGGATGAGCGAGGCGAGGATTTTGAGAGCGGTCGACTTGCCGGAACCGTTCGGGCCTAGCAGGGCTACGATTTCGCCCGGGTCGACATGGAAGCTGACATTCTCGAGAGCCTGAATCGATTCCCTCCGAAAGGGATTGCGGAAGAGCGCATCCAGACCACGCTTCACCGGATAAGCTTTCGATACCGACTTCAATTCGATGGCGTGCAAACTCGTTCCTCCAGATATCGCTGCCGACTCGTTCAGTGAAGACGCCGGAACGGGGAGACTATCAGATTCGAAATGACGTCGATCAAAGAAATAAAGCCGGACAAATGTCGCCTGACACGACGTGACACGGGGATCGGCTCTTCCTTCGTATAGTAGAGTTCGGCGCTATAAGCTTCATCCGGAAAGACAAGCCTCCAGGCGAAGTCGGATAGCTTGTGATCACCGAAGTACGCGGAAGACCAGATTCGGAATCGGAGTTCGCGGCCCGACGAAATGGGAAAGAAGTCAGACCCGCGATAACGGGATGCGAATCGCTCCACCCGGGACGGCATGGTGGTGTCGTAACGGGGATCACCCCAGAAGCGGCGGAGAAAGAGGAGCGCCGCCTGCGTCTCCTCTCGCATGCCCCACAATTCGGCGTGCCGGATCACATGATCCGCCGTAATGGAAGGTTGAGCATGAAAGAGTCTATCGAGATCGACGAGTCGCTTCAGAGATAAATAGTGAGACATGCGCAGACTTGCCATTACATAGACGATCTCATCGAGAGGGGCGAGAAGTTCGATCGGCGATCCGCCTAAACTTCCCTCGATACGCCGACGGAACAATTTCGACGTATCGACCCGAAGGCTGAACGGATTGTGGAGCAGATTCCAGTGGAGTTCCACTACGTCGACTGTCTTTCTTCGCCTGACATAGACGACATGAAAGTGATGGCGCCGGTAGAAGCCCCTTGAGTGCACGAGTTCGAAGAGCGCGTAGCCGAGTGATTCAAGAAGGCGCTCGGCTGTGGCGAGCTGCTCCGGAGGCACGAGCAGATCAAGATCGCGCACATCACGCAGCGAGGAATCGCCGTAGTTTCGCTCGGCCAGCGGGAGACCCTTCAGAACCAGACAGTGGACCTCCCCCTTCCGAAAGTGCCCGAGAACTTCCTTCAATTCATGTTCTCGAAGAAGGGATCGAACGATGCTCTTCTCCGATTCGTTCAGGAGACGGTCGACGAGACTGGGCGGTGCGAGTTCGCGCAGCCAATCCGTCTTCAGAATGGCAGAGGCTGCGAGAGGGACGATCTTAGTAGAGAACAAGAGTTCCTCGAAGCGGTCCCAGACGAACCATCGAGAATCGGCGATGATGGCCCCGATTCTCGTCCGATCGAGTTCCACTCGGAGCACTTCCCTGACAAGGTCCATTTCAGAAGACAGACGGACACCGTTCATTCCTTCCGCCCCCGATCCCGGGCAAAATAGGCGCTGTGATCAGCGTCACCCCCTATCGCTCCGTTTCTAGGGAGCGAAAACAGGGAAACGAACTTCGCGATGTCTTCATCGGTCTCCAGAAAAGGCTTTCCTTCGAGGGTGAGCCAGGAGTGTCCCTCCCATCCCTCTTCCCGGGGATCGACGCCGAAAGAGACCCGGACCGGTACGCCGCTCCGGCGGAAGAGATGGGAGAGCAGCAGGCACCGGCGAAGGCAGGTGCGTTTGAACGGGAAGAGAGGGGAGCGCAACAGCTTCTCGGTAAGGGCGTAGGAAATAGCCGCGCCTTCGATGTGGGGCTCCACTCCTTCGGGTAAGCCGGTTGTGGGAAAGAGGCTCTCCACCGGCCTCCAGGGGAGAAGCAGAAAAAGACGAATCGCTGTGAGGGTCGACCTGAGAATATGCCAGAAATTTGGCGGCCGAAGGAGTACATGCCCAGGGAGCGAGTACTCGACGATCGCTCTTTCCAGGTGAGGCACTTCCATGAGATGGGTTCCATGCGTCCGGGGTGCTAGAGCAGGTCCTCGCGGATCCGATCAGCCAGCGACCGGGCATCCCCCCCGAAGAGGAGCCGGTAAGGCTGTACGCCATCTACCATTTCGCCTAGTACGTCGATGTGATTCTGAACGAGCTCTTTCGCGGCAGGCAACACCGATTGCGGAATGAGCCTGATCAGCGCTTCCTCTTTCGTCACCGGTTCGAATGTCGTCCGGGGCTCCGTCACGACTTCAGGAAAAAGAAGCAGACTAGGTGCCACGCCGCCTCTTCTTCCCCCGCCGGGAAGGTCGGCCTCCTCCAATATAAGTTTTCCCATCTCCGAGGTGAAGCGTTTCCCCCACTCGGGGAAGAACCTTTGGGATCCTCTGCCGATTTTGACCGGCTCCGGGAACGCATCCATGACAATCCCTTCATCGGATCTTGAAAGAAACAGAGTGTCGTCGGAAATGAGCGGACATCCCGACATGATCGCGGAGAGCGCGGAGGTGGACTTCCCGGAACCGCTCATTCCGCTCACAACCACGCCCCGCTGATCGACCAGGAAGCCGGCGCCATGCAATGGGAAATGTCCTCGCTTTCGCATCCATTCAATCAGGGGAAGATAAAAGAGCCTGTGCCCGATGATCCATGAATTGGATTCATGGTCCGGATGAACGAGACACTCCACCGTACCGCTCTCCAGGTCGCACCGAGCAAGAGAACGTTTCTCGACGACAATCAAAAGCTCGCCATCTTCGTCGTGTATGGTGAAGTCTCGAGCTGCGGAGAAAGAGAGGGGCTCACTGCGAGGCATGGCCGGCCGGCCGACTTCCTGCTGAAGGCGAAATTGATAGTGGAGGTCTGGCTCTCGACCGATGATATCGACCTCGAGCAGAGCGGCTGCGCGAAGAACCGATGCACGCACCGCTCGACTCGGGCAGTCCACCTCGATCGTCTGATCGAGCAGCGCCAGACTGATCCTGTCCGGTCTGCTCATCCCTAGTCGCTGATTGTGACGAGGCCGTCTTCCGCCAACCGCTCGGCCAATTCAATGCAGTCCGTAAGGGCGATCGACTCTTCCACGTCAAATGAACCGGCGAGCCGGCGGGCGATTTCGCGTACTGACCTCGTACCATCAATCGCTTCCCATATGAACCGGCCGGTGCTGTTCAAGCTGAAGTAATAGCCACTTTTCAGATCGACGAGAATGCCTTTTCCATCCACGCTGCGGGAGGGGGCATCCGGTGATTGGGTCAATATGGTACCCTCTGAAATTGACAATCTCTTACCCCCTTTTCATCCGCAGAGAGTCTGTCTCCAAAAAAAAGATGGGAAGGCAACGCCTTCCCATCTCTCACAATCGTTCGAATTTCGAAAATCAGCCGCCGTCAACCGGATCGTGCAACTGCGTTTCAATAGCGGGAATGTGAACCCTGGCAGTTGAAACAAGCGTGATTTCCCTGAGATTGTCATGCCGAATGATCTCAGGTGTTTCGTACGCTATTTTCATATCCGAGCTTCTTCATGCTCCAGCACATCGGGCTCAACCCGAGGGGTGGAGACGAGAGTAATCTCGCGAATGCTCTCATGCCGCACGATTACAGGCTTTTCGTAGATTTCAACCTTCATTGGCCTAGAACGCTCCCATGTGGTCTTTCGCTACTCTGTTAGCAGTACTCCATGAGAATAATAGACCCTTCCAGGAAAGGTGTCAATAACTAATTGTAAAATAGCAAGTTGTGAGGCAAAGGACACATTCGGGGCACTATTTGGCCGATACACTCTTTAATAGCGGCGTGGCTGGGCCCTCGAGAAGCTCATTCGGGCTGAATTACCGCCGTTCTGGCCTGCCGCGCCCCCAAAGCCCCCATCGGGAGAGCCCAAGCGCACCAGACGGTCTCAGTACAGGCCCTGTCAGTGGCTCCTGAGCCTATCAGCATCTCTCCTAGATTCTACCCGCTCGATGGATCCCATACCAGTAGAAAGCGGCCACCACCAGAGCGTGGGCGATTTCGCCCCCTTCCATCATCTTGAGGACCTCAGATTCCGGCCTCAGGATGACCTCGATCTCCTCTCCAGGATCCAGACTCATTTTTGAACTCGGAGAAGCGCCCTCAGCCAGGTAAGTGTGGCACCGGTTCGTCTGGAATGCCGGATTCGGCTCAACTACTCCCAGCGGGACCCAGCTTCTCGCCTCGTATCCCGTTTCTTCTCTCAATTCGCGGCGAGCAGCCTCTTCCGGCGAGGAGTCTCTGGCATCCACTCCCCCCCCCGGAATTTCGAGAGTGTACTCTCTGGTACCGTGCCGGAACTGGCGGACCAGCAGGATTTCCCCAGCATCCGTCCTGGCGATCACATTGACCCAGTCCACAGTCTCCATAACAGTGAATTCTCTTTGAAAGCCGGTGGAAGGTGAAACCGAGCGGTCAAGGCGGACTGAAAAAATTGCGAAATCGCCCGCATGCCGCGACTGAAGCCGGGTCCATTTCTCGTCCATCACATCCTCCGATCAAACGGCAGTATAGCCTGCAGGGAATTGCCCCGCAACTCCGGGAAGTGTCCCGAATTGACTTCGTCGATCTCGTCGGTTATGGTCCTTATGAGTCACTTAATTGCTTTTCTCATAAACGGTTTCAGAATACCCCATCGAGAGGACGCCATGTCCGCCAAGCCCCGGAGGTTTCTCGCTGGCGCGGTCCCCCCTTTTCTGATCGTGCCGATCAAAGAAGGGACCTCCCAGTCGAATCAGATTGATGAAGCCCAGTACCTCTGGAAAGATTGTAATATGCCCGCTTTTGATACTTGGGAAGCGGCCGCCGCTTTCTCCAGAAAAGAGTGGCGGAAGAAAACGAGATTTCTCATCTTGAACGGCCCTGCACTGATCGATGACCGTGTACCGATCTACGGCGAGAACGGAGCCTATACCATCGAGGGTGACGTCCACCGTCGCTACGCCCTGAACCTGAATCAACAGACCCGCCGTCAGATCAGTGCCGGGGGAGTTGTCCGGTGTATGGGAAAAGACGGCCCCATGCACGCGCTGATTCAGGTCAAGCGGAAAGGAACCCTTCGATGGGAAGTCCCGAAGGGAAAAATCAAACGACATGAAAGGCTCCGCGATGCCGCAATCCGGGAAGTGCGGGAAGAGACGGGATTGCAGTCTCCTGTTCACGCACTCGAAGCTCTCGGCCGCGTCGATTACCTGTTCCTTGCCGATGATCGACACCTCTACTTCAAGAGCGTCCATTATTATCTGCTGGAAACGGAGAACGCCGACCCTCTCACACCCCGCGCAGAAGAGGGCATTACTGACGCACGCTGGTTTCCCGTCGAAAATGCATGGGAAATCGTGTCATTTCCGAATCTCAGGCCCATCCTCCGGCGGGCGGCAGATCGGGGAGACCTGACCAAGTAGGGGACGTCCCACCGTGCGCGTCACCATGTTCCTCTTCCATACGTTCCAGAATGATCACCGTGTATTGAAAGAAGCCCGGACGCTCATCGCTGCCGGGTATGAAGTGACGCTGATCGCGCTCAGGGAGAATGATGACTTCCCGCCGGTTCGGGTCGAGTCGGGCATTCATGTGCGTCGCCTTCGGATGCACCGCTGGCCCTTCCGGAAGGGGCGATATCTCGAGTACTTCGCCCGCGCCGCCGTCGCCGCGTTTCGCCAGGACGCCGACGTTTACCACTGCCATGATCTGGACACACTCCTGCCGGGATTCTTAGCAGCCGCCCTCCGTGGCAAACCTGTAATATACGACTCTCACGAACTTTTCACCGAAACACACTTTCTGATCGGAAGATCCAAAGAGAGATTGATGTGGAGTATAATCGAGCGGATCTTCATCCGGTTCACGTCTCGCGTGATCACGGTCTCGGAACCGATCGCCGTAGAACTGGCCCGGCGATACGGAATTGAGAAGCCGGTCTTGCTGCGAAACCTCCCCCGGTTCATGCCCCCCCCTGAACCCGATCCCTTCTTTCCAGAAGACGAGCGGCGCCCGCTCTTCATCTGTCAGGGGTACATGCAAGAAGGCCGGGGCCTTGAGACGCTTATCCGGGCAATGGCCGAGGTGCCTGACGGCCGGCTCATTCTTCTTGGAGACGGTGAAATATCTGAAAAGCTGCAGGACCTGATTCTGAAGCAAAGCCTGGAACACAGGGTCAAGCTGCTCCCCGCAGTCCCAATCAGGGAGCTCCCTTCCCGTACGGCAGACGCCGACTTCGGACTTATTGCCTACCGGACTGACTCCCTGAATTTTCGGTACGCTCTGCCAAACAAGTTCTTCGAGTACATCATGGCCGGGGTACCGGTAATCACATCGGACATCCCGGAAGTGTCGCGCCTCGTTCGGGAATTCGACCTCGGGATTGTTGTAGACGATTGCACGCCGACCGGTTTCGCCTGCGCTATGCAGCAGATCGCAACGGATCATCACCGCCGGAAACGATTCAAGGAAAACTGCCTGAAGAGCACACGCCTCCTGTGCTGGGAGACGGAAGAGACCAGATTACTTCAAGTCTATCAGGAACTGACCCCCCCCTAGCCCGGACTTCTCACGAGATCCTGCAGCCGCGAATGCAGGATCAGATATATCGGAGTAGCCCAACTACCTTGCCGAGGATACGGAACTCCCCGTCTGCCGGATCGATCTGGATCGGCTTCATTTTCTTGTTCGCCGGCCGAAGCTCGATCTCGCCATCTTGCTTGTGGAAGTACTTCACAGTCGCTTCGTCTCCGATCAACGCCGCAATAATCTCGCCGTTTCGAACCTCGGTAGTCGGACGAACCAGTATCATATCCCCATCCGAAATGTGGGCTTCCACCATGCTCTCACCTCGGACGCGCAGCAGGAATTCCCCATCCCCCCGGAGAAACGAAGGGTCGATCATGAACGTGTCTTCAATGTTTTCCTCAGCAAGAGTAGGAACACCCGCGGCAATCCGGCCGAGGAGGGGTATGCCCTGATGATCCTCAGGTTCGATGTAGTTTAATTCCAGCGCCCGCGACTTACCCATTGCTCTCTTGATATATCCTTTCCGCTCAAGGGCATTCAAGTGATCCACAACGCCCTTCGTCGACCGAATTGAGAATCGGAAACCGATTTCCCGTATGGTTGGCGGGTAACCGTATTCTTTATAATGCTGCACGAGATAATCATAGATCTCCCGCTGGCGGTCAGTCAGCCTCTTCATCTCACACTCCCCTCAGCTGTATTGCAGCTTGCCTCTCTCACGATCCTGTCGAACGGAAACCTAGAAGCGGAAGCGGAATCTGTTCATCCCGCCTTTGCGGTTTTCGGTCTCCCTCTTCTCCTCCTGCTCGTTTCTCTCGTTGTCTGGCTGTTGAAGCTCGTTTCAGCCCGCTACTCCGCCGGCCTGAACTTTCCGCGCGATCAAATGCCATCGCGATGCGCAAGAGAGCCGGTCTTGGAAACGGCCTGGAAGCCATACGCTCAAGAAATTCCCCGACTGACCGAAACGGTCCCCCGCATTCTCTTTCCTGCGTAATCAGATTCCCCAGATCGGCATCGATTCCAGGAACGATCGCAAACCCGTTCCTGATTCCTCCGTCAACCTCGGTGAACATATACTCGCTGCTGTTCTTGTCTACAGGAAGGAACGGGGTCCCCTCCTTTTGAAAGCCCTCGACCAACAGGTGAAGCCTTCTCCTGTCCCCCAGTGACCGATTCAAAATTCTCGCTGCAAAACCGTTGAGACTCCCCTGTTTCCTTGCACTCAATGTCTGGATCGCACCTGCCAGACGGAGCATGATTCCCCTCTCGGGGACGAGGGGTGTAACGGCACACAATATCGAGAATACTTTTTCTGCGAAACGGTCTCCTACTCCTCGATCCACCGATCGCCGGACGAAGAAGGACCGATCAGCTCTCAGTTCCGGACCCTCGCCGCATTTCATTCGGTTGAAGAGATCTTCCGCTTTGGCGTGTTCCACCTTTGTCATTCTGCGAATGATCTCTACTACCTGCTCACGATAGAAAGGGACGCCGTCGGTAACGGTTAGAATCTTTTCAATACCGCCTCCCATGAGTGGAATCGGGGCGTTCCCTTTCCTGATCTTGATGATTCTACGGACAAGATCACCCCGTTTGGAGTCCAGACCGGCTGCGACGAGAAGGGCGATATCCTCCCGATTCCGAGGAGCCAGCATTCTTGCCAGCCGTCTATGCACCGGTCTTGCTGACGCCAGGATACCCGCCCAGTTCCCCTTTCCGAGAAGCGAATTTCCGTCATCCTCTTCCGGCAGATCATCCGTTGCCCGTAATGCTTCGTCCATCGACGATGCGCGGATTTCAAGATCCAAACCGGCGTTCATCTCCCAGCATGACTCCGGAGAGTCACACCAGATGAGCGACTCTTTCTCGGCCTGGTAGGTCATGATCGTGTCTCGCGACCAGGGTGGTGTCTGATTCACCAGTAGAGGGTCCGGAACTTGGTTTTCCCGGTAGTGGGGTTCGAATAGATTTTGGGTGGATCGATTCGATGTGGGTCCGGACCACTCTCCTGGTGACGATCGTACAATTCGATCGAGACGCTCTTGATCGGCCTGGCTGAGAAAGACCGGCCGAATTTCATGACTGATTGATTCCGCATACCTCTCACTCATAACCCGCCTGAAATTGTCGACTGACTTACGGTCTCCGTCGATTACAAAACGCATCCTTCCCTGACCGGTTGGTGTTGAAGCCGACAACTTGTTCTCTTCGGGATCAATGCTCTGAAGACCGGTTAAATAGCCGAGGAGGCTACCGGATAGGTAGGTAGTCGAGATGCGCGCTCTCCGATCAATCTGTCTCACCAGCGCGAACGCTTTCGAAATCTTCTGGACCGCCGGCAATAGTCCCTTGTCCTCATACCGCCAGTATTCAGTCCAGAATCGATTCCCGATCTCCTTCATCTTCCAATCCGGCTTGCCTTGATATTGCTTCTCGATTTCCGATTGGCATCTGCGAATGAGTTCATCTCCTTCGCTTGCGATCGTTGCCCGATGGACCCTGTCGTTCGCCGCCCCTCCGCACCGCTCGGCGATCTCTTCCGTCCGGTCGAGCGGTTGAGGGTCGTCTCGGTAACGCTCCTCCATTTCGTCACAGGAGGGCAGGTGCACCGCCCCTTCGACGACCAGCGGATCGGGGCTGTGAGTCCCCCCGCCGGGAGGGAGAATCGCCCTCAGTTCGGCAAGTCGGGGTCGATCTCCTTTGGTCAGGCATCTGACCGGATCAGCCGCTACTCGATCGAGACCGAATCGACGCTCCAGTTTCCGAAGGAAGGGATCGACGAGGCTCTCATGTCGGCTGTTGGTACGGCTTACTTCCAGATAAAAATGGGATGGTGTGAACAGTGATGCGAGAAGAGCGGCGGCACGTGATGCCTCGGCGATGAGGCCCTTTACCAGGGCGCCCGATACAGGGCCGGTCATCCCGCCGCTGAGAGCGATCAACCCCCTGCTGTACCGACCGATTTCATCGAGGTCGGCGATCCCCCTCCGGCGATCGATTCGCCCGGGGGACCATATGAGACGAAGAAGCCTGTCCAGATTCCAACGGCCCCGCAGGTCCTCGCACAGAAGAGTGAGGGTGTACACACGCTCGGAAGAGAGGGATCCGCCTGCGGGGAATGCGACTTCTACTTCCGCCCCTTCGATCGGAGCTACATCTGATTCGTCAAAGGCGGAACGGGCCTGAACGAACCCGAATAGGACACCACGATCGACTACGGCCCCTGCACGGATACCCCTCGCGGCCAGAGCCCCGGCCAGATCGACCGGATCGATCAGTGAGAGGACCGGCGAGAATTTGGTGTGCAGCCTTAGTGGCACGTAGCTCATAGCTTCCTCCATCGAGCTACACAAACAATACTACACATTTGTAGCCTGCGTCAAATCTTTTTGTGCTTTTTCTCCGTTTGCCCGGGGGGATACCCGGGCTAGAACAGTCCCTTACTCGAGCCTCCGTCGAACGCGACCGTGTTTCCTGTCAGGAATGCCGCTTTTTCCGAAGCGAGGAAAAGGACGAGATCGGCCAGCTCCTCCGGTTTACCTAGACGGCCCACCGGCATTCCGGCCGCCCAGTTGTCGAAGACCTGATCCACATGCTCCCCCGTCTTCTCAGACCGATACTCGGCCAGTTCCTGGAGCCGATCAGTTCGGGTATAGCTCGGAGCCACGCAGTTCACCGTAATGCCGTGCCGGCCCACCTCCCCGGCAAGTGTTTTGGCGAGACCGACGATCCCGGGCCTCAGCGTGTTGGAGACAAGAAGGTTTTCAATCGGCTGTTTCGCCGAAATCGAGACGATCGGTACGATTCTCCCCCACTTCTTCTCTTTCATATGGGGAAGCACAGCCTGAGTGAATCGGACGACCGACAGAAAGACCTGATCGAATGCCTGCCTCCAGGCCGCCTCCCCGACCTCTTCGAACAGGCCTGGCGGGGGGCCGCCGCAATTCGTAACGAGCACGTCCACGCCGCCGAAGCGATCATCCGCTCTCTCGACCACGTTCCGGATCGCCCGCTCATCGGTGATGTCACAGACAACCGGGTTCGCCTCACCCCCCGCTGCCTCCACCAGGCCGGCCGCTTCTGCCAGGGTCTGTTCCGATCGCGCACAGAGCGTGACGTGCGCCCCCTCCCCACCGAATCCGACGGCAATCGCGCATCCGAGTCCGGTGGAAGAAGCAACCACCAATACCGATTTTCCTTGCAAGCCGAGATCCATTTTGAAGCCTCCGTTCTTTTTTGGATTGTCCTGATTTACGTCAAAAGTCCTCTGAATACCCCGGAAAATCGATAGGGACCCCGCTAAAGACCGGCGAGATGCGGACGATACTTGGAGTGTATGTCGATCTCAATCCGACGAGAGGGAAACCCATGGCCACTCATAAAATACTCGTTGTGGACGATCAGCAGGCGATCACCTGCTCTCTCTCCTTCTGCCTCATCAAGGAAGGGTATGAAGTCCTTGTCGCGGAAAACGGTCTCGATGCCGTCAAGATGGTGGTGAACAACACACCCGACCTGATCATCTCGGACATCATGATGCCTGAGGTAGACGGTTACGAGCTCTGCCGCCGCATTCGGGAGTACCACAAAACACGAGATATTCCATTCATTTTCCTGACAGCCCGGACCACTGACGACAACAAGGTCAAGGCGATCCAGATGGGCGGGGATGACTATATTGTAAAGCCTTTTGACCTGCAGGAGTTGCTGCTCAAAGTTCGTCGCAAACTGGAACAGCGCGTCCCGGCCTCCCCCTGAAGAGGACCCCCGGAGCCATGGAATTTACTATCCTGAGTGAATCGGAGCTGACGGTTCTCTGGGTGATCGCGCTCCTCCTGCCTGCCGCATCTCATATTCTGGTACGAACCGCGGGCATGCGCATGGGAATCGATCCCGGAAGGGCGCTCCCTCGTGTCACTCTCCTTACGGTCGCGACGATCACAACCCTGGTCTGGCTCACAGGCTCTCGGTTTTCCGCCGTCACCGTTGGAGAGGATTCCGTTCACATCGCCTACGCTATCCCCGGTGGCCGCGTGCTGGAACTCACTCGTGAGAACATCGCCGAGGTGCGCCTGACTGAGTCTCGATTCCCCAGAGCGGCCTACCGCGTTGAGATCGAATCGGCAAGTGGTCGAGTCTACCGTTCGGTCGGCGTTACTCCGAACGGTCTTAATCCCCTCTATGCGATCCTCGAAGAGTTCCGACCGGGCGAAACGCCCTACATCGCCCTCCGCTAGCCGACCCCTTTTTGGTTCTCAACTGTCCCCCATAGCGATACAATGGCGGGCAAGGTCATGAAAAAGAAACCGATCATCATCGTTATCGCCTCCGTCGCCGTCGTCGCACTTCTTGTCGGCGCCAATCTGAAGCAGGATCGATCGAAGAGCGTTGAGGTCGAAACCGAGAAAATCAAACGCCGCAACATCAAGGCTGTCGTAACAGCCTCAGGAACCATCCAGCCGAGACGTCGCGTCGATGTATCAGCCAATCGCATGGGTACGATCACTCAGATCGCCGTGCAGGAAGGGGACGTTGTCGAAGAAGGTGACTTTCTCCTCCAGATCGATCCCATCCAGTACGCACAGACCGTAGAACAATCCCTCGCTTCGATCGCCTCTCTTCAGGCTGAACTCGAGCAGGCCGCTATCAATCTGAATCTTGCCGAGCAGGAGCTTGTTCGATTCGAGCGACTGCGAGAGCAGGACCTCGCCTCGCCTCAAGCTCTTCTGAAAGCGGAGACCGATTTCAAAGTGGCGCAGACCCGCCGCCGGGCACTCGTCGGGAAGAGACGGGAACAGGAAGCGATGCTCCGGAAAGGGGAGCACGATCTGGAACTGTCCACAATTCTGGCGCCCATGTCCGGAGTGGTAGTGAGCTTGAACGTCGAGGAAGGAGAAACAGCGGTCATCGGTACGATGAATCAGCCCGGAACCGTTCTCTTAAGCGTGGCTGATCTCTCCGAACTGGAAGCGGAAGTGGAGGTCGATGAGACGGATGTGGTCGAGATCGCCACAGGGAACCGGGCCGTCATCTCCATCGACTCTTATCCGGATACCACATTCGGAGGGGTGGTGACTGAGGTGGGAAACAGCGCGATTCGCGTCGGGAGACAGACCGAGTCTGTCGATTTCAAAGTGGTGATCAGACTGGACGATGCCATCCCCGGCGCGAGGCCGGGACTGTCGGCCACGGCAGACATCATCATCGCCGAGCGGGAAAACGTACTCTCCGTTCCTATTCAGTCACTTACAATCCGTACGGACAAGGACGATCGGGACAATGGAGAGAACGAGGATGATGTTCGCGACGATGACCCGACGATCAAGCGCCGGCGTGATGACAGAGAAGGCGTGTTCGTTCTCGACGGAAAGATTGCGCGCTTCGTTGCCGTGGAGACCGGCATTGCGGGAGATCTCTACTTCGAAGTCATCTCCGGCATCGCGGAGAACGACGAAGTCGTATCAGGTGACTTCAAAGCGATCCGGACCCTGAAAGACGAGGATCCCGTCAAGAGAGCCAAGTGACGACCGAAGGGATCCGCGTCGCTCTTGCCGCCCTCACCGGGAACAAGCTCCGCACCTTCCTGACACTGCTCGGCAATATCGTCGGCACAATGGCAGTGATCGCCGTCGTTTCATTGCTGGACGGCATCGACCTCTACGCGCGCCAGGAGCTGGCTGCCGAGGGGGCGAATGTGGTCACCGTCTCCCGGCTCGATCATTTTGAAATGCTGACCGATTTTGACTCCTTCGTTCAAGCTTACAGGCACAACCCTCAGTTGGAATGGGACGATCTACTCTACCTGCGTGATCGCATTCCGGATGTTGAACTTCACGATGTCGTCACCAGGCGGAGGGCGACCGTACGGGCAGACGATCGTGCGGTGCGTGGTGTGGGGATCGAGGGACGGACAGAAACCTTCAGCCTGGTCGAAAGCATAGAACTGAGTGGTGGCAGGACCATCTCTCCTCTCGAGGTGCGTCGGCGGAAACCGGTAGCGGTACTCGGAGCCGATCTGGCAGTGGAGCTCTTTCCCGGCGTCGATGCTATCGGAAGAACAGTAAAGATCGCGGGGCGTCATTTCCGCGTCATCGGCGTCTCTGCACCCCGTGCGAATCAACTCGGCGTGAACAGAAACCGCTACGCTGTAATCCCCTATCCGACGTTTGACAAATCCCTCGGTGATGGTTCTGATCTCGACCTCAAGTTTAGCGCATACACTCCTGATCTGGTACCCGACCTGATCGAGGAACTCCGATTCGCCATGCGTCTCAGACACGGTCTGAAACCGTCCGAGCCTGACGATTTTGCAATCACCACGAGAGACAGAATATTATCGATATGGGAAGGGATTTCCGCAGCAGTCTTCCGCGCACTTGTCGGTCTCGCCTCCATCTCGCTCGTGGTCGGAGGTGTGGTGCTCATGAACGTAATGCTTGTCGCAGTTACGGAGCGAACCCGCGAGGTAGGGCTTCGCAAGGCTCTCGGTGCGAGGCGCCAGGATATCCTCATGCAGTTTCTCACAGAGTCGATCACACTCTCTCTTCTTGGTGGGGTGATCGGCGTCCTTCTCGGATTCGGAATCGCGGCAACCATCTCGGCATTCACGCCCGTGCCGAGCGCCATCGAACCATGGTCCGTCGGCGCCGGACTGGGAGTGACATTCGTAATCGGTGTCCTCTTCGGTACGTATCCCGCGACCCGGGCGGCCCAGCTCGATCCTGTGGAGGCTTTGCGCCATGAGTGAGTATCAACCGAGGCGAAACACCGGCGGAGATGCTCCCGGGGGGGCTGCACTGATGCGAGAGAATTTCCTGCAGGCGTTCGAGGTGATTCGAGGGCGGCGTCTTCGGTCCGGTCTCCTGATTCTCGGCGTCGCGATCGGCGTCACCGCGATCCTTGCCGTCGTGGCCATCATGCTTGGCCTCGAATCGAAGATCGAGTCTGACTTCACCGCGGCAGAGAAACCCTATGTGAGCCTTCATAAGTACGACGCCCTCAAAGAAGGACCGCACAGTCCACGCGCGACGGCCCGCCCCGATATCAATCCCGGCGATGCCGAAATGCTTCAACAATATTGTGATGCGGCAGCGTTTATCGATTTTCGCTACAAGCCTGCGGCGGGCAGGATCTGGCGCCTCTCCCGGGGAGCGGAGAGAACACAGCCGATATCAATTATCGGCACGGATATTTCCTTCCTCAATATTCATCCTATCGATATGGAGTACGGCCGCTATTTCAATGAACAGGAAGTGACACACAGAAAACCGGTGGTTGTTCTGGCATATGGTCCGGCGCAGGATCTCTTTCCTCACACCGACCCGATCGGACAGTCCGTCCGCATCGGGCCGCGCCAGTACGTTGTGATCGGAACGATCGCGCGAAGAAAATCGATCCTCGGCGGAATGGCGGACAATTTCGGGATCGTTCCCTGGACGACTTATGAAAAAGATCTGAAAGGCGAACTGGATGAAGGACAGGTCGTGCTCGCCCCCGTTACCGGCCGCTCTCTCGATGAACTGACCGAACAGGTGATCGAGGTCATGCGGGTTCGCCATAACATCCTCCCCGGCGATGAGAACGACTTCGAGACCCTCTCATCGGAAGCCTTCGCCGGAATCGTGGGCCGTGTGACGGGAGCGATCGGCATGGTGCTCATCGTGATTTCATCGATCGGTCTTTTAGTCGGGGGAATCGGCGTAATGAACATCATGCTTGTCTCGGTGACGGAACGGACCCGCGAGGTCGGCCTCCGCATGTCACTCGGCGCGAGACGAAAGGATGTTCTCTTCCAGTTTCTGGTAGAAGCGTCAACGTTGACCGGCCTGGGAGGGTTTTTCGGCGTGATCGGCGGAATGGGGGCCGCATGGGGCGTCTCGCGAGCATCCGGCTTCCCGTTTAGAGTATCAGTCTTCTGGATCGTGATTGCCGTAGTCTTTTCGGCGGGGATCGGACTCCTGTTCGGCCTCTATCCGGCGAACCGGGCGGCCAAGATGGATCCGATCGAAGCATTGAGACACGAATGAGGGGTGGGAAGAACTACTCGTAGCCGGGCCCGCTACCACCGGGAGTCCACGCTGATCGATCGGGAGGATTGGGAACGACTACATCCGGCGGCACGAGGCTGGACACCAGGACGGACTGGGGGGAACAGACCGGTACGCAAGACGCGGGTGGAACACTCGGCTCATCCCGCCAGTCAATGAAATAGTATTCCCAGTCGGGGTTCGCACGTGGATCGATTCGGTCGGGCAGCATGTCCACTCGCCGAAGGATCGCCTCTGTATTCAGTACAGGGCAGAAGCGATGGGATCGGGCGCGGGAGAGCAGCAGCCTCTTCAGCCGGTCCTTGTCGAGCAGGTAGACCTCGTCTTCGGTGATCCGACCGCAGCGAAGCCAGTCCTCTTCACTATAGAACCCGAAACCGAGGCGGTGACAACCCCACCAGTTGAACCACTCGCTCGATTCGCCGAAACAGTACTGATTATCGCTCGGGCTCGATTCACGATCCTCGAAACAGTAGTAGCCGCCGTAAAAAAACGAGCGCCAGGTCTCTTCCCTCCCGTTCACGAAAAGCCGGAACGATTTCCAGCCACGAACGAGATTGGTGATCCGAAGAAACTCCTTGGAGTCATCGGCGCGATAACCTACCCGGTGGATCGTGATCCCGTTCCTGCTGATCGTACGATAGTGGGGATTACCAATGCACAGGTCGAGTGCCGTCTGGAAGCTCGTTGAACGGCTTGCCTGGAACTCCACTTCGAGCCATCGGGGTGACTCGGGCTCGCCGCGGCGCCCTTGTTCCCCACGAAGGGCATGCCCGCAACGGGAGCAGTAGTTTTCAGTTCCCGCCAGTTCCTGGCTGCATACGGGACAGGATCTCTCTTGCATGGGTACCTCAAAGGAAAAGCCGGCACTCGGCACGGCGCCACCTGAAGAGTATACCCACCATCCTACCGGCAGACAAGGTGGCCGCCGGCTCGACTCGCGTCGGTAGGCTAGTAGGCGACCAGATACTTCTCCCTCTCCCAGGGATGAACCTGCTGGAGATATTCGATCCAGACGGCTCGTTTTCCGTCGATATAATGTGCGGAAATATGAGCGCCGAGAGCCTCCATTATGACTTTGTCCTTCTCCAGGGCATCGATCGCCTGGCCAAGGTCGATCGGCAGATCGCTGATCTTGTGACGCCTCTGTTCCCGCTGGCTCATCTGATAGATGTTCTTGTTCACCGGAGGACCCGGATCGATCTTTTTTTCGATGCCGTCCAGCCCCGCAGCGAGAGTTGTAGCAATCGCGAGGTAGGGATTCGCGGCCGGATCGGGGATACGGAGTTCGCATCTGGTGGCGATCCCCCGGCGATCGGGCACACGGACAAGGGGCGAACGGTTCTTCTCTGACCAGGCGACTTTAGTAGGAGCCTCAAAGCCGGGGACGAGTCTCTTGTAGGAATTCACGAGGGGATTGGTGATCGCCAGAAAGCCCCGGGCATGCTTGAGGAGGCCCCCGATATAGTGGAGCGCCACCGGGGAGAGTTGATACTCCGCCGTCTTCTGGTAGAACACGTTCTTACTGCCTTTGAAGAGTGACTGGTGGCAGTGCATCCCGGAGCCGTTCATTCCATAAAAGGGCTTCGGCATGAACGTCGCATGCATACCGTGCTGGCTCGCGATCTTGCGGACCACAAACCGAAAAGTCATCAGGTTGTCGGCGGTCGTGATCGCATCGGCATACTTGAAGTCAATTTCATGCTGGCCGGGCGCCACCTCATGATGGGCCGCTTCCACCTCGAAGCCCATCACCTCGAGATGGTGCACAATATCCCGCCGCACTTCTTCCCCCTGATCGACCGGGGCGAGGTCGAAATACCCCCCGGCGTCGTGGGTCTCGGGAATGATGTCGCCGTTCCCGTCGCGGGGAAGCAGGAAGAACTCGGCTTCGGGACCGGCCATCATGGTGTATCCCGATTTTTTCGCTCTCTCACAGATTCTCTTGAGCGCCTGGCGCGGACAGCCTTCGAACGGTCGTCCATCCGGGTAAGCCACATCGCAGATCAGCCTCGCCGTTCCCCAGGTTTCACCCGCCCGCCACGAAAAGACCCGAAATGTATCGAGATCGGGCACCAGAATCATGTCCGACTCCTCGATTCGAGAAAACCCCTCAATCGACGAACCATCAAAGAGGATCTGCCCGTCCAACGCCTTCTCAAACTGCGATCGGGGAACTTCCACATTCTTGGTTATGCCGTGGATGTCCGTGAACATGAGACGCAGAAACTGGACGTTCCGCTTGTCCGCCTCTTTTAGAATCTCTCTTTTGGTCATCTGTTCTCCTTCACTCAATCGGGCAGGCGCCCCGGTCCGATGTGTACAGCTCGACAGTCATCTTACTATCATTTGTCACAATTATCGGCCTTGGAGAGCCCCAACACAACACAAATATGCAATTTGACAGGAAACGAATGGTCAATCTGCATTTTCAATGAAGCACAGGCGAGGCTCACAGAAAGCCTCGGGACGGCCGATAATCAGAAGAGTGCGGGGAGGATATCCATGCCTAAAATTGATGCAATTTTCAAAATAGTGCTAAAAGAGGGCGCTTCAGACCTTCATATGGTCAGCGGAGCCAAGCCGATGCTTCGCGTGCAGGGCGAAATCCGACCGATCGACTACGATGAAATCAGCGCCGATCTGGACAAGCGCTCTTTTCGGCGAGATCATGAACGCCGGACAGAAAGAAGAATTCGATCGGGAAGGTGATGTGGATTTCGCCTATGAAGTGCCGGGTGTAGTCCGATTGAGATGCAATATCTACCGGCAGAAGAATGGCATCGCCGGTTGCTTCCGCCTCCTCCCCACTCGCATAATGACTCTCCAGGAACTGAACCTCCCCGAGCATTTACAGGAGTTCACGGACTACGAAAAGGGGGATCGTCGTGGTCACCGGAACAACGGGCAGCGGGAAGTCGTCCACTCTGGCAGCTCTCATTGACCACATCAACCGGACCAGAAAACTTCATATTTTGACGATCGAAGACCCGATCGAATACGTCCACCAGAGCCGATTGTCCCTCGTGAATCAGCGAGAGGTGGGGGCCAATACAAGATCGTTCGCACGAGCACTTCGCGGCGCCCTTCGCGAAGACCCCGATATCATTCTCGTGGGTGAAATGAGAGATCTCGAGACGATCAGCCTCGCCATCACTGCCGCGGAAACGGGCCATCTCGTATTCGGAACACTTCATACACCAAGCGCTCATCAGACTGTAGATCGCATTATCGATTCATTTCCCGCAGACCGGCAGGAACAGATACGCACCTCCCTCAGCGAATCTCTTCGGGGAGTGATCGCGCAAAAGCTGATTCCCCGCGCCGATGGATCCGGACGGATCGCCGCGCTCGAGATTCTAAAATGCACCCGCGCGATTTCAGCGCTCATTCGTGACGGCAAGACGTTCCAGATCCCCTCGATGATGCAAGTCGGGAAGAAAGACGGGATGCTCAGGCTGGATGAAGAGATCGTTCGCCTGATCAAAGAAAAAACGATCGAGCCTCATGTAGGACTGCAGTTCGCCAACGACAAAGAACTCATTCGGCCCCTTCTTCCCCGTATCAATCCGGCCAGAGTGGCACCCGTGGATAGAGTCGCTCAATCTGCAAATTCGTTATGAAAAATAAGTCGGAATCGGAGGCTCGATCGCTTCTGGGCAAGGACGACCTGATCGGGTCGCTCAAAGTAGCGGGCATCTTCGATCTCTGCCAGTTCCTGATGCTGAACAGGAAGAGCGGCACCCTTACCCTGTTTCGGCGGGGAGGAACATCCCGCCTCTACTTCATCAATGGACAGATCATCAATGCGTCCCAGGAACCGGAAGGGAAGCAGGGTAGAGAGATCGCCCTCCAGACACTTCGGATCGATCGGGGAGGATTCAGGTTCCGAGAGCAAAACCCTTCCACTTCTCATCTTATCAAGGACGTCACCCAGAACCTCCTTCTCGATGCGGCTCGGTTGATTGACGAGTCTATGTTGGACGGCGGCAAGGATCCCGGCGATACGACAACCGGATCGCTGGAGGAGGAAGTCCTTCACAAACAGGAAGTCGGTGAAGAAGTTAGAAAGCTTTTCACCATGATCGAGGAAGAGGTCGCGAGTGAAGGCGAGGCACCTCCTAATTGACACGATCCTCGGCCATGCAGTCGGAGCGAAAGCAGAGCAGGTCATTCTGCGAATCGGTCGCCCACCGATGCTGGTGCGCTCCGGCAAGGTAGCGGATAGGCTGAGCGGTCATGTGACCGCAGAGACGATTCAAACCGCCATGAGTCGCGCGGGCGAATCGATGGAATTCAAATATGACGGACAGGTCTGGCGCCTGGCGGCCTCCTGGCCGGGTGAGGGAGTGGCTCTCCGATTCAAGGGGCGGGCTCCCTCCCTGGAAGAGACCAATCTTCGCGAGGAGATGCTCGATGCGATACTGGCCAGGAGACCGGGTCTCGTGCTGCTGGTCTCCGATCCCCCCGACAGACGCCGGTATCTGTGCCAGGCCGTTCTCGACCATGCGGCCGGACAGGGCAGCATCGTTCTATCGGTGGGGGAACATCCAGGTGCGGACGAAGTCGGTCGAATCCTCTCGGTCTCGCCACCGGCCAGGACAGAAGAGAGAGTACGCATTATCGATCAGGCTCTCGCCCTGTCGCCGGCGCTGGTGAGCTTTCCGCAGGTTCGAAACGGGAATGACGCGGGGCTGGTTCTCGACCTCGTACGGGCGGGCCTGACCGTTCTCGCGAGTCTCCCCGGCCGGGACGGTGGGGACGCCCTCTGCCGGACTGCCGACTGGTTCCGGACTTCGATTGACCGCCTGGTGAGAGACAAAAAAATCGGGGAGAACGAGGTGACACGCTTCACCCCTCTTCTCCCCAATCCTGCTTGAACGAACCGGCTGGAACTCCTGGTCAGCTCTCCGGCATCTCTTCTATTTTGCGCAGATAAACCCGGCTCTCCAGATTTTTCTTGAACTCACGGAAGAACTTCTCCAGATCGGGCGCCTGCTCAGCGGCGATACGATAATTGACCGGCTCCAGACTATAGCTCATCTCGAAGATCACGAGAGGCTCGAGTCTGATATCCTCGACCACCTCGAACGTATCCCCAACGGCAAGGGTATCAAGAACATCCACCCAGTTCTCTTCGGCCTCATAGTAGAAAGCCATATCGCCGAACGGGTAGTTAGCCTCGAAGTTTTCAGGAAGCATGTCTTTGATCACTTCATATCCTTCGGGCACTACGAATTCCACTCTTTCCGAACCGGACTCCGGAAACGGGAAACTGATCACCGTTTTTCTAGTAGCGGCATTTACGGGGAAGATCTGCGCCGGCACCATCTGGCCGAACATGCCCCCCTTCAGGACGAGCGTATCGCCCTGCTCTTCGACGAACCCGCCTGGGTACTTTATATCAAAAACGATTCGATAGGGATCATCGTTCGATGTGCCCCGGTCGTGATCCCATCCTGTGACGAACGCGCCGTCCGGGAAGTTCAGACCGAGCCAGTTCTGCTGCATCACCTTCCCCTGATTCGCTCCGTGTGCGTAGAACCGGTTACGGTAGTAACGATTCTGCTCCCCCGCAAATTCCACGGTGTCGCTTTTCACCCAAGAACCGTCCTCCTGACGGTTTATCCTGCCGACGGCGTCGAAACGATTATTTTTCGACCGGGAATCCTGAGTCTGAAGCCAGTCGGGCGTCCCGGGACGAATCGGGAGTATGGCGGTGAACTCGAACGACGCGGGATCATCTTCGATGCCGACGCCCTTATCCGATGGGTCGAGAAGGAACTCGTCATCCTCGGTCTTGACAACGACGAGAGCACGATCGAACTGGAAGAGTCCGGGGAAGACGCGAACCAGTCCCCCTGTTTCATTGGCAGTGGCGATCCCGAAGTCCGCATCAAAACCGGCGTAGCGCAGCATGGATACCAGAAAGAGTGCTAGGTCCCCCCGAGTCACCCGCTCCAGATTAACTGTATCGACAGGCCGATTCGGAACGTAACCGTCGACACCCAGTTTGATCGGGATAATGTCGAACTTCTCCTGAGCCGCCCTGAATAATGCAGCGATCTTTTCACTGTCTGTCAGCTCCGCACTCGGGAGGTCATCCGCCGGTTCCTCGATCACCTCCTCGCCAAGCGCGTCATCTTCTTCGGCAAATTCATCGTCTTCATCCGCAAACTCATCGTCCTCGTCGGCAAACTCGTCAAATTCGTCGAACTCGTCCGCTGCAGCAGCTTCGGCTTCCGCTTCGAGACGTTCCTGCTTGGCGGCTTCCGCATTTTCGAGCGCCTCCCGGACGATCGGACCCACTGCCGCATCGTTCCCGCTCGAAGCGAGCCGCTGCTCCACTTCAGCTGAGTACCAGCTCAGAATCTCTTCCCAGGACCTCTTGAAATTGGGATTCACCATGACACGGGGGGCGGACTCGACCGGTGGAAGGCCGAACTGTTCCACGGGGTTGGCCGCAATGTTGTTGTAGGTCCACTTCATCGTCGTCATCTCACCTTGAGGCGTCGACACGGTCGACATGACGAGATGGGCGTCACGATCCCCTTCCCGTTGTGCCGTCAGAGCCTGCCCAAGCCAGTTGAACTGGGCCTTAAGGGCGGTTCGATCGTTATAGGTAAACTCCGCCTGATAGGTGGGGAGATCGAAGTGGAACTGGAAGTCCATATATCCGTACTCATTCTCCCCCTCTATCGTGTAATAGAGGCTTACCACGCCGGGTACGGGAATCTCATCCAGACTGAACACGAGCTCAGTGACATGGCTGTAGAGGTCAGACTCATCCGGAAGAGCGCGGCGGAGAGAGATCGCTCCATCCGGTATCTCCCGGAACTTGCCTTTGGTGTCGACGATTTCGACGCTCGTCCGGATCGCGGTCTGCCCGGCCTGGAGGGGAATGACCCACTCCTGAAACCGGGCGGCGGCCACCTCGTCGAGAATGGCATACTTCTGCTCCACACGGGTACTGGTGGTGAATGAAGAACCGAGTGCCTGTGTGGCGGACCGGGAGCCTGTAATGTCGCTCTGCGCGGAAGCATCCTGGCGGACGACATCACCGGTGTACTCAAAGTCGAAATTGGCACGGTCAAGCAGGCAGACAAGACTCTCATGCTCGTACTTCTTCTGCACGTTCTTCCAGAATTTATCGGTCTTTTCACCCGCCTGAAGAGACCCGGCAACAACGACCGTGCCGCCGATCAGCAGAACTCCCACGGTGAGAACGTGCCAATATCGGTTCCGAACCAGTTTCATCCGAGTGCCTCTCATAAACCCTTCCTTCTCTGCAGGGCAGCAAAGCCCTTGATCGTCGATCCGACTATCCATGATTCTTCGAGAAACGACCACTGTTTGACAGCCGTTAGATTTCCATCGTCTCGCCCGGTTCGAGGACCCGGATCTCCGCCTTTTCCCTGGCGTATTCAACAAAAGCGTCCGCGCTCTGATCGATAATCGGAAATGTCCGATAGTGGATCGGGACGGCTATCCTGGCGCCACAGAGTTGGACAGCCTTCGCCGCCGAGCGCGCACCCATGGTGAAACGGTCACCGATCGGGACGAACGCCACGTCGATCTGGAAGAACTCCGGCAGAAGTCCCATATCCGCGAGAAGTCCTGTATCTCCCATGTGATAGACGGTACGGCCGTCCATCTCGACAATCACGCCGGTCGGGTCGGACGCGGGGGAGGAATGGGATGCATTGACCAGGCTGAACCGAACACCATCGTTTTCTACACTGCCTCCGATACCCATCGGTTCCGTAGTAATCCCCTCATTCCCCGCCATATCGGTAAGCTCGAAGACCGATACGAATGTCGCGCCTGTTCGCCTGCAAATATCGAATGAGTCACCCAGGTGGTCCATATGGTCGTGAGTAGCGATCACGAAGTCCGCCTCTGTTATGTCAGAAGCCGCGATCGCAGCCAGATCGTTCCCCGTCAGAAATGGATCGATATAAATCGTTTTGCTTCCGACCAACTCAACAGCGGAATGACCTAAGTACCGTATTTTCATCAGAATGACCTCCTGTTTTCCGGGCCGCCCCAGTATACCCGCCTCTCCCGAGACCTGCAACCGGCTTTGAGAGGGTTCTTGCGAGGGAGAGTTCGCGGGACGCGTCCGGCTCGGACCGGGGGCACCCCGGCTCGTATGGCGGGCCGGCCCCCACTGGACGAATTCCCGGTCTTTTGTTATAAACGACGTGAGGGTGGGACTGACAGACCGCCGATAGACATCAGAACCCTCTCCCATGATCATCAGGAAACTGATAGTTCTGACATCCCGGAAAGGGACCCATGCTAAGTGCCGTTTTCATGCCGATCGCGTTTCTGGCCGGACTCGCCGGTCTACCCTCTCCTTCAACTGAAAAGATCGACGAAGCACTTCCATGCGCGTCATGGATGGTTGCCGAAGAGACTCATGTGGTCGTTACGGCAGACTGCGTCGAACTCGAGGGGCGCTGTCGGCTCCGTGATGTTGGTGGCACAGGGGAACGCCGTGTGCGCTATCCCCTGCCCCATGCTGACGCGGAACTGGTCGGCGCCTGGATTCGTTCACAGGGGGGGGACGAGCAGCCGCTCACGGTGATACTGGATGGTTCCGGATTTCTTTTTGATCTACCGCCGGGTGGACAGGGAGATCGGGTTCGACTCCGCTATCGAATCCGGCGGGATAAGAATGCAGAAAGGATCGTTCTTCGGGATCGGGAGACCTGGGGTCGAGAACTGGAAGAAGCAGAATTTCTGATCTACGTCGCCGAAGATCTGGACGAGCCGTCTCTTTCCTATCCGTTCCGATATCGGGGGCGGACGAACGCCCACTCTGTTTATTATTATCGGGCTGCGCCGTTTCTGCCCGACAACGATCTCGTCATTTCCTGGCCTGCCGGACACTGATCCCTGCTTCAGACCTGTGCTACTGATCGTGACTGAAGTGGAATGAGTACCGTACTACAGTTTCGCATCCATTCTGGACCGGGAATTTCCAGGCGAAAATTCTCACCTTGATACACTCTTCCATTTCCGATTCCCCGATGGTAGTGGCAAGAATATCCACAGTATGCACACGCCCTGTCGGAGAGATGATGAACCGAACGCCCACTTCCCCTTCCCGGCCGGGTGACCGGAGAAGGAGCCTGTTGTAGCAGCTCCGGATCCCACCCTTGTGCTTCGCTACGACTCTGGCGATTTCGGCCTCTTCCCTGCAACCGTCCGCTCCGTCAAGAGAGAACTCCGCACCATCGATCGCGCCGTCTCTTCGCTCGAGCACGAGGGCATCGCTCGAACCATCCCCCAGCGAAGCGACCAGGTTACTCGCTCTCTGCTTCGCCACACCGCCGCCGAATCCGCTGCCCATACCGTCACCGAACCCGATTCCCGACTCACCTTCGGCCTGGCTCCCGGATATGCGGCGAACATCGCCAACACCCCGGAGAAGTTGCGATATGCCGTCCGATGCATAGACTGAGCCGTCCCGTGCCGATGCCACGCGGGTTCCCGTCTTCGTTCCACCCAGCTTCCCGAGCACACCCATCTTCGTTACCCGCTGGAGAGGATCGCCCCCTCCCCCACCTGACCTCCTGCCCTTCGGGGGTGCTTCACTCTTTACACCCTTACGTTTCCCTTTGGACACCGGGATCTTCGGAGCAACCGGTTCCGGCAGATTGAGCATCGCCGTTTCCGGTGGCTCGAACCGTATCTCGATAACCGCCGGCTCTTCCATGGCCCATACCCCGGCCGGAAGGAACGGTGTCAAGTCAACGCGAGCGACTCCCACACCGAAGATGAGATGAAGTCCGATCGATCCCATCGCCAGTCTCCGGAACAGAGGGCTCTCTTTTCTCATTGCTGAATCCCTCCCGGCCGGTCAGAGCGTTCGTACGCGGCCAGCGCCAGATTGGAATAGCCGGCCTGATGGCTCGTGAAAAGAACGGCATAGAGCATATCGAACGGCACCAGCCGATCTCCCTGGATCAGCACCCTTCGACTCGATTCGTCCGTACCCACCACATCACCAAGCTCTTGGGCCAGCCCTGGAATGAGCAGCTCCCCTTTCCAGTTTTCAAACGTAGCCACCATCTTGGGACCTACCGAAACACCATTGGCTGTAACGGCGATCACCCGATCGGTCTCCATTACTCTTTCATTTGATGTTGATTCGGGAAGCTCCAGATCCTGCGCGGCATGCAGCAACGCTCCCTCCGGTGAAAACGAAAGGAGAAGAAAGATGAGAAGGATGGACAGGATGTCGACGAGTGATGTCACAGTTAGCACCGTGGCCTTCCTCTTTTGCCTGCCGGTTCTGCGAGATGGCCTCATCCTACATACCCTCCCCGGTCGGCGCCGAATGAAGGGCGGAAAGGGCGATCTCCCCGAATCCCGCCACCCGGCATATGTCCATCACACCCAGAACATCTTCATAGGCGACGGATCGATCAGCTGCGACAGTCACTTTCTGTTCGTCCGGATATTCGTGGCGGATCGCTTGCAATAGCGCGGCCAGTTCGGCCGGTTCATACGCGCCATCCTCTTTCAAAACGGTCGGAAGAAACCCGCCGGTCCCCCCCACCGTGATCCCCTGCTCGGACACCACCACAAGAAGACTCAGATCCGTATGCGCTTCATACTGGGACGCTCCCTGCTCGCCGCTCCCCTTGGGGGGCAGGTTGAGATCGAGAACGGTCACTTTGGCGAAAACGGCGGCGAGCAGGAGAACCGGCACCAGAACGGTAAACAGGTTCATCATGGGAACCATGTCAACGTCCGCCACTTCCGCTGCGGCGCGAGCCGCCCGACTTGGCCTCATGTTTATTCTCCCGCCGTGACGTACTCGGCAATCTTCTTTTCTGTCTCCGCGATCCCCATCTTGGTCTCTTCGTAGGGACTTGCCTGGTCCGTTTTATTCCACTCCTCGATCAGATTCGTCATGACCGCGAGTCTCGTTTCCAGTTCTTCGGACGCACGATCGGCACGAGACCCCAGAAGCCCGTGCATGGCGAGCGTCGGAATGGCGACGAGCAATCCGAATCCGGTGGTTGCCATCGCCACCGAAATCCCCCCGGCCAGGGCGGCCGTCCGCTGGGCCGCTGCGACACTGGCAACCGCCTCGAACGCGAGAATGAGCCCGACAATTGTGCCGAGAAGACCGAGCAGCGTGGAGATGTTGGCGCTCACGGCAAGAAGCGGAAGACGGCGCTGAATCACAGGCGTCTCCGCAAGATAAGCTTCGTCGATCAAGTTCTGAAGTTCATGCCTCCGGTGGCCATGCCGGATTCGAAGTACTCGCTGCGCAATCCGGCCGAAAGGTGTATCGCTTCGATCAGCCAGGGCTCGGGCCTCTTCGATCCGCCTGTCTCGGACAAGTCGGATAATCTGATCAAAGCTCTCCCGACTTCTCTCACCTGCGCGAAAATAGAGAAAGATCCCTTTCTCGATCGCGACGGCCGCAGCGAACCCGCTGACGAGAAGAATCGCCCACATGAAAGGTGCACCCGCACCCTGGAACGCGTGACCGGCGAACCGAATCAGTTTCCCCACTCCGGGCGGTTCAGGAACCGTTTTAGCAGGGACCGCTACTCCCCCGAGCGGAACCGCTGGTGTCGTCGCCGCCACCGTTGCTCCGGCTGTTCCCGGCGCAGTTACCGGCTGCGGTGTCGTGCTTACCGCCATCTGGGCCGCCGCTCCGGATGCCATCATCATCAGAAAGAACCCCATGAGCGGGATCCAGGCTCTCTTAGTCATATTCCTCATTCTCATCGGTTACCTTTCCTTTCCATCTATGAGTTCTACTGTTTGACTATCGAAATCCGATTTGATCACAGGGAGAAGCCAGTCCTCTCCGAGTTCCCGTTCGATCGGGAATAGTTCGTAGAGAAAGTCGGCACTCCGTTCCCGGATAAAGAGTGTCGAAGGGTGGGGAACCTTTCCCTCGATATTGAGCTTGTCGAGATCGATTACCTGCCTCTTCGGTTTCTGTGCCGACTTTTTCCCGGCATCGTCCCCCTGGGCCGGCGCACCGATCAAGAGTGCGAGTACAATCACCCATCCAAAGTGTTTCATCGAGCATCACTCCCTGTTGCGGTCCGGTTCTCGTTCATTCGGTAAGACAGCGACGGAGATTCAGGCCCGCCCGGGACCTCTTCGATTTCCTCCATCCAACGCAGTCCCCGTTCCTCGAACGGTGTGGCTTTCTCTTCAAGTAATGACCGATAGAAGGCGAGTTCCTCTTCAGAGAGGCCGGGGGGCGCAGGCGCCTGCCGAAGCTCGGCGGCACCACGCTGGTTCCAGCCGGCCGCCTTGATGGCAAGATCCGAGAGGCGACGATTCAGAATGTAAGCTGCAGATCCCTCTGACTCACCCTGGCGTCCCAGTAGCTCGGCCGCCGCCTGCCACCGATCTTCCGCCAGGTTCAATGCTGAAATCCAATCGACGAGCGCGTCCGAATGCACCTCGAACCACGCTTCATCCGGCTCATCCGTTCGAGCAGGCAGGCTCGCATGATCAAGGGCACTTGAAGCCATCTGCATCAGCGAATCGGCAAGCTCTTCATAGAGCGGCACAACATCTCGTGTCGGATCTGTGAAGGTCTCCCGCAGTGCGAGCGCGTCTGAGTAGTAAGGCTCCAGCAGATCGATGTCGGGCACCCGTCCCCGATCCCATTCTCGAAGAAACGCCGCCCGCCCATAGGCCTCGAGAAGATGGGCCAGCTCCCGAGCAGCGGGAGCGGTGATCTTCTCGAAGTGGAGGGAGATTCCGGCGCGATAGTGCTTCACCGTCTCCTGCATGAGGCGGGCAGGACCGGAAGAACCTTGCCCGCTCCGCCAATTCGCCAGAGATGAATCAAGACTGACTCGGTTGTTTCGCGCGAGCGCAAAGTGGGCGCGGGCGGCCGGGAAGGCCTCTCGCTCCGTGGGTGTCGCGCCCACTCTGTCCATCGACACTGTCTGATCGTATGCTTCCAACCCGTTGCCATAGTTTCTGATCGCTACTTCAAGCTGATTCTCAAGTTGCCGGTTCTCCCCTGCCCGGACCCATAGTTCGGTCGAGCCCGCCTGGGGGACCGTTGACAATCCCGCGCACCTTTCGAATGCGGCGGCCGCTTCGCCGTAAGACGATTCCGATTCATGGAGTTCAGCAAGATGGAAGAGTGCCGAGCCCGCTTCGCCGCTCCCCTCATGGAGCCGGGATACATCCTCAAAGCCTTGCTTCGCCCGGCTTGGATCCCCCGCCCTGGAAAACGCCCGGGACGCTTCGAGAAGGTCCCTTGGAAGATTCGTGAGAGAGTGACTGGCAGTTAAGAACCGGGCAGCTGCGTTGCCGTCGCCATTCTGTTCCGCTTCAAGAGCGCACGCCCTGATTTCGGCAGCCGGCTCATCCCGCCCCGCTAAATACACGACTACACTTTCGGCGACAGCCAACCCATGCTGATAGCGCCCCGCCCGAACAAGACAAGCCATCTGCCGCGGGAGGGCGTCCAGTCTTACATCCGAGTCGGGGTAGTTTTCGAAGATCGTTCGATAGGCGTGGGCGGCTTCGAGCCAGCGCCCCCCATCCTCCATCCCGTTCGCCGCAAGAAAAGCGCTCGCGGCCGCCCGGTCCATGTTCTCGGAGCGATCAGTCCGATCAGACGCGGTTTCGGCCGCCAGAAGATAGTATCGCTCGGCTTTGCTCTGCTGATCGAACCGGGAGGCCATACGTCCCGCACGAACTGCCGCCTCCGATCGAAGAGGGGAGTCTTCGCGAGCCGCGATCATTCCGCAAAGGGCGATACTTCGCGTCCCGTCTCCCTCGTCGGCCAGCCTTTCCGCTGCCACAAGAATCGCCTTCTCCGCCTCCACCTCGCCTCGATCCTGAGCATCATATCGTTCCGCCCCATCGGCCAGCTTCCAGCCGGGCGCATTTCCATCCCGAAGGGCGAGAAAGGCGCCGCGAAGGGCCTGCCTCTTTTCGTCCGCCTCAAGGGCATCCCAGTCGATTCGGTCATAGCTTTCGATACTCGATTCGAACTCGCCGAGCCGATACCAGGCCTCTGCAGCAAAGAGGAGAGCGCGATCGGCCTCTCCCCCCCCGCTCAACTCGCTTACATAGAGCTCGAAGAGCGCCGCCGCCACGGCGAGGTCACTGTCGCCCCCGGCGCGGTACCGAATGAGCGCCGCGTTCCACAGGTTTCGCTGAACCCGTCGATCTGTATCATCGATTCGATCCATGTCATGACGGTGTATCGTTCGCCACGCGCCCGTCGGTCCATACTTCTCGTGGAAGAGTTCCATCTCACGCCCCGCATCGATCTTCTCGCCCCGAACTGTCAAGCACTCGATGATCTTGTCATGAAGAGCGGGAGCGTCGTCCTCGTCAGGGTGGGTCGAGAGGACGCTTCTGTATGCACGCTCCGCCTGCACAGAACGATCCTGGTCGAGCAGAACATCAGCCAATGCGGTTACCGCGAGCCGGCGATAGGCGGGATCTTCGAATCGAGCGGCAAAACCGTCGAGATCATCCGGGTTCGTTTCGGTCTGCACCAGCGCGAGTGAGCGGAGAACTTCGCCGAGTCCTCCTCCACCGTGATCAGATCCGCTGGTTTCGAAGGCGCGATCGGCGGCGCGCTGAAAGGCGTACCCGGCCTGGAGGGCAGAATTCGTCTTAAGGTGACACCAGCCGGCCTTGTAGTCGATCTTGAACCGGGCGGGATCCCCTCCCCACGCGACCGCGGAATCGTAGGCGATGAGAGCCTCTCTCCAATTCTCCGCGGCGAACTCGAGGTCCCCTACTCGAACGGCGGCACGGGCACGATAGGGTGACGCCTCCCCGTCCATAATGATCTCTTCGTAGAATTCGATCGCACGATCGTTCCTGCCCATGTCCTCGTAGCAAACCGCCAGGGCATACACTGCTTCCCCGTGACCCGAAAAATCGGGGTACTGTTCGATGATCTCCGTATAGGCAGCAATAGCCCGTTCATAGTTCAGCGTCGGTCGGTTCGAATTGAGCCCGTCTTCGTACGCGACCACCGATTCGAAGTGCACTTCTTTTTCCCGGGCGGCGTAAAGCCCGGCAAGCTGGATCAGCACCGGCGCCCGCATATCACTGTCAGGATAACGATCCAGCAGAGCTTCGAAGCGGGCGATGTTGTCGCCCCGCTCGGATGGTTCACTTCCGAACGCCCCGTTAACGGCGGAAATGCCGACCAGGAAAGCGATCACCAATATCATCCCAATGGATTGCTTCATGCCAGCCGTTCCTCTTTCAGTGACTGTCTGATCCGCACCCTGGTCGCGACCCGTCTCGAAGACGGCTACCGGAGAGCGGTTCTCTCCAGGTTCTTCAAAGTCAGGCGCCGACCCACACCATCGGCAAGGACGTCGGCGCAATCGAGAGCGAGTGCCACTACATCTCGAAGGTGACCCGGATCAGTCCTTCCCGACAGAAGCCGGCCATCGCGATGCACCACTATTCCCTTGTCCAGGTCGTAGACCCGAATCATCATCGACACTTCCGGCGAGTCCCATTGATCACCCGCCTCAAAACTAAGGATCTGGCCCAGAACGAGAATGTCGCAGCCGGTCACCCTCTGAATCGCCCTGAGATCCTCTCTCGACGTTCCATGGGGAGCATTTTCCCCGGCATCCGAGAACAGCCCCTCCAGCTCACGAGGCCCTGCCACCTCAACTTCGCCGAGAGAAAGTCGTGTGGCGAATTCATAAGCCAGTTGCGATCCCATATTTTCCTTTGGTCCCTCTCCGCCCCCGTCAAACACCATGACGGCTACCCGCCTCGCGGGTATGCTGTCGTCCGGCGCATGCACCGCTATCCGGCCCGACGAGGAACATCCCATGAGACCGGCTGCCATACAGCAGCACCAGACAATCAGCAGATGCGTTTTCGTTTTCATAGTTATTCCCCTTCTTCCCTACCACCCCATATAGAGCGACAAACTAAAATGGGCGAGAAAGCCCAGACCGAACGCGAGTTTCTTTTCATCACCGTCGGAAGTGAAAAACGTGGCCAGTGCACCGGCCATGACACCTTTGCCGAACGCGTAGTAAGTGACTTCCCCGCGCGAAAGCTCCAGGTCGTCTCGTCGAAAGCGACCTGAGGCGCGAAGGGAGCTGGGTGAATCCATTTTGCCGCCCAGAGGATCGTCAACGATCAGGAAGTTTTCTACTTCGCCGGTAGACCAGCGGATCTCACGCACCTCCGCGAGAGGAAGTAGCCGGCTTTCACCGGCTCCCTTCTCCAGAAAGACGAGATCCGCTGAATCAATCGAAAGAACACGCCCCTTCTTCTCTGATAAATCAGCAAGCGTGATGGCATCCACTCCCAGGTCGCCGGCCCATACGGGTCCGCCAACGAGAACGGCAATCAACAGCAATCCTGAAATCGGCATTCTCATTGGTTCTGCCCCTCTCTCGATCCGGTCACCGAACCGGCAAGCTCCTGTTCATACTGGATCTGAGCGAGAGAAAACTCCGCTCGTTCACGGATCTTCTTTCTCAATAGAACCGCCTCTTCCGGGTCGATCGACTCGGCGAGAATCAACTCGTCATTCAAGCGATCAAGAACCAGTGATTCATGGCGTACACGATACCCGGCGAGTTGATCGTTCCCCCCCTCGGCACGATCCCCCATGAGGAGCGCCACGATCCGGTACTCCACCGGTTCGATCTCTTTCAGCAAACGATCGCGGGTTTCATCGAGCCGGATGCGGGCGGCCGCCTGAGCGCGCTCACCCTCCTGCCAGCTGCTGCAAAGTAAGAGCGCCGACTCGAATGCCTCGGCGGAGCTGTCGAACCGCCGGAGCCTCGCTTCGCAGGTTCCAGCCAGAATGCTCGCTTCTCCCCGCCATCTCGGCGGCGCATCATCTCTAACATGAGCGAGATACCCGAGGGCACGAGCGTAGTCTCCCTGCTCGGCAGCCACCCAGGCGAGACCGAGGCTGGCACGAGAGCGGTAATCCCCCTCCACCAGGGCGTACCACTTGGCGGCTGACTCGCCGTCACCGCGGGAGAAATGGAGGTCGCCGATAGCTACGAGCGCCTTGTCACGAAGGCGCCTGTCGGATTCGGTCACCGCACCGGGGGCGGCTACGGCAGCGAGAGCGGCCTTCGCCGCTTTCGTGTCCCCGTTTGCCCGATACG
Organism: bacterium; assembly: GCA_025782575.1. Classification (GTDB taxonomy): domain Bacteria; phylum Orphanbacterota; class Orphanbacteria; order Orphanbacterales; family Orphanbacteraceae; genus Orphanbacterum. The sequence goes on from JALGYY010000035.1 coordinate 426,841, forward strand.
GATCAGCGAGCGCATACCGGGCAAACCGGTACCACGCGCTCTCAACCGGCACCGATTGAAGCCGGGCGATCGCTCCGTCACGGTCGCCCATTCGAAGCATGGATAGCCCCGACAGATAACGGGCAGCCGCGTTCTCCGCAGTCTGTTTCCATTGATTGTCGATACGGCGGCCCAGCACGATCACTTCCTCGTCTTCACCGTCATCGAACTTGAGATCCATCATCTGATAGAGCGAACGGCGGCCGAATTGAGTCTCTCCCAGACTCGCATAGACCTGCCTGGCTCCTTCTTTCATTCCCAGTTCCTGCAACGACCGCCCGAGATAAAACTGGGCTTCGTCCCGCAGATCGCTCTTCCCGTACCGGTGAACGATGGAGCCGAATTTATCCGCGGCATCCCAGAACTCTCTCTTTTCGTAGTGCTTGATCGCTTCCCGCCAGATGGCGTGATCCCTCGCCACGTAGAGGGGACCGAAACGCTCGGCAAGACCCATTTTCTTCGTGAGAAGCCGGACACCGTAAACCACACGATCCTGATTCGTATTGATCGGGATGACGTAGCTCCCCCCCACATCAACCTGAGCGGTGAGCATCACTTCCCCTGTGTGTGTCGAGATCATCCGGCAGCCCATTTCGAAATGAGGCTTACCTTTCCAGCCGAAAAAGCTCTCCTTTTCGCTGTATCCGATGATGGTCCCCACAAAAACAGCGTCTACCTGCAGCTCCTCACCCAGGTGACGCGCGACAGGGCGAGTCACGCCATGCTCATAGCCATACCGCTTCATGAATTCTCGAACTTTGTAGCGGTCCACAAGGGCGGGAAAATATTTATGCGCTTCGATCGAGAATGCGTCCGTTGCGAATTCGGCCAGGTGAGCCGGGGCGTCCGGGCTCTCCTGAAAGAAGAGCAGAACCGCCACGTTATCCACTGTATGGAGTTCCATAGGCGGCCGGCGTTTGACGATTACTCCTGATGAACACGAAATTGTCACCGCCGCGATGATGAGCCCCGCGATGGTCGTTAGTCTTTGAAAGCGATGAGCCATTCTGGTCTCTCCTTCGGGCAATGAGCCGCAGACATAGCGACGCCTCACCCAATCCCATGTTCGAAATCGCAAGAGACATGCCACGGTCATATGAACCGCAGTTCATTGGCCGGTAAGTGAACAGGGCGCCGAAACCGACGGGGAATTCGGCGTTTCCGTCTGGTCAATCTAAGACCGCAGTCAGCGCTTGCTCCCCACGCCTGCGGTTCAAGGAGTGATCCTCTGTTCAGATTCCGCACAAGGAATCGACGTTGACATCGAGGAAATCAACCCCCTACCCTTGAGGATCGGAGCGTGAGGTCGATTCCCTGAGAGAGGAAATTGATTATGGACACGAAAGAACCGATTCCAGAGATCCTGAAGCCGCGGGAAATCTCCATTCTCGACCAGATTTCCGTAAATATGTCTGAAAGTCTCCTGGAGAGACGTTTCGGCTCGATTGTCCCCTGGAAAGAAGAGGTAAACCGCCTTCTCGAGACGCTCCAGAAGCGGAGCAATCACAATGTGTTAATGCTGGGGCCTTCAGGAGTCGGGAAAAGAACCATGGTCCTCAGGCTGGCTGAGCAGATCGCAGCAGGACGGGTTCCCCCCCGATTACGAAACAAGGACATCCTGGAGATCACCCTCCCCTCTGTTCTTCCTCTCATCCAGGATACGGATGAGTTCGAGAAAGTGCTCTTTCTCGCCGTAAAAGAGGCGCTCGACCGGGGAGATGTCATTCTCTATTTCAATCAGCTCGATAACTTTCTTGGCTCATCGGACGGAAGTTTTCTGGATGCTTCCTATCTACTAGAAGCGACCACCCGGCAGGCGGACCTGCAAGTGATCTCCTCGATGTCGGACTGGGCCTACAGAAAACTGGTAAACGAGCATCAGTGGCTACGGTTCAACCTGGTTACGTTGGGAGTGAATGAGCCTTCGCCCCAGATGGCGAAAAAGATCTTGCGCGTGGTCCGGGCCAAACTGGAGAGCTTCCATGAACTCGAAATTACTGAAGAAGCGGTCGACAAAGCGATCGATCTCTCCAACTACTATCTGAAGACGCGGGTTCTCCCCGGCAAGGCGCTCGAAATTCTCGACGAAGCTTGCGCGGAAGAAGTCGTGCGGGCCATGCGGAATCGCCGGCATCGCGAAAAGGTCGTAACGGCCGATCGAATCTCGGAAACGGTAAGCAAGAAGTTCGGTATTCCCGTGGATAAGCTACGGGATAGAGCGGGAAGCGAGCTGCTCCATATCGAGGACCGTCTGAAGGACCATGTTAAGGGACAGGACGATGCGATTCGAAAGGTGTCAAATGTAGTCCGAGTGGCCAAGCTGAACCTCTCTTCCAATCCGAACCGCCCCGACGGCGTATTCCTGTTCGTCGGCCCGAACGGTGTGGGGAAGACGGAACTCGCCAGGCGACTCGCGATTGAACTCTTTGGCGGCGATGAGCATCTCATCAAACTCGATATGGCACAATTCTCGGATGACGACGCCGTGCAGAAACTGGTCGGTGGCCCGGGCATGTCAGGTGTCAAGAAAGGGGTTCTCTCCCGTCTTCTCGAGAAGAGGCCGAACGCTGTCTTTCTTATTTCCGGCATCGAGAAAGCAAACGCCAGAATCGGTCCGATTCTGCTTCAGATTCTGAACGAGGGGCAGACCGTCGATGATGAAGGTCGGATTCTCTCGTTTGCGAGCACCACAATGGTGATGGTAGCGAATTCGGATAACCTGATGCCCGATGAACAGGAGCGAACCGTCGGCTTTACGGAAACGGCCGACGAGAAGAAGCTATGGAACCAGCGTCGGGCGATCGAGACGGCGACGAGGGAGTACTTCGGGCCTGACTTTCTTGCCTCTTTCGATGAACTCGTCTTCTTCGACCCGCTGACACCTGAATCGGTGAGCGAGATTACCGCGCTCGAAATCGATCGGATTCGTGTACGGCTCGGACGCCAGGGTATTCAACTGGCGGTGGAGCAGGACGTATTCGATCTCGTTGCGGGTGAGGGAAGCTCGCGGTCCACCGGTGCAAAACAGGTCGCCCATGCAGTGGAGAACATGGTTCTGCAACCGGTTTCCCACTATCTGCTAAAGCATTTAAACGCCAAGAAGATCCGTCTCATAACGAAGAAAGATGCGATTCAGGTCGTGGGTGGTCATTCGAAAAAGCAGGTCTAACGGAAAGCGGGCGGGAAATCTGACTCGCTGACTGATTGCAATGCAGTAGAGGGTCAACCCGAATCATAACGGGCTGACCCTCTTTTTATATGCTCCCCCTTCGGCCCTAACTCACTGGTTATTCGGGAAGCGGGGATCCCATCGGGGAACGACCGGGTCGTCCAGGTCCCAGTTCTTTCTCCACTCGAGAGCGCGAGCGGCGTCGATCAACCGGATCGCCTCCTCGATTTCCTTCGATGGGGTGATGTCACGGGATGCATCCCTCGCCACATCGTAAACGAATCCCAGATCGCTCTCACGGGCCCAATAGGACTTGCGCAGAATTTCGGCGAACTCGGCGATTGCCGCGTCGAACCGGAAGCGCGGGGGCGCGTTCTCGAATCGATCGTGGACGTCGCGGAGCCGAATCGACTCTTCCCTCTCCGTCACCTTGCCCGTTTCCGGACTCTCCCAGCGGAGACGAACGGTCGCCAGTTTTTTACTTTCCGGACGCTTTTCCAGTTTCACTTCGAACAGCGCCGTCACCTCATGACCGGCGCCCACTTCACCGGCATCGACCTGATCGTTACGGAAGTCCCTGTCCGCCACGTCACGGTTTTCATAACCGATGAGACGGTATCGTCGAACCGTACCCGGTTCGAAATCGACCTGAACTTTGACCTGTTTGGCGATCGACTGGAGTGTGCCGGTCAGGTTCTCGACGAATACGCGCCGCGCTTCGTCGATGTCGCCGACGTAGTAATAATTACCGTCTCCATTGTCGGCCAGCTTCTCCATCAGCACGTCGTTGTAGTTTCCCATGCCGAAGCCGACCGATGTCAGTTCGACACCGCGGGAAGCGTCCCGGGCGATTCGCTTCAGGATGTCTTCCGCGCCGGTACGCCCAACGTTGGCCACGCCGTCGGAGCAGAGAATGACACGGTTGATCCAGCCGGGCTGAAACGCGCGGGCTGCGTTAATATAGCCTTCGACCAGGCCCTGTTCCGCATTGGTCGATCCTGACGGGGTGAGGGAAGCGATAGCTGACTCGATTATACTGCGATTCTCGAGCGACATCGGCGGAAGCACGGTACGAGCCCGGCTGCCGTAAACGACGATCGCCACATGATCCTGCCCCTTCAGTTCATCCAGCAGCAGAAACAGAGTCCGCTTGACGAGCTCGAGCCTGTTTTCGCGGGCCATCGAACCGGAGACGTCGATCACGAATGTCAGGTTGGCCGGCTTCCGGTTTCGAACGTCGATTTCGCGTCCCTTAAGACCGACCCGCAACAGAACCAGATCTTCGCCGAAGCGCGAAGGTGCTGCGTCCAGATGAATGGCAAACGCATTCTCATCTTCCCATCCCCGCCTGTCGTAAGATGCGGGAACGAACTCGCTCGGTCGGGGCGGAGCGTAACGGTGATCGAAGAAGTTAATGAACTCTTCGACGCGGACAGCGTCCTTCGGCGGAAGGGTGTGCCGCTCCAGATAAGAGCGAGTGAGCGTGTACGAGCCGTTGTCCACGTCTACCGCGAATGTCGAGAGCGAATCATCCATCGGGTCGATGAATGGATTGACGCCGTAATGCTCGAAGAACATGGCGTCGAACGCCCGCCCGTTCACCGGGTCTGTGCCACCGACGGAAATGGGGTAGCGTTGTGATTCGGATTCGTGGAGATCATTCACGGCACCGAATAACTTGAAACTGCTCCCCGCTTCGGACTCACTCTTCGGCTCTGAGGAAGTGGGCCCACCCCCGCCACGGAAGAGTCCCTTTACATTGCCCCAGTTCCCTTCTTCAGGGGCCGGCTCACTGTCGGTTTTGCGAGTATCGGAACGGTGAGAGACATCTTTTTCGGGGGATGGTTTCGATCCGTTCATGTATCCCAGCGCGTGCAGCCTACCCTTCTGCTCTCGATTCAATTCGATCTTGTCGTGGTGGTCGGTTACTTCGATTGCATCGAGCGTGGTGCGCGAGGTATCGAGCTGCACATTGATAGTGGTCGTTTCTCCGACCTTGATTTCTACATTCTCAATTTCCCGGGAATAGTATCCGATTCGGTTGACTTTGATCTGATAGACACCGGCAGGAATCGACGGCACGCTGAAAGTGCCGTCCGACTGCGTAGTCCCTCCACGGCCGATGGCTCCGATAATGATATTTGCATACGGGATCGGCTTTCCGTCCAGGCTTGAGTGAACGGTTCCCTCAAGGGTCCCCGCTCTCTGGCTTTGGGACCTAGCCATTCTCCGTTTCTTAGCCTCGGCGCCCCATCGGTTTGCTTCGGCAATCCTTCTCTTGTCAGAGTCCGCAATCCACCGTTTCTCAGACTCCGCGCGACGTCTCTCACCCCTGGCCACCCGCCGTGCTTCAGCCTCCGCCTCGCGCTGTTCCGCTTCCTGCTGCCAGATCGTGGCGAGCGAACCGACCGCCGAGTAAAAGTGGAAGACAGGCATGATGGTGCCGCCCGGTTCACTCCCTCGTACAGGAATGATGTTCTCCCGGACGGGCTCCCCGCCTGCATGAGCGGCCGGAGCTGAGGAGCTCTTGGTCGGCACATCGGAGAGCGCTTTATCCGCAGGTGCCTTGTCGGCGGGCGGCTTATCGGCAGGCAGTTTGAAGGAAAGCGTTCCATCTTTCTTCTGAAGCGCGGACTTCGCCTCCCCTGCCGCCTGCTTCGTTGCGACCTCTGCCGGCCGACTCTGTTTCACCGTCTTCTGCGGGGGCCGCTCCTCGTTTACAATTACACTAGGTACAACCCGATCGTCTTCTGGCGCGACATCGGGCGTCACGTCGCCGGGCGCCGCATCATGCACTAGAGCACGCTCCTCAGTCGACTCAGGAATCCCAGGACCCTGCAAGACCGGCTGTCCTTCCTGAATCAACTCATGCGGGGCCGTACCTGATGCCAGGCGATCGACCTCTGTCTTCTTCGTGTCATCGAGATTCACATAAGTAATCAAAAGCAGGACGGCAAGCGCCGCACCACCAATTGCGGCCGGCATGGGCAGCCAGGGGATCCCCCGCCTGCGCCCTTTCTTTCTCTCGTCCGTGATCGCCTGCCAGATCCGGCGCTGCTCATCGTCTGTCATTTTTGCGCATTGCTTTTCGAATTGCTCTTTCATGACCTCTGCTCCTGCATTGGGGTTGCCGAATTGAGGTCGGCGGCATCTTGTAAAAGTGTGCGAAGCGCTTCTTTCCCTCGATGATGGTGGACCCGGGCAGTCGGTTCGCTGATACCGAGCGATTCGGCGATTTCGCGAAATGAGTAACCCATCCACTCTCGAAGCAAAATGACGCTCCGCTGACGGTCGGAGATCTTCTTGAGCGATCGATGAAGAAGGGCCGCTTCCAGAGGATCACCGAATGAATGGTCCACCGGAATCTCGGCGACGTCATCGAGTGAGAAGGTCTGCTTCATCCTGCGGAGAAACCGGCGCTTCCAGTCACGTGACCGTCGAATCGCGATTCCACAAAGCCACGCTTCGATCGATCCCTCACCACGAAACGAATGAATCCCCCGTACGGCGCTCACGTATGTTTCCTGAAGTACGTCCATGGCATCCTCACGATTTCCGATGTGGTAGAAGATGAGGCCGAACAGCCTGCCCCGCGTTTTGTCGTAGAGTTCGCGCCACGCGAGATCTTCACCATCGATCAGACGTTTTGTGAGTTTTTGATCCGGTGCGTCGGCATTCATCCGGAGATTCCTCTCACTTGTTCGTAGTTCCATTCCCGTTCTGTGCTCATGGAGTCGCAGGTCCGGATCGGAACGTTTACAGATGCCGGGAAGACTGTACGATTATTTCGTGCAGGGAGGGGGTGAGGTGAGTGGCTATCCCCGGCTCGCAAGCAGAGTCTTCAGCCGCCGTTGAAGATCGACCTCGTCGCCGGGCTCGAATCCGATCTTTCTTTCGACAATCGTCCCCTCTCGATCAATGAGAAAGAGAGTAGGAATCCCTCCCACCTGATAAGTCCGTCCTGTAACGCCCCCCATGCGACGATCCATGACAACGGGAAACGAGAAACCGTTTTCTTCCATGTAGTGGTCGACATGAGAAACGGAATCGTCGTAACTGACCGTAAACAGCAACAGGTTCTGCTCTTCAAACCGCTCGACGAGATTGACAAGTTGAGGAACCTCCTCAACACATCCGGATCACCAGGTGGCCCAGTAGGCGAGAAGTGTGGGCCGGCCATCGCGGACGGCGGAAAATTGAATGGAGCGGCCCGAGCGGTCAGGCAGCCGGAAATCAGGTGCCCGATCTCCTATTAGAAGCGCCGTCCGAGGCTCAGGCGGAATTGAAGGCGTTCCCCAAACGACCCATTGCCCGGCAGGATCCCATCGGTCGAGCGTAAAGGCCCGGCCGTCGATCAGGAATGATTCATCGAGTCTAAATCTTTCCACACTGTTTCGGTTCCCGTCAAACATGCCATCACCGTTCTGATCGATCAGGAGGAGATCCTCAGCCTCGAACAGTCCGTTCCCGTCTCCGTCGTAGAGCGCGAACCGCGGGCCTCCACCCGGAAACTGAGCCTGACGGAGCTCGGCGGATTCATAACGAAATTGAACGCTTCCGTTTCTGGTGCGAAGAAGGGGGAGTATGCGAAAGGACGGGGCCGGCAGATCGATCGGCTCGGATTGGAAGTAACCGGGATGGCCGGGATAAGGGGTAATCAGGAATTCGACAGTCGGATGATCGGTCCCCTGATACTCGATTCGGAACTGCATGTCGTCGAGCACCCCGCCCCGAGTGGCACGTAGCGACACGATCGCCTCCGTGCCGCCATCTCCCCCGCGGGGAAGTTTCACTGTCCATTCGACGACCTCATCCGGTGACGGTACTTCGTCGTTCAAAGAAGCTTCTACTGTCATCTCCAACTGGGGCGAGGCGCTCCATACGGGATGCTCGCCCAGAGGAACGGTCTCCAGTTCTGTAGGACCGGAGCTCCCACCACAGGATAGCGCGAGGATCAGAAGGACGCCGAAGAGCGCGCGGGACCCGGCTCCTGCTCGATTGAATTCCCCAGGTGCAGTACCGGAAACTATTGGTCCGTAGTTTCTCACCCGCCCCTCTTGCTTGATCCGTGATGCCCGAAATCATGGGGAAGTCTCACTTTGAGCGCCCCCGGTTTCAGGGTGTAATCGAGCACCGCACCCGCTTCGATCGGTTCACCATCGACATGGAGCGGGCCCCGGTTCGTTCTGGTAATACGCGCGGCGCGACAACGGTAAATCTCCACTTGCGGAATCGACCGGATCGAACCATCAAAAAGTCTGGGTGAATTCACCACTACTTCGAGGGCGTTCAGACTTCGAACCATGACAACATCCAGGATGCCGTCAGTCGGGTCGGCTTCGGGAGCGATGATCGCACCGGAACCGAACTGGCTTGTATTGGCAACGGTCACGAGAAAGACGGGAGCGATCACTTCCATGTCATCGAACTGCAGGCTGACTTCTACCGGCCTGTACTGGAGTGATTCCCGAGCCGCGATCCCGAGATAGGGAAGCAGGCCGCGCACCTTGCTGCGGGTGAATTCTTCGCCGACAATCGCGTCAAAACCGAGTCCCGAAACACAGAAGAACGGCTCACCGTTCACATAACCGACATCGAGCGAAACGTCGCGGCCGCCACGAAGGACCTGGTACGCGCCTCGCAAAGTCGAGCCGATTCCAAGTGCCCGCGCGAAGCCGTTCCCCGAGCCGAGAGGGAGCACGCCGAGTGTGGACCCTGTACCCGTCAGGGCATCAGCGATATGGTGCACCGTCCCGTCGCCACCCGCCGCGACTACAAGATCAACACCGCTCGCTGCGGCCGATCGGGCGGAGGAAATCAGATCTTCCTCACTGCGAGGCACAAGGACCGTCACCTGATCATCCGGCAGGACACCGGACACACGTTCCCCGAGTCGCTGTCTGTCCCTGGGGAGTCCGGCCTTGGGATTGACGAGTACTGTTACTTGCATGACGGAAGTCAGGATAGCAGAAGTGGATTCGGGTGCCATGCAAAGAGGGCCACCAACGGCAGCCCTCTTTGAAAAAATGCCCCCCGCCTAATCCGTGCCCACAACTCGGAAACCCAGGGTAGTCTATGGAATCCCTATCATAGATTTGGCTCATGACGAAGCGGCCACGAGTAATGAGCAGGGGACAATTCCGTTATCACCCGAGTTGTCTGATTAAATACACTAACAAGTCCCGTGCCAGGGGCTTCCGATTCCCGCCACCCTATCTTCTTACTGGATACCAAGTTACAAAGGGGGATTCGGGCGTACACTCGGTTCACAGATTTGTAGGAAGGCACCTACGGTTTCTGTAGGATTCCAACTCATGTTATCCACGATAAGATCATCATAATTAATTGGTTTGTATATGATTATAAAATTTTTAAGTGGTACAACAATAATGAGGGGTACACTACATAGTATGTAGTTTCCGGGCGATTATCGTTTGTTCTGACTACAAAGGGATGGGAATCTTCAGTTTTTTCACTCTGTACCACATGGCGCGCTCAGAAATTCCCAGAAGTCGAGCCGCTTTCGACTGAATCCAGCCGGTTCGCTCAAGGGCGTCCCGGATCATTTCCCGTTCATAGTCCGCCAGGCTCTCGGCCAGATCCCTCAATTCCTCTCCCTGGCCTCCGGATTCCCTCTCCTCCTGCCAGACAAGAAGGGCCGGTGGAAGGTCCTCGATAACAATCTCGTTGCTTCCTCCCATCACGAGGGATCGCTCCAGGCAGTTATTGAGCTGCCGGACGTTCCCAGGCCACGGATACTGGTGGAAGAGGCGCATGACCGCCGGAGAGACCTTTCTGGGGGCGAGCCCCTGCTCCTCACAGCAGCGACGGATCTGGTGGTCCACTAGAGCCGGGATGTCTTCCCTCCGCTCACGTAGCGCGGGGAGGTGAATCGCGACGACATGTAGCCGGTAATAGAGATCCCGCCGGAACCGGCCCGCCTCCATCTCCTCCTGAAGGTCTCGATTGGTTGCCGCCAGGATCCGGACATCGACGGGGCGGGGCTGATCGCCCCCCACCCTTTCCACGATCCTCTCCTGAAGGATTCGAAGGACCTTCGCCTGGGTCACCATGCTCATGTCTGCTACTTCGTCAAGGAGAAGAGATCCGCCGTCGGCCTGCTCGAACTTCCCCATTCGCCGATCGACGCCGGTAGCCACTCGCTCCTCGATCCCGAACAACTCGCTTTCAAGCAGCATCTCTGGGATGGCGGCGCAATTGATTTTGACGAACGGGCCTTCCCGCCTGGCTCCATTGTAATGGATAGCGCTTGCCACCAGCTCCTTTCCCGTTCCACTTTCTCCAGTGATTAATACCGAAGAACGTACTTCACCCAGTTTCCAGATCGAATCGAATACGTTTCGCATGCCTTTTGAGTCACCGACGATATTCTCGAGCCCATACCGCTCCGTGATTTCCTTCTTGAGTCGATCCGCCTCTTCCAGGCGGCGGGCGAGGCGCTCCTCCTCGACCGCAAGCGCCGCCTGGCTCACGAACAACTCCAGAACTTGTACGAGTTCCTCCGTCGGCCGCCTTCCGCCGATCGGATCCTCGGCCACCAGAAAGCCGAGCGGCTCGCTCTCGCCCCGCTCCAGAGGGACAATGAGCCGGTCGCCCGAGGCCCAGAGTTCACTCGCCTCATCCCGGCTCTCCCCTCCGATCCCGGTTACGAGATAGGCGACGCCCACACGACTCGCGTCACCCAGAAATGAACTTTGAAGCGCCCGGGGAGCGAAGAGCTGATCCTCCACTACGGTCGCTTCGTCATTCACGTAACCATGCGAGCTGATCGCACTTCTGGTCCCCTCGGCGTCATGAATCCGGATCATCACTTTCCGGAAAAGTCCCGCCTGGACGATTGCCCCGACAATCAACTCCAGTTTTTCCGCCACTGATTCGATATGGGGAAGTCTCGTAGCGATCTCGAACAGGTAGGCCATCTGACTCTTGGCTTCCTGAAGTTGAACCGTCCGCCGGTCAACCATATGCTCGAGACCTTCAGCATAGTCCCGAAGTCTCGACTCGAGTTCCCGCCTTCTCGTAAGATCTCTTCCGACGAAGTGCAGGAAAAAACGGTCTTCCCCTTCGCGAATCAGATTGGCCCGGAACTCGTAGAACAGTTCCGCACCGTCTCGATCATGCAGTGTCATTTCGAATGGCCGGAGCTCCCTCTCTCCCTGTACAAGAGCGTCCTTCGTCTTGCTGAACTTGTTTGCGGCCTTCTCGCCCAGCAGATCTCCGAGCGTCTTCCCTACCACGCCATCTTCTTCAAGACCGAATTGGATGAGACCCCCTCGGTTGATTCGGATCAGACGAAGATGAGTATCACAAAGGAAATTGAGATCCGGTGCGTGGTCCAGGAGGTGTCGGTAGAGTTGTTCGCTCCGCCTGGACCGGTGAAGCAGACGGGCATTGTCGAGGGCGATGCCGATCTGGCCCGCCACCGCGGCAAGGAGAGAGAGGTCCCCCTTGGAGATAGAGCCTGTCGATTCAGACCCGATATTCAGCACTCCCAGAACTTCCCCTCTCGCACGAATCGGCTCGCTGACGAACGAGCGCAGGCCGAGGTCGAAAATGAAACGCCGCAGGACGCGGTCATCGCCGCTCGTATCGCGAACCACTATGCGGATTCCGGTTTCGGCCACTTCGCCGATGATTCCCTCACCGACTCGCAATTCGTCGTACTCTTCCAGAAGCCTTTGGGGAAGCCCGACACCAGCTCGGCGAGTAAGAACGCGCTTCATCGGATCGAGAAGGAAGATCGCCCCGCTTTCGAAATCCAGACGGCGGACCACACGGTCCAGAACAACCTGCAGGTTGTCATCTGGAGAATCTGATGCGGCGAGAAGAGAGAATATCTCCTCGAAGAGAACGCGTTCAGTCTGCATGGGTGATGCTCCGATCGTGCGATAGGGCGTACTCCAGTATACCGAATGAGCTCATTCTGATCAAGCTCACGGACTGGCGGGGGCGGTGCGGAACCCCTCCCATCATCACTCCACTTGTCTTCCCGGCTTGCATACAATCCGAAGGATCGATAGTCTCAGCCGGGACGGGTATGAAAAGCCCGTGAAATGGAGAAGGAGGGCCCCACATGTTACGACGGCAGGATTTTCTTTTCCTGTTTCTCACTTTTGCCGCTCTCTATCTAGCCACATCCGGTGGGCGATTATACGTCAACGATTCCTATATCAAGCTACAGACCGCGCGCGCACTTGTTGACCGCGGCTCTCTCTCGATTCGCGCACACGGGCAGCTTACGGTCGTCTCGCCGAAAGACGGTCAGTCGTATGCGAAATTCGCCATTCTCCACTCCCTTCTCTTTGCCCCGGCCTGTGCGGCAGGTGGATGGATGTTATCCGCGGGATGGATTGACGCGGCCGAACGCCCCTATGTCGATGGAACGCTGGCGAGTCTCTGGAGCCCCCTCCTCGCCGCACTCGGTGTCGCTCTCTTTTATCTCACCGCTCGATCGGCAGGTGGCCCGAGGCGGGGGGCCCTTCTTGCTGCGATTCTGTTCGGCGCCGGGACGATGATCTGGCCATACTCGAAGAGAGGGTGGACGGAGATACCCCAACTCACGCTCCTATTGGGCGCGACATGGGCACTGCTCGACTCGCGCCGAACCCGTCCCATGGCCCGTCTCTTTCTCTCTGGAATTCTGCTCGGTGGAGTCGTCGCTCTCAGGATTACCGGCGTGGTTCTTCTCCCTCTTTTCTTCCTGGTGTTGCTCCTGCCACGCCAATGGACTCCATCCCTGTTCAAGAGACTGGCTGTCGTAGTCTGCGGCATTCTGCTCGTTGCGATCCCTCTCGTCGCGTTTGCCAATCTCTATCGATTCGGAAGCGTTCTCTCTCTCTATACGTGGAGGTCAGGAGGCTTTACGACTCCTTTCTGGAAAGGGTTGTGGGGACTGCTGGTCTCACCGGGAGAATCGTTTTTTCTCTATTCGCCTCTGATTCTCTTTGCCTGCATCGGCTATCGAAAACTGTGGCGCGCCGACATTCCCGCCGCCATTCTTTCTTTCGGTGTTCCGGTCACTCTGATATTGCTTTACTCATCATGGTGGTTTCACGCGTACACATGGGGGCCACGATTCCTGCTCCCCGCCATTCCGTTCAGCCTGCTCCCGCTCGCCTTCCTGTTTCGTGAGATTCGTCCGGCCTGGAAGCGTGGCCTCGTGGGAGCAATCGTCGTAGTCTCCGTCACTATCCAGCTCTTGGGCACTCTCTATCATCTGGGTGGGCTGGACGAACTTTCCGCCCCTCTCATTCGTGCCGGATGGCTGGCGCCGGATCGCATTGTCACGCGCGAACAGACCTGGACCGACCCGAACCTGACACGCCTCGCCTCCCACTCTCTCGTTTTCCTGGAAAATCTGGCCGATCCCTTTGACCGGAGACCGGGAGGGGCGCCGCTCGATATCTGGCCTCGCACTCTGCGCGATCAGTTCAAGTTACCGATGGGAGTGAGTCTCGTTCTGGAATCGGCTCTAGTGATCGGGGTTCTGGCAGGAGCGATTCGCCTGAGGAAATGCTGGCGAAGCGCACATGAAGAGGATCAGGGCGCCGGAAGAGTATAGATAATCCCGTCACGTCCGATCAGGACCCACCCAACATCGATCTGCTCGATCCGCCACCCCTGGAATGCCTCACCCCTCATGAGAGGGCCGGACCGATCTTCACCCAGTTCGATTACCACAGCGTTCTCCCCCCCACCTCTTTCAAGGACGAGCACGACGCGCGGTATCATCGCTCGCTTACCTGGAACCACGCGTGGTCTCGGCACGGGGGGGACGACCGAAGCTCCTCCTGCCCCACCAAACCGTAGAAACGGAGATCGCGTCGGCGCCTGAGAGCGACTCTCACCCGCAAGGCGGTCGATTCGTTCGCTCGCCGCGAGAGTTTCAGTTCCCGGCAGGAGCGCGCGTGAATCCACGACTCTCGCTTCCGGAAGTGAAGGAGGCTCCTCACGAAGCTCACCCACAACAGCAGATGCGCGAAACAGGCCGAACAGGACGGCGGGAACCAACAGGATCGCTCCGATTTTCGAGAGAGAATCGCTCATCCGACATTCCATTCCTTGAGAACGAGAACTGTCATGGAAAGCGAAAGCTCATCCCCATCTCCTGTCAGGGACCAGTCTTCGATCACGAAGGGCGCGACCTGTCTATCGATCCAGTCAAAGAGACTGTGTACTTCGGTCAGGTTCATTTTCACTGTCAGCATATAACGGTTACCTGAACGATCGACTGTCCGTTCCCAATTGATCTCACTTTCGGAAGCCCGCGACAACGCCGGTTCCCATCGATCACGGGGATCGTAGTCGTCCAGAATGCTCTCCGGCCGGGACGGTTCGGCGATTGCCAGGTAGTCACCAGCTTCGATCAATAATTTCCGGGCAGCTTGTAAATGACCCGCCCGCCTGTCGAGATCATCGGCCGCAGCCGTCAGAGTAGCGCCCCGCCCGCCCGGTTGATCCCCTAACAGGATGCCGCTCACCAGAAACACCAATACAAGAAACGGTCCGGCTGCCAGGGGAAGCATCCTCCGCATCATCGACTCGCCATCCTCCCGGACAAACGGATCTGGTAGCGATCGTCCTCCCGATTTTCAATCGTTCCAAAAGGGAAATCCTCATGGACGAACTGTAGCCCGCTCAAGGACTCGAGCAGACCCTCGGGCGTTTCTGTCCCCCGGACAATACGTGCACTGATCAGAACTTCGCCTACCTCTCGATTGTAGTCGATCGACTCCAAGTCGTGGCCGTCCGGAAACGCGGAAGTCAACTCCGTAAGAAAGGGAGCCCAGAGAGACCGGTGCGCCCGTGCGGCCACGACGGAAAGCCGGCCCTCGAGAGCCCGTCCGACCGAGCCTTCCTGGTACGCCAGATTCGCTTCCCGATCGACGAGCGCCGCAAGGACATCCTGCGATCGCCATCCGATCCAGGTGAGACCGGCGGCGTAGATCACAAACGACAAAATCCCGACCAGCAGGCATATTCTGGTAAGAGTCGGGAGCCAGTCTTCCGATTCTTCGACGGATGATACTCGCAGGAAGTCGATGTCATACACGATCAGGACTCCCACCAGCGTGTGAGCCCGGCGGCAACGAGAAACTGGGGACCGATTTCGCTCAGCAGATCTTTTTTCCGCTCCGGCCAGCTGTCCGGGAGGTCAAAGATCTCGAACGGGTCGATCAGATGGACAGGCAGGGCGAGCCGGCTTTGAAGCACCGAGTCGATGCCATGGATGAGCGCCCCGCCGCCGGCAAGATAGAGCCGCCTCACCGGGCCGTTTCGAATTCTGTATTCGTTCAGACAGGAAGAGACTTCCTCGGCAAGCTGATCGAGAGTGTGACGGAGAAGTTGTGGAAGTGCCGCGGTTCGTTCCCGCCACTCGGGCCGGAGCTTGGCGAGCGCCACATCCGCCCGTTTCACGCTGTCAGCCTCTCCCCGGGAGAGACCGCACCGCACAACCAGTTCCTGTGTAAAACTCGCTCCGCCGACATGAATGGAACGAACGAAAAGCGGTCCCCCCTCCCGCGCGAGAGCGATCCAGCTTCCTGTAGCTCCAACCTCCAACAGACCCCAGCAGGATCCGTCTCTCGTTTCGGTTCTGCTGTGAATCAGATGGTTGACAGCGGCAAGAGGCGCCGGTTCTACGCGACGAAGCCTTACCCCCGACTCCTGCAAACGGTCCCGATAGCGTTCCGCCGCGCCCGTCGGCGCCAGGACGACCAGCACCGACATGCGATGTTGATCGCGATCCCGACCGACGATCTGATGGGCGACAGTCATCTCCGTCCCCGCTGCCGCAGGCACATGTCTCCGAATTTCAAATGGGAGTGTCGATCGAAGTTCCGACTCGTTCTGATAGGGAAGTTCGAGATGCCGGATATGCACCTCTCTGCTTGGGATCGAACAGTGAATCCTGTTCTTGCCCCCGCCGAACCCCAGTTCACGGAGGAGAGGCCCGAGCTGGCCGGCGTGGGAAACGCTCTTCAGCGAGAAGTCACAGAGGCGCGGATGGGTGCCACCTATCCGAACCCGGATCGCTTTGGCGGTATCACCCGCCCAATCCAGGCCGATTATCGTTCGCCTCTTACCCCACATACCTCCCGCCGGTGTCATGGTCCTCACGATTGTTATACCGCAGGTAGATAGGCAAACCAAGGGGAAAGGCGCCGACGCGCCTGACAGAAAAAGAAAAGGCCGCCTTCCCGCCGTGATTCCATAGGGGGGTGGAGGTGCGGACGTCCACCTCCGCGCACGGAGTCCAAACGGTCAAGCGGCTCTTTTATTGTAGACCAGAATCGCCACGAATGCACGCACTCCCCGCAAGATCCGGGGGGGGCGGGGACAGCCAGGGGTCAGGGGGTGAACCGTGCGATTCCGCCATCCCCCCCAGCGGAAAACTCCCCGCCCTTCCCTGTCTCTTGTCACCAATCAAGTGGTCGATTCTATCGTTTCTAAAATCAACGAGTTACCCTGAATCTCTCAAGTCAATCGAGGGTAACCGCCTCTCAAGACTGTCCTCGAAAAGACAATCCGAAAAGGGATCGCCATTCTAGGAACGGGGCCGATGTCTGTCAACATAAAAGGAGAGATATTAGAGGAATTCCTCCTAATTCATTTTGTTGCATATAGTTACATCGGATACCCTCGAATGGCCATTTAGGGGACCGCCACGTCGATCCGATCATGGGCGGACTGATCGAAAGGGGACTCTACCGACATCCTCTGGCGGAGAGAGAAGATGGTACGCCCGAGAGGATTCGAACCTCCGACACCTGGCTCCGGAGGCCAGTGCTCTATCCACTGAGCTACGGGCGCATCATGGACAAGTCATCGGGAGTATAGTGGATTCGCCCCGGCACTCCAATCGCTTTTCCAACCCTCTATTGCCGAACTCTGAGTCAAGCGCCATTCTCATCGAGCGCGGCGACCGCCATCACATCTTTATCCCCCCTGCCGGAGAGATTGACAATAATCGTCTGTCGGCGGCTCATTCGGGGAGCGACCCTTCGCACATAGGCGATCGCGTGGGCGGATTCGAGGGCGGGTACGATCCCCTCGGTGCGGCTCAAATAATAGAAAGCGTCGAGTGCGGCCTTGTCTCCCACCGAGGTGTAGGAGACGCGATCGATCGATCTTAGATAGCTGTGTTCGGGGCCGATCGCCGCATAATCGAGCCCGGCTGAAACGGAGTGAGTCGGAGCGATCTGGCCGTTCCGGTCGTGTAAAACATAGGTGCGGGTTCCTTGAAGAACGCCGAGCGATCCGCCGGAAAAGCGGGCAGCATGATTTCCGAGCTTTCGGCCGGTCCCGCCGGCCTCGACTCCCACCATGTCGACTTTTTTGTCGTTCAGGAACGCCGTAAAGAGACCGATCGCGTTCGACCCTCCCCCGACACAGGCGATCAGCAGATCGGGGAGCTTTCCCTCTTTGCTGAGCACCTGCCGGCGCGCTTCTTTTCCGATGATCTTCTGAAAATCACGAACCATGACCGGGTAGGGATGGGGACCGAGAACCGACCCCAGCAGATAGTGCGTGGTCCGTATGTTGGTGACCCAGTCCCGCATCGCTTCGTTGATCGCGTCTTTGAGAGTCTTCGATCCGGAATCAACAGGCACCACACGGGCACCGAGCATCTTCATGCGAAAAACATTCAGCGCCTGCCGGACAGTGTCCTCCACGCCCATGTATACAACGCAATCCTGGCCGAAAAGCGCGGCGGCGGTCGCTGTAGCGACTCCATGCTGCCCGGCACCCGTTTCGGCGATGATTCGTTTCTTCCCCATTTTGCGGGCGAGCAGTGCCTGGCCTATGCAATTGTTGATCTTGTGGGCGCCCGTATGATTCAGATCTTCTCGCTTCAAGTAGATACGGGCGCCTCCCAGATCGGCGGTCATGCGCTCGGCGAAATAGAGCGGTGACGGGCGGCCGCAATATTCTGAAAGGTAGTACTCGTATTGTTTCCGGAATTCCGGATCCCGGATCACCTGCTTGTACGCCCGCTCCAGTTCAAGAAGCGCCGGCATCACAGTCTCGGGAACGAATCGGCCGCCGAACTCTCCGAAATATCCCGCACGATCCGGGCCGCTCTTCATCGTTCCTCCCCCCTCTCCGAAAACGCCGCCCTGGCGCGCTCGATGAACTCCCGAACCAGCCGGGGATCTTTGAATCCGGGCGAAGCCTCCACACCGGTGGATACGTCCACGCCATCCGGTGCGGCCACACGAATGGCCTCTGTTACATTATCAGGCGAGAGCCCGCCAGCCAGTAGAAACGGCCTGGGCGGTTCGGTTTCCTGCAGAATCTCCCATCGAAACGACCTGCCCGTTCCCCCTCGCTTGTGTCGATCCCGGGTGTCGAAGAGCCAGAAGTCAGCAGGAAAAGCGGCCGTCCCCTCGAGATCTCCCGTCTTTTCGATCCCGAACGCACGGATAACGGGCAAGCCGATCGTCTTTTTGTGGGAAGAAGTCTCCTCACCGTGGAGCTGAACAATCGAAAACCGGGCAAGGTGCGCGATTTCACGAACGACCGCCGGGTCTTCATTCACGAACACACCGACAGCCTGCGTGGATGAGCCGTCAAGAAGGCGAACAAGTTCCGCCGCTCGATCCGGTTCGATCCGTCGAGGACTCGGCGCGAGAACAAATCCAGCAAAATCCGCCCCACCATCCCTCACGACTTTCACATCTTCTTCGCGGGTTAGCCCGCAGATCTTGATCAGACTCATGCCCCTTCGCCCATCAGCTCCCGCACTCCGATAGCCGGATCCGGATAACGCAACAATGTCTCCCCGATCAGAATAGCGTGGAAACCCAGCCGCTCGAGTTCCACGACGTTCTCTCTTGTCCGAATCCCGCTCTCGCTCACGCGGATCACATCGTCCGGAAGCTCAGAGCCTAATTCGAATGAGGTTTCGAGCGTGACCTCGAACGTCGAAAGATTCCGGTTATTGATGCCGATGATCTTCGCTCCCGCGTCAACGGCCGCCTCCAGTTCTTTGCCGTCGTGAATCTCGACGAGTCCGTCGAGACCATACTCGGCGCCCATCTCGATATACTCGCTCATCTGGCTACGGGAGAGAATGGCCGCGATCAAGAGAAACGCATCGGCCCCGGCGGCGGCGGTTTCGGCGACCTGGTACTCATCGATCACGAAATCTTTTCGGAGAATCGGCTCCGGACAGGAATTTCGCGCGAGGCGAAGATAGTCGAGAGAACCTTGAAAGAAGCGCTCATCCGTGAGTACGGAAATCGCTGCTGCGCCTCCTTTGTCGTATGACTTTGCGATCTCCGCGACATCAAAATCATCCCGGATCATGCCGACCGATGGTGAGGCCTTCTTGATTTCCGCGATCAGAGAAAGGGAATCGGTTTGAAGGGCGCCGATAAAAGACCGCCCCGCCCATTCTCGATCCATGGCCCGTCTGCGCATTTCGTCGAAGGAACAGGCGCTCTTCCGCGAGACGAGTTCTTCCCGCTTCGCCCGGACGATCTCATCTAGAATCATTAAGCTCCCTCAGGATCCCGGGAGGAGGTCGCCCGGACCTTTGCCGAACGATCGCAGGAACTCCAGACGGTCGCGAGCCGCGCCGGTATCGATCGCGTCGGCCGCGCAAGCCGTCCCCTCGGGCAGGCTGGTCACTTTGCCACAGATATAAAGCGCGGCAGAAGCGTTCGCGAGGACGGTATCCCGATGGGGCCCTGGTTTTCCGTCGAGGATCTCGATCGCTATGTCGGCGTTTTTTTCGGGAGCGCCCCCCAGAATCGACTCAAACTCGATCTTCTCGAGGCCGAAGTCAGCCGGCGATACCGTTCGCGTTTCGACCGCGCCCTCCCGCAGCTCAGAGACGATCGTGTTTCCGGTAAGCGTGATTTCGTCGGTACCGTCTTCGCCATGAACCACCCAGGCACGATCCGCTCCCAGCCTGGACAACACGCGGGCGATCGGCTCGGTGAGGTCTCTGTCGTACACACCGAGCAACTGATAGCGGGCGCCCGCCGGGTTCGTGAGCGGGCCGAGCACATTGAACATGCTTCGGACACCGATCTCCCTGCGTGGTCCGATCGCGTACTTCATCGCTTCGTGAAGCATGGGGGCGAACAGAAACGCGATCCCCCCCTTCTCGAGGCACGCCTCGAGATCGGCGACCGAAAGCCGGATGTTGACGCCCAGGATTTCAAGGAGATCGGCGCTCCCGCACTGGCTCGAGACTGAATAGTTGCCATGTTTGGCCACGGTCAGACCAGCGCCGGCCGCAACGATCGCCGTCAAAGTAGAGATGTTGAACGTACCCTTCCGATCCCCACCGGTTCCGCAGGTATCGAGTATCGGGCCTCCCGAAACATGGACACGCTTGGCCTTTTCACGCATGACCGAAGCGGCGCCGACAATCTCGTCGATCGACTCACCCTTCATACGCAACCCGATCAGGAACGCGGCGATCTGGGCGTCGGTAGCGCGCCCCTCCATAATGGCGGACATCGCCCCACGTATTTCAGCCACAGAAAGGTCCGCGCGGTCGTTGATGATCTTCTTGATTGATTCGGAGAGAACGGCGTCCTTGCCCGGACCTCCGCTCATGTCACTTCGAGGAAATTGCGGAGAATCTGCTTTCCACGCACGGTGAGAATCGATTCGGGATGGAACTGAACGCCCCAGACAGGATACTCCTTGTGGTGAAATGCCATGATTTCCTTGTCTGCAGTCCAAGCATCTTTTTCAAGACAATCAGGAAGGCTTCGTGGTTTCACGACGAGGGAATGATAGCGGGTCGCCTCGAATGGATTGTCGATTCCACGAAAGATCCCTTTGCCGTCATGAATGATATGAGACGACTTACCGTGCATGAGGTTTTTTGCGTAGCCTATTTTCCCGCCGTAAGCCTCGCCGATACACTGATGGCCCAGGCAGACGCCGAGAATGGGTATCTTGGAACCCAGAGTCTTTACGACATCAACGGAAATGCCAGCATCCCGAGGGTAGCCCGGTCCGGGAGAGATCACGATATGATCCGGCTTCCGCCGCGCCACTCCGGTGACGGAAAGCGAGTCGTTCCGCACAACATCCACCTTCTCGCCCATCTCACCAAAATACTGGACGAGGTTGTACGTGAAGGAATCATAGTTATCGATGACGAGAATCATCGGATACTTCTACTCCAATCCCCGGGCGGCTCTCTCGAGCGCCTTCTGCAGAGCGCCCGCTTTGCTTAGAGTCTCCTGGTATTCCAATTCCGGAACTGAATCCGCGACGATTCCGGCGCCCGCACCTATATAGGCACGCTGACCCTTCGTTACGATCGTCCGGATCGCGATGCAGAGATCCATCATTCCGGCGAATCCGAAGTAGCCCACCGCGCCGGCATAAATGCCCCGTCGCACCGGCTCCAGCTCTTCAATAATCTCCATCGCACGGATCTTCGGCGCCCCTGATACCGTGCCGGCCGGAAAACAGGCACGCACGACATCGAACGGGGATAACCCATCCCGGAGGCGGCCGGTTATGTTCGACACGATATGCATGACATGAGAGTACTTCTCGAGTGTCATCAGCTCATCAGTAACCACAGTACCGAACTCACTCACACGACCGAGATCATTCCGGCCGAGATCGACGAGCATGACGTGCTCGGCTATCTCTTTGGCATCGCTGAAAAGATCTCTCCGCAGCGTTTCGTCCTCCGCCGCGTCTTTCCCTCTCGGCCGGGTTCCGGCAATCGGCCGGAGCTCGAGGCGACCGCCTGATTCCTTTACAAGGACTTCAGGGGACGATCCGATAATCTTCATGTCCTGAAAATTGAGATAGTACATATAAGGAGACGGGTTGATCGTCCGAAGAGCGCGATAGACATCAAAAGGATCGGAATGAAGTACGGTTTCAAGCCTCTGGGAAAGAACGGTCTGAAAGACATCCCCGTTCTTGATATACCGTTTGATCCTGCGGACCTGTTTGCAGAACGCTTCTTTCGTGAACGTGCTCTTGTAGCGTAGGGTAACCGGTTCTGATGCTGTATGCGACCGATCGTGAATCGGTTGTCTCAGTTTTTCGATTACGCTCTCAATCCGGTGGATCGCGTTCCGATACTCCTTCTCAATGTCGCCCCCCTTGCCCGTCCGGGCGTGGGTCAATACTTTCACGCTGTGGTTCAGATTGTCGAAGATTAGATTGGTACCGGCGAAGAGGAAGCAGGCGTCGGGCAACTCGAGGTCATCATCGGTCGTGGACGGAAGTTTTTCGAACCGGCGAACCGCGTCATAGCTGAGAAATCCGACAGCACCGCCATAGAACGGCGGAAGTCCCTCCACTTCAACAGGACGGAATGAGCGGAAGATCTTCTCTACCGGTTCAAGCGGATCTTTGACTTTCGACCGACGGATCGCCTTCCCCGGACGCTCCACCTCAGCCTGATTCCCTGATACGCGCACAACCACTTCCGGGTCGATTCCGATAATGGAATAGCGCGCCAGCTTCTCCGAACCCTCGACGCTCTCGAGCAGATAGGAATAAGGACCTGCGCCCAGTTTCAAGAAAGCGGAGACGGGAGTTTCGAGGTCGGCAAGGATTTCACGATAAATCGGAACGAGGTTTCCCCGCCCGGCAATCTCGCGAAACTTAGGCCATGAAGGGATGATCATATCGGCTCCCGCCCGCTGTTCTTGCCTTGGAAGAACTGGATAACTCGTTGCCTATCTGGGGGTTTCAGTGTTGCAGGGGTACGTAGCCCTGTCAAGCGATTTCCCCCGGAGAGTCACCGCCCAGACCCGCAAGTACATGGCAAAAGAGAGGACCAGAAAGCCGGTCGCGATCTTGAGTGAGTAGCCGGTCATTGTAGGAACCGGAATCATCCAGATGAGAAGGGTGATCATCAGGACATTGATCGTGATCTTCCCCATGAGGTTGGCAGAAGGGACGAGTCCGGTATGGCGTCGCATCCACTCACCACCGAACAGAATAGCCGCGTCACGCGCGACGATCGCAATCAGGAACCAGCCTGGAAGATCATGCCAGATATGTAGTGAAAGGGCGACCGATGCGGCGATCACCTTATCGGCTACCGGATCGAGAATCCGGCCCAAATCGGTGATGGCACCCAGGCGTCTGGCGGCATATCCGTCCAGCCCGTCGGTCACGAGACAAAGGGCGAGAACCGCGAGAGCCGCGGGGGTATCCCCCTCCCGAATCGCCAGGCAGACCGGAATCGATAGCGTCAGGCGAAAGAGAGAAAGTAGATTGGGGAGCGCGTGCACGGGTGTTCCCTTCAGGATCCCTCGCGGGCCGCCCGCAGGATCTCCTCTGCATGGGGTACGCTGACATCGCGACGTGAATCGCCGCCCATCATTCGAACCAGCTCATCCACCCGCTGGTCCGAATCGAGAGTCCGGATACCGATTAGTGTCCGGCCACGACTCACTTTTTTCTCGACCCGAAGATGTCGGTCCGCCTGGCTGGCGATTGCCGGCAGATGAGTGATACAAACGATCTGGCGACCCCGGCCCACTTCCCGAAGGGCGTCGGCGATCTTTTCGCCCACATCCCCCCCCACACCGGCGTCAATCTCATCAAAAAGGGCGGTCGGTACCTGGGCCGCATCGGCGATGACTCGCTTCAGCGCAAGCATCACACGGGAAAGCTCACCACCGGATGCCACTCGTCGCAGGGGATGAAGTTCCTCCCCTCGATTTCCGGCGAAACGGAACTCAACACGATCCGCTCCGTTTCGGTCGCACCGCGCGCGAATCTCCCCGATCGTCACCTCGCCATCGGGGTCCTCGTTAGGCAGGACGGAGATTGAAAAGCGAGCGCCTCTGAACGCCAGATCGGCGAGGCCTTTTTCGATGCGCTTCCCGAGCCGGGTCGCCGCGATCCGCCGTTTCTTCGACAGCTTGTCCGCCAGAAGCGAAGCTTCTTCCGAGTGCGCTTTTGCAATCCTTTCCAGATCACGAAGAGCTGCTTCCCCCCGGTCAAGGTCCGCGATCTCCTCCCCGATCTCCCGGGAGTACTCCAGTATCTCTTCTACGGAGCGCTTGTATTTTCTCTTGAGCCCTCTGATCGCTTCGAGCCTTTCGATCACCTGGTCGATCCCCTCCGGCCCTGAGTCGACGCGATCGTTCAATTTGTTCAGCGCTAGAAGAGCATCGTCTATCTCGCAGATCGCACGCCGGCATGCTTCCGCCGCGGCAGGAGCCTCCTCACCGTGAGAATCGAATCGCTCGAGTTTGTCGGCCGCCTCACCGAGCCGATCCACGGCCGCTCCTTCACCCTCATGAAGCACATCCCGTGCGAACCAGATCGCTTCCCGGACCTGCTCGGCCTCCTTCAGGATCCTCTCCCTCTCCTCCAGCTCTTCCTGCTCGCCGGGAAGGAGTCCCGCCTCCTCGATTTCACGGAGCTGCCAACGTAAATAGTCCTCCCGCTGGCGGATCGAATCGAGCCTCTTTTCCTCGGCCGCATAAGCACTCCGAGCCTCTCTGGCCAGGACGAGCGCATCAGAAAATGCGTCGCGCTCACGATGGGCTCGGGCGAACAGATCGAGATAGGCCCTCTGCCTCGCTGACTCGAGCAGCCCCTCCTTCTCACTCTGACCATGAATGTCGATCAGCTCCCCCGCCCAGACGCGCAGCCGGTCGAGGGGGATGAGTCGTCCGTTCGCTTCCACCCTTCCCCGCCCCGTTTTCGGAACCTTGCGCTCAATCAGGAGCGCCCCATCTTCATCGGCATACTCCGCCCCGGAAAACTGATTGATATCGGATATGTCGAAGAGTCCCTGAAAGAGCGCATGATCCGCGCCCTCCCTGACGAGAGGTTTCGAACTTTTTCCACCGAGCAGAATACTAAGGGCTTCAAATAAAATCGTCTTGCCCGCACCGGTTTCACCCGTGATTACGTTGAGCCCCAGGCCGAATTCGATAGCCACGCTGTCCACAAGAGCGAAGTTCCTGATTCGAAGCTCACGAAGCATGCGGTTACTCCCTGCTTCCCCAGTGCAGCTTTTCGCGAAGCACGTCGTAAAAACCGGGCCCGCCCGTTCGAATCAGGCGGGTTCGATGGGGAGACATGCTGACTTTGACGACAGTATGTGGCGAGAGGGGAAGTGACTCCTGGCCGTCAACCGTCAGGCGGAGTTCCTCGTTTTCATCGGGAAACCGGATCTGGATTTCCTCGTCCTTCGGGAGAACCAGAGGGCGGATACCCAGAGTATGGGGACAGATAGGGGTGATCAGTATTGCGTTCATGGTAGGAGTGACGAGCGGGCCTCCGGCCGACAGGTTGTAAGCGGTCGAGCCCGTCGGCGTCGACAGGATAAGTCCGTCCGCCGTGTAGGCATTTACCCTCGCCCCCCCTACGTAGGTCTCGAAATGCCCGATTCGAGTAGCGCCTGCCCTATGGACGACCGCATCATTCAGGGCTGTGAATCGGCCCAACTCTTTCCCGCCGGAGTCGACGCGAACCAGGAGGTTCATCCGGCTCTCCACCGTGTGTTCGTTACGGCGGACCATTTCGAGCGTCTCCCGGAGCCTGCCGATTCTGAGCTCGGTTAGAAACCCGAATTTCCCCAGATTCGCGCCTAGAATTGGTGTTTCGCAATCGGAAAGCATGCGGGCAGCGCCGAGAAGAGTACCGTCCCCCCCAAGGGTCACGACGAGATCGCACGAGGAGAGTTCGCGACGTTCTTCATCGCTCGGAGCGATCGACTCGAGGGTAAAAAGGCCTACACCGTTTTCGTCAGCCCATTCCGCGAGCCGGGCCGACGCCTCACGGACGCCCTCTTTTGTCATGTTGGCGACTACACCGATTCTCATAGGTGTTCAGCCCCGTATGATTCAGCCGATCCGGTCGACCACGAACCTCGCAACAGCAGCGAGGAGGCGGTCATCCGTATCGAAAGGAAGTGACTGCACAGATCGATCGACGAGCTCGTGTGCCAAGCGGAGGGAGGATTCCTGGCCGATCAGGCCGGGATAGGTGGTCTTCCCACGCTCCGCATCCTTCCCGACTCGCTTGCCCGCTTCTTCCGCTGTGGCCGTTACGTCAAGCAAATCGTCAGCGATCTGAAACGCGAGGCCGAGCGATTCGCCGTACTGTCTGATCGATGCGATCTCGGATTCCGAAGCACCCGCACCGACCGCACCTAAAATAGCAGATGCCGCGATAAATGCGCCCGTCTTTTTGCGATGTATCTGCTCGAGCCTATCCTGCGCCGTCACCGGCTCTCTCTCCGCGAGCAGGTCGAGCGCCTGGCCGCCGACCATTCCCGAAACACCAACGGCCGACGCGAGCTCGGCGGTCATCCGGATTCGCCGATCGGCGGGAATGTTCCCGGCGCGCGCCAGCTGAGCGAATGCCTCTGTATGCAGGCCGTCTCCGGCGAGAAGAGCCACCGCCTCGCCGTGAGTGACGTGACAAGCGGGCCGTCCCCGGCGGAGATCATCGTCATCCATGCAGGGCAGATCGTCGTGGATCAATGAGTAGGTATGAATCATCTCGAGGGCGGCCGCGATATCGTCGATCGCGCAAGGCTCTCCACCCGCGGCATCAAACGTCAACATACAAAGAATCGGGCGAATCCGTTTCCCGCCGGCGAAGAGAGAATCGCTCATGGCAAGAGTCACACCGCCGTCATCAGGTCGGGACTCGGGCATCGCCCTCTTCAGCGCCCCTTCCACTCTCTCGCGATAAGGCTTCAGCAGAGACGGGAGGTTTTCGTTCACTCGCCGCCGTCCTCCGACTTGCCGAAGTCGACACGCCGGGGCGTCTCTCCTTCATCGATCAATTTCGAAACGCGCACCTCGGCCTTCTCGAGTGCCGAGCGACAACCCTTTACGAGCTTTGTCCCCTCTTCAAAGAGTTTGATCGAGTCGTCCAGCCCGGCGCCTCCGCCTTCGAGAGCGCGCACGATCTCCTCGATTCTCTTCATGCTCACTTCCCAATCGAAACCGTCGGCTTTTTTCGCGGTCACTCTTCTCCTCCCTCTTCGTCGCCGGGCTCTTTTCCCGGATCGATCGATTCCGCCCGTGCCAGCACACTTCCTCTTCGGAACCGTACTTCCAGCAGGTCCCCCTTCGCCACGTTCCGTCCATCCGTAATGGCATTCCCTCCCGAGGCGGGCCGGCAAATGCTGTATCCCCGATTGAGAACCGAGAGAGGGTCAAGCGCATCGAGCTTACCCGAGAGACCGGCGATCCTCTCCCGGAATCGCTCTTCCACACGCCGGAGAGCCAGACCGATTCGGGTAGCCAGATCATCGAGACGCTGCGCTTCTTCCCGGAGACGAGCCCGTGGCTCACCCAGCGCGCGACTCTCGGCGAATCGCTCCAGTCTCTCCCTCCAGAACCGAAAAATCTCCCTGATACGCCTGACAAGGCGATCGCCCAGTCGGTCAAGATCCGCCTGTACGTTTGCGAGCGAGGGGACCAGTATTTCCGCGGCCGCTGTCGGGGTAACAGCGCGTACATCCGCCACCATGTCGGAAATCGTCACATCCACCTCATGCCCTACACCCGAAATGACGGGGATCTCCGATCGATAGATCGCCTCCGCCAGTACTTCTTCGTTGAACGCCCAGAGATCCTCGAGCGATCCCCCTCCCCTCCCGACGATCAGGACATCCGCCTCGCCCCACTCGTTCATTCGACTGACCGCACGGGCGATCTCTTCCGCCGCACCGACCCCCTGGACCCGCACAGGGTAGAGCAGAATTTCCACTGGCATGCGGGATTGAAATGTCCGGATCATGTCATGAATCGCCGCACCGGTCGGTGACGTGATGATTCCGACTGTGGTGGGATGAGCCGGCAGCTGTTTCTTCCGTTCCGCCGCAAACCAGCCACGCTTCTCCAGCTTGTCAACGAGCTGCCGGAAAGCAAGTTCGAGTTCCCCCTTTCCAACCGGGATCATTCGATCGACGAGAAGCTGGTAGTCGCCCCGAGGCTCATAAACGGTGACGTCACCCAGCAATCTGACTTTGAGACCGGCTTCGGGGCGGAACTTCAGTTTGCTGTTCTTGCCGCGGAAGAAGACGCAACGAATCTGCGCCCGTTCATCTTTGAGTGAGAAGTACATGTGACCGGAAGAGTGGTGGGTGAAGTTCGAGATCTCCCCTTCCACCCAGACCATCGGGAGTGCGTTCTCCAGGACCGATTTGACCCGGCGCGTCAGTTCAGCGACCGACCAGATCTTCTCCTCCGGCCGGTGAGACTTGCCGGCCGGGATCGCCATTACTCGTCTGCCCCCATGGCCGCACGCACGGTTGCCTGCAGAAGAAGCGCCGTCGTGACAGGTCCGACGCCGCCCGGCACCGGCGTGATCCGCGAAGCGACCGTACAGGCACTCTCATAGTGAACATCTCCTACCAGCCGCCAGCCCCGCTTGTAGGCGGGGTCATCGATCGCATGTGTGCCGACGTCGAGGACAACCGCCCCCTGGCGGAGCCATTCCCCTTTCACGAACTCCGGCTGACCGATCGCCGCTACCAGAATGTCGGCCTGGGCGCAGAAGTGAGGAAGATCCCGCGTGCGGGAATGGCATACGGTGACCGTGCCGTTCCCCCCTGTCGACTTGTGCAGCAGCATGGAGGCGAGAGGCGCCCCGACTACTTTGCTTCGCCCGAGAATGACCACATGACGGCCCTCGACATCGATCGTCTCCCGTTTCAGGATCTCCATCACCGCCAGTGCCGTACAGGGGACGAACCGGGGCCTGCCGAGCGCGAGGAGCCCCGCATTCCACGGGTGCATCCCTTCCACGTCCTTTCTGTGATCCAGCCGGGTATAGACGCTCTGATCATTCACTCCCGATGGGAGGGGCAGGCTGAACAGCACGCCGTGAACCGATCGATCTTCGCTCAATCTCGCCGCCTTCAGACCGAGCGCCCTCTCGGCGTCCTTGAGCGGGACGATCTCCACCTCAGATTCAATTCCCACGCGGGCACAGGCTTTGGCCCGTGATTTCATGTAAGACTCGAATGACGGATCCTCGTCGTCTACGGCAACCGAGACGAGCCGGGGGATCACGCCCCTTTTGATCAGTCGCTCCGCGTCGGCCTTGACCCGCTCTTCGATCTTCTTCGCGATCGCCCTGCCGTCGATCCGAATATCGCTGGATTGTTCCATGATCTACTTGGCGTACTCCACAGCCCGGGTTTCCCGGATAACAGTCACCTTGATCTGGCCGGGGTATTCCAGATCCTTCTCGATCTTTCGCGCGATCGCGACGGAGAGAGAGGACGCATCGTTATCATTGACGGCGCCACCTTCCACCATGATCCGGATTTCCCGCCCCGCCTGAATGGCGAACGCCTTTTCGACCCCCTTGAAGGACTGAGCGATCGCCTCCAGTTTCTCGAGTCGCTGCACGTAGGATTCGAGCGTTTCCCCTCGTGCTCCCGGTCTTGCACCGGAGATCGCGTCGGCCGCCTGGACAAGCGGAGCCAAGAGCGAAATCGGCTCGACATCATCATGGTGAGCACGGATCGCGTTGACTACCAGCTCGGGCTCGCCATGCCGTTCGGCCACATCGCCGCCGATCAGAGAATGTATCCCTTCGACTTCGTGGGTGAGCGCCTTACCGATGTCATGAAGAAGGCCACTCCGCTTGGCGAGTTGCAGGTCGATTCGAAGTTCCGCCGCCATGATCCCGCAAAGCCATCCGACTTCTTTGGAGTGTGCCAGAACATTCTGGCCATAGGACGTCCGATAGTGGAGCCGTCCCAACAGTTGCATGAGCCGCGGTCTCAATCCGACTATCCCCATTTCGAGTGTCGTCTGCTCGCCGATGTCGCGGATCTTCTCCTCCATCTCTTTCGCGGACTTCTTTACGACCTCCTCGATCCGCCCCGGGTGGATCCGCCCGTCGGCTATGAGTCTCCCCAGACTTGCCCGTGCAATTTCGCGTCGAATCGGATCGAAGCCGGAGAGGACAACGGCACCAGGCGTATCGTCGATAATGACGTCGATTCCGGTCGCCGCTTCGAATGCACGGATATTACGGCCTTCCCGACCGATGATCCGCCCCTTCATCTCGTCATTGGCAAGCGTAATAACTGAAACAGTCGTCTCCGCTGAATGGTCCGCCGCACAGCGCTGAATCGCGAGCGTTACGATCCTCTTCGCCTCTTTTTCAGCGGTCCGCTTGGTCTCTTCACGGATCAGGCGAAGCTTCTTCGTCGCCTCATGCCTAGCCTCTTCCTCGAGGTTCTTCATGAGATCCCGCTTCGCCTCCGCCGCAGTGAGTCCGGCAATCCTCTCGAGCTGATTATTCTCCCGCTCTACTGCCCTTGCGAGCTCTTCCCGCTCTTTTTCCAGTTCTGCCCCAACCTGCTTCAGCTCCCGCTCCCGGACTTTCGCGTCCGTGTCTTTCTTGTCGAGCAGGTCTACCCGGCGGTTAAGGCTCGCTTCCTTGTCGGAGACTTTCTTTTCGAGCTTCTGCAGCTCCTTCCTCTTCCCCTCCGTATCTCGATCGAACTTCTCTTTGGCCTTGTACCATTCGTCCTTGGCCTCGAGCGTCGCTTCTCTTTTGCGGGTTTCCGCATCCTTCTTCGCCTCGTCGATCATTCTTGACGCGATGTTCTCGGCCGAGCGCACTCGGCCGCGGCCCCTGTTCGACTGGATGAGCCAGAGAACGATCGCGATCGCGACGCCGACTCCGACGGAGATGAGGATTTGGCCGAGACTCATGGTCTCCCTCCCGTGGGGTATGACTCCCCTCTATTAATGAATGCAAACCGAACGGGGCATTGTGCCCCGCCCGTCGTATCAAAACAAAAAAGCCCTGCCGGAACTCCCCCGAGACACCATAGAGGTGCAGGGGGTGCCCGGGCAGGGCCCCTATGAACCGTATCGGAGAAGCCGCCGTGAAGTCCGGCGGTCAGGGATCAATCGTCTACCGCATCTTCAAGGAGAACGGCCAGCTCCTCGGCTCTCTGATCGACGAGATGCTGTTCAGTCCCATGTTCGCCCTTAGCTCTGTGGAGATCATCGGCGATGTTCATCGCCACCAGGATGGCGATCTTCGTTGTGGAAGAGACTGTACTCTTCCCCTGAAGCTCGCGCATTTTATCATCCACATAGCGAGCAATCATTTCGATGTACTCGGGATCCTCCTCGGCCTGGATATGATAGTCGTTCCCGAATATTGTGACTTTTGCGCTTCCCTTGGGAGATTCCAAGTTCGCCTCGCAAACGATTGATTCTTCTCGTGAGCCGGTTCTCCGGCACGGCCCGGGATCAACGATCCCGCCGCCCGGCCCGGTCTGTCTTGGTATAGCACAGTCTATCGATCTATGAAAAAGGGAAGGCCCGGAGATTAACCTTCGAAAGTATCAATCCGCTCGAGCATCTTAGCAACCTGCTCACGGACTATCTCCTGGCTTTTCCTGTATTGCGCGTTCTCTATCTGGATCGTCTGCTGGGCGCGATCTGATTCTGCCAGACGGGCGATCTCCTCTTCGAGCGCCTTGACTCGAGCCTCGAACTGCCCCTTTTCGGCGACCCACTCTCGCCGCTCGCGGACGTGCCTCTCGATCTTGCTCCGTACCCGGGCAATCTGCGCATCGAGGTTTTTGAACTTCAAGTCACCCATGAGACACCGCTCCTTAGCGGTTATCAAAATAGCACATCGGGCGCCCCCGTCCCAACTAAATACGGGATTCTGATCAGGCGTCACCCCAGCGGGCTACTAGACTTCCGTACGCGCCACTTCAACGAGGCTCTCGAAGACCTCCGGTTCGTGGGCAGCCAGATGGGCCAGAACCTTCCGGTTAAGCCCTACATTGGCCTTGGAGAGACCGTTCATGAATCGGCTGTACGAAAGACCATGCAGCCGTGCTGCCGCGCCGATCCGAACGATCCAGAGCCGCCGATATTCCTGCTTCTTCAGTTTCCGGCCCCGATACGCGTGCTGAAGCGCTTTGATCGTGGCTGCGGAGGCACTGCGGAACAGAGTCCCGCGGCTTCCCACGAAGCCTTTCGCGCGCCGCATGATCTTTCTGTGCTTCTGGGCCCCCGGAGGACCGCTCTTTGCTCTAGGCATGACTCCGTTCTCCTAATCGCCGGGTAAGGCCCGGCGGTCATTCTCGATTAATCCCTATTCCTTCGCCGCCGGTTTGGACTCACGAGTCCCCGAAGCCGGCTTCGATTGCTGCTGCTGCTTTCCCGCCTTTGGGGAAAGGACGAGGGACATGGTACGCCCCTCCATCTTGGGCGCCACCTCTACATTGGCAAATTCGCCCACGTCCTCGACGAAACGGTCCAGTATTTTCCGCCCCAGTGGTATGTGGGCGAGTTCCCGCCCCCGGAAAATAATGGTTACCTTGACCTTGTCACGGGCCGCTAGGAATTTGAGTGCATGTCGAAGCTTGAAATCATAGTCATGCTTCTCGATTTTGGGTCGAAGCTTGACCTCTTTCAGATGGGTGACGTGCTGTTTCTGCTTCGACTTGCGGGCCCGCTTCGATTCCTCGTACTTGAAGCGCCCATAGTCCATGATCCGGCAGACGGGAGGTCGCGAGTTGGCGGCCACCTCTACCAGGTCGAGGCCCTGTTCCTCCGCCATGGCGAGAGCCTCCGGGGTCGAGAGGATTCCGACCATCTCTCCGTCTTCCCCGACAAGCCGCACCTGTGGAACGCGGATCCTGCGATTCACCCTTACTTCTTTGTCTTTGATCTTTTTTCCTCCCTCGAGATCAAGCCTGTCTCCTTCCGGTCGATATCACCCCGTATGCGCTCGACGAACGCATCGACGGACATGACGCCCTCATCGCCCGCCGCACGACTCCGCACTGCTACCTGCCCCGCATCGGCCTCACGGCCGCCGAGAATCAGCATGTACGGGACGCGCTCTTCGCGGGCCCGCCGGATCATGGCGCCGAGCTTATCGCCCGACTTTTCGGTTTTTACACGAATGTCATTTGCCAGGAGAGCATCCGCCACAGTTTTGGCATAGTCCTCCTGCTTATCCGTAACGGGGAGCAACCTCACCTGCTCGGCAGCGAGCCAGGTCGGGAATGCACCCGCATAGTGCTCTACAAGACAGGCGAAGAATCGCTCGAAACTGCCGAGCAATGCCCGGTGGATCATGATCGGACGGTGTTCCCCCCCATCAGATCCACGATACTTCATATCGAACCGCTCGGGCAGATTGAAATCGACCTGGATGGTGGAACATTGCCAGGCCCTGCCCAGGCTGTCACGGATCTTAACATCGATCTTGGGACCGTAGAATACACCTTCGCCCGGATCTTCATCCCACTCGAGCCCGGAAGCGTCGAGAGCGGCGCGCAGGGCGCCAGTGGCCCGATCCCACTCATCGTCCCCCCCCACCGACTTCTCAGGCCGTGTGGAGAGGAAAACCTCGAACTCCTCGAACCCGAACGTGCGAAGCATGTGAAGAGTGAATCGGAGAACCTCTTCAATCTCTTCGCGAAGATTATCGGGCGTGCAAAAGATGTGGGCGTCATCCTGTGTAAAGCCACGCACCCTCTTCATGCCATGCAATTCGCCAGACTGCTCATACCGATAAACCGTACCGAGTTCCGCGTAACGAATCGGCAGACTCCGATAGCTCCGGAGCCGGCTCTTATAGACATGAATATGGAACGGGCAGTTCATCGGCTTCAGCCGGTAGTTCTGGTTATCGATCTCCATCGGCGCATACATGCGGTCCGAATAGAAATCGAGGTGACCGGAGAGCTGCCAGAGATGTTCCTTGGCAATGTGCGGCGTATAGAGCGCCTCATAACCGTTACGAAAGTGCTCGTCGTACCAGAAGCGCTCAATCTCATTTCGGATGCGCGATCCTTTCGCATGCCAGAAAATCAGCCCGGGACCGTAGGATTCGTCCACGGAAAAGAGATCGAGTTCTTTGCCGAGCCGCCTGTGATCACGCTTCTCCGCCTCAGCGAGCGTCTCGATGTAGTGATCGAGTTTCTCATCCGAATAGAACGCCACGCCATAGACCCGCTGAAGCATCTTGTTTTTCTCATCTCCCCGCCAGTAGGCACCGGCAAGAGAGAGGAGTTTGAACGATTTGATTTCGCCGGTCGTCTCGAGATGGGGCCCCCGGCAGAGATCGACGAAGTCAGCATGCCTGCAGAGTGAAAGCGGCTCGTCCTCGGGGAATGACTCGATCAGTTCCACCTTGTAGTTCTGCCCGAGCTTTCGAAAAAGCTCGAGCGCATCGTTCCTTGAAATCGCTTCCATGTTGTACGTGTGATTACCGGAAATGATCTTCCGCATGACTTTTTCTATCTTCGGAAGATCTTCAGGGATCAACTTATGATCGAGATCGATGTCATAGTAGAAGCCGACGCCCCCGTACTTCTCCCCCACTCTTGTCGGCGGGCCGATAGCGAATTGCGTATCCGGCCAGATCGACTGAATCGCCGACGCCATCAGATGGGAAGTCGAATGCCTGTAAACTTCGTACTTCTCAGTTTCCTGGTCGTTCTTCCTGATCATCTTTCCGATCTCTCTCGACCTTCCCGGCCCTCGCTATCCCATTTCGAAGAAAGGAGATAATGGGGCCTCCCTTGCGGGAGACCCCGATTCGGAACGGCTGGAAAAAGAATGGTGGGCGATACTGGACTTGAACCAGTGACTTCTTGCATGTCAAGCAAGCACTCTAACCAGCTGAGCTAATCGCCCGTCTTTCTTATAGTTACAATTCAACCCCGGAATTATAGGTTGGGTCGGTTTGCTGTCAAGCCGAATCGCCCGACTCACCATTCCCATCCTCATCCGTCGTTTCTACCTCTTCCGGAGCTGCCGGAGCTGCCTTCGGAGTGTCCTCCGATTTGTCCGTCTGTGCTTCCTCCGGCTCCATCGACTCACTCTCTTCCAGAGTGGCGTTTTTAGCCTGAGAGAGGTCGACCATGTCTGCCAGTGAGATCCTGCCGCTTCCGGTTGAGCGGCTCCGGTATTCACTCACTTCCGACTTCTCCTCACCCTCGAAGAACGCCTTTACCGAAAGGACGATCCGTCGATTCTGAGGATCGAGCCTTACAACGCGAAGCTGAAGCTTCGCATCCGGCTGGAGGCCCGCGTTATTGTTCCGCGTCATCTCCTCAGGAACCTGGTTGAGCGGCACGAATCCCTCGAGATCGTCGCCGATATTAACCACGACACCCCGCTCCACCACCTTGGTCACGACCCCTTCAACGGCCGTTCCCTCGGGAAGCTGGTGTGCGAGAGTCTCCCATGGATCGTTCTGAACCTGCTTGAGGCCGAGCGAGATCCTTCGATTCTCCTTATCAATATTGAGAACCATCACTTCCACATCCTCGCCCTTCTTGACCACCTCGTTGGCATGCTTGATCCGCTTGGTCCAGGACATGTCCGATATATGCACCAGGCCGTCGATCCCCTCCTCGAGTTCGACGAATGCGCCGAAGTTCGTGAGGTTTCGCACTTTACCTGTGAACCGGGAACCCACCGGATAACGTTCGTCAATTGTGAGCCACGGATCGGGTTCGGTCTGCTTGAGGCCGAGAGAGATTTTCTCGTTCTCCCGGTCGACCCTGAGCACCATCGCCACAATCTGATCGCCCACAGTGAGGATCTTAGAGGGGTGGCGAATATGCTTGGTCCAGGACATCTCGGAGACGTGAATCAGACCCTCGATTCCCTTCTCTAGTTCGATGAACGCGCCGTAATCGGTAATCGAAACCACCCGGCCGTCCACCTTCTCGTTCACAGGATAGCGGTCTTCCACGTTTTCCCACGGGTATGGTGTCATCTGCTTGAGCCCAAGCGAGATCCGCTCCCGCTCCTTGTCGAACTCGAGCACCTTTACCTGGATCGTCTCGCCGATGGAGACCACCTCTGACGGGTGGCCGATTCGACCCCACGACATATCGGTGATGTGGAGAAGACCATCGATGCCGCCGAGATCGACGAA
This sequence comes from bacterium, assembly GCA_025782575.1. GTDB lineage: Bacteria > Orphanbacterota > Orphanbacteria > Orphanbacterales > Orphanbacteraceae > Orphanbacterum. The sequence goes on from JALGYY010000035.1 coordinate 462,953, forward strand.
CGCTCCGAAGTCGGTGATGTTCTTCACCTGGCCTTCTCGGATCTGTCCCCTCTCCAGTTCCTGGATCAGTGACGCCTTTTTCTTGTTCCGCTCTTCCTCGAGTACCACCCGTCGGGATACCACGATATTGCGGCGGCGTTTGTTCAACTTGATGATCTTGAACGGGAAGACATCCCCGATTAGATCATCCAGGTTGGGCACCTGCCGGAGTGCCACCTGGGAACCCGGCAAGAAGGCTTCCACGCCGAACAGATCGACCACGAGGCCACCCTTGATACGGCGCTGCACCGTTCCTTCCACTACCTCGCCGGCGTCGTAGGCGTCCTTGATCTGGCTCCAGACCTTCAGGAAATCGGCTCGCTGCTTCGAAAGGACCACCAGGCCGTCCTGGTTTTCGAGCCTCTCGAGGTAGACGTCGAGTTCCTCACCTACCGTGATATTGACCGGTTCGGGGAATTCGGCGAGAGAGATCACACCTTCCGATTTGAATCCCACATCCACGAGAACCTCGTTCTCGCCGACCTTGAGAATCGTTCCTCGAACGATCTGTCCCTCGGCGATCTCCTGCATCGATTCTTCGTACATCGCGAGGAGATCAATGACATGCTGCTTGTCCCCGTCTTCTTCGTCATCGACATTGACGAAACGGATAACGGGTTCTTTTCGTGCGGGCGCGTCGGAAGCAGCGGTAGACACGGCCGGCTGCGGGCTGGGGCTCGAATCCTCCGTCGCCGAGGCGACGTTCTCTTCGGGCATCTCGCCCAGGTTTCTTTCCTCCATGCTGACTTCGTTCCTCCTTCGAACATAGAATTCCGCCCTTGAGAAGGGCGTCCGTGCTCACAGAACACGAACTTGTATCGTAATAGTAAACCAGGGTGAGTTACCAGAGGAAAATTCAAGCCCGCAGACTGGCCCGAAAACCGGCCGTCAGCGGGTGGAGCCCACTCCCGTCAATCGGGATCGTGCCGCTCTTTCAGGGCCCTCAGTTCCCGGGTGACTGTCGCCGCGATCCTCTCGTAGCGCTCCCTGCGGGTCTCTTCGGGACGGATCTCCCCTGTGGGGATCGCCTCCCCGACGAACGCCCGCATCCGTCCCCGCCGGATAATAGAGCGCCAGAGGTGGGTCGTGCCACGTACGTAAACCGGGATGATCGGCACATTTCCGAGCGAAGCGATCATTCCGATGCCGCGAAAAGCGTCATGGATCCGGCCGTCCGGCGACCGCGTACCTTCGGGGAAGAGAAGAAGAACCTCTCCGCTTCGGAGCAGCCGAATCACCTTCTGTAACGTCGACCGCCCCACCCCTCCCCGATTGACCGGGATGGAGTTGTACAATGTGATCAGCCTCCCGAGCATGAAGACATCAAACAGCTCCCGTTTGGCGAAAAAGTGGGCCTCCCGCTCGATCGCCAGCCCGGCGATAATGGGATCCGCATAGGATACATGATTCGACGCTACGAGTACCCCCTTCTCCGATAGAATTCGTTCGGCACCGACAACCCGGTAACCGAAGAGAATCTGAGCCGAATAGCGAAGGAAACTCCAGCCCAATCGGTAGACAGGTCTCACGCGCCCCGGCTCCTCGCAAGCGCGACGATACGCGTAATCTGCTCTTCGATCGTAAGGCCGGTAGTGTCGATTTCAACACCCCCATCGGGGAACGTAAGGGGAGCCAGCGGCCGGGAAGAGTCGCGGCGGTCCCGCTCTTCGATTTCCTGCAGGACATCGTCCAGTCCCTTTTCAATCCCCGCGCGGCGCAGTTCCAGACGACGCCGGCCCGCCCGCTCCCTCGAATCGGCATTCAAATAGATCTTAAGATCGGCGTCGGGGAAGACGACACTTCCCGTATCTCTGCCGTCGAGAACGAGCGCACCGTCCTGCCCCGGTTCCCGTTGAATCTCGAGCAGCACGTCACGCACTTCCGGTACGGCCGACAGAGGGGAGACGAGTGCCGTCACCTCAGGCGATCGGATTTCGCCTGACACATCCACGCCGTCGAGGAGAACCTGCATGTCGTCGTCTTTCCACCGGGGAGCGACATTGTGGCCTTCAATCGCCTTGAGCGCTTCGGGCGAAAAAGCGTCCGTCACACCCGCTCGAAGAACCGCGAGAGCGAGTGCCCTGTAAAGCGCGCCCGTATCGAGATACCGATACTCCAGCTCGCGGGCAACCCCACGAGCGGTCGTCGTCTTGCCGGCGCCGGCGGGACCGTCGATCGTGATGATGAGGTTCACCTGCTCTCCTTCCGAGTGAGCGCTTTTCCAAGGCCGACTCGGCCCAGGAGATCGACGAATTCCGGAAATGACGTATCCACACATGACACGTCTTTGATGCGACTCTTTCCCCGGGCAGCCAGGGCGAGAATCGTCGCGGCCATCGCGATTCGATGATCTCCGCCGCTTGCGATCGTGGCCCCTTTGATCTTCCCCTCTGCCCCGGCACCGCGGAGAAGAAACCCGTCTTTCTGTTCGTCGACGGCGAGTCCGAACCGGGAGAGAACCTCCACAATCAAGGCGATTCGATCGCTCTCTTTCAGCCGGAGCTCGGCGGAGTCGGATACCCGGAACACACCCCGACAGACCGCGCCCGCCATGGCGAGTATGGGGATCTCGTCGATCAGCAGGGGAACTTCGGCACCGCCGATTTCCGTTCCCTTCAGGACTCCCGCCCGCGCTCTTACCCGGATCAGTTCTTCGGGGCCTTCGCTCTCCATCGGCTCCCGGACAAGGTCGGCTCCCATACGGTCGAGAACGTTCAGAAACGCGGTGCGAGTCGGATTGGACAGAATCCCCTCCACACAGACATCCCCTCCGGGGACGATCAACCCGGCCACGATCAGAAAGGCTGCGGAAGAAGGATCGCCCCCCACATCGATGGGCGCGCCGGACAACAAGGATCCTCCCTGCAGGCGAACTGTCGTCCCCTCCGTTTCGATCGCGCCTCCCATGTAGGCAATCAGCCGCTCGGTGTGATCCCGGGATCGGGTGGGTTCCACCAGAACGGTTTCCCCCTCCGCACCGAGGCCGGCGAGAAGAATCGCCGATTTCACCTGGGCTGAAGCGACCGGCGTTTCGTACCGGATCCCGTGAAGCGCTTCCCCACTGATCGTCAGCGGAAGAAGGGATCCATCGCGCTCCCCGGTGATCGACGCACCCATCAACCTGAGAGGATGCACGATCCGGCCCATCGGCCGGGTACGCATCGATTCGTCGCCATCGATCGTGGTGGGAAAACTCTGCCGCGCGAGAAGACCGGCAAGGAGACGGGTGCCCGTTCCGGAATTACCCATGTCGAGGGGAGCGCCGGGTGACCGGAGGCGGCCGGCACATCCCTGGACACGGAAGATCCCGTCTTCCTCATCGATCACTACGCCGAGCGCACGCAATGCGTTTACAGTGCGCATGCAATCGTCCCCCCGATTGGCCCCTCGGACAACGGTCTCCCCGGTTGCCGAGGCACCGAGCAGAAACGCCCTGTGGGTGATCGATTTGTCGCCGGGAATGGGGACAACGCCCTGGGGTACGGCACCCGAAGAGAGACGGAATTCGACCTGGGCCATGGGGTCAGATCCGGCGGCCGACGGCGGTGGCGACTTTGCGGAGATCTTTCATCATCGCGGCAAACCGCCGGGGGAGCAGGGACTGATCGCCATCCGAGAATGCGTCCTCGGGGACTTCGTGCACCTCGATCATCAAGCCGTCCCCACCCGCGGCCACGCCGGCCCTCGCCATCGGGGCGACCCAGCGCCACGCTCCCGTGCCGTGTGACGGATCGACGATGACGGGTAAATGGCTCATATGATGGATGAGCGGAACGATTGATAGATCAAGAACATTCCTCGTAGCCGTATCGAATGATCGGATGCCCCGCTCACATAGTATGACGTTGTAGTTGCCGTTCGACAGGACGTACTCCGCCGACATGAGGTACTCGGTGAGTTTGGTCATCATGCCTCGCTTCAATAGAACCGGCTTGCCCGACTTACCCACTTCTTTCAGCAGGTTGAAGTTCTGCACGTTTCGCGCACCGACCTGCAGAACGTCCGCGTAGCGGCAGACGAGCTCCACATCCCTTGTGTCCATTACCTCGGTCACCACATAGAGACCGGTCTCTTCCCGCGCCTCGGCCAGGATCGAAAGCCCCTCCTCGCCGAGCCCCTGAAAGCTGTACGGCGATGTACGGGGTTTGAACGCGCCCCCGCGTAAGAGTGTAGCGCCGGCTTTCTTCACTTTGTGCGCGATCGCGAGAAGATCGGTTCGGTTTTCCACTGAACATGGTCCGGCGATGACGGGCAGCTTCGGACCGCCGAACGGAAGTTTTCCTACATGGACGAGCGCGTCATCCGGACGGAACTCCCGGTTGGCGAGCTTGTATGGCGTGTCGATCGGAATGACCCGCGCTACGCCGCGAAGTTCTTCAATCCCCGCTTTCCTGGTTGCTGCGGGATCGCCGATAGCGGCAAGAATGGTACGTTCGGTCCCCGGAGAGTAATAGATCGCGGCCCCGATCAGGCCGAGACGGCGCACAACTTCCTTGCGCTGAGACTCGGTAATGGACTTTCGAAGATGAACGATCATAGTTTACTCAACGCCGAGCCGGACCGCTTTACGAAGCTTCACGATCTCATCTTCCCTGAGATACCGCCACTCGCCGACAGGGATGCCCCGCAGGCTTACCGGGCCGTAGCAGATCCGGCGAAGCTTCTCGATCTTCCAGCCGAGCTCTTCTGACATTCTCCGAATCTCTCGATTCTGTCCTTCGATCAGAACGATTTCGAGGGTGGTTGTCTTTGTCCCCCGATGAACAAGATTGACTTCTTTCGGTCGGAGGAGCCGGCCACGATTCATGACTCCCCGACGAAATCTTGCAATCATTCTATCATCGATCTCCCCTGCAACGCGCAGTCGATAGGTTCTGGGGACCTGATAGCGTGGATGCGCCAGCCTGTGGGCCAATTGACCGTCATTCGTAAAGAGCAGAAGCCCTTCGCTCATCCGGTCGAGCCGGCCGACGGAAAATATGGGATTGGGGGCGCCCTTCATCAGATCGAACACATTGCGCCGACCTTTAGGGTCCTTCGAGGTCGAGATGAAATCGACCGGCTTGTGGAGAACGATGTAGACAATTCGGCGGGCAACTTTCACGGTTCGAGCGCCGACACGGACATGGTCCTTTTCGGGATCGACTTGGAGTGCCAGATCCTTGACCAACTGACCGTTGACCGTAACGCGCCCTTCGCTTACCAGATCCTCGACCTTGCGACGCGAACCGAGCCCGGCGGCGGCGAGGAATCGATTGATCCTGATAGTCACTCCCATACTCTGCATCCCACTAATCAGGAGGCGCTGCCTGCTCAGGCTAGCCCGCCTCCCCGTCAAAGTCTTCTCCGGATTCCGATCGTTCATCAGCCCCGGCGGTAACCAATTCAGACGGAGTGTCAGAATCCTCTATCGTCTCAGAGCTCTCGGCCGGGCTCTCCTCTCCCCCGTCATCCTCTCCGGTCGGCCCGAGTTTCTCCACTACTTCCGCCTCGACCTCCTCGATCTCCCTGGCCTTCATGATCTCTGAAAGCTCGTCTATCCGAGGGAGTTGATCCAGGCCCTTCAAACCAAAATGATTGAGGAAGAAATCAGTCGTACCGTAAAGAAGGGGGCGGCCGACTCCTTCGGCTCTCCCTTTCAGAGTGACGAGGCCCCTTTCAAGAAGGGTCTTCAGGACACCTCCCGCGTCCACACCCCGAATCTCTTCGATTTCGGCACGTGTCACGGGTTGCTTGTAGACGACAATTGCGAGGGTTTCCAGCCCGGCGCGCGAGAGACGGACCGTCCTGATATCATTCCGGAGTTTGCTCACCCACGGGAAGAATTCGACACGGGTCAGGAGCTGATAACCGTTCTCGATTTCGACCAGCTGAAAGCTCCGCCCCTCAGCTTCATACTCCTCGCGCAATTCGTCGAGCACGCGACGGGCCTCTTTCAGATCGAGGTCCTTCCAGAATCGGCGCAATCGGTTAAGACGGAGCGGCTCATCGAGCGCGAAAAGCAGCGCCTCAAGAACCCTCTTGGTGTCCGTCGGAGGTGTCGTCTCCCCCTGACCGTTCCCCTTGGGATTCGGCATCGGATTCCCGGTCGAACCGGCTCTCCGGTCGGTCTCCGTTTCCACCTTCTCCATTAGTTCCGGCTCCTCGCCCGGTTCCCTGTTCCTGTTCGATTCCAGTTCCATCTTCCCCCTCCCGACGGCGAATCCAGATTCGCCCGAACAGCCCTGACTGACTGAGGGTAATCTTCTGAAGGCGCATCAATTCGAGCAATGCTACAAAAGTGACCACAATTTCGAGTCGACGCGGGTTCTCCCCGAACAAGGAGATAAACTCGATTCGATCTTCCATCCGAATCCGGCTCTCCACAAGCTCGATTTTTTCCTCCAGCGTGATCTCGTCGAGAATGACCTCATAAGAATCCATCCGCGGCGCACGTTCGAGGAGAGTCGCGATCGTCTGGAGCAGACCGACGATATCCACAGGGATGACGAGGTCCGGAGGCTCCTCCGGAGCATCCACCTCGATCGCCAGGCGGCCTACCATCTGGTGCCGTTCCGCCGCACTCTCCTTCAACTCCTCCGCAATCCTCTTGTACTTCCTGTATTCCAACAGCCTCTGAACGAGCTCATTACGGGGATCGCCTTCATCCTCCTCGTCATCATCGATCTGACGGGGGAGGAGCATCTTCGCTTTGATTCGCATGAGCATCGACGCCATGAGAAGAAACTCCCCGGCGACTTCCAGATCAAGCGATTCCAGCAGGCGAACCTGCTCGAGGTATTGTTCCGTAATATTGGAGATCGGAATATCGTAGATATCCACCTCATCCCTCTTGATGAGATAGAGAAGGAGATCGAGCGGACCTTCGAAAGCCTCCAGCTTGACTCGATAGCCGGTCCCCCTGATGTCATCGGCTGTATTGACCATGCCCACTCCTCCTTAATCAGCAATTTGTAGCACAGGGAGGCGCCGGTGCGCTACAGAATAAGGCCGTGCCGTGCGCTCATCCTCTGGGATGGAACTGGTTATGGATTTCCTTGAGGTAAGTACGATCAACCGAGGTATAGATCTGAGTCGTTGAAAGATCGCTGTGGCCGAGCATCTCCTGGACGTCCCGGAGATTCGCTCCCCCCTCGAGGAGATGGGTGGCGAACGAATGGCGAAGTGTGTGAGGCGAGAGCGGAGCGGTCACACCTGCCGCGATCGCCCTCTTTTTCAGTATCTTCCAGAATCCCATGCGGGAGAGCGGCCCGCCCCGGTGATTGACGAAAAGCACATCGTGCCGCTGCCCCCTGAGGAGCTTCCATCGAGCTTCGTCCATATAGCGCTTCACCTCTTTGATCGCCCTCTTCCCCACGGGGATGATTCGTTCTTTGCTCCCTTTGCCGATACAACGCACATACCCTTCACGGGCAAAGAATCCTCGAATGGGAAATGTGATGAGTTCGGACACGCGCATCCCTGTGGCGTAAAGGAGTTCGAGCATCGCTTTGTCCCGGATTCCCAGTGGCCCGTCTGTCTCAGTCGCTTCGAGAAGCTGCTCCACATCGTGAAACGGAAGAGCGTGGGGCAGACGAAGAGGAAGCCTCGGTGAGAGGAGTACGGAAGTCGGGTCGTGGCTGATCGCGCTGTGTTCGACAAGATAGCGGTGGAACATGCGGAGCGAGGAGAAACGGCGGGCAAGACTTCGAGCCACAAGGTCGGATTCGCCCAGATGATCGGCATAATTCCGCAGATGAGTGCGTTCGATCCGAGCAGCTGTTTTGACTCCGGCCGCGTCAAGCCAGAGGATGTATCTTTCGAGATCCTGCGTATAAGAGTCGATCGTGCTCGGCGCCAGAGAGCGTTCGGTTTTCAGATAAACCAGGAACCTGCCGAACCACTTTTCCAGTTCCGTTTCTCCCACCCTCTTCATCGCCCCTCCTCCTGAAGCGCGTTCCGGATCGCGCGGGCGAGTGAAGGTCCGATCCCGCCCACTGCCGTAAGTTGCTCCAGCGCGGCTCCCCGGATACGCTTGACCGAACCGAACGCCCGAAGGAGCGCCCTCTTCTTGTCAGCACCTATTCCGGGAATGCCGTCGAGCGCGGATTGTCTACTCGTCCGGCCCCGCTGTCTTCTCTGAAATGTAATCGCGAAGCGGTGCGCTTCATCCCGGAGTCTCTTCAATAAATGGAGGGCCGGCCCCTCGGGAAGAATCGTCGACTCTCGAAAGCCGGGCCTGAAAACCTCTTCCAGTCTTTTCGCGAGTGAAATCACGGGAACATCGATCACATTCGCTTCTTGAAGGGCGGTGACAGCGGCGGCGAGCTGTCCCTTGCCACCGTCGATCAGCACGAGGTCCGGCAGTTCGTCACCTTCGCGAAGGAGTCGGCGGAACCGGCGGAGCACGACCTCACCCATGGAGGCGAAGTCATCGATCCCCCCCACCGTTCGAATCTTGTACTTGCGATAGCGACTCTTTTCAGGAAGCCCATCCAGAAAACAGACGGACGATCCGACGAGATCTCTATCCCCCAGATTGGAGATGTCGAAGCACTCGATTCGGCGGGGCAGGAGCGGGAGTTCGAGTCCCCTCTGGAGTTCCCGAAGAGCTCCATAGGAGCGGTCCTTACGGGCGAGCTTTCGTATGATCAGCGCTTCCCGTTCGTGTGAGGCGTTGGCCGCCGCCAGCTTGACGAGCCGCATCTTCTCACCCCGGACCGGCACATGGATCGTCACGGCCCCCTCCCTGATCCCGGCGAGCCATTCCCGGATCGCAGCACGATCTTCCACCGGGCGGTCGCAAAGGATCTCCCTCGGAATCGGCATCCCTCCACCATAGAGTCTTTTCAGCAATGCTCCGAGCGGCTCTTTCTCCGCCCCGGCAACTATGGGGAAGACTTCCCGCCCCCCCAGCTTGCCGTCACGAATCCGTAGAATCACCGCCACCATATCCGACCCCTCGCCGGCGAGAGCGATCACATCGCGATTGGCGCCGTCCGACGACATGACCCGCTGGCGATCCATCGAAAGTCCGATCGCCCTGATCTGATCCCGGTAGATCGCCGCCGCTTCGTAACATCGGCCGGATGCGGCTTTATTCATCTCCGCGCGAAGATCGTTCACCACACTCCGGTTCTTCCCGTTCAGTAGGAGCATGATGTGTTCCACCATACGGTCGTAATCCAACTTGGAGACCTTCTCTTCACAGGGGCCGAGACACTTGCCGATCTGATAGTCCAGGCAGAGCCGGACCGGCGTCTTGGTTGGAAAACGGTATGTGCAGGTTCTCACCGGGAAGATCTGATGGATGAGCTTGAGGAGTCTCCTCATGGCTTTGACATTCGTATACGGTCCGAAGTAGGCGGACCCGTCATTCGAGATGAGCCTCGTCGCATAGACACGCGGATAGAGATCACCCAACTCTACCTTTATATATGGATATTTCTTGTCGTCCTTCAGTCGAACGTTATAGCGGGGCTGATGATCTTTGATCAGGTTGTTCTCGAGAAGGAGCGCCTCTTTCTCAGAGCCGACGAGAATGGTGTCGATCCTGTCGATCTTATTGACAAGTGCCCGTACACGCGGGGAATCCGGAGTACGGTCGAAATAGGAGCGCACACGTTTCCGAAGGCTGTTCGCCTTACCCACATAGATCACATCGCCGGCCCGGTCATGCATCAGATAAACGCCCGGCTTCAACGGGATCTGATCGAGGTCTTCCCTTTTCATCGGCTCCTTTCCTGCCGCTTTCGCTCAACCGGTTCCGGCCCCCGGTTTATCCGTTTCTGTTGCTGGTCCTTCCGTGCCGCACTCTCTAATGTAGTCTATCGCCTCGAGACCGTCGGCGAAAAGCCCGGGTTACTTCGTAGAACTGCTCCCGGCAGATCAGCCGGACCGCCGCCCCATACGAGACAGCTCCGACCAGAATGCTCCCGAGTACCTGCACGGCCTGCCGCATGAGAGTGGGCGCACCTCCCCCTTCCAGTGCCTGCGACGCGAACCATACTGGCAGGGCCATCGCTGCCGCGGCGAGTGCCATTCGAAAAACGGGCTCGGCGATCGGTTCATTGATTCTGCCGTATCGCTTGATCAGAAGCACAAGAAGCAGGCCGAAGTTCAGAATCCCGGCAAGGCTTGTCGCCAGTGCGAGCCCTCCCGCCTGGAGAGAACGTTAAACATCAGATTGAATATTACGTTGGCGACCATGGCGACCGCTCCGACGACCACGGGGGTACGGGTGTCTCGTAGTGAGAAGAAAACCTGGGCCACACCTTTGATACCGCCATATGCGAATAGTCCGACGCAGTAAAGGAGCAATGTAGACGCCGTCAGGTCAAGTGAGCGTCCCCCATCGAATGCACCTCGAACGAATATCAGACGGATCACGGGCCGGCAGAGGACCATGAGTCCCGCGGCCGCGGGGAGCAGGAAGAAAAACAGAAACCGGAGCGAATAGGCGAGCGTTCCTTTGGCACGATCAGCACCCCCCTCCGCGACCTGAGTGGAGAGGCTCGGCAATGAAGCGGAGGCGACAGCCGTGGCGAAAATCGCCAATGGGAGGAGCATCACGCGATTACCGAATCGTAACGCCGTAACCGACCCCTCCGGTAGAAAAGTAGCGAACACCGTATCAACCAGCAGGTTGATCTGAATGACGGCGATGCCCAGAACGCCCGGGATCATGAGGGCGCCGATGGCACGGATCTCCGGATCGGCCGGGTGGAACACAGGGCGAATTCTGATTCCTTTGCGGCGAAGCATGGGGAGTTGGATCAGAAGCTGGCCGAACGAACCGGCAATCACACCGCCACAGAAGAGATCGATCCTGGATGTCCCCTCAGGTGGAAGCCTGAACGCCAGAAGGGCCGCGCCGATCATCCCCAGATTGAATATCACAGGGGAGAGCGCCGGAAGTGTGAAGTGCCGGACCGCGTTCAACATTCCCATTACGAGCACGGCAAGACCTACGAAAAAGACGTAGGGAAAGAGGAGTCTTGTCAGCCGGACGGCTACGGCCATCCGCTCGGGATCGCCACGCCATCCCCGGGCAAAGAGATCGACAAGCCACGGGGCGAAGAGAACGGCGATCGCGATCGATAGAATCAGGAACAAGGCCAGCGTGAAGAAGGCATTCGACGCGAGACGGGAGGCGTCCTTTTCCCCCCTCCGGAGGCGGAACTGGGAGAAAACGGGCACGAATGCCGCGTTCATGACCCCCTCGCCGAAAACACGCCGCAGAAAGCTCGGAAGGGAGAACGAGAGATTGAACGCGTCCGCATAGAGGGATGTGCCGAACAGCGCGGCAAAGAGGATGTCCCGCACCATGCCGAAAACGTGGCTCAGGAACGTGGCGGCGCCGATCTTGCCGGCTGCCCGGCCGATGGCGGTATTCTCCTCTCTCGGTTTCATGTTGTGGACCAAACTACACGAATCGCCGGTCTCATGTTAGAGTCAATCCATATTTGAAGTTAACAGTCCGGCCCCGATGGACAATCCAGAATCTGAGAAAGGAAGTCCGATGACAACCGTTGTTTCCGCTCGTCCGGCTATCGCTCTGGCCGCCCTCCTGCTTTTTGCCGCGTCATTCGCAGAAGGCGCCGACAAGATCAAAGTCGAAAAGGCCGACGATCTGCCACGTCACACCTACCGCATCGAAGGGAAGGCTGTCGACCTGCTCAGCGATACCGACCCACTTCTCGACCTGGCATCGCAGGTCCGGACCAATCTTCTGGATGATTTGAGTAAATTTGAAATCGGTGACGCAACAACGTTGCAAGGGTACTACGGTCTCCTCGGAACAATCGCGTTTCTCGATGGGGATTATGAGGAATGCCTCGACTATCAAAAAAAGTCGATCGATCTGGAGGACAAAGAGCCTCTTCGTCTGATGTCCGGAATGACACTCCGCTCGATCATTCACGCGATTCGGAATGGCGGGGATGACTTCGACGGGACATTCGAAGCGGAAATGGCGAGACAGGTGAACGCCCTCCCCTACGACCTCGTCGAAGCCAATGTCAAGCAGGCGAAAGGCCGGGCGGAAATCGTTTCAGAGAATCTCATTCTGGGAGCGATCGAGGCGACCGTTCAGCCCATGCTCGACAAAAGCGATGGCGAGATGACCGGGGAGTTTGCCGGAGGGCTGGTATCTCGATACTTCCTGATCCGGCATATCATTCCGCGGAGGGATCAAATCGTGGCGATCTATTCCGACTATCTCGCCGTCCACAAAGTCGAGAAAGCTGACATCTGGGCCGAACGGGACGAAGCTCTCGAACCGGGCCTCGACTATGAGCCGGTGACTGTGGCGATCTGGGATTCCGGAATCGACGTGATGATCTACGGCGACAGGATGTGGACGAACGCTGAAGAGGTTCCGGGAAACAATCTGGATGATGACGGCAACGGCTACATCGACGACTTCAACGGAATCGCCTGGACTCTCCAAGCGGAGAAGACCACCGACCTCCTCTACCCCATCGGCGATCTGGGGGGCGATCGAAAAGAGCTCCAGAAACTGGCAAAAGGGCTCGACGATATTACCTCGGCCATCGAGAGCGAGGAAGCTTCTCGTGTCAAGAAAATAATGAGCGAAATGGAGCGGGACGAAGTACGCCCGTTCATGGAAAACCTCTCCCTCTACGGTTCCTACGCACACGGAACTCATGTGGGCGGAATCGCCGCCAAAGGGAACCCCTACATCAGGCTGCTTGCGGGGCGGATCACCTTCGACCACAAGATCGTCCCCGACCTTCCCACTGTGGAGCAGGCCCGCAAAGACGCCACCATGTTTCTGGAAACCGTTCGCTACTTCCAGGCGAACGGCGTTCGGGTGGTCAATATGAGTTGGGGGGGAAGTCTCGGTAGCGTGGAATCCACTCTGGAGATGCACAATGTCGGGGAGACTCCCGAAGGCAGAAAGGCTCTGGCCCGCGAGATCTTCGAGATCGGCAAAGTCGCCCTCGAGACGGCGATCGAAAATGCACCGGAAATACTGTTCGTCGCCTCTGCCGGCAATTCCGACGTGGACGTGAATTTCGAGGAATTCCTGCCGAGCGCCTTTAATTTCCCCAACATGATGATTGTCGGGGCGGTCGATCAAGCCGGTGATGAAACAAGTTTCACGAGCTTTGGTAATGTCGACGCCTACGCGAATGGTTTCGAAGTTGTGAGTTACGTCCCGGGCGGAGACGAGCTCTCCTTCAGCGGCACTTCGATGTCTTCGCCGAACGTGACGAATCTTGCGGCGAAGATGCTCGCCATTCGCCCTTCGCTGGAGCCGACCGAGTTGATCGAGATTATCGTGATGACAGGAGTGAAACATATGGCGGGTGAGCGTGAGGTACTGCTCATCCACCCGAAAAGAGCTCTGGCTGAAGTGCGATCAATCAAAGTGGGAAGCCGGTAGCATTGGGGACACTACGGTAGCAGTACCGCGTCCGCTTCAACCTCGATCAGCATACCCGGGTCGATCAGGGCGCTGACCTCCACCATGGTAGTGGCCGGCGGATTATCGCCGAAAACCTCCGCGTGGGCGCGGGCGAATGACTCCCATCGATCGATAGCCGTGACAAACATCCGCGTCCGGACAACATGCTCCGGACCGGCTCCGAGATCGGCCAGTGCTTTGATTATGATCGAGAAGCAACGGCCGGCCTGACGGTAGGCATCGCCCGGCGCAAATAGAACGCCGTCATCCCCGACCGATGCCGTCCCGGTTACGAATATCTGATTTCCGGCGCGCACGGCGCGACAGTAACCCGCTTTCTTCTCCCAGGGAGCGCCGGAAAACGTTCGCTGGAAGGACATGCTAGAACCCCATGAGGCCGCAGCAACGGCGGCAGACCGGCATGATTCCCTCCGTGCTGATGGAACTGCGGAACTTCCGGGCCAGATGATTGTTCCAGATCGTGCTGACTGAGTCGTTCTTGATATTACCGACCACGTAGTCGTGATAGTCCCGGCAAAGGCTGACGTCGCCGTTACTGTCAATCTCCATGGCCATGAAAATACTGACACACTGGTTGTAGCCGAAATCGTTTGAGTGGTCCGTGTAGTAGCTCTCCAGGTCCTCGATGGTATCGAGTTCAGGCATCATGATCGGCGAAGGGCCGTTCGTCTCCTCGGCGATCCTCTTCATTTCGGCATAACATTCAAGTATCTTGCCGTGATCGAAATCCTTCCAGTCACCGATCCAGCCATAGTGAGTCTTCGGCTTGAAACCAAAACGCCTCTCGAAATCAACCGTGTGTTCCTGAGCTGAATCCGGGTCGATCCACCACGTCAGATAGAAGATGTGCATGTCGGTGAATGGCCTCGCCAGATTATAAATATCCACGACATAGTCCGTGTTATATGCCGTGATGCAGCTGATCGGCACGATGTAAGGGAATGAAGATCCCCTCTGGAGCTTCACTTCATGAAGTCTCTCTAACGATCGATAGACATCCCGGAAGTTGTCATGGTTGGGCGCGACACCGGGGCGCTGCGTGTTGTGGACCTTCTTATCAGGCCCATCGAGGCTGAGCCAGATGACCTGGCATGTCTCGATCAGATCCTCGGCGTTTTTGGCCACGTTCGTGCCGTTCGTAACGATCGTAATCGGCATTCCCGCGTCGTGAATGTAGTGGAGAAGCTCGATGATATCCGGGTAGAGCATCGGTTCGCCCCCCCAGACGTACCAGAGCGGGCAGAGCCCGTCGTCGACCAACTGATCCACCAGGTTCTTGTATATCGCCAGGGGGACCTCGTTCTTCTTCAGCTCCTTCAGCGATTGTCCTATGAGATATCCGTTGTCCCCCCACTGGCCGCAGGAGTGGCACCGGAGGTTGCACATGTCGGTAATCCGCACGCTCACCTGGCGGAGCTTCTCCCCCTTCCCGTGATCGGTACCGAACGGGTGGCGCAGGTTGAAGGTCTCCTTCGCTACCTGATAACCCATGAAATTCTGCGCAGTCGACCAATCACTCCGGAAAGCATCGGACACATGCTTAATAAAGTTTCTTGGTTTGACTCGGCTCCGTGTCGACACTTCCTGTCCTTTCTAAGTCAGTCGGATTCCCGACCGACTATCCGGCACTCATCCGGCGATGGTATCAGATACCTCACACCGCCCCACACGATCTCCGATCGGAACAGGGCGTGAACCACATTGATGATCGCCAACAACATGCCGAGGGGGCAGATGAACGAGCATAGAATGTGGGTCCTCTTTACTGATGGCGACTCGATCAGCCACCGGGGTAGATTGCGCCCCGCAAGATAGTAGGCGATCCACTCCGCCACAGGAACGGCCGCCAGCGCGAGGAGCAGGCCTGGCGACCGGACCGCCCAGGGGAGAAGTCCGAATACGATCAAGCCTTTGGGCAGGAATGCCGCTGTGATCCTCGCCGACATTTCCCGCAACCCCATTCGATAGGTAACAAGAATTTGCCGGTTAGTAAACTCCATTACCTGCCGCCAGGTTCGTCCGCTCGTCTCCGATATCACAATGCACTGCGGCACGAAGTGGATGTTTTGACCGAGATCGCGCACCGCCTCCGTCAACCGATGGTCTTCGAACGGGGCGTTGCTCCAGCGTTCATGGATGCGCCCGTCGCGGATCAGTTCCCTTCGAATCGCGCTGGAACCGCCCCAGACCATCGCCCCGCTGTGATCACCCTGCCAGAACAGCTGAAAGTTCACCCACACGGCTTCGACAAGTGTGGGCAGATCGAGGGATTGCGCAGCATAGTAGCGTGCACCGACGGTCGCCCCGATCCGGCGATCCTTGAGCGGCTTCACAAGATGAGCGAGCCAGTCGCGCTTGACCCTTGCATCAGCGTCGACAAAGGCAAGCACTTCCACCTCATCGTCGAGATCGGCGATGGCGGTCAGCAGATTCTGCACTTTCTGTGATCGGGAGAGAGAGTGATCGACTACGTTCGGCGCCAGAATGACGCGGCAGTGAGGAAGATCCCCGGTAAGCCGTTTCAGATGTTCATACGACCGGTCGGGGCCCCCCTCGTGATCGTGGGTAATGAAATAAACCTCGTACTGTCCGTCATACTGTTGATCGAGAAGGAGCCGGGCATTCTGCTCGGCCGTCTCATCCCATCCGTAGTGAGGAGCGAGAATAACGGATCTCGGGGCATACGGCTCTCTCGCATTCCTCGACTCACGCGCGCGGAACCGATACGAACGCACGAGGATGAGAACCTCGAGTAGAACGAGATAATATGCGAGCCCGACCAGTATGGGAATCATAAGAAAGCCCCCGGGCGGCGAACGCCGCTACGGAAGCCATAGAATACCGGCGGCAGCAAGATGCTGTCAAAGGGATTCCTGCCACCGGGTACGCGATCGGGCAGGCTCGGGGGACGTGCCACATCGGCACGCCCCCCGCCGTCGCCGGACTTCTGGATGCCCCGGAGGTCTGCCGGACCGAAACCGGCACCGGCGACGCGCTGCTGCTAGAAGAACAGTCGCTTGACCGCTCCCCAGCTGGCGGGCTGGGTCCGTGTCGTCCCCCCGCCATTCGTCACCTGCGGGCTGAACGACCATCCCCTCCCTTCGACAGAGGGCCTGGTCCACGTCCCGATGCCGTCAGGAACCCGGATCATCGACTCGTCATGATTCCCTTCACTCCCATAGGTGAACTCGTCGATCAGTTCACCCGCCCGAATGAGATTAATCGTGTCGCCGGTGTTGGAAAGGCCGTTACCGATCCGTCCGTCATCGACAAAGACCTGCCCCGGCAGACCGGTCGGAACGCCTCCACCGAATAGCGTGATGTACTCCCCTGACCCGATCGTTGTTCCGCCGGGAAAGATGAATTCAGCGCCGAGACCGTCATCATCAGAGAGAATCCATCCCGAAAGATCAACCGATGTGAGTCCCGAGTTGTAGATCTCGACGAACTCGTCCTCGTAGGTATGCAGAGTGCCGTCGCCATTAGCGTCCCCACCCGGATCAGCCAGAACTTCGTTGATCGATACGGCCGGCAGTGTATTCGATACCGCGTATTGATGAACCGAGGCGGGTGCACCCGGCGGCTCGTAGGACGTTTCAGCCTCATCGTCGGTGGCGCAGACGTACCACTCCACCACATCGCCGTCGGAATAGGCTGGAATCTGACTGTCGTACCAGCCCCCCCCTGCCGAAGTCATTGTCAGCAATGTATAGGCGCCACCGTTCGCCCTGTAGTAGAGCCCGACATGATCGACCAGCCCGTCATCGGTCACCTGGACACCGATTGCCACGACATCGGCAGAGGATGGAAACGGCGGTGTCTGATCGACCGTGACAAAAACCGGCGGTCCCCCCATGCTTGTCCAGGAGGCGTTCGCCCCGCCCGGCGTGCCGTAATCGCCGTCACCGAACAGATCTGTAACATTCTCTTCCCAGTTCGCTCCGATGTTGTTGTCCGCTCCCGGATCATCAAGTTCCATCGAAGCCCCCGTCGGATCGGGAAACGTTGCGCCATCATCGTATGCAACGGAATCGATTGTGACGCCTGACTCGCGGATCACCACACGGTCTACCGCGTTACCGAGCGTCATGCCCGAGTAGACATAGTCCGCTGTGTACCCTCCGTTCAAGGCAGCGTCGCCGTTTCGCCCCATCACGAGAAATCCCTGTGGAGCGATCGAAAGCGCCCCCCCCGCATCGATCGTGTGCTCTTCGGACTGGCCGTCTCCGATTGTCCACCCGTTTACGTCGATCGACGCCGCCGTGCTGTTATAGAGTTCGACCCATTCCCCCTGCGTATCACCTACCGCCTCCGGATTGTTCATGATCTCCGTGACTATCACATCTCCCGGTGATGCCCCTTGCGCGATCCCTGCGGCGACGACAAAGAGCGCGCAGCCCGCAATCTCGATCATTCGATTCATTCCTATACTTCCTCCATATAAATTGTCTGCCATTGATCGATCTACCGATTTCCGCACGATATCTTCCGCCCCTATCGACAATTTCCCGCCCACCACCCCCTTTCATCGAGGCGGAACTCAGGCACACATGCAGGATGTGTACCGATCGACCGGGAATGACGCATATCGGGGAAACAGAGTCAGGAAGCGAGAACGATCAAATGGGTCAGGTATTCGGAGTCGTGGAAACGGTCATGCCGTAGCCGCCTGCTGTAATCGTCGTGGACAATAGGGGGGAGCCTAGCGGCGGCGAGTGGCGCGTCTGCTGCTCATGAGTCTGAAATAAGTAAAGCCACCATCGTCGCCGACTCGGGAGTCCTGAAAGTACTGGAATCCGATCGCAAAGGAATCAAACAGGATTTCCGCCCCTCCGGCGGGCTCTTCTCGATCATCCACTCGGGCACGGAGTAGAAGCCAGGAGAGAGCGCGGTACTCGACGCCCCCGACGTAGTCACCGTCACGTAGCTTGTCACCTGCCTCGATCCTTGCCTGAACAAAAAGACCGAGGCGCTTACGGAAGTGGTTTGAACGGAGCCCCCCTTCGTAGTATCTCTCTACTTTGCGGTCCCCCAGTTCTGTTTCGTTGATATTCCGTGCGGCGAAGACGGCGAGCAGTTTCCCGGCGGGCCGGAACGCGAGGCTGATATCGAGCGAAGTGAGGTCGTCCAAGTCAGGGTCATCCGAAGTAAACAGACTGTAGGATACGCCGAGGGCACTCGTGTTCCCTACCGGTGAGGCGAGAGAAGCGACGTAGCGCTTCATTTTTCTATCCGGTTCGATGGACATCGATTCCACGCCGAAGCCGAATCTCCTGGATCGAATGAACAGGACGTCATCCTCGTCAAACAGGCCATCGGTCGAGAACCGGCCGAAGAGGATTTCGGGGCTGACGGCGAGACCGAGTTCTCCGGGTGAGGAGTAGACGGCCGTGGCGGCGGCGTCTCCCGCCCATGGGTAGGGGCCGAATCGAGAAACCGGCCCCACAAGGAGCTCGGCAGGAAGATCGGCCGGGGCCGCCACCGGAAATAAAAAGGAGAGAATCAGGACAACCCCGAAGGGGGCGCGCTGGCGGACCCGGGGAGCCGGGTCGATCCGGGCTGACCGGTTCAGGAATCGCTCAAAGAGTGGTATGGTTAACGCGTTTCGATTCATAGTGAGTGGAGGAAAGCAGTGAAAGCGGCCGTCGTCAACAAAAAGGGGCGGGTCTTCATTCGGGAGGTGGCTGATCCCCGCCCCCCGAAGGGGGGACTCGTCATGCGGGTAACCGCAGTCGGGATCTGCGGATCCGACCTTGCCAAACTCGGCCACGCCCCTGACGGGACCGTTCTCGGCCATGAAGTGGCCGGCATCGTGGAGGAGATCGGATCCGGAACCGAGGGATTTCGCCCGGGCGATCGTATTACGGCCGCCCATCACATCCCGTGTGGCCGGTGCATCTACTGTCGCCGAGGAAACGAATCGCAATGCGAACTCTTTCGTTCGACCGATCTCGATCCGGGTGGGTGGGCGGAATATCTGGCGCTCAGCCCCCGACACATCAGGCATGTCTCCTTCCTGCTGCCCCACAAGCTGTCCGACGAAGAGGCGAGTATGACTGAACCTCTCGGCTGCTGTGTCCGGGCGGCAAGACGGGCCGAGGTGAGTCGAGGGGATGTCGTCGTCGTAATCGGACTCGGCCCGGTCGGCCTCATGATCACGGCACTCCTCCGGCGAAAAGGGGTCACCGTTCTCGCCCTGGACAAGATCCTCTCCCGATCCCGCCTGGCAGCGCAGCTCTTCGGTGCAACGGCGCTACCCCGCGCGGCCGCTCCTTTGAAGCGAGCCGTCGATGGGGCAACGAAAAACCGGGGAGCTGACCAGGTGATTCTCTGCGCTGGGGCGGGCTCCACACTCCCGCTCGCACTCTCCCTCATTCGGCGGGGGGGAAAACTCCATCTCTTTTCCGGCGTCGATGAGGGGAAGGAAATCCCGATCGACATTAACGCGATTTATAAGAAGGAAATAAGGTTGTTTTCGACCTATTCGTCATCACCTGAAGACCTGGGCGAAGCATTTCGATTGATTCGCCGGGGTTCGATCCCCGTGAAGGAGTTGATCACCCACAGGCTTCCACTCACTCGAATCGAAGAAGGAATTGAAGCGATTCGGCGAGGCCGGGCACTGAAAGTCATACTCGAACCGACCTCCTGAACGGTAAAGGAACGCTCCCATGAATACCATGCAGTCCGCTCTCTTTTACGGCGCACGTGATCTGAGACTTGAATCTGTGCGCGTCCCCGTCGCCGGCCCCGGAGAGGTGGTTGTCAAGATCGTCAAGGCTCTCACCTGCGCCACCGACCTCAAGACTTACATCAGGGGGAGCCATAAGATGATCCCCTCACTCCCCTCCCCTTTCGGGCACGAGTTCTGCGGAACGATCGCCGAAATCGGCGAGGGAGTGCAAGGGCTCGAGATCGACATGCTTGTCGTCGTGGCTAACTCCGCACCATGTAACGAGTGCTACTTCTGCCGGCTGGACAAACATAACCTGTGCGATAATCTACAGTTCTTGAACGGGGCGTATTCGGAGTACATCTGTGTACCGCAATCGATCGTGAAACAAAACCTCTATCGCATTCCGGGGGACGTCCCGCCTGAGCGCATGGCTCTTCTCGAACCACTCGCATGTGTCGTGCACGGCGTGGAGCGAACCGGTATCGAGATGGACAACCGGGTGGCTGTGATCGGCGCGGGTCCGATCGGCCTCATGTTCACCCGGCTGATCAAACTGACGGGAGCCGAGGTTATCGTACTCGGCCGTTCGCCCTGGAAACTGGAGGCGGCAACGCAGCTCGGCGCCGATCATGTGCTGAACGTAGACGAAGAGGATCCCGAGCAGGCGGTGCGCGATCTGAGCGACGGCCGCGGCGTCGACGTGGTCATCGAAGCTGTGGGGTTACCGGAGATCTGGGAACGTGCCGTGAATATTACGAGACGAGGAGGGGTCATCAATCTGTTCGGCGGCTGCGAAAAGGGAACCGAAGTTCGGATCGACACACACAAGCTTCACTATGAAGAGAAGAGGATCATGTCGGTCTTTCACCATACTCCTCGGTACGTGGCCATGGCTTACGACCTTCTATTGCGCGGCGAACTCGACGAGAAGATCTTGATTACAGATCGACTCCCCCTCGATCGTCTCGCCGACGCTTTCGAAAAAATGGAGAAGAGGCAAGCGCTGAAAATCTGTATCACGCCATGAGAGAACTTCTACGCCTCCGTCCGTATCTGGCCCGATACAAGGGCAGCTTCGCAATCGGCATCGTCCATGTCTTCCTGACGAATGTCTTTACGCTCATCTCCCCCCTTATCCTGATGCGAGCAATCGATGAACTCCGGGACGGCGCCCTTACCCGGCCGCTCTGGGTCTATGCTTCTATCGTTGTCGTTCTGGCCCTGATTCAGGGCGTCTTCCGTTTCATGATGCGGAAAGTAATGATCGGCGCGTCCCGAAAGATCGAATTCGATTTACGGAACGACCTCTTCAGCCATCTGGGATCGTTGTCGGTCGCCTACTTCGACCGCACACGTACGGGTGAGATCATGGCACGGGCGACGAACGACCTGAATGCCGTGCGCATGTTCGTCGGCCCCGCGATCATGTACGTAGCGAATACATTCTTCACGCTCGTGATCGGCCTCACTCTCATGCTGCGACTCGACTGGCAACTCACTCTGCTCGCCCTTCTCCCTTTCCCGCTTCTCTCTCTCGGTGTGAAAATGCTCGGCAGCAGGTTGCACGATCTTTTTCAGGCCATCCAGGAGCAGTACGCAACGATTACGACACATGTACAGGAGAACATCACCGGCATCCGCGTGGTGAAGGCATTCGTGCGTGAAGAAGAACAGATCGAGGGATTCCGCGTTCTCAATCGGGAGTTCATCGAACGCAACATGAGCATGGTGAGGCTGTGGGGCCTCTTCTTCCCGATCATGGGCCTCCTCACAGGCATCGCCATGTTGATCGTGATGGGTTTCGGGGGTTTCCGCGTTGTGAGCGGTAACCTTACCCTCGGCGGGTTCGTCGCTTTCACAAGTTATCTCGGCATGTTGACCTGGCCGGCCATCGCGATCGGATGGGTGATCAATCTGATCGAGCGAGGTGCGGCATCAATGAAACGGATCAGCGAGATTCTCGATGAGGAGCCGGACATTACCGCGCCCGAGATCGCCGAAGCGCCGCCGATTCGGGGAGGGCTCCGACTCGACGACGTCTCGTTCGCCTACAACGGCGAGCCGGTTCTCGAAGAGATCGACCTGACCGTCGGGGAAGGGGAAACCGTTGCTATTGTCGGAGCGATCGGGAGCGGGAAGAGCACTCTCCTCCGGCTCGTTCCCCGACTCTATGATGTGAGCCGGGGAGAGATCCTGATCGATGGAGTTCCCCTCCGGTCCCTCTCTCTCTCCCATCTGCGATCGGCTATCGGGTTCGTACCGCAGGAGACGTTTCTCTTTTCTATGACAGTCAAAGAAAATATTCGATTCGGCGACCCCTCTCTCTCGGATGAGCAGCTCGAAGAGATCTGCCGGCTCTCCCGCCTGACACCGGATCTCGATAAGTTCCCAGAAGGGTGGGACACCGTCGTCGGCGAGAGAGGCGTTCTGTTGTCTGGAGGGCAGAAACAGAGAATCGCCATCGCCAGGGCGCTCGCACGGAATCCGCGCATACTGATTCTGGACGATTCTCTCTCCAGTGTGGACGTGAACACCGAAGAAGCGATCCTGGTGGGACTCAGGGAGTATCGCCGCGGACGAACGACTCTCATCGTCTCCCACCGTCTGAGCGCGGTTCGGGACGCAGACCGGATCGTTGTCCTCGAAGAGGGGCGTATCACTGAGCGAGGGATACACAGGGAGTTGATTCGGAACGGCGGATTCTACTCGCGTCTCTATGAGCGTCAAAAGTTGATCCGTGAACTGGAGGATTTGGAATGAGCTGGGGTGATCCCGTAGTTCCCGATGAGGAGGTCCTTCAGAAGTCACTGGACTGGGATCTCTTCCGGCGGCTCCTTCGCTACCTGCGCCCCTATCGGGGCAGGGTGATCCTCGCGATCGGACTTCTTCTCGTGCTGTCCGGACTGGCGATTCTGGGGCCGTACATCCTGAAGCTCGCGATAGACCGGTCCATAGCGAATGACTCGCTCGATGCCTCACTCCGGGTGAGCATGCTTTTGAAATTCTCGGCGTTCTATCTGTGTGTGCTCATGCTCGAGTTCGTCACGCGTTACGGCCAGATGATCCTCACAACTCTGGTCGGGCAGAAGGTGATGTACGACCTTCGAATGGAGATCTTCTCCCATCTGCAGAAGTTATCCCTCACCTATTTCAACCGAAATCCGGTGGGCCGTCTCATGACGCGTGTCACGGGCGACGTGGAGGTTCTTAACGAACTGTTTACATCCGGCGTGGTTCAGATATTCGGCGACCTCTTTCTGCTCGGCGGAATCGTAGCGGCTATGATGCTGCTTGATGTGAAGCTGGCTCTGGTCGTCTTTACTGTGCTCCCCGTTATCTTCATCGCAACCGGTATTTTCAGACGCCGGGTGCGCGATTCCTACAGGGATGTTCGCACCAGGCTGGCCAAGTTGAACGCGTTTCTCCAGGAGAGCATCACCGGCATGACGGTGATTCATCTCTTCGGTGCGGAGGCCCGCAGTTTCGATCGATTCAGTTTCCTGAACGGCGATCACCGGGACGCCCACTTACGGACCGTCTTCTACTATGCCGTCTTCTTTCCCGTAATCGAAGTGATCGGCGCGATCGCCACAGCCCTCATTATCTGGTACGGCGGTCGGGGGGTCCTTTCCGAAACACTTACGTTCGGAGCTCTCGCGGCATTTCTGCAATACGCCACGCACTTCTTCCGTCCCATTCGCGATCTCTCCGAAAAGTACAATGTGCTTCAATCGGCCATGGCATCTTCTGAACGGATTTTCTCGCTTCTTGATACTGAGCCCCGAATTGTCGGTCCGGAGAAGGCTCTGCCCTTTCAGCCATTCCAGAATGCGATCGAATTCGACAACGTCAGTTTTGCATACAGGGATGAGGACTGGGTGCTTTGCGATATCTCGCTCACGGTCAAAAAGGGAGAGCGTGTCGCCCTCGTCGGCGCGACCGGTTCGGGAAAGACCACGATGGTGAATCTACTCGGTCGGTTCTACGATGTGCAGAAGGGCGCGATCCGCCTGGACGGCATCGATCTTCGCGACATGGACCCGCACGATCTCCGGCGGCGAATGGGGACGGTCCTTCAGGACGTGTTTCTGTTCAGCGGTTCGGTGGACCGGAACATCCGGCTTGGCGATGACACGATTTCACGGGAGGAGATGAAGGAGGCCGCTCGGATCGCGAACGCCCATACGTTTATCGAGCGCTTCAGTGACGGATACGAGCACGAACTCCAGGAACGGGGTTCAGGCCTCTCTACCGGGGAGAAGCAACTTCTGGCCTTCTCACGGGCCCTCGTCTTCAATCCGGAGATTTTCATACTCGACGAAGCGACATCGAACATCGACAGCGAGACTGAACATCTGATTCAGGAAGCGCTCGAACGGATCCTGGTCGGGCGAACCTCACTCGTGATCGCCCACAGGCTATCAACAATCCAGAATGTGGATCGGATTGTAGTGCTTCATCATGGAGAAATCCGTGAAATGGGGACCCATCAGGAGCTTCTCCGGCAGGGAGGGCTCTACAAGAGGCTCTATGACCTGGAGATCCGAAGTGCCGTGGAGTCGACCGGGACCGATGGGTAGGAAGCGAGATCGATTTTATTTCTTGCACCCCGGCCAGGGACGCGTTATTATTTGTGATTCTGATCGGGAATCGCTGAATCCCGGCCTGTCAGGGCCGTTTGTCGAGGAGTTCTGTTATGTCACGTCGTTGTGAAGTATGCGGAAAAGGGGTCATGTTCGGCCACAATGTGAGCCACGCCAACAACACCACCAATCGCCGATGGCTCCCCAATCTGCAGAAGATCCGGGCCATCAAGAACGGCGTTGTCAAACGTGTGAACGTTTGCACCCGCTGTATCCGCTCAGGGGCGATCCAGAAAGCTTAGTTCCAGATTTCGTCGGGCTTATCTACGAGCCTGATTACAGATTGCAGGGCGCTCCACGTGGGGCGCCCTGTTTTATTCTCCGAATGCGGAGGGAGTGATCCACTTACTACCCGAGGAATTACTCAAAAACAAATCTCCAAACCATTAGAATCAATCAAATTGGAATTTTCAATTCTCTCGTTCGTTTTGGTACGCAATCATCTGGTTTGTGGAATAATCCACGTAGGTTCTTGAATTTAGAGAACTTGCCCGTTTTTTCGCTGGACTTTCCCAAACCCCACTATTATACTGGTCCGCGATGGGGCATTTCCTCCTAGGAAGTGTTTTTGTCGCTGGCCTGCCCCCCGGCCCGATAATCGCAATTGATTGCTTTAACTATGCCCGGACAGCGATGTGCATCCTCCTCCTGATGCGCTCGAGTTCCTGGAGGAAACACTTATGAGTCCTTCGAAAAATCTTCGTCGCCGATTTATGGGATCTCTTTTCGTGGGAATGCTGCTTTGCTCAGCTCCCGCCCTCGCCTCCACGAACTCGGGTCCCATTAAGATCACGCCGGACGGGATGGAGATCTGGAATGTGAATCCGGATCACAATACCGTTTCCGTCACGGGGACGCAGGGAGTGAACGAGAATACACTGATCACCGAGATCAACGTACTCCGCGATCCCTGGACGCTGGATATCCACCCTTCGAACGGCCAGGTCTGGGTGACCAGCAAGAGGGACGACGCCATAGTTGTCATAGATGGCCCGAGCAGAGCGGTCATCGATACGATCACCGGAGTCGGTTTCGGTACGTTCGGCATATGCTTCAGCCCGGACGGGTTGCTCGCCGCGGTGACAGCCTCCGGAAGTGACGAGGTATTCCTCGTCGATGTAGCGACCAGAAACGTAACAGACACATTCAGCGTCGATCGCCGGCCCCATGGCATCGCCTGGTACACGGATAACACCCGGTTTTATGTCTCCCACCTGCTCTTTGAAGAGACAACTTCCTCGGCCCCGATGACGAAATTTTCCAGCTCAGGGGGTTGGTCGGAGGAGACTGTTATCCGAATCGATCAGGATGCCAATATCTTTGATCATGGCGGCTATCCAAGCGGGATGATGAGCATCATCATTCAGCCGGCACCTGCCGATACTGTCCTCGTCATACCATGCACTTACATCAACACTCTCGACGGCGGGCTTGTCGGCGGGAGCATAGAATTCGATGAGATTACGCAGTCCGGTATCCGGCCCGTCGATCTTATTAACGATCAATCGGGCTTCCCCGAGGCGCAGGCCACGATCGTTCTGACCGCCGACCACACACCTGTCAGTGGAACGACGGCGATCGATTTCAAATCTGGTAAAATGTACATCGCCAATCTTTCGAGTGGCGACATCACCATCATGAGCGGCAATGTTTACGCCGCTACCGAAGACAGTGTCATGCGCTGCGGTGAGGGGCCGCTCGGTGTAGTGGCGCACCCCACCCTGGATCGCGTCTATATTTTCAACTGGCTCTCCAGAGAAATCTCAGTGATCAACTCCCTGGTAGACACTATGGTCGCTATGGTGCCCAATACCACTTTTGAACCCCTTTCGACAAACCTTTTGAATGGCAAGCAGATGTTCTTCGGGTCTCGGGACAGCCTCTCAACTCAGAACCGGCACTCCTGCCATAGCTGTCATGTGTTTGGTACAAGCGATTCGAGAGCCTGGGATTTCACCACACTCGGTTCCCACAAGCGCTCCACTCCCGACATACGGCACCTGAACGTCACAGGCCCCCAGAACTGGACCGCTTCGATGGATGAGAATCAGGACCATGAGTTCGGCATCATGGATCTCCAGTTCGGAAACGGTCTGATTGTCGGTGCGCCCAATCCCAAACTGGGACCGACGAATGCCGGCCTGAGTCAGGATCTCGACGATCTGGCCCTCTTCATGAGCAGCTTACTCCACCGGCCCGATACGCCGTATCAAGCCGCCGGCGGTGGATTAACTGCGAACGCCCAGCTAGGCAAGGCGATCTTCGAAGACCCCACTGTGGGCTGCGTCAATTGCCATGCTCCGCCGTTCTTTACTGACAGCAATCTGAGCAACAATCCGTACATCCTGCATGACGTCGGTACGGCGGACACGGTATCTGCCATCTGGGATACCACCGGAATGGCCGGATACGATACGCCCACTCTGATCGGGGTTTGGGACAGCAGCCCCTATATGCATAACGGCCAGTTCCCCATGATCCGGGACATTTTCGAGTTCGGTAACACCACCGATCTTCACGGTGTCACGTCAGGTCTTTCGACAACCGATCTAGATAATCTGCAGGAATACGTCCTCTCCATCGGAGCTCCCCTGGGGGCACCGACCGACGTGATCAACCCGACGACGACGCCGATGGCAACCAGCGACGTGAAGTTGGCCCACGCAGGTGCGAACCCGTTCGCGGCGGAAACGAGCCTTCGATTCTTCATCGACGAGGGTCCGGCGAGAGTTCAGATTGAGCTTTTCAATCTAGCCGGCCGGCGTGTTCGTACATTGCTGAACCACACCATGACCCGAGGGAACCACACGATAGGTTGGGACTCACGGGATGAGCAGGGCCGGGCAGTGGCCGACGGAATTTACTTCGCCCGTCTGGTCGTGAACGGCGAGAAGCGGTCGACCGCCAAGATGACCGTACTCCGGTAGACGAAAGATAGCTGAAGCTTAGATGCGGGGAGTTCCGATCAGGACTCCTCGCTTTTTTTGTGCAAATCGTTTTCGAAGGGACCGACCGCCGTCCGTCTGAAGGGCTCGCAACCGGAGCCGGCAGGAGAATGAGCGAGACGAGGCCGGCGGCCCCGTAGAAACGGAGCATTGAAAATGGGCAGGGTTAATCAGACCCTGCCCATTTTCGTGCGAAGAATCTACGGGCCGGCCGAGCGAGTGAGGCGAGGGGCGACGATCAGGAGCCCCGGAGCCGGCTCCTGCAGGCCCCGGTTGCGAGTCCTTCAGTCAGACGGCAGCGACGAATGACATCGTTCCGCAGGCGACGCCCGAACAAGAAACCCCGCCGGAATCCGCATCCGGCGGGGCTCTCCCCTGGGTACTCCGCGACTGACCAGGTGGGTCGGTTGAACGTGCATTCGGTCAGGTGACCGGTTAGGTCGATTGGCCGGGTCGGTCAGTCGGCATGTGCACGAAGGAAGGTCGGCCTGTCCAGGTCGTCCCTGCTCCGCGCGTCGGCCGGAGCCGGCCGCTCGTTCACGCTCGGGTTCTGGCGCCAGCGTGGGAAGAATCCCTCGCGGCGACGAAACGCCGGACGCTTCAAATCATCCAGTGCCAGTTCATCTGACACTTCGTGGACACGTTTCTCGACAGGAATCAGTTTCTTTTTCTGCGGTCCCCCGCGAGTCCCGACACCGGTAGCGACGACCGTCACCCGGATCGAACCTTCCAGCTCATCGGAAACCGTAGCTCCGAAAATGATATGAGCTTCCTCGCCGGCAGTCTCGCATACCAGGCTCGCCGCCTCGCTCACCTCGCGCAATGAGAGATCCTTGCCACCACTGAAGCTGATCAGGACGCCCCGCGCACCCGCCATCGTGACATCTTCCAGAAGGGGACTGGAGATGGCCTGATTGGTCGCCTCGATCGCCCTGTTCTCCCCGCTCGCCTCACCCGTACCCATGATCGCGTCTCCCATTCCGGCCATGACGGTCCGGACATCGGCGAAGTCGAGATTGATCAGTGCCGGCACTGTAATCAGTTCAGAGATTCCGCGAGTCGCTCGCAGGAGCACTTCGTCGGCCAAGGTGAACGCCGAAAGGAGCGACACATCATCGCCCACAATTGATAGCAGGCGTTGGTTCGGGATGACGATCAGCGTGTCGACCATATCCCGCAACTCTTCCAGCCCCTCGTCGCTATGGCGCATTCGCTGACGTCCTTCGAACTCGAAGGGCCGCGTTACGATCCCCACAGTTAGAGCGCCTAGTTCGCGGGCGCACTCCGCCACGACCGGCGCCGCACCCGTCCCGGTACCTCCACCCATTCCGGCGGTTACGAATACCATATTTGAGCCCTCGAGCGACTCCAGAATCAGGTCGCGACTCTCCAGGACCGCCTCACGGCCGATGTCCGGAATCCCGCCGGACCCGAGCCCCTGAGTCGACCGCTCGCCGATCTGAATCCTGTGCGGCGCCTGGGACTGCTCCAGTGCCTGGCTATCGGTATTGATCGTGATGAACTCGACACCGGTCAGTCCCCCTTCGATCATGCGATTCACGGCGTTGCCGCCTGCCCCCCCCACACCGATCACCTTGATCTTTGCGGAATTTCTCTGTTCGGTTACGAACTCAAACACGGTTCACCTCCTGCATTGCGGTTAATCTATCTTTAAAATGAATCCACAACATTGCGGAACCAGTTACCAATCTTCTGCATCTTCGCGCCTCCCCGTGCCATCGAACGCATGCGAAGTACACTTGTCCCCTCCCTTTCCCATCCATAGAGTGCAAGACCGACTCCCGTTACCGATCGCGGCGTTCTGACCGAATCGGTCAGTCCCCCCACGGTTCGCGGAATGCCCACTTTGACCGGCATTTCAAATACCGCTTCAGTCAGTTCCGGCAATCCCTGAAGATCGGCGGTTCCCCCCGTGATGACCACGCCTCCTCCCAGCATGTCGAGAAGTCCGCTTCGATTGGCTTCCTGATAGGCAAGCTCGAGAATCTCCGCCGCGCGGGACTCGATGATCGAGCAAAGTACCTGCTGTGAGATCTCGCGATCAGCCCGTCCGCCGATTCCGGGCACATCAATCTGTGTGTTGGTCGGAGCGAGTGATGAGATCGCGTAGCCGTGATGAACTTTGAGTGTTTCCGCATCGGAAAGAGGCGTCCGGAGCCCGATAGCGATATCGCTCGTGATGTTGTCTCCACCGAGCCCGACGGATGAGGTATAACGGATACAACCCCCTCCGAAGATGGTGACGTCCGTCGTACCTCCCCCGATATCCACGAGCACGACCCCCAGGTCACGCTCATCCGATTCCAGAACGATCTGGCTCCCTGCATAGGACTCGAGTACCAGCTCGTTGACCTCCACACCCGCCTGCTCGACACATTTTTCGATATTGCGGGCGGACGTTTCGGCGGCGGTAATGATGAGCACATCAGCTTCGAGGCGCATCCCGGACATTCCGACCGGGTCGATCACACCCTCCTGATCATCCACTGCGAATTCGAGAGGGAGAAGATGTATGGTCCGCCTGTCAGACGGAATAGAAACCGCCCTGGCTTGATCCATCAGACGGTCGACATCGGAGTTGCAGATTTCGTCGTGTGAGCGGGAAACCGCAATCACAGCAGGACTGCTGACACATTGAATATGGCTACCCGAAACACCGACGTAGGCGTCATGCACTTTGACCCCCGCCATTTTCTCCGCCTCTTCCACCGAGTTTCTGACTGCCTCCACTGTCCTCTTTACATCCACGACCGCACCCCGTTTCACCCCCGTGCACCGGCTCATCCCGACACCGACGATCTCCGGGGTATTCCCCTCGCTCACCTCGGTAATTACCGTGCACACTTTGGTCGTCCCGATATCGATTCCCGTGATCCGCTTTTTACCCGCCATGAGTCTATCTCCCACCGGTAGTGATCGGTTTCCGGGCGACCGCCTGATCTTTGTATCGGAGATCGATCTCCTCGAATCGCTGTCCATCGGCCTGCCACTGTTTAAGAACCGCCCGAAGACGATTGGCCTTGTCTCCGAACGGTCTGGTTCCCATTAGAATCTTTGTCCCCTTGAGATCGGCGATGATCACATTGCCGTCCTTGTCGATATCGATCTGGGCGGCATACGCTGCGATCCATCCCTCCTCCGGAGGGAATGCGTCGGATAGAGCCGGCACCGCCCCGCCTTCACTACCCGAATCATCGTGCAGCAGAGGAAGGTCGAGGCGCTCTTCCTTCCCCCGCGCTTCGACTCGAATCCCGGATCGATCGACGAACCGGGGTCCTTCTTCCCGAAGTTCGAGCAACCATGGCGTGCGCTCTATCACACGGATCACCACACCGGATGGGGGCCTCCTCGCCACTTTCACTTCGCGAAACCACTCATAAGATTCAAGACGTGCCTCGGCCGCCTCCCCATCGAAGAGAAACAGATTTTCGCCGAGTTCGACTTCGGCAAGTATTTGAATTTCACTTGATGTGAGGAGATCGTTTCCGTCGATGCGGATCGACTCGATCGGAAACCGGCCTTCGGATGTAGCCCAGATGCGGGCCCTTTCCCCTCCATAGGCCGTCAGACTGACAGCGACCATAATGAGAAAAAGAGTCGCGATTCTTCTGATCCGCGAAGTCCGTTTTCTCGACCTCATGCCGGTGGCTCCTCTCCCACAATCCGCACTTCTGTTTCTAAAGTGAATCCGAAGCGATCCTTCACACGCAACCGGATCTCATCGATCAGATTCAGGAAATCCGCCGCAGTCGCCCCACCTCGATTAATAAGAAAATTGCCATGGAGTTCGGAGACGGCCGCCCCACCGATCTGCAATCCTTTGAGCCCCGAACGATCGATCAAGAGGCCCGCCTGATGCTCCGGATCAGGATTCTTGAACATACATCCTGCACTCGCTTCGCGAAGGGGCTGCGTCCGGCGCCGGTAGGACGCATACCGGGTCAGTGTTTCCTCGATCTTCCCTCGTGAGGCAGTTGCAAGACGAAAGACTGCACTTGTGACGACCGATCCTATGGGGAGTTCGATCCACCGATAGTGGGCGCGAATCCGGTCGCGTGGGATCGTCATCGCATGCCCTCCCTCGTCGAGGAGGGCGATCGATTCAAGGCGATCGGCGAAGCACTGCTTGTACGCACCCACGTTCGTCGCTACCCCTCCACCTACCGTTCCGGGCACCGTCGCCAGAAACTCGAATCCAGACAGTTCGGCGCTCCGTGCCGTCCGAAGGAGCGATGGAAAGGATTCTCCCGCTCGCGCCTCGATCGTCCCCTTTCCGATCAGCCGGGAGCCTGCGAAATTACGTGCGAGCTTGATACAGACCCCACGAAAACCGCCGTCTCGAACGATGAGATCCGCCCCCCCTCCCAGCACGAAACGGGGGAGATCGGTCCTCGAGAGCAGCCGGAGAACGCCGCGAAGCTCCGGTTCAGTTTCTGGAAAGACCATGATGTCTGCCGCCCCCCCGACACGGAGTGTCGTATGAGCGGAGACCGGTTCATGAAGGGCGATTCGCCCTTGCACGATCTCGCCCAGTCGTTGCTCGATTTCTTTTCGCCTGACCGTCATCAGCATCACCCGGGGTATCCGCCTCCCTTACCCTGTCTGGTTGTCAGTTCCAGAAAGATCTCCTCGCCCAGGCGCCATACATCACCTGCGCCGAGCGTCAGGAAGAGATCGCCCGGGAGAAGTTCATTTGTAATTGAATCCAGCGCTTCGCTCCGATCGGGAAACCAAGTCGCATCGAGCCCACCTGATTCCAGGATTGCGTTTCGTAATAGACCTGAGTCAACTCCTTCGATCGGTTCTTCGCTCGCCGGATAAATATCGAGCAGATAAAGGCGATGTGCATCGTCGAACGATGAAGCGAACTCCTTCAGTAGAAATTTGGTTCGTGAGTACCGATGGGGCTGGAACAGCACCACAAGTCGGCGATTCGGGTAGGCCTCGCGGAGCGAGGCGAGTGTGGCGCGCACCTCCGTCGGATGGTGACCGTAGTCATCGAGAAAGATCTTGCCCCGATACTCTCCTTTGTATTCCATCCGTCGCTGAATGCCGCTGAATGACTCAAGACCGGCGACAATGCGATCAAATGGGACTTCGAGTTCGATACCGACGGCCACTGCGGCGAGGGCGTTCAATACATTGTGACGGCCCGGCACCAGGAGCCGGATCATCCCGAGGTCCTCCCCGCCCGCCTGGACGCTGAAAGTAGTCTCCCGGCCGCTTTGCTTGATACCGAGGGCGCGAACATCGGCGGCGGAGTCGATACCGAAAGTCATTACACGCCGGGTAACCTGTGGGAGAAGACGACGGATCGACAGGTCATCCAGATTGACAACCGATACCCCGAAGAACGGCACGCGATTCATGAAAGTCAGGAACGCCTTTTCGATGGCATCGATGTTTTCGTAGAAGTCGAGATGCTCCCGGTCGATGTTCGTAACAACGGCGATCGTAGGAGTCAGCATCAGAAACGTGCCGTCGCTCTCATCCGCTTCGGCAACGAGGAGGTCCCCGGTGCCAAGCTGGGCGTTCGTACCGATCTGTTTCAGCCGCCCGCCGACCACGACCGTCGGATCGAGTCCGGCCTCGGCGAGGACAAGCGAGACCAGCCAGGTGGATGTCGTTTTTCCATGGGCACCCCCGATCGCGATCCCCCGTTTGACACGCATGAGCTCAGCCAGCATTTCGGCGCGCGGAATGATCGGCACCGATGCCGACCCGGCCAGACGCACCTCCGGATTGGAGCGATCGATCGCCGTCGAGACGACAACCACATCGGCCTCCTCCGAAAGTGTCGACCCGTGACCACGCACGATTACCGCGCCGAGTGTCTCGAGACGCTGTGTCACCTCGGTTGAATCGAGATCGGACCCGGTCACTTCGAACCCCAGATTCAGCAGAATCTCGGCGATCCCGCTCATGCCCGTTCCGCCAATACCGATCAGATGAATTTTGCGAACACGTCCGAACATGCTCTCACCCACCTGACCGGTCGCTTCCCGCACGGGATGCAACGTCTTCACGATCTTCCCTTTCCCTTCCCCTCCGCATGACGGCGAGGATCGAATCCGCAATCGTCTCGGCTGCCTCCGGCCGGCCGAGTGCAGCCGACCGAAGTGCCATTTCGTTCCGTCTATTCTCATCGGTCAGAAGACCGTTGATCGCTTCGAAAAGCAGATTCGGATTGAGGTCCGACTCCTCGATATGAACCGCCGCCCCGCGCTTCGCCATGTGGGCGGCGTTCAGCGACTGGTGTCCATCCGACGACCAGGGGAACGGGACCAGGATCGACGGAAGGCCGAGAGCCGTCAGCTCGGACAGGGTGGTCGCGCCGGCGCGGCAGACAACGAGGTCCGCCACGCCGTACGCATCACCCATGTCGGCCAGAAACGGCACGGTTCGAACGAGAACATCCATCCGGCTGCAGGAATCCCGGATAGATTCGTAATCGGACGTCCCGGTTTGAAAGAGGAACTGCACCTCTTTCGATCGTTCCCAGCGCTCGATCATCTCCCGGATCAGCTTATTCAGCGACCGGGCCCCCTGGCTGCCGCCGACGATGAGTACCGTCAGACGGTCGCGATCGAGTTCCCACCTGATAAGAGCCTGCTCGCGATCACCATGAAGAATCGACTCCCTGATCGGGTTTCCCGTGACCACATAAGACTTACCGGAAGGAAGCCGGCTCCGCGCTTCGTCAAATGCGAGAAAGATGCGGCGAGCCAACCTGGCGTTCCACTTCGTCGCGATCCCCGGGATCATATTCTGCTCGGCCACGAGCACAGGGATCCGAAGGATCGCCGCTGCCGCGGCAACGGGAGTGCTCGCATAACCTCCCATCGCGACAACCACTCGCGGCCGGCGCGATACGAGAAGTGCCAACGAGCGAATCACCGCAAACAGTACGCCGATTCCGAACGGAATGAGGGCGAGTGGATTCCGTCGCGGCATCCCCCGCACAGGAACCGTCTCCCACCGCACGCCGCTTTCATCCAGGAATTTGCCTCCCCGTCCACCGCTTCCCAGAATGAACAGTGGTTCGAGTTCCGGAACGCGGTTCCGGAGCGCCTCGATCACGGCCACCGCCGGAAAGATATGCCCCCCCGTTCCCCCTCCTGCGAACACCACTCTCATTTTCTCCTCTTCTTCAGGCGCCCTACCGCCTGCGCGGCAGTCGCATACGGGCGATCCATGGATTGACGGGAAATATTCAGCAATACACCCGAACCGAAGAGCGCGACCAGAAGGGACGATCCCCCATAGCTGACGAAGGGAAGCGGTACACCTGTGGTCGGTATCGCGTGAGTGACAACCGCGATATTCAACATGGCATAGAGAAATACCAACAACGTGATTCCCGCGGCCAGCAGCCGCCCCTCGGAATCCTGCGCCTTCATCGAGATTCTCATCCCTCGCCATCCGAATATCAGGAAGAGCGCCATTACGAAACCGGTCCCGAGAAATCCACCTTCCTCACCGATTACGCTGAAAACGAAGTCAGTATGGGAATCGGGCAGAAAATAGTATTTCTGTCGGGATTGTCCGATCCCGACACCGGTCACACCGCCCGATCCGAGAGCAATCAATGACTGCTCTACCTGATAGTTTTTCCCCAGTGGGTCAGGTTCATTATTGAAGAATGTCATGATTCGCTCGATCTGATAGGGACTCGTCAGGAGCGAAACGGCCATGACGCCACCCAGGATCACACCGAGAAGAGCCATATGCCTGATCCGCACTCCTCCGAGAAACAGGAGGATCGACGACAGGACGGCAAGGTGAATGACGCCGGACAGATTCTTCTCCAGTGCGACGAGTCCGACCATCAGCGCAAGAACAATGGCGCAGGGAATCACACCTCGTTTCAGATTTCCTTGAAGTTTTGACTTACGAGACAGGAAATCAGTCAGATAGATCACCATGACAAGTTTCGCCACCTCACTCGGCTGGAACGATAGCGGCCCCAGCCGGATCCAGCGAATCGACCCTCTCACCGGGTCATTCCAGCCATCGACAAGCACCCAGACAAGGCTGACAATTGTTGCGAGAACCAGGACCCGGGCGAGCCGGATCAGGTGGTGATAGTCAAACAGGTAAGCAATGGAGAATGCCCCGAACGCAATCAGAACGCGAAGGGCGTGGCGCTCCAGGAAGAATGTAAAGTCCCCGGTACGATCAGAGGCACGGAAAGCGCTTGCACTGTACACAGTGACAATGCCGACAAGTACGAGAGTAAATACGGCCAGTCGGAGCAGTCCGTCCGGACCGTTCGTTTCGCCGGTAAATCGGCCTGCAGCTCGTGGGCTAGTCATGTTTTTCTCTCTCTTCCAGCTCGCTTACGAACTGTTTGAACACTTGTCCCCGTTCTTCAAAATCGGCGAACATATCGAAGCTGGTACAGCCTGGCGAGAGAAGAACGGAGTCTCCTTTGCGCGCCAGGCGATAGGCGAGAAGAACAGCTTGCTCCATCGAGTTGGCGTAGTACCTCTCGGGGAAGTCAGAAAACACTTCCTCCATCAAACGTTTTGATTCCCCAATCAAGACCATCGCACGAACATGGATCGCCACGAGATCGCGGAGTTTCTCGAACTGAGGCTTCTTCGGTCTCCCTCCGGCAATCCAAACCAGAGGTGAATCAAAACTTTGAAGCGCACAATATACCGATTCAACATTGGTCGCTTTTGAGTCGTTGATAAAAGTGATGCCCCTGAAAAGTCTCACCTTTTCGAGACGGTGCTCAAGGCCGTGAAAGTCCTGAAGGGTAGAGCGGATCACGCTCCCAGGGACATCAAGGATCCGAGAAGCCGCCACGGCGGCAAGCGCATTCATACGATTGTGGGGGCCTGGAATGGTAATATCCCTCTCGAGGCCGACCAGCTCTTCGCCGTGAATCCGGCTGTGAATCTCCCCGAAGCGGATCGTCACTCCGTCGAATCGGCCTCCCCCCTGCTGGCTGATCCAGATCGGCCTCGACGAAATCTCGCTGCCGATTGTGCGACAGACCGGATCATCGTAGTTCAGAACCGCATAATCATCTTCGGTCTGATTTTCAAAAACGCGTGTTTTGAGCCGAATGTATTCCTTCATGCATCCATGCCTGTCCAGATGATCCTCAGTAACGTTCAATAGAATCGCCACGTGCGGGTGGAATCGGACGATTGTCTCGAGCTGGAAACTGGACACTTCCACAATGATCAGATCGTAGTCGCGGAACGGGCCCACCGCATCGCTCAGAGGCCTGCCGATATTGCCGGCCACCGCCACTTTTCGTCCTTCTTTACGGAACATCTCCCCGATCAACTCCGTGGTCGTAGACTTTCCGTTCGTGCCTGTAACCGCAATCAGCGGGCAAGCGCAGACCCGGTATGCAAGTTCGATTTCCGAAATCGTCTCAATGCCCCGACCGGCCGCCTCCTGAAACAGAACATGGGATGGAGCGATTCCCGGACTCACAACGAGCGTGTCCACGCCATCAAGCAGTGAAGTGTCCGGTTGTCCGAAGTGAATGTGCGCCCCTTCCTCACGCCAACTCTCGATCGTCTTCGCCAGATCACCGGCAGGCTCGAAGTGATCGTATGCCGACGGTTCTCCCCCAAGGCGGAGTATGAGGTCGACAGCCGCCCGGCCGCTCAGTCCAAGACCGAGAACGAAAAAGTGATTTGTCTTCCAGTTCGTCATCTCAGCTTCAACGTGCTTAAGGAGAGGAGCGCCAGAAGAATCCCGACGATCCAGAATCGAATGACCACTTTTTCTTCAGGCCAGTTCTTCAATTCGAAATGATGGTGGATCGGTGCCATCCGAAAGATCCGCTTGCCCCGTAGCCGATACGATGCCACCTGCAGGACGACCGATAGGACTTCGATGACGAATACTCCACCGACGAGCGCGAGCAGGAACTCCATCTTGATGAGGATCGCGACCGCACCAAGAATTCCGCCTAGAGCAAGAGAACCGGTGTCACCCATGAAGATTTCCGCGGGGTGTGTGTTGAACCACAAAAATCCGAGCGCGGCACCGACAAGGGCGGAAAGAAACACGGTCAACTCTCCCGCTCCCAGCAAGTGAGGAATATTGAGATAGGTACTGAACGTCGCATGGCCTGTCACATACGCCATCACGGCAAGCGCGGCACCTGAGAGCGCCACGAGGCCGATCGCCAGCCCGTCCAGACCGTCCGTCAGATTAACGGCATTCGAAAACGCGGTAAGGACGAAAACAATAAACGGTATGTAGAGAAATCGAAAATCGATTATCGTGTCCTTTAGAAACGGTACGGTTGTTTTCGTTGCCCATTCCGCCGCCGGCGGATTCATCATCAGTATCCAGCCGAGGAAGACTCCGAGAGCGATCTGGCCGGTCAGCTTGTAGCGCCCCACTAGTCCTTTCGGGTACTTCCGGACGACCTTCAGATAGTCATCAAGAAGCCCCAGACCACCCAGCCAGACCGTGCATCCGAGCATGATCTGTACGTAGCGGCTTGTAAGATCCGCCCAGAGGAGAGTGGGAATAATGATGGCGAATAGGATAAGGAGACCTCCCATTGTGGGAGTTCCTCTTTTCTGGCGATGGGATTCGGGTGTCCATTCACTTCCGACTTCAGTCAGTTGAATCCGCGCAAGCCACCGAATCACTACCGGGCCGAAAGCGAAGCAGAGTATCAATGCGGTTATGGCGGCATAGGCGCTTCGAAATGTGATGTACTTGAAGACATTCAATACCGAATATGTATCGCTCAGCGGGTAGAGGAGATGATAAAGCACTACTTGCCTCCCGCTGTGGGTGCTTCTGTCAGTGAAGCGCGGATCGACTGTACAAATAGTTCCATGCACATGCCTCTTGATCCTTTGATGACCAGAACATCTTCCGGCTCGAGCCAGTGGGAGACCTCTTCGGAAAAAGCGAGACGCTTGCCCGTAGCCAGACTGATCCGTTCGGGATCGTATCCGGCGTCAATCGCACCCTCGGCCACATGCTTCACAAGGTCGCCCCATAGGAAAACCCGACTGAGATTCTGCTCGGCAATCTCGGCGCCCACACGACGGTGTCCCTCAACCTCGTCCGCGCCGAGTTCGAGCATGTCGCCGAGGAAGAGGGCTCGCCGACGCCCCACCTCCCAGTTTTTTAAGAATTGAACGGCGCCGATCGCGGAAGCAGGATTCGCATTGTAAGTGTCGTCGACAATCCAGACCCCTCCTTCCTGGAGAGGTTGGAAACGCCCCGGTGGGGGCGAAAACCGATCAAGGCCCGCCGAAACCACCGCTTCGGACAGCCCTCTCTCTTCAGCCAGCGCAAGCGCGGCAAGCAGATTCCGCGACTGATGAACACCGTAGAGGGGAACTGCGTAGGCGCGGCCCCCGGTGAACATGACGCGGAGGCCTTCCCTTCTCCACGGTTCGATCGCCTCCGGCTGGTAATCGTTCGCAGACGAGAGTCCGAAGGTCCTGCAAATCAGATGGCGCCGACGAACTTCTTCAAGAAGGTGACGATCATCACCGTTTACGAGCAGGAGACGATCTCCCTGCAGGTGGCTTGCGATCTCCAGTTTTTCGCGGGCGATCTGCTCGATCGTACCGAGTCCCTCCCCATGAGCGGTATTGGCATTCGTTATGATCGCCGCGTGGGGACGGACCATTCGTCCAAGAGTCTTCATCTCGCCCGGCTCACTGATACCGAGTTCGAGAATGAGCCATTCATGGGAATCGTTCATCCGAAGCAGAGTAAGAGGGACCCCAAGAAGATTGTTAAGATTTCCAGGAGATGCCAGACATGTCACTGCTTCCCTCGCGATGGCAGCGACCAGTTCTTTCGTCGTCGTCTTTCCGTTCGATCCCGTAATTATGACGACAAATGGGTCGAATTGGTTCCGGTGATGTGTGGCAAGCGCTCGAAGCGCCTCTCCGGGATCCCTGGTGATGACAATCCGATCCCGGGGAACGGATTCATCAATTTTCTTTAAACTCTCCCCGGCTACCACTGCGATCGACGCACCACGGTCAAACGCCTGAGTAAGGAATCGATGGCCGTCGGTGCGCTCGCCGGGAAGCGCGAAGAATATCGCGC
Source organism: bacterium (assembly GCA_025782575.1). Lineage (GTDB taxonomy): Bacteria > Orphanbacterota > Orphanbacteria > Orphanbacterales > Orphanbacteraceae > Orphanbacterum. The sequence continues at coordinate 502,772 of JALGYY010000035.1, forward strand.
CCGGCTCGAGTGTGCGTGTATCGATCGACGCGACCGGACCGCCTGCTATCTGCCCGGAAGAATCGGTTGCAGCCGGCGTGCCTCCGATGATCCCGGCGATCTGCTCCAGTGTGTACCCGCTCATCTCTCCCCATCCCCCAGGCGATCCAACACACCCTCCGCCACTTCACGATCGAGAAAAGGGATCTTCTCCTCCCCGACAATTTGAAAGCTCTCGTGACCTTTACCCGCGAGGATGACCGCGTCGCCGGGACGGGCCGCCCGAATCGCACGCTCGATCGCCATCGCTCTGTCACCAATCACTTCGTAGTCACAGCCCGTCTCGTCCAGCCCTTTCACCGCGTCTGCACGAATCGATGCGGGATCCTCCGTCCTCGGATTGTCGTCTGTCAGAATCGCCAGATCCGATCCTCTGCCTACCACACGAGCCATTTCGGCTCGTTTCCCTTTGTCCCGATCTCCTCCGCAACCGAATAGCGTAATCACCCTTCCAGGCACCACAGACCGGATCGACCGTAGAACATGTTCGAGGCCGTCGGGAGTATGGGCGAAATCGACGAACACGGTGAAGGATTGCCCCCTCTCAATTCGCTCCATCCTCCCCGGCACGGGGGGGAGATCAGCAAGCGCTGCCGCAATTTCGGGGAGCTCCAGTTCCAGCGTGAGAAGAAGACCGGTCGCGGCAAGGGCGTTCGAGCCGTTAAACGTACCGACCAGGGGGAGCGCGACTTCCGCTTCCTCCCCGGCATGTTCGAAATGAATATGCAAACCGGCCGCGTCGGACCGCATGAGCGTTCCCTGTAAATCAGCACCTTCTTCAAAGCCGAATGTCGTTCGTGGGAGCGGAGTTCGACACGCCAGATCCTTGCCGACTGAATCATCGATATTCAGGACCGCGTGCTTCAGATCCAAACCATCCGCATCGAGATTCTCCTGGAAGAACAATCGTTCCTTGACGGCACGGTAACTCTCCCAGTCTCCGTGATAGTCCAGATGATCCCGGGCCACATTCGTCAGTGCGAGCGCATGAAGGGAAGATCCGGAGAGGCGCCTCCGATCGATTCCATGGGAGGATAGCTCGAGCCCGATCACGTCTACTCCGTCATCGACCATGGATCGACAGATTCTCTGAATGGTATCCGCTCCCGGTGTCGTGTTATTTGCTTCCAGGGATTTTTCTTTCCATCGATAGGATATCGTGCCGATGATTCCACAAGAGCGGCCCAGTGATTCGAGTACCCAATCGACCATGTGATTGACCGTGGTCTTGCCGTTCGTGCCGGTTTCGGCAAGGACGGGAACTTCCCTGGTCGGGTGGCGGTGGACTTCCGCTGAAGCTATGCCGAGCGCCTTCATGGAATCCTCGACTCGAATGAGCGGGAGGCTCCCCACCCCTTTAACGGCATGTTCAACGATCGCGGCAGCGGCGCCCCGTTTCGCCGCATCACCAACGAATCGGTGGCCGTCTTCCCGTGTGCCGGACAGGGCAACGAACACGGTTCCGTTCACCACCTCCCTCGAGTCACACGTCACATCACCCACTCTTCCCTGCAGATCGCCTTTGACTTCGACCGGACGGACAGCCTCCGACAAGTCGCTCAAGGCGATTCCCTTTCGATCCTGCACCATCATCCGTCGCTTCCCGTAAGGAGACTAATGTCCGCAGCCGAAAATGGGGATCCGGCGGGTGGCGTCTGAGATTTCACTCGGCCCGCTCCTTCACATCGCACTGCGGCGCCGTACTGAAGAAGGATCTGCTTGGCTTCACGTACAGGCATGCCCGATACATCGGGCATCCGCGCCGGCCTTGGCACAGCCTCCGCACATACCGCTTCAAACGGCGCTTCGTCGGTCGCATCAACCAGCTCGAGCCAGGACGCTACCGCTCGCTTTTGTAGGTCGAAACCAAAACTGTCGGAGAGATCGGAGCAGGCGGCGCGGGTCAGAATATTACGAAACACAGGCCCCGCCAACTGCCCGCCTGAATGTCGTGCACCGGAAGGATCTACAAGTACTACAGCAACGACGACTTTCGGGTTCCGAACCGGCGCGAATCCGATGAAGGATGCCGTAAATCGAGACTGTGCATACGAGCCGTCTTCAAGGACGAGCTGGGCTGTGCCGCTCTTGCCGCCGGCTCGCCAGCCGGGGAGCGCTGCGGCTTTCCCCGTCCCCCGCTCCACCACACCCGCCATGAACTCACGCATCATCTCCGCCGTCTCTACAGAGACGACCCTTCTCACTCGGCGAGGAGGATAATCACGCACCACATCGCCATTCCGGCTACGGACTTCCTTCACGATTCTGGGCTCCATCAGGATGCCGTCATTGGCGATCGCGCCGAAAGCGAAGACGAGCTGAACGAGGTTGACAGCTACCTCATGACCGATCGACAGCGTCGTAAGAGATCGGCCACTCCACTCGGACGGACGCCTCAGCTTCCCTCTTACTTCTCCCGGTAGATTGATACCGGTCAGCCCGGCAACGCCGAACGCTCGTGAATAGGAATAGAGATTGCGCGCGCCGAGCGCCTCCGCGATCTGGGCGGTCACGATATTTGATGAAAATTCGAATGCCTCTCGCACTGTGAGCGTGTCGTACTCATGATGGTCGCGAATCGTGTAGCCCCCGAAATCCTTCCTGCCGTTCCAGGCATAGTAGAGATCTTCAGGTTTGATGATCCCCATCTCGATCGCCGCCGCAAATGTGATCAACTTGAATGTTGATCCGGGCTCGAATTGAGCGGCCACACAACGATTCATTCCGGCACTGAAACCATCACCCTGCTCCCGGGAAAAACTCGTCATCGCGAGAATTTCACCCGTACGTGGATCCATGACGAGCGCCATTCCCCACGCGGAATTGCTCTCCAATACCGTTTCGCGCAGCTCCACCTCCGCAGCGCTCTGCATGCGGACATCCAGAGTGAGAACGACATCATTTCCATCGACCGGGGACATGGTGGGCAGATTGGACGAGGGCCGACTTGCCTGGGATGGAACGCGCTGCAAGACCTGCCACCCGGGAACCCCACAGAGGTCGGACTCGAACTCCTTCTCGATTCCTTCGATTCCGACATTATCCACGTCAGTCATCCCCACCACCTGGGCGGCGAGCGCTCCGTGGGGCCGAACGCGATCCATCTCGAGCAGGCAATAGATGCCGGGTAGATCGGCATCGGATATCATTGACCAGATTGCGGGATCCACCCGACGCTTCAACCAGACAAAATCGCGATTACCCGATAGACTCGCCCGAAGCGACGCCTCGGGTATGTTGAGAATAGGCGCCAGTTTTCGACTTACTGCTGACGGCTGTTTGATCTGTTTAGGGTTTGCGATGATCGACGGCGAGCGGAGTGACCCGACCAGAAGTTCACCATTCCTATCGAAGATCCCTCCTCGGCTGCAAGGCACATCCACAGACGTAGTGTGCTGGCGCTCCGCCCGGGAACGATAAAATTCATGTTCTAGAATCTGAATTCGTACGAGGCCGATCAAGAGAAACAACCAGACTGCACAACCACCACCCACAACTAACCAGGTTCGAACCTTTTGGTCCTGATTGATCACTCTCGCCGCACCCTCCCGTCAGTCTTGAGGACTTGACTGATGCCTCGGCCTGCGGACAGAAAGAGACTGGCGACGATCGATCCGTTACCGACGCCCCGTTCTTCTCTCGCCGTCCATGCGGCCACATGGATCTGAGACGTCCCATCAGCTGCGATCAAACCGAATCTTTCAGATGCGATGGATTCGATTCTTTGCCTGCCCGAAAGACTCTCCACTTTCTGATCCCAGCGCCGTTCCTCCCCGCGGAGCTCGTCGAGACGATCCGCAAGATCGCGATTCTCGACATGAAGTTGATCGACACAGAAACGCTGTGTCACGCACCCGACGAGCAGCACAAGGACGGCGCCGAGTAACGGGATTTGCAACCACGCTGAACCGTTCCGTCTGACTGGTGACCTCGGTCTCTTCCCAGACCATTTCATGAGGGATCCCTTTCCCCTTCGAGGCGAATGGCCACCCGGAGCCTCGCGCTCCGGGCCCTGCCGTTCCGATCGATCTCATCCTGCGTCGGCATCTTCGCCTTCCGGAACGGGAGGGAGACCGACGGTAATATTCCACAACCACAAACAGGCATATCCGGAGGACAGATACATCCTTTCGCCCACTCCCGGAATCTGGTCTTCACGAGGCGATCCTCGAGCGAGTGATAAGACAGAACCGCGAGAATTCCCCGAGGAGAAAGAAACTCGACGGACCTCTCGAGACCTTCGCGGAGTGAACCGAGTTCGTCGTTCACTTCGATCCGCACAGCTTGATAGATCCGCGCGAGTTCCTTGGTCCGCGTCCGTTCCGGAATCCGGCGTGAGACGGTACGAGAAAACCGACCCGTATCCCGGATCGGTTCCACACCTCTTTCTCGCACAATAGCCCTGGCGATTGCCTTCGGGCTCCTCACTTCTCCCCATTCACGCAACACTCGAACCAGCTCCTCCTCGGTGTATTCGTTTATGACTTCGTAAGCACTCTTTCCACTCGTCCGGTTCATCCGCATGTCGATCGGCGCGTCGTTGCGGAAAGAGAATCCTCTTTCCACGCGGTCCAGTTGCATGCTGGAAACGCCGAGATCGAGCAGGATCCCCCCCACCCGGCCGCCAGAACCCGCCGGCAGCAGTTTGTCGAGAGAGCGAAAGTTTCCGTGGATGAGTTCGACCCGATCGCCGAATCGCCGCAATCTCTCCAACGCGATCGCAAGGGCTTCTTCGTCCTGATCGATGCCGTAGAACCGCCTGATCGAATCGATTGCATCGAGTATCGATTCGGCATGGCCTGCGGCACCAACAGTGCCATCGAGGAAGATGCCGCCGGGGAATTCCCGAAAGACATCAACTGTCTCTCTGCGCATGACCGATTTGTGGTCGTTTCCATGGCCGGGCATATCATCGACGGTCATCCAGTTTCATCTTTCGAATGGTCTCGTGGACCTTCTTTGCCGCATCGGCGTAGCGCTTGTCCTGTTCGTTCTCGTACTTGAAATTGCCCGCAAGATAGGATTCATAGATATCGGGCTGGAAGATCTCGATGTGTGTCTGACCGCCGCCGATAATCTTGACCTCCTTGTCAAGACGCCCCCACTCACGATGCTGGGATTTCAGGAGGAGACGCCCGCTTCGATCGAGGAACTCTTCGGTAGCAGTCGCGTACACGACCCGGAGATAGTAGCGATTGTCGTCATCTGTCCAATCGAGATCCATCGTATGTTGTTCGAATGCTTCCCAGATCGGGAGTGGATACACGATGAGGCTGTACTCGAGGCCGCGAGTGATGATGAACTCTGACTGCTTCTTTTCTTTCGTCTTGGAATTGGCTTTGCCGGCCTTTTTAGCTTCCCAATTCGGGGCGATCAGGTCACGAAGGACGGGGGGCACCTTGATCCGATACCGATCGTCCATCGTACAGTGGTGTTGACCGACGAATCGCGCCATGGTCGTCTCCAGCCTTTCCGCCGTGACAAGCGGCTTCGGTTGTCACGGATCGAAAGGGCTCGTATACTGCTGGAAGGATGCATGGTGAATCGAAAACGGTGTCTTACCGGCATCCCGACCACTCGGGCACCGGGGGCCTGAGAAAACCAAACGAAGCGGGAAAACCGTCCCCAAAACGCCCACTTCGTCCCACGGGCACTATTATATAGAAGGAGCGCGCCCTGTCCAGAGTTTTTTTATATTCGTAATTCCTTTTTATCCAACGGCTTATGGTGTTATCTAAAAACATCTCATCGAGGCCGCTCCCCAGCAACTACTGAAACGAGGTGTTACATTTGCTCACGAAATTGGAGCATTTGAGGCGATCAATTACCACTTTCGGCACTTTTTCAGGTGCATGTGGGATGACTCGGACCGGAATCGCCCTTTTTCTGCTCCTTGCGCTCGGGGGGTGTGCAGGCAAGCCGGTTCTTCCCGGAGTCAATCTGATCCTGATCACCATCGATACCCTGCGCGCTGATCATCTCGGTTGTTACGGTTATCCGAGGATCAAGACGCCCCACATCGATCGACTGGCACGCGAAGGTGTCCTTTTCTCCAGCGGATTCTCATCCGTACCCCTAACCCTTCCGAGCCACACAACGTTTCTGACGGGCTTGTTTCCTTCCCATCACGGCGTCCACGACAACGGCGCATACACCCTGGCGGACGAGCATGCGACGATTGCCGAGTATCTGAGTGACGCCGGCTACCAGACCGCGGCCATAGTCTCCTCGTTCCAGTTGAACGGTCGTTACGGGATCGACCAGGGATTCGATCACTACGATGACAAGATCCCGCGCGAATATGATCTCTATGACAAGCGACTGATTACAGGTCCTAAATCACAGAACCTGCGCTTCGAGTCCGAGCAGCGAAGAGCGGAGGACATCACAAAGCTCACCGCAGAGTGGCTGGAGAAGAAGGACGATTCCCCCTTCTTTCTCTGGCTCCACTATTTCGATCCCCATGGCGTTTATGATCCGCCCCCTCCTTTCTCGCTCCTCTATGACGATCGGACCTATCCCGATTCACTGTACGATGGTGAGATCACCTATCTGGATCACCACATCGGACTACTTCGCCGGCTGCTCGAGGACGCCGGTCTCTACGACAACACTTTGATCGTATTCACTGCGGATCACGGTGAAGGTCTTGGCGAGCACAAAGAGTGGTATCACGATCAGTTTATTTATGATGCAACGACTCACGTGCCTTTCATATTCGGCGGCGGAGCTGTTCCGGAAATCTGGCCGGCCCTGGTCACGGAGAGTGTCAGAAGTGTCGACGTCCTCCCCACGCTTGTCCATACGATCGGCCTGAAGAGCGAGTCTGAAGTGCAGGGCCGGAGCCTGATCCCGGTCCTTCTGGGAAAGTCCGATGGGGAACAGCCTCAATACGTTGAATCCTACTCACCAACCCACAATCTCTGCGTCAAACTGTTCGGAATCCGCCATAACGGCTGGAAGTATATCGAAGCGCCCACACCTGAGCTTTACAACATTGAGGAGGATCCGGGAGAAACTCAGAATATTGCCGGTCGCTACCCCGACATGGCCACGGAGATGCGTGAACTGCTTCAGCCTTTCATGCCTGAAGAAGAGGGGCTGCCCGACGCGATTGACTTCGACACGCGCAAGAAACTGGAGGCGATCGGTTATATCCAGCGCACACAGCGACGGGTCTCCATGGCAAGCAGGAATGAAGCTGATCCGAAAGACATGGCGGCTTGCGTCGAAGGCCTCCACATGTCCATGCGATACTTCACATTCGGACGATATGATTCTTCGCTGGCCGTATCGCTTCGACTGAAGGATATTTTTCCGGGACAGACCAGGATCTACGACAATATCGGCAACCTTCAGATCCGTCTCGGGCTGTACGAAGACGCCATCAAGGAATTCAAGATCATTACGACCGAGCAGCCCCGGTACGCCAAGGGTAATTTCTGGATCGGCATGGCCCACATGCGCCTCAGACACGAGGAAGACGCGTTGCGATGGTTGCGGAAGGGGCTCGCGATCGATCCGAAGCTATCGATCGCCCGCTATAACCTGGCTGTCATACTCGCAAGAAACAGGAAGCTGGACGAGGCGCTCGAGCACTGGGATCAGGTCATCGCCACCGATCCGAAGAGTAACTTCGCGAAGCTCTCTCAGACTGCTGCGACCGACGTTCGCCGGGCGATTCAGGAGGCGAAGAAGCAGGGTACCCGGATCGACATCACAGTCGATCCCGAGTTGTAGCCGGTTCCTGAATCACAGTTCACCCAGCCTGCCTGGCTCGGGAGGCGTGTCAGCCGCGCGCCCGGGACCGAAATTCCTCGACCACCATATCGCCGATTTCGTCCGTCTTGAGACCGCTCCTGGCCGACAGATCGGGAATCCGCTTCGACTGCAGCAGGTGGGCGATGGTCGCCTCGATCTTCGATGACGCCTCACTCTCCCCGAGATAGTCGAGCATCATCTGTACGGCAGCGATCGTCGCCAGGGGATTGGCCACGTTCTTCCCCTTGTACTTGGGGGCTGAGCCGTGGATCGGCTCGAACATTCCGAGCTTACCCGGATGAATGTTGCCCGACGCGGCAATGCCGAGGCCGCCCTGGAGCATGGCGCCCAGATCGGTGAGAATGTCGCCGAAAATATTGTCCACCACAACTACATCAAACGTCTCAGGGTTCTTCACCATCCACATGCAGGCGGCATCTATATAAGCGTGGTCCTTTTCGATATCGGGATATTCCTCGCCCACCTCACTGAAAGTGCGTGTCCAGATGTCCTGGGGACGGATGGCGTTTGCCTTGTCCACGAGGGTGACCTTCCTGCGGCCGCTCGTTTTCGCCAACTCGAACGCATACCGAACCGCACGCTCCACGCCCTTCCGGGTCATGATCATTTCGGCAATCGCGACCTCGTCCGGCGTTCCCTCCTTGAATCGCCCACCGAGACCGACATAGATACTCTCCGTGTTCTCTCGAACCACAATCATGTCAATGTCTTCCGGTCGAGTATTCTTAAGAGGAGTGAGGTGCTCCGCGTAGAGCTTGATCGGTCTCAGATTGATGTAGAGATCGAGCTTCCAGCGGATCCCGCCGATGATAGCCCGCTCAAGAAGTCCCACTTCGATACGGGGATCGCCGATGGCACCCATAAATATCGCGTCATGCCCGGCACACTCCCGAAGCGTCTCATCCGGGAAGAGTTCACCTGTCTCCAGGTAGTGATCGGCACCGTGCGGGTAATCGGTCTTCTTCGTCCGGAACCCGTAGACCTCCCCCGCCGCATCAAGGATCTTCAGCCCTTCACGGACGATCTCGTCTCCGATCCCGTCGCCGGGAACTACCGCAATCGTGTATTCCTTGCTCATGATGTCTTTCAATCCTTCAATACGGACCGCCCGATGATGGTCCGCTGAATTTCAGATGTGCCTTCGTACAGTTCTGCCGCCTTAACGTCCCGGTAGATCTGCTCGATCTTATACTCCTTCATGAAACCGTAGCCACCGTGGATCTGCATCGACTTGTCGGCACACCGGCTCGCCATCTCCGTCGAGAAGAGCTTGGCTTCTGACGCTTCACGAGTAAATTTCTTCCCGTTTTCCTTGAGCCATGCCGCACGGTAGGTAAGCCAGCGTGCCGCGTCGATTTCGGTCCGCATATCGGCAATCATCCACTGGATTCCCTGGAAGTCAGCGATCGGACGGCCGAACTGCACTCTTTCCTTGGCGTATTTGACCGCCTCCTCGAGTGCCGCTTCTCCCATCGCCACCCCGGAAGCGGCCACGGCAATTCGCCCACCGTCCAATGTTTCGAGGGCGATCCGGAAACCGGTGTTCTTCTCCCCCACCATGGCCGACCGGGGGATTCGCACATCGCGGAAGACCAGTTCGCAGGTAGGCGAACTCATGAGCCCCATCTTTTGCTCGATCTTGCCGACCGAGAACCCGGGGGTATCGACATCGACCAGGAAAGCGCTCATTCCCTTGTATCCCTTGTCGGGATCGGTCTTGGCGAAAACCAGAATGAAGTCAGCCACAGAGCCGTTGGTCGCAAACATCTTCGTACCGTCAATTACATAGTCATCGCCATCCATGACAGCGACCGTCTGAATACTCCCGGCATCAGACCCGGCATTCGGCTCACTGAGCGCATAACAGCCGAGAAGATCACCGGTCGCCAAACCGGTCAGGTATTTTTTCTTCTGTTCCTCCGTCGTATGATGAATCAGAGGATAAGAAAGAAGTGAATTGTGAAGCCCCAATGTCATGGCCTGGGGAAGGCTCACCCTGGTGATCTCTTCGAGTACGAGAAGATAGCTGATAAAGTCAGTTTCCATCCCTCCATACTCTTCCGGAACGGTCATCCCCAGAAAACCGTTCTCCGCCATCTTGCGGGTGATCTCCTGCGAGAATTCCCCCCGCTCTTCCGCCAGGCGCGCAGCATCCTCGATCTCGAGGGCGAATTTCCGCGCCATGCTGCGGGTCATCTCCTGCTCTTCGGTGAGTGAAAAATCCATCAGTCTTTTCCGTCGCCGATTGCCTCGAGGAGTACCGCGATTCCCTGACCGCCGCCGATACAGGCTGAAGCGATTCCGTAACGTACGCCCCGCTTCTTCATCTCCAGCGAAAGCGTGTAGAGAAGTCTCGTCCCCGTGGCCCCCAGGGGATGGCCGAGTCCGATCGCCCCGCCGTTCACGTTTACTCTGGATCGATCGAGACCGAGATCCTTTTCCACCGCCAGATACTGGGCGGCAAACGCTTCGTTGATCTCGAACAGACCGATATCCGAGAGCGCCAGTCCCTGCTGTTCGAGTAGTTTACGAATCGCGGGGACCGGACCGATCCCCATCACTTTCGGCTCCACACCAACCACAGACCACCCTGCCACGCGCGCCAGACCGGACTTCCCGATCTGCTTTGCTTTTGATTTCGTTGCAAGAAGGACCGCCGCGGCTCCGTCCACGATTCCGCTCGCGTTTCCCGCAGTGACAAAACCATTCTTTCCGAATGCCGTTGGAAGAGAGGCGAGCTTTTCGAGAGTCGGCTCGGCTTGCATATGATCGTCTTTGTCGACAACGATCGAGCCCCGGCGCTTCGGGATTTCGACCGGAATAATCTCCTCCGCGAAACGGCCGGAAGCGGTCGATTCAATCGATCGAGTCATGCTGATCAGAGCGAAATCGTCCTGCTCTTCCCTGCTGATCTCCATCTGTCTCGCCAGGTTATCAGCTGTACCAGCCATATAGGTATCGCAGTACGGATCATGAAGCGCCACCATCAGCAGATCTTCCAGCTGTCCCTGACCCAGACGGAATCCGTCGCGGGCACCCCGAATGACGTGGGGCGCCTGGCTCATGTTTTCCATGCCTCCCGCAATAATGAGCGACGCCTCACCGAGCTGCATCATCTGCGTGCCCGAAATGATTGACTGCAATCCAGAACCGCAAAGACGGTTGATCGTGAGTGCCGGAACCGTGATCGGCATGCCTGCTTTCAGCGCCACATGCCGCGCACCATAGATCGCGTCACCCGAGGTCTGCAGGGCGTTTCCCATGATGACGTGATCGACTTCATCGGCGGCGATTCCGGTCCGCCCAAGGACTCCCTTTGTAACGTGCGCGCCGAGATCGATGGCGGAAACACTTTTCAGCGCTCCACCCGGCTTGCCCGCTCCGGTCTTCCCGCCGACCCATTCGGTCATCGGTGTGCGAGCACCGTCTAGGATCCATATCTGCTCCATGACGAGCCTTCCTCCTGTGCTTCCACTTAGGATGATTCGGGGAAAAGATCCCCGTTCGATTTCTAAAGCTGTTCCGAGCCCTGACGGCTAACGCCCGCGAAACTCGGCCTTTCTCTTTTCGTTGAACGCCGCCATACCTTCAGCACCGTCCTCTGTTCCGCAGGCAAGCCCGAATAGTCCCGCCTCGTAAGCGCAGCCCTCCGTGAGGGTCATATCCAGACCGTGATGAATCGCATCGAGGGCGTACCGTACGGCGAGGGGCGCTGCCCGGTAGCTCCTCTCGAGCAACTTTTCACAGGCGGGAATTAGCTCATCAGCCGGAACCACCTGGTTCACCAGGCCGATTCGAAACGCCTCTTCGGCCGTCACTTTCCGCCCGGTAACGGCGATCTCCGTGGCGATTCCCCTACCGACGATTCGGGGGAGACGCTGGGTGCCGCCATAACCTGGGATGATACCGAGAGTCACTTCGGGTAAGCCGAAAACTGCCTTGTCTGATGCCACTCGAATGTGACACGCAAGGGCGAGTTCGCAGCCACCACCCAGTGCGAATCCATTGACGGCGGCTACCACCGGCTTCCCCATGGTCTCTACAATCGAGTAGACATGCTGGCCCCGATGGGCGAATGCCCTCGCCCCCGCCGCGGAATACTCCGCGATCTCCGACACATCGGCGCCGGCAACGAATGCCCGGCCCCCTCCCGTGATGATCACACCACGAACCGTGACATCTCGTCGTACTTCGAGAAGCGTATCCCGAAGCTCGCTCATGGTCTCTTCATTCAGAGCGTTCAACGCTTCCGGACGGTCGATCGTAATGAGAGCGGTCTTATCCCTTCGCTCAATGGAGACGTTCTTCCGCGACATATGAAAGATCCTTCCTACCGGAGATGTAAGGAATCGCGGGGTCATTCGCGAATGAGACTACCGGCTGAACATAGCCGGAGCCCCGGCAGGCTGTCAACCATAACCCCGGGGCGGATCCGGCGATCAACTTCGCATCAATAGCCCATTAACTACTAATAATCAATCAATTACGATGCTTACATCGAGCAGATTCGAGATCGTTGCGTGGAGGACGAATTGGAACCGGCTGAGCCCCTTGAGCTTCTCCAAGCGAATCTCACTCCGCCTCAGTGGGTCGAGGATCTCTACGACCAGAACACTCTATTAATGAAACGGTTGAAAGCCCCTGATCGAAGCCGAACTCTTTGGAGAGGAGCGGCGACCGTCGGGAGCATCGTGGCCGGGATTCTCTTCACGGCTGTCATGGTTTCTGCTTTCGGAGGTGGGGGATGGATCGTATTCTGTGTTGGGAATCTTGCAAGGACTCCCTCCCAAGCGGCATGAGGGTGCAAGCGAAAGCTTGCTCCCATTGACCGGACTGGCGGCGTTTCGCTACTCTTAGGATAGGACGAATGCCGGTTACTCAGGAGATCATCGATATGGCTGGCCAATGGAGCAAGGAGCTGGAACGGTGGCGGCGGGAGACATACAATCCGGCGCGCGAGAAATTCAAGGAACGAAAAGAGAGGTTTCTCACTCCTTCCGGGATTGAGGTCGACCCGGTTTACGCCTCCCGAGACAGTAAGGGAGCCGGCGAACTCCCAGGTGAATTCCCCTATACACGGGGGATTCAGCCCACACTGTACCGTGCGCGGCTCTGGACCATGCGGCAATACTCAGGCTATGCCTCTGCCGAAGAGACAAATCGGCGGTTCCGTTACCTGCTTGACCAGGGCCAGACCGGGCTATCCGTAGCATTCGATCTCCCCACTCAGATGGGCCTCGACTCTGACGCCCCGCTCGCAGCCGGTGAAGTCGGTAAAGTGGGAGTCGCCATCGATTCGATTCACGACATGCGAATCCTGCTGGCCGATCTCCCGCTCGACAAAGTAAGCGTGTCGATGACGATCAACGCGACGGCGGCGATCCTTCTCGCGCTCTATGTGGCCGTCGCCGAAGAGCGGGGCATCCCCGCGAAGGAACTCTCCGGCACGATCCAGAACGACATTCTGAAGGAATACATCGCTCGGGGTACCTATATCTTTCCCCCCCGGCCCTCGATTCGCCTCATTGTCGACACGTTCGCTTTCGGGAATGAACATGTACCCCGGTGGAATACGATCTCTATCAGCGGTTATCACATCCGGGAAGCGGGAGCGACTGCGGTTCAGGAACTGGCATTCACGTTCGGTGACGCGATCGCCTATCTCGAGGCCGCGCGCGAAGCCGGCCTGCCTCTCGATCGCATAACAAAACGAGTCTCATTCTTCTTCGGCGTGATGAACGATCTATTCGAGGAGGTCGGGAAATTTCGCGCCGCCCGGCGGATATGGTCAAAGATTCTGACCGATCGATTCGGTCTTGAGGCCGGAGCGACACGACTGAAATTTCACACACAGACGGGCGGCTCTACGCTGACAGCTCAACAACCTCAGGTCAATATTTCGCGTGTCACCATTCAAGCCCTGGCAGCCGTACTCGGAGGTACGCAGTCCCTTCACACGAATTCGTACGATGAGGCGCTTTCGCTCCCCACCGAAGAATCGGCGCGCATCGCCCTCCGGACGCAGCAGGTGATCGCTTCGGAATCCGGCCTCGGCAATGTGGTCGACCCGCTCGGTGGCTCGTACTATGTCGAGAGTCTCACCGACCGAATCGAAGAAGAGACCATGGCTCTACTCGACCGGATCGAAGAAGAGGGGGGAATGCTCGCCGCGATCGAGTCAGGTTTCGTTCAGCGAGAGATTCAACAAAGCGCGTACGATTATCAAAAAGGGATCGAGGCTGGTGAGATCGAGGTAGTCGGGGTCAATCGATACCGCACGGAAGAGACAGCCCCACCGGCCGGGCTCGTTGTGGGAGGGGATACCGAAGAGACCCAGAAGGCCAGGCTGAAAGCGCTGCGGGCAGGACGGGATTCCGGGCGGTACGAAGCGGCGATGACCGAACTGGAGAAGGCAGCATCGGGAGTCGAAAACATTGTCCCTTATATAAAGGAAGCGGTTCTCGCAGAAGCTACGGTCGGGGAGATCTGCGATCGGCTTCGCACCCTTTTCGGCAAGCATGAAGAGATTGTCACACTGCTGTAGCAGCAAGTTTGGAGAATAGTGATGGCTATCATCAAAATCGATCATGTGGGGATCGCCGTCTCCGATCTGGAGGATGTTTCACCCGCCATTCGGAAGCTCCTCTCCCCCACTCCCCCCCATGTGGAAACTGTGGAAGACCAGGGCGTGAAGACAACATCTTTCCGAGCGGGAGGAACAGCCGTCGAGTTTCTCGAAAGTGCGCGCGCTGGAAGCCCGGTCGATCGCTATCTTTCCAAGCGGGGAAACGGGATTCATCATATCGCCCTCGAGGTGAAAAACATCGAAGAGGTGCTCGCCGCCCTAAAAAAAGAGGGTGTCGAGTTGATCGATGAGACTCCCAAGGTAGGCGCCGAAGGGAAGCGAATCGCCTTCATTCACCCCCGAAGCGCCGGCGGCATCCTGATCGAACTCTGCTGTTCCGGCGGCGCGTGAGATTCCTGCTGGCATTCAGTGCGCTGGTTTACGGTGCCGTTCTGCTTGCCGACGGCTATCCGGCCGGCCACCCGCGAGTCTGGATCACGATTCTCTCGGCTATCGTCGTTTTTCTACCCTTCCCCGGAGCGATTCTGACTCTGGCGATTCGATTTCGAGATGGTATCACCCGCTTGTTTCTGCCGCTGCTGCTCCTCGTCGCCCTCAGCGCGGGAGCACTTTACTTCTGGATGTGGGGCGATCTGGGTAAAGACTTCCAGCCGGTCGTCCACGACGAGTTTGCCTATTTGTTTCAGGCGAAAACATTCCTGGCCGGTCGCCTCTCTTACCCATCCCCCCCTGAAAGGGAGTTCTTCGACGCCTTTCATATACTGACCGAACCGGTATTCGCTGCGAAGTATCCGCCCGGCCACGCCCTGTTCCTTCTTCCAGGTGAAGCGGCCGGCCACCCGTGGATCGGCCCGTTGATCGCATCGATTCTCTCGCTTCTCCTCGCCGGACTGCTGCTCCGACCCGTTGCGGGATCGGCAGGCGCACTATTGGTCACCTCCCTTTTCGCCGTCGCGCCCGCCCAGCTCCAGGTTGCCACTACCTATCTCTCTCAAACTTCATTTCTATTCGGCGCCTTGCTTACTCTCTTCCTCCTGAAACAGGCGTGGATTCGAAATGGCGTTGCATGGGCGGCGGGCGCCGGTGTCACATTCGGTTGGATCTGGAACACCAGACCTCTGAACGCCATGATCTTTGGAGCATCTATCGCTCTCTTTCTATTGATCCGTTATGGGTTGCGAGCCTTGATCAATCGCAAGAAAGCGATCCTCGGGTTTGCCATCCCCTTCCTGGTCGCCATGGCACTCGGCCTCGCCTACAACCAGGCGCTCACAGGATCGTTGCTCCAAACACCGTGGCAGCTTTATTCCGATCAATATCATCCGGAGGACGCGATCGGATTCTATCGGGGTGAACCGGTGACGCCGACGGAAGCGGGGCCAGGAAAAAGGATCTGGATCGACCGTTTCTTCTATCCCAACTGGGAGAAATTCACTCCGCAATTTGCGTTGCACACGCTCTTCTCGTTTCGAATTCCCATGACCTACGTGGAATCCGCCCCGACTCTGCTTCTTGTTTTTCTGGGGGGCACTCTGCTGAGAACAAGGCGGAGACGGGTGGCCGCCTCCATTTTCCCCCTCTATCTGCTCTCCAACATGGCCTACGTTTGTTACTGGTCCCCCTGGGTGCGCTACTACCATGAAGTCGCCCTGGTCATTGTCGCGCTTGCCGTGCTCGGTGCGGGCGCGATGGCGGAATGTGCATTTCGACAGAAGCGCGCGGGTGCTTTTCTTGCGGTGATGGGACTGATCGCCCTGACTGTGTGGGAGGCGAATGACCGACTCGAATTTCAGTTCAATTTTCGACGGATCAAAGGAGAGTTCCATTCGAAATTCGAAAGGAAGATCGAGCACCGCGTTCCGAACGGATCCCTCGTCTTTGTTAGTTACTCCCGCTGGCACAATCCGGACCTCGATCTGCTGAACAACGAGCCTGATCTCGAAACGGCTGATCGCATATTCGTACACGACCTCGGCCCGAATCGAAACCAGGCCTTCCACCGCGCTCACTACCCCGGCCGCCGGCCCTACTATTATGAAGAGCTATCCCGATCGATATTAGAAGGCTACGCTCTGACCGAGAGGCCGTAATCCGACAGCGTCCGGCAGGCTGCCCATCTTCTCTTTGCCATTCGGATCAGAAGCTATATCCTTATGGGGAAGCGGCAGCGATGGTTGCATGAATCGCCGGACCCTAACTCAGACGATGGGCCTGCCCCTCATGGAGCGAACTATGCACGAACCAGAGGCGCTCGGCCGGTTCCGCCAGGCGCTCTACAAAGGGATCGGACTCGGGTGCGTCGCCCTGGGAGTAGTCGGCGCGGTCGTCCCCGGGCTTCCGACAACGATTTTCCTGATCGGGGCAGCCTACTTCTTCGCGAGAAGCTCCCCGACCCTTTACCGGCGCGTGATAAGCCATCCCAGGTTCGGTAAGCCCGTCAGAGATTTCATCGAAACAGGCGCCATGACCCGAAAAGCCAAAATAAGATCCATCCTGTCCATGTGGTGCGGAGTCGGGATCGGCTCGGCCATTCTTTGGTGGCGAGGGGCGGGGCTACCGGCCCTTGTTGTCATGTTGATCCTCGGCCTGATCGGATCGTCAGTCATGCTGGTTCTCGTAGGCACGACAAAAAACAAGTCAAACTGATCTTCATTCCCATCTCAAATTTGCGACAGCGAGGGCAAAGCCTACACGGTTTCGGAGCGCATCTCCCAAAGGGGTAGGCTGCGCTCGGTGGCCCAAATCTCACAGGTCCATCGTTCCTATGGGGATCGGACTGGGGTCCGTCGCTTCTTCGCGAAGCCCCCCCACTTTACCCGCACGTCGGTTATGGTTTCTCATGCGAACGAAGAGGGATTCGTCCAGTTGACCCCGGTTTTCATCTCCAGAGGACCGTGCGATGGTTACCCTATGGCCGCGGTTCTCTCTGGACTGGAATTGCGCTCACGTTGTGATAGGGGTGAGGCTTAGAAAAGACCTAATGATCTTGCTCGCTAATCCCTGGTCCTCTTGACGATTACCTGTACGCGGATGGCCAATCTCTGATGGATGAACCTGCAGGCAATTCAGGCCCACTTGCGCGATATCGCGCATCTCATCACACCCGGAAGGCGCGATAACGCACAAGCCGGCTACCCGCCAGCTTCGATCGCTCGATTGTCGGCCCGCCCTTCGGATCTCGTAACCATTACGTGAATCTCCGAAATGGGTTGGCATTTGCGAAGTGAGGCCCCGAGAGAGGGGCAGGAATTGCCGGCGTGGCCTCCTTCTTGCAACTGACTGCTTGGCCACCCTGCACCTCCCCGGCCTGAGGAGTAAGAAATGAGCTGGATCAACACCATACGCACAACATCAGTCTTGGTCGGTTTCCTCACTCTTCCTGCTTTCCCCGCGTTCGCTCAGATCACAGGCTCTTCTCACGATTTCTTGGGGGCGGCGTGGAACACGACCGGTGAAAACTGTGTAGTCTGCCACGTTCCTCACGACGGTAATAGCCACCTGGGAGATGTGGGTTTGCTCTGGAACCACGAGCTGTCAATGGCGAACTACGAACTCTACTCGGGGTTCGATCTTGAGAATGATCCCATGCAACCACAGGCAGCTTCCAAGATATGCTTGGGTTGCCACGATGGGACCATCGGTCTGGATTCGTTCGGCCCGAACAGCGGAACCGTTTTTATCGAGGAAGGAGGGCTGCTTGGAACCGATCTTTCGGCTACCCATCCTATCAGCATCCAGTTCTCACACGATGACGCTCCGAGCAGTTGCAGTAATTGTCACGCTCCGCACGGGGGAGGGCCCTCGCTTTCCGGGGGCCCTCTGCCCTTCTTTGAGGGCCGGTTGGAGTGCCCGACTTGTCACGATCCGCACAATGCAATGCCCTTGAATCCGGGTGGGGTGAACATGTTGCGCTTGGACAACTCGACATCAGAACTCTGTTTCCACTGCCATGACAAGTGACCGAGTTTCGCGCTTAGAAAGCGATTTTTGGTCCCACCGAGTCCTTGGTACTTCAGCCAAATACTCGAATGTCGTACAGAGGGCGTCCTGGCAAAAATGGCGGCCATTTCCTCGGCGATCACCAGAATCGCGCTCGGGCTCGCGGACGACCCGGCGCCCTCCAGTCCGAAGTCCGCGTATTTACTACCACATCCGCGCCCTCGCGACGACGTTTGCGAATAGTCCAGGTTAACCCCGGTTTTCTAAAGACTCCAGAGGTCAAGCGCACGAGAGTGCCTCCGATGCGGCTACGCGGAGCATTCACAATGCGGAGCATATCGATCGATATGAGAGCTCTCGTGAATGCGAGCACAACTGCAGATAGCGCGCGCTTCAGCGTTTTGAGCCGGGATTTATCAGAGATCTGGGGTTAATGCCTGTTTTTGAATCTTGACCGACGAAGGGGGAGACGAGAATGACTGTTGGCCGGCCCCCCTTCCCCGTCCGCGTAACGCCGGGGTAACACCCCATCCTTATGGTGGGAATCGATGGAGCATGTGAGTGGCTGTACCCCTCCGGGGATGGGCAGCAGGAAGGCAGAAACGTAAAACAGGACAAGGAAAGGGAGAACCGAAATGAATCGAAGCAGCGGCCACAAGCTATCTCATCTGCTGATCGCACTTGTCATGACCAACCTCATGTGGACGGTTCGGCGGCCGGAGACTACACATTTACTCGTATGGCCGATAACACCGGAAACCTGGACGCGTTATCAGCTCCCGCACTGAACGGAGACGGTACTGTGGCATTCCTTGCTTTCACGGACGAATACGAGCAAGGGATCTATCGCGCCGACGGCTCGGCAGTCACCACAATTGCGGAGGAATCCCCCGGCGGATTCTACAGCTCTACCGGGTGTGGATCGTTCCAACTGGTGAACAACCCCGAAATCGATGACCTGGGGCGTGTGGTCTTCCGGGGGTACACATTCGATCCGATCACGTGGGATTGCTGGGAGGCGATCTATCGGAGTGACGGCATCACGACGACCGCCCTTACCGATTCGGGCGCGGGAGGAGCACTCTACTCTGATTGGTCGAACCCATCCGTCAGCCCCTCGGGGATCGTGGCCATTCGAGCCAGCGTACTGGCAACCAACGCGATCGGGCTGTACACGATCACAATGGGAGAGCCGACGCTGGTTCTCGATGAAACGGACAGCCTGAGAACTTTCAGTGATCCCGACGTAGACGGCTCCGGGACGATCTGTTTCAACGCCTATGACCCGACACTTGGAGACGGCATCTACACCGCCGGTTCCGGGGAAGCAACCATGATCGCATCCGTCAGCAACGGGTACTTCTCCCTCGACGTCGAACCGGCCGTCGCACCCGGCGGGGTTATCTGCTTCAATGGCGAACCGGTCTCGGGTACCGAAGCCGCCTACACCTGGAACGGCACTACCAATCTGATCGCGGACACGGACGGACCGTGCAGTCAAATCCACACCCCCGCAATCAATTCATCGGGGGAATCGGCATTCTATGCCGGTCTCGATGCCGGTGGCGGGGGGTTCTACACCGGCTCGGACCCGATCGTTGATGTGGTCATCTCGCTAGGCGATACTCTATTCGGATCACCTGTCAACTATCTCAAAGGAGGACGCCATATTCTGAATGAGAGTGGTCAGATCGCGTATATTTATGAACTCGATAATGGCAAAGGGGGAATCGCCCTCGCTACTCCCGACGCTCCGACTACGGTTCAAAGTCCGCTTCAGACTGAGGGTTCTCGCTCTCTCATACTCGCTCCCCCATTCCCGAATCCGGCCCCGGGTGACGTGGGATTCCGCTTTGCAGTTACTGCGGATCGCGGCACGGCCGAGCTTAAGATATTCGATTTTTCAGGTCGCCACGTGAGGAGCCTGTTGCGATACCAGGCCGTAAGAGGTGAGCGGATCGTCATTTGGGACGGCCGGGATGAGTCAGAGAGGCAGCACTCCTCCGGGCACTACTTCGCCCGTCTCTCGGCCGGGGGGAATGCCTCGACCACCCGATTTATTCTCGTAAGGTAGAACCTGAACCGAATATCATCAACGCAGGATTCATGAAGGCCGATCCCCGTAATTCCTGTTATCCTATAATCGGGAGTATTGGTGTGTCATAGCATGTTCGGGTATGAGTTGCCACCAGTGCGGAGAAAGTAACACCGGATTCGGGGGGCAGCCTGTGAGGAAGAGTGAAGATCCGCCGACTGACATAGTTGTCGTCGATGACGAGCATCTTGTCCGCTGGGGTCTGGCGAACCGGCTGCGAAGGCTCGGTTTCTCAGTGGAAATGTTCCCCTCCGCTGAAGAGGCACTTGACCATCTGGCGGCGCTCGGGGCCCGTCTCGTTCTGCTCGATATCAAGCTTCCCGGAATGGACGGAATGGAATGTCTCCGACAGATCCGGGAGAAGTACTACAACACCACCGTCATCATGATGACAGGTCACGGATCGATTGAGTCATCGGTCGAAGCGATGCGTACCGGTGCGCACAATTATGTCACCAAACCATTTGATTTCGCCCCTCTCGCTGCAATGGTTCGATCCGTACTGCTTGGAGATTGTACTGAATCCACAGCTCCCACCCCGGCTGATACAGCTCCTCGTGCGAATCACCACGCTGAGGCGACAGCAGACTCCGGAGCCCCCGAGTTTGAAGGTGACCTTGTGGGCCGCTCCCCTGCGATGGCTCAGATCCGCGCTCTCGCACTGAAACTTGCACGGAGCAAGGCGAGAACGATTCTGCTCACAGGTGAGAGTGGTACAGGAAAGGACCATGTAGCACGCTTCATCCACTACCAAAGCCATCGTGCCCATAGACCGCTCATATCGATCAACGTAGCCGCGGTCCCCGCCGCTCTCTTCGAAAGCGAACTCTTCGGGCACGAACGTGGCAGCTTTACCGACGCAAAAGGGCGGAAGAAAGGCCTGCTGGAAATGGCGGAAGGGGGATCGGTTTACCTCGATGAAATTGGTGAGCTTGCCCCCGAGCTACAGGTAAACCTCCTCCGCTTTCTCGAGGGGCGGACATTCAAACGACTTGGTGGCGTCGAGGAGATTCAGACGGACATCCGAGTCATCGCAGCAACGAATGCCGATCTCAGGGCCAAAGTACTTTCTGGCACGTTTCGCCAGGATCTGTATTACCGCCTCCGGGTTATCCCCATGCACCTTCCGGCACTTCGAGACCGAGGTGACGACGTCCTGGAGCTGGCCGACCACTTCCTGAAGGAATATAGTGCAGAATTCGGCTGTGACTTCAGCAGCTTCTCACCGGCTGCGCGAAGTAAGCTCGGTTCTCACACTTGGCCAGGCAACGTCCGGGAACTGCGAAACGCTATTGAGCGGGCCATAGTTCTCGAAGAAGGAAACATCGTCGAGCCATCAATGATCAAGTTCGACGATGTGGTGAACTTGGAACCGGGTAATCCGCCGGAGGACGAGGGCCCCCCCGCCGGGGGTTCAGCAAGTATGGAAGAGATTGAACGTAAGGTAATTGTTTCCGCTCTTGAGCGTGTCGGCTGGAATCAAGTGAAAGCCGCCGAAGCACTCGGCCTCGGACGGGATGCTCTCCGCTACAGGATGAAGAAACACGGACTCATCTGATCAAGTCGAATCATTGCAGCGAAAAGTCCGGATAAGCCCCCGGTTCGTCATGAACCGCTCCAGGGATTACGAATCGAAATGTAGTGCCATCCGGTCCCGTCTCGCTAACCTCGAGAGTTCCATTGTGCCGCGCCAAAATGGCCAAAGAGACAGCCAGACCGAGACCGGTTCCCTTCGTCCGGGTCGTATAGAATGCTTCGAAGATGTTGGGAAGCGCTACTTTGGGAATGCCGGGGCCCGAATCCCTCACAAGAATCTCCGCCTCCCCCCACTCTGTCTTTTGGGTAGAAATGGCGATCATCCCGGGAGTCTCCATAGCCTGAACCGCGTTTAAAATGATATTCAGAATCGCCTGCCCGATCTGATCCCGATCGACGCTTACAGAGGGAACATCATCATCTGGCGTGTACTCGAGCCGATGCGCTCCCGAAACGGCAGATTGCTGGCAGAATCGAATCAGGGGACCGAGGACATCGTCGATATCGCAGACAGCCAGCTCCGGAGCGCTCGGTCTTGCAAATGAGAGGATATCGGATACGGTCCTGTCGATGCGGTGAACCTGATTCCTAGCCTCTTCAAGTATTTCGCGGTCCGGGCTTTCGGGAGGCAAGTCCTCGTACAGGACGGATAGCACTCCCTCCAGACCAGCAAGAGGATTGCGGATTTCGTGAGCGAGTCGGGACGCCATTTCTCCCACATTCACCATTTTTTCCGCCCGCTGCATCAGCTTCACATTGGCGTCACGTAGTTTTTGATCAGTCTCTTCCAGTCGTCCTACCATCGCGTTGTAGCGCTCGCCGAGGAGTCCGATTTCATCTCGACTTTCGGGAATGTAGCGGGCGGAGAGTTCCCCTCCCATGACTCGTGCCATCGATCCTGCAATCTCTCCCAGAGGACGGCGAACATGGAGCGAGACAAGCAGCCAGACTGTTCCCCCGAACAGAAGGGTCAGCACTGTCGCCGTGACAAAACCCACCAGGCGAATAGTCCCTTCCGTCGCGTGAATCGTCGACGTCGGCATCCCGAGAAGTATCCAGCCTCGGGCATCAAGGTCATCTTCATGGCATTGTCTGCACGACATCTGGTTTTCCACAGGTAGGACCGATGCCAGCCACTGGTCGTCCTCAATCATGAACCCCGAAAACTGTTTAAACTCGTTCCTCTCCGCTAACCGTGCAGGAGGGGGAATGGTCGGCCTTTCCTCCTGAGTCAGGATACCGGCCCGGTAGATCGCTCGCCCTCCAAGATCAAGCACGGCTCCACCGAAACCTTCCGGCTGTCCGCAATTGTCGAATGCTTCCTGAAACACGGAATGAAGCTCGTCCTTAGCGTGGTCGCCCACGGAAAGCTCCTCGAGGAGGGCGGTTCTCAAGGTCCGTGATCCGAGCAGGAGAACGTTTCGATTCTGCTGGAGATAGGATTGACGGGTGGCGTTCAATACAACGCGCGTCTGGAATGCGATCAGGAAGAGGAGCCCGACAAACACGGGAATGAACAGTTTCAGCTGCAAGGAGTGACGAAGCGGCACCCATCCCGGAAGACCGGAACGCCCAGTCGGCTGCTCGCTCAATACTCACTCCTCACTAGGGAAAACAGGCCCCCATCGGATCTGACTGATGCTGCGTGCTCGGCACGATGATATCTCATGGGGCTGCGGCAGGCCACAGCGTTCCAGGATCGATCATTCGGGATGGGTGAAGATGTGCCATATCACGCAGGGAAAACCCAGAATGCGTGCTATGGCGCGAGGCTCTTGAAGTATTCAGGCGACGATACTGGACAGGAACCGTATTGCATTGAAATCAAATCACTTAGACGTATTTCGATTCGGCGGATCGTTGGCATGCCTCATGCAATGGAGACTGTTCGGTCCTGAGTGCATTGCCGTCGCCCGAACGATGAGCAGCAGCAGATAGGCACTTCTACTTTTAGAAAAAGGAGTTTGACAAGATGAATCGGTGCCTACTGGGAATCGCAGCACTTGCTCTTCTGATTTCCGCCCCCATGGTTCTGGCCAATGGGGACGGTGGCGGTGTTGCAGGATCTCCTCACGATTTCTCAGGTGAAGCGTGGAACCACCGCGGAGAACTCTGCCGTGTATGCCACATTCCCCACGATCACAATCGCAATGTCTCCCTCGGTGCATTGGGTCTCCTCTGGGATCACCAGGTGAGCAACGTGTCGTATCTGATGTATGCTGAAGATACTCACATCGAATTCATCGATGGCGCCGCTGATGCCGAACCGACCGGAACGACCAAGATGTGCCTTGGTTGCCACGATGGTACAGTCGGGCTTGATCAGTTTGATAACAAAGCCGATGTTGCCGGTACGGTGTTCATCCAGGATGACCACCCCGGCTTCCAGGTCCCGGGCGCTTCGCTGCCCGGCGACCTAAGCAACACTCACCCGCTGGGCGTCGTTTACGATGCCGTCGCGGATGGTGGACTTCACCCGGTCACGAACGCGATGGGCGCTTCCGGCACGATTGATGACGTGCTTGAAAGGGGCCGCATTGCCTGCGCCTCGTGCCATGACGTACATGACTCACCCGGTGAGTCGGTCCCGAGCACACATCTTCTTCGGGTGGCAAACAATACCGCTACCGGTACTGCCTCAGGCCTCTGCCTGACCTGCCACGACAAGTAGACTGCTGTTCTGTAACGTCCGGTCCGGCATTGCCGGGCCGGACGTTTCTCCAAACGGGTAGCCGATACTCACCGGGCATGGAGGTTCCAATGAACTCGCATGCATGCCCGGGGGGGCGCTACCTTTCCCCCTCTAGAAATTTTCTGATCTTCCTCGTAGTATTGGCGTCACTCCCCTTTATCGGTTGCGCCGGCACCGTACCTCCTGTCGTTGACGTCTTCTATCCCGCTGCACCGGACACCGCTCGTTATCAGTTTCTGACCCGCATCGAGACGAGCGCAGACATCGAGGAACAGTCCTGGTTCAATCGAATGGTCGTTGGTGAATCACCGGATCGACGATTCGGGAAACCGTACGGCGTCACAGTGGTCGGTTCACAGGTTTTCGTCGGTGATGCGCAGCTCAAAGCCGTTGCCCGAATCGATTTCGATTCAGGCGAGCTGAGTGCATTCAGTGCGGCAGGAGCCAAGAAATTCCAATCGGTCATCAACGTCGAACACGATGAAGCGGGCAATATCTACGTATCCGATCCGATCGGAGGCTTCATCATAGTCATGACACCGGATGGGGAACTCGTCAGGAGCTATGGCGACGACATGGAGATCTCGCCGACCGATGTAGCGGTCGGCCCCGATATCCTCTTCGTTGTGGATAGAAACAGCAAGTCAGTAGTCATGATTGACCGTGAAAGCGGCGAATCCCTGGGCAAAGTCAATGCTTCTGCCGATTCGATCGGTTTCGTGGCTCCCACAAACATCTGCATCGGGCCGGACGGTACGCTTTATGTTGTCGATACTGTGATGTGCCGTATACTTCACTTCGATGGGGAGGGAAACTTCCTGAACGCGTTCGGGCAGCAGGGGTTTTATCCAGGCGAATTTGCGCGCCCCAAAGGGATCACCGTCGAACGTGACGGCCGCATACTCGTTGTAGACGCCGCATTCGAGAATGTCCAGGTGCTGGACTCGCTGGGAAGAGTCTTCACTTACATCGGTGGGCCCGGTCAGAAACCAGGGTCCATGTGGCTGCCGGCAGGAATTGCCCTCGGTCCCAGCCTCATCCCCTATCTGGAACGCTATTCCCACAATGGTGCAGATGTCTCCAATGTGATTGTTGTTGCGAGCCAGTTCGGCCCTCCTCGAATTGATTTTTACGGCCGAATCTCCAACGTGCAGGAATTCGCCCAGGCCTATCCACCTGACAAGAGGCGTAGTGAGAGGTCTACAGGTACGCTTCCGGATGGCGAGAGACCTGATGATGTGACGGGAGCAAACCTGGACGCGGCGGGCGAAGATGAAGAGCCCAGCCCATCGCCCGCAGACACTGAATCAGCACCGAGGTAGGTCGTCCTTGGGTCGTTTGAGCAAAAGGAACTGGATTCCAGAGGGGCCAGTGGTGATGCCATTCGTCACAGCGATTCTGGTCACCCTGTTTCTGGCCTGCAGCGCAAGTACGAGGCATCGCGTGATTTCCACCCTCTTTGACGGCGTTCCCCCCCTTGATACGGCGGGTGCGCAGACTATTGTCGATACACTTTCTACCGAGGTTGCTTCCCCTGTCACCGAGCGGTCCACTTTCGAGGGAGTCTCGTATACACTCCACGCACCCTACGAAGAAAAAATGTGTACTGAGTGCCATCTGCTCGAAGGAACAGGAGCGTTCGGAAAGAGCGTTCGGTTGCGAGTTCCCATGAACGAGCTATGCATGGAATGTCACGACGACATGTCGATCGACGAACTGCGTAACACTTACGACTGGATACATGGTCCGGTGGCTGCCGGGGCATGCACAGGCTGTCACAGTCCTCACACGGCGCTCTATCCCGCTCTTCTCCTCGCGGAACCGGGAAGGCCTCTCTGCATTCGTTGCCACGATGAGAACCGGCTGGCGGAGCAGGAGATTCATGAGGACAGTCAGATGAACTGTCTGACCTGTCATGCCGCCCATGGAGCCGACGCGATCGCCTTCAACATGGCAGAAACGGTGGACGAGTGATGAGCCGGCCGGTTTACATCAAGCGACCTCATCTGCACCGGCTCATGCTCGCAGCTGTTGTCGTTCTGTTCACCATACCGGCCGGACGATCCGAAGCCGCTCGCTCCGGTTCGGGGCAGATTCAACTCCTCCGCCTGAGCCGCTGGACTGGCAACCTGTCCATGGAAGCGGGCATTGCCGACTACAAAGTCGACCGTGACGGTCGGATCAGAGAAGAATCGAGGAATCTTTTCGCCCCCGGTCTCCAGCTTGCAAATCGTGGATTTATCTATCACCCCCGGCTCGTCACGTTCAATGTGTCGGGTGATCTTGCCTGGTCCAGGCTGCGGGAATCCGAAAACTTCACCGGCTTCGACCAGCGTACCAATAGCTGGCTCAATTCCTACTCGATGCGCTTTGCTTTTCTGCAGAAACGCCGATTCCATTTCGATTTTCAGCAGGACCGGCAACACAGCAGAGTGCGCGTTACTGATACGAGGAACACGAACGTGCTCGACCGAAAGCAGGTCCTATCCGCCTTCTGGCGCCAAGGGACCATACCCGTCGAATTCCGGAGAGAGACCGGTGTTCGTAGTACGACCGGACTCATTTCCTCCAAAGAGACCCGCAACGTCTCACGTATCCTGAGCCGCTACGCAAAGAGCCGCACACACGTTGGAGAGGTCAGCCTCAGACGGTCGCGAATCGAAAACAAGGACTATGACTACTTTAATACCCGATACGAGGCACATGTAGACGAGCGATTCATTCGCCCGAATTGGATGGGAGGGGCCCGGCTCCGTTGGTGGCGACTTGACACGCAAAATGATCGTACGGAATCGACCCGCGGTTCGGTCAGCGCCCGACGGGATCTGATCTATGGGTTCCGGACGAGCGGTAACATTGAGGCCGAACGCTACAGAGGGAGTGCCACTCGGGAGGATCGGATTGACGGTCGCGCCTCTCTCGCTCACCAGCTCTATTCGAGTCTTGATACGGAGCTATCATTGCAGCTCGCAAGGTCAACACCGGTCGATGGAAGATTGCGCACGATTGACGGCAGATTCGAAACACGGTATCGGAAACGGATCCCCTATGGACGGCTCAATATAGCGGGATCGATTCGACGACTTGACAGGGATACAAATGCAGACGATGTCGAAGTGACTGTTGTGGAGCTGGTAATTCGATTCGGCCAGGCGGATGACTTCCTGTTCGAGGAAGCGGATATCATCACCGGCTCCGTCAGTCTTCTTGACTCGACCGGTACGATCGTCTATGCGCCGGGTTCAGACTATGAAGTCGTTCAGATCGGCCGGGCGACATTCCTTCGCAGGCGATCGGACGGTCGAATCGCACCAGATGCTTCAGTTAGGGTCAACTACCGGTACCTGGCCGGAATGGATGTGAGGGAAGTGTCGAATATCGTTACCGGTAGCTCCCGGATAACGACAGACGTGGGGCTCTACGCAAAAATTGTCAAAAGCCGGCGGCGCCCGATCGATCCGACGAGCGAAGAACGAATCGGTCTGATTGAATCGACGAACCAGACCGTCGGAGCCGGATTGAGGCGAAAATCCTGGGGAGCGGACTGGGAAGAAGCCCGATATGATGGGGAACCAATTCCCTGGAAGAGAACGCGGATTGTGGGAAGACTGTCCGGTGGAATTTTCCGCCGATTACGGTGGTCCGCCAGAGCCGACCGAGGGTGGAACGAATTCCCGGATCAGGGAGACCGTTTTGACTTCGGCGGTGCAGAGGCATCGCTGACCGCGAATTACTATTTCGGCCGCACAACACTCACCGGACGCTTCAACCGACAGGAAACGGAATCGGGCGAGGTCGAGCGATGGCGTGCCGGATTTATCACCGTATTACGTCTTCGGGTCGGGCAGATCACGCTGGAAGGCTTCGAAGGGGAGATCCACTCGGAAGCGACTGGCGGGGAACGTGATCGCAGTCTGGTCCTTCGCATCGATCGGAGAATCCCATGAGGACTCTCGGTCGCTTGTCATCCACCTCAGTAGTCCGAACAGCAGCAACGCTAGCTCTTACGACTCTTCTGGCATGCGCTGCTGGGGGACTACCGAAATGGAAAAGTGTTCCCATGCCCCTTCACGATGAGGGCGCCCTGCAGATCAAACGTGCGTATGATACGAGCTTTCCCGTTCGCACTCTTGCGGTGGCGGACGGGAAAATTTTCACTCCCCCCGGCAATAAATCCGGAATTGTGTTCCGTCATGTCGATCGTGCCGGCCTGCTTTCCGAGCCCCAACAATTTTCGAGCATCGGCCGACAGGTTCGTGCTTTGGCCGCAGCGTCCGATGGAAGAGTATGGACTGTCGTATCCGATGGTACTCAGGTGGTCGGCTACCGGCCCGATGGAACGGCGCAGCAATTTGCGCTACCAAGCGACGGTGAACCGGTCAAAGTTATTGCGCTGGCCTGGCAGCAGAGCCGGAGCCGCATCTGGGGAATTGACCGCCTCGGTCACCGCCTCCTTCTCTGGGATACAGATCATCCGGAGGAGCCCCCGATCACCGTAGGAAAAAGGGGGCGCGCACCGGGCGACTTCAACCACCCGAAAGACCTCGCCGTGCAACCGGACGGCTCCGTCGTCGTTCTCGACGCTCTCAATCTCCGAATTCAGAGATTCGATAGCGACGGCAGGTATCTCGGCTCCTTGCCGGCCGACTCGGCTCCTCCTCTGGAAAGGCCGCTCCTGATCGCCGCCGACGGCGACGGATCAGTCTGGGTCCTCGACGACGGCGAAGGGGTATTGCGGCGGATAGCGCGAAATGGATCTACAGAAACCCTTCTCTGGCCGGCAGCTCCGCCAGGTGCAACAGATATGACTTTCGACGAGGCGGGCCGCCTTTGGATCGCGACCCCCCTCGCCTCTCGTCTTTATATGTATGACTGATGGAGATGGAACCAGAAAAGTGAAGATGTCGCATAGTTTGCCGAATCAACCAGGCCATCAGCTCCTACTCAGGATCGGTTTGGCGCTTGGTTCGATTCTCCTCTTCCCGCAGTTCGGGCTGAGTGGAGAGGACGGGCCCCGGGTTCGTGAAATCGAAGGGACGATTCATAACCTTTCGACTACCGGACCCGGGGATACCCGGGCGATCGCGCTTGACGAAATCTGCAAGTTTTGTCACACCCCCCATGCGGGAAGCAATCAAGGTGTGCTCTTCAACAAACCCGATACACAGGCGCCCTTCATCGTCTACAACAGTCCATCGCTCGATGGGCTTGTCAATCCACCGGGACGGGAATCACGCCTTTGCCTCACTTGCCATGACGGAACGATCGCGCTTGGAGATCTTCTCTCAGAAGGAACTACCTGGGAGTTTCCTCCGGGCCGAGAATTTCTTGATTCAACAAGTGGTGGGCTCGATCCCATGCTTCGCGACGACCATCCTGTCAGTTTCCTCTATGACGCAGGCCTTGCCGCAGCCGATGAAAACCTCGCCCATCCCGCCACACTTCCCCCCGAGCTTCCGCTCTCTGCGGGACGTGTCGAATGCTCCACCTGCCACGCCGTTCACAACAACACTCTCGGATATTTCATGCAGGCACCCTGGACAGACGGATCGATGTGCGAGACCTGCCACGACCGCACCGGCTGGCTGTCGGCAGGACACCGGACTGCGAACCGGCCGGACCACATCGACCCGGATCCTGCTTCCGGTTGCCGGAGTTGCCATCGGGTTCATTTCGCCAACCTCGACACGCCCCTGCTCAGTATCGGCTCCGAAGAGACAGGGTGCTACCAATGTCATTCCACCCCGTCTGACCCCGGCAATCCGGCCGCCGTGGACGTAGCGGATGTGTTCGCACTTACGTATCACCATCCTGTGGAACAGACCTCCGGTGTGCATGAGCCTGATGAGGACCCGTTTTCCATGGTGGAACATGTGGAGTGCGCAGACTGTCATAATCCACACGCGGCACGAAGCGGAAGCGCCATGGATGCGATGGCCGGAGTCTCGGGAATCGATGCGGGAGGCCTTCCTGTCGATCCCGCTCTGGATCCACAGGAGGTCTGCTATCGTTGCCACGGTCTCGCTCCGGAAACAGTCGAGGACGTCCCACGACTTTTCGGCGGTTCCTCGATTCGCGAGCAGTTCGGTACGGGGGCCTCCTCTTTCCATCCGGTCGATCGTGACGCGGCTGAAAGCTCCCCCTCCCTCAGGCCGGAGTGGCAGATGGCGAACCGCATCGACTGCATGGACTGTCACAACTCTCCCGCCGGCGGGGGTTTCGCTTCGGGTCCTCACGGCTCATCCTGGCCCTTCATTCTGGAGCGGGAGTACCGAGTGGACGGTACCGATACAGGGGGATTTCAGGATGCCGCGCTCTGCGACAAGTGTCACGACGTGGCCTGGATCATTGATGATCGAGGGCCGTTCGATGAGCATGGGAAGCATTTCAAGGAGGGTGTGCTCTGCGGCAGTTGCCATGCGGCGCATGGCGTCGTGGGTAACTATCCCCGGCTGATCAACTTTGACCTCCGGGTTGTTGAACCTTTCAATGGGGTCATCGAGTTCGTCCGCCCCTCCTCGGGGAATGGCTCCTGCACGCTTCGCTGCCACGGCGAGAAACACGACGATGAGAACTACTGACCACGCAGCGTACCGCCTATCGGCTTTCCCTTACTGGAGACTCCTGGTCGGGGCTCTGCTCATTTTTGGGATGCCGGAACGAGCCCTTCCACAGGACGGCACTTCAACACTCCCCCCCGCATGGTCTGAAGGGATGGACTGCGCGTCCGCCGGATGCCACGGCCGGTTGATCGAGCAGCGTTATGTGCACGAGGCGATTGAGGAAGGCTGCGATCTCTGTCACGAAGAGACAGGCTCCCACGAATTCGATCCGATCCCGGACGGCCAGGATCTCTGTCTCGATTGCCACGATGATGGGGAGGGAATCTGGGATCATGCCGACGGGGGAGCTGAATGCATCGACTGCCACGATCCGCACGCTGCCCGGTGGTCACACCTGCTTCGGATGCCGGCCGGTCGGCTCTGCCAGGACTGCCACGGGCTGGGCGAAGAGGATGGGCTGGTATCGGTGCACCTTCCGGTGTCGGAGGGCCGATGCCTCGAGTGCCATCATCCGCACCGGACGGTCGACTCCCCCCTGCTCGCCCGCACGGCGGAGGAGCTCTGTGCCAAATGTCATCGGAGGATAATCTTCCCCGGCGTGGAAAGCCCGGAGCCTCATGGGGGTGACAATCCTGAGGGTTGCAACGAATGCCATGAAGTTCACGAATCGACGTACCAGGCTCTTCTCAGTGACCAGTTCGCCGAGGGCCCCTATACGACCGACCCGGAATCGGACTACGCACTCTGCTTTGCCTGTCACGATTTGGACGACCTGCTGCAATCTGACGACACAGGCTTTATTTCAGATGATGGCCTGAATCTCCACGGAGCCCACGTGCTGATCGAAGGAAAAGGTCGGGGCTGCCGCACCTGTCACAAAATGCACGCCAATGACCTCCCTTACATGGCGAATTCCGGAATACATATGGGGAACTGGACCGCCGGAATGGCTCTCGTTATCACGGACAGTTCCAAAACCTGTGCGCCCGCATGCCACGAACCACGATCCTACCTGTTCGAATAGTGTTCCGATCAGCTGCGCCATAAGGCGCATCTGCCGAAGCCAAAGGGCACAAAGCCTTATATCTACAGACATATCAATCTGCTCCCTCCTCCTCTAACTGGGGGGCGCTGCGGTCTCCAGGGGCGTCTTGAGCAGTATTGTCATGCCCGGTCGCAAATTGGACCAAGCCTTGCTTTCCATTTCGTTCGGGAGAGTGTGGTGCAATGAACTATCTGAATGACGTTACATTGTTCTGGCTCAGTTTCTGGCTGTACCTCGCCTCTTTTCTGGTATTCACAACCTACCTGGCCATCCGATCGGCCAACCTGGGTAAGATCGCCGCCGGTCTCCTCTTTCTCGGGTTTCTCCCTCACACCGGTGGGATTCTCACACGTTGGCAGCTGGCGGGCCAGGCTCCGCTCAGCAACATGTTTGAATACGCCAACATGATGGGATGGCTGACCGTCGCCGCTTTCGCTGGAATTGTGGCGCGATATCGACGACTCATTCTGGGCACAATCGTTTCCCCCGCCATTCTGATGATCATTGTCTCCGCCTCGATGCTGCCCAAAGAGCTGAGTGCTCAGACCATGCCGGATCTGGGTCGCCACTGGCTGGCCATACACGTGGGCCTGACAGTTCTCGCGGAGGGGGCATTCGCAGTCGGAATGGCCATGGGAGTGACCTATCTTCTCAAATCACGAGCAGAGGGGCGAAATAGCATGGGGGCCTGGCACCGGATCCCTTCCCTCACCAGACTCGATGCGGCGGGCTTCCGAGCGGTCGAGTTCGCATACCCTCTCTTCACTGTGGGTGCACTGTTTGCCGGATCCGTCTGGGCGCATGAAGCCTGGGGGGTCACCTGGGTATGGGAACCGAAGCAGATCAGTGCCATTGCTATCTGGACTTACTACACGGCTTGCTTTTACGCACGCCTCCAGCTCGGATGGCGGGGAAAGCGTTTCGCTCTGCTGAATGTGGGAGGCTTCCTTCTGATCCTGCTGTCGTTCGCCGTGAACCTGGTATTCGGCGGGGCACACGCGGCCTGAGAGACCCTTCTCTCGATCGAGGGAGCGCCGGTCAATCCCCATTCTGCAGAAAGTATGACTGGAGAGCGGCAAATGTGATATTCCCCCGTGGCCGGGGTGGAGTGGGCGTCATCGCATGACAGCTCAGACAAAGGTCACTCCCACGATTGCTGAACTGCAATAGATCCTCGCCCGAACCGTACAGGTCGTGACACGTTCCGCACCCGACCGCTGCGTCTTCAAACAGAAGCTCGGCCGGCAGATCGGAAATAACGCGGTAACTCCTGGGCCGCACGGTGAGCGCATCAACATAGCGAACACCAACGGGATGACTGTTCGGCCCATCGAGGATCGGCATCAGTCCCTTCTGCTGCCGGGGAGTGCTGACAAATCGTACGTGTGCATCCGGGGCGGACGATCCGTCATGACAGGATGCGCACTTTCGGGAGTGAGATACCAGAGAGATCGCTCCCCTGGAATCAACCGTTGCCATATGTACCAGTGTCGATTCGTTCTCGTGCCGGCCCGCCCCATTAGGGTGACAGGTAACGCAAAGACTCCGACCCAGCTGGCTGGCAGGTGATGATCCGGTCGAAAAATGGTCGACATCAACGTGACAGGTCCCGCATGTGATCGTTCCATCGGCCGCAAGGGGGAGGTGCCTGCCGGACAATGGAGGAACGATACCCACGGGATGAGACATCAAGACCATTTCTCTGTGGCACTCGGCGC
Organism: bacterium; assembly: GCA_025782575.1. Classification (GTDB taxonomy): domain Bacteria; phylum Orphanbacterota; class Orphanbacteria; order Orphanbacterales; family Orphanbacteraceae; genus Orphanbacterum. The sequence continues at coordinate 536,767 of JALGYY010000035.1, forward strand.
AGGTCGCCGGGGATGAGACCGGATCGGCTGCCAGACCGGACACCACGAATAGGAAAAGGGCTCCCCAAAGAGAGCAGACGGCACGATATCCTGCCCACACGCTCCGATACCTCCCTCAGATGGCTTGAACTCACGATGCAATCGGGTCCGGAGAGACCTAAGAAAGGCAGGAACTATGCCATGGAGACTGTAGGAGCTAACTCGAAGAAACTATGAGGGTTATCACTATCAGGAGAAACAGGGGCAGGGCACAGGGGAGGGCGAATCGAGAGTGGTGTATGCAAACAGCATTGGCGGGGCACCGAGCCGCGTTTCAATACTCGAGGGAAGAGTGCTCAGGAACTTTCCATCTGGCGAATTCGGAAGAACAGAGCGATCACCAGAATCGTGATGAAAAGCGTGCCCATCCCGAAGCCCCGGCGGCGGAATGAGTACTCCTGGATCGTGGATTCGGCTATTTCTATCGCCGACTTCGACTTCTCCACCCCTTCCCGCGTCCGTGGCCCCACTCTCTCGGGATCGAAAGTGTGCACCAGCGTCCGCGCCTGGATGAGGCTCTGGTGAGCCTCCTGGAGAATGAACCCGATATCGACATCGTCCATTCCTTTAGTATTGACCTCTTCCTGCCGTTCGAGAGCAATTCCATAGACTTCCGTCAAAGAGTCGAGTTGTGCACGAATTCTTCCGGCCGCGTCAGAACCATCGTCTCCATCGTCATGGCAATCCATGCAGACAGACGCGTCGCCGGTCCCGACCATCTCATCGGATGTGCGCGCGACACCATGGTTTCCGTGGCACTCTTCACAACCGTGAAGCTCGCTATCCTCGAATGCCCTTGCCATCGGAGTAGCCTCAAAAAACTGCAGATTATTGACATGACAATGACCGCACACCTGTGTAACTGAGGAGATGCCCGGAGGAAGGGCCCCGTGATTCCCGTGACAGTCGTTGCACGCCGGCGCGCCCGTGTCTTCTTTCTCCAGCAGTGCAACGCCGTGAACGCTCTTTGCATACTGCTCGTACTGATCCGTCGGAATATCGTATCCCGCCATATGATCCGTGTCGCCATGACAGGAATTGCAGGTCGATGGCACGTTCAGGGGGTGCACGGATGACCGGGCGTCGCTTGCGGGGAGAACACCGTGGGCTGTATGGCAGCTCGTGCAATTGGCCACATTATCGTCGCCTGAGCTCAAGAGCTGTCCATGCAGGCTTGTGGAATAACGGTTCACCTGATCAGTCGGAATCCGGGGCTGATACCGGCGCATGAATTCAATATCAGAATGGCAGCGGCCACAGAACTCCGGCACCTCGCTCCGCGACGGCACACCAAGAAAGCCCGCCTCCTCTGACATGGATTCTTCGTCATCGTCGCTCGCCGGATCGCCCCCGTGACAACCGGCGCATGAGAGATTCGCCTGCATATGAATATCATCGATGAAGAAATGTTCGGGGAGGTTTTCGTCTTCGAGATGACACTGGTAGCACTGGTCGTTTTCGAGAAAAGCCCGGCGGGCTACCTCGGCATCAGAGGGGGCGACTTCCTCGTTTGCGGATACGCTCGTCCCGTCGGCAAGTGCGGCGCCAGAGACCAGCGCGAGAGCCAAGGTTATCATCGTACTTATCCGTAATGCCTTCACCGTAAACCTCTAGACTAAGTAACCCCAGATCGTCATACCGATAATGAAGGTGACGCTGATGATCCCGATTACCAGGATCGTGCGCCGGCTCTTCGCGGAGGGAATCGCCTTTTCCCAGAATGGTACGAACATCCAGGCGACGCCGACCAACCCGAAGCCGACGATCCCGAGCACTTCCCCCTCGATCAGAAGCACATGCGCCGGAATCAGCTTGAGCGTTTGGAACATGAACATGAAGTACCATTCGGGGCGGATGCCTTCCGGTGCCGACGCAAACATGTCCGCTTTTTCCCCGATCTCCCAGGGGAAGTAGACGGACAGGTACAGAAGGATATTCAGCACGATCAACCACAGGAGCATGTCGCGCAGCAGGAAATTAGGGAAGAACGGGATCATTTTCTTGCGCTCTGGCGGCAGTTTTTCGACAAAGGATGGTTCATGCATGCCAAGGCGTTGCACGAAGATCAGGTGCAGCCCCAACAGGACAGAGAATAGCGCCGGCAGGATCGCAATATGAATGGCATAGAACCGTGAGAGTGTGGCACCTGTGACGTCTTCGCCACCTCGGAGCACCAGCTTCGCCATGTTGCCGATCAGCGGAACAGCCCCGGTGATATCCGTACCTACCTTCGTTGCAAAATAGGCCAGTTCGTTCCATGGGAGCAGATACCCTGTAAAACCAAATCCCATTGCCAGTGCGAGAAGGAGGAACCCGGTCATCCACGTAAGTTCACGGGGCTTCCGAAAAGCCCGCGCGAAGAACGTACTGAACATATGAACAAACACAAAGAAAACCATGAAGTTCGCCGACCAGCTATGCAGAGAACGAATCAGCCAACCGAACTTCACCTTTGTTGTGATAAAGCGAACGCTCTCGAATGCAGTCGCCTCATCACCCTTATAATAGAGGATGAGAAGAATTCCGGTGATTACCTGTACGATGAATAGGAATAGCGCCACACCGCCCATGTAGTACCAGACAGTGTGACGGTGCATGGGCACCTTTTTGTGACGCAGGAATTCAATGAGCGGCGCGATTCTAAACCGTTCGTCCACCCACCCAAACAGGCGCTGTCCTATGCTGTCATGGCTTGACATGCTCATCAGACGGCTGGACGAGAGACCAGGATCTCGTCGTTAACTACCTTGACCACATACTCGTCGAGCGGTCTCGGCGGCGGGCCACTGATATTGCGGCCCCGCGTATCGTACAAGCCGTTGTGACAGGCGCACCAGATCTGCTTGAGATCGGTCCGGTACTGTACGATGCAGTCGAGATGGGTGCATGTGGCGTTGAGCGCCCGAAAGTCGCCTCCTTCAGTGCGTATCAGGATGACGGGCTTACGGCCGAACTTGACGATCTGAGCGGTATTGGGCCGAAAATCTGATGCCGTACCCGCTTTGACCGAACCGACATTAGCCTCGGCCACCTTGGGAGGCGTAAGGTAGCAAACGATCGGATACAGCACACTCCCGATCCAACCGAGGAGGCCGCCCGCCAGAACCATATTTGTGAACTTCCGTCGATCCATTTATCCACCCGGATAGCCTGACCACCCGGAGAGTGCCCCCCTGGCAACGCTCCGTCAAGATGGTTCAGTCATTCCCATGGCCAGGAACAAGAATACCCACGAATACCAACAGATGAATCATGGGTCCACTTTTCTTCTATGGAACAAAAAGTACCACTCCTGAACTCCTGCAGCAAGTTTTTTTTCCCTTTTTTCCACTTTTGAGTCGGACAGACCGGAGCGACTGTGAAATCTGCCGGCGTCTATCGATCATCATTACATAGAGGAATGATGCCTCTGAGCCCGCGCGAGCAATCTTATCTGGCAATCACCACGCGCCGGCTCGATCGGCTACTTCCGTTCGCCAGGCGAACAAAGTAGATCCCCGAGGAAACAGCGCGAAAATCATTATCAAGACCATTCCAATCAACCTGGTAATGCCCGGCACTCTGGCGGCCGTTTATGAGCGTTCTGACCAGCGCACCTCGAACATCGTACACACTCAGGTTCACCTCTCCCTGATGATCGATTTGATAGCTGATGGAAGTCTCTGACCTCGCCGGATTCGGAAAAGCCCGAATCGATGTGATTCCTCCTGCGAGTATATCCAACGGATAGAGGTCGGGCAGCGTAGTCGGTACAGGGTGCCCATAAATCTGTAGCCCTCCCGTTCCATCGGCCACGTGAATTCCGCTGTCGGTCTTATGCACTCTAAAGGCAAGACCTGGTGTCTCGTGAAACCCGATTTCGACCGGGTTGTTAGAGTTCGAGACATCAATCACGATCAACCCCTCTCCCTGATCCGTAACATATGCCGTATCGTTCGATACGAATATTCCGGAGGCGATAATCCCCGCCGGAGCGTAGCTTCCCTTCTCATTCGGGTTCGACGGATTCGAGATATTGATAATCCTGAGGCCGCCCCCGAAATCGGCAACATAGGCAAAGTTTCCGTCAACGAAAACACCAGCGACATAATCGGACGTTGCAATCGATGCGATTTCCCGGGGCGACGTCGGATCGGACACATCCACGACCCTGAGACCGTCAGAGCCGTTGGCTACGTAAGCGTAATCACCCTGCACATCGACCTGGCCCGACAAAGATGGGAGTGCGACGGATCCGACCTCCATCGGATTTACCGGATCGGTCACATCGATTACACGGAGGCCGGCAGACAGGTCCGCCACATAGGCGTAGCCGTTCTGATAGGCGACACCCCTGGCATAATCGGGCGTCGTTTGAGAACCCACTTCGACCGGCAAGGCGGGGTTAGATATGTCGATGATCCGAAGTCCCGAGTAGCGGGAGGCCACATAGGCGTAGTTTCCCCCGAGTGTGATATCGAGACCGATATCCGGTATCACCAGGGAACCGATCTCGAACGGGGCGGCGGGGCTGGTTACGTCCAGTACCGTGAAGCCCGCGGTCGAGTTGGCGGCATAGACAAAACCGCCATCCCCTTCGATATCATACACAAGGCTCTTCGTTTCGATAGACCCCAGCCCGGCAGGGAGAGCGGGATTCGACAGATCGACAATGTGAAACTCCGTCCCGCCGGAAACATATGCGATCCCCCCGGAGACTTGAACATCGAGCGCGGCAATCGAATCCGATCCGATCTCCGCGATGAGCGCAGGATTCGTTACATCCAGTACGCGAAGACCGATAAACGGGTCGGCGACATAGGCCGTGCTGTCAACGACAAACACATCTCTCGAATTGCTTCCGGACCAGAACCCGAGATTGGGGAGGAAGATTTGGGTCAGATCGAGGATGATGAGATCACCGTTGTTCAACAGATACGCGCGATCTCTCAACACAAAGACGCTGGTTGAACTCTGAGACAGATTGATGTCGAATCCGGTGCTGCTCAGCGAACCGTTCGGGTTGATCGCGAAACGGATGAAGTCGGAGCCGGCGACATAGAGGAAGTCCCCCTGGAGATAGAGATCCCGGGATGGGCTACCGCCCGAACCGTTGAACCCCAGATCGACTGGGGCTGTCGGATCCGAAACATCGAGCCAATGGACGAAGCCGAAATCCGCGGCTACATAGGCGGTGCTGTTCTTGACCGCTACCGCATGAACGGGGACCTCCACACCGAAATAGAAGACCTCATGCCTGCCGAGAAACTGTGGTGAAGTCGAACTTGCTACGTCCCATATCTCGAGTCCCCCCTTCCCGCCGGCGAGGAAGATGCGTTGATTCGGAGCATCATAAAAAAGATCCTCCACTACCCCTCTTGTCTTAATCCCCTCCGACAGGGTGATCGGGCTTGCAGGATTTGACACATCAGCGATTATGACTACTCCGCCGGATCCGAAGAATGCAAGATCACGCACCGGATCGTATGCGACTCCTCTCGCCGCCCCGTAGGGCCACGCACCGGAAAACTCAATGTTGTTTGAATCAAATGCGAGAACGGGCGACGAGATCAAGACGAAAGCCAGAAAGAAGAACAGGGCATAGTCCGGTTTCTGCATGGGGTTCTCCAGGAAAAAGGTATCTCGTTCCATGAGTATTCGCTCGGGGGATCGCACCCCATAACACTTACGAGACTGAAGCCGAGATGTGACTGCAAACGATCAAGATTGGTCACAGTCGATGAGGGGGATAGTTCAAGTATGCCACAAAGCGAGCGAATGATCAGCCGCGGGAAATTCGCTCTGCCAGAGGCCGGAACTGGAGGCCATAGAACATCTCCAGATACCGCCGGGATTCCGCACGGTCCATGTCAGTAACGTAACGCCAGAAGCCGTAGACTCGGGACAGAGTCATCAGACGCTCAGCGTAGCTGGCCCAGGTATAGCGCTCCGCCACACGAGCCAGCGCCCCTTCGGAAACGGCGCTCCAGGCAGCAGGATCCTTTTGACATCGCACCAGAAATTCGGCCATTCGGGAAGCCGCTTCGTCACCATGGTTCGGATCGATGTGGAATCCCGAGATCCCCTCTTCGATGATCTCCAGAGGACCGCCGAAGCAGGTGGCGAATACGGGGAGTCCCGTGCTCATCGCTTCGATCACTGTCAGACCGAATGCTTCAAAGAGCGCCGGCTGGACGAATAGGCCACCCGTGTCAGCGACGAAACGATACAGTTCCCCATTTCGCTCACGATCGACCTGCCCCTCGAGCCAACGAACCTGCCCGTCCAGATCATATTGATCTAAAAGACTGTGCATCTTATCAATCTCATGCTTTTCTTCATCATCGGCGGACCGATCAGGATCGATGAAGCCGGATGCAAGCAAGACGTTGGCGACGCTCCGAAGTTTATCGTTCCTGGCATACCACTCCACAAATCCCGTCAGATTCTTCACCTTGTCCATGCGGGCAATGGAAAAGATCAACGGTAGATCCCGATTGTTCAGCCGGCCGCGGCTGTCTCCGTCACCCGGTCCACCGAAAACCTGTGCCTCAATGCCGGGTAGTAGATGCTTCAAGCGACGTTTATCATCTTTCGGCGGAAAATAGACCGTCGGATCAACACCGGGCGAAACAATGTTGAACTTGGGATCGAAGACATTGATCCCGTGCACTACCCGATAGAGCCCAGGCATTGTAAATGCGGTGTGGGCCTCGTACTGTCCCACTGTATCTTCGGCACCGGCGATTTCCTGGTATGTCGATGTGATAATGAAGTCAGCCGTATTCATGGCGATCACATCCGCGGTAAACTGACAGGAAAAGTGATACTGGTCTTCGTTCTCACGCCAGTAGAGATCGGATAGCAGATACTTGGTCTTCTCCAGGGCATGGGCAATATTGCACTGGGTAATGCCCAGCCTCTGAGAAAGCAGTGAGGCGACCAGATTGCCGTCGGAGTAGTTTCCGATGATCAGATCGGGCCGGCACTGCAGTTCAGCCAGGATCTCTCGCTCCGCATCAACGGAAAACTGCTCCAGGTACGGCCATATTTCGAAGCGGGATACCCAATGTTGTAAAGGCTCCCCTCCCGATCCCCGGAAGGGCACACGTAGAATGCGGGAATGCTCCGTTCCGGCGATCGGTTCGATATGCTGATTGCAGGTTGTTCCGTCAGCCTCGGGAATGAGCCTCGTGACAACAATTATCTGCGGCTGAATAGCAAGACCCTGTTCGGCGAGCCCGAGTCGCATCTCCTTCTCGAGCGCCCGTACCTGATCGAGGATATACACGACCTGGCCACCCGTATCCGGCCTGCCGAGTACGCCGCTCTGTCCGAACCATCCGTGAGGAGACAGAATGCAGATCGAAAAAATCATGGGGATACGAGCGAGAAATCGCTCCAGGGTATCGGGGGACGGCGCCTCCAGCACCTCCAGAAGCAGCTGCATGGTCTCCCGCACAATCCGGGCATCACGCCCCCATCCCGGCTCGAACCCGAGACCGTGCAATTCCTGGCTGAATTTCATACACGGTGTGTCGATCGGTAAGGCTGCGAGCTTCCGATCGGCATTGCGCAGTGCTTCACGCAGCGAGCGGACATCGGCGATCGTCGGGCTGAGCATCAATTGCTGCTCCCCCATCCGATGTACGAGAAGAAAATTCAGGAGGCTGGCGGGACCCTTCCCGCGCTTGTCGAAGAGACCGCTTGAAAGGCGGCGGCTCATGAACTCCACCCCCCGACCGATGGATCGCGCCTCCTGCAACTTGGTGAACTCGCGCGAAAAGGGTTCGAGATCGACTTCCAGCGTCCATTCCGTATCATCATGGCTGCCGTTAACGAGTCGCTCTTTTGCCTCCAGAAACTCCACAGTCGTAATTTCGCGCACACTAGGCGGCTCCAACTGCATGCAGACGTAACCCCAGCGGGCTACGCTGGTGCGAAGCGCAAAATAAATCTTTCCGCCGTCAACGGCTGCTTCCTGGACCCATCCGAATAGGCTCTCCAATGGAGTCCCGCTGAGATCACAACTGTATTCGTCTCCGCATACCTCAGAAAAGGCGTCCCGGAGATCGCTTCTCAGCAGAAAGGGTCGTCCGAGCTCCTGCAGATGGTGAATGATCATGTGTACAGTGCGGGGCTCTTTCTCCAGGAAGATACCCATCTCATCGATAAATCCGGGGTTCAGGCTCATGAAGTCTCCCATTGGACCGCAAAGGATTCATAGAACTCGCGTCTGTCGGTTGTTGCCCCCCGAAGTCCGAGGACAGCGGCGGCAAACTGCTGGGCCCGTTCCATTATTATCGGCCAACCCCACCCCCGGCCCAATCCGAGAATGACCACGCTGCTGAAGGCGTCACCCGCCCCTACTGTATCCGTGATCGTGAGCTTTCCTGCAGGCTCCACACGATACTTCCATCCATCCTTACCATGGGCCTCCGCTCCTCCAGGACCGAGCGTGAGGATCAGCACATCCAGCGAGGAATCTGAAAGCAGACGAGTGATCCGCTCTTCACGCCCGGCGCCGTCAATCGCGAGTTCATCGAGTTCCGACTCGTTCAGTTTGGCCCACCGCGCGGAGTGCAGCCAGCCGAGGACGCCTGCACGATCCCACCATGGATCACGCAGATTCACATCGACAAAAACCGGCATGTCGGCGCGGCTCTTCAACGATACCAGAGCACGGCGCGAAGCCTCCATCCGGAGCGCGAGACTGCCGTGATAGAGCAATCGAGCATGATGAGCTACGGGCATCTTCTCCGCCGCGATGAAATCATACGCCCGTTCCGTCTCGATCCGAAAGCGGGGCTCACCGTCTTCGAGCATGACGGTCACGGTACCCGTCTCGTGCTCCCCATCGCTCTGCACACCGGAAATCGTCATGCCCCAATCATTCATGGCTGATCGAATCCGCCGGCCAAGCTCGTCCTCACCGACTCGGGAAACAAGAAGGGGCGGCATGCCGAGTGCCTGTAGATTCCATGCCACGTTGAATGGCGCACCGCCGAGGACCTCTTCCCCGTCGGGGAACCGATCGAAGAGTACCTCGCCGAAGATCAGGGGACCATTCAAGAACTGATCGCTCACGCGCCCTCCTCAGAGATTACTTCCAGCATTCCGGGGTGGAAGTGTTCGATTCCCTCGAAAATGCCTGCGCCATAGTTTCCGTTCCGGCCCGACCCGCTTCCCTTGGCGAGATAGAGCGCATCCGCCAGGCCTGCTCGCAGAGCATCCCGTGAAGCTCTCTGCTTCAGCTCCTCTGTTGCGTTCGCCACTACCACCGACGGAATCGGACTCACCAATACCGGCAGGTCATTCCCACTGTCACCTGCGAAGAGGGTCTCTTTCAATTCAAACCCCAATTGATTCATCAAGAACTCGATGGCCAGGCGCTTATTCGCTCGCCGGGGAAGAATATCAAGCAATCCGACCTGTGCCACTTCGTCAACACTCCATACCACGTTAGCCGCCACACCAGCAGCAGCAAGGCGGGCGCGCACGGTTCCGGTCAGGACTGAAGAATCAGCCGGCAGGGCGGCATGGAAGCTCACCTTGAATCGGCTCTGCCGCGACTCGTCCTGCAGCTCCAGGCCTCGAATCTCACCAACCATATCGCGAACGTCAATATTGCGATCGGGCCAGTCAACACCGATGACCGCGTCCCACGACGGCCACCTTTTCCAGGTCTCACGGTCAGGTTCAGCAATGGTGGTTCCTACATCGCCGATCAGATAGTCGGGAAGCGGAAGTTCATACTCGGCCAGTGCCGCATTCACAAGCCCGGTACCTCGACCGGTGACGTAGGCGAGTGTGATCCTCGGATCGGTAACCATGCGACGAAAAATCTTTCGCACCCCCGGCGACTCAGGGGCTTCCCCGTTCGGCAACAGAGTCCGATCCAAATCGGTACAGAGCAAGAGGCGATCGCTCATGATTCGGGGTTACGGCAATCGCCGAAAAAGTCATAGTGGTCGATTGCTTCCAGTATGCCAGCCGCATGCGACTTCTTTGCGAGCAGGACACGGTCGATGTCGGTCAGGCTGGAGAGCTCCTCGTGGTGGCGGTTGGCGACTACGACTGCCAGCGTGTTTCCACGCATCATATCCTCATCAGCGCCCGACCCACCCGCGACCAGCACCCGTTCAAGCGGAACATCCCACCCGGCGGCAAACCAACGAAGCGCCGCCCCCTTCGAGGCCCGCACAGGTACGATATCGAGGTACTGGCCGAAGGAAAGGGTCATATTGACCGTCTGTTCGTTTTGCCTCAGGAGGATTTCGATCTCTTCCAGACCGGGGGCCAGCGCGGGATCATAGTAGTAGCTGATCTTGTACTTGCCCCGCTCACGCTTGGGCTGCAACTCGAGGCCGGGCAGGTCCGAAAGCAACCTCTTAACAGCCCAACTGTTCCAGAGGTGATCGATGTGGCTCCGCCAGGTGACATCTTGTGTGAGGCTGGGCGCGTAATAGATGTCAGTTCCGAGACTGGTGATCAGCACATCCGGCCGGGGGATGTCGTACTCGCGCATGACTCGCAGCGCCGAGTCGAGTCGGCGCCCGGTGGCGATACCAAAAGTCATGCGCTTCCGATTGGCTTCTACCAGCTCGATAAATTTCTTTAACGGCCCGCGATCGCCGAGCAGTGTCTTGTCCAGATCGCTGAAGACCGCCCGATCCCGAAACCGGCCAGACCATTTGGGAATGGGAACGCTCGGTTCAGGTACCTTGGCTAACAATAATCGCTTGACCTCGGGGACATAGTCGGTTGTATGGCTCTCCCAGGAGTAGTGCTCCCGTACGCCGCTCAGACCATTCGCGGCGAGCTCATCCCACCGGTCGCGATTCGATAAAACTCTGAGAAGGGCTGCGGTGATCGCCTTAGAACTCAGGGGGTCGATCAACTCGCCGTTTCGGCAGTTGTTGATAATATCAGTGGGGCCGCCGTCGTCGGTCGCCACGATCGGGAGCCCGCTGGCAGCCGCTTCCAGAAGAGTCAGACCGAAAGGTTCAGTCAGTGCCGGGTTTATGAAGACGCCCCGGCTTAGAGCGGCGAGCCGATACAACACCGAAACATCGTCGGCGCGGTGGTGTTTCGGGTAAGCGACCCGACCATAAAGGTCCTGCTGGTCGATGGTGAGGAGGATATCGGTCAGAACCTCCTGCGGCCCGGGATCCATATCGCGAACATCGTTCCGGTTCCCCGCAACGATTACCAGGTTGGCCAGCCTCTGCAACTCTCGCGACTCGCCGTAAGCCCTGAGCAATCCTCCGATGTTCTTCCGCGCGTCCGGACGGGATAGAGCCAGGATCATCGGTTTTTCAGGAGCCTGGAGAAAACGCCTGAGCTGCTGATAGATCGTGACTCGCCGTTCGTTTCCGAGCGGGGGGAAGAATCCCTGAAGATCGACGCCTGGCGGTACCACTTTCATCTGTTCAGGACGGTAGTAATCGTACAACTGATACTGGGATTCCACTTCCTGGCGTGTACTCGTGATGACAAGATCAGCCGTACCTAATGTACTTTCTTCCGCAGCGATTCGCCTTGAAATCTTGTAACGCTCCTCCAGCTTCTCCCGCGAGAACCCAGCTGCCAGCAGGCGGCTGCGTTTAACCCGGCCGAGGGAGTGTCCTGTGAATATCAATGGGAGCCCGAGTTGCCCGGCCAGTCGTGAACCGACATAACCGGCGTCGGCATAATGGGCATGGATCACTTGAGGCGGACGGTCCTGATTCTGAAGATAGTGAAGAGCGTCATCGATGAAGCCGTCGAGACAGTCCCAGAGTTCTTCTTTAGGAAGGTAGGAACCATCGCCGCAACTGAAGCGAACGATGCGTACATTCCGGCTGAGTTCTTCTTCGGGTTGGGCGTAGTCACTGCTCAGCGTGGAGTCGTGAACAGACTGCGTGAGGAGGTCAACCCGCCTGACATCGGGATGTTCGCCAAGGGCGCGAGCCAGTTCAACCACGTATCTCGTCTGGCCGCCCGTATCGGCATCACGGCCAAGTTCGAGCTCACGTCCCCGAATCAGACCATGGATGCTGATCAGAACGAGGTAGAGTTGTTCGTCTCGTTGTTCCATTTCTGAACCTGTGTGGAACTGTTCATTGCGTTATCGGGAAAGTACTATAGCGAAAATCGGGAGGCTACTCAATGCTATCGGTGGAGGTATTTTGGGGGAGGAAAAAAGGAACTGATCAGACTCATGATGAATAGAGACTCCTATAGACGGTCGCTCTTCCAATGTACCGAGACCGTTCCAAGAAACCGTACCACATTCACAGAGAATCGTTTTGTGTGAATTGCCCCGCCTCGAGCATCAAATCCGGATTCGACATCTCCGAGCGACTGCCCCGGACGCTTCTGGATGGGGAACGTCGTTCAGGTGCGTACGAAGTTGTATGGGATGGTCGGAATGATTCTGGTGAGGGAGTCGCGTCAGGAATTTGGTTCCTCCGCCTTGTAAGCCACGCGGAGTCATTGGTGCGCCGGATGACGCATTTCAAGTAGGCGACATTCCTGTCTCACGAGAATCTTCCAGCGCGTTTCGGAATGAGATCGACCCAAAAGGTGGTATAGTGGAAGTTGTTCTACAGCCCTTCACCTGATTCGATTGAAACCAAACCGGGGAGGTTTCGCCGTGTCCGATCCAGCATCAACAGCAGGGACCCGCCGCCGGGGCTCGGGGAGCATCCTGCTGGCAGCATTATTTCTTGCTGCTGTCGTTTCAAACACCTCCTGTCGTACCGGGGAGATGACGTGGGCGGGTGTTAAAGAAGATGTACGCGACAAGTACCCCACAGTCGTTCAGCTCGCCACTCCCGAGCTTGCATCCTGGCTTCAGTCCGACAGCACATCGCCGCCGATTCTGCTGGACGTCCGTCAAGCCGATGAATATCAGACCAGCCATCTCAAAGGGGCTCTTCTCGCGACAGATCTGGAAGATGCCTTGAAACACCTCGATGACAAATCGCCGGGCCGGCCCATTGTTCTTTACTGCTCGGTAGGTTATCGGTCGAGTGAATTAGCCGGGAAGCTCCAGAAGAAGGGTTTCACTCGCGTGTACAATCTGGAGGGATCCCTCTTCCAGTGGGCAAACGAAGGTCGCCCGGTTTTTCGAGGAGAAGAACAGGTCCATGAGGTCCACCCTTTCGATCGTCGATGGGGAGTGTTGTTGAAGACGGAGTACTGGCCCCGATCGTACGAGTAGCCAGGTGCCCTCAGCTCCCGACGATCACGGAATCCGAATCCAATATCAACTCCCTTACCTTGAGATCAGGATCGTCGGCCGTGGCCAGATCGACGATTCTCTGCTGCTTGTCGGCGATTGGATTCCCCGTAAAGTCGTGGGTGATCCGCACCAGGGGTCGATCCAGCTCCGAGCCGGTTTCAACGACCACGCCAAGGGTTTCATCCGATAGCCTGACCTGGTTTCCTGGGGGGTAGAGTCCCAGAGTGCGAACGAATTGAGTCAGCAGGTAGGGATCGAACGCCCCCTCGTCTTTCAGCATGATGTCGTACGCTCTTTGCGGTGTCATGGGCGACTTGTATGGTCGGATTGCGGTGAGTGCCTCGTAAACATCGCATACATGTAGAAGAGCCGTTACCATGGAGCGCTCGGCCCACTGGGGTTTGAGTGGGTAACCGCCGCCATCGAAGCGAATGTGGTGCCCCCATGCGGCGGCGACAGTCATAGGCGTAGCGTTTCTGTGCTCCAGGAGAATCTCCGCACCGAGGGGCGCGTGGGACTGCATGATCCGGTGCTCTTCCTCGGTCAGGCGACCGGGCTTGAATAGGATCTCGTCCGGGATCTTGCTCTTCCCTACATCGTGCAGCAGACCGGCGGTCCCCAATTCCAGCAGCTTTTCTTCGCTCATGCCGAGCTTGCCGCCCATGAAGACGGCGAGCACCGCCACTCGCACCGAGTGGCCGACAGTATAGCTGTCAAACTCCGGATAATGCACGAGCAGCATCATATCGGTGAAGCTGGCGCTCACACTGTGCAGGAGGCGTTCGCTCACGGAGCAGGCTTCGTCGATGTCGATAGAACGGTCGAACGCTGCATTGCCATGTGCCGCCGTTACCGTGTTGAAAAGGGCCTGATACATCAGGATAGGAGAGTCCAGATAGTTGCCCCCCCCATCCTTTCCACGCCAGGGGGTCTGTTCGTCGTCTCCGGCAATGTCGATTTCACCATCGTGATGAGCGGCCAGTTCGATGCTTCTGATACCCCTGGAGGCGAAAAGTTCGCGGGCATCCTGGAGGCTGTCGACAGGATCCTGAAGTTCTTCTGAGAGCGCCAGCAGACGATCGACTTCCTCGCTCGTGATTCGATCGGAGAATCCGAGCCCGCCACTATTAAGATTCTCCACGAATGCGACGAGCTGCCCGCCCGCGATGCTCGGCCCGACGAGATAGCGTCCTTCGTAAACGAGCTTGCCCTGTACTACACCGACAAAGAGAGATTCCTTTGATGTTTCGGCAAGGATCTCTTGCAGAATCGAGACGAAATCGCGGCTATAGGCCTTCACCTTGGGGTGGCCGGCGAAGTAAAGTCTGCGCTGCGCGATGCCACTGTTCAGCAGGATCAGGAGCCTGTCGAGTTTGGCGTGCATGAATTCCCCCCTCTAATCCCTGGTCCCGGCCGATGTCTCACGTGCCGCTTCTCTACATCCGATCGGCCAGTCGTGCAGGATCAGGAAGCGCCGACCACGGGCAATGCCCCGCAGAATTGCTCCTGCATTCGGAACGGGCAGGTGAGCGATGGCCCGGATCGTCTCCAGAACCCAAGGCTCCCCACGCCGGCTGCGGGCGAGTTTCGGAAGAGCCCCTGCGATGAGCCGTCCTGCACCCTGCGCCAGGACGGCCGTCGGCTCCTCGTTGTTAGTCTGCCGGAGTAGCTCGGCCAGGATCCGGCGATGGCGCGAATGGTATTCACCAAGCAACGGTACGATAGCCTTGCATAGACGATCGGGCGGCTTGCGAAGCATGCTCTGCAGGATAGACTCGCCGAGCGAATCCGTACGAGACCGCTCAAGAAGCTCACCGAAGATCGGGCATAAGGTCGCCGGCAAAGGTGTAAAGATATCCGGCACGATTTTGTCGTCCCGAAGCGCTTCCAGGCGCTCAAGTCTGGGCACTCCATTCAACATGACCTTCTCGGGCAGCTCGGTCATCAACGTGTACGAACGGGCGAGCAGGCGAGAATCCTCGGGCCGCCCCATCAACAGGATTTCGTTCATGACGAATGGCCAGAGTGAACCAAGCTGCTCGACTGTGGCACCTTGAGCTACCTTTAGAATAAAGGGCAGCGCGGACTTACTTTCGAGACGATGCAGGTGATCGATGATCGACACCAGCATGTCTTCGAAGAGCGGATCGCTGTCGAGATCAAGTAGCGGGCGCAAACCGGCAACTAGGATATCCCACTCGGCAGGTCTCAATGGCGAGGCTAGAACGTCACTCATCAGTTGCCCGATTCTGACTTGAAGCTCGGGCTTAGGATCGCGTCCGAGTATTTGCAATAAAATTGACAGCTCTTCGCTGCGGTCGCTCAATGAGAGGCGGGGGCTGCCGCCTGCCAGGGCTGCACATCGGGACAGTAAAACGCGAATCTCATCGAGCGTGGATTCCGGTGAATCATCACCCTCACGCCCTGATTTTTTACCTTTGGTTGTATCGGCAGACTCATCGTCCGCGCCTGATTTTTTTGCATCTGACTTCTCGATCTCGGTCGGAGCGGACTGTCGCCGGTTCATCTCGACCAGGAGATCGATCGCTGAGTTGCTGTCATTCCGGTCCAGATCTTTTCTGATTGACTCGAAGATTGCCGAAATGGCGTCCACGTGCCGATCCGCCCGAGATCGACTGGGGGCAGCATGTTCATCGCTTCTATCAGCGTGGTTGCCGACGGTCCGCAGAGCAGCATCACCCTGTCCGGCCCGGACCACGCGTAGCAGTAGATTCTCGACGTCAACCCACCCCACCCTCGCCAGGGCACCACCCGGCTGCTGTTCCTCCCGGTCGGATCGGATACTTTCGAAAAGGCGGCGGCAGGTAGCGATCTGCTCTTCGGTAAGACCCTGCTTTGCCAGCGACGTCAGCAGATCCTCGATTCGTGGGTCGGTGCGGTTATCCGTGTCCCCACTATCCGCGCCGTCAACCTCCTGGCCTATGAACTTACGGGGTTTGATCCGAATCGACGTCGGCATGCCGTCGAAGTTGATCCGCTGGAAGTTGGAGACACTTGAAATCCGGGTGCGGAGAGCTAGAAGCCTGGACGCGAAGCACTGCAGATCCGGGGGGGTAACTTCCTTATCGATCTCAACATGAGCGATTCCGAGAAGTTCCATCAGCTCCCCGAAGTCCCTGGCGCCCGGCACGCCGTTATCGAGTTCGACGCCTTGTATACGAAGCACCCCCTTCAGGGGCTCGATTCGCAGACAGCGGGATTTGCCGACAACCCGGATCGTCGCGTTCAGAAATTGGGTAGCGGCCTCATCGCAAAGGGCGTGACCGGACGGGTAGTAGACTCCGATCTTGAAGATCCGATCCAGGGATTGCATGAGGTCGACCACCCCCCTGTGGGTGGAGGCCACCGCATTCCCGTGGGAAGTCAACGCAGGATCCCGCATGGAGACCTTTCTCCTCGTATGGCCGTTAATGAGTCACGATCATGCGCCGTCGCGAGTGCGACCAGGCACAGAACACACCTCCCTCGGAGGATCGGTATTTCAATCGAGGACCTGAAGCCCCGTTGTCTTGTTCATTTTTTTGCCTGAATCGGCTTGACACCGAACTCCATGGTAGTAACCTTCCTCGCGAGAAGCGCAGTCTGGTCGGAGTCTTTGGGTGAAACGGGTTACGAAGACCGGCCACCCACTACCCCGAGCGGACCGACATGGCCGCCCGGCCGAAAAGTCGAGTCGTGCTTCAAATTCCCGGCAAAAAAGGAGCTGCGCCCGGACGCGGTTGCACACATTCGGGATGGTGCCATGAGTCGGTCCGACCTGGCCCATCACAGGAGGCTCCAATGTACAGGATCACTCAGGTCGTTCTGGTCACTTCAATCGCGATGTTGATGACGATCGGCATGGTACTGATCGGTTGTGAAGGGGATACGGGTCCTCCAGGCCCGGCCGGGCCCGCCGGCACTGACGGAGCCGACGGGGCCGACGGAGAGCAGGGCCTGCCGGGTGGGACGACTGAATACGACCTCACCAAGCTGAACGCGATCTCCGTTCCGATCGGGCCGTTCATGGATGGCCAAGTCGACGGAATCTGGGAGACGGTGCCGGCGCTCGCCGTTCGGATGGGAGAAACGTCCGACGTTACCGATCCGTCCAGCATCAATGATTGTACCGGCTGCCACAATTACGATAGCGACGTCCAGGTCACGCTGCAGGCGGTCTACACTACGGATCGCCTCTTCATTCTGGCCATGTGGAATGATCCGACGGCAAGCTTCACTCGCGGTGGAGCCTGGGAGTTCGTCAGTAATGCATGGTCGAGGAGTGAGAACTCGGAACAATCGGAAGATCGCATCGGATTTTACTTCCCCATCGGAGATGTCACGGGCGATCCGTGGGACACTGAAGGATGTATGGCGAAGTGCCACACCTACTGGCCTACCGATACCGATCCCCATGTCAGCACACATGGAATCGTAGACGATGCGTGGTTGGAGACCGGCCGCGCCGATCTCTGGCACACCAAGGCGGCGCGCTGCGCTCCTGTGAGCTCCGCATTCGGATCGGGCCTGACAATAGACCCAATCACACATGAAGTCGTCGGAGGTTTCCTGTCACTGATCGGGTATGCCGATGACAAGCACGCGGGCCAGTGGGAACCGGATGCGACGAACGGAGAGGACGGCGGGCAGTGCGCAGGCGATCCCGACACAGGGGTGAGCGATGCTGACGCCGCCCTGTACTGGCCTGCCTACATGGCACTGGACGCCATTGTTCCGGAGCGCATTCTCCGCGAACCGGATGGGAGCCGGGCGGATATTGAGTTTGGCGGCACCTGGGACAACGGAATCTGGACAGTGGAACTGGCTCGTGATCTTGTCACCGGAAACGATGACGACGTCCAGTTCGACGACATCAGCCTGGAGTATCTCTTCAACATTGCAACGTTCGAGAATTCCCGACACGGCTACGAGCACCGTACGTCGGCTAATCTCGATCTCAAGTTCATCGAGTAGCTGACTGCTCATGGCAGGGCCCCTCCCGGAGTATTTCGGGAGGGGCTTCGCCTGGTAGAACTCCACTCCACCGGCTAACCCCTAAGAAATTTCACCCCCTCCACCTCGGCCGGTCGAGCGACCGGTACTGGATTGCCTCGGCGATATGATCGGCACTGACATGCTCGGCACCGGCCAGATCCGCGATCGTTCTGGCGACTCGTAGGATGCGGTCGTGTGCACGCGCCGAAAGCTCGAGCTTTTCCATGGCCATGCCGAGGAGTTGGCGACCTTCGGTGCCGGGCACGGCGAAGCGTTGCAGCAATCGCCGCTCCATCTCCGCGTTGGTCCGAGCAGGGCAACCCGATTCGGCCATTGCACCAGGCCCGTCGCCGAGTCGCTCTGCCTGCACCCCCCGCGCCTGTACCACCCTCTTCCGAATCACTGCGGAACGCTCGCCGCTCCCCTCCCCCTTCTTCGAAAGCTCCTCGAAGGTCACGCGGGGCATCTCGATATGAATGTCGATCCGGTCGAGAAGGGGACCGGAAAGTTTACCGGCGTAACGGGCGATCATGGACGGGTCACAGGAGCAGCGCGTTTCACCATAGTACCCGCAGGGACACCGTTGCGTTGCCTTTTGCCGGTCTTGCGTTGCGTTGCAAGAAACCGCCTCTTCTAGATTATCCCAAGAAAATCAACACTTTAGGAGATCACTTGAAGCGTCGGAGACTTGATTCGGGACTCCGTCAGAAGGACGCGGCGAAGCAATTAGGTGTCCGAGTGGACACGTTTCGACTCTGGGAAGGCAACGCAACCCTTGCGTTGCCGCAACACTGGCCCGGTTTGATCAAGTTCCTAGGTGGCTACCCGTTTCGGATCGGCAGATCTTTCCCCGAGAAGTTCCATGCAGCCCGCTTGATTCGGGGGCTTACGCATCGGGAGATAGCTGAAGTTTTTGGCGTGGATCCGAGTAACGTGTCGCGGTGGGAACGGGGTATCCAGAAACCCGCTAACCGCATTGCCCGTCAAGTACGAGATTGGCTCCAAGATGTGCTTCAGAAGACCCCGCAAAACTCAGGATGAACCGAGGTCCTTGGGGAGAAGCGGTTGATGCGAGGCCCGAAGGAGAATGACGGGAGTTATCGCTTCTCTACAGCTCTCTCAGTTGTGTGCTCCGAAATGACCTGCCCCCTGAAGCCTGCCCAGATCGAATGTTGGGCCTTTTCTTGTGATCACGCCCCGGGGTTATCCCCCGATTTCACGGACACATACGAAAAGCCGTATAATGGCTTTGGAGGTGTGTCATGCCACGAAGAAAGTTTTCGGACGAATACAAGCTGGAGGCTGTCGCTCTCCCACGCGCGGCCCTCCTGGGGCTCGCTTCTCTTAGATAAGTCGTTCAAGCTCTTGTGCGTGCTCAAGGCTCGACTTTTCTTCTCCATGCTATGGTCCTATTATCTACGATCGATAAAACAATAGCACCCCAACCTCGTTCCTGCAATCCAATAGACTCTGGCCAAGACCGCTTATACATCGGACGATACCTCGGGATGCATACGGGATCGCCGGCGAGATTCGACTGTGCCCCACAAGCGTCCGACTCGCTATGGATTCTTGAATACTTCGTCGTGATCACCGACAACCCGCAGGTAAAGCGTTGCCCGGTAAAGCTGGAAGGTGAGTCGATACTTCATGGTCACGCTCGCTTCCCAGATGTCCGTCGTGCCCTGAATCCGCTTCGCTCGGAGGCTTGGGTGGTACGGCTTTTTCTCTTCCTTGGTCGCGAGAGGCCGGACCGTCTTGTCGACTCGCGTCTGGATGCTGGGCGAAAGTGATCGGTACGCCTTCTCGAAGGTCTTCGCGTAGACGACTTTCATCGCCGTCGCTTTTGCCTTCCCTTGAGCTTGTCGATCGCCTGCTCGGCAGAATCGGCTTCGACAATTCTGCCCGATTGGAAGTCCTTGTCCGTATTATGTTCCATTTCGGTCCAGCGAGGACTCCAAAAATAGGCCTGTTCCGGGTCAATCTCAGGAGAGACGGAAAGGAGGATACCCTTCGGGGTGACTTCGAAATCGATGTACTGCCCCTCAACCAGGGGAAACCTGTCACGAATCTCTTGGGGGATCGTGATTTGGAAGCGTCGCCGGATGCGCGATTTCGTGGCCATCTCTATTATCCTGATGGGGCGTTGTGTTTAAGAATTCAGCTTTCTGATATTCAGAATATATGATTTTCAGACTGCTGTCAAGCCCTCCTCCTGTTCCCCCGTGGAAGCGGCCGTTATCGCGTGGAGTTTGAGGGGGATTGCACCTAATGAATAAAAGTGTGCAGTGCGCTGATTGGCGACAACTGTTTTTCCCGTTGGAATTTATAATTGTCGCTAATCACAAGGGAGGAAAAAGCAGTGGCAGTAGCTTAGCTAAATTGATATCATTGCCATAGTTTGGATGGGTGATTTCAACGCGGTGCTATACCCTGGGCCTTCAGATGAGTAAACATTCTAGCCAGAAATACATATACAAGGAGCTAGTTGCAGAGGCGACCACCGCTCTGCGCCGAGGCCGCGTCTCGATTGCGACTTATGCACTCGAACACGCCCAGAGTTTTGAGAAGCACTGGAGCACCGCCGACGCTCTCCTGCTTGGACAGTGCTATCTACAGCTCAGACGTTTCCCTGACGCTATTCGCGTTTCTCGAGAGATCCTCAGCTCCCTGCCTAATTGCCAGCCTGCTCTTGAGTTGCAACAAGAGGCCGTAGCCGCGGCCGCATCCACAAACTAGTACTTCTGACTCCGCGAACTCGCTGTGGTACACTCATACACGTCATTGATGTAGTATTCTTGCTCGGGAGTTGAATACGGTGACTCGCCACATGGTTTGAGCCTCATTCTCTCCGCGTATTGTTCCTGGGGCAAGTTCCGAACATATTCACGATCGGCCACCGCCAATTGAGACAATCGATGCCCTAACCGGATGCTGCGGCCTGGCAGAGCGGCGTTTCTTACAGTTTTGGCTCTAGACGTCTACACCGAGAAATCAAATGGAACCTAGTTGGGATGAAGACCAGTACCTATTGCTCATCTACCGAGACGAGATGGCAGACAGAACAATCGCTGCCTCCCCTCTCACATCACCCAGCAAGACTATAGCCCTACATCGTTGGTCCGCTAACCCGGGACGGAACCCAGAGGATTTCGGTCTAAGCATAAAGGACCTACAAGAAGAGAGTAGAGCATCTGATCCGGTCCGACCAGGCCAAGACTCTCTCTTCAGTAATCTGAGCACTGGGGACTGGGTCGGAATTGATGGTCGACTAGGAATCGAGAAAGATCTTCGCCCTATTCCCCTAGGCTGTTCTGTGTGGGGATGGTGGCGCAAACCGTGGGAGGTGAATACGAGCCTTCTCACGCGATTGAAAGCGGTAACTCGGCATTTGAGACCTAAGGTGCTGCTTTACAATCAATATGTGCATCGATTGTATCATGCCACACTAGTGGACCTGTATTTCAGTGAAACTCTCACCTCTGTAGTTTGCCCGCCTCAATGGCTTGTTTCTTGCCCCCAATACTACCGAAGGACGCCGCATCTGTGCGGAGCATTCTTTGTTCTGAAGATCGAGGAATCTGAAGCTGATGCAAAGATCCTTGGAGCAGATTTCTATATTGACTCTGCCACTTTTGGGGTCTCGCACGATAGTCACGTGATTCCGACTCCAAGTGATATTGGCCAGGCGATTCCAGCGATCATTGATCGCAATCCCAATAGGATAAATCTCCGCACGGTGGAGCGAACAATACTTGTCGTCCGTTCGTATCCGCAGAAGGAAAAGACCGCCAGCCTACTAAGGGAGGACGTCGAAGATGTACAAGAGGATCTCCCCAAGGCTCTTGGGGAGACTAAGTGGCCTGATGTCTTAAGTGTACTGCGTAGCGCCTCGCCATCTGCCTGGCGGAAGCTTGCCACCAATCAGGAGGCAATCAAGACTCTGGGCGAGCGCGCACAGATTGAGGGTTCACGGTTGACACGCCTTGACTTCTGGCTATTTGCGAGCGCTGTGACATCGCCTCATCTTCGCCCGATTCTTGAGACCTCCGGTAGAGACGATTTCACGGGATTGGGAGTCGCCCTAAGATGCTGGGTGACTGAAGATGACGAAGAACGAGGGCGAGTAACTGCAGCTAAAGTTTTTGCCGAGGCATGGGGCATGGCTCAAGGCCGATACAATCTCGCCGAGCTTCCGAATGGCTACTTCGAGAGATTGCCCGCTGTTGAGGCGATTGCGGCCGCTGTAAAGCATGATATCGGGAAGAAGTTCTATCGTGATCACCTTAGCCATAACGTGCGTGCCGCCCTGCTGAGCGCAAGGTTAATCGAGGAACGTTCGATAGATCTGGGCGAAGAAGTGAATGGTGCACTGATTGGGTTTCTTTCTGGCCTCTTGCATGATCTTGCTCTCCCACTCACGACATTCCCCAAAACTGTTAGCAGCCTTGCAGAAGCACTTCGCGAGGCACAGCATCAACCCGAAAATAGCCAGCAGAGTATTCAGCCACACGTATTACTTCTTGATCAGGAGATCCTAAGACGAAGCCTTAGCTACGTTGCTCTGCTCGCGTCAGTGCAGAATGTTCCTCATTCTATAGAAGCCAGTACACTCCGGCCTTGGGAAGACAGATCAGGCGCTCTGCAATTGACAGATGCAGGAGTCCTGATTGATGAGCTTCTTTGTGCCATCTCGGGGGACCACGCTTTGATTAGTGCCGCCCTCATATTCGACTACGCGGTCCATGGCGCGAAGGAGCATGGCGACTTTGACAGTGGGGTCAAGACGCTTTTTCCGAGGATGACGGGTTCCGATTCAACTCCCGAGGGACGAGAGCTAGCCTGCATCCTTCAGTGCATAGCACTGCATGATAGGCGAGCTGCTGCTGAACACCATGGGGTTTTGGATGTGCCAACCACAACACCGCAACCTATTAGCATTCAGGACTTCACACTGCCATCTATTGTCGCGATTGCTGATGAGCTACAGGAGTGGGGGCGGTCACTGGGTAAGCCACACGAGATTGGAGCGATTGATGCCGATATTCGTATCAGCGAATCTAGCGTACGTGCCATATTTACCATGTCTAATCGCGCAGCAACATTCGAGTCCGTGCGCTTTTGCTTGTTGGAGTATCTTCTGGGGAAATTCAAGACCATTGGGCGAATTAGGATAACTAGCGCGTTCGATGCTGTGCTATCCTTGACCCTCAAAGTCACAAATCTGACTGCTTTCCACCTGGTGTACGTATGTAACGGAATGAACAGCACGATTAAGTACAAGAGACCCGTGGAGCAATTGGATTTTTCCACATGGCCGAAAGGAGGTAATCTTCAACGGGAGGTAACAGGATCCAACGTGTCACACCTCGTTGCATTTCAGCGAGGCAGTAGGGCCGATGACAAGCGTGACTTCCTGAATATCAGCGGGGATGGTGCATATGTTGAGGAATTCGTGAAATGGGCGCGCATGAACACCCCCCTCGAGTCCCTCTCCATTGAGGCAGGGAAGGTGGTGATCCGTCTCAAAGGCGGCTACAAAGTGTGGGGCAAGCCCCTAGCTTACAGATTCGGAAAGGTAAGTGCTTCCAGTATCCCAGCTACAGTATTCCCTCCATCCGGTAGGATCGGGCACATAGAGTTATCACTTCAAGGCGACAACAGCAGTGAAGAAGAGATGCAGGGTCCTCCAGCTATTGACCCGCAGAAAACCCCACACCCGCATTTCCTAGATTTCGATTGGCGTTTTACATCACAGACGGCAGTAGCTTTGGTAGATGCTGCAAGACACCATGCGAACGGGAACATGATCGGCTATCTCGGGTGCCCGACCTTAGCACTCTGGCATGCCCGGAGGTATCCTGAAGAAGAAAACTGGCTTCTCCTAGACCGTGGTCACTTTTCATTAGCAGAGTGGCTCGATAACCAAATACCCAGATCACAATACGAACCACTCGATGTCTTCAATGATATTCCTACGAAGCTGCTTGGAAGGTTCTCTCTCGTACTAACAGACCCACCATGGTACGATCCTCACTATGAATCGTTTTGGCGAACCGCATACGCTCTACTAACCCCCAAGGGCGTCCTAGGCGTTAGTCATTATCCACGATCGCTGGATGAGCGGAAATTCGAATGGTTCAGGCTAAAACTGGCGAGGAGCGCGGCTAGAGCCATGCGAGAGTTCGGAGCGATAGAAATCGACTACGATATTCCCGAATTCGAATCCGCTGCCAATGGGCTGCATCGCAAATTCATGCATCCAGCACTGGGTGTTTACCGCCCTGGGTTCATGGACTTCTATCGAATGCCTGATGAGAAACTTTCATGGGAGGACAAGCCAAGGAGACCTCTGCGCTTGGATCCAGCGAGCGTTCTAACCCACAGCATTTCACTTGACGAAGGCCATCATTTGAGGTGTCGTCCCGTGAGTCAGCTGACGAATCAATTCCCACTTGAAGTCGAAGCCGTGCGTAGAGGTATCAAAAGATTAACTAGATTACCCGATGCATGGATCGCGTGGTCGTCCCGCAACCTGATCGTACGAAAAGCTGCTACTACCAGGGAGGGCGACCGTCTGGAGTCACTTTCTGATCTGGCCAAGTTTGTTATAGAGAAGGAACAGCCGAACGCCGATATTCACACATTGCCAGAGTAGACGGTAGGATTCCCGGGTTAAAAGCAAACTCAAGGGAATATAGAGAAGCCCGGCACATAAGCGCCGGGCTCGATCGGTTTACGCTGCTAGGTTCTCATATATAGCAACTGAAACACCTCACAACAAAGCGTTAACAACTTTCTGTCAGGAAGGATATTATCGTCCCCAAGCACGCTAACGTGGAAACACCTCAACCAATCACCTTTTTCTGACATGCTGTGCAGCTCGGCTCCCTGTGCCCTCGCAAATCTACGGATAGTAGGGAGCAGTCTTTGTGCCGTCCCGTAACACTCGATCACAAGGTCCATTCCACCTGGATGTGAATGAGGCCGATGCATACCCCGAATGGTAAAGGAACAACCAGATTCAAACTTCAGAGCAATGTTACTTCGTGTGAATAAAGGACACAAGTTCGTACCCGCCTTTCTGCCACGAGCACGAACCTTCGTCCCCGACAGCCAGGGGGCCTTCTGCATCAGTTCCCTTGGCTGCCGGGGACGCTCTTATTGTGTAAGAGCAGCATTCATGATACAACATTCATGCCATCAGTCAAGTCATATCCGCACTCAAAGAGCCGAAAAAGTTGAAGGAGCATAGCCATGAATTCCCAGGAATGTAGGCCACTTACATTTGAGTGTTTCCAAAAGCACATCCGAACAAATTACTATGAACGCGATGCAGAGCGTGGAATCCCATCAACATTTCTCTGGCTAATTGAGGAGATAGGCGAACTCGCTACGGCAATAAACACGCGCACCCCTTATCGCGACCCGGAGAATCTGCGCGAAGAATTCTCTGATGTGATCGCCTGGGTCTTCACCTTGGCGAATCTGTGCGATATTGACCTAGCCGCAGCTATTCAGAAGAAGTATCTAACGGGTGTCGGCCCAGTCGGGTGGAAGTGAAGCAGGAGAAGGGCAACCGGTCAGCGATCGACGTCTCTTCACTCGGCATCGGGGGTGGCACATCTTCAAATGCCCTGCGCAATAGATTGCGAAAGGAACAGCATAAGTAGCGGTATTCTCGATTTCAAGCCCAACGGATACAAACACCTCATCGAGCTTTTCCCGTGACTCTTACGCTGATCCTTGCGCGGCGCTCCCTCTCGGGGAGGGGTGCCTCGCTCGGCTTCTTCAATCTCTGCAGCTAAGAACCGTTCGGGTTATCCCCCGATTTCACGGACACATACGATAAGCCGCATGGAGTTCCCCTGGAATCGTGGACACCTCAAGGTCTAAACTGGTACCTGGAGGAGGATCCCCATGGGACAACGATATTCCCCGGAATTCAAGGATGAGGCTGTCCGGCAAGTACTCGACAGAGGCTATTCGGTGGCCGAGGTTGCAGGGCGGCTCGGCCTATCGGCGCACAGCCTCTACAAGTGGGTGAAGGCGGTAAAGCCTGATAAGAACGAGAAGCAAGCTGACGAGCTTCTGGAGTCGAAGCGGGAGAATATGAGACTTCGTGCGGAACTCCGGCGGGTTCAGGAAGAGCGCGACATCCTAAGAAAAGCCGCCGCGTACTTTGCCAGAGAGCACGAGTGAAGTACGCGTTCATCGACGCGCATCGATTCGAACATTCGATTCAATTGATGTGCCGGGTTTTGCGCGTGGCACGAAGCGGTTTCTATGCCTGGCTCAGGAGGCCGATCTCAGATCGGGAACTCGCGAACAAGCATTTACTCGAACCGATTCGCCAATCGCACGCGGCGAGTGGTGGCGTGTACGGAAGTCCGCGCGTTTACGCTGACCTTCGTGAGGCAGGTGAGACGTGCAGTAAGAATCGCGTGGCGCGCTTGATGCGTTTGCACAAGATCCGTGGGGTCCGTGGCTACAAGCGGCCGCGTTATACTAATGGCCGACCCACAGCAATCGCTCCGAATCGGCTCGGCCGCAAGTTCACGGTTGAAGCGCCGAATCAAGTGTGGGTGACCGATATCACGTACATCCGAACGTGGCAGGGCTGGCTGTATCTCGCAACGGTCATGGATCTTTTTTCGCGCAAGATCGTCGGATGGTCGATGAAGCCGACGCTCAAGCGTGCGTTCGCACTCGATGCAATTCTGATGGCCGTGTGGCGACGGAGACCGAAGACGCAGGTGCTCGTGCATTCGGACCAGGGATCGCAGTACGGCAGCGACGATTGGTTCCGGTTCTGTCGCGAGCACAACCAGAAGCCGAGCATGAGCCGTCGTGGCAATGCTGGGACAATGCACCGGCGGAGTCGTTCTTCAGTTCGCTCAAGAAGGAACGAATCCGAAAGAGATATATCGGACAAGAAACGAAGCGCGTGCCGATGTGTTCGATTACATCGAGATGTTCTACAATAAAGTGCGGAGGCACAGCCATCTCGGAGACGTGAGTCCGGAGGCTTTCGAGCTCGCCTCACAAACGACCCGATGAGTGTCCATAAGAGCGGGGGAACTCCACTAACTTAACTCAACCGTCCGCTGAAACGGGGTAGAACCCTTCCTCACCATGAGCAACCTAAACTCACGAGGCCAAATGTCAAGCCTTGGGCTCTATGGCTCGATGTGCTTATAGACTGGCCCGTTGCTGCCAATAGACCGAAACTCGTAGAATCCCGCCCTGGGTTCCAAGGTGCCAAACTTTTGTCTCATAATACGGTAGAGCCGTTCATCGCATGTGGAGATGATGAACTGGCGGCGAACACTACTGTGGCTCATTAGCAGGCCACGGATAAGCTCAACAAATGCGTAAGCGTTCAGGTCGTCGAAGTGCGTGACCGGGTCATCGAGGAGGACAGGGGTGAAAGACGACCAGGTCTGAGTTGAGGCAATCGCCAGGAACAGGCTTAACATCAGTACCTGCTCCTGAGATTCGCTGAAATAGTTCGTTGGGAGGAATTCTTTCCCTCCCTTGGTAACCAGGGCACGAAGATTGCCCTCGGAAGACTGTATACGTACTTTACCAAAGCCGTAAACAGGACGAAGTCGCTGCTGCAATACCGATACCATCGGACCGAGATTTGTGGTGTACGCATCTACCGCATCGGAGCGCGTCTGATTCAGTGACGAACCGATCTCCCTGAAGTATTTACGCCACCGACGGCAATGGGAGAGCTTGTCATGGAAGTCTCGCAACTCGTTGTCTCGCACTTGTTGCTCTTTCTCGAGGGACGACAACTCGGACAATTGTGCGGCTATCTTGAGCATCTGCTCTAGTGCGTTGAGTTCGCTTTCGACCGACTCACAAACCTCAAGTCTCTTCATGGCGTCATCGCGAGAATCGCCAATCTGCTCCAGGGTCGGCTCTGCTGGTAGACTACATTTGACGATGATTGAATTGTACCGTATCAGGTGTTCCTTTATCGCTGTTTCTTGCTGTTCCAGATCGGCTTGCTCAGACTGAGACCGCAGCAGAGACTCGCCTAGTTCGCCGCCCTTGCTACCTTGGTCCTTGAGTTTTGCTTGGATTTCCTTTGCTTGTTTCTCGACATGTGAGAGCGTCTCGTCCAATGCGGTGACTCTTGTTGCCACCTCCATCGCGTCGGCCGGCAACAGGAGATCTTGTCTCTTGGCTTCATCCCTCAGGCTCTGGATTTCCTGCCGGGTCTGGGCGAGCTGCTCTTCTGTGCCTCCAATTGAAGAAACCAATGTGGCCAAGGACAGCTCGGACGAGCTTAGTGTGTGTTGCATGGCATCAAGCTTGCGCTGTAAACCTGTGGCCTTCGCCTCAAGTAACTGGATCTCCTGCTCTTCCTCGCGCATCCTTAGTTGCGCCGCATCGCCAAGTTGGCTGGGGTCGGTTGGGAGATTCAGCGCTCGTACCCGGCCCTCAAACTCAGCCAAAAGAGCTTGTAGTTTGTCTCTCTCTTCCCTCGCAGCCCGGCCTTCGAGTCCCAACTGCCTTGCCTCTTCGGCGAGGACATGCTCGCGCTCAGCCAGTGCCGCGATTTCCTGCTTGATGCGTTCTTCCCTCTCCGCGGCCGCCTTTTGTTCCACAGGCACTGCTGCGCTTCGCGCTGTGATTGCGTCAAGTAATCTATCCCGCGTGCCCAGATCCGACCCGCAGGTGGGACACGTAGCGTCACTGATAAACTCAGTTAGTTGACCAAGGAGAGCCGCCAGTTTTGCGTGGGAGGATGAAATCTCCCGCGACTTCTTCTCGGCCTCCTTGGCAACCAAGTGAGTGGCGTTAAGCTGATCCGATAAAGACCGATGTTGGTTAGCATTTTCTTCGATGCGGCGCTCCAACTCACGAAGCATGGTCTCGCTCCTAGCCAGCTCTATTCGCCACCGCATCCACCCAGTCATCATCTCGACCACATCACGAATCGTGGCCCAGCGGGTCCGAGCTTGGCTCAGAAATTCGGCATTCGTTCCGAGTCCTTCTTGGATCTCGAGGCGGGCACGGGTGGTTTCGGACAAAGACTTGCGGGTATCATCCAGCCGGGCTCTTTCAGCCTGGAGAGCCGATGTCAGCTGAATCGCACTCGTTTCCATCGCTGTTACCCGTCCAGTGACGTTCGCTAGCCAAACCAACCCTTCCCGCTCCTTTCGGGACCGCTCGATTCTAGCCAGTATTTCGTCGTATCGTTGACGCAGTTCGGCCTCGCCCTTTGTTAGGTCTTTCCGGTCTCGGCTGAGAGTCGAAATCTGAGCACGAACGGCCGCCACATGCTCTTGTATCCCCGGCAGCGTCGACTTCATGACAAGGGCGCCAGGAAGTTCGGATTCGAGTTGATTGAGTTCGCCAACCAGTGCCCGCAAGCGCGTATCCGCACCCGCTGCTTCCGTTCGCCATTCGCGAATATGCTCATCGGACACCGTATCTGGTATTCGAATCTTCACGCCTGCGGCTGTTCTGACTTTTTGCACGATCGTCTGGACAGTTTTCTGTATCGCTTCTGGCGCTTCTGCACCATTCAGACTTGCGCGAATTATCTCTCGCCTCTTCCTCAGCAGATCGGCATCCTCGTTAAACTGTCTACGCTTCCCGGACAGTTCTTCCTCGCGCATCTGGATGACCCTGGCAACTTGGCCAGCCTTGCGGCTTCCGCGTACGTAGTCCTCAAGCGCCAACATTCTAGCCACGATGTCCGGCTCAAGTTGCGAGGTATTCCGGAACTTGGTTAGAAGCGCCTGGTAGTCTTGGCCAAAAAGGTGGCACGAGCGGAATAGACGTTCAAGGTTCTCCACACGCTCGGTTGCCTCTGAGTCCTGACCACAACCAAGCCATTTTAGGAGTCTCTTCCGATCAAAGCGTGCGCCGTCAACGTCTGCCTTGTCCCATCTTTCCGTGGTCCGCGTCACCGTGGTGTGTTTGTCGGTACTATCAGAGACGGTCATGCGGACTTCTGCTTCCGCTGTCGCATCTAGGTGCTGGATAAGGTCCACCGGGCTCGGACCTGGGCCAAACTGCGCAGTGAACCGCCCCAGCCTGCCCGTGCAGACGAAGTCGATAGCATCGAACAATGACGTCTTCCCAAGACCGTTCGGGCCATATAAGACCGTCACGTCCGCACTCAGGTCGAACTGGTGGTGCCCCCTATAGGCACGGAATTCGCTGACATCCAACGAATCGATTCGTTTACCGGCAACCGGGATGGTAATTTCCTCGGGCTGCGCCCGTTCGCGCGTCTTGGTGGACTCCAGCGTAATTGGATCCTTACTGAGACAAGAGCTAGCAATGCCCTGATCAGAGGACCTTATCGACACCAGCTTGTCGGCCAGATCTGGCTCTACACCAGAAGCACGTAGCAGGTCTTGCGCGGCCCGAGGTCTCCCTAAGCTGACGGTACCTTGCCTATCAAGCGGGATGAACGGCAAGCGAAGAAGCCGTTGTTGCAGGCGATCAGGATCGTTGTCGGCTTCAATGACGAACTTCCGGCAAAAGTAAGTGTTGACCTCGACTGAGTTCCAGAACGCCATGTCCTCGTCTCTCATCGCAACCGGACAACAAACGAAAGACAGCGTACGCGATTCCCACTCATCGACGTGAATACGGTACAAATCCTTGAATGTCCCGTAGAGCTGTTCGTATGTCGCCCTCGGCTCTTTCTGCCCGGCCACAACGAACCCAGCCACGTCCAACTCGCCAGTCACAAGTAGCAGCCCCGGGTCTGGTTCCGCAAGGCGATTCATGTGCCACCCAATGCTAATAAGACTGCCGCCGAGGCACGCTTCTAGAGTCTTGTAGTAAGTTGCGAGTCCCTCAGAGGAGTTCATATAGCCTCTTCTCAATATCGGATTCGATATCCCCGTTGATGAACCAGTCGAGAACCTGCTGATAGCCCACATGCTTGATGTGGGTTTCGGGATCGGTGAATGTGATACCCTCACTTCGCACGCTGGAGCCAGGGACGTCCGTGATTTTGCTCACTGTGCGCTCGCAGACCGGGGTATTGTCCTTGTCGCGAGTGACCAGGAACACGGGGTGATTCGGAATTGGCTCACGATTTAACCTAAAATGCTCTTTGCAGTCGATGTGCGAATGACCGCAAATCACTACTATGTCAAATGGCTTGCCGAGCACCTCTCCACGCCCATGATTGCTGCCTTCAGATGCTGACAAAGTGCCGCCAACTGCAACTATCGTGCTTGCGTGGACGACACACGTTAGCGCATTTTCTTCCTGCATCGCCCAATCATCGGGAACGATGTTCCTGTGGTGATCTTCCTCCTTCATCAGCACGCAAGTAGCCATCAGCACGCGCTTCTCAACGCTTCCACATTCAATATCGCACCAACTCAACATGACTTCTCGTTGTTTTACCTCTGCTGTGGACTTTAGTGGCGCCTCCGGATACTGCTCGGCGAGAGAGCCTGTTACGTCAAGACAATCATGGAGCCACTTGACACCTGCCGGCACTGGTTGACCAGGTGTTCTCGCATCGCTATCAGATCCCAGGGGGTGGACGGCAGGATTGTCCACAGGTGGCTTTCTGCCGGCTGCATCATGGCGAGCGAATTTGGGGACCCTGACCTGCATGGAGTGGATACAGGGTCCCATCTCACGAAAGACCGCATCCTGGCATCGCTTAAGAATGTCGGACTGGCGCAAATGCTCTGCCCTGTAACACACTGTCGCTGGTCTGTCGCTATCACAGTCGAATGTGTTCGGGTGGAAGACGAGGGCCGAGAAACCAAAGCTATCTCGGTGCGCCCGTCGGAATTCACTGGCGCTATTTGAGTGAACAACCACTGCGTCACGGCGTTCCACGAATGAGTACTTCCCAGAGTGGAAGAATTCGCTCGTCGCATTGAGAAATAGAGGGTTGCAGGGTTTCTTGTTGAACTGTGGCACGAAGACCCAATGAATGGGTCTCGGATCTGGTTTCCAGATTTCATCGATTCGCTCCAGAACACCGTCCAGTGCAGAGACTCCCCCATCCACTCCGATCCAGTCAAAACAGATGAGACAAAGAAACCGGCATGGATAGCCGTCCAATCCGTATTCTGCGCGGAAGATATATACACCCTGACCGGTCCGCATGCACAGACATCGGACTTGTTGCTCCTGCCGTGCCCGCGTGAGCTTGGGTTGGACGAACACCCGGACGTGGCCCGAGGCTTCTTTCACCCAAACGACGCAGCAATTCACCCACTCGGCGGCCGATAGGTCTTTTGGTTCGCTGCCTGGGAGGGGGTCCTCCGGCCTTAGCCGCTCCCAGACTGAGCTATATTGTTCGCAGTCCAAGCCGTCAACGCCCGCGATCACAATGCTGTTCGTTTGCCATAAATCCTGGCGGATAGCAGCATCTACGATTTCCAAGCCACTCAAGCCGGGAAGCGAGTACTCAGGGAAGATCGTAAATTGTGCCTGTCTATCTAAGGCAACCTCAAGAGTCTGTCGCACAGCATCGCGTTGGATTCCCACACTCTCGGCCGGCCAGCAGTAAGGCTCCAGGTTGTCAAAACCCTTGATCAGCGGTTGCATGAGCACAATCGGGATGGAAGCCTGGGGGAAGGTCACCCCCAACGATACTTCCTTCACATCAATTCCATTGTTCATAGTGCTAATCTCAGCTAGTGACACCGTACATGGCCCATTTGCCCAAGTGTTTATAGGTCATTCGAATGGTATGCCGGCAGCGAACGATAACAATATAATCTCGCTTCATGGCTCCATATCGCCGTTCTATTTCCTTTTTCACGGAACAAGCGAACTATCAAATAGATTTCGCCTTCCACCCTGTATAGATTGTACCGTATTGGGACGAGTATTTCAGGTGGGATCTCTAGATTCCAGAGTTATATATCTACAAACGCCGGTTCCCGATACCTTAGCCATTTCCCCGAGGCTATACTAACCACTCAGGCTGGGATTTCTCGCTCTCCCCGCGGATAATCTCGTCACTGTTGGCTTTTATGGTCGGTCACTACTGATACCCCTATCGCTAAACCGAAACGGTATCACCGACGACCATGATAAGTCCCTCTCCTCACGTACGTTCCTGCAGCCAATCGACTATTCGAGCATAGTTACGGAGGTCGAGGCGCCACTGATGTCTCGTAGATTCCATCCTTTTAGCCTCTTTTGTGAAGTCGCTTGTGGTGGCGATCATCCCAAGCGTGCTTTGATACTCCTGATCTACCCAATACATGAGGCTACGGACGACCCCTATCCCGACCGGTCGATCGGGCCGATACTTTTTGCACTCGACCACCAGCTTTATGGGCTTTCCTTTGATCAGTGACCTGACCCCCTGAAACCGGTCCGGATCGTAAGTTAGGATTTTGATACGATCGGGCCAAATGAAAAGGGGTGTTAATATGCCTAGAAAGCGATATTCGGCTGAGCAGATCATCGGAAAGCTGCGGGAATCCGAAATCATGCAGACGAAGGGGCTGACGATCTCGGACATCTGTCGGGAGCTTGGTGTGAGCGAGCAGACCTATTATCGGTGGCGACGTGAGTTCGGGGGCCTCGGAGTTGACCAGGCCAAGCGCCTGAAACAACTGGAGGGAGAGAACAAGCAACTGCGCAAGCTGGTTGCCGACCAAGCGCTCGACATGGCGATCCTGAAAGAGGCCGCCTCGGGAAACTTTTAGGCCCGACGCGCCGTCGCCAGGTGGTGGATCATGTCCGCCGGGAGCTGGCAGTGACGGAACGTCGGGCTTGTCGGGTGCTTGGGCAGGCTCGGTCAACCCAACGCCGCCGACCAAAAATCGCGGCCGACGAGGAGCGGCTGACGGAGTCGATCGTTGGTCTCGCGCGCGAGTACGGGCGGTATGGGTATCGCCGAGTTACCGCGCTGCTCCGGCATGCCGGCTGGCGAGTGAACCACAAGCGAGTGGAGCGGATCTGGCGGCAGGAGGGTCTTCGGGTGCCGAAAAAACAACCGAAGCGCGGGAGGCTCTGGCTGAATGACGGATCATGCGTCCGGAAAAGAGCGGAGCATGCGAATCACGTGTGGTCCTACGACTTCGTGATGGATCGTACCCGTGACGGCCGCGCGATCCGCATGCTGACGATCGTGGACGAGTATACGCGTGAGTGTCTGGCCATCGACGTAGGACGGAGGTTGAATTCGGAGAATGTGCTTGCTCGGCTTGCGGATCTCTTTGTGCACCGGGGAACACCGCGATACATCCGGTCAGACAACGGACCGGAGTTCACGGCAAAGCGGGTGCGAGAATGGCTCTCACGGGTGCAGGTGAACACGCTGTTTATTGAACCGGGAAGCCCTTGGGAGAACGGTTATGTGGAGTCGTTCAACGGAAAGCTCCGAGACGAGCTCTTGAACCGGGAGATCTTCTACACGCTGATCGAGGCCCAGGTGTTAATCGGAAGATGGAGAAGATTATACAATCACTTCCGGCCGCACAGTGCCCTGGGGTACAGACCGCCGGCACCGGAAGCGATCGATCCAGCTGTCAGGAAGATCACTTCCAGCGAAGTGGGAGAATGGAAGAAACTAACACAGGAAGTGGTACAGTAATGGGGGGCAGGTCAAAGCCTCTTTAAGGCCCAGTGTATCGATCTTCTTGATCTGCTCGTCCGTCTTCTCAGGTTCGAAGGCAAGAATATATGGATTCGGATGCCGGTCTCCAAAGTTGATGCTGATTAGACCTTCTCGCAGGAGTTCTTTGAGAAGTGGAGATATCTCATCGTGAGGTACATCCAAAGATGTGACGGAGAGACCATTGAAATCATGTGATCCGAGGTAGTGTGACACGACGGAATCGACGAGTTGGTCCTTTGTCATGATAGTCGAATCACGATTGTCAGGTCTTTCGGTCTGTAATCCGGAGGAGAACATTGGCGAAGTGAATCAGATCAGCGACCTCCTTCGGATCACTAAAATCGATATCCCTGTGGCTAGACGGATTCTTGAATAGCGCAATGGCCCCTGCAAACAGATCGGACACACCCTGACGTTCGGCAGCCTCCCTCTTCATGTTGGTCAGCGGGCCGCCATTCGGCTGGAAAGCGTCGCGCATTAGCTTCTGTCCGATAGCGGAATCTGGGAGGCCAGCCTTCTTGCGAACTCGCACCTCAACCTCCTTGAAGGCCTGGAAGACGGCAGTCTCATAATCCCCACGAACAAATAGTGGTCGAACCTTGCGTACAAGAATGGGGTCTAGGTCTTCAGCCGGAAGAAGTGACGCCTTCTGGTACGATTGAAAATCCTCAGATTCAAGAATCTGGCGTCCGCGACGCGTAATGAACGCCCAATCGCCCTGAGAGCCAGGAGAGGGTGCGATGAACAGCTCGCGTTCCAACCACATCCAGGCTTCCATGAGTTGGTGGATGAGTTGCTTCTGATAATCCCCAGCATATTCGACCAAATCAGGGCTCGTCCCTATCGTGTAGTTGTACCGATTGATCCTATCCTGAGGACCAAGATGCTTGAGGACAAACACGGCTAGTTCCTCTGGCTCCAGGTCGAGAGCAGTCTCGATCGGCGGGAAGATTTCTGAAAAGTTTGCCATTCTCCGCTTATCCTAATTTCTTCTTCACGTCGGAAATAAGCTTCTCACAACATCCCTTGATGTCGAATCTGAGCTTATCGATACTCCGCCCAGATGCGACAATCTGCGCAGCCTGCCCATGTTCTGGACATCGGACGGTTGCTACCTTCTTCTTAATGTCGTCCTCGACCTTCTGGAGCAATGCCTTCTCCAGAGCATCTCCTATCTGGTTGGGACGTACCTTTCGACCATTGAGTTTGAATGTGATATCGAACATGTCATCTCCTGGTGTTAATGCTTCTTGTCCTTTGGAGGATTCGGGTCGTTTCCGAAACTGTCTTTGTCTCGGATCTTCCCATCTCGTCCATGAGTAACGAGTTCGACACGGTCTCGGCGTGCCATCGGGCGAGCCTTCTTATCCGCAGCCGCTTGCGTACGATGCTTCGATACTGGGGATTTGGATCCCTCTCTTTTTACTTCCCATCCACCATCTTTCGGGACGATATGGATGTTCTTCTTCTTTGGCATTACGATTCTCCTTCTTGGTTAGGTATGGTTGCGATGACTACACCCTGAATGAGCACGTCTCGTTGCAGGATAATCGGTTTATGTTTCTTATTTGACGACCTTGGGTGAAGGACGACCGCATCGCGTGAGACATGAAGCTCTTTTACCGTCGCCTTATCGTCGATCAAGGCCACAACCTTTTCACCATTCTCCGCAGTTTGCTGCTGCCGTACAAGTACGAGGTCGCCATTGTTGATGCCAGCCCTGTTCATGGAATCGCCCTGAACCCGGAGCAGGAAATATGTGTGGGGTCCTCGGGCAAGAGATTTGGATACGAGAATTTGTGCTTCGACATTCTCTTCGGCGAGAATTGGTGAGCCGGCCGCAACTGTTCCGATGAGCGGGATAGGGACTGTTTCAACTCGTCCTTCGAGGTCAGCATCGAGCGGGACCTTCACGATTCGTACATTTCTGGCCCCATGCCCTCGTCGGATGTAGCCCGCTTTCTCAAGGGCGTCAAGGAACTGGAGGACACTCCGAGTCGAGCTGAACCCGCCGTACTCCCTCATTTCCCGGACTGTTGGAGGTATGCCCTCTTTTCGCCGGTATTGGAGGAGAAGACGGAGGAATTCGAGCTGTCGTGCGGTTAATCTCTCTTTTTTCAAGGCGTTATCCTGATTACATGGATATACTCATCTGTTTCAGAGTACCATGAGCCTTTGCACTCGTCAAGCGAATAGGGGGATCCACGATAGTGCGGTAAAGTACGTAATTCTAACCAGTTACCCAAATCACAATGCTTAAGAAACCCGAATCAGTCCAGGATGATGCCAAGGAGCAACTTCGTGCGCCTACGCTTCTGTCTCAAGAGGACGTCGACGAATTCAAACGCATCATGAAAAAGGAGTGTGGAGAAGAACTCTCAAACTCAGAAGCTTGGATCCGAGGAACAGAGTTAGTAAATATGTTTCGGATGCTTGCAGGTCCGATTCCTGAAGATCCGGAACGCAATTCTGTGCCGAAGTCGAAGGAGGTCACGGAAGCGAAACCTCAGCCCAGCCCAAAGTCATCCAATCCGACCAAGGGGAAACGGCGCCAACTATCTCTTGATCTCTAAGCCTTCCCCCTCTTCCCCGATGTCCGGGATTCTGGTACTCTACCCAGGTCGTCGTCGACTTTGCTCGATGGTACGCTTGTATCGACAGTTAGCTCATCCAAGTCTGGTATCACGAAATATTCGCTAGTATTCGCGATCCAAGTTCGAACGTCGTCTACTGTGGTGTACCAGCCAGGGTTAAGGTCTTGAACCCGACACCCCTGTGGAAACAAGAATCTAGCGCTAACGTCAGCGTCAAATCTTTACAATTCAGTGCTCAAACAGTCCCAAGTGCTAGGCACTTGAAAGGTTTGAACTCTCACTGGTAGTCGGCAACACCGAGTCGGCTGTTTTTGACGTTCTGGAACCCATACAGGGTCACAAATCGCCGCCTTTTCTAGGATTCACGAGGCAACATTTCTTCCTGAAACGAGAAAGGACGGTGGAGGTCGCAGAAGAGGCGCTTCCCCCCGAGCGAAAACGTCCCAATAGTGGACAACACCATGCGGGTTTTCGTGTGGTCCTCATGTTGTAAGACCCGATGAATCCTCTCTGCGAGGGAGTCCGCGCTATCCACAGAGGGATGGTCGTTTTCCTCCTTCGGCGGAGCGCTCTCGGCCTGCCCGCTGAGTCGCCCGATGTCCTCCTGTAGAGTGGCTCTACGTTTTTCGTGTTCTCGAGCGTCGATCAGACCACGAACGCTGAGATCCGCTAATCGACGAAGCTGCATAATACTCTCCTCGAGAGCTTTCCTCGCAGACGCCCGGGCCACCTCATCGATGCTCCGATCCTCCCTCCTCTTTCGGACCTGCTGCTGAGCCCATTTCTCGAGTTTTGGTGGTACTGTAACCCGATTCACGTACTCATGAATCTGTCGTTCAATTTCCGCGGCCGGCACGTACTTGCCCGGGCATCGAGTCGCGCCTTTCTTTGTGCAGTGATAGTAGACATAGCTCCGGCCGCTCGGTTTCACTATTTCGCTGGCCGTAACCGAGCAACCACATTCTCGGCAGGTCATGAGTTGCGTATAGGGAAACGAATGCTTTTTTGAAACTCGACGTCGCTTTCCGCCAAGTACTTCCTGCACTCGCTCGTACTGGCCCCGGGAGATCATTGGGGTGTGAGCACCGGCGTAGAGTTGTCCCGAGAACTCAATGACACCGTAGTAGAAGCGGGACTTCAGAATCCGGTAGAGACCGGATCGGGAAAGAGGGGAATTTCCCATGCGAGGAGTTTGTGGGGTTCGGAAGCCCCACTGCTCATTTACCACTCGGAGAAGTTTTGGTATTGGTGTCCCGGAAGCAGCAAGCTCCCAGATCTTTCGGACGAGGAGAAACCGCTCCGGATCGGGAGTGATCCGTTTGAGCGCCCGATCGTTCAGGTACCCGAGTGGCGCCTTTCTCGGTAACCACCCCCGTTCGACTTTGGCCCTTAGACCCCTCTTCACGTCCTCGGCGAGGTCGTCGACGTACTTCTTCGCCATACCAAACTCGAGCTGCATCCAGAACTTGTCGTTCCCCGAGTTTTCGTATGTCCGCTGGGGTGTGACTATTCTTTGAAGCCTCCTCTCTTCCAAGGACCAGATCACAGCCCCGCCGTCTACGGGGTTGCGGGCTAGGCGGTCGAGTTTCCAGCAGAGGATCCCGTCTGCCTTGCCAGCGGAGATCTCC
Organism: bacterium; assembly: GCA_025782575.1. Taxonomy (GTDB): domain Bacteria; phylum Orphanbacterota; class Orphanbacteria; order Orphanbacterales; family Orphanbacteraceae; genus Orphanbacterum. Next base: position 575,818 of record JALGYY010000035.1, read on the forward strand.
TTCAGCATAGCTTGGAAGACTTCTCTTCCGGGAGCTCGGGCAGATTCTGATTCGGAGAGAATCCTGGAGACCGTGAAACCGCGATCTTGGGCAAGACTGAGTAATTCTTTGATTTGAGAAGCGATAGAGAGGATCTGATGATCATCGCTCTCCGTAGATCTCCGGGCGTAGAGAATGTAGTCGGTCATGAGGACTGGCCGGTTACTACGTCTTCGGTGGTGATAGGGCCTGCTTCAGACAAGATCTCGAGGAGATGGATGAGGCGATGGGCAACAATCCCACGATCCGCTTTTGAGAGCTCATCGTCACCTTTTATATTGTGAAAGGCCGTGAACTCATTGTAATTAATGGCGTTAGGCATAGGTCTTATCGTGAATAATCTTCGTCTTGGTATGTTGACAGAATGTGATGCATACAGTAGCATTCACCCATGGATACGATATCGTCTATGTCAGACCAGCCTCAGCTAACCCCCCGGGAGCACAAGGCGTTACGCATCATCCGTGATTCAATCATGCACGGTAGAAATGGCATCTCGATCAGGAAACTCCAAAGGATTATGGGCTATCAATCTCCCAGAACGGCGGCCGTCATCATCGAGAGATTGTGCGCCAAGGGTTTTACGGTTCGGCGATCCGACGGCTCATTGAAGATCCTGGCGGAACCGATTCGTGATCGGTTGATGGAGGAGACGGTCATGGTTCCGATCATGGGCACCGCACCATGCGGATCACCGTTCTTCGTGGAAGAAAATGTCGATGCCATGATTCCAATCTCAACTCAGATCGCGAAGCCTCCCCATCGACACTTCCTACTTCGTACAGTCGGGGACTCGATGGAACTCGCAGGTATTCGGGAGGGGGGTCTCGTGCTAGTACGGCAGCAGGAGTACGCAAGTGATGGCGATAGCGTCGTCGCCCTAGTAGACGGTGAAGTGACCATCAAGGAGTTTCGCCGCCTATCGAACGGAATTCTCTTGAGGCCTCGAAGTCGCGATCCCAAGAAACATCAACCTATGATGCTAACTCACGACCTTAGAATTCAGGGCATTGTGGTTGCTACCATTTCATCCGAAGATGCCGAATTGTTTTACCCTGAAACCTAATTGCACGCTGAGGAACCACAATGCCCAATCCAATCATTACACATACTGATATCGCGGAATTCTCTGAGTCTCACGTCAACCTCCCGTCGGACCTAGCGACGCTATATCGAGAGCAGGTAAATAGGCTACGAAAGCGACTAGAAAAGCATATCGCAGAGAACCCCGGATTCGCCGTTGTAAAGATGTTGCATGCGGGAAGCGTTGCCAAGGGTACCGCACTGCGCTCGATCAACGACCTCGACGTAGCCATCTATGTCTCGAAGGAGGCGACTCCAACACGAGAGGAGGATCTCGTTCCATGGATTGGACAGCGTCTTCGTGAGGCGTATTCAAAATTGAGTCCTGATCAAATCGACGACACACAGCCCCACTGTGTAACAATTCACTTTGAGAAACCGGACCTCGATATCGATGTAGTGCCCGTACTCTATGAAGGAGAGGCAAACGATATTGGCTACCTTGTGAGCCGACATACTGGAGAACGTATTCTTACAAGCATCCCGCTACACTTGGACTTCATCCGGAAACGAAAAGGGGTCTGTCCTGTTGACTATGCTCAAATCGTTCGACTTCTAAAGTGGTGGGCTGTCCAACAGAAGGAGCTTGACCCTGAATTCAAATGCAAATCGTTTCTTCTTGAGCTCATCACTGCCCATTTGCTGGACGGGGGTGAGGAGTTATCGGACTACCCGGGAGCGCTTGATCATGTCTTCACCTATATGGTCCGATCTGGCCTTGAAGAGCGTATAGCCTTCACTGACTATTATCCAAAGAGCAAGCTCCCGGGGCCGACGGGGAATGCAATAGAGATCTTTGATCCTGTAAACCCCGAAAATAACATTACGGACAAATACGAGACCGAGGATCGGGAGCGCCTTGTTTTTGCGGCCGAAAAGGCCGCCGATGCCATCTCGGAAGCAAGGTACTCCACCACAAAGTCACGGGCCGTCGAACGTTGGCAAGAAGTGCTTGGCCCAAGCTTCAGAGGATAACATCTCATGACGTATACATTCACACAAACCAGCACCTTCACTCGTACCAGCGCCCGTTACCTTGCTTCGAAGGTGGCAACTGACCTCTACCGGCTCAATCGACTGTACGGAAGGCCGTCCGAGCCTCACATTGATAACTATAATGATGAGCTTGTTGAACTCTTGCTTGGAAACTATGTTCAATCGGTTGAGTATGGATTCAAGCGCCAAGAATATAGAATTCTGACCCTTTCCTACGAGGTTCAGACTGACGGGTCGCTGTCCGATAGCGATGCTGGAGGCATATATGCTCGCGCCTCGGACGTCCGGAGTGCTTCGTGGTTTTCCTATATGACGTATAGCGCAGCATGGTATCTTCTTTCGCACTACCAGCGTGCGTCAATTCAAGAACAGCTTCCTTTTCAACGCTCTGACTCTTTGGCGCCTCGAGATGGCAACGGATATTGGACTGCTGACCGCGGATACTCGACGGACGGAACCATTCTGTCGCGACAGACTTTTAGACCATACTAATTATGAACTCTATTAACCCACAACTATTTGATGCCGTGCTCGAACTTCCAGATCCTACCCGCCAGCAACAATTTGACAGCCTTGTTGGCCTCGAATCCATCAAAGAAACCCTCGTCAAGGAGGGGACGGTTCTTCTAAACCCCACCCTCTTAGCTGACTGGAGCAATAAGTATCACAAGCAGGAACTTCCCTGCGTTCGTACCTTCAGGGAGCGCCCACCGCTAATCTTGTTCTCCGGAGATGTCGGCACAGGCAAAACCAGTCTCGCCGAGAGCTTTGGAGATGCTATTGCGCGCCGGGAGAAAATCAAGATACGCGTGCTTCGCATGAGCCTCTTTACGAGGGGTCGCGGCGCGGTCGGAGAGATGACTCGGTTGATTTCTCAAGCATTCTCCGAGGTCGAGCAGATTGCTTCTCGAGGCATTCGCAAAGGTCTGAAGCCTGCCTCTGGTGTCATCCTCATCATTGATGAAGCCGACGCACTAGCACAATCCAGATCAGAGGAGCAAATGCATCATGAAGACCGCGCCGGCGTAAATGCCCTAATCCGTGGTATTGATATGCTGACCTCGGTCGATCTGCCCGTCATGGTCGTCATGTGCACCAATCGCGATAACGCAATGGATCCAGCCATCCTTCGCCGAGTTGCAACGCACCATGTTTTTAATCGACCAACCGCCGAGCAAAGAGTCGCCGTTTTCAAAGGCGCGTTTGGGAAAGTGCTTTCTGGTGACGAACTTGCTCGCATCGGAAAGCTCACTGGTCGATCCAATGGCCGAGAATACGGATTTACTTACTCAGATCTTCTTCAGCGACTCGTGCCAGCAGTTGTCATGAGCGCATTCCCCGACCAGGCGATAACGCTGCCACTTGTTGAATCGGTGATTGAAAGGGAAGTCCCCACAGCCCCGTTTGACTCTTCCGGCAATCACAATGAGAAATAGAGCCCTGAGCGCTAGGGGGGCCAGTATTCGCGGTGATGACTATCAACATCTCTGGGGATGGATAAAGGCGCTAAAGGTCCTTACTCCAGGATCAATTGTTACTGAGATTGGTATCGAGGATCCGAGAGCTAACGGCGCAGATGATGTCACCGTATACTACGCTGACGGTCGGAATGAACTCTATCAATGCAAATCAGCCGTAGACGGCCGAAAGATGTTTAATGTCGATTGGTTGATTGAGGATGATGTCCTTCTTCGCCTATTTGATGTATGGAAAAAACATTCTGACAACCTGGATGGCCTCCAAATCGAACTTGTCACGAACAGACTTCCAGACACCAATGATCCTTTCTGTGACCTTCTCGACGGAAGAAGTCGAAAAGTTACCAACCTGCTCCATACTGACGGCCCTCGTTCTCGAATAGGGAAAGTCAGGAAGCGGCTAACAGACGGTCTTCGCACAACCGATGCCGAACTTCGTGCCTTTCTTTCCCATGTTAGTTTTCGCATAGCCCTCTCCTTCGAGGATCTTGCTGAACGAGCGAGAGAGGAAATGGGGTATCGGGGGTTGCGTTCAGATCGCACCGACCTGGACCAGGGAATCGAACTAATCCGGAAATGGGTCACTTCCGGTAAACGCAACCTTTCGGCCCAAGAGGTTAGAGATGAGATTGGTACTCTTCAGCTGGAGCGAGAAGCCCCGTATACAACTCTTCTCATACAGGCACTTGATCGAGAACTCGCCCCTGGGGATGCCGACATTGTTTTTGATTGGGTAGATCTTTTCATCGGAGATGACCCGCGATCTCGTCGTTTGCTCCATGACAATAGTGACTGGAACTCTAGAATCCGCCCCGAAATTAAGAAGGCTGCAGATGTACTGAATCGCGAGTCTCACAGACGAGTTATTGTACGTGGATCCGCGCGTCTGCCACTATGGTTTACGGTTGGTGTGGAGTTCTCGCGAACTGCGGGATTCGATATTGCCTCAATGCAAGGTGGGCAAATCTGGGGATCCACTGGTGGCGAAATCAACCAGATGCGCCTAAGTACTCATCACGAACAGCTTCGAGATGGGAATAGCATCGCGATCGGGCTATCGGTATCGACCGATCTCTCGGCTGATGTGCGCGAATATGTTGAGAATCACCTTCATGAAGTGGGTAGCGTATTCTTCCTTTCCCCAGAGAGGGGTCCAAGCAATGCCGCCATTCCTGATCCTAAAGCTGCTCGTGATCTGGCGTTCTCCGTTAGAGATCTCGTGCGAACGATAACACGGGAGAAGAAACCGCATACTTTGCACCTCTTCATAGCTACACCCCGAGGTTTCTCCCTTCTCCTTGGGCATCTGTGGGATCGAATGCCACACACTCAACTGTACGAGGATCTTGGCTCTCCTGGTGGTTATGCGCCTTCTTTTTCGATTTCCAACTAAAGCAGGGGCCGATTCACGCAAAGATCGGCTTGTCCGATAAGCTTCCTTCTGGTTTTCACAGGAGGTCCTGTTTACCGAACTTCCGCCCCCCTCCTTTTCGCTTTTTCTTCTTGATAGGCTTTCTACATGATTTACTCTGGAGGGAATTAGATGCTTCACTGTAGAAGCATAGCCGTTGGATAGCGTCGAAATGTTCCTGGAAAGAGGTACGAATACCATCCACGGTAATCGACCAACTGTCCCTCGATCTTTAAGCCTTCCCCCTCTTCCCCGATGTCCGGGATTCTGGTACTCTACCCAGGTCGTCGTCGATTGTATTCGACGGTACACTTGTATCGACAGTTAGCTCATCCAAATCTGGTATCACGAAATATTCGCTAGTATTGGCGATCCAAGTTCGAACGTCGTCTACTGTGGTGTACCAGTTGAAACTCGCGGCTGATTCCGCTACGAACGAGAACGGTTTCGCCAATGAAAACCGGACTTTTCGTCCCCTCAAGGTGTAGTTCAAACCTACTGTGTCGAGAATTTTTCGCTTCTGAACTTTTGTCCCCGCTGCGAAAACTCGACCCGCCCTAACCGCAAACTCAATCGTCTTTTTCGTGAGCGCGTCGACTTCCTCCGAGCTCCTCGGACCGGCACCGATCTTCTCCTCCATTGCGCGACGACGGTCTTCCAGCGCTCGTTTCCTGCCGATGTAGACGTCGTCATCAACGAGTTCGCGAAGTCGCAGGGAAAGGAGGTTATCCACCTCCTGGTTTACCTTCTCCAGAGATCTTTGCATTGACTGACGGACTTCTTCCCGTCTCGCCTTTTCGCGAGTCGATTCCTTTTCTAGCTGGCGCTTGATCCAATCATAGACTTTCTCTGGGATTCCAATTCGGGAGAGTTCCCCTTGCATCTGCCTCTCCAGATCGGGCCCAGAAATCGCCGGTTCCCGGCAAACGACATTTGCCTTTTGTCTCGAACACCGGTAGTAAACATATTTCAACCCGCTCGGCTTCGTATGTACTTCAGCGGTTATCGAGCCCCCGCAGAGTCCACACACGATGAGACCCGTGAAGGGGAAGCTGTGCTTCTTCGGTCGTGGGCGTCCTGGGCGCCCAAGAATATCCTGAACACGGTCAAATTCCTCCCGGGTAACCATCGGCGGATGCAAACCGGAAAATGTTTCTCCGGACCGGAGCTGTATGACTCCCATGTAGAAAGGGTTGGCGAACATACGGTATATCATTGACCGAGAGAGAGCTTTCCCTCCTTGGCGCTTGGACTTCCGAGTACGAAAACCCCATTCCTCATCGGCGATCTGCAGGATCTCCTTCGGCCTCATGGTGCCGGAGAGAAGAAGCTCCCACATCCGCCGAACATGGTCAAAGCGGTCAGGGTCCTTCTCGATGGTCTTCTCTAAGCGATTGTTGAGATACCCAAGGGGAGCAACTCCACTGAGCCAACCCTGCTTGAGTTTCGCGCGGATCCCCCTCCGAACGTTCTGCCGGAGGTCGTCGATAAACTTTGTCGCGATCCCGAGTTCAAAGTTCCCCATGAAACGGTCGTTTCCATCTCGGGTGTAGGTCCGGTCGCTTGTAACGATTTCATCCAACTTACCATCGGCCAGAGCTTGGAGGATGGATCCAGTATCCATATGGTTTCTGGAAAGGCGATCCATTTTCCAACAGAAGACGCCGCGAATCTCGCCCTTTTTGATGCGTCGCATGAGCTGGTCGAAGACTGGTCGGCCGGGGGCCTTGGCCGATTTCGCTTCCGAGAGAACCTCCGCAATGCGAATTCCTCTCCTCTCGGCAATACTTCGGAGTTCGTCGATTTGGGAATCGACCGAGAGTATCTGTCGGTCTTCCGATTCAGTGGATTTTCTGGCGTAGATGATGTGTGAAGGCATAGATGTTTGTGATTGGGTAGCTTACCGAAAACGGGCGAATCAGGGCAAGTTGGACAACGTTCGAACCCCGGAATCCGGCCCATTTCGCTCCGGATCCTCGGGAATGGGGCCGGCGAGCATCCGGAAAAGTCCGACGAGGTCTGTCGCGCGGTCCCATGCCTCCCGGTTCGTGAGTTCCACGTCGCATTCCTCCCGCATTAGGGCCTTAAACTCTTCGATATCCTCCTGTGTGAACAGGAAGCCTACCTCCGGCTTTTCGCCATCCTGGGCGTCTGAATCGTGCCGTTCTCGTACTTGTTTGCTCACGTCCTAATATTACTAACTTCATGATTTTCAGTGGATCGGGGTTTTCGTTGCGCTGGCAGGACTCGATCGCGAATCAAAGACTTATCCACAGTCTGTCTTGGAGAACCTACCTCCCACCAGGGCGTCATGGATCGCGGGGCAAGGTATTGTGAACCTCATGAACATGCAAGTAACGCCGCGTGTCGGAGGGAAACTTGGTCGTTACCCGAACACGATCCGCAGGTACAGAATTCAGTCGGGCCTGTCGCAGCGAAAACTCGCGGCACTCACAGGCCACAGCCGGAGCACGATCTCTGCCTGGGAACGCGGACATGTGCTGCCATCCCTGGCGAACGCTCTCCAGCTCGCGAAGACGCTCGGGGCGCTCATCGAGACGCTCTACCACGAGCTCTACTCCACGGAGAGGCCTTCGAAACCTCAAACCACAGCGTGATGACGAAATCCGCGATTTTCGAACTCCTCCGTCCCGCCCTCGATGTGACGGATGCGCCGACAAAGCTCGGTCGTTCCCTCTGGCTCTATGCTCTCCTGATCACAGTCGCTAGTAATGAAGGCCGCGTGATCCGGACATCCGCTCGCCTGGCGAGTGACCTCTCTGTAGAGGAGAATACGATTCAAGACTGGCTGAAACGACTGGAGAAGCACAGCCTCATCCAGATCCAGTCGCCTCCCCCCTACCTTGTCACGAGACTGCGATTCTGGCCTAGTAGGGACCAGAATCGCAGCCCCAATCCCCCAAAAACAGCGGCGAAGCAAGCTAAGCATAAATATGTACCTGTCGGCAGCAGCAAGCTAGCTTCAAGCAAGGCAGGAGAGGTTGGGGGTTCGGGGGAAGGAGAGGATCTCGATCGAGCTGTCGCTTCGGAACTCGGCGTCAGCCGTGAAGAAATCGAACAATGGATCGCGGACTATCCCGAGACCATTGTCCAGAGAGCCCTCACCCGTGTCCGGAACACGCCGGAGAGTCAGATACGAAAATCAAAAGAAGCCCTCTTCCGGTTTCTCCTTACTCGCCTCACGAATGAACCCGAATGACCCACCACAACCCCATTACTATTTCAATCTCGCAACGAATTCTTGAACATCCCGAAGCTATTCACCTCCGCCGGATGCGAGCAGCGATCTGGCTCTACCTCGTCCTGCTCGGCCGCATCGGGAGCGAGAGCGATGAGATTGAGATCGACCCCGCTGAAACCGCCCTTGCGATGGGCGTTCACGAGGGAACCATCCGGAGCTGGATCGGGCACCTTCGGAAATGGCGGTACGTGGATGCAAGGCGAACGAATGGCTCAGTCCTCGTCCGAGTGAGGCGCGCCGCTGCTACCACCGCGAGCGAGCCCCCTAAGAAGCCCAAACGGGTGTTCGCCGTAGAGAATCTCGCAAAATCACTCGGCGAGACCGATGACCGGGAAGCCCTTGAGCAGGTCTTGGAGGCTCACCCGGACGATGTCATCCGACAAGCACTTGCAAGAACCCTCGCGGTCCCGGAAGAGAAAATCCGGAAGTCTCGAACAGCCCTTTTTCTTTACCTCCTCAAACAACATGAAGAAGACAAATAACACGATCCTCGCCATCGATCCCGGGCTCCGGGAATTCGGTTTTGCCGTCCTCTCCGGAAAAAACCTCATCGATGCCGGAGCCCGGTCGCTCAAACTTGTCCCTCGGGAGAAGCGGGAAGCCTCCCTCCGCGCGCTCGTAGGTTCATGGATAGAGATACACAAGCCAAGCGTCATCGTTCTGGAAGCAACTCACTCCCACCCTATTCCCTGGCTCCATGATGTCCATCGCATGACGAGGAGAATCGAACGAATGGCTCGGTATCGGAATCTGTCCGTCGCCCGCTACGCTCCGCAGGCCGTTCGAAAAGACCTCCTCGGAAACGGCTGGGCAACGAAAAAGGAAGCCGCGGCGGCCATAGTGAGCAGATACCCCCGCCTCCGCGTTTATTTGACCCAGGACCAAAAGTGGAAGGAGCGGCTCTGGCTCAACATGTTTGACGCAATCGCTCTTGCTCTCCACCACCAAAGGACGCGCTAACCGCCCTCCCAGACCGCCTCGTGCGGCTATGAGCGTATCCACTTGCGGAGCGCCGCTACCATGTTTCGTCGCTTCAGCGAGCAAGATACTGAGGCCATGCGTAGTCATTGGGAGGGCACCTCAATTCGTAACCCCACAAACTTCATGAAAAACACTGTTCTTGGAATCGACCCCGGAACCCGAGATATGGGAATCGCCGTTCTCGCTGGCGACGAACTCGTCGCCTACGGCGTCCACACCCTCCGCAATGGACATCGCCCCTACGACGTGATCGGGCAAGCGAGGAAGATCGTCCTCATGTACGTAGCCAAGTACAACCCCAGCGTCGTATCGCTCGAAAAACCGCTCCGGATGAGCCACAAACGCGCTGCCCTCCTAACCACAATTGTCGAGGAGCTCTCGGCTCGGACCCGTGATCTGCAACTTGAGGTCGTCCAGCTGCAACCCAGCGAGATCCGTCAGGAGCTCCTCGGCAACCCCCGTGCGAACAAACTCCAGGTGGCCGAAACGATTGTAGAAAACGGCTTCGAGGAGTTGCGGGAAAAGCTGCCCCAGAAGCCCAAGCGCTCCGCCCTGGGGTACCGGCCGAAGGAGATGTACTGGTTTCATATGTTTGATGCGTTAGCAGCAGCGCTGGCGACCCAGGGTGCAGCTCTTCGAACGAAGAGTAGCGCGAGTCACACCTAAGCCCCCCGACACAGTTCCATCCATCCCGTCTACGCTTTCAATTGAGCCCACAATCAGGGCTCCCTCCGTTCCTTTCACAACAAAACACGAGAAGGAGAATTCTCATGAATCAGCAGATTCACTCGAATCCCGATGTTCCGATCGCCGAAAATGTGGAGACGATCACGAGAGACACCGGCTTCTACGCAGAGATTCTAACGAGAGCACACCAAGATGGTCTCTGCGAAGTGCAGACGACGTTGAGTCAGATTCCGACGGAAGGGAACGAGCGGACAGCCATCGTGAAAGCGGAAGTCCGAACGAGCAAAGGTCTCTTCCATGCATACGGCGATGCTTCCCCGGAAAGCGTAGATACCGATTACCTGCCCCATCTCATTCGCGTAGCAGAGACCCGAGCGAAGGCTCGAGCACTCCGAGATGCGGTGAATATGGGAGCCGCGACCTTTGAGGGGTCGAATGGTGAATCGTCGACCATGAAAACAGGAGCAGCGGAAGCTGAGCCCCCCTCGGTATCGGCCAACGACACCCCTCCCCTTCCTGAAACAGCCGGCAGAACGGAAACCGGTCCAGCGCCAGAGGGATTCATCTCCCTCTCCGAAGCCCAGCGTCGATATCTGTATCGTTTGGTTGCGGCCCACGGTTTCAAAGGAGAAGCCGCTGACGCAAGAATTCTGGAACTTTTCGGGGCATCAGCGTTTTCCGAGATTTCCAAATCTGCCGCAAGAGAGAAGATCGATCGTCTGCTCCGAGAAGAAAGTAACCCCGCACCGACAGTGTAGTCGAACCCCGCAAACATCTCGCCTAGCTGCTGCACTGTCGCTCCCGCCAGGCGGGCTAGAGCCTGCCCATCGAGGGCCTGTCTCCCCCGAATCGGGAACGCCTCTCGATCGCTCCGACAATCGTATGGAGCTTCCGGCGAACCTTGCTGGAAGCTCCATACTCTTCTTCACCATCATTAAGGAGGTTATCTCATGCCACTCGAGTGGAAACCTCGGGGCGATGTACTTCTTCGCGATCCGGCCGCCGTGTACGAAGTCATGCGAAAAAGGCGCCTTCCTCGGGACCGCGAAGTTTTCAGCGCGCTCCTGCTGGATGCTAAGAACCGCCTCGTTCGCGCCGTGACGGTGAGCGTCGGGACTCTGACCGCTTCGCTCGTTCATCCACGGGAAGTCTTCAAAGCTGCAATCCGTCACTCCGCAGCCTCGATCATCCTCGTGCACAACCATCCGTCAGGTGACCCGACGCCCTCCCGAGAGGACATCGAGGTCACGGAGAGGCTGGTCGAAGTCGGGAAGGTGCTCGGCATCGAACTCCTTGACCATGTGATCCTGGGTTCGAATGGGCGCTTCGAGAGCCTCCGTGAGACGGGGTACTTCTGATCGCCAAACCGCTACTTCAAGAATCTCGCTTCCTGGACGATCTGGGAAGTCTGTACTCAAAACGAAGGAGAATCTGCAATGTCTGAACAACTTGTTCTGCACAGGGGAGGATGGGAAGCCTCAAAGGCGGATCTCGCCAGCGTTCCCGTCCCGGAAGAAACCGATTCCTACGTTCCTGTTCCCTACGCTCGGTTCATCGAGGAACTCGAGCTCCACATTCCTCGTTTCGGATTCTCGATCTCTGCCGAGCGCTTTGGCCTGAATCGAAGCGGATCCCAGATGTTCGGTGTCTTCACCTGCACCAATGGCAATAATCACCAGGGCTACGCCCTCGCGATCGGCCTCCGGAACTCGTACGACCGATCGCTCTCAGTTGGGCTCGTGGCGGGCAGTCAGGTCTTCTGCTGTGATAATCTCGCCTTTTCGGGCGAGGCATCGATGCACCGAAAACACACGGCCAATGTCTTCAGGGACCTGCCTGACCTCATCTACCGGATGCTGTCCCAGGTCTCAACGATTCAGAGTCGCATCCACAAGGAGATCGCGGCGATGAAAGCGATGGAGGTTTCGGCACAATTCGCGGACCACCTGATGGTGGAAGCCGTGCGGGGGAATATCGTCCCAGCTTCTCGGCTGCCGAAGGTCATTCACGCATGGGAGAAGCCGCAATTCTCGGAGTTCGACCCGCGAACCGCGTGGTCGCTCTACAACGCGTTTACGGAGGTGCAGAAATCGCGGAGTCCACGAGTCCAGGTAGAGGGTAGCCTCCGCCTGACCGAGCTCTTTCGATCGTCCCTAAACCTCTGACCTCTTTATGGCCATCGCCACCGGCGATGGCCATTTTCATCTCCATATCGGGTTTATCCGCAACCTTCGAGTCGGTTCTCACCGAGATAGCCTAGCCTTGAAACATCCAGCCAAGCGGATCTCATAGTAAGTCTCGCGAATTGCTTATTCTGATTATGAGGGATTGCTCTCGATACGCCTGCCCCTTTTGATTAAAGGGTGTAGCGGAACTAATGAAATTCTACCCGAACAGTCTTCTCGATTTCAAATCCAGAGAGATCGAAACGTCTTCGCAGATAACATCCTTAGCGCGGACCGGCTGAAAACCAGGGCTATGACGAACGACTTTGTCGGTTGAAAGCTCATGTAAAGCTTCCCACCATTCACCTTTACCCCTCCTTGATGAACGGCAAAAAATACTCCTTCCAATCGTCCCCCGGATAGATATCTATCAACTCGATGCCGCTCGCCTCTGCCAATTCAATTTTAATTGCTGCCTTTGCAGCATAGTCGGGATTCCCCATCAATCCGAAGTACTCGACGAAGATTCGCTTTGATGTCCCAAATATCTCCCAATCCGTCCTCATCTTGCTACCTGGATATCCGACCTCTTTGTCGTGCGGCACTCTATTCGCAAACAGATAATCGTCGATCTCTTTCTCTACAAGGGACAGACAGAGATGTCCGTCCCTCGCCAAGACCATAGTCCCGATAGTCATTCTACGACTGCCCTCCGGAAGTATGCCGGATTGCACCAACGCAGAGAAGAAACCTCCAAACTCGGCTGCATAACCGTGGGGAGTTCTCAATTTCCTAAAGATGTTCAACAGTTCCATCAGCGAATCGTGATCCCTATATAGGTAGACGAACCTATCGAAATCCTGAGTAGGTATTTCGCCCGTGAATTTGAACAGATCGTAGAGTCGCGCCAATCTAGTTCGCGGCGCCCCCCGCTTATAGTCCCTAAATACGGACCCGAAACACTTTGGACAAATGCTTACAAAGAGATTCGGGTAAAGACAGTCCACGTATTTGGATCCGTATGATTCGTAGCTAAATATGTGCTTCTCTAAAGAATAGACTTTCTGGCAAAATTCGCATTCCCTTTTCCTGCTGATGCGACTCATTAAGCCGCGTACCTTCTTGGCAATCTCTTCGTCCCAAAATTCGCCATAACGACTAACTACATAATTGCACGTTCTACAGCGTGATGGCGGTACGCCCAAGGACCTAAGAATGTCGGGGTGAGTCTCTGTCAACCGATGTGATTTCGAACAATACGGGCACTCATACGATTTCTTGAGAGCCATATTATGAGACTCTACCCAGAGTCTTCTCGTTTCCTCGATTTCGAAGGCCCGATTGGCCAAATAGTATTCGTAATATCTGACCTCCTTCTTGAATGAAGTCCCCAAGCGCTTGTCTATTTCTCGCATTATTCGATCGTGATATAGACTGAAGAACGTACCGTATTTCTTGACGTAGTTTATAAGAATGGCATCGCAGCCAACATCCCAACGTTTGTCAATTACGTCTCTTCCTGGCGCATAATTATCTTCATTCGAAATTCGGTACCAGCCTCGATCGATTCCACCAAATTCCGGGCCATAATAACTCATTCCCGAAATCTCCTTAGTGCCTCAATTGAGCGGCCCGAGCAAGCTTAACGTCAATCTTCAGCCGCGCCGTCCTCGGAGTCGGCTGTAAGCCTTGTTGGGCCTTTCGCTTCCGAAAAGCAAATCCGCCGAATCGACCCTCCCATGGTCGAAGAGCAACCCTACAGGAATCGAAGTCAACAATGGCCAGCTTCAGGCAGTCACTGAGAGTCTCAAACTTGGTTGTATCCCCCAAGCGTGCAAGCAGACGTAGCACGAGAAGTGGCGCGTCCTGGGGCTTCGTGTTCTGATCCGCGAGTGCGTCCGCAACAGACTTAATCTCGTCCTGCTGTTCCTTTGTCAAATCCGACGCTTGCGACAGGCTCAACACTTCCGGCAGAAGCCTGCGCACATTTTCTAGCGCGGCAACGTCCACTCGCAATGAGATGCTGTCCAATTGGCCCTGTCCTCGGGCAAATGTCATGCCAGACTTGGTATTGGAAAACGCACCTTTAATGACATCGTCGAGTTCGATGGACTTGACCGCTGCGATATCGGTTGGCTTGTCGAGACCGGCAAGCCGCGACAGGAATTCCGCGACTTGCCCCCAATCGACCCCGAGGCTCATGTAGATCTGCGCGTCCACGGACCCGTCTGACACCTTGACCTGCATCTAGGCGCCGCACATTGGACATCGTAGCGCGCAGGAGCCGTTCGGCTCTGCTGTTTCCACAGACATTCGTGATGTTACGCAAGCACAAGAGCAGTTGACGAAGTTCTGCTGGCGTCTGATCGATTCTAAGAGTCGGCGTTTTCGCTCCTTGAGTTCAGAAGCACTGAACTTCCGACCTGTTGGATGCTTGTCGTTGTAGCTCGCAACGACAGCGTGGCAGTTCCGGCAGAGGACTATCAGGTTATCTTCCTCGTCGCTTCCTCCTCTCTCCCTCGGAACGATATGGTGAATCTCCAGCGGGATTAGCCACTTGTGGCATATGGCGCATGTCCTGTTACTCTCGAGGAGCAATTGGTCCACTGCCTCTTGAGGTATCGCCAAATCCAAATCTCCTGTGATGGCCCAAGCCTCGAATGAACCATTTCGGGTTGGCCGTAGAGCGAAACGGCGCGGCTAACCCGAAGTCCCGTTCGATTCGGTTGTTGGAGTCTGGGGTTTCCCTTCAGCCACCGAAGGTTCCTGTGCCGACGTGGCAATTCCAGCACAAGATCTCACAATTGCCGAGACCATCTCCACCCGAGGCGCTCATGTGGTGCGCCTCCCATGAACCGCGCCCCTCTCTCCCTCTGTTCGCGAAGACCAGAGCCTTGTTGCAGACGCCGTAGTTGTGGTCATGCCTCTTGCGTCTGCACTTGCACTTACCGCCTGCCTGTCGCCATGCCTTTTCCACGGTTTCGCCTGAGAATGCCATCTTCTCTCCTCCACTGTTTTGACTCCAGCTACAATTCTGTTGCAAGCGCCCAGCGCAATAGGTTGCGTAGGGAGTGGTATATCTGGCGCGGCCCCCGCTCCTGATTAGATGAATAATATCATGCGAGCGAGTGGGTTCCGCATGAAAATGGTCCTCAAGCCCATATGGTGATAGGTCTCGGGATCGGTAATGTACTTGCTCGATGAGTAATTCGCTACAGCCGTTCGCTGTCCCCCTGGCAATGTACGACTACATCTCGCTTCCCGGGCGGATGCCTCGCAATAGTCCTGTGGCCTGCAGGTTATGCGTGGGAGCTGTTGCGGGGAGTGCGCCTTTTGATTAAAGGGCGCAGAGGAACCAAGGGAATTCTACCCCGAGGAACGAGCCCGGCCCTAAGCCCAGTGAGCCGCTGCCGTCTATGCCGACACCCCCCGTCTATTTGATGCGAACGCCATTAACCCACACCCTCTCGAACCTTGCGCCAAGCGTCTTGGACTCATTGGTTTCTAGGATTTCGCGTGCCCACCCAGCGGCGATATCGGCAGCCTGAATCTCGTCAATTCCACGTGAATCTACTTCTCTGACAACGGGCTTCTCCGAATACTGCCCTTGAATTGGCAAGCCAGACCCAATGGCAGTAGCAATTGCATCGGCGGCATTGTTCAGCACCATTATTGTGGCGGGACTCTCGGTATCAAAGGCTCTTTCGGTTGAGAGCAACTCCGCGAAAAGCACGCGAGAAAGTGGAGAGCTATAGATATCTCGGGTGGTCGCTGTGAAAGATTTCAGGCCTTCCAAATCAAAGACAGCATGTGCGCGCGCCGCAAAGATCTTTGCCTGCCTTAGCCCCCCTCCAATTTGCTTTTGAATCTCATCCGGTGTGAATTCGTCTAGTGATACAATCGGATCATATCGAGCCCAGCGAACGGCCTTGCTCAGCTCGTGGGGCAAGTATGCCACGGGGGTATTTGCGATAAGTGCAGTCGCACATGTAGACAGTATGGCCTGCTCGCCAAAGCCTTCCTCGGGAATCCGTCTTTCCTCTCGAAACGCAAGTCGCACCTCGGCCTCCACGGGTCGCGGATCTATTGCTATTATCGTTGCTTGCCCGATCCCGTTCTCAATGCGAGCCCAGAGCTCGCACTCATCGCGGAGACGCGGTCGCGCATCCCGAAAGCCCCGGTACTTGAGCTCGTCGGTCACTAAAACTGCGCGGAGTTCTCTTACCCATTCGAGCGAGGCGTCGGAACGGAATTGTGCAAGGACATACTGACGACGCGCCCCGCCCTCGGTGGAGGTAGCGTCCGCAAAGGTTGTCGCAGCGGTTGGGATCACCAGTGCCACTATTGCCGCACTCGCTCTATCTCATCAGCACTTGTCGGTTCATCGCGACTTTCTTTGATCTGCTGGACCAATATCAGGGCTCTCCTTTCTTGATCCTTCGGCATCGGGCCTCTTTTGGCTATTCGACAATCTGCCACTCTTTGATGATCGTTCCGTCCGCCTCTGTCCGCCAAGAGAATATCCAGGTTTGGCCTGTAGCCGTGTCAATCTTGAACAAGGAGCTGACCTCTACGACACCGGCCCCCGTGCTAGCGGTAACCGTCGCAGCTAGAAGTTGATATTGTCCGGCCCCCTTTGTTGAGGCATCAGACGCCTGCAAGGCCCCCGGGAGGCCAAACAAGCAGACGGCAAAAAACCACGTTCGCAGATTCCCTGGCACTCTTCCCATGGTTTTCTCTCTCCTTGGTTGGGGGCGTGTACGTCTTGGCAACCAATATACCGGAAACCAGATCAATTCTGGGCATTAGTACTTAGCGGGAAGCGGCATCTCCTTGCTGGAGAATCTCCTATTCACTTTTCCCTTGAATACCAATTGATCTCGTCGTGCAGATCTAGGTGCTGCCCCAGTGGAAACAAGATTGACGTGGTCTCCTCAAGGGCTTCCTCTACTTCCAAGCGAGTCGGGCGGTAGCCCCGGTGGTGTACGACCCGATTCCTTAAGGTGTTGATTGTGGCTTTCTTGATGGCTATCAAGAGCGGCACGATATTCGGATCTCCCAGCGCGTCGATTTCCACATCCTTCGGGTCGCAGGGGGAGCCCGGCAGGGCTGCTACTACAATAGCAGCTTTCGCAGCGCTCATAGGGGACGGGTGTGTGACGACATGTTGGAGAAACAGTCTTCTCATGTGCGCGAAGGCGAGTTTCTTGGTTTTCTTATACAAATCGTCGGCGATACGATTTAGGTTATCTAGATTCCGTTCTGATCCAGCTCCGAATGGCTTGTAGAGCAATTCAACGCGAAGAAACAGGCTGAAGAAAGTCTCATAGGCCTGTGCGAGATTAAGGATGCATCCCATATAGTGCTTCCGGTCGCGCAATTCATAGCTGTCAAAGACGAGCATTTCGTAAGCTTCGTTGACTGAATCTCCTGTGATGCAGAAGGGCTTTCCGCACGCACGATCCAAACACGAAACCCGGAGATCCGCTACCGGCTCAAGCGTTCCCAGGTCCGACGCCCGATTAAACACGATTTCCTTCCCGCACGCAGGGCAATCCACCACGAAGTTCTCATAGGTAGTCCGCTTGCCCCTTACCATGGGAACGCTGCTAATGATTCCTCCCCTTTCCAGTTTCGCGATTGAGCCGCGAGCAAGGCGACCTCGACATGCTGAGTACGCGGGCGGCGACTACTCTTTAGAGCCAAAGACCCTTCTCCATAGTGCCTTAAGGTCAACACCCACGCCATGGATTTGAGGATTCAAGAGGAGGATCTCGTCGCCGAAATCGGGATTACGGACATGAGGAAGCGCCAGTACCTTCCGCCGCTTCTCAAGCTGGCCCAAGATGTGGACTCGAAGATTGGCAAGTACCTGACTGACAGAGCTTGGCTGAAACCGAAAGGTGGTAACATCGACATCAAATCCGCTGCGGATGACCTCCACGTAGTTGGGCTCGCGAATTGACAGGACACCCGCGGCGGTGGCGTAGCCCTCAAGCTCAGCGACGCCCTGCCGCAGGCGAATCTCGTTTATGAAGCCGAGCCTGGGGTTTCTCACCAAGAGCCTTCGGCCATAGTCGTCGAACCAAGTCCCGGGAATGGCTCGATACTTCGGAATAACGCATTCCTCTGACATTGCTGGATTATCGGCCACATATCCCGCCACTTCACGCTCCAGGACTCCGACAAGCTCACTGTCGTCAACCTTGGTGGCCGCCACCAGCGCCACGGGCAATGCGTGGCTCAGTGGCTCTTCTGCGACAAGAGTTAACAAGCGGTCAAAGCTGCTCAACAACTCCTCCTATTTCACCTGGCAACGGCTCATCGCGATTGATGGGCGCGAGGTGTTGCACGGGAAGCTAAGTGACGCCAATTGCCTACGGACCCACTATACAGACAATACCGTAGGCAGGTGTGGCGCCTGCGCGAATAATGGCCTCGAACACAGAAGACACATTTGAACACTAGGCAAACTGCGTCGGCCACCTATGGGCCCCTTGACAGTAACTGATAACAGATTCTATCGTTCACCGTATGAAGAGCAGGCGTAAGCTTCCCCTTAATTCGGTCTTCGGCAACGGTCTCACGGGCTTCCTCGCACTCTGAGGTTGCGGACATAACGGCCCGCTCAAGACCGCCGCTTCAGCGGCGCGGCTTGAAGCAGGAACGTTATGTGCCTTGATCGATGTTCTTACGCCAGTAGTCAACCACGGTATCCAAGATAGGCAAGAACTCCGATTTGCTTCCATCCTTACGTGTAAAGGCCACAAAGGACCTACCTTCTGGCTTACCAGGGGACCCCGTATAATCCTCAGAAATTGTATGCACATCCGAGTCGTTCTCGCAAAGCTGGATAGATTCAATGGACCCTGAAGATGACACACAAGAGTGGGTCGCCTTCTTGGGATCAGTATCAGTGTAAAGATGCTTGTAGGCGTTAGCAATGCTGCGAATATCTCGAAACGCGCCATTGGTTTGGTTTGATAGATGCTCGACATAGTCACCGATCTTCGGGAATCGAGATACAATTGCTGGCTTGTGACGTTGGTTGAAGGCGAAGTATTGATCGGCCAAGTGAGATGCGGCTAGCGAAGCATTGAAGGCACGTCTCACACAACCCGGGTTTGCATGACAATCGTCGTGATTGCCATCGACAAACGTGTCAAGGAATTGTATTGGTGTCATCCTCATGACTGTTCGCTCTTCGTGTTTGGATCATAGCAAACTATCGTCGGCAGGAATGGAGTGCAGCGAAAATCCCGCCGGTGTGGATGGCACTGTTGGCGACTCATCAATGTCCCGGTTCACAAAAAGGGGCCTGCTGACGGAAATCGATTTGTCCCGCGAATAGCGAACCGAGGGCATCATAGTCGATATTACCCTTCATAATATCTGCCAGCGGCAAAACGGCCGATTCAAACCTGCATGTCTGTTCATCATAGTCGGTGAGAGGGAAGCCTCGGCCTTTTGTATACTCTCCGATGTATTCAGAAATCCACCCGGTTGCTTTAATTATGCTGCTTTCATCCACTGGATTGAAGTGACAGTATGTGTAGCCAAACCTCTTCTCTGTATTTTGCGCACGTGGATCATGGTAGATCGTCCATGCATTAGCGCTAAGAGCGAAATCGCTGATGTATTTTTTTTCATTGAGTATTGAATTCACGTACAGACAGATCTTGGGGACGTGAGGGCTCCCGTGACCCGGCAGATAAGTCCTTGGAATAATTCGCAGGCTTCCTCTCAGATCTACCTCCATCAGTGGGTAGCGCCTCGAGAAACGGAGAAGATTACCTGCAACATTGCTTGACACTAGAACTGGAACTGCGGCATCGAGTTTGCCGCTCGTCGTTGCTCCGTAGAGGCGTAACCGGTCATGTTTGGATAGGCGAATCGTTCCCAAGCCTCCTCGCGCCATTCGCTGCTTCTTACCGTATGGATCAAAATGAATTCCGAGTACTTTGCTGTGTTTCAGTCTGTGCGATGTGATCTCTCGCACTCGCCTGCCAGCGGACGTCCAGTAGAGACCGGGCAGACGAGGACACCAGGGCGAAAGCTGGAAGTTCTTAAGAACAACTACGTCGCCCTCGCGGGTGACCGAGTTCTTTGCTCTTGCCCCGTGAAATGACGGACCGAGAACGTCTCTCCAGAACCTCTCCTCACAGTCGTATGTCTTTTCGCCTTGAAAAAGACCTCTGGTGCGAACGTTGAGATAGTTGGGTATCTCGAGATAGTCTATGACCCAGCTGGCGGCTCCTAGAAGAGCCTCTTTCATTGGACGTCCCTCCTTTTTCGGCAACTAAAATTCTCTAGTCCCGCTTCGGGACGCGATATCGCCGACAACCCTACATAACGGCACGGGACGAGCGCACCATCGCTAAGGTTACAGGGGAATGGTACACGAATCGCTCGTGGGATTTCTAGCTTCCGCCGCTATATGTGCTGATTTACGCGCCGTGAAATTCTACCCTTTCGGTCAATGAGATCCCAATGGTCAAATCGCGATCCTCTCGACCTCGTCAAGTGTAATCTCATCGCTCGTTCGATCATATAGTTTTGTTGTGCGCGGCGACTCATGCGCAGCGATCGCCTGCGCATTTTCAATCGTCCCCCCGTTCTCGAGATAGGCTGTAATTCCCGTCGCTCGGAAGGTGTGACAGGAAGTACTCGCCGGAAGCCCCGCGGTCTTCGACCGTCTCTTAATCATCCGAAGGATGTCGTTTCGGGTGATGGCGACTTCGGTCAGCTGCCGGCGACGGCCGAGCGTCCGAAAGAGAGGAGACTTCGTCTCCTTTCCAATACCCGCGGCCTCGAGGTAAGCGTCGAAATACTCCTCGGCGTTATGATGAGCGGGGACGTCGTGCCTTTTCCCCCCTTTTTCATGGAGACGGAAGGACCAGCGCTTTCCGCTCTGATAGTAGTCCCCCACCTTCATGCCGGTGACGGCACTGACGCGTGCGAAACTGAAGAACATGACGCCGAAGATCGCACGGTCCCGGAGGCCGGCAATCGTCGAAATATCGATCGAATCGAGGAGCTCGCGAGCCTGGCTCGCCGTTAGGACCTGTGTTTTCCCTCGTTTCACGACGTGCTCGGGCCCACGGACCGGCGCCGCGGGGTTTCTGTGGAGGATTTGGGTGAGGACGAGGTAATCGAAGAGCATCCGGATCGCGGCGAGGTGCTGCTATACAGTGGGAGCGGAACCAGGATGGGTTTCAATATAGGAGGCGACCGTAATCGGCTCAATTTGCCGAAGCCCGAGCCCTCTCCCCTCACACCACCGAAGAAACTGCCCCACGGCACGCGCATAGGCCGCGCGCGTGTTCTTGTTCCGGATCGTAGCGGTAAAGAACTCGAGGAAGGCCCGGATCGCCTCGTCGCCAGCCTGAAGGACACTCGCCGGCAGGCTACCGAGGCCGACCCGGACCGATTGCCGGTCGGGTCGAATGACGAGATCGTGGGTTTTCTCGGGTTTCTTCTTCGGCATGACAATGTGCACCATAACGTCCCTTATGGTGCACTGTCAATGGCCCACATCTCTCTTGGGTTGCTTTGGTCCTTCCTCCGCCTACTTCTATGGCCCCGACTACTGACGCGGGGGGCTACCTGGCTTCAACGAACCAAAGTCATTCTGCCGATGATTGGAGGGGCTTGTCCCAGGGAACATCTATAGAAGTACACACCGGATGACACGGGGAGGCCGAGGTCATCTAATCCGTCCCAGACCACTTCATGCTCTCCGGCGGATAAGCTCTTCTGGTCGAGCATGGTTCGAACCTCTCTTCCCAGGATATCGTAAATATCCAAACTCACCGTCGTTGCTCTCTCCAATCCAAATCGAATGCTAGTGGCAGGATTGAATGGGTTGGGGGCATTGCCATACAATGCAACATCCGAGGAAGCCTCGGTCCGTTTTGATGGTGGCGCAACGAGGATATGTGGTTCATAATTCTCGTCCGCAACATCCATTGACCGAAGTCGGGCTTGCCGATAACTCTCATCCGAGGTGAATCGCGCAGTGCCTGCGATTCCCGAACCCCCACCTGCCACGCCAGATACTGGCATAAGGTATACATCAAGATACCGATCCTCGACACGATCAAACAGATCGAACACCCTTGCATCAGAAAAGAAATCTCCGGAAATCCAATCCAAGAAAGACATCCCAGGATCGTATTCCAGCTCAATGTGAAGCATATGGGTCTTGCCAAAGTCACTCACCTGCACTATTACGTCTACTATATCTCCAGTGTTGGGAACTAGCCGAATATCCGCTAAGGGTGACCTACCTATCCAGCTGCTCCCGACACCCGTCTTCGCGATTGCTGTTTTAGGCGTGCTACACTGGTGAGCAAAACTCAGATGAGGAAGGTATTTGAAGGTGTCGTGGAAATTAACATTGTAAGGCGGTTCAGTTTGCGAGCCATTGAGATCGCCACAGTAACCCCTACCCAAGTTCAGATACGAAATGTAAATAAAGTTATCAAAGAAATTCACAGTTCTATCACCTGTGAAGTCTGGCGAGCGAACAGTAGTTGTGGCAGAGTTGGTGAACTCAACATTGCCTACAGATGCGGTTGCTCTGATCTCCCCGCACCCCCCCACCCGATCTATGCTGAACTCAATTTCCCCGTTGATATCTGACGGAGAGGCCGCCATGAGATTCAGGGTTTGTGATCCAGAGGCGCAGAACTCTATGGGATACGGCTGATTCGACCCATAGACAATTGAATCCGCGTCGTCCGTGAGTTCCAGGCTGATCATGCTCGCAGGAACTCCAACCAACGGATTGTTCTGATTGTCTACAAGTCTGATCGTTACCACGATCGGTTCGCTGTCTGGCCCCGGACAGACGAACAAGTCATCATCCTCAAACGAAACAGACGAGAGAGCCAGGTCTAGCTCCCTTATAAGGACCTCTTGGTTCGCACTAACATCATACAAACGGGAGACGATGCCGCTGGGCCATGTGACAATGATGGAATCGACCGTAGCGAGTTCACCGACACCGAAGAACAATACGGGTGAGCGGTGTGCTTTTCGTCCGCTTTTCCCGGTGACCTCTTGCACGACTGGCCCCTTGCTCGTCGCTACAGTGACTTGTGCACCGATTCCGGTTCTGTTCGAGACGACGCCCTCGATCTGAACAGAGAGATAGTTAAAAGCTAAGCCAAGTTTTTGGCTGTTGAACACCTTGTCTGCGTTTTCAATGTCGTTGGTATTAAATGCGCGTGCAATCGCCATATCAAGGTGCCCATCGCGGTTATAGTCAGTCATTTCCACCGCTTCAGCGATATTGGGGTCAGCAATCGCAGATAGGTAGCTAATATCGGCAACGTTCTCAAACTCTCCCCCGCCCAGGTTTTGACCCAGGTTTTGAAACAAAAGATTATTCGCCCCTGACGTGGCGTGCTGTGTGAGGTAGAGATCCATGTCTCCGTCTCTATCAAAATCACCCCATGACGCACCAAAGCCAGACGAAAGCGATGTGAATTCCGTTGGCGTAATCCCCCTGTGTCAGGGTAGTTGCCGCCTGGTCTGACGGCCGAGGGGCCCCTGCCAAGACGGAGTCTTGGCAGGGCTCGGCCTGTCCCGCCTGTAGGGCGGGGCGCCCCCCATGG
>JALGYY010000038.1 GCA_025782575.1 bacterium
GCCGGGCGGCACATTGTGGTTTGGGACGGGCGTGATGGCTCCGGGCGTGAGGTCTCTTCGGGTATCTACTTTTCGAGGCTGACCCTGGCGGGGGAGAGGCGAACCCACAAGATGCTCCTTGTTCGCTGATTCGGAACGACTGGTCAAGCCATGGTTATCTCTGGCCCCGGGCGCCCGCCTGGGGCCTTCTTCATAAGAAGGTGAAGAGTACTGCCGACCTTGACTTTACGGTCTTGGTGGTGTAAAATGAATGCTCACAGTGAATTAGGCTTACACAAGAATCATCTTTCGATTGGCGGCTCGGGACACGCCAAGACGAGAGGTGGACTACGCTCCGCCGCCCCCTCCGGTCCGGTGCGGGCTGAAACGCTCTATCCGTTCGCCTCTTCCGGTTTTCGGTGTTCATGACCCTGACCGGCCTGTCTCCTCTTCCCGGCTGCATGGAGGATTTCCCATGCGTGACGGCCAAGCAATGACTATGAATCGTCACTTTCTCTTCGTTTTGGTCCTGTTTACTTTGTTCATAGTTTCACCTGTGATCGCTGATTTCGTCGAGGTCGGCAGCCAGATGGGCGTAGCATACAACAGTATCGGACGATCAGTTGTATGGACCGATTTCGACGGTGACGGCTGGCTCGATCTCTATATCGGCAACATCGGCGAAAACAATCTCCTCATGAAGAACCGTATACCGAGCGGCCTTCCTTTCGTCAATGTCGCCACTGCCAGAGGAGTCACCAATACGGCCTATCCATCTTGGAGTGTGGTCTCCGTTGACTACGATAATGACGGCGACCTCGATCTCTACGTTGCCAACGACTTTGACTTTCCCTGCAGGCTCTACAGAAACGACGGTTGGCTATTCGCCGAAGTGGCTTCGTCGATCGGCGTAACGGGAATCGAAAACAACATGGGGGTTGCATGGTCCGACATGGATCGTGACGGCGACCTCGATTTCATCCTTTCGATCTGGGGAGCGAATCCCTTCTATCGGGGCGACGGACGGGGGGGCTTCAAAAACATTTCCGGCTCTATGGGTACCAGTGATAATGCGATTGGTTTTCAGGTCGCCTGGGCCGACTATGACAATGACGGCGACCCCGATCTATTCAATGCCAACATGCCGAACATGCTCGCGCAGGAGTCCCATCTCTATCGTAACGACGGGGCCTATCTCGCAGATGTGTCGAGCCAGGTGAATCCGATGTTGCTCGAAGATGCGCTCGGTACTTCGTGGCAGGACTGGGACCTGGACGGCGATCAGGATCTCTTCACGGCACGGGGGCGTTTCGCCGGCATGGGCGGACCGCGACCCAACAGGCTCTACCGTAATGACAACGGGAGTTTTGTCGATCTCGCACCACAGTTTCCCGGCATGGCCGACACACTCTCCTCGATGAGCGGAGTGTGGGGTGACTACGATCTCGACGGTGACCCCGATCTCTTCGTGGACGGAGGGCATGCCAACCAGCTCTGGCGAAACGACAATGGGCTTTTCGTCGACCTGGCGGCTCAGGAAGGAGTGCTCGACAGCACGAACACGGGCCCGGGGAGAGGGGCGGCCTGGGGAGACTATGACCGTGACGGTGACCTCGATCTCATCGTGATTCACCGAGGCGGAACGATTCGCCTCTACCGGAACGACAACGCCAATGGGAATCATTGGATCACCATCAAGCTGATCGGGGTCGCATCGAATCGGGACGGCATCGGCGCCAAGGTGTCAGTCACGGCGGGCGGTGTAACTCAGTATCATGAAGTTCAGGCGGGCGACGGGTTCTTCTCCCAGCAATCCCTTCCGCTCGAACTCGGCGTAGGGCTCGCCATTTCCGTATCCATCTCGGTTAACTGGCCGAACGGCGTGCAACAGGATTTTTCCAACGTTCCCGTGGATCAGGAGCTCACGATTACCGAAGAGTATCCGTTGGAGTTCCAGGTCGTTTTCGAAGAGATCGCCTCCTCCGCAGGTATCGACGCTACGGGAGACGGCCGGGGAGTGGCGTGGGCCGATTATGACGATGACGGCGATCTTGATCTCTATCAGGCGGTTCGGCTC
>JALGYY010000049.1 GCA_025782575.1 bacterium
CGCCGAATCAAATCACAGACTTCGCTCCGTGGAAAGTTGCGCGCTCTGAGCTTGATTCCGACCGCGTCCAACGGCTTGTCGCCACTTTGAAACAGACCGGAAGGCTTCCCAAGGAGGGATGTTCCAAAAACCAGAACCTACTCTTTGACGAAAACTAAAGCACTTACAACAAAACTAAACAAAACGGTAAGGAGGTGCATTGTGGTTCAGGGATCCGTTACCCTGGAGGGGCGACACCCGAGGCTGCTGCCGCGGAGCCCGGGCGTGCCGCTGCCGCGGTACGCCGACCGAGCGTAGGCGGCGGGGTCGTAGAAGCTGCCGCCACGGTAGACGCGGTTGCGAGCGGCGGAGAGAAGACGCGCACCGTCTGCCTCCTGCACAGATGTGCTGTAGGCAGCGAAGCCGTCCCGAGTCCATTCCCAGATACTCCCATGGATTTCGTGGAGGCCAAAAGGGTTGGCTCCGTACGTCCCGATCGGAGCATGAATGGTAAACCCGCCGTCGAGCTCCGGCCAGTCCTTGATTTGTGACCAGGTGGCTCCACCGCGTTTTGCGGCCTGGTCGGCGAGGTTTACAGCGCCGATCAGAGATTTGTGTTCATCCCCAGTCCACCAGACCGTCGTCGTTCCCGCCCGGGCGGCATACTCCCACTGGGCTTCTGTCGGAAGAAGGAGGCCGAGCTGCGATAGAACCCGATCGCAGTCCTTCCAACTCACCTGCTCGACGGGATGGAGGCCAGGTGCCGTCTTCTTCAGAAGACTTCCTGCGGAGTAGAAGGACGGGTTCTCGTTCCCGAACCTCTCCCACTGCCCTTGGGTCGTCTCGTACTTCGAGAGGAAAAACGGATCCAGCGTGACCTCGTGGACGGGCCCCTCGTTGCTTTCGGCTACCGGATCGTAGTTTGGCTTTTCCTTGTCATCCTTCTGCGCCCCCATCCAAAACGTCCCTCCTGGAATCAGGACGAAAACGAGGCCGATTTCTTTCGTGAGGATGAGCTTTCCCTCGTCGTCGAGGTCGGGAATCTCTCCTGTTTGAATATGCCCGAATTCCCAGAGGCCCGACTCCCTGTCGCGTCCGATCGGAACGAGCCCGATCTGGGGTTTGATTTCGAAACCGTTGTATTGGGGGCACTCCTTTTCGTTCGCTATGGAGGCAATAGCCTCCTCCCACTCCACGTCGTACTTCTCGACAGTTTCTTGGCGCACACTACGAGCTGCGAAGACGAGACGCTCGCCGACATCAGCAATCAGACCGATCGTCCCAGTTCGCCAACCACGTCGGTTGATTTCCTGAATAGCCGGGGGTACGGACCCGAGGTGCCGATACAGCGAAAAGATGTCCCTGATCCTTTGCGCCTCCTCCTCTTTGACGACGAACTTCTTATCCACCAGCCAGTAGCCGTACGGAATTCGTCCGCCACACCACTCTCCATCCCGAGCTTTCTTTGCCATTCCGACTCGAGTTCGTTCAATGATCGTTCCGTGCTCGAACTCGGCAAACACACCGAGTATTTGGAGTTGGCTTTGCCCGCAGGGTTCGAGGTGTCGAATAGGCCCGCGTTGGCGTCCTCGATCATCGCCTGAAGGCCGGGGCGTTTGAGGTGAGTTCCGGATTCGGTGTCGCGTAAGTCTGGTGCAGGGTCCATTCGTCGCCGTGTTGCGCCTTGCAGAATGCCTCAAGGCGTTCGGTCTGGGCGGGCAGGGAGTACTTCTGATGAGCCTCGTCCGTCGAGATGCATGTAGAATGCGACGCGAACCATCTCCGGTGTGGCTCGTCCGTTCCGATTTCGGCGAGGTCGGCTGCATCGCGAGTGAGCCGGGCAAGGTCGCGGACAACAAGCACGTCGATTTTTCCGCCATTGACGTCACGCAGAAGCTTTCTCAAGCCCGGTCGGTCCATGGTGAGGCCGCTCCACCCCGCGTCGCCGTAAGTCTCTCAGGTAGGACGACCCAACTCTCTCCTCCCTGGGCCTCGATGGACGCCTCGACCGCCCTCCGTTGCGCGCCCAGCGGATCGGGATCTGAAGGATCGACGACCGCCCGCCTCGCGTAGATCGCAACACGTCTTTCATCCCGAGGGATTGCCGCCGCCGATAGTGATCGATACAGTTGGCCGTCGAGTGCGAAGCCGTTCTCGCGGACGTAGAGCCGAAGCTCGACGCCACGCCACTTCCGGATGATCACGGTCCCGATACGTGGGTCACCTGGCTTGCGGTGAGGCTTGTCGGTGGCCCGTTGCCCGGGCTTGGTTGCGATCGGATCGCTCGCCGAGGCTTCCGAGGGACGGTGACGCGGATCTCTACTCGATCTTGAGAATGACCCCATTGGTCACACTGAATCCGGTCGGATTGCCTGCCCCCATGTCCCTGACGAGCCCCTGCAAGTTGAACAACGCCGGAGCAGCAAACCCACCGCCCTTTGTGACCGTCCAGGGCACCGCTGCGGGAGCCGGCAGCTCCATCACAGACCCGCAGAGTATGCATGGAAGCTGCGGACTCCGGAGGCAACGAAATGGTTGAGGGGTTATCCCTGGATTCAGCGGAGTCGGGAGTGCCGTGCATCCGAGGAGCTCTCCGCCAGCCATCAATTCGGTGCAGTTTGTCGGCGCGCCAACCCAGAGCCAAAGCACATAGAGACCGGCACCAGATCCGGCTGGTGCATCATTCATGGCAATGGTGATGGGTTCTCCCGTTGCCACGGTCACGGTTCCTGAACCTCCGTTCACGAAGAGTACTTCAGTTGTTGGGCCGACGCCGCCGTTCACAGTCCCTAGATTGCAAGGGTTCGGGAGGATCTTGAATGCATTGTTGCTGGAGGTGCCCGACACGTAGACGGTGCCCGACCCGTCCACGGTGATGTCAGCAGAACAGCGAAGCACGTGCCCCGCCCCGTCTCCCGTCTCATCAAGGATCTCGGTGATCGTCCCGCCAGGCGTGATCCTGAACGCATTGTGGGTACAATCCCCTGACACGTAGACGTTCCCCGATCCGTCCACAGCAAGTCCGCCTCCGCCACCCAGGCGGTTTCCCGCTCCGTCCCCAAAACTATCGATGATCTCGGTGATCACCCCACCCGGGGTGATCTTGAGCACGTTGCTGCTGAATTGTCCCGAGACATAAGCGTTCCCCGTCCCGTCCACTGCAATGCCCAGGGGGCTGTCGAGCCCAAATCCCGTTCCGGCCCCCGTTTGGTCGATGATCTCTGTGATCGTTCCGCCAGGCGTTATCTTGAACGCATTGCTGCTGAGATATCCTACGACGTACACGTTTTCAGAGCTGTCCACCGCGATGCATGTCGGCGTCTGGAGCTCGTTTCCCGCCCCATCCCCAGTTTCGTCGATGATTTCGGTGATCGTCCCGTCCGGAGTGATCTTGAAAGCATTGTCGGTGAATTCCCCCGTTACGTAGACGTTGCCCGAGCCGTCTACTACGACGCACCTGGCTCCGACAAGAAGGTTTCCCTCCCCATCGCCCAAGAAACCGATGATCTCTGTGATGGTCCCGCCCAAGGCGACCTTCGATACCCCGCAGGCTGCAACGAAGACGTTCCCCACCCCGTCCACTGCGACGTCACGAGGGCCGTTGATATCGAGCAAGACACTGACCACCCCGCCCTCAGTGACCCGGAACACATTATCGCTCGCAAACCCTGCTAGGTAGAAGTTTCCTGAGTCGTCTACTGCCACCCCCCGGGGTCGAATGAGCGAGTTCCCTGCCCCATCCCCCGATCCATCGATGATCTCGGTGATCTGCGCGGTGGCGTCAGAAGTCAATCCCAGTACAGCGAACACGAGTGAAACGCAACCCACGGATATCATGCACTTCATCATTTCTCCACCTCGCAAGGCGTCCATGGTGGGGCTGGCATTGACGCAATTGAGATCTGATTATCATGAGGCACGGACCCGATTGTATCCCTGAGGATCGAAGAAGTAAACACCTGGCAGAACCAGCGGAGCCACGGAAACCCTCTCGGTCTCGGGTGATTCAATTCCTGTTGTGAGGCCCATTCGATCTCCTGCTTTCCGTCCGCAGAAGCCGGGTCAGTCGAGATCCAGAATCGCCTCCCATAGCTGAGACTCGTCCCGTACCATAGGCGAAAGGCCATAGACAATGCTCCTGTGCTGTCTCTTTGTCGGTCGCCAGAATGCCCCGGTTGCAAAAAAGTCCCCCTCTTGTGAAATCCGGAATTCGGCTACGCCAGGTGAGAGATCCGTACACGTGCTTGGAGGTGTCGCCCCGAATGGCCGGGAGAAGTTCCGCAACGCCCTAAGAACATCGATGACATAAATGCTCCCAGGAGTACCATTGGCACCATTCTCAGCCCGACTGTACAGAATGTAACGCCCGTCCTCAGACCATCGAATGCCGCTACGCGACGTTTCGTCTTGTGCTGTCTTTCGAGAAGTCAGCTGAAAGCACTGAACCGTCTCGTCACTGGCTGCGTCCGGATCGTAGACAGCCACGTAGAGTTGGGAACCAAAGAGCGGGTTTTTTATGTTATTGGTGACATTGAATGCGTACATGAAGCCATTCGGTGACCACTCGGGCTGCCCAGAGAAGCCAAGCTCTGGAAAAGGAAGTTCTATCTTTGCGTCTGCAATTTCTCCTACACCAAAATCCATCGGTCCAAAGGTCTCCTTGATTCGGACGAGAGCAATCGTCTTGGCGAAAGCACCCCCACCAGGAAGTATCGCGGTAATGATGAGTCGTCCGAAGTTGAAGTGTTCTCTGTCAAGAACCGGACAAGCACTCCCGTTTTCGGATGTCGTTTCGATCGAATTCCCCTTATCACGATCGATGACCAGTTGCTCGATGACACCAGTCTCACTGGAGACCGTGAAATGCGAACGAATCAAGTCATTCCGGCTACCACGTTCCGAGTAGAGCCATTCGACATCCCCTCCCCAGAGGATGCCCTGCTTGGCTGGGTCAGGACGATCAACATCGCTTACGGGATGCCCTACCAATCCACCACCAAAGGGAGGACGGATAGGTGCTACAAAGATTTCAGCATCGTCTCGCACGCGATTGTATGCCACCCAAAATACGCCACCTAGCCGAGTAGCGGAAATAGCAAGGGGATCGTTCCCGCCACTGTCGTCTGGCACAGTGGTACGTTCGCCGGTCAGCGTCACGCTTCCCTTCCGGTCAATCTCAACTGTGAAGTCACGTATTTGGCGGCGTGGCACAGTGGCTTTACACACGATTGAAGAACCATCCCGGGTGAAGTGGGGGTCGTTGTAGAAGACTGGCGGATCGGTCAACTGACGTCGACTCAGAACCACCTCATCCCCTCGAGCTGTTCCCCCGCCCAGCGGGCAGGTCACACTACTCCCCGGAGCATTCGGTATGGGTGTTGCCACGGTCGCTATCCCTCTACCCCGCGGGTTTTCGAATTGACTCCGTCGGATGCTTGGAGGTGGTATGTGTGGCGTTGCGATGCCCCAGTGCTCGGAGTCCGGGTCATTGCTTGGCGCATTCGGTGGCGGCGTTTGATCAGTTGCTATTCCTGGAGACATTCCAAACTCCTTTCATCCTACGAGGGCTGGGAGCCAATTCGTAGCGAGCTTCCGATGACATCACAGGCCCGCTGAGGGCACCCAGCCCGAAAGACCTATTCAACCCACATTGGCTCGAGAACCGTGACAAGCGCCATATCTCCGGCGGCCATCGCGAAGCTGAGTCGGACCTCTTCCTTGAGGTCCGAAACCTCCAACTTCTGCATCCCGGGGACCGTAAAGGCCTCGAACGTTCCGGCGGTCGTAAACGCGGTGTCCGCCCGGTTCTTGTGCTCGACCTTGATGCTGAGGGCCGGAAATGATCCGGTCAAAGTCACCACATCCACCGTAAAGAACGCTTTCGATCCGCCGCGAGGCTCAGTGTGCGTCGGTACCGCGACATCGCTCTTCCAGAGAACTTCCGTAGTAAGCATCTTCTTTGCCTCTTCTTGGGCCATCGATTGACTCGACGAGGCCGCGTCCCCTTTAGTTGGTCCAGGAAACCGGGAGCATCTGGATCCGAACCCATGCTGCGCTGCCTCCAGTCACGTCGAACTTCAGTCGGACTTGCTCCTTGACGTCGTCTGCCTGTTTTGTCCCCATCCCTACGGCGGTGATGTTGGCGAAGGCCGCCATGGATGTCCATGTGGTGTCCGCCTGGTTCTTTTGCTGGATCTCGATGGCAAGCGTCGCCGTACCCTCCAGCTGCGTCACATCGACGCTCATCATGGCGGTCTTGCCCCCTCGACTGATCGGAGCCGTGAAGACAGACGTAGAAGCTGCATTGTGGATCATCTCTCCAAGTAGCATTGATGTTCTCCTCAGATCTCTTGTCTTGGGGCCGCTGTTTGGCCGACTACACACGAATTGGAAAAAGGCTTCGGGTTCTCTCTGTGACCGAAGCCCTCGACCTCGAATAGGATGCGGTCAAATACATCCTTCCAGTCATCCCGTTTCTTCTGGCGGAACAACCGGACGCTTGAATACCAGGGACTGTCTTCGCGATCCAGAAACCACCGCCAGTCGGGTACCGTGGAAAGGAGAATCCAGGTGGGCTTTCCCAAGGCTGCCGACAGGTGGCCAACCGAGGTGTCGACGGTGATGACCAGATCCAGGTTGTCGATGGCGGCCGCGGTGTCGGAGAAATCGCCAAATGTCGCACCAAGGTCGAAAGGAGCGGCATCGTCTGGAATTCCCGCAAGTTGCTCGTGTCCCGGCCCTTTCTGGAGGGAGTACACCCACACACCCTCCATCCGGCACAGGGGAGCGAAGCTGGAAAGGCGCGTCGATCGGATCGAATCGTGTCTGTGCAGCGGACTCCCCTGCCACACGATGCCAACCTTGAGGTTCGGATGCTCAAACCAGTCCGTTCGGTAGCGATCCGACTTCCGGGAGTCGGCATGCAGATAGGGCCCTGGAGACGGGATGGTCGAGAGATCGGTTGCGAACCGATACGGGAGACTTCCCAGGGGGGCGTACAGATCGTAGGAAGGGGACGTCTTTCCGGCATCTCGGGAGACGATCTCTGCTTGCAGATCGTTTCCACGGAGCAGCGATTCGAGCCCGGGTTGGGGCTCGAACAGGACACGCGCTCCCCGGGCATGGAGCATGGGAAGGTAGCGGACAAACTGAATGACGTCCCCGAAACCCTGCTCGGCATACACGAGGATCGTCTTGTCGCGGAGAGATTCTCCCTTCCATTCCGGGTGATCGAGGAGGTCGCTTTCTCTGCGTCGGTGGTTCTCGTCCTCGCGTCGGCTCTCATACAGAGGCCAACCCCTGGCGAAATCCTCGTGCATGAGGTACAGGATCCCCAGGCAGGTTCTGGCTTCCGCGTTGTCCTCGTCGTTCGAAGCCATGGACAGCGCGTGCTCGAAGGCGGCAATGCTTTCTTGAAACTCGCTTTTTCGCAGCAGGGCCAATCCGATCCCGAGATGCGACGACACTTCCGCGGGATTGATCGCGAGGACCCTCTCGAAAGTCTCGAGGGCTCGATCGAGCTCACCCTGATGGATGAAAACGTCACCCAGATTGTGGATCGAAGCGATGCACTCCGGATCTCCTTCGATGACCTTCTCGTAGGCCAGAGCCGCTCCATCGAGGTCCTTTTGATTGAACAAGACCCGTCCGAGCTGGAACCACGCCTCGGTGTGATCGGATTGCTCTTCCGCTGGAACACTCACTGCGGCGCGAAAGGCGAGAACGGCCTCCTCGAGACGCTCCTGTTGCACGAGCGCCTTCCCAATCCAGAACCAGGTTCGAGAGTGGTTCAGCCCCATGCTCAGTGCACGGAACAACGAATCAAGGGCCTCGAGTAGGTCCCCGTTCTTCACGAGTGCCACCCCGAGCATCCTGTGCGCAGCGGGTTTCGTGGCATCTATTTCGCAAAGGGCTTTGAGCTGCGTGATTGCACCGGAGTATTCCTTGCTGGCGATCAGGATCTCGGCGAGGTTTTCCCGGAAGCTCGCCCGGTCAGGGGCAAGAGAGATGGATTTCTGAATGAACTCGAGTCCCTTTGCGGAGTCCGATGTCGTGATGAGGATGGTCCCTTTGAGGTGCCAGGAATCGGGGTGATCGGGGTCGTCTGCCAGGATTTGATCGCAGTTTGCGGTAGCGCGAAGACGATCACCGGACTGGAACGTCTCGACGGCGCGCGACCAGAGATCGTCGTTCGACGTCGTGTCGAAAGCGCGCTCCTCTGGTGAACCCGGAGCGATTGCGAGGTTCGCGGTTCCTGGCTGTTGACCCTTGATGTCGGCCACTCCCGTATGCTGCAAAACCCGATCCGGCGACTTGCCAGAGCAGAGCCACGGCGGCGGACGTACGGATAGATCGCGGGTTTTGGGCGACTCGTTTACTCGTTTTTGCATTCGCAAGGACGGGGCGGGCGAATACAATCCTGTTTGCCAATCAAACTCTATCAAAAGCGCTGTCGTCGGTTTCGTCAAGAAGAAGAAACGCAAAAGATGCGACGTGCGGTGTAACTGTTGGTGCGTCTCCCTGTTGCCGGCGAAAAAAATATCGGCGTTGAGGCGTGCCGTGGGGATAATGGAGCTTGGCTGTCGGGAGCTTCTGGGTCGGTGGAAGACGGGAAGTGTGTAGACGAGTCGATATCTGAGGATCAGGTGATGGATGAAACGACGAAGTGCGCGAGACGTCGGCGTAGCGAAGGATTCTACGATCGATTCATCGTTGGACACGGAATCGACATCGGGTGCGGGCGGGACAAGATCGACTCCTCGGCGGTCGGCTACGATCTCGAGTCCGGGGATGCGCAAAGGATGGACGGATTCGAAGACGGGTCTTTCGACTACGTGTACAGCAGCCACTGTCTGGAGCACATGCGGGATCCTCGCGAGGCGATTCTGAACTGGTGGCGGCTCGTGAAGCCGGGTGGCCACCTCATCGTGGCGATTCCCGACGAGGACCTGTATGAGCAGGGGATCGTACCGAGTGTCTTCAACCCGGATCACAAAATCACGTTCACGATCAGCAAGGAGCGGAGCTGGAGCCCGGTGAGCGTGAACATCCTCGATCTCGTACATATCCTTCCTCGCCGCAAGGTGATCTACATCAAGACGATGGACCGGGGATACGACTACACGAAGCTCGGGACGAACGAGGACCAAACCCTGGGCGACGCGGAGGCCGGGATCGAGTTCGTCGTCCAGAAGGTGAGGGAGGAGCTCCCGCGGCGGACCACGTTGCAACAGCTCATCCTGTGCCCGGAGTGCGGGAGGATGGAGTTGACGATGATCGGTGTCGACCAGGGAGGGGCGATGAACGTGAGATGCCGATCCTGCGGGGCGCCTGGAAAGCTCAGGATGTCGGGTGGGGCTCCGACAGAATAGGGGTGGATCCGAATGGTCCCCGGGGCGGTTTACGTTTCTGAGACGACCGGGGACCCAAAGCAGAGATAAGGTCGAATTTGAAATGGCAATCGGGGCTTGGGGGAGCCCGGGGTGCGGTGGTGTAAGTGGCTACTTGGTTTGGGGATGGGGGTAAGTGGTTAGTTGGGGAGATGGCCGGTTTTCGGCCTTGGGCCATTTTCGGGGGCGATCGGATGGGTTGGTAAACCGGCCTGACGCTATCAAACTATCGGCGCGAAGAGATTGGGATGAATGGGTTTAGGGGAGAGATGGTTGGCTTTCGCCCTTTTGGGTCGATCGGTACCTGTCCATCCCGAAAATGCCATCCGGACCGAAATAGAGCCGAATTCCACGTCGAATTGGTCTTGCGACAGACGCTGTTGGTAGGTAGATCTCTGATTTCCTTGAGTCTCGATCGTTTTGGATGTGGAGTTAGTGTTCTTCGCAGGGAGTCCCCCCGGGCAAAAATGGCCGAGGTCACTCTTTCAAGTGGCCGTCGTTACGCAGCTCGAGTGTACCGATGATGAAGGCCACCGACCATCGGGGTGGAAATCACTTGCCCGTTCTCAGGCGGATCGACCTTCCGTGGAATCGGAGCGTTTCGGCCGAGGGACAGGTGCGGTCGCACTTCGTGATAATAGGTCAAGTAACCTGACACGATTTGCCGAAGGTGGTTCTCGCCCAGAACGATGACGTGATTGAGGATCTCTCGCCGAAGTGAGCCGATTACCCTTTCCGCG
>JALGYY010000006.1 GCA_025782575.1 bacterium
CGACGGACCTCGCGGACTACCTTTTCTGGACCAGGACTCTCATGCATGGACTTCTCCTTTCCTATTTATAGTACTCGGATATGTCCTTTAACTCTTCTCTTGACTCTGTCTCACTTTCGCTGAACCGCTACACACGCAAGGTCCGGTGGAGAGTGAATAATGAAACTTGTTATGGCGTCAGTGTTTATGCTGATTTTCCTGCCTGTTCTGGCAGGGGCTCAGGTAATCGATTTCTACGGCTACGCGTGGGAAGAGGGCACGGGAGAGATCGAGCTGAAGCTCGCCGGCAAGGTAGATGACATCCTTCCACCTCTCACATGGACTCCCTCGTTCGAATACACGATCTATCTGTTCAATCTGGCGCCCGGCACGACAGTCGTGCAGGGCGGAGGGTGGGAGCACACCCCTTACACGGGCGGTCGTTTCCAGATCTGGGAAGACACCACTCCTGATCTCGCGTACGGCACTTTTCCGCCGAACGCCACCGTCCCGTTGACATTCGTAGACGGAACGCTCTATCTCGAAGGGG
Organism: bacterium; assembly: GCA_025782575.1. Classification (GTDB taxonomy): domain Bacteria; phylum Orphanbacterota; class Orphanbacteria; order Orphanbacterales; family Orphanbacteraceae; genus Orphanbacterum. The sequence continues at coordinate 530 of JALGYY010000006.1, forward strand.
ATTTCACGACACTTGACGTGTATCGGAATCCGGGAATCGGCATCGGCAGCTTCCAGGGTGACCTCCTGTTTACAGGCGGAACCCACCTGATCGAACTTGCCGTACCAGGCTGGACTTTCGGCGGCACGACAACGTATTCGCCGGATCTTCCTGATGGTTATTCGGAAACCTGGGACGGCATGTTCTATAGCGAGACGACCGGATCCGAAGAGCAGACCTGGGGCGGGATCAAGGCTCTCTTCCGCTAAGCCTTTCAAGACGGCGTTGCGCTTCCCGGGAATCCGGGAAGCGCTGAACCACGGACCGATAGGTATCCTGTGCCCGGTCCGTTTTTCCTTGTCTTTCGTACACAAGGCCGAGGTCGAGCAGGAACGCCTGGTTTTCAGGAGCGATTCGCACGGCCCTTTTCAGCGCCCTGGCGGCACCGTCATTATCACTCTCTTCGGAGAGCAGCCGTCCGAGACTCCCCCACGCTCTCCCATCTTTTCTCTCTCGCCGAAGTCCGTCCCGGAGTGACTCGATCGCCGCCCGGCGGTCTCCTGATCGAGCGAGCAAGTAGCCACGGTTAATCATCACGTCTCCCCTCCACGGCTCGAATTCAAGCGCCTTACTGAGCACTCCGGCTCCCTCTTCATCCCGGTCTGTGCTACCGAGAATCGCCGCCAGATGAATACGGGGGAGTACAGAGCGGGGTGCCTCTCGAATCGCCCGCCGGAGCTCCTGTTCCGCTCTGCCCGGATCGATTCTCTCGAGGACATCACCACCGCTCAGGACAGGAAAAGGAACGGTATACATGGGGAGATCTCGCCGATCGCACTCATCACGGGATATGTACAGCATGGATGTATCATCCCACCAGACGAGGGACATCTCGTTTCCGGGCAGGCGTGGCTCTGCCCATTTGTGATCGATAAGACAGTGGCCGATATCGTATTTCGCGATGATCTCCCGCCAGGTGTGGTTCGCAATATAACGGAGCGTCGGTTCGTGGAGCTGGCTCCGCCCGTCCGTAAAAACGGGGCGCTCGCCTTGGAATCGAGAAATAAGATAGCCGCCGTAAATATTAGAGTTAAAAAGATTTCCCTCCGGGTCGAGGCGGGCGATTGCATCGGCGCCGGCCACAGGCGCGAGTTGCCGATTGATCCCGGTGCCGAACTGATATAGCCCCTGGGAGGCACCCGGGTCGAGTGCGCGGACCGAGTAAGCTATGAAGAAGAACGAGGCGACGGCAGCGATCACTCGGGGAGTCGTTCGGCCCCGACCTTTGGGTACCTGGAACGCATCCGCCATGACAGGGAGCGCCAACACAACGAAGATCGGCATGAGCCGGACGGAACGGAACGTCACCAGAGCGACCGGTAGCAAAGTCAAGAGCACGACCGGGTCGCGGCGAGCCGCTCGAACGGCGAGAACCAGGGCCGCAATCAGGAAGATCATCTGCAGCGGATCGCGATTCCAGTCGATCGGCCTGAGCTCCTGGATCGCGAACTTTGCGAAATCTTGGACATGACCCAAGGCGAATGAAATATACTTTACATGAATCGGGTTCAGGAAAGTAACGAAGAGGGAGATGGCGGTCCATTTAAGGAGCCGGTTACGAGCAGGCGCATCGAGGCCCTCGCGTGACGGCAATAAACGTGCGGCGATCGCCTCACCAACCCAGATCGACCCCATCACGAGAATGCCGAAGAGTGCGCCCGAATGAAACTGAACCCAGACCAGGAAGAGCGCCGGTAACCATCGCAGGCGATCAATTCTTCCCCTCCGATAGTCGTAGAGAACCGACCAGACAATGGCGACGCACATGAAGGTGACGAGGTCCGGCCGGATGACGAAACGAAATCGGGTGACAATAAGGCCCGCAAGAAGAAGGGCGAGCACGGAAAACGGGTCGGCACCGTTCCGGAACAGCGTCCTTCCCATGACGACAAAGAGGAGCGCCAGTAAGATCGCTTTGGCGATGATCGCGCCACCCAGTCCGGCAGCGCTTACGATTGCGAAGCTGACGATCTCGAACAGCCATTGTGTGGGGGGATAGCTCCGGCCTTCTGTGGTATACGAAAACGGGTCGGCGAAGTGGAGGGCCCGATTGCTCAGCGTCTGCTCGCCGTTCGCGAGATGCCACCAGAAATCGGGCGCGTTAATGGCAAAGAAAGCGGATAGAAATACGAGAACGGCCACCACGCCGAGGATGATTGCGCGAATCACCGAAGCGTATCGACGCCGAAACGGCGGAGAAGTTCAGTTACTTGAATGAGCGGAAGCCCGACTTCGGCGGTCGGATCGGTTGTTTCGATCGATTGGAAGAGGGCGATACCGAGCCCCTCGGCTTTATAGGCACCCGCACAATTGAGAACATGTTCGCGCTTTACGTAGCTCTCGATCTCCTGATCGCTCAGATCGCGCATGTGAATGCGTGTGACATCGACTCCTGTTTCGACGTGCTCGTCATCGATAATCTGCACGAGCGCGACCCCTGTTACGAGGCTGTGTGACTTGCCGGAAAGCAGTCTCAGCGACTCACGTGCCTTTTCTGCGGTTCCCGGTTTCTTGAGCGCCTGGCCGTCGATCTCGGGAATCTGGTCCGCACCGATCACAATGGCCCCCGGATATTGAGAGGCAAGCGATCGGGCTTTCCGGACGGCAAGATGAACCGCGCGCTCCTCGACGGGAAGATCATCCGCACCCTCTTCATCACAAAGGGGGGCAAGCGAACGGAACGGAATGCCAAGCCGGCGAAGCAACTCCTCCCGATAGGAAGACGTTGATGCGAGAATTATATCTTTCATATCGCTACTACCTTACTGTTGCTGATCCCGTTCGAGCGCGGGTCACTTTCACTTGTTGCTCTTTCGGGGCCCCATGTTCGACTGGATCGTCCGTTTCACCCATGAGCGAATTCCTTCGAGATCCGCGATGTCCAGCTCCTCGGGCAATTCGACGCTCCTGATCTCCGCCCTGGCTGCCATCTTGTGCCCGCCGGCGCTCCCGATCAAATCAAAAGCACGGCGCGCAATGAGGCCTACATTCACCCGCGGCCCCTTCCCGCGGAAAATTACGACCACTCGGTTCCGATAGGTCCCCCCCACCGCCACGACACTTACTTTTTCGAGACCGATGAATGTGTCGGCCAGTATTACGAGACTGTCGGGCGGCACCGGGCCATCGAGAAAAACGAATAGGAACTTCTTCCGTACCTGAATCTGCGGAATGGCCCGGCCGATCAGTTCGAGATCGGAGCGCGAGAATTGCTCATGCTCCATCTGCCTGAGATGAGTCATATTCGCCAGCGGTAAGAGATGCGCGTAGGCATTTACGTCCTTCCGCGAAATCGACCGCGTAAGCCCCCCGGTATCCGTCTTGATCCCGAAGCAGAGCGCCGTTGCCAATGGCCGCGGGATCTTGATCTTTCCCCGATAAAGATACTCGGTCATGATCGTAGCGGTGGCACCAATATTGGGCCGCACATCCGCGAACTCCGCCTCGAACGGTTTGACCGCCGGATGGTGGTCAATAACAATGCTCGGCGCCGGAATCGGGTGATTCTCGAATTGGTCCGGCTGACCATCAACGAGTGCGACCTTCGAAAAGAGACTCACATCGATTTTGTCGAAACGCTCACTTCGGATCTTCAGGATCTGCACCATCGCACGGTTTTCGAGCCGGACGATTTCACCCACATGAGCGATCTGGCTCGACTGCACCTTACCGGACATGAGCCGCTTCAGAGCCCACGCCGAAGAGAGTGCATCCGGATCGGGCTTCATCAGGATCAAAAGACGATCCGACGGCACGACCGTCTTCCAGAGGTCTTTCAACTGCTGGGGGATGCGCGCCATAATCTCTTCACCGGATCGATCGATCTAAAGTCGACCAGGATTCAGACCCTCCAATTCCGGAACGACGAATATGCCGTCCTTCCGAATCAGCTTGTCGTCGAAGTAGATCTCCCCGCCACCGAACTCGGGCGTCTGGATCAATACCATGTCCCAGTGAATCGATGAGCGGTTCGTATTGTCTGCATCGTCGTATGCGTTTCCGGCCGCCATGTGCAGACTGCCGCCGATTTTTTCGTCGAACAGAATGTCGCACATCGGCTTCTTGATTTTGGGGTTGAAGCCGATCGCAAACTCACCGATATATCTCGCTCCCTCATCCGAATCGAGGATCTTCTTCAACGCTCCGTTGTTGGAGCAGGCGGTATCGACGATCTTGCCGTTTTCGAACTGGAGGCGAATATTGTCGAAAGTCACACCATGGTAAATCGTCTTGGCATTGTACTGGATCACACCGTTGATACTGTTCTTGACCGGTGCTGTGAAGCACTCACCATCCGGAATGTTTCGATCGCCTGAGCAGGGGATCACCGGAATATCTTTGATCGATAACGTCAGGTCGGTTTCGCCGGGACCGAGAATCCGTACTTTATCGGTCTTCCCCATGAGAGCGGCGAGAGGCTGCACCGCTTCGTTCATCTTCTGGTAATCGACGAGAACGACGTCGAAGTAAAAATCTTCGAACTTGTCTGTTCCCATTCCGGCGAGCTGTGCCATGGATGGTGTCGGCCAACGCAATACACACCACTTCGTCTTCGGCACGCGGTATTCGGTGTGTACATGGGAAAACAGATTATCCTGATACGCCTTCATCTTTTCGGCGGGGATGTCGCCGAATTCCGTCGTGTTATGGGCACCCCTCACCCCGATATAGGCCTGCACCTTTTCCATCTGGAAGCGCTCCACCTGACCCATCAGCTCGAGCCGCTTCTCAATCGCCTCGACCGAGCCGATCTGATACAGGTCCCGAAGGATCTGAGTATCCTTCCAGAGCACGATCGGGGTACCCCCGGCTTCGTCCGCTGACTGGATGAGCGCTCTCACCATGCCCCGAGGGATATCGGCTGCTTCGATCAGCACGTTTTCCCCCTTCTGCAGGGAGACCGAGTGCTGAATAAGCAGATCGGCAAGTTTCTTGAATCTAGGATCAGTCATCGGAAAGCCTCCGGATTTCTTGGATTTTGGGTGGTGCCGGCGGTTGCGTTCTACAGATTATAGGGAAAATACGGGAGTACGCCCGGAAAAAACGCACCCTCCCGGGCGGAACCTGGAAATCGGAGCTATTCCCCCGCCTCCTCCCCATCGAAAAAGCGGCGGCACCAGAGTTCGATGCCCATAAGCGTCCAGATGATACTGAAATAGTCATCGTTCCCGTTCATGTGGTCATTGACGATCCGCTTCACTTCGCCCGCATTCATGATTCCACGGTCGGCGACCCGTTTGCTCAACAACGTCGAGGTCAGCTTCTGTTTCAAAGCGCCCCGAAGCCAGTCGGTTGTCACGATGGTCGCCCGCTCGTCCCGAAACCGGTACCGTCCGCCGGTCCAACGGCTCAGCCGAGACTTGAGCTGCCGGCGGCGCCAGGACCAGAAAGTCTGGAGGAGCGACGGATTCGCAGGCATGCCGGTCCCGTGGTGAGGGATGTGATCCAGATCGGGCGCCAGCCGATGAATGAGCTCGTGTACGCACCCCGAGTCCACATAATGACTGGGAGGAGCCTCGAACATGCAAGTGACAAGATCGTAATCGCTGAGCGGCTGGCGCACCTCGACCTGGGTCCTCATGAAAGAGCCGCCGGTTCCGCTGAATCGTCTAAGGCGCTCTGTGATCGACGTGCGCCATGCCCTCTGAGGGGCGAACGCCGGAAAACCGCTCCCGAGCGACTCCCGATATCCCGGCTGGGGATCCTCTCGCATGGCATCGATGTAGGGATCGTGGAAGAGGCGCTCGGGGAGGAGCGACTTCACAATCGCCTCCCTCCTCCCGAATACGTGATGCCTCAGAAACTCCTCCTCCGAAGAGGGTGCCAGCACATCGAATCCGGGCACCGGATACATATAGAATGAGAGGCTGCCGGTCGGTATTCCTTCGAGCACCACAGGAGAGTGTTTTCGGATCAACGGAAGCAGAGCGCCGATCTGGCAATGTCTTGGGGAAACCATACAATCGGTGAACCAGTTATAGGCGTCCAGATGTTCCAGAAAGAGTGCCGGCTTGATTTCCAACTCATGATGACGGGTACCGAGAACACCGGCGACCATCCGGGCATACTTTAGATCACGACACCCTCTCTCGCCGAATGTATAGGTGTGAATCGATCTGTGTTCATGCGGGATGCCGGCCATCATGATACGAGTATCCATGCCGCCGCTCAGCGTGGAGCCTGCCCCGGGCGGTTTGCGAACGGCGTGATCCATGGCGCGAGCGAGGAGCGGCTTGTATTCCTCCAACCATTCCCCGGTGGTGCGAACCGAAAAACTTTCGGGGAATGAGAGTCTCCAGTATTCCTGAATCTCAATCCGGCCATCCCGCCATCGAAGAGCTGATGCCGGAGGAACCAGACTCACCCCTTCGATCGTCGTACGATTGCCGAACACATGCTGAAAGTGAATGAGATCGGCGATCGCCACCGGGTCGATAGTGCATCCGAACTCAGGAAAGGCGAGCACCCCTTTGACTTCGGGAAAGAATGCGAACCCACCCGGGATTGCCGCGTAGACGACCTGGCGGCTCCCCCACCTGTCGGTCACAATGACGAATTCACCCTTCCGCTCGTCGTGCGCTGCGAAGGCCCAGCTCCCGCTGATATCAGCAAATCCCTCAGGCCCTTCCAGCAGAAACAGCTTCAGAAAGAGTTCCGGCTCGCTCGTCATTTCTGAAATCGAAACGCCCTGCGCAATCAACCGGGCCTTGATCTGATCCGGATCATGCGCCTCACCATCGAGAACAAATCGGATTCCTGTTTTCTCGTCGACCAGAGGCTGTTCGACATCATGGAGCAATCCGAGATGGACGACTCCCAGGCCGCACTGATCTCCGGCCCGGTTATCAACTTTGCAATAGGATGTATGACAGAGGAGCCGGGCGATGTGATCGACCACCTGTTCGGCATTCCGGCCGGATCGACTGCTCATGAATCCGAAAATTCCCGCCATTCCACTCCCTGACCTGAATGTGCTGCCGGGTGTCAGCCCGTCGCGTGATCGAGAATCAGGCGTGCCGCTTTTGCCGCACCGCCGGTTACGCAAGTTATCGGCGGGGCAGCCGCTCGTTCCAGCTCATTCAGCGCGCCCGCCACGTCACCATGGTAAAGCTGCTCAATCGTAATCTTCGCCGCCCGCAGGTAGCGCTCGATACCCTCCACAAGATACGGATACTCGGGGAAATCAAGCCGCTCCGCATAGACCATGGGAGTCTGATTGGCGGCGCACTCCGATACGATCCCGAATCCCGGTTTGGTGATCACAGCATCTACAGATGCGACCAGATCCGCAAAGGGAAAATCAGTCCTGCTGAGCGTCGCCACTCCCGGCGCCGATATCCGGAGCGGTTCCACTGCAAGGAAATGCCAATCCTCGGCCGAGGTGAGCCGGGCGGTCGCCGCCTCATCCCATTCAAGCGATGCAAATGACAGCAGACCGAGTCTTTTGTGCGGATCGAGACCGGTATGCTCGAGAATCTCGCCCTTCCGGTTTTCCCCCGGTTCGGTAACCACAGGCACATCGATACGATTGGGGAACGCGCTCATCGGTTCCGCGAACGGAAGCCTGATCAAAAGATCGGCTTTCCCGTAGGCACGTTCGAAGAGGCCGGCGTAGTCATCCCAGTCGCTCGTCCGGCCTTCGATCTCTCGATAGATGAAGTCCCACCCGAAGTTCCCCGCCGCGATGGCCGGGATGCCGAGAGCCCGGGCCGCCATGAGCGGTATTCCCGGGATATCGCAAACAACAGCCGACGCTTCCCGCCTCCCGAGATACTCCGATTCCTGCTCCACCAGACCACCCCAGTCAGCGCTCAACACGTGGAGCGCTTCGCCGGTCGCCTGCAAGTCTGACTTCATCGAATCGACCTGCACCAGCCCGACGTCGAACGAATCGGGCCGGATCTCGACACGGCCTCCCGTCAGTCGTGACCGGATCAGACCATCGGGAAGGCTGGTTACCAGAGTGATCGGCGTGCCGGGCGAATGCTCGGTCAACGCGTTCACGATTGCACATGAACGAACCCCATGACCGTAACCGTGCGCCGTAATGTAGTAGATGATCGGATTCATGATGATTTCAATCTCTATTGTAACCGATCGATTGCAGTCGACCTAGTATCGATCAATCTGTCTGCACTCACTTCTATGGAGTGAAATTCGCTTAGCGAGCTCATCCCCCGCCAGATTGACAACTAACCAGGCAGGCGGATCTGTTCGGCCGGGCCATGGCGAAGTGTCCGAAGATTTGAGAGATGGTTTTCAATGGCCGTCTCACCCCCCGAAGATCGTACCGATTCGGACGATTGCAAGAGAATTGAAACTGTCCGCCCACGTATTAATTCTCACAGTCCACTTCCCCTGTTCCAAGTTCAGCGTTTCGCGTCATACTCCCCGGCCGATCAACGGGTTATGAGTGACATCTCTCGAGCCGCCAATCGGTTATGTTTGCCGCAGAGAAGGCGCAGATTCTTGAGGGAGTGCTCTCCGCCCAGGCAAAACGGCGTGATGTGATCGATCTGCAGGTGAGCGGTCGAGTCACACTGCATGCCGAGAGAACTGGTGTACGTACACCGCCCATTGTCGCGGGTGAACACCGCATCCCTCAGTTGGGCGGGAATGTGACGTGAGCGACCGGTCGAAATCCGTGATCGCTCACCTGAAGAATTCCTCTCACTTGCCGACTTTGCCCCGCTCGCGGTTGCCGGTTTGTCCGGCGATTTGTTCTGCGACCTACTCTGCTTCCTTGCTTCTCTCTTCTTCCGCCGTGCCTCTTTCCGCTCAGGATCGCGCTTCTCCAGCAGGTCCTTGATTGCTCTTCCCATAATCGCCTCCACATTCCAGCTTCGGGAGCAGACCGTCTTCGCCCGCTCCAGATCCCGGCAGAACTCTTCGCTCACTGAGAACCGGATTTCATAGCGCTGCTCCTGCTCTTGTTGCTGATCCTGTCGGGAATCGCTACCAACGGAGGCTGTCCAAAAAGTCTGATTCGCTGGCATATTTTCGTTATTCTGGGCAGAAGTGAAGGAGGGCCAGGATGAGCAAGTTCCGCACGCCACGAGATCGGCACCA
>JALGYY010000004.1 GCA_025782575.1 bacterium
ACCTTTTCTGGACCAGGACTCTCATGCATGGACTTCTCCTTTCCTATTTATAGTACTCGGATATGTCCTTTAACTCTTCTCTTGACTCTGTCTCACGTTCGCTGAACCGCTACAGTCAATCTTCCGTCAAGTATAACTCTATAACGTGATCCGCGAACTCTGGTATGTCTGTGTACACACTGGAAAGGGCGCGAATCTTCTCCTTGGCTTCCTCGTACTGATTTTCGGGGACGGAAAGTAGATTCAAGAGAGACGAAATGTGTGGGCCCTCCCCTTTGGAGAGGTCGCTCAGAATATTGCTATAGCCAACCACAAGAAATTCCCGCGCTTTCTGTGCTGCTGGCTTTGTAGCATGCCCTTCTAACGGTCCGACGCCTGCCCGTTCGAGCGTTACCATATACTGCTGAGGCGAGTACTCATAGATGGCTCCCGTAGTAGCATCAGTCGAACTTCCCAATACGCCTCCCAATATTATGTTTCCCCAGAACCAGGAATTCATATTGGTATCCAGGCGGGTTGTGAACTTTTTATGGCCCTCCTTCTCGAATATCAGAGTCTGGCCCGATTTCTTTTTCATGTTCATCGTCAGGGGGGTCTTTCCAAGAATCCTGCCGCCTACGGAAACTGTGGCGCCCTCGGGGGAGGAGTAAAAGGAAACCTCCTGGCTTGTGCCACTTACAATTGTTGCACACGCGGCCAGTGTACTAACCAGGGCCACCAGAAGCCCCGCACGCATCGTGGAAAAAGACATGAGTTCCTCCTGCTACCTACGAATGGATCGATTCGGTCAAGCCAGAAGCCTTCCGCTGGCTTCGAAAGGAGACTAGTGGAATGAATCTCATTGATTGTGTGAATCCAGGGCAGAGTGAAGTAGAGCACGAAAGGAGCGGCAATGCATCTCCTAGGCAAAAGACGATTCGATGTTCCGGGGGTAGGTAGTTGAAATTCTAGTTGATGTACCAACCGATCGCAAGGAGAAAGGAGTTAGGTGCCCCTAACCAACCCGTTCCTGCGTATCGTGCAACCCATCCACCAACCCTTCTATCTCCTCCCGCATCGCGATCCTTTCCAACCACTCACCCGGAATCCCACCCTCCCCCCAGTACGCACCGGCCACCTGCCCGCAGACCGCCGCGGTCGTATCCGCATCATCGCCCAGATTGGCGGCCATCAGGATCGCCTCCCGAAAGCTGTCCGCCCGACTGAAACACCACAAAGCCGCCTCCAGGCAATCGACCACATACCCGCTCCCCCGAATCGCGTCGACGTTCTTTTCCAGATACTTTCCGCGGGCAATCGCGACGATCTTTTCAGTCCCGACGAACGTCTCGCGATCCCCAATCAGTACCTCTTCTTTCGCGCAGCCTTGCAGTGCCCGGCAGATCAAGCGTGCCAGGAACCGACTCGAATCGACGCATTCCATCGCGCCATGAGTCGTCCGCGAGCTCTCACCCGCGCGCTTTTCGGCCGCATCAACATCGGGGAAATAGAAGAGGGGAATCGGCGCCAGTCGCATGATGCAACCGTTGCCGGCCGACAGTCGGTTGGTCGACCCGGAGAATGGCTCACCGGTCTCTTGAAAGCGCTCGAGCGCCCGTTCGATCGTGCCGCCAATATCGAAGCACGCTCCGGTACTGCTTAAGTAACCCTCTTCCTGCCACCAGCAATAACGTTCCATCTGGTCCCGCGCATCGAAGCCACCCTTCTCGATCAGGCTCGTGGCGAGACAAAGAGCCATGGAGGTGTCGTCGGTCCATTGACCCGCCTCAAGATGGAAGGGGCCTCCCCCCACCATGTCGGTCAGCGGCTCGAAACTGCCCCGGGGGCGGAATTCCACAGTCGTCCCGACCGCATCCCCCACGGCCAGACCGAGCAGGCAGCCTCGGGATTTGTTGTGTAGATCCATAGGTATTGCTCCCTGGTCGGAGGTCAATCTGCGCCAGTCGCGGGATGCTTTACCATGATACTGTTGTCATCCCTGGTGCCCGAAGAGATTCGTAATTCGAACGCAGCTATCCTGGGAGTTGTGCCTCCACTGGCTCCGCCCCCACGCACTTCCGCCCACCAGACCACGGCCTCATGATCGTATCGATTCAAATGCTAGTTTGTAGTTAAAAATGAGTTGCTTGCGGGAGGTGGAGAGTTGACTCCGAGCTAGTTGTGAGAGTGCCTCGTCGCGGATCTCGGCAGGCACACGTGCCTCCGTGACCACGTCTTCCGCCACTGCTATCACGTCTTCCAGGGATACTGAGTTCTTGAACGCCTCGAATTCGTCTTCGTGACCCGCAATTCCCGCAGTTCGAGCACTTCCTGCCAGACCTGAGTAGTGGATGATGGAAGCGTAGGGCTTCCCGAAATCTCGTCGGTCGAGATGCTTGGAAACATCCTTACCAACCGCAAGAATACCTGCGTCGGGCGTCGCGACGAGATCAATCTCTTCCTGCAACAATGCGTACCATCTGTCATAGCGCTGGGTCCTGTCACGCCCGGCGTGCTTGACGAGCATTGCCCCTTTGGAAAAGTCTGTAATGTGGTAGCGCTGCGTTGGTTCGCAAAGATAGCGTCGAATGCAGAAATGGAGGATTTGGACCTCTATTGAGGAGAGAAAGTTTCTGACACCGGCTTCTACTCGAGCTCTTGCCTCCCCTGCAGAGCGAGCCCACCGACCCAGGGACGGCTCCATGCATATCAGAACATAGTCGACGGGCACTGGGGGTTCGGGATTCGGGAGATAGACATCTCCATCCGACTCCGCGAGTGCCTTCATGCGTTTTTCAAGGTCGTGATATGCCGCCTGAAAACCTACGTTAGCTGGCATTATTGGACTCCCTCGCTACTAGTGGACGGATCTGACGTAAAAACCTGAAACTGCACGCGCCGGTACTGCTCAGATAGCCCTCTTCCTGCCACCGGCAATAGCGTTCCACCTGGTCTCGCGCATCGAAGCCACTCTTCTCGATCAGGCTCGTGGCGAGACAAAGAGCCATGGAGGTGTCGTCGGTCCATTGACCCGGCTCGAGATGGAAGGGGCCTCCCCCCACCATGTCGGTCAGCGGCTCGAAACTCCCCCGGGGGCGGAATTCCACCGTCGTCCCGACCGCATCCCCCGCCGCCAGACCAAGCAGGCAGCCTCGATATCTGTCGCGTAGATCCATGGTGTATTCCCCTGGGCGGGTTTTCGGCCGCCCTGAGAGTTGAATGTTTGCTTTCCATTATATTGGGTGCGAGGGGCGGCCGGGAAGGAGGATGGGTGATTTTTTGGACCGATACCGACCCTCTTTCCCTCCTTCGGACCTGGTAAGCGGTTGTGGATAGGCCATGTGGCTCGACTGGGGGTTCAAAATGAGGTCAGGAAACCTGCATAGTTTTTCTGACTGACAGACGATCGGAGACGAGGCTGGTCGCTAGATGGAGTCAATCGATCTCAAAGCATCTCGTAACTTGAGTAAATTCAACACGGAAGAGTTTCTTGTGTGGACAGGCTAAAGGACCATACCCCGGACGTTGGGCCAGAACTCGCATGCGTTTTCCACCTGTTCCTTCATGGTTCCCGTTGATGCGAGCGCCAGCATGGCGATGAGCGATCTGTTTCTACGGGTGGTGGGGATTCCGGCGGCGTTCATCGCAGTGTTCAGGTGCTGGTCGTAACGATTGTGAAGCGTAACGTCCCAGGCGATCAAATTCTGCCTGCTCGGATCGTCATTATCCTGTGTTTCGATGCGATACGACCACTTGACGAATCTGTCCTGGAAGTTTACGGCCACGACTATCGGCCTCCGATTCTGGCGAGAAGCCCCATTCCATAATAAGTGTAGTCAGGATCGCTCCGGAACTGTCCCGCCGGATTGACCCCGTGATAGTACCTGATAAACGGGTCGAGAGTGACCGCCGCGGTAGGGTTGTACCCTTTGGTTCGGAGGCCGATCATCGCGTTGACGCTGAGCTTCGTTTCGTCGCACCCCCCGGGGCAGGGATCGTATCGGTAGACGATCCGTTGCCGTAACTCGACGGAAACCCAGGGACGCCACTGGGAGACGGAGGCGGCCTGCATTCCGATGCCCGTCTGGTGCTTGCGAGATGTGACTGACACGGTACCTCCCTCAGGCTCGAGCAGATCGGTTCCATAGTAGCCCTCGCTATAGGGCCAGATCCCCTGGATTCGGAAGAGGAGCTCGGTCTCCTTGAACCATCCGATCTCGCGAAAATGGCGATACGAGATCCCGTACTCGATGTCTTCGTGAGAAACATTGATTCGACGAAATTCCGGATCTCTGACCGCCAGCAATGAAAACTCGTCACCAAGGTGCGTGCTCTCGTGACCTACGGCGACGCGGAACTGAAGAGCCGCGTTTCTGCAGGTCTGCCAGTGAGCCTTTGCCATTCCCGAGAATCGATAGTCGGTGTTGATGATCGGATTCGAGTTATCGGCGTCGTCGAGCGCGCCGATCATGTGAAAGCTGATGGGGAGCCAGAGACCGATCCCGAATGCCCCTCTTGTTGAGAAATCCGCCGATCGGGTCGGCTCCGATTCCCATCCGGCAATCGGAATCTCGAAGCCGAGGCCGATGTCCCAGCCGAAGAATCCCCCCTCCCGTGGGTAGTACCTGACGCCGTCGGATCGTCCGAAACTGATCATCGTCTGCGCGGCACGTACCTCCGCGCGGAGTGGGTCGAAATAACTGCGAGGCTCCAGGTACCAGAACTGGCTCTGGGCGTTTGCGAGGGTGGGTGTAATCAGGTGCAATGCAGCGATCGCGACCAGGACGAAGGCTGACGTTCGACAGTTCCCCGACAAGATATCCCTCCGGGTACTTCAGGCCCCGCTGGCTCGCTGGAGCTCAGGGCATTCTGTTTCGCGCTCCACGCGATGATACCACGACTACTTTTCCGTGCAACGCCCGGTAATCGCCGCGCCCGGAATAGCCCCAATCACGCCCTTGACACGGTGGCGGCCAGGTCATATACTTAGATACATAGGAATGTGTCTATACATAGAGAAGAGACCATGGACGAACTCTGCTGTCTGATCTTCCAGGCGATGGCCGACAAGAACAGATTGAAAATACTCGAGCTGCTCAAAGACGACGAATTGTGCGTTTCGGACATTTGCAGACGTTTCAAGATGACTCAACCTTCAATCTCACATCATCTCGACGTTCTGAAACGAGCCGGTCTCGTTACCAGAGAGAAACGTGGGCGGGAAGTCTATTACCGCTTCAATGGGGATGCGATTGTCAAATGTTGCGGCAAGCAATTTAAAGTGTTCGATATTCTGCTGAAGAAGCGGTGAGTTTTTTTTCGCCAATATATAGATACTCCCCTATAGGTCTATGAAAGGAGGTGAGAAGAATGTCGGAAAACAAGAAGAGCTGCTGTTGCGAGGGTTTCTCCATCGATGTCCAAGAGACAGAAAAGGGCATCACGATTAACATCCACGGAGTAGACGCCGAAGCGACGGATAAGCTTAAGAAAATTGCCACGTGCTGCGGCGACAGTCCCAAGGACTGCTGCTGATCACACTTGAATCCGGTTGCCTGCCTCCACGCCTGTCGGGGTTACCACCCCCTCAGGCTGGAGCAGACAACGGACAGGAGGTAAGAGATGCTGCCGAAAGAACAGAGTATTGCGTTCGGACGGTTTTACAAGTCTGTCAGGGAGAACGAGGTCCTCGATCCAAAAACGACGCTGCTCCTTCACTTCGCCGTGGCGATGGCGGTCGGATGTCATCCCTGAATGGAACACTACCTTGGCGTGGCCAGGGCTGAAGGTTTAACAGAAGAAGAGCGTGGTACGGCCGAGTCGATTGTGATGGCCGTCGCCGCGGGCAAAGTCCGGGCACAGCTGCAGGAAGCGCGATCGCGAAAAACAGGGTCCGGGTAGATCCTGAAATGGCGGTGCAGGCGATCGGTTGCGCCCCGGCCTCCGTTCACTCGGACTGCTCACAAGACCGTATTGCTTGATACGGGCGGCTCTCCTGATTATCTAGCGTCAAAGGACAGTCCTTCATTGAGTCTTTGCGAGTAGACATCAAACGCCCTCCCCGGTCGGTGTTCCAAGAACCCCCCGGCAACAATTGATGATCTTGCTCTTCTATCGGCAAAGCCTTCCTCGGTGACACTCTCATGGACGGCCGTTGGAGATGACGGCGACCTTGGAGGGGCGAGCTCGTATGACATTCGTTACTCCACAAGCATGATGAAAACAAGCGTTTGGCACTCAGCCACCGCCCTCCCCGGCGAGCCGACACCGGGCGTGTCAGGAACCCCCGAGGAATTTGAAATCCTCGGGCTCTCAGGTAACACAACCTATTTCTTTGCCATGAAAGCTGCCGACGAAGAGCAGAACTGGTCGGGAATGTCGAATGTTGTAATCGGAGAACTGGAGTCCGAGGTAGACACCGTCGATGCTCCTCCTGAACTTTCAGATGAAACGTACGAAGCGACAGTAATGGCTCTCTATCTCACTCGTGCTCTTATCGCACCGGAAAGCACAGTGATTGCCATCGCGGACCAACTCCGCAGAATAAGAGAAGCTTACGGCGATGAAATCCGCAAGCTGCGAACCATCTCATTCCGAGCGCCTGGGTACCGAGTCAGGTTATTCTCCGGATTACGGAGGAGGCACGAGAGCAGATAGAAGCGGGAGAATTTCATGAACTCGATTCCCTGAACGAGGAACTGGAACTCCTGACCATTAAGACGTCCCTTCTGAATTTGATCGTAGTTGTGCTGGTCTTCAGGGGGTTGATGCGTCCGGAGCCCGACTGGTGGGCTGATGCGCGGGGGTTCACTTCCTGGTGAACGTGCGTCTGAAGCAATCGAGACAAAGATCCTCGAGTACAAGTGTGTCTGACAGTTCAATCACGGCCTGCTCATCAAAAGGAAACATGCTTCTCTCATATCGAATGATGAGGTCATCGCCCTCCGTAACTGAGTATTGACTCTCTACGATCAGCGTGTCAGCTCGGTAGTGCTGGAACGTCCAATCATGGCCGAAGACAAGCGACTCTGAAAACCCAAGAGAGCTCGGGGTGAGTGTCGTCCCGGCAATTCCTCCAACCGAGATCACCCACTCCCAACTTCCTGTCAGTTCGGGCGGTGGCGTTGTGTTGCCCGGCCCCAAACCTGGCCTGTCATCATCGTCGCCGCACCCGAGAGCAAGGAGGAGTGCAAACGAAGTGATCAGTAGCACTGGTATGATGAGACGGGAGCGCACTTTGTACCTCCACAGCTGGGCCGAATAGGCTAGCGAGCCTTGCCGGGGGGAAGTCCGAATGCAAGGAGAGCGACTCTGAGGCCTGGAACTTCGCGATGCGCTCCAGGATCCTCTATGTGACCGTACCATACGCAAATTGTCCGCCGGCCGCTATGTGAAACGAATCTTTGCTTGTCATCTTGCGTATCGCTCATGTTATGACTTCCCGAGGACAGAGGAGACCGATATGGACTTCCTTGAGATTCGACGCCTTGTTGTTATCGCCATGTTTTCAGACGACGTTCTCTTTGAGCGCCTCGTATTGAAGGGCGGGAATGCCCTTGAGCTCATTCACCATGTGATTAATCGCGGCTCTCTCGATATCGATCTTGCGATACAGGACGACTTCGAGGACCTTGCCGACACCAAGAAACGAATTTTCGCGGCTCTTCATGACCGCTTTGATTCTGCGGGATTTCTCGTGTTCGATGAGCGTTTTGGTCCGCGTCCAAAGGTCCTGGGACCGGACAAACCGCCTACATGGGGAGGCTACCTCGCCGAATTCAAACTCATTGCCAAAGGACCGGCGTCCAATCTTAAACAAGAGGTCGACCGGATGCGTCGTGAAGCACACACCATCGGGCCTGGGCAACTGAGGGTATTTCGAGTCGAGATAAGCAAGCACGAATTCTGTTTGGGAAAGAGAAAGGCCGACCTGGATGGGTATTCGATCTATGTCTACACGCCGGAGATGTGCGTTCTGGAGAAGTTGCGCGCGCTCTGCCAGCAAATGCCGGATTACCCGCACACCGGGGATACGAAGCGGGCGCGGGCGCGCGACTTCTACGACATCTTCGAGACCATTGAGCAATTAGGGATCGACCTTGGTACTCCGGAGAACCTTGAGCTTTGCCGGAATATCTTTTCGGCGAAAGAGGTTCCTCTTTCGCTCCTGCAAGGGCTTGCCGATATGAGGGAGTTTCATCGGCCGGACTGGGAGCTCGTTCGACTCACTGTTCCCGGGAACCCTCGGGAATTCGACTACTACTTCAACTATATCCTTCAGGTCGTTCTTCCCAGACTAAAGCCCCTTTGGGAAGAAGAGTCGCCATCCTGAGTCGTATTCGGGATCTTTCATGCCGTGCTGCAGGTAGAATTCGTGCTCCAGTCCCAGCCGGCGGAGACGTTCGAACTGTTCGCGGCCATAGCCGGCTCGCTCCATAAGGAATCCAATAGCCTGATGATAAGGATAGACGTAGTCAAGTTTCTTCAGTGTGGCAACGAGTACGTTGGACGAGGCTCGTTCTTTGGCCGTCCGATAAGCATCCAGGACGTGGAGCACTCCTCCGGCGTAAACCGGCCGGACAACAATGTCGATGAGGGTACGCTCAAGCTTCGTCACATCGAGCCTCTCCCCTCCTGGTCCCTCGCTGCTTCCGGCCTCCAGTCGCCCGGTGTTCTTTCCGCTTAGAAGCACGGCTCGATTGTCATCCCACGTGAACACGTACTGAGATTCGCGCTGCTTCCCGGAAAAGGCGAAGTCCAGGCGCTCTTGAGAAAGCGTCGCGCCTGCGGCGCGCGGCTTGGGCGACTGCTCGTCGTTTACGTAAAGAGTCTTTGGAATCTGCTCACTGAGACCGTGAAGGAAGAGTGCCGTTCCATGTGAGAGATAGGGGTGTTTGCCAAGGGAAAGGGCGATCTGGTATGGCGAGGGCTCTCCCCAGACGAATCGCTTCTGACTTCGATAGGATTTCGATTCAAGCTCAATGGTTCTCAGCCGACCTTCCTCCTCGAGAAACTCAACAATCCGTCGCAGCGAGAGCCCCGGCGAAAGACGCCAGCGGCCCCTTTCCTCAGAAATCATCTTCTGGAATTCCCGGGGCTTGAAGACTCGGTCCCCGGCTCCTTCGAAATGTGCCAGTATTCTGTCTCGTGCCTTTTCGAGCGTAGATCCCATGTTCTCTCTTTCCCGTTTCGAGCCAGACCTGTCTATAAGGTATATATACCTTATAGACAGGATCGGCGCAAGACTGTTCGACATTCTGTAGAATCAATAGGTTAGCGTGAATCTCATAGCTACTTGGCTCCCAGTGACGTAGGTATATATACCTACGTCACTGCGTACCGTGCAATCGATCTCTCTGCCACTGCGGCAGGAATCTGGGAATTCCGGCGAGTCGCTTGGCAGCGGGGTGAACCGGTCCATTCAACCTCCGGGGGGCTTGCCGGGGAGCTCGCCGGGCACCTGACCGAGACCCTCTCGAAATCACTCGGCAAATGTACCGAATAACGGCATGTTTCTAGAGTGATTCCGAGGAGGGGCTCTCATGGCGGCAGCTGATCAGATTGCAGGATTGACTACTCAGGGACGATATCACTTTTCCACCGCTGAGATTGCTCGGATTATGGGGACATCCCCGTCTGCCACGCGATCGGCGCTCCGAAGACTGAGGGAGAAGGGCCTGATTGCCACTCCGCATCGCGGTTTCCATGTGATAGTAGCTCCGGAATACCGGAGCGTTGGATGTCTGCCGGCCGATCAATTCCTCGGAAACCTGATGGAGCACCTCGGGCTTTCCTACTATGTCGCCATTCTCAGCGCGGCCCGGTATCATGGGGCGGCTCACCAGCAGCCACAGATTTTTCAGGTCATGGTGCAGAAGAATCGCCCCCCCATCGAATGTGGTGATGTCCGAGTCGCTTTTGCTGCGCGCCGAAACATCGAGGAGATTCCGACCCAATCGTTCAACACATCCCGCGGTCCCGTCCTTGTATCGAGCCCTGCGGCAACAGCACTTGACCTCATCGGGTACCCGGCACATGCCGGCGGCCTTGATCATTCAGCAACCGTGCTGGCTGAGTTATATGAGTCGCTCGATCCGAAGGAACTGGAATTCGCAGCCGCGCTTTCTCCCACTTCCTGGGCCCAGCGTCTTGGCTACGTTCTCTCGTTCATGGGGGCAAACGAACATGCCGACTCGCTTTTCCAGTTCCTTGGCCACACCCGACACGAAACAGTCTTGCTTGACCCGAGTGGCGCCGAACGGCACCCTGGATTGACGACACGCAAGTCGAACAGGATCTCATTATCAGCCGTGCCCTGGTCGAGATATTCAGCCAGGCGAAAGTCGCCAGGTGATCCATGGAAAGGCGAGAGTTCAAGCACATAGAACAGGTTTCCCAAGAGACAATCATGCCTGAGAGTCACACGAACATACTACCCAGCCTGGAAATCGCTCAAACATCGGGGCAGGACGTAAGTAATTGAAATAAAGCGCAATAGAAGCCACTCGAAGACCGGGTGTTTTAAAAGACCGTTGACAACCTGACCAAGTCAACCGATATCAATAACAGCACACCCGCCACGCCTCTGCTTAGCATGCGCAACTCTGGCGGGTTTTTCTTTGTCGGCGAGGCAATTTCGTGAGGTACGTAAAGCCCCCGCTATCTTTCGAGCAACAGGCCGATCAGCTAATCGTCCGAGGCCTGAAGGCGAGGGTGGTTTAGAATCCCCTTAGATTAGAGGAGTTATGCCAACTAAAGACATCCTTCTATGAACCGCTTGTTCTCTCTTTGTCTTTAGGGGACTTGCGCCGGGCCCAGCGTCACACCCCTTCGACGTGGGGGACAACTTTGGGGGTCGCCGCCCGCTGCTATCAGCGAAACAAGGGAGAATAGTTGACCGCTAAGTCACTCTCAATTCGATAGTCAGGTTTACATAATCTGGTTGAGGAGGAGCACTGCCTGTTGCACCGATCTCAGGCTCCTGATTACCGAGCGACGCGGCATTGGGAACCCCCGAAACTAGTGGCGTTATGCCCGCTAAAGACATCTTTCTAAGCACCGATTTAGCCCTCCGTGTCTTTAGCGCGCAATTCTCATCAGCATTCCGCTGCCCCCGCGGGGCGGCCGGCACCAGGCAAAGATCTTGAAGAATTCCCCGGAGACAGATTACAATCAACGCATACCATTTCATGTACATCCCTCCTCCCCCGTTCTTGTTGGAGTTACATACGCGCTTTCCGAAGGAGGTTCCTTCATGATTCACTCCACTTGCCGTCCAATATCTTTCATTTTGCCACTCGTCATTTTCTTCATCGTCGCACTGGTCTTCGTTTCTCCGATTCCGGCCGACGATACTCTCTATGTCGACGGCGGCGCCTCGGGGGCGAACGACGGAAGCAGCTGGGTTAATGCATACAACGAACTTCGCGATGCGCTCGCCGGAGCGGCCGATCTGCCGGGCGTCGAAAAAATGGAAGTGTGGGTAGCCGCGGGAACATACGCTCCCGCGCCGCCGGGCGGCGACAGGGTCGAAGCGTTCTCCTTCTTTAAGGGCTACGAGTTCTATGGTGGATTTGCGGGCGGGGAGACCGAGCGGTCGGAGCGCGTTCCGCTGGTCAACGTCACCATCTTGAGCGGCGATCTGAACGGCGATGACGGTCCCGGTTTCGCAAACAACACCGAAAACAGCCGCCACGTCATGTGGACGAACGGCGCGTCCGGAGGAATGCGCATTCTCGACGGCTTTACTGTCACCGGGGGAAACGCGGACGGAGCCTCCTATGGCGGAAGGGGCGGCGGGCTTCTCATTTTTTCCCAGACCACACGGGTGACCGGATGCCGGTTCGAAAGCAACTACGCCGTTCTCGACGGCGGGGGCGTCTACAACGAGGCATCGTCCTGGTTCACATCGTGCACCATCATCGGCAACCGGGCGGATGACCGGGGGGGCGGCCTCTTCAATAACTGGTCGCGCCCTCGTCTGATTGACTGCACGATCGACGGAAACACGGCCGCCGGTTTCGGGGGCGGCGGCGTCTATAACGAGCATGGCGGTCCGACGTTCACCGGTTGTCTCCTCCAGGACAATACCGCCGAGGGTTCCTTCGGAAACGGATACGGCGGCGCGATGACCAATACGGCGAGCGACGCCACTGTCAGCGATTGCAGGTTCCTGCGAAACAGCGCCCTCGCCGTGGGCGGCGCGCTTTTCAACCAAACGGGGAGCGATGTGCTCTTCACTGACTGCTCGTTCGAAGAGGGGACCGGCTCGAGCGGGGCGGTGACGAACCTGGGGAGCGACCCCACGTTTATCGGGTGTCTCTTCTCCGATAACACGGGCGTCGGAAGCGGGGCGTTCAACAATACCGGCAGTGGAAATCCACTGCTGATCCACTGCACCTTTCTGGGGAACCTGGCGGGAGGCTTCGCCGGGGACGGCGGGGGATTCCGGAATTCGCAGGGCAGCCCGGTGCTCGTCGGCTGCCTCTTCAGCGGCAATGAGGCGGCCCGGAACGGCGGAGCTCTCGCCGACTACGGCCTTGGGACGCTCTCTCTGATCAACTGCACCATGGGAGCCAACTCCGCGGCGCTGAAGGGCGGGGGGATCTACGCGCTGAACACGTCATCCGACATCTTGCTCGACAACTGCATCGTCTGGGGAAACACCCATGCCTTCGGGACGGGACAGAAGGCGCAGCTGAACGCGCCGGGTTCGGGTATTTTTTCAGTCAACTATTCCTGCGTGAAAGGATGGAACGGGAACCTCGGAGGCACCGGCAATTTCGGCGACGCCCCTCTGTTCATCGATCTCACGGGCCCCGATGGCATCAGCGGGACTTCCGATGACGACCTCGGTCTCTCGCCCGGCTCCCCCTGCATCGACGCCGGCGACAATGATGCTCTCCCCGCCGACTCCCAGGATCTCGACGGCGATGGCAATACCGCGGAACCGCTGCCAATAGAGTTGGCCGGCTTTCCCCGATTTTTCAACGACACACAGACGCTCGACACGGGAAACGGTAACGCCCCTGTTACCGATGTGGGGTCCTTCGAATTTCAGGGGATCGCCACTTCGGTAGAATCGCCGGGTGAGGCCGTCCCCGGCGAACCCGCCCTCCTCACCAACTTCCCCAATCCATTCAACCCGGTTACGGAGATACGTTTCACGCTGCCACGTGCCGGTGTCGTAACGCTTTCGGTGCACGACGCCCGGGGCGCATTGGTAGCAACGCCGGTCAGGGGGGGGCACCGCGATGCCGGATCTTTTGTTACCGTCTGGGACGGGAAGGGCGAGGCCGGCAACAGCGCCCCATCTGGGATCTATTTTCTCCGCCTGCGCGGAGAAGGATTGAGCGCCACCCGAAAGATCGCCCTCATCCGGTAGAAATATGGGGACACAATACGGAATAGGCTGGCGGTGGAGAGCGGACGGCTGAGTTGAATTGCGTATTGTGTCCCCGGAATTGCCGAGTTCAGGATTCCATTCAGCCTGGAAATCGCTCTCAATATGGGAGTCAGGTTTACATAATCCTATTCAATGGGAGCTTGGAGCAAAATGTCTTTGGGGGGTGACAAGGGCCTGCGCCTGACAGGGTGTCACGGCCCCCCGTCCTCAGTCCTCACGCACGCTTTGTGGAACGACGGCGGGTAAGGGGTTTCAGTTTTGCAATGCTGCGAGCTTCTTCGGTCCTCATGGCGTGCCAGAGATCCCAATCCTGCTGCAACCCGAGCCAGAAGTCGGCCGGCATTTCCAGTACTCGTTCGAATCGCAATGCTGTATTTGGAGTAACACTCCGCTTTCCGCGCACGATCTCGTTCATCCGAGGGTAGGAGATACCGAGTCGAGCGGCGAGCTTCGTCTGGGTCAGGCCGAGTGGCTTGATGAACTCCTCGAGCAGCATCTCACCCGGGTGAGTCGGAGGCCGCTCTGTGGGAAGACGGCGCGCAGTCCCGCCGCGGTCCCCCAGTCGTTTGGCCTTACGCCTAGTGGTAGTCCGAGATTTCGACTTCGTGGGCATGGCCCGCCTCCCAATTGAAACAGATACGATACTGGTCATTAATCCTGATGCTATGCTGCCCCCGACGGTCACCTCGTAACGGTTCCAGCCGATTCCCCGGAGGGATCGCCAGCTGGTGTACCTGCTGAACCCGATTAATCTGGTCAAGCTTGCGGCCAGCCACTCTCCAGATCGATTGGGGGCAAGTCTTTCGAGCAGCGCGCGTGTCGGCGCCGTTAAATACGTCCTCAGTCCCTTGATTGCCGAATGAGCGTATCACAGTTCATATTATAACGGCATCTATTACATTTGTCAAACTAGATCCCACCCCGATTACCCGACTCACGAATCACCTTCTCCCCAACCCAACAATGTGATATCCTCACTATTAACGTGGCTCATGAAAGTCCTCTGCCCTCAACGAGGTACGACATGCGAACCTCGCCACATGGCGCCCTCCCTGCGCTTAATCAACTCTGCACACCTCTGTTCCGGCTCATCCTCCCCGCTCTCATCGCAACCACCTTGATCGCCTCATCCGCCTACGCGACTCTGCCCGGCGAATGGGAGGGTTTCGGAGGGCCGGCCGGATGGGAGGCGCCGGTCGCGGCAATAATCAGAGATGGAGACAACCTGATCATCGGCGGAGAATTCACCCGTATCAACTCGACGGATAACGGGTACATCGCCATGTGGGACAGCACGCGCTACCTCCTGCTCGGCCCGGGCGTTCCCGGTCCTGTTTACGCACTCCTTTCAACGGATAGTGGTCTCGTCGCCGGCGGCTGGTGGCTCGGTGATCTTCCAAAAGCATACTCTTCATTCGTTTCAATCTGGGACGGCGCTGAGTGGCAGCGGATGAGCGATGGTTTTAATAACCGTGTGAGCGCCCTTGCCGAGTTCGGCGGCGAGGTGATCGCCGGAGGACGATTCACGTGGGCTGGTGTGACCTCTCTCGGACGGATCGCTCGGTGGGACGGATCAGAGTGGTATCCGGTCGGCGGCGCCGGTTTCGATGGTGACGTGAACGCCCTGCTCGTCTACGGGGGGGATCTTGTCGCCGCCGGCGAGTTCACTGCAGTCGACGGCATCCCCGCGAACGGGCTTGCGGTATGGAACGGCACGTCGTGGAGCGGCTTCCCCGGGGGAGGTGTCGAAACGGGGGCATGGGTGCAGACGCTCACAGTATACGGCGGCGATCTCATCGCCGGTGGATCGTTCCAGACAATTGGCGGCTCAAGCATTCCCCATCTTGCGAAATGGAACGGCGCGAGCTGGCAATCGATCGGCACCGGCGTGAACGGCCAGGTGCGCACTGTTACCGTCCACGGAACCGATCTCGCCGTTGGTGGAATCTTCGACCAGGCGGGCGGCTCGCCCGCAGGAAACGTCGCGATCTGGGACGGCGCGAGCTGGCTCAACCTCGCCGGCGGGGCTGATGCCGAAGTCTCGGCGCTTGCTTCCTATGGCGGGAAGCTGGTCGCTGGCGGATGGTTCCAATCGGTCGGCGGCGATTCGCTCCCCTACTTCGCCCACTGGGACGGCGTCTCATGGGGAAATTTTTCTACGCAGACAACGCCGGGCGGCACGGACGGTACCGTTCGGTCCGTTCTTGAAACTCCCGATGGAATCATCGTCGCCGGCAACATCACTCTCGCGGGATCAACCGCGGTTCAAGATGTCGCCCGTCTTGTGAACGGGGAGTGGGAAGCGATGGGCTCGGCTCTCACCGGCAAAGTCTGGGACCTCTACTCGTTTCACGATTCAATCTTTGCCGGGGGAGTCGGCTTTCAGGGAGTGCGGCGCTGGGATCCTGGTGTCGGCGATTGGGTTACGGTCGCGAATAACCTGAACCAGACTGTCGCCTGTCTAGGCGAGCACGATGGTTTTCTGATCGCCGGCGGCAACTTCCAGAGAACCGGCGACGGAGACACCGTCTGCTTTGCCGCTCAACGGGTAAACGACAAGTGGATCCCGATGGGACGGCTCACAGGAGGAACGGTACGCGCATTTGATTACTGGCAGGGAAACCTGATCGCTGCGGGTGACATCCTGGAGGACACTTCATCAGGAGAGCAGTTTGATCGCGTGGCACAGTGGAACGGCACCAACTGGCAATCGATGGGATCCGGAATGAACAAACAGGTTCATTCGCTTACGAACTTTGAAGGTGAACTGATCGCGGGGGGCTATTTTGATACCGCGGGTGGAGAACCCGCAAGCAGTGTTGCTCGCTGGAACGGGAGCACATGGGGCCCCATGACCGACCCGACCCCCAGTCTGGGGGGGATCCTCTCGGTCAACGTCTACAATGGCGAACTGTACGCGGGGGGCACCCCATTCGTCCGGTGGACCGGCTCCGATTGGGAGTCCCCCTTCGGCGGTGTTCAGGGTGTGGTCTACGACATGCAGATCATGACTTCTCTCGGCGGCCCGGCACTCATGGTCGGTGGCACATTTGATCAGGTGGGCCCGATATGGTCCGATCGGATCGGCCTCTGGCGAACGACCGGGATCCCGACGTCCGTTGCGACCGGCGATCCTCCGTTGAGTATCCATCGGCTGCTTCTCGGCCCGAACCGCCCGAATCCATTTAACCCTTCAACAGCGATCGACTTTCTGGTTCCGGAAGCGGGCATTGTAACTCTGACGATTCATGACATCGGCGGGCGGATCGTCGCCCGGCTCATCTCGGGGCATCAATTGCCAGGCAGCCGTACGGTCTACTGGGACGGCCGATCCGATAACGGGCGGCAGGCGGCATCGGGCGTTTACTTTACTAAACTGCAGGTCGGTGACCGGACAGAGTTCAGAAAGATCACCCTTGTCCGATAGGAGAGTGGCGATGCACGCACAGATCATAAAAGGCGCTCTCCTTCTACTTCTCTTCGGCACTCCGGGATCGGTCATCGCCCGCACCTGGATGGTCTTCCCGAATGGAAGCGGTGACGCACCTACCATTCAGGCCGGAATCGATTCCTCTGTGGCGGGCGATACGGTGCTCGTCGGGTGCGGAACCTATCTGGAATTCGACATCGTCATGAAGGGGGGCATTGTTCTCCGCGGTGAGAATGGGGACCCGACATGCGCCGTCATCGATGCAGACGAACTCGGCCGGGTGATGATCTGCGACAGCCTGACCGGCGACACCAGAATCGAGGGACTGACGCTTTCGTGGGGAGTGAACCCTCCCCCCGGCGGGGACCGAAATGGCTCGGGCCTCTTCATCCGCCATTCATCGCCGCTCGTTTTGAACTGTGTTTTTGATAACAACTTCACGAGCTGGGTGGACGGGGGCGGCCTCTATTGCACCGACGCCTCGGCGCCACTCATCATCGGTTGCCGCTTTACCAACAATACGTCCGGCAACATGGGGGGAGGAATGTTCGCGTCTGATTCCTCCCTGGCGGTTTTGCGGAACTGCGAATTCGAGGGGAACTTCGCCTCCTGGTGGGGGGGCGGCCTCGCCTGTGCATGGTATTCGGACATCATCGTGGACTCGTGCGTATTCCGGGGAAACACGACGAATCACTATGGCGCTGCCTTCGCCGCCACCAACCGGTCCCTCCCGGCCGTCTCACATACTTTATTCTTAAGTAACGACGCAAAAAGTTCTGCCGGTGCCGTTGTAGGGTACAAGAATTCCATTCCAGTATTCGAGAACTGTATCTTTTTCGACAATTTATCCGCGAAAGCTTCTGCCATTCTGGCAAGAGATACGTCCCGCGTCTATCTCGACAAGTGCATTGTCTATTCCAATCATGGTAGTCAAGCTGCCGATGCGTGGGGGTGGGGATCCGGTATATTTTTCAGCTGCTCTGATGTATTCGGAAATCCGGGCGGGGACTGGGTCGATGTGATCGCGGGACAGGACAGCATCAACGGAAACCTCTGGGTGAATCCCGGATTCTGCAATCCGGCACAGGAGGACCTTACGCTGGCTGCCGACTCCCCCTGTCTGACAGCTGCCTGCGGGCCGATGGGATTCTTCGGGGAGGGGTGCGCCGTTACACCTCCCGATCTCTGGTACATCAAGCCGGATGGAACCGGTACCGTACCGACGATTCTCGAAGCATTGCAGCAGGCGGATCATGGCGACACGCTTGTGCTTGCCGACGGCGTTTTCCAGGGGCCGGGTAATCGGGATCTCGATTGCGGGGGGAAGATCCTAACTATCTATTCGGAGAGCGGCGATCCGGCGACGTGCATTATTGATCTCGGGGGGAGCGCTTTGGAACCCCACTCCGGCTTTTACTTCTCCGCCGGCAACTACAGAAGCGGTTCGCTTCGGGGCGTCACGATCCGGAACGGATATGCCGAGGGAAGTTCGCTTAGCAACTCGGGCGGCGCTCTTCATGTGACATCGTACGACTTTACAATTACCGACTGCCGGTTCGAAGGGAACAGCGCCGTCAGCGGAGGGGGCGTGTACGCCCAACCGGACGTCTTCGTCGTGTCGGATTGCTGGTTCAGCGGGAATTCGGCAAGTGATGGGGGCGCGCTCGTCGTAGCCAGCGGCGATTCGGTTCTCATAGAGGACTGCGATTTCGTCTCGAATTCTTCCATCGGGTTTTATGGCAAGGCGGTGAGGATCGTGAGTACGGACGGGCTCTTCACCCGCTGCCGGGTAGACAGCAACGATGGGGGCGGGCTCAATGTGGTCGCCTGGGGAGATACCCCCGATATTATCGATTGCAAATTCCGTTGGAATAATGACAGTACGAGCGCCTATCCCGGCGCAGGCATTTCGCTCCTCTTCGACATCAATCAATGGGACAAGTGCACCGTTCGAAACTGCCTCATCGAAGGGAACACCGACCCGGCCGTTGGAGGGGGCATCTATGCAGAGCTTATCTATTATGATGATGTGAACAGTTATTTCTTTGGCCTGACGATTGATTCATGCACGATCGTCAACAATTCCGCATCCTCTGGTGCAGGGCTCTACATATACTCTGACTGGGCTCGTTGGGAAGTTAATAACACCCTGATTGCGTTCAACCGGGGTGGCGAGGCACTCGACGTCACTACCGGCCCGGCGCCGTCGTTCAGCTGTTCGGTGTTCACTTGTACCGATGTCTACGGCAATCCGGGAGGAGACTGGACCGGGTGTGTCGCCGGGCTTCTCGGTTTGGACGGCAACATCAGCGAAGATCCGCTCTTCTGCGACGCAGCAAACGGTGACTACACTCTGGACGCCTCTTCCCCATGTCTAACCGACCTCTCGTGCGGAAAGATCGGCGCGTTCGGGGAAGGGTGCGACGTGGTAACAGGGATGGCGGCGGGCGCACCCGGAATTCCCGCGAATGCCTTTCTGTCGAAGAACCTCCCGAACCCGTTCAACCCGCTGACCACCGTTCGCTTCGGATTGCCGGGGCCGGCGAACGTAACCGTCGAAGTCCACGACATCGCGGGGCGCCGGGTCGCCACCATCGCATCGGGGCCTTACCGGGCAGGTACTTTCTCAGCCTTATGGGACGGCAGGGAGAGTAACGGCCGCCCCAGCGCATCAGGCATCTACTTCATCCGAATGGAAACCCGCGACTTCGCGACGACAAGAAAAATCATTCTACTGCGCTAGAGATCTGGGGACACAATACGGAATAGGCGAGTGAAGGGTGGTGGATCTGGGCATACACTACGGAATTGGTTAGCGACGGGCGCTGTTGAATTGCGTATTGTGTCCCCATAATTAGTGCCCGTTCGTTTGACTTTGCCGGCGACAGGCTCCGCTACGAGACTCAAGTAGAATCAAACTCAATGATGTTGTCGGAGTTTCCCCTCGATTTCCTCTTTTCAGCGACGCTGGAGAGAAGATGGGGCGACACATTCCATCTCTGACCGTTATCGGCGAGAACAGAAACTGTCTTCCGGTTGTACTTTACGATCACGCCGACAACTTCTCCCTCGCCCCGCCCTTGAAAGGAGACCTTCTCCCCGATCTTGAATTGCATCATCTCCGTATAGGTACTAACCGAGTCGAAAAACTTGAGTCGCTCTACAATTCGATGATTCAGGTCAACCAGCTCTTCCTTTGTCAGCTCGTCAAGATTGATATTCACCCTGTTTTCTCGATTCCTTTGGTTGGCCTGAGTTCCTGGTCGAGACGCTCGGCAAGAAAAACCTTGAGCAGCGATTGATACGGCACATCCCGCTTGTTCGCGAGTCGTTTCAGTTCGGCCAGCATCATCGCCGGGAGCCTGAGAGAGATAGTCTTTTGCGTCGGCTTAAGATTCGGCAGGATGATCCGCCGGGCGCTATCCCAGTCGACATAAACAGCAGAGTCCGCGGTCGCCCAGAACGTCCGCTCCTCATTTTCGGATTTGAACTTCGGCACCTTTTTCTTTTTCATATTTTGTACCTCCTCCGCTCAGACCTGGTCATCTCTCTTGCCGATATTATCCGAACGAGGTTTTTTCGAATTGTGAAAGGCACAAACAACTGTCGACCGGTATTCGTGCGACCCAAAACATGGTATCGGCGCTCCCGCTTAGACTCTCTGGAGTCTGCCCCGGCAACCAGGGGATCGTTGAAGAAGATCTCTTCGCACTCGGCATCGGTAACGTCGTGCTTGCTCCAGTTCTTGTCCCGATTGCCGGTGTCCCAATCAAATCCAATGCATTTCTCAAGATCGTCGTACGTGCCCATGCGACTCCTCGTGTATATGACTGCAATATACACCGCCCTCATGCCCATGTCAAGCTAAGGGGCCATACCAATGGACCCGGCAGCCTGTTGAAGCAGCTGTCGGGGTCATCCCAGGGAATCGGAAATGATATCGCTCGACGTCTTCTATGCAGATTGCGGGACTCACCGCTAAGGGATGATATCATTACTCCACCGATGGCTCTCTTACCGAATGGCAGCAGGTAGAACAAGCATGTCTGGTCGTAACCGAAAGAAGCTCCAGGCTGATCTGAACGCGGCTGAGATCCGGCTGTCTGAACTCGAAAAAGAAAGCACCTCTCTTCGCCGGCTGATCTCGCGCCTGCGGGACCAACTCGCTTATCCCGACGAACAGGAGTCAACCGGACGACAATCCGCCGACCCAAGAACGACGCCGCCAACAACACACCCTCGTACGAGCAGTGAGAAGATCGCCCTTTTTCGAAGCCTCTTTCGGGGTCGCACGGATGTCTTTCCCCGTCGCTGGGAAAACGCGAAGAAGGGAACGGCCGGGTACTCGCCCGCCTGTGCCAATGAGTGGGTTCGCAGCGTATGCGACAAACCCCGCATCAAATGTGGTGACTGTCCCAATCAGGCATTTCTTCCCGTCACGGACCAGGTCGTTCTCGATCATTTAAGAGGACGACACACAGCCGGCGTCTATCCGCTCTTGAAAGACGAAACCTGTTGGTTTCTCGCGGTCGACTTCGACAAGGGAACTTGGCAGGAAGATGCAGCCGCGTTCGTAACGACGTGCCGCCGCTACAATGTACCGGTAGCCTTGGAACGTTCCCGGTCCGGAGATTGTGCACATGTCTGGTTCTTCTTCCAATCACCGGTCGGGGCGAAAGTCGCGCGCGAAATGGGCTGTTTCCTGATCACTCAGACGATGGCACGCCGGCCGGAATTGCCGATGAATTCCTATGACCGTTTCTTCCCCAACCAGGATACGATGCCACGGGGTGGGTTCGGAAACCTGATTGCCTTGCCGTTCCAGGACGGGCCACGCAAAAAGGGAAACTCTCTGTTCGTTGATGACAGTTGGCGCCCTCTTGATGATCCATGGCGCCTGCTCGCTTCGATTCGGCGTTTGGACTCAACGGATGTCAAGTCCCTCGCACGAGAAGCATCTGAGAAGGGACTTGTGATGGGTATCCGCTCTGAAGAACCGGAAGACGTTGCAGAATCACACGCCCCATGGCTGAAGACCCGCGCGAATAGCAGCAACAGACCGGTAATCTCGGAAGATCTCCCTACGCGGGTCCGAGCAACATTGGGACAGCTCCTCTTCGTCGAGAAGTCCGGCCTTCCCCCCGCACTTCTCAATCAGATCAAGCGCCTTGCCGCGTTTCAGAATCCCGAGTTCTACAAGAAGCAGGCCATGCGGTTTTCCACGGCGTTGACACCACGCGTGATTTCCTGCGCCGAAGATCACCCGCGACATATCGGACTCCCCAGAGGCTGTGTGGATGATCTTCTGGAGTTACTCTCCTTTTACGGTTCTGCTCTGGAAGTCGAAGATACTCGCACTGCCGGCGTCCATTTGAAGGTTCGCTTTCAGGGGAAGTTATCCGAGGATCAGGATCGGGCTGTCCAATCATTGCTTGTTCATGATACTGGCGTCTTTGTCGCTCCTCCCGGCGCGGGTAAGACCGTGGTGGGAATTCATCTTATTGCGCGACGGGCTTGCAGCACGCTGGTTCTGGTGCATAGAACGCCTCTACTCGATCAATGGGCTTCTCAGATTGGAGTTTTCCTGAATCTCAAACCGAAGGAAATCGGAAAAATCGGGGGCGGCAATCGCAAGCCCAACGGAAGGCTGGACGTGGCCATGATCCAAAGTCTTGTGCGCCGAAATGATGTCGACGATCTGGTCGGAGAATACGGTCATGTTATTGTCGACGAATGCCACCATGTTCCGGCTGTTTCTTTCGAGCGGGTCATGCGGAATGTGCGCGCGAAATACATTACCGGTCTGACCGCGACACCGATCCGACGCGATGGCCATCATCCGATCCTCCGATTTCAGCTTGGGCCCGTCCGGTACTCGATCGACCAGAAGAGCCTGGCAGCAAGACAGTCGTTTGAATATCGGCTCGTATTGCGAGAGACGGCATTCGAAATTGGTTCCCATTCCGCGGACATGGGCATCCAGGATATTTACCGGCAGCTCTCCCTGAACGGGGATCGCAACAGTTTAATCCTTGATGATGTGATCAGTGCTCTCGACAAAGGTCGTTCCCCGATTCTGCTTACGGAGCGGCGTGATCATCTCGAGTTCCTTGCCGAGAGTCTGCAGGGATTTGCCAAGAACCTCATTGTCCTGCGCGGCGGTATGGGTATGAAACAAAAGCGTGCTGCTGCCGAACAGCTCGCCGCCATCCCTGATGACGAGGAGCGTCTCATCCTGGCCACCGGACGCTTCATCGGAGAGGGTTTCGATGATGCCCGCCTGGACACTCTCTTCCTTGCGATGCCCGTCGCCTGGAGAGGTACGTTGGTGCAGTATGCCGGTCGCCTTCATCGCCGACACGAATCAAAACGAGACGTCTGTATTGTGGACTATGTCGATCGAGGCGTGCCCATGCTCAGCCGCATGTTCGACAAGCGCATGCGCGGTTATCGCGCCATGGGGTATTCACTCGGAGACTCCTCTGATTCGAGACTTCCCTTCGGCTGATCACGATCGCCCACCGCCGACAATCGAGGGCTCTGTTGTCAGCCGAACCGCTCTCTGTCGGCTGTTATTTCGTCTCCCACAACGCCCGAACGGGAACGGCGAACAGTCGATCCCCGAACTTTGCAGTGGTCTCCCCATCATAGAGGACAACGCCTCCAGCAAAACGCTTCCCCGCTGCAGCCCGGAGCTTTCGCAATCCCTTGAAGTCTGCCCCGTTCACGGTCGCACCCGCCTTGACCTCGATGCCGGCCAGGATGCGCGCACCCCTTTCGATCACGATGTCCACCTCCACACCATCCCTGTCGCGGAAGTGGAAAAAGCGGTGAGGTTCCTCGTGCCAACTCGCAAGGCGACTCAATTCCTGAAATACGAATGTCTCGAGAAGCTGCCCCAGAAGAGGCCGGTCAGCGGCGAGACTCCGGGCGTCCACTCCGAGCAGTGCACAGGCGAGGCCGCTGTCACCCAGATGAACCTTGGGCGTTTTGACAAGGCGGCTCAAGCGGTTGCTGTGCCAGGGGGGCAGCGCATCCAGCAGAAAGACCCGTTGGAGCAGAGTGACATAGCCTCTGATTGTCGGGCGCGAAACCTGAAATGGCGAGGCAAGGTCCGATACGTTTAGAAGCTGTGCGGTCTGGGCCGCGGCGATCGCGAGGAGCCGAGGCAATACCTCAAGAGAATGGATGCGTGCCAGGTCGCGCACATCCCGCTGTATCAGCGTTTCCAGGTAGTCGCGATACCAGTTCATGCGCCTTCGGCCAACTGGTCGGGCCAGAGCGGGAACGTAGCCTCCCGCGACAATCCGTTCCGTCAGGGCGGTTGCCAGGCGATCGGTCTTTTTGAATTGGAAACCGTTCCCGAACAGGGCGTCGAGAAACACGCAGGATTTCCGGGCCAATTCACACTGTGCAAAGGGATGCAGCCGCTGAATGTGCATACGCCCCGCCAGGGAGTCGGCGAGTTTAGGCAGAAGCAACACGTTGGCTGATCCGGTTAGCAGGAAGCGGCCTGGCTCTCGCTCGCGATCGACGGCCACTTTCAAGGCCGCGAAGATAGCGGGCACCTTTTGCACCTCATCCAATATGGTCCGCCGCGGCAGGTCCGACACAAAACCGATCGGGTCGATATCCGCTGCGGCCCGGGTCACATCATCGTCGAAGGTAAGATAAGTGTAGCCAAGGCGGTCTCCGACCATCTTTGCCAGCGTCGTCTTGCCGCATTGTCGCGGGCCGTGGATCAGGACGACCGGTGCATCCACCAGGGCTTCGACCAGTCGAGACTCTGCGAGACGGGTATAGAGTGTCTTCTCTTTCATCGGCTGATTGTAAGTCCAGATCCGGCTGATTGCAAGAATTTTGTTCGGCTGATTGTAAGCTTGGATAGCGGCTGATTAAAAGGTAGCCATTTTCGCGCCCCAGGGGAGCATGGGAGGCCGCCTGCAGCGGAATCGACCGCCTGAATGGGTATTCATTCACGCGTCCCGGAGTTTTTTGATATGACAAGCCTGCTTCCGGTCTTCCGGGGTGACTTCCGGGTCGACTTCCGGGGTGACTGTTTCTTGTCGGTTGGTCACTGGGTCGCCGACTGGGTCGCTAACCGGTACGCCGACAAACGCGCCGACCGGTGCATTCCCATCGAAACCTCCAACCACCCAGGCAGGCCCCACCGATCTTCGGCGGACGATCGCCTTGGGGGAGTTTCAGTGCCGGGAAGCTCTTCCGGGAGCTCCCAGTCGAGCCATAGTGAATAGTTGACCGGCGAGTCACTATCAAATTGATAGTCAGGTTTACATAATCTGGTGGATAGGGAAAGGGGGTTTCATGTCCTTATCATGGGGCCAGCATCATCGCCGGGAGCCCGAGGGAGAATGTCTTTTGCGCCAGCTTAAGATTGGGCAGGATGTTCCGCCCGGCACTATCCCAATCGACATACTCGGTGGAGTCGGCAGTGACCAGAATTTCCGCCCCTCATCTTCGGATTTGAACTTCGGCGCCCTCTTCTTTTTCATGAGTTCTATTCTAGCCGCGTTGCCCCAAT
This sequence comes from bacterium, assembly GCA_025782575.1. Lineage (GTDB taxonomy): Bacteria > Orphanbacterota > Orphanbacteria > Orphanbacterales > Orphanbacteraceae > Orphanbacterum. The sequence goes on from JALGYY010000004.1 coordinate 25,357, forward strand.
GGGAGCTATCGCTTGCTCGTTCGATCGCGATCCGGCAGATCAGTCTCAGGCAGAGCCTTGGCGGCATCTTCCAGGTCTCTCTGCTGCGCCCGCTCGGCTTCCGCTTCCAGCAGGGCGCGGCGGCGAGCCGCAAAAGCCTCGTACTTCGCCTCGGCCAGTTTGTCGGCTTCTTCTTTGCTGATCTTGCCCTTGTCAGCGAGTACGTCTCGCTCGTTGAATGCCAGAAACTCGTCCAGCCTGGCCGCCCAGTCATTCAGGAAGACCTGCTTTCGTCGACGGGCCTGATCCTCGGCGAAGTCCAGCCACATCGTCACAATGCGGTTCAGCCCGCTGATCTCCTCCTGGTTCAGGTAGTTCTTTGCGACCGTGACATCACCCTTTCGGACCACATCACCCTTCCAGGTGGTGAGCCCCATATTGGGACGGCTCTTGTCTGCACGGCCGGCGATCAGTTCAGCCGCGGTCTTACCGGTCGCTGCAAAGTGAAGCTTGTTCTGGATAGCCTGGAAGAACACCGGCACATTGGGCTGTTTTGAATCGTAGTCGGCGGCGAGAGCGAAGATTTCGCGTACTCGCAGGTACATGCGCTTCTCGCTGGCGCGAATGTCGCGGATCCGCTCCAGCAGCTCGTCAAAATAGTCGGGCACGCCGGACCCGGCGACCGGGGGGTTCTTCAGCCGCTCGTCGTCCATGGTGAAGCCCTTCACCAGGTACTCGCGCAGCCGCTCAGTCGCCCAGATACGGAATTGTGTGCCCCGGGGGGAGCGGACGCGGTAGCCGACGGCCAGGATGGCGTCGAGGTTGTAGTGCATTGTGTCGTACTTCTTTCCGTCCCCGGCAGTTATCCGGAATTTCCGGATAACTGAATCCGATGGTAGTTCGCCTTCTTTGTATATGTTCAGCAAATGCTCGTTAATCGTGCGTACGTCCTTTTGAAACAACTCGGCAATCAGCGCCTGGCTCATCCAGATCGTCTCATCGGCAAATCGACACTCCACTCGGGTCCGGCCATCCGCGGTCTGATAGAGTACGATTTCACCGATAGGCTCTTCGCTCATTCTTGCATTTCCGTCGCTTCCTTCACCCAGCCGTAAAACTTCCTCTTAGGCATCGGTCTGTCCATCCAGGACTGGCTGGGCTCGGGATCCTGGATCACTTCTTCGACTGTCTTCAGGCGGGGCATCGGCTTGGAACTGATCGTTCCCTTGCCCGTTACCCAACGGGTTTCGCGGGCCTTTTGTATGGCGAGAATGACGAGGTTGGTCATCTGGCAATCACCCAGACAATAATCCATCACTCTCTGGAAGTTGCCTGCGCGCCATTCTGTCGGTGCGTCCGCGCTCGCCATCAGCTTTTCTTGCGTGATCCCCATCGCCTGCGCCACTTTTGCCAGGCCGACGGGAAAGCCGGCCAGGTTGAAGAACTGGAACATGGGATCGTAACTCTTGAGAGCGATTCGCGCGGCGAGCGCCATGTCTCCGGCCTGATGGCCGATCCATTTCAGATCGAAGCTCAAACCGTTCCAGGCGGAGACCATATATCCCGCCTGCTGCATCTCGCCGAGATACTCAAGCAGTTCATGTGCCCTTTGCTGCGTCATGCTGAGCGCCGGATGACCATCTTCACCGTCGGAATACCAAATTCGCTCATCCCCGTCATGGATAGCCGTTGCCGCAACCGAAATATGAAACGGCGCATACTCTTCCATCTCCTCGTGCGGGCCGAGCTCGAAGTCATCCGAAATCTCGATGTCAAAGCTCAACAATTTCATGTGTTCCTCTAAACAAGTACGCCCGCTCCGCCTGAACTTACAGTGATCGAGGTACCCGCCTGTTTCCATGGTACCACAACGACTCGGCTGCTCCTCTCGGTCACCGGGCGAAAAGGGGGTTGCCACCAGCGCCCCAGGGATCACGTCCCGCTTCCGGTGGGGTCGTTTATGGGAGGCACGCACAGCTTTGATCCGCAGCGAGTGGCCGACGTCGCACGAACCGATGCTGGAACATTTCATTCCATAGTGCCGGGCCGGACAGCGGTATTTCAGGCAGTTCCGGTCTTTCTCGCCCCCCCCGTACGCCATCTCCTGCCGGCCGCCCGCCTCCATGCAGTAGCAGTACACTTTCCCCCGGTGGTCATAGGCGACGTTCTGACGGCCGGGGACAATCCGTTCCCTCTCCCCGTCTTTCCAAAGGTCCCGGATATCGACCAGCGCTTTCCCCGCAGGCTGTTCCACAGCCGAGGCGGCCGTCAGCTCGTAGAACATCGCCCCTACCAGATCGCCATGGGCAAACAGCAAGGGCAGAAAGCGGCAGTAGACGTAGCTCGGGGGAACGCCGCGGCTCCCCTTGCCGGAATCGAACCCGCACACGAAGCGGAGCTGACCGTTTCGCTTCAGCTCACGTCGCAGACTCTCGATGCTGCCATGCTGAAAGACAATCCCCGCCAGAATCGAGTTCCAGAGAGGACGGAGGGGGTATTCATCGCGCCCCTGGCCGCGATGGCGCTCGAGGGCACTCATCAATCGCTCGTCGGGAAGGTGTTCCAGTAAGAGCTGGAGCCGGGAAAGATCGCCCAGCTCTTCGATTTCCTGCCGGCAAAACAGAGGGGCTTATGGTATTCCGGCCATGGGCGGTCTCCTTGGTCCGGTGTTTCTTTATTTTACAAGCTGAATATACCAGACTACTCTGGAGGTTGCCCGTTTCCTTATTCTCCAAGCGTACGTTTTTCCGGCGATCCTTGGCACTGGAAGGCCGAGAAATGAATATTACTTTATGGATCACTCTCGAGAGTGCTTCCATGAGATTTCCCGAAGATACGCGTTCCGGTGAGAACAATACGTAGTACCATACGTAGTGTTTCGATTTCGACCGTAGGGGAAGGCTGCCCACCCGCAACGTTGCTCGGCTGCCAGGATCAACTCGCGCGCCTTCCTGACGATTCGCCCTCTCCTTTCTCCACTGGGGTCAATTCTCGCCCCGGACCGAATGCCCGCGTCGTAACTTACGTAATTACGTCAAAATCCGGGGGAAACTCTATCGAACCGCCCACGTATCCTGCTGCTACTCGCCATCTTCTGAACTTCGCAAATGCCTCCTCACCGGCAATCGGGTCTGGCCGAACTACCCCGCTTTCCACCCGTACTTGTGATGGAGCCTACCTCCCGCCTAGCGACCACTGGGTGTGCGTCATCCCCACACGACCCCTCCCCACTCCATCTGTGATAGTATCCTTGATGAGTCCCCGGCACGGACAACTCAGGTTCGAGCCGAGTGAAACGCCTATTGCGGTGAGCGATGAGCCAACAATCGAGCGATCTTTCTGAGGATGTGACTCACCCGAGGGGGTTTCTGTGCGATTCTTCTTTCCCCATCTGGCGATACTGCTCGCCTCCTACCTACTGCTCTGCGCGCTCGCCTTCCTCTATCAATCGAAACTCGTGTTCTTCCCGGATCGCCGGCTCGTGACTTCTCCGGATCGTCACGGATTGCAATTCAAGGAAATAGGGATCGAATCCGGAAACGGCGATCGCTTGCACGGATGGTTCCTCCCGGCAGACAGCGCTACACGTGCGCTGCTCTATTTCCACGGCAACGCGGGGAACATTTCACATCGAATCGAATCGTTGGGCATTTTCGTGGATCTCGGGTTGTCGGTGCTGATCTTCGACTACCGGGGATACGGAAAGAGCGAGGGGCGTCCGGGTGAGGCCAAGACTTACGAAGACGGCCGCGCGGCGTGGGAATACCTGGTCAGACAGGAGGGTTTCCGTCCGGACGAGATATTTCTCTTCGGGCGCTCGCTAGGCGGTTCGGTGGCGATACGGCTCGCGACGGACGTGGAACCGGCGGGACTCGTCGTCGAATCGTGTTTCCCCTCGATCACCGAGATGGGGGTCCGTGTCTATCCGTGGCTCCCGGTGCGAATTCTATCCAGGATCCGGTACGACTCGGAGAGCCGGGTCTCGACGCTCACCTGCGACAAGTTGTTCATCCACAGCAGGCAGGACGATGTCGTCCCGTTCGACATGGGACGCCGTCTCTACGAGATGGCTTCAGAACCCAAGCGATTCCTCGAGATTTCCGGCGATCACAACAGCGGCTTCCTGACTTCCGGCAGGACCTACACGGAAGGCCTGTGGGATTTCTTCTCTAACCGCTCCGGCGCAGTTGCTCAATAAAGGAAACCAGACGAGTCGCAGCTCATCCGTTGAGATATAATACAATCAAGCGTGACTCACGGTTGCCGCAACGTGAAGAGGTCCAAAGCCTGACAGAATAGCCTGGGGGACAACGCTGTATGAACGCATCGGTTCGTCCCGCGATCTTTCTTCCCGTCGCGATCGTGCTCGCCCATCCGCTCCCTTCTCACGCGGGCAACACCAAGGACATCGTGCGCAGCTTGGGCGATAAGATTGTTGTTGGCCCCGCCAACACAGAGATCAGGATCCGCGGGATCGGCATCGCCAACAACGTGTGGGCGGCTGAGCAAGATACAGTCGTTCTATACGCAAATCACGGTCCCGCGGATTTCGACGCGATTGCGGAGATGGGGATGAACGTGATCCGGTTCTACATGAACTATGAGACCTTCGAGGATGACGCGAACCCTTTCCTCTACAAAGAGTCGGGCTGGCGTTGGATCGACCGCAATATTGCCTAGGCGGGGGCGTCGGGGCTGCGCCTGATTCTGAATATGTCGGTTCCGCAGGGCGGTTTTCAGCCGACCGGCGAAGGTCTCGACGCAATTGCGCGCTATGCCAGACCGCGACAATCCAGACGAATTTCCCGGCGACTCTATAGAAAAACCGGTACGGTCGGACAATTACTTCGCGATGGGGAAGTCTCGGGAATTCAGGGATCGCTCTTCCCGATTCCGGATGCTCCTCCAATCGCCGCAACACCTTCCCAGCCTTTTCACGAAACCGGAGAGCAGCAGTCGGGTTGTCCTGGCGAATATACTCCAATCCCTCAAGAAACTGAGCTCGCGCCGAGGGCGTGAATCTGACCTTCACTAGTCCCCGTCCCCAAGGAGCGCATCAGCCTCCTTCATGACACTAGCCAGGGTGTGTCCCTGACCCTCGCCGATCTCTTTTTCGCCGATTGCCAGAATTCTCAACAGTTCGCGCTCATGCTCCGATTTTTCGTAAGCATCCACGCTTTGGATTACCGCAATGGCCCGTCCTCGTTGAGTGATGATCAGCGGAACAGCCGAGCCCTGGAGCTTTTTGAGAATCGACGCGGCACCTTGCCGCAGATCGGTCACAGGAATAATATCGGGAATTTTCATTGTAACGCACCTCCTACAGTACGTTTAATTGTACGCCCTGGCGTCCGACAACGCAATCTTTCATTCGCTAATCCCTTCAAGGCCGCCCGGCATTCTATTTACCCATGCAGCACTTCTTATACTTCTTTCCGCTTCCGCAGGGGCAGGGGGCGTTCCGGGAGACCTTCGGTCGATTCCTCTTGTGAGGCTGCTGCCAGGAATATCGCGGCGGCGGCTCTCGCAGACCAAAAAGGGGGCCGGCGCTGTGGGGCACGGTAAATCGAACCTCTTGATCATCATCATCGAGCCACGACTCAGAAATCGGTTCTAACCGGCCACTCTCGAATTCGTAACCATGCTTCGCGAACAATGACGACAAAGAGAGCGCACATGCGGAAACGACTCGCACATCCTTTTCGGTCAGAGGCCGGGGGGTGCCGTCCCGCTCTCGGTGATCCACATCCGGGTAGGCATCGGGGGAACGGACGGGCCAGTCGTGGCGGGCGATCTCCCGACGCATTTCGGGGTGCAGGTCCGCACCCCGCTCGAAACTGAGGCTGAGAAAGCTCGTACCGAGGTCGGCGGGGCGTGAACCCGGTTCTGCTGCTTTGGCTGCACGTCCGAATGCCTCGCACCCGTCGATAGAGGGGAAGAGCAGGAACCCGAGACTCTCGCCGAGAGAGCCGATGATGGAAATACACCCGGCTTCGATGTCCATGGACGGAATATCGACACGAATAAGCAGGTCGTCCGGCGTCCTTTCCCACGGAGCGACGCCGTAGAGGATACCGGCGGCCCGGAAGAGGGCGGCGAATGCGTCACTGGAAATACGGCCTCCATCGGTGTAGCCCTCCAGCTGCTCCGCGGACCTGGACATAGCTTTCGTGAAGTGCTCAAATATCTCGTCCAACTCCAGCGTCGGAGCTACGACGATTTCGATCTCGGGAAAAGCGCCCTTAAGCTCCATCGCCAGATTCTCGTCTGCAACCCGCAGGCGCGCCGGTCGTCTCGGCGGGCCGACCGCCGGATTCAGCATGGTCTGCCTCAGGTACCCGGCGTCCGAGAAATCCTGATCCTCTGGTCCAATGATATTTGTCGCCAGGATGACCATCTCCGGCATTTCGATCCAGAACAGAACGTCCGGCCGATAAGGCGTCCCTTCAGTAATGAAGAATGGCGCGGTAAAGTGGCCACCGATCCACTCGGCGACAGCTGTTCGGCCGTCCCAGGGGGTGCCCTCCCAGTGGTCGATCGTCCCACCATCCCAGCAAACCGGACAGCGCCAATGGATCTCCGCGGTCTTCGGTTCAATTCGTGCCTCCAGTTTACCCGGACATCGCTTTCGCCCGGGGCGCCTGCGGCAACGCACAGCCCCGTCCGGCAGGTGCCCGGAAGCGCTTTCGGTCGTTCCCCTGACGATCGAGCCAAGGTAGGCGACCAACGGTTTTGCTCGTGCTGTAAGCTCTGCGACGCTGCCTGCTTCGTTCAGAAAGTGAGTCAGATCGGTAACCATGAGGCGGGACATTTTTTCCTCCTCCGCTTTTCGGCGGAGTTGGGCTTGATCTCGCGATCGCCTGGGACCAGCGGCGGAGCCATGATAACATTTTGCGCGGGGTACCTGGGTTCGGGCGTGGGCGGAGTGATGTTGATTGCCTGACACGTCGCTTCAAGCCCAGTAACCCGGCAACCTCCAGGGGGGGAGGTCCTGCGGCGTGTTCAAGATTATATTTAGACAGGAAATCACTCCCAGAATGGGAGTCAGGTTTACATAATCTGGAAATAGTGACTGTTCTCAATCGAATTCTGGGGACACAATACGGAATAGATTCGGGGTTGAGGGACGCTCTGCGGAATTAGGTATTGTGTCCCCGGATTAGTCTTGGAGGGTTAATGTGTCGGAATCACCGTCACGCCGCGACGAGCACCACTAGTCCCCAAACTATCAGCGCCACTCCGATGACCAGGGCGAGTGGACCAAACACTTTTCGAACTGCAATGATCGCATGCTCTTCGCCAAGAAGTTTTTTCCAGATAAATCCTCTGCCGGTGTTTCGAACGTAGCCCTCGGCAAAGCCCTTCTTGAAAGTGGAGAAACTGCCGAGTGTAATGCCGATTATTCCCCCCACAAAAATCGCAAGAACTTCTCGTTCCATTTGCTCCCTCCGTGCCAGGGGCTCTTCGGCGATTTTACAAGGATTCGTCGTGCGGGCCGTACCGAATTAAGTATTGTGTCCCCAGAATACCGCGGCTTACGACCGCGCACTTCCCATGAGGCGGTTCATCTGTTCCTGGATCTTGGCGTACCGGTCTGATTCGATCGGGAGGTCGGTGAAGTCGTCTCGCCAGAATGTTCCGGTCTCTCCGGATGGCTGGGTGCCGTAATAGGCTACCTGCTTGCTCCACCCTGCTGCTTCCGGGGGAGAATCGCCCCACCGGACACCGGCCGGATAGAAAGCGGCAAAGTCCCACATCGGTGACTGTCTGGAATCCCGGCCGGACATGCTGCGACAGAGTGAACCCATCTGATGATCCGCGGGCATGGACGACGCCATGTCGCTCAGCCAGTTCGGGAACACTCCCACCGAGTATGCTTCCCCGCTCGAGCGCTTCGCATCCCAGTACTGATGCACCCGGGGATCATCAAACAGTCGGGACATCTCCCAGGCACTGCTCTCGGAATCCGACCCGAGCATCTTCTCCCAGACAATAATCAGACTGAAGTCGTCGCTTGAATAGGTTTCGATTGTCTCTTTCAGCTATGCTTCGGCGGCGTACACGCAACCGCCGCATGTGGGAGAGAGTAGCACGACGATCCGATGCTTGGTCACATCAACATTGAACCGGTCCATCACCGGAAGTGTCGGGTCATCGCGTGAGAATGGGCCACCCTGTGTAAAGCCGGCTTGTTCGGTGGTCGTCTTTTGTGTTCCACTTGCGGGGGCACAACATCCGGCGCCCGCACTCGCCCCGCCGGCATTGCCACTACCGCAGGCAGCAGCAGCATCCGAGGCGCAGCCCTCGGCCGGCGCACACCCTTCAGCGGACTCCACGCTGCATGCCGGCGCGCTCGTTCCCGCCCAACCGGTTCCACTGATCAGGGCGCCGATATGAGTCGGGAAGAAAGCAAAGGCGATCACCACCGCTGTCGATACCCACAATGTGATTCGGTTGAACCGCGCCATTTTGGATATTCCAACTGCGCAGCTGGTGTCTGATTCGCACGAGGGTCGACGCCTGTACTCGAGATAGAAGCCGGCGGCGAGAAAGATGACCGCGACACCGATGAAAATGAGGTGATACTTCCCGAGAAAGAGAGTCAGGCCAGCGGCGGACATGCCGGTTCCGATAAGCACGGCAGGAAGCCAGCAACAGGCGGACGAAGCCGCAGCTGAAAGAATGGAACCGGCCGATGCGATGAATCCCGAAAAGCGCGAGGAACCGTTCATCTTGCATCTCCCTGGGTAAGGGCCGCGGCAATCAGCTCGGCCGAAGGAGTTCCGGTATCACCATACAACCTGCAACTCATTCCGAAATCTTTTCGCCCGGTTGTGTCCGGTTCGATGTCCACCCCATTGACGCGGATGGTCGGCGAGCCGAGAAAGCGGAGACGAGTGGCCTCTTCCTGGGTGGGGACTTCGACTGATTCGACTTCCACGTCGAGCCTGAGATCCGAGATGACCTGGTGGACTGCGTCGAGAGCCGGCTGATAATGCGGGCAACCACCAAAATAGAGAATTTCCAGTTTCATGATAATCATCTCCCTTCGAGGGAATCGAGAATGGGGCAACAATCCGTCACTTCATTCGCCCCGCACGAGGCGACAAGTTTCGTAAGGACCCGTTTCATGCGGGACAATGTTTTTATTTTCCCCTGAATGTCTTCGATCTTCGACGTCGCCCGCTCCATCACCTCGCCGCAGGCTGCTTCACTGTCGACGCGGAGCGACAGAAGCTCGGCAATCTCACGAAGGGAGAAGCCGAGGTCCTTGGCTCTTCGAATGAACTGAATCCGATCCACCACTTCCGGCTCGTATGAGCGATACCCCGACGGACGCCTCGGGGGAGCGGGAATCAGATTTTCTCTCTCATAGAAACGAATCGTCTCCGTACCGATTTCGGCAAGCTTCGCGACCTGCCCGATAGTCAAGCTGCTCATGGCGACCTCCTTTGCTATGTATGTAGATTAAACCCCGTAGTTTACTACAAGGTCAAGGTGTTTTTTTTGGGGGGGGGGCGAGGGCGCGGGGTGGGGCCGGGCCTCTGCCCCCCTGGAGGCTCCAGCTGTTCGCTTTCCATTGTATTGGTAGCGAGGGGGGTGGCCGACCGACCTCCCTCAAGCCCTCTCCCCTTCCTCCGAATCCGCTAAGACATTGCAAAAGAAGCAAATATCATGATTCAGGGCCGAAATCTGGTCAGAAAAACTGTATAGATTTTCTGACAGACAGACCTGTGCCCCCCAGCTACGCGGATTCCACTCAGCCCGGATATCACTCCCAACGGGGGAGTCAGGTTTACATAATCTGCCGCTATTCTGGGGACACAATACGGAATAGGTTTGGGGCTGGCACCATGGAATTAAGTATTGTGTCCCCAGAATAGCTGGAGGAGTCAGCCCCCGACCGGCCACCGAAGACACCTGTTCGCTTTCCATTGTAGTGGTAGCGAGAGGGAGAGCGGCTCACCCACCTCAAGCACCCTCCCCATCAGTCCGATACAGGGACAATGAAGCGCATTCCAATTATCCTGGCGATCCTGCTCGCCATGCTCTCCGCCATAGGATGCGGCGGGAGCGACTCCCCTGCAAACCCGGCGGACACAAGCACCGACCCCGACACGACCTCCATCCCGGAAAGTTTTCCCGGTGAGGTCCGTTTCACAACGTCGGGTACCGAAATAAACGGTGTTCCTACTCGCCTGAGGGGCATGAACATGGTCGACCCGATCGCGCAGGCGACCTGGGGTCTTCCTGAAGAGGTCGGGCCGTATTCCCGTTCTTACTACGAAGAGGCGCGGACGTGGGGAGCGGAGATCGTGCGCATCCCGATCCACCCTGAATTCTGGCGAGAAGATATCGCGCAGTCCATGGGAGTGATGCGCCAGGTGGTCGACTGGTCTGCCGAGCTCGGCCTCTATGTGATTCTCGATTTTCATGGGATCGGAATGCTGCACCAGGGCCGCTTCGAAGAGGCGGTGACGACGACGAGCACTGCGGAATTTCTGGAATTCTGGCGACTGACATCGATCGAGTTCGCCGATGATGATCACATCGCGGCTTACGGGCTCTTCAATGAACAGGTGAATCTGAACTCGCCCGACACAACCACTGCAGCGGACTGGCTCGCATGGAAAGCGGACGCCGAGACGGCGATCGACGTCATACGGGCAAATGATTCGGGAACGGCGATTCTGGTCGGCGGATTGCACTGGTCGTACGACCTGTCACTCGCGGTCGCCCATCCGATCGAACGGGACTATATCGCCTACGACGTCCACGTGTATCCCTTTACACCAGATTTCAAATCGTGGGAGGAGGCGATCGGAGAACCGTCACGCACATTACCGATATTCGTCGGCGAATGGGGCTGGGATGTCACCGGACTCTACGACGAACTCGACTTTGGTGAGCCGGGTGAGTATGGGCCGGCGGTAATCGCGTTCATGAATTCCCACAATTTTTCATGGACCGCCTGGGTCTTCTCAGCCGTCTGGGATCCTCGCATGCTTACAGATTGGGATTATGGGGCGACTGATTTCGGTGCGTTTGTGCGGAGTGAGCTGGCGAAGGGGCAGTAGAGTTACGTATTGTGTCCCCGGATTAGCGGCGGATGCGGAGGTTCGCGTAGTCGACAAAGGGGCTCGTGAACGAGACGGTGAGGCCTTCGAGTTCGGGACGGCCGATACGGTACATCTGTTCGTGGTAGAGCGGTACCATCAGCGCCTCGCGAGCGATCAATTCCTCGATCTGACGATAGAGCAATTCCCGGGTAGCGGTATCTGTTTCGAACTGCGCCCGATCGATCAAGTCCTGTAATCCAGGAGCCGTACAAAGTGTTCGACAAATACCGACCCGGGAATCGAGCAGGCCCTGGATAATTGAATGCGCGTCGGGAAAGTCCGCGTACCAGCCACCGACCAGCATGTCTGTTTCGCCCGTATCATGTGCCCGTTCGTACTCTTCATTCGTATTACCGATGATCTCGAGATCGAATCCGAGCTCTGTCAGCACCTCCGAACCCAGATCGAAAAGTTGTGGATGGTTTTTGCGGAAACCGGGATTGGAAAGCACGCGAAGCGTCCTCCGGTCACCGTCCGGATCGATCGGCTCTTCCGACCGGGGAACCAGGGATGACCAATTCTGCATTGACGAAGGAGCGTGTCCCAGAAGACCCGGCCCGAATATACCCTTGGCGACCACAATGGATTCGTCCGCTGTCTTTCTGATCGATTCGTGGATTGCCCGTGCAACTTTCCGGCGAAGCTCGACTGACGAGAAGACACCTGTCTTGTTGTTGAATGCGACGAAATTAACGCCGATACTTGGTGCTTCCCTGTAGCCCCGTCCCAGTTCGGCATCCCGGCGCAATGCGATCAGGCTTTGATGAGGAAATGAATACCCCAGGCTGCTTCGACCCTCTCGGAAACGGCTTTCCAATTCGTCCACTGGAGTATTGAATTCAAAGACGAGCTTTTCACTCTTCGGGAAGCCCTTCCGCCAGTATCCGGGATTTCGTTCCAGCTCCAAAGCGACAGCGGGGTCGTACCGGATTACTCGAAACGCACCGGTCCCGACGAGCCCCTCTCTCCAGGTCCTGGCAGATTCGAATTCAATTCCTTCTGGGACGATTGATGTGGCGGCGTTCGTCAGAAGGGCCAGGAAGAACGGGCACGGCTCTTCCAGGTCGATCTCGAACTCCCGAGTCGAGAGAATGCGAAATCCCTTGAGGTCATCGGACTCTCCCAGAATGAAATCGCGCGCGCCGACAATCATGGAGAGGACCCACTGATTGTCGCTCTCCTTGTCCCTCATGAGGCGCTCGAATGTCGAACGAACATCCCGTGCTGTCAACCGCCGGCCGTCGTGGAATTCCACATTGTCCCGCAGCCGGAAGGCAAACCGTTTGCCACCATCCATCATTCTTGCTTTTTCAGCGAGGCTTGGTGTGATGCCGGCATCCTGTGTGGCCCTCATCAGCGTATCGAATATGCCGGAACACAATTCTCCGTCGTCAACAAAGATAACGCGGGCGGGATCCAGGCGGCGGCCATCACCGACAATGCCGAGACGAATAGTCCCTCGACTGACCGCGCTCACATGAGCGGCCGGCGTCGCATCCCTCTCCGCTTTTCCGACGGACTCATAATTGACATAGGGATAGTTGGTTCCCAGACGAAGCCCCCTGACCTTCGGACCGGAGATCCGGTACTTGATATCATGATGAAGGGGCAGAATGATCGTTTCGTCTTCGAGGAACGATTCAAACTGTCTGTAGGTGGACTCGCGTATTTCGAGCCGGCTCTCGGTACGGGCTTTTGTGAGCAATTCGTCAAGGATTTCCGAGCTATAGAATCGGCGATAGTGACCGGACTTTGAGTTCAGCAGGCCATAGGCGATATCATCCGGATCAACGAAGTCGACCACCCATCCGCCGAGTAATACGTCGACACTCCCCGCTGTCACCTCCGCCGCCTCAGCCGCGGTCTCGGTAGGTGTCACGATTGTCGGTTCCACGCCCAACTCTCTCCAGGTGGCAAACAGGCCGTGAATCAACTGCTTGTGCGTATCCTGTGCCATCGGGGAAATGCTGACCTTCAATTCGATCGGAGACGGAAGATTCAGGCTCGCTATCTGATCTCGGGCGTCATCCATGCTCATCGTGGTTCGGCGCCTGCCTGCGTCGTGACCGAGAAGGCCGGGTGGAATCAGCCCCATGGCCGGCTGACCATAGCGGCCGATCGCCCGCCAGACGAGATCCCGTGTATTCACCACTCGCGCGAGCGCCTCCCGCAGCGCTTTGTGTCTCGCCACAGGACCGCTGATGCAATTGAAGAACGCAAAAAAAGTATTTCGGCCGAGCGCTTCCACAATCCGACCACGAAAGCGGGGGTCCCGCTGAATCGCCTCGAGATCCCCTTCTGTCAGATCTCGCGCAATGTCGATCGCCCCGGTCTCCAGTTGTGATTTCCGATCCTTCGCGCTCATGCCGAGCATGAATGTCAACTGATTCACATTGGATGAATCCTGTTGCCAGTACTTATCATTTCGTTCCAATCGAACCTTCTCACCGTCATGCGCTCTGAAAAGAAATGGTCCTGTACCATAGAGATCGGTTCCGTCTCCATTCTCTTTCGGCACGCGACGCACGATTGCGGTCGCGCTCGCAGTGAGGAGAACGGGATAAATAGGAAGAGCCTCTTTCAGTTCGATCGAGAGAACGTAGTCCGACTCCAGCTGGATTCCTTCCAGTGAATCCGCTTCCCCGTCGTATAGAGCCTGCATACCTTTGATCGCTGTAAACGCGGCTGCCGGATCGTCCCGCCTGAAGCGAATCGCCTCTTCGAAGGCTCGCTTGATGTCCTCCGCCTTCATGTGATGGCCGTCGTGAAAGTGGACATCACGACGAAGGGAGAATACGATTTTCTTGCCCCCCTCGAACACTTCCCACTTCTCGCAGAGAAGGGGCTGCAGTGTTCCCTGATCGTCAGCATGGAGAAGTGTCTGGTAACTGTTGGCCAGTATTTCAGCCTCCTGGTCAAACGCCATGAGGGCGGGGTCGGTTGCTTTTACTGTCGAGCTCATCCCCACTACCAGATGTCCGCCTTTCGGAATCTCTTCGGCAATCGTATCCCGGCGTCCGGTTGAATCGAGCTTTTCGATCTCCTCCTGCATCAGGTTGGCGCTCTCGTGATTCCCTCGAAGATTCGCGATGGTGCCGGCAAGGATGAGCAATTCCCGCAGAGCATCTTTCTTTTCATGGGCACGCGCCTCTTCGATTCCCTGCTCGATATGGGCTTCGGCATTCTCCGTTCGTCTCGCCTGCCAGTTACATTGAGCCGCCACCAGAAGCGCATCGATCAGCTTCTCTTTCTCCTGGTTCTCGCGATACTTATTAACCGCACGCTCCGCCTGCTGAATTGCCGCATCGAGATTTCCTGCCATTCTTTCTGCGCGGGACAGAATAAGGCGAACATCCCCCTCCACATTCGGATCGCCTTCCCACTCATCGTCAAGAAAATCGAGAACTGTTTTTGCGGTTCGAACGGCCTCGTCCTGGCTGAAGGTTTCTAGTGACTTTCGGGCAAGCTCCAGTCCGTAAGACACGGTCTTCTCGGGAACGTCACCTTCGGAGTAGTGGTAAACAAGTTCGGGATAGACGTTTTCGAGCCGGCCGGCGTTTCTCTTTTCCAGGCGGGCGGCATACTTCCGATGGAGACCCCGCCGTTTCCGGCGTGACAGATCGGCGTAGAGAACATCATGCAACACACCGCTGCTGAATGTCAGGCGGTCGCCTCGGGAGCGGGCGTCTTCCTCGATAATGCCGATCGAAACGAGTTTATCGACCGCGTCATCGAGATCATCTTCATCTGAGGCAAGTGCCTCCAGATCATCGAACTCAAACGTTCTTCCAATGACTGATGCGATCGACAGAACGCGCCGCTGATTCTCAGGCAGAGTGCTCACCCGCTTCTCGATAACCTGCTGAATCGTCGCCGGAAGATCGCCGGATGAAATGTCATGATCTCCCGAAAGTTCCCAGGATCCCGTGTCATCGGGAGCGATCCCGCCGGAGTCGAGCAATGACCGGACAAGTTCTTTTGTAAAAAATGGATTTCCCTCGGCCGCATCGTAGAGTTGCTTCGTGAGCTTCTCCCCCACGCCGGGACCACCGATCAATGTCTGCAGAAACTGACTGTGCTCGTCGGGCGCGAAAGCCTCGAGCTTGATGGAAGCGATCCTCCGGTCCCCTTCGAATCCTTCGATCATTCGATCGAGCGGCCCCCGCTTGACCATTTCCGTGGTGCGATAAGTGCCGATTATCATCGTGGGAGTCGGTCCCAATCTTCTGATGATGTATTGGAGTGCATCAATCGATCCTTCGGCACCGTGAAGGTCTTCGAGAATCAGCAGAAGAGGTTTGCCCCCCGCCATCCGGGCAAGCACTTTGGCGAGCAGCTCGAATACCTGAGTCTGATCCGTTGCGCCGGTCGCGCCGGACACACTGGCTGCATCGACTGAAATGGAACCGCTTGAAGCGGCTCGGAACTGCTCCATCTCGCTCAGCATCGGAAACAGAGTGGTCAGCTGGGGAGCGAGATCGGAAAAATCGGGAATCTCGCTCGACGAACTCGCGGACTCTTTCTCCCGAAAATACTCCTGAATCGCTTCACAGAAACCGTGATAGGGAAATGCGCCGTCCTGTTCAACCAGGCGGCCGTGCAACACGCGAATGCTCCGCGCCCGTGCAAGCTCTTCCAGATGATCCGCCACGCGGGTCTTCCCGGAACCGGGCTCACCGCCGATCGTCACGAATTGACACTCCCCGCCGATCGCCGAATTGAGGCGTCGCTGAAGCTCAGCCATGATCGCTTTTCGTCCGACGAACGGTGAAGCGGCCGGGCCCGGAGCCGTGATGACTCGTGTCGTCAGAATCGACTTGTTGATTTCGCTATCCCGCAACCGGGTTCGATATTTCCGGAGGCTCGACGCCAGCTCAGAACCGGACTGGGGACGCTGCTTCGGGTCTTTTTCGAGGCAGGACATGAGGATTTGATCGAGTGATTCGTCAATATCCGCTCCCATCTCCCGAGGAGACTGGGGGAGCTCATGGGCGATGCGATAAAGTATGGATTGAATTTCACCCGAGAACGGCGTTTTGCTCGTCAGGCACTCATAAAGAACTGTACCAAGTGCATAGATATCGACGCGGTAGTCACATGGCTGCCCCTGTACCAACTCAGGGCTGACATACGCCATGGTTCCCATGAGAACTCCTGACCTGGTCATCCGTGTGGCGTTCGTATCCTGGGCCAGACCAAAGTCCATTAGCCGCGCCCGGATCCCTTCGCCATCACTCCGCGTGATCATGATATTTTCCGGCTTGATATCGCGGTGCAGAATATTTCGGGAATGGGAATAGTCGAGCGCGGAAGCGATCTGGATCCCCAGGTCCAGCACCTCGCCCAGCGTCAGCGTATCCGACTGCAATATATGTCGAAGGCTTCGCCCGCTGACGACCGGCATCACATAAAAGAGAGAGTCTCCGTGATGTCCCAGATCGTAAATGGGAACAATCGATGGATGATCCATCTGTCCCACGACCTTAGCTTCTGTGAGGAATCTCTGTTCCGCTTCCGGGGAGAGGAGTGCGGGAGGTATGAGCTTCACCGCGACTTCTCGGTTCAGTGACAGATCGTTGGCGCAATAGACAACGCCCATCCCACCACGACCGAGTTCCGATTTCAGTTCATAGCGATCGGAAAGTTTCTCGCCGATCACGGCATGCTCGGAAGAGTAGGCGCCGAATCAAGTGACATGTTGGTATACCGGGTAAGAGGGGGAACGTTTTAGGTTTCCCGTCTATCGTATCACAACTCCTGAACTGTGCCGCGCCTGTATTCCGCTTTGTGTCGCTTTGATTCTTGAGAAGGGGACTGTCCTATCAAGAATATTTTTTCGCCTTAGTAGAAGAAGAGCGGCGCCTCACCCGACCAGATTCACCAAAAACAGGCTGATCGCCGGAATGTAGGTGATGACCATTAACGCGCCGAGCAGAAGCAGTAAAAACGGCAGGCTTGCCAGATACAATGAGACGACCGGTTCCTTGAATCGATAAGATGATATGAATAGATTGAGGCCGACCGGCGGCGTGATGTATCCGATTTCCAGATTCGTCAGGAAGATGATTCCGAGATGGACCGGATGAACACCGAAGCCGAGTGCCACCGGTACGATCAGCGGCACCACCACTATCAGAGCGGAGAAAATATCCATCAGACAACCGACCAGCAGGAGAAAGATATTAAGCAAGAGCAGGAAGGTATACTTGTTGTGAACGTACTGCTGCATCCATTCGAGCAGCAGCATGGGCACTTCGGCATCGACCAGGAAATTGGTGAGCCCCAGCGCCGAAGCGAGAATGATCAGGATCCCGCCTACGAGTGTCATGCTCTCCCCCACGATGTGGGGAATCTGCCGTAGCTTGATGTCCTTGTAGATGAAGACCTCGACGATCAGAACATATCCCGCCGTCAGCGCCGCTGCCTCCATCACCGTGATGATTCCACTGTAAATTCCGCCGAGAATGAAAATCGGTAACGGCGCTTCCCAGGCGGCTCCACGAAGAGCCTTGATCGCCGCCCCGGCCGACACTTTTTGACGGACCACTCCATCCTTCCGCCCCACCCTGATGCCGTAAGCCGAAAGGACCAGAACCAGAAAGAGACCGGGGAGCAACCCCGCAAGAAAGAGCTCGTCTATACTCACCGAAGCGACATACCCGTATAGAATGAGCGGCAGGCTCGGCGGAAAGAGAAGCCCCAGACTCCCGCCGGCAGTCAGGAGACCGAGATTGAAACGACGGTTGTAACCATCCATCGTGAGTGCCGGTAAGAGCAGTCCCCCCATGGCGATGATCGTCACGCCGCTCGCCCCGGTAAACGCGGTAAAGATCGCGCATGTGGCGAGAGCAACCACGGCGAGACCGCCGGGAAAGAGCGCCCGCGAAAGATTGACCAATCGCCCGGGCGCTTTGCTGTACGCGAACAGATAGCCCGCAAACGTGAATAGTGGAATCGCTACCAGGATCGGCGAACCGGCGAGCGTATACATGGAAACGGCGACCGATGAGATGTCGATATCCGCCTGCCAGAAGAGGACGAGCGCGATCGTCCCGAGCACGGTAAAGAGGGGCATGCCGAAGAGTGCGAGCGCGATCAGAACAATGATGAGCCCGATTATCACAGCTCGGTCATCTCCAGGCCTTCTTCCAGTGTTTCCGGTTCCAGTCCGATGAAAAGGTTCACCACACTTCGGTAACTGATCATGAAAAAAGCGACAGGCAATACGAGTTGCAGCGTCCAGACCGGTACTGAACCGAATGCCAGATCGCCGTACAATCGCTCGTCCACCACGAGCCGAAGAGCAGCAATGCCCAGCATGAAAGTGGCGAGGGCGGTCGCCCCGTAAACAAGGGATCGTTGTAAGGGCTTCACTCCATCGGGCAACATACGGGAGAAGATATCGATATTGATGTGGCGGGCGCTGCTCGTCGCGAGGGCCGCACCCAGGCAGCCGAGCCAAAGCACGATGTGACGCATGAGCGGATCAGCCCAGAGGACGCCGCCATGAAAGAAGTTCCGGAGTACGATCTGCAATCCACCGAGCGCGATGAGCGTGCCGAGGAGCAATCCGAGAAAGATGACTTCCAGCCAACCGAGGGCGTTGAACAAACCGTTCAGCATGTTGCGGCGAATCAGAATGGCGCGGCCGCCGGCGAGGGCGATCAGGGCCACACCGAACAGGTAGTAGATAGTGTTACCTTCGTTCAAGTTCACTTCTAATGAGCGGCCCGGTATTCGGCCAGCAATGTTTTGACCTGTTGTAACAGTTCGGCGCTGTAAATCTTGCCGACGCCGTCATCCCATGCACCCCGCCCCGTTTCGAAAAACTGCTCTCGAACTTTTTCGCTCAGCTCGATCACCTGCACTTCTTCCTTCTTCATCTCCACAATCGCTTCCCTGTTCTGCACTCGTGTCTGTTCGGTCAGGTCACGCAGAATCGGCGCCGCTACTTCCTTAAGGATTGCCAGGTCAGCCGGGGATACTTTCCGTAACCCCTTCTTCGAAATGAGGAGCGCTCCCATGCCGTGCGTAATTGGGATATCGGTCATGTAGGAAACGCGGGTGAACCACTGGAGCGCAATACACCCCAATGGCGAGTTATAGGCTGAGTTGATCACGCCGGTCTGCAATGATGTCAGTACGTCCGGAGCCGCCAGCGGAATAGGGGAAATGTCGAAAGCCTTGAAGAAGAGCTCCGCCAACGGGTCACCCGCCCACACCCACATGCGGGAGGCGGATAGCTCCTCCGGTGTGGTGATGGGCTGCTTGCTGAAGACGTAAATAAAGCCCGCATCCACCCAGCCGAGATTCAGGTAGCCCCCGTCATCGAAAGCCTGCTGCAGCTGATCGTCAATCTTGCCGCGCACAAAGTCGAGTTCATCATGATTCCGATACATGAACGGCATTTCCAATACGCGCACTTCCGAAGCGACCGAACCGAGACCGTATCCGGTAAAGCCGCCGCCGTGCAGCTGGCCGTTTCGAATCTTCCGCAAGACATCCTTCTCATCTCCCTGCACACCGCCGGGATAGAACTTGAACCCCACGCGATTTTCAGTGCGAGCGCGGACCTCGTCGTCCATCTCGTGCATGGAGTTCATCCACGTGCTCCCCTCCGGCGCGAGAGTTGCGATCTTGATCATGAAATCCGCCTTCGGTTTTCGGGCGTCGGCCGAACCGGAGGCGGTCATGGTAATCACCAGCCCCAATATCAGAGCGGAGAGACGGATATGTTTAGAATAGATCATCGACTTCTTCCAGTAGTTTGAGTGACTTCTCGGCGGCGATCATGTTCAGCAGTCTGTATGGATCATTCGGAATCGGCTCGGCGTTGATGATCCCTTCCAGAGTTTCCGTGAACAGATCGACATCCATCATGCGATAAGAGTAGTAACGGGCGTAGAAGTACCGGGAGAGGAGAAATGTGTTTCCGCTGACAGCGAAGGCTTCCTCGAAATTGGCCGCCGAAGCGTCTACATCGCCCCCCATGATTTTCGGCTTGAACGCATGAAGGGATCCTTGTAACACAAATGGCATCCCTTCGAAGAAGGCGCCGTCCAGTTCGATCGCCCGATCGAGCAGCGCTTGCACTTTGGAGATGTCCCGTATGACCGAAGTCTGGTCCAGGTGCAGACTGATGTACTGTGACCAGCAGATCGCCGCCCACACCGCCGCCGGGACATCGTTCCTGCTCATGGAAGGGACCAGCTTTTCGAATTCTTTGAACGAGATCCCCCGATCCATCGTCAATTCGCATGATCGAGACAGTGCGGTCCAGGCGTGGTTCAGTCCCTTGCTGTAGAGGAGCGAGGCGTAGTCCGGATCTTCCTCCTCCATATAGGCAAACCCATAAAAGAAGTAGAGCATGGCGGCGTTCAGCCGGATATCCTCGTTATCCGGGTCGGTCCGGACCATCCCCTCCAGCAGAAAGAGGTTGGACGGAACGGCGTCACGGAAAGTACGGGTATCATCGGACAGAAAAGCCGCCTCCCTCGAGTTCTCGAGCAGCGGCACCATCACATGATCCACCGAATATTTGGTGATGGAACAGCCGAACAGGGGCGTCAACAGCAGGGTCAGGCAGAATGCCCGTTGGAAGCGCAAGCTCACCCGACCGAGTCTGTTTGCCACGGAGCGTGACCCACCGTTTATCAGCATGGCGTTATGGTCATTTCTCTCATTTTCCTGGTTTCCGAGATATTGACAGCGCCATTCTAGCATAGACCTCAGAATCCCACATGCTGGCCTCTGCTCCCTCCTTCCTCGCTGTTTGCTTTCCATTATATTGGTTACGAGGGAGGGGGCTGTTCTGCCCACGTCGCCTTTCTCTGAAACGATTGGGTCGCGCGAGGAGTTCCGTCGAATAATAGACCGGTGAGTCACTATCGTTTTGAGAGTCAGGCTTACATAATCCGGGAGCTTATCTCTCCTCGGATTCTGCCCTGTTTTTCAGTTTCCGGTTCGTATCGCGATAGGGCGCAGCCTCTTCGGCCCGGCCCTGCTTCTCGAGCAGGATCGCGAGGTCCTGTCGGACAGCGACCACTTCGGGGTGGTCTGGGGGGAGTGACTTTTCATAAATCGCGAGCGACTGCCGGTAGAGCGGTTCCGCATCAGAATATCGCTCGACCTTCGTCATGATGAATGCAAGGTTGTTCAGGCTCAGGGCTATGGACGGATGGTCCGGACCAAGCGACTCTTCCTGAATCATGAGGGCCCGGCGCTGAACAGCCTCGGCGTCGGCGTATCGTCCCTGACCGGTCAGGGCGAGTCCGATGTTGTTCAACGTGACGGCGATATCGGGGTGCATCTCGTCGAGAATTTTCTCGCGAATCGCGAGCGATTGGAGAAAAACCTCCTCCGCCTCTTCGTATCGTTCCTGCACTTTCAGGAACATACCCATGTTATTCAAGCTCAGTGCAAGAAGGGGGGCATCGGGATCGAGGAGGCGCCGGCGAATTTCGAGGGCACGCTCAAACAGGGGCTCAGCCTCCTCCAATCTCCCCTGCGAACCGAAGAAGACACCCATGGCGTCCGAGTATTCCGCAATCCTCAGCTCATCCGGATCGCTCGAGCTTTCTGTGATCTGCATTCCACGGGAGAGAAGAGCCTCCGCCTTTGCCGGTTCTCCCAGACTCCAGTGGAGGGCGCCCAGACCGTGCAGCGCTTCCGCCACCTGAGGATCATCCGGTCCGAGTTCCTCCTCGAGAATCGCAAGCGCCCGCCCGAAAAGCGGCATTGCCGCCATCGGCTCTCCGGTCTGATAGAACAGGTTTCCGAGTAGTTTGAGATTCAGCACCACGTTCGGATCGTTTTCACCATAAAGCGCTTCTTTCATTTCGAGCGCTTCTTCCAGCAGGGGCCTTGCTTCGTCGTACAGTCCGAGATTCATGTACGTGCCCCCCATTGTACCCATCATCTCCGCCTGGACTTCCGGCTGGTCGGCCAACTCCATTGCAATGCGCGCCGCTCCATCGTCGAGAATCTCCCGCGCGGTAATCGCGTTTCCACGCGCCACTCCCGGATCGGAAACTTCGAACAGACCCGTCATGAACTCCGAAACCTGCTTCGCCGTCTCCCCCTCCTTCGCGGCAAGCCTCTCAGCATGGACGGCCCGCGCATAGAGGACGCTCATCCATGCTCCGAACCCAACAAGGAGTACGACCACGGAAACAGCAAACCCAAAAGCCAGTTTGTTTCGCTGCACCACTTTTCTGAGCTGATAAACCGTGCTCGGAGGCCGCGCGAGGATCGGCTGGTTCACCAGGTAACGCGCGAGGTCACCGCCGAAAGCGGCGGCGCTCTGGTAGCGACGGGTCCTGTCTTTTTCCAACGCCTTCTGCACGATCGAGTCGAGGTCACCTTTGAGACGGCGCTGAAGTTTTTGCGGGTCGGTTCGCCGCGCCTCCGCCACCTGAGCTGCACGGTCGCCGAGCCGCGTAATGATCGTGCTTAACCGCGGCGGCTTTTCCTCCTGGATGACTCTCTGAATCCCGGCGAGTCCTACTTTTCGGAGGTCTTTCGATTCGAAAGGAAGCATGCCGGAGAGAAGCTCATAGAGAATGATACCAAGCCCATAGATATCCGACCGCGTATCGATGTCAAGACCACCCATCGATGCCTGCTCGGGGCTCATATACTCCGGCGTTCCGATGAGCTGGCCCTGTTCGGTAAAAAGCGTCTGCTCGGTCAGCGCCGCGCCTGTCGCTTTCGCGATGCCGAAATCGATCACCTTCGGAATCGGCTGGTCGTCCGCCGTTGCCACGAGGATATTGGAAGGCTTCAGATCGCGATGAATGATCCCCTTCTGATGAGCGTGCTGCACGGCCTGGCAGACGTGGCTGAAGAGTTCGAGACGATCGCGCAGGCCGAGGGAATTCCGGTCGCAATAGTCGGTGATCGGCTCTCCCTGCACGTACTCCATGACAAAGAACGGCCGGCCCTGCTCCGTCGCGCCCGCGTCAAGCACTTTGGCGATATTCGGATGATCCATCAGGGCAAGGGCCTGTCGCTCGGAGTCAAAACGGGCGAGCACCTCCCGCGTGTCCATGCCGAGCTTGACCAGCTTAAGCGCCACCCGCCGCTTGATCGGCCTGGTCTGCTCCGCGCGGTAGACAACGCCCATGCCCCCCTCGCCGATTGCTTCGATGAGGCGATAGGGACCGATCCGCTTGTCGTCGCGCTCGGCCTGTTCGGCGGTTATTGTCGGGATGTCGTCGTCCGATAGTGGGTCCGCGCCGGAGGTCTTGATCGTGTGGGGGTCTCTATGACGCTCGCGGAGCATCGCCTCTACATCGGCGCGGAGAGCGGCGTCCCCCGCGCATCTTTCATCGAGATAGGAAGCGAGGCGGTCGTCCTGCAGATCAGCTGCTTTGAAAATTATTTCACTGATGCGGGCGAGGCGACCCTGGTCCATCTACTCGTCTCCCGGTTCGAGGGAACCAGTGGCCCGTTGAGCCACAATCAAACTGAGCATAAAGGATTTATTTAGTGTATGCCAGAAGTCCATTGATTTTGAATTCGGGCTGCCGGCCATTTTCGCGATTGACCCGCAGGGCCGCACTCTGTACAAATCGTAGTGAGCCTGAACATAGAGCGGTCGGGAGCGAAAGACATGCGTATCGTAACAATTCTCTCCCTGGTGGCTCTATTGACAAGCGGTTGCCGGCATCAATCGCACTACACACGTTCATTGGATTCAGAGGAGTCCGTAGCTCTCGAAAAGCTCGCCGAAGGCTCAGGCTCATGGGACCGTGAGGTTCAGGTCTTTGGCGCTTTGCGTGCGATGTTCCACGAGGGACAGATTGGAGCGATGGTCGCACTCGATACGCTGCTCCCCAACCCGGATCTCTATGGAGTGGGTGCTCTTTCAGAACTTGCCGGTGAGATTACGATCATCGCCGGCCGGGCGTTTCTCTCTTACCCTGACGGTCCGAAAAACCCACGAACCGACACCTCATCGAATACAGATGCAGGTGCGTCGCTACTCGTAGTCACCACTGTCCCCGAGTGGAGCCGTGCGACCATCAATCACCCGATCCCATTTGATAATCTCGACGAGGAGATTGAGAAGCTCTCGGTCTCGGCCGGTATGAATCTCGGCGATCGAATTCCGTTTCTTCTGGAGGGAGAGTTCGAGGAACTGCGGTGGCATGTGATTGACGGGAGTCGATTGCATGCCGCGGGGACTTCTCACAATGATCATCTGGCGGCATCGGTTCAGGCGAAGCGCGATCGGGCATCGGCAACAATCATCGGATTCTACTCCGCCAACGATCAGGGCGTCTTCGTCCACATGGATTCGAAAACCCACCTTCATTGCGTTCTCGATGACCCGCTCGCAACAGGACACGTTGACCACGTCACGATCCCCGCCGGAGCGACGATCAAATTCCCCACAATCAGAGACGACTAGTTCACCGAAACGTTCCACACAAACGAACCAGGCGAGCTGAACCACCGACAGGGGTTGAAAGCCTCTAAGCATTGTGGTAGTATGGCTTTAGCAACCATGGGCTGCATCGACTTTACCAAACAAACCTCTTCCCGGAGCGAAACTCATGCGCCATCGTTTACTGTCTCTATTTTTCGTATGTTCCGCGATTCAATTTCTGATACCGGTACCGTCCGTCCTCGCGGTCGATCCCTACGTGGACACCGGCCTGACCGCCGTTACCCCCCTTCCGGATTCCGATCTGGTCATCGTGCGGGAAAAGTTCTACGGAGCTACGGGGATCGACCTGAGTGCCTATGGAATCACCGGCGGCACCCACACTTACGTGCAATCCCTGTATTTCCGGCTATATGTGCAGAACGGTGCCGGACCCGCCGACTCGTTCTCCGGGCTGGTTATCCTGCCCCCGTCGGTCACGATCCTTGGGGTAATCACCGACGGGACGGACCTGGGTGGCCAGTCCGATGACGGCATCTACACCGAGTCCGACTCTCTGTTCGCCGTCGCGATCGACCCTGATACGTATTCCGCAACTGACCGGGGGTTCGAATCCGGAGGCGGAGCCAGTTCCGAATTTATCGGCATCATCGATGCCAACACTCTCGCCTTCGGCCTGAACGTGAAGCTCGGAGTCGATGATTTCCGAATCATTATTGATTATGGTAACGCCTTCGATCCGGACCTCAGTTTCGATGTACTCGCCGTGGACGTCACCCCGCCCGGCACGGCCGTGGCGGTGGCCGGGATCCTGGTGGGGGATATCAGCGATACCACTGTCTTCGGCAGCGGAGATTACGGCGAGTTTCCCAGCCTGCAGGATATCCCGTTGACCTCCACGGTGGCCGCAACTTCGGCGGCCATTCTGCCATTCAACCCGGACGTCAGCCTCTATCTGGCCCGGGATCCCACTTCGGGGTCCACCTTTATCGACAGCTATGACACTGATCTGGATATGCCATTGCCCGGGCAGTTTATTCTCGATTCCAACGTGAGCAATCCGCGCGGCGTCACCGATCATTCGGATGGCATGATCTATTGCAGCGGCCGTGATGGCGGCTTCGCAAGGATAGACCCGGTGGCACGGACTGTGGAAACGACTCTCCTGGCCAACCTGACCGGCAGCAACATCGACGCCACGAACCTGCCGGGTCATGCGGAAATCTTTGTGGTTCGCAACACCTCGGGCGTTACCCAGGTCGACGTTCATGACCCCACCGTCCCGATCGTGGTGTCCAGCTTCGGTGTCGCCGACGCCAACACTCCGGTCGCGATCGTCGATGGGAGCGACGGCCTGCTCTACGTTTTGGATAACGGAGGAACGCTCGCCTCGTTCGATGCGACAGGCGCCAGTTTTTCCTCGCTTGATTTGAACCCGCCAACCGGCAACTACGACGGGATGACCAGCCGGACGGGAACCAACCTCCTTTACCTGTTGCGAGACACATCCGGCGATACCAGGATCGATGTCTTCAACATCACTACTCAACTGGTCACATTCGACTTCGTAACTCTGCCTGTGCCGGCAGACCCGGCGGATATCGCTGACGGTCCCGACGATTTTCTCTACGTGATCGGTACGGGGAGCGGCCAGCCGGCGGGATACACCATCGTCGACCCCGACTCGGGTGTCGTGGTCTACTCACACGAAGTCATGGATTTTCCCGGTGTCTACCGGACGCTCACTGCTCTCCAGCCCCAGCCGACAAGTGTTGCTGATGGTTCAAGCGTCGTCCCCGAAGCCTCGATCCGTCATCTGGCCTGGCCTAATCCCTTCAACCCCAATGTCGAGATCCGCTACGACCTTCCTCACTCAGGTCCGAGCCGGGTGCGCGTCTTTGACGTGCGCGGCCGGCTCATTCGGGTTCTGCACGAAGGGAATGAATCACCCGGATGGCGATCCCAGACATGGAACGGTCGAGATACCGAGGGTCGAGAAGCGCCCTCCGGGACGTATCTTTATCAGATCACCGCGGGAGGAAAGGACGTCGTAGGCAAGCTGGTCCTCATCCGGTAATCTCGCTGTGTGATGAAGGAATTCTTTAAATCGTCTCTCCTATGGGGAGCCTGGTCCGGGGTAGTTCTCCGGTTTCTCGTGCTCTCCCTCCATCTGAGAGTGTGTGAAATTCTTCCCGGCGATCATGGGATCGCCCTTGCCGGGGAGGTGGCCGGATCGGTGGTGATCTATGCGGCGACGTCCGCGGCGATCGGCCTCGCGGGACGTCTTTTCGCCAGGACATGGCTCTCTACCGGATTCGACCGCGCTCTTCTCGCCACACTGCAGGCGATCGGTTTCTTCATCCTCTGGTTCGGACTCTGGTCTGACCGGATCACTATTGGCGGTTCCCGGCAGGGACCGCTCGTGCTCGCCGCCCTCGCCCTCCTCGTGATCGTGCTCTTCGCGGTCGGCCGCGCCCTCCGTGCGGCGAGCCCGACCGCTGCTCGGGGACTCCTCGTGGCAATCCCCGTTGTTGCGTTCGGGGCATCGATCAATGCACATTTCCATCAGCCCCTCGACCTGAAGAAAACCGCCCCGGAGATGGAGGAATCCGGATCAGCGCAATCTGAGCGGCAGCCGCCGAACATACTTCTTCTCATGGTGGACACGCTCCGTCGTGACTACGTCGACTTCAAGGGTAACTCCGGAAGCACACCCAACCTGGCGAAACTCGCGGAATCAAGCATCGTTTACGACGATGCGATCAGCGTCGCACCCTGGACCGGACCTTCCGTGGCGAGCATGTTCACCTCGCGGTACCCTTCGGAACATGGCCTCACGTCGCGGTCGGTTCGCCTGCCGGAGCAGGAGATCACCGTGGCGGAAATTCTCTCCGCTCACGGATATCGCACGGTAGGGGTCGTCTCCAACAGCGTGCTGGGGCGTGATTTCGGTTTCAATCAGGGTTTCGACTTCTACATGGATGCCCGGCAGGCATTCCCCTTCGGCCTGTTTCTGGAGATCACTTCGCGATTCTGGAAACCGCACTTTGAAACGACAAGTCCCTTCCCGATCAAGCTCTTCTTCCACAGAGTAAGCCGCTCCTACTCTCTCGCCGACAGGACAACGATGAACGCCGCTGCCCTTATGGAACAGCTCGACCGGGATGGGCGCCCATTCTTTTTCTTCCTGCATTATATGGATCCTCACAGACCGTTTTGCGCTCCCGAACGATTCATGGTAGGAGACGATGTCGATCGGGGGCTGGTGGATGGGTTTGAGTACATGGAGTACGACTCCACCCGAAACGGGATGGCGATTGGCGGCACTCTTCTCGGTGATAATGATTACCGCCGGTTTCACGAACTCTATAGCGGGGAAGTTCGGCATGTGGATCATTGGATCGGAACGCTGCTCCAAAGAATCGAAGATGCCGGCCTTTTCGATAACACGTTGATTCTTTTCGTGGCCGACCATGGGGAGTACTTCGGCGAGCACAACCTGGCAGCGCACTCTCATCTTTACGAGGAATGCATCGGCGTTCCCCTCCTGATTCGCCCGCCCGCCGGTTTGCAGTCCCGTAGACACGTACGGGGCGCCGTGCAAACCATGCAGATCCTCCCCACGATTCTGGCGGCGGCGGGGTTCCCCGGCACCGATACACTCACCACACTGAAACCTCTTCCTACGACCGGAGCCGCTCCCGACCAGCCTCTGTTCGCGGAGGCGGAAGATGGCCGGGAGCAGTACATGCGAATGGTGCGCCTGGGGAAATGGAAGCTGATTCGAAGCAGCAGTGGTGAAGAGCTGTACGATTTAGACGGCGACTCGAGCGAGCTGGTGAATCTCCGCGCCGAAGCGGGGATTACGGGCGAAACCGGAACGAAACGCGACGGGACCGCCGGCGAGGCGTTACGAGATTTGCGGGAATTGCTCGACACGTTTCAGGTAAGCATGGAGAAGGCGGAAAAGCATACGATTTCAATAACGCCGGAGCAGGAGGAAGCCCTTCGCGCTCTTGGATATATGAAATGAAGAAGGAAACAAGCATGTCAGGCACCAAAGAGACGAACGTCCGAATCGAATCCTTGGCAACCGGAGGTGACGGGGTCGGCAGGATAGAGGGGAAGGTCTGCTTTGTGCCCCATGCCGCGCCGGGCGATCTGCTGAAAGTGAAGGTCGTTCGAGAGAACCGTAACATGGTACGCGCTGAAATTGTTTCCGTGGAGGAGCCGGGCACCTCACGCCGGGAATCTCCCTGCACTCTTGCCGGTATCTGCGGAGGGTGTCAATGGCTTCATCTCTCCTACGACGAACAATTGCGAACCAAAACCGGTTTTCTGCAGAAGGCTGTGGGAGATATTCCTGTTGAAGTTACCCGGTCACCGAGTGAACTGGAATACCGGTGCGTCGCGCGATTGCACTACCAGCCAACCGCAGACCGGAACGGCATTCTCGGCTTTGCTCAATCGGGGAGCCGTGAGCTGGTGGATATCAGCAACTGCCCTGTGCTCGAACCTGCCATAAACAAATGTCTGTCACAATTACGACGCCTTCTGCAAACCACGGTGGATCAACCTATGGAAGTGAGAGTAGCCCTTGGTCATAACGGGCCGGTCGTCTCTTTTACGACCGACAAACGCCTGCCGGTTCGGTTTTACAGTGCGGTCGAAGCTGCGTTGCCGGATCTCTTTTCAGGGGTGGTCGTTCATTGGGACGGGCTGAAGAGCGTTCTTTCTGGTGACGGAACTGTCACGGTTGATGGTGGTGATGGAAAGCCGCTCGTCTATCCCGCCGGCAGCTTCAGCCAGGCGAATACTTACATCAATCATCAGCTGTCACAAACCGTAGGGGAGTGGGCTGCGGGATTGAATGCCGGGCGGGCGATGGAGCTGTACGCGGGCGCGGGAAATCTGACTGTCATGCTCGCCCCGGTCGTTACAAAACTGGCGACGGTCGAACTGGATGGGGACGCCTGCCGCTATGCCCGGATGAATATTGCGTCACGAAACTTAAAAGGAGTAACCATTCACGTCGGAGATGCGCTGAAAGTTTACAAATCGATCGGTAAGGGAGCTGACCTCGTCGTGCTCGATCCGCCGCGGCCCGGTGCCGGTCCTCTGGCAGGTGCGATGGCCGGCGCGCCCCACACAAACATACTTTATGTATCGTGCGACATGGCCACACTGGGGCGGGACATCGCGACCCTGCAGAGAGGCGGATACAGGCCAGCGAAAGCAAGGGGGTTCGACATGTTCCCCGAGACATCACACATGGAAGCCGTCGTTCTGCTCACAAGAGAGTCGTCTCATCAACTCCCAGGACCGTGAAAGCCGTCCTTGAAATGGCGGAAAGCGGCGAAGCCTCGGTCAGATTCAGTATAAGAGAACATCAAATCGCAAGGAAACTCCGGTTCGATCCGGAAGTCGTAGTCCAGTGGAACTCTCGAATACTCTTGAATCGGGAAAGGTGGCCTTCTTTGTATCGTACTCCTGCTCCACTCTATCTGAGAACGGGTGGCGATACACGTTGATGAGTCTGGCCATCCCATCGAGGTGGTCAAAGTTGAATTCTGACACTGGTCTTGTCGGCCCAGGGCTCCACGTCTTCTCTCGGAATTCCGCATTCATGGGAATGACTTGTAGAAAGTGCCCTGCCCTCGGGTCCTGTGCCAGAACCCGGCTGGCCCGGGCAGCGACGCGGCCCAATTGCTGCAGATGTGAAATTTCGGCCACAGAGAAGCAGGCGCACGGAATGTTATCGGGAGCGCCTTCCATGTCCCCAATATCCCACCCAGAGACCATGTAGGAGCATTCCTCATGTGGATAGCGAATATCGTGTGCGCTCATGCGATAACGGATTCTTTTTTCCTCTTCCAGATGGTCCTCATGCCAGATCGCACGCTCTCTCTCCATCCTGGCAGCTCTGATCCGGTCGCGCTTCTTCTGTAACCTGGCGAGAATGCGCGAAGCGATGCGCTCCCTGCGATTCTCTGGGGGCTTCCGCGGCCATATGGGACCAGCGATCTTGAAGAGGACAATCTCACCCGCTATCTGAGGGAGCGGTGTTTCCGGCGTGACATAGTAAGTAGAAGATTCTGTCGAAACACCACTACTCCTGCTCAGTTCGCGGATCAGCCTTTCACGAATGGTCACTTATCAGCCCCTTTACGGTCCAGGCACCCGAAACTCGATCATCAGAACCGGCCGATTGGCGGCGTTCGGATTCTCCCGTGAATCGAATCGCTTCGCCGTTGTTCTCGTTTCGTTCCCTGAGAGTAGCCAGCCGAAGTTGCTGTCCGGGTCGTCGACCCAGCTCTGGAGATCAACAGCCATGAGGGAATCGGACCAGCTGTATGACCCCGATCCTCCGACGGCAGTTACCCCGCTCGCCACCGGCTCGAAGTCCCCGCCTGGGGTCAGCCATGTTGTGGTATTGAAGAAGGAGTGATCCCATGTCGCATCCGAGGATTCTGCAGCAATCCCCCGGCCCTCGTTTCCGCCGGCGTCCGAATCCCCCTCTCCCCAGTCGCTAAGAAGACGATGAAGGCCGAATGATTCCGACCCGACGATGGTACGAGACATGTGCAGAGTAAGCGTCGCACTCAGGATCCTAGATCCCGCCGGGACCTTACCCTCCAGTTCGAAGGCGAGCAGGCACCGGCGCACCTGTACTAACTTGGTTCGGCCTGAAAAAAGAAACTGACCGGAACCATTGCTGATCGAATTCTCTGGCGTCGATTCCTCGAAAATTGTGTTATCCCTCGTTGCAGAAAGAGAGATCGAGTCCGAAGACAAAGCTCCTCCTGCCTGGGTGAACGTCATCTCTCGAGTCAGATCGCCCGCTGTCACTCGAACCGTGTCCACTCTTGGTGCCTCGCTCGGGTTTATCCCCCACGCTGCCATGACGGTCCCGTCACCGCTCCCCTCGCTCTCGTTGAGGGAGAGAATGCCGGCGAGACTGCTGATCGTCCAGTTTGTATTGGAAGTGATACTGACCGATAGAGAACCGGCGGCAGCGACGGTCGTGTCGGTCGGGGCGATCACCAGAATGGTCGCTCCCGTTTGCGCGACGCGAATTTCTTCAGAGAGGTCTCCGGCACTGACTGTAATTGTATCCGCCCGCTCATCGGGAGCTTCGTTCTCCGCGAACGAGACTACGAGCATCTGATCACCATCCCCTTCGGCAGGGACAACGGTGAACCAGTCGGATTGGTGGCTTACTGTCCATGCGGTGTTCGATTTGACGCGAACCTCGATTGATCCGGCGGCGGCGGCAACCGTCGTGTCCGATGGGGCGACGGAAAGCGTGAACACTTCCACCGGATCTGTCGAGTCGCCGCAGCCGTACCAGAGAGCCGCGAACAGGATAACGCCGGCCAGAGTCCGGACAGCGGTACCACGGCAGGCAAGGCCAAGGGGGGCACCCCGCCTGGAGCCCCCCCTCAGGCTCTTATCGAACAAGGGTCATCTGGCGAGTCTCCTCGAACCGGCCGCTCCGCATGTGCGCGATGTAAGTTCCGGACGAAACATCGTTCCCCCGGGAATCCTTGCCGTCCCAGGTTCCGGTAAACGAACCGGCGTCCCGGAACCCGCTCTCGAGAACTGTAACCAGGCGGCCGACGATATCATAAACGGAAAGCACGACCTGGCCTGGTTCGGCCAGATCAAATCGGATTCGTGTTGTCGGATTGAACGGGTTCGGTCTGTTCGCATGCAATGCAAATGTTGCCGGAATAATCCCCCCCTCCGGGCCGTCGACCGAGACCGAAGCAAGATCGAGGATCTGCCCGCGAATTTCGCCTCCGGGGAAAGCGGAAGTATGCAGATTCACGTAGGTCAGCCCGGCGAGAATATCTGCCTCTTCGGCTTCAGAGAAACTCCAGACGCCGATTTTGGGGCTGCCTGTAATAGGAGCGAGGCCGAAGAGAATACCGCCGATCGAGCCAATGGCCGCGGGGCCATGAATGTGGCCCACCGGTTCCGGCGTACCTAAGCCACTGTAGTCGATTCGAAACGCAAGCGTGTTCGCCGCCTGGTCGAGGAAGAACGTGCCGGACCCGGTTGCCGACGATCCCGTCGGGGGGACCGGCTGCACGCCGTCAAGAGTAGCCGTCAATTCGATAGCCGCGGCGTTCACCAGAATCTGCCCGCGGATCTCACCTCCGGGAAAGCCTGTAGTGTGGATGTTCACGTATGTCAAACCGGCGAGGATATTCGCCTCCATGAATTGCGGGAAATTCCAGACACCTACTTTGGGAGTGCCGGTGCCGAGGTCGAAGAGGACGGCGCCATTCGATCCGACATTTGCGGGGCCATGAATATGGGCCAGGGTCTCGGCGGAACCGAGCCCGGAAAAAGTGATCTCATAGGAGAGAGTGTTCGCCACCGGATCGAGGATGAACGATCCCGATCCGGTACCGGCCGATCCGGTCGGCGGTACTACCTGTGACTCATCGATCGAGGCTGTCAGGTAGGTGGCACCGTAAGCATGCGGCGCCAGACAGAGCAGTAGCAGAACGGTGAAACGAAGCTTGAGCGACATCCGGGACTCCCTTCGTCTTAGTAGGTTTTTGATCCGGCAGGCGGAAACAGGCCGGCGCAGATTCCCGCGGGGGACGGAGTCGCTGAAGGGCGAGATGATGATGCGCGTTCGACACCAGCCGGGATCGTGCCATATCGCCGTCTATTACGCCAGATACGGCTGCAGGGGGGAACGTATATTAGAGTATAGCAGAAACTCCCGTCGCCTTCCACCGGCGCCGCGCCTGACCGCGTCTCTGGTATGCTAGGCACATGAGGAAGTATCTCGCCGTGGTTGCCATACTCGGTTTCACCGCGGGCGCGGGAGCGACTGAGCTGACTTTACGGATCGGGCAGGGCGGATTTCGCGATGACCGCGCCCCCGACGGAAAGCTTGGCGGCGGTCAAGTCTGTCTGGACATCAAGCACAGCGGACGACCGCTGGCCGTTTCAATCGGGCACGAGTATTACACAAAGAGCCCCGACCCGACTCAATCTTATGAGATACGCGACATTCTAATGGGCGCCGTCTTCTACGTGATACGGCTGGCCGAGGGACGTCCGACCGATCTCTACCTGGGGGGCGGCATGGGCCGGCTTCGCATTCCTCAGGGCGAGAAGGCCGCCATGTTCCAGGCCATCGCCGGAATCCGCACCAAAGCATTCTGGAAGATCGGGATCTACGCCGAGGGGAAGTACATCCACAGCAGGGGAGAACTGATCCACTTCAACGAGGCCGCCCTCCTGGTCGGCATCTCTTACAGTCTGCGCTTGTAACAGACCGGGAGGACTTCGAGAGAGTTCCGTTTTGTGTCCCCGGAATACGGGGGCGGGATATGTTACTCTTCAGGTCAATAAGGGGCCTGTAAAATACTGTGAGCCCCGTAATTCGATCCTCCCGGTAAAATGATCGGATGGGCCATGCCTCTGAAATCAGGCCAAGCACTTTCCCATTATAAGATTCTCGAAAAGATAGGCGCCGGTGGGATGGGCGAAGTGTATCGCGCCTATGACACGCGACTGGAGCGGGAGGTCGCGGTCAAGGTCCTGCCCGAAGCCTTCGCGGCGGATCCGGAAAGGCTGGCGCGGTTCGAGCGTGAGGCGAAGTCCATCGCTGCCCTCTCCCATCCGAATATCGTGGTGATCCATTCGGTCGAAGAGTCCGACGGACTTCACTTCCTTACAATGGAGCTGGTTGAAGGGAAGACACTGACCCATTCCATTCGGAAGAACGGACTGCCACTCGATCAGATCTTCAAAATCGCCTCCCAGGTACTCGATGCGGTAAACACCGCCCACCGGCAGGGGATCATGCACCGGGACCTCAAGCCGGGCAATATCATGGTCACAAGCGAGGGCCGGGTGAAGGTCCTGGACTTCGGTCTAGCCAAACTCATGGAAGAGCCTGCCGCACCTGCCATGAGCCTGCAAATGACTGAGCCTGTCACAGCGGAGGGGCATATCGTGGGAACGGTCGCCTACATGTCCCCGGAACAGGCCGAAGGGAAACCGGTTGATCCTCGCAGTGATATTTTCTCTCTCGGCATTATCCTGTACGAGATGGCGACCGGTAAGCGGCCCTTTCAGGGTGATACGAGTGCCTCGCTCATCTCTTCCATCCTGAGGGACATGCCTCCGCCGGTTACCGAACTGAACGACAACCTCCCCCGTCACTTTGGCAGGATTGTAAAGCGCTGTCTCTCCAAGAACCCGAAAGATCGTTACCAGACCGCGGCTGATGTGCGTATCGAGTTGAAAGGGTTGAAGTCCGAGCACGATTCGGAAGGTCTTCTGGCGCGGCCGGACCCACGATCGGGATCACAGCGCCGGCACGCGTCACGCCCCCGGTTTGTCCGAGGAGGCTTTCTCTTTCTAGTCGCCGTCCTTCTCGCTGCGGGAGGCTATTTTGCCGTCAAGCGGTTTGCGCCTCCCGGCGAGGGGATACCTGTTTCCGCAGGCGATGAGGACGAGGCTTTCGTGGTGGCAATCGCACCATTCTGGGGAGCGAACACGGAGGCGATGGAAGAGGGCAAAGTGATGCAGACCCTGGTGGAGCGTGAAGTATTTGAAGAATTGGGAAGAGAGGAAAACGTGACAATTCTAGGGAAGGAGATTTCTGAGATTCCACGCTCCCATGCGGCCGCTCACTCACTCGGGGAGAGGCTTGGCGCAACGGCCGTGATCTGGGGTGAAGTTCTTGTCCTTCGTGGCGAGGTGGACATACAGCCCTACATTACCATGACAAAGCCTGTCTCGTCTCGAGAGGATGAATCGCCCGACGCTCTCGAAATACGTCTCGACGAACCCGACCAATTGAGCGTGCGAAAAGCAAAGGCGGAGGAAATGGGAGATCTGGCTCTGCTGGTGGCGGGAAGCTTCTACAGAGAGAAAGATCCGGAAAAAGCTCTTGTCTTGCTTCGAAGAATCGCCCCCCCCTCGCGGGAGAGCGTGCGCGCGCAGGGACGGATATTGGAAGATCTGAAGAAGTGGGAGAAAGCGGAGCGACACTACCGAAGATCGATCGAACTCGATCCGGAGTGGGCCAAGCCCCATGATAATCTGGCCCATCTGCTTCACTATCAACTGGACGACAGTGATGGAGCCATTCGGGAATATGAAAGAGCGATCGAGATCGACCCGGAATGGACCAAGCCACATAGCGGGTTGGGACGTCTGCTCAGGGAGCGTGGAGATTACGCGCGAGCCACGAAAGAGTTTGAAAGAGCGATGGATCTTGATTCAAAAGATTCGTGGCCTCATCACGAACTCGGCCATGTTTATGAAGAGCAGAAGATGTACAGCGATGCCGAAAGAGAGTATGAGAAGGCAATCGAACTGAACCCGGATCGTGCCTGGAATTATGTCTGCTTCGCCAAATCCTACAAGTTGCAGCTACGTTACGAGGAGGCCCTTGCCAAGTTCGAGGAGGCGGCTCAAGTTGATACTACCCTGGCCTCGCCACACAACGAAATGGGGTTGATCTATTATGGACAGGAGAGATACGAAGCTGCACTGGCAGAGTTTGAAAGAGCGCTCGAACTCAAGCCGGATTGGACGAGCCCCCTTAATAATCTGGGCCTTGTGTATCAACTCCAAGGTCGGATAGAGGAGGCGATTGCAACGATTCAAAAGGCCATCGAGATTGACCCGGAGGATGCTGACTACCACTTCGCCTTAGGTCTATTTTACGTGGACATGGGTCGATTCGAGGATTCAGATTTAGAACTGGAAAGGGCCCTCGAACTGAATCCTGACGATAAATTCTCGCATCTCCATTACTTCATAGGTCGTTACCGGGCCGGGAATGCTGGTGCAGCGCATGCGCGTATCGGTGAGTTCGCAAAACGCCTCGAAGGGGATGAGTGGATTATCCCTGTCATCCGTTTCTACGCCGGGGAGGTCGGGGAGGAAACGGTGTGGGAAGCGGCGAATGACACACTCCCTGAGGGAAAAGTGCAAAAGCAATGCGAAGCGTACTACTACCTTGGAATAGCGCACCTGCTCGGAATGAACAGAACCCCGGCGGACACGGCAAAGGCGAAAGAGTACTTCGAGAAATGTGTCGCCACGGAAATAACAGGCTACATTGAATACACATCTGCCAAGGCGGAACTGGAACGCATTAACCGGAACTGACTTCTGCTCACAGGGAGAACTTGTCAAATGAATCTCAAGCCGAACCGGAACGGCGTTTTCCTGCTGCTGGTCGGTCTTCTCGTTCTTCTTGCTCCGCCGGCTGTGAGCCCGGTGGAGCCGCCCTTGCAATCCCGGCGCGGCTCGATGTCGGACGACAAGATATTGTTCCCGGACTTCGTGACCGATATCGACGGCCGGATGATCGACGTAGGGGCACTTGCCGGCAACCACAATCTCGTCGTGGTCACACTGAAGGCGCCCTGGTGCTCTGTTTGCCAGAGACAGCTCGTCCGAATCCGGGAGCGCCTTCCGGAACTGGAATCGTGCGGCGTCACGTTTCTGGTGCTCGCTCCGGGAACACCCGAAGAACTGAACTCCATTCGTGAACGAACGGGTTTTCGTTTTCCGTTTGTCGCCGACAACGAACTTGCTATCGCCCGCTCACTTGGAATTGCCCTGACGAAAAGCGAGATACTACCCTGCATGCTTCAGATCCTGCCCGATCGCAGGATCGGCTGGCGCCAGCTTGGTCGAAGCGGCATCTACTTCGGCGACCAGGAGCTTACCTCCTACTTTGACTGTTCCCGCGTTTAGCTTCTTCTCCTCCTCCCCGGCAGGTGGCTCACGTGTCCGGAAACCTGCCTAAATTCCCCATGATCTGGCCGCGTCGACCGTTTTGCATTAGATTCAGTTGAGGATCTGTCTTTCACAGGGCGGTTCTACGCGAAGCAGCGCCGAGGCCAATCACATAATCTGATATTCAAAAAAGGACGTCATCCATGAACAGACAGTCCATCGCACTGATCTCCCTCCTGGGTACCTTGCTCATTCCGCAGACAGCTCCGGCCCACAACATCATCCTCCAGCCTAACGGCGGCGAAACTTTCACAGCCGGCGATGTAGTGACGATCGAATGGGCTATCGGTATCAATCATAACCTCCAGAACTGGGATATCTGGTACACAACGGCAGACAGCACAACGAACTCTTCATGCGGGAATTCTTCCGGTCCATGGACCGCGATCCAACTGAATATTCCACCCACTTGCTCGAACGGTGGGGGCGGACTCTGCTCTGCCGGCCCATGTGTGACGACGTACCTGTGGACAATTCCGACATCCCTGGCGTCGAACACGGTGAAGATCCGCGTTCGCATGGACAATTCGGCAACCGATTATTACGATCGCTCCGACGCGCCCTTCTCGGTCCTTGCCCCGACCAGCCTCCCCTCCCCGAACGTCGCAGCCAGGTTTGTTCTGGAGCAGGCCCGGCCCAATCCGTTCAATCCTCAGACGACCATCGGATTCGTGCTTCAGGAGGATGTGCCTCTCTTGCGACTTGTGATTCATGATGTGCGGGGGGCAGGTGTGAAAACCTTGATTGACGGACCCTACTCGGCCGGGCGCGGATCCGCAATATGGGATGGTACGGATGAGTCGGGAATAGAAGTCGCAAGCGGAGTGTACTTCTACAGGCTGCAGGTGGATGCTGAGAATGCGATACGCAAGATCGTACTGGTAAGATAAACGGAAGCTCGCGGCTGACTTCCCGCGTCTCCTTAAAGAAGATTAAGCAGTAATGTAATACACTGAATCCGTTTATGTTCGAATTCTAGTGACTTCTACTAGATTCCATGTTAGTGTGCTTTCGGAATGAGTCAGGACGAATTCGGCTCCAGTCGGCCCATCCCATCCAAAACCCAAGCAGAGGAGGCTCCCCATGCCGTCTTGCTCTCGGGCAACATTAGTTTCTCTAGTCGTTTTCCTAGTCTCCATAGCATCGATCTCGATCTCCGGTGCTGAAGAGTACCCCCCGCTTCTCCAGCAGAACAACGCAACAGCCTTTCCCGGGAATAATCCTGCGGTAGCTGGAATCATCTTCACCAACACCCATGCCTACGGCGACGTAACGATCAAAGTTGACGTGCATAACAACTTTTTAGGCGATTTCACCAAGTATTGGTGGGTATACACGGTAACGAATCACACGTACGATCCGATTCCGGGGACTACCAACGGATTTTCCGGCTTTGAAACGGCCCTTCCGTTCCCGGTGCCGGATATCGCCGACATTGCGACACCCACCCCGCCCTGGGTCATCGACTGTTGCTCCGGCTTGCCGGTGGAGTATGACATCACCGACGCCGCCGGTCCCGGTGTGATGCCCGGAGGCGTAGGAGTCTTCTCGTTCACCACGCTTCCCCGGCTGATCATTCCGAGCACCGGTTGGTATCATACGTGGCAGTTCAGTTTTCAGGACTTCATCATCAACTACCCGGCCGGCAACGAGCCGGAAGTTCCTGATGTGACCAGTGATCCGGGGCAGGAACTCTGCTGTTACCTGGACCCCACCGGCGTCTGGATCTGCACGATCCTTCCCGCCGGTGAGTGTGCTCTCCACAACGGCATAATCGTTTCCGACTGCGCCGAGTGTCCTCCCGTGACCGGCACCGAACAGAATTCATGGGGTGGCATAAAGGGATTGTTCCGCGAATAGCAGCTGGATCGGTTGAAATCCTGGACAGGGGCCACCAGCGCGTGGCCCCTGTCTTTTTTGTCCCTCGCCGATTATCCTGTGCGCTTCACAAGGAGGTCATCGTTTGTCGCGAACTCCCCATTCCGGTTCGTCGCCCCGGGTCCGCATCGGGTCGTTCACTGCTTTCACACTTCTCCTTCTGACAGCGGGAAGTCTCCACGCGCAGGCGATCAAGGTATCCGCTCCGACTCTTCCCCCTCCCGGGGAGGCGCCTGAGTGCCCCTCTTCTTACCTGACAGTGCCGATCCAAATTTCGCTGGAAACTCTGGTGGCGCGGCTCGAAATGGAGTCACCGCGAGAAGCGGGAACTGGTGATGCCTTTGTTCCATACGTCAACCGGAAGAATGGAAAGGAAGCTGACGCGCGATACCGGATATGGCGAGGTCCTTTTGTGCTTTCGGCCGAAAACGACATTATCGAGATTCGCGCGGCGATATTCTACTGGCTCGAGGCACGGGGGGAACCGTTCGGTACGGCCGGTTGCGGCAGCGAAACAGATCCGATCAACGGAGA
Organism: bacterium; assembly: GCA_025782575.1. GTDB lineage: Bacteria > Orphanbacterota > Orphanbacteria > Orphanbacterales > Orphanbacteraceae > Orphanbacterum. Next base: position 65,050 of record JALGYY010000004.1, read on the forward strand.
GATCGGATTCCGATGCGATTTCGCCTGGGGAGACGATTGGTCGCTCGATATTCAGCTTACTCAGATCCCGACCGTCCACCGAGGACGCTGTAAGCCGAAAGATACCGGAATCAACTTCTCGAGATTGCTCGTACCTCTGGTCGACGAGGAGATTACGGTGCCCGCATTGAAACTCTTCTCCGAAATCGTAAGGAAGAGCGAAGTTCTTCCGGCCATCGTTGCCGATGCATGGGCACTGCTGCAGGAGCCGGTCGAGATTGGCTCGTACGACATGTGGCTCACTTTCCGGCCGACGGGGGCACTCGTTTCGCCGATCGTTCTATCGGGGGACGCGCTTGCTACCGAAGTCGCTTTTGAAGTCTCGCCGAGGCTTCTTATCGGAGACCGTCCGGAGCATGATGCGACCGATCTTCATGACACCAAAGTGCGGCTCTACAGCGAAGAACTGCGGGTCGCTTTCGATTGCGGCTTTTCGTTCGAGTCGATCGAGGAGGCGATCGGAGAGCTCTGCGCGACCGGCATCGAGGGTTTGCACGTAGACAAGGCGAGAGTGTTTGGAGGTGAAGATCGGATCGCCATCGCCCTGACTCTCAGCGGGAAGATCAGAGGAACGGTCTACCTCGCAGGAACGATGGGATACGACCCTCCGAGCGGCTTGCTTTCCGTTCGAGGGCTTCGGTTTACGGAAGAGTCCAACGAAGCACTTCTGGCGGCTCTGGCGCCCGAAGAGAGTGAAGAGCTCGCCTCCAGCCTGAAGTCATTACTCACCTGCGTGGCATCGCGCTGCAGCTCCAACATCGGCCCAGCCGTGGAAACATACCTCAGCCAGCTCGGCCGGGGCCTCAACTTCCCGATCAGCGATGCGTTTACCGTAAGCGGGGGAGTGCGCATGCGTGAAACGGCCGGAGTCTACCTGACCGACCGCATGATAGGCGTCCGCCAACTTGCGATAGGCCACGCCACTTTCGAACCGACGGAGTAGGCAACTGCCACTAGCGTCTGGGGCACATGTGCGACGACCAACACGATAAACCCCAAACCTGCCTGGGCTCCACGTCTACGGATTCGTCCACAATTAGGCTTTCTGGTTCAACGACCTATTGGAGGATCCTCAGCTTCGTCAGCATTCGTTTCAGGTCCAGTCGATCCGGCCACCCTCGCGGAAGATTGGATTGGTCAAAACCCTTATCTGCGAGGTCCCCCAGATACTGATTACGCAAATACGTGTGGCTGAAATCGCCCAGGCCATTAAACCAGACGTCAGCAACATGAATGGGATCGAGGGCGATTTCACCCGCGAAGATCTCCTTGTCTTCTTCATCATCCCAGCCCCACGGGGCATTCGCAGAGAGTTCCCAGGTCCATCGGCCCTGAATCTCCTTCCCCCCTTTGAGCCGGCCCCAATCGTAGAAGGTCTCTGCGGAATCTCCATGGATCATGAGATCGGACAGCTGGCGATCCCAGAGTTCGCCCTGCTCGAAAAGATCGATCAGTTTGTATTTCACATGACGATCTCGACCCGATTGCGGCGCTTCGGCTCCGTCCAGCGACGGATAGTACTTGATAAAGTTCTGCGATGAACTCTCTTCGCCACTGGGGAAGCCGTCAAGAGGCGGAAATGCCCTTAACCCGTGCCCTTTCGATTCCTGGCAGGTCGTTACGCGGGGAATCGCCCCGACCTGTTCGAACGTGAGGGGGCCGCCGAATTCGCGTTGTCCTGATTTCAGCCGACTCGCCGCAGGCGCATAGGGAATGAAGTGCTCGTGAAACACGGTAAGCATCCCCTCTAGGCTGCCGAATCGGGTTCCATCTTTACGCACGACCGAAAGAAAACCTTCGAGATCATTTTCATGTTCATCCCGCCAGATCTTGTCAGCCCAATCTCGTGGATGATAGAACGCATACAGAATGAACCAGTGAGTTTCTGATTCAACAACCGAGTAATAGACGTACGCCGAAAGATCACCTTTGTCGAGATTGTCCCAGTTGTCACGGAGGAGCCAGTTGCCGTCGTAGTCGAAGCGGGTGATATAGTCTTCCTTGTAGCGATCCCTGTCCGTCTGCTGATAGTGAACCGGCGCGTGGTGATAGGCGATCATGCCGTCGGTCGCCTCGCGTTCCAGTCGGTAGCGGTAGTGCCCGGTAACATCATATGAAAACAGCATGTCCTCCAGAACCGTCCCCCGCCCGATATTGTGGACGATGAGCGGCCGGCGACCGTTCCCCAAGCGCCGGTCCGTCACGATTCCGATGTGGGGAAGATTGCCGGGGAGAAGCCAGGTGACCAGATCACCCGGCTTATAATCCGCCGGGTTGTCTGTCACTGGAAACTCCGCATCCTGGCGCCGAAGGAACGTCTGCAAATTGAGAACCCGCCGATGGTCGATATTGGCATCCGGTTTCTGTAGACCCCATTTCGAAGGGTACTCGTCAAACGCGACGTTCATGTCTTCGTGAACCAGTTTTTGCAGATCCACGCCGAGAGCGCGGTAGCTACGAATGACCACATCGGAGCAGACGCCGATCGAGTCGGGAACGTCCCCACCTGGATAGTGAATGGGTCGATAACTTCCGTCATAAATCACACGATGGTTCGTTCGCTCGATCGCCGCGTCAACGAATGCCCGGGGAAAAGGGGGAAGCGCAGCTTGTTGATTTTGCGCATCAGCCGATCCCCGGAAGAATGCCCCTGCTAGCAGAAGCAATATCAGTACGCGCGCTTTTCGCGAAAGTACTTCCATACATCGATGATATCGAAAGCGAGTGAAATAGTCAGGAACATTGAGAGAACCACGAGGTACTGGAAGAACCTGCCGTCGACATGCGGAAGCTGGAGGAGAACATAAGGCAGCAAGAAGACCCACAAAACGTGACCGAGCCCGAGGATCTTCTCGAAGCCAAAATAAGAATACAGTGCCATCATCGCCATGGCGGAGATCATGAAAGTAACGAATATCAATCTGGCGAGTGGATCCGGCCAGAAGAAAAGGCTCCCCATGTTCGCCATCGCAAGAATCGCGACCCATACGGGCACCCAGATCGGTTGGCGGGCAAGAGCGACGAAAAAGTGGAATGGATTACGCATGGAACTGCCCCGCCCATTTGTGGCCAGCCTCTATCGCTCTCATGTTGGTATGTCGCAAGTCGCTCATGGCGATTACGCCTGAAGATACTTCTGCAATTGAGTAATTCAAGTTCACCCGGACCGACAAACCACCCCAATTCCCCTCCTCTTCATCCTGTTGCCCAACCCCCTGCCCCTTGATATACTCCAACTCCGCTGATCTCATTGCGTTACCCGCCGGATCCAGGGGTCCCCGGGATGATTCCAGAGGAGCGTTTCGTGAGCGTGCTGAGCTCGAAAGATGGCGCCAGAGAAGAGTCCGGAACGGCAGCGAAGCCCGCTCCCGACGCCTCGGCGCCGCTTCGCGCCTACCTCGAGGAGACCCTTGCTCAACTTATCGCCGCGCCGAACCGGACCGGCATTCATCTGGTGACCGTCCCGGCACCCGCCGGGGATATCGAGTCTCTGCTCGGCACTCTCCCCGACGATCCGGCGATTCTCTGGGACCCGCCCCGAGGAAACGGCCGTCAGTCAGACACGTTGATTGCGGGGCTCGGATTTGCCGCAACGATCGAGCCCCGGGGCACCGATCGCCTGGATGTGCTCCGCGAATCAGGGAGCACGATTTTTTCGGCCATCAGGGGTCACAATCACCCGGATCATGTGAGCCTTGCTAATTCCTTCGCACAAACTCCCCGTCTATTTGGCGGGCTTTCTTTTGCAATCGGCGGGGGTGACGACACTCCGTGGCGCCCGTTTTCGGACGGCGCGTTTACACTACCCCGATGGACCTACGAGCGAAACGGCCGCGGGGCATCACTCACTCTCGCAATCGACCTTCGGGGGGCCGGGGTCAACACAGCCGCTCCAACACACCCTCCGCTTTCTAAACTCCTCGACGAATATGACGGCATCATCCGCACGCTGGAAGTGCCCGCAATAGACTCGCCCAACTCGCCGACAGTCTGTGCCGCTCCACTTGACCAGGTGTCGGAACTCCGCTGGACCGAACTGGTTGAGTCGATTCGCGATGGAATCGCGTCGGGACAGTTCGAAAAGATCGTCGCGGCCCGCCGGTCGGTCGCCCGCCTAGAAAACGAAATCGACGTCGCCCACCTGCTCCGCCGCCTAGGGGGAGCGTATCCGGGCTGCTATCGGTTCGCGTTCCGGCGGGGTGATGCGACGTTTGTCGGCGCCACGCCGGAACGCCTGGTTCGTAAGCAGAGGGATCGCATATGGACTGAGGCGCTCGCCGGATCGATCGGTTCACCCCGGTCGAGCAATGCCGCCGAGAGAAGCGCCCTGGGTGAGCAGCTTCTGGCAAGTAACAAGGATCTGGGAGAGCACGCTCTTGTGGTCGACTCTCTTCGCCGCAGGCTGGCGCCGCTTTGCAGAGAACTGTCGATCCCGGATGAGCCGACCACGCTCGAGCTTCGTGGTGTCACCCATCTTCATTCGCCGATCGAAGGAACTCTCGCCGACCCGTCTCATATTCTTGATCTTGTCGCCGTGCTTCATCCGACGCCGTCCGTCGGGGGCGTGCCGACGAACGACGCGATTGAGTGGATCACCAAGCACGAGCCCGATCCGCGGGGATGGTATGCGGGACCGATCGGCTGGTTCGACGAATCAGGCGATGGCGAGTTTGCGGTGGCGCTTCGTTGCGGATTGATCGAAGGGCGGCAGGCGCACGTATTCGCGGGAGCGGGAATCGTGCGGGATTCCGACCCGTCCAAAGAATACGCGGAAACCGATATCAAGCAGCAGGCGCTGTTACGTGCACTCGGCGTCGACACCTGATTGAGCGGCCGGAGGGAATCGTTTCATGAAACCAGCTAACTTACATATCGCCTGGGCTGAACTTCTGATCGATTCGCTCGTTGAATCGGGTGTGACCGACGCGATCGTAAGTCCCGGATCCAGAAACACACCGCTCCTGATCGCCGCACTTCGTAACGATCACCTCGAAGTTCGAGCGGTAATCGACGAGCGGAGCGCCGCGTTTTTTGCTCTTGGCCGCGCCAAAATGACCGGACTCCCCCCCCTCTTGATCTGTACGTCCGGGACAGCGGGAGCACACTATTACCCGGCACTGATCGAGGCGAGCAAGACCCACACACCGCTCCTCGTCCTGACTGCTGACCGGCCACCTGAACTGCACGGGAATGCCGCACCTCAGACAGCCGACCAGAACCATCTCTATGGAAACTACGTCCGCGCCTTTATCGACATCGGGATGCCTGATGATCATGACGACGCGCTCGCCGGGCTTCGCCGACGGGCCGCCCAGGCGTTTGCGGCCTCTCTCGGCCCGATCCCGGGGCCGGTACACCTGAACGCGCCGTTCCGGAAACCGCTCGAGCCGAAAGACCGTAACGATGCGGATAAAGAGTTGGCTACGCGAATCCGATCTCTCCGTGCACGCCCGCTCCCGCAGCCCGAAGGGGACGCTGATCATGCCGGCACTTCCGCGTCGCGCGCCGCGATCGCGAACCCTCCGCCCAGGACGCTCGCCCGATTCATTGATGCCTGTAGCAAATCCAGACGTGGCGTAATTGTCTGCGGACCCCGGGCCAACGGACCGGCTGCCATGAATGACCGGCTCGCGATCCAGCTGTTCGCTGAACGGGCCGGTTTTCCCCTGCTCGCCGAAGCGACGAGTCAGGTCCGGTTTACAGGCGCGGCGGAAGATTTTCGCGCCGATAGTTTCGATCTCTTCCTCCGGTCGCCCCGGTTTCTCGAAGGCCACGCACCTGACCTGATCATTCAGTTCGGCTCCACCCCTGCATCGAAAGGCTGGGAGGTTTTTCTCGAACGCCATACCGGCACCCGATGCACCGGCGGTAGCGCCCCCCCCGTCCCCCATTGGGTGATCACACCTCACGGCTGGAACGACGCGCAGAACAGCGCCACTGATTTTCTGAGAGCGGAACCCGGGCCGGTCGCAGCCGCAGCAGCCGATCAGCTGGGCGAGAAGGATCCGGCCGCCACCGCCTCCTGGCGAGAGGAGTTTCGGGCCGCTGACCAGGTGACTCAATCTGTCATCGCCGCCCATTTCGAGGAATCGGGCGAGTTGCTGTCGGAGGGGAAACTCGCACGCACGCTGATTGAGAACCTCCCCCGGAAATCGCTCCTCGCAGTCGGGAACAGCCTCCCCGTTCGGAACTTGGATATCTGGGCGCCTGGCGAGCGGGCCAACCTCACCGTCTGGTCCCAGCGGGGTGTCAACGGTATCGACGGGCTTATCTCAGGCGCGGCGGGGGCCGCTTCGGCGTTTGACGGACCGGCCGTACTATACTTGGGAGATGTCAGTTTTCTGCACGACCTCCCCGGCCTCGCCCTCGCCGGTCGGACCGGTCACCCTTTCGTGATCGTGATAGCACAGAACGGCGGTGGCCGTATTTTTGATCTGCTTCCATTGGATTCCGATTCTCTTCCCAATAAGAAAGACATGGATATCTGGACCACACCCCATAGCCTCGGCTTCCTGCACGCCGCCAACCTTTTTGGGCACCACTCGTTCCATATCAAATCGCGGCAAGGACTTCGGAGCAGTCTGGCCGACGGGCTCGAGCGCAAGGGTTGCACGGTGATTGAGGCGACCATCCAGAGGGGGGAGGGAGCGGGTGAAGGGACCGGCGGCCCGGCCGGAGAGCTCCGCAAGGTCAGGGCAAAGCTCGACGGAACCCTCTGTATTAGTACATAGTATAATAGTAGAAGGAGCCGCCCCGAACGGACTAAGGGATCATGGGTGCATTTTCATTTCAACACTGGTCGACTTCGCGAGAGGGGAGCACCATTCTCCTCATCCACGGGTTTACAGGGAACGCCGAAAGCTGGCGCCGCGTGGCGAGCTATCTCGGGAACGATAAGACGATCATCGCAGTCAACCTGCCGGGCCACCACCCGACTACACCGAACACTACAGAGCCCGAATCGTTCGTCGAGGCGATTGACGATCTCGCGGATACTCTGCGGTCGGGCGGACAGACCGCGCTTCATGTCGCGGGCTATTCCCTCGGCGGCCGTGTGGCGCTCGGTCTTGCGGTTCGTCATCCGAACCTCGTTCGATGTGCCACATTGATCGGCGTAAACCCCGGCCTTCGGACATCGGAAGAGCGGCGCGCACGACTGGCGATGGAGCAAGGTTGGATCGACAAGCTTGAAGCGGAAGGGATGAAATCATTCGTGAGCGGCTGGGAAGAGATGCCGATCTTCGCGACTCAGGTCGACCTCCCCAGTGAGACTCGCGACGAGCAGCGAAAAGTCCGGCTCGGCCACTCACCGGAAGCGCTCGCCAAGTCGATTCGTGTTTTCGGTCTCGGCGCCATGCCGAACTACTGGCCCGTCCTTGCTGATCTTCCGATGCCGCATTCGTTCGTCGCCGGCGAGAAAGATACGAAGTTCGCCGCCATTGCCCGCAAAGTTGCAATCGAAGCGCCGGATGCTACGGCGCAGATCGTTCATGGCGCGGGCCATAATGTCGTGCTTGAAGAACCGGAAATCGTGGCGAGTATGATCGCCCTCCAGTGCAAACCGAGAAAGACAGTCCGTTCCTGATCGGCGGCTCTGCCCGCCACCACCCTTGGAGAGGAACCACTCGATGGGTAGCGTGACCTGGGAGCAGGCTCCCGGATTTGAAGACATCCGCTATGAAAAGTCGGCCGACGGGATCGCGAAGATCACGATATGCAGGCCGGAGGTGCGAAACGCATTCCGTCCGAGTACCGTGACGGAAATGATTCGCGCGTTCGACGATGCACGCGACGATTCGAATGTCGGCGTCATTATCTTGACGGGAGAGGGGGAACTCGCCTTCTGTTCCGGCGGCGATCAGAGCATCCGGGGGGATGCGGGATACATCGGATCGGACGGCGTACCGCGACTGAATGTCCTCGACCTGCAGCGCCGGATTCGCACGATTCCCAAAGCTGTCATTGCCATGGTCGCCGGTTACGCTATCGGCGGCGGCCATGTGCTTCACCTGATGTGCGATCTTACGATTGCCGCCGACAACGCCCGCTTCGGACAGACCGGCCCGAAAGTCGGGAGCTTTGACGGCGGTTACGGCGCATCGTACATGGCCCGCATTGTGGGCCAGAAGAAAGCGCGGGAAATCTGGTTTCTCTGCAGACAGTACGATGCGAAGCAGGCGCTCGACATGGGTCTCGTAAACTGTGTGGTGCCGTATGAACAGCTTGAGGAAGAGACGGTGAAGTGGGCGAGAGAGATTCTGCAGAACAGCCCGATGGCGATTCGCTGTTTGAAATCAGCGCTGAACGCCGACTGTGACGGCCAGGCGGGATTACAGGAACTCGCCGGAAACGCCACGCTCCTCTTTTATATGACCGAAGAGGGGCAGGAAGGACGGAACGCGTTCAATGAAAAGCGGAAACCGGACTTCAGCAAGTTCGAGCGGTACCCTTAGCCCGCCTGTCGCGACGGGAATCCGGCCAGGTTCGGTTTCGGCCTGGATCCTGGGCGCACGGCTCCGTACATTAACCGCGGCCGCCGCCCCTGTTCTGGTCGGCACGGCCTGCGCATGGCAGATCGGCTCGTTTCATTTCGGACCCGCATTCGCTGCTCTCCTGGGCTCTCTCTTCATCCAGATCGGAACCAACTTCGCCAACGACTATTCAGACTTCAAGAAGGGTGCCGACACGAACGACCGGATCGGCCCCGTAAGGGTCACCCAGAGCGCACTCCTGAAACCGACCGAGGTCAAATCGGGCATGATCGCCTGTTTCGGGGCGGCCACGGTGTGCGGCGCCTATCTGGCAACCATCGCCGGTTGGCCGGTAATCGCAATCGGTGTGCTCAGCATTCTATCAGGCTACGCCTATACCGGCGGCCCGCTCCCTCTCGGCTACAACGGCCTCGGCGATCTCTTTGTCTTTCTGTTCTTCGGATTTGTTGCGGTCTGCGGAACGGTTTTCGTGCAGGCGCTATCGGTTCCCATGATTGCGGTAGCCGCATCCATACCGATCGGTTCGCTTGCCACCAACATTCTTGTGGTAAACAACGTCAGGGATTGCGAAACGGACCGGCGGGCCGGAAAGGGCACGCTCCCCGCTCGCCTCGGCCGGGGCTTTGGTCGATCCCAATACGTCGCCCTTCTCATCGTGGCAGCGCTTACTCCGCTCTGGTTCGCTCTTGCCGGGCTCCGCTCACCGTGGACCGCGCTTCCTCTGCTTGCTATTCCGCTCGCCGTTCCCGCCGCACGAGCCGTACTCACCAGAACGGACGGGCCGACATTGAACGATGCGCTCACTCGAACAGCGAAGCTGCTGTTTGTTTTCGGGATACTTCTGTCAGTCGGGATTGTGTTGGCCTGAGGCGAGCAGGCTACGTCACGCTGAAGATCTGTTTGTCCTCGGCGAGAGTCTCTTGAACCGTTTCGGCGAGCGCCTCCAGGCGATCCGAATCGATCCCCAGAATCTTGTTTCCCGGCTCTTCCGAAAGATCGAGATCGGGGCGGCGCTCCGGGCCGATACAAAGCTTCGTGCAGAGAGAGTTGGCGAGCGAGATCACCGCGCAGAACTTGGGGTCGACCTTACCCTTCTCCGGGCAATGGTGATACTGGACCACATCCTGTTGTATCGGGGCGAATTTCCACTTCTTGATAACAAGTCCGCCCACTTCGGCATGAGTAAATCCGAACGTATCCTGCTCCGCCTCCACAAAAGTGATCCCTTCATTGAAGACTCTGGCCACGATCAATTCGTAGTCCTCACAACTGTTCTTGTCGAGAACGACCTTGCCGATGTCATGAAGCAGACCGCCGACAAAAGCCGCTTCCGGATCCGGGTAAGCTTCGATCCCGGCAATCAGCTTGGAAGTGACAGCAACCGAAAGAGAGTGCTCCCACAGGATTTTATCTTTGAAAGATGATTTCTTTGACGCAAATAGCGGGCCTGCGGAGCTGGCAATTACGAGAGAGTTGAGAGTGCGGAGACCGAGAATCGCTACTGCCTGATGAATCGAGGTGACCGAGCTGCGCAGGCCGTAGGCGGCGGAGTTCGCGATCTTGAGTACTCGGGCGGCAAGCGCCTGATCCTTCATGATCACCTTCTCCAGATCAGCCGCACTCGTATCGGAATCGGAAACCATCTGCATGACCCGAGAGGCTACCTGGGGGAGGGCGGGCAGGTCCCCTGTCTTTCGAGCAATATCCACCAATTGATCCACAATCGTCTCCGTTCTATTCTGACTACTCTTTCTTCTTATCGGCGAAAACCTCATAGATAGCAAGCGGTTCAGGTGGCTCCGCTGACAGGCGTGGGAACCCTGAAGTCAGGCTGGGAAATGCGAGGAACCGGGGGGAACGCACGAGACCATAGGTCTGGTGTACGGAGTAGGTGCGGCGGAGTTCACGTGGGAGACTGTACAGTTTCTCGAGGTGGCGCGGGCGGTGGTTGACGAGATCATGCTACTATGACCTCATGAAGATCACCGGCATCGATGTCTTTAGAGTAGCGGGGGAACTCGCCCGGCCCGCCTGGAACTCACAAGAGGAATGGACTTCCCGCGAAGGTTGGTTGCTCCGGCTTCGTGACGAAACCGGTATTATGGGGCAGGGAGAAGCATCTCCTCTACCCGGCTACTCCCCCGATCTCCCTGGAAAACCGGAAGAGACATTGCGAGCCCTGATCCCGGACAGTTTCCCCGAATTTAATCTCAATGACCCGGTTCCCGAGCAGGTACGGTCCTGCCTGTCACTCGTCGACATGAATACACCGTCGGCGGTTTTTGCTCTCGAAACGGCGCTCTTCGACATTGCGGGTCAGCGACTCGGCGTTCCGGTGTCACAGTTGGTCAATCCCGATCCCCAGACTGAACCGATCCCGCTTGCCGCGCTTATCGACGGGCGATCGGCCGAAGAATCGCTTACCCAGGCGTCCGAGGCGTGGGACCGCGGCATACGAACCATGAAGCTCAAGATCGGCCGGGCCGGTCTTTTTGACGATGAGTTGGCGCTTCTTCAAGCGCTTCGAAAAAAGTTCGGCGGGGAGCTGGCGATTCGGGCTGACGCAAACGGAGCGTGGAAGCTCGAAGAAGCGGGAGAAAGACTGAAGGCCCTCGCCGCGATCGAGCCGGAGTTCGTCGAGCAACCGGTCGTACCGTACCTGTTGATGAAACTGGGCGAATCGCCAGTCATTGTAGCTGCCGATGAAACCGTGATGATCCCGGCAGCGGTCGACAGGATGTCATCTGTAAAAGCATGCCGCATTCTCGTGCTGAAACCGATGGCGCTGGGCGGAATCCTACGAACTCACCGCCTTGCGAAAATCGCACAGGCGCGGAAGTACGGCATGGTCATCTCCCATCTTTTCGACGGACCGGTGGCGCTTGCCGCTTCGATCGCTCTTGCCCACTCGCTTCCCGTGCCCCCCCTGGCGTGCGGCCTCGCCCGTCACGCCGGTCTCTCCATCTGGCCGGAGATCGAAGTGCCCGGCCTGGAAGACAATCGAATCGTGTTCACCGGTAAACCGGGCCTCGGAATTCCGGCGCTGGACGTCTAATCGTGCGAGCCCGTCATGAATGAGAACCCCCTGTCGATCGCCAAGGCGGCGGAAGAGACGCCCGACCGTATCTCGATCATCATCGATGAAAAAAGCTACACATTCGCTGACATTGCCGCACTTGTCGAACCGGTAGCAGCGGATTTATCCGGGCAGGCTGACAAGAGCTCGCCGTCACCGATCGTCGGCCGGAACGATCTGGACACGCTGATCCGACTTTACGCACTGTTCGAAATACGCACGCCGGCGTTATTGCTGCACCCCCGATGGTCGGCGGAAGAAACCGGCCGAGCACAGTCGTCTGTTGAACTCGGCCCGCGGGAAAACGGCCGATCCTACCCGGCGCCCGCTGTAATCCTGTTTACATCAGGCACGACCGGCGCCCCGAGGGGAGTCGCCCTAAGCGCATCGGCACTCGTCGTATCGGCAGCGGCAAGCGAAGAAAATCTCGGCTGGGAGGAGAACGATTCCTGGCTTCTTTCGCTCCCCGTTGCACATGTCGGTGGTCTGTCGATCATAACGCGATCGCTTCTCGGAAGACGTGTCGTTGTGCTTGCCGATTGCCGGAATGCAGACGGCATTCTTTCTGCAATTGAACGCCATCAGGTGACACTGCTATCACTCGTGCCGACCATGCTCCGTCGGATACTTGAATGCGCTCCCGAAAAGTCGGCTCCTTCATCTCTGCGCGCGATCCTTCTCGGGGGTGGCCCGATTCCATCCGGACTGATCGACGAGGCTGTAGACAGGCGCTTCCCGCTTCTCGCGACTTACGGGATGACGGAAACCTGTTCCCAGATTGCTACCCAGCCGTATGCCGAACGATTGTCGGCTCGACCTGTCGGAGCTCCTCTGCTGCCGGGGATAGAGGCGCGTATCGAAAACGGCCGAATCGAGGTGCGCGGCAAAATGCTGATGGACGGTTACCTGTCTCAAGATATGCAGGCCCGATCCATTGACGATGACGGATGGTTTGCCACAGACGATTCAGGAACGATCGACAATGGGGGACGACTTCATGTTCTGGGGCGGACTGACGAGGTGATCATAACCGGCGGCGAGAACGTGAATGCAATCGAAGTGGAGCGGGCGATCCTGGGGCACACTCTCGTAAAATCCGTTTGCGTTTTCGGCCAACCGGACAAGGAGTGGGGCGAAGTGGTTTGCGCGGCGATCGTTCCGCACCACCTGGGCGCTCCGCCCGATCATACCGAGCTCAATCGTTATCTTTCGAAGCGCCTGGCCGGCTTCAAGAAGCCGCGCTACATCGCGTTTGTGGACTCACTCCCGGAAAACGAGACCGGTGGTATCAACAGACTGAAGAGTGCCGAAAAAGCCGCGCCTTACCTGACGCCATTGCCTCGGAAGTGACTTAGAATCGCACCAGAACGATCGTGAATCATTTTATTTTTTCCTGCAAACCAGAAGCCCCTTGCCGACAGGGACAACAATCGCATCCACTCTGTCATCAACTTGAGCCTGGTCCAGCATGAGACGGAGCTCCGTCTTGTGGCTGATGGCGTTATCAGCTACTAGGATACCGCCGCTCACCATTCGAGGAACAACCGCTTCGTAGCAATCTGAATAGACTTCCTTTTCCACGTCGAGAAAGCAAAAGGAGACATCTTCGTAGCCAGCCAGATGATCGAGCGCATTACCTCGAACGAGGTCGATAATATCTTCGTCGCCGCTCAACTCGAACGTCTGGAGGGCGATCTCCGCTTTCTCTTCAAGCACCTCGAAGGTCGTGAGTTTTCGCCCCCTTAGACGGCAGGCCAATGCGAGCCAGAGAGTGGAGTAGCCTGCGCTTGTCCCTATCTCGAGGTACTGACCGGCGGGCGCACCGGCCGCGAGGAGTGCAATGAATTTTCCCGTTTCGGCGGGAATCTGACGAAGTCGACTCAGGCGAGGCGTGCCGTCAGCGCGGTCTTTGGTGTCGATCTCTTCGAGATATTTCATGCGCGCCAGAGTCGGTTTCGGTATGTCGTGGAACATCTCGGTTGTTTTCCTATCGCCTGATCGGTGTAATCAGCAATGTGATAGCAATGATACACATCGCACCACCAGCTAACCATCGCCAAACCTGTATTGCATCAACGCCCGCAGATCCGGCCGAAGCCCCCGGACGGACAATGCGGAAACCGAGCCGGGAATAGAACGGTCCGTTCCACTCGACCTCGCGAAAAGTCGATAACGTAACCGACGGGATCGCGTGGTCCTCAGCCCATTGACAGACCGTCCGGACAAGACTGGTCCCTGCTCCCCGCCTGCCGTGATCGGGGAGAACGGCCAGCTCCTTCAGATGAGCGAGGCCGTCCAGCATGAGTACCAGCGCAAAACCGATCACCTCACCCGATTGAGTCCTCGCAACCCAGAGTCGATTTTCTCTCCTGGCGGCCGAGAAGACCTCCTCGGAAGTAACTCGGCGTTCGATACTCTGCAGAAACGGCACATCCGACTCGGGATTCGTCTCAATCCGAACCGTCAAAATGGATTTCATTCCGGCTTTCAATGCTTTGCACACGCGGTGCATTCCGTCCATCACGCGAGGAGACCGCGCTTCGAGATGCGGAAGTAATGTTGTTTTCTGATAGACGCCGTCAGTCAGGTTTCTCATCCAGGTCGAGCATTGTCCTCCAGACAGCGAGCCACTCACGACCGGCTGCTCGGTATCGCTTGCCGGCTCGTTCGTAGACCATTTCATATCGAAAACTGCTGACAGCTGTGTTTCCTGCGACATCGATTTGATGATCAAACTCGCGAAAATCATGCATGGTCGCGTTCCGGAAAAAGTCGCGGAGCCCCGCAAGAAACCCCTCCCGTCCCTCAATACGACCCTCGAGCCATGCTCGATTGATCTCACGCATTGCCGTTTCCACTTCCCCGACCTTCGAAACGCCTGCCATCTACTACCCTCTTTCTCCAAAGCCGAATCGGTCGGTCGCAATCGCACGCCAGAGAGTTACAATCATCAGGATCAGAGCCGCCACCAGGAACGGCACACTTCCTATCATACCTGCTTCCCCGCCCGTGAGCCAGAAGGGGCCATGGAACTCATAGCCTGAGAACACTCGACCTGTTAGATTCTCGTACCCGGCAACCGGCATCTGATAGACCACTTCTTCAAAGGTGTTCAATCCGAAGTGAAGACCACGGCGAACATGGGACGGCGCTCACCGATCACGCGGAGTACATACCCCCTGTCCTGAAGTTCTTCAGCAAGGGCGGCGATGCCGAAGTCGACCAGGTGGAAAAGTGCGAGGGGGAGGAATGCAGTCAACTGAGCGCCAGAGAACCTGATTGTGGCGGTGCCGGCGATGGCGTGCCCGACTACGATCGCCGAAACCACCAACCCGCCAAGGGCGAAGTATCCGGCGAACAGCCTCAGCCCGCGGCAGTTGAGATGTCAGCCCAGATAGTCAGAAACCTTCTTCTTCTCGAATCGTGCCGTGGCTACTCGCGTCGCGAATATCGCACCGGCGAGTACCAGAACGCTCCCGATCAGAGTGGTCCTATGGGAACCGATTGGAAACCAGACCCCACGCAAGAAGTGGTGCCAGCGCAAGACCCCAGAATGCAAGTACCCGCCACAGAGTTCGCAATCGGCTGTCTCGATTTCCCAGGAATCGCCTGCTCGAAATCAACTGTTCTTCCTCGGAACGATCATCCGGCACCCATATAGAGCACTACGTATCACTCGATCGGGGGTTTCATGGCCTTTCGGTGATCGAAGCTTCTTGACCTGTCGAATGGAGAGGGGGCGGGGCTCGATCCAGCTTCTCCTTGCAGATACACTGGTAATTCAATATGATTAACCCAGGTTAAACAAGGAGATAAACCCGTGCTACTTCGAACCCTTCTGCTCTCCACCTGCCTGCTCGTTCTCACGACCGCCTGCGACACTCTGCTGACGGAAACTCCGCCGGCCGGTGATGATTTCGAGTCACCTTTTGACGATCTGCCCCCCGCCCTGAACGCCGCCTTCCTGGCGGGTGACGCAAACTTCGAGCGCCCTTTCAGCGTAAACGATGGCCTCGGCCCCCTGTTCAACAATGTTTCGTGCGCCGGCTGCCATCCGGGTGACGGCCGCGGCAGTCCGGAGCAGGCACTTTTCCGTTTCAGTCGCTCGGCAACCGATCTGGCCCTCGATCTGGGCGGTCCACAATTGCAGGACAAAGCGATCCCGGGAATCATGCCGGAGGAGATACCTGCAGGGGTGAACGTCTCACTCCGACTGCCTCCACCCGTATTCGGGGTCGGGCTGATAGAGGCGATCCCCGAAGAATCCATCCTGGCCAATGAAGATCCGGCCGACAACGATGGCGACGGTATTTCCGGTCGGGCAAACTGGGTCGGAGCCGCCGAGTTCGTGCCCGTCACGGAGATCGGCGGGGGTCCCGGACTGCAGCTCGGCCGGTTCGGCAGAAAGGCAAACGTCTCGAGCCTTGTGGGTCAGATCGTCGGAGCCTATCACCAGGACATGGGTATCACGAGCGACTTTCGACCCGAAGAAGACCTGAATCTGTCGGGCGGCGGATCCTCCATTGGAGACGATGTTCCCGATCCCGAGATTCCGGCTTCCACCGTTATGGAAACCGTGGTCTATGTCCGTCTGCTCGCCCCGCCGAAACCGGGGCCGTCCACGGATAATGTCGAACGAGGCCGCGATCGATTCATGAACTCGCTCAAGTGCGCATCCTGTCACGTGCCGATGATGAAAACCGGTCCGAATGATATCAGCGCACTGGACGAAGTTGACGTTCACCTGTATTCCGATCTCCTGCTTCACGACATGGGGCCGGAGCTTGCGGATAACCGGGAGGACGGCTCCGCTTCCGGCACGGAATGGAAGACAGCACCGCTTTGGGGAACGCGAATCATCGAAGCGTTTTTGAATGGTCAATCGTTTTTCCTGCATGACGGGCGTGCGACTTCGATTCACGAAGCGATCGTGCTTCATGGCGGAGAGGCGGAGGCCTCCAGGAACGCGTATCTGGCACTTTCCGATGAAGAACGATCGACCGTAATCGACTTCGTAAAGAATCGATGAGGGAGCAAATGGACCTCTGTCTTTCACGGCGTCGGTTTCTCCGGTACTCCCTCGGCGCTCTGGCCGGACTCGGTCTCGTTCCGGGTTGCGCGACTCTTCCCGTGTACAGGATCGCAGAGGTAACCACGGAAGGTTTCACCATGCCACTTGACGATTTTGACGCCCTGGCAGGAGATAACGGTATTCTCTCCGTCGTTTCACCTGAATTCGAATCTTCCATCCTCCTGATCCGGCGGGAAGACGGTACGTTTCTGGCTCTCACTTCCAGATGTACCCACCAGGGATGCACAGTCAAACCCTCCCGATCTTTTCTGGTTTGCCCTTGCCACGGATCTACTTTCGACCTGAACGGCAAGGTCCTTCGCGGCCCGGCACGCACGCCCCTCCCCCGGTTTTCGGCGACGATTCAGAGCGACTTGATCGAGGTTCGCCTTACCGAATTTCTGAAATGAGGATGTCACTATGAATCGCCTGATCCTTGTCACTGTCATCTTGAGCGCGGCTGTCTTCGCTTCACCGTCGATGAGTACTCCCGAGAGCCGCCCTCTCGTTTCAGGCGGAATCTACGACAAACCATTCATTACGAATGTTCGCGGAGGAGTGCGGATCGGCGGCTATGTCGACGCCCAGTTCCGCTACGAAAGAGAAGAGGGCGTCCTTGATGAAGCGACGTTCGGCCTCGAAAGGATCAATCTGTTTACCTATACTCCTGTATCGGATCGCGTTCGCGTCGCGGCAGAACTGGAGTTTGAAGAGGGGGGCGAGGAGATCAAAATCGAACTCGCCATCATCGATTTTGAAATCCACCATGCCCTCACGTTCCGCGGCGGGATCATCCTGTCGCCACTCGGCCGCTTCAATCTCGCTCACGACAGCCCTGCCAATGAGCTGACCGATCGGCCGCTCGTGAGCACCCAGATCATTCCGGCCACACTTTCCGAGCCTGGAATGGGCTTTTACGGCGCGTTCTATCCTTCGTCGGGAAGTCGAGTCACATACGAAGCCTACGCAACCAACGGTTTCCACGCCGGAATCATAGAGGACAGCCCTGACGGTACACGCTTTACAGCCGGTAAAGGTAACTGGGAGGATAACAATGCCCGTCCATCATTTGTGTCACGCATCGGAGTAAGCCCCATGCCTATGGCTGAATTCGGAATCTCGATTCACACGGGCCCTTACAACGAGTTCGAAGTCGAAGGCCTCGAGGTCGACGCCAAGAGAAATGCTACACTTTTCGCGTTGGACACGGAAATCGACTGGCGATATTTTCGATTGACCGGCGAATATGCCAGAGGGGATATTGATGTTCCCGTGGAGTCCGCGGTCTTTCAGGAGAATCAGCAGGGCTTTTATGCCGAACTCTCCGGCAAATTCGCAGCTGGTCTCTTTTCCGCACTCCCCGGTTCATACTTCAGCGGAGTAGGACGATTTGACTTTGTCGACTTTGATTCGGATACTGATGGCGACAGCCACCGTCGTTTGACCGTTGGAATCAACTTCCGGCCGGCCGGCGACACCGTGTTCAAGCTCGACTGGCAGAGGAATTGGTCAAGAGACGCTTTTAATATCGAGGGAAACAGCGCGGCCGTTCTATTCAGCACCGCTTCCTATTTCTAATGAGCGGAAGACTATTTTTCTAACGGGGATACTGCCTTGGGATCGGCCATAGAAGACTATCTCAAAACAATCTACAAGCTATCCCTCAAGCATGACCGCGTGATGCCGAAACTCGTCGCGGAACGGCAGGGGGTCACCCTGGCTGCTGTGAGCAAGATGGTAAAACGTCTCGTGAAACAGAACCTGGTTCGCTACGATCGATCCGACGGCCTGCAGCTCTCGCCACCCGGCCGGCAGGTGGCACTCGAGATCATTCGGCACCATCGCCTGATCGAGCTGTATCTCCATGAGGCGCTCGGGTATTCCTGGGACCGTGTAGATGAGGAGGCCGAAAGGCTCGAGCACGTCATCTCTGAGGAGTTTGAGGATAAGATCGACAAGTTACTAGGCTATCCTACACATGATCCGCACGGCGCCCCGATCCCGACGAAGGATGGCCGGATCGAA
The DNA here is from genome assembly GCA_025782575.1 of bacterium. Lineage (GTDB taxonomy): Bacteria > Orphanbacterota > Orphanbacteria > Orphanbacterales > Orphanbacteraceae > Orphanbacterum. The sequence continues at coordinate 83,753 of JALGYY010000004.1, forward strand.
AATGATCGACATCCCTCCCTCGGCAGCCTGGCTCCCGGCCAATCGTCTGTGGTTCGCCGAGTCAATGACGGGGATCCCGAAATGCTCCGTTATCTCGCAGGGTGCGGGCTTTTTCCGGGAGAGAAAGTACAGGTGATTGCGATCGAGCCATACGGCGGGCCGATTCATCTTCTCGTTTCCGGAAAAGAACACTTCATCGGGAGGGAGCTTGCGGAAAACGTTTTTGTCGAAGAGTTTGCTGAGAAGGCTTAGAAAGCTTACGCCCGGCAATGAGCCCTACCGATACTCCGGGTTCGGGAAATCCGATCGACACCCCGCATCCCACTCGGACCTTTGATTCCCATGCGCCGGAATCCCGCCGGCGTCTTTGATCATCCGCGCCATGTGCATCAGATTCCAGCTCATGAAAGTGGTGTTCCGGTTCGTGAATTCGTTCTGCGGTCCGCCTGAACCCTCGTCAAGATAAGACGGGCCGGGGCCTGCCTCGCCAAGCCACGCAGCGTCGGCTTGCGGCGGAATGACGTAGCCGAGATGCTGCAGCGAATAGAGAATGTTCATCGCGCAATGTTTTGCTCCATCCTCGTTGCCCGTGATCAGACATCCTCCCACACGACCATAGTAAGCATACTGTCCAGCATCGTTCAGATCACCCGAGCTCGAGTAAAGACGTTCAACGACTTTGGTGCAGATTGAGGACCTTTCCCCCAGCCAGATCGGTGTTGTAAGAACCAGTATGTCAGCCTCCTTGACCATGGGATAGATGTCGATCCATTCGTCCTTGGCCCAACCCTGCTCCCTCATGTCGGGGTATACACCGTAAGCAATATCATGATCCACAGGTCGCAGCACATTAACCGACACACCGTTCTTTTCCATGATCGCCTTCGCGATGTCGATGAGCCCCTCGGTGTGGGACACTTCCGGAGACCGCTTCAGCGTGCAATTGAGGAACAGTGCCTTCAGATCGGAAAAGTCCCACTTGCTCGAGGCGCACTGCTCCAATTGCTTTTTATTTAGACTCATATCGATCTCCCTAAAGTTTGATACCGGAATCGATTGTGGCAGATACTACACCAATTCAACTGAATCCGGATGACGGTTATTAGAGCGATTGATTAAGTACGAGATCGGCTTCTGTCGCGGTGCGCGGTCAGTCGGCCGATTCGGGTGAGTCGGGGGACTCGAATCCTGTCTGGTGGTTGTAAACGCGATCATCGTCGTGACAGTCAGAGCAGATCGCCGGGGATCCGAATCCGTCGGTGTGGCAATCGACGCAGTCGGCCTCCACATGAGTTTCGTCCAGTCTCACTCCCGTATCACTGTGATTGAACTTCCCTTCGGCCCAGCCGTCAGGATGACAAGCCGCGCATCGGGGGTCCGGCTTGGTCAGACCGTTGTTCTGCCTGGCGTGACAGGTCGTACAGCCGACAGACGCGTGATAACTCTTCAGCAACCAACCGGTATCGGCATGATCAAATCTGTCGTCATGCGCCCGGCCATGGCAATACTCGCAGTTGTTATCGTCATGGCACCGGTAGCAGGTGTCGTGCAGGTCGATTTTATCCGGGTCGCCCATCGGGTGCGACGCTTCGGCGTGGACGTGGCAGCTCGAGCAATTCTGATGCATGTGACACAGCGAACACTCGGCGCCGTACAGCTTGACATGGGCGCTATGGTGAAACGGAACTTCGTCCCCCTCTTCGTATTCGGTCTTCATGACGATCAGATCCGAAATCTCGATCGGAGTATGATGTATCTCGGTGGTGAACGTGGTCGCGCTACCATGAAGCGCCCCGCCCGCCTTTTTCGCGTGGCAGATCTCGCATTCAGTCGAACTGTCCCATTCCACATGACAACCGAGGCACTGACGGTGATATGCGCCTTTCAAACCGGGCTGAGCAATGTCGCTCAGCAGAACCGAACCGGGATGGCACTCGCGGCACTCAGGATGGGGACGGTCGGGAGGCGTGAAATGGTGGCAGGTCGGACATCCGCCATCCATCTCCGTCATGGTCGCATGTGCACGGTGGTTGAATCGCACCGGAACGTACAGGTCTTCCAGTTGATCGAGGATGATGACGTCCGGGCCAAGCTCGGGGGAGAGCTTCGCCGCGGCGACATCACGGGGGCAGGACTGGTCTTTCAGGCAGGGCTCGTCATACGTGGGTTGTTCGCATACATGGCAATGCTCGCAGTCCACTTCCTTGACCGCCTCGCCTTTCAACGGTGGCATCGGTCCATCGAACGGATCCCCTGCCGCAACGAATCCCGCAGTCAGAAAGAAGGCGACAACCAAGGAAAACAATAGGGATCTCATTGGTTTCGCCTGCCCGCCAGGGCCGCTATTTTTATCGGGGGCCCCTTTTGGGTGTCTCTCCGCCCATCAATCGCACGATCAGCCTCGGTTTCGACGGCGAGAACCGGGAACACCATGACCATCACTCGGTACATGAGAATCAGTGTCGCAATGAGACCCGCGGTCACGGCAATTTCACCGATAGCAGGAAAGTATCGTTCCGTGGCATACACCGGGGTATAAGCCGTGATAAAGACATTGATACGATTCAGAACCACGCCAAGGACGACCATGAGGGCTGACGCCAGCAAGCCGGGAACCGAATGGCGGATCTTCGGAGACATCAGCATGACCGCCGGGACGACGACCCCGCCGATAATCTCCAGCAGATACATGAACGCCTCAAGACTGGGCTGCAAGAGCCAGGGCAATGTTCCTCGGATGATCATGTCGCCGAGCTTGAACGAGAAGTAGACGAACAGCATCACCGAAACGGCCTTCCCCATCGATGACAGAAGATGCATCTCGGGCTTCCGCCCGAAAGAGCGTGACGCCCAGATCGACTCGAGGATCACCATCGGAAAGCCGACGGTAATGGCCGACAGCAGAAAGAGAAGTGGCAGGACCGGTGTGTGCCAGAGCGGGTGCATCTTATAGGGAACGATCACCATCAACGCGCCGAGAGAAGACTGATGCAGGCAGGAGAGCAGCACTCCGGCGACAATAAAGAGCGCCATGACCCGGCTGAGAGTGCGATCAAAAAGCCGTAGCAGAAACTCGATCAGGCCGTTGAGAGATCCAAGCAAACCGGGCAATCCGACACGGCCCATGAAGCGCTCCACCGCGATCGGCAGAAACTCGATGTAGAGCACGGTCAGGTAGATCATCACGCAGATGCCGACTTCGAAGAGAACGGAGTGCCCCGACCACATGGATGGCATGATGGGGTGCCAGATGTTGTAGAAACGTCCGAGATCCACCATGAGTCCCAAAGCGACAAAGGTGTAGCCCAGCAAGGCTGTCAGAAGTGCCGGCCTGACGAGGGCCGCGTAGCGGTGACGGTGGAAGATGTGGGCTAACGCGGCAGTCGTGAACCCGCCGGCCGCCAGGGCAACGCCCGAAGCGACGTCGATCGCGATCCAGATGCCCCACGGATACTGGTCGTTCAGATTACTGATCGCGCCGATGCCGTACAGGAATCGTTTGGCTGCGAAGAAAGCTCCGAACAGCGCAATAGCCAGCAGGACATAGACACCTCGCGTAAAGAACTTGTGACGGATCGGTGCAGCCTCTATCACGATGCTGTCCCTCCCTCGTCACCCCCACCGTATGCGTCGACGGTGTCTGACTTCTCGGCATCGTCGCTATTCCCATGTTCCCGGGTGAGCCACATGATCTGACAGAGAAACGCGAAGAGTGCAATCGGGGGGATGAAGTTCTTGAAGATGCTGTGCTGGATCGTCTCAGTGACGCATGGGACGGCGTCAGTACCCAAGTCAGGAAATCCCAGCTCGGTCATCGGCACGCTCGACAGGTAGAGCCAGGACGTGCCGCCCACTTCGTGCTCGCCGTACACGTGATCGACATAGCGATCAGGGTTACGTTCGATCTTCCGATGGGCGAGCTCGATCAGCTCTTCTCGTTTTCCGTAGGTCAGGCACTCCACCGGGCAGATCGACACACAGGCGGGTGCCTTTCCCTCATCCAGCCGCTCGATGCAAAAGGTGCACTTGCGAACCTGCGGGGTGAAAGCATTGTCATACTCGTAGGCCGGAATCTGAAAGGGACAGGCGAGGATGCAATAGCGACAGCCCAGGCAACGTGACAGGTCGTAGGCGACCACACCGTCAGAACGCTTTTTGAAAGCCGATACGATGCAGGCTGAAACGCACGCCGGATCCTCGCAATGCATGCATTGGGTCTTGGCCCAGATCGCCTCGCCATTGGGCTTGAACTCGTTTACTACGGTGTAGTGGGAAGCGTCCGGCCTTCGATAACTGTCAAATGCCGCCTTGCTCTCAAATGAAGAGAGCTCCTCCTCCGGTAGGTTGTTCGACCGGTTGCAAGCCCATTCGCACTTGCGGCACCCGATGCAGACCGTTGTATCGACCAGCACGCCGACGCCGTCGGCCAAGGGGCCATGGGGGTGGGACGCAGCCGCCTTGCCCGGGACGAGGGCCAGTCCCATACTCCCCAGGAGTTTTGTGAACTCTCTGCGATCCATGAGATGCGAACTCCGTTCAAACCGGTTCCTGGCGACGCCGATTTAATCGTCGTGCCACGACCGGCTTTTCACATCACAATGTCAGCAGGAAGGTCCCTCGGGGCAAGGGGAAAATCACGAAATCGTCGGGGGGATCCCGCTGAATCAGACGTCCCTTTTCGATGTCTTTCGCGAGAAGGCCGCGCCCATCGTGACGCCGAGCGCCCGGCCTCTATCTGACGGGGTTGTCCTTCTCGTCGAAGTAGCCTGTCTTTCCTTCTGTTTTTCTCTTTCCGTCTCTCTTGTCAATCGTCATCTGCCCGACGCTGATATAGCCCCGCTTCCGGATCTCTTCGGGAATCGTAACCGTTTCCAACTGGTGGCCCCTGCCCGCTTGCCAGAGCTCCTGGCCCTCGGAGACAATATCCAGTTCTTTCAGTTCAAGCTCTATCTTTTGAGGAGAAACCTTGACAACCAGATAGTTCACCTTCGGGTTGTACCCGAACAGACCGCCATGAACCACCTGCTGCAAGCCATCTCTCTCTGTACAGGTGATCGCGTGTGATTCGCCACATAAATAAAGGTCGACATCGTGCTTGACCATGCTCTTCCAGAAGAGGGAATAGCGCCCCAATTCCAGCATGAGGCCACTGGAACTCCGCTTTCGCACCGGGCCCAGAACCGGCGTGTGTCCCATGACAATGATATTGTCGACAGAGCGATGTGCATCGAGTGTCTCTTCAAACCACTTCAGCTGCTCTCCCATGACTTGCATCACGATCTCGCCCTGTGGCCCCTTACCCTTCTCAAACACATCCACGGAAACAAACAGCGTGTTCTTGTGCAGGAAATAGAACGCTGTTCCTTTCATGTGTTCAGGGCCATTCCGGGGCATCTTCATGTAGTCCCGGAAGGCCTTCTTGAATGACGGGACGAACCGGGCCCGTCTCGGCCGCCACGGATTGTCACCAATTTCATGGTCCCCGATGGCCGCGTAGAATTTCAGCCCGTGAGCATTCATCCTCTCGATCCAATCCGGGTAGTAAATCGCGGCATATTTCTCGATCTTCTCTTCGGATCGCCAGTGCCCCATCACGAGATCGCCAAGAACCAGAAGAAAATCGGGATTTTCCGCCTTGACCGCATTGAGAACATAGTCGAGCGTCTCTTCCCAGCCGGGCTGTGGGAATGTTGTGTCGATGTTGAGAAAATCGGGCATGCTGACGAAGGTCCACGTATCAGATGCCGTTGGATCTGCAGGCGGGAGTTCCGTCATGTTCGTGCACGACAGAAGCAGGCAGGACAAGCCGATAACCGAGGCAACCAGGCCTGCTGTGAATAGTCTGATCACTTGTTCTCCGATCCTTTCCAGCGGCCCGCTTATTCGAAGTGCTCCCGGTACGCGTCGAAAATCATGACGATCTCATTCTTCGTGGTCCGGAGTTCATCCATGTCGGTCTTGCTCTTCAAGTCCTCCACCCTCGGAAAGAGCGCCGCGAGAAAAACGTGCAGCTGATCGTGGGCCGGCCCGGACATGGTGCATCCCCGTACAAGCAGACCAAGCTCAGAGTCGAAGGCCTTTCCAAGGGAACTCGCATCTTCTACCCCCTTGAAGGGTGCCGACTCTTCGAGCAGAAGAGCCATTCGCTCAGCGGAACCACGGGTGTGACTATCCACTTCCCACTTCTGCCCGTCGTTCAGTTCCAACGGCAGATTGAACTCCTGGCTCCCCACGCCCGGCTTTTGTTCCACGACGGCATTGTCATTCCCGCCAGATCCACAACCCCCGAAGAGCAACAGGCTGCCGCCCAGCACGATTGCCGTTACGATTCGATTCATCATCTTCTTTTTTCCTTTCGATTCCACGTATCTCATACCTACTTGCTATCGTCTTCATTTTCATGGGCTGAACCCCTCGAGTGCGTATCCTTCCTGTCCGCGAGTTGTCTCAACTCGGTCAGAACGGCCTGGGCCGCGTGATAGAGATCCCGCGTCGGATCTGAACCACCTTTGATCGCCGGCTCATCTCCCATACAGCGACGGACTCCGTCATACGTCAAGATATAGAAATAGACCTGGCTGGTTTCAGGGTAAGGATAGTCGGAAACCGCCTGGCTGGAATCAACATGCTGCCCGGCCAGCCTGACGTAATGATCCGTGGCCTCTCGCACAGATTCGTCACCCCCTCCAACCACGCCGAATGTTGATGTCGAGTAAAGGTTCGCCGTACCATCCCGCAGGGCCATGACAGTGACAACAACTCCACCGACATCCCAGTCCATCAGGATTCCGTATGCCGATGGGAAGGCCGCGTCCCGTGTGAACCCAAGCTCACCCGGAGGGGTAGTCAGGACCAGTTGACGAAGAGCCTCGCCTTGCGTCTCTTTCATTGCTGATATTTCTCGGGGCATAGAGGACTCCTGGCCGGTTGTCAGCCGGAATCGGTTGCGTGGTCGCGGCGAATGGATTGAATTGCGTCGTCCAGCTTCTCCAGAAAGCGGGATCGATCGCGCTTCTGCAGTGGCGGAGGTCCTCCCGTGATCTCTCCTGCGTCACGAAGCTCTGACAGCAGATCCCGAGTCGCGACAGCTTCGCCGATATTTTCATTCGTGAACATCTTTCCCGTCGAACCGATTACACGCGTCCCTTCTTTCAGACAGCGACTTGCAAGCGGAACGTCTGCGGTGACCACGATGTCGTTCAATTGCACATGCTCTACGATCCAGTCATCGGCCTCATCGAATCCATCGCCTACGACTTCCAGTTTGAGCCAGCTCTCGCCCGGGATTCGCATCCAGGAGTTGGCCACTAATGTGACTTCGAGACCGTATCGAACGGCAACACGGTACACTTCCTTTTTGACGGGGCAGGCGTCGGCATCGACAAAGATATGAAGCAATGGATCGTCCTCTCGATCGCTACGAACCCGGCAGATTCACAACGATCATCTCTACTTGCGAAGATTGGCACGCGGCGGCCAGCAGATCATGATATGGCCTCAACTCTACGCTGATCCGGATGTCCTTCGTGAAATACTCAACACGATCGACACCGAACCAGAGCAGTTGATGCGCCACGAGACCGGTCATCGGGGTGATGTCTTCCGGCAGGAGAAGCTTGTCGTAGAATCGAATGGGAGTCTCCGGGCGGATGAGCCCCAACAGGCCGGATAGTATGAGCATGGGGCGCTTCTCTGTCCCGGCCTTCCGCCACACGCTTTTGATTCGCCTGGAACGATACCGCTCGATCGCGGGAAGCGGGGCGCTGTCGCCCCTTTTTTCCCTGCAGCAATAAGTAACGAATGTATTCACTGGAGTCTCTCTGATCCTGTCGGGCGTTCTCCTGGACCGACTATTGGATCAGTGACATGACGCGCGCCTTACCGCCAGCTCCGGTTCCGGCTTTTGCTCCCTTTTCGGCTTTTGCTCCGGGAGCGGGAGAACTGACCTTGTGTGCGGCCGCCACTCTGTCGATTCCGGCTGCTGCCACCGCCACGGGCACCGCCGCCGCGCGGACGGCTCTCGCCGCCACCACTGCCGCGCCCGAAGTTCTTCGGTGCCGCCTGGGTGGAGCGGTATGCGATGTCGCAATGATAGGCATGTTCTATCTGGGCTGGTAACGGCTTGCCGAGCAGGCGTTCGATCTCCAGCAGATAAGCTTTTTCCTCGGCCGAACAGAATGAAATGGCATCGCCACTCGCCCCCGCTCTGGCCGTACGGCCGATGCGATGAATATAGGTTTCGGCTTCCATCGGAAGGTCGTAGTTAATCACGTGGGTGATGTCGTCCACATCCAATCCGCGAGCCGCCACATCGGTGGCGACCAGGACACGGTAACGGCCCCGCTTGAAACCTTCCAGCGCTCTCGTCCGCGCCGCCTGGCTTTTGTTGCCATGGATGGCGGTTCCGCGAACGCCTGCGGCCGACAGTTTGGTTACTACTTTGTTGGCAACATGCTTCATCTGTGTGAACACGATCACCTTGTTGATCTTGGGGTCGCTCATCAGCGAGACCAGCAGGGCGTTCTTGTTCTGCTTCCCAACATAAAGAACTTTCTGGGTGATTCGCTCCACTGCGGGTTTGTCGGGGGTGATGGTCACCCGCACCGGGTTCTTTACCATACTATTGGCGAGATCGACGATTTTGGGTGCCATGGTGGCCGAGAAAAAGAGCGTCTGGCGATCTTCCGGGATCCGGGCCAACACCCGATTGATGTCGGGAATGAAGCCCATGTCGAGCATCCGGTCGACCTCGTCGAGGATGAAAACATCCACTTCACTCAAGTCGATGTACCCCTGCTCCATCAGATCGAGCAGCCGGCCGGGAGTGGCGACTAGAATGTCGACGCCCCGGTTCATCGCCCTTACCTGGTGAACCTGGGTGACTCCGCCGAAAACCACGGTGTGACTTATGCGGAGGAAGCGTCCGTAGGTTCTTATGCTTTGACCGATCTGCGCCGCCAACTCGCGGGTAGGTGCGAGAATGAGCGCGCGCGGGCTTCCCCTGCGGGGCCGGCGGGAGCCGTCAGACAACCGCTGCAGAAGGGGGAGGACAAAAGCGGCGGTTTTGCCGGTACCGGTCTGGGCCGTGCCCATGAGGTCCCGTCCGTTCAGCAGGTGCGGAATGGCCTGCTCCTGAATCGGTGTGGGAGTGACATACCCCTCGGCCGCCACGGCTTTTTGTAGATTCGGAATCAGAGAGGCGAACGCGCCTTCCGGGGGTGCCGTGTCGGGCTGGGGCTTGTTATTGGTGTTGCGATTGCGCTGGGATCTGGTCTCCAGCTTGAGTTCCGGTCTTGATTGAGGCGCGGAGTGGCCTTTACGCGCACGGGGCGCGCTTGCGTATTCTTTCATGATTTTTCCTGGTCCGGGGATTGCACTTCTCAACCCGCCGGACACGTGGAAAAGAAAGGACCGCAATGATCGCCGCGATCTGGCGTCCCTGCTGGGTATGCCGGGAGATATGGTTATTTGAAGAGAAATCGCAAATGGGGCGGCACGGGCACGCGCAGCGGTACAATCGCGAGACAGTATCTCTACAGCTAGGAGCGTACTCAAACAGAAATGGGAATGCAAGCGGTATTTCAGAGGGGCGTGCCCCCCTGTTCGATCGAAGCCTCATGGCCTCTCTCGACTCCCCTTGCCCCCCGGAAGATCATCCAATACCTGTAACTACCATTCTCAAAGAGACTTAGGTGATAGGCGGCGTAATTCTGAGCCGCGCGCCGGGCCGACGAATCACTCTCGATTTGATAGTCAGGTTTACATAATCTGGAGGATGAAAGCACGGAGCCATGCTCGTCTTGGGGCATTCTCTCCTGGTCGACCTCTTGCCTGTTGACTTACATAGAACTTCTATGTATGATTGCTGCAGTAGAAGATCCGCACGTGCGCGGATTCGCCCCAAACCCCGGAAACCGCATAATGGCATTCTCAAAGGACTTTGTCGCCGCCTCCGCAACACCGCTCATTCTATCCATCCTGAGCCATGGTGACAGCTACGGGTACGCACTCATTCAGCGGGTGCGCGAACTTTCCGGCGGCGATATGCAGTGGTCGGATGGAATGCTCTACCCCATTCTTCATCGACTGGAGAAGAGAGGCCTGATCGAGTCGTACTGGGGACGCGCGGAAACCGGGAGGCGGCGCAAGAACTATCGATTGCAGGCGACCGGTCTGGCGGAACTGAACGATCAGCGACAGAGCTGGAACACTCTTCACAATATGCTGCAACGACTCAACGGAGGTACGGCCTATGTTTAACCTGGAACAGGAAATCGACAAATGGTGTCGATCCGCCAAGGGCAAAGGGTGCGGTCAGACGGATCGAATCGAGGAGCTACAGGATCATCTGTACTGCGAAATCGCCCGGCTGCAGAAAGTGGGGGGTCTCGACGAAGAAGGGGCGTTCCTGAAAGCGACCCGGAAGCTTGGCGACGCCGATGAGCTCGGCGCGGAATATGCCAAGAACAACACCGTGCTCTCTAAACTCTGCGCCATCGAACAAGCCCATGTTGAAGCGCCTTCGAACGGATGTGCGTCGACCAAGAAAGCGTCCGCGATCATTATAATTCACAGCCTGTTTTTCGCGGCCGCCATGCTGATCACACCCCTGTTGATCGAAAACAAAGACGGCGCGGGGATGATCGTGATCACCGTTCTTATCCCCCTCTGGATTGCGACGGCCGCGTTTCTGCCTGGATGGCGTCGCACCGCACAGTGCGAACGGCGATTTCTGAAGCGCATCTTCGGGGGTGCCCGCTAGGCGGTTTTGCGGGAAATACAATTGCCACCGGAAGTAGTGTAAACAACAACGGCCGGTCCGGCGGCATTCTGGTTCGCCAGGAACAACAAGGCGATAGCCGCCACTATCAGACGAGTTTCATTCCGCGGCGCCCCTCACCTGGAGATCATCGAACATGGTAACAGCATCCGCTTTCGTCCAGACGCCCACGCCGCCCTCGTCGGGAAACGTGCAGTCCCGGACCGTTTTCAGCGGCTTATCGTCAAAGTAACACCTGATCTCGTCTCCCGCATGTTCGATTCGGATGGTATGCCACTTCGATGGATCGGAATTGAAAGTACCGCTTTCCAGTTGCCTGCGCCGGCTGTTTTTGACGGAGTAGACTCGGAAGTTGTCTTCCAGAGGATTCCAGCGGGCGATGTAGTAGTTGTCCTTGTCCTGAACTCGCCAGATGGGGCCGCCCCCCTGGTCCTCGCGGCCGGCCCCGGACTTGACCTTTACCTGGACCACACCATTCTTGAATGTCTTCCGGTTCGTCCAGCAGATGTTGTACGTGTTTCCTCGAGCTTCTTTCGTATTTGTAAGTGCGAGAACGTTCGGCCTGGATGGGGCGGTCGTGTCTGCCTTGACGATCCAGCTCGCCACCGGGCCTTTCTGATTGGTCCCCTCGGCATTCCAGCCTTCGGGGGTGCTACCGGTTGGTTCCAGGTCAAATGAAAGAGCTGGAGTGGCGACGCTCTGGCTGACCGCTTTCTCCTGGGGATCGGAACGGTCGGCTCCGGTATCAGAGGCGCAGCTTAAGAGAACGACAGTAAGTGCGAGAGCCGCACGGGCAAACTTCATTTCACCCTCCTCGCAGGCCCGGACAAAACCGACCTAATACCAGCCCGATGTCAGGTCACCAGATCTCCCAGACCGGAGTACCGTACCCCGGACAAGAGGGCCATCTCACGATGCCACGTTGCCAGGTCATTCTTGTTGAACTTATTCAGATCGTCATGGCCACAGGCCCGAGCCATGACTTGCATCAATTCCACGGAAGCGGCGAAGAAATTCTGCAGCCTGAACGATGCCTCCTCAATGTTCAGCCTCTTGCGCAGTTCCGGGTTCTGGGTCGCGATTCCCGCCGGGCAGTTATTCGTGTTACAGATTCTTGCCGCGACACAGCCGATCGCCTGCATGGCGCTATTGGAAACAGCAACACCATCCGCACCCAGTGCCAGGGCTTTGACGAAGTCGATCGGAACGCGTAAGCCTCCTGTAATGATGAGCGTGACCCGACCACTTGCGCCCTTTTCATCCAAGTAATGACGTGCTCGCGCCAGCGCGGGAATCGTCGGCACGCTGATATGGTCTCTGAACATTTCCGGCGCCGCTCCGGTCCCGCCGCCACGGCCATCCAGAATGATGTAGTCGGCGCCGGCATCCAGTGCGAATTGGATATCCTTTTCTATATGATTTGCGCTGAGTTTGAAACCGACAGGAATACCGCTCGTGATTTCTCTTACGCGACCGGCAAAGTCTTTGAAGTCTGAAACTGAGGAGAGATCCTTGAATGTAGGCGGAGAGATTGCCGGTTTACCCTCGGGGATGCCCCGCACTTCCGATATTTTTCCTTTGTTCTTGATTCCGGGAAGGTGCCCGCCCGTGCCTGTTTTTGCACCTTGTCCACCCTTGAAATGAAACGCCTGTACTTTTTTCAGTAACTCTTCTTTATAGCCGAATCGGGCGCTCGCCAATTCATAGAAATATCGGCTGTTCGCTTCCTGCTCCTCGGGCAACATGCCCCCTTCGCCTGAGCAGATGCCCGTGCCTGCCAGTTCCGCACCTTTTGACAACGATATCTTTGCTTCTTCAGACAGCGCCCCAAAACTCATGTCAGACACGAACAAAGGGATTTTCAGCTTAAGGGGCTTCTTGGCTTCCGGACCGATGATCAACTCCGTACTGACGATTCGATCCTCCATTAGTGGTTTTGTTGCCATCTGGGCCGCCATGATCTGCAGATCGTCCCAATGGGGGAGCTTGTGGCGTGGAACGCCCATCGAGGTCATCGGGCCGTGATGTCCCAGCTTGGACAGACCTTCTCTCGCGAGCTGATGGATAAATGCCACCGTCGGTTCTTCCGGCGTTGCAACGGCAGCCGGCATAGCGTCACCTTCGGCCTTTGCCTGTCCCGGGCCTTCTTTCCCAACCTGCTTCTCATCAAACTGCTTGTGCGATCCATCACAGAAAGGAGGATTGCATGTGTGTTTGCATGCGCACAAATAGGCTTCGCCATCCTGCTCTGCCCTGAATGCACTTGGCTTGAATGACGTTCCTGCGTGTGAGCCGTCACAAAACGGTTGTTTAGCTGAAAGACCGCAAACGCAGTAGTGATATTCCTCGTCCTTCTTGAGGGTTACTTTAGTGGGTTTGTTATCTGCAATAATAGGTTTGCTCATTTTCACCCTCTCTGAATCGTCGTCTCGCGAGGACGAATCTCTGACTCTAATTCTGATTATTGTCGAGTCTACCCGTATTAAATGAGTGGTCGAGACAGCCGTCCTATGACTCTCCTCGCATCAACATGTACACCCCGGCACAGGCGAACCAGACCAGGCCGGTAAGAGAAGCTACGTCTATGAAAATTGTCGCCCACCCTTCTGTGAGGATGGAAACGATAAAGCACCCGGACAGCAGGCCGGCAAACACATTCAGCAGGCCGAACGCTGCGAGCCATCTCGGGATTGTGGCCGAGCGCCAACCTGCGACACTGAACCCCAGGATCAGGATCGACCAGGTCACAATTTCAGCGGTGAACAGCACGCGCGTGAGCCGAAACAGGAGCCAGAAGAGCCCCTGTTGCTCTGAAAGGAGACTGATATTGAGGAACGCAAGGGTCTCAACTCCGTTCGTGATCATTCCATTCGTCACGAACATGGCAGTTCCAAGCAAACCCACCACACCCCACCCTGTCGTACTGCCTGTACGAGTGCAGCACGTTCTCGAAAACAGGCCCCCGGCAAAGAGGACGATGCACGTAAAGGCTATGTACCGGAAGCCGTGCACGATAGCCCATGCGCCTGCCTCGTTTGACAGGTATGCCTGGAGTTCGGTGACGGTGGGATTTTCCGGCGGGAATGTCTTGACTACACTATTGAGGATGACGTGAATCGCAAGCCCCAGAATGATCGCGAGTCCTCCCAACCGAATCAGGCCGGCCTGTCCTTGTCCGTCTTTCTTTGTAGCCGCGTTATTCATGACAGCCCCCTCTTCGGTTGGTTGACTTTCGCTTCACCTGCAATATCAACTGCCCCGCGTCTCGATGCCTCGAGCTTCCGCAATCGATGCCACCCAACTCCCCAGATCGCTCGGAATCCCCGTTCAAGAACGAGCTTTTCCAGAATAGGCGACAAAAAGAACAGGGGCCGAACGGCGATCTCTTCGAATCCTTCCAGTGCAACGCCGTCTGTGGTTCTCTCAAACCGAACCTCTCCTCGGCCACGCCAGAACCCTCGAAAAACCCACCGAACCAGCTTGCCCGGTTCCTGCTCAACATGTTTAGCCACGAGTGGAAACGGAAAGTTTTTCAAGGGCACCTCATACCAACCATCACCTAGATCCCTGGCGTCTCCTCGAAAGCCGAATACCCGGGCCCAATCCGCCGGCGTTTGAAACCGGGCGTAAACCTCTTCAATCGGGAGGTCAAAGCGCTCGCTGAGTTTAATGATCATTACAGAATCGTGTTTTCACTGGAGATCTCGTTGCTCCTATCCTACCCGATCCAACCCTCGCTCTCGGTCCATTTCGAACACCAGACCAAAAACCCCGCCACTACCAATAATCTCGTCGTTCATCCGTTGTACTACCAAAAAATATAGCAATTATTCCGGCGGTTGGCCAAATGCAGATACACCGCCAACCGGGCGGCATATTTGCGAGGCCGTTTGTTTCAGTTCCGCCCAGAATACCAGATACAACAAGGATTTCCGCCTGAAAGACGCTTCATTGGCCAGGCTAGTGGACCGCGCGGACGGCGTCATGTTTGAAGATATACTGCCGCTACCCGCCTGGTGAACCGACCCGACAACTTCCACCTCCCTCGGCCCCTGTCTCTCTTCCCCCTTGCCGCGCCCATCTCCATCCGCTACGCTCATTAAGAGTGTCGGGATCCTCGGCAAAACCCGGCCGCACTTATCCCAGAACGACAGACCCGGGAGGAATGTATGCGACGGTTTCTTACGTTTTTCACAATTTGCACGGCGCTGGTGGCGCTTCTATCGATGGGTTGCCTCGACTACACCGAGTGGCTCACGGTCGAGAAGGACGGCTCGGGAACAATTCGATTCCGCTTCGCCATGGACCAGGAAGCGCGCAAACAGGCGGAAGACATGGCGAATCAGATGGCGGCGGCCTTTGGCGACGCCAACCCCGCGGAGCAATCAGAGCTCCCGTTTGCCGACCTCGATGAAAAGACGATCAAAGCTCACCTGAAAGAACGAAATTCGAAAGCCAAACTCACCTATTTCAAGAAGTCGGTCAAGGGAGGCGACGAGATTACGGAACTGGAGATGAAATTCACCGGACCCGCTGATTTCGACGATATCGCCTACGCGATCGACCCGGATGAAGACAGTGGCAATGAAGTGCCGTTCAAGTTTGCCAAGGGATCCGACGGACTCTGGCACTTCAGCCGGACACTCGACGAAGAAGGCTCTTCGTTTTCGATGTCCGACGCCGATACCGATGGTATGGACGGCGCACCAGGCATGGCAGGAATGCCTGGGGGCGACCAAGCCCCTCCAGGCGCTCCCGACATGAGCGCGCTTTTCGGCGGCATCAACCCGGCCGACATGGCGAATATGTCTGAAAAGGATCGCGAGAAAGCGGTCAGCGAAATGATGGAGAATCTCCAGAAAAACATGGGCGACCTACAGAAAAACCTGGAGAACATGCAGAACAACATGGGCGATATTGAAGCGCAGATGAATGATTCCATGAAAGGGCGCAAGATCCGCTTCGAAGTAACTTTCCCAGGAAAGATCGTCGACTCGAACGCGACGAGCGTGAAGGGGAAGACGGCGGTGTGGGAATATCCACTCACCGAAATGAAAGACGGCAACATGCCGGACTCGTTCACCGCGACGATCGAATAGCAGGCGCGATTGCGTTACGCCGATAAGATACGAGGCTGATGTATCAAGAACTCGCCGAGGGGCGAAAAAGACACGGCTTTTCGGCCTACCTCAAGCGGCAGGTCCATCTCCGGCTCGATCGGGTATTCGCCCGGGTGGACCGGGGCGGGCTCGCCGCTTCGTTGCACGGGCTCGGATTGAAGCGGGGATCGACGGTGGTCGCGCATGCTGCGCTCAGCAGACTCGGCTATGTGGACGGCGGCCCGGACACGGTGATCGATGCGCTTCAGGATGTTGTCGGCCGCGATGGTTGCATCATGATGCCGACGTTTCCGACGGCTGGATCGATGGCGGCGCTGATCGATACGGGAGTGCCGTTCGACTATCGAACAGCTCCATCGAAAGTGGGTATTCTGACCGAGGTGTTTCGGCGCCGGCCGGATGTGGTCAGGAGTCTTCATCCGACGAACGCTGTCGCCGCGTGGGGAGACCGCGCGGAAGAACTGGTTGCCGGCCACGAGAACTCGCCGACCCCTTACGGCCCCGACACACCATACGGCCGCATTGCCGGGCAGAATGACAGCTACGTCCTGATGCTGGAAACGCATATTCACAGCTTTCTGCATCATCTCCAGGAGCGTGTCGCGTTTCCGAATCTCTTTCTGGACGGAGAGCGGGAAGCGACTTACATCGACCGTTCCGGCAACACAAGAACCACGAAGACGAAAGTCATGCGGCCGCGGATTCCCTACTTCGTTGCGATTCCGCAAGCGGAGGGACAAGATCCGGACTGGGCGATCCTGCACGACTTCGGGCTGATTTTTCCGGAGCGCCGTGCAGACGATGTACGAAAACTGGGCTATTCTTTCGAGGGATATCAGGGGCTTTTCCGGCGGCGTGATCAATTCGCGAAATCGGGCGCCCTCACGATCGGCGGCGTGGGCAAGGGGGAGATCGGTCTGCTTAATGTGCGCAGCTTTCTCGACCGGATCGAACCTGAGTTCAACGGTCTGATCGAGCGCTATCGAGACCATTATGATGTCGACAAGATTGCGGCGATGAATCTGCCGTATAGTTAGAGGCGCCTATGACCAACGGATCGCAAAACCTGGACAGGGAAGCTCGCGCCGGGAGCGGCCTTCTCTGGAAGACACGAATCAGCGACCTTCTCGGCCGAAGCGTGTGCGAGCCTGCGCCGGTTGCCCAACATCTCTCGGAAGCCATGCATTGGCTCGCCCGCGCCCAGAATGCGTCGCCCGATGACGGCGTGGCCCGGCAGTTCCATCTCTCAGAAGGATGGAAGCCATCCTACCCGGAAACAACCGGCTATATTATTCCGACTCTTTTGGATTATGCCGCAAAGACAGGTGACGATTCGTGGCGGGACAGAGCGCTGCGAGCTGCTCGCTGGCTCGTGGGAGAGCAGCTCGAAAACGGCGCGATCTACGGCGGACCGGTCGACGCGGATGTCAAGAAGCCGGCGATTTTCAATACCGGCATGGTCATGAAAGGGTGGGCACGTGTTTGCGAGGCGGGTGAGGGGGGATCGGTTCGAAGCGCCCTCACCAAAGCAATGGACTTGCTAGTGGAGAGCCAGGATGAAGATGGTGCCTGGCGAAAGCATCTCTCCATCTACGCCAGGGGGACCGAGCATGTTTATCATACGCGGGTGGCGTGGGCGCTTGCGATGACCGGCAAAGTGCTCGATCGCGAAGACGCACTCCGGGCGGCCGAACGCAATGTCGCATGGGCGATGACACTCCGGTCGCCGAATGGCTGGTACCGCCATAACGACCTGGTGGACGACAGCCACCCACTGACCCACACAATCGCCTACGCCACACGGGGAACTCTCGAGACTGCTGCCATTCTCGGCCGTCAGGACTGGATCGACGAATGCCGCGTGACCGCTGACGCACTGCTCGGCGCACAGCAAAATGACGGCGCGATTCCCGGTCGACTGAGCAAGGAATGGAAGCCGGCCGCCAAATACGTCTGCCTGACAGGCCTTGCTCAGATCGCGCTCATCTGGTTTCGTCTGCACAAACTGACGGGCGAGACCGGTTATGTCGACGCCGCTCTCCGCGCCAATCGCTATCTCATGGCCCGTCAGGATATCTGCACGACCAACCCGGGTATCCGGGGCGCGATCAAAGGCTCCTACCCCATACAGGGTGAGTACATTCGCGATGCCTTCCCCAACTGGGCCGCCAAGTTCTTCGCCGACTCATTGATGCAGGAATAGATTTCTCGCCCCGATTTTCCTCGCTCCTGTCAAGCAGCTCCTCTGTGTCCGTTGAATCCCACATAAGCCCGTCCGGAAAAACTCTGGCTCTCGTCCGGTCCTCGTGCGAGGGAAAGGAGAGAGACATGATTGCGCGCTTCGGTTTAATTTGGATGGTTGGTTTTGTGATGCTGATTCTCAGTTCACCGGGAACTGCAGGCGCAACCTCGTTTGGTTTGTTCGGTACGAGCCCGCCTGAACTCCACCTCGTCAAAACGGCCCTGCCGGGAGAACAGTTTGATATCAGTGTCTGGGTAAAACTGGAAACAGGTGACTCGCTAAGTCAGTTCTCCATGACTGCTACCTGGAACGTGAACTCATCGTGCGCGGCGGATGACGCTGAGCTCACATATAACAGTTCGGCGGAGTTTGCTTCAATCGACGGAGGGAAGCTGACGACGGATGCCAACACAAACCAGGCAGGGAATTCGGCAACCTTCCTGGCATCTGCGGGGTCCGGAACTGGTGTTCTGGTGGGTCCCGACGTTTTCCAGGTAGGGACGATCACCTTCACAGTAGACAATCCGATAACGGATGGTCTTGATGCCTGCCTCGGGCCTGGACCGATCCCCTGGCTGGATGGGAGTGGGAATCCAATTACCCCGGCGCAGGGCGTACTGGAGTTCGGTGATCTCGACGTGAGACCGATTCCCTCGACAGCTACGGAAAACCGAAGCTGGGGATCGGTCAAGCGTCTCTTTCGATAGAGGAGGAGTCTGCAAGAATCCAGAAAGCGTGAAGATGCTTTCTGCGTACGGCGGCGCGCGTCGCTGAGATCTATTCCCGGCGCGCGCCGC
This sequence comes from bacterium, assembly GCA_025782575.1. Taxonomy (GTDB): domain Bacteria; phylum Orphanbacterota; class Orphanbacteria; order Orphanbacterales; family Orphanbacteraceae; genus Orphanbacterum. The sequence goes on from JALGYY010000004.1 coordinate 102,692, forward strand.
CGGACCGAGTCTGACCCCTTTCGACGGCCGATGGGACCACGGAACGCTTCTCCCGAGTGGCACTTATTCCTACAGGCTACGAGGGGACGAGCGGGCGGCACACGGAAACGGATGCCGATTCGGTAGTTACATCAATACTCCCCACCTTCAGGCAGGCGGGATCCTGGACCGAAATTGGGGACCGCAGGAGAATACTGATGATATCCGCAGTCTAAAATGTTAAACTTGATAGCATTAAATACGACCTCTGGATATCCGTGGCGGGCCTCTTCAATCCGCCGACGTACTGACCTCTTCCCGGAGTGCCCCATGAATTGTCTGTCGTTTCTTTCCGCTACCGTTCTATTGTTTTTCTGCCCCGTTTTCACCGGTTTCGCTCACGCGCAAGGGGGTGGCTGCTGCACCCTTCCCGACAACGGAAACGGCACAGTCGACATGATTCCCCTCTGTTCTTACTTCGGACCGCTCTTGATTGATGACGGAATCCCGGGGGGCACGATCGAAATCGATGCCGAACTCATCAACTACATGAACATGAGCGAAGTTGCCGGCGGGAGTCTCGCAGGTACGAGAGCGACATTCGACGCCGTCATCCGGCTGAACATGTCCGGGACCGGTGTCCTTAATCTATTCAACCGTACGATCTTCCTGCCCATTCCGAACAGTGTGATCGATTTCGCGCCCCGGACAAGCGGGGATCCCGTTCAGGTATTCGCCGATGATGTCTGGGTCATTTCCGGAGATGTCTTCGGCGATCCTGACTTCGATCAGATTTCCATCCAGGGGGGCTCGATTTTTCTGCTTCCGAGCCCGGGCCAGACTGACCTCTCACAGATCGGCCCGGCGGGCGACCCTTTTGACGTTAATAGTTTTTTCGATCTCTTCTATCGCATCAGCTTCATCGGGGCCCCGGGAAGTGTACTTGGTGGATTGAGCGGAACTACCCGAAGCAACGGCCTTTTCGAACTATGCCCGGGTACCGCGACCAGCGTGCCGTTAACCTCGAATACGGAAACCACGAACTGGACCGCGATCAAACGCAGGTTCGCCGAGTAGGCACACTCTCCTATTACGACGCCCCGTGCAGAACGAACGCCGACCAGTAAGCGGGGTGTCGATACGGCCGTTCGCCGCCTGACTCGAATTCGCGAAGCGCCTGTTTCGCTTTCCAGAGCGCTTCCGATTTCGGGCGGCCCGCCGCAAGATCTTCGTAGAATGCACGCATCAGAATCGAGCTCGCCCGGTCGTCGACACTCCAGAGCGAGACGACCACACTTCGCGCACCTGCATAGCAGAACGCCTGAGAGAGCCCCAGAAAACCATCTCCCACAGACTCAACTCCGAGGGCGGACTGGCATGAGCTGAGAGAAACCAGGTCGGCGTCGAGCTTCCATTCACGAATGATCTCACGCGCCGTAAGCAGTCCATCCTCGTGGCTGTTCCCTGCGATCGCGTCCGTGAGCGGATCGGCAAGACCCGCCTGGCTGAGGACGATCAGGGAACCGTCCGCTTTTTTGTCGTCCACCAGAGTATGGGTCGCGAAGTGAATCCACCTGAAATCACGCAACCTGTCTTGTTCGGATAGTTCGCGAAGCTTCGCACCGGACGCATTCGCACCGACAAGCGCCGTCCCGTTCCCCACGATCCTCAATATGCCGTCAATCTCCTCGCGCGATGCGGGAAGGTCGGGGAGGGTCCCGAGTGCCGCCCGATCTCCCGCCAACGCGCGGGGGAGTATGTCGGCAGTGAGAGAGGCGATCGTGGTTTTCTGTCCGCTCTTTCCGTTCCCGAATTCATGAAGCGCGGGCGCGCCGATCAACAGCGCCCCTTCGCTCTCGACCGGTCGCTTCTCGAGAAGCGCCAGATAAGTAGTTGCCGATGCCGAATAACTCATCGTGTATCGATCGCCCAGAAATGTGCCGTTTTCATCGGGGAGAGCTGCGAACGGAACCAGGCCCATTCCCGAACCGGGCAGAAAAACCAGATGGCTCGCCCCGTCGATAAGATCTTCGATCGGCCCGAACCGCTCTTCTCTTACGAGCCGGCCGAGGCGATCGGTCTGGCGTGTGTCAGTCACTCGAAACGGCCACTGACCTGTGCGCACCAGAAGGTCGCTCCACGCACGTGTTACGGGCATTCCCGTTCCGGTTTTCAGTCGATCCAGCCTTCGCCAGACAGGCTCACCCTCACTTCGCAGCACCCCTGCCCATGATGCGCCGGTCTGGCCGGTCATACCGTTCGATTCAAAATCGACCCAGCAGATGAGGGCGACGTCTCTCGAAAGCGCCGCCTGTATCGCTTGCCACATCAACGGCTCTTTTTCTGCTTTGCCGTATTTTTCCGCCAGTCCGTTCCTGTAATTCAGATACTCCGCTTCCGCACGATAGAGGTTGTTACCGACTTCGGCCAGTGTCGTTCGGAGTGCATCGTCAGTCTTCAGTCCCCGTTCAAGCGTCCTGGCCCGGGCTTCCAGCCCATCCCACGTTTCGTGCAGACGGGACAATTCATTCCGCTCCTTCGATGTCCAGGGAAAACCGTCTGCCTCGTACAGCAGATCGAAGAAGACGCGGCCGGACGCCCGCTCCCAGGCGTTCCACGCTTCACCCGTATTTCCAAGAGCGAGGTGCGCCTCAGCAAGCGCCCGATACGGCGACTCGATGAACACCGAACGCCCGGGACCGGGCTGCAACCGGAGACGGACCGTCTCATAATCGGGAACCACTTTCTCTAGAAGAACGAGCGCTTCTTCGGGGCGACCTTCGCGCAGAAGATAGTGCGCACGATGAACCTGGCTTGCGATCGTTCGCGCGTGACGACTCCCCATACGCTCTTCCCACGCAGATGTCCCCACCAGATAGAGAGAATCCGCCGCCGGGTCACCCAGACCATCAGCGCATCGTGCGATCATCATCAGGTTTGCAGCGATATGCGGATGCTCAGGCGACAGAACTTCTCGGTTCCTGGCCAGTGACCTTTCATAGAATGCCCGCGCCGCACCGAAGTCTTTCATGGAGAAATGTAGATCGGCGAGATAGCCGAGGTTTCTGGCGTAGCTCGGGTGATCCTCGCCGAGCGTTTCGCTGTGGATCACAAGGGCGGAGTCGAGCAGTTCCGCCGCTTCGTCATAGCGCCGCTGCTCCCTCAGGCAGTTGGCGAGGTTCATCATGGATCGGCCGACATCGGGGTGCTTTTCGTTGACTCCCTTACGAATGGTCCACGCCTCGCGAAGAAGCCCTTCCGCCCCGGTTTCGTTCCCGTTAAATCGAAGCACGTGAGCAAGATTACTGAGCGCCGTGGCTACCTGTGGATGCTCAGCCCCGAACAGGGCGCGACGGCGAGCGATCGACTCACGATAGAGCGGTTCAGCCGTAGCGTAGTCGCCACGATCGACATGCAGATTCGCGAGGTTATTTAAAACATAGGGGATGCCCCGATGGTCAGGGACGTCACGCATCAAGATAGTCAGCGCCCGTCGCGCGGTGCTCGTCGCCTCATCTGTTTTTTGGAGGAGCCGGGCGACCAATGAATAGTTATTCAGGGCCCCCGCCAGCGAAGTATCGGGACCGCTCGACTCGAAGATCGCGATCGCCTCTTCGAGTAGCAGCAAAGCTTCCCGGTTCTGTCCGCGATAATGGGTGACCATCCCGAGTCGGTCGAGGCAGTTCGCCAGCGAGGGGCCGTCGGCACTGCTTTCACTCCCCCCGCGGCCGCGATAAATCGCGAGCGCCACCTGTAGCACTTCGTCTGCTTCGCCGAGAAGTCCGAGCTGAAAACGCAGACCACCCACGTGGACGCACGCCTCTGCATAGCCGGGCGACTGGGTGCCGGTCAGCTCGCCCGTTCGCTCCATCGCCTCAACCGACGCCTCGTGCGCCGCACGATAGTCGCCCGCTTGTGAGAGACTGTCGGAAAGTGCGCGCAAACTGTCGATCGGATTGGCAACTGCGAGAGAAGCCGTGAAAATCAGGGCGATCAGGGCCCGGAATGCCGGCAGCAGTCGAAGATCAGTCAAGTGGCCCGTACTGTTCAACAAGTCTGTCGGCCCGCCCTTCCTGCCCTGTTTCCCGGAGCGCATGCAACAGATTGCGGAGCCCCTCCTCTCCCCAGGGATCCGGGATCGTTTCAAACGGGAGTGTCTCCAGAATCTCGATCGCTTCGTCATGCCGGCCGACCAGGTTGTATGCGCTCGCCAGATAGATGAGACGCATCGTCTCCGTCGCTCCGTAGGCAGGAGAGTCTGATAGAAGCTGCGCGGCCGTCTCGTAATCGCCTGCCTCGTACACGGCGAGACCTCGACTCAAGTCGCTCTCTACCCCATTCGCTCCCCGGAGCCGGTTTGTTTCCAGGGGGACCTGCAGCGGCGCGATCGTTCCCTGCGTGCCGCCATCCAGGAAGACTCGAATCAGAATGACTCCGAGTAATGCTGCCGCGAGCATCTGTGGAAACGGGAACCGTCGCTTCTGGCGGATACTTCCCGGCATTTTGTCGCGAGATGATGAAGATGGCTTCGGCCCGGCAAGTCCCCGGATCGTTTCGCGCACCGCCGTCAGCTCGGCCAGCTCTTCTTCGATCGAACGATTCGCCGCAATCGCTTCCAGCGTTTCTTGTTCCTCGTCCCCGGACAATAGCCCGAGGGTGAGGTCGATCGTACGATCGTCGCGATGAGGAGAACTGTTCTTTGTCATGAGTCCATCTCTTTCAATTCTTGATTGAGGGTGTGCCAGAGCTCCGCAAATGTTCCCGGCGGAATCTCACGAGTCGAAAACCCCTTCTTCTCCATGCACTCTTTCATTGATTCCCGTGTTCTCTTCAGCAACGCGTCTACAGCCCCGGGACTTCGGGCGATTCGGGGGTGGGCGCCGATCCGTTTCGACTTCATGTCGAGAAAGACGCGCATGAACCAGGCCGCTCTCGCCCGTCCCTTGAGGTTCGAACTGCAGACTCGAATCGCCTCTGCAAACTGCCGGCTCTGTGCAAGGTCTCCGGTAGTCGCGATCTCCGCTGCAACTTCCTGCCCGAGCGATTCCCCTTCATCCGGAATCGTCTCCTGGATCTTGCCCGCCTGTCGAAGCACGTCGATCACTCCATTTCGCGCGATCCTCGAGAGATACGCCATGATCTCTCCATCACTACGATCGACCGGGTTCCACTTACCCGATTCCAGATTGCGAAACAGGTGGAGCGATTTCTCGCTCGTCACATCTTCTATTTCCTCGCGACTTAATCTGCCCAGTTTGTGCGCGTGCCTTCTTGCGTACTGCGTGAACGCGACCTGAAGAACCACCCACAGATTCTTGCGCGTCTCCTGATCGCCCGCGAGCAACCCGCTCGCCAGGTTGCGCAGTCTCTTCGGCCAGCGGGCTTCGGTGTAGGCGGTCGATTCCATCCTGCTATTCTAACAGGAACCACCCACCCCTCACCGGGGAGACTCGTTCTCTTCGCTATCGCAGGCGTACCATCCGCCTGGTCAGAGTCAACTTTTCGGTCTCAAGCCGCATCATGTAGACTCCTGATGAGACCTCCTGTCCAGAGTCGTTCCGGCTGTCCCACGCGATCTCCCGGACTCCGGCTTCCAGTGTTCCCTCTGCCAAAGTACGCACCATTCTTCCTGCAAGATTGTACACACGGACCGCGCCCGGCTCTGCCCTGGGGAGAGCCAGACGAATCTGAGTTTCACCAAGGAATGGATTCGGACCGCTTATGGCGAGGCCCGCCTGGATCGGAGAGAGACCATCACCGGCGGCAACATTGACCGGATTCGGCTTGACGATAACGAGTCCGGTCCCCTTCCCGAAAGTGAGAACGGAGTTGGAGGAGAGCGCTGTCAGGTCGACAGTGTTCGTGTCGCCGCTTGTCGCCGAGAACGGAATCCAGACTTTCATCGTGATGTTCACCACAGCACCCGGGCCGAGGGGAAGGAGGAGCTTCGTCTTGTTCATGCCACCGCCGCCGAACAGAAAGAGCCAATCGGTCGTATCCGTCGCACTCGGGCAGAGCGAAAAGACGTCGTTTATGTTCCCCCCGTTTGTCACAGTGAAGTCGAGCGTCACCGTGTCGCCCGCAACACCACACGAATCGTTCAGCGAGGCGACCGTCACGCCCGTCGTAGCAACCGGCGGGTTCGCGCCGGATGAAACGTGCCCCCCCACATGCTGAACTTCGTCTCCCACGAGAACCGCCGCGTAGCGCGAACCGAATCCTGTGGGCGCGCGGAACGTGATCGCCTCGGGCGTACCGGGGGCGAGCGGCAGTGCCAGATAGCCGACCGGAGCGTCCATGGGCGTTACAGGCTGGGCCGCAAAGTAGTCAGCGGCTGTCGCGATCGGAGTAGCGGAGAAGCGTACTTCATAGTTATTTGCGATCTGATCGAGCGCCGGGTCTTTCGAGGAGTTGTCGTCTACCGCGATCCAGTCGACTGTGACGTGTGTCTCGCCCAGGCCGTTCACCACGGCACTGATTGCCGGCGCAGCCATTGTCTCGTGCGTCTCAGAATCGAACGCCCATACGACCACGTCATCAATCCCGATGAAGCCGGTGTCATCGGTCGCGCTCACGAAGTCAATAATGACATCCTTGAATCCGCAAAGGAACGAAAGATCCTTGGAGAAGATGCCGCCGCCGAACGGAATCGGGTCCGAACCTATCAGGGCGCCCCCTGCAATGTATTCGACACGGCAAAAATCCGTTGCGAACGGCTGACACGTTTGAAAGATGTCATGGCAGTAGAAGAAATCGAGGTGGGCTTCGGTGTACTCCGTGAAGTCCATTGGGGGAGTTCCCATTCGGATAACCGATTCGATCGCTCCCGTGCAAACTTCCAATGCCGGTGGATGATCAGCGCGAGCCATTTCGAACACGCCGCGATTCAGGCAAGGGGGCGTGTCCGCTCCGAGATACCAGCCACCCATACCCATATACGGCACTTCGCCGTGACGACCGATATCAAAGTCTTCCACGAAGTTCACTACGAGGTCGTCTTCGACTTCGCCCCAATTCGATACGCCCCCCGGGCCGGGAATTATGGCACCGTAGTCCAACCGGGTTCGAATGATCAAGGGATTGCCCAGTATGTGTTTTAAGGGAGTCGTAAATGCCGTCGTGTACGTTTTGGTGTCTGATCCCCATGTGGACGGATCTTCCGTGTGGTCGGTAATGACATGCTCACCGCCTCCGGTAAACGCGTAGTCCGTGTCCCAGTCAATCCACGTGTCCATGTGAAGATCCGAACCGCCACCGTATCGCGGACCGGTGTGGTCGCTGACCGACAATTCGAGAGAGATCATTTCGCCTGCCGGATCGATATAGGTTGGAACGTACGGAAGGTCGCCGAGTGAGGCGGGGAAGACGCCGTCATCTCCGCCGTCTCTGTCATACTTGCCCATGAAGACATTGTCCTGTCCATCGGTATCCATCGGGTCGTTTGCGTCGATTTCAGTAGTGGCGATCTTGCCGAGCCATTCGTACGCATAGTTCTTGTGTCTCGCCACCGGCGCGACCGGCGCATCCATCCAGTCCTCGAGAGGTGTGAAGTGTATGACACCGTCGCCGTCTTTAACCCCCGGCAGGTCGATTGCAATCGTGCTCAGATACTCTTCCATTTCGGTCGATGTCATGGATGGATATTTGTTCTTGAAGATGGCACAGACTCCGGCGACAAAGGGGGATGCCATCGACGTTCCACTTCTGTATTCATAGCCGCCGCCTGACTTGGTGCTCCAGATGCCGACTCCCGGGGCAACACAGTTCAGTGTGGAGTCGTAGTTGGAAGATACGGCGACCGTCGTGTCGTACTTCACGGAGCCGACCGAGATCACGCCGGGGATATTCGCCGGAAACGCAACCGCGCTCAGCGAGTCGTTTCCCGATGCCGCGACCGGTATGATTCCGACTACGAGTGCGTGGGCGATCGCATCGTATACCGGATTGTTAGGTGTAATGCCGAGGCTCATGTTGATCACGGAAACGGTTGTACTGTCAGCGGCCCAGAGAATTCCCTGGGTGAGTATGTCGACAGTCGTCTGGCCGGCGGCATTGAAGACACGGATACCGACAAATTCCGCTTCGTAGGCGACACCCGCCATGCCGATGGCGTTTGATGCGGCACAGGCGATTCCGGTTACATGCGTCCCGTGACCGACCGGATCGTTCGGGTTAGTGTCGCCGTCGACAAAATCCTTGTGCCCCGATGCGGCCGCGTTCGGTGCAAGGTCGGCGTGGGTAAGATCCGAACCGGAGTCGACGATTCCGATGCGAACCGTGTCGGCGCCGCCACCCGCCCAGCGCCACAGGTGGAAAAGATTGGTCTGGAAGATGTGCCACGAGCTCGGCCCGCCGGGTGCGGTTATCTCGGTATCTTCCGCGATGTCCGGGTCCTGCGGAGCGCCGTAGAGCCAGCCGTAGTAATTCGGCTCCACCCAGACGACCTTGGGGTCATCCGCTAACAGATCCAGTGCCTGCTCTACTGACATTCCATCCGGCAGCTTCACTCGCGAATAGTGAAGAGTCCGGTCTTCCCGCTCGACTGTTCCGCCGAATGAGGCGATCAGGCTGCTCTTTGACGAGCCGGAGGAATCCCTGAATTTGATCAGTATTTCGCCACGTACGTGGGCGGGAAGCTCGTCGGCGAACGCCGCTCTGAACGGTACCAGCAGCAGCACAATCATGCCTGCGATCGCCATAAGACGCTTTGGGGTAGTGAGATACATGCCGGGGTCTCCTTGCGGTTATTTGGACGGATCTCTGGTCAATTGGGCGTTTCGATTCATTGCCCTTGCTCATGACTCGGGTGGGGAGGGGCTTTCTTACGAAAATGTTTGGGGCCGTCCGGAGGCGTATGCGTTTCGTTGCCTGCCCTGCTATCTGTTCCTGCGCCTCGGGGTCCATTTTTCCGATTGATCAAACCAGCCGCGGACACCTCTTTGGAGGGAAGCCGCTTAGCGCCCTCCCCGCCTGGATTATGTAAACCTGGCTCTCAAATTGATAGTGACCGGCCGATCAACTATTAGGCCCGAATTCTTTGGGGGGAGTTCATGGGAAGACACCGTGCGTATGTTACCGGCAAGAAAAATTGCTTGGTTGGTCAGATCGGGGAAGTGAATCGGGCTTCGTTTGGGTGCCGCCATTTACCGGAACAGTTGCTTTACTTCAGACCAGTTTGAGTCGACCGCCCGCGATCCGGCGACGCCGGTCGCAACGGGGATCACGTTGACAAAGGCGGGGGCGACCTCGTCCAGGGTGCAGCCATCGCAACCGTAATACGTAAAGTATCCGGACATGCCTGCATCCACCACAATCTCCCTGATTAACCCTTCCATGGCTACCTGGTAGGTTGCCCAGCCATGGGGGAAGGGCAAGAACCGGAGTGAGCTGAAGGTCCAGTCGGTAGCCTGAACCAGAGTACACCCAGCTCCAAGGTCCACCGGTGGAGTAATGGTCCACGGTGGCCCGATCAGAGTCTGGTAGTTCAGGAAGTTCAGCGCGCCGTCAAGGTTGCAGAGGGTCACGGCGACGGAAATCAACCCCTGTGGCTCGTTGCCCGTAACCCATACCACCACACTGACAATGTCCCCCAATTCGGCGTCGATCGTATCGGGTACTGTGGTGTGATCAGCATCCAGGTCGAGCGTGATAGACACAGTCGCAGAGGCAGGGATTGCGAGAAGCAAGATAACAAGCAGCATGCGGAGTATCATCTCCATCTCCTCTAACAGGGATACATCGAACGGGGCCTGCTGTCAAAAGCCGACCGAAGGTTCGTCTTTCGGTTCCGCTTGTATGGGGTGGTGTCTGGAGTTGTCCCCTCATGTATGAAATCATTCTGTCCACTTTTCCATTCGAGAAAACTGCGATGATCGCAGACAGACCCCTGGCTTCTCTTTTTTTGAACTTTCAACAAATATTGCTTGACAGCTTTTGGAGCGTTGCCGCGAGGTCGTTCCGTGCCCACCACTCTATGGCGCCGGGAAGAGCGTCCCCTCGTCACTGTTTGATCCCACCCGACTATTGCACTGGTTTTTCAAATTCACTGCCGGTTCTTCGTGTCGCGCCCCGCACGACGCTCCCAAAGGGGGTGGTAGAATACCGATGGGGCTTGGATCGACAAGGGTGGATGGCGGAAGGAAATGACGATGTCGAAGATGAAGCGGGCGATGGAACAGCTCTCCAATAATGAAGTAATTCAACGTGGAGACCGGGCGGTTCGAAACGAGCACGAGTTGACGATCGCGATTCTTGATTGTTTGAACGAGATTGATCGGCGGCCTCTCTCACATTGCCGGCTTGCTGACCGATGAAAACGCTGAGGATCTGCTCCGTGAAGTGTCCGGAAAGATGTACATCGAGATCGAGAAGATCGCAGCCTCCCGACGCACTGCGCCGAGAATCCGGGACTCGGTCAGGCCAATCGGATTGAAAGAACCTGAGGGCCGGGACAAGCAAGAAGAGGAAAACGTTGATCTCTTTCAGCCCAATCCACTCCGCAATGAGTCCCAAACTGGGACTCCTTCGGTCAAAAAACCGGCGCAGCGTTTCGAGATCCGGTTCTCCGCGAGCGAGGAGTTCTGCCGGAACCTGGAACGCGCAAAAAGGGTCTGCTCCCGGAGTTGGAATCTGGAGGTAATCATGGGGAGAGCGATCAAGGACCTGCTTGAGAAGCGCGATCCCGAGCGGAAAGAGGCGCGGAGGAAGAAGAGAGAATCTAATAAGAAGTGCCTGACTCCGAGCGTACCGAGAACCGCAAAGACGCAAAAGAAGACTGAGGGGGAAAAATCACCCAACAGCGAATTACCAGCCCCGCCCACCCGATCGGGTCATATTCCGGTTCGTGTTCGGGATGCCGTATTCAATCGCGACGAAGGGCGCTGCACCTATGTCAGCAGAAACGGCGTCAGGTGCGAGTCAACCGCACACCTACAGATCGATCACATCACGCCATGTTGCCGGGGAGGAGAGCATTCAATCAAAAACCTCCGCATTTTGTGCGGAAAACACAACCGACTAGCCGCCCGGGAGATGTCACTCGCAAACTCCTGATCGGCTGGGAAGTATGACGTGGATCGAGAGGGAAACACACAAGGGTTCAGAAGCCCCCAAGCCCTCCAAGAGCGATCAGAAGAACAACCGCACTTGCGCCCACGACCACCCCGCGGTTAGAATCATTCGTGTATGGATCAACCCTGTCATCCCCTTGCACAGGAGTCCTGATATGTTCCCCGGCGCTCTTACCCTGGCGGCCGCACTTCTCTTGATTGCGGCCACTCCGAATGAACCGGTCGAGTTGAATCTTCTCTGGTCGGACGACACCGGCGGCTGAATCTTTATCGCTCCCGAGGTCTCGGGAGAACGTCTGCTGCTCGCCAGCTGTTCCGGCCTTATCGTCTCTTACGATCGTGCTACGGGCGAAAGGATGTGGAGCTATGATGTCAAGGACGAGGGTACGGCGCAGACATTTCATGGCGAAATGGTCCTTCACGACGACCGCCTGTTTGTCGCGGCCGACCCCGTAGGAGGGCACATCTACTCGTTCGATCCGATTTCGGGTGAACGGTACTGGTTGTGGTCGGCTGAAAGCGGCGTTTCGTCAGACCTGATGGTTGTCGATAATCGCCTGATCGCCGTGACGCTGGACAATGAATTGATCGCGCTCGACGTAACGACCGGGGAGCTCCTCTGGACCTCCGAAGGGGCCGGCGAAATTCGCGGAGCTTCACCCACTACCCCGTCACCTGTGGTCTTTGAAGGGGACCTGATCTGGGGTCGTAAAGACGGGGTGATATCGCGACGGAACGTCGCCACCGGTGAAGTGATCTGGTCAACTCTCCTAGGCTCTGAAATCGGTACCGACCTTTTTCTCCACGAGGGCGCGCTCATTCTGGGACTGGCTGACGGCGGGCTGCTTCGTATCGATCCTGCCGACGGCGAGCGTCTCGCCGAAACAGAAATCGGAGCGGTACCGACTTATCGCTGGCTGCCCGCCGGAAAGGATCTCATTGTGGGCATGACGGGAATTGTCGGCAACTTCCGGCGACTCATTTGCCTCGATTCCAGAACGCTCGATCTGAAGTGGTCGATCACTGCACCCGAAGATCACGGATGGACATCCTCACAGCCGACTATTGCATGGGGACATATTCTCGTCGGCACCAACGAACCGATGCTCTACGCCATCGATCCCGAATCGGGTGAGACCATTTGGACAGTCGAAGTCCCGAAATCCCCTCGAACAATTAAAGTCGTAGATGATCATATCTACATCGGGACTTTCGGAGGGACGCTGCTCGCGTATCGCAGGTGAGTCGCACCCGATCGACTCAATCCTGATCAGTCCGACGTCGATTTCGACGGGACGCTCGCAATCATTCTGATACCATCCGCTCATGATTCTCTACCTGCTCCAGTTCTTTCCGAAGTTGTCCGAGGCGTTCATCCTGGACGAGCTTTGCGAAATGGATCGTGCCGGTCTCTCCCTTCGGATCTGGGCGCTCGGCCGCTGGCCGGAGGAAAAATCACACCCTGAATCGTTGAGCCTCATGGATCGAGTCACTTATCTCGATCGCGAGGGCCCCGGCAAGCGGGCGAAGGCGCTATCACTCCTCCAGCTCGGAACGAAGCGGCCAGGCGCCGCACTGCATGCCCACCGTCTCTTCCGGGGCCAATATAAGGAACGGTTTGGCTTCACCTACACCCAGTCGATCCCGCGAGCGCTTGATCTGCTGAAGCTCGGCGTCACCCATATCCACGCTCATTTCGCCTATGAGTGCGCCGATCACGCTCTCGCCCTGTCGTTGCTTTCGGGCATTCCATTTTCGCTCACCACGCACGGTTCCGACCTGCTGGTCGACCCCCACCCCCACTTCGAGCTCTTCGCCGAGCACGCTTCGGCTGTGATCTCACCGAGCGCCAACAACGCAAAAATACTGCGAAATCAGTTCGGCGTGCCGAACGACCGGATCCGTGTCATTCCGAACGGTGTGAACCTGGAGCGATTTCAACCGGGTGATCTTGCCGACAAAAAGCCGGGGACTATATTGACCGTTGCCCGGCTTCACGAGGTGAAGGGGCTTTGCCATCTGATCGATGCCTACGCCGTCCTCAGGGATCGCGAAATCCCGTTTCAGGGCGTGCTGGTCGGTGAGGGGCCGGAGCGCCCCGCGCTCGAGGCGCAGATCAGACGACTCCGGCTTGGCGACCGGGTCACTCTCTCGGGTGACCTGCCCCGTGATGCGGTGCTGGCCCATCTTCGAGCCGCCGAGATCTTCGCCCTCTCCAGTCTGTCCGAGGGGCTACCGGTTTCGGTGATCGAAGCGATGGCGAGCGGCCTCCCGGTAGTCGCTCCCGACATTACCGGCCTACCCGAGCTCGTCGAAGAGGGCCGGACCGGCCTTCTGGTCCCCCCGGAAAACCCGGAAGCGCTCGCGGGAGCGCTTGAGAGACTCCTCACAAACGCCGATCTCCATAGAGAGATGGCGCATGCCGGCAGAAAACGAGCGGAAGATCGGTTTTCCCTCGCCCGAATGGTGAAGGACCGGCTCGAACTCTTTACCGCAGAGAGAGACTGAGAGAGAACCAGGCACCATGACCAACGAAGCGGCGGCCAAAGAACCGGGCCTCAAGATAACGACAGCAAGAAATGTCATCTGGTCGACCATCTCCCTGGTGGGAGCCCAGGTGATCAGCATCATGGGTACCGCCGTTCTGGCGCGACATCTCATGCCATCCGACTTCGGTCTGCTCGGACTGGTCGGCATACTGACCGGTCTCGTCATGCTCATGGGGAATTTCGGCCTCGGGTCGGCCATCGTCTATCGACAGGACGTGGACGCCGACCATCTCTCTACTTCGTACTGGTTCAACCTGGCGCTCGGACTGGTGCTTACGCTGTTCACGATCCTGACCGCGCCGCTCGCCGCCCGCTACTTTCATAACGATCTCGTGAAGCCGGTGGCAATCGTCCTTTCGTTCAACTTTCTGATCAACTCGTTTTCGTGGGCATCCGGTTGCCTGCTCATGAAAGATCTGCGGTTTCGCACGCTGGCCATCATTCGCATTTCCACCGTTGTCGTCCGTGCCGTGGTGGCGATTCTTCTGGCGGTCTACTTCGAGGCGGGCGTCTGGTCTCTCGTGCTGGCCGACATTCTCATGAATACATGCGGTTCCATCGCACGCTTCTATTCCCATCCATGGCGCCCGGAACTTCGTTTTCGGTGGGATAAGTTTCGCGAGCTCTTCTCTTACGGCATTAACCTGACCGGCGCGTCGATCTTCGATTACTTTTCCAGGAACATCGATCAGATTCTGATCGGCCGGCTTCTCACAGCGACACAGCTCGGTTTCTATCAGTTCTCTTACTCGATTCCGCACGTCGTTCAATCCGGCTTCACACAATCGCTGAACCGCGTGCTCTTTCCGGTCTATTGCCGTGTACAGGATGACAACGAGAGGTTCGCCCGCGGCTTGACACGCACACTCCGCATCATCTCACTCGTATCTTTTCCGTTCCTGGTCGGCATGATCGTCGTGGCAGGCCCGTTTGTGCGGACACTGTACGGCGTGCGCTGGGAACCGGTAATCGTACCGCTTCAGATTCTCTGCGTAGCGGCGATGGCGAGCTCGATTCTCGCTACCAACGGATCGGTTCTTAACGCAAAGGGCCGCCCGGACATCAGTTTCAAGTGGAGCGTGTTCCGGTTGCCGCTTACATTCGGCATCGTTTACGGGTGCTCCCGCTGGGGGGTCCTCGGTATCGCCACCGGTGTCGCCGTCTCCGCCCTACTCTCGATCATTCCCGCGAAAATCGCTTCCGGCCTCGTGGACCTCCCGTTCAGGCAATGGTTCGTTTCTCTCGGCCCTGCGGTCGTCTGCTCCGGCCTGATGGCGGCGGTACTCCTGCTCGTAGAGCACTATGTTCTGCCGGACGGTTTTGCCGATATTCCGACGCTTCTCGTTCTCGTTCCTCTTGGAATACTCGTTTACTTCTCCTCGTTCCGCCTCCTTTATCGCGCCGACTGGGATGAAACCAAGGAGCTCGCTCTCGGTGCGATCTCCAGTTCACGTCGAGGGAGGACGGGTTAGGATGGCGCGCATCGTCTATGTCGCCCTTCACCGCTGGTCCGATCTGCACCGCCGGTCCCACAGCCTGACAACCGCTCTTTCGAGACGGAGCGATGTGGAGCAGGTGGTTTACGTTAATCCTCGCGTGGAGCTTTCCGCGTTGATCGAGCGGCCGGGGCGGGAGCTTCGGGGGGCCAATCGATTGTCGTGGAGAACCGTGCACCCTCGAAACGATTCGGCGGGGCCGACGGTTCTGACACCCCTCCGCCGCTTTCCTTTCTCCGGCCGCCTCCCATCACTCGGCCGGGCCGATCTCGCTGTGGCCGTTTCAAAGATTGAGAAGACCGCGGGCGGCCCCTTTCACCTCGTCTCGAACGCGATCGATCCGGAGTCCGAAGAACTTGTTCTGGAGCTAGCCGGGCGCCACCCCTTTCATTTTGACTGGACCGATGATTTCTCTCGTTTCGCGGCCTATGAAAAGAATGAAGAGGAGCGCCTGAAGCTCGAGCAACGGATCGATCGTTACCTGGAAGCAGCCGATTCGGTGACTGTGGTGAATCGCAATCTGGCCGACATGGCCCGTGAGCGTGGCGCCGATCCGGTCTTGGTCCCGAACGGCGCCGACCTACCCCACATGAAGCAGGCCTGGACGGTCGATCTCCCCCGGCCCGATGCGCTGATCCCACTCGAAGGCCGGCCCCTGGTCGCCTATACCGGGGTGTTTACCTCGACACGGATCGACATCGATCTGGTAGAGAAGATGCTCGACCTGCTGGACGGATGGATTCTGGTGATCGTGGGAGATGCCGAGCCGGCCGCCAGGGAGAGGCTCACCCACAGGCCGGACATTCGGTTTATCCCTAAGGTCAGCTACGACGACCTCCCCGCATGGTACAGATACTTCGATGTCTGTATCGTCCCCCATCTGGACAATGCCCACACAAGGGGGAATGATCCTCTGAAAGTCTATGAGTATCTCGCAGCCGGCAAGCCGGTCGTTTCAACCCCCATTGCCGGAATCGAGCCATTCCTGGAGCACCTGACAGTCGCCGGCAGCCCGGAGGAATTTGCCGCGGCTGTCAAAACACAGAAATCGGCGTCATCCATCGATTCTGCTCGAGACCGCGCCCGGGCCGTCGCCTCACATTCATGGGATTCACGCGCCGAAGCGCTTCTGGCGTCGCTCTCTCTCTAACTCGCAGATCGCCTCCGCTCCCGGCAGCGCAAAAGTTAGGCTGGCCGAAGATTTCGCTTGCGAGGGGGCCCTGCCCCCCGTACCTTCTTCTAGACAGCTGATTGTCATTTGAATCGGGAGATTATTGTGAGTGACGACGGACTCACGCCGAACATGGAAATGTACTTGAAGGTGATCCTCGAGATCAGCAATGGCGGCTCGGAGCCCCGGGTCAAGATGATCGCGGAGCGTCTCGGCGTTACCATGCCTTCCGTGAGCGGCGCCCTCGCCCAGCTTCGAGGCAAAGGCCTTGTCGGCCACAATCCCTACGGAAAAGTTAATTTGACTGAAGAGGGTCGTGACCTGGCGATTCAAGTCAAGGACCGGAATGATCTGCTCTTTCGTTTTCTGAGCGAGGTTCTTGGCGTGGCCGAGGAGACCGCCAAGGAAGATGCCTGCGCGCTCGAGCATGTCGTCAGCCGTAAGACCTTCAACCGCCTGCAGTTGTTCCTCGAGTTTCTTCATGTCTGCCCACTCGGTCCTGGTGACATGATCGGTCAGTTTATCTCCTGGGCCAGGGAAACCGATGGAAAGCGTGCCGAATTAGCGGAGAGATCGAACGAGGGGCAGGTTAATGCGAATTAAGATCTTTTTTTATTTACAGGAGTTAGGGGCGCCTAACTATCGCCCCCCTCTTTTTTGTGTGTTTGTTAGGGGCGCCTAACTATTGCCCGTCGGTCGGCCCGAGGTGGTCCGTCCGGAAACAGGTTACAAGGAGATCCTCCATGAGCGGCAGACAGTTTTATTGTTCGGCGGGTCGTCGATCCGGGTGCTCCCGGATCCTGTGGTCCCTCCTCGCGTCCTTCTTGATCGGTTCCGCCTGGAGCCCAGCCCTCGCCGGCGATCCCGCCGAATCCGCAATCCCCGGTGCCCGGCGTCTCGTCGAGCGACCCGATCAACGACAGGATCATGGATCGGATCACAGTAATCGGCTCCACCAGGCGGGCGGGGGAAATGACCGGGTCAGGTGACCGTATCGATGGCGCCGAGCTCCGGAACCAGAACCAGGCCTTTGACGATATCCACAAAGTACTTTTTCGTCTTCCTGGTATCAATATCACCGAAGAGGAGGGTTACGGCCTTCGGCCGAACATCGGCATGCGGGGAAGCGGGACCGAGAGGAGCGCCAATATCACGCTGATGGAAGATGGCGTTCTCGCGGCGCCGGCCCCCTACGCCGCCCCATCCGCGTACTATTTTCCCACGACCGGCCGCATGGAAGGGATCGAAGTTCGCAAAGGCTCGAGCCAAATCAAGTTCGGCCCGAGAACCAATGGGGGGGCATTGAACCTCCTCTCCACTTCCATCCCCGACGACTTTTCCTTTCGGGCGCGCATGGCCGGCGGTGGAGACGACACGAGGAAGCTATACGCCATGTACGGCGACGGGGCGGGGCAGTTCTCCTGGATGTTGGAGTCGTATCGGATCGATAGCGACGGATTCAAAGTACTCCCCGATAATCGTGAAACCGGTTTCGACCTAGAGGATTACGTGGGCAAGATACGCTGGTCGTCTCCCCGCGGAGCGCGTCTGGAGCAAAGGTTGACCGCCAAAGCGGGGTACACGGATCAACTCTCCCATGAGACCTATCTGGGATTGACCGAATCGGACTTCTCCGCCGATCCCTTCAGGCGCTACGCCGCTTCCCAGGTCGACCGGATCGACACCGACCACAGACAGTATATGATCCGCCACTTTCTCGGTCTGTCGAAGAACCTCGACTTCACCACTACGATCTACCGGAACGAGTTCGCCCGCAACTGGTACAAGCTCGACAAGGTGAACGGCACATCCATTACGGATCTCCTCGACGAGCCTGATGCGAACGCCGCCGAACTCGCCATTCTCCGTGGCGGCGAAAGCGAAGAGGATGCGCTCGCTGTCAAAGCGAACAACCGCGAGTACTTCGCCCAGGGGGTCGATCTGATTGCAGGGTACGGGACGATGGCAGGCCGATCATGGCACGATATCGAGATCGGGATTCGCCTGCATGAAGATGAAGAAGACCGGTTCCAGCACACCGATCAGTTTCGCATGGAATCGGACGGCACAATGGTGCTCACGTCCCCCGGAGTGCCGGGCGCATCGGGTGGGGGGGACAACCGGGTCAACTCGGCTAACGCCGTAGCAGTCTTCGCGCAGGATCATGTCGCGATCGGCGACAAGCTGACCATATCGACCGGCCTTCGCCTCGAGTCGATCAACACGAAGCGGGAACAGTATGGTTCGGGCGATCCGGGGCGAAAGGCCGCCCCGGTTGAAACGACCGCGAGCACCCGGGAATGGATCCCCGGAATCGGAGCGAGTTACAGGTGGACGAGAGAGTTCAACACCTTCGGGGGAATCCACAAGGGTTTCGCCCCTCCAGGGCCCGGTGCCGACGACGCGACCGATTCCGAAACCAGCTTGAACTATGAAGCGGGTGCCCGGTACACCTATCGCGATTTGAAGGCGCGGGCAATCGGGTTCTTCAACGACTATCGAAACCTTCTCGGAAAAGATACGTTTGCCACGGGCGGAACGGGGGGCGGTGACCAGTTCAACGCAGGGGAAGTGAATGTCTACGGCCTGGAAGCGAGTCTCCGATTCGACGGGGCGTCACAATTCGATATACCCGTCTCATTACCGGTTCAATTCGCCTACACATGGACCGTCGCCGAATTTCAAGGGGCGTTCGACAGTCGCTTTCAGCCATGGGGAACTGTAGAGAGCGGCGACCGGATGCCCTATCTACCGGAACACCAGATCTCTCTCAGCGCCGGAATCGAGCGCCCTCGCTGGCGGGCGGAATTCTTCGGAAGTTATCTGGGCGAGACGCGATCGGAAGCGGGCCGGGGGAAAATTCCCGATTCGAAGAGAATCGACTCCCGGTTCATCGTTGATCTCACAGGCGAGGTTTCGCTCTCTCCAGCAAGTCGCGCATTCGTATCCATTACGAACGTGACGAATGAAATTTACAACGTGGCGCGCCGGCCGGCCGGTCTCCGCCCCGGACTCCCCCGGCGCCTGCTGGCCGGCATCAAACTGGAGATCTGATCGCCGGGCGGCCGGCCTCGGCTACTCGGTCGGGGCTTTCCCCCTGGTCACATGGTTGATACTCGCCCAGTCCGTTTCGAAATCGAACGGCCTGTAGGTCGGCGAGTCTTCGTTGTGACAGGTCATGCAGACAGCCTCGCCCGGCTTGTTGACCAGACCGACAGATTCAGGATTGAACTGCCCCTCCGCAATCTTCTTCATGATTGCCGTTTTTTTGTATCCACTTCCGGCCGAATGACAGGCTTCGCAGCTGACCCCCTCTTTCAGGGTAAGCTTTTTTCCACGTCGCTTCTTTGACTCGCCATACGCCGTGGTATGACAGGACAGACACTCGGGGGATTCGGCGGCCGGTGCGTCGAGACCTTGCGCCCCTGCGATCGAATCGGCCGCTGCTGTTTGAAGCGTCAGGAACGCCCGGGCGTGAGGCATTTTTTCCCACACTTTATATTGCGCTCCGTACTTCGACAGGTTGTGGCAGACCTTGCACGACTTCGCGCCGACATAGTTGTAGACCTTCTTCTTGGTTTTATCGTCGCCGGCCGTCGTCAGATGTGGAAAAAGCAGAAGCAACCCTCCCACGGCGGTTATCCCCGCCAGGAGTGTCACCCGCTTGATGGGTCCAAGCATAATCGTCCTCCCGAGACAGCTTGCAAGCATGTGGATGGCTTTTGATTATACCCCAACCGGACTGGAGAAGGGCTACCGGTATGCGGACTCGCCGGTCAGATCGTGGCCGATAATCAGAGTGTGGATGTCGTGCGTTCCTTCGTACGTTTTTACCGTCTCCAGGTTCAACATGTGGCGCATGACATGGTATTCCGCCATGATTCCGTTCGCCCCATGAATGTCCCGCGCTCGACGGGCACATTCGAGCGCGATCGAGACGTTGTTTCGTTTAGCCATCGAAACCTGGGTAAACTTGAGCTTGCCGTCGTCCTTGAGCTTTCCGAGCCGCCACGCCAGCAGCTGGCCCTTCGTGATCTCGGTCGCCATATAGACGAGCTTATCCTGAACGAGCTGGAAGCCGGCGATCGGCTTCCCGAACTGTTCGCGCTGCTGGGCATACCTGATCGACCGATCGAGACAATCGGCCGCCGCGCCGAGCACGCCCCAGGCGATTCCGTAGCGAGCGGATGAAAGGCAGGCGAGAGGGGATGAAAGGCCGCCTGACTCCGGGAGCAGATTCTCCCCTGGAATCTCGCAGTCTTGCATGATGAGCTCGGACGTGTCGGATGCCCTGAGCGAATACTTCCCCTTCTGTTCGATCGAGGAAAAACCGGGCGTCCCTTTTTCTACCAGAAAGCCGCGAATTCGCCCGTCCAGTTTTGCCCATACAATCGCAATGTCCGCAATCGAGCCGTTGGTAATCCACATTTTGGCGCCGCTTAACACGTAGCCCGCGTCTGTCTTCTCCGCTTTGGTGCGCATACCGCCCGGATCAGAACCGAAATCGGGTTCGGTGAGGCCGAAGCAGCCGATTTTCTCGCCCCGCGCCATCGGGGGGAGCCACTTCTTCTTCTGCTCTTCACTGCCGAACCGATAAATCCCGAACATGGCGAGCGCGCCATGAACCGAAACAAAGCTTCGAAGCCCGGAGTCGCCCCGCTCCAGTTCCTGCATTACAAGTCCGTAGGCGACGTTGCTGATGCCGGCACATTCGTATTCTTCCGGCAGATTGGAGCCGAGCAGGCCGAGGTTCGCAAGTTCCGGAATCAAGCCCTCCGGGAACCGTCCCTCATCAAAATACCCCTCCACACCGGGAAGAAAGCGATCGGCCACGAACTGACGCACGGAGTCGCGAATGAGTCGTTCCTCGTCCGTAAGCAGTTCGTCGAGATCGTAGTAGTCGATTGGTTGGTACCGGTCCATGATTCAGCGCCCCCGCCAGACCGGCTTTCTCTTCTCGAGGAATGAACGAAGCCCCTCAGCCATATCTTCCACCTGAAGGAGTTCATCCATGTAAAGTCGTTCGTTTCGATCGATCTCTTCGAACAGCGCGAGCTTGTCATGGTCCACGAGCGACCGCTTGGCGAGCCGAAGCACAGGCCCGCTTCGCGAGGCAATACTGGCCGCCATCTCCTCGATCATCTTCTCGAAGACTTCTGCCGGGATCAGCCTGTTGGCGAGTCCCATCGACATCGCCTCGATCCCCGACATCGATTTCCCGGCAAGCACAATTTCAGCCGCCCGGCGACGCCCGACAATGCGGCTGAGCAGGGGGCCAGCGACGGGGGCCATGCTGGCAAGCAGAATCTCCGGCTGGCCGAGGCGGCTTTCCGGCGTAACGACCATCAGGTCGCACGCGGCCGCCAGTTCCAATCCGCCACCAAGACAGATGCCGTCGATGGCGGCCAGAGTCACCGCCTTCGTATCGATCACCTGCTTGATCAGCTTATGAAAGAGAGGAATCATCTCTTCGACGAGACCGGGGAAATGCTCTTCCACGCTCGCACCCGCGGTGAAGCCTTTGTCGCCCGCACCGGTCAGGAGTACGACTTTGATCGCCTCGTCCTGGTTGATCCCGTCGAACGCACGCAGCAGATCGGAGACCATCGCCATGTCCATGATATTCATGGGGGGATCATTCAGGGTGACCCGGGCGACGCCGTCCTCTTTCGAGAGCGTGATCTTGGAATAGTTGGATGCCATACCGCGAATCTAAGCCCGGGCTCGCGCCGGTGTCAAGCGGAGCCTCCCAGCAACCGGCGCATCTCGTCCAGACGAGACAGCTCCTTGTCACCGAGCTCCGGGTACTGAAGTCCAAGACTCTCCAGGGTCTGAACCACGATATTCGCCACTTCCGCCCGCATGAACGGTTTGTCATCTGCCGGAATCGCGTACCACGGAGCCCATGGTTTCGACGTAGCGGCCAACGCCTCTTCGTATGCCGCCATATAACTCTCCCAATGTCCCCGTTCTTTGATATCCCCTGCAGAGAACTTCCAGTTTTTCTCAGGCTCCTCAATACGGGAGAGGAAGCGTCGCTTCTGTTCGTTCTGCGAGACATTCAGCCAGAACTTGAGAATCACTGTTCCGTTCCGGGCGAGATGTTGTTCGTGGTCACCGATCGACCGGAAACGTTCTTTCCAGATCGATTTCTCGTCTATCGGCTCGGGAAGCTTCTGGAATCCCAGCATGGACGGGTGGACACGAACGACCAGGACCTCTTCGTAGTAACTCCGATTGAAGACGCCGATCCGGCCTCGCTCGGGAAGCGAGCGTGTGGTGCGCCAGAGGAAATCGTGATCCAGTTCTTCGTCGCTCGGCTTCTTGAATGAGTAGACCTGGAAACCGGCCGGGTTCACACCGCTGAACACGGACCGGATCGTACTGTCCTTCCCCGCCGCGTCCATCGCCTGAAATATCAGCAAGAGCGAACAACGATCGGCGGCATAGAAGACCCGCTGGAGATCATCGAACCGCTCCACCAGTTTCCCCAGCCTCTTCTTGTTCTTCTTCCGGGAATCGCCGTCGTCGGGGGGAGTCGTGGGCTGATCGCCCAATCGAAAAGAACCGTCAAATGGAACCACATACGGACTTGGTACCGCCTGAAACATGCTTCCTCCTCCGCCATGGACTAAGAATGAAACGCCCTTGACTCCGACTCGTCGCTTCAGCGTATGTATCCCAGCGCGCGCAGGTGCTCCTGTTCCTCCGGGCTGAGAGTGATTTCCACATCCTCTTCGGAATAGCGTCGCAAGCTTTTCCGAAACCGCTCCCCCACCGAGCGGAGTTTCTCTGCCACCCCGGGGAGTGAATCAATAAGATCGTTGACCTCCCCGAAGTCTCCGTCTAATCGGAAGAGCTGGTTCCCGCCAACGCTCGTCGAAATCGATTTCCATCCTCCTTGAATCGAAGCCCATGTCGACAAGTCTTCACCGTCGGCGCTGGTAAGGTTGCGCCGCTTGAGCTCAGCCAGGAAAAGCCGTTCTCCCGAAGGGGTTCCGTTTCGCTGCAGTCCATCTTTCCCATCGATCAGCCAGTTCGTCAGATTCTCCCCTTCAAAGCTCGGGGGAGACTCGATACCCGCAATCCCCAAGATGGTCGGAGCAATATCGATCACCCCGATCGGATCGGGAATACGGCGGGCGGGAATGCCCCCGTTTCGCCAGGCAACGACAAACGGCACCCGGATCAGCTCATTGTAAAGGGAATGTGTGTGCCCGATATCGCCATGGTCCCAAAGCTCTTCGCCATGGTCGCTCGTTACGATTACGGCTGTGTTTCTTCCCGGGTCGAGCAATTCGAAAAGCTCTCGGATCGCCTTGTCGAGGAAGCTTATTTCGCTGTCATAAGCCACGGCCAGCAGAGGGGAGGGATTCTTCTTGTCAATTGTGAATCCCCTCCGCCCCGGATCGGGAGGGAGGTCTGGGTTCGCATCGAGTCGTTCCTCATACCACGGCATTCGCCGATGATAGGGTATGTGGGGATCCATGTAGTGAACGTAGAGAAAGAAAGGGGCGCTACCGAGAATCTCAGGTGCCCATTCGGCGATGACCTCATTGACCCTGACAGCGTTGATATAGTGGCTGTTCGCATAGCGATCGAACCCTCTATCGAAGCCGAGATCTTCCGAAACATTGATGTTATCCGTTACTCCGAAAGTTCTATATCCCCCTTCCCGCAGCGCTTCGGCAAGTGTGGCCACATCACCAGGAATCCTATTGAGAGGAATCTTGATCCCTTGCTTTTCCAGGAAGCGGAGGGCGTGCAGGTTGGTCATCACTCCGTGTTGAATCGGATACGTGGAGGTCATGATGGAGGCAGTTGCGGGGGAAGTGGCTGAACTCGTAGAGTAAGCCCGGTCAAATACAGCCCCTTCTTTCGCGAGGTCGGCAAGAAAAGGGGCGGTGTTGATCTCGTAGCCATAGAAGGGCAGATGGTCGGCCCGAAGGGTGTCGATCAGGATGAAGATGATGTTCGGGGGCCCGGATAGGGGCTGCCCGGAACAGCCGAAGAGAGCGCAGATGGTGATTCCGACCAGTATCTTGCACATGACATTCCTCCCACTTCAGTCCGTGGCCACCTCAACAACGGAATAGTATCACGATGCTGCGGGCGCCCCACCGATTGCAATGGACGAGCCCCTCCTTTATTGTTGCTGGCATGAAACCGAAGAGGAAAACCAAAATGAAACTGCTCATCGCAATCGGGATTCTGCTCTCATCGGGCGGGCCGGCCCACGGCTCTAATGCAACTGTGGCCCTGCTCGAGAACGGCCTCGAAGTAGTGCTCATCGAAAACCATGGCAGTCCGATGATCGCCTCGGCGGCGATCGTTCGGGCGGGGGCGGACCGGGAGACCGGACCGACCGCGGGCGCCAGTCATATGCTCGAGCACCTGCTCTTCAACGGCACCGAGCGGCGCACCCAGCAGGAACTCTACGACGAAACCGATCGATTGGGAATGTACAGCAACGCCACGACCCGCCGGGATCACACTGTCTACTTTATCCTGGCTCCGAACGAGCACGCGGTGCAGGCACTCGACATCCAGCAGGATATGCTTTTCCACTCCACGCTTCCGCCTGAAAAATTCGAAAAAGAGCGCGGAATTGTCATCGAGGAGATCGGAAAGGACGAACAGTCGTCCTCTCATATCGCCGAGCTCCTGTTCCGGACAGCAGCCTTCGGCGGGACCCCGTATTCCCGTCCGGTACTCGGCACGCGGGAGACCATACGGGGACTCGACCGGGCGAGTGTGTGGGGTTACTACCAGGCTGTCTATGTGCCGAACAACATGACGTTGCTCATCACGGGTGACTTCGAGACAGATGAGATGCTCCGATCCGTGCGCGACGCTTTCGGCGATGAGCCGGGGCGAAAACTTCCGCCGATCGCCAGCGCGCCCAAACCACCGCAGATTCAGGAGGGTGGCGAAACAGTTGTCTATCACGGAGAAAGTGACCGCGCTTATTTTTCAGTCGCTTTTCCCGCTCTTCCCGGCGGGGCGGAAGGTGAAGTCGAGTTCAATCTGGCCATCTCACTGCTATCAGAGCGCCTCAGTTCTGCGCTCACCACCGGCGGGGCCCCTCTCTTGTTCGATGTCGGCCTTTCCTACCAGAACCGTCCCGGCTGGGGTCGCCTTGTCGTGTCCGGTTCCTTCGAGTCCTCTCGAGATGAAAAGAATGTGATCGCTAAAATCCGGGAGGTCATTCGTGATTGCCAGGAGAGTGGTTTCGATAAAGACGAGGTCCGCCGCTTTGTCGTTTCGGCGCGCACCCAGGAGATCTATCTGGCTGAGAAAATTCATTATTACGGCATGATGAAAGCGGCTGACTACGCCTCGGGCGGGCAGAAGCATGTGGATGCGAGCCGCCTCGCACTCGCCGAAGCGAATCATGAGGCTCTCTCCGCGTTTATTCCGGACGAAGCCTCGATGAACCGATGGTATGCCTCCTTTTTCCTGCCCGGCGAAGCCGACTACGACTCCGACGATCTGGCCGAGAAAGCAGCGGACGAAGAGTACTGGATGTTCCTCGACGCGAAGCCTCTTCCCCCGCAGGAGTTCCGGATTCTCGCCTCGCCGGCGACGGAGACCGGTGACGGAAATAACGGATCGGCCGGGCGGGGGGGGAGTGACCATCAGCCAACGGACACCACGCTCGCCAACGGACTCCGCCTTGTCATCGACTCGAATGACGACTCGGAAGTGTTCGCTCTTCACATGCTTGCGCGGAATCGATCATGGCAGGAGCCGGAAGGACTGGGCGGCCTTGCCGATGCTCTTCACCGAATGCTTCTCAAGGGGGCTGCCGGCAGAAACGAAAACAGACTTCGGGAGGCGCTGGACGACATAGGGGCCGACGTGAAGACCTGTGACGCCTCCTATATTCCGTTCGACGATTACTACACGACTCCCGAGTATTCGTTCATCCGATTCACGACAATCGACGAATACGCTGAGGAGGGTGCCCGTCTCTTTGCCGGTCTGATCGCAGAACCTCTCCTGGACGAGTCGGCCTGGGAATCTGTGCAGGCAGAGAAACTCGCGACGGCAAGGGGCAAGTCAGGAAAGCCGGCGGACCTTTCCCGGCAGCTCCTGTCGAATGTGATTTATGCCGGGCTTCCCCTTCAAGCCCACGCGGAGGGAACGACCGCATCAATCGAGGCGATCGGAGCGAGTGACATTGAATCCTTCCATGACCAGTACTTTGCGCCTGACAATCTGATCATCTCCTGCGAGACATCGCTTCCCGCGGCGGTTATCGTCGCCTGGTTCGGCGAGAGCCTCGGCCGGCTCGAAACTTTCGGACGCCGGAAGCCACCTCCCCCGTCCGCGCCCCGGCCGACAGTTCGCGACACTCTTGTCGAGGCAGCGCTCGGCGGCACCCAGGGATATGTTCGTATCGGCTATTCACTTTCCGTTCCCGAAGAAGACCAGGCGGCCCTTCGAATCGCCGTCTCCATTCTCTCGTCTGAGATGGCCTTCGATCTTCGTGAAGAGCAGGGCCTCGCCTATTCGATTGGCGCGGGCGTCGGCTTTCATGACGGAGTCGGGACAATCACAGCCGCCATGGGGACGAGCCCCGAAAATATAGAATCGGCCATCGATGGAATGAGCGCACACTTCGACCGCCTGGCCGCTAGCGGCGCGATCGATCAGTCCGGTATCGAGGTAGCGGTAAACAGCGCCGTCGGACGGATGGCGATGCGACGACTCTCCCGGCCGAATCAGGCTTACCGGCTCGGCCTTGACGCGTTCCGTGGCACGGAGAACGATCCGGTTGATGCGCTTCGAGCCGTTAAAGTTGAAGACGTGAAGCGCGTTGCGGAAAGTTATCTCCGGCGATCGCCGGCCGTAACCGTCGTTGTTCGATGACATGAGGAACACCGTATGAAGCTCCGCCCGTTTCTGATGGAACGATGGCAATCGGTCTATGAACATCAGGTGGCGTGCAATCTATCGGAAAGCGGTGTTCATCCGATGTCGCTTCGGGAGTTGCTGGCAATCAATGACGGCACCGTTGAAACGCGCCTCGAACGGCTTCTTGATACCGACCTCGGCTACTCCCAGGGAAACGGTTCAATCGAGCTGAGAGAGAGAATCGCGGCGATCTATCCGGGCGCGGAATTGGACAGCGTGCTTGTTACCCATGGAGGTGCGGAGGCTAATTTTCTAGCCACGCTCCGCCTTCTGGAAAGCGGAGACGAGGTTGTCATCATGCTTCCCAACTACATGCAGATACACGGCCTTGTTCCGACGTGGGGGGGATCGATCACCCCATGGAATCTGGTTGAGAAGAATGGCTGGGAAGCTGATCTGGGGGAGCTGGAGCGCCTGGTTACAGACAAGACAAAATTGATCCTGATTACGAACCCCAATAATCCGACGGGGCGCTGTTTCGACAGCCCGTTTCTTGACCGGCTGACCGCAATCGCGGGTAAGGTCGGCGCCTGGGTTCTCGCCGATGAGATCTATCGAGGCGCCGAAGTCGACGGGAACGAAACGCCGAGTGTCTGGGGGCGCTATGAACGAGTGCTCGTAACGTCCGGCCTCTCGAAAGCGTACGGACTTCCCGGACTCCGGGCGGGCTGGGTCGTCTCCCCCGACATCGATTTCATCAACACGCTATGGTCGTATCACGACTATTCTTCCATCTGCTCTTCGCCACTTACGATGGCGCTCGCCGCGTTCGCCCTCGAGCCGAAGAACCGCAGCGTAATTCTGGAAAGAACGCGCGGCATTATCCGCGGCAATCTTCCGATCATCGACAACTGGGCTTCACGCCGGCCCGACCGCTTTTCCTATCGCCCCCCCGACGCCGGCGCCATTCTCTATCTCCGTTATCACCACGCAATCGGTTCGACCGAGCTCGCCGAAAAGATCCGAACCGAAGAAGGCACTCTTGTCGTTCCCGGTGATCACTTCGGAATGGAGAGTTTTCTGCGACTCGGTTTCGGATCGAACGAGATCGAGCTGCGCGATGCCCTTCAACGGGTTGAAAAGGTTCTGGACGGGCTTTCCCCTCAATGATCGGTCGCATCTTCTCTCCTCTTCGCCCGGAGCGCCTCGCGAGTGCTCTGGAGCGCCGTCCCCGAAACGATAACGCATGGGCGGCCCGGCCGAGAAGAGCGGCAGCGTTTCTGGTTCTCGTCGAACGGGAAACAACTCATCTTCTGCTGGTAAAAAAGAAGGTGACTCCCGGTTATCACTGGAGCGGGCAGATCGGTATGGTCGGCGGCTTTCTGGAGGATTCGGACGACGACGATCTCGGGGCGGCTCTCCGGGAGTTCGAAGAAGAGTTGCAGATCCCCGGGGGTGATGTCCGGTTGGTAGGCGATCTCGGTTACTTTCCAGCTCAACTTACCGAGGTGGGCCTTCATATTTTCGTAGCGCATTGGGACGGAGAAAAAACGCCGGTCCCCGATCCGCGCGAGATCGATCATCTTGTGGAAGTGGACACGGCCGCGCTTTACGAACGGCATGTGGCCGCCCGGTTCGCCGGGCGTGAACCGGAGGAGATCGGCGTTCAGGAACTCACTTACCCGACCGGCTCGGGTGACATCTGGGGGGTTACGGGACGGACCGTACATGCGTTCAACGAAGCGGTCCGGCTCGCCCTGCAAGAAGAGTAAAGAACGCCACGCCATAGACCGCCGCCCCGATTGAGAGAACAGTGCTATAGCCGAACGAGATCGCGAGCAAAGTAGCGAGAACGGAAGCACATACAGAGGTCGCCCCGTTTACGCCCCACACCCACGCCATCATCGTATCGCGCGAAGCGCCGAGCTCGCGGACCCCGATCGGGAACGGCATCCCCATCAGCACGGCCGGCGGGAGAAGGACGATTACCGACACGGCCACTCGCGCCGGAAACGAAAGGTCGAGCGTCGCGCCGACAAGCCGCGGAAGCAGCATGACGTAAACCACGATCAGGAACGCGACGGCGGCGAGAATGGCAGGCCTGGCACCGTCGGGCACGCGCTCCGAGAGAACGCTTCCCGCCCCGCTCCCGACCAGCATGGCGAAGAGAACGACAGTCAGTGCATGCACCGGATGACCGAGCACCAGGATAAAGCGCTGCAAGAGAGGAATCTCGACAAGCAGATAGCCGAGCCCCAGACAGAAAAAATAGAACAAAAACAATCCGCTTCGGGGGTCCCTCGGAAACGGTTCTCCCCGCTTCACCAGAAGGGGGAGAAAGATGCAGCCGGCAGTGAGAAGCAGAACGATAACCAGCAGAGCGGCCAGAACGAACACCGCGCGCACGTTGTTCTGCATCACCCCTTGCTCGAGCTTATGGCCGCCGAGAAACCGAAAAGCATCTCCCGCACGCAACATATAAAAGAAGAAGGGGCGGTCATCGGTCGGCGGAGAGATGTCGACCGGATAGTCTCTGTAGAACGCCTCCCGATCACCGCTGAACAGTCTGTCGAAGTCGGGATGATTCGTCTTGCCGGGTGCATACACAAGATCGAACTCGAGGTCCGCCGCCACACCGGTCATATGCTCGATCTCGCCTGGTAACCACGGCGTCCGCTTGACCAGCATCGTACCGACACCGTCCCGAAATTCCTGCAGACGATACGCCCAGTCCCATGTCGAGCGCTTGAACACCATGATATGTGCCGCCGGATCATCCGAGCCAAGATCGCGAAGTGCCTCCGCTGCCACCGCCGTAAGCCGGAGCGTCTCCATCGGCCGTCCTTTGAAGAACCATCGGGACATCGTAAGAATCCCGTCGTCTGTCAGGTGGCCTAGAAAATCCTGAAACGCCTCCTCTGTATAGAGGTTGTTTTCCGAAAGGACATACGCTCCGGCGGATGTGGCCGCCCACGTGTCGATCAGCGAGGCCTGAATGATGTCGAACTTCTCTTTCGATCGCCGCACGTAGCTCCGCCCTTCGGCGTTTACAATCTGCACACCCGGCCGGTCGTAGAGCCCGCCCGTATACTGACCGAAGACATTCCGGACAGTGTTGATGATGGCCGGGTTGATCTCCACACCCGTCACGTCCTTGTGGCCGAACGAGAGCGCGGTGAGAACGTCCCGGCCGCCGCCAGGCCCGACGATCAGAACTCGCGCATCGGTTCGAAGCGTGTAGGCGAGCGCAGAGACGTCGAACTGAAGCGCCCGAACCTTTTCGAAGTCGCCGTCAAATTTGACAAGGGGCGTCCCCGCCTCGGCATCGATCTTGAGCCAGAGCGTCTCCGGTTTCGGACCCTTATATGTTTCGCTGGTCGCCCAGTTCGGCGTCCCCCGGTTCGTCACCGTCACGCGGGCAAGCGCGTTCCAGTCCTGGTGCTGAATCTCCTCCTCGAGATGATCTTTGGTGAAATCGATCCGGAGAATTCCTTTTGTTTCGTGAACCAGGAGAAGCAGTGCGAGGACAACAATTGTAACGCCGGCCATCCGCCTGCTCCGGTCACCGCCGCCCAGCGTGAGTGCTCCGATTCCGGCTATGATGGCTGCTGCGATCACGGCGCCGGGACCCGAAAGAACACTCAGGATCGGAACGGTGATCAGACACCCGAGACCGGCGCCCAGAAGATCCGCGCCATAGACAGGACCGATCTTCGACGCGTAGCGCGAAAGGGCGAGAGCGATCACCACACCACCGAGAAAGAAGGGGATCGCTGCGAAAGCATAAATTAGCAGGAGCGACATGGCGGCCGGGAGTGACACTCGATAGACGAACGGGACTCCCAGAATACAGAGGAAGCTGATGGGAACGGAAGCGGCGAACAGCGTCGCGTAACGGGACATCTGGGCGTTCACATCTACCCGGGGAAAGCGTTCCGGCCTGAAGTGCAGAAAGAGCCCGCCCATGGCGAGGCCGAAAAGCGCGAGGGAAATTGCAAGGAACGCGAAGTGATACCAGAGCAGAACCGAGAAGATTCGAGTGAGTGCGATTTCGAGCGTGAGAAGCGCACACGAAACGAGAATGATCCCGGCGTAGGTGCGGCTCGTAGGAATCGGGCCGGAACTCGTGGCGCGCGATTCTGCAGTCAATCGATCAACCCCTCGGCCAGAATGAATTCGGCTACTCTCTCCGCCTCTTTCTCATAGTAAACCTCGTTCGGGTGTCCCTCGAACAGGAAGTACTCGGTTCGCTCGCTTCCCGCGAAGAGATCGAGGGTTCGGATGAGTGGAACCCCTTCTTCCTCGGACACCTCCACGAAATACCGTTGAAACCGTGTGTAGTCTTCCGTCTTTACATTATCCCATGTCGTCGTAAGAAGCAGAACAAGCGGCAGGTCGTTTTCCCTGCAGAACCGGACCGCGCCCTGCAATGATTCCTTGTATTTCTTGATCCGCCCTTCCCTGGTCTTTCGGGAATCGTCGTACTCCGGGGCCACCAGCTTGTTCTTCATTCGGGCGTAAAAGACACGCCTCCCCTTCAGCTCCCCGAAGAAGATGTAACAGGCGGAGCGGCGAAGGAAGTTTTTGATCCTGACGGCCCGCATGACGCGCTTCTTCACGTCAGGCGGGCTGTCGGCGTACATGTGACGCCCTTCGTTCCAGCAATAGGAGAGAACGACAAGATCGGGGGAGAACTTCGGCCCGTCAGCCTCCAGGTATGCCGCGGCCTGAGAGATGGAGTAGCCGATCACGCCCCCGTTCAACACTTCGACCTCGGCCCCCCGGTCGTGGAGAATTTTCTCTAACCGCGCGGGCCACGTCTGATGGTCCGGCATTTCCCATCCGAAATTGAACGAATCACCTACCGTGAGAATGCGGGTGACCCCTTCGGGCTTTTCCATTGTCGTTTCCCGTCCGCGCATGCCGTGGGAATTGATCGACATCGCGGAATGAGAGACACGGCTCCGCGGATTCTGATTCGGCACAGGTCGCCAGAGAACGGCCTGATCGGGCTGGTAGCGGAGGGCGTTCCCATAACCAGCTATGCGGAGCGATATTTCAGCGATCAGGAAGAACAGAAGAAGGCTTCCTGTCGCCAGAGCAATATTTCGTTTCATGATCGATTCATCATACCGGAGGGGGGAGCGTGGGACAATCGGAGCTAGTGTGTGACCCTCGGTAACCACCCCGGTCCCTTCCTCCGCGCCCCTCGGCCTATTCGCTGGCCACCGGTCGACCAGTTGCTGGTCGCCTGTAACCGAGACGGCCCTCCCCGGTGTACGGGAGAGGCCGAGCAAAGCCGTTCCAGGGTCTGCTTTTGCAGGCACGGTTTCTGCAATCTATTCCAGCCGCGAGGTGCCGGGTCCGGCGCCCGGCCCGAGTTGTGTGGTGACGGGGCGGGAAGCGGCCAGGCGTTCGGGCCAGGCGCCGGCATTCTGTGAGGGTCGGTGACCCACGCGGTTGTCTCTTTCCCCCCTCCTTCGTATAATCCCCCCGCGGGTAACACCAACAGGGGGAGCGTCATGAATCCTGCAATGCCGGAACTTTCTATCGAAAAACACGTCTCCTATTCCTACGATGAGACTCTCCAGCGAACACGGGACGCACTTCAGAAAGAGGGCTTCGGCGTGCTCACTGAAATCGACGTCGCGAAAACACTGAAGCAGAAGATCGATGTCGATTTTCGTCGCTACATGATCCTGGGGGCCTGCAATCCGACGCTCGCCCACCGGGCGCTCAGTTCCGATCTACAGGTAGGGTTCCTGCTCGCCTGCAATGTCGTCGTATATGAAGATGAGAATGGTGCCGTCGTGGGTGCCATTAACCCGAACATGATGGTTCAGCTCATTGACAACCCCGAAATGCGCGAAGTCGCCCGAGAGGCGGGCGAAGGGCTCCGACGTGCAATCGAGTCTATCTGAGAGGTCCTGGCCGACGACGTCAGGCTTCGATGGCTTTTTCTTCGCGAGGTGCACGGATCAGACGGACCAGGCGAATTCGCCGCTCTTCCACCCGCTCGACGACCAGCACCCCTCCGTCGATCGGAATCCGCTCACCTGCTTCGGGAAGGTGCCCGGCCGCCTCCAGAATGACGCCGGCTACGGTATCCGCCTCGGCCTCACGAACCTCGATCCCGGTCGCCCCTTCGAAGTCGGCAAGCGGGCAATTCCCATCGAGCAGAAATTCGTTCTGTCCCACTCTTCGCACGACAGGAAGCTCGGAATCAAACTCGTCCTGAATCTCACCGACCAGCTCTTCAATCACATCTTCCAGGGTGATCATGCCGAGCGTGCCGCCGTATTCATCGAGCACGATGCCGACATGAACCTTCTTTCTCTGGAACTCTCGCAGAATCGGGCCGAGCGGGGTGTGTTCGGGGAAAAACAGGATCTCCCGGCGAAGGGTCTGCAGATCGACCGGTCCACCGTTCAGGCGCACCGCTTTGTACACGTCTTTCACGTGCACGAAGCCGAGCACGTGGTCGATGTTCTCCCGACAGAGCGGAAATCGTGTAAACCCGCACGACTCCGCGACCTTTAGATTCTCCTCCGCGTCCCCCTCAGCAAGAAGATAGACGATGTCAGGACGGGGAACGATAATCTGATGGGCCTCGCGATCATGAAACTCGAAAACGCGTTCAATCATTTCCGTTTCGTCGATACTGAGCTTACCCGCCCTTCCCGAATCCTCTAGCAGCAGGCGAATCTCCTCTTCGCTGTGGGCGTGACCATGGACCGCCTTGGTATCGACTCCGACCATTCTCACGAAGAAAATAGCGGAAGAGTTCAATACATAGGTAAAGGGATAAGAAAGTATGAAGAACAGGCGGAGTGGCAGGGAGAGTGCCAGGCCGACCGCCACCGGTCTTCGTATGGCGACCGACTTCGGAGCCATCTCGCCTATCGTTATGTGCAGGAATGTAATGATCGAAAACGCGACAGTAAACGCGATCGTGTGAATGATCGCCTCGGAATGAATGCCGATCGTTTCGAGGAGCGGCCGGAGGTAACGCGCGATAAACGGTTCACCTACCCACCCGAGCGCCAGACTTGCCAGCGTGATTCCGATCTGGCACGCGGAGAGGTATTCGTCGAGGTGCATCAGGATGTGCTGCGCGGTCTTCACTCGCCGCCCCCCTTTTTCGGCGAGGAGACTGAGTTGCGCAGCCCGCATTTTGACAAACGCGAACTCCGCCGCGACGAAAAACCCGTTCAGCGCGACGAGGAATAATACCGTAAGAACTTGTAAGAGGGGTTCCATCCGGCCCAAAAGGGCAGCTACACCTCCTCTGGTCTCAGCCCCACCGCAATGATGCTGCACGCCAGAATGGGTGAAAGTCCGAGAGACCGTGCTTTTTCCAGTAGTTCGTCACTTTCGGTCCCCGGGTTTAGATATAATTCGGCCGGTCTCTTCTGTGCGATGTCGGAAATGATCGTGAGGCCGATTGCAGGGGGAACATAAACCAGAACGATGTCGACCTTGCCGGGGATATCCAGAATTGATCGGTAAGCGGGAAGACCCTCTACGATATCGGCTCTCTGGTTGACGGGGTAAACCTGGTATCCCAGGCGCGCGTAAGCGCGAACAGCTTTATTCCCGAACTTGTTCCGGTCATTAGAAGCACCGATAACGGCAACGCTTTTGGCCATCTTCTTTCCGTCGTCCTCTCCGGGGATCCCCCTGCATGTCCTACATAGAGAATAGCACAAGGATGAGAAGTGGGAAAGGGGCGCGGGTTTTTGTGCCCCCTCGATCGTAGCCGGCCGCCCCGACAGTGCGCACGTTCACTTGCCTCATCAACCAACAATTGCACTGTTCTGGTGTCGGTTTTTTCTGTCGCCGCAGAGCCTCCCCGATTTCACCGAGCGAACTTTTTTTCAGCGCCGCAAGATTTTCTTGCCGAGTGCGTCGCTCGGCGGTACTATATCTGGGCGATTGACACAGACTCGATTAACGTACGACGTTTGAATGAGTGATTCGTGTGGGGGTTGGTCCGGGCTGGTGGTTGCGAAAAAAGCAAACACCCAGCGGACGTAGCTCGGACTCCCCCTTTTTCTTTTCGCCACACATTCCCAGTATCCCAATTGCCCGCTAAACTTTCAGCATCCAACCTGGCCGCTCTTCTGCTCCTTCTGATTATCGCCGCCATTCGATTCGCGTTTGTAATTGACACGGAACAATACCCTTATATCGATGATCTGGCGGGAGACACGCGGCCCTACCGAGAGCGGGCGACGGAAATCGTTTCGGGGGAATGGGTTGGAGACGAAGTCTATTTCGACTCGCCCATCTTTCCCTACTTCCTGGCTCTCACAGGGGGACACCTGGGCGGGTCGGAGCTGGCGCCCAAACTGGTACAGGCCCTCCTTGACACGGGAACGGCCTGGCTCGTCTTCCGGCTGACATTCATATGGTTCGGACCGGGGGCGGCGCTGCTATCTCTTTTCATGTACGGCTTCTACGGCTTCGTTCTTTTCTATAACGGGATCCTCCTGAAGCCCGTGCTCACGTTATTCCTGCTTACGATGTCGGTATATCTCCTACAACGGAAACGTGCGACTCCCTCGGGATTCCTGCTCGGACTATCGATTCTGGCGCGGGGCAATCTGCTTCTCTTTCTACCGGTGATGCTCTTTTTCGCGTGGAAGAACGGCGGGTCCCGCAAAGCCGCCACCCGCCTGGCGATCGCAGCCCTCTTACCTCTCCTGCTCGTCACCGCTCGGAACGGGGTAGTGGGGCACGACTTAGTCTTCCTGACCTATCACGCAGGCCCGACGTTTTACCATGGCAATAACCCGAATGCACGCGGCACCTATTCGCCGATTATTCCGGGCCGCCAGAATCCGCCGTATGAAAAGCGTGACGCGATCCGCATCGCCGAACAAAGAGCGGGTCAAACGCTCAAGCCCTCCGAAATCAACCGGTTCTGGTTTGCCGAAGCGGGTCGGTTCATCGCGTCTGACCCGTTGCGTTTTCTTCGACTTACGGGGCGCCGGGCATTTCTCTTCTGGGACGGCCGAGAGATCCCTGATACATATGACTTCGTCCTCTACAAAAGCCTCTTTCCGCTCCTGAATGTCGCCGCCGTCCCCTTTGGCGTACTCGCCCCTCTCGCCATTCTGGGATGGTTCCTGCCCGGCCGAATTCGGGGTGGGGCGCGCATTCTCCCCGCACTGGTGATTGTCCTGTTTCTCTCCCTCGCCGTGCTGTTCGTTTTCGGTCGCTATCGCCTCCCCGCAGTCCCCCTGCTTATGCCGACTGCCGCTCGTTTTCTTTACTTCGTCGGCGGCTCCATCGCGGCGCGCCGCCTCTGGCCGGCCGCGCCCCTTCTCGTCGCAATGGGAGCCATGCTCTTTCTGGGCAACAGCTTCGGCGAAACGCCCGACAGGACCGCCGGGCTCTATAATCTGGGCATACGCATGGAGCGGCTCGGCCGCTACGCCGAAGCGGAAGCGCTTTATCGCGAGGCTCTCGAGCACTCACCTCGCTTTGCCAACGGCTGGAACAACCTGGGGGGGATTCTCTTACGGAGCGGCGCCGAAGAAGATGGGGAGTCGGCGTTCCGGTCGGCCGTGTCATACGACCCGGGTCACGCGCGCGCCCACGCCAATCTGGCTGAGATCGAACGGGCCCGGGGTTCCTATGAAGCCGCCCGGGAGCATCTCGAGCGAAGTCTCGCCACTGACCGCACCTCGGAAACCCTTCTCGCGCTTGCCGTTGTCGAAGAACTAGCCGGCCGGCGCGATGACGCGGCGCCTCTCTATGAAGAGGCGTGGCGACTCGACAAAGGAAACGGTGAGGCGGCGGCCAATCTCGGTCGCCTTCTTTACCACGGGGGGGATCCTGCCCGCGCCCGCCCGATACTGGAAGCTGCCATGGAGCACCTCCCCGGTCGAGTTCTTCCCGCCCTCTATCTCGGACTTGCGCTGGTCGACCTGGGGGACCTTGAAAAAGCTGATTCTCTCGTCGTACGGATCAACAAGAAAAGGTCAGCCGACAGCGAGCCTCCGGATGGACGCCTGCTCCTTCTCGAGGCCCGGATCGCGCGGGAACGGGGGGAAGTCTCCCGGGCGGCTGAAGCGCTGGATTCGGCCCGGAGAGCCGGCCTTCCGTCTTCTGTAATCATCGATCTCATTGCCGGCCGGAACCGTTGAATTTTTTCTGATTTAGGTCAAATCCCGCCTGACGAAACCCGATAATACCACTACCATTAGAGGGGAGCGGGATACCCTCATCGCCCCCGCCAACCCATCGTAAATGAGAAGGAGAATGTCCATTGGATACCAAGGCCTATGTGGAACAGGAAGATCGATATGGCGCCCATAACTATCACCCGCTCAATGTCGTCGTAGAACGAGCCGAGGGCGTGTGGGTCTATGATGTAGACGGCAAGAAGTACCTCGACTGTCTCGCCGCGTACTCCGCAGTCAATCAGGGACATTGTCATCCGCGGATCGTGAAGGCTCTCCGGGACCAGGCGGGAAAGCTCGCCCTTACTTCGAGAGCGTTCCGAAACGATCAGCTCGGCGCATACTGCAAGAAAGTATCCGAACTGGCGGGTCTTCCCCGCGTACTCCCCATGAACACCGGCGCGGAAGCGGTTGAAACGGCGATTAAAGCGGCCCGCAAGTGGGGTTACGACGTCAAGGGAATCGAAAAAAACAAAGCGGAGATCATCGTCTTCGAAAACAATTTCCACGGCCGGACGACCACGATCGTCGGGTTCTCCAACGATCCTGATTCGTACGGCGGTTTCGGCCCGTTCACTCCCGGTTTCCGCTTGATTCCGTTCGGCGACATCGGCGCGTTTCAAGCGGCGGTCAACGAGAATACCTGCGCCATGATCATTGAACCGATTCAGGGCGAGGGAGGGATCATCATTCCCCGCGAAGGTTACCTGAAAGAAGCGTACGACCATTGCAAGGCGAACAACGTTCTCTTCATTGCCGACGAAATCCAGTCGGGCCTCGGTCGAACCGGGAAAATGTTCTGCTACGAATGGGACAATATCAAACCGGACGGCGTCATTATCGGCAAGGCGCTTTCAGGCGGCATGTATCCGGTCTCGGCGTTCGTCGCCACCGAGGAAGTGATGGGAGTCTTCTTCCCCGGATCGCACGGAAGTACGTACGGCGGTAACCCGCTCGCCTGTGCCGTGGCGAGTGAAGCGCTCGCCGTGATCGAAGATGAGAAGCTCGTCGAAAAATCGGCGGAGCTGGGCCCCTACTTCCTGGAGAAACTGCAGTCGATCAAATCGGACCGCATAAAAGAAGTTCGGGGACGTGGCCTCTGGCTCGCCATCGAACTCGACCGGCCGGCCCGCTCCGACTGCGAGGCGCTAAAAGAACTGGGTATGCTCTGCAAAGAGACGCACGCCAATATCATTCGGATCGCTCCGCCGCTGACGATTACGAAAGCAGAGGTCGACTGGGCATCCGATCAGGTGAAGAGCGTGCTCGAATCGCCGGCTCTCGCTCCGGCGTAACCCGCTAGTTCAGACTGCATTCTGCCCGGGCTCCCCTCCCATCTCGGGGGAGGGCGCTCCGCGCCCACCCTTGACGGTGTCCGGCACGCCGTTTACCCTTGCGGGCGAGGTGTTCGTGGATACTTTTGTCTTCGGCATTCTATTCGGCCTGCTGTTCGCGGGGGTGTCTGCCCTTGCGTTTCGTCGCGCCCGTCCACGCCGAGAGGCGTTGCCCGCACGTCAGGTTCATTCGTTTGTCACCAGCCTGAAGGCCGTCGGCGATCTCTCTGTTTTCCGGGCACGAACGAAAGAGATCATTACCGCATCGGACCACTGGTTCGGAGACTTCGGCAAGAAATACCTTACCTGGCTTCTTTCTACAAAACAGATGACAATGATTTTCGAATTCGATGTCGATTTTCGATACAATCTGTTGAGCCCCGAAATGGAAGTCACCAGAGACGACACCGGCACTTACTATATAACCCTTCCCCCACCCAATCATGAGGTCCGGATCATCGACCTTCGGGTTCACAGCGAAGGGAAGACCGAGTTCCTCCCCTGGCTCATGCCCGATCTGGTCGGCCGGTTTTTCACAGGCGGTTTTTCCGTGGAAGCCAAGAACATGTTGATCGACGAAGCGAAACAGGAGGCCGCCCGCCTTGCGAGCGGGCTCGTCGCCGTCGCACAAGCGGATGCTCAGATCTCCGCTCAAAAAACCCTTGAGATTGTCGCGCGCAGTTTCGGCGCCCACCGCATTGCCGTCCATTTCACCCCGTCCGCCGAATTCCGTCCCCATGTGGACGCTTCCGTAATTGAGCGGATCGGCCCTCACCCGTCTGAATTCGAAAAGCCCGCCGACCGGGACACCTGAGCCCCTCCTGAGCAGCACCGAAGCCGGCTTCGGCCTGTGGATCATTCCGCCTGTACCAATGGGTCATGTTTTGCATCGTTTTTCCGATAAGTGGGGAAAACCGTTTGCATTTCTCATCCACCCCCGGGCGGTCCACTTCTATTGGTGCGCCCCCCGGTGATCGTCGGGAGGTATGTCCCTTGGCTTTCGGAATGGTTTCCCGGCGTATACGGCCGGAGAAAGCTTCTTCTTTTCTCTTTTTCACACTCGCCCTTGGTCTCCTGCTCTCCTGCGAATGGAAAGAGGATGTACCGACCAGCCCCGTCCCGGCATTCGTCGGCCCCGCGCCGTCCGTAATCGGAACCCGGGAGACCAACCTTCTCGCGGACGGGATTGACTCGAAGACAGTCGTGGCGTATGTGGCCGGCGAAAATGGCCTGCCTCTCGCGGGAGTTCCGGTTCTTTTTTCGGTCTCAGACGGAGGCGGCTCGATCTCGCCATCCGCCGTAACCGACTCCGATGGGCGGGCTCTGGCGACATGGACCGGCGCGCATTCCTCGCTCGACCTCACCGTGACAATCTGCGCGGAAGTGCCGGATTCCACCGACAAAAACCAAACGGCAAACATCGCGCTCGTACACACTTTGCGAAACGAAAGAAACGTGCTCGATGCTGCAGACCTGGTTCATCTGGCAACGGCAACCGTGGACAGCAAGGAGTGTGTGCGTGAGAAACTGCGCGGCGTAACTGTTACACGGGACAGGGTCGCAATCCCGGACCGCATCACCCTGGAACCTGACCGGCTGAACATCCCGGGCCGCTGCATTACGGGCCAGGAGGACCTGATTGTCGCGACAGTCTACGACCGGTTCTCCGCTCCGGGTATGCAGGGGTCGGTTGTTTACTTTTTCGCGAACTTCGGCAGAATCACTCCCTCAGCCACTACCGATTCATCCGGCAGGGCACGCGCTACATTTCTGTCGGTCCCCCCGTTTCCGACAGACGGCCTTGTGACGATCACCGCTCGAGCCGCTGAATCACCAGGAAATCGGATTGAAACCGGCGCGACCATTCTGCTCAGCTCGTGCACGACGCCGATCGAGATTTTGCCCGACTCTTTTACTCTCGTTGATGGTGGCTCACAGGTCTTCTCTTTCACCGTGAATGACATAGGGGGGAATCCGCTCTCCCCCGGTTCCACGATCTTGATCACATCGACATCCGGAACGCTCGCGGGCGACATCGACTTCCAGATTCCTGACGTCCGCTCCGGTTATACGGATTTCTCGTTCTGGATCGCTGACGGCGTACCCGGCGACCCGGATCCGCCGCAACCGGCATTCATCACGATCGAAGTGACCAGCCCGAACGGAAACATCGCCACTACAATTTCAGGAACCGTCGACTAGGTGCGGGTAATTCGGTTTCGACTCGACCTCGACTCGAAGTCAAACGTATGAGAGTGCGCCAGGCATTATCGTCTGATGGTAAAGCGGAGTTCCGGCAGGCCCTCGATGCTGGCGACGATCTTGTCGCCTGAAAAAAGCGGCCCCACGCCTGACGGCGTGCCGGTGAAAAAGAGATCCCCCGGTTCGAGCGTAAAGTAACGAGAGGCGTGAGCGATCAGCTCTTCCGGTCTGAAGAGCATCTCCGCTGTTCGCCCTTCCTGGCGAATCTCACCGTTGATCTCCAGCCGGAGCGCCCGGTCCCCTGCTACCGATTCGGCCATCGCCGCCTCTGCGTCGGCCGGCGTTTTAACGAACGCACCCACCGGCCCGCTTCCGTCGAAGCCTTTGGCGACTGCCCAGGGGGCTCGTGCTTTCTTCGCCTTCGTCTGAAGCGCCCTGAGTGTAAGGTCCATGGCGACACCGAAACCTTCGATCAGTTTCGCCGCTTCCCTGGCCGTGACGTCCTTGCCCCCTCGCCCGAGAAGAATCGCCAGCTCGATTTCGTGGTGCAACTCGCCGAGTGCCTCGGGGATCAAAAGCTCCCCCTCGTGAGGGCAGGCGAGAGCCGTCGGGGGTTTTAAGAAAAAGACGGGCTCGGCGGGTGTCTCCGAGCCCATCTCTTTGACGTGGGCCGCATAGTTCCGTCCCACACATATGATTTTCGCGACAGCTCTGCTGTCGTCATCGAGCCGTACTTCTCTTCTCTGCAACCCGCTCAGCGGAGGATCACCGGGATTTCTCCCGTCACCGTTCTGCCCGCCGGCGACACCGCCTCCACGATGATCGAGCCCTCACCCGGGACAGACCCCGCCACAAAGAGCCGGCTGGAGAATCCGCGATCCCCGTCAGACCATGGATCCGGGTCGGGCATGTTCGGATCGTCGCCGTCGATCGAAGTGCCCGCCCCACCGCTGGTACCCGGCTCGTTCGGGTGGGTACCGTCAAATATATCCGGATCGAATTCCGGATCGTGCGGTCCGTCGTAACGGACCAGCTCCCCGAGGCTCCCGCTCACCTTCCACGTAATCGTAGCGTCGTGAATGACTTCACCGTCGGTCGACACCGCGACGGCGAACAGCTCTACCTCGCTCCCGGCGGCGACATCGATTAAGTCATGAGACAATTTCAGCAGATCGAGTTCCGGTGGAGGATCGACAGCGATCGCGGCTCGTGCCTCGATCGACTTGCCCGATTGCGGATCTGTAACGACGACCACCACTTCGCCTCCGCCGAACCGGCTCGGCACGAACATCCGGACAAAATCGTCATCCATGAAGAATCCGCCGAACGGTTCGTCGATCGGCGGCATGTCGGGATCAGGCCCGGGGTCGCTGTGGCCAGGGCCGCCCGGCATGTGGCCGCCGTCATCGTCACCCGGAAACGGTCCTTCCGGATGTTCGCCGTTTTCGTCGACCACCCAATCGCACTCAGGACACCAGGGATAGGGGAACCCCACCTCTTCCAGTGTTCCCAGGTCGGCCGGTTCCAGGCTCCAACTGATTTCCAAACCCCGTATGGGCCGCTCGAACTGGTTCACCGCCCATGCGACCACCATCGCCCGCTGGTCTTCTCGAACTCGAATCTCGTCCGGCCCGAGAAAAACCTGGTCCAGCTCTCCCCTCTTCGCGATCGTGAGTCCGAGTGACGCGTCCATTGTGCCGGCAGTCGCCAGCAGTTGTCCCTCGATCAAATCTGTCGCCGGCTCGTTGGCGCGGAAGCGGATCAGGCTCCACTCCCCGACAAACTCGGGCAGGAAATCGTCCGGTCCGTAATAGCCCCCGCTCGCGGGATAGGGAAATCGGCGAAGGATCTCTTCGCGCTCTTCTTCGGTCAGATCGGCCGCCGATTCAAGAACGCCCATGTCCGCCGGATCGAGGGACCACTCGATCCGGCTTTCGTCGATCGCCTGGCCCGCACCGTTAATGGCGATCGCGCCGAAGTAACGCTCCTCGCCGCCGTTCAGATAGAGGCCGTGCCAGGGCCCGATAAACAGAGAGACCACATCGTCGTTGCTGACGACCACGATCTCGGCTGTGGCCGTGATCGTGCTGGAGAATGTCGCAACAATTTCTCCCCTGCCGGGCGCGGTCCCGATGAACGTCCCCTCGCGGGAGATCACGCCGATCGGCTTGTCCGAGAGGATCGACCAGGTGGGCCGGGGAATGCGGCCTTCGTTCGGAGTCTGGCCGTCGTGCGGCCACTCCATGATGGAAACGTGGAATCGAACCTCGCTCAAAATCCCGGCCCGCGCCTCTTGCGGATAGAGTTCAATGCCCTGGGGTCGCATATCCTCAGGGAGAACAGTGACATCGATGTTCACTGTATGGCCGCCATGAATGGAAACGTCTACGCGGCTCGGCTCGTATCCCAGATGGTCCGGCATGTCGACCACGATAGCGACGTCGCCGTCATCGACCGCCTCGAACTCGAACGATCCGTCGGCCCCCGTGATCACGACCTGGTCCGTTCCTTCGATGCGGACCGTAGCTCCCGCCACGCCCGCGCCCGGATTGGCGGAGTCGACGACACGCCCGGTTAAAGTTCCCGTGCTGTTTTCGCCGGTCTGGCCCGTGGGACCGCTATCCCCGCAGCCGGTCCACACAAAAATAGTGAGAAAGAGAAGAATCCGTGAGATCGAACGGAGTGAGCGCATCGGTGTTCCCTCCCGAATGCAAGGGGGTGGCCTCTGGGGAAGCCGAACACTTTCATTATAGAGGAGGATCGACAGCACGGTCAAATCGGATGAGCGGGGCGGGCTGTTACTTGCCCCCCTTTTCGTCCTTCGGTTGTTCGGTCCGGCACGCGGACCCGGCAGGATTGGCTCAGGTGGGCACACCGAGACGGGGCAGAACGATATGGTTCAGCACCAGCCAGACGACGAGGATTCCGAGGCCCCAGAGAAGATCCACTGACCTAACCCGCTTTCGTATTGAGTTCACGTGCTTCCGGACATCCCGCCCGGCCCGTCTTCTTGAGCATCATGTCCAGGGGACAGAATCGGGTAAACGCCGACTGCAGCATGTTCACCCCGATGAATACCGTGAACAGCAGCCACCACTGGCTTACCCTTACGGTGAGTGCGACGCTGGCAAGAATCATGACGCCCACAATCGCGCGGAAGAGTTCTTTTTGTGTCATTTCTCCACCTCGTGTCAGAAGCTGTATCGAAGCCGTGTGAATACGTTGTCGTTTTCGTCGAACTGTCCGAACTGGGTCTCTACGTTGTTGCCCTCGAACACATTGGCGCCGATGGCCACCTCGATCTCGTCGGACACCTTGTAGCTCACAAGGCCGCGTAGATGTGTGTCTTCATCTGTCGGGGACCAGAAACCGAAGAACGAAAGCCGGATCGTCTGATAATGGAGCCACTTTTCGAGCCGGAGCGTGAAGAGGCTCCTGAATTCATCCTGCTCGTAGGCGCCGGCCGGTAAGTTAGCGGCGTAGTCATC
This sequence comes from bacterium, assembly GCA_025782575.1. Lineage (GTDB taxonomy): Bacteria > Orphanbacterota > Orphanbacteria > Orphanbacterales > Orphanbacteraceae > Orphanbacterum. The sequence goes on from JALGYY010000004.1 coordinate 147,030, forward strand.
GTGGTTCTGCATCCACTCGCCGTAGTACTGAACCGTCGCGTTGAAGTCGTCGGCCAGTTGCCTCTCGAAACCGGCCAGATAGCGTCCCGTTGAGTTGGGGACAAATCCCATCGGGACTTTGCCGGGGTGGGCTTCGAAAGCGTCAGGATCGGGCGCATCCCGGGAGTCGTACCAACCCCCTTCGAGCCAGAACACGCCGCCGAGCGAAGCGCCTCGTGCACTCGCGCCGTAGACTCGAAGCCTGGGGTGGAAGGGCATGCCGACACCGTCCACCGCAACCGGCGTCTTATAGAACCCGTGATAACCGTAGAGCGCGATCGTCATGTTGCCGACATATCGGGAAAGCCGTACCGCTACTTCGCCGTTCTCGATTTGGTCCTCCGGCAGAACAGGTGGTCCCGCCAGGCCCTCCGGCATATAGAACGACAGCCGTTCCCCGGTGGGCAGGCGATCGGGTGTGAATTCGGGCACGAGCGCCACGTCCAGGTCGAACGGCAATCCGAACAGGCCGAGCCGAACCGCATCGACCGGCGCTTTCAGATATTGATCTTCCCGTCCGATGAAAAACGACACCCAGTCCTTCGGAAAAAGATCGTTGATGAAAATGAGATCGCCTGTCCCCCAGGTAAGGGCCTGCCGGCCTGCTTTGACGTCGAGGTGATCACCCAAAGTGGTGAATCGCAGGAATCCTTCCCGGAGGTCCAGCTTGACGCCGTCATCCGCTACCTGGTCGCCAAGCACATCCATGCGAACAAAGATCTCCCCCTGGTCGCCGTAAGCACTCGCACGAAACTGTACCCGCGTTTCGTTCAGCGTGTACTCTTTTGTGTCGTCGAACCTCGCGCTCTCGGCCGTCCGTGCGCCGTACCCGGTTTCGACAAATCCGTGCCAGTCAACCTGCGCAGATGCGGGGATCGCCCCCAGCGCACTGAGCGCTAGAATCGAACCGATTGTCAAGTGCCTGCTGTTCATGGTCGCTCCTTCGATACCGCTCAGTTCTCAATCATTTTCTTGGGAGGAGCCTTGAGATACCGCTCGGTGAACAGACCGTCCTCGATGCCGATGTTGTATTCAATATTCGTGAACTCGACTGAGGTGGAATGTTCTTTCCTGATGTTCGTCATGCTCCGGAGCGTTACAGTCTGGAAGCCGTCAATCTCCTGAATCTCTTCAGCCCGGAAGACCCGCTCCAGCCTGTCTTTCTTGTCGTAGTACTCTTCCTTCTCGGGAAGCATGCGGTCTTTGTGAATCCATGTGATCTTTTTCGCGAACGAATCTTTTTTCTTCGGCGTGCTTTCGATCACATAGTACGGCTGACCGTCCACTTCTTCTTCTCGAAGGAGAATGTGCGTGTCGTCGTTCCAGTGCCGGCCCGAGACATCTTCATAGGAAAAGTCACTGCCAACGAACGACGACCCCTTGTCGTTTGCCGAGATTCGCTTGACGAGGTCGAGTGCGGGGATGTAGATCCAGCGGGAATCGTCTTCATTCGGGTCTTTCCATACCATGAAGCCGGTCCGTCGCACATCACTCGGTTCGGTGAAGTAGGTGAAGTACTTCTGCTCGCCGCCATCCTCGATATCGAGGCGAAGCATGACGAAGCTCCGCAACCTGGTTTTGCCTCTCTTGTCGGTGAGCGTCATGTTCACCACGGCCCGGCCGTCATCACCAGCGTAGTACAGGTTCATATGAGCCTGCTTCATCAATTCTTCGGCGGCGGGCGCCTCCGCCCTCACTTCCCCCGATGCAAGAGCACCCAAGAGCACGCCCGCCACCATCATCGTTGCTATTCCAAGTCCGGACTTTCGTCGTAACATCTGTAATGCCTCCTTAGGAGTGGCCGCTTGTGGTCGCCACGTCAGTCTGCGCGCGCCCAGCCAGGAGCCCGGGGCTCATGAGCGAAAGCAGGGCCGGGAAGGCGAACAGCGTCGTGAAACCGCTCACGAGCATGATCGCGAAGAAAAATGCTCCCACTGTAATGTAGGGAACGAGGTTGGCGAAGAACATCGGAACGAAACCGATTGCGATCACGAGGATGTTGCGCGTGATCGCCTGCGCGGGTGTGCGGAACATCCCCTCCATGGCACCGCGGAATGATCCGGACGCCTTGTACTGCTCGCGGCTTCGCTGCAGGAAGTGGATTGCAAAGTCGATTGAAAGGCCGAGCGTGAGCGAAGAGAGCACCGCCGTCGGCATGTCATAGGGCCTTCCGATGAAACCGATAAAGCCGTAGACGAGTGCGATCGTCGCCGTCAGCGGAATCATCGACAGAACTCCCATCCAGAACGACCGGAACAGGAACATCATCATGAAAAGTACCACGACGAAACTTCCGGCCAGCGCTTTCGTCATCCCCGAGACCATCTTCTGCTGCCAGACGACATTGATGTAGGAGAGACCCGCCCAGCCGATCGTGAGGCCGGGGGGCGGATTATCGGCCATGAAAGCGCGCGACTTTTCAACCACGGCGGCCACGGCGCGGTTTTCACCCTTGTGCATCTGCACCCATAAGTTGGCGCGGTCCGCTTCGGGTGTGATGAACTTAAAGAGATCGTCCGGGTCGCCGCCCGACATCTCATAAAGAAAGAGGAACTGCGCGATTTCATCGCGTGTTTCGGGAATCACGGCTTCCGCCGGATCGCCGAGCATCTCCTCCCGCATTTTCTTCACGATGTCGGTAATCGCCGTCGTCGCGCCCACGTTTTCGAGCTTGTTCAGGTGGAGCTGGAGGGACTCGATGTAATGCATAGCTGCCGGATCCTTGAGCCCCCCCTCTTCCTCCGCCTTGATTGATATGTAAGCAATGTAAGTGCCCGCCAGGTGGTCGTTCATCACCCTGTCCGCCACGCGAAGGGGGTGAGCTTTTTTGAACCAGTTTACCGGGTTGTCATTTGCCTCGATACGGAAGAGTCCGAATACCGAGACAATCAGTAAAGCCGCGCCGACCCCGACGATGAGCTTGTTCCGCCGGAGAGAGAAGTCGCGGATAAAGGTCATTGCCCTGTGCATGGTCGACCCGCTCTCTTCGTGGGCGCCGAAGCTCTCCAGTTGTTTTTTGGAAAGAAGCGCTGCGTAGGCGGTGTTGAAAAGAACGGACAGAAGCCAGGCGGACGCCACGCCGAACGCGACAAAGGCGCCGAACACCTGCACCGGAGGAATGGGTGTCAGAATGAGTGACGTGAACCCGACTACGGTGGTCATGGACGTAAAGATCATCGGCACGAACAACTCGTCCATCGTTTCTCGAATCGTCGTGCTCATGTCGTGGGTCTTGCGATATCGGTGGTGGAACTCGCTCAGGATGTGAATCGAATTCAACACGGCAATCGGTATCAGGAATATGGGAATCATCGAACTCATGATGTGAACCGTGTAGCCGAGTCCGATGAGGAGCCCCATGGTCCACACCACACTCATGAGCGCGACGATCATCGGAGCGATCACGATCACCGCATTCCGGAAGAAGTAGAGCATCAGAAGAAAGATGAGTAGAAACGCCATCGGAGCAGAAACCGCCATCTGGCGGAACATTTCGTCGCCGAACGTCGCCTCGGCGATGGGGATACCGGCCAGGTGATATTCCTCGTTCCCGGTTTCTTTTTCGATAATCCCCTCGATCTCCCGGGCCACACCGAGAGCGACCTCTTTCGACTCGAGGGGGATAAAAATGGCGATCGTCGTGCCGTCGTCGGAAGCGAGCTTACCCCTGAGAACCGGATTCTTCTTGATCTGGACGAGGATGCGATCGGCCTCCTCCTGGGTTTCCGGCGCCTCTTCCATTAGAGTTTCGATCCTGAGAACACCCTCGTCGGTCGTATAGATGTCGTCCACTTCCGTGGGGGCCATGATGTCGTACTCGATCACCCCTTCAATGTCCCGAATCTGCTCGGTGATACGCGCCACACGGCCGAGTGTTTCCGGGTTGAACGCGCCATCTTCCCGAACGATGCCCAGTACGAGCATGTCGTGAAGACCGAACACCTCTTTCACCTCATGGTGAAAGATACGGACCTCTTCGTCCTCGGGAAGCATGTTCTCCGGGTCGGTATCGATGATGATCTTCGGCATCTGCAGGCCGAACAGGATCGTCACGAGTACCGTCGCCGCAATCACGAGCTTCGGGTGGTTGATCGACAGATTGACCAGGAGCCTTTTCACGCGTTCCTCCTCCCGGCGTCAGGCCGGTGGATTTTCAGTTCAAGCAGACCTTATCGCAATCCTGGGGCCACTCGCCCCAGCAACAGACAGGTAGACGCTCAACCCCTTACAGATCAGCCGATTAGGTTGTCGGATCGGCTGCCATGGGAGTTCGTCCACCATCAAATCGTTGCACAACCAAAAGGGAAATGCAATGCTCTGTTGCAGAAAGTCGGACAGCGCAACGATCCGATGATGCATCACGAGCCGAGCACCGCAACGAGGGGGTAGGGCCATGGAACAACCGACTCTTGGAAGCCTGGAGATCTGTCTCGCCCAGAAGGCGAACATGGAAGCGATCTTCCATGCCGTGGCTGACGGGATCATCACCGTGGACCCCCAACTGAGGGTGAGCGGCCTGAACCGTGCGGCCGAAACCTTGCTCGGTGTCGGCGCGGCCGATGGCATTGCCCGCTCCGTTGATGATGTTCTGCCCGGCCAGCTCTGGGACGTGGGCGCCCTGCTCCGCGCAATAATGAAAAGCCGGGAACCTGCCCGGAACAGGGAGAACCTCATTACCAGGCAGGATGGAGAGGAGCGGCGGGTTCTGGTCACGGCCAGCCACCTTCTCGATAAGCGGGAAGATCTGGCCGGTGCGGTCATTGTATTTCGGGATATCACCGAAATCCGGGCACTCGAAGCGCGGCTCGAACAGCGTGCGGCCCTTCACGGCCTTGTAGGTAAAGCGCGCTCCATGCAGGAGATCTATCATCTCATCGAGCAGGTGGCGCCCACCGACTCGACCGTCCTCATTCAGGGGGAGAGCGGTACGGGCAAGGAACTCGTGGCAGATGCCATTCACAGGAGTAGCCGGCGCCAGAACGGCCCGTTCATCAAGGTAAACTGCTCGGCCCTGTCGGAACATCTCCTCGAGAGTGAGCTGTTCGGTCATGTGAAGGGGTCGTTCACGGGGGCGACGCACGATCGCAAGGGGCGGTTCGAGCTAGCCGACGGTGGCACGCTGTTTCTCGATGAGATCGGCGATCTCAGCGAAGCGATTCAGGTGAAGCTCCTGCGGGTAATCCAGGAGCGAGAGATCGAACGGGTAGGGGACACGAAGACCGTTCCGATCAATGTGCGAGTGATTGCCGCGACACACAGGCAGCTTCGCAAGCTGGTCGAAGAGGGCCGCTTCCGCGACGATCTCTACTACAGGCTGAATGTGATTCCGATCGACGTCCCCCCCTTGCGCTCCCGGCGTGAGGATATCCCCGACCTCGCCGCCCTGTTCCTCGGCGTATTCGCCGAACAGATGGGCAAGGAAGTTTCGAGAATTTCTCCCGATGCGTTGCGGGCGTTTCTGGATTACCGATGGCCGGGAAACGTGCGGGAACTTCGGAACGCTGTGGAACATGGCGTGGTAAAGTGCCTTAACACCACGCTTCTCGTTGAAGACCTTCCGAGGGAAATCGCGGAGGAAGCGGGCCGGAGAGTGGGCGCGCCGCAATCGAGCGGGGGGGGGAGATCCTCCCGGGCGAGCAATTATGCGCAAAGCCATCGAATCGGGGATGACCAGGCCGCCATTCGAGATGCGCTGGAGCGAACGGGGTGGAATCGGGGCCGCGCTGCAAAGCTGCTCGGAATCGAGCGGACCACCCTCTGGCGGAAGATGAAAAAGCTGGGCATCGGGCAGGACTAGTCCGAGCGCCCCCTTGAGAGGAGATTCACCGTTGTTTCCCGAAATTCCACCCTGGTATGAGCTTCATTCACTGATCATCCATTTCCCGATCGCTTTGCTGGTCCTGGCCACCGGTTTTCTGGTTGCGGCGCTCATTCGACCGGAAAAGCGGTTCCAGGTAACAGCCCTGCTGCTCATCGTGCTCGGTACGGCGGGGATTTTTCTCGCGATCGAGACGGGTGAGGCGGCGGAAGATACGGTAATCCAGAATGACGCCCAGCACGATGTCCTTCATGAACACGAGGAGCTGGCGGAAAAGACGAGGCCGGTCTTCGCCGCGCTCGCGTTGGTGCTCGGCGCCTTCCTCTGGTACAGCCGGAAGCGTAGTCAAGGCCGCTTTGCCCGCGGGCCGGCCGCTCTCTATCTTATTCTGTACGTTGCCGGGCTGCTGCTTCTCCTGAACGCGGCGCAACATGGCGGCGAGCTGGTCCACAAAAGTGGCCCCCACAAGCATTACGGTATTACCCCCTCCTCTTAAGGCGACTTTCCCGGCCCCGGGGGCGTTGCATCTGTTGCACACCCCCGCTCCGGCGGCCAGGCCGGGGTCTTTTCCCCTCTCGAGGGTTGCCGCAACCCCTTTCAAGACAAGACCTTTCCACTTTACCCCGCCAATTGTCACGAATCCTGCATTGTAATTTGGGCGTAGACATGGAAACCAACCTGTGGAGGTATTAATCATGTCAGAAGCACTCTCAATTCAAGATAATCAGTTTGATGAAATCGTTGCCGGCTCAAGCATTCCAGTGGTGGTCGATTTCTGGGCGCCCTGGTGCGGTCCGTGCAAGATGACCGCCCCCGTGATCGATGCTCTCGCGGCCGATCTCGACGGCAAGGTCCTTTTTGTGAAGATCAACGTGGACGACAACCAGACGTACGCTACGAAGTATGGCGTTCAGGGCATTCCAACATTTCTCTTCTTCAAGGACGGCGAAGTAGTGGAGAGGCTGGTGGGCGCTTTGCCCGAAGCGCCATTTCGGGAAGCGGTGGACGAGGCATTCGATCTCAAACCGGCGTAAGCCGGGTTGGTCGTCCCTCGGGCTGATCCAAGAGGTGACGCTACCCGCTTTCGTCTTGCTCCTGAAGCGTCTCCGCCAGGGGGACGGCCGCGAGAAAGAAGAAGATCGGCCCGAAATAGTTAACGTGGAAAATCCGCGAAAGAAACAGGTACGCAAAGAGGAATAGTGTGAACGAGATCAATGCCGTCGCCGGCGTGTTTCGTTTCAGCTGCCTGCGGAGGAGCAGGAACAAGAGCGGAATGAGCACCGGTACCTGAATCACCCAGAAGGGGAAGTATTCGAAACGGTCTTTCACAAGGGGAATCAGGTTGACCAGATTGGCGATCCCGTAGCCGGGGGTTCCTCCCAGCGGATAGCTTACTTTCGCCGAGCCCGTGTTGAATGCAAACGTATCCTCGTAGAACGCGGCCGGGTTCCAGAGAAAAAACGGAAGCACAAGCAGCATCAGCGGGATAATGGCGGGCGCTGTCGCCCGCAGGCCCCGCATCGCCCGCTCCCTCCAGTCCCCCCGGCCCCCACTCACGAGAAGAGCGAAGAAGGGGAGAAAAAGCAGGGCGAACTGCTTTGTTGCGCAGGCAAGACCGAGAAAGACTGCCGCAGCAGCCACTCTTCTCGTCGCGACCAGATGGACGGCCACAACCAGAAAAGCCGTAACGAGCACATCGTTTCTTCCCTGCACCAGATGAGGCACCAGAAAGGGATTCAAACCCCAGATCGCCGCAAGCGCAAACCGACTGTCAGGATCGCGAGCCCACCGGACTACCAGAAAAAACGGGAGGAAATACGCGGCAAGATAGATATAGCGGGCGTCGTAACCGTTTCCGGGGCCACCCCCGGCCAGAAGAAACGGCGCGTGAATCAGAAACGAAAGAGGGAAGTACGGCAAGTGGTCGATCGCAGGATTTCCCTCTCCCCACTCCAGTTCTCCCATGACCGTTCCCGAGTAATCCGCTTCGTAGGGATTCTTGCCGCCCGCCAGGAACCGGACGGCTTCTTCCGTCTGGATCACACCACCGTCGTGAGCATGCCCGCGGGGAGTCACGTCGTATCGAAGCGAAATCTCTGCTGCAATCGGAAGGACCACTAGAAGAAGAACGAAAAGCCCGAGCATGACGACCCGGAATCGGCGCCGCCCCGCCGGGGATAAGCCGAACACCCCGAACGCTCCGAGCCCGTAGACAAGGAGAAGTCCGACCGCCACCATGGTCTTGATGGCCCCCAACGGATTGTCGATCAGGCTGCGCTCGAAGAATCGGGCCCATCCGTCGCCCGAAAGGCTGAGGTCGCCGAGCATGCGGCCGAATTCCAGCTCCGGCTCGACAGGTAGATTCGCGAACACCAATAAAAATAGAATCAGGAATTCGAGAGGAAACCGCGCGAAAAGGCCTTGCCGGACCCTGAGGCCCTCTTGAATTCGATCGTTTGCCTGCATTTCTCCAGACTAGCCCCGATCCGCCCGAAATTCACGGCTGAAATCAGCCCCGGGGGTTGGCGAACACGGATACTAGCGGCCGAATTCTCTCTCCCCCGTTCCGCACCCCGAACATCAAGTGCTTATCATAATCGCCGATACATAGGTATAAGGGAAAACCCGCGCCCGCCGGGTGGGTCCGACTATCAAGCCCGGCGCGGAGAGAAACTGGCAAGCTACCCGGGAACAGTGGGACAACCTATGCTTATTCGCCCCATATCAGCCCTGCTTCTGCTCGTGCTCACCTGTGCGCTTGCCGTCCCGGGAGCCGCGCTTGGCGGAACCTCGTCGGAGTACCGCGTTAAAGCCGCCTTTCTTCTCAACTTTCTCAAGTTCATCGAATGGCCGAAGGATGTCTTCGCTGACAGCGAGGAGAAGATTGTCGTCGCCATCGTCGGGGACGATCCATTTGGAGCTCTTCTCGAGGAGGCCTTCGCCGGGAAGACAGTTCGAGGGCGATCCGTCTCTATCATCCGGCACAAAAACCTTCCGGTCTCGACCGAGGCGGATGTCGTCTTCGTCGGACCCTCTGAAGACAGGAGGCTGCGGGAGATTCTCGGTTCTCTCGAAGGGGTGGCCATCCTGACAATTGGCGAGTCCGAACGATTCGGCGACGCCGGGGGCATGATCCGCCTCTTTGTGGAGAACCGAAAAGTTCTGTTCGAAGTCAATCCGGACGAGGCGGCGCGATCGGACCTGAAGATCAGCTCCAAACTCCTCGGCATTGCTCGCATCCGGGGGCGGAGCGGCGAAAGGGGATCCTGAGCTTGATCTCCATTGCCAGGAATTCGATTCCCCGAAAGCTCGTCCTTCTGAACGTCGTCTCTGTCGGCACCGCCCTCCTGATCATTTCCCTCGCCTTCGCCGCTTTCGAGGTGTTAAGCGAAAAGCGGGAGATGGAAGAGGAGCTCGAGACTCTTGCCAAGCTCCTCGGTACGCACTCGTCGGCCGCCCTGCTGTTCCAGGATCAGGATGCAGCCAACGAAACGCTTGCCTCGCTGGGGGCGGTCGAAAAAATCGTATCAGCTCGGTTGCTCGACTCGGGGGGCGTTCTCTTTGCCGAGTTCCTGTCTGTCGGCTCCTCTGCCGCCCCTTACGTTCATCGCCACGATGTCCCCCTCTGGTACGTAGGAGGCCTCTGCCACTTCCACCAGGATATTGTTGCCGACGGCGAGGTTGTCGGCTGCATCTATCTTCAGGCCAGTACGGACGAGCTTCGGGACTCTCTTCTACAATTGGGCAGGATCGCGCTCGCTGCCATCTTCATCGCGGCCGTCCTGGCGATCCTCTTCGGCGCCAAGCTTCAACGGGCGATAACAGACCCCCTGGTTCGCCTCGCCGAGCTTTCCAGACGCGTCTCTCGTGACAAAAACTATTCCGTCCGTGCTCCGTCGGGGCCCGAGGACGAAATCGGTTCGCTCATCGAAGGATTCAACATGATGCTCTCCGGCATCGAAGAGCGCGACCGGGAACTCGAAGAACATCGAATTCTGCTCGAAGAAAAGGTTCGGGAACGAACGGAGGATCTTGTTCTCGCCAACCGGGAACTCGTTCAGGCCAAAGAAAAGGCCGAAGCGGCGACCAGGGCGAAGGGTGTTTTTCTCGCCAACATGAGCCACGAGCTGCGAACCCCCATGACCGGCATCGTGGGCATGTCCGATATCCTGCTCGACACCGACCTCGACCAGTCACAACGGGAGTGCGCCCGGACAATTGAAAAATGTGCCGATACTCTGCTCTCTCTTATAAGCGACATACTTGATTTCTCAAAAATATCGGCCGGTAAGCTCGAGTTCGAAGAAGTCGACTTTGATCTTGGTCTCGTATTGGAGGACGTCGTCGATGTCCTGGCGCACCGGACCAACAGCAAAGGGCTCGAGCTGATCTGCCACGTCGACCAGGCTGTCCCTCTTCGTTTTTGTGGTGACCCGAGCCGATTAAGGCAGATCCTCATCAACCTCGTCACGAATGCCGTCAAGTTCACGGAGCACGGCGAGATTCTTGTTGTCGCTTCGTGCGACGAACAGGGCCCTGAACACAGCATGATTCGCTTCCGCGTAACCGATAGCGGCGTCGGAATCCCCCAGGACCGGCTCGATGCGATATTCGAGTCGTTTTCCCAAGTGGATGCTTCAACCACGCGACAATTCGGCGGCACTGGGCTCGGCCTGGCGATTTCTAGACAGCTCTCCTCTCTAATGGGAGGGGAAATCGGAGTGGAGAGTGAGCCGGGGAAAGGCTCGACATTCTGGTTCACGGCAAAGCTCGCCCGACAGCGGGCGGGGAGCAAGGCAATGCCGCCCGCGAATCCCGCCGGTCTTGCGGGCCTCCGAGTGCTCATCGTCGATGATAACGCCACCTGTCGGGGGGTTCTAACAAGCCAGGTGGAGTCCCTCGGGTTTCGCGTTAACCAGGCGGCGGACGGCGGCGGCGGTCTTGACATGCTCACCCAGGCGGTGGTCGGTGGCGATCCCTATGCTCTGGCTATTATCGATAGTCAGATGCCGGAGATGAGCGGCGTCGATCTCTGTCGCGAGATCCTGAAGCGCCGCCAATTACAAACCACGAAGCTCGCCTTGCTCTCTTCTGCCGGGGATCCCGGGAAAGCGGGTATCGGGGCAGGCCTGTGCCCCTCCGCCTGTCTCGCCAAGCCGGTCAGGTTCTCCCGGCTTCGATCCTGGCTGATCTCCCATCTCGGTGATGCGGAAGAAGCCTTGTCGGGTCAGGGGGACGAGTCCAGTGCGGGGCATTGCCAGACGCTGCCCGCCGGTCCGCCGCTCAAGCTTCTTGTGGCGGAGGATAATCCGGTGAACCAGCGTGTGCTCCAGCGCATTCTGGAAAAGTTGGGTCACGAAACGGTACATGCCTCCAATGGGCAGGAGGCGATCGATCTGGTGGCCGAAAAATCCTTCGACCTGATCCTCATGGATTGTCAAATGCCCCAGATAGATGGATTCGAGGCGACACGCCGCCTGCGGGCCGGCGGAACAACTACGGCGATAGTTGCCATAACCGCCAACGCCATGGCCGGCGATCGGGCGCTCTGTCTCGCCGCCGGAATGGATGACTACATGAGCAAGCCGATCAGGCCACGGGAGCTTGCTGATATTCTGGAAAAGTGGGGGCGTAAGAAAAAAGCATTCGCTACCAGACGCTCGCCCGAGGGAAAACCCTAAGTAAATCGGCCTATGTTGCCGATCATTGGGGCAGTAGGGCTTTCTGGGTACTTCAAGGGAAAAGGTGCCCGGGCGGCCGAATTTCGACAATCTTCTTCACTCAACGGAGGAACGGGCAGGTCATGTCTCGCTTTCACCTTATTCTTTTCAGCACATTTCTCGTCCTTCTTTTCCTGGTCTCCGGGTGTTCCACTCACCAGACCGCTCTGAACTATAAGGAGATCAAGGAGTTCCATGTCGATCGGGGCGAAATTCAGGCCGTAAATCTCGGCCGTGTCGAGGGACGCCACCGGAGTCCCGCATGGGAGAGCTGCGGCTACGCTGCCCGAACAGCTCTCTGGAAAATGATCAGCGAGGCCAAGAAGATGGGCGCCAACGCTGTCGGTGACCTTCGCTGGCGTGACGGGCGTAGTCCCGATGCGCGCTGCAAGCGCCGTTGGGGCTATTTCGTCTTTCCTCTCTTCTATCTAACCCCCGCGTTCATGGACGCCCAGATCGTCGCGACGGCCTACCTGGTCGAAGACCCCGACCTGGCACTCTACTCGCTCCCCGCCGAACCGGGCGAAGAAGGGGCCCTTGTCGAAAGGATGCTTGCCGGGCTTCGGTAGTCGACAAAACGTCGATGTCTGCCGCTGCTCCGCTTCTTTCTCCGGAGCTGAATATTGTGGAAGTCTTCATCGCCCGCCAACCCATCTTCGATGTTCGAAAGAACGTGGTCGCCTATGAGCTTCTCTTCCGGGAGGGGCTTGAATCCGTTCTAGGGCAGATTGATCAGACCGCTGCCACCGCAAGTGTGATGGCGAACAGTGCCATTCACTTCGGGCTCCGAGAGCTGACCGACGAGAAACCGGCTTACATCAACGTGGCGACGGAAGTTCTTCTGGATCAGACCGCCCACATCCTCCCGCCCGAATCGATAGTGATCGAAATCCTCGAGCATGTCGAGGTCGATTCCCGGGTCGTTCGGGAGTGCCGGAGACTTAAAGAGAAGGGATATACGATTGCGCTCGACGATCTTACGGGAGACGGGAGCCATGACGAGCTGCTCGAAATCGCCAATATCGTCAAGGTTGATTTCCTGGCGACCGACCCGTCGAAGCAGGAAAAGCTGGCGGTGGATCTCATTCCGCGGGGGATCAAGCTACTCGCTGAAAAGGTCGAATCAAACGAGGTTTTCTCGCTGGCAGCGGGGTGGGGGTATCACCTCTTCCAGGGTTACTTCTTCGCCAGGCCGGAAGTGTTGAGGCGAAAGTCGACACCCGCCCACCAGGGCCATTATCTGGAACTCATGAACACATTGTCCACGCCCGGCCTGGACATTGATCGCCTCGAGTCGGTTGTAAAGAGGGATGCGACCCTGTCCGTTCAACTTCTCCGCTATATCAACTCGTCGTTTTTCGGCGTTCAGGCGAAAATCGACACGGTGAAGCATGCGCTCGTGCTTCTCGGTCGGAATGAGATTCGGAAGTGGGCACTCTTTCTGACCATGTCCCGCCTGACGGGAGACAAGCCGGCAGAATTGCTCTGCACTGCCCTGACAAGGGCCGGCTGCTGTGAGGCGCTCGGCGAGAAAGGTGGCCTTTCCGAGCACAAGGACGTTCTGTTTCTTCTCGGCATGCTCTCGGTGATCGATGCGATTCTCGATCGCCCGATGGAGAAGTGCCTGGAGGAGGTTTCCGTGGATTCCCGGATCGCCGAGGCGCTGTTGGGGGGGGCGGGAAAATTTCGGGACGTGCTGGACATAGCACTCCTCTACGAGCGAGGCCAGTGGAACGAAATGGATCCTGTTGCGGCAAGGGCGGGGATTCCGATCAACGTCATACCGGCGTGCTATTTCCGGAGCGCGAACTCTGCCAGCGAACTGTTCGGGACCGGGCACGCTACTGCATCCCCCGCCTGAGCCGGACACCCCATCAATCCTCTGTCGCCACAAATCCCTTGCCCCGGAGTTTTTCGACCCAGGGAACCGGCAAGCGCGCGCGAATGACCGCCCGATCTTCCACCCACGATTCATCGAGGACCTCCCCCACGCGATGGACCTGAGCGAGTTCCGCAGAGTGGGCGGCGGGGATCTCCAGATTGACGACGAGCCACCGAGTGGCGATCTCTTCGCGCAGCGCGAGGCGGAGTTCGTCGAGGCCTGAGCCGCGAAGCGCACTTACTACAATCGCCCGGCCACGGCCATTCATGAGGCGGCTGAAAGTAAGGCTGTCCTCTACCAGATCCTCTTTGTTGAGGACCAGCATGGTCGGCTTGTCCTGCGCACCGAGTTCCTCGAGCACCCGATCAACTGTTTCGATCTGAAGCTCCGCGTCCTCACTCGACGCGTCGACCACGTGAATCAAGACGTCTGCCGCCGAAACCTCGGAAAGAGTGGCGCGGAACGACTCGACCAGGCCATGTGGGAGCTTCCGAATGAAACCGACCGTGTCGCTCACAACGACCTGGTAGTCCTTGTCGAGGGAGACCATGCGCGCTGTTGTGTCGAGCGTCGCAAACAGCTCGTCCGCCACATAGACCCGGCTCCCCGCCAGGGCATTCAACAGTGTTGACTTGCCCGCGTTGGTATAGCCGACGATCGATGCGGTTACCTGATTGCTCCTCGCTTTTCTTTGCTCCGCCCTGCTTGTTTCCAGCCGTTTCAATTCTTTCTTCAGCCGGCCGATCCGTTCGCGGACTTTCCGGCGATCCACCTCGAGCTGGGTCTCGCCCGGCCCGCGCGTGCCGATTCCCCCGCCCAGTCGGGACAGATGGTCCCAGAGCCGGACGAGGCGGGGCATGGCGTATTTGAGCTGAGCCAGCTCCACCTGAAGTTTGGCCGCTTCCGTTTGTGCGTGAGTGGCGAAGATGTCGAGGATGAGTTCGCTGCGATCGATTACTTTGACCCGAAGGGCCCGTTCAAGGTTTCGCCCCTGGGCAGGCGAGAGGTCGTTATCGAAGATGACGAGGCTGGCATCGCGGCTCTCGACGAGTTCGCAGAGCTCTTCTACTTTCCCCTTACCAATATAGGTCGCGCCGGCAATCCGCGTCCGCCGCTGGGTCAGGCGCCCCACCACGCGCGCGCCTGCCGTGCGGGCGAGCTCCTCGAGCTCGTCCACGGATCGGCGAAGCGACTCCTGCCCTTCGTCCGGCAGGCTTGCGCCGACCAGCACCGCCGTCTCGGCAAGTGCCCTCGTCTCCGATGTCGGAGAAAAAAGGGACTTTGTTTCGTCGTAGGCGGGATCGTCCTTGGATGCTTCGCGGGTTTTCCGGCGGCGCCTTGTCACGCGCCCCCGTTGCCCTTCTCGTTGGTCGGCTCGTCGTTTGTCTCTTCGCCGTCCGGTTCGTCTCCCTGAACGAGCTTGGCCACGTCGACCATGGTGTCCCCCTTGTCGAGGTTGACGACACGCACGCCCTGTGTGTTCCGACTCATCATAGAGATGTCAGAAACAGGCATCCTGATGACGATTCCCTTTCGGGTGATAACCATGAGTTCATCGGTTTCGACCACCTCCTGGATGGAAACCAGTCGCCCGTTCCGCTCATTCGCCTGAACGGTGATGATCCCCTTGCCTCCACGCTTGGTGATACGATAGTTCTCCACGCCCGTTCGCTTCCCGTAACCATTTTCGGTCACCGCGAGAATCGACCCGCCCCGATCGAGCGTAACCATGCCGACCACCTCGTCCCCTTTTTCGAGCGTAACCGCTCGAACACCACGCGCGGTCCGGCCCATAACGCGCACATCCCTCTCGTGAAAACGAATCGCTTTCCCACCCGCTTTGGCGATAATAATCTCCGTGTCGCCGTCGGTCACCTTCGCCTCGATAAGACGATCACCTTCTACGAGCGAGATAGCGTAAAGACCCACCTTTCGAACGTTGCTGAATTCGGACAGCGCGGTCTTCTTGATCTTGCCCATCTTCGTGGCCAGCACAAGAAAACGGTCCGAGGGGAAGTCCCGCGTGGCGATCACAGCCTCTACGCGCTCCCCCTTCTTGAGGCCGAGCAGGTTCACGATCGGCCTGCCCCGCGCCGCTCGTCCCGCCGGTGGAATCCGGTGGGTCTTCAACCAGTAACACCGCCCTTGATCTGTAAAGAACATCAGATAAGAGTGTGTCGAGGCGATGAAGAGTTGCTCGATGAAATCTTCTTCTTTTGTCCCCGCCCCCCTGATCCCTCGACCGCCTCGCTTCTGCTGGCGGTAGGTATCGATCGGGAGTCGCTTGATATAGCCGGTATGTGACACGGTGACCACCACATCTTCTTCCTCGATGAGATCTTCCGTGCCGAGTTCCACCACCGCGTCAATAATATCCGTCCGGCGCTCATCCCCGAACTTCTCCCGGATCTCGGCGGTTTCGTCCTTAATGATCTGTCGGATCTGGATCTCGCTCGCCAGAATCGTCTTCAACTTTTCGATCAACTGGATGAGCTCGAGGTACTCCTTCTCGATCTTGTCGCGCTCGAGGCCGGTGAGACGCTGCAACCGCATATCGAGAATCGCCTGGGATTGTTCGGCGCTCAGCGCGAACGTCTCCATGAGTCCTTGTTTTGCGGTGGGGCCGTCTTTGGACGAACGAATCAGCGCGATCACCTCGTCAAGATTGTCGAGCGCCACGCGCAAGCCTTCGAGTATATGGGCTCGCGCTTCCGCTTTTCTGAGGTCGAATTCGGTTCGCCGGCGGATCACGATCTCACGGTGTTTGATGAACTCGCTCAGCATCTCCTTGAGGGTCATCACCCGCGGTTCTTTGCCGACCAGCGCCAACAGGATCATGCTTGTCGTGTGCTGCATCTGGCTGCGCTGGAAGAGCTGGTTCAGGACAACCCGGGTGGGCGCGTCCTTCTTTAGCTCTACAACGATTCGCATGCCCTTCCGGTCCGATTCATCGCGAAGGTCGGAGATCCCCTCCACCTGGCCGGTCCTGACGAGTTCGGCGATCCGCTCGATCAGCGACGTCTTGTTCACCTGATAAGGAATCTCGTTGATGATGATGCGCTCCCGCCCGTTCTTCATATCTTCGACCACCGTCCGGGCTCGTACAATCACTCGACCCTGTCCGGTCATGTAGGCCGACCAGATTCCCTCGGCACCGTGGATGATTCCGCCGGTAGGAAAGTCGGGCCCCTGAACGTACTGAATGAGGTCGGCGTCCGGTAGATCGGGGGTGTCGATGAGCGCTGCAATGGCATCACACACTTCGCGTAGATTGTGTGGCGGAATACTCGTCGCCATGCCGACTGCAATCCCGGTGGCACCGTTCACGAGAAGATTGGGGAAGCGGGACGGCAGAACGACCGGCTCCTCTTTTGTCTCGTCGTAGTTCGCCTGGTAGTCGACCGTCTCCTTGTCGAGGTCGGCCAGCATGTCCACAGAGGGTCGGGCCATGCGGGCTTCTGTATACCGCATCGCCGCCGGGGGGTCGCCGTCGATCGAGCCGAAATTCCCCTGGCCGTCGATCAGAGGGTAGCGCATGTTGAAACCCTGCGCGAGACGAACGAGCGTCGGATAAATCACCTGCTCGCCGTGGGGATGGTAATTACCCGATGTGTCTCCGGCGATCTTCGCGCACTTACGATGCTGCGCTCCGGGTGCAAGATTCAGGTCGTTCATGGCAACCAGGATCCGTCGCTGAGAAGGCTTCAGTCCGTCACGAGCGTCCGGAAGAGCGCGCTGGATGATTACGCTCATCGCGTACGTCATGTACGACTCGCGCATCTCCTCTTCAATGTAAGTGGGAAGGATCCTCTCTTCCGACATGCTTCACCTCAAGCGCGGGTTTCGGCGCCGACCGACCCGCTAAATGTTCAGGTATCCCACGCTGGCCGCGTGATCCTCGATGAAACGCCGCCTAGGCTCGACCTTTTCTCCCATCAACACGGAGAAAATCTCTTCCGAAAAAGCGTTGTCTTCCATGCTTACCGATTTGAGGGTCCGGCGGGTGGGGTCCATCGTCGTCTCCCACAGCTGATCGGGATTCATTTCTCCGAGACCTTTGTAGCGCTGAACGTGTATGTTTTTCCGTCCGAACTCTTCGATCAGCAGGTCCCTCTCCGCATCGCTGTAGGCGTACTTCCCCTTCTTTCCCTTGCCTACCCGGTAGAGCGGCGGCTGCGCGATGTAGATATAACCCTCTTCAATGAGCCGGCGCATTTTTCGAAACAGGAACGTGAGCAGTAGCGTCCGGATATGTGCGCCGTCCACGTCGGCATCGGTCATGATGATGATCTTGCCGTAACGCGCCTTGGACGGGTCGGTCTCTTCGTCGATCCCGGTCCCGACGGCCGTAATGATCGTTCGAATTTCCTCGTTTGACAGCACCTTATCGAGCCGGGCCTTCTCCACGTTCAGGATCTTTCCCTTGATCGGAAGAATCGCCTGGAACGCGCGGTCCCGCCCCTGCTTCGCCGATCCTCCCGCCGAGTCGCCCTCCACGATAAAGAGCTCTGTTTTACTCGGGTCCCGCTCGGAGCAATCGGCGAGCTTGCCCGGCAGGTTGCCGCTTTCCAGCGCGCTCTTCCGCCTGGTCAGCTCGCGCGCCTTGCGAGCCGCTTCCCTCGCACGCGAAGCCTGTAGAGATTTCTCGATGATCCGTCTCGCCGTGCGCGGATTTTCCGCAAGAAAATCGCCCAACCACTCGCCGACCACGGACTCCACGATTCCCCTGGTGTCGCTGTTGCCGAGCTTGGTCTTGGTCTGTCCCTCGAATTGCGGGTCAAGCATCTTGATCGCTATCACGACGGCAAGCCCCTCTCGCACATCCTCTCCGGAAAGGGACTCGTTGTTCCGGAATAGCTTTGCTTTATTCGCGTAGCTGTTGAGCGTTCGGGTTAGCGCGGTCTTCAGGCCGGAGAGGTGTGTACCCCCCTCGATCGTATTGATGGCGTTCACGTAGGAGAAGATCGTCTCCTGGTAACTATCGTTGTACTGCAGCGCGATCTCGACGGACGTTGTGCCCCGCGCCTTGTTGACGTAGATCGGCTCGTGCACAGCCTCTTTGTTCCTGTTCAGGTGCTGCACATACGAAACAATCCCGCCGTCGTAATGAAAAAGCAGCTTCTTCCCGGTCCGCTCGTCCTCGAGGTTGATCTTGAGGCCGCGATTCAGGAACGCCAGCTCCCGCATGCGATGGGAAAGCGTCTCGGCGCTGTACTCGAGCTCCGTGAACACCTCCGTGTCGGGCCGGAACGTCACCTTGGTCCCGGAGTTCTCCGTGTCGCCGACCACGGTCAGCTCCGAGGTGATCTCCCCCCGTGCGTAAGTCTGCCTGTAGACCTTGCCATCCCGCGATACCTCCAGAATCAGTTCCTCTGATAGCGCGTTCACGACCGACACACCAACGCCGTGCAGGCCGCCCGAAACCTTGTAGGTTTCGGAGTCAAACTTGCCGCCGGCGTGAAGCATGGTCATCACTACTTCAACAGCGGGGCGTTTCTGTTCCGCGTGTTCGTCCACGGGAATACCCCGGCCGTTGTCAATTACGGTGATGGCGTTATCGGCATGAATCGCAACGAAGATCTCATCGCAGAAACCGGCAAGCGCTTCATCGATCGAGTTATCCACTACCTCGTAGACGAGATGGTGCAACCCGCGGGATGCGGTGCTCCCGATGTACATGGCGGGGCGCTTCCGAACCGCCTCGAGTCCTTTGAGTACCGTTATCTTGTCGGCGCCGTAATCGGCATGTTTCGTGGACACGGCGTTTCCGTTCTCTTCCCGGGTCATCGCCAGCCCCCACTCCCCGCGGCGCGAAACACGATCTGGTCAAGAGCGTCGTCTCCCGCCCGCTCGTTCAGTTCTCTCAAAATGTCCTCTTTCAAAAAGGAAAGCTCCTGTATCCACGCGGAGCCGTCGACTTCAACAAAAAGGGTCTTCCCTCGAATCCCCTGAGGGCGGGCGCGCTCGGCGATTTTGCCCCCCACAACCTCCGACCAGTGGAGAAGGGCGGCGTGTTTCCGATAGCCGTCCCGTAGCTCTTCGGTTTCAAGCATTTTGCCAAGCACTCGGCCGGCGCTCTTCCAGCTACCCCCCACGAACGACCCTCCCCTCTTCCTCCACCTTGAAGTGCTCCACCCCGGGAAAGAAGCGATCGAGCTCCGCCCGTCCGGTTCCCGTAGCAAAAACCTGTCCCGCCCCATCGAGCCTGGTCGCCAATCTTTCAGCGCGGCTCGCGTCGAGCTCGGTGAACACGTCGTCCAGAAGCAGGATCGGCTCTTCGCCGAGCCGTTGCGCCATCAGCCGCACCGCAGCGAGTTTGAGCGCCAGCACGGCTGTTCTGTGCTGTCCCCGGGACCCGTAAGCCCTGATGGAGCGGCCATCGAGTTCAAGGTCGAGATCGTCCCGATGGGGGCCTATAGTGGTCCGCCTGAGCCGGAGATCTTCATCCCGCACGGCAACGATTTTCTGCAGCACGTCCTCTTCGCTAACCGG
This sequence comes from bacterium, assembly GCA_025782575.1. Classification (GTDB taxonomy): domain Bacteria; phylum Orphanbacterota; class Orphanbacteria; order Orphanbacterales; family Orphanbacteraceae; genus Orphanbacterum. The sequence goes on from JALGYY010000004.1 coordinate 166,981, forward strand.
TTCACGGCCAATCCCTGGCCGGTAGCCGATTACGAGCTGTTCGCCCCCTCCGAGGGCCGAATAGGCTTCCTCGACCAGCGGAGCTAGCTCTTCCATTGCCCGGGCCCGGGCCTCGGTTATCGCCCAACCCGCCGCGGCGAGCTGCCGGTCCCACGGATCGAGCATCCGGGCTCTGTCCGGCTCCCAGGTATCTCGAAGCAGCGAGCTTCTCTGCCTGAGGATCCGGCCGAGTTCCTGCAGGCTCCTCAGGTAGATCGGGTCGATGGAACAGAGCGTAAGGTCGAGAAACTGTCGCCGCCGTTCGGGTTCGCCTTTCGTGATTTCCACGTCTTCCGGCGAAACGAGAACAACCCCGCACCTTCCGACCAGCGAAGACATTTTACTTACTTCTTTTCCGTCAACCCGGCCCTTTTTGCGCCCGCCCTTCTCATAGGCGACCGAGAGGGTCATCCGCCCCCCGTTGCTCCGCCTGTACGATCCGGCCACATGATAGACGTCGCCGCCGAAACGAATCAGCTCCGGGTCTTTTCTCGTGCGGTGAGATCGTGTTGTGCCGAGGAGAAAGATGGCTTCGAGCAGGTTCGTCTTCCCGCGTCCATTCGGTCCCCAGATTGCCGCACACCGTCCACCCGGCTCGATTTCCAACTCCCGGAAGTTGCGAAAATCGAGAAGTCGCAGGGAGTCGAGAATCACTCCGCCAGACGCAGGGGCATGAGAAGGCAGAGGTGATGTTCGTCCTTCTCCTGCTCCACAGGTTCGATGATTCCCGCCTTGATCGGCGTATCAAGCCTGAACTTCGCACGATCGCCATCTATATTCTTCAGGATATCCGCCAGATAGGTGGCGTTGTATCCGATATCCATCTCGTCCTCATCGTATTCCGCTTCGAGCCGATCTGTCGCCTCGCCGAGGTCCGGCGTATTCGATTTCAGCACGACCGCCCCCTTCCTGACCGAAACCTGCACCTGATGGGTCAGGCTGTCGCTCAGGATCGCCACGCGCCGGCAGGAGGTCATCATGGCGGCCCGATCGGTGATCATGTTTTTATTGTTGTCCTTCGGGATCACCTGTTCGTACCGAGGGAAGGGCCCCTCGAGAAGGCGGGAATAAACCACCGTTCCGCCGAAAGAGAACACCAGGTAGTTGTTGTCGACTTTGATGTCCACCATTTCTTCCGAATCGTCGGACAGGTTGATCATCTGGCCGAGCGCCTTGGGGGAGACGAGAAACTCTTTTTTCCCCTTCACCGGGAACTCGCCCGTCTTTTCCATGCGGGCCAGCCGATACCCGTCGGTAGCGACCATCTCCATTCGCCTTGGCTCGATCCGCCAGAAGACGCCGTTCAGGGCGGGGCGGGTTTCGTCTCGAGAAACGGCAAACATTGTTTTGGCGATCATCCGCCGAAGCATTGCGGCCGGAAGCTGCAGTCTCTCTCTCGTCTGCACGGTGGGGATCTTCGGAAACTCCTCTTCCACGATTCCCATGATGCGGTACTTCGTTTCGCCACACTCGATCTGGATTCTTGTCTCGTCCTGGAGCGAGATGTGAATCGGCTTGTCCGGCAGAAGCCGGACGATTTCACCAAGCCGCCTCGCCGGAACGGTCACCATGCCCGGCTTCTTCACCTCTCCGGCCAACGTGGTCGAAACCGAAGTGTCCAGGTCCGTGGAGATGACCGTAATGGAATCTTTCTTCACATCCAGAAGGAGGTTGGAAAGAACAGGCAGAGTGGTTTTGGGCGGAACGATATGAAGGACCATTTCCAAGGTCCTCGAAAGATCGCTCTTGCTGGTCAGGAATTCCATCGGGACCCCCCTCAATAACCCCCTCAAACTCAATCGATTAGAGCGGTGCTGCGCACACTGCTCCAAGATTTTTCAGTATAGGACAGCGTCCGGATTGGGGCAAGGGAAAAGAACCCCGGAGAGGGGCGTGTAAGCTGTTGGTTTTCGGTCGGTTAGGGGGGTGGGTTTTCCGGGGTTTCGGGGGGTGCGATCCGGGGTGGGCAGGCCGTGCGAAAGGCCCGATCCTCTGGACATTTCGCACGCCGGTTTGATAGCCTTTTCTTGATGCATAATCCTCCCGGAATGGTCTCTCTACTACTCGTCTGGTCGGTTGCGCTCACCGCTGCGGGTGCGCCCGCTTCCGATACACCCGATTTCCAGGCAAGGCTCTCCGACGCACTCGAGACTGTCGAAACGCTGATCGAGGATTCTGACCGGGAGTCCGCGCTCGACCTCCTTTCCCCTCTTCTTCGGGAAGCTCGTGCCGCAGATGACAGGAGAGCCGAGAGCAGAATTCTCATAACGAGAGGGCGTCTGCAGATCGGTCGAGGCAGACCGCTTGAAGCAGAGCCTGATCTTGTTTCGGCAGTCGCACTCTCAGAGGCTCTCTCTGATTCGACTCTCCTCTGCGAGGGGCTCTACCAGCTTGGTTATGCCCACCGTCGCCTTGGCCGTTTTGAGAAATCGAGAAACGCGTTCGAACGCCTGATCCGCGTGGCGACTGCCTCCCGCGACTCAACTCATATTGCTCGCGGACTGCTGGGAACGACTTCGCCCCTGATCAACGCCGGCTCGCTCGACACGGCGCTTGTCCGTCTCGAAACGGCACTGGAGCTTTTCCAGCGCTTCCGCCTGGAGAAGGACGAGCTGAACGCCACCCACCTGCTCGGTCTTGTGAACGCCAACCGGGGAGAGAACGAAAAGGCAAAAAAATGGTGGGAGCAAACGCTCTCCAGATCGAGAGAGCTTGGCTCGCCCATGATGGAAGCGGGAAGCCTGTCGAATCTGGCGACGCTGGAAGCTCTTACCGGGATTCCTTCTCATGCAGCCGAATACTTATGAGCGGGCATACGCACTCTATCTGGGTGACCAACGCTTTCGCGCCTCTCTGATCCCCGCGCGAAATGCCGCGATCCTTCGAATCCGGATGGGGCAGTTCGCCGCGGCGCAGTCGATGTTCGAAGACCTCCTTGACCTCTGCCGGGCCAACGGGTATCTCGATCACGAAGCGAATTTTCTGGTCTCCCTCGGATCGCTTGCCTACAAGCGGGGCCGATTGCAGGAGAGCGCCGGAAACTACCGCGCCGCCCTGGCGATTCTGGAAGATACGCGCGCAACTGTTCCACGGAACGAGGCAACCGTCGGTCTCGCACAGGTTTTAAGTGCTGTCGACAGCGTCGCGGAAGCACTCTCCCTGCTGAAAGATCAGGTGTCCGGCGGAATTGCCGGCCTCCCTCCAAATCAGCGCTTTGCTACAAACATAGAACTCGGGAGAACGCTCCTGCTCAGCGGGCGGCCTGCCGATGCGATCCGATTGCTCGAACCGATCCCCAGAGAGGCGGAAGAGCTCGGTTTCCGCTCCTTCGAGCTCTCGGCAAAAATCGAGCTGTCCGATGCACACGAGGCGATCGGGGAATCCGGGCGCAGCCTTTCCATCCTGCGGGAGGCGGCCACTCTCTGGGAAGAAGAGCGACAAGTCCCGGTTGACATGGAGTGGCGGGAGCAGAGGGGCGAGATCGGTTCCGATATCTCGACGCGGATCGCCTCCGTCATGCTCGGTAACACGAGCGCCCCGATAGAGAACCGGCGAATCTCCGATGCGTTCGACGCGTTGCAGCGTTTCAAAGCCCGCACACTATTGGAGAGAATCTCGCGCCCCGGCACTCCCATTCCGGTCCTCGCCGACCGATCCGTTACGGTGGTAGAGCTGCAGTCAGGCCTATTGAAACAGGGGGAGCTTCTTCTCGATATCTACTGCGGGGAAGATCGCTCTTTTCTGTTCGCTGTTACGCCGGATTCGCTCCGCGTCACCATTCTCCCGGGGAGGTCTGTTCTGGAGCGGCGCATCGATCTCCTCCACGAACTCCTGCGGAGCGCGGGGGGAGCGGCCAGTCGAGAGGCGGGCAAAGGGGCGACCGAGAGCATGGCCACCTGGCTCTTTGCCGGTGTCTCGGACCTGCTCGCATCGTCAACACATCTTCTCCTCATTCCCGACGGCCCGCTCAATCGGATTCCACTCTCAGTCCTGCCCGTCGCAGACAGTGCGGGAGATCGGAAACCGCTGATTTACTCCAAAACCGTCATGCGGTATCCCTCGGCGACTCTTCTCGCCAGGCTCCGCGACAAGAGCGCTCTGCCGCCAAACGATTCGATTTCGATTCTGGCCGTTGCCGGAAGCCGGGGAGCCAGCGGCGAGGAGCTCCCCGGAGCCCTTCGAGAAGCCGCCGCCCTGGAGAAGCGCTTTCGACATGTCACCCTACTCGCAAAAGTCAAAGCGCGATCGGGCCTTCGAATCTTTTCGGGGTTCGACGTCCTCCATTTTGCGGCGCACACAACCATCGACGACCAGAACCCGTGGCTCTCCGCAATTCAGACCGGCCCCTCGGGGGGCCGTGCCATTCGGGCGGCTGAGATTGCGGGGCTTGATCTCGACGCCCGCCTGGTCGTGCTCTCCGGGTGTGAATCGGCGAGCGGTCGAATTCTGAACGGAGAAGGGGTACTCGGCCTCAGCACCTCCTTTCTGGGTGCCGGAGTCCCTGCGGTGGTAGCGACGCTCTGGCCGGTAGACGACCGGGCGACCGCCGACCTGATGCTTCTCTTCTACGAGAACCTGGCGGACGGAGACGCTTTGGGGGTAGCATTGCGGGAGGCACAGGTCGAAATCGCGGGACATCCGGCAACGGAACATCCTTTCTTCTGGGCGGGAATTATCGTGCTCGGAGACGCCTCGATTCGCCTGCCGATCGAGAGAATCGAGCCCGACCACGGGTGGGCCTTTATCCTTTTTACCCTTCTCGCGCTCCTGGTCATTCTCTGGCTCTGGAAATCGAGAAAGAATCAAAGCGAGGTCCGGCGTTTGTGATTCCCCCGGGATCTGATCGTCTAACGAAACAAGAGGGTGGTCAGGAGACACCGTCCGACGAAGAGCTCCTGGCAATAATGGCCCGTCCGGACTCGAAGGACGCCGGGGCGGCGGGGGAAGAGCTATTCGGGCGATACTCGAAACGCGTTTATCTCTGGTGTCTTCGCTATGTCAAGGATCACGATGCCGCGCTCGATCTCGCACAGGATTCGCTCATGAGTGCCTTTCGATCAATCGAGTCGTTCCAGGGCCGGTCACGATTCTCTTCGTGGCTCTTTGCGATCACCAGAAACCGATGTCTCTCGTCGCTCCGGCCTGTCTCTCTTTTGCGTGACGACGATCGCGATCCCGATTCGGTGGCATCGCCCGACGACCCTCCCCTCCAGCAGCTTACCGACTCGGAAAGCGAAGCTTCATTGCTGAAGCTCATTCGCACCACCCTGGAGCCGATCGAGCAGAAAGTCATCTGGTTCCGGTGTTTCGAAAAGATGCCCGTCGACCAGATCACGGGCATGCTCGCGATCGAGGGGGCGTCGGGAGCGCGGGGAATCATCCAGAGAGCAAGGCGAAAACTTCGTGCCGCCCTCAAGAAGAGACCGGCGAGCGAGGAGAACGAACAATGAGCAGACGAGTGTGTGTTCTGGCTGCAGAGATCGGCGACATTCCGAATCTCCCGGACAACGACCCCAAAAGCGTTCACGTGCGAGAGTGTCCTCGTTGCCGCGCCCTCCTCGACTCCTACCTGGCGTTTATGAGCGGGGGAAACGAAGCGGACGCGGATCGCTTGGTTGAAGCGGAAAACGTTCTTCGCGACAGGATCGCCGCGGAGATCGCGCGAACCGGCGACGTCGGCGGCTCGCCGGTTCCTAAAAAGAGACGCCCTGAAACGCGAGGACTGAGAGGCGTCCGGCGCGCGTTGCTTGCCACGGCAGCCCTGCTTCTCGTCGCCGTTTTCCTATACAACATCAACGAAGGAGACGAACGGGAGATTCGCCTTCGCGGAGAACCGAAAACGTCCGAGCAGGAGTGGGGCTGGGGCGACAACCGTGTCGGGGCGGATGGTTCTCTTCTGCTATCCTGGGAGCCTCTGGCCTCCGCCGATGAGTACGCAATCGACCTCTACGACACGGACCTCGAACTGCTCCGTCGTTTCGGGCCCTACAAGAAGACCTCCGCAACAATTTCAAATGACGACATCGTCGCGCTCGGTTCGCCCCGGATTATCTTGCTTCGTGTCGTCGCCCGGCGCCGGGGTGATGATGTCAGCGTTTCTCCGACGTGGTCGGTCGCCCTTCCCTGACTTTTTCGCCGCCGTCCGCAGACGTATGCGTTTTATCCGTCTACTTTCCTCCGACAACCTGTCTAGGGCCGTTGAGGGGGCCCGTATCTCTCTACTTATTTTGATCTTTCAATAAATATTGCTTGACAGGTTTTCAGGCGCAGAATCTCGGTGAGCCGCGCTCCCTTGTACGCCGGCCGCAAGACGGGCTCTCCTCGTCTCGGATCGATTCAATCAACTCTTCCTGCCGAATCTCTCAAGTTCATTGCCGGTCCTTGGTGTAGCCCCTCTCCCGAAGCCGAAAAAGGGCATGCTAAAATATCAGCGGGGCTTGGAACGATAAGGGTGGATCGGGAGGGGAAGATGGCGATGACGACGACGAAAAAGATGGACTCGGTTCTGGCGACGTATTCCAATCATGAGATCATTCGAAAAGGGGATCGGGCGGTTCAGAGCCGACATGAACTCTCCATCGAGATTCTCGACTGTCTGGTCGAGATCGAGGGGCGATCGATATTTCTAAAGGAAGGGTACTCCTCGCTTTTCGATTACTGCACGCGGAGATGGCACTACTCACCCCCTAAAGCGGGGCGGTTCATAGCGGCTGCCCGATGTATGAAGAGCTTTCCAGGTGTGCGGGATTTGCTTTTGCGGCGCAAGATTACACTCTGTGGCGTCTCCATGATCGCCGGAATCCTAACGGATGAGAACTCCGACAAGATCCTTCAGGAAGTTTCGGGAAAGAGATTCGTGGAGATCGAAAAGATCGTCGCCTCGCTGAAGATCGCTCCGAAGATCCGGGAGTCGATACGGCCGATCGGACTGCAGGAACCGGCGGGCGGGCGGGATCGAAGCGCCGATCACGAGGATCTCTTTCAGCCGAATCGAACACTTGGGAACTATCAAATTGATAGTGATTTTGTGGATGAACAGACGGATCAGCTGGGGGGCGACTCTCCAATCGATAACCATAAAATGAAACTCGAACAGCGCTACGAAATTCGGTTCTCGGCGAGCGAAGAATTCTGCCGGGACCTGGAGCGGGCGAAGATGGTCTGCTCCCGTAGTTGGAATCTGGAAGCGATTCTGGGGAGAGCGATCAAGGACCTGCTGGAGAAGCGGGACCCCGAGCAGAAAGAGGCACGGCTGAAGAAGAGAGAAGCGAGGAAGCAGAGCAAGTCGGAGGGCCAGGCGCAGAGATTTGCGAAAAGCGGTTCCCCGGCCATACCGGCAACCGTGAGCGGCTCAGAAATGGCCGATGAGAAAGAGCCTCCAGGCAAGGGAGCAGAGGGGCTGCCCGTTCGTTCCCGACATATCCCGGCCCACTTGCGGGACGCGGTGTTCAACCGTGACAAAGGGCGCTGCACCTACACCAGTTCCCTCGACATCCAATGCGACTCGACCGCTCACCTGCAGATCGATCACATCACACCGTTCTGCCGGGGCGGGGGGCACTCCCTCGAGAATCTGCATCTCTTGTGCGGCAAGCACAACCGGTTGGCAGCGCGCGAAATGTCACTGACGAAGCGTTGAGAAACGAATGATCAAGGCGCGGATCAGGAAAACGCATACGTCACCGGACAAGTCCGATTTTTTTCGCCGACCTTGTGATTCTCCGCCCTTCTTCGTGTCTCACCTGTAGACGGCTAGGGCCGTTGCCGCTTGGGCGTCGCCGGGGTGGGCTTCGCCGGGGGTGTGCGGGCGGCCATCGTGCACGGCGTGACCGTTGCGTCGGCACTCGACGTGAGCCCCACCCTGAGCGGCGCCCTTACTACAATCTAAAGGAGCTCAGACCATGTCATTACGCATTAACGACGAAGCGCCTGATTTCACGGCCGAAACAACTCAAGGGAAGATCCGGTTTCACAAGTGGATCGGCGACGGGTGGGCCGTGCTGTTTTCTCACCCGAAAGACTATACCCCGGTCTGCACGACCGAGCTCGGCTACATGGCCGGTATTGCGGGTGAATTCGCCAAACGAAACTGCAAGATCGTCGGCCTCAGCGTTGACCCCGTGGAAAGCCACAAAGGGTGGGCCAAAGATATCGAAGAGACACAAGGACACGCGTTGAACTATCCGTTGATCGCCGACACGGACCTGGCCGTATCCAAGCGATACAACATGCTGCCTGCGGAAGAAGAGGGGTCCTCGGAGGGCCGGACCGCTGCGACGAACGCGACCGTTCGGTCGGTCTTTGTCGTCGGGCCGGACAAAAAAATCAAGATGATGTTGACCTATCCCATGAGTTCGGGCCGTAACTTCAATGAGATCCTTCGGGTACTCGACTCCATGCAGATGACAGCCGCACACCAGGTGGCCACACCGGTTAACTGGGTGCCTGGCGAGGACGTCATCATCCTGCCATCGGTTAGTGACGAGGAAGCCGGCAAGATGTTTCCGCGCGGCGGGGAGACGGTAAAACCCTACCTGCGCGTTGTTCCGCAGCCGAATTCAAAATAGCGGCGCATCGCTCTGATTCCGGGAAGACACACAAACCGAGAGGAGAGGCCCATGCCTAATTACACACGTCGACTCGCTGCGATGTCACTCGCCTCCATGCTCGCCTTCCTGGGCTGGTGCGTGCCCGCAGAGGCAGTTCGCTACAACACGTCAACCCCACCGGCACGGTCGAATTTAGCGTGGTCCGGGGTATTCGCGTCTACCCCGCAGGGGGGAATCATTCCCCACGGTTCCGTGGTGAGTGCGATGGACGACCTCGGGCAGATCTACGTCGCCGGCACATTTGACCTTCCCGGCGTCGGTCCGATTCGGGTTGCCTGGTGGGACGGAAGCCACTGGGAGATTATCGGAAACCGTGTCGTCAAAAGTGGCGCCATCGAGTCCCACGTGTCAGCGATCGCTGTGGACGGTGCGGGCAATATCTATGTTGGTGGATTGTTCACCGACGCCTACCACGATGACGGTTCGTTCGTCTCCTCCCGGAATATCGTCAGGTGGAATGCGGTCGCACTGCAATGGGAGTCAATCGGAGAGGGGACCGACGGGTGGGTGAGAGATATCGCCGCGCTTCCGAATGGCGACCTTTATGTGGCCGGCGATTTCTCTGTCGTTTTTAACCCGGGGGGCGGTGCGGTCTCAGCTCCCCACATCGCCAGGTGGGATTCGGGATTATAGCAATGGGAGCCGGTCGGCGGCGGTACCGATGGCAATTGTGATCAGGTGGCGGTCGACAGCCTCGGCCGGATCATAGTGGCCGGTAGGTTTTCGAATGGGGACGACGGGTCGGGCAATCTGATTCCGTGCTCTTCTGTCGCACTCTGGAACGGGACGACGTGGATACCATTCGGCGCCGGACTTTCATTCGTCAGCCGGTACAGCGAGTTGCTCGTAACGGCGTCGGGGGACATCCTCGTGGCTGGAAGCTCCGTCGTGTCGGCCGGCGCCTCCCCGCTTTCCAACGGGGCGCTACTCTGGAACGGTTCCTCCTGGGTTCTTCCCGGCATCGTTCCTCCCTCCAGCGATATCGCGATGGACGGCGCCGGAAATCTATACAGTGTTACCCCGCCGCAATCGGTGTACCGGATCACGCCCATCGCTCCGGAACAAATCGCCGTAGCGAGTGGCGGCGAAGCGCCCGTGACGATCGCGGCCAACGAGGCGATTGCCACAACTCACGCCTATTTGGGCGGTCTTTTCTCCTCCCTGGAGCATGGCGGAAACGTATACCAGATCACGAACGACGCCATGTGGGACGGGAATACGTGGAGCGCTCTTCGCGGTGTTGGCGGAGCGAACGGCCGGATCTACGCGGTCGGCGACGACGACAGGGAATGGGGCGCGGCGACCGCTTTTGCCGTGGGCGGCGCATTCACCAGGATCGGGGGAGTCAGCTCGATGAACGTCGCGCTGTTTGAGGGAGATGGCTGGATCCCCCTCGGCGGCGGCGTGAACGACACCGTGTTCGCGACTGCACTCGAAACGTTCCGCTTGCCGGCTGATGTCTATGTCGGGGGCTGCTTCCTGTCGGCGAACAACCCTGACGGCACCGTCCTTTCTGTTTCGAACGTGGCGCGCTTTGAGCGTTTCTCGAACCAATGGGAAGGCCTGGGTGGCGGCGTGAACGGGAAAGTTCGTGCATTGCACTTCGTCCAGGGGCCGGGGCTCGGGTTCCCTGACTATCTCTACGTTGGCGGCGAGTTCACCGAGGCGGTGCAGACAAACGGCGACACGCTCTCCGCTACAGGGCTCGTTCTCTGGAACAGTGTGAGCGAGGAGTGGGAGGCGGTGGGTGACGTGAACGGCGGAACCGCCACTGTCTACGACATCTCGTCCGGTTTCCTCTTTGCAGACCCCACCCTTTTTATCGGAGGAAACTTCCTCGGCGTGTCCGGCTCAGGTGGAGCGATCGACGTCAGAAATGTGGCGAGAATGCATCTCGACAACCTCACCTGGTCCGCGCTTGGGGAGGGTGTCGACAACACGGCATACACGGTCAGTCCCTACTCGAGGAATCCGGCGGTTGTCGTTGTGGGCGGCGAATTCCTGAACGCCATCGATGCCGGTGGCGGTCTCGTCCCGGCAAACTATGCCGCCTGGTGGACACCGGACCAATGGACTCCGGTAGCTGGCGGCTTTGATGCGCCCGTTCGCTCAATTGCCCTGGGTAAGGTTTTCGGCGGCGACTTCACGACGATTTTTCCCCCGTCCGGCCCACCGGTCACAGCAAACCACACCGCATTGGGAGAGTGGCCGTCCTTCGATCTCGAGGCGCTCGGGACCGGCACGAACGGTCCGGCGCACAGCGTGCTCGGCGTTATCCCGTGTTTCTACTGGCTTGGTGAAACCGCATACTTCGGCGGCGACTTCACTCTGGCCGGAGGTGGTCTCGCCACGGGGGTCGCGAAATGGCAGTACCACTACACCCCGCCCGGCCCGAACGTGGTGATCGGATCAGGAACCCCCTGTGGCGCCGGTTGCTCCGGCGGGGCAGTGCAGCTCAACTGCGATGTACTCGAGAAGCGGCAGAATACCGCGCCTGCATTCCAGAATCTGGGATTTCGTGACGCCGGAATCGCAGAGGGCCTCCCACTGGATACCCTTTTCTCGATCGACCTGACCGAATCGGGGAGCGGGCTCCCCGTGGCGACGTTCGACAGCCTTCGTCTCGGCCGGGGCCGGGATCATTCAATCGTTCTGATCGGCCTGGACGATCCCTCTTCGTACGCGCCGAACCCGGAAGGAGTTCCCACCGATTTTTCCATGGTAGTCACAGAGGGAGGCGCTTCCGGGTCCGCCTTCACTGGTGATGTCCGGGTGGTCTTCGTGCATGGGGTGACCGACGCGCCGCCACTCGACATCAGTTCTTCTCTGAGTGGCGCGCTCTTGACCGGTTTCGGGTATGGTGCGGCGAGCGATGTCGTGATGCTTTCTCCCGAGGTGCATCACCTTGATCTCCTCGGGAGCTCAGACGGAATCTCCCGAGGAACGCATGACATCAATCTTGTCGGTCTCGAGGATCGCTTCGTGACGATACTCTTGTCGGGATTCGACGACCCCGCCTCGAATGGTGGAGGGTCGCCGATCGGCGCAAACGGGTATGCGGAAGGGAAAGATGTTTCGGCCGATAACGACGGCGACGGAGTGCGGGACATTTTCGATGCGTGTCCGGCGTCGGAAACGGCCGCCAATTTGACTGTGCGCGGATGTGAAAGCGGTGTGTCGAACCGCGTCCTCGCGAGCGGCTGTACGTTCGCGGATGAGATTGCGGTCTGCGACGCAGCATCAGCAGATCTCCGCGGGTTCTCGGCCTGCGTCCTTTCCCTTCTCGCGGATTGGCGCCAATCGGGCAATCTTTCCGGGCCCGAACGACTCGCGATCAGCCGGTGTCTGAGGATATCCGTTCGTTTAAAGGGTTCTGGGGCGGACCGCTCGCTGAACGCGCTCGCCCTTCGGGTCAACTCGAACCCCGTACGGAACACCGCCTCGTTCGCCATAACTGTTCCGGCTTCCTCTTCTGCAACGCTCGAGGTCTTTTCCCCGAGCGGCCGCCGGGTCAGGAGTTTCCCCGTGCCCGCTATCGGGCCGAATGGCGCCGACTATGCGTGGGACCTCTTGGACCGTTCCGGCCGGCGCATCACGAGCGGTGTCTACTTTGTTCGTCTCGCAACAGAGAGAAACGCGATCGTAAGAAAGGTAATTGTGGTGGAGTGAGTGGGCGTGCAGCAGATCCCCAGAACCGGTCAAACAACATTTTTAAAGATCAAAACCAAGTTCAATTGGGTAGAGCCAACCCGCTAGAAGTGAACGGACGACTGGACCTTGATGGAGTATTCCGTTTCCTCGCTGTCCGCCTCGGGAATGAACACGTCTACGTTAAAGGCGACTTTGTTTCTCCCGACGAAGAAGAACTGCACGCCAGGCGTAACGAGGAACCCTCCATCGTCCTCGATCTCGTCGTTCGGGTCGGCGTAGCTCACCCGCAGGATCGGTTCCACCGCCTCCACGTAGCTGTTTCCGTCGACCGGTATTTTGTAGGTGCCGATCACCTGGGCGGCTACGAACGTCGGAAGATCGGCGCCATGAACTGCCGAATCCCAGTTCTCCCCCCACAGCACGCCGGCCTGCACATGGGGACCGCTCTTGAAATTCCCGTATTCCAGATCGGCCTGAACCGCCACCGCATACTCTACTTCCGGATTCAGGTCGTCGCCGACCACCTTGGCAGCCGCCAGGGGAAGCGCATCCGGCTTCATCCCGCCGGCCACCGCGATAACGAAATCCGTGTCGGCCATGGGGCGAAGCGTCGCCCGGCCTGTGTATTGTTTTTCGCCGACCACGTCATCTCCATCTTTTCGTGCGACCGAAGGAATGACATTGGCGCCGGTGCCGTTCGTGACCGCGGCCGTGAGCGACACCGATTTCGCGTCGTTCTGCAGCTTCACTTCCAGGCCGATGTCCCTGTCGGAGAACCCGAGCTTCTCCGTGAGCGAAGAGAGCGAGCGCTTTCCGCCCACCCCGCGCACTTTCAGCGCCCGCTCTACCACCAGAATCTTCGTCGACGACGTCAGCTCGAAGATGTCGAACGGCCGCTTGAACTGCCCGAGCCGGAACGAAACGTTCGGGCCGTAGACCAGTTTCATATAGGCGTCCTTGAGCGTGATCTTACCCTTGCCGAAATCCGGCTGTACTTTCCCGAATACGAAATCGTTCATCTGAATATCGAAGCTCAGCCTCGCCCGGCGTATCAAGAAATCCGAGCCGAGTTCCCCATCAACCGAGCTCGTGTTGAACTGGGTATGAACCCGGCCGGACAGGTTGAGCTTGACCGCTTTTGTCGTAACTTCCGTCGCTTCGCCGCTCGTTGCCAACACAACAAGGAGGGCAAGCGCCCCCCCGAAACAGGCCGATATCTTGTTCATTCGTCGTCTCCTTCCGCCTCTTCAAATCTGTGTCGGACCACTTTTCCGGTCACCATGAATATGACGTCTTCGGCAATGTTCGTCGTCAGGTCGGCGATTCGTTCCAGGTGTCGGGACGCGGACAGATAATGACTCGCCCGCTTTATCGCCCTGTCGTCCTTCATCGTCTTCCGGAGCACCTTGTACATTTGCCCGTGAGCGTCGTCGATGTCGTCGTCTTTTTTGAGCACCTTGACGGCCAGGCTCGTGTCCTGGTTGATCAGGGCGTGCAGACTGTCCTGTACCATCTCGTGTACGTCGTCGGCCATCCCGGCAAAATCGAACGGCACAGGGAGCGTCTCGTGTTTCGCCAGGTAGAGTGCTCTTTTTGCAATGTTCGCCGCCAGGTCGCCCATCCGCTCCAGGTCGTTGTTCACTTTGAGCGCCGCCACGAGGAAGCGAAGGTCGCCGGCCACCGGCTGGTGGAGTGCCAGTATCTTGAGACAATCCTCTTCCAGCTCGACCTCGAGCCGGTCGATCTCCTGGTCTCCCGCGATGACCTCCTCCGCCAGTTCAGCCCGCCTGTCAACCAGGGCGCGAATGGCCGTGCCGATCGCTTCTTCCACCAGGCCGCTCAGCCCGAGAAGGCCCTTCTTCAAATGATCCAAGTCTCTTTGCAGATGAAGCGTCATCTCGTCTCTCCTATCCGAATCGGCCGGTGACGTATTCTTCGGTGCGCTTCACCTTGGGCCGAGTGAACACCTGCTGGGTTTCGCCATATTCGACAAGAACCCCCGCTTCGAAAAACGCCGTGTAGTCCGATACTCTCGCCGCCTGCTGCATATTGTGAGTCACGATTACGATGGTGTATTTCTTCTTGAGCTCGAACAGAAGATTCTCGATGTGCGCGGTCGACACCGGATCAAGCGCGGAGCAGGGCTCGTCCATCAGTATCACTTCCGGCTCCATTGCGAGTGTGCGCGCAATACAAAGGCGCTGCTGCTGCCCGCCCGATAGTCCGAGTGCAGACGAACCGAGCCGGTCCTTCACCTCGTCCCAGAGGGCGGCTTTCTTGAGCGCCCCCTCCAGTCTCTCTCTCGGATCGCCCTCATAGCCGTTGATCGCGGGCCCCCATGAGACGTTTCGTTCAATGCTCTTCGGGAAAGGGTTCGGCTTTTGAAAAACCATGCCGATCCGGCGGCGCACTTCTACGGGGTCGATCCCTTTGTCGTAAATATCCGTCCCGCGAAAGAGTATCTCGCCGTCCATACTCGAAGAAGGGATGAACTCGTTCATACGATTGAACGCTCGGAGGAGCGTGCTCTTGCCGCACCCCGAAGGCCCGATGATCGCCGTTACCCGGTTTTCCGGGATCACGAGAGTCGCTTCCCGGACCGCGGGAGCTTCCCCGTATCGAATCGTGACGTTTCGGGCTTCCATGATCGACGTCATCATCCGCCTCTCCTCTCTGCCCGGTGTCGAATGAGAATGGCTCCAGTGTTCATGACGAGAAGGACGATCAGGAGAACGAGAATGCCGGCTGCGCCGAGAGCGTGGAAGTCCTTCTGGGGGCGCGAAGTCCAGTTAAAGACCTGGATCGGCAGGGTGGTGAATGCATCGAGCGGCCCTTCCGGCACGAACGCGACATAGGTGAGCGCCCCGATCATGACGAGTGGGGCCGTCTCGCCGATCGCCCGGGACAGGGCGAGGATCACGCCGGTCATGATGCCGGGGAGGGCCGAGGGGAGAACGTGATGGCGCACAGTCTGCCACCGCGTTGAGCCGAGTGCGTATGAGGCCTGGCGAAGCGAGCCGGGCACGGCCCGGATCGCCTCTCGTGCGGCGATGATGATCACGGGTAGAATCAACAGGCTCATGGTGAGCGCGCCGGCCAGAACGCTCCGGCCAAGCAGGAAGAACCTCACGAAAATGACAAGGCCGAGCATGCCGTAAACAATTGATGGTACGCCGGCGAGGTTCGCGATGTTGATCTGGATGAAAGTGCTGAGCGCTCCTCGCCTGGCGTATTCCTCGAGATAGATCGCCGCGCCGACCCCGAGAGGAACGGCAATAATAGCGGTCGTGCTGATCATCCAGAGTGTGCCGAATAGGGCGGACTTGATGCCGGCCTGATCAGGAAAACGAGAGGGGAAGCTCGAAAGAAACTGCCAGTCGAGCCAGGACATCCCCTGGCGGGCGACGTGCACGAGGAGCGCGACCAGTATCAGGACCGCCGCCCAGGTCATGGCAGCGCAGGCAAAGCGGAAAACGGCAAGTGCCCGGCGCCGGGCGGGTAGATTGTTCGCGGAATGATGCCGACCAAGCCCGGTCATTCGTATACCTCCTGGAACCGGCGAAGAACCTGGTGGGAAAGAATATTCATTCCCAAAGTGATTATGAAGAGGAGCGCGCCCACAGCAAAAATCGTCTGATATTCCACGGTGCCGGCGGGCGTATCACCAAGGCTCACCTGCACAATATAGGCGGTCATCGTCTGGATACTCTCCAGCGGATTTGCCGTGATATTGGGCGTTGCTCCGGCCGCGAGCGTCACTGCCATCGTTTCGCCGATGGCGCGCGACATGGCGAGCACGAACGAAGCGAGGACGCCCGACAGGGCGGCCGGCAGAACCACTCGGCCGGTCACTTCGAACGAAGTCGCCCCGAGGGCGTGCGCCCCTTCGCGGAGCGAGTTCGGGACGGCGCGGAGCGCGTCGTCACAGAGCGATGCGACCATGGGAAGAATCATGATGCCGACCACGATTGACGCGCTCGCCGCATTGAAGACCTGCGTTTCGGGAAAGACCGCTCTGATGATCGGTGTAACAAAGGTGAGCGCAAAATATCCATAGACCACGGTCGGGATCCCGGCGAGGACCTCAAGAACGGGCTTGATGATGTTTCGAACCCGATCGGAGGCGTATTCACTCAGGTAAATGGCGCTTCCAAGCCCGAGTGGAATGGCGATCAGGCTCGAACCCACCACGATCATCATGGTGCCGCAGACGAGCGGAAGAATACCGAACGACCGGGGTACGAGAAGGGGTCTCCATTCCGTGCCGAACAGAAAGGACGGCAGGGAAACCACCTCAAAAAACGCGAACGTCTCCCGGGCGAGAACCCCGACAATTCCAGCCGTGGTCACCACGGAGAGGGCGGCGCAGGTGAAAAGAACGACCTTGACGGCCTCCTCTTTCCAGTGCCTTCCCCGCTTTCTCTTGAGCTCTTCCACCCTGAACTCCTCCGCCTGCCGAGACCTACATACCCAGGTCGAACATCTGCTCCAGCGTCTTGCCCGCTTGCTTTCCGTCTGCGTAGACAGTGCCGGCAACACCTTTTTCGAAGCGCGCGAGCGCAAGTGCATAGACCGCATCCGGTAGCGGGACATAGCCCACCTCGCTGACAAGAACCGGCGCATTCTTCAGGTAGAATCGAATGAACTCGCGGACCTCGGGCCGGCCGGCCGCTTCTGTCGTCACATAGATGAAAATCGGGCGGGCGAGGGGGGCGTAAGTGCCGTCGTTGATGCTGGAAGAAGAGGGTGCGATCGGCCCGCTTCCACCGTCTATCGGAATGAGCTTCAGCTTGTCTTTGTTCTCCACATAGTAAGCAAAGCCGAAGAAGCCGAGAGAGTGCACATCACCTGCGATGCCCTGGACGAGAACGTTGTCGTCCTCGCTCGCTGTGAAATCGTGCCGGCAGGACTGCGATTCGCCGTTGATCGTCTCGGTGAAGTAGTCAAATGTTCCCGAGTCAATTCCAGGGCCGTAGAGCGCGATGGGCTGGTCGGGCCATTCGTTCCGGACGTCTTTCCAGCTCTTTACCGTACTCCCGGGTTGCCAGATTCTTGTCAGTTCCTCGACCGTAAGGAGGTCGACAAATGCGTTAGTCTTGTGGGTCACAATGGAGATGCCGTCAAAAGCGACAGGCAACTCGATGTATTCCACGTTATTCTCTTTCGCCTTTTTGTTTTCTACCTGTTTGATCGGCCGGGAGGCGTCATTGATATCCGTTTCTCCTATGCAGAACTTTTTGAATCCGCCGCCTGTTCCCGAAATACCCACCGTAACCCGGCAACGGGGGTGAACCTTCTGAAACTCTTCCGCAACCGCCTCAGTGATCGGGAAGACCGTGCTCGACCCGTCGATTCTAATCGTCCCCTTGAGCTCTGACCCGTTCTCATTCGCGCCATTCCCGCCGCACCCGAACAGGACAAGAGCGCTGAGCACCAATACTGTTTTCGTTGTTCGTCTCATGATTGGGAGACCTCCTTTCTCTTTCTTACCGGGCAAGATACGAAACGAATATTAGGAGGGTATTAAGAGGGTATTAATTTTCGCCCCGAGGCGGCATACGGAATAAAAATCGACTTCCCCTGCCCGGCGCGCTCTCTACAGAGACGCTTCCTCCGTGGGAAAGGGCGATGTGCTTTACAATCGCCAGGCCGAGCCCTGTGCCGCCCAGGTCTCGCGAACGGGCCTTATCTACCCGGTAGAACCGTTCGAATATTCTCGTCCGGTGGGCTGGATTAATGCCGATCCCGGTATCTTCCACTTCGACAAAGGCGTCACCTTCCTGGTGGAAAACGCTCACTTTCACCTTTCCCTCTTCCGGCGTGTATTGAATGGCGTTTCCGAGCAGATTGTCGATCAGTTGCCGTAACTCGTCCCGATTGGCGAAGACCTCCACGGGCTTTTCCCGCCTGACGATTACGAGTTCGATATTCTTGGATATCGCAGCGGGGCGGAATTCATCCACACTCTCATCAAGGAGCGTGCAAAGGTCGACCGGCTCTCGATAGGACTCGTCGTGGCCTGATTCAAGGCGGGAAATCGTAAGCAAATCGCCGACGAGCGAAGTAAGTCGATGGGACTGATTCTTTACCTTGTTCAGAAAGCCGTTACGCGCCTCCGGTTCCATCTCTTCATGGTCCAGGACCGTTTCAACCAGCCCTCGTATAGCTGTAATCGGCGTTTTCAACTCATGAGATACGTTGGCCACAAAATCGCTCCGAATCGCCTCCAATTGTCTCAGGTCGGTCAGGTCGTGAAGCACCAGCACGGCACCGCCGGTTTCCAGCGGGGTCGCGTGCATTTCCACAATCTGGTCCTTCCCGTCTCGAGCAATTCTGATTTCCTCTTTCAGTTTCTGCCCGTCCAGCATGGCTCTCCGGATAATTTTGTTCACGGCCTGAAGCCGGACGACCTCCCATATTCGTTTTCCATCGGAACTTTTGTCGTGAACGTCATTGTCTTTGAGGGTCACTCGTAGAATCCTGCCGGCCGCGTCATTCATATGGAGGATGCGCTCCTCTTCGTCAACAGCAACGACCCCTTCCGCCATTCCCATGAGAATAGCGAGAAGCTTGTTTTTCTCTTTCGCGGAATCGGAAATGCGGGTTTCTATGCTGGCGGACATTCGGTTGAATGAGCGGGCCAGATCGCCGACTTCATCATTTCCGCCGTGAGGCACCCGCCCCTGACCCTCCCCCTTTGCTATCAACAAGGCTTCCCGGCTGATCACATTGAGAGGCTTCACGACACGGTAAGAGAGAAGAAGCCCCATAAGGAGCCCCACCAGCGCCGCGAGCCCGGCCATAGTAAATATTGTCGTCCGAAGACGAACCAACTCAGCATCAACAGCGCTGGTAATAATGGAAGCTCGGACATAACCGAGGAGTTTCCCTGCCCGTTTCACGGGAATGGCGTGATACATGGTGTTTCGGTTGGCAGTACTGCTGAAGCGCGTGGCGGTTCCCAGCCCTCGATCCCGTGCGTCAAGAATCTCGGGTCGGCGCCCATGATTTTCCATCGTAGCCGGATCGTTTTCCGAATCGGCTATCACCAGGCCGTCGCTTCTCACTACGGTCAGGCGAGTTTCCAGCGATCTTCCCAGAATCTGGATTCGTTTCTGAAAGAGAGGATCATCAGCCCCCGTCAGAGGGAGAGCGGCTATGTCGTTCAGCAAGACTACTTTGGCGTGAAGCGATTCCTCTATCCGGCGAAGCGTGTCGACCCTTACCCGGCTACTGAAGAGAAGCCCGGAGATCGCGGTCGAAGCAAGAATGACCGCGACGTAGCCGATAAAAATCTTGCGCAGGAATCTGGAGTTCAGCACGCTTTTCTCCCGGTCTGCCGACCTCGGGCGCCTCTCTTGATTGTAAGGATTCGAGACAACAAAAAGAACCCCGGAAGCGGATTCTTCCAGGAAGCCCGCCCCGGGGTAAAGGAATCGCAGTCTCGTTTGAAAGCACCGCCCGTCCAGTTTCGGCACTCATCAAACACGATGGGTCCGTTGGCTGCGATTGCCTCTTGACTCATTCATACGGACAGTTTGTTTGCCTCTTTCCGGATTCTTTCTTCTTCTTCTTAAAGAGATTTAAAAAAAGAGTAGTAGTAGTAGGGGCTGCGGATATGTTGACAAGCAGGCCACACGTTAGATTGGTTGCGGGATTACAGTCTTTGGGAGATGGGAAGTTATGTCGGGTCATGTGGACGGTTTTCTAATAACTCTGGAGTTGTTCACAGGGCGGTGTTTGTCGACAATCGGTCCACAGGCGTATCCCGGTTTTCTGCACAGATTATTCACATGGCGAAGGTGGGTGGTTCAGCCGACTTGCCCCGGGCCAGAAATTTCTCGAAGGAGAATGAGCGAGACGAGGCCGGTGGGACCCGAAGAAGCGAAACATAGAAAACGGACGGGGTTAATCAGACCCCGCCCGTTTTCATGTGGAGATGCTTCGGGCCGGCCGAGCGAGTGAGGCGAGGGGCGACGGTCAGGAGCCCCGGAGCCGGCTCCTTCGAGAGCTTTCTGGCCCGGGGCAAGCCGGCTGAGCCGGACTATTTTGGGTTTTGGTGTTGCAATAGGCTGCGCGCTCGGTCCCTTCTACGCTGCGAGCTCATCCGCAAGGCGATCCAGAATCGACCGGAAGCGGTCGTCCGCGATGGAAAGTCTCTCCACCTTCTGGCACGCGTGCAGAACGGTTGAATGGTCCCGGCCGCCGAACTTGAGACCGATCTGGCTGAGCGAGAGGCCGGCCAGTTGCCGAGTGAAGTACATCGCCACCTGACGGGCGAGGGCGATATCCGCCGTGCGCCTCCTCGACAGAATCTCGTCGACCGACACATCGTAATGTCCGGCGGTTACCCGGATGATGTCACGCACGGTGGCCTTGTTCGTTCTCCGCGAGAGAAAGTCCTTGAGTACGTCTCTTGCGAGATCGACGGAGAGATCCTGACCCGTAAGTGAGGAAAAGGCGAGGAGCCGGATGAGCGAGCCTTCGAGCTGACGAATATTCGAGCGAATCGATCGAGCGATGAAGAGCAGAACATCGTCCGGGATAGAGAGATTTTCGAGCTCGGCCTTCTTCCTGAGAATGGCAATTCTGGTTTCGAGATCGGGCGAGCCGACGTCTGCGACCAGACCCCATTCAAATCGGGATATGAGGCGCTCCTCCAGGTTGGCGATTTCCTTCGGCGGGCGATCACTGGTAAGCACGATCTGCTTTTTGGCATTCCAGAGGGCATTGAAAGTGTGGAAGAATTCTTCCTGCGTGCTTTCCTTGCCGGCAAGAAACTGAATGTCATCCATCAGAAGAAGGTCGAAGGTTCTGAACTTCTCTTTGAAGGGGAGGGTGGTCCCGGTTTGAATCGCGTGAATCATGTCATTCATGAAGCTTTCAGCGGAAACGTAGTGCACATTGGCCGAGGGGTTTTTCTGCAGAACCGCGTGTCCGATCGCCTGAAGGATGTGAGTCTTGCCGAGACCTACTCCACCATAAACAAAGAGGGGGTTGTAGACATTACCGGGATTCTCGGCAACCGCTTTCGAGGCGGCACTCGCAAACTGGTTCGACTTGCCGACAACAAAGGTATCGAAAGAGTATCGGCTGTTCAATTGGGCGGAAATTCTCCGGGCTTGCGCCTGTGGTGTAGCCGGCACCGCCGGAGGGGTGTGAAACGTTTTGGGCGTCTGCCGGGGTGGCGCAGGAAACAGCCCCGCTGAATCGGGCCGAGGACCAACCGGGTTTTGCCGTTCCGGCGTTGATCCAACTCCCGGGCGAAGCGGCCAATCGGCTGGAAGCGGCTCGTCAGAGATAGCAAAGTCGATCTCCGGCGTGGTCTCGGGAAGCACCTCGCCGAGGACCTGCTGGAAAAGGGGCATATAGTTTTCTTTCAACCAGTCGGCGAAGAACTGATTCGGCACCTGAATTCGGATTCCTTCGGCCGAATAGGCGACGCATTTTGTCGGCAGGAACCACGCCTCATATGCCTTCGGGCCGACGTAGTCTTGAACGCGATCGAGAACTTGAGACCAGACCTCTGTGGGGGATGGCATAGCTACAATCCTCGGGGAAGTTATCCCCAGTTACCCTCAACCTTATCAACAACGGGGACCCGAGTTATCCACCGGCCGAGACCGGTTTTCCTCAGAAGAGACAAAGGTATCCCCAGGTTATCCACATGCGTGCGCAACCTCTTAACTAGTTAGTGTTTAACGGGTTTCGGCGAGAATCTCTTCGGACGAGCCCTGACTTATCCCCGGTGGGCGGGGCAGGTGGTGTAGAATCTGTGCTGTCCAGGCATGAACCTGAATTCAGTGACGGGCCGATCCAAATTGTTCCGGGTGACGTCTCCTAACCCGGGAGGGGATCCTACCACGCAGGCAAAACAGGTCGCAAGCGAATTTGGACAGTTTTTCCACAGGAAAGGGCTCAGGGGCCCTCTAGGGGCGATATTTGTGGCTCGAACCTCATCGACTCCACAAGATCTAGTTGTGGAAAGCTCGCTCTCAACATCATGTTGTGGGGAGGAGAGAAAAAGATTTTTTGGGCCTCCCCGCGATTTTTTGAGGGGACCTTTTCGCTTGACAGTCAAGCGGTTACCTTGCGAGACTCGGTTACGGTATGGAGCGACGTGGCCGTTTCGGCGGCCGCGTTTGCGTATGATTTCTAAACATGGAGTAGATGACTCGTGAAGCGCACATTCCAACCAAGCAACAGGAAAAGAAAACGCGTGCATGGCTTTCGTGCGCGCATGAAGACTCGCGGAGGCCGGGCGGTCCTGAACCGTCGCCGCGCGAAAGGAAGAAAGCGGCTCGCGGTATAGGGCGAGATCCTATGCCCGCGAGAAGAGTGCGCCAAAGGCTGTGCCGAACGGACCGGCTCCGCAGGAAAAAGGATTTCGATCGCGTGTTCCGGCAAAGGAACATGGCGCGGAGTCGGAGCTTCCGCCTTCATTTTCTATCGGAAGAACCATCCAGGCGGCCCCAAGTACGCGTAGCCTTCGTTGCAGGGAAACGGATCGGTGGAGCGGTTGTTCGTAATCGCTTGAAGCGGCTTATGCGCGAGGCTTATCGAAGACTCAAGCAAGACCTCGTAGTTGCCAACAGCCTGGACCTTGTCCTCGTTGCAGGCCGCGACTTCACCCGAAGCCGATCTCATGAAATCGAAGCAGAGATGCGGGAACTCTTCCGGCGCATCGGCTTGATTGCCGACGGAGCGACGGGGGAAGCTGGCGATTGACGTTGCAATCGATGTTGATCCTCATGATTCGCGGTTATCGGAAGTGGATTTCGCCACTCGTTACCCCCTCTTGTCGTTTTCATCCCTCCTGTTCCGCCTATGCCATGGAAGCCGTCGACAAGCACGGTGCGTTCCGTGGGGCGGGGCTTGCCCTGAAGCGTGTTCTTCGCTGCCACCCGTATCATGACGGAGGATGCGACCCCGTTCCCTGAGCTGCGCAAGCCGGGATCGGACATACCACCCCTCCACGCACCGGGGAGACAAAAGAAGCTCCCCTGGAAATAGAGAACAATGGACCGCAGAGCTTTAGTCGCCCTTTTCATCTCGACGCTCGTCATTTTTGCCTGGCAGGTGTTCTTCCTGCCTCCCCCCGAAGACCAGCTTGAACCGCCGGAAGAGGAGACCGCCGCCGCTCCGACGACTTCCGGAAAGTTCGACACCCGCCGGGACGAAACGATCTCGTCCGACATAGAGGTCCCCGATCCCGGAAGAATCGGCGCGCTCGATCAGAACGGTTACCGCGTGGAGCCGGAGGGTCTTGCGGCGGCGGACGTCGTTGAAGAGGTGCGGGCTCAAACCGTCTTCGTCAGTACGCCTCTCTATGCTATGGAAATCGACACCAAGGGGGGCGTGGTTCGCTCGATCCAGCTTCTCAAGTATAAGAACTACGAAAAGACGGGGCCGGTTTCGCTTACAAACCCGCAAGGACCGGGCGGGCTCGGCCTCATTCTGAACACCAGCAACGGAGAAGTCGATCTTCGCCGCGTGGTTTTCCAGGCGGATCAGTCAAGCGTTCGAATCACCGACGAGGCGGGCCGGGCGGCTCTTCGTCTCGAGCAGACCCTTATGAGCGGGGTTACCATCAGGCGGACATTCCTCTTCGCCGGGGATACCTACCGGGTTGATATCGAGCAGGAGATCCTCCGCGATCCGGCAAGCCCCGAAGTCTTTTCCTATCGCATGTTATGGGAGCCGGGTATCGAACCGACCGAGCTTGCCGCCGGGGAGATTTTCGAGCCGGGAGGTCGGGGGGCTCAAACAGAAGAACTCCTTGCCATTTCTTTCGTCGGCACCAGCGTCGTAAAGGACAGGTACGGCAAGATCAAGGAGGGCGGAGTCTCCCGGTCGGGCAGCGTGAAGTGGGCCGCCGTAAAGACCAAATATTTTGCGATCGCCCTCATTCCGCCGGAAAACTCTTCCGCCGATTTCAGTATCTACGAGGACCAGGTCGCCAGGCGGATCTACTTCGAGGCGAAGTTTCCCGTGCAGTCCTCCCAGGGGGATACACGGACATTCGGTCTTTATGCCGGCCCGATCGACTGGGAAAGCCTGAAGGCGGAGGGGAACGACCTCGACCGCATGATCGATTTCGGCTGGTCGCTGATCGAGCCCGTATCCCGCCTCATGCTTCGGGCGATGCTCTTCCTGCACAAGTTCCTGCCGAACTTCGGCGTTGTTATTATTGTGATCTCGATTATTACGAAGCTCCTCTTTTACCGGCTTACCCACAAGAGCTTCCAGTCCATGAAGGACATGCAGGCGATCCAGGGGCAGGTGGCCGAGATCAAGGAGAAGCACAAGAACGATCAGCAGCGGCTGAACAAAGAGACCTGGGCGCTCTATAAGAAGGAGGGCGTGAACCCCATGGGAGGCTGTCTGCCCATGCTGATGCAGATGCCCGTCTTTATTGCGCTCTACAATGTGCTTCGCAGCACGATTTACCTGCGGCAGGCGCCGTTCGTGTTCTGGATCAACGACCTGAGCCGGCAGGAGATTCTGTTCCCGCTCCCGTTTGCGCTCCCGTTTCTGGGGGCGGCGTTCAGCCTGCTCCCGCTCCTCATGGGAATATCGATGTTTCTGCAGCAGAAGATGACCACCGTCGATCCCCGCCAGAAGGCCATGATCTACATCATGCCGGTCATGTTCACGGTGCTCTTTTACAAGCTACCGTCAGGGCTTGTGCTGTACTGGCTCGTCAACAACGTTCTTTCCATCGCACAGCAATGGCTCATTCATCGGGGGGGCGGGGACGGCAAGAAGCCCGAGCCCTCATCCGACACCCAGCGAAATGACGAAAAAACCGCAGGCCCGAAGAGCCGCGGCAAAAAAGGGCGAGGGCGCAGGCGCGCACTCCCGGCAAAGGAGACACCATGAACAGCACGACCGGCGAGGGACGCACCTTTGAGGAGGCGGTTGATTCCGCCGTTCAACAGCTAGGCGTCCGTATCGACCAGGTTCACGTGGAAGTGGTCGAGGAGAAGCGAGGACTGCTCTTCGGGCTGTTCGGCGGCAAAGTCACCGTCAAGGTCACCCACCACACGGCGACCGAGGATCGAATCGACGAAATCCTGTCGGGCATCATGAAACATCTCGGAATCCCCTCTCAGGTCGACGTGTCCAAGAAAGGGGGGGACTACTTTGTGAATGTCGGCACCGTAGACTCGGACGGGCTGCTGATCGGAAAGCGGGGAGAGACGCTGCACGCACTCGAGCACCTCGTCAATCGTATTGTCCATCGGGACCCTCTCGAAAAGGGGCGGATCACGATTGATGTGAGCGGGTATCGGACGAGACGGGATGAACAGCTGAAGTCACAGGCCATCAATATGGCAAAGAAAGTGAAAGAATCCGGGCGGGAAATGAGTACCGACCCTCTTTACTCTCCTGATCGCAGGGTGATACATCTCGCGCTCACGGGCGACTCGGAGATACGGACTTACACATCGGGCGACGGACTTTACAAGAGCGTTGTCGTGGCGCCGGGTGGTAGTCGTGGCGGAGAAAGTCGTGACGGTCGCAGGCGTTCGTCGGGCAGAAGAAGCCGGGGCGGGCGTGGCCGGGGACGTGGCCGGGGCAGCAACCGAGGGGGACAGAATCGGGGGGGGGAAAACCGTCAGGGCGGACGCGAGGGGAGTAGCGAGCCCCAAGATGCTTCGAGTGCCAACAGGCCGCCCTCGGGTGCTGCTGCTGGCGAGCGTCGCGCTCCCCGGGCGAGCGGCGGATCCGAAAGCTAGCCAGGCCAGGAGCAGGGTCCGGTTCTTGATCGCCGCCGAATTGTCTGGTCGGATCACACTTCAGGTCCGACCCTGATTCGAGCAGACTCATGTCTACCATTCTTTATCGCGAAGGGGATACGGTGGTCGCTCCAGCGACCGCTCCCGGAGTGGGAGCACTTGCCGTGGTGCGTATCAGCGGCCCCGACGCGATCAGCATTGCCGACCGGATTTTCTCTGGCGCAACACCTTCCCGGGCGCCGCTCCGTACCATGCACCACGGCACGATTCTGAGCGTGGACGGCGAGCCGATAGACGAAGTGCTACTGACCGTTTTTCGAACGCCCCATTCCTATACCGGTGAAGATTCCGTCGAGATTTCATGCCACGGCGCTCCCTATCTGGTGCGGCGCATCGTGGACCGGGTCGTGGCGGAGGGGGCGCGGCTTGCCGGGCCGGGAGAGTTCACACGCCGAGCTTTCCGGAACGGGCGCATCGACCTGGCCCAGGCCGAAGCGGTGGCGGACGTCATTCAGGCTCGAAGCGCCGGCGCCGCCCGTTCCGCTCTCCGCCAGCTTCATGGCGGCCTCTCGAAGCGCCTACAGAGTATGCGGCACCAACTGATCGACGTGCTTGCCGATGTCGAGGCCGACCTCGATTTCGCAGCCGAGGAGGAGGTACCGTCGTATGATAGAGAGGCGGTGAAGGCGACACTCGGAGAAGTGCTCACGATTATCCGGGATCTGATTGAAAAGGGCGAGCGGGGGAGGATCGTGCGGGACGGCGTTCGGGTGGTGATCGCGGGGCGGCCGAACGCGGGGAAGTCGACGCTCTTCAATGCACTTCTGGAAGAGGACCGGGCGATCGTCTCGGAAGAACCGGGCACGACTCGCGACGTGCTCGAGGGAGAGATCGAGCTTGGCGGGATCCTGTTCACGCTGCACGACACCGCCGGCGAAAGAGAAGAGGCGACCGGGGCGATTGAGACGGAGGGCATTCAGCGGGCGAAGGCGAAGCAAAAAGAAGCGGATATCGTTCTTCGCGTGGCGGACCGGTCCGTGGCGCTTACCGGGGACGAGAAGAGGCTGGCCCGTGGAGAGCACGATCTTCCGCGCCACCTGCTGGTGTTCACCAAAGGAGATCTTCCCGCCGGGCCGGATGCCGCGGCTTTCGACGACGCTCCCCGGGCGTCCCGTCCCCTGACTGTTTGTGTTCCGAGCGGAGAAGGGCTGGATGAGTTGCGGGCCGATCTGCTACGGCTGGCAGTCGGCGAGAAAGAAGCCGGGGCCGGAAAGCAGGGCGTGGCGGGCGACGCCGACGTCACAAGCCGGCGCCATCTCCAGGCGCTTCGAACGGTCGAACGGGCGGTCGTTTCAGGAGCAGCGACGGTTCGGGAGGGGGAGCTTCTAGCCGAAGACCTTCGCGCAGCACTGAACGGGCTCGACGAAATTACTGGTGAGGGGGCGCGGGAAGAACTGCTCGACGAGATCTTCTCCCGCTTCTGCATTGGAAAGTAAAGTGATGAGCAGAACGGACGGAAAATACGATGTAGCGGTAATCGGGGCGGGTCATGCCGGGGTGGAGGCTGCGCTTGCCCCTGCCAGGCTCGGCTTCCGTGTTCTGCTCCTCACGCTCGACAGGCTGGCGGTCGGGCGGATGTCATGTAACCCTGCAATCGGCGGCCTCGCCAAGGGGCACCTGGTCCGGGAGATCGATGCCCTCGGCGGAGAAATGGCGCGCGCGATCGACGCGGTGGGAATTCACTTCAAGCTGCTGAACCGGAGCCGCGGCCCGGCTGTGCAGGGCCCGCGGGCACAGGCGGATAGAGACGGCTATTCCGCGTACATGCTGGGGGTTGTGGAGAACGAGCCGAACATCGACCTGAAAGATGGAGAGGCAGCCGACCTGATCGTTACCGGTGGCGAGATACGGGGTCTCGTGACAGCCACCGGCGAAAAATACAGCGCAGACTCTGTCATTCTGACGGCCGGAACCTTTCTCTCCGCGGTCATGTTCACCGGCGACAGGAAAGTGGCGGGTGGACGGAGGAACGAGCCGGCCGCCGAGCGACTGGGCGAGCGGATGCGAACACTCGGGTTCCGAACCGCTCGGCTGAAAACAGGGACGCCCCCGCGGGTGAGGCGGAGCACCGTCGACTGGAGCCGGGCCTGGGAACAGAAACCGGACAGGCCACCCCTACCGTTTTCATTTGGAACGGAGTCGATCGACCGGCCCCAAGTCTCCTGCTGGATTACCAGAACGAACGATAAAACGCACGACATCATCAGGCGGAATCTCGACCGATCCCCACTCTTTCGGGGTGAAATCGGCGGCGCCGGGCCCCGCTATTGCCCGTCGATAGAAGACAAAATCCACCGCTTTGCCCATCAACCGTCTCACCATGTCTTTCTGGAGATCGAAGGGGGGGACTCGGACCTCGTTTACCCGAACGGGCTGTCGACCAGTCTTCCGGAAGATGTGCAGGAAGAATTTCTGAGGTCCATCCCGGGGCTTGAGGAGTGTGAGATGGTCATCCCCGGGTATGCCGTGGAGTACGATTTCTTTCCGAGCGATCAGATCCGGCGCTCACTTGAAACAACACTTGTAGAAGGGCTCTATCTCGCCGGACAGATGAACGGCACGTCCGGTTACGAAGAAGCGGCGGCCCAGGGGATCATGGCCGGCATCAATGCCGCGAACCGATGCCGGGGGGATCGGCCGCTCGTTCTCTCCCGGGCGGAGGCGTATATCGGCGTTCTGGTGGACGATCTCGTAACGCGTGTGCCCCGCGAACCGTATCGTATGTTTACTTCCCGGGCGGAACACCGCTTGATTTTGCGACATGACACAGCCGACGTCCGGCTTGCCCCCGTGGGCGCCGCGCTCGGCCTCGCGTCGGAGGCGGCCGCTCGGCGCGCGGCCGAGAAGGACCGCGATGCCCGCCGGGAGATCGCCTATCTGTCGTCCCGAACCGCCCCATTCCACGAGGCGAATGAGTTGACGGAACGGCTCGAAGCGGGACCGGTAAGACCGGGAACCAAAGTTGTCGAAATTCTGCGCCGCCCCGCTGTCTCTTATGACGACATTCTCCCCCTTCGGGATGGTGAGCCGCTGCCCGCCCCGCCCCTCCGGCGGGAGGTGGAAGTACGGGTAAAATACGCGGGCTACGTGGAGCGACAGATCCGGCTCGTGGAGAAGCTGAAGAAAATGGAGAACCGGTCGATTCCCACGCACTTTGCATATGAAGAGGTCGGAGGCCTTTCCAACGAGGCGGAGGAGAAGCTGACGGCTTTCCGTCCGGAAACGCTCGGCGTCGCCTCGCGGATCGAGGGTGTGACGCCGGCGGATGTCTCGCTGCTTGTGGTGTACCTTGATCGATGGGAGCGGACGGAGGAACTGTCGTGACACCGGTCATAGAAGAATTGCTCGACTATGCGCGGCAAAGCGGGCTGGAGCCGTCCACCGGGGCGGCATCACAGATGGAGGTCTATCTCGAAGGTCTTCTGCAGCGAGGGAAACGCCTTTCGCTATTTTCTCTCGGCGATCTTACTCCGGAAATTGTCGTGGGACGGCACTTTCGGGACGCATTGAACGGCCTGTTGCACGTTCGGCCCCAGCAGGGGGCGGAGGTCCTCGACTATGGCGCGGGAAGTGGCGTGGTCGGTATTGTGTGGGCGATCTTTCGGCCGGACCTCCACGTCACTCTTCTCGAGTCGATGGGACGAAAGGCGTTTTTTCTGTTCGGCGCGAGAGACATGTGCAAGCTGGACCAGGTCGGTGTGTACGAAGGTCGGGGTGAGGATCTCGCCGGGGAGCATGGGAAGGAACTCTTTGATATTGTCGTGAGCCGTGGGATTCCTGCAAGCGGGCGAAATCTGGAAGCGGTGCGCGATCTTCTTCGCCCGTTTGGTGTGGGGCTCTTCTTTAAAGGGCCGGAGTCGGCGGAAGCTTTCAAGGAGGCGGTTCGCACGGTTCGCAGCCTTACAGTCGTGGGCGAAAAACAGGTATCTCTCGGAGAGAGCAAGCGGCGGATATTTGTTACGGTCAAGAAGGTCGTTGTCGAATAGAGGTTGCACCTCGCGTCCCGCCATCACCACATTACAGTCGCCGCCACTCGAGTTCTGGGGACACAATACGCAATTCCGTCAGAACGGAACGTGAGAATTGCGTATTGTGTCCCCAGAACTAAGAGTTTCCCGCACGGTCTTCGTTCTCGAACAGGTGCCAGTATTTGACCCCCGCGCCGGTGTTGAAGAGTACGATCTGCTCTCCCGGGTCGACGGCACCGGTCTTCAGCAGTTCGCGAAGCGCCGCGACCGTGGCGCCCCCTTCAGGCGCGCCGAAGACCCCCTCGGATCGAGCCATCAGCCGGACGCCATCGAGCATTTCCTCGTCACTGACCGCAAGGGCGGTGCCGCCACTCTCGCGGAGCGCACGAAGAATGAGGAAGTCACCGACCGCGGCGGGAACGCGCAGGCCATCGGCGACGGTTCGACCCCCCTCCCAAGGTTCAGCGAACTCATCGCCCCGCTCGAAAGCGCGAACCATGGGCGCGCACCCGGTTGACTGCACGGAAACCATCCGCGGGCGCTCGGAGCCGATCCACCCGAGCTCTTCCATCTCGTCGAACGCCTTCCACATTCCCACAAGACCCGTTCCTCCCCCGGTGGGATAGATCACCACATCCGGAAGGGTCCAGCCGAACTGCTCGGCGAGCTCATAGCCGAGAGTCTTCTTTCCCTCGAGACGATACGGTTCCTTCAGGGTGGAAACATCGAAGCGTCCTTCATCGCGCACTCCCTCGGCGGCCAGTTTTCCGCAATCAGTGATGAGGCCGTCTACGAGCGTGACCGTCGCACCGAAAGCCCGGCACTCCGCGATAAACAGAGGAGGAACATCACGGGGCATGAACACGAAGGCCGGCAGGCCGGCAAGGGCGGCGTAAGCGCTCATAGCGCCGGCTGCATTTCCGGCGGACGGGACCGACAGCGCGCCGGCACCGAGCTCCGCAGCTTTGGCCACGGCAAGAGACAACCCTCTCGCCTTGAACGACTTTGTCGGGTTCAGACCCTCTTCTTTGATGAACAGCCTGGATGCCCCCACAATTTTCCCGAGCCGGTGGGCGCGCAGAAGGGGTGTCCAGCCCTCACCGAGGGAGAGCCGGTATTCGGGGGCGAGCACGGGAAGGAGTTCGGCATACCTCCAGAGGGTGGGCTCCCGCCGGGTAATCTCTTCGCGCCGGATAGTCCGCTTCGCGGCCTTGAGGTCATATCGGGCGAGGAGCGGTCTCTCGCATGAAGGGCAGAGGTTTGCAAGGTGGCCGGCATCCTCTGTTTTACCGCAGAGGCCGCACTCGAGATGGCTCAGAAAGCTTTTCATGGGGGCGACATTAGCACATGAAGACAGGGGAACAGCCCCCTGCAATCGTGGAGATCTGTTATAATGATAAAGAGTCAAGCAGGTCTCCCCCCTCACTATTTTCACTTGGCCGGGCCACACTTATGACGAGCAGAAATTTCCCGCCCACGGGACGTTCCATGCGGTGGACCGTTCCCGCTCTCTTGATGGTGCTGTTCACGGTTGTCGCGCCGGCGGTTTACGCTGTGCCGGTCACCCTGACCATCGTCACGCTCGAAGCGGAAACGGGAGACACGATTGCAACGCGTATCGCCATCGTCGATTCGTCGTTGAAAGAGCGCTATCCCATACCCATGGAGATCGGCTTTTACCACACGGCGAATGGCGGCTACCACTACGCCGCCGGCTCAACAACAGTGATCCTCCCTCGCGGACCCGCCGAAATCCGGCTTTCCCGCGGTTTCGAATACACACCGATTGTTGACACAGCGGATATTCAGAGCGACACGACGATCGCCTATTCGCTTCCGCGGTGGATCGACATGAACAATTTGGGTTGGTATAGCGGCGACAGCCACGTTC
The DNA here is from genome assembly GCA_025782575.1 of bacterium. GTDB lineage: Bacteria > Orphanbacterota > Orphanbacteria > Orphanbacterales > Orphanbacteraceae > Orphanbacterum. The sequence goes on from JALGYY010000004.1 coordinate 198,941, forward strand.
ACCTGAATCATCCGGGCGGCACCTATATAATCGACCCCTCTGAGGGGCACATGATGGCGGGCGCCGAGGGGCTGAACGTCGCGAACTGCCTCGACCAGGAATGGTTTTTCTCAGGAGGAATCGATCCCGCCAGCACACCGGACCGGATCGTTTACATGTCGGAGGAATACCGGAGTTCGAGTTACGGGCACTATTGTCTGATCGGGCTTTCGTCGCTTGTCAGTCCATGGGGGTCGATCTGGTATCCCCTCGGCACGGATGCGGCGGACTCGGTTCATGCTCAACCCGGTGCACTCATTATCGCCGCTCACCCCATTACCACCGACTCGACGGAGCAGACAGGCGTCTGGCCGGGAAGCGGCCTTGCTCGCGGGTTGCCGATGGATGTGATCGGGGGCGCCATCGATGGCTTCGACCTGTTCAGCTACAGCAATTTCGTGGGCGGGGGAATCGAGACGGATCTCTGGTACAAACTGTTGAATTGCGGATTCCACCTTCCGGTATCGGCAGGGACAGACGCGGCAATGAATCGCGAACAAGATCTCCCCCTCGGCGGCTACAAGGTCTACGTCGACCTGGAGGGAAGTACGTTCGACTTCTGGGCGTGGTGCGATCAACTGGCGCGTGGCCGGACGTTCGTCACCAACGGCCCGCTTATCACCACATTCACTGTGGACAACGTATTGGCCGGCGACAGCACGAATCACATCGGGCCGGGGCCGCTTGCCGTAACCGGCTCCCTCTCTGTTCGGTCGGAGGTCCCACTGGACCGGGCGGAGATTGTCATGAATGGAAATGTGGTAAAGACGATCCTGTTCGGCGGGTCGGGAACCCTGGACACCAGCTTTGCTTTGAATGTAAACGGGAGCGCCTGGATTGCGGCGCGCGTCTATGGCGAATCGGTCGACTGGCATACGATTGGGGATACGCTCTTTGCCCATACCGGCCCGGTCTATGTCTCTATGAACGATGTTCGCAATGTGAATCCGAGCGATGCACAGGATTTCGTCGCGTGGATCGATGACCTGGAGGCGCTCGTCCTTTCTCAAGGATCGTGGGCGGCGCCGGCGGACTCCGCCTGGGTGCGGGCTGAAATCGATGCCGGCCGCGCGTTTTATCAGAATCTGATCGTGGCAACCGGGATCGGAAACGACAGCGGGGCCGAAGGCACAGAAACCGCGGTGCGCTTTGCCGATCTCTCCAGGACCCCCAACCCCTACTCGGCCACGTCCGGTGTCTTGCAGCTTGAGATCGGGAATAGTGGCGCGCCGATCCCGGTGATAGTCGAAATGTACGATCTCCGAGGGCGGCGGGTGAGGCGTCTCGTGGACGGCGACCTGCAGCCGGGGTGGCACCGCATTCCCTGGGATGGTCGCGATGACAGCGGCCGAATCCTGGCGTCAGGTGTCTACTTCGCCCGCATCGTTTCAGAAGAGAAGTACTTGACCCGCAAAATGATCCTGGTTCGCTGAGGTTGATCCGCGCCTATCAATCAGTACGGCCGCGACGGCCGCGAGGCTAAGGCTTAGCGGAGCCCGCCCACTCTTCGCGTAGAATGGAATGGCAGACTTCGTCGTGCCAGTCCCCCCCGATATTCAACATCTGACGAAGCACGCCGTCCCGCGACATACCGGCTTTTTCGGCTGTACGGATGCTGGCGACGTTGTTAGGTGCGCAGCGCCAGCTGAGCACATCCCACGGCCAGGCGGAGAACCCCCACGTAATCATGGCGAGAAGCGCTTCGGTGCCGAGCCCTTGTCCCGCCATGTCTCCGTGGATCCACATGCCGACCTCTCCCCGGCGATCCTGAACCGGGCGGCCCCGCAAATGGAAACCGGTCCCCCCGAGCAGGCGACTCTCATCCGGCGCCCAGATCCCAAGGGTGAATTCCTTGTTTTCAAGATACTCGGCGACGAATTTACGCACGAGCCCCTCTCCCACCTCGGGTGTGTACTCTCCCCGTGACCAGGGCATCCATTCCGAAAGGTGCTTCTTGGAAGAATCAACGGACTTGGCAAGGGCGGGGCCGTCACCGAACCGGTAAGCGCGAAGGACGAATCGATCAGATTCCAATCTCTCAGGAGCAACGAAGGGGCGAGGGTTATCTTCGGTCATGATTGCTGTCGTCATCTCCTCTTCCGGCCGGAGAGATTAAAGATCGGACCGCCTGGGAGGCGCGAATGGAGTATGCTCACCAAGCTTGAACGTCGGACCGATCATACACTCACGTACGGATTGTCGGCAGGGCGTTTCTGTGTGGACATGGAAAGAAGCATTCATGAGTAGCAGCGGGAAAGCGCGAGGGGGTGTTTTCGGCCGGTGGGTCACAGCACTCCTGATCGGCACGGCGCTTTTGTCGATCTCGTGCGTTCCGCAACGGGGCGGCGGCGGGGGAGCACCTAGACACCGGCTCGGTGGTCCGGCGCATCACCCCCTCACCTCCATCAAGCATGTCATTATAGTAAGCGTGGATGGCCTCCGTCCGGATGCGATCCCCCTCGCCGATACTCCTACCCTGGACAGACTCATTGCACAGGGGCTCTACAGCGACCATGCGGAAACGGCTCGCCCCTCCCTCACTCTGCCGAGCCACGTCTCCATGCTTACCGGACTGACGGTCGAACATCACGGCGTTACATGGAACGGTTACAAGCCCGGTTTCACGAGCGACGCGACGGTATTCTCCGAGGCGAAAAAGGCCGGTCTTTCAACAGCGATCTTTACGGGAAAGAGCAAGCTGCTCTATCTTGCCCGTCCGGGAACGGTTGACGTCTTGCGGGGATGGATCGCCGAGGGGGACTCCGCCTGGAAAGAGGGGTCGAGTGCCCGGGTTGCCGAAGCGTTCGCCCGAGAATGGACTTCAGCCGGTTTCGCCCTCACGTTTATCCATCTTCGTGAACCGGACAGCTACGGGCATGGTTACGACTGGATGTCGCCGGAGTACTTGCGCGGCGTCGAAATCGTGGATCGGGCGCTCGGCTCGATCATTTCCACGCTCGAGAACGCAGGCTCCTGGGGCAAGACAGCCCTTATACTCACCTCCGACCACGGAGGGTTCGGAGATCACCACAAAGAGCGGCGCATCGAAAACTACACGATTCCGTGGCTCTGCGTCGGGCCCCACATAGAAAAGGGCGGTCTACTCGACCGCCCCATCCGAACCTATGATACATGTCCGACAGCGCTTCGGTTACTCGGCCTCGATCCGCCGACCGGAATCGACGGCCGCGCCGTTCTCGAAGTGACCCCACGCTGAACACGAATTACCCGTGGTCATGTCCCGCCGTGTCATAGTGCGTCGCAAGCTGGTTGATTGCTTCGACAAGCGCCTTCGCGTGCTCGGCGCCGGTGTTCTGCTTTGCCTTCATGGCGGCTCGCATCACCGCGTGGTGGTCGGCGAGTTTGACCAGGTAGGCATCGTACCCCTCGGCCCCCTTCGCGACCGGTTTGACCTTCTGGGTCAGAAAATACTCGGCCACTGTCGTGATGATGTTCGACGCATGGTTTTCTTTTGTGTTGATCCATCGGACGGCCTGATTGATGTCCTGCGCCGAATGGGCACTCGCCAGTTCGTTGATCAGGCGGGCCGCTTTTCCGATTGTCTCGGCGTCCTCCAGCATCGCTGTAATACGGGCGGCATCATCATAAATACCGCAAGGCACCTGGCAATGTGCGGAAGCGATTGACGGAACGAGTAAAAACAGACTGAACGCAATTGAAACGATCATCCGGGTCGACATGGATGTCCTCCTTAGACAGGGTGTGTGCTCGATCGGCCCCAACCTTACCACGGTGCGTCCTTTATAGGAAACGGTAGGTCAGCCCGATCCCGAGAGTTTGCTTGAACTGGCCGGACCCGCGGATGGCGTTCCGGATATCGTCCGGATTGGAGAGCGTTCCGTCATCCGCGATGTCCGCGCCCACGCTGTTGTCGAAACGATCGTAAATCCACCGCGTGTACAGATTGACTGAAATGATCTTCGTGATCTGTGTCGTAAAAATATTCTCCCAGTCGACGTCCATTGTGGTCGTGTAATCAGCTACGTCCGGACTGATACCGGCCGCCACAAGCTGGTCTTCCGTCAGACCCTCGATCGCGCTTTTGTCCGAGAAAAAGATCGGCTGGTAAAGGGAAAGCTTGGATGTCCAGGTAACCCGGTCCTCTAGAATCTTTGCTTTATAGTCTGTCACCCACTCGAGGCCGCCGTCATTCGTGGCTATCGTTTCCGTTTCCGTGTCAAGACCGTCGACGTTGTCCTGGTCCAGGAACAGCCGGCGGGAGCTTTGCCGGAACGTAAAACCGAACCGGCTGAGTAGAGAGCGATCCTCTTTGTCGAGGAACTTCTTGGCCACACCGCCCGATTCCTTGAACTTGAGCGGATTCAGCGTGAGTGTCCGGCCGTTCAGATCAGATGCGTCCTGGAACTGGCTCTCAAATCGGCCAGATACAAAGGGATCGACCACCCATCCCATGGTGAAGCGGAAGATGGTTTCGTAGTCGATCAGATCGGTTGATTTCTCGGGCTTCTCCCATCGACGCTCAAAATCGCCGGAGGCGGTCGTATCGACCACCTGTTGATGTGTCTGCCCATAAGCCAGTTTAAGCGTGTTGTACCAGTTTACTTTTGGGGTGAACTGATTTTCCAGCGTTCCGTTCGTAATAAAAGCCCAGACGAGCGAACCTTTGTCACCGCCGGACCAGTTGTCGCTGTAGGCGCTTTGAGTAAAATTGAATCCTGATTCGAGGGTCGGATAAAACCGACCCAGTTCGAGCACGCGCTCCTCTTCGTCATCGGCGAGCACGGAGCCCGCCGTGATCGCCGCTACCGCGACAAACGCGGCGATGACCATTGCGTGCCGAGTTCCCCGCCCGGCCCAGTTCCGTTTCATTTGCATCAATCTCCTGTTCCTGTCTGATTAACCCGCGGCCTGTCCCACATGGTGAACGACCTGCTGCGGGTAGGGGATGTCGATCCCGTTCTTGTCGAATTCCTTTTTGATCGCCTCGGTCAGGTCGAACCGCACGCTCCAGTAGTCCGGAGAATTCACCCAGGGGCGGACGATGAAGTTGACACTGGAGTCGGCGAGTTCCGATACGGCGATTGTCGGGGCGGGGTCTTTCAGTATGCGATCGTCCGCCTGAATGATGCGGGTCATGATGTCGCGCGCCTTGTCGATCGGCGAGTTGTAGCCGATTCCCATGACAAGGTCGATGCGGCGCGTATCATATCCGCCGTAATTCTTGATGACGTCACCATAGATCGTACCGTTCGGAACGATTATTTTTACGTTATCGCCCGTCGCGACGGTTGTGCTGAAGATTCCGATCTCCTTGACCGAGCCGGCGACGCCAGCCGCGTTCACGAAATCACCCACCTTGAAAGGGCGGAAGAGCAGAATCATTACGCCGGAGGCGAAATTCGCGAGAGATCCCTGGAGGGCAAAACCGACCGCGAAGCCGGCCGCGCCGAGAATCGCAACGAACGACGCCGTTTCAATTCCGAAGCGACCGAGAACGGCCACGACTGTAATGATCAGCACCATGTAATAGACAATACTGCCGACGAATTTCGCGAGACTCTTGTCAACGTTCCCGCGGGTCATTGTCCTGATGATGACCCGGCGGAAGAAACCGGCCGCAAACCGGCCGACAATGAGAGTTACGATGGCAAGCAGGACTGTCGTGCCTAACGCGGTTATCCTCGCCATCATTTCCGGTGACAGGGAATCCATAATCATGCTCCTCTCGCCGGGGTTCCGGGGCGCCGGCTCTCAAGGAAGAAGCCCGGGTCGGCAAGCAACCAGGGCCCCCTCGGTCAGGGTTGTCCCGCGAGAATGGAGCGAGCCGTCCCCGCGGAGCAGTTCTCTATTTTGCCTTCAAAAGGTCGCGGATCTCTGTGAGAAGCGTCTCTTCGGCCGACGGCTTCGGCGGCGGAGCGGGCTTCTCTTCTTCTTTCTTCTTGAAGCGGTTCACCTGCTTCACAAGCATGAAGACGCAGAAGGCGACGATGATGAAATCGAACACCGTGTTCAGCCAGGCGCCGTAGGCGATAATCGGAGCACTCGCTTCGCGCGCGGCGGCGAATGTTTCGAAAGTCTCGTCGCTCAGGTTTACATAGAGACTCGAAAAATCGAGCCCCCCCATGAGCTTTCCGATCGGGGGCATCAGCACGTCTTTCACGAATGAGCTGATGATCTTCCCGAACGCCGCACCAATGATGATACCGATCGCCATGTCGAGAACATTGCCCTTCATGGCAAAGTCCTTGAACTCCTTCAGCATGCCGTTTCCTCCTTGCTTGTGACGAATTGCTAACGAGTCTTGAATGCCGATTCCGCCCTCAGGACAAGCCCTTCAACGCTCTTGGTCGCGCTCGAATCATCCAATGCGTAATCTCCCGGGGAGCATTCTTTCAGCCGGAAAGCCTCACCGCAATCAAAAAGGGGAGGGTTTCCAAGATGGAGGCCGCGCACTCCACCAACTGGAGACAACGGTAGTTGTGGCGTGAGGCCTGCCCCCGAGCCACGACCTCTCGCTATCCGAAGACCTTTCGGAGAAGGGCGGTCGTTCTGGCGGCCGGGTCTTCGCGGATCTTTTTTTCTTCACCCGCGAGAGTGTCGAACAATCCGCCGAGCGCCTTCTCGGTAATGTGGCCGTCGAGATCGATAGAGGGCTTCGAAACAAATGGAATGCGGGAATACTTGTCGAGCAGTTCGTTATATGTGTTGTACACGCCGACCTCCTGCATCTTCTCGGTCACGATCGGCCGAAATTTTGTTCGAAGGCGATCGGAGGTGTGGGCGTAGAAATAATCAGTTGCAGAGCGATCTCCCCCGTTCAGGATGCCCATCGCGTCGGAAAGAGTCATTTCCGTAATGGCGAGCCAGAAGACATCTTTCGCCTCACCGGCGGCCATTTCGGCCGCCCGGTTCATGGCCAGTTCGAATTCATCAACAGGCTTGTTGATCCCGATGCCCCGGAGAGTGCTCGCCACGGTTTCGAATTCCTTCGGCAGGGGGATTCTGATCAGCGGATTCCCGAAGAAACCGTCTTCTTTGCTGGTGGTGATTACCGAACGATCCGTGCCGATATGGAGCGCTTCTTTGAGACCGGCCGCGACCGTCCCTTCATCGAGCGCCCCTCCTGCACCCCCGAGAATCGTCCCGAGTGGGATGTCGGATGCTGTGCAGCCGGAAAGGGTAAGCGCAAAAGCCAGAACGATTGTTGCGGACAGAGTTTTCATAATCCGTTTCTGAAACATGATTGGTAACCCCTGTTCGGAGTGAAGATCATTGTTGGTGGCCGGTTTCAGAATCATCGACCGGTTTCACTGCCCGAGAGTCACATTGGAGAGCCGATTCTGGCAACGAAAACCGCGCGCCAGTCCGCGAACTTGTGACTTTTCCTGGCCCGTTCGCGTCCATAGCATCGAATAGGTCGACACCTGTCGTTTAGGGAACCGGGGAGTCGTGGTACCGTTTCTTCCGAGCCCCTTTCTCCGTCTGCCCGTTTCTTTCCGAGGGAGGAAAGTAGTGCGCGGTTCCCCGCTTCGTTATATTAGAGACAACTCTTCACCCATTTTCGAGGATGTTGCTGTCATGTCCAAGCTCTCTTTTCCCGCCCCGCCGGCATGGACAGTCGTTCCGGGAGACGGCCCGGTTATCGGCGTGGCGCTCCACGACGGGCACCATGTCCGCCCTGAAATTCTCTCCCACATGGTGATCAGCGAGGACGACCGTCTTCGCGAAGAAGATCCGCTTACAGGTGATTGGGTAGGCGTGGGGGCGACGCAGGTTGTGGTGCATCGATCCCGCTTCGAACTCGACCTGAACCGTCCCCGGGAGCGGGCGATCTATCGCACCCCCGAAGAAGCGTGGGGACTCGTGGTCTGGAAGGAGATCCCGCCACGTGCCCTGCTCGAGCAATCGCTTGCAGCATACGATCAGTTCTATCGTGAGATGTTCGAGTTGCTCTGCGACATTGAATCCCGTCACGGGTATTTTGTCGTGTACGACTTGCACAGCTACAACTATCGGCGCTACGGCAGGAACGCTCCGCCGGAGCCGGCGATCGAAAACCCCGAGATCGACGTAGACGCGACCCCTGTCGACAAAGAGCGTTGGGGCGCGCTGCTCGACCGATTCTTAAGTGATCTCAGGGGCTACGAATTTCAAGGTCGGCGGCTTGATGTCCGTACCAACATCAAGTTTCCTGGCAGCCACTTTGCACAATGGGTCTGCCGGAACTTCCCGGAGACAGGTCTGGCGCTCAGTGTTGAAGTGCGGAAATTCTTCATGGATGAGTGGGACGGAACTCCGTTCAGGGAAACTGTGGACGAAGTGGGGGAACTGCTCCGCGCGACCGTTCCCGGAGTACTCTCGGAACTGAGTCGGGCGAAGGCCTAGGCGGCCGGAGGGCTACAGCTTCGAAGCGATCTTTTTAGCAATACCAGCCAGCTCTTCGGGCGGCGGCTCGGAGATATTCCACTCAATGCCGAGGCCGGAATTGTCTTCGTATTTCGGAATGATATGGAAGTGTACGTGGAAGACCGCCTGATGGGCGTGGGCACCGTTGTTCTGCAGGACATTATAGGAGGAGGCGCCTGTAGCGGCGACCACGGCGCGAGCGAGGCGTGGCAAGACACGGCCCAATGCGGCAGCGGAGTCGTCAGACAACTCCCCGAGCATTTTCGCCGGTTCTTTAGGAATCACAAGAGTATGCCCGAGGCTGATCGGGTTGACGTCCATGAAGGCGAGTACGTTTTCGTCTTCATAGATCTTGTGACAGGGAACCTTTCCGTCGAGGATCTTCTGAAAGATCGTATCCGCCACGTCGCCGTCTCCTATCGAATCTCTTTATGGACCGTGTGTCGGCGAAGGCTCGGGTTGTACTTCTTGAGCTCCAACCGCTCCGGGTGCTGCTGCTTGTTTTTAGACGTTCTGTAGCGGGAGGGGGATTTTCCCAATTTCCGCGCCTCAGTACACTCGATTGTGATCTGGACGCGAGCGCCTTTCTTGGCCATTTCGGACTCCTTACGATTATGCCCCTCCAGGGGGCCTGTTCAACCGAAACAGTATAGCGAAATCGGGGGTGGGAGGCAAGGCGGGATATTCGCTAACACGGCAGAGGAGCAGGAGGGGAGCCATATTGTTCAGAGAGCGGGTAAAACCATGGGTTGGACCACATGCCTAGTGCAGGGAATCAGCCACAGTGCCCATGACAACAAAGAACGAAAACAACCAGAAAGGTGACTATGAGACGCATGTCACTGCTCCCTTCGAGCGCCGAGGCCTCAAACTCAAATGAACCGGGATAGATGGGACTCTGGTGCGCGAAATGCGTCCCATATCCAAGTTACGCACACAAAGGGGGAGTGTCAAACAATTGGCGAGCGATCACGAAAAAGCCTAAGCCCCACCTTCGAAAAGACGCCCTTTGGCGTTCTCCACAAGCGCGGCCACGAGGGGATGATCGAACTTTCTTCTGAGCGAGATTGCATAGAACTGCTCTCGTACGGACTCCAATCGCCCGACGACCCGAACGGCGTACTGTTTCAGGATCTCCTGCTCGGTAATGTCTGGTGCAGCAAACAAGCCCTTGCCGGCCTGGCCGAACGTCTTGAGTAGAGCACTATCCTGAAACTCAGCCACGACCACCGGGTGGATATCCTCCGTCTCAAACCAACGATCCAGCGATTGACGTAACGCGGTCCCTTCGGTTGGCAGAAGGAAAGGCGCCCCGTTGACGGAGCCCGGGAATCCGCGCCGGTATGACTCGGCCAGATCATTTGCCCCAAAAACAGAGACGCCACACTCCCCAAGCAGATGACTGAATACTCGCACCCTGACTTGAGAACCAGCCGGGCGGTCAGACAAGACAAGGTGCAAATCGTGAGCCGCCAGCCGCATCAGCAATTCGGTAACGGGGGCTTCGTGACAAATCAGGCGGACGCCCTCGGGCATTGACAGGACAGGTTCGAGGAGCCGGTGGGCGACCAGCTTCGGCAGCACGTCAGCAATCCCGATGGTCACACGCAGGGGTCTGCCTGCTGACCGTCCCGCCAGAGTATCGAGCAGCTCCTGGCCGAGGCTGAAAATCTCATCGGCGTACCGCAGTACCGATCGGCCCGTATCGGTCAATACCAGATTCCGACCCGTCCGTGAGAAGAGTTGCTCGCCGAGCTGACTTTCGAGTGCCTTGATCTGTGCCGATATCGTTGGTTGTGCCAGCCCCAGTTTCCGGCAAGCAGCCGCGATGGTCCCCTCTTTGGCGACCACCCAGAAGTAGAGAAGGTGGTGATAGTTAAGCCAGTCCATGGCACTTAGGAAAACATAGATTAAACCTATGAATCAACTCTTATTATCTGTGGATCCGATGAGTGCTTTCCCGTGTAACACCACTAGGCCACCGAGAACACGCGCCGAACTGCCGGAATCTCTGACCGAGGGGGACAAAATGGAACTCCGGATGCTGCAAGAGCACATTCGAGTGCTGGCGACTGTCCAAGAAACAGAAGATCTGATGCTGAGCTGCTATGCCAATTTCGAGCAGGGTCGCCGCAAGCACTCGCTGGCAGAGATTCGCGCGGCCGCGCGGGGAGTGAGGGCAAGCATAGACCCACCCATGCGCCCCGCTTTTGAGGAGGCGTTGCGCAAGATAGTTGATGCCCTCGGCTCGAAGGTTGCGCGAAGCACAAAAGGCGTTGCCGTATTCGCCCGCGCCGGCGAGAGCCCGTTCTTTCTGGCCCTGCCGTTCGAGGCCCCGCTGCCCAATTGGTTCTTTGCCGACAGGGTGCCCAATATTTATCACCTCGTGGAGCTGAAAGATACTTATGACAGATATGTTGTCCTGATCGCTCATGAAGATCGGGCGCGCATTCTCGAGGTGAACCTGGGTGCCGCCACGAAGGAGCTGTGGGTTTCCCAACCAGCATTACGCGAGCGCGTCGGTCGGGAGTGGACGCGCGACCACTACCAGAATCATCGCCGCGATCGCGGAGACAAATTCATCAAAGAGAAGATTGAAATCCTCGACAAGCTCATGTCGGCAGAGGGCCATACGTATCTAGTCCTGGCCGGCAGCCCCAGGGTAGTCAACCTTCTTCTGAAGAAACTGCCTCGAAGACTTGCCGACAAGGTTGTCGATGTCCTTCAGGCGACCTCACAAGATGCAACCGCCGACGTGGTGTCTGCCACGCTGTCGAGCTTCGTAGAACATGAATTACGCGAGTCCCTCGCTACGGCGCAGCTTCTCAAGTCCACGCTGCGACGAGGTGGTCTCGCTGTGGCCGGTACGGCCCCGACCCTTGCTGCACTACGAAGCGCCCAAACAGATATTCTTGTTCTCGCGGATTGGTACAGCCCTCCGCCCGGATGGCGGTGTTTCCAGTGCGGACACATCGATGCGGAAGAGTTGAAACCCATCTCATGCGCGGAGTGCCACCAAGGCCGGTTCCGGGAGGTAGATCTCAAATCGGAAATGGTCCGACTCGCGGAACGTCTCGGGTGCGTGGTGGAAATCGTTCGAGAGAGCGACACGTTGCTGGAATGCGGAGGAGTCGGTTGTACCCTGCGTTACTGGCTCCCCGAGCAACACGCACAGCAAGAGATGAGAGAATCCCACGAGATGTTCACGACGTGAAATCGTCGACCCGATAGAGGGAGAGCGTGATGGCGTCATGATCGTAGCCTGTCAAGAACGACCCCGGGACGCGGGAGGATAAAATGCATCGCTTCAAGAATATCCTTGTTGTTGCCGAGGAAGGTGAACACGGCCGGGCGACGCTCGCCCGGGCTGTAAGACTGGCCAGGAGGAACGAGGCCAGGCTCACCGTCGTTGACCCACTGAGACGGACGACGGCGGAGAGAGCGCTTCCCCGTAACCTTCAGAATGCCATTGTGAGCGAGCGCCGATCCCTCTTGAAGCAGCTTACCGAGCCGTTTCGGGAGCAAGACGTTCAGATCCACGAAAAACTGCTGTACGGAACTCCGTTCATAGAAGTCATCCGGGAGGTGTTACGGAGTAGTCACGACCTGGTGATCATCGCGGCTAAGAGCGCGGTCGGCCTCCGGGCGCGCGTGTTTGGCAGCTTTTCTCTTCACCTGATGCGCAAATGCCCATGCCCGGTCTGGGTGTTGGGACCCGCCCCGCGTTACCCGACCGGCCAGATCCTGGCCGCCGTTGACCCCAGCCCGACAGATGCCGAAAACGACTCGGTTAACGCGCAGATCATTGAGCTGGCAACCTCCATAGCCAGGCTGACGAAAGGTCATCTCCACATCGTGCATGCATGGGAGCTTTGGGGGGAAGATCTTATGAGGCGGCGAACAAGGAACCTGGGCGCGGCAGACTGGGCAGTCCACGAGGAACGCATTGCCGCCCAAACGCGGCTCAACGAGTTTCTCGGACACTACATCCTTGACGATGTGCATTACCACGTCCACCTCGTTAAGGGGAAGGCAAGCCGCGTCATCGCTTCCCTGGTCGCCAAACACGCGATCGACCTTGTTGTGGTAGGCACGGTGTGCAGAACGGGGATCGCAGGTATGTTGATCGGCAGCACGGCGGAAAACATGCTCGGACAGATGGATTGCTCGGTCCTCGCCCTGAAGCCCCGGGGATTCGTCTCTCCTGTGGAAGTCACAAATCCCCGGGGGGCGACATCTATCGAACCAGCGTCATGCGGTGGACATTCCGGTAATTTCCCGCATCAAACCGATAGAGATAGATACCCGAGCCGACCGGTGTCCCGCGATCGTCCTGTCCGTCCCACAGGATCGAATGGAACCCCGGGGCTCGGGATTCATTGTCGATGAGACGCCGGACGAGCCGACCGTTCACGTTGTAGATCATGAGCTTCACCGGCATGGCGTCGGAGAGTTCATAGCGGATTACAGTGCTCGGGTTGAATGGATTCGGCGCATTCGGGAGCGATCGAACGACACCCGGCACTGCACTTCCGCCGGCAACGTCTGTTGCTGAGGGCTCAACCAGAGTGATCCGCTGGTTCGGCGCGGTGCCCAACAGACGCTGCACGATCCCGCTCGGCCAGAGCACTTCGATTGTGTCGATTAACACCGAAGGAAGTTCGAAGAGCGCACCGAATCCGAACTCTGCCGTCAGCGAATTCATCGAACAGAAGCCCGAACCGGACGTCACTTCGCGAATTCGTGCGACGCCGTTTTCAATGACTCGGATCCGCGCTCCCACACCGAACGAGTTGGACGTCGTCCCCTGAAGATCGATCTGGAGCCAGTGGTTGCCGCCACCGAGTTCGTTTCGATAGAGCCGGTTCGGTTGCCAGAATGAGTTCACAGTGAAGAGGTCGAGATCGCCGTCGTCATCGACGTCCGCCCACGCCGCGCCACCCGTTGCACCCGGATCGTCGTACGGCCACTGGGCGACATCCACGAACGAGGAGCCGTCGTTACGAAACAGGCGGTTCGGTCCGTTGAAGTTGGATAGATAGAGATCGAGGTCGCCGTCATTGTCATGGTCCGCCCATGCGGGAGTGTGCGAATCGAGCCCGTCAAGAAGTGGCGCCGGAGTGGAGTTCGAAAATGTGCCCCCACCCGTGTTCTCGAAGAGAGCATTGTTGCCGGCGTTGTTGGCGAGATAGAGATCGAGGTCGCCGTCTCCGTCATAATCCGCCCAGCTCGCTCCCCGTGCCTGGCCCGCATCGGCAAGGACCCCCGGCGTGACATCCGCGAATGTACCGTTCCCCATATTCCGGAGCAGGCGGTTCGCCGTGCCGGAGTTGGCGAGATAGAGATCCGGATTACGATCGTTGTCGTAGTCTCCCCAGACGGCGGCGTACGTGTCGCCTCCGTCCGCAAGAGCTCCCGTCGCGATGTCGACGAACGTTCCGCTGTTGTTTTGCAGCAATCGGTTCGCTCCGCCGGTTACAGCGATATACAGGTCGAGATCTCCGTCCCGATCGTAGTCGGCCCACGAACCGGACAGCCCCACACCGGCATCGCCGAGAGCACCTGAAGTGGCGTTCGTGAACGCGCCGGTGCCAGAGTTGTCGAAGTAGACGTTCGGTCCATCGTTCACCAGATAGAGATCGAGATCAGAATCGCCGTCCACGTCTCCCAGGGTAACGCCGAACCCGAAGCCGAAGTCGTCAGTCGGCGGGCCGGTAATATCCGAAAGGATTCCGTTGTCATTACGGAAGAGCTTGTTCGGTCCGGCCCAGTTGGAAAGATAGAGATCGTGGTCGCCGTCACCATCGATGTCACCCCACGCCACGCCATGACTGACGTCGAACCCTTTGATTTCCGGCGTCGACACATCGGCAAGCAGCGACTGAGGAGCGAAAATCGTGCCGTAGATATCGCGCCAGTTTCCCGCGCCGGAGTTCCGGTTGTCATCCCACGCGACGAGCGCCGAACCGTTCGATCCACAGGCGATCACAGGGTGAAGCGGATCTTCGTTTCCCGGCGCGATTCCGGTCGTCTGGGAGAGTATGCTGTTCGGATAGGGTGGGTACTGATAGTTATAGTCCACATAGTTTCCGCGAATATGATAGTAGCCATCCCCACCCAGGTTGCAGGGGTCGACCGAACCCGTTTCGCGCCAGACGACGAACCAGCTGTCGTTACGTTCGTCGAAGTCGAGGCGGGGGAGCCAGGGATCGGTGATCGGAAAGCTCCAGTGCTTGCAAATCCTACTCACCGGGAAGGCGCCGGTCAGTCCACTACAATACATCAACTCGTTCGCATCTACCGGACAACCCCATATCCCTGTCCAGCTTGTTCCGGAATTCTGCGGGTCGGTGTTGTTATGGTCCTCCCACACAACCAGAAAGGTTTCATCGCTTCCCGACTCACCGTATGAAACGTCCGGCCGATAGACGGAGCCCGACTGTGTACCCCAGTCGACAGGCACAGTCGCTTCGAACGGAACCCCCACTCCGCAGTTCCAGAGAGTGGCGATCGGGTTAGCGTCGGAGCCGAGCATGATTGCCCATCCGGAGCCTCCCAAGTCAAAAGCAAACAGGTAACGCCCTGTGGGTGTTTCGACGCTCGAAACGGGGGCATAGGCAAGGCCGGGTCGGCTGAGCTGGGTGAACGGGCCGTTCGTCACATTGATAGTCGAGCCGATCCCGAATCCGGCGCTGCTGACACGCTGCGCGTAGATGTCGCGGAGCCCGCTCGACGAGCCGGTGTCCATCGCCGCCATGACGAGATACTCGTCCGCAATCGAGTTGTACTCAACCACCGGACCGCCCGGACCGTTCCCCCTGTCATAGGGTTCACCCGCTATGGCGGATATGGTGTTCAGCCACCCTCCGTCAGCATCGATCAGAACCGCATCGATTCCCTGCGTTCCGATTGCGCCGCCGTTCACGGCAACGAGCAGGTACTCATCCTGAGTCGGGTTGTGAACAATACTCGGATCGCCATGCTGGAAACCGAGAGGGAGGACAACTGGCGGAGCGATCGCGTTTCCCCAGCGATCAAGCCTGACGCCTTCGTAGAACGCAATTCCGATCGGTGCCGCCACCTGCCTGTAGACGGCAAAATACTCCTGCCGGGATTCGTTCCAGACGGCGCAGCGAGCCGTTTCTGTCGTGTCGGTGGTTGCTGTGATCGCAAAATCAGCGAGGAGCGCCGCCGGGATTGCAAGAAACCCGATAAGAACGAGAATAGTGATAATCGTACGCTTGTACATAGTCCGATCCTCCAAGAGAAACGCGCATTCTGGTCTTCTATCAGCCAAAACACGAAAAAGGGAGGAACCGAACAGAAAGAAGCGGGAATGGATAAAGTGTGCAGCCAGTGAAGGCTGCGGGCGGCCGTCAGCGGCGGTCTCCGGTGGCGACGAAACCGGCCCAGTAGCCGGGGTGGGTTGAAAGTCCGAGAGCGCGGCGGCGTTCCAGGAGGGCGAGGCTTGCGCGGCGGACGGATTCGACCGTACTCCGGCCGGCAAGACGGTTCTCGTAAAGGGATCGCATCCATTCGAGAGTGATCTCGTCGTCCACAGGCCAGAGGCTCAGGATAAGCGTTCGAACCCCCGCCATTTCGAATGCTCTTCGTAGCCCGAAGACTCCCTCGCCCGCCCGAATCTGACCAAGGCCGGTTCCGCAGGCGGAGAGAACCGCCCACTCCACGCCGGTAAGATCGAGGGCAGCGATTTCTTCGGCCGTCAGAATGCCGTCCTCCTGATCGGGCCCGGCAGTATCTCGGCGATTGGCGCCGGCCAGGGCGAGGCCGCAGAGAAGGAGCGGGTTTTCGGTTACGGGAGAATCGTCCCGGGCGCCGACAGCCCCCCCGATTCCCCGACGGTTTTCTGCTACCGCGGCACACTCCCCTCCCAGGAAGAACGCATGGGTTGCCACGTGGATGATTCGGCTTCCCGGCGCATGAGTTTTGAACGATGATTCGGTCGCTTCCGGCCCGTTTCGCAGCGTGTAATTGCCGCCCGTCCCCGTGTGGTGAGCACTGCCCCACATTTTCGACACAAGCTGCGACTCCCTCACCGCGCCGGGTAAGGGCTCGAATCGGATCGCGTCGAACCCGCCGCACTCCGCCCGTTTGCCGCGAAACGGCGCCGCACTCGCGACCAGCAATTCCTCGGTAGGCAGGCCGCGTTCTCTCTGCCCGGCCGCGCTCTCGTAATCGGGACCGCCGAGTGCGAAGAGGCCCCACGGTTGCCCACTTGCCGGGGGCACGGAGCTCGGTCGACAGAGGTCACGTTCCGCAGAAAGGAGATGAATTGACAGCCCCTCGTCGATCAGAAAGTGTTCGGGCAATGAACCGGGCAAAGCGTGGAAATCGACCAGGTGGATCGATCCGTCGGGGACGACTAAAATGGTCTCGTTACCGGCGATCGACTCGGCCAGAGGATCCCAGATCATTCGGCGGAGTTCCCTTCCTGGCGTGAAAAGATCGATTTCGCCGCTTTCGACCGGCGCCCCTCCCCCCACGATCCCGTTTCTCCAGGCGCTCACCAGACTGTCGATGAGCGTGGCCGGACCGAGTGGGATCGCCACAGGGGCGTCGGTCGCTGTTACCACGAATGCTGTGTAGGCCGGCGGGGGAACGTCATGCAGCCACCCCGCGGCGACTCTTTCGTTAAGGTCGAATGCCACGAGTGCGGCGCCATTCGGAATCGCACCGACCACGTCGCCGTATCCACGGTCCATCGCGGCAATCTCTTCCCCGTCCCTCTCGCTGTGCATGGAAAGAGTTCGCTCTGCGCGCTCTTTCGTGGCGCGCGCTTCTTCCAGATGATTACGGTGCTCTTCCATCGTCTCGTCCCCGCGGCCGCGAACGACGAGGTCGGCGAGTACCTGGCGCGCCTCGGCGAGACCGGCTCTGAGCGAGTCGACCACGACTTCCCGGCTGCCGGGCATCCTGCCACGAAGGGATGCGATTTCGTCGATCACAAGTCCCCGGGATCGGATGACTTCGTCCCAGATACTCTCAACCAGATCGGGGGGCGAGCTTTTGTTAAGAAGGGGGATGGCAATTCCGAGGCCGGCATCTCGATGGCTGTCATAGCGAAGGGCCTCCCGCTCCGCCAGGTTGGGGGCTGTCAATCGATGGTGTTCCCGGCTCACCCTTTCAGAAGCGAGGGCTGCTTCGATCGCTCTGCTTGTATCACCGGTCGAGGCGAGCGCCGAAGCCAGACCCAACAGTTCAGTTGTTATGTTCGGATGGTCCTCGCCAAGCGCATCGACATAGATGTCGTAGGCGTGCTGGTAGTGCTCGGCGGCCCCGGAGTAATTCGAGCGCTCAAATTCAAGATTTCCCAGGTCGTGAATGAAGCGAGCCGAATGAAGATGACCCGGCCCATAGACCCGGGAGTAATACTCAACGGCGAAAGAAATATGGGCTTCCGCCTCGTCGAACTCGCCAAGATAGGTAAGCGCCCTTCCCAGATTTCCCCGTACTGTGGGGATCTCCGGATCATCTTCTCCCCGTGCTTTGCGAAGCCGCACCAGAAGATCTTCATAGATGTCCCGCGCACCCCGAAGGTCATTGCAGTGCAACAAACCTCCGGCAAGATCGCGAAGACCTCTTAACAATTTCGGATGATCCGTCTCAAGGCTGTTTTGCCGAATCGCGACAATTCTCCTGTGGAGAGCGACTCCCCGCTCACACTCACCGATCAACTTGTGAACATTGGCGAGGCCGGCGAGAGAATAGGTGAGCTGCTCATGGTCCGGACCAAACACTCTTTCTATTATGCGGATAGATCGTTCGTAGAACTCCCGAGCATCGCCGTAACGCCCCATGATCCGATAGAGGTGTCCCAGGCTGGTCGTCGGGTGGGCAACCATATCGTGTTCGGGGCCGTATACCTTTTCTCGAATGGCGATCGTTCGCAGAAAGGCTTTCTCCGCCTCGCCGTAGTTACCCATGAGCCGCAGCAGAATCGCGTAGCTGTACAGTGTCGATGCAATGCTCTTGTCGTCCGGATCAAGAGAGCTATCCTGAATGGAGATCGCCCTTTCAAAGAGTCGCTGGGATTCCTGAAAGTTCTCATCCAGCCTGTGCAGTCGCGCCAGATAACCGAGGCTGCGGGCGAGGTCGGAGGCGTAAGAATCGTTTGCCGTCTCGAGGATTTTGATCGCGCGGCGAATGTCTGCTTTCGCACCTTCGTTATCCCCGACAGCCGTCCGTATGACGCCGAGCCTGTGATAAGCAGGCGCCACTTCCGGGTGATCCGCCCCATGAATCGCCACGCGAATAGCGACGCTTCGCTCGCCGAGCGAGAGGGCGTCGTTGCCGTGAACGTTTCCCGACTTCTGCATCACATCGAGAAGGACGTGAATCGCCTCGGCTGTCTCCGTTGACTGCTTGCCATATGTTTCTTCCGTGCTACCGAGATAGGCGCGCGCGAGTGATTCCGCATCTTCATAACGAGAGAGTTCCTTGAGCGCAATAATGGAATCGACCGTGGCCGCCTGATCGGCAAAGGGAGGTGTTGCGGCCACGAGAAGCACTGCGGCTGTTAAGATTGATGAACGAATCATTGTGGATTCTCGAGGACGATTTCACGCATCCAGACACCGCGGACTTCCTCCGACCGAAGCTCCAGCCTGCCAGCGATGTCACCGACACTCCCGGGTGCAGGCGAGTTGGATCCTGTGCTTTGGAATGCGGGAACCGCCCCGCCGATTCCGCGCAGCCGCCGGAAAGATTCGCCTGAAATGGGGGCGGATCGTACGGGCCGTCCGAGTTCTGCCCGGGGGAGCCCCGCAATGGCCCGCTCGATTTCCTCTACCGGGGATGGGCAGGCCACAACGAAAAAGTGCTCCCGCCCTCCGGCGCTCGTCACTTGCCAATGGATTTCTTCACCGTCACGATTTCCGGGCAGCTGATGCGACTGATCGCCGGGAAGGGGGTTCTTCAGCTCGTATCCGGGCAACGGGAACAGCACGAACGATGCGCCGTTCTCGTCTTCGGAGAGGACATATGTGTAGAGATCGGAAGACGCCTGGATCTTAAGAAAGAGCTCGTCCCCTGGTGAGACGGCCGAACCCGAACGGAGCCGTTCCGCACCTGAGGGACCTTCCCGATAGAGAGAGGCCTCGACGGAATAAGCGGGCGAGCCCGAGCGGAGGAAAAAGACTCCCGCTGCGATCGCTATTCCGGCGATGGCGCACGCGAACCAGAGCCGCGGTCCGCCTCCCGGCCGAGGAGATGCGATCGCCGGCGAGCCGGAACTCTCCGCACTCTCTCTGTCGAGAAAATCGGCGAGCGCTTTTTCCATTTCGCCGGCAGTCGCGAACCGTTCGCCCGGCTTGTTTGCAGTGGCCCGTTCGACTACGCGCAGAAAGCTTTCCGGCAGTCCGGGCCTCGCGTCCCGAAGCGAAGTGGATCGGCCTGATTCGTGGGCGTTTTGTATTTCGCCGGCCGACCGTCCGGTTACCGGAAATGCTCCCGATGCGAGCAGGTATAGGAGAATGCCGGCACCGTACAGATCGCTCTGGACGGTCGCCTCTTCCCCCGCAAGGATTTCAGGCGCCATGTAGAGGGGCGTGCCGCTTACAGTCCGTCCGCCCCCGGCCGCCTGTTTCTCGCGGCCCAGGCCGAAGTCCATGAGAACAATCCGCCCCCCTTTTTCGCGCATCACGTTTCGGGCCTTTACATCCCGATGGACGAGACCTGATGCGTGCACGGCCGCAAGCGCGCGACAGACATCGATCCCCGTGAGCGCCGCCTCTCCTGCTCCGAGCGGGCCATCTGATTTCACGATACTGTCGAGGGTCCGGCCCCGAATGAGCTCCATCCAGATTCCGGCGCGACCGGCGTGAACATCAGCCCCATGAACAGTTACTACATTGGGATGGTCGACCTTTGCCAGCGCACGCGCTTCCCCGATCGTTCCATCATCTTCGGTTGTCTCGCCGGCGATCAGTTTGAGCGCCACCTCGCGGTCGAGCCGGGGATCGCGGGCTCTGTAAATCTCCCCGTAGCTACCGGAGGCGAGCGCTTCCAGAATTTCGAGAGCTCCCCACTTGTCGCCCGCGGAAAGAGGCTCTATTTCAGAGATGAGGTCCTCGTGGAATCCGGTAATCTTCGAGAGCAGGCGAAAACCATGAACGACCTGCCGGCTCTCCTCGTCGGGAGCGCCCGTCTCCTCGGCGTCCCAGTCGACACTCTTACCGTCCGCCACGGAGCGGGCGAGTTTCAGAGTCCAATCCCCATCACGCCTCATGACCCATCTCCTTTGCGAGCTTCACAAGGGCACGCGAAACGGCCATACGCGCCGCATCTTCAGACGGCTTGCAGAGAGCTTCCGCGATCTCCCGGTAGCTGCAGCGAAGTTCTACGCGCAGGTGTACCGCCTGCCGTTCTTCGTCTTTCAATTTTTCGAGCGCTCTCTCGTACGATTCGACGGTCTCTCTGCCGATCGTCTGCTCCAGCGGCGAAGGGGCGCGTGTCGCCGCGGTCTCCGGAATCTCGGCGGATGGCGGCCGTACTTTGCGATCCCGAACCAGGTTTCGTACCCGGTTCAGCACCGCCTGCCTCATGTACCCTCGAAGCGCACCATCTCCCCGCATTTCGAATGTTTCGAGACGGCCCAGAGAGGCGATTACCGTTTCCTGGACAATATCCTCCGTGTCCCCCATGTCACGCGCCCATGGAGGGATGCGGCCGGTCGCCCAGGCGCGAAGCCTCGGGATGTACCGTGAATACAGGCGCTCGAGCGCCTCCCGGTCACCTTCCTGCACACGCGCAAGCAGGTGCTGCGTCGATTCAACGTCGTGGTGAGAGTCTCGATCGCTCATCGGGAAGGCCTCAAGTCTGGAAAATAGCTCGTCCCTCCATTATATACGTATCCGAGCTTCCCGCGGGGAGGATCATGCCCCATCCTGACGTTCTGACTCTGGAAACACGAAACGCGCGTGAAGCGAACGGAAGTATTAGGGAAGAATGGAGAGGGAGGTGGCCTATCTGAGGACGATCGTTTTTCGCGTAAAGACCTCAGCGCCCGTTTCGAGGCGGAAGAAGTAGACACCGTTCGGGACTTCGCGGCCGCCGCCGTCCCGGCCGTCCCATACGGCGGTGTGGGAGCCGGGCGATTGAACGCGATCTTCCAGCGTGCGGATCAACCGGCCGGCGGCATCGTAAACCGAAAGCCGAAGCGGGCCGGAGCCACGCACTTCATAGAAGAGAACAGTTGAACTCGAAAATGGATTGGGGCGGGGGGCGATCAGGCGAACGGCAGTTGACTGTGCGAGGCCACCCGGTCGATCAGTCGAGCCTTCTATCGAGTAAGCAGTGAATCCGTCAGCGCCGTTCCGAACCACTTCACCCTTCGCGGATTCGGGATAGTTGTTCGACGACTCGTTCCATGTGAGGCAGGCGACCCTGTTCGCCCCCACGTTTTTTGCAATCGGCCGGTCCGCCCCTTCTACGGAATAGAAGAGGAGTGTTGTTACGTCGCCGGCCGTTTCGGAGATCAGAGCAAAGTCGGAACAGGTGGCGTTGACCCGAAGGTCTTCAGGTGCCGGGCTCTCTGACCACTGAACCTGAAGGACCCCGGCACGCACATCGCCGAGACCGTTCAGTGAGATCTCGACAGTTGCGCCGGCGCCCGCCTCTCTGATCGTGATCGCCTGTGCGAGGCTTGCGGATGTCGTTCCGCGCGCCACATCATCTGTCGGCACGAAACCTTCAAGCACCATACGGGCCAGGCGAACGACATCACTTACGTCGACCAGCAGGTCGTCGTTCGTGTCGGCGAGGCCGAGGTTCACGATTGCCGGATCGAGCAGTGTCACTTCGAGTACATGGCTGATCAATGAGCCGAGGTCGACCACGTCGAGCCGCCCGTTCACCGTGACATCACCTTTTTGGTATTCGATTACAGAGAGGGAGACGCCGAGCAATTCGTTCGGGCGATCGGGGTCATTGGTCGTGAGCGCGATGCCGCCGAGATGCTCTCCGGCTGGAAGCTCGGCCGGGTTGAGAGCAACGGCAACGGTGTCCGACTCTCCGGGGGGCACTGCGCCCTCGACTCTCTGAAGTTCGATCCAGGGTTCGGTCGCCTGCGCCGACCATGTGAGTGTCACGGCGCCATTGTTGGTGATGATAATCTCGTGAGTGAGCGTCGGCGCGATAAGCGGATCGACTTCGGCCTCGATCGACGTAATCGGCAATTCCAGTTCGGGCGCAGCGGTGATCGCAAACGGCCCCGACGTGTCTTCGCTCGGCTCGCCGCCGACCAGGCTGATGCGAATGGCGTAGTCTTCTCCCGGGGTGTCACACAATCCGACGAGCCATTCGAAGCTGCCCGTATTGGGCGCCCCTTCGCTGAGCGTCGCGCAGGGGGACTCTCCCCGAAGCAGATCGATCCGTACATCTCCTTCGCAGACACTCGGATCCCACTCGATCGAAACCGTGGCACCGCTGACGATCAATTCTCCCCCCGCTGGAAAAAGAAGCGCCAGATTGCAGAGCTGTTCGCCCGTTCCTGATAGCGAAACAGGAGCGCAGGCGAGTCCGGTAGAGAGAGTGCAGGTGAACGCTGTTGCCTCGACGGGGGCGAACTGAACGGTGAACGTTTTCTGTTCCCCTCTCGCGAGGCTGTAGGCGCGGTCGATGTCCGTGACCACAAACGGGCCGCACCCGGTATCGATTTCACCCTCCAACAGGCCACCACCGTCATTGCTGATGGTAATTGTTTGCGCGGCGGAACTGCCGACGGCTACCGCACCGTAGTCGATGGCGAGAGGGGCGACTGCGCAAAGCGGGGGATCATCCCCGGTACCTGACAGGTAGAGATCGTCGCAGAGCAGGCCGGTGGAGAGTGTGCATGAGTAGGCGATCAGATCTGAGGGTGCAAATCGAATCGTGAAGTTTTTCGTTTCACCACTGTTCAATATGAATGACCGATCAATATCGACCACAGTGAACGGGCCGCAGCCATCGTTCAGCTCCCCTTCAAGCGGGGCGAGCCCGTCGTTGCCGATCGTGACGATGAGATCGGCGCTCGCGCCGATTGATACCAGTCCGAAATCGAGAGCCGGCGGGGAGACTGTGCAGATCGGAGCGAGGACACCCACGCCGATCAGATCGAGGCTGTCACACGGAAGCCCGGTGAAGATGCGACAGATCGTTGTCGCTTCCAGTGTGGGCGCGTAGGTCAGGCTGAATTCCTTCGACTCTCCCGGTGCGAGAGAATAGCTCAGATCGCCGGCGATTGAGAATGGCCCGCATGAGCGGTCGAGTGTGCCCGAGAGAGTTCGTCCGCCGTCGTTCCGGATGGTGAACAGTGTGTCCTTTGTGGAGCCAACCGCTACTTCACCGAAGTCGAAATGATAGGACGGCAGGATGTTGCAGAGCGTGTCGGTGAGCGCGAGCCCCTCGGCGAGGATCAGCGCGCACTCTGTTGCTGTCTGAATTTCGCAGGAATAGTTGCCCGCCGTGTCCGGGGCGAAGCAGACGGTGAAGCTGTCTGACTCTCCGGCTGCCAGCGAGAAGAGTGGTTCCGGTTCGAGTATGTAGAAACCGGTGCAACCGGCCTGGACGGTTCCACGCAAGGTATCGCCGCCGACATTTTCTACGCGAAATCCAACATAGGAAGTATCACCTTGTACGACCGTACCGAAGAGAAGCTCGGCCGTAGAGATGGAGCAGACAGGAGCAACGAAGCCGTAGCCGTATACCGAAAGACTATCGCAAAGAGAGCTACCCGTTGCGATCGAGCATGTGTCTCCCTCTTCTTCCACGGGTGCGTAACGGATCGAGAAGACGGCCGATTCACCCGCCTTGAGGGAGTAATCGCGAGCTGTCTCGAGAACAGTATAGTCACCGCAACCGCCGCCGAACGTTCCCGCAACGGTTCCGAAGCCGGAGTTGGTGATCGTTACCGTCCGCACACTGTCCTCGCCGACCGGGGTGCGGCCAAAGTCGAGAGAAAGGGGTTCGATCGTGCAGATCGGTAGACCGAAGCCGGTCCCCTTCAGGACGATCTCTTCGCAATATTCGCTGACAAAGAGAGCGCAGCTGTCAGCACACTCTGCTGTTGGAGCGTACCGTACGGTGTATGTGTTTTCCCCGCCGTTCGGGAAGCTGAAATCGCGATTAAAGTTGGTGACGGTAAACGGGCCACATGTGGCTGGAACCGTTCCCTGGAGCAGGCTGCCTCCGACGTTCTTGATCTTGAACTGCAGGTCTTTCGTTTTGCCGATCTCCACGCTTCCGAAGTCCCTGACAAAGTTGTCGATTTCACAGATCGGCTTGGTGTCGCCGGTCAGGGTCATGGTTTCGCACGCGCTGCTTCCCGTCTCGACAGTGCAGGGGTGAAGTCCATGAGAGGTCGGCGCGTATCGAATGGTGACCTTGAGCGAGTCCCCCTCGTCGAGTGTGTGCAGCCCACCCCCCGAAACGATCGAGTAGTCGGCGCAGTTCAGTTTCACGTCGAGCGGCAGGGAGACTTCGTTGCTCGTATTGAAGAGGGTGAACGAGCGGTCGAGCGATTCGCCTACGCCCACTTCGCCGTAGTCTATGCTCGCCGTCGACAGGCTGCACGATGGCGGCGGCGGAGGCACCGCATTGCCGGTGAGAGCGACACTGCCGCAGAATTCGCTACCCGTCTGAACAGTGCAGAGGTGCAGTCCTTCGGTCGTAGGCGCGTAGCGGATGGTGACCAGGCGGGAGGCCCCCGGGGCCAGGGGTGCCGATCCGCCGCCCGCAATGATGGAGTAGTGGGCGCAATCCAGATTCACATTGAGCGTCAGCGCTTCAGTTTCGCTCGTATTGGTGATTGTGAATGATTCATTGCTCGAGTGGCCAACAAAGACATCGTCGAAATCGATACTCGAGACGGACAGATTGCAGCTTTCCTTGTAGGTCATGATGTCGTCGACATATAGATTGCCTTCTGATGTAAAAGGGCCGCCGACGGCGAGAATGATCGACGAAATCTCACGATTCGCCGGATC
The DNA here is from genome assembly GCA_025782575.1 of bacterium. Lineage (GTDB taxonomy): Bacteria > Orphanbacterota > Orphanbacteria > Orphanbacterales > Orphanbacteraceae > Orphanbacterum. The sequence continues at coordinate 224,350 of JALGYY010000004.1, forward strand.
GGCGACAGAGATCTCGTTCCACGATCTGAGCGTGGGCGTTCTATGAAACGACAGCCGGGACGAGGGCGATCCTCCGTCGCTGTAATTTACCTGCAACAGGACGCGCACCGTGTCGGTGGCTTCTTTGAGGACGATGAACGCCGGCCAGACCATGTACTTGGCGGAAATCTGTGCGGCTGTCAGCACTCCCGGCGCGAAGGTCTTAAATACCCGCGCATACTCTACAATGCTGTCACACGGGGCCGTATAGGATCCCTGAAGGTCGAAGCCGACGCGCTGTGAACCGAGACCGTTTAGCACGGAGTCTACGGCCAGGGGATAGTTCGCGCCGTCATACCAACCGGTCGAGACCTCTCGGGAAAGAAAAGTCCTTGCCGACGAATTGCAGTCCCCTGTGTAAGTTTCCCGCTGGACATCTGACGGAGAAGCCCAAAGGCAGGAAGCATCGGGACAATTGAAGTTTTCGAGTACTTCCCATGCGTTGGGCGCAGCCGTTTTCCGGATCACCTGTGGCGTGCCCGACAGATCGTCATTACCCGAAATCGGCAACTGGATCGGCACGACTCCGGCAGGGGGATCGATCGCCAGGGATGGCGAGGCCACGGCCACAAGAAGGACGATAACCAGAGCGGATAAATACGCAGGGACGCGAGAGTCGTTCGATTGCCCGGGGGAGCGGTTCATGTTACACACCAATTCTGAGTGAAAACCGACGGAATTGACCAGATTTACCCCCTTATCTTACCAGATTTTAGAAAGTTGTGTTTTGGGGGCAGTTTATTTATCTAAGGCGTTTCGCCGATATGGAGCGTGGCGCCTTGAATGGCGAGCGAATCGGTCTGAATCGATTCCCCCGTGGGATCGGAAAGGACGACGTTTTCCAGCGTGAGTCCGACCGTTTCCGCGCCGGCAGCGATGTCGGCGCTCAGGTAAAGAACCACCTCATAGCCCGCATCGATCGACCTCTCTGAATTGTCGCTGAAGACGATCACTTTCCAGCGGGATTCCCCCTCGATCGGGTTGTCGCTGATAAGCGTGATGGCCGACGAATCGGCATCGAGAAAAAGCCTGCTGTCGGCGTCGACCTCAATGTCGTTAAACGTGTCGACCGCGCCGTCACCGAAAACGAGATCGAATTGAAAGCCGCCGAGTTCAGTGGCGTTCACAAGTGCGATCGGAATGAGGTGGCCCTGCGCGCCCGGATCGGCCCACGTTTCCACGACCTGAATGCCGTACTCCCCGGGGCCTGCACTATCGGGCGTCAGATAAATGTCGGCGCTTCTCGTTTCGCCCGACGTCAGGTTTTCGATCGTTCGCGTCCCCTGTCGCCTGAGCTCTTCATGACGAATGCGAATGCGGAAATCCCGCGGCTCATTGCCAATATCAAATTGATAGCTCGCGTCCAGAAAGGCGACGCCTCCTTCGGGCACTTCGCCAACCGCCGTGTCGTCCACGATCGGTGGGACACCAGAATCGATCAGTTCGGACGTTCGCACCTGTGGATTATCGCTCACATCGAAAATTTGAATTCGTAACGTTTGCTGGGCGAGAGGTTCGGCCGGTTCCTGCGGTCCGAAGAGAACCGGCACTCGGGTAACGCTCATAACCAAGCCATCGTCGGTGTGGCCCGGCCCGGATGGATCGCTATCCCCGCAACCGAAACCGAAGCAGGTGAGCGCTACTATAATAAGGGTGGCGGGAACGCCTGGCAGGCTTAACATGCCGAACACCTGCTTTCTGATTCGATTGAAGATCGGGATTCTGGTCATTTAGTCGGACTCCCATGCTGAGATGATCAGCCATTAAATGGTATCGAACCGGAGAAAAATCGTCAACGAACATATCGGGGGGCAACTCCAGACAGTTGCGGATCGAAAAGTGTTCTGTTAGCGTTATGTTGCTTACCACAACGGAGCTGGAATCCATGCGGAACAATCGGGCGCAGGTGCTTGTCTTCTCTCTGGTTGCGATGGCGGGGTTTGCCCTGCTGCTCACCGGGTGCGGATCGTCGTATCGCGGCGAGGTGGGTCGCCTCACGGAGCGGGAAGACTGGGAAGGGACCATTCCACACCTCAAGGTAGCGGTTGCCGAGGACTCGACCGATGCCTGGGCCTGGCGTGAGCTGGGCCGCGCCCGCCTCAAACTGGGGCGGCCGGCTGAAGCGCGAAAAGCGCTCGACCGATCGCGCGCCCTGAATCCCGACGATGCGACCACCGTACTTTATTCCGGAATTGCTCACGAATCAGCCGGTGAATGGCTGGGGGCGCTCGGCGACTATGAGCGCTGTCTCTCGATGGACGGCCTTTCGTTCGAGCAGATCGGCGCTGTCCGGACGCGAATTCTGCGGGCTACACGCGAAGTCGCACAGCTCCGGGCCGTCGAGTTACAGAAGCAGCCGGGCGAAATGCGCGAAAACTATCTTGCCGTGTACACCTTTACCATTGCCGACACGACCTCTCCCTATCAGGCGCTCCGAAAAGGGGTAGCCGCCATGCTGATCACCGATCTCAGTAACGTGAAATCCCTCCGGCTCGTCGAACGGCTTCAGTTGGAGACTCTGATCAAAGAGGTACAGCGTGGTGCCGGAGGTGCGCTCGACCCGGCCATGCAGGTCCGGGCGGGAAAGATGATCGGCGCGAGACGATCGATCGCCGGTACGCTCGTCATGTTGCCTGGCGACGAGGTTCAACTTCAATATTATGTGCTCGACAATGAAACGGGCGAGAACCAGGCGCAGGGGGAGAGCCGGGGCGACGTGGAAGAGGTGCTTCGCCTGGAAAAGGAAATCGCATACGGAATCATCGATCAGATCGGGATCGTGCTGACCAAAGAGGAGCGGCGTGCCATCGGCCGGATCCCGACGACGAGTTTCCCCGCATTCCTTGCGTACTCCGAAGGAGTCGACATGGAGGATCGCGGCCGCTTCGTAGAGGCACATGCCAAGTATGAGCAGGCGTTGCAGCTCGACCCCGGTTTTGAAGAGGCGAAAGAGCGTCTCGAAGCGCTTGGGAGTGTGACGTCGAGCGAACAGATCGCCATGGCGACGGCAGAGTTCTTCACCGCCGTAGATGGAGCCGGAACCAAGACGGAGCGATCCGGTTCGCCGGTGGCGGAGCGACTCGCCACGACCAGCGCGCTCGGCGGGTTCGGTGACAGCGAGGCGCTGTCAGGGGGCGTGGCCGGTTCTCAGGAAAACGTTTATCCCCCCGTCAATCCGGGAACGGGAACAATCAATATTCATGTGCCGGTGAGGAACTGATGGTGTTGGCGGGGCGGAAGAACGGGAGCAGGGGGCGCGCGCTTTTCGCCGCGCTGATCGGCGTGGTCCTCTTGGCCGGCTCGGTCGGCGGATTCGGTGAGGCAGCTGCGGCGAGTCCTGGTGGTAACGCCTTATCGATCCAGGCCGGCGTGGCCGGGCGAACATGGACAATCGAATCAGACGAGGGCGAGTTCGACGTCAAGCAGACATCGTTCCCCCTGCTCATTCGAACGCCTCTCGTGAGCGAAGGACTTCGGCTCAGCATATTTACTGCGGCGGTTTCATCCGATGTAGAGGGGGGCGCCGATCGCTCACTCGGTGGCGCGGTCGACACCAGGCTTAGACTGAACTATCTGATGCCGAACGACAGGGTCGTATTGTCTGGCGGCGTGTCTCTCCCCACGGGGCAGACCGATCTCGATTCGAGCGAGGTGATCGTTTCGCGCGCCGTCTCGAATCAGATTCTGGGCTTCCGAACAAACCGATATGGCGAGGGGCTCGACCTCTCGGGGAATATTGCCGTTGCCTGGCCTCTTAACAATCAGTGGTCAGCTGGTGGCGGTGCCGGTGCCACCCTGAAGGGGACGTTCGACTATGCCCCGGAAGCACTGAACGGTCTCGGTGAGGTCGCTCCCGGCAACGAATTTCATATTTCCGGCGGCCTCAGTTATCTCGCAGAGGCCGGTGACCGCGTTCAATATGGACGGTACGTTTCGATCGTACGGGACGGATGAAGTCGAGGGGGAGGAAGTCTTTCAGGAGGGGAGCGAGGTCGAGTTGCTGGCGTCGATCGCGAGGGATGGTGAGCGCTGGCGCCTGGCGACGCGCGTGCGCGTTCTCCTGAAAGGTGACCACAAGTTCTTCGGGAGCGCTACCGAGTTCACAGCAGAAAGCGCTCTCGAGAATCTCATTCTCGCCAATCTCTCGGGCGATCTGATTGCATGGCGCGGCGGTGTGACTTATCGCGCCACGCCAACGATCGATGTCGGCGCCCACGTCGACGTGATCCGCTACGACAAAGCGACCGTGGAAAAAGCGGGCGGCGGTGGAGCTGTCGCTTCACGGGGCGAGGCGAATATTATCGAGCCGGGCGCAAGCCTCGACTGGCGAGCAAGCGATCTTATTTCGCTGCACTTTGGTGCCTCCGTTCCCACCGGCGACGCCGAAGACGGCGCCATCGACCTCTCCGGCTTCGACTTCACAGTTGGGGCTACGGTTCGGCCGTAGCCTCCCCCATAGTTTCCGATCTGCGTGCTGTCCGTTTGCGGAACAAGCGACTTGCGTTTTGTGTGGAACTGTTGTCACACGGGTCTTGGTCGTTAACCCGGGTTAACTGAAATAGGGGACGAGTTTGAAGGCATCTTTTCTTGTGGTCGCTCTTTTTGGTATCACGATAACGGCGCTTGCAAACGATGGCGCCATTACCGGTGTCGGGGGCACCATTCAGCTCTTGGACGAACACCCTAGTATCTCTCTGATTGCCGAGCATGTAAGTGTCACGGTCAATCACCGGAGCGGTGCCGCCCTGGTGGAGTGCCTGTTCGTCCTCACAAACCGGGGCGAGGCATGCACGGTTCGTCTCGGGTTTCCAGAGACTTTCGAAGGGGACACGGGCCCTCGCCCCTTCGATTTCTTCCGTTCAACCGTCAACGGCGAACCGACTGAGTGCGCGCGCGTGGCCGAGGACTCCGATACGGAGAGACCTCGACGATTCTGGTGGATCAAGCAGGTCATGTTCGAGGCAGGCGAGACCAAGATCGTTGGTGATACATACAGGGCCCCGGCGGGCCATGCGATCGGCGACCGTGATGGTAACTTGCGGTTTTTCGAGTACACACTGGCTACCGGCGCTTCGTGGGCGGGACCGATCGAGGCGGCTACAATAACCTTTCGCCTTGAGGATTGCGATTCGACCTGGAAGGCGGCCCGTTTCTCGAGCGAGCCGAATTATTCGACTGATTGCGAATACACCTGGCAGTTCCAGCAGTTTGAGCCTGGGGGCTCGGGGCCTCCCTACATCAATGTGTCGTGGCGCGAAGTGCCGGAGGGCGATTAACCTGGCCGTGTGGAGAATTGGGCAATGTCTTCATTTAAGAAATTGTTGCAAGATGTAAGAGCATGCACGATATGCGAAGAGCGCCTACCTCTCGGTCCTCGCCCGGCAATCCAGATTCACCCGAAGGCTCGTATTCTGGTTGCAGGGCAGGCGCCGGGCAGAAAGGTTCATGAGTCAGGTATCCCTTTCGATGATCCAAGTGGGAATCGCTTGCGCGATTGGATGGGCGTTTCAAAAGAAGTGTTTTATGACCCCGGGCAAGTCGCCCTGTTACCGATGGGCTTCTGCTATCCGGGGACAGGAAGATCCGGGGATCTTCCCCCACGGCCCGAATGCGAACCCGCCTGGCGCCGGCAGTTACTCGATCATCTAACCAATCTGGAGCTGACTATCGTGCTTGGCAAATACGCACAGGCCTTCCACTTCGGTAGATCAAGCGTATCGCTTACTGAATTAGTAAAATCATGGGCGAACTATTGGCCAGAGATGGTTCCACTGCCCCACCCCAGCCCGAGAAACAATATCTGGCTACGGAAAAACCCCTGGTTTGAGGAGGAATTGCTTCCACCGCTTAGAAAAAGAATATCGGATATACTGGTGGGATGAGCGCTGGGTTTCTGTGGGCTGTCGGCGGGGTCAAATGTTGATTCGAATAGAGATCGAAGACGATCGGGAAGCCGTATTTGCAGTTAACGCATCTGCTTTTGAAACGCCAGCCGAAGCCAATCTGGTTGTCACTTTGCGAGAAGAGGCAGAGCCGGTAATCTCGCTTGTCGCTGAAATGGATGGGGAGATTGTCGGGCACATCCTGTTTTCACCTGTTTCGCTGTCGGGGTATCCGGATCTCAAGTTGATGGGGCTTGGCCCCATGGCCGTCGTCCGGGAGCACCAGAGAAAAGGGATCGGTTCGGCGCTTGTCTCGTCCGGCCTCGAAATGTGCAGGAAGCACGGCTTTGCCGCGGCGGTTGTTTTGGGACACCCCGAATACTATCCACGCTTCGGATTCTCGCCATCGACCCGATTCGGGATTGATTCGGAATACAAAGTTCCGGAGGAGGTGTTCATGGCAATGGAACTACAAGCGGGTTCGCTGAACGGAAAAACCGGCAGGGTGAAATATCATACGGCATTCAACGACGTATAGAGACGCGCCCCGTCGGGCTAGTTCAATATTGTGTCCCCGGAATCCGACCCCACAACCCTGTCCGCGCTTCCTGTGACTACTTCACCTGCTTACCCGGTGCAAACGCGAAGTACTTGCTTCCTAAGAAATTGAAGAGTGTGGCGACCAGAATTCCGGCGAAGTTGGCGAGATAGTGCATTCGCCCACGAGCCATCAGCGGGATCTGAAGGAGCATGGAAATAATCAGGAAACGGACAAGCCATCCTCCGCCACAAACCCCCACGAACCGGAGGTACGCCGGGAGCAGGTGCCCCGTCGATTTCTGACGAAAAGTCCAGAGACGGTTCAGCATGAAGTTCCATGTTACGGCGACGAGAAAGGCCGGGATCGTAGCCAACCTCGGATCCGTCCCTCTGAGCTCCGTCAAGGCTACGTACACGATCGTGTCGACAACAAGCCCGCTTCCGCCGACCAGGCAGAACTGGGCAAATTGCCTGAGCGACGGATAACGACTAACGACTCTATCCCAAACAGCCTTCAACCTGCTCGCCTCCCGGGTATTGGCATTCCGCCTCTCTACTTGTCGGCCGCTCCCCCACTTACCCCATACTATCGCAAATGCGGCACGATTGGCGCGGCTTCCCTCTCCTGTCTTCCCATCTGATCGAGCGGAAACCACGCGTGAGGGCAGGAGAGAGGGTCTCGCTCGACAAAAGAGCGCTGAACGGAAAGGACCCTCCAAGCCGCAGAAAATGTTGTATAGTTAAAGCCTGACCTGGCATTGCTCAGCGCTCTTAATCGGTGTGTGCCGTCTTGTCTTTCAGAGAACAGGGGGTGATTGGAAGGTTCTAATTGCTATCGGGCTTCCCTCATGGCCTGTTTCGCGGATCGGCGGTCGATCGAGTCGATCGAGGCTGGTCACTTACCACGGCTAAATTTCGCGGGGTTCAAAGCCGACCCATTCGACGGGGATTCCCGCGG
>JALGYY010000005.1 GCA_025782575.1 bacterium
CTTGCTCGTGCCGATGAATGAGGTAGTATCCCCCTTAATGTAATTCATATAAACTACAGTAACGACTGTATCAGGAATCCAGTTTTCACTGCCCTGATCCCAATCAACTGTCAGATTCGGGCAGGGAAAGTCGACGACAAAGCAGGCGAATGCATCGCAAATAATTGGGTTTTCATGGAAGTGCCTCGCGGGGGGGGCTTTTATCCGTGTGCTTGAGCTGCACGCCCAGGCCCAAACCGGACTGGTTCTGACTGGTCCGCTATTTACGCCAATGACAGACACTTCGAACCATGCTTCGAGAGTCCCCCGGTATTTCACAAAAGGAATCTCGTCCGCGCCCGTCGCACTAAACCAAACGAAGTCGTAAGCGCCCTGCACGAGAAGGCTATCCCCCAAGTACACTCGATAGCCGGGAGCTGGCCATGTTTTCATCGTGGAGTCGGCAAAAAGAGCAAAGTAAGCTAAATCTTCAGGTGAAATCCACGCCCGAATCTCAGGCTGTACGATTTTTCCAAACTGAGTGCTTGCCATGGCCGAGTGGAAGCTGGTGGCGATTACTAGAGCGAGAATGAGCATGGGAGTGCGCACAGGGGGATCCTCCTCAAGTGAATTTAGGTTAACGGAACAGCTGTTTTACCTTACTCCAGGAACTGTCATGCGCATGAACCCCCTGCTTCACACGAGAAGCAATCGGTAGATTGCCATTAGGGCAAGTCTTAAGAATGCTAGCTATAACCGTACCACCGTAAATGTCAGACCCGTCAACGACAACGTAATAGGTGCGATTGGGTTCGAGGCAAACTTCGATAATTTCAACCCTGTTAGATCCAGAACACGATCTGGCGACACAATCGTTTTTGTCGCACGATCCAAGTAGCATGAGGTCAATATTAGCTACGTGGCCGGGATCCGGACCCGCGAGTAAAATCCTCACTTGCACGCCTAAGCCGGGCGGAGTCGTGAGAGAGTAGACCACGTCCCCCCCGCCGCCGCTGCAAGCACATGCATAGACAAGGACGTTGTCGGGATAGCTCATCGGACTAGCAGATCGACTTGGTCCGTTCAGGACAAGTGGAGTAGCATAGCTGCAATCTAGCTCGCCTGCCAATGCTGGGCTAGGGAAGAGAAAGCACGATAAAACGAGACAACCTAAGAACGTCATCGCTCCAATCCTCACGTACATCGGAACACCTCCTCAAGTCATAACCAAGTTACTGAAACAGCTATTCCGCTTCGCTCCATACAGCTCCAGAGCTACTGGGATCACATCCTCAATGCTTCCAAGCCACCCATATCCGAAGTGCAGGATGTTGCCCGGACTCCTCCACGGATCCGCAAGTTGACTCGGCCATTCATAAAGATCGGCTTAGCGTAGTTCTGATTCAGGTCACTGACCAACGTCGGGAAAAGGCTGAGGAGCCCACAAAAAAACAGCGTGATAGGAACTGCTACCGCTCTTGTCTCCACGTACATGGTCATCGCCCTGTTTTCTGGACGAGCGCCAAATAAGCGTCGTTAGGTGGAGCCGCGCGGTCAGGTCGGCGGATGAGTAGGCTTGGAGTTAGGCAACATGACTACCGGCACGGGGTCCTCGGCGCAAACTTTCGCTCATTCCAAGTTCCTGAGGAAGTCAAAGATTGTTGCTTCGCGGCTGTTCGACAACTGCAAAGGGCGGACCGAAACCTCACATCCCGCATGGCACCTGGATGCAGGTCTACCCCGCGTCCACCGGCGGAACGTAGTCCCTGATTTCAAGGGCGTACTGCACCGCTTCGCCCGGCGGGTCAATTCGTGTTTCCGTAAAGTGCTTCACATATCGAAGTCCCGATTTTTCCATGACATGGATTGACGCGAAATTTTCGATCAGAGCATGGGCATAGACCCGCTTCACGCCGAGTTCGCCAAATCCCTTTTCAACAAGTGCTCGCGAGCCCTCTGTGGCATAGCCATTTCCCCAGGCGTCCTGTCGGAGCCGATAACCCAGCTCGATGTCTTCGATGTCGGCGGCTTGCTGGTCCGGTCGGAAGTGGAACCAGCCGATGAATCGGTTGCTCGATTTCTCGATCGCCGCCCAGTAGCCGAATGAATCGTATTTTTCGTACCAGGCGAAAACGGGGGGGAAGAGACTCTCAGTCACTTCTTCGCGGCTCGTTACGCCGCCGCCGGTAAATCGGACCACCTCCGGGTCGCTGTCCAGATCGAGAATGTGATCGGCGTCATCGAGAGTCAATCGCCTGAGGAGCAGGCGGCCTGTTTCCAGATAGATGTTCACGGCGATGCAAGATCGTCGGCAGTGACCTGATCGAACCGCCCGAATTCAGCAGGATCTCTGTCGGCGATCGAAGCGGGAATTCGATCGACAATCCCGTTCCACTCTTCTTCAGTCAAACCATCGAGCAGGCCGGCGAAACTCTCCGCTCCGGCATCTGCAGGAAGATACTTTCTATAAAACCGAGCCACGCTCTGCAGCATGCCGAGATAGGGGCTGAGTTCGGTCGTCGTCGAACCTGCCTCGCTGTCAATCCAGGCGATCGGTACTTTGGTGATCGAATCTGATCGGCGGAGTTCCGTTTTCAGTAGTAGCTCGATGTCGAAAGCGAATTTTTTCTCGATCATCCCATCGAGAGTTTCGCGGATCGTTTCCGCGCGAAACGCCTTGAAGCCGCACTGAGTGTCGACTACACGGTCGAGTATAGGGAGCATCCGTTTCCATAAATAGATGAAGAGCTTTCCCCTCGTGTTCCTGACTCCCTTCTTGATTACGACAGACGCTTTTTCCCGGCGGGAGCCGATCGCCGCGTCGGCACCCCCCGTTACAATCCCGTCGATCAACAATCCGAGCTGCCCCAGATGAGTCGAGAGATCGGCGTCTGTGAAAGCGATCACATGGCGGCCGGGCCTGGCAGATTCCCGGCCGGCCGCTTCCCACATGCCGTACTCGATCGCGCCACCCTTGTTGCTTTCGGCGGTTGATGTAAGACCTTCCGCCATCGGGTGGCCGTCCTGAATCGCGTTCTCCAGGAAGAGGACACGAACCGGTTCATCGGCGAGGCTCGTTTCGATTATTCGTTCTGCGATTCGTCCCGATCCCTCGGGACAACCGTCATCCACCATGGTGAGATCCCATGTGGAATGGGATCCGTCGAACAGCCATCGAAGCTGGTCGACCTTCCTGCGTAGAAAGTCCTCGCCATGCTCATGTTCTTCCGGTCGTTGGATTCGGTTGTGTTCTTTGTACGCGGCAAAGACGACCGATCCGTGGACCGGCGTGTCGAGTGATACGAGTAGCCTTTTGGACCGGGCCATTTTTACGGCGAGATGAACTGAAAGCGGAAATCGGTCCTTAGCCGCGATCAACTCATCTTCGAATTCGGCGACTGCGGCCTCGTCCGAAAGCGCTTCGAGAATATGATCCGCCATGTCACGAACGGCAGACAGGTCTTCTCCCCGTCTCAGATCAAGTGTCACCGGGGCAATGGGCAGGATCTGCTTCTGGAGTTTCCTCCGATCAGTCATGCGTATCTGCCGGACCAAAATCCTCGGCGCCCGGAAGCTTACCCGTCAGGTCGGCAGGACTATGAATGAGAGTAGGGAGGTCCTGCGGGCAGATTCTAAGTTCCCCGCCTTGGTACTCTAATTTCACGAGGGGAATCTCGTTCTCACCCTTTTTGCAGACGAAGCACTCTTTTTTGACAGACGATTCACTCATGATGCTCTCCTGGTTGATAACCGAGTCCATTTGCCGGGGGAGGCTCCTTACTCGTTCGTCTTTTTCCTGCCGTGCGCAAGGGGTTTTTCAATACTGGCAATCCATCCGCCACTGTTCGTCAAAGAATATGGGAAAACATTTTTGTCCACGGCACCGCTCGCACGCTTGTGGCCAATGCCGGCGCCACTGTGTCTGACCTGGCCGGCTGATGGACAACAAATGCATCATTTTCATATCCCCCAGTCGCCGGCAAAAGCTGGCGGAGTGATTTGGCAAGGATGCTTCGGGGGGTACTGGTTGCCTTGGCCTCGATAAGGGTCAGTCGGTTTTCTCCGCGCGGGACGATAAAGTCGACCTCAAGCCCCTGACGGTCCCGGAAATGATACAGAGCTTTCGGTTTGCCGTGGTGAATCTGTTGCTTGATGATCTCTGAAGCCACCAACCCCTCAAACAGAGGCCCCAAAAATGGTGACTTGCGGAGCGACGCCTCCGTTTCAATGCCCAGCAGATGTGAAGCGAGGCCGGAGTCTGCGAAGTATATCTTGGGTGCCTTGGTGATCCGCTTGCCGAAGTTCTCGTAAAATGGGGGCACAATAATAATCTGAGCTGTGATTTCCAGTACGCTGAGCCACTCGGTAATCGTCGGCACCGAAAGACCGAGCGGGCCGGCCAGAGCGGTCTTGTTAAGAACCTGACCAACCCGGGTGGCCAGCACTGCCAAAAAACGCCGGAAAGTAGCCAGGTCCTTGATCGCAATCACTGCACGGACATCCCGCTCAAGGTAGGTTTGAATATAGGAGCGGAACCAGATATCCCGGGTTGACGGTCTGGCAATCACTTCGGGAAAACCGCCCTTTAGTAGCGAGACGGCAGGTTCTTCGGCGTATGAGAATGGCAAAAGCTGGAAAACGGCCGCGCGGCCGGCCATGGATTCCGATACGCCTTGCATCAGAGCTGCTTCCTGTGAGCCTGTTAAAAGCCAGGCTCCCTTCTCCTCGGGCGCAGCATCGATTTCCGCCCGGATATAATTCAGAAGCTCCGGTGTGTTCTGGATCTCGTCCAGAATAGCGGGGCGGCGAAGCTCTTCCAGGAAATTTCTGGGATCGTTCCGGACCCTGTCGATGACATCAGGTTCTTCAAGAAGGACATAAGCTGCATCGGGAAAACAGTGTTGAAGCAAAGTCGTTTTCCCGGACCGCCGTGGCCCGGTCAAAATCGTTGCAGAAAAAGCAGATGCGGCCCGCCTTAGTTCGCCCTCCAAGTCTCTTCTTACATACTTCATGGTGGCAATCCTAAAGTGATGGCTAAGAATTGTCAAATGTATTCTATTGGAGAAGAGTGCAGAATCCAGCTTATCCGGGGCAGTTATGCGGCCCGGCTTCTATGGTCTCTCCGAGAGAACCAACCCTGCGTCCGAATGCAGATGCGGACGAGCATCAGCATGACCGGCACTTCAATCAGGACACCGACCACGGTCGCCAGCGCTGCACCGGAAGAGAGCCCGAAGAGCATTACCGAGGCGGCGATGGCGACCTCAAAGTGGTTCGAGGCACCAATCATGGCCGACGGAGCGGCATCGCGGTAGGGGAGGCGGAGCCAGCGGGCCAGCCCATAGGTGATGCCGAAAATGAGCACGGTCTGGATGAAGAGAGGCACGGCAATCCAAAGAATGGTGAGCGGATTCGAGAGTATAACTTCGCCCTTGAAGGAAAAAAGAAGAACAAGTGTGAGAAGGAGCGCTCCGATGGTCACTGGGGTGAGTATGTGAAGAAAGTGATCGCGAAACCACTCCTCTCCCTTGGTGGAAATAATCAGGCGGCGCGAGAAATAGCCGGCCACGAGCGGAAGGGCCACGTAAATGGAGACGGAAAGAAGGAGCGCCTGCCAGGGGACCGGCACCTGGCCTATGCCAAGGAGAAGGCCTCCGAGCAGACCGTAGAGAAAGAGCATGGCCAGTGAGTTGATGGCCACCATCACGAGAGAGTGGCCGTCATTTCCGCGGGCCAGATACCCCCAAACGAGAACCATGGCGGTGCATGGCGCAATCCCAAGCAGAATGCAGCCGGCGAGGTAACTTCGCCAGAGCGGAACCTGGAGCATCCTGATGCCGTCCTGGAGGACTACGGTTCCGGCACCGTAGGTGGTTCCCAGGGGGAGGTCGAGGCCAAGTGGCATTTTTACGATGTCGACGGCCTCGGGTCCGATGAAGCCAAGGAACAGAACGCCGAGGAAAAAGGTGCTGATAGCGTACATGGTAAACGGTTTGATGAACCAGTTTACGAACAAAGTGAGCCCGACTGGTTTAAGACTTCGCCCCGCCTTGATGACCTCGGCGAAATCAATCTTAACCATGATGGGATACATCATGAAGAAAAGGCAGATGGCGATTGGAATCGAGACAACGGGTGCTCCGTCCACGGTAATCGCCATGCCGTCGAGGGTCCGGGCGATCTCCGGCGCGACCTTTCCCAGTAGAATGCCCGCGGCAATACAAAGCAGGACCCAGACGGTCAGGAAGCGCTCGAAAAAGCCAAGCCCACGGGGCTTCTTGTTAACGCACGGTTCGATAGCCACAGCTTCTGCCTCCGCACTCAGAGGAGTTTCAGAGAGTGTTTCCACGGAAGGGCGTCGTCAGAGAGGGTGATGATGAGGACGAACGGCACTCTCATTTTTCGGTCCTGCAGAGCTCTTCCACAGGTATCTCAAGAATCATCGCCAAGCGCGTGGCGTCATCGACCATCCCCTTTTTCATTTCGATGGAGCTGTCAAGCCATCGAAGGGCCGCCTGTGCCCGTTTTGGGGCGTCCCGGCCGACTCGCCGGTAGTAGGCCCAGCGCCCTTCTTTGCGGAAATCCACGAGGTAGGCGTGGCGAAGCACGGCCATATGTTTGGAAACCGTGGAGGCGGCCAGACCGACGAGTTCGACAAGTTGGCAGACGCAGAGTTCCCGTCCCTTGAGTGCAATCAAGATGCGGACACGGGTGGAGTCTGATAGTGCCTTGGCGACGTCGACGAACTCGCGCACGGAATCTCCTTGTGTGGTCATTTCGCCACAGAACGAATTATAGTGAGCTTCTGAGCTGTTGTCAAAGCCGAACAATGGGGCCGCGCCCTTAAGGCCGCCAGGAGAGGAGAAGCACCATCGACACCTGTCGCCGGCGCCACTGTTCGTCAAAGAATATGGGAAAACGTTTTGGTCCGTAGTGCCATCGGGATGGATGAGTCGATCGTGTCGGATGATCGGGTCATCTCTCTTGCGGAGTCGGGTCAATGCGTGGAGGGTGCGGTCTTGCTACTTGGGCGCTTATTGGTGAGGAGGTCGTATCTTAATTGCGTTGATATTTGATGTGCGAGGCAGAAATAAGCTGGTGGGAATTTGGGCTGCCCCTACCAGAGTTCGGTCAGGGTTACCGCTCCAGTAAATGACAGCTTCGTAAACGTGTTCTCCAGCGTACCCCCCAGAATACCGACGTAGAGAGCTACTCCCAGAACGAATGAGATGATAACCACACCGTGAAACTTACTGCCTTCGCCTGTCCGAACCAGCAGACTAAGCGGACAACCAACGGCAATGTAGTAGCCCACACCTTGGAGTAGCCCCCCGGCGACGTGCCTCAGGCCGGCGTACTCGACGTAGTGTTGGTAGGTGCCCAGGCGGACAACAATGCCGAAAAGAAGCATAGCGCTGAAGACGGCAAGAAGACGACGCCCCGAACCGATTGTCAACGCTTCCACAATCGCGCCAAAAATACAGAACCCGTAGCGGCGGGCAATGTAGCCGACTCCGACACCGACAATGAAGATAACGAGAAAACCCATACTACCCCCACCGCTCGTCGGCGCGGGCACTGAGGGCAATACCGGCAATGATGCCCGCAAGGGCCGCGAAGCTGCTTAGCATGAGGCCCGGCGCTCCGCTCAGCGTATGCTTGATGAGACACCCTTGGGCCATCCACGTCCCAGCGCCCACGAGAATTCCACCGATGGCTGCTCGGAGCACCTTGCTTCGGGGGAGCTTCCTGGCTCGAAACTTAGCGAGCGTGAGGTCGCCTGTCTGACAAGCGCTCAGCATGGAGCCGATTATTATTCCAAGACCGAGGACAATCATGGCCTGAAGGTCGGGGGAAAGTGCATTCCCTAAGAACCCAAGAGAGACAGCGACCGGAAAGCCGCCCGGGAAGAGGCCGAAGGGTTTTTCTACCCCGGCCAGGCCCCCGGTGGCGTAGTAGTGGGCGATGTTAAGACCACCAATGGCGGCACCAACCGCAATGGTACTCCAATATGATCTTCTCAAACGGAGACCTCACGGAAGTAGGATATCAGGAAATCGATGCCCTCATCGAGGCCTTCACGGCACATTTCCGGCGTGGTTGCGGTCGCCTGAATCTTGAGCTCCCATTGCCACGAAAGATATCCATCGCCATTCAGAAGAAACTTCTTCTCAAAGACAAACGCATGCTCATGATTGACGCTCGCATTTTTGCGGAGCCTCAGAATGTCCTGCACCATATTGTACCAACGAATGGCATTCTCCGACTCGTTCTCGATGTCGAAGATTACGTTGGCCACGGCATAGCCGTACTCCTCCACAGCAGACTCCTCGGGGTGCCCACCACAGCAGCTAAGAGTCTCGATGAATGAGATTCGGTTCATGATATCAATCAGGGGGGCGATGGTTTCGTCAATCATGGCGGATTCTCACCGAACCTTTCGTACGAGGATTTCCCAAGTCACCTCACCGGTCTTTTCAACCTTGAGAATCACCTGTCCCTCGTCCTCAAAATTATGGGGGATATTGATCATCGCCGGGCCATGGTCACCCAAAATGAGGAGCACCTGACCTTCATCGAGCTTCTTCAGGGTCTTCTTGGCTTTCACCCAGGGGAAGGGGCACACCTCTCCGCGGGTATCGAGTTCTCTGTCGGGCTCAACGGCAGTGTTTTCTTTTTTGTCCTGGCTCATTGTGGAATATGATCTCCTGGTTATCTTAGTGACATATCCGAATTCGTGCTCACGCCAGATTGTTCTTCATCTGTTTGAATTCCTCCCGCGAAAGCGTGTATGTTTCCGGTTTATTCAAAGACATTTCCCCCGCCGGTCTATGCGACCGGTCGCCGCTCGACCAACGTGGAGGACCTGGAACTGCCAGACGAAGGAATACACGAAACTAAGGAACGAAGTCCACTTCCCTTTCAGCAGAACCTGCATCCACGATGATGGGCAGTCCATCCTTGCCGATGGGCACGAAGTAGTATCTGGTCGAGCTACCATCAAAAGCCTTGTATTGCAGATAGCCCTTTGTGAGCGTTGCGGTAATCGCACCCTGAGCAGTAGCCTGAGCCTGACCCTTAATCACGATTGCCTGAGCCTCCCCCTCAGCCTGGATGCGGATAGCGTCGCCCATGCCCTGGGCTCGTATCCGATCAATCTCAGCATCTTGTTCGGCGATCTTGATTTCGTACACTTTTTGTTCCGCCCGTTGCTCCATCATGAGCTTTTCCGAGATTGCTCGCGTAACATCCCTATCGAATTCAATATGGGTGATCGCTACCTGATCGATTTCGACCGGCATTTCCGCAAGCCTGCTTATTAGGCCTTCCCTTATTTTGTTCTCAATGGCCGGGCTCTCACGAGCCAGGTCATTGTGGTTGAATTGAGAGAATGCGCTTCGTACAAGAGTTAGAAACACAGGGCGTATTATCTCGTTAAAATAATCCTGGCCGATTTGCGTGGCAAGCCTGTGCAATTCTTCAACTTTGGGGCGGTATGTTACAGAGACGCTTGTAGGAACATGGAGATCGTCAGCCGATAGGATTTCCACGGTCTCATCCTTGGTTTGCCAAGTCACGTCATACATAACAGTACTGTTCCAGGGCCACTGGAAGTAGAATCCCTCCGGGCGAGCTTTCTCTTCAAGGGCGGGTTTGCGCATTACAATCTTTTTGAGACCCATTTGCCCGGGCTGGACCGATGTGCCGCAGCCGATGATCAATGGGATCAAAAGGAACAATGCTACGATGTGAACTAGTTGTCGCATGACTCTTCCCCTTTCTGGGTGGTGATACGACCTGTCTCGTCGCGCTGCGAGACTGGTAATTGAGGCAATTTTTCTTTCAGAGCGAGTGTTGTAGAAATCTTTGCTTTCAGCTCTTCCCGATCACATGGCTTATCGAGCCGGCTGACTACACCAGGCTTCGTGTCGTTTAGGGCTTGATCATTATTCCTGGATGCGCGGGTTACGACGCATTGGATTCTGAGCCCGAGTCCAATGACCCGTCCCAGCAACGCCATCTCGTCCATACACGACATCTGAGAATCAGTAGTGATCAGTTTCGGTTTTCTGCAGGATATATGCGCCAGCGCCCCTTCTTCATCCCGGGCATGAACCTCGAACAGACTTTCCAGTTGCAGAAGAAATGTAAAGATTTCTCTCACTCGGGGATCATCAGAAACCAACAAGATGTACCCCATGACTCACCTCCAATCGTGCGAGGTCTGCGGGCGACCGGAGCGGGCAATCCGCTTCGCTCCCCGTCGCCCCGAGCCTGGTTGCTTTGGAGAATTATAGCCAGCAGCGAAGAACATTCTCCAATGGAACCGGACTTTTCCTCAGAAACACCAGCAATGATGCTTAAGCGCAATTTATGTGCCAGGGAATAACTGAGGTAAGAGCGCCTGCTATCAAGACTGGGCGGGAATTCCCAACCTCAACCACGGGAGTGACATTCAGATGGCATGAATGTTGCGGTATTAATAAAACTGACGGCGTGGGAATCCGAACGCAGCGGGAGCATGAATGCCTTTCAAGCCTAAGCTGTTCCCGGGACTCTCCCTTGAGTGGCGACTCGGGATCATAACGTCTCTTGTTGTCATCTTTGTCATGGGGTCCGTAACCTCGGTCCAGCAAATGCACGAGCTGGACCAACAGCGGATCGCTCGCGAGCTGTTACTGCGAGAGTCGCTCGCCCCTCTTGCCGCTACGATTAATAAAGCAACGAAACTGGAAGAGATACTCGCTGGGATGATCACCTTTCATGAAGCATATCTTCGGGAGGGTTATGTTCGCCACGAGATCGATCTATGGAACAATTCCGGTCAGCTGATCTTTACAACACGCGGCCAATCAAATGATGTTAGTGGAATTGTCCCGCCGGGGGATGATCTCTTGAGTGCCCGTTTCCCGGTATCATCCCATCTTCTCACCGGCGAACGGGGCGTGCTGGCCGTCTATGAGGACGCTTCTGAGTACAAATCCGCCACTTCCAGGCAATGGGCGTCCTGGCTGGTCCATGTGCTTGTTACAGCCCTTTCGATAGTAATATGTCTTCTTATTGCTGTTCGCCTTCTTGTTCTTCGCCCCCTGTACAAGCTGATTGAGTCAACCCACCTTGTCGGTTCCGGATATCGGAAAGCCGTTGAGGTGCCGGACGGCGCTTGGGAGATCCGCTGGTTGGCCAGACGCTTCCGAAGGATGAATATGCGCCTTGAGCAGACGGTGCGGGATCTTCTAGCAGCTCAGCGCCGTGCGAAACTGCCAATTGGGCCACGAAACATACGTGCGGAAAGCACCCAGGGGGATCACGGCAACCAAGGTTCGTCTCCAAACACCGGTTCCGAAATACCTGGTGATTCTGAGGTATTGGAGGGGACGCTGCGGCGGCTCAGAAGACTTCAACCGGATGCTCCGAACGCATTGAAAGCGGCGAAGCGCGCGCTCCGATCGGATGCGGTTGCGGCTGAACGTATCGGGAGTTTTGACCTCAAGAATGCAATCGAGGATGCGGCATTCAGCATTATCGCCGGTAAGGAGTACCACGAATTAAGAAGGGATCTAGATGCTTTCGCTAGATCCAGACGCGAGTGGGTCGACAGCATCGAAACTGAGATTCTGAAGATGCTCAAAGATCGGGGAGTCCGTGTCCATTCCCTGGAACACCGCGTGAAGCATGCCGCGGGGGTCTGGAGCAAGATGAAGCGGAAGGGTCTCAGTCTGGAAAGGGTACATGACCTCTTCGGATTCCGAATCGTTGTTGGCGGGGAGGGCGAGTGCTATCTTGCGCTCGGGGCCGTCCATGATGCTTTTGTGCCAATTGTCGGGAGATTCAAGGACTATATCGCGAGACCGAAAATAAACGGATACCGTAGTCTCCACACAAGCGTTCGGGAGAGGGACAACCAGGTTTTTGAAGTGCAGATTCGTTCGATTTCCATGCAAGATGAATCCGAGAGGGGGAATGCGTCGCATTGGAAATACAAAAAGGAAAACGTCTGTCCCCCCGATGGACGCCACCGTCTTGTCCCGCGGCTCATAGGGAGCATTTTCAAGGATCCTTCGAGACCTCCGAGCTGAGCAGGAAAGATCGGTGATGCGACTTTTCAGGACTTGATGATCTGGGTCGGTTCAAGAGCCACTGCCAAAAAACAAAACACTCTCCCAACCTGTTGAATTACGCATTCAAAACCCACCATAAACTGAGTGCGAAACACTATTGCTCCTGCAGTGCCGAAACATGCTCTCGAAAAGCGGACAGTACCGATACCGGCAGCGCCCCGGTTATGCTGAGAATCAAAACGCTCGCGAGAATTGCAAAGAAAAGATCGATCGACCAAATGATGCTGGATGCAGATTCGACATCTTGAAGAAGGACAATCAAGACCCCCAGCGCACAACCGACAAGCGATCCCAAAAGGCCAACGATTACCGATCGGAGCGAAAGCATGACCAGCACCGTCGAGGAAGTCCCGCCAATGGCCACTATCGTCGAAATTTCGACCCGTCTTTCGGAAGAGTTCAGATGTGACCAGAGGAGCACGCATAAACCGGCGAGTGTCGCCGTAATGAGATACAATACCCACCGGTGATGTCGTAGGCTGCTGTATACTTGAGCATCTGTTCCAATTCCGGATTTCGCGATGATTACCGATAAGTCTTTGTGCCTGGCTTGCAAGAGTTCCGCCGGCTCGAAAGCAGCTATCCCCGGTTTTGTGAATATGCGTATTTCATTAATGCCGGGTATTCCGGAAATCTGGCGTAGGATCTTGACATCCAGGAACAGAGCAAGGTCCTCGGGAGTGCCCGTCGAGGGCAGGACGCCCGCGATACGAAACACATCATTCATAACTTGGATTACATCACCATCCCGTTTCCCGAGCTGTTCGGCCAGCTCGCTTCCCAGGGCGACCTCCACAACCTTCAGACGCTTCAGCAGATTAAATGGCGAAACAACTTCAGATGGTTCGATTCCGATCGCGGGAGCCATTCTGCCATCCAATGGGGCCATAGTGAGGAGTCGCCCTTCTGCGGCTCTAAGCCACGGCAGAAGTTCCTGCCTCAGTTCTTTGATAGAGTCCTCCGCCAGGTACACTGTCCCTAGTTCGAATCGGGCGAGGTCAATATGGTTCAGGCCGGCGGGGATAATACGTAAGGCCGGCCCCTTGAAGGCGATTTTGGAAGCGACGGCGACTTCCCTCGCTCTTGAAATGAGTTCTGTGGCCGAGCAGAGCGCAACCGCGACAGATAGCGCGGCTACGCTAATCGCAAGCGAATGTCTTCGCGTCACGATTTCGCGCCAGACAAGCCAAAGCGAAGCCCTCATCGGACGATCTCCAACCCGCTCTTGCCAGTGTCGTTCCTTACTTCTCCTTCGTTGAGCATCAGAATACGGGGGCTCATCTCGGCAAAGCGAAGATCGTGGGTTACTGCGATGATCGTCAGGCCTTCATCGTTCAGTTCCAGAAACATTTGAATAACTTCGAGAGCCAAACCATCATCCAGGTTTCCCGTAGGCTCGTCGGCCAACAGAAAATCCGGTTCGTTAACGAGACTGCGGCAAAGAGCGACACGTTGTCTCTCACCCACACTTAGTTCATTCGGTCTGTGCCCAATCCTGTTTCCAAGGCCCAGCCGATTGAGCATTTCGCATGCTCTCGTTCTACTATCTCGGTACGAAGTACCGTCAAGGACCGCCGGTAGTGCCACATTTTCCGCACAGGTTAGGTAGGGAATCAGGTTGAATGTCTGAAATATGAAGCCGATCTGGCGTCGCCGGAGAGACGCGCGTTTTCTCTTCGAAATGCTGTAAATGTCAACTCCACCCAGCTTGACCGTCCCCTCACTGGGTTCCAACATAGCCCCCGCTGTAAACAGCATGGTGCTCTTCCCGCTCCCACTTGGCCCGACTATAGTGAGAAATTCTCCGGTGCCTACGACGAGACTAACCTGGTTCAGAGCCCGGACCGGTAGTCTGTTTCGACCAGGGTACGTTTTCGAGACAGAGTTTAGTTCCAACATGTCAAATCTCCCTGAGTGCGGTTGTCGGGTCAACTGTGGCGGCGCGGTGGGCGGGGAAGAATGAGGCCGCAATGCTTGCTGCAGTTGCAGATGCGACCAAGGGGAGTAGAATCCCATTTGACACGGCAAGCGGACGCCCCACGAGCTGGGACGCCAGATGCTCTGTTATCGGAGAGCCAAGAAGAAAACCTGTCAGGCCGCCGATCAAGCCGACCAAAGCGGCCAGGACAATGAAGTATCCTGTGATGATGAATGGTTGAGCTCCGACGGCAAGGAACAATCCGATTTCTCGAACCTGTCTTCGCACCTGCGAAGAGATCAGAGCGGCTATTATTCCACCCACCAGGAGAATCGCCACCAGTTCGAGGACCTTGGAGTACCTTTGGACCGATTTTTGGGATTGTACCTGTGAAGCCAGGATCGCCTCAGCGGCAATCGCCCGTGTTCCCGGAAGGACATCCTCCACTTGCCTGGCGAGAGCAGGAATATCGATGCTGCACCAACAGCCGCTCACGTGAATAGCGTTTATTGTTTCCGGACGACCGAAAATGCGTTGGGCGACCTCCAGCTCCGTGAAGATTCCGAGGTCCATGTCATCTGTCAGTCCTTCGGCAATAAACGAAACCTCCAGGTTCACATTTCCGATGGTGATGATATCACCCTGGTTCAGGCTCAGCTCCTTCGCTGCCCGGTCGCCCCATACGGAAGCGGCGGCTGATGATTTGTCGGTCGGAAACGCACGAGTTATGCCGCTCTGTCCAACGACGATAAGGGGCACGCCCTGAACCTCCCAGTTGCCATAAAGGCGGGAAACCATACCCTTAATCTGTTGACCGATCGATGACGAAAGTGCCAACCGGGGGTACGATTCCGGCATAGAATCGTCGCCGAATCTCAGCATGTAGAAATCAGAAAGCTCCACTTTCTCGGACAAAACCAATATGTTATCGCCTAATCTGTGAGCCAGATCGTGGATCTCGTTCTCAGCAGAAATGGCAAGAGAATGCTGTACGATAACTGTCGAAACGACGACAGCAATTACCAGCACCGCTGCGAGGAACTCGAACCATCTCGCCCTCACGCACTTGAAGAATAATCTAACCACAGGCTGACTCCTGACCCCCTTTGAAAGAAACGAATCTTAGCGGCACACCAGACCCAGCACTCAAAAGCTGATCTTATCGGACTCTTCGTGCTGCATATGCCCGGAGCCCGGTGTGCCCAATGGGTTGTGCCACTAAATACATGCAAGAAACCAGCCAAGTACGCACTACATGGAATACTGCGGATACAATGTTATTGGCGACCGGTTGCCCAACCAAGTACAAGAAGTGGGGGGCGGAACATAGCGGGTGTTTGACAATAGGCCCGACCCAGAAACAGTTCCTAATTGTGTTCTTAGGCAAGACAAACACCGCAGAATCGAAGACTATCCTTTATGCCCATAGACTATTGTTCGAGATTGTTGCTGCGGGTCCAAAGAACCGAGTTGCCGATTCTTCGCGGACCACAACGGATTATCGATCATGCGGTTAGCGTTCCGGACATGTTTTCCGATTCCCGGCCCGGTCCTTGCGTTTGAAGTATCTGTTATTGAGAGGATAGCGTCCTTAGCATGTGTATTGTGAGATAGCAGCTCGAAGTTGTTGTGAGTCAATCATGACACTCACGGAGGTCTCCTGCGATAAACAAGAAATTGATAAGGCAGGAGGATGTGCTAAAGCTAGCTGGAGTAAGTGGCCATCCTCCGGGATACGCATACCAAAGACAGGGTATGTTCACTGGAAGGAAGTTGTCCGGCCGTAACGGGAGAGGGGCCTCGGTTGCGAGTGATCCTGGTCCCTATCCATAATGCAATCGAAGGCCGACGACCAAGTGTTCGAATCATGCTGAGTGCTGGCGGCGATCAATCGGGGCAATTGTTGTATTCAGCCGCCATGATGGTGTAGGGAGAATTGCGCCCGATGTTAGAATCTCACTATGTCGACTCTATTGATGTATCGATCGATGGTCGCTGAGTCCTTGAGTCTGGGTCTGGAATTTGCCGGGCTCGCCATTGATAGGAGAAATGAGATGCAGCAATGGGATCTGGTCGTTTGTGACAAACCCGAGAGTGTAGTGATCGGACCTGATATGCAAGAGGATAGGAGGAGGTTGGGGTAGATTTGGGCCCTGAAGAAGCTCGAGAACTCCGTGGCCGGATCGCCAGATATTATTACATTCGACATCCAGGTGTATTAGACATCAATCAGTCACTTGTTCCGGAAGGTGATAGCCACGAGGAGCGTAGCTCGAGGAGGGCGCGCGACTGCTGCCAACAAGAAGCTGTCCCGAAGAACAGTTCTGCCGGTTTTCCGGCTTAAACAGTGCTTGACCCTGACCATGAACGGAGGTTTCTTTTGAAGTGTTACGGGCTTTTTGGCGTGCTTCTAGTGTTCGGAGTTAGCGACCCTGCGCTTTCACTCACCAATGAAGAAAGGAATACGATCCAGGTCTGCGCCAGCGTTTCGCAGTCGATGGTTCTGATTTTGAGTCGAGGCGTTGAAACTAGGGGAGACGATCGAGTTCGAGAGATTTGGACGAGCGGTAGCGGCATTGCGATCAAACCGGGATTGGTTCTTACCAATTTTCACGTTCTGGAACAGGCGTGGAGCCTGGAAGTAGTTTTGCAGGATGGTCGCCGTGTGGACGCGACGCTGATCGGAACCGCCCCCGGCCTTGACTTGGCACTCCTGCGCGTTCCGGTTTCCTCCGACACCCTTCCACCGGCTCGACTTGCGGCGACCCACAATATGAAAGTAGGCCAGAAGGTGCTTGCGATTGGGAGTCCGTTCGGACTCGACCATTCTGTAACATCCGGCATTGTCAGTGGCCTTGACCGCGAGGTTCTGGGGTTAGAACTAGGTCCAAGCTTTATCCAGTTTGACGCGCCTGTAAACCCCGGCCAGAGCGGTGGTGCTCTCGTTGATTCGGATGGACAGGTGGTCGGCCTCATCACCGCTAAGGTATCCGGGGGGGAGTCAGTCGGGTTTGCTCTTCCGATCGACATCGCTGTTCGAGCGATCCCCGACCTTGAACGGATGGGACATGCTTTTCGCCCCCAACTCGGTTTCGGCGGGATCGAGGTAACTGCAGACCTAGCGGCCCTTTTTGATCTCCCCGTGAAGACCGGAATCCTTGTTCAGGAAATCGACGAGGGAGGGGCCGCGCATAAGGCCGGATTAAAGCTGGGACAGCGACATATCTATTTGAACGACCGAGACTATATCCTTGACGGTGACATTATTGTTGCTGTTGATGGTCTTCCAACCAGAAAGCCGATGGATCTTCTATTGCGTCTTCTATCCACGCGTCCTGGGGAGACTCTCGGTTTAGAGGTCGTAAGTTCAACGGGCCCACGACATGTGGAGGTTATCATCCCGCCAATGGAGCACTGATCCGACGATGCCTCACGCATCGACACGCCAGGGCCTAGTCGGTACGAGAATCCTCCATGTCCAACGAATATTTCTGGATTCGGTAGATCAACACATGCCGGGGAATACTGAGATACTGGGCCGTCTTGGACTTGTTTCCGTCGAACATGGCAAGTGCTTTCTTTATTATTTCGCACTCAAGTTCCCACAGAGGAAGCGAGTGCTCGGGCAGCTCCCGCACGATCTTTGCCAAGTATACATCTTCCGCCTGCAATGGTGCAGATTGGATTTCGGGGGGGGCGTCCTTTAGGGTAAGAGCATTGCCATGCCGAAGAAGGATCATACGGTGACATAGATTGGCAAGCTCACGAACATTTCCTCTCCAGGGAAGGGACATCAGTTTCTTTATCAGAGGCAATTCCGTTCGGATTTTCTCCCCGTCGCCGTATACTTTTACGAAATGTTCCCACAGGGCAGGAATGTCGTCCCGCCGGCTCCGAAGGGGAGGGATGTGGATTGGAATCACCTTCAGCCGATAATAGAGGTCTTCTCGGAATCTACCTTCTTGAATGGCTTCCTGCAGATTAGCATTAGTGGCGGCGACGAAGCGGATATCAACGTTGACGGGCCGTTCGGTCCCCAGCACGTCAACTTCACCGGTTTCCAAAACACGGAGCAATTTCGTCTGAAGGTCTGGCGGCAATTCGCCGATTTCGTCGAGGAAAAGTGTTCCTCCTGAGGCGCTAATAAACCTGCCTCGCTTGTCACGAATCGCCCCGGTAAACGCACCCTTCGCAAAACCAAATAGTTCCGATTCGATCAAATCCCGGGGAATCGCTCCGCAATTGACTACAACGAGGCGCTTTTCCCGTCGCCGGGACATCTCGTGGAGGCCTCGAGCTACGAGTTCCTTACCCGTCCCGCTCTCTCCGGTGATCAGAACGGTCGCATCCGTAGGACCGATCTGCCTAATTGTGTCGACCAGCTCCTCCATCGGCTTAGAGGCATAGACCAGCGGAATCTTTCCTTCCCAATCATGGAGCCTTTGCTTGAGGCACCTGTTTTCCTCGCGGATTTTTTCCTGTTCGAGGGCGTTATGTACGACGATGCGAAGTTCATCCCTGTTGTACGGCTTTGTGAGGTAGTTGAACGCTCCGAGCTTCATCGCTTCCACTGCCCTCTCGATCGTTCCAAACGCAGTCAGTACGATAATGGGGATATCGATCCCCTCTTCCCGGATTGCACGGAGCAGGGAGATCCCGTCCATGCGAGGCATCTTTAGATCTGTGATCACTAAATTCACGCGCGAACCACGAATGACCTCAAGGGCCTCTTCCCCGTTCGTCGCCTCTAGGACCTTGTATCCTTCAGCTTGCAAAGCGAAGGAAATAACCCCGCGCAGACTGTTATCGTCATCGACGAGAAGTACGGTATTCATCCTGTTCTCTCCAGTACGATCCAGGCGCCAACGGATATCGTTGCAACCGCAACTTCATTGAGCCGGCACCCGCGCTGTAGAATATTCTACGCGCAGGGTAGAATATTCACCAATATTCCTTGTTTCTGCAGAGCAATTGATCCGATAGTCAAGGAAAGCAAGAAATATACCGCCACGGGATTTCGCGTGTGGAGATGTTGGGAAGCATGGATTAGGGTGGGTGAGCCCCCTCGCCCGTCTGGGAGAAGCTTTCGGCGGTTGCAGTATGCTGGAAAGATAAGGATATACCGGAAGTCCTCCCACGCGGATATCTACTGTGTTGTCGCCATGCTCCTACCGAATTATGGCAATTCGGTCATTCCTGGGAAGTGGTGGATCGGCATAGAGAAACAGTTCAGTCAATTCGATGATTGGCGATTCTTGGTTATAATCCTATGCCGACAATATCGACATTCTAGGGTCGCCATGCCAACTGTAGTGCCGCTCCCTCATTGGGACTGACGCTTGTCAATCCCGTGGAGGCGAGAAGAGTCATCGATAGAGTGTGTGAAATTGGAAACCCGCCACCAAACGAAAGTTCAGCATATCCTGGATCCCCCTCCTGTGAAGAGGAAGACCCGAGCAGGCCGGTGGTCAGGTAGCCGGGCATCCACGTGGGGCGGTAGCTTACGGTCAGAGCACCCATCGCGAGCCCATTGTAGGTCACATTTTCCGGCTCACCGAGATCCAGATAACCAACCTCGGCATGGACCAATGCTCGCCCAAAACCCTGCTGGGCGAGAACTGAAGCGCCCCAGTCAGTTCTCCCCGATCCGAGCACGGAAGGATCGTCTCTTAACGATATCTTTCCCCTCCCCCGAACCCAAACGGCACTTCTGCTACCGGTCCGCCCGGGCGGTGCTCCCAAGATCCGTCGCCCGAGCGTGGCGTAAAATGAACCCACGCCCGACCGGGAAGGCGACGCATTCTGGGAAGTACCGGCGTTCCATGACAGGAAGCTCGTTCCTGTACGGAGACTCCACGGCTCTGTTCGGAATCCAACACTGGTATAGCTGATCCAGTAAGCCCCATCATCCAGCTGTAGCCATCGGATTGTCTGCGAAACCGACGAAATGCGGTTTGCTGCCGCCCCCGCTGGAAAAAGCGACGCGGCGAGAATCGCGAGAATCACAGAATAGCCTCTTCCGGCAGAGGCAACACGCCATAGGGCTGGTAATCGGTTTGGCATTCTAGGATCTCGCAATCCTAATGACCCATAGCCGAATGATCGGCCTCATTCGTACTCGTTGAGTGTGTGCTTGTCATGGTCCCGATGGAGCCCATTACATTTCGTCCCGCCTCGATCATCGCGTTCATGTGCGAAATCAGCTCATTCATCGGGTCGGACATATCATTCATGTCGTGCTCGGGAACCTGGTCAATCCAGCCTTGCAGATGCTCAAGCATCTGCTCCATGTGTGGCTCCATGCTCTGCATCTCTTCCGAAATCTCCATCATGGCAGGCATGGAGTGATCTCCATCCATCATCATTTCTTCAGACCAGGAAGAGGCGATCTGCTCATGAAAACCGTGCATTTCCTCCACCATCTGAGTCATGTGGTCCATCATCATGGACATCTGCTCCATCATTTCTCCGGAATGCATCTGACCCATATGGTCCATCATGTTACTAGTGCCATGGCCGTCATTATCCATGTGACCGCCGTCGTCTCCACCGTGCTGAGCCCAAACGGGAGCCGCCAGTATGACTATGGCGAGAAGTGAGCGGACACCACAACCAATCGGCCTATTCCAATTCATCTTATCGTTCCTCCTCTCGAGGTATATAGCATTTCAAAACCACCTAGTTCTACGTGGCACGAAGAACGCAAAATCTATGCCACTACGCAACGCCCATAAACTCAGGACCCCCGCCCCTTGGGAATCCGACCAGTGAAGAAAATACTTCGTCGTGCAAGAATATTCTCCAGCATTCTGGGACAGTCGGAGTGAGTAGAGTGGCCAGACTCGCGATCCACATTTCATTCCACAATACCACAGCAACTTGCCTCGTGTCGTTAGCGGACGAGTCCAATCCAGCTCCGATTCCGGAGAACCTGGTTCTCCGGAATCATCTTTAGTCCTACGACGATCCGGGGGGAGGCCTCGACTCTCTCCTGTTCGGGGTCCCTAATTTTAGATTTTGGCGCGGCGTAATCGTAGCGAATTCCCAATCACGGAAACCGAGCTGAAGCTCATCGCAGCCGCTGCGAGGATCGGACTCAAAAGAACTCCGAACAAGGGATACAGAACACCGGCGGCGACAGGCACGCCGAGGGCATTATAAATAAAGGCGAAAAAAAGATTCTGTTTGATGTTGGCCATTGTCTGTTGACTCAGACGCCGCGCACGGACGATGCCTCGAAGGTCGCCCTTTACAAGCGTAACACCGGCGCTCTCGATGGCAACATCGGTTCCGGTGCCCATGGCGATCCCGACGTCGGCCAGCGCCAGAGCGGGCGCATCGTTGATACCGTCGCCTGCCATGGCTACGATGTGGCCCTCTCGTTTCATCTCCTTGATGATATCAGCCTTGTGCTCGGGGAGAACCCCGGCGACGACGGAATCGATCGCGAGGCGCCTGGCGACGGCATCCGCGGTAGTCTGATTGTCTCCGGTCAACATGACGATCCGGAGGTGCTGGCCACGGAGAGCCTGAATTGCCTCAGCCGTGGTGGATTTGATCGGGTCGGCCACACCCAGAATCCCGGCGAGACTGCCGTCGACCGCAACAAACATGACAGTCTGAGCGTCAGAACGACGGGCCTCTGCGGAGTCGGCAAGCGGTGTCGTATCGATACCCATGTTGTCCATGAGGCGGATGTTCCCGACAGCCACCGCCCGGCCTTCTACACGGCCACGAACGCCCATTCCGGTGACCGATTCAAAGTCTTCGACCGGTGCCGGAAAGACATCGCGTTCACTCGCGCCTCGAAGTATCGCGTCGGCAAGCGGATGCTCACTGGTACGCTCAAGACTTGATGCGAGCCGCAGGAGTTCGCTTTCAGAAGTCGGAGAGACCGGTGTGAGAGTGACCAGTGCCGGCTTCCCCTCGGTAAGTGTGCCGGTCTTGTCGACCACAAGAGTGTCAACTTTGCGAAGCGTCTCGATCGATTCGGCATTCTTGAAAAGAACTCCCAGTGACGCCGCCTTGCCGGTAGCGACCATGATCGACATGGGAGTGGCAAGGCCGAGAGCACACGGGCAGGCAATGATGAGAACAGCGACGGCGTTGATGAGGGCATGTGCCATTCGGGGCTCTGGTCCTATGAGGCTCCAGGCTACAAAAGTCGTCGCCGCGATCAGGATGACTATGGGGACGAAGTAACCCGCAACGACATCCGCCAGTTTCTGGATCGGCGCGCGGCTTCGCTGAGCTTCAGAGACCATCTTGACGATTCGTGCCAGAAGCGTTTCCGAGCCGATTCGCTCGGCCCGCATAAGAAGCGTGCCAGTAGTATTAATCGTGGCCCCGATGAGCGGGTCACCACGATTTTTCACCACGGGGAGGGGCTCTCCGCTGACCATGGACTCGTCCACAGAGCTTCCCCCCTCAATCACAACACCATCTACCGGAATTTTCTCTCCGGGCCGGACACGGAGCTGATCGCCGACCTGGACGGCTTCGAGCGGGATGTCATGCTCGGATCCATCTTCTTCGACACGCCGGGCTGATTTGGCCGCGAGGTCCAGGAGGGCCTTGATCGCCATACCGGTCTGGGACCTGGCGCGGAGCTCCAGAATCTGACCGAGGAGAATAAGCGTGACAATGACGCCGGCGGCTTCGAAATAGACCGCCACCTGCCCGGAGGGGCCGCGGAAAGATGCCGGAAAGAGACCTGGGAAGATGGTGGCGATGAGACTGTAAAGGTAAGCGACGCCGACACCGAGGCCGATCAACGTGAACATGTTAAGGCTGCGATTTTTCACGGATTGGACGGCGCGTTTGTAGAACGGCCACGCGGACCAGAGGCAGATGGGCGTAGCGAGTGCGAGCTCAAGAATGGCCCGCCACCGGTGTGAGAGTAAGCGGGAAACAGGTTCGCCGGGTAGGAGATCGCCCATAGCGATAAACATAAGGGGGACGGTGAGAATGGCGGCGAACCAGAAGCGCTTTGACATGTCGCGAAGTTCGGTATCGTCATCCGGTTCGGCGCTGACGTCACTACGCTCGAGCGCCATCCCGCAGACAGGACAGTTTCCCGGCCCGCCCTGAACGACTTCAGGGTGCATCGGGCAGGTGTAAGACGCGCCGGCCATCATTCCTTCACCGATGTTCCCGGCATGTGACCGAGGGCGAGTTTCCATTCCGCTGCCGCGGCATAGAGAATCGGAACCGTGAAAGTAGTCAGTACGACGAATGCCATTCCACCGAACGAAGGGATGGCCATCGGTACCATGATGTCCGATCCCCGTCCGGTTGAGGTAAGCACCGGAATAAGTGCCAGTATCGTCGTTGCTACCGTCATGAGACAGGGACGAATCCTTCGACGCCCCGCCTCGAGAGTGGCCGCGCGAATGGCCTTCACGGTCCTGGGAGAGTTCTTTTGAAAAGTCTGGTCCAGGTAGGTTCCCATAATCACGCCGTCGTCAGTGGCAATCCCGAACAAGGCCAGAAAGCCGACCCAGACGGCGACACTCAGGTTGAGAGGATGAACCTGGAAGAGTTGCTGCATGGAAGTGCCGAACACACTGAAGTCGAGAAACCATGGCTGTCCATAAAGCCAGATCATGACAAAGCCCCCTCCCCAGGCGACGGCAATGCCGGAGAAAATGAGCGCCGTGGTAATAACGGAGTTAAACTGGAAATATAGGATGAGAAAGACAACGGAGAGCGCGAGCGGAAGAATCACGGACAGCTTCTTCTGGGCGCGAATCTGATTCTCGTAACTTCCCGTAAACGTGTAGTTCACTCCTGCCGGTACAACGAGGTCGCCGGAAGCGATCCTCTGATCCAGATACGCACCAGCTTGTTCGACGACGTCCACTTCGGCGAAGCCGGGCTTCTTGTCGAAGATAATATACCCGACAAGAAAAGTATCTTCGCTCTTGATGACCTGGGGGCCACGGACATAACGGATCTCCGCAAGCTGCGCCAGGGGAATCTGGGTTCCATCCGGTGCAGCGACGAGGATACGCATCAACGAATCCATATTGTCTCGAAGCTCTCTCAGGTAGCGAACCCGGACAGGGTAGCGCTCGCGTCCTTCCACCGTTCGGGTAATGGGCTTGCCTCCCACGGCGACTTCGATAACGTTCTGGACGGTCCCGAGATGAATGCCGTAGCGTCCGATCGCCTCTCGGTCGATGTGGATCTCGAGATACGGTTTTCCGACGATTCGATCCGCAATGACCGCACTGGCTTCAATGGACGGAATGCTCTTGAGCTCGCGTTCGAGTGCGAGCCCGAAAACTTCGATGGTTTCGAGATCCGGTCCTTTGACTTTGATGCCCATGGGTGCCCGCATGCCGCTTTGAAGCATCACGATACGCGCCGCGATGGGCTGGAGCCTTGGGGCGCTCGTAGTGCCCGGTATTTTGGCGGCGTCAATGATGGCATCCCAGATATCATCGGTGCCCTGAACACCGGCCCACCTGTCACGTCCGTCATTGAGGTCCGGGCTTAGTTCCGGTCGCCAGAGGCGGAACGGTTTTCCGCGGTTGTCGGGGACGAGGGACCCGGTTTCGTCCCGCTCGAAAGTTCCGCGAACCATGTAAGGTTCGCCGTCGGGAGCAGGGATCGGATCGCCGTTCACGTCTCGAAAGAGATCATCCTCCCTGGAACTGTACTTGAAGCGAAGTCGATGTCCGGACTCATCGTCCAAATACTCTGACTTGTAATTGATCACAGTCTCGATCATCGAGATCGGGGCTGGGTCGAGGGGCGACTCTACACGGCCGATTTTACCGACGGCAGTTTCTACTTCAGGAATAGCCTGAATGGCCATGTCCTGTTTGCTTAGGACATCATATGCCTCGCCAATCGACGCGTGAGGCATCGTTGTCGGCATGAACAGGTACGACCCTTCGTCGAGGGGTGGCATGAATTCCCGGCCGAGTCCTGGAAACGCATGGGCCACAGCGGAGACCGGACTGAACATTCGGACCGGCTGAGGCACCCACCCGAATACCGTGTCGAAGCCCAGCCAGACCATTGCACCTATAACAGCGATCAGGGCGGGCACAGAAAGCGCGAGAAGTTTATGTGCGAGGCCCCACGCCAGGATTCGGCCGTAGGCCCGCTGGAACAGGAGAAGGGCAGTCAGAAGGCCTCCGATGAGGCCGGTCACAAAGATCGTATTTCTGACGATTCCCTTATCAGGCCCAAGGGGAAGCCAGTGCGAGGTCAGGTAGAGAAGAACCGAAATGATGGCCACCCAGTTCACATACAACCCCACCTTGAGCCGTTGGCGTTCCGGGACACGTTTCTCGAGGAGGTGGTAGCCTCCAATGAGGGCAATGATACCGCCTGCCCACCAGCTCACGCCAAGCGCGGTGACGAGGCCGAGAAGCACGAGAGCGGAATTCAGAAAGATGCGGAGGAGACGGCCTCGAATGCGGCTCGTGAAAAGCATCTGAGCCAATGGCGGAATTACGAGAACCGCAACGAGGACAGCGGCGACAATCGCGAATGTCTTCGTAAATGCAAGAGGGCGGAATAGCTTCCCTTCGGGGCCGGTCATGGTAAAGACAGGAAGGAAGCTGACTACCGTGGTGGCAACGGCTGTAAGAACGGCGCCACCGACTTCGCTGGCGGCTCGGAAGATGACGTTACTCGGAGGTTCGTCCGGTTCAGCCTCGTCAAGGTGCTTGAGGATGTTCTCTATTATGACGATTCCCATATCGACCATAGTGCCGATCGCGATCGCGATGCCGGATAGTGCGACAATATTGGCGTCGACGTGGAAGACACGCATGGCAATAAAGCACATGAGGACAGCAAGGGGGAGAAGCCCTGCGATAAGAATAGAACTTCTGAGATGCATTACCATAACGAGAACCACGATAATAGTGACGAGAATTTCTTCGATGAGGGCGGTGTTCAGCGTTCCCAGGGTTTCGTGGATGAGCTCGGTTCGGTCGTAGAAGGGCACGACGGTGACCTGGCTGACAGTGCCATCGTCCAGAATCTTGGTTGGAAGCCCGGGGCCGATTTCAGCGATCTTCTCCTGCACCGCCTTGATTGTACTCAGTGGGTTTTCGCCGTAACGGACAACAACTACCCCACCTACGGCCTCAGCTCCCGCCTTGTCGAGCACGCCGCGGCGAAGTGCGGGTCCAAGAGTCACGCTAGCTACGTTTCGCACGAACACGGGCGTGTTCTCGTGAGCTTTGATGACGGAGCTTTCGATATCTTCCAGGCTTTTCACAAAGCCGATGCCGCGGATAATGTACTCCACATTGTTCAGCTCGATTGTGCGGGCGCCGACGTCGAGGTTGGACATCCGAACGGCTGAGAATACTTCTTCAAGCGTTACGTTGTAGGCGCGCATGGCGTCGGGATCGACATCGACCTGGTACTCTTGAACAAAGCCCCCGATCGATGCGACTTCACTTACCCCTTTGGCGGACATCAAGGCGTAGCGAACGTACCAATCCTGAATACTTCGGAGTTCATGCAAGTCCCAGCCACCGGTAGGGTTCCCCTCAGGGTCTCGTCCTTCCAGTGTGTACCAGAAGATCTGACCGAGGGCGGTAGCGTCCGGGCCGAGCGCCGGCCGGACACCAGGAGGAAGTGTGTTTGCCGGTAGACTGTTGAGTTTCTCGAGAATACGGGAGCGCGACCAGTAGAACTCGATGTCTTCTTCAAAGATCACATAGATGCTCGAGAAACCGAACATCGAGAAGCTGCGGATGGTCTTGATTCCCGGGATGCCGAGGAGGGACACTGTCATAGGGTAACTGATCTGGTCTTCTACATCCTGGGGTGAGCGCCCTTCCCAGCGAGTGAAGACGATCTGCTGATTCTCGCCGATATCAGGGATGGCATCAACAGGGACCGGATCGCGAGGAGCACCTCCCAGTTCCCAGTCGAAAGGGGCGACCATAAGTCCCCAGCCGATCGTCATAAAAACGAGGAGGATTACAATGAGCTTCCGCTGCAAGCAGAATTGAATCAGATAGTCGAGAATGTTTGCAGGCTTGTCCATGGTCGCGGCTCCTAGTGGTTGGTGTGGTCCGCGCCGGTACTCTCAGCACGAGGACCCGCTATGAGCGTCTCTGTTTGAGAGCCGCATTTGAGCATTTGTGATCCGTAGTATGGGTTCTCGGTTCCGACTGTGGACTGGAGCCAGTCGGCGCCCGCTCCACCCATGGCCATGGGACAGTGGTAGACTAAAATGGGGATTCGACCCGATGCGCGAAAGGTACGAATGGCGTCGATCATTCGCGATGAGAGGTCGGAGAACAGGTGTCGCGCGTTCTTGATGTCGGCGGCTGCAGCGACGGCTTCGGACGCCGAAGTTATCTCTGTCTGTACCTTCCCCCATGGGGCATGGCCTGGGCCGGGCAAGAGGCCGTGGTCGACAGCGAGAAGAGCCGGCCGAATGTCCGCCGCCGCCGCTTTCGCCTGGTCGAGATCATCATGGCTCAGTGCGGTGCTGACCTTGAGATAAAGTGCGATAACGTCGTCCAGCTGGATGCGGAATTCCTCTGGAATTCCGGCGATCTCCTTTACCTGCTGTTGAGCTTCAGCTGTGGCCTCCGAGGAACTGGAACCATGGTTGTGGCCCGGAACGGGCGCGCCTCCCTCGGGGCTCATCATGCTCTTCTTGGCGAGGATCTGCAGGGCGCTGTCGATCTTGAAGCTGCCATTGGTAACAACGCGCTCGCCTTCCTGAAGGCCTTCACGGACGACGAAGAACTCTCCTGCCCGCGGTCCGAGCACGATTTCGCGGCCTTGAAACAGCCCGGGCTGGTCGGGATCCTCGACGTAGACAACAGCTCGTGTACCTGTTACGAGGGGTGCGGAAGCGGGAATAACGAGGGGTAGCTTCTCTCCCTCACCGGTGATCGTGGCGTGGACTACGGCTCGGGCGAACATGCCCGGCATGAGACGGCCGGCCGGATTCTTAACATTGACGCGGACCTTGATGCTCCGCGATTGCTCGTTCAGCATGG
Source organism: bacterium (assembly GCA_025782575.1). GTDB lineage: Bacteria > Orphanbacterota > Orphanbacteria > Orphanbacterales > Orphanbacteraceae > Orphanbacterum. The sequence continues at coordinate 28,014 of JALGYY010000005.1, forward strand.
GGTCGATGAAGGCAACCGTTCCCTTGAATTTCTCGCCACGATATGTATCCGTCTCGAACTCGACTGCCAGTCCGAGCTTCACCCACGCAAGGTCTGATTCATAGACATCGAGCTTGAGCCAGAGTACGGAAAGGTCGGCGATGGAATAGACATGGGTGCCGGTCTGAACATAAGTTCCTTCAACTGCATCTTTGTGGAGTACGACGCCGCTCATCGGTGCCACGATCGTGATGTGGTCCGAGGGGGCACCTCTTCTCTCGATTTCTTCAATCTGCCCGGCGGTTAGACCCCAGAGCCGAAGGCGTTCGCGCACGGCATGAATGGTTCGTGCGGCAGAGCGACGGGTGCTCTCGAGGGTGCTCTTTGCAAGTTCGTCCGATGCCCTGATCGCCTGGAGGAGCTCCTCCTGGGCGGAGTAGAGCTCCGGGCTGTAGAGGTCGAAAAGCTTCTCGCCAAAGCGGACATGAACACCGGTGTAGTCGACATGGAGCCGGTCGATCCGTCCGGGAACCCAGGCGGAAATCTCCCGAACACGTGTCTCGTCCGCTTCGAGCTTGCCGACCATGCGCAGGGTCATTTCTGCTGATTGCCGCGTTACAGGCGTGGTCTGGATTTCGGCGATCTTCTGGGCCGCGGGGGAGAGTCTGAGCGAGCGTGGGCCGAGGTCATCACCACTTGACGATTTGAGGGGAATCAGATCCATGCCGCAGAGCGGACACTGTCCGGGTTTCGGCAATTGAATCTGCGGGTGCATGGAACACGTCCAGACCGTGGCCTCAGTCTCTCCTGCGGCGTGCCCGGAGTGTTCGGATTCAGGCGCCCCTCCGCGGAGGGAAAGCCCGATCACAAAGGTAAATAGGAGCGCCGCGGCGAGGGCGAGTCTCCGGAACCATGGATTGCGTGTGATTTGCATTATCTTATTCCTCCCCCTTGAGGTGGTCCCCGACAAGCTGTTCCAGTCGGGCTCGTCGGGTCGCGCGATCTGCCAAAGCACGTTCGTATGCCAGCTCGAATTCGAGCAGTGTTCTCTGGGTATCGATCAGGTCGAGAAAATCGGCTTTGGCCGTCGTAAAGGCGTCAGTGGTTACCTCAAGTGACTGCCGTGCTTTGGGAATAAGTGTGTAGGCATATAGATCAACCCGTCGCTCGGCATCGCGCAGTTCGAAGTGGATGCGTTCCAGATCGGCCAGGAGTCGATTCCGGAGCTGAGAGAGTTCATTCTGTGTTGCTCGAAGGCGAGCCTCGGCCTGGGCCTTCTCGGCGCGGTAGCTTCCAAACCAGAGAGGGACATTGATTGTCGCCCTGGCTATGACTCCGTCCTTCCCGCTGTCGAGAACATCGGGGAAGCGAGCTTCATCCGTAGCGATGTAATCGGCGCCGATCGTCAGATCAGGAATGGGACTCCGTCCCGCGAGCTTGACGGCCGCTTCTTCTCTTTTCTCTGTAAATGAAAGGCCTGCAAGCCTGGGATTCTCTAATAGAAGGAGATCGCGGAGTTCTGTTTGAGAGAGGTGGAGTGGCCTGGTGTCGACCGAGTCCGGCCATGCGATCGGTGCGCCTTCAGGGCGGTTGAGATCGGCATTAAGCGCCGCGAGGAGGGAACTACGCTGATCCTGGAGTGTTCGCAGACGGTCTTCGAGGCGTCCCAATTCCACCTGGGCGCGGATTACTGCTGAGTGAGGCGCCTTTCCGGCAATGTATTGAGTGAGCGCCACACTTTCGAGATTGGTCAGAAGGAGCACGTTCTCGTGTGTAATGTCAGTGGCACGGCTCAGGTAGTAGTAATCGTCCCAGAGCTGCGTAATCCGGTAACGCAGATCCCGCCGGGCGGCTTCAAAATGTGCCCCCATGGTATTCGCAGATTGAACGGCCACCTCGCCGCGGAGGCCTAGTTTCCCAAATAGAGGGATCGTCTGCGAGACACCGAATTTCTGTCGCTGTGGACCGACACGGGTCTCCACAGACTCGAGGAAATAGGCGTAGGATAGCTTGGGGTCGGGGAGGGATTTGGACTGAGGCACCTGTTCGAGAGCTGCGGTCCAGCGATCGAATGCGGCTCGTAGCCCGGGGTTTCCCGACTCAGCGAGCATGAGAAGAGTGTCCAGAGTGGCGGAATCGCCCAACTCCGGGTTCTGCGCCTCGCTTTTCAGAATGGGCTCGTAGTGTTGACTGTAGACGTCGTCCCAACGTGTCTGAGCCGCTTTCTCGGTGCCGGCAGCACAACCGGAAAGCCACAGAATGGCCCCCGCGCCAAGCAACGCCAGGGCGTACCGTGCAGTCCTTGCTACCATTTGAAGTGCTCCGTCCCATGAATGAGGGTGGCCCCGAAGTGCCCGGTCAGTCCGGCGAGGAGGGCGGCCCCGACCAATGCTGCCATAAAAACTTTGCGTCGAGCAGGCGTTGGGGTACGCCAATACCTTTCGGACGCAATGAGCGTCAGGAGTGCGACGACAGCGGTCCCCGTGCCGAGCCAGCGATGCCGGAACAGTATATCGGTGAGCTCACCAACATAGCGAGCATTTACTGCCGTCGCCCACCCGAGCGCCGCTGATAGAACAGCCGTCGGCGCACCAATCAGAATGAAGACTCGTGCCGCTTCCAGGGACCGCGGGTATTGCCAGACTGCCGCAAGGATCTGCGCCAGAAGCGCCGACATAAGGAGCGCGATAGGGAAGTGGATCACCACCGGGTGGAACTTCCCTATGAATCGGATGAGCCGCGCCCATGTTTCTGGCGTCTTTTCCCCGCCTGAGTGAGCGTGCCCTTCGTCGTCCGGTGTCTCTGAATCGGTTGGATCCGAGTACGCGATGTTGGCGGCATACTTGGCAGGATTCTCAAGAAACTGCTTGCGACATCTCATGCAGCAAAAATACACCCGTTTGCCATCGTAATCGGTAAAGATTTCCGGATCGACCGGCTCGTCGATCGTAACCGGGCATAGGGCATTCGTAATGCCCTCCGATTCCGTCTCGCGCGCGGCACTATCGTGCCCCTCGCCACTGTGGGCAAATGCTGCCGGCACAATCGCGAGGAAGACCAGCGCGCAAATCAGTAGGCTGCGGAACATCATTCCACCCTCCTAGTGACGATGTCCGGAGTGATTATTTTCGGGCTCATTGTGAGGCTCGGCCTCTGGTGTTGCTTCGTAGATGGTCGCAAGTGCCTGCGCAGGGTTTTCGTTGAACTTGGAAACGCATCCATCGCAGCAGAAACGGACGAGCTTGCCTGCGAAGACGTAGTCATACGGCTCGCCCATGCCCTCAAGCGCCTCTCCGGTGATCGGGCACGTGGATGCCGGGTAGCCATCCAACTGTGCGGCGACTACAGCTTCGTCCAGCCGCGCAATGTACTTCGCCGGATCCGCTGCGAGTTCCTTCTTGCACATTTTGCAGCAGAGCCTGACAAGGCGGTTCCCCACGACATGGTCGATCGGATCCCCCATTTCTCCGCCGAGCGCTTCCCCGCTCACGACGCAGGTTTCAAGCGGATAGTCGGCAAGCTGCGCCTGGATGATTGCTTTATCAAGTTTCTGGAGAAATGAGGCCTGGTCCTTCTCAAAGTCTTTCACACATCCCTTGCAACAAAAACGCATCTCGCGGCCGTCGTAATCTTTGATGACGGCATCGCTCTGATCGCCGAGGTCTTCCCCCGATACGATGCATTTGTTAAGCGGATACAATCCCGGATCGGAGGTAACTCCGGCGGCAACAGCACCAGACGGTACGGAAAAGGCCATGAGTAGTACGGCACTGAGCACCAGGCTTCGGCAGAGACGGGCAAAAGAGAGTTTCATTGTTCTTAGTCCTTTCGTGAACATTAAATTCGTTCGGCAGATTAATCACGCAAAAACGCAGCGTAACGTCACACAGTTGTGGCGAAATCAGGTCGAGAGAAAGGAGTAGCTCAGATCAGTAGGGAAGAGAACAGTAGATAGACTGGTGCGTTTGGGGGGGGGCGCGCCTCAAGGTTAGAGAGATTGGGCAACGAGGGAGACAGGATGGCATCAATTGAGGCGAGAGATATCGTCTCAACACTGAGCAGTGAACTGCCGGGTTTGTCGCTGTCCCGCGAGCCGGGCACGGTTGCGGTTTGGATCGTGACTACATCGCCGCGAAGTCGTTGGCAGGATGGTGATCCGATAGACGGTGATTCCGGGTCGACGTTCGAAACCTCGGCCGAGCACCCCCCGCAAACAGGGGAGGTAACTTCTTTATTGGCGACAGCGCAGCACTCGGAGCCTTGTGCTGTGGTCGGCAAAGCGGCGCAACAGATGGTATTGTTTTCGCTGCAAGAGCAGTATGTCTCGCTTGGGACGGACACAACGAGAAGTAGGACGCTCAAGCCCCAAGCCATGACTTTTCGGGATGCAAAGCTGCGCATTGGTCGGTCAAAGTCCTTTCGAATCGCACAAGGTCACACTTTGAATGATCGGCTCTCAGGTTACCTTAATGCATGTGGCGTGCCATGACGTCCCTCATTCAGTTGGATTCCTGATTACGACCATAACATGTTGTAATCTAAAACGTTGGAAGATAAGTAATCTGGTCATCGGCTTAGGCGCCCAACCGGGGTTCCGAATCGTCGTGTAGAATATTCTAAACTCCCTCCCGGTGGCAGTAGAATATTCTTCAGCCGCTGCTGGGCCGTCACAGGCTCGTTAGAGTGAGGTGAGGCTAGCCCAGCACCAGGATGGAAGGGGTTGAAGGTTGTCCGCCGCGGGTGAGGGAAGCGGACGCTGGCCTTCCAGTGATCGTCCTCAAGGCTTATGGGTCCATCTCAGATGCTGTCGAGGTTATGTAACCGGGAGCGCACGATTGTCTGACGAAGTGATACAACCGGTTCGTCACAATCAACTGCGGGGCGATCCCGCGAGACTTGATGGCGGCGGAATTATTCGGCCATGGGGGAGGGGCGTTTACCGGCGCGTCACAGATAATCCGGGCAAGTTTCAGCGAGCATCTGGTGAAACACTGCTCCTGGGTGAAATTGGAGATCTGTAGGCAGACCTTCAGGCAAAACTACTGAGAGTAGTCAAGTCAAGACATGTTGACGTCATGGGCGGGCAGGAGCCGGCCCAGGTCAACGCAGCCCCTCATTTCCGTGACAAATGCAATCCTGAACGAGATGGTGAAGGCTGTTGGGTTCCGGGAAGACCTTTTCTATCGGCGAGACGTGATTCCTCCTCGTATTCCACCTCTCCGCGAACCGGAGCCGAACTGCAAAATATCTCGGCATTCCACGCCACGTGCTCACTTATAGACTGGAGAAATATCGTAAAGCCTGATCGGGATGGCGGAGAGGTGTTGGCGAGCACGTTACTGTTCAGGGGGACCTCTAGCGGATGTCGGGTAAATCACTCTGTCCCGGGGTCACGAAGCGTTCGTCGGGCCAGGCACGGCCAAGCAGACCACGATAGAATCTCTCGTGAGTACATACAAATTCGCGATGATGGTATTCTGTCAGGAATCGAACGCCCTCCTCCAGCGAGCCCACAAAGTCACTCAGGGCAGAGGTCTTCCAGAGTCTTTCCTGCCCGGGCACGCTCGCGAGGAGAGTCAGGCTGTCATTCAGGTCGCCCATCTCCACAGTAAGAAGCAGGTCGCCATCCTTGGTGGCGACGTCGCTCTCTTCCCCACTGACGACAAGAGCAAAACAGGCCATCTCGGAGAAGGCACGAAGTGTCGCATTGCGGAATTCAGTCGGAACGTTCTTGAATCGCAATTCAACCGGGGTCCTTTCCACACAGAAGTCAGAACTGTAATAGGCAAACCGGGCAAGGCCGCCGAGCGTGAAGAATCGATTGAGGTCTTGAGCGAGCCTGGGAAGCAGGTCGGCCACAACGCCGTTCGCCAGCAGGTAAGGAAGGGTCAGTGCCTGCACGGACCCTTCTCCGATCGTATGCACTTCCGCCACAGCGATGTAATCTCCGGCCCAGATTGTCTGCTGATAGAGCGGGTCCTGGAGAGTGACGCGGATAGTCGCTTCAAGGTCCTCTGTCGATGTTCGCGGCGACCTCTCCAGATTCAGTATTTCGTACTTCAAGATGAGATCGATTGTGCCGGTTGAATCCGTTGTTACTTCACGAAAGAGGCGGAGCTTCTTTAGTTGGCCTTGAAACGCCTGCTGAAATACGCCTACCGGAATCTGTCGATACCAGTCCCCCCCGATATAGTCGATCTCTTCCACGCTGAATTTCGGGATATAAACGCGGAACCCGGTCGGCACGCACAAGGGCGGGCTCTGAGAGTGAGAAACGGCTGGAACAAGAAGCAGAAATAGAAGAAATCTTAGAGAGATTCCCCTGCGCGATTCAGGGGCCGGATTGCACTCGCCTGTCATACTGAAACCTGGCGGCATTCTTGATCCTTCCTATTCTTCACCTGAGCCTAGAGTGGGGCGGCTTGCGATGGAGCTGCAACCGTCTGGTGGGCGCAACCATGGCGGTCTTCTCAGTGCTTCCATTGTATCACGAGCAGACGGCCGTGAGCAGGATCGGCGACGTAAAGCGTGCCGTTCGGCCCCCGGGCGATGTGGCCGGGAGTGGTAAGGCCGTTTCCAAGCCCCCCGGGGATCGGCAGCGATGCGAGTTCCTGACCATCCGCGGAGAAGGCGACGAGCCTCCGGTGGTCGCTGTCTGAGATGTGAACGATTCCGTCAGGGTCTAAAGCGACCGATACCGGCACACTGAGCCGATCAGGGCCGCCGAATGTGCCGAATGATCGTCTGTCAGATCCGAAGAGTGCGAGGCGATGGTTGTAGGCATCGGCGATCCATATCGTGCCGTCGCCGGCGAAATCGATGTCGGTGGGATAGTAAAGGTCCCCTTCGGCGTGACCCTTCCGGCCGATCGTTCTGATGAATGTTCCGTCCGCGCCGATTACCTGTACGCGATGATTCTGAAAGTCGGCTATGTAGATGGAGCCATCCGGTCCGATGGAGAGGCCGGCGGGGGACTGGAATTGGTCATTGCCGCTCCCGGAGCTCCCCCAGGAGGAGAGAAATTCCCCGGCAGAAGTAAAGGCAAGCATCTGGTCCCGTTCAAAGTCGGCAATATGGACAATACCGTTCTCTGATACCCCGATGTCGATCGGCCGTGCGAGTCGACCTTCATCTTCGCCTCGCCACTCCCGAATCAAACGGCCATGCGGGTCATACTGCAATACGCGAGCCCCCCGCGCGTCTGTCACAAAGACCGTGCCGTCCCGGGCGACCGCGACTCCCATCGGTTCGGAAAGAGAATCACCGGGGCTCTCAGCCGTGGACCACGAGGCAGCTATTGTGTAGGTCGGCGGCCCAGGAGAACAACCGGCAACAAGAAATAGAATTGCCGAGACAACGAGAATGATATTTCGTTCGGCGACCATTGATCAGTCCTTTGCGAAGTCAAATGAGAAGAACTCGCATGCCCACACTAGCGGTCCAGTCAGTACCGAGTTGAGTGCCGTTTGGTTCGTTACGAACGGGTAGCTGTAGCGAAGCTTCAACGAGCCACTTTCTTCCGCCGACAAACTGAATCCCTGGCGAGAGAAAAAGCTCTGAGCCGCCCGAGTCTGGGTTCTTTGTGCCGGCAACATCGGTGTGCCCGATGGTGTTGCCGTTTAGTTCGAGGTAGAGATTGAACTGGGGTGACGGGTAGCGCTCGTAGACCCAGGGAAGGAGCCGAAACCCAAGAGCAGCGTGATATCCAACGCGGTCACCGTAATCGATATCCCCGTTAGATGTGTTGTGGATGTAGATGGCTTCGCCGTAGAGGCCCCATCGCCCCTTTATCCAGCCTGCGACAACGCTTCCGCCATAATCGAGGGAACCTGTGCCGAGGGGAACGGGCGTCTCGTCGTCACCTGTGGGGAGTTTCGCCATGCCCTTCGCGGCCACTCGAAAGGTCTCACCTTTCCGGTCCACTTGCAGGAGGAGTTTCTTCACAAAGGTCGAGACGTCGCCGACTCCTGAATGGGTCTTGTCCGTGTCTCTCGAGTCGAGCGTTTTCGATACGAACGGGACCACAGCACCGACCTGTAAGGTTGGTGTGAAATTGTAGGGAAGGGCGAGGGGCAAGACATAGGCTGTTATGGAACGATCCATCGGGTCGGTAATCTCGTTGCCGTCCCGGAGAAGAGTCCCTTTGCGAACAATCTTGAGGAATGTGCGAACGCCCCGTCCCTCAAGCCCGAGCATGATGGGCGTGTCGGTCAGGATGGGTGGCCCCTGAGCCCGGCTTGTGACCGGCATGCAGAGGGCCGCGGGGAAAATGGCGAGGAGGAGCACGGCACGGAGACGATATCTGCTGCCAGGCACTACGGTTTCTCCGCCCGAAGAGCCGCTACCCGGGTAAGTGATAGACGCGGCGGGCCGGTGCTTTCGTCGCTTTCCTCGTGAAGGACATAGACTCCCAGAATTTCGTAGTTATCCCAATCTCCGGTCCCGACCGAAGAGAGTACCTCGTTCGGGTCGAGTCGGAAGAGAAGCGTTCCATCGGCGGCGACGAGAACGGCGCCGCCGCCCCGCAGTTCAATACGCCCCGCAGCACTCACGCGCATGTCACGCGGGGTAAACCCGGCGTCTTTGACTGCGACTGGGATACCCTCTAGGTCGACCTGGCTATCCGTCACGGGAGTAAGGGTGGCGGTTCCCTGGTTGACGTTGATGGCGATTCCGCTAATGCCGCCGATCCGCTTCAGGTTTTTTTCCAGGCTATAAGCACAGAAGGGACAGGCAAGGCCGTCAACCTCAATTGTAACCTCCAGAATCTGCGCAACTCCCGGGGCGGGGAGCAAAAGAGTGAGCGCCATCAGAGCGGCCAGGGGGACAATCTGTTTCATTCTTTGTCTCCCATTAGTGTTGTGTCCGAGCGGAAAGACACAATCGTACAGTTTTTTGCTTCGCGATCGCGCTGGCATCGTGCATGTCGAGAGCAGCGACGTCACGCGATGGGCGGGTCAGACGCTTCACACGCGACACGGTGTCATTACATGCGGGACATCCCGTAGTGAACACCTCTGGAATTCGGATTGCTGTCATTGTGATGTTCCTTTACTTTTGTCCTGTTCTTGAGTGCCGGAGCCCCCGTCGGATCCTCGGCGTTCGTAGCAATGGAGTGTCCGAAGGTTGACGCCGACTTGCATAGTTTCTCTTGTCATCCAAAGTTCCGTTACTCTAAAGATACACTCTATACCTAGGTAGAGAGTCCAGGGGATAGGGGACTTTTCTTATAATTCCTCTTGGGAAATCAGGGACAGAGACTTGGTGGGACCGGATGGGGCTGCGACCCTGGCCCGGATCATGTAGATTAGAGGGTATGGCCCATTTACCGTCAGCCAGGAACGAAATGACGGGCGGATACACATCACCGAATGCGGAGATGAGTGCTTGATCAGACAGCTGAGCAGCATTGCGCTTGTATGGATCGTCTTCAGCATCGGCTGTTCCGGCGACTTCACTGCCATAAACCTGCCGCTGTTCTCCGAGGGTGCGCCGGAGTTCGTGCTCGGCTGGGATCTGGAGATCAACGCCGATATAGGCGGGCTTGGGCAATCGGCGATCGCCACCGGTCCCCTTGGCGCAGTTTACGTTGCAGATTACGGTCATCACAGAGTGCTCAAATACAATGACACCGGGAAACTCCTCGATTCATGGGGAACTCTCGGCTCGGCGGAGGGGGAGCTCTCGGGGCCATCGGGTATCGCGGTCGATCGGGACGGCTTCGTTTATGTAGCCGATTCTTTTAACGATCGGATTCAGAAGTTTTCCAGAAACGGATCCTTCATCATGGAGTGGGGAGCGTACGGGTCCGGTGAAGGTCAGTTCAACAGGCCGGCCGATCTGGCGGCGGATGGCCTGGGACATCTTTTTGTCGCCGACCCGTCTAACCGGCGAATTCAGAAATTTACGACTGACGGCAGGTTCCTGCGCCAGTGGGATGACGCCGTGCCGATTTCGACGGCAAGGGGTGGATTTGACGGGATCGCGGCAGGCTTGAACGATGATGTTTTCGTGGCCGATCAGGCGAGATTCTGGGTCGGGCGGTATTCGAATGACGGCGAGTATCTACAGTCATTTGCTGTTTATGACACAGTGATTAGCACACCTGAAGAGGAGGAGGCCGAGGCGGACACAGCGATCTTCAGGTCAGTCCGTTTCATAGATGTGGCCGTGAGGGTTGACGGTCGTCTTTATGCTCTGGATAGCAGTGATGACCGGATCAGTGAGTTCGACGAAGATGGCATGCATCTGTCTGACTGGGATGATGGCGGCCGGCTCGAGGGGGCGCGGCGCATGGCGATCTCCCCGAACGGCGACCTCTTCGTTCTTCGGGATTCGGCCGGCCGGATCGAGCGGTACACATGGCAGGTAGAGGATTGAAAATGCTTCGATGGTGCCCGAAGATCGTTGCTGTGCGAATCGCGCTGGTGTGGCTGGCATTATCGATGGTCGTCGGCGCCTCGGAGGCGGCGAATCCCGCGGCCGTCGTGCCCGACAATCCGATGTGTCCGGTCATGCTGGGGAGCGCGGTCGATCCTGAATTCTGGCTCGACTATAATGGTAAGCGGATCTGGTTCTGCTGCGATAACTGTCGGGCACGCTTTATTGCCAACCCCGATTTCTTCATGCCCAATGTAGAAGATGAGGCCTACCAGACAGCCGGTACGACCGGGTCCGGTGAGCCGGCCGGTTTTGTCGGTTCGCTCATCGGTCTTGCGGGTCGGTGGCATCCGGTGGCGGTTCACTTTCCGATTGCGCTCGCACTCGCTGCGTTGCTCGCCGAGATCATGACCATCATGACGGGGGCAAGGACTTTTCTACCTGTCTCTCGTTTTCTTCTCTGGACTGCCGTCGCCGGCGCTCTGCTCGCAGCCCCCTTCGGATGGGCTGCCGCACATGGCGCCGGCTACTCCGAGGTCGTTCAGCAGACTGTGTTCCGGCACCGCTGGCTCGGCACGGGAGGAGGGGCAATTCTGCTGATCGCGCTCCTGGCCAGGGAGGTGGCCGAAAAACCGAAAGACCGGAAATTTGCCTGGGGGCTCTACAGGCTCTCTCTCTTCGTAGGAGCGGTCGCGATCGCTCTGGCCGGCTACTTCGGGGGGGTGCTCGTCTATGGGCCGGATCACTTCCGATTCTGAGCGGCACCTGATACTATCCAAGCCATGAATTCGAAAAGAGTCGCTGTCGGAATCGCCATTCTGTTGATTGCAGTCGCTGTCTCACTTGCCGGCTGTCTCGATGCCGACCCGATCGGCGCACCTCACGACAACGCATCCGTTTCAGTTCAGATGTCGGTCATACCGGCGAGGCCCGGGAAAACGGTCGCCATCGACTCGATCAGGATCGCCATCTACGATGTGGCCGGCGATGCGTCGACAGCCGTGCCCGACACATTCCCGTTGGCGGCGCTGGCGGAAGCGGGTGGAAACCTCGACGGGTTTCTGGAAGTAAACGACGCGACCGGTACCCACTTTCTTTCGACATTGCGCATTGATCTGACGGAGAAGTCCCCTTATCGGGTCGTTGCCTATCTGGCCATCGATGGGGAAGGGGAGTTCGATGGGGAGCGTTCGGTTGAACTGAAGCCGGGTGAGGACCGGGCGCTCGTCATGGTGATGAGCGATGCGGGCCCTGTCAATCCGGGGAGCTTCGACCTGTCGCTCTCCAAAACTGTAGTGGCCGTCCGGGATATCGCCCGAATTCCTGTCATATTGGAGAACGCCGATCTTATTGGCGGAATTCAGTTCCGCCTGGTGTTCGATCGCGAGGTGGTGGAGTCGGTAACCGGGATCGAAGTCGATCCGGCGAGCCGGCTCTACGTGGAGAGAGAGGACGGAACAAAAGAACCGATTGAATCGAGTTTCAACATGCCCACCGATTCTACCGTGCAGGTTGTTACTGTCGATCTTCATGTGGGGGAGGGGGACAGTCTTGAAGCGCCGCTCGCGGCAATACCGCCGGGAAGAGACCTGGTCTGTTTTGTGCGGCTCGACCTGATCGATAATCTGACCGGCCTCCCCGATACGATGGATCTTCGACTGGAGAACGTCTTTTTCTCGACCCCTTCCGGCAGCACCGATATTGCCGTTCCCGATCCACGGGGCGCGCTTCTAATTATTACGGAATAGATGTCGGCGACGATTCAGCGGATCGAAACCGCTCGTTCTGCATTCCCCGCCGATCAACGATTCGAAAGTGCCATCTTGCGAGCCGCCAGTCGGTTGTGTTTACCACAGAGAAGACGCAGATTCTTGATGGAGTGCTCCCCGCCCCGGCAAAATGGCGT
>JALGYY010000003.1 GCA_025782575.1 bacterium
CGCGTATCCTTCCAAGTTGTTGTGTCGTAACCACAACTTAGAACGGATGCGTGCTTGGCCCTCTTCCCTTTCTGCTCAAAGGTGTCTAGACCTTTGAGACATAGTTCAGGCTAGAGGTACGCTCCACAAGGCTGGCCCATGTTTTTCGCCTTCATGTTTCCCGGTGCAGTCTCTTCGCTCATTGCCCTTCGGCGCTTTCAGACGTTTCGGCGAGAACTCGAGCGTGAGCGGTAGACCGACCAGGCGCCTATCTGCGGGGAGGCCACGCTGCGGGCCGTACGGAACCCGCGAACGGCCACGCTTTCCCACGATCTCGAGTCCCCGTAACCCTCATGGATATTCCACCGTTGACCCGTTGACTGTGAAAACTCGATGATGGCCGAAGAGTCACGTTCTTCTGGAAGCGATCGCCGAGCATACGAAGCACAAGCTCGGAATCTGTTGAATGTGCGAGTATCGGTATGATGTCGGCAGTCTACGCGGCCCCGGGTGGCGGGCAAGAAGGAGCGCGCGCAGCCGGCGTGCATCCCAGAGATGGGCAATGGCCGCCACTTCAGCGCCGGAAGCGCCGAGGGGCGGAACGTCGCCATCGCAGCGGTCAATTCATGAAGGCTGTTCAGCAGCTACAGAGAGTCAGAGGAGCAAAACGATGAGAACGCTTACCGTCGCGATCGCGATAACTCTTGTCTTGACACCAGTGGCGAACGTTGCTTTCGCGGATGATGGAAAAGGGCTAGGGGGTTTTTTCAATGCATTCGAACCGAACAAGGATCCGCAGCCCCCGGATAAGAGCGGTCAGGAAAACAAACAGCCGGACGAAAACACTGGATCTTCCGAGCCGGCCAAGCCTCGTCCACTCACACTCGACGAAAAGATCGAGCTGCTGAATAAGCGGGTGGCCTCCGCGGAGCGCCAGAAATCTCCCAAGCCACTGAAGAATGGGAGGGTGTCCCGTCGGCTCGCAGATGAGTACGGCAAGTACGTTGAAGAGTTCCGAAAAGAATCTCCCTTCGAAACGAACCGCCTGAAGCAGCGCTTCCGAGAGTTGAGCAAAGCGATGGAAAGCGCAATGAAACAGCTCGAGAAACATGAGGCAGAGTTCGGCAAGGGCAATATCGAACCCGGAAGCATCGAAGAACGTGCGTCAGTTCGTTTACTGAGTGATCGCTTGTTCCAAGTGAATCTTGCAGGAAACCGGATGAAGTTGGAACAACTCCGCTGGGAGCGAGAAGCCAACCTGCCCGATCTAAGGATCGAGGTCGTCAATTCTACAGTCTCAATCGATCTTGACTACGAAGAACGCGCGCCGGGCCAGCCGGAAAAGAAGCCTTCTCGTGGCGGAGGATTGATCGGAGGCATAAACAGAGTTACCGACGAAATGGACAGAGTCAATCAAGAAGGCAAGATGCTGAAGGCCTCTTTCCACGTGGAATTCGAAGTTGTCCTTGACCACGACGGAAGGAATATCCATCTGGAGGTAAAAGGCAGGTCGCAACCCAGCGTAGATGACGATATCGATGTCGGGAATAAACAAAAACTACGCGCCAATGCAGAATCCTTCGCAGTCAACCTGGCTACCTTCAACCAGAATTTAACGATCGATCACTATGAGCAACTGCGGGAAAAAGGGCATCTCGAAATAGATGCTTCAGGAGACATCTTTGGGAGTCTCGGTATATGGAAGGTGAACGGCAAACCAGATTTGACGATTCGCCTGAAGGCTAGGTGAGTGTATTTCGTTCATCCGAACCTCAGCGCCGCTCTCGCCCTTGCTTGCGGATGGAAATTTCAAGCAGGCCCTTCAAGGCCGAGACGTCGGAATTATGAGAGCGTAGGCGAGCCGGTCGGCTGACCGTTGGGCTTCCGAGCGGCTCAACGGGAGCCGGACTCCTCCAGGTGACGCGCGATGGCCTCCTCCCACTCCGCGGGCTGGAAGTACATCGGTCCGACGCCGCCCTTGTAGGCAATGCGCCCGTCCGCCCCTACCAGGTACAGACGCTCCGGCATCCCGTTGTATGCGGTGGCCACGGCGTCATCCATCTCGTCGACGAGTGCGGGCATCTCGAGCGCGAGCTTCATCATGCAGGTCTGTCCGACATCGACCCGCTCGTTCATCGACTGGTGCTGGCGGAAGAGCACGCCGTCCTCCTCGTTGTGCCTGATCTGCCAGCCGTCAGTCGGGTGGATCTCCTTGATGTAGATCACGTAGAACTCGACCCGGTCGCGGAAGCGGCGGTAGATGCGGTTGAGGGGCCCAGCCTGGACCCGGAACGGCGGTCAGGTGTAGCTTCCGAAGATCAATGCGACTGGCCTCTCACCGCGGTGATCCGCGAGCTGCACGCGCTTGCCCTCGTCTGCCCCGCTGAGCGTGGGCAACGAGAAGTCGGGCGCGGGATCCCCCTCCTGCACCGACGCGGCCTCCCGGCCCATCAGCTCCACCACCATCTCGGCGGCCTTGGGATGCGACATGGCCTCGCGCAGCTCGTCCAGCGACAGACCCTGCATGCTCACGCCCCGGCTCTCAAGGTCCTTGCGAAGGTCCTCCATCATCCGGTCGACGTCGATCGCACTCACGGCTTCCCTCCCTCACTCCGGTATCCGCCTATGTTACTGCAGTCGTGGGCTCAAGGGATCCCCACGGCCCCGGACGCGGTCGTGCCGCCCGTACGGGGCACTGACGGCCATCAGGACCGCGAAGCTCACGTGTGGATGAGCATCATAGGGGTATGGCGTCTACGAGCAGGCGGGCGGCGGCTACCTGCTGCGAATCTTCGGCGCATTCGCAGCCATACTGCTGCTCGCATACCCGTTCGCCAGGATCGCCCGGCGCATGATCAAGAACGACCCGAACGAGATCACCGACGAGATGCGACAGCAGACGCGAGAGATCAACCGGCAGGTCATGGCTCCACAGCTGCGCATGATCGGCGAGTACTTCAAGCCGGGCTTCCACCCGTGGAAGTGCAAGTCCAGCACTGTGCCCCGGGGGACAACTCAGAGTGTCTCGGTCACCCTAGGAAGCGAACTTCACACCACTCTGGAGCTACCCCGTTTCCGTGGACAGTTGAGCGCTGAGGTGGGCGTGTGTCCGGGGGTAACCGAAAGGGTCCGACCCCCACACAGACGTGTTGTTCCAGAGAAGTCCGGTCTGTCGCTGACAAGTGTCGTGGGCTGTGGGGGCTGCACTGTATGGTGTGAGGCTCGATGCCTCAGTGTAAATGCCTGAGATCACACCCGCTTTTCTGGGTCTCTACATTTCCCGGTTCCACCGTCAGACTGCTTGGCTTCGAGCGTAGAATGATGGCGAAGGGCTCTACGATCGAAGCAGGAGAAATCAATGCGCTTCGGGATCGCTCTCGTTTCACTTGCCGTCTTGTCGATTTCCCCGGCCGCAGAAGCCGTAACGATGGACTTCGAGTCGCTGGAGGTCATTGGTGGCGGAAATACGAGTGTGGGGGGGAGCTACACCGAAGATGGGTTTCTGCTAACTGAGATCACTTCTACCAATCCACACCTGCAGTTCTTCGAGACACTCAACCTAAACTATCCTGGATCGACTGCTCTGTTCTTCGGTGAGGACGGGATGGCTGCCCGACTCGAATCAGTCAGCGGCTCCCCATTCGACTTTAGTTCGATCGAGCTGGCTCACATGGGGTCTGGTGGTGGGTCTATTGGTTTCACCGGTCACTTTGCAGCGGGTGGGACCATCTTCCAGGGCTTTAGCGTCCCTACTGGAGACCTGGAACTAGTCACGTTCACCTTCTCGGGGTTCGAGAATCTGAACCGACTCGAATGGACCGAGGAATTTCACAACGCGCACCAATTCGACAACATCGTGGTGAGTATCGTTCCCGAGCCCTCTACCGCACTTCTCCTCGCCTCGGGTCTGGTGGCGATGGCGGCGGGGCGGACGCGCCGGAACAACACAGGAAGGAGATAGCAATGCAGTTCTCTTATCTAGGAACGTGGATGATCATAGGGGTTCTCGGGGTTGCCGTAGCCTCTCCATGCGACGCCTCTGTTGGGACGCCGGTCCCAATGGACGTGATGGACGCGACGATCGTTGCTACGATCGCCCCCGCTGGGATCCTCCCCACGCCGACCGAAAACTCGGTTTCGGGACCCCTGCCGTTGACGCTCTCATACAGCCTTATAGTCACCAACGCCGGAGAGCTTTGTCTTGGAGATGGCATCGCGACGGCTGAACTGATTGGCGGAAACCTTCGGTTTCACTATGAGGGATCGATAACGGGAGGGATCGATTGCAATATTTCGATAAGAGTGAGCACGACAGCAACCGTCATTGAAGTGCCTGATGTAGGCGACCGTTCTACTCTTTTGTTGTCCACTCTTGAACTTCTGTCCAGCGCCTTCGTGAACATCGTCCCGAGCCCGGGGAGCGCGGGATTGGGAGGCCCATACGTCAGCTCCTTACTCGGGGGCGCCGTCAGTGGAGGCCTTTCTGCCAATCTAAGTTCCTCTCAATTGAACCATATGCTTCCGAGCGATACTGCGACGTTCAATTCAGCCGGTTTCGCAGCGGCTTTCGAACGACTCACCACCAGCGACGGGTCGTTCGACGAGACGTATGAACTGTCCATCGCACTTCCGCCTCAGGCTCAAATAGCCGCTGTCCCGTTGCAGGTGGGATGGCTGGTAGCCGGTGTACTGCTGGGTCTTGGCATCAAATACGGTCCGCTTCGCGGACCGAAACAGGCCATTCTGTGAGAGCCGTTTCGAGTCTTGGGGCAGGCTCCTAGCCGCAACACCCCCGGCACCACACCACCCCCTCCACCCACGCCTGGAGACCAACGCAACCCGGGATGTGCCGTCCACCGAGAGGACACTCCGGCGTGTGGCAAGCACCACAGCGGAAACAGATCTTCGGCCAGAGGTTTCGATTGAGCATGGCCATCGGGAGAGCAAGTAGCGTGCCGGGTCCTGGGAGCATCTAACGACCCGGGGGCGGGTGTGTGAACGGTGGGTCACGGGGAGTGACTTCTGGGCGTTCACACTCAGATGGACGTCGAAATTGGTGACTGCGATGATAGTCTTACGATGGCCCAGCGGATGAGCACCTGAACGGTTGGGTGGCCGATTCAAGACTAACGGACGAGGGATTCGCCAATGCGCAGTTGGACTCTGCTTGTCCTCCTCTGCCTGTCCGCCTGCGCGAAGCCAACCCTCTACGAGAGTTGGGGGCAACATCTCGGAAAGTTACCCGAGGTCAGCGGGCGACTCGAAGATGTCTCGTTCCTTCTCGGTACCCCACCTTCTCGGTGCGAACCGGTAGCAGATGCCAGCCCGATCATCGGCGTCAATCTTGATCTCAAGCGCCCCGTGGTTCAGTCTGTTTCCTCTGGTGGCCCTGCCGATCAAGCTGGAATCGAAAGGGGAGATACGATCGAGTCAATTGCGGACATCGTGACTCCAACCACAAGCGCTGTAGTTAGCCAGATCAAAGAAGACGCTCGCGACAATGCTCCGCTTAGGGTGGCCACGAATCGCGGAATCTACCAAGTGTTCCCGCGAATCCCCCACGTTGAGCAGTGCTACTGGGAGGTCCACGCTGGTGAAATCGGTAGAGCCGGCGGCACTGCGTCCGTGAGCCAGTACGGGGGAGCCGCTCGTGCAACCAGTTCGGTGTATCAACGGTTCTTCAGAACTTCATGCCGCATCCATGACGGATACGTGGCCTCATGCCGGAGCAATTGGCAGCAGTAGACCCGGCAGCCGAGCGCCCAAACTGTGGGTGGCCCACGAAATGATGCAGCAGACATTCGATTTCGAAACGCTGACCGGAGTAATTGAAGCGGCAAAGGCGGCAGCCAAGCGTTATCGGGAACTCACGGGAAAGCCATTGGGAATCACGGGGGAGATCGGGGAAGTTCTCACCGCCAATCTGCTCGGTCTCGATCTCTCCGATGCCCGACAGCCCTGGTACGACGCTATCGGATCCGATGACCGGCGAGTCCAGATCAAGTCTCGTTGTGTCCTTCCGAACACGAAGCCTGGCCAGCGCGTCGGCCAGATTCGCTTCGACCACGAGTGGGACACCGTTGCTCTCATCCTAATGAATGAGGACTTCGAGCCAATTGAAGTCTGGGAAGCCAGGCGTGAACGAATCCAAGAAGAACTCGCCAAACCGGGCTCGAAGAGTCGAAACGAACGCGGAGCCTTGGGTGTGAGCAAGTTCAAGTCAATCGCCGAGATGAGATGGCCACCGAGCGGGAGATAGGGCATCCAAGCTGCGTTTTCGCTCGACGTCCGTGTACGGGGCGTTATGTCAAGTCCCATCGGGGGCCTGCGGCGGGGATCCGATTTGTAGCTTGCCTGCGCGGGGGTGAGCGGCGGCGCGCGGGCTGGGAGGCCCGCTCCCGGGGTTGCGCAGCTTTCTGGGCAACCTGCTGGTAGATCGGCGGCTGGGCCGTGTCGAGCAGCACCACTTCGAATGGCATCGCGGCCGAGCTGCGAATACTCTCCGTCCAGGTCCACTGTTCACGCGTTGATGGAATTTCGGGTTCTCGCGGGTCGGGAGGCTCTCGACCGCCTCGAAGGTCACCCGCGAGGTCCGGTCTATTGGAATCGCCGGTGGATTTCAAGGTCGTCTGGAACACTTGAGAACCAGATGTAGCCATTGTAAATCCCGTCCTCATCGAAGAACACGAGGACGATTGCCAGTTGAATATCATCCGGCGTGCCAGTCTGGAATTGGTAGTTCCATAGAGACTGCTCTCCATCGTACATCGGAAGCCTTGCGCGACCCTGCCCGTCCGGTGGCCCGAGCACCTCCAACACCTGACCGAAACCGCTCTTTCCGACAACAAGCGAGGATTCGAGCCGATCCGTGGGTGGATGGGTCCCGCTGACAATTGGAATAGCGACACATCCGCCACACGCGAGAATCAACGCCGCAATGAAAACGAAACGTGTCCTGTCCATTGTCTACCGAAGTGTCAGTCCGCCAGCATCTTGCATGCCGACGAGGCTGGAAAACCAGAAGTGTCCGTGATAGCGACCATTTTCGAAGAAAACCAGCAACATCTCTTGCTTGACAGGAAGCTCGAAGATCAGGTGATGGTAAAACCAAATCTCTTGCGTCGGTGACTCACCGCCAAGTCGCGAACCGCCGATTCCGTTCGGCTCGCCCAAGAGCGACTGAACCTGACTCTTCGATGAGACGTTGACCTCCATCCTTGAGAGCGGGTCGACTCGAATCAGGCTTCCGGTCGTTCCCGTGCTCATGCAGCCGGCCAGCATCGTGAGCAGCAGGATCACGAGCGCTTTCATTGCTCCATGCCTGCTTCGTAGTCAGCTCCCCAATAGAGAAACCCATCGTAGAGATCACCCCTAAAGAAGATCAACAGTATCCGCATCTGGATGTCGGCGTATGCCACGTTCTTTGCGTAGTCGATCCGAACGTTGGAAGTCTTGGGCTGTTCCTGCCAATACCAAATCTCTTGGTGTCGGAAGGATGGTGGGAAGAAGGCTTCTCCCTGTGTGCCGTTTGGCTTTCCGTATATCTCTATGACGTCTGACTTGGTCGACGTGCCGAGCGTCAGCAGATCATCGACCTCTTCAATATGTCGAGTCATTTGATTAGAAGCACAACCCAGGATTGTGAACAGAACGATTATGAGCGTTGTTCGCATGAGATCCGCAGCCTCCTGCCCATGCTTGCACCCACTGGTAACGGTTGTCAATTTTTTCGGGGACAGGGATTACAAGCTGGGGATTGACCCAAGGTACGAGTACGGGCGTTGTTGGGTGTCCTGACTTTGACGGAGGGAGAAAAATGGACTTCGCTGCCATCATCCTGAGAGGAGGACGATATGGCGAGGAATTCGGACAGCTCGTCTCCAACTTCGGCGGCCCGTGCGCGCACGGCCTCGGTGTGGTCCTCGAACACAACGAGCTGGCTCCAGTCGAGGTCGCCCATCCGCTCGTAATTGGAGTTGACCCAGGCCAGTGAGGCGGACCGGACGGGAATTCCCGCGCCTTCGAGCACGTAGAGCTGAATCGCCATGTCGCTGATGTGCTTCTTGAGCTTCGCCTTGCGCCCCGACTCTCCGTTCGAGGCCGATTTCACCTCGATCAGCTCCCAGGCCCCGGGGTCCGCTTCCGAGCGCTTCAGGATGTCCGCGCGAATCAGTACGCCGTGGTGCAGAAACGCGGCCTCGAAAAGGGCCGGAGCATCGCCTTGGAGCAGGCTCGCCGTTGCGTCCAGCGCCTCTTGCGGATGCTGGTAGTCCGCTGTGATCTCGACGCCGCCTGGGAACAGCCGGGTGACTTCGCGCCCGAACTCGATGCCGAAATCCATTCGGCGCTTTTCCGCGAGCGAGGGCTCCCGTCGGTCCTCGGGTCGATTGACGAGCAACCACAACCGGCGCTCGCAATGCAGCCCGGCCATGAAGCGCGATGATCAACGACAATTACTTCTGCCGGTCCAACGACAACTAGAATTGCCGGTTGCCTCACCCTCGATGCGGCCTGCCACCCTGCGGGGAGGGAGGGTCGGCACGGATGGTGACGG
>JALGYY010000047.1 GCA_025782575.1 bacterium
ACATTCCTCCTCACACATCTACCCTTGTCGATCCAAGCCCCATAAACATTCTAACACCCTCTTTTTCGGCTTCGAGAGAGGCGGCGCAAGATCGATCGCGGTTGGATTCAGAAAACCGTCGAGAAGATCCCGTTCAATCGGTCCTCGATAACGAGACGTCTTCTGATGAGGATCCTGAGAGGAGTCTGCGCTGTTCGAGATCGGCAGGCTCCAGAACCTGTCAAGCAATATTTCTTGAAATCGATAGAAAAATCAAAATAGTCGAGCAACTCGAGGCTAAAAGATGACCGGCACGGAGTAGGAAACCACACACGTCTCCGGACAGCCCCCATTTTCGCCTCTCACGTCCACCAGTCGTTTCGATACAACTAACAGGCGTTCCTCTCTAACCTGATACGGAGCGCATCTATGCTATAACAGTGCTCTCGCAATGCGCCCATAGGGATGCGATTGAGTTTGCGATTAACTTCATCGTGCGGGGCATTAAACAGGCCGCCACCGGAATGGACTATCCATTCCAATTGGAATGCCAGATCGTTCATGGAACCGAGCACGCTTCGATTGTTTGTTTTGGCGAAGCCTATGGTCCGATATTCATCGAGTACCGACTCAATCTGCTCCTGACTGAACCCCTCGAGTCTGAGATTACGAAACAGCTTCTGGCCGAACACACTAGCGAGGGCCTGAAAATCCGGTTTCTTTAGCCCTGGTGCAAAAATCGAGAAGAGCGTCACGTCGTTCGTGAACAAAACGCATTTTCTGCGCTCGAACCGAAGGAGATTCGCATGCCATCCGCCTAGATTCCCTGGCGTCGGCTCCTCGTTTGTCGGTGGATTGCCGATCTCCTTCATCAGTTTTCTTGTACAGCGAATCAGTTGCATGATCCAATTGTCCTGTCTATTACTTGAGGAGACGTTCCGGCAATTAACGGGTTCGTGTTCCGGTGTTCGGCAAGCACAATCAGAGCCTTCCATAGCGCCCAACCACGACCCCGTTCTCTGGTCGCGGCGTCGACTGGGAGGGCGGCGAAAAACGCCTCTCGGCTCTTCCTCGAGAAGAGCGTCCAGGCAATTGCCAGGTCGCACGCAGGATCGCCAACGCCAGAACACCCGAAGTCGATGACGGCGCTCAACCGACCCCCATCGATCAATAGGTTCGCCGCACAGATGTCTCCATGGAGACAGGCCGGTCTACCGTTCCACGGTGCCGCTAGTGAAGCATCCCATACGGCGGTCACCGCTTCAGTATCAATGATGTCACGGAGGGCCGCAATCGAGTTCCGCGTTTCAGTGTCATAAATAGACAGTGGCCCGCCGCGGAAGAAGTTGTGCTGCCCAGGTGGCGGGCCATCGGCCGGATCAATTTGCTGCAATGCCGCGAGGAATCCAGCCAATGTCACTGCAAACTGCTGCAGGTCGTCGATCCGCTCAATGGTCGCGCTCTCACCCTGCAGCCATCGGTAGACGGACCAGTTCCAGGGATAGTCGTCGGAGGGGAGACCCATTGCCAGAGGGACGGGAATGGGAAGCGGCAGGAGCGGCGCAAGAACCGGTAACCACTGCTGTTCCTTTTTCACTTGAGTGGAGTAGCGCTCGGCGCTCGGCATTCGCACTGACATACCGGGGCCAAGACGAAGGGTTCTGTTATCCCACCCAAGGAACTCGATCGGGGTGATCGGAAGACCGGCCCACTCCGGGAATTGGGCGGCCACCAATCGGCCGACAAGAGAAACGGTGATCTCGATTTTCGTGTCAGGCGTGTCACTTGGCGGCACTTGCGCTCTACACATCTTCTCGGTCGTAAACAGTCATGATCGTACAGACCATAGTAGCGAGTAGTTTCTCCCCGCCATCACCGTCGCCGAACACTTCACCTTCTGTGACAGTAATGTTTCTACCGGGCTTCCTCACAGTGCCGACCGCTCGGAACAGCTTTCCGTTCGCCGGGGAGAGCAGATTGATTTTGAACTCGATGCTGAGGACGGAAGCGCCCTTCGGCATGAGCGAGAACGCTGCATATCCACAGGCGCTATCGAGTACGGTGGAGACAATTCCGGCATGAATGAACCCATGTTGTTGCGTCAGGCTGGTCTGATAAGGAAACTCAAGTACGACTTCACCGGGCTCGATGGACAGGATTGATGCGTTGACCGTTTTCATGATTTCCTGCCGGGCGAAGCTCGCCCGTATTCTCTTTTCGAAGCCTTCGTCTTTGGGTTTGAAGGCTCTATTCATTGTCCTCGCCGATTTCAAAGGTGCTTGATCATGATGAGGCATGGGTTGACCTCTCCCCAGAGTTTGTTCTCTTCCAGTGGCCGAAATCCAAGTGCAAAGTAGGAGCTACGAGTTCGTTCATAGTGCTCGTTCGGTCGGGATGGACCTAATGTCTTGACCTCAAGATACTCCACCGATCGCGATCGGAGCAACTGCTCCGCATGTTCCACCAATGCGCGGCCGAGTCCATGGCCATGGTGCTCTTTGCGGACAGCAATCACGTTGATCTCAGCGGAAGATTCATTGTGCTGATTGAGCGTGATGAAACCGGCGATCTCCCCCGAAGTCTCCGCAACGTACGTATCCATCGTCCCGATGTCTCGGCGATACTCAACTATGGCTTCGCCAATTCCGAACCATTCGGGCAGAGATCGCAGGATCTGTTCGCACCTGTCTGCCTCTCCATCGAGCATGGGGCGAATCGGGATGTGAGTTTTCTTCACCGGGCAGCCTCCGGGGGGCTCCAATTGTTCAGGCGTCCGGCTGATCAGCCCGAACGGCGGGCCCGCAATTGCAGATCTCCTCGACTGACCATCGGTCGTTGACCCACAAGCCGAGCACGGGTGTTTCTGGAAATGTCGCCGCGATGGAGTCTGCCGACAGGGCGAGCTCACGCCGCTGATGCTCGTCGGTGGCAGGATTGCCCGCACAGTCTGTGTGAGCTACAACCGCAATGGCCGTGGATGCATGCGCCTCGAAGGACGTCCTCACCCGCCGCACGATCGATCTTCTAGATTCGGAGTCCGACGGATCGGAGAGAATGCAAACCGGACCTGTCTCGGAGACTACGTCGACATAAAGAACGTTCAAACGCTCCTGCAGGTACCGGATGACCGGAATTTGAATTCTTCCGTCGATACAGTTGATGGCAGTGCAGTATGACACGCTTCCAGTCTCCTCAAATCAATCGAAACGTGACACGTGGCGAGATGTCGGCAGTGGTGGCACGCATACCTCTCGCCACCCACCGAGTCATTAATTATGTCTCCGGGGTGTCAGAAAAACCACCTATGTTTTCTGACACGTGACAAGGTCTGAATTGAACCGAAATCGCCGCTCTGAGGAGTGTGGCGCCGGTTTAGACGCGTTCATCAATCGGTGAAGCCTCGAAGAGCATGACGAATTCTCAGTCATAGTTCTGGAACCTGACGCCGAGTCAGAACGCATGCTAATCATGATTTCGAGGCCGTCACAGTTTTAGGCGTCTCACCAGGCTGGCCTTGTCCCTAGTGAACGGCTTCATCTCTCTGACGGCTCGTCTGCGCGCGGAACCTCCCATCGGCAGTCCCGTACGTACACTCGCGTTGCCGACCGTTACTCCCCACTCCGGCCCAGGAAATCCGCTCGCAGCTCGCGTCGCATCAGTTTGTTCGAAGCGGTCCGTGGCAGCGAGTCGATCAGCGCGACTTCGTGAATCTTGAACAGTGGGTTGAGGCCGGTAGCAATCAGTTTGGCAAGTTCCTTGCGGAGTCGATCGTGGTCAGTCGCGTCCGCATTTACCTCCTCACCCACGCCGTCACTCATCACCACATAAACAACCAATCTCTCGGGCCCTTCCCCGCCGACCTGCACGCCGATCGCCGCGCATTCGTGCACATCATCATGAACGCCCATCACCCGCTCGAGTTCGAGCGATCCTACTTTGATGCCGCCAAGATTCATGGTGTCGTCGGAGCGCCCCTGCGCCTTGAACCAACCCCCATGTAGCCGGGCGACCTGATCGCCATGGCGACGGAGCAGCTCCCCGTCCGGCCCGGCGGGACAACCTTCGTGGTAAATCTCATGGTGATCTTTGTTGAGCAGTTCCTGCGAAAGACCGATAGATGGCGGAACGATATAGACCTCACCCATCTCTCCCTCACCGACGGCGCGCCCATCCTGATCGAGCAGTATCATTTCCATGCCGAGTGTCGGCGTGGTAAACGTGGCTGGTGACGCCGGCTGCATGACCGTTCCCGACAGATAGCCGCCGCCAATCTCCGTCCCGCCGCAATACTCGATGACCGGCGCGCGGTAACCGGCGAGGCTCATAAGCCAGAGATAGTCTCTTGAATTTGACGGCTCACCTGTGGAGCTGAACACTCGAATGCCGGACCAGTCGATGGAATTGAAGTCGGTTTTCTGCCAGGCCTTCACGAGGGAGGGGACCGTTCCGAGCATCGTGACCCCTGCGTTCTCGATGAACCGCGCGAACCCGGCACCGGCGGGAAGTCCTTCGTAGAGTGCGATCGATGCTCGATTGATAAGTGAGGCATAGATGAGCCAGGGTCCCATCATCCAGCCGATGTTTGTCGGCCAGGCGACTGTGTCACCGGAGCGAATGTCCTGGTGATAGTGACCGTCCATGGCGCACTTGATGGGAGTCAGGTGGTTCCATGGAATCGCCTTCGGCTCGCCGGTCGTGCCTGATGAGAAAAGTAGGTTCGTTACATCGTAGGGAGAGGCGGCGATCGACTCGTACTCGGCTGAATCCGCCAACAGCTGTTTCCAGAGGAGATCGTCCTCTCGAAGAAGTGCCGGTTCGCCGGCTGATACAACAATCGCTTGCGGAGCACCTCCCCGTACCGCTCTCTCGTAGAGGGGAATTGACTTGCCCCCGCGGGAAAATGAATCGACTGTGACAACGAGCTTGGCCCGCCCGATTGTCAGCCGTTTCCGGACTTCAGAAGGGGAAAAGCTGTCGGGAATCGAGATGGCATAGCCCCCGGCCCGGATAATGCCTAGATACGCAACCACGCATTCCAGATTCATCGGCATGTAGAGCGCTACGCCGTCTCCAGGGCCGATCCCGATTGTCTTCAGTCCCGCTGCGAATCGGTTGACCAGATTCTCGAGCCTCTGATACGTCACCTCGGAGATTTCGGCCTTACCTTCCCGGCCAAGGCGGACGGCGACAGCCTCAGGATCCGCGGTAAAGCAGGAATCGACGATATTGAGGGAAGCGCCGGGAAGCCAGACCGGATACTCAGGCCCGCGGGCATCGTCCATAATCCGATCGGGACCTTTCAGAAAACGAACGCCGAGTGCTCCGATCGCCTCCTCCCAGAACGCCTCCCGTTCACGGATGGTCCACGAATAAAGTTCTTCATAGCGCCTGATGGAAAGTTTCTTCATCAGCCGGCCGAGATTCGATTTCGATCGAATTCGCCCGACGGGAACCCAGGCGGGAGGGGGGCCGGCCTCTGCGGAGCGACCGTCAAAGCACTCCCGGTAGAATGCCCATTGCTCATCGAAATTCGCCGGTGCAGCAGCCCCACTCCGCAGGTCGGCAACGAACGCAGCCCAACGGGCATTCTGATCACGATCTGCTTTGCGTTTCATCCTCTCACTATACAATGGTGGGGGAGGGGCCGTCACTCCCATCAGGCTACGCAACTTTTGCATCAAACGATGTCATCGCCCACACAGGCTGCACCTGTAACGATGGCTTATGATCCAGGGGGACCGTTCGTGATCTGCAGGGACTGTTCGACCTTTCGATCGGGTGGACCGAGCCCCACCCTATCCGCTTCCAGCCGGTTGTGGGGCCCGCAGAGGAGGCGCAGGTTTCCTGGTTCGTGTTCTCCGCCAAAGGCGAACGGGGTGATGTGATCGATCTGCAGGTGTCGGAATGTGGCGGGAACGGTGCTCATGGGGCTGTGCGCTACTCTTCATTTCAGCAAAGACAGGCCTGTCGGGTACACGATCTGCCGATCCAGAGCCTGCTCCAGGCTCCTCCGCGCCGCCCGCTTTGGCAGGGTCACCTACGCCGGCCAACGCTCGCTTCCTTTCCGTAGCTTTCTCTGCCCGCTCTTTTCGCTTTTCGCGACGCTCCTGCTTCTTCGCCGGATCGTGTCGTTCCAGATACTCGCGGAGCATCCTGCCGAAAACAGACTCAAGAGTCGAACTTCCCGGCGCGATCTTCCTAGCCTTCTCAAGCAACATCATTACATCCTGATTCACAGAGAATCGCAGTTCGAATCGATCCCCGCGGTGTTCGGCCGGGCTCTTCAGCGGAGCAGGGGTGGTCAGAAATTTACCTCCGCGGCGGAGGTCAGTTTTCTTGCACTCGTTCGAATTGGTACGATCATCTGACAGATCGGGAAGGTCTTCGAGGCTCGGAAGACGAACCGGGCCAGTCAGGTCCGTCTGGTCCGATTGTTCCGCCGCCGGCTCTCCGATCGTTACCGGAGTGATCCGCTCACGCAGTTGCTTCCACCGTTTCAGGCGCCCGACAATCGCTTCCACGTCTCGCCGCGACTTGCCTGATGCCTGTTTCAATAACTCAAAACTGTTCGCCCGATTCAAAACGCTCGAAAGAACACAGGCCGTGCTCAGGTTCAGACGGCCGTCGGAAATCATTTCGCGAATCTCCGGGTACTTCGCCATGGTCCGTGCCACGCAGATCCGTCTGCCCGCTGCTGATTCCGAGTAGCGGAGCCTTGAAACGCAGTAGCTATGAAGTGATCGGAAACCGAGTTTCAGATGAATCTTTCGGCGATCCATCTCGGCGAGCTGATCAGTTGCTGGTCGGTCAGACAGGAGGGGACCGGCAATGAATTTGAAAACTGAGCCGAGGAGATCACATCCAATTGATCCATGAAGAAGAGAGGCATTCCCAAGCGAGCCGGGCAAAGGATCTAAGACAATCGAATCCGGTGAGGTCCAAAACGTGTCAAGCAATATTTCTTGAAATCGAAAGACAATTCAAAATAATTGAGCGACACAGGGGCGGATCAGGGAATAAGGGTCATGAAGTGATTTGGGAATTCCAACGATGACGGGTCACGGCAGGGTGAATTGAGTATTGTGTCCCCAGAACTGATTTGCCCGGGGCCAGGCGCCTGACTCAGCCGCGGGTTACGATCGAGTCGTTATAGGGGGATGGTTCGTCACCGTCGACGGGCTCGGTATCACCGACAGCCGCCTGAGGAGAGGACCCCGCCTTTCTCATCGAGAATCGATAGGCGGTTCCCTTGGAAAACTGGAGGATGATGCCGTAGCCGATGAGAATCACGCCACCCATGGCGATCAGGGGGAAACCATCTTTCCAGCCGGAGAGAAACGCAAGCAGGCCGAGAACGGCAACCAGAGCGCCGCCAAGCGGGCGACCGGTCAATGTGCTCTGTCTCGTGGCCCTCGTGAACCGTCGCGTCACGACCTCTCGCTCACCGGATCGGGCACCCCCATCAGCATCCGTGTCCGTCTCCGGCACCCGAAAGTAGTCAGACGTCACTCCTGGGGCGTTTCTTATGGAAACGATCTTTTTTGCCATCGGATGGCCTTTCAGGGGATCTGCTTGAATTTCAATAGCCAGTATACACCATAACTACATGGAAAGTCAATGAGTTAGGCGATTGGGGAGGTGGTTCGAAGGTCAGGGGCGGGCTGCCGAGTGCCTCATGAAACGAAAACGGGCGAGCCTGAGGCCCGCCCGCATATCGTTACCAGCTCCTATCTGCGTAGCGATTACTCGCCGAAATCGACCATCGATGCGACAAAGACGCCGTCTTCGATCTTTCCTTCTACGTTGGCCATCTTCGGGGCCTTGCAGAGACCGATGCTGTGAGCGTCAATATCGACGCCGGTAAGCTTGTAAGCCTGGTCGCCGATTTTGACGGCAGGTCCGCAACCCTTGAAACCATCGATGTGATAGGTGCAGCTTCCACAGCCGAGCTCGACCTGCTGCGCGTCGCCTACCGCAGCGGCGAGCCTCTCAACCGCATCCTCTGCCGTCTGCGCTACTTGTTCCGCCCCGTCAACCGCCTTCTTGTAGACCTCACCCGCTGTCTGTCCCGCGTTGTCGGCGGCCGTTTTCGCCGTATCTTCGGCATTTTGCCCGGATGAACCGCATCCGACGACCAAAAGGCCGCAAAGTACGAGCGCTGCAAATCCCTTCATGGTAATAACCTCCTGCTGGGGAATCCTCGGGGGAATTGTCGCACTGTTCAATCGACCAATGCAACCAACATTCCCCCTGATCTTGCATCCGTGCTATAATAAACATCTCCCCCGATAGATCAGCTCCCAATCCGTTCTGCTCCCGAAATACGGGGAAACTCCGGTTTCTCATTAACAACTCGGCCAGGAGGGTCATTCATGCTATTTTTGCTACGCCGTTCCCTTGATCGGCTTCCCCTTTACTATTGTCTGGTTGCTCTGTCTCTGATCAGTCTCTCGTCGCCTGCTCTCGGGGATGAACCGTTGATCGAGTTTGATGGTATGTCGTTCGACACGTGGGCTGATTTCACCGCCTCCGAACTTTTTCGGGAACAAGGTCTCCGGTGTGGGTCGCGCTTCGACGAATTCGCCTCAGAGAAAAGTGCCGGCGATCCGAGCGATTGCACGATGAACTTCACGAATCCCTCCGCTGAGTACGCACCCGGTTTTTCCTATCCTATCCAGGTAGTGGTTCATGTCATCACGAATGCAGCGGGCGGGCAGGGAAATATTTCGGACGCCATGGTGCAGAGTCAGATCGACATTCTGAACGAGGACTTTCTGGCGCTTTCGGGATCGCTCGGTGAAAACGGAAATGACGCTGCCATTCAGTTCGAACTCGCTTCTCTCGATCCGGGCGGGAGCCCGACGAATGGAATTACACGTTCAGCAAACAACACCTGGTTCAACGATGGTGGCGCATATTACAACACCCTGGCCTGGGATCCGTCACGCTACCTGAACATCTATACGAACAAGGCAAGCGGTGCTCTCGGGTATGTCCCGTTTCTCCCGCAGGAGGGGAGCGTCGGTTCGAATTCGGATCGTGT
Source organism: bacterium (assembly GCA_025782575.1). GTDB lineage: Bacteria > Orphanbacterota > Orphanbacteria > Orphanbacterales > Orphanbacteraceae > Orphanbacterum. The sequence continues at coordinate 9,023 of JALGYY010000047.1, forward strand.
TGTCATTCTCTGGTCTTCATTCGGACTGAACGGCCCGATCGGTCCCCCCTATAACAAGGGGCGCACGGTGACCCATGAAGTGGGGCACTATTTCGGGCTCTGGCATACGTTCGACAATGGTTGCGGCCAGGCGAACCTGCCAGGCTGTCAGACAACGGGCGACCGGGTTTGCGACACCAATCGGGAACAGACACCGCACTATGGTTGCAGCGCCTCTTCGACCTGCACCAGTTCCGACCCGATCGACAATTACATGAACTATACGGATGACCTCTGTATGGAGCAGTTCACTCCCGATCAGGTAAGACGCATGCGTTGTACGCTCGAAAACTATCGGGCGGGGCTGATCGAAGTGTCGCTCGCCGTCAGTGAAGCGACGCCGGTCGCGAGGAGCATCGTGCTCCGTCAGAACCGTCCCAACCCGTTCAATCCGACAACAGAAATCAGCTTCGACCTGACCGAATCGGGCCGTGTTTCTCTGCAGGTCATCGATGTGGCCGGCCGGCTCGTCCGGACCCTCACCGATGGTCAGACGGCAGCAGGTTCGCACAGCGTTCTCTGGGACGGTACTGACAACAACTCCCACCAGGTACCGAGCGGAATCTATCTGTATCACCTGATAACTAAGGAAGGGAAAGCGACCAGACGAATGGTGCTGATGCGATAAGCATCTCCCACAGATTGAATAAGCTCCTCCCGGGCCGGGCGCCGACAGATCGATCGGTCCCGGCCCGCTCTGCGACGTGGCCGGACAGTTGTGCATCGGTAAGTGTGAAGTCGCCGGCTATCTACGCCCGGAGTTGAAAATACTCGTAGCCGAGGCCGGCGAGACACATCTCGCCGGCCTCGGCCTTTCCGGCCTTCCCGGAAATTCATTCTTCGCCTACTATAGAGATGTCCTTCAGTTCATCCCCTTGGAATGCGGGAGAGTGTTTTCTTGGCGTCCTTCCTGCCTGACTCCGTGGCGATCAGAGTCCTCTCGTTAGTCCTGATGAGCGCTCTAGCGGGCCCGGCGTTCGCGTCGGAAATTCAAGGCACCGTCTCCGACAGGGAGAGCGGCGAAGTGCTTCCGCTTGCCGGCGTGGAAATCAAGGGGAGCAGCTTCTCGGGCGGTACTGTTTGTGACGCCCGTGGACATTACGTTTTGCGGGAGATCCCCGCCGGCGACTACACGATCACGATCCGGTACATCGGTTACTTCGACCAGTCCACGCAAATCAAGACAGTTGGTGACTCGACTTATCTGCTCGACGCGGCTCTGATCCCGGACGTTCTCGAGATCGAGGAAGTAATCGTACGAGCGGACGCCGTTTCGGGAGAGAAAGAAACGCAGCCCGGCATCATGTCTTTTTCGACAGATGAATTGATGCAGGCGCCGGGAATCGCCGAGCCCGATCCGATCCGGGTGCTCCCCCTTCTGCCCGGCGTTCAATCGGCGTCTGATCTGTCGAGCGGGCTCTACATCCGCGGTGGTGGGCCGGATCAGACGCTGGTACTCCTCGACGAGGTCACTCTCTACAACCCGACCCACGCGTTCGGATTTTTCTCTACGTTCAATGCCGATGCCATCGATCATGTCACACTCTACAAGGGGGCTTATCCGGCAGAATATGGCGGGCGACTCGGCGCCGTTCTCGACGTTCGAAATAGAGAGGGCGTTCGAAGCGGATTCGAGGGGAACGGCGGAATCAGCACGATCTCCGGGCGGATGCTGCTGGAAGGTCCGTTTCAGAACGGATCCTGGCTGGTCAGTCTCCGGCGGACCTATCTCGAGCCGATCCTCAGCTCCATTCGAAACGAAGACAACCAGATTCCTGCATATTACTTCTATGATCTGAACGGAAAACTCGCATGGAATACCCAGACCGGTGATCGTGTGGAGGTGAGCGGGTATGCCGGCCGGGATGTGCTCGACTTCGATCTGGACGAGGATAGTTATATCGGGATTCGATGGGGCAATCGAACTTTCTCCTCCAAGTACACTCATCTCTACAATTCATCGCTGGCAGGAGCGTTCGGTTTTTCCGCGAGTGAATACGAAAGCCTCACGGATGCGACGATATTCACGACGCCGCTCAGCTACACCAACGAGCTGCGCGATTATTCGATACGCGCTGATCTCACATGGGAAGCGCACGCGAAGCACACGATCACGACAGGAATCCTGGCGACATCATACCGATTTCGTTTCCATCAGGAATTCAATAACGAGGAACAGCTTGAATACGATGAGTCGCCGGCTGACGTCTCCTACTATATTGAAGACGATTGGCGGCCGGCTCGTGGTACTCAGATGAAGAGCGGGGTCCGGTTTCGCTATTTTTCCGAGGGGAGCCGCCTGCTTGTTGAGCCGAGGCTCTCCGCCAGCACCCAGCTGGCGCCCGGGTTCCGCGTCAAAGTCGGTGGCGGGCTCTACAACCAGTACCTGCAACTCGTTTCGACCGAAGGGTTCTCTGCCGGCGACTTCTACATACCGATCGATGAGTCGACAGAGCCGGGAAAATCCTGGCAGGCGGTGATGGGAGTGATCTGGTTGCCGTCGAGAAAGTACGAACTTTCGATCGAGACCTACTATACCGGTCTTGACAATCTTGTTCTGTTCGACAATAACGTCTCGGCCGATCAGGCGAGTGTCGACGCGGAAGATATTTTTATTACCGGAGGCGAGGGATTCGCTACCGGAGTTGAACTTTTTGCTCAGAAACGGACCGGACGATTGACCGGCTGGATCGGTTACACGCTTGCGTGGACGAGACGAAGGTTTGACGAACTGAATAGGGGGGAGAGCTTTCCTCCCAAGTACGATCGCCGAAACGACCTCAGTGTGGTCGCCAGCTGGGGGCAAGGAAAATGGAAGTACGGCGGGGCTTTCGTTTTCGGTACGGGGCAGGCGTTCACTCCCGCCTCGGCCCGCTACAGTATTCGGAATCCCGCAACCGGCGAATATTCCGGGTCGGGTGAAGTGCTTCCCGCCGCACGAAACAGTGCGCGGCTGCTTCCCTACCACAGGCTCGACGTGAGCGTCGGCCGGCAGTTCACTCTGTTTGACTGGGAAGCGGAATGGGTCTTCCAGGTTTTCAATCTTTATAGCCGTCGGAACGAATGGTTCGTTCAATTCGATACTGGGAACATCGAGAACGAGCCTGAGGTGGTCAAGATGCTCCCCCTCATTCCAAGCCTGGGGGTGAACTTTGCATTTTAGATTCCTGTGGTTAGTTGCCGCGCTTGTCAGTGCTCTTCTCTCCGGTTGCTCGGCTGATCGTGAGCCGGGAGAGCTGTTCGGGCCGGCGGAGGATGACGTAGTGGTGGTCGATGCCGTTCTCCTGGTGGGGAAGCCCTACCCGCCGGTTTTCCTGGGACGGACCGTTAACCCTGACGCCCCTTTCTCGCGTGAGAATCTGGCGGAGACCGGCGCCACTGTTACGATTCGCGGGTATTTTGGCACCGAGGATGATGAGCCGTCCTTCGAGATCACGTACGTCGAACACGATAGCCTGGCCGGAGTCTATATTCCGGACCTGCCGTTTCAATCTGTTGCTCCCGGTGTCTATCATGAGTTGGAAGTGATCACTACCCGTGAGGAAATCGTCTCTGCATCCACGACAACCCCGCCTCCGTTCAAAGTAAGGGAGTGGGTGCTTTTGAACAGTGATGGGCAATCGGTAAATCATAAATTGATCACATACGAAGAGGTGGCGTCGGGTGTATATACAGCGCCGGAGAACCAGCTCCGGTATGCCACCGGTATACTGGAGGCGAGGTTTGAGCGTCCCGATGTTCTCTCGTTTCAGGTGGGGGTTTTCAGCCTCGATTCAGAGGCCGGTTTCGTAGTCGATCCTGATTTTTTCGACGACGAGGATTTCGCGGACCTGGACCGGGTAAGTAGCTCCCCGCCGTTTGACGCCATCGACGGCACTCTTCGTCTCCCGTGGTTCGTCATCTATTATGAAGGTCGCCACAAGGTCTATATTCACGCCGTGGAACGAAACTGGTACGACCTGATTCGATCCTCCCCGTCATTGATCGGCGGAGTCGGAGGATTCGGCGGTACGGCAGGCGACGATTTCGAGCGACCCATTTTCCATGTAAACGGCGGAATCGGACTGTTCGGCGCAGCCACACCCGATTCGATCGGATTCTACGTTCACCCGGGAGAATGATCCGTTGAACCCTGCGGCGCTGATGGAAGAGCTGCTCCTTGAAAACGTGCTGCCGTTCTGGGAGAAGAACGCTCTGGATCCGGAGCATGGCGGCTATCATCTGAATCATGACAAGCGAGGTCGGAATCGGGGGCCGGCGAACAAGAGGGCGGTCGCGCAGTTTCGCACCCTCTGGTTCTTTTCGGCGATGGCCCGGTCCCCTTACGGCAAATGGTTCCATCGGGAGGCGGCCGATCATGGGTTTGCCTATATAAGGGAGCACCTGGTTGATCGTGAGTTCGGAGGCGTGTACTGGGAGGTCCATGCCCGCGGCGGCGAACCTGCTGATGCCGGGAAGCACCTTTATGCTCAAGCACAGGCGGTGTTCGCGCTCGCGGAGTACGCCCGTCTCAGCCAGTCGAGTGAAGCAAAAGCGACACTGGTCGATCTTATCGCCTGCATTGAAAACCATGGACGTGACACGGTGCATGGAGGATTCATCGAAGCGTTCGGGAGGGACTGGACTCCTGTTCAGGATGGGAAGACCACCGTGCTCGGAAGCCTGGCAGGAACCAAGCTCATGAACACTCACTTACATCTGCTGGAAGCCTGGCTCTCCCTCGATGGATTGATCCCGGATGAAGACCGTCGTCGCTCCGTGACCGACCTGCTGGATCTGTTCGTGAGGGTCATTGTGCGCGATGATTCGGTCTCGTGCCGGCGCCGATTTACGCAGGACTGGGTAGAGACGGGGGAGATTCAGAATCGACAGGTTTCGTACGGTCACGATCTGGAAGCAGCATGGTTGATAATCGAAGCCAGGCGAGTGCTCGAAGGGGTTGACGACGACTCCCTTCGAGTTCCTGGTGAAATCGTCGGCAACGCTCTTCAACACGGGTGGGACGAGAGGAGAGGAGGCTTCTATTCGTCCGGGCCTGTCGGCCGGCCGGCGAGCGACCGGTCGAAGATCTGGTGGGTTCAGGCTGAGGCACTCGTCGCTTTTCACACTCTGGCCGCAGTTCCTCATGCAGATCGAAATTACCGCACGGAAATTGAAAAAACATTGAGCTGGATTCTGCGTCATCAGGCAGACCGGCGGCATGGAGAGTGGTATGATCGGATCAGACCGTTTCGAGGGCCCACGGGGATCAAGGCCGGGCCCTGGAAAGGGCCATACCACACGGGGCGCGCTCTGCTTCGGTGTCTATCCATTTTGTCCGGCGAGCGAAGGGGGATCCAATGAGTCCCGTTGCCCAGACCATTCTTCAACTTTACCGGCAACTGCTCGATCTCGAATACCCGGAAGAGGATCTGGTAACGGTTCGGCGCGCGTATGAAGTAGGATCGGAGCTCTTCTCCGCGGTTTATCACACCTCAACAAAGACCCTCCTCGCTCACGGAATCGGTACGGCAAGCGTGCTCGCCAGGCTGAAGATGCCGGCTGAGGTTGTTGCGGCCGGCATCATTCATAACGTCTATTGGAACGGTGATTTCGGTGACGGGCACAGGGGGATCTCTCCCCGAAAGGTGAAGGAACTACGCCGCCGATTGAGTGAGGGTGTCGAGCAGTATGTTGCCGGCTTTGCGCTTCTGAAGTGGGGGGAGGATACACTCCCCGGCTTGCTGGATCGTCTGGACGAGATGAAGGGGGTCGAGAGAATGATCATGGTGATCCGTCTCGCCGATCAGATCGATCATCTGCTTGACTACGCCATCGCAGTATCCCCGAATAGCAAGAACCGCCATGCCATGACCGGGAGGATGCTCGAATCGATGGACCCGATCGCCCGGCGATTGGGGTATCCTGAAATCGCGGACGAAATGCGAGAACTTCTGGACGAATCGCTGGCGGCGAATCCACCTGACTGTATCTGTCGCAAAACCGATTCACATTTTGCTTTTCGGGTCATGCCACGATCGGGACCGATGCGATGGACAATCAAATTGCGCGAACGGATTTATCTCGGATTCGGCATCCGAAAGACCCTCCGCAAATGGTTCGCTTGAAGTAAACGATTGGCGTAGCGGAACTCACTGAGGCAGGAGACGTTGCACATGAGAAAACTTCTCTCCGGAAAAAGCGTGCTTGTCACCGGCGCCGGGCGGAACATCGGGCGGGCCATTGCGATAGAGATGGCGAAAGAGGGGGCGAACGTACTCTTCGCGGAGATCGATAAACGCCGGGCCGCGAGCCTCGAGAAAGAGCTGCGCGATTATTCTGTAGCATCCAAAGGGTTCATAGCCGACATTTCTCGGCAGGAAGAAGTGGACGCGCTTGCGGAATCGCTCGCCAAGTATGGAACGGCCATCGATATTCTAGTGAACAACGTGGGCATCCAGTCCGGCCCCGACGATGGGAAACAGAAGTTCAGGTTTCGAAGCTGGCAGTCCGTGTTCGAGGCTAATCTGTTCGGACCGCTCACTCTGACCGGTCAGGTGGCTTCGATGATGGAGGCGGAGGCGCTCGGGGGATCGATCCTCTTCATTACATCGATTCATCAATGGGTTGTTCGGCGCCGTCCGAGCTACAGTGCATCGAAGGCGGCGCTCGGAATGCTCGTCAAGGAGATGGCGCTCGAATTCGCGCCTAAGCAGATTCGGGTTAACGGGATCGCTCCCGGTTACGTTGAGGAAGACGACGAGGGAGCACCGCTCCCTCATCCATACACACCGCTCCATCAAAGCTCGATCAATCCAGCCTACATCGGAAGAGCGGCGGTCTTTCTCGCCTCCGAATACCACTCCAGATTCACGACGGGAACCGTGTTGAAGGTGGATGCCGGTCTATCCCTCTACAACCATATTCTCGCCCAGGAAGGTTTTCCCCCCTCGTAGATCTAATTCTTCGATACGAATACCGTTGTCGTGCGAGCCGGGACGCAGATGGTCTCATTCTCCTTGTTGTAGTGGGCACCCCGAACGACCGAATCGTGTGAATCTCGAAGAACGGGGTGGAGTACGAGATCTCGGCCCGGCACACGCCCCTCGGCATCGAAGCACTGCTCCTCCCCCGTGGCGTTGAACAGCACCCAGATCTGGCGCCACTGATCGTCAAGCGACGGTAGATTGCCTGCGTTGTCGGAGATCGACATTACGATCAGGCCGGGAATCTGATCGCGACCGGTGTTGTGGAAGAAGAGTCTCGCGCCCATTTCGTCCGCACTCCGGAGGCGGAAGAGGGGAGAGCTTTTCCTGATCATCAGCATCTCTCGGAAATGATTCACCGCCCGCAAGATCTGCTCTTTACCCGGCATGTTCTTTTCGTCGGTGAGCTTGGGCCGGATGACATCCCATCGATCGAAGTTCTTCGCCGCGACCGGGAGACCAACGCCGAAGTTGTTCGATTCATATGTGAAGTCAAGACGGTTGAACCAGTCCCCGGAATTGTAGCTGTCCGCATCCATGGACTTGGAGCGGAGCATATCCACTCCCGCGTGGAAAAAGGGCACGCCCTGGCCGAGGGCAACGAGACTGACCGCCATATTCTGCATACGAACGCGATCATCGAGGCCGATCTCGTCAGAAACGGAATAGGCGATCTTGTCCCAGAAGGTCTCGTTGTCATGCGCGGAGATATAGTTGATTGACTCGTGGGGCTCACTGGTATAGCCGGCGTAGCTCATGTCGCCACCCTTGATGGGCTGGCCGTTCGATGCGACAAACTTGAAATCCCGCAGGTTTCCGGTTAGCCCGATACGAATGCGGTCGACCGCTTCCATCGATCCCCGGCTCCCCTTCGACCAGGAGCTTGTCGCAAAACCCTGGTCCCCGCGATCACTGAAGGGATTCCCGCCGCGGACGGCATCACGCATCCGGTCGTTGAACGTGCCGATCCCTGTTCCCGCCATTGGTAGCTGGGAAGCGTTAGCGCCACGCGCACCGCCTGCTACCTCCCCGAAATCCCACCCTTCGCCGTAAAGATAGATCGACGATCCGTCCACGCCGTCATGTTCGGGTGTGAGCGCGTGAAGCGATTCGGCTGCAGCTACCATGTTCCGTTTCATATGATGACCCATGAGATCGAACCGGAACCCATCTACTTTATAGTCGCGCGCCCAGTGGATGAGATCGTCAATCATGAGCCGTTCCATCATGGCATGCTCGGTGGCTGTATTCTGGCAGCATGTGCTCGACTCGACGATGCCGTCGGCGTTCAATCTGTGGTAGTAGCCGGGAACGACCCGGTCGAGTACCGACTTTTCACTCAGTCCGCTCGCGTTGGTGTGGTTATAGACGACGTCCATGACGACCCGAAGGCCGAGGTCAGCGAGACTCTGCACCATGCGCCGGAACTCGTAGATTCGTGCGGTGCCGTCGGGGTCTGTGGAATAGCTCCCCTCGGGAACACCGTAATGAAACGGATCATATCCCCAGTTGAACCCGTCCTGGCCGGACATGGCACTCACTCGTTTCTGTTGCCACTCCGAGTCCGCCGGGCGGCCCGACAGATCACCCGGCTGGGCCTGCAGGCTACGGTTTTCTTCTATTGTGGCGATGTCGAATGCCGGCAGCAGGTGAAGGTGACTCAGTCCCGCATCGGCAATTGCCCGAAGGTGGCGTGAACCGTTTGACTCCACAGTGAACGCCTCGAACGTGCCGCGAAGCCCTTCCGGTACTTCAGGATCAAACGCGCTGAAGTCGCGGATGTGAAGCTCGTACAGTGTGATGTCGTTCGGCGCTTCCAGAGCGGGCTTCGCGAGGTCGTTCCAGCCCGGAGGGGCCAGGTCGGGGTCGGCAAGATCGACCACCAGGCTTCTAAGGCTGTTCATCGAAAGGCCGCGCGAGTAGGGATCGGTCGCCGTGTGATGGGAAATCTCGCCGAGTGAGGGTACATACACCTCCAGGTCGTAGAGGTACTGCATCCCCTTCCAGGAGGCGTTACCCTTCGCGCTCCAGACGCCATTCGATTCGGTCATCGCGACAGTCTGCTTCGCTTCCGTCTGAGCCGTATTCTCGAAGAGAAGAAGGTCGACCCGCCGCGCGGTAGGTGCCCAGACACGAATCGTCGGTATGCCGTCATTCCATTCGATGCCGAGAGGTCCATCATACGTAAACAGGTCGTCCAGTACGCCGGGGATCTGAATGCCGGTAGCGTCCTGCAGCTGGCCGGATTCATCTGTGATCGAAACGGCGAGTGCCCCTTTCAGTAGTTCGGCTGCCCGGCCCACTGACTTCTGAGGAATGGAGAAAACCTTGTGCCCGGCAAGATGGGGGAATTTCGCGCGGGTCTCTTTGGAGAGGCCGTTCTCATCGGCAGCCAGTTCGAATGATTCGCCTCCGGTAATTTCCTCTTTCGTTAACTCGAGACCGCCATCGGGGGCGAAGTGGAGGCGGACGATGTCACCCTCTCCAGGTGAGACCGGCCATGCGATCGAGGCTGCCGCCACCCAGAACGCGCGCTGTCTGGAGAGATCGCCCAGGTCAAGAGTTCCTAGGTCGGGCACTTCCGTAAATATTGTCGCGCTCCCCGAAGCGAGCCAGACTTCACACCCATGGTCTCCGATGAGGAGTGTCATGTCCGGACCGGGGTCTTTCTGATCACCCTTGTGAACGATGAATCCGATCTTGGATGCTCCGTCGTTCAGACGAAAATCCCAGTAAATCCCGTACTCATCTTCGCCGGCCGACTGCCACGGTGATCCCCATTCCACGGACTCCGGCGTATCCTCCCAGAGATGAAGTCCCCAGCCGCCGTACTGTCCATCGGGCCGGTGATAGTGAATCCGCGCGTAGCCATCTACCAGCTCAGGCGCCGGTGCCAGGTCCCGCTTTTCGACCGGCTTCGCTTTTGCACTCGCTGGTGCGCCGTCGCCACCGATATTCCGGACAGCATTCTGCCCGCCGTGATCATCGTCCACGTAACCCTCCGTATCGGCATCGATCGGACCGCCGTCTCGCTCTGTCTCCATATTTTTCGGCCACTGGCCATTGATAAAATACTTATACCGCACTTCGCCCGGATCGAGGGGGATCGTGATCGCCCATGATCCATCGGGTTGCAGCTCAAGGTCGGTTTCGCCCCAGTTGTTCAGCGATCCACGTACGGATACGCTCTTCACCTCTTCCCCTTCGACAGGAACATAGGTGAATGTAACCTGCTCGGCTCCGGCGAGGGCCGGGATGAGAAAGAGGGAGGTCAGGAGGGCGAGGCGGATTCTGGGACGCATATCGACTATCTCCTTATAGATGGCTTCCTATAAGCAGATTGTACGCTATCCCTGCGATGGGGCAATGCCAAAGCAGGGTGGGCTCACAGGCTGTCCGGCAGGCCGCGCCCCGGAGATTCAACTGTGATTCCGCTCGAAACCGGTCTGGTAACAAATGTCGGTATTGCCAGGGGAGTAACGGCCTGAAAGGCGAGTTGAGGCGCCTTGGGAAGAGGCCGACGGATCGACGCCCCGACGGTGCCGCCGCTGTTCAGGGCAGTCAGTGAATTCAAGCGACCGCTCAAAAAACCGGCTACGAAGACGACGGCGATAACGGCGGCGGCAGGTACAACGCGCGCGAAACGTCTGAAAGCCGGTGTTTTTCTGAGCGTCCGCCTGGAGGAGCGATTTCCCGGAGCGGGGTCAACGGCCGAGCTGGCTGCAGAATGTCGACCCTGTGCTTCGAGAAGCTCCAGCAGGATAGGTACGGGAGCGGCCGCCCGGGGTGAATCCCGGACCTCTTCGACGGCACGCATCAACGGATTGATCGCGGCCCGGCAATCCGGGCAAGCCGCCAGATGGCGTGCGACTTCTTCATATTCATCCGCAGGCAGATCGCTCAAAACAAAGGCGAGCAGCTTTTTTTCATCGGTGTGGATCGCGTCGCTCATCGGTTTTCTCCATTCTTCAGATTGTTTTGCTCCGGCCGTTCTTCGCTCAAGAGAGCGGTACGAATTCGCCGGAGGGTATGATGGACGCGAGATCGAATCGTCCCTTCCGGTTCGCTTCGAATAGCGGCGATCTCCTTATAGCTCAGTGATTCGCGTACGCGAAGATGGAACGCTGCCGAATAGGCCTCAGGCAAATCGGAGAGCGCGGATTCGACACGCTGGAGAAGCTGATCGCGCTGCAGATCGTCGGCCGGCCCGGAGAGGGAAGAGGGAAGGAGATCGGCGCCCGCGTCGAGTAGAAGTTCAGCGTGCCTCCTCTTCAATCTCCCACGGTCGCGCAGAATCCTCGTGCCGATGGTATAGAGCCACGCCCGGAAGCGGTCCCGGCCTTCATACGTTCCCCGTCCTTCGAATATGCGAAGAAAGGAATCGTGCATCACGTCTTCCGCCTCCGCTCGATCACCCGAGACGCGATGCAGATACTCGAGTAGCGCCGGAGCATGGCGCCGGTAGAGAAGGGCCACCGCGCCGGCGTCTCTCTTCCGTGCCCGACGTGCCAGCTCGTCATCATGTTCGATCCCCTGTTCGGGACGACTCATCCACTCACCACTATTTACTTTCGTGTCAGCCAGCGGTCCGGTTCGGCATTCTCCGGATCCAGCTCTTTCCAGTATTCGGCCATCTCCACCACCCGTTCTTTCTCGCCGTGAAACTCGAGCAGGCGAATCGCCTCCCGTAGAGCGTACCGCGCCCCTTCGAGATCGCCCTCCTCGGCGGATCCTTCCGCTGCCTGGGAGAGGAGAGCGGGGTAGTTCTTCACAATCATGCGAACGGCGCTCGTCGGCGTCCACCGGAAACCCAGATCGGTGGCGCTGTCCATCCTGAATTTCGATTGATAGAGACGGAGAGTGCGAGGCCCGTCGATCCCTCGTATGGAATCCCCCGGGCCGGCCGCTCGATCTGTAACACGCCACAAGAGGCCTTCGAGTTCGACCTTGCAACCACAATTATCCAGGTGGGAGGGGGTAACGGTCAGGGCGAAACTGACCGGCCCGGCGTATTCCCCTTGCCGGAGTTTTTCGAGCAGGGCTTCGACAATCTGCCCGGCACGAAATCTTCCAGTCTCTTTATAAACTGTGTTCGAGTTCTTCTCGATCCTCTCCAGCTCATCTTTGGAAAACGGCGACTCGTCTCCCAGGCTCTCAGGAAAAACTTCGATGGCATATTCAGGAATGTTGAGGAGTGACAGATTAATGATGGAAACGTCAGGTCGAATTCCGGCCGCCGCCTGCAATGCGAGCGGAGGATAGGTATCGTTGTCGCCGTTCGTAAACACGATCGCGTTCGGCGCAGCGCTCATCAGCATGTTGTAACCGAAATCGAGAAGAGGCGGAGGGAACGCACCCTTTTCGATCAGCGCCCTCAGGTGATCCTCCGCCTGATCGACTCTGCCAAGAAGAACGCAGGCACTCCATAGGCCGAAGTGTGGTACCGGCCATCGGGGGGCACTCTTGACGGCGCGTTCCAGAAGGGTGACTACCCTGTCGTTCTTGTCGGCCGTCGTTCCCTCATTTTCGTTGCGTACGATGCCTGTAAATTCGTCGAGCGCCTCAGGGCATTCCGGGTCGATCGCGAGCGCCTCACGGATGAGTTCCTTCCGCTCCTCGCTATCCCATCCTCTGCCATAACGGATGGCCCGGGCGATCTCGACTCTGGCGATTGCGGATTCAGGGTTCAGGGCGAGGTATTCCCGCCACGCTTTTTCGACTGAAACATAGCCGTCCCCTCCCAGAATTTCATCCCGCAGGGATTCAACGTGGGCGGGCATGTCGTCCTGATGGGATGGAGTGGTCGAAGCCCCGGCACCCGTGTAGATCAGGATGCAGGCCAGCATCGCGAGGAGGGCCGTACGCCCTGGAGTTGTCATCAGATGATTCTTCTGCAGCATGATTTTCTCCCTGATTGGTTGTGATCAGACTTCCAATCCATAAACGATCGGGAGGGGGTTTTCGTTGAGGAACGGGAGAAAAAATCAGATTCCGGTCGTAATCGTGGGCGTAATCAGGAGGGCTGTTTCGGCACCAAAACCGGACGGCCTGGGCCACGACGTATCACCCCCCGTGACGGTCGTTCCCCAATCGTTCTGCTCCAGCCCGCTGGCGGGATCTAACCACTGGAGATCGTAGATTCCCGTGGCGAGCATTTTGACGCCCAGGCTGACTGCCGACGTCGATGAGTAGAGTACGTACGACGCTCCGGGCAGATCAGCGAGTACGTACGCCGTGCCTGCAAATGAGAGATCGTCCCGGGGTTCCATCCCGGAGAGGGGAACGCGCTCCATGAATCGAACAAGCCGTCCGGCGTCTACCATGTCGAGCGAGTCGGTGGACGCGATATCCCAGCCGAGAACCATTACGCTGGCGCCCCCCATCGCCGCTGCCCAGCTCTTCTGCCTCGCCACGACCCCGGTCCCCCAGGCGGCGCTTTCCGCCAGGTTCAGATTGTATCGACCGGCCGCGTCCCCAAACGCCTGCACGACCCCGGCGTGGATCGCAGCAGCGGTCGTTACATTGTATTGAATGGCGAACTGGTCGATATTCGGGTCGTTTTCTAACTCCGCAAATGAGAGCCCGCTCAATTTGTGAACGGAGATCACATGGTCGTGGTCATCCACCGTTCGAATGAGCGACGCGAGGGCCGATACCCGCTGAGCGCTGAACTCTTCCTGATACTCTTCCGCGATCACCCAGATCAGGTTCTCGTGGTGCTCGAAGCGGTCGATAATCCGGGTGACAAACGTGGACTCTTCTGCGGGGACAAAATGATCGTTCAGAGGATCGCAATCCCAGATGCACGCGTCATCATCGTAGAGAATGAAGAATGCGGCGATTCCGGCGACATCCATGGCGCTGATCCAGATCTCCCATTGATCGAGGATGTCGGCATCGAGCTCCCCGAGAGCAGGATCGGAGTCGATGAAAGGATTATGATCGGGTGGACCATCACCGCCGTGGGACCGGACGGCCTGGAAGTAGATGCAATTGGCTCCGGTTCCTGCGAGCTTGCCGATCAAAGCGAGCTGGTCACCGTTTCTGGTACCGTCGGCGTTTCGGGAACCCCGGTAGAGGAAGCCTTCCGGGTCGCCCGGTCCGGCCATGAAAAACCGGGACCCGTCAGCCCGTCTGAGATAGGCAGGATCGGCCGGATCGACTACGATCTGCAAGGGACCGGCCGGCGGATCGAGAAGGGGAGCATTGCTCCGTCGATCGAGGGCGTCTCGCCTGTTCCCGGCCCCCTCGCGGGAGTCGGGAGACAATGGGAATTCCCCGGCGCACGCCAATGTGAGCCCAAGCATCACAAGGGGGAACAGGGGAGATTGCCTGGAGAATCTTTCAGGTTGCATCACTATTCGCCGGGACAATAGTGCCTAAGGGGTATCGAGCGGCAGGCTGGAGCCGGGCGTCGCTCGCGAATTTTGTTTAGTTGATTTAATATGGTATCAGAAAACAGAGGGTAACGCCAGTAAATGAAGCGTTTTACACTGATTATCCTATTGTCTGTTCTTGCTGCGGGACTCATCTATAAGCGGGAAGGGCTGAAAGAGCGGCTGCTCGGGATGCTGCCGGAAACAGCAAACACGGTCTGGGTAACGGCTGATCCGGCGGATGAAGGGCTGGATGGGCGGGCGCTCGACGCCCTCTGTGAGGACCTGGCAGAATTCGAGACGACTGCGCTGCTCGTCGTCCGGGGCGGGCGGCTTGTGCATGAATACTATTCCGATGGACATGGCCCGAATGACCGGCAGGGGATGGCCGCCATGACCAAGGCGATCGTCGCTGTTCCGGCGCTTCTGGTCTGCGTGTCAGACGGGAGGCTCTCCTTCGACGATCGAATCACTCAGTTCGTACCGTCTCTCATGAGCGATTCCGTTCGATCCCGAATCCTGGTGCGCCATCTTGCGTTTCACTCGTCCGGGATCGAGAATGTGAGCTTCTCCGCCGCCCGGACCGGAAATGTCGAAGGATGGAAGATCGACTACTACGAAATGCCGGAAAACCGGTTCCGGATGGCCCTTCACGAAGCCCCGATTCTCTTTCCGCCCGGATCGGAGTCGAGCTACAGCGGGGTCGGTTACTACGCACTTGCCTACGTTTTGACCCGATCGCTCCGTGGGACGCCTGAAAGCGACATCCGCTCCCTCTATTCCGGTCGAATCATGACTCCTCTCGAGATTCCTGATTCCGACTGGACCATAAGCTATGGGGAATCCTACGAGCAGGATGGTCTCACGCTCTACGCATGCGGGAGCGGCGCCAGCCTGACCCCCCGGGCGGCCGCCCGTGTGGCGGAACTCATGCTTCATCGCGGCGAATGGAGGGGGGAGGCACTTCTGGATTCCGTGCAGGTCGCTAGCGTCTTCGGTCCGGATAGTACCTCGGAATCGGGAGAGAAAATCTACATATCCGACAATCGGGGATGGCATATCAACCGGAATGGCCGGTGGCCTTCTCTTCCGGAAGACGCTGCATGCGGGTTAGGCGGACAGCACCAGGTGGCGCTCATCGTGCCGAGTCTCGATCTGGTGGTAATCCGTTTCGGAAAGTCCCTGCTCCGGGAGGGGGAGACGTTTGACGGCGCACTTGACCGACGACTTTTTTTGCCCGTCGCGAAGGCGTTCCGATGAGCGAGCGAGATCCGTCGGGGGATGCTCTCCAGCAGGCTGATTCTCGTATGCCGAGTCTTTGTATTATCAATTTCAACGGGGCGTCCTTCCTCGACGAGACCATACGGGCTGCAAAGACGGCGGGGGGAGTCAGTGAGATCCTGCTGATCGATAATGGGTCAGAAGATGAGAGTATCGCGATCGCCCGGCGGATCGATCCTGCGATCCATATCCGGGAACTCGGTGATAACCGGGGACCTGCCCGGGCAAGGAACGAGGGATTTCGCGAGGCGGGAAACAATCGAATCGCCTTCATCGACAACGACGTCTCTATCGAGTCGGGCTGCATCGAGCGATTGAACGAGGCCCTCGACCGGGATCCGGAAGCTGTGATCGCCATGCCGAGAGTTCTCTATGACGATCGATCCGACACGATTCAATATGACGGTGCCGGATGCCACTTTCTGGGGCTCATGACCCTGGAGAACGCCAACCGCCCGGCCGCTGATGTCTCCCGGGACATCAGAAAAATCGACGCGCCCGTAACCGCCGCATTCCTGATGGATCGTTCCCGCTGGCGGGGGGGAGATCCGTTTGACGAAAGCTTCTTCATCTATCTGGAGGATCTGGAATTCGGGCTCCGGGCGCGAACGATGGGGCATTCTATTTTGAGCGTACCCTCTGCTGTCGTTACTCATCGGGAGGGAACAGCCGGACTCGCGCTTCGCCGTACCGGTCGTTACGCGAGTCGTCGGATCTTCAGCAATATCAGAAACCGCTGGCAGATCATTCTCATTCATTTTCAATGGCGCACTCTATTGGCGCTCGCGCCGGCGCTCGCCCTTTTCGAGGTGTTCCAACTGGTGGGCGTCCTGGTCAAAGGTTGGTGGGGGGAGTGGTGGCGGGCTGTCTGCTGGATTGCGGGACATGCGGGAGAGATCAGTCACAAACGGAATGTCGCCGGTAACTCGAGGCGCGTACCAGACGGTGAAATCCTCCGGGGGGGTGCAGTCCCGTTCGCCGAGGAACTTGCCACAAGTCCCCTGGAGAGACTGGGCCGCCGGATTCTCGACAGCCTCACCGCCGTCTGGTGGACTATTGCACGTCCCGTTCTCGCGAGGAGGCGACCATGACCGCACGCCGCACGGCCTGGATTCTCGCGCTCATCCTGCTGATCAGTTTCGCACTCCGCATTTATCAGCTGGGAAAGGAGAGTTTCTGGATCGATGAAATGAATACGGTGGAGCTTGCCCGCCTCCCTCTCAGTGAAGTCTCCGCCCAAATCATGGATCACATGCCATTGCATTTCTATCTTATTCACTTTCAGTTCAAGCTGTTCAGGGAATCGGAGTTCTCGGCGCGGTTTCCCTCGGTCTGGATCGGCGTGGTCGCCGTATTCCTGGTATTTCTGGCCGGGAAGCGATACTTCGATCGGGAGACCGGTCTGCTCGCCGCCCTTCTCGTCGGCGTTTCGCTGTTTCATGTTCATTACTCTCAGGAGGCAAGGCCGTACGCCCTTCTCTCGCTCGCGGCGATCGGTTCCATGCTCGCCTATACGCGGCTCAAGGAAAAGCCGACCCCCTTTTCGTTCGCACTCTATTTCGTGGCAACGATCACCCTCATGTATACGCACGCCTTCGGACTTTTCCTGATCGCCGTTCAGAACCTGGACTACATATGGCGGTGGCTGGGCAAGAAGAGCCGTCCCAATCTCAAGCTGACACACTGGTTCGTACTACAGGCAGCAATGGCCCTCGCGTTTTTCCCCTGGGCAGCGGTTCTTGCGGAGCATCTGTCGTCTCGGGAGGCCAGGACGATCGACCGTCCGCCGCCGCCGCTTACCAAGCTCATCGGTCCATTCATTGCGTACTCGGGATCGCTGGTGCAATTCCTGATTTACGGTGCGCTGGCCGGAGTGGCTGTTCTTCTGCGGCGGGGCAAGGAAAACGCCTTTCTGCTTCTCTGGCTGATTGTCCCTCTCGTTCTCCCATTCGTAATCTCATACCTGTACATGCCGATTCACATTACGCGTTACATGATCGGATCATCATTTCCGTTCTATCTTCTCGCTGCAGCCGGCATCCGATGTATCCCCCGCCCCCGGCTAGTACAGAGTGCAATAGTCATCGTCCTTCTCTTGGCAGCCTGGAACATCCGGGAATACTCCCGCGCGACGAACAAAGAACCCTGGAGGGAAGTAGCGGCTCATGTGGATGGACTAGCCAGGGAGGGGGACGTTCTTTTCGTCCATGTCCCCTTCGTTCAGGGCGTGTTTGACTACTACTCGTCGGCGAGCGGGGGGCTGCCGCGATTGCGATATCCGGCGATGTCGGAAGGTGTCGATCGAACCGATCTGGATTCGCTTCGCCTGGGAATCGGTCCGTTCGATCGGGTCTGGGTGGTCAAGTCATACAGCGAGGATGAGGATAATAAGATCAGAGAGATCGTCTCATCAGGTCGCAGGATTGAATACGATAGATCCTGGCATATCAAGAATGTCGCTACCGGAAAGCGAGTCTCGATTGAAGCCTACCTGGCGAGCCGGGTCGAACCGGCAAGTGGAACGACGGAGCGCTAGGATGAACTGGCGAAAGATCATCAGAGACCTGCTGCTCGCTCTCTCCTCACAGGCGTTCTACAAGCTTGCGGGATTTCTAGTGCTTCTGATACTCACGCGGTATCTCCCGAAAGAGCAGATGGGTATCGTATTCTTCGCCGCCACACTATCGACGATGGCTGCTCTATTTACCGAGCTCGGCACATCGAGCCACCTTGTTCGCGGCGTTGCCGCCGAACCGGACATGGCGCTTGCGCACTTCGCGAGTGTTCTGTCGATTCGTATTCCCCTGCTTGCTCTGTATCTTGTCCTGTTGAACGGTGTTGTCTGGCTGTGGAGGCCGGACATTATAACCGTTCTTGCGCTTACATCGTTCTATGTCCTGCTGGAAGAACTCTATCGAATAGCCGGCGCCCTCTTTCTCGGACTCCAGAAAGTGCTCTACAACGTCATCTGCGGCGTCAGCACTCGGCTACTTCTTGTGGGGTTCATCTTTCTCGTCGTACGTATGAACGGGGATGTCCACGCGGTGCTCGGATGCTACATCGTCGCGAATATCCTGCTCGTCCTCTTCGCATATGGATTGGTGATCAGCCGCCTGGGAAGAATTCCCGATTTGTCCGACTGCTTGCCCCGGCGGGAAATTCTACGCGAATCGTTCCACCTCTTTCTGCTCGCACTTCTCAGTATGCTCCATTTTAAAGTCGATTCGGCCATGCTCGGATTTATCGGACCCTACACAGAGGTGGCAACGTACGAAGCGGCATTCCGTCTGCTGGAGGCATCCCGATTCGTAATTCTCCCGGTAAGCATGATATTCTATCCCCAGTTCGCCGAGATCGTGGCCAGGCGCGACTGGCCTCTCCTCCGCTCACTCACGCGGCGGCTTCTCGGATACGCTTCGGGAATCGGCATTGCGGTGGCCGCCGGAGTGATGCTATTCGCCGCCAACATCATCCCGATCGTATTCGGGGATCGTTACGACGATTCGATCGGAGTACTCCGTATTCTCTATATTTGCGTGCCCATGCTGTACGTCGCCAACCTGCTCGGTATTCTGGCCCGAGTGGCTCGGCGAGAGAAGGAGGCCGTCTGGGTGTTGTTCGGCTGCCTCTCTCTGAATGTCGCTCTGAATGCCTACGTGATTCCCCGTTGGGGGGCGGTCGGTGCGGCGGCGACGACCGTGGCGACGGAAACTCTTCGCACGCTTTTCCTTCTCTATCTTGGATACCTGATTCTCCGAAATCCGGGAAAGCGGGTCGGAGCCTCTCTCCGGGAAGTAGAGATTTCTCGTGCAGGCTGATTCGATTCTCTTCGATTTTCACGGTGTGCTTGTCCGCGTAACATCCGCGGACGGTGATGCGCTCCGCTTCGTTCAATCCGATTTCTCGTCGTTCCCGTCGCAGGCGGCTGGGGAACCGGCAGTGGAAATCAAACTCTACCGGGGTGATCCGCCCTGGGAGCGGATCCCGGATGGAGCACCCGCAGTGGTACACACGAAGGACGCCGTGGTTTACAAGCATGAGAAGAAACTCTTTTACGATTCATTCGGACGGGCGCTCGTGATTTACGATCCGAAAAAGAACAGAGCAGAGATTCATACACCTGATCTGGATCTGCTCTTCGAAAAGGCGTATCTCATGATCGTGAGCCGGGTCGGTGAGCTTCTCGATCGGCGAGGTATTCATCGGATTCACGCGATGGGAGTCGTCTACAAAGGGCGGGCGGTTATCTGCCTTCTCCCGATGGGAGGGGGCAAGACAACACTCACGTTATCACTTCTCGAGAAGGACGACTTCGAGCTTCTTTCAGAAGAGATTCCTCTGGTTATCAGGGACGGCACACTCCGTCCCATGCCGATCAGGATGGGAATTACGGAAGGAACGAAAACTTCCATCCCGGACGAGTTTCTGAAGCCGTTCCGGAGAACCCACTATGGGCCGAAAGTTCTGATCGATGCGCGCTACTTCGAAGATCGAATCGCCACGTCAGCGGTTCCTGGTATTCTGTTCATCGGCAGAAGGATCCATTCCTCCCGGCCGGCAATTGAACGAATTTCGAAACGAAAGGCGTTTCGCGCACTCCTCAGTGCCTGTGTGATGGGTGTCGGACTGCCGCAGTTGCTGGAATACCTTCTCCGGTTCGACTGGAGCGATCTTTTCAGGCAGGCGCCGATCCACTGGTCTCGACTGATCGCCTCGCTTGCGCTTCTCCGGAGGAGCGATACATATCTTCTATCGCTCGGAACGGATATCGAGGCTAACGCGACACTGGTCGAGAGCTTCATTCGAGAGAAATATTCGAGCAGGCCGGACGGGCAAGAAGGAGAACGGTGAGCCGCAAGTATCGAATCGCCATGGTCGCCGCCTGCCCGTTTCCTTATCCTCGGGGGACGCCGGTCAGGGTGCATCGGATGGCCGAGGCGCTGGCCCACCGTGGTCACGAAGTTCATGTCGTGACGTATCACCATGGTGATCGAATCGAAGACGCTCCGTTTTACATCCGCCGGATTCGGGAGGTCAGCTCGTACAGAAAGCTGTCGCCCGGGCCGACATATCAAAAACTACTGGTTCTCGACCCTCTCCTGACGGCCAAGCTGAATAGT
The DNA here is from genome assembly GCA_025782575.1 of bacterium. Taxonomy (GTDB): domain Bacteria; phylum Orphanbacterota; class Orphanbacteria; order Orphanbacterales; family Orphanbacteraceae; genus Orphanbacterum. Next base: position 29,804 of record JALGYY010000047.1, read on the forward strand.
GTTGTGAAGGAGATTGACGCGGATGTAATCCATGCTCATCACTATGAAGGTCTGATCGCATCGGTTCTTGTGAGGCGATTCACTTCAGTACCTGTTGTTTATGATGCTCACACGCTGCTTGAATCGGAGTTACCCTTCTACCGAATGGGGCTCCCGCAAAAATGGCTACGCGCGCTGGGGACACGTATTGATCGATTCATGCCATCCCGGGCCGAGCATATTATTGCAGTGACTGAACGAATTCGATCACGGATCGTCGAAGCGGGAGGCGTGGACCGGTCGAAAACCAGCGTGATCCAGAACGGTGTCGAAGCGGACTTTTTCAAGGCGGCGGCAGAGGGGCGGAAGATCAGAAGGGACGCCGTTCCGCGTATCATCTATGCGGGCAATCTATCCGCCTATCAGGGAATCGAATTGCTTCTTCATGCGTTCTGCGAGGTCGCGAAGAGTCGGAGCGCCACACGGCTGGTGCTTGTGACCGGCTCCCGTTTTGATCCGTATGAGGCTCTTGCGAACGAACTCGGCATACGCCGGAAGATCGATATCGTCAATTCAGAGTTCGATCGATTGCCGGAATATCTGGCGGAAGCCGATGTGGCGGCCAATCCGCGTACCGAGTGCGACGGGATTCCCCAGAAGCTGCTGAACTATATGGCGGCTGGATTGCCGGTTGTCTCCTTCGCCGGGTCGGCCAAGAATATAAAGGACGGTCGGAACGGACTCGTGGTCGAAGATAAAAACATCGCGGCGTTTGCGTCGGCAGTGAACACTCTCCTCGACGACAGGGACCAGGCGGAAAGAATCGGCAGGAACGGACGTGATTATGTCGTAGCCAATCACACATGGGAAGGGACGGCCGAGAAGACGGAAGAGGTCTACGCGAAAGTGTATGAGGAGAGAGGCGCTTGAACCGCGAATCCATCAAACTCCTCATCCGGCGATTCGTACTGGCCACATCATTCCCGCCGTTTCTCGGCGTCTATCGATGGGGGTATCGCCTCGTGACAGGGTTGGCGGTCCGTATTTTCAGGCGCTATCCGGGAGTTCGGGCCGTATATCTGCGCCGGGGAGGGGCGAAGGGAGCCATAACGCCACTCGTAAGTGATATCGATTTCGCGGTCATCATCGATTCCCTCACCGAAGACGAAAGTCGTGAGCTTCACGATTCCTACGACCGACTCGCTCGGGTAACCACTCTGCTCGACCGATCGCTCGAGATATACAGCGAAGCACAAATGAAGCATCTGTATGAAACGAACGACTATTTTCGCTACCGGTTTGTGGAAGGAAAAGAGACCTGGAAGCTCCTTTATGGGCAGAACGTACTGGAGTGCCTTCCTGAATGCTCGATGGAGGAGTTGCATGGAGGGTTCGTCAATGAGACCAAAGTCTGGTGGTCTCTTTTTGCGTGGAGATTCTATCACGATAGGAAATACAACGACGAAGGGGTGACGAGAAACAGCTTTTGCTTCAAAACAGTGAGCGAGATATTGAAGATGAACCTCGCTCTGAATCACGGCCGGCTGACTTTCGATCGAAGTGAGGCGATGCGCGATGCCCTGCCTGACCTTGACCAGGAAGACAGCAGGCTGGTAGAGGACCTTCTCACAATTGAACGGTCGGGCTTTCGGAAGAATGACTCCGGGATTCTGGAACGAACCAATCGGTTTCTCATTCGTTACCTGGATCGTTTTTTCAGAGTGCTTCAGGATCACCCCATAGCCGCGTCACGAAACGGTGTCACCCAGGTTGTAAGCGGTGCGGGAGACCCGATCTTTCAGTCAAGTGCTGAAAAGGATCATCTGGACCGACTTCGATCTTTCATTCGCGATCGGTGGGGGGTGAAGGGTTCTGCCACACACGTATCTTCCGGGGCGTTCTTCAATCTGGATGAAATACTCTTTCTGGTCGAAATCGATGCCCGAACGCCGCCGAGTGTTACAGAGATCGCCGCGCTGAATCGATATCACCAATCGATGGGCGGGGAGCTTTGTTCGAGAGTGAAAATATTTCTACTCACATCGGGTGCTGCGTTTCAAATCGATACCGAGGATCTTTCTCAAAGCTGGCAGTCCGTTCTGATCCCCGCCTCCAATCCGGACGTATTCGAAATCATTCACAGTCATGCGAGCGAGGCGGGCATGGGGATGACATCAAGCCGCCGTGTGGTGGCCTGGTCATCACTGGTAGAGCACTTCTTCCGGGAAGAAAAATCGCTCTTCTACGAGCTGATCGATCAGCCGTCGATTTACAAGCTCGGAGGACGGGATTTCCTGCGGATCTTCTGGAAGACCGCCCAGCTCGTCGTTCTGAACCGGAGCGCGGCGAGAGGAACTGTTGTCTATGCGTTGGCTCCGGACCAGGTGGCGGCGGCACTTGCCGATGAGGGGATCCCCCTTCCGGATCGGCTGGGACGCCTGCAAACCGCCTACGCGATCGAGCTGAAGGGGGAGGACGGGGGAGTGGCCCCGCTCGTACCCGAAGCGCTGCGCTGGCTCAAAGAGATTGAATCATGAGCAATCAGGCGCTTACCACATCTGTGGTCATCGTAACGAAAGACCGGCCTGAGCTTCTGGCGAAGGTACTCGAATCCCTCGTCCCGCAGACCTTGATGCCTGACGAAGTGCTCGTGGTTGACAACAACTCCAGCCTGTCCTACGGGGATGTAATCGAGCGTTTTGCCCCGAAGCTTCCTCTGCGGATCGTCGTCGAAATGAAGCCGGGGATTCCCCACGCCAGGAATCGGGGCATTCGAGAAGCGAGTGGGGAGATCATCCTGTTTACAGATGACGATTGTGTGGCGGAAAGAGAATGGGTGGAGAACATGGTAGCGCCGTTCTTGATGAATCCTCATATCGGCGCGGTGGGAGGCGAGATCCTTTCGACCGAGCGTACAGGAAGCCTGGTTGAGGAATTCTGTGCGGCGGAGACCCTGATGCGAATGGGCCGGCCGGAGGAAGGCGGAGCATGATAATCGATATTACCAAGAGCGGATATCGGAAGGGGTACCTGCCGAAGACCGGAGTCGGCGTCTTTCATCCTTTTTTTGCGACCGCCAATGCCGCGTTCCGGAAGAAGACGCTGGAAGAAGTGGGCGGCTTCGACACGAATTGCGAAACCGGAGAGGACGTGGACCTCTCGATTCGGGTGGCTCACGCCGGCTATGAGCTCTGGTTCGAGCCGAAGGCGAGAATCGCACACCACCACCGCTATACATTGCGCGGACTTCTTCGCCAATGGTTCGACTACGGCTTCGGGCACGCCTATCTCTTTCGGAAACACGATCCCCGGAGGAGGCTCCAGTTTTTTCGGTACGATCTTTCAGACCGCAATCCGAATCCATTCGGGATCGCCCGAGTTGCCGACATTCCCTGTCCCGTGCCGGGGATGATCTTCTTCAGTAGCTTCCACTTCATGCATGGGTCGATTCTGGCCGCCATCGTCGGCGCGACTCTTGGTTGGGACAGTTTTGTCGTATGCGCCGCCGCCGGATTTCTGTTGAGCGCCGGCTGGTATTTCGGAATCCGTTTCGACTGGAAGACACCCGCCCGATCCGTCCTCTTTTCCGGGATCCGCTACGTGGCGGATGCCGCATATGTACTCGGCGGTTTGCTCGGAGGAATCCGGCACGGCATGATCTATCTGGAAGCGACTCGAACAAGGAAACGGTCGTGAGCCGGATTCGATACGGGGTAGTGGGGCTTCGCGGTATCGGAAGTCAGCATTGCCGGTTTGCCGGCCGGAATCCGAAGGTGGAACTGGTCGCCGTAGCGGATGTCGACCGCCGCCTGTCATACGAAGTGGCCGCCCAATTCGGGGCAAAGGCGTTCACGGACTACAGAGAAATGATTCGGGAGGCCCGTCTCGATGCCGTCTCCATCGCCGTACCGAATCATCTGCATCACTCCATTGCGATCGAGTGTATGGAACTGGGCGTGCATGTCTTTCTCGAGAAACCGATCGCACTGACACTCGAGGACGCCGACCGGGTGATCGAAACAGCCCGCGCCACAGGACGAAAGCTTTGCATCAGCTATCAGTATCGGTTGTTCCGGGTGCATCGAACCATAAAGGAACTGATCGAGTCGGATGCCATCGGGAAACTTCGCCGCATCCTCTGGACATGGACCCAGCTTCGAACGACCGGTTACTTTGATCACTTTGATTGGCGGAGGAAGTGGCCTGTTGCCGGCGGCGGAGTGCTGATGCACAACCTGAGCCACGACCTGAACGTGCTCAGCTGGCTCGCCGGGCCGGTGGCCGAGGTAACCGGCCTGGCTCTCAATCAGATTCAGGAAACGGATACCGAAGACATGTTTTCCGGTTCCATTCTCTTTCGGAGCGGGGCGATTGCCACGCTTCAGGCCACACTCAACCAGCCCCAGGCACATGTCGTTCGACAGCTCGCCGGTGACAAGGGCATGATCTCGATCCAGGAGGCAGCGAGTGTCGTATTCGATTACAAGGATCACGTCATGCTCGGGAGTTTCAGCGCTCCTGTCGGAGAGCTTCGCAGCAAACTGAGCAAGTCGGTGAAGCAGCCTTCCGTCTCCTGGAAGAATGTGCCCCTTCGGGGGGATCCCCCGAAATGGAAGAAGCTGCTCGAGCGATTCGGCCTTGTCCCCGATTTGAAACCTAATTGTCTTGCCGTATTGCTGGACAGTTTTGCCGATTCGATTCAGGGAGATGGTGAGCCGATCGTAACTGGAGAGGATGGCCGGGATACGCTCGAGCTGGTAAACGCGTTCTATCTTTCCATATTCCGAAAAAAGACTGTGGTGCTCCCGGTAGACCGGGAAGAAGACAGAGAGATGCATCAGTCCTGGGTTACGGGAAGCTCAACCCTGGAGCGAGTCCCAAGAGGATAACGAACGTGGCGGGTATACGGCGTAAGATCCGGAGGTGGATGCGGAGGAATGGCCGTCTCGACGCTCACAGCTCCGGATTTCACAATCTGTTTCCGAATGGTGCTCGCCTGGAGCGACTGGCGACAGGATTTCGCTTCACCGAGGGGCCGGTCTGGCTGCCCCGGGAAGAAGCATTGCTCTTCAGTGATATCCCGGGAAATCGCATCTACCGCATCTCTCGGAATGACAACCTTTCTGTATTTCGCGAGCCGAGCGGCCACGCGAACGGCCTTACACTCGATCACGCCGGCCGGCTCATTGCATGCGAACAGGGAAACAGGCGGGTCACCGCGACGAACGAAGACGGTCATCCGGATGTTGTTGCGGGATCTTATGAGAATCGGAAGCTGAACAGTCCCAACGACGTCGTAGTCAAATCTGACGGTTCGATCTGGTTTACCGACCCTCCCTACGGTATCGAATTGACTGAGCAGGAACAGCCCGCGCAGGGGGTTTATCGGGTTCCGCCCGGCGGAGGTGCCCCTGAACTGGTGGCTGCCGATTTCTCGATGCCGAACGGCCTGGCGTTCTCACCTGACGAGGCGGTTCTCTACATCGACGATTCGTCACAGGAGAAACGGCACATTCGCCGATTCCAGGTGATCGACGGCGTGCGGCTCGAAGGGGGAGAGGTCTTCCACGACATGAACGTTCGAGAACCGGGAGCGCCGGACGGCATGAAAGTCGATGAGCAAGGGCGTGTCTGGTGCACAGGGGCCGGAGGTGTCTGGGTACTCTCCCATGAGGGCGAACACCTCGGGACGCTGATCATGCCGGAGAAGCCGTCCAATTGTGCCTGGGCAGGTCCGGTTCGATCCACTCTCGTGATTACGGCTGAAACATCGGTCTACAGCATCGAAACGTCCGTCTGCGGCATCGCCTCCCCTATCCTTTCCTAATTCGGTCGCCCGTTCAATCGGGATCGGCTAAACTGGTCACAACATTATGTATTGCAGAAACGAACTCAAGGAGAGAAGTACGTGAAATGCCATGAGGTGGAATATGAGATTTTCGGGGACGACATGCAGGTGGTGGAGGTCGAGCTCGACCCCAACGAATCAGTAATCGCTGAAGCGGGCGCTATGAACTGGATGGAGGAGCAGATTACGTTCGAGGCGCGCATGGGAGATGGTTCGAAACAGGACGAAGGCGTAATCAGCAAGCTCCTCAGTGCCGGGAAAAGAGTGCTCACAGGTGAATCAATTTTCATGACCCATTTCATGAATGCCGGTTCAGGGAAAAAGCGCGTTGCGTTTGCCGCGCCTTACCCCGGAAAAATCATCCCGATCGACATGGCGGCGGTAGGCAATGAGCTGATCTGCCAGAAGGATTCATTTCTCTGCGCCGCGCTCGGAACGGAAGTGAGCATTGCCTTCGCCAAACGACTCGGCACCGGTTTCTTCGGCGGCGAAGGGTTCATTCTGCAGCGACTCCGCGGTGATGGCATGGCATTCGTCCATGCGGGGGGGACCGTGATCAAGAGGGAGCTGACAGGAGAAACGCTTCGCGTTGATACGGGTTGTATCGTAGCGTTTTCGCCCGGTATCGATTACGACATTCAGCGGGCGGGTGGGCTCAAATCGATGTTCTTCGGCGGCGAGGGTCTGTTCCTGGCAACTCTTCGTGGTACAGGTACGATCTATCTGCAGAGCCTGCCGTTTTCGCGGCTCGCCGACCGCGTGTTGGCGCATGCCCCCCGTGCGGGGGGAAGCAGGAAGGGTGAAGGGTCCGTCCTCGGCAAACTCGGCAATCTGCTGGACGGAGATTAGTCCGGAGATCAGTAATGAGAGGGTCAATAGTCATGAGAGTCGGGAAAATGCAGGTCGCTGCCATCGCTATCTTTGCGCTTCTCTTCGCGTTCGGGTGCGGTGACGACGAGTCCCCTGTCGGTGCGAACGGCAACGGTATTCCCACCGGAAACCAGGCGCCGGATTTCGCACTGGCCGATGTCAACTCCTCGTCGGCAACCAATGGTGAAATGGTCTCGCCGCGGGATTACGAAGGAAAAGTATCGGCATGGTACTTCGGTCGCTCCACCTGAGGTTACTGTCTTAGCCAGTTTGGCTATCTCAACCAGATCCAATCTGAGATCAACGAATCAAAGACGGGCCTCGAAATCCACATCCTGGGTCTGAACGGCGCAGGCCACGAAGGGGGAAACGGAACAGTCCCCGATTTCGGAACTCTTCCCTGGCTTCAGGATACGGACGAGCAACATGTATGGGAGACCTGGTCGGTGACGTACAGAGATGTCGTCATTCTTGATTCTGATAACGAGCCGTTTGCCGTATACAATTTAACGGAAAACGATCTTTCCAGGTCGGAGTATCGCGATGCTCTTCGGGCGCTCCTTGATCAGGCAGCCGGAGATTGAGCATTCGGGAGAAGACTCAGAAATGCCCCGTATGAGTACCGCTTGGCGCCGCTCTATCGTTTTGCTCTCCATTCTTTCAGTTGCCGCTCTCTTCGGAGGGTGCGGATCTGACGATGACGGTGTGGTCGGTCCCGGAGGATCCGAACTCGCCCTTTTCATCAACGAGTTGCTCGCGAACAATTCCACAGGACTTGCTGATCCCGACTTTGGTGAGAAGAGCGATTGGATCGAGATTTATAACGGCGAAGGTGAAGCGGTCGATATGGGCGGATTCGGGTTGACGGATGATCGTTCCCAACCATTTAAGTGGGTTTTTCCTGCCGGCACGATGATCCCGGCCGGCGGGTTCCTGATCGTATGGGCAGATGACGGCGACACGACGGCGATCGCCCATCACGCCAACTTCAAGCTGAGTTCCGGCGGAGAAAAAGCAGTGCTGTTCGATGCCGATGGTAACGTCGTGGATCTCGTTGAATTCGGCGCGCAGGTGGAAGACATCTCCTACGGACGAACGGCGGACGGCGGAGGCCAGTTCGGCACGTTCACCGTTCCCACGCCGGGAGTGACGAATGGTGCCGCCGTGACACCGGCCGCGATTCATATCAACGAGTTCCTAGCGGACAATGAAAACGGAATCGTCGATCCGGATTTCGGTGAAACGGGTGACTGGGTGGAGCTCTATAACAGTGGAGACCTGTCGGCCAATATCGGGGGTTGGACGATGACGGATGATCTCGAGGATCCGGGGCAGTGGACCTTTCCGCCGGGAACTTCAATCGACGGCGGGGGCTTCCTTCTCGTATGGGCCGACAAAAACGACACGTCGGCCGTAGCGCATCACACGAATTTCAAGCTGAGCTCCGGGGGCGAATCGATCGGACTTTTCGATGGGGCAGGGAAAGTGGTGGACAGCCTCACCTACGGCGAGCAGCAACCAGATGTCTCGTACGGCCGGATCGAGGATGGCGAATCGGAGTTTGCGGGTTTCGGAAGCCCGACGCCCGGGGAAAGTAACGAGAATTCCACGCCGGACGCGCCCCCCGTCATCCATGCGGTGTGGATCTCGCCGGCATTCCCGACCGCAGAAGATAGCGTCAGGATCACGGCGATCGTTACGGACGATATGTCACTCGGTCTGGTCAGGCTTTTTCACAATATCGGCGGCCAGACCGTGGTCGGAATGACCGAGACGGGGGCCGATACATTCTTTGTAGTGTTACCGCCCCAACCATCCGAAACAGTGGTCGAATACTATATGGAGGCGACGGACGAAGCCCTGCAGGTTACGAGCGCCCCATCAGACGCTCCAGCATCTCTGTTCAGTTATCTGGTTGCTTCCGCACCTCCGATGGTGGTGATCAACGAGTTTCTCGCGAGCAACGACAGCACCAATATCGATCCCGATTTCGCGGACTACGGAGACTGGCTGGAGCTATACAACGCCGGCGCATCTCCGGTCGATCTCGGCGGGTGGTATCTGACTGATGACCTTGCTGATCCGACATTATGGGAGATTCCTTCAAGTACTTCGCTCGCCGTCGGTGCTCATCTGCTGATCTGGGCGGATGACGGGGACACCACGGGCATCGCTCTTCACACCAATTTCAAGTTGAAGAGTGGTGGGGAGGAGATCGGGCTCTTCACGGCCGGCCAGGTACCCATGGATACGCTCACCTACGGTGTCCAGGCGACTGACGTATCGTACGGACGATCAACCGATGGCGGTTCGGAGTGGGAGTTCTTCGACATACCGACGCCGGGCGAATCGAACGAATAGTCCGGGATAGCCCCCACCCGACCGTGTGAGTTTTCCTCCCGGGAGGAAGACTCACACAGTCGGGTGGTTGGGGCTCAATTCAATAGTCCGGCCAGGTCGAGAATGAAGGCGTATTCGAACGCTGTCTCCTCGTGGCGGGCGAATCGTCCCATCGTGCCGTGATGCCCCGCTTCCATGTTTGTTTTCAAAAGAATCCGGTTGTCGCTTGTGTTGTAAGCTCTGAGCTTCGCCACCCATTTGGCCGGCTCCCAGTACTGAACCTGACTGTCATGCAGTCCGGTTGTGACAAGCAGGTTGGGGTAATCACGGGCTGAAACATTATCGTAGGGCGAATAGGACAGCATGTAGTCGTAGTCTTCTTTTATGTTGGGGTTGCCCCACTCGTCGTATTCGGATGTGGTGAGGGGTATGGATGAATCGAACATAGTGGTAACCACATCCACAAACGGCATGGATGCGATGGCGCCATGAAAGAGGTCGGGCCGATCGTTGATGACCACACCGACCAGCAGTCCTCCCGCGCTTCCGCCTACAGCGTATAGGCGATCGCTACTGGTATAACCCTCTGCAATGAGATGCTCCGCGCAATCGATGAAATCCCTGAACGTGTTCTTCTTCGCATGTTGCCGTCCATCTTCGTACCAGGCCCGGCCCAGTTCCGCACCTCCGCGGACGTGGGCGATGGCGAACGTCACACCACGATCGATCAGGCTGAGACGGTACGACCGGAAAGAGGCGGTCATGTTGCCGCCGTACGAGCCATAAGCGTAGAGATAAAGCGGGCTCGAGCCGTCTCTCTTCATTCCCTTCCTGTAGACGATGGAGATCGGGACGGCCGTTCCGTCTCGTGCCTCCGCCCAGAGCCGTTCGGTAACGTAATTATCCCGATCAAAACCGCCGAGTATCTCTGTCTGCTTCAGAAGTTCTTTCGACCGTGTGGTCATGTCGTAGCGAAAGACCGACTCAGGTGTATTGAGCGATGTGTAGCCGATTCGGAGAAGCTCCGTATCCTGCCCCGGGTTTTCATCAAACCAGGCGTTGTACGCCGGCTCGCCGAAATTGATGAAGTGATGTTCACCACCATCCAGCGGAACGATTCGCATTCGAATCAACCCCTCTTTCCACTCCTTGATTACCAGATGTTTTTCGAAAGCAAGCATGTCTTCCAGGAGAACATCTTCGTAGTGAGGAATGACCTCCTTCCAGTTCTCTTCACCCGTTCGACCGACCGGCGTTTCCATAATGCGAAAATTCTTCGCATCTCGATTGGAGAGAATGAAGAAGCGATCTCCCAGATGCTCGATTGAGTATTCATGGCCCATTTCGCGCGTCTGAAAGATGCGGAACTCGCCGAACGGATCGTCGGCGTCGAGATAACGGATTTCCGTGCTGAGCGTATGTCCCAAATGAATGATGATGTACCTCTCCGATCGGGTCTTACCGATCGATGCCCAGAACGTATCATCCTTCTCCTCGTAGACGAGGACGTCCGGCGTCTCGCTTCCCACTTCATGCCGCCAGATTTGATACCACCGTAAGGTCGAGGGCTCCTGCCTGCTGTAAAAGACATGCCGGTTGTCATTCGACCAGACGACCTGGCCTGTCACATCGGGAATAAGATCGGGAAGAGACTCGCCGGTGACGAGATCCTTGAAGTGAATGGTGTAGAATCGGCGCCCCTTGGTATCGATACCATAGGCGGCTATGTGACCATCCGGACTGACCGAAGCGCTGCGGGCTCGAAAAAAGTGGTGTCCTTCGGCGAGCGCGTTCTCGTCGATTACGATCTGTTCGGGCGCGTCGAGAGATCCCTTCTTGCGGCACTGAAACGCAAACTCCAGATCTTGCTCGAAACGTTCGTAGTAGAAGTATTCATTGTCCAAATAAGGAACAGAGGAGTCGTCCTTCTTGTACCGTTCTTTGATCTCCTCGAAGATCACCTTCTGCATGGCGGTCGTGTGGCTCATCACATTTTCTGCATACTCGTTCTCCCGCGTGAGGTAATCGATCACCTCTTCACTTTCTCTCTCCTTCAGCCAGTAGTAGTTGTCCGTTCGAGTTCCCCCGTGCTCCTGAAACTCGTGCGGAATAATCTCGGCGCGAGGCGGGCTTCCCTCGCTCGCCACCCCGCGGCGAACAAATACCATTCCGATAATAAGGGAGACAGCAATCAGCAGCAGAACCATACGCATGGAGATACCCTCTGTGAGTGGCCTAAATCACAACCTGAACCAGAAGCATCAGGCAGAATCCGAACATGAACACCCAGGCGAATCGGGCGTGGGAGATTTCGCTCTTTACGGCGGCGGGGATCATTTCGAGCAGTACCAGATACATCATCGCTCCCGCGGCGAAACCGAAGCTCGGAATGAGAAGGGGCTTGAAGAATGATACCATGAGGGCGGCGGGAACGGCTGCGATCGGTTGGGGGATGTTGGAGAGGACGGCAAGCCAGAAGCACTTCGAAATCGATGCCCCCTCAGCTCGGTAGGGGATGGCGATGGCCAGTCCCTCAGGGATATTGTGGATCGCGATCGCCACTGCGATATAGGTGCCGAAATTTTCGATGCCGGACGCATATCCCACGCCTACCGCTACCCCCTCTGGGAAGGAATGCAGGAACATGGCGATCAGGATGAGAAGCGATCGCTTCGATCCTGTCCCTAGAAAGCCGGATTCTGCGAAACGGCGATTGGCCAGAAATTTGTCCGTTCCGTAGAGAAAGAAGCAACCGAGAAAGATGCCGAGCAGCAGGAGCAGGATCGTGCTTACATTGTCGGAACGAAGGTGGGGACCGATCAGGTTGAAGACGGAGGCTGAGTACATGAGGCCACCGGCGAAGGCGTAGCCGAGAGGAACATGCTTCTTCAGGTCGACCCGTCCGAGGGCGACCGGAAGGGCGCCGAGACCGCAGGCGAGCGTGGCGATAAGGCTGGCGGCACCAGCCATGAAAACGACTTGGGACGTTGAATGCACGATTCCTCCCGGTCCAATCGCTCCCCTCTTCTTACCCGTTCTCAGCCTCCGGCACAAGCCTGTTGGAGCCCGCCCGGATCGATGTAATAAAGGCTATCCCCCAATCCTCACTGGTAGTATGGTTGGAGCATGTCATCTACTGAGGAACTCCCCGAGATTCGTCTCGAAGATCTATCGGAAGCCACGCAGAAGGCGGTCCGCGACATAGGATGGGAAGAGCTGATGCCGGTACAGGCGAAGGCGATTCCTTACATGCTCGCCGGACGGGATGTAATGGTCCAATCCAGGACCGGGAGCGGGAAGACGGGAGCGTTTCTGATCCCGGCTTTCGAGCGGATCGATCCGGAGATCGACCATTGCCAGGTGATCATCATGGTTCCCACCAGGGAACTGGCCCGGCAGGTGGCGGCTGACGCCGAAAAACTGGCCCGGGGGCGCGGCCTCCGGTCGGCTGCGGTGTATGGCGGCGTGGGGTATGGCGAGCAATTGAGGGTACTCAAAGAAGGTGCTCATCTAGTCGTCGGCACACCCGGTCGGATTCTCGATCACCTCATGCGGCGGTCATTTCACCTCGACAAAGTACGGGTCCTCATTTTCGATGAAGCGGACAGGATGCTTTCGATGGGATTCTACCCCGACATGAAGGCGCTGGCCCGGTACCTCCCGAAAAAGCGAAGCGGTTATATGTTTTCGGCGACCTTCCCGCCGCTCGTATTGTCGTTGTCTAGGCAGTTCCTGAACGAGCCCGAAATGCTCAGTTTGTCGGCCGGATCCGAGCATGTCGCGGAAACCACGCAGGTCTATTATGAAGTAAACTCGATGGAAAAGGATCGGGGACTGATTCGCATTATCGAAGTAGAGAACCCCGATTCCGCGATCATATTCTGCAATACAAAAGCACAGACTCACTATGTAATGAAGGTGCTCCAGCGTTTCGGCTATGACGCGGATGAACTGAGCGCTGACCTTTCCCAGAGTGCTCGTGAACAGGTGTTAGCCAAGGTATACGGAAAGAAGCTGCGGTTTCTGGTCGCTACCGATGTGGCGGCACGCGGGATCGACATCGACAATCTCTCGCATGTCATTCTGTATGACTTCCCTGAGGACCATGAGTCGTACATCCACCGAACCGGCAGGACAGGCCGTGCGGGTGCAGGGGGAGAGGCGATTTCCCTCGTGGGTGTGCTGGAAAAACTAGAGCTGAAAGCGGTAGCCAAGCGTTATGGCATCGATATGGAACGGCGTGAACTGCCGACGGACGAGGATGTGCAGGCTGTCGTGACGGAGCGTGTGACGGCTCTGCTCGAAGCGAAACTCCGTGGCCTGGACAACCTGGTCCGGGAGCGCATGGAGCGCATGATGCCGCTCGCCCGGAATCTGGGTAAGAGTGATGATGAGCTTGCTGTGATCGCCATGCTGATCGACGAGTACTATCAGGAGTCGTTACATGCGGCGCCCACTCCGGACGGCGAAAAGAAGTCTTCGGGGGACTCCAGTCGTCAGTCGACAGGGTATCGCCCCAAACACCAATCCCAAGGCGGCCGGGGCCGGGGACGGCGCCGCTAATCAGACAAGGCCCGGCCGGAATACGATAGAAAAGCGGCCCGGTCGACCCATTCAGCGAAGTAATCCCCACACCAGCAAAAGCCCCGTCAGCCTCAATGCCGAAGTGCGTGGTTCCCGCTATGTGCCAACCGAGCCACCGGTCTCATCTGCAATGCAAGTGAGATGCCCGACCGACATGGATTGCCTCTCTTAATTAAATGTTTCTTTCATATGATGTTATGGCGATTGGTGCGGGGTGGCCGCGGGGAGTCCTTGCAGTGCCTGGGTCGAATCGGACCAATTTGACGGGCGACCGAAATCAAAACGCACCAGTAGATAAACAGAGGCTCCCCCGGACGACCCGGAGGAGCCTGCATCTTTGCAATCGAACGGCGAGGGATCAGCCCTGAGCTGCCTTCTCCTCGGCGGTCTTCTTCAGCTCTTCGTTCGCCATGATCCCCACTTCTACCCGGCGATTCTGAGCCTTCCCTTCGGGGGAGTCATTGAGGGTGGCCGGCTTCGACTCCCCGAGCCCCTCGACGGTCATCCGGGAACGGGTCACATTCTGGGAGATCAGGTAAAGAGCGACCGCCTCGGCCCGCTTCTCGGAGAGGGTTTGATTGTATGTCTCCGATCCGTCCGAATCGGTATGGCCCTGCACCAGGATGTTGGTGTCATCGTACTTCTTGAGCACCGCAGCAAGTTTTTCGATGTTGGCTTTGGCCTCCGGCTGAAGCTCTGATTGATTCACCTCGAACAGAATGCCCGAATCAAACGTAACCTGGATCCCTTCACCGACCCGCTCGACTTCGGCTCCCTCGAGATCCGCTTCCAGTTCTTCCGCCTGCTCGTCCATGTAGTGACCGATGTAAGCACCGGCGGCACCCCCCATGACCCCTCCAGCAAGAACACCGGCAGTCGTGTTACCGCTTGCCTTGCCGATGAGACCGCCGATCAGGGCGCCGGTACCACTTCCGATCACGCCCCCCTTCTGAGTGCTCGTGCAGCCGAACACCGCCAGGCTGAGTGCCGCAACGAGAACAAGAATGAACATTCTACGCATTTTGATCCAATCCTCCTTTGGCTTGCGGATCCCGCTATTGGCAGTGCTCTTCCGATTGGCCGGAAGATCCGCCTGGGGATCCCGAGCCGATAGCCCTTGGTCCACCCGAGGGCCCGATTTTACACGGACGGTCCAAGGTTCGCAACAGGTGAGCGTTGCCTCCCTAACGCCACCTCAGCTAATTGCCGAACCTATATAAGTAGGAAACCGTGATTTCAGGGGGAGAATTTCCGTGCATCTCGTAGCCTGTCCGGCCTGTCATCTTCAATTCGACGTCTCCGGGCATGACCAGGAGGAGATCAAGTGTCGGTGCGGGGCAACCATCCCTGTCGAACACCACGACCCGATAGATATCGAAATCCGGAGGTGCGGATCGTGCGGCGCGTCGGTCGAGCCCGATTCCGAGCAGTGCGGGTACTGCCGTTCCACGGTTAAGCGGGACGCCGACCACCTGAGCCTCATCTGTCCCGAGTGTTATGGCCGGAACGCGGAACGGTCCCGATTCTGTACCGGATGTGGAGTCCGCTTCGCGCCCCAGTCGCTGGAGAGCATAGAGGACGACCTCACTTGCCCCTGTTGCGAAGAGAAATTGCTCGCGAGATCGGTCGCCGGATTCCCGGTGCATGAGTGTGGAAAGTGTCACGGCCTCTGGGCGCCGGAAGAGAGTTTCGATGCGCTTGTGGGGCGAGCCGTTTCCGCGCAGGAAGTCTCGGCGGGCGATGGCCTCGGCAAGGGAGGAAGCGGGAAAAAGAAGACGCCGTTCCAGTCCAGGATCGTCTACAGGTCGTGCCCCGTTTGCAGCGGAATGATGCAGCGCAAGAATTTCGGAATACGGTCGGGCGTGATCGTCGACTGGTGCGGCAAGCACGGGACATGGCTCGACGCGGATGAACTCGAAGACATTGCCGCTTTCATCGCTCGTGGCGGACTTGGCAGAATGGGGCGGGACGCCGAGTTCGATCGTGTTCGAGAGACAATGAAAGTAGAGCGATTACAGATGAAACGGAGAGCGGAAAAGAAGAGATCAGGAGCCGGGTTTGTCACCGAGGACGACCAATCGTTTTCGCTCCTTGAACTGTTAAAGGGTGTATTCGACTAGACGGGCCGACCCGGCGAGGAGCTGCCGGCATAAGAGATGGAGGAATCGATGAGTTTCGTGGACAAGCTGCGTGGAGAGTTAATTGACATTGTCGAATGGGTAGATGACAGCAGGCACACGCTCGTCTGGCGCTTCCCCCGCTATCACAATCAGATCAAGAACGGTGCCCGGCTGATCGTGCGCCCCGGGCAGATGGCTATCTTCGTGCACAACGGCAAAGTGGCCGACGTGTTCGAGCCGGGCACCCATAAGCTCACAACGAGCAATCTCCCGGTGCTCAGCACACTTCAGGGATGGGCCCACGGGTTCGACAGCCCGTTTCGATCAGAGATCTATTTCATTGCCAGCCGGCAGGTCACCGAGCTCAAGTGGGGAACACCCAATCCGGTGATCATGCGTGATCCCGATTTCGGTGCCATCCGTGTGCGGGCTTTCGGCACTTATACGTTGAAGGCCCACGATCCGCGGGCGCTCCTGAACGAATTGGTCGGCACGGATTCGGAGTTCGAAGCCGAAGAGATCAGCGTGCACATGCGGTCGATCATCAACAATTGTTTTGCCGATGTAGTGGCGAATTCGGGAATCTCGATTATCGACCTCGCTTCGCGATACGGAGACCTCTCGGAGGAGCTACGCGTAGCGGTCATGCAGAAAGTGGACGATGAATACGGCCTGCATATTCCCCAGCTCTGGATCGTGAACATATCCCTTCCTGAAGAAGTCGAAAAGGCGATCGACTCCAAGTCGAGTATGGGGGTTCTCGGCGATCTCGCGCAGTATCAGCAGTACCAGCTCGGTCTCTCGATGCCCGTTGCGGCGGAGAACCCGGCGGGTGGGCTGGCCGGTGCCGGAGTCGGTCTCGGGATGGGGATGGCCTACACAAGGAACCTGTTCGATGGATCAGGTGGTGGAGTGGCCTCGCCTCCAGCGCCTCCCGGTGCGCGTGCTGTCTGGCACGTCGCCGAAAACGGTCAATCCACTGGGCCCTGGTCCCAGACTCAGATTGCCGAATTGATCAGTTCGGGACGAATAGGCGCAAAGACTCTCGTCTGGACAACCGGCATGGCAGCCTGGCTACCGGCCGAGCAGACATCACAGTTCGCCACCTACTTCAACCCGAGCCCGCCGCCATTGCCATAGGCGCCGCTCCTCACCGAGGCGCCGCTCCTCACCGAGGCGAACGGTCCTTCTCCCGGGGGCCGTCTCCGGGGCTCCTGATCGTCGCCCCTCGCCTACTCGCTCGGCCGGCCCGTAGAATCTTCGCACGAAAATGGGCAGGGTCTTGACTAACCCTGCCCATTTTCAATGCTCTCATTCAACGGGGCCGCCGGCCTCGTCTCGTTAATCCCCCCGGGAGAAGGACCGTTCGCCTCGGTGAGGAGCGGCGCCTAGCGGAGCAGTACTATCTTCTGTGTGACAGTTTCGCCGCCTGTTTCGAGGCGTAGAAAGTAGATCCCCGCCGCCACACGACCGTTACCGGAACCCAGGCCGTTCCATGTAGCCGTATGGCGTCCGGCGGACTGAACGCCGGTTACGAGGCGCGAAACGAGCCGGCCTCGTATGTCGTATACGACAAGACTGACATCGGACGTGGCGGGCAGATTGTAGACGACGGTCGACTGCGACCGGACCGGGTTCGGACGGATGCTTTCGAAGCGGAGCGGACCGCCACCCAGAGGGGGCGCGTCAGGCGTGCCGGTCGAGGTCCCCTGCTTCAGCACCAGGAGGCCCATCTGGGGAATGGTGAGAAGAGTAGATTGAGTGAAACCATCGGCCGATATCGCATCGACCGTAATCGAAGGATTGGTCAGCCCGTTCCCTTCATATTGCGTCGCCTGGCTGTTAATGATCTCTGTCCAGGTGCCTCCGGCCGGGAGGCCGACGCGATAGTTATTCCAGTTTCCGTTGTTGAAATTCGCGATGATGACGAAGACGTTGCCGGCGTTGTCCCAGCGTTGCCACGCGATCACATTCCCGCTCTCGTTCTGATGAAATACCTGATGAGATGCGTCTGCCCGGAGCGCGGGGTTCGTGGTGCGCCACGAGATCATTTCTTTGTAGTATTGGAAGATCCCCGCGTAGGTCGTCTTCTTTGACCAGTCGATCCTGTTCGCCGGGTCGGTGCCGAAGTCAGTATCCTCGAGCCATTCGGATCCCATGAGCATGGCCGGCACACCGGGCGAAAACATCACGATGCCCTGAGCCAGCTTCGATCGCCCCTTCGCCCACATATCGTCGTGGGGAAAAGTAGTATCGATTGTCTTAACCAGTCGCTGTCCGCCGCTCGACGGCCATGCCTCGTCATGAAGTTCCACATAGTTCGTAACCTTGACGCCGCTGAGATCTACACCGCCGCCGTTGATAATGTTACGAATCTTCCAGATTTCCGGGTCGCCCAGCGCGGCGTCGAAGATCTCCTCGCGAAGACGATCCGTGAAGTTGTCGTAGTATTGGGAATCGAACCCGGCGCCTCCGGTACCGGTTGACCGCGTGACCCAGCTGTCATCGGGTAACTGCTCTGCGATCGAAACCTTGTTTGCCCATCGCCAGTCGATCAGATCGTTGAACTCCTGCATGAGTGACCAACCTGACGCGTCCTGAGGCGGGATATTCATGAAATCGGTCGCATCCATTCGGAACCCGTCGACATGGTATTCCTCGAGCCAGTGAAGGGCACTGTGCAGAAAATAGTCGCGCACATTCTGGTTGTCGAAATCTGCCTGATCACCCCAGGGGGTACCCACGGCCGGATTGTCGAAGTAGATCTGGTTGCCGTCGTAGAACCAGAGGAAGTTGTCGGTCGATGAAAAGTGATTCCAGAGAATATCAAGTAACACCGCGATCCCGTGATTGTGAAACGAATCGATCATCGCCTTGCACTCGTCCGGTGTCCCGTAAACCCAATCGGGGGCGAACTCGGTGACCGGGTTATACCCGGCGGAGAGATCGCCCGCAAACTCGGTGATCGGGTTGAGCATCACAGCGTTGACACCGAGATCGGCAAGCTGATAAACGCGATTCGCGACGTCGAGATAACCGGACGGGTGAGCGACTGTTCCTTGTGGATCATTCCGCCCTGCAAACGATCCGACGTGAAGCTGGTAAATCACCATTTCTTCAAGGTCGGGCGTGTCGAAATCCGCGAGTGCCCATGAATACGCAAAGGGATCCTGGATGATCGAATTCTGATTGGCGGCAGGGTTCAGCCCGCGGGCACGAGGGTCCGGTTTCCAGAGATTGTTGTCGAAATAATACTTGTATTCATCGAGAGGTGACGCGCCCGTCACATGCGCAATGTAGTGTTCCCCCACTTTGAATAAGGGATTCGTTGTCGCCCACGCGTTGAACTTTCCCCGCACGCGGGCGGACGTAGGGTTCGGCGCCCATACTTTGAAAACGACGCCGCTGCTGGTCGGCGTCGCACCGAGCGGCGCATGGTCGAGAGTGAGGAAGTTGACCACATAGCCGCTGTCTAGCGGGACGGCATCAGACATTCCGTTGATGCTGTTGTAGTCGGTATCGGTTCCGTCGGTCAGTTCGAAGTAATACTTTGCGATTCCCGATCCGGTCAGCGGCACCTGGGCCGACCAGATGTCGTAAGGGCCCCGGCCCCCTGCGAGTGATCCTGAAAGAGTGTCGAGAAGGCCGCCGTCATCTACGAAAACCTGCAGAGCCGTGATGTCATTGGCCCACGTCTGGATTCGCACTTCGAACGATTCGGACGAAATCGGTGCGAGTGGCCTCCGGTCCTGCCAGGGAATGTGCGAGACACCGTTCCACTCGACATTGTTGTCTGGAGCGGCTGCAAACAGGGTCGTGGCACCCACACAGGCGGCCAGACAGAACAGAAAGGACTTTCGTAGCATAACTCAATGACTCCGTTGTCAGAAATGACCGGCTGATGGCATCTGGGGGAGGGTAAGTACGCCTATTATACCATATTGGCGGCATGAGAGTGAGCGGAAGAGGGGGGGGAGGCTATCTGAGTCGATCGAGCCTCTCCGAGACCTGGTGGGCGACGAGAGGCTTTCGAAGATGGGCACGGATGCCCGCTTTTTCGATGGCAATCCGGGATACCGGGTTTCGGTAGTCTGTAACAAGGACGATCGTGAGATCGGGATGGACATTTCGAAGTTGCCGGGCATGATCGAGCCCGTTCCAATCCGGCATCTGGTGATCGCAGATCACAATGTCGAATCGGCCGGGGTTCTCGTCGACCGCACCCATCGCTCTTGAAAGGCTCGATTTCGTAGCGACATCGTAGCCAAGTCCCCGGAACAGTTCCTGAAACTCACTGGTTGTCTTCGGTTCGCCCGAAAGAATCAGGATCTCCCTGGCAAGGCTTTCAACATCCCCACGCGTTTCGTTCGCCTCAATCGGGAGGGAGTATGGAAAGAAGACCTGAATCCGCGTTCCGTGGCCCGGGTCGCTATTGATCGTGACCGCGCCGCCTGCGTCGCTTGTAAGCCGATTCACGAGGGGCAGGCCGAGAACTGATAGCTGAGGGGAAAACGCTTCACGGATCTGATCGCCATCCCAGACATCGACTCCAATGGCCACGGTGAGGTGAGCATACGGCCCTGCTTCCAGGTCAGGATGAGGGCGATCATTATCCTGAGCAACCTGCAGTTGCCCCAGATTCAATTCGATCGGTGCGCAATCGGTTCCGGAAGAGAGTTGAGCCGCATGCCGGATCAGATGAGTGAGAACGAGCGAAAACCGGCGGATGTCGATGATAACGACCTGGCTCGGAAAGTCGCCCCGCTGTTCAATTGAAGCGGACCACTCAGGAGCCCCCGAGCCGGAATATTCGCAGAGGGCAGTGTCGAAGAGGTCCTGGAGGAATGCTCGCTCACGGGCGGCCTGCCGGGACGGCAGGAGAAGGGGGATTGGGGCACTACAATCTCTGGCTTGCCGTGCAGCCGCATCAATTCCCCGGAGAGCGTCCCTTTCCTGATCTCGATCCAGGTTGCCGGTACGGAGCTCGGCCGACAGAGACTCGATTCGGGAGAGGGCACGCTCCAGCTCGGCAACGAGACCATCCGTCAATGCCGCCGGTGTGACGATAGGGTCTTCAGGCTGTTTTTTCTCATTCACGACAGATCACTCCATATAATATGACTCATCTTGTATCAGATGCTGGATTTAGTTCAACAAGAGCGACCAAGATACAGTGTAAGTATCAGTCGAAATTCGCTGTAGGAAATAGGCCTACGTCACAATGGTCATGCTGAGCCTCGAGCCTAAGGTGCTGGATCTTAGCGACCAGATCCAATAGCATAATTAAACTTGGATTTCTTATCGCCTGGGAGTGAATCCATGAAAATCAGTGAGTCCCACGCGGTCGGCATCGCCGAGAAACAGGGTGACTCTGACTATGGGGCCTTCATTCTCCTTGATAGCGAGGGCCGCCACCTCAAGGTAGACAGGAAATTCGTTCGGCTTGTCGGTATCGGCGAAGAAGATCTCCTCGGCAACGGTCACCCCTATCCGTACTGGCCGTTCGACTCCCCATCACTTGATTCCCTTTTTGAAGCAGCCAGGGGCGGGATACCCGCTGAGGTCGCAATCTCCATTCGCTCGAATGACGGAACAGACCACCCGGTTCGAGTCATTCTGACGGCGATCGGGAGTGAGGGAGAATCGGCCCTCGCCTACACCGCGGAGTTCAGAGCGATCCAGGCGGGGGGAAGAGGGGGGCAGCGGCAACGGTTGAGACAGGAGGAGAGCCAGGCGTTTCGAATTCTGGAAGCGGTGAGCCGGACCATATCCGGTTTGCTCGGGCGCTCCGGACGGATGGCAGGTACGGGAGAGAGCGGCGCATTCGAGTCCGAGCCACTTAGTGGCGCCCAATATCCCCCGCTCGGTCTCATCGGAGAAGCGGCACGGGTCAGCCGGGTTTATGTGTTTGAGAACCACCTCTCCGCCGACGGCACGCTCCTGACAAGCCAGCGTGCCGAGTGGGTCGCCGAGGGGGTCGACGCCGAGCCGGACCTCATCAACATTCCACTGTTGGAGGCCGGCTTCAGTCGCTGGATCGATACACTCTCTGAGGGGGGAATCATTTCGGGGAACATCGACGGCTTTCCTGAGGCCGAGCGCGCGTTTCTGGAACCCCAGGGAATCGTCTCCATTATCATCGTTCCAGTTTTCATCGATGGAGAGTGGTGGGGGTTCATGGGGTTCGATGAATGTACACGCCCCCGGGTCTGGCTTCATTCTGAAACCGAAGCGTTACGGGTCGCGTCCGAGACTATCTCTGCCGCGGTACGTGGCGATCGCGCGGATCGGGAGATCCGAGAAGCCGACCGAAGCCACCGACTCATCATGGACTCCCTTCCTGCGATGATTGCCTACGTCGGAGCTGATCTCCGAGTTCGATTCAACAACGCTCTCTATGCCGAGCGGTACGGAATGGCGCCGGAAGAGATGATCGGCATGCATGTGAGCGAGATCCTCAGCGAAGAGGCGGTAAAGGAGGTGACTCCCCACATCGAGGCGGTTCTACAGGGGGAGCGGCGTACATTCCAACGGAACTACTTTGCTGAAGACGGGTCTCGAACATGCCTCTCGGTAACGTACATCCCTGATCGTCTGGGAACCGGCGAGATCGCCGGGTTCTATATTCATGTGTTCGACATTACCGATCGGATTCTGGCAGAGGAGTCCCTCCGAGAGTCAGAGGAGCGGTGGCGATCCGCACTCGAGAACATTTCCGATTTTCTGCTCATCCTCGACCGGAAGGGGAAGATTCTGGAAGCGAATCGACTTCGACCGGACCAGCGGGATGAAGACGTCATCGGGAAGGACAGCGCCGACTACTACGCCACCGACCATCGCGATGATTGGCTCCGGATGATTCAGAAGGTCTTCGAAACAGGCGAGTCTCAATCGTTCGAGCTACCTGCAGAAGGACCATTCGCGATGGAGTCATGGTACTCCGGTGAACTCATCCCTATCCGCCGGTCAGGTGATGTAAAAAAAATCATGCTGATCGCATCCGATATTACCGAGCGGAAATGGGGGGAACAGGCACTTCGAGAGAGCGAAGAAAGGCTGAAGCTGGCTCTTGAAGGTGCGCAGGACGGTATCTGGGACTGGAACGTGGAGACCGGCCAGCTGATCTTCAACCGGCGATGGGCCACCATGCTCGGCTACTCCCTCACCGAGATCGCGCCGCACGTGGAGAGTTGGAACAGGTTCATTCACCCCGACGATTTACCAGGAGTAATGAAGAGGCTGAATGAACACCTGGAAGGGAAGACGGAACTTTACGTTTCAGAGCATCGTCTCCGCACTAAATCCGGAAATTGGCGCTGGATCCTTGATCGCGGCAAAGTGGTGACGAGAGACGAACAGGGGAAAGCGCTCCGCGTAACCGGGACGCACAAAGACATCGGTGAAAGGAAAATCGCCGAGGAAGAGCTGCGAAAAAGCGAAACCAGTCTCGCGAGGTCGCAGCGTATCGCGCGGCTCGGCAGCTTTGAGTGGGACATGGCTACGGACGAAGTGATCTGGTCAGATGAGCTCTACCGGATCATGGGGCATATCCCTCAGGATTTCACTCCCGGATATGCATCATTCATAGATCTGACACATCCTGAAGATCGGAAGGGGCTCGAAGATGCGATTCGAGAAACGATCGAGCAGGGCCTTCCGTTACGAGTAAATCATCGGATCATTCTCTCAGATGGTTCGACGCGGTATCTCCATTGCGAGGGTGAACTCCAGAGGGATGAGGAGGGAAGGGCGATTCGACTCGTTGGTGTCGCCCAGGATGTGACGGACCGTTACGAAGCGGAACAGGAGATTCGAAAATCCCGTAGCCAGCTGCGTGCCCTGGCAGAGAAACTCCAGACCATTCGGGAAGAAGAGAAGTCGAGTATCGCCCGTGAGATTCACGATGAACTCGGGCAGATCCTTACTGTATTAAAAATGGATCTTTCGTGGATCAAACGTCGAGTAGAGAAGGAGACGAGAGAGATCGACCGGGAGGTATTGGAGAGGCTTTCTACCATGTCGGACGAAATCGACGAGACAATCGGTACTGTCCGCCGGATTTCGACTCAGCTGCGGCCGCGTGTTCTCGACGATCTTGATCTGGCAGGTGCGATCGAATGGCAGGCGGGCGATTTCGAGAGACATACGGGGATTGTCTGCAGGCTGCGGGCCAGCGTGGACGATCTCGATCTCGATCCCGATCGAACGACAGCCGTCTTCCGAATCTTTCAGGAGACTTTGACGAATGTGGCCCGCCATTCCGGGGCCGGCCGGGTCGACATCGATTTCTATCTTGACGGAGACGAATTGCGGCTTCGCGTTCGTGATAACGGACGGGGTATCCTTATGCGCGAGTTGAAGAGCGACCGCACACTCGGTATCCTTGGAATGAGAGAGAGAGCCCACGTATTCGGAGGCGATGTACTGATCAAGGGCAAGCGGGGAAGAGGAACCGAGGTGAGCATTCGGGTGCCACTTGAACCGACGCCAGGGGAGGGCAAGCGGTGAAGGTACTGATAGCCGATGACCATGCGATTGTGAGGCGGGGATTACAGCAGATCCTGTCCGATGAATACGACGACATCGAGTTCGGCGAGACGGGAAGCGCGCAGGAGACGGTCGATGCCGTATGGCGGGAGAAGTGGGATGTGCTTGTTCTTGACATCACCATGCCGGGGAGAAGCGGGCTCGAGGCGTTGAAGGATATTCATAAGGAATGCCCCGAGCTCCCGGTCCTCGTTCTCAGCATGCATCCGGAGGATCAGTTCGCGCGGCGGGCCTTGAAGGCCGGTGCGTCGGGTTACATGACAAAAGAAACGGCGCCTGAAAAACTGGTCAACGCCATCGACAAGATCATGAGTGGCGGGAAGTACGTGAGCGAAACTCTTGCCGAGCAACTTGCCGAGGACCTCGGGAAGGACGACGCTTCAGGAGCGGATCATGATCGGCTTTCCGATAGGGAATTCGAGGTATTGCGAGAAATGGCGTCCGGTCTGACAGGTACGGAAATCGGTGACAAGTTGAAACTCAGTCCGAAGACCATCAGTACATATCGTGCCCGTATTCTTCAAAAGATGGGACTCAGGACAAACGCGGAACTCACACTCTATGCGGTCAAGCACGGGCTCGTCGACTGAAGTCAGGCCCGTTTCCTCGGCTACGAGCTCTCGCCGAAAATCCGGCTTAGTGTTTGTGCAGATCCTTGTGCATGAGTCGGCGGCTCTCTGTAAGACGCTCGGCTGCTGGCAAGGATCGCAACTTGTCGTTCAGCCCCGAATCCGCTTCCGCTTCCAGCTTTCGGATCACACCATCGATCAGCTTCGGACCGAATCCCCTGTTCTCGAAAAACGATCGCCGATCCCGTAGCTTCGCTGCGGCGTCAACAGCCGAGACGGGTAGAGTTTCGAGACCTGCTCCCGACTCTTCGTGAGAGGAGATATCAATGCTCACCTCGAGTTCACGGGCCTTTCGGCTCGACTCTTCCCGATCGAGACCCTCGGCTGCACATATGGTGACAGCCGCAAGGAGCAAGAGCGGGAAAGCACTCCCGTCCGGGCTCCGGTATTCAATCGTCGGTCTCGATAGAGTCTCGGGGAATTCCCCTTTCTCGTCCGGATTCATGAGTTGATCCACTCGTTTATCGGTCCGGAAGTTCAGAGGGATACGGATCAGGCTTGAACGGTTGCTCTTTCCCCAGCAGATGCGGGTGGGCGCCTCGTGGCCGGGGACGAGCCGGAGGTAGCTGGCCGCCACAGTGTTTCCGAAGGCGGTCAGTTCCTGGGCGTGCTCCAGCAGGCCGCCGATCAGGCGGAGCGCCTCGTCGGAGAGCTCCCCGTCGGAATCAATCATGATGTTCCGGCCGCCCCGTTCGAGAGCCAGGTGAAGATGCATGCCGCTCCCGGCCATGCCCTGGTCGAGCTTTGGCAGATAGGTCACTGATGCGCCGTGCCTGTCGGCGATGACGCGAACGAGCCAGCGCGCAACGGTGAGCCAGCAGCCGAGATCCTCGCACGGCATGAGGTCGAACTCGAGCTCGCATTGCTCGACCCGCCGACCGTCGATTTCAGGGTCCGGTGATTCGATGCGATCGATGTACCCCACTTCGCTGTGGCAGTACTTCACCTGGCCGGTTACGCTGCCGACAACGCGCAGGATTTCGTCCGCGATTTCCCCGCCGTGAAGATAGGGGCTGCTCTGGTGGTAGTTCCGCTGCGCCTTACCGGTAAATCGGTCATCGTGTCTTTCCAGAATGAGATAAAACTCCAGCTCCGCGAGGGCAAGAAGCCGGGCACCGCCTTTTGACCGGAGCGATCGGGCGGACGCCGCCAGAAGATTGTCGGGGGTCGGAGCCGGTTCTCCATGGGAGTCAGCGAATCGGCAGACGATATCGAGTTCGTCCGGCTTCCATGGGTTCCGGAACGCCCAGCGATAGACCGGTAACACGTAAAGGTCGCTCTCAGCGGCACCGAAGAGTCCGGGAAAGAGACTCGATCCGTCCACTCGCTCGCCACCGGCCAGGATGCGTTCCAGATAGGCGCGATTATTCACAGGAAGGCGAAGCTCCTTCAGCTTCCCGTCGAGCGCAGGATAACGGAAGTTGATCGTCCTGATCCCTTCCTTCATGCAAAAAGAGACGAGGTCGGAGCGGGTCCATTCAGAAGGAGGCTTGTCCAGAGCGCGTACCAGGGGGCGGATATCATCACCATGACTTGATTGGTTGTTGCTCAATAGATCCTCCTCCCCGCGGTCGGTCCTGGCGGCCGATTCTCCCTATAGGGTAGGGGCCATTCCACCGCCGCACAACCGCAAGGATGCCGCTTCCTTAATAAATTCGTCGGCAAGCCGGATTCGGCTTGACAGTAATCTTTGTCGGATGCGACTTTCAGCCGGACCTAATCAATGAAAATGGGGAGGAGGGGTCGATGAAGCCGCTTTTATCTGTAGAAGTAATCAGGAATCTGGAACAGGCGGCGGTTCTCTTTCATCCGCTGCGTATCCGCATTCTGGGCGGGCTTTCCGAGGCGGCTTCCGCCGCCAAGCTGGCACGGGAGCTGGGTATTCCACGGCAGAAGGTGAACTACCACTTGAGAGAGCTCGAAAAGCAGAGGCTCGTGCGGGAAGTGGAAGTGAAGAGGCGGGGGAACTGTGTGGAGCGAACCATGATCGCCACGGCGAGGTCCTACGTGATCAGCCCGGAAGCGCTCGGAGGAGTGGGCGCGGAGCCGGAACAGGTGAAGGAGGAGGGACCGTCGGCCTATCTGGTGGCGCTGGCTGCCGATGCGATTCGAGGGGCTACGGAGGGGGCGAGCGGAGGGGAGCGGACCATTGCCCACCGCGCCGAAGTGTCGCTGGCATCAGAGGAAGACGCCAGCGATTTCGCGGACGAACTCGCCCATCTCGTTCAGGAGCTGGCAGGGAATTACAACAACGGCGATCCCAGTGAAGAGAAGTACACCTTTATCACCGGAGTATACCCGGCAGGAAAAGCTACCGGGAGATAGGCGGATCGAATACCGATCGTGCCGGATGGCGCGATCCTGTTCCGCTCACTCGGATCAGTTCGTGGCCCCGGGCCCTGACCGGGACGACTTCCCATGAACCGTCTTCCTCGATCAGGACAGCTTTGTCTGCCAGGTTGATCGTCGGGCAGACATGCCGTGGCACAAGAAAGAACATCTCGCCGCGCCGTGGATCCTCACCCCGCGTTACCATGGTGGGGAGGTGTTCTTCAGACGGCACAGCGGGAACGAGTTCCGGCCGGCCCACAACGAAGGCACAGGGGTGACCCGCTTCGGCGGCGATCGATTTGGACCCGCAATCCATCGTTACGATGCCCGGCTCCGGGCAACTGATTACACGGCTCGCCATGACAGCGGCCGGAACGAGATCAAGATCGGGAATGGTCTCTTCGCTTCGCAGGTCGTGGAATACAACTGTACCAGGCGAAACGCGGTGGACCATTTCACCCGGGAGATCGGCAAACGGTTTGTATGCCAGCGCGTCCAGAAAGACGGGAGTACCGCTGGTTATGATCTCGACAGGCGGAATGTCTTTAATCATCAATTGATCGATGATTCCCATCAGATCGTCGTAACCTTTGAAGGCGCGAGCGCGACGTGCCTTTCGATCGATTTCGAGAATCTGCCCCTCATAGTAATGAAGTCCGTGAAATCGCTCACCCGCTTCGATCGCGATCGCCGGTATGTCCGCCTGTCTTTCCCGGGAGATGCCCGTACGATTCATGCCCGGGTTGATGTCGATATATATGCCGAGCCCGGGTGGAATCGCGCGAACGCCATCCAGGTCTTCGCAGATGACGGAAATGGAGGCGGTAGGGTACTCACCGGCGATGGAAGCGATTTGATCGAGTGCCGGCATCACATGGGGGTAGGCGATCAGGAGGTCCACCCCCCTTGACTCATTATCTCCCATCGTTTCGAGAAGTACGATCGCTTCCCTTGTGGTGGCACACTTGAAGTAGCGCACACCGGCCGACGCCATTTCTCGCATCACCTGCGGAATCTTGACCGTTTTGATATGTGGCCGCCACCGCCCGACTGTTCCTCCTAGATAGTGCGTCATTCGCCGAAGATTCTCTCTCACGGAGGGGAGGTGAATGATGAGCGCGGGAGTCTGCATGACGCGTGCAAGATCTTCGGGGAGACGAAACTTGTCAGGATCGATGAGTTCGAATCGAGAATTCATGGACACAGCATAGCACAGAAAAACAGAAAGGCCCCGCATGCTCGTGACATGCGGGACCCTTGTTGTCTTGTATTGTTGCGGCAACCGTCGCGCCGAAAACGATCCTAGCGGAAGTGCACGACCCGTCCTTTTCGTTCATCGTTTCCGACGGCGACACGCCAGAAGTAGACACCAGACCGGACTTCAGCGCCACTGTCATCGCGGCCGTCCCATGTGGTTTCATAGGCGCCGGGTGACTTCGATTCGTTCACGAGGTTTCGAACGCGCCGGCCGGCTACATTGTAAATCGCCACTTCCACCGATGCGCTCGACACGCCGCTGACGGAGTAGGCGAGACGGGTGCTCTCACGGAACGGGTTGGGTGCGGCGCCGAACAGCGTTGATATCGGCCGACCCGCGGTTCCCTCAGTAATGCCGGTGGCAGGGCCCGTTACTGAATAGCCTCTCTCCGTGAACCGGTCAATCATTGCAGTGATATCCGAACCGGAGTAATTCATATTGATAGCCGCCTGAAGCATAGCCTGCGCGGCGTCTTCCTGGTTCGTCGATGAGTTCGTCATTGCGAGCCCTTCCAGGCAGGCTTTGTCGGTCAGCTCGCGGCCGATGTCATTCCAGATTCTCATGAGACCGGTCGACCAGATCTGGCCGTCCGTATGAATCTGGTTGATCAGGCCACCCGGATAAATAGCCCCGTAGTTTGTCTTACGCCCGCCCCAGAACGGATTGTGCCCGTCCCAGCTGAAGACCCACTGGTATTCCGGCGTGCCGGGCACCCACTGGCCGAGGCTCCGGCTGTAGGAAGCGGCCATGTAGTCGCCGAAGCCTTCGCTCAGCCCGTTCACCTGAGAGAGGCTCCCCCCTGTCAACCAGTCGTGAATGCCGTGGCCCAGTTCGTGGATCACCACATCGGCATCCTCGGAATCATCGACCCCTCCTTCGCCGAACGAGATTCGGCCGGATCCGCTCAAATAGTACGAGTTGTCGGAGCCGCTCAGCCCATGCGGATCGAACTGGACGCCGCCGCCGTACTGGTAGGGAGAAAGGGTCAGCCCAAGTGTAGTGTTGATGTAGCGCATGATGTTATCGATATGCCAGTAACAGAGCACTGCCTCAAACCCGTTGTCCTGCCGATTGAAAAGAAAGTCAGGGCCGGCCTGCGCGAAAAGCCCGCGGAAAGGATTCTCGAAATCGATGACCTCCGCGTAGGGCCCCTCGAGCTTGTACTGCCCGCCTGAAAACAGTATGTCGGGGAGATTCTTCAGAAACCGCTCGGCATCGAGCTGGGCATTTGTGGAGTCGCTGTTATCCGCGTAGTTTCCGCCGTAGGAAACCTGGGCGCTTGATAGCGGATCGGGATCCCAAAGATAGCCCGTTCCGGTTGCGTAAAACGCCTTATCCTCCGCACGAAAAATCTCTCCCGTATGGGCGTCAAAAAGTATTTCCCACTCGCCGATCGGTCCGTCAACCGCGTGGAGAGTCATCTTCCACGCTAGTCGGGGAGCATCACCGTTCGGATAGACGACCAGCTCGGTTTTTTCGTAAGAGAGTGCACCTTGAATTTCCAGGTATTCCAGCGCGGCGGTGCGTGCCACGGCAGCGGAAAGGGAAGGGTGGGTGGAAGGAAGAAGAGCGGCGTCTACCGATTCCACGCCGTTCATCACGAAGACCACTGAATTGTCATGGTCTATCGTAATGGCGACATCGGCGCCGTAAACCGGGACGCCGCCTGCGTGTTGCACGAATCGCACGACCGTGCCTGCCTGACCGGCGCGTGTCATCCTGTGGACCATCTCGTCGAGTGCGCGCTCGCTGATGTGCAGGGTTTCCCTCGCCTCGCGTAGATATTGACGTGCCATCTCGCGGGGTGATTCCCCGGTTACCTCGTGATCGAGGTTGTAGAGCGTGATCGGTCTGCCCGTCTCAGTGTTTACTCTCGCGTTTCCGTCCAGGTGAGTCGGTGCCATCCTCTCGGACAGGGGGATTCGCTCGAGCATGTCCATCTTGAGGGACGCTGTTTTCGGTCGTTTTGCCTCGGATTCTCCAGGCAATAAGAGAGCTGCGGCGAACAGGGCGGCCGCGCACATCAGGATGCGACGTTTCATCATTAGAATATTCCCTCGGGAGCGGGTTTTCGAAATCAGGCAGAACCGGTCTGGTACTGGGAGGCCCTCATTATAGAGGAAAAGGGCGCGGAAATCCACAAGAAGAAAAACGGGACAAATAGAGATCGCCGGTCTGCGGAACGGGCGGGCCGTCTGGTCCTACTGATTTTCTACACGCCCAGTACGTTCGCCGCTTCAGAGAATTGATCGGGGCGGACATAAACCAGGTAACCGTATCCTCCCGATCCATTGGTGACGCCATGTGACGCGTAGACATTAATTTTGGCACCCGACAGTTTCCGATGGATGCCGGCAAGAGCGCCCAGGCGGTCATCCCCCTGGATGAGAAACGCGTGTTGCGGTCCTGTAAGGGAGATACCCGCCTGCTCGGCTACTTCAGCAAGACGGGCTACATCATCGGGGAACAGCATGAGCTGTGTATGCTCGGGGCCGAGCGGCATCGCATTGAAAGCGAGCAGATTCACCTCGGCTGCGGCGAGCTGCGAGAGCAACTGGTAGGCATGGCCCGGCGCATCTTTAATGGTGGCATAGTAGTAATCGGCTCTGGAGATTCTGGCTGCCATCCGGACGTCCTCCTTAATGCCAGGGAGAGTGAGGGCGAATTAAGAGAGCATGTACAATCAATATAGATTGTGAGGAGATAACTGCCCAGAGGGGGAACGGGAGAACCGATTACCGCCAGTTCTCCGGCAGTTCGACGACGAATGCCACACCTGTCTCGTCTGCATCGGCCTCATGGACGAGCACGAGGGAGCGCCCCGCTTCGAACCAATCCATCCCTTCCCAGTTCTCGCCCGCCAGTTCGGGGGGAAAGACTTTGTCCAGGTCGAGAGGCTTGCCTACCGGCCGGCCTTCGCGATCGAACTGTTGCAGCCACTTGAAGCAGTACCGAATCGGTCGGCTTTCGCTGTCGGATCCACAATCTTCGGGCGAGCCGGGGGCCGGCGGCAGGGAATAGCCGGAGCTCAAGAGGACGATGAAGCCCCAGGATTCGCTATCCCCGGAGTTAATTTCGTGCCATACGAAATCAGGTGCTCGGAAGCGTTGAGCCTGAGGCTCTTCACCTGGGGGGTTCGGTACGCGGAGCCGGATCTCGTCATGTGTACCGGGGCGGAACACCCCCTGCCCGACAACGTCCGGATCGAGATCGTGAACCACGATGACAGGAGAGAGAGACGTCCTGCCCACATCGTCACGAATCTCCCCGGGCACCATGCCGAAGACCGGGTAACCGCCTTCCCAAAGCACCGCTACGCGGGAGTGTCCGTTCAGCATCTCTCTGACCGCTACGCCTTCGAGGCCACGATTGCCAAAGTCACTCAGCTTTCCGTGGTATTCGGAGACGACTCCCTCTTCCGCAAAGAGACCGCGAAGTCGCTCGGACAGAATGACGACTCTGCCATCGGCGAGCACTTCGATGGACTCCTGATCAATCGCGAGGTGAACATCGCGCCACACCACTTTTTCAAGTGACTCAGGGGTGAGCCGGTAAGCCGGGCCTTCCTCTTCGGGAAGAGTGTACAGATAGTATGTCCCGGCATCTTCATCGCCGACGATCAGTAACTGATTCCCCCGGCGGACAACCCCCGAAGCTTCCTGAATGCCTGTAAGAGTCGGTTCGGCACGGGATACCGTTCCTCCCGACCGTGCTCCACAGCCGGTGAAAACGACGAAGAGCATGGCTGCCGACAGTGCCTTCATAAGTATGGTGGCGTTTGTCATGATCCCTTTTCAACTTGGAACGAGAACCGTTCAGAGTCAGTTTCATACAGCAGGAAAGCGTTGTCAAAGGAGAAGGACTTTCACACCAAGCCTTCATCCTGTGGTAAAATATGGGCCAGCCCATCCCCCAAGGCAGACAGTCTCCCGGATAACCAATTTGACCCTATGAAGGAGTCTATCCATGCGTCTCCGTTTGAAGAGTTCAGCTGGACACCTGACGACAATTGCTCTCGGATTTCTGTTCCTGCTTGCCTGGGGCGGTTCGGCCGCGGCCGGCACCGATGCTTGGCGGGACAAGATCCAGGCGGGCCTCCTGGAAGAGGCTACGACTCTGGAGACCGAGTTTCTCGTCTTTCTCGGCGAGCAGGCTGATCTTTCGGCGGCGGCCCTGATGGGGACGAAATTAGAGAAAGGTCGCTACGTTTTCGAAACGCTGAGCCGTACGGCCGATCTTACACAGGCCTCTCTTCTGAATGTACTCGAGGGGGAAGGGGTGCCACATCGACCCTACTGGGTGGCCAATATGGTCTGGGTCAAAGGGGACGCTACGCTCGTAGAACGAATGGCGGAGCGAGCGGATGTGCGGGGCGTTTACGCGAATCCGATCGTCCAGTTTGAACAGCCTGTGGCGATCGAGGCGGGCGCACCGAAGGTGGCGGGAATCGAATGGAACATCTCCCAGGTGAACGGCCCGAACGTCTGGGCCATGGGGAACACCGGACAGGGGACGGTGGTCGGGGGAATCGACACGGGCTATGACTGGGATCACCCGGCCGTTATCGATCAGTATCGTGGTTGGGACGGTGTCTCGGCCGATCATAATTACAATTGGCACGACGCGATTCACTCGGGGAGCGGCGGGTCGTGCGGGCTTGACTCGGCTGTTCCTTGCGATGACCACGGACATGGTACTCACACGATGGGGACCATGGTGGGAGATGACGGCGGCAGCAATCAGATCGGCCTCGCTCCGGGCGCGAAGTGGGTCGGTTGCCGTTGCATGGATGTGGGCTTCGGTACGCCTGCGCGCTACACGGAGTGTCTCGAGTGGATGATCGCCCCCACCGATCTGAACGACATGTTCCCCGACCCGTCGAAAGCACCCGACGTGATCAATAATTCGTGGAGCTGCCCCCCTAGCGAGGGGTGCACCGATCCACTCGTCATGCAGACAGTGGTTGAGAATGTGAAGGCGGCGGGAATCGTCGTTGTAGTGAGTGCGGGGAATTCGGGATCGGCTTGCAGCACGGTCGAAGATCCGATCGCTATTTATGAAGCATCGTTTTCAGTCGGTGCGACTGACGACAATGACGACATTGCAGGCTTCAGCAGCCGCGGTCCTGTCACTTCGGACGGCAGCAATCGTATGAAACCTCAGGTGAGCGCGCCGGGAGTGATCGTCCGTTCCTGCGTTCCGGGTACCGGTTATACCAGCCTGAGCGGGACGAGCATGGCAGGGCCACACGTGGCCGCGGCGGCTGCGCTTGTGATCGCCGCGAATCCCGTTCTCCAGGGGCAGGTCGACAATGTCGAAAGCATTCTCGAGCAGACGGCGCTTGCCCGTACCACTACCCAGACTTGTGGCGGTGTTCCGGGAACGAGCATTCCGAATAACACATACGGCTGGGGGCGGATTGACGCGCTGGCCGCTGTAAATGAAGCAATCAGCCAGGCGGTTTCGGTGGATGGCGCAAACGCCGTTCCCGCCCGCTATTCTCTCTCCGCAGCCATGCCGAATCCCTTCAACCCGCGCACTACCATTCGATTCGACATCCCGGAGCGTAGCGATGTTTCGATCCGTGTGTTTGATGTGGTCGGCCGTGAAGTGCGCCCCCTGATCAGCAGAACGAACCTCGAGGCAGGTCGGCACTCCGTCGATTGGAACGGTCTCGACAGTCGTGGCGACGACGTACCGTCAGGCATCTACTTCTATCGCATGAACGCCGGCGAATTCCAGTCGACCGGCCGGATGGTTCTGGTTCGGTGATACGGGACGGCCGGCCAAGCCATTCTTCTTATCGAGTCCGGCGCGCTTTCACCACCATTGAAAAGCCGCGGCTGTTCCGGTATTCTAAGCCGGTTAGACGAATTGTCACGACTCGGTGGTCAACCGGAAGCCGGTGAGAATCCGGCGCGGCCCCGCCACTGTATGCGGTGACGAAACCCGAAACGAACCACTGGAAGCCGCCCGCCGGCGACCGGGAAGGATCGGGGAGTAGGGAGACCCGCAAGCCAGGAGACCGACCCCTGAGTCCGGAAGCCGGAGTGAACGATCGCTTCAGGGCTTCCATTCTTCCCAGCCTTCGTGGGCAAGGACTTGGGGATCGGCCGCCGTGTTTCGATTTCTACAGAGCGACCGCACCTCTTTTCGTTGCCTCCCGGTTGGGTTTCATAGCCCTGTTCCCAGGAGGTTATCATGCTGAACATTTATTGGCGCCAAGCGTGTCGGACATTACCGGTGGCGATGGCACTGTCTGTTTCATTACTAGCGGTTTCACAGGCACATGCCGGCTTCCCCGACACGGGCCAGCAGAATCTGGAAGTCGATCGCTCGGACGGAAGCATTATTGCCTGGGCTTCCGGCGTGGCCGGGTTCGATCGAGGGCCGGTCGACTACCAGAACCCGGGGCTCGGTGATGCGTCGTTCGGTACGGATACCGACCCTCTCGGATCGTCAGGCACCCCGTTCAGCCTGGGGGACGGCGGATGGATCACGTTCACATTCGACGCGCCCATACTGAACGGTGCCGGGGCGGACTTCGTCGTGTTCGAAAACGCTTTCGAGTTCGGCGGACTGGTATTCATGGAACTCGGCTTTGTCGAAGTGAGCAGCGACGGTGCCCTGTTCTCGCGCATGCCGGCGCTCTCCAGAAAAGCAGCCCCCACAGGTCCGTTCGACGGCTCCGATCCTGCCGACTTCTATAACCTGGCTGGAAACTTTGTGGGTGGGACGGCGTTCGACCTGGAAGATCTGATTACGGCAGGTGATCCGAATGTTGTCGGCGGCCAGGTTGATCTGACAGCAATTACGCATATACGCGTAGTCGATGGGGTGGGAGACATCGTCGGTCCGGGCGCGACAACCGACTGCCTGAACCGGCCGGTGTCCGACGCCTACCCGACCGCGTTCGCGAGCGGTGGGTTCGACGCTACCGGGGTGGGCGTGATTCACTCCGTCCCGAGCACGTCTACAGAATCTGTCAGCTGGGGGGATGTGAAGAGCATTTTCCGCTAAGCAGAACGGAAGGTTCCGGTGAGGGGGCGGCGCGAGCGGCCGTCTCCCTGTCGGACCTGCTACAAGTCGGCTTCGAGCAACTCGAACGCACGCTGGGCGCCGCTTGCCACCCTGTATAGCTCCTCAGCGTGTTGGGGTGCAAACCGTTCTGCGAAGATGTGGTCGAAATAGCGTAGAAGTGGATCGAAGTACCCGTCGGTATTCAGCAGCACGACCGGCTTGTCATGAAGTCCGAGCTGGCGAAGAGTAATCTCCTCGACCACCTCCTCGAGCGTGCCGAATCCGCCGGGAAGTGCGAGAAAGGCGTCCGCCCGTTCTTCCATTATTTTTTTTCGATCCCGGAGATTACTCGTTACGATCAATTCGTCCGCATCGGTGTAAGCGAGTTCCCTGTCGCGCAGCGCTTCGGGTATAACTCCGACGACCTTCCCGCCGTGCTCGTGGCTCGTACGAGCCAGAACGCCCATGAGACCAACGTTCGCGCCTCCGTAAATAAGCGTGTAGCCCCGTGATGCCATCACGGCCCCCACCTGGCGTGCGGATTCATAGAATATCCGGCGTGCCGAATCACTCGACGCACAGTAAACGCAGATCGATTTCATGTAGAGAGAGTAAACTCTGGACACGGTCGGCGCAAGTCAGTGGCGCAGAAAACGGTTCAGCCCCCGCCTTTCATTTTGGCCATGAAATCCTCGGCCCGTTTGGCGATCTCCCCGTCGGTCAGATCTTCCTTTTTCGTGGCGAACGACCAGATATGACCGAATGGGTCCTTTATCATGCCGTAGCGGTCGCCCCAGAACGCGTTTTCGAGGGGGTAGCGAACTGTGGCGCCCGCCTCGATCGCCCCGTTGAACATGGCGTCGCAATCTTCCGTGTAGACGTGGACGTTACAGGTCGTCCCTCCAACGGTAGCGG
This sequence comes from bacterium, assembly GCA_025782575.1. GTDB lineage: Bacteria > Orphanbacterota > Orphanbacteria > Orphanbacterales > Orphanbacteraceae > Orphanbacterum. The sequence continues at coordinate 66,245 of JALGYY010000047.1, forward strand.
GAGACTGGCATCCCTCTTCCATACCGGGAAACTCGCCCGAAATCATTACGATCGAGTTGCCGATTCTGATCTGACCGTGCATGAGGGTGCCGCCGGGACCGGGCATGCGCATGACTTCTTCCGCGCCGAGTGCCTTCATGTACCAGTCCATCCCCGCGTTGCCGTCTTCCACGACAATATGCGCAGAAACGGAATTAAAACCGTCCGGGATCGCTTTCGGCATGTCATTTCCCTTTCAAGGTTTCGTTGGTCGGGAGGTCAGGTGTTGGCCACCTTCCACCCAGGGTTTGAGCCGGCCGATGAGAAAGTGCCTCCACACGTCTTCAACCACTCCCGCCGTTTTCTCGTCTATCTGGCCTGATATGTTCCCTTCAAAATGAAGAACCGTGCTGTCTCCATCAGCTTCAAACTCCAATGTCATAACGAAGTCGATCGCCTGACCGGTCAATCCGAGCGGGCCGTGCATGCGAAGCATTTTGCCTCGATCGGCAATGATCACATCGGCATGTATCGCGCCGTTACCATCTTCGTCGAAGATCTCGATGAAGTGACCGCCCGGCTTCGGCTCGATCACGAGCTTGACCGGCTTTTCCGAATGGTGATGGTCCCACCAGCCACTGACGTCGCCGGTAGCGGCGTCAAAGATCTCGGTCGGCTCACCTGGGAAGTTTACGTCGAAGCCGATAGCATAACCCCAGTCGTGCACGACCACATCGGCTGTGGCGGGGCGGACAAACGGGCATGATGCAATAGCGAGGAACAGCAAGAGACTACCTGAATACGAAAGAGTTCTGGTCATCTCGATGGAAACCCTCCTCGTTACCGGTGTGACAAGTCAAAAGCGTCGAAGCATCAGGGAGTGGGCAAGCCTGTCGTTCAGCAAGTTCCTTCGTTTACCAGCTGTGCCATCTCCATCATTGCAGCCAGATCCTGCCGCCGCCCGGTATTGGCGAAAATATTTTGCAAATTGTTGATGAGCCGAATGAGCCATTGGCGGTGCGTAGCGGGGAGAAGCAACTGATCCGTAGGGTGATACCGTTCCCCAGTACACTTCTCAATGAGCGCGAAAGCATCTTCTCGGGAGAGCAGTCGGCCCCCGTGAAACGGATCGATCATCTGCAGTCTGCCATCACAGCTTACGGCCACGAGGAAGTGGCCGGGGGCGTTGATTCCATAAGCCCGCAAGCCGAGCCGTTCAGCGATCGCCTTGTAAATGAGCGCGAGCGTGATCGGAATACCACGGCGCCTGGTAAGTACAACGGGGAGATAGCTGTTCCCGGGATCATAATAATCTCTGGTGGCGCCCCGGAACCCCTCTTCGACGAACATGATCTGATGAAGGTGGGCGAGATAGGCTCGGTCCGATCCGCTCGAAACACGATCTCGGATCCGCTGCGCGATTTTCTCCAGACGGTTCTCGATGTCGGTGAGAAGCGGGTCGCCCAGTTCATGGGCCGAGACGGCTGTGGCCGCACCAAGCAGTCCGGCGGTCGTGTCGAGTGTGGGGATGTGGTCGGCGAGCATCTCGAATGAATCGTCTCGGCAGTATGTGGGAGAATGCATAATGAAAGTATAGCGTGTTTGAAGTTCCTGTACAACGCTCCATGCCCCCCGGCCTGCTATACTGATGACTCATGAAAATCGATCCCGCCAGCCGATTCGATGGAACAGTGAAAGATTATCATCTCTACCGTGCCGGCTATCCGCCGGCACTATTCGACTGGCTGTTTCGGACCGTGACTTCGGGGCGGAAGTCGAAAATCGCCGACATCGGTTGCGGCACCGGCATATCGACACGGGCGCTCGCTGAAGCGGGTGCAGAAGTTACGGGTGTCGACCCGAATCGGGAGATGCTCGACTGTGCGCGGTCCATCGGGGGGGGCGCAAAATACCGGGAGGGGATGGCGAACGACACCGGCCTTACAGGCCGCGCGTTCGATCTTGTGACCGCAGCTCAGTCCTTCCACTGGTTCGATCCCGACACCTGCCTGCCCGAATTCAGGCGGATTCTACGATCAGGTGGCGCGGTCGCTGCGTTCTGGAACTGCCAGGAGAATTCACCGTTCCTGGCTGATTACGATCAGATGCTTCGCGAGCATTGCACCGAGTATAGGGGCTCGTCGAACTGGTCAGCCACGATCGAGAGGATCAGGGCCTCATCCAGCACAGAAAACGTCCGTGAAGCTGCCTTTCCGAACAGCCAGGAGTTTGATGCAGACGGCCTCCTGGGCCGGGTCAAGTCGTGTTCGTACGTGCGGCACGGAGTGGCGAGGCCCGATCGACTCGAACAGGCGGTTAGGGGCCTGTCCTACAAACATCAGGCGGGCGGGCTCGTCCGTATGGAGTATAGAACTGCCATAATCTGCTGGAACCTGGCCTGAACACTCCGGAAGGGGAATATAGTATTGAACATTTCCCGGGTCGAAATCGTCTTCAAACTATGTAGTCGATAGTCTCAATATCGTAACAGGCCATTCCAATCGATGAGGTGCCTCATGACACGATCACTGTTTTTCGCTGTAGTCACGTCGCTACTGCTTCTAGCCGTTCTTGGAGGGGGAGCAACCGTTCACGCCGGATGGGGCGACAAACGATACAAATTCGACGATTCGTTCGAGGCCGATCTTGATGGAATTGAAATTATCAACCTGACGATCAAGAATGGTTCGATTCAGGTGGAAACCGTCGAGGGAACCGGCCGGATCGAGATCGACATGAAGGAAGATGTCCGGAAGTCCTCGAGGGACGACGCGGAGAAGCTCGCCGGTCAGGTGAAGATGGAAGGGGAACGGGCGGGGAACCGTCTTTTTCTGGAACTGGACTATGGCGATCTGAGAAAAAAAGACCGCGATCGCTACTCCTGCAGTGTCGAAATCCGTCTGCCGAGCGATGTGGAGCTTCATCTGGAAACAACGAACGGCTCGATCAGAGTCGCTGAGATGGGAAAAGACATAGTAGCCACCACTACGAACGGATCGATCGAAATTGCCGGTTGCAAAGGGGAAGCCCGTCTTCGAACGACCAACGGCAGTGTGAAGGTCGGGAAGGTGGAGAAGGGGCTCGACGCCTACACGACGAACGGAAATATCAGAATTGCCGGAGTGGGGGGCGACGTAATCGGAAGAACGACCAACGGCAGCATCACATTTCATGTGGAGTCGGAAAGCAATTTCCGGATCGAAGCCAGCACGACGAACGGCAAGGTCAAGGACAGCTTGTCGGGAGGCGTATTTACCGCGACCTATAATAAGCGCCATACCAAAATGGAAGGCGTGTACGGAAGCGCCAAGCACAAGGTTTCGCTTGAGACCACGAATGGATCAGTCAAGCTGGTTGATGCATAGATAAGTCGGCTCGGTTGGGAGGCGAGAACAATTCAAGGCCTCGTCCCCCCGCTCAGTTCGGCATGAAGAGCGCGAAGATTCACGTTGCCCTGATTCTGTTGTATCGCCTCGGTCAGAACAGCCAGCGCTTCGTCAATTCGGTTCGTCTTTGCCAGGTGCCGGGCCAGGATGATGGCTGTATCGGCGAACTCCGGCGTCTGACGTAACGCCTCTCTCAGCCTGCGCTCACCTTTGACTTCCTGTCCGTTTTTGATGAGGCACTCTCCCAGCTTCATCGGCGCGATAGGATTGAACGCACCAGTTCCGAGGTAGGCCTCCCATTGCGTTACGGCTTCCCCGTACCGGGACCGCTTTTCCAGAAAGAGCGCGTAGTTCGCTTTGAAATTCGGATAGTCAGGGAACCTGGCGATCGCGTGCCGGAATGCTATGTCAGCTTCTCCGAATCTTCCGAGCGATTCCAGAAGCCGGGCAACACTGTTGAGGGCGATCTTGTTCTCTCCAAGTTTCAGGTAGGCCTGGAAAGCCGCCAGCGCCTCTTCCGGCCTCTCCGTTTCCTGGAGGACCGTTCCGAGCCCATAGTAACCTTCCGGGTAGTCAGGGTCGGTTCGAATGGCATCCCGATATTTTTCTTCCGCCTCCCGAATCCTACCCTGCTGATACAGACTGCCCCCTTCACCTTGATGAGCCCATGCCAGGTTGATCTTGTCCACAGCACCGAAATCAACCGTGAGGAGTGTCGCGAGCAGGAGAAGAATCGCGAGAGGGGGGAGCAGTCGTTTTCGATTCCGGCGTGACAATTGCCACATGCGAGAGAGCGCGGATGACGAAAACAACAGAAGTACGGGGACTACCGGCATCCTAAAACGGGAGCAGACGAAGAAGAGAACGAGTGTTGCGGAGTAGCTGAGAAAGAACAACATGAGTAGTCGGGCGCCGGAGCGATTGCGGGACCAGAACGCACCGATCAACCCCAGCGGCATCATGAGACCCATGCCGAATGGGAGGAGGCGAAAAACGAGTGAGTGTCTCGCGTAATACGGGATGTAATAGTTATTGGAGAGCTCCTCAGCGTGCAGGAGGAGGTAGGTTTTTTTCAGGAAGAGCCTTGCGGCCTGGCCCGGATTTTCCCGTATGAAACGCCCACCTTTCTCGAACCAGTAATTGGAAATCCCTTTGTAGGAAAGATCACTCCCCCGTTCGCTTTGTGGAATGCTGATCGCATCTTCATATCCTTCCTGCCATTGTCGCCTGAATTCGGGGGCGGTGGCGCTCCACCCGTCCGCCCCACTATGATTCCCCAGATAGAAGTTGACGCCCCCCTGCCAGGCGATCAGGACAAGCTCTCCCCCTTTTGTCAGATTGCGAATCGTGACGGGTAGAATCACTAGAAGGGAAGCGATCGCTACAATGGCGGTCGGTAAGACTACGCGTCTAATGGTCTCCTTTTTCGATTGCATGATGAGCCAGAGCGGGATGAAAGGAGAGAATACAAGAACATTGGGCCTGGTGATGGCGCTGAGGCCCAGGACGAGTCCGGCCGCGAACCAGATCCGTCTTTCCTTTCGATCTTCTGCCATGAGAATCAACCAAATGAGAAGAAGATTCAGGGTCAGGGCGAGGGGGGTAATCAACAGTTCACCGTGAAAGTAGATGAACATGGGATAGAGGATCGCGAGGAGAACCGCACCGAGCGCCACGGCCTCATCAAAAACATGTTTCCCGATCAGAAAGATAAGAAGGAGAGAAGCTACACCGAGCAAGGACTGCAGAATGCGCGTTACATACAGGTCCCGTCCGGTCACTGAAAAGAGTGCGGCGAGGAAGTAAGAGTAACCGGGGGCGCGGAAGAACGGCTCACCGGCGGCGAAGTCTTCGCCGTCCAGAATCGCGCGGGCCCACTCGTTGTGATAGCCGGGATCCATGTCCGGCCTGGCGTGCATGGGGGAGGCACGCATGGCCGATATATGGCTGAGACTGAGCAGAAAAAAGAGAGTGAGAAGGCCGGGCAAAATAGAGCGCCGTATGGAATGCCGTAATTTGTTTCGCCGTCGTGGCACGCTTTACTGCGGTGGTGGCGGGTAATCCGGCAGATTGGCGGAATCGTCGTCATCATCACCGTCTCCGCCGCCCCCTCCCGCCACGATGGCGAGCAGCGCGATCGCGGCGCCCCCCGCAATCCAGGTGATGGGTTTCTTGTACCAAGCCCGTGATCCTGATTCTTCATCAACGCCGCCGGACCGTGGCCGGTCGCCGTCAGGAGTCCTGTAGCAGCGATCGAGAGCTTGTTCGAAAAGTTCCATCTCGCCGGCGGTATAGAAGTTGGGGTCGGGGCGCCAGTCGGGATCGTTCATGATGACCTGGCAGAATGAGTTGACCGCATTGGTACGGTTCCCCAGCTCAGCCTCGCAGCGCGCCTTGAGGGCATAGGCATTGCGGAGTTCACTGATTGACAGCCCTCCGAGCGCAATCGTTTCATCGATCGCGTGTAGAGCCTTTTCGAAACTTCCATCCTCGAAGAAACTGATCGCGCCGGTAAGCCCGGGGTTTTCGGCAGAGACCGGACCGGGAGCCAGAACCGGAGCCAGCAGAAGAACGATGGAGAGGAGCGCGGTAGTCCCTCTTCGGGCGGCTTTGGCTTTTGGGGGGCGAAAGAGCATGCACATCCTCAATTCGATTGGATCGTAATCTGATTCTAACCGGTTTCGGGCTGCTCGTCTTCCTTCATCGGAAACTGTGCCGGAAAGTAGCTGTGTCACCGGCGGCGACCGCGGCATCCGACCATCGATGTGTGCCGAACGAAGGATGGCGCAATTCGATCACGTGTGACCCACCCGGGCTGACGGGGAAGCTCACGCGCCGCTTCTGTTTTTCGATCAGGCGGCCGTCGAGATAGACATCTCCATACGGTTTTACGTAGACGATCATGTAGCCGTGAGAAGGGGTCCTGGCCGGCTTATCCGGCTTTGGAGACGAACTCTTCGGTTCAGGTACTGGTGGGGCGACCGTATCGGACGGCGTCACCAGCGATCCGGAATCAGGCTCCTGTCCAGTCGAGTCGATGTCGCCTCCCCACCCGGCCGCACTTTGCGGTAAGAGAACCGAGATCAAGCGTACCGGAACTTCCCTCACTTCCCCCTCCTTCAGGTCGAGCCGGACTTCGGTCGGTTCCATGCCATCCATCTCGAGACGGACAAACCATTCCCCCGGTTCGAGCGATTCCATCCGGGCGGCGGTTCGGAGTCCTGATGAACGGAAATCGGAGTCATCCGGACCCTTTACCCAGATCGCCGCGCCTGGCGGTACACTGTCCAGAACGAGGACGGCCCGGTCCGGTTGGGGAATCAACTGACGGCTGAGGAGTCCGACGATGGTCATGATGACGGCGAGAGACAGAGCGAGAAGAGCGCCGATATGTTTCTTCGTTTTACCGGTCCAGGCCACCCTGCGCCGCGGGGTTTGCGGAAGTTCGATACCGGAATCCGCCCTCCGTTTTCGGAGTTTCCGGAGTGCGCTCCCCGCCTGGGCGTTCCTTTCGTCCAATCGGAGAACCAGCTCGAATTGACGGATCGCGTCATCGATCTGTTCGAGCCCCATGTTCATGTAGTATGCGCCTCGATCAAGGTGATACGTCAGGCGACTCTTCCCGATCTCTTTCGAAAAGCCGATCGGGTCTTCGGAGAACTGCGTCAGAAGTCGACGACGGTATTTTAGGACCGAGATCGGACTGTCGAGCGTTTCCATGGCCGTTTCAATCGCCCGGAGAACTTCCGACATGTTCTGGTAACGCCTGGCAGGATCCTTTGCGAGCATGCGATCGATCATCGTTTCGATCTCGGGAGTGATGAAAGGAGCCGCTGAAGAAAGGGAGGGGGCGGGCACGCGGATCACCATCTCCTTGATTTCGGAATAGGAATCCCCGCGGAAAGCTCTCTGTCCTGAAATAAGTTCGTATGCAAGCGCGCCTAGCGAAAAAATATCGCTCCGGTAGTCAACTTCGTGGCCTGTCGCTTGTTCGGGTGACATATAGGCCGGCGTGCCGAGCACCGATCCGGGAACAGTCAGGGCGGAGAGGCGATCAATGTCTTCTCGACGCCGGGCGAGGCCGAAGTCGACTACTTTAATGACCCCGTTCTCACCGAGCAGCACATTGCCAGGTTTGATGTCCCTGTGAATGACGCCGTTCTTGTGGGCCGCCTCGAGTCCGAGCGCGATCTCCTCGATTATGGTGAGGGCCGCTTCGAGGGGGATGGTCGTCACTTTTTCCATCACTCGACGGAGGTCCGTCCCTCGGACGTACTCCATTACGATGAAGTAGACTTCGTCCTCGACGTCAAAATCGATCACATTCACTATGTTGTTGTGGCCGAGGCTCGAGGCGGCACGCGCCTCACGTTCGAACCGAGTGATGTAGGCTTCATCTCCGGCAAGGCTGGGATGGAGGATCTTGATCGCCACCTCGCGATCGAGGGCTTTCTGCACGCCCCTGTAGATCGTGGACATGCCTCCCGAGCCGATCTTCTCGAATAACTCGTATCCTCGAAGCGATCTCGGCATAATCGATCCTAGCTTAGGAGGTGGTTCAGCGATCCTCAATGCGGGCGATAATCACTGTGACGTTGTCCGGACCGCCTCGATCCAGCGCCAGATCGACCAGGCGGTTGCAGATGGTGGCAGGTGTGTCGCTCGATGAGCTGATTCTCAGGATCTCTTCATCGCCCACAGGCCCGGTCAGCCCATCAGAGCAGATAATCAAAGTATCGCCATGTCGAAGAGGATTCTGCGGGGAAATCACATCAACCTCGACGTGCTCGTTCACGCCCATCGAGCGCGTGAGCAGATGCCGGGGAATCCAGGAAGGAGCCTGTTCGCCCCCGTTGGCTCGCTCAGTTTCGGCGGCGAGCGTATGGTCGTTCGTCAACTGCCTCAAACTGTCATCGCGAACCAGGTAGGCCCGGCTGTCGCCCACATGACCGATGGTGAGACTGTCGCCAACGACAATCGCGGCCGTGCAGGTCGTTCCCATTCCTGCGTACTGTGGATTGGCTGCCGTCTCACCCTGGATTGCGGCATTGGCCTTTTGGAGTGCGATCAGCGCCCGCTCCGCGGCGGTAATTCCGGCGGAGTGATCGAAGAAAGAATCGCGCACCGTCTCGACGGCGATTCGGCTCGCCACTTCGCCGGCCGAAGCCCCACCCATCCCGTCAGCAACGATCATCAGGCAACCACGCGAGGAATCCTCATCTACAAAATAGCCGAGGGAATCTTCGTTGTTCTTCCGCTTGAGACCGACGTCGGTCAATGTTTCAACAGTGATATTCACGGTTCTCGCTGATTAGCGGATCATTACGATCCGATGTGTTACCGTCTGATTCCCGGCACGATGGCGTGCGAGATAAACCCCCGCCGCCAGTGCTCTGCCCCGTTCATCCCGTCCATCCCAGAGTAGCACGTTCTCCCCGGCTGATGCGCCTCTCCTTTCCAGGTGCCTCACTTCTCTTCCCGCCGGCGTGTAGATCGTAACCGCCAGATCAGCACTTCCGGGAAGATGAAAACGGAATCCGACGGACTGCTGGAATGGACTGGGGTAGGCATGCATGAAACGAGGCTTTCCCGCAGCAGCATTTGAAAGGTCATCGGAATCAAGCGATGCGATCAGCGTGAAGTGCTTCGTCAGACCGGTAGCGGCGACCAAGACCGAACCGTCAGGATCGACCGGGACGCGCGACCCGGTATCCTTGTTGACCCATGTAAGTTTTAACTCTTCCGGCAAATCAAAGCTGATAAACCGAATGAGGACCTCGCCCGGTCCTTCTACGCCGCTGAGCACGATCTCCCATTTATTCGAACGGGCGGGAGGTACGAAGTCGTGGACGTAATCACCGCTCATCGCTCCCCAATTGTGGTGCGGTAGATAGAGCCGTAGTCCGCCATCCGGGGGGTGAGGGGGGAGTGCTCGGCTGAGGGGATTCCATTTATTACCGGCGTCATTTGATACGCCGACGAGAACGGCAGCACCGACCGCTTCATTCGTTGTCGCCCGAATACTGATCGCCCAATCCGCATCAACCGGTTTGGAGACGGGCATCGGCTCTATGGATCGATACTTCTGCACGGCGTCGATTGGAAAGATCAGATGAGCGGGGCCATCTGTCAGTTTGCGTATCCAGAACCCCACACCACGCCCGAAGCCACTGAGATCGAGATACTGATCGCCGAACCAGGATTGTACCGTCCGATCAGTCAGATCGTTTTCGCTGCTCGTAACCTGGACCGTGTCGATGCCGTCGGTCACGAGCAGGTCATTCGTCAATATTGTTCCGTTATGAGGGAATCCGATCTGGTTCCAGGCGGCCGCGCCGCCGGGACCGCTCGCGAGCGAGACCGAGACGTCTCCTTCCGGGTAGAATCCCCATGGCGTAAAGAGGGAATCGACAGAACCGTCGGTTATCATCCAGTAGCCGGCGCCCGTTTCTGTCATGTCGGTTGCCGATACCAGATCTTCATAGGCTTCATCGGCCGGACTCCAATGCCCCACTTTCCAGGTCTTGTCGTTGAACGGACCAAGAGTATCCATGATGGCGGTGATGCTTCGCTCACCTGCAGTCTCGGGGGCGAGTGGAAACGAAACCATATCCCATCGACGTTCGACGAGCGGGAAGATGATCGCGTTCGGAGTAACAGCGGGGGCGTTCATCACAGTGAGATCGGTCGTGTCGGCACACCCGGCACGGCTGGCGATAATCGATGTCGTCCCTTCCGTAAGGCCGAGCGCCTCCCCTTCCGACGAGATTGTCGCGATCGAAATACTCGTTGACTTCCAGATCGAGGCGACTTCGCTCTCGAAATCGGCATCGGGCCACACGCCGCTCCGGAACCGCCCGGTTGCCGTGTACTCTAGAATCTCATCGGTTTCGATCGTGTCGTTCGCCGGTTCAACGGTGAGCTCTAGCAATTCAGCCTCAAACAGGTATTTCAGGTCGCCGTTCCCCTTGTCGTAGTAGGTGATCTGGGCGAATCCCAAAGTGTCGAGACGGAGGGTCACGATCTCGCCGACATCTCCCTCGGTATCGAAATCAAAGTCCTCCCATTGATCGTCGGTGATCCGGACGGCGAGATTGAGATCAGCCTCGGGAAGGACATAGTAAGCGATAATCGGTCCGAACCGGCTCACGTCGATTGAAACGGGTCGGCTGTCTCCCCATATGCCCGCGTCGTCAACCAGTTCCGGATTGAAATCACTCTCCCGTGCCGCGAAGTAGAGATTGGCCTGGCCGGGGATCATGTCTTCTGTCGATTCAACCCAGGCGATGTAGACATCATTCTGATCGTCGATAGCGATGGAGGACCAGCCGATACCGTTGTCCGACGGCAGGTCGAGCGTGGCGACTCTCACTCGTTCCCAGTCGCCGCTCTCGTTGGTGACGTAGTGAACGTTGATGGAGTCGTCGTAGATATTCGTGTAGCTGATGTGCGCCTTACCCTCACTGTCGAGTACAAGCTGACACTCGAACCCGGCGAATTCCGACGAGTCGACAGTCTGATGGATAAAGAGGTCGCCATTCAGGAACGCGTACTCGAGGTTCAGGCTGTCGTTGTCGCAATAGGCGATGTGTGGATTGCCCTGTTCGTCCACAGTCAATGAGGACCATGATCCTTCTGTGAGAGTATCGGCGGAAGAGACAAGCGTGCGGACCCAGTCCCCCGGTCGGTTTCGTACGGCGTACCAGAGCTCAGCATCTGCACGGTTCTCTTCGGTCACGTAGTAGGTGACATGGGGAATACCGCCCGAATCTACGGCGATTGAGTTGTACCAGCCGGCCTCACCGGCCGTCTGAATGATTTCCGGTGGTGTGAATTGAAGAGTCGACTTTTCGTAGCGTGTGTAGAAGATCGATCCGCTCTCTTCGTCGAAGTAGACGATGTGAGCCCTGCCCTCGCTATCGAGATCCATAGCGGACCAGCGGCCGGCATTGCCTGCGGTGACGAGCGACTCGGTAAAGAACAGTGTGAACCCGCCGCCCGCGTGGACGGGGGCCGGAAACAGTATCGCAATCACCCCGATCAGGCAGGCGATTCCGGACGACACATATCGATTTCGCTCACACTTAAACATGGTAGGCGAATGGTAACCGCTCCGCCCCGGGCTGTCCAGAGCCTGCGAAGGGGAGACAGTCCCGGGATTTCGATTTTTCATTTTGGCGGTCGGGTACCCGGCCTACGGCCTGGGGGGGATGGCTCGACCTTCGATCCGCGCAAATTCGCGGCGAAGTTCGTCGGGCACAGCGGCAGGTCTCTCGTTCCCGTAGTCGAAATAGACCTGGATACTGAGCGCTTCCGCCACCGCTCTTCCAGATACCTTCTCGCTTAGAAAATAAGAAAACGCGAACGACTTTTCGCCGATCCATTCCGCGCGAAGAGCGACTCGGATCACTTCCCTCGACAACGCAGGGCTTCGATAATCAATCTCGACGCGGGCGAGGATGAATGGAATCGACTCGAGAGAAGTCTCGGGCTGCGCGAGCTTCCAGTAAGCCATGCGCGCCTCTTCGAGATAGCTGTTATACACCGCGTTGTTTACGTGGCCCATCGGATCGAGGTCGCGAAATCGAACCGCCACGTCGTGGTATACCTGGTAATCAGTCACCTGCGGTACTCAACGGGCAACCGAAAGAACGTTTCGGACCAGGTCCGCCAGCGAGCCGGCTTCCATTTTACGCATGACCTTGGCGCGATGGGCTTCGACGGTCTTGTTGCTGATGCTGAGCACTTCCGCGATCTGCTTGTTCGAATTGCCGTCCACGACGAGATCCATCACTTCCCGCTCCCGGGGCGTAAGGGATTCGATCCGTGAGACCACGTGCCCTTCTTCGGCCCGGTTGCGCCTGCGTCGTACGTCTTCCTCGAGCGCACCGGCAATCTTCTCGAGCAGATGTTGATCGGAGAACGGTTTCTCGATGAAGTCGACCGCGCCGGCCTTGAGTGCGCGCACGGCGGTCGTGACGTCGGCGTGGCCGGAAATGATGACGATCGGGATATCGATACGGCGGTTCCGGATCACTTCCTGTACTTCCAGTCCCCCCATGCCGGGCATGCGGATATCGAGGAGCAGGCACCCCGGTGAGGAGTCGGTGTACTTCTCCAGAAAGTCGAGGCCCGAAGAAAATGTCTCGACCCTGTGGCTGGCGGACTCGAGTAGCCAACTGATGGAATTGAGGACTGCTGCGTCGTCGTCTACAACGTAAACTGTCGGATCGGAATGCATGATCAAACCCCTCCTTCGATAGGCAGGTTGAACTGGATTGTCGCCCCGCCTTCATCACCTGATTGAACCTGAAACCTACCGCCGTGGGCCTCGATGATCGACCGGCTGACCGACAATCCCATGCCCATCCCCTCGGCCTTAGTCGTAAAAAACGGATCGAATATCCGGCCGGCGATATCCGCCGGAATACCGGGTCCTGAATCGGCTACTGAAACAATTGCGAAGTCGTCATTCTCACGGGAGGTCCGAATGGTAAGTGTTCGAACCGCAGAGCCGGCTTCCTGCATCGCCTCGACCGCGTTCCGAATGAGGTTCAGAATGACCTGTTGGATCTGAACACGGTCAGAAGCGATATCAGTAAGGTCTTGGTCAAGATCCAGGATTGCGGTAACCCGGCCGAGTCGAATGTCCTGCTGCGACAGATCGAGCATCTCTTTCACGAGCTCATTCAGATTTACCTGGGTGCGCTGCGGTTCTTTCTGATGGACGAAGTTTCGCAGTCTACGAATGATCGCACCCGCTCGTTCCGCCTGCTCCGCGGCGCGATCGAGGCCGTACAGGATGTGTTCGTTCGCAGTCTCTCCGTTTCGCAACCGCCCGGCACACCCTCGCGTGTAATTAATGATTGCGGTGAGCGGCTGGTTCAGCTCATGTGCGATTCCCGAAGCCATTTCGCCCATCGTGCTGAGCCGCGAAAGCTGGGCAAGTTCGGTCTGAAGCTGGAGCGCCTTTGCCTCGGCCTCTTTCTGTTCCGTCACATCCCGCGCAATCGCTTCGAGTGCGATGATCCGCCCGCTTGCGTCGAACACACCACGGTTAGATTGTAGAATCCATCGCTTGTTCCCTTCCGGATCGCGAACAACATATTCGGTGGTACCCCGGACGTCGCCGTCCAGGAAGCTCTGCCATGCTGCCGAGAAGCGCTCCCGGTGGTTTTCATCGACGATGGATCGAAGAAGGGTGTGATCCTTGACGAACTGCCCACTCGGATACCCGAAAACTCGCCGCGCCGCTCCGCTCATGTAGACGATGCGCCCTTCCGGCAGCGCAAAACGGAAGATGGCGTCATGAAGCCCCTCGACCAGTTCCCGGTACTTCTTCTCACTTGATATCAGTTTGATTTCGGCCTGTTGTCTATCGAGTATTTCTTCTTTCAGCTTGCTGTTCGCCGCGGAAAGACTCGCCGTCCGTTCTTCCACGCGTCGCTCGAGATCGCGGTAGGCCTTCTGAATCGTCAGCTCAGCGCGGATCTGATCGGTGGCATTGAATCCGAACCCGGCCGTCCCGATGATCCGACCCGATTGATCACGCAAGGGGCCGACGCTGTTGAAGTACCAGTTACCCGCGAGATGGGAAGTACAGTTCACCGTCTTACCGGTCAGCGCTTTGTGGTGGGCGTCAAGAAGCTCTCCATCCGTGGGATCGGTGCGAAAGAACTCGGCCACAGAAAAGCCGACCGGACCGTTCGGCTCCATATTCAGCGAATCGAGTCCCGGTCCGAGACAAGAAGTCAGTTCGAAGTCCGAATCAGTCGTCCAGAAAAGAGCGGGAAACCGGCTGCTGAGCAGGTTGAACCAGGTATCCCGGACGGCCGGCTCCGCCGCGAGCGGGGAAACGGGAGGTGCGCCTATCGCAGAAGACTGTCCAGGCTCGCCATAGACCTCATCCTCAGCCCGCTTCTTTGTCGGTCCGTCCAGCATTTTCGGATTCCTGATTTGCCGCTCTTGCGGTCGCTCGCCGATTCAGGGCGAAGCTGAGCATCTTGGCCCAATTGTCACTGATGCTAGTGTTCGGCGGGAGCGTCGAGCGGCATAATAAGTGAAAACCCGCGTTTATACCACAAAATGTGTAAGATTGTTTGAGTGTTGATTGTAAGAGCATTTCTTACAAAGCGGTTTGTCAGGGATTGCCCGCTGGAGGCGAAGCCGGACCTGCTGATATTGACAGGGTTTCCCCTTGGTCAAACCTGCAGGGAGAGCGGCCTACTTAGGGGGCGTGAAAATGAATGGTGCCTTGAAAGTGACGACCCCCTTCGGAATTTCCGGAAACCGCCAACCACGAATCTGTGAGATAGCACAAGCCGCAAGATCTTCGGATGCCAGTGTGTTTTCCACCACAGTTGCTTCCAAAACATTGCCGGACGGAGCTACGGTGATTCCTACAACCAGCTTTCCCCGGAGACCCGGGCTTCGATTCAGCTCATTGTCGTAACAGAATTGGATCCCGGCCGAGTATTTCCGAACTACCGCGAGCAGGGAAGAGTTGCTTCGCCACTCGCCACCTCCGCGCGTACCCGAACCTGAACCGGCCACGCCACCCCGTCTGCCGCCGGCCCTCCCGCCCGGTGATCCTGGGCCACTGCCCGCTGCCCCTCCCCCAAGATCGTCGATGGAGGAAATTGTAATTCGGGAGCTGCCGAGCGCTCCACCGAGTGCAGCTACATCAACCCCTGCGGGGGATCCTGTCGAGGGGGCGCCCGCTTCTCCGGCGCTCCGACCGGCTCTTACCTGTCTCCGGCGTTCCCCTCGCGATTTGTTCACTCCTTTTCCCTTCCCATCGGCAGATAGAGAGGTGGACAGGTCAGCGAGTACCGCTCCGAGCGATCCCTTTACGTCGGCGAGTTCTCGGCTTACCAACTGTCTCGCCATGGCCCGCCCCGCCTCGCCTCGCGGAGTCGGTTCGGTCTCCTGCTTTGCGGTCTTGCGGCCCCCCGCCGGTTTCGCAGACTCCGGCCGAGCGTCAGCGACCGGTTCCGGGTCGGGATTCACCGTCTCAGCCGGCGGCGCGATCGCCTTCACTTCAGGCGTGGTCTGCGATTGCACAACCGGTTCCGGTTTCTGAAGAATCAGCCTGGCCAGACGTTCCGGAACAGCTTCGATACTCGCCACTTCCATCTCCCGGTTGGGAGTGATGAGAACAATGGCGAGAAACAGCACGCCGGCCGTGGCCGACCAGGAGAGGCACTTTCGGAATCGGGGATCGATCTGGCCCAATACCGGTTGCCTGTATGGGTGAGGTATGGAAATCACCATGATCGGGGTCTCCTCAGATCTTGATCACCGCGAGCGATATGCTGGCGAACCCGCTTTGCTGACATGTGTACATCACCTTCTGAAGCACCTGGAACGGGATTTCCCGATCACCCTGGATCGTGATCTGTCCCTCACTGTCGTCATTCGGCGTGCCTCGAAGCGCCGCGATCTCGTCCTGCTTCTCTTTCGCCTCGGCGAGACGCGCGGCGAGCGGTTCGATTTTCATGCCTGTCCCTTCGATCACTTCCCGCACGGTAGATATCAGTTCGCTCCCGAGCAGAATGTCCGTCTCGGAGACAGCCACCACAAGAGTGGCTACCGGCTGGTCTTTGCTCGCTGATACCGGAAGCTCTACTCCCGGTACCGGAGTTACTACCTCTCCTTCCGCCACAAAACTCTTCAACAAAAAGAGAAGCAGCACAGTCAAAATATCCATCATGGAAGTGATTCGGAGCTTCTGCGGCTTCCCGATATTCCTGCGCTTCCGTTTGCTTTTATGTCGAATCATGATCGGCCTCGCTATCTGTGATTCGCGCCGAGGAGTGAAATCTGCGGCAGACCCGCCGCACGCACCACGTCCATGACGCCGATAATCGTGTCATACTTCGTTTCCGCTTCGGCGATGATCATGATCTCTTCATTTTCGGGGTGGGCGCCGGCGACAGATTCGAGTGCTGCCTGAAGCTCTCTCCGCTCATTCTCGCCCCCTCTCGGAACAGCCGTAGTCGGGATCATTTTCCCTTCGATTACGAACTGCTCCTCCCGGATCGTCACGGCAAGAAGAAGGTTCTCTTCGATGCCGTCGATCTCGTTCTGCTCTTCCGTGGCGACCTCAAACGGAAGGTTCATGCGGATAACGGACATCTCCACAAAAACCGCCGAGAGAAGAAGCATCGGAATCAGAACGACGAACAGATTCATGAGCGGAAGGACTTCGAGATCGTCCCTCACAAGCTCGCCGACAGCCGTCTGTTTTCTTCGATTCAACATCACATCCTCCGGTCGTTAGCGAAGAACAACCTGAACATCTTCCTGGAACTTCCTGCGCGCAGCTTCGTCGGCAGGAGAGAGGACAGGCGCCTCGGAAGTCGTGCGGTTCGTGACTGCCGGAGCGGCTTCTCTCGATACTCCTTGCGGGCTCGCAGCGAGTGCCTGAATCAGTCGCACCGACATTTCGTCGATCTGCTCGATGATCCGCTCCACTTTGGAAACCAGAAACGAGTGAAGTAGAAGAGTGGGCACGGCGACGATAAGGCCGAAGGCGGTTGTGTTGAGGGCCTGGGAGATTCCCGCCGCGAGAAACGCCGAACGCTGCGAAGGATCGGCCGCTCCCACGGCAGCAAAAGCTGTAGTCAGACCGAAGATCGTACCGAGCAGTCCGAGCAGGGTGGCGACATTGGAGAGCATGCTGAGGTGGGGAAGCCGCCGGGTGAGCGGGGGGATCACGATAGAGGCTTCTCCTTCGGCCGAATCGAGCAGAGCATCGCGGGAGTTGTCGGGCGTTTCGAGGACCGTGAGTGCTACCTGAGCGGCCGGGGACTTAACTTTTCTGCAGAGGTCTACTGCAGCGTGGCGGTCGCCCCGGCCGATATGGGCGAGCAGATCATTTCTCAGTTTACGATTGTTAAGGGCGGAAGCTCGAGCGATCACCCAGAAACGCTCCGCCGCAATCGCCACAATGAGAACGGCCGCTCCAAGAATGATGTACATGAACGGTCCGCCCTGCTTGAAGAACGAAGAAAAAGTCGAAAGGATATCCATGATTACCACACCTCCATTTGAGAAAGCCCCGCGGGCAGAGTTAACAGTCGAACAGGGAGAGCTGCCGATCCGATGGCGGTGTACTCGTCGAGATACAATCTATGAATCATGTCGGGGTAGCGTGGTTGCTCCCGGGACGAAATGAAGAGTACCTGGGGAAGGGGAATCTCCCCCTCGATCGAAATGGCGTCAAGTGTCCCCGCGTCTCTGCTCGCTTCGCCGGATACCCCGGTTTCAGCAGATAGAATGGTGGCCGGAAGCAGTAAGCACGCCATGACGATGACGGGCCATGTCGTCTGGTTCCATTTGTGAGTCTTTGTCATTGCTCTTCTCCGATGATTCCGCCATTGCCGTCGCCACCGACGGGAAGCGTTCCGGCCGGCCGGTCAAAGTAAGGGGCGATCCCGTCCGGGTCGGCGCTCGCTCTCTCCGAGTACCGGCCGAACCACTCGGCCGCCTGCTGTTCGTCGTAAAAGTAGAATTGCTCGACAATCGCCAGATTGTAGTAAGGCCCGGGGAGATCAGAATCGATCTCGACGGCGTTCAAGAATGAATCACGTGCGCTCATCGGATCGCCGGCATAGAGAAGGGAAATACCGTAATTGTTATGATTCGCAGCGCTCCCCGGGTCGGCCAGAAGAGCGCTCCTTGTCGCCTCGCCGGCATTTTCAAAATTTTCTCCCTTGAGCCGGATATAGGCGAGTGATGATCCTGTAGACTTCCAGTGCGGTCCCGGACGGTGAAGGAGCTCGATCACTTCGGCGGCCCCTCCCGGTTCGCCGGCCGCCTCCGAATGGAGGGCGAACGAGGCGAGAACCTCTTCGGGAACAATGGATCCATTACGGCGAACACCATCTATGATGGATAGCGCTTCTCCGTATCTCCCGGACTCGTAGAGAAGCTTGGAATAAGCTGTCAATGCCGGCATGTAAGCCGGGTCACGATCAAGAGAGGCGCGGAGATACTCTTCTGATTCGGTTTTCCGTCCGAGCCTGGTACATACCTCCGCTGCCTGGTAGAGCCAGTACGGTTCATCCGGTTCGTAGCGAGCCGATCGGTCAAGCCGGCGGAGCAGCTGATCGCCGGCGAGTTCCCCTTCCCCTATGATCTCCTCCACCAGGAAACCAGCCGTGCTGTTTCTCGAACCACACCCGCTCATGATCATGGGAACGGCGAGGACGAACAGGAGCAGGTACTGTCTATTGAAATACGAAGCGATCGGGCGTCCGCTCGATGACGAGTTCATTATTGTTTCTCCTCATGCGGTTGTTCGAGACTCCCCGAGTCGAGGGTCAGTTCATCACCGGAGATCGGGGCATGCTCATCCTGCTCATTCTGTTCATCCGATGCCGCGATAACGGGCACGGCGCGGGCCTCGGCGGCCACGAGCGGGAAGTCCATCTCAGGCATGTGAACAAAACGCCTGGCCACGCGGGGCCAGAGCGATCTTCGTGTTCGGCCGATCCAGCCACCTTCGTCTTCATTGCTCTCCCCGGATTGTCGGAGGAGTTTCTCCCATGCCTGTTCAGCTGCATCGTCGAACTCCCATGCCTGTTCGCTCAGGACTTCGCGGTAGGCGGCAGCATCGTCGCCTGTTAAATCGGGGGGAGGTTCGCCATGTCGAACAGCGTCGGCGAAGTGAACGAGCGTGCTCCCGATCCGATAAGCAGCAGCACGGTTCCAGGGATAAGCTTCCATCGCTATGCACGTCCGGTACTTGGCGAATACGACATCGAGCAGCTCCTTCTTGGCTGCAATCGATTCCGAGAGTGGGTGAGTGATTCGGAGCTGCCGGAACCTGTTTGACGCTTCTTCGCCGGCGAGAAAACCGGCGCGGGCGAGTAGAACCGGATCGCTGAGATCAGGATGGTCTGCCGCGAGTATCTGATAGCGGGCGAGGTGGGACGAACCTGCCCCGGTGCTCATGAGTGAAGAGATCGGGTTGTCCGGTCCTACGGCATCCAGTTCTCGCCCGGCCCGACTCCCGAGCACGGCAAGCGCCGTCTCCACATCACCGGGAAAGCGGTCGAGGTAAATGGTCTGGATGTGGTCAGCCCCTGCAGGGTCACCGGCCAGAGCAAGGAGCTTACTCGCTTTCCAGAGAGCATCCCCTGCATCCGGATCGTCACCATGAAAATCCGCGAAAGACTCATATGCCCGTGCGGCGGCTGCCGGCCGTCCGGCCTCTTCCCACGTGGACGCGATCTGCAGCCTCGAGTCCTTGACCCACTCACTGTCGGTGTACTGATCGATCAGGTTTGTCCAACACCGAACGGCCGCATCCGGCGACTCACCCTCGCGGAATCCCAGGCCGGCTCGATAAAGAGCCGTGGCAGCGTGCTCGTATGAGTCATGGTCGGCGGCAAGCTTCTCGAAGAGGCGGGCGGCGATTTCAGGGCGGTCTGAATCCGAAATGGCCGTCGCTTCCGCCTGGCGAAACAGGCAGAGTGGGACGAGCGCCTCCATGGCGACTGCGAGAGAATCGATACCGTGCTCTACGGCAATCTGACCGGCCCGCTCATAAGCGAGAGCCGCGCGGTCGAACTCGGCCAGTTCGAAGTAGGTCTGCCCGAGAAGCCGCGCAGCCACGGGAGCTCGCTCGTCCTGATCACAAAGAACGAGGAAGCGTTCAAGCCCTTCCAGTGCGACGGGGGTGCGATCGTGGTAGTAGGCGAGTGTGGCCGCCCGCCAGATCACATCGGCCCGCTTCTTCTCACCCGTTATGACAGGTAGCAATCGGTCCGACGCCGTTATCAGTGAGGCGGCGATCGAGTCAGGGCCGGTATCCATCTCCCCCCGGGAAGATTCATACCAGGTGTCGAGCATTGAAATGACCTGCCAGGCTGCATCCTCCCGAATTTCCAGGGAGTCGGCAAACACTCCGTTCTCGAAATGATTCACGGCGGAATCATATTCGCCGAGAAATCCCGCCGCTTCACCCGCGTAATAGTGGAGTAAGGCGGACCGGGACTCGTCACTCCACGTGGCGATCATGATCTCATAGATCTCGAGTGCGTCTTCCCAGTCGGTCGTGTCCCCGCTTGCTCTTGCCGCAACATGATGGGAGAGAGCCGCCCGCGAATAGGAATCGAACGCGAAGGAATCTCCCTCGGCCCGGAGCGAGTCATCTTTGATGGCCTCAGACCAAGCAGCCCCATTGAGAAAGCGCGGGGCGAGATCGAGACGGGCGCTCATCGCATCATCTTTACGGTTGGCAGTGTCCAGCGTTTCAATCAACCGTCTGGCCGCTAGGAGAGCACTCGGATCGGTGGGGTACTTCTCGAGCCATAACCGTTCGATGTCCACCGACTCGTCGATCAGACTGAAGCGTCTGAATAGCGTGGAAAGCCCCGCCAGAATGGATCGTTCGTATCCCCGTTTCCCCTCGCCGGAAAACAGCTCCTCGAATGGCCCGGCCCCGCCGGCCCTTGCAAGGGAGTGGATCAGGTACTCCCTTGCCTCTTCCCGGAGGTCTGCAGTGCCGCTCCCGACCCCCTCTTCGTAATGGTCGAGCAGGCGGCGGAACGAACGAGCCCCATCTTTGTAGCTCTCGAGATTGAAATGAGCCCAGCCGGTCTTATAGAGCGCAATAGCCGTAAACTCGGCGTTTTCTCCCCTTGCCGCTTCTTCGAACCACGGAATAGACGAAGCAAATTGTTTTTTGTGAAAACTATCGTCCCCCAGTCTCAGGAGAGCCTCCTGGCGATGCTCGGTCTCGGGATAGTGCCGGACGAGACGGGTCAGCACGGCAATTCCGGCATGGTCACCCTCGTCGAGCTGGATCATGCCGATGTTGAACAGCACGGCATCCATTCGGTGAAACTGTTGATCTTGATCCCGAATGGACTTGTAGAGATCATAGGCCGGTCCATAGTCCACAAACGGAGTCGCACCGGTTCCGGCTCCCGGGCCGTCAAGGAATGCAGCCATTCGAACGGAGAAATCTTCTTTTGCTTTGGCGAGTTCCAGGCTCGCGAGGCGAAAACGAACATCTCCGCGTGTAACAGGATCGGGATAACCGGCAAGAAATGAACTGAAGCGCTCGATCGCTTCAGCTCTCATGTTCCCCGGCGAGGAGACGGCCGTCCCTTCACCAGGATGATGTGAAGCGATCCACGCGAGTTCATCGGATGCAATGGCGAGCGTGTAGAGAAGCCCTTCTCCCCGCTCGAAGTGATGGCGCGATGAACTCTCGAGAGTTCTGCCGACGACCAGTCGAGAGACCGAATCACGCTCAGCCAGCGAAGACGCGATCAGTAATTCGAGTGAATCCGCTGCAGTGAGCGCAATTCGGAGGCGGTCACTCGACCCGGCCATCGCCAGAGTGGAATCGATCGCCGAACGAACGAGTTCAGACCGTGCAAGCTGAGCATCCGCCCGGCGTGCGAGGGCGTCCAGGCCTGTTGTCATTCTGGGAACCCAGATCTCATCATGTGAGCGGTTGACCAGATCAGGTACTCGATTCGAAAATATGACAATCCAGAGGTCGAGTGCGCGTGAGAGTGAATCCTCCCACGCGAGAAGCTCTCCGGGCGGCGGAACCCCCTCCGGGTAGGTGGCGGCCCGTTCCCGGTTCGGTCCCTGCACGTAGATCGATGAAAGCGCACCCGCCACCAGCTCATTCCGGCCAGTGCGCTCTCCCATGGATTCGGATCTCTCGGCCACACGCGCTAACACCTGAGTGCGGATATCATCCAGCCTGCCCAGTGTTTCCGACACCCGGGAGAGGAGCGAATCAAGGCGAGCATTCTGAATCTCAATCAGCTCATGCACGCCGGCGGATTGTAGAATTCCGGACTCCAGATAAGCTTTCAGACGGGCCAGTCTGGACTCTTCCAGTTCAATCCGAAATCGGGTCTTCCGTAACTCCTCAGAAAGTCGGTCCCCATCCCTCTCTCGCCGGCGGGTTTCTTCCATCAGGGAAGAAGCTTCATCCGGGAATGTTATGTACGAAGGAATAGAACGGGACCCGAGCTGGAGACGAACCGATGGGATGTTCGAGTTCTCGGGGGACTGAGTGAGATCGAGTGAGATAAGGGCGAGCGATTGAATCGATTCGACCTCCGGTGAAAGATCGATCAGAAGTGCGTCAACCGAGCCGAGTTCGGATTCCCACGCGTGCCAGAGTGAGTCGGCGAGAGATGGATCGGAGAGGCGGGCAAGCTCGCTTTCCTCATAGAACCACACCGTCTCGGCTGAGCGAAGGACGTCGTAAGCTTCATCGGGGCGGCCCGCTGAAAGGGCGATCGAGGCCCGGGCGAGAGCGGCGCTCCTGTAGTCGGAAGGGGATGGGGTATTCTGGAGTGCCCGATCCAGGTATCGGGCCGCGTCAATGGAATCGCTCTCCTCCTGCGCCAGGATGGCGAGCATGTGAGCTGCTCGAGAAGCGAAACGGGAACCGGCCGGCACGGATGCCAGCAGGTCGCGCGCCTCTTTCCTGGTCGTCTCCTGTTGGCTAGCCAGATGGAGCTTCGCCGCGTCTCGGAGCTCAGCTTCTCCCGGAGAGTCTGAGGCGTAGCCGGCCAGTCCCTCCAGAGCGCGAACGGCCGATGGTCCCCGATCTCCCGCCGCCAGCCAATCGCGAAAAAGTCCGAGCGCCGAAATGTCGCTCGGTTCAAAGCTGTCTCCCTCGTCCATCCCGGAAGCGAGGCTCGTCGGATCGAGCAGGATGGCAAACTGCTGCAATTGATCGGAGTAGAGATCATCTCTCCCCAGTCCTGCAGAAGCGCGAACAGCCGCACGGAATCCAGCATGATCGCCGAGGCGCATGGCGAGAATGGCGCGCAGAAACAGTGCCCGTGAGCGCATGGGGGATGATGGGGCCAAATCGTTTCCGTCAATCGTGATTTCCTCGAGGTGGGAGAGCGCCTCGTTCAGATTGCCCGCCCGCCACTCCAGAATCGCCTGGCGGAGAGCGAGGTCCTCCCACTCCATCGGCTCGATCGAACCGGGAAGCCCGGGGGCTGAGGCGCCTGCCGGAGAAAACAGGGCCGGCAGGAGCGATGCAATGAGCAGTGCGAACCCAGCAGTCCGTACGGACGACGGACTGCAATCTGTTTGGTGGCACGAACTCATCGCACCCAGATTTTCGATGCGACACCGCTCGTTGTAATCTCGCTCGACATTCCGGTGAGGCTAAGCTCCAGAAATGTAATGCGGTCCCGCGCCGGTTCGATCGGAACGGATAGAGGGGAGTGCATCGTCCAGGCGCCCCCCTCCATTCCTACTCGAAAATCATGTTCACGCGGTTCAATGAACTCGTGGTAGATCTTCGCCACCCCTCCCATGCGGAGTGACCCCCACGTCTCCTGATCGATCGGCACGCGCACCGTCTTTTCATCACTCCACATGAGAACGATAGACTCCGGCGCTTCTCCGTCAGGGACGCCCCGGAGGAGAACCATGAGTGCCGTCTCCTGACGTCCCGTGAAATCCTCATCGAGCCAGGCGAGCCGGCTTTCCTGGAGACGCAGGATCTCGTCAATCCTGTCGAGTTCGGATTCGAGCCATGCGATCTCCACCACGCTTTCCAGAAGCCCCCGATCAGCAATCTCACGATTCCCGGTTCTTGCGGCGTCCAACGACGCGAGCAGTTCCTCCATCAACCTTTGCAGCTCGAGATGGCGTGCATCGAGGGCGATTGCCCGGCCGTCCATCTCCAGCCCGTAAATCTGGCGGAGAAGATCGAGCTGGCCGCGGAGGAAGTCCTTGTTGTCTCGCAGAAATCGAAGGGACGGGCGTTTTTCCTGGTTGATCTTGACCCGCTCGACTTTCATGGTCTCTCGCGGGCTGTCTTCGGCCTGCAAGGATGAGTGCGCCCAGGTGAAAGCGAGTACGCCCACCATGAAAGTGTGCAGCTGTCGCCAATTCCTCTGCCCGACCTTGCGGCTCACTTCATCCCCTCCACTTCCGAACGACATCTCCTGACTCCGCGTCAACGACGACGAAGAGGGAGGCCGCGTTCGTTGCTGTGTAGACGAACGCCCATGTCGCTCTGTTCGGGTTCTTGTCGTGCAGAACGCCACGGACGAGAAGCATCGTGCTCAACTCCCCCTGTTCCTTCATTCTGAATTCGGTTCCCCCATCTTCTTCCGCGGCCAGAAAGGCCTCGCCGCTGTCGATCCAACGGTCGGGGAGCGGGGGCGCATCAAATACGAAACCGAGGTCGGAAGCCTTCCGGATCTTTCCTCCCTCGACCGCATACACTTGATATTTCTCGAGGGACGAAGAGGCGAAGAGATAGCCCCACTGGGAGGCGGATCCGCCCGTGCTGGGCGAGTCATCGTTTTCGATGTAAATCAGCCGGGCATCCTCGGCCCAGGTGAGGGCCGCGTCCGCGGCGAGGTCGAGACCGTCGCGCGCACTGAAGGGGGGGGAGCCCGCGCTGACCTGGATGGCCGACGTTGCGAGTAGCCCCACTCCCGCGAGAACGAGCAGCCCATAACGACGGGACGGCTTCTTAGAGAGCGTATGGACAGACAAATTCAGGTCCTCCTGCTAGTAAAGAAATGACATGCCCATGGTGAACACATAGTTTTCGTTTTCCCTCCGAGCGGAACCGGAACCGGATCGGAATCTGTAGTTCCTTAGATCCCAGCGGAGAGCCACTTTTTTGCTTACATAGAAGAGCGCGCCCGCTCCGTAGTTCGTGCTCGGTTCGGTTTTGCCGCGGAAGATGCTCGATCCGATTCCTGCGCCGAGGAAGGGGACCACCCGGCGGCCGGGAAGAATGAGAACGTTCGCGTTCATCTCGTAGGTGAGCATGTGAAACTCCTCTTCCTCGAGGGTGAGGTTGAAGAGAGACTCCACGATTTCCTGGGGCCGGTTGACATGGGTCCAGCCGACTCCTCCCTCGAGTTGGACGAAGTCGAAAAGGTAATAGCCGAGACGCCCGCCCGCTGTAAGGGAGTTTGACTTTTCGTCGAACGCGTAGCCTCCGACAAAACCGGATAGAACGAAGCTGCCGATTCGCGAGTAGAGCCGTGGATTGGGGCGGAATTCCAAGCCGGACAGGTCGTCGAATTCGTGGCAGAGTGACGAATGGACCCAAGCTGTTTCCGTTTCGGACAGCCGGATATTGTTCCAGTCGCCACTCTTCGCGATCACCCGGAACGTCGCCCCCTTTGGAAGAACCGCGGCGATGGCGAAGTGATTGCCTGGTCCGCTTCGAACGACGTTGTGATCTCCATAGGCGAGCATGACCTTACGGATCGGGCCGCCGGAATCACCCGCTGCCGCCGGCACCGCGGCGAAAATCGATGCGAAAAGCAGTGGGAGGAGAACCAGACAATACAAACGTCGCTTCATGATCGGTGTTCCCTCTCTTCATGGCTCGTGACGGCGTGCCAGGTCAGGCCGGCCCGAAAGGTCCAGCTGGCGATGGTTTCTCTCCCGGAAACGATGCTGTTTCCGGCGCGATGGTTTGTCTGGAGCCCGAAAAAATAACGCTCAGCGGAAAAATCGAAGCCGACCGATCGAAACAGGGGACCGTGAGCGGCGAGGCCCATTCCACTCGTCCATTCGGTGATTGCTTGCAGATCGACGACGATGGGAGGCTCTCCCGCTATTTCATATGTGATGTGGTCGGGCGAATAATCGATGCGTAAGAGGCCGACCGATCCCGTTGCCAGAACATCGACTGAAAAGAGCCGGACCACTCCGACTCGTGATGCAAGCTCGATGGCGGAAAGAGAGACATCGGGAGAGAGAGCGGTATCGAGTGCTCCGCCTGATTGAACTGTGTTCGCCCGCCAGACCCTGGGACCGGCAGCCCACCTGCCTCGTCCGATCTCCGCGGCCAATCCATATTGGAGGATCGGGCCTGTATCCCAGCCGTATCGATGAAGCCGGGCGTCCAGATAGAGCGCCCCCGACCAGGGGGTCATGGTGATGCGAACAGGAGCCGGTGGCCCTTCTCTCTCCGCAGCTGCAGGCCACGCGAAAAGAAGAGCGGCGGCAAGAGCCGTCAAGGCGGCGCACGATTTTTGAACGGACAGATAACTCATCATGCTGTGACTCCTCCCGTTCCGGCTCTATTCGATGGTCCAGGTCACTCCGGCCGCCAGGATCTTCGCTTCGGTAGAAAGAAATGGATTGATCACTGTGGAGTCGGCCCCCGATTCCAGTTCGATGTCCTCGATATCTTCCGCCATGTAAAGAAGCAGGAAAGCCGTCCCCGGACCCGGAATGGTCGCATCGAATCGGAAGTTCACTTCCCGAATGAGATAGTCGAAGCCGGTTACAAGAACGGTTTCATTCGCTATCGAGATCGAGTTCTCCAGAATCATGTCAATCTGTCTGACCGACTCGAGGCGGGGATCGACGGCGTCGAGTGCGAAGTCGGCCGATTCAAGTGTGTCGCTCCATCGAACCTCCGCTACCGCTGAACTCGTCAGTATTTCCCTGAAAGTAATCCTCCCCTTCATGGAGACGGAAACAGGAGCACCGGAGGTGATGGGACGATCGGTCCCCGGCGCGGCTTCCAGAATCTCGAGCTTGGTCCATGTCTCTTCGACTGGAGGTGTGGTCAGACATCCACCCAGAAAAATGGCACAGAGTACGGGCACAATTCCCTGCCATCTCTTGTGCCATTCGGTTGTTTCGCCTGACCGGTTCGTCATCGAATCAGCACCATTTTTGTACGCCGTTCTTCGTCGCCTAGATCGAGACGTGCCGTATAGATTCCGGACGCCACAGGTTGCCCCGTATCGTTCCGCCCGTCCCATACAAGAGAGTGTTTCCCCCAATCGAGCGGACCGTTCTGCAGTGTTCGGACCATCCGGCCACCTATGTCGTATATGCTCAGGTTAACGTGCAGATCCTGGCCGGCTCTCACTTCGAAGCGAATGGTCGTTACCGGATTGAACGGATTCGGGGTGGCCACCAGGAGAGAGGAGCGTGCCGGGGCACTGTCACTGCCTGAACCATAGGAGAACCGGGCTTCCATCTCGCCGCCACTACCCTGGTCGTAACTCGAATATGCGACGATTCGAAGAACCATCTCTCCATGTGAACTCCGACCGACCAGGTCGTCGACCGGAATCCGGAATTGCTGAGATCCTGCATCCAGCACTCCCAATTCGTATTCGATGAGAGAGGCGTTCGTCCTTTCGTCGATGATCACCGCCCGTACGTCGGCACGATCGGTGAGCACATAATCGGCTGACACCGTCTTCCCCGATCGAACGGAAAGACCTTTTACCTCTACACCGAAGTGAGCGAGACGAAGTCCGCTCGCGGCCGTCCACTCCTCCACCAGCACCCCGCTTCCCTGGCCGGCGCGAACCGTCCGCCCACTCCGGTGGTCGGTTACTCGCAGGAAAGGTATATGAAAGCTTCTCGGTCGATTGATCCCGTCTGTCCACTCCGCCACTTTCGAAAAGTCGGCCCCATACTTGACGACCCGGCCGTGCTGCGGTGATGTGGCGTATAGATTTCCCCAGTGGTCCGAGTCGAGTGAAGTGATAACTCCCGAGTCCCCCTTCCATGACGCATGCCATGTAAGCCTTTCCCCGTCGTCAACGAGGCGTACGAAGCGCCCGTTATGAGCATCAGCGACAAAAACGTCGGAAGTATTCACACCGTCGAACCGCCCGACCGCGATGGCGCTCGGCCCGGCGAAACGACCCGGCCCGCTCCCGAGAGCACCGATCTCGCCGGCAAATACCGCCCCTGATTCCAGAAGGGAAAATCTGACGACACGATTCTTCCCCATGTCGGCGACATAGATCACATCATCGCTCGGGTCATCAGGGGTCCCTCTGTCCGAGTGAGTTACGTCATACGGACGGGCGAGACCGCTGATCTCGTAGAGAGGATGTAACCGGGCCCGGTCGAACTCGCTGGAAGTGCGGAAGACGAGGATGCGGCGATTGCCTGAGTCTGCCACGTACAGATTTCCCTCGGCATCAACAGCCATGCCGCGGGGAGAGTCGAGCTTACCGAAGATTGTTCCTTCGCCGTTCCAGGCGTCGAAGCCCTTCCCGATCTCGCCGAACAGAATTCGATTCCATTCCGGGTCGGAGACGAATAGGAAGCAACGTGATTCCACATACGGGAAACCGTCATAGATATCCGTTTGCCCGACTACGACACCGTCGTACGGCGTGCCGAACAGGTCCCGGTCGAGTGTCTCCCTCGCCAGGCTTCGAGTAATCACTTCCACGTTTCCCTCGCCGAACAGGGGCGCCGGCACAAAAGAGCCCGCGCTCACACCGGTTGCGAGAATCGCCCCCGACAGCACCAAGGTTCCGATCATTCGTTTCATCTCCTCAATCCCACCTTCCCATCAACATCCCCTAGAAGTTCACGGCGAACCCGGACTCGAAAATGTTCGCCGAAAAGTTGTTGCTGTTGAAATAGCGCTCGTAACGAACGATGAGTCTCGGCTGCCGAATGGTACGAAAACCGTAAATGGACGAACCGAGTGCCCAGTCGACATGAGTGCCGAACAGGTGGGCTGTAAACGAGGTCATCCGATAGTCGCCCGAACGGTAGCCGCCGATCCCCTCGGAGGCCTCATACTCATCACGATAGAACCAGGCCTCATCCTGCTCGTAATACCGGTACCGATAGCGGACGATGACGTTCTTGTTCAGGTATTGGTTCAGCCGCGCACCAAGCGTGTGGGATTCGATCCCCCAGTCATCGGTGTAGTACTTGTAGCTGAGGTGAACACTCGATTCGTTAGTGAAGTACCGATTGAGTTTCAGAAAGAAATCTCGTCGCGATCGAACGTCCGGGTGAACCTCAGGCTCGGTACCGCCACCGGCGTTCACATTGCGGTAGGGGCTGTGCTGTAGACCCCGCACTTCGTTCACCTCTGCGCCGATTCTAATGAGGGTCCCGGGTGTGACCACCTGGGTCGCCACGAGATTCAGGTAGGTGTTCGTTCGCGAATCGTCTCCACCGGGCGTGTCGTCGTCAGCAAGCGGATCGATGCGATCCCAGCCGTAAGATGATCCTGCCGAGAGATTGAGCGATTCCGATAGAAAGTCTCGATTCAGGTTCCCGGATACCTGCTGGGCAAGGTAATCCTCTTCGATCGAAACGTAATAACCGGCATCGGTGAAACCGTAGTCAATGCTCGCAGTAACCACGTCACGTGCTTTTTCGTACGGCTCGAAGGCGCTGAGGTCGCCGGCTACGGGACGGCTTGCGCTCGTGATCGCGTCGGCCGCCTCGTCGGATCCGGGAGCGGCGTCGACAGGGGGTATTACCACTGTCTCATTGTTCCAGACAAAATAGAGGTCGGCGTTGTTCTTCAGGTTGATCCCATAGTCGTAGTAATGGGAGTAGACGCGAATATCATCGGAATCGGCGAAATAGTGAAACGTGTATGTCGCCCCCTGCTGGTCGACGGCAGATTCCCCCGCAAGCGTACGTGCAGCGAAAGCTGTCAATGCGATTGTCACGATTCCGATCTCCTTGCAGACCTTCATTTGCAGGCGCAGCCTCCGCCGGCGCCGCCGGTTCCCCCGGTCGATCCCTCGCGGGTCTCGATCCAACTGACGTTTCTTGACGCTTCTTTCGCGTCTTCGTCGAATGACATGATCGAATCGCCCAGATACTCCCGTTCATACGGCTTGACCGTGGCGCAACCGGCAAGCATCGCCGTTACCAGAGCGGCACACAAAAAGACGAAGGGGGGAACGGATGGACGCTTCACGTTATTTCCTCTCGCTGGATGCCGGAACGAGAAGGCCCGGCCGGCCGGCAAGTAGCTGGTCCACTATCCTGCGAAGCACGGGTAGTTCCTCGTCGGGGCCCTTTCGTGCGATGTAGGCCACGTCCCCCTCTGCGTCGATCACGTAGGTGCAGGGGAGAGAGGAGAGGTCGAGCCGTTTGGCGAGCCCGCCCGGTCCGTCATGACAGACGGTGAGCAAGAGTTTCGATCTTCTAACGAATTTCTCGACCTTGCTTTTCCTGGTATCCACCGAAATCGCGATGATTCGTCCTCCCCGGGGAGCGATCTCGTCGTTCCAACTATCGAGGAGGGGGAGTTCCTTCAGGCACGGCTTGCACCATGTGGCCCAGAAGTTCACGACAATCACTTCCCCGCGGTGTTCAGCCACGCTGAACTCCTGGCCGGCGAGAGTTTCGAGGCCGTAACCGGCGATCATGGCGCCATGCCCGGCAGTCGGGGTGGCCTGTGCGCTTATCGCACCCATCAGGAGAGCCGCCCCCAATCCTGAAATGATGATCGATCGTTTCATGGCATCAAACTCCTGACAAAGGTCGCTATCGATACTGGGCACCAAGAGTCACCCAGAGATTGAAGAGCTCTTTTTCCTGATCAGTCAGAACGTGGTCACCTGGGTGGGCCCCCTTGTCCGCCGCTACGCCAAGACCGAGTACATAGTCGATCAGGAGAGATCGTCGCGGAAATGGAGGCACGGTTACGGAGTTGCCGCCCATCGTGTTTCCGCCGGAAAGATTGATGTAGGCTCGCGGAAACACCTGCATCCTTTGACCGATCGTGTCGAGGACGGAAGTCAGATCGAGCGAGCCCGGAGGTGCGAGGGTATCGGTCACTGTGAGCCAGAGACTGTCGAGAACGCCTAACGA
This sequence comes from bacterium, assembly GCA_025782575.1. Classification (GTDB taxonomy): domain Bacteria; phylum Orphanbacterota; class Orphanbacteria; order Orphanbacterales; family Orphanbacteraceae; genus Orphanbacterum. The sequence goes on from JALGYY010000047.1 coordinate 97,210, forward strand.
GTCATTGAGCGTGATCTCCAGCGAGTCACGCTCGACGTATGTCTCGAGATGACATCCCGCGCAATTTCTTTCCACGATGGGGCTGATCTGATCTCTGTAGTTGATGTATGTGTAGTTTTCGGGGCTGATGTTCAGATCGGTCGGCTCCCGGGTAGCGGCGATCGGCGTGGTATCGGCCGCTTCGATGTCGACGAATCCGCGATCCGTGTGACAGCCGGTGCACTGGTCGACCGTTTCGCCCGGGCGGACGTAGATCCAGGTACGCTTGACCACGAAGCCGCGGCGGTGCTCGTCGAGGGTCGCAAACGTGAGCGGCACATCCGCCGGCACTTTGATCCGGAACGAACCGTCTTCGTAGACGGGCGCGAAACCGATAATGGCTCTCTTCTCGAAGGTGTTTGCCGAGAAGTCATTCGGCTCGCCGGCCATGGTCGGGATGGCGGCGATTATGGCCATCTCGTTGATCGTGTCGACACCTTTTTCAGGCCGCTCCTGGCCGTCATTTTCTCCCCGCTTGAACACGTTATGGCCCATGAATATGCCGAAATCCTTCGACTCATCGATCACAGACGGCGTCACCGGCGGCTTCTCCCTCGGCGCGAGAAGCTGGGCGTCATACTCGTTCCACTCGGGATCGTTGTAGAGGAAAGTAAGGTCGTCGATCGAAATGCTGGCGGGATCTTCCGTCGTTCCCGCACCTCTTTGAGAGAGCGTGAAAGTGTAAAGTCCGTAGTCGACTTCGGATTCGCTCGCCGCCGGAAGTGTATAGGAGGCGATGTACCGGCTGCCGCCCAGGGCGAACGGATACTTGAACGCACCGAATGTCCATGGCGCCCCGTTGCCGTTTACCTCGGCAGTCAGCACGTCCCAGTGAAGGTCGGTGTCTGAGCCGGCAGGATCGGCGGGACCCTGCTCGGTCTTCAATATGGCGATCGGTCCGGCGTCTTCGTTGACCGACCGGGATTCTATGGCGATCATCCGGCCGTCGGGAGTCGGCTGGGCATGAAAAAAGTTTCTATTATGAGGACCGTACTTGTGGAAGGTCTGCGAACCTTCCTGTGTCGTAAAGAAGAGCGGGAAACGGTTGAACGTTCCGAAGTGCTCCCATCTTGTATAAACAATGAGGCCGCTCGGCATCAACACGGGATCGAAATCATCGCTCTGATTGAAGCTGATTCGGTGGATGCCTGAACCGTCCAGACCTCCGATAAAGAGATGTTCGGCGGGGGAGTGGTTGTACTCATCCATCTCGCCGGCACGGGAGCTGGTGAACATGATGTTCCCGTCAGGGAGGTAGAGCGGGTCGAAATCATTGCCGCCGCCGGCCGTCACCTGTCGCATGTTGGTCCCGTCCGCATCGATCTCGTAAATGTTCCTTGCGCCCCCCTCGGGTGGGCGCATGGAGAAAAGGATCCGTTCGCCGTCGAACGAAACGCACGGATCTGACACGCTGGCCCCCACAAAATTGGTGATGGGCGTAACGTTCCCGTCCGGAGAGATGGGGGAGAGTTTGTAGAGATTCCCTTCCGCGTTGCTCCGGTTCAGCGTTTCTTCCCCTTTAGTCTTCACGAACACGATGGCCTCTGTCGTCTCTTCCACCATGATCAAATCATCAGGCGCGTTCTCTTCACATCCCGGCGCCAGGGCCAGAATGAAGAGCGCGATCGGTAAGAGCTGTCTGTTTCTGCCGGACATCTTCATCGTCTCCCCGTCACTTGAGCTCGCGATAAAACGCAAAGCCCACCGTCGCTTCCTGATATCGGTAAGCGACCGTTCCCTGGTCCGATTCTCCGCCGAACACCGTGGTTCCCCGCATTTCGAATCGGATCGCCACGTCATTCCGGACATACGCTTCGAGACCTCCTCCGTAGGAGATCACGTTCTTCGTCACCGGGTCTGCGTTCAGCGCTTCACCGGGAAATACCATGATCATTCCGTAGCCGGCCGAACCGTATGGTTGCAGGCGCCACGGCAGGGGATAGCGGACGATCGCATTGATCGTATTCAAGAGAGCGTGGACCGTTTCCCCCGGGCTATGCCCCACACTCGCCTCCCAGCCGAGCCAGGAGTCCGGGTTGAACGCGAGCCGAAAAAGGTAGTACTCGTCATCGCCCAGATTTCCGTAGGCCGGGCTGAATGCCAGCCGCTTCATAAACGGCCGGGGTCCCGGCTTGATGGCGAACGGGTCTTCGGCAAGTTCGGGCACAATGTATTCGCGACCGTTATGAAGCACAGGGCTAGCAGCCGTTTCCACATCGACAGGCGTATCGGAGGTCCCCTCCGCCAGCGGGGAAGCTGCTATCAGAAGGACCGCCAGCAAGGTCCCGCTCAGAATCGTCATGGTATTCCGCCTCATTCTTCGAAGTACCCCTTTTCGAGCCAGGCGAGAATCGTCTGGTAGCCCGGGTCGCCGGTCGAAGCAAACGGTTCGAAGCTATGAGGAGTCCCGCCGGCATTTTCATCGAGCGGCTTCGTGAGCAATGGGCTCGCGGGCAGGTCATAAGGGTCTGCCTGAAGTACGCTCTGCTCGAACTCGAATTCCAGATCCCGTGCCCCTTCGGGGGTGAGTTCGTAGCTCCCCCGAATTCCGCCGCCATGGCAATCTCCGGCGATGGTGCAACCGGCACTCGAAAGCACGGGCGCCACGGTGGAAGTGAACTGATCAAAATCGAGCACGAATTCTTTACCTCCACCCACCGGATCCGGCGTGCCACTGGGAGTTGAGCAACCCATGGCGACCAGGAAAACCCCTGCCGTCGCACCGGTTGCACAAGACAAAACACGGGGACCGCTCCACATGGGATTTCCAGCTCCTCGAGTAAATGTGAATGACGTCCGGGTAAGGACGGCGGGCATCTGCTGCGAGTCTCGCAACGATCGGACCAAAGCGAATCATGGCGGTCTTTGGGCGTTTCGTTCACTTTCCCCGGGCGGGGCGTTCAAACTGTGATCAGTTTTGTGATACTGAAGAAGTTACGATGCTCATGGTAAGGGCACCCCGTTCAACCGATGCACGCAGAATGACGATGGTGTATGGTCGGGCCGGGCAGGATGCTCAGTAGTTACCCGGTGCCGGGCGGCTCTTTGGAGGAAACCGATGTCGATCGAACGGATTCCGGTGGGTGTCAGTTCCTGTCTTCTCGGGCAGGAGGTGCGCTATGACGGTGGCCATATGAAACACGACTTTGCGGCCAATGAGCTGTCAAAGTACTTTGAGTGGGTTCCGGTCTGCCCCGAGATGGAAATCGGACTCGGCTCACCGAGAGAACCGATCGACATACATCAAGACATCAAGGGGGACAGGCTGATCGGGGCGGTTTCCGGCGAGGACCTGACAGGCCGAATGAATCGTTTTTCGGAACAGCGGACAGTGGAACTCAGTATTCGCCGTATCCGGGGTTACATCCTGAAGAAGGACTCACCTTCCTGCGGTAACGGGGGCATCCCCGTCTATAATAATGAAAGAGATATCGTTGATAGGCGTGCCGGATTCTTCGCGCGTTCTCTCGGCGAGCATTTACCGAGCCTTCCTGTCGCCGAAGAATCCGATCTGTCTGATCCGGACAGAGCGGACCGCTTTCTTACTCAGGTCTTCACTTATGACCGATGGTGTGAATTGGTCGAAAAGGGGGCGCCGCCGGAAGGCTTGCGAGAGTTTCATGAAGAACACCATGTTTTGCTCGAGGCATACGGCGGGAAGGAGGCGGGCGAACTGAAAAAATGGGCCGCCGAAGCGACGGAGGCGAATCGGGCGGAAACAGCTGAGCGGTACGAGCTGTCGCTGATCAGTATGCTGAGATCTGAAATCGATCGCGCGCGGCACCTCGAAACCCTCGAGCGAATTGCGGACGGACTCGATCTGGACAGTGCCGGCCGTCGCCGCATGATTCTTGATCGCATGCTGGAGACCTATCGTTCGTTCAGCGGTTCAATCGCAGTGGCCCGCGTCGTGCTCATCAGTTTTTACTCTCGGCTCGAGTCGATTTCTCCCGACATCGAGCGATACCTCGAGCCTTACCCCACGCCCCTCGCCACCGCACTCGAGAAGTTCACCGATAGCGGAAACTGACCTTGATCGATCAAAATGAATCATGTTTCATTTTCACGATTCCGTCGAACCCAGCCCCTCCTGCTCCATCAGCCACTCCCGGATCGCGATCACCTGCGAACGGCCGATGGAATGGGCGGCGTTGAAGGTGCGGACCTCGCTCGTCACCCCGCCCCTGGCAAGCGCCTTCCGGCTCCGCTCGGCCGCCTCGATCGGCACTGCTTTATCGCGCGTGCCGTGACAGATCAGCGCGCGAAATCCACGCTCACCCGCCACGCGAATCTCCTCTTCGAGCGCCTCCTCTTTGACCCGTGCCCCGGAGATGACGAGACGGCTGAAGAGGTCGGATCGATGTAGGGCGATGTACGATCCGGCGTATCCTCCCTGAGAGAACCCGAGCATGTAGCGCCTTCGGGGGCGGAGGCCATGAGCGGACTCGACCGAATGAAGGACATCGAGGACCGCCTGCTCGGTGCGAACGAGTTCATCCAGAAACCGTTCCTGGTTCCCGTCATAGGAATACCAGCTTGCTCCGATGGTCTTCTTGCCCGGCACGGGGATCGGGTAGGGGCCTCTCGGAAGCAGGAACCGGAAGGGAAGATCGAACAGCTTCTGGATGAGAAGTGCAAAAAAATCCTCGGTCATCCATTGTCCGTGCATGCAGACTACGAGCGGCGCGTCCTGGGATTTCGCCGCTCCGTCCATGCGCCAATAGATGGGGAGCGAAAACGCGATCTCGCCTCGCAAGGTCCTAGAATCTGTTTTGCGCTTCTTCATCGTCTATAATGATACCCTATGAGTACTCCAGCACTCTATAGATTGGCTCGGCCTTTTGTCCGTTTCGCCCTGGCATTCTATTTTCGTGAGATTGAAGTAGCCGGGGAGCGCTACATACCTCCCAAAGGACCGGTGATCTTCGCCGCCAATCACCCTCGTTCCATAGTCGACGCTCTTGTACTCGGGCTCGCCGCCGGAAGGCCGCTCCATTTTCTCGGTCATAGCGGCCTGTTCAGCAATAAATTGAAGTCCCTCTTCCTGGAGAACGCCGGGGTCATTCCGGTCTACCGGCGATCAGGCGATGGAAACATGCAGGGCAAAAACAAAGAGATGTTCGCCGCATGCGCCGTTGCCCTTGAAAACGGAGCGGCAATCGGAATCTTTCCGGAAGGGACGAGCCACATGGAAAAGCGTGTGCGCCGGATCAAAACAGGTGCCGCCCGGATCGCTCTCGAAACGGAGGACCGCCACAACTTTTCACTCGGCGTTCTCGTCACGCCGGTCGGCCTCGATTTTGAAAGTCTCGGACGCCTGCGGAGCAGAGTGCTTGTCAGCTTCGGCGAGCCGATCGATGTGCGTGAATATGAAGACCTCTACCGTTCGGATCCATACGAAGCGGTAAACGCCTTCACCGAAGATCTGACGACTCGGATGCGGAGCCGGGTCATGAATCTGGACCGAGAAGAACTGGCTCAAATCGTTGAGGATCTCGAAAAGACATACAGAGAGGATCTGTCTCGGAAAAAGGGATTCGGCCTTTCCCGGTTTTCCCGCTTTCGGAAGAAGCGCATTCTTTCACAGGAGATTGCGAAGGCGGTAAATTACTTCTACGATACTGACCCTGATGCAGTATGGCACGTAGCGGGTCTTCTCAGGCAATATAGAAAACGACTCAAACTTTCGCATCTATCGGACAGGCATCTTGGTCGCGATCTGAAAATAGGATGGAAACGTCGTGCGACCGGAGTGGCTATTTTCGGGGCACTCGGCATGATCCCCGCGTTACTCGGGACAATCAGCAATGCGCTCCCCTACAAGTTGACCGGTTGGGCGGCCAAGCGCCGTTCGCCGGACGCGACGCAGTATCACCAGTTTCAACTCGTGTTCGGAGTGATCTTTTATCTTCTATATTATGTGCCGCTGCTATACGTTTTTTACAGGATAATCGGTGGCGGTGCGACGGCGGGTGTAACAGCAGCACTACTCGTCACGGGCTTTTTTGCAAGGTGGTATGCCGGAAGGATGACTCGAGGCTGGGACGCCTTACGATACGCCATCGTCTCAGCCAGAAAAGGCTATTACGTGCAGGAACTCAAGATGAAGCGAGCCACTATTGTTCGCGCTCTCGACGAGCTGTTTGATCGCTATGTAGCGGAGGGGATGCTTGGATCCTACTCACAGTCGAGCGGCTCAAAGGAGGAACCATCTTGACACCGACCCTTCTCGATCTCAAGGCAGGGCGGCAGTTCCTGTCGGGCCGGTTTCTCATTTCCGTGGACACAACTGAAAAGCGAATCGCCTTCACGTTTGATGACGGGCCCAATCCCAGAAACACCCCCCGTCTACTCGAAATGCTTGCGAGAAAAGACATTCCAGCCACGTTTTTTCTTGTGGGAAGGAATATCAAGCGCTTCCCCGAACTCGCAGGTGAAATCGTGGCGGCCGGCCATGATGTGGGGAATCACACCTACAATCATATTCCGCTTACCCTCCTCCCGGATGCTGGGATTCGTCGCGAGCTTCGCAGAACAGACGGGCTGATTCAAATGATCACCGGCTCGGGGGCGCCGTTTGTGCGGCCACCGATGGGGTGGTTTTCCAATCGGGTACTCCAGATTTTCAGAGAGATGAACTACTGTCCTGTGCTTGGCAACATCTATCCGAAAGATTCTTCCAGGCCCGGTAAGCGGGCGATCGTGGATCGCGTGCTCCAGCGAATCGAGCCGGGATCGATCGTAATACTGCACGACGGAGGATGGCACTCTCACGTGGACCGCGGACAGACGCTCGACGCCGTGGATTCGATCACCGATCAACTCGGTGAAGACGGCTATGGCTTTGATAAACTGAGTGACTTGATGCAGCTTTCTCGCTGATAGTAGGTGTAGCTGGCTGAAATTCGAAGGAGGTTACAGAATGAAAGAGCGGATTTGGCACAAGGCGTACGGCAAAGGAGTGCCGGTCGATCTCTCTTTCGATGAGATCGTCCTTCCTGATCTCGTGAGACGGTCAGTCGAGAAATTCCCGGACCGGCCGGCCGTTCACTTCATGAACGGAACACTCACCTACAGGGAACTCCTCGACCAGGTCGAGAGACTGGCTACGGCACTTTCCGATCTGGGAATCGGAAAGGACGGCCGGGTCGCCATCCATCTCCCCAATCTTCCTCAGACCGTGATCGCTTCCTATGCTGTTCTTTTCTTGGGTGCCCAAGCGGTCATGACCAATCCGATGTACGTCGAGCGGGAGATCGAACACCAGTGGAAAGACGCCGGATGTACGGTAGCCATAACCACCGACTTTCTGTTTGATCGAATGTTGAAGGGTATTCGGGACCGTTTGCCGGTAAAACACTTCATCATCGCCTCGATTCCCGAGTACCTTCGCTTTCCGATCAAGCAGCTTGCACCTCTCAAGTTGAAGAAGGCGGATCCGCCGCTCATCGCCAAAGTCGATCCGGGGCCGGGGATCTACTTCTTCCGGAAGCTGGTGAATGAAACGGCGCCGAAACCGCCCCGACCGGATATCGACTTCGAGGATCTCGCCCTGCTCCAATACACGGGCGGCACGACCGGAGTCGCGAAAGGGGCGATGCTCACACACAAGAATCTATCGTCGAATGTGCAGCAGTTGATCGCCTGGTTCCCCTCGGCCGAGTCGGGAAAGGAAGTCGTACTCGGAGCGCTCCCGTTCTTCCATATTTTCGGATTTACAGTGGCCATGACGTTTGCGAACACACTCGGCGCTGCTCTCGTGCTGGCGCCCAATCCCCGTGACATCCCGGCGCTCATCAAGAGTATCAACAAGCACAAGGTGACTCTCTTTCCCGCCGTTCCCGCCATGTTCAACGCGATCAACCAGTATCCGGGTGTCGACAAGATCGATATCGGCAGTGTAAAGAGCTGCTTTTCCGGATCGGCGCCTCTTCCGCTTGATGTCCAACAGCGCTTCGAGGAATTGACAGGGTGCAAGATCGTGGAAGGATTCGGAATGACCGAAACCTCCCCGGTGACTCACGCCAATCCTCTCGGTGGCGTGCGCAAGATCGGTACGATCGGGATTCCCGTCTGCGGCACGGATGCGCGAATTGTCGATGCAGAAACCGGCAAGACCGAATTGGCTCTCGGAGAGGAGGGGGAGCTTCTTGTCAGAGGTCCCCAAGTGATGAAAGGGTATTGGAAGCGACCGGATGAGACTGAGAAAATCCTCAAGGACGGTTGGCTCTCCACAGGCGATCTCGCCGCTATCGATGAAGACGGCTACTTCATCATCATGGGGCGGAAGAAGGACATGATCATCGCCAGTGGTTACAACATTTATCCTGATGAGATCGATAAAGAACTGATCGCCCATCCGGCGATTGTCGAGTGCTGCACGATCGGTGTTCCTGATCCCAAGCGGGGAGAGTCAGTGAAGGCTTTCGTCGTACTCACAGAAGGTGAATCCGTAACGGAGGAGGCGATCATTGCTTTCCTCAAGGACAAACTTGCGCCGTACAAAATCCCCAAGATGATCGAGTTCCGCAAAGACCTTCCCAAAAGCTCCATGATGAAACTGCTCCGCAGGGAACTTCGCGAAGAGGAGCTGAAAAAGCTGAGCCGGAAATAATCCTTTCGGGGGGAGCGTCGCTCCCCCCCCTGGATTCAACCAAACTTGACGATCCGCCGATCTTTATAGATATTGAGAGTGTGTGACTGAATGAGCGTTCATTCAGTGCGGGGATCAGCCGGGGAATCAGGTTGTCTGCGGGCCTCTCACAGGAGACAGAGTGAGCTCTAACACGAAGAATAATAAGGAGTTACTAATTTTGAGGGCGGCAGTCCGGGTATTCGGACAAAGTGGATACCACGGTAGCTCGATCGCCGATATCGCCAGTGAAGCCGGGATCGCCACCGGCACGATTTACCTCTATTTCAAGAAAAAAGAGGAGCTGATCATCGCTCTCTTTCAAAGGCTGATAGGAGATTATCTGATCGCCGGGCGGCCCAGGCTGGAGGCGATGCCCGCCGGCTTTCCTCGACTTCAGAAGCTGATCGCCATGCATCTGGAATTCTTCGAGGGGGACCATGAAGTGGCGGCCGCCTTCCAGGTTCATCTGAGGGAGGCGAATCCGGAGATCCGTGAGGGGATTCGCCCCATCCTGGTTCAGTATTTCGAGATGATCGAGCACATTCTGTTGGACGGAATTGAAGCGAAAGACTTCGATCCCGGGCTGGACGTCAGGCTCGCCCGCAAGCTTGTTTTTGGCGGCCTGGATGAAGTGGTTACAAGTTGGGTGCTTTCGGGGCATCGCTATTCATTGATGAATCTGGCTGATCCCCTTTTCGAGTTGATCGCGCGAGCCGTGCGGGGAGGGGCGGAATCCCGGCGCCATCCGGTCCCGAGAACTGATTCCCTCCACGGCCCCGCATAAGGAGAGAGACATGTCCGAGGAACCGAGGATTCGCTCCGCGGCGGTGATCGGAGCTGGTGTCATGGGGGCGACGATTTCCGCGCACCTCGCGAATGCCGGCATACCGAACCTGCTTCTCGACATCAAACCGTCGAAACTGACTGACGAGGAGAAGAGAGCCGGGCTCACTCTCGACGATCCTCCTGTCGCGAACCGGCTTGCGTTGGCGGGATTGAAGGGGGCGATGCAGGCAAAACCGGCGGCATTCTATTCGATGCGGTTCGCCAAGATGGTCACCGTCGGCAATCTTGAGGATGATCTTCCCAAGCTGAAAGAGGCGGATTGGATCATCGAGGCGATCATCGAAGATCTGCCTATCAAGAAGAGTCTGTTCGAGAAGATCGCGCCCCACGTCGCGCCTCATGCCATCCTGAGTACGAATACATCCGGTCTCTCGATTGCCGCGCTGGCCGAGAGCGTGCCCGAGGAGATCAGACCGCGGTTCCTGGTTACCCACTTTTTCAATCCTCCCCGTTACCTCAAGCTGCTCGAGCTCGTTGCTTCACCCTACACGGAGCCGGGCATACTCGAGGGAATGGCCCTCTTCGGGCGGAACAAGCTGGGGAAGGGGATAGTCTACGGCAAGGACACGGCGAACTTCGTGGCCAACCGGATCGGTGCCTACGCCATGTTCCATGCGCTTCATCTCATGCTCGAACAGAATCTCTCCGTCGCCGCAGTCGACAAACTGACCGGGAAAGCGATCGGCCGGCCCAAGAGCGCCACGTTTCGGACTGCCGATCTCGTCGGCCTCGATACATTGATTCATGTCGCGAGAAACATGCACGACAATCTGCCCGATGACCCGGAGAGAGAGCTGTTTGAACCGCCTCAGTTCGTTGAGGCGATGATCGAGAAGGGATGGCTCGGACAGAAATCCGGCCAGGGATTCTACAAGAAGGTCGTAACGGACGAGGGGAAGTCGATCCGGATGATCGATCCCGAATCGCTCGAGTATGTGGAGCAATCCAAAGTGAAATTCCCTTCTCTCGAGATGGCGAAGAACATCGAGGACGTCGCCGATCGGATCAAGAGCCTTGTTCTGGCGAAGGATGGGGCGGGCGAATTCCTCTGGATGAATCTGTCGGCCACTCTTCGCTACGCGGGGAATGCGATCCCGGAAGTGAGTGACGATATCGTGAACGTCGACAACGCGCTTCGTTGGGGGTTTGGTTGGGAGCTCGGTCCCTTCCAGGTCTGGGATGCGATCGGAGTCGAAAAGTCCTGTGCCCGGATGGAGAAAGAGGGACACCTGATTCCCGCGATCGCCCGCGATCTGCTGGCAAGCGGAAAGACGAGTTTCTATGAGAGATCCGAGGGAAAGACGAGCTACTTCGATACGCAATCCAGGGCGCACGTCCCCGAAATCTCGGATCCAAAACAGATCGTTCTTGCCAACCGGAAAGAAGCGGGTCATGTGGTGCTTGAATCCCCGGACGCCGTTCTCATCGATCTCGGCGATGAAGTCGTCTGTCTGGAGTTCCGGACCAAGATGAACACTATCGGGACGGGAGTCATCGACATGCTTCACAAGAGTGTCGATCTCGTGGAGAAGGACTGGCGCGGTCTTGTGATCGGTAACAATGGTGAGAATTTCTGCGTCGGGGCGAACCTCCTGATGATCCTGAATGAACTGGATGATGACAACTGGGACGATGTCGACTGGATCATTTCGCGCTTTCAGAGCGCGAATCAGCGACTTCGCTATTCGGAACGGCCTGTAGTCGTCGCGCCGCACGCTCTTACACTCGGAGGTGGCTGTGAGCTGGCACTCGGAGGAGACCGGGTGTGTGCCGCCGCGGAAACATACATCGGCCTTGTCGAGGTTGGCGCCGGTGTGATTCCGGCAGGCGGTGGGTGCAAGGAGTTCATTCGCCGGATCCACGAAAGTATTCCGGAGGGAACCCAGACCGATCTCTTCCCGCTCGTCCGCCGTGTCTTCGAGACGGTCGGCATGGCGCGGGTCGCTACAAGCGGCTGGGAAGCGAAGGACCTCGGTTTCTTTGCGTATCACGATCGAGTGGTAATCCATGGCGACCATGTTATCTCGGAAGCAAAGAACATGGTGCTGGGCATGGATCTCGCCGGGTATGCCCCTGGACGGCCTTCTGAAGAAATTCGCGTGGTGGGTGAGCCCGGGTTCGCCGCACTACGTGCGGGACTCCACAACTTTGCGGCGGCCGGGCAGATCACCGAGCATGACAAAGTAGTGGGAGGAAAGCTCGCATCGATTCTATGTGGCGGTGCTATCAGCGCTTCTTCCCGAGTGAGTGAGCAGTACCTTCTCGACCTCGAACGCGAAGCGTTCTTGAGTCTTCTCGGTGAACCCAAGACCCTGGATCGGATGGAGCACATCCTGAAGACCGGCAAACCCCTGCGGAACTGATGAGGGAGTGAGATGAGCGACAAACACGAACCTGTAATCGTAAGCGCCGTTCGTACCGCGGTGGGAAAAGCGCCTCGCGGAAGCCTTCGTGAGATGCGGGCGGACGATATGGCGGCCGCGGTATTGGACGAAGCATTGAAGCGCGTTCCCGGCCTGAAGCCTGAGGATGTGGACGACATCATCCTGGGATGCGCTTTCCCGGAGGGGACGCAAGGGATGAACGTGGCGCGAATCGCGGCGCTCCGGGCGGGTATTCCGTATCAGGTGCCTGCCATGACGATCAATCGGTTCTGCGCGAGCGGGTTGCAATCGATCGCACAGGCGGCTGATCGGATCGCGACCGGTGGGGCGGATGTCATCCTCGCGGGAGGAGCCGAGTCCATGAGCCTCGTTCCGATGGGAGGCGATCGATTCCTTCCGAACCCCGAACTCCTGACCGACAATCCTGACGCCTATCTCAACATGGGGCTTACGGCTGAGCTCGTTGCCGAGAAGTTCGATGTCAGCCGGGAGGACCAGGACCGCTACGCCCTTCAGAGTAACGAGAGGGCGGTTGCGGCGATCGACGGGGGCCGGTTCAAAGACGAGATTGTTCCCCTGACGGTGAAGTTCAATCTCCCGACCGGACGGGGAAAGGTGAGAACAGAGGAGAAAACGTTCGACACAGACGAAGGGCCGCGGCGGGACTCGACTATTGAAGGTCTTGCCAGGCTGCGTCCCGTTTTCAAAGAAGGGGGAACAGTAACGGCCGGTAACGCTTCGCAGATGAGCGATGGCGCGGGGGCGGCTGTGATCATGAGCCGGGCCAGGGCCGACGAAATCGGCGCCGTTCCGTTGGCACGGTTCAGGGGCTATGCCGTGGCTGGAGTTCCGCCGGAACTCATGGGGATCGGACCGGTCGCCGCCATTCCGAAACTGCTGGCGCAGGTCGGGCTCGGAATCGGCGATATCGATCTGTTCGAGGTCAACGAGGCGTTCGCATCCCAGACAATTTATGTGGGGCGCAAGCTGGAGATCCCTGAAGAAAAACTGAACGTCAACGGAGGAGCGATCGCGCTCGGTCATCCGCTCGGCGCAACCGGCGCACGGCTTACCGCCACGCTGCTCTATGAGATGAAGAAACGGCGATCGAAGTTCGGAATCGTCAGCATGTGTGTCGGCGGCGGAATGGGAGCGGCCGGCCTCTTTGAACTCCTGGGAGGATAACGTCGTGAGTGAAACAACCGTTCGAACCGTCCGGAGCGGATCGTTTCTGATCGAAGAAGGAGACCCCGGATCAATTTTCGTTCCGGAACACTTCGATCAGGAAGAGAGCATGGTCGGGGATACGGTCGAGAAGTTCGTCACCGAGAAGGTGATTCCCCGGCTCGACGCAATCAACGCCCAGGAGGATGGTGTACTGGCAGGACTCGTCCGTGAAATCGGAGAACTCGGCATCTTCATGGCCGACGTTCCTGAGGAGTTCAATGGTCTCGGCCTCAGCAAGAAAGGGATCATGCGGGTAGCCGAGAAAGTGGGGCTAGGCGGTTCATTCACTCCGGCCTGTCTTGTCCAGAGTGGGATTGGCGGGCTTCCGATCATCTACTTCGGTACTGACGCGCAACGGGAGAAGTATCTCGAAGGGATCATGACTGCCGAACTGATCACGGCCTACGCTCTCACGGAGCCCGAAAGCGGATCGGACGCGCTGTCCGCGCAATCGACCGCGGTGTGGGATGATGCGAAGAACGCCTATATCCTGAACGGTACGAAGCAGTTCATCACCAACGCCGGCTTCGCCGATCTCTTCATCGTCTTTGCCAAGGTCGACGGTGAGCATTTCACCTGTTTCATCCTCGAAAAAGACATGGATGGATTTTCGCTCGGCGCGGAAGAGCACAAGATGGGGCTCAAGGGATCGTCCACGCGAAGTCTCATTTTCGAGGACGTCGCCGTACCGAAAGAGAATGTGCTGGGAGAGGTGGGAAAAGGTCATCGGATCGCGTTCAACGTTCTCAATATCGGGCGGCTGAAGCTCGCCCCGGCCGTACTCGGTGGAATGAAAACGACCCTCCAGGATGGTGTCAAGTACGCCGGAGAGCGCCATCAATTCAAGAAGCCGCTCACTGATTTCGGCTTGATCAAGCAGAAGATCGCCGGTGCGGCCATGAGAATCTACTGCACCGAATCGATGGTCTATCGAACAGCCGATGTTATTGATCAGCACATTGAAGCAAAAAAGGAGAAGGGGGAGACGGACCCTCTCGCGCCGACAGTGGAAGCCCTGAAGGAACTGGCCGTGGAATGCTCGATCAACAAGGTCTATTCCAGTGAGGCGCTCGACTGGATCGTCGACGAAATGCTCCAGGTCCATGGCGGTTACGGCTACATCTCCGAGTATCCGGTTGAGGCCGCCTATCGGGACTCGCGGATCAACCGGATCTGGGAGGGTACGAGCGAGATCAATCGCATGATCATTACGGGATCGCTTCTTACACGTGCGATGAAGGGAGAGTTACCGCTCCTCCCTGAAATCAAGAAGATTACAGATGAACTGATGGCCCGCAAGCCTCGTGGCGAAATGCCCGAGGGGCTTCTCGGCGTGGAAAAAGAATCATTGGTGAATGCCAAGAAGATCGCGCTCTTCGCGGCCGGCGTGGCGGCGCAGAAGTTCATGACCAATCTGCAGGACCAGCAGGAAGTGCTCGCCTGGGTGGCTGACATGGTGATTCAGGTATTTGCGATGGAGAGCGCGGACGCTTCGGCTCGAGGACGAACGCGATGTAGCGGAGATCGCGGCCCGGGCGGCGGCGGTACAGATTGCGGTCGAAGAGGGTATGCAGATCATTGAAAGTCGCGCCAGGCTGGTTCTGGCTGCCGCGGCCGCAGGAGAAGAGCTGCGGACCATGCTCTCCATGCTGAAAAAACTGACCAGACGGGAACCATGCAATCTGGTAAGTGCCGGCCACACGCTCGCCGATTTTGTTATCGAGAAGGGAGTTTACCCATTCGTGTAGATCCTCCATTCGAGCTGCCCGACCTTTCCGGGCGGGTGGCGATCGTGACCGGCGCAAGCCGGGGTATCGGGAAGGTTGTAGCTCTTCGACTGGCTGAGGCGGGGTGCAACGTCTGTTGCGCATCCCGATCGGAGGAATCGACGGAGCTGCTCCCCGGGTCGATACATGAGACCAAAGTCGCCATCGAAAAAATGGGGCGAAGAGGGCTCGCTGTCCCGACCAACGTGCGAAACGAAGACGAAATTCGGTCGATGGTGGCGATCACCGTGAAGGAACTGGGCGGAGTCGATATCGTGATCCACAACGCGGGCGCACTCTTCTGGAAACCGGTTCATGAGACACCGGTCAAGCGGTTTGATCTCATCATGGATGTGAACGTCCGCGCGTCGTTTATCCTGTGCCATGAAACGATTCCGGTCATGAAGGAGCGCGGGGGGGGGAGCATCCTGCTGTTCTCCCCGCCGATCGAACCGGAAGTCATGCCGGGTAAGACCCCCTACTTTCTATCCAAGTTCGGCATGACCTTGTTGGCGATGGGGCTTGCCGAAGAGGTTCGGGAAGACGGGATCGGCGTCGCGGCTCTCTGGCCTGCTACTCTGATCGAATCACTGGCGACGATCAACCATCAGCTCGGAACACCGGCCCACTGGCGAAAACCCTCGATCGTGGCGGATGCCGTTCTCGCTCTTCTCGGGCGTGACGATAAAGATTGGAGCGGCCATTCCTGGATCGATGAGGATGTGCTGCGCGAATCAGGGATTACCGACTTCGATCGATACAACGTCGTGGAGGGGGGTACTCCGATTCCGATCGTCGGAAAAGATGGAGCGCGGGCGTGGCGCCAGGTCAGCCACAAATTCAGAGACAAATAGGGCAACGGCAGGACTGATTCCAGAGTCTTTTATGCCCCGGCGGTTGACGATCCCCTCTTTACATTCGGCGCCCGGTTCCCCATCATCTACGCGGATGATCCAGACCGTGTGGGGCATCTTGCGGTGAGGGCGACTGATCGTGCAGATCGGCACGCGCCCGGGTATTGGAATGGTGTCGTTTCCTGATCATCTTCGACATCACTTTCCCGGTAAGAATCCCGGGCCGAATCCTCCCGCCTGGCGCCCCCATTCCTGGGGAGGCAGTCGTGATTTCTCGTCATTCTCTCAGAGTGTTCCCTCTACTTGCACTGTTCCTTCTATTTTTCCTCGCCCCGCAGATAGAAGCACAGGAAAACGCTCCGCTCAAGATTGAAAGAGGGGAAGCTGTGTTTGAGGGAAAAGTCTCAGAACACTCCTTCTCCCGCAGCATGACAATCAGTGTGGGGGGCGAGGAATACGAGATGCGGGCGCTCGGTTCGGGTCTTAGAACTAAGTGGAGATTCAAGGTCTACGAAGCGGTTCTTTATGCCGATCGTTCGGGCGATTTTCACGCAGCCGATCCGGCTGCCGTGGCCCGGCCGGGAGTTGCCAAGAGAATCGAGATGCATTTTCTTCGGGGCGTCGGTGCGGAGAAGATCAGGAACGCATGGAAAGACGGACTGAATAAGACGATCGACAAAGAACTCGAGGGGACGCTTGACGAAGAGAGAGCGGCGTTCGGCGAGTACTTTCAGGATGAGCTGAAGAAGCCGGATGTCATCGAGCTCACATGGATTCCCGGCCAGGGTCTTTTTACGACGACCGGGGGAGATTCATTTGACCCGATCGCCAGTCCCGAGTTCTCCGAGGCGCTCTTTCTCATCTGGCTGGGAGAAGACCCGATTTCCGGCGATCTGCGGAAGGATCTCTTTCGCATCAAGGAGTGAGGGGGGGGTGACGGCCTTTTTCTCTAGGTATGCGATCTTGTTTATGCTAATCATGGACCCACAGGTCCACTTCTCTATTCTCAGCTGTCCCGGCTAACGAAAGGAGGTTCCATTGAAGCGAACCCTCTTAAATCATTCGCTCGTTCTGCTGCTCGCTGCGAGTGTCCTGGTACCGTCAGTTGCCTACCCGGGTGGATTCAATATCTACGAACAGGGGAGCAGGGCTACGGCCCTCGGCGGCGCTTTCACGGCGACGGCCGACGATCCTTCGGCGCTCTTCTACAATATGGCGGGTACGGCTTTTCTCCGCGAAGGCTGGGCGCTTTCCGTGAACGTCTCCCCCGTCCTTCCACGGAACAAGTTCACCCGTGCAATGGGTCGAACGGCAATCGATTTTCCCGGTGATCCGACGGCCGAGACGAAGGATGCCGTGTTCTTTCCCACCGGGATCTACGTCACCTACCGGCACGATGACATCTGGTCCGCCGGCTTCTCATTCTCCACGCCATACGGACTCGGTGTGGAGTGGGATAATCAATCGACGTTCTCCGGAAGAACCGAGAGCGTGAATGCTCAGATCGAGGGGCTCTATTTCTCGCCATCAGTCACTTTCAGCCCCTGGTCGCACCTTGCGATCGCAGGCGGTTTCAGTCTCGTGAAAACCAGTCTCGAGTTGAACAGCATCCGGACCACGACATTCGGTACGGACAATACGACCTACAATATTGCTGATGTCACGCTTGAAGGAACGAGCAGGCTCGGTGTGGGACCCAACGCGGCGATAATGTACAGGCCGAGTGATCGCTGGTCATTCGGTGTCAATTATCGCGGCGGCGTGTTGAATGAGTTCCGGGATGATGACGCTGAATTCGTGCAGCGGACGACCGGAATCGGACCTGTGGATGACGCCGTCGCGGCTGAGCTCGCCTTCCTGAATACGAAGAGTGCCAATGCCGATATTGAATTTCCGGCTATCTTGATGACAGGTGCGCGGTATGAGGTGAACGAAGATTTCGGCCTCATGGTCGATTTCATCTGGTTCGACTGGAGTTCATTCGAGGAGATCAGGCTCGTCTTTTCCGACCCGGACATTGTCGGAGGAGATCCCACTTCCGTGGCGCAGGTCATACGGGAAGACTACAGTGACGGCCAGCAGTGGAGGTTCGGTGCCGAGTACCGCATTTCTCCGAAGCTTCGGGGAATGGTCGGATTCGCTTATGACAATACGCCCCAGCCGACCGGAAGTGTCAGTCCGCTTCTCCCGGATGCGAATCGCCTCGACTACAGCTTAGGGCTCACCTGGGAGAAAGAAAATCTCGAGATCACCGCGGGATACATGTTCGTCGACTTTGATGAACGGTCAACCGTGGTAGACGGCGTAGGTCAGAGCTTCGAAGGATTCGACGGCACCTACACGGCTCTCGTTCATATCCCGACGATCGGGTTTTCCTACTACTTCTAGGGGGACTGCCATGCGGCACATGCGAATAAAAGCTTTTGTGGGACTTGTAGCCTGCGTCGGATTGATCGCCGGTTGCTCCCTCGATGAACCTGCCACGCCGACAGCGAACATGAATCAGCTTACCGAGCGATACGGCGCGCTCGGTAACAGTCTGACAGCCGGATTCATGGGGGGCGCTCTCTTCAATGACGGTCAGATGGCCGGGTATCCTTACTTGATCTCCCGTCAGATGGGGATCGAGAAGTTCGAGATGCCCCTTGTCGACCAGCCGGGAATCGGTGCGCCGAACTCCCTCGGCATTCCCCAGGGAATGTTCTACGTCGATGAGTTTGGAGTGATCACAACAGACAACGTTCTCGATCCCGTCGGGTTGCTTCTGAATTCCCTTCATCCTGTCGGGTACGACAATCTGGGAATCCCGGGGGCGACGACCTTCGATCTGGCGAACGCGACCAGCGCCGCCACGAGCCAGTCAGGTGGAAATCTGTTCTTCGATCTCATCTTGAGAAACTCGGCGCTTCCGCCGTTCAATACGACTCAGCTCGATCAGATGATGGCGCTCGCGCCCGACTATCTCTCGCTCTGGGTCGGAGCGAACGACGTTCTCGGTGGCGCTGCGGGCGGGAATCCGGTGGCGGGAGTCAATATTACGCCGGGCTCTGTCTGGCCGACTCTTTTTACTCCGATACTCGACGCGATCGAAATGATCCCTGGCGTTCATGTTGTGCTCGGAAACATTCCGAGTATTCCGTCGGCTCCCTTCTTCACGACCATCCCAGTAGTTGCGGATGTGCCGGGAATCGGTTCATTCCGATGGGCCATGGATGAAGACACGGACGATGATCCGGTGATATTCGTTCTGATTACGGCGCCGGTTGCGGACCCGGCTGAGCAGCCGAATTACATCGCGGAACTCGGCGGAACGAAGTCACTGGGAGGCCAGTACACCCTTACCCAGAGCGAGGTTGATCTCCTCGACGCCACGGTGGACGCCATCAACTCCACCATCGCTTCCGAAGCGGCGGCCAGGGGTTGGGGGCTTGCCGATATCCACGCCTTGATGAGTAGTTTGCCTAATGACATGAGTGATCCTGCAACATTTGGTAGGCTGAACAGTGTATTTCCGTGGGGCGCGGCGGGCCAGAATGTGTTCAGTGCATTCAGCCTGGACGCGATTCATCCGAGCGAGAAGGGTTACGCAAGTGTGGCTAACTTCTTCATCGATGCGTTCAACGACACATATGAGATGTCGATTCCGGCGGTCGATGAAGGTGCTGTTACAAACGTGATCGGCTTTGCAAACTCGCCCGGTTTTGTGCCCCCTCGTGGCCGGCAGGCCAGTGCGCCGCTTTACAGCGCGGAGGGACGGGATGCATTGATCGGCCTCGTCGAACTGTTGGGAGCCGATCAATAGGCTATCGACAATAGAACGTAATTGAATAATATATAAAGGGCTCCGCGCCGGTTGCGCGGAGCCCTTTCGATTCGATCCTTCCAGCTGACTCTCTCCAGCACTCCTCCTTAGGTTAAGGGTTCGTACTCGCGATCTCAGCTTCCCGCTCCGAAGGCGCCCACGCCCCGGCGATCATTTCGAGATCGATCTCCGGTTCGTTTTCAGCGTCCGCCAGCGCGGAAACCCGAACATAACTGTCGAATGCCTTCTCGTATGTACTGTCCAGTTCGAAGGCAAGGGCAAAGGACTCCGCGGCGAGAGCAGCATGTCCAGTTCGCTCAAGCGCCACGGCGAGGTTGTTCTGAAAGACGGCGACTCCGTTGTCGATCGAAACCGCCTTGGCGAGCGGCGGAAGAGCCTCTTCGAACCGCTCCCCCTCGATGTAGATCAGGCCTAGATTATTCAGAGACCAGGCATCCGTCCCGTTCCAGGTGAGGGCGTTGTGGTAGGCGTCGATCGCCTCTTCGATCAGGCCGAGACTGTGAGCGGCCCGGCCCTGTACGCGATAGGCGTTGCCGTTGGTCGGGTCGAGCTCGATCGCAACGCGAATCGGTTCGAGTGCCTCCTCATACTGCTTCTGCTCGATCCGAACTCGGGCGAGGTTTACCATGCTCTTCAGATGACCGGGGTTGATCGTGAGCGCATCGCCGAGCGCACCGGCCGCCTCTTCCAACCTGTCAGCCTTCCAGAGCGAGAGCCCCCGCATGTAGTGTCCCCATGCGTTGTCAGGCTTCTGGGCCGTGTAAGTCGTAAAGAGATCGACAGCGTGTTCGTAGTCGGCTTCAAAAAACGCCGCTTCCGCTTCGGTGTATGTAACGGGTGCAGGCGGACCGCTGATTTCAGGCGTCTCGATCTCGGCGGGTTCGATTGCGGCGATCTCGCTCTCCTCCGACGCGACAAGCGTGGCGGGAGGGGCGGCCCTCTCCACGCGGGAGGCGGCGAGAGCGACAGTCTGCCTGCCACTCAGTGATACCGCCTCACTCGCTTCGTCCGAGTCTCCACCGGTCAGTGCGAGACCGAGAGCGATCAGACCCGCCACGCCCACCACACTCACGATCGCCGCTCCCAGAAACCCTCTTTCCCTCTCTCGATTCGATTGCCATTCCATCTTCTGCATGACCTTCTCCTTTCCCTTTCAGGGGATCGCAACTGCAGGAGTGGTACTGCAAGCACCGGGCCGCAGCGAAGTGTGGGGAGCCGAATCAACGTAATGGAAGGGGCGACGCGAGCTTACGGATGATGGCCGGGCGCATCGCTGGAGAGGGCGCCCGACTATCAGGCTTGAATGTGTACCTGCGGACACGAGGGTTTGTGTTCGGCCGGACACGGTAGGTGTGAGGTTCCCCCGACGTCGCCCCCGGCTTGCCAACCGGTCCGCTTCCTGTCAGTCTGAGCCTGGGACTGTTGGAGGCGGCGACGATGATGAAAGAGAACACAGAGACATTGGTAGCTAAACTAACACCGATCTTGAACGACCCTTCTTTTCAGGAGCAATTCCCCGGCGTCGATCTCCGAATCGCCCCCTCGATCTCCTTCGACAAGAAACCTGCAGGTGAAGAGATCCGGACATTGGCGGAACGATTCAAGGTGCCGGTCCGGCTGATCACCAATGAAACCGAATGGGCTCTTCCGAACGACGCGCCTGCGATAGAGGCGCGTGCGGAATCACTGGCTGCAGCCATCGACTCCCTCTGGGGAGAGGTCGAAGCCGCCGCCACCCCGCCTCGCCTGACCATTCAGGAAATCCCAGGCGCCGTACACGGGGACCGTTACTATCCTCACATCTCCGGACTGCTCCAGAGCGAAAATCATTATCCCGTTTCATACATGAAACCGGGCGATGGAATCGCGTACACATCTCTCGGCCTCGGTTACGGGAATCGTGCCGGCTTGAAAGCGGTTCGTTTTTCCCCCGCCTATCCTGAGTTGATGCCCGACTTCAGCATGCCCCAGGATATCGTCAAGAATTCGCAGCGAATGTTTTTCGGGGTCAACCTGTCAGAGGGCCACTCTCCAGCCACCGCCGCCGGTCCCTCCGAGTACACCCTCGAAGAGGCGTTCCAGGACGGCACGCTCGCGCCTGTGGGAGGCGTCTATTCAATCGAGAATCAGATGGTCTACCCCGGTGTCTATCGAAAGGGTGTCAAGGTCGTGACGTTCGCTTCAGTTTTGCGAGGGGGCGATTTTCCTCTCCCCGGAATACTGAAGGGATTGCTGCAGAAGGCGAGGGAAGCAGGTCTCCCTCCACTCTCAATCGAGTTTTCAGTCATGCTGAAGGAGAGGGGCGACAAAGAGGGAATGCACCGGTTTGTAATCGAGCAGGTCAATTGCCAGCGTGCGGCGCCGCCGAAATCGGAAGGACCCGATCTCGCCGACCTCCCGGCACTCGGTCCCCGATCGATCTGCACATCTGTCGGCACTCTCGGCGATGGCTCATTCCCGAATGTGCGTGACATACTGTGTGTCTGCCCCGACCGGCTCGATCGATCGATGACCCGCGAGATTGCAGATGAAGTGGGCGCGTTCAACGAGCGGCTTCTCGAAAGTAAGCGCCCCTTCGTGCTGATCGGTTCCGGCCGGTGGGGAACGAGTGACAAGTATCTCGGTATTCCCGTCAACTGGCATCAGATCTCGGGTGCGTGCATCCAGGTCGAGGCGGGCCTGGATGATTTCAATGTGGACAGTTCCAGAGGAACCCACTTCTTTCGGGAGCTTACTTTTCACCGGATCGGGACGATGCACATCAGTCTGGAGAGGGAGGGAGACGAGGTCGACTGGGATTGGCTGCAAAGCAGACCGGTTGAATCAGAAGGGAAGTTCGTCCGTCATCTCATGTTCAAGATGCCGCTTTCGATCCGAATCGACGGCCTCACCGGCCGGGGAGCGATCCTGAAACCGGTCGACTGACCAGGGCCGCCGCCCTCACCAATTTCGCCCCTCTGATCCAGGCTCACCGCCTCGCAACAAAAAACGGTGGAGCGACTTTCATCGCCCCACCGCTGAAACTGGAATCGCTTGATTCCTTATTTCCGAACTGATCTACACGTAACCCTGGTCGAGCATCGAGTCGGCAATCTTGAGGAAGCCGGCGATGTTCGCGCCCACTACGTAATTCCCCGGTACGCCGTACGTCTCAGCCGTCTCCAGGCAGTTCTGGTGAATGTTCTTCATGATGCCGTGGAGCTTCTGATCGACTTCCTCGCGGCTCCACCCGAGACGCATGCTGTTCTGCGACATTTCGAGGCCGCTGACAGCCACGCCGCCTGCGTTTGCCGCTTTGCCAGGACCGTAGAGAATCTTGGCTTCCAGGAAGCACTCGATCCCTTCCGGCTCTGTCGGCATGTTCGCCCCTTCGGATACGCAGAACACGCCGTTCTTCATCAGATTGGCGGCGTCTTTGGCGTTGATCTCATTCTGGGTGGCCGACGGCAGCGCCACATCCGCTTTGATGTCCCAGAGCGGATTGCAGTCAGCGTTTTTCTCGTACGCCATGAATTCCACATTCGGGAATTTGTCGGCGTACTCTTTGATCCGGCCGCGGCGGACGTTCTTGAGATCCATGACGAAAGCAAGCTTTTCGCGGTTCACGCCTTCCGGATCGTAGACCATGCCGCTCGAATCGGAGAACGTCACTACCTTGCCGCCGAGGTCGAGCACTTTCTCAGTGCAATACTGCGCCACGTTGCCGCTACCCGACACAAGACAGGTCAGCCCCTCGAGGCTCTTCTTGTTCGCTTTCAGCATTTCTTCGGCGAAGTAAACCTGGCCGTAGCCGGTCGCTTCAGGTCGAATCAAGCTGCCGCCCCAGTTCAGACCTTTGCCTGTCAGAACGCCGGTGAATTCATTTCGGATGCGCTTGTACTGGCCGAACATGAAGCCGATTTCCCGGCCGCCCACGCCGATGTCGCCGGCGGGTACGTCCGTGTCCGGCCCGATATGGCGCTGAAGTTCAGTCATGAAGCTCTGGCAGAAGCGCATCACTTCGTTGTCCGATTTCTCTTTCGGATCGAAATCGGAGCCACCCTTGCCGGCACCCATGGGGAGTGTGGTCAGGCTGTTTTTCAGGACCTGCTCGAATGCGAGAAACTTGAGGATGCCAAGGTTCACGCTCGGATGGAAACGAAGTCCGCCCTTGTACGGCCCGAGGGCGCTATTCATCTCAATCCGGAAGCCACGATTGACCTGGACCTTGCCCGCGTCGTCGATCCACGGCACGCGGAACATGATAACCCGCTCCGGTTCGACGAGCCGTTCGGGGATCTTCGCTTCAAGATACTCGGGATGTTTGTCGAGTACGGTGTCGAGCGATTCGAACACTTCTTCTACTGCCTGGTGGAACTCGGATTCTCCGGTGTTCTTGGCCTTGACCTTCTCCATGAAGATCTTCGGGTCGAAGGACATTTCCTTCCTCCTCTTAGTCTATACCTGCGGACGTATTGCTTATTGCCTAGTGCCACATGCCTAGCGCAATCCAACGGATAAGGTCGATAATTCTACCCTAATCGGCTAGGAAAATCGTACTTTCCGAGGCTAAAAAGAGCCTATTTCT
This sequence comes from bacterium, assembly GCA_025782575.1. GTDB lineage: Bacteria > Orphanbacterota > Orphanbacteria > Orphanbacterales > Orphanbacteraceae > Orphanbacterum. The sequence goes on from JALGYY010000047.1 coordinate 121,351, forward strand.
GCGCATTTCAGAGGGGATCGGCTCCCGAGGGGAGGAGGGGGCGGGAATTTCGATCAGTTTCCCCTTCGGGGACGCTTGATTCCATGGCGTTTCATGATTTTCAGAAGGCTCGAATGGTCAGCAAGGCCGAGATTCGCGGCCGTTTTCGTAATGTGCCAGTCGTTCCGGTCGAGCGCCTTGAGGACGATTTCCCTCTCCGCCGCTCCTCTAAGGGCTGAAAGTGTGCCCGGGGCAGGGGCATTTCTCCCCCCCGTGCCTGTGGAGAGAACCTCGACCGGCACATCACCAGCTTCGATCACTTTCCCCTCGGATGCGATCATCATCCTTTCGATCATATTCCGGAGCTCCCGGACGTTGTTCCGCCGCCAGTCATATCGCTCGAGAAGCTTGATCGCCTCTGGCTCGATTTCCTTCCGCGCCATGCCCATCCGTTTGCTCAGTGTTGCCAGAAAATGGGCCGCGAGCAACGGCACGTCCGAAAGGCGCTCCCGTAAAGAGGGGACGGGGAGTGCGTGGACGTTCAGGCGATAGTAGAGATCCTGCCGGAAGCGGCCCCCCTCGATCTCCACGGATAAGTCTCTGTTTGTCGCGGCCACGACTCGCGTATCGATCCGGATGGGTTGTTTCCCGCCAAGCCGCATAACGGTATCCTGCTCGAGCACGCGGAGGAGCTTGGCCTGAGCGGCAGGAGGGAGCTCGCCGATTTCATCCAGAAAAAGTGTGCCCCCTGTCGCGCTCTCGAACGCCCCCCGCCGGATCCTGTCGGCTCCCGTAAACGCCCCTTTCTCGTGCCCGAAAAGCTCGCTTTCCACAAGACTCTCCGGCAGGGCGGCACTGTTCACGGCCAGGAAAATCCCTTTCCTGCCACTCAGCCTGTGTAGTTCACGTGCGACCAGTTCTTTGCCGCTTCCACTCTCTCCGGTAATCAGGACAGTACTCGGAACGGGGGCGACCTTCTCGATCGATCGCCTGAGGGCGACCATGATCCGGCTCTTCCCGAGCAGGGTAGTCGAGCCTCCCAGTTGATCGCGGAGTTCCTCCACCTCGTGGACGAGCCGGCTTTTTTCGAGGGCGTTCTCGACTTCTCGGACGACCCGCTCGATCGGCTCGGCCTTATCGATAAAGCTGTACGCACCCAGTTTGACAGCCCGGACGCAGCGCTCGTAGTTACCTGTACCTGTATAGACGATCACCGGGATTTCGATTCTTCTCTCTTCGAGAGTTTTGAGCACCTCGAAGCCGTCCACCCCGGGCATTTCGAGATCGAGAATCATGCAATCGACGATTTCCTTTTCCAGAAAGGCAATCGCCTCACCTCCGCCGGAAACGGCGACCGCCTCGTGGCCGCCAAGGCGATGCAGATCGTACGCGTACTGTTCACTGAGCGCCGGCACGTCTTCGACAATGAGTATGCGCGCCATATCAGCAAGACCCTCCCCGGCTGTCCGTCCCGGTTGCCGCCGCGGGAAATCTGATGAGAAACCGCGTTCCCCTGCCCGGTTCGCTTCGCATTTTAATTGACCCTTCGAAGTCGGTCACCAGTCTCTTTACGATCGAGAGGCCGAGTCCCGAACCATTCTTTTTGCTGGAATAGAAGTGCTCGAATATCATATCCGCATTGGCGGGCTCGATGCCGCACCCGTCATCGCTCACCTCCAGTTCGATCACAGGTTGACTGCCGATTTGTGAAACGAGCCGCGTGGTCACGGTGATCGTACCTCCTTCCGGGCCGAAACTCTCACGGGCATTTCTGAGAAGATTGTCCAGGATGCGCCGCAATCCGACCGGGTCGGCAAGGACGAGAAGAGGAGAAACAGCTAGCTTGCAATCGATACGAACCGGGAGATCCGCAGCAGACGGGACGGCCTGCCGAATGATCTCTCCCAGGTCGCAGATCGTCTTTCCGGGAGGGGTGGCGATCCTGGAATAATTTGTTGAGAGAGTTTCGAGATAGTCGAGGCTCGACTCGATCGTGCCGACTCGATCACTGAAAACCCGGGGGAGCTCGCTCGGTTCGGTGCGGGAGAGCTGGCTCAGATGGCGGATCACATTCTTGATCGGGGTCAGGCCGTTTCGCAGATCGTGGTTGATCTGACGCGCGATCTCGCCGAGCGTCGCCAGACGTTCCGTTTCGCGAAGCCGCGCTGCGCTCCCCCGAAGCCGTGACGTCATCTCTCCGAGCAGACGGCTCAGCGTTCCCACTTCATCACTTCGATTCATGGGGAACCGGACATCCAGCCGATCGAGATCGACATCGGATGCGCGGGCGGCGAGGGTACGGATCGGTTTGCTGACTCGAGCCGCCAGCCAGGCGGACAGAAAAATCGAACCAAGCGCCGCTGCTCCCAGGAGAAGCGAAAGTCGGAGACGAAGATGGGAGAGCAGCTGTTCCAGAGGGGCCCGGGGGTGCGTCACGATCAGCATGGCATCGACCAGATGATAGGCGCTCTTCCCATTGTCAACGACCAGGGGAATAGTCCAGTCTCTCCGAAAGTCGTTGCTCTCCTCGCTCGTGGCGCCCGGTCCTCGGGAGGCGGAAGAGAGAGTCTTCTCACCTGCCAGGAGTACGATTTCACCGCTGCTTTTAGATGCCATCCGGGTAAGCAACTCTTCGTTCAAAGCGAAACCGCCCACAAGGTCGATCGAGTGACCTGAAAGGTCCGTCGTAATACTTCCCGCGAGTACCAGAAAGCGGTCGCCGGGGACCCGGGCCCATGTGAGCGCGGATCGATGATAAGGAGATTGCGCGAGAAGCTGGGGGAGTGCCGGTTCCATTCTGTCAAACTCATTCCTGTAGTGACCTGAGCTGATAATCCGTCCCTCTTCATCCTGCACCTGGAGCATGTCGAGCCCGGTGAGCGCCAGCGCCCCTTCCGCGTAATCCAGAAGATAGTTTCGCTCATCCGCGACCTCGTCGAAAGCGGCGAGCCGAAATCGGGTATCCGCTCGAAGCTCCCCGGCGAGTGCCTCAAGCCGGCTGTAAGTTGTCCTGATTCGGGTGAGCAACTCGTTTTCCATTCTTGCGGCAAGCTCATCCACCCGCTCTTCATATTGAACGGTCAATCGGCCTGACATGTCTCGATAAAGCGCCCACCCGAGAAGGGCGAGCGGTAAAAGAACGACGAAGAGGGACGTGACAAGAAGTCGGGTTCGAAGATTCATGGCGAGGGAGCGTCCTTTCGCCAGCCGGAATGTACGAGGCGGATCACACCATGATAATCGATCGTGATCCCCGTCAGTCCTCTGCGAGAGACCATGTGGGGCCGCGTGGTGTAGAGAGGTGTGATGAGCTCGATCGCGATCTGTTGCGAGGGGGTAGCTTGCGGCATTTTGCTGCTGGGGGGCTCTCTGTCGCGGACAAGCCAGGGAGACTGCCGGAGCAGCGCGTTCAGGCGGCGGCTCTCCCCTATTTTTTCGCGGCGAACCGGTACGACATGGGCGAGCGGACCTCCCCGAGAGGTGGCGATTGAATCAACAGGGCCGATCGAATCGAGGGCGCTGATTTTCCACGATAACCTCTCGGCGATCCGCCGCGCTTCGTCGTCAAACAGTGGATAGGCAATCTTCCCCAGCGTTTCCATGGGAGGGGGGTAGGGGTGTTGCCCTGGAAGATCCAACCGAGTCTGGATCGGATCGCCTGTGCCGGGCGGATAGAGGGAGGTCAGCTCTTCCGCATCTGTATTCGCCACGTCTCTCACGAGACCGCATTGCAGTTCAGGATCAGCCGATAGGGCGGCGACAGATTTAGTACGGTCGACGGCGACCAGATAGTAGTCGAGATCGAAAGGAAGGGGCTGGTCGGTGAAATCGCTCGACCGTTCAGCATACTGAAACACATCGCGCTCGCGGGTGATCAGGAGATCGATGTCAGGCGGGAGCAGGGCCGGCTCAGCCTCATCCTGAATGGAACGAAAATCGAAGACCAGAGAACCGGCGAGGTCTTTTCCAAGCGGATGTTTTCGATTGGGAATACAAACCAGTTTGCCGTGTCGGACGTGGCTTCCCGGTTCGATCATCCAGGCTCCCGTACCGATCGGGTATTCCGATTTCGGAGTTGCAGACGGTTTCATATCGTTACCGGCGATCCCGAACGAAGGATGGGAAAGCAAGTAGAGTAGTTCTGGATCGCCCACTTCCAAGCGGATCTCGACCGTTCGATCGCTGATTCCCCGAATCTGATCACGCCCGAGCCAGTGACGGGGTTTCATTGACCAGGGGTTCTCTGAGGCGTGCCAGTATGCGTTGATAAGTCGCGGTTCGACCGGCTCGCCGTCCCAGAAGACCGCACCTTCCCGCAGCTTGAAAGTCCATGTTTTCCAGTCGTCGGAGACGGTCCAGCTTTCGGCGAGCCCTGGTTCTATTCTGCCCAGGCAATCAACTGTGACGAGGGTTTCGTAGAGGGTGCCGAACAGCAGGCGCTCGGAGTCGTTCAGCGGTGATGGCGCGTCCATGGCCCACACTCGATCGGTCATGGCGATCCGAACAGGCCGCACACCGCCGGCCGGCTCTCCTGCGAGGAGCAGGCAAGGCTCGTCACTTCCCGCTCGGAATCCTGTCTCGCGGGTCCCATGACCGGCACACCCGATCATCACGATCGGGCCGCCGAAGAGCATCAATCCGATGATCTGTCCTATCCATCTCACTGTCATAACTCCGAGCCTACTGATTTTCACACCTGTCGTCGAGGTAGGGGTTCGCCCTTTCGGGATGATCATGTAGAATCGGTCCCTGAGAGGACGTCAGACTTGAATCTTTCACACGCGGAAATTTACTTCGATTCGCAGGCTGCGATCTACAACGCGACCCGGCGTCACTTCCTCAGGGGTCGGGAGAGTGCAACGGCACTTCTCGGCGTCGAACCGGGCGACCGGGTGGCCGACTTCGCGTGCGGAACCGGACTCAACTTCGATTGGTTTTATCGGGCGGGTGCTTCGGAAGTGATCGGCATCGATGCCTCGAGTCGCATGTTGGATCGTGCCAAACGGCGCTACCCGGACGCCCATGTTCTTCAGGGAGACATCGTGACGTGCTCGATCGAGGGGGAAGTACAGAAGGTGTTCTGCTCCTACGCTCTTTCACTGATCGATGACTGGGAGAAGGCGATCGAGAACATGGTGCGGTCACTCAGCCGGGATGGGAGATTGGCGATTCTCGATTTCGGGCCGATGCGTGGTGCCTTACGGTTTTCCGACCCCCTCTTCCGATGGTGGATCGGCATTCACGGCGCCGATCCCGACCGGGGCTACCGCGCGGTTCTGGAAAGGTTCTTTCGTTCTGTCGAAGTCCATCTTCCCAAGCATGGCTTTGCTGTGACTCTCATCGGCGACGGACTCCTCTAGTACGCCCTCTCCCGCGGAACCCCGATTCTCCAGCCGGTCATAGTAGCCAATCAGTCGATCGGCGAAACTATTCTGAGAATAGACCGCACGCGCGAACTGTTCACCTCCCTGAACGACCTGTTGGCGGGCGTCCATGTCGACCAGCAAACGGAAAACCGCATCACTCAGGAGGTCAGGTGCAACCGGCGGAACGAGCAGACCCGTCTCACCGTTCCGTACGCAGTCGGGGAGGCCGCCCGTGTCTGTCGCAACCACGGCTGTGTGACCGAGCATCGCTTCGACCGCAATCAGTCCGTACGGTTCGAGCCGGGCGGGAACAACCATAATATCCATGGCGGAGAGAAACGCCGATTTGTCATCCTGGGCGCCCCAGAATCGGACCTGGTCCCCGATTCCGAGGGACCGAGCCTGATCCCTCAGTTCGTTCAGATGGTTTGAGTCGGTGTCAGGGTCATCACCCACGATCCAGACCTTTGGTCGTAAACCCCTTCGTGCGATCAGTTCCACCGCCTCCAGAAGAAGATCCGCGCCCATTCGGGGGATGAGCGGACCCCACATGCCGACAACCGCCTCATCGGGAGAAAGATGGTGGCTCGCGCGAAGTTGCTTCCCCCGCTTCGGTGCGTCGTCATCCGGGAAGTCGACGAACAGAGGAAGAAGAGACGCAGCGGCCGCCCGATTCCGCTTCCTCTGATTGAGGTAAGCAGTAAGAGGGGACCGTATCGCCTCGGTAGGGGCAATCACGAGGTCAGCCATTCCGCAGCCTGATCGATGGAGTTCTTTGTCGGCCGGAACGCTTTGGATGTGGGCTACCAGCCGGGCGTGGCACAGGCGTGCGGGGCGGGCCATATGCCGAAGCGCTTGAACGCTCATGCAGTGAACGAGATCGATACTGTATCGCTTGAGGGAAATGAAAGCCCGGGATGTGGCGATAGGACCTCCCCAGAGTCCTTTCTCGCGACTCTGGTCGTCAATCGGGACGAGCGCAAAGCTCGATTGGCGGACTATATCCTCCATCGGCCCTCCGGGGGGGGTGAAGAATAGAACGTCCCGCCCGCTCGCACGAATCACATCCGCTACATGGAGCGCGGACCGCTCGCTCTGCCGGATCTGGTCGCCTCGATGGTGGACAATTGCCACACGTTTGATCATCCGCTTTCTGGCTCTCAAGGGGTTCCTCCTCTCTCGTCCATTCGGCCGATTTCGTACCCGCCTTAACCTGCTGATCGTGGCAAATCCCGGCTCACAGGCCAGGCGGGAACGGCCGATACTCTGGTCAAGTAGACCCCCGGGGAGAGCCCGGCGTGGTCTTCCCGGGGATCTCAGGGGACAGGTGGATGGAAATAAAAAATCATGAGACGGGGCGACGCCGCGAAACGACTGTTCTCGTCACCTGTAACCGAACCGGGAGAGGCGGAGCTTCTACCGGAAAGAAAAAGCGCCGTGGTCTCTCGGTCGATGTGTACCGGTTCGACTCGACTTGTTCCTCTGACGGCCAATTCCCCGAGAGTGGAGGTCAGAAGCCTGTTATCTCAAGCGACTCCTGTTCCGGTCTCGGATTCGGCATCCGGTTTCTGTTTCTGTTGGTCCGGACAAGGCCGACCTCTGTCCTCCATGTCGGAGTCGGGTCGGCGATCTGGGCACTGCCGATTGCCTGGATGACCAGGGTGCCTCACATCTCCCAGTACTTGCCGGGGATTCAACTCGGCTCGGGACCGGGCGATCCCGGACCTGTCGACAAGTTCCGCCGGGCGCTCCGGTTTGCTCATTCAGTTTACGTCACAAGAGAAGCGGTCCATCTGTTTGCAGTCAATATGCTTGATGTACCGGAAAAAAAAATCAGGTTCCTTGAGTCGGGAAAGAGCGGGGCGAGCAAGAACAAGACGCTCGGGAGAGAAACCGGCGACGAATCGGATGCGGTCCGGCAGGTGATTGAGGGGATGTTCGGACTGGACGGCGGTCCCGCCGGAAAGCGTAAGAGCAAGAGTCAAGATGGTAATCGGAGCGCCACGACAGAGGAGGAGGTCCGCCTTGCGTAGAAAGACCGATCGACATCGTGGCCGGCCTGGCGGTGCGATTCAGAGAGGAACACGAATCATTGATGTGGGGACTGATCTGACAGGAGATGTAGTGGGCGATCTGGGATCTCTCCTCCGGTCAGGGCCCCTTCCTTCGAGACTGATCCTCGATTCGAGCCATGTCGTTCGTGTCGACAAGAGAGGGCTCAACTGGTTGGCCGAACTCGAGTCCACTCAATCGGGAGAGAACATGGGCCTCGTGCTTCTTGCTCCAAGTCCCATGCTGGTCGACGCGATGGACTCGTTCGGCTTTGGGGGAGAGATCATCTTCGCGTCCAGCATAGGCGAGGCGATCGATCGTACTGCCGATCTCGACCACGAACTCTAGACTTCTCGCTCGTATCCTGCTGCTGCTCATTTTGAATGACCCTGCCTGAGGGGAGACCCCTGTTACCCACCATCGACAGTAAAATCCCCTGATCGCTGTCTTTACGACCACTTTTCCAGTGTAAGACCTTTCGAGGCCGGACTAAACCCGATTACCATCGAGCGTAAAGATATCGGCCTCATGAGTTCCGGTGTCGTAGACGGCGTAGGTCGGCGTGCCGTGAATCCCCCCCATGATCTCCCCCGGGTTGATTACAATCGTGTCGCCGGTCCGTTCGATCTGGTGAACGTGGTTGTGCCCGAAGCAGACGACGTCGTACAGGCCGGATCGGGCGAGCGCACGGCCGATCGTGTTGTAGTGGTTCAAGGCGAATCGTTTACCTGCAAGCGTGATTTCCGCGAGTTCCGGGTGGATGCGGATCTTCCGTCTGGCGTTTCCGCCTTCTGCGGCACCTTCCAGAATCCGGTAGGGATCGCCGTCATTGTTTCCGAAGACGACATGGATATCCTTCGCGAAGCCGGCCACCATGTCTCTCATTATGAAGGGGCTGCAAAGATCACCCAGACAGAAAAGCACGTCCATGCTCTTCAGTTGCGCGAGTGCGCCTGCAAGGTGGTCCCGTCTGTCGTGTATGTCCGACACGATTCCGATCTTCATTGATGGATCCTCACTCTCCGATGATCTTGACGAGAACTCTTTTCGAGCGACGACCGTCGAACTCGCCGTAGAAGATCTGCTCCCACGGTCCGAAATCGAGCCGGCCCCCGGTTATGGCTACCACGACCTCCCGTCCCATGATCTGCCGCTTGTGATGCGCGTCGGCGTTATCCTCACCCGTACGATTGTGATGGTACCGCTCCGGTGACGGGTCGAACGGGGCGAGAGATTCGAGCCACAGCTTATAGTCCCGATGAAGCCCGGGCTCATCATCGTTTATGAAAACGGAAGCGGTAATGTGCATCGCATTTACGAGACAGAGGCCTTCCTGAACCGCACTCTCCAGCACAACCCGTTCGACGTCAGGTGTGATGTTTCGAAACTCCATTCGTTTCTTAATCTGAAATGTCAGGTATTCCGTTTTGGATTTCATGATCCACCCCTGGTTCGTTTGCGCTTCGCCTCTGTTGACGGTATTCCGCTTCTTCCGCGTACGATACCAAACCCCCTGTCTCTTGCGAACAGACAAGTCTAACCGGCTCGAATGTAAAGACTTGAGAAGATCGGGCAATCGATGTATAATGCAAGTCCAATCGATCGGGAGAACCGCGACATGATGATGTTACGAGGCGAGCGCCACTCCCCGGTGCCCGGGCGGATCGGCGTGTTCCTGTTCCTTGCCGCCGGCCTTGGTTTCCTGCTGCATCACTACTCCGCCACAGAAGATGAGTTTCAGCCGCCGAAAGGGCCGGGCGTACCGAACGACTGGTTCTACATGCAACGCGCGTGGCCGAGCGGCGTGATCAATCATGAAGCCCGCCACGATGCCATCCGTCAGACGAGGAACATGAGGGACTTCGTCGGGCCAGAGGGTAGAAAGAGAGCTGCCGGCGATTGGGAACTCGTCGGTCCCACCAACGTCGGTGGCCGTATTACCGACATCGCCGCCGACCCGAACGATACCGATACATACTATATTGCCGCTGCATCCGGGGGAGTCTGGAAAACCACGGATGGAGGAACGAACTTTACGTCCGTATTCGATGGCTACGGCAGCCTGTCAATCGGGGCGATTGCTGTTGATCCGACCAATGCCGATATTGTTTATGTAGGAACCGGTGAGGCCAATCCCGGGGGAGGGAGCGTTGCCTACGGAGGGGACGGTGTCTGGAAGAGTACCGACGGCGGTCAGACCTGGACGCATCTCGGACTGGAATTGACCAGATACATCGGGAGAATCGTCGTCGATCCTCTGACGCCCTCCCGCGTGTATGTCGCCGCTACCGGAAATCTCTTCTCCAAGAACGCGGATCGTGGTGTCTATCGGACTGTCGATGCCGGCACCACATGGGCCAAAGTTCATTTCATTTCCGATTCCACAGGCTGTATCGACCTGGCAATCGATCCTTCGAACCCCGACCGGATCTTTGCGGCGATGTGGGAGCGGATCCGCCGGCCTGACACGAGGCGATATGGCGGAATCACGAGCGGGATATGGCGGACGGAAGATGGCGGGGATACATGGTCCATACTGGCCGGGGGATTGCCCCTGCCGTCCAATCTGTCCGGGCGGATCGGCGTCGCCGTTTCACCTGCGAATACTTCCAAAGTCTACGCGACCTATACCGATCAGACCGGTTTCTTCGACGGCTTTTTTCAGTCCACGAACAGTGGTTCCACCTGGACCCAGAAGCCGGCGAGCGGTTTGACGACGTTCTATTCATCATTCGGTTGGTGGTTCAGCCGGTTATGGCCCAGTCCCGACCAGGAAGATGTCGTTTTCGCCGACGGAATCTCTCTCTACAAGACGACCAACGGCGGCACCAGTTTCAATTCGGTGGGGAACACGATGCATGTGGATCATCACACGCATTACATTTCCGCGTCGACACCGAATTTCATGCTGAACGGTAATGACGGAGGGCTCTACGTTTCGAATAATGGGGGCGCGGGTTGGTCATTCGTGAACGGCCTCCCGATTTCCCAGTTCTACACGATCGAGGTGAATGAAGCGCAGCCTTCCGTTGTGTACGGGGGGACGCAGGACAATGGGACGAACCGGACTCCCGGGGGTCTCCTGGACGACTGGGAGGAGCTGTTCGGCGGTGACGGACATTACGTGAATGTCGGGCCGGACGACACCGACGTCATCTATCTCGAATATCAGTACGGCAACTTTTTCAAGTCGACAGACGGCGGGAATAATTTCTCTTCTGCAATGTTCGGCATCTCCGGTGGAGATCGAAAGAACTGGTCAACACCGGTCGTCATCGATCCGACTAGTATCGGCAATGTGTTTACCACGTTGTATTATGGTGCGAACCGCCTCTATCGCTCGGAAAACTCCGCAGCGTCCTGGACGCCGATTTCCGGTGACCTGAGTGATGGCAATCCGGGGTCGGGGGGAGTCACATTCGGGACGATCACCACGATCGCTGTGGCGCCGTCCGATTCGGCGACGATCTACGTGGGAACGGATGACGGCAACGTTTGGGTAAGCACGGACTACGGCGGAACGTATACCCCCATCGAAACCGGACTTCCGAACAGGTGGATCTCTCGAATCGCCGTCGATCCTCTGAATGACGGGATCGCCTACGTGACGCTTTCCGGTTTCCGGGACGACGATCCACTTTCCCACCTGTTCCGCACAATCAATCATGGGAGTTCGTGGACCGACATTTCGAGTAACCTGCCCGACGCGCCGCTGAACGATATCATTGTCGATCCGGTCAATCCTTCGATTCTCTATGTGGCGAGTGATGTGGGGGTGTTTACCACAGGAAATCTGGGTACGACCTGGGCGCTCCTCGGCAACAATCTTCCCGACGGCGTTGTCGTGACGGATATCAAGTATTTGTCGTCTCCGGCGCCTACGCTCTTTGCGGCGACCTACGGCCGCTCCTGCTGGTCGTTCGATCTCTCGCAGGCGACTACTGTCGCCGATGGCTGGCCGGCCGGGCTATCAGGCGAGACATCGATCGCACTGTTCCCCAACGCACCGAACCCGTTCCGAGACGAAACGGCGATCCGCTTCGCGTTGCCGGACGCCGGTCATGCCAGGCTCGAAGTAATCGATATTGCGGGCCGGAGAGTGCGGATCCTTCAATCGAATCGAGTAGCGGCCGGTGAGCATCTGGCAACATGGGATGGAAGGGATGAAGCGGGACGGGCAGTCGCGAACGGTGTTTACTTCTACCGTCTGGCGGCGAACGGCGAATCTGTTGCGAGAAAGATGACTCTCAGCCGCTGAGCCTGCACTTGAGCGATCCGATCAGCCCCCGACCATATAACAGAGCTGAGCGGTCAGAAACGCCAGGTAGTTTCCGATGGCGTATCCGATGAGCGCCATCAAAATCGCTGCCGGTACCAGACTTTCCCGGTGAAAAGCGGCCACAATCGGGGCGGAGGCGATTCCTCCGATGTTCGCTGCCGAAGCGATCGCCGCCGTATGAACATCGACTTTGAAGATCTTCGCCCCCACCACAACGAACAAACCGTGAATGAAGATCCATATGAATGCGCCCGCCACGAACCAGGGCGCCTGCTCCAGTCCGGAGAGCTCCGCGCGCGCGCCCATTCGCGCGACAAATAGATAGACGAGAGCCATTGCAAGTGGGTGGCTCCCCGGGATCGACCGTGCCGGTGTCAGAGAGAGAAGTATCCCGAGGGTGGTGACGATCAGAATCTTCCATGTGCTCGCCGAGAGAACGGGTGGGATGGCGGGTAGATGTGTCGACGCTGATGTGGCGATCCAGGCGACCGTAAGGCCGAGAAAAGCGAGATAGAGTATGTGACGCATGGAGACTTCCTGGCTCTTCTTGGTCAGCTCGTTTGCAGCCTTCTCCATCCGTTCCAACCGCTCGTTCGACACGCCGGTGAACTTGTGAAAACGTTCGGCGAGGCCCCGTGATCCGAGCATGATCGGAAGCCAGACCACATAGACCAGGTTGTCGCTGATGGCGGCCAGGCCGAAATAGGATGCCGGCGTGTCCAGACCCTCGGCGATGGCGGCCATGTTGCCTGTCCCCCCGATCCAGCTTCCCGCGAGGGCGCCGTAACCTTTCCATGCTTCGGGGCCGAGCCCTCCCTTGACAATGAAGTAAGCGATCGGCGCGCCGACAACGACACCGATACTGCCGATCAGCATGACGAAGATGCCGGTCCCCATTACTTTGACGGCTCCTCGAACATCAACGTCGATCAGCATGATCGTCAGGAATACGGGAAGAACCCAGGCGCCGATTCCGTCATAAACGACACTCTTCGTCGGAATCACTCCGGTATTCGAAAGGACGACCGGGATTGCATAGATAAACAGGAGAGGGGGGAAGTACTGAAAGAATCCCCACTTGAAGCGAGCTTCCAGAAAAAACATGAAGGAAGTGATCGCAGTAAGTGCAGTCAGAACCCCGATGGGAGATTCGATCATGTTTCGATGCTCCAGATAAAGTAGAGGGTATTGCTCACATAATGAGGATGGGATGAGGTTTGTCAACGCCGGTTTCGTGAGCCGGCGCATTCGGCCACCTATCCAGATCTTTCGCGGAGGATCCTGCCGGGCTCATTGATGGAGCAGGTGTGGTCGGTTTTTGGGCGCTGTCCGGAGGCGTATGCGTTTCTCTCGAGATTCGCCCCCCCCCCGCCGATCAACGGTTTGTCAGTAATATCTTTCGAGCCGCCAGTCGGTTGTGTTTCCCGCATAAAACACGGAGATTGTCTAAGGTGTGTTTTCCGCCCCGGCAGAATGGTGTGATGTGATCGATCTGCAGATGAGCGGTCGAGTCGCATCGGATGCCGAGGGAACTGGTGTAGGTGCAGCGCCCTTTGTCGCGGTTGAATACCGCGTCCCGCAAGAGGGCCGGGATGTGTCGGGAACGAACGCGCATCCCCTCTGCTCCCTTGCATGGAGACTCTTTCTCATCGGCTGTTTTTGAGCCGCTCACGGCTGCCGGTATGATCGGAGAATAGCCCTTTGCTGGCCTCTGCGCCTGATCTCGTGACTTGCTCTGCTTCCTGGCTTCCCTCTTCTTCCGCCGCGCCTCTTTCCGCTCGGGATCGCGCTTCTCCAGCAGATCTTTGATCGCTCTCCCCATGATCGCCTCCAGATTCCAGCTACGGGAGCAGACCCTCTTCGCCCGCTCCAGATCCCGGCAGAACTCCTCGCTCGCCGAGAACCGAATCTCATAGCGCTGCTCCGGCTCTTCTTGCAGATCCTGTCGGGAGTCGCTACCAACGTGGGTGTGATTCGGGGATTCTTCCGCCTGAAAAAGATCTCCATTTTCCTCCCGGTTCGGGACGATCTCAGCCGGTTCTATCAATCCGATCGGCCGAACGGATTCTCGTACAGCCGGCGCGATCTGATGGGAAGCCACGATCTTTTCAATTTCGGCAAATGTCTTTCCGGAAACCGAGCGGAGGATTTCTTCCGGACTCCCCTCCGCCAATAGACGGGCGATCTTCGCGAGGCCACACACTGTGATCTTGCGATCCACCAGAAGTCCCCTGGCCGCGGGAAACTTGCTTATACATCTGGCAGCGGCGATGAACCGCCCCGCTTTGGATGGGGAGTAGCGCCAGCGAAAAGTACAGAAGGCAAAAAGAGAGGAGTAGCCTTCCTCCAAGTAGAGAGATCGCCTCTCGATTTCGTTCAGACATTCGAGAATGGAAACCAGCAATGCATGTTCGTTTCGGACCGCCCGATCTCCTTTTCGAATGATCTCATGATTGGAAAGCGTCGCCAGAACCGAGTCCATTTTCTTCGTCGTCATCGCCATCTTCTTCCCCTCCCGATCCACCCTTATCGTTCCAAGCCCCGCTGATATTTTAGCATGGCCTTTTCCGGCTTCGAGGGAGGGGCTGCAAGATCGATTGCGGCTGGATTCGAAATTCTAAAGAGGAGGCCGCGCACGACTGATTCACCAGGACGAGAAGCGTACACACGGGAGACTGGCAAGTAACCGGAGACAGTCGAACTTGGCGAGCGCCAGAACGTGTCAAGCAATATTTCTTGCTATCGATAGAATAATCAAAATAGTCGAGCGACTCGAGGCTAAACGACGACAGGCGCCGAGCAGGAAAACGCATACGTCTCCGGACAGCCTCCGGCGGAGGTAAATTTCCTTGCATTCGTTCGAGTTGGTGCGATCCATGAGCGGATCGCAGTGCAGGGATCACATCTTCAATCTGCGATTTCCGTTTATCTGGACTGGCCTCGACCTCCGGCCGAAGAGGAGAGTTTGTCCAAAAGGCTGCTTACTGGATATCCCATTTCCGATTACTGTGGTTTTTCGCCTGTAACCTAATATCATGCCGGGAGAGGGGGTGTAATCATGCTCAGATCAACAGTCAGTTTCATTTTAGTTGTTTCGCTCGCATGCGCCGGAGGAGGGGGACACGGAAGAGCGAGTCGGCCGATCGCCTATGAATCGGACTTCACGATACGGTCTTCCCGCGATGCAAACCGCACTCCGGTCAAAGCCCTGGACGAGAGCTCCGAATTCTCAGCGGCGCCGGTGGAACGGGTAGTCTACAGACCTGAATACCCGGAGAACGCGCGCCGAACGCAGGTGGAAGGAACGGTTGTGGCAAAAGCGTTCCTGAATGAGATCGGGGACGTTGTTCGTGTGGAGATTCTTGAATCGCCTTCCATTATCCTCAACAAGACGGTCCGAGAGGCTCTTCTCACGAGTAAATTCTTCCCGGCGAAGAAGGATGGTGTTCCCGTACCATGCACGCTGATAGTGCCGTTCGATTTCTATCTGCGCATGTAGCGAGAAAAAACACGCAATCACTCACGGGTCTCTCTCCCAGCCTCCCCGGGTATGACTCAAACTCCTGCCCCAGCGGTTAACAAAGAGGACCGAGACCAGGCCGGAGCAATAAACCGCTGACCAGTCGTTTCTCCGCTACCGCACAACAGTGATCTTGCGCGTTCTCGTCTCCCGGTCGGTCTGAAGGACACCGAAGTACATCCCCGGTGAAACGAGGTGGCCCCTACTGTTCCTGCCGTCCCAGGTGGCGAATGATGTGCCCGCTTCTCGATGTTCGTTCACCAGACTTCGAACGAGACGGCCCGACACATCGTACACGGAGAGTTCAACAGGCGAGGCGTTCGGAAGAGAGAACATGAGAGTGGCTCGGTCACGTATCGGATTGGGGCCGAAAATATCGAGCCGGGCGCCGTAGGGAATCGCATCGGCGAGGTCGTCAACACCTGTGGCTGTTCCTTTTAGAATCGTGAAGTGATCCAGTTCCTGGCCGGCATCATCCAGAAACAGAGCGTCCAGTCTTTCGCCGCTAATATCGATCACGAGTGATCCCAATTTATTGAGAGAGGTGATCATGACAGGGTGATCCAACGGCCCGCCGCCAAGTTTCGATGAGCTCCCCGCGACGACATAAACCGCACCTTCAAACGGCCCCGTACCGGAGGTCGGTTTGGCGTAGGCGCCATCTCCGAGCGGATTGCCGTCTCCCGAATCGATTATCATTGACTCGACGAGAGAGCCTGATGCCAGATAAAGACCGTTCAGCAGGAAAGAGCGTTCATAGGAATGGCTGTGTCCACCGAGTACGAGATCGACGCCGGCTGAGTCGAGCACAGGGAGGGTCCAGTTCCTCATCTGCGCCATCCTCCCCCCGGAGTCCATCGGATCGTCGGAGTTGTGAGATCCCTTCGTGTATGGGGGGTGATGCCAGTACGCGATGATCCAGTCCTGATTGGTCGCTGCGAGATCCTGTCGAAGCCAGGTGACCATCGGACCGCTCGATGTGCGATCCGATCCCTCGGAGTCGAGACAGATGAAATGGACCCGCCCGAAGTCGAACGAGTAATACGCTTCCGTCCCGGAGGGAACGCCCCCCGCCTCCCCGTCGATCGGCATCGTGAAGATATCGTAGTAATCATTGTTCGCACCGGCATGCCGCACGTCGTGGTTCCCTCGAGTGGGCCACAGAAATGTATCTTTTAATAAATCGGTATACATGTCAAAGACGGCCGCCTGGTACTCGGCATCGGTTCCTGTTAAGTAAGCGTTGTCACCCAGCATTAACCAGACGTCCGTATTCCCTGCCCCTGCATAGGCCTCGTATGCGGATCTTACGTTGATCGCGTTCTGCCCTGGCAGGCCGGAATCGCCGATCACCCAGATTCGCGTTGACTGGGGAGTACCCGGCGTCGGGGCGGTCCGGAATGAGTGGTCGATGTCATCTCCCTCGAACTCGAAAGTGCTCGTTCCGATGGCGTAGTAGTAGTGGGTGCCCGGTGTCAGGCCTCTGATCTTGACTTCGTGTTGACTCCCGTTAACGGGATCGTCGATCACATTGACGAGATCTCCGATCTGCGTACCGTACCGGAGACGTGTGTCGACAGGCACATCCGTTCGCCAGCGGATTACGGCACTCGTATCGGTGCCCACCTGGATATAGGGGCCCCGCGTGATATAGGCGGGTGCGGTGGAGTAGATGAGTTCGGCATCGAAGACGAGATCGGAGCTGATTGCGTTCGTCTGGTGCACCTCGATTGCGAGTAGATTCTGGCCTTGCAGGAGAAGATTGGTTAACCCCGTGAGTATGATCGGCTCGTAGGATCCCCCTTCGTGGGAGCCGGCAAGAGTGGAATAGCTTATCGTCCCGGCGGGCATGGACGGCCTTGTCACTTCCGTTCCGTTCAAATAGGCGACGTAGCCGTCGTCGAAATTTGTCGAAAGCGATAGACTCGTGATCTGAGCCGGATCATCCACCAGGCTGAATTCATGCCGGAAATAAGCTGTCGGATGTTTGTCGTTCGGGTCGAGTCCGAAGGAGATCACCCGATTGATGTACCCTTCTCCATAACCGAAAATCGCCGTTCCGGTGGTCCAGCTACCGTCGTCAAAAGAAGTGTCACGCCAGGTTGTGCCGAGGTCGGTGCCGGTATCATTGAAACTCCAGACGGAGTTCTTGGGGATGACAACAGTCTGAGCCTTTCCCGATGAAGCGAAAAGCGAGAGCGCAGATGTGGTCAACAGAATTGCGGCAATCAGTTGAACCTGTTTCATTCCGAAGCTGTCCCTTTCCCGGAAATACGCGAGAGGTCGTTAATCTGGAGGCGTATCCGGCTCTGAAGTTCGCGATAGGAATCGCTCCCCCGACGGGACGAGGAGATGGAATCAATGGCATCCAGTGCGTCTGTGTAAGCGGCTTGCGCTTCGTGGATTCTTCCTGCAAGCGCGAGTATGTTCCCTCGTTTCACAAGGAGTGTCTCTTTGCGGTCGAATTGCGGCATCACGATTTCAATCCGCAATAGCGCACGGTCAACATCGCCGAGTTTCAGATCGAAATCGATCGCTTTCATTGTGAGTGTGACGAGCGGTCCCAGCCGATCGATCGCCTCATCCAGTCCCTGCCGGGCAAGTCGCACCCCACCCGGATGAACCATGGATGCGAATCGGGCCCGCTCCAGAAAGTCGTCCGGCCGGGGTGCCGGGTCGACGGCGAGCGCGCGATCATAGTCTTTCACGGCTTGCTCATAATTTTCGAGGGCGGCATGAGCGCGGCCTCTTATCTTGAGCCCTTCCCCGTTGCCCGCTTCAGCCAGGGCCACGTAACTGAGATCCTGAAGGGCGGCCTGGGGATCACCGTTTTCAAGGTGGAGGACCGCGAGTCCGAGATAGACGACGTCAAGCGCGGGATCGATAACGAGAGCTCGGCGAAAATCCGCCTCTGCGAGGGCGGCCTCACCATGATTCCTGTAGAGTTCGCCCCGCTGCCAGTAGAGAGAGGCGTCATCCGGCGATTCCCGGACAGACTCGCTCAAAATGTCGATGCGTTCGTGAAGCGCTCCGTGAGCGATGAGCTCGGGGGGGAGGATGAGCGCAGCGAACGCCAGGAACAGGAGTTTGCGCATGATTGTTCTATTATAACACGGTCGAGCGTTGCCGGGGCGCCCACAACTGCTGAATTAGAATGCCCGCGATAATAAGAATCAGGCCGATCAGGGATGAAGAGCGGATCGTCTCTCCGAGGACGAGGCCGATGAAGATCAGCGACAGAAATGGAGAGAGAAATACGAGCCGCCCCACTTTCGCCGAAGTCTCGGAAAGTGAGAGTGCCCGGAGCCAGAAGAGAAACGGGAGACCCATCTCAAAAATGCCGGTGTAGATCGATCCGGCAAGCGGACCGGGCGGGAGCGATGGCGCCCGCCCCAGAATAGCCATCAGCGCGGCCGTAAACAGGAAGCCGAACGTAGCGCCGAGAGATAGTTTTTCGAGCGCATCCCGATCATCGCGCAGATTCCGGATCCAGAAGGCCGCCCATATGACGGAGCTACCGAGCGCCAGACCTACTCCCAACGGATTGGAAAACGTCGCTCCCATCAGGTTGCCGCGGAGTGCGATGACCGCTACTCCGACGAAGCTGATGGAAAGGCCGGCCAGATCGGGCAGACGGAGCGCTTGACCCAGAAAAGGTGCTGATAGAAGCACGAGAACGATCGGCCATGTGTAATTCAGAGGCTGCGCTTCCTGAGCCGGCAGAATGTCGTAAGCTCGGAAGAGTACGACGTAGTAGAGGAAGGGATTCAGCAGGCCGTTCAGGGCGGATCGGCGGAGCGAACGATCGAGCGGAGGTCTCGGGGCGATCCGCTGACCTCTCCTGATCCACCGACGTACCGCTCGAGCCAGCCAGAAAAAAATAGCGGCGCTGAGTGACGCCCCGAACAGCAGAGAGAGAGGGTCGGTCCCACGAAGCGTCAGCTTGAACACGGTTGCGACCGTGGACCAACAAAGAATACTGGCCACGGCGAAAAGATAGGCGCGGGTTTGATCTCGCATGGCTGCAGGCTATCGGAAACCGGGCCGTCCGGCAACAGAACCTGATTTGTGATAGAATAAACAGGCGTTTCCCATGAACATCACTGTCGAAAGGATCGACTATGTGGAACCCCCGGCGTCCGCTGAAATGGCGGTTTTGTCCCATTTTCTTCGCATTCTTCTCTCTCTCCATCGTCGCTGATTGGGCGTTTTCCGCCGATTGGATTACGCACGCTCCTCTTCCGGAGCCGCTGGCGAACAATGCTATTACTACTCATTCATTCGGTGACACCTGTTACGTCTATTCCTTCATGGGAATCGACACTACAAAAGCCTGGTCCGGAATCACACGCCATGCCTGGCGATTGAATACGACGACAGATACGTGGCAGGCGCTACCTGATGTGCCCGGCTCGGTCGGGCGAATCGCGGCTCTCGCTTTTTCATTCGGCAGCAAAGTTTATCTGTTCGGAGGCTACTCCGTTGCGAGTGATCAGTCGGAAACCACATGGGGTGCCGTTGATATTTACGATCCGGCCACCAATACATGGTCATCCGGTTCGCCGATTCCTGTGCCAGTTGATGACATGGTAGGCGGGGTCTGGCGTGACTCGTTGATCTATCTGGTGAGCGGATGGTCCCAGACTACAGTGGTTTCGAACACACAGGTGTATGACCCCGCCATGGATACATGGGCGCAGGCGACCCCTTTCCCGATCGGGGGAACGTTCGGCGGTGCGGGCGGCATAGTGGGGAACTGGTTTATCTATGTAGATGGTGTGAGGGGCAACTTTCTGATGCGAGAGAATGTCCATCGAGGGTTGATCGATCCGAACGATCCGCTCTCGGTCACCTGGGCGGTGTCGGGGAAGCATCCCGGGGAATCGCTCTATCGAATGGCCAGCGGTAACGTACCCGGGGACACGACGTCTTTGCTCTTCGCAGGCGGGAGCGATAATGCTTACAATTTCGACGGGATCGGCTTTAACGGTCAGCCTTCCGAACCGACCGGCCAGATGTGGTACTACTTTCCATCGACAAACAAGAGAAGGCAGGTCGCCGACAAAGAGACGCCCACCATGGACCATCGAGGATTCCCTACATGCGGTGACCGCATGTATATCGCCGGAGGGATGATAGGCGGACAGCAGGTGACTGATCTTGTACAGAGCTACTTTTCTGACGATCCTACCGGTGTGGCATTCGATTCGCCGGTTTTGGGGGAGGGATTGGTCGGAGGCGCGGCATGGGAACTCCGAAGCGCTCCGAATCCCGCCCGGACGAGAGCGTCGTTCTCCGCCAACGCCGGCCGTGAACGAACAGTTCTCCGGAATGCCCGCGTCTACGACCTTCGGGGAAGATTGGTACGGAGTTTCAACGATGCGGCACTCGCCGAATCCTCCGGATTCGAGTGGGATCTTCGGGATAACCGCGGAAAACGGGTGGCTGCGGGCATATACATGCTGAAGGGAAGCGTCTTCGATCGCAATATCTCGAGAAAAATCACCGTCGTCAATTGACGACGACAACTACACTGTTATCTGTTCGCCAGTCTCACAGTCGCTCTCGTCTCTTGACTGCGGGAGCAGGAGGCATGTACACTTAAGGCGCAATAGATCGATCGAATACATGAGGCGTTGATCGAAAGCCGGGCTGCGTTTCATCCCCTTTGCAGCCTCCTCCCCCTCGGTTCGTCCGGCTGGGGAGAAGTCGATCCGCCTCGACCCCGGCGACGTACTCTAAGTGGCCGGGGTTTTTCTTTGTCTGGCAAGGGTTATCCCTTGGTTTCAGTCGGCCGACTCGCTCCTGGTTATGAGGGGCGATTTTTTTTAGAGATCCGACCCGCGTCGTTGGTATGATTGATCAGGTAAGGGGCGTACCTGCCAATGGCGAGAGTCCACCGTCAGGATAGGGAGCCGCCTGCCCGGCCTGGTGACAGGATCCATCGTTACGAAGTCCTGGAAGAGATCGGCCATGGAGGCATGGGGGTCGTCTTCCTGGCAAAGGACCTGGAACTCGGGCGGGAGGTAGCCCTCAAATGTCCATGGCACGAGTATGCCGTCGAGCCTGACCATCGGCGCCGCTTTCTTCGAGAGGCGCGAGCCACATCCCGATTAAGCCACCCTAACATCGTCTCCGTTCTCGATGCCTTCCAGCATGAGGGCCTCCCCTGGCTGGCGCTGGAGCTGGTTCGGGGAAAGAACCTGGAAAGTCACCTGTCTCAGAAGGGACGTCTCCCCCTAAGGGAAGTGATCCGGTGCAGTGAGGGGGTAGCCGAGGCGCTTCGTGAATCCCACCGTCACAATCTGCTGCACAGGGACATCAACCCCAGAAACATTCTGATCACACCTGAAGGACGGGCGGTCGTTACCGACTTCGGTGTGGCCCGGCACATCGTCGACCCTGATATCTCGCAAAGTGCATCCACCGATCCTGAGAGTTTGACGGCGAGCGGTGCCATTGTAGGAACCCCGAGATACATGTCTCCGGAACAGGCGCAGGGAAGACCGCTCGACCAAAGGTCAGACCTCTTTTCTCTCGGTGCGGTGATGTACGAAATGTGTACCGGATCGCCCGCATTCTCCGCCGGCGAGAGTGGCGGTCTGATCGACGCGATCCTTCATCGTGAACCGCTCCCCATCAGAAAATTCACATATGAAATTCCAGCGACACTCGAGCGGATTATCAGAAAAGCGCTCGCCAAATCTGCTGATGAACGCTACCAGACCGCATCTGACCTGCTGGTCGATCTCCGCACACTCCGGCGCAAGTTGGATTTTGAGGACTATTCACAATCTCATCCCGGAGAGCTGGCCGATGTTACCTCCCGACAAGCACTGCCGGCACGGACGAACCGATTCCGCAATCTCGCCGGCGCGCTGGTGGGAGCTCTTATCGTTTTTGTGATCTGGATCGTATTCCGGTCGAACGAATACCCTCTGCCGATCGGTCACCCGCTTCAGATCACCAGTTCGGAAGCGTGGGAGGGGGACCCGGCGCTCTCGCCGGACGGAGGACGGATCGCGTTTACTTCCAAGCGATCGGGTAACGAGGATATTTATGTGGTCGACGTGCGGGGGGGGACGCCCCTTCGGCTCACCAATGACCCGGCTTCGGACAGCGACCCGGACTGGTACCCGGATGGAAGCGCGATCGCTTTCTCCTCGACTCGGACGGGGAAATCCGCGATCTGGAAAGTGGGGCAAATGGGGGGAGGAGCGACACTGATCTTCGAAGATGCTGCGATGCCGGACATTTCGCCGGACGGCGCGCGAATTGCATTTGTGCGCGCGAACGAAGAAGGGGTGAAACGAATCGGCGTTGCCACGTTTGACGATCCCTCCGATGCAGTCATTTTAACTCGCGACGGGGATGGGGTCTGGGAACACCGGGATCCCTCCTGGTCTCCGGATGGTACTCAGATCTGCTATTCCGGGCAGGACAACCTCTGGCTCGTCCCCTCTCGAGGTGGTGAGCCTCGACAGTTAACACACGAAGGAAGACTCGATGGATCGCCCGCGTGGTCACCATCAAGCGACTTCATTTATTTTTCCAGTGAACGGGGGGGAGCTCTCGGGATCTGGCGCGTGGCCATTTCCGGTGAGGATCTGGAGCGAGTGACCATGGGCGGTCGTGAGACTGCGCCGAGCCCGGGCGCCGATGGAAAGAAGCTCGCCTACTCTACAAGGATCGCGGGTAACAATCTCATACTATTTGACCGTATAACCGGAATAGAGACGAGGATCCCGGGTGAGAGGGACGACAACATGCCGGCGCTCGCGCCGGACGGGAGCGCCGTAGTTTTCAATTCGAATCGCTGGGGGGGAAACTACGATCTATGGGTTCTTAGGCTCGAAGACGGCGTGCCGGTGGGTGAGCCGGGCCGCCTGACCGAGCAATCGGGGCGGACGTCTCACCCTGCCTTTTCGCCTGACGGTGACTGGATCGCCTACTACCGGATTCTGGAAGACAACCGTGATATCTGGATCACAGCCGTAAGCGGGGGACAGCCAAACCAGATTACGGATCATCCGGCGCCTGATACTCAGCCGGCCTGGTCGCCCGACGGAACACAGCTCGCTTTCCTGTCCGAAGGAGAGGGGGGATCGCAGGTCTGGGTGGTGCCGATCGATCGAGGAAAGAGAAGCGGCCCACCGAGGAGAATCACGTCATTCCGATCGGACATCAAGAGTCTCGCCTGGTTGCCCGGAGGAAACCGGCTGGCGTTCATAGCGGATGAAACATCAGGCGCCGAGATCTGGATTGTGCCGGTTGACGGGCACGAGTCGCCACAACATCTGGCGAGTGATACCGGTGCACATAGAATCAGGTGGGACGGCTCGACCGGGAATCTGGTTGTGATTGGGTCGCAGAGTGGGGGGGACATGATACTGAGTACGATCTCCCCGGCGACGGGAGAAGTAATTGTGGACGGGCTCGCAGTCAGAATTGGCGGTGTCGGAACAGTTCCGGTTTTTGATATCAGTCCCGACGGGCGAGTCCTGGCTTTCTCACGAGGTTCTTTTCGAGGAGATATCTGGGTTCTCGAAGGGGAAAACGGGCTCTACTAGAAGGTTCACCAACACGGCCAGCGGTAACGCTGGTAGAAAGGAAATCCAAATGGCGGACAAGACAACCGATAAGGTCAGCGTGAAAGATCTTTGCGCTGCTTTGACCGAACTGATCGAGTGGGCCGCGGATATCCGGGAGATTCTGTGCGGTGCCGGAGATTCAGCCGTTATCGAAACCGCGTCGAGCACCGAGGAAGGTGGGACGGTACGCTGGTACGGAGGGTGCCCGCCACCGACATATACGCGAACTGCAAGCAGTGGGACGGTACGCTGGTACGGTGGCTGTCCCCCGCCTCTGACGTCTGACAGCTCGGGCGAAACGGAAGAGAGGGCGTAGAGCATGTCGCAACCATCCCCGGAAACTGGAGCGACTTCGATGACTACGACAGTTTCGCCCCCCCGGCCGGAATCGATCAAACGGCTGGTGCTTGTGCTGACGTCGCAGTGCAACCTGCGCTGCGGCTACTGTTATCAGGATGATAAGAAAGCGGGCACCATGGAGTGGGAAACACTCCGCGGGGCCCTCGATCTCGCGCTTGCGAGTGAGCAGAAATTGATCAAGTTCACTTTCTATGGCGGGGAACCGCTTCTCGAATTCCCTCTCATGGAAAGAGGCGTTCGCTACGTTGAAGAGATGCGGGGTGAGGAGAAGCAGGTCAGATTCGGCATCATTACGAACGGCACTCTTTTGACCGAGGAATCTATCGATTTTCTGATTCAGCACGACTTCAAGACGCAGATCAGCTTCGATGGAGTCCGAGAGGCCCAGATTCATAGGGGCAAAGGGACATATGAGAAGCTCGATCGTGTTCTCGACACGATTGCGGCCGCGTCGCCGAGCTTCTTTCGAAAGAGAGTCGTCGTGTCGTCGACTCTCACGCCGGAAACTATTCCCTATCTTGCGGATTCGATCGATTACTTCCTGAGCAAGAATGTCACATCCATTTCAGTCTCTCCGTCGATCAGTCATCATCCGAACTGGAAAATGGAATCGATATGGGATCTGGATGAGCAATTCGGCAGGATTCTCGAAACGAGTATCACGCACCATCGCCGGACAGGCGAAACACCCTTTACCCCATTCCGGGGCGGAATCAATTCCTCGAAGGGGATAGACAAGATTTCGATGTGCGGAGTCATGAGAGGGGAGACGCCCACTGTCGATGTGGACGGCCAGGTACACGGCTGCGCGCTCTTTGCTGATTCCTTTCAGTCTCTTTCCCGCCGATTCTTAAGGGAGAAACTGGAGTCGCTCCGGATGGGCGACATTCAGGACGAGCGGTTTCGCGAGCGCTACGCCGCGTTTCCGGAAGCGGTCGAACAGGCTGAGATTTTTCACAACAAGCAGGACAAGTATTCATCGTATGGGAAATGCGGCGAATGCGAACATCTCGCTTCCTGTTCGATCTGTCCTGTGTCCATCGGAAACATCCCCGGAAACAATGACGTTCATCGCGTTCCCGACTTCGCATGCGCCTATCATCTGGTCATGCTGCGATTCAAAGGGATGTACGTCGAGGATACTCGGGTAGTGCGCTCGCGGCTCCAGCCCAAAATGTCAGACAGCACGATCAGGCTGCGGAATCTGGCGCGCCGGATGAGAGGGGCAGAGGAGATCCGGCGCTGACCAGCGCGGCCGGATCGAAGAATGAGGAGTGGATTCATGATAGTGCAAATGAGGCCGAGTCCGGTAGTGGCTGCGGCCGTTATGGTCCTGTTGTTGGCCGGCTGCAGTGACAGTTCACGCGACCTGCCCCCGTCGGTTCAGTTGCTCGCTGATTTCACGGCGGATTCAGTCTATGTAAGAGCGATTTCAGAGGCGGATCGTAGAAGGCCGATCCGCGGGCTTCGGCCGCCCAGGATCACGCCGGCCAATTTCAGCACATTTCCTCCCGGCGCGTCGGAATATGTCGTTCATATTCACGATGCAGAAGGGGAGATTCTGGACAGCTACGGATATGACGGCACGGCTACAGGGTTTCTCGACCGTCACGATGAGGCGGGCGTCCTCATGGGAAGGCCGCCGCCGGCGACTCTCGACACGCGACTACTTCGCTTGCCGATTCCGGAGAACGCCCATGTGATTTCGTTTTCCCGTTTCGAGGTTTTTCGAAGGCGGCCCGGCCGTCCGCCCCGCCCTCGGTACGATCACGTCTTTCCTCCCGGTCCCGGCAGTCGGGTCGCATTGGGAGTCAAACATATCGGTTCCCAGGGAATCCCCTCACGCGAGGGACTTCTCCCCGATCCGCCGGAACGACTCCGCTTCTCAGGAATTCCGGATATCGATGATGTTGTCCGCCTGCTGAGGGAGTACCGGGAATGGTCTAAACGATTCGGTTGGCAGGGGAGACGGGAGCCGGTCATCATACCGACCTCCCTGGACGCCCACATCTACGAAACGATTTACTCCTCAGGTGATCCGAAGGATCGATTCAATATCGTATTTCTCGGAGATGGATTTACGGAGGATGAAGCGGCTGATTATCAAGGCTGGGTCGGACCGATTGTAGAGACCATGATGGGGACAGAGCCGTTCAAGAGTAAGATCGATCAGATCAATATCTATCTCGTCACCACCAAGTCTATCGAGTCGGGGATTACGAACTGCTCGGACTACGTAGCGGGAATCGCTGATACGGCCACCGCGCCGACGGATGATTCGTTCGTCCGCGATACCTATTTCGGACTATACGGGTGGGCCGAAGATGAAAACGCCGACCAGACCTATCATGGATACATCGCAGTCCCCGACTATGAGTTGATCTATGAAGCAGTGGACAGGATTATCGACTCGGACGAGGTCGACCTGTTTGTCATGATTGCGAACTGCCCGGCCTACGGTGGGGCGGCCTACCCGGACGCGAAGCTGGCCATTGTAACGCTTCCCTGGGCCGGCGCCTCGACCGATCTTTTTGTGGACGTCGCCTTTCACGAGATGGGGCATGTGATCGCCGGACTTGGAGAGGAGTATATTTCGTGCCGGTTCGGGTATGAGTACAAATCGTATCCTAATATTGTTCATGAGTTCGAGTTGGACGATGTCTGGTGGAAAGTGCTGGCGGAACCGGACGAGATTGACGCAAGTACCGGGAAGTTCAAAGCGATCTATGAATGTGCGGATGGTGCCGGTCCGGGTGATCCCGACTGTCCCAAGGAGCAGAACGATCAGTCTGTTCTCCTGACTGACTATCCCTTGCTCGGCCTCTACTGGGGGGCACAGTTCATCGACGTTGATCCGACGACTTTTGAGTGTGTCGGTTCAAACGGCAATCTCACATTCGACCAGTTCACCAGCCCGCTCGGCCGCCACTACTACCGGCCACAGTCACAGTGTCGCATGCGCCAGGAGCGCTGGGAATTCTGCCGGGCATGTAGCGATACAATTTCGTCGGTCATCGATGAGGCGAGTCTGTTGAGCGTTCCCTGACAGACTGCGGAGACCATGCTCGTCGCGAGCGCACCAACAGTCCACCCGGCAGGGCAGACCTCGCCATCGTGCGAGGCGACGTACTGGAAAGCGCTTAGTGTGCGAAGGGCCTCATCAGCGGAACGGCCGACCGGATCGTAGTTGATCGTGGCATGCATCACCATGCCTTCCGGATTGATCTGGAACAGGCCGCGCGGAGCGACATCGGTCGCTTCTTCAAGAATGCCGAACGGTTCCGTTGCGGTCTTTTTCAGATCGGCCGCCAGTGGGAACTCGAGGCTGCCGCCGAGCCTGCCATCTCCCTTGGCCGTTTCGACCCAGGCTTTGTGGGTATGATGGGAATCGATCGAGATGCCGATGACCTGGCAGTCCAGTTCGGTGAACTGGCCGATGGCACTCGAATAGCTGAGCATTTCGGTGGGGCAGACAAAGGTGAAGTCATTCGGGTAGAACATCAGGCAGACCCATTTCCCCCTGTAGTCCGAGAGCTTGATGTCTTTGAATTCGCCCTTGGAATAGGCCGGCAGGTTGAAATCGGGTGCCTCAATGCCGACGACCGGCCTGCGCATGGATTTGATATCGCTCTTGGTTTCCTCCCTCGTCCAGATAAAAAATCGAATGTTTTCTGGTACAGCGTACTCTCTTTGAACCGAAGCAGACGCTTAGAATTAAGCGATTCTGACCCTTTTGTCAAGGTGGCGCGGCCTCAGCCGCCGATGTATCCG
Organism: bacterium; assembly: GCA_025782575.1. GTDB lineage: Bacteria > Orphanbacterota > Orphanbacteria > Orphanbacterales > Orphanbacteraceae > Orphanbacterum. The sequence goes on from JALGYY010000047.1 coordinate 149,269, forward strand.
AGAGAGTTGAGTTTTCGCCTTTTTTCCTCGTCGATTTCGAACTTCGGGTCGCCGGACTCGATATTCATGACGCCCATCCCGCGAAGCACATCGAGAAGCCGGTCCCGCTCGCCCGGCTCGGATTCCGCCAGATTGACCAGCTCCTTCGTATCAGTCGAGAGGCGGTAGAGCTCGCTGTTTGCCGGGGTCCCCTGGTGATGGATCAGCTTCCAGTCGCCGTCGGTCACGCAGAAGAGCAGATCCCTCTGGTGCTCGGCAAGCCGCCGATTGGCGTAAGCGTCGAGCGTGTTAAGCGCCTCCGCGTAGGCGAACTCGGTGTGCGCTTCGCCGATAGGGAGCGACTGCCGGATCCGGGCTAGAAGGCTCTTCCCATCGATCGTGTTCCGATGGGCAAGACCGGTCCACTCGAGGAGTGTGGGGAAGAGGTCCACGTTTCGGACCATCGACTCCTTTCGCACACCTTCCGGACCACCCGGGAGACGAACGATGAAGGGGATATGGATCTGCTCCTGGTAGAGGAGACGATGCTGAAACCAGTCGTGATCGCCCAGCCCCTGGCCATGATCGGCGATGATGACGATGGCTGTGTTGGCCAGGCGATCGTCTCCTTCGATCCGGGTCAAAATGCGACCGATCTGTTCATCCATGAATGTGATTTCAGGATCGTAGACGACCACGCGGGGTGACGGAGGCTTTTGATCCAGATTGAATCGGGAAAGAAATTCGGCCGGCGGAACGAGGGACGGATCGTGGGGGTCGAAGTAATGGACCCACAGAAAAAACGGATCGTCGGAGTCGTCCAGCCAGGAGAGAGCGAGATCGGTCGTGGCGTCGGCCCGGCGCTGAGCCGTAGCCTCGGACTTGTCGAGCCAGATTCCGTCGACCGGCATCTGGCCTTCCCGCTCGCGAGTCATCATCTCGTCGGACATGCCGGAATCGAAAGTCTCGAATCCCTGTTGCAGGCCGAACTGTTCGGAAGCCGGATAGGCGCTTACGAACGCGCCTGTTCGCCAGCCATTCTCACGGAAGATCTCCGCCAGCGTTTCGCAGGAATCAGGAAGCTCATACCCGGTCGAGCCGAACATGATTCGTAATCCGTGATGATGGGGGTAGAGGCCGGTCAGTATGGAAGCGTGTGCCACCGGAGTAATCCCCGATGTGGAAAACGCATTCTCGAAGAGCACACCCGAAGCGGCGATCCCGTCAATGTGCGAGGAGGTGTTCTTTGCGTAGCCATAGCATCCCAAATGATCCGCACGGGTCGTGTCGAGCGTGATAAGAAGAACACTAGGCCTGCCGGCCGTCTTCTCATGCCCGCAGGATGAGAAGAAGAGAGCGAAGGCGAGAAACGCCCCGATGGCAGTCCTTGAAGTCATCAGTTATTCAATCTCCTCCACGGCAGCCAGATACTCCGAAAGAGATGCAATCGTGATCCACTTGAATCGTCCGACTCGGTGATCATGGAAGAACCTGGCCCGGACTGTACCGTGGTCACGGCCCGCTCGTTCGAGCATCTCCCTTTGAAGATGGGCGTCACCGGTTCCGGCATAGCTGGTTACCATTGTCCACTCCCGTAGCAGACTCTCCTCAGATTCGAGCAGTTGTTTCGTCGACCGCTTCGTTTCGGACCACTCTCCCCGCCCGGCGAGCACGAACATGGCATGAACCTGCTCACTCGGACTTCCCGCTTTCAGAATACCATGGAGTTTGCTGTCGGTCTGGTGGCCGATGATTAAAAAACCGATTTCCAGGACGACGACGCATGCGAGAATTGCGGGCCAGTACCATCTGCGTGAAACCGATCGTTTCATCTCCTCACCCGATTCTCGACAGATAAGAGACTACTTCGGCGGCGTTGATTGCCCAGAGCAGTAGAAGTGCCGCCAGGATTGCGGCGACCGGCCCCCACCGCACGGGAGGGAGAGAATTCGAGATAGTCGCCCGCGAGAGGGCGCCCCCTGCCAATAAGATCAGCAGCGGTTCGATGGGAATCCGATAACGGGACAATCCGCCGAGAGGGGCAATCACAGCGAGAAAATAGACAATTACGACGGCAAGCACCATGCGTGTCGGGTGAGAGGGGATCCGGAAGAAGCCGGCCGTACTGAGAGCGGTGACTGAGATGGTCATGAGTACGGCCAAGTAGACCAATGACCGTGTGACTACAGGTGCGGATAGAATGCCTCCATATTTTTCCAGAGCGAAGTGGCGCACGAAAAATGAAACCGGTGAAACAAAATCCGCTATTTGTTTGACCCGGGATCGCAATACAAAAGGAAGGTTTTCACGGGCAAAGCGAAGGGCTGTCGCTGTGCTCTTGCGGGATCGCTCGACCACATTTCCCATTTGCGCCCGATCCCATCCAGCCGGCGCGTCACCGACCAGAAGATCACGGACCCTCCCGTTCGCCTCCGCTGCATCCGTTCTGAGAGAAGTGGGGTAATCTAGATTCTTATACTTGCTGTTCATACCCAAGTACAGATTCACACCCAATGTAGCTCCTACCGGCGCAACCTGTTTGTACACTTCATAGTTCCGGAGCGTCCAGGGGAGGATCGCGACTATGGCGGCGAGCAGAAAGGTAACTGCGGGTCGACCCCGGTTCGACAGAGAGCCTCGCACTTTAAGAAAGATCAGGCAGGATAGCAGGAGAATCAGATATAGAGCGACCTCTTTGAAGTAGAGGGAGAAGCCGAGCAGGAGCCCCGCGAGCAAGAGGAGACGGTCTGTTTTGCCGGTCGTCGTTTCATGGCCGAGCGCCTTGATCAGGAGGAGCAGGCCGGGCAGGAAGAGTGCGAGAAAGATAGTTTCGGGCCACAGATAATGAGTGAATCCGACAAGGGGCAGGTAGAAAGCCCAGATCCAGCCGGCCGTCCGTGCGGCGCGAGGGTGATATATCTGAAGGCCAAACAAATAGATGGAGAGACCCACGACTCCTGAGAGGGCAACCTGTACGAGTTTGGCCGCGAAGATCCCGTCCACACCGAATCGATCGAGAAAGAAGGCCAAGTAGGCCGGGTACCCGGGGGGCCAGAGGAAGTTGTAGCAATCGATCAGAATGGAAAATCGGTTCAAGCAAAGTGCCAGGTAGATGTAGTTCGACTCATCGGCATGCGGCTCGATGTCGCTGGCGAGAAACAGAAAGAGTAACCGGATGCCGAGGCCGGTCGCCAGGAACGGCAGGGCGCGCTGAACCGATCCTTTGATCAAGTCTTCTCTTCCACTCGGGCCACCTTGATCAGGTTGGTCGTGCCCGGCACATTCAATGGGAGCCCGACGGTAATCACCAGAAAGTCACCGTTTTTCACGAAGCCGCTTTCTCTGGCGAGGCGGATGGCCTGCGATTCGATCCCGTCGAGATCGGACGAATCCATCAGAATCGGAACGGCACCCCAGATAAGCGGCAACCTGGAGAAGGTCCGTTTACTCGGCGTCATCGCGAGGATCGGCTGCTTCGGCCTGTACTTCGAAACGAGCCGAGTCGTGCTACCCGACTGTGTGCAGGTGACGATCGCGCCTGCTCCAACCGTGTCGGCCAGTCTTGTAGCAGCATGCGCCACAGCCTCATAGACCTTGAGAGAAGGATGGGTGCCGAACCGGAACGTCCAGGCGTCGAACGGAAAAATCTTCTCCGTCTCCCGGGCGATCTTGCACATGATCCTCACCGACTCGGCCGGATACTTTCCTTCGGCGGTCTCCTCGGAAAGCATGACGGCGTCGGTCCCGTCCAGGATGGCGTTCGCCACATCGCTCGTCTCCGCCCGTGTGGGACGGGGGTTGTCTACCATCGACTTCAGCATCTGTGTCGCCGTGATCACAGGTTTGCCCAGGTGATTGGCTTTCTCGATCAACATCTTCTGGGCACGGGGAACCTGTTCGAGAGGAATCTCGACGCCCAGGTCGCCTCGGGCGACCATCAATCCGTCAACCACTGTCAGAATTTCGTCGATTGTATCGAGCGCTTCGTGCTTCTCAATCTTGGCAATGATCGGCACCACCCGTCCGGACATGGAGATCACCCGCCTTGCGATTCGCACATCCTCCGCATTACGGACGAACGAAAGGGCTACGTAGTCAACTTCCTCGGACAGGCCGAACTCGAGATCGGCGCGATCCTTGTCGCTCAGGATCGGCGCGCTGATCGATCGACCGGGCAGGTTTATTCCTTTGCGCGAACCGAGGGGACCGCCCACTTCCACAACCGTGGAAACATCTTCTTTGGTCACACGAGTGACCCGAAGTCGGAGTGCGGCATCGGCGAGATAAAGAGTGTCCCCCACCTTTACGTCTCTCGGAAGATGTTTGTACGTCAGCGACGTCTCCCGATTGTTCCCCGGCACATCGCGCGTGGTGAGCGTGAACGGATCGCCTTCTCTGAGCTGAACAATCCCCTCCGCCATCGGACCCGTGCGGATCTTGGGGCCTGCCAGGTCGAGCAGGATCCCGACGGGACGGCCGAGGCGCTTCGCGATCTCACGAACGGAGCGAATCGTCTTTCGGTGAGATTCGTGGTCGCCGTGGGAGAGATTGAGTCGAGCTATATTCATGCCGGCCTTGATCAGCTCTTCCAGTGCTTCGGGGGCAAACGTGGCCGGCCCGATGGTCGCCACGATTTTCGTTCGACGAATCATGATTACCTCCATAATTGGAGAAGAGCGGTTTCTCTTTCCGCCTGGAGTCCCGCTTTCCACTCGTATTCAGCGGGCCGGCTTTGTGCCCACTCGAGTGTAGCGCGAATTGTTTCGTCCAGTTGCCGGAATGTGAGATCATTTGCGACGGCGCGTTCGATTGATATCTGATGAAAGCCGCCATACTCCGGATTCGATTCGGGCAGCCAGAGAGGGAGATCGCTCCACGGGGCGACCTCGTGATCGAGCAGAAACGTCTCGTCCACCCAGACCGGGGTGCCGTCGCTTCCCGAAGTGATCCGGCACGACTCTAACAGATCAAGCATGGTGACCGGCTTCGCCGGTCCGGTTGCGTTGAATACGCCTGATACCTCATTCTCGATGAGCCGCACGGTCCATTCCGCCAGGTCACGAACATCGATAAACTGATTCAACCGTTCCGGGCGACCGGGCGCGAGAAAATCGCCACCTTTTTTCATGCGGTGCGGCCAGTACGTAAAGCGGTCGGTCGGATCGTGGGGGCCCACAATGAGCCCCGGGCGAACAATAAGGGCGCGCTCGCCGAAAGTGTCGACGACCTGCTGCTCGGAAAGCGCCTTCAAAGGACCGTACGTCTTTTCGTCGATGTCCTCGATCGACTCGTCGTCGATCTTTCCGACCGGAGCATTCTCGTCCACACCTGGCCGGCTGACATCACCATAGACTGAGATTGTCGAAACAAAAACGTAACGGTCCACCGAGTCGCGGAGCGCACTCGCCGATACTCCCACAATGCGCGGCACGTAACCGCATGTGTCGATCACGGCATCCCACCGGCGGCCGCTGAGCCGGTCGAGTTCACCGTCTCGATTCCCCTTGATCGTCTCGATGTCGGGGAAGAGGCCCGGATCGGTTTCGCCCCTGTTAAAGAGCGTCAGCTCATGGGAACCGACCTGGGCGGCCTCTACGATCGCCCGTCCGAGATACTTAGTGCCTCCGAGAATCAGAATGCGCATGGCCGGTTACTCCCTGTCCGATCGCCCCTCAACGAAAGTGGCGATTTCATCAAACCGTTTTCTTCTGATCACTGGCAGACGTGTCTGTTCATCCGGATATCCGACAACGAGAACGAGGAACGGCCGTTCGTTCTCCGGCCGACCAAGAATCCGGTTCAGAAATTTCATCGGGCTCGGCGTGTGTGTGAGCGACGCGAGCCCTGCTCGATGAACGGCGGCGATCAGGAGGCCGGTGGCGATGCCCACCGATTCGGTGACATAGTAGTTCTTGGTGCGGCTCCCGTCTTCTCCCGGTTCGTAACTCTCTGCGAAGATCCCGATCAACCAGGGAGCGGTTTCAAGAAATGGTTTGTGCGCGTCCGTTCCGAAAGGGTGGAGTGCTTTCAGCCATTCCTCCGGAGCTTTCCCCCCGTAGAAAGCCTCCTCCTCCTTTTCCGCCTCCACCCTAATCCTCTTCTTGGTCGCGCGATCGTTCACGGCGACAAAGTGCCATGGCTGCCGGTTGGCTCCTGACGGCGCCGACGCCGCCGATCGTATGCAGCTTTCGATCAGTTCCCTGGGGACGGCGCGAGGAGAAAACTCTCTGACAGTCCTTCTCCGTCTGATGTCTTCTTCAAACTCCAGCGCACGGCGGATCATCTCATTTGGTGGATACTCTCTATAATCATCAAAGGGGCGGAACGTGGGATCGCTCATCCATTCCTTCCTGTCTGGGCGGTCTCTGAATCGAAGGCGAGAACCGATCGGCCGGGGAAGCGTGAAAGGAGGAGGGTCGGATCCGGGCGCCCGATGAAAACCGACGGCGTTCCACTTTTCTTTGTCGTCAAGACCCGCCCCTTTCCGGCAACCTGATTCCGCCTCATTCTTCCTGATTCCCTTCGACTTGACAAGAGATCAGGGAGAGGGAGAGATTGATGGGGGGCGAGGCACGTGGCAGCCGCTATTGGGAGAGTGCACTTTGCGTAGATTTCTGATCGTACTGATTCTCGTCGCGATCGTCGCTGTCGGTGCCCTATACGGCGCCCTGCGGCTTTTCGCGCCGCCCGACAAGATTCGAGAGTACCTGACCGCCCAGGTGGGGGATGCCCTCGGCCTGGAACTCAAGATCGGGAGTGTGGAGCCTTCTCTCTACCCGATCGGGGCGAAGATCAGTGATCTCTCACTCGAGAATCCGGCGGGGAGTGAATTTGATCCCCTGGCTGTTCTCGAGACCGGGAGCATTTCCCTTCGCATTCTTCCGCTCCTGTCGAGGCGGATCGAAATCAGTCACGCCTTGCTGCAAGGGCTCGAACTCACTCTGGTAAAAGGCGAAAAGGGAAAACTGATTCTTCCAGGTGAGCCGGTGGACGATGACGGACAGGCTGCTCCGGGGCCGGCGGCTGCCGACTTTGCATTGCTGTTGTCCCTTGCCGAGCTCCGTGACGCATCAGTTCGTATTATCGATCCCCACAAAGGGTCAGAGTTAACGATCGGTTCCCTCGACATGAAGACATCACTCGATATCGAGCGGGGGGGAGAGCGTCTTTCCGCCAAGGGTCGCGCTGATTTCCACGAAGTGCAGAGTACCGAATTTGCCGCGCTCGGGATTGATTCTGGAATCAAGTTGATTCTCGCCGAATATGATCTGACGATTCACCCTGCAGAGGAAACGACGAAGCTCGAAAACGTCACTATTACGATCGGCGACCTGTCACTCGTGGCTCAGGGGGAGCTGCGCGGTTTCGAAGGGCCGCCGGCGGGAGAGATCACCTTCTCCGCGCCGGACCTGGAAGTGTCGGATCTACTGTCGCTCGCCGGGGAGGGTTCTCCGGGGGCGAAGGGTCTTCGGGGAGAGGGTCCGGTTTCGTTTGCGGGGGACCTCACGCTGGCCGGCGAGGCGCCTCCCCGATATCAGATTCAGCTCGATCTGGGGGGCGTTTCGATCGGGAACATAAATATCGCCGAAGGAATCGAGAATCTCGAAGGCCGGATTGAACTGACCGAAAAGAGTATCGGTTTCGAAGATCTCTCATTCGAGATCGGAGGCGAGTCGCTTCGTTTACATGGGACGATCGATCAGGGTGATCACCCTGAAAGCGATCTCGAACTCAGGGGGAAGCTCGACCTGGACCTGATCGAGCGGATCGGCCTCACTCCTGAAGGAGTCTCGCTCGGCGGCAAGCTGGGCATGGATCTTCACCTTACGGGAAACCCGGATGACCCCGGGTCTGTGGCGTTGAACGGAAACGTAATAATCGAAAACGGGAGCGTGGAGCATCCGGCGCTTGCCCTGCCGGTCCGGGATGTTGACGGGACGATCCGATTCATGGGGGACGTGATCCGCGCGGACAGTCTCTCGGCGGTTCTCGGCCGATCCCATCTGCAGCTGGCCCTTCGGGTGGATGATCCCATGGGGGAGGGGCGGGTCAGGATTGATGCGCGGGGAGATGTGATCGACCTGGACGAGATTCTGGTACTGCCGGATACGGCTTCCGTAAACGGAGCGACGGGCGGAGCTACTGCCGGGACTCTGCCGCCCCCAGCTCCGATCGTGCCCCCTCTGCCAAACATCACGGCAACCGGCACGATCAGAGCGGATACCTTTATTACGGCCGGAAACATTCTGACCGGGGTACAGATCGATTTCGATATGGCCGATGGAGTAGCCCGAACGGATCTCATAATGGAAGAGGGTGTTTTTGGGGAAATACGCTTTCTCGATGCCCGTTCGGAGCTCGTAACGAAAGATGGTGTGATCACGGGGCCGGTCAGAGCGGCCACAGTATGGGCCACCAGGATCAAGCTCACCCGGGCTCGCGGCGATCTTAAAATCACGCAGGACGGGCGGATTCATGTCGGGAATGTGACGGCGGGAGTCTATCAGGGCCGGGTCGAAGGGGATGTAGTAGTGCAGATCGACGGACCTCTGCCCGAAGATGTCTCATATGAATTCAAGATCGATGCTACCGGTCTCGAGGCGAATGAATTTCTGTCGGCGCTGACGCCTGCGAAAAACGTCTTATACGGCAAATTCAACATGAAGTCCGAGTGGAGTGGCCGCGGTCTCGAAGAAGAGGAGATGCTCCGGAATCTCCGGGCGAACGGCAAGGCGGAGACGATCGATGGCGAGTTGAAGAACCTCCAGGCACTGAACGCGGTGGCCGATTTTCTCGGGCTGAGGGAGTTGAAGGAGCAGAAGTTCCGGACGTTTTACTCCGGTTTCCGGATTGAAGACGGGCGGCTCGCAACTGACGGGATCACCATGACGGGCGAGGCGGCCGATTGGGATGCTTCAGGATCGATCGGGTTTGACGGGACTCTTGACTACGCCATAACAGCCACCATGTCGCCGGCGCTATCCGACCAGCTGAAGCGTAAATCGAGCCTCTCCTCTCTCTTTACGGATCGTGCGGGGCGGGTGGTCCTCGACTTTCTGGTGACCGGGACCACAAAGAAACCGGATGTGAGCTATGACCTCGCCAAAGCGGCTTCGCGTTCGGGACTCGGCCAGTTCGGTACGCTGATCGAAGAGTGGAGCAAGGACGGCAAGCTCGAACAGGCGATCGAAGGGATCCTGGGCGGGGGCGAGGGGAATGGTGGTGGCCTCGAGGATCTGCTGGGCGGTTTCTTCAAGAAAAAGGCGCCGCCAGATACAACGAAGTAATCGGACTCCACCGGTCTTGAAGCCTGGCGTAGAGGCCTCTACAATTGTCCGCATGAATACAAAAATGACAATCGAAGAAACGATCATCATCGGTGCGGGGCCGATCGGCCTCGCCTGCGCCCTTTCGGCAAAACGGCGTGGAATAGATCCGCTGGTGATCGATGCCGGAATCGTAGTCAACTCGATCGCTCACTATCCACCCCATATGGTTTTCTTTACCACACCTGAGCTTCTCGAAATCGGTGGGCACCCGTTTCCCTGTGCGGGAGAAAAGCCGACACGGATAGAAGCGCTCAAGTATTACAGGGGGATCGTTCGGTCAGAAGGGATTCGCGTGCGGCCCTACACGAAACTTCTGGGAGCTTCGCGAACGGACGATGGAATCGTATGCCGGTTTGAAGGGGAAGATGGCGAGTTCGACATGGGGTGCGAACATCTGGTCCTTGCGAGCGGCTACTTCGATCAGAAGAACCGTCTTGGCGTGCCGGGCGAAGATCTTCCGCACGTCCATCACGTCTATGATGAAGGGCATTGGAGTTTCGAGCGGGATGTGGTTGTTGTGGGAGGGAAAAACTCGGGGATCGAGGCGGCGCTCGACCTTTACCGGTCGGGGGGGCGTGTGACACTCGTCCACCGCTATACCGATTTCAAGAAGACCGTGAAGTACTGGATCAAGCCGGACATTCTGAACCGGATCAGTGCCGGGGAGATTGCCGTACGCATGGGGGCGCAGGTGGAGCGAATCGACAGGAGGTCGGTCACGATCCGGAGCGCGGCAGGAGAAGAGACCCTTCCGGCTGATCGAGTGTATGTGCTGATCGGCTTTCAGCCGGATTGGTCGCTCTTCGAAAGAATCGGTATCCATATAGATGACGAAAGCGGACGGCCCGAGATCGATGAAAAGACACACGAGTCGAACGTGCCGGGCGTCTATCTCGCCGGAAGTATTGTGGCGGGTAAGAGCGTTTCGTCGGTTTTCATCGAGAACGGCCGGTTTGACGGAGATAAGATTTTCGGATCGATCGCCGGCCGGAGTGATGGGGAACGATCGTGACCCCGAAGAAACGGACTTCTTTTTTCGAATACAGAACGCCGGTCGGGGATGGGGAGATCAGGGCGTACGCCGATCTCCTCGATCAGGCATTCCCGCAGGTATTTCAGTTGCAGGATCTGGAGACGTGGCTCGGAAGAGAGGAGCCGGAGGGCTTCCGGGCTGCCATTCAGAACGGCAGGCTGGCCGGCACGACGATGATCGTGAAGTGCGGTCAGTGGTTCGGCGGCCGGCAAGTGCCGATGGGGGGGATTCGGGGTGTGGCGACGGCCCCTCACGCGCGTGGAAAAGGCGCGGCCCGCTTTCTGATGGAGCGCTCGCTTCACGAACTGCACGACGCTGAGATTCCCATCGCCTCTCTCTATCCGGCGACGCACACACTTTATCGCCGTGCCGGTTATGAGCTCGCAGGCGATCATATCGGCTACAGGATCGATCTCCATCGGATCCCTCGAATCAAAGACCGGCTCGAAATAGAGCCGATCGACCCGGCCGATTCCTCGATCATGAAGTCCGCGTATGACGCGCGCGCCAAACGGACCAACGGGCAGCTCGCCCGCACAGGTTTCTTCTGGCTGAGGGTCAACGAGCAAAAGCTGAAGATGAGCCGGGCGTTTCGCATTGTCGGAAAGAACGGGAAGACGGAGGGCTACTTCGCTTTCGTGCCGAAGGAGGAGCATGGCGGGCCGGCCGGACTGCAGATGCGGGACCTTGTATTCAACTCACGGGATGCCGCTCGGACTGCTCTCGGATTCTTCTCGGACCAGAGAAGTATGAATGAATTCGTCTGGTTCAGTGGCGCGCCGACAGAGCCGATCGAGATAGTCCTCGGAGAGCACGGTCTCAAAACCGATTGGCGAACCCATTGGATGCTTCGCATCGTCGACGTGGCCGGCGCGCTCGAAGCGCGTGGGTATTCGACCGGGGTTGAAGGTGAGATCCATTTTGATATCACAGATGATCTGCTCCCATGGAATAACGGCCGCTTCGTGCTTCACGTCGAAAAGGGACGCGCCACTGTTCGCGCGGGTGGGCGCGGCCGGCTGACGATCGATGTGCGGGGGCTTGCGTCTCTCTACAGCGGCTTTCTTGCTGCCGACGACCTCGAGGTTGCCGGCCTTCTTACGGGGAGTGCGCGCGAGATGGCCGCTGCTACCGCTCTATTTTGCGGGCCGCGGCCATGGATGGTTGACTGGTTTTAGCTCGGATTTCTCAACTCTCCTCTCCAAATTTCTTCCGAAGCTCCTCCAGATTGAGTTCGATCGACTGGTTCATTTGCAGCAGATCTTTCAGTACCTCTTCGCGAGAGCGATCTGCATGGGGCGGGGGCTTCGCGCTCTCCTCGATGAACGGGCGAAGGTTGTCCCTGATCTCTATTGGGAGCACGTTCTCGAGCCACTCGAGTGCGGTGCCATGGAGCTTAGCGTCATCGGTGTGAAGTCCGCGGAATGCGATCTTGACCAGATCCCGCGGGAGTACGAGAGATAACATCGTAAATACGTGCTCCATGCTTCTGGTCGTTCGCTTACGAAGGACCTCATCGACGAACAGGGAGTCCTCTCCCTCCTGAGGTTGGTCGAGAAGACGGTGGCTCTCCCAGACCCGCTTGTCTACTTTCGCTTCTTTCGCCACGATGGCGAATACCCGTTGACGATCGATCACGATTTCCGGAGTGGTTTCATGAATCCTGGCAAGCGCGCGGCCGGCCTGGTAACGCACCTCGAACCGCTTGTCACTCAGTGCGCGGAGCAGGCCTTCGACGGCACGATCGCTCGTGCACGACGAAAGAATCCTCGGGATCTGCCGCTTGATCGCGAACTCCTCCCCTGGATCGAGCAGGTGATCCAGTAGCTGGCCGGTGGCCTGATCCGCGACAGTTCGAAGTGAGCGGCCGGCCTGTCTCGTCACGACATCCCAGGCGAGCAAGGGGATGACGAACGGCACAAGCATCGGGCTCAGCTCCTTCTCTTCTTTCAACGCAAGTTTGATGCGGAGAGGATCACCCGACCGAAGCTCGGTCGCTTTCGCTACCAGGCGGTCTGAGGTGAGGGGTCTCTTCGAAGAGAAAGAAGTGGCGGGCGGATCTCTAAGAGTCACCCCCTCCCCGATCTCCTCGGCATTGGTTTTCGGGGCGCCCTCCAACGGAACCTCGCTGACCGCGGGAAAGCCGGCGGTCATGCTGTCGAGACTGATGCCGTCCATGCTCATGGTCAGGCTTGCACCGGAGAGATCGAAATCTGTCATGGTCTGCATGACAGAACTCTGTTTCATACCATCTGAGACCTTACCCTGTTGAGAGAGCAGGCTCTTCTCCAGCGCGACGACGAAGCCGGCCTGGAGGGATCGGGCGAGCAGGAGAGTGAGCAGGGACGCCAGAACGGCGATCACGGCGAGGATCGGACTGACGATAGCGGCTGGTAAGAGCAGCAGGAGTCGTACGACTCCGCCCCCCAGAGCGTCACCCATCCTGTCGAAGCCGACATCCACGATCGGTTTGGTAGCCCGCTTCTTGCTCGGGAGTATCGGCATGTAAAGGAGCTCATAGCCCTGTCGGAAGAGCGAACCGTGAAACACCGCTTCCATGCCCCGGACGATTGCCGCGACAGGTAGTCCCAGAAACGGAATCAAGATCACTCCGCCGATAACGACAATTGTGGGGCGCGATGAAACTGCAACGGAGACGGCTTTTGCCGATTCCAGACTTCCCAGTAACCGCGAGCCGAATCCGGTCTGCACAATAAGCGTTACGAATGAAACGAGAGTGTAGAACACGGCGAAGAAACGCATGAGTTCCTCGCCGCTTTGAAAGGCGCGTGCAGCTTCGGACTTGAAGATAAAGTCCAGAAGCGCGGCTGCAAAGTTTCCAAGAAGAATGAGTCTGCCCAGATTCCTGATGTAGCTGTTCCGGCTGAGTAAACGGAAACCGCTTTCCGTCTTCGCCGGTTTTTCTTTTCCCGAGAGGACCTTTCGAATGGAAGGGGGCCGCTCCGAACCTTTCCCGGCCGAAAGACGGAACAGAAGAATCGCACAGCCGACCTGGAAAGCTGCCAGTACGGGAATCATCATCTCCACCGCGAAATAGCTGCCGAAGCGCTCGGCAAGAAGGCCGCCGGCGAGGCCGCCGATCGTGGCCGCCCGAGTGACTCGGCTCATCTGGCGCTTCCCCTTTCGGGGATCGTCGAAACGATCGTTCGCTACGAGCCAGAAAGCGGAAATCAGGATGGATCCGATGACGGCGATGTGGATGTAGATCAGTACCGCCGCGATCCGCGTATTCACGTAAGAGACCGCCCACTCGCCGAGGAGCAGGGCGGCGCTGGCGCCGAAGAAAATCGGAGCGAGCTTGGCCGGCGAAAAGAGAGCCATCGCTCTGGATGTGAGAATGACAGCGCCGATCGAGAGAAACGCCGCCACGACGAGCATCACCGGAAGTGCGGAAATGTCAAAGCTCGTGAGAAACAGCGCGTCCCTGGTCGCCTTCCCGGCGACCTGCTGCGCGATCAGCAGAACGGCACAGAGCGCCGTTACGAAGACGTAGCGATCTCCGTTTCCTCTCGCAATATCTCTGACAGGTGGCATGATGCCCCGTTTCAGTTCACGATCTTGCCGAACGGCTCGATCTGAGCACGAACGAGCGCCGTGTCGCCGACCACGACAATCGCCATATTTTCATCATGCAAATAGCGGCGGGCCATGTCGCGCACCTGATCCGCACTCACGGCATGGATATTTTCAACATAGGAGGTAAGGAAATCATCGCCAAGACCCTGAAAATCCGCATAGATCAACTGGCCCATGATGCCCCACCGGCTTGAATTCGACAGCACGAACGAACCGGACATGTAACTCTGAACACTACTGAGTTCTTCCTCCGACGGGGCTTCATTTCGGAGACGGTCGATTTCGAAGAAGATCTCCCCGATGGTTGCTCCCGTATGCTCGGTTGTGACATCGGCCGATTCAACCCAGTAGGCGTCATGATAATGGGTCCGGATCGAAGAATAGGGGGAGTAAGAATATCCTTTGTCTTCACGGACGTTCTGGATGATTCGGGATGAGAAGCTCCCGCCAAGAAGGGTGTTGGTCACCTCGAGCGGAATGAAATCGGCGTGAGACGGATCAGCTACGGAGATGGCGATTCGAATCGTTGATTGCGGCGCGTCCGGCCGATCGATGAGATGCAGCACACGCTCGCTCGAGGTGTTCGGAATCTGCTCGGAGGGGGGAGGCCCCATGGCGAAGCTCAGGAAAACGGCGCGAATCATCATCTCCATTCTCTTGGTGTCGAAATCCCCGACTACGTAGACATGGGTCCTCGCGGCGCCGAAATGTTTCGAATGAAATGCTCTGACTTGGTCGATTGTGTAACCCTGCAGCAGTTCCTTGGTAGGATAGGTCGTTCCGTAGCGATGGTCGCCGTAAAGCACTTCCGACAGGCGCTCGTTCGCAAGCGATTGGGCACGGGTTCGGGCGACGCTCAGCGATCTCAGATTATCCGCCTTGATCCTCTCCAGTTCCCCTTCGGGGAATGACGGCGTAGTTAGGATTTCGGCGAGAAGCCTCATCGCGTCCAGACCATACTCGGAAAGGACGTCGGTGGAGATCGAGAGACGGTCCGCGCCGACGCGAACCCGCACTTCGCTGCCCATATCCGAGATGTCACGCGCGATCTCACTCGAAGTCCGCCTGATCGTCCCTTCGGTCAGCATGTCCCCCACAATATCGGCCAGCCAGATCTCTTCTGTTTTTTCGTCGACGTTCCCGGTTCGCACCATGACGCCCACGGACACTTTCGGCACATTGCCGAACGGAACGAGTGTAGCCCGGAGGCCGTTGATCATCGAAAACGTGTGTGCCTCGGGAAGGGAGAAATTCTTCGGTTCGCCCCCTTCGGGGGGCAATTCCCTTTCCGCACGGGCGGAGAAAGGGAGTGCGAGAGAGAGCACGACAGCAGTGGCTGCGATTCGTCGTAGTCTGGTCATGGTCAACTCCTCCCCCCGTTTTCGGCCTCGTCACCCGCTTCAGGGACGATCGTCAAAACCGTTCGTTTTTCTGTTCCCAGATATTCGCGAACTGTCTTTCGGATGAGTTCAGGTGTCACTTTGAAGAACTCTTCTTCAATCCCGTTGATACGCGCAGGGTCGTCGTCGAACAGAGCGAAACTCGCCAGCAGGTCGGCCCGTCTGAATGTGCTCGATCCCGCCCTGTCGTACCAGTCGGAGCGAATCCTGGTGAGCGCCCGTTGCAATGTTTTCTCATCGATCAACTCGTCTTCCAGCCCTTCGATCTCTTCCTCGATCATCGAGAGAATATCGTCGGTCTGCTCGGTTCGATCATAGCGCAGGCTTGCGGTCCATAGCATGGGGCCGTAATAATTGTACATACTGCCCAGCGCATTGATTCCGCCTGCCACATGGCCGGTCACTCCCTCGCTCTTGACGAGTCGCTCCGTCAGCCGGCTCGCATCACCCTGGAGAAGGATCTGGTCAATCACCCCCATGGCGTAGAACGCCGGCGTGTTTCGTTCCGGCATATGGAATGAAACGGCGAGCGCAGGCTTGCTGGCGAGAGGGTCACCTTTGCTTGCCCGCTTTTCTTTCAGTTGAATCGGCTCGGTCAGGTCGGGGGGCTCGGGAAGCTCCGAAGCGGGGATACTGCTGAAATATTCATCAACCCAGCCGAGCGCTTCTTTCGAGTCGAAATCGCCCGTTACCACGAGCACGGCGTTATTGGGAGAATAATAGGTGTCGAAGAAGAGTCGCACATCTTCCAGCGTTGCCGCTTCGAGCTCAGCCAGCTCTCCATAGAAATTATGAGCGTTGTGCCAGTTTTCGTTCGCGTACTGCGGCATGTCGAGCCACGGGAATCCGCCATACGGACGGTTCAACACATTCACTTTCACTTCGTTCGAAACCACGCCCTTCTGGTTCACCAGGTTCTCTTCGGTGATGTCGAGGGAGCGCATCCGATCGGCCTCCGCCCAGAGTATCGTTTCAAGCTTATGAGAAGGAACGATGTCGAAGTAATTGGTGAAATCGAACCGCGTGCTCCCGTTCAGATTGCCGCCGCTCGATTCCACGAGTTGAATGAACTCCATCTTTCCGAGGTTGCCGGATCCCTGGAACATCATGTGCTCGAACAGATGGGCGAACCCTGTGCGGCCCCGCGGTTCGTTCCTGAACCCGATGTGGTAGTAAACCGCTACCGTCACTTTGGGGGTGGTGTGGTCGGGAGACAGGACGACTTTCAGCCCATTGTCGAGTTTATGATACTCCACCGGGACATTCAGTCCCGCGCCGGCGTCCTCGATCGCCAGTAGAGACAAGATCGCGGCGACCCCCGCAATCGTCTGATTCGTTTTCATTCCTATTCCTTTCATAAGCCGACAAAACCGTGACTTATTCACTATAATAGAAAGACGGCGGGGGGGGCGATTCGATTCATTCCGCTCCCGTAACGGCGCGCTCACCGGTGCCACTTACATTCACAAAACGCCCATACCCCTGAGGAATCCGATGAAAACCGGATTGAATCGCCTGATCATGCTCTCACTGCTGGCCGCCCTTCTGGTTCCTGCCGTAAACGCCCAGCAAAGAATACGTGGCATTGAAGGCCGGCCCGCTCCTGCTTGGGATGTCTCCCACTGGGAAAATCTGTCCGAGGGAAAGAGCAGCCTCGACATCGCCGACTTCGCGGGAAAGGTCGTTTATCTCTTCGGATTCCAATCGTGGTGCCCCGGTTGCCATTCCCACGGATTCCCCACATTGCGGGCTGTGCGCGGGACTTTTGAAGATCAGGATGAAGTAGCTTTTGTTGCTGTGCAGACCGTGTTCGAAGGATTCGGCGTGAACACGGCGGAAAAAGCGAAGGAGAGCTGTGACAAATTCGGCCTCGACATCCCTTGCGGACACGATCCGGGGAGCGACGGTAAGGGGTCAACTATCATGCGGCGTTATCGATCAGGCGGAACTCCCTGGACCGTGATCATCGACAGGAACGGCATCGTTCGTTTCAACGGATTTTCGATCAAACCGGATGTCGCTGTCTCGTTGATCGGACAACTGCTCGCTGAAAAAAGTTCGGAGTCGATCCGCCAGAACTGAAACGCCTCGTTACCAACCCGTCGCAAGAGGTGTCAGTCTATAGTCACGCAAATCGCCGGCGATTTTTGAGCGATCGAGCCTGAATCTTATGATCCCGCGCCCATGCTCCCAGTAACGTTCGCTCGGTCGAAACGATTTCACATACTTCGCCTCGAGCCGGTTTACGTAGTAATCATACAAACCGGCTTCCTTCGTGTCGAACCGAAGGGCGTAGTGTTCGCCCTGATAAATTCGATCAGGAAAGTGTCGGGAGTAAAGGTCGCTTTTATAGGTAGTATCTACAGGCACATTCCCCGGCGTGAATAGAATTGCTCCTGCGGGTTTCCCGCCTCGAAACCGGACTTCAAACTCCCAGTCCACCCCGAGCCCCCAGATCGTGATAGTCATGCCGGAAGTTCGAAGTGTGAGAGAGGGCGATCCGCTGAGCTCACCACCCGGTGGATCGATGCCGCTCGACGGCAGCCGCCCGGCGTAGTCTCGGAGGAGTCGAGCGGGATCGCTTACATCCGGGAAGAGGAGCTCGGCCGCCCCTGTCTTCCTGGCGCCGGCGCTCTCCCGGTAGATTTCCAGAAATCGTTCCGCTCCCGCTGTCTCGATAAGGGAACGAACAAGCAGTCCGCTCATGGGATAGGAGATGTCAGGCATGCCGATCTTGTCACGGAAACCACTTTCGGTGAACAGGTCGTCGATCGCACCGGGGTCCTGTTCCATCAGGTAGGCGCCGAGCTCGAGCACGACTTCGGGTGACTTCTCCCATCGGCCCCCGACTGCCACCGCGAACCCCTCCTGGAGCGCGGGCAAGACCAGAATCGGGACATCAGCGAGTGCGAAGTTGATCAGCACATGGGCGAGTTCATGATGATGGGGGAGGTGGACGGAGAGAACGGCGTCGAGCGCAAGATTCGTTATCCCATGAGTTCGAAAACCGGAGAGTTCCAGAATCTGTTCGTCGGTACAAAGGTAATAGTCGATCTTATCACGCTCCAGCAGGACAAGACGTGCCGCTCCTATCGAAAGAAGTCGTGCCGTAGCCAGTACGAAGCTGTCCGCTTCCGCGAGGGCGATCGAGTTCAACCGGGACGGTTCATCGCAATGAACGCGGAGGAATCTTGTCTCTATGACGGGCCAGTGAGAGGCGTCAAGCATGAGCGGTGAGGCGAGGCGCCAGCCATGTTCCGTCAGCTTGGCTTCATACTGAATTCGGGGCTCGATTTCGCCCCCCCGAACCACGAGAGTGATTCGAGCGCGATCGTTACCGTCTAACCTGATCTCTTCGACTTCAATCGAGTACCGGCCGGTCCGGATGTCAGGAAGAAGGGGCAGGAGGGGCGAGGCGCAATCAACCTTCAGCTCCTCATCTGTGAAGTGAATACCGAGACGGCGGGACTGCTCCAGCTCCCCGGCCAGCCAGCAGCTCTCCGCGCTTCCCCGCTCTCCCCTCTCCAGGAAATCGAGATAGGCGGAGATCAGGACCGTGGGCGAATCGTACCGGGCCGCTTGGGCCGGCAGGCCGATCGCCAACATCAGAATGAGTCCGAACAATCTCATAACTCGTTTCCTATCACATCCTGTTGTAGAATTCACATGTGCATGGACCACTTTCCAGTATTATCGCCGTTCTGATCTGCCTCCTGGCCGTCTGGATTACTTGGCGAACCAAACCGGCGACGCCCCCTTACGGCGGTCGCCTGATTAAGATCCTGCTTCTCGGCCTGGCCCAGGTTGGTCTTGTTGCCGCCGTTGCTCAGGTGGTGAACCCTCTCCTCGGTGACCGCCCTTACTCCGACCAGGCTCTCTTCAACACGGTAGCCGCCACTTCTGTCTTCCATGCGCTCCGCCTGGGCATTCTTTTCCTCACACTCCGATTATGGACAGGCCTCGTTGTCGGGTCGATCGCCAGAAAGTGGATCTATCCACTCTACCCGATCGCATTTCTTTCGGTTCGCTTTGGGAGCGGTTTTCTAGTCGTTGCCACCCTTATCTACCTCTGGTTCTGGATCAGCCGGACCGACTGGGCCGATCAGATAGGTGGAGCTCGGAGAGTCGCCTCGCTCGCCGGCGCGCTGCTTTGCATTGTCCTCTATACGCCTATTATCTTCAGTCCAATCGGCCTTGGTTTTGGAGAAACTCCCGCTATATCGGGACCGATCGTTTCACGGAGCCGGAGTGGGCTGCTCGATGAAGCCCCGTCCGGGGCCCTTCCGATCGCATTCGCCAGTCGGCCCCTCGCCGAGGGTGCCATCGCGCTTACCATGATCTTCTGGATCCAGGCGATCACTTCGTTCCTGTCGCTCATCGTGCCTCGAATCCGCTTCCGAAATCACCGGCTCGCCCGGCGTTTCTCATTTACGTATGCGTTGCTTCTCCTCGTTCCCGGTGCTCTTCTTCTTCTTGCCTTCCTGCTGAGTACGTACTACAACACCGGGTCGAGCAAGGGGGAACGGGCCCGGGCCTATCTGCAGGATGATCTGAATCGTGCGATCGAAAGGGCGGGGGAGGCTCTTGCCATTGCCGGCCCCAACTCAGACGATTGGTCCGGTCTGCTCGAGAGAGCATCTGCAGGCCAGGCGGGAGCTTCCTGGATCGCCCGCTCCTGGGCACCAGGTGACAGCCTGGCTGAAATTCTCGCTTCGGTTCACGCAGATTCGATGATGCGGGGAGAGGCACTCTTCGAGTCGGCCGGTTACGATACCGTCTCCGGTCTCTATGTGAGTGATGAAGGGATCTGGCTCGCTGCAGGGGTGGCCGCCACCGCTGGTGACCGGGGGCGAACGAGCATCGAAGTGTACATGCCGATAGAGGATTCCTATCTTGTTGAAATTGCGGATGGCCTGAACGCTGATCTTCGTGTAGAGGCTCTGGGCGCCACGTATCTTACCAATAGCGGTTTCACCAGTTTCAGGAGCCAGAGATGGCTCGATGAGAATATCGTCATTCAGTCGGAACAGTTCACGGAGGGGGCGAGCGGATTCTGGCGCCGGCCACGCCGGGTGTCCCGGATCTTTCTCTCGACAGGTGATTGGATTCATCGGGAGCCGGATGAGCGTCGAGGCGGAATCTCTCTTGCTGTCATCTCTTCCCCGGCGCGCTTCGCAGGCGAGCTCTTTTCAGACAACACATTCCTCTATCTGCACGGGTGGATTCTGGCGGTACTCGGGGGGATATTCCTGATCATCGGACTGGCCGTTCACATTGCCACCGGGATGGGACGGAGCATTGTCGGAGGTGTTCTGAACGAACTCGATGCGCTCGCGGAAGGTGTGGGGCGAATCGGTGAGGGGGACCTTGATCATCGCGTCGAGCTTCAAGGAAAGGGGGAAATCGCCGATCTAGCGAACGGCTTCAACGATATGGCTGCGAACCTGAAGGAGCATCAGGAGCAACTGATCGAAAAAGAACGGCTTGAAGCCGATCTGGCTGTTGCGCGTGATATTCAGGCACGCCTTCTTCCACAGAGCCCGCCCGAGCTGGACGAACTCGACATCGCCGGAATCTCCATTCCGAGCAAGGAGGTCGGCGGCGACCTCTTCTATTTCCTTCGATTGAGCAAGGATCTACTTGGAGTCGCACTCGGCGATGTTTCAGGAAAGAGCGTTCCCGCCGCCCTTCTCATGTCGAATGTGCTCGCAGCACTGAAGACAGAAGCGCAGTACGGCGATCGCGCCGACCGTAGTCTCGAGAGCATGAATAAGCTCGTCGCCGATCAGGTTGAGCCGGGCCGGTTCGTTACGTTCTTCTACGGGATCATCGATACGCGCACCGGCGTGCTCCGGTACGCATGTGCCGGCCATAATCCCTCACTGATCGTGAGTGCCGACGGGAGTCAGCGCTGGCTTGAAGAATCGGGGCTTCCGCTCGGCATCATGGCTAGCTCGGAATATGTGATTGCCGAAGAAAATCTTGTGCCCGGCGACGTACTCCTCCTCTATTCGGATGGAGTGACCGAGGCCGAAGCGCCCATGCGGGTGGATGAGATTCCCGCAGCCGATGATGCAACAGTCGACGGGTATGGCGACGGTCTGGACGATCACTTCTTTGGTGAGGAGAGGCTCTCGGAGTCTATCAGGGAGCTGCGAGAAGGGAGTGCGCATTCCATTCTCGGAGGGCTGCTCGACGCCATACGGCGATTCACGGCGGGGGCCGAACAATCAGATGATCTTACCGTTGTTGTTGTTAAGGTGAATCAATAAACTTGTAGCCCACTCCTCGAATCGTCTCCACTCGATCTCGATGGGATCCCAGTTTTTTCCGGATCGAATTGATATGGACGTCAATCGTCCTGTCCGCCACGATCGAGCCGTCGCCGATTCGTTCAATGAGTATCTGTCTGCTGAAGACACGGCCGGGATGTGCGATGAGCGCGTAGAGCAGCAGGAATTCCGCTCTCGTGAAATCGACCGGCTCTCCGTCGACGCAAACCTCGTGCCGCTCCGGATCAACGATAATCCCGCCCCGCTCCAACGGCTCGCCAATCCCCTCACTTCCCTCCCGCTCCGCCCTTCGGAGCACAGCCTTTACACGTGCCACAAGTTCTTTGGGGCTGAAGGGTTTAGTGATGTAGTCATCTGCCCCCATGCCGAGACCGAGTACGAGATCGCTCTCTTCTCCCTTGGCTGTAACCATGATCACGGGAATGCGGGCGGTTCGTCTGCTTTCTCTGATTCGGCGGCAAACCTCGAGACCATCCATTTCCGGAAGCATGAGATCGAGAAGGACCAGGTCAGGCATCCGCTCCCGGACGCCCTTCCTGCCGCTCTCGCCGTCGGAGTAGGCGAACACATCGAATCCTTCGCGGGACAGGTTGTAAGACATCACTTCAACGATATCCGCCTCGTCTTCAATGATGACGATTCGGCCCGTTGCCATGGGACGCACCTCCTGACGGGGGACGCTATTGAAGATAACCGAGCGCTTTCAACTCCTCGACAGTCTTAGGATCGATCTCGGTACGGGGTGCTTCGGCCAGATAGCCGATCAAAATATTCACGGGTCCGCCGCCGAGAGTAGGAGTCGCTCTCGCTCGCCGGCGATCGATTGCCGCCTCCGCCGAACCTGCGGCAATCTGCAGCGGGAGACGGCTCGGACTATGGCCTTCCGATCCGATTGATATCAATCGCGTGTCGCAAAGTGCGCCATTGAGATCGAATTCGCAATCCAGGGCCGCCCGGGGTGGGTCGGTACGGAAGAAGATCACCTGGCGGGGTGGAATCGCGTTCTTTTCCATTGCGAATCCTTCGGCGAACTCGTCCAGTTGAAAACGAAAGCGAAACCCTTCATCCGTCTCTTCCAGCACGTCGTCATCATTCATATTTCGCGACACGATGTCTTGAACTTTTCCGGAAACGCGGATGCGGCCTTCCACGAGCGCAGGCTCCGGCCCGCCGGAAATGACGATCCTGTATCCCGCCTCGAACGGTGCGATTCTCTCCTCAATTTCGCTTCTCATTGCGGCTGCGATCGCCCGCTCCGTTCTTGCAATGTTCTTCGTCTCTTTCGGGTCCGTACTCAGATTGAAAAGCATGAATCGTTCCTGGGGCCTGGTCTGATAGATCGCCTTGAAGTCCCCTCTCCGGAGTGCGAAGAGCTCAACCAGGTCCCGGGATTCGTCCATGAACATCGGCCGGGTTTCATCCGTTTCACGGCGCCCCGCAAGAGGGATGAGATTGCGCCCGGCAAAACCCTTCCCCGCCGTATCGATGCCGGCGAGCCGGGCGAGGGTGGGGAGCAGATCAAGCAGCGTTACCGGCTCGTCGATCTCGGTTCCCCCCGACCAGGCTTCGGGGAACCGGATGATCAGCGGTACGCGAACCTGCTCTTCCCAGAGCCGCTCACCGTGCTGATAGCCATTGTGGTCGAGAAATTCCTCGCCGTGATCGGCTGTCAGGACAAACGCTGAACTCGAGTAGATCCCCTTCTCCTTCATGAGGTCGATCAGTTTTCCGACAAAATTGTCTGTGTGCAGGATCTCCCCATCGTAAAGGTCGACTATCCCGCGCGGCACTTCCGCGGAGGGACTGTCGTCCTTGAATCGGAACGAGGGGGGGCCGTCGTAACCGGGTGCGACAAGTTCGACGAGCTCGGTCGGTGGACGATAGGGGGAGTGAGGGTCACGCGTGTGAATATAGAGGAAGAGGGGACGGCTGTTATCACGACTGGCGAAAAACGTTTCGATCGTATCCCAGACATCCTGGCCCTTGGCCTCTCGAATGCGATCCCGGCGTTTTACAACGTAAAAAGAATCAAAACCCTGGTCGAATCCGAACTCTCCTGTGATCCAGGGGGAGGCGACGATCGCCGCCGTTTCGTAACCGTTATCACGGAATATCTCCGCGGCGGTTTCGAGATCGCCGGCCAGAACATCGGCCTTCTCCAGAGCGCCATGAGTGATCGGATAGAGGGAGGTCATGATTGTGGCGACGGACGGCTTAGTCCAGGGGGAAGCGGAATAGGCCTGGCGAAAGAGAACGGCATCGCTTGCGAGTTCTGATATACGTGGGGAGGTCGGTCGTTCGTACCCGTATGTCTGGAGGTGGTCAGGCCGGAGGGTGTCGACCAGCCAGACCACGATTATGCGGGGCGAGGGAGGACTGCTGCGGGAATCACCGCTCCGCTCGCCGCAGCCGAACAGAGCGAGCAACGAAGTTAGAAGCAGAATCGCATGCCCGGCGAAGCGAGCGCCCCCGTGAATCTTTCCGGCGTGAGCCCGATGGAACAGACAGCGTATCATGGTAATCAGTTTACATGAATTGGGAGAAGCTTGACGGAGAAGATCCCGCGCCCTAGGCTGCCGCTTGACAGTTCACTCGGATCTCAATCAGGGGGAGCGCCATGCGAATACGATCCCGGAATGCCTTCTACTCATCACTTTTC
Organism: bacterium; assembly: GCA_025782575.1. Lineage (GTDB taxonomy): Bacteria > Orphanbacterota > Orphanbacteria > Orphanbacterales > Orphanbacteraceae > Orphanbacterum. Next base: position 173,559 of record JALGYY010000047.1, read on the forward strand.
CTGTTCGCTCTGATTTCGGTCGCCATTGCCCTTCCAGGCCGGTCATCGGCTGCCACCCCCGGCATATACGACTCTGAACTCGGGCCGGCGGAATTGAAGATCGAGGGGGCGCGGTTTGTGCTCCACTTCCGTGAGCTTGCCGACTTCCTGATCGAGGGAACGGTGGGAGGGACCTGCACGGTGACCACTCTGGACGGGTCTGTCGGCGCGAGTTGGGTGGATCGTCCGGACGGACAGTTCGCGATTACCGGGGCAGGGGATGCACTCGAGTTCACGCTATTGGAGCAAGCGCCTGATGGTATTATTGACGACGTTTCGGCGACCTCAGAGTCAGCCACGACCGACGCTCCCCCGCCACCTTCCATAACCACCGCCACAAAAGCGGCAGACGGCGACCCTGTGCGGGATGAGTACGGCGGGTATGCGTTTCGATGTCCCAAGGGCTGGAAAGCGAAACAGGGGAGAGCCGGCTGGACGATCCGAAGTGCCGCGTCCGGGGTCTCGATTATCGTCATGGCTCATACGATGAACAGTCGAACTGAACTGAGAGAATCTCTTCGAGCCGGACTCCATTCCGCTGAAGACGGCACCGCCCTCAGCCTGGATGGAGACCTCGAATCTTTTGGTGAGTCCGGAGCCGCTTCCCGGTTCCGAGGGACATTACGCGGGGAAAATGTCGAGGCGTACAACGTGGCCCTTCTCGCCCCCGGCAGCGGCGGTGTTTCCATTTTGGCTACCGCGGATCCCTCTCAATTTGATGAAGAAATCCGGGGAAAGGTCCGAGCGATTGCCGCAAGTGTTTCGTTCATAAAGAAAACAGTTCATCCGGAAGTTTCGAAATGGAACTCGAGACTCGCAGGCGGGCGGTTTTCCCAAGTGGAGAGCGACTTCTCTTCGAGTTCGAATCTCAGCGGCCAGATGACCGGCAGCGGCTATTTGATCGAGCGACATCTCGACCTCTGTTCGGATGGGAGCTATCGATTCCAGTCATCCAGCGACTATTCAGTGAACGCCGCCGCCGCCGGGGTCGCGGGCGGTGCGAGCACGGATTCCAAACAGGGCCGGTGGGACATCGACTTCGTACAGGGACATGTGGTGTTGAATCTGCATGATTCGACCGGGGAATCGTTCGCCCATCTGCTCGGCGTTTCGGGAGACCAGATCCTGTTCAACGGAGTGGGTTTGGATCCCAATGGCCGGGCAGCCTGCGGCTGGTAAAGCCGTAATACAAACACTCAAACCGGTTATTACCCGCATTTTTCATCTCCTTTGAAATACGTTTGAGTCGCTGAGGCCGTTCACTCGTCTTATGGGTGGGACGAGACTCAAACCGACGGTCCCCGATACGCCAGGTGCTTCATTCAACCCGGAGATGAGCATGAAAAAGCACAGGCTGCTCATGCTGCCCCCGCTCCAGACGGTGGCAATAATTTTCACCCTTCTGATTGCGGTCAATACCTTCCCGGCTACGGCCGAGAGTTCATCTAAACGAGTTGCGGTCGCCACCAGGCTGAACGGCGCATCAATCCGACTGGACGGTTCACTCGACGAAGATCTGTGGGAAGACGCCCTCTATACGAGCGGTTTCTTCCAAAGAGATCCGGAAGAAGGATCCCCCTCGACGGAAAGAACGGACGTAGCCTTCTTCTATGACGATCAGGCGCTATATGTCGGCGCGCGGCTCGAAAAATCAGATGGGAACGAAATCATCGCAACCGTTTCGAGGCGGGACAATCCGGGCAATTCGGAAGCGTTCATTATTACGCTCGACACCTATCACGATCGCCGCACTTCCTACAGTTTCGCCGTAACTGCCACTGGTGTAAGGGTCGACTACTACCATGCGAGCGATTCCGAAGGGAACCGGGACTACTCGTACGATCCGGTCTGGGAGGCGAAAGTCGCCCGTACGGAATTCGGGTGGACGGCAGAGATGCGCATCCCGTTTTCGCAGCTCCGTTTCAACGATACCGATTCACAGATCTGGGGCCTCAATATGAATCGCTGGATTCCGAACGGGAATGAAGACACCTATTGGGTTTACATCCCCAAAAATGAAACCGGCTGGGCCTCCCGTTTCGGTGAGCTGCAGGGGATCGAGGCAATCAGGGCGTCCCGGCGGGTCGAGCTGATGCCTTACTTCGCGAGCAATGCCACAGTTACCAACGACTTCGATGAAGATGACCCGTTTACGGATGGCCGTGAACTAAAGGGCCGGATGGGGGGGGATCTCAAGATGGGTGTCGGTCCGAACCTGACGTTCGAAGCGGCGTTCAATCCTGACTTCGGCCAGGTCGAAGCGGATCCTGCCGAAGTAAACCTGAGTGCCTTCGAAACCTTCTTCGATGAAAAGCGTCCCTTCTTCATTGAAGGAAGTCAGCTGCTCGCGGGGAACGGAGCGTCCTACTTTTACTCACGACGAATCGGGGCGGCGCCTCACGGTGGCGCGGACGGCGACTTTATCAACAGTCCTGACAACACGACGATCATAGGAGCGGGTAAATTGACAGGGCGGCTCTCGAACGGCCTCTCTATCGGCGGTCTGGGAGCGATCACGTCGAGGGAGTACGCCAATACTTCGACTGCCCTCGTGGAGAAGACGGGGTCGGAGATTGATACGCTGGATGTGCGTGACAAAGTCAAAGTAGAGCCCCTGACCGGTTACGGTGTTCTCCGTCTTCAACAGGAATTTGGAGAGGACCATTCCACCGCCGGACTTTCTTTTACGGGAGTGGCGCGGGATCTCGGCGAATCGAAGGACCTCGCATCGATACTGAACAGGCAGGCTTATGCGGGGGGTGGGGATTTGAACGTGCGGTTCCGCGGCGGAGAGTATGTACTCGGCGGTGCGGCCGGGTTCAGCTATATCGAGGGAGATAGCGCCGCGGTTCTGCGGGCGCAACGTTCGAGCAGGCGGTACTTCCAGCGCCCCGATGCCGATCACGTTGATGTCGATTCCTCGCGCACTTCTCTCGGTGGTTACACCTATGCCAGCTGGTTCGAGCGGAACGGCGGAAAGCACTGGCTCTGGGGACTTGGAACGTCCGGGGAGTCTCCCGGATTCGAAATCAACGACGCCGGACGGCTCCGCTCTGCCGACGACATCGAAGGATGGGCAAACCTCACCTATCGCGATAACAAGCCGGGAAAGATCTTCAGGAATTACAGCGCCAGGATCAACACCAACCACGGGTGGAACTTCGGCGGTGTGAAGCAGAATACTACGGCATCGCTCAATCTGAACGGGACATGGGACAATTTCTGGAGCAGTTGGGCCGGCGTGTGGACCGGCTTTCGTGTGAAGAGCGACGCGTTGACACGGGGCGGCCCGCTTATGGAAACACTCGACGTATGGAGCGCCTGGTTCGGCACGCAAAACAGTTTTGCTTCGAATAATTCCTGGTTCTTCAATCTCGATTACGCCCGTGACGAACTCGACACCTGGAACTTCAATGTGAATGGGCGTTATGGATTCAAGCCGGGGGAGCGCTGGGAAGTCAGCCTGGAGCCTCGATACTCTCAGAGCATCGACGGCCGGCAATTCATCACGTCCCAGGGGAGAGGTGCCGAATCGAGCCGGCCGGGCGCTACTTTCAACCGGCGCTACATCTTCTCGTGGATCGACAGGAGTACTTTGTCGACACAGTTCCGGTTGAATTACTCCCTTTCCCCTGATCTCTCCATCGAGGTCTACACGGAACCGTTCGCTTCGAGCGGTCGATTCTATGATTACGGCGAGCTCGAGCGGGAGGGGGGGCGCCTGCTTCAGACCTATGGGCGTGAGGGGGGGACGGAACTATCGATCGACGAGGACGGGACCCGCAGGGTGACGGATGGCGGGGAGGAATTCGAACTCGGTAACGACGACTTCAACGTCCTTTCGTTCCGGAGTAATGCTGTGCTTCGCTGGGAATGGCGGCCGGGGAGCACATTCTTCCTGGTCTGGCAGCAGAATCGAGCGGAGTCCTCTGATGAAGGGAGCCTTGTGGGCGGCAGAGATCTCTTCGATACATTCAATGGTGAGGGAGAGAACTTCTTCGCAGCCAAAATCTCCTATTGGATCCCGATTCAATAGTCCGCATTCCGTAAGAAATTCCGTACCCTGCGCCACCAACCGACATGAGAGCCGCGTATTCCTTTCCGCGGCACTCTGAGGTGAGTGGTATGCAGCAGGCAACTTGTTCCCGGACGATTAACCGCCCTGGTGCGGAAGCGGCCAGAAGGCTTCTTCTACTCGCGGTGGGCGCCATTTTGTCAGTCTGTGCGCCCGCCGCCCCTCACCTCCATGCCGGACCATGGCCACGCGAGCCTGGCGAGTCCTATATCAAACTGTCAGGAAGCTATCTCTCCACTGGAAAGGAGAGGAACTTTCGTGGTGATCAGCTGGACATCTTCGAGGAACGGCTGAGCTATACGGATGCCCGCTATGATGACCTCAATCTGAATGCCTACGTTGAATACGGTTTGACACGAAGATTGACACTGGTCAGCCAGCTCCCCTTCAAATATGTGAGAGCGGAGAGACTGGAACTGGGAGGTGCCTACTTCGAAACCAGGCGAGTGGAGACGACCACAGCCGGCTTCGGTGACCTGGGGCTCGCGCTTCGTTATGGGTTTCTCGATCGCGGAGTAGTAGCTGCGGTACAAGGGGGTGCCAAGTTACCTCTCGGCTATGACCCGACCCCCCGGGACAGCCCCCCGCTCGGGACGGGTGAGGTCGACTACGATGTCCGGCTCCTCTTCGGAGGGAGCCTGCAACGGATTCCGGCATACTGGAGCGGTGGTGGTGGCTATCGGTATCGTGGGGGAATCTATCATAATGAGTATATCTATGAGGTTGAGTTCGGTATTACTACGACGAACTGGCTCTTCAAGATCGCACTCGATGGTATTGAGAACAGTGCGGATCCCCAGGATCTGGTCGGTGCGCCTGTGGTAACGCCCCTCCCGGGTGGAGGGGGGAGTTTTGCGGTCGTTGTAGGCGACCAGAACTACACGAAGCTGACGCCGTCGGTTTCCTATGCTATCGGACGGGGGCGCTGGTTCACGGCAGAACTCAGCACGCTTCTGGCCGGCGAAAACACGGTTGACGGAACGACACTCTCGGGAGCGTTCACATTCGCGCGATGGAGATAAGGAGAGGGCCATGATGAGAATGCGTGATATGCGAATCGGCATGCCGGGGACTCTGGTAGTCCTTCTCGGGATTGTTGCCGGGTGCACTACGGGAGCGGATGAGATTGCGGGAGCGGGTGATGTGGCCGAGGAGGGGGATAAAATATTTATCACTGATCGGAGCGGAAAGTCCTGGGAAGTGTCTCATGCGAAAGAAGCGTACGGGTTGCAACCTGAACTGTTCCAGTTCGGCCTCGGCCCTGATGCGATCCGACCGATCAACAACGCCCGGTTCCATGAGCCCGGAGATGCCGGTTATCCGGGGAGCGAGGAGACCTTCCTGGTTCTTGCTACCAGAATCAGCGACGACGCACGGGCGTATCGAATCACTACAATGAGCAGGAATGAGGTGGCGAACGAGGTGTTCGGCGACAATCATGTCGCCCCTGCGTACTGACCTCTCGTCGACCTGGCTGCCGTGTACAGCCGCGAAATCGATGACGACGTCCTTACGCTCGCTTCGAGCGGTTGGACCTACGACTTTACCTTCGTGCTTTACGACAATCAAACCGAGAGCCTCTGGTATCATCTCCAGGGAACTACAGGGCTCACCTGCATCAGCGGGTTTTACCAGGACCGTTTTCTCCCTGAGTTCGAGTCGGTCAAAACCCGATGGAGTACGTGGGTTGCTGAGAATCCGGACACGAGAATCATGCGCTAACGGAGTGATCCTGCCGGGTACCCCACATCCTGTAACCGATCCACGGTGAATCTGGAGAGAGCAATGCGATTGCTGCTAATTTTGCTGTGCGCGGTGGCGGCCGTAACAGTCCCCGTCGATCTGTTTGCCGGCGCCTGGACCCAGGACGAGGGGGGGTACTATGTCAAGCTGACGGCGAACTCTCTCTCCACCACGCGGGAACGGGATACGGATGGAAACGAAGCGGATCTCTTCAGTGAGCAGGAGGAACTACGTGACGGAAAGTTCGTCGATGTGAACTTTTCGGTCTACGCGGAGTACGGCCTTTTTCGCCACCTTACGTTGATCGGCTCTATCCCCTTCAAGTATCTGCGTTCCGAGCGTACAGAATTCGAAATCATAAACAATGAAGTGAGCTCCAACGGGACGCTGCTGGAGGAATCGACAGTAGGTGTCGGTGATCTCAAAGCGGGACTCCGATACGACCTTCGGACGCTTCCCCTGTTTTCTCTTCTCGGCGAACGAACTCCTCTCGCCCTGGAGGGTGGGGTGAAGATTCCTTTCGGTTACGAAGAGGCTCCGCCGGACGGCGGGCCGCCACTCGGGAACGGTGATGTGGACAGCGACATCAGTATCCTTCTCGGCCGGAGTCTCTGGCCGCTTCCGCTCTACTTTACGGGGAACTATGGGTTCCGTAATCGGGGGGGCGATTTTCACGACGAGGTCTTTTTCGGCGGGGAAGTGGGATACTCGAAAGGGAAGTGGCTGCTGAAGGTGAGTGTTGATGGTGTGGAGAATCGTATTGATGATGCGGAACTCAAGCGGGATGAAGATAGCTTCGAAACGGTCGTGGGGGACCAGGATTTTCTCCATCTTACCCCCGGCTTCGCCTATGAGGTCGGCCCCGACACCTATTTTACCGCCGATCTGATCGAGGTCATCAGCGGAAAGCAGACTCTTGAAGGCCGCACATTTTCGATCGGAGTAGCCTACACGCGGTAGAGGGGCACGCGCCTCAAATTATGGGGACACCTAATTATGGGGACACAATACTTAACTCTTCCTGCACCGAGATGGGGAGTTAAGTATTGTGTCCCCATAATTAGGTGTCCCCATAATTACGGCGCCCATAATTAAGCTCAACCGGCCTCTAGATCAGATGAGTCGTCTGCCGGTGAGCACTCGCTCGAATTCTTTTCCCCGTCGCTGGAGGGTGATCCGGAATCTCATCCCCGGTGTGGCGCTGCGACTGATGAGCTTTTTGAAATTTTCCGCGTTCATCTTCTCTCCCTCGTAGCCGACGATCCGATCCCCCTCGCGAATGCCCGCCTCTGATGCGGGAGACGGCGATATCGTCCGGTAGACGAGGAGCGTTCGAAACTCTGAATCTTCAGCGCGGAACCACGCTCCGATCGTATTGAACTCGAATTCCTCGTCGAAGGCCGGGCCCGGCTCCAGGATCAGCCGCTTCCCCCGGTAATCGAGAACGACGCGAAAACGCCGCAGAATTTCGTTGCCGATCACACCCGCAAGCTCGCTTGCGGCCAGGATGCCCGTTTCGTCGCGTGAGAATGCGGTGATCGGCTCGTGCACTTGAAAGCGTCCGAGCCGAAGGGCGCCGACCCGGCTGATCCTGGCTTTGATTTCGCCCCCCAGACCGTGCCCGCCCGGTGCTTCGATCGACGGTCTTTCGGCGCTCGGGAAGTTGTTCGCTTCGGCGAAACCACGGTTGATCGTGAGCGATCCGGAGTGGCCGGTGTCAATGGTGAAGATCCCCTCTGCCCGTCGAAATCCGGGACTGTCATGTTCACCCTCTTCGAGTGATGCGTAGATTCGCGGGTGATTATCGTCGATCATGAGGGGAATCTCGTCGCCTGGTCCTTCATACAGAAAGCCGACCGGATTGAACAGTCGGAGCATTTCGGATTCGAAATCGATCTCCACGACGAAACGACTGAGGAAGTCGTACCCCAGAATGCCGTACCAGTCGAGGCCGGAAAGTTTGGAGGTCCAGCCGAGTGGCATGGCGGCGAATGTCATTTCTTCCAGACTCAAAGTTCCTACGCGGACGTTTCCGATCCGAGTGAGCGAATAGGTTGCCGTCCCCGGGCCGGCCCCCACCGCTTCCAGCTCCCCTTGAAGATCGAGCCCCAGTTCCTCGGCAAACTTCTGATCGATTACCGACATGCCTGCGCCGGTGTCGAGGATGAATGACCGGGGCGGAGAGCCGTTGATTTCGACATCGATCTGGATGAAGTTTTCTACGAATTGGAACGGAATCTCCACGGGGCTCGAAAGGTCCGGCATCGATCGGGTAGAAACGCGTTCATCGGGCCGCAGAAAGAGATGAGGGGAAACATCGCCATTGATCACGATCTCCTCGAGCAGCATGATCGCGTCACCCTGAGGTCCCGCCGCCGTCTGCACTAACCTGTGAGGAACCTTGATCCCCTCAACAACGCGCCAGTCATCGAACATCAGAATTACGGTGATGCCAAGTTGCTGGTATTCGGCATATCTCGGGAGCCCGGACGCTCTATCGAGAAAGATCCGGGATTCACTTCCCCGTTCGGGTTTGATAAGCAGGACATTGAGGTCAACCTTACTCCGGTCCTCGTCGAGCGTAACCGTGCCCGGCAGACGGTCGGAAAAGAAGTGCGAGTAGGAATCAAGGAAGCTGTTGGCGATCTGATCGGCCAGGTCGGACCCCGCAAGATCCGATCGAAAGCCGTTCGGCCCGACGGTCCACCCCACCCCATTCCGATAGATCGTAAGTGACCGGTAAATCCCGAGGTCGATTTCTTCCCGCCTGTCGCCGGCCGCTGTCGCCCAGGTGTCGAGATGACCCTTGAGCCCACCGATCGTCACAGCGTGACGTGTATAGACTGATTGAACCGAGGCGAGTCTCTTAGCGCCTCCCAGCTCGCCGGCCCAGCGTTCGAGCAACCCGGCCGCATCGAGGGTATCGGTCGGCTGCGCCGTTGCCGTCTTCGATAGGCCGGCGATCAAAATGCCAACAATAATCAGTACCGTGCGTGACAGTTTCACAGTCATTTACCCTTCTCTCCACCCATCCGTTTTGATACGGACTGAAACAGAGTTCCCATCATCTCAGGGGTCAGTCTTCCCGTAAATGTGTTCTGCTGGGAGGGATGATAGCAGCCGACGAGAAGGGGTGAACCCGTCCGCTCCACGATGAGACCATGTCCGAAACGGGGGCGAGGCCCGTCGGCGAGCCACCCCCTGGTCCGATAGATCTTGATGCATGCGTCGAATGCCAGCTTTCCGAGAGCGACCACACCGCGAAGATCGGCCATCTGATCGAAGAGGCGTTCCAGATAGGGTGCGCAATTTCGGAACTCGGCTGCAGTCGGCTTGTTCCCCGGTGGCGCGCAGCGAACCGCTGCCGTAATCAGCGCGCTTCGGAGTTCGAGACCGTCACTTTTTGAGCGGCAAATTGTCTGGTTGGCATATCCCGCCTCATGAAGGTGCCGGTACAGAAAGTCCCCCGATCGGTCACCGGTGAACATGCGACCGGTTCGATTGGCGCCGTGAGCTCCTGGAGCAAGCCCTACGATCAGGAGGCGCGCATCGGGGTCGCCAAAGTCCGGAACCGGCCGGCCCCAATAGTCTTCCTCCCGATAAGCCGCCCGCTTGACACGGGCGATTTCCTGGCAATGATCACGCAGACGCGCACAACGCTCGCACCCGATGATCTCACGCTGTAGAATCATCCATTCCGATTGTGTCATCACGGTTTCAGAATAGAGACCGGTCACCCGCGGGGAAAGGAGAAAGCGCCCCGCCCGGGGAGCGGGCCAGAGCACCATGCCGTATAGCGAACCGACACTTCGATCCACGTTTGCACGCTGGTGGCCTCTCGCTGCCAGCTGGCTCATGATGGGGTTCGAACTTCCCGCGGTGAGCGCCGTCATGGCCCGTCTCGATAGTCCGAGTATTCATCTGGCTGCGTATGGCGGCGTCGTATTTCCGATCGCCCTCTTGATCGAAGGGCCGATCATCATGCTTCTCGCGGCTTCGACCGCTCTTTGTCGCGATTGGGACTCTTACGCCATGCTTCGCCGGTTCATGGTGATCGCGGCCTCGATCCTTACGGTGATCCATCTGATTGTAGCGGCGACTCCGCTGTACGGCTGGTTCGTGGACGGCTTGCTCGGGGTGCCGGTCGAGATTCAGGCGCCTGCCAGGATCGGTCTCCTCATCCTGACCCCCTGGACGGCCGCAATCGCTTACAGACGGTTTCAGCAGGGAGTGCTCATCCGGTTCGGTCGCTCACAATCAGTGGGCATCGGAACAGCGGTCCGGCTCCTCACAAACGCGACTGTTCTCGCGGCCGGGTATATCTATGGGAAAGTGCCCGGCATAGTCGTCGGGCCGTCGGCGGTTGCAGCCGGTGTTATTGTAGAAGCGGTTGTTGTGGGGTTTCTGGTGCGGCCGGTGATCCGGGGCGAGCTTCGAAGCGCTCCACCTGCCAGGAATCCGTTAACATCGCGTCGCCTCCTCTCATTTTATCTCCCTCTCGCTGTTACCCCGCTTATCCTGCTCATAGGACAGCCGGTGGCGAGTGCGGCGCTCTCCCGTATGGAACTTCCCCTCCAGTCTCTTGCTGTCTGGCCGGTGCTGCTCGGCCTGGTCTTCACACTCCGGTGTCTCGGTTTCTCGTTCAATGAGGTCGTCGTGGTTCAGATGGAGCAACCGGGGGCCAGACGAGTTCTGCGTCGGTTCGCTCTGATTCTCGCGCTCGCTACGACAACGGTACTCGGTCTCGTAGCTGCCACGCCTATCGGCCGGTTCTGGTTCGAAACGGTATCGGCGCTCGATCCCGAGCTCGCCGGACTCGCCACTGCGGGAGTCTGGCTCGCCCTGATTCTTCCCGCCCAAAGTGTATTTTACAGTTACTATCAGGGCCAGCTCGTTCATGCTCACCGGACAAGAGCGGTGACGGAATCGGTCATTCTGTATCTGACGGTCCTTTCCACGCTTCTCTTGGTCGCGGTCCATTTCGGCCGGGGGCCGGGACTCTATCTGGTCCAGGTGGCCATACTGGTGGCCGGAATTCTGCAGCTCGTCTGGCTTCGCCGGTGCTGTAACGCTCTGGAGAGCCCGGCCGAAAACAGGGAAGAGGAATACGGGGCGACCGGGTCCCTGGGGCAGTTCGAAAGCGAAGAACCATGAGTCGTTACTTTCCTGTCATTTTAATGGTCGTCGGACTGCTGCTTCGGGTCGCCGGGCTGACTGACCGGAGTCTCTGGCTCGACGAGTACACGAGCCTCGAAGTCGCCACCAAGTCGATCCATGACATACTGTTCGGTATCGGTTTCGACAGTCACACTCCCCCCTTCTACTATCTCCTGCTCCATGGTTGGCTTCTGGTCGCGCCGTTTTCCGAGGCGGGCCTCCGGCTTTTCTCGCTGCTGATCGATCTGGTCAACATCGCCCTCGTCCTGCATGTATTCGGAAAACAGTTCGGTCGCCTGATCGGTCTCTGGTCGGGGGCGGTCTATGTCTTGTCCGCCTACTCCGTTTACTACGCGCAGGAGGGGAGAATGTACACACTCGCTTCCTGTCTCGTTCTTGCCACCTATCTTCTGGCGCTTCGATTCAGGGAGGGAGAGCTCCGCCCCATAGGATTCGTGCTCCTCTTTCTGACGGCCGTCGCCGGGATGTACACACACTATTATTATGCTCTGGCGCTCTTCGGCATGACGGTCGGTCTCATTATCTCTCTTCGGAAAGAGCCGAGGCGACTGGCCAGCTGGATCGGCACGATGGTCCTGGTTGGAATCGCGTTCCTGCCGTGGCTCGGAGTGATCAGGGGGCTCATCGAAGGGGAAGGCCAGGCATTCCGACAGTTCGTCTTCCCCGTGATTCCGTATACGCTTTTTCGCTTCGCTGCCGGTTACGCCAATCTGGCGATGTACTATGGTGCCAAGGAGGATTACATCGCGACCACCCTTGCCCACCTGCCTGTAATCGCTGCCTATCTCGGAGCCTTTGTTGTCGTGCTCTTCCCGGCCTGGATCGCGGTCAAACGGAAGGGAAAGCACGGGGCTCTTTTTCTCTCATCGCTTGTTGTCCCGCCTGTGGCTGCCCTTCTTCTCAGCCTGGTCTCCCCCATGCTCAGTGAGCGCTACCTGATTGTGATCTTTCCGTTCTTCGCCTGTCTGGTCGCCTGGGCACTATCGGGAAACGCTGCGGGAAGATTGACACCCTATTTCCGTGTCACCATTCTAAGCCTGATGATAGCCGCGCTCTTCCGGCACTATACGAGCCCCGATTTCAAGAACACCGATTGGCGAGGCGCTGCGAAGACGATCGAGTCGTTCGACAGCAAATCACGAATCGTGTTCGTATCCCCCGATCATGTAACAGGAGTGTTCGGATATTATCTGAGTGATGAATTCGAACTGGTTGCTGTCCCGGTCGACAAAAAAGGCTGGAAGCCGAGACTGAAGTTCATGAGCATGGAAGAGCGTCAAAACGGTGTATGGCTTGTGGAGCGAGGAACTTCTCCCCCTCTCGGGGAGCAGTTCAAGAACCTCGGCTGGGAGGCGCGCCGGGAATTCCACATTCCATACGAAAACGGCATTCGCCTCAGCTTTTTCAAACCGGTGAAGACCTCTCCCTGGTAATAGACCACGGGGCGGGAAATGACGAAGGGCCCGGGAAGCGATTCCCGGGCCCCTGATTCATCAGCGTGATTGACGAATCGAAAAACTGCTTTATACCAGGGCGGCCTGGTAGGGTTGGTCGACCTGAAGATCGTTTCGCGTTGAACCGGACGACGGCTTGGTTGCCGGTGCGGTTGCGGTTGCGACCTCCTCATGCCCTTCGGTCTCCCGAACGGCGATTCCTTCGTGTGGCGCCGGCTCGCTTGCTCCGCTTTCAGTCGGTTGGTCGATGGCCGGCGAGTTGTCCGCCTGCGCCGATGTATACGCGAACGACTGGAAGCTCGTTTCAGTCACTCGCTGGTGGAACTGCTCTACCACGATCGACCGAAGATTTTCGGCGTGCTCCATCTTCCCACGATGATGATCGAGCTGCTTCCCGAGGTGCCGCATGAAGCGGTCCGACGCTTTCTCTATCTTCTTGGCGATCTTCTTCGGATCGCCGTCGGCCTTTTCGATTTCCCGGATGAATTTTTCGATCAGCTTGTCGATCCGGCGGGCGAGCCGCCCTCCTCCTCGACGATCGCCGTGTTCAGGCCGGATGCCGTCACTCTCTCGAGCAGTCTCTGTCAGCATGGTGCGGGCCTGGCTGCTGATATCGATCTGCACGCTCTGTGTAATCGAGAATGTCGCCTCGGTACTGGCCAGACTGTCGAGAGTCCCGATCTCGGCCGCGTGGGCGAGTGCATCTTCGGTCTCACCGGCGACGAAGTCAGCCATCATGTCTTCGATTGATTCGATTGCCTGGCGGACTTCAGCCCGCTCCTGCTCGTTCAGATCACCTTCGATCGTCATTTGGACCCGGGTCTCCGAGCTGAGCGACGATTCCTGTCTATAAGCGTCGATCGCGATTGAGCTGCCATCAGACGATTCTCTCCGCGCACGGAGAGATGTGGTTTCACTGGACATCTCGCGAATCGCATCGAACGACAGGGTGATCCGGTCCCCTTCCTTCGTCAGGATCGTGATATCGGACGAAGCTTTGGTGCTGGACTGGATCTTCCTGTGCTCAAAGAGAGTCTGAGTCCCCGAACTCTTCAACCCGGAGTCTTTCTGTAGAAAACTAGTCAGGGAAGAGTCGGGCAGAACGCGGGATATGAGATCCATTATCTCTCCTTCCGGAGCGCATGAGTGGAATAACGGTCTTGATAGAGGAATCGCAACAAACCTCGCTCACTTAAGCCCGCAAGGAAGCATTGGATCATGATGGTGAAAATGGATGGGCGGGGCCGTCAGGAGGCCAAACTGTCCCGCCGAACGGTCAGGGGGAGATTAGCCGGGTCTTTCCCGCGGGAACGGCGTATACCGTCAGAATGATGAGACCCGATTCGGAATCGACGCCGTCGGAGAAACGGAGCCAGGTGTCATAAGGGCCGGAATAGTCGCTCAGATTGGAGTATACGCGGATGCTCGTACTCTCCATCAGCCGGTAGTAGCCTACGTAGGTGAGGGGTGACTGAGGGGAGAGGGGGCAGTAGCACTTCTCCTCCCAGCGGTTTTCCGGCGGAGAGAGCCCCATGTTGATTCCATAGAGAAGCTCCCGGGAGGTGGAGTTTCCGATCAGCAGGCCGAAGTACTTCTCACCGCCGATGACATTGGTGATCTCGAGGCGCTGATTTCCGCCCTGTACGGCGATCGACCCCCGGAGCGTGGTCCCGAGCTTCTGGCCCGCCGTCGTCTTGACGGGGACCATCGACCAGGTGACCGACACGCCGGGGATGGAGGAGACATCCACATGGGCGGAGTCGACACGGGAGACGGTGCCGACCAATCGATCGCCCACGCGGATCTCGATCGGGGAGAAAAGGTGGTTCACTATGAACAGGGAGACAGTCGGCCCCGCGTTCGGGGATTCCATGATTTCGTCGGTACCGACCGGGTTGCCGCTCCCACAGCCGGCAAATAAGACCAGAACACCTAAAATGGCATAAAATATTGCCAATAAATAGATTATACGAGTGGTCCTCGACTTGTTCACAGGCGATCTCGGGAGAAAAGGTGGATAACTACTCTGGGGGAGTGCGATATAACGCAGTTATTATCTCATATTGAACAGGCCGAGTCAATGGGGAGTGGCATCTCGGAGACCCCGGTAGCCCACCTCGCCGGGAGCACTTCTTCAGTAGCAGGAAAACCAGGAGATTGCGGTAGTCGATCAGTTGGGCCGAGGAAGATTTCTTCTGTGAACTCTCAACGGAGGCTGTCCAAAAAGTCTGATTCGCTGGCATATTTTCGTTATTCTGGGCAGAAGTGAAGGAGGGCCAGGATGAGCAAGTTCCGCACGCCACGAGATCGGCACCAGGCG
>JALGYY010000046.1 GCA_025782575.1 bacterium
AAAGAGATTCGTGGAGATCGAAAAAATCGTCGCCTCGCTGAAGATCGCTCCGAAGACCCGTGAGTCGATCCGGCCGATCGGACTGCAGGAACCGGGGGTCGGGCGGGATCGAAGTGCCGATCACGAGGATCTCTTTCAGCCGAATCGAACACCTGAGAACTATCAAATTGATAGTAGTTTCATGGATGATCAGACGGATCAGCTGGGGGGCGACTCTCCAGTCGATAGCTCGAAAAAGAGACTCGAACATCGCTACGAAATCCGATTCTCGGCGAGCGAAGAGTTCTGCCGGGATCTGGAACGTGCGAAGAGGGTCTGCTCCCGTAGTTGGAATCTGGAAGCGATCCTCGGACGAGCGATCAAGGACCTGCTGGAGAAGCGGGATCCTGAGCGGAAAGAGGCGCGGCGGGAGAAGAGAAAGGTCAGAAAGCAGAGCAAGTTGGAGGGCCAGGCGCAGAGACTGGCGAAGGGCAATTCCCCAATCAAACCGGCAACCGTGAGCGGCTCAAAAACAGCCGATAGGAAAGAATCCCCAGGCAAGGGAGCAGAGGGGCTGCCCGTTCGTTCCCGGCACATTCCGGCCCCTTTGCGGGACGCGGTGTTCAACCGCGACAGAGGGCGCTGTACATTCACAAGTCCTATCGGCATCCGATGCGACTCGACCGCCCATCTGCAGATCGATCACATCACACCATTCTGCCGGGGCGGGGAGCACTCCCTCGAGAATCTGCGTCTTCTCTGTGGGAAGCACAATCGACTGGCGGCGCGGGAGATGTCACTGACGAAACGATGAGAGACGAGGGAGTAGGACGGAAAACGAAAAGCGGTTCAAGTGGATCGTGGAAGAAACGCATACGTCTCCGGACAGCCCCATAAAGAGATCGTCCGATTCGGTGGGAGGCTTGGGTGGTTCAATCCTTCCGGTGGGCTTCACATTGTCACGAATGGGAGCGGCCGGTTTGTCTTCCGCGAGAATGGCGTCGATCACCCGAAGTCTCTTTCCAATCACTCTTCGGAGAAGTCCACTCTTGTTTTTCGGAGTGAGGCTGTTCGAAATCTTTGCCACGGCACATAAGGACAATTCCCCCCGCTCGATCATCCTTCGATCTCGGGATAGAGAGCGATAGAACGAGCGGTTTTGATTCGGCGAAACGAGGCGGAGTCTGAGTAGCCGAGTCCCCGGCTCGCGAAGTCATGCATCGAGGAATAGCCAAGCTCCAGGTAGAGTTGCCGACGCTCCACCTCAATCAACAGATGAATGATTCGGAGCGTAATCGAACGTTCGGTACGAACGAGATGCTTGAGATCGCGAATGAGATTCTGATCGGATAACGGCCGAAAGTGTCTGGTGTTCATGGCATTCCCCTTCGCTATTGAACCTCAATTTCGAGGGGCCGCTATACTTGAAGAATTGATCGGTGGGATCGAGTGGTCACCTGCCTGTCGAGAGTCAGAATCATGACTCCTGTATCGCCGCGATCATTGCCGGACTGATAAATAACCCGCCTGGCAGGCACCCCGACGTTTCGAGCCCCCGCCCACCAGCCAGGGGGGAGAGCTCGCCCAATATAAAAGATTGAGGATGTGACCCCATCTTCCCGGTCGTCCCCCCCTTGACCCTTCCCGGGACCTTTGCTACATTTCATTTTTACCTAGTCCTAACAGCCCGTTTAACAGGCGCCGAGGGCGTTTGGGGAGGACGAGGCAATCGAACACCCCGTTCGAAGATTTCGTGTTCATCTATTCTATGACGGTACCCGGTTCGCAGGATGGCAGCTCCAACCTGAGCAGAGAACCGTTCAGGGCGAAGTGGAGAGGGGCCTGTCGGGGCTTCTGGGTCATGCTGTCCGCGTACATGGCTCCGGGCGTACCGATTCCGGCGTGCACGCTCTCTGCCAGGTCGCTCACTTCGACAGCCGGACCCCACTCCCTGCCAGGATCATTGAGAGGGCCCTTCCCGGGCGTCTCCCGGATGACATCGCGACTTTATACCTGGAGAGCGTCGGTTCCGAGTTCGATGCGAGGCGGGACGCCATCGCCCGTTCATACCGGTACAGGATTGTGCTGAGCCGAAATCCTCTTCTCCGCCTTCAGGCATGGGAGGTGCGCCAACCCCTCGATTTTCCTGCTATGGAGAAGGCGGCTGACCATCTGACGGGCGCGATCGACGGTACGTCTTTTGCCGCTTCCACTCGGAAGGGGGAGGACAATCGAATCGATGTGAAGAGCGCGGGCTGGTCCCGACATGGCGATGAAGTCTGGTTCGAGATCACCGCCAATCGTTTCGTGCACCGCTTTGTCAGAAATGTGGTCGGCACGATGATCGATATCGGCCGGGGCAAAATGGAGGCTGCCGAAATCCCGAGAATTCTCGCGGCGGTTGATCGCAAGCAGGCCGGCCCTGCCGCCCCCGCTCACGGTCTTTATCTGATGAATGTATACTATGAAACGGGGCCATCCGCCCCCCAGATTTCAGAAGGAGGATCCGATGAAGTTCTTTCTCGATACCGCCGCGCTTGACGACATCCGTGAGGCGGCCTCGATCGGCGTTCTCGACGGCGTGACCACCAACCCGACGCTCCTGTCGCGGGAGGGCTGTCCGCCGATGGAGCAACTCGCCCAGATCTGTGAAATCGTGCAGGGACCGGTAAACGGAGAGGTGATCGGAGACGATCATGAGACGATGATTCGGGAAGGCCGGAAGCTCCGTGAGATCGCCGACAATATTGTCGTCAAGATTCCGATGACGAAAGAAGGGCTGAAGGCGGTCCGGGTATTCTCCGATGAGGGGGTTCCGACGAACGTGACGCTCGTATTCTCTTCGAACCAGGCCCTGCTCGCCGCCAAAGCGGGAGCCTCCTATATCTCGCCGTTTCTGGGACGGCTTGACGATATCGGACATGTCGGGATGGATCTCATTCGGGAGATCATGGTGATTTACGAGAACTATGACATCATGACGGAAGTGCTGGCGGCGAGTATCCGTAGCCCTTTGCATGTTGTGGAGGCTGCCATGGCGGGCGCCAACATCGCGACCGTCCCGTTCGGGGTGATCGACAAAATGTTCCGTCATCCTCTGACTGACAGCGGAATCGAATCATTCATGAATGACTGGAAAAAGCTGGGACACGACATTGGCTAGCGGTCCGAAAACAAATCGGTCTGACAGAGTCGTTCAAAACGAGCGTGGCGCCATGGCGCGTGCTCTTTTTCTGCTGCTCTTTACTTTTGCGACCGGTGCGCTCGCCACTTACTTCTATCAGTCTACCCGGGAGGCGAGGGGGCCGGCGGCAGGTGCCGACCCGGTCAGTCTGTCAGGAGGGCTGGCAGGCAATCAGTTGATCGAGTCTTCGCGTCGTAACGCGATCGTAGCGGCGGCCGAGCGTGTAAGCCCGTCAGTCGTTACGGTTTCGGCACTCAAAGTGAGGCTCGTCCGGTCAGGACCTTATCCGAATACACAGAATGAATTCTTCAACCAGTTTCTCCTCGATTTCTGGCCGAACCAGGTCTACCGGCAGGATGAGGCGAACATGGGTTCCGGCCTCATCGTGAACGACAAGGGTTACATCGTAACGAACAGTCACGTGGTCAAAGACGCAGAGCGGATTGAAGTCGTACTCGGTGATGGCCGGCAGTTCGAAGCGAAGTTGGTGGGTACTGACGCTACTTACGATCTGGCCGTGATCCGCATTGAAGGGGAGAACCTCCCCGTGGCCCCACTCGGTAACTCGGACGATCTCATGATCGGCGAGTGGGCGATCGCGATCGGGAATCCGTTCGGTTACCTGCTGAACAACACGGAGCCCTCCGTGACGGCCGGCGTGATCAGCGCCCTTCACAGGGACATAAACCCCGAAAAGGGGAACTCCGGCATTTACAAGGACATGATTCAAACCGATGCCGCAATCAATCCGGGAAACAGCGGAGGGCCGCTTGTAAACGGGGAGGGTGAGGTAATCGGAATCAATACTTTCATCTTTACCCGTGGCGGGGGATCGCTCGGTATCGGGTTCGCGACGCCGATCAAGGTTGTCCGGAGGATCGTGGCCGAGGTCGTGCAATACGGCGAGGTGCGGACTCCCTGGGTCGGCGTAAGGGTAGTCGATATAACGACCAGGTTGCAGCGCCTCTTGAATCTCCCATCCAAATCAGGTGTGGTCGTGTCGTATGTCGATCCCGGCAGCCCGGCCGAAGTGGGAGGGGTCGAGATCGGCGACATGATTTTCGGAATCGGCGGCGAGATAATTACGAAAGTGGATGATGCCCAGAGGGCTCTGCATGGAATCCAGGTGGGGGACCGGCTCCTGCTCGAGATCCTTCGGGAGGATGGGACTCGGGAGTTTAGTTTGGAGCTTAAGGAAAGCCCCCATCACCGGAGGGCCGTGCCTTGATCGAAAGATATGCGCGCACCGGGATGAAGGAGATCTGGAGCGATAAGAGCCGATTTAAGCGCTGGCTCCGCATCGAGATCGCCGTGGCGGGTGAAATGGCGAAGCGTGGTGAAGTTCCCGTCAGCGCGATCGATACGATCCGGAAGAAAGCGTCGTTTGATGTCGCGCGGATCGGCGAAATCGAGAAGCGGACCCGCCACGATGTGATCGCATTTCTGGAATGCATTGAAGAGTCGGTCGGGCCGGACGCCAGGTGGCTCCATCTCGGCATGACCTCGAGCGATCTTCTCGATACGACTCTCGGGACTCAGATCCGGGATGCTTCGGCGATCCTGATGCAGGAGGGGGAGAATCTCGTAAGGGCGCTTGTCGAGCGTGCAAGGGGGGAGCGGGACCGGGTTGCCATCGGCCGGACCCACGGGATCTACGCCGAACCGATTACTTACGGCGTTAAGTTTGCGCTCTGGAAAGTGGAGGTGGAGCGGGGTCTCGCCCGTCTCGACGCCGCGTCTGTTGGCGCCGCCGTCGGAAAGATCTCGGGGGCGGTCGGTATGTTCGCCCATCTCGATCCGGAGATCGAAGAGGCGGTACTGGGTGAACTCGATCTCCAGGCGGAGCCGGTAGCGAGCCAGATCGTCCATCGTGACCGTCACGCGGCTTATCTCACGGCGATCGCTCTTCTCGGCGCTTCCCTGGAAAAGATCGCTACCGAAATCCGGGGGCTTCAGCGAAGCGATGTGGGCGAGGTGCAGGAGCCGTTCCGAACGGGCCAGAAGGGTTCCTCCGCCATGCCCCACAAACGGAATCCGATCGTCTGTGAGCGGGTCGCCGGCATGGCACGACTGCTAAGGGGAAACGCACTGGCTGCCATGGAAAATGTCGCCCTCTGGCATGAACGTGACATCTCCCACTCTTCCGTCGAGCGGATCATCCTTCCTGATTCGACGATGCTCCTCGATTACATGCTTCATAAAATGACGGATGTGATTGCCGGACTCCGGATCATCGAAACCAACGTCCGGCGAAACCTGGATGAAGCACGATCGACATTCGGGTCGGGTGCGGTGCTTCTCGCTCTCGCCCGCAAGGGATTCGCGAGAAGCGAAGCATACGGAATCGTGCAGACCCGCGCGCTGGAGGCGCTGGAGACGGGCCGGGAGCTGGAGGATCTCCTGCTGGCCGATTCCGCGATCCGCGAGCATCTTACCGAAGAAGAGATCCGGTCGGCGTTCGATGAAAAACTCCACACTCGAAACGTGGATGCGATATTTCGTCGCGCGGGGGTGACAGAGTGAGGGAGATCCCTCTCGATATTTCGCTTAGCGACAATGAAAAGGACGAAGTGAAACGATTGCTCGGCCGGGCTCCGTCACCGGTGGAGCTTCAGCTCTTTGATGTTCTCTGGAGCGAGCACTGCTCGTACAAATCAAGCAAGCCGACTCTTAAAGAATATCTACCGACCAGCGGGCCGACCGTTCTTCAGGGTCCGGAGGAAGATGCGGGCATACTGCATTTCACCGAATGGCAGGGGGTGAAGTATGGAATCGTGATCGCCCACGAGAGCCATAATCATCCCTCCCAGATCCTTCCTGTAGAAGGGGCGGCGACGGGAATCGGCGGCGTGGTGCGCGATGTGATCTGCATGGGGGGGGAGCTGATCGGTGTTCTCGATCCTTTGCGATTCGGCGATCCAGAAGGGCCGAATGGCGCGCGAAGCCGGCGGATCGCTCAGGGAGTCGTGAAGGGGATCGCCCAGTATGGTAACGCCCTCGGCGTCCCGAATCTCGGCGGCGACCTCTTTTTCGATCGATCGTTCGACAGCAATTGCCTGGTTAACGTAGTCGCTCTCGGGCTCGTCGAAGCGGACCGGGTAGTTCCGAGCGCCGTCCCTCGAAATCGAAAAGAGCCCTACGTTTTTATCCTGGTCGGCAAGCCGACCGATTCGAGTGGGTTCGGAGGCGCCACCATGGCCTCCAAAGATCTCGAAGAAGAAGGGGCGGAGAGCAAAGGGGCGGTACAGGTGCCAGACCCGTTTCTGAAAAGAGTGCTGAACGTCGCGCTTGCCGAACTGTTCGACACTGCCCATCGCCGGAGGATTCCGATCGGTTGCAAGGATCTCGGTGCGGGTGGGATCTCCTGCATGGCTTCGGAGATTGCCGAACGAGGGGGAGTGGGAGTGGAGATCGATCTCGATCTTGTGCCGCTTGCCGAAGAGATCCCGCCTCATGTTGCGGCTGTCGCCGAAACACAGGAGCGTTACGGGCTCGCGATCCCCGAGTCGTTCGTCGATGATGTGCTGGCGCTCTTCAATGAGCAATACGATCTTCCCTCCATTTACAGAGGGGCGCAGGCGAAAGTAGTCGGCCGGTTCACCGAGGTGGAGCAGCTCAGGATTCTCTGGAAAGGAGACCGGGTGTGTGATGCTTCGGTCGCAGCGATCACGACCGGGGCGGAGGCAGTTCGCCCGGAAGGCCCTTCTCCCGCGCCGGCACTGGAGCGGCACCATGATTTTGACGGCGACCTGGGCGAGGCGCTTATGAAGATGCTCGGATCAAGCAATGGAGCCTCTGCGGAACCGCTCTTTCGGTCGTATGATACCGAGGTGATGGGGAACGCGGTCATTCGGCCGGGTGAAGCGGACGCGGCCGTCATTCTTCCGGTGCACGGTTGCCCGGTCGGGGCGGCGGTTACGGTGGACGGGAATCCCTGGATCGGCGCGCTCGATGCCCGTCTCGGAGGGGCCCACGCCATGACCGAAGCTGCTCGAAATCTGGCCGCGGTCGGAGCGACGCCTCTTGGCGTCACCGATTGCCTGAACTACGGGAGCCCGGAAAACCCGGAGGTTTTTCGGCAGTTCGTCGAAGGGGTGCGGGGAATCAGGGAAGCGGCCGATGGAATCGGCCTCAGGGACCATCCAGGATCCCCTATTCCCGTGGTGAGTGGCAATGTCAGCTTTTACAACCAATCCGATTCGGAAAACGCGGTCGCCCCTTCCCCGATCATCTGCATGGTCGGGACGATAGTCGATGTATCGCAGGCAGTCACTTTGCGTCTCAAACAGCCCGGTCACGCCCTTTATCTCGTGGGGGAACGTTACGGCGAGCTCGGCGGCTCTCTCTATCATCATGTGATCCACGGTGATCGCGGGGGGAAGCCCCCTCCGGTCC
Organism: bacterium; assembly: GCA_025782575.1. Taxonomy (GTDB): domain Bacteria; phylum Orphanbacterota; class Orphanbacteria; order Orphanbacterales; family Orphanbacteraceae; genus Orphanbacterum. The sequence goes on from JALGYY010000046.1 coordinate 7,559, forward strand.
GCTACGAAGAGGAACGTGCCGCCATCCATCTGGTCTCCACCTGGGGAGAAGAGGGATTGCTCTCCGCCGCCCACGACATCAGCCGGGGGGGGCTCCTCGCCGCTCTCGCTGAAATGGGGGCGGCTGAAGCTCCCCATCCGATAGGAGCGACGATCAAAATCGATGATTTCGGGCAGGATCTTTCGATCGCAGAAAGGCTCTTTACCGAGTCAGGCGGTTTTCTCATTGAGGTGGGGCCTGGTGAAGAAGAGAGGTTTCGGAGAGAGGCCGGCGAGGCAGGAGTCCCCCTCTTTCGAATCGGGGAAGCGACCTCGGAGAGGCGGATTCGTATCCGTCTCGGGGATGAAACCATAGTCGATCTGGAGTGTGAGTCTATTCGTCGCGTGCTGGACGAAGGGCTCGCAGCTCTTTTCACAGGAGTTTGAAATGGAACGAGGTGGCGACGTTGCGGTCATCCAGTTCCCGGGTGTCAACTGCGAGTTCGAAACTGCCCGTGCGATTCGCGGGCTCGGGCTCAGGGCGGAGGTTGTGCGATGGAATCTCGTAGACGGACTTCTCGACCGATTCGCCGGATTTATTCTTCCAGGAGGGTTTTCCTACCAGGACCGCGTCCGGGCTGGGGCCATTGCCTCGAGGGAGCCGATCGTGGATCTCATCGCCCGGGCGGGGAAGGAGAAAAGGCCGATTCTGGGGATCTGCAACGGGGCGCAGATTCTGGTCGAGGCCGGCCTGATTCCGGGAAACAGGAATGAAGTCGAGGTGGCGCTCGCTCCCAACCGGAGTGACCACCGGATCGGGTACTACTGCAACTGGATTCGTGTTCGAGTCGAACCGGGACCCTCTTTTCTATCGAGATGGCTCGACGAGAGAGAGATTCTTCCCCTTCCGATCGCCCACGCTGAAGGACGATTTGTGTCGGCTCATGACGGTTTGATGGACGGGCTCTTGCGATCGGGACAGATTCCGCTCCGTTATGTTGATGGAAATGGCGAGCCGGTCGACGAGCCGCCCTATTGTCCTAACGGGTCTGTGCATGGTGCGGCCGCGCTTTCGAACGACGCCGGGAATGTCGTAGCCATGATGCCCCATCCCGAGCGGGCGAGTTACCTGCACCAGCTGCCCGATCTGCTTGCGGGCTGCTGGGGCGACCGGAAGACCGCTCTCCGGACGGGCGAGCCGGGCGAGCTATTCGAGGCCGGTCCGGGCGCGCGCGTTCTCACGGCATTCTGTAACGCCGTCAAAGAGGTGGTCTCATGAGTGAATCGTGTGCGCTGCTCGTTCGGCATCGCCATCAGGATCTCGACGCCCGCACTGCCGAAGATACGATCCGGAAACGTCTTGAAGAAGGGGAGCGGCTCCTGGGACTGGGCCGCGAGGAGTGCTGGGAGTTTATCTATCGAGAAGGCTCGGGGCTGCGGGAGAGACTTGAGGTCCTCGCCGAGAGCGCCAATCTTTTTGTAAACCCGAACAAGCATCTTTATCGATTCTCGGACGGATGGCAATCGGGGGCGCTCGAGCAGGGGGTTCTTCTTCTCGTTCGGAACCAGCCGGATCTCGAAGGGCCTCTCGCTCTCGAAACGCTGCAGAAAGAGTATGGGTGTGAAGGGCTGCAAGAGGTCCGCTACGGCACTCTCTGGATCCTTCGGATCGCCGGTAGTATGAACGGGCCGCTGGGAGACGAGAGAGAGCTGGCGGAGCGATTCGCCATCACACGTTCCCGCGGGGACGGTCTTCTCGTGAACCCTCACTTCCAGACCTGGGAATGGGAGATTGCCGAATGAGCGGATGGCACGAAGAGTGCGGGGTGGTCGGTGTGTATGGCGCGGATAACGCCGCCGAGCTTGTCTGTCTAGGGCTTCATGCGCTTCAGCATCGAGGGCAGGAGGGGGCGGGCATCGTCTCTTTCGACGGCCGTGTGAATTCCTGCCGGGGCCTCGGTCTCGTCAGCGATCTGTTCGACAACGAAACTCTCGCTCGACTGAAAGGGCCGGTAGCGGTCGGCCACAATCGTTATTCGACGACCGGCTCCTGCACGGAGGAGAATCTTCAGCCCCTGCTCGCACATTGGAAGGGACGGAAGATCGCCCTCTCCCATAACGGGAATCTGGTAAACGCCTGGGAACTTCGGCAGTCGATGGAGGAGAGCGGCGCCATCTTCCAGACGAGCATGGACAGCGAGGTGATCGTTCATCTGCTCGCCCGCGCCGCCGGTGCCAGTCTGATCGAGCGTGCCACAGAGGCGCTCGCCAAAGTATCGGGCGCCTTTTCGCTGGTACTCTGTGACGGCGAGACGATGATCGCCGCCCGCGATCCCCGTGGATTTCGGCCCCTTTGCATCGGGAAGCGAAGCGATGCCATCATAATCGCATCTGAATCATGCGCCCTCGATCTCGTCGGGGCGACCTATGTACGAGAAATCGAACCGGGGGAGATGATTGTGGTCGATCGGAAAGGGGTTCGGTCATTCCCCGCCGGTCATCCGCCGCCATCAAAACACTGTATCTTCGAGTATGTCTATTTCTCCCGGCCCGACTCAGTCGTCTTCGGGCATTCCGTCGATCCGATCAGACGCAGGCTCGGTCAGCGGCTCGCTGCGGAACATCCTGCCGAAGCAGACATTGTCATCGCCGTCCCCGACTCATCGAACTCTGCTGCGCTCGGCTTTTCGGAGAAATCGGGGATTCCGTTCGAGATCGGTCTCATCAGGAATCACTATGTCGGTCGTACTTTTATCCAGCCCACACAGGGCCTTCGAGATCATCGTGTGCGGATCAAATACAATCCGGTGCGGGAAGTGCTCGACGGCAAGCGGGTCGTCATGGTCGATGATTCAATTGTTCGGGGAACGACGATGAGAAAGCTCGTCAAGATGCTCCGACGGGCGGGGGCACGAGAGGTACACCTGCGGATCAGCTCTCCCCCGATCCAGTACCCCTGCTATTATGGGATCGATACACCGACGAGGGGGGAACTGATCGCCTCGTCCCACTCCGTAGACGAAATCCGCAAATATCTCCGCGTCGAAAGCGTCTTCTATCTCTCGCTCCCGAATCTGATCGCCGCCTCCCCCTCTTCGCTCGGATACTGTACCGCCTGCTTCAGCGGCGACTATGCTGTGCCATTCGAGAAAGTGCCGACCAAAGAGATCCTGGAAAAGGACTCTGCTGAGCCGGAAGGGGAGAAAGTGCGGGGATAAGGGGGGAGGAGCGGAAGCCCTTGCAGACCCACAAGGAACCCCCCGTTCCCAATCCTCGCACGTCCTTTCAAATAAACCTTGACGCCTCCTCCTCGATGTTGGACGATGTCGGCCCCTATTCGTAGCAATAGTACGAGATAGGTGATTGTCTTTAGAAACCACTTGAAGCGGAGAGTGGGAAAGACCATGGCAGGACTGAAGATACTGGTGATCGAAAGTCGCCCTGATATCGCGGCCTGGCTCGCCCGGGAGGGGGAGGCGAGGGAACTCGACCTGACGGTCGGAACCGGGGTAACGGAGGTCTGGAGCGAACTCCTCGCCGGTCGTTTCGACTGTGTGGCCGGAGCTTTCAATGGCGACGGCGCCCTTCTGGAGAGACTTCCCGAATCGATCCGTCCGAAGCGTATCCCGCTCCGGCCTGAATGGAATTCCGACTCCACACTCCGAGTTCGATGGTCCCAGCTTCTGAATGCCTGGACGGGTCATGGTGTGACGGTTACCGATACCAAATGGCTGAAAGAGCGATTCGATGACAAGATGGACGTCTGCCATCGGGAGTTCATCGAATCGCTCCGTCCGGTAATGGGCCAGCTCTCCGAACACGAAGCCGATCTCAGTGAGCATTCCCGGCGGGTCGGCATATTCGCGGCGCGAATCGGTCGCGCCCTCGGCCTCCCTTCTGAGAAGATCCGGGTCCTCATGGTGGGCGGGCTCGTTCATGACGTAGGCAAGATCAGAATCGATCCCGAGACATTGAACAAGCCGGGAGCGCTTACCGACGAAGAGTGGCTCTCCATTTTTTCCCATCCTGAATGGGGCGTTGAAATTGTCGAAGATCACGCGGAGGAAGAGGAAATTCTCGGCATGGTCAGACATCATCACGAACGGTTCGACGGTAAGGGTTACCCGCACAAGCTGCGAGCCGGCGAGATCCCGCCGCTGGCAAGGGTACTCGCCCTCGCCGACGCCTACGACGCCGTCACTCACGACCGGCCCTACAAAAAAGGGGTCTCCCATCGCCACGCCGTCAAAGAGATGCTGAAGAGCGCGGGGACCCAGTTCGATCCCGATGTGGTCCGCGGTTTTCTCGCGTCCCGCCTCGACCGGGTAAAGACCGCCTGACATGGTCGTCGAGAGTGTGCGGAGACCTTTCCCCCCTGCCTTATTATGCAAACCTCACTCTTGAATCGATTCTGACCGGTCAGTCGACTATTTCATCGGCGGCATAATCAGCTGGAAGTTCTGCACAAGCTGTCGCCATTTGCAGTGAGTTGTGGAGTACGCGGGGGCATCATCTCCAGTCGCGCCTACCGGGGCGACTGAACCTGCAGCGACGAGTAAATGAAAGAGGAGGGAGGCAAACGACTTCCAATGTCCGGCTCTTCCCCCTAGGGGTGGAACGGAAAAAAGACGGGGACGAGAATCACCAGCAGCACAAGCAGAAGAACGGTTAGAGGTGTCCCGATTTTGAGATAGTCTGTTGCCCGATACCCGCCGGCCCCCATGACTAGGAGACCGGCCTTTGCGCTGAACGGAGTCATGAACGCCACCGAGGCGGCGAGACCGATTCCCATCATGACCGTGTGTGGGCTGATCCCCATACGCTGGGCGGCCTGAAGCGCTACCGGTGTCAACAACACAACAGTCGGGGCACCGTCGAGGGCCTGGCTTAGCAGGCTCGAAAGGAAAATGAGCCCCGCCAGGACTGCGTATGGACCGTACGGCCCGGCCAACTCAATCACCGTACTCGAGAGCAGCATCGCTCCCCCGGTCCGCTCCATGGCGATGCCGACCGGCAAAATTGCGGCGACAAGGAAGAGAGCTCTCCACTCAACTGTGCGATACGCCTCCTGCATGGTGATCGCACCGCTTGCCGCCACCAGCACCGCGGCGGCGAACGACGCTACGTGGACCGGCTGCCAGCCGGTAGCGACCATTAGGATCATCAGAAGCAATCCGCCCACCGCGTAGGGCGCCTTCTTGTAGCGGCGCGGCGCCTGGGCCCTTTGTGACAGCGTGACGAAGTCGGGGCTCGCGCCGAAAATGCTGATCTTGGTCCATGGTCCTTGAAGAAGGAGAGCATCGCCGAAGCGGAGGGGGATCCTCGCGAGACCTGAATGGATCGGCCTACCCTCCCGCCAGAGGGCGAGCACCTGCAACCCGTATCTATCCGCGAATCTCAATTCCGAGAGAGTTTTACCGGCGGTGTTCGATCGGGGGGCGATGGCTGCCTCGACGAGGCCGTTGTCATCGCTCTGGATAACCGATTCGGTTACGTCCTGCCCGAGTTTTACGTTTCCGAGATGGATGAGACGACGGATGCGGTCCGGATCTCCAATGACCAATAATTCATCATTTGGCCGGATTGTCTCCTTCGGATCGATGGCTAGAAACACGTCGCCCCCACGGAGGACTCCTGCGATGTTGAGTCCGGTCAGCTCACCCATTCGGCTTTCTCCGATCGTCCTCCCTGCGAGCTCCGATGTCCCAGGCACACGGAGCAGAAAGATGTGTCCCTCGAGATCGCGGAACGTTGGCGGTCCACCGGCGGAGACTTCGAGATCACCGCGGCGGATGATCGACGCAACCTGCCGGGGGGGGGCGAGGATGAGGAGTTCGTCCCCTTCCAACAGTCTGCGATCGGCAAGTTCCATGTCGACGAGCTGCCCATCGCGGCGGATTCCCACGACGACGGCGCCGAGTGCTCCACGAAATCCGATGCCCCGAAGGGTCCTGTCTGCAAGTGGTGAGCCGGGGAGGATCACCGCAGTGAAACCGGCGAGACGATCGGCCGCTTTCGAGAGATCGCTTGTGGCGGTCACTTCCTCGATCTCGACGCCCCGTACGCGGATCAGCTCCTCAAGGTCTGAATAGGAACCCTTGGCGAGCAACTGATCACCCCCCATGAGCACCGTGCTTCCATCGGGGGCAAGACGTTTTCGCCCCCCGCGAACGATGCCTACTATCTGCACTCCGAGAGTAGTGCCGAGTTTCGATTCGGAGAGGGTTTTGCCGTCCAGTTGCGAACGGATCGGAATACGGATCGAGAAGAGGTTCTCATTGAGTTCGTATGTTCGGGCGAGGTCGCGATAGGGGGAGGCGGTCGAGCCGGTGTCGCGAACGGGCAGAAGCCATTTCCCTGCAATGGCCATGTAAAGGATTCCGCAGGCCAGTAACACCAACCCGAGCGGCGTGAAATCGAACAGGCCGAATGGCGCGAGACCACGTCCGCGCAGCATCTCGGAAGTCAGGATATTGGGCGGTGTGCCGACCAGAGTCAGCATCCCGCCCAATATCGCGCCGAACGCGAGCGGAAGAAACAGGCGCGAAGGGGACACACCGGATTTTCGGGAGATGCTCGAAACAGCAGGGAGGAGCATTGCTGTGGCGGCGATATTGTTCATGAACGCCGAGAGCGCAGCCGAGATGAGCATGATCGTGACGAGAAGTAGTATCTCGTTGGCGCCGGCCCAGCGGTTCACCCAACCCCCGACAACATCGGCGACGCCGGTTCGGCTCAACGCCCCGCTAACGAAGAAAATGGAGAGCATAGTGATAACCGCGGGTGAGGCGAAGCCAGAGAAAGCCTCTTCCGGAGTAATAAATCGCGCAAGAATGAGAAAGAGTAGCCCAAGAAATGCAGTCAAGTCGACTGGCAGCTTCTCGGTAACAAAGATGTACGCCATCGCGGCTAGAACGGTAAATAATATTCCGATTTCAACTGTCACGAAGAAAATCCCATTTCGAACTTCTGCAGGAGTGCAGCCGTCCGCACAAAGAAACTTGATTCGCCAGGATATTACAGGTCTTTAGACGGTAGCCCGGTGTTTTTCTTGATGATCTGACGGCATGGATGGACGCTTTGCAAAGGGGGAACCGGCATCGTCGTAAAATCCCGGTCGCCCCGATCAGTCTCTGCCCACGCTGGTTGACGGCGAGAGGGAAGAGCCACCGCCTTTTCGCGCAGCCGAGAAACCCGCGGAGATTCTGAAATCCCCCGGGCGCTACACTACCCAGGATGCGCCAGGCTCATCGGAAAAGCCCTTTGATGGCCCCCCAATCGGAACTTTCGGTTCCGGTGAGACCAACGACCACCCCGGCACCGATAGACGTTGAAAAACTCCCCCACTGAAAGCTCGTGTCGAACCAGCCGGAGCTGGCCGGCTCGACACTAAGCTCCGCATACGGGTGCTCCGAAACTGCCTCCCAAGTAATCGTGCCGATTTTCGCTGGCAGAATCATGGGGACTGAAGTCGTGTTATCAGTAAGAGAGATTACCGGGCATAGAGTCATGATGAAATCGGCTGACCACAACGGAGGGGGGAACGACTGGATACCAAATTCGTGTAGCTGCAATGAGGCGTCACACACCATGACCTGGACATGGTAAAGGGAGGCTGGTCCCGACACCCATATATCGACACCAACCAAGGCCCCTACGCTTACGAATGCAGTATCCGGGCCGTTTCCCAGTGTTCCATCCAGATCGAGTTCGACGCCAAATGGCTGCGCTTGGGCGATCGGGGCCATTGCGGCTAGCATCATCCCCGTGATAAGTACCCGCACCCTCCTGGGGATGAGGACTCTCATTAGCGCAGGAATAGCGGTCGCGGTAACATCGGAGCTTCTCTCTCTTGGCTTCGGATTATCGCGGCCGAGCGGACCGGCCCGTTAGTCCTCTTCACGACTCTGCTTCACCCACGGGAGACGAAATCAACCGGAAGATATGCTCAGTATATCACGCAATCTGTCTATTCGGGGCTTGGCGGTATCGCCGAAACGGGGGATCGGACGCTTCGGATCGTGCGCGGGCCGATTGGAAGCATTTTCGGCGACCTGGACGAAATCGAGGCTGCGATCGATCTGTTCCCCCCCCGCCCATGGAACCCATTGAAAACACTTGGAAAGCACTTGAATGAGCTTGATGGGTTTGATAGTTTTGCGCCGTATCGCCGGTGGGGACTCCGTGCGTGCTCGGGGTGGGAAGGGGATGGGTGTATGGCGGAGTCCACGGACTCGATCCGGATGCTTCCGCGGTCCGAGCGGCCGAGGGAGCGGCTTTATCGCAAAGGTCCTTCGGCGCTTGCGGACCGCGAGTTGATCGCGATCCTGCTCGGTTCGGGAAGCAAAGGGAAGAGTGCTCTCACACTCGCGAGCGACCTTCTGGTCAATCTTGGCAATTTGAGAGCTCTGGCACTGTCGGACCCTACGGTTCTTCTCGGGCAGGTGGGGGTCGGACCGGGGAAGGCGGCGCGGCTCTTTGCAGCGGTGGAACTCGGCCGACGGGTCGTCTCCTACCGAAATGGAGAGCGATTTACGATTCGGGGGCCCGAAGATGTGGCGACGCTTCTCATGGATGAGATGCGGAGCCTGGATCGGGAGGAGTTTCGAGTCCTCTTGCTGGATGCGAAGAACCGGGTCATCGATGCGGTGACCGTGTCTGTCGGCACGCTGACCGCGTCGCTTATCCACCCGAGGGAAGGGCTGAAGACGGCCATCATACGAAGTGCCGCGTCGGTCATTCTCGTCCACAACCATCCGACCGGGATCCCCACCCCGAGTCGTGAGGATGTGGAAGTGACTGAACGTTTCGTCGACGCGGGGCGGATCGTGGGAATCGAAATCCTCGATCACGTGATCATCGGAGACGGCCGATTCGAATCGCTTCGGGAAACAGGTTATTTTTAGGTGCTGAAGGCACCGTGGGAGTAACACTTGCTCGATTCCCTGCTTCGTTACTTTACAAATGATCTATCAATTGACCTCGGTACGGCAAATACACTGATTTACGTAAAGGGACGAGGCATCGTCCTGAACGAGCCGAGCGTCGCTGCGATCGACAAGGCGAGCGGAAAGATCATCGCCGTCGGCGCCGAGGCGAAGAGCATGCTCGGCCGGACGCCGGATGAGATTGTAGCGATCCGCCCTCTTAAAGACGGTGTGATCGCCGATTTCGAGACGACGGAAGCCCTTCTCCGCGAGCTGATCGGCAAAGTGATGAAACGCAAATTCCTGGTGCGTCCCCGCATCATGGTATGCGTCCCATCGGGCATCACTGAAGTGGAGAAGCGAGCGGTCCGTGACTCTGCAGCGGCCGCCGGCGGGCGGGAAGTTTATCTTGTCGCCGAACCGATCGCGGCTGCTATCGGCGTCGGGCTTCCGATCGCAAAACCGGCAGGTAATATGGTCATCGATATCGGCGGAGGAACGACCGAGATCGCCGTGATCGCCCTTTCGGGAATCGTAAACGCGGTCTCCGTCCGGGTCGGCGGCGATATGATGGACGAGTCGATCGTTCAGTACGTCAAGCGAACGTACAACCTGCTGATCGGGGAGCAGACCTCAGAACGGATCAAAATCGAGATCGGGTCGGCCTTCGACACGGGGGACGTCTCGACGATGGAGATTAAGGGCCGGGATCTTGTCGCCGGCGTTCCGAAGACGATCGTCATCAAGGCCGAAGAGGTACGCGAAGCGATGCAGGAGCCGATCTCCGCCATCGTGGAAGCTCTCAAAAGGTCGCTCGAAATGACCCCCCCTGAGCTGGCGGCTGATATTGTGGACCGTGGAATCGTGCTCACCGGCGGTGGGGCGCTTCTCCGGGGGCTCGACATTCTTCTCCGCGAAGAAACCAATCTGCCCATCAACATGGTCGAGGATCCCCTGACGGCAGTGGTCCTCGGGACCGGCAAGATTCTCGACAACCCGGAGGACTACGAAAAAGTCCTCATGAAGTAGGTCGAGATGCGCATCGGCTCCCGTTTTCATCCGGTACTCATATTATTGTTGCTGCTCGGCCTTCCCGGCTTGCTCGTAATCGCCAGCCGTTCCGGAATCGCTCCTCTCCGTTCGATCGCTGACAGTGCCCTCGCCCCGCTCGAAAGGGCGGTGGAATACACTCGCTCGTTCGCATCGATCAAGAACGACAACGAAGAGCTCCGTCTGCTCGCCACTCATCTGGCGATCGAAAATTTCTATCTCAAAGAATATCGATTTGAGAACCGTCGATTGAGAAGACTGCTGGAGTTCCGTGAAGAGACTCGCTACGAATTGATTCCCGTTCGGGTCGTCGCCCGGACAGGGGGGAGAGGGGCGGAGACCTGGCGGATCGACAAGGGGGAGAGGGATCAGATTGAGCCGGGCATGGCTGTGGTAACTCACCGAGGTCTGGTGGGCGCTATCGACGAGGTGCTCCCTCATTCGTCGTCGATCCGTACGCTCCGGAATCAGGACATGCGGGTAAGCGCTGTCGATCAGCGGAGCCGGGTCGTCGGGATACTGGCCTGGCAGTTTCCACATGGATTCCGCCTGCTCGATGTTCCGTCCAATGCCGATCTCGTCGAGGGGGACGGGGTGATCAGTTCCGGGCTGGGTGGCGTATTCCCTCCCGGCCTCCCGCTCGGATCCGTATCCGAGGCGAGGGAGGTAAGAGGCGAGGTTTTTCGTCAGATTTCAATTGATCCCGAGGTCGACTTCGCACTTCTGGAAGAGGTCTACGTCGTTCGGGCTACCGATCTCAATCCGATCAACGAGGAATGAGGGCCGCCGTTTGATCGCTATTCTGCGTGGCACACTGGTCGTCCTGACCCTGCATCTCTTTGAAACGACCTTGCTTTTCCGGCTCGGCCCTCCTTCACTACTCCCTGACCTCCTGATCATGCTGACCGCTGTGACAGCGTCCCGTCTGACGACTGTTCGGGGGATCGCCGCGGGAATGGCGATCGGTCTGCTTCGCTCGTTCGCCGGTGGTGGGGGGGGCGGCGATGCGGCGACCGGTGCGCTGGCGTTCGGCGTCGCCGCCTGGTTTGCGGGGGCGGCCTCTCGCCGACTGGCAGGTGAGACAGCAGGAGGGCTCTTTCTCATTCTCGCAGGCACGGTCCTCGTTCACGATCTGGTCTATCTCGCAGGCCATCTTCGTTACGGTCTCTTCCCATTTGTTTCCCGAATCGCTCTCGTGACCGTCCCGGCCGGGATCATCACTGCCATAGTCGGTGTGACCCTAAGTGAGATTCTGAGACGCCGTAGAAGAGCTAGGGGAGAGGTAGTCCCATCATGATGAGAGAGATCGATCCGCGGGCGAGGGAAAAGGGGATCCTGCTCGGCGTCGTGCTTCTGGCGGGAGTGCTGCTCCTCATTGGGCGGCTCTTTCAGATGCAGGTGCTCGGGGCCGAGGAATATACCGCGAAAGCTGATGAGAATCGGATTCGTCCCGAACGTCTGACCGCTCTTCGCGGACGGATCTATGACAGAACAGGCCTGATCCTCGCCGACAGCCGGCCTTCATTTTCCGTTTCGGTCATTCCCTATCAGATCAAGAGAGATCCAGAGGTGCTGAACCGTCTCGGCGCGCTGATCGACGTCGAACCGGAGGAGTTGAGAGAGCGTGTTCGCAGGGGATATTCGAGGCCGTACGAGCCTCGCGTTGTCGTCCGTGATGTTGACATCCGAACTGTTTCCATCGTCGAAGAGAGAACTCGAGAGCTGCCTGGAGTACTGATTGCAAGCGAACCGGTGAGACGCTATCCGCAGGGTGAGCGGTTCGCTCATCTCCTCGGTTACCTGGGCGAGGTGTCGGAGCGCGAACTCCGGGAAGCGGCCACGAGCGGGAGTGGTCTCGGCGCCGGATCCCGTGTCGGCCGGACCGGTCTCGAGAAGCAATATGACCGGAGGCTCCGCGGCAAGGATGGTGTTCGATACGTTCAGGAGGATGCCCGGGGACGTACTCTCGGAACACTTCGGGAATCGGCGCCCGTTCCGGGGGAGGATCTCCGGCTCACGGTAGACGGTTCACTCCAGGCTCTGTCCGAATCGCTGCTCAAGAATTACATGGCCGGTGCTGTCGTGGCGCTCGATCCCCGCACGGGTGATATCCTCGTCCTCTCATCATGGCCTTCTTTCGACCCGAATCTGTTTGCGGTCTCGGTTTCGAGCGCCGACTGGGATTCACTGACAGGTCATAAGCAGCACCCCCTTCTCAACCGGACAACGCAGGCGGCCTACCCACCCGGTTCGGTATTCAAGCTGATTACATCTCTGACCGGGCTGATGGAAGGGCTGGTGAAACCGGAGACCAGGCTACTTCCCTGTCTCGGGTCCTATCGGTTCGGCAGGCGGGTCTTCCGCTGCTGGAAAGAAGAGGGGCATGGTTCGCTTCCTCTCCGGGATGCTCTTGCTCGATCCTGCGATGTCTACTATTACCAGATCGGTTCGAATATGGATCTTGATCGCTTCTCCGGCGTGGCCGGTGACTTCGGCTTCGGGAAGAAGACAGGGGTCGATCTGCCTACCGAGCGGAGCGGACTTGTTCCATCGAAAAAGTATATGAACGACCGGTACGGCCGCTCGGGGTGGGGACCAGGCTTCAAGCTGAACCACTCGATCGGCCAGGGGGAGATACTGACCACGCCGCTCCAGATTGCGCGCTACTTCGGCGCAATCGCAACCGGGAGTATTGTCAGGCCCCGGCTCCTCAAAGAGTCGATCGATCCTGACGGAAATCGGATTGACGGTCCGGAGAGCGTGGCTCGCGCTGTTTCATACACGGCCGATCTGTTGGACCCGGTTCGGCTGGGTATCATTGAAGTGGTCGAGGGTTTACGAGGTACGGGAGGTGCTGCGCGTGTTCCCGGTATCCGCGTAGCCGGGAAGACAGGGACGGCCCAGAACCCTCACGGGTTGGAACATGCCTGGTTCGTCGCGTACGCGCCGGCCGAGCAGCCTGAAATAGTTGTCTGCGTCTTTCTGGAGCAGGCAGGCCACGGTGGATCGGAAGCTGCTCCGATTGCCGGCGACCTCCTTCGTCTTTACTTTTCGCGAAAACGGGGAGCTTGATGAGACTCTACAGGCGCCGCGTCTTCGTACGTGATTTCGACTGGATCCTCTTCCTGTCGGTCGCCGCGATTCTGATTTTCGGTCTCGTGGTGCTTTACAGCGCCGGGCGGACGACAGGGAGTGAAGCCAGCTACCATTCTCGACAGCTTATCTGGATGGCGGCCGGCCTGATGGCCCTGCTTTTCGCTCTCGTGCTCCCTTTTCGAGCATTGGACGGCCTGTCGATTCCGATCTACGGGGTCTCTATTCTGATGCTTCTCTTTCTCGTGTTCATGCCTGGCCGGGGAGCCGACCGATGGATCTCGCTCGGGTTTTTTCATCTACAACCATCCGAGGCGGCGAAGATCGGTCTCGTTCTCATGCTCGCCCGCGTTCTTTCTGACATCCCGCCGGGGCGCTGGCAGATTCGACGGATGATCGCCCCCGCCCTCGTCGCCGGTGTCCCTTTCGTGCTGGTCATGAGACAGCCCGATCTCGGTACTTCGCTCGTGTTCGGATCGATTCTTCTTCCCATGCTCTTCTGGGCCGGACTGCCGATGAAGGCGATTCTGCTGGCCGTCTCTCCGGTAGTCGGCATGCTCGCCGCGTCCAATCTCTGGGCCTGGGTCGTCTTTCTGCTCATCCTGTTCGTCCTACTGATCGTACTTCGCGCTTCGGCAGGGTTTATCAGCGTCGCACTGGGGGCCAACATGCTTGTCGGAATAGCGGCGCCGATTTTATGGAATGGTCTGCACAGTTATCAGCAGGCCCGAATTCTCACTTTTCTTGATCCCGGGCGCGATCCCCTGGGAGCGGGCTACCAGATTATTCAGTCGGCGGTGGCAATCGGATCGGGAGGATTTCTGGGGAAGGGTTTTCTTCAGGGAACACAGAAGGGGCTCTCGTTTCTGCCTGAACAGCATACGGATTTCATCTTCTCCGTGGTGGGGGAGGAATTCGGGTTCATCGGTTGCGCCGGTCTCCTCCTTCTCTACACGATCGTCCTGATCCGGATGCTGCAGATTGCCGTTCGAACCCGCAATCGATTCGCTGCCCTTCTGGTAATCGGCTTTTTGGGGTTCCTTTCATTTCAGATAGTCGTTAATGTGGGTATGACGCTCGGCCTTGTGCCGGTGACGGGGCTGCCACTTCCCCTCATGAGCTACGGCGGTTCGTCCCTCATCACTTCACTCTTCGCCATTGGAGCGGTACTCAGCGTCGGACTGCGAAGAACACGCTACTGACAGGCGGAAACTCCGAGGAAATCATGTTCCCGACAATCCTACAACTCGGTCCGATTCCCGTTCGCGCCTATGGAGTGATGATCGCCCTCTCGTTTTCCGTCGGGATCTGGCTCGGCATGAAGCGATCCAAACCGCGCGGCGTTGATCCGGTCGTCTTTACCGATCTTTGCGTAGCGATCCTGATCTCCTCGATTATCGGTGCCCGGCTCGCCTACGTCATTCCCTTCTGGGATGAGTACGGCAAGAACGTGATGTCGATCTTCCAGGTCTGGGAGGGGGGACTCACGCTTTACGGCGGGATCGGCGGAGCCATTGTCGGGTCTGTTCTCTTCGCCCGTTACAAGCGAATCTCTTTCTGGACCGTCAGCGACATCTGCTCCCCTCTGGTGGCGCTCGGCATAGGAATCACCAGAATCGGCTGCTTCCTGAACGGCTGCTGCTACGGCACGCCCACCTCGTTCATGACCGGTATCGTATTCCCCGGTGGTTGCGCCGCCGGCCATGAGTATCCGGGCGTTCGTATTCACCCGACCCAGCTCTATGACTCCGCGTTCGGCTTTCTCCTCTTTGCGTTTCTGCTGCTCATCGAAAAGAAGATCAAAGGGGATGGGAGGATCTTTCTGCTGTTCATGATCCTTTATGGATTGAACCGCTATTTTCAGGACATGCTCCGCTACTACGATCCGCGGGCTCTCATACATGTAGGGGGCTGGTCGCTTTCAGGGACGCAGGCAGTCAGCATCGGACTCATCGCCGCCGGACTTCTTCTCTGGAAGAGCCGGGGACCGCGCCGCAATCAGAAGGTCAGGGCATGAACGGCCCCATCGACGGCAAGACGAGGATTCTGGGGGTCCTCGGAGAGTCGATCGACTACACCGCTTCACCGGCGATTCAGAACGCCGCTCTCGATCATTTTAAGATGAACTATCTGTATCTCGCGTTTTCGATCGAATCGAAACGGCTTGGCGCCTGGATCGAAACGGTGAGAGATATGAACATGCCCGGATTGAACGTGACAATTCCTCACAAGGAAACGATCGTGAAACTTCTGGATGAAGTCTCCCCACTCGCGGAGAAACTGGGGGCGGTCAATACAGTCGTACACCGGGAGGGAATCCTGCGGGGAGAGAATACGGATTGCTTCGGTTTCGAGCAGCTCCTCCAGTCACTGTCGATTCGCTCGCCACGAAGCGCTCTCGTGATCGGTGCGGGTGGGGCGAGCCGGGCGGCGATCCATACACTCAGTCAGCGGGAGGAAATGAGCATCCGGCTCACCTGCCGGAAACCGACTCGCGGGAAACGTCTCGTGAGCGCGCTCGGCGTCGAACAGTCGGTCGAGGTCGTCCCCTGGGACAAACGAGCCGGAATTGAGGCTGATCTGCTGGTCAACGCTACCCCGCTCGGCCAGAAAGCGAGAGATCCCCTCCCCGTTCCTCCCCAGGTGGTGAGGCACGCGAAGTGGATCGCCGATCTCGTCGTGCGGCCGCAGGGGACCAAGTTGGTGTCGCTCGGCCGATCCTATGGAGCCGAGGCGCGGGACGGATCGACCATGCTGGTGGAACAGGGACGGGAATCGTTCCAGCTCTGGTTCGGGAAGCGGCCGCCCGCCGCCGTGATGGAAGAGGCGCTCAAGAGAGTCGCAAGAGATGGCCGATGACCGGGGGTGCGGGACGTGTGGAATGTAGTGGCCGATTTCTTCTTTCCGCCGTTCTGCCTGATCTGTCGGGAGAAGACCGATCGGCGAGGGGAACTTGTTTGCCCAGATTGCTGGGAACTCTCACTCGCCGATGAGGGAGAGCCGTTCGGGGTAACCTCGGAGGGTGTAGTGGATTGGCGGGAACCGGGGGCGCTTTATACCAGATGCGCCTACACATGGAACGATCAGCTCGGCAAGATCGTACATGCGTTCAAATATGGGGGATACACGAGACTGGCGGCGGCGCTCGGCGAGCGCCTGGCGGCCATGACCAGACTGGATCCCCACTTCGAATCAGTCGAGCTTCTCATTCCTGTCCCGCTCGCCCGCGCCAGGCGGAGAGAACGGGGCTACAACCAGGCGGAACGAATCGCATGGGAAGTCTGGAAAGGGTCAAAGGCGGAATGGGCGCCCGGGATTGTGAGCCGCCGGGGGCGATCCCGGTCACAGACAAGGCTCGGGCCGTTGGAGCGGCGACGAAACGTTGTCGACGCGTTCCGAGTCAGGCGGTCGGACCGTCTGGTGGGACGAAGTGTTCTTGTGGTGGACGATGTCGTCACGACGGGAGCGACCGCCCACTCCCTTGCGACAGTTCTGCTCCTCGCCGGCGCTTCGCGCGTGTCGATCGCCGCGCCGGTTCAGGCTTCGCCCGAACTCTCCTGATCGCTTGTCTTCTGCTGGCGAGTCCTCTGCTCGCACTCGAGGAAGAGGAAATTCCCGCGGGCGACTGGATCCGGCAGGCGGCGATTCGTCTGAACGAACTGGACCCGTTCACGATCGCCGATCTCTGGACCGGGCCGCTCACAAGGGGCGCGCTTGCAAGGGAAGTGCTTCGTATCCGAAGCGAGTCCGTCGGGCCGGGGCCTTCCGATGGGTACCTTCTGGAACTGGAAGAGGAGCTGGCATACGAGTTAGATGCGCTCCGGTCGGGCGGTAGTCCGGAGAGAGAGGCCTTCCTGCGTGGGGAAATCCTGCTCGACGCGAAGGACCGCCGGAATCGGGCCATCCGAGGAATCACTCACGTCGACATCGCTGTTCGGCTCCATTCCCGGTTCTTCTGGCATCAGCGAATCGAAGTCGACAGTGACGGCAGGGGGGATTCCGATTTTCTCGGCCAGGTATGGCAAGACCGATGGACCGGGCAGTTCGTTCTCGCCTATGGAGCGATTCGCCTGGACCATGGTGAGATACTGATCGGTCGCCGAAATCCAGCCTGGGGGGTGGGGAGGGAAGGATCGCTCATCCTGCAGGCGGCGAGCCCTTCGTTCGATCAGGTGGGGGGACGGTTTCGCTTCGGTGCTCTTCGTCTGGAGGCGTTTGTTGCGCCGCTCGACGACCTTACTGTGGAGCAGGATGGACAAAGGGTGACCTCTCGCCGCTTCCTATCCGCTCACCGACTGGCCATCCGTTTCTCCGACCGTTTCCGGCTCGGCCTGACCGAGACTGTTCTCTATGGTGGGGAGGATCGAACTTTCGATTGGGGGTATGGAAATCCCCTTCTACTTTATTATGCCGTTCAATGGAATCGTAAGCGGGACGACAATCCTTTCTGGGCGATAGACGCCTACTGGAACATGCTCGAAGAACTCGATGTATGGGGGGAATTTCTGGTGGACGATTTCCAGTATGATCTGGAAACCGAGCCGAATCAGATCGCCTGGCTTTGCGGCGGTTCGCTCAAGAATCTATCCCGCCTGCCAGGCGTGTTTGCCGACATCGAATATGTTCGTGTAAACAATTGGACGTACGGCCACAGGCTGCCCTGGAATCGCTACACATATGGGAACGGAATGCTCGGCCATCCGATCGGTCCGGATGCGGATCGTACGACCGTTCATATCGGGCGGCGTTTCGGGCGATCGTTCGACCTGCTGCTTCGCTATCGTTATGAGAGACAGGGGGAGGGGAACATCGATGATCCCCGTGACAGCGCGGTTCCGTTCGGCAGCACTTTTCTTACCGGCTCTGTAGAGACGACCCGGTCGGCCGGAATCAGGCTCGAAGCCCATCCGGACTCGGGCAGGCGGGTCTTCGCTGATCTCGATCTGACCGAGGGAGACTGGACACTATCGAGCGGCGGGCTGGTTCGGTTCGGCCGCACGATTCCCCTGCCACCAGGGGGGCGGTAGAAGATCAGGGGGTGTCTGCGGTGTAAATCTTCAGGCGGTTCCCCGGGAAAATAGTGGTCCTCAGCCCGAGGCCGTTCCAGCGTGCAACCTCTTCGGCCGGCACGCCGTAGCGCCGTCCGATCCGATCGAGCGATTCTCCCCGTCGAACCACATGGATGATCGGCCCTTTCCGGGAAAGTTCGAGTCCGAAGTTGGCTGCTTTTCCGGCGGTCAGGAAAAGGGATAGGTTTTCCCCGGCACGAATCCTGGATGAGCGGGAGATGCCGTTCCAGTTCCTGAGTTCCGAAAGGCCGATATCGAAGCGGACGGCGATCTCACTGAGAGTATCGCCCGACCTGACCAGATAGCGGTAGCGGGTTCGATCGCCGCTGTTTTCCGGGGGGGGCGGGGTACCAGCCCGGGCCTTTCGGCTTTCGCCGGCAGGTGGCGGCGCCACAGCCATATTGGTTCTCCTCGGGATCAGAAGCTTCTGGCCCGCGCGAATCCTGTGGGAATTTCGAATTTTGTTCATGTCGGTAATGGCCCGGCTGCTCGTTCCGAAGCGGCCGGCGATTTCCGAAATGGTATCGCCGTTCCGTACACGGTACTGCTCCCATGTGACCCTCTTCTCACGAGGGAGTGTGAGCAGGCATTTCTGGACACGTGATCCGGTCCCCGGCGGAACATGGACGAAGTAGGAGGGCCTGGTCGGGGGGGTGACCGACCGCCTGATTGCCGGATTCATCGCTTCGATATCTTCGAGGATGGCGCCTGAACAGTGGGCGATCGCTTCGAGGCTTGTCGCCCCGTGAATTTCGATCGTCTCGTATTCGATCGCCGGGTCATGGACGAAGAAGAAGCCATACTGCTCCGGGTTCCGGCCGATCTCGAGGGCTGCAAGAAACTTGGGGACGTAATCCCTCGTCTGCCTGGGGAGCCTGCTCAGGAGCCAGAAATCCCGCGTCCCGCTTCGGCGAATCTCTCTTCTCACACGCGCTTCTCCACAATTATAAGCGGCGAGAACCAGATACCAATCGCCGAGAGACTCGTACAGATCCTTCAGGTGACGGGCGGCGGCAAGTGTCGCTTTTTCCGTATCCCGCCTGTCGTCATACCACCAGTCGCTCTTAAGACCGTAGAGCCTTCCTGTTCCGCTGATGAACTGCCATGTCCCGACGGCGTGCGACCGGGAGTAGGCGTTCGGGTTCATCCCGCTCTCGATCATGGCAAGGAAAAGGAGATCGGTCGGGATTCCTTCATCGCCTAGAATTTTTTCGATCATCCCTTTGTACTGCCCGGAGCGAGCGAGCCAGCGATCGAAACTCGTCCGACCCCGTCCCTGAAAGTAATCGAGCCATCGTTCCACCTTGGCGTTCCGAGTGAAGGGAACCGAAAACGCGGGTGTTTCTTTAGCGGGAGGGGGAGGGGGGGATATGTCGATCTCGGTAAGGTGGGAGATGCACCTTTCCCGGTAGTAGATGAGCTTGGCTTCGAGAAGAGCGGCTGAACGGCGCAATCGGTAGTCACCGGCGTTCCTTGCTCCGTCCTCGATCAATCGATCGAGCGTTCTTTCGAACGTGGTAGCCGCCGCCTGCCAGGAGCCGGCGCGATACAGGTCGATTCCCCTTTGGTAGAGAGCCTCCGCTTCATCGAGGGCGGCGGGGGCGATGTCAGAAATCTCACGCCCCTTGCCGGTGATCGGCGTTCCCGGCGGAGTGGCCGGTGATCGAACAGCACAGCCGAAGATTCCAGGGGAGATCAGAACGAGGAGACTGAGCGCCAGCTTGGTTCGCATCCTTACACCAGCTTTCGCTGCGAGGGATCGATCACGGGACTAAAAAGCATCGCCCAGTTCTCCTCGATTATAGGCCCGCTCCAGTGCCTGGAGCCACTCCTCAGCCGCCTTCAGCTCCGGGTCGTAACGAAGGGCGAGCTTCAGCTCCCGGACTACGCTCGCATACTCTTTCCGCCACTGGAGAATGCGCGCCTTTCCGTAGTGTGCCAGAGCGAGTGACGGGTCTAGCTCGGCTGCCTTCTCGAGATCGCTCCAGGCACCTTCATAGTTCCCGGTTTCAATTCGAAGATTCCCCCGATTGAGCCAGGCATGAGCGAACCCTGAGTCTGCGTCGATCGCTTTCTGATAGCACTCGGCCGCTCGGAGCGTGTCACTCCTGTTCTCCACGATCGTACCCAGATTGTTCCACGCAGGGGAATAGGTCGGGTCGACCGTGAGGATCCTAACATAGAGGCTCTCTTCCTGTGCTTGATTCCCTTCATCGCGATAGCAATCGGCAAGACGGATCATGACATCTACGTTTACCGGATCGATTCGGAGAGCTTCCAGGAATCCGGTCTTTGCCTGCTCCAATCGGCCCGCCAGATAGTGGGAGCGCGAAGTGATTGTCAGCTCGTGTGCCAGATGAGTGTCCCGAGGATCTGATCGTACGTCCTTCTGGGTTCTCTTTTTCGGAGTCACATATCCAAGCGCTTCCAGAGTATTCTTCTGCTCTTCCGAAAGATCGGCCTCGGTCTTCTCTTCCTCCATGGTTGGCTGAGCCTCTCGGACCCGTTTCAGCATCCGTCCGAGGCGAGTTGCTTCGGCACGCTCCGTCTCCACGAGATCATGTAATTCATGGGGATCGCGGCCCAGATGGAACAGCTCTCTCCTCGTCCCTTCGACCAGTTTCCAGTCCCCGCTTCGGACGGAGTGGAGCGGTGCCCAGCCGTAGCCATAATAACCGTAGTAGCTTTCAGCATAGAGCGGGCGATCGGGGTCGGGCGGTTCGCCCCTTATGCCAGGAACAAGGCTCTTACCCTGCCATTCCTTTTCGCGGGGAAGAGAGAGCAGTTCCGCCACAGTTGGCAGAAAATCGACGGTTTCGGCCGGCCAATCGACCAGGACCGGTCCCGAGCCGTTCGGCAGTCGAATGATCCAGGGAATGGCGAGGGTCGTTTCGAACAGCAGTAGGCCGTGCTCCGATTCGTCGTGAGCGCCGAGCCCTTCCCCATGGTCGGAGAGGACGATTACGATCGTATGATCGAGCTCTCCCGTCGACTCCAGTTCTCGCAGTATGCGGCCGAGTTCTCTGTCCGCCCGGAAGACCTCCGCGCCGTAGTCCGAAGAGGCGGCTTTTCCCGCAGGGCCATCCCCTTTGTAGGGGGCGTGAGGGTCATAGTAGTGCACCCATCCGAACCAGGGGGTTTTCCGTTCCCCCAGATCAAGCCATTCGAGAAAGGCGTCCGTAACCCGGTGGGCGGATCGTTCCCATTGGCCATGCAGGCCCATCTCCGCCCCATCTCCACGGCCCCAGTCGTCGTCAAATGTTTCGAAGCCCTGGTCGATTCGAAAGCTCCTGTGAAGCACCAGGCTGCCTACGAATGCGCCGGTCCGGTATCCGCGGGCGCCCAGCCGTTCCGCCAGTGTGTTGCTTTCGTCCGGCAAGATTCGTCCATTGTGGCGAACGCCGTGGGATGCGGGGTAGAGTCCGGTGAAGAGTGTGGCATGGGAGGCGAGGGTAGTGGGGACGGCGGTCTGTGCGCTGGTGAAGAGAATGCCGTTTCGAGCGAGTCGATCGAGGTGGGGCGTGCGTGCCGTCTGGTCTCCGTACGCTCCCACAGCATCCTGTCGGAGCGTGTCGATCGTCACGAGCAATAGATTCAGTCCTGGTTCGCCCGAGCGGGGCGAACAGGCGAGTGACCCGATCAGCAGCAAAAGAAGTGCGCGGTACATGAACCGCATGTTAGCGCGAACAGTGCCCAACGGGCAAAAGGAAACCCCCGGCCGGCGATTCGGCCAGGGGTGAATCCGGTTTTCGATCAAGCCGCTTCTTCAGATCTACTTGAATAGGCTTTTCACATCGCCCCAGGAGGCGTCTTCCGTGGCTGTGATGCTGTACCAACTGGCATCCATCATGAAGTCGACCGGACCTATGCCGTCACTGAAGTACAGCGGCGGGCAGTACTGGGTCCGACTTGGCCTACCGTAGTACACGCTGTTGCCGGTCCCGGCACCGATGCCGAGGCAATTCGGTCCACCGGCTGCATTCGACTCGTTGTCGTCCGTACCGAGGTACGGAAGAGTGCCGGCATCGAATGTCGCGCTAATGACCGCCATATTTCCGCTGACGCAGCCGAGGCCTGGGAGCAGGTTCCAGCGCTCAACCGGATCACTGTTGGCGAGCGATCCCAGGGAGGCTCCGACCTTACAGCCAATGGAATCGGCCTCAAAAAGGTTATAGCTGACTGTGAAACCACGTTTGGGGGAGGTGAAGCGCCAGTACCAGAAGCCTTGCGTGTTGCAGATGATCGCGCCAGGTAGTTTGCCGCAGTCGCCGACCAGATCGAAAATGACGCCAACCTCGTCGCCGGCGGCGAATCCGCTGTAAAGCCAGATCCATCCGGAACAGAGATTGTAGTAAATTATGGAGCAGTTGCCGGCGCCGGCACCGCCCACCTTGATATCTTCCACACCAGTCTGCACGGCACTCCTAGGCAGGTTGACATCAGCGAACAGACTCAGGGCGAGCGTCAGGCTAAGGAGTGTAATCAGAAGCAGCTTCTTCATGAGTTTGAATCCTCCCTGGAAAGAGCAATTCGCTAAGAAGCGCGTTCCGGGAAGTCGCGTCTCGATTGATGCAGGTGATTTCGTTTAACCGGGTAATGTATTAGCATATCCAGGAAATTGTTGTCAATCATCCTCCCCAAATGTCCCAACAGGCAAAAGGAAACCCCCGGCCGGTAAAACCGGCCAAGGGTGAATCCTCTTGATCGATCAGCTTCTTCAGATTTACCTGAAGAGGCTCTTAACATCGCCCCAGGAGGCGTCTTCCGTGGCGTTAGTCCCGCAGATCCAACCGGCATCCATCATGATGTCGACCGGACCAATGGCGTCGCCGAAGTACTGCGGCGGGCAGTACTGTGTTGCGCCTGGATTACCGTAGAACACGCTGTTGCCTGTTCCGGCACCGATGCCGAGGCAATTCGGTCCACCAGCTGCATTCGACTGGTTGTTGTCCGTACCCATGTACGGAAGCGTACCGGCATCGAACGTAGCGCAGATCACGGCTTGGTCACCGGTCACACAGCCGAGGCCTGGAAGCAGATTCCAGCGTTCGGCCGGATCCGAGAACGCGAGTCCACCCGTCTGTGCGGTCTTGCAACCATTGGCGTCAACCTCAAAGAGGCCGTAGCTAACGGTGAAGCCGTAAGTCGGGCTGGTGAAACGCCAGTACCAGAAGCCATGAGTCATGCAGCAAGTCTCGCCAGGGAGCTTGCCACAGTCGGCTACCAGATCGAAAATGACGCCAACTTCGTCACCGGCGGCGAATCCGCTATAGATCCAGATCCAGCCGGAGCAGAGGTTGTAGTAAATGATGGAACATGTGCCAGCGCCAGCACCGGCGGCCTTGATGTCTTCAGCACCAGTCTGCAGAGCAGTCTTGGTCTTGTTGACATCAGCGATCACACCCATGGCGAGCGCGAGGCTCAGAAAAGAAACTAGAAGCAGCTTCTTCATGAGTTTGGAACCTCCTTGAAAAAGTTTGTCCTTACCGAAGCGACACCTGTCGCCTCGACCTCAAACCTAGCGAATCTCCTCCTGATTGGGGTCCTGAGGATCTTCGCAATTCGGGAAGCTGCAACTCGCGAAAGCAGAATTTCTGCTTCCACGTGGAGAATCGTATCATGAGAAGGGGTGCCCTGTCAACCCTCTCAGTCCTCAAAACCGGGTATTTTGTTCCCGGCTGAGAGCCGGACGGGATAGGAGTGCACAAGTGATCAATATCAGGTGAAATCATAGCACGCAGAGGTGAAAAGGTCAAGAGTGTAACCGGATGGTGCGATTGAAGTTATCTTTCAAAAGAGCTATTTTTCAATGAATTAGGCTTTTTGGCTCCCGGATGGTTTGAAAGGGCGAATCTGCGGTCCCCGCCTGATCCCCCGCAAAAGAAGCATTTCCGCCCGATCCGATCATGATTCCGTGCTTGCCGGTACCTCCAGTCTCCTTCAATTCTGGCGTAATCGGTCGATCTGTGATAGGTAGACAGTGACCCCATGGAGGTGTGACTCGGTATGAGAATCAAGCAAGTTGTCCTATTGACCGTTCTAATCGTTTTCTCAGTAGCCGGCGAAGCCGGAGCGAAGGACATCACCGTTCCCGGTGACTGGGCGACCCTGAGCGAGGCCCTGGAGCAAATCGCTGATGGAGACCGGATTCTGCTCGGTTCGGGAGAGTATGAAATCGAGTGGGCACCGGCTGAGCCGATCGGATTCAGCCTGATCGGCGAAGAAGGAGCGGAGAAAACGACGGTACGGGGCAAGAGTGAGCACTATGCCCTGATCGAGGCCAACGGTGGAGGGAAGACGATCCATCTGAGCGGGATCAGCTTCGATCATCAGCTATCGGAGAAAGCCTACGCCGTTCTTCTCACTTCGGCCCAGGTGGAGATCAATGACTGCCGTTTCCTTGGCGGAGCGGGTATCAAAGTGGATTCCTGCCAGGGAACCATAGAGGGAAGCCTCTTCCGGCATTGCTTCGACGGCCTGACGCTGTTCAATTCTCCCATTCTTGTGAGGGAGAACCTGTTCTTCGATATCGGGCAGCGGGGGATTGCCTGCCGGGCGTCTGAGGCTCAGATCTATCGGAACACCTTCAATCGCATTTTTGGTACGGGCATTACGATCGTCGGGAAGCGCCGCTTCCCCCAGGTTGGCGGCAGCCCGGAAAACCGGAATGTGTTTCTGCAGATCAGTCAATACTGCATCTCCAATGATTCACGAAACGAGATCGACGCGACCCACAATTACTGGGGAGCGACAAGGACATCGACGATGGACCAGCTCGGTTATCCGGCGAATATCGATGGTATCTTCGATCACTGGGATGGCGAAAACCGTGTGAACGGTATGGTCAACTACAGTAACTGGCTGCCGTCTGCGGATCCCGACGGGAAATCGCAAGACGTCGAATTACCATTCGGGGTGGGAGTGGCCGGTGTGGCGGTAGGCCTGCTTCTGATCGTACTATTCCTGAGAATGAGGCGCTCGAACTCGTCCTAGCTGCGGCCGGATCCGGACTAGCGTATCAGTACGACTTTTCTTGTTTCGAGTACTTCATTCCCCCCTCTTAAACGAATGAAGTAGACACCCTGGGGAAGATCCTCTCCCGCATCATTCTTGCCGTACCAGGTGATCGGGTCCGTCCGAATCCCCTCCAATGCGTGGAACGGAGCGAAGTGCCGAACACGGCGTCCCGCGATGTTGAACACATCAAGTTCTACGCGAACCTCCTTGAATGCCGCTCGCGTTGCCAGCACGCCTTGTGGGGCACCATCGGTCGGGGGCGGAAGATTGTCAGGTCTGTCCCCGCCATCGCTCCCCGGCTTTCCGCCGCCCCCCGAGCGCTCAGCTGGCTCCCCTCGGGGAACACGGTAGGAAATGACGGTCTGATGCCTGAATGGATTGGGTGTAATCGTCGAGAGAAACTCACCCCGTTTGATCGGAGACGGCGCCTCGAGTTCCGAGGACCAGTCCCATTCGAGTCCGAGCCCGCGGACAACCAGGCGATAGGTGAACCTCTCGCCCGGTCTTGCCTGGTGGTCGTAGAGTTCATATGCCCGATTGTCGACCAACCGGAACTGATCGACCACCTCGGCGTTCCCTTCCAGATCCTCCCTGTAGAGAGTCGCCTGAGAGCCGAAGGCTCCGCCGAAAACCTTGAAACTGATACGGATATCGCCGTCGAAATCAGGTTGTACATCGAAACCGTGAATGGCGATCGCTTTTACAAAGAGATCGAACTGCTCCTCGAAGCGATCGAATGACTCATTTCCGGCATCATTAACCGCCCGGAGAGTGATCCTGTGCTGGCCCCCGGGAAGGGACTCGGGGACGAACGTATGTTCCAGGCTCTTGGACAACTCAGGCCACCCTCCTTCGGGATCGGCGAAGAACCAGTTGCCGTCGTCAATCTTGAATATGATGTGCTCGATCCGGTTGAACGTAATTGAATGGCGCCTGGTGTTTGTTGCCGAGCCGATAACCCGATTGGGGAGAGGGACCTCTTCCACGCGTACATGGATTTCTGGAAATGTAGTGGTGATCGTATCGGGCAGTACCCCTCGCCCTGTGTGCTGGCGGATGAACGGATAGGTGTCGAGCACATCCGGAATGCCGTCATCGTCCTCATCCGCCCATCCCAGCATGGCGCGGGTGTACTCGCAGAGTGCGTCGGCGGGACTCGCCATGGCGCAACGGGTCCGGCGCTGAGCGCAGACCCAGTCCCTGTTCTGACTGTTTCGATTCTGGACGGCCAGGTAACCTGATACTGCTCTGCATGGACTGGAGGTTCCGCCGGGAGGATACTCATCGAGCGCGTAGTAGAGGTGGGCTGCTTCATGAATCAGGAGGCCGGAGAGAGTCAGGTTTCCGACCCTCCCGTCCGAACCGGCGGGTGCGACTAGGAACGGGCCGCCCAGATGGGCGAATGCCGCATAATTCGTCCCCGTGAACTGGTCGACGTTCGGCAGGAAGATTGTAACGGCCCACTCCGCTTCCAAACGCGTCCTGAGCGAGTCCATATATTCGTACACAGGTCCGAAGGGAGTTTCTTTTGTCTCCCAGTCGTAGCCCATATTCCCCATCAACTCGTTCACCCACTCTGCCTGATCGAGATGGGGTGGTGTGGTTCTGAAATTCCGTAGCGTTTCGATGTCGTTCTGGAAATCATAGATAAAGATTGTCCGAGGATAAGATCCCATCTGACTGGCGAGAAAACCGAAGGCGGCCCGTACCTCCTCGTGAATCCTCTGGCGATCCTGGGTGGCGTGCACGGTTCCCGGTCTGTTGGGAAGGACGATTCCCACTGCGTTTCGTCCCATGAGCCATTCAGAGGTTTGTAAAATACTCGCCCCCGAAGCACGTCCGTAAACCCGGCTGGAGTCCGCGGTCTGCTTCGCCGAGCCATCCGATGAATGCTCTTCAGAATAAAACACTTTGCAGCCGGCTGAGCTCTCCAGCCAGGACTTGTCCACCGGCGGACTGAAAGAGCTGGATTCCCCTTCGTGATTGAAGGAGCCGATAATGTCGAGTTCAGACTGGGTCGCGGTCTTGAGACGGGCCGTCGAAACAGGCCGTCGATGAAATTCGGCTACCCGTTTGTCGTTCCGGATCATTCGTTCGAGTTCTTCGGGAACCTGACCGATGATAATGCCCGAGGGGTAGACGTGCGGGAGCCAGGCGCCTCGATCGGAATACTCATCGATGAAATCGTAGACCGTTTGCATCTGGAGAGGGTGAAGAATGATAAGGCCGTCGGATATTGTGGATTCGAATGCGGCCGCCGGTAGAGGGGAGATCAAGAGGATCAGAATAGTGGCCAGCAGAAAAGCCGCGAACCCCCGCGATGGCCGGGAATCGCGCCTGACGACCACGGGAAATAAGCGATTCAGCATTTCGTTTTCTCCCGTAAGGCTGTGGGAGCTAGCTACGGGCCTACCCGTAAACAACATACGAAGATATCGGACCGATCGTCAACCCCGGGGGACCTTGATGGCTGCCATTATGCTACAATGCGCGGGGCCCGATCTCCAGTCGTGGGTGTGATGAGCCGAATACTTTTTACAGCTACGATGCTCCTGCTGTTCGTCTCGTGCGGCGCGGTGCCCGAGAGACGTGTCGACTTCGTGTTCCTGATTACGCTGGACACCACGCGGGCCGACCGGCTCGGATGTTACGGCAATCGAAGCGCTTCCACTCCGTCACTTGACCGTCTGGCAGCACAGGGTCTCCTCTTTGAGACGTGTATTGCTCCCGTTCCGACCACCCTTTCTTCCCATGTGTCGATTCTCAGCTCTCTCTATCCGAGAAGCCACCACATTCCCCGAAACGGATTTCGGGTGCCCGAAGACCTCGAAATGCTTCCGAAGATACTCGGTGCGAAGGGCTTTCGGACCGCCGCGTTCATAGGAGCCTACCCCCTTCACAGCGACTTCGGTCTACACAGGGGATTCGATGTCTACGATGATGATCTCGATGAGTCACCGGCGGGAGGAGAGGTGGAGCGGAGAGCGGACGCAGTGACGTCCCGGGCAATCTCCTGGCTCGCGTCAGTGCAGGATGATCCGTTCTTCTTATGGGTCCACCTTTTTGATCCCCACTGGCCGTATGATCCTCCTGAGCCGTTTGATCGGCTGGGGCGTCTCCCGCCCGGTCGTTTCGATACAGCGGACCTGGATGATCTGATGGATATCCGTTTTCGCCGGCGTCCTTATGATGACGGGGATCATGCCGCTTTCCTGGCCGCATATGATGGCGAGCTCGCTTTTCTCGATCGCCGACTCGGTGAACTCCTTGACTCGATTCCACGCGACAAAAGGGAGAGAATGCTGATCGTCGTGGCGGCTGATCATGGAGAGAGCTTCGGTGAACACAATTACTATTTCGATCATGGTGATTTCGTCTGGGATAACGAAATCCGGGTCCCTCTCATTCTGTCCGGACCGGGGCTGTTCCCCGATGCGTCCGTCATAACAGAACCGGTCGAGCTGATCGATCTGGCACCCACTATTCTGGAGGCGGCCGGGATCAGGATTCCTCGCGCATTCGAGGGGAGGAGCCTCCTATCCGCAGCCGACCGCCCCCTTGAGGCGAAGCCTGCCGTCAGCGAGGCGAGCAAGCCCTGGAATGTGGAAGTGGAATCAGAGTGGCAGAATCGGTACAAGGCAAAGGCGGTTCGAACCGATGAATGGAAGTACATGCTCATCCCATTCACGGGACGGAAAGAGCTCTATCACCTGGCCAGCGATCCGGGAGAAACCCGAAACGTCATCCGTCGCCACCCTGAAGTCGCTGACCGAATGGAGGAGGAGCTGACGGATTGGATCCGCCGACGAGATCCGGGATTTCAGATCGGCGATCTGACCGGGCAGAAAGAGGTTCGAGAAAAACTGAAAGCCTTACAGTACGTAAAATGATGCAACTGATACTGATTCTAATCGGAGCTATGGCGATCCTGTCCGGTTGCGGCGACACCCCGCTCCCGGAGAGAGTCGTTCTGCTCGGTCTCGACGCCGCCGATCCTCTCGTGATCGAGGTCCTCCGGGAGCGGGGGGAGCTCCCCCATTTCGATCGGCTGATCGGTGAAGGCGTATCGTGCCGTCTCCGAGTGAAAGAACCCATCTTCTCACCCATCATCTGGACCAGCATTCTGACAGGATTCAAACCGGAGAATCATGGCATCAACAGTTTCACTCTCGCGTCCGGCCAGGAGGGAGGGGTGCGCATCCCTGTGACGTCCAACATGCGGAGGAGGAGGGCCGTGTGGGACATCATTGGTAGTGGAGACCGGACCGTGGGCGTGGTCGGCCACTGGGTCACCTGGCCCGCCGAACCGGTGAACGGTTTTCTACTCTCCAACTACACCTGGCCCCCGAGCACCGAGTATGAAAAGGAGTGGGCCCCTTCAGCGGACTGGGATACCGTCGGCCTCCGGAGCTGGCCTGACGGAGTCGAACAGGGAGTGCTCGATGCCGTGGATGAGGAGCGCTTTCTCGGTGAGCGGCATTTCAAGGGAGCCGGTATGCTGGATCCTGCCCTTACTCACTATCTGCGGAAAGATCTTCGCTATCTGAACGCCGGCCTCGCCCTGTTCGACCGGGAGAATCCCGATTTCTTTACTTTGTATATGGAGGGAATCGATTTCTTCCAGCACAGACTCTGGTTGATGCATTCGTATTATGAGAATCAACGATTCGGCGCTTCGCTGAATGGGCTTCCCGAACCGGAATCTCCCCTGCCCGCTCGGTTTCTCGGTCGCATTGGGCCGATGGTCGCCGACTCCTACCGGCTCGCCGATCGATTGATCGGCTTGATTCTCGACCGGCTGGACCTGGAGAAGGACGTTTTGATCGTCGTTTCCGATCACGGGTTCCGATCCTACCCGGAGGGAACGAAGCTGCATGTGGGGGACGATAAGTACGAAGAGCTCCCCTTCTGGCACAGCGATACGGGCGTTCTCTATGCCGCGGGGCCTCCGTTCAAGAGAGGGAAGCGGGGCGTTATCATCCGGCCGGAAGACGTAACCCTTATCGTGCTCGCCGCATTCGGCATCTCCCGCGGAGCGGACATGGACGGCGAGGCACCCGAAGCGATCTTCAGTCGTCCGTTTCTGCGGGCCCATCCGATCGAGTCGATCAGCACATATGAGACGGGAGCGAGGGGGGACGAAGCCCCGATCGAATCTCCCTATGATGAGAGCATCAGGGAGATGCTCCGGAGCCTCGGTTACCTTGACTAGCCGGGTGAATCATGGGGTTTGACCGGCGTTATGCGGCGGGGTCTGCGATCCTTCTTATCGCGCTCGCTCTCTACCTGGGAACACTGTCACGTGGCATCCAGCCGGGGGACGGTCCGGAACTGACCGTCTCATCGGCGCATCTGGGCATTCCCCACCCTTCGGGTTACCCCACATACACCATGGTCGGGAGGTTGTTCAGTCTGATACCGGCCGGGTCACAGGCTGTCCGGGCCAATCTGTTCGCGGCGGTCTGTGGCGCGGGCGCCGTAACGGTTTTCGGAATCTGGCTGCTTCGGATTTCGGGGAGCCTGATCGGCGCGCTCTTCGCTGCGGGCGCCCTGGCGACATCACTTACGCTCTGGAGAGAATCGACCTCCGCCGAAGTGTACTCGCTCTCGGCCCTTTTTCTGACCCTGCTTCTCGCCTCCCTGCCGGAGCGCCGGGGAGACGGTCGGTTTCCGCTGTTCTGCTATCTGTGGGGACTCGCCCTCACGAATCATCTCTCTCTGGTTTTTCTGTTTATTCCGTTCGCTGTTTTCGGATTCACCCGTGCCCGTCCGAACAGGAGTCAGTTTTTCGGAGGGGTAATCCTCTTCCTTCTCGGCCTGACACCCTATCTCTATCTCCCCATTCGAAGCGCCCAGGCTCCGCTCTGGAACTGGGGATTCCCTGCCCAACTCGATCCGTTTCTCGTCCATGTTCTGGGCCAGGGCTACTGGGGATACCTGGCCGAAGGGGATTCATGGAGCCGTCTCGTCGAATGGACCGGCGGATTTCGGAGGGAGGCCACGTGGGCGGGGCTGCTGCTTGTACCGGCCGGCGCGTTCGTCATGCGACGCCAGGCGAGAGATCTCCTTCTGCTTGTTTTTGGCGGCACGCTCTTGAGCCTCGCCTACACGCTTCATTTTCATATAAACGATCCGGAAGCCTATTTTCTCCCCGTGACGATCCTGTTGCTTGTTCCTGTGCCGTTTGCCGTCAGGTATCTGGGGCGGCCCCGGATCGTGGCCGTAGTTCTTGTTCTGTTTCTCGGAGCGCAGTTCCTGTCGAATCGTGCGGAGTGTGACCGGCGGACGCAGAGAGTCCTTGATGAATACATAAACAATCTGCTGATGACTTTCGATGTGGGTGGAACTGTTATCGTGGAAGGTGACAATGAAACATTCGGCCTGCTCTACGCAATGGAAGGGGATGGTCGCCGGACTGATCTCACTCTCTGGAACTCCGTTCTCGATCTGATGCCCGAGGGGCCGCTCTTCCATGACGTCGTTCTGACTGAGCGTGCGCCCGGTTGGAAGAGAAAGGCGATTCGTTCCGCGATTGCAGAAGGGCGGCCGGTCTACACGACGGTTGAAAGCGACATGATCCGGGCAGAAGGATTCGAACTTCGGCCGCAAGGCCTTTCGTTTCAATACGAACGATTCGGTGAACCCCGGACAGGCGATTCAGATTCCCTCTGGTCTCTCTATGGAAGAGAGAGTGTCGGTCGCGTGGATCACCGGTCCGGCTACCTCACTCGGATTCTGGCATCGCTCTATCCGATCCAGGAGAGCCGGAATCTACAGGAAACAGGGGAGCTGGAAGAGGCGGCACGTTTGCTTCGTGAGGCGGAGGAGAGGGGGGAGGGGATCGGGGTCGTCTGGAACAGTGTCGGCCTCGCCCACGAGCGGGCGGGCGACAGGGAAGAGGCGATACGTCTCTTTCAAAAGGCGGCGGAAGTGGCGCGGGACGGGAAGCCCCGCTTCAACCTCGCCCGGTTATTCTTCGATGACGGGCGGATGGACGAGGCGGAACGGGAGGTTCGTTGGGTCGTGGAGAAAGACCCGTCCCTCCGCTACGCCGGATCGCTTTTGCTCGGCGCGATACTTGTTGATGCCGGAAGAACCGGCGAGGCGGCCGGAACCTATCGGGCCGCGTGGCGGGAACGGCCGGGTGAAACCGCTCCTCTGTTAGGACTGGCTGAAGTTTCACTCCGGAACGGCCATGTAGATGAGGCGCGTGAGCACTTTCGAGCGGCCGGCCGCATCCGGCCGGGTGCCGTCCGTGACGGTGAGTACCGGATTGCCACATACTTTGAATCGGAGGGGCGGCTCGAAGAAGCAGCAGCTGTTTATCGTTCGCTCGCCGGTGAGTCGATCTACGATCTCGGGGCGTTTCTTTCGCTCGCCATGGTCCGCGCCGAATCGGGCGCAGTGTCAGAGGCCGATTCACTTTTCGATTACGCACTCGCTATTGATCAGGGAGGTGCGGCGTACAACGCATACGCCTGGTCACTGGCGATGCGTGGAGAGAGGTTGAACGACGCAATCGAATTGGTCCGCGAGTCCAGGATGCGGGATCCGGACGATCCATACGCTGCCGACACGGAGGGATGGATTCTTCATCTCCTCGCGGACGATGCGGCAGCGGTGAAGTCGCTCCGTGAGGCGAAGCGGCTCGGGCTCTCCACCGCCGGTCTTGATTATCGGCTGGGCATCGTACTCATCGGCCTGAACGGGCTCGGTGAGGGGCGTGCTCTTCTGACGCAGGCGCTTCTGGAAGATCCGGCATCGACTCATGCGTCCGAGGCGTACCGCCTTCTCGATCAGTCCGAATGAGCGCCCGGGCCGAGCCGGATGATCGGGGATGCCGGCTAGGAAGACCGCCAGATGACGACTTTGTTCTTTCCTGATTTCTTTGCCAGGTAAAGTGCCTGATCCGCTTTTTCGAGAAGGTCCTT
Source organism: bacterium (assembly GCA_025782575.1). GTDB lineage: Bacteria > Orphanbacterota > Orphanbacteria > Orphanbacterales > Orphanbacteraceae > Orphanbacterum. Next base: position 40,624 of record JALGYY010000046.1, read on the forward strand.
CCGAAGCGCTTCCGGCTCTCCCTTGGTTCCGGTCTGGTCCGGGTAGACGGCAATCCCGATCGATGTGGTCAGGCTGATCTTCTTCTTCCCGTCCAGCGGCACGGCCAGCTCGCTGACGAGAACCCGGATTCGTTCGCAGATCTGCTCCGCCTGATCCTTCGCGGCGCCCGGGAGCAGCAGGGCGAATTCTTCCCCTCCATAACGGGTGACCAGATCGATCTTTCTCACATGATCGTTCAGCAACCGCCCCACCGATGCGAGTACCCGATCCCCCACCGGATGACCATGGGTATTGTTGATTTCGCTGAAGTTGTCGAGATCGACCATCACGAGTGAAAGAGGGATCTCGTCACGGTTCGCACGGTCGAGTTCTCTCAGAATCTGCTCTTCAAAAAAGCGCCGGGTGAACACGCCGGTGAGCACATCGATATAAATCAGTTCTTCAAGAGCTCTCGCGTTACTCACCCGGCCGGCGGCGACGAGGGCCAGGAGGGAAAGAAGGCCGCGGTCCTGCTCGGAGAGGGAATCGGCGGAAGTGAGGAGAAGGTGGACTGCGCCGAGCGTCTTACCTCCTGCTCGCAGCGGGAGCGAGGCGATTGAACGGGCGCTTCCTCGCAACTGACGGGCGAGCGCAGGCTCGTCCCTGATGTCCGGGACGTAAATCGGATCCCCCCCCTGTTCGAAGTGTTCGCGGAACTGCTCGGCAATCCGGGGAGGTGCGGTCCCGTCGAGCGAACGCAGACCGCCATCCTCATAGAGATAGAATCGAATCTCCTGTGTGGAGAACTGAGCGCTCATATAGTCACCGACTTCGGCGAGAGCGCTCTGGAGGTCATCGTCGGATGTGCGGGTTACGATTCCGGTGATGAGGGACTCGAAAGCCTGGTTGTCGCCGGGGATCCCTGCGGGAAAAGACGGGCGGAACGGAAACTCGTACCTGTGTGGCGTACTGTCCGGCGGCTCGATCGTGATCGTCTGGAGCGATTCTCTGCTGAAGTAAACAGCCCCCGCCGATTCCTGATCTTCTGCTCCCCGCGTATAGAGTCCGTCGCCGCAAAGAGCCTCGAGCGCCAGGATCGCTGTTCTCCAGAGTCCGCGCGGATCATCCTTCTGCAGCGCCTCTCGGATCAGTTGCTGGAGTGACTCATCCAGCCGGTCGACCGGCAGAACAGTTGCCAGGAGCTCACGATAGTCGGATTGTTCGGTGCTCATCTGCTTTCCCTAGGTGTGATATACCGAATATATTTTACCATGCAGAACAGGCATCTCGCAAGCAGGGTCGATGGCGGCTACCGACCGGGCGTGGTAATCTTGCCTCCATATTCTGCTCAGTTTTCTGCTGTGGCCTTCGGAGAGAGGCCCTGCAAGACCAGTGACGGAGGTGACAGCGATTTCGCTCCATCGTAATGAAGTCCTCTTCCTGGCGCTTCTAGCGGCCGCATTTCTTCTTCATGCGGTCTATTTCAACTACACTGTCGATGACGCCTACATCAGTTTCCGGTATGCCGCGAACTGGGTCGCAGGTGATGGTCTCGTGTACAACCCCGGTGAGCGTGTGGAGGGCTACACTAACTTCCTCTGGACGGCCCTCTCCGCCGCTGCCCTTCGCCTCGGGGCCGATCAGGAGGACTTTGCCCGCTGGGCCGGCCTTCTCGCCGGAATGGGGTGTCTCATATTTTCCTACGGGGAACTCCGTCGCCGGATCTCCCCTCATCCGCTCCTCTTTCTGCTGCCGATCTCCCTCGCAGCTAACGGCGTCTTCGTGGTCTGGTCCGGCGCCGGGCTGGAAACCAGTCTCTTCGCGTTCCTGATGCTTGCCGGCACAATGGCCGCCGCCGGCCGAGAAGATAGCAGGTCGATTTACGTCTCCGCCGTTCTCTTTGCTGTTGCCACATTGACCCGGCCCGAAGGGGCGTTCATTTTTGTGATTGTCGCTCTCGACCGGTTCTTCTTCACACCAGGGTCGAGAGGTTCCGTGATCAAGGCGGTTCTGCTGTTCGGCGCTCTCACTCTGCCGTTCGAACTGCTGCGGCATGCTTACTACGGAGAGTGGCTCCCCAATACCTGGTATGCCAAATCGGGTGGAGGGCCGGCCGCTTTCGCCAGGGGACTGCGGTACCTTGGCAACTATTTCGGGCCTTTCGGAGGCTGGACCATGCTCGCCCCGCTCCCCCTTATTTTCTTTATTCGATTGAGAGAATGGGAACGTACCGTCCTGATCGTGCTGTTTGCCTATTTCGCCTACATTGTCCTGATCGGAGGAGATGGCCTGCCCTACTTTCGATTTGTCGCCCCCGTCCTTCCCCTTCTTGCCATGCTCGCCGTATCCGGGCTCTGCCGGTTGTATCACATTCAGGATGGAATCAGCCTGCTCCGGGTGGCGCTTTTCGCGATCCTTCTCGCCCTCCCCATATACAGTTCATTTCGGGGAGAGACTTACCAGTTTCTCGTCGACGACCGGCTGCGCATCGAACTTCACTGGAAGGTGATCGGAAAGTGGCTTGCCGAGACTGGCGCGCCGGGAGAAACGATCGCGGTCACCACGGCCGGCGCGATTCCCTACTTCTCGGGCCTTCCCACTGTGGATATGCTCGGAATAACCGATAAACATATAGCACGTCGGAAGATGCCCGAAATGGGCTCGGGGATTGCCGGCCACGAAAAGCATGATATGGCATATGTTCTTTCAAAAGAGCCGACGTACCTGCTGCACTATACATTTCTATTACCCGAACCGGTATTCACGACAGGACAGTTTCGTTCGCCGTGGAATCCAGGACTCGAGGAACTGCTCCAAAGTGAAGAATTCAATCGAGATTACAGGGGCGAGAGTGCGCAGATCGGAAAGATGTATGTTGTCTACTTCAAACGGGTGCCGGCGGATCGCCCCGGCCGGGAAGAGAGATAGGAGTGTGCAGTTTGATCGTTAACTCTGACTGTCGTCACTTCCGAGGGGAGAAGCCATGCGTATTTCGCCGACTCTGTGACGGTTGTGATGAGTACGATCCGATGGGCGTGAAGATCCTAATCATCAAGCTTGCAGCGATGGGTGACGTACTCCGGACGACGCCGATCCTCACGGCTCTCCGTGCCCGATTCGAGCCATGCCATATCACGTGGGTGGTCCGGCCTGAATCCACCGGGCTTCTGGAAGGACTTCCGGAGATCGACCGGCTCCTGCCGCTGAACATGGATACGGTAATTCGCCTTGGGGTCGAGGAGTTTGACCACGCCTACTGCTTCGACAAGGAGCCCGCGGCGATCGGACTGGCTGCCCGGGTCCGTTCACCACGAAAATACGGATTTCTGATGGACGAAAAAGGAAGCCTCGTTCCCGCGGACAAGAACGCCGAGTATGCCTATCAACTCGGGTTTGATGATGATCTTAAATACTTCAGGAATAAGAAAACTTATCAGCAGATCCTCTTCGAAATGGGGGGGATGGAGTTTCGAGGCGAGGGCTATCGGTTCGAGATCGATGGGGCCGCGCGGGAATGGGCAACTTCGACCTATGACACGCTGGGTGTCAGTCCGGGGGAACGGTTGGTCGGAATCAATGTCGGGTCGGGAGATCAGTTTGCGTATAAAGGTTGGCGGGTCGATGGATTTGCCGAACTGGCCGGCCGAATCCACGGGGAACTGGGCATGCGAATCGTTCTTCTCGGCGGGGAACGGGAACGGGAACGGGTCCGGGCGATCATCGAGCAGGCCGACTGTCGCGGTCTGATCGATCCGGGCGCGACGCCTTCGCTCCACAGATTCGCCGCGCTGGTCAGCCGTTGCCGCCTCGTAGTAACGGGAGACACATTGGCCATGCACATGGCCCTCGCCACCGGTCTTCCGGTAGTCGTTATCTTCGGTTCCACCTGCGCACAGGAAATCGAAGTCTACGGCCGAGGTCGTAAAATCGTACCAACAGTCGATTGCCACCCCTGTTACAAAAAAACCTGCGACCTGGAAAAGACCTGTGTCGACTCGATTTCGACAGAAACTGTATTTCAGGGGATCAAGGATCTCCTGGAGGAACTCGATTGAAGATCATCGTAATGATCCCCACGTACGACGAGCGGGAAAACATCGTAGACCTGCTGGAGGCGATCGCGGAACTGAAGATCGACGGTCTGGAGGCGCTGGTGGTGGATGACGATTCGCCGGACGGCACATCGTCCGTCGTATCCGAGTTTGCTTCCGCTCATCCCTGGGTGACACTCCTCACGAGAAAGACCGATAAAGGGAGAGGGCACGCAGGACGGGCGGGATACTTGAAGGCGCTGGAGGACGGTGCTGATCTCATCCTGGAGATGGATGCCGATCTTTCCCACCACCCCCGATATATTCCCGACCTGATTGCCGCTGCTGACGAGAATGACGTCGTCCTCGGATCCCGTTTCGTCGGAGGTGGAGAGGATGCGGATCGCGCCCCCTGGCGTAAAATCATCACTGTGTTGGCGAACTTCTATATTCGTGTCATCCTTCGCATACCGGTGCATGATTGCAATTCGGGATTCCGTTGCTTTCGGAGGAGCGCTCTCGAGCGGATCGAACCGGCTACCCTTCGTTCGGCAGGCCCCGCAATCGTGCAGGAGGTTCTCTTTCGAGCGGAGAGAAGAGACCTTCGGGTAAAGGAAGTTCCCGTGATCTTCACCGATCGCGTGCGAGGGAGTTCCAAGCTCGGTTTCCGGCAGCTCTATCAAGGATATGTGGCCGTGCTTCGGCTGAGGATGGGAGAACTGTTAGGGAGGGGCCGGTGATACGAATCCGCCGCATCATCTACGTGAGTTTCGGCGAGCAACAATGGTAGAGTTCTTCCGTCGGCATGGTTTTAAACCGTTGCATGTGGTCGCCCGGGTTCCTAAACCGGACCGTCTTGATTCGCCGCGCGGCGCGAGCGATCGGTGCCTGAACGCAATGTTCGATCTGCTCGACCGGGGCGCGTTGTACGCCGGTCTACCGGGAGGCAATATCGGCGTCTACGGGAGAAAGATCGGTTGAACCCGTTTCGGGGTTTTTTGTTTGCGGCACTCGTTATCTTCGCGGGAGTCGTCTCTCTTCGACACGTATCCAGTGCCGATCTCGGTATCCATATCCGCACGGGGGAACGAATTGTCACCGAGCGGGCCATCCCTTCAACGGATCATTTCAGCTTTACAGCAGACGGAAACGATTGGCACATCAATCAATGGCTGGCTCAGATTCTTCTTTACGGCGTAGATGAAACTTGGGGGGCTCGGGGCCTCGTCGCTCTCAGGATGCTCCTGGTGGTGGGGACATTCGGTCTTCTCGTCTGGGGCTGCACGCTCGGGGAAAGTCGATCGGAATTACTGGGAGGGGCGCTGCTGGTTGCCGCGCTCCTCGCGTCCGCGCCGCGGATCCTCATGCGACCGTTCCTGTTTTCAGTAATCCTCCTTGCACTCGTGGCGGTTCTTTTCGAGCGCTATCGTCGCGGGAATTCGCGCAGGCTGACAATCCTCATCCCTCTCTTTGCGTTGTGGGGAACGCTCCATCCGGGATTCCTGTACGGTGCGGGGTTTTTAGGCTGTGCCGTCCTTGGTGAATGGCTGCGTGCTCGCGTTCCTGTTCTACGCGGCGCGATTCCGCCGCTCGACGCTCCCCGCTTCCGTCATCTTGTTATTGTCTCCGTACTTTCGATTGCCGCGCCGATCCTGATTGCAGCCGCCACGAACCCGCACGGTATCGAATCTGTCCTTCTCCCCCTGGGTCTTATGAAGAGTGATTTCTTTCTCCAGATTATCGACGAATACCAGAGGGCTGATCCGGTACGGGACCGCTGGTTCTTTGTGCTGCTAATCGTCTCAGGAATCTCACTGATTATCCCCCACCGAAAACGGCTCTCCATGGACGGAACGGAGCTGCTGCTTCTCTGTCTGTTCGGCATCTTTGCGGTGAAGACAGTTCGGGTCATCTTTCTCTTCAGTCTGTTGGCAGCCCCTCTGGCTGCTCGAAACCTGTCGCCCCTTGCGAACCGGCTTCTCCCCCCGAATAGAATCCCCGCAAGATGGGGGACGCTCGTCGCCGCTCTTTCTATCCTGTTCTTTGCGTGGTGGTGGAGTGGTCACGACCCCCTTCATGGCCGAGGCATGGACGAACGAAACTATCCGATCGCAGCGTTTCGATTTATCGAGCAGAACGAGCTTCCCGGCGAGATCTTCCATCCCGATCGATGGGGGGGTGCGTTCACCTGGTACTTCTGGCCGGAACGAAAGAATTTCATCGATGGCCGCCTGGAAGTCTTCGGCGAACGGTTCTGGAAAGATACTTATTTTCGAGTGCTCGGGTGTGGGCCGGCGTGGGAAGAGACTCTCGATCTGTATGGGATCAATACGATTATTTTGCGAATCGGTTCTGCTTCGGGCCGGGATCGGATCGGCGCGCGACTTCTCCGGCATCCCGATTGGGCACTCGTCTACTTCGATGATCAACTAATGATCCATTGTCGTCGGTCCGCCCTCGCGGAGAGCGGAAGTCCGGTCATTCCGTTGGAATCGCTTGATCCGGAGATGGTCAGCTTACCGGAGTCGATCCAAGAGGAAAGGGACGCTTCGGAGGCGCTCGCTCTCGCGCTGGGCGCATTCCCTTCGACCAGGGCGTTCGATCTCAGTTGGGCAATTCTGAGCGAAAGAGGGGAGTGGGCGGAGATCGCAGGCAGCAGCGGACTCCATCGGATTTCACGCCCGGCCGACAGGATCAGATTCTTCAGGATACGTGGCGAGGCCCGCTTCCGAATCGGTGACCGTGCCGGAGCGAGAGCGGATTGGATCGAAGCGCGCGGCAGCTCGTTCGCAATGGAAGATCTTGAACTTCTGCGTGCCCTCGAAGATCAGTCCCTTGATCGATTGGCGGACAGATTCGGGGACAGGCCGGATGAGCTCTTCCGGATGGCCTCTCTTCTGCTCGATGGACAGGAACCGTCGGTCGCATCCACGATTTTTCGGCGGGCCCAGCTCGCAGGTGGGGGAGAGGGATACTACAAAAACGCTCTTGCCTGGTCCCTTCTCGAATCCGGTCAGAATACTGAAGAGGCGCTTCGGCTCGCCAGAGAGACGGTTCATGCGAATCCATCGGACGGCTACGGTCGGGGCACTCTGGCGCGGGCTCTCCGTGCATCGGGTGATCCGGATGGTGCCGAACGTGAAATGAATGAAGCGATCCGGTTGTTGGTGGGAGTCGATTTCCGTGCCGCGGCAACGGAGCTCTCCCGGTTGGCGCTCTTCCTGGAGGAGCGGGGTGATGATCGTCTGGGAGACGCGATGGAAGCCGCGATCCGGGCTCTTCAGATCGACTCAAAAACGGAATATCGCCCCTGGCTTGTGAGGCTCCTGATGGAAAGAGGGGGTGAAGATCGGCTCGATGGGATCATGGAAGAGATGGCGTACAACCTGGGGCTCGGCATTCATATCGAATTCGCCGAAGAGATGGGGCATGGTGACATCGTGGAGGAACTGAAAGAGCGGTTCCTGTTCGATTACCAGGGGCTGCCCGAAGGATCAGAGGGGAGGAAGTACTGATGAACTACAGGTTGCTGGGGGCGAGCGGACTCCGGGTGTCCGAGCTCTGTCTTGGTACGATGACTTTCGGAGAAGAATGGGGATGGGGCGCCAACAAAGAGGAGAGTCGAAAGATATTTGATCTCTATACGGACCGAGGGGGAAATTTCCTGGATACCGCCAATCGTTACACGGACGGGACAAGTGAGAAGTACGTAGGGGAGTTCATCAAGGGCTCACGCGAACAATTCGTGGTGGCCACCAAGTACACCCTCTTCACCGATCCCGACGATCCGAATGCCGCAGGAAACCATCGGAAGAATATGATGCAGGCGGTAAACGCGAGTCTCCGTCGTCTTGAAACTGAATACATCGATCTTTACTGGGTACATGCGTGGGACTTTCTCACCCCGGCGGAGGAAGTGATGCGCGGGTTGGACGACCTCGTCCGATCAGGCAAGGTACTTTATATAGGTGTGTCCGACACGCCGGCGTGGGTCGTGTCTCGAGCCAACATGCTGGCGGAGCTTAGGGGGTGGTCCCGGTTCGTCGGTCTACAGATCGAATACAGCCTCGCCGAGCGGACTGTGGAACGGGAGCTGATTCCCATGGCTCGTACGCTCGACCTGGCTGTGGCCGCCTGGGCGCCGCTGGCGGCAGGCGTACTGAGTGCCAAATATCTGGACGGCCGGAAACCCGAGGAGGCGAGCCGGCTGGCGGCGGAGAGCGATCGACTCTCCGAGCGCAATCTGGCGATCGCCCGGGTGGTCAAGAGTGTGGCTGACGAGATCGACGTCACTCCTTCACAGGTGGCGGTGAACTGGCTCCGTCAGCAGCCGGGTGTGGTGATCCCGATTATCGGCGCCAGAAGGGCGTGGCAGGTGGAGGAGAACCTGGGCGCCCTCGAATTCGAGATTCCGGAAGCTCAGATGGTCCGCCTGGAAGAAGGGAGCCGCATTCCTCTCGGATTCCCTCATGATTTCCTGATGAAGGAGAACATCCGTGAGATGGTCCGAGGGCCGAAGCACCCCAAGATCCGCGCCCACAGGGACTATACAGCCTAGCAGCCGGCCGGGGCTTGTGCTACCTTCTCAGGATTCCTGAGGAGAAGTGCCGATGACCACGCCCGAATTACCAAAGACATACGAACCGAATGCGGTCGAAAAGAAGTGGCAGGACTGGTGGGCGGATCATGACGTTTTTCGCACGGAAGTCCGGACGGATAAGAAACCGTTTGTCCTGTTTATCCCCCCGCCCAACGTGACAGGCGCCCTGCACATGGGCCATGTACTGAACTACACGATCCAGGACGTTTTGACGCGGTGGCGACGCCTCCAGGGGCGCGAAGCGCTCTGGCTTCCCGGTATGGACCATGCGGGGATCGCCACGCAGAATGTGGTGGAGAAAAAGCTGCACGAAGAAGGACTCTCCCGCCATGACCTGGGGAGAGAGAAGTTCGTCGAACGTGTGTGGGAATGGAAAAAGGAGCATGGCGACAAGATCTTCGAGCAATTCCGCAAGCTCGGCGCTTCATTCGATCTCAATCGATTCCGTTTTACTTTAGATGAAGGGTATTCGCGCTCCGTTCTCGAAGTATTCGTTCGACTGCACGAGAAAGGGCTCGTTTACAGGGGAGATTATATAACCAGCTGGTGTCCCCGCTGCCATACGGTTCTTTCCGATGAGGAAGTCGATCACAAGGATCGAAACGGCTCACTCTGGCATATCCGCTACACCCTCGAAGATGGTTCAGGTGACCTGGTCGTCGCGACGACGAGGCCGGAAACGATGCTCGGGGATACTGGAATCGCGATTCACCCGGAGAGTGAGAAAACCAGGCACCTGAAGGGCAAGATCGCCATTCTCCCTCTGCTCAACCGAAAAATCCCTCTTGTGGAAGATGATCGGGTCGATCCTAAATTCGGTACCGGCTGTGTCAAGCTGACGCCGGCTCATGATCCGCTCGATTTTGAAATTGGAAAGACACATGGACTCGATCCGATTCGAATCTTCGATGAAAACGCTGTGGTGAAAGAGGGGATCGGGCGGTTCGGCGGAATGTCGAGAGAGCTGGCGCGGAAAGAAGTGCTGAAGGATCTGGAAGAGCAGGGTTTTCTGGTCAAAACCGAAAAACACGCCCACGCCGTCGGGCAATGCTATCGCTGCGATACCGTGGTCGAGCCGTGGCTCTCGGAGCAGTGGTTCGTGGCAATGAAGGAGCTCGCGGCTCCTGCTCTCGAAGTCGTTCGAGACGGCCGGGTCGAAATCATTCCGAAGCGCTGGGAAGGCGTCTACTACCACTGGCTCGAGAACATTCGTGACTGGTGCGTCTCCCGGCAGCTCTGGTGGGGTCACAGAATCCCGGCTTGGTACTGCACATCATGCGAAACCGTTCATGTATCCATTGACCAGCCGTCCGAGTGTACCGGGTGCGGCGCCGAAGAGTTTCGACAGGACGAAGATGTGCTTGATACGTGGGCGAGTTCGTGGCTCTGGCCGTTCGCGACTCTCGGCTGGCCCGAGAAGACGAAGGAACTGGGCTACTTCTTCCCATCCGACATTCTTGTCACAGGGAGCGAGATCATTTTTTTCTGGGTCGCCCGGATGATCATGTCATCGCTCGAGTTCATGGGGGAAGTGCCATTCCGTCAGGTATTTCTTCATGGAATCGTGCGGGACAGCAAAGGGCGGAAGCTCTCCAAATCACTCGGGAACTCACCCGATACGCTGAAGATTCTCGCAAAGTACGGTGCCGACGCTGTCCGATTCGCGACAGTCCTTACCACGGCCCCCGGGCAGGATCAGATCTTCTCCGAGGAGAGGCTGGAAACCGGTCGCCGATTCGCGAACAAGATTTGGAACGCCACTCGTTACGTTCTTCCCCACACAGGCCAGGTGGAGGGGCTAACAAGAGAGCCCGGGACGCTCAACCTGCCTGAACGCTGGATTCTATCCCGGCTGACGAGGACGAAGCGGGCGATGACCGAGCATCTCGAGGGGGCTCGATTGAACGATGCCGCCTATGGAATCTATGATTTCTTCTGGCACGACTACTGCGACTGGTTTCTCGAAATCTCCAAGCCCGTGTTCGAAGAGAAGGAAGGTGGAGTGGAGACCAGGGAGGTGCTGCTCCATGTGATTCAGGAATCGATTGTTCTCCTTTCTCCCTTTATGCCCCACATGGCCGAGGAACTGGGCGGTTATCTGGGGCTTAAGAACCGGTGTGTCTCCCTGGCGAATTGGGATGACGGAGGAGCCGGTTTCATAGATGAGGAGGCCGAGGGTGAAATGCAGGCGGTCCAGGAGCTGGTCTGCGCCGTTCGAACCATTCGATCGGAGTCGAATGTTCCTCCCCGCGAAGAGGTGCGGGTGGCCGTTCGGTTTCTGGATGATTCGGTCAGGGGACCCGTTCTGGCACAAGCGGGGATGGTGCGTGCCCTTGCCCGTGTAGGGAATCTCGAACTGGACGCCACTGACAGGCCCAAAGGCTCGATCGCCCAGGTGTCAGCAAAGATGGAGGTCTTCGTGCCGCTCGAAGGGCTGGTCGACCTCGAAAAAGAGCGGGAACGGCTTTCGAGGGAAATCGAACGACTGACCGGTGATATCGACCGGATCGGAAAGAAGCTGGCAAACGAGAATTACGTCAAACGGGCCCCGGCCGATGTAGTCGAAAAGGATCGGGACCGTGAAAGGCGCGGCAAGGAGATGCTGACCAGGATCAAAGATAACCTGGAGAGCCTTTCCGACTGATCGAATGTTACCCGGCCCCGTAAGCGAATCGTGGATGCTCCGCGACTCTCACTATGGAGCGGGGGACTCCACCGTGATAGAGTAATTCCCCAAGGACAGTTCTCCATACGATGGGAGGAGCACGAAAGATGTCTCCATCAATCCGGTTCTCGATTGCAATTCTGGTTCTAGCTACGCTCTGCTCCATTCAGGCCTCCGCGGACACACCGATTGCAGTCACGGTCTATAACAATGACCTCGGGGTGATCCGGGAGAGGAGGACGATCGAGATCGGCCGAGGAGAATCGGTTTATTCCTTTACAGACGTGGCGGCGCTGATCGACCCGACCTCGGTCCATCTGAGAGCGATGGGGGGTGGCGGTCTCGAGGTTCTGGAGCAGAATTTCGAATACGATCTTCTTTCGAGTGAGAAACTCTATCGCAAGTATTTCGAGAAACGGGTCGAGGTTTATGTGAAGGAGGGAGAGGTCCTTACGGGCACTCTTCTTTCGGTCGCCGGCGGATCGTTCGTGATTCGGAGCGAAAGGGAAGAGAAACTCGTCGTCGTCGCCTCGGGGAGCGTGCAGCATGTGGAGTTGCTCGGCACGGCCGAGGGATTCGTCACCCGCCCCACTCTCGTCTGGACGATTCAGAATGACGGGAACGCCACGCGAGAGGTGGAGATCGAGTATCTCACCCGTGGCCTCTCCTGGCATGCCGAGTATGTAGCCCTCGCAGACGAGGAGAGCCGATCGATCGATTTCGCCGGATGGGTTTCCGTAGACAATCGATCGGGAGCGGATTACGAGGATGCTCGTCTCAAGCTGATCGCGGGCGATGTGAATCGTGCGGCAAGGTATATGCCAACCATAGATATAACATCGTCCCACGCCCGCGCCGCCAAAGGTCCTCAGGTGACCGAGAGGGAGCTCTTCGAGTATCACCTCTATGAAATCGGCCGGCCGACCACGATTCGGAATCAACAGGTGAAGCAGATCTCGTTTCTGGCGAATACGAGAGTCCCGGTTCACAAAGAGTTTCTGTACGAGCCGCGAAAACAGAGCGACAAAATCCAGGTCATTCTGGAGCTGAAAAACAGCAAGGAAGACGGCCTTGGAATCGCTCTTCCTGCTGGAAAAGTGAGAGTATTTCAGGATGACGGCCAGGGCGGTTCGGAGTTCATCGGGGAAGATCGAATCGATCATACGCCTCGGAATGAGAAGATGCGCCTCCTGATCGGTTATGCTTTCGACCTGGTGGCGGAAAGAAAGATCCTCGATACGAAACGTCTCGGAAAGAGCGGGCAGCGCCAGACAGTCGAGATTAAACTTCGCAATCGGAAAGACGATGAGGTGGAGATCAAAGTGTTGGAGTGGCTCGGAGGCGATTGGACGATTGAAAACGAGACTCACAGCCATCGAAAAGAGGACGCTCATAAAGCCGAGTGGAAAGTGGCCGTTCCCGCGGACGGGGAAACCGTGATCAGCTACACGGTCCGGATCGATTGGTAACAGCGGAGTAGTGGATATGGAATCGATCGGTGAAAGACTGCGAGCGGTACGGGAAGACCGGAAGATCACTCTTCAGGAAGCCGCCGCCAGAACGAGAATCCATGAACGCTATCTGGAAGCTCTCGAAGACGAACGGTATGGCGTTCTTCCGGCCAGTACCTACGTATCCGCCTTTCTTCGCACCTATGCGCGCTTTCTCGGAATCGACGAAGATGAGGCGCTCAGTCTGTACCACCGAGACAAGACCGAGCGGGATGAAGACGAGACACTCTGGACAGATGACCCCGTGGAGGTGCCTGAGACGCCTCCTCGTAAGGTTGTGATCGCGGTTTCGGCCGTTATCGTCGTTGTCGCTGCAGTGGTCTATTACTATGTGCTTCGCTGAGGCCACCTGCCATGTCTCACGCTTTCGACCTTCATTCCAGTTACGATCCTCACGGCGATCAACCCCAGGCGATCCGCGAGTTGAGCGAAGCTCTCGAGCGGGGGGATACCGACCAGACGCTTCTCGGAGTGACCGGTTCAGGTAAGACGTTTACGATTGCCAATGTCATTGCGAAATGGAAACGGCCGACCCTCGTCATCTCCCACAACAAGACTCTGGCCGCACAGCTTTACGGCGAATTCCGGAACTACTTCCCGAACAATGCAGTCGAATATTTTGTCAGCTACTATGATTATTACCAGCCCGAAGCATACGTACCTCAGACCGATACCTACATAGAGAAAGACGCTTCGATCAACGATGATATCGATCGTCTCCGGCTCAGGGCGACAGCCAGTCTGCTTGAGCGGGATGATGTCATTATCGTCTCCTCCGTTTCCTGTATCTATGGACTCGGTTCGCCGGATAATTTCAAGAATCTACTTCTCTACGTGCAGGTTGGTGAAGAACTCGGCCGCGATACGATGCTACGGCGACTCGTTGAGATTCAGTATCAACGGAACGACACGGTGCTGGAGCGGGGCTGTTTTCGCGTGAGGGGCGATACGGTCGAGGTATGGCCCGCCTATGGGGAGAGCGTGATACGCGTTTCGTTCTTCGGTGACGAGGTGGAGAAGATCACCGAGCTCGATCCGATCAAGATGAGCATCGAAAGAGAGTTCCCCTACCTGCCGATCTACCCCGCGCGCCACCATGTAACGCCTCAGGAAAAACTGGAACCGGCCATCGGCCGGATTGAAGCGGAGCTCGAGTGGCGGCTGAACGAGTTGGAGGCGCAGGAAAAGCTCGTGGAGGCGCAGCGTCTTCGGATGAGGACGAGATTCGATATCGAGATGCTGAGAGAGGTGGGGATGTGTTCGGGGATCGAGAACTACTCCCGTCACCTGGCGGGACGCGAAGAAGGGGAGAGGCCACTCTGTCTTATCGACTATTTCCCGGACGACTTTCTGCTCGTGGTCGATGAATCACACGTGACGATTCCCCAGGTGCGAGCCATGTATAACGGTGATCGATCGCGGAAGGAAAAGCTGGTGGAGTACGGATTCCGGCTCCCTTCCGCTCTTGATAACCGCCCGCTCAAATTCGATGAATTTTCGAAGCTCGTCCCCCGCGTGATCTATGTGTCAGCAACTCCGGCCGAGTATGAGATGGAAGAGTCGGGCGGTGTGCTTGTGGAGCAGGTGATCCGGCCGACAGGTCTGCTCGATCCCGAAATCGAGATTCGTCCCGTAGAGGGACAGGTTGACGATCTGATGGAGGAGATCAGGAGACAGACCGAAGACGGTCAGCGCGTCCTTGTGACTACCCTTACAAAAAGAATGGCGGAGGATTTGACCGATTATCTAGTGAAGGCGGGGATCAGGGTCCGCTATCTTCACTCCGATATCGGCGCGATCGAGCGGGTCGAGATCATTCGATCCCTTCGAACGGGAGAATTCGATTGTCTCGTAGGGATCAATCTGCTCCGTGAAGGGCTGGACATGCCGGAAGTCGGTCTGGTGGCGATTCTGGACGCCGACCGTGAAGGATTTCTCCGTTCGGAGACCTCACTGATACAGACGGCGGGGCGGGCGGCCCGGAACGTGAGGGGGAAAGTGATACTTTACGCATCGACTGTCACTCGTTCGATTCAAGCCGCGGTACGCGAGACGAATCGGAGAAGGGAGATGCAGGTCGACTATAATAGGGAGCACGGCATCACGCCCCGGTCGATCCGGAAGAGTATCAGCGAAGTACTTCTCTCAACCGAGGTGGCGGACTCCAGAATACGTGCTCCCAAAGAACAGAAAGGCCTCCCCCTGGTTCGTCCTGACATGTCACAGGAGGAGCTCATTATCGCACTCGAAGATGAAATGCTTACCGCGGCTAACGAGCTGGAATTTGAACGGGCCGCTTCGCTCAGGGATCGCATTTTTGAACTACGGTCGGGGACCTCATGAACGAAGACGCCGAAAAAGAACGTATCGATTTCATGTTGCAGTCACTGATCGGGCGGGCCCTCGATGAGGATCGCGTCGACCGGGATGTGACGACGTTGTCCTCCGTCCCGGAGTCTTCCCGCTCTCGGGCGACTGTCCTCTTCAGAAGCGCCGGGATTCTCGCCGGGACGATTCCCTGCGAGGGATCTTTCCACGCAATCGATCGATCCCTCATCGTTCGCTGGATGAAACGGGATGGGGAATCTGTAGGGGCGAAGGAGAGTGTCGCGACCATCGAGGGATCGACTCGATCCATATTGAGGGGGGAGCGGACGGCACTCAATTTTCTGATGCAGCTCTCCGGCGTTGCAACTCTTACAGGACGATTCGTTGAGGCCGTCCGTGGAAAGAGTGTGGAGATTCTCGATACACGCAAGACGACGCCCGGTTTTCGGGTTCTCGAGAAGCGGGCGGTCGTCGCGGGTGGAGGGGTCAATCATCGTTCGGATCTCGCCGAGATGGCCCTTTTGAAAGAGAATCACATCGCCGCCGCGGGAGGGATCGATCGGGCGGTCCGGGGTATTCGTGAAAGATTTCCCGGCGTACCGATCGAAGTGGAGGTCGAGACGATCGATCAGCTTCGGCAGGTGCTTGCATTGGAAGTGAACCGGGTCATGCTCGATAATTTCAGTGATGAAGATACGAGACGGGCGGTCGCCCTCGTCCGGTCAACCGAGATCCGGAAACCTTATGTCGAGGCGAGCGGCGGCATGACGCTCGAACGGGTTTCAGTAGTCGCCTCGCTCGGTGTGGACGGAATCTCCATCGGATCGCTCACCCACTCCGCCCCCGCCTGCGATGTATCTCTCCTTCTGGAGGGGCCATGAAACCGCCCGATCGCCAACCTGGTTCGGACGAGGATGCATTCGATGAAGCGGTGCTGGCACTGTTCGAGCCTCTTCAATGGAAGAACCTGGACGAGTTGGCCGTTTCTACCGGTTCTGACAATGAGCGGGTAGCCGGGGCGATCGCCCGCCTGGAAGAAGCGGGCTATGTCTGGGAAAAACACCCCGCCCGCGGCCTGCTTATTTCAAGGAGGAGCAGCTATCTCCTTCATAGCGAAGTAACTCCCTATCTGGAAACCAGGACATTCGGCAGGACCATCTATTTCTTTCGTACGGTACAGTCAACTAATGATTCCCTGCTCCGAGGCCCGTACAGCGAATCACCTCCGGGGTCTGTTGTCGTAGCCGAGGAGCAATCGAAAGGGAGGGGGCGGCTCGGCCGGGAGTGGACTGCACCCCCGTTCCAGGCGCTCCAGTTCTCCATTCGACTGGAGCCGTCCGGGGGGGGCGAGGCGGCGGCACTTTCCACACTCTGCGCCGGAATCGCCGTTGCGGAAGCGGTTCAGAAAGAGACGGGAATCGAGCTTCTCGTTCGATGGCCGAACGATCTCGTCTACGAGGAGCAGAAGGTGTGCGGAATTCTTTCAGAGTATAGGACATCGGTCCGATCGCTGGTGGTCGGCATCGGTCTCAATGTGAATCAAGAGAAGAAGGATGTGCCCGATGGGGGGACATCGCTTCGGGCGATCGCCGGAGGAGGGGCGTACAATCGCGGCCCGCTTCTGGCGGTCATTCTGAACCTGTTGGAATCGTGGTTCGATCGCCTGGAGAGTGAGGGATTCGAGGCGATTCGCCTGGAGGCGGAAAGGCTCTCTTCCCTCATTGGAAAAAGAGTTACTTTGAATCTCGGTGACAGAACTCTGACTGAGTGGGCTACAGGCATCGGACCTCGCGGCGGCATTGTCCTCGGAAAAGGGAGTGACGCGAAAGAGTACCGCGTGGGTGAGGTGACACGTGTCCTCTCGTGGGAGGGGCCCTGAAATGCGATTGGCGTTGAACGTGGGAAACACGAACACGGTGGTCGCTCTCTTCGATGACAAGACTGTTTTCAGGGTGGGTAGCGTGCCGACCGCCACCATGGACACAGTTTTCCGGGCGGCCCAGTTTCTGGACTGCGTCTGGCGCGCCTCCGGTCTCCTCGATGGACCGGAGGGATCGATCATCGCCTCGGTCGTGCCCGGCGTGACCGATCTTCTTGCCGAAGCGCTCAAGGACCTCTCCGGCTTTCCGCCCCGAATTGTCGATCACGAAATGGATCTCGGGATCATCCTCGCGGTCGAGCGGCCGGAGGAAGTGGGAGCTGACCGACTGGTCAATGCGGCGGAGGCTTATGCGTTGCATGGCAAAGCGACTGTGGTTGTTGACCTCGGGACGGCGACGACGTTCGAAGTTGTCGACGAAGAAGGCCGATTCCTAGGGGGGGCGATCGCTCCCGGTATCGAAACCGGAAGGGCCGCTCTATCTGCCGGAACGGAGCAGCTCTTCGAGCCGAATCTGCAGTTTCCGATAGGAGTGATCGGTCGGAGTACGGAAGAGGCGATCCGATCGGGGCTTCTCTGGGGAAGCGTGTCTCTTATCGAGGGAATGCTCGATCGCTACCGAGAAGAGATCGGTGAGTGCCTTGTGATTGTCACAGGAGGTCTCGGGGGATTGATCAAGCACCATCTATCAGGCGCCGACTACTATGAACCGGATCTTACTTTGACGGGGCTGAAGAGACTGGATGAGAGAAACCGCTGAGAGAACCGATGTCACCCGTTACCATTGCAATCGTGAGCTCTTTCCTTCCGAACTGAATCGCCTCGTCTCTCGATGGGAACCAGATGTCCGCCCGTCTGGAGTAGCGCTTGTTCATGGTGTCTTCCACGACGAAGATACCTTGTCCTTTTATGAACACGCGATCTCCATAGGCGAAAGGGGCGTCCGGCGTGTAACGCCGGATCAGGTCGCGCGAAAGGGCGATGATTCCCGGTCTCACATCGGTCAACGATGCGGTAAGAAATGGAGTATCGTCGGTCTGTCCTACAGTCGAGGAGTAGGCGGTGACCACCACGTCGAGCGGTGGTAGAAGGGAAATGCGGAGTTCCGACTGCAGATAGTAGTCGCCTGATTCCGGGCGATCTCCTGAACTGAACGTGGGGAGTCCGGCGGCAGAGGAAGGCCGGATGGTATCTCCCCCGGAGAGAACGAGGGGCAGGATTACCGCCATGGTCAGCCAGGCGTCCCGACCGGCCCGAAAACGCCAAATTGATCCCTGAGCAAACACCGTACGCGAACCTCCGCTAAAAGTTGGAAAACCAACCGGATACGGTTGGCATGTTAAGAACAAGAAAAGCTGAATTGTGCAACCTGATGGATTTTAGGCGGTTAGCGATTCTCCCTTCGGGCGGTGTGCCCGCCCTTCGTTGACCCAGAAAAGTATAGCGCAAGCTTACGGACCTGTCAAGAGTTCTCATGAATACGGGCGCCGTAGGTGGTTGTATTTAAATACGTTATAAAGATTGTGTCCAACCGGTTACTCACTCCATTCAGTCGGCTGTTCTCTTATCGGGGGTCTGACCGCGCAAGTTGCCCTTATTCTTTCTCGTTTTTCACGCCGATGAGTGGAAGGGGAGCGACCGTCCCCCTATACTCTTCGCTCGGACATCCAGAGGGACGACTACCGGGCCATGCCCCGGAAGGAATGATTGATGACGCGAACGGAATCAGGAACGAGTCTCGGCAGGCTGCCGATCAGGTTACTGTATACGCTCGTATTCGCATCCGGCATGACCGCTCTGAACTATCAGGTCGTCTGGATGAGGATGCTGTCCGACGCGCTTGGTGTGACGGTACTCGCCGTAGTCAGCGTTCTTTCTGTCTTCATGGGGGGGCTCGCTCTCGGAAGCTATGTGTTCGGTCGACTGGTCGATCGATCGGATAATCCGATCCGGATTTATGCTCTTCTCGAAATCGGTATCGGGATCTCCGCCGTTCTGCTGCTCCCCCTCCTCTCCTCGCTGACCACTCTCTTCGACCACCTCCAGAGGGAGTACGCCTTCGGTTTCACCGCGCGCATGACAGCTCGCGTACTCTACTCGGCCGCCGTGCTTCTGATTCCTACGTTTTTTATGGGGGGGACCTTCCCCGCCCTCTGTCGCTATCTGATCGGGAGGGAAAGAGCCGGTGCGGGCCGTATCATCGGGAACCTCTATGGTATCAATACGCTTGGGGCAATGGCGGGCGCCCTTCTCGCAGGCTTCTTCATGATCGAGACCTTCGGCATTCGGAGTTCCATTCACATAACCGCGGTGGGCAATCTGGTCGTCGGCCTGGTCGCTCTCGGGAGCTTACCCCGGGGAACCTATGAGACCGGCCAGGCCGCGGGCGGTTCCGGACGTTCTCTCTCATACGGCTCGACCGACTTGCCGGCCGGCGTCGTACCGATCGTAATGGCCGTTACTCTGCTGGCGGGGTTCACATCTCTCGGGTACGAAGTTTTCTGGTCAAAAGCGCTTGTGTTTTTCGTTGGGAATTCCACATATTCCGTATCGATCACTCTAGCGAGCTTTCTCTTCGGCATTTCTCTCGGAAGCCTCATATTTACAAAAATGGAGACCCGTTTCCGAAACCCGTTCGCGTCACTCGGATTTCTGCAGATCGCCATCGGCCTCTCCGCCTCACTGACAGTGCCTGTCCTCTGCCATCTCTTCTACGATGCTGACTGGCTTCCACTCTATGTCTACTTCGAAACGAGCGCCTATGAATCGGTGTCCTGGGTTTCCAACCTGCTCCGAATCGCGTTCACCAGCCTGCTCGTCATGATAATTCCAACCACACTCATGGGGGTCGCCTTCCCCCTGGCTACCAGTATCTGTGCGCACGCGCAAAAAAATCTCGGCCGCTCGGTCGGATCGCTTTATGCGGCCAGTACACTCGGTTCGATTCTGGGGTCCGCCCTCGCCGGCACCCTGATCATCTCCCTGCTCGGTCTCCAGAAGGGGATTCTGTTTCTTTCGGGGGTGAACCTGGTACTGGGTGTGTGGGTGCTGTTTCGGGGGCGTGGTTCGAAGTGGGTCGGCATGGGCATACTGGTAGCCGGGTTGATTCTGCTGGTTCGCTTCGGAAGCGCGCTCACACTGCCGAATGGTTTCCTGAGTGAAGATGAGCGGGGAGGAGAGACCATCTATTTCTATGAAGAGGGGATGTCGGGCATCGTCAAAGTGTATGGGAAACCGAGCGGGAACCGTCTCATGAGCGTGGATGGGGGAGTGATCGGAGCGAGTTCCGGCGACCTCGTTCAGAAGCAGCGTATCTTAGCGCACCTGCCCGCCCTTCTACATCCTGCGCCGCGAAGCGCTCTGGCTGTCGGGCTCGGGAGCGGAATCACACTCGGCTCACTCGGCCTTCATCCGGAACTGGAGCAGATTGACTGCGTTGAAATCGTTCCCGAGGTCGTGGAAGGGGCTGCTCACTTCGAGCAGGAGAACAGAGGGATCCTTCACGATCCCCGTGTGCGGATCATCGTTGATGACGGCGTGAACTATTTGAGAACGACCAATTCCAGCTATGACGTCATCTCCTCCGACGCGAAGTTGAACCATGCTTTCGTCGGCAATGCGGCGGTGTATGCCAAAAAATACTATACCCATTGCCTCGACCGCCTGGCACCGGGTGGGATCATGTGTCAGTGGGTACCCCTCCTCCTTCCGCCCGAAGAATGGAAAACGGTGGCACGTACTTTTCTCGATGTCTTTCCCTACGCTTCGCTCTGGTTCTTCGAGCCGAAACACGCCATTCTGGTCGGATCCAATCAGGAATTGACGATTGATCCGGAAGGGATTGCGAAGAGGCTTTCGATGGAACCGGTCCATAAAGACCTCGCTGAGTTTCATCTCGCATCCGTTCCGGCGATCGTGGCGTCATTCGTAACAGCGACCGATGGGCTCGCCTTGCTTGTTGGGGAAGGGGCAATCAATACGTTCGATCGCCCGGTGCTCGAGTTCCGGCTCCCTCGGGCATTCGCGAAGCAGGCGGGGAGTAGTGTCGAAGCGACCAATCTGGAGTTGATCTTTGCAGAGGCCGGCGACGTTCGTCCGTTTCTATCGGCGGGAGATCCAGTAGACAGGCAGCTTCGTCATGAACTCGCTGCGTCCCTGCTGGCGAACGAGGAGTACTGGAAAGGGCTCATTGAAACCACGCGGCAGAACCAGGCGGTCGCGGGAAGCATTCACTTTCGGCGGGCGGCCGAAATCGCCCCGGCTGATCCGAGAGTCAATCTCTATCTCCAGAGGATCCGGGATGAGGCGGAAGGACTTCGAGCCCATCTCTCCACCGGGAGTGAAGATCCGGTACAGCGATTCCGGTTGGGGGTTCACCTTTTTCAAGGGGGGCAATACGGGTCGGCCATGCGGGAGTTCGAGGCGGCGGTCGAGCGGAATCCTGACTATGGTGAGGCGCTGCTGAACCTGGGGGCGGCTGCCGATCGACTCGGTGACATCGAAAAAGCGATCAGATCATGGGAGAGGGCGATCGAAGTGGCGCCCCAACTCCGGCAGGCTTACCTGAATCTGGCCAGCGCTCTTCGAAACGGGGGGGACCCCGCTGCGGCAGCCGAGCTGATCAACCGCTGTTTCGAGAACACGGGCGACCACGGCGCGACCTACTATCAGTCCGCGTTGACGAAAGTCGCGCTCGGCGATCGGGATGGGGCGCGAAGCGATGCGGAACGGGCCTTGGTGCTTGCGCCCGGTAACACCCGATTTCAAGCTCTGGTCGATGAACTGGACGGGCCGTGACCCGCCTGGCCGGCCGTCAATTGCCAATTTCTCTGCCGAGTGTATCGATCACGGCAATTAGATCCCGTACATAGAACTCGGACTGCGGATCGATCGGTATTCGACCCAGGCTGTCGACCTGTGCGTTAGCGGAATCGTATTCGGTGAGTGCCACGTACGCCTGCGCAAGAATGAGCCGGAGATCCATCCAGTCAAAACCGGGATCGTGATCGAAAACGTATCGGATCTCCCTGTCGAGTGCTTCATTCGCCGCATCGATGGCGCCGCTGTTGTCTCTCGGCTCCATCGCTCGGAGGACGGGCGCCTTGCCGGCATAAGGATCGGGGGAGTCATGACCCCCCGCGATCGCGGAGTCGAATCGATCGTCGGAGGCCTGGAGCGAATCTTCACGCGCAAGAGTCCAGCCGAGACCGGTGTGCGCCTCGGCGTGAGCCGCGTCCAGATCGAGGGCCTCTCGAAACCGGGATTTAGCGGTGGATAGCGTTCCGCTCTCGAAAGATTCCCACCCTTCCGCTGTCAGTTCGGCAGCTGTCGGCGCGCTATCATCATCATCGTCGCCGCTCCCCGTGGGGGTATTGTCGTCGCCGCAGCCTGCGATCAGGACCGCTAGAAACGTGCTGAACGCCAGAGCGGCTATCGTCCTCTGCATACGTGGCAGCCAAGAGTCGATCATTCCAAAGTTTCCTTTCTATCGAAGGAGGAGCATCTTTCTGGTTTCACTTCCCCCCATTGTATCCAAACGGTACAGGTAGAATCCACTCCCTACGTGCCGGCCGCCGGAATCGGTCCCATCCCATCGAATCGAGTGGATTCCGCCGTCAAGCGGTTGATCGATCAGAGTCCGAATCTCCCGGCCGGAGAGGGCGAGAATTTTCAAGCTGACCGGACCGGCAGAGCCTGTCTCGAAGGGGATCACCGTAACCGGGTTGAATGGGTTGGGCGCATTGGCCCCGAGCCGGACGACGCGGGGCGGGACGACCATGCTCGATGCGCCCGGTTCTGCAGAGAGAACGAACGTACCGAACTCCGTTATGCGAACAAATGCCTCCCGGTTCACCTGATCGATCGATGTTTCCAGGCTTTCGCCCGATCGACGGCGAATGACAATCGCTTCCGGTGGCACGTTTTCCAGTTCGGAATCGAGATAACTCCAGCGGATCAGCGCTTCCGTTTCCGGCGCCTGTCGCCCGGACATGATCGTGAACGCGTTCGACTTGCTGTCTGAGGACTTCAGCGAGCCGGTCCCGGCTATCTTCCGAATGCCGTCCGTTTCAGCCGGGAAGATAAGAACCATCTCGCCGGCCCGGTCACGGATACCGGTGACCGAAAGATGGAATCGGCCATCAGGGCTAGTCAGCGCGAGATCTCCTGCCCCGACCACTCCTGCCGCGATCGCGCTCGATGTGACTGTGCCGTTACCCGATCGATCGTCCGCTTCCCCTTCGATCGCGTAGATCCCCCCGCCAGGTAATTCATACGTGCCGGACCAGAGGTTTTCCGACATGTCGAGAAGAGTCATGAGGAGAGGTTCTCCGCCTACTGTCAGGCCGACACTGCTGCTGTCGAGCACCTCTGATCCTCCAAGGAAAAGGTCGAGCGATTGTGTGAAGTAGGGGTTCTGGAAGACACCGAGATAGAGGGCGGGGGCAGTCTTGTCGGCTGGTCTAGCCGTGTCGAAGGCAGCGACCGAATAGTTGGCCGCCGTGTCATAACTGAATGCGATGTAGTAATAAAGGGAGTCGTTCATGAGATCGACATGGTCGAGCGAGTCCGCCGTTCCGGGAACCCCGGCGATAGTCGTTCGAGAGGCCCCGCCCACGGCGAAACCGTCCGCGGGTCCCGACGGATAGCCGGACCGGGAGTAGCGGAATTCGATACCGGCGAGGTCGTCGTCTGATGCGTTTACCCAATGCAGTCGTACGCGGCCGTCATGTGGTTCGGCTTCAAAAAGAGCAGGCGCCGATGGGGGCGTGACGTCAACCACCGGGGCGGGACTCTCCGGCACCCCTGACACGAATACCGGGTTAGAATAATTGCCCGATTCGTCGTAGGTAAAGAGGGAGTAATAGTAGGTCGTGTCACCTTGTAAACCGGAATGGGTAAACGAGTCGACCTGGGAAGGCGCGCCGGCGAAGAGACCTTCTGTACCGTTGGGCGCCGGCTCACCTTCTGACGGATCGAGAGGGGCGCCGTTCGTAGCCCATCGAATCGCGACTCCGGCACCGTCCGGGTCCGGCGGAACTACCCACGACAGACTGACTGCCTGAATCTGACCGACAGCCAGGGCGCTCATCGGAGGTCCGGGTGCGATTGTATCCGTGGGCGTCGCCGAGTCGGAAACGGCGGATGACATATTCCCGTCCCCGTCATGGGCGAAAGCGGAATAGAAGTAGGTGGTTCCGTTGGTGAGGCCCCCATGCACAGTCTCATGGCTTCCGTCCGGGGCGCCGAAATAGATGCCGAGCAGGTTGCCGCTCGCTTCGTTTGCCGGGGGGGAGAGCGTTGACCATCTGACTTCGGCCCTGACAAAATCGGAATCAGAGGGATTCGTCCAGCCGAGCAGAACTTCGCCGTCCCCTTTCACCGTCTGGAATGCGTTGATCGGTCCTGGAGGGGTTTCATCTCCCGGTGTGGCGGTCCCGTTCAAAACTGTCGATGTGTTTCCCGCCTCGTCAAACGCAAACAGGCTGTAGTAGTAAGTTGTTCCGTTCGTGAGGCCGGTGTGCGTTGCGGAATCTGATCCGGACGGATCACCTGGGAACGTGCCGACGAAGTCGCCGCCGGTCGGGCTATCCGGCGCGCTCGATGTGTCGAACCGGATCGATACATACTGAAAGTCGGCGTCTCCCGGATTCGTCCAGTGAAGCGAGACCTGGCCGTCACCGCCGGTTACCTGGAGCGCGGTTGCCGGACCCGGCGGGATCGTATCGACCGGAACGGCGGAGGCTTCTCCTGCCACCGACACATTGGCCGAGTGATCGAGGGCGAACGCGGAATAATAGTAGGTCAGACCATTCGACAGCCCCGAATGCATATAGCTGGTGTCTGCGCCCGGTGCCCCTTCGAATGAGCCGAGCGCTGTGCCCGACAAAGTGTCTGCGGGGTATCCGGCTGTCGAATACATGACGATCGTCCGCGCGAAATCACCATCGGGCGGATTGGTCCATGAGAGCAGAACCTCTTCATCCCCACTCGTCGCAGCAAACGACGCGACCGGTGACGGAGCTGTCGTGTCTTCCGGAGTGGCGGCTGCGTTCATCGCCGCCGCGTAGCTTCCCGAGTCATCGTAAGCAAATGCGGCGTAATAGTAGATCGTTCCGTTCGTGAGCCCGGCGTGGGAAATGGAATCGAGAGAGCCCGGGGCGCCTGCGTAGTCGCCGATCGACGTCCCTTCACCGGGATCCGAAGGGAAGGCCGATGTGGAGACCATGATTCTCGTTCCGGTAAATACATCTACCGCCGGGTTGGTCCACCGAAGCAGGATTCGCCCGTCACCGGGGACGGCGACGAAAGAACTTACCGGGGCGATGCTGTCAGTCGGGACGGCCGACGCCTGAGCTGCGCTTGATGAGTTGTTCCAGTCATCGAAAGCAAACAGTGAATAGTAGTAAGTCGTTCCGTTCGATAGGCCGGAGTGATTGATTGTGACAGAGGAATTGGGTGCACCTGAAAACTCGCCGGCAGAGAGGGCGTCATCCGGGCCGGTCGGATAGCCCGACGAAGAGTAACGGACCCGGGTGAACTCGAAATCAGAGTCCCCCGGGTTCTTCCAGGAGAGTTCAACCTCGCCGTCGCCGGCGGTGGCGACTACCTGAGTCACGGGGGCAGGCCCGGTCGTATCGGCCGGCGTGGCGGACGCTTCCGCAGGGGCGGATTCGTTATTCACCTGATCAACCGAGAACGCGGAATAGTAGTAGGTCACTCCATCCGTTCGTCCGGTGTGATCATAAGAGTCCGGTGATCCGGGGGAGCCTGTGATGTTGCTGAGAAAATTCCCGGCGCCGGTGTTCGCAGGATAGGTGGTTGTAGAAAATCGAATGTGGGTATGTTTGAAGTCAGCGTCCGGCGGATTCGTCCAGGAGAGCAAAACCTCACCTTCTCCTGCCACGGCCAGAAAACCGGTGACTTGTGTGGGCGGATCAGTGTCGGCCGGTCTGGCAAAAGCCTGCTCACCTGTCGAGTACGATGTGTCGTCCGTTGCAAATGCCGTGTAGTAGTGAAGGACATCGTTCGTAAGACCGGTGTGAGCGAAACTGTCGGCCGACGCCGGGGTATTCGAGAAGACCCCGCCGTTTCCGTTCTCTACAGCCAGGCCGCCGGCCGGATTGGAGGGAAAGCCGGATACGGAGTATCGAATTGTCGTGGAAGCGAAATCGGGCTCGTTCGGATTGGTCCATCGAAGGGTGACGGTCGTATCGCCCGGCGTGGCGGTAAATGCAGCTACGGGTTGGGGGAGAGGCGGGGTCGTATCCTGAGGCGTGGCAAGATCAGTCACTCCGGAAGAATAGCCGGCTCCGTCATAGGCGAATGCGGTGTAGTAGTACGTAGTGCCGTTCGTCAGGCTCGTGTGCTCATAGGAATCAGACGAGCCGGGAGTGTTAACGAACATGCCGGCGAGACTGTTTTCGACCGGGTTGCCGTCCGTCTCGTCCGCGGGGTAACCGAAAGTGGAATAGCGGATGAGAGTGAGCTGAAATGCCGTGTCTGATGGATTATTCCATGAGAGATCGACCGATTCATTGCCGGCCGTTGCCGCGAATGAGAGTACGGGAGAGGGGGGACCTGCCGCCGTGTCTTCCGGCGTTGCTTCTCCGGTCGCTTTCGCGGAGTAGTCAGTTCCGTCGTAAGCGAACGCCGAGTAATAGTAGGTCGTTCCATTTGTCCGCCCCGTATGCTGGTAGGCGTCGCTCGACCCCGGTGAGTTGGCGAACACGCCTCCTCCGCCGTTTTCAACGCCTGTCCCGTCCCCTTCACTCACGGGATACCCGGACGTGGAATAGCGAATCAGAGTGGACTGGAAGCCGGTGTCAGACGGGTTCGTCCATGATAGATCGACTATGCCGTTCCCCGCAGCTGCGGCAAACGACTCGACCGGACCGATCACGCCCCCTCCGGAAGAGGCGGTGTCGATCCAGAGCTGGCCGAAGCCGAATACGCTGTCCTGCCCGGCAGGCCCGAGGTCAATCGCGGACGACGTGAGCGACGTCCAGACTGAATCAACCGTCCAGCCCGGGTTTCCGGCAAATAGAAGCGCCGCCCCGCCCGCCACATGAGGGGCGGCGGAGGATGTGCCGTAGAACGATCCGTACGTATAGTTCTGCGTACCGTCAAAGCCGGTGATCTCCGGTTTCATACGGCCATCATCGGTCGGGCCGTGGGAGCTGAACGACTCGATGATTGACGATCCGGCGTTTCCCCAGTACATCGCGCCCACCGAGAGAACGTTTACCGCGTCGGACGGGGTGAGGATGCTCGAACCGACGTCGTAGTAATTCGTAAAGTCATGATCGATCGAGAAGAGATGGAAGTCATGGTCAGAAGAGGCCGAGACCTTTTCTATGGATACATAATAGGTTCCGGTGCTCGGTGCGGTATGGACCAGATACTCGGACGGTTGCTGGCCCCCCGACTGCACAGTCGTTGAAGATGCGATCTGTACTTTGGCGCTGTTATAAAGATAGAGATCGTAGTTCTGGTTCGTCGCCGGCCAGGAATCCCAGGTCAGCATGAGCTGAATCGCCTGGCCGTTCGATGCCGTCAGAGGGATATAGCGGTCGGTTCCCGACCAGTCATGGTAGGAATCGACATTGGAATCGGAGTACGTTCCGCCCGCATGTTTCTTGGCATGATTGCCTGCGGAATTAACCCAGAGAATTCCGTTCGAGTAGGCATCTTCCGCGTATCCGGCGATCGATCCCGTGCCGTCCATGGGGAGGCCGAACCAGCCGACCGAGTGATTGACCACATTGATTCCAAGTGCAATGCACGAGTCTTTGGCGTTTTCGAGATCGGTGCCGGTGGCGATCTTCATCAGGTAGAGTTCGGCGCCAGGCGCCATGTCGGCGACAGTCTCTGCTACACCCGTCCCATGCTGATTGGTCGACTCGAACCCGCTCCCGGAAAAGTCATGGGTCCAGACGACATTCGGCAGCTCCCCCGCTGACACCGAGCTTGTGTAGTTAGTGAAACCGAGATCGATAATCGCGACTTTGGCACCACTCCCGTCGTTGCCGGCGCTGTGAAAAACGGAAGCGCCGCTGATCGAGACAGCCTGGCTCGTCGCGAGCGCAATCGGCCGGAGAGGGGCCTGGAGAAAGACGACCTCCTCCGTCGCTGCCAGTTCGGCCAGTCGGTCGACCGGGACCCAGATATCGAACTGGGAGCGTGACCGTGCGCGCATCACGCCGTCCACTGCCAGAAGCTCCGCATCGGACAACCGGTCCCGTCCATCCCGGATACGGGCGGTAACGAGTAGACGTCCGTTCGATTCCTGAAACCCGAATGCCTTCGCCCGGCTACTCGTTCCAATTTTCCCGGAAGCGGCATTCATTTCGATCAAGTGAAGAAGGGAACCGTCAATTTTATTTCGAATCTCGGGAGTGAGGTTCGGTTCGCTCGCAGCAGTTTCGGGTACGCTCCAGAGAAGAAGAGTGGCGAGAAAGAGTATCGGAATGCCCCGCGAGAAAATTCGGGCAAGAGACATGTGTCGGTCCTCCGGTGCGATAGCTGAGATGTCTGAGCCGGGAGCCACGCTCTCTTAAAAGAGCTGCTCTTTCCCCCAATTATCGGCATGGTCGCCGGTGCGGATGACGAACCAGGAGGCCGCAAGCGGGGCCGGCCGATCGGAGAAGGAAAACCAGAGAGATTGAACCGATTATGAGGCAGATGAGAGGGTCCGAGGCGATGCTGCGCAATTCCGGATGAATCGGTCCATTTGGCGGGCAATTTCGAATCGAGCTTCCCGTCGAACGATTCCATGATGGTCGTCCTCGATAAGTACAAGCTCCTTATGATCCGTTCCGATTGCGCTCAGGAACTTGGAGGAGCTTTTGGGATTCACGGTCGGATCGTTCCGTGCGTGAAGGAGCAACACAGGAACATCGATCGTCCCGAGACCTGCGCGGCATTGATCCATGAGCTTGTTCAGTTCAGTCAGTCCGCTGATCGGGATCTTGTGATAGTTGATCTCCGGGTTTTCCGGATCATTGTCGACGTAATCGATCTGCCCCTTGCCGATACGGACCTTGCCCAGAAGCTCGTTCCAGAAGCTGACGGCCGGAACGAGACGGGCACGGATATCTCCGAGATCGTGGGGGGAGCTGATAGCGACCACACCACTAATATCCGGCCATCCGGAGCCTGCCCCAAGAAGCGCAAGAACTCCACCCGTTGAAAAGCCCGCCAGGAAAATCTGGGAACAGCAGCTTCGGAGCACGCTGAATCCACGTCTGTAGGATCGTTCCCAATCCTCCCAGTGAGCGGAGGCCAGGTCGGCCGGGGAGGTACCGTGTCCCCTCAGCCTCGGGACGTAAACGGAGAACCCCTGCTCATGAAGGAGCTCAGCGAGTAGACGAACTTCTTCAGGCGCGGCGAGAAATCCGTGGCTCAGAACCACACCAATTTCAGTTTCCTTGCCCCGCAGAAAATAGGGAGCACCGACCCTCCGGGGGGGCGAGACGGCGTCGACCCGGTGAAGTTCGTAATCCCGAGCGAAAAGATCCCAGTCGTCACGAATCAGGTAGTCAGCGGTCTCCTCCCGGATCAGCTCAGGCGAGCTCTTGATATTAGCTTTGAGAATATTGATGACCTCTCGAAGGGGTTCCAGCTCGTTGGCGATTACCATCAGCGGATTCTGTATTCGCACCGTGTGGAACATGTGGAGCATTTCGAACTGCAGATGATTGATATGATAAGAATGGTCCTGAAGCCGGCAGATACCTTTTTCTTCCGCCAGTCGCAGAATACTTTCAGCCGGGCCGTAGGGTAGCCCGGCTGCAAGCGCCTCGAGGTCGGTACCGAGTGAGGGGTGCAGGCGATACTTTCCCAGCCGGCGGAGTTCACGCGCCGTGTTGTACAGAGCATGATGGAAATGTTCAGCTGATATCGCGGACGAAGGAGCGGCACGGATCCCGGCGGCGAAGAGGTGATCCAGATTGATACATAGGTTTCCTACAATCGCACTCATGAACCGCCTGGTCAGACGGTTCGCTTCGTGTCGCAATAAAAAATTGTTCCGCTCGATTGACCGGATGAAGCGGGGAATCCAACGGCTGAAGAAAAAGTGACGGCTGATGAACCCCTCCATCGGGATAGGTTCACCGAATGCGATGTCGATGTCGGTATCAGAGAGAAGGATATTCCCCTCGATTTCCAGTTCTTCCTCCAGACGGGGCGGGATTTCGCGGAAAAACCGTTTGACCAGACTCTTGATCGCGTTGTCACCCGGCCGCAGGGGGTAGTAGCTGATTGTGACCGGCACGACAACCGTCTCTTTCTCCGCGAGCTCGGCTGCCGATTCGAAACCGAATCGCTCTTCCATCTCTCTGGCTTTGGCCGCATCCCCTTTTATGATCGCCCGGCGATAACGATTCTTGTAAATTTCCGCCTTGAGGGCGAGCGCGGCTGCCCCGCTCTTGGCGGCACCGACTCCTTTCGGCGCAGTCAGGGAGAACCGGCCGCGGAGAAGTATTTTCTTGGACTTCAGCATCGTACCTTCGGGATAAATCACCCACTTTCGGCGGCCGGTCATGAGATCGCCGATGATCATATCGTCCCGGCCCGGCTCATTGGTCGGGACCACTCCCAGGTTCTTGAGGTATTCGCCGAAGCGGCCGACAAAGAGCTGTTCATCAGCGAGAGTCTGAACAAACTCCCCGAGAGTCTTGTGGAGCAGGTAGGGTATAAGGAAGGTCTCAGCCCGTGTAAAGTGGTTGATTACGAAGAGCGTCGGCTGGTTACCGAGCTGCTCGACCCCGCTTACCCTGAAGTTTGCCTTCAGGATTTTGGAGAGCATGCCGATGGCGAAGATTGTCGATTTCTGACTGAGCGTCTCTTGCATCATGATTTCCTGACAGCACCCTGCTATCCCTACTATCGTTCCCTATCGTCCCCGGCAGGAGGCCGGAACAATCGAACATCTGATACTATGAGCACACTATGATATCTCTGTCGAACATAGAAAAATCCTACGGTGACCGGACGCTTTTCTCGGGAGTGAACGGGCTGATCAGTGTGGAAGACCGAATCGGGCTCGTCGGGCCGAATGGATCGGGCAAAAGCACGTTGCTGGAGATCCTTGCGGGACGTCTGGAACCGGATCAAGGTGTGATCGGCCGCAATCGGCGCGCCACGGTGGGTTATCTTCTACAGGAAGTCCCGAAGTTCGGGGGGAGGACTCTGCTGAACGAGCTTCTGGCGGGCCATGAGAATCTGAACCGGATCGAATCTCAGCTTCGCCTGCTGGAAGAGGAAATGAGGACGACCGAAGAGCAGGTGGAAATCGAGAGACTCACGGCGCTCCATGGCGATCTGGAGCACAGATTCCAGCAGGAGGGAGGCTACGATCTACCGGCGGAGGCTTCCAAAATCCTGGGGGGTCTCGGATTTCCGGAAAGTGATTTCCATCGGGGAACGGACGAGTTTTCCGGTGGTTGGCTCATGCGCCTCGCTCTTGCCAAGCTTCTGCTCGTCGAGCCTTCCCTTCTCCTCCTGGATGAGCCGACGAACTATCTGGATCTTGAGTCGGTCGTCTGGCTGGAAGGGTATCTCCGGAGCTATGAAGGATCGATCGTAGTCGTCTCTCATGACCGGGCGCTGCTCAACAATCTTCCGGAGAAAATATGGGAGATCGACGGACAGCGGATCATCAGCTACACCGGAAACTACGACGCTTATCTTCGCGCCCGGGCGCTCCGCGAAGAAGGGCTCGAAGCCCAGCGGAAAGCGCAGGCTCGCTTTCTGAAGAAGGAACAGAGGTTTATCGAGCGGTTTCGATACAAGAACACCAAAGCGAAGGCCGTTCAGAGCCGGATCAAGCGTCTCGAGAAAATGGACATCCCACCTGAGCTGCGAAGAGACAAGACCGTACGGCTCACTCTACCTCCCTCTCCGCCATCGGTCCGCATGCAGGTTGTACTCAGAGGGGTTCATAAGTCTTATAACCATAATGTAGTTTATGAGTCGATTGATTTTGATCTGCAACGGGGAGATCGGGTGGCGCTCGTCGGCCCGAACGGGGCGGGTAAGTCGACGTTCATGAAGATAATCGGTGGTTCTCTTGCCATCGATCGGGGTATGCGAGAGGTGGGCCGGGGCGTGGAGTTCGGGTACTTTGCGCAGCATCAGGTAGAAACGCTCGACCTGCAGGCAACGCTGCTCGAAGAGGTCGCTTCCGCGGCGTCGGGCATGTCTACCCAGCAGGTGCGCACCTTGCTCGGTCGTTTTCTCTTTAGCGGAGACGACGCGTTCAAGAAGATCAGCGTCCTCTCCGGTGGCGAGAAATCGAGAGTGGCCTTCGCCAAATTGCTCGTCCGCCCGCCAAACGTCATTCTTCTCGATGAGCCCACCAGCCATCTTGATATTCGCTCGTGCGAAGTTCTCGAAGAGGCTCTCCGGGAGTATGAAGGCTCGCTCATCATCATTTCCCATGATCGCCGGTTTCTGGACGGGGTAGCAACACGCGTTCTCGAGGTGGGGGGGAAAGGGCTCAAAGAATATCTGGGGGGGCATAGCGATTACCTCAGGAAGAAAGAGGAGGAGAGGGCGGAAGCGGATCACAGTGGTCAGCAGGAGAGCAGTGGCTCGCAGGCGACCTCCGGCGGCGCTCCGGGAGGTGGTAGGAAAACCAAGGAGGAGCGCCGGAAGGAAGCAGAGGCCCGGAACGCGCTCTATCGACAGATCGGGCCTCTTCGACGGAGTCTAGAGAAACTGGAAGGGGAGATCGAAGCACTCGAAAGCGATTTAGAGGCGACTGAAGAGAAGATGGCCGATCCCGAGTTCTATCAGGATGGGGACGGCTTTCAAGCGACGTTCCGTGAGTATAGTGACAGGAAGGCCGTGCTGGAATCGAAAACCGAGTTATGGGAGTCGATCAGTCTGGAAATTGAGAAGCTCACCGCTGATGATGACCAAGGGGTTCAACCTGGCTAGCGATTCTCCCCGCCCGATCTGTACACCCTACTGGATACCGAACTGATCCTGATCCCAATCGAGCCCGAGAGATTCCGGCGGCGCCATATAGCCGAGCAGTACCGACGCCGCGACAACAGCGGGACTCGCAAGATATCCCTCTCCGCCGAATCCCATTCGATTCTGCCAGTTCCTGTTGAATGTAGTAATGGCGCGCTGTCCCTCTTTGAGCGCGTCCGGTCCCTGGCCGAAACAGGGGCCACACCAGGACTCCCGGATCTGGCCGCCCACACTTCGAAGCACATCGGCGACCGAAATCCCCTCCAGCCTGGGATCAGGAGTCTCGATCTTCTCTTTGACCCCGGCTGATCCGGGAAACACGACGAATTCCCCCCGCGCTTCCGTGTAACCCTTTGAGGCCGCTGCCTGCAGGATGAGCGCCGCCTGGAGCAGATCTTCGTAGCTGCCGTTTGTGCAGGATCCGATAAAAGCTTTGTCGAATTCGATCTTTTCTTCGGCCACATCAGAGGCGATGTGGGCATTACCGGGACTGAAAGGGCGGGCGATCATCGGAACGATTTCTCCGAGATCGAACGTCTCGTCAATCTCAAACCGAGCCTCCGTACCGGGCGCGAGTCTCGGGTAGGGGAACCCGGTCATTCCTTTAGATTCGAACCATTCATACGTGAGATCATCGGCGGCGAAGATACCGTTCTGGGCTTCCCCTTCGGCCATCATGTTCGAGATGGTCTGGCGATACGGAACGGGGAGTTGTAAGTCGCCGTCAATGAACTCGACCGCCATCCCCTGGGACTGGGCGGCGCCCCACCGGCCGAGAAGGGCGAGCACGATATCTTTGCCACTGACCCACGGCTGCAGCCTGCCTGTGAATCTGAGCCGCCTCTGGCGGGCGAGGGTGAAGTAGATGTAACCCGTAGACCAGCCGAATCCGAGCGTAGTCGATCCGACACCGATGCCCAGCGCTCCGTAGGCGCCATAAGCCCGGCTGTGGGAATCGGCTCCCGGCACGAACTGGCCGGGATAGATCAAGCCTTGCTCGGGGAAGTAGAAATGAAAAATGCCGTCCCCCGGAGAGGCGATATACGGTTTTTTGATTTCCTGCGCTTCGACGAAATCCCGTGAGATCGCCGTCTGCAGATTATCCGTCTCTTTCCCTGTGAACACGAAGTGGTCGCTCGCAATCGCAAGCTGCCTGGGGCGAATCGTGTTCCCCCCGGTAATCTGATTGAAGGTGTGTATTGAAAACGGGGCTGTTCCGTCCGAGGCCGGAAGGAGGTCGGCATAAAGACGGAGGGTGGCGCCCGGAACGACCGGGGCGTCTCTGTCCACACGGTGAGCCCAGACGATCTGCTCGGATGTGGTCATCCCTTTCGCCGTCTTGCTGTCGGGCCACTCGATCGAAGGAGTCGTGTCGACCGACCGGGCGAATTCCCGGCGCCCGATCGCGAAGATCCCGCCTGACTCCCGGATCTCCTCTTCTTTTGCAGTGAGTGGGACCGGGTCATATTTCTTGTTTTGCGTGTGATTAGTAATCGCTCTGGTGGTCGGATCAAAGCTCAGTTCATCGCCATCCCCGGCGTCTTCGACCGCATCAGGAGACTGCACCACATGAAGACCGAGATTCAGGGCATTCCGCCTGAAAATATCGCCCATATTCTCGCCGCAGATGATCACGATGAGATTCCCGCACTCCTCTCCGATCGCTTTCAGACCGGCCGGGCTCATTTCACGGGAGGACCCGATGGCAAATCGAGCGCCGGCGATGACGAAATTCTCGCCGGCATGAACGCGCTCCCTGAAGTCCGGCATGAGAAAGCGGAACGCTCCCTCTTTCCATTTCGCATCAAGAGCGTCGATGCTGGTTGAAACGCAATCGGCGGATGGGGTGATCTTATCTGTGTCAATGGCGTCCAGCTTTTTCCCGGGTTGTTCCGGATCCCAGAATATCAGGGCCCGGCCGCGAATGACGGAGTCGTCCCACTTACCATCCGAACCGTTCTCTGCTGACCGGGCTGGTGGGTCACCTCCCGGAATGAGACGGGCCGATTCAATCTGGTGCATGGGGTCATCTCCTTTGACAGGGGAAGGTCAGTTGACGACGACTTCTTCTGATTTGAAATCGTAACAGTGGAACTCGTTCCCTTCAACTCGACGCCCGGACTTCTCACAGGGCCGGGCTAGAAATTCCATCCGAAGAAGAAATCGGATTCCCAGCCGTCCTCCAGGTCGTCCCGGAGGAAGCGCTTGGCAAGATCCCAGCGAAGGACGGCGCCTCCGAACCCTGCTCGCGTACCCAGGCCCATCGATCCCTGGAAGTCAGCCTGGGACGGGCTGAACCAGGCATCGCCGATATCGATGAACGCGGCCCCTTGAAGAGGTGTGAAGAGATCGAATCCGCCGAGCAACAGCCGTAAGGGCATGGGAAATCGGATTTCATGATTTGTAAGATAATAACGATCCCCTTCGAGGGAGAGAAAATCATACCCTCTGAGCGTAAGCGATCCTCCGATCAGGATCTCCCTTGGAAACTCCCCTGCTGAATAGCCGCCACTGAAGCGACTCGCCCAGGTCCATCGTCCCCAGAGGGGGAAGTAGAGCCTGAGATCGGCGAGAGCCGTGCCGCTTCGGGACATCTGTTCGGGGGCGAATTCGAAGTCGACCGAGTAGATGATGCTGGCGAGAATGCCGGCGCCGAAGCCGTACCCGAAGGGGCCCGGCGTTGTAGTGTCGTAACCGAGAATTCCCTCGAGGGAAGCCTCGCCGAGCGAATTCATTCCCGGCCTTCCGAGTGGAGATTCCTGAACTCGCTTGACGAGCAGGTTCAGTCCGATCGAGCGATATCGGTCGATCGGATGGGAGACGCCGGCGATCACCCCGATCTCTTCCCTGTAGAAAAACCCCCTCTTCTCGGTAAGGAAATCGTTGGCGAATCGGAACACACCAAGCTGGTAGTCGTTTCGCCGTTCCAGGAAATGCATGGTGGCGCCCACGGATAGAAACTTGAGGAAATCAGAACTCTGATCGGCATTGGAGCCGAGAAAGAGTGAGATCTTGCGATTCCCGAGGAGATCGGAAAGACCGAGAAAAGTCTGCTGATAAAATGTACTGCCTGTCAGGAAAAAAATATCAGGTCCGTACGATCTCTCGTATGGAGCTGTCTGGAATGCGGTGGGAGGAGGAAGAGTCCAGATCGGCTCCTGGGCGGCGATTTCGATCGGGACCGCCGGCTCGCTTTCAGACAAGAGCTCCCGAATGGGGGCGACCCAGATCTGAAAACGAAGGTTCTGATTGGTCAATAAATAGAGGGAATCGCCATCTACGTCGAACGCCTTGATTCCGATGGCATCATGGGTCACCTGTACGAGCGACCGCGCATCAGGATCGTAAAGATGGACGTTTCGCGCCGCTTCTCCGAATCGGCCGAGAAAGAGAACACCATTCTCCCATTCTTTCGGGTTGGCCAGGGGGCGATCGAACGCCAGAACCCTCTCGTCTTCCCGCCCCGGCCCGATGCGATGGATATCGTATCGGCCCGGTTTTTCAGGGTCGGTTACATAGAGTATGCCGGTCTCCTGCCAATCAAGATCCTTTTCATGGAAAATGTCATTCGTCAGGCGAAGCAGACGGCCGCCGCCGATCCGGACTGTATAGAGATCGCTCTGGCCGTCAGCAGTCAATCCGGCGAAGGCGATCTCACGGCCGTCAGGGGAGAGGGTGACGGACTCGATCGTCAGGAGTGAATCGCTCCGGAATTTCTCGACCAGGCTATCTCCCGAGACGGAGTAGATGTGCACTTCGTCCCGTCCTCGATTGAGAGCCACGTAGGCGAGCCTGTCACCCCGCAGCGAGACATTCCCGTTTCCGAGATGAAGAGATTCATAACCCGGCACTCCGGCGTGGGCCGGCTGCAGGTCCGTCTCCCTCCCTCGTACGAACACACGCCCTCGTCCACGCGAGTAGCCGGTATAGGCGACACGCCCGTCGGATGCGCTCGGGGGGCCGTCGAAAACGCCATGGGTTATCTGCTCGGCGTACTCGTCGATCTCCTCGTCGGAATCAAGATGAACAAGATACCGCCGGCGAACGGCCCGCTCCCACTCTCCGCTCAGTTTTTTCAGGCGCTTCCCGAAGACGTGCTCGAAAACTTTCTGCTGGTCCGCACCTCGATAGAGACTCCGTAGAAAAAGACCGACTTTGTCTCTGCCGTACTCTTCGCCCAGCCAATGGAAGAAGGATTTTCCTTCGACATAAATCAAATAACCATGAGATCGAGTTAATTTATGAAAGGGGACAAGGCGGCCGTGATGCACGACATCCCGAAGAACAAGATCGTTGATGTCCTCCCATTCCGAGGAATAAAACTCGGCCACCCCTTCCATGACGGCGAGCGGAAAAAAGCGGGGTCTGAGATCCGGGGGGATCCAGCTATAGAGTTCCCGCTCGGCATTGGCGAAACGCTTGGTCGACCGCCGGGCATGAGCCGGGGTAACCGGCCCTGTATACGTGAGACGTCCGACCGCTTCGTATAGAGGGGCGAGTGCGGCATGGACCTCCCCGAGGCGATCTGGGGAGACGGAGTCGATTCGCAGAATGTCATACTCCATGCGAGAGGAAGCCCACTCACCATCCAGGCGGGAGAGAGTATCGGCGGAGGATCCGTGGGAGAGCAGCCGGCGTAGATGGCGGCGTGCACCGCTCGAATCGATTGAATTGTTAAAAAATATCGAATCGGTTTCCTGCATCGACCAGGGGAACTCCCGGTCGACGCGCTGCACCTGGGACCGTATTCCGGGAACGTGATCGGGGATGAGGCCGGCCAGTCGAGCGATCGTGCTGTCGGGAAATGACGAGAGTGCCAGAAATTCGTTCGGGTTGGTCAGGCGTATGGAGACGGAAACACGCTTTTCCCTCCGTTCCTGATCTTCGAATGAAAAGAAAAACTGAGGATGCAGATTGGTTTTTCCGAAACGGGCGGGGGGGAGGCCGACCTCATCACCGGTACAGGTGAGCGTTCCGCGGACGAAACGGGGGAGTGACCCGCGGGGAGATGCGCGGCAGAACCGGCGGGCGACATAGGAGAGGTCCTGCCAGGTCTTCCGCCGATCTTTTGCGAGTTCCCGATTCTTCACATACTCATGCCAGCTCGACTCGACGAGTTGCACGGTAAATGCGTGAACGAGTTCGTGACGGATGACATGATTCAGCATGTCGCTCGAGCCGGTGTATGGGAATACGATCCGCCCTCGTAGAAGGTCAAAGAAACCCTGCGTCCCTTCGCCGACGATGCCGGGTGAAGTGTTGGTTACCTGAAATCTGGTCGCCGAGGTATAGCCCACAAGTGGAATCCGCCGCCGTTTGCCGACGAGCGTGTCATAGACGACACCCATACTCGTCTCTAGACGGGGATACCAGTCCTCTGCGATGCTGGCGATACGTGAGGCGAGCGCTTCCTCGTCCATTCGCATGTAGACGTCGAAATGCTCGGTCCGGAGAACCTGGACATCATCAGGTTCGTCCCACTGCACCTTCTGTTTCAGTGAATAGAGGGTGGGAGGGGTGATCCGGTTCGTGACGAACGAGAGGTCCCTGCTTAGACAGACGTCACCGCCGGC
The DNA here is from genome assembly GCA_025782575.1 of bacterium. GTDB lineage: Bacteria > Orphanbacterota > Orphanbacteria > Orphanbacterales > Orphanbacteraceae > Orphanbacterum. The sequence continues at coordinate 79,175 of JALGYY010000046.1, forward strand.
CGCGGCGAGCGCGGGGAACGGCAGGATCAGAAGAATGGCAAGTAGTCGTTTCAGAATCGTACCGTGCCGGGGTGGTCGCTCCCATCTATACACAGAAAAGAGATGTTTGTGTGCCCGTCCGGCCCCTTCTAAAGCATCGTCCGGAGTACATAATTCAAGATCCCGCCATTTTTGTAATAGTCGATCTCATCGGGCGTATCAATTCGGAGAAGCACGGGAAACGTCCTGGCAATCCCCGAGTCGTCCACAGCTTCGACTTCGAGGCGGCTTCCGGGTGTTAGGTTTTCGGCTATTCCGCGCACATGAAATGTCTCTTCACCTGTCAACCCGAGCGAATCTACGCTCCCCCCGTCGACGAACTGGAGAGGAAGCACACCCATGCCTACTAGATTGCTTCTGTGGATTCTTTCATAGCTCTCGGCGATGACGGCTCGGATGCCGAGCAGCATGGGGCCTTTCCCCGCCCAGTCCCGCGAGGACCCGGTTCCGTATTCTTTTCCAGCCAGAATAAACAGGGGCGTTTTCTCGTCTGCATATTTCATCGCTGCGTCAAAAATCGAAATCACTTCGCTGCCGGGGAGATGACGTGTCCAGCCACCTTCTTTGCCTTTAGCAAGCCGGTTCCGTAGTCTGACGTTGGCGAAAGTCCCGCGTACCATCACTTCGTGATTGCCACGTCGGGAGCCGAATGAATTGAAGTCTGCCGGTTTGACTCCCAGTTCGATGAGATATCGACCTGCGGGACCGTCTTCCGGTATGGCGCCGGCCGGTGAGATATGGTCCGTTGTGACTGAATCCCCGAGAACAGCAAGCGCCCGGCCCCCTGTGATATCCGCGGGCGGATCGGGGTCGACGGACATGCCCTGAAAAAACGGTGGTTCCTTGATGTACGTCGAGTCGTCCGACCAATCGAAGAGATCTCCTTCGATCTGGGGAATGGCCTTCCAGTTTTCCTTCCCACTGAAGACGTCTGCGTATTTCGAGAGGTACTGCTCGGCCTTAACGGATTCGGAAACAACCTCTCTCACTTCGTCAAGTGTCGGCCAGATCTCATGGAGATAAACCGGTTCGCCATCAGCACCCTCGCCGAGCGGTTCCTTTTCCAGATCGATATTGATCGTGCCGGCCAGAGCGTAGGCTACGACAAGCGGAGGGGAAGCGAGATAGCTCGCCTTTACGATCGGACTGATTCGGCCTTCGAAGTTTCTGTTCCCCGAGAGGACTGATGAGACGACGAGATCGTGCTCAAGAATCGCCCCGGCGATATCAGGCGCCAGTGGTCCGGAATTGCCGATACACGTCGTGCAACCGTATCCCACCACATGAAAGCCGAGTTTTTCCAGCGGCCTGAGGAGTCCCGCCTCCTTCAGATATTCCGTGACCACTTTCGAGCCGGGTGCAAGGGAGGTCTTGACCCAGGGCCTGGATCGAAGACCCAGTTCGGCCGCCCGTTTGGCGAGCATACCGGCGGCAATCATCACGTTCGGATTCGACGTATTGGTGCAGCTCGTAATGGCGGCGATGACAACCGCGCCGTGTTTCAATGCGAATGAATCGCCGTTCCGTTTGATTTCGATCTCGGTTCCCAGTCTCCCTGCCGCTTCTTTCGGCGGGACCTGCAGAAAGTCCGCGACCGAGGATCGGAAGTTGTCACCCACATCCGGGAGCGCCACCCGATCCTGCGGACGGCGAGGTCCGGCGAGACTCGAGTGAACGGTCGAGAGATCGAGCGTCAACACATCGTTGTATGCAGGTTCGGGGTTTTCTTGAGAGTAGTAGAGATCCTGGGCGCGGGTGTAGCTTTCCGTAAGAGCGATCTGATCCGGATCGCGCCCGGTTAATTGAAGATATTCGATGGTCTTTTCGTCCACCGGGAAGAATCCGATCGTCGCGCCATACTCCGGCGCCATATTGGATATCGTCGCTCGATCGGGAAGGGAGAGTGTGGCCAGGCTGGGCCCGAAGAATTCGACGAATTTTCCAACCACCCCTTTCTCCCTCAGCATCTGCGTTACAGTGAGGACCATATCCGTTGCCGTGGCGCCCGCCGGAAGTTCCCCTGTGAGCCGGAATCCGATGACTTCCGGGATTAGCATGGAGATCGGCCGGCCAAGCATGGCCGCCTCCGCCTCGATGCCACCCACTCCCCAGCCTACGATTCCCAGGCCGTTAATCATGGTCGTGTGCGAGTCGGTTCCTACAACCGTGTCGGAATACGCGAGCGTTTCCCCCTCATCGTCGCGAGTAAAGACGACCTGTCCCAGATACTCCAGGTTGACCTGATGTACGATTCCCGTTTCGGGAGGCACGACCCGGAAGTTCTGGAACGCCGACTGGCCCCATCGAAGAAAAACGTAACGCTCCTGGTTTCGCTCGAATTCGAGTTTGCTGTTATAAGCAAACGCGTCCGCCGTTCCGGCTCGGTCAACCTGCACGGAATGATCGATTACCAGATCGGCCGGCTGGAGGGGATTGATCTTTTGAGGATCGCCGCCGAGGCGAACCATGGCATTTCTCATGGCGGCGAGGTCCGCTACAGCAGGGACGCCGGTAAAATCCTGCAGCAGGACGCGGGCGGGACGGAACGCGATCTCTTTACCGGAAACTCCCGCGGCGACCGTAGCAATGTCCTCTTTGGTGACGAGCCGCCCATCTTCGTATTGAAGCAGATTTTCAAGGAGAATACGGATGGAATAGGGAAGCCTGGCGATGGATCCGATGCCCGCCGCTTTCAGACGGGCGAGGGAGTAATATTTGTAAGGCCGGCCTTCCACTTCAAGGGTATCGCGGGTCTTGTAGCTATCGAGCGAGCGTGCCATGAGGTCCTCCGTATGCAATTGACCATTTTCCGGTCTACCATTCATCACTGGCGTCAATTATAGAATACTACAGGTGGATGAGAGGGGAAAGCGTAGCCCCCCCGATCGGCTCCGGAGTGGACGGTCTCGACCAATCTATTATAGAGTGAACGCCGGACCTAACCGGGAGAATTTAATTGAGCGAACTCCGACCCCAACCCACCTCGATTCTGATTCGACGTGCCATCGCCCAGTGGGATCGGGAGTCGAGTGTCTTCGATCTTCAGAAGCGGCGATTCTTCAGGGGTGTAGCCGGGCTCGATCTTTCCGTTTCCTTCCATGGGGAGAGAGCGTCCACGGTGATCGGGCCTGCCGCCGGGCCCCATACTCAGATGGCTCAGAACATCGCCCTTGCTTATCTGGCAGGAGCCCGAATTTTTGAACTCAAGACCGTGCAGGTTCTCGACAGGCTGGTGATCTCCCGGCCCTGCATCGATATGGCGACGGTCGGGTTCAATGTGGAATGGTCGCAGGAACTGGAAGTGCAGGAAGCCGCCCATGAGTATGCGAAGGGGGCGTATCTTATCCAAGCGCTCCGCGCGATGCGTATTCCTGAAAACATGCCTGCCGGGTCGGAGGACATTCTGTTCGATGTCAGCGTCGGATATGATCTCGAGGGAATCCGCTCACACAAAGTGACACGTTTTCTGAAGACCATGCTCGATGCGTCAGACGAGATCGATTCGATCCGGGCGTCCCTTCGGCGCGAGCTCCCTCGGGAGCTTCACTTCCTGGCGGAAATCCCCGTGGAGCCGAAGCTCTCCGACTGCGTCACTCTATCGACATTTCACGGCTGTCCTGCTGATCAGATCGAGGCGATCTGCACACACCTGATCGAAGAGATGGGCATGCATGTGGTCGTCAAAATGAATCCGACGATGATGGGCTATCAGGAGGTTACCGAACTCATTCGGGGGAAGCTGGGATACGACGAGCTGGTCATGCCGGAGGACGCTTTCGAGAACGATCCCACTTTCGATGAAGGGGTCGATCTGCTGAAACGGCTCGAGGCGGTCGGTAAGAAAGCGGGACGGATGGTAGGTGCCAAGTTTACAAATACTTTGATTGTGAAAAACCATAAGGATTTCTTTTCGGACAAGGTGATGTACTTGTCGGGACAGCCCCTCTACGTGCTTTCCCTCGGGCTGGCGGCCCGCTTTCGAGATGTCATGGGTGCCGGATTCCCGATCTCCTACTCCGCAGGGATCGATGCGAAGAACTATGTCGACGCGGTTTCCTGCGGAATGACTCCGATTACGGTCTGCACGGATCTTCTCCGGCCGGGGGGGTACGGAAGGCTGACCTCCTATCACCGCGTGCTCGGCGTGGCGATGAAGGAGCATGGTGCGGGCACGATTCCGGAGTTGATCGCCGGGATCGATGGGGAGGGAGTCGATCCGGAGAATCGGGATGCGCTCCTGGATGCCTCACTCCGCAATCATCACAAAGCTGCGGCGCGTGCCCTGGAAGACCCGCGATATCGTTTCGACAAGAACAGCACGGCGCCGAAGAAGATCGGATCCAAATTATTCCTGTTCGATTGTGTGAACTGTGACAAGTGTGTTCCGGTCTGTCCGAACGATGCGAATTTTACTTATGAAGTGCCGACACGCACGATCGTTTACAGAGACTATGTGGTTCAAGGGGGCAAGCTCACCCCGGAGCAATCGGATTCCACTCTGGAAATCGGGAGTGGGAAGAGGCCGACCCATCAGCTCGCTAATTTCGCCGATCTCTGCAACGACTGCGGGAACTGCGATATATTCTGTCCGGAAGATGGCGGGCCCTATATTGTGAAGCCCAGATTGTTCGGTAGTCGCGGGGACTTTGATGGAAACGGTGGCGGTGGTTTCTATCTGGAACGGCGGGGAACGGCCCTCGTGGTCCTCGGTCGGCAGGGAGACTGGAACGTGCAGCTCCTGATTGACGGCGACATCGCCACCTATTACGACGGTGTGGCAGAGCTGGTCTTCAGTGGTGATGACCCCGCCCCATCCGAGGCGAGGATGATTGGCGATGCCCCGGACGGGCATGTGGTACCTGTCGGTTTCTATCACTCTCTTCGTGCGCTCGTCGACGGCATGCTCGCCGGGGAGGCCGCCTCTTTCGTCGCGGTCGCTCTCGAGCAGGAAACCCTCTGAGCGATCCCGGATTCATGATCCCACATGACGACAATAAGAGAGGACGCACGTCATGAAACGCCGGATTCGATTTCAGTTCGGTTCGGCGAGGGGGACCGGCACGCTCGGGACATTCTCCGGCGTCTTCACGCCAAGCATACTCACAATTCTCGGAATCATACTCTTCCGACGTCTCGGCTATGTGGTGGGGGCCGCCGGACTATGGCAGACGCTGCTCATTATCGCCGTCGCCAATTCAATCTCCGTCCTGACCAGCCTCTCACTCTCGGCGATCGCAACCAATTTCCGTGTGAAAGGGGGGGGAGACTACTATCTCATTTCTCGAACATTGGGCCTCGAGTTCGGCGGTGCCATCGGAATCGTCCTCTTTCTGGCGCAGGCCGTTTCAATCGCCTTTTATTGCATCGGACTGGGCGAAGTAGTTGCGGCAATCGCAGGTTTCGACGGAGACATGGCTCCCCGTCTCATCGCTGCCGGGTGTGCGGCGTTTCTATTCATCTTCGCCTGGCTCGGTGCCGACTGGGCTACCCGCCTGCAATTCATCGTCATGGTTACGCTCATCGCCGCGCTCGCTTCGTTTTTCGCCGGCGGCGTCGCCGCATGGAGTACCGATTTCTTCCGTGAAAACCTCGCAAGGCCTGAGGGAGGGCTCGGCTTCTGGGTGATCTTCGCCATCTTCTTCCCTGCCGTTACCGGGTTTACACAGGGAGTCAGCATGTCCGGCGATCTGAAGGATCCGAGCCGGAGCATTCCTACAGGAACATTCGCCGCTGTCGGCCTCTCATCGATCGTTTATGTCGTCGCAGCGCTCCTCTTTGCGGCCGGCCTTCCCCTCGCGGATATGCGAGCCGATTACGGGATCATGAGCCGCCTCGCCCGATGGGGCTGGCTGATCGAAGCCGGGGTAATCGCCGCTACCGTTTCATCCGCCATGGCCTCGTTTCTGGGAGCGCCGAGAATTCTGCAGGCTCTCGCAAAGGATCGAATCTTCCGTAGCCTCGTTCCTTTTGCGAAAGGAGTTGGACCGTCGGAGAACCCGAGAAGGGGTGTCCTTCTTTCAGCCGCCATCGCGGCGCTGACGATTGCCGTCGGGGACCTGAACTTGATCGCGCCGATCGTCTCCATGTTCTTTCTGATTTCATATGGGCTGATCAATTACGCCACTTATTTTCAGATTCGAGCGGGGAGCCCCTCGTTTCGGCCTCGATTCCGATGGTTTCACAGACGGCTCAGTCTTCTCGGCGCTCTCGGTTGCCTCGGCGTCATGCTCGCGATCAATCTGACGGCCGGACTCGTGAGCGTATCGCTTCTTTTCGGCATTTATCAATTTCTGAAGCACGCGGCGGGTCCTGCCCGTTGGGCCGATTCGAGCAGGGCCTACCTGTTTCAGCGCGTCAGGGAGAGCCTGCTCGCCATGGATTCCGTAACGGCCCATGCGAGGGATTGGCGCCCACAGATTCTGGCATTGTCCAGAGACAAGCACCGCCGGGAACAGATTCTACGATTCGCGTCGTGGATCGAGGGGAAGAGCGGGATCACCACCGCCGTTCGCCTTGTGGAAGGGGAGCGGGACAAAATCTGGCGATCCCGAGGTGGTCTGCAGAGGGAGCTGGCCGCCGACATTGCGGATTATGGTCTATCCGCGTTTCCTCTTGTCGTAGCCGGGACAGATCTCCGAGCGTCGTTTGAAAATCTGGTGCAGTCTTACGGCGTCGGGCCCCTCCGTGCCAATATTGTGCTCATCAACTGGGTCGACCAGTTACCGGAGACGGTGGATCCATCATCTGAGCGGTCACTGGGCCGATATTTGAGGGATACGATCCGGCTCGGCTGCAATCTGGTCATTCTCGACAGTGAAAAGGACGAGTGGGAAGTTCTCGCCGGGCTTGAGCCGGGCCGGCGCCGGATCGATGTCTGGTGGTGGGGATATGCCACAAGCCATCTCATGTTACTTCTCTCCTATCTCATGACCAGGACCGAGCCCTGGAGCGGGGCACGGATCCGAGTTTTTGCCGCGTCTGAAAAGAAAAATCCGGAGCGCACAAGGGATGAGATGGTGAAGATTCTCGATGCGGTTCGGATCGATGCGGAGGCGATTATTCTGCCCCGGTTTTCCCACGATGTGATAGTCGAACACTCTGCTGATGCTTCTCTCGTATTCCTGCCCATACGGCTTCGAGGGAATCAGCCTGTCGATCCGTTCGGCGAAAGACTGGAGCCGTTACTTACAGCCTTGCCCGTTGTCGCTCTTGCGCTCGCTGCCGAAGATATCCCGCTTGTCGCGGAGCCGGATGAAGGACTCCAAGCCCAGATCGCCGATGCCGTTCAGGCGGCAGAGGAGGCGGACAAAGCACTCCGCACAGCTGAAAAGGAGCAGGTGCTGGCGGAAGAGCTCGAAAGTCTCCGATCGAAAGCCGAGACCGCCTGGGCCCGCGCGAAAGAACTGGGCTACCGGAACGGCAGGGGGGGGAAGTCGTCAGTCTGACCGTTGCTTCAAGGGACCTGACAGCTGCCGCCTCATTCGAATAGGAGTGTGCTACATTGATGGAAACGCAAGTTAAGAGGGAAGGGTCATGACATTCCGAAAGTTCTATACGGCTTCTTCGGAAGAAGAAGCTGTTCGTATCCGAAGTGAGAGCGAGGGGCGTGTCCGATTCGTGGCCGGTTGTACGGACCTTCTCTGTGAAGACGATCCGGGTGAGATCGCCATCGATGTTCGTCGTGCGCTCGACTACCTCCGGCGTGATGGTGATGATCTGGTGATAGGCGCCGCGACGCGGGTAGGGGCGATCGATCGATGGCAGGAGGGAGCCGATGCCGACGACGGTCTCCTTAGAAAATGTGCTCGCGATTTCGCTTCTCATCAGATCAGGAACATGGCGACTGTTGGGGGGAATCTAGCAAGCGCAGTACCGTCTGCTGATTTTGCGCCCCCTTTGCTCGTTCTGAACAGTCGTTGCGTCATTGCCGGTCCGTCAGGCCGCCGGGAAGTTTCCCTCCATGAATTCTTCACCGGCCCCCATCAGTCCATTCTCGGGGATGATCTCCTTGTGGAGATTCGTTTCAAGGCGCCCGGAAAAAATATCACCACCGATTGGAGAAAGATCGGAAGAAATCCCGGTGACATCGCGAGTATCAACGCCGCCACACTTCTCGAATGGGATGGGAGTGAGGTGCGGCTCGCACGAATCGCGCTCGGAGCGGTGGCACCCACACCGATACACGCCGACGAGGCGGAGAAAATCATCACTGGCGGCACTCTCAGTGAGGATGTGAAAAACCGTGCAGCGGTTGCAGCGCAACAGGCAGCCAGCCCCATAAGCGATCAACGGGCGAGCGCGGAGTACAGGGCGCACATGTGTGGGGTACTTACGAAGCGGATGCTGGGATACTGTGCCGAACAAAGGGGGGGGCAATGATTCTGCATCTGAAATTGAACGGAAAACCCCGGGAGTTCGACGTTGCCCCCGGCGAACGCCTGAGCGATGTGCTTCGCAGGGAACAATGCTTCAGCGTTAAAGTAGGATGTTCTACGGGAGACTGCGGAACCTGCACTGTCCTCGTAGGCGGGGAGCCGATCGTCAGTTGCCTCATGCTGGCGTGTCAGGCGGAAGGGGCGGAGGTGCTTACTGTTGAAGGGCTCGGAGAACCGGGAAGACTCGACACTCTGCAAGAATCGTTTCTGGACGAAGGGGCCGTTCAGTGCGGTTTCTGTACGCCGGGGATGATCCTTTCCGCTCATGCACTTCTGGAAACCAATCCGTCACCTACTGAAGATGAAGCCCGCGAAGCGCTATCGGGAAACTTGTGCCGGTGCACAGGATATGAAAATCCTGTGAGGGCGATCCTCGAAGCCGGACGCCGGATGGCGGGAGAAGAGTCATGAGTCGAAGAAATTTCCACGTCGTCGGAAAGGACGTGCGCAAAGTCGACGGGCGTGAACTGGTCACGGGGGCTCCGGCGTTTGCAGATGACTTCCCTCAGCCGAACATGCTCTATGGCAAAATTCTGGGAAGCCCGCACCCCCACGCACGAATCCGGTCGATCGATACATCCGGGGCCGAGGCGCTGGAAGGTGTTCATTCCGTCCTTACCTATGAAAATGTGCCGAGGGCGCGGGGACCGGTCGGTAGAAGAGCGGATCTCTTCAACAGAGTCCCTTACACCCGTGCCGGGCAGGATTATCCCGAACCATCCCCGTGGGATTTCTTTCTGTTAGACAACAAAATGCGATTCGTCGGTGATCGTGTTGCTGCTGTTGCGGCTGAAACGGTTGAGATCGCGAAAAAGGCGTGCGCGCTGATCGAAGTCGATTACGAAATTCTTACACCTGTGCTTTCGCCGGAAGATGCTTTCGCGGAAGGTGCACCTATCGTTCACGATGAGCCGGATGTGCAGAAAGCGGAAGATCCTAAGCGCAATCTATGTGCATCGGTGGATGTCTATCTTCGGGATGTGGAGGCCGGGTTTCGTGAGGCTGATACGGTCGTGGAAGGATCATACTCGGTACCTCGACAGCAACATGCCCAGATGGAACTTCATATCGCCATCTCTTATTTCGATGAGGACGATCGCCTGACGGTGATCTGCGCGACCCAGGTTCCGTTTCATGTCAGGCGACAACTTTCGCAATCCCTCGGGCTTCCTGTTAGTCGGATTCGGGTAATCAAGCCCCGGGTGGGGGGCGGATTCGGCGGAAAACAGGAAATGGTGATCGAAGATATCTGTGCGGCTCTCACGGTGGCGACTCACAGGCCGGTCCGACTCGAGCTGGACCGCTATGAGGATCTGACAGCGGCCCGTTGCCGCCATCCCATGAAACTGACATGCAAAACCGGCGTGAAAAAAGATGGATCCCTCACTGCGATCGAGATGATCGCCCTCGTCGATGCGGGCGCGTATGGTTCGCACAGCCCGACAGTGCCCACCAATACGGGGAACAAGAACCTGCCCCGCTATCGTTGTCGCAACATGCACTATCGGTTCGACGCGGCATACACGAATCTTACAGTCTCCGGCGCGATGCGAGGCTACGGCACTCCCCAGGGATCCTTCGCCCTCGAGTGCCATATGGATGAGACTGCCGAGGCGATCGGCATGGATCCGGTCGACTTCCGACTGTCATGCACAGTGGTAGAGGGGGATACGGACGAACTTTCACCCTATATCTATGAAGTAAAATCGGAAGCGCCCGGTGATGAAACAAAGCCGGAAGACGTCGCATGGCCGATCACGAGCTGCGGGCTGCACGACTGCATTCAGAAAGGTGCGGAGGAAATCGATTGGGCACGGAAACGGAAGGAGTTCGACAAGTACAACGTTTCCAATCCCGTTGTGCGGAAGGGAATCGGCATGTGTTGCCTCTCACAGGGATCCGGTGTTGCGGGAATTGATACGGCGAATGCGACCGTCCGATTGAACGAAGACGGTTCGGCCATTCTCTTTATCGGTGCTGCGGACATCGGTACGGGGGGCGACACTGTGATCGGGCAGATGGTCGCCGAAACACTCGGGATTACGCTTGATGAAGTGACTGTCTATTCCTCGGACACGGACGTCGTTCCATTCGACTCAGGTGCTTATGCGTCGAGCACAACCTATGTGTCCGGGAATGCGGCGCTGAAAGCGGCAATCGAAGTGCGGGACGATCTGCTCACCATCGCCGCCGGGCTCATGGGAGAGGAGGCGGGGAACCTTCGCCTGGAAGACCGGCAGATCATCTCATCCCGATCGTCGAAGAAGATTCCGTTACGCGATGCTGCCATGCATTCCATTTACAAGAACAAAGATCAGATCGAGCACACGGCGAGCCATGTTTCGCCGGTGAGCCCCCCTCCGTTTGCGGCGCAATACGCTGAGATCGAAGTCGATACCGAAACGGGTGAAGTGCGGGTGGTCGAGTTCGTCACTGCCGTGGACGCGGGGACGATCATCAACCCCCAGCTCGCGAGAGGCCAGGTCGATGGTGCGGTGTCGATGGGGCTCGGCTATGCGCTCACCGAAGAGCTGATGCACGACGAAAACGGCGTGCCGATGAACCGGGGGCTGGTCGACTATAAAATTTTCAAGGCGGTCGGTATGCCGAAGATGAAGACAATTTTTGTCGAAACGTATGAGGCGACCGGGCCCTTCGGTGTGAAGGCCATCGCGGAGATTCCCACAAATGGAGCGCCGCCGGCAATCGGAAATGCGCTGAAACATGCTCTCGGTGTTCGGATGAGGGATCTGCCGTTTACTCCGGAGCGGGTCCTCCGGGCGATCGGGAAGATGAAGTAGAAGAATCCGGGAAGGCGGTCAGCGGCGGAGCGAATAGCCGCCGTCGATTACCAGGATTCGTCCGGTGGTATGGCTCGCTTCTTCAGATGCGAAGTGGAGCACCGCCCACGCGATTTCCTCGGGTGTCGCCACTTTGCGAAGGGGAATCTCTTTTACCAGCTTCCTGCCGGCCGGGCTATTAAGCGCCTGTTCCGCCATTTCCGTCGCTGTCCATCCGGGAGCGACGGCGTTTACCGTAATACCGGACGGCCCGAGTTCCACCGCGGCACTTCGCGTGAACGCTTCGAGCCCCCCTTTGGATGCCGCATAGGGCGAGTGGAGCGGCTCACCCAGTAGAGCGGCGGTCGAGCTGATCGAAATGATCCGTCCCCACCCCTTTTTCATCATGTGACCGGAGACTGCTGATGCCGCCAGCATTGCCCCTTCGAGATTGGTGGAGAGTGTATGTCGGAGTGAAGCGGGAGAGAGGGTGGGGATCCGATCTTCCTCCCAGATTCCGGCATTGTTGACGAGGATGTCAGGAGGGGCGATTCCGTCGATGGTCTTAGCGATCATGTCCTTGATGGACGAGGGGCGGGTCACATCGCAGCGGAGAACGAGGGCCTTGCCCCCTCTCTTTCGAATTTCCCGGGCCACTGCGAAAGCTTCAGTTCTCGCTTTTCGGTAGGAGAGAGCAACGGAGGCGCCTGCGCTCGCCAGCATCAGCGCGGTCGCTCTCCCGATGCCACGGGATCCTCCGGTTACGAGAGCGACTCTCCCTCGAAGATCGATGGCGGCCGGCATGTTCGCTAGACCTCCGGCCGCTCTTTTTCGAACAACTCTCGTGTCCGTGAATACCAGTGCCGGCCCATCCGGCCGACAGCCTTAAGTCGGACAGGATCGATGTGTGTGCCGTCCGGAATGATCTCGTCGTCAACGTGGATTCTGACGATCCGCCCGAGGAGAAGGCCGGTCGTCACTTCCTCGTCCCCCAGCTCCACGATTCCCTCGAGCCGGCACTCGAAATGGACTGGTGACTCCTTCACCCGGGGAGGGGCTACGAGATCGGACGGTATGGGGGTCAAACCAGCCGCACCAAACTCGCTCACTTCAGGTGGATAGTCTGCAGACGCCTGCACCATGGGATCGGTGATCGATTCGGTCACCACGTTGACGACGAACTCCCCGGTCTCTTCCGCATTCCGCCACGTATCTTTGATTTTTCCCCGTTTTGTGCCGACGGAAACTCCCAGTATGGGGGGGGTGCTCGACAGGCCGTTGAAGAAGCTGAACGGCGCTAGATTCGTCTTCCCATCAGCATTGATCGTGCTGACAAGCGCGATCGGGCGGGGCACGATCGCACCGATCATGAGAAAGTACCTGCCCTGTGGTGTCATGTCGTCCGGATCAAATATCATGATTGGAATCGTAGTCGTCATTCAATTGGGAGGCAAGCGATTGAATCGGTGAGCATGGAACAGTGACGGAACCGATTGAGGGGGCGGGGAGAGGGGGGTATTCTTTCGAGAAGGAGTTTTCAGGTCCCCATGCGATCGAGCCCCCGGAGGAATGCATGCTCACAATTGATCAATCGGCGCTCCCCGATGGGCTTCGGCTTGGTACATCCTCTTTCAGCAGCAAGGACTGGATCGGGTCGTTCTATCCCGAAAAGACTCCGCCCAGTGACTTTCTCGGCCATTATGCCGGGCAACTTGGGACTGTCGAAGTTGACGCTACGTGGTATTCCATCCCGGCGGCTCGGACGGTAGAGGGCTGGGAGAGAAAAACGCCGGCCGGCTTCACTTTTTCGCTCAAAGTTCCCAAGACGATTACTCATGAGCTTTCGATGGTCGGATGCGAGAAGGAATGGAGCCTCTTCTGGGAGCGTGTCTCCCTGCTCGGGGAGAAAAGGGGGCCGCTACTCTTTCAGTTCCCCTATGTCGCCAAGGGGAAGGATCCGGATGAATATGCGACCGGGGCCCGGTTTCTGGAAAGGCTCGCTACGTTCCTCCCCACGCTTTCAAGTGAGGGGCGCTATGTCGTGGAGGTAAGAAACCGGACCTGGATCAAACCCCCTCTTGTCGATCTTCTGCGGAAACATGATGTCGCCCTCGCCCTCGTCGACTATTACACCATGCCCCGTCCGACGGAGATTGTGAAAACCATCGATGTGAAAACGGCCGGTTTCGGCTACGTCCGTCTGCTCGGCCACCATCGCCGGATGAATGATCTCATTGCCGAGGCCCGTTCCGAAGGAAACCGTGAGAACGATTGGGGAAGCCTTCTGCTCAACCGAACGAGGGAGACCGCCGAATGGGTGGGAGTGTTAAAGAGCCTGCTCAAGAGACAGTCCGAAATATTCGCCTATTTCAATAATCACTACGCCGGCTTCGCGCCGGGATCGATCGACCTCTTCATCCGGCAATGGCTGCTGGAACAGGGGGGGAGAGAGCCGGAATCCGCTTGATGGAGGGGGGTGCCCTATCTATACTGCGGGGTGGCGGCTTTCCCGAATCACTCTTGCAGGAGAGAGCGAGATTCTCACTAATCTGAGAGGCCGAGGCTGGTGAAACGACCATCCGGGCTGTGGCAAAAACCCCTCCCTTTGCGGCGCCGTCTTGTGATCGAAAAGGCCGAGCGCTTTCATCGCCTCTCATCCGACCCCATGGAAGAGCTGGCGCGGGTACGGAAGAGAGCGGAGAAGCGTGGCGTTCGTGTACTCGACTTTACCCGGCTCTCATCCGACATACCGATTCCGGCAACCGAGCGTTCATGCGAAGAGGGGGCGATCAGCGGTCTGATTGCAGAGAAACTCGCTGAATCCAGGGGGCTTTCTCTGGATCCGGCGACCGAGATCCTACCCATTCCGCATATCGATGAAGCCTATCGTCTGCTGACACTGGCGTTCATCAACCCGGGGGACGTGGTCCTCCTACCCGATCCGGCAGACCCCGCCTATCGAACCGCCACGGTTCTGGCCGGGGGGTGGCCGGTAACGGTCCCGCTTCTTCAGGGGACGGGCTATCTTCCCGATCTGGGACGGATCGAAGCGGAGGCCGCCCTTCGGGCCAAGACCTTCTTTTTCTCCTATCCCCAATTTCCCACAGGGGCGGAAGCTCCTTCCGAGTTCTATGATGAGCTCATCGGGTTCGCCCGGCGGCACAACATTATCCTTGCGCATGACGCGACGCTGGCCGGATTCAGGCGGGGTGGCGAAACTCCCGCCGGGCTTCTCGATCATCCGGAAGGGAGAGAGATGGGCATCGAGTTTCACACTCTTGCTCCGCTTCATGATACCGAAGGGTGGCGGCCGGGATTTCTGGCCGGAAATCGGGAGATTCTCTTTGCCGTCCGCTCCCTTTTACGTCTTTTGATGCCCCCCTCAGGAGGAGCGCGGTTCCGGTTCTACCAAAATGCACTCCTGATAGATGAATCAGAGAGAGTGGCGGCGGCCGAAATTTATCGGCAGCGGGGAGAGCATGTCAGGAACGGTCTCGCAAAGTGGGGCTGGGACGTCCCCGAACAGGCCGGTGAGCGGTTCCTCTGGGTTCGCGTCCCCTATCGGTATCATTCCATGCGGTTCGCGGCCATGCTGATCAGGCGAGCCGGGATCGCCGTCATTCCGGGTACCGCCTTCGGAGAGTTCGGTGACGAATCGATTCTGGTTTCACTCTCCGCCAGCGATACCTCGTTGGAGGTCGGTCTCGATCGGATCGGCCGCGCCCTCCCCCGCCGGCTCTTCCGCCGGCTTCAACGGGGGGAGGCATCGGAGTGACCACCGTCTATCTCGGCCTCGGCTCCAATCTGGGCGACCGCCGCCATCATCTTCGGAATTCGCTCGAGCGCCTCGAACAGAACGGGGTTGCCATCCAGGCGGTTTCCTCGGTCTACGAGACGGATCCGGTCGGCCCGGTGGCGGACCAGCCGGCATTTCTGAATTGCACGGTTCGTGCATCCTATGACGGGGCGGCAGAGGAGCTTCTCCGCACGGCGATGGCCATCGAAACAGCCATGGGGCGCACGAGAACTGTCGCCATGGGGCCCCGTACGATCGACATCGACATCCTGTACTTCGGCGATCATGTGATCGACGGGGCGCCGGATCTTATCGTGCCCCATCCGCGGATCCAGGAACGACGATTCGTCCTCATACCCATGACGGAACTTGATCCCGATCACCCACATCCATCTCTCGGTTCGACGCAGTCCGAGCTACTCGCCCGGACGACAGACAGGAGCGCGGTGCAACTCGTCGGGGAGGTCATCTGACTTGCGGCATACCTACATCGTCGTGGAAGGGGTCATCGGCGTCGGGAAGACCACACTCTCCCGCGCTCTCGCCGGACGTCTGAACGCCGGGCTGAATCTGGAAGTGGTCGAGGAAAACCCATTTCTTCAGAAGTTCTATGACGACATCCGCTCTTATGCTTTTCAGACGCAGATCTTCTTCCTGCTGAGCCGGTATCGCCAGCAGCAGGAGATGAAGCAGCAATCGTTGTTTGCCGAGCGTATGATCAGCGACTATCTGTTCGCCAAGGATAGAATCTTCGCCAGCATCAATCTGACAGACGATGAAATGCTGTTGTATGATCGTCTGATGGACGCGATTGAAGGGCAGATCCCACCCCCCGATGTGACCATTTATCTCCGTAGCAATACGGACCTCCTCGTTGATCGAATCCGAAAACGGGGTCGCTCATTCGAAAAAAACCTGACCAGGGACTATCTCGAAGTGCTTCAGGAGGCGTACAATTACTACTTCTCTCATTACACCGACGGCCCGCTCATGATCGTGAATTCGAGCGAGGTCGATTTTCTCGGTAGCGAGAGCGATATCGGGGAGCTGGTCGAGCAATTGGATGCGCTGAAGAGCGGTGTGGCGAATTTCGTGCCCCGCCGCCGCGGGAGGTCAGGATGAGAAAAAGGAAGATGACGCCACGGAGCCTTTTCCTGATGAAGAAGCGGGGCGAGAAGATCGCCATGCTCACGGCCTACGATTATCCTACGGCTGACATCCAGAACAGTGCGGGGATCGACGCGATTCTCGTGGGTGACACGCTTGGTATGGTCGTCCTCGGCTACGAGACGACGTTGCCGGTTACGATCGACGATGTGATCCGCCACGCGGCGTCTGTCTGTCGTGCACAGCCTCGGGCACTTGTGATCGGCGACATGCCGTTTCTCTCCTATACGGTGAGCGTTGCCGACGCCGTAACGAATGCCGGCCGGCTCGTAAAAGAGGCGGGGGTGTCCGCTGTGAAGCTCGAAGGGGGGCGGGCCATGTTGCCGGTGGTGCGCGCCCTGGTGCGCGCTTCGATTCCTGTAATGGGTCACCTCGGCCTGACGCCCCAATCGATTCTCCGGTTCGGCGGTTACAAAGTTCAGGCCAAGGACAAGCGGGCGGCTGAGAGACTTCTTGAGGCGGCGAAGGCGCTCGAGGATGCCGGATGCTTCGCGATTGTTCTCGAGGCGATTCCCGCCACGGTGGCGAAGGTCGTGACCGAAGCGCTTACGATTCCGACGATCGGCATCGGCGCCGGCCCCGATTGCGACGGCCAGGTTCTCGTCACGCACGACATGCTCGGAATCTATGACGACTTCACCCCGAAATTCGTAAAGCGTTACGCGGAGATGCGCACCCTCATGAAGAAGTCGTTTGAGGAATACGTCGAGGATGTGAAGTCGAGCCGGTTTCCCGGGCCTGAGCACTGTTACGACGGAAACGGCGACGCTTGACCCCTCCCATCCCCATCGCAAAGAGTGTGGCCGGTCTGCAGTCGGCCCTCGAGCCTTTACGAAGAGCCGGGAAACGGATCGGTTTTGTGCCTACGATGGGCGCACTTCATGAGGGGCATCTTTCCCTCCTGCAAGAAGCGAAACGGCAGTCTGATTTCGCCGTCCTGAGCGTCTTCGTGAACCCGGAGCAATTCGGCCCTTCCGAGGACTATGCGCGCTATCCACGAGATCTGAAGGCCGATGCGGCCCTTGCAGCCGGTGCCGGGGCGGATCACCTCTTTGCCCCGTCGCCGGAGACGGTTTATCCGAACGGTTTTTGCACGCGAGTCGAGGTGACCGGGCTCTCGGACCGGCTTTGCGGCGCCCGGCGACCGGGTCACTTCCGCGGCGTAACAACGGTGGTCTGGAAGCTGCTTCAGATCGTCGACCCTGATCTGGTTTTTTTCGGAGCGAAAGACGCCCAGCAGGTAGTACTCATCCGAAAGATGATTCACGATCTGAACGGTCCATGGGAAGTCCGTTCGGTCGCCACGGTGCGGGAGGAAGATGGTCTGGCGAAGAGTTCCCGGAATCGTTATCTGGCCCCCCCGGACCGGGAGAGGGCGGCGACGATTCATCGTGCTCTGCGATCCGCTTTCCAGACGATCGTCCATGGCGAGCGAAGTGCCGGAACCGCGGAGAAAATCGCCGATGCTATCCTTAAAGGGATGGCCGTCGATGTCGAGCATCTTTCAACTGTATCCCTTTCCGATCTCGAACCACTCGTGGAGCTTCAGGGAGATGTACTGCTTGCGGTGGCTGCCCGGTTCGGGGAGACGCGGCTCATCGATAATGTCTGTTTCCGGGTAGCCGGGGACGAAGTAGAGGAGATCCTACCCTGATGAACCGGACGGCGCTCATTCTGGCGGCGGGAGAGGGGACCCGCATGGAATCCTCACTGCCCAAAGTGCTTCACATGCTCAAGGGTCGGCCCCTTCTCTCCTGGGTACTCGACGCGATTGACGAAACCGGGTTTGATCGGACGATCGTGGTCATCGGACACGAGGGAAAACGTGTGCAGGAAGCGGTCGCCAATCGGGGGGTCGAGTTCGTCTGGCAGCGGGAGCAGAAAGGGACGGGACATGCCGTGCTTCAGGCTGCGCCCCTCCTCGCCCGGCGTGGTGGATCGGTCGCGATTCTGAGTGGAGACGTCCCCCTCGTACAGGCGGAGACGCTCAATTCCCTGCTCGCCGAGCATGAGGCGGCCGGTGCGAGTGCAACAGTCATGACCGCTGAGTTCGACGACCCTTCAGGATATGGCAGGATCATCCGCAGCACGGACGGAATGATCGATCGCATTGTGGAGCAGAAAGATGCGAGCGAGACCGAGCGCCGGGTGAAAGAGATCAATTCCGGTACCTACTGCTTTGCCGTCAATCCTCTTTACGATGTCCTTCCGACTCTGGGAATGGACAATGCCGGCGGCGAGTATTACCTGACCGATGTGATCGCCAGGTTTCGAGAGCGGAGACTGGCCGTATACCCGTTCGTTGTCGAAGACGTCTGGGAGATTTTCGGGATCAATACAAAGAAACACTTAAGCCTCGTGGAGGAGCGCATCGCAGGAGAGGAAACGAATGGATAGGCTCTGGGCAACCTGGAGAATGCCGTATATTGAAAGCGTCAAGGATGAGGGGGATGGCTGCATCTTCTGTGACAAACCGGCCGAGGGGAAGGACGAAGAGAACTACATACTGCATCGTGGTTCAAAAACTTTTGTCATCGTCAATGCGTTCCCCTATAATCCGGGGCACGTCATGATCGCCCCGTACCGGCATCTGGGTTCTTTCGAAGAGCTTGATGAAGAGGAGCAGAGAGAGACCATGTCTCTTCTCGCGCTCTGCGAAAAGGTAGTTCGGGAGACCTTCCACCCGGAAGGAATCAACGTGGGAGTCAACCTCGGACGGGCGGCCGGGGCCGGCGTGCTGGGTCATCTGCACATGCACCTCGTCCCACGATGGATGGGAGATACGAATTTCATGCCGCTCTTCGGAAACGCTCGGGTGATTCCGCTGGGGGTGCAGGAAACGAGTCAACGATTACGAAAGGTTTTTGACAGCTATCGGAGCTAATACGGTATCGAGTCCGCGGCGAAGTGATGGTGAGACGAGCGAGTAATGACCCGGGGGGGGAATGGTGGCCAGAAAGCGCCGAAAGTCGCGAAAGAAGAAAGACCCGCTCGGGCGACGCGTGGGAAGGCTGACCACCCGTCTGTTCATCGGCATCACACTCCTTGTGATCGCGCTTTACCTGATTCCCTATTCTCCCCGCCTGGCGGGCGACCGCACTACGGGAACCGCTCTTTCGTCCACTCCGGGGGACATTACAGTTCGGGTCCTGAACGGGTGCGGGGAAAAAGGGCTCGCTCTCAAGGCGACTCATTTTTTGCGCGAACTCGGTTTTGACGTTGTGGAGATGCGGAATGCAGACCATTTCGGGTACAATGAGACCGAAGTGGTTGCTCTAACCGAAAACCGCCTGGCGGCGGATATGGTGCAGCAGGCCTTCGGAACAGGGAGATTGGTCTACGATCCTGATTCGACCCTTCTCCTGGATGTTTCTGTTACCCTCGGTGCCGACTGCATCGGATTGCCGATGAGTATGGAGCGGGAGTCAAACTAGCTGCCCTGCTGATCGCGGGTCGCGCGGCTTCGCTCGGAAGGAGATAGAAAATGGGACTCGGCGGGATCGGATTTCAGGAACTGCTCGTCATCTTTCTGCTCGTGCTGCTCCTGTTCGGCGCCAAGCGGTTGCCGGAAGTGGGAAAAGCGATGGGGAAGGGGATTCGGGAGTTCAAGAAAGCCACAAAAGAAATATCCGCCGAAGTCGATCTCGATGAGTTCGAGAAGAAACCGGGAGGGGGATCTCCTGGTGGATCCGATGCCGGGAAGACCGAAAAATCGGCGGACACCGAAACGTCCTCGACAAAGAAATCGGAATAGTATTCGCCCCAAGTAAAAGCTGCCGAGCAACCAGGCGGCTTTTGCATGCCCCTTCCATTTTTCGGTCTATCAGATCAGAGCCTGAACTCAGCTCTCCTCGTCGGTCGGCCGCCCGTCCGTGATGTCGGCGGAATCTTTCATCCTCTCGAGCCACGACGAAAAGACGAAGTCCTGCCTTTGGAACAGAAGGGACCGGATGAGACTCCCCTTCTCGATTTCGAACTGCTGCTCGTTGACCGGGGTAAGGGAGTTACGAATTACGAAGTAGCTTCCGGTCTCAGTATGCACGGGACCGACCACCACGCTGTCGGGCGCGGCAAAGACCTCGAGGATGAGATCGAGATCGTTTCCGATTCCTGGAATGGTACCCAGCCTGGTGATGAGCGCGAGAGATTCCGTGTCCTTGCCCGCACTTGCCGCAATCTGCTCGATCGAACGCCCCTCACTCTTGATCGCTTCGGCCGCCTCATTGACGAACGCAAGACGTTTGTGGCGTTCCAGAGCAAGCTGCACATTACGCTTGACGATCGAAAGAGGCTGGACCTGGGCGGAGTCCACCCGGCTGAGGGAGAACACGTAGTAACGATCGTTGTGGATGATCGGCTCGCTGATATCACCTGCATCCGCGGTAAATGCGAAAATATTGGCCGGAGGGAGGTCGCCAACGGTGGGGATGAAATTCCCTGGAGCGAATGGACCGGTAGAGAAAATATCCACCCCCGCTTCGGTGGCGGCTGCCGCAAGAGAGGATTCCACGGCATTTCTCTGGAGGTCTTCGGTCTTGTTGCGAACCGCTTCAATCGTTTCGCCGCCGGCATCAAGGCGAAGAAAGATTTCCCGAAGTGTGACGGACCGGTCATCACCTTCGCCGGTTACGCTTTGGCACTGAATGATCTGAAAGCCTCGATCGTTCTCAATAATATCGGTAATCCCCCCCGGTTCCAGAGCGAAGACCTTCGCTTCGAGTTCCGGATCGAGGCTTCCCTTGCCGAACGTACCGAGCGCGCCGCCATCATTTTTTGTCGGTCCCTGGGAAAAGTATCGAGCGAGATCCTCGAACTTCGTTCCCTGCTCGATCCGGGGCACGATCTCATCCTGCAGCTGTTTCCGGATCCGATCTCGATCGGTATCCGTCACCGCGACAGGTATCACGACATATTCGAGTTCGGCTCGCTGGTCGATCCTGTAGTCATTCGGATGATCGTCGTACCATGCCTGGATTTCCTCTTCGGTGACGTTCACTTCACGGTCGGAGAAATCGGATGGTGAAAATGTGACGTATGTAAAATCGACGGTTTCGTTTGACTGGCGGTACAGCTTGCGGAGCTCACCCTCAGAGACGCGGGCTCCGGCGGCAACCCTCTGTTGCAGATGATTCGAAGGGAGTTCGCTCCTGAAGTAATCTTCCAGCCACCGCCAATCCACGTTCACATCATTCACGTAGGAGAGATACTTCTGATAGTCGAATCTCCCATCAGTCTGAAAGGTCTCGCTTTGCTGGAGATCCTGCGGGGGGGAGGTCCTGATGGCATTCACGATCTCGGCATCGGAGATCACGATCTCCTCCTCGAGGATCGCGTCCTGCATGATCGTCTGCTTGACCACGCGCTCCCACGCCTTCTCTTCGAGGGCTTTTGCCACGCTCGGCAGGACAGGCAGATCAGTCTGTCCCCTGTAAATCCGTAGCTCCTCCTGGTAAGCACGGCTGTAGGCTTCCGCGGCGATTTCCCTGCCGTTGACCGTTCCGATCACGCCCGCCCGCGCTCCTCGATTGCTATTGGACATGACATCCATGCCCCACACACCGAAAATGAGGCCGACGAAGGCGATGATCACGATCCAAAGGATCACTTTCGTGTTTTGCCTCATCGATTGCAGCATTGTGTCCGATCTCCTGATTAGAGAGCTATCCGTTTCGCCGGCGCCAGCAAATCGTCCCGGGCGCCGAATAGGAGACGCCGGATGGGGCATCTCGACCGAGAAGGCTAGCATACGATAGAGGACGGTTCAACCCGGAGCCGAAATTGCCTATTGGGCTCGTACGCCTTGACTTCCGTTCTGCGCGGGTGCTAGATTCCCCACCGGGGAGGAGCATCGGTGAGCGGTCGTTTTATGTGGCAAAATATGATGCGAGAGGTCGGGGGTTCAATGGGAGGACATAGGGCGTTTATAATCGCCGTTTTATTCCTACTCGGCCTCACTACGACCATTCCCGCAACCGCCTCCGATGCACCCGATTATGCGTGGCCTCTTAGCTACAAAGGATGTCTGACCTCTTCGTTCGCTGAGTACAGGCGGAATCACTTCCATGCCGGTATCGACCTGTCCACCAACGGAAAGACCGGGTTCAAGGTTCACGCCGCGTCGGACGGTGAAGTGTATCGCCTGAGGGCCTCCCCCTACGGATATGGAAAGGCGATTTACCTCGAATTCCCCGACGGCAAGATTGCCGTCTACGCTCACCTGTCGGACTATGCCCCCCGAATCCGCGAAGCCGTAGATCTGGAGCAGCGGAAGAGGCAGCGATATGATGTCGATTTCCGGCTCCCTCCCGGCCAGAGAATTCCTGTTTCCAGGGGGGAGATCATCGGGTTCAGCGGCCAGACCGGGATTGGAGCGCCCCACCTCCACTTTGAACTGAGGGATGGTGAGGATACTCCGTTGAATCCCGTGAAGAACGGCTTCCCTATCCGTGATGATGTTCCCCCTGAGATTCGGTCGGTTGTCCTGACGCCTCTTGAAGGGACGGCGGAGGTGGACGGATCCGTTCGGGCGGCCAGCTTCCCATTCGTCTGGTCCGAGACGGATCAGGCGTATCGACTTGAAAAGCCGGTTCATATTAAAGGACCCATCGGACTCATGATGCAGACCGATGATCAGCAATCCGCGTGCGAACGGACTCTCGGCGTATATCGGCTGGACTTGAAAGTGGACGATCAGCCGATCTATTCCGCCCAGTTCGATAAATTTTCCTATGATGTCGCCCATCTCGTGGGTATCGAGTTCGACCAGGGATCGATCGAGAGGGGGGGGAGCAGATATCACCGCCTGTTTACGAGCGCGACCAACCTTCTTCCCTTCACTATTACCGATCGCCGGGGGGCGGGTGTCCTTTTCGCAGAAGGGACTGACGGGACGGGAGAAGGAGTGGTTCTAGAACCGGGGACGCACGAAGTGGAGCTGACTGCGGCCGATGCCAATGGTAACGAGGCGCGAGCCATCGTAGAGGTTTACACTGGCGATCTCCCTGTGATCCGGCGTGCCCAGATCGCAGGCGAAGGGGAGGTCACCGTCTATCTGGATGATTCACCGGGACGGCTCGGAAAAGTCGAAGTGGCCCGGTCCATTAACGGTGCCCGCCGCTGGGAGACGAGGCAGGCCCGCTACGTTGCCGAGCGTGGGGGGTGGCTGGCTGACGATTTTCCGCCGACTCAGTCTGATCGAAAGCCGCTGATTTTCAGGATCGAGGCGACTACTCTGCATGGCGTTCCTGCGAAACCGGTCTACATTTTCCGGAATTACGACAGCATGCCCACTCCGGAGCCGGTGATGAATGTCGGTATCGAGTATCACGCGGACGCCGCTCTGATCGTTCTCGATGTCGATCGCGCTTTCCCCTACACAGTAGAAGCACGGGTCGCGAAAAGTGATCGGTCGGTCCTCCGGCCGGTGATGGACCAGGTGGCCCCGAGCCAGTGGGAAGGCCTTCTCTCTCTCTCTGATCTGGGATCCGAGCCGGCCTGGGTGACTGTGACCATCCGCGGCAGTGATGGAGCCGAGTGGTCAACCGTGCAGGAGATCCGGGCCATGAGGATCGCCGCTTACCGCGGGGGTAAAGTGAGCGACAATGAGGATCGGGCATTCCTTAAGGTGCCGCGAACCGCTCTTGTAAGGGATAGCTACTTCAGGATCGAGGAGTTCGACAGGCCCCCACTCGAGGAGGGGCTCACCTATATGAGCCCGGCATTCCGGTTCGAGCCGGCAGACGCCCTTCTCCGGGATGATGTGGAAGTCGGGATCGTGCCCTTCCTCGCTTCGGAAGAACGGAAGCGAACCTCCATCTACCGGTTGGATATGCATAATCGGTGGAAGTTCATGAGCAGGCCGCAACAGGCCGAAGATGCAACGATCTGGTCGAGGGCCAGAATCCTCTCCCGATATGCTCTGATACTCGACGATTCGGTCCCAAGAATTTATGGCGTACGCCCCGCAGAGGGTGTGGTCGTCGGTACCAGAAACCCCCGGCTCCAGGCCAAGGTGACCGACATCGGGTCCGGGTTCGGGAGCGACGACGTCCAGATCCATCTGGATGGGAAGAAGATGATTGCTGAGTGGGACCCGGAGAGGAGCTTGATCAGCTATAAAGTGAGATCACCCCTGTCGGTCGGTTCCCACAAGATGACGATTCATGCGAATGACCAGGCCGGGAATACTACCCGGAGGGAAACCACCTTCTTCGTCTCCGGTAATTGAGATGACCGGCCCTCTCCGGGCCGGAATCCAGTACATTGATATTATTTGGAAAGGGTATGCCAACTGATGGCGAAAGACGCCTCATTCGTCCACCTGCACAATCACAGCGACTACAGCCTGCTCGACGGTGCGCTGAAGATCAAAGACATGGTGGCTGCCGCTGTGGAGCAGAACATGAGTGCCCTCGCTCTCACGGACCACGGCAATCTGTTCGGTGCGATTCATTTTTATGAGCAATGCCGATCGGCAGGCATCAAGCCGATCATCGGCTCCGAAATGTACCTCACCCTTGGAAGCCGGTCCGAAAAAAAGAGTGCTCGTCGGGGGGGGGAGCGAAACTATCATCTGGTCCTCCTGGCCAAGAATGAAGTCGGTTTTCGGAATCTGCTGAAACTTTCGTCGACCGCTTTCCTGGACGGTTTCTATTACAAACCTCGGATCGATCCTGAGATTCTGGCGGAGAGGAGCGAGGGAATCATCGCGCTTACCGCCTGTCTCCAGGGACCGGTGACTCGTCCTCTTGTGAGCGGCGATATGGAGACGGCCAGAGAGAGGGCGGGACTTCTCTCCGATATCTTTGAACCGGGCCATCTGTTTGCCGAGCTGCAAAATCATGGTCTCGAAGAGGACGAGATCGTGTGTACCGAGTTGCCGCGGCTGGCGAAGAGTCTCAATCTCCCTCTCGTCGCGACCAATGATTGCCACTATCTGACACCGGCGCACGCCGAATCTCACGACGTTCTTCTCTGCATCGGTACAGGAAAGGACAGAGACGATCCGAACCGTCTCCGCTACACGACGAATCGGAATCACTTTGCCTCGGTCGCCGAGATGCACGACCTCTTCGGCCATGTGCCGGGTGCACTTGCCAACACGCTCAAGATTGCCGATATGGTCGATCTCGAGCTTGATCTGAACCGTCTGCTTCTCCCCGAAGTTCCGGTTCCGGAAGAGTTCGAATCGCTCGATGGGCAGCTCGGTCATCTCTGTCTGGAGGGTGTGCCCGCTCGCTATGATGAAGTGACCCCGGAGATCGAAGAGCGGATTCGCTACGAACTCGAGGTGATCAAGAAGGTCGGGTATGCGGGGTACTTCATTATTGTGCGGGATTTCTGTGCTGCCGCACGAGACAGGGGCATCCCGGTCGGTCCTGGGCGGGGTTCGGCGGCCGGATCGATCGTCGCCTATCTGCTCGGTATCACCGACGTTGACCCGATCAAGCACAAGCTGCTCTTCGAGCGGTTTCTGAACCCGGAGAGGGTGAGTTTCCCCGATATAGACATCGACTTCTGCTATGTCCGGCGGGGAGAGGTGATCGAATACGTCGTACAGAAGTACGGCGAAATGAACGTGGCGCAGATCATCACATTCGGCACCATGGCCGCCCGAGCCGCGATCCGAGACGTGGGGAGAGTCCTCAAGGTTCCCTATGGCGACGTTGACAGGATTGCCAAGATGGTTCCCGCTGAAGTGGGTATGACTCTCGACAAGGCGGAAGAGCTCGTGCCTGAGCTCAAGGAACTGCAGAAAGGAGACCGGAATCTCGAGGAACTCATGCTGCACGCCCACAACCTGGAGGGAAATTCCCGGCACGCTTCGACCCATGCCGCCGCTGTGCTGATCGCCCCCGGCGACCTCACAGACTATGTGCCTCTCTATCGAACCAGCACGGGTGACAAGACG
The DNA here is from genome assembly GCA_025782575.1 of bacterium. GTDB lineage: Bacteria > Orphanbacterota > Orphanbacteria > Orphanbacterales > Orphanbacteraceae > Orphanbacterum. The sequence goes on from JALGYY010000046.1 coordinate 105,302, forward strand.
ACTCAATGGGACATGAAGGCATGCGAAAAGATCGGCCTTCTGAAAATGGATTTCCTGGGGCTTCGGACGCTTACGGTCATTCATGACGCGATCAAGATGATCGAGCGGGAGCATGGGGTGAAACTTGATATCTCCAGAATTCCACTCGATGACCGTGATACTTACAAGTTTCTCACCGCGGGAAAGACGGTCGGGATCTTTCAGTTCGAGTCTTCGGGAATGCGAGACCTGCTCGTACGGTTGAAGCCGACTTTGTTCGAGGATCTGATCGCCGTTAACGCACTCTTCCGGCCCGGTCCTTTGAAGAGCGGCATGGTAGACGACTTCATCGACCGCAAGCATGGAAGAAAAAAGATCGAGTATCTCGATCCCTGCCTGGAGTCTATCCTGAAGGATACCTACGGCGTAATCCTATACCAGGAACAGGTGATGCAGATTGCCCATACCATGGGAGGTTATTCGCTCGGGGAAGCGGACATTCTTCGCCGCGCCATGGGGAAGAAAGACGAAAAGGAGATGGACAGGAACCGGGATCTCTTTGTCGGCCGGGCTTCCGATAAGAAATACACCAGGAAAGTCGCCGAGAAGATCTTCGACCTCATGGCTTACTTCGCCGGCTACGGCTTCAATAAGTCCCACTCGACCGCCTACGGCCTGCTTTCTTATCAGACCGCTTATCTTAAGACGCACTACCCGAGAGAGTTCCTCGCCGCCACGATGACGAGTGAGATGAGTGATAGCGATCGAATCGTGAAATTGATCGCCGAATGTAAGGGGATGAAGATTCCGGTATTGCCCCCCGATGTCAATCGCTCCCAAGTCGATTTTCAGTGCGAGGAAAAGGGGATCCGTTTCGCTCTCACCGCTGTAAAGAACGTGGGCCGGTCGGCGATCGAATCGCTGATTGAAACGCGAGACAAAAGTGGTCCTTTCCACTCGATTTTTCATTTCTGTGAAGAGCTCGACCTCCGTCTATTGAACAAACGAGTCCTCGAGTCGCTGATTCAGGCGGGAGCTTTCGACGAAATGGAAAAAAACCGGGCCTCCCTTCTCGCAGCTGCTGAGGGGGCGCTGGAGAGAGCGAGTCGGTTGCAGACCGATCGGATCCGGGGCCAGGGGAGCCTTTTCGACGATGGAACGGGTGGTACGGCCCTCCCTGAACCTTCCCTCCCCCGTCGAATACCCTGGAGCAAGAGTGACGCGCTGGAGCGGGAGAAGGGGGTTCTGGGGTTTTATGTGAGCGGCCATCCGCTCTCCGAGTACGCCGATGAGCTTTCCCTGGCGAACGCCCGGACCGATACACTGAATCGGCTGATTGACAATGAACCGGTGGCGCTGGCCGGCCTCGTGACGGCGATGAAGGTCATTCTGGACAAGAAGGGCAAGTCCATGGCATTCGTAACCGTTGAGGATTTTCATGGCAGTGTGGAGGCGCTCGTTTTTGCGAGTGTCTTCAAGGAGGCGCGGGCGGCGCTGGAAAGTGAAGAGGCGCTTCTCTTTCGGGGGCGACTGAGCCTGCGTGATGAAGACCAGCCGAAAATCATCGCCAATGACGTAGTCCGTCTCAGCAAGTGCAAAGAGCGCTTTACGAAGCTCATCAGGATCTGCGCGCCACTCGAGGACTTCACCGAGGAGTCGTTGAAACAACTCCGGGGTATCTTCGATCGGCATCCGGGGAACTGTCCCGTTCAACTGCTTGTCAGGACGGAAGAGGCGGGCGATGTAGAAGTCCGTTCCCATCGATTCCGCGTGGAGCCCGGCGATGAATTGCTCGGCAATCTTCGCGAGGCGATCGGAGAGGAGCACGTGACGCTCGTCGGTAACGCCGCGGAATGACCCGCCCGCTGATTGATCTCCCCGCCAACTCCTATCAGATATTTGCTGCACTCTATGATGGCGGGCGTTTCGATCGTTATTCCCTTTCTCTCGCCGATCGGGTCGAGAGCCTGGCTGAACAATACGGACCTGCTGTGGTCGAGGTAGCCTGCGGCACCGGTTCGCTGCTAGCCGGGTTGTATCGGAGCGGGCGCACCGTTCTCGGCGTCGATCTATCGCCGGATATGCTCCGATACGCAAAGGGCAAGCTGGATGGCCGCGTGGTGACGGGAGAGATGACAGCTCTTCCCGTTCGGGGTGGATGGGATCTGGCTCTCTGTTTCTATGACAGCCTGAACTATCTTCCTGACAGCGATCATCTGGCGGCGACCTTTCAGGAATTCCGTCGTATTCTCAGGTCGGGGGGGGGATTCTCTTTTGATGTCAATAATCGAGCCGCCTACGAAGAAGTGTGGGCCCACTCCTCTCCCTATGAAGTGGATAGCGAAGCGGGGCGCATCACCATCCGGACAAGCTGGGATCCGGCGCGCATGATCGGTGAGGCGGTGGTTGATGCCGAACCGGGCTACGGGGAAGATGGGATCATCTATCGATCGCGGCACTTCCAGCGTTGCTTCGAGTCGGACGAGATCGAGAGGGTTCTGGGGAAAGCAGGATTCAAGGTTCGGGAGAGGGAGACGATCGATCCGTTTCCCGAGGAGGGTGAGTTCCAGGTGGACGCGAAGGACCTCTGGCTGGTTGAGGCGATATGAGCGGTGAAGTGGCGGAGGTTACACCGGACGAGGCGAAGCGGATCATCGTGCGTGAGGGCCGGCTGCTCGGCTTCACAGCGCTCGGCGTTTCTCCTGTCACCCTCCCCGATGTTGAAACCGAGCGATTGCGGGAATGGCTCGGCCGAGGGTACCAGGGGACGATGGATTGGATGGCCAGGCGGCCGGAGGGGCGTACCGATGCGGAATCGCTTCTTCCCGGCGCGGCCTGCGTGCTTCTTGGCGCGCTTGAATATTACAGCGAACCGGCGCGCCCTTCTGATCCGGCCGGGGGACGTGATCCGCGAGCCCGGATTTCGATGTATGCGGAGGGGCGTGACTACCACCGCGTATTGAAGGGGCTCTGGAAGAGGCTGATGCCGGTCATCGAGAAGGTCCTTCCAGGTGTGCAGGGGCGCTGGTTCGTCGATTCGGCGCCGATTCTGGAAAAGGCCTACGCCGAACGGGCGGGGCTCGGCTGGCGGGGCAAACATACTAATCTGATTCGGAAAGGGACAGGGTCCTGGTTTTTCATCGGCGGAATCGTGTTGGACCGCGCGCTCCCGTTCGATTCACCGGCGACGGATCATTGCGGGTCATGCACACTCTGCATTGACGCCTGTCCTACCGATGCGATCACCGAGCCCTACACAGTCGACTCGACGCGGTGCATCTCCTATCTTACAATCGAACATCATGGGGAGGTTTCCCAGGAACTGGACGATCTCTCCGGAGACTGGCTGTTCGGGTGCGATATCTGCCAGGAGGTCTGCCCCTGGAATCGCAGATTTCCCGAGGAGACACCGATCAAAGATCTCCAGCCGAGGCCGGCGGTCAGGGATCTTTCTCTCCATGATGCTGTTCGATTAGGAAAGAGCGCTTTCGACGAACGATTCGAAGGGATGGCTATTCGCCGGGCGGGGTGGGACCGTTTTTCACGAAGCGCCGCCCGCGCCATCAGGAACAGGAAAGAAGCATGAGTTTACCAGTCAGATTATACGGCGATCCGGTACTTCGAGACCAGGCCAGGTCCGTAGATGAGATAGACAAGCAGGTACGCGTGCTGATCAAGGAAATGTATGAGACCATGCGTCTGGAGGAGGGGATCGGGCTGGCCGCTCCTCAGGTGGGTGAACGGCTTCGTCTTCTGGTGATCGATGAAACCGTGATGGAAGGCGAGGAGGAACCGAGGGCGTATATCAATCCGGTGATCGACGCTTTTTCACAATCGAAGTCCCTGTACGAAGAGGGATGCCTGTCGATCCCCGGCATCCGCTGCGATGTGGAACGGCCGGACGCGATCCGTCTTACCTATACCGATTTCGACGGCCAACGTCTCGTAGAAGAGGTGGACGGGTTGCACGCGCGAGTTCTGCAACATGAGATCGATCATCTTGACGGGGTTCTTTTTATCGATCGGATCAGCCGAGCACGCAGAAACCTGCTGGGCAAGAAACTCCGCAAGATTCAACGTGAGTCCAGCCTGGAATCGTGAGTTCCCGTCTGCTACAGATCACACTCCCGTTTCTTCTCCTACTGGTCGGCTGTGCACGGGACCTAACCGTTCGCTCAGCCCCGATCAATATTCTGCTGATCACCGTCGACACTCTACGGCCCGACCGCCTGGGCTGCTACGGCTACGCACGGGCACAAACGCCCCACATCGATCGCCTGGCGGAAAATGGAATCCTGTTCTCCGCCGCGTTCGTTCCGGTCCCCCGTACATCCCAGACGATCGCCTCGTTATTCACCGGCCTGCCTCCCGCTAGGCATGGTGTGAGGGGACTGGGGGAGATGCTGCCTGCGGACGCGATTACTTACGCGGAGATCTTTCGTGATACGGGCTACTTTACCGGAGCGTCGGTCAGCAATTTCGTTTTGACAGGTAAAGGATTCGGCCAGGGCTTCGGCCGGTTCGTTCAGCATCCCGGAACGGGGGAGAAGAGCCGCGCCCGCCATGTGACCGATGACGCCGTGAACCTGCTACTGGACTCCGGCGAACGCCCGTTTTTTCTCTGGGTCCACTACCTCGATCCTCACTGGCCTTACTCGCCTCCCGATCCCTGGGCCGACCGATTCATCGGGAGTCCCCGGATGGATGTTCCCAGGCCGTTCGAGGAATTCTACGAGGGTTTGGTAAGCAAGGGATCGATCCTCTTTCAAAACAGCATGAGTGAGGAGATGAGGCGAGTCGCTTCGGCGCTGTATGATGGCGAGGTCGCCTACACGGATCACGAAATCGGGCGGCTGCTCGGTGCCCTCGATTCTCTGGGACTTGCCGAAAACACTGTCATCGCATTTACATCAGATCATGGCGAAAGCATGGGGAAAACGGTTACTACTATGGACACGGTGAGATGCTTTACGATGTCACTGTTCGCGTGCCTCTCATTCTCTCGCTGCCCGATGCCGACCTGTGGCCGGGTGCCCGGCAGGCGACCGGGCAGTTTCGAATCTACGATCTTCTACCGACACTCGCAGACTATGCCGGCGTCGGCCGGGCCGGTCGTTCTGGTGAGAGCGCGCTCGCCTGGCTCGAGGGAGACCGTGAGGAGAGCAGCCGGGTGTTAATTCACTCGGAAAGCGATTACCGGCTCACGAGGGAGGAAAATCCTCGAAGGGTGAATCGCTTCGAAGGGCGGTGGCGCTCAGTGAGGGATGGTAATCATAAGCTCATCTGGATTCCCGGGGAGGGGCCGGAAACCCCCGACCTGTATGAACTCTACAATCTGGAGGACGACCCGCGGGAGAGCGAGAATCTGTTTGCAGAAAAATCCGGGGTGGCCGCGCCGTTGCTTGACTTCCTTCGAACGTGGGATGAGGCGGATCCGGGCGATCCGGGGTTTCCGGGCCGGGATACGCTGTCCGGTGAAGAGGTCCGGTCACTTCGATCCCTCGGGTATGTTCACTGAATGGGTCGAGTCATGTCGGGAAACAGTATGTCTGTAACCTTGTAACTTCCCTGTTTTCAGCATGTTCTTGACATTTTCTCATGTCCCGATTATGTTCCAATCGATATGAAACTACCAATTTATCTCGATCATCACGCGACTACTCCCTGCGATCCGGCGGTTGTGGAGGCGATGCTTCCCTATTTCGGAGAGCGGTTCGGAAACCCGTCCAGTCGGAGCCACGCATTCGGCTGGGAAGCGGAGGACGCTGCAGAACGTGCAAGAGAGGATGTGGCCCGCCTGATCGGATGTCGGTCGAAAGAGATCGTCTTCACGAGCGGTGCCACCGAGTCGAACAATCTGGCTATTCACGGCACGCTGGCGGCATACAGATCGAAGGGCCGCCACATGATCTCATGTGTGACGGAGCACAAGGCGGTACTCGACCCGGCGGCCGCATTTGAAAAGGCGGGGGGCGAGGTGACCTATCTGGGTGTGGATCGTCTCGGCCGGATCGTTCTGGACGAACTGAAACAGGCGATTCGTCCGGGCACCGTTCTCGTCACTCTCATGACGGCGAATAACGAAGTCGGAACGATCCATCCGCTGGCGGAGATCGGATCGATCACTCGAGAAGCGGGTGTTTTATTTCACACGGACGCCGCGCAGGCGGCAGGCATGCTACCGATCGACGTGGAGGCGATGAAGATCGATCTCCTCTCCCTTTCGGCACACAAAATGTATGGCCCGAAAGGTGTGGGAGCGCTCTACGTGAGAAGACGGAATCCACGGGTCCGGCTTGTGCCGATATCCCAGGGGGGTGGGCACGAGCGCGGAAGGCGATCAGGTACGCTGAATGTCCCCGGCATAGTGGGTCTCGGTCGGGCGGCGTCGCTGGCTGCCAAAAATATGGCTGCCGGGGGTGAGAAAATCGCCGCGCTTCGTAATCGTCTTGAAGAGCAGATCCGCGGCGGGATCGAGTCGGTCGTACGGAACGGCGACCCCGATCATTCTCTGCCCAATAATCTGAATATGAGCTTCCCGTGGGTGGATGGCGAATCACTTCTCATGGCGATGGAAGATGTCGCTGTATCTCCCGCATCCGCCTGTTCATCGGGAGCCCATGAAGCATCGTACGTTCTTCTCGCGCTCGGGATTGATGATGACCTTGCCCGCAGTTCGATCCGCTTCGGACTCGGGCGTTATACGACGGAAGAGGAGATCGACTATGCGGCGGCAAAGGTAATCGCCGCAGTCGAGCGTTTGCGCGCCTTTTCTCCTATGTTTGAAAGAGAAGCCGGCCGGGAAACGGCCTGACTGCAATAGGGAGTTGGATTTTAGAATGGTTCAGATTACGGAAAATGCGGGAACGCAGGTCAAGAAGTTGCTGGAGCGGGATGGCCGGGACGGCCTCTACCTGAGGCTGGCTGTCAGGGGGGGAGGATGCTCGGGATTCATGTACGCCCTCGAGTTCGAGATCACTCCCGCAGACGAAGACAAGGTTATCGAGATGGAAGGGGTTCGTGTGCTCCTCGATCCGAAGAGCAAGATACTACTGAGTGACATCATCCTGGATTGGTACGACGGGCTGGACGGTTCCGGTTGGCGGTGGAACAACCCCAATGCAACCGGGACGTGCGGCTGCGGCGAATCCTTCTCGATCTGATCGGACGAGAATCATTATGTCAGCACTCGGGGAATACGCGCCTGTCTCTCTTCCGACTGAGGAGATCCTCGACCGGATTGCCGCCGCCAAGAAGAAACTGGGGCAGAGTACCATCATCCTCGGCCATCACTATCAGCGGGACGAAGTCTTCCGGTTCGCTGATTTCTCGGGTGATTCATTCAAGCTTGCAAGAGACGCCGCCGATCGACGTGACGCCAGGTACATCGTCTTCTGTGGTGTGCATTTCATGGCTGAAAGCGCCGACATTCTGACTGCCGATGACCAGAGCGTTCTTCTGCCCGATCTCAAAGCAGGCTGTTCCATGGCGGACATGGCGGATATCGATCAGGTGCTTGACTGCTGGGAAGTGCTCGGACCTCGCCTGAGTCAGTCGACCATCCCCATTACCTATATGAATTCCTCGGCGGCAATCAAGGCATTCTGCGGGGAGCATGGCGGAATCGTCTGTACCTCATCGAATGCTCGATCGGTTTACCGGTGGGCTTTCGAGAGGGGGGACCGCATTCTGTTCATCCCTGATGAGCATCTGGGGCGGAACACCGGCCACACCATGGGAATCTCCGATGATGAAATGGTCGTCTGGGATCCTCATTCTCCCGTTGGTGGTCTGACTGGCGACGAACTGGAACGGTCCCGGGTGATTCTCTGGAAGGGCTTCTGCAGTGTCCATATGACTTTTCAGCCGGAGCATTGTGATCGTATGCGCGAGCGGTTTCCGGATGTGAAGATCGTCGCTCATCCCGAATGCACGGCCGAGGTCGTGGCAAACTCCGACTACTCGGGATCCACAGAGCAGATCATTCGACTGGTGAATGAATCACCCCCCGGAACTCCATGGGCGATCGGAACTGAGCATCATCTCGTGGCGCGGCTGAACGAACTGCTTCCCGATCATGAAGTCATGCCTCTTTCTCCCTTCGCGTGCAATTGCGCGACCATGTGGCGCATTGATCCGATCAATCTGATGGATGTACTCGAAGGCCTTGTAGTTGGGAAGGTGATCAACCGGATTATCGTGCCGAAAGAGGTCGCCGACCCCGCACTGATCGCTCTGGAGCGAATGCTCGCCAACGCCTGATCAGCCGAAGATTCCCTTGAGTGTAAAGAAGAAGAAGGCAGCCAGTACGGCGCCGACGGGCAGTGTGACGATCCAGGAAAGAATGATGTTCCGGATCACCTGCAGATCGAGAGCGCCAACGCCTCGCGCCAGGCCGACGCCCATTACCGCGCCGACCAGGATGTGCGTTGTCGAGACGGGCAGGCCGGTTCGAGAGGCGAGGACCACCGTCGAAGCGGCTGCCAGCTCCGCGCAGAAACCGCGGGTCGGGGTGAGCTCGGTGATCCTCTTGCCGATCGTGCGCATGACGCGATAGCCGAGGGTGACCAGTCCCGTAACGATGCCGGCGCCACCCAGGACAAGGATCCAGATCGGCAGCTCCGAACTCTGTGCCACTTCACCGCCGGATGTAACGATGGATACTACCGCCGCCAGGGGACCGATGCCGTTGGCGACGTCATTGGAGCCATGGGCGAAGGCCATGGAGCAGGCCGTGAAGATCATCATCGGCGTAAAGACCTTTTCCACGCTGGCGAAGTGGAAATCAGCGTCCTCGTCTTCCTCGATACGGACGCGCCGGACCATGAGCCACCCGGCGAAGGCTACCAGCAGACCGAAGGCGAGGGAGACGGCCAGGCTCATCAGCGGCGTCAACTCCAGATTAAGATGTTTGAGCCCTTTGAACATCGTAACGAGGGAGATCACGAACCCTACCAGGAAGACGTAGGCCGGGCTGTACTTGATCGCGTTCTTCAGCGGAGTCTTGGTGTTCAGGATGAGTTTCCGGATGCTGATCATGAGGCCGAAGCTGATCACGCCGCCGATGAGCGGCGATATCAGCCAGCTGGCGACGATCTTGCTTATTTTGGCCCAGTTGACGGAGTCGACGCCGATGCCGACGATTGCGAAACCGACGACGGCGCCCACGATGGAATGGGTGGTGGAGACAGGCCAGCCTTTGGTAGATGCGATCATGAGCCAGACACCGGCGGCGAGAAGCGCTGCCAGCATGCCGAAAACAAGAATCTCCGGCTGATCGATTATGGGGGTCGGATCGATAATCCCTTTTCGTATGGTTTTGGTGACGTGACCGCCGGCGATCACGGCGCCGCCGAATTCGAAGATGATGGCGATCACGATCGCCTGTCTGATCGTCAGCGCGCCGGCGCCGACGGAAGTGCCCATGGCGTTGGCCAGATCATTTGCGCCGACACCCCAGGTCATGTAGAGACCGAAGATCATGGCCAGTGCGATAAACGCCGTTCCGTATAGAGCGATGATCTCCATCTTCAGTACCCCCGTCAGCGCGCCAGGAAAAGCATGAGAGTGTCTCCCACGTTCTCGGCCCGATTGGCGACCTCGGCGATGAGTTTGATCAAATCATTCCAGAAGATCACGGACACAGGATCGAGGCTCTTTTCGATAGAGAACAGTCTGCGGGCCACTTCGGCGCTCAGATGGTCGGTCTCTGCCTCCGTCGCTTTCAGCTTGGTCACTCTCTTGCGGGTCTTCTTCGAATATCGTCCGCGGAATCCGACCTCGAGCAGTTCGTCGAGAGTCTCGATCGCCTGAAACGCATGCTCGCACGTGTCGCCGACCCGGGAGATGAGAACCGACAGCTCAGGCCAGAGCGCCTCGGGCAGTTCCATCTCGCGCAGCGTAAGGAGCTTGGCGATGTCTTCGACAGTGTCGGCCATGCCGTCCTGCCTGCTGATCAAGGTCAGGATATCGCGTCGGGCGACGGGGAGCAGAAGAGTCTTTGGCATGTGGTAACGGAGGTCGTTCTTGATCTTGTCAGCCTTGCTCTCCAGCCGGTCGACACGATCGGCTGCCTCCTCGAGCTTGATCCTGTCACCTTCGTGGAGAGCTTCGAAGAGGATAGGCAGCTCCGCGGTGCAGAGCGCCACCAGGCGGATGTGTTCCTGAAGGGGTTCGAAGGGTGACCGGCGCAGGAGGCGTGCCAGCGGGTTGGTCGTCTTCATGTTCAGACCACCTTTCCCGGGAAGGGGCCCGGATGAAAGCACGGGAATCGGCTCGACCTCGATTCTTATCAATCGATGGGAGTGCTTTTCTTATAGCAGAGGGAGGGGTCTGATTTCAAGCTGGCGGCTACCGGAGTAGAACCCCTTTTCGAACGACTTCCCGTATCCCGCTCCTCGCGCGAAAAAAGTAGATTCCACTTCTGACCGGCTCTCCCCGGCTGTCCATTCCATCCCAGATGACCTCCTTTAGTCCGGCTGCGCCCGGGGAAAGGGGAAGTCTGTTGATCTCTCTTCCGCCGACATCGTAAATTGTGATTTCCCCCTGCCTGCCTGAAAATTCGACAGTCAGGCGAACCGACGGATTGAAGGGATTCGGCATCAGCCGGAGGGCGAGCGTGGGGTGGACAGGAAGTCCGTTTCCGGGGATTCCGGTCGAGGTCAGCGAAAAGTAATGGTACTCCGGGAGTGCGATGTCGCCGTCGCCGTTTCCGCCGGGGGCTTGTGGTCCGAGCAGACCGCCCCCCGCAGTCCCGTAACCTGATGCGGCTAGGTAAAGCCCCGCAGGGAGCGGATCGCCGTAGAGTCCGGTCAGGTCGAGAGTCCCTTCCAGCACTCCGCCGTGCGCCCCATCGACGGATGGGTTGGAGATTACCGTTTCGGCGGCGTCGAACCAACCGCTCCAGCCGTTCGATTCTTCTGCAGCAAGCAGATAGTCCCATGAGAGAACCGATCCCGATTTGGTCCAGGGGGCGCCTCGGGTAGTGAGGGTATCGGCCAGAATGAACAGGAACCGATCATCCCCGTTCGTGGTGCCCGTCCCCTCTGTCGCCAGATAGAGAGTGGATCCGTCGATCGCCCCCCAGAGTGAGAGGGTGCCGTCGGTGGCCAGAAAATTAGCCGAGTCGTCGAGCTGTCCGTCCATGAAGAACGGAGGGCCCGTTCCGCCGAGCACCGGGATCACCCAATCGGCGCCATTATTGTTATCCCAGATCCCGTTGTTGTCATGAAAAACGAGGTCAATCGATGTTGCAGTCGAAGGGATGGAGTAGCCGTAACACCACGCCGTGTCGGCGGCGCTCCATATCATCGGATCATCGAAGACCCCCTGCCAGCCGTTCGTGCCGAGATGAACAGACACAGCTGGGGCGGCTGAAAGTGGCCCCCCTGACGGATCGTAATAAATCGTTACGGAATCGCCCGCCTCCGGAAACTCAGGTTTCCAGCGAACGGAGTTATCCGGCTCCGCGCCACCCCCGCCGGTCCCTACCCAGACATGCTGAATCGGCGACCGCTTCACATACCCGAGAGAGTCTTCCGCTTCAATGTAGTAATCCAGAAGGACATCCGAGTAGCCGGTGAGGCGAACCCAATACTGATCGGCAATGTGGATCGGGAGTTCGGTCAAGTCGATTTCGGGCATGTCCCACGGCTCTCCCGCGGGAAACGAACGGCCCGTCATCGTCAGGGAAGTCCATACCCCCACATCGGCGCCGCCCGCATACGTCTCGTTATGATGAGTAGCCGGATCGTTGGCGCCGTCCCCATCTTCACGAATCATGAGCTCCACGCGGGCAAGGCCCGAGACATCATAAGCGAAAGTCCATATAGAGAACGTCGAGTCATGAAGCGATCCTGTTCCTCCCGGGTAACCCCAGAGGCTTCCGGCTCCCTAACCGCCCGGATTCCATGGAAGGCGCTGGGGGAGCCAGATCGTGGGTGCCGTAGCGTCAGATCCGGAAGAGATTACAGGATCAGCTTCAGCAGCAGCCTCGTTGCATGCCAGGGTCGCTTTGATTTCCATGTCAAGCGACTGCCCATAGTACATGTACCCGCTTTCATATCCTGCCAGGAGAAAGTGCCACGCCCTCTCCGCGGCATTTGCTACCGGGGACGGCTCGGCGACTTCTTCCGGATCCACCGGGCCGAGGATCTGTTCCGCGGTCTCCACACGGTTCTGCCCGGCGGTCAGGATCGCCCAGTTCCGCTCATCTTCCGCCCACCCCCCCGGAATGTCGAAATCGCCGAACTCATCGACAAGGGGCCAGTTCCAGTTGATGAATTGAGGGCTGCCGAAATCACCATCCGCGTTGACCCAGCCTCCATCTTCCACATGAATGAGATCGCCCGCGGGGACCGGGTGATCTGCGAGGTAAGTTGCGATGGTGGTAGGGGAGTAGCCGGTCGATGCTGCCGCATGACTGAACTGCGTGACATTCTGATAGTAATAGGAGTAGCCGCCGCTCCATGCGTTATCCCCGTCGTGGGCGAGCAGGATCAGCATGGGCCGGGCCGGATCATTGGCGCTCGCGATGGCATCGATCCCGCCCGTACCGAAAAGACCGTATCCTTCCTCCCAGCCCATCGCATTCGCCGCGGGGACGACAACGATCTGGGAGACAGTTCCCATACCCGGATCGACGAACTCCGCTCGGTGAGGCGTGAATCCGAATGGATAGGGAACCTTGAGCGAAACTCCCCGCGAGATGGAATGATTCGTGTAGGTCCCCTGTGCCGGGTTGACCTGGTCGGCGAGGTTCGGCGGATCGCAGTTGTCCGCAGAAGCGGCAAACGGATAGTCGGCGCATGCCCGGGCGACATGGAGGTCCGGCACGACCGACCACTCGACTCCTGCATCTGAAAGTGCCGGAATCAGCCTCTCACTGAAGCACATTTCAGCAGGGAAGAACCCCTTGGAGAAGAGAGTATCCCCCCAGGCGCGCTCATGGATCGCCTTGGCGATGGCGAGTTCCATCCGAAACGCGTTGTCATCCATCAGCGGGCCGATCCCGTGATGGAATCCGGTTAGAACCGGTTCCAGCCGAGGGGTGCCTGCCGATGTCGTCCAGCTTCTGGCGGTGCGATAGTGGGCATACCAGTCATTGGCGTATGCGCCCCCGCTCCACCCGTTCTCCCCCAGGCTGAACAGATTCTCGATCAGGGCGCCGGCGAAGGAGACCTGTGCACCGCCGTCCGGCAGGTCCAGAATGGATGAGATCCCGTCTTTCGGGTAGTTCTGATAGTCACCGATCCGATCGGGTTTCCCGAAAATCGTCGCCTCATCGTTCAGGCTGTGGCCGAGCAGGATGGTCTCGTGAACAGTCTCATATCGCGAAGGGCTGCCCGCGCTTCGGTCGGGCCAATAGATCGGCTGATGCATGTGCCAGAGATACGTCGTATGGACATTCCCGGATGACGACGCGGTCAAGGGGGAGAGGAGGAGAGAGGCGAGACAGCATGCGAGAATTCCTTTGTATGGTGCGTGGATCCTCAACGGAGCCTCCTGATGCATGCAATCCCCAGTGATCATACTACTACAATTGGGGAGAGAGACGGGGAGGCGCCCCTATTCCCGGCGGGTTTGCAGTTTCTTCCTTTTTTCTTGCGAGGTTACATTTTGCTGGCTATTATAAATGGCTAACGTTCTCTCGGCCCAGGTCCACCGTGAAGGTCCGACGAGACTCCCTGACCATGGAGGAGTGGTGCCCCGCGCATCCGTCCATACTCTTGGCTGCCGCCTGAACCAGGCTGAAGGCGCCCTGCTGACCGATGCATTTCGGTCGGAAGGATACGTCATGGTACCTGAATCGGAGCCGACCGACCTCATTGTCATTAACTCCTGCTCAGTCACCCGGGGTGCCGAGGCGAAATGCAGGCGGCTGGTCCGCTATCTGCTGAAACGCTCTCCCGGGGCTCACGTCGTGATTACCGGTTGCTACGCGCAGCTGGACGCCGAGGCGCTCGCGTCAATCGACGGTGTGGATCTCGTGGTGGGCACGGAGGATAAACACAATATTCCCAGTCTGATAGAGAGCCTGGAGAAACGGCCCACCGCGGAGATCCTCAGACGGCCGATGAGCCGAGGTCCCTTCACGATACCTGAGACGGGATCATTCCGGGAAACTAGAGCCAACCTCAAGATCCAGGATGGTTGTGACGTCTTCTGTTCGTTCTGCGTGATCCCGTATACCCGGGGCCGCGCGAGAAGCAGGGATCTGGCTGACTGCCTGCGTGAGGCGGAGAGCCTCGCCGCTCTCGGTCATCGAGAGATCGTGGTAACCGGTGTGAACATCGGTACCTATGAGAATTCCGGTGTAGATTTCACCGGCCTGCTGAGCCGACTCACCGAGATCGACTCCATCGACCGTATTCGTATCAGTTCCGTCGAGCCGATGACCATCAACTCCCGGGTGGTCGATCTGATCGCGGGGAACGAGAAAATCTGTCCCTATCTCCATCTCTGTCTCCAGAGTGGGGACGACCAGGTTCTCAGTTCCATGAAGCGGCCCTACACCGCCGCCGAGTATGTGAGTCTCTTCCGGCGACTGGAGAGGGCCATTCCGGGGATCGGTGTGGGAACCGACGTCATCGTCGGCTTCCCGGGTGAGACGGACGAGGCGTTCGAACGCACCTATGCGATTCTCGAGGAACTCCCGTTTTATCACTTTCATGTATTCAGCTATTCCGAACATGGAAGTACCCGTTCCGCCAGGATCGAGCCGAAGATTCAGCCGGAACAGGTGAAGGCGAGGAGCGAGAAGGTCAGACGTCTCGGCGCGCTGAAGAAGAAAGGGTTCCACGATCGACAGATCGGTCGCACACTCCCGGTGCTCTTCGAAACGAAAGATGAGACGGGAAGCTGGGTGGGTCACGCACCGAACTACTCCCGCGTTTCTGTTGACGGTGCGGGAAATCTCGCGAACGAGATCAGGCCTGTTCTGATCACGGACAGCCTGGTCGAGGTGGCGCTCGGCGAGTTGGCGGGCGATTGATTGTGAAGATTTATATCGAGACATATGGATGTCAAATGAATTTCTCGGACAGCGAATTGGTGGGGGGGCTTCTCACCGAGGCCGGAGTCGAAGTGGTCGACAATCTGGATGACGCGGACGGCATACTGTTGAACACTTGCGCGATACGAGAGAACGCTGCCGAGAAAATCTTCCACCGGGTCAAACAGATCGGTTATGCGAAGAGAAAAAGGCCGGACCTTCGAGTGGGCATTCTCGGCTGTCTCGCTCAGAATCTGAAAGAAGAGCTCCTGGATGATTCCGGTGTAGTCGACTTCCTCGTTGGGCCTGATGGTTATCGCAAGCTCCCTGAGTTGTTGCGGACCGCCGGCCATGGGCCGCGGCTCGAGACGGAACTCTCGAGAACTGAGACATACACCGACATTCCTTCTCTTCGGAAGTCGGGAGTGAATGCCTGGGTTACCATCATGCGGGGGTGCGATAACTTCTGTACTTTCTGCGTCGTGCCCTATAGCCGGGGCCGGGAGAGAAGCAGGGGGGCCGACGACATCGTGAGCGAAGTGGAGGGGCTGGCTGAAGCCGGTTTCCGGCAGGTCACTCTACTCGGGCAGAACGTAAATTCCTATGGCGCTGCCGGTGAGAGTTTCTCTTCTCTCATGCGGCGCGTCTGCGACGTAGATGGTATTGATCGCGTTCGGTTCACATCCCCCCATCCGAAAGACTTTCCGATCGAACTGCTCGAACTCCTGGCTGATCACCCTTCGGCGTGCCCTCACATTCATCTCCCCCTTCAGTCGGGAAGCGATGCCGTTCTACGCAGAATGGATCGTGGTTATACCTACTCTGAGTACAGCGAAGTGGTGGCGCGTATCAGGAAGATCGTGCCGGGTGCATCGATTACGACGGATCTCATTGCCGGGTTCTGTGGTGAAACCGAAGATGAGTTCGCGATGACCCTTCAGGCCATTGAAGAGGTGCGCTATGTTTCCGCGTTCACCTTCGCCTATTCCGAAAGAAAGAACACGATCGCATCGCGACGCTATGAGGATGACCTGTCCCGGGAAATCAAACACCAGCGTGTGGCCCGGATGGCCGAAGTTCAGCGCCGGGTATCGAACGAGATCCACAAGGATTGCCTGGGAACCGTAGTCGATGTGCTGGTGGAAGGAGCAAGCAGGAAAGCGGCGACCGAAGCATTCGGTCGAGATCCCAGGGGTGTGGGAGTCGTTTTCCCGGTAGAGATCGTCGAACCGGGCGAATCAGTCCGGGTTCGGATCACCGATACCACGACGAACACGTTGATAGGAGAGAGATTGGATCAGCCCCTGATTGCCGCGAAGGGGAGCGGAATCGGGGCTCATTCGGCAATTTGAAATCGTACAGTCTCTGTGGTATAGTGGATTATCTGTATGTGAGCCGGCTGGGACGCCCTGCCGGCGCGAGGATCCGGGAGAGGCGAGAGACCTCCCCGATTTCCAATTACTTTTGTCCCCTGGAAATGAGGGTAGCGGGAAGTGAACGACAAGAAGAAGAGTATCGAGCTGCTCGTCAATCCTGCCAGGATTGAAGAACATTCGAAACTGGATGGGTTATTCGGCTGCATCGTCTGTGGCATGCGCTATGATCAAGAAGACTTTGCCGATATGTGCTGCAAGAAAATTGCGGGCATCGAGAACCTCGGTGGCCGGCGGCAGCACCGCTGGCGCTGATTTCTTCGTTCAGTTGATCGGATCGGGGGGGAGCCTGTTGCGGGCTCCCCCTTTCTCTATCTCGGCTTTTCGCTCTTGACCAGGAATTCCCCGAGACCTATATTGCACTACGTCGCTTGGAATATGGATCGGGTCCCCCGTCCGAACGCCGTGCCGGGCCAACCATGCCCCGACAACCTACGGAGATGCAGCGAGTCTGATGAACCCGTACGTACCCCTTCTTGCCGTATTGGTGGTCGCCTTTTTACTGCCCGTCCTGCTTCTCGCCATCTCATCGGTGGCCGGGCCCAAGCGGGATGAACGTGAAAAAGGTGACCCGTACGAGTGCGGTGTGCCACAACCCGATAACCCCCATCACCGATTTCCGATTAAATACTATCTTGTAGCCGTCCTCTTTCTCCTGTTCGATGTGGAAGCCGTCTTTCTTTATCCTTGGGCGGTGGTTTACAGGGATCTGGGAGTGTTCGGGCTGATCGAGATGTCCATTTTCCTTGGCATGCTCCTGATCGGTCTCATCTACATTTGGAAGCGAGGAGCCCTCGAGTGGGATTAGAGGAGACAGTCGGTCAGAGCGCATTGACCACGAAGATCGATGCCGTCCTGAACTGGGGACGCAAGAATTCTCTCTGGCCTCTGCCGTTCGGGACAGCCTGTTGCGCCATCGAATTCATGGGGGTCGTCGCCTCTCCGTTCGACATTTCCCGATTCGGCGCCGAGGTCGTTCGCTTCTCCCCCCGCCAATCCGACCTGTTGATGGTGGCCGGCACGATTACTCACAAGCAGGCGGTGATCCTGAAGAGAATCTACCACCAGATGGCGGAACCGAAATGGGTGCTCGCCATGGGCGCCTGCGCGAGTGCCGGCGCGTTCTATGATAACTACTGTACCCTTCAGGGGATCGATCAGATCATTCCGGTCGATGTCTACATTCCCGGATGTCCACCCCGGCCCGAGGCGGTACTTCATGCCGTCGTGGAGCTCCAGAAGAGGATCCAGAACGGGGAAAAACCGAAAGGAATGCAGGGAGCGGCGTGACGGTGTCCACATCCGATCGAATCGGACGGTTTCTCCGGGAAATGGGGGAAGCGCTCGAGGCAGAACATAATCCATACGGAGAGAAGTCGTTTCGAGTGGCGCCGGAACAGATCCGTCCCGTCCTCGAGAAACTGCGGCGGGATTACGGTTTCGATCTCCTGCTCGACATCACCGCTATCGACAAAATTGAATTGGGCAAAGCAGGGGAACCCCGATTCGACGTCATCTACAATCTGAGACCCCATGATACGGGGGATAGAATCCGTCTGAAGACGTCGGTGCCGGAGAGTGACCCGGCCCTCCCTTCCGTGCAGGATCTCTGGAAAACGGCCAACTGGTGCGAGCGCGAAACCTGGGACCAGTATGGTATCCGATTCAAAGGCCATCCCAATCTGAAACGTATTCTGAATCACAAAGATTTCGTCGGTCATCCCCTTCGAAAAGATTACGACATCAAGAAACAGCAGTGGCTCTCCGAAGCTGACGACCTTATGGACGAGATGGAGAAGAAGCGGAAACGCACTTCCGACGCGCTCAGCAAGGAGACTCTGTTCGTTAATCTTGGCCCTTCACACCCCGCTTTTCATGGCGCCATTCGCATTCTTGCCGAACTTGACGGTGAAACGATTCGAAACTCGGTGAGCGAGATCGGCTATCTTCATCGGGGTTTCGAGAAATCGGCTGAAAAAGGGACCTACACTCATGTCATTCCCTATACGGACCGTTTGAACTACTTGAGTTCTGTATCGAATAATGTGGCCTACTGCATGCAGGTGGAGCACATGCTCGATGTCGAAGTGCCCCGCCGGACGCAGGTGATCCGCGTGATCTTGAGTGAACTCGCACGCATTATGGATCACATGGTCTGTATCGGAGCGGCGCTCGTCGATCTCGGTGCCCTGACAAACTTCTGGTTCCTGTTCAATGAGCGGGAGAAGATCTACGATGTGATCGAAGCGTTGTGCGGCGCGCGGCTCACGCACTGCTATATCCGTATCGGCGGGCTTGCCCATGATCTCCATGACGGATTTGAAGCGGGTGTTCGGGCGCTGCTCCAGTCCATACCGGAGACGATGACCGACGTGCAGAATCTCGTCGGCCGAAACCGGATCTTTCTCGATCGGGTTATCGGTGTCGGCGTCATTTCGAAGGAGGACGCGATTTCGTACGGGTTTACCGGTCCCTGTCTCCGAGCATGCGGGATCCCGCATGATCTCCGGAAAGACGAACCCTATTATGGTTACGAGGAGTACGACTGGGATGTCGTGATCGGAGAGAACGGAGACACATACGACCGGCTCTGGGTGCGGTTCGAAGAGGTGAACCAGTCTGTCCGGATCATCGAGCAGGCATTGTCGAGCATGCCGGGCGGACCTGTAAATGTCGATGACAAGCGAATCACGCTTCCTCCAAAAGATGCCGTTCACGGCAACATCGAAGCGCTTATGAACCACTTCATGTTGATCATGAATGGGGTGGCGCCGCCGGCCGGAGATTCTTATCGTGCTGTTGAGGCGCCGAATGGTGAGCTTGGATTCCTGATCGTGAGTGACGGCAGCCCCAAGCCGTACAAGATCAAAGTCAGGCCTCCCTGTTTCATGATCTTCTCGGCGTTCGACGAGATGATCGAGGGGGGGATGGTGCAAGACGCCATCGCGACTCTTGGCAGCCTGAATGTCGTAGCAGGAGAACTGGATCGCTGATGGCAACGACAGAGAAAACAGAGGTGAAGTTCAGCGAGGCACGCAAGCAGGAGATCGAGCGGATTCGCGGCCGATATGAGACTCCTCGCGGGCTCATCATGCCTCTTCTCTGGATGATTCAGGACGATTACGGCTGGATCTCGTACGACGCGATGGAATTGATCGCCGGAGAGTGTGAAACGAGTCCGGCATGGGTCTACTCCATTGCCACTTTCTATACGATGTTCGAGTTGGAAAAGCCGATTCGCTATCACCTGCAAGTCTGTAATACGCTTTCCTGCGGGCTCTGCGGCTCGGAGAGCATTCTCGCTCATCTGGAAGACAGGCTTGGAATCCAGGCGGGCGAGTCGACAGAGGACGGCCGGTTCCGTCTGACCGCGGTCGAGTGTCTCGCCTCATGCGGAACGGGTCCCATGATGCAGATGAACGACGAATACTATGAAAGCCTGACCACGGAAAAAGTCGACGCCATGCTCGAGGAGTGGAACTGTGATTGAGGAAACCAAAGTCCTCACGAGCCGAATTCATAAGAAGGATTCCCACACTCTCGAAAGCTATCGGGAGGACGGCGGATACGAAGCGGCCGCGATGGCGCTCGCCATGGATCCCGATGAAGTGACTGCCATAGTCAAGGATTCCGGCCTTCGCGGACGGGGTGGGGCCGGTTTTCCAACAGGTCTCAAGTGGACTTTCCTGCCCAAGGATCGTGACTTTACTTATCTGTGTGTGAATGCTGATGAGAGCGAGCCCGGTACCTTCAAAGACAGGGTTATCCTCGATCTCGATCCTCACCTCATGATCGAGGGAACTGTCATTTCGTGTCACGCTCTCAAGAGCGAACATGCCTTTATCTACATTCGAGGCGAATTCTGCAGGCCCTATCGCCGTCTCGTTGCGGCCGTTCAGGAAGCCTATGAGGCGGGGATCCTCGGTGACAACGTACTCGGTACAGGGCGGAAACTGGATATCACGATTCATAAAGGGGCGGGTGCCTACATATGTGGCGAAGAGACGGCGCTCCTGAATTCGATCGAAGGACTGAGGGGACAACCTCGAATCAAGCCTCCGTTCCCGACAAATCATGGTCTCTTCGGTCGTTCAACGGTAATCAACAACGTCGAGACTCTCGCGAACGTGCCTGTCATCCTGAAGGAAGGCGCCGAAGTGTATCGGAGTCGGGGCACGGAGAAGAGCCCGGGTACAAGGCTGTTCAGTGTCTCCGGGCATGTGGAGAGACCGGGGGTCTATGAACTGGAGCACGGTGTCTCTTTCAAGGACATGTTGAACGACATTTGTGGAGGTGTGAAGGGGGGGCGTGCGCTCAAAGCAGTCGTTCCCGGCGGATCATCAGTACCGGTACTTACGGCCGAAGAGTCGATGAAACTTCAGATGGATTTTGAGTCGTGCCAGGAATGCGGTACCATGCTCGGCTCCGCCGGCGTAATCGTCATGGATGAAACAACTGACATGGTCTGGGCACTCGATAAGCTTACACATTTCTACGCCCATGAATCATGCGGTCAGTGCACACCGTGCCGTGAAGGGACCGGTTGGGTGGCCGAACTCGTCCATCTGATCAATCAAGGGCGGGCGAAGAGTGCCGATTTCGATAAGCTCATCGATCTGGGGACACAGATCTGCGGGAATACCATCTGCGTGTTCTCCGACGCCGTTTTCATGCCGGTCATGAGTTACACGACAAAATTCCGAAGCGAATTCGAGTCGAAGCTGATTGACAGCGCTCCTGTTCATGAAAAGGTGGGGGCCTGAGGCGGATATGGCAAAAATTACGATCAACGGTGTCGAACAGGCAGTTGAGGACGGTCTCTATCTGATTGAGGCGGCCAGGCGATGCGGTGTCGACATTCCTCACTATTGCTATCATCCCGGCCTTCCGGTCGAGGGAAACTGCCGCATGTGTTCCGTCGAGGTGGAAGGCATTCCGAAGCTTCAGACCGCTTGCACGACTATCGTGCAGGACGGAATGGTAGTGATTACGGATAGCGAGAAGGTAGTCGGCGAACGAAGTGACGTGATGGAGTTTCTCCTTCGTAATCACCCCATCGATTGCCCGATCTGCGACCAGGCAGGGGAGTGCGGTCTCCAGGACTATTACATGGAGCACGGACTTCACGATTCGCGGATCACCGTGAGCGAAAAGGTCAAGAAAAAGAAACGCGTCGATCTCGGACCGAATGTGGTGCTCGACAGCGAAAGGTGCATTCTTTGCACCCGCTGTGTTCGATTCTGCAAGGATGTAGTGGGTACGGAAGAACTGGTGATCAAAAACCGGAGCAATCACGCGGAGATCACCACGTTCCCAGGTAAAGGCCTTGTAAACCCCTATGCGTTGAATACGGTCGACATCTGTCCTGTCGGCGCGCTTACAAGTCGTAAATTCCGATTCCAGTGTCGTGTCTGGTACATGAAGAACGCGACGTCGATCTGTCCCGGATGTGAGCGGGGCTGCAATATCTGGATCGATCACCACGAAAACAAAATCCAGCGTCTCCGTCCTCGCCTGAATCCGGATGTGAACAACTACTGGATGTGCGATGAAGGGCGGCTCGACTTCCACTGGATCAACGACGATCGAGTGCTCCGAGCGGAAGGACCGGATGGATTGATGCGCCCGGATGAAGCGGACCGTGCCGTTCTGGCTCTCCTCTCCAATCCGGGCGATGTTCTGATCGTCGCTTCTCCCCGAAGTACGAACGAGAGCCTGTTCGCTTTGAAACGGTTTGTAGAGGTCGCCCTTCCCGGGGCTGCCCTGACGGGCGGCTCGTTCCGTCCGACCGGTGATGATGACGGCTTCCTTCGCCTCCCGGACAAGAACCCGAACAGCCGGGGTATGAGAGAGATCGGCATTGCAGGCGACCTTGAAAACAGACTGAACGGGTCGGCCGGAGTGGTTCTTGTATTTGAGAACGATCTACTGGGTGACCGCCCCGACCTGGAATCGGTTCTGGCAGGGAAGAAAGTCGTCGCATTCACTTCGAACCGTACGGCAACGGCCAGGGGAGCCGATCTCGTCGTCCCGGTCACGACCTACGCGGAATTGAACGGTTCCTTTACGAATCACGCCGGCCTGAGGCAGGAGTTCCGCAGCGCTATCCGCCCTCCGGGTGATTCCCGGAGTGTCTTCGATGTAGTGAAATCGCTGTCGGGCCTTCTCGGCAAGGAACTCGGATGGGAGAGTGAAACCGCTCTCACGAAGGAAATGACCGACGTGATCACCGGATGGGGAGTCAGGGTGGAAGAGGAGACGGAACTCCATGCCGGCTGAGCTCTTCATGCCTTTCGTAATGGTCCTCGTCGCCGCGCTGCTGCCGTTGCAGCTTTTGCCGGCGATGATCTGGGCCGAGCGGAAAGTGTCGGCATTCATCCAGGACCGGACCGGCCCCAACCGAGCCGATATTCTGGGGATTCGGCTCGGCGGAGTCATTCACTCCATCGCTGACGTGGTCAAGTTGATCGCCAAGGAAGACATGACCCCGTCGAAGGTCAACAGCTTCTACTACAGCCTGGGACCGTTTCTCGCTCTTTTTATCTCGCTCATTCCCTTTTCGATCATTCCCCTCGCTGACACCCTTAAGATCGGCGGGGCTGCGATCCCCCTTCGGGCGGTTACGCTCGATGTCGGGATTCTCTTTATTCTCGCTATTACATCGTTCCATGTTTACGCCGTCGTGTTCGCCGGTTGGGCGTCGAACAACAGCTTCAGTCTTCTCGGCGGGCTCCGGTCGGCTGCGCAGATGGTGAGCTACGAGCTTGGTCTCGGCCTGTCGCTAGTCGGTATGATCATGGTTGCCCAGACACTTGATCTGAATGAGATCGTGCGGCAGCAGGGTGGGACGATCTTCGGAATCCTGCCCGCGTGGAATGTCTTTCTCCAACCGCTCGGATTTCTGATATTCGTAGTCAGCATATTCGCTGAAACGAATCGGAATCCCTTCGATCTTCCCGAAGGGGAATCGGAGATCATCGGCTTCCATGTGGAGTACTCGAGCATGCGGTTCGCGTTCTTTTTCATGGGCGAGTACATCGCGATCATCGGAGGAAGCGCGGTAGTGGCGACATTGTTCCTCGGAGGATGGCAGGTGCCGTTCTTCGACACGGAAATGCTACGGGAGAACGCCATGCTCGCTGCCCGGATCGCGTTCGGATCGACCGCGGCGCTCTGCGTTCTTCTATCGATTATCCTGATGGCATACGACAAAAAACTACAGGCGTTGTATACGGACAAACGACGCTTTGAGGCGCGCGTGCTTCTCGGCATCGTCGTCACTCTCGGTGCCGGCGCCGTCGGTGGACTCCTGTTTCTGCCGACACTCTCTAGCCTGGGTGAACAGATCGTCACGGCAATCGTGCAAAACACCTTCCTCGTCGGGAAAATCCTGCTATTCTGTTTCTTCTTCATCTGGGTGCGGTGGACGCTCCCGAGGTTCCGCTATGACCAGCTCATGAACCTCGGTTGGAAGACGCTTATTCCACTGGCTCTTCTGAACATTTTCCTGACGGGTGTGGCGCTCGTCCTGTTCGATCGGGGTGCATGATGATCGGCGTAAAGAAAATCGGAAAGCCGATGGATATCAAAGAGCGTTCGTATCTCTTCGAGATTGCGCGGGGCATGATGACGTCGATCCGACATTTCATCAGGAATGTGCTCAATCAGGGGGCGATGCCGACTCTGCAATACCCGGAAGAGAAGCGCGTGCTCCCGGAGCGATTCCGCGGACGCCATCGCCTGATGCAGCGCGAAGATGGAACGCCTCGTTGCGTGGCGTGCTTCTGTTGCCAGACCGCCTGCCCCGCGGATTGCATCAGCATTGAAGCGACTGAGCGGGACGATGAGGGAGAAAAAGTAGCCGCGCGGTTTGATATCAACATTCTCCGCTGCGTATTCTGTGGTTTGTGTGTCGAGGCGTGTCCGTGCGATGCGATTCGCATGGATACGGGTATGTACGAACTCGCGGATACGAATCGCGAGAACCTGATCTACGATCTGAACACACTGTTGAGGCACTGAAGCAAGATGGGACCCCTTCTATTCTGGATTCTATCCGCCGTCGCGGTCGGGTCCGCTCTCGCAACCATCGTACAGCGTAGTCCACTCTCCTCTGCGCTCACTCTGACTCTCTGCCTCGTAGCGGTGGCCGGGCTCTTCGCAACTCTATCGGCCGACTTTCTCTTCGTAATCCAGTTGCTTGTCTATGCGGGAGCCGTGATGGTGCTCGTTATCTATGTCATCATGCTCCTTAATCTCGGTGATCGTGAGCTGAAGCCGCTCGGGCTCTCACGCCCTCGCACGTTTGTTTCAGGGCTGGTCGGCATCCTGCTCCTCGCCCTGCTTGCCCGGGCACAGGCGGGCGCAGCCGGCATCTCCATGGGAGACGTGCCTGATGGTTTCGGCGGTGTGCGATCGATTGCCGGCACGCTCTTTACTTCTTATCTCTATCCCTTCGAGATCGTATCCGTGCTCTTGATGGCGGCGCTCGTAGGAGTCGTCGTTCTGGCGATGAAGAGGTTCTGATGGCACCTACCGAACAATACTTGCTGGTCAGTGCGGCGCTCTTCGTGATCGGCTGTGTCGGCGTGCTCTCGAGGCGTAACCTGCTAGTTGTTCTGATGTCGATCGAGCTGATGCTGAACGCGGCCAATCTGACATTCGCCACGTTTGCCCGCGCGTCCGGCCTGATTGACGGCCAGATCGTGGTCTTCTTCGTGATTGCCGTTGCCGCGGCTGAAGCGGCCGTCGGCCTCGCGATCGTTGTGGCGCTATTTCGTAAGAAAGAGACAGTGAACCTTGATCGGTTCACCATGCTTCACCAATAGGAACGGTTATTTTGACGCCCGAAAGTTCACTACTCTGGATCGTGCTTCTACCGCTGATCGGCGCGACGGTCAACGGGCTGATCGCTCTCGTTGCCGCGGCGAATGACCGGCCTGTTCCTCGGACGCTTTCCGCTGTTATCGCCTGCGCGGGGCCGACCATCGCCTTTCTTCTCGCTGTCGGTGTCTTTCGGCAACTTCAGGGGATGGACGAGGAAAGCCGGGTTCTCGTAAACGAAGTGTACCGGTGGATCGAAGCGGGCCGTCTTCAGATCAATTTCACACTGCTCGCGGATCCTCTTTCTTCCGTCATGCTGCTTGTAGTAACCGGGATCGGCGGATTAATCCACTACTACTCGATCGGTTATATGCGCGAGGATCAATCACACACACGCTACTTCAGCTATCTGAACCTGTTCCTCTTTTTCATGCTTGTTCTCGTACTGGGTGATTCGCTTATCACGCTCTTCGTAGGCTGGGAAGGTGTGGGACTTTGCTCCTACCTCCTGATCGGTTTCTGGTTCCAGGACTCGGAAAAGGCTGTGGCCGGAATGAAGGCGTTCGTCGTCAACCGGATCGGCGACTTCGGATTTCTGCTCGGTATGCTTCTCGTTGTGGCGACCCTCTCACAGAGTGGCCTCCCTACATTGGAGATCCGCGAAATCGCTCACCGGATCGGCGAATTCCCGCCAGGTGTTATCGAGGCGGTCGGTCTTCTTCTCTTTGTCGGCGCCATCGGCAAGTCGGCGCAGATCCCGCTCTATATCTGGCTGCCCGACGCGATGGCAGGACCCACCCCTGTCTCCGCATTGATCCACGCGGCAACGATGGTAACCGCCGGGGTTTACATGATCGCCCGCATGGGCTTTCTCTATGAGCTGGCGCCGCTCGCCTCCGGAGCGGTTTTGCTTGTCGGGGCGGCGACCGCATTCTTTGCAGCGACGATCGGCGTGGCTCAACACGATATCAAGAAAGTGCTCGCCTACTCGACTGTAAGTCAACTCGGGTACATGATGATCGGTGTCGGGATCGGCGCCTATGCCGCCGGCATCTTCCATCTCTTTACGCACGCTTTTTTCAAGGCCTGCCTCTTTCTGGGCGCCGGTTCGGTAATCCACGCGCTTCATCATGAGCAGGATATTCGCAATATGGGCGGCCTGCTGAAGAAGATGCCCCTCACCGGTTGGACATTTCTGGTATCCACAGCGGCGATTGCCGGATTCCCGCCGCTATCCGGATTCTTCTCCAAGGACGAGATTCTATGGCTGACATTCAACGGGACGAACGAAGCTCTTCCCTGGGCTCCCAAACTTGCCTGGGGCCTCGGGACGGCTGCCGCCCTTCTCACCGCGTTCTATATGTTCCGTCTGTTCTTCACCGTATTTACGGGGAACCCGCGGGCCAAGGCTGAACACGCACACGAATCCCCCCCGTTCTTTACAGTCCCGCTGATTATCCTCGCGGCAGGAGCCGCACTGACCGGATTACTGGGAATACCCGCGGTGCTCGGTGGCTCGAACAAGTTCGAGCATTGGCTCGCTCCTGTATTTGCAGGGGCTCACGGCGCCGGCCATGGAGCGGAGCATGGTAGCGCTCACTCCGCCGGTCTCGAGATGGGGCTCATGGCACTCGCCGTCGCGATCGCCGTAGCGGGAACGCTTCTGGCGTATTTCTTCTACGTGAAGCGCCGTGACATACCGGAAAACTTCGCCATCAAACATCCCGCGCTGTACGCCCTCGTTCGAGACAAGTACTACGTGGATGAAATTTTTTACGCCGTGATCATCTTCCCGCTCGTTCTCTTTTCGCGGAAGGTACTCTGGCGCATCGTGGACATGAAGATCGTGGACGGCATGGTTAATCTGGTCGGCTATTTATCGCGAGGAACGAGCTACGTGGTTCGATTCGCAGAGACCGGCCAGGTGCAGACCTATGGTGTCATGGTCCTCGCGGCAGTCGCCGTGATTCTCTGGAAAGTGCTTTAGGAGGCGGCGGTGGGTATTCTCTCCCAATTGATCTTTCTACCGGCCATCACGGCGCTGGTACTCCTGCTGATTCCCCGTCTGCCGGAGAAACTAAGCCGTCTGATTACTTTTGCCGTTACCGTGGTCGTCTTCTTCATCTCCGTACAGCTTCTCGGAGACTTTGCCGGGACAGGTGCATTCGAGTATGAAGAACGGGCGAGCTGGCTCCCCTCACTCGGCATTTCGTATCATCTCGGGATCGATGGGATTTCGCTGTTTCTCGTCCTTATGACGACTTTTCTGTCCCCCCTCGCCTATCTCTCGGCATGGAAATCAATCAATAAGCGGGTGAAGGAATTTTCGATCCTCTATCTCCTGCTTCAGACCGGCATGATCGGCGCATTCGTTTCGCTCGATCTGTTCCTCTTCTATTTTTTCTGGGAGCTGATGCTGGTCCCGATGGTGTTTATCATCGGTGTGTGGGGAGGGGCGCGCCGGATCTACGCGGCGATGAAGTTCGTTCTCTATACGATCGTCGGTTCTCTTCTTATGCTCGTCGCCCTTCTCTTCCTCGTGAGGTACGCCGCCGGTGTGAACGGGTATGTATCATTCGATTTTGAAGATCTGCTTCGTGTTTCGATTCCGGCGCGGGGGCAGATGCTGCTTTTCTTGGCTTTCGGCCTCGCTTTCGCGGTGAAAGTACCGCTTTTCCCGTTTCATACATGGCTTCCCGATGCTCATGTGGAAGCGCCTACCGCAGGTAGCGCGATTCTGGCCGGAGTTCTGCTCAAGCTGGGCACATACGGTTTCATCCGTTTCGCCATGCCCCTCTTTCCCGACGCCGCTCACGCCATGGCGCCGGTAATCGCGATTCTCGCTCTCATCGGGATCGTCTACGCCGCCCTTGTGGCCATGGTGCAGCAGGACATCAAGAAGCTCGTCGCCTATTCCTCCGTCAGCCACCTCGGCTACGTAATGTTAGGCCTGTTCGTGTTCAATATGACCGGTACGGTGGGCGGAATCTTCGGCATGGTGAGCCACGGTCTGACCTCAGCCGGTCTCTTCCTTCTTGTCGGTGTCATATACGAAAGGCGCCACACGAGAGAGATCTCCGAGTATGGCGGCATCGCCCGCACCATGCCGGTCTTCGCGACCATGTTCTTTCTCGTCACGCTCGGTTCGATCGCTCTTCCGGGAACGAGCGGCTTCGTCGGAGAGTTCCTCGTGCTGGTCGGTGCGTTTCGTTTCTCGCCTCTCTATGCCACCATCGCCGCAACCGGCGTGGTTTTCGGCGCCGTCTACATGCTCTGGATGGTGCGGCGCGTCTTTTTCGGCCCGGTTACGAAAGAGGCGAACCGGAAAATTCCTGACATGAATCTTAGGGAGCTTGCCGTGATCATTCCGATAGTGATCGGCATTATTGTCATGGGCGTCAAGCCGGCACCGATCCTCGATCGAATGGAAAGCGCCGTATCTGTCCATCTGGAGCGGATGGGCATTACCGAGATTGTGGAAGCAGGCGGAGCAGACCACAGCACGGTCGAACATGCTTCGACGGAGGGAGATTGAGATGAAGCCTCCGGTCATAACGCCTGAAATAGTTCAGGCTATCCTACCCTTCGTGATTCTCGCTCTCGGCGCTACGGCGATCACGATGACCGGGATCTGGAAATCGAAACGGGGCGCTCTGCTCTCCCTGATCGTACTCCTGATTTCGGCCTGGAAACTGGGACCTCTCGTCGAGGGGGGACCGACGATTACCTGGGCAGGGGCGATCGTAGCTGATCGACTGAGCATGCTGCTCTCCGCCGTTCTCGTCTGTTCCGGTCTGCTGACCGTTCTTATCGCCCGCCCGGTCCTTCGCCGTGAGAACAACGATCGCCCGGAGTTTTACGGATTACTTCTCTTTTCTCTTTCTGGAATGCTGCTGATTGTATCGACCACCAATCTGCTGGTGATCTTTCTTGCACTCGAGCTCCTTTCTTTGCCGCTCTACATACTCTGCGGTTACAACCGTGAGGACGCCAGGGGAGGGGAAGCCGCGCTCAAGTACTTCCTGCTCGGCTCTTTCTCGTCGGCCATCTTTTTGTACGGTACGGCGCTACTCTTCGGCGCAACCGGAACGATCGACCTCGCCGCGATGGTAGAGGGGGACCGCCTGCTCTCTATAACGGGAGCTCTTCTTGTGCTCAGCGGTTTTTTGTTCAAGGTCGGAGCGGTGCCGTTCCACATGTGGGCGCCTGATGTTTATGATGGCGCGCCGACTCCGGTGACGTCATTCATGGCGACATCAGTCAAGGTCGCCTGCTTCGGAGTTCTGCTTCGGCTCTTTGCTCTCGCCGGTGAGGCGGGAGGGCCGTTCGCCCTTCTCATGCGAGGGGAGAACATGGGGAATGTTCTCTGGTGGATCGCTGTTCTCACGATGACTGTCGGTAATATTTCAGCCCTCACCCAATCGAACATCAAGAGAATGCTCGCCTTTTCTTCCATAGCTCATGCCGGTTACATATTTCTGGGGCTCATTCCCGGATCCGGATCTGTTGATGTGCGGGGTGTACTCTATTATCTGATCGCTTATGTGTTCATGACCACGGGTGCGTTCGCCGTGGTGGCGGCCCTCAGCTCGCGCGATCGCGGCCGGGAGGTTACGGGCGTCGAGCGTTATGCCGGACTTGGATTCCGGCGGCCCTATCTGGGTCTGGCCATGACAGTCTTCATGATCTCCCTTGCCGGCATTCCGCCGACAGCCGGTTTCTTCGGCAAGTATCTCCTCTTCAGCTCGGCACTTGACCGGGGCTTGACGCCGCTGGTCGTGATCGCCGTTCTGAACAGTGCCCTCTCTGTGTACTATTACCTCCGGCCTGTTGTTGTCTTTTACATGAGAGACACCGACCGGCCGGTTCAGGTTGACGATTCAATCACACTCAAGCTGGCTGTCTTCATCGGCGTGGTCTGTGTCCTCTGGGGAGGATTCGCCCCCGATCTAGGAAGCCTGCCAGGAGTTCCTACCATTCTGGGTTGGGTGGAGGCATCGGCAGCCGCACTTCCATAACAACCCTTCCCGGCCGACGGACACTTCTCGACTGACGGCGAGACGGGTTCGTTCAAGCGCTCGTGGTTCGCTTCTTCCGCTCTCCAAGCCAGTCTGTCACCTCGTCCCGCCCCATGGTGTTCAGCACAGCTTCTTTGGTGAGCCATCCCTTACGTGCGATCCGGATTCCCATGTCCAGAGTCTCAAGGCCCCGGCGATCATGGGCGTCCGGCCCGATCGAGATCAGAAGGTGCCGCTCCCGAACGGCGGGGATATCACGCCAGTCGACGTCCAGACGCTTCTCGTGAGCGTTCAGTTCGATTACTGTGTCGTTCGTACGGGCGGCGTCCCATACCGCTTCGGAGTCAAATTCATACGGTTCGCGGGCGAGCAGAAGCCGGCCGCTCGAATGGCCCAGAATCGTGGTATGGGGGTTCTGTACTGCCCGAATGAGCCTCGCGGTCTGCGCTTCTCTCTCCAGTCCGAACCGGGAGTGAATAGAGGCGACGACGAAATCAAGAATCCCGAGCAGCTCGTCTTCATAGTCCAGTTCCCCCTCGGCTAGAATATCCGACTCGATTCCATGGAAGATGCGGAAAGGGGCGAGCTTCTCGTTCAGGCGGGCCACTTCTTCCGATTGTGCCCGAAGTCGATCGGGGGAGAGTCCCCCAGCATACCCTGCGCTCCTGCTGTGATCGGCGAGGCCTATGTATTCGAGCCCGAGGGAGATCGCGTGTTCGGCCATCTCCTCGATGGTCGCTTTGCCGTCACTCCACGTTGAATGCATATGGAAGAGACCGCGAATGTCCGGAGATTCGAGCAGGCGGGGGAGTCTCCCCTGCTGCGCCGCTTCGATTTCGCCACGCCCTTCCCGAAGTTCCGGGGGAATCATAGGTAGACCGAGAGCCTGATAGGCTTCCGCCTCGTTAGACGCTTCGAGAGGAGCGTCCCCCCGCGCTGGAGAAAGACCGGACAGTTCAACGCCGGCCGTCTCCGCGATCGGTTTCAACTGCTCCAGGTGAGCGGCGCTCCCGGTCAAGAGGAGTAACTTCCCGCCGAACCGGGCGGGAGGGACAGTGATAATCTCGATCGGGAGTTCGCTCCTCCCGGTATAGCAAAGTGTCTCCGCTGTTTGATCGGTCCCGGTCAGACCGGCGGCCAGGCGGTTCAGCAGGGGGGCCGGTTCGTCTATTGCGATCACAACGGTCACTCGATCGATCGTCTCCATTCCGCGGGCGATTCCCCCCGCCGGGGCTGCTGCAGGAGCACCGGATTCGAGCGCCCGCGAGACGATTTCTTCCGCTTCCCGCCTGCCCGCCATGTGGAGCCGGAGGCCTCTGACCCGTTTCCAGAGATCGATCCCGCTTCGTAGATTTTTCAGCAGCTTGGGCCCGAATCCTTTGATGTCGGCCGCTTGACCCGATTGAATCGCCGCCTCAAGCGCCTCCACCGACTCGACCCCGATTTCATCACGCAGCTTTCTCACACGCCCGGGACCGAGCCCCGAAAGCCCGGCCAGGTCAATCACGCCCTGCGGGATCTCCCTCCGAAGCTCCTCCAATTGTGGAATCGCCCCGGTTGCCATGAAGTAACCGATTTTTTCGGCCATCGCCTTCCCGATCCCGGGGATATCAGTCAATTTTCCCTCACGGATAAGTTCGGCGAGATCCCCCGCTTCGACCAGGCGGTCAGCAGCCTTCCCATAGGCTCTCACCTGGAACAGGGACTCCCCTTTCAGCTCCAGGAGCCTTCCGATCTCACGGAACGCACTGGCGATCTCTTCGTTTGCCATCTGTTCTCCCGGCCCGGAGGGCCTCAAAAAATCAGGTCTGGCGGACGACGATGAGTATACACTCTTGATGGGCGGAGCCCGAAACGAAGCCTACATTCCGGGGTCTGTCGGGATTCGACCCCATTGCCCTGTGGAGAAAAGAG
Organism: bacterium; assembly: GCA_025782575.1. Taxonomy (GTDB): domain Bacteria; phylum Orphanbacterota; class Orphanbacteria; order Orphanbacterales; family Orphanbacteraceae; genus Orphanbacterum. Next base: position 137,461 of record JALGYY010000046.1, read on the forward strand.
ATGAGTGACCCTACAACCCGGGCGGACGATTCTGTGTTGATCGAAGTCCATCTCCACACAAAATACTCGATGGACTCCCGGTCAGAGCTCGAAGAGATAGAGGACCGGGCGCTCACGTGCGGTCGCGATTGGCTGGCGGTGACCGATCATGACACGATTGCAGGTGCGACACGTCTTCGTGATCGCGGACGAATTCCTATTGTGGTGGGTGAGGAGGTTTCGACTTCACTCGGCGACGTGATCGGTCTGTTCTTAAAGGAGGAAATCGAACCAGGATATTCTCCTGAGGAGACGATGATGGCGATCAAGGAGCAGGGGGGATTGGTTTACATCCCCCATCCATTCGATCGTCAGCGCCGGACCAGACTGTTCAAGGAGGCCCTCGATAACCTGATCGGTTTCATTGACATTATTGAGGTGTGGAACGGGAAGACCCGTTACGTCGAAGACAATGACAAGGCGGCCGCCTATGCTGCTGATCATGGGGTTGTAGCCTGTGCGGGGAGTGATGCACATCGCGTTCTCGAACTGGGGCGGAGTGCCATGGAGGTGAATTCGTTCGAAACCGCTTCCGAGTTCCTCGACGCCCTTCGCTGCGGTCGTCAGGTTCTCGAGCAAATGACTCCTCTCAAGACATTCAGGAAGCGAATGAACGGCATGTTCGGCCGGGGTGACTCGAAACCGGGGACCGGATAGCCGGCAGACGGCCCTCGACGGGCCGATTGACACCTCTTTCCCCGTTTGCTACATTCCGCGGGCCGGGATCTGCTCATGTCGGATTTCCGGTATGGATCCGGCCCGTTACCTCCCCGGGGAGAGTCGCCGTCATGTATCTCCGATTCCTTGTTATTGCGCTGCTTCTGCTCGCCTCGCCTCGATCTGCCCGGTCCCAATACGCTGACCCGCTCCGCCTGATCGAGATGCCCACTGCGGGAGTTCTCGCCCACGGTGCCTACAGCATGGATCTCAGGTTGTATTCAGGTGGAGGGGTATTGGCCGGCATCGGCGTCGGTCTTCGGGACGCCATTCAGTTCGGATTTGCATTTGGAGGAACAGGGGTGCTGGGCGCCGACGATCCGGAATGGAATCCCCGTGCGGAGTTCCAGTTCAGATGGCGGGTTTTGCGGGAGTCCTTCATGGGGCCGGCTATCGGTCTTGGATTCGACTCCCAGGGGCACGGCTTCTATGATGAAGAAACAGACCGTTATCAGGTAAAATCACGGGGTTTCTACGGCGTGGCGAGCAAGCATTTTATCTTTCTCGGGGAATTGGGACTGCACGGCGGAATGAACTACAGCCTCGAGAGAGATGATGATGATGAGGATCTCGATCTGTTTCTGGGAATCGAGAAGTCCATCGGCCCGGACCTGGATTTCATTACCGAGTACGACCTTGCAACGAATGACAATAAGGACGACGGACTCTTCGGGGAAGGCAAGGGGTATCTGAGCGCCGCGATCCTCTGGAGGGTTTCCCAGAATTTCCAGTTGCAGTTCGATTTCAGGAACCTGCTGGAAAACCATGAAGGGACGGACGACCGGCCCGAGCTCGCCGGTCTCGGCGACTGGAGCCGTGAAATTCAGATCCGTTACGTGGACTATTTTTAGGTAGCATTCGCCGAGCATGGCTCGACGGGTGCCCCCTTTCCTATACTTTGAGGATACCTCCCCATGGCCAACTGGCTCGAGTTTGAAAAGCCGATCATCGATCTTGAAAAGCGAATAGACGACCTCCGTCAACTGGCCAAGCAGGAACATCTCGAAGTCGGAGACGAACTCCGCAAGCTGGAGAAAAAGGCTGACAAGCTGAGGCAGGACATATTCTCGAAGCTCAGTCGCTGGCAGCGGGTGCAGCTCGCTCGCCACCCCCTCAGGCCATTTACGCTCGACTATATCTCCAGGCTGACGACGGAGTTCATCGAACTTCACGGTGACCGGCTCTTTGCCGAAGACCCTGCCCTTGTGTGCGGTCTCGGGAAGATTAGCGGAAGACGGGCGCTCCTGATCGGCCATCAGAAGGGGAGGGATACCAAAGAGAAGTTGCGCCGAAACTTCGGCATGGTTCATCCCGAGGGATATCGCAAATCGCTCCGCCTCATGAATATGGCGAGCAAGTTTTCATTACCGATCGTGTCCTTTATTGATACGCCGGGCGCCTACCCGGGGATCGAGGCCGAGGAGCGGGGCCAGTCGGTAGCTATCGCGGAGAACATCATTTCCATGGCTGCCCTTCGGACGCCGACGGTCGCCGTGATTATCGGCGAGGGGGGGAGTGGGGGTGCCCTTGCCATTGCGGTGGCAGACAGGGTCCTCATGATGGAGAACGCCATCTACTCTGTCATCTCCCCCGAAGGGTGTGCCGCCATTCTCTGGAAGGACAGGACGAAAGCGGAAGAGGCGGCTGAAGCCCTCCGGGTCACCGCGGATGATCTCCAGGAACTAGACGTCGTGAACGAGGTGATTCCCGAGCCGATCGGCGGGGCTCACAGGGATCCGACCGCCGCGGCCCGCCTTCTCGGGGAGAGTATTGAGCGCAACCTCGCGGAGCTCATCCAGATTCCCCTGGATCGGCTGATCGAGGAGCGGCGGGAACGGTACCTCAAGATGGGAGTTTTTACGGATTGATGGGGAAAGGGCGTCCCCAGGAGACGACAATTGTGCCTTAGAGGGGACACTCCACTGGTATGTCCCCGCCGGGTGCTGTACCCAACCCCCTGTATCATTAGAGGTTAGCCCGTACGTTCTGCGGACGTTCGGGGCATGACCCTTGCATTCGTATGAAGGGAATTGCTCCCTCCGCCGACGGGGGATGGGAGGTGGCGCCATAACCCTTCGTTTCCCAAAGGCTTAGAGCAGGAATGACCACGTTCACTCATACGGCGGTGGGAGGTGCGCTCGGTTGCGCCGGCCTCGGGTCGGCCGGATCGTTCGCCGCCGGGTTTGTTTCCCATTTCCCCCTCGATCTTATTCCCCACTGGGACCTGAAAAGCAAATGGATGGAATCGTGCCTGACATTAGGTGCTCTCGGACTGCTCTTCGCCCTGTTCGGGCCGACGCCTGTCTTCTGGGGAGCTCTGGGGGGGGCGCTCCCCGACCTGGAACATCTTCTCCCGTTCTCGAGAAAGTTCTATCCCAGCCACGGCCGGTTACACGGCAAAGCGCTCGGGCCGACTCACGCACTGGTGCAGGCGGGGATCGTTCTTGTCTGTGCGGGGCTCATTTACCGGGTGGGCCTCTCTTGAGACGGGCATTTCTCTTTCTTCTTGCCGGCATGATCAGCGCCGGGTTGCTCCCTTTTGAGGTGAACGCCGAAACCCGTCTGGTTCGGGAGGATCGAACCGGTCTCTCCATCGATTTTGAACTGCCGTCAGTTCGCAGCGAACCAGGTTTTGACGGCTCCGTGATTCTGAGTGCCCCCGGGGCTCCGACGATCGGCCGTTCCGGCTTCCCGTCAGTGCCTGCAGAAAGCTATCTCATCGCCATCCCCCCGGGTGCCGTCGTCTCGGTTTCGTTCAGCAATCTGCGAGTCGAGGAGACAGATCGCTACCCGGTGGCGCCGTATCCATGGTCCGATGACGAAGGGTTCATACCGGCGGAATGGGATCCTTCCCTGTCAGGAGGGCTCTGGCCCGTTTCATGGTTTGAATTATCCTCACCTAAGAGAATGCGCGATCAAGCCGTGGTCAATCTGACGATCTATCCGGTCCGCCATGATCATTCGACCGGCCGGACGGACATTTTGCGTTCCGCACGAATCGATGTTCATTTCGCCGGTGGTAAGGATCAGGCGATCCGCCCGCCCGCCTCCCGTTCGCCTGCGTTCGAGACTCTCTACGATCGAGTCCTGCTGAATGCCGGATCGAGCAGGTCGTGGCGGACTCTTCCGGCCCCTTCGAAGACCGCCCGATCGGGCGATTCATTTCATTCGAGCGACCAATGGATGCGGGTCGGGATCGACACGACCGGATTTTATTCCATCGATTACGCGCAGTTCGTGGCGGCAGGAATCACGGATCCCCGTACAGCAATCGGTGACCCGCGGACGATTCGCGTCTACACGGGAACCGGGCGGGAACTTCCCGAAGCGATCGACGGAGAACGGGACACATGGATGAAACAGACGGCGGTTCTTGTTCGAGGAGAGAATGACGGTTCGTTCGATCCGGGTGACAGGATCGAGTTCTTTGCGCTCGGGCCCATCGCCTGGGAGGGGGAATACGCCACCGGAGCGGACCCTTACTACAATCATATTGAGCATACCTATTCGATTGAGAACGTGTATTGGATCACGTGGAACGGCTCGTTCGAAGAGCCGCAGGCCCCGAGAATGGGAGAATTCGACGGGGGGGCAGAAAGCCCCGGCGCGACGAATTCGACGGTCCTGGAGACGTTTCCGGAGTGGCGCCATTTCGAGAAGGACATTTTTGAGGATCTCACACGATACGGGACGGACGGCTGGTTCTGGGATCGCTATACCCAGAACGCCACGGACAAATCGTTCCGTAATCTGGCCACCCCCTCTGTCGATTCGACGCAGCCTCAGAAGCTTCGTGCCTCCTTCATGCACTATGACGAAGGCCGGAATACGGGCGGTACTCAGCGTGCCATTTTCTGGGTAAACGGTGTTCCGGCGGATACACTCCGATGGAACAGCGCTGATCGGGGGAGCGGAAGCATCCTGTCCGGTGTCCACTCTGCAGAGGGGAACTGGGGGCTTTCTAACAGTACTGTCGTGCGTATCCTTGTCGATCAGCGCCCGCTTGTGTACCTGGATTGGATTGAGATCGGATACGAACGGCGGTTCACGGTGTCTAATGGCCCGATTCGATTCCGCCTGGAGACACCGGGCGATTTCAGCATCCCTATTTCGGGTCTGGGGGGCGAATCGATCCGTCTGTTCGATGTGAGCGAACCGTTCGTTGTAGGAGAGCTGGTCGGTTTCGAGCAGGACGGAGCGACCGCGGAAGTTTTCATCCGGGTGAGCGAGGCGTCCACCTATCGAACGGTAAGCGAGTCCGAATGGAAGACGCCCGCCAGTTTCGAGCGAAAAAGCATGCCGGATCTCCGCGAGCCGTCAGAAGGAGCGGAGTATCTCGTGATCGTTTACGACGAATGGGAAGATGAGATTGCTCCGTTGGTCGAACATCGATCCGGCAAGTATCTAACGAAAACCGTACTCCTCAGCGACGTGTTCGATCAGTTTTCCTGGGGACTCGAGGATGCCATGGCGATTCGTGATTTCATCGCCCACGCTTATCATAACTGGCCCACACGACCGATATTCGTGCTTCTTGCCGGGGATGCCTCTGCCGATTTCAAGGGGCGCCTCCGATCGGAGATTTCGAATGACCTTCACACGTTCTTCCGGATCAGCCGCACAGGCGTGGAGGAACTCACCTATCCGACAGACGATCTCTTCACTTATGTAGACCCCCTCGATGATCCTGACGATCAGATTCCCGATCTTGCCATTGGCCGATTGCCGGCGAATTCTATCCGCGAGATGGAAATCATGGTCGACAAGCTGGTTCGATATGACCAGGATCCCGAATTCGGATTGTGGAAGAACAGGATCCTCTTGCTGGCTGATGATGAATTGAAGCCGACCGGAGGCGTGCTTGCCGGAGATTGCGCGTTCCGCTGGGTTCATACGGTCGACACGGAGACAGCGTCGAAGCTGATTCCCGTTTGCTTTGATATTCAGAAGGTCTATCTGATGGAGTTTCCATTGTCGGCGAACCTGGAAAAACCGCTCGCACGCGACGCTTATATTGACTGGATCAACGAAGGCTACTTGCTCTCATCCTATATCGGACATGGCGGTTTTCAAAAGATGGCTGACGAGAATCTCTTCAATGCCTCACTCGCGACGACTGAGAATATCAGGAACGGTCGGCGGCTCCCTCTCTTTACCGCCTGGTCCTGCTCGATCGGGAGTTTCGATGTGCCTGACGATAACTCCCTGTCTGAAATTTTTCTTAAGCTGGATACCGGCGGGGCCATCGGCTCCTTCTCCTCGGGGGCGCCTGCATTCGGAAACCCGAGCGCCCAATTGAATCAGCTCTTTTTCGACCACCTGTTTCCCGCCTGTGGAGTCCGCGTACCGATCGGCCTCGCTGCGATTGCCGCCAAGTCGATATTCACGAGCGCGACAATCCGTAAATCAAACGACGAGAAGTACAACCTGCTGGGCGATCCCGCGCTCGAGCTGGCGTTCCCCACTTACGGCGTGGAGTTCGACGATCTGGAATCGCTCCGGTTTCAGCGGGGAGCTGAAACAAGCATCCGGGGGACCGTCCTTGATGAAACAGGCGCACCCGCACCGGGATTCAACGGAGATTGCCTGTTTACGGTACAAGGCATGGCCGACACTTCGGGATATGCATACGATGACAGCCTCTGTCTCGGAACCCCTGAGCGGCCCCGCCCCGAACGGGCGCCTTACAAGCTTGGCGGGCCTGTCTTCTTCAGGGGGACGGCCGATGTAGTTGCGGGCCGGTTCGAAGTGCCGTTTTTTGTTCCTCTTGATACCCGGATCGGCGATCTCGGTCAGATCAGGGCATACGTTTTCTCCTCTTCTGCCGCGATAGACGGTGCCGGTGGCTACGATTCGATCGCTGTCGTCCCGGAACCGCCGAACAGTGAATTCGAGGACCAGGCCGGACCGGATGTGAAAGTAACTGTAGACGGTGCCGAGATACGAGACGGTACATCGTTTACTTCTGAATCGATCTGGCGAATCGACCTGGAAGATGAAAGTGGAATCAATTTGCAGGAATCTGACGATTTCTTCAGCATTCATCTCGTATTTGACGGAGGCCGGCCCATCGACCTGACCTCTCTGTTCGAGTATGACAAGGGAAGCTATCAGAAGGGATCGATCTCATTTCAATTTGTCGATCTTCCCGATGTGTCTATTCGGGAGGGGGGGCATGAGTTCGCGTTCCGAGCGTCCGATAATCTGAATAACCGGGTCGAAGTCGATCACCAGGTTGTTCTTGTGGCCGAGGGTTCGGAGCTCGAGTTCAATGATATCGTACTCAGCTACCCCAATCCTTTCGACCCGCGGGAAGAGGAAACGACTTTTTATGTCGACCTTTCGCAAAGCGCCGACATTTCGATCGAGATCTTCACGATTACCGGAAGGAGAATCAGGCGATTTGAGCGTTGTGCCGCCTTCCCCGGCCAGACGGCACTGGTAGAATGTGTCTGGGATGGTCGGGATCAGGACGGCGATCCGGTCGCCAACGGGACTTACTTGATCCGTGCCATAGCCGAATCACCGACAGGCGCCCCTCGCGTCGAGACAATCGGAAAGGCCGTGGTACTTCACGGAACGGATTGAATCTGTCCGTTCCCTGTATTTGTTTGTAGAATAGAACGATCCGGCCCAGCGCCGGTTCCTGAGAGGAGCAGATAGTCATGTTTCATTGTCGTTACGGGATGGTCGCCCTGTTATTGCTGCTGGCGCCTTCCGCATTCGCTGTTTCAACGGGAGCTCCCGCGTCGATCGCTCCGCTTCTGACCCCCAATGCAAGGGCGGCCGGAATGGGTCAGGCCTTTGTCGCGGTCGCGGACGATGCGTCGGCCACGTTCTGGAACCCGGGTGGTCTAGCCTGGCAGACCAAGCCGGATATTACCCTCATGTACTCGAAGCTGGCGGAGGGGCTGGCCGATGACATTTCGTACAACTACCTCGCTTACTCCAAGCCGATGTGGGGTGGTGGTGCCGGATTCAGCATTCTTTTTCTGAATCTCGGTGAGTCGGATATCGTTCTGGAAGACGGCGAGACGATTGACCAGTTCAATTCCTTCGACTTCATCCCCATGGTCTCATACGGTGCGCTGCTCACACCGAATCTCGCGTATGGTGCATCGTTCAAGTTTATCTATTCCAAGCTCTCTCCGCAGATCAAGGAACTGGGGATCGATGACGGAACCGGGATCTCGGTGGGAGGCGATGTATCCCTTCTCTACCGGATGCCGGACTGGAATCTGCGATTCGGTCTTCTCGTGCAGAATCTAGGGCTGGATATCGTTTATAACGATCAGAACCAGGCTGAACCGCTTCCCCGCAATACAAAGGCGGGCGTAGCGTGGTATGCGTTTGACTCGGTCCTGCACCATCTGCTTCTCGTCGCAGAGGTAACCAAGGACCTCGTGTTTCTGGACGGCGACGTGATTGACAAATTCGGGCTCGAATACGAGTACTACGATATGGCGGCAGGCCGGATCGGGTATATCTACGACACCGAGGGAAACATCACGGATCTGACCTACGGTGTCGGTCTGAACATCAAGTCGATCAATGCGAGGTTCGACTATGCATCGGTTCCGCAGGCGGAAGGACTGCCGAGAGTGAATCGGTTCGCGCTTGGTTTTACGTACTAGCGTCTTTTATAGAAATCGGATCTGGTCGGGTTCGAACGACGAGGGGAAAAGGGTGAACCGGATCGGGATTCCTGCTTCATTGCTTCTGGGCGGACTGCTCCTCCTGCCCGGGATTGGTGCGGCGGAACCTGATGGCTTGCCCCTCTCACGGCTCGCTCCCGAAACAAGAGCCGAAATTCTGAAGCAGCTCCCGAAAAAGAGTATGGGCTGTGTGATCGGCGACGGACCTCTCCGTTCTCCTCTTCGGGGAGCGGGACGAACCTATGCCGACCTCCTCAAAGGTGTAGGCGAGTCCGGGCCGGACACGATCCGGGTGGCTCTCTTCCGCATTGAGTGGGAGGAAGACAGTGCCGGGGATCTGACGACCGCGGATAACGGGCGTTTCCTGGTCGAGCCTGATCCAGACTGGCCGAATATAGTGGATGCTCCGCCTCATGACTCGGTCTACTTTCATACCCATATGGAAGTGCTCCGGACATTTATCCGTGAACAGTCCTACGGCAAGCTTCATGTGGAATGGGATATCTATCCCAAGTCTCTCTCCGGTGCGTACCGGCTTCACGACACATCGGACTACTTGCCGGAGGGTGATCCCTCCGGGTGGGATTTGATCCAGCGATCGGATCTCCTCGTCAAGTTCAGTACGGATGCAATCGTCCTCGTCGACACTGTCGATCCATCCGTCCGTTTTTCCGACTATGACGGGTATCTTCTCTTTCATGCGGGCCCGGATGTCCAGACCGATATCAACCGCGATTCTCCCGGTGATATTCCCAGTTTCTTTCTCACGCTCGGGGACAGCGACTTCGTTCTTGTCGACATCGATGCGTCGGCCGGCACAGCCGATACGGTTTGGAACATGACCGTTGTTCCGGAGTACGATAGCCAGGACGGTTTTATATTCGGTGTGAACGGTGTTCTGGCCCACGAGTTCGGCCATCAACTGGGACTTCCCGATCTTTACAATACGAATACGTTCTGGCCCGCTGTCGGGCAATGGGATCTGATGGACAGTGGCGGACTGGTTTCGATCGATGGAGGAGGCGTTTTCCTGACCGGGATCATTCCGGGTTCGTTCAGCGCCTGGTCAAAAGTCTATCTTGGCTGGGTTACGCCCCGAATCATGAACTCTCCCGGCTCGTTCTCCCTTGCAGCCGCTACTCATCCTTCTCCCCCGGAAGATTCTGATCGGTACGCCCTGATTCCGCTGAACGATCAGGAGTATTACCTGCTGGAGAACAGGATGGGTCTCGCTCCTGTGGATCGATTCGCCGCTCGTCAGGATACGGTGAACGGCGTCATTCTCGGGCCGGTCGACTTCGATGACAGCGATACCTTTACTTTTGATTACGACTTCTCCCTTCCCGGCTGGGGGACGTTGATCTGGCACATAAACGAACGCCACTTCGATCCTTTCAGTCTTGCGGCAAACATTGTAAACGTGAACTTCTTCGACCGGGCCCTCGAACTGGAAGAAGCTGACGGCATCAAAGATCTGGGGAATCCCTTCTCGGCTTTCTGGGACGGGAGTTCCCAGGATCCCTGGTTCGAGGGGAATGCCACGCGGTTCGGGCCGGATACGCGGCCGAACAGCGATCTGACCGACGGCGCGCGATCGATGGTAGAAGTGAACGTCTTCGGCGAAGCGGATTCCCTGATGACGATCCAGGTCGATCTCCGGCCGAATATTCCCGGGTTCCCCCTCCCCCTGACCGCCGATTCGACGATTGTCGAGCCGGCCGGTCTGCTGCAGCCGGCTGTTGATCAGCTGCTTGCGTTCTGGATTTCGATCGACTCGCTCGACGAGCTGATCGGGGGGGTGACATCGGCGCAAGTGAAAGGGGACGAGCTGATCGTACGGCGAGCGCTCTTTCCGGAGCTGCCCGTTACATTTGCGGTGGCCGGTGAGCTGCGGGTGGAAGGGAAAAGCATTCCCGTTCCATTCAATGAAGCGGTTACGATTGCGGGTGGCCGGCTTTATGAAATCGATCCTGCTGAGGACGACCTGATTCGTGATGTCGGACCGATCCGCCCGGGGAATGTTCAGGCCGACCCTCTATTGCTGGATACAGACGGGGACGGGTTTGACGAGGTCATTATCGCGGTCGGAGATTCGATCGCGGCGTATCGCCTGGTGGCCGATTCGCTCGAGATTATTTGGGAAGCGGCTCTCGCGGGAACGCTTGCATCCAATCTTTCCGCTTACAGGAACGAATCGACGATCGACATTCGTTACGTAACGACCGCCGGCGGTTTTTACCGGCTGGACTTCACCACGGACGGCCCTGACTATCCGGCGACCGTCTCTGTGGCCGATCTGGGCCGCACTGTTTACGCCAGTCTGGTTAATGGCGATCTGGCTAGAGAGGGTAATCGCGACTGGATCGTAGCGCTGGCCGAAGGGTCCGTGCATGCCTGGAATTCCAGAGGGGAGATTCGCGATGGTTGGCCGGTTGAACTCGTCCGGCCCTTGACCGGAGATCTTTTCTTTTCTGATGAAGATGGCGACGGTTTTCCCGAAGTGGCTGTTCCGTCTGACCAGTCTCTTCTGCTTCTCGAGAGAAATGGTGTCCCGTCGACCGATACTCCTCTTCGGATTCCGACGATTCTCGATCTGGGATTCCCTCTCGTCGCGAACGGATTGTCCGGCCCGGTGAGTCATGATGGTCGCTCGCTCCCGATCATGGGTGATGCTGGTGGACGGATCTGGAGCTGGGTCTCAGGGGAAAAGGTATTAGACGGCTGGCCGGTCTCTACAGGAACGTGGAGCACGATTCTGAACGCCGGGCCTCTGCTACGGAATCATGAGGAGTGGAGTCTCTATGCTGAATCGCGGGACGGCTTCGTCTATGCATTTCCCCTCGGCATTGACAGGGATGAACCCTTCCTCTGGACCGGGCCGGGAGGGGGCGCGGCCGGTCGGAACGGGCTCGTGACTGACCTTCTCGATCCTGCTGAAAACCCGGCAGGCGGACCGGCGCGAATTCTGGAAGCTTACTGCTACCCCAATCCGGTACGGAGGGGGCGGCCGTTACTTCGATACGAGCTTTCCGCTGACGCGGATGTTAAAGTGGATCTGGTCGATCTTGCGGGACAGCAACTCAGCGCATTTCGAGCGGCGGGTCGTTTCGGTTCGAATGAACTCGTACTCGAAACCGATCATCTTGCCAGTGGCGTCTACTATCTCCGCGTCGAAGCGGAAGGGGATGTGGAGTTCGTAAAGATGGCGATCATTCGATGATTGATGGAATGAAAGGGAAGATGAACAGGTTACTCCTGCTCTTGCTGCCGGCCGCTATTCTGGTGGCCTCCCCCTGGGCGGCGAGCGCCGGAGCTGATGACCTGGACGGCGCGATGCGAGTGGCGATTCACTCTCTCCCGCCGCCGGAGGACGCTTTTGAAGTCGGATCCCGGTCAGCCCATCCGTCTCCCAGAAACGCGTTCATCATGTCACTTGCTGTGCCTGGCCTCGGGCAGCTCTATAACGCGGGATGGAATGTTCTGAGCTACGACGGTCTCCGCGCCGCCGGCTACGCCACGTTCGAGGTGGTCGGATTCGTTCAGCATGCGGACTATCAGGATCGCGGAGACGCCCAGCAGGTGACCTACCGGGCTTTCGCTGATACAGCCTGGGACTGGAAGGAAGAGTGTGCCAGTTTCAACGGGGGAGACGGCGCTCTGCTTGAAGATCCGCGCCCCGGATTTACCGGCGAGCCGGACTGGCTCGAATTCTATGAAGACATACACAAGCTCGACAAGTGGGTCTGCGGCTGGCACGATTTCGAAAGCTATTCCGAGTACGAGCCGAACACGGGGACGCCCAACAGACGGGAGTACACCGAGATGAGACGAAAGCAGAACGATCTGCTTGGAACATCAAGGAACTGGATCGTCGCGATCGGAGTGAACCATTTCGTATCCGCATTCGACGCATTCTTCACGGCTCGGAACCGTGCGGGCGGCGGCGATGATGAAGGCCTCACCATCGACTTCGGACGGCCCGGCACCGGCACGGGTGGCACCTTGTCGCTTGCCTGGAAATTTTAGGGGGATCATTTGAAACGGCGTTTCTTCGTACTGGTTCTCCTCTTGCTCACGCTCCCGGTGACGGCGGCGAGCGGCGATCTGGATCACGCGTTCCGGACGGCATGGCAGCAGGATTCGGATCATTTTGAAATCAGCGAGCCTCAGTCAGGTGAATCGGTCAACACGAAGCAGAAAGCGCTCCTCTATTCCGTGCTCCTCCCCGGTCTCGGCCAGTATCACAACGGCGACCGAACCAAGAGCAAAGTCTTCTTCGGGTTAGAGGCGGCGATATGGGCCAGTTTCATCGTATTCAAATCCCAGGAGGCTCTTCGAACGAACGACTTCGAAGAGTACGCCGGCGCTTTCGCCGAAGTCGACCCAGGTGATTATGATGAAGAGTTTTATCGAATCCTTACGATCTATGACGATGTAGGGGACTACAACACCTCCGTCGCGATCGATGCGCGTGCCATATTCGGTTCAGAAGCATCAGAGTCGAAGTCGGCTTACATTGCGGAGAACAGCTTCGGATCGGACAAGAATTTCAGATGGAGTTCGAATGGACATCGACTCGAATATCGTTTGATTCGTAACGACGCGCGGGATTCGGGGCAGCGGGCGGACTTCTCGATTGTCGCCGCGGTGATCAACCGGGCGATCAGTGCGGTTGAAGCGACGCGGAGTGCGGGCAAGCTGCAGGCGCTCAGCCGTGCGGCCAGTCACCTTCGTGTCCTGCCCCCGGAGGAGGGAGAGCCGGCGCGGCTCCGATTCGCCCTCCGCACGACATTCTGAGTACTCTCATGATACCGATTCGATCGATCGTGGTTCTCCTCCTGCTGGCCGGGGTGGCGGCCCCCGTTCGGTCAACGGGTACCGGCGGGCCCGGTCCCGAATTGATCGCCGTTGTTCATACCATGCCTGACGACCCCGATGGTCCCCTCTCCCGCCCCCGGGGAATCGCCATCGGGTGGGAAGGGCAGATCTACGTCGCCGATTCCGGGAACGATCGTGTCGTTGTTCTCGATTCCCTCGGCGGTTTCGTCTCACAGATCGGTTTCGCCGGTTCGGGAGACGGCCGTTTTGTCGATCCGTCCGACGTCGCGGTTGAAGGGCTTCATCTGTTCGTTCTCGATGAGGGAAACGAGAGAATCCAGGTATTCGACCGCTATGAGGTCTTCTCTCAGGTCATTCTTTCACGCGAAGGGGGAGGGATCGGGATTCCTCTTCGCATGGCGGCGGATCCATTCGGACGAATCTATGTTTCCGACCGGGAAGAAGACCTGATCCGAGTCTTTCGATCCTTTACGAGGGAAGAGGAGATGCGGGTTGGTGGTTATGGTTCTCGGAGCGGCCAGTTCCGCCACCCTTCCGATATCGATATAGACAGGGAACGCCGCATTTATGTTGCGGACACGGACAATGATCGAGTTCAGATATTCGATCCTCTCGGAGGATTTTTGCGATCGATCGGGAAAGAGTCCCCATCCCCGGAAGGGAGTCTTCGCGCGCCGGCAGCCGTTGCCGTTGATCGTCGGGGGGGGGTTCTGGTGGCCGATACCGGGAACGACCGAATTGCGTTTTTCGATTCCGAGGGGGCGTTCGTAGGAGAGTTTGACGGCCGGAAGTACGGCCTGGCGCTCCGTGGTCCCGAAGACGTCGCCGTGACGGACCACGGTCTGATCTATATCAGCGATACCGGAAACGACCGACTTCTGATCCTACGCGAACAGCCGTCCGATGACAAACGGTAGGGCGGCCTTACTTTCTGCGCTCCTTCTGATCGGAAATCACAACGCTGCGTCGGGCGATAACGTCTCCCCTCGAACCTATCGTCTGGGCGATGGGTCGGCCACGATTATCGGCGAGAGCAGGACCGGTCCCTATCCCCTTCCCCATCGGACGATTTTGTTTTCTACGGAGCATCTGACTTTACGGGGTATCACACTCGTTTCCGAGGAAGACTATTGGCTCCGCAGAGACCTTGGAGAGGTCACTTTCTCCCAGTCCCTCTCACCGGCCGACACTGTGTATGTCCTGTACCGCTACTTCCCCCTCGAACTTCCGGCCGAGCGGTTTCTCCATCGCCTTCGCATGGCGGGCGATGACAAACTGGCTGTCCTGGAACACGTTTCGCCTTTCCTGCAAATGTCAGGTCCCCTCGATCGGGGGTCGCTCCGTGTAGGGGGGAGCAAATCCTTCGCCGTTCTCATCGGCTCCGGTCAGGAGTTGAAGCTCGAGCAGGCACTACGGGTGAGCGTGAACGGCAATCTGACGCCTGACATCAAAGTGACCGCACGGCTTTCGGATGAGAATCTTCCCTTCCAGCCGGACGGCCGATCCGAACGACTCGAAGAGCTTGATGAAGTGCTGATTCGAATCGAGTCACCTACGGCGGAGGCGACTCTCGGTGACTACACGGTTCAATTCGATCAATCGGAATTCGGAGCGTACGAAAGAGTTCTTCAGGGGGCTCTCGGTCGTTACAAGCGAGAGCATTTCGATTTCGAAGTTTCGGGCGGAGCGGCGAGAGGGGAGTTTCTCTCCATCGAAATCCGCGGTGCGGAGGGTAAGCAGGGACCATACGAGCTATTCGAGCCGGACGGCAGCCTTGTCGTGATCGCAGGGAGCGAGACGATCTGGCTCGAAGGGGAAAGACTCGTTCGGGGTGAAGAGAACGACTATGTGATCGACTACGACCGGGGAACGATCACACTCACTCCATCAAGACCGGTTCATTCCGAAACGAGGCTCGCCGCTGATTTTCAGGTTTCCGGAGAAGAGTACAAACGAAGTTTTTTTACTAATCGATTCGAACTCCGGACCGGGGACGGTCGCTTTCGCTTCGGCGGAACTCTACTATCGGAGCGGGACGACGATAACAGCCCGGAAGCCTTTACGCTGAATGAGGAAGATCTCGATTCGCTCGCCGCTTCCGGCGACAGACGTGCGTTCGTGCCGAGTGCCCGCGTCGTGGAAGAGGGAGGGGATTACGACACGACGGGTGGCCATTTCGTATTCGCCGGTCCGGGGCGGGGAGAGTTTCGAGTCACGTTTCGGGTCAAAGGGATGGGAGACGGTTCGTATGTCAAGGAGATCGATCCGGCGTGGGCTGTCGAATCATTCCGATTCGTCGGAGCGGGGGCGGGGGACTATGAGCCGATCATACTTCTCCCCCTTCCGTCCTCACACGACCTGTTTGCGTTGCGGGGTGAGGCGCGCCCCTTGCCGGCTCTTCGAATCGGAGGCGAGCTCGCCTGGTCCGACCGGGATGAAAATGTGCTCTCTTCAATTGATGACGATGACAACAGCGGCACCGGTGCGAAAGCGGAACTGCATCTCGCTCCGGTAGCTCCATGGGGAGATGGGGTATACGGCAAAGTGAGTCTGGATGCGACCCTCCGCCATGTGGGGGATCACTTCCAGACTCTCGGCCGCTCACGAAATCCCCATCGAGACGCAAAGTGGATGACCCCCGCTCTTCGTTCCGTCCTCACTCAGGAAAGAACAGAGAGTGACCGCCTCGGAATCGGCGAGGCATTGTCTGTTGCAGAAGGAGAGACGATGGGAGAAGCCTCTCTTCGCTGGAACCGAAAACTTTCTCTCACAGCATTACAGGTCTGGGGAGAGGGAGGGTTCCTGGAGAGAGGGTTCTTCGACGCGGATCGCTGGAGCGGGGGAGGATCGTGGGCGGGCGAGTCTCGACATTCCCTCCGGTACCGGGAGGAGCGCGTCTCCACTCATGATGATAGTGCATCGGGAGTGGACGGGACGACGACCATCCGCCAGGTAGATGGCTGGGTGAGAGTGGGACGGTTTAAACCAATAGCAAACCGCTCGACCGAGGAGAGGGCGTTCGAACGAGCCGGGAGTTTGATCAGCGGTGTTCGCTCGGAAGGGGAACGAGTCGGTCTCCTGATAGACGAGGGTGGGGCGTTCGAGACCGAGTTCGGCGTTCTGTTCGAGGATCGTGACTTCGTCGATTCCGTCGCTTCGGACTGGGCCCCCTGGTACGAAGGTCAGACGGAAGAACTCCGCCTCCGATGGCGGAGTGCGGTCTCCCTCGAAGGGCTGTATCGTCATCGTGCGATTGATTACAGCGGACAGGCGGACCGGGGGAACGAGTCGAGTGATCTCGGCCGTGTTTCCGTGAGACATGGGGGATTCGGAGGGGCGCTACGAGGGACTTGGAACTACCAGGTCAGTTCCGAAGAGCGGCGCCGGATCGAACGCGTCTTCCGCCGACCGACAGACCCGGAGGCGGAGGCGGATTACGATAGTCTCGGTAACTTTTTCCCCGACGAAGGGACACATAACCTGATCCTCGTGGAACGGGACCCGGAAGCGGTCGTCGACCTCGAGGTGAGCGGTAGCATTCGACTGGAGCCCCGAAGACGGAGAGGGAGCGAGCTGGGCCGATTCTGGGAGGGACTGCGGTTCGATACCTTCCTGCGGGCACGAGAGCTCTCGAATACGACCGATCGTTCAGATCTTCTGCTCCTCAATCCGCGGGCATTTCAGCGAGACGCCACTACGTTGGAAGGGACGATTCTTATCCGTCAGGAATTCCGGTGGACCGACCGGGAGACGAGCGGCAGCGTGCAGATCCGTTGGCAGAGAGAAGACCGGGAACGGAATGACTTCGAAAACACCAGGCGGGAAGATCTGATCCACACGATTCTCGTTCGGGGCAAGGTTCCGCTGGGTGACCGCTTCACCGGTGAGTTGGAGTGGAACCGACGCCTCGAGGAAGAGTGGGCCAATGACGACCGCGCAGTCGATCTTGTCAGCGACGATGGTGAGGGATCGATCGTCTACCAGCCCGATCCACGATGGAGATTCCGTTTGCCCGTGGCCTACCGTGTGGAGCAGGAAAATGTGCGGGTAGACCGAATAGAATCAATACGACTCGCCCCGGAAGCTACGGTGAATCTATCCAGAAGAGGAAGGCTGGACGCCAATCTGTCATGGACTCAGTTTCTCTCCGAAGAACTTGACCGGAGTGCGTCGTTTCTGCGGAGCCGGAAAGAGGGCATTCGGTGGCGCTCCCAGTTTGCATACGAATGGAATCAGGTCCTTCGTTCTTCGATATCCTATGTCGGTGACAATCTGAAAGGGAAGTCGGCGGAGCATCGATTCCGGGCGGAAATGAGGGCGTTCTTCTAAATGGGAGTATGGGGTAAATCGATCGTTGTCCTGGTTGCCATGCTCATCGGTTGGACAGGCCTGCCGAATCGAGCGATGGCAGACTCCGGGGAGAGGATCGTTCGGATCGAGGTCGTGGGGAACCGCCTGATGTCGCAAGAAAAGGTCGGCGATCTTCTTGGTTGGGTCAGGAAAGAAGAGTGGGTGCAGGGGGGAGAGGAAGAGGCGGTGAAAGGTCTTCTCCTGGAATATGCTCGCCGGGGGTACCCGGAAGCATCCATCACTGTGCGAACCGATCAGGAGGAAGGGGGCGGGATCGCCGTTTCGGTTTCGATAGTTGAGGGAGCCTATCTCCCTCTCGTGGTGCTGGAGATCGAAGGGGCGTCGTCAATATCGGAAGCCGATATCAGAGACGGGATGGAGACCAGAACCGGGCGCCATCTCGAGCCCGAATCCCTGATTCGTGATCTCGATCGGCTTCTCGGAATCTACGCCCGCACGGGACATCCGTTTTCCCGCGTTCTCGTCACCGGTATTAGCCGTGAACAGGAACCGGAAGGATTCCGGCTTTCACTTCACATTGTAGAAGGGCCGCCCCTCACTATGGGAGGTCTTCGAGTGACAGGTAATCGCTCGACCAGGCGGCGAACGGTGGAACGACTGGCGGGGCTGCGAATGGGCGAACTCTACGATCAGAGCGCGGTTGATGCTGTCCCGGAAAGGCTCCTTCGCTCCGGACTCTTCCGGAAGGTTCTCCCGCCCCTGACGAGTATCGACTGGAAAGAGAAACGTGCTGTCGTTCAACTGGAGGTGGAAGAGGCGCAAGCGAATCGGGTGGTCGGTGTGATCGGTTTCGCCCCCGGCCCGGATGGAGAGGATCCGGTTATCAGCGGCTTTTTCGACGTGTCGTTTCCCAACATCCTCGGGACAGCCCGTCGAGGGGAAGCGCATTGGGAGCGCATCTCCCCTGAGACGAGAAGCACCAGTGTTTCCTACCGGGAGCCATGGGTTTTCGGGACCCCCTTCGGAATTGGCGTGGCCGGTGAGCAGGAACTTCGTGATTCCACCTACCGGCGCGCGGCGGCCAGCGGTACGATCGATCTCGATCTCTCCCGCCGGGTGACCGCTTCGTTTCTTATCGGTACTGAAACGATGAGACCTCGCGGAGACCGGAGCCTCGTTCCTAGAAGCGGTAAGACGTGGGGCACGATGGGAATCGTCTACGATGGGAGAGACCGGCCGGGAAATCCGTCGGCCGGGCTCTACTTCCGCTTTGCCCCCGGTTATGCGGAAAGGGACATCGAAGGAGACGAGGAGAGGGGCATTCGGAAAGAGCGAATCCGTCAATCCACGATTGATGCCGGGTTCGGTGTGTATCGGCGGGTTTCGAGAAACAGCGTTCTCGCCTTTGAATTGAACACGTTGGTCCGATTCAGCGATGCCTCTTTCATTCCCGACTACGATCAGTTCTATCTCGGCGGTGCGCACACACTCCGTGGATACGATGAAGATCGATTCAGGGGTTCGCGGATCGGATGGTCGAGGTTCGAACTCCGGTATCTTCTCGGCGTGCAATCGCGGGTGTTTCTTTTCCATGATAGCGGTTACATATTCGCGCGAATACCGGAAGCGGAGACCCTCCGAACCAAAGAAACATGGAAAAACGGTTTCGGCGTCGGGTTACGGATCGAAACGGCCGCCGGGCTTCTTGGAATCGACTACGGGCTGGGAGAAGGGGACTCGTTTCAGGAAGGTAAAATCCATGTGAGTGCGGGAGGCGCTTTCTGAGTGGGCAGGCAAGCGTTTTGTGATCGCAGGAGTATTCCACGAATGGAGGTGCTACCATGGCCTACGGCATGGCACCGAGAAAACATCTGTTTCGGGTTGGGGCAATGTTCCCTTGTGGTCTGAGAGGCGGGTCCCGGTTCTTCCCATGATGGATCGTAACCACTCCATTTTAGGAACGACTCTGCCGGTTGCCGGAATTGTCCTGATGGCCGCCGCGTTTCTAGCATCTTCCCTGTTTACCAGCAAAGTGATCTGGACCTCCAGTAAGACAAACTGGAATCCGTGGGCGGAGTCGGTCCCGGCCGGCTCAGTTCAGAATCCCGGATTCAACCCGGACTTCTGTCTGTCGTATTACCCCCGCCGGGTGATACTGGCGGAGGCGTGGGAGAAGAAGGAGTGGCCATTCTGGAATCCCTATTCTTTCTGCGGCACGCCGTTTCTGGCTGACATTCAGGCGGGCGTTTTCTATCCGGTGAACTGGCTCCTGCTTCCCCTTGATCCGATCGACCAGTTCCCCCCTTTCCTCTTCTTTCATATGGCATGGGGAGGGATCGGGATCTTTCTGCTGATGCGAAGGCTCGGTGTGCCAGGACCGATAGCCTGGGGGGGAGGGATCGCATTTGTATTGAACGAGTACTTCGTCAAGAATCTGGGGCTCCCCACATTTCTCGCCACGGCGTCCTGGGTTCCCTGGGTGTTTCTCGCCACAGAAAATCTTTTCTCCGGAGTGACGGCAAGGAGAATCGCCTTACTCTCTCTCGCCTGGGCTCTCCTTTTTCTTGCGGGTCAGCCGCAGATCGCGATTCATACATTTTATGCCGCCGTTCTCTTTGTGATCTTTCGGGTCCTGCCGGGAGGATTCGGGAAACGCCCTGAGTGGGGAGTCGGGAGTCTGGTGGTGGGGCTCGCCCTCGCAGCGGCATTGGCGCTTCTTCTGGCATCCGTTCAGCTGATCCCGACGGCCGGGCTCGCCGCCCGCTCAGCCCGGACCTCGTTCTCTTACGCCACGATACTATCCGGCGCCTTCCACCCTGTTGACGCCCTTCGTATGCTGGTGCCCGACTTTCTGGGGACTTCTCTTAATTACACTTCTTGGTCGAACCTGTTTCCCCGTGGAAACAGCCACTTTCTTAGAATCTCGTTCAGCGCACTGTTCGCGGGAACCCCCCTCGTTTTTCTTGCGCTCTGGGGAGCGGTGGCGAAGGGGTCATGGCGGAGGGCGTTACCGGTTACCGTAATCCTTCTCCTCTTCGCCGCGCTCGCTTTCGGCACGCCGTTAAGCCGGTTCGCCTACGATCACTTGCCCGGTTTCCGATTTTCCCGCATAGACAGGGCGGGCCTGTTCTTGATTTTCGCTCAGTTCATACTAGCCGGACTAGGGGCGGCCCACCTCGCCAGAGTTCGAGGCCGCGCCTCTCGTCTGTTCGGCCTGATCTGTCTCCTGCTGATTGCAGGCGGTGTCGCGTGGGTGGAGCGCTATGCTCCGTATGCCCCTTACTATCTCGGTTCCTATAAGGCACTCCCCCCACCTGCATCGATTTCCCCCGAGCAGTTTGGTGAAATGATTCAGAAGACCCGGCTAGCCGCTCTCTACGGCGGAATTTCCGTGGTGGCGGCCTTTCTTCTTCCCATGAGACTTCCTCTCCTGGTCATCCCGTTTCTTCTCACCGTCTTGCAGCTCTTTCAATTCGGGATCCCCTATGGCGGGACGAAAGAGAGAACGGCGGTCTATGAAGAGACAGATTCGATTCGTGCCCTTCGAGCGTCATTGAATGAGGGGGAGCAGGGGGGAGGTCGGCTGATCCGTTTCAAAAGAAACGTGGGAGGGTACTACCATTTCTCCAGCGTACTTCCCCCCTCAACCAATGTCCCGTTTCATCTGCGGGATGCTCAGGGGTATAACGCTCTGTCGGAAAGAACCGTGGGTGAGGCGCTGCAGGCCTGTCTGGAGAAGGACATGTACTCCAATGGGATGTGGTCAGGGAAGAGAATTCTGGCACCCAACGATAAGTCGAGCCTGGGACATCCGATCCTCGACCTCCTCTCCGTTCGGGCGGCGGTAACGGCACTTCCCCAGACGGTGGGCAGGCTCCAGGCCGTAACCGCAAGTGGGTGGGATTTGAAGGGGAGGAAGGGGTTCCGACGCTGGGAGAACGGGGAGGCTCTTCCCCGGGCCCGCATGGTTCCTCACGGAACCGGCATGGATGAAGAAACGGTTCGAAAGATCCTCGTGGAGGGCGCGTTCGTTCCAGGCAGGGAGGCGTACTGGGTGGGGGAGGGTGAAGTAGGCGATTCAAACTCCTTCCCCGGCGCTGTCCGTCTTCTATCGGATTCCTGGAATCGGATGCTCATGGAAACGGAATCCGTCGGCGAGCAACTTCTCGTAGTGGCCGACACCTACAGCCCTGGTTGGAAAGCGGAGATCGACGGCTCTCCGGCTCCGATCCTTTCCGTCTTCGGCCTGATCCGAGGGGTTGTGGTTCCGCCGGGCCGTCACGAAGTGATGATGAGCTATGAACCTCCCCACTTCAGGTGGGGTGTTCTGGCCACCCTGTCGGGACTGCTGATCACCGGCATTTGCATTGGTCGGCGCGGAAGAAAATCAAACTTCACGGGCGAGGCCGGATAGTGGACAGAAGTTATAGAATCCGACAGGCGACCGAAGCCGATCGGGACTGGATTACATACGCGGTCAAGCGATGGTGGGGATCGACTGAAATGGTCTCCCGGGGGAGGCTTCACGATCTGCTCTCTCTCTCCTCGTTTGTGGCGGATACCGGGAGCGGGTGTGCCGGGCTGATCACATACAGGATCGATGGCGGGGGGTGCGAGGTTACATCACTGAACAGCTCGTTCGAACGGAGGGGGATTGGTACGGCCCTTCTCGATTCAGTGAGCGCGGTCGCCCGAACGAGTGGTTGCGTCCGTGTCTGGCTCGTGACCACGAACGACAATCTTCCCGCCCTCGGCTTCTATCAACGTCGGGGATTCACGATCGCCGCGATTCATGTGAACTCTCTTCGGGAGTCCCGTAAGATCAAGCCAGATATTCCGCTGACAGGGCTTGGCGGAATCCCGCTTCGTGACGAGGTCGAACTCGAACGAAGAATCTGAAGGGCCCGCCCTAATCGGTCCTACTCCGCATTCCCTCTATACAGTAAAATAATGTATGACGTTCGGGATCGGACCACCCTTGATCAGGAGATCCGTAGAGAAGTGCCTGTACCCAGAACAGCGCAAGCCAGAGCAGAACAGCTTCGCCGGGAGATCCGCGAGCATAACCGCCGTTATCACGTCGAGGCTGCTCCTGTGATTACCGACCGTGAGTACGACGACCTCCTGGCCGAGTTGATCGCGCTGGAAAAAGCCCATCCCGGACTCGAGACGGATGATTCCCCGACCGGCCGGATCGGAGGCGCCGTATCCGAGGGGTTCGTCACAGTCACACATTCCGAAGCGATGCTCTCACTCGATAACACATACTCGGCCGAAGAACTTCGTAAGTTCGACGAGAGAATCCGAAGGCTGCTCGATCGGGAGACACTGGAATACACGGCGGAATTGAAACTGGATGGGGTCGCGGTCGCCCTCACTTACCAGAAGGGGCGGTTGGTGCGGGCGGCCACCCGCGGGGACGGCAGGCGGGGCGATGACATCACCGATAACGCGAAGACAATCGAGTCGATACCCGTGACACTCACGGGGGAGGCTCGATCGGCGCCGGTTCTCGAAGTGCGCGGCGAAGCCTATCTGACCCTCACCGGCCTGGCCGCCATGAATGAGGTGCAGGAAAGAGCGGGTGAGAAGCTCTTCGCCAATCCTAGAAATGCCACCGCGGGGTCACTCAAAATGCTCGACTCGCGCGCTGTTGCCCGCCGCCCGCTCATGTATTTCGCGTTTCAATTGGTATTACCTGAAGCGCACGGTATTGCCACACAGATGGACGCGCTGCAGTTCCTCCGAGATGCCGGTTTCCTTGTTACGAAACATACGGAGTTCTGTAACGGAATCGACGAAGTGGTCAAAGCCTGTCTTTCGCTTCAGGATCGCCGGAACGACCTGCCGTTCGGTGTTGACGGTGTGGTTGTCAAGGTGAACCGGTTCGATCTTTACGCGGCACTCGGACGAACATCGAAGAGTCCCCGCTGGGGAATTGCGTACAAGTTCCCGGCCGAGAGAAAAACGACTGTTATTCGGGAGATTACGCTCCAGGTCGGGCGGACAGGTGCTGTCACGCCCGTGGCACATGTCGATCCGGTCGGGCTTGCCGGGACGACCGTCCGGCGTGCGACTCTCCACAATCAGGAAGAGATTCAGCGGCGGGATATTCGGGTAGGCGATACGGTCTGGATGGAGAAGAGCGGTGACATCATCCCCCGGGTGGTGAGTGTCGTTCTGGAAGAGCGAAAGAGAGGGGCCAGACGATTCGTCTTTCCTCGGACTTGCCCGGTCTGTGGGTCTCCTCTCGCGAAAGAGACGGATGAGGTTGTGTATCGCTGTGAAAACCTCACGTGTCCTGCCCAGATCAGAGGACGGATGCTTCATTATGCGTCCCGAAACGCCATGGACATCGAAGGCCTCGGTTCCAAGGTGGTCGACGGGCTCGTCAAGAACAGGCTCGCTGCCGCTCTCCCTGATCTATACAAACTCGATCAGGAGAGTCTCGCCGGGCTCGAACGTCTGGGCGAGAAATCCGCATCCAACCTTCTGGCGTCGATCGAGGCGAGCAAAAAACGATCACTCGATCGGTTTCTTTTCGCGCTCGGGATCCGCCACGTTGGACGCACCGTGGCGAGCGTGATCGCCGAACATCTCGGGACCGTGGATGGCCTGTTCAGGATCTCGGAAGAAGAGCTTGCCGAGATCGATGCGGTGGGCCCCGTAATCGCCGCCTCGGTGGTACACTTCGCCAACAGCGGGGAAGGGGAACAGCTTGTCCGGGGGCTTGTCGGGGCAGGAGTCACTCCCGCTCCCATGGAGGAGCGAGAGGCGGGTGGCCTGGAAGGGATGAAGTTCGTTCTGACCGGTACATTCCCCTCTCTGAAGCGAAATGAGGCACGCCGCCTGATTGAAAGGGCGGGAGGCAAGGTCGTTTCGGCTGTAAGCGCGAGGGCAGACTATATTGTGGCCGGAGAATCGGCTGGTTCTAAACTGGCCAAGGCTGAGAAGCTCAGTATTCGGGTGATCGACGAAGATGAACTCCTCCGCATGCTCAAGGAGAACTGATGAAAGCTGTCCGCCTGAATGGGGAAAGTCTGACGATTCGAGAGGTGGCCGGCGTCGCGGCGAGAGAGCGGACCGTAGTTATCGATGGAGGTGCCCGTAACCGGGTCGATCGCGGCGTGGAAACAGTTGCGAAGGCGCTGGATGAGAAGCGTGTGGTTTACGGCGTCGATACCGGTTTCGGCGAGCTTGCTCATGTCTCGATCGGCGAAGACGATCTGGCGGCACTTCAGCTTAATCTGATTCGAAGCCATGCAACGGCGACCGGGGATGAACTGGGTGCCCATGAGGTGAGGGCCATACTGCTTGCCAAGGCAAACGCCCTTCTGATCGGCTTGGACGGTGTCCGCTGGGAAGTGATCGAGCTCCTCGTCAAATTGATTGAAAAAGACATTCTGCCGGTCATTCCGGGAATCGGTTCGCTCGGGGCGAGTGGTGATCTTGCGCAGCTCGCTCATCTTTCGCTCCCCCTCGTCGGGGAGGGGACGGTTCGATCGAACGGCGGTATCATGCCCGCCGCCGAAGCGCTTGCAAAAGCGGGGCTCGCTCCCGTCGTTCTGGGACCGAAAGAGGGACTCGGCCTGATCAACGGCACCCAGGGGATCACAGGTCTCCTGTCGGTCGCCCTCGGAAAGGCGCGAAACGTACTGGCCCATGCGGAAATCGCAGCGGCACTCTCCACGGAAGCGCTTCTCGGTACGACCGCTGCGTGGGACGAGAGACTCCATGCGGCCCGCCCCCATCCAGGGGGGATGGCCGTAGCGGCCCGTCTTCGGGCACTCATGAAGGGGAGTGAGATCCTGAAGTCCCATGCGGAGTGCGGCAAGGTGCAGGATGCCTATTCGGTTCGATGCGCCCCGACTGTTCTCGGCGCCGTTCAGGATGTTCTCGATCGAGAGAGTGAGGTTGTCGAGAGGGAACTGAATTCGGCTACGGGAAATCCACTTTGCTTCCCCGATGAAGGGGATATTATTTCAGGTGGCAACTTTCATGGTGAACCGGTCGCCTTCTCCGCAGACTTCACATCCATCGTTCTCACTGAAGTGGCGAGTATCGCCGAACGACGAGTGGCCCGGCTTGTCGACCCCAAGCTCTCCGGACTGCCGGCGTATCTCGCCGGGAATCCCGGTCTGGAGTCGGGCTACATGATCGCTCACTACACGGCCGCGGCTCTTGTGGCGGAGTGCAAACTCCTCGCTCATCCGTCGTCTACCGACTCGATCCCCACTTCCGGCAATCAGGAAGACCATGTCAGCATGGGATTTCATGGGGCAAGAAAGGCTCTTCAGATCGTGGGGCATGTGGAGCGAACGGTGGCGATCGAAATGCTCGCTGCCGCCCAGGGCATAGAATACTTGAGACCTGATCGTTCGAGCGAACCTCTCGAAGCGGCGATGGCCGTCATCCGTGAAGTCGTTCCCCCTCTTGACGGGGACCGATCCTTGTCACCCGATCTGGACCGATTGCTCGCGAAGATGAGTACAGGTGAAATCGTACGGGCCGCCGGCATTCATGATTTGTAGGAGACACAAAAGATGAAACTGACCGAAACGGTTCGCGCTCCGAGGGGATCGAAGCTCACGTGCAAGGGGTGGGTGCAGGAAGCAGCTTACCGCATGATTCAGAACAACCTCGATCCCGATGTCGCCGAGCGGCCGGATGAGCTCATTGTCTATGGAGGAACGGGTAAAGCGGCTAGAAATCCCGAAGCGTTCCGCGCCATACTTCGCAGTCTGAAAGCCCTCGAGGATGATGAGACGCTTTTGGTGCAATCGGGCAAGCCGGTCGGCATCTTTCGGACCACTCCGGAAGCGCCCCGCGTGCTCATTTCGAATGCCATGCTCGTTCCCGCGTGGGGCAACTGGGACGAGTTCCGGCGCCTCGAAAAACTGGGGCTGACCATGTACGGCCAGATGACGGCTGGTTCCTGGATCTACATCGGTACCCAGGGGATCATCCAGGGTACATACGAAACGATGGCCGAACTGGCCCGTCAGGAGTTTCAAGGCGATCTCGGCGGGAGACTCGTCGTGACGGGAGGACTCGGTGGAATGGGAGGCGCCCAGCCTCTCGCCATCACCATGGCCGGCGGGGTCTGCCTGGCGATCGAAGTCGATCCGACGAGGATCAAGCGGCGTGTGGATATGCGGTTCTGCGACGAGTGGACTGACAGTCTCGACGAGGCACTTCGCCTTGTCACGGGATACAAAGAAAGCCGAGAGGCACGATCGGTCGCTCTGCTCGGAAACTGCGCGGATGTGATCCCCGAACTGGTTCGCCGCGGTTTCGTGCCCGATGTTCTGACCGATCAGACCTCCGCCCACGATCTACTGAACGGCTACGTGCCGAACGGTATGTCTCTCGATGACGCGATCGCTCTCCGCGATTCCGACCCGGAAGAATATGTGCGCCGCTCCGGCGCGTCTGTCGCCGCCCATGTAGAAGGGATGCTCGCTCTGCAGAAAAAAGGGGCGGTAACATTCGACTACGGCAACAACATCCGGGCATTCGCTAAAGAGTATGGCGTAGAGAATGCATTCGACTTCCCGGGCTTCGTACCCGCCTATGTGCGCCCTCTCTTTTGCGAAGGAAAAGGACCGTTCCGTTGGGTGGCGCTCTCCGGTGCTCCGGCGGACATTCACGTCACTGATCGACTGGTTCTCGAAACTTTCCCTGACGACGAACCGCTTGCTCGATGGATCCGAATGGCGGCCGAAAAAATTGAATTTCAAGGGCTACCCGCAAGAATCTGCTGGCTCGGTTACGGCGAGCGAGCGCTTCTCGGTGACAAAATCAATCATGCTGTGCGGAAGGGGACGATATCCGCGCCGATCGTGATCGGTCGTGATCATCTGGACACGGGGTCGGTCGCCTCTCCTTATCGAGAGACAGAAGGGATGAAAGACGGGTCCGACGCGATCGCAGACTGGCCGATCCTGAACGCTCTTCTGAACGCTGTCTCCGGCGCATCGTGGGTCTCCGTTCATCATGGAGGGGGTGTCGGGATCGGGTATTCCGTGCATGCCGGTATGGTGATTGTCGCCGACGGGACCAAGCGGGCGGAGAAGGCGCTCCGATTGGTGCTGACCTGCGATCCGGGAACCGGAGTGGCCAGGCATGCCGACGCCGGATACGAAGATGCGATCGCCGTGGCCCGCGAGAAGGGTATTCGCATTCCCATGAGAGAAGGGGATAACGGGTGAGCTCGAAAGGGACATACGATCTTCTGATTCGAAATGTCGACCGTATTGCGACGATGAACGGGGGGGAACCCGGCCCGATCGCAAATCCGACGGAAGCGGATCTCGGGATGATCGAAAACGGCGCGCTCGTCGCTCTTGCGGACGAAATTCTTGCTGTCGGCGTAACGAGCGAGATCGAAGCGTCCTATGATCCTGCGCCCGGCGCCGTAGTTCTCGAGGGAGGCGGCCGCTGTCTCCTCCCCGGCTTTGTCGACCCCCACACCCATTTCCTGTTTGCCGGAATTCGGGATGAAGAATACGCGATGCGCGTGGCAGGCGTGGACTACCAGGAAATACGCCGGCGCGGGGGAGGCATTCGCTCGACAGTTCGTTCTTTCCGGGAGGCGAGCGACGAGACTCTCTTCGAGACCGGCCGCCGCAGGCTCGACACTTTTCTCGCGAACGGCACTACTACTGTGGAGGGGAAGAGCGGCTACGGACTCTCGACGACACACGAACGGCGTGCGCTCGAGATCATGGACCGCCTGCACCAGGATCATCCCATCGACGTTGTCACCACTTTTCTCGGCGCACACGACATCCCCCCCGAGTACGACGGCCGGAAAGATGACTATGTCCGTCTTGTCATCGAGGAGATGATCCCGGCGATGGCCCCTCTCGCCCGATTCTGTGACGTCTTCTGCGAAGAGGGTTATTTCGATGTCGAACAATCCCGCGCGATTTTCGAAGCGGGGAAGAAGCATGGATTGATACCTAAATTACACGCGGAGGAATTCGTTCCCATGGGAGGAGGAGAGCTCGCGGCCGAGGTAGGGGCGATCAGCGCCGACCACCTGCTCGTCGTGACCGATCAAGGGGTCGAAGCGATGGCTGCCGCCGGAGTGATCGCTATTTTTCTCCCCGGTACCACGATCGGCCTCGCCCGTCCGGGATGGGCCGA
Source organism: bacterium (assembly GCA_025782575.1). Classification (GTDB taxonomy): domain Bacteria; phylum Orphanbacterota; class Orphanbacteria; order Orphanbacterales; family Orphanbacteraceae; genus Orphanbacterum. The sequence goes on from JALGYY010000046.1 coordinate 166,173, forward strand.
TCCTCCAAAGTTCCGCCGTCACGGACAGCCGATGGCTCTCGCCACGGATTGCAATCCGGGAAGCTCCTACACGGAATCCATGCCGTCAGTCATTTCCCTTGCCTGTTCCCTTCTGCGAATGACGGTTCCCGAGGCTCTTCTGGGGGCCACCCGCAATTCCGCGGCCGCCATCGGTGTTCTCGACCATGTCGGAACTCTGGAGCCCGGGAAGAAAGCGGATTGCATTTTGATCTCATCTTCCCATCCCTTCTCCATTCCGTATCGATTTGGTTCTAATCTGGTCGAAACGGTCATCAAGAATGGCCGTGTGGCGGTCACCGCCGGCTGACCGATCCAGGTCCCCGCGACAATGTTCATTGATTCTCCGGGTCAAGTTCCGGGGCTTCCATGCCGAAATTCACCTTAGTGGCACGGCTCAATCTGACTGCGCCCAATCTGCATTTCGTCCTCCACAAGGAGACCGTTCTTGGCTTCGGTATCTGAAGTCCTTAAGAAGGCCCGCGAACTCGAGAAGAGGGGTGACTGGGAGGCGGCTGCTTCAGAATACAAGCAGCTTCAATCTCTGGAACACCCTCCGCCTATTGCCTTTAACCTCCTTGGTGACCTCTATCAGAAGAAAGGGGAGACGGAGGAAGCATACATCTGGTATGAAAAGGCGATCGAAACGTACGCTGGTGAGGGGCTCTACGCCAATGCAATCGGCATCTGTCGAAAGGCGCTCAGACAAGACAGGGACCGGCTCGAAGTGCTGCAGCAGCTCGGCGGCCTCTTCCACTCCCAGGGCCTTGCCCGCGAGGCGGTCAATCATTACCTGCTCTTTGCCTCTTCAGTGGCGAAGAGAGGGGATCTGGAAGCAGTAGTCGAGGCCTCGGTACGGGTCCGGGAGATTCTGCCCGACGATCCTGCCGTCCGGGAAAAGATGGGACAACTCCTGCACGCCATCGGTGCCAATGACGAAGCGATGCTCGAGTTCGAAGCGGCTGCGAGTGGCTATAACGCGTCCGGCGATGTGGAAGAGGCGGATAGAATCCTGGCGATCTCGAAGGAAATCGCCGCGGCAGCCGGGATCGAGATGGGGCAGGAACCTGTTGTCGAGGATGACGTCTTTGCAGGGGAGAGCCTGGAGATGGCCAGCGGCATCGAGGCGACCATTGAACCTCTGAGCGGGATAGAGCCGAGCAACAAGCCGGTCGGCGAAATCGCAATCCCCGAGTCGATCACGGCGCCTCACGAAGACACGGATTTCGTCCCGGTTAGCGAGATACTCAGGGAGTTCCAGGAAGGGGTCGAGCGGATCCTTGACGAGAACGACTATCAATCCCATTATGATATAGGTATGTCATACAAGGAGATGGGGCTCTTCGAAGAGGCGCTGTCGGAATTTGACGCCGCTTTACCCTCGGCCGATCTTCGCACTTCCTGCATGGAAATGAGGGCATCGGTTCTCATTGAGCTAGGCCGGTACGAAGAGAGCGTGCGTATCATCGAGGAACTGATCGAGGATCAGAGCGAGAATGAGGCGGGCGGCTACTATCTGATGGGAACCGCGTTCGAGCGCCAGGGGAATGCGAAGAAAGCTCTCGCTCAGTACCGAATAGTCGAGCAACTCGATCCTCACTTCAAGAACGTAAAGGAACGAATCGCGCGCGTTGCCGGCTGACCGGGCGGGCGCCTCGGAAGGTGCCCGAAGCCGTGATCAAAATTCACGCCGATCTCCATACCCACACCAATTTTTCGGACGGCATCTTGAGTCCGAACGAACTGATCGCCCGGGCGGTGGACGCCGGTCTTTCCGTTCTGGCACTTACCGACCACGACACTGTCGACGGCTGCACGCCTCTTGCAGAGGCGGCGAGAGGCGGTCCGGTCGAGGTCATCCCGGGGATTGAGCTCTCCACCACAGAGGGCCTGCATGAGATTCATCTGCTTGGTCTCCATGTGGACGTCGAACATCGGCGACTTGGTGAGGAAATCGCACGAATGCGCCATCTCCGCCTGGTTCGGGCGGAGAAAACGGTTGACCGGCTGAAAGAGCTTGGGATAGTTTTGGATCTCGATGAGATCCGCGCATCGACTCGAAACGGCCTTATTGCGAGACCCCATATTGCCGCGGCCATGGTGCGGGCCGGATCGGTTCGTAACCAGGCCCAGGCGTTTGACAAGTACCTGGGTGACGGCCGGCCCGCCGCAGTACCGAAGAACTTCCTTACCCCCCAGGACGGGATTCGCCTGCTTCGGGAAGCCGGAGCGTTCGTTTCGGTGGCCCATCCGGGCGCGACAGGTGTGGAAGGGATCCTGGAGGAGCTGCGCGACTGCGGAATGGGTGGCGTGGAGGTATGGCATCCGACACATACGCCCCCCCAGGCGGAACGCCTGCTTCAGCAAGCCGAGTCTCTCGGCCTTGTCCCCACAGGTGGATCGGACTATCACGGATACGACTACAAACGTTCGTCAATCTTCGGCCGTTTCGGCCTTACAGAAGAACGATATCAGAAGCTCGCCAAAGCCTGGCGGTAAGCACGCCGGTGCGGTTCTCTTCTCCCTCCTCCTCCTTTTCACGACTACGGGCGCATTCGCCCAGTTGGCGACAGTTTCCCCCGCCCCACCTGATTCTGCAGAGATAATTTCACCTGAAAACACTACCGAACCGATTGATTCGATTACCGTGATTCAGGATCCGGAGCCACCGCCCCCTCTATGGATGCCTGCTCCCGCGATCGGACCATCTCCGTTTGCGGTGATCAGAAAGACGGAGGATTTTCGAGAATATGGCATGCGGACCTGGGGCGATCTCTACGCCGCTCTCCCGTTCATGCGGGTCGACCGCTTCGGTCCCCCTGCTTTCTTCGAGACTGCGCGATACGGGGGGACCGGGCGGCCTCTGGTACTACTGGATGGTCAGACCCGTCAGACCGCCGTCAGCGGGCTTCCCAATCTGCAGACGTTCCCCCGGGCGGGAGTGAGCCGGGCGGCAGCCGGATCACCCCGCCTTTTCGCTCATCTGGCGGAGGCGGCTCCCGACGGCTTTCTGGCGCTCGAAACGGAGCGATGGGAGGGGGGTGTCCCTCAGAGTACGATCAGTGCGGTTCAGGGTGAAAACGGATACGGCACCTATTCATTCGGATTCATGAGGGATCTCGGCCCCCGTCTGTGGGTCAATCTGAACGTGGACACTCGCCAGGCGGACTCTTTCGTGCTGGAGAGCTACGACGGCTTCGGTACTTCCACAATTCTCGGCTGGCGGCTGAATCCCAACTACAGAGTAAGGGCGGGCGTTCGGATCTATCGGGATGAACAGGCGTTTTTTGAGCCGGGCGAATCGCTGGTTAACCTGTCGATCACTCGCCGAGGACTCGACGAACGTCGCACGGTCTGGCTGGAGGGGGAGGGTCCCGGGGGGCGCCTGGTTCGCCTCTATCAGTCCAGGATCGACGGGAGCACGGGGATGCTCGGTTCTCAAGTGATCGAAGGAAAGATCGAGGAGAAAATGCGGGGCGTTCTCCTGAGCGGTGCCCGCCCCTGGAGAAAGGGAGAGTGGACGCTTTCCGCCCGTCTGGAGGAGCGTGAAGCGGCCGCGGAGGGGATGAAACGTTCTGCATGGCATACCGGCCTTGCCGCCGGCATCCGGTCGCCGGTTCTCTCCCGCCTGGACGGCGAGGCGACTGTTCTGCAGGGTTTTCTATCGGATGGGGATGACGTGACGAACCTGGACGGCACTCTCACGTGGCGGGGGACGATCCCATTGAGCGTCCGGCTCGTCCGCGCACGCCGCTCTCCTTCTGCGAAGCGCTTTGCGGCCGGCCATGACAACGACGGCATTGTTCATCATGCCGAGTGGGGCGCGACGATTCATGCCTGGCCGGGAGAACATCGGCTCCGTATTTTTCGGCGAGAAGTGGATGGTGTGGGCTTCGATATACCGACGGATGCATTTACGGAGAATCGGATCCGTCTGGATGAGCGTACTACCGGACTGGAATGCTCTTTTACCGGGGAAAGAGGACCCTTCGAGATAGAAGGGGCCTATACGTGGTCGAAAGTACGGGACAGCGAAGACAGGGGCCGGCTTCCGTATCATTCCGATCATCTGCTTCGCGGCAGGATTGCCTGGGCGGGAATGGTCCCGTATATTGAGACCCTGGCTCGTCTAGATCTTCTCGGCGAATGGCGCTCTGATCGGACGGGACCGGGCCGGACCGTGCCGCTGGAAAGCTGGCACTATCTTCGGGGCCGAGCGACCATGGATGTGAATGGAGCTGACGTGTTCATCCAGGCCGAACAGGCTCTGGGCCATCAACTCGAATACGTTGAAGGTCTGCTCTCAGGCACTTTGAGGCTCTATTTCGGGCTGCTCTGGCGTATGGAGGATTAGGCTTTTGCTCGGGTTTTCCGTGATCCAGTTGCTGGACATTCTGATCGCTATTATTCTGGTCCTTTTTCTGGTTCGGGGCGTCGTGCGTGGCATTGTGCGGGAGCTCTTTTCTCTCGCTTCGGTCGTCATCGGCTGGGTCATCGCTTCCCGCTATCACATGGAGTTGAGCGCCTATATACCATCCGTCTCCGGTGAGACGCAAATCGGGAACGCCGCGTTGTTCGTTCTTACATTTCTCGGCGCGGCTCTGGTCATTCGGATTCTGGGCGTTCTGTTCCACAAGATCGTCACCGGAAGTCCTCTGGGAATCGTGAACCGATTGATCGGCGGAGTATGCGGTCTTCTGATCGGTACAATTTTGATCGGCCTTATTCTGATGGTAACCACCGTTTATCTACCCTATGGCAGGACGATCAAAGAGGAGTCAGTCCTTTTTCCTCACTTGAAGGGCGTGATCGAACTCCTCTCCCGCGCGCTTCCCGAAGAGGGGCGGCAACTGTTTGATGAACACTGGAAGAACAGAGGGGCCATCCCCGATAACCTTGATGATTACATCTGACCGCCTGGCGGTTTTGACGGCGTGGAAGGAGAAATGATGAATCCGGAGATTTTTCGGGAGTATGACATCCGAGGAGTGGTCGACAAGGATCTGACCCTCGACGGTGTGGAGACGATCGGGCGGGGTATCGGAACGTATCTGAAAGAGCGTTATAAAGGTGAAGTGATGGTAGGGCGGGACGTTCGGCTCAGTTCCGATGACTTCGCCGCCGCACTCATGAGAGGATTGAATTCGTGCGGCTTCGATTGCGTCGATCTGGGCATGGTCCCTACGCCACTCCTCTATTACGGGGTGACAAGAGGGGGGATCGATTCCTTCGCAGGTGGCGTCATGATCACGGGAAGCCACAACCCACCCGAATTCAACGGCTTCAAGATCTGTCACGGCCCTGTACCGATCTTCGGAGCGGAGATCGGTAAGATCAGGGACATTATCTCGTCGGGAAAGTTTGCAGCGGGCGAAGGATCAGTTCGCACGATGGACATCATCCCGGAGTACATCGATGAGGTCGCATCGGGAATCAAACTCGAGCGGCCGGTCAAAGTAGTGGTTGACTGCGGGAACGGCGTGGCCGGTCCGGTGGCCATCCCGCTTCTCGAGAAGATCGGTTGCGAAGTAGAGCCGCTCTTTCAGGAACCCGACGGAAACTTTCCCAATCACCACCCCGACCCCACAGTGGTGAAATACATCCAGGCACTCATCTCAAAGGTCAAAGAAGGGGACGCCGAATTCGGAATCGGTTACGACGGAGATGCAGACCGGATCGGCGCAGTCGACGAGAATGGAGATATCCTCTTCGGCGATATCCTGACAGGTGTCTTCGCTCAATCGATTTTGAGCGACAAGCCGGGTACGATTATATTTGATGTCAAGTGTTCACAGGGTCTTGTGGAGGCGATCGAGAGCGCGGGGGGGAAGGCGCTGATGTGGAAGACCGGCCACTCTCATCTGAAAAACAAGCTAATAGAAGAAAAGGCGCCGATGGCGGGCGAGATGAGCGGGCATATCTTCTTCGCTGATCGTTATTACGGCTATGACGACGCGATTTATGCCTCCTGCCGTCTGGCGGAGATCATGTCCCGGGAGAATCGTTCTCTTTCCGCGGTCGCTTCCGATATTCCGCGATATCATTCGACGCCGGAAATCAGAATTGACTGTCCCGATGCGATCAAATTCGATGTAGTAGACAAAATGGCCGCCCGCTTCAAAGAAACCCATGATGTCGTCGATATTGACGGAGCGCGAATTCTATTCGATGAAGGCTGGGGGTTGATCCGTTCGTCGAACACCCAGCCCGTTCTGGTCCTTCGTTTCGAGGGGAAGTCCGAAGAGGCGCTCGTCTCGATCCGGGACGAAGTAGTGGCTGCGCTCCGGGAACACGTTGAGGTTGATGACGAGGCGATCGGGGTATGATCGCCGTAATCATGGCGGGGGGGACCGGATCGCGCTTCTGGCCTCGGAGCCGACGAAGTGAACCGAAGCAGTTTCTCCCGCTGGTGGGCGAAAAGACCCTCCTTGTAGAAACGGTCGAGCGTATTGAGCCGCTCATTCCTCTGGAGAAAATCCTCATCGTTACCGGGGCGGCATTTGTCGATCGTGTGAAGCGCGATCTGCCGGGAATTCCCGCGGAGAACATACTCGGGGAGCCGGTGGGGCGGAACACCGCTCCCTGTATCGCTCTCGCGGCCGCCTGCTCGGAGGCACGCTGGGGGGCCGGCGAGGTAATGGCGGTTCTGCCCGCCGACCATCACATTGCGGACGGAGAACTGTTTCGCGAGCATCTTCGAATAGCCGCCGAAGCGTGCCGGGACGATTCCGTGCTCGTTACGATCGGCATCGAACCGGCCCGTCCGGAAACCGGATACGGTTATCTGGAACTCGGCGATGTCTGCCAGACTGCCCGGGGGCGGGAAATCAATCGTCTGAAAAGATTTGTCGAAAAACCGGATCGAACGACCGCGGAGTCCTATGTGCAGGCCGGTAACTATCTCTGGAACAGTGGAATGTTTCTCTGGCGGGTCGGGGCGATTCGAGCTGCACTGGAGCAACATATTCCGGAGCTGGCCGCTCCGATGGCCGAATTCCGGAAAGCAGACAGGGCCGGGCTGCCGGCAATTCTCGAACGTATCTATCCCGGACTTCCTTCTCTATCGATCGATTACGGCGTGATGGAAAAAGCGGCTGACGTCGTCGCTCTTCCCGGCCGCTTCCCCTGGAACGATGTGGGGAGCTGGGAGGCGATCGGGGATCTCGTTCCTGTTGATCAGGCGGGGAATTCGGTCGTAGGGGAGCATATCTCGGTCGAAAGCCGGGGTTGCATCGTACATTCCACAGGGAAGCCGGTGGCGACAATCGGCGTGGAAGATTTGATCATTGTCGAGACCGAAACCGCACTTCTCGTCTGCCCGAGGGACCGGGCCCAGGATGTGCGTCTGATTGTTGATCGCCTTGCCGAGGCGGGCCGGGACGATCTGCTCTGAAATAAATACCGGAAGGGGAAAAATTCCCCGTCGGGATCGTGCCAGGATTGTCAAAAGGCCTTCAGGATTGCTGCAGGGGTCGATCGTTCTATCCCATTTTCCAACCATTGATCATCTTTGATCTGATCGGGTCTTTCCGGTTTGCCTCTTAAGAGGGAATCCGCGCTCGTTGATTCGAATCGATCCGAATTGATTGAAACTATTTCAACTCTCGATTTTGGAGTGCTTTAGCAGCATTCCTCGGTGCCGATTCCTTGAGATGAGAGGATGCTCACCGAACGCTGTCGAATCGCTCCCTGGAGGTGCGATCGTGACATCACGGGAACGGTGGGCCATTGCGGGAATTTGCTTCCTGATTCTCTTCGGAGGTGTAGCGGACTGGTATCGAAAGAGCCGCCCGTTGCCCGAGTTCGAATTGGTGCCTGTTCGGGAAGCGGCCGCGACCCAGGACTCGACAAGCCCGTCCGAACCGGAAACGCCCATTGTCGATCTCAACCGATGCGGACCGGAGGAACTCATCCGGCTCCCGGGGATCGGCGAGAAGAAGGCGGATCTCATTCTGCGGAAACGTGGAGAAGAAGGTCCGTTCAAACGCGTGGACGATCTCCTCTCAGTCAAGGGGATCGGGCCGAAGACGCTGGAGAGGCTACGACCCTATCTGACCGTCAATCATGTAACGCAGGTTGATTCGAGGGAAGAATGAGTTTTGATCTGGCCGAACTTCTGGTAGAGGCTGAGCTTATTAGCTCGGATCAACTGAAGAAGGTTCGTAAGCAAGGCGAATCGTCGGGGGAATCATCCGACAGTTCCATCGTCAAGCTGGGAATTCTCTCCGAGCCTGACATTCTCAGATTCTTAAGTCAGCATTTTAAAGTGCCCAAGGTCGACCTTGAGTCGATTGAGCTGGACCCGGTGGTGATCGAACTCGTGCCGAGTGAGATCGCTTCCAAGTTCAGTGTGATCCCTGTCGGGCGGCAGGGGCGGGTTCTCCATCTGGCCATGGCGAATCCGAGCAACATCTATGCGGTAGAGGATATCAAGTTCCTGACCGGATACGAAGTTCAACCGGTTGTGGCGCCCGAATCGCGGATCAAGGAAGCGATCGGAACGTACTACGACAGTTCCTCCGAAGCGCTCGAAAACCTGATGAAGGATTTCGAGGAGGAGGATGTCGAGGTCGTCGAAGCGGAGGAGGAGACAGATACCGGTGGAGACGATGCCTCCGACGCACCGGTAGTAAAGCTGGTCAACTCCATCATTGCCGAGGCTGTGCACCGGAGAGCGAGCGACATCCATATTGAGCCCTTCGAAAAGCAGCTCCGCATCCGCTTTCGAATCGATGGCACACTTTACGAAGTGATGAGGCCGCCGTACAGAATGAAGAACGCAGTCACGTCGCGGATGAAGATCATGGCGGAGCTGGACATTGCCGAGCGCCGGTTGCCGCAGGACGGCAATATCAAGCTTCGTGTACAGAGTAAGACGATTGATCTTCGTGTCTCCACGCTGCCGACCCTGTACGGAGAAAAAATTGTACTCCGTATTCTCGATCAGTCGAACCTGAGCGTCGATCTCCAGAAGCTCGGCTTCTCCGAAGAGGGAATGAAGGAATTTGAAGCAGCGATCCGGGCTCCCTGGGGCATGGTACTGGTTACAGGTCCTACCGGCAGTGGAAAAACGACCACTCTCTATTCGGCGCTCTCGACACTCAATTCCGTCGACACGAATATCATGACGGCCGAGGATCCGGTGGAGTACAACCTTCACGGGATCAACCAGGTCGGAATCAAGGAACAGGCGGGGCTCAACTTCGCTTCCGCTCTTCGTGCCTTCCTGCGACAAGATCCGAATATCATCATGGTCGGTGAGATCCGGGATCTGGAAACCGGTTCGATCGCCGTGAAGGCGGCCCTTACAGGACACCTGGTGCTTTCGACACTTCACACGAATGACGCGCCCAGCACAATCAATCGTCTGATCGATATGGGTCTCCAGCCGTTTCTCGTCGCCTCTTCAGTACGACTGATCCTGGCGCAGAGACTGGTTCGCAAAGTCTGCGACAAGTGTGGCGAAAACATCGATCCCCACCCGGAGGCTCTCGCGGAGCTCGGCGTGGATTCAGAGTACGCACGGAACGCTACGTTTCGAGCGGGCAGGGGATGTGAATACTGCAACGACTCAGGGTACGCCGGTCGGATCGGCCTCTATGAAGTGATGCCGGTCACTCCGGCGCTGACCCAGATGATTCTGGACAAAGTGTCGACAGAAGCCATTCGTGCTCAGGCGAAGAAGGACGGCATGGACACGCTTCGTGCCGACGGGATTCGCAAGGTCGCGAAGGGTATGACGACAATCGAGGAGATATTGAGAGAGACAGCGGCGGTTTAGCAGCCCACTCGATATTCGGGCTGCTTGAATCGGTAACGATTTATTCCGGAAGAGAGAGAAGATAAGAATGTCGTCATTAAGAGTTTTATTGGAAGAGATGTTGGAAAGGGATGGATCGGATCTTCATCTTTCCGCCGGGCAGCCGGCTCAGATCCGGATCGATGGACGACTCGCCCCGAGCCGGTCAGAACCGCTGACGGCCGAAATGACAGCCCAGCTGGCCTACTCGATTCTGACAGAAGAACAGAAGAAGAAATTCGAGAACACGAAAGAACTGGACCTCTCGTTCGGCATCCAGGGGCTTTCCCGGTTCCGTGCGAACATCTATCAGCAAAGAGGTGCGGTGTCAGTGGCGATCCGGCGGATTCCATTCCAGATTCTCTCGTTCGAGGAGCTCGGCTTGCCTCCCATTGTCAAGGAGCTGGCTGAGAAGCCGAAGGGTTTGATTCTGGTCTGCGGACCGACGGGAAGCGGGAAATCGACGACGTTGGCTTCGATCATCGACAAGATCAACCAGGAAGAAGCAGTGCATATCGTGACGGTCGAAGACCCGATCGAATACGTACATAACCACAAGACAGCCACGATCGATCAGCGAGAGGTCGGTGCGGATACTGACAACTTCCAGGCGGCACTGAAATATGTGCTGCGACAGGATCCGGACGTCATTCTGATCGGTGAGATGCGCGACCTCGAGACGATCAAGGCGGCGTTGACGATTGCCGAAACCGGGCACCTGGCGCTTGCTACTCTCCACACGAATTCAGCGTCCGAATCGATCAACCGGATTGTCGATGTTTTCCCCCCCGGCCAGAAATCGCAGATTCAGGCTCAACTCGCTTTCGTGCTCGAAGGAGTTCTCTGCCAGCAGCTCCTTCCCAAGTCTCACGGTACGGGCCGTGTGATGTGTGCCGAGGTCCTGGCCTGCACACCGGCGATTCGGGCCGTGATCAGGGAAGGAAAAATTCATCAGATCTACGGAATGATGCAGGCGGGTACGAAGTACGGCATGCAGACCATGAATCAATCGCTCCTCAATCTCGTTCGCAAGCGCGCCCTGACGAGAGACGGGGCACTCGAATACAGCCCCGATCCCGTCGAACTGGAACAGCTGATGGGAAGACCCCAGGCAATGCTGGGGCCCGGTAGTCGGGGGAAGCCTGAATCGGCGCGCACCACCGCCGGCAAACGCTAGCTTAGGGGGGTAGGGATCGTGTCGGTCACATACGCGTGGCAAGGAAAAAGCGCCACAGGAGACAAGGTGAGCGGTGAACTCACGGTCGAGAACCGGGGTGAGCTGAACCACATCCTGCGGAAGCGCCGAATTATTACGTCGCGGATCGTCGAGCGCAAGGCAAGAAAGAAGAAAAAGATGAGGGGAACGGTGAAGACGCATGATCTTGCGATCTTCACGCGCCAGTTCGCCACCATGATCAATGCCGGCCTGCCGATCATCCAGTGCCTGGATACGCTTTCCAAGCAGGTGTCGAAGGATATGTTCCGCGATGTGATCGCCCAGATCACCAAAGATGTGGAATCCGGCTCCACGCTCGCAGAGGGACTTGCCAAGCATCCGAACGTATTTCCCGGTCTCTATGTGTCCATGGTGGAAGCGGGGGAACTCGGCGGAATCCTCGATGTGATTCTTCTCCGGCTCTCTACGTTCCTGGAAAAACTGGATGCCCTGAAGCGCAAGGTGCAGACCGCCATGATGTATCCGTCGGTCGTCCTCACCGTCGCTTTGATGGCGACTGCGTTTCTGCTCATCTTCGTGATCCCCACGTTTGCCAAGCTATTCTCTGATTTCGGGGGGACACTGCCGCTACCCACGCGGATCGTGATGGTGATGAGTAATTTTCTGCGAACGAAGTGGTGGCTGCTAACCGGGATCATCACCGGAGCGATTTTCCTGTTCAAGAAATACAGGGCCACCTCGAACGGAAGACTGAAGACAGATGCATTTCTTCTGAAGATTCCGGCGATCGGCAATATCATTCGGAAGGCCGCGGTAGCCCGCTTCACCCGGACACTCGGGACACTCATCTCGAGCGGTGTTCCCATCCTGGACGGTCTCAAGATTACGGCGAAGACATCCGGAAACCGTGTGGTCCATGACGCCATCATGAATACCCGTGCCAGTATCCGTGAGGGACAGACTATCGCCGAGCCCCTCCGCAAGAGCGGAGTTTTCCCGCCGATGGTTGTACAGATGATCTCGATCGGTGAAGACACCGGTGCGTTGGATAATATGCTCGATAAGATCGCCGACTTCTATGAAGAAGAAGTTGACACGGCAGTGGATGGACTGACGTCCATCATTGAGCCGGTGATGATCGTCTTTATGGGCGGCATGGTGGGAACGATGGTCGTAGCGATGTATCTGCCCATCTTCAAGATGGTCAACGTCATCATGGCGAACTAGGCGCACACACAGGAAGGGGAGTCGGACTCGTGCGGGCAGGGTTTTTCAGGGGTGAAAATACGACGAAACGCGCGCTTCTGACCCTGATCTGGGGACGGCTTCTTGTCGTATCCGTAATTCTCGGGCTTGGCATTGTGATTCTTCATGGCCGGGGGTCGGAATCGGTCGAGCCGTTGATCGCGCTTCTGGGCATTACTTTTCTGCTCAGCTTCGTCTATTGGATCGGCGCTCACAGGGGGGACAGTCCTCGGTTTCAAGTCATTTGCCAGATGCTCGCCGATGTGATGCTCGCTTCCGCCATTATCCACTTTACAGGAGGAGCGGCTTCTCCGTTCGCTCTCCTCTATGTCCTCATTATTTCGGCCGGGTCGGGATTCTTTCTCGTTCGGGGAACGATGACCGTTGCCATACTCTGCACGGTGTCGTACGGCATGCTTTTGACGGCCGAACAGAGCGGCCTGATCGGTCGAATCGACACTTTTGTCCCGTTTGCCGGGGCGGATACGAACAGCTTGGTTGTTCTTCAGGTCTCTCTATACGGGATGACATTTCTTTTGCTGGCCCTTCTTTCCGGCTATCTGTCATTCCGCGTCTATCGCAGGGGCATCGACCTCGCGAATGTGAAATCCCGTCTCCGCCAGGTCAATCTCGATACGGATCAGATCCTTCGGTCAATGTCGAGCGGAGTGATCACGGTCGACCGGGACGGCTTGATCGTTCATTTCAACCGGGCCGCCGAAGAGATTTTTAATTTGAACACAGGTCGCGTGATCGGCCGTCAGTGCAGGGAACTGTTTGCATCTCGCTCCAATGCCCTCGTATCCATGATCGAGGGAACTCTCCAGGGGGGAGAGGACGTCCTTCGCCAGGAGACAACCGTACTCGTCGATGACAACCGGCCGATTCCGATCGGCGTGAGCGTCAGCAGACTTGTGGACGAATCGGAGGAGACCGTCGGTGTGGTTGCCATCTTTCAGGATCTTACGGATGTCAGGAAGATGGAAGAGCAGATACGAACCGCGGACAGGTTGGCGGCGATCGGTGAACTCTCCGCCGGGATTGCGCACGAAATCCGCAACCCTCTCGCGACGATCAGCGGATCGATACAGGTTCTGCAATCGGAGCTGCAGGTTGAGGGAGAGCAGGTTCACCTGCTCGGTCTCATTGTAAAGGAATCTGACCGCCTCCATCGTATTGTCGAGGATTTCCTCGATTTCGCGCGGACCGGTCCGGCCAATCGCCGGGAGGTCAATCTGGCGAAGCAACTGGAAGAGATGGTACGGCTGATCGAAAACCACCCGAAGAGACATCCGGCGGTGAAGATCCGATTCAGATCGGAAATCGAGAACCCCCTGATTATTGCGGACGATGAACAGGTAAGAAGGGTCTTTCTGAATCTGGCAGTCAATGCGCTGGAGGCGATGCGCCATGGGGGGGAACTTGAGATTCGGATTCATGAAGGATCACCACTTCCCGATTCGTCGGGGGAAAGCGCTTCTCGATCGATTGCAGTCTCCATCCGCGACACGGGTGTCGGAATCCCGGATAGCGCGAAAGATGATCTTTTCAGGCCGTTTTTTACGATGAAGAAGGGGGGCACAGGCCTCGGGCTCGCGATCGCGCAGAAGATCGTGCTCAGCCACTGCGGAAGGATCGAAGGATTCAGTGATGAAACGGGGACCACCTTCCAGGTGCTTTTCCCCTGGGAAGAGGCGACCATAGCGAGCGCCTGCGTTGCATAGGTTTCGAAACGGCCGCTCAGCGGTCGGCCGATCACGAATGAACCGATCATACCGGGGAAGGAGATAGGATGCCGGAAGGGAAAGTCCTGATCGTCGATGACGAAGAGAGTATGTGCCAGTTCCTCTCGATCATGCTTCGAAAGGAAGGCTACGACGTCAAGACGACAACATCGGGCCAGGATGCGATCCGGATGGTTTCCTGTGGATCCTTTGAAGTCCTCATTACGGACATTCGTATGCCCGATATTGACGGTCTCGATGTACTCGCCGGCGTCAAACAGGCCGATCCTTCCGTTCCGGTAATCATTCTGACCGCCTATGCCTCTCAAGAGACAGCCATTGAAGCTGTTAACCGTGGTGCGTTCTACTATTTGACGAAGCAAGCAAAAAACGATGAGATCAAGCTGGTTGTGCGAAAAGCATTGGAAGACAGGCGTCTTCGTAACGAAAACCGATTGCTGAAGCGAGAGCTTCGACTTCGGCATAATTCCAAAACGATAATTGGAAAGAGTACGTGTATTCAGGAAGTGTTTCGCATGGTTCACCGGGTCGCTCCGGCCGATTCGACCGTCCTGATTCATGGTGAGAGCGGTACCGGCAAGGAACTGATCGCCAGGGAAGTCCACTACAGTTCCCATCGATCGAACGACGCATTCGTAGCGATCAATTGCGGCGCTCTTCCGGAGACGTTACTGGAAAGCGAACTATTCGGACATGTCCGCGGATCATTTACAGGCGCTATCAAGGATAAGGAAGGGCTCTTTGCGGTGGCTCATGGCGGCACGATTCTCTTGGACGAAGTGGGCGAATGCTCGCCGGCAATCCAGGTCAAGCTTCTTCGCGTTCTTCAGGAGCGTGAGATCATTCCTGTCGGGGGGACCAGGCCGATTTCGGTCGATGTTCGGCTTGTGGCTGCGACGAACGCTGATCTCGAGCAGATGGTGCAGGATGGGACGTTCCGGGCGGATCTCTTCTATCGCCTGAATGTAATCCCCATTCACCTCCCGCCACTCCGGGACAGGCGGGACGACATCCCCCTGCTTGTAGACCATTTTCTCGGTGCCCTCGATGTGAAGGGGCAGAAAACCATGACGCCTGAAGCGCTCGACCTTCTGGTGAAATATGACTGGCCCGGAAATGTGCGGGAACTGGAGAACATCGTCGAGCGAATGGTCATTCTGCAGGAAGGAAACTCCCTGGAGGTTGACGATGTCCCTCCTCGTCTGCGCACACGCTGGGAAGGTTCAGACAAAGATGAGCCCGATGTCAGCAACATGTCGCTGGAAGACCTGGAAAAACGTCATCTCTTGCGTGTTCTGAATGAAACAGGGTGGCAGAAGAGAAAAGCTTCTTCCATTCTCGGCATCAATACAAGCACACTCTATCGTAAGCTCCAGCGCTATGGTATCGAGCGCTGACCCGAAAGCGCATTGCAACTCCCCCCTTTCCTCTCGCAATCTGCGACGACTCCCAGGGACACTCGAAGCATCCAATGAATAGGTCCATTTCAATCGCTGGTATTTCAATACGTTACAGATGCGTATCGATGGTGGCCGTCTGGCACGTCGATTGCTCTACCTAGGCACGAGTGGAAAAGCAGGAGATGGTGCCCCAGGGTCCGGAACGGACACCACCTAAAGAAGAGCAACAGTGACCCTGGGGCCTACTCCAAAATTGAGGCTTAGCCTCAAAGGGGGAATACAACATGAAGGGCAACCGAGGCTTTACACTGATCGAACTCATGATCGTCGTTGTGATCATCGGTATCCTCGCGGCTATTGCAATCCCGAACTTCCTTTCCATGCAGAGCCGTGCTAAAGAAGCGGGCGTGAAGGGGAACATGCACACGATCCAGCTCGCGTTCGAGGACTTCAATGTTCTTACGGACGGAGTCTATCCGGCGAGTGCGGCGGCCACGACTCCTGGCGGCGATGCGGTCGTCGATCTGCTTCCGGGCGGCGTCTTCCCGAACAACCCGTTTAACGGTGCGGCCACCCCGTTCGCATGGGGCGCCGGTGCGGCTGCTTCCACGGGCGCTTGCGCAGCGACTGCTGTCTCCATCAGCGGATACACGATTCAGGGGCGTGGTGCCGATACGGCGGCGTATCTCAGCCTCAGTCTCAGCAACTCGTAAGCGGGCCATTTGAACCTCATGGCGCGGGTCCCGCATACGGGACCCGCGCCTTTTTTAAGCGTGTGAAGGGGGACGGATCATGAAGGGCAACCGGGGTTTCACTCTGATCGAGCTCATGATCGTGGTTGTGATCATCGGTATCCTGGCGGCGATTGCCACACCGAATTTTCTCGCCATGACAGACCGGGCACGCGAAGCGAGCGTAAAGGGAAACCTATACAACATCCAGCTGGCCTTTGAAGATTTCGGTATCCAGACGGATGGTATCTATCCGACCGGCGCCGGGGATACGACCCCTGGGGGAGATACGCTTGTTGATCTGCTCTCGGGAGCCGCTTTCCCGAAGAATCCGTTCGACGGGGGCCTGACCCCGTTCGCGTGGGGGGCCGCAGCGGGAGCATCTGCGGGCGCATGTGCCGCGACCATAGCAGGAGCGTCGACATACACGCTCCGCGGGCGGGGCGCGGACTCCGCCATTTACATGCCGCTGATTCTCACGAACTCCTGATATCGATCCCCTTTTGCCCCTGCGTGATCCTGCCGATACTCGGATATGAGGAACCGTACCGCCTGAAGGGGACATCGTGGCCAATCGCATCGAATTCAAAGGTGTTTCGAAGGAATTCCGGAGTGACATGCTCCGCCGCCGAAAAACCGTAATCCATGATCTTGCTTTTGAAGTACGCCCTGGTGAGACGTACGCGATTCTGGGCGCCAATGGGGCGGGGAAAACCACCACTTTGAAAATGCTCCTCGATCTGATCAGCCCATCGAAGGGAGAGATCCGAATCGATGGACGCCCTTCGAACGACCCGCTCTCCAGGCGCATTCTGGGATTTCTGCCTGAACAACCCTACTTTCTTCAGCATCTTACCGGCGGGGAACTCATTCGTTACTACGCCGTCCTCTCCGGTGTTGACCGGGGGGAGGCGGCTCGCCGGAGTAAAAAACTGCTAAACCGTCTCGGCCTGAAGAGCGCAGGAGATCGTCGGATCAGAACGTACTCGAAGGGGATGATGCAGCGGCTCGGATTTGCGCAGGTGCTCGTGGCGGAACCGGAAATCCTCGTCCTCGATGAGCCTCTCTCCGGACTCGATCCGATCGGCAGGCGGGAGATACGGCAGCTTCTTCTGGATCAAAAAGAGAGGGGGAGGACGATCCTGCTTTCTTCTCACATTCTGGAAGATGTGGAGCGGGTCTGTGATCGTGCCGGATTTCTGGTGAACGGTACGATAAAGCGGGAGGTGGATGTGGGTGCGGCCGATCTGCTGGAAGTGCTCGCCGAAGGGATGGGGGGGGGAGATATGTCCGAGGCCGATCACATCGCCGACACGATCGTCCGGCAAGGGGAACTCGTCCAGTTTGCTCTCCGAAATGAGGAAGATTTTCCGAAAGTACAACAGGTCGTCCAGGCACGGGGTGGGAGGATTGTTTCGGTCAATCGCCGCCGGAAGACTCTGGAAGATCTGTTCGTGGAAAACGTCAGTGCCGTGGAGGATCGTGACTGATGAAGAGCTGGTCAGGGCGGGCTTCACGCACATGGGCGGTAGCGACGCATACGCTCCGGGAGACAGTGCGCGATCGTGTATTCGCGGTTTCACTCATCTTTGCTGCCCTCCTGCTCACGGTCTCTCTCGTCCTCGGGCCGCTCGTCGCGGGTCAGCAGGATAAGCTGATCCAGGACTTCGGACTCGCTTCTATTTCCGGGATCGGTATCATGCTGGCGGTATTCGTCGGGACGAGTCTTGTCTATCGGGAAGTGGAAAGGCGGACCATCTACACTCTGCTCGCTCGCCCAATCGGCCGTGGGGAGTACTTGATAGGCAAGTACGCAGGGATGGTTCTCACGCTGCTTCTGAATATCGGACTCATGGGATCCCTCTTTCTCCTGCTTGTCCATTTCCACCTGGGGGCGTTCTCGCCCGGCCTGCTGGCAGCGATCTATCTGACCGCGTGGGAACTCGCCCTGGTAGCCGCCTTCTCCATTCTATTTTCGGTCGTCTCGTCTCCGTTTCTCGGAGCCTTCTTCACTTTGATCGTTTTTGTTATGGGGCATCTGTCCCGTGACATTCTCTATTTCGCGAAGATGCTCCCGGAAGGGGCGGGCCGAACGCTGGTCGAGTGGTCCTCTTACCTCCTTCCTAATCTGGAATATTTTAACGTAAAGGGAATGGCGGTCTATGGAAAGCCGATCAGTTCATCCATTCTGGGTGGCGCCACGGTGTATGGAGCTCTTTACATAACGGCGGTCATTTCTCTTGCCGTTATTCTCTTCCAGAGAAAAGATCTGAAGTGATGGTGAGAGATGTGGACTAAGCCGTGGTCAGCCGCAGCGCTCAGCATCGCGCTCATTGCCACCGCCAACGCAGGCGTCGGCCCCTTGATCGACAGCCACAAAATCTCCACAGCCAAGGAAGAGGAACTCAGCTATTTTCCGTCCGGACTTTATCTGAAGCAGATCGCTTGCGGTTACCGGAACATCATGGCCGACATGCTCTGGTTGCGATCCATTCAATATTATGGGAAGCATCGGCAGACCGACCTCGTTTTCCACAAGGCGGCCCATGTCTTCGAAACACTGACAGATCTCGATCCGGGATTTGTGGAGGCCTATCGATTCGGCAGTCTGGTTCTTGTCGAGGATGCCGGGGACCAGGCGGGCGGAATCGAACTTCTGCAGAAAGGGGTTCGGAACAATCCCCGCGAATCAAGTCTCTACTTCGACCTCGGTTTCCATACGTATATGAGTCATCAGTTCGATCTGGCGGCCGCCTACTTTGAAAGAGCCTCCCGGCTTCCCGGGGCGAACATCAAAGCGGCCCGTTTCGCGGCGTATGCGGAGAGCAGGCGGGGCGCGCTCGATGTAGCCGAGGAAATGTGGCTCGAAATTGCGGAAACGACGACGAACAAGAATACCAAGGCTTCGGCCGAATTCGCGCTCAAAGGGATTGCGGCCAGGCGAGACACGATTTTTCTTGCGGAGCGGGCAAGAGCATTCAAAGACCAGTACGGCCGTTTCCCCGCTGCGTTGGAGGAGATGGTATCGGGCGGTGTTATTCGTTTCATTCCCGATGATCCATTCGGGACCCGGTATGTAGTCAACGCGAAAAGCGGAGAGGTTCGCTCGTGGTATCTGCTGGCGAGAGAGATGAAGCGTGATATGAGTATCATCGAGAATGGCTCATCCAGGTTTCGCGATGAGCGAGGCTTCTATCCCTCCTCTCCGGATGAGCTCGTCCGGTTGGGTTATCTCGATGCAGTTCCAGCCCCCTTCGGCGCAGTTTACAAGATTGATCAGTCCACAGGAGTAGTGGAGCCCCGCATCGGCTCTCATGGAGGGCGGGACTGATGGACCTGGCCAAACTGCTTCCGGCTCTTCTGATTTTCGGGGGACTCTTCTTTTTCGTGATTGTCTATGCGTTCAGCCGGTTCGCCAAGTCCTGGGGGAAAGGGGAGGAGAAAAAGGACGAAACCGCTCTCATGCTTCGCACGGTAGACGACGTGGTACGGGGGATCCGGGAGAGTGAGACCGGGCTTCGCGATCTTTACTCGCGGGCGGAGCGGAAGGCATCTTTCCTCGAGCGCTATCATCATTCAATTCTGGAATCGATGAACACCGGGGTTCTCGCCTGTAACCGGCAGGGGCAGATCACGGCGATCAATCTCGCTGCGGCGACTATTCTAGGTCTTGGGTCGGACGGTGCGCGGGGAGAACGGCTTGATGTTGTTCTCGGTCCGCGCAATCTCTTCGGTCGCTTTCTCGACAGGATGAACCAGGGAGAGGAGATAGAAGATCGACTCGAGCTCCGCATCGACAAGAAGGAGGAGGAACCGCGGTGGATCGAATTGCGTACTTCCTGTCTGCGAGGCCGTGCCAGGCAGCCGGCCGGGATCACTTTTCTGCTTGACGAAATCACCGAGCGAAAGATGCTGCGCCGCCAGGTGGAGCTCAAGAACCGTCTGGCGGCGATGGGAGAGGTCACCGCCGGACTTACTCATGAATTTCGGAATGCCATACACGCGATCAATGGAATGGCGAAGCTCATCGCAAGACGGTCGGAAGGGGCCGATCGGATTGAGCCGCTCGCTCATGACATCCTGGATGAAACGGCACATCTCGAAGCGTCGCTCAATCGGTTGCTGAACTTCGCGAAGCCTGAAGAAATTCACATGGAGCCGATCAATCTGCCCAACCTGCTCGATTCCGTCATCAGGCCCTTTAAAGAGAGCGAGCACTATTCTGAAGTCCGATTCGAAGCAGTGGTCGAACCCGGCGTTCCCCCCCTGCTTGCCGATCGGGCCCTGATCAATCAGATACTCCGTAATCTGATCCAAAACGGCCTCGATGCCATGGGTGCGAGGGGGGATCTTCGACTTCACGGAACTTGTCTCCCCGCAATTCACAACAACGTCGACGGGATGGGTTCCGCATATGTGGTGATCCAGGTCGAAGACAGCGGACCTGGTATTCCGGAAACGGTTCGACAGAAGATTTTCACCCCATTCTTCACGACTAAGAAAGAAGGGACGGGGCTCGGCCTTCCCCTGGTGCAGAAGCTGGTCTCCGCCCACGGCGGTAGCCTGGATGTGGAGTGCCCCCCCGGGGGGGGGACAACCATGTCGATCTACCTGCCGGCGAAGGAGCGAAAGGCCGGGCGGCCCGGCGATCCGCCGGAGAGATCGAAGAGAAGGGCCAGGATGATCTGATTTCGATCTATCCTCATTGATTTTCCGTCCCTGTCCGATGATAGAAGAGAAGGGAAGGATCTCGGTTGACTCGAAGAAACATACTGATAGTTGAAGACCGCGCGGGAACGAGGCGCATGCTGGAAGAGACGCTTCGTGACGCCGGCTACGCCGTACTAGGCGTGGATGACGGGGGGAAGGCGATCGAATGTCTCCGAAAGGAGAGTTTCGATCTGATCGTCACGGATCTTGAGCTCCCGACTCGAGACGGTTTCGAGGTTCTGGCAGGAAGCAGAGAAAACGATCCCCTCGCTCCGGTCATCGTGATGACTGCCCACGGCACTGTGGAAAACGCGGTTCGTGCGATGAAAGAGGGTGCCTACGACTTCCTGACGAAACCGGTCGACACGGACCGGCTCATCCTGCTGGCTCAGCGGGCGCTCGAACGAAGAGCTCTTGAAGTGCGAAGCCGGGTTCTGGAAGAGGGCGTTTCGCCGCCGATCATCGCGGGAACGAGCCGCGCCATGGAGCGTGTTCTTCGTCTCGCGGACAAGGTCGCGTCGAGTGATGCGGCCGTTCTGCTTCTCGGTGAGAGCGGGACAGGCAAAGAGCTCTTCGCCAGGCACATTCACTTCGCGAGCCGGCGATCACGAAACCAGCTTGTGGCACTCAATTGCGCCGCTATTCCGGCGACTCTCATAGAGTCGGAGTTATTCGGAGCGGAAAAGGGGGCGTACACGGGTGCCGATCGGCTGAGAGTCGGCAAGTTTGAACTGGCCGATGGGGGAACGCTTTTTTTTGATGAGATCGGCGATCTTGAAATCAGTCTGCAGTCCAAGCTGCTCCGCGTGCTCGAGGAAAAGACGGTCACCCGGGTGGGAGGGAACAGATCGATCCGAGTGGACGTCCGCCTCATTACGGCGACGAACCGGTCCCTCGAGGAAGCGATCGCTGCCGGAACATTCAGGGAAGATCTCTTCTACAGGCTCAATGTGTTCCCTATCCATCTTCCCCCTCTCCGGAAGAGGATGGAGGATGTTTCCATTATCGCCAGACAGTTCCTTGGAGATCTGTCAGCTGAGATGAGACGGGGCGATCTCCGCCTTTCGCCCGGTGCGGAAGAAAAACTGCTGTCTTATGACTGGCCGGGGAATGTGCGTGAGCTCCGGAATATTCTGGAACGTGCTGTCATCCTTTCTGACGGAGATGAAGTGTCCGCGGATCTGATTTCCATTGATCAGGGGGGGGCGACCGTGGCCACCAGCGGCCGTGAGGATCTTCGTTCGGTCGTTCGTGAAGCGACGAAGCGGGCGGAGGTCGAGATTATCGCCCGCGTCCTTGACGAATGCAGCGGAAACAAAAGCGAGGCGGCACGCCGGCTGAACGTGAGCTACCGGTCGCTCTGGTCAAAAGTAAAGGAATACGATCTCCGATGAATGGCCGCATGATCCATCCGATCGCCTTCGCCCTTCTCATGCTTCATCTTGCGCCTGGTCTCGGGCTGAGTGACTGGCATGTGTTTGCTCCCGATACGATTATGGCCGGCGCCTGGCAGGTGCCTCTCTTTCTCCACACCGACCAACAGGTGGACGGCCCGGTAAGTGCGGTCATCCCCCTGGAGGGAGATACGCTTCGCATCCGTCTCCGGCCTCTTCCATCTGAACTTGGTGCGAGCCGGTTCGTAGTATTTCTGGATGATCCGCGAATCGCTTATCGTCCAGGCGCCCATGTCGCAATCCGATTGGTGTGTAACGGCGAGGAAGTGGCGGAACACGAGGTTTACATCGCCGCGGAATCGAACAGCCCCTGGATCCTGTCAGTGGAAGAAACCGGCGAAGCGATCCTGTGGCAGAGCGATGGGGGGGGAGGTCTCCTCCCGACCGACACGCTGGAGAGCGATGGGGGGGTCGAAGAAGCCCTGTTAGTCAGGAACGAGGCGGGCGGAGTCGACATCACCATCATCGATCACAGGGGAGAATTGGCGATCTTTCGAAAGGCAGGAACGCTCGAAGAGATCCATCGGATCTCACTCGGTGGCCTTGCAAGCGCGCTCGCCCCCATTCCCGGAAGCGGAGACTTTCTCGTCGGATTTCTTGACGGCCGAATCGTGCGGGTCACATCCGGGCGCGAAACGGTCGAAACTGTGGCCACGGTATCGGGAATTCCCACGAATATCGCCGTCGGTGATGCCAATGCTGACGGAACGAATGACCTGGTCGCAACGATTCTGGAAATGGACCGCTCGTTGATCGCAATCTGGTTCGGAAACGGGCTCGGCGGATATGACTCTGACCGTGGATCCCTGATCCCTCTCCCGGGTGTGGGGAGGGCGATCGAGTTCACAAATGACCGGGATTCGTCAGGCGAAGATCTTCTCCTGCTTCTCGACGGAGGACGAGCCTCTCTTTCCGGCGTCATGATCTGGCGAACGGCGAACGCCGATCGCAGAGAATCCGCAACGAGCATCGATCTTCCCGGCATTGAAAGTGAAAATGTACATCGATTGTATCTGGGGGATTGGAATGCCGATGGTAAAGAAGACATCGGTCTCGTCTACGGGACGTCTGATCCGGTCGTCCAACTCTATGTGAGGGACGGGGAAACGAATCAGGTCGCCTGGTCTACCGATCTCGTTCCGTTGGGCGGCGTGGAGGTCGGAGTTGTTGTTTCCGACATCGATGGAAACGGTGCGGACGATCTGATCGTAGCGGAGGGGGAGTTTCAGATCTGGCTGAACGATGGGACCGGCCGCCTGGTTCGGCACCCGGTACCCGCCGACGGGAATCCGGCGCGGCTCTATGTAGAGAGAAACGACTGACGAGGCGGGTCTATAACCCCGAGAACAGGAAAACGATTTCATATGATCCGGAATCCGTTTGCCGGATTTCGGCGGCCCGGAACCGGGAGCCGGGTGACCGGTCCTCTCAATGTTATTGATTTCAATGAGATAGGGAGTTTTCCTGATGAACGTCAAGGTGGTATGGCCTTTGCATTGACCAATGGATCGAGGTGGAAAATATGAAAATCCGTATGACAGATAGGGATGGGTTCTCGCTCGTTGAGTTGATGATCTCGATGGTCATGATCAGCGTCGGTTTGCTGGCCATGAGTAACCTGTTTCTCGCTTCCATCGAGCACTCCAAGCAGGGGCGTCACGACATGGCGGCGCTCAATACGGCAAACGAGATCCTCGAGAGGATCCACGCGGTCCCCTATGACGAAGCTTTCGATCTGTTCAATGGGGTGGACACGACCGTTCCGGCATCCATTCCTGTCGAAGCGCGAAACTGGGCGGCCCACGTTTACGATGAACTCGGACCGACCGGAAGTATCAGAGTCAATTTCTACCGAAAGGCCGACAAGGTCTCAATTACCTCGAACGGAATCATGGAAGTCGAAGTACTTGCAAGGTGGACCGAGCGTGGCAGGCCGCGAACGATGAAGACCAGCACGTATCTCGTTCGCATGGGTAGTTAGCGGTAAACAACCGGATGAAGGAATAAGCGAATGATGCGGGGACTACGAAATCAAAGAGGTTCGAGCATGGTGCTGGCTCTGCTGGTCCTTACCGGCATATCTCTCTTCGGGATGAGCCTGGCCATCATGACCATGACCGATCGAAACATTGCGAAGTATGAGCGTCAGAGCATGGAAGCACTGAATGCGGCCGAGGCGGGAATCGCCTACGCAAAGAGGGAGGTCCAGGACAGAAAGATCACCTTCGGAGATGAGGATGGCGACGGCTATCCCGATTTCCGTATGGCGGACACGTTGGATTGGGGTGGGTCGTTCGAGGTGTTCGCAGAAGCCGATCTCCCGGCGAGCGGGGCGCTCAGTGCTTACTCGGCTGACCTGATTCGAATCGTAGCGGAAGGAAGGTCCAAGGGTGCTTTCCGGCGGGTACTCTCCGAAATCAAGCACGACAGCTTCTTGAAGTACGCACGTTTTGTTGAGGCTGCGGGAACCGGGTACGCGTGCGGCGCCGTGCTTACCGGAGAAGTCTACGTCGGGGGCACCCTTAGCCTTCCGTCCGGATGCAGTTCCGGCTATGAGGTGGAATTCCTGGAGATGGTAGCTGCCGTCGGCGGTATCACGAATGTTTCCGAAGCGGTATTCCACAAGGGGTACAACGACTCAGCCACGACGGTCGACCTCCAGGCTTCCGTAGATTTCACCGGTATCAAGGCCAAGGCGGATGGTACCTGCTCAGAGTGTGAGTGTGACGGTACGGGCCGGATCGGTATCTACATGCCGAACAATCCTCTGGGCATCGGAACGAATGGAACGATCAACCTCTCTCTGTTCGATTTCGTATTTCCCGTTCCCGCGACGACAGATACCGTAGTGACCTATAGCGGCGCCTTTGTGGTGGATCCGACCACGGGGAATCCCCTCCTCTCGAAAGACTTTAACGGCATCATCTATTTCTTCGGCGACGGCTATGTACGGGGCACGCTGGATGGGGTAAGCGGCCGGGGGCTCTCGATCTGGGCAACGGATGACATCTTCATCCAGGGGGATATCCAAACCGGCTATTCGGGTTATGACGAAGTGACCCGTCTCCCTGACGGCTCCGGATTCCCGGTCAATATCGGGCTGATTGCCGCAGATTACATCTATATCGGAACAGTCGGTCAGGTCGCCTTCATCGATGCCGCTCTTGTTGCTGTCGGAGCTAACTGGAGAATCTGGGACACCAACATGGCTGCTCATGCAGCGCCGGCCACCGGGAACTACGATCTCGATCGGGATGGCATTGTGGGCGAGTCGCCAGTCAATCATGATCCCAACCCCGGCGGGGGATGGGATGAATCCATCAACGCCGGTAACGCCGGTATTACATGGGTGCTGAACATTAACGGACCCATTATCACTTACAACGGCGGGTCCGCCTATCCATGGAACTCAGGAACCGTCCTCGGTAGTGCGAACGGACCGACCAGACGGTACAACTATGATCTTGATATCAGTGATTTTCCGCCCCCCTGTTTCCCCATCCCGCTCAATCTCTGGGTGGATCACGCGTGGGCCGAGCTGTACGACGCGGAGGAATAGAACGATGAAAACACTCGGCAACAGAAAAGGATACACGTTGGCGGAACTGATGGTCGTCATGGTAATCGCAGGGATCGCCATGGTCGCCATGGCTCCTCAGGCCGCCAAAATGTGGAAGCGGTCAGATCTGGAACTGGTAAGCACGGCTCTCGAGACGCGGCTTCGTGTTTGCCGGCAGAAGGCCGTTTTGAACCGGAAGCCCTATCGGCTCACGGTGGACAACGCTGACAACCTTTTCTACACGGAGAGAAGGGACTCAACGGGAATATGGAATATAGACCCGGCCGATACAATCCATGTAAAGCGGGGAATCCAGTTCCGTGCTTTTCACAGCGTGTCCGGAACAGGCAACGCCGCTCTCTTTTTTGAAACCCGGGGCACGATCGCAGCGAGCGACGCTCCCACGACATTCCGATTCTGGAACGCCAAGGGAGAGACGTTGGATGTGAATATCGTGCGCACAGGCCGTGTGCGTGTTGCGAGAAAGGGATAGGGTATGCGTCGCTCCAAAGGATTCACACTGGTCGAGATCATGATCGCCATTGCTATTCTGAGTGTCATCGCCACGCTCGCATACAAGACGATGATTCATACCCAGACGACCTATCGGACCCATCGTGACATGACGGAAGCGACGCAGAACGCGCGGATCGCGATGGAAACCGTCTCGAGCGATCTTCGGCAGGCCAGTTACGGGAAAGATGCTACTCAGGCATCGATTCTCTACGCCGGACTCGACTCCGTTTCGTTTATCGCCGACATGTATGATTCCATACCGGGCGCGGAAACCGTGTCGCTCTACCTGACTTCCCACCTGGACTCAGCGACACAGAACCCGAGTGACCGATTGATCTACCGCTCCATCGTAGATACTTCCGGAGTGATTATTGTAGAGGGCCCGGTGGCATATGGTGTTGCCGATAGCGGGCTCACATTCATCTACTTTGATCGTGACGGCGACCAGATGTCATTCCCGATCGTTCAGCCGGAGCATGTGGCCGAAATCGAGATCGCCGTGACCGCCCAGACAGCCCATCTCGAGAGTGGCATCGGATACCGGGACTCCGCCCATGGCCCGACCGAACTCACCCGGCTGTATCAATCTTACAAGTCCGAACTGCGGTTCTCTCACGGCAAAGTGGACAAGACCAACATTGAATGATGACGGGAGTGAATTGAAGTTCAACGATATTTCACATTTCTCTGTCTACTATGGCACCCATCTCGATTCCATGAATCTCGACACCAGGCTGGCGCGGAATATGGACGAGTGGACGGTTGCGAATCTGGTATCCGGAAAGACTTATAATATTATCGTGACTGTGACGACTCAGGCGGGCGTGGAAAGCGATCCCTGCCTTCGGATCGCGGCTGTGGGAACGACGGCCGAACCGAAGGCGCCGGCCGGGGCCGCAGGGTTGGGCGGACCGACGGGGATCAACCTGGGCTGGTCTCCTGTGACGGAGGATACGGCGAGCGTCGCAATTACCGGGCTCGTTACCTATTCGATCTACAGAGGGAGCGCTCCGGGTTTCGTAATAGGTTCCGGTTCGCAGATCATTGTCAATCTGGCGGATACATCTTATTTCGATCCGATCATCGATTCCTGCAACACGTATTATTACAAAATTGTAGCTAAGACCTGCGGGATTGAAGGTAGTCCCACAGCAGACATCGCGGTTACGACCATTCCCGGGCCGGCATGCCCGAGCGGGATTGCGGCTACCGAAGGCTTGGCGAGCGGCGAGATTACAGTCTCCTGGACTGCGCCTACCGCTCGCGTCGATGGCTCGCCGCTGAACATATCGGAGATCCAAGGGTACTACGTATACTATTCGCTGCTGCCGGGTGTCTACACAGACTCGATCTATGTTGCCGGCGGCACTTCCAGCAGCCATGATCTCATAAGCCTGCTCTTCTGTGAGACTTACTACTGTAATGTCACCGCTGTCGACCAATGCGGCAACGGTGGGGCGATCTGTGTCGGGCTCGAAGCCGCCGCGCGGACCAAAGCGCCATGTAATGCCATGATTCCGATCGAGCCGATGAACATTGTGATTCTCGGCGGGCCGGAGCGCGTGGACCTCACCTGGACACCAAATCTATCCGACTGCGATCTTGACGGTTATCGAATCTACTATGGGACATCCCCAGGGGACATCGGAGGAACGGGTGCCAATCAGGGACCTTCGCCGGTCTTCGTCGACGCGGCTGCCGTTCAGGTCGATACGAATACCGCCAAATACAGCCTGACAGGTTTGATTCCCTGCGTGGAGTACTACGTCACTATTGTCAGCGTGGATAACTGCTCACCGCCGAATGAAAGCGCCTGGCCTCTCGAGGTGAGCGACATGGTTGTATGCGGTACCTGTGATCTCGTCAAAGCGTGTGCCACTGAAGTAGCGGAGGGCTCCATGGCCGAGCGTGTTGTCTTTCAAATCGGAAATGAGGGTGGTTCGAATCTAACGATAAATGAGATCGAGCTGGCCTGGGGAAGTGGTGCCGAATTAACGGCAATCATGGTCGACGGCATGGCTGTCTGGACGCAGGACGGATCCTACGGCGCCGGGCCGAACGGTGTCCAAAGCTCCCCGATTCTGATCGACGTGGATGACTACATCGTCTATTCCAATGAAGATTTCGGTGATCCGGTCGAGATGACTCTCCTTTTCAACGGTTCCGCCAACGGTGATGTGATCGACCTGACATACAAAACGAACGACGGAAATTGCAACACTACTCTCTCGCCGTGCGGTGTCATGTTCAGCGACGGTTTTACCGGACCTAACGGGACCACGCCCCCCGGGTGGACGCCCCGCACGGGAAGTTGGAACCTCCAGGGGAATGAGTTGCATACGACCGGGAATGCCCGCATCACGCCCGACCCACTCGGTTTCGGGAACAGCGATTACACTGTAGAAGTCGATGTACGAACTACCGGCTCGAGCAGCACGAGGCGGGCAGGAGTCTACGTTCGCTACCTGGATACCGGAAACTACTATCTCATCCGGTACTATCCCAGTACCGGCCGGATTCAGTTTAGAAAGAAAGTGGGCAGCGGTAGCCTGCAACTCCTCGGAGAGACCTACAATATGGCCATGCTGGGGCCAACGACGTACAGAATCAAGGTTTCCGCCTATGGGAGCCAATTCCGTGTTTGGGTGGATGACCAGATCGTCGATTGGGACGGGATCGGAACAATTATCAGCGATGGGGGGCTCCCAGTGGGCAATATCTCCATGTACGCGTGGAATACGGGAAATGTCTACTACGACGACGTAGTCGTGAGCCCCACCTGTGGATGTGGGGGCGTGATTCCGTAGTCTCCAAAACCGACCCGATCGAACCAAAAAGCTGCGGCACTTGTGTCGCAGCTTTTTGCTGCCCGGCGGCGGACAGGAGTGACGTCGGGGCTCTGTCCAGATTAATAACTGGCTAGCCTGATTTCGCACAGGAATTCGGGTGCCGACGGGTCAAGAATTCCCCTCCTGAGCCGAATAGAGGTAGGACGGGCTCCCGTGCCCTTAAGGAGAGGCAGACATCATAATGGGTTTCCTTGACAAGTTCGTAAAGACAGAACCGACCGTTGTCGGCATCGATATCGGAAGCCACGCTGTCAAAGTGGTGGAAGTATCACGCAAGGGTGGGCGCGCCACCGTGGCCAATTACGGTATCGGACCGCTTCCGCTTGATGCGATCGTTGACGGCGAGGTCATGGACAGCGAAGTCGTCGTACAGTGCATCCAGGATCTTCTGGATGAAAGGGGGATCCGCACCCGGAACGTCGCATCGGCTGTTTCAGGTCGCTCGGTCATCGTCAAAAGAATCACCATGGATTCCATGAGCGAGGAAGAGGCGAACGAGGCGATCTACTGGGAAGCGGAGCAGCACGTTCCCTACGGGATCGACGAGATTTCCCTCGACTATGAAGTACTGGGAGAGGCCGAAGAGGGGCGGATGGAAGTTCTTCTGGTAGCCGCTAAACGCGAAACCGTGGAGATGCACACCGCCATGCTTCGCGACGCCGGGCTCGTTCCATATGTAGTCGATGTTGATTCGTTTGCCGTTCAGAATTCATTCGAGGCGAACTACGATGTCGAAGAGGGGGAGAAGGTACTTCTTCTGAACGTCGGGGCCTCTGTTACAAACGTAAACCTGCTGTGCGACGGCGCACCCCTTCTGACTCGCGATCTTTCGATTGCAGGTGCCGCCTTTGCTGAAGAAGTTCAGCGAACACTCGAAGTCGACAGGGAAGAGGCTCTTCGTATCATCGAGAGTGGTGACGAAGATGCGCGGGAGAAGATCGCGCCCATTCTCGAGACGGTCGGGCAGGATCTGCTGCTCGGTATCGAGCGTTCCCTTTCCTATCTCAAGGGAAGCGCCGGGTCGGCGGATGTATCCCGGGCGATTCTATCGGGTGGCGGATCGCTTCTGGATGGCCTGCAGAATTATCTTTCATCCCGGCTCGGCATACCTGTCGACGTGGCCGATCCTTTCAAACAACTATCATACAATCCCTCCCTTTTCGGGGAGGACGAGTTGGACCGGGTCGGACCGTCTCTCATGGTCGCCGTCGGCCTGGCTCTGCGATAGGGGGCAGACATGATTCGCATCAATCTGATCCCACCTGAAGAGCGAATCGTCACTACGACTGCCGGCCCCAACTGGGCGCTCATTTCGGCCGTAGTGGCGCCCGTCTTCTATGGGTTGATTCTAGCTTCTGTCTGGTCTTACCAGAGTCACAAGGTGGCCGTCCTGGACGAGATGATCGATCAGGAAGAGGCGACCATGGCGAGGTACAAACCGGCCGTGGCCATGCTCAGCCAGCTTCGACAGGAGCAGACTGAAATCCAGGCGAGGCTCGACGCTCTTGATGAAGTTGATCGCTATCGCAACCTCCCGGTCAAGATCCTCGAGCAGATCAACCGGGCGGTTCCGCGCTATCTCTGGCTGGAAGCGGTCGAGGAAACCGGTGCTCCCGGTGTGGAGCTGGCGATCAAGGGAAGCACGTTTTCCAATCTGATCGTATCTGACTTTCTTGATCGTCTGGCCGGCTCGGATCTCTTTACGATTCCTGAGTTGAGTATTACGCAGGAAAAGAAGATCGGCGACACGAAGGTCGTCTCATTCTCACTCGTCGCTCGCGGGGTACCCGCTGACGAGAGAGTCAGTGCGGATGGAGGAGACGGTGTTAAAACCGCCATGCTCTTGAACGAGGCGGGGCGCTAAATGGATATCAAGGATCTTCAAATTAACATCCGTGACCCCAAAGTACAGAAGATCGCAGCGGCGATCATCCTTTTCGTGGGGGTCAACTATCTCTACTTCTTCTCTGACTATATGTCCTTCTTCTTTACACCGAAGAAAGAGGAGATCGCCGAAAAGCGGGGCAACTACCAGCGTCTGGCGATAAAAGTAGCGGAAGCGAAAAGGGCATCAGAAAACCTGAAAAAACTGGAAAAGGAACTCGACCTTCTTCATGAGGAGTGGGAGTACGCACTCTCGTCTTTACCTGAGAAGAAGGAAATCGCGTCCCTCCTGCGGCGGGTCACACTTGCCGGGGAGCGGTCGGGAGTCCGTTTTCAACTGTTCGAACCTCAATCTGTCGTATTTCACGGGGTTTATGACGAGCATCCGGTGAATGTGAAAGTGGAAGGGGGGTACCACGAAGTCGGTGCCTTCTTCAGCCGGTTGAACGAAATGGACCGCGTGGTGCACGTATCGGGTATCTCGCTGGGAGCCGAGAAGAATGACGACGATGAATCTGTCGTTCGTGGGGAGATGGTGATCTCCGCCTTTACGGTTCCTACTCAGCCGGCGGACTTGGATGACGATGCTGCAGGTGGGTCAAAGTCGAACGCGAAGCCGCAACGGGATCGCATAAAAGGTAGGGCGCATGGTGGCAAGGCTTCTCCAGACGATTCAGACGAATAAGCGAGCTGTCCTCTTCGCGGGGTCCGGGTTTGTTGCTCTCGCAGTGGCCTTGATCTTCCAGGGGGACGCCATTTTCGGCGCAGCCGGCAAAGGCGGGTCATGGGTTGTGAGCAAGGTTGTTCACAAGGTCGCTTACAAAAGTACAGCTCCGGAAGCAGGTGAGCAGCAGATCGAGCTCGCACGTGCCTCCGTTCAGCCGAAGCAAGCGACGGACAGCGGGACGGCAGTGAACGAGATGACGCCGGTGGCGGAAGCCGTTCAGGTGGACGCTGAACCCGAGGAAATCCTGGAGCCGCTTCCACTCCGAACTCCCGTAACTGAGGAGCGTGAGAAGCTGACCAAGGGAAAATTCGAGCGTTACCGCTCCCTCGGGCTCCGTGACCCGATGGTCCCATTGGTGGTAGCCGGGAAAGCGGAAGACCTTGATGGACGATTCAGCATTTATAACCTCATTCTTGTCGGTTCGGCCTGGAAGAGCGGTGACCGTGTAGCCCTTCTGGAAGATCCGAGCGGCAAGAGTTTCCTTCTCCGAAAGGGAGATCTCACCGATGACGGCGCACGGGTCGTTGCGGTTACCAACGAAACGATCACATTTGCTCTAGTGAGATATGGGGAGACCACCCGTATCACCTTGAAGCTGGCCAAGAAGAAGGAGGATAACTGATGCGGTGCAATAGGGTGCCTGGCGGACGGCGTGTCAGAGGCGCCTGGCAGTGCATGGGACTATTGGGGATCCTTCTGATTCTCGCCCCCTCCATTCATGCGGACAATGGGGATGAGACTGGTGAACTGATATCCATCGATGTACAGCGGGCGGAAATTCTGACGATTCTGCGTACGATTTCAAACTTGAGCAACAAGAACATCGTTCCCGGTCCGGAAGTTCAGGGCGAGGTAACTGTTCGTATAATCGACGTACCATGGCAGAGTGCGCTCGATGTGGTACTCCGGGCTCATAGTTTCGGTTGGAAGTATGACGAGTCGGGCATCATTAGAGTAACGACCATCAAGAACCTTCAAAATGAAGACTTGGAGCGGGAGGCGGCGGCACGGAAGAGAGAAGATCTCCTTCCTCTCGTTACCAAGATATTGCCGGTTAACTTTGCCAAGGCTACGGAGCTCGAAGAGACGATCCAGGCGGTTCTCTCCAAACGGGGCGATGTGCAGTCAGATGAGCGGACGAATTCGCTCGTGATCAAGGACATCCAGCAGAACGTTGATCGGGCGGCCGAGATGGTCGCCGATCTCGATCGGATCACCAAGCAGGTTCGGATCGTGGCCAAACTGGTCGATGTGGATGCGAAAGTTTCGCAGGAACTCGGCATCAACTGGCTCGCTTCGGGGCTGAATAATGACAATATCGACGGGATTGCCTCGGCAAGGGTCGATGCGCCGATCGCTACTCCCGCCGGTCAGTTCACAATAGGGACGATCGGCCCCGGCGGTTCAATCGACGCAACGATCCAGGCGCTTGCTCTGGAGAACGAAGCCGAGATCATCTCCAACCCGCGGGTTACAACCCTGGACAATCAGGAAGCGACGATTCTCGTAGGAAAGAAGATCCCGCTTATCGTATCCGACCCGTCAGGCAATCCGATCACGGAACTGACGACGATCGGGATCCAGATGCGGGTCATCCCCCATGTACATAAGAACGGGAACGTCACTCTGGAACTGGAGACGGAAGTGAGTGATCTCTCTTCGCAGGCGACTGTGCAGGGGGGGATCATTATCGTAACAGCCCAGGCAAAAACCCGTGTCATGGTCAAGAGCGGCCACACGGCGGTGATCGGCGGGCTCGTCCGCATCAATGAGTCGATAACCGAGTCGGGCGTACCGCTTCTGCGGGACATCCCCCTGTTCGGCCACCTCTTCAAATCGACTTCTACTGTGGAGGAGAAGCGTGAGCTTCTGATATTCGTGACCCCGACGGTTATCGATATCGGAGATGTCTCACTCTCTGTCGATTCCGAGGAGGGGATGGTACAATGAAAACGCGCCGATTCCGGACATCTCTGCTGATCACGGTGGCGTCGTTCGCCGTGCTTCTGGCGATCGTAGCCGGGTGCCGGGACGATGGGTCGATTACTCCCTTTGAACCGACCCCGCTTCCAAACGCTTTCCTGCATTCCTTCTCCGCATTCCCGACCACGTTGGGACTCGGGGGACGGGAGGCGGTGCTGACCGCCTATGTGGTCGATGCCGAGGGAAATCCTGTTGGAGGCGAGACAGTCCACTTCTCGAGCGATCTCGGTGAAGTAGAAGAGACCGCCGTCTCGGACTCACTCGGTGTGGCGATTGCAGTATTCAAGAGCGGTAGTCAAAAGGGGACGGCCAGTATTGTCGCTTCCATCGGTTCGATTCAGTTCAAAGCGTCCGTGCTGATCGGCGCGAATGAACTGATCATAGGGGAAACGACGGCATTGGCTGACGGCCGTACTGTCATCTCGGTCTCCGCTTCCGTGTTCCGGCCGGACGGTTCGGCCGCCCAGAGGGCGTTCGTCACTTTCTCGTCAACTGCCGGGACCATTCCGTCACAGGCGCTCACCGACTCTTCCGGATGGGTGTCAGTCAATCTGACGGCGCCGGCGAGCAGCGTCGATATTCAGGCGGAAATAGCGGCCTTCGTCAATGGGAGTGAACTCGATCCGACAGGTGCATTTGGCATTCCCCCCGACGAAGATCAGACGGTCGGCATCGGCGTGATCCAGTTCCGTGGAATCACGCTCACTCTTTCATCAGAAAAAGCGGAATTGGTCGCTTCCGGTTCCGACTCGACAGAAGTCTACTGCCTCGTTGCCGAGACGGTAAGCCGGATCCCCGTTCCCGGTATCGACGTCTTTTTCGGTACCGATCTCGGGTCGATCACCTCACCCATTCGGGCGAATGAGAGTGGAATCGCGATTGCGATGCTTCAAAGTGATATTTTCCCGGGTACGGCTGAGATCGTCTCATTTATTGAAACTCTTACCGATACCACCCGGATCGAGTTTACACCGCTCACGCTCACGGGGCTCAAAGCGGCACCACGAACGATCCTGACCGGCGGTGACCAATCGGATATCTCGACTCGACTGCTGAACCAGAACAACAACCCGGTCGAAGGCATGACGATTCACTTCGAGACTACGATTGGTGTGATTCCTGGTGAAGGAATCACGGATAGCCTCGGTCGTGTCGTCGTTCTGCTCACCAGTTCCGATACGGTAGGAACCGCACTCGTAACCGCCCGATTCGGATCACTTTCGGTCAGCACGAATGTCAGCTTTGAAGATCCGATCAGCGATCCGATCCGGTTGACGGAAATATGGTGGGACCCGATTCCGGTGGCCGACGGCGAGAGCGGCACCTATGTCAGTACGAGATTGCTGAACCAGACGAACAACCCGGTAACGGGCAGAATTGTAGAATTCGCCACAGATCTGGGTGTGATCGTCGAAGTGGATACGACTGACTCCACCGGGACGGCGGCCGCCTGGCTGACAGCGATCGAAAGCGCTGACACAGCCTTCGCTTATGTCACCGCTTCCCACGGGAGCCTGTCAGTATCTACTACGATTCCGTTCATGCCCCCCGCCTCGCAGACGCCGGTGGCGATGACGCTGGCGCCGGCGGTGAACTCGATCCAGGTAAGTGGCGCGGGAGCGCTCGAAAGCGTGGTGCTTACGGCTACCGCGTTCGACGCGGGAGGCGATACAGTCGCTGCCGGGTCAGATGTGACATTCCGTATCGTTTCCGGTCCGGGGGGAGGCGAGTATCTTGTCTGGCCCGATTCCGGCTCGGGGGCCGAGGTTACCGTTCCTATCACGGAAGGGGCGGCCCGTATCACTTTGAACGCCGGAACACTGAACGGTGTAGTGGCGCTCCAGGCGGAGACATCAGGCGGTGTGTTGGCGTCGGCCTCCATCACGGTGGTATCCGGCCCGCCCGCATTCGCAACAATATCCATCGATTCGACGGTAAGCGTTGCTTCCGGCGGCGGAATGTTCGCCTGGAAGATGGCGGTTCTCATCACCGACGCCTACTCGAACCCTGTCGTAGGTGAAACACCGGTGTTTGTCACGCTCCACGCGGACACCTGCGGTACAGGAATCGCACCTCTCGGACTTTCAATCTCCGGCGATGTCTATACAGAAAACGTCCCGTCCTGCCAGGCGCTCAAGCCTGAACCGGGATTGGCGTATGGCTGCATTGTTGGACCCTATATCAATTTCAGCGAATTTCCGAGCTTCGCAATCGAAGCACGGTCCGGTACGAATGAGCTGCTTGCCTGTCTGGTAATCAACCACGGCGCAACCAATTCGGAACCGACCACAATCCAGCTCGTGTCTGTCGAGGACAGTACGCTGTCGGTTGCTGGTGTGGGTGGTGACGAGACGGCTACTCTGGTCTGGGAAGTCAGAGACGCCCGAGGATTCCCTGTGGGTGTCTCGAACCAGGTCGACGTAGACTTTGAAATCGTGGCGTCGCCCGGCGGCGGGGTCTTGCTCACGCCGACCACCGCAACGACCGACGGCGAGGGTCTCGTCTACACCACGCTTCAGAGCGGTACGAACGCCGGTGTTGTGAAGATCAAAGCACGTACCGGAACGATTGAGTCGAGTGCGGCATCGATCGCGATTCACGGCGGTCCTCCTGATGCGGCCCATTTCAGTCTGGCGGCGCAGCATGTGAATATCGCGGGGCTCCTGCTTCTGGGTATAGAAGATCCGATAACCGCGTTCGTCTTTGACAAGTTCTCCAATCCCGTTCCGCCGGGAACGGCGGTTTACTTCACGACGGACTTCGGTGGAATACTGGGTTCGGGGGTGACTGACGATGCCGGGCAGGCCGTAGCGACGCTCTATTCAGCGTTGCCGCTCCCGTCCTGTGCGGATAACGGCATGGTGAACGTAACCGCGCGCACATTCGGTGAGGGGGCACTCGAGATTTCAGCGACTGCGAACATACTGTTCAGCGGAGGGACGACCATCAGTTCGATCCCGAGTACGTTCACAATCGGGCCGGGCGGTTTCCAGGACATCTTCGTCACCGTCAGTGACCAGTGCGGAAACCCGCTGACCCAGGGAACCAGGGTCGATATTTCATCTTCCGGTGGTTCACTTGTCGGCGCACTCTCCACGACACTTCCCGACACGCGTAACCAGGCCAACACCCAGTTCTGGGTGCGGCTCTCGGATGACGAAGCGGCCGAACCGGACAGTGCGGCTCCTCCGCCTGAGAACCACTCAATTGAAGTGAAGGTAAACAGTGTGAACGGCAATGCGACGTTCATCATCTTTGGAACGATTGACTAGGACCCGCCCGGGTTTACCCGGAACGGGAAGGGGGATAAAGGAAATGATTAACCGGTTGCTTGCCCGGATAGCGATTACGATCCTGGCCCTGCCGGCCGCCGCGGGAGCAACCAATCCGAATCTCCCGCTCTCGAACGCAGACGGCGGTCAGTACGTGGCCGGATTCGAGGTTGAATCGATGGCCGATGAGGTGGGGGGGGAGAAATTGACTGCGGTGCGCTATATGGCACGGCTCGGATGGAGGCCCGCCGAAAACTGGGCTCTCTCCTTACGGGCGGGTGGCAGCGAAATGACCGTGGAGTCGGTCGTGCACGGTACCCCTACCAATTTCGGCGGCCAGGCGAAACTGGCTATCGGCGGCGGCGGAACGTGGATGCGACCCCTCAGGGAGGATTTCTTGAGCTTCTGGGCTGACGGCCAGGTGCTATATACTCTCTCCTATGGGAACACGACGTTCGAGACCACGATTCAGTCGAGCACATTCGAAGAAAACTATGAGAATCGCTACGCCTGGAATGAATACCAGGGAGCGGCCGGAATCCAGGTGGAAATCCCCTGGGCCCGATTCTACTCGGGCGCTCTTGTCCGCTCAGTCGATGGTTCTGTTTCGAGAAAGACCTTCAAGGCGGACACCGGAGATCTGTTGCTGTCGAGCAAAGAAGACTTCTCGAAAGAAGCCCGGGCGTTCGGCCTTCTCGGGATGGACATCCCGGTGGGTGAACGAATGGTCTTTTCCATCAGCGGACACATGCGCAGTGAGGATCTCTATTCCTGGACGATCGCCATATCGGAGTTTTCCCACTAGACGAATCTTGGCGTCGGCTCAGACCTGCAGATATCAAGAGGGACCTTCCCAAGTGGAGGGTCCCTCTTTTGATTGACGTGAATATCGCTCTCACAGGAATGATGGGTGCAGGAAAATCCGTTGTCGCCGATCGACTGGCCGAGCTTCTGGGGACGCCGGTTCTCGATCTCGACAGTGCAATTGAAGAACGGGAATCTACAACCATCCCCCTTCTATTCGAGTCCGAGGGAGAGGCCCGGTTCCGGGAGATCGAGAGCGATGTTTTGCAGGAGGTCTGCAGGACTCATCGCGGCGTTCTGGCGACTGGCGGGGGAACCGTGATCGATCCGGGCAACCGATCGGTTCTTCGGCGATGGGGACGGGTTGTTTATCTCTACGCGGAACCTGAAGATCTGGCGGCGAGACTCGCGCTCTCCGATTGGTCCGTCAGGCCGCTCCTGGACGGCCACGGGAGCCTGGAGGCGCGGCTCCGGTCGCTGATCGACTCACGACGTGCCGCCTATGAAGCGGCCGATCATATAGTGGAAACAAAGGGTCTCACCCCCGGCGGGGTAGCCCGAAATCTGGTCTCCTGGCTCACCGCTTGACGGGCCGCTCGGATCCCCCCTAATATCAATGGGTTGGAGCGAAATGATGAGAATTGTTGCCGGGTCCAGAGGGGGAAGAAAGCTCCAGACACTCGATGTGAGGCATTTCCGACCCACATCCGACCGTGTCAGGGAGGCCGTGTTCTCTATTCTGGCCGGTCGGATTATGGGAGCTCGCGTATTGGACCTGTTCGCCGGGTCAGGCGCACTCGGGTTCGAAGCGCTCTCTCGCGGGGCCGAAAAAGTGACATTCGTCGAGTCAGGTCGCAATCTGGCTAATCTCATTGAGCGAAACGGGAAGGCGCTCGGCTTCGAGGACCGGTACACTGTGATTCGCGCCGATGTGCGCCGCTTCATTGTCCGGGAAGCCGCCCGAGGGGATCATGATGTCTGGTTCGTCGATCCGCCCTATCGAGGCGGACTCGTACAGCCCGTTCTTGATGCCGCCGCCGGCGCGGTGGTTCTCCCACTCGTAATCGTCGAGAGGGACAAGCGCGAAGAGTGGTCCGCCCCTCTCTCCGAGTGGAGCCGAGCCCGCCGGTATGGAGATACTGTGGTCGAGTTCCTGATCCAGGAAACCGAGGAGGAAGCATGAGGTCCGCCGTTTACCCCGGCACGTTTGATCCGATTCATAACGGACACAGGGATCTGATCGAACGGGCCCTCCGTCTCGTCGATCGCCTTGTGATCGGTGTGGCTGCCGGGCATCACAAGAATGCGCTCTTTTCTCTACCCGAAAGAATCGATCTTGTTCGTGAGGTCGTGACCGATCTCGATGGAATCGAAGTGACTCCCTTCGAGGGGCTTCTCGTCGATTTCGCGCGCATCTCAAAGTCCCGTTTCGTGATCCGTGGTCTCCGGGCTCCTTCGGACTACGAGTTTGAAACGCAGATGGCATTCATGAATCGCCGGATGGATCCGGACCTTGACGTCCTGTTTCTGCCGGCTGATGAAAAATGCGCCTACTTGAACTCTTCGCTTGTGAAGGAAATTGCCCGCCTGGGAGGAGACATCTCCTCGTTCGTACCCGCAAGCGTTTTAGACCGGATTCTTGCCAAAGCCTCGGGGAGCGGGCCGGCATGAAGAAGTGGGAAACGCTGAGCCGCGAGACTCTTTTCGAGACTCCCTACTACTCTTTTGATCACCATCGCTACCGCATGCCGAGCGGGAAGGATGGCGACTACTATTTTCTGAACACGCCGGGTGCGGTGATGATCATCCCGATCGATAAGGACGGGCGGCCGGTACTGGTCAGGCAGTACCGTTACCTGCTCGGTGAGGACTCGATCGAATTTCCCGCGGGAGGCGTTCCATCGGGAGCGGATCCGCTCGATCAGGCTAAGAAAGAACTCGCGGAAGAAACCGGCTATTCGGCGGAGGAGTGGGAGTACCTGGGCCGCTTCGCCTCCTGGAACGGGGCGACCAATGAAATCTGCCGAGTCTATCTTGCCAGGGAACTCCATCCGGTTAACGGAGAGCAGGATGAATCGGAAGAAATCGAGACGTTATCATTGACATGGTCCGAATTGAATTCCCGAATTGCGGGAAATGAAATCTTCGACGGCATGACCCTCGCTTCGTTCGCGCTTGCCCGTAATCGGCTGCGAGCGGCTCCGGGCATTATGGATGTCGCCGATCACCCCGGAGGATAAGCAGAGCATGCCCACGTATGAGTATGAATGTACCAATTGCGAATATCTTTTCGAACGGTTCCAGTCGATGACCGATGAACCGGTCAAGCGATGCCCGAGGTGCCGGCACAAGGTGCGGAAACTGTTGTCCGGCGGTGCCGGGATGATCTTCAAGGGATCAGGGTTTTACACGACCGACTACAGGAGCGAAAACTACAAGAAACGAGCAAAAGAGGATTCGGAGGCTGCCAAGCCCAAGCCGGCTGAATCGAAGCCGGACAAGAAGAAATCGAAGGACTGACCGACCGTCCGCCGATTGACAGAGGAAACCCGCTCAGGCTACCATTCATCCACTGCGGCCCGCGCGGCATTTGACACATCCCGGCCCGAGTTCACACTACGCAGGTAGAGGAGATTTTTCGATATGGCTTCGTACGAAAACGTAACCGTCCCCGAGGGGGGAGAGAGGATCGAACGGACCGATTCCGGTCTCAAGGTCCCCGATCACCCGATCATTCCCGTGATTGAGGGAGATGGGATCGGTCCTGATATCATGCGGGCAACGCGGAAGGTGCTCGATGCCGCCGCGGAAAAGTCGTCTGACGGCGGGAGGAAGATTGCCTGGATGGATATCTATTGCGGAGACTCCGCGATGGGGCGTTACGGCGACGTTCTCCCCGATGAGTCGATCGAGGCCATTCGGGAATTCATCGTCGCCCTGAAGGGGCCGCTCACAACACCAGTCGGCGGCGGTTTTCGTTCATTGAATGTCTCCCTCCGACAGATTCTGAATCTTTATGCGTGCGTCCGACCGGTAAAATACTTTCCCGGTGTTCCCGCTCCCGTCCGGGAACCGCAGAAGATGAACATGATCATCTTTCGCGAGAATACCGAGGACGTTTACGCCGGAATCGAATGGGAATCCGGTTCGGAAGAAGTCAAACGGCTCCTTTCATTCCTGCAGGAGACGATGGGGAAGGAAATCCGGCCTGACTCGGGGATCGGAATCAAACCGATCAGTCCGACCGGCACCAAGCAGCTCGTTCGGATGGCCATCCGGTATGGTCTCGAGCATAAGAAGAGGAGCGTTACCCTCGTCCACAAGGGAAACATCATGAAGTTCACCGAGGGGGCATTCCGGGACTGGGGCTATGAACTGGCTGCAGAGGAATTCGGCGACAGCACGATCAGTGAAAATGAAATCTGGGAGAAGCATGACGGCCGTGCCCCGAAGGGCCGGTTGGTGATGAAGGATCGGATCGCGGACAGTATGTTCCAGCAGATCCTGACCAGGACGGAAGATTACGATATTCTTGCGACCCCCAATCTGAACGGGGATTACCTTTCAGATGCCTGCGCGGCGCAGGTGGGGGGACTCGGGATGGCGCCGGGGGCCAATATCGGCGATGAATCGGCGCTGTTCGAGGCGACTCATGGGACCGCTCCCAAGTATGCGAACCAGGACAAAGTGAATCCGGGCTCGCTCATTCTTTCGGGTGTAATGATGCTTCGTCATCTCGGATGGGAACAAGCGGCAGACCTCGTTGAGAAGGGGATCGGCCAGGCGATTCTGGACAAGCAGGTTACTTATGACCTGGCGAGACAGATGGAAAACGTGACCCCCATCAAGACATCTGAATTCGGCCAGGCGATCATTGATCGAATGTAAGCGGGGGGAAGAACAATTCGCTTTGTCGATCGGGTAACGATCCATGTTGAGTCGGGCCGCGGAGGGGACGGCTGTGTCGCCTTCCGGCGTGAGAAGTTTGTCCCCAAGGGGGGACCTGACGGCGGTGACGGCGGGAAGGGAGGGGATATCTTTCTTGTCGTCGATGCCGGCAAGCGGACACTTCTCGATTTCCAATATAAGAGCCGCTTTCATGCGAAGAAAGGGGTTCACGGAAGCGGTCAGAACAAGACCGGACGGGATGGTGAAGTATTCATCATCCCAGTCCCGCCCGGCACGCTCGTCTACGACAAAGAGACCGGGGAGAGGCTGGCCGATCTGATCGAAACGGGTGACCGTTATCTCGCGGCCCGGGGGGGTCGGGGGGGACGGGGAAACTCGCAGTTCGCCACGCCGACGAACCGGGCCCCCCGCCGTGCCGATCCAGGCGGACCGGGAACGGCCCATACTTTCCTGCTCGAACTGAAACTGCTCGCCGATGCGGGGCTTGTAGGACATCCGAACGCGGGTAAGTCGACCTTGCTCTCCCGTGTTTCGGCCGCCCGGCCGAAGATCGCTGCGTACCCCTTTACTACTCTTTCACCCAATCTGGGACTCGTTCGTGCCGGCGATTTTCGCAATTTCCTGTTGGCGGATATTCCGGGTCTGATTGAAGGGGCGAGCAAGGGGAAGGGACTGGGGTTCGACTTTCTTCGGCACATCGAACGTTGCCGGGTTCTCATCTATCTGGTGGATGCGACATCGGCTGACCCCGCCGGTGACCTGGTCATTTTGAGACAGGAACTCTCGGCGTACAAATCAGAACTGATGGACAGACGCTCCATGGTGGTCTGGAACAAAATGGATTCGGTGCCGGACCGGGACACACTTCCCGACCTCGGTGAGCCGGTCTCCTATGTATCGGCAGTGACTGGCGAAGGTCTGGACGCATTGATTTACAAGATCGATTCCCTGATAGCGGAAGAGGAGGAGGAGGATGACGGGTAGGGAGAGAGAGGCGTGGATTCGATTTCATCTCGCGCCCCTTCGTGAGGATGTAAAGAAACGATTGCTGAATGATCACGAATCACCCAGGGAAATTCTGGAACTCTCCGGGCGTGATCTGGAAAGAGCGGGAATCCTCGTAGCTTCGCGATGGCGGAAGTTCCTGAATTGCGAAATTGATCCGGATGAGGTGGCTTGCAAGCTCGATCGAGTGCAGGCATGGTGTGTGACCTACCATGACGATGCTTACCCCGCTCCCCTCAGGGAGATTGTCGATCCTCCGGCGCTCCTGTTCGGACTAGGAGACAAAACGCTTCTCAAGCAACGGACAGTGGCAATTGTCGGTTCCAGAAAATCGGATCATCACGCGGCTGACTGGACTGCGAAGGTCGCTGGCAGCGCGGCGGCGAACGGGTTTACGGTTGCAAGCGGCATGGCGCTCGGAATTGACGGTGCCGCCCATCGAGGGGCGCTCGCCGTCGGCGGAGGGACGGTAGCGGTTCTCGGCACCGGAGTCGATCTCCCCAGTCCACGCTTCCACGCCAGGCTCTACCAGGAAATCGTTGATCGAGGTGCTGTGATCAGCGAATACCCTCCCGGTGAGCCGGGACACAAGAGTCACTTCCCCAAGCGGAATCGAATTATCGCCGGTCTGTCGGAGGCGGTACTGATCGCCCAGGCGGCGGAGAAGAGCGGGGCGGCGATTACCGCACGATTGGCGCTCGATTCAGGACGTGATGTATTTGTCATGGCGGCTAACCCATGGGATGCTCGCTTCGCCGGCAACAAACGCTTCGCCCGGGAGGGGGCGCCTGTCATTTACGATGGTGATGACCTCGTCCTTCTGCTTGGAGGGACGCCTCTGCCGATATGTGAGAGCGGGATCTCTCTCGACGGACTTCCGGGTGACGAACAGACTGTCGCGAGTGCTCTGGGGGAAGCGCCTTCCAGAGTGGATGAGATCAGCAGGTCGCTCGGTATGTCGACAGCGGAAGTGGCCGGCCTGCTTCTTCGTCTTGAGCTTCGTGGCGTTGCAGTGGAAGGTCCCGGCAAAGTCTATGAGCTCGCTCGCCCAGGAATCGTACGGTGAAAAAATACCGGAAGGCGCGATGGAAGCACAAACTGGAAGACGCCGCAGTTGCCGTTATTATTGCGATGTTGTGGCCGCTCGGCTACAAAGGCGCCCAGAGGTTCGGCTCATTTCTGGGATCGGTATGGTTTTACGTCTACAAACGTCGAATCGATGTGGCGGGAGCGAACATCCGGCGCGCCCTCGGCGAGGGAATGTCTGACGAGGAAGTCTCCGAACTGATCCTCAAATCCTATCAGAATCTGGGAAAGACCTTTCTGGAGTTCGCCCGTTTTCCTTACATGAAAGCCGAGGATGCTTCGAAGCTTGTGCGATGGGAGAGGTGGGAGGTCTTCGAAGAGGTGCTGGCCGCGGGGAAGGGTGGGGTTCTGGTGGCAGGTCACTATGGGAACTGGGAACTATTCGGTGCGGCGGCGGCCGGAAGAGGGCTTCCGATCTCATTCCTGGTCGGCCGGCAGCACAACGCGATCGTTGATAAACGAATCAACGGTTACCGGGCACGAATGGGCGTCGGAATCATCAGGCGGGGAGCGGCCGTGAGAGAGATTCCTCGTGCCATGGAACGTAACAAGTTCGTGGCGATTCTTGCGGATCAGGACGCACACCGGCAGGGGGTGTTTGTGAACTTTCTGGGAACGCCCGCATCGACGCCCCGGGGCCCCGCCCACTTTTCCTATCATACCGGGGCACCGATCCTGTTCGGGAGCATAGAACGCTTGGAGGACGGCACTCATCTTTCCCGAATGACAGA
This sequence comes from bacterium, assembly GCA_025782575.1. Lineage (GTDB taxonomy): Bacteria > Orphanbacterota > Orphanbacteria > Orphanbacterales > Orphanbacteraceae > Orphanbacterum. The sequence continues at coordinate 210,777 of JALGYY010000046.1, forward strand.
GCCGATCTGGCCTCGAACGGATGCTGACGAGGAGGAAGAGATTCAGCGCCTTACGCAGGCGTTTACCGATCATCTCGCAGATGCTGTGCGGCGGAGACCGGACCAGTACTTCTGGCCTCACCGGCGTTGGAAGACCGCGCCGCCTGAACTGGTGAGCAGGACAGGAGAAGAGCGTTGAAGAAATCAGTTTCGATCATAGGAACGGTGAACTACGACCGGATTCTGCTTCCCCATGGGGCGAGCACCCAGGGGCTCGGCGGCATTCTCTATAACGTCTTTTCACTCGCCCCCCATCTTACCGATGATGAGTCGATCATGCCGATCGCGCGAATGGGAGCGGAACGACAGCGTGAGGTGGAGCGCTTTGCTTCGCCCTATCCCGGCCTGGATCTCAGTCATATGATCTGGGGGAGCGAGGGGACGAACGAGACGGTTCTCACCTATATCAGTGCCGATGAGAGGGAGGAGTCCCTGATTGAACGAGTCCCGCCGCTCGACTGGAATGACATCGCCCCTGCGGTTCAGGCGGACTGGATCATGGTCAATCTGATTTCCGGTAAAGAGCTGACACCGGAACTGATGAATCGTCTTGTGTCTGAGACGAATGGAAAGGTGATTCTCGACCTGCAAAGTTTGACACTTACTTTTGGTGAAAAATCGGAACGAAATTACAGGAACATTCCTTCCTGGCGGGATTGGCTAACCGGACTGACTGTGGTGAAGGGGAACGAAGAGGAGATTCGCTGGATGCTCGGTGAAGGGGATCGACGGAATGAAAGCCCGATCGAAGAGCTATTGATCCAATTGCTGGACGCCGGTCCCGGAGTCGCGATTGTAACGCGCGGTACGGAAGGGCATGTGATCGGATGGCGGGCGCGCCGACTCCTCCGATGGGCATCGGTTCCCGCGATCCCCCTCGATCCGGGGGCCGTGGTGGATACCACAGGGAGCGGCGACGCTTTCACTTCCGGTTATCTGCTCGGCATGTTTCGGGGGGAGACACCCTTCAAGTCTTCGCTTCTTGCCGCCTCTCTCGCCGCTTCCGCCTGCATGTGTGCCGGACTCGCTCCGCTCGGTGATCTGACCGATCCGGCCGCTTTCCGAGAAAAAGCCTACACCCCGCTTCTCAAACGAATCGGTTCAGGTTGGAGCGGCGATAAACTGTAAGGATAAGAGAATCGGAATCGAATTCCCCCCGAGTGTCACCAGCTCCTACGCCTCAGGTCCCTGTTTGAATCCGATGCCTCCGGTATCATCGCTTCGTCCTGCCAGTTTGACCTTACCGTGTTTTTCTTCGTACATCTTGACGTTCCTGTCGAGAGTCTCGAGGAGCGCCTTGGCGTTCGGCGGTGTCATGACAATGCGGGAAAATATCTTTGCTTTCGGAGCTCCCGGCATGACGCGGGCGAAATCAATGATGAACTCGGAAGGGCTATGCGAGATGAGAACCATGTTAGAATAAATCCCCTCCGCCTCTTTCTCTCCCAGTTCAACGTTCAGTTTCTGCTTCGGTTGTTCCATTGTTTCTCTCCTGGCTATCGAAGGAGCGCGATCTTCCCGGTAACGGTTTCGCCCCCTCCGTGGATTACATAAAGATAAACGCCTGAGGCGACATTTCGGGCGCCTTTATTCATTCCGTCCCAGCTCATCAGCCAGTCCGCCGGAATCCCGCCGGGGGAGGAGGTGGTAAGCGTACGAACAAGATTCCCTGTGAGATCATAGATTTCCATATGAAGGGACTCCGGGCCGGCCGAGTCATCGCCCGGCTGGAAGATGAACGTGATGCGACCACCCTTCTCAGGCCGATACGGATTGGGTGAGACGATCGCGCGGCCCTCCCGTGGAACGCGAATATCAAGATCGAGCGTGATGCGTTCGGGCGATACCCGAATGTCCTCAACCCAGAGCTGAGAAAACGAGCTCCCATAAAACGCCGTGGACGGTGATGTCTCCGGTGTCCACTCGCGCCGATTCGCCCCACCCCAGAAGTCAGAGGGTCTCCCCAGATCGGTGAATCCAATTGCAGAGTCGCCGTCACCGTTATCGGCTTCGACGACACCGACCACTCTCTCAGCCGGTGTGCCGGCGTTATTGTCTTCTTTGCTTTCATTGATATGCCAGATGAGAAGTCCTTCACCAGGCAGGTACTCATCGAAATCGAGTTGCTTCCTGTACTCCAGAAAGAAGTATTCACCATTCTGGCTGTTCCGCTCAAGCCAGTCGTTCCCGCCCGGGTTGGAGAGTAGCCGAATCGCTTCGGCCGATTCTATGATGGGAGGGAGCTCGATTCCCTCGATACGGCTCGAGTCACCGATACCCTGTTCGAAAGCGGTAGGCTCGAGCCAGCCGAGCCATTCCTTGAAAAATGGATTGAAATGGGACGGCATCGATCCGGTCCGTGTGCCGCCGCCCGTGTTCGAGAGAGGGAGCAGGCTACCGGCGTCCATCACGCAGAACGAACCGACGAGGGACTGCTGAACCGTCTGGCCGTTTTCGACAAAGGTCCCATAAAGATCAGGCAGTCCCAGAATGTGGCCGAACTCATGGACGTAGACCCCCAGCTCACCCAATTCGGGAACCAGTATGTATGGGCCGATTCGAACACCGTCTATCGTTGTCGCTCCCATGAGGTCGAGGATTGCGGGATCGCTGAGATCCGACTTGTGGGACCAGATCTGGCTCGCGCTCAGAGATCCGTTCAGTACTCCCTCGGCGCCGAGACCGGCGTGAATGATAATGACGGCGTCCACAATTCCGTCGTCATCTCCCGACGAGGGAATCCCGTCGGGACCGTCATTATCGAAACGGGAGAAATCGACGCCCGCCTGGTCAGCTAGAATAGCCGCTTCCCGTACCATCCCCCAGTTGTTGGTCGGATAGGGAAGGGCCTGGAAGGCCTGGGTGGAAGTGTTGAAACCGAAATCGTCGATCGTTCCGGGAATCCCGTCACTATTGACATAGTAATCGAATGATTGAGTCGATCGGAGCCACACTGTAACTCCGCCCCCCAATCGGAAGCGATCCTGCGAAACTTCTCTATAGTAGTCCCGCATGGTTGCTCCGCCGAACGGGGAGTCGGAAAAGAGAAACCGATCGATACTGGCGGGTGTGTTTGTCTCGCGCCTTGCCTGGAGGTCCTGCCATTCGATTAGAATGACCGGGACCGCCATGGAATCGGGAGCGGTTCCCCTCGGCGTTTCTTTCAATGCGGGGAAAATCGCGATGCCGGCGATAACCGAGCGGGCACCTCGCTTGGCGGCGCTCTCTCCCGGCTCCGGAATCTTACGGTAAAGGCATGAAATCGGAAGGGGCCGGCCTTCTTCTGCACGGAGTTCGGGAACTGTCAGGATACTGACGACCACCCATGCGATCAGGAAAAAGGCTGCAGTGGAAATCGAGCGCTTCAATACAATACCCTTCTCGAATCAGAGATAGGAAGCGTTGGAGGACCGGCTAGGGCGGCCGCTGCCAGGGAGAGACCATACTTTTCACCCCTCCATGGCGGTTTCGGTACTATACGCTTGCTATCGCGGTGCCGCAAGAGACCGATCGAACGCTCACCCGATTGACTCCCCCTGTTCAGGCTGATACGGTCCATCTGCCAATAGGAGGATCGACTGATGTCCCAAAGAATCTCACCGGAACGTGCAGCGGAAGTGATGGAGCAGTTCCGAAATCGCCGATTTCTGGTCCTGGGTGACATCATGCTCGATCAGTATGTCCACGGCGCCGTCTCCCGCATTTCGCCGGAAGCACCCGTGCCTGTCGTTCATGTGGAGCGGTCGGAAGAACGACTCGGTGGTGCGGCAAACGTAGCGAACAACCTGGCTGCACTCGGCGCAGAGGTTTGGCTCTGCGGCCTCGTCGGGGACGATGTCCACGGCAGCTCCCTTCGGGAAAAGCTGGAAGCCCGATCCATTCGGACTGAGCATCTCATTCAGCACCCGACGAGACCGACCACTCGCAAAGTCCGGATCATCGCTCATCAGCAACAGATCGTCCGTGTGGATCACGAAGTCGATGAGCCTATCGAAGAGGATGTGGAGCAGCAGATCGGCGCACTGGCGCGACGGATCGTACCCACCATAGATGGCGTGATTCTTTCGGACTACGGCAAGGGGATCGTAACGGAGAACCTGATACGCCAGGTGGTGGCTGCTTCGGTCGGCGGGCAGTTCGTGGCTGTTGATCCCAAAGTGAAGCATTTCTCGCTCTACCGGGGAGTCTCGCTTGTCACTCCGAATGTGCTCGAAGCGGGACAGGCGGCTGGGGAGAAGGTAACGGATGACGAGTCGCTCGAACGAGTGGCCCGGCGACTGCTGGAACTCCTCCCCGGGACGTCCCTCCTGATCACAAGGGGAGAGCAGGGGATGTCTCTCTTTGAACCGGCACGGGAGTCCACCCATATTCCGACCGTGGCGAGACACGTCTATGATGTGACCGGTGCAGGCGACACGGTGATCGCCACATACGCACTTGCATTTACAGCCGGGTCGACCAGCCGAGAGGCGGCCGTTCTCGCCAATCATGCGGCGGGAGAGGTGATCGAAGAAGTGGGTGCTGCGCCGATTACTGTCGATCGTCTCCGCCGATCTCTCTCGGGGAGTGATTGATTTTGGGACGGGTGCTGGAAGAAACGGAGCTTCTTGAGGTCCGTGAAGATGCGCGAAGGAATGGAATCCGATTTGTACTCACAAACGGATGCTTCGATCTCCTCCACGCCGGACATCTTGCCGTTTTCGAAGAGGCCCGAAAGATGGGGAATCTGCTTCTGGTGGCAATGAACGGGGATGATTCGGTTAGGCGACTGAAAGGGGAAGGGCGGCCTCTCGTCAGAGAGGACTATCGTGCCCGGCTGGTAGCGGCACTCGATCCGGTCGACTACGTCGTACTGTTTCACGAAGAGACCCCCGCCCGTCTCATTCGGCTGCTTCTTCCGGATGTCCTCGTCAAGGGAGGGGACTATGACGCCGATACGATTGTCGGCGCGGAGGATGTTCGATCCGCCGGTGGAGAGGTCGTTATCGTCCCTCTGCTTCCCGGACTCTCGACGAGCGGTCTGATCGAACGAATTGCGAAGCGGTACGGTAGCGATGAAAGCCCCTAGCTCCCCTCAGATTCCGCTCATCCCGATCATCATCCTGACAGCCCTCCTGATCTTGTTCGTGGGGAATGCACTGCTCGTGTCACTCGACCGTCCCTGGCGTCCGGCGGCGTCCCGCTGGGCCGAACCGGTTACGGAATGGACCGGCGTCATTCATGTGCACACCCGCTACTCCGACGGCTCGGGAACGGTGGAGAGCGTCGCTCTTGCAGCAGAGAAGGCGGGTGCCGACTTCGTCATCATTACGGACCATAACGACGAACGCTCGTATGCAGAGGCCGGCTATCGCCATGGTGTTCTCGTTCTGGCAGGGGATGAGCGTTCGACCGAAAAGGGGCACATGCTTGTAATCGGTGCGCCTGGCATTGAAGGGCGGGACGCCGATCGCGTTGCTGAAGAGGCGGATCGAGCGGGGGGGATCGCCATCGTGTCTCATCCCTTCGGCAGGCGATCCTGGGAGGGGGCTGTCCCCCCTTTCGCAAGGGGCTATGAGATCATCAACGCCGATTCCGAATGGAGAGACGATTCGCCGCTCGAGCTCATCTCATCGCTTTTGGCTCTCCCCGTTCTCCCCCGGGCTCCGTGGAACCGGCTGATCGATCGTCCGACCCGAAACCTGACGGAGTTCGATTTCCTCTCGCTCCTCCGTCCGATCGTCCCGATCGCCTCCGTCGATGCCCATGCCGCAATCGAAATCTTCAAGGGGAAGCTGCTGCCATTTCCATCATACGAAGCGATCTTTTCCGGGCCACGAACTCACGTTCTTCTCGATCGTCCTCCCACGGGGGATGGAACAGTTGACACCCGCCTCGTGATCGAGGCCCTCCGTGCGGGCCGGGTCTTTCTGGGACATGACGGGCTGGGGGAGTCACGCGGGTTCCTGTTCCAGGTGTCCGCCGGCGATATCGTTGCCGGCCCGGGAGAGTCGATAACGGCTGAATCGGCCGAAATAATCGTCCAAATCCCCCTTCCCGGCGAAACAAGGATCCGGGTCTTCCGTGACGGTCTGCTCTGGAAGGAGGGGCGTGGTCCACGGTATCGGACGAGCGCGGGCCCGGGGGTCTATCGGGTCGAGATCGTGCAAGTGAGACGGACCGATCGGCCCTGGATTTTCTCGGCTCCCATACGGATCATCTCGGAACTGTCCTCTGACTGACCCGTCTCGTAAACCCGCCCAATCCGCTTCCCCCGGAGGTTGCGAGGCGGAAGGATTCTAGCGATACTATGATCTGGAACAGAGTGGTCTCACCTACGTTCTGGGTGTTATAATGCCTGATTGCGTTGAGCTAAAGCTGGAATCAAAAAAGGGGAACCGGGCCTCATTCGGTTCGGCCGGTACGATCCCCCACACTTTGGAACCGAAAAGGTAATTACATGGCAACGAGGAAAAAGCGTGTCCTGATTATGGGAGCGGCCGGCAGAGATTTCCACAATTTCAACACGGTCTTCAGGCAGGATCCGACGGTTGAAGTCGTCGCTTTCACTGCGACCCAGATTCCGGACATTGACGGGCGCGGTTATCCCGCGAAACTCGCAGGCCCCTATTATGAGAAGGCGATTCCCATTCTGCCGGAGTCGGATCTCATTGATATCATCAAGAAGAAAAAAGTAGATGAGGTCGTGTTTGCCTATAGCGACATTCCCCACCAATACGTGATGAATCGTGCGTCATCCGTGCTTGCCGCCGGCGCTGATTTCAAGCTGTTGGGGCTTGCCCATACCGCGCTTCCCAGCACGAAGCCCGTTATTTCGATCTGCGCGGCTCGAACCGGAGCCGGCAAGAGCCAGACGACCCGACGGGTCTGCGACATTTTGAGGGAACTCGGTGCCAAGATTGCCGTAGCGCGCCATCCGATGCCATATGGTGATCTCGTTAAGCAGGAAGTGCAGCGTTTCAAGACGCTCGCCGATTTGGACAAACATAAGTGCACGATCGAAGAGCGCGAAGAGTACGAGCCACACATTCAGAACAAGACCGTCGTGTATGCGGGTGTGGACTACGAAAAAATTCTGCGGCGCTTGGAAAAAGAGGCGGATGTCGTGATCTGGGACGGTGGCAATAATGATATGCCGTTTTTCGATCCCGATCTTGCGATCGTCGTCGTCGATCCGCATCGGCCGGGGCATGAGGTTACCTATCATCCTGGAGACACGAACGTCAGGCATGCCGATGTAATCGTGATCAACAAAGTTGACACCGCCGATATGGAAGATGTCGAAGACGTGAGAGAAAATATTTCGATCGTCAATCCGGGTGCTATCGTGATCGAAGCAGCCTCGCCGCTTACGGTTGAAAACCCCGAGCTGATTCGCGGCAAAGTGGCTCTTGTCGTGGAAGATGGGCCGACCTTGACGCACGGCGAAATGGAGTACGGTGCCGGAATGGTGGCGGCCAAGCGTTTCGGAGCAGTCGATGTGCTCGATCCGCGCGAGTTCGCCAAGGGGAAGATCGTTGATGTATTCGAGAAGTATCCGGAAATCGGGCCGCTCCTTCCTGCAATGGGTTACGGCGATCGCCAGGTGAAGGATCTAGAGCGAACCATTCGCGCTTCGGGCGCCGAGGTGGTTATCATCGGTACGCCGATTGACCTCTCCAAGCTGATCAAGATCAACATCCCCACGGTTCGCGTGGAGTACAGCCTCCAGGAAATCGGGAAGCCCGATTTCGACGACATTCTGGGGGCGTTCTGGAAAAAGCACGGCAAGAAGGCCGGCCGAAAGGGAAAGAAGGCATGAAGGTCCACGAGTATCAAGCGAAGGACATCTTCGCCGCTCATGGGATCCCGGTTCCTGAAGGGGTGATGGTGGAGACGGTGGAAGAAGCTGTCGCCGTAGCCAAGCGGATTGGCGTACCTGTGGTGCTCAAATCGCAAGTTCACGTCGGTGGCCGGGGCAAAGCGGGTGGTATCAAGCTCGTGAGCAAGCTGGAAGATGTGCCGAAAGTGGCGGGTGATATTCTAGGGATGGAAATCAAGGGCCTTACGGTCAAAAAGCTTCTGGTGGCCAAGGGCGTAGAAATCGAAACAGAGTGCTATGTGGGCCTCCTCCTCGACCGGGCCAAAAAACGGATCACCTGGATCGTGAGCGCGGCGGGCGGTGTGGACATTGAAGAGGTCGCGGCGAACGAACCGGAAAAGATCGTAAAGCTTACGGTCGATCCGACGATCGGTTTTCGTAACTATCAGGCACGCTGGCTCGCTACCAAACTTTACAGTGATCCCGCCCAGGTGAAAGCGGCGGCTTCGATCATCTTGAAGCTCTACCAGGCTTTTCTTGACAGCGATTCGTCACTGGCGGAAATCAACCCGCTGATCACGACGCCCGAGGGAGAAGTGCTTGCGATCGATGCGAAACTGAACATCGATGACAGCGCTCTCTACAGGCGGCAGGCGATTGCCGAAATGCGCGACCTCGATGCGGAGACGCCGGCGGAAATCCTCGCGAGGGAGCAGTCGCTTTCCTATGTCCCGCTCGACGGGGAAATCGGTTGTGTGGTGAACGGCGCGGGCCTCGCGATGGCGACGATGGACGTGATTCAGCACTATGGCGGCTCTCCGGCGAACTTCCTCGATATCGGGGGGAGCTCGAATCCGGAGAAGGTGATCGCCGCCCTCGACATCATCACATCCGACCCGAAGGTGAAGGCAATTCTTTTTAACATCTTCGGTGGAATCACCCGCTGCGATGATGTGGCCATGGGGATCAAGACCGCATTTGAAAGAAAGCCTCCGACGATACCCATCGTTATTCGACTCACCGGTACGAACGAAGAAAAGGCAAGTGAGATTCTGGAAGAGGCCGGTTACACGGCGCTTACCGTGATGGATGAAGCGGTGATCGCGGCGGTCGAAGCCGCGCGGGGAGGAAAGTAAAATGAGTATTCTTCTCGATGAGAAGAGCCGCGTGGTCGTGCAGGGAATCACAGGGCGGGACGGATCGTTTCACACGCGAAGCATGATCGAGTACGGCACGAATGTCGTTGCAGGCGTTACGCCCGGCAAGGGAAGTACGACCTTTGACGGTGTGCCTGTATTCGACACCGTTCGAGATGCGGTGGAGGAGCAGAAGGCGGATGTCTCTGTGATCTTCGTTCCCCCGGCGTTCACCACAGACGCTCTCTATGAGGCGATCGAGTCGGGGGTCAGGCTGATCGTGGCGATCACGGAAGGGGTCCCCGCGCTCGACATGGTCGGCGTCTACGATGCGGTTCAGCGTGAAGGGGTACGATTGATCGGTCCCAACTGTCCGGGGCTTATTTCACCCGGCAAGGCCAAGGTGGGGATTCTTCCCGGGCCGATTCATGTGAAGGGACCGGTGGGTGTGATCTCCCGGAGCGGGACATTGACATATGAAGTGGTGGCCGCGCTCACGGCCCGCGATGTGGGCCAGTCGACCTGTATCGGTATCGGCGGCGATCCGATTGTCGGCTCGAATTATATGAGCCTCCTGCCGTTGTTCGAGAAAGATCCGGAGACAAAGGGAATCGTTCTGATCGGCGAGATCGGCGGAACCGAAGAAGAAGAGGCGGCCGAGTATATTCAATCGAATATGAGCAAGCCGGTCGTTTCGTTTATAGCCGGTCGGACGGCGCCTCCCGGGAAGAGGATGGGCCATGCGGGCGCTATCATCGCGGGCGGAAAGGGGACGGCGGAGGAGAAGATCGCCGCCCTTGGAAAAGCGGGCGTGCCCGTGGCGAGGATTCCGTCGGAGATCGGTGACCTCATGGCAGAGGCCCTGAAAAGTAACTGAACGGTACTATCGAAATAGAGGAGATTGTAAAAGGAATGAAAGAGAAAACACTTCTCATGGTCAAGCCGGATGCAACGGGCAATGGCAATACCGGCGCGATCATTCGCCGGCTGGAGATGGAAGGGTTCCGGCTTCTCGGTCTTCGGTCGTTGAAACTTGCCAGGGCTGAGGCTGAGGCGTTCTATGGTGTGCACAAGGATCGCCCGTTCTTTCCCGATCTGGTGGATTACATTACTTCGGGCATGGTCGTCCCCATGGTACTCGAAAGAGAGAACGCCATTCTTTCGCTTCGCGAATTTATTGGAGCGACCAATCCGGCGGAAGCACGTGAGGGTTCGATTCGAAAGGACTTCGGTGCCGATATCCAGCACAATGCGGTGCATTCCTCGGATGCACCGGAAACGGCTGTAAGAGAGATCGGGTTCTTCTTCACTGAAAAGGACCTGGTCTGATTCACGGGGGGGGAGTATGACGAAACGAAAGATCCTGCTCGTTTCGTATTACTTCCCCCCACTTGGTGGTGTCGGCACGTTCCGTGCCATGAAGCTTTGCCGGCATTTTCCTGATCTTGGGTGGGATACCCAGGTCCTCACTCCCCATCCCTCCCAGTATTATTGCGTCGATCACTCCCTCCTGGATCAGATTCCTGCAGCGACGAAAGTTCATCGAACGGAATCACTCGATCCATTTCGTATCTATAGAAAGCTGAAAGGGGAGCCCCGCGTCGAACGGGGGACGCCGGAAGCTCAGGATTCCACGCGGTCTGATCCTTTCTTCGGCCGGATTACGCGCTTCGGTAAGGCACTGAACACATGGCTGTTCGTGCCGGACAATAAGATCGGATGGTATCCCTTCGGGGCTCGGGCCGGTATCCGCATCGTGAAGGAAGAGAAAATCGATCTAGTCTACACGATCAATGTGCCTCAGACATGCCATCTGATCGGCCGGGCGATCGGCCGGGCGACCGGGATACCATGGGTCGCGGATTTTCGGGATGCATGGACCGCCAATCCCGATCTCGAACCTCCCACTCCGATACACAAGTCAATTACATCTGCGCAGGAGCGATCGGTCCTGCGGGAGGCGGCTGCCGTGATCGCTGTGAATGACACGATCCGGGATATTCTGCGGAAGGCGGGAGGGGGGGATCCGAATAAGTATGTGACGATTCATAACGGCTATGAACCGGGGGACTTTGAATCCCATGTCCCGATTGACCTGGATCGATTCACTATGGTTTTTGTCGGAACATTTCATCGCCGAACTGATCCGGCTCTCCTGTTCGGCCCTTATGCCGAAGCACTCTCCGCAGGCGAAATCCCACGGGGAAAAACGGAGATTGTAGTAGTCGGAGCGCAGACGGCGCGTGCGATGGAGACGGTACGTCGATTGAAAATCGAGTCAGAGGTTCGGTTCACCGGGTTTCTCTCCCATCCGGAAAGTTTACGCTGGATGAGTTCGGCCGACCTGTTGCTCCAACTGATTGCATCTGGTCCGGGGAGCGACCAGATCGTCTCGGGCAAGCTCTATGAATACATGGGTGCCGGCCGGCCGGTTCTTACGATCGGTCCTCCGGGGGAGGCGCGGAGCCTTGTAGAGCGCCTGAGGGTCGGCTGGAGCGCCGATGTCACTTCCCCCCGTTCGGTGCGGAAAGCGCTGGTCCAGGCATGGTCGGAACATGACGGGGGGGGAATACCCTTCGATCCTGACCGTAATGGGGTAGCTTTTCTCAGCTTCCCAAGGCAGACAGAGCTTCTCGCCGAGCGTCTCTCCGGGATCGTCCCGTTGTCCGATTGACCGCATTGCACTCCTCTCGAGGGTTCTCCCGGCCGCAAGGTTTCTGACCACCGTTGAGAGGCTGGAGTGGTCAAAATTTTACCAGCTAAGTGACCGATTGCATTGCCCCGGGAAACCGCGAGAAAGCCGATCCCTAACATAAGCACATTCAATGAGTTAAGAGTTTGATTTTCCTCCTGGTCCTGACTCTGTTTGGCATCCCTTTTGCGGTTACAAATGCCCGCTTAGCAAAATTGCCCGAAATGGGAAGAAAAAGCGGTGTAGTTGATGGTCCGCTCATCTTCTTCGGGCTAAACCTCGAAAGGGTGGAAAAGAAGAATGAATAAGACCCAGCTGATCAACTACGTCTCCCGTTGCAGCAAGATCAATCGCAAAGAGTCCACGGCGGTCGTGAATTGGACCCTCGAAGGGATTATGAAGGGGACGAAGAGCCGTGACGGTATGCGTCTGGCCGGTTTTGGGAATTTCAAATGTGTTACCACCGGCCGGGAGAAGAAGTACAACCGGCGGACTAGGCGGTATAACTGGACCAAGGGTAGCAAGCAGATCCAGTTCAACGCGAACAAGGCATACAAGACCTACGTTTCGTAGGTAAACCTTAATCGATAAAGGGCGTCCCGAATGGGGCGCCCTTTTTTTATTCGCACTACCGCATTGGCAACAGCCCCTCGATCCGTCGACTATTGTGCCCCGATATATGATATGATCAGCATCTATTCGTTTGTCTGGGATTGGCTTGGAGCCATTCAGTGGGTGACCATCTGACAGGAGGGGCGACTGATGATCAAGGCGATTGCTGCTGTTCTCGTAAGCGCGCTTTTCCCCGGATTCGCAGCTGCTCAGCTATCCGTTGAGCTTGATCTCGACGGTGTAGTTGGCAACGGGCCGGACGTAAACTGTGCAGACGTTAGTGATTACATCAACGTAGATATCTGGATTACTGGTACCCCGCTCTCTCTCTTGTCCGCCAGCGTGAGCATCTGTAACAATGACGGATCCCTTGAGTTCCAGGGGTACCAGGACGCCATCGGTTCACCATGGACAATCACACCTCCGCAGTTTGGTCCGTGCCTGGTGATACAGGCAACCGACTTCACCTTCAGCGCTCCGAAGACTGTCCCCTTCCTTTACGGGACAGCTACGTATCATGCGGCGGCCGATGGGACCCTCGGCGAACTTACAGTCGACGACAATAACTCCGGTTGGTTTTCCGCCAATGGTGGTGGTACTGGTTTCTTTACCAATAATATAGGCGTCCTCTTTCTCATCGGGGGGTGCGATACCGCCACCGAAGAATCGAGCTGGGGAGCGGTGAAGGGCCTGTTCCGATAAAGATCAGATCATATCGCTCAATGGCAACCAAGCAACTACGGGCATTGGAGAGGAGGAGATATCGTGAGCAAGGCTATTCCTGTTATTCTGGCTAGTGCGCTGTTTGGAGGATTTGCTGCGGCCCAGCCATCCGTTGAGCTCGACCTCGATGGTGTGACCGGCAACGGGCCGGACATGTACTGCGTAGAGGTTAGTAACTACATAAGCGTTGATATCTGGATCACCGGTGCCCCGATTTCTCTCTTTTCCGCCCACGTCAGTATCTGTAACCTCGACGGGGCCCTCGAGTTCCAGGGGTTCCAGGATGCCATCGGTGCACCGTGGACGATCACCCCACCCCAGATCAATGGCTCATGCGCGCTCTTTCAGGCAACGGATTTGACATTCTCCGCGCCGAAGGCTCTCCCACTGCTGTACGGGAGAATCACATATCACGCGGCTGTCGATTTTTCCTTTGGTGATCTCACTGTTGACGCCAACTCCGGTTAGTTTTCTGCGTATGGCGCGACCGGCCAGTTTTCCAACAATATCGATGCTGCCTTTTACATCTCGGTGACATGCGGTCATGCCACCGAAGAATCAAGCTGGGGTGGCGTGAAGGGCCTGTTCCGGTAGAGAGCGGACTGTAACAATAGATGCTTCCCGGCAGACGTGCACTCAGCGAGAGGATCCATCATGAAAAAGGCGATCACTGTTGCGCTCTTGGGCATGGTCTTCGCGGGGTTCGCTGCTGCACAGAATCAATCATCAGTTGAACTCGATCTTGATGGTGTAGTCGGCAATGGTCCGGATAACGTTTTCGTGAGTGTCAGTGATTATATAGATGTGGACGTTTGGCTTACGGGTGATCCGCACCCCCTAGTGGTTGTCAGTATTGGTATTTGCAATGTCGACGGATCCCTGGAATTCCAGGGATTCCAATATGCGTTCGGTCTGCCATGGACCGTGTACCCGCCGGAGATCGATGGCTCTTGCGCTTGGATTTGGGCATTTGATCCCTCATTCATGTCGGGGACGATGACCCCGATCCTGTTCGGAACGGCTACCTATCATGCGGCGGTCGATGGGTCACTCGACGATCTCACGATCAGCAGTGACTCCGCCTGGCTCGGATTTTATGGTTATACCTACTTTTTTACTGACAATGTCGGTGCTTCCATTCAGATCGGTGGGGTGACTTCCGCTGAAGAGTCGAGCTGGGGTGGGGTGAAGAGCCTGTTCAGGTAGAGATCGACTCCGACAATTCGAGTGCGCCCCGGCTTTCATGTGCGTTTCACAGGATGGTCGATCATGGTGAAGACGATTACAGTTGCGCTCTTAGGTTCGCTTTTCGCGGGTTTCGCCGTAGCCCAATTTGAGCTGTCTGTTGAACTCGATCTCGATGGTGTAGTTGGCAATGGTCCGGACGTGATCGCGGCGAACATGAGTGATTACATCAGTGTGGACGTCTGGATTATTGGGGACCCTACCTCTGTTTCGTACGTGGGTGTTACTTTTTGCAATCTTGATGGATCCCTCGAATTCCAGGGTTATTCGGACGCGATCGGTTCAGGGTGGACGATTACTCCGCCGCAGGTCACGGGATCCTGTGTGCTCGTTCAGGCAACCGATTTCTCGTTTTCAGCGCCGAAGATTGCCCCGTTCCTGCATGGTACGGCTACCTATCACGCAGCAGTCGATGCATCCATCGACGATCTTACGATCGATGCCAGACAATCCGGTTGGTTTACTGCGTTTGGCCCCTACCTGTTTTCAGACAATGTAGGGGCTGTGGTAATCGTTTCAGGAGAGCCCGCAGCCACCGAAGAGTCGAGCTGGGGTGGCGTGAAGGGCCTGTTTCGCTAGAGAATGGATTCCAAACTTCAGATGCTCCCCGGCTAGCATGTGCAATCGACAGGAGGGTTTGTCATGATGAAGGCGATCGCTGTTGTGCTCCTAGGGACGCTCTCCGCGGGGTTCGCCGTAGCCCAGATTCAGACTTCCGTTGAATTCGACCTCGATGGTGTAGTCGGGAACGGGCCGGATATTATTGCTGTCACTGTGAGCGACTACATTGCCGTTGATGTCTGGATTACGGGTGATCCGCACCCTCTATTATTTGTCGCTATAACGATGTGCAATCTGGACGGATCACTCGAATTCCAGGGATTTCAGTATGCTTTCGGCTTGCCGTGGACCGCTTACCCACCGGATATCAATGGCCCTTGCGTGCTCCTGCGAACAGTTGACTTCTCGTTCACGAACTGGAAAATGACCCCGGTCCTGTTCGGAACGGCTATGTACCATGCGGCGGTCGATGCTTCCCTCGACGACCTAGCGATCGACGCCGATAACTCTGCGTGGTTTTCTCTCTATGGCATCACCGGCATCTTCACCGACAACGTTGGCGCCTCCGTGCAAATCGGTGGGGTGACATCCACTGAAGAATCGAGCTGGGGTGGCGTGAAGAGCCTGTTCCGATAGAGCAGGACTCCCAACCCTCCGGAACCCAACCCCTCTCCCCGTTGACACCTGCCATACCCTTCCCTATACTGCGCGTGATTTCTGAAGAAGAACCTCCGGGCGCTCCGGCGCCGTTCAACTGCCCCTCGAGTTCAGGAAAGATAGATGCCGATTTCCAATTTTCTCCTTTCCGGGGAAACTGAACGGAGCATTGTGGGAATTGTCCTCAGCTCCGGGCCGGTTGCCAAGAGTATCCTGCTCATTCTGCTGTTCCTCTCCATCATCTCCTGGTCGGTCATTCTCCAGAAGTGGTTCCGATTTCATCGGTTGAACCGGGCTTCCCGTCAATTCTGGAAGAACTACCGCAAGAAGCACTTCGACCAGGCGCTCCATGACTGCGCTTCCGGTCGGTTTCAAAGCACTCCTCTCCAGCACCTTCTCCTGACCGGTATCGAGCGGGGGTACGGGATCCGGAATCCGACCGCCGGCGACTGGCAGGCGATCGGAGAGAGCGGCCGACTTTCCCACGAGAAAGCGGAGCGCATCGAACGGGCGATCGATCGAGCCGCCCTCCTCGAACTCGAGAGCCTCGAGAACCACCTGACCATTCTGGCGACTACGGCCAACGTATCCCCGTTTCTCGGCCTGTTCGGAACTGTATGGGGTGTTATGGGGTCCTTTCTGGCAATGGGATCAAAAGGATCTGCCAACCTCGCCGTCGTAGGACCCGGTATTGCGGAGGCACTGATTACCACGCTCGCCGGCCTCGCCGCAGCGATTCCGGCGGTAATCGGCTACAATCATTTTCTCGGCCAGATCCGCCTCGTTTCGACCGATCTCGAGCGTTTCCGGTCCTCACTCACCGATCGCCTGACACGGGGTTCTGACCGTGCAGCGTCTTGAGTACCAGCCACTCGCACAGGTAAACGTCACCTCCCTTGTGGACGTCACTCTCGTGCTTCTCATCGTCTTCATGCTGACGGCCCCCCTCCTGCAGGAGGGGATGGAGATCGACCTGCCGGAAGCGGAAGTCAAAGGGATCGATATGAGCAGTTCGATCGTGATCACGATCAACGAAAAGGGGGAAGTCTTCCTGAATGAAGGGCGGATCACGCTCCAAGATCTACCTACCGCCATCGATGCCATCAAGCTCGCCCGGCCTCAGGATGATGTCTTTATCCGGGGAGATTCGAAGGTGAACTACGGGATCGTTGTGCGTGTGATCGGAATACTGAAAGGCGCGGGGATCGAGAACGTCGGCCTTGTCGCCCGATCCGAGGAGCTTGCCGGTGAAGCTCCATGACCGTATCACTCCCTTCGTGGGGGCTTCGCTCGCCATTCACGTAGTCGCATCGATCTGGTACGTTGTCGCGTTTGACCGGGAACCCCGTCCGATCCCGATGCGTCCGGTAGTCCACAGGGTGAATCTGGTCGAGCAGATTCCCACGCCGAAGCCGAAAGCGAAACCGC
The DNA here is from genome assembly GCA_025782575.1 of bacterium. Taxonomy (GTDB): domain Bacteria; phylum Orphanbacterota; class Orphanbacteria; order Orphanbacterales; family Orphanbacteraceae; genus Orphanbacterum. Next base: position 227,671 of record JALGYY010000046.1, read on the forward strand.
CGCCGGTTGTTCAGCCGAAGCCGCGTGAAAAGGAAAAGGCGCCGCCGAAGAAGATCCCCGAGACGATCCGTCCCCAGGAACAGAAAAAGATCGAGAAAGTAGAACCGAAGAAAGAGCCGGCACCGGAGAAGGCAAAGGCCAAGGATAAGCGGCCTGAGGTTATCGACCCGGAACCGGAATCACCGCCGCAATCGAGTGGACCGGTTACAGTAGAGGCGGAGGACTTTCCGTTCGGGTACTATCTGTCGCTCATCCAGAGCCGTGTAGGACAGTACTGGTCCCCCCCCTCGGGGCTCGTGGGAGGTGGGGAGGCGCCTCAGGTAACGGTTCGTTTCGAGATTGACCGGAATGGAAAGATCATTGATCCGAAAGTGGTCGAGTCCTCCGGAATCTCTTTCTTCGACCTGTCGGCCATGCGGGCTGTGCAGAAAGCGGGGCCGTTTCCTCCGCTTCCGGCCGGTTTCAAAGAGAGTCGTATCGGAATTAATTTCATTTTTCACTATGAAGGTTGACCCTATGCCTTTCCTGATCCTGCTTCTGATTTTTCTGACAGCAGTGCCCGGTTACAGTCAGAAAGACAACTTCTATACAGTGGAAACGTATCGATACTCAGTCACGAGCCTTCCTATTATTCTGGTGCCCTTCGAAGGGGCGCCGGGGCTGGCGGAAATGGCAGGCAAAACAGTAGGGCGGGATCTCCAGATCTCCGGTTTCTTCGAAATCTATACACCGGGGAGCGACGGATCGGAACGTGCGTGGGCACGGGTGAGCGCGATTCTTGATGACTCTACCGGAGTGCTGGAGGGTCGGATCGACAATCCCGCGAACGACATGGAAATCGCAACGTATCGTTACGACTTGGATTCGTTCGGCCCCCGCGATGCGGCTCACCGTTTTTCCGATGACATCATTCGTCAGCTCTCGGGTGAGAGGGGCATATCCCGAACACGTATTCTATTCAGCAGGCGAAGTGGTGAGAACAAAGACCTGTACGCCGTGGACTGGGACGGAGCGAACATCCGCAAGGTCCTCGGCAACAGCTCTCTCAATCTACTTCCCGCCTGGGCCCCTTCAGGAAGCAAAGTGCTCTATACGACTTATCTGAATGGAAACCCTGATCTCCACTGGCTCGATGTGGACACGCGAGAAGGGGGGATGGTGAGCAATTATCCGGGGCTGAATACAGCGGCCGCGTGGTCGCCGGACGGTACGGAAATCGCGTTCGTCCTCTCGAAGGGGAAGAATTCCGATATTTACGTCATGAAAAGGGACGGGTCGAAGCTTCGGCGCATCACCCACCACCCGGCCATCGATACGGACCCGACCTGGGCGCCGGGGGGGAGACAGATCTCCTTCGTTTCCGATCGATCCGGCTCCCCCCAGCTCTACCGGATGAATTCGGATGGTTCTGATGTGACGAGAATGACATTTGAAAAGGGTTACTGCGCCTCTCCCGACTGGTCTCCCCAGGGAGACCGGATCGTGTTCGTCACGAGGGAGGAGGGGGGGTTCCAGATCCGCGTTCTTGACCTTGCCGATCAGGAGTCGTATCTTTTGACGGTTCAAAGCGGGAACAACGAAAATCCGGAATGGTCTCCGGACGGGCGGCATATCGTTTTTGCCTCGACTCGCGGAGGCCGAAGCCAAATTTACGTGATGGGGGCGGACGGCAGCAATACGCGACTGCTCGTTCCCGGTAATCACGAGGACTACACACCTTCCTGGTCACCGAGACCGGGGTCCTGACCCGGGGTGACGAACAGAAGGAGATCGCGGATATGAAGATGCAGAAGATGGTTCCACTCGTCCTTGGGGTTTTCCTGGTCGGCGCCATGCTCATGGGGTGTGGTTCATCAGAAGAGCTACCGACTGGAGACATCACAGATGAGAGCGGAAGTTCAGCTCCCGGGGCCGGTAGCGGGGTCGGCGAGACCGGCGGAATTCCGGGCGACAGTGATACAGACACTCAGACGATCGGGCAGACCGATGCGGACTATGTCTTCGCCAATATCCAGTATGAGTTCGATAAGTACCGGATTACATCCGGTAGCCGGGGAACATTGACCGAGCATGGAAAGGTCCTCCTCAATAACCCTGATTGGACTCTACGGATCGAAGGGCATTGCGATGAGCGGGGTACGGTGGAATACAACCTTAGCCTTGGCGAAAAGCGGGCGGACGCGGCCAAGGAATTCCTGGTTCAGTATGGCATTGACAAGAGCCGGATCACGACGATCTCCTATGGCAAAGAGCGCCCGCTCGATCCCTCCAGCAGTGAGGCTGCATGGGCGAAGAACCGGCGGGGTGAGTTCCGGGTCAATCGATAGAGATAGTAATGATTAAATCAAAAATTACCGGCCTGATCCTGCTAGCTCCGATTCTCCTCAGTGGGTGCTGGGCGGCGCAGTGGGCCCGCGGGCCCGGTCTGGTCGAGGATAACGCTGATCAACTCGAGCGGGTCCGGCACAAGCAGTCCGAGCTGGAAGAACGGATGAACCGTCTGGAGGCGCTGACTAGCGAACAGACGGAGATCCTTCGCTCACTCCGTGCGGAAAACACTCAGTTTACATCGGAAATGGAAGCGCAGATGTTTGCGATCCAGGACCTGTTCGCCGCGAATCGGGATCAGCTGGATCGGGTTTCGAGCCAGGTGGAAAGCGTGATACATAAGCAATCTCGTCAAAATGCCTCATCGGCGGCCACCGATTCCACTCTTGAAAGCGAGGGGCTGGCGCAGGCCATCGATCCTCAACCGCTCTATAGCGCCGCCTATCTTGATCTCATCCGTGGAAATTATGACACCGCCCTCATGGGATTCCGCGCTTATCTGGAAACCTACCAGGATGGTGCTCAATCGGATGATGCGCAGTACTGGGTGGGTGAGTGTTACTTTGCGGAAGGAAAGCTGGAAGAGGCGATCGTACAGTTTCGCAGGGTAGAGGATGATTTTCCGAATTCCGATCGGGTAGCGCCGTCGCTTCTCAAGCTGGGGAGCAGCTATGCCGGGCTCGGCCGGAACGACGAGGCGCGAAAAGTGCTGACCCGTTTGATCGAGAAGCATCCGACCTCGGTAGAGGCGCCTCTCGCCGAGGACATACTGAAGGATCTCGGTTAGAGTGTGATCGAAGTATCAGGCCTTACGAAGACGTTTTCCGGCTCGCCGGTCGTAAACGATCTCTCCTTTCAGATCGATATGGGAGAGATCGTCGGCTTTCTGGGACCGAACGGGGCCGGCAAGACGACGACTCTCCGTATTCTCACAGGTTATCTCCCTCCTACAACGGGCCAGGTTCTCATCGCCGGCTTCGATGTCACGAAATATCCGACCGAGGTGCGCCGGCGGATCGGTTATCTGCCCGAACGGATTCCCCTTTATGAAGAGATGAAGGTCCGCGGTTATCTCCGATTCGTCGCCGAAATGAAGGGCGTGGAAAGGAGAAGGCGATCGGATGAGGTGGAGCGAGTCACCCGGTGGAGTGGAGCGAGCGAGGTCTCCGACCGTCTCATTAAGCGGCTTTCCCACGGATTCAGGCAGAGGGTCGGCCTCGCTCAGGCGATGATCGGCGACCCGGACGTCATCCTGCTCGACGAGCCGACCTCCGGTCTCGATCCGGAGCAGGCGGCCGGTTTTCGAGATCGCATACAGTCGCTCCGCGGCAACAAGACCGTCCTTCTTTCGACTCACGTTCTTTCTGAAGCTTCACAGATCTGTGACCGAGTGATGATCATGAACCGGGGGAAGCTCGTGGTAGTGGATACGCCCGCTAATCTTGATCGTAACTTCGGTGGTTCTTCCATCGTTTCAATTACGGTGAAAGAGGGGAGTGAATCGGAACTGCTCGCCGGCTTGAGGGCTCTTTCCGGTGTGGGGAGCGTGGAAGAAATTAAAAGTTCCGGCGGGGAGCGGACCTATCGGATCATGTGCGATTCCGGAATCGATCCCCGGAGCGGGATCGTACGGGCGATTTCCGTTTCGGGGGCGGAACTGATGGAACTTCGCCGGGAATCCCTCAGCCTGGAAGAAATATTTCTGGAACTGACCTCTGACCGAAAAGACCGGGGGGAGGATTGATGAACCGGGTCTGGGCCATCGCCAAACGAGAGCTGGCCGACTACTTTCATTCCCCTGTCGCTTATGCGGTGGCAGTCGTGTTTCTGATTCTCGGTGGCTATTTCTTCTACAACTTCGTCTCGTTTTATCATCTCCTCTCTCTCCAACCGGCCGCTTCCCGACCCCCAGGTGAGTATCTCACCATTGCCGAAGGTGTCTTACGCCCCCTCTTTGAGAATCTGGCCTTTCTGTCGATGCTGATTATTCCGTTTCTGACCATGCGGCTTATTGCCGAGGAGAAGAGGCGACGCTCCCATGAACTGCTGATGACCTACCCTGTGAGCGACGCCGAGTTGATAGGTGGTAAGTTTCTCGCTTCCGCGCTATTTTATGTCGCCTTGCTGATTCTCAGCACGGCCTATCCGATATTGCTCGCGGGTATGACCGAGGTTGACCCCGGTCCCCTGCTTGCCGGCTATCTCGGTCTCATCCTCACCGGGGCATCGTTCCTTGCTATCGGCCTGCTTGTTTCGTGTACCACCGAAAGCCCGATCGCCGCGGCCGTCGGTACGTTCGGTGCCCTGCTTCTTGTTTGGACGATCGGATGGAGCACCTCCGTCGCCGGTCCCCGGTGGACTCCACTCTTCGAGTCTCTGTCGTTCCTTCATCGATTCGGAAGATTCGCGGAAGGAATCGTCGATCTGGGGGACGTCGTCTTCTTTGTAGCGGCTACATTTGCTCTGACTGTCTGCTCCATCATGATCATATCCGCCCGAAAGTGGAGGGGATGATGAAGGGGGTCACTTCGATCATTCTCATGCTAGTCATTGTCGTACTCGTTGTGGGTCTCGCCGATCGATCGGCCCCTCGCTTTGACCTCACCAGGGAAGCTACTAACAGTCTTGCTCCGCAGACTCTCGCCATTCTCGCCGCTCTGGATACCGACGTGGCGGCGACGGCGCTTTATCGGCCGGAGGACATGGCCGCAGAGCCGATTCGGAAATTACTCGATCGGTTTGCCGCCGCTACGCCACGGTTTTCCTACGAGATCGTCGATCCGGATCGCTATCCCGGCCGGGTTCAGGAGCTTGGCGTCTCGACGTACGGTGCAACAGTGGTCGAAAGAAACGGGCAGCGGGCGGCGATTTTCAACTACGGCGAGAATGATCTCGCTGTCGCCATTCGGCGTCTTGTGAGGGAGAAGAGTCCGGTCGTTCGCTTCACCACCGGGTTCGGCGAGAAAGGGATCGGGGATGCGGGGCCGGATGGTTATTCCGTGATCACAGAAAAGATTCGAGCCGATGGCCTGGTTGTCGAAGAACTACTCATGCCGAGCGTTTCGGCAATTCCTGAATCGACTGATCTCATCGTCGTGGCGGGCCCCACCCTGCCGTTCACGGACAGAGAAACCGATCTGCTCGAGGCCTATATTCGAGGGGGGGGGCGAGTACTCAGTCTGATCGATCCATTTGCACCTGCAGTGTTCGAGGTCCTGCCGGGGCGATTCGGCATGGAACTGGGACGAAACGTGGTTGTCGACCGCTCGAGCCGTCTCTACGGCGCTGATATTCAGATGCCAGTGGTGATTTCCTATGATCTTCATGAAGCGACGCGGGGTATTCGGGGGACGACGCTTTTCCCTCATGCTCGCTCCGTCGGGCTGGCGCCGGGGGGAGGGGGGGCGGACGAAATCCGATCGCTTCTTACAACAAGCAACGAGGCATGGGGAGAAACGAATCTAGCCCTTCTGAAGACGGGGAAGGCCGTATTCGATGAGGGCGTCGATCAGCCCGGGCCCCTCTCGCTCGGTATGATCGCCTCGGTAAACTCGGGGCCGGACTTGTCGGCCAGGCGGGGCAGGCTCGCTGTTTTCGGCGACTCTGATTTCCCTCGGAACCGGTCCATATCCCACGGCGCCAACGCTGATCTCTTCCTGAATCTGGTGAACTGGATGGCATCCGAAGAGGCGCCTCTCGGCATTCGATCGCCAGGAAGAGAGGACGAACTGCTTCTTCTGACCGTGAGCCAGGGGAGACGTCTCTTCTGGATCTCCGTCGTCATGCTTCCCGGTCTCGTCGCTCTCGCCGGAATCATTCTCGTCGGCCGCTGGCGGTGGGGCGCGTGAAGAGAATTTCCCTTCTTCTGGCGCTGATCATTCTTCTATCGGTTGCCTATTTTGTTGCTCGATCGAACGAGCCTGCCCCAGCCTCCGAGGATGATCCCATTTTCGGCGGCCTGGAAAAAGAGGTCGACTCCCTTCGTATTGCGAACGACTCTCTCAACCTCCTCGCCGTCCGGAGGGGGGACAACTGGTTTCTCGTGTTACCTGTCAAGGATCGGGCCTCCAGAGATCTTGCCGATGTGGTGGAGTTTCTCCGAGCATCACTCGTAGCCCGTGTGGTAGAGCGTGATGCTCCTGATCTCTCACCCTACGGCTTGCAGGTTCCGAGGGCGACAGTAAGTCTCGATGGGCGGGAAGTGACGATCGGGTCGTTCAATCCTACGGGTGACGGGATCTATCTTTGCCGGGGGGGCGGCTCGCGGGATGTTCTCCTGGCGGGCAAGGGTTTCGACGCGATTCCCCGATTAGGAGCCGGACGCCTTCGAGATCGCACGCCCCTCCTGTTTCCAATCAGGGACATTCTCCATATCGGTCTGGACGGCGAACTTCAGGGGGATGCCACAAGAAAGGGAAAAATCTGGAGCCTCACACGATCGGGAGTGCGCGCGTCCGCATCGGACGTCTGGCGCCTGGCTGCCGCGATCCGGGAGAGCCGGATTCACCGGTTTCTGGATGAGAAGAGGCCGGCAATGAGCGATGCCTCTCTACTTGTTGTCGTTCAGGGGGACCTGTTTGCGGATACGCTTGCAATCGGCGATCCGGTCCCGGGAGCAGCGCTGCGCCAGGCATGGGCATCCGATCGGTCCATGATGTTCCTCGTACCAGTGAGACTTGTTGACTCTCTGAATGTACATGTTGACTCAATCCTGGACTCGCGACTATTCCTGGCCGATCCGCGGATGGCGGAGCGTGTGGTCGTTGAGAGAAGCGGGGTTCGCCAAACGCTCGTCAGGCGGGAGCAGGAGCCACTTGCCGGGGGGGGCGAGCCGGTCCCCTTCTGGCTGATCGACGGCGACCCCAAGCGTCCCGCGTCACGCACGAAGGTGATCGCTTTCCTGGAGAATCTATCGTCGCGGCGGGTGGTCGGGGCTTTCCCCCCTTCAATCGGAAGCGAAGGGTTCCACCCTGTTCTTATGATTGAAGTAGATGGTGAGCGGATCGAGTTTGATCTGAGAGACAGGGATTCCTCTCTCGGCCGGCGGGTGGGTGAGGAGGGTGTTCTACTTCTGGGGGAAGGACTCTACTTCGCTCTTCAAACGGATCCGGCGGATCTGGAATCTCCAGCAAAATAAGGGGTGGCCCCCGATGTGCCGGCAGCCACCCCCGATGTGGTGCGTTCCTACAGCATGCCCTTAAAGGCTTTTCCGGCCTTGAAGCGCACGTTCCTCGAAGCCTTGATCTTGATGGCCTCGCCGGTCTGCGGATTCCGGCCCATGCGAGCTTTACGCTTGCTCACCGAAAAGCTGCCGAAGCCGGCGAGCTGCACACCGTTACGTTTCTTGGTGTGCTTCTTGATGGTGTCAAACGTGCAGTCGATAATCGAGCGCGCCTGGCGCTGCGAAATCTTGGACTGCTTTGATACGCTGAGAATCAGCTCACCTTTGTTCACGGTTCACCCCCTGGGTGGTTTAGGTTAAAGGCTCAAAACCGGGGAAAAAATAGCTCCCACCGAGGGGGGTGTCAACAAAAAAACGCGGAAAAACCGCGTTTTTTTAACCTTATTTGCCCCTTCCGATCCGATGGGCGAGCCGGGAATGGGCATATCAGGTGTCAAGTCTCTCGAAACCCCCTAGGGCAGGGGCTCGTGAGAGATGCGATATAATAGAACTTTTAGCGGGATGCCTCAGCAGCCGCCACATCGGCGAGGTACTTTTCGATCGCCGCCGCGGACTGACGGGCTTGCGATGCCTGCTTGAATCCCTTTGCACGTGAAGCGGATTTATAGTGATTTACGGCCTTTTCCCAGTTTTCCCGCTGCTGATAGATGATGGCCAGTTTCCAATGGGAATCGCCGTGAGAACTTTTTCTCTTCAGGACTTCCTGATACTCCGCTTCGGCCATGGATGTTTTCCCTTGAGCTCGAAATATTTCAGCGGAATAGTAGTAGGGACGGTAGTCATCGGAGTTCACGTCCTTAGCAAGGTCATAGTGCTCTAGCGATTTTGCGTACTTCTTCTGGCTCCGGTAGATCGTCCCGAGATCGAGATGAACGGCGAACAGTATCGAGGAATCATCACCGTTCTTAATGTACTTGTTGTAGTTCTCGATCGCCTTGCCATAACTCTTCTTCGCTTTTCCCGCCTTGAAATCGTATCGTCCGAGACGGTAATAGACGATCGCGTCGGCTTTCGGATTGATCTTGATCGCCTTATTGTACTCACCCTTCGCTTTTGCGCTGTTCCCTTGCTTGTGATACATATGGCCGAGGGCATACCGCGCTTCCGCGCCGCTTGACTTCGCCTTGATCGCCGCAACCAGATGTTTTTTGGCGTCCTTGAACTCTTCTGCTTTCGTGAAATACTTGCCCAGTCCGAGATTCGCCTCGTAGCTCTTGTCGTCGATAAACTCGATCACGGTCAAATAGCAGCGTTTCACCTCAGGCCAGTTCTGCATTTTTTCGTACGTCTGGCCCGCACCGATCCACGCGCCCGCGAATTCTCCATCCTCTTCTATCGCAGCATTGAATTTGGCGAGAGCGGCATCGTAGTCGGCTTTGCCGAGGAGAGCCTGGCCTTCACCCGTTAAAACCTTTGCGCTCCCGAATGCTGTGGGGACAAACGATACGCTCATCGCGAAAAGAAGCGCCCCAAGCGCCAATTCATGTGATCGTCTCATAGTGAAAGGGTCCTCCGAAAGATGGTATTGGTCTGGCGGCACCGTATCAATCACACACCAATCCTGTCAAGGAGGGTCCGGGCGAGATTGACACAGTTGGAGCCGTTTGGTATAGGAAACGTAGAACCCTTCGAAGGAGAAAGACTTGCGGCTCTCAAACAGAACACTGATTCCTCTGATTTTATGGACCCTCTCAGCGTCATCCGTGATAGCTGGAGATCAGCAAGGAACGCGGGCATATCCGTTCCTTCGGATAGGTACTGATGCCCGTGCCATGGGGATCGGCAGCGCGTACACAGCGATTGCCGTAGGGCCGGGGGGGATGGATTGGAACGTAGCCGGCATAGCCGGATTGAACCGGCCGGCGGTTACCACCAGTTTTCTCGACTACGGTCTTAGCGGTGTCGGCGCCGGTTCGATCGCATTCGTACAGCCCATGGGGACGCGAGGTTCCGTCGGCGTGGGTGTTCGCTATTTTCGTGTCGGGGATATTCCGACGACCACCGAGGCGAACCCGACAGGAGAGGGGCTGGGAAATTTCTCTTCAACCGATATTGCCGCGAGACTGGCGTTCGCCTATCGGCTGACACCCGGGTTGCACGCTGGGATCAGCGGATCGGTGATCTCCGGTTCGATCGATGACCGCGGAAGTTTCGGCCTGTCGAGCGACTATGGACTCCTGTGGAACCGCGCACCCGCCGGGCTCCGGCTCGGTGCGGCCCTCCGAAACGTAGGGACGCAGACTTCAGCTTACTTTGAGATCGTTGACCCGATGCCGACCGAGTTGTCATTCGGCGCCTCCCGCCCGTTCCCGGGGAGCGGACTCCTGATCGGCATCGATTATAATTGGTCTGTCGATTGGGAAGGGACAGTTGATCTCGGGGTGGAGTGGACACCGGTTACCGACTTCTTCCTTCGTGCCGGCTATAACGGGCGGGGAGCGGAGCTCCGAGATTCGAGCGAAGAAGCCGGAATAGCGGGCTACACGTTCGGTCTCGGTTTTCGAAAAGTCAGGGCATTCGCCATCGATTACGCGTATGCCTCGCTGGCTGACCTCGGCGGCACGAACCGGGTCTCGTTCACGTGGGAATTCCAATGAGCCGTTTTGCCCGGTCTCAGCGCAATTGGATCAATCGATTTCGATAGTACGCGGGGGGAAACCCATGAAAGTTCTGGTTGTCGGAAGCGGCGGGCGAGAGCATGCGCTCGTACGCCGGCTCTCCCGATCTCCCGGTGCTGAAGTATACGCTTATCCCGGTCGGGCCGGCTTCAAGGATGACTGCACGGTTCTGGGCGGGGACGACATTTCACCGAAAGCCATTTTGAATACGGCCAGCCGCCTTCACGCCGATCTTACTCTGATCGGGCCGGAAGGACCTCTCGTGCTGGGTGCTGCCGATCTCCTTCGTGAGCAGGGAATGCCGGTCTTCGGTCCCTCTCAGGCGGCGGCCGCGCTCGAAGGCAGCAAGCATTTTACCAAGGTCATTCTTACCGAGGCGGGTGTTCCCACTGCGGACTACCGGTCCGTTCGCACGATGGAAGAGTTTGAGTCGGCCCTGATCTCGATCGGCCTTCCTGCGGCGATCAAAGCTGACGGCCTGGCGGCGGGAAAAGGGGTCGTCCTCGTGCGGAACGAGGGGGAAGCGCGAAGTTGCGCGACACGGTTTCTCGTGGATCGGGAACTGGGGGCCGCTGGCCGACACCTGATCTATGAAGAATATCTGGAGGGTGAGGAACTGTCGCTCTTTGCCATCGTATCCGGTGAGAATTATGCCCTGTTCCCCGCGGCCAGGGACTACAAGAGGATCGGTGATGGCGGAACGGGGCCGAACACAGGTGGGATGGGAGCGATCGTCCCGGTTCCCGGGATTTCGGGAGGGACGATCGAGTCGTATGGCAGGCTGGTATTCCCTCCTGTCCTTGCCGAGTTGAGCCGACGGGACATTCCTTACCGCGGGATCCTGTACGCCGGGCTCATGCTGACAGACAACGGGCCGAAGGTACTCGAGTTCAACTGCCGCCTGGGCGATCCGGAGGCACAGGCGTTGCTCCCCCTCGTCAACGAGGATCTCCTTTCCCGGATGTATGAGGCGGCGACAGGTGGTTGGATCGAGGGCCCGGTGAGCGTGAAACGGGGCGCTTCCGTTTGCCTGGTGCTTGCCGCGGAAGGATATCCCTCCGCACCGGTAAAAGGGGAGACCTTACCTGGCCTGGATTTAGTACCGGCCGAGGGGGTCGACGTTTTCCATGCGGGAACGGCGAGGGCGGGTGAAAACTGGATAGCGGCGGGGGGAAGAGTTTTAAACGTCGCCGCCGGGGGAGAGGATATCGAGGATGCCCGGGCGAGGGCTTACGAGGCTGCCGGTCGGTACCGGTTTCCCGGTTCGCAGATTCGCAAGGATATCGGTATGCCGGGGGTAAGAGGTTGAGCGATGCGTGCTAGACCTTTGATCGGCGTTCTTGTGGGGAGCGATTCCGATCGCATGATTGCGGATGCCGTTCAGTCGATCTTGGATGATCTGTCCATACCTCACGAGATTCTCGTTGCTTCGGCACATCGCGATCCGGATAAAGTGAGGAGCTATTCGAAAGGGGCGGAACGGCGGGGAATTCGAGTGTTGATCGGAATCGCCGGACTGGCCGCCGCGCTTCCCGGTGTCATGAGCAGCCATACGAAGCTCCCGGTCATAGGGATACCTGTGGCCACGGGGCCGCTCCAGGGGATTGACGCCCTTCTCTCCATTGCCCAGCTTCCTTCGGGCGTTCCGGCCGCTACGATGGGGCTCGGAAGTTCAGGCGCAAAAAACGGCGCACTTCTCGCCGCCCGGATTCTCGCACTCCAGGACGACGGCCTTCGAAAGCGGCTCAGTCGCTACAGGCCAGGGAAAAAGCCCAGGAAAGCGGTCTGACCCGTCTTGATTTTTACTCTTGATCAATGCCTTCCAAGCGGAGAGAAGTTCGATGACTTAATTCGGGTGCTCTCCGCCGGAGGGATCGTCGCCTATCCTGCCGAGACAATGTACGGCCTCGGCGGCAACGGCCTGGACACCCGGGTGACCGAATCGATCAATCAGATCAAGGGGCGGCCCGTCGATACGCCACTGCTGATGCTCGTCGATAATACGAGTGAGGCCCGCCGGCTTTCTGCCTCGTGGACTCTCGATGCGGAACGTCTGGCGGAAAAACACTGGCCCGGGCCCCTGACACTGATCGTCCCCGCTGCCCCGGCGATCCGCTCGAGCGATGGGACTGTTGCAATCAGAGTCCCCGCCTCCGAATACCTTCGGACCTGGGTGAGAGAGGCGGGATTCCCTCTGTCGTCGACATCCGCCAATCGGTCGGGAGAATCACCCGTTCGCAGGGCGTCGGAAATCATCTCCCGATACGGTCCGGTTGTCGATCTGGTGGTCGCCGGACCTCGGTACGAAAGGGATGCCCCGCCGTCGACGTTGGTCGACGTAACGGGTGCCGCTCCGGTAGTCGTCCGCGAAGGGGCGATTCCCGCCGTTGATTGCCGATAATCCTTTGCGCTTCTGCCGTTTAGCCGGTGGCAATCACCCGGGCCTACCTTGACACCGAGGTCCCTCTCGGATACGCTTCGGACCATCAGGAGGGCGGTATGGGGAATCGCATAAGGCGGCGCATAGTATTGGTTTGCACCGGCAACACATGTCGGAGCCCTCTCGCTGAGGGGATTCTGAAGAAGCTACTTCCCCAGTCGTGGAAGGATCGTCTCCAGATCACATCCGCCGGAATTGCAGCTGTTGAGGGGAGATCCGTGTCCACCAATTCCCTCATGGTAGCAGCGGAAAACGGGATCGATCTCAGCGAAAAGAAATCCAATCGTCTGACCTTTGATTTCGTAGAGGATTCTGATCTTGTCATTGTGATGGAAAACTCCCAGCGCATTGCGCTTCTGGCGACTTCAACCGGGTCATCGGATCGCATCGTCACTCTGAGAGGCCTGGCGCCGAGTGGAGAAGATAGTGCCGGGGATGACATATCCGATCCGTTCGGCGGCTCGATCGAGCAGTACCGCGAGACCTTTCACCAGATTCAAGCCGCGCTCGAGAAGGGCTGGCCTGAAATAGAGAAGCGCTTGCGAGGCAAGTCGCTTTCCACCGATTAGCAAGGAGCAAATCGATGCCATTTACAAAAAGTGACAAAATATGGATGAACGGCGAATTCGTGCCGTGGGACGAGGCAAAGGTCCACGTCCTGGTCCATGCCCTTCACTACGGGTCGAGCGTATTCGAAGGAATGCGCTGCTACGATACCGTAAACGGACCGGCGATTCTCCGGCTGCGGGACCACATGAAGCGGCTGGTTAATTCGGCGAAAATCTATCGCATGGAGCTGAATTATACTGCTGATGAGTTGAGTGAGGTCGCAAAAGAAGCGGTCCGCATAAACAACCTGGACGAGTGCTATGTGCGGCCTCTCGCCTATCGTGGCCTCGGGGATGTCGGCGTAAACCCGAGACCATGTCCTGTGGAAATGATGATCGCTGCCTGGGGATGGGGTGCCTATCTCGGGAAAGGAGCGGTTGAACAGGGTGTGGACGTCATGGTATCAAGCTGGACCAGGTTCGCGCCGAACACCCTCCCTGCCATGTCGAAAAGCGGCGCCAACTACATGAACGGGCAGCTCGTCAAGATGGAGGCGATCGACAACGGATTCGTCGAGGGGATCATTATCAACACGGCGGGCCATGTCTCTGAGGGGAGTGGGGAGAATCTGTTCATCGTACTGAACGGCCGCCTCATGACCCCGCCGATCTCCGCCTCCATACTCCCTGGTTTGACTCGGGATTGCGTGATGAAGCTCGCGAAAGATAAAGGGTACGAAGTCGTCGAGCAGGATATTCCCCGCGAGGCTCTCTATACGTGTGAAGAGGTCTTTCTGACGGGAAGCGCAGCGGAGATTACGCCGGTCCGATCTGTCGATCGTGTTCAGGTAGGAGAGGGGGGGCGTGGGCCGATAACGAAAGATCTGCAGGAGCACTACGCCGGAATTACGTCGGGCCGGATCGAGGACACTTACGGCTGGCTCGAGTACGTTTCGCAGGTTGCTGTATGAGAGTAGCCGTCGCCTCCGATCATGCCGGTTTCGAACTGAAGGAGCGATTGACGAAGCTCCTCGGTCGGCTCGATCATGAGGTTGTCGACATCGGCCCATCCACAGGGGAAGAGTCGACCGACTACCCTGTTTACGCTTATCTTCTCTCCCAGTCGATTCGTTCGGGAGATGTGGAGAGAGGTGTTCTCGTATGCGGAAGCGGCGTTGGTATGTCCATGGCCGCCAATCGGAACATGGGGATCAGGGCCGCGCTCGTGGCCGATGAGAAGACCGCGAAACTGTCGCGTGCCCATAACGATGCCAATGTTCTCGTCCTGGCCGGACGCTCTCTTGAATCCGATCGTACTCAGGAAATCCTCGAATCATGGTTATCAGAACCATTCGAGGGGGGGAGGCACGAAAGGCGAGTGACCGCCGTCGATGCGCCTGAACTTCCCGTTTCTGACAGGTTGCCGCCTCCGGGCCATGGCCGCCAGACCATTCTTGCTGCAACCGATCCTGAGATAACGGAGACGATTCGCGCCGAGCAGCAACGGCAGGAGAGCCAGCTGGAATTAATCGCCTCCGAAAACTTTACGAGTGAATCGGTCCTCGAGGCGCTCGCTTCCGTGATGAACAACAAGTATGCCGAGGGTTATCCGGGGAAAAGATATTACGGCGGATGTGAGCACGTGGATGTCGCTGAGGATCTGGCTCGGGAGCGGGTAAAAGCGCTCTTTGGTGCGGATCACGCGAATGTGCAACCCCACTCGGGGTCCTCGGCGAATCTGGTCGCGTATTTTGCCCTGCTTGATCACGGTGACAGGATCCTCGGAATGAACCTGTCACATGGAGGCCATTTGACACACGGCCACCCCGTTAACTTTTCGGGGAGGTTTTTCGATGTGGCCCATTACGGAGTATCCAAAGAGACAGAGCGGATCGATTACGACGAACTCCGAAAGCAGGCGCGAGATACCAGGCCCCGGATGATCGTGGCGGGAGCTTCCGCCTATTCCCGGGAGCTCGACTTCGAGGCTTTTCGATCGATCGCTGACGAAGTGGGCGCCTATCTCATGGTCGACATGGCCCATATTGCAGGCCTCGTTGCTACAGGCCACCATCCGAATCCGGTCCCCTACTCCGACATCGTAACGAGCACGACTCACAAGACCCTTCGGGGGCCGCGGGGAGGATTCATACTCTGCAAAGAGGAGCATGCGGCGGCGATCGACAAATGTAACTTCCCTGGCATGCAGGGAGGCCCGCTCATGCATTGCATCGCAGCCAAAGCGGTCTGCTTCCTGGAGGCGTCAAAACCGGCGTTTCGGGATTACCAGAAACGGGTGAAAGAGAACGCCGCAGCTCTCGCCGCCGCGCTCAAGGAGATCGGCCTTAGAATCGTCTCCGGGGGAACGGATAATCATGTCTTTCTCGTTGACTTGACATCCAAAGGGATATCCGGAAAAAAAACGGAGAAGGCTCTCGATATCGCCGGCATCACTGTGAACAAGAATACGATTCCCTTCGACGAGAGATCGCCGTTCATCACGAGCGGAATCCGAATCGGCACGCCTGCAGTTACGACACGCGCCATGGGAACGGGCGAAATGAAGCAAATCGCCTCGCTCATCGGCAGGGTTGTGGATTCGCCGAAGGAAGAAGACGTGTTGAAGGAAGTTCGTCGGCAGGTTGCCGCGCTTTGTGGCGCGTTTCCACTTTACCGCTAAGAGGAGTCGGACATGCGTTGCCCTGTTTGCGGTGACGATCAGGATCGTGTCGTGGACTCCCGTTCCGTCAAGGATGGCCGTGCAGTCAGACGGCGGCGTCAGTGCTCCGTTTGTGAACATCGCTACACGACTTACGAGTATATCGAGCCCTCCGCGTCCAGCGTGATCAAGCGTGACGGAAGTCGCGAGCCGTATGACCGGGAAAAACTGACCCGGGGGATTGTGATTGCCTGTGAAAAAAGGCCCGTCTCCACCGATGAGATAAACGCGCTTGTGGATCGTGTGGAATCGATGATCGGGGAAAACGGGGAGCGGGAGGTTCCGAGTGAGCGAATCGGAATGGCGGTGATGAGGGAGATTCAAGATCTCGACCAGGTAGCCTATGTGCGATTCGCATCAGTCTACCGCCATTTTAAAAACGTAAACGAGTTTCTCGATGAAATCCGGGGCATGCTGAAATGAGTGATAGAGTGCCTGGCTCACCCCGGGGCTTCGCATGACGACCGAGCCCGCCGCAGCGAAAACATCCGAGGACCGGAAGGGCAAGAGTTCCGGCAAGGATATGCCGTTCCTCGAGCATTTGGAAGAGCTGCGCCGCGTTCTCATACAGAGTTCGCTTGTAGTTGTAGTCCTCGCAATCGGAGCATGGTTCATCTCGAAACCGGTGCTCGAGATCATCACGAAACCGGCCGGCCAGCTCGTATTCCTCGGACCGACAGAAGCGTTCACACTTCGTATCAAGGTCGCTCTCCTCACCGGTTTCTTCATCGCCTTTCCGTTCATCTTCTATAAGATCTGGACCTTTGTCGCACCGGGCTTGTTCAAGGACGAGCGGTACATTCTCGCTATCGTGGTCGTCGGTTCGAGCTTTCTGTTCACGGTGGGCGCCTGCTTCGGCTATTTCATCCTGATCCCGATCGCTCTCAAGTTTCTGCTCGGATTTGGAACGGACTTTCTTGAGCCCATGATATCGGCCGGAAATTACTTCGGGTTCGCCACGCGGATCTGCATCGCCCTCGGGGTCGTATTCCAGCTCCCTCTGGTAGTATCGCTCTCGACCTGGGCCGGCTTTGTCGATCCCCGCTGGCTCCTTCGGAACTGGCGTTACGCAATACTCGGCATCGCTCTCACTTCGGCATTGCTGACCCCTCCGGATATCGCATCTCAGGCACTGATGGGCCTCCCCATTCTGGGCCTCTACTTTCTGTCAGCGTTTCTCTCGCTGTTCATTGAAAAGAAGAAGAAGGCCAAGGACAGGTCAGCCAAAAAAGAAAGCGAAGCGGAATGATGGAATTCGTGCAGTCCGTTGCGAGGGAAGCGGGGGCGTTACTCCTCGATTACTTCGGAGGACTCGGGTCCGGGGACATAGCTTATAAGGATATCAAGGATCCGGTCACGGCCGCCGATCGTGCTTCTCAGGCATTGATCATCGAACGGCTGCAGGATCGATTCCCTGGTGACAGGATCGTCGCCGAGGAAGAAGGGGGCGTGCTCGGTGAGGGGGAAGCGGTCTGGTACATCGATCCGCTTGACGGAACAACCAACTTTGTCCATGGCTTCCCCTTTTTTTCCGTCTCGATTGCACGTGTCCGCGGCGAACGAATCGAGTTGGGAGTTGTATACAATCCTGTTTCCGATGACCTCTTTGCGGCGGAATCGGGGGGGGGCGCTTTCAGAAACGGCGAGCCCATGAGCGTAAGCGACGTGAGCGATCCGCTTCGTGCCCTCGTGGCTACCGGCTTCGCCTGTGTGCGTTCGAACCGTGTCCCTGACACTGTCCCTTTTTTCGACGGCATTGTGCGGGAAGTCCAGGGCATCCGGCGCCCCGGATCAGCCGCCCTCGATCTCGCGTTTACCGCAAGTGGTGTTTTTGACGGCTTCTGGGAGTTGAACCTGAACCGGTGGGATCTCGCCGCCGGGCTCCTTCTCGTTCAGGAAGCGGGGGGCAAAATGAGCGACTTTGCCGGTGGAAATGAGATTTTTTCCCGGCGGGAAGTGATCGCCGGTAATCCCGCGATTCACGCCTATCTTGCCGGCCGCATCGAGACCATTGCCGGGGAGCTTGGCTGGGACCTGGCTTGACGGAGGCTCTTGTTCTTCTTGGATGCCTGACTCTCTTCGCGGCTGCCGGCATTCGCCTGGGTTCCATGGATCGGGCAGGGGCGATCGCCGGGTGGGTACTCGGAATTCCGATCGTTCTCGCCTGGAGCTGGCCCGGATTTTCGCTGCTCGCCGGTTTTGTCGTTGCCGGATCGGCCGCATCTCGTTGCTTTCAACCAGGTTTTCGAAGGAATGGCCGGTCGAGTCGTCACGCGATCGCCAATATTATGGTCGCCTCTCTCCTGAGCGGGGTGGCCTGTTTCTTCGGCGGTGATCTTCTTGCCGCCCCGTTCGCCGGGGCTCTAGCCGCGGCACTCGCTGATACACTTTCGAGCGAAGTCGGAATCTGTTCGTCGAGTCCGCCCCGTCTCATTTTGTCCGGCCGCGTTGTGCCGCCGGGGACCGATGGAGGCGTCACCATACTCGGAACCGCTGCCGGACTTGCCGGCGCATGCGCCATCGGGATCGCGGGGGTCGGGATGAATCTATTCGAATACCGTGCTGGTCTTTTCGTCGTCCTTGCAGGTCTGACCGGTACTCTAGTCGATAGCTTCATCGGGGCATTGCTCGAGAGAGAGGGGTGTCTGAATAATGAGCATGTAAACTTTCTTGCTACACTGGCGGGAGCGGCTGTGGCGGGGGTTTCGCTTCTGCCGACGGGCGCCCCCTGACAGAAACCGGTTTAGCGGTGGAACTGACTATAATTCAACGGTTTTCGCTTGACAGTGGCTCCGTTCATTGACACCATGAGAAACAATAGATCATTCCCGTTCCCGAGAGAAGGAGTGACGCGATGACCAAAGCAGACCTGGTGGAGCAGATCTCCAACAATACCGGCCTGACGAAAAAAGACACTGCCGAAACAGTGGATGAATTTCTGAAGGCGATCAAGGGCGCACTGCAGCAGGGAAGCCATATCGAGATTCGTGGCTTCGGGACGTTCAAGGTGAAGGAACGTAAGGCCCGCACGGCACGAAATCCGCGCACCGGTGATCCTGTCCCTTTGCCATCCCGGAAGGTGCCGGTCTTCAAGGTCTCGAAAGAGCTGAAGACCAGAGTCAACCAGCAGGGCGAGTAACCGCCTGCAGCCCGATCGGTACCGGGGCCGAATCAGTATTCGGACGGGCTTCTGGGGTTCGGCCCGATCGACCATCGTCTACCCCGGGCGGGAGCATCGAAACCGATGGGACTGTTCATTGCGTTCGAGGGACTCGACGGTGCAGGGACGACCACTCAGGCTCGTCTTCTGGCCGACCGACTCGAGGAGGACGGACTCACTGTTCATCTGACGAAAGAACCGTCCGAGGGGCCTGTCGGCAGCCTTATTTCGCTCGTCCTCAAGCGGCGCCTGGTATCTCCCCGCGTGGGTCGCCCGCTGGACCCGTTTCCGGACGATCTTCTTGCACTTCTATTTGCCGCGGACCGGATCGATCATCTTCAGGCCGAAATCCTTCCCAAGCTCCACGAGGGAATTGTCGTCATCAGCGATCGCTATCTTCTCTCTTCCTATGCGTATCAATCTCTTGGTTGCGATCTGTCGTGGCTTCGGGAAATCAACCAGAGAGCCGGCCTGCCGGACATTACATTTCTGATAGACGTTCCGGCCCCGGTCTGTCTTCGTCGCATAGAAAAGGAACGGTGGCAGACAGAACTGTTTGAGGGAATTGAAAAGCTCTCCGTCGTCAGAAAGAACTACCTCCGTCTTGCGACAAGTCGTTTCGGCGAGGCGATGAACATCCGCACCGTGGACGGCGAGCGAGAGATCAGCGCCGTTCATCGTGAGATCTGCAAACTGGTGAATCAGTCCTCCGTACTTGACGGCCAGGGGGCTGAACCGGCATCCACAGGATCTGATACGCATTTCAGGCTCAGCTCTGCCCGTCCCCCTGACACGAGGGGACCGGGGCTGCCATTCGAGGAGGAGGACTCGTGACCTCGGCCGGAGTGATCGGTATCGACCTGGGCGCGACTAACTGCCGCGCCGGTTTTTTTGTGGGGAATGAGCCTCCGTCGCTTCGAGAGGAGATCCCTTCGGTCGGACAGTTTCCTGTGGAGGAGGGCGTCTCACGATTGGTGGACCTCGTTGATTCAATTCGTCGACAAGAGGGTGTCGGGAGCGTTGAGGCTCTCGGAATCGGCTCCCCAGGACCGATCGATCCGACTCGAAGCGTGATCCGTGAAGCGCCCAACATGCCCGCCTGGCATGATGTTCCGCTGCGTGATCTCTTGCAGGACCGGCTTGGCCTGCCTGTCTTTCTGGAGAATGATGCCAACCTGGCCGTTCTTGGCGAGTGCAGAAGAGGCGCGGGGGTTGGTGCCGAGAGCGTTCTCGGCCTCACCCTCGGGACAGGAGTGGGGGGGGGATTCGTTCAAGGGGGCCGTCTCTGGACCGGAGCGAACGGAATGGCGCTCGAGGTCGGCCATATCTATGTGGGGGGAGAAGGAATTCGCTGCGCTTGCGGCGCGCTCGATTGCCTGGAGCTCTATTGCTCCGCCGAGGGGATCAAGCGCTGGTATACACGGCGGACAGGCAACACTGATCCATCATCCCACAGGATTTTTGAAGCCGCCCGCAAGGGGGAGAAAGCGGCTCTGGAGGTGGTACAAGGGGCATCCCTTCTGCTTGGCCGTGCGATCGCGAGCCTCCAGAAAACATTGGATCCTGAGCGGATTCTTGTGAGCGGCGGACTCTCCCGTGAATGGGATCTTCTGGTCGGGCCAGCTGCCGAGGAGGCGAAACGGGGCCTCTTTCGTGGAGTGGCAGAGCACTTTGATCTTCGGCCGGCTGCGCTCGGGACGGACGCAGGCCTTTACGGCGCCGCCGAACTTGCACTTTCCTCGGTCTCCTGAAGGGGCCTCGATCGGGGTATATTCCCCAAAATCTGTCCGAATTCAATACAGCGCCCTGTCTCAAGCCCCTCCGAATACCGCCGATCAGAAGAGTGAGGGGTTAGTCATGCCGTCAGAACATACAAAACTGAGAGAACTCGAGCGACGATTCGCCCACATGAATCGTACCGAGTTAGGTGAGTCTGTGATCTATAAGACTCGCTCCGGGCGGGAGCTGTTTCGTCTCGAAGGTCAGGGGACAAGGCTTCGCGTGCCTGTTTCTCTCGAAGTTCTGCAAAGCCTTTTCGGTAACCTTCCGTTTGCGGTAGAGCCTTTCGGAGATAGTTGCGTCATTCCCCTCGGCCAGATTCGAGATGAGGTCCTGCTCTGGACATTGCTCGAAGCAATCGGGGAGCAGACCGTGGATACACCGGATGAGATCAGGAAGCAGAACCCGATCGATGTGATTGAGCAGCAGATGAATCTCGTCCGGGAGGGACGGACGACTCCTCTGAAACGGGGCACGGGGGTAACCGAAAAATCGGAGATCGCCGGTGCCATGCGGCATCTTCCCGTACAGTTCATTGTCCGGGTGGTCGCTGTCGGTGTCGTCCTCATGCTCGCCGCGTTTCTCGCTCTATCCTATATCCTGGGTTCGAATGACATGAAGAGTGACAGGCAGATCCAGGTGGAAGAGCTCCTCCGCTAGCCCTGACCGTTCGACCCCTCTCGTTCCTGAATCCCGCTCTCTACAAACAAATCCCGCCACTCCCGTATGTCTCCCGATTAGCCCCGATTTACCCGCGCTTCACCCACCCGGTCCGGTTGACAGAAGGGAGGCAAAA
Source organism: bacterium (assembly GCA_025782575.1). Lineage (GTDB taxonomy): Bacteria > Orphanbacterota > Orphanbacteria > Orphanbacterales > Orphanbacteraceae > Orphanbacterum. The sequence goes on from JALGYY010000046.1 coordinate 249,241, forward strand.
ACCTATTCTTATCCAAGACAGGACTGACCTAAATCTTGATTCCATTTCCTCTTAGCGGGACTTGAGTCTCTATTGCACACTGATGGCGTCCAGTTGGCGGATGGGTTGATGGGGGGGGACCGCGTGGCGCTCGCCCGGGCCATGACGCTTGTCGAAAACGGGAGTCCCGGCGCCGCCGACCTTCTTGACCGTGTATATCCCAGAACCGGGCATGCTTACCGGATCGGGATTACCGGCCCACCGGGTGCCGGCAAGAGCACACTTGTCAGCCGACTCGTCGGGGAACTATGGAAGGGAGGCAGCAAGGTCGGTGTCGTCGCTGTCGATCCATCGAGTCCATTCACGAGAGGGGCTCTGCTTGGGGACCGCGTCCGCTTTCAGGATCTGCCCGATAATTCGGATGTCTTTGTACGAAGCATGGCATCACGCGGGAGTTCGGGCGGGCTGGCGTTCAAGACCGGCGAGGTCTGCGACCTTCTGGACGCCGCCGGAATGGACACCGTAATCGTGGAGACTGTAGGCGTCGGTCAATCGGAACTCGATGTCGCTGCAGCCGTACACACGACGATTGTCGTGCTCGTTCCTGAATCGGGTGACGAGGTGCAGGCGATGAAGGCCGGTCTCATGGAAATTGGCGATCTGTTCGTCGTTAACAAGTCGGATCGGCTGGGGGCGGAACGGATGGCGCGGGGGATCGAAGATATGCTTCGGCTCAGCCCGGCCAGGCACGACTGGATCCCGACTGTGGTTCTGCTCTCGGCGCTTCGTGGCGATCGCTTTCCTGAACTGCTGGAAGCGATCGAAAGTCATCGATCTCATCTGGAGGAGTCGGGCGACCTGGCGGAACTGAAAACGGAAACGGCCCGGTCTCGGATACGGGATCTCATCGACGCCTGTATCCGGCAGCAATTCTGGGCAACCGACGGGGTGAACGAGCAGTTGGATAAGGCGCTCGAACTGATTGCCGCGGGCGGATCATCCCCCTACAGTGCCGCCGATGAAATCATTAAGAAGTTCACTGGTGGGAGAGGATAACCCATGAGCAAAATGAATAAGCGGCGGGAGGAGCAAGAGCGATATCGCACACTCTCCGATATCCCCGTCGATCGCCTTTATGGGCCGGAGAAACCGGATGAGAAGATCGGGATCCCTGGATCCTATCCGTTCACCCGCGGAATTCATGAAACGATGTACCGGAGCCGTCTCTGGACCATGCGTCAGTTCGCCGGTTTCGGCACTCCGGAAGATACGAACGCTCGATTCCGCTATCTGCTTCAAAAAGGGCAGACCGGTCTCTCTACGGCGTTCGACATGCCCACACTGATGGGGTATGACTCCGACGATCCGATCTCCCTCGGCGAGGTGGGTGTCGAGGGTGTGGCGGTCGACACGATCGAAGATATGGAGACGCTGTTCGCCGGTATTCCACTCGATCAGGTTTCGACTTCCATGACGATCAACGGTCCGGCGATTCTGCTGCTTGCCATGTACATCGTGGCGGCAGAGCGGCAGGGCGTCCCTCCTGAAAAACTTCGCGGCACGCTTCAAAACGATATTTTGAAAGAATACATCGCCCAGAAAGAGTGGGTCTTTCCCCCCCGGCCTTCCATGCGAGTCATCACAGACATGCTCGCCTACTGTACGGAACACATGCCGCTCTGGAATACGATTTCGATCAGCGGCTATCACATAAGGGAAGCAGGCTCCACCGCCGTTCAGGAACTGGCGTTCACCCTCGCCGACGGATTTGCATACGTGGAAGCGGGTATTGAGGCCGGTCTCGATGTCGATGACTTCGCACCCCGGCTGTCATTCTTCTGGAACGCCCACAACGATTTCTTCGAAGAGATCGCCAAGTATCGCGCGGCCCGCAGAATCTGGGCGAAGAGAATGAAGAACGTGTACGGCGCAAAGAAAGAACGGAGCTGGATGGTCCGGTTCCACACGCAGACAGCCGGCTGTACACTCACCGCTCAGCAGCCGGAAATCAACATCGCCCGTGTGGCCTATCAGGCTCTTGCCGCCGTTCTCGGCGGTACTCAGTCGCTTCATACTAATTCCATGGACGAGGCTCTAGCGCTTCCCTCGGAAAAAGCGGCGAAGATCGCACTTCGTACGCAGCAGGTAGTTGCTCATGAGACCGGTGTGACCAACACGGTCGACCCGCTTGGCGGATCCTATTTTTTAGAGTCGCTCACCGATCGCATGGAGGAAGAGGCGGAACGCTACTTCCGGGAGATTGATGAACGGGGGGGCGTGATTGCGGCGATCGAAGAGGGCTATTTCCAGAAGGAAATCGCCGATTCAGCTTATCAGTATCAACGGGAAGTGGAGAAGGAAGAGCGGATTGTCGTGGGAGTAAACGCCTACAAAGAAGACGAGAAGATCGAGATCGACCTTCTGCATATCGATCGGGAGAAGCAGACAGATCAGTTGAAGCGGTTGCAGTCGTTTCGGGCACGGCGAAACAATGACGAAGTCGACCAGGCCCTGGCCGCCATTCGAAAGGCATCGGAAACCGGAGAGAATCTGATGCCTCCGATTCTGGACGCGACCCGCAAGGGGGCTACCCTCGGCGAAATGGTAAACGTCATGCGCGGAGTATTCGGCACGTACCGAGAACCGGCCGTGTTTTAGCTCCACTCTTTTATGAGGAAGTGAAAGATGGACAATCCGATTCGCGTTCTTGTCGGAAAGGTCGGGCTTGACGGTCACGATCGTGGAGTAAAAGTCGTGGCAAGTGCACTCCGTGATGCGGGGATGGAGGTCATCTACAGCGGGCTTCACCAGACTCCGGAAAACGTGGTGCGCGCCGCCATTGAGGAAGATGTGGATGTCGTGGCCATCAGCATTCTGTCAGGGGCGCACATGACGCTCTTTCCGCGGATTCTCGAACTGTTGAACGGAAAAGGGCGAGATGACGTGCTTTTGTGTGGGGGAGGGATCATCCCGGAGAAAGACCGTGAGGAGTTGATGAAGCTCGGCGTCGGTAATCTTTTCGGACCGGGAACTCCTACGACCGAAATCGTTGCCTATCTGGAGAAGGAGATCGCCGCTCGTCGTGGGAAATAGGTTTGCTCTCAGATGACCGGCATGATGCACACTCTCCGGCTCGGAGAGACGGAGATCATCTCCCTTCATGCCGGCGATCTCTGGTATGACGGTGGAGCCACGTTCGGAGCCGTACCTCGCCCGATCTGGGAGCGCCTGCTACCACCTGATGATCGGAATCGGGTCCGGTTGTCTCTTCGGCCTGTACTGATCAGGCATCGCGGGCATACGGTCCTGGTGGACAGCGGGTTCGGGAGCCACCAGCATGAACGGCTCCGTCAGATCTATTCACTGGAAGGTGATGGGTCGCTCCGGCGTGCTCTCTCTCGCGTTTCCACGGATCCCGGCTCGGTGGATACCGTTCTATTCAGCCATCTGCATGTCGATCATGCGGGGGGAGCGGTGGAGCGCCACGAAGGTGAACTTGTTCCCGCCCTTCCCGCTGCGCGATTCGTAGTCCAGCAGGGGGAGTGGGAGAGCGCTTCCAATCTGAATTCGCTGACACGCGCAGGCTATATGCCGCGCGATCTGAAAGTACTTGAAAGTTCGGGACGGCTCGAACGGATCGAAGGAGATACGGAAGTCATACCCGGCATCAGGCTCGTCCCCGCGGGCGGGCATACGCCCTGGCATCAGGTGGTCCTTGTGGAGACGGAAGAAGGAACCGTACTCCTTCCGGGAGATCTCGCGCCGACCACAATACATTTGCGCCTTCCCTATATAACGGCGCTCGATCTGAACAGGCTCGAGACGTTTCGCCAGAAATCATACTGGCTGGACCGCGCCGCTAGGGAAGGCTGGTATGTTGTTCTCTATCATGAACCGGGTGTTCCGATCGGCAGACTCGTCGAGCGTGCCACAGGCCGCTACGACTGGGAGCCGGCGGGACAACAGGTTGAGGAGGTTGGGCCATGAACGCCGATCGGAATGCCGTCATCGTCAGCGCGGTGCGGACGCCCATTGGCGAGTACTTGAAGTCGCTCGCCGGTTTCCCCGCCACCAGGCTGGGTGCTCTCGTGGTGAAAGAAGCGGTGAAACGAGCCGGTATTGCGGCGGAGGTGGTCGATGAGGTGATTCTGGGAAACGTCGTCTCCTCCGGAGGGGGGCAGGCACCCGCTCGACAGGCGGCGATTCACGGAGGAATTCCTCCTGAAAGGGGAGCGCTCACAATTAACAAGGTGTGCGGTTCGGGGATGAAAGCCGTTCAACTCGCGGCACAGGGAATTCTCGTCGGTGATGTCGACACCGTCATTGCTGGAGGTATGGAGAGCATGTCGAACGTGCCCTACTACCTCAAGAAAGCGCGCACGGGATACCGGATGGGAAACGGTACGATTGTGGACGGCATGATTCACGACGGTTTGTGGGATTCGTTCGGCGACTATCACATGGGTGTGGCTGCGGAGCTGACGGCAAGAAAATCGGATATCAGCAGGGAGGCCCAGGATCGTTTCGCCGCTGAGAGCCACGCCAAAGCAGCGGCGGCAACAGAAGGAGGGGCATTCCAGGACGAGATAGTTCCGGTCGAAATCCCTCAGCGAAAAGGTGATCCGATCCTCTTCGATCGAGACGAGAGAATCCGCAAAGACACGTCGGCCGAGTCCCTCGGAAGACTACGGCCGGCGTTCCAGAAAGACGGAACGGTCACCGCCGGAAATGCCCCTGGTCTGAACGATGGCGCATGCGCCATCGTCGTCATGTCCGAGGCGAAAGCCCGCGATCTGGGAGTCAAGCCGCTCGCGAGGATCACAGGATGGGCGATCGGCGGAGCGCCCCCGGAGGATGTATTCTACGCACCGATCGATGCGGTGAACAAGATCATGGCGAAAACGGGCCGCGTAATCGGCGATTACGATCTCATCGAGATCAACGAAGCTTTCAGTGTTCAGGTACTGGCTGACGGCAAGGAACTCGGCTGGGACTGGGAACGGGTAAATGTGAACGGCGGCGCCGTTGCTCTCGGACACCCGATCGGGGCGAGCGGCGCGCGTATTCTGACCACTCTCATCTATGCGATGAGGAACCGCGGTAAATCCACCGGCCTCGCTGCCATCTGTCTCGGCGGCGGGAACGCGGTCGCCCTCAGCGTGGAGGCGATGTAACGATCATGACAGCCAGTAACAAGAGAGTAGCCGTAGTCGGTGCCGGTACGATGGGCTCCGGAATTGCTCAAGTTTTCGGCCAGAGCGGTTGGGAGGTCGATCTCGTCGATGTGGATGAGGGGGCTCTGGAACGGGGATTCGGACGCCTGCAGAAGAGTGTCTCGAAGCTCGCCACCAAGGGTGTGATCGATCCGGAGCAGGTCGATTCGATCGTCGGCCGAATCCATAAAGTAAACCGCCTGGAAAATATGCAGGAGCCGTCCCTGGTAATCGAGGCGGTGCCTGAGAATTTCGAGCTGAAAGTAAAGATTTTTCAGGCTGTGGATGATCTCGTTCCGGCCGACAGCATTATCGCCTCGAATACTTCGTCGATTTCAGTCACGGAAATAGGTGCGGCGACGAATCGGCCTGACAATGTAATTGGTATGCACTTCATGAACCCTGTGCCGATCATGAAGCTCGTAGAGGTCATCCGCGGCGTAGCGACGAGTGACAAGACGTTTTCCAGGGTCGAATCCATCACCAAGGAACTCGGCAAGGTCCCGGTGGAGGTGCAGGACTACCCGGGATTCGTTTCCAACCGAATCCTGATGCCGATGATTAACGAGGCGATCTACGTGCTGATGGAGGGCGTGGCGAACGCGGACGACATCGACAAGGTTCTCAAGCTCGGAATGAACCACCCCATGGGACCGCTCTCTCTGGCCGATTTTATCGGGTTGGACGTATGCCTGGCGATTATGGAGGTGCTCTATAGTGGATTCTCCGATCCCAAGTACCGTCCGTGCCCTTTGCTTCGTAAAATGGTAAACGCCGGTTATCTGGGCAGGAAAAGCGGAAGAGGATTCTTCAGCTACGAATAGACAAGCGGCGCCGCGTGCGCGGGAGCAAGGATTACAGCAATGCACTTTCAATTGAATGATGAACAGAACATGGTGCGCGATATGGTGCGCCAGTTTGCCGAGAAGCAACTGGCTCCTACGGCGAATGAGCGGGATGCAAAAGAAGAACCGGCGCTGGAGCAGATGAAGGCGGTTGCCGAGCTCGGCATTCTCGGAATGACGATCCCCGAAGAGTATGGCGGCCTCCCGCTCGACGATATTTCCGAGGCGATCGTGATCGAGGAGTTCTCCCGCGTGGACGCTTCGTTCGGAGTGTTCGTCGCTGTTCATACCGGACTATGTGCGACGTGCGTCGTAATACACGGCACGGACTCTCAGAAGAAGAAGTATCTCCCCCTTCTGGCGACTGGTGAAAAATTCGGGGCGTACTCGCTTTCCGAAGCGGGGGCCGGGTCCGATCCGAGCGCCCTTCGGTGTGTTGCCGAGAAGAAAGGCGACAAGTATCTGGTGACGGGCGAGAAAATGTGGGTGACCAACGGCCAGATCGCGGATATTTATATCGTGATGGCGAAGACCGATCCCGATGCCCCGGGGGGAAAGGGCATTTCCGCTTTCATTGTCGAAAAAGATTTCCCCGGATTTACGGTGGGGAAGAAAGAGGAAAAGCTCGGTATCCGGTCGAGTGATACGGTTACACTCGTTCTTGAAAACTGTGAGGTGCCGGCTGAAAATCTGATCTGGGAGGAAGGGCGCGGGATGCCTGTCGCGTTCGGTGCTCTTGATCGAAGCCGGATCGGGATTGCGGCGCAGGCTGTGGGGATCGCCCAGGGAGCGCTGGAAGTGGCGCTCAAGTTCGCCCAGGAGCGCGAGCAGTTCGGTGTTCCCATTATCCGTCACCAGACGATCGGGAACTATCTGGCCGATATGTCTACTCGAACAGAGGCGGCGCGGCTTCTGACTTACAAGGCTGCATACATGAAAGAACAAGGCGTGAAGCATACGCTTGAATCCGCTCAGGCGAAGTTGTTCGCCGGTGATACTGCGGTCTGGGTGGCTGACAAAGCAGTGCAGATTCTCGGCGGTTACGGCTATACAAGAGAGTTTGCCGCAGAGCGATTCTACAGGGATGCCAAGATCACTCAGATCTATGAGGGTACAAACGAGATTCAGAGGCTCGTTATCGCCCGGGCTCTCCAGTCGTAGCAACTCGCTGCAAGGAGTTTTGATTGATTCGTGTACGAGGGGCGTCCGAGCATAATCTGAAGTCGATCGACGTTGATATTCCAAGGGGAAAGCTTGTCGTGGTGACAGGCCTATCCGGGAGCGGAAAATCATCGCTCGCGTTTGACACGATCTATGCCGAGGGACAGCGGCGCTATGTGGAATCTCTATCCGCTTACGCTCGCCAATTCCTCGGCCAGATGGAGAAGCCGGATGTCGAATCGATCGAGGGACTTTCCCCCGCGATCGCCATCGAGCAGCGAAGCGCGTCAAGAAATCCCCGATCAACTGTCGGAACGGTAACCGAGATCTACGATCATCTTCGTCTTCTCTTTGCGCGTATCGGAGTCCCTCATTGTCCTACCTGCGAAACTCCGATCGAGACACAGACCGTTCAGCAGATTGTCGACCTCATCGCCACTTTTCCCTCGGGTGAAAAGCTTCGAATTCTCGCCCCTGTTGTTCGGGGCAAGAAAGGAGAGCATCGCGAAATACTTGGTGGCCTCCGGAAGGAGGGATATCTGCGGGTCCTGATCGATGGCGAAGAGCGGCTTCTGGAGGATGAGATCAAACTGGCGAAGACGAAGAAGCATGATATTTTCGTCGTCATCGACCGGATAAAAATTTCCTCCAAGATCCTGGGCCGGCTGGCAGACAGTGTAGCGACCGCACTGGCCGGAGGTGACGGTGTCATTTATGTGCAGCGGGAGGACGGATCGACGCAGGTCTTTTCAGAGGCCCTTTCCTGCCCCCAGTGTGGTTTTTCGCTGGCGGAATTAAGTCCCCGGATCTTTTCATTCAACTCTCCCTACGGCGCCTGTCCTACCTGCAGCGGTCTCGGGACACAGAAGAGTGTTACGCCGGAGCTGATCGTCCCCGATCGAAACGTTCCCGTCGGCGAAGGGGGGATTGTTCCGTGGGGACCCTTACGAGGCTCGTGGCACAGGAATATCACGGAAGGCCTGGCGAAGCACTTCCGCTTTTCGCTGGACGTCCCTTACAGGAGGCTCCCCCAAAAGGCTCAGAAGATCCTCCTGTACGGAACGAAAGAAAGAATTCGGATCCGGTTCAACCGGCCGACGGGAAAAGGGAGTGCGCATGTACGTTTTGAGGGTGTAGTCCCATGGCTCGAGAGGCGCTATCGGGAGACAGGGTCCGACGGCGTCAGGCGATGGATCGAAGGTTTCATGACATCCGTCGCCTGTCCCGATTGCGATGGTGCGAGGCTTAAGCCCGAGTCGCTTGCTGTCAGGCTTCATGGATGGGGAATCGACGGGCTGACCCGTCTCTCGGTAAAGGAGATCACCTCGACGATCGAGTCAATTCCCTGGAGCGAACGAGAGCTTCTGATCGGCGAGCAGGTCTTCAAGGAAATTCGCGAGCGCCTTCGATTCCTGAACGATGTGGGGCTATCGTATCTTTCGCTCGTTCGGAGTGCGGCTACGCTATCCGGTGGTGAAGCCCAGCGGATTCGTCTTGCCACACAGATCGGGTCAGGTCTGACCGGCGTTCTCTATGTGCTAGACGAGCCGTCGATCGGGCTGCATGCGAGAGACAACCAGCGCCTTCTTGCTACCCTTCGCCGTCTGCAGAATCTGGGAAATACCGTGATCGTGGTCGAACATGACCGTGAAACGATCGAATCCGCGGATCATGTGATCGATCTCGGTCCGCGAGCGGGTATTCACGGCGGGGAGGTGGTGGCAGAGGGGAAGCCCTCCAGAATCCTTTCCGCCAAACGTTCGCTCACCGCCGCCTATCTGCGAGGTGATCGCGCCATCCCGGTCCCGGCATCAAGGCGGCGCGGAAGCAGGAAGTCCATCGAAGTCACCGGAGCCGAAGAGAACAATCTCAAGAAAGTGAAGGCCCGGTTCGATCTGGGCAAATTTATCTGCGTAACGGGTGTTTCCGGATCGGGAAAGAGTACGCTGGTGAACGAAATTCTTTATAAGGCGCTCGCCCGCGAGCTGAACGGAGCGCGGGCGATTCCGGGCAAACATGCACGTATCCGCGGAATCGAGCATATCGACAAGGTGATCGACATCGATCAGTCGCCGATCGGACGGACTCCGCGATCGAATCCGGCTACCTACACAGGGACCTTTACTCCCATTCGCGACATTTTCGCCATGCTCCCGGAAGCGAAAGTACGAGGCTACAGACCTGGGCGCTTCAGCTTCAATGTCAAAGGGGGGCGGTGCGAAGCCTGCCGGGGTGATGGAACCCTCAAAATTGAAATGCACTTCCTGCCGGACGTCTACGTAAAATGCGACGTCTGCAAGGGTCGCCGGTATAACCGTGAAACTCTTGATGTCAAATTCAGGGGCTGTTCGATTGCGGACATATTGGACATGACGGTGGAAGAGGCTGCGGAGATTCTGAAGAACATCCCGGTCGCAAAAAGGAAACTCGATCTTCTTACGGAAGTCGGGCTCGGCTATATTCATCTCGGCCAATCGGCTACTACTCTTTCGGGAGGGGAGGCTCAGAGGATCAAGCTCGCCACTGAGCTTTCGAAACGGGCGACCGGGAAGACGGTGTACATTCTTGACGAGCCGACCACAGGCTTGCATTTTGAAGATGTCCGTATGTTGCTGGATGTGTTGAACCGCCTGGTGGATACAGGGAATACCGTGATCGTGATCGAGCACAATATGGACGTCATCAAAACGGCTGATGAGGTGATCGACCTCGGTCCCGAAGGGGGAGACGAGGGGGGGCAGGTGATCGCCAGAGGCACGCCGGAGCAGGTGGCAACCGTATCAGGATCGCACACAGGAAAGGAGCTTCGCGCTCTTTTCGAGAGGGAGGTGGGATCGATTGCAGGAGTCGCCTGAGACCCGGCCGGATTCGCTCCGGAGTCCGCTCCACGAACTTCATATCGAGGCGGGGGGGAAGATCGTCCCGTTCGCAGGTTGGCGGATGCCTGTTCAATACACTTCCATAATCGAGGAATGTAAAACGGTCAGGAGTCGCGTCGGATTGTTCGACGTATCCCACATGGGTGAGATCGAGATCACTGGACCGGACCGATTCGTCGAGGTCGACAGAATCATGACCGCGAAAGTGACGGGGAAGAGTAATGGTGTGGTGCAATACGCATTGCTGCTTAATGATGAGGGGGGAATTATCGATGATATCCTCGTTTACATTCGACCCGGATCGATCCTTCTTGTAGTAAATGCGGCTAACAAAGACAAGGACTTCGCCTGGATCTCGAGCCGGGTACGAGGCGATGCCCGGGTTACTGACAGAAGCAGCGAGATCGCTCAAATTGCTGTACAGGGACCCCGGTCGCGCGACGTCATTCGATCTGTCGTCGGGAATCGAGCGGCCGCTCTCGACTACTATCGATCTCTCGAGGGCAAAGCGGCCGGCCATGGGGCCGTCATTTCTCGTACAGGTTATACAGGTGAGCTCGGATGGGAGATCTATTGCGGTTGGGATCAGTCTCCGGCGATCTGGCGGGCCCTGCTCGAGGCAGGTGCGGAGCATGATGTCCGCCCGATCGGGCTTGGTGCCCGGGATTCCCTTCGGATGGAGATGGCGTACTGTCTTTACGGCAATGACATTGACGAAAACACCAGTCCGGTGGAAGCAGGACTTCGCTGGCTGGTAAGAGCGAAAAAGGATGACTATATCGGGAAAGAGCCTTATCTTGCTGCGAAGCGGGAGGGCCCGAAACGCCGCCTGATCGGACTGCGGCTCGGCCCCCGCGAGATTCCCCGGCCCGGATATACCATTCTTCATGGTGGTGAGGAGGTCGGAACCGTAACGAGCGGGGGGTTCTCTCCCACCTGCGGCACAGGAATCGCCCTCGGATATGTGCGTGCCGATCGTGCCGATGGAGATGAAGACTTTTCGATCGCAATCCGGCGACGGCGCGCCGATGCGGAGATCGTCAGAGGATCATTTGTACCTTCATCCGTGAAGGGCGGAGGGGAGGAGATGCAGTGAGGATTCCCGAAGATCTGAAGTACACCCGTGAACATGAGTGGCTCCTCATGGAGGAGGGCACGGTGACTTACGGCATAACCGATTTCGCGCAGTCGGAACTGGGTGATATCGTCTTCGTCGAGCTCCCTGAAGTTGGTGATGCGGTAACTGTGAATGATACCTCGGGTACGATCGAAGCCGTGAAGACAGTGGCTGATATCTTTTCACCTGTCAGCGGCCATGTAATCGAAGTGAACGAGCGTCTCGTCGACGATCCCGATCTCGTGAATCGCGATCCTTACGGCGAGGGTTGGATGATTAAAGTAGAGGTCGAAGATCCTCCGGAACTCGTGGACCTCCTGAGCGCTGATGAATACAACGGACTGATCGAGCAGGAGCAGGCGAACTCCTGATCACGCGACGATCCCCGTAGCATTGGAAGAATCCGACGATGACTTACATCCCGCATACAGATAAAGATCGCCGGGATATGCTCAAGGTCCTCGGGGTTGATCGAATCGACGATCTGATGAGCGATATTCCCGAAGAGGTGAAGCTTAAGGGAGACCTGCCTCTCCCCCCCGCACTTTCCCAGGAGGAAGTGGAGAGAAAAATCGGCCGCATCGCACGGGATTGCCTGGGCGGCGCGCTTGCCGACGCTTTTCTCGGAGGAGGGATCTATGATCACTATATCCCCCCTCTCGTAGCCGGTACTCTTTCCCGACCAGAATTCTATTCGGCGTATACGCCTTATCAGGCTGAGGTAAGCCAGGGATCGTTACAAGCCACGTTCGAGTTTCAAAGCCTGCTCTGCCGGCTGACCGATATGCCGCTCGCCAATGCCTCGATGTACGATGGCGCGACCGCGTTCGCGGAGGGAATCTGGATGGCCGCCGCCGAGGCGAAGGGGAAGAGCCGGGTCCTGGTATCGGAGACTCTCCATCCCCGCTATCGTAAAGTACTCGAGACACACATCGGATCGGGCCCCCTGACGATCGTGACGGTTCCTATGGATAAGAGCGGCCGTACCGACCAGGTTGCCCTCGAGGCGATGATCGACAGCAACACGGCCGTGGTGGCGGTGCAGAACCCTAACTATTTTGGCCATATCGAGGAGTTGACGAGTATCGGGGAAATGGCGCACCAGGGAGGAGCCTTCTTCCTGGAGGTTTTCGAGCCGCTCAGCCTGGCGGTTCTGCAGACACCGGGAGAAGCGGGGGTAGACATCGCCGTTGGTGAGGGGCAGACTCTCGGATGCACCATGAGCTATGGAGGACCGTTACTCGGACTATTCACCTGCACTGAAAGATTTCTACGAAAGATGCCGGGCCGTCTGGCCGGCCTTACCGAGGACAGTGAGGGGACACGAGCGTTCACACTCGCACTCCAGACCAGGGAGCAACACATCCGGCGGGGGAAGGCGACGTCCAACATCTGCACGAATCAGGCTCTGCTTTCGGTCGCTGCGTTGGTTCACCTCGCTTCTCTGGGTCCCCAGGGACTTAGGCAGGCCGCTCTGCTCACACAGGAGCGTGCGCTTCTTCTCCGCCATGAACTCGAGAAGGGTGGAGCGTCCTTCCCGTTCGACACGCCGTTCTTCCGTGAATTTGCTGTACGTCTTCCTGATGGAGCTTATCGGGATCTGAGGGAGGGGGGCATCATTCCCGGCATTCCTTTGGCACCCGACTATCCGGAATATCAGGACGCTTATCTTGTCGCCGTAACCGAGCGAAAAACTCGTCCGGAAATCATGCGTTATGCGGATCGAGTGAGAGATTATCTGAGAACCAGGTCAAGGGAGACCCATGCAGAATCCGGTACTGTTTGAGCTTGCCCGGGAAGGGCGGGGTTCGCGTCACTTGCCCGATCTGGTAACTTCGGAAGAGAAGATCCTCGCATCTATTCCTCCGTCATCCCTTCGAAAGAGTCCGCTCCGCCTGCCGGAGATCGCCGAACTCGACCTGGCCCGACATCTCGAACGGCTGACCGATCGCAATCATTATATAGAAAAGGATCTCTATCCGCTCGGCTCGTGCACAATGAAGTACAACCCCAAACTTCATGAGAAGCTGGCATCCCATCCGTTGATCAGCGGGCTTCATCCCGGACTTCCGGATGAAGAGGTACAGGGAGCGATCCAGCTCCTGGTGGAACTCGAAGAGTGTCTCCAGGCGATCACGGGGATGGATGATGTCACGCTCCAGCCGGCGGCCGGGGCACACGGCGAATTCACGAGCATGAGAATGATTGAGGCTTATTACCGGGACAGGGGTGAATCGCGCACAAAGGTAATCACCCCCGATTCCGCCCATGGGACGAACCCCGCTTCGATCATGCGTGTCGGCTGGACTCCTGTCGAGGCTCCTCATAATGAACGGGGCGAGGTCGATCTGGAGGCACTCGGTAAGCTCGTGGACGGTTCCACCGCCGCCCTCATGCTTACCCTCCCCAATACCCTCGGTCTCTTCGAAACACAGCTCCCGAAAATTGTCGAAATCGTTCATTCTGCCGGCGCGCAGATGTATCTGGACGGCGCCAATCTGAACGCCCTGCTCGGGTTCGTTCGTCCGGGTGACGTCGGATTCGATGTTATGCATATCAATGTTCACAAGACTTTTTCGACTCCCCACGGGGGAGGCGGCCCCGGAGCGGGGCCCGTCGGCGTCAAGAAGCATCTGACGCCTTATCTCCCGTCGCCCCGTCCCGTGAAGAGCGGAGATGTCTATCACTGGGACCGCGACCTGCCCGATTCGATCGGTCCCGTACACTCTCACTTCGGCAATTTCGGGATCCTGCTCCGGGCGTTCGCTTACATCCGGCACCACGGCTCAGACGGACTCCGTGAAGTGCAGCGCCACGCCATCTTGAACGCCAATTATCTGATGAAGCGGATTGCTGATTCTTTTCCGCCCGCTTTCGATCGGACTCCCATGCACGAGTTTGTTTCTTCCGCGGCCCGATATCGGGATCGAGGGATTCGTGCCGGCGACATCGGCAAACGCCTGCTGGATTTCGGGTTCTACGCCCCTACGATCGCCTTTCCGTTGATCGTAAAAGAGGCGCTCATGATTGAGCCGACGGAAACGGAGAGCCCTGAAACCCTCGATCGATTCGCAGACGCCATGAATCAGATTGCCGCCGAGATCGAGTCCGATCCTGAGATGGTGAAGACCGCTCCCCATAACACCCCTGTCAAAAGAGTGAATGACAGTCTGGCCTCGCGGAAACCGATCCTCCGCTGGCCCGACGATGCCCCGACCGATTGACGATTCGATAACAGGGGTCTCCCGACAGGAGCGGACCTGTCGTATAGTGGCGTGGTTGTCATGACATCTTTACTCGAAATCTCAGGTCTCCAGGTTCACTTCGATTCCTATGGCGGTAAAACACGTGCGGTCGATTCGGTCTCTCTCGCGATCGACCCGGGTGAAGTCGTCGGCCTCGTTGGAGAGTCGGGCTGCGGCAAGAGCGTAACCGCGCTATCCATTATCGGTCTCCTCCCCGTTCCTCCCGCTCGTATTGCGGGTGGCAAAATCTACTATCGTCCTGCCGATGCTGATCTCCTGACATTGACATCCCGGGCAAGAAACCGCATTCGGGGAAGAGAGATATCGATGATCTTCCAGGAGCCGATGAGTGCGTTGAATCCCGTCCTTTCGTGCGGAATCCAGATTGAGGAGGTCCTTCGTGTTCATCTGGGGATGACGGCGGCGGAGTCAAAGTCGGAGACGATTCGCCTGCTTGAAGAGGTGAAAATCCCTGACGCCGCAAGAACGGCGGCTCGCTATCCCCATGAATTATCAGGGGGGATGAGACAGCGGGTCCTTCTCGCCGCCGCGCTGGCCGGCAATCCGAGGCTTCTTCTCGCCGACGAACCGACGACGGCTCTCGACGTCACGATTCAGGCCCAGATCCTCGATCTTATTCTGGAGCGTCAGCGGGATCGTGGAATGGCCGTCCTTCTGATATCCCATGATCTGGGAGTGATCGCCCGGACTGCTTCCCGTGTGGCGGTGATGTATGCGGGGCAGGTTGTCGAAGAGGGTCCCGTCCGGCAGATTCTGGAGACTCCCCGCCATCCCTACACCGAGGCGCTTCTCGGCGCCATCCCTGATCCTGATCACCCCGAGCGCACTCCTCTCCCGATTCCCGGTACGTTGCCCGATCCGACGGCCACTCTTTCCGGGTGCCGGTTCGAGCCGCGATGTCCTCGCGCGATCGGCCGCTGTTCGAAAGAAGATCAACATCTGGAGAAGATCAGGGGGAAAGCCGGCGGCGCATTGCGATGCTCCGTATCCATCGCCCGAGGTGGTCCGGGAGATGGAAAGGAATGAAGAAGCAATCATCACTCCCTCTTCTCGAACTGACCGATATCCGGAAGCACTATCCGGTACGGAAGGGATTGTTTCGTAAGGCTTCCGGGATCGTGCGAGCGGTGGAAGATGTATCCCTTGCTGTCAATCGGGGGGAGTCGGTTGCCCTTGTGGGCGAGAGCGGGTCGGGGAAGTCGACAATCGCGCGGATGGCTTCCTTGCTCGAGACTCCCACTGCCGGAGAGATTCGTTTCGATGGCCGGATCATCACTGCTAGGAGGGAGAAATCTCTTCGGGAATTCCGACGGCAGGTGCAGATCACTTTTCAGGATCCCTATGGTTCTCTCAATCCAAGGCTTACGATCGGCCGGGCGATCGGTGAGGTGCTTCGCGTGCACCACATTGCAAGCGGGAGAGAGGTAACCGGAGCGGTAAGAAAACTACTCGGCCGGGTCGGCCTGTCCGAGGGAGACGGGAACAGATATCCTCATGCGTTGAGCGGGGGGCAGAGGCAGCGCGCCGGGCTCGCGCGCGCTCTGGCAGTCAGGCCGTCGCTCGTGGTCGCGGACGAGCCGGTATCCGCCCTCGATGTATCCACCCAGGCGCAGGTCCTGCAACTCTTTCGCGAGCTTCGCCGAACTCTCTCCATCGCCTATCTTTTCATAACTCATGACCTCGCCATCATTCCTCATATAGCTGATCGGGTAATCATCCTCTATGCAGGTAGAATTATGGAACAAGGGCCGGTCGAGTCGGTCTACAGGGACCCCAGCCACCCCTATACAAAGGCGCTCCTGGATGCTATTCCCCGTCTGAAGAGCGGGAGAGGCCCCTCCAGGCCGGATTCGATCGGCGGGGACATCCCCTCCCCTCTCAATCCACCATCCGGGTGCCCCTTCCATCCACGCTGCCCTCTGGCGGATGAAGAGTGCGCCGGCCGTTTGCCGGAACTGGTCCCGACCGGTGCGGGCCGGGAGGCGGCATGCCTCAAACTTCATCCCCGACAAGACGATACTTAGAGTACCCTTAGCGTGTGATAATATTGGGGTTGCATGTTGACACTCTCCTATCCCCTTGGTAGAGTGCGCAGCAGTACAAAAGTACATTTCTGACTGAGCGTAGCGAGAGTTTTATGCCGAAAGGAGCGGAGAGTATGCGCGGAAAGAATAGATCTTTCTGGAACCCTGCCGTCTTCCTTTTCTTGCTCGCCCTCATGGCCGCACCCCCCAGCGAGGTACTAGGGCAAAATCAGGACACGGGGATTCTGTCAGGAACAGTAAGAAACCGAGATAACGGCAAAGCTATCCCCTATGCCGATATCATCATCGAGGGAACGGGCCGAGGCGGGATCACCCAGAGTAACGGTACGTTTACGGTGCCGAGCATTCCGGCCGGAACCTACGCCATCAAAATCACTCGGATCGGATTTTCGACCGAGAGAATCGAAGGGGTGATCATCGGCCCCGGCCAGATCGCGACCATCAGTGTCCAGCTCGATATTTCAGAGACGGTCATCGATGCCATCCAAGTAACGGACAACATCGACAAGATTGATGTGACGGCATCGGTATCTTCTAACAAGATCGGCAGGGAAGAGTTCAAAATCCGTGCGATTAACAACGTGACGGACGCCCTCTCTAAACAGCCGGGTGTCGTCGTTGAACCGGGCGGCCAGATTCACGTTCGTGGCGGACGGGCCGACGAGACGAAGTTCATGATTGACGGCATGCCAGTGACAAGCGCATTTTCGAGCGCCAGTCTGAACGTCTCATTCGCCGCGCTCGACCAGATTGAGTTGCTTTCCGGCGGTTTCGACGCCGAGTACGGTAACGCCGCATCCGGTATCGTGAACATTACGACGGCTGAAGGTGGCAGAAGCTACTCGGGGCTCGTTCGTTTCTTCACTGATGACTACGGCGCGGACGACAAGACGTACTTCAATCAAGACGATATAGCGCTCGCTTTCGGAGGACCTCTTCTTCACAAGGACCTTCGATTCCATCTTTCCGTCGAGGGGATTTTCAGCGATACCCATACTCCGATGAACCGGGATTACAACAAACGCGATATTCTGGGAATCACCTTCCGGGATCGCCAGGACAATCAGTATCAGGGCCAGGGCAAGGTGACCTACTTCTTCACGCCTCAAAAGAAGCTCTCTACGGAGTTTCTCGCCACACGTCGAAAGAGGACGCCGTACAATCACGTCTTCAGCCGCGTCGGATGGTGGTCGGAAGAGGCGCGCCACTGGTGGTTCGAGCCCCTGGATGATACCTATGAATTCTACTCGGGCCCGGAGCACGCTCAGAGAACTGAGCGAATCGACCTCCAGAACAGCCTGAGCTGGACTCATACGCTCTCTCCGGAGACGTACTACACCGCCAAACTTGCACGTTTCTCCAGTTCATTCCTGAATCGGGTGGGAGAGAAGGATCCCGGGGATTACATTCCCTTCTTCGGCGCCGAGTCGCAGATCGATCCCCTGAATCGCTTCTTCGCCGTGGACGGAGATTATCCACTGTTCTCGGAGTATGACGCGAAGACGATCACGTTGAAATCCGATCTGACCAGTCAGCTTCATCCTGCTCATCGTGCCAAGATCGGATTCCAGTTCGACTATCACGACATGGAGAATTTCGAGGCGTCGTTCCCGGATTCCAATAATCTTCAGGGGTCTTTCCCGGATGACTATCACGTCTTCGCATGGGGGGGAGCCGCCTATGTTCAGGACAAGTTCCAACACGAAGGGATGGTCATTAACGGCGGACTTCGCTGGGACTTCTTCGATCCGGGCTTGAAGGCCGTCCGCCTGGACAATGAAGCACGGGCCGCAACGTTCCGGCCGCCGCTGGATATATCCCTCGGTGCGCGCCTGAAATCGCAGGTCAGCCCGAGGCTCGGGATGGCCTATCCGATCACCGATCGTGATGTGCTCCATTTTCATTACGGCCGGTTTTATCAGCTCCCCGATCTCGATAACATGTATCAATCGATCGGTGTGACCAACTTCCAGCCTGGGGCAACACAGGGGAATGTGAACCTCGAACCGCAGCAGACAATTTCCTATGAGCTCGGTGTCGACCACCAGTTGTCCAGTACGCTCAATCTGGATATGACGATTTTCTTCAAGGATATTTTCGGCCAGATCGATACGGAAGAACTGAATGCTGCAACCACTGCCGGGATCGGCTCGGATGCTCCCGTTACTTTCGTGAATCAGGCCTATGGCACGGTGAAGGGTCTCGAGTTCAAGCTGAAGCGCCGCCTGTCGAGAAAGTTCGGCGGTACCCTGGTGTATACGCTTTCGCGCGCTACCGGAACGACCTCGGACGAAAATACGCAGGTCCTCGTCGGGCTCGGTCAATTGAATCGGAAACCGTTGACGGAAAACCCGCTCCGATGGGACCGAACCCACACGGTCGTCGCCAATCTGATTCTTACCGATCCTGGTGTTTGGGAAGTCTCCGCGGACTACACTTTCCAGAGTGCCGCGCCGTACACTCCTCAGACCTTCAACCAGAGAGAGACACTGGCTGAGTCGATCAACACAGGCCGCCTGCTGGACGAGGCGTGGCTCGATATCAGAGCGAATAAACTCTATTCAATGTACGGGCAGGAGTACCGTCTATTCGTAGAAGGACGCAATTTACTGGATCGTGACAATATCGCGACGTTCTCACCGGGAATCTGGCCGAGTAATTCAGGACTCTTTGCGGAGTACTATACTGAGGCCGGGGAGCTCGGCGGGGCTTTCAACCTGCATGAGGTAAACTCGTCGAGCGAAGATACCTATATTCCCCTGAGTGATCCCCGCGTGTTTGATCCCGGCCGAAATATCAAAGTCGGGGTGATGTTCGACTGGTAGGCGGTTGAAGGATTTGATGGGATTCAATTCGGGGAGGATGACACAGATGATCAATCCTTGCTCGGTCTGCCGACCGGATTGCAGAAAAAAACGGTTGCAGGCGATGTTCGCCGCCATGCTCGCTTGCCTGATCTTCATCGCGGTTCCGGCGAGTGCCAAGATGACTCCCGAGCAGTATAGCGGGCAACCGGAAGTATCGCTCCCTTCGAACAGCACGCTTCAGTTTCTGCTTCGCTTCCACAACGTCGGAAAACTGATTCTCCATGTTTCCAACCAAGGTGTTTTCGGAACCAGGGGGAATGCCCCGCCCAATGCCGCTCCCTCAGGGCAATGGCTCCCGGGTGAGCCGCATGAATATCTCTGGGCAGCCGGGCTCTGGGTGGGTGGTGTCACCGAGGACAATGATACCCTTGTCTCGACCGCCATCTATAACCCCGAATTCTGGCCCAGCTTTTTCGACCCGCTCGAAGTGATCTATGAAACATGGGAAGGCCGGCCGGGAGGCCTCCGGAACCAGGATGATGACGGCGACGGGGAGATCGACGAAGACAACATCGATGGATCGAACAACGATCCCTGGAACGATACCCGGATTGATGAGGATCACGCCGCTATCAGCCAGCAGATGTTTCGATGTGTCTACTATGACAGTTCTACATTCCTGAATGACCGTATCACCGATCCGCAGGAACTCCACAGACCACTCAATCTAAAGGTCTGGCAGGAGAGCTATCAGTGGATCGGGCCGAACTGGGATGATTTCGTCGGGCTCCATTTCGTGATCGAGAACATCGGTGATGAAACGATCAACAACGCCTATGTCGGCTTCATGGTCGATTCCGATGTGGGAGATGTGAGTCTCAGCCAAAACTCGTTCCACGTGGATGATCTGTCGAATTTCATATCTCAGGACACTACGATCATTGTTCTGGGGGCACCTGATGAGAAACTGAGTCTCAATGTGGCATACATGCGTGATGCGGAGGGGGGGGATGACGGCAGCAATGCCGACGGACTGTTCGGCGTCATGTTCCTTGGGCACACGGTAGACTCCACCGGTATTAACGCACCGCCGAAAGTGGAAATCCACGCCTATCGATCGTGGTCCAGCGGCGAAGAGGATCCCGAGAACGACCGGGAGCGGTATCGTTATCTGAGAGGGAGCAAAAAAGAGGGACCGGCGTACGTTCAGGATATCGATCCACCTGAATCCAGGCCGGCTGACTATCGAATGCTTCTGTCCGCCGGACAATTCCGCCAGGTGCGTCCGGGAGACCTTCTTGAATTCGACGCCGCTTTCGTAGTGCTCGATCCCCTCGGACTCGACCGGAATGATGAAAACGTCGTGCGCACAAAAATGCTGGGCAATGCGATTGCCGCCCAGCGGATCTTCAATCGGGATTGGACGGCGGCGGCGGCACCACCTCCTCCTGAGCAGAGAGTCATTCCAGGTGATCACCGCGTGACGATTGAATGGGATGACTTTTCCGAGCAGACCAGAGACCCGCTCAGCCTGAAGTTCGATTTCCAGGGATACCAGGTGTGGAAAGCAGCCGGCTGGCGTAGAGCGACGGTCGACCCTCGCGACGATCAATGGTTTCTTGTCGCCGATGTCGATAAAGACGATCTGGCTGATTTTGATACCGGGGCACAGGGAATCGGTAAGTACCGCTACATCGATACAGATGTGAAGAACGGTTTCCCTTACTGGTATGCCGTTACCGCCTATGATCATGGCGATGAAGAATCAGGGATCGCTCCGGAATTCGGCAAATTCTCCCAATCCAAGCAGCTGGTCTACGTTCGGTTCTCCCCGACCCGCTCCCTGGAAGACGGGGTCGACGTCTTCGAAATCGATCCATCAACCGGCGAGGTGATGGGATCGAGAGAGATTCGGACCGTCGAGAACGTGAACGTCGTGCCCAACCCCTATCGACTCGAGGCGGCATGGGACGAGGAAGACTCCCCGTTCAATCCGACCGGTCGCAAAATCTATTTCGTCAACGTTCCCGCTCGAGCTACCATTACGATTTACACCCTGGCGGGAGATCTGGTACAAACGATTGAGCACAATTATCATACCGCTCCCGAGGTGGACCTGGTTTCGTGGAATCTCGTTTCCCGGAACAATCAGGAGATCGTGAGCGGGGTTTATCTCTACCACATCGAATCGGACGTAGGCGAAAAGGTCGGCCGGTTCGTTATCATTCGATAGGAAGAATCATGTTGTCATTGCACAAAAGGGGGACCGGGAAAGTGAAATGGTTGAAGCTCTCCCTCGCCGTCGCACTGATCTTCTCTCTCCATGGAAATGCCCAGGCGACAGAGATCTTCGCAAAAGTGGGAACCATCGGGGCCCAGTTCCTGAAAATGGGGGTTGGTGGCCGGGGGGTCGCCATGGGTGAGTCCTTTGTCGCGATCGCTGATGATGCGTCGGCGTTGTATTGGAACCCGGCCGGAATCGCGCAACTGGAAGGGAAGAGCCACGTTATTCTGTCCCACACCTCCTGGCCGGCTGATATCGGCCACGAGTTTATCGGCTACGTATTCACCTACGGGGGCATTCCGGGCGTTCTCGGAGTGAGCATGAACATCCTTCAGATGGACCCGATGATTCGTACGACCGAGTACCATCCGGATGGTATCAACATTGCCGGTTCGGAGGAACTCGAGCAGTTCGATGCGGGTGACCTCGCTCTCGGCTTCAGTTATGCTCAGTTCCTGACCGATAAGTTTTCGTTCGGCGGAACGATCAAGTGGATCCACCAGGGTCTGGAGGACGAATTCGCTGAAGCTCTTAACTTTGATTTCGGCACTCTGTACAACACTGGTTTCCGGACCATTACGATCGGTATGGCCGTGCAGAGTATCGGGCAGGAAATGCGATTCATAGACCAGAACTTCTCACCTCCCACGATGTTCAAACTGGGTGTCGCCATGAGCGCATTCCAGGCCGAGCAGCACAGTGTACTCACCTCGGTCGAGTTCAATCATCCGAGTGACAACAAAGAGCGAGGCAACGTGGGGCTCGAATATCTCTACGCGCCGCTCGAGAGAGTAAGCCTCGCCCTTCGCGGCGGATACATGACCGGCCGTGATGTGCAGGACTATACTTTCGGTCTTGGTGTCCAGTTTCCGACCAGCGCCGCTGCTCTCGCCAATGTGAACTACTCGTTTTCCAATCTCGAGGCACTTGGCGGTTCGCATCAGGTGAGCGTGCAACTCCAGTATTAGGACACCGGATCCGGCCATAGCAATCGAACAAACGGCCTAGGCCATATTCGGCGGATCGTGATGCAAGTCTACCGAACATCAAACCGGCTGCTTCTACTGATCATCCTTCTTCTGGCGCCCCCGATACATGCTTCCGTAGACGGTCTTCCCGTCACTTCCACTGACGACATTCGATTCGTCGTTGATGCCGTCAGCAGGCAGGGAACAGGAGGGGAGACCAGTGAGCATCTTGCGATACTCATCCCGAACCGCCAGATCAAATTCGTCAGGACGAGCGAAGCGATCCTCGCAGCTGAGTTGGATATCGTTATCTATTTCCGCCGCTGGCCGACTGGAGAGCTGCTCGCGCGGAAACAGATCGGCGCCAGTCTCGAAGTCAAATCCAAAAAACTGGCTCGGGGTGCTCATGACCTCCAGATCCTCGAGAGTTCTTTCTTGATTCCGCCGGGCCCCTACGAACTGGAAGTTAAAGTAAGTGACAGGAATACGTTGGGCTTCGGGTTTTTCCATCTCTTCGGAAGGAATGCGAGAAGCGGGACAGCCCTGGGTCGCTTTGTGGCAAAAGAATTTCGTGGAGAGGGGCTGGCGATATCGGACATCCATTTCGGCCGGGATGTCGATACGACCAGCCAGAGCGTTCTCGCGAACCCGAACAGGCTGTTCGGTGCCACTATGCCTGAGCTTGCCTATTCATACGAGGTGTACCTCGGATTGACGCCGGAAGAGAAATCGGCCGTTCCGTATGATGTGAGACGTGAGGTGTTCGACGAGGATGGCCAGATCTGGGCTGTCGAAGATGAGAGGCTGACCTATTCGGGGGAGGGGACCAGATTCCGCCGTGCCGGCGTACAGGATCTCTCAGCCATCCCCGGGGGAAGCTACCGTTACCGGGTAACCGTCCGGCGGAGCGATGGGAGTGACTCGACTGCTACGGAATCGCCGTTTCATGTCGTCTGGAGCAAAGAAGATCTTGCCTTGATCAATGGAAATGAATCTTCGGGTGCCGACTTCTTCTCCGAACTGGGTATCGAAGTAGAAGTGAAATCACTTTCCTATATTCTCACTCAAGACGACATTCAGATGGTTGAGCTCCTTAGCCCGGAGGAGCAGCGGGAGTGGATCACAACCTATTGGGAAGACCGCGATCCTACACCGGGAACGCCCCTCAATGAACTCCGGATGGAGCACTACAGACGGATTTATCATGCCAATCAACGATTTGGTTCGATCAGAAACATTGGAATGGACACCGATCGCGGCAGGATCTATATCCGCTACGGAGAGCCGGAGCAGATCAGTAGTGGCTTCTCCGCCCAATCGTTCTTCCAGCCGTTGGGGGGATTCAATATCCACTCCGATCAAGCGAGGGTCGGGGGAATCCGGGGAGGAACCAATGTCGAGGAAAAAGCCTATGAGATCTGGGTCTTCGGGGAGCGGGGTCGATTTCTCGGAGAGCGGCGGAATAAGGCGGCGGGGCTCCAGTTGCGATTTGTATTCGTCGACGTGGAAGGCTACGGAGAGTACACCCTCACTGAAAGTACGGACCGTTCGGAATTCTGACCTGCAGGGGCATACCGGTCGGATATCGCCTGCCGGATCTCCACACACGGGCGGGGGACAAAAGCTGTTGACACCATCCAGGACGGTGGCTAGAGTAAAGCGTCTAAGTCTTTTCGTTCTATTATAGTTTGTCGATTCGACATGACAGATCAGGACCTAAACTCCTGGCCATAAGCGCAGGAGTTGTGTGTGATCGGAGGAGTTTTTTCATGGCACTTCTGGGCATTCGATGGAAACCCTTTCTTTCCCTCGGACTTGTTTTCGCTCTTTTCTTTCTAACTGGACCTGCCGAGGCCCAGGATGACGCTTCGGTCGACGGAGCGGAAGTTGCGGGTTATACGCTTGGCGAAACCGGCGACACTCTTCTCGCGGAAGCGGCGGGGGATACTCTGGAAGAAACAGGCGATTCCCTGGCTGCTGGAGCGGGTTTCACAGATACGGAAGAGTCAAAATCATTCTTCGGCAAGATTGCCTCCAGCGGGATGGTCGATAAGTTCCATGAGGGTGGAGTCTTCATGTGGCCCCTCCTGATTCTTTCCGTAGTCGGTCTCGCTGTATTCTTCGAGCGATTCTTCACGTTCAGCAAAGCACGGATCAACGTCCGGAAGTTCATGAGTGAAATCGGTACCGCCATGCAGAAGGACGGCATCGAGGGGTCAAAGCATGTGTGTGAACGGACCCGTGGTCCGATTTCCGCCGTTTTGCATGCCGGCCTCATGAAAGCCGGTCGTGGAACGGAAGCGATCGAGAAGGCGGTTGAGAGTGCCGGCACGGTCGAAATGTCCTTTCTCGAGAAGGGTCTCGTTGTTATTTCATCCGTCGCGACCGTTGGACCTCTTGTCGGCTTCCTCGGCACAGTGGCTGGAATGATCCACGCGTTCGAGGCGATCGCGGCAGCCGATCAGGTAAACGCCAAAGTGGTTGCGTCCGGTATTTCGGAAGCGCTGATCACGACGGCGACGGGACTCATGATCGCCATCCCGGCACAGATCGCCTACAACTATTTCGTCGCTCAGATTGACCGCTTCATCATCGAAATGGAAGAAGCCTCCACAGAGATGATCGACAGCCTGATTCGTCTCGAAGGCGGCGAATAGGACTGACCTTGGTCAGGGGACGGTGACGCGATGAACTTCAAAAAGAAAACGCGCGTAGAGACTGAGATACCGAACTCGTCGATGTCCGACGTCGCGTTTCTACTGCTCATCTTCTTTCTTGTAACGACCATCTTCAACATGGAGAAGGGGCTCTCGCTCTCCCTGCCGAACTCCGAAAGTGCCCCCAAGCGGATCAGCAAAGAGAATATCTGCGAGATCAAGATCGACCCGGTAGGCCGGATTACTTTGGATGGAGACGAGGTTGCCATCCCCATGATCGAGGATATCGTTCGGGTCCGTCTGATGGAGAACGATAAACTCATCTGTGTGCTGGAGACGAATCCCCGCGCACCCTATGGAAAAATGGTCGACGTACTCGATGAACTGAATCTGGCGGGTGCCAAGAAAATAACCCTTCGTTCGGGGAAGTAGCTAAGGGCATGAGCAAAGCAAGATTCAAAAGAAATGCGAGAAGCGGGGCGAAAGTCCCGACTTCATCCATGGCGGATATCGCGTTCCTTCTCCTCATTTTCTTCATGGTTACGACCATCTTCAAACTGGAAGACGGACTTCCCGTAGAACTGCCCAAAGCTGCTGCAGCGGAACAGATCGCCCGTGAAAGGGTTTCCTACATCTGGGTCGACAGAAACGGCCGGCTTTCCATCAACGATAACGTCGTTGAACTCGATCGGGTGGGATCGATCATGCTCCGCAAACTGGGGGCCAATCCGGCACTTATCGTCTCCTTCAAGGCGGACAAGCACGTCACATACAAGCGTATGGACGACGTGATGGAAGAGCTTAAGAAAGTGAACGCCACGCAGGTCTCATTCTCCTCCGACTACGAAAAGAAGCGGGGCAGCTGATGAGGCGGTTAAAATGAACATCGGTGCGCAGACCGAACTGAAACTCAATTTCCGCAAGTACTTCGACCTGGCCCTTCTGCTGGCCATATTCACTCACTTGATGGGCTTCCTGATTTCGCCGAGTTATAAACCGATACCCTATACTCCGGCGGAAGAAGAGATCCAGGTGATCGAAGAACTCCCTGAAGTGGAGATTCCTCTTCCGCCTGTTGAAGTGGCGCGGCCCAGTATTCCCATTGCGGCCGAGTTTACAGAGATTGAGGTCTCGGAAGAAGCGGACCCGGATGAGACCATCGAGGATACGGAAGTAAATGTGGAGAACCCGACTGCGGCGCGACTGAATTACGTCGATCCGGGGGCGGGGGGCGATTTTACTTCATTCAGTGATCCTCCAATGGAGAAGCGGATGGTCGTACCGGACTATCCGGAGCTGATCCGCCTGGCGGGGATCGAAGGGACAGTGGTTGCCCGCGTTTATATCGATGAGCGGGGCCGGGTCGTACGTGTCGTAATCCTAGAGTCTCCTGCTCCCGGTTTTAACGCCCCTGTGAAAGAGGCATTGTTCAAAAGCGAATTCTATCCCGCCAAACAGAGAGATATCGCCGTCAAGAGCCAGATCATCGTACCATTCGAATTCAACCTCCGGGGTCACTAGGAGAGTGATCAGGAACTGGGCTGTTTCCAGTTCAGTATCGTCTCTCCTGTCCCTTCTGAGAGGGCCGATTCGGGCTCCCGGATTAGATCGAACGGATTACCCTCCCGGCCCGTCTCTCTTTTGGGGAGAGCCGGGAATTTTTGTCTGGTGGTCAATCCATCGAAGGGGAGCGAAATGAACTATCCCATAGCGGACCTCATCGCTGCGCCCACCCGATTCTTCCAGTGGCTCTCTGAATCGAGAGTATGGATTTTTCCCGTTCTGGTCCTCCTGATCGTCTTCAGCCTTGCCTATGGCATCACGTCCGGGATTATGGTCGATTTCGCGCGTGAGGCGGCCTTGGAGAGCGCGGATTCGGCCGACGCTCGCGAGTCGATCGAAAATGTTTTCGATAAATCTTGGCTTCGTATTGCCTTGATTGCCGCCCCCTCACTTTCTCATTTAATGGCGGTCCTGATTCTAACGGCAATCGCTCTTCTGATCACCTCACTGACGGGGGGGACATCGACGCGGCGCCCCTTCTTGATGCTGCTTTGCATAGGTTTGTGGGCGAAGCTGGTCGCCGTTCCCCACATGATTCTCTGGACTCCGCTCGCGCTCATGAAAGAAACGCCGGAGATCTATTTCGGGCCTGCCGCGTTTTTGACCGGGGACTCGACTGACAAACTCTTCCGGTTCCTTGCGGCATTTGACATTTTTAATCTTTGGTATATCGCCCTTTTTGTCATTGGAGCGAAAGTCTGTCTTTCCATCTCCACTGTTCGCGCTGCTCTGGCTGTCCTGACCCCATGGCTCATCTGGCATGTCGTGACAAGCTCGCTCGCCTGATGGGAGAAACCGAATGGCCCGGAATCACGTATGAATCAAAGGACAGACATGGACCCGGTCAAATGAAACACCGAAGGAGCAAATGATGATTGCTATCCCAAGCCGCCTCTTCTCCCTGGCAGGCCTCTTTATCCTGCTGGCGGGTAACGCCCAGGCATCCACTCTCCAGGAATCACTGGAGCGGGCGGTGGACGGCCGCGCGGTGACCATCGAAGATTGTGTGCGAATCGCCCTCGCCACGAATCCGGCACTCCTCGCGAGCAGTCACTCTACGAGGAGTTCGGAAAAGGCCGTGCTTGAAGCTTACTCAGCGTACCTGCCGAGTCTGAACGGCAGCTTCAACGCCACGAAGGCAAGTGGGACGCAGACGACGGCCATCGGCTCGTTCGACGGGGAGTCCCGCTTCAAAACAACCAGTCTCCGACTCAATCAAAATATTCTTTCCTGGTCAAGCTGGCGTGGTATCGGGCAGGCGAAAGAGAACCGGGAAGCGAGCCGGGCCGGCCATCGCGCTACTCGACAGGACGTGGTCTTTCGAGTACGTGAAGGCTTTCATAATATACTTCGGATGAAGGATCTGCTCGAGGTTTCGAATGACAATCTTCGGGTCGGAGAAGAGCAGCTGAAGCTTGCGGAAAAACGAAAGGAAGTGGGCGCCGGTGTGATTGCGGACGTTCTCAAGGCGAAGGCACAAGTGGAATCGAACAAGCTGAGCGTCATTACTGCTGAAAAGAATCTCGCCACGTCCGAGGCGACGCTCCTCTCTTCGCTTGGTCTCGATCTCATGATTCCGATTCTTCCTGCCGAGCCGGATCCGATCGATCCCTTGCTCCCATCGTATGAAGAGAGTCTTGAGCTGGCGAAAAAGATCCATCCGGAACTCAAACGGCAGGAGCATCTTCTGGCCTCCGCCAGGGATGGAATCGGTGCCGCCCGTGGCGAATGGTTCCCGTCTCTCTCCGGGCAGCTGAGCTACCAGTGGCAGGATGCGAGGCTGGAGAACGAACGTTCTGACGGATCGATCTTTTTAAGCGAGAGCTTCGACAGGAACTGGTCGGCCAATCTCAGTCTTTCCGTGCCCCTCTTCAATGCCGGCACGCTTTCGCGGATTCAGCAAAGAAAAGCCGAAGCCAGATCGGCGCTATGGACTCTGGAAAGTACGAGACAATCCGTGGCGCTCGAAGTTCGCGAGGCGATCCTCTCGATCGAAGAGAACATGAAGAAGATGGACGTGGCTGAGAGAAACGTCGCAGCCGCCGAGGAGGATCTGCGGGTATCCAAGGGGAAGTACAAGCACGGCCTTGTCCCCATTCTGGATCTGATCGAGGCCCAGGTCGATCTCGCGACCGCTCGGTCGGAAAAGGTCGACGCATTCTACAACTATCTCACTTCCCAGGCTGCGCTCGAGAAAGCGATCGGCCTGCCGGAGTATAATGGCCAGTCAACCTCTGATTGAGGCGGCCGGGCTTTCCAAGGTCTACCAGATGGGTCGACTGGAAGTCACCGCCCTTCGGGAAGTGACCTTTCGGGTCATGCCGAATGAATATATCGCCATCATGGGCCCCTCCGGATCGGGGAAGTCGACGCTCATGAACCTGATCGGGTGTCTCGATACGCCGACGTCGGGTACGTATCTTCTTGAAGGTGAGGAAGTGTCGGCGATGGACGATGATCAACTCGCGGCGATACGGAACGGGAAGATCGGATTCGTCTTCCAGACATTCAATCTTCTCCCGAGGGCGGACGCGGTCAAGAACGTGGAGCTTCCCCTGATCTATGCCGGCAGGTCGAAGGAAGAGCGAGAGAGCATGGTCCGGGAAGCGATCGATGCAGTCGGCCTCACTGAGAGAAGGCACCACCGGCCGAACGAGCTGTCAGGTGGAGAGAGGCAGCGCGTGGCGATCGCACGCGCTCTGGTTAACAAGCCCTCCTTGATCCTGGCAGATGAACCGACTGGTAATCTTGACAGCGTGACAGGGGAGGAGATCATGGGCCTCTTCGATGTGATTCACCGGAACGGCAATACGATTATTCTGGTGACCCACGAGGAGCAGGTAGCTCGAAAGGCGAGTCGGGTGATTCGATTGCGGGACGGCACGATCGAGGAAGACCGAAAGTTTGCCGGGAGTGGGGGGGAGAGCTCATGAGTGCCGCCGACTCCGCGCGGATTATTCGGGCGGCGATCCGCAATCTCGCGGACAAGACCGATCCACGTTACGAATCAATCGCTCTCTCCGTCGTGCGAAAGGGAGATACCTGCCGGCTCACCGGATATTCTACTTCCAGACCGGCGCTCCGGGAAATCCGAGCGCTCCTCGGAGAACAGGACGTCCGTTGGCTTGATGAGGCTAGGTTTGCACCTGGTGACAGGAAACAGGCCGTCTATGTTCAGATCGCCCCTCCCGTGGTCCCCCTCCGGACAGAGCCTGTCCATTCGGCAGAACTGGGGTCCCAGGCGATCATGGGTGAGATCTTAGAGGTTTTGACAACCAGAGGGGAGTGGTCGCTCGTTCGAGGTGATGATCGCTATCTTGGCTGGATGCCGACCGGAGTAACGGTTTCCATGCCGGACGAGTCTATGAAGCCGGGAATGCGACCGGCCGGGATTCGTATTACGGCAAGGCTCGCTCTTGTCCGGAAAGCTCCTGATCGGGAGGCTGATGTTATTATCGAGGCCCCTTTCGACGCGCCGCTGCTGCTGATCGAGGAGCGGGAAAGCTGGTTTCTGGCCGGCCTTCCTGGGGGAGCAGAGGGGTGGATTTCCAAATCAGACGCCGTCACGGAGGATTCGCGTCCGCGCTACTCCGAGCCGATTGATCTTGTCAGGACCGCCCGATCGCTCGTCGGGATCCCTTACCTCTGGGGAGGGACGACCACCAAGGGATTCGATTGCTCCGGATTGATCCAGAGGCTTTTCCTGCATCACAAAGTGCTTCTTCCCCGCGATGCGGACCTCCAACATGAGTCAGTCGAACTGATCGAGGCAGGCGATGATGCGAGGCCGGGTGATCTACTCTTTTTCGGGGACAAAAAGGTGACCCACGTCGCCCTTTCACTCGGCGGCCAGTCCATACTGCACGCATCGGATTGGGTCCGCATTCAGTCTCTCGACCCGGATGATCCCGATTTCAGGGAAGACCTGCGGGATACTCGCGTGGGGACGGGACGAGTCAGAAATTTCGGTGTCGAGGGGAGCCGGACCTCCCTGTTCGAGGATTGATCGTGCTCCGCACTCTTTTCATTGTTGCGCTATTCGCACTGCTGATCCGCTTTGTCTGGGGGATCGGCCGGCTCTTGCGGTTCCTCGGCCAGGGCCGTCCCGATCGGCCCGGCGTGGACGGATTCGACTCTGAGGGGACGGAAATCGAAGAGGCGAAGTGGGAGGAAATCAACGACGAAGACCGGGATTCACCTTGACGCTTCGTGCGGGCGCTTTTTATAGTAAGAGTAGATTTGAGGGGGGACAGATGTCCAATTGTAAACGGGGTAATACCCGCGGCTTGATCCTCCTGGATTTCGCCGTCATTCTGATGGTGATGGTCCTGGTGCTGATGCTGCAGCTCTCCATCAATCACCGGAACGGTGTGAATCGCAGGGAGGCGGCGTGTCAGAAACAGATGAAGTGGATCGCCAAGGCTCAGGAGGGTTTCTACACGGAACACGCCCAGTATGCGGACCGTTTTCGCAAACTGGCCCCTCAATTCCGAAACCTGAGTACTTTTGTATGCCCGACCTCACAGGAGATCTACTCATTATGGGTCGATGAGGTGGGAAGATACACGGTGGAGTGCCAGTTTGCCGGCCATGGTGCGATCGTGTCCGGCGACCCCACTTGGGAATAAAGCCTGACCCAGGGTCTCGAACAACCTCCTAGCTATCGTCCGCCCAGTGTTTGTCTTCTATATCTTTCAGGATCTTGTCGATCTGCTCTTTCGCAATCGTCTCCGAACTCGGTTCGAACAGGACCTTTTGAATCCGGCCATGTGAGTCTTTCTTGGCGTAGCGGATCGATTTCAGTACTTCGAGTGGAGTCAGAATGTCTTTGGAGACACGTACTTCGAGTGTTTCTCCATCGACGTTGACGTCCGGGCTGTTGAACGGGGACATCCCGAGTGCCCACCCATGGGCAAGCATGCCGCAAAGGGCGATTCTCATCCTGTTCCACCCCTCTTCCGTGGAGAGGTCGATGTTGCCCCGAAGTCTCTGAATCAGCCCGTCCACTACCGGAGACATTCGATCGACAACATCCGGTTCCAGCTTCAATTTCGCCAGATTGACGAACATCTGACTGATAATCTCTTGAGTCTGTGTCATCCGGCTCTCCTTGCCTCAGTTATGAGGTCTATGGTTCTACTCTTATCATCGGAAGGAAGGGCGAATCGATTAACGCCTTTTCGGTTGACCTTGCCGAATCCCGAAGCCTATTGTGATCATAACGTTGACTCGGCCTCCCTCTGTTTCCGGGGGTGCCTTTAAGGATGGATGAATGTATCGTATCGCCATCGGGATCGTTCTACTCGGTTGGGCACAGATCGCCGGAGCTTCCGGTGTGGCTGTCGGAGTTCACCTGACAAACGTAGAACTCATGCAACTGGTTGTACGAAAAGCAGTTGCGGAGGCCATGCTCGAGTTTCCTGACGTCGGAACCGAGCCGCTGATCTTGCGATCGCGCGAAGGGACCGATATCGACTGGATTGTCGAGAATGTAGTTCTCACCTCCCTGGGAGGTCGGGGCATCGACATTCAGGTCGTCTCGGGACCGAAGTCCAGGAAGAAGAAAAAGGGGGGTGCCGTTTCGGAAGATTCATCCCAGCCGGCTGCCCCGCCGACTTTGAAACCGGGACAAGGCGCGATCTATCCCGAAGAGGCTTGTAGAAAAGGATTTGGGGGTTACGTAATCGTTCAGTTTCTTGTCACCAAGAAGGGAAGGGTTACGAACAAGGATGTAGCAGAGAGTTCAGGCGAGCTGTTCACCACAGCCGTCGAGGAGGCGCTGTCCTCCTTCGAGTTCGAACCCGCACGGGACAACGATGGCAAACCCATGCCGTCCCCTGCCTATTTTCGCTTCGATTTCGCAGAAGGTGTGGGCGATTGCGCCGACCTTCTCGTGGTTCCCGAATCCGTCGATCCGGCGGAGGAATCGCCAGGCGAAGTAGATGATGAACCTGCCGAGACTCCGTACGGAGCCGGTGAGACCAGGCAACTGACCTACCGGGTGTCCGAACTCGAATTCGACTATCCCCGTGCGCACCGACGATTCTGGTTCGGACCGAGGCGTGTGGAACGATTCGCACGTGCGCGGATCGATTTTCGGTTGCAGAACGGGGAGAATGTTCGCTGGTCCACATCGGTCGAGCAGTTTGCCGCGGACGAAGTTCCCGGCTCCGCTCTCGACTATCTGGAAAGTTCCCAGTACAGCTTTGCGCGGCCGGATTCTCCGAGCGGGTCCGCCAGGTTCTGGGAGCCCGCCGTTGTCGCGGGTGTGGTCGGCGGACTAGTCGCTCTCTTCTATACCAATCAGGCCGGCGACTGACTGTCTGCCGGCGCCCCCTCAGGAAAGCGAGCGAGATGTTTTTGATTCGTGCTATAGCCGGCACGCTGGCGGCGTGCTGTTTACTGGCCGATTGCGGGGGTGTATCCCTGCTGCCGGATGCCACTCCCGAGGAGCGGCTTTCGCGGGCCCGTGCCTATCTCGATGATGGGGACGGCCGGAAGTCGATGGCAGCCTACCGGACGATCGCCGGCCTCTACCCGGGCACAGAGTGGGAGGAGGAGGCGCGGCTCGGCGTGGCACGGTCCCAGCGGGAACTGGGGGACTATTTCGCCGCCGTCCAGGAATATCAGACCTTTCAGCGGCGTTATCCACGGTCAAGCCGTGTGGGAGACGCCGTCCTCGAAATCGCCTACTGCTACGTCGATCAACAAGCAAGTCCGGCCTACGATCAGGAATGGAATACAAAGGCGATCCGCCAGTTCGAAGAGTACATTGCCGGTCATCCTGATCATCCTAGGATCGAGGAAGGGCGCCGCGGTCTTCTCGAGGCTCGTACCCATCGCGCACGCAAGGAATTTGAGAACGCCGTGACGTATGTCAAGCTGCGCCGGTTTTCAGCCGCCCGTTTTTACTTCCAGATCGTCCTCGATGACTGGGGGGACACACCACTCGCCCATGAGGCGCGGTATGAAATGGCGCGCACCTATGAGCTGGCCAACGACGATGACGAAGCGATTCGGTGGTTGGAGATCTGCTTGAATGAGGGGGCGGAGGGAGAGCTCGCCGAGAAGGCACGGACCAGACTTGCCAAGCTTCGCGGACTCGAAAGGGCCGACAATGACTGAGGAAGTGATTATTTTCGGCGGTACATTCGATCCGATTCACACCGCCCATCTGATGCTCGCCGAGGCGGCAGCGTGCGAACTTGGCGTGACCAGGGTGCTCTTCATACCAAGTAGACAGCCCCCTCATAAGAGCACGTCCCGGCTGACTGATGCGGAAGATCGTGCTGCCATGGTAAGCCTCGCTATTGACGGGAACCCGCTGTTCGAGATTTCCCGCGTCGAACTCGAAAGGAAGGGGAGTTCTTTCGCGATTGATACGATCCGCCAGATCGCCAGGGAACGATCCATTCTTCGGCCCTATTATCTGGTCGGTTTTGACAGCCTTGTCGATCTCGCCCATTGGCGCTCACCGGAGAAAATCATGGAAGAATCGCGAGTTGTAGTCGCGCCGAGACCCGGATTTGAGCCCGGGTTGGTGGACGATCGCTTTCGCCAAAAATATCGTCTTCTCGATTCACCCCAGTTCACTCTTTCCGCCACGGCAATCCGGGAGAGAGTACGAAGGGAGGAGTCGATCCGCTATTTGACGCCCGAACCGGTTCGTCACTTTATCGATGAGCGGAAACTGTATCGACCGGGGACAGGAGGGTTGAACCGTGGGTCGGGATGATAAAGTTTACTCGGAGATCATAATTAATGCGTCACCGAACGAGATGCGGGTGGCGATCATGGAGGACCACCGGCTGGTCGAGTTTTTCGCCGAACGGGCCGACTCCATGCGACAGGTCGGTAATATCTGTAAGGGACGTGTGAATGCCGTCCTTCCGGGAATGCAGGCCGCCTTTATCGACATCGGTCAGGAAAAGACGGCGTTCCTTCATGTATCGGACATGATCGTAACGGATCCTGAGACGAATGATGCAGCGGAGCAGGGGGGAAGGCGTTCAGGATCCCGCTCTCGTAAAATTCCTCGAGGCGTATCGATCGACAACCTGCTGAAAAAAGGGCAGGAGATCATGGTCCAGATCACGAAGGAGCCGATCGGGACCAAAGGTCCTCGAGTGACCACGCAGGTCTCCCTTCCCGGCCGCTATCTGGTGCTCATGCCGAACGTGTCCCACCTGGGCGTTTCCAGAAAGATCGAAGATCGAAACGAGCGAACCCGGCTCCGGCAATTGCTGGGCGAGGTTGTGCCGAAGGGGTACGGCGCCATCATGCGAACCGTTGGTATCGGACGTGATAAGCACCACTTCGAGGCCGATATCAAAGGCCTTACCCGCATCTGGAAGAAGGCGCAGGCTGCCTACGCGAAGATGACCGCTCCCGCCATCCTCCACAAAGAACTGGAACTGACAACCGGTTTGATCAGGGACATTTTCAATGAGGATGTAGACC
Organism: bacterium; assembly: GCA_025782575.1. GTDB lineage: Bacteria > Orphanbacterota > Orphanbacteria > Orphanbacterales > Orphanbacteraceae > Orphanbacterum. The sequence goes on from JALGYY010000046.1 coordinate 284,485, forward strand.
GGCTCATCATTGACTCTAAAGACCACGTAACCCAGGCCCATGCCTATTTGAACGCCACGTCACCCGAGTTGATCGATCGTGTCACTCTATATGAGGAAGAGACCCCGCTCTTCGACGCGTACGAGATTGAAAGCGAAATCGAAAAGACATTGTCGTCGAAGATCTGGTTGAAGCGGGGGGGGTATATCATCATCGATCATGCCGAGGCACTCGTTGCGATCGACGTGAATACCGGTCGGTTTACGGGGGACAAGGACCAGGAAGAGACGATTACCCAGACCAATGTCGAGGCGGCGAGGGAGGTTGCGCGGCAACTTCGGCTCAGGGATATGGGCGGGATTATTGTAATCGACTTTATCGACATGGAGAAAGAGTCGAATCGGGAAAAGGTATCGGACACTCTGCGGAGGGCGCTCCGCCGGGACCGGGCGAAGACGAAGACGTTTCGAATCAGCGATCTCGGTTTAGTTGAAATGACTCGGCAGCGGGTGAGGCCGAGCCTGATGCAGTACTTCAGTTCCAACTGTCCGCATTGCGGGGGGACAGGGCGCCGGCTCTCACTTGCCTCGCTTGCGGCGAAAGTGGAAAGGCTGCTGCGGCGGGTCGCCACCTACTGCAACGAGAAGCGGATCGTCGTCCATCTCCACCCTGAATTGGCCGGTTTCTTTGAGGAAGGTGAGTTGAACCGCCTCGAAGGGATTCAGAAGCGATACGATCTCGATGTCGAGATTCACCAGAACGCCGGTCACGAACGGGAAGAGGTACGCATCTTCGCCAAGAAATCGGGCCAGGAGCTGACCCAAAAAGTGGTTTTTTAGGGCTCGTCCATGACGGACTCCTCTTTTGCCGCGCCCCGGGGTCTCAGGCGGCTGCCAGGGGCCTGGGACGAATCTTGACTGACCGCCGGGGAGGTGTTACGAACAGGGCTTGACAGTTTTCCTTGGAATGGTATAGATTGGGAAATTGATCAAACTTGGGTTCGTGCGGTCTTATGACCGCGTATTACGTTGAAAGAAGGGAGATTACGTTGTTCGCCATTGTGGAGACCGGTGGATTCCAGTATCGGATCGAACCGGGGGAGGAAATAGAAGTCCCCATTCTGGACGCCGAGGTGGGCGACAAGATCACCCTCGAACGGATCCTTCTCTGGGAAAATGACGGCACCCGCGAAGTGGGTCGCCCGACTCTTGAAAACGTAGCCGCCGAGGCAGAGGTTCTTGCATTCGGCCGCTACCCCAAGGTGCTTGTCCAGAAATTCAAACGACGCAAGAACTACAGGCGCATTCTGGGACATCGCACTTCGTACGCGCGCCTTCGCATCCTCTCGATCGGAAAGAAGGATGGCGCGGCGACCGAGGAATAGTCCGTCCGCGGATGGATCAGCTTAAGGAGACGGGCTCATGGCTCACAAAAAAGGTGTAGGAAGCTCCAGAAACGGGCGTGACAGTAATTCCCAGCGGCTGGGTGTGAAGCGTTTCGGGGGGCAGGCGGTCCTTGCCGGCACGATCATCGTCCGCCAGCGAGGGACTCATTTTATTCCCGGCGCCAACGTCGGCAAGGGAGGAGACGACACTCTCTTCGCTTTGACAGACGGCAAGGTTCACTTCGTCGACAAGGGGAAGAGACGCAAGATCGTCAGCGTAGTCGCGCCCGAGATGGCGCACTAGGGGGATCATGCCGCTCGCTGTAGGTGGCGAGAACAAACACGATAGTAAGCGGAGGGGGTCGTATCCCCTCCGTTCTTTTTGGGGATCGATTTGAATGCCGCTGTTGTCATTCCCGCCCGACTCGGCTCCGTTAGGGTTCCCAGAAAGCCCCTTCAGCTGATCAGCGGTCGGGAACTCATCCTGCATGTCTGCGACGCGGTATCCCAAGCCCGATTGATCGACAGGGTCATCGTGGCGACTGACAGCGAGGAGATCAAGGAGTGCGTTCTCGGTGCAGGCTTCGAGGCTCGCCTCACCTCATCGGACCATCAGACCGGAACCGATCGGGTAGCGGAAGTCGCGAAGGATCTCACGGAACGTGTCATCATCAATGTGCAGGGGGACGAGCCCTTCCTCCCTCCGGACGCCGTCGACCTGGTAGCCGCCCTTCTCCTCGAAGATAAGAACGTGCAGCTGCACACGTTGGCTGTCCCCTTTCTGAACGACGACCCGAGTGACCCGAACACGGTTAAGATCGCGGTCGATCGAAATGGTAACGCCCTCTATTTTTCCCGCTCCCTGATCCCGCATGCGTGGCGGGAGGGGGGGATCGCCCCCTGGATGCATGTCGGAATCTACGGGTTTCAGAAAGAAGCGCTATTCCGATTTGTATCTTTTGAACGGTCCCCTTTGGAGAAGAGCGAGGGACTGGAGCAACTCCGGGCATTGGAAAACGGAATGCCCATTCGTGTCAGCCTGTATCCCGCGCCATTTCGTGGCGTGGAAACGATAGACGATTTGAGGGCGGCCCGGGATCATGCCGGGAAGAGCGAGGAACCGTTAATGGGAAAGGGGCAGGGTACTTGACGGCAAAGGTTGATTCGGCGGTTCGCTATGTGTTCGTCACCGGTGGTGTGATGTCTTCGATCGGCAAGGGGATCGTATCGGCATCGCTCGGTATGCTTCTCAAAGCCCGCGGCATTCCAATCACTCTCCTCAAGCTCGATCCCTACATCAACCTTGATCCTGGGACGATGAACCCGTTTCAGCACGGTGAAGTCTTTGTGACGGACGACGGGGCGGAGACCGACCTCGACCTCGGGCACTATGAAAGATTCACTGATGAAGATCTCGGGAAGATCAACAATACGACTGCCGGGCAGATCTACGATACCGTCATTTCCCGCGAGCGGAAAGGTGAGTATCTCGGCGTAACCGTTCAAGTGATCCCCCACATCACAGATGAAATCAAACGCCGTATCGTGGAGGCGGGCCGCCAGAAAGATGCGAAGATCGTCATCTGTGAAATCGGCGGAACGGTCGGCGACATCGAGAGCCTTCCATTTCTGGAAGCGATCCGTCAAATGCGTCTCCAGGTCGGAACGCGATCGAGCCTTTATATCCATGTCACCCAGCTGCCCTATCTGGAGACCTCTCAGGAGATGAAGACGAAGCCGACACAGCACAGTGTCAAAGAGCTTCGGGAGATCGGTATCCAGGCGGACATACTCGTCTGCCGGACGAGTCATCCCATGCCTGAGGATGTGAAGTCCAAAATCGCTCTTTTCTGCAATGTCGAGCCTCGCGCCGTCCTGGAATCCAGGGATGCGAAATCGATTTATGAGGTTCCTCTTGCCATGCATCGGGGCGGACTCGACGCTCTCGTGACGGAACAGTTCGAAATGGACGTACCCGATCCCGATCTCAGGGAATGGAATCGCATTGTGGATCGAATTCACAATCCGGGCGAGACCATACGGATCGCCGTGGCCGGGAAGTATGTTCACCTGGTTGACGCTTACAAATCGATTCACGAAGCGCTCGTTCATGCGGGAATCGCCAACGAAGTCAAGGTCCAGCCGGTCTGGGTCGACTCTGAACGTCTCGACGATCCAGCCGTCATGGAGGAGCTGAGGGGGTGTGACGGGATTCTCGTTCCCGGCGGTTTCGGGACGCGGGGGATCGAGGGGAAGATCGAGGCGGTACGAATCGCACGAACAGAAGGAATTCCGTATCTCGGTATCTGCTTCGGCCTTCAACTCGCCGTGATCGAGTTCGCCCGGAACGTCTGCGGCATTGAACACGCGACCAGCGGCGAGTTCGAGCCCGAGGGGAAGAATCGGGTGATCGACCTTCTTCCTGAGCAGAGAGGGATCGCGGAGATGGGTGCTACCATGCGCCTCGGCGCCTCACCGGTCACGATCGATGAGGGGTCCCGGGCTCACGAATACTACGGCGTTACTCTCGTGAATGAACGTCACCGCCATCGCTATGAGGTCAATAACGAATTTCGCGAGAGTCTCCGGTCCCATGGCATGCGTGACAGCGGGAGAAACCCGGAACGCGATCTGGTGGAGATCGTCGAACTTCCGGATCATCCGTTCTTCATGGCCAGCCAGTTTCATCCTGAATTCCGGTCTCGCCCGCTCCGTCCCCACCCACTGTTTCTGGGACTCGTCCGGGCGGCCAAGGAACATGCCCTGCCGGTCGAAGCGAATGCCGGGGGGGGATCGTGACCACCTTTCATCCTGTGAGTGTCGGCGCGGTCCGCTTCGGGGAAGGAGACGGCCTCGCCCTTATCTCAGGACCATGCGTAATTGAGACGGCCGAGATCTGTCTCGCCGCGGCTGAACGGATCAGCGAAATCACGGCCCGTCTCGGGATTCCTTACGTGTTCAAATCTTCATTTCGAAAGGACAATCGATCCTCACTCGACAATTACGAAGGGCCGGGCGTCGAAGCGGGTCTGGAAATACTCCAAAAAGTAAAGAGCCGGATAGGGTGTCCTGTGATTTCTGATGTTCATACACCCGCCCAGGTCGGGCCGGCCTCGGAGGTTCTGGACGCCATACAGATTCCTGCCTATCTTTCCCAGCAGACGGAACTTCTCGTTACGGCCGGAAAGACCGGGCTCCCCGTAAATGTGAAGAAGGGCCAGTTTATCGCTCCCGAGGATATGAAAAATTCGGTCAGAAAAATTGAATCGACCGGGAATCACTCCATCCTGTTGACTGAGCGGGGGAGTTCGTTCGGTTACCGCAATCTGGTGGTAGACTATCGTTCGCTTCCCATCATGCGAAGCCACGGCTACCCGGTGATCTTCGACGCCACTCATGCTGTCCGGATCTACGGCCGGCCGAGTTCTGATCCCAAAGGGGGGACCCCCGAGCACATCCCCCTGCTGGCACGAGCAGGTGTTGCTGCCGGTTGTGACGCCCTATTTCTGGAAGCCCACCCTGACCCGACCAAGGCACTCTGCGATGCATCGAGCCAACTGAGAATCGATCGACTCGAAACGCTCCTTCGACAGGTGCTTGCCATTCATGAAGCACGGGTGGAGCATCAGGAGCTGTGAAACCTGTTCTGGATCAATCCTGGGTGGAGAGCTGCATCGAGAGAGGCCGCGAAGTCCTGAAGCGGGAGGCGGACGCGCTCCAGGAATTGGAGGGCCGTCTCGATCGGTCGTTCGCCGAGGCTGTCGATCTGCTTTACCGTACGATCGTCCGCCCCGAAGACCGTTCGCGAACAGGGCTTGGCAAGGTTGTTGTAACCGGGATCGGTAAGTCCGGGATCATCGGCCGGAAATTGGCGGCGACGTTCAATTCAACCGGAGCGACGGCCTTCTTCCTTCATCCTGTCGAAGCGGTACACGGCGATCTCGGTATGGTGACCGGAGAAGATGTTGTAGTCGTACTTTCGCGATCGGGGAACAACGAAGAGGTCAATCGCTTGATCCCTTCCCTTAAAGTCCTCGGCCTTCCGATCATCGCGATTACGGCGAACGGAGAGAGCGAGCTCGCCCGAGCCGCCGCTGTCACGATCGAAATCGGCGACGGCCCGGAAGCGTGCAGCCTGAATCTTGCCCCCACTTCGAGTGCGGTTGCCATGCTGGCGGTGGGCGACGCACTTGCTCTGACACTTTTCGATTTGCGAGGTCTGAAAGAGGAAGACTTCGCCCGATTCCATCCGGCGGGCGCCCTCGGGAAGCGTCTTCTTCTCAAAGTAGAAGATCTGATGCACACGGGGGAGGAGATGCCGGCGGTCGGTGAGGAGGTGAGCATGAAGGATGTGCTTGTCGAGATCATCGAGAAGCGATTGGGCGCGACGACCGTAATCGATGACGATGGCCATCTTTCCGGGATTATTACAGACGGTGATCTGAAGCGTCTCTTGCTTCGTCATCAGGATCTATTCACTCTCCAGGCCCGTGATGTCATGAGCACCCGCCCATCATCGATACGGAAGGACCTCCTTGCGGCCGACGCCCTCAAGTTGATGCACGCCGATCCGAAGGCGATCATCACTTGTCTGGCGGTGACTGACGAGGAGGGATCCCTGCTCGGTTTCGTTCATATGTACGACTGCCTTCGAAGCGGAGTCGCCGGATAACCCGTTCTGGCACAAACGTTGCTTGACACTCCCTATATCCTTGTCTATTCTCTAGTTGGCCGATAATGAACCCCGGCCGGAATTGGGGATCAACGTCTGGTGAACCTTCCCTCCAAACTTGCATCCAAAGCGATTCTGGCTTTGATGGGCCTCGGAAAGACGTTGCCTCGTGACCTGGCTCTGCCTCTTTTCGAGGCAGGAGGATCACTCGCCCATCTGATTCTTGGACGTGGGCGTCGCATGGCCCGCCACAATCTCCATCTGATTTACGGTGATCGATCAGAGGCGAACAGACTATCGAGAATCGTCTATAGGGAACTCGGGCGGAACGTGGTCGATCTTGCGCGCCTGGAAATCATCAGCAGCTCCGAATTGAACAGTCTGGTGGAGGTCGAAGGATACGATCATCTCCAGAAGGCGATTGATCGAGGTCGCGGCATAATCGGCGTCACAGGTCATATCGGAAACTGGGAGTTGCTCGCATCCTGGCTCGGGTGCCGTGGTGTCGATCTGACAGTTTTCTCTTCCTCTTCTTTTGATCCTAAACTCGGTGAGAGACTCGTCCGGCTACGGGCTCGTCACGGTGTGCGCTCCATAGTCCGTTCGGAGACCGATTGCCTTCGTGAAATCTTCAGGACACTTCACCGAGGGGGCATGCTCGGGCTCCTCATGGATCTTCGATCCCGTTCAATGGGTGTAGATACTGTATTTCTCGGCAGGCCTGCCCGGGCAGTAACCGGGCCGGTCCGGATCGCGATGAAAACGGGTGCATCCCTGGTCCCCATGGCATGCTGGCGAATGGGAGATGACCGTTATCAGCTCGTGATCGACGAACCTGTTCGCCTCGTCTCTACTGGGAACATGGATGCAGACATAATCGAGAACACAAGACGGTGTATGCAGATAATCGAAACTTATATTCACAGAGTGAGAACACAATGGGTCTGGATGCACGATCGATGGAATCAGGGGGCGGCCTGATACTGGCAGTCGCAATTCTCGCGGGTGCCGGCTGCGCCGACCTCAAGGAGCCGGCTGTCTCCTCGTCAGCCGGTGGCGGTTCGTCACCGATTCAGGAAACCCAAGTCAGAAAATGGGTCGAATACAGGGGCGGCCGGATCGCGTGGGAGTTCCGTGGCGATCGGCTTCGCTACTATGAGAATCCCGAGAGGGTCGAGGCGGATCAGGTGATCATCGATTTCTATGACGATGACGAAGAGTATTCTTCCACGCTTCTGGCCGATCATGGGGAAATCGATCAAAAGTCGAGCGATATGAGGGCATGGGGATCAGTTGTCCTCACAAATGTGGAAGGAACCAGGCTGGAAACGGAATCTATCGAGTTTAGAGACAAAGAGGAAAAGATATTCACTGACGACTTTGTCTCGATCACCAAAGGAAAGCAAAAAATCACAGGCTACGGGCTTGAGACGGATCCCCATTTGAACGAAACGTTGATCAAGAGAGATGTGGTGGCGGTGACTGATGAGGCCATCGATGGTTGAGCCGGTCAAAGAGGCCGTCGGGACTGAGCTCAGGACGGATGATCTCTCTAAGCAATATCGAGGCCGTGAAGTTGTCCGTGGTGTGTCGGTCAACGTCAGGCAGGGCGAAGTGGTCGGCCTGCTCGGACCGAACGGTGCCGGAAAGACGACGACCTTCTACATGATCGTCGGCATGATTCGACCTAAGAGGGGACGGATATTTCTTGACGATATGGATGTCACGGGACTTCCGATGTACCGGCGGGCACGAATGGGAATCGGCTATCTCCCACAGGAGTCGTCGATCTTTCGAAAGCTGACAGTCGAGGAAAATGTACTGGCCGTTCTGGAAACGATGCCAATGGGAAAGAAAGAGCGGAGGGAGAGGGCCGATCAACTCATCGAGGAATTGGGAATCACAGACCTGGCCCGTGCCAAGGCGTACACCCTCTCAGGTGGAGAACGACGGCGCGCGGAAATCAGTCGCGCTCTGGCGACAGATCCTTCCTTTCTCCTGCTTGACGAACCATTCGCCGGCATCGACCCGATTGCGGTACAGGACATTCAGGAGATCATCGCGGGTTTGCGGGACAGGGGGCTCGGCGTCTTGATTACGGATCATAATGTGCGAGAAACACTATCGATCACGAATAGGGCTTATATTATGTATGAGGGTAAGGTGCTTCTCTCAGGGAGTGCCGGAGAACTCGCCGAGAACCAGGAAGCACGCCAGATCTATCTGGGCGAGAAGTTTCGGCTCTGACCGAGCCGTTTGCTTAGGGAGACCTACCAAGTATGGAAATGAGAGTCGGACTTCAGCTCCGCATGCTGCAGACACAAAAGCTCGTCATGACGCCGCAGTTGCAGCAGGCCTTGAAGTTTCTACAGATGCCTACTCTGGAACTGCAGCAGGTGTTGAAACAGGAGCTTCTTATGAATCCCGTGCTCGAAGAGGTTGACGACCTCATCGACGGCGAGGAAGAGGAACTGGATAAACGGGAGGAAGAGCCAGCGGATCCGATGGAGAAGCCCGAACCGGATGAGAACCAATCCAATGATGAGCAGAAGAACGAGATCGACTGGGACGAATATTTCCACTCACCACAGGATTACTCCCATCGTCAGCAATCCGAGGGAGGGCAGGACGAGACATACGAGCGTGTGCTCTCTACTACGGTCCGACTGTCGGAGCACCTGATTTCCCAGCTTCGGATCGCGACGACCGATGATGAGACATTGCGGATCGGTGAGTTCCTGATCGGGAGCCTCGATGACAAGGGCTTTCTGACGTTGTCATTTGAAGAAGTGGCGGAGAGTGTGCGGGCTCCCGTGAACCGGGTGCGGAAGACTCTCGAGCTGTTGCAGACGTTCGATCCTTCCGGCGTGGGAGCCCGCGATCTCCGTGAATGTCTTCTTCTGCAGTTTCAGGCAGTAGAGGATTCGTCGAGCCTCGCCTACCGTGTGGTTCATGATCACTTCGATGAGTTCGTGCAGAACAAATATAACGATATCGCTCGCAAACTGAAGACCACCGCCCAGGAGATTCAAGAGGCGACCGGCGTGATCGGGCAGCTCAATCCCAGGCCGGGAATGCTGTATACGGACGAGGACCCCCGCTATATCACACCTGATCTGGTCGTCGACCGCGTCGATGACGAATACGTCGTTTACCTGAACGATCAGAACGTTCCGCGGCTTCGGGTATCGAAGACGTACCAGAAACTGATGACCAACGGCGACGGAACGAACTCCGAAACGAAAGAGTATGTAAAAAACAAGCTGAATGCGGCCAATCAGCTGATCAACACGATCGAGCGACGACGCAGGACCATGATTAAAGTCATGAAGTCGATCGTGGAGAACCAGGAGGAGTTCTTCGAAAGGGGAATTCGTTACCTGAAACCGATGACGCTTCAGCATGTGGCGGATCAGATCGGTATGCATGAGTCTACAGTAAGCAGGGTCACGTCGAATAAGTACGTGCAGACCCCCCGGGGCGTGTTCGAGCTCAAGTTCTTCTTCTCCTCGAGTATTCGATCCGATTCAGGTGAGGATGTCTCGGCCAAGCGCGTGAAAGATCGTGTCAAGGAACTGGTTGATTCCGAGGTCAAGACTAGCCCGCACAGTGATCAGAAGATTGTTGATATTCTCAGGAACGAGGGGCTTATCATTGCAAGGAGGACTGTAGCGAAGTATCGGGATCAAATGGGGATTCTCTCCGCCCGATACCGGAAGCAGTTCTGATTATCGGTGACTCCAAGAAAGGGGACGACGGATGCAGCTCTCGATCACCGCGCGTCATTTCGACCTCACGGAAGGTCTAAAGGAACACACGGAGGAGCGAGTTCAGAAGCTCACCAAGTACGGACTCGATATCCTGGAAGCCCATGCGGTGTTGATGGTGGAAAAATACCGTCATATGGTGGAGGTCACGCTTCACTCCAAGGGCTTAAACGTTACCGGAAAGGCGGAGTCTGACGACATGTATACCTCTGTCGATCAGGCCGTAAACAAGGTGGAAGAGCAGATCCGTAGGCACAAGGATCGCATGAAGGGGCACAAATCGAAGGTCACGCGAAGGTCCGGTGTCCGGTTCGATGTTTTGCGGACGAAAAGCGATAAGACCGGCGCCCAGATTGATGTCGTGCGCTCCGGCGAGTTAGAGATCCCGACGCTGACAGTGGAAGAGGCTATTCTCGAGTTGGAGAAAGGGGGCGACGATTACGTTCTCTTTACCAATCCCATAACTGACAAAGTTAACATCCTGAGCAAGAGGGAAGACGGAAACTACGGCGTCGTCGAGACCTGATCTGCGCCGGCCCGGTACCAGGAGAAGAGAATGAAGAGCCTATCGGTTCGGGAACTCTACGAAAGCAAGAGGGAGCTCTTTCAATTCGAAGTGCTGACAGGCTCCATCGATTCCGAACGCCCGATTACGGTGAGCGATGTTCATAGACCGGGTCTGGCTCTCGCCGGCTTTACGAAGAACTTTCTGGCTGAACGGATTCAGATCCTCGGCGAAACGGAAATGCTCTTCCTGGAGACGCTGGGGAAAGAAGAACGGCGAAAAGCGATTGATCGTCTCTTTCAGGAAAAAGTACCTTGTGTCATTGTCGCTAAAGGTCTCGAATATGATGCATACCTGTCGACGAAGGCGAAGGAAGTCGGTGTTCCGATTTTGCGGACGCCCCAATCGACGACGCCGTTCATTCATCGCCTGGCTGAATTTCTTGAAGAGGCTTTTGCGCCGAGAACAACGCTACATGGAACGCTCGTCGACGTGTATGGTGCCGGTCTTCTGATTACGGGAAAAAGCGGCATCGGGAAAAGCGAATGCGCACTGGACCTCGTAGAGAGAGGGCACCGTCTCGTTACTGACGACATGGTGATCGTCACAAGAAAGCACAATCTGCTCTACGGCGAGGCAAGCGAACAATTGAAGTACCACATGGAGATCCGGGGGATCGGGATCGTCGACGTGCGCAGCATGTTCGGCGTTCGTGCGATAGGGAAGACAAAGCGAATCGACGTGGAGGTTAGACTTCGCGAATGGAGCGCCAGCGTGCAGTATGATCGCCTCGGCCTCGAGGATCGGATGACGACGATTCTGGGATTGAAGGTACCGGTCGTCACGATTCCGATCATTCCCGGCAAGAACATCACGGTTCTGGCAGAGGTAGTCGCCATGAACCATCAACTCAAGATTCAGGGAATCCATTCAGTTGATCTTCTGGATAAATCCTTGATCGAAGCGATGCGAAAAAAATCCGCTCCCGTATGATCGGAGAATAGCAGCGGTCGCGCCAGAATGGTCGAACCACGAGACACAGGTGGGCATGTTGGAACGAATCGTTCGAGTTAGAAACAGCAAGGGGATTCATATCAGACCGGGGCAGGAGATTGTCCAGACTGCCGAGCAGTTTCTGGCTGATGTATTCCTGCAGAACGGTTCGAAGCGGATCAATGCGAAAAGCATGCTCGGCATCATGGGACTCGTGGCGGGAGAGGGTACGGATCTCAAGATCATTACGGACGGCCCGGACGAGGCCGAAGCACTACAGGCTCTCGCCGACCTTATCGAGAGCGGCTTCGGTGAGGAGCTTGAAGAAGAGTGAATCTTCCCCCTGATCGTGATTCGAGGGGAGGGGGGGGCGGGCATTCTCTCCTGCATGGTATCCCCGTGTCTCCCGGCATTGCTGTAGGTGAAGTCTTCGTTCTCGGGGCCGAAGAGTTCGAGATCGATAACCGCCCGATTGAAGCCTCCGAAACCGACACTGAACAGAAACGGTTCTTCGACGCACTCGACCGCACTCGCCACGAGATCGAGAAAATCCGCACCCGCTATCGATCTGTAATCGGTGAAGAACTCGTTCGTGTGTTCGACGCTCAGATCCTGATTCTGCAGGATCCCACTCTGCTTGACGGAACGACTCATCGTATTCAGAAGGAGCTGCAGAGTGCCACCGCCGCCTTTCAGGCGATCATTTCGGAAGCGATCGTCAATCTCTCCCGTGTGGAAAATGACTACCTGCGTGATCGCGTGGAAGATCTGAAAGACGTCAGGAGAAGGGTGTTGAGACATCTTTCCGGCCGTGGCCGGAAATCACTATCCCACCTGAAGAAGAACGTCATCCTCGTCGCAGAGGACTTGACGCCGTCAGAGACTGTTCAGATTCCGAGAAGCAAGGTCAAGGGGTTCGTGACGAGGCAAGGGGGGGCCACGTCTCATACGGCGATCATGGCCCGTTCGCTTCAGATTCCGGCGGTGGTCGGGGTTGAAGGATTGCTTGATCATGTTCATCATCGCGATATTGTCGTGATCGACGGGAGTGAGGGCCAGATACTGGTGAATCCCGCACCGGACGTCTTGAAGAAGGCGCGCAAACAGCAGCGCCGCTACAAGGAACTCTCTAAGGAGCGCAAGCGCCTTCACGACCTGCCGTCCAGAACTCGAGATGGCTTGGATATCAAGCTGCTCGCCAATGTCGAATTCCCTGAGGAGATTCCGCTGGCCCTTGAAAACCGGGCGGCCGGAATCGGCCTGTTTCGCACTGAATTTTTATTCTTTCGGGAATCCGATCTATCGGACGAGGATGCCCAGACGTCTCTTTACCGTAAAATACTGAAGCGCGTTTCTCCCGAAGTCGTGGTGTTCCGCACGCTCGACGTCGGCGGTGACAAAGTGCTCGATCCCATGAGCGACGTACTCGAGCCGAACCCTATGCTCGGCTGGCGAGGAATCCGGATCTCCCTCGAATTGCGACCTCTCTTTCGAAAACAGTTACGCGCCCTTCTGCGAGCATCCGTAGACGGAAACCTCCGAATCCTTTTCCCCATGATCACGACGATTGAGGAGATTCGTGCTTCCAAGAGGATTCTCGCCGAGGTAAGGGAGGAGTTGGAACTCGGGGGACATCACGTTCCGAAAAACTATGAGGTGGGCGTCATGATCGAGACCCCGGCCGCCGTGAGTGTGGCTGATCACATCGCCCGGGAAGTGGATTTCATGAGCATCGGGACGAACGATTTGATCCAGTACAGCCTCGCGGTCGATCGAGACAATATGAAAATCGCCCATCTGTTCGATCCGTTTCACCCGGCAGTGGTTCGTATGGTCCACTCCGTACTCGAGGTCGGCCGCGAGTCGGATACACCTGTCAGTATCTGTGGAGAAATGGCGGGCGAACCGCTGGCGGCGCTCCTACTCATCGGTCTTGGAGCCAGGGAACTATCAGTTCACCCCTATTTGATTCCGGAACTGAAGAGGCTGATTACACGTATGAGTTCAGTAGACGCTCACCGTCTGGCCGAGCAGGTACTCGAGCTGCCGACCGGCCACGACATCCACGAGACAATGGAAGAATATCTGCACATGCTGGAGAGCGAGGAGTAAGGACGTGCTGGACTGGGAAGGGTTGCGAGCCACCTACGATCGATCGGACATGTATGGAAGAATCGCCAGTCTACCGGATGAACTCGATCAGGCTGCTGCTGCTTTTCCGGATTCAATAGCAGGGTGGTCCGGTGATGGAGTCAGCAACGTCCTTCTCCTGGGAATGGGAGGGTCGGCCATCGGGGGCGATATCGTTGCGGCTGCCGTTCGAGATAGGGCGTCCGTCCCGGTCACCGTTGTCCGTGGCTATTCGATTCCCGCGTATTGTGGAAAGAGCACCATTGCGATCGCCACCAGCTATTCCGGTAACACCGAGGAGACGCTAAGCGCCACGAAAATGGCACTCGCGATAGGAGCGAGGCTCGCTGCCATCACATCCGGTGGGGCACTCGGCCGAATCGCCGAAAGTGCCGGCGCCCCCGTGATTTCCGTACCGGGAGGCTTTCCTCCGCGTACGGCTCTCGGTCTTCTTACAGTCCCGGCTCTTCTGTTACTTTCGCGGGCTGGTCTCGTCTCGTCGCCGGAGCGGGAAATCGCCGCGGCTGCAAAGCAGATGAAGGAGATGCTCCGTCAGTGGGGTTCTCGGAATCCCGCCTTGGAAACGGATCCGGCCGCACTGGCCGAACGCCTGCACGGCACTCTGCCTGTTATTTACTATGGCGGGGGGGAGATGGACCCGGTGGCGACACGATGGTGCGGCCAGTTTGCCGAGAACGCAAAAGCGCTTTCCCACAGAAACTCCTTTCCTGAGCTCAACCATAACGAAATTGTCGGATGGGAAAATCCGGTCGTTCTGCTCGGCCGGACATCCATAATCGTATTGGATAACGAGAACGACGATCCCCGGCTGGCCAGGGGGAAGGACGTGGCGATCAGCCTGCTGAAGGCCTATCCTGCACGCGTCCTCCGAGTGGCTGTAAAAGGGGAATCTGTGCTTGAACGAATTCTTTCGACTATATACATAGGGGACTGGATCAGCTATTATCTGGGATTGGCAAACGGGGTCGATCCGACACCCGTTCACAGAATCGATCAGCTCAAGGCGGAGCTCGCCCGGTAGGAAATCCGGCGCTCCGCCGAAAAGGTGCCCGCCTTTGCGGCGGGCAATTTCTCATGACCGATTGACAGGGGGTTATTCATGCCCGTCGACCATTTATTCACTTCGGAGTCCGTTTCTGAAGGGCACCCGGACAAGATCGCCGATCAGATTTCCGATGGCGTTCTTGATGCCGCACTGAAAGATGACCCGGACAGTCGTGTGGCCTGTGAAACGCTCGTAACCACGGGTCTTGTGCTTGTTGCTGGTGAGATGAGCACGAAGGCATACGTGGACGTTCCGAAAATTGCGAGAGACACGATCAAGCGGGTCGGGTACGACCGTTCCGCACTCGGATTTGATTTTGAGACATGCGCTGTCCTCACCTCGATCGACGAGCAATCGTCTGACATCGCCATGGGGGTCGATACAGGCGGCGCCGGTGATCAAGGACTGATGTTCGGGTACGCGAGCAATGAGACGCCCCAATTGATGCCGATGCCGATTCAGATCGCCCACGCAATTGTCCGGCGATTGGCCGAACTCCGCCGCGCCGGGGAGATCAAATTCCTCCGTCCCGACAGCAAGTCGCAAGTCACGATTCGCTATGCGGACAACAAGCCGGTCGAGCTTCACACGGTTGTCGTATCTACCCAGCACGATGAAGATGTCACGCAGGAGCAGATTCGCGAGGAAGTGATTGAGAAAGCTATCCGGCCGTGTATTCCGGAAGGGTTGGGCGAGGCGGCAGATATTCAGTACCACATCAACCCGACCGGCAAATTCGTACGAGGAGGCCCCCATGCCGACTGCGGACTTACGGGCCGTAAGATCATCGTCGATACATACGGTGGTATGGGAAGCCACGGCGGTGGTGCTTTTTCGGGTAAGGATCCTACGAAAGTGGATCGATCGGCCTCCTATGCCGCCCGGCATGTGGCGAAGAATATAGTTGGCGCCGGGCTTGCGGATCGCTGCGAGGTTCAACTCGCGTACGCAATCGGGGTTGTTCAGCCCGTCTCCGTCATGGTCGATACTTTTGCTACCGGACAGGTTTCCGATGAGAAGCTTGTCGATATCATTCGTAATCTCTGGGACCTTTCTCCCAGGGGGATCATCGAGTATTTCAATCTTCGTAGACCAATCTTCCAGATGACCGCCGCGTATGGCCATTTCGGGCGGGAAGAGGAAGAGTTCACCTGGGAGAAACTCTCCCGTGTGGAGGAACTTAAGAATGCCGTCTGAAACCGCTCTTAAACACAAGGTCTTTGATCTTGCTCTCGCAGAGGAAGGGAGGCGCAAGATCGATTGGGCGGAATCCCGTATGCCCGTCCTGATGGAGCTGCGGGACCGTTACTCCAAAACAAAGCCTCTTGCGGGTACACGCATTGCCGGTTGTCTGCATGTGACGAAGGAGACCGCTGTTCTTATCCGGACTCTTATCGCCGCCGGCGCTGAGATCTCCTGGTCGGGATGTAATCCTCTATCGACTCAGGATTCCGTCGCCGCCGCTCTCGCCGACGAAGGGACGAGCATATTCGCCTGGCATGGGATGAATGTCGAAGACTTCTACTGGTGTATCGACCGGACAATCGATTTTGGGCCGACCATGACCCTCGATGACGGGGCGGATCTCATCTTCACGATACACAAGCGGTTCAAGGACATTGCAGCGAATGTCTGGGGCGGAACTGAAGAGACGACCACCGGTGTCCATCGCCTGCGTGCCATGGCCGACGACGGCGCTCTGAGCTATCCTGTCATCGCGGTCAACGACGCGGAGACGAAATGGGATTTCGATAACGTCTACGGCACAGGGCAGTCTTCACTGGATGGTATTCTGCGCGCGACTTCCGTTCTCATGGCGGCCAAGAATTTTGTAGTCGCCGGCTACGGCCATTGCGGTCGCGGCTGTGCCATGCGGGCCAAAGGGATGGGTGCTAACGTCATCGTCACGGAAGTCAACCCGGTCGCAGCCCTCAAGGCTACTCTCGAAGGATTTCGAGTAATGACGATGGACGAAGCGGCTCCGATCGGAGACATCTTCATTACGGCAACAGGAATGAAGGATGTGCTCGTGGAACGTCATTTCGAAAGCATGCGTGAAGGGGCGATTATCTGCAACACGGGTCACTATGACTGCGAGATCAATATCGAGCAGATGGAGGCGCTCAAAGTCTCGAAGCGGGAGATCCGCTCAGACAATGAAGAGTACACGATGAAGGGGGGCAAACGGATCTACCTGCTCGCCCAGGGACGGCTCGTCAACCTTGCGGCTGCCGAGGGGCATCCCTCCGAAGTGATGGATATGAGCTTCGCCAATCAGTTCCTGGCCATGAAATTTCTGGCGGATAACAAAGACAAGCTGGAGAACAAGGTCTACACTGCTTCAAAAGAACAGGACCAGGAGATCGCGACACTCAAGCTTTCCACAATGGGGCTCGTGATTGACGAACTGACGGAAGATCAGATCAAGTACGCGACGGACTACTCTTCCGGCACCTGATCCGGAAGATGTTCAGATAGATAATTAATGCACGCGGTCCGGTGGGGGAGAGCCTGCCGGACCGCTTTTCCGTACGGAGTTCTGGTAAGAAACTCCCTCTATCGCGCCAGTCGGCGGAAGAGGAGGAGGCCGATGCCGAGAAAGATGATATTCCCGAGCCAGGCGGCGGCAAGAGGATGAAGGACTTCGTTGTAACCGAGCGCCTGACCTACACGGATGGTGATGTAGAAGATAAAGCAGATCAGAAGCGCGACCGCAATCCCGACGGCATTTCCACTCTTTCTCAGTAGTGCGCCCAGGGGGCTTCCGAATATGACGATAACGAAGCTGGTGAAAGGGAAAGAGAGTTTCATTTGTAAATCGACCCTCTCTTTCATCACTTCTCCACCGCTCATGTCCGCCTTCCTGATGAACCGGGAGAGCTCCCGATAGCTCATCTGGCTCGAGCTTTTCTGCCGCTTGGCGAGATCGTCGGGTGATTCGACAATGTCGGGCATCACGCGCTCCAGGAACTGGATCTCTTCCAGAAGACGGCTCTCGTCGAATCGTCTGAAGTAACCATCTATGAAGGTCCACTCTCCATCTTTCCAGGTCGCCTTTTTCGCATCGATTCGCTCACGTAGCATGAAATCAGAAACTCGGGAGACCACTACATTTCTCATGGTCTCCTTCTGCGTATCCAGTCGGCCGATCCAGTAGATCCAGTCGTTCTCGCCGAGGTAGCTCACATTGGTCCGAATGTTCTTTACCCGGCCACGGCCCGGTTTGATCGTATCGTTTTCGAGCATCTTCACCTGTTCGGATGCGAACGGCCCCAGGGTCTCTCCCGTGGCCATGGCGAGCAGGCTCACCCCGAGAGCCGCCGCAAGTATGGGAAGAAGGGTTCGTTTGACGCTGATACCCGCGGACTGGATGGCGACGAATTCGTTGTTTCGCGCATGAGAGCCGAGGGCGAAGAGACAGGCGAGTAGCATACCTACCGGCAGGAGGAGAAGTACGATCTCAGGAGTTCGCAAGGCATAGTATTTTCCGATGATAAGCAGGGAGACATCGTGATCGAGGAAGTCGTCGATCTTCTCGAAGAGATCTAGAATGATGAACACGGCAAGAAAAGCCAATATGGCGAAGCCGAGGGTGGTCAAATAGCTTTTTAAGACGTATCGATCGAGAATTCGCATCAGGGGGATTCTTCCTCGCTCCGCCTGCGGCCGAACCGGCGGAACCGGATGAACGTGGTTTCCCTCGTCGTCTGCCAGACGAGATAGAGGCCGAGGCCCCCGATCAATACGTTGGCCGCCCACATGGATACGGCCGGCTCAATATGGCCCCGATCGGCGAGCTTTTCACCCCCGGTCAGGAAAAGATAGTAGATAACGAAGAGGATAATGCTGAATCCGACGCCTACCCCCGCTCCGCCGCGATGAGCCTTCACACCGAGAGGGGTGCCGATAAGCACGAAAACCAGACAGGCCACCGGAAGTGCATACTTCTTGTGAACTTCCACCATGTACCGGTTGACCTGAAGTTCCTTGTCCCGGATGCGCCGCGTAATCGAGCTCAGGTCGCTGCTGTTCGTGCTGATGTCGCGCGCGTAGGTTCGAAGAGTTATCTGTTCTTTGGGTGCCCGTTCCCCTTCCCGACGGCGTGGTCCCTCCCAATCGAGAATACCGAGTCGATCGCTCACCCCTTTGGTTGCATCGTTGAACAGTTCCTTTCGGAATTTCTCAATCTCTTTCCGGTACCCGGCGATGCGCTCCAGCATGTCAGCCGAGCTCAGTTCACGGTCACCCCGGTTCTTCTTCTCCGATCGTACGAGTTCCGATCCGATATCCTCGATACGGATCGTGTGTGTATAGAAGGACATCCGGTGATACCGGGAGGGGTTCTTTTCGTTCACACCGTGGATCTCGCCGTCCCGGAGATGGAGAGTCAGCGAGGCGCCGCCGTCAGTGAATTCCATCGATCCGTAGCGAGCGACGATTGTCTCACTCTCCTTCCCGGGATTCTTCTTCTGGATCGTAACCGACTCCAACGTGCCGTCTTTCTCATTCATTTTGCCGACACGAATGGTGTACCCCTGAAAATCGTTAAACGCACCGGCTTTAAGGGCAAGCGCCGGCCGTTTCCGGTGAATGTCGATAATGAGTCCCGCGAGGCGATGATTGGAATCCGGCAGGATTTCATTGTTGAAGTAAATAAGGCCCCCCACTATCAGAACGGCTACGGTAACGGGAGGAAGAAGGATCTGCCATGTACTCACGCCGGCGGCTTTCATGGCTGTGATCTCGTTGTCCGCCGAGAGTCTGCCGAACGCCATCAGGGATGCCACAAGGACCGCCATCGGGACGATAAGGGCGACCATCCAGCCGAGGCTCAGCATGAAAACTTCGAGCACCACGCCGAGGGGGACACCCTTACCCAGGAATAGATCGATATACCGGATCAGAAGATCCATGATCAGAATGAAAGTGATTACGAAGACCCCGAAAAAGAAGGGCCCTACGTGCTGACGGATGATATAGAGGCTCAGGATTCGTGACATGATTTCGCTCCGGCGCATGACTTTAGCTGATATACCCCGCAGCAGTCCACTCGGATTCCCCGTCTCCGGTTGAGGACAGTTCGTACCCGCGTGGGTACTGGATCGGCGGGCGAGTTGGTTTCATTTAAGTACTCCATGCCGGCACCTGCTAGGGAAAGACTGTAACTTGCATTCTGACAAGTCGTTAGTGATCCCAACCCTCTTTCGATCGAACCGTCGGCCTTGGTTGAGCTTTCTCCCTGATGGCATGTAGATTGCGTTCCTATAATTGGTTTCCAGTGAAATGTAGAGGCATCTCACCGGAATCCAGAAAAGAGATTGAAAGAATCACCTCTCCCCCATTGAGGAGCTCCTGAGCCTGGACTCCTCCGGTGGTTGATTGTACGTACCTTTGAGGACTAAAAACTTGGGATGGCTCATTCGCAGCCCCCTAGTGGGCCAGTGCATTCTCATGGCCCTGTCCGTGCTCATTGGTACACCTGCGCCCGCCATCAGCGACGGTGTGGGAGGCCCTGTTGCCGTTGTCCGCGATGCAACCTCCCGCAATCATCCCCCTTTCCTGTCATACGTGGGGACCGCCCCCTATCGAGAAGAGCTCGCCCAGCGTCTCAAGTGGCCGGATGGAGAGTTCCGAACGGATCTGACGATCGATCTTGAGAACCAGACCGTCACGGTCGTCCGTTACTGGGATGATGTCCCGCTGACATGGCCATGGGTCGTCTCTCTGACAGGTTATCGGGAGCAGATCAAGATCTACTCCCATGCCGCCGTCTTCCGGGACAAGAACCGCCGTAGCAAAGCTCTCGCCCAAGGAGAAACCGCCGCCGGTGCATTCAACATTGATCTGCCGGTCCGATTCCCCAAGACTCTCTCCCGGATCATAGGCCAGGGAGCCAACATCAAAGTAACCGGAAGCGAGTCGATTACCTTTTCGGGGGAAACCCAGTTTTTTATTAAAGAGCGGGACAATGAAAGCGGCGGCCAGCGCCGCTTCCCGGAACTCGACATGCGACAACAGCTCCAAGTCAACCTGACAGGAACGATCGGTGAGAAGGTCAAGGTCGAGATGCAGCATAACTCTGAATCCCAGGTTCCGCTCGAAAACAGGATCAAACTTCGGTACGAAGGCTTTGAGGACGAGATCATCCAGAGAATCGAGGTCGGGAACACCAGCCTCGCCCTGCCGGGCAACCAGTTCGTAAGTCTCAGCTCTCAGCAGCAAGGGCTCTTCGGAGTGAAGATGATCGGCCAGGCGGGCAAACTCGATTTTACGGCGGTATTCAGTCAGCAGCAGGGGCAGACGGACAGCGAGCAATTCGTCGGTGGTTCGAGCCAGATCGAAAACACGATTCAGGATTTCGAGTACATACGAGGGCGGTACTTCGTCGTCAATAACTATGACGCCGTAGCGGATATTCGTGTATTTGTTGATGACAATAACGGAAACAATACGACCGGTGCTCAGCTTCCGGGAAACGGATACCTCTTCAACTCCCAGAATGTGCGTGTCGAAAACGTACCGGGGATCCAAGGGAGCTACGATGAGCTGATCGAGTGGGAGGACTATATCATTCAGCGGGAGATCGGCCTGCTGGTGATGAACACCCGACTTCGTAACAACGATGCGCTCGCTATCTGGTACACCGCCGGCAGTGGGACGGCGATCGATACGGTCGGCTTCCTGCCCGACCCCGTTCCTGTGGAGTTTGCTGCGGGAGACAGCGTCGAATTGAAGGTGATCCGGCCGCGGACCGAAGAATACAGGCATCCGAACGATCCGATCAGCCCGAATCTTGCTTACTCGCCGACGTGGTTTTATCAGCTCCGCAATGTATACGATCTTCGAGGGCGCAACATTCAGCCTGACGGTCTCGATATCCGGATCTATCAGAAAGCGGCCGGTGCCGGAGAACGGACTGATTTCCAGGGTAATCTTTCATTCTTCGAAATCATGGGACTCGATCTGATCGGCCAGACTCCGAGCGAACCTCCCGACGGTCTACTCGACGACATCTACCGTGGGTCGGAGATCGATCCGAACCGGCTTTTCCCCAATGCTTCGGACGATTCTTTCTATGTGAACAGGGGCCTTCCTCTCGGCAACCTGCCTTATCGCCTGAACAACATGCTGGACGCCACGAATGGGGTCCTCTTTTTCCCCGATCTCTATCCCTTTGATCCCGCATACCGGCATGTCCTCCAAGGAAGCGACGAATTTCCTGATCTCGTAGATCGAAACCCATCAATTTATCTACAAAATGATTCCAGAAATGCCCAGAACCTTTATGAAATCGTCGTTAGGTTTCGGGCCTCCGCAGCCTCATTCTCCCTCGGCCGTTCCAATATTCTGGAAGGGAGCGAGGTGGTCCGACTGAACGGTCGTACTCTGGCACGGGGCCGGGACTACCGAATCGTCTACGAGATCGGTCAGATCGAATTTCTGGGAGAATCGAAAGATGAGGCGTTGGAAGAAAACGCCGATGTTTCGATCGACTTCGAATACGCCCCGTTTCTCGCGCAGTCTCAGCGGAGCCTTGCCGGAGCGGCGTTCACTTACAATCTCTCTGACGCGACAAAGCTCTCATCCATCCTGATGTTCAAAGGGAAGCGGACCCCCTTCCGGCGGCCTCGATTAGGGCAGGAGCCCTCCCGAATTTTCGTGAGCGGATTTTCTCTCGCCACGCAGAAAGAACCTGGCTTCCTGACCGATTGGGCGGACGCGATTCCCGGCATGGATGCCCGTGAACGATCCAACCTGACGATCAATCTGGAAGGGGCTGCCACATTCCCGAATCCGAACACCAAGAACGCGATCTATCTGGACGACATGGAAGGGACTGAGGAGGTCTCTTCATTCGGGATCACACGACGGCAGTGGGATCTGGCCTCGATTCCGAAGCGGGCCGACGGAGAAAGCGAGGTAAGAGACAGTCTTCGGTTCCGAGCCGTGGAGTGGTACAACCCAAAAAACTCCACCAGCAGGGGGGACTTGAATCCTGACCTGACGGAGGACGAAAAGCTCAAGTTCATTCCCGTGCTGGAAGTGGCCGTGAATGGTGGGACGATCGAATCGGGGGCGCCTGATGACAGCGCGTGGGGGGGAGTCATGCGGCTCGTCTCCAAGAGTGGTCTCGCTTTGAAAGAGAGGAAGTTCATCGAAGTCTGGGTGAATGACTTCGGTACCGGGCAGGGGAAGATGCATATTGATATGGGGCTTCTCGGAGAGGACCAGATGTGGTCGGTCGGGCCGCCGAACGACTCTCTTGATACGGAAGACAAGAACAGGGACGGTGTGCTGGACGACTCGGGAACTAACGATCCGGATGCCCTGAACGGAGATGAAGATACCGGGCTGGACGGCATTTTCGATACCCAAGGGTTGCCCGAGCCGATCGACGACAACTGGGCGTTTGACGAGGCGGTGCAAAATGACTTTTCCCATATCAACGGTACGGAAGATAACGGCTTTCTCGATACGGAAGACCTGAATGGAAACGGCCTACTCGATGAGGAGCGGAGTTTCTTCCGCTACACGGTCGACTTCTCGACCAATGAGAATGTCGGGGCTCGCGGAAACACGACGGATCCGGGAAAGAACTGGCTGCTCTATCGCATTCCGCTCGCTAAAGGAGAAGGGCGCTCGATCGGTGCCTCGGCCTCGCCCAGCCTCGACCAGGGAGTGAAGTACGTCCGCATCTGGTTCAGCGATGTGGGGGCTACCGAGGCCCGCTTCCAGATCGCCTCGATCGAAATCACGGGAAACCGCTGGCTCGAAGGGGGAATCCAGAATGCGGACGGCGCGATCATACTTCCGGACAGCGCCGAGTTCAGTAATGACGAGCTGTTTGCGGCAGGGGTGATCAACAACAAGGACGACAAGTCCTACGATCCCCCGCCCGTAGAGATTCAGGAGGAGCGTGGCATTCCGGAACGGGAGCAATCTCTCTTTATTCAGTATGAGAATCTGAAGTCGGGTCATACGGGGACCGTTTTCAGGCGCCTCTTCGAGGACGAGGATTATACTCGCTACGAGAAGCTGGAGTTCTGGGCGCGGCGGGCGAACCGGAGCCTGCCGACGAGCCCGGAGCAGGTGACCCGGCCTGTTCCGGTTCTCTTCTTTCGATTCGGCGGCGACTCGCTCAACTTTTACGAGGTGCGGGATACGCTGGACGCGCTCCCCGGCTCGATCGGTGGCCGTCCACCCTGGGATCGGATAGAAGTCGATCTCGCGGAGATCACCCGGGTCAAACTGGAGGAGCCGGACAGCATTTCCCTCTACGGCGTCCGCCTGCCTGTCCGGGAGGGTCAGTTCGAGGGGAGGTCGATTCGGGCGGTCGGGAACCCGAGTATGACAAAAGTGAGAAGGCTCTCATTCGGCGTGACCAACCCGCTTGTCCCCGGGGGACAGGCGGCAACCGACACGATCTGGGTGGATGATCTCAGACTGACCGGGGTCAAG
Organism: bacterium; assembly: GCA_025782575.1. GTDB lineage: Bacteria > Orphanbacterota > Orphanbacteria > Orphanbacterales > Orphanbacteraceae > Orphanbacterum. The sequence continues at coordinate 308,440 of JALGYY010000046.1, forward strand.
GGAGATGTGGGCTATGCGGCGCGTGTAGGTTTCAATTTCAAAGTTTCAGATCTCATGGGTGTTCGAGGAGAGTTCAGGAAAGTGGGCAAGGAGTTTCGCCGCGTCACGGGCGGCGGAACCGGCGGGAGAATCACGGAAGAGCATCCTCGAAGCGGAAGCGACGACACGGAACTTACGCTGAACGGTAATGTGAATCTCACCAAATTTCTTCAAGGGGCGGGTGTCAAGCTGCCAGTGGACTGGGGGTTCTCTAAAAGCGTCAGAAAACCGGAGCTCAAGAACGCGTCTGATATTCTTCTCGATGACCCTGAGAGTGAAAAGACCGTAAAGAACGGCAGAAACGTGGGGGTGTCGCTCGGCCGTACACGAAAATCGCCGAATCCGTTGCTGTACTACACGACTGACGCGATGAATCTTCGAATGTCCGGCGCCCGGAACGAAAACACGACTCCGGTTTCAGCCGACACGAGCTGGTCACTCAACATGGACTGGTCCTATAACTATAGTCCACGATTCAAAAGTGACCTTCCCGTTTTCCGGAACTGGGTGGTTAATCCTCTACCGAAAAGCGCGACTCTGACTGCAAGCCGGAAAAGGGGGGAGAGCAGGCGTTTTGACATTCGGACCGGGCGAACGACCATCTCGGAGACCAGAGACTCCCGGTCGGTTCTCTCGTTCGCCATGGCGCCGGTCACCGGCGGGGGATTTACTTCTGATTTCAACTTCAGCTCCACCAGGGATCATCGATTCGGCGAACCCCTTCCCGGTTTCAGCCACGTCAACCGTGGTTTCGAAACAAATCGCAATCACGAATCCCGGCTCTCCTACACGCCCGGTTTCAAGAAGTATCTATCGTGGCTGAATCCCAGGCTCTCGTATAACACGAAGTTTACGGACAACCATCCGGCCAATACCAATCTCACTCTGAGTGACAATACCCAGATTCGAAGTCATCAGATCAACAACTCCAATAACTCACGCATGGATTTCAGCGTGGGCATTTCGAAGCTATTCAAAGCACTGCCCGGTAAGCCCGCCCCCGTGCCGGAAGACTCGGCGAAAGGAAGCGGGGGGAATCCGATGTCTGTTGTGTGGTTCATAAAGGGACTCGGTTCCCGTATCGGCGACGTGTCCGGCTCGATCTCCCTGAATCGGTCCTCGAGCTTCGCCCAGCTCACCGACCGGCCGAGCCTCGCCTACCAGTTCGGGCTCGAGTCGGAAATCGACTCGCTTCTCCAAGGGCGGAGTACGAACCAGCAACCGCAATCCAATCGAACGAGGGATGTTCAGACACGGGCCTCATCGTCTATCGGGATGCCGGCGGACATGAACCTCAGATGGTCATACAACCGCTCGACGCGGCGGAGCGAACAGAACAGCAATGCAACCGAATCGCAATCGACTACCTGGCCCGATCTGCAGTATTCGTGGTCGGGGTGGCACAAAATCGGCAAGCTGAAGGACGTCCTGAAGAACGGAAATCTCGATATCGGCTATAATCAGAGGAAAGATCTTGCGGGGAGAACGCTTGACGATCTGAACAGTGAACGGATATCCAAGAGCTGGGCCCCGCTCGCGGAGATTGACGCCGAATGGCAGAACGGACTGCAAAGCCGGGTCAGTGTCGATCGAACGGAGGACATCAACCGGAACCTGCGTGGGGGACAGTCTGAGAACCGGTCCAAATCGCTCGGAGTAAGCGGGTCTCTCAGCTATCGGAAGACCTCACGAAAAAAAATCAACATTCCCATACTCGGGAAGGGTAGGAAGGGGGGGACCTTCACCGCGACGACAACGTTTCGATTGAGCCTCAATTTCTCGAGTAACAAAGAGGAGCGTTTCGATCCGGGCGCACCGCCCAAACTCGAAGGTCACACCAGAGATTTCAGTATTGCACCATCCGTGTCGTGGTCCTGGCTCCAGAATCTGACAGGCAATCTGGAACTCCGTTTCGGGGAGAGGAGGAATCTGAAGAATGAAAACCGAAGTACTCGATCGATCGGCGCATCAATCTCCGCGCTCTTCAAGTTCTAGCACGCCTGGCCCGATTCGATCGACTTTCGGGATACCGGTTGCCGCCATGCTCCTTTTTACCCTGCCCGCGTTCGACGGACAGAAGGCATGGGACCTGGTGGATGAGCAGGTCGCATTCGGGTCTCGTGTGCCGGGCACAGCCGCTCACGTAGAGACGCGGGAGTGGATCCTCGACCAACTCCGGGATTGGGGCGCCCAAGTGACCCTCCGGCCGTTTATGCTCCGGAATCCGTTGACCGGCGATTCGGTCTCGTGTGTCAATCTGGTCGCTTCGTTTCGGGAGAGCGAAAAAGAACGCATCTTTGTCGGCGCCCACTGGGACTCCCGAGCGTATGCCGATCGTGATCCTGATCCGGCTAGAAGAAAAGACCCGGTCCCCGGGGCGAACGACGGCGCTTCGGGAGTGGCCGTACTGCTCGAGCTGGCCCGCCTCATGAGCGAAACGCCCCCGCCCCTCGGTGTGGACCTTCTCTTTTTCGATGGTGAGGATCAGGGGCTCTACGGGGAGAAGGAGACCTTCTGTGCAGGTTCGAGAGAGCTCGCCCGGCTGAGCCGGCTTACCGGATTTTCTCCGCGCTTCGGTATTGTGATCGATCTTATCGGGAGCCGCCATATTCGAATCCATCCCGATCGACGGTCCCAGTCGTGCTGTCCCGAGCTCACAACCACTATTCTTGCAATCGTAGAACGCCATTTACCTGCGCGCGTTGAAAAATCGGTGCCCGTCGACGTTTATGATGATCATATCCCATTTATTGACGCGGGGATTCCGACTGTTCTCCTGTTCGGGGCTGGAGATCCATACTGGCATACAACATCAGACCTTCCTAAAAACGTCACCACCAGAAACCTTAAGGGGATCGGGAATGCCCTCGTGGAGGTGATCTGGGGTGGGTCACAAATCCCTTGACACTGTGAGACTTATCTCTTAGTTTCTGACTCACCCTCGGGTGCCGCGCATTCGAGGGCATTCTTATGCTTTTTTCCCCCTTCGGGAGGCGTAAATGGGGCTCCAGAGGCTCGAGGATGAGCTTTTTCCGGTGGCTCGGGCGGCAGTTGATGTTACTGGGCTCACGCTGGTTGATATCGAGGCTATTCCCCAGCGGGGCGTTCTCTTTCGATTTGTCATCGACGCCGAAGCTGGTATCACGATCAAAGATTGTGTCCGAGTCGATCGTATCGTGAGCGAGGTGCTCGCCGAGTCCTCACTGGTTAACGGGGATTATGGCGTAGAGGTAACCTCGCCGGGGCTCGACCGGCGGCTCCGCCGCAAAGAGGAATATGATCACTTCCGGGGCCGGCAGATCCAGGTGATCGAGCGGCTCGACGAAGGATCCCGGGAGTACCGCGGGATTCTCGGCGGCCTGGATGGAGATCACGTACTGATCGAAGTGGACGGAAAGGAAATGCGAATTCAGCAGGACCGCATCGCCAAGGCGTGCCTTCTTGCTGATGGGGTAGGGAAGAAGCAGCCCTCCGGGAGAGGACGATGAATTACGAAGTGATTGAAGCGCTCGGACAGATCGCGCGCGAAAAGAACGTCGACAAAGATCTGGTGATCGATACGCTGATCGCCGGGCTCATCTCAGCCGTTAGGCGGAAGCACGGAAATACATTGGAAGTGGACATCCTCGTGGACGAGACGAACCATCATCTCGGTGTTTACCTGCTTAAGAATGTAGTCGATGAGGTCGAGGATCCTGCACTCGAAGCCTCCCTGGAGGAAGCCCGTACCTACGACGAGAATCTCCAGGTAGGCCATGTGCTCCGCATCGAATTGCGGGTGGAGGAATTCGGCCGGAACGCCATCCAGGCTGTGAAGCAGGTGGTAGTGCAGCGCGTACGCGAGGCGGAGCGCGAAAACGTTTACGAAGACTATCACACGAGGATCTCCGAGGTGGTCACCGGAACCGTGCAGCAGGTGGACCGGGGCAATCTCGTCGTGAATTTAGGCAGGACGGAAGCGATTCTGCCCTATCGAGAGCAGATTCCTCGTGAGATGTACCGTCAAGGGGACACGATCCGCGCGGCGATCATTGACGTACAGAAGAATACCAGGGGCCCGCAGGTCATTCTCTCTCGCACCCATCCGACGTTCCTCGAGCAACTGTTCAAGATGGAAGTCCCGGAAGTTTACGAGGGAGTGGTCGAGATTCGCGCCGTTGCCCGCGAAGCGGGGATCCGTTCAAAAATTGCGGTCTACTCCAACGAAGACCGCATCGATCCTGTCGGTGCGTGTGTGGGGATGAAGGGTTCGCGTGTACAGGCGGTCGTACGAGAGCTTTCCGGGGAACGTATCGATATCGTGCCATGGTCGGGTGATTCCAAGGTTTTCGTCACAAGAGCTCTTTCGCCTGCCAAGGTCGTCGATATCGAATCGAACATCGAAGAGAATACCATGCTCGTCACTGTCGGAGAGGGCCAGCTTTCGCTGGCGATCGGCAAGAAGGGGCAGAACGCCAGACTTGCGGCCAAGCTGACCGGATGGAAGATCGACCTCGACAAGGAAGAAGGGGAAGAGGATATATTCCCCTCGATCGATGAGAGCGGTATCCCGATGATCGGGATCGAGAATCTGCCCAGTGTGGGACCGAAACTAGCCCAGCGGCTTATGCAGGAGGGCTACGTCTACGTACAGGACCTCCAGAAAGTCGAACTGGAGACTCTCTGCGAGATGCCCGGCGTGGGGGAGAAGACCGCGGAGCAGCTGTTGGCGTCGGCGGAGATCATGCTGGAAGAGGCCGAGAAGGCGATCAGGGGCATTGAGGATGATGCCGAGGATGATTCCGAGGACGATGCTCCCGCTGACGGAGAACCCGGTACCGAAGATGATAGCGAGACTGATTCTGACGACGAATATGACGATTATGATGAACAGCCCGCAGAAATTGATGAGGACGACACCAGCGAAGAGGATCAGATCTTTCGCGAATTAGAAGAGGAAGAAGAGGCGCGGGCTGCGGAGAAAAAGAAGGTCTCCGGCGAAGAGAAAGCCGGCGAGGCGGCTGAGGAAGAAACTGTTCCGGAGGGGGCGGCGACAGACGAGCAGGCTGCCCCGACTCCGGCTGAGTCCGATTCAGATTCCTCATAGGCGGGGATTGGGTGATGGCCACTCCCGTTCGGACCTGCGTGGGATGCCGGTCGCGGAGGCCGCAGGACGAACTTCTTCGATTCGTGAGGCCACAGGAGGGACGTCCGATTATGGGCAGGCGCCTCCATGGCCGGGGTTGGTATATCTGCCCTACCCGGCACTGTGCCGGGAAGATGGAGGGCCGGCTTCGACGATGGTTCAGCACGAAGGAGATACGGTCGATCCGGCAGGCGGCGATGATGATGATCGAGGAGCTCGAACAGAGAAGCTGATGCTTCTTGCTCGATTTGCGGTCCGGACGCGAAGATTTGTTGCCGGGGGGACCGGTGCCCGGGTCCACGCGGAGAGACGAGGGACGGGGCTGTTGCTCCTCGCTTCGGATCTTGAAGAGCGCCGGGCCCGTTCGGTCGAGCGATGGGCGGGGGAAATTCCCATTGCCACCCATCGAGTTCTGGACCGGAGCGAACTGGGGGACGTGGTCGGCCGCGACCTTTGCGACGTTCTTTATATTTGGGATGAGGACCTCTGCCGCTCACTCGTTAAGGCGCTTGGCGGCTCGTAAAATTTTTGATAGCTTCGACCGAGCGGGCGTCGTGTCCGCCGTAACTCCTTCCACGGGGAAGGAAGGATCAGGAGTTCCAGTTTTGGCGAAGAAGCGTATATATCAGATCGCCAAGGAGTTCAGTGTTTCCAGTGAAGCGCTGCTCAAGATTCTCCGAGGCATGAAAATCGAAGCGAAGAGCCACATGAGCTCTATCGATGAGAGCCTGGTCGACGAAGTTCGAAAGAAGTTCGAGGCGGAGAAGAAGACGGTCGCCCGTGAGGTGGAACGGCAGCAGGAGCTGCATGAAGCTAAGAAAATTGAGCCGCCTAAGGCTCCGGTGAAAAAGCCCGCCCCACGGCCGGCCGCTTCGCCACCGCCAAAGGGAGGCTCGGCCCGATCGGCCGGGAGCCCCCCACCAAAGACCGGCCGCAGAAGTGGCCAGCGTGGCAGGCGGGCCCGGGTAGTCGATGAAAAGACGGTGCGCGCCAGTATCAAGAAAACTCTCGCCGACCTCGAAATCGGAAAGAAGAGACGCCGGCGGCGGAAGCATACCCATTCAGGTGCTGAGACCGAAGAGGCGGGTGACACCAGGAAGATCCAGATTACCGAACTCGCTACGGTGGCGGAGCTCGCATCTGTCCTCGAGGTGAACCCGAGCGAGCTCATTGCCAAGTGCATGGAGTTCGGATTGATGGTGACGATGAATCGGCGCCTCGACCCTGACACGATCGAAACGATTGCCGACGAGTATGATCTCGAGGTGGAGTTTCTCTCTGAGTACGGTTCCGATGAGCCTGAGGGTGATGAGGCGACCGGCTCAAGAGGGGAACCGCGTCATCCGGTCGTCACGATCATGGGTCATGTCGATCATGGAAAGACCTCTCTGCTCGATTTCGTTCGGAAGTCAAATGTGATTGCCGGTGAAATGGGCGGCATAACGCAGCACATCGGGGCATATGAGGTGGATCTCCCCGAGGGCAGGATCACTTTCCTCGATACCCCGGGCCATGCCGCCTTCAGTGCCATGCGTGCCCGCGGAGCCCAGGTGACCGACCTCGTCATTCTTGTCGTGGCGGCGGACGATCAGGTCATGCCCCAGACAGTGGAAGCGATCGACCATGCGAAAGCTGCCGGGGTTCCAATCATCGTTGCCATTAACAAAGTAGACAGACCGGAAGCCGACCCCATGAGAATCAAGCAGCAACTTGCGGAGCAGGGCGTTCAGGTGGAAGAGTGGGGCGGCAAGGTAGTGGCTGTCGAGATCTCCGCCAAGACCGGGCAGAACATCGACAAACTGCTCGAATACGTTCTTCTCGAAGCTGAATTACTGGAGCTGCATGCCGACGCCACAAGAAGGGCTCGAGGCACCGTAATTGAATCCAGGCTGGAGCCCGGCCGTGGGATCGTCATTTCCTGTCTCGTGCAGGACGGCACTCTGAAGAAGGGCGATCCCTTCGTGGCCGGGAGCTTTTTCGGCAAAGTGCGGGCTCTCTTCGATGAGCGTGGCAAGATCCGAAAAGACGCAGGTCCATCTTCGACTGTTGAACTTCTTGGCTCCACCGGCGTCCCGCAGGCCGGCGATTCATTCACTGTATTCCCCGATGAACGGTCAGCTAAAGAAGTTGCCTCGAAGAGACAGCAGCAGCTTCGGGAGCAGACGCTCCGCTATCAGAAACGCATGAGTCTCGACGAATTGTTCGCGCAGATCCAGAGTGGAGGCACGCAAACACTTTCGCTCGTGATCAAGGGTGATGTTGACGGTTCTGTAGAAGCGGTAACCGAGGCGCTCAATCAGCTCTCGACTGATGAAGTCAAAGTTGATGTCATTCACAAAAGTGTCGGTACGGTCACCGAATCGGACATTCTCCTTGCGGCGGCCTCGAACGCCGTGGTAATCGGCTTTCACACGAAGGCCGAGAGCAAGGCTGCCCGCCTCGCCGAAAAGGAAGGCGTTAGCATTCGGTTTTATTCGATTATTTACGAGGCCGTCGATGAAGTCAGGCGTGCGATGGAGGGACTGCTCAAGCCGGAGTCCCGCGAGAATGTGATCGGCAAGGTCGAGGTGAGGGAGATTTTCACGATCGGCCGTACCGCTGTGATCGCAGGTTCCTATGTTCTTAGCGGTACCATCAAGCGGAGCTCCAAAATTCGTGTGCTACGCGACGATCTGACTATTTTCGAGGGAAAACTGGAGACTCTTCGACGCTTCAAAGATGACGTACGAGAGGTCCAGGCCGGATATGAATGCGGTATCAAGCTGGACGGATTCAATGACATCAAAGAGAGCGATATTCTGGAGGTATTCGAGATCGAGGAGGTAGCGCGTACGTTGTAGCGCGTGTCATGATCGTCGCTACCTGCCGAATCGATCTCTTTATTCCTGACTCCGGTTCACTGAAGTCGAAACGAGGTGTACTGAAGGGCCTCAAGGAACGACTGCGCAAGCGTTTCAATGTATCGGTCGCTGAAGTGGATCACATGGATCTCTGGCAGAGATCGACCCTGGGGGTCGCCGTCGTCTCGAATGACAGCCGCCACGCGAATTCGGTTCTCTCTTCAGTCGTGAATTACGTCGAGCGGGAACCGCGGGCCACTATGACCGACTACCACCTGGAGATCTACTGAGCGGCCGAATCCTGGCTGATTTTCTGAGAACAATATGTCACAAAGAAGAGTAGAACGTGTGAAGGCGCTTCTCCACAGGGAAGTCGCCCAGTTTATCGAACGCAGGATCAAGAATCCTGAAATGGGGTTCGCTACTGTCACGGGGGTCAGCCTCAGCAGCGATCTGAAACACGCCAAGATTCTGGTGGTCTGCCGGGGGAGTGCCGAGGAGTGTGAGCGGTCCCTGCAGATATTGGGGATGTGTGTTCCGTCCATAAGACGGGATCTGAAAAAAGTGCTCAAACTCCGCTGGATCCCTACTCTCATATTCGAGACGGATATATCGTTTGACCATGCGGATCGCATTCAGATTCTATTGAACAACCTGGACAATAATGAGGAGACGATCGATTGATCAGCGGCATCTTGAACCTCGACAAGCCGAGAGGGTGGACGTCTCATGACGCCGTCGCCAAAGTTCGGAATATCCTGAACCAGCAGCAGGTGGGCCATGCCGGCACGCTTGATCCGAATGCCACCGGCGTGCTGATACTTTGTCTGGGGAAAGCGACTAAACTGTCACGGTACTTCATGCGACTCGAAAAAGAGTATCACGGCTTCTTTCGATTCGGCATCAGCACGGATTCGCAGGATGTAGATGGCGAGGTTACGTCTGAAGGCAATGCGAGCGTCGTCACAGAGGAGCGGCTCCGCGAGATGATCACCCGCTATACGGGAGAGATCATGCAGACACCGCCCATGGTTTCAGCGGTCAAGGTGAATGGCAAGAGACTATACCGCCTGGCTCGCAAGGGGGAGACTGTGGAGAGAGAGCCCCGGCGAATCAACGTCCGTTCTTTTGAACTACTGAAATACGAAGAACCGGTCGCCGAGGTGAACCTTGTCTGTTCCAAGGGGACCTACGTCCGGTCTCTTGCGGCCGATATAGGCGACGAATTTGGTTGTGGGGCCCATCTTGACCGGCTTACGCGGGTCCGGATCGGCGGCTACCACGTGGATCAGGCGACCAGCCTGGAGGACCTGAGCCGGCTTGCCGAAGAGGGAAATCTGGAGTCCGCTTATACGCCTGTCGAGGGAGCGATCGAGCCTTTCACCAGCGGTGTGCTGAAGAATCCGGGAACCCGGTGGGGAGCGCCGCCCCTCCCGCGAACACTCGCATCTCTCCATCCGATCGAACCGTTGCCCGGGGAAGGGGAATTCCTTCGCATTACGGATCACGGTGGCAGATCGATTGGTGTGGTCGAGGTTGGAGAGAACCGCGTTCAGCTCCGCAAGGTTCTCGTGATCGGTAACTGATGGAATTGGTCCGGGGCATCGATGGCGACTGCACGCACCCATCCCCGTCGGTAGTCTCGATCGGCATGTTCGACGGTCTACATCTCGGCCATCGGGCTCTTCTGGAAAGACTCATTCATGAAGCTCGCGAATCGGGGTCGCAGGCGGTAGCCATCACTTTCGACCCCCATCCTCGTGCTGTTCTCAGGCCCGACCGGCCGCCACGTATTCTTACTACTCTGGATGAGAAAATCGCGCTCATGGCGCGCTCCGGTGTCGACAGGTTCGTCGTCATCCCTTTCGATCGCCGGTTCGCGAACACTCCGGCGAAGCAATTCGTTCTGGAAATCCTCGTAGGTCACCTCGGCATGACAAAGCTGATTGTGGGGTGGGACTTCCGACTCGGCCGGGGAAGGGAGGGGGATGGCCCCTTCCTGAAGGCTCTCGGTGAGCGGGAGGACTTCAAGGTTGACTTGCTCGGCCCCTGGACGATCGGCCAGAGGCCGGTCAAGTCAACCTGGGTGCGCGATGAAATCGCTGCGGGGAGGGTCGACCAGGCCGCCTCACTGCTCGGTCGATACTATTCCATGACAGGACGAGTGGTTCGGGGGAGAGCGGTAGGCCGTGATCTCGGAGCTCCCACCGCCAATCTGGAGGTTCTTCACCCTTTGAAGCTCTGGCCCGCCTACGGGATCTACGCCGGCTATGTCGAAACAGGCGGGAGCGTTCTCATGGCGGCCGTCAGCATCGGCGTCCGGCCGACTTTCGGCGACAGCGAGCCCCTGATCGAAGCTCACCTCCTTGATTGGGAGGGAGATCTCGTCGGAAAGGAGATCACCCTTCATCTGGTTGACCGGATTCGGGACGAAAAGAAGTTCGATTCCGCCGGAGATCTTGCAGACGGCATTGCCCGCGATATCGCCCGAACGAGGCTCATACTCGCGGAAAGTGATCAAAGATTTCTCTTTACAGCCGAAAACCAGTTTGATACCTTTCACTGAGACGGGAAAAAGTGTTCGAAGTAGGTTAGCCATAAGTGGTTGACCAGTAAGAAGTTAGACGATCCGGAGGAGCCGGATCCGTAGGGAGGAAGGTCCGTTGCCGCTCACGAAGGAATCAAAGAAAAAGATCATCGGCCAGCACCGTGTCCATGGAGGTGACTCGGGCTCACCGGAAGTGCAGATCGCGCTATTGACGGAACGGATCACCTACCTGACAGAGCACTTCAAGGTGCATAAGAAGGACCATCACTCCCGCCGAGGACTTCTTCGTCTCGTAGGTCGGCGCCGCCGCCTGCTGGACTACCTCAAGTCGAACAAAGTGGATCGCTACCGTGCGATCGTCAAGGAACTCGGCCTCCGCAAATAGTGGCCGGGCACACCGCGCCTACCGGTAGAATCGTAACCCTCGTAAATAAGAAGTAGGACGGGGGGTGGAGTGTGTTCACTCCGGAGAGCGGTGAGAATGTTGTTGTGGAAGTAGGAGAAAAAAAGAATGTCTGAAAGTTTGAACATCGAAGTCGGCGGTAAAACTCTCCAGCTAGAGACCGGCCGCGTAGCGAGGCAGGCGAATGGAGCTGTCCTCATTCAGTTGGACGGTACAGTCGCTCTCGTTACCGCTGTATGCAGCCATCAACCGGCCGAAGACCGCGGCTTCTTTCCGCTCATGGTCGAATACCGCGAGCGTTCCTATGCGGCAGGTAAGATCCCTGGCGGATTCTTTAAGCGCGAATCTCGCCCGTCGGACAGGGAGACACTGTCCGCTCGTGTGATCGATCGCCCGATCCGCCCCCTCTTCAAAGATGGATTCCTGCACGAAGTACAGATCATTGCCACTGTGATTTCGAGTGACGGCCAGAATTCGGCCGACGTCCTTGCATTGAACGGGGCATCCGCGGCACTCGCCATTTCGTCGATCCCGATGGAGAAGACGATCGGCGCCTGTCGAGTCGCTCGTGTTGATAATCAGTTTATTGTCTTCCCTACTCTCGAGGAGAGAGCAGAGGCCGATCTGGAACTGGTGGTCGCGTGCGTGCGTGGCGCGGTCGTCATGGTCGAAGGGGGAGGCAAGGAAGCGCCTGAAAGCGTAATCATCGAAGCACTGCAGGTCGCACAGGACGCCTGCATGAAAATCATTGACGGAATCGAAGAACTGCAGTCCCGCGCAGGCAAGAAGAAGTGGGACGGCGCGCCGGATGAAGCGGTTGCCAAGATTCGTAAGCGGATGAAGACCGAGTACGGTTCGCGGCTCGCCGAGTCGAATCGGATCGCCGACAAGGATGAGCGTCGCACGTTCATCTCCACTCTCCAGGAGGAGATACTGGAGGGCTTCGCCGAGGAGTTCGCTGACTACAAAGTCAAAATACGAGGCGCCCTGGACGACCTGATCGGCAACAGCGCTCGTGAGATCATACTGTCCGAGGGCGTTCGCATGGACGGCCGAAAGACGGACGAAATCCGGGATATCACCTGCGAAGTCGCCGTCCTTCCGAGGACGCACGGTTCCGCACTGTTCACGCGCGGGCAGACGCAATCACTCGGTGTGATCACTCTCGGTACTTCGGCTGACGAGCAGCGTGTCGACGATATCGAAGGGGAGTACAAGAAGAAATTCATGCTCCACTACAACTTCCCGCCGTTCAGCGTGGATGAGGTGCGATTCCTCCGCGGCCCTGGTCGCAGGGAAATCGGCCATGGGACACTGGCTGAGAGGGCACTGGCGCCGATGATCCCGGACGAGGAGGAGTTCCCTTACACCATCCGGGTCGTATCGGACATTCTGGAATCGAACGGCTCATCTTCGATGGCGTCAGTCTGCAGCGGTTCACTTTCGCTGATGGACGCCGGTGTGCCGATCAAGAAAGCGGTTGCCGGCATCGCTATGGGGCTCGTAGCCGACGGCGATCGGGTCGCTGTGCTTTCCGACATCCTGGGATCGGAAGATCATTTCGGAGACATGGACTTCAAGGTCGCCGGTACCCGGGATGGGATCAACGCATTCCAGATGGATTGCAAGACCACCGGAATCAGCTTCGACTTGATCGAGAGAGCGCTCCTTCAGGCTCGGGATGGACGGCTTCATATTCTAGGGAAGATGGAGAGCGCCCTCACCGAGGCTCGCCCCGAGATGTCGCCCTTTGCGCCGCGAATCACCGCGATCAAGATCGACCCTGACAAGATCAGAGATATCATCGGTCCCGGCGGCAAGATGATTCGAAAAATCACCGAAGAATCGAGTGCCTCGATCGACATCGAGGATGACGGAACGATAAAGATCGCCTCGGTCAACGAGGAGTCGACCAAGATCGCGATCGAGATGATCCGCGCGCTTACTGCGTCGCCGGAACTCGACACAGTCTATGACGGCATTGTTCGCAGAATCGTCCCGTTCGGCGCTTTCGTCGAGATTCTCCCCGGAAAAGACGGATTGCTTCACATCTCCGAGCTGGAGTACCGCCGCGTGGAGAGGGTCGAGGAGATCCTCACCGAGGGGGACAAGCTCCAGGTGAAAGTGATCGGGATCGATCCGGAAGGAAAGATCCGGCTGAGTCGCAGAGTGCTTCTTGAGAAGCCCGAAGGATGGGTTGATCGGCCCTCGCGCGACCGGGATGACCGAGGTGGCGGCAGGGGAGGGGATCGCGGCGGACGTGGCGGCAGAGATCATGGCCATCGGCGTAGTCACTCGTAACCGGCCACCGATTACGACACTTGCGGCCCGTCGCAGGACCGGGCTGATGGAATCGTCTGAAAGGGACCGGGTTCATGCTCGGTCCCTCTTTCTATTCTGACAGATTTCTTGTGGAACAGAGATCGGTCGGTTACATTTTCTACTCTCCGGTTCGAAACGGCCGGTCCTGCGTAACGCAAGGAGGGTTTGTTGACCATCCTCGCCTATCATCAGATCGACGATCGCGCGGATTTCACATGGAACCGTGTGTCACCGGAGCGGTTCCGCTCGCAGATGAAGGTTCTCCGCGACAACGGCCTCCGCGGAGGAACGCTGGAAGAGTCGATGAAAGATGTTACTGGAAACGTGATCGGCATCACCTTCGATGATGCAATGGACGGGGTGATCGAGCACGCGCTTCCTGTTCTCGAGTCATTCGGGTTTCGGGCGTCTCTGTTCGTGCCGACCGCCTGGCCGGGTCGCCTGAATCGATGGGATACGATTCTCGTCGGGCGCCGGGCGCGCCACGCCACATGGGAGATGCTTCTGACGGCTCATCAGGCCGGCTGGGAGATCGGGAGCCACGGCCATGTCCACAAGGAGTTGACCGGAATGTCAGACCACGATCTGGAAGCGGATCTCAAGCTCTCCCGTGACAGGATCGAGGCACACATCGGCCGGCCGCCGACCTCCATCGCCTACCCATTCGGTAGTAGCGACTCCCGCGTCGCATCATCTGCGAAACGACTCGGGTTTCGCCGGGGCGTTCTATCCGCTCCCGCCACCGGTGATGATCCCATGTTCGCCGGCCGGATGAATGTGCGGCGGTTCGATACTTCCTTCGATTTCCGAGCCAAGCTGAACGGCGGAATTCTGTATCCCTTTCAGGTTTTCAAGGATCGAGTGGCACGATTCTGCTCGCTCGGCACACCCCGACTCTGGCAAAGGATGGCCTCCTCATGATCCGTCTGCTCGACTGGTTCTTTCTTTCACGGCCGATCGTGCTGATCCCATCCTGGGCATTTCTGTTCGCGGGTTACCTGAGAGGGGCGGCAAAGGCAGGCCGGGAGCCGGATCCCTGGAGTGAACTCTTCCCCGCATTTATTCTTTTTACTTTCGTTCTGTCAGGCGTCTATATCGTCAATCAGATTTTTGATGTCGACTCGGATCGTGAAAACGGCAAACTTTTTCTTCTCGCAAAGGGTCATGTCTCCATTCCTGCAGCGTGGATCATTGCGGCCGTACTCTCTGGTGCCGCTCTTTTAGGGGCAATCGTATGGCATCCCGTGTATTTGCCCTGGCTCGGGGCGAGTGTTCTTCTCGGTGCGCTCTATTCGATCCACCCCATCAGGCTCAAGGGAAAACCTGTCGTCGACCTTCTCGCCAACGCGGTCGGCTATGGGGGGATCGCGTTCCTCTTCGGCTACTCTCTGACCATGCCGGTCACCGCCGGGGTGGCGATTCAAACGCTTCCCTATATGTTTATTGTGGCGGCGGTTTTTCTGCACACAGCGATTGTCGACCGACCGGGCGACGAAAAGGCCGGGCTCCGCACTTCAGCCACATTTCTCGGTGATCGAGGCGCTTCGATCGCCGCGCTGCTCATGCTTCTCGCCACATTGATCAGCGGTCAACTCGTCGATGAGCCATACCCGTCGGTCGCTGCGCTTTGCGGGATCGTCTTTTTTCTCTGGGCAGTGATAGTGCCGAGCCGGAAGGTTAGTACATTAAGTTTTCAGTGGTGCAGCCTGGCTTTCGTATTCCTCATTATCATCAGCATCCCACCGTTCGGTCTCTTTCTCCTCGCACTCGTCATCATCACAAGGATGTACTACAAGCTTCGCTTCAAGCTCACCTATCCCAATCTTGATTTCTGATTCGATTCTCCGGTGAGCGGATCAGCGCGATCCCATCGTTTTCGGAAGGTCGTCCAGTATGGCCGGCTCGCCACCGGGAGAGTAGATCGTCCGCGCCAGAGGTGCGTAGCTTCTTGAGTATAGGAAATAGCGGGAGCCGCTCTCCAATACCCTGTATTGGACCTCGTGATTCAATAGCTCGGAGAGACGGCCGACATCAAGAAATCCCTCCAGAACCAGCGCATTCAATGTGGTAGGGTAGCGGCCGTGTAACGCGTTGTACATCTCGAGTAGTATGCGGAGGTTTCGCACTTCACGTTCCATGCCGTACTCAGCCACACGCAAACCGAAGACCGGCTTGTCATCAATGGGCGTGGTAGACTTCAAGATGAGCGACGCACCGAACGCGACCATCGGCATCAGGATCAGAAACAGGCCATGAAGAGCGATCGCCCGGTGGGACGGTTTGAGCGGATTGACCACCGTTACCTGGGAGATGGTCTTTGGTATGCCCGGCAGCCTGGATTTTGTAGCCTCCGCCTCTTCATCGATCGATTGCGCGGCCTCCAGCAGGATAGACTCGACCTTGATCGCACAGTCAGGCAGATAGCGAGGCACTTCCACCTCCGGCGAGAAATCGAAGCGCCCCTTGTCCCAGCTTAGGAGATCACTCACCACCTCTTTGACGAGCTCTTTGACGTGTGACTCTACTGTCGACGGGTCAACCATTCCCTCGCGGAGAAGGATGTCCATGAAAGAGTATTCTGCGCGCGCCTCCAGTCGAAGCGCCTTGTGGATCAAGTGTTCAGGCAGTGCGCCTTTTTTCAGGACATGTGCCTTGAGCGGATCGATCGACGTCAGTGTGCGGTCCCAGGTCGAGACGATGAGGCCCCGTTCGAATACAAGTGCCTCTCTCCGTCTTTCGCCGTAGAGGCGAAGAATTCCCGTCTTCTCCTGGAGCGCGAGCAACTGGAGAACTTCCACGGCCGGGAAGTCGGCCAGATTTCCGCGGAGGCTCATTGCAGCCCCCTCCGTGGCGTGTCACCGGAGAAGTGCTTATGGATCATGACAATCGTATCCACGAGAATAAATACGTAGAGTGGCGCGAAAATCCATCCGAAAAGCATGTTCTCCAGCGGAACGAGGCCTGGCGCGGACAAAATCGGGAAGGGCTTAAGTATGGCCCCGCGAAATGCCCAGACGAGAAGAAGCCCGAATGTCCCGAACAGAATGAGAACCGCCTTCGCATACCGTCCCAGATAGAGATGGGCGGCACCCGGGAAGAGTATGCCCAGGCTCAACGCGACGGGACGGTGATACTGGAGTGTCCGGAGTGCCCAGGTAGGTTCCGGATTCTTCCCGGCGCACTCCTGGCAGACATCCTTCCGGTCTTCCCGAACGCGGCACTTCCGGCAGATCGTCCGGCCACATCGATGGCAGGTTCCGGAGCGTGGCACCTTCCTGCCGAACCAGCCGGCCCCCACGAGGAGTAGGACGGGAGGGATCCCGCCCCAGATCGGAAACGGGTAGAGTGCCCGGCGGACCGCGTCCAGCGACTCGCCCCAGGTCAACCCTTCCTCTTCCCCCTCCTGCGCAAGGAAACGTGCCCATAAGTGCCCGGCCGGGAGAGTATTATCTACGAGAGTGATCCGGTCGGAGCTGTGGGAGAGGCGGGAAAGGGTCCCGACAATGGCGAAATTCAGCTCGGATGCAATAGTGAATTCTTCGCGGGCATGATCGAAGTCGAACGATTCCAGATAGAGCTGGCCCAGATTGTAATGGCTGGTTGCGCTGCGGTTATCTATCACGAGAGCTTCTTCGTATGACGAGAGGGCGTCATCGGGCCTCCCCATAAGGAAAAGCAGGTTCGCCATATTATTGTAGACCTCGGCGCTCCGATTTCCGGTCGCCAGAACCTCCCGATAGTGGCGAAGGGCTTTGGGCAGGTTCCCCCGTTCCCGCTCGAGCATAGCCAGGCTGAACAGGATGTCCGAGTCACCAGGCGAACGTGCTGCCAGGCTTGCCGGGCCTTCGCGCTCGAGAGGTGCGATCGGACTCCCCGCAAGGGCGAACAGCGCCGATCCCGGTGTTGCCGGTAGAGCGGCCCCGACAGCGAGCTTGATCAGAACCGGCAACAGCACCAGCATCGTGCCATAGGCAGCCCCAAGCCCCCTCTCCCATCGACCCAGCCCCCGCCACATGAGAAGCAGGCCGGCAGAAAGAACCCAGACCATCCCCATCGCCCAGATCCAGGGGTGAAACAGTAAAAAGAGCGAACAGAGAATGACAGGCGGGTAAGCCTCCCGGACCATCTTGGGGAGAGAAGGGGGAAGGGACTCGATCAGAATATGTCGGAACCGTGGGAGTGCGCGTAGCAGCACCACAGCAACTGCAAGATTAAGCAGGATCCCGGCCAGAAGCAGCCCATAGATTACGATATTGGCGACGATCAGGCTCTGGCTACGGAAATTGCCCTGAAGCGCCTGGAATGCTTCGAGCGCCGTCAAAATCCAGCGGGGGTTCAAATCCCGTAGATAAACATAGGCAAGCAGCAGGTGGGCTCGCACCAGGGATGGATCCCCTTCGACCGCACGAACCAGGTGAAGCCTCGCCCGGCCCCTGTCGCCAAGCGCGAGGTTTCGCAGACCATGATAGTACTCGACACGGGAGAGGATCGGAGACTCCAGCAGAGGACCGCCCGGCGCGAGCGTCACGATTCGATGAGGTTCTTTGCCTCCACCGATCGGTCCGATCGATTCGCTCACGTGAGCAACGGCATGCATGATTCCCGACGATATTCGTTCCGCCCGAATCTCCGTCGGAATCACCGGACCTTCCCGTTCGAGCGGGATATCCGGATTCCCCGAAGCGGAACAGACGGCCAGACCTAGCGCTGCCAAAAGACAGATGGGCGTCAAAAAACGGATGGTCCCATTCCTTTCCGGGGCGCGATTTCAACCAATGGTCTGAACACTCTCGACACCCTGAGAATCGGCCTCATCCGCCTGATCCTTAATGGATTGACACCGATCAGAGGGGCCCCCTAGTATCAGGGCTTCCACTCACAACATCGGAGGATCAGGCGTGAAACGGAGTGCAAAGGAGCGAATAGGCCTCTCTGGTAAGGATGGCCCCCCGAAGGCCCTTGTCGAGAATCTGGGGGAATTCGTGGACCGGGAAGTCCTCCTGGAGGGCTGGCTCTACAACAGCCGATCGAGTGGGAAGATCGCGTTTCTCCTCCTACGGGATGGGTCAGGAACCGTCCAATGTGTTACCGCCAAAGCGGACGTGGGCGAAGAGATCTTTGCCGTTGCCAGGCAGGCGACCCAGGAGTCCTCGATTCGGATCACGGGGATGGTGAAGAAGGACGACCGTGCCCCGGGTGGGTATGAGATCATGGTCTCCAACGTGGAGATCGTCCAGATTGCTGAAGAGTACCCGATCACACCGAAAAGCCATGGGACATCCTTTCTCATGGATCATCGTCATCTATGGCTACGATCCGCCAGGCCTCATGCCATTCTCAGGATCCGCTCGACTGTGATTCACGGCCTTCGTGACTTCTTTGCTGATCGGGGTTTCACTAATATCGATGCCCCCATTTTCACTCCCGCCGCCTGTGAGGGAACTTCCACACTGTTTGAAACAGACTACTTCGATTCGAAGGCCTATCTTACACAGAGCGGACAGCTCTATATGGAAGCGGCCGCACTCGCATTCGGTCGGGTCTACAGCTTCGGCCCCACTTTCCGGGCGGAGAAATCCAAGACGAGGCGCCACTTGACGGAATTCTGGATGTTGGAACCGGAAATGGCGTGGGCCGATCTGGACGATGCGATGGCGCTTGCGGAGAGCATGATCGTCGCCGTCATTGATCGAGTTCTGGATACACATATGCAGGATCTCGAAACACTGGAAAGAGACCTTTCGAAACTGGAGCGGATTCAGAAACCCTTTCCCAGGATTACCTATGACGAGGCGCTTGCCATTCTGGAGAAGAAGGGGAAGACGATCGAGTGGGGAGAGGACTTCGGCGGCGAGGACGAAACGGTTCTCGCCGAGGAGTTTGATCGGCCGGTATTTATCCACCGCTGGCCGAAAGAGGCGAAAGCATTTTACATGGATCCGGACCCCGAAGATAAGCGGCTTGTTCTCGGTGTCGATATGCTCGCACCGGAAGGTTACGGTGAAATCATCGGCGGAGGTCAGCGGACCGCATCTCTCGAGTACCTGGATTCCCAGATCGAAGCACACGGCCTACCGGCGGAGGCTTTCGAATGGTATCGGGATCTTAGGAAGTACGGCTCCGTCCCCCACGCGGGTTTCGGAATCGGTCTGGAGCGATTCGTCGGCTGGATCTGCGGCACTCACCACGTTCGTGAGGCCATCCCGTTCCCCCGAACGATGAACCGGCTGTACCCATAGAAGCTCGCGAAAGAAGCGGGCTTTCGGGAGGGGAAATTGCAGATCCTCTACTATCTCATGATGATCGCGGGTTGGGCCGCGCTTTCGGGCGGATTCTATCTTGCAGGCGAGAAGCGGGGGAGTGGGGAGTGGCTCGGCGTCCTTATGCTCTTCGCCGGGCTGATTCTGGCGTTCCTCGGGGTTCTACTCGCTTTTGCGCCCCGATTCTTCAGTTGATTACTGGCCGGAGATGTTTAGAGGCTGGATATTTTCAAGTTCGTCGTGATGGAACACGAAACTCAGCTTTTCGCGGAAGTAGTACCAAGTCTCTAGGTATCCGAGCTTGAGGGTATCGTCCGGTCGGCCGTAGATCTTGGCGACTTTTGCCCGGATATTGGTATTACCGAACTGAGCGCGGATCGTATCCGTGAACTCACGGTTTCTGCCGGTAGGCACCACCGTTCCGCCTCCCATTCCTGTTGTGAAGCAAGTTGTTGAATCCCTACTACCGGATACCAGAGTACCACATGGGAGGGGGCACAGTCAAGGTTGGTGAGTGCGAGAACCATGACCGATTCAATGCGTCTGAGAGGGCGCAAAGGGACCTTGACACCAGAGGAGGGCCCTTGCTAGTCTAGCGCCTGCTAAAAACGATAAGTCGCGGTAGCTCAGTTGGTAGAGCAGAGGACTGAAAATCCTCGTGTCGATGGTTCAAGTCCGTCTCGCGACACCATCGCTTCCTATGCCGGGAGCCCCCGGTTTCATCCGATAGAGACATCGGCCGGGCTGGTGTAGCTCAGTTGGTAGAGCAACGCATTCGTAATGCGTAGGTCAGCGGTTCGAGTCCGCTCACCAGCTCCATAGCCCTCCGATCCTTTCACCATTCCCCGGGGAGATCAGAATGGCCCGCCTCAAATTGAGTGTCTCCGGAGCACGGGGGATCGTGGGCGATTCTCTGACACCCGAAGTTATCCTGCAACTGGGGGCCGCGTTCGCATCGCTCCGGCCGGGGAAGCCGATCCTGGTGGGAGGTGACACCCGGATCAGCGGACCAACGGTAAGGCACGCACTGATCGCCGGCCTTACCGGCGCCGGATCACCCGTTCTTGATTGCGGAATCTGCCCGACTCCATCACTGGTACTCGCCTCTTCCGAGCTTGACGTAGGGGGGGGCGTCCTCGTAACTGCAAGCCACAATCCGATCGAGTGGAATGCGCTCAAGTTTATCGGACCGGACGGTTTCTTTCTTAGTCCGGAAGAGGGGGCACTTCTCCGGCGGCGATTCGAGTCCGCGGATTACACGTGGTCCCGTTACGACCGGCTCGGTTCGATTGACAGAGGTCCCGACGTCGTCACCCGTCATCTCGAGCGGGTGATCAACGCACCTCTGATCGATGAGGCCGCGATTCGGATCGCCCGATTTCGCGTGGCGGTCGACGGCACAGGTGGGGCGGGGGCCGCTCCCGCACTCGAGCTTCTCAAACAATTCGGCTGTGAAGTAAAGGCTCTCCATTGCGAGGTGGACGGCTACTTCCCGCGTGCCCCGGAACCAAAACCTGAAAATCTGGGTGAACTCGCACGGATGGTGAAAGACGAGAATTGCGATATCGGTTTCGCTCTCGACCCGGACGGAGACCGTCTCAGTCTTGTGAGCGAATCGGGCCGCCCGCTCGTCGAGGAGGCGACAGTCGCTCTCGCCACCGACTACGTTCTGGGCAAGCGCAAAGGGCCGGTCGTAGTTAATCTCTCGACCTCGCGGGCCGTTGAAGACATAGCCGCTCGGGAGGGAGTTCCATTCTATCGCACCCCCGTTGGGGAGGCCCACGTGGCGGCGAAGATGGTCAGGACGAAAGCCGCGATCGGCGGAGAGGGGAACGGCGGGGTCATGTTCCCCGATGTTCATCCGATGCGGGACGCGTCTACCGGAATGGCGTTGATTCTGATGGCCATGACCGAGGAACGTTCTCTGGAAAAGCTGGTGGCCCGGATTCCTCAATATGTTATTCTGAAAAGTGTTGTAAAGGCCGATACCTTTGACGAGGGACGTCTCGAGGCCTCTCTGATCGAGCGGTTCGGTAAGTGCGATAAAGACTCGACTGACGGCATTCGGCTCTCGTGGAAGGATCGATGGGTGCATGTACGCCCCTCCAATACCGAGCCTGTCGTCCGCATTCTAACGGAAGCCCCGGACCGGAAAGTGGCGGAGGGACTCCAACGAGCAGCGTCCGAAGCGATCGGCGCCTGACAGACATCCTCCCCTGACCAATACACCAAGGAGACAATCCTTATGTGCGGCATCATCGCTTACATCGGCGATCGCGACGCATGCCCCATCTTGGTAGAAGGCCTTCGGAGGCTGGAGTACCGAGGCTACGATTCCGCCGGAATCACCATGCAGCAGGGAGATGAGCTGGCCACCATAAAAGTAGCCGGCAAGATCTCGGAGCTCGCGCGCACTCTCAAAAGCACGCCCCTGGAAGGTACCTGTGGCATCGCGCATACACGCTGGGCAACACATGGTGCCCCTTCTCAGATCAACGCTCACCCCCACCTTGATACTCCTGAGACCATTGCCATCGTTCACAATGGCATTATCGAGAACTTTTATACTTTAAAGAAGTGGCTGATCGGCGAAGGATTCGAGTTTCGCTCAGACTCCGACACGGAAGTACTCGCTCATCTCATTCACTATTTCTACAAGAATTCGCTCGAAGACGCCGTACAGAAAGCTCTGTTGGAGGTGAGCGGCACTTATGGTATCGCCGTAATGTCCAGCCTGGAGCCCCGAAAGATCGTGGGCGCCAGGAATGGTTCCCCTCTTGTAGTGGGTGTAGGCGAGGGGGAGAATTTTATCGCCTCGGACGTCACAGCCATTCTGGATCATACAAGACAGATCATCTACCTGGACGATCGAGAGATGGTAGTCGTCGATGCTGACAATATCGAGGTGACCACGCTTGAAAGAAAGCGGGTCCACCGGAAGCCGGAGGAAATCCTCTGGAGTGCGGAAGCGGTTCAAAAAGGTGGCTTCCCTCATTACATGATGAAGGAGATCTTCGAGCAACCCCGGACGATTCGGGATTCATTCTCCGGTCGCGTGATCGATGAAACAGGAAAGGCCCATCTAGGCGGCCTGAATATTCCGATGGAGAATCTCCAGGACCTGAGCCGCGTGATTATTACGGGGTGCGGTACATCCTGGCACGCGGGGCTGATCGGCGAATACATGATAGAGGAATTTGCGCGGATTCCTGTCGAGGTGGAATATGCTTCCGAATTCCGCTATCGCCGTCCCGTGATAGACCATAATAATCTCGCCGTCGTGATCAGTCAGTCGGGCGAAACCGCCGATACTCTTGCGGCCATGCGGGAGGCGCAGAAGGGGGGCGCGAGGGCGCTCGGTATCTGCAATGTGGTCGGCTCGACAATCGCGCGTGAGTCAGACGGGGGAATCTACACGCACGCAGGTCCCGAAATCGGTGTCGCATCTACCAAGGCGTTTACGTCTCAAGTGACTGTGCTCACGATCCTAAGCCTGCTCCTCGGTCGTCTCAGTCACTTGTCAGAGGCGGAGGGACGGCGCATTATCCGCGCGCTGAAGCGGATTCCCGATCAGGTCCAATCAATTTTGGATCGTGCCCATGAGATCGAGAAGATCGCCAAGCTCTATTACAAGCACAATAATTTTCTCTACCTCGGCCGGGGTTACAATTTCCCCGTCGCCCTTGAAGGGGCGTTAAAACTGAAGGAGATCAGCTATATTCATGCAGAGGGTTACCCGGCCGCCGAAATGAAGCACGGCCCGATCGCCCTTATCGATCGAAACATGCCGGTAGTCTTCATCGCGCTTCGGGACAGTGCCTTCGAAAAAGTGATCAACAACATCCAGCAGGTGGAATCACGGAATGGACGGATCATCGCTCTCGCCACCGAGGGGGATGACGTAGTGGCCCAGTGGGCGGAACATGTTTTTTATCTTCCTGCGACGATCGAACCGCTTACCCCTCTCCTTTCCGTCGTGCCTCTTCAGCTTCTTGCCTACTACATCGCTGTTGAACGTGGCTGCGATGTGGATCAACCCCGTAACCTCGCGAAGAGCGTGACAGTCGAGTAGGAGTGAATGACGTGGGGAAAGAGGTGATCCGTACCAAACGAGCCCCGGCGGCAGTCGGACCGTACAGCCAGGCCATCCGCTCTGACGGTTTTGTTTTTACCGCCGGCCAGATCCCCCTCGATCCGGCGACCGGAGAGATGATCGGGGTGACTGTGGGCGAACAGACCGATCGGGTTCTGCAGAATCTGGCAGCCCTTCTCGAAGATTCCGGCTCTTCCCTGGAGCAGGTCGTGAAGACAACCGTCTATCTTATCGACATGGATTGCTTCGGTGAAATGAATGAGATCTATGGCAGGTTTTTTTCTGAATCGGCCCCCGCGAGATCCTGCGTGCAGGTGGGTGCTCTCCCCAAGGGTGCCCTCGTCGAAATTGACGCCGTGGCCCTCATGGTTTGACGTAGTGTTTGTCTCAACCAAGGGGGAGTGGATAGGTCCTGGTGGGCCTCGAGGACTTCAAATCCTTCTGCCGGGTGCTAATCCCATCCGGGGTGGGTTCGATTCCCACACATTCCCGCCAAGTCTTCATCCCCCCAGGGCGGCTCCGAAAGTATTGGTTCTTCTTCTGGGAACAGTCCTCCTGATACTCGGACAGCTGTGTCCAGGGATGGTATTCGCTGCAGGGGAGGAATCCTCCTCAACTGCTCCATCCCCCCTCTGGTCATCCGTTCGGTCCGCCGTTTTTCCCGGTTGGGGGCAGCTCCACAACGGAAGCCGGCTGAAGGCGACAATCCTGTTCAGTATGCGCACTTACATAGGGGTTCGCTACTTCACAGCGGAGCGGCGGTCCCGGTTCTATCGGAACGAGCTTGACGCTACCGCCTCGGAATGGGATCGTGCTTATCTTCAGAGTAAATTCGGCGATCATAGATCCACTCGTAACGATATGGTCTGGTGGTCGTCCATCCTTCTCCTGTATACCGTGATCGATGCCTACGTGGATGCCCACATGGCCGGTTTCGACACTGAAGTGGAGGATGTGACCAGAATCACCATGCAGATCGACCCGCTGGATAATCGGGGAGCGGCTCTGGCGCTGCATGCCCGATTCTAGCCCGGAAGGATTGAATAATGGCGAGACGCCAAACCGGCCGCCGGCAGCAGAAGAAACAGACGGGACCCCACCGGCGAAGTCTCTTCATGGAATACGGGGAGTCCGTATTTGTCGCCGCGATTCTATTTTTCTTTCTGCGGTTCTTCGTGGTTCAGGCGTTTCAGATTCCCTCCGGTTCGATGGAGGATACGTTACTGGTCGGGGATTTTCTGGTGGCGAACAAGTTTGTATATGGCGCGCGCATTCCGGGGACTGAAATGCGACTGCCGAAAATCCGGGACCCGAAACGGGGGGACATCATCGTCTTCCGGGCTCCCCACCAGGACAATGATTTTATCAAACGATGTGTTGCCGTGGAGGGGGACACCGTCCTTGTTCGCGACAATCACGTACTGATTAACGGGAAGATGACCGACGAGGAGTTTGTCGCCATCAAGGGTCCCAATTCCCGGATAAGTAACTGGGGCCCGAAAGTGGTCCCCGAAGGGCACCTCTTCATGCTCGGTGACAATCGAAACCAGAGCAGTGATAGTCGGGTCTGGGGATTTCTGGACAAGAAACGGGTGAAGGGACATGCCATGTTTCTATACTTCTCATTGAACAAAGATACTTTCATCCCCAGGTTCAATCGTTTCTTTCGGGTGATTCGATAGGAGTGGCCAGTTGAGAGGCAACGATTCTCACACCAGAAATTTCTGTATCATTGCCCATATCGACCATGGGAAGTCGACCCTCGCGGATCGGATACTGGAAACGACCGGCACCTTGAAGCATGGTCAGATGCGGGAACAGGTGCTCGACAGTATGGATCTCGAGAGGGAGCGCGGGATCACGATCAAGGCCCACGCGATCAGCATTGACTATCAATCTCCCGATGGAGTCGCCTGGACGCTGAATCTGATTGATACTCCCGGCCACGTCGACTTTTCCTATGAGGTCTCTCGATCGCTGAAGGCATGTGAGGCGGCGCTACTGGTTGTCGATGCCGCGCAAGGAATCGAGGCGCAGACGATCGCCAATTTCTATCTGGCCCTCGAAAATGACCTGGAAATCATCCCTGTGCTCAACAAAGTCGATCTGCCGAACGCCCGGACAGAAGATGTCAGGATGGCTGTCGCCGATCTTACCGGGGATGATCCGGAAGACATATTCGAGATCAGCGCCAAAACCGGACTGGGTGTGGATAATCTGCTCGAGAAGATGGTAAAGAGAATCCCGCCCCCTGCGGGTAGTTCCGATTCCTCCCTTCAAGCGCTGGTGTTTGACTCGGAGTTCGACCGCTTCCGCGGAGTGAACATCTACTTGCGCGTGATGAACGGCACCGTGCGGGCGGGTGACCGAATCTGCTTTCTTTCTACGAGACGGGAATGCGTTGTCGATGAAGTGGGTATCTTCCGGCTTGGACGGATCCCCAGGGATGTACTGCGGGCGGGTGACGTGGGATACATGCTCGCCAGCATCAAAAAGATTCAAGACGCCAGAGTAGGCGATACGGTAGTGCATCAGGGCAAAGAGAAAGTGGAGAGCCTGCCCGGTTTCCAGGAGCCGAAACCGATGGTGTTCAGCGGGCTCTACCCGATCGATAACAAAGACTTCGATCTCCTGCGGGACGCGCTTGACAAACTGCAGCTAAACGATGCCGCAGTCACATATGAGGCGGAGACCTCTGAAGCTCTCGGCTTCGGATTCCGCTGCGGTTTTCTCGGTATGCTGCATCTCGAAGTCGTTCAGGAGAGACTGGAAAGGGAGTACGGGCTGAATCTCATCAGCACGGTGCCCAGTGTCGTCTTTCGGGTGAACATGCCGGACGGATCGGTCATGATGGTGGACAATCCTCATTCTCTTCCCGTCCGTGGTGACTTCGAGTCGATCGAAGAGCCGATCGTGAACGCGCAGATCATCGTTCCTGTCGAATATGTGGGGAATATTAACAAGCTCATTCAGGAGAAGCGGGGCGTCCATGTCTCCATGGAGTATCTCGAGCCGACCAGGGTTCTTCTCCAGTACAAGCTCCCCCTTGCCGAAATCGTCTTCTACTTCTATGACCGTCTGCAATCGGTGACACGCGGTTTCGCGTCTTACGACTACGACCATGCCGGATACGCCCTGGCGGATATGGTCCGTCTCGACATCCTCGTGAACGGCGAACCGGTCGATGCGCTTTCAGTGATCGTACATCAGGAGAAGGCATATGCATGGGGCCGCCAGCTCACGAAGCGACTGAAGAAACTGATTCCGCGCCAGATGTATCAGGTGGCGATCCAGGCTGCGGTCGGAAGCAAAGTGATCGCGAGGGAGACTGTTTCGGCTTTCCGAAAAGATGTGATTGCGAAATGTTATGGTGGCGATATCACGCGGAAGCGAAAACTGCTGGAGAAGCAGAAAGAGGGGAAGCGCCGAATGAAACAGGTCGGCACTGTCCAGATCCCGCAGGAAGCGTTTCTGGCGGTTCTCAAGGTCGGGGATGACTAGCACGGGGTTCTCACCCGCTTCCTGTTGCGGCCTCTACCTTCGCATCCCCGAATCTACCGAAGACTCTCTCTGGATCGATCTGTTGGAAAAGGAATATGCCGTACGCCGCCTGGCGTCGGAGAGCTGGCCTCCATTCACTGACCTCTTTCTATCAGTCCCTTCCTGCCCTTCCAATGACAGGCTCTTCTCCGAAACGATCCGATGGGTTGATTCCCGATTCTTATTCAGCAGTCCCTCTGAGAAGACGATTGAGATCGGACCGAACCTCGGCGAATTTTCCCGGCTTCTCCCATTACTCCCGGGACCGATGACCCGCATCTCGATCAGGATCGGAGAAACGCCTGAAACATGCGAGGTTCTCGATCAGGCCGGGAAGGCGGGATTAAAACGTCTTTCGGCTGATCTCCTTTTCGCTGATCATAGGAAATCCAAAGAAGAAGAGGAGAAGGCCCTTGGCGACATACTCGCGGCAGGCGCCAATCATGTGGCACTCACCGAATCACGGGAAGGCTCCCTCTCCGAGTCAGCCTGGATCGAGCGGTTCGACTCTCTTTCGCTCATTCTGGAGGATGGGGGACTCTCCCGCTATGAGATCAGCCACTTTGCTGTTCCCGGTGAGGAATCGAGTGGAATCCTTCGAATCTTCCACTCGGGGGACGTACTCGGACTCGGGCCGGGATCTCTGACGGCTCGAGGACCGAGCACTTTCCGGAACGTCCAATTCTCTGCATACCGTGACCAACTCGCAGAAGAGGAGTCTCCCCAAGTGGAGCGGCTCACCCTCCCGCCCGCACTCCACGCTGCCGGAAGGATCGAGCTCGCAATTCGTCTCTCTCGCGGTTTTCGTCTGTCTGAATACCTGGAGAATCTGCCGCCGGAATTGGCTCAAACTGTCAATATGACAGCTTCGCGGCTGGTACAGGAGGGGTTCCTGGCAGACTCAGGCGGCAGTTTCACCCTCCTGCCAAGCTGGTTGTCAATCGCAGACAGCATAGCCAGCCAATTGACGGCCCCCCTTGTACGGGCTTCAGAGGCTCCCCCGAAGCGTTTCCCGTCAGTCTAGGACTTTAATTCCTCATTCCCTTTCTGATCCCTCCTGACCTTGCACGAAATTTGCATTCTGCAATCAATGACAATTTCCATCGATCTCTAGAGGACCTTATAAAAATGAGAAAAAAGCGATCGGATAGC
Source organism: bacterium (assembly GCA_025782575.1). GTDB lineage: Bacteria > Orphanbacterota > Orphanbacteria > Orphanbacterales > Orphanbacteraceae > Orphanbacterum. Next base: position 336,762 of record JALGYY010000046.1, read on the forward strand.
CGCCCCGACGAGGCTGATGAGGCTGTGGACGGGAAGACTGTCGCCCCCGGCGATGAGACCGATGATGTGGGCGCTGAAAAGACTGAGGAAGCAGAGGGTGCCGTCGATTCCGATGATCCGAAGGATCTGGAGCGGCAGAACTCGGAGTTGAAGGACCGTTGGCTCCGGACTGCGGCTGAACTGGAAAACACCCGCAAGCGAGCGGCCCGTGATCGTCGGCGGGAAGTAGAGTCCATTCGGAACAATGTCATCCTCACTTTTCTGGAAATTCTGGACGATCTTGACCGGGCGGTGGACCACATCGACGGCGACGAAGAAGATGTCCGGAAGGGTGTGAAGATGATTCATCAGAAATTCCTGAGGAAACTCACCGACTGGGGGGTAAGCCCCTTCGAGTCACTGGGAGAGGACTTCGATCCTTCACGGATGGAAGCGCTTGCCGCAATTCCCGCCCCGGGGAGCAAGCCGGACATTGTAGTCGGTGTAATCCGAAGAGGGTACACCATTCATGAAAAGGTGCTCCGAACGGCTCAAGTATCCGTATCGGCACCCGCGCCGTTCGAGAAGGACGGCGATGACCGAAATACGAACGGTATCGACGATACTATCGATCAGGAGGCATAGATATGGGAAAGGTAATTGGAATCGATCTCGGAACCACGAACTCCGTGGTGGCCGTTGTTGAAGATGGGGAGGCGAAGGTCATCCCCAATCCCGAGGGAGGGCGAACTACTCCTTCGATCGTCGCGTTTACGAAAGATGGTGAGCGCCTGGTCGGTCAGGTAGCCAAACGACAGGCCATTACGAACCCGGAAAACACGATTTCATCGATCAAGCGATTCATGGGACGAAAGATTTCCGAGGTAAGTGAAGAGCAGAAGCTGGTCCCTTACGATCTCGTTGAAGCGGCGAACGGCGATGTGCGGATTCATATCAAAAGTCCGGAGAATCAGTACGCACCACCGGAAATCTCGGCGATGACGCTTCAGTATCTGAAGAAAGCGGCGGAGGATTACCTGGGGGAAGAGGTAACCGAAGCGGTCATCACGGTTCCCGCCTACTTCAACGACTCTCAGCGACAGGCCACGAAGGATGCCGGAAAAATTGCGGGCCTCGACGTGAAGCGCATCATCAATGAGCCGACAGCGGCGGCGCTCGCCTATGGCCTCGACAAGAAGAAGGATGAGAAAATCGCCGTGTTCGATCTCGGCGGCGGTACGTTCGACATTTCCATATTGGAACTGGGTGACGGCGTCTTCGAAGTAAAATCGACGAACGGGGACACCCATCTCGGAGGAGACGACTTCGACCATAAGGTGATCAACTACCTGGCCGACGAATTCCAGAAAGAATCGGGAATCGACATCCGTTCCGACAAGATGGCGCTCCAACGACTGAAAGAGGCTTCTGAAAAGGCCAAGTGCGAACTGTCGACCACACTGAAGACGGATATCAACCTTCCGTTTATCACAGCCGATGCTTCCGGCCCTAAGCATCTCGATCTGACTCTGACGCGAGCAAAGTTCGAACAGCTTACCGCCGATCTGATCGATCGCACGGTCAAACCCTGTGCGAACGCACTATCGGATGCCGGCCTGACGGCCAATGATATCGATGAGGTGATTCTGGTCGGCGGATCGATTCGGATTCCGGCGGTAGTCGAGAAAGTGAAGGAGTTCTTCGGCAGGGAACCTCACAAGGGGGTGAACCCGGACGAAGTGGTCGCTATCGGCGCAGCCATTCAGGGGGGCGTTCTCGCCGGTGACGTAAAAGACGTCCTGCTCCTCGACGTCACCCCGCTTTCTCTCGGGATCGAGACGCTCGGCGGTGTGATGACCTCTCTGATCGAGCGGAACACGACGATCCCCTCTAAAAAGAGTCAGACGTTCTCGACCGCTTCAGACAACCAACCGGCGGTGAGCATTCACGTCCTCCAAGGGGAGAGGGACATGTCGGTGGATAACCGCACGTTGGGGCGGTTCGATCTGACTGATATTCCGCCGGCGCCGCGAGGCCTGCCCCAGATCGAGGTTACATTCGACATCGACGCGAACGGTATCGTCCACGTCTCCGCGAAGGACCTTGGTACGGGCAAAGAGCAGAAGATCAAAATTCAGGCCTCAAGCGGGCTCGCCGACAATGAAGTGAGCCGGATGGTGGATGAGGCGGAAGCCCATGCTGACTCGGACAAGGCCAAACGAGAGCAGGTGGAAACACGGAATTCCGCTGATCAGCTTGTTTACTCGGTTGAGAAGACTGTCCGCGAGCATGGCGAGAAGCTCGACGCCGAGACGAGGAAGTCGATCGAAGATGCGGCGAATGATCTGAAAACGGTGATTGAAGCGGGCGATGTCGAACTCATGAAGAGTAAGATGGAGGCGCTCGAGAAGGCGTCCCACAAGCTTGCCGAACAGGTCTATGCGCAACAGACCGCTCAGCAGGCGGAGGGGGACGCCGACGCGACTCATGCGAAGACTGGCGCGGCCGGCGGCGGGAACGCTTCCAATGCCGAGGAAGCAGTGGAAGCTGATTTCGAAGTGGTCGACGAAGCCGAAGAGAAGAAGTAATCTCCGCGAATGGCTAAGCGCGACTACTACGATATCCTCGGGATTGACCGGGGAGCGGATACGGACGTCATCAAGAAAGCGTACCGCAAGCTGGCGCTCAAGTACCATCCCGACCGCAATCCGGGGGACCACGCCGCGGAGGAGAGCTTCAAAGAGGCGACCGAAGCGTACGAGGTTCTCCGGCACGAAGAGAAGCGTTCGCGCTATGACCAGTTCGGTCATGCCGGTATGGATCCGAGTATTGGGGCCGGCTTTGGTGGTGGGGGGGGCGGGTTCGACATGTCTGATGCCCTGAGGGCATTCATGCGTGACTTCGGAGGCCTCGGCGATATATTCGGGGAGTCTGCCGGTACCGGGTCGGGTGGCCCTGCCCGGGGTTCGGATCTGCAGATCAAGCTTGCGCTCACCCTGGAAGAAGTCGCAACCGGTGTGGAGAAAAAGATCCGCGTCAAAGTGCTCGGCCCCTGTGACACCTGCAATGGAAGCGGGGCCGCCCCCGGATCGACGACCGATTCCTGTCGCACATGCGGCGGGCAGGGCCGTGTACGCCAGATGCAACGATCCCTTCTCGGCCAGTTTGTCCACGTCACAGAGTGCCCGACCTGCCACGGTGAGGGGACATTGATCGCCAATCCATGCAAACAATGTCGGGGAGACGGCCGATCCGAACGCTCCGAGGAAATCAAAGTAAGAATCCCGGCCGGGGTGGCGAGCGGAAACTACATCCCTTTGCGCGAAAAGGGGAATGTCGGTCCTCGAGGGGGACCGCGAGGCGATCTGATCGTAATGATCGAGGAACGTCCCCACGATTATCTGGAACGACACGGCGATGATGTTCTCTACGATCTGGAGATTCCGTATCATACTGCTGTCATGGGAGGAAGCGAGGAGATACCGACCCTCGATAAGCGGGTTCGGCTGACGATCCCCGGAGGGACTGTGGCCGGGAAGATTTTTCGCCTTTCCAACAAGGGAATCCCCCATGTTCGTGGCCGGGGAAAAGGGGATTTCCTCGTGAGAGTAATCATCTGGGTTCCCAAGAAGCTGAAGAGAGACCAGAAAAAACTGATCGAGAGCATGCGGGACTCCGGCCTCTTCGAGCCGCCGGCGAGATAGATGGGGAAGCGGGATACAAAGAACCGCTTTTGCTTCGTCCCTCCCGAAGAATTCTGTAAGGACCGATTCCCTCTCCCTCCTGATGAGCTGCACCACCTGGTCCGTGTCCTCCGTCTCCCGTCGGGATCAATCGTTACAGGAGTGAACGGGATCGGTCAGATCGCCTCGATCCGACTGGATCTGACGGAAGACGGCTGGGTCGGAGTGGTAATCGACCGCCGCGACTCCGAGAGGGAACCCCGGCTTCAGGTCACTCTCGCCGCCGGCCTTCTCAAGGGTAATGAGCTGGATGGTGCACTGGAGAGAGCGGTCGAGATGGGCATCACGGCCTTTATTCCAATGGTGGCCGAAAGAAGTGTCGCCGTACCCTCGCCCGAGCGGGAGGAACATCGCCGCAAAAGATGGGGCCGCATCGCCCTCTCCGCAATGAAGGTGGCCCGGGCCGCCCGCCTACCTGAGATCAAGCCGATGGTCAGCTTGCGTGCTTTGCTCGATCGGGTGGACGACTTCGATCAGGTTCTCATAGGCGATCCAGGCGGAGAAAAAAATCCGATCAGGGGAGACGCGCGCACCGTGCTCCTTCTCATCGGACCGGAGGGGGGCTTTACAGCGGAAGAGATCGAACTGGTCCTCTCTCGAGGGGCATCTTCCTTTTCGCTCGGACCACGGAACCTACGAGCCTCCACCGCATCCACCGCCGCCCTCGCCCGTCTCCTCTGTCTGCCCGGTGATCCCGAGAAAGACAGGCTTCGAGATGGCCCGGAAAAGAAAGAAAACACCAATCATTGACAGAAAAAGAAATTGAGTCTATATTCTTTCAGGATCTTGAGTATCCATAGTATGGGGCGAGTTTTGGTACAGCTTACCCCATCGTCCGGATCACGAGGCTGCCTACAGAACCGAGGCTACCAGCTTATGCTGAGCCTACCGAACTCCTGACTCGGCACACCCTCACGGATTCGTTCATTATTTCGTAACTGACGAAGCCGTCCCCATCTGTCCGAGGGCAGGAAATCAATTGATGGATCGACACGCTCTGGGAGTGCTCGAGTTTTACCGTATTGTGGAACTCGTAACGGAGAAGTGCGTAACTCCCGCCGGCTCGCTGCTGGCAGAAAACATGGTGCCCGTAGCTGCAGCGGGGGTGCTCCGGGATCTTCAGGACCTCTTGCGTGAGGTAATCGGAGTTCTCGAACGGGACGGCCGCCTTCCACTGGAAGGTGCCGCCGATCTTACCGGTCTGCTCGCGCGCGCTTCAGTGGATGGGGCCGCCCTCGATGCCGGTCAACTGTTGCAGGTCCTCCGCTCCAGCCGTGCGGCGGACGACACCAGCTCCGCCCTCAGTAGGAAAAAAGACGGAATCAATTGCCTGGCCGACCTTGCATCCGGTCTCGAACCGCTCCAACCTCTCCAGATGGCAATTGCCAGGGCTATCAGCCCGGAGGGTGAGGTACTCGATAGCGCCAGCCACGCCCTCGCCGCCGTACGAAGCGAAATCGAAGCGACCCGAGTGGAAGTACGGGCCCTTCTCGATCGCCACCTCCAAACACTGTCTCTGAAAAAATCTCTACAGGATTCGATCATCACTCTCCGTAACGGACGATACGTCCTTCCCGTGAAAGGTGGTGCACGCGGTTCTGTCGAGGGAATCGTTCACGATCACTCCGGGTCGGGGGCGACCGTTTTTATTGAGCCGATCGAAACCGTAGGTCGAAATAACGCACTGGCCCGTCTTCACCAGGAGGAGAGTCGCGAGATTCGAAAGGTTCTCCAAAAATTGACATCAAGAGTGAGGGAATGTGCCGGAGCACTCTCCCGGAACATGGAGATCCTCGCCGATCTCGACTTTCTCCAGGCCAAAGGGCTCGCCTGCCGGGGCTGGCGGGGAACGATTCCGGAAGTTCGAATCGGAGGGACGATCGAAATCGTTCAGGGGAGGCACCCTTTGCTCGAGCGGACACTCTCCCTTGCGAATGACAAGGACTCTCTCGTTCCACTCGATCTTTCCTATCCTGACGGGATCCGTTCCATCGTATTGACCGGTCCCAATACAGGTGGCAAAACTGTGGCGCTCAAGACTCTCGGACTTTTCGTGCTGATGGCTCAGTCCGGACTGGCTATTCCGGCCGGGGCCGGTACACGGCTTCCTCTCTTCGATAGCGTCCATGCCGACATCGGTGACGAGCAATCGATCGACAGGAGCCTGTCCAGCTTTTCAGCCCACCTCGAACAGGTGGTTGCGATCCTGCGAGAAGCGGGGGAGAACTCACTGGTCCTGCTCGATGAAATCGGGGCGGGAACCGACCCTGCAGAGGGTTCGGCATTGGCGATGGCACTTCTCGAGGAACTCCATGCGCGTGGCGTAACCTCGCTCGTCACGACTCATCTCGGCTCACTCAAGGTCTTCGTTCACGACACAGGCGGGATGTCCAATGCTTCGATGGCGTTCGATCGGAACGCGCTCTGCCCCACGTACCGACTCGACGTCGGACTACCTGGTACGAGTCATGCCCTTTCCATAGCAGAGCGGCTGGGTGTCGATCCGAAGCTGATCCAACGAGCTCGGGAGAACCTGGGATCTTCGGAGATGGAAATGGGGAAGCTGCTGGCCGATCTGAAATCCCGGGGTGCCGAGATGGACTGGCGGCTGGAAGAGCTCAGCCGGGATCAGGCGGATATAGAACAGGAACGGATCGATCTCGTTTCGAGGGAAAGGATGCTTCGCTCCGACAGACGAGAATTGAAAGCGAAGGCACTCGGTGAAGCCAAGCGTTATCTGGATGAATCGAGGGCTCTCGTCGAGCGTCATGTGAAAGAGATCCGGGAGCAGGGGGGCGAGAGAGAGAGTATCAGGAGTGCCCGCCAGGAAATCGAGAGGGAGCGGCGCAATCTGAGAGCAAGGCTCGATGAATTGGAAGGGACCGACGAAACGCCGGGAGACACCGGCGACATTCTTCACATCGGCCAGGCCGTTCGTATCGCCTCGATGGAGAAGACAGGATTCATTGTGGAAGAAGGAAATCGGGCCGGTCGGTACTACGTGGAGACCGGTGGAATCCGGTTGGAGATCGATTCGACTGATCTTTCGCCCGCTCGGGATGTGGGCAAAAGGAAGGCGAAGCCGGTATCCCACTCTCTGCCTGCCAAGACAGTCCGGCTTCAACTCGATCTTCGAGGGATGACAGCGGAAGAAGCACGCGACGAAGTCGACAAGTTTCTTGACGACGCTGTCCTCTCCGGCGCGTCCACTGTCGAAATCATTCACGGCATCGGTACGGGGGTTCTCAGGAGGGAAGTGGGAGTGATGCTCCGATGCGATCCCCGAATCAGGCGATTCGAACTGGCACACGGCCGGGGAGCAAGCGTGGCGGAGATGAACGATTGATGCAGAGAGATCCGAACGACAACGTTGAGCGGGTGCGGGAGGGCAATGACATTGCCGCGGTCGTCGGCGGTTATGTTCGTCTCCGCAAAGCGGGAAAGAATTTCAAGGGACTCTGCCCCTTTCATAAGGAAAAGACCCCCTCTTTCATCGTAAGCCCCGACCGCCAGACGTATCACTGCTTTGGTTGCAGCAAAGGAGGGGACGTATTCCGCTTCGTGATGGAGATGGACGGCGTAGGTTTCGCGGAAGCGCTGAGGACTCTCGCGGCACGTGCCGGTATCCAGCTCGAGTCTACCTGGGATCAGGCGAAGCATGGTGAGCGGGAAGAGTGGTTTCGTGTCCTGATGTTCGCCAGGAGCTACTTCCAGATGAAGCTTCGCTCCCCGGAAGGTGAAGGTGTTCGTCGCTATTTGAATGATCGGGGCATCAATGATCAAACGGTGGAGGAATTTGCCATCGGGTGGGCTCCTGATGAATGGCGGCGTCTCCGTGAACTCGCTCATCGCAAGGGAATCAGCGACAGTGCCCTCGTGGAAACGGGGCTCCTCATCCCGAAAGAAGGGAAGACTCCCTACGATCGATTCCGCGGGCGGCTGATGTTTCCTATTGAGGATACTTCCTCCCGCACGATCGGCTTCGGCGGACGTATTCTTGGTGACGGGGAGCCGAAGTACCTCAATTCCCCGGAGACCGCACTCTTTCGGAAGGGAGAAGCGCTCTACGGACTCTCTCACACGAAAGGGGAGATTCACCGGAATGGACGGGCTGTTCTGGTGGAAGGGTACACCGACCTCCTCGCCTTGTGGCAACACGGCATCCGTACAGGGGTGGCCCCGCTTGGAACCGCGCTCACACCGGCCCAGGCACGCCTGATCGGGAATCATGCGGACCGTGTGGTACTGCTGTTTGACGGAGACGAGGCGGGTATGCGGGCTACCCTTCGATCGCTTGCCGTTCTCTCGGGGGAGGGGATCACCGCTCAGGTAGCCACACTTCCCCGAGGTGTTGATCCTGATGAACTCTTGAGGGATAAAGGCCCGGACGAGCTTCTTTCCCGGCTCGACTCCGCCGAGGGGCTTGTGCCATTCGTCCTTCGGTTTCCTTTCGGAGGAGGGCGGGAAGAGGCGATTCGATCGCTGATCGAAGTTTTTGCGTCCGTAAAGGACGAAATTCGTTTGAACCTTTTTCTCCAGGATGCACAGAAGCGGACTGGAATCGCTGAGGAGGTTCTCTACCGGGAGATTCGGAGTCTTCGACGGAGCGAGGCGGTCAAACCGATGAAAGGGGTACTCCATGCACCGGGCCCGCGGAAGCGGCTACTTGATGCACAGCGAGGAATTGCCTACCTTGGGTTTGAGAACCCTGATCTCCTCCCGGTGATTCGTAAGGCCGTACAGCCAGGGGATGTGCAGGATATACCTGCTCGAAAGCTCCTCAAAGCGCTGTACGAATGTATGGAGAGTGGGGTGGAACCGTCTCAGACGGTGCTGACCCTCACCGGTGTGGACGAAGCATTCGCGCGACTCAGAATCGAGTCGACTGATTGGGAAGATCCAGTGACCGTGCTACACGATTATATCGCATGCGTACGTGGAGAGGCCATCGAGCAAAGGAGCCGTTCGCTCCATGAAGAGCTGAGGGACGCAGAAGAGCGGAACGACTCCGAAGCGTGCTCCCGCCTGCTCGATGAGCGGAAGCGCCTCGCCGCACAGAGGCGCCGCATCGCCTACGCCGTTCGAGGCGATTCCGATGGGGCGGAGATCGTTGCAGGGGAAAGGAGTGAATCGCCGGAATGACGACGAAGAAAGCGCCTACAAAAAAGAAGACGACGAAGAAGAAGGTGACGAGGAAGAAAAAAACGATGTCCTCTTTCGCCAAGTCCAGCAGTTTCGCCAAGCTGAAGAGCATGGCGAAGAGACAGGGGTATATCACTCACGACCAGGTGAATGATTCACTCGATGATAATGCTTCGCTCGACGAGATGGACGATCTGTACGCCGTTTTCGGGAAGATGAACGTGGATGTCGTCGATACGGTCGAGGAGGGAATCCGGAAGCGGGCGCTCCTGAGGGCTCAGAAGGCGAAGGCGAAAGAGGCCTCGTCCAGTTCGGCCGCCGCAGCAGTCCGCTATGACGACCCTGTTCGTATGTATCTCCGCGAAATGGGCCGTGTGCCTTTGCTTGATCGAAGCGGCGAGGTGACGATCGCCAAGCGGATCGAGGAAGGCATCCACCTTGTCACCTCGACACTCTTTTCGAGCACGACGACCTATGCCGAAGTTTTGGACCTTCTCGGACGGATCGAGGATCCTAAATTTCGCCTGGAAGACCACATTCAGATCGATGACCCTGATTGGGGCCCCCAGCACCCCACCCAGAAAGTGCGGCAGAAAATTGTCCGCCACGTGCAGAAGATCATTCGGCTGAACGACAAGATCGTGAAGATCGAGGACAAGAAGTGGGGTGTCAAACCAAGGGCCGTCACTAAAGGGAAAGTCTGGACTGATGCCGTGAAGAAGCGCGCGCTCGGCATCCAGAAAATCAAGCTTCAGCCACGTCTCGGCAAGAAGCTCCTCCGCAAGATCCGGTACGTATCGGAACGGATGCGCCAGATCGATGTGGAAATCTGCAACTGTAGAAGTGTCTGCAAGAATCTCGAGGCAACGGAGATTCACACCCTCGCCAGGAAATCGCGCGCGTCAAAGAAGGGTGCGGCGGAAGTGACGAAGGCAATGAACATTTCGTCCGAGCTTGTGATCGACAGCTCGCGGACAATTCGCAATGCGCAGAAGAAGCTTCGACAGATCGAGAGCGAGGTTCGCCTTTCCCATGACACGGTTCAAGATCTTCTCCAGCGAATCGCTGAAGGTGAGCGGATTACGGCGGAAGCAAAACGAGAAATGATCGAAGCGAACGTGCGCCTCGTCATCTCGATTGCCAAGCGGTATACCAACCGGGGCCTCGAGTTTCTGGACTTGATCCAGGAAGGCAACAGTGGTCTAATGAGGGCCGTCGATAAATTCGATTACCGGAAGGGTTATAAGTTCAGCACATACGCGACCTGGTGGATCCGGCAGGCGATCACCCGCGCAATAGCCGATCAGGCTCGGACCATCCGCGTTCCCGTCCACATGATCGAGGCGATCAATAAGGTGATCCGCACCTCGCGGCGTCTCGTTCAGGAATATGGCCGGGAGCCGCTACCTGAAGAGATTGCCAGGAAACTGGATCTTCCGGTGGACAAGATCAAGTCGGTGCTCAAAGCCGCCCAGGAGCCGATTTCGCTCGATCGACCGATCGGCGAAGACGAGGACTCCAATCTCGGCGACTTCATCGAGGACACCAAAGTAGTCTCCCCGGCGCATTCGGCCGCGTTCGTCATGTTGCAGGAGCAGATGGGAAGTGTTCTCAGCACTTTGACGAAGCGGGAAGAAAAGGTGATCCGCCTGCGATTCGGCCTTGGCGACGGTTGCCCGCGCACTCTTGAGGAAGTGGGAAGTATTTTTAATGTGACCCGCGAGCGTGTTCGCCAGATCGAAGCGAAGGCGCTGAAAAAACTGCGCCACCCGAGCCGGAGTCGTAAGCTTAAAGGGTATGTCGAAGTTCCTTAAGAGGAGCGGGCCCATAGCTCAGTCGGTTAGAGCATCTGACTCATAATCAGCTGGTCCCAGGTTCGAGTCCTGGTGGGCCCAAATCCAGGATATATGGAGCGGGATGGGTGATCGGGCGATTAGCTCAGCGGTTTAGAGCGTCCGCCTCACACGCGGAAGGTCACTGGTTCAAATCCAGTATCGCCCACCATTGTTCTCGTCTCTTTGCAGTAGTTCCCCCGGATCATTCCCCCTGCCCACGGGAGGGGGCTTTCTTATGTCCCGCATCATGGCCGCCTCTTGCGGGCTGCCGGCGGAGATGATCAGATGAAAGAGGACATCCGCGCTCTCCTGGGTCTCCATGTCGTTGACCTGCGCATCCTGGATGCCAGGAAGGATCTCGATGCCATTCCTGCCGAGATCGAATCGCTTCAGAAATCGCTCAGCGACACGCAAACGGAGGCCGAGCAGAACGCCGAATCGATAAAAAGCATGACGATCGCCCGTGATAAAGATGAGTTGGAATTGAAATCGATCTCTGACGAGACCGGGAAACTGAACGGCCAGCTCGTAGCCGTGAAGACGAATGAGCAATACGCGGCGCTGGAACGGGAAATCGAACATCTCTATGGAAAGAGCTCGGACATGGAGGAAAAAATTCTCTTGTCCATGGAAGCGCTCGAGCACCTCGATGAGGAGCGAGGGACCCTCGAAAAGGAACTTCGCCGGGCGGAAGAAGCGCTCCGCACGGGACGGGCTGACTGCGAACAGAGCATGGTCGAACTCAAGAGCGATCTCGCCATTCTTGAAGATGAACGGAAGCGGGCACAAATCGGCATCGAACCGGCCATCCTACGGCCATACGAATCGATTCGATCAAGGGCCGGGGGAATCGCTGTCTCCAGAATCGAAAGGGATGCATGCGAAATCTGCTACCGTGCCCTGCCGGCACAGCGGATCATCGAAGTCAGGAAGCTTGATAGCCTCGTCACCTGTGAGGGCTGCGGGAGGATACTTTTGTGGGCAGAATAAGCGGGAATGACGAGGATCTCCTCCATGCCCTGATCGACCATTCCGTATGGGCCGATCTGGCTGAGGAGTTCGGCACTGACGCGGTGGATCGGCTTCGCCACAGTCTGGCCCCTTCTTCTGGCCGGCAGAAATCGAAGGGTGCAACGGGAAAGGGGAGCGCCGCAGGAACGCGGGCAAAGGGATCGGCACGTTACACCCTCTACACGGATGGAGGATCTTCCGGTAATCCGGGGCCGTCGGGAGGGGGGGGGATCGTTCTCGATGAGAGTGGCACGGAGATCGATTCCTTCAGTGAGTACTTTGGCGAAGCGACAAACAATGTGGCCGAGTATCGGGCGCTCCTCGCCGGAATCGATCGTTGTATCCTGCTGAAATGTACACATGTCGATATTCGGATGGACAGCGAACTACTGGTTAAGCAGATACTCGGTACCTATAGAGTGAAGAGTCCCCATCTGAAGCCGCTCCATCAGGCTGTGAAGAAGAAGCTCTCCGGGCTCCGATTTACGGTATCTCATGTCCCTCGTGAGCAGAATCAGAGAGCCGACCATCTCGCCGGACAAGCGATCAGCCGCCGCCGCTGATTCTACTACCGCGCCCCCTATTTCCTTGTATACTAGCTATAATGGAGTGAGTACAGCGAGCCGAGCGGGACGGGTGGTCGCGCGCAGGGATCGATCTCCTGCGCGAGGAAAGTCCGGGCTCCGCAGGGCAGGATGCTGGGTAACGCCCAGTGGGAGTGATCCTAAAGGAAAGTGCCACAGAAAACAGACCGCCGGGACTTGTTCCCGGCAAGGGTGAAACGGTGAGGTAAGAGCTCACCAGCGCCTCCGGTGACGGAGGCGGCTAGGTAAACCCCATCCGGAGCAAGGCCGCATAGGAGAAGAGAAGTGACCCGCTTCGTTTGATTCTCGGGTTGGCTGCTTGAGCCGCGGAGTAATTCGTGGCCTAGATGAATGATCACCGCGGGGCGCATGCGCGCTCCGAACAGGACCCGGCTTATGGACCGCTCGGCTTCGCTTGTCCATTCTGGATGAAAACAGATCGCCACCTCCGGCGGCAGGAGTAGGTATTGAGTACAAGCTGGAAATGTAGAGAGGAGCCGGAAGGGCCTCAGCTCGAGTCGTTAGTACAGGAGATGGATATTCCCGAGCTGCTCGCCAGACTCCTCTGGCACCGGGGGATTCATTCCCCGTCCGCCGCCAGGAGCTTTCTCACCCCGGCGATCGATGATCTGCACAGTCCTTTCGAGCTCTATGACATGGACCGAGCGGTTGATCGCATTGTGAAGGCGATGGATCAGGAGGAAAAAATCGGGATTTTCGGTGATTTTGACGTCGACGGAGTTACCAGTACGTCGCTTCTGCATCGCTTTTTCGAGAAAATCGGTTCGCCTGTAAACAGCAAGCTTCCCAATCGCCTCGGCGGGGGCTATGGCCTTTCGAAAGCGGCCATCGACGAATTCCACGAGGAGGGAGTGACCCTGCTGATCACGGTTGATTGCGGAATCACCGCCATCGAGGAAGTGGCCCATGCCACCGAGGTCGGTATCGATTGCATCATCACCGACCATCACCAGCCTAAATCCGAAATCCCCGCTGCTCATGCGGTGATCAATCCGAGACGGACGGAATGCACTTATCCGTTCAAGGATCTGGCCGGCGTCGGGCTTGCATGGAAGCTGGCGGACGCTGTCGCGGAGAAAATCGGTGAGGATCGCCGCATATTACTCGAGGATCTCGATCTAGTCGCTGTGGGAAGCATTGCGGACGTCGCTCCTGTAAGAGGGGAGAACCGGGTACTGGTCCATCACGGGATCGAACAGCTCGCGCGAACGGGGAAGAGTGGTTTCCGGCATCTTCTCGACGTGACCGGATTGACCGGGCGGCCACTTGGATACGGGTCGATCGCTTTCGGCCTCGCTCCGCGGATCAACGCCGCGGGAAGAATGGGCGACGCGTGGCCCGCGTTCGAACTCCTCACGACGCATTCCGACGATCTGGCGCGCCGCCGCGCCAATGAACTCGATCGCACCAACAAAGAGCGGCAGGCACTGGATCTTCGGATTTTCAAAGAAGCGCTCAGCGAATTGCAAGGTCAGGAGGAGCCCCCCGGGGTCGTACTCGCCTCCGATGATTGGCATGCGGGTGTGATCGGAATCGTCGCTTCCCGTATCAAGGAACGGTATCACTGCCCGGCGATTCTCATCGCCCTCAACGATGGGGTGGGTCGGGGGAGTGCCCGAAGTGTCCCCGGTTTCCGTCTTCATGAAATGCTCGACCGCTGTTCGGATCTGCTGATCCAGGCGGGCGGGCATGCGCTCGCCGCCGGACTGGTCATCAAAGAGGAAAATATTTCGGCATTCCGTGATCGTTTTCAGGAACTCTATCTAGAAGCCCGCCCCAATCTCGAGCCGGTGGGCCGCATAACGGTGGACGCTGAGGTCTCACTCCGAGAGTGTGACTGGAGCCTGCTCAGCCTGATCGATCGGATGAGCCCGTTCGGTTCCGGCAACGAGAAGCCTGTTCTTCTCGCCGCGGAAGTCTCCGCCCCCACAGGATTTCGGCGGGTCGGCAGAAATCACGTCAAGTTTCTGGCCTCTCAGGGGGGTGTTGCCCTGGATGCGATCGCATTCCAAGTCGGTCATGACAAGGCAGCGGAATGGGGCCGCCATCCCCGTCTGGATCTCGCGTTCACACTGGAGGAAAATCGCTGGGGGGAAGAGAGCCGCCTTCAATTGAATATCAAAGGTGTGAGACCGGCTCGAGTCACGGTCTGATGGATGCAGATTCGATGGAGCCTGTTCCCCTAGTTCCCGAAATTGACTTTCTTGATCGGCTCGGGCTCGATCGCGAACTCCTGAACCATGCCTTTGCGTTTTCACGAGACCACCATGTCGGCCAGACAAGGAAGTCCGGAGAGCCGTTCATCCGCCACGCCCTCGAGGTCGCCCGTATTCTCGATGATTTAAAATTGGACTCGGTGACGATCGCAGCCGGACTCCTTCACGATACGGTGGAAGACACGGACCTCAGTATCGGGGATATTCAAACCGAATTCGGAGAGGAAGTCGCCCACCTTGTCGATGCCGTAACCAAAATCGGCGAGCTCCAGTACAAGTCTCCGGAAATGGCCCACGCCGAGAACTACCGAAAAATGCTTCTTTGTATGGCGCGAGACATCCGTGTCATTCTGATCAAGCTCGCCGACAGGCTCCACAACATGCGAACTCTCCACTATCTCCCCGATGGTAAGATCGAGCGCATTTCCAGGGAAACACTCGAGATTTACGCTCCCCTGGCTCACCGATTCGGCATCGCCAAGATGAAGTGGGAGCTCGAAGATCTGGCATTCAAGTATCTGGAGGAAGAGCCGTACCAGGCGATTGTCGAGGGGATCAATTCTAAAAGGAGGGAACGGGAACTCTATATTGAGGAGTTCAATGCCCCGCTCCGGAAGAAGCTGGAGGAAGCCGAGATCGATGCTGAGATCACCGGTCGCCCCAAACACTTCTACAGCATCTGGCGGAAAATGCAGACCCAGGACAAGTCGCTGGAGGAGATTTATGATCTTCTCGCCATTCGTGTCGTTACGAAAAGCGTGAAGGACTGCTATCACGTACTTGGTATTATTCACACGCTATACACGCCCGTTCATGACCGTATCAAAGACTTTATCGCTACCCCAAAATCAAACATGTACCAGTCTCTCCACACCACCGTGATCGGCCCGCGCGGTGAGATGGTGGAGATTCAGATCCGGACTCTTGATATGCATGCCACTTCGGAGTACGGGATCGCGGCGCACTGGAAATACAAAGAAAAGGGAAAAACGGACAGCGCGCTGGATGAACGGATGGGCTGGCTCAGACAGGTCCTTGATTGGGAGAAGGATACCGACCCTGGGGAATTCCTCGACCTCCTTCGGACCGACCTGTTTCAGCAGGAGGTATTCGTCTTTACGCCCCAGGGAGACCTGAGACGACTTGCCAAAGGGGCGACGGCGCTCGATTTTGCGTTCGATGTTCATACGGAGGTCGGGTTCAGGTGTGTCGGCGCGCGAGTGAACGGTCAGATCGTTCCGATCCGATGTGAGTTGAAAAATGGCGAGACTGTCGAAATAATCACATCCAAATCGGCTCGCCCCACACAGGACTGGCTCGAATTCGTACGAACCTCCGGAGCCCGAAGCAAGATCCGGCGGTGGCTTCGTCAGGCAAACAAGGAGCAGGCGACTCAGACCGGCAAGGAAATGCTGGAGAGGGAATTCCGCTACGCGGGCATTCAGGGGAATCTGGAAAAGGTACTGAAACCGCTCTGCGAGCCCCTTGGATACCAATCACCGGATCAGCTGATCGCCGCAGTCGGCAGGGGAGACCTCACCGCCAAGACTGTCGCATCCCGTTTGAAGACGAAGACTCCCCAACCTGAAATTCCCGCAGAAGATCCGCTCTCCCTCGAGAAGATCATCGACTTGACCCGCCGCTCCGTCCGGGGCGTTCGCCTGCAGGGGGTCGATAACCTGATGATCCGTTTCGCTAACTGCTGTCAGCCGTTGCCGGGGGATCGCATCACCGGAATCATCACTCGTGGCCGGGGTGTCTCGATTCATAAGCATGAGTGCCCGAACGCGTCATCGGAACGGGTGGAAGAGAACCGGCTCGTCCCCGTCGATTGGGATGTGGATCGGGGACAGACATTCCCCGTCAAACTGGTCGTTTTCGCCGCTGATCGTCACAGCCTCCTGGGTGACATCGCCCGTGCGATCGGAAAGATAAAGACGAACATCCGGAGTGCTGATATGACCTCAGAAGAGACTGACGCCCTCGGTACTTTCATCGTTGAAATATCGAGCCTCGATCATCTTGCCAAGGTGCAGAGCGCGATCAAGAAGGTGCGTGGTGTGACAGGTGTCGAGCGACGTGAGCTCATCTGAACACGACGGGGAACGCGCCCCTTCCACGATGAACCTCTACCACAACTTTTCTTCACCCCTTCAGGATCGAATTCCCTGGCTCCGGCACAGGCTGATCGGCCGGCCTAAGAACAGGAGAGATCCCGCTCCCGTCGATAGCGATGTCGCTGCCCAATGGCTGCGCGCAGGCGCCAGCCATATCATATCGATCCGCCAGGTGCATGAAACCGATCTACTGGTGCTGCCGGCGTCCGAGTTTGACCCGCCAGACGAACAGCGAAAGGCCGACGGAACTGTCACCGGGAGCCCCGGACTCGTACTTCGCATTCTGGTGGCTGACTGCCTCCCCGTCTATTTCGCCCACGAAAAACCCCGATTGATCGCTCTCGTTCATGCCGGATGGCGGGGACTCGCCTCCGGTATCCTGACCAGGACCATCCGGACTCTCTCAGACCTCGGCGGGGGGCCGGAAGGCCTTACCGTCTGGATCGGACCATCAATCGGCCCCTGCTGCTATGAAGTAGGGAAGGAAGTCATCGGGGGATTCACGCGACCTCCCCGGTTCTCGGAGGGGCCGCGGGGGCGCCCCATGCTCGATCTCTACGGTTCGGCTGTGGATGAGCTGCTGAGCGACGGCGTTCCGCCCGCCTCCATCGACAGAAGGCCACCATGTACGAAGTGTATGAGCACCTCCCTCTATAGTCATCGAAACGGTTCGAATCAGCACAATCTGGCACTCCTACAGATACTTCGGTAAGAGTCCTACAGAAGATCAATCAAGCAAGGTCTCCCCTCACCCGATAATAATAGGTAGGAATCGAATTTCTTCGATCCGGCTGATCGATTCGTAGAAAGAATTACGTGGGGGGAGTAATGGAACTCAAATGCACAAGGTATGATGACGTCCTCGCCATCTCGATTACAGGAGAGCTGGACGCCGAAAACGTCGAACACCTTCTTGACCTCTTCGAGAAAGAAGAGAATAGCGGTACGACACGTTTCGTTCTCGAACTCGGAGGACTCGAGTACATCGATAGTTCGGGCCTGGGCGCATTCGTCAAACACCTTAAGTCCACTCGGAACAGTGGTGGCGACCTCAAGCTTTCCGCTCTTTCACCGGAGGTGGCCAAGGTTCTCGAGTTGACAAGACTGGACCAGGTTTTCGATATCCAGGAAAACTGTGAGGCGGCTTGTGAACGATTTCACGCGGTCTCCTGAGACCGCTCCTGTCGATACCGGACCACTCTTACTGACGAGCGAGTTGAAGTGGCTCGCGGAGGTCAGAAAGTGGGTTCAGAAAGTCGGCCGACAGTCCGGGCTCTCCCAGGAAGCACTGTCTGATCTTCTGATGGCGGTGGGGGAGGCGTTCACCAACTGCGTGAAGCATGCGTACGGGATGGAGCCGGATGGCAGGATCCAGCTCAGCTCCTCCGTTACGGATCACCACATCGGGATCCACATCCGTGACTGGGGAACTTCATTTCCCGTGTTCGATTACACGGAGCCGGATCTCTCCGAGGCCCATGAAGGGGGGTACGGCATTTTCCTGATGAAGCAGCTTACCGATCGCCTCGAAATTGATGTTTCCGATCCCCCCGGGACCAGTTTTTCACTCTACAAAACCCTCGGCGGCAATTGAAACAAGCGCTCATTCGAGACACCCGGAGAGATCACGGGGTTTGAATGTGATTCTCCCCAGATCGCACGACTGACGTACTCCATCTTAAATTCACAAATGTTATCTCCCCCTTTGTCACCAGATGCTTTAGGCGGGATGACTGCCCTGCCCCGGAATCGAACGATTTGACTGGAAATGCCCGCTCCTCTACCTTTCGGTAGTCGGTCAGACCTTGAATGGGAGAAGGTGGCGCATGCGAGTTATACTGCAAAGGGTCTCGGAGGCTTCGGTTGTCGTAGATGGCCGAGTTGTCGGCGCGATCGGCATGGGAGTATTGTTGCTGGCCGCTGTGGGCCGGGATGATTCGCGCGCCACGATCGAGAAGATGGCGGCCAAATGCACCAGTCTCCACGTGTTCGCCGGAGAGTCAGGTCACTTCGATCGCTCCGTCGCTGAAGAGGGGGGAAGCGTCCTCGCCGTATCCCAGTTCACCCTCTATGGAGACTGCCGAAAGGGTCGGCGCCCCAGTCTGAGCCACGCCGCTCCTCCCGATGTGGCTGAACCGCTATTCGATTACTTTGTCGAGGCGCTCCGCGATAAAGGTATCCATGTCGAAACGGGTTCTTTTGGTGCCCTCATGCAGGTCCGTCTGGCGAACGATGGCCCGGTTACTTTCATATTGGAGACTTGAAATAGTTGTGAAAGTGATTCATCCGGTTCTCCGATCCCTGCCCGGCCCGATCGGCCTGGCATCCAGGTCCCCTCGCCGGGCGGAAGTGCTGAAAGAGGCGGGGATCCCGTTCCGGATCATCCCGACAGGCCACACCGATGAGACAGGGGTTGCGGGGACGCCGGAAGAAGTAGTATGCGATCTCGCCCGTCGGAAAGCGATGGCGGCGGGGAGCGCCGGAGAGACTCGTATCCTGCTCACCGCTGATACACTGGTGGTCGCCGACGGCCAGATCCTCGGTAAACCGAGCAGCACGGACGAGGCCAGGGGGATGCTCGAGAGGTTGTCAGGAAAAGTGAGCCTGGTCATCACCGGACTCTGCGTGGTGGACCGGGAAAACGGGCGGACTCGTGTCGAAGCGGAAACAACCAGAGTTTACTTCCGCACCATCGATCCCGGAGAGATCGATGGTTATCTTTCGACGGACGAGCCCTACGACAAGGCGGGAGGATACGGCATTCAGGGAATGGCCGGCCTCTTTGTCGAACGGATCGAAGGGTGCTATTTCAATGTGGTCGGCCTTCCGCTCCATCGCCTGGGCAATATGCTGAGAGAGATTCTTGTACCGGACTCGAAGGGAAGCGAATGATGACGATTCAAACCGAAACGATCGTCCTTGACTCGGAAGGTAAGGACGAGATCTTCGATATTACGGACTCCGTCCGCCGGACGGTGTCGGCAAGCGGCCTTCACTCAGGTATCGTGAACGTGTTCATTCCCGGTTCGACCGGAGCGGTCACGACTATCGAGTATGAGCCGGGGGCGGTCCAGGATCTACGTGATGCACTCGAAAGGGCGGCACCCAAAGAGATTCGCTATGCCCACAATGAAGCATGGGGAGACGGAAACGGTTATTCCCATGTACGGGCTGCCTGGCTCGGCCCTTCTCTGTCGGTTCCATTCGAATCCGGACGGATCATATTGGGAACGTGGCAGCAGATCGTGGTCTGTGACTGCGACAATAAGCCGAGGTCCCGCGATGTTGTCATCCAGGTGATGGGAGAGTGACCATGGACCTTCCGAAGACGGTCGAGTGGACCGGAAGCGCCGTGCGTGTTCTCGATCAGACACTGTTGCCGGGCGAACTGACCTACAAGGACTGCCATACTCTTTCGGAAGCGTCTGAGGCGATCCGGGCACTCCGCGTGAGAGGGGCGCCGGCGATCGGAGTCATGGCAGGTTATACGCTTGCTCTCGCCATGAAGAATGATGCCCCTGCAGACAGGGCGGCCTTCCTGGCAGGATTGGAATCCAACATGGCGGCGATCGATGCGACAAGACCGACAGCACATAACTTGAGATGGGCGCTGGACAGATGTTCCCGCGTTGTCCGTGATTTACCTGAATCGGCCGGGCCCCACGATCTCCAAGATAGACTGCTGGAAGAAGCGACCCGTATCGACGAAGAAGATCGCTCTCTCTGTGACGGGATCGGTGATGCGGGAGCGTCCCTTGTTCCGGAAGGGGGAGGGATCCTGACTCACTGTAACGCCGGGGCCCTTGCCACGGCCGGAATCGGAACGGCGCTGGCCCCTCTCTATCGGGCCTGGGAAATGGGACGGCGATTCGAAGTCTTTGCCGACGAAACCAGGCCTCTCTGGCAAGGTTCACGGCTGACGGCATGGGAGCTTTCCCGAGCGGGCATCCCTGTCCGCGTTCTCTGTGATGGTGCCTCGGCATCCTTGCTTGCATCAGGCAAAGTCGACATTGTCATAGTCGGAACCGATCGAGTGGCCGGGAACGGGGATGTGGCCAACAAGATCGGGACATACGGAGTGGCACTCGCGGCCCGGGCGCATGACATTCCCTTCTATGTGGCTGCCCCTTCATCGACCTTCGATCTTTCTCTCAAGAGTGGAGCGGAGATCCCGATCGAACAACGGGACGGAAGGGAGGTAGTCCAACCGGGAGGCCGACTCCTCGCGCCGGACGGTGTCGAAGCGTGGAATCCTGCGTTCGATGTTACCCCTGCTCAATATGTGGCCGGTTTCATCACGGAGAAGGGGATCATCCGACCTCCCTATGAAAGAACACTCCCTGACCTGTTCGGAGAGTGACCGGAGAGTCCCTTGAACCCACGGAGCCTCCGGCCGAACGTGCCGGCGCCGTTAGTGGGCCGGGAGTTGCAGGCTGGCGGAAACGCTCTGAATCGACTATGATCACTTTCTTGGGGGATTCGGCCCACAGTGGCCGCAGAGGGCAAAAAACGTTGACAACCGGTCTTTTTGCTCTACACTGTTATGTTTGGTTGCGCTCGGTCTCGCTAGGGGCCGCAACAAGGAGGGCCTCGCGCCTTGAAAACGACAATGTTCACGAAAAAAGAGACCCCGGAGAGGTGGCTTGTGGTCGACGCGGAGGAGAAAATCCTCGGGCGGCTTGCCACGAAAGTGGCCCGCAAGCTCCGAGGCAAGGATTCGCCGATGTTCACCCCGCACGATGATGTTGGCGACAATGTGATTGTCGTAAATGCATCGAAGGTAGCGGTGTCGGGTACGAAATCCGAGTACAAGTACTACCATAGCCACTCCGGATACCACGGGGGCGCCAAGAAGGTTCCCTACGAGGTAATGATGGAGAGAGCGCCGGAGAGGGTGATCATTCAGGCGGTGAAAGGCATGCTTCCCAAGAACCGTCTCGGACGCGCGCTTCTTCGCAAGCTCCACGTGTACGCCGGTCCCACCCATCCACACGAAGCACAGAAACCGGAATCTTTGTCCGTGTAGAGATTCTCCCCGTCGGGGAGAGGAGGTTAGACGATTTGGAAAAGGCGCCGTCATACGACGCGACCGGGCGAAGGAAATCATCGACCGCTCGTGTACAGCTCATCCCGGGGACTGGCAAACGGACAGTAAACGGTCGGACCATGGCCGAGTACTTCTGTCGACATGCTCTTCTTCAGCATGTTGAAGAACCGTTCCAGCTCGCCGGTCTCGCCGACTCATACGATCTTGTCGCCAAGGTCCGGGGCGGGGGCGTCACAGGCCAGGCGGGCGCGATCCGTCTCGGCGTAGCCCGCGCGATTGTGCAGAGCGACGAGTCCCAGAGGAAGGCCTTTCGCTCGGCCGGTCTTCTCACTCGAGATGCGCGAGAAAAAGAGCGGAAAAAATACGGCCTTGCCGGTGCGAGAAAACGCTTCCAGTTCTCGAAGCGGTAAATCGCCCGTCGGGCCGACACTACACACACCTTCCGATCTGATGCCGGGTCCCTCAGGGGTGGCGGAAGAGATGACGGGGGTGGAGGTAAAACCCATGAGGGTGTGAACCGTAAAAGGTCACAACCCGTAAGCAGGAGGAAATAGTTCTTTGCCTGAAGTTGAAATCAAAGATCTGCTAGACGCCGGAGTTCACTTCGGCCACCAGACCAGCCGCTGGAACCCTAAGATGAAGCCTTACATCTTTATCGAGCGGAACAAGATCTACATCATCGACCTCGTCAAGACGCAGCAAGCGGTACAGAACGCCTGCGACGAGGTGCGCAAGGTAGTTCGCGCCGGCCGTTCCGTTTTGTTCGTCGGAACAAAACGCCAGGCGAAAGACATCATCACGGAATGTGCCAAGAGCTGCGGCATGCACTATGTCAACGAACGCTGGTTCGGCGGCATGTTGACCAACTTTCAGACCATCCGGAAACGCGCCGACTACTATGAAAACCTCGTCAAGATGCGCGAAGATGGGGATTTTGCCAAGTTCTCCAAGAAAGAGGCGCTCTCCATGGAGAAGAAGGCGGCCAAACTCGAAAAGGTCATTTCCGGCGTAGTGGAAATGAGGCAGCTTCCTGGTGCCCTGTTCGTTGTGGATACGAAAAAGGAGCATCTCGCCGTGCGGGAGGCTAATCGACTGAAGATTCCGGTGATCGGACTGGTCGATACCAACGCCGATCCCGATCTGATCGATTTTCCTATTCCGGGAAACGACGATGCGATTCGATCGATCAAACTGATCACACAGACAGTGACCGATGCGATCGAGGAGGCGATGCAGGCCCGCAAGAAGGATGAGTCGGAAGCTCAGTCCGAGAAGGAAAAGGCTGAAGCGATCGCCACCGCTGAGGAAGGCGCTAAAGCGTAGAGCCGTTCCCGTGGCGCCGCCGTCGGACCGACGGCGTGACATTTCTTGCTGACAATCTCCAGAACATTCTGGATTCAACTCTGAAGTAGAGGAAGGATACGAGGATCATGGGAATCACCGCCGAGCAGGTGAGGGACTTGCGCGTCAAGACCGGCGCCGGCATTATGGACTGCAAAAAAGCCCTCGGCGATACGAATGGGGATGTGGAGAAGGCAGTCGACCTACTCCGGAAGATGGGCATAGCCTCCGCCGCCAAGAAGGCAAGCCGTGCTGCCAATGACGGTTTGATTTATTCCTACATCCACCCTGGAAGTAGAGTCGGCGTAATGTTAGAAGTGAATTGTGAGACTGATTTCGTCGCGAAGACCGACGATTTCCAGACCCTCGTCAAAGACGTCGCCATGCACGTGGCTGCGACCGACCCGTTAGTGGTCTCGCGAGACGACATGCCCGAGGAATTGATCGAGAAGGAGCGTAAATTTCTGATCGAACAGGCCAAGGAGAGCGGGAAGCCGGAACAGGTCATCGAGAAGATGGTTGAAGGACGGCTCACTAAATTCTGTCAGGAGCGCGCCCTGCTGGAGCAGCCCTTTGTCAAGGAGCCCAAGATTACTGTTGGCGACCTGGTAACGGCCGCCATCGCCAAAATCGGTGAGAACATTGTGGTCAAGCGCTTCGTCCGCTATCAACTCGGCGCCTGACGGGAGCGAGACGAGTGCCGGTAAAATACCGGAAAATCCTGCTGAAACTTTCGGGGGAGTCCCTTGCCGGCCCGGCAAGAAAAGGGATCGACCGAGAGACGATCGGTCGCGTGGCTGACGAGATTTCCGACATCCACGATATGGGTGTGGAGATCGGTATTGTCGTTGGCGGCGGGAACATTTTCCGAGGGATAGCCGGCGCTGCAGACGGCATGGAGCGAACGGCCGCCGACCATATGGGGATGATGGCGACAGTGGTGAACGCACTCGCCATCCAGCACTTCCTGGAAGAGCGGAAAGTGCGGACGCGAGTCCTTTCCGCTCTCGGCATAGAAGGGGTGGCTGAACGTTTCGTCCGGCGGGAAGCTGTGGCTCATCTTAAGAGGGGGCGGGTGCTCATTTTTGCCGCCGGTACCGGAAATCCCTACTTTACAACTGATACGGCGGCCGCACTACGGGCGTGTGAAATAGGCTCGGAGGCTGTATTGAAGGGGACCCGTGTTGATGGCGTTTACTCGGCGGATCCGGAAAAGGATAAGTCAGCTACTCTCTACAAGACAGTCAGTTACAAGGAAGTTCTCAACCGCGACCTGAAAGTGATGGACTCGACGGCTTTTGCCTTGTGCAAGGAAAACCGCATACCGATCGTGGTGTTCCGTCTGGTGGAGGGCAATCTGACCCGGGTCATTCAAGGCGAAGACGTAGGCACAACCGTGAAGGAGACTGGCTGAGATGCCATCTGCACAACTTCTCAAGGAAACTGAAGAAAAGATGAAGAAGGCGGGTGAGTCACTCGCCCGAGAGCTGGGCGGCATTCGGACCGGGAAGGCCAACCCCTCTCTGCTTGACGGGATCAAGGTCGAGTATTACGGCACCCCGACACCACTCAAACAACTGGCCAACGTATCGGCTCCCGAACCCCGTCTCATCGTGGTTCAACCGTTCGACCGGACGGCGATCGCGGAGATCGAAAAGGCGATTCAAAAATCTTCACTCGGTCTGAACCCGGCGAGTGACGGTACGGTCATTCGACTGCCCGTACCTGCTCTGACCGAAGATCGGCGCAAAGAACTTGGTAAAATGGTTCGCAAGATGGGCGAGCAGGGCAAAGTTGCTGTCCGGAACATCCGGCGCGATGCAAATGACCAGATCAAGAAGCTGGAAAAGGGGGGAGACCTGCGCGAAGATGAGTCTTCCCGCGATCAGGAGTCGGTTCAGAAACTGACCGATCGTTTCGTCGAGAATATCGACGAGCTGATAGCCAGAAAAGAATCGGAGGTCATGGAGGTCTGATCCTCCGGAGAAACCCTTGAAGCAAGAGAATCCTCAGTTGGAAGAACAGAAGGCCGAGATCCTCCGCAGGGGGAATCTTCCTCGTCACGTCGCCGTCATCATGGACGGAAACGGGCGGTGGGCCAATCAGCGGGGATTACCTCGGATCGCCGGCCACCACGCTGCAATAGAATCCGTTCGGGATACAGTGCGGGGTGCGGCCGACATCGGCATTGATGTCCTCAGCCTGTTCACATTCTCCATCGAGAACTGGTGCCGACCGACCGACGAGGTGGACTCGCTGATGGAACTTCTCGTCGAGACAATTCCGGCTGAAGTTCCCGAGCTCATGAAAAACGGCGTGTCTCTCCATATTGTCGGTCGGATCTCCGATCTCCCGGATCATGTGCGTGCCACTCTCAATGAAGCGCAGGATGCCCTCTCGGCGAACAAGGGACTCCGGCTCATACTTGCTCTATCCTACGGCGGCCAGGCAGAGCTCGTCGACGCCGCTCGCGGAATGGCGGCCCGTGTCGCTTCAGGGGAGATTACTCCCGACGAGATCGATGAAACGGTTTTTGCAGAGCATCTCTATACCGCCGATTTCCCCAATCCCGATCTTCTGATCCGGACGAGCGGCGAAATGAGGATCTCCAATTTCTATCTCTGGCAGCTCGCCTATGCGGAACTCTGGTTTACTCCCACCCTCTGGCCTGACTTTCGGGCCAAGCATCTCTTTCGGGCCATTCTCGACTACCAGGAACGAGAGCGCCGCTTCGGTGGAGTCTCGTCGGCCACGCAAGGGGCCTAGCCCCATGTCTCACCCTAATTCGTCCCGGGGGCTCGAAGAGCGAGACGGAAGCTGATGCGATATGCGAGCTAGTTCTCTCACGCTCCGCGTACTCGCCGCCGTCGTCTTCCTTCCGGCTTTCTATTTCATCACCAGAACCGGATCGCTCCCGTTCCTCTTTCTCATCGGTGCCGTCAGCCTCCTCGGCACATGGGAGATGTACCGCCTGCTTCGACCCAGGGGGCTGATGCCCCTCTTTCCAACGGGCCTGATCGGGGCGGGCGTCCTGCTCGCTCTTCTCTACAGGGGCCTTTTCGAGCATACGATCGCATTCTTCAGCCTCTACTTTATCCTCCTGCTCATTTCATTGATCCTCCGGCGAGGATCGTCACCTATCGGTCGTTCGGGCGGCGCCCTGCTCATCCTGTTCTACGCGGGCCTTCTCCCGGGCTATCTCGTCCTTCTACGTGAAATGCCACGATCCGGGCTTCCCGAACTCTCATACGACCAGGGTGCATCGTTCATATTCCTGCTTTTTCTCATTGTATGGGGTTCGGATACCGGCGCCTATTTCACAGGCCGTGCGATCGGTCGCCATCCCCTCGCTCCATCCATCAGCCCCAAAAAGACGATTGAAGGTTCGATCGGCGGGCTTCTTTCAGCCGTGCTCGGCGGTTTGATCGCAAGTGTGTGGTTCCTCCCCGAACTCGGCCCGGGGCCCGCCGCCGTTCTCGGCCTTCTGGCGGGCGCGCTCGGACAGGCCGGCGATCTGATCGAGTCGATCTTCAAACGGGAAGTCGATGTGAAAGATTCGGCCGGCTGGATCCCCGGTCATGGCGGGGTGCTCGATCGATTCGACGGGATTCTCCTGGCCGCGCCACTCGTCTATTACTATCTTCGTTTCTACTTCTCAGGTTAGGAGGGATCGGTGGAACCACTCTCAATCTTGCTGCTCGGCTCCACCGGCTCCATCGGTGAAAGTACGCTGCAAATCGTCCGCGAGCACCCCGGACGATTCCGCGTGGAAGAGCTGGTGGCCGGATCCAATCGAGAGGCTCTCGAGAACCAGGTGAGGGAGTTCGCCCCCCGACGAATCGCTCTGGCTGACCAGGAAGCCGCTCGCCGGTTCAAGAAGCAATCAGGGCCGGGTGGGCCGGAGCTTCTGGTCGGAGAAGAGGGGATCGTCGAACTCTGTGAAACGAGCCGGGCGGACCGCATGGTTAACGCGGCGGTTGGCGCGTCGGGGCTCCGCCCCACATTGGCGGCCCTCGGCAGGATCCCGCGAATCTGCCTCGCCAATAAAGAGACACTCGTCGCCGCCGGCGAGATCGTGATGAAGAGTGCACGCGAATCGGGGACCGAAATCATTCCCGTCGACAGTGAGCACTCAGCCATTCATCAGTGTCTGCAGGGAATACCGAGAGAACACGTACGCCGACTTGTTCTTACTGCATCGGGCGGACCTTTCCGGACGTGGACAGCAGAGGAGATCGCCGGCGCAACATTGCGGGACGCTCTCAATCACCCCACATGGAACATGGGGCCTAAAATCACCGTGGATTCAGCAACATTGATGAACAAGGGCCTCGAAGTGATCGAGGCGATGCACCTGTTCGACGTTTCTGCCGATGAGATAGATGTGGTGGTTCATCCTCAGAGTGTGATTCACTCATTCGTCGAGACGACCGACGGATCATATCTGGCTCAGTTGGGTGAACCCGACATGCGACACCCGATCCGTTATGCCCTCACCTTTCCGGATCGACTTTCCGTCGAGGGGAACTTTCAACCGACTGGGATGGTGGATCTTACCTTCGAAGAACCTGATCACGATCGATTCCCTTGTCTCGGCCTTGCTTTCCGCGCCGCCGGAACCGGGGGAGTGGCTCCGGCGGTGCTGAACGCGGCCAATGAGGTCGCCGTAGAGGCTTTTCTGAAGGAGAAAATCCCTTTTTCACGGATTGCGGGTATAATAGAGGCAACGTTGGCAAAGGTGCCGGATTGTCAGGTCCCTACCATAGACGACATTTTCAGGGCCGACAAGCAGGCCCGCGAGGAGGCTCGATTGCTCGTCGCGGTCGATATTCCCGTCGAGAAACGATCCTGATCACCATTCCTGATCGATCCCGATCGATCCGGGGGAGGAATCATATATGTGGAGCTTAGTTGCGCCTCTCCTGGTAATAGGCATTCTCGTTTTCTTTCACGAACTGGGACACTTCTGGGTGGCCAAACGGTCGGGCATCCGGGTCGAAGCGTTTTCGATCGGATTCGGGCGCTCGATCGGGCAGTTCCGGCGAGGCGATACTGTCTATAAAATCGGGTGGATCCCGTTCGGTGGCTACGTAAAAATGTCCGGCGAAGACCCCGACGACGTGGGGGATGAGACGTGGCGATTCCATAAGAAGAGTGTCCCGATCCGATCAGCGGTCATACTGGCAGGCCCGATCGCCAATCTCATTCTGGCGGTTGTGATCTACTCCCTCATCTTCATGTTCTGGGGTGTGCCGGTAATCGAAACGACCGAGATCGGATCCATTGCGCCCGGTACTCCCGCAGAAGCGTCCGGTCTCAGAATCGGCGATCATATCGTGGAAGTTGACGGCGTAGCGGTCTCTGACTTCGAGGAGATCGTCCGCGAGTTTTATGAGCACCCGGATCGATCCGCTCAGGTTGTCATCCTGCGGGACGGCGGCCGAATCCAGATCGAAATCCCGCCGGTCGCTCCTGACGGACTCATCGGAATCGGCCCCGAGGGAGATACACGGGTAGGCAACGTGACACCAGGTGGTCCCGCCGACAAGATCGGCCTGCTGAAAGGTGATCGAATTGTTGCGATCGAAGGGCGGGAGATCGACAAATGGAGCGAACTCCGGGCGGTCATGGAGGGGCTCACAAGCAGCGAAATCAGTGTGGGGTGGCTTCGGGACGGCAAGCTCCACGAAGACCGGACAGTGGTCAAGTATGTTGACGAGAAGCAGTCAGATGGAACCGTTGTTCAGGTGGCCCGCATTCAGATCAGCCAGTACCAGACTCTTCGCCCGTTAAAACCGTTGCCGGCGATCCGAAGAGGGTTTGATCAGACCTGGTTCGTCATCGAAAACGTCTTCGCATTCCTCAAGATCGTATTCACCGGACAGGCAACCAGGGATATGGTCGGGGGTCCTGTTCAGATCTTCCAGGTTTCCAGCCAGCAGGCGAGACAGGGCATCGACAACCTGCTCAACCTGATGGCGTTTCTCTCCGTACAGCTGGGCATCCTGAATCTCCTGCCCATTCCCGTGCTCGATGGCGGTCACATCGTATTCCTCATCGCGGAAGCGATCAGGCGAAGACCCCTTTCAATTACACAAAGGGCGGTCTTGCAACAGATCGGCCTGCTGGTTATCTTGGGGCTCATGGTGACGGTCACGGTTTTCGATGTGGGACGGCTTCTCAAGTAGCCTGACCTCAACGAATGCTCTCAGCTAGGGAATCGAGGAGCGCGCTCCAGGAGACGGGGTCGCCGGTCATGCTATTCACAAGCAGCGACTCAACGGCGGCACGCCCCCCCAGGGAATCGATTTGAAGTCGAAGCGACTCCAGTTCCGCCGGATCGGGATCCAATCCGGGACGACCGATCTCCACCAGCCTGATATAGAGGGTTTCCAAATCATCGTTGGTGGGGCTCTCCGGCCCCGAACAGGCCAAGGTGATTACCAGTCCGAGAATTGTCGCAATCCGCTTCAATCCCACTCTCTGACCTCCTCGAGAGACCCTGATCCACGACGCACGCACACTTCGCCACTCCTCTGTGCCGGCCGTTCTGATCGATCTCCCTATTATGGGGAGAGACGGCTCCCGGCACAAGCCGCTCACTTCCTGTCGTCCGATAGCCGATTCAGGATGATTGACGCCCGGGTTTCGGTTCTGATACTCGTTCTCGCAAGTCTTCTGCTATGGCCTTCTCCCGGCCATGCCCAGCTGGATCGCATCTCCTACAAGATCGACTCATTCGAGATTAACGGCAACCACGCCCTTTCCGACAAAGAGATTCGCAACATCATGTACCGCACAAAAGGGGGGCGGTTCCGTACCGGCCGGTACCTTCAGCGCTATCTCGACTTCGATATTTCCGATCTCATTCGGGTCTATCGTGCGATGGGGTATCTCAAGGCAGAGATCGTGGAGAGGGAAGAGGATCGAGATGTCATCAAACGGACGGCTCGCATTCGTCTCGAAATCGATGAGGGTACCCAGATCATTCTCCGTCGACTCGAATTCGAAGGCCTCCCCGACGAGAAGGACACCACAGTTGTTTCGCGGCTCATCCTGGTCAAGGGGGCACCGTACAACCCCGATCTGATCGGCTCGGAGCAGTATCGAATCTACAACTTCCTTTCCGATAATGGATACCCGGGAGCGAGTGTGGAGGCCGAGAGTACGGTGGTCGGCGATTCCGCATCGCTTTTCTACAAGATCGAACCCGGTCCACGTGCCAAGATCGGAGAGGTCCGGATAGTCGGCAACGAGAGTACGCAGGCGGAATTCGTTCTCCGGGAACTCACCTTCTCCGAGGGAGACTGGTACAATCGGAGGGCCATTCTGGAAAGCCGGGACCGCATCTATCTCAGCGGTTTCTATTTAAGTGTCGCCATTGTCCCGGGGGAGATCGGCCTCGATCGAACCGTGCCGATTCGTATAGAGGTAAAAGAACGGAGTCTCAGGTGGTTCAGCTTCGGCGGAGGATTCGGTACCGAAGATCTCGTTCGTCTCTCGGGCGACTGGAATAACAACAACACTTTTGGAAGCGGCCGGCGTGCCAGCTTGGGCTTCGTACTCTCCGAGCTGCTGGCGGACCGTCCCTTCGAGCAGCACTACGAAATCAGTCTGATCGAACCCTGGATGTTCGGGACGAGGACCGTCGGCGAATGGCGGATTGAGCACGACCGTCAGAACATCGAAAACTTCACGATCCTGAAGGGGGAGCGGGAGGGGGATGTGATCGAGAGGTATCGACTCATCCAGGCCCGAACGAGCGTCTCCCTGTCGAGGGAGCTGAGCCGACTGTCGAAAGGCTCTGTAGCCTATTCGTTTGAATTGAACGACGCCAGTGATCCGAGTGAGCCCGTGGACGATGAACTGTTGAAGCCGGACGCCACGGGAGCTGTCACGATTACATGGGAGAGGGAGGGGAGGGATCATCTTCTCGACGCAAGTCAGGGGTCGCGCGCGTATTCCTCGCTTGA
This sequence comes from bacterium, assembly GCA_025782575.1. GTDB lineage: Bacteria > Orphanbacterota > Orphanbacteria > Orphanbacterales > Orphanbacteraceae > Orphanbacterum. Next base: position 367,771 of record JALGYY010000046.1, read on the forward strand.
GTATGCCGGAACCGCTCTGGGCGGGGACAATCACTATCTGCAGTCAGTCGTGGAATACTCCACTTATCATCGCCCGGTCGGTTCGACTGTTCTCGCTCTCCGCATTCGAGTGGGGGCTCTCCGCTCTCTGGCCGCGGGGGGGGATCTTCCCGACTACAAACGATTCCGACCGGGAGGAGCCAACAGCGTCAGGGGATACAGGGAAGAGACGATCGGCCCCGGAAACTATCTGTTACTTTCGAGTGCCGAGTTTCGGTTTCCGCTCTTCTGGCTTCTCAGCGGCGCGTTCTTTATTGATGGCGGAAACGCATGGGAGAATCCGGGCGACATCTCATGGGACGCTTTTACGTTTGCTCGGGACAAGGAGGAGGTCAGACTGACCGACTATCGTTATGGTGTGGGGGGCGGGCTCAGGCTATGGACTCCTGTCGGCCCCTTCCGGGTCGACTACGGCAGGAAACTGAAGCCGATTCTGGAAGAGACAGGGAACTTCGAGAGCAACGACGTGTGGCATTTCAGTATCGGCCAGGCATTTTAAGCGGAATAAGATGAGTAATCGAATGAAAACAGCGAAGCTCGTCCTGGGCATGTTGCTTCTATCCGCGTTCTTCATCGCGTTCTTCATCAATCGATACCACTACTCACGGCTGGGGGCGGCGGTACTCTCCCGGGAGCTTTCAAGGCGCGTCGACTACGAGATCGGGATCGATCGTTTAGGGGGAAATTTTATTCGTACTTTCACTCTAGAAGGGATCAAGATTCGATCGGCCGACTCTCTCCTCGCCGAATGTTCCCGGATCGAGATCACCTACACTCTTTTCGACGCGATCCGGTCTCCTCACCGGTTCAGGAAAGTCGTCCTCCAGCATCCCCGCGTAGTTCTTTCCGCTGGGAGCGGTAACTCCGATTCTTCAGGCCAGGCAGACTTTCAAACGGCTTTTCCCATGAACCTTTCATTTGCGATCGATACCCTTGCCATTCACCATGGCCATCTGGAACGGGGAAACCAGACCGCATCCGATTTCGACCTGCTCGCCTCGATCACTCCGATTGCGAACGGAGGGACCGCCCTCCGCATTTTCCGGAGTACAACCCGGATTCTCCCGTCTGTTGAGGGAGAGATCCCGCTCGAGTTCTCCGGCTACCTGGCCTGGTCGGAGGCGGACGCGTGCACTCTCGCACTTGACGGGTCTTCCGGAAGCAGCTCATTCCGGAATGCCGGCCATCTCTCTCTCGGCAAGCCGGCTACCGTTCGGGGGAGAATACGGGTTCAGTCGGACGACATCATCGGGCTCCTCGATCGTGCGGGCCTTCCGACCGGTCTGGATCGGGCTGAGGGGGACCTCGTAATCGACTACGACGGCGGCATGGACTCGAGCGCAGTCCATATTTCAGGATCTCTCGCGGTGAATGAAATCGATGCGGAAGAGATCGAGATCTCCGGGTTGCTTCTCGGGTCTTCCCTTCGAGTCGATCAGTTCGAAGGACTGTTCAACGGCGCAGTCGTTTCGGGCGATGGTCGTCTCGATCTCGATCCGAAAGGGAGCAGCGGATTTCGGATCTTCTTCAACACAATTGATGTCTCCCGATTTGCCCCCGGATTCGCCGGTGGTCGAAGTTCCGATTTGAATGGCGAGGTACGGTGGTCCGGTTCAGGGCGAGATCTGGCGGACCTGCGGGGCCGGGTGACACTGACTCTCGTGAGGAGCCGTTTCGGTTTCGTTACCATTCGAGGCGCCTCGATCAACGGACTTCTCGGTGAGAAAATCCTGACCATAGCCGACAGCCGCATCGCAACAAGAAGCTCCGAAATCGAATTCAGCGGATCGGTCGGGCTGGACGGCCACGTCGATGGCGAGGTCCACGCCGATCTTCCTAACCTGCGGGAGTTCCGGGCGCTCACCCCTTTCGACTCGCTTGGCGGCGAAGTTCAGTTTTCGGGAAACATCTCAGGAAGTTTTGACCGGTTCCGAGCGGAGGGAAGCGCTAGGATTCAAGAGGGGCAGCTGGAAAATATTTACGCCAAAAGCGCCGATCTGAACGGATGGTTGGAAGTGGATTTCGGCAGGATCACGGCAGGAGGAAAGATCTCGGTCGATTCGATCCTCCTGGGCGGCGAAGCGATCGACTCCCTCACCATGATCGCCGCCTTCGATGACACTCTCATTCTGATCGAAGATATTACGGCCGACCGGGATGAGTGGAGTTTCGTTGCGGCTGGGGAAGCGAGCGTCGCCGGTTCTCTCCGTACGGTCGAGTTCCGTGAAATCCGAGTTACCAAGGGGGACACGCTGATCGCCCGGCCCGATGTCGTCCGTCTCTGGAAAAGGGGAGATCTCCTGGGGATCGATCCGCTTGACGTCGTCGTCGGGAACGGGACCGTTCGGATCAGCGGTGAGAGCGGTCCCGGCGACACGATCCGGGCATCTCTCGACATGGACCGTGCAGACCTCTCCATTCTCGCGCCCCGTCTGCGACTCCCCGCTTCCTTCCTCCGTTCCGTGACCATGAAAGGGAACCTGGGGGGAACGAGGGACAAGCCGACGGGATCGATTGAACTCCGAATCGAAGAGGCGAGCGGAGATTCCCTTCCCATAAGGGGCATCGCCCTCGCTGCCGGGCTCGATGGGGACAAGCTCCGGATCGATTCCCTTGTTGTTCTCGGCATGGCGGAAGGATCCCGCTGTTATCTGGCAGGCGAGCTCCCCGTCCCGCTCGATCGAGAGGGGAGCCCCATTCATTTAGAAGTGAGTCTGAGGCAGTTCCCACTGGTGGAGCTTCACCCGCTCATCTCCCAGCTCGAGTCATTCGAAGGCCTGGCCCATCTCGACGGAACGGTCGGCGGTACCTGGAGCGCACCGTATGCCGATATAACTTTCCATGTAAAGGAAACTTTGCTTAACGGATATCCCGTGGGCACGATCCGTGTCGACTCTCTCCGGCTGGGTGGCGATTCTCTTGCTGCCGTCCTCCTGTTCGACCGGTCGTGGGGTGAGAAGAGTCGCGCGTTCATCCGTCTCCCGGTACGCGCCTCTCTCGAAAATCAGGATATTGACATCATGGATCATGGTCCGATCAGGACCGACGTGTTCATAACCGAGGGCGATTTCGGCGTCGTCTCCACCCTGACAGACCTGGTCGAAGAGTCGGGCGGTCCTTTCCGGCTCGACGCGACCATCCGGGGTGACTACTCCGATCCCCAGGCGGACGGCACGTTCGATCTCAAGGATGGCTTCCTGCTCCTCACCGACATGACTCCCTTCTTCGAGCGGATCGAAGCTCGTGTTCTTATTGATGAGGACTATCTGACGATCGTAAATGCCAGCGCGCGATCAGGGAAAAAGGGCCGCCTGGAAGCTTGGGGAAGAGTGGATGTCGACGGCTTCCTGCCTGTTTCCTACGAGATCGGCGCTCATGCCAGGAACTACACGATGGAATTGACCGATGACCTCATCGTCACGTTCGACGGCGATTTCACGCTCGAACCGGACGAAACCGTATTCCAGACCGTGGTTCCCCGGATCGCGGGTGAGGCGGATATCAAAGAGCTGGAGATCGAGCTTCGGTACGAAATCCCACCAGAGGGGGCGAAGAATATTTTCGAACCTACCGCCGATCCGGGCTGGACCTGTTCCCTCTATGTACGAGCCCCTCGGAACGTAATCGTCCGGGATCCCAATCTTGACGCCGAAGTGGGGGGCGAAGTGGAGATTACGAAGAGCTCCCGTGGATTCGGCGCCATCGGCGAGTTCGATGTGATTCACGGATCGTACTGGCTGTACAACAACCAGTTCCGTGTGGTAGAAGGGAAACTCGTATTCGCCGATCCGTATGACATGCGCAAAGTGAATATTGATGTCACCGCCAACACCAGCATTCTCGGTGAGCGGATCGATATGCAGGTTCTCGGGACTCCGGACTCCCTCACGGTTCTGCCGTCCTCTGAGTCGGGATGGACCGAGACGGAGATCATCACGGCTCTAACGTTTCGTGCTACTCCCAGCGAGAGCGCGAGCCAGAGCGTGCTGATCGCCTCATGGGCGGCGGCGCTTGCCAGCCGTCTGAGTCGGAAGATGGCACAGAAATGGAGAGCCAATCTAGGAGCGTTCGAGATCGGGACGAGTAACGATCTCCCGGAGCTCCGCTACGGAACCCATCTCTCGAGCGAGCTTTTCCTGGGATACGCGCAGACCCTTGGCGATCCGCTCACGACAAAAGTCAAGAGCGGTTACCAGGAGAATCTCCCCATACCGGAACGGCGGGTTCGAGTAGAGTATCGTTTGAGGCGGCTTCTCATCGTAGAAGGGGAGGCGGGCACGTTTACAGACGGAGATCGATTCCTCAATCTGGACCTCAAGATGAAGGTCCCCTACTGACCGAGGTCCGAGATATATCGACTGCCGGTCACACGGGAAAGCCGGGTGGGAACCAGTGATCGGGAAACCACTGACCAAAGAACTCAATTCGGAACAGCAGCGGGCGGTGGAATTCGGCGACGGCGCCCTGCTCGTTCTGGCCGGAGCAGGGAGCGGCAAGACACGCGTCCTTACCTATCGGTACGCGCGCCTCGTTCGGGAAATGAGAATCCATTCAAGCGCGATTCTGGCAGTCACATTCACCAACAAAGCTGCCAAGGAGATGCGTGAACGGATCCAGGGGGTAATCGGCGATCCTATTCAGACCTCATGGATCGGGACGTTTCACTCGATCTGCGCCCGCATGATCCGGATGGCCGCTCCCCGCCTGGGATTCGATTCCCGCTTTACCATTTTTGATGGTGACGATCAGAAGAGTCTGCTCAAGACAATCTGCCGGGACCACGCCCTCGACCCGACACCGGAGCGCCTCAGCCGGCTCCGCACGTACATCGGCAGGGTGAAATCAGGAATGGAAGAGCCCTCAGGGGAGGGTCCGGCCCACGAAGAGGCGATACGCATCTATCACGCCTATCAGAAGACCCTTCGAAGGATGAACGCCTTCGATTTCGATGACCTGCTTGCCTATCCGCTCGAAATGTTCCGGAAAGATGAATCCCTCCTCGATGAATTCGCCGGCCGGTTCGAACACGTTCTTGTTGACGAGTACCAGGACACTAATGGTGTCCAGAATGAGCTCGTCCGGCTTCTCTCATCAAGGTGCCGGAACATCTGCGCCGTTGGTGATGATGATCAATCGATCTATCGCTGGCGGGGGGCGGACATCGCCAACATTCTTCACTTCGAAGACTCTTTTCCGGGTGCCGAGGTCATCAGACTGGAACAGAACTACCGTTCCACCAAACCGATTCTCGACGCAGCCGCTGCGGTAATCAAGAACAACAGCGGCCGGAGGGGGAAGCGGCTCTGGACCGAACGAAAAGGGGGCGATCTTCTCACAAGGCACCATTTTCGGTCGGAACGGGACGAGGGTCACGGACTCGCCCGTGACATTCAAAGACGGATGGACGGAGGAAGATCCCCCTCCGATTTTGCCATTTTCTATCGAACGAACGCACAGTCCCGATCGATAGAAGACGGCCTCCGGCTTCACGCGATACCGTATATGCTTGTGGGCGGAACGCGTTTCTATGAGCGTAAGGAAGTGAAGGATTGTCTCGCCTATCTGAGGCTTCTCGTGAATGGCCGGGACGATGTCGCACTCGGGAGAGTTCTGAACGTACCGGCCCGCGGTGTGGGCAACCGGTCGAGAGAACGTCTCGCCACCCTGGCCGGCTCCAGGGGAATTCCGCTTCTGCAGGCGGCAGGTGCTCCCGATCTGGTGGATGCCGTGGGGACGCGGGCGGCCAGACCGATCGGTGCGCTCTACGATCTGCTTCTTCGCTATGCTAGACGGGCCGAGAACGAGCCTCCCCATGACCTTGTCCATGATCTCATCGACGAGATCCGCCTGCTGGCGCACTACGAGGACAAGGAAGGGGAGAAGGGGGTCCTTCGCGCGGAGAACGTCAAAGAACTGGTGTCAGCAGTGGCGGAGTTCGAGCGGAGAAAGCCGGCTTCCCGTCTGGCTGATTTCCTGGAGGAAGTCTCGCTACTCACCGATATCGATAGCTGGGATGATCGTAACGCCGCAGTGACGCTCATGACCCTTCACAATTCCAAGGGACTCGAGTTTACCCATGTTTACATCTCCGGACTGGAAGAGGGTCTTCTTCCCCACGCACGATCGGTCGGCGACGACGGTGAAATCGAAGAGGAGAGGCGCCTGCTTTATGTAGGAATTACTCGGGCTAAAGACCGACTGACCCTGTCGAGCGCCTCGAGCCGCATTCGCTATGGCGAGTTCGTCCCGTCGGTTCCCTCCCGCTTTCTCGAGGAAATCCCCCCTGAGCTCGTCGACGATCTCACTCCCCGCAATACCAGAACGGAGCGGCATTCCCACCCTCTTATTCACGAGGAACTCGACTCATTTCCTGATTATGAAAATGAATCGCAGGAAATCCAGGCCGAACCGGAAGTCGCCCGGTTTCGGAAAGGTGATCTCGTGAAGCATGGATCGTGGGGGGCGGGGCGGGTAACCGCCGTCGAGGGAAAAGGTTTGCAGACGAAGATTTCCGTTACATTCCAGGCAGGATTCCAGAAAAAGATCATGGTACGCTATGCTCGCTTGGAGCATTTTCCACGGAGCGGTAAAAGTGGCTATTAACAGTGACGATGCGCGAAGAGTCGCGGCTCTCGCCAAACTCGGGCTGACAGACGATGAGATCGTCCGACTGACCGCGGATCTTTCCAAAATCCTCAGTTCTTTCGAACTCCTCGGTGAGGTCGACGGCGAAGAGGTCGCGCCCCGGCTTCGGACAAATGTCGACCACACGCCCGAACGAGAAGACAGGCCTGTCGGTTCCCTTCCGGAAGGAAAGGGGGTTGCGGGGGCGCCCGATCATGAAAACGGTCTCTTTCGGGTCCCCAAGGTGCTCGGCTGATCATGGATTGGAACAGCGCCACGGCAACGGACATTGCCCGATCCATCGCAAGCGGCTCACTTACTGCCAGAGATGTCATCGGGGAGACGATCACACGCCTTGATCGATTGGAGCCCGGGCTTCATTCTTTTCTATCTGTCCGGAACCATGATGATCTGGTCCGCGAGGCGGAGGCGATCGATCGGGCAGGAACGAAAGCCGGTCCGCTCGCCGGTCTTCCGATTGCCGTCAAAGACAATATCTGCACTGTCGATCTCCCCACCAGCTGCGGGTCCCGCATCCTCGAGGGCTATCGCTCCCCCTACGACGCCACAGTAGTGGAACGCATTCGGGCGGCCGGGGGGATCCTGATCGGAAAAGCGAACCTGGATGAATTCGGTATGGGTTCGTCGACCGAAAACTCCGCGTTCGGACCGACCCGCAATCCTTGGGATGAGAAACGGGTTCCCGGTGGATCGTCCGGCGGGTCCGCCGCCGCCGTATCGGCCGGTCAGGCCATACTGGCCCTCGGCTCGGATACCGGAGGATCAATTCGGCAACCGGCCGCCTATTCCGGCCTTGTGGGATTGAAGCCGACCTATGGTGCCGTCTCACGCTACGGCCTCGTCGCTTTTGCCTCGTCCCTCGATCAGATCGGTCCGCTTGGTAGGACAGTGGCTGACACCGCCCTTCTCTATGACGTGATCTCCGGCTACGATCCGCGTGACTCCACATCCGTACCGGGGAGCCGGCCGGCGACGGCGAGATCTCTCGACAGGACCGACCTGAAAGGGATCAAGATCGGGATTCCGGAAGAGTACTTCACCGATGGTCTCGATCCTGAAATCGAGAGAGCGGTCCGTCTGGGAATTGAAGCCCTGGTCGATGCCGGGGCGGAAACTGTTTCCATTTCGATTCCTCATACTCGTTTTGCGATTTCTGCTTACTATCTCGTGGCTGATTCTGAAGCCTCCGCCAATCTCGCCCGCTATGACGGTGTTCGTTACGGTTATCGGGATTCCCAAGCGGATGATCTGGATTCCATGTATTGTTCTACTAGGCAAATCGGATTCGGTACCGAGGTCAAGCGTCGGATTCTGATCGGAACCTATGCTTTATCATCCGGCTACTACGATGCCTGGTATCTGCAGGCCATGAAAGTCCGGGGCCTGATCGCGATCGATTTCGAGAGGGCGTTCGAAAAGTGCGACTTTCTGGTGACACCGACCACTCCGACAGCTGCTTTCCTTCTCGGCGAGAAATCGGACGACCCGCTCGCCATGTATTTGAGTGATATCTATACCATTTCAGCCAACCTGGCCGGGCTCCCCGCTCTTTCCGTCCCATGCGGTCTCACCGGGAACGGTCTCCCTATCGGAATCCAGTTCATGGGTAAACCATGGAACGAGCCGGTGCTGTTCGCTGCGGGAAGGCACCTTGAAAAGCGGCTCGCCCCGATCGGATGCCCGGGGGAGGAGAGCACCTCATGAGCGGCGACCGCACATACGAAACCGTCATCGGTCTTGAGGTACACGCCCATCTCCTGACGGAAACCAAGATCTTCTGCGGATGTGAAAACCGCTTCGGGGCTCCCCCGAACTCACTCGTCTGTCCCGTTTGTTTAGGGATGCCTGGAGTACTTCCGGTATTGAACGAGCAAGCTGTCGAACTCGCCATCCGTGCCGGACTCGCTTTTGAATGCACGATTCATGAACGTTCGATCTTTGCGCGTAAAAACTACTTCTACCCCGATCTCCCGAAGGGTTACCAGATCAGTCAGTTTGAAGAGCCGATCTGTGAGGGGGGACGTGTACCGCTCCCCGATGGGAGTGAGGTCGCTCTCATCCGAATCCATCTCGAGGAGGATGCCGGCAAGTCGTTCCATCCGGAAAACGGCGGTGACCACTCGTTCGTCGATCTCAATCGGTGCGGTGTCCCCCTCATCGAAATCGTATCGACACCAACGATCCGATCCCCGGACATGGCATACGATTTTCTAGTGAGCCTGAAACAGATTCTGGAGTTCACAGGGATCTCGGATTGTAATATGGAAGAAGGAAGCCTACGTTGCGACGCTAACGTTTCACTTCGTCCGGCCGGGGAGATAAATCTCGGAACCAAAACGGAGTTGAAGAATCTGAACAGCTTTCGGGCGGTGCGAGACGGATTGAAGGTGGAGATCGCCCGGCAGGAGAAGGTGCTTCGCTCGGGCGGGGAGATCGTGCAGGAGACGCTGCTATGGGACGCAGCAGCGCAAAAAGTCGTTACCATGCGGACGAAAGAGGAGTCGCACGATTATCGGTATTTTCCTGAACCGGACCTCCCCCCGCTCATTTTGACCGCGGAGCGCCTGGAGGCCGCACGTAGTCAATTACCCGAGCTTCCCGTCGGCATGAGGATTCGTTTTGCGGAAGCATACGGTCTCCGGGAATATGATGCGGCTGTTCTGACAGGCAGTGCGGAACTCGCCCGTTTCTTCGAAGAGACTGTCGCCCACTTTCCGGATCCGAATCAGGCAGCCAACTTCGTGCTGGGTCCTTTTCTCCGCCTCATGAAAGAGAAAAATCTCGGGTGGGCCGATCTGCCGATCACACCCGCCCGACTGGCCGGACTTCTCGATCTGCTGGCTGAGGGGAGCATCTCGGCCGCTTCCGCCAGAAATGTTCTCGAAAGCATGGCCGCGACGGGGAGGGATGCTGCTAGACTCACAGAGTCCCTCGGCCTCACTCAGATCTCGGATGACGGGGCCATTCGATCCGTTGTCCGGGAGGTCCTCGATGGAAATGCGCCCCAGGTGGCCGAGTACCTGGCCGGCAAGGAGAAGGTTTTCGGCTTTCTGGTGGGACAGGTGATGAAGGCGACCAGGGGGAAGGGAAACCCAAAAGTGGTCACCCCGATCATGAAAGAGGAACTCGCGGGCCGGGCCGGTAAAAAAAGGGGTTGACGCTCCCGAGCCTCAAACCTAGCTTTTATATGACAACTCAATGCGCAACGGTACTTCGGGGGTGGGTGAAATTCCCCGCCGGCGGTTATAGTCCGCGACCGGAGTCTCACTCGATCCTGAGTGGAACGCTCCGCTGACCCGGTGAAATTCCGGGACCGACCGTCAAAGTCGGGATGGGAGAAGGCCGAGCCCGGGACCTGCAGGCAGATCAGTCTGTCCGGCAACAAAGGTCCTCTGCACCCGATTCCGCGACTTCCCATCGGGAGGACCCGGGTGGGTGCCTGCTTGCCTTGCCCTGTGGAGGAAGTCCATCGCGGGGTTTTTTTATGCTTCAGTACACACAATCACCGAGCCGATGGATGACAGAGGCGATCCGCCTTGCCCGGAAAGGGCGCGGCAGGACGGCGCCGAATCCGATGGTGGGAGCTGTAGTTGTCCGCGGCCGTGAGATCGTGGGCCATGGCTACCACCGGGCCGCGGGAAGAGCCCACGCGGAGATCGTGGCTCTGGAAGCCGCAGGTGAGCGGGCTCGAGACGCCGTTCTCTACGTCAATCTGGAACCGTGCTGCCATTATGGACGGACAGGACCGTGCACCGATCGGATTATACGGGCCTGTGTGAGCCGGGTCATCGTCTCTCATCGCGATCCCTTCCCGGAAGTAGCCGGCAAGGGGATTCGCCGGCTGCGACGTGCCGGAATCGCAGTAGAACTGGGCGACGGCAAACTGGCCGCTTTACGTCTGAACGAAGCCTATCTCACCCGGATCAGCAAGGACCGCCCATGGGTGGATCTCAAAATGGCGTCTACCCTCGATGGAAAGATCGCCGATCGGTCGGGAGGGTCGAAGTGGATTACCGGAGAACGTGCGCGGAAAGAAGTACACCGGATTCGCTCGGAAGCTGATGCCATACTGGTAGGGATCGGCACGGTTCTCGCAGATAACCCCCGTCTTGACGTCCGTTCCGGCGGTCGCACAAGAGAACGGCGGCGAATCATACTGGACCGCCGTCTTCGGACTCCGGTCAATGCCCGCATCATCACAGGGGGGGACCCGTCCTTCGTCACATTGATCTGCGATCGATCCGTCTCCGCCCGAAAGATCAATCAACTCGAACAGGCCGGCGCCTCTGTCCGACCGTCGCCCGGCTGGACAAAGGGCAGGAAAAACCTCACCTCGCTTCTAAAGACACTGGCGGGCGAGGGTGTCACCAGACTTCTTGTGGAAGGGGGAGGAGAGGTGGCCGGCTCATTCATAGAGAGCGGCTTTGTCGATCGTCTGCATTTTTTCATCGCACCGAAAGCGATCGGACAAGGGACCGATGTGTTTCGTGGCCTCCCTCCCCGTACCCTAGCGAAAGCGGTTGACTTTGAGATCGAGAGGGTTCGACAAAGGGACGGTGACCTTTATGTCACTCTTGCACGGAGCAGGAACTGATGTTCACCGGCTTGATTGAAGAACTGGGCATCGTGAAATCGGTCCGGCCCCGAGGCACAGGACTCCGACTCGAAATTAAGGCGATGTCGATTCTCGCAGACATCAAACGAGGTGACTCGATTGCCGTAAATGGAGTCTGTCTTACGGCAGTCGATCTCTCCTCCGATTCGTTCGTAGCCGAACTTCTGGAGGAGACCAAGCGCCGCACCTACTTTGACAGGCTGAGGCCGGGCATGATGGTCAATCTTGAACGCCCCCTTCGTGCGAGCGACCGTCTGGGCGGACATTTCGTCCAGGGCCATGTGGACGGTGTCGGTGACATCACGGCTTCCCGGCCGGTCGGTGAAGACCGCGTGGTCACGGTACGATATCCAATGGAACTTGACCCCTACTTCGTTGAAAAAGGTTCGGTAGCGCTCGATGGAATCAGCCTGACCATCGCCAAACGTGAACATGGGCGAATCCACGTTGCGCTCATTCCCGAGACACTGGTAAGAACCACACTCGGCCGAAAAGGCCCTGGTGATCCGCTTCATATCGAAGTCGACGTGATCGGCAAATATGTGGAACGGTTTATCATGGCCGGCCATGGGAGATCGAAATGACTAGTAAGGACCCCACTCCGTTTTCTTCGATCGATCACGCGATCGACACGATCCGGCGGGGAGGCATTGTGATCGTCGTCGATGACGAGGATCGGGAAAACGAGGGCGATTTCATCATGGCCGCCGAGTGCGCCACTCCGCAGGCGGTGAACTTTCTCTCTCGTGAGGGTCGAGGACTCATCTGCACCCCCCTTACCGTCGAACGATGTGAGGAATTGAATCTGGAGCCCATGACGCGAAAGAACACATCCAAACTGGGCACAGCTTTCTCCGTCTCGGTCGACCTCATCCCCGGAACGACAACGGGGATTTCCGCGTTCGACAGAGCCAAAACGATTCTCGCCCTGGCCGATCCCGGGACGGAGCCGGAGGATCTCGGGCGGCCCGGTCACATCTTTCCTCTTCTTGCCGCGGAGGGGGGAGTTCTTCGCCGTGCCGGCCACACGGAGGCGACTGTTGATCTCGCTCGTCTCGCGGGCCTTGCACCTGCGGGCGTGCTTTGTGAGATACTCGCCGAAGACGGAACGATGGCACGTCTCCCGGAGCTTCAATCGATGGCCAAGCGGCACGATCTTCCATTGATCAGTATCGCCGATCTCATCGAGTATCGGCGCCATCGGGAAACACTTGTCGAGCGAATCACATCGGCCAAACTTCCTACGAAGCACGGCACATTCGATATTCATCTGTTTGAAGATCGAATCGAAGAGGCCGAGCACGTAGCACTCACGATGGGAGATCTGGACGACGGGGAGCCGATTCTCGTTCGCGTACACAGCCAGTGTCTCACCGGCGACGTCTTCGGGTCTTTGCGATGCGATTGCGGCGAGCAGACCGACGCCGCGCTTGCCTACATCGGGAAAGCGGGACGGGGCGTCTTTCTTTATATGAGACAAGAAGGGCGGGGAATCGGACTGGCCAACAAACTCCGCGCGTATCATCTGCAGGAAAACGGCCTGGATACCGTAGAAGCGAACGAGAAACTCGGTTTCCGTGCCGACCTCAGAAACTACGGGGTGGGAGCTCAGATACTGCAGTCACTGGGGATCAGACGAATCAGGCTCTTGACCAACAATCCCAAGAAGATAATCGGACTCGAAGCGTTCGATCTCGAGGTCACTGAGAGGATCCCGTTGGAGATGGTCCCGAATGAGATCAACAGAAGATATCTGACGACCAAGCGGGAGAAACTCGGTCACATGCTCGATCTGCCCGGAAAGGCAATTGTGGCCCCGACAGAAGGAGAAGATCGTGGCTAGAATTGCCGAAGGGAAAATGGACGGATCGGGTAAGAGGATCGGGCTCATTGTGAGCCGCTTCAACAACGCCATTACCGACAGGTTGCTCGAGGGCGCCCTCGATTGTCTCCGTCGGCATGGCGTGGAAGAAAATCGCATGCACGTGCTGCGCGTACCCGGCGCATTCGAAATCGCCCACGGGGCGAGAAAACTGGCGGGTTCTGGGCGATACGATGCCGTGATCTGCCTCGGGGCTATCATCAGGGGGAGTACGCCCCATTTCGATTACATTTCCGGCGAAGTGACTCGTGCCGTCGGGAGAGCCGGTGAAGAATCGGGGCTCCCCGTTATTTACGGTCTGTTGACTACAGACACGATCGAGCAGGCTGTCGAAAGATCAGGTGTCAAACTGGGAAACAAGGGTTGGGAAGCCGCGCTCGCCGCGCTCGAGATGACCAATCTCCCTATCGAGGATCTGGCGAGTTGGGACTGAGAAGAAAATCGAGGGAATTCGCTCTCAAACTCCTCTACCGGATCGATCTCACCGGCGAAGAATGGGAGGAACTCTCACGCACACTCTCGGATTATGGCGGGAGCAAGAGCATCCATGAGTATGGCTCCGCTCTTGTGGAGTGCGTGTTGAATCATCAGGCCGAAATCGACGAGATTCTTTCTTCAAACGCGAAGAACTGGAGTCTCAATCGAATGGCGACCCTTGACAGGAATATCCTGCGCATCGGACTGGCTGAGCATCTTGTGCTCGCAAGCGCGCCGCCGGCTGTTATCATCAATGAAGCGGTCGACATCGCTACGAAATTTTCGACCGAACACTCCGGTGCGTTCGTGAACGGAGTGCTCGACCGTATTCTACGACTCCACAGTGCCGGGAGCCTCGTATCCAACTAGTGGTCTCTTCGTCTACGGGGTTACCAGGTGGGTTCTGATTGATGCCGATCCCGCGACATTCGATCCGCCGATCGGCTACCCTGATATTTTTCTGCCTTCTATTCATCGTCTGGAGTGTCTCCCTCATTGTAAGCGGGAGCAAAGAAAGCAGGGAAATCCGCCGCCGCTCCGGCCTGATTGAACAGATCAGGGAAGCGCAGGACGCCCACCATGATCTGGTGGAATGGGTCCTCCTGCAGCCGGATGATCCACCGGGCCTCTCGGAATGGGAAAAGAAGGAAGCTGTACTTCGCGACGCAATCGAGGCGATTGACCTGACCGGCTATCCGGCTTCTCCGACAGCCCGCTTCATCACCGACGGGAAATCCTGCCTTGAGAGGGCATCGAAACTGCGGGGCCGAGGCCCCTCCGATAACGTGGCCCCGGAACAGCTCACGCGCTCGATCATCGACGAGCTTCATATGTGTATTGACCTACTTTCCCTCTCCTTGAAAGAGCAGAACGAGGCACTGATCGCTCACTCTCTCAACCGTTCAGCGAGATGGATTCCGGTAGCTACCCTCGGCTGCGCCGCCAGTATTCTTGCGCTGACCACAATTTTCCTCCTTCTCGCCAAACAGAGAACCGACCTTAATAGCGAAGCCGTCAAACGTTCGCTCCAGGTCGGAAGGGAAGAACTCGTTGAAAGTGAAGCGCGATTCCGCGCGGTCTGCGAAACGGTTGCAACGGCGATCTTCATTATTCGAGGAAGCCGCATTCGTTACGCCAACGCCGCCGCAGCACGTATTTCCGGCTATTCGAGGGACGAACTTCTAGGCAGGGAGTTCTGGTTCAACATGCATCCTGATTTTAAGGATGTCGTTCGAGAGCGCGGTCTCGAACGACAGCAGAAAGGGGGAGGTCCCGCCCAGTACGAAGTGGCCATAATTACGAAAGACGGCCAGACCCGCTGGGTTGAATATATCGCGAGCACCTTCGAAATGGAGGGGGAATTGGCCATTCTGGGGACAGCGTACGACCTGACTGACGTTCGTAACGCCCAATCCAAACTCCAGGAGCGAAGCAGGGAAGCCGAATCCCTCCACAGGATCTCAGAGATCGCAGTCGGCGCCAGGGGATTCGAAGAGGCGGCGGGTGAGTTTGCGAAGACCTTGACCGGTGTCTCCGGGTATCGTTTCGCCTCGATCGAGGTCTACGACCCTCAGCAGCGGACCATGACGCTGATTTCGCCCACAGGCCTGGATCTCGGTGGGAGGCGAATACGGTACGAGATTCCGATCAGCAAGACTCTTTCGGGGCTTGCTGTCGATACCGCTCTCCCCGTAGCGGTCACAAACGCATCCCATCGTGAAGAGAATCAGGACGAACTCCTGCGCGCTGCCGGATTCGAAACGTGGATCTCCATCCCGATGATTGTTCGGGAGGAGGTAGTGGGGGCGATAACGATCGCCGATCGGGATCAACTCCGGATTGAGGAGCACCTTCTTCGCTGGCTAGATTCCGCTCAAAACCTGATTGCCGCCTCGTTCGAAAGAGCCCGAGCCGAAAGGACCCTTCGCCTGAGCGAAGAACGTTATCGTGCCCTCTACGATGATAACCCCACCATGTTCTTTTCAGTCAACCCTGACGGCGTCATTCAATCGGTCAATCGATTCGGGGCCAGACAACTCGGGTACACCGTAGAGGAACTGACCGGCACCTCCGTGTTCGATCTCTTTCATCCGGACGATCTTCCCGTGCTCCGCGAGCAGATCGCAATCGCCGGTGAACACCCGGAAAGACTTCATCATTGGGAGTTCCGAAAGAAAACGAAAGAGGGACGGATCATGTGGGTAAGAGAAGTGGTTCGTGTGGTTTCCGTCTCTACGTACGAGCGCGAATTTTTCATCATGTGTGAAGATATAACAGCGGAGAAAGCGACAGAGGAGGAGCGCGTCCGCCTGGATGCGCAACTCGAGTACTCCCAGAAGATGGAGGGCATCGCCCTTCTTGCCAGTGTGATTGCCCACGAGTTCAATAACCAGTTAATGGTGATTATGGGGAATGCCGATCTGGCTCTTCTCGACATTCCCGATTCATCGGAGGCGCGAGAGGCGCTCGATCAGATCCGCGAGACTGTTGATGCCGCAGGCGAAATGACAAAGCAGTTGCTCGTTTACGCCGGGGAGCCCAGCGAGGAATCGGATCTATTGAATCTTTCCGCCATCCTGGAAAAAATGGACCGGCTTCTTCATGTAGCATTTTCCAAGAAAGCCCTGCTCGAGGTCGAGTTTGCAGGCCGAATCGCTGGAATCCGGGGGAATGACACCCAAATGAGGCAGATCGTAATGAACCTGGTTACCAACGCCGTGGATGCCCTCGATGGAGAGACCGGCGTCATCACGATCCGGACGGGGAGCGAGGAGCTCCGTGAATCCCGTATCGCCTCCTTCCGCTCCAGGAGTGATCGCCCCCCCGGCCTCTATACCTATCTCGAAGTATCGGATACAGGTGGGGGAATCAGAGGGGATGAGGTCGAACTCATTTTCGATCCCTTCTTCAGTGGCAAGAAAGGGGGCAGGGGACTCGGTCTCTTCGTGGTCCAGGAAATCGTCGAGAAGCTGGGCGGCGCGATCGAGATTACCAGCTCAACGGAAAAAGGGACGACTCTTCGAACGTGGTTCCCTTCGACAGGGGAATGGCTGGAAAGCGCAGAGGACTCCGTCAATCCCGCGCCCGCTTTCGAAATGTGGAAGGGAGACGACACGATTCTCGTAGTGGATGACGAAAAAGAGATTCGCTCGGTTGCTTCCCGGATTCTGGTACGCGCCGGTTTCCATGTCGATCAAGCGGCTAGCGGCAGGGAGTGTATGGAGAAAGTCCGGAGCAAAGTGGGCAGGTACTCGGCGATTCTGCTGGACGTCACCATGTCCGATCTGGACGGACTGGAAACCCTGGGAACGCTGCGAGAAACAAACCCGGACATGAAAGTCGTTCTCATGAGCGGCTACAACGAGGAGCGAAACCATGGAAACTCAGGGCCCTACTCACCGGACGACTATCTGAAGAAACCGTTTCACGCTGTGACCCTGATCCGAACGATTCAGACATTGCTCGAGGACCGTGCCTGATCAGTTAGCCCGGATTTCTATCCAGTATTCTTCTCGAGGGCTAGAAGCCGGGGCGATTTCCTTCGCCATACCCTGTCAGCTCGACGTAGCCCCTCCCGATCCGCTCGTCATGTCCGTCTGTCACGTAGACCGCTCCTTCCCAATAGGTGACTCCGAACTCGATCTGGCTCCTGTTCTCCTGAGAGGAAAACAGGGGAGAGACACGGATGTCGATCTCTTCTTCAGGAATCCGGATGGCCCAGCTCGACGGATAGCTGATCCCTGTATGCGGGCTTTCCCAGCTCCCCAACGTTTTCAGGGAGAGTGCGCTCGACGGAATCACTCGGGAGGCCCCGGACTTCTCCCGAATCGAACCGGTCAGGGTGTGATCCCCCTTCCGGTCGCGTGTCGATAGAATCATGATGGACCGGCCGTCTTCCAATCGAAGACTGAACCAGTCCCAGCCAAGATCGTCCGGCCCGAGCCAGTCCGATCCGATTTCACGGTCCATCCACGATTCGCCTGTAACAGGGAAAGTCCGCCCGCCTGTTGTCACCGTCCCTGTCGTTTTCATGCGCGGGTAGGTGTAGTAGAGGCTCGAAGCGGAATCACCCTTTGCGTGAACGCCGCCGGGGCCATGAAACCACGGTTCGCCATCCGCCTCCGACGAAAGCTGGAGAGTGAAATCCTCCCGGTGGTCGGTGACGGACAGTTCGAAAGCCCCGTCCTTCCAGGTGAGGGACCACATCCCATCTGTCCCCGCCGGTGCCGAGGTTCTTATGATTGGCATGCCTTCACTCTCTCCCCAATCCACCAGGAAAGGTACGGATCGATAGGTCAGTTCCGAAAATCGATGGGTGCCTTCCCTGAAATCCGTCAAGGCAGCATGGCCGAGAACCAGATCCTTGGTGAGCCAGGCCGATGGTCCGGGAGGGAGTTCGTCAACCAGGCCGATCCGGAAAAAAGTCACCTGATATCCGAACTGATAATCTTCGTCTTCCTGATCGCTCAGGAATCCGGTGAAGTACCACCATTCCACGCGATAGTCTCTCTTAGGCCAGTGATCTTCAGGAAATGACCACGATCGGGGAGCGGGCTCGGTCCAATCAGCTGCGACGATTGAGGCGAGGAGCAGAAGCATGCCCAGGCAGGCCGCCCCCTGGTGTCTTTTCGTATTAAACATCTTCCCGGCTCAACTCTCCGGCGGGAGTTCGGGACGCGCGAAGAGCGGGATAGAGGCTCGCCAGCAATGCGACGAGGAGCACCAGTGGAATCTGGGTCAGTAGACGCGACCAGGGCCAGTGGAATGCGATCGTCCATCCGAACCAGGCGAGATTGATCACATAGATCAGGACCATCGCAAGACCAAGCCCAGCTACGGTCCCGAGAATGATTCCCACAAGGGCGATGCCCGCTCCTTTACCAAGAAAAACGCGGAAGATCTGCCACCTGGTCGACCCCAGGGACCGATAGAGAGCGAGTTCATTGATTCGTTCCCTGGCGATTACGATCAGGCTGAGGGTAACGCCGCAAGCGGCGACAAGAAGCGCCATGATCTGTAGAATTCCGGTGACAGCGAAGGTCTGATCAAAAATATCGAAGATCTCCTTCCGGAGAAGGGCATTGTTTCTCACGTGAAGCGTATGCTCCTCGAAATCGCGACCCAGTTCATGTATAAACTGATCGGGATCCACTCCCGGATTGAGATAGAGGGCGAGGCTGTGCACCGGCCCCGCCCCGAAGAGTCGGTTCATAGTGGAGAGATCCATGACCACTGCACCCCCCTCGGACGTATAGTCGTAGTAGAGTCCGGCCACTGGCAGGGAGACAGGACCGCTCGGGCAGGAGAGTATGATGTCATCACCTATAGAGAGCCCCTCCTTCCGTGAGAGGGGTTCGCTGAGGTACACGGCACCCTCCTGTCGAACGCGCCGCATCGACTCGAGCGGGTCCCCTCTCCAGAGTGCGATCCTCTCCTCTCGGCCGGGGAGATGAAATTCCGTACCGATCACGGCAATTTTACGAGACCCCGTATACCCGAAGAATTGCCTGAAACGCTCTACGCCGGCCACCCCCTTTCGAGAGGATATCGCTCGAACGAGGTCTTCCGGAATGGGGGCGTCGCTTCGAGCTCGACGCCACGACTCGCCGGAGAGATACACATCGGCCTGGGCCGTCGAATCGACCCAGATGGCAACGGTCTGCCGAAAGCTTCCGACCATGAGCGTGATACCCACCAACATGCTGACTGCGAGGGCGAGCGCGGCTGCGGGGAGAGCCGTTGCCTGAAGCGTCTGCCCGATGGAGACGAGGCCGAATCGAAATCCGAACGAACGGACGGCGATCGCCCCGAAGAACCATCGAATTAATTGGGGAGTGATGAGCGGGACTGCGATAAGAATCGCGATGCCCAGCAGGAAGCCCCCCGGTTTCCAATCCCGAAGGGAGGATGACCAGAGAACGAAGGTAATCGGGAGAACGGCAATCCCGGCCATGAATAGACGGGGCGCGGCTCCCCCGATTCTCTCGTGGAGCGGATAGGCTGCCAGAAGGGAACGGGGGGGACGTCGGCTGATCTCCCACGAGGGGCCGATCGCGCCCATCACAGCCCCCCCCACGCCGACAGCAATGGCGAGAAGAAAATGCCTTGCCGGAATTCGGATTCGCTCGATTTCCTCGAGCAGATAGATGTTCGAGAGAGTCGCACTCACTTCGGCCATCATCGACTTTGCTGCCAGATAGCCGATACCGATCCCGACACCCACGCCAAGCAGACCGAGCAGGATGACCTCTGCGAGGAGCAATCCAGTCACCTGCCGGCGCGTGGCGCCCAGTGTTCGGAGTACACCCAGTTCCCTTCTCCTTCTGACGAGAGTGGCCTGGGTACTCGAGTAAATGAGAAACGCGCCGACAAATATGGAAATCAAACTGAATACGGTCAGGTTGAGGCGAAACGCGCCAAGGAGTGTTCGTGCTTCCCCCGTTCTCTCGTCTGTTGTCGTGATTCGCACGCCACATCCGAGCCTCGCCTGGAGCGCGGCCCGGACCTCATCGCTCGAACGATCGTCCTCGAGCTCGATCTCTACCTGCTCAACTTCGCCCGGTGGAGAGATGGACCCCTGTGCCTGAGCCAGATCCATCAGAACAAAACGGCTCGTGGCAAGAGGGTTCAGCTTACGGAAATCGACGACTGCACCGACTTGGAGATAAGCGCTCCGGGAGCCGGCGGATACCAGGAGACGATCACCCATCGAGAGACCCAGACGGTCGAGAACGCTCGGAGAGAACGCCGCCCACCCGGGCGTCGAAAGCGCTTCACTGAAACGAGGGGGGGGGCCGTCCCAGGGGAGACCGGCAAGGGCGCTCAGGTCCGTCGCCACCACTCGAAGGAACTGCTCCCGATCGTCGGCAAGCGACACTTCGACCGTATGGATCGGCCAGGCGCGCCGCACACCCCTGACTGCGAGTACTTCGGCGATGATCGTTTCATCGAGATTTCCCGCTACGGCCATCACGGTGAGATCGCTCGCTCCGCTGATCGCTTTCACGCTCCCCTGGAATGCCCCGATCGCGTTTTGATTGATGATCTGAATCGTTAGGATCGAGGCTACACCAAGGGCGACTCCGCCGACCGTAAGGAGAAAGAGGCTCCTTCCCCTTCGGAATTGTGCGATGGAGCTGATCAGGCCGTATCGGATCATGGGGCTTCGAGGCGGCCGCTGTGAAGGGTCCACTTTCGATCGGCCAAAGCGGCAAGCTCGGCACTGTGAGTGACGTAAAGCAGTGTGCTTCCCTCTTCGGCGACCAGGCTCATCAGCTGTTCCATGACGAGAAGGCCGGTCTCGTCATCCAGGTTTCCGGTCGGTTCATCAGCCAGCAGAAGACGGGGACAGCGAACCAACGCTCGACAGATCGCCACCCGCTGCATCTCTCCTCCGCTCAGCTTTTCCACGGTCTGGTGTTCTCGTCCTCTGAGGCCGACACGGTGAAGCAGCCCTTCGGCCCGTCTTTTCCCGGCACCGTCCCTTTCGCCGGCAATCCAGCAGGGGAGGAGCACATTTTGAAGAACGCTCAAATGAGGAAGGAGATGAAAGAACTGAAAAACAAGACCGATCGCGTCCCGTCTCAGAATTGTTCGCTCCGAATCACGGAGGGAGGAGATGTCACGGCCGTCAAACCGGATCAGCCCCTGCGACGGATTGTCGATTCCGGCAAGAAGATGGATCAGAGTGGACTTTCCGCTTCCGCTTCTGCCGGTCACTGCGATCGTCTCGCCCTTGCTCAGCGAGGCGGTGATTTCTGAGACCGCGTCGAGTTTCTCCCCCCCCGGTAGATGATAGGATTTCGTAACGTCTACCAGGTCAATCAGCACCATGGAACACTACCTCCGCACGCGATTCTAACAGGCGGTCACCGCAAAGCGGACGACCATCGTCGCTTTCGCCTCCAAAAGTTCCGAGGCGACTCAACGCGTTCCGTTACATTGACTTCCCCCGATACGCGTGCTATCGTCCGCTCGATTTCTCAAGACCTTATGGTAGGGCCTCAGTGAAGATACTCCTGGTGAACTGGCGAGACATGGAAAACCCCGAGGCGGGCGGCGCCGAAGTCCATCTCCAGGAGATTTTCAGCCGGATTGCCGGCAAGGGGCATCAGGTGACACTGGTGGCCCACCATTTCGATAATATGCCGCGCGAACAGGATATGGACGGGATCCGCGTCCTCCGGACCGGTAGGAAATTTGACTTCAATTACAGGGCGAGACCCTTCTGTCGGCATCTCGCCGCCCGGGAGGATTTCGATGTTGTGATCGAGGATCTCAACAAGCTCCCTTTCTTTCTCTCCAGTGCCGTCAAACAACCTGTCTGCGTGATACTTCATCACTTCTTCGGGGATTCGATCTGGCGGGAGACTAATCCGCTCTTCGCGTCCTACGTCGGACTTGGCGAGTTCATCGTCAAGCGTACATATAAAGCACTGCCATTCTGTGTCGTTTCCCGTTCGACTGCCGACGAACTGATCGCCGCGGGATTCGACGCGAACCATATCGAAATCATACATAATGCCGTCGATGAAACGATCTATACGCCAAGCGAAGCTGTTTCCAAAGTCCGGGGGAGAATCATCTATCTCGGACGGGTAAAAAAATACAAGGGCATCGACATGATCCTCCAGGCGCTGGTCGACATCAGGAAGACGATTCCGGAAGCTCATCTTGTCATTGTCGGGTGGGGGGATGACCGAGCCCGGCTCGAGTCGATCACATCCCGGCTCGGGCTTACGGACGCCGTCCGGTTTTCCGGCATGGTCTCGACGGAACAGAAAGTGCAGGAACTACGTGAGGCGGAGGTCATGGTGACCCCTTCACCCAAAGAAGGGTGGGGGGTAACGACCATTGAGGCGAACGCATGCGGCACTCCGGTCGTCGCAAGCCGCGTTCCCGGTTTGCGGGATGCCGTGCGCGATGGGGAAACCGGGCTGCTGTTTACGTACGGCGACATTCCCATGATCGTGGACCACGTTCGACGCGTGCTGACCGATGCCCCCCTCCGGGAGAGACTTACCAGGAACGCACTCGTCTGGGCATCCCGGTTCCGCTGGGACGTATCGGCGGAGGACACGATCAAGTGGTTGGAGGGCGTCATCGCCGAAGGGCCCCATCGATGAGCCGACTCCCGTTCCGGCGACCGGCCGAGCCGTGGCTCGTTCTGCTCTCTCTTGCCGCCATGCTGCTTGTTTTCTACTGGAAGAACCTTTTCCCGATTCCATTCGGCCAAACGTTTTTCTGGGAAGATTTCGTCTATCAGAACTACCCTTACCGCGCATTCCTGGCCGAGCAGCTCCGGCAAGGGGTATTCCCATTCTGGAATCCCTATCAGTTCGCGGGAATGCCCTACGCGGCCGACGTGCAGGCTGCCGCATTCTATCCTCCGAACGCCCTGCTCTCTCTTTTCGTCTTCGACGGTCGGCTGGATGCCCGATGGGTGGAACTTCTTGAAATATCCCACGCCCTTGCCGGGGGATTTCTGATCGCTCTTCTCGTCCGGTACCGAATGCGTTGCACTTACGCCGCAACACTCGCCGGCGCCGCCTGGTCGCTCTCCGGATTCTTTGTAGTAAGAATGATTCATGGAAATGTACTCTCCGTTGTAGCGTGGCTCCCACTGATCCTGCTTTTTTTCTTTATCTCCGTCGATCGAAGGTCGGTGGCGGCCGCTCTCCTCGGCGGCGTCGTCTTCGGCATGTCGATCCTCGGCGGCGCGCCACAATATTCTCTATTCCTGATGATGGTGCTCGGCGTGATCGCAATGTACGAGGTGATTCGTCCACGTCAGGCGCGGACCGGTGCAGCAAGATTCCTGCCCCTCGCGCTACTCACCCTGCTCCTCATGATCGGCGTGGCGATATCAGCGATTCAGTCGCTCCCGACCCAGGAGTTGACATCCCTCTCTCTTCGCTCGGAAATGCCGTATGACAAGTCGATCGAAGGGAGTATGCCCCCCGCCAGCCTGGCTACACTCCTGATGCCGAAACTCTTCGGCACAGCGGCCGGCTGGAAGACGAATGCCTACTTCGGGCCGGGCCAGTATTTTTATGCATGGGAGCTGATGGCGTACCCCGGCGTCGTGGTTCTACTGCTCGCCGGTCTCGCCCTTTTGTTTTCGACAAAAGAACATGGGGTCCTTCTCTTCGGTCTCCTTACACTCTTCGGTCTCCTTCTCGCCCTCGGCGGATATGGTCCTCTTCACTGGATCTTCTATCAGGTCCTTCCTGTATACGATAAATTCAGGATGCCCGGCCGGGCCATGCTGATTGCGACCTTCGCAATTGTCATTCTCGCTGCCCGGGGAGCACAGATCCTCGGCAAACCGCCGCCGCGAAAGACAAAAAAGCATTTCCGCCGTCTGCTCGTTCTCTTCGCCGGCTTCCTGGTCGCTGGAATAATCGGCTACATGGTCGGTGCCGACTATGCCGCAAACCCACGCGCCGGGATGATCCCGCCTGGGGCTACGGCAAGGGTCTTTCTCATCTTTCTGGTCACGCTCGTCCTCGGCGCCATTCCCCTTGTTCGGTGGGCTCGAAGCAAACGGGGTCTGGGCGCGCCTGAAAGAGGCGTTTTGCTTCTTCTTGTCGTCGCCGAACTCTTCTTTCAGGGATACGGATTCAACGACGGTGTAAAGAGTGCGACAAGAAATCCCGATCCGGATTCATTCTACCGGGGGAAGTCAGAAGTAATTGATGTCATGAGACGAGAGGCGAAAGGCGAAAACTTCCGTGTCAAGAACCGTGCCCCGGAAGGGCACCTGCTCCTTCCGAGGAATCAGGGGAGCGTAAACCGACTGCGGAGCGTGGATGGCTACAATCAGCTCCGACTCCAGAGATACGAGGATCTCCAGACAGCGAAAAACATGTCGTTCCAGCGTATCATGGATCTGTTCGGGGTCCGCGTGTACACCTATCTAGACAAACGGTTGAACGCTCTCTCTCTGACAACGAATCCGACGGCGAGGCCTCGTGTCTATTTTGTCGGAGACGCGGTGTACGCAACCGGACTGGAAGCTTCTCTCGCCGTATTGCGAACTCCCGAATTCGATCCGGTTCGATCGGTTCTTCTTGCCGGTACAGGCGATCCGGTTTCAACCGGCGCGACAGGAGAGGCGACACTTCTTCATGCCGACGCCAACCGATTCGTCGTCGAAGTCGACTGCGACGGTCCCGGCTGGCTCGTGATGAACGAGGTGTACTATCCCGGCTGGACAGCTTATGTGGACGGGTCGCCCGCCGAAGTCCTGTCCGCGAACTACACTTTTCGGGCCACACCGGTCGGTTCCGGAAAGAGCATGATTGAATGGAGGTTCGAGTCGAAGTCGTTCCGGCTCGGCCGAGCGATCACGCTTGTTACACTCGGAGTCGTCTTGATCATGCTTCTCGTCATCCTGCCCCGCTTCGGTGACTCTCCGTCTGCCGCTTTCCGGGAGATCTGGTGGGGGGCGAACCGTGACTGAGCCGGTCAAACGGATCATATCGACAGCGATCAAGGTGATCGTAAGTGCCGCACTACTATACTGGCTTCTCCGAGGGGGGATGCTGCAGAGAGCAGTAGAAGAGACCCGCGACAGATTCCACGCCGGTCCTTTCCTGCTCGGCCTTGCGGCGTTCGCGCTCAGCAACGTATTCGGGAGTATGCAATGGAATCTGCTCCTCCGGGCCCAGGGAATTCACATTCCCTTCAGGAGAGCGCTTTCTCTCTATTTTGTCGGGCTCTTCTTCTCCAACTTTCTGCCTGCCAATTTAGGCGGCGATGTTGTCAAGGTGGTCGACCTCCACAGGGACACGGGGAAAGGGAGTGGTGCCGTCGCCGCTACCCTCATGGATCGAGGGGCGGGACTAGCAATACTCGCGCTCATGGCAACCGTCGCCGGCCTTATTTCTCGAGAGGCCTTCGGCGCTGAACCTTTCCTTTTGCTCCTCCCGGGGTTCCTGCTCTTCTTCCTTGCCGGCGGGGCGGCTATCATGAGTAATCGCGTTGTAAAGCTACTTCAAAAAACCATGGCCATAATTCCCTTCCAGGCCGTTCGGAATGCCGCCGACTCAGTTCTCACCGCGCTTTTCCAATTTCGAAGCCGGAAGCGAGCCCTTCTGCTGGCGGTTCTCATGGCTATCCCGGTCCAGACGCTGCGGGTACTCGTCCATCTGTTCGCGGCTCGTAGCATCGGCATCGATGCAGCAGCGGCACCTGCCGTTTATTTTTTCCTTTTCATCCCGATTGTCGCCGTTTTTATCGCCCTTCCGATTTCGATCAACGGCCTCGGTGTCAGGGAAGGGCTGGGCGTCTACTTCTATGGTCTCATAGGAATCGGCGATGAACTCGCCTTTTCAATTTCCTTCCTCGCTTATCTTATCGGCGTCGTTGTCAGCCTCATTGGAGGGCTCGTCTTCGTATTTCGTCCGACCCGGCGCCGCATGGCGGACTTGCCGCCCGAGGCGGAATCGAGCTAGAATCTTTCTATTTGAGGGTCGGCTTCGTGGATTCCATTTTGAGACAATCCGGTTCCGATCCCCGAAACACCAACGGGGAGAGGAGAGAGGATCGACTCGGCGGCGCGATCGTATTTCTGTTCGTGCTGGCGATCTACTGGATCACGCTGGCACCGAGTGTGTCATTCTGGGATTCGGGGGAATTCATCGCCAGTTCTTACACGCTGGCCATTCCCCATCCTCCAGGTACGCCCCTCTATGTGATCCTCGGGCGTGTCTTCACTCTCCTCCCGATATTTTCGATCGCCGGCCGGGTCAATTTTCTGTCGGCCCTCCCGGCTGCGCTGTCGGCCTTTTTTCTCTACCACTCCCTACTCCTCATCGGGCGGCGGTTCACAAATCAAATATCGGATCCCATGCGCTCCCGTCTCTATCGGGCCGGGGCCGCAGCGGGTGCGCTCTTCGCCGCGTTCGGATCCACTACCTGGACGAACGCGATCGAATCGGAAGTGTATGCCCTCAGTAATCTGGTCATCACCTTCTGCCTCTGGATTCTCCTCCGCTGGAGTCACAGGCGAAACGCCGGCAAAGACAGGCGCCCCCTTCTTCTTGTGGCCTACCTGCTCTCGCTCTCGATCGGCATTCACCTCGGAACCTATCTCGCTCTCCCGGCCTTCGCTCTCCTGGTCCTCGCAGTGGACGGTCGGGCGTTTCTCGACCCTCGTTTTCTGGCGCTTTCGATACTGATCACACTTCTCGGCATCACCGTACATGCCTATCTGCCGATCCGCTCCACTTTGAATCCCGTCATCGATGAAGCGAATCCGGAGACAATCGACGAAATGAAAGACTTCGTCCTCCGCAAACAGTACAAGCCGAGCAAACCGTGGATCCGTCAGGCAAGCTGGTCATTTCAAATCGGGATGTACTGGCGCTATTTCACGTCTCAGTTCGGTGGCCTGCTTCCCCTGCTCGGAATCGCGGGAGCGGTGGCGCATGGGATTCGTGACAGGCGTTCTTTCCCCTTGTACGCCCTTCTTTTTCTTATCACGAGTCTCTTTCTTGTCTTCTATATGAATTTTACCGATCATGAGGTTCGGGAAAGGGACTATTTCTTTGCGCCCTCTTTCTTCTTCTGGGGGGGATGGATGGGTGTGGGGGCCGCGGCGTTTATTGACACACTAAGGACCCGATTGCAGGTGAAAGACAGAACGACGGCAACGCTTGCTTTGATTGTGGTGCTCGCCCTTCCCGCTACGACACTGGCGACAAACTTTCACTCCCATGACCGGCGGGGGAACTTCATCGCCCGGGACTATGCGTGGAACATTCTGACTACTCTCGAACCAGACGCGATTCTCTTTACAAATGGAGACAACGATACATTTCCCCTCTGGTATCTGCAGGAGGTCGAGCATGTGCGGAAAGATGTTCGAATCGTCAATCTGGCTTTGCTGAATACCAGCTGGTATATCTGGCAACTGAAACATCTCGAGCCCAAAATCTCTATAGCGTGGACTGACAAAGATATTCAGGAACTCAAGTATCTCAGACCGTTCCAGGATGCCGAAGGAAAAGTAATCTATCTGAACGACCTGGCGATCGGCCAGATTCTGCGTGTGGCCGGATCGACGAGGCCGGTCTACTTCGCCGTTACGATTTCCGATCTCCGCGGGCTCGATGAGGCGGGCTTGCTCGAACTGGAGGGTCTTGTCTTCCGAATGCACGATTCGCCGGTCGATCCGACGATCAACGTGGAAATCTGCGAAAAGAATCTATGGGAGGACTTCCGTTACACAGGGATCCTGGACGAGAACGGGCAGCTGATAGACGAGGTCTATCGTACTCGTCATCAAAAAGGTCTTATCACCAACTATTCAGGTGCCTACAGCCGGCTTGCCATTCACTATCGAAATCTGGGGCGATTTGATGACGCCATTCGAAATCTTAGGAGAGCCGGCGTGCTATCACCGTCGTACAGGCCCTACACTGCGCTGATGGGGCCGCTTCTGGTCGGTGCCAAGCGTTTTGATGAGGCGCTCCGGTTTTTCGGCGAACGAGTGGATGCCTCCCCCGACTCTGTCGCGTCTTACGTCGGGATCGCGTATATTCGAGAGATGCGAGGGGAGTGGGAAGCGGCCGAGCAGTGGTATCGGTCCGCGATAGGCGTGGCCCCTGAAAGCCGGGAAGCGTATGTCAGGCTTGCCCGCATGCTTGCACGGGAGAACGATATCATCGGGGCGACCCAGGTTCTGGAGACTTGGCTCGCCATTGATCCGAATGATAAGAGTACGCATGTACAGTTGCAGGAACTCCGGCGCGGGGTCATCCCCGACGATCAGAACGGAGAAGCGCGCCGGGTGGGAGGAGAGTCTTGAAAAAAGCGATCGTTACCGGTGCGGCCGGGTTTATCGGATCACATCTGTGTGAGTCTCTTCTCAACCTGGGATATCAGGTGGATGGCATCGACTCATTCACCGACTATTATGATCCGGCGTTGAAGGAGTCGAATATTTGCCATCTGAAAGAACAGAATGCATTCCGTCTTCATCGCGCGGATTTGAACGATATTCCCCTTGAGCCTCTCCTCGACGGGACGGATATCGTTTTCCACCAGGCGGCGCAGGCGGGGGTCCGTTCCAGTTGGGGGGATGAGTTCGACCGCTATACCCGATGGAATATCATGGCTACACAGCGTTTGTTGGAGAAGGTGCGTCAGTATCCGGTTCGCCGGGTAGTGATCGCTTCATCTTCTTCGGTATATGGCGACACCACCGACCTCCCCGTAACAGAGCAGTCCGCCACGTGGCCCCACTCACCTTATGGGGTGACGAAACTGGCCGCCGAGCACCTTGGCCGGCTCTACCGCAGGAACTTCGGCGTTCCGACTGTCGCCCTCCGCTACTTTACCGTTTACGGGCCCCGGCAGAGACCGGACATGGCTTTCCGGCGGCTGATTGAAGCAGCCGAACGGGGACTGCAGTTCGGGATTTACGGCACAGGCGAACAGAGCCGCGATTTCACTTACGTGCAGGACACCGTCGATGCCAATCTGCTTGCTGCATCCGCCGAGGATCCTTCGGCAGTCTACAACGTCGGAGGCGGCGCGCGGATCAGCCTGAATGAATCCATTGAACTGATCGAATCAATCACGGGTCACGAAATAAAGGTCGAAAGAACGGCACGGCAGAAGGGGGATGTGCGCGACACCTGGGCCGACACCTCCCGGGCGGAACAGGAGCTGGGCTTTCGTCCCAAGATCGCCATCCGCGAAGGCCTCGAGAGAATGGTCGAGTGGTACCGCACCGGTCCAGGGGCCGCCTGACGGGGGCGGGTGGATATGTCCGGATTAAAGCGAATTTCCATTGTGATTCCCGCCTGGCGGGCCGAGGAGACCATCAGCTCCGCAGTAAGCGCCAGCATCGCTCAGCAATGGGAAGGGGGGTCGATCGAGGTCCTGGTGGTAGACGACGGATCACCTGACCGAACTGCCGATCGGGCCGAGGCTGCCGGGGCGAGGGTGTTACGGCAAGGGAATGCCGGCCCCGCATCAGCCAGAAACAGAGGCTGGAAAGAGGCGCGGGGGGAATGGATTTTCTTCACCGATTCCGATTGTGCCCCTGAGCCGGACTGGGTCGCCACCCTTGCCCGGCATCTGGAAGATGACTCCGTCGGTGCAGCGGGAGGGAGTTATTCGGCCGCCAACGGTGACAGGACTCTTGCGGCGTGTATTCAGGCGGAAATCGAATATCGCCACAGCTCCATGAAAGGAGATGTGCGGTTTCTCGGCTCATTCAATCTCGCGATCAAGCGGACCCTGCTCGAGGAGACCGGCGGTTTCGATGAAAGTTACAGGGACGCAAGCGGCGAGGACAACGATCTCTCCTACCGGTTGCGTATCGCCGGTTACCGGCTCCGCTTCGATCCGGAGGCACGTGTATCCCACATTCATCCCGTCCGTCTGGAACGCTATCTCAAAGAGCAGGCGCGGCACGGTTTCTGGAGGATGAAGCTCTACTCAGCCCATCCATCTCGGATCTCGGGGGACGACTATAGCGGTCCTGTCGATTTTCTGGAACCACCGGTCGCCCTGGCGCTTCTCTGTCTCGCCCCTCTCGCGGGCCTTCCCTTTGTCCCGTCCATTATCAGGGTCGGAGGGTTTTTCCTCGTCTTCCTGGCGGGATGGATGACTTGGCGGCTCGTCCGCTTTACGGGTGATCCCCGTCTCTTCTGGTTCTTTCCTGTTCGCCTCCTGCGTGCATTCGCTCGCGGTCTCGGGTTGGCGGCCGGTGTCTGGCGGTTCTGGATTCTTCGGAGAGTGATAAAATGAGTCAGAAGCAGAGCGATGTCGCGATTCTCATCCCGGCCTATAACGAAGAAACGACACTGTCAGATCTGATTGACAGACTACGAAGTGAACTTCCGAACTGCGGCATCATCGTTATGGATGATGGATCGGTCGATCAGACTGCGGAAGTCGCCCGATCAGCCGGCGCGGTGGTGCTACGCCTTCCGTTCAACCTGGGAATTGGCGCGGCCATGCAGACCGGTTATCGGTATGCCAAACGAAAAGGGTATAGGATTGCGGTACAGGTCGATGGGGATGGCCAGCATCCGCCCGAGGAGATCCATCGTCTGATCGAGCCGATCAGGCAAGGGGCCGATCTAGTTATCGGTTGCCGTTTTCTCGGTCGTGGGGATTTCAAGTCTCCACTCATGAGGCGGCTCGGGATGCTCTTCTTCTCGTTCACGATCTCCACACTTGTCGGGCGCCGGTTTCACGACACCACCAGTGGATTCCGTGCAGCCGGTCGCTCCGTAATCGAGTACTATTCGGACCACTATCCGAGTGACTATCCTGAGCCGGAAGCGATTCTGCTCCTCTGCCGGGCAGGATTTGACGTGCGCGAAGTGCCGGCGAAGATTGTCGAGCGGGGAGGGGGGCACTCTTCCATTACGGCGATCCGCGGGGTTTACTACCTGTTCAAGGTTTTTCTGGCGATCGCCATGGGGACACTTCGCCCGGTTCGCCGTCCGGGGAGAGAAAACGAATGATGATGATCGATCGTGTTCAGCTGGTTTCCATTGTCGGATCGCTCTCGCTCCTCGTTCTGATCCTCGAACTCATTCGCCGAGGGAAGCTGGCGGAACGTTACAGCCTTCTCTGGATCGTCACGGGGGCTGTCCTGCTCGGCCTCTCGATCTGGCGGGGCCTGCTCGATAACTTTGCAGTCGCTCTCGGAATATTCTATCCCCCATCCGCCCTCTTTCTCGTAGGCCTCGTATTCGTGTTGCTTCTCATTCTTCATTTCTCCGTCATCGTCTCCCGGCTCTCGAGGAGGAGCAGACTGCTTGCCCAGGAAGTAGCCCTTCTGAAAGAAGCGCTCCGAGAAATCCAGGAGGGAATGGGGGAAGAAATTGACTGATAAAAAACCCGCCTCCCGACCGGGAAAGAGAGTGCTCACTCCTGCACTGTTTGCCGGTCTCCTCGGCGTATTACTGCTCGCCGGGTGGCTGGTACGATTCCACGATCTCGACGCGGACCCCCCCCCGGCCCTCAGCTGGAGCCAGGGCATTTACACAGACGGCGCGGTGGTCGTCCACGACGCGAGAAACCTCGCGCTCCATGGCCAGTGGATCATCGATTATTGCGAAGATCTCGCCCTCTTCCCGCTCTCCAACCTGCTCGCCGCGCCGACATTTCGCATATTCGGGGTCGGCCGGTCCCAGGCCGCCATCCCGAACACGGTACTCGGCATCCTCGCCATCCTGCTCTTTTCACTCGGCCTCGTTCGATCAGACGGCCGCGGCCGAACTCTCCTCTGGGTCTCACTCGCCTGTTTCAACTATTTTCTAATCATGATTCATCGGGTGCCGTTCGCGGAGCCGGCGATGGTCTTCCTGATGGCGGCCGGGTTTCTATGTTACGTAATTGCTCTTCGACAAAGTCCGTTCTTCATCCTCGCCGGATTCCTCGCCGGCGCGGCGCCGTTGTTCGGCAAAATGCATGCTGTCTATTTCCCGGCTGTCCTGCTGCTTACAATCATGTTAATCCGCGAGAAGCGCCCGGATCGCATCAGGGATCTCCGTTTTGCAAGCCTCGGTATACTGACAGCGCTCATCCTCTGGCTCGCATTCATCTATCTGCCCCACAGTGATTACATATTTGCCCACGTTACATATGAATCCGTTTCCAAGCACGATCCGGGGCCTATTGGGTTCCTGAGGGAGTTTGCCCAAAATCTGATCGCCATGGGCTCCTACACGAACCTGTTCGACAAGATGCCGATCATCGCACTACTCGGATTTCTTGGTGTGGCGGGTGTTCTACGAAAAGGGAGACGCGCACTCCGGGAAGAGTCCCCCGTCACCATCTTTCTGCTCACCTGGCTTCTCGTTTCATGGGTGTTTCTTTCAGCTGTTAAACTGCCGGCCCCCCGCTATATGATCGCTCTCCTGTTTCCCTTTCTATACTTTGCCGCCCAAACCCTCGGCGCTCTTTTTAAAGGGGCCCGGCTTCGCTGGACCGCTTCCCGATCATGGGCGGGATCCCTGGCAGGTGCCGCCGCTCTCTTCTTCGTTCTCTATCAACCGATCATCGCCACCGGGACGAAGCAGGTTCAATATCTGAAAGTATCGGGCTGGGGTCGCGGTATTTATGACGCGTTCATCCGGACGAACGCCTATTCGGAGCTTGTCGCTCTCTGTCTCGTTGAAACTCTCGTTCTTGTCGCCATTGTTCTGTTGCCTTTTTTTGTTTTCAAGCCGAAGGAAATCCGGCTCGGGTTCACCCCTGGTCGCGGGCGACTCTTCGCCATCATCCTGCTGTCGGCCTCTTTCTTTATGAATATGGGAAACTGGACTTACTGGTCCGTCACAAACACCCATTTTCTGAGAGATGCATCTCTTGATGTTGCTGAGTGGACCGCACCAGGAGCCCGGCTCATGGGGTCGTTCGCACCTGCACTCGGGCTGGACAACGATCTGCCGGTTTTTCCCTATTTCGGCGGGCTTGGCGATCAGGATCCCTTTCGAAAGTACGGTATCAGTCACATCGTCATATCGAGCAAAGGGGATCACAATCTGATCCGTGATCAATATCCCGAGATTTTTGAGAAGATGGTGAAGGTCGCCTCCTATCCGCTCCTCGGTCGCTATACTGCACAGATGTCGGTCTATCGGTTGCCGTCAAACGACTCAGAGGGAATCATACATGCCTATCGAGGGAGTGAGCTCGAGCAGGGAGTCGACGCCGGAATTCGGGGTGAGTGGAGAGAGGCGCTCTCCCATCTGGCATCTTTTCTCGAACAGGCTCCCGGCCACGCTGATGCGTACTATCTGATGGGTTTCATGTACAATCAGCTGGGAGATCATGAGAGTGGCGCACAGGCGATGCTGCGGGCGATCGAACTACGCCCCGAACGGCCTCGGTATTGGGAGATGCTCGGCAGCCTCTATGCCGAGGGGGGGCGGATGAGAGAAGCACGCAGCTATATGGAGCGTGCGTATCGCCTGAATCCACGGGATGAGGAGATTCGGGCCAAGATTGAGCGGCTCGGCGGAGTAAGCCACTAGCACAGCAACCACCGCAGACAGGATTGATGGAAGATGGCCACCGACGTTGAGAGGAAACCGTTAAATTCAACAGAGGCGGGTGGTGAGAACCCTATCGACCTCTCGATTGTCGTGCCCCTGTTCAACGAAGCGGAGTCCCTGCCGGAACTGAAAGCGCGAATCGTCGGGCAGTTTGATAAACATGGCTGGGCCGGCGAGATTCTGTTTGTGGATGACGGCTCGCAGGACGGGTCGTTCGGTGTCATCGAGAATCTCGCCAGGGAAGACGCGCGCGTCCGATCGATTAAATTCCGTAAGAATTTCGGGAAGGCAGCCGCCCTTTCGGCTGGATTCCTGGAGGCCCGGGGGGGAATCGTCATCACAATGGATGCCGATCTTCAGGACGATCCGTCGGAAATCCCCCAGCTGGTCGCCAAGATCGAGGAGGGATTCGATGTCGTTTCCGGATGGAAGAAGAAGCGGAAAGACCCACTCTCCAAGACCTTGCCGTCCAAGCTCTTTAATGCCGTAACCGCTTTTTTTACAGGCATTCCCATCCATGACTTCAACTGCGGTCTCAAGGCCTATCGCCATGAGGTCATTGAAGAACTCGATCTCTACGGCGAACTCCATCGCTATGTGCCGGCGCTAGCCGGCTGGAAGGGCTTTCGGATTACCGAGATCGAAGTGACCCACCACGCCCGTCTTCACGGAGAGTCAAAATACGGCGTCTCCCGGTTTCTCGCCGGGTTTCTCGATCTGCTCACCGTCATGCTTCTGACCCGCTTCACGCTGAAGCCGCTCCATCTTTTCGGCGCGATCGGAGGTGTAGTCGGGTTTCTGGGGTTTCTGATCAGCCTCTATCTGGTTTCCCTCAAAATCCGTTACGGCGACATTCAGGGACGCCAGCCCCTGCTCGCACTCGGTATTCTACTCATCACGACCGGAATCCAGTTTATTTCGACGGGCCTTCTCGCTGAGATGCTCGCTTCGCAGAGGACGAGCCGCGAACGGGGCTACTCGATCGAAAGGAAGCTGGGCTGTTGAGTCGGCCACGCCGGAAACGAGATCAATCCCCCTTGAAGAAGAGTCGACGGAGGGCGGACCGATCGAAGACCCGCTTTGACTGGAAACGCTGGCTTCCGTTCGCCTTCACTGCTCTCTTTCTCATTCTCGCGGTTCTACGATTCGATGGTCGACTCTCATTGAGTGGTGATAATGCCCAGTTTCTGATTCTGGGACACTCGATAGCCCAAGGGGAGGGGATGTCCCATATCAACGAGTCCAACCCCACCCCCCATACCAAGTACCCTCCCGTATTCCCGGTCTTGCTTGCCGGAGTTCAAAAACTCTTTCCCTTCAGTTTCATTGCTCCCAAAGTACTGGTACTCCTTTTCGGAGCGGCGGGAATCCTTATTCTCTCGAGGCTGGTCCTTGATCGGGTGCCGCTCGCCGTCGGTGTGCCCGCGCTCCTTCTCTCCGCAGTCAATCCGGAGATGGTCCACTTTTCCAGTCTGATCCTCTCTGAACTCCCGTACTTTTTCCTCTCCATGCTGGCGATCTGGTTCGCCTTCAAGTTTGAGAAAGATGAGAGCAGAACCGGGCTACTGGTAGCTGCTGTTCTCCTTTCGGTCGCCGCTTACTACACGAGAACAATCGGAATCGCCCTCGTCATGGCAATGGTCGCCTGGCGTTTTTTCAGGCGGGACTTCAAACGGGCCGCCCTTATTTTTGCGGCATTCATACTTCTCGCTGCTCCTTGGGGGATACGGAATCGAAGCGTCGGCGGCACGGACTACCTGACCCAGTTTCTGAGCGTAAATCCGTATGAGCCGGACAAAGGGAGACTCCGCCCGATCGAGCTCATTACTGTTCGCGTAAAAGAAAACCTGAAGAAGTACGCCACGCTGGAGGTCGGGAGGGGCATTCTGGCTCGTTATCAGACCCGGCCCCCTGAAAATGGAAGGCTCGCCTGGATCACCCTTTCCATACTGGTAACGGTCATCGCCGGAATGGGGGTTGCGTATCGGGCCATTCGGGAGAAGGGGGGGGTCCTCGAGATCTATCTGCTCTTCTACCTGGGAATCTGTCTACTCTGGCCGGAGGTCTGGGCGAGCCTGCGGTTTCTTGTCCCGGTGGTGCCGCTCCTCTTCCTGTTCTTGCTCCGGGCGCTCGCCGACCTGGGAGAGGCGCTTCGATTCCGGGGCGCTCGTTGGATTCCTGCTCTGGCTACGTTGCTTCTGCTCATTCCCGCCGTACAATCGACGACCCCCTTCATCACAGGAAGGGCTGTCCGCCCCGCCAACTGGAGAAACTACTTCGCCGCCGCGGACTGGATCAGAGAGAACACGCCGGAATCATCGGTCGTACTCTGCCGCAAACCTTATCTCTTTTATCTGTACTCCCGGCGGAAATCCGATTCCTATCTCTGGTCGTACGACTCCAAGAAGGTATACGAACAGATGGCCGGGGACGGAGTCACTCATGTCGTTGTTTCTCAACTCAGCGGAACCGAAATGAAGTACCTCATACCCATGATTAACGATTACTATGGGGAATTTGAACAACTCGTACAAATCGAAAATCCGAGCACCTATGTCATGCGCTGGCACCCACCGGGGGACAATGCGCGGGAGACCGGACGTTGAACCTTCTTGTTACGTCGATCTACTATCCTCCCCGTCTCGGTGGGATCGAAAACCACGTCTATTACCTCTGTCGGGGGCTGGTCAAGGAGGGGCTGACCGTTTCGGTCGTCACATCGCGCACCGAGCCGGGCTCGCCCGCTCAAGAAAGAGAGGATCGCTATTCCGTCGATCGCATCCCGCTGCCGGGGCGCAATCCGATCTGGTGGATGGTGAACGCCTTTCTATCCCTTCCCGCGACGATTCGAGCGGGCCGGAAAGCGGATCTGATTCATGCCCATACGTTTCAATCCGTCCTTCCCGTGCTCCCGGTAAAACTCTTTCGCAGAATCCCTCTCGTTGTCACGATCCACTCCTCTCACTTCCTTCGCATGGTGAAGAAAATCTATTGGCGGGTGGTCTTTCGCGCACTTCTTGCCCCGGCCGATCTCATACTCGCCACCAGCGTGGAACTGGCCGATGCCTGCAGACTCGTCGCACCGCGATCGCGAGTTCGGGAAATCGTAAACGGCATCGATACCGATCTATTTCAATCGGTCCCGCCTTCCATTCCGAAGAGGGAGGGTCGGGCCATCCTGGTAACGACACGAAGGCTCGTGAAGAAAAACGGAGTGAGGTACCTGATCGACGGAATGGCTGACATCATAAAGAGAGTGCCGTGCGATCTCTATCTCGTCGGCATCGGTCCCGAGCGGGCCGATCTCGATGAGCGGGTCGCTCGCCACGGCATCGGTGAATTCATTCACTTCCTTGGCGGAGTGGACAATCAGAAACTACCCCCCATTCTCTCCTCAGCCGACGCCGTTGTAATTCCCTCACTTGTGGAAGCGACCTCTCTCTCGGCGCTCGAAGCGATGTCCTGTCAGCGGCCGATGGCGGTCTCCCGAGTGGGCGGCCTGCCCGAGATCATCGATGAATCGTGCGGGACCCTGTTCGAGAGCGGCAACCCCGGCGATCTCGCTGAGAAGATCGTCAAGCTGCTTCAGGAGTCCGCTGATACGCGGAAAACGATGGGGAGGGAGGGGCGAAATCGGGTGGCGGGAAAGTGGAGTGTCGACGCACTCGTCGACCGGCACCGGACACACTATCGAAAACTGCTGGAGGGGGCGGGATCTTGAATTCGAGACGAAAAGTCGCCGTCGTAATCGGGACAAGGCCCGAGGCGATCAAGATGGCGCCGCTTGTACTCGCTCTTCGAAAGCACGCGGACAAACTGGAAACCATCACCATCCTCACAGCGCAGCACCGCAAAATGGCGGATGATGTTCTCGCTCTCTTCGGCATCGTGCCCGATCATGACCTGGATATCATGACACACGGGCAGTCCCTGTTTCAGACTACCGCCCGGCTCATCACCAGGCTTCAGGAAGTGTATGTGAGAGAGAAGCCGGATATGGTTCTTGTTCAGGGGGACACGACAACCACGTTCGTCGGAGCCCTTGCCGCTCATTATCTGCGTATTCCCGTGGGACATGTCGAGGCGGGCCTCCGGACGAGGGACAAACACAACCCGTTTCCGGAGGAGATGAATCGCCGGATTACATCCTGTCTCGCCGACCTTCACTTTCCCCCGACCGATACGGCGCGGGATGCTTTGCTCGCCGAGGGAGTCGATCCGGCCACGGTCCATGTCACGGGGAACACGGTAATCGACGCGCTCTTTCATGTGCTTGGCCGGAAGACGGATCAGGATGCCCTCCTACCCGACGGGCCGGATCCCGATCGTCGCTGGATCGTCGTCACTTCTCACAGGCGCGAAAACTGGGGCCCGCCGTTGGAATCGATATGCGAAGCCCTTCTGGAACTCCGGGATAAATATGACGATGTAGAGGTGGTCTACCCTGTCCACCCGAACCCTCGCGTGCGGGAGACGACCGACATCCTGCTGAAGGGGAAGGAGCGCATCACACTCATCGAGCCGCTCGATTATCTCCGGTTCGTCCATCTCATGAACGCCGCGCATCTGCTGATTACTGATTCGGGAGGCGTCCAGGAAGAGGCGCCTTCGCTCGGCAAGCCCGTACTCGTCATTCGCAGAAAGACGGAGCGCCCGGAGGCGGTAACCGCGGGAACGGTCAAGCTTGTCGGGACCGAGCAGGCTGACATCGTCAGAGAAGCATCCGCACTTCTTGATTCGGATAGCGCCTACCAGAAAATGACGAGACGGCACAATCCCTACGGCGATGGACGGGCCTGCCCGCGAATCGTACAGTCTATTCTAAGCGGGTGGAATCTTGAAGGGTAAACAGACACAACAGTCCGGAAATCCAGGCCGAACTGCTGCGGGCAGCCCGCTGAAAAGGAAATTCCCGGCTCGATCCTGGACGATGGGCGTTCCGGTTGTTCTTCTGCTTCTGACGATCTTACTCTTTTCTGATTTCCTGTTCTCAGACGGGATGCTATTCGGTACGGACACGATCCCGATGGGCTATTCGGCTCGCAAAGCATACTCCGATCTATTAAGAGAACATGGGGAGCTTCCTCTCTGGAATCCCTACATTCTCGGCGGCATTCCGATGGTGGACGGGCTCATGGGGGGGGACATGTTCTACCCCACCACACTGCTTCAGTTCATCATGCCGGTCCACCGCGCCATCGGACTCAAGCTTGTGATCCATATCTTTCTCGCCGGTTTGCTTTTCTATTTCTATGCAAGAGAAAATCGAGCAAGCCGGGGAGGGGCTCTCGTCGGTGGAGTCGGTTACGCCTTCGCACCATACATCGTCTCGCTGATTTACGCGGGACACGACGGCAAGCTGTTCGTAACCGCTCTCCTACCACTCGGATTCCTCGCCCTCGACCGCTTGCTGAAGCGGGCCCGGGTAGCTGATGCGGCCCTCTTCGGCATCTCCATCGGACTCCTGATTCTTACCGCCCATCTGCAGCTTGCATTCTTCGCATGCTGGGCATTCGGTCTTCGCTATCTCTGGAAGATGGTCGGTGCCTGGCGGGAAGGACGGCGTGGTTTCGTCCTTCGCGTTACCATTCTATTCATGGCAGGTGCGATCCTGGGTGCTGCCGCCGGCGCTGTGCAGACTCTCCCCGCCTATGAATATACGAGTACCTATTCGCCGAGGGCAGGCGGCGTTACCTATGAATTCGCCACATCGTGGTCTATCCACTGGGAAGAAGCGGTCTCGCTCTTTCTGCCGGAGTTCGGAAATTACCTCGATTTCTATTGGGGAGAAAACGCATTCAAACTGAATTGCGAGTCTCCCGGCCTCCTCATCCTGTTTCTGGTGATCGCCGGCTTCTTTCTAATTCAGCGCAATCGAGAGCTGCTCTTCTGGTACGCAGTCCTCGGACTATCGATGATCTATGCACTCGGGGGAGAGACCCCTCTCTTTCATCTGATCTATGCGATCGTTCCCAAGTTCTTCCGCGCTCCGAGCACCATACTCTTCCTGTTTTCGTTTTCCTCGGCAGTAATCGCCTCCCAAGTTCTCACATCCGCTCTATCAGGCGACGGAATGAAGTCATTCCTCCGGGGGACGGCAGTCGCATCCGGCATCCTTCTTCTTCTACTCATCTCAAGCTGGGGAGGAGAGACTTTCTTCCGTGCCTGGGGTGACGTGGTTCGAGGGGGGCTTTCCCCACAGAAACTTCAGGTAGCCGCCGGCAACGCAGCGAATATTCAGACCGGTGCTCTGATCGGTTTGCTGGCGATCGCCCTTTTCTCCGCCCTGGTCTATTACGGAAGACGAAAGAGATGGCCGGCGGAAGCGGTCTTTCTCGGGCTTGCTCTTCTGGTTTTTCTCTCGAACGTCCGGACGGATCGGGACTTCATCAAGACCGTGCGCATGGAGAACTACTTCCGCGAGGATAGCCTGATCCGGATGCTTCAGAGCGACCCCGATGTCTTCCGGGTCCTATCGGCCATTCCCAACTATCAGGATAACTACCTGATGGCGTTCGGTATCGAGGGGGCTCGCGGATTCTTTGACAACAAAGTTAAGTGGTATGACGAGCTTACCGCAACCAACCTGAACAATCTCGACCTGCTCGGTCTTTTGAACGTCAAGTACATCCTGGCCTCCCCTCCCGGGATTAATCATGCCGCACTCGAAGAAGTGGGCCGTGAAGGGAACAGAATACTCTACCGGAACACTCTCGTCCTGCCTCGTGCTTTTCTTGTGGAATCCTGGGAGACCGTTCTGGACCGGGAAATCTTGAAATCCAGGGTACTGGATCAGAAGATCAACAAGAGACAGATCGTATTCCTTGACGAAGAGGCGGGAATTCCCTTCGGCGGTGACCGCCCGATTTCGACACCCTTACCTGTCGAGTGGATCGAAACCGGTCCCAACCGCTATTCCATGAAGGTTACCGCGGAGAGGTCGTCCGTTCTGTTTCTCTCCAATAACTGGCTCCCCTACTGGAAAGCAACGGTAGACGGGGAGGAAAAGAAGCTCTTGCGTGCGAATTTCGCCTTTCAGGGGGTTGCCCTTACGAAAGGGGAGCATGAAGTTCTGCTGACCTATCGATCCGAACCCTTCGAGTCAGCCCGGATAATTACTTTCTGCGCGGCGATTCTTCTCATCGGGAGTGGATCGGGAGCCTGGTTCCGGGGTAGAAAGAAAGAGAACCATAATGAATGAGCAGCCGAAAAAGACGATCATCGTCATTCCCACGTACAACGAACGGGAAAATATCAGCCGCATCCTCCCCGAGGTTCTTGCGGTGGACGGTTCGGTAGAGGTACTCGTGGTCGATGATAACTCCCCCGACGGCACGGGAGAGATTGTTGCGGGGATGGCTGAAAAGACATCCCGCGTACACCTCCTTCAGCGGGCGGGTAAGATGGGTCTCGGCTCGGCCTATCGAGACGGCTTTGCGAAAGCCCTCGAAATGGGCGCGGATTACGTCATGGAGATGGACGCCGACTTTTCACATGACCCCAAATACATCCACGATTTTCTTCGGATGATCGAGGTTTCGGACGTGGTTCTCGGGTCCCGATACCAAAACGGCGTAAACGTCATCAACTGGCCCATTTCAAGATTGATTCTCTCTTACAGCGCCAATCTTTACACCCGGATCGTGACGGGCATGCCCATTCTGGACGCGACCGGCGGCTTCAAATGCTTCCGCCGGGAAGTACTGGAAGCGATCGACTACCGAACATCGCGGTCGGACGGCTACTCCTTTCAGATCGAGTTGAACTTCCGGTGCTGGCGGCAGGGATACCGAATTCGTGAGATCCCGATCGTCTTCATCGACCGTCACTCCGGCACATCGAAAATGTCGAAAAAGATCATGTGGGAAGCGGTCTGGATGGTCTGGCGACTTCGACTCGGATCGCTCTTCAGCAAGACTCCCACGCCATAATGGGGAAGGGGAGGGGAGTGCGGCTCTCCGTTATTCTTGTCTCACACAACACGAAGGAGCACATCCTCGATTGTCTCTTCCATCTCGGCCGATATCCATCGAGTTACGAGACGGAATTCATCGTCGTAGACAACGCCTCGACAGACGGGAGCGTCGAGGCGGTCGCCGCTCAGTATCCTCATGTTCGGCTCTTCAGAAACCGGGAAAATCTGGGGTACTCGGGGGGTGTGAATCAGGGAATTCGTGAAGCGACCGGCGAGTACTATCTGATTTTGAATCCGGACATCGTCGTAAAAGAGGGAAGCCTGGACAGGCTGATCGAGTACGTTGCCGACAATCCGGATGTGGGCATCGCCGGATCAAGGCTGCTGAACGCGGACGGCTCGATTCAACACTCGCCCCGCTCATTCTATACCTTCAAGACCTTTCTCTACCGGCGCACTCCACTGGGCAGAATCTTCGCCGACAGCCAGGTCATTCGTGATCATCTCATGCTCGATTGGGATCATCTGACCACACGGGATGTCGATTGGATGCTCGGCGCCTGTTTGCTGGTACGGAGAGAAGCTGTCGACGATGTCGGGCTCATGGACGAGCGCTTCTTCCTTTACTTTGAGGACGTGGATTGGTGTTATCGGATGAAGGCACATGGATGGCGCGTCGTTTACGTCGCCGACTCCGTCATGCATCACCTCCATCGGCGGGAGTCGGCGGGGGGACTCTGGAACAGGCGCACATTCATCCACCTGGCCAGCATGCTTCGTTTCTACGATAAGTGGAGTCACTTTCTTTACCGAATGAAATCACAACGTCACTTTGCTCGCTTTTTTCTGGCTCTCGTCACGGACCTCGCCGTGATCAACGGAACCTTCCTGCTTGCGTTCGGCATCCGGCTGCTGCTCGGGGCGGTATTTACGAAACCGGTATTCCCGCTCCCGACGTATTTTTCGTTTCTCGCATTTATCAACCTGACCACACTGGTGGTTCTCCTCGCGACCGGCTTCTATCGAGAGGAGATTCGTCTGTCGGGGGCGAGTCTGATCACCAATCGATTGATCGGAGCTTACCGTGCCGCGGGAGTCGGCTATCTAGTAGTGACCGCTGCCACATTTCTCACTCAGACTCAGATCTATTCCCGCGTCCTGGTCACCATTTTCTTTTTGCTCCTCGGCCCTCTTCTCACAGCCGGCCGGTATCTGCTGCACGAACTCTACTCGGCGATTCAGCGGGGCGCCTACGATCTGCGTCGGGTGATCATTGTCGGGGACGGCGAACTCGCTCGCCGTGTAGGCGATCAGCTTCGCAGCTTCCCCGACCTCGGATTCGATCTGGTCGGTTTCGTGCGCGAAGACGAACTCCGCTCCCCATCGGAAAGCCCCGGCGTGCTCGGCGGCACCGACGATCTCCCCTCGCTCGTTCGCGAGCACCGGGTGAGCGATGTTTTTCATGTGGGCGGGGGGGACGCCCTGCCCGTGATCTCTCCCCTTCTTCTCAGACTGTCTGATGCCCCCGTAACCGTACGCGTCGTATCTGATCTCTCCTCGATCATGCTGGCCCACGGCCAGGCAGAGGAGTTTCTGAACCTTCCCATGCTTCGATTTGACCGGAGAAGCCTCATACGCTATCGAGGGGGGCGGAAGAGACTCTTCGATTTTCTGGTCGCTTTCAGTCTCGCGTTGTTGACCCTGCCGCTGCTGCTCATGCTGTCGCTCTGGGGCACCCTGGCAGGAGTCAGGCCTGTGATCGAGCGATCAGGGAAACGCCACTTCCGAAACGAGATCGTCATGCTCCCCCGGTTCCGTGTCCCTTCGGGAGACGAGAAGGGGAGCCGGAGCGCCCTTGCGTCCCTCCATCGCCGAATTCCCATTCTCCGATGCCTGCCGCTTCTCTATCCGGTTCTTTCCGGCCGCCTCTCATTCGTCGGACCTCACCCTGAAGAACCCGATTCCGGGCGCAATCTCGACGAGTGGCAGAGACAACTCGTCACGCTTCGCCCCGGCCTCTGCGACGTAACCGCCATGGCGGATCATCCCTGGATTCCGTTCCGTGACCCGGTGGGACTGAACATGTATTATCTGCAGTACTGGTCTTTCAGCCTCGATCTTCAGATCATGCTGCGGGAGTGGATTCGATCATTCGAACCGGATGAATTGAAACCGGACGGGGGAGAACCCCATAGGGATTTGTCTGATGAAGATTAGCTCGGTTTTCTGGCAGGCGGTCCGTGCTATCGGGATTCTCTCAGTACTCCTGATCGGTCTGGCAGGTGAGAGCGTCGCGCAAGACGAGTGGGAGGCCTTCCTGACCCAGCGCGATGGACGGGCACTGGCTCGAGACGGCAATTTCATCTGGATCGCCACGAGCGGCGGCGCTCTCAGGTGGGAGGATCTGGGCCGTGATGTGAACGGCCGGCCGATCGGCGAATTCAGGACGTTCTCCACAGTGGACGGCCTCGCTTCGGTTGATGTGGTTGACATTGCGGTAACGGCAGACGGTGCCAAGTGGTTCGCCCACGGTGAGGCGGACGCCGGGGTCTCGGTCCTCGAGTCGGACGGCACCTGGCACCCGATCGGCACATTCCAAGGACTCGCACTCGAAGAGGGGAAGCGGGTCAATACGATCGCCGCATCGAGTGAGTCGGTCTGGGTCGGAACGGAAAGCGGCGCCACTCTCTTTCTTGGCGATCGCCGGGATATCCTGCTCACCCAGGATGACGACGGGATTCTATCGGACAATGTTCTCGCCATCGCAACGGCCGAGGGATTCGTCTGGCTCGGCACGGACCGGGGGCTTTCCCGGTTCGGCACATTCGGCGCTGATAACTTCACGGTAGCCGACAGCCTTCCGAGTAACCGGGTCACTGTGCTCACGTTCGGCCCTGACGGCGCCCTCTGGATCGGTACGAGCAAGGGCATTGCCATCTACGACAACGGCAGGATCTCGATTCCGGATGGGCTTGGCAATTTGAGCGGTCCGGTAATCCGCGCGATTTCATTCGAGGTTACGGAAAGCGACACGATCCCCTGGTTCGCTACGAACGAAGGA
Source organism: bacterium (assembly GCA_025782575.1). Lineage (GTDB taxonomy): Bacteria > Orphanbacterota > Orphanbacteria > Orphanbacterales > Orphanbacteraceae > Orphanbacterum. Next base: position 412,438 of record JALGYY010000046.1, read on the forward strand.
CCTTATCGGGGAAACGAGCTTCTCGAGGATCAGAGGAGCGGCCAGAGTCAGGCTCTGATCCCTCTGATCGAAGAGACGAACGATCTTCTGGTCGACGAGACCGGTGAGATCTGGTTCGCCCATGGGAATTTCTGGATCTATCACTGGACTCCGCTCGATCAGCTATGGGACACCCATCGTCTGCCCGGGCTCGTCAGCAACTTCATAGCCGACATAGTCGTCGACCTGAATGGCTTCGTATGGACCGCCAATGCCGAGAATGTCAGCGGCGGCCCGGATGGGGAACAGAAGGGCCTTCATCTCATGACCCCCGCGGGGTGGACCAACATCGCGACGCCTGTCATCGACTCGAGAGTCCAGACGATCGTCGCTTGCGCTGTTGATAGCGTGGGTAACAGGTGGTTTACTTCCCGTCGGGCCACAGAGAGCCCGGGAAGTCTGATCAAGCTCCCCGCATCAGTCACCGGGATTCCCCAGGCCGGAGACTTCGAGTACATCCACGTCTCCAATCTATCGACAGGCTTTCAGACCGAACCGGCCTACAATGTTGAAGTCGATGGTGAGGGTTCTATCTGGGTTCCGGTTACCAAAGAGGGGATCGCGGTTCTCAAGGCGGATGGAATCACATGGGAGAGCTATTCAGATCCCCTCTGTCTCCGTCCCGAAGATGACTTCGACGGACCTTCCGCTCTCGATGTCACCTTTACGCCTGACGGGCGCGCCTGGGTTGCGCTCGAGCGTAGTTTCTCGACGATCATCGATCCTGATGATGGCGACTGTTTTAACTGGACGTCCTCCAATTCGACACTCCCTACCGGTGGCCTTCGAACGGTCAGGGCGGACGCCCGAGGCCGGGTCTGGTTCGGGGCTAATGCCGGGCTCCACATGTTCGATCCGGGCGACTCCACATGGTGGGGCTGGACGGAGGAGTCGACCGATGGACGACTTCCGGGAAATATCATCCGTGACATCGGCTTCGACAGGCGCGGCAACATATGGGTGGGCACTTTCGGCGGCGGGATCGGCGTACTCTCCCCTGACCTCACGAACTGGTTTGAACCTTATCGTGTCCAGACCAACCTCCGCCGAGGGAGCGGCCTGACCAGTGATTTCATAATGGATTTCCATATGAGCGTGAACAGCGAAGGAAAGGACGAAATCTGGATCGCTACATTCGGTGGTGGTGTCAATCGCGTCGTACCCGATTTTGAAATTACAGGCCCGCCGGGAGGGGGAGCAATCCCTCTCACCCTCGCCTATCCGAATCCCTATGTTGACGGCGAAGCGGATGCAGAAGGAGTCGCATTCCGTGATACCCCCGCGGGAAGTGTGATCACCATCCATGACCTCTCAGGAAAGCTGATCATCGAAATACAAGGTCCCGCATTCGAAGGGGGGGCCGAGCCTCTCTGGGACTTTACCAATTCCTCCCGCGTACCTGTCGCCTCCGGCACCTATCTGTTTCTCATAAAAAAAGATGGCTCCGTCCTCCAGGATGGCCGGATCGCATACATCCGCTGACACGCCCTTCCTTACCCTTCGTCCGCCGCAGATCGCAATCGCTCAGCGGCGCAATTCGCATCGCCCCCGCTCGTTACAAGATTCGGACACTGTTCCTCTAGTCGATCCTGTTCAAATTCTGACAAATCGGTGCTGTTTTGCTTTTGAGCAGCCTTCGGTACGGAGATTGCTCAAAAATCGAACGGGCCCGCGCTATCAACAGGTTGTACTTCTTGTCCGTATTCGGATCCTCAAGGGGGGTACCGGAAAGAGGTGGGGCGAAGATCATGACAGCATGGAATGTCCGCCCGGGAGGGATGCCGTGAAGCAGATTACCATCATCGACCGCCAGCGCGGCTCGATGGAAAAACTGGAGAACCAGCTCAGAGGGCGGGGATACGAGGTTCGATCCTTTCGGGACGAGGATGTCGCTCTCAAGGAGATAATCGAGTGCAGTCCTGATCTCGTCATTTCCGAACTCGCCCTTCGCCAGATGAAGGGACCTGAGATTCTGCGAGAGATCAAGAAAATCGATTCCAGGATTCCGGTAATCATCATTACGGAGCACTCCAACACACAGGACGCAATAGACTCGATGCGTGAAGGGGCGTACGACTATTTCGCCAAGCCTCTCGATACTGAAAAAACACTGCAGGCGATCGAAAAAGCGCTCGACCTTTTTCGGGATGAAGATGCCGAAACTGCTGCGCCCCTCCGTGCCGATCTTCAGGCGGGACAGGGAAACAGTCTCTGTGGCCGGAGCCCGGAGATGCTGGAAATCTATAAGCGGGTCGGCCAGGTAGCGGCATCCAACGCGGCCGTCCTCATCCAGGGGCAGAGCGGGACAGGTAAGGAGCTGATCGCCCACGCCATTCATGAGAACAGTGAGAGAAGCAAAGGGCCGTTCCTGGCCGTAAACTGTGCCGCTATCCCCGAAACACTGCTGGAAAGCGAACTGTTCGGGTATGAGAGGGGTGCATTTACTGGCGCCACGACGAGAAAATTGGGCAAGTTCGAAGCGGCGAGCGGTGGAACGATGTTCCTCGATGAGATCGGCGACATGAGTCTATCGATCCAGGCGAAGGTCCTGCGGGTTCTCCAGGATAAGGCGTTCGAGCGCCTCGGCGGCCGGGAAACCGTTCGGGCCGATACCCGAATCGTGGCGGCGACGAACAAGAGCCTCGTCGACTGCATGAAAGCGGGCACCTTCCGGGTCGATCTCTTTTACCGCTTGAAAGTGGTCAGTATCTTTCTCCCACCCCTTCGCGAACGAGGAGACGACATACTTCTCCTGGCGGACTACTTCGTAAACAAGTACAACTATCAACTCGTGAAGAAAGTACGGGGGATGTCGGCCAAGGCCGCGGAGATGCTCAGAGACTATGACTGGCCAGGTAATGTCCGAGAACTGGAGAACAATATCCAGACCGCCATTCTCCTGAACCGGACAGGAACACTCTCCTGTGAGGATTTCCCGCTCCATATGGAACGGCAGGAACACAAATCGCGCCAGGTAGAGGATGCAGCCCCCGGTGAGCTTGCCGCGTCGTTCCGCCAGATTCTGGAACCCGTATTCGGGACGTTGGCTGTCGATTTCCGGGGAGCCGTATACGACAGGGCCGTACAGGACTTCGAACGGGCACTGCTCGGCCTCGCCCTCGAAAGGGTGGGTGGAAACCAGGTAAAGGCCTCTAAGCTGCTCGGAATCAGCAGGAATACCCTTCGGAACCGGATCGAACGATTTGGAGGTATGGAAAATCTCTGATAGGAACGGCGGAGGTTATGGCCCTGCAACGACATACGCGACTAGTGACCTTGACACCTCTCTGGTGCCTGTGTACCTTGATTCGTACCGTTCCGGGCGTCGATGGGGTACGCCCTCAATCAACGGGGGGGGGCATCGGATGAAACGACTTTCAATCGGGCTGATACTTGCATTCAGTCTCTTCGCGGCCCATGCCGCGCTCGCCCAGGAATCTGCAGTGAGGGCGTATACGATCGGCGTGGGAGATCGCCTCAGGGTATCTGTCTGGCAGGAACCGACACTCGACCGGAGCGTGGAAGTGGGCGTCGACAGCCTGATCGTTCTCCCTCTGGTGGGACCGATCAAGGCGGCCGGCTACTCGCCCGCTCAACTTTCCCGGACACTCACCGAGAAGTACTCCCTCTATAAGCGTGACATCTCTCAGGTCGAGGTTGTGGTGGCTGAATACAACAGCCGGGAGATCTACGTGATCGGCGAGATTTCGAACCGTGGTCGCTACACGTTTCAAGTGATACCTGATTTATGGACCGTGATCATGCAGGCAGGCGGACCGACTCAGGCGGCCTATCTCGGAGAAGTTCGTATTCTTCGAGGCACCGGTTCAGAAGAGAAATCCATTCGTGTGAACCTGAACGACTTCCTCCTGGGCGGGGATGCGTCCTATCTTCCACGGCTCCAGCCGGGCGATACGGTATACATCCCCGCGTCCACCAATCGTGGCGTAGACGCTTTCGCTACAAGCGTGGTCTATGTCTACGGCGAAGTGAGAAGTCCCGGCCTCTATCTCATCGGCCAGGAAGAGGATCTGGTGGGAGCGATTCTGACTGCGGGCGGATTGTCGTTGAATGCCGATCCCAAGCGGATTCGCATCATTCGCAAAGAGGGGGAACGACGGGTTGTGAACGAGGTCAACCTGAAAGACTATCTCGAGAAGGGGGAGATCTACGCCAACCCACTCCTCCGGCCGGGCGACACGATTGAAGTGGTCGAGCGGCGATCGAGCGGAGTCAGGCGGTTTTTCTCGGAGCTGATTCAGCCATCGTTCTCTACCATTACTCAGACGCTGAGTCTGATTCTGATCATCGACCGGATATCGGATACGAACTAAACGGGAACTATCGATCTGATGCATGACCTCAGAAAATCACTCGATCCTCGAATGATCGGCGAAATGATCCTCGCGCGGAAGTGGTGGCTTATCGTCCCTCTCCTCGTGACAATCGGTACGTCGATCTACATCATCGAGAATATGGACGAGGTCTATCGCGTATCGACTTCGCTCCTCTATGAGGCTCGCTCGCCGTTGACCCGTCAGATCGAGGGCAAACTTCTTCCCGACGCACAGCAACTCGGCCGTGCGCGTCCCCAGGAGGCGGAGGCGAAAGCGAATGTGCTTCGTCTCAAGATCTTGTCGCAGCCTTTCCTCACCGAAATCGGTCGAGACCTCGGCCTGATGGATCAGGAGTGGCGATACCAGATGGCGGAGGAGCGCAAGGCGGAAACAGGTGATCCCACACCGATCGATAAAATGGTAGAGGAATCCGTGGCCGGCTGGCTCGGCGGAATGATTACGATCAACATCAGCGGCGGAAACATATACCGGATTACAACGGAGGGGACCAACCTCCGATTGATATTCGATCTTGCGAACAATATCACAGAGAAGATCTCCGAGGTGATTCAGGGAGATGAGATCGACCGAATCGATGCGGCGTCTCGATTCACGAAACAGCAGGTTGCTATCTATCGAAGCCGATCCGCCCAGGCGAAAGCGAGTCTCCAGACTTTTCTTATCAAGCAACCGGCACCCGGAAGTGAGGGTTCCCGGCCCGTAGACGTGGATCAGCGTGCCGCCGCCCGTCTCGCCGAGGAGACAGGCTTTGAGATCAGAAGGCTGAGCGAAGCCCTCGAAGAGGCCCGCTCGACCCTTTCCAATTCGTACGCCCTCAGCCTCGCCAGTTTCATGGCGGAACTGCCGAACGCGCTCATTCTTCTCGAGGAGCAGCTTAAGTCGCTCGAGAAACAGCTAGGCTATCTTCTTCTCGAGCGGAGCTGGAGCGACCCGACGGTGATTACGCAGAACCGGCGAATCGGGGAGACAAGAATCGAAATGACCAGCCTCGTACGGCAACATGTCGCCGCGAGCCTGGCAAGCCGATCGAGCACAGTGCGGGACCTTGTTGCAAACGGTGCCCGCGATCAGATTCTACTTCGTACTCTGGACATCCGGCGAAATACATTGGCGGAACAATCTGTCGGCGCCGTAGGTGAGGGGGGGGCCGAGTACCTCCGAAACGAAGAAGAGTTGCGGTACCTTCAGGAGCAAGTTCGGATTAACGAAGATCTACTTCAGTCGTTTCTCAATCACGCCGCAGCCGCTCAGATTACGGAGGCGATCGAGAAGGATGAACAGATTCAAAGGGTTCGCATCCTGACCCCGGCCAAGTGGGCTGCCAAACCTGTTCTCCCCAATAAACCTCAGAACTACGCAGTGGCCATTCTGCTCGGTATTGCCCTCGGCAGCGGATTCATGATTCTGAGGGAGTATCTCGATACGTCGATTCGAGACGTACACGAAGCCGAGGAGCTGATGGGCGCACCGATTCTGGGAACGATTCCACGAATCGACTTTTCCTATATGCCGGCTCACCGGGGGGGGGTCAGGAAGAGCCTGATCTTTACCGTGCTGGGAGTAATCGTCCTCGGCGCCGCATTCGGTTACTACTTCTACTTTATGGATCATGAACCGGTGTCAAAAGGTGAAGCGGAGCCGACCGCATGGGTTGGTTCACAGGCTGACCAGAACAGACGACTCGGGTAGGGGATGACCACCATGCAGCGACCGAAGACCAATATCGTCGGCCTCTATGATCCGGAAACTCCGATGGCGATCGAATTTCGACGTCTCTACTCTCGTCTGCAATACAAGCAGAACGGAAAACCCAACTCGCCACTACTCATTACGAGTGCCAGTCACGGAGAAGGGAAGACGACGACGGCGGGCTTTCTCGCGCTTACCATAGCCCGCCAGTCTGATAAGCGCGTTCTCCTCGTTGACTTCGATCTCCATCGTCCACGAATTCACACTCTTTTCGGGATTCCGCTCCGTGACGGCGCCTCCGAATTAATTCAAGGGGTGGCCACGCTCGAGAGTGTCGTCAAGGATTCGGGAAATCCCAATGTCTCCGTTCTGACTGCCGGCACCATGGTTCGCAGCCCCGCTTCCCTTTTCGAACCGGAGAGTATCAAGCGGGTGATCGGGCAAATGAGCGCCGCATACGATCTCGTCATCATCGACTCACCACCCCTCCTGCCTGTGAGCGATACGATGGTTCTCGCACCTCTTGCCGAGGCCGTTCTCTTCATCGTGATGGCAGGAAAGACTCCGCGGGATGTTGTTTCACGGGGCCGGGGCCTGCTGGAGGACGTGAATGCGAACCTGGTGGGGGTGGTCTTGAACAATTCGAGGGGGGTCCTTCCCTATTACTACAACTACAAGTACTACGGATATTAATCGATCGCTCGATTTCTCTGTCGTGATTCCGGTCTGGAACGAAGAGGGAAACGTCGATCTGTTGTACAGGCGCTGTCTTCCGGTCCTGGAGAGAACCGGCCGTTCCTGGGAGATGCTGTATATCGACGACGGGTCGACCGATAACACATTCCCGATTCTGAAGAAGCTGCATGAGGAGGATCCGCGTGTCCGCGTGATTCGCATGCGGCGGAACTTCGGCCAGACGGCGGCACTCGGCGCCGGATTCGATCTCGTTCGTGGGCGTTATGTAATTACCATCGACGGCGACCTGCAAAACGATCCGGAGGACATTCCCGCTATTCTCGAAAAGATGGACGAGGGGTATCACGTCGTGAGCGGCTGGCGGCAGAATAGAAAAGAGAACATTATCAAGCGGAGAATCCCATCGATAGTGGCCAACCGAATGATTTCATGGCTCTCCGGTGTGCGGCTCCATGACTACGGTTGCACGCTGAAAGGGTATGAGCGACGAGTCGTACGCCAACTCCACCCCTACGCGGAGATGCACCGGTTCCTGCCGGCGCTCGCGTCCCTTTCCGGTGCGCGGTACACCGAGGTGCCAGTCCGGGATCACCCCCGTCACTCAGGGACATCCAAGTACGGCCTATCGAGAGTCGGCAAGGTATTCATTGATATGATTACGCTCCGCATGATCCTGCAATTCTCCACGAAACCTCGCTACTGGTTCGGAGCGATCTCCTTTCCCTTCGGACTTACCGGCCTGATTCTCGGAGTGATCACGGTTTATCACTACTGGTTCGATCCGGCGAGCCCGTCCATGGTCGTCCTGCCCGGTGCCACGTTTCTTTCGTTCTATCTCTGGTTCTACCTGTTCTCCCTGGGCTGGATCGCTGAACTGGTCTCCTCCTCAGGTACTTTCCGCCACGGCTACATCGTCGAGAACGGAGGGGAACCGAATCATGAGTGACTCTGCGATCAAGCTGTCGATTTTCGTTTACGTTCCGTTTGATCCCGAAGGGCTCAGCCCCCTTTTTCATACGATACAAGAGGCGCTCGGCGCGCGAGCGGATTACGAAATACTCATTCTCGACGATGGCACAGGCTTAGGTCGACAGTTGATCCCGAGCGGACATGATCTCTCGATTCCCATACGAGTTGTCCACTTCGGCAAGAAATTCGGAGAGTCGGTCGCTGTCGATGCCGCCCTCCAGCTGACCACAGGCGAGGCTATACTGACGCTTCCCGGCGTTCGACCCGTTTCGATAGAGGATATCACCCGTTTACTCGAAGGCCTCGAGCGGGGCACCGATCTCGTAATCGGGTATCGTACGGAAAAGATGACGGGCCCCCTCGATCAGGTGCAGGTGAGAGCGTTCTACTGGCTCACGGAGAGGGCGACCGGGACGAGCTTCCGCGACCTTTCGAGCGGGGTGCGTGCATTTCGACGCGAAGTATCCGAAGAGATCGCGCTTTATGGGGAGATGATACGGTTCTTGCCGATCCTCGCGGTAGGGAGGGGGTACCTGGTAGAAGAGATCGATCTTCGACCGCCAGAAACCGGATCCGAAGATCAAGTGAAACATCCGAAGGCGAAGCCCGAATTCTTGAGCCCCGTGGTCTATCTGAACCGCCTGCTCGACGTGCTGACACTCTTCTTTTTACTACGCTTCACAAGAAAACCACTCCGGTTCTTCGGATCCCTCGGCGCCATGCTCCTGATCCCGGGGCTCGCGATCGACATCTTTCTCTTTGTCCAGCGCCTGTTCATAAACGATCCGCTCGCCGGGCGCCCGGTCCTTCTGCTCGGGATCCTTTTAACCGTTCTGGGAGTGCAGACCGTATCGATCGGCCTCATCGGAGAGATGATCATATTCACCCACTCACGGGAAATCAGGGACTATTCCATTCGGGAAGTACTGGAATGAAGGTCGAGCTGCTCCCGGTAGACGGCACTGTCGAGTGGAACGACTATGTCGAAAAACATTCGGAGAGCCTTCTTGGCCACCGCGGGGAGTGGTCACGGATCCTGAGCCGAACGTTGGGCCAGGAACCGATCTATCTTGTGGCAAGGGAAGACGGAATCCTTCAAGGGATACTCCCGCTGGCGCTCGTCGAAGGGCTCGTCGGGGGACGGGCACTCGTGTCTCTTCCCTGGCTCGATGCGGCCGGTGTCCTGGCTGATTCCACTGAAGTCGCCGCCGCTCTGATCGATCGGGCACGTGAGACGGCGCGCGATCGGAACTGCACCTATCTCGAAATACGGGCGCTCCGGAAATATGATTCTCCCCGGCCCGTTCGCAGTTCCAAGGTGCTCCTGCATCTGGACCTCGACTCCCCGGATGCCATGTGGAAAGCGTTCTCCGCCAAAGTGAGAAATCAGATCCGAAAAGCCGAGAAAGAGGGGCTCACAGCCTCAGTCGTCGGAGAGAACGGCCTGTCCGATTTTTACCGGGTCTTTTCTCGAAATATGAGGGATATCGGCGTACCTGTCTGGGGGATGAACTTTTTTCAGGAGATCATGGCGACTTTCGGCGAGCGCGCCCGGCTGGTCATCGTTCGAGACAGGAAGGAACCCGTGGGTGCGGGGCTTCTGCTTACTCACGACGGGACAGCAATCGTTCCGAGCGCCTCTTCCCTCCGAAGCCACTTCAAACAATGTCCGAATCACCTTCTTTACTGGACGGCGATTCAAGAAGCGGCTGAGAGGGGGGCGACTGTTTTCGACTTCGGGCGATCGACACCGAACAGCGGGACCTGGCGATTCAAGAAGCAGTGGGGGAGCAGGGAGGTTCCCTGCTACTGGCACTATGATCTCTTGCGGATCAATGAACCTCCGGAGAGAAACACGCAGAGCAAAAAACTCCGCTTCGCTGTAGAGACATGGAAACGGCTGCCACTCCAGGTAGCGAACCGACTGGGACCGCTCCTGGTACGGAGGATTCCATGAGACCGGGTGTCGTGGCAGGGTCATTCAAGAAACGGCCTCCAGCTTCATCAGGCCGCCCGTTCGGCCCCTTTCTTCTCATGATATTGGCGGTGGCTATCGCCATGGGGGGAGCATTTCTTTTTCTTGAACTCCCATTCGAACTGAGTGCGGCCGCAGCCCTCGGACTCGTTCCGGGTCTTCTTGTTGCCATTTTTATCATGCGCCGCCCATTTGCGGGACTGCTTCTCATCTATTTCTTCATGTACGTACGGCCTCAGGATATCATCACATCCCTTCGGCCCCTCCATCTCCCTCTGCTCCTCACTTTCGGCGTATTCGGCATCTACGTGATCAACGTGATCCGCGACTCCCAGAAAAGAGTCTACTGGTCGGGACCGATGACGACCTACGCCGCTCTCATCGTCTTCATGGTTATCAATGTATTCACGTCGATCAACAATCGCCACGCCTTCGACTTCTTCCGCGGTACTACACAGACCATCATTTTCGCCTTCCTGACCACTACGCTTGTTTCGAATGTAAAAGACATGTCCAAGCTGCTTCGACTCTGGATCATCTGGCACGTCTATCTCTGTTGCAAAGGGATCATGCAGTTCGCTGCTGGTACGCTTGACGGCACGACAGGATCGGTAGGATCAAACTTTCTCGGCGATGAAAACGACTTCGCCCTTGCGCTTGTGGTCGTATTTCCGTTTCTCTTCTTCAGCATTCAAAAGAGCAAGTCACCTAGAGAGAAACTTATCTGGACCATTCTCACTGGAATGGTTCTGACGACGATCATGTTGACCATGTCCCGGGGAGGATTTCTGGGAATTGCAGTCACGCTGATATTCTGCTGGCTCATGAGCCCGAACAAGCTCCGCAATCTGGTCGTTATGGCATTTCTCGTAATCTTCGTCGCCGTATTGGCGCCGCCCCAATACTACGAGGAAATCGCATCGATCAAGAATACGGACGAGGGAACCGCCAACCTCCGCAAGGAATACTGGATGTCAGGCATCCGCATGTTCGCCGAGTACCCCCTCGTCGGAGTGGGCCAGGGGAACTCTCCCATCTACATGGCCGACTATATCAATCTGCCGAACGCCAACACCAAGTGGGGAAGAGCCATGCACGGCACGATTCCGCTCCTCCTTGCAGAGCTCGGGGTTATCGGCTTCATTCTGTTTGCCACGCTGTTTATTCAGAGTTTCCGCCGCGTCTACTACATGGTTCGAATTCCGATCCGCGATCCTGATACGCGAGAATTCATCGAGTACATGTCTCTCTCCTGCTCCGCATCGATGATCGGTTTCGTGGTTGCCTCCACGTTTCTTTCGGCGCTCTATTACCCGCATATCTATCTGCTGAGCGCGTTCTGCATTGTGGGCTACAAACTTGCCCTCATGGCACATGACCAGGAAGAGGAGGGGGAGGAGAAGCCGGCGTGATGAGACACCTTCCTCCCGCAGGACTTCCCCTCCGACGGGCGGAAGTCTGGCGCGCTCTTCAAGGCGTCCGGCGTCCCGGGGAAGAATGCGCCATGCTCGAACAAGAGCTTTCGGCGCAATTTCCGGGGCGAAGAGCTTTCGTGTATGGTTCGGGCCGGATGGCACTTTTGGCGATTCTCAAGTCGCTCAACGATCAGAGTCCCGATCGTAATGAGGTGCTGATCGGTGCCTATACATGCTGGTCGGTCGCGGCCGCGATTGTTTATGCCGGCCTCCGAATTCGCCTGATCGACCTCGACCCGGCCGACTTTGATTTCGATCGATCAGCGCTCGAAGGAGCTGACACCTCGCGCGCACTGGCGATCGTCACCCACCATCTTTTCGGACTACCGAACAACATGACCGTTCTGAAAGAGTTTGCACTTGATAGGGGAATCTCTCTCATCGATGACGCCGCCCAGGGATTCGGCGCCCGTTGGAAGGGTTCCCCTGTCGGCGGATTCGGCCAGAGCGGCGTCCTGTCATTCGGACGGGGAAAAGGGCTCACCGCTCTCGGCGGGGGTGCCGCCCTCTGGCCGGAAGCGGGCCCGCGGTACAGGAACGGAATGAGTGAGAGTTCAGCAAGGGGCGTTTCTCGATTCGCGCGCGCTCTCGCTCACGAATTTTTCTTTTCCCCCGGGCGATACGGGATCCCCGCGCGCCTCCCCTTTCTTCACCTGGGGGAAACGTCCTACGAACATGAGATTCTCTTTGAATCACTTGATGGATATACCGCATCGCTCGCCCGCGGACTTCTCCCCGCACTGCCGGGACGTAATCGGGGCCGGCGAGAGCGGGCCCTCCGTTACGATGAGCTGACCTCTCCGATCGCCGGGCTCGGAAAACCGTCTGTCCACAAAGACGCCGAGCCGATCTATTTGCGCTACCCGCTTCTTCTCCCTCGGCCGCCGAAACGAGCATTCTGGGCAGAAGGTGGGCCGCTCGGTATTTCGCCCCTTTACCCGGCCCCGATTCATATGATCCCCGGTTTACCCCCCGCCGCCCTTGTGTCGAATGAAAACCTACCTGGTAGTGAGGTGATCGCGGAACGCCTTGTCTCACTCCCGACCCATCCGTTGGTCACCTCGGACGATCAGGAAAGAATCGTCTCTTTCATTCGAAAAGAGGGGGGATCATGAGTTTGGGGGAGTTGGCTTTCTGGAGTTCAACCCTGCTTGTCATCTACGCCTACTTCGGATATCCCCTTCTCCTCCTGATCGCCTCACGTCTCTTTGCAAGGGAGACGAATGAGAGCGAAACATTACCCGAAGTGAGCATTCTGATTCCCGTCCATAACCAGGCCGACACGATACGGGAGAAGATCGAGAACACGATTGCATTGAACTATCCCGAGGGCAGGAAACGGATCATCGTCAGTTCGGATGGTTCCGACGACGGAACGGACGAGGTGGTCCGGTCGTTCGAATCGGAGGGGGTCAGTCTCGTTTCGTCGGCTGAAAGGGGGGGCAAAGTTGCGGCGCAGCTCCGGGCTCTTCCTGAGCTTCGCGGAGAGGTGGCTGTATTCACCGACGCGTCGATCCTTCTCGAAGCTGATTCGCTCCTTGCCATCGTGCGCCCTTTTTCCGATCGATCAGTCGGGTGCGTCTCCAGTGAGGACCACGTCCCGGGAGGAGGGGAGGGGCTCTACGTTCGTTACGAGATGGCACTTCGCCGTCTCGAAGGGCGCCTTCAGACACTGATCGGTGTGAGCGGCTCGTTCTATGCGGTCCGCGCGACTCTCGTCGCCCCAACCGATCCCCGCTACACCCGTGACTTTCTTGTGCCGCTCACGATCATCGAGAAGGGGTACCGCGTACTCTCCGCTCCCGGTGCCCAGGGCCACTTCCTGCCGGCTCCATCGGCCAAATCCGAGTTCCACAGGAAAGTCAGAACCGTAATGAGAGGCATGGATGTTCTCTTCAAGATGAGACACCTCATGAACCCCTTTCGGAGACCGTTCGTTGCCTGGGCGCTCTTCTCCCACAAGGTCGTTCGATGGCTGGTTCCCGTCGGCCTCGGGGGGGCGTTCATTTTCAATCTCTTTCTTCTGGGCGACCCCCTTTATCAGGTTACCGCACTTCTGCAGCTCCTTCTCTACGGCTTCGCGTCCGGCGCGGTCTTCTCTTCAAAAATCCGCGCCCTCCTTCCCGCCAAGGCGGCCCTTTTCTTTCTCGTTACGAACGCCGCTGTGTTTCTTGCATGGATTCGCTACATCGGCGGCGAGCGGGCGATCGTCTGGGAGCCTACCAAGCGATGAGTATCATCCGATCGATCGGCAGAGAAGTCATGATAGCCGCCGGAATGCATAGAAAGCGACTGGCGGAAAAGCTCGGCCAGTCGGGAAACCGGATCACGGTTCTTCTCCACCGGGTGCTTTCCGCATCCGAGATGCCGGATCTCTCCCCTCCCGGGATGGTCATGTCCATCGAGTCATTCTCCCTTCTACTCGACCAGTTGCAGAAGCAGTTTCATGTTATCGGGCCTGACCGCTTTTTTAATGGCTGGCCCGGCCCGTTGGACCGCCCGTCTGTCCTGATCACCTTCGATGACGGCTGGTACGACGTGGTCCAGTCAGCGCTTCCCGAGATGAAACGGCGGGGAATCGGCGGCATCTGTTTCGTTACCCCCCGTGTGATTGAAGAGGGAAGTCTTTTCTGGCCTGAACGTCTGATTCACTTTTCCCGTGTTCTTGCACGAGAGGAATTTCAGAGGGAGGCAGGGGTTCTCCCCCCCGCCTCTCTTGACGCGGATGGGATCGAGTCACTCATGACATTCTGGAAATCACTGAGTGAAGATGAGCGAAAGATTCGCCTGGCTGCATTGAGTTCGGCGGCGGATAACGAACCTGCCGGAAAACGGGTCGCCGATTGGAACGATCTCAAACTCCTCCAGGATGCGGGAATCGAGATCGGAAGCCATGGTCACACCCATCGGTTGCTGACCACTCTCTCCGAAGAAGAGTGCAGAGAAGAGCTCGCCCTCTCCCGCGCGGCGATTTCCGAGAAGCTGGGCAAGGCCCCTCGCGCGATCGCCTACCCCAATGGCGATCGCAATCAGGCTGTCCGGCGACTGGCCGGGGAAGCGGGGTACGAATTCGGCTTCTCACTGACCGGCCATCCGGACGATCCCTACGACATACCGCGAGTCAACTTGCACGAAGGATCGATATCCTCCCCCGCACGGTTGATCTGGTCGATGGCGCGGACATGATTCGAGTGATGCACATTCTATCGGGCGACCTCTGGGCAGGTGCAGAGGCGCAGGCGTATCAACTCATCCGCGCGCTTCGGTTGCGGGGGAACTGCGACGCAATTGCGCTCTTATTGAACGATGGTCTGCTCGCACGGCGGCTCCGCCAGGCGAATGTCCCTGTCGAGATCGTCGAGGAGTCGCACAACGGTTTCGGAGCGCTTCTTGGCCTCGTGAGAAACGCGATTCGCAGATCGAAACCGTCTGTACTGCACACGCACGGCTATAAGGAAAACCTCCTCGGTGGTCTTGCCGCCCGCCTGGACGGCCACTCACTCCCGGTAAGAACACAACATGGAACGCCATTTGCCGCTACCACAAGTCGCATGCGTTTCTATTCGTGGATCGACAGAAAGAGCGCTCCTCTGCTCGCCTCGAAAATCATCGCTATCTCTGACGCCGTCCGGATCGAGCTCGCCCGTTTCCTGGCGCCTGAACGTATCCGCCTGGTTCCGAACGGTATTTCGCTCCCCGAAGCCGGCATCGGACATGCCATGATAGTACCTCTTGATGACTGTTCGTTCCTGATTGGGGCCGCCGGCCGTCTGGCGCCGGAAAAGCGCATCGATCTCCTCATCCGGGCGATCGCCCATGTTCGGGAGAGCGACGGCCTGCGGGTGGGTCTGGTTCTAGCAGGGGACGGTCCGGAGCGTTCCGCTCTCGAGGATGCCGCTTCGCGTCTCGCACCGGGGCAGGTATACTTCGCAGGTTTCCAGGAGGATCTGCATCCGTTCTATCAGGCGATCGACATGTACGCCATCTCATCAGATCGTGAGGGGTTGCCGATCAGTCTACTCGAGGCGTTGTCCCATTCACTCCCTGTAGCGGCCACCTCGGTCGGAGGAATTCCCGAGGTACTCGGGAGCAACGACGCCGGCCTCCTGACCGAACGGGGGTCTGCCACCGGGCTCGCCCGGCTGATCGGAACGATCGCCGGTGACCGATCGCTTGCCCGGCAACTGGGAGATCGGGGTCGACGGGTCGTCGAAGAAAACTACTCGGCTGCTCGAACCGCCGAGTTGATGGAAGAAGTATACAATGAGATTCAATAAGAAAGAAAGCAGGCGAACGGGAAGATGAGCAACAGATGGCGAATCGCGCTTGTATCCGGAGCGCGGCCCAACTTCATGAAGATCGCGCCTGTTCTTCGCGCCCTCGAGACTGATCCTCGATTTGATCCTGTTCTCGTCCACACAGGGCAACACTACGATGACGAGATGGCGACCCGATTCTTCCGGGATCTCGGGATCCGCAGCCCGGATGTCGATCTCGAAGTCGGGTCCGCTTCACATGGCCGACAGACCGGCACGATCATGATCCGCTTCGACAAGTTTCTGGACAATGATTCCGTGGACTGTGTCGTGGTCGTAGGAGATGTCAACTCGACCATCGCCTGCACACTGGTCGCGGTCAAGCGGGGGGTCATGGTAGCGCACGTGGAAGCCGGACTCCGCAGTTACGACCGGGAGATGCCCGAAGAGGTGAATCGTGTGCTCACCGACTCGATCTCCGACCTCCTGTTCACGACCGAAGAGGATGCCCTTTCCAATCTGGAACGGGAAGGAATTGATCCGGGCCGCGTGCATTTTGTGGGTAACGTGATGGTCGATACATTGTTTCATCATAAAGAAGAGGCCATGCGGATCGTACCCCCCGGAGGGAGCACCCCGCCATTCGGTCTCGTTACAATCCACCGGCCATCCAATGTAGATGAGAAGAAGAGCCTGAAGAGAATCGTCTCTATTTTGATCGAGGCATCGGCCGTAAGACGCCTTGTTTTTCCGGTTCATCCTCGGACAGGTGCCGCGCTCGATCGGTTCGACCTTCGAACCGTCCTCGAAAACGAGAATAACATCGAACTGATGCCCCCTTTAGGCTATCTGGAATTCCTCCGACTCCTGATATTGTGCGATGTGGTTCTGACGGACTCAGGGGGAATTCAGGAGGAGTCTACGGCGCTCGGCGTTCCCTGTATCACATTGAGAGAGAATACAGAAAGACCGATTACTGTTTCCGAGGGGACGAACGAAGTTTGCGGGACCGATCGGGATCGGATCCTTCAGGTGCTCGGCGACGTCGCAGCAGGTCGGGGAAAGACGGGGCGGATCCCAGCGAGGTGGGACGGCCGGGCTGCGGAGCGAATCGTCGAAGTCCTCGCCCGGGTACTCCCGTCTTCCTGACAATCTCATCTTCCAGGCGATTGTACAGGAATCGAATCTTTCGGGCCTGCAGCTCGGCGGTGTACTTCGTTTCCACCGCTTCGAGAGCGAGGCGGGCTCTCCTATCCGCTTCCCTTGAATCTCTCAGAGCATCCAGAACAGATTCCGCAAAACGGGCCGCATCGGCTGGCGCCAGAAACGCCATATCCGGTTGTAGCACCTGCGTGTGCATGGCGAGATCGGTCACTACCATGGGAGTTCCGCTTTTCATGTAGTCATAGACTTTTAGAGGCGTGTTATCGCCGAAAATACGCGGAGATACAAGAAGGTCTGCGTCCGCCATTTCCGCCGCCATCTCATGCATAGGCCTCTTCCCTTCGAACCAGATCGCGCTCGCCTCTTTCTTCCCCGTGAGATGTCTCCTGTATCGTTCAATCTCTGCCAACTCTCCTCCGAGAAGAACAAGCATCGCCGCAGGTTCATGGGCATGTATTCGCTGAAACGCCTTCAGCAGCAGATCGATCCCCTGATATCCGGCAAGGTTTCCCGTGTAGAGAATCAGAGGGCCGTCGCCGAGGCTGCGCCGCTCGCGAGTCAGAACGGGACGCCCCGCTCCCCGCTCCGCTGCCGGACAGGCGGGAACGTCTTCTATCCTGTGAATTCGATCGGCAGGCGCGAATCGAAGGCAGTGATACTCATGGGACGGACCGATCACGGTCACAGCCGCTGCACGCCTGATGGCACGCTGCTCCAGCCGGCGAATCAGCCCGAGCATGATCGGGTTCTTCAGGAACCCCGTGTAGGCGAGCTGTTCCGAAAGAATCGAATCGATGTCGTAGACAAAGGGAACACGGAAGAGAGGCGCAAGCCAGGAGGCGAGAAGAGCGGACTCTTCTACTGCGTGAACGAGATCGTACCGGCCTGACGCGAGACGGGCCGCCATCACCGGAAGAAGAAGCCCGTCGAGCGCCAGCTTTGCATAGGAAGGGCCGATGGGAACGCGCTTCGCCCAGGGGAGAGAGGGAAGCTTGATCACGTTGACATGGGGGATCGGCCGGTCTTCACCCCCCGGAAACGTGAGGAGATCGATCTGGTGACCCATCCCGGCGAGAGTCTTAAGGAATCGTTCCGTCGCGAGACATGTCCCCCGTACTTCGAAGTAGGGCTGGGGGGCGATGAAGAGGATTCGCATCATGCTGTTCCTAAGTTGCCTTACGGCGAATCGTTTCGCTGATCAGTCCTTCTATTCTGAGGACGACCCGATTCCAGTCATGCCTCCGCGCAACTGACATTCGCTCTTCCCGATCCGAATCGGAGGCCTCTTCGAGCGAGGCGGCGATGGCATCCCGCCACGCCGCGCTGTCGGTCGCGACACGAACAAGGAGCTCGAATTCATCGAGACACGGGAGGGGGACCGAGACGACCGGCTTCCCGGCTGCCAGGTACTCATGAAGTTTCAACGGATAACGTTGCTTGGTGTCCTCGGAAACGAGGTAGGGGAGAAGCGCCACATCGAAAGCGTTCAGATAATTGGGGACATCGGCCATCCGTTTGTTCCCGATCAGATGAACATTGGGGAGAGCGGCCCATTCTTCGTAGGTCTTCCGATGGGGGCCGAAGGCGACATAGGAGGGACCGACAAAACAGAACGCGCACTTCGGCAGCGACTCCGCGACTTCCTTGAGGAGCGGAAAGTCGAGTTTGTCGCAGATACGGCCGAGATAGCCGGCACGGGGATGGGGGATGCCGCTCAGGTCGAAGGGCTCCCGCGTCCCGATACCCGGGATTCGCGAAAAGTGATCGAAGTCGACCCCGTTCGGGACGAAATGAACATTCCGGCCTTCCTTGCGCTTGGAACGCTCCAGAAGTTCGGATGCACAAAGCACCAGATCGGCCTGATCGAGTAATGCGTTCTCCTCGATCCCCAGTTTTTCCCGGTTCGCCCCTCTGTACCCGGAGTATTCATCGAGAACATGGTAGATCACCATTTTCTCGCCGAGTCTGCCGACAGAGTCTCCCATTCTCGGGTGGAGCAGATAGAGAATCGGCGATGTCCCCCCGATTTTGCGAAGGGCACGCCTGAGGCCTCGAAACCGCATTGATTCCATGGCACCTGCAATAGCGGCCGGCCGATAAAGACGGGGCTGCCATCGCGGGAACTGGTAGACATACAGGTGATCCTTCAAGTGATTCATCCCGTCTGGCCGGTGCTTCCCTGAGAATCGCGAACCGAGTACTTCAGTTCTCTCAAAAGGAGGAGGGACGTAGATCACACGATTTCGAAAAGCCAGCCGGCGGAGTACCTGATTCCAGGTCTGCTGGTTCGTATCCCAATCTGTCCAGCCGAAACAGACGATCGTCTCTCCCCTCAGCCTGAGAACGGAAGGGTCGAACCGCGCAGGTATCTTCTTGTCCCAGGCGATCGTGGCCACACTCATGAAAGCGCCTTATTCAATACGGCTGTTAATTCACCGGTCAGATTGCGAAAGTCGAAACGCTCGGGCAGGGAAGGCGCCGGAACTCCCTTGCCTCTCAGTGCATCGAGTAAAATCCGCTCGATCTCTTCTTCATCATCAGGATCGGCGATCCGCCCGAGAGATTCGCTACGGATCAGATTCTCCGTTGCACCCGGTGTTACGAGCGCGAAAATCGGCCGGCCGATCGATAGATATTCAAAAAGCTTGCGTGGAATCTGAAGAGTCGTGCCTGCCTGGATGAGCAGAAGGAGATCGCTGTTCACCAGTTGTCTGAGCGCCTCCTGACGGGGAACGGGCGGGCTGATCCGAACCATGTCGGCCACCGGCGATGAGGCGAGCCTATCGGGGAAAGAGGACCCACCCTCCATGACGCCCAGAAGATTCAATTCCATATCCCCCTTCTTCATCAATCCTTTTTTGTAGAGACTCTCCATCCCTCTTAGGATCGGCGTCGCGTCCCGTTGGCCATAGATAGTTCCTGCATGAGTCAGTCGGATAGGCCGTTTTACTGACGATGATTCGTGCGGGACCGGCATGATCTCCTCACCGTCGAATCCATTGGTCAAAGTGCTGAATTTGTCCGCAAGCGACGGGTATCGAGACTGAAAATCGTCTCGCAGTTCATCCGTGTTCGCGATGACACCTGCGGCCCCCTCTATCACCCGTTTCTCGAGCCAGCTGTCCACAGGATCCAGGTAGGTGGTCTGGCGTTCAGTCAGAAATTGGTTCGATACCCAGGGATCGCGAAAATCGGCCACCCAGGGCCTTCCCGAATAGCGGGAGGCGAGAAGCGCTGCCAGATGGGAACTCGCCGGCGGGGAGGAGGAGTAAATCGCATCAATCCCCTCCCGGTCGATCAGTTCCGCCGCTTTCCTTGCTGCTGGCAGGATCCAGCCCGCCTGCCGGTCGGGAAGAGAGAAGAGATCGGTCACCCAGTCCCGCCAGCCCGGCCCATGGCCGGCCGATTTCGCTTCCGGCTTCCCGTTTCCTCCGCCTAACGGCTGGGAAACGGTCTGTCTCAGATGGTTCCTGAGTCCGAGAGCCATCTGCAGCGGCTCCAATACCCGCGCTCGCTCGACTACTACTTCTGGTGAGAGAATGCGAAGAGGCTCCGCATCGAGAGGCCCGGGAGAATGAACTGTAGAGGTGCGGATTGTCAGGACCACAGGCATCCAGCCGTGTTGAGGGAGATAGCGGGCAAACTGCAGGGAGCGAAACATCCCGCTGGTGGACAGAGGGGGAAAATTGTAGACAATCATCAGCAGTTTGCGCATTGTGTCCCGTGTTCGCCTGTTAGATGGCCTTCTTAATACTAGCATCGACATTTTAGCCGGTTTTCCGAAGGTGCCGATGAAAAACAGTAGAGACGGATAACGTGGTAAGGGAGATGGGATTGTGTGGGGTGTACTGTGCAACTTCCCAACACATGTTCAATCTGTTATCATGTTTTCCAGAGTGTTGGGTGTCGGGATGGGCGGATTTTCCCCACTGCCTTGGAAACCACTGAGACTCAACGTGTTACGATGTTTAATTTTGCCCTCCTTGGATGAGGGCGCGGCATGTCTTTTGCACATCCACGGCTCGGTCGATACGTGGAAGGAACCAGCCGCGCACGCGAGGAGGGCCAGTCCATGACATGCATCCCTGTGCGGGGCTTTCGGTGCGGTTGTAGCCGGGATCGGGATTTTGGACATATTTAAATCGATGAAATGGGCGAAGCACGTCCTTCTCTACCTCGGCGTGTGCTTTATCCTCTCGTCCGCTACGGCGGAGGCCGGACAG
Organism: bacterium; assembly: GCA_025782575.1. GTDB lineage: Bacteria > Orphanbacterota > Orphanbacteria > Orphanbacterales > Orphanbacteraceae > Orphanbacterum. Next base: position 433,282 of record JALGYY010000046.1, read on the forward strand.
GTATCTCTGGCATGGACGGCGCCTTCGGAAAACAGCACCGGCGGAACCGTGCTCGGCTATGACCTGCGCTACAGCAGTACGCCGGTCAGCAGCGATACGCTCGGTTGGTGGGGAAACGCGAGTCAGGCGGCGGGAGAACCATCTCCGGCGAGCCCCGGTGCGACCGAGTCCCAGGTTGTAGGCGGGCTGACTCCCAGCGTTTCCTATACCTTTCTGATCCGTTCGTTTGATGAAGCCGGGAACGTTTCCCCCTTCTCCAATGTGCTCGTATCTACAATCACGGATACATCGGATACCACCTCGACACCTGATACGACTGCCGTCGTCATTTCCGGGATTACTGTTGAGGGACTCGGATCGATGAGTGCCCGGATCTCATGGCAGACTAATATTGATACATACGGATTCCTTCGATATGGACCGACGGCGTCTTACGGTTCGGCCTCTTCGATCGAAGGCCCCTCTTCAGTTCATTCGATTCTGATCACCGGACTCTCATCCGGCCAGACTTACCACTACCAATCTGTCTCCTATGTGGATTCGAGACGAGACTCCTCTTTAGACGGTACATTCACCACGTTGACCGATGAAGATGGGCCGCCTGCCCCGCCCCAGGGCGTCACTGCATCCAACGGACCCGGCTTCGTCGGGATCGGCTGGAACGGTCCCGCTGAATCGGATATCGCGAACTTCAACGCATACTGGACAGAGTGGCCCCGCGATAGTTCTACGGTACTCGCCGGCGAAAACTTCGAGGGTGTCGCGGTGGGTGGTGATCCCCCGGAGTGGCGAACCTCACAGTTCTTCAGCGTGGTAGACCTCCCCGGTCACGGAAAGGTCTGGCAAGGTGACCCGGTCGGTGGCGCGTATCAGGCACATTACCGCCCGGTAGAAGAGCAGATTCAGGACATGGGTGACCTGGAGTTCACGGGAAACCTCATGCTTACACCCAGCGCTATCGCCGGCCTTGTGGTCCGCAGGGAACACGGACCGAAATACTATCAGTTTGAATTCTCAGGATCCGATCCTCTTCATATCGTAGGTTTCGGAGTCCCGGTCACTACGGTTTATACGGAAGACTTCACTCCACTCTATAATGTCTGGTACTCGTATCGCGTTCGATCGTGGACGGAAGGGAGCGAAGTACTTCTCGCCTGCTCCATGTGGCCGGAGGGCGAATCGGAGCCGCCGGGATGGCAAATCATAGCCAGGGGATCAGGCTCTTCCCCCAGTTTGACCGGTACGGTCGGAATCTTCATCTTCGGGTGGAGCGAAACGTATTTTGATGATTTCGAAGTACGGAAGCTCCCGCCATCGAGCAGTAGAGTTGATCGGGCACTTTTCAGCTCGTGGATTCACCAGGGGCTCTCGAGCAATTCGACTTATCACTACTGGGTAGAGGCGGTTGACCAGGCGGGTAACCGGAGTAAGCTGAGTAATGTCGCTTCAGGGAACCCCCAATTTCTCGACGAGAGTGATCAGACTCCGCCCGCAGCCATTACGGATCTGGCTGCGATACCGGGAGGAGCACTCGGGGCAGCCCAGTTGACATGGACTGCAACGGGAGACGACGGCGGTACCGGAACGGCAACTTCCTACAGTGTAAAGTACTCCTCTTCACCGATCGATGAGCAGGGATGGAATGGAGCGACCACAGTCAACTCCGGCGTCCCCAAACCCGCAGGGCAATCCGAGTCGCTCACCGTAGTCGGTCTGAGTGCAGGCGAGACTTACTACTTCGCCGTCCGGGCGCTCGACGAGGCGGGCAATGAGTCGCCGGTGTCGAACAGCCCGGGTACCACCCTCCTGGCGGACACCGAGAGCCCCGTGCTATCGGGCATCGGCGCCTCCTCCATCCAGCAGACATCGGCACTGATCCACTGGACGACGGACGAACCGACCACCGCAAGTGTGAATTACGGCCTGACCCCCGAGTATGAGCTGGGCACAGTTGTTCGTACTTCCCTAGCAACAGTCCACAGCCTCTCACTTTCCAATCTGCAGCCTGAGACTGTCTATCATTACAAAATCACATCCAGTGACGGCGCAGGAAATTCCACCTCCTCCGCCGATCACAGTTTTATCACCGCATCGGAAACCGATTCTTCCGTGCTCTCGATCTCTTCGGTTACCGTCCAATCCGTTTCTGATACCGATGCTGTGATCGTCTTCAGTACATCTGTCACCGCTGACGGCTTCGTCGACTACGGACTGGGCACTACCTATCCCAACACCGTTGAGGGAGACGACCCCGTGATTAATCATGTGATTCGACTCTCCCCACTGGTTCCCGGTGAGCTTTACCATTTCCAGGCGAGGGCCACATTGCCGGGTGGGGGAGAGGAGACGGTATCGGGCGACCACATATTGATCGCTAAATCCGGTGCGGGGGCCGACACTACCGCGCCTGTCATAATCGATGTGGCTCTTGGGACGCCCACGTCGACCAGAATATTCATCAGCTGGACTACCGACGAGAACGCGCTCGGTAAAATCGAATATGGTCTATCCAGCAGCTATGGGCTTTCCGCCTCACCCGGCAATGAGTACAGCAAGGACCACTCCGGTCTCCTCGAGGGGTTGACGCCCGGCACCTCGTTCCATTTTCGAATTGTGGCAACAGACTTTCATGAGAACATCGCACTCTCCGGTGATTTTGAATTCGCCACCGAGGATGACACGACGATCGTTGATCTGGTTGGTCCGATCGTTTCGAGTCTGGCCGTCATTAACATCGGAGAAACGACCGCGTCAGTGAGCTGGTCAACGAATGAGCCGGCTGACGGCCAGATCGAGTACGGACTCGAACTCCCTTACACGAGCGCGACGCCCCTTCGGGATTCACTCGTGACTTCCCACACGATTCCTCTGGCCGGTCTCTCCGCAGGCAACCTGTATCACTTCCGTATCTTGACGAGGGACGATGCCGGCAATCTCACACGGACAAGCGATTTCCAGTTTACCACCGCAGCGGAAGTCGATACGACCGTGCAGGATACCATCCCCCCCGTGGTCTCAGGAATCGTGCTCAGCGATGCTTCCTCATCGGGAGTGACTGTAAGCTGGAATACCGACGAGGAGTCGATCAACCAGATCGAATACGGTGTCACTGACAGCTACGGATCGCTCACCTCACCGGAAAACGAATACACCACTTCTCATACGGTCCGCCTGCAGGGACTCACTGCGGAGCAGTTGTTCCATTTTCGCGTTCGATCGTGGGATGAGACCGGAAATTCGAGTGTCACCGGCGATCACACCTTCATGTTGAGTGCCAGTGACGATCTTTTCCCTCCCGAGATTCTCGAGGTGACGATCATCGATGTAACGGGACGATCCGCCCGGATTTCCTGGAGGACGAACGAACCGGCGGAAGGGCAGATCGAATACGGAAAGAACGTGGCCTACGATCTGGCCACGCCGGTGAATTCCAATCTGGTAACCGATCATGAAGTGCTTCTCGAAAACCTCGATATATCAACCGAGTACCATTTCCGCGTCCTCAGCCGTGATCAGGCGGGCAATCTGACCTATTCGGATGATCTGATTCTGACGACCGCCGGGGTGGTCGATTCGGTCGGCCCGGAAATCACGGGGATCGAATTGATCGAGGTCGATGACGGCGTCGTCCAGATGTTGTGGACCACGAGCGAGCCGAGTCGGGGCCACGTCGAGTATGGTCTCGATGCTTCCCTCTCGCTCGCATCCGCCGAGCCTCCCCAGTTTCTCACAAGCCACTTCTTCCAGGTGGACGGGCTTGCCACAGGCCGTCAGTTCTTCTTCCAGGCCGTGAGCCGGGACCAGGAAGGAAACAGGGTAGAATCTGATCTCTTCTCCGTCTGGATAGGTGAGGCACCTGACTCGTCCGGCCCGGTATTCTCGGGAGAGGTCGTTGTGGTGCCCGGCATTCACGACGTGGAGATTACATGGACCACCGATGAGCCTTCGGACAGCCGTGTGGAATATGGAGAACTGGACATACTCGATCAAAGCAGTCTGCTCGACTTGACACGCGTTACTCTTCATCGCGTCACGTTGACGAACCTGATCGGGGAGACCGAATACAGCTATCGATTGCTGAGCCGGGATCAGTCGGGGAATCTTTCACTGCTGGAAGGACTTTCGTTTACAACGATTCCCGATACGGCAAGCAAAGCGCCTTCACTTGAATCGACCGAGGCGGTCGAAATCCATGACAACCGGGCAGTCCTACGCTGGGAGACCGATATTCCGAGCATCGGCCAGATTGAATACGGACAGGATTCGTCCTACAGCCTGGTGACACCGGTCTCCCGTGCCTATTCGGTCGAACACACGGACTCGCTCACCGGGCTCGAGCCTGGAACTCTCTACTACTATCGCATTCGGGGGACCGGCGAGTCAGGCCGCTTCTTCGTGACCAGTTCGGACACGTTTCGAACTCCGCTTGATCTGATCCCCCCGCCTCATGCGACGTCCTTTGCCGGGCTCGAAGTGAACAGCGGCGTCCAGCTCGGATGGCAGGCGGGCGGGGAAGAACTCCCCGATCGAATCAGGCTCTCCCGTCGATTCGTACAGAGTGAGGGTTGCACCATTTCAGACCCGTCCCGTTTCGAGTGGGAGTCAATCTGGGAGAGCGAGGGGACAGCTCTCGGCTACATCGACCAGATCGGGGAAGAGGCGGGGCCGGACCTCCGCTGTGTGAGCGAAGTCCGGTACGTGGTACACACGAGTGACAGCCATGACAATGAATCGACGAGTGACACGATAACAGTCTCCCTCAAGCTTCACGCCGTTCCGATCGTCACAACGGTAGTGGTTCAGTCGAATCGACCGAATCCGTTCAACCCCTACACAGCCATTCCCTTCCGTCTCCCAGACGGCCAGGGGGTCTTTCAGGTCCGCGTCACCGTGTTCGACATTACCGGACGAGAGATCAAAGTCATCCTGAATGAGCCGTTTGCTGCAGGGCTATCGGGAGAGGCAGTCTGGAACGGCCTCGACACCAGGGGGTTCGCTGTGGGGAGCGGAGTCTACTTCTACCGATTCGAGTCGGGAGAGTTCTCCCAGGTCGGCCAGATGATCCTGATCCGCTAGTGTCATGTCCCATGAATATCTTTACTAATATCTAAGCCCCCTGTAGACTTCCTCCAGTCACCCGAAAGGAGGAAGTCCAAATGCCCAGAGGTCGACCGCTCCAACCGCTA
>JALGYY010000011.1 GCA_025782575.1 bacterium
CGAACCGCGCAACACTCGGTTCCGGCTGCTGGCCGAGCTTTACCGGGTGGGATTGCTTACCCACTGGGTTCCTATGAAAGGTTTCCGCGTTCGCTTCCTCCTTCCCCAAGCTTTTCCTGGCGCACGAGACCCAGAGACCCGCTGTTAACCGCTGGGGCAAAAGTTCGTAAATGTTTCTCCGGTGTGTTTTACGCTTGGCCGGAGCAAGCCCGTAACCCCTTGAATCCAAAGAAAAACCCGCCATCGCTGACGGGTTTCTCTCGCACTCGTTAGCCCAAAGGATATGACTTTCTAGCGGAACATCCCCTTCACCTCGCCCCAACTCGTCTGCTCGACGGCTGTTGTAGCCCCACACGCCACATCAAGTGCGCCAATAAGTGCGCAGAGAGCGCCGTCAGGGTGATTGCCAGGAACACAGGGTGAGTCGCTGTGAAGGGTGAAGTCGTCGCCACCCGCGTCACAGAATTCGGAATCGAGTGAGAAGTTGCCCGCAGACCCCTCTAGTCCTGCCAGACAGTCGACGTAGTCACCCCCCTGATTACCGAAGACATTCGAACAGGATAGAGAGACGATTCCGCTAGTGACACAGTGAACCGCATCAGCAATTCGACCGGAGGCAATAATGGTGTTCTCGATCGAAACAGATGATCCCTGGCGAGTGTGTACTCCGGAACCGAATTGACCGGCTTCGTTGTCGTACATAGTGCACGATATAATGGAGGGCGCATTCGCCGATTGAAAATGAAAAGCACCCCCGTTCACTACGGCCGTATTGCGGATGAAAAGGCAGTACCGAAACTCCGGCGATGATGATGCCACGTAAGCTGCTCCTCCATCTCTCGCATTGTTGTCAAAAAATTCACAGCTTTCAACTATCGAACTACTGGAGCCGGAAAAAGATATCCCTCCACCTCGCGGAAACCCATCATTGCTAAGAAAGCGGCAATTCCGAACTGTCACGCCTCCACCACCCCCACTAACGCTGATGCCGGCACCACTTTCGCTAGTATTGGACTCAAATAAGCAGTCCTCAATGAGGGAACTGGAGCCCGTCGTGAAAACGCCACCCCCTATTGTCGCGTCGTTGTTGCGAAACACACAACCGCGAATAGTCGGACTTGTGTTCGTGATATTGATGGCGCCTCCATTATTTCCAGAACCATTGATAAACATGATTCCTTCTATAACGGTGCCTGGACTTTCTCCATTAAAAAGGAGGAATCCTTGATAAGAATTTTGAAGATCCACCGTACAATTAGCGGGACCATTCAGACTGGCAATACCGATCGGGAGACCTAATGTTGTAATTTCGCGATTGCCGACTCCGGTATATATGCCATCCTCCAAGAGCAAGACATCATTCGCTACCATGTTCAGGATGGCATCCTGGATAGTTGCGAAATCCCCCGTTCCGGAAGAATTGATAGTGTACGTAGCCGCTGAGGCGCTCAACACGCAAAAAGCGAGGAGCAGCACGAATGCGGGAACCAGTGTCTTCATAGTTGTCTCTCTCCTGCCGGGCTGTTAGGCTGGTAAACTGTTGGCATAGCTAGTCTAGCACAAGATAGGTGCTTTGTGAACCGCCCACTCAACCAAATGATCCGCCCCAGGATATTGATTCTTGTAGCAATGCTCGCATTTCTCGGGCTAGCGCTACAGTTCCAATCCTTTTTCATTGACGACAGCTACATTACGTACCGCTATGCGGACGTGTGGAACCGCTCTGGAAATCTCAGTTTCAATGTTGAAGACACAGATCCCGTAGATGGCTTCACCAGCTTTCTATGGGTATGCTTGAGCGCGGTTTTCCTCAAGGCCAACTTGAACCCACTGCTGGGAACCAAAGTGATGGGGGTCCTCAGCGGATTCATAGCACTCTTGTTGCTCTACGCAGTGGGCACGCGCCTAGGGTATCGGAAGTGGCTTGTGGCTGGTGGCGTGCTCCTCGTCGCCCTTTCCTCGGAAACGGCCATGTGGGCAAACTCTGGAATGGAGACCGCCTCTTTCTCCTTTTTGCTTCTTGCAGGTATCTACTTGCTCCTGCGCGATCTTGACCGTGAACAGAATCCGATAAGTTGGATCGTGTTCGCCATCCTATGCCTTACCCGTCCCGAAGGGATGGCGTTCTCGGGGCTTGCTTGGATTAGCTATTCAGCTTTCTTGGTCCATCGCCACGGACCGGGTGCCGCGCTCACACGATCTCTGGTCTGGTTGTTTGGCTTTGTCCTCACATTCGGATCCTACTTCCTTTGGCACTGGTCCTACTACGGCTACCCATTTTCGAATAGTTACTATGCCAAGGCGATTCCGGGAGGGGGAATTCTATACCTCAAGATGTTCATAACCGCATTCGCTCCTCTACATTTGCTCATGCTGGTTTCGACCGCAGTGGTAATTCTTGAACGCAATGCTAAACGAATCACGATTGCACTGTTTATCCTCGGGGTTGTGCTTGCAAACCTAACGGCCATTGGGGGAATAAACCCCGCCATGGCATGGGACCACCGCCTCTTGCTCCACTTGGTTCCTCTTCTAATGCTGGCCTCATACCCTGTTTTCGACCGATTCATGATAACTGGGAGGAGGGCCCTTATTGGGGTAAGCATTGCATTGCTCGCCGGGACCATCGTCTACACGACTCGCCCTGATAAGTATGCGATTAGAATCGAGAGCGCGCGGGTGTCCTCCTCTCAAATCAGAAAGACCCATTTCGGCCTTGGGGAGTGGATGCTAGACAACATCCCGACTGGTACTGTAATGGCAACGATTGATACCGGGGTTATCCCATATTTGTCGCGAGGTCATTTTGTGGACATCGCCAATGTTCCACTGAACAACAAGAGCTTCGTTCATGGGACCGAGAGTCTCGAAGCGATTTGGGATCTCAAGCCCAAAGCGTTTGTTCTCGCCGGAATCAACCCGAATTCAATTCAATATGACCGAGTAAGGGCACCACTCGTTAGCGAGGCATCTGACCGTGGATGGAAGATCGTCACGCGACTCCAACACCGCGAAGATTACTACCTGCTGGTATACATGGATCCGTCACTAGCCCAGAGCATTGCCGATAAGCGTTCGGCTTCGCAATGATCGTGGGGAAGCTGACGTCCTAGAAATTCCACAGAAATTTCCTGGCAACAAGGAGACCCAAGGGGACAAATGCCCGGGGGAAGAGGTAGTGTGATTGCAAGAGACTCGAGACCTCTGTTGACCAAACGCACAAAAGCTCACTTTCATTCCTCCGGTGTGTTTCGCACCTCGCCACACCGACGCCGTAACCCCTTGAAAGCAAAGAAAAACCCGCCCTGGCCTCTCGGCCCTCCACGGGTCTCTCTCACTGGCTCCCCGGGTATGACTCAAACTCTTGCCCCAGCAGTTAACAACCAACTACGCTATATCACTGAAATCGTTCTTCGAGGCGGTATGCGAGTTTCTTTCGGGAGGTGTCCAGACATGGGACTAGATCCGTTCCCAGTCCGGGACGAGATCCGCAGCCGCGAACCCCCACCAACCCTTCGCTAACCACCCGCCGTGCGGGCGATCGCAAATGCAATCGCAGCTCCGATCGGGAGTGTGGCGATCCAGGCTAAGACGATGCCGGCGATCAGTTTTTTGGAGGACCGCCCGCTCCAGAGGGAAATACCGAAGAGGGCGCCGTTGGAGACGTGGGTCGTTGATACGGGCGAGCCCATGAGGGAAGCTCCGATTACGAGTGTGCTGGAGACGGCGTTCGCGACGAAACCCTGACCCTGATTCATGGCGGTGATGTTCTTGCCCATGGTCTGGGCCAGTCTTCGGGAGTGGAGCACGCCGCCGAGGGCCATGGCTCCTGCGAGCGCGATGAGAGATGGGCCGGTACCGAGGCCGGTCCAGGTAGCGGCGACGAGAAGAGCGAGGACTTTGGGCGTGTCGTTCAGTCCTCGGGCGAAACCGAGAGCAAAAGCGGAGCTCTTGTGGAGCGATGCCAGAAGACTTTGAGCGGACAGACCGAATACCGATCCCATGTACCGGCGCTCACACGTACCCGCCCGGGAAACTTCTATGGTCAGGCCGGTCGCCTTCGATAGATAGGCTCCTTCGGGCGTGACCATCACGGGCTCGTATGTTTCCCCGACACAGAGACAGGTGGTCTCCTCCACTCGGAGGACTTTTCGAAACAGCCGGGCGATCGGGTAGATAACGGCCGCGCCCCCGAGAGCAAGAAGGGGGCTTGTGAGAAGAGGAACGAAGTATTTTTTTCCGAGAACCGATGTGTTCAACTCGCCGGGCGCAAGCGCGTAGCCGGCACCGACGAGGCCGCCGATAAGAGCGTGTGTTGTCGAAATCGGTATGCCCGCCCTGGTCGCGATCAGAACGGTACCGGCCGCGCCAATTCCGACAGCCACAAGAAAGTGAGGGTTAGCGACGACCGCATCGGGTACGAGACCTTTGCCGCCGAATGTTTTTACCAGGGACCAGGCGACGAGGACCGAAACAACGGAACCGGTGATTTGCGCCACGGTAGCGAGAGAGAGCGATCCCCGATAGGAGAGCGTATCAGATCCATAGACGGTAGCAGTTGCTTTGAAGTTATCATTCGCGCCGTTGGCGTAAGCGAGTACGAGGGCGGTCAGAAAAAGAATGATAATCAAGTGGCCAGTCCTCCAGGTAAATCGGCGCTCGAGGATGAGTGGGGAACCAGCCACGGATATTACAAGGAGGATGCGAAAGATGCGAGCAGTAGCCGAGAGTAGCCGGAAGTAGCGAGGCGCCGCCGGGGGAGGGAAGGCGCCCCGCCTTGCTCAGCTTCCGGCTACAAGCCGCCAGACCTGGGCGACGACGAACGTAACGCCGAGCCCCATGGCGACAGGGAGAAGGGCAGCGACCGTAGTCCACTTTGCGCTGCCGGTCTCTTTGTAGATCGTGTAGATCGTCGTGCTGCACGGGTTATGGAGCAGGCTGAAGAGCATCAGGTTGACGGCGGTGAGCAGCGTCCAGCCACCCGCCTGGAAGATCCTGAGCGTGTCGCCCGCCGAGTCGAGTTCGAACATCACGCCCGCCCCCTCACCGACACCTGACATACGGCCGGCAAGCACGGTGAGCATCAGGATCGTGGGGACGACGATCTCGTTCGCCGGAATCGCTACGATGTAGGCGAGCAGAATTACGCCGTTCAGACCGAGCAGCAGGCCGAATGGATTCATCCAGTCGATCAGATGGCCGGCGACGCTTACATCGCCGATCATTATATTGGCGGACAGCCAGATCACGGCGCCCGCCGGAAGGGCGAATACGATCGCCCGCCAGAGAACGAATATCGTCCGGTCGATGATGGATGTATAGATGGTCTGCAGAATACGCGGCGGTCGATAGGGGGGGAGCTCCAGGCTGAAGACGGAAACCTCACCTCGAAGCCAGGTCTTCGACAGGAACCAGGAGACGACCAGACTGAGAGCGACACCGAGAAGAGCGATCGAGACGACCGCCATGGCCGAGATGAATCCGGCGAGATGAGCCGGTGCGAGAGCGCCGATAAAGATCGTCGCCAGTATGATCTGTGTCGGCCACCTGCCGTTACAGAGTGCGAAATTGTTCGTAATGATCGCGATCAACCGTTCTCGCGGACTGTCGATGATTCGGGTTGAAATAATTCCGGCGGCGTTACAACCGAACCCCATCATCATGCTGAGAGATTGCTTGCCGTGGGCGCCTGACTTTCTGAACAAGTTATCCAGGTTGAACGCGACCCGCGGAAGATAGCCGAAGTCTTCCAGCAATGTGAACATGGGGAAGAAGATCATCATGGGGGGAAGCATGACGCTGATTACCCATGCGACAGCTAGATAGATGCCGTCCAGTAACAGTCCGTCGATCCACCAGGGAAGACCGATCGTCGCGGACAGTCCCTTCAGAAACGGGTGGCCGTTCTCGACCAGAAGAACGGCAAGCATACGGGAAGGGACATTCGCACCCGCAATCGTAATCCAGAATACAAGACTGAAGAGAAGCAGCATGAGGGGGAAGCCCCAGATGCGACTCGATGCTATACGGTCGAACAACAGATCGAAGTCGCGCCGCGGTTTTTCTCCCGATCGAGTGACGGCCCGCTCGGCGATCCGGGCGGCGTCGGTGTAAATCGATTCCATCAGCGTCTTATGAAAGTCCTGGCCGATCTCCCACCTGAGTGCATCGGCGGTCTGCAGGATGTTTTCTCTCGCGCCTCCCGCTATCCCGGCGCCGTAATTCGCTGCTCTCGCCTTTCTCATCCCGCGCTCCTTCGAGCTGCTTCCGCCATCGTCTCAGGACCGACCTGTGTGAGGTCGCCCAGTTCACCCTTCCGTACCGCTTCCACAATCCGCGAATCACCGTCGAGCAGGCGAAGAGCGACCCATCTGGCATTCGGCAGTCCGGGGAACTCCTCTGCGATCTGTTCCGCCAATTGAGATACCGCGTCCGACAACTCGCTGGAATCGCTCTGGATTCGATGGGGGGAGAGGACCGCTTTCCCGGTCGCTACCGATTGGATTTCGGAAGTGAGTCGCTCCAGTCCGTCTCCATAACGCGCCGATGTCGGCACGACGGGCACGCCGAGATCCCTTGCAAGGGCTCTCTCGTCGATGGTCAGATTGTGTCGTTTCGCTTCATCGATCAGATTCAGGCAGACCACTACGCGATCGGTGATCTCGAGAACTTGTAAAAGAAGATTGAGATTGCGTTCGAGTCGGGTGGCGTCGACAACGACAACGGTCACGTCGGGCTGGCCGAACAGAATGAAGTCCCGCGCCACTTCTTCGTCCATGCTGGTAGCGAGGAGAGAGTAGGTGCCCGGAAGGTCGACAATCTTGTATCGATTGCCGCCGTAGACGAAGCCCCCTTCGGCGCGCGTCACGGTTTTGCCCGGCCAGTTTCCGGTATGTTGACGGAGGCCGGTAAGCGCGTTGAAGACTGTGCTTTTTCCAGTGTTCGGATTACCGGCGAGGGCGACCACGTAGTCCCAGTTTTCCATATCCACGCCGAGCTTTTTCAGATTGGCGGCATGATGGGCCGGGCAGGTTTCGCAGCCGGCATGGAGAGCCGATTTCCGTTCCTCGCTCATGACGCGGCCTTCCTTCTCTCTTTGATTTGAATGCGATCCGCCTGGCTGTTCCGAAGCGCGATCATCGCGCCGCGAATGCGATACGCCGTCAATCCGCCTGACGGACTCGCCATTTCGGCGCGAATCACAGTGCCGGGTAAAACACCTAGATCCATGAGGCGGCGTAGTTCAGGCCCTAAGCATGCGCGGGAGATCCCCACTACTTCCGCTTCTTCTCCAGGATTGAGGCTGCTCAGTTTCTTGTCGGACGACGGCTCCAGTTGTTCTTCACTCTCGAGCGGCACTACGGAAAGATTGGCCGCGACGATCGAAGCGAGGACATGCTCTTCCCCATCCGCCCAGATGCGGACGCGATCGGGGGACACTTCCGTGATCATTGCGGTCATGCCCGATCGAAGTCCGAGCGCGACGAGCTGGGCATACACGGCATCCGGTTCGTCTTCCACATGTACGATGCGGATCGGACAAGGCTCTTCGATCGATGTAAGCGGTACGCCTGCATGCGACCGGAGTCCTCGCTGCGAAGAAGGAATCGGATCGCCGTGCGGATCGTATTTGGGGTTCCCGAGACGGGCGGCCAGACGTTCGGCATCATCAGGGGAAAGATCGTGCTCCTGCTGGTCGGCGAGATCATGCCATTCGAGTTCGGTATAGCCGGTCTCCTCGGCGAGATACCGTTCCCAGAGACGGTGGGCGCGAATGATGTTGATGCCGTAACGTCGCCCTTCGCCGGTGAGAGGATACTGTTCCCCTTTTATCTCCACCAGTCCACGGGAATCGAGCCGTTCCAGAATCTCAGCGGCTCGACTGGTTGATACCTGGAGAACACCGGCAATGCTTTCGAGCGTAGGAATCCGGCCGAGGAGCTCGTTTTTTGAAAGATGCTTGAGGGTGTCTTCGCTCAGCACACGTTCGGTCATCCGGCCTTCCCGGCGCCACTTGTGGACGAGTCCGATTCCGGGCCAGAAGAGAACATAACTGAGTGCCACGGATGCGCCCGCGAGCAGCAGATAAAGTAGAGGTTCAGGCATTGCTGTCCCCCGCGTCAGAATTTGTGTTGTCATGATTCGGCATCGCTGCCATTTCCGTGGCGCTATCGAGCATGACATGAACCTGGGAGGCGACCCGCCTTCCGAGCGCCTGTACACGATCGCCATCCATGATTCGAACGAGTATGGGGCCGTCGAACGGGGATTTCTCCACGATCTCGATCCGCGCGTTCAATACCAATCCGAGGCCACCCAGATAGCGAAGCATTTCCGTGTCATGATCGGCTACGCGGGAGATGCGTGCCGGTGTAGCGGCGGGCAGGTCGATCAGCCGTTTCTCATGGCGTACCGGCATGCGGCCGTCCTTCGTCGGGATCGGGTGACCATGCGGATCGACCACGGGATCGCCGAGCTGTCTGGCGATCCGGTCTTCCAGCTCCTCAGAAATGACATGCTCCAACTTCTCGGCCTGATCGTGCACCTCGTCCCAGCCGAATCCGAGCGTCTCGTGCAGGAAGAGCTCGACCAACCTGTGATGGCGGAGGATTTCGAGCGCTTTCCCCAATCCCTCGTCGGTCAGTCTCGCGCCCCTGTGTTTCTTATAGTGAACGAGAGGCGCATCGGAGGCGGCCAGTTTCTGGAGCATGCTGGTTACCGAGGCGGGCGTGACGGCGAGCCGGGCCGCAACCGCCCCGGTCCCGATCATTTCCGACTCTCCCCCCATTTCATAGAGGGCCTTCAGATAGTCCTGGACGCTGTTTGAGAGCAATTGTCTGTACCTCTGTTTTTAGCCTTGCCTAAATCATAAATTAGATCTGTGAGAAAATCAAGAGGGATCCTGCGGTCCTGGATTCGGTTCCATGTTATATAGTGAAGGGGACGGCCCCGGTTTCATCCAATTGGGAAAGGAATCACAGATTATGAGTAGATCAGGATCGGCGTTTTGCGCTATAGCGGCATGTCTCATGCTGTTATTTATCACGCCGGCCGCCTGGGCGGGGGCCCGATTCGAGCTGGGGGGCGGCTATTTTCTCCCCTTTGATGAAGACCATCGTGAAGCGTTCGGGGCAGGTGGGGGGCTGCAGGTCGGGATTTCCGCTTCCCCCGTCGACTCGAGAGCGGAGATCTTTCTAGACGTCGGGTACCTGCAATCAACAGGCCAGGATTTTCCCGAGGACCCTACGTTTGAATTGGACGACTCGAAATACCGGTTGATTCCCGTCGCGTTCGGCGTTCGTGCCGACCTTCTTCAAGCCAGGGAAACGCAGCCGCTGGCACTTCTCTTCGGCGTCTCATTCCACTCGATCTTCACCGAGTGGGATAGCCCCTTCGGCGAAAAGGAAAGCACTCCGGTAGCCGGCGTGGCGGTCGAGCTTCGGCCCGAGTTTGCGCTCTCTGATGTGTGGACGGTCTGGGTCAGCCAGCGCCTGACGCTGATGGGAGATGCTTCCTACAGAATCCGAAACGGCGACATCGACTTCAGTATGAGCGCCCTCACCGCGGGTGTGGCGTTTCAATTCAAGGGGGATCGCTGATCATGATGCTTAAAACAGCGGCGCTTCGTGTTCTTCCCGCAATTCTGGTGCTCTTCCATGCCGGGCCCGCCTGGTCGACCTGTGCTCCCTTCCCCTGTCCGGATTGTTTTATTGAATCCCAGGGCCAGTTGAACTTCGTCATCATGGATCGCACTTCTGACCGCATCCAGATGATTCCCAACATGCGTTTCACCGGTGATGCTGCGGACTTTGCCGTGATTGTTCCGACATCCGGGCTTCCGGAGCTCTCTCCAGCTGACAGTCAGATCTGGACTGACGCCCGGAGTCTTACAGCACCCATGAGAACGACCGGTAGCATGGATTGCGATAACGAGAGGTCCCTCACCCTTTCCCCTGGAGGAGGAGGCTTCGAGGGGGACGCTACCGACGACTCCGGGGTAATCATTCATGGTGAGCATAGTGTGGGTGCGTTTATTGCGACCATTCTCTCTTCCGACAGCCCTTCCGCGCTCGTCGACTGGTTGAACGAAAACAATTACGCGATTACCGAAGATCAGGCGGTGCTCTTCGAACCTTACGTCGAAGCGGGCTGGTTCTTTACCGCCATGCGACTCGACACGAGCAAGGTGGGTAGCCAGATTCCGCCCCAGGGATGGAATACCGATCTCGACCCCGTGGTCTTCGAATATGACGGCGAGGGATTCGAGCTGGCACTTCCCATAATCAGCATCAATCGGGCTCCGAACATGCCGGTGGTCTTCTATGTGGTCGACGATAACAGGGCCGCCCTTGACGGCTTCGTGACAACTTACGCAAACAGGATCACCCGAAGCGAGCTGGGCGCCATCGCTGTCAGCTTCCCCTCGCTCGCCGACCTTGTCGCACCGGGCCGGTTTCTAACCAAGCTCGAGAGAACCTTTACCCCTCAAAGTGCGATGAACAAATCGATCCACTTGAAGAAATCCTCGACAGACAGCGAGTTCCGGCGCACAGGTGGATGGTGGGCCGGGAGCATCCCGCCCGAGCTGGCGCTGCTCGCTCTTCCGTTTCTCTATTTCAAGTTGCGGTACCGCAGGAGAACGGGTGTCTCGCTGTAAGCTCACGATTCAGGATGAAGAGCAGCGCCGGGTCGTGCTCCTCAATCAATGGGTCGTTGAAATCGGCCGTGTTGTTCCGTGTGACCTGATTCTCTCCGCTTCCGGTGTGGATGACCATCACTGCCGATTGCTCCGTACCCATGCCGGTTATGTTCTCCAGGATCTGGGCGGCGACAGCGGCACCAAAGTGAACGGGGAACGTGTCAGGCTCCACACGCTCGTCACCGGCGATGAAATCAGCATCGGCAGCGCCACGATTCAGTACGACTCCGCGATCGATGACCACCGCGCTCTCGCCGTTACCGATGAACAGAACCCTTCTCTTACCTATCAGCTCGACTTCGTCGGTCAGTCATCGGTCGTGGAGAGCGTGTTTACTCCTGCTGATCAGGAAGAGGGGGGGCGGAGCGCCGGCCTCAAAATCGATCTCCTCTACAACTGGATTCGAAGATGCTCGGAGCTCGGGGAGGAAGATGAACTGCTCGATATGTCGGCCCGCATTCTCTGCGAGCTTCCGTCAGTACATCGGGCGGAAGTCCTGTTCTACAACGAGAAGACCGGAACGGTTCAGTGCGAAGCGAGCGTGACACCGGCAGGATCCGAACCCCGTCCGGCGGCGGACGTCCCTTCGGAGATCGTGCGCCGGGTGCTGCAGAAAGGGGAGGCCGTCCTTTCAGATCATCAGATCAGCGCACCCATGCGGAATAACACCGCCGTTTTTGCGATGATCAGCGTCGAGTCGGCGGGGGGGAGCCGGCCATTCAACAAAGAGGACCTTCAGTTCCTGGTTTCATTCGCGAGGCTTCTGGAGCGGGAGATCGAACGCCAGCGAAACCATCGCCGGGTGATGGATGAAAACCGCCTCCTCCGTGAAACGGTAAGCGGAGAGCTTTCGGTCATCGGTGAATCGCCGCCGATGAAAATACTGTTCGACCAGATCGAGAGAGCCGCCTCGTCGAACACGACGATCCTGATCCAAGGGGAGAGCGGGACCGGCAAGGAACTGGTAGCACGCGCGCTCCATCGACTCAGTCCTCGGAAGAGCGAGGCGTTCATCAGCGTGAACTGCGCCGTTCTTCAGGAAGATCTTCTGGCGAGCGATCTCTTCGGTCATTTGAAAGGCGCTTTTACAGGGGCGACGGCGGACAGGGCGGGCAAGTTCGAGATGGCCGACGGCGGCACACTCTTCTTCGATGAAATCGGCGAGCTCCCCATGCCGTTGCAGGCGAAACTGTTGCGCGCCCTGCAAGAGGGGGAGATCGAGAGAGTAGGGGGCGGAGAAGCTCACATCGTGGATGTCCGCGTGATCGCGGCCACCAATCGAAAACTGGAGGATGATGTACGGACCGGCACGTTTCGTAAGGACCTCTACTTCCGGCTGCAGGTAGTGGAGCTGGTCGTACCACCTCTTCGTGAGCGGGAGGGAGATGTCTCCCGGTTGCTTGACTACTTTCTGGAACTGTTCGCGCGACAGGAGGGGCGGGCCAGGCTCCGGTTGACCGCCGAAATCCGGGAGGCTCTCGAAGGATATGAATGGCCTGGCAATGTCCGGGAGCTTCGGAATCTCGTGGAACGGTGGGTGGTGATGAATCGGGAAGGTCGCGTGATGGGGGACGATCTCCCGGGCGCCATCCGCGATTCGATTGCAACTATAGGAAAACCCGGCAGTTCAGTCCTCTCGCTGAAGGAGGTGGAAGAGGCTCATATTCGAGCAGTCCTGAAAATATCTAAGGGCAACAAAAGCAAGGCCTCCCGGCTTCTCGGCATCGATCGGTCCACGCTCTACGATAGGATCGACCGTTACAATATCGACGTCTGATCCGGTCGGGGAAGCTCCGCCCACGCCACTATATGTAGCAAATTCCTACATTGTTTCTATCTCGTTGATAAATAACATGGTTAAATCGCCTTTTCCTCTCTATTTCGGTCAGTTTTCAAGCAAAGTGTAGGAATTTCAAACAGTTTCGCCCTGCCTAGGATCGGCTGGTGGCGATCAGCGGGGAATGATTGTATGCAGGCCCCGTTTTTCTTCCTGTCCTAACTCCTTCTCCGTCAACAGATAACTCTTGGCCGGCGCCTGATCCGGACGGCTCCCGGTCGGCCCGGCACCATCCTTGATATGCCAAAGCACCAGACGGGATTTCAACAGTTCACGAAAGGAAGGAGAAGTCAGATGAAACGCCTCACCGCCAGCATTCTGTTCGCATTGCTTCTTCTCACACCGGCAACCCAGTCGTGGGGTGCAGGCGAAGATGACGCTCGTCCGGTACCACGAATCGCCGTGCAGGAAACCCAGGGGCATGGCGGTCAGGATGGCGATGGGGATATCACTGAGGCGGTGGGTGTGTTGAGCAGCCAGGCGGCTTGGGGTGACGATCCCAACAATTGTAGCGGGTTCCTTTGCTTCCCCCGCTACATCCTGGCTCTCTTCTAGGAGGGGGTCGATGACCGGGCGCCGAAGCGGAATCAGTTATCCGGAATGATCGGAAAGGAGAAGTCAGATGAAACGCCTCACCATCGCACTCGCACTGATGATCGCCCTCACAGGAACCGCCTTCGCTGAGATCGAAAACCCGGCGAGCCCCTACAATCGTGAGACCGGAATGCACGGCCCAGCCAGTGACTACAGTACCCTCGAACTGTACCCAGCCGCACCGGTCGCGGAAAGAGAGATCGACTCCAAGCTCCCCACGATCTCGAGTGCCTTTTTCGCAAAGGCCTGGATGCTGGTCTGGTAGCAAAAGGCGCCCCGGAACTAAATGGGCCGGCCGAACGAGCCAGCGAGGGTCGAACAGGTGGGGGGCGCGAATCTCGAGAGAAACGCATACGGTGGCGACGACGGAAAGTCGTTGTCGCAGCCCGTTATTCGAGGCCGCAGCAAAATGCTGGTGAGAAATCCGGACTAAACGTCTTTCGCCTCGTAGAACCGCCTCCCCGCACCTTCTTTTCCTCGCTGGCTGACGAAATCATAGACCGGGACGCCGTGACCGCAACTTGTCTGGGTTCGCTCCACATTTATGACGACGATCTGCCGCAGACGCCCTCCTTTTTCCGCTTCTTCGAGATCCATCCGATCCTTGATCGGTGAGTCTTCGATCGATTCAATTCGCGCCCGGCCATAGAGGCGTACGATGGCCGAGTCATTCGGGCCCATGGACATCACCATGATAGTGCAGGGGCCATCTTCCCCGGAGTGACGGGAGGTTTCGTTCCCGCTCCCCGGATAGTCGACGTAGGCGACTGTTTTGTCGTCGATAATATGGAGAGGGACGCCCCCTTTGGGGGATAGATTGACAGGCCCTTCGCCCGATGGCCCGTCGGAGAGAGAGGGGGCGACACTGGATATGAAAAAGACCTGCGATTCCAGGATCAGCTCTTTCTGGGCCGGCGTGATTCGCTCATACATCGGCATGACGGATCCTCCTCTGGAAAACGGCTCCGCCCGCTAGGGGCGAAGCCGTTTAAGGTCAGTATCGGTGGCGTTGGGTTCCCCGTCTCGGGGTCTCCCGTTCAATGCCACGATCATGGAAGGCACCCTTACGGGGACGCCACCTCCACTAAGCCACAACTATCTGATTTCAACGGACCACACCTCCTCTCGGGGCGTACGTCGATCGGCGAGACCCACCTCGCCCGGCACCCTTCTCCGCCCTGGGCCAGGGTGCCGCCGCAGAATTCACCGCGGACGATACACTTCGAAAGTAATCACGCCAAATGGACTTGTAAAGAGAAAATATGGCGAATTGATTGTGGCGTCCGAAGCCCCGGTCAGAGACGGAATGTGGTATAATCAAAGTACTTCGCTCGCCCATGATGTCGGCTGTACTCCCCGAGCGAAGCGGTCGAATCCCATCAGCACTAGAGGTCTGTCAATTGAGCAAGGTGAAACTCTACGCATGCGCCCTGATGGTTCTGGTCGGCGCATGCTGGTCGCCCGCGCTTCGGGCCGGCGACGGTCCGATCGAAATCAACGGTCTCAAGTTTGAGTCCTGGTCGGAATACACGCAGTCTGACTACTTCCGGAGCAATGGGAAGCGTTGCGGGTTCAACGCTCCTGAAGAGGAGAAAGATCCTTTTCAGGAATCCGGCGACTGCCCTCTCTATTCTACTAATCCGACAGCAGAGTATGACCCAGGTGACATCCTGACTCTTCAAGTTGTCGTTCATGTACTCGCCAGGAAAACCGGCGAAGGGGCTGTCCCCGATTCGCTCATTCACAGTCAGATCGATATTCTGAACGAAGATTTCCTCGCGATCGCAGGGTCGAACGGAGAGGACGGAACGTACGGCGGGATCCAGTTCGTACTCGCCTCGGACGATCCCGACGGGAACCCGACCAACGGAATCACGCGTCACAGCAAGTATCTTTGGTTTCTGGACGCGGAGAATTACTGGGACCCACTCGCCTGGGATCCGAATCGTTACATTAATATCTATACCAACCTGGCGAGCGGGTACCTGGGCTATGTTCCCTGGCTTCCACAGAACAGTCCGGTAGGGAGCAATGAAGATCGTATTGTAGTGCTTCACTCGGCGTTCGGCCGGAACGCGCCGATCGGCCCTCCATACGATCAAGGACGAACATTGACCCACGAAATGGGTCACTATTTAGGTCTCTGGCATACGTTCGACTTCGGCTGCGGGTCTGATAGCCTGCCTACCTGCTACACATCGGGCGATCGGATCTGTGATACGGAGAGCGAAGCGTCAAATCACTTCGGTTGCCCGGTTTCTTCTGCTACCTGCGATACACCGGACCCGATCCGGAACTACATGAACTACACCGATGATCTCTGCATGTGGGAATTCACGACCGAGCAGGTCCGCCGCATGCGCTGCACGACCGAAGAGTACAGAGGGGACCTGGTTGACGTCGCGACTTCCGTCTCGGGCGGCTCTTCAGGCTCATCGGCCGGCGTCTTTCCGGTCCGTGCGGCGCTTCATCTCGAGAACCTGCCGAACCCCTTCAATCCGGTCACAGAGATTCGGTACAGGATTCCGGAAGCGGGTCCGGTCCGGCTCGATCTCTTCAGTCCGTCCGGCAGGCTCGTTCGCACTCTTGTGAATGGTGTCCGGAACGGGGGGGATCACGCGATTCGCTGGGACGGCTCCGATAATGCTGGATTGCCCGTCGCCTCCGGCGTCTACTTCTCCCGGCTCCAGGCGGGTGGCGAGACGATTACGAAGCGCATGGCGCTGGTGAGGTAGGGGGTTGGGTCAGAAAGTGTGGGTCAGCGAGAAACCTACTTGCGTGCCGTCAAACAGAGCGAGATCACTGGAACCATCTGTATTACCCTCGCCCGTCGATCCTTGTCCTGCCCCGCCCTTTTGATCTGGCTTGTCATTCAATGAGACGAAGACCACCTGCTGCAACTGAACGGCTGCTTTTAGTTTTCCGATATCAGCACTGATTCCGGCGGATAGAATTCCGAGCCTGATGCGAGATAGAGAAAGCACTTCTGTCTGCTTGTCCGCTGCTCCAAAAACAAGGAATGAGGGGCGCCAGGATTCGAGGCGGCCTTGCGGCGCAATATCATACCCGTTCAAGCCCAGCTCTCCGCTCCACTTCCGGCCGAAGCTCTTTTCGGCGCCGATGTGATAGCGACTCCACTCGGCAGAAGCAGTTCCCTTGAACGTTCGTCGGGGCCCGAGGAGATCGACCGTTGTTGGTGTGAATGGCCAGAACTCGACCCGGAGACGAACACGGCCCGCAGCGGAAACATCCTCATAGTCAGCGACGATTCTCCCCCCCGATTCAAAGCGCCACTCGATGCCGAGGAGGAATGATTCGACTACTCCTTCTGCGTAGGAGAGCAGTCCGAAGCGCTGCCCCCCCCAGTGGGCTTCTCCTTCGGCATTCAACTCATTTCGTGTCCAACGAGTGAGGAGCGCGAGGCCGCTGTCTCTGCGCCACAGGATGTCGAACTCTTGAGATTCGGCATCTCCATCCGGCTCCAACTGATAGGTAAAATCTTTATTAATGTCACGGATGGTCCCGTAGGAGCGCTGAGTGATGAATCCCGATATACGAAATCCGAAGGGCGCAGTGACGCGGGTACCGAGATGAACCGACTCCCTCCAGAGGTTGACCGAGGTGCTACTGACATCCTGCTCGACACGGAAACTGAAGTCCTGGGGTAATGCGTCGTGGCCCCAGTCACCCTGTAACTCGACCTGAGGTAGAAACCGGAACCGGAAGCCGAAACGTCCTGCCGCCAACGGCGGAATGTCTTCCCCCAGCCATACTGGTCCGCTCGCCTGGAGCGTCAATCTTTCAGCCAGATCAGGAATGCGGACGGCAAGGTCGATGCGTGACAGATCCTCCTCAAAATCGAGAGCGAAAGATTCGAGTTCAACCGAACCGGTAATGCCTGGCCGGAGAAATCGGCCGGTGGATCGAATCGGTTGGTCTCCCCAGCTTATCTGCTCGGAGTATGCCCAGGAGAGCTGACGGCGGGATGCGCTGCCTCGAGAATCGGTCACGCTCTTCGACACTGGTTCGCCGAGGAAACCGCCCATGGTGAACTGCCGCCTGTCCGTGCCGGCGAAACGTCCCCACCAGCCGGTGTTGTCGTCGAAGACAGACTGAAATGGATCGCCCCCCATGCCGATCGAAGGGCGACTGCCCGGTTGAAGCAGATCCCATGTCGAGCCCTCGGATGCTGAGACTGGTGACAGGCTGAAAGCGAGACACAGAAACGCGAGGGCGGCCTGGCGATGGGATCGACTATGCTCGAAAACTCTCATCATGTACTCGCAATTAAGTGGGCCTACGGCGCGGGGCGTATGGCCCACCCCGCGCCACATTGAGCAAAGTGCTACCAAATCCCTCCGCCTGGCGGGGGTGCTCCACCGTTGCTAGGGGTTTCAGAAGAATCCGAGCAGGGATGAAATCCTTCCAGGCACCAATTACCCGCCTCGTTCCATGGAATCACGAATCGTTTCTCCCAGTCGTCTGCGTCAATCCCGAACGTTGTCAGGAATTCTTCTGTCGTCGTGATCTCCGGGAAGAAGCCGTTCAATGTCGGGTCAGGCCAGATCCAGCTTTCTACATCATCCGCTTCCCAGACGAGAACGGGATTGTAGACGGGACAGTTAATGATGAGGACGACACCATCTACGGAAATTGTTTCCGGGATGCAGGGGGAATCGCCAAAGTACCTCTTGTTTTCGTCCAGCGTAAAGAATCCGTCAAACTCGATCGCGATCTGCTGGAAACCGGAGTCCAGATTCTCAGAGAACCGGGAATGTGCTTCGTACACCCCGACCCAATCGGGCATTTGGGAGATGCTGTCGTAGTGCATGGCGACGTACCCCTCCATGAGATTGAGGATCAGTGTGTCGCCCGTAGCCGAGGTTTCGATGCTGTCACCAAAAGCAGTGGCCAGGAATTCATAGGTTCCGGAGTAGGTCCGCTGTTCCGAAACGGTTATATCGAAGAATTCGACAATGCCGAAGTTAGACTCCGTCTCTGGGGTGGTCGGATCTTCCTCACTCTCACCTCCCCACGGCTCAATCTCGAACTCTACGCTATACGCAGGGAGGAGCGCTTTCCAGTCCTCGACGGGATCGGTGAATATGCGGTTTGCATTTACCATAAGCAGTGTGTGGGCGGTCGAATCTTTACCGTCCCAATTGTCCCAGCGAGAGGCCCCGACTGTGAGGGCTTCGCGTACCGGTTGCAGGTTGGCGCGGACAGAATCCAGATCAGCCTGGGAAAGAGAGTCGGGACCGATCTTGATCAGGTCGTCGTCCTGATTATCAATTTCCCGATCAAGTGATGTGATCGCCGAATCGACGAAGTCGATCGCATCGAGCGCAAGTGTTTGAGAGAGGAGCAGGTGATCCGCACCACCCGGTCTGAGCGTGAGCCAGTCACTTCCCGGTTTGAGTGCGTTATACAGGCTCAAACTATCATAGGCCGGGAAGGCGATTTCGTAGGAAACGGCGGCGTGAATCGCGGAAGCCAGGAGCGCAGAGGCGGCGCGAAGAGCACGAACATCGGTCTGGTCGATTTCGACCGGCTCTTCTTCGGGATCGCCCTGCATTCGGGGCGTTACAATATTCGTATAGTCATGAGCATCCACGAGCTTATCGAGGAAACCCATAGCAGCTTCGAGACGGGGCAGCCCGATCTCTTCCAGAACATCCTGGACTACGATGAGACTGGGGTCGACCCGCCGGAAAGACTGCTTGGAAGCGGCGATTAGTGTCATTGGCACGATGTCGAACGGAAGCTTGAACGCTCCGGCACCGCCGGAGAACGAGAGAGGAATGCCGAGTGGTTTTTTGCCGGAAGACTGCACTGCGAACGGAACATTATCCTCCAGATACGTCTGCCACTGATCGACAGCGTTCATCACTTCACTGTCGGTAGTGAACGCCAGGAGCACGGTGACGGCCGCCCCTAGGTTGGCGTCAAGGTGGTCCGGGTCACAGGCGAGCGCCTCGAAGTAGAGGTCGTAAGCGTCTTCAATGTCGGCGAGGTTGTAGTTCTCCTCGAAATTGTCAAAACCAGCCATGACAATCTCTTCCAGCCGCGCGTCTGCGAGAGCAACCAGGCTGTCGGCGCAGTCGAGCACGATATTCGACCAGAAAGCGGTTTCTCCAGCGCCATTCCGATTAATGGTCACAGGTTGCGTGCCGCCTGGTGCCGATGTCGTGTTGGAGCTGAACCACTCGGACATGGTGAGAGGCTCGCCGAGAGTCGTGTCCGACATTTCCTTGAAGAAATCGATCGTCCAGTCGGCCTCCTGCTGCCCTGAAACAATCCAGTCGTAGGCGACTGTTGCCGCAGCTCCTCCGGTAGAGATGATGGCGTCGGGCCAGTTGCCAAGGTCGCTGTAGTTGAATCCGAGGGAAACAAAAGTCTTGTTGGCTGAGAATGAGTTGTGAGACCCAACGAAATCCGAGCTCACATAATAGTAGGTCTTGCCGTTTCTCACGGTCCAGGCGAGATCGCCGGAGAAGAGATCGTCCCTATATACAATGTCGGTAGCCTCGCTCCGCTCTTCACCTGTGGGAGTGTAGACCCTCTGGGGTGACTGATTGGACGGCCAGGGGTTCCCGTGAGAATGGATGCGAACGATTCCGTACTCATCGAGTTCCGCGAATCGAGCTACTTTGCATTCACCATCCGTCAGAACATCAAACGGCTGGTATTTTGCAGCGGTCAGTGCAGACTCCGACTGCTGGATGACATCGTCGACTACGCCGGGTATGACGCTTTGCAGTTCTGAATAGACCGGCGACATGTAGAGCGTCTTCTTGGACGATGGTATGTTGCCGGTCTTGCTCGATTGCCAAATGGGAGCAACTGGCAGTGCGGTCTTGCTCAAGACGGAGCTGTCATAGAATTCAGGATCTACAATGATCCCGCCGGTTACCAGCTTATCGTCACCGATCTTGTAGCGAATCCATATTCCCTGGCTTGATTTTCCCGCACTTTCAATGAGTGGATCGCTCTGGGCGATGGTCAGAATGCTGTCGAGAGCATCTTCTGTGCCGAGACTGTCGATAAGTTCTGCCAGATCCATTCCAAGCGTGTCGAGGTCAGCGCTCCGTTCATTGCGTTGCCGGATCTCTGTTGTATCAGGCGGGGTAGTGTCATCATCATCGTCATCGCCAGGTGGATCGGTCGGGCCATCATCACCGCAACCAAAGACGAGGAGGCCGAGGGTTACGAGTGCAATGAAAGAGATGAGAAAGGCAAGGCGGAAGCGGGAAGCCATTCGGAATTCCTCCTGTTGCTGATGTGAATCAAAATCTGTCAGATAGCAGAAAATCAGCTTGCGAGCTTTCCGGGGACGTTCGTGAGGGTGGTTCCTTTCTCCGGGGAAGGGCGCGACTTTCTCATGATTGACCGGCCCAAAAGGGTCTAGTAACCTTTTATTACGGATCCAAAGTCTATATTATCCAAGACAACCTGGCAAACGTTATCGGATCAAGATGCTCTATTGTTGCAGTCTGTGCTCGCTCTTCTCGACAATCCAAGAAGGAGACTCCTCCCATGGCTCCTCGATCCTGGCTCGATCGTGTCATGCCCCTGTTATTTCTCGCTGTTTTTGGAATGCTCATCGCTGGTTGCGGAGATGATGATGCTGATTCTCCTACTTCCACCCCGGTTGTGGATATCGAAGAGCTCGAGGGGCTCTCCACGCAACTGGCTGACCTGAACAATCAGTTGGACGGACTTCTCAATTCGTTGAGCTCGGAAGTGGCCGTAGACAGTCTGCTGACAATCCTATCCTCAAATCCAGCAATCGAGAGTGCCGGGAAGTCGAGTCAGGGGCTTTGGGTCAGATATCATGTCAGCAAGAATCGAACGGTAGCGGGAGCAATCATCCTCGATCCTGAATTCTTTAGCAGCGACTCCCTCGGGAAGGGGAATCCGGTTTTCTCGACCGGCACCGCCCCTACAAAGGCACTGTCTCAGCCCACGTCCGTGAAGACGCTGTATATCGCTCCTGTTTACTCCGAGATGCAGGAGGTCATCGCCGGCGTAGTTGACAACGTTGTCGCGCAGGTGAATCCTGCGTTGCAGAATGCGGGCTATCAACCCTTCGAGTTATTGACAGACGACGATTGTACGGTTGATCTATTCGCGGAACTCGATACGTACGGAATTGTTCGCATCCATTCCCACGGAAGTCCGTGGCCATCGAATGAGAGTACGCAAAGAGTGTATACCCCGACAGGGGAGGTTCGGAGCACTGGAACAGACGAGAAGTACTTCAATGATCTGATGTCGGGCAATCTTGCCTGGACGGTGCGAAACGGCCAGACCTACTACTATGTCAGTGCCGGGTTTGTAGGCTCCAGAAATAATTTCTCGGACGAAAACACGTTTGTCTCCCTCGGTTTCAGTTATGGCAGCGAAGGTGGCTGGCCCGATGCGGTCACCGTCCAAGGGGAATCCTCTGCAAGCACCGGTTTCGACTGGGTCGTTTCCGGGGATCAGGAGCGGGACTGGGCGATCGACTTCTTTACTTCGATGTGCAATACGGCGCTGGAAACCCCGATGACGATCGCCGATTGGTTCGGTTTGGACACCTATACCGCCCCCGGCGGAAGCCAGGTAGTGACCATGGCGTCTCACGGAGATGGAGCTACTACGTTCTGGTCAGTCGAGCTTGAAAGCGACCTTGACGGCTCGTGGGCCGCGACCGTTATCGAGGGCTCACTCGATCCCCAGGGAAATCCACTCGATGTTGACGGCTCGGTCAGCACGATCGAATTCCGGTCGGACCAGACCTATACATGGTTTCTTCATGCCCCCCCATGGTTCGATGTGGACGGCAATGGAACCTACACTCACGATGGAAATACGATACAGCTCACAGGAATCATCAATGAGCTTGGTGTCTCCTCCATAGCCTATTCCGGAGGGGACAGTTTTACGTTTCTTGATGATGACGGCGATCGCTGGACCTATGAGCAGGCCGCAACAGGCGGCAGCACTGCATCTCCCATCAGTTCGATCGTGGTTGAGCCGGCCAGTCCCGTAGCGGATGTGGGGGATACGATTCAGTTTTCAGCGATGGCTTCGTTTGTCGATGGGAGTCAAGGTGATGTGACGGATCTTGTGGATTGGAGTGGTCCACCGGATGTCGTAGAGGTGGGAAATGGAGAGAGCGAGAAGGGCAGAGTCGTTGTTCTGATCCGGGCGACGGCTCCGGTTACTGCGCGAGACCCGGAGACCAAAGTACTAGCCAACGCAGTGTTTCGCCACACGGACCTCTACTATCTGAGGATGGATAACATTCGGCTGAATAACAGAGGCTCGTCGGTTGAGGTATCTCCAGGTGAATTTGTTGAGGTTGTGGCGGATCACACACTCTGGAGCCGTGTCGGATGCTCTAGCTGTGTTGACTATATCGTAGTCGGCATTGAAGGCGACGCTCAAAGGGCGGTTGATCTCGGCCTTCCCGGCAATTTTCCAGGCGCAAGCGGAAGTGCAAGCTATCTGTTAACAGCACCGGAGGCGGCGGGGACCTATACGATCTATGCTCGCCTCGCGCCCGTCCTTTCGACGTCGGCAGCAATTGGTGATTATGAATCTTTCTTTCCCGGGAGCAACGGCGATCGACCCTATATACCGTTGGGTACTATCGTGGTGGAGTGATTCCTGTTGTTGAGTCGGTCCGTTCCTGATAGAATCAAGTGTGAACAAACGGGGGGCTCAAAATACCTGATCCCTCGCTCCCCGGGTGTCGGGGATGCGATAAGACCCCGCCGCAAAAGTTAGTCCGGGATCGGGCTTGGCCGTTGCTTGTCGGAAAGATTGCACGGATCATGCTTCCCTTCAGTTTTCCCCGAATTCTCATCGCAGTCACATTGATACCCACATTCCTCGGATGCGCGTCGAATCTTCACGACCAGAATACGGACAGCCCGAACGAGGACAATCCCGTTGCCGCACGAGAAGCCGGCCTGGCCTGTCTCGATGCTCAGGACTTCGACTGCGCGATCGAGAATCTCAAACGTGCCGATGCGGCTGGGGTTGCCGGTGGTGCGGGTCTTGTTGCGCTAGGCACTGCTTACGAAGCCAAAGGTCTTCGAGAGAAAGCTCTCGAGACATATTCCCGCTATCCGGAGCTTGGGTTTCTATCCCGGCACCGCAGAAAAATGGCGAGAAGAGTAAGGTCCATCGTTCGGGAAGACATACTGTCGCAAGTTGACTCACTGGGGGGCCGAAGTGCACGGCCAGGTGCAATTGCGGTACTTCCACTCCAGATGAACACAAACGATGACCGGCTAAGGCCTCTCGCTGCTGGCCTGTCCGAGTGGCTTGTTACGGATCTATATCATGTTCGCGACCTCGATATTTTGGAACGGATCCGTGCCGAGGCTGTCTTGAAAGAGCTCGAGTATGGCGACCTCTCTCTCGTTGATGCGACTTCAGCTCCCCGTGTGGGGCACATGCTCGGCGCAAGCAGAATAGTGAGTGGAAGTGTGATCGATCTCGGGAGCGAGCGGCTCCGAATCGATCTCTTCTCGTGGGATGTCGAGGTGGGGCGACAAGAAGTCGCTGTGAGTGCTGAGGGAAAGAGCGCGGCATTCTTCGAGCTCGAAAAGAATCTTGTTTTCGGTCTCATTGACGGACTCGGAATTGAGCTGACCGATAGAGAAAGGGCGGAAATCGAGAGAGTACCAACCCGCTCCCTCGCGGCTTTTCTTGCCCACGCGGCGGGGCTCGAGGCGGATCGGAGAGAAGAATACGAGCTGGCCGATCAGCTCTACGAAGAGGCGGCGGAACTGGATCCCGTTGCGGCAGAGAATTCAGAGGTGCCCCTGGCCAAACAGCCGGAAGCAGAATCAGACGGACAAGATGACGGGCAGGAAGATCTGGCTGAGGAATCTACGGCCGATCCGGAGAGTGAGGTGGCGGACATCGGGCTGGACGACGGCTTCGGGGCGATTCTGGATGAAACGATGAATGCGTTGAGCGGTGAATCCTGGGGCGAAAACATCATCGACAGCCGACCCGACCGGCCGGAGGAGATCGAGCTCGTTCCGGATCCCCCACCCCCGCCTCCACCACCGAAGTCAGGGGGAAGGTAGAATGAGAGCATTACGCCCGTTCCATCTCCTCGTCCTGTGCCTTCTTGTTTGGCAGACCGGGATCGCCGGTGCTGCTCCGGCGCCTCGGATCAGTCTGAAAACCTACTACGAAGATTGGGATCTTGGTACCGGGTCACTCAGCGAAACATCGACATTTCTTGCGGCCACGTTTCACAGGGGGCGTGCCACCCGTCTGGATCTGCAGGTGGGCCATGTTTCCGCGGACCTGGAAAACGGGGGCGATCTGTCTGGTTTGACGAATCTCCGGTCCAGGGTATCGCACCGGTTGAATGATCGCCTGGCAGTTCGAATCGGTTTGAGTCTTCCCACCGGCAAGACAGGGCATAGCGGTGACGAAAGAGAGGTTCTCCGGCAATTGTCCGATCGCCTGCTCGGCTTTCGCGGATATCGTCTGGGTGAGGGGATGGATTTCGAATTCGGCACGGCCTACTCGGCGCCGGCCGGGCCGGTCACCATCGGGGGTGGGATCGGATACCATTATAAGGGGGAGTATGAGCTTCTGGAGGATGACGACCAATACTCTCCCGGCAGCCAGCTCCTTGCAACGCTCGGATTCGACATGGGAAACGATATCTGGACTTACCGAATCAGTTACGTGCGAGCACTCTACGGAACCGACAAGCTTAGCGATGTTGAGCTGTTTCGAGTCGGTCCCCGTAACGACCTGCGGGGAACAGTCGAGTATCGAGCGGGACGTTGGACTACGCATGGCTCTCTTCAATACATCCAGCATGGAAATGACAAACTTCGAGTGGTTGATGGATTGATCGAAGAAAATGAGAACAGCAACCGTGCGGAATTCTACATCAGCTCGAATACGGAATTCATGCTGACCAGAAGAGTGTGGCTCAGGGCAACGATCGGAGGGCGGGTCTTTTCGGAAAGTGAAAACGGTCTGGCGAGCGCCCGCCGATTTGATTTAGGAGCAGGCTCGCGGATCAGGCTGAGCCGGACGTACTGGCTTCAAGTCGGTGGTCGCTATTCCCATGCGGAGCTCGACGTTTCGGGTGAAGCCAGTCAGGATCTGAATGGTCTGATGGCCTCCCTGGGAATCGAAGTGAGGCTGTGAGTATGTCCAATAGACACAACGTCGATCGAATCATGCCGAAACTGCTTCAGCTTCTCGGAAGCGATTACAAGAATGTTGAAGTGCTGAGCCTTGCGGGTGGAATGAACCCGGTTTTCTCGGCTCACCATCCGTCGTTGGGCCGTCATGTGGCTATCAAGGTGCATGATCATGGCGAAAACCCGAGCGAGAGAGACTATGGCCGGTTCCGCCGCGGGGCGGAAGCTCTCGGAAGCCTCGAGAGCCACCCCAATATCTGTCCGGTTTTCGACTGGAAATCCGATCCTGAACTGGGAATCAGCTGCCTCATCATGATGCTGGTAAGAGGACGCTCGTTGTCGGAGCGGTTGAAAGAAGGCCCTCTTTCAATCGATGAGACGGTCACCCTCGCCGAACAGATGTTGAGCGCACTCAAACACACCCACGGACACGGAATAATCCACCGGGATATCAAGCCCGGAAATATTCTGCTCCCGGTGTCCGGTCCTGCGCAGCTCACCGACTTCGGTCTCGCTAAGGGCGAGGAAGGGATGGATATCACAAGATCAGGGGCCGGGGCCGGCACGCCGGCATATATGAGCCCCGAACAGGCCTGGTTCAAGAAACCTGACAGGAGAACAGACATCTACTCGTTGGGCCTGGTGCTGGCCGAGTGTCTGACGGCTCAGAGGCTCTTCGTGGAAACGGATTTTGTTGAACTCTTGCGGAAGAAGCGGGAAGAACCCACACCGAATCTCGATCTTCCAAGCAGTTGTCCCTCTGGCCTCGTCTCGATGCTTGAGATTATGAGCAGGGCTGAGCCGGACGATCGACCGGCTGATGCGAGTGGCGTTTTGACGATGCTTACCAAGCGTGATGCGTCTCTCGGAGCGTCCAGGCAAGCGGGCGTCGTCGTCGATATTTCTGAGCTCCCTACAGTGAAGATCAAGAGGTACAGGAGCTGGTGGGTTGGAGGAGCAATTCTGGCGATATGGGCCTTCCTGGCGTTTGCCCTGGACCCGTTGGTCGGTGCCATCTCTCAGAAGGGGAACCGTAATGGGACACCGGAGGAATCAATTTTCGCAAGAGTTTCGGACCAGGAAGGGGAGGGGCACAAACCTGAGAAGGTAGTACAGGAATCCCCCCTGGATGGTCAGTCGGACCCGGAACCCCGCGCCGCATTTCGCAACAAATCGGATCCTCCGCCTCCGCAGATGGGCTATATGACGCTGAAAATCAGTCTCGATGGGGGGATCGCCGTGCATCCTCAGATCCTGATCGATGGCAAGCCCACAGGGGAAACGGCCCCAGCCAATTTGCGATGGAAAGTCAAGAGAGGAGATTCTCTTCGAGTTGAAGTCCGGCACCGTGACTATCAATTTGTTCAGGGATCTCATGTCATTGTCGGGGGTGTGGATAGTACCGCCTCAATCGTCTTCCGATAGCCTATTCCGATGAGGAGGCTCCCATGATTCGTAATGTCCCGCACATCGTCGCGATCACCCTCGTGTTCCTCAGTTTCACGCCGGCATCGGCACAAACGGATCGAAACGATCCCCTCTCAAAGAGTCCCACACCAACGACTTTGAGAACGGCCACCGAGGCCTATTACGGGGCAGATTTCGCGGATGCACTTCGCATGACGGATTTATTGCTGGACGATGCAGAACTCGGTCGAGATCAGCGCATTGAGTGCTTTCTCCTTCAGGCGTTCAGCTACCTGGCCAGGGGTAACGATCAGTCGGCTCGCGAATCGATTCGGAAGGCGTGGGCTGTGAATCGAGAGCTGGAAGTCGATCCGGAGGAAGTCCCCCCCCGCTTCATGCACGCCTACTACGATGTGATGCAGGAGATAGAAAAGTCTATCGTTACAAACACGCTCGCGGTACTCATGTTTCGGAACAACTCGGTTACCCAGCATGATGAGCTCGACCCTCTGTCGCAGGGAATTGCCGACATGTTTCTGACTCAGCTCCGCTCTAACTCGACAATGCAGATCGTCGAGCGAGAGCGAATCGGCTATATCCGGCGTGAGATGCAGCTTCAGGATTCGGACATGTTCGATAAGGGATCGGCTGTCCGGTTCGGCCGGCAACTGGGAGTTCACTACCTGATCATGGGGAGCTTTGCCAGGATCGGGAAGGATGTCCGGCTCGACTGCCGTCTCGTTCGGACGGAAACGAGCCTTGTGGTTGATGCAGAGAGTCGGAAGGGGAAAATGGACGATCTCATGGAGCTGATCGACGAGCTTGCCAAGTCGGTTGCCGACAACCTGGGCAAGAGTAAAAAGGGTGCTGAGGCTTCGAAGATTAATTATGAGGCACTTCTATTCTATTCCGAGGGTCTCGCCCATCTCGATCTTGGGGAGTATCACGAAGCATTTATCGATTTCGATCGGGCCACCAAGGCCTCGCCGGACTACGCCAAAGCCGAACGCCGGCTGAAACAGCTGGCCCCATTGGTTGCCAATCGCGCCGACTGATCGGCCTGGCAAGGGAGACACGATATGGTTCGCAGTTTCTGCCCCCGCGTCCGGATAGTCGCGCTTAGAGTGGTGGCCGTGACCCTCGGGATATGTTTGCTCCCTGCGGGTGCGAGTGCTCGATTCGCACGAGAGACGGTAGCCGTGGAAGTTGCAGTGAGCGGATTCATTGCTGCATCGAAGGACGGAAATCTGCACGTCGTATGGGAATCCGGTGGGGCGGAGAGCCTGGTTCGCTATGCCTCTAATCCGGGAGGCACATGGAGCGGCGAGACCGTAGCGATTGCAACGGCCGGCCGTCAGGTGGGTGTGTCCGTCGACTCATTCGGTGCGCCCCAGATTGTGTTTGCCCGGGACGGGCTCTCGAGTATCCACCATGCGACCGGTGGGGGAGGTCTCTGGATCGCACCCGTTATTGATGCTGGTGAATTTACCGGAAATCAGCGTATCGCCCTCGATGGTGTGGGCGTCCCTCATGTGGCTTACTCGACGACATCGGATGCTCGATACGCCACGTTGAGTGCCGGCAATTGGCTGATTGATACGTTGAGTAGTGAGTCGGGCGACGTGGGGTGGATCGCTGTGGCTGTCGAGATGGATGGCACTCCTCACGTTGCTTTCGGCACTGACATGTTGAGGTACGGAAAAAAGACGAACGGCACATGGGATTTTGAAACAGTTGATTCCAGTCTGGTCCAAGGAGGAGGGCCGTCGCTCGCCTTATCTGCAGATGGTGCCGCGCACATTTCATACTGGCGGAATTCATCCGAAGATCCAGAGATCCGAATACTCAAGTACGCGGACAATTCGACAGGGGCGTGGGACCTGGAGACTGTACTCGAGTCATCCGCTCTAGTCATGCCGTCATCGGGGAGTCCCGGGTTTGATCTTGATACGTTCGGCGATCCTCAGATTGCCTTCGTGGACAGTTTGAACGGCCGGATTCTCTATGCCGGCAGGATAGCCGGAGAGTGGCGGTGCGAAACCGCCATCGATCTTGAAGGCCAACAATCGGTACTTTTCGGTTTGGCCGTCGGAACAGACAGTCGGCCTCATATTGTTTTTTTCGACACGTCACTAGGTGAGATCGTACATGCATTCGGTGATGAGATCGGCGCCCCTAAAACATTCTCTCTATCCGGGTCCATTCCGGACCGTCGTTACTTCATGCTTTCGCTGCCGGTGGCTTTCCCGGATAGAACCAGGCTCTCATCGGCCCTGGCATCGCTCGGTCCATACGGACTTCAGACTTGGCGTGGCTTCGGGTTTTCCGCCGACACACTTACGGAAGATCCCTTTGTGGAAGTGGGAAGAGGGTATCTGGTCGCAAGTGCGACTACGCAGAGCGCGGTCGATCTGACAGGTCTTCCACTCCCCAAGACAGCACGAGTTGATCTGGCGGTGGGCTGGAACATGGTAGGAGTTCCATCTCACACAATCGAATTCGACTGGGCGGATGTGCTGGTCCAGTCAGACACGGGCATGGTACCGATAGCCGATTCTGCATCAACCAGTGAAATTCTGGATCGTTCGATCTGGTGGTATCAAGATGATACGAACGATTGGCAAAATGATGATGCGTATGAAGTCCGTTCACTCGCCACGGCTACTTCGCTCGAGAACCGGTGGGGCGGGTATTACCTGTTTGCCAAAAAAGCTACATCGATCGAATTTCCTGCAGGCAGCACAATTTCAGGAAAGAGGTCCTTAGCTCCTGCTCTTTCGTCTTCCATGACCGGGGACTGGCAATTCCACATCAGTGCTAGAGGAGATGGAGTACGCTCGGGAGATGTGATTCTTGGCGTTCAGTCGGGGAGCTCTCACGGTGCTGATCCGGGTGATGTCATGAAGCCCCCATCGGTTGCTGCGAGTTTGTCACTCTCGATCAGGCAGGAAGAGGCCCACTGGCCCGACTATATGCACGCTTTCGCCCCCCCTGATGCATCTGAGTACAGATGGAGGCTCAGGCTGACTGGAATCGCGGGCACTGCCCGGATTGTCTGGACGGATGTGCAGTCGATTCCCCTCGATTACAATGTCTACCTGGTTGACAGCGACCGCGCGGTCGCCATCGATCTTCGATTGTCCGAAAGCCACAGCATGGTTCTTTCGAATTCCGAGAGGCACTTTGAGGTTCAGGTTTCGAGACGGAAGTTCGAAGGAACCATTATCACCGCCCCCGCGGCGTGGTTGGAGCTGGACGGGGCTCATCCGGTGAGAGAATCTTTCGGTCTTCGTTTTGAAACGCCGGTAGCAGGACTCGTGGAGGTCATCCTCTATAACATCGTGGGGCGGGAGATATCCACACTCTACAGAGATCGGCTTGATCGAGGGATCCATGGACCGATCCAGGCCCCGAATAAGGGAGATCTCGCCTCCGGGATCTACTTCGTGCAGCTCAGGTATCCGGGAGGGAGTGTCTCGAAGAAAGCAGTGATCATGCCTTGACCCTCTACAGGCCCGGCCCACCAGGCCAGAACCCCCAAATACCTGCCTTATCTCTATTGCACCCTTCGCTCCCCCAGTTTATAGTTCCTCTTATGGAAGCTCACGCAAAAGAGAAAGAGACCGTAAAGCCCATCGCCCCGGCACCCGTATTCCGCTTCGATGAGATCAAGTGGACCCATATGACTGCTGTCGGGATTCTTCACATCGGGTGCCTGTTTGCACCGTTCTTCTTCTCGTGGAGTGCCGTCATTGTAGCGGCTGTTCTCTACTGGGTGGTCGGTGGGCTGGGGGTCACCCTCGGATATCATCGGTTGCTCACCCACAGGAGCTTCGAGACTCACCCTGTGATTCGTTATGCGCTGACGATCTTCGCGACCATGGCCTATCAGGGAGGACCGATTCAGTGGGTCGGAAACCATCGGATGCATCACAAGCATTCCGATACCAATGAAGATCCTCATTCGCCGAAGCACGGCTTCGCCTGGGGCCACATGTTGTGGGTCGTCACCAAGGATCATCTGCGGCGGGACGCCAAGGTATTTGCAAAGGACCTCAAGAGAGAACCGGGCATGGTATTTATCAATAAGTATTTCTATATGCCTCAGGTGATTCTCGGTGTCATTCTCTTTTTGATCGGCGGGTGGTCGTGGGCCATCTGGGGGATCGCGGTGCGCACCGTTGTGGCTTACCATGGCACGTGGCTGGTCAATTCCGCCTCTCACACATGGGGCTACCGGAATTTCGAGACCAACGAAGGTTCAACGAATAACTGGTGGGTGGCCATGGTCTCATGGGGAGAAGGATGGCATAACAACCATCATGCTCATCAGAGGTCGGCCCGCCATGGCATGCGCTGGTTCGAGTTCGACGTGACATGGCTCACAATCCGATTCATGAAGATGGTCGGCCTCGCCCGAAAAGTATATGTTCCGGACGTCGACTTCAATTCCAGGCCCCCGGCGAAGTAGCCATCGGCATCCGGCGATTCGCCAGGCTGTGGCTGCTGGCTGTCACTATTATTCCGACCCTCTCGTGTTCTCCCGCATCTACTGATCATCCGAATATCATACTGGTTGTGCTCGATACCGTTCGCCGTGACCATACGGGGATCGGACCGCGTGAGCCGGCGGTCCCCGGCCTGACACCCAACCTCGACCGATTGGCCCGGGAGGGGACGGCATTTGTGAACGCATGGTCGACGGCGCCGTGGACCGTGCCTGCCCACGCCTCCCTGTTTACAGGTGAACTACCATCGGTTCATGGGTGTACGAGCCGATCCATCCGGTTCCGGACGTCACTCCCCACGCTGGCGGAGATTGCGGTCGAAGCCGGATATGAAACGGCGGCGTTTTACAGTAACCCCTGGCTGACTGACGGCCTCACCGGACTTCTGCGGGGTTACGAAACGCAGTACTCCTCTCCATTCGATCAGCCGGAGGTCCGGGGGAACGATCAGGGGGGGCGACAGACAGTGGAGTCACTCCGGAACTGGCTCGCGGGTCGCGACGACGATCGTCCGTTCTTCGCGTTTGTCAGCTTTCTCGAGGCTCACCTTCCCTACAATCCCGAGGGGGATTACCCGCCGGATGCTGTGATCCCGTCGGACTGGGTGAATGAGTACAATGCCGGCCTTCACCGACCCGAAGAGCAGGATTGGAGTAAGCTGCGTTCGCTCTATGGCGGTGATGTCCGATTTGCCGACCGGTTTCTGGGCGACATGATTGATCTGCTGATAGAGAAAAGTCTGCTTGAAGACTGCATCGTGATCGTCACATCGGACCACGGGGAGAATCTCGGCGAGTACCGTTTTCTGGAACATCAGTTCGGCCTGCAGGAGACCTTGCTCGCCATTCCGCTTCTGATCCGCGCGCCCCATGACGGTTTTCCCCCGGGCCGGGATAAACGCCCGGTGATAATCACCGATCTTTTCCCGACGATTCTGGAGTGGTTCGGGCGGGCGAATGAGGGGCGTGCTTCTGCAAGCCGTTCCTTGCTCGACGATGCCGGGTCATCCATGAGGCCGGTCATGGCGGAGTATGGCGGGCCACCCCGGTCGTTGTTGAATCTTCTTCGGCGGATGAACCCCGATCTTGATGATAGAGAACGTGAAGTGGCGTTCGTTTCGGTTCGCGAGGGAAGTTGGAGGCTCACTGCCGGGAGCGATGGCTCGATAGCTCTGCATGATCTCGATTCCGATCCTCTTCAGCGGGAGAACCGGGCGGAGATGGAGCCGGATCAGGTGAATAGACTGACGCAGTATCTGCTGAGGCCTGGCGGACAGCAAAATCTTTCGGAAGAAGAGGTCGTCGAAGTTGATGAAGAAACGAAGCAGAGGCTTCGCTCACTCGGCTACGCCGACTGATTTAGTTCTGTGGACACAATACGGAACTCGGTAGTTATGACGTCTATTCTGGGGACACAATACTTAATTAAATAATTAAGTATTGTGTCCCCAGAATAGACGTCCCCAGGGGGGAGATATCACCAATCGACCCGAAACGCGATCCGATTCGGTCCTAGTTCGATGTGCTGGGCCAGGCGGCCCTGATCCTCCCGATGGGCGATCGTGTGGCCGACGATCAGGCCGATCGTCGTGCCGGCCACGACATCGGACATATAATGGAAACGATCCTCCATCCGGCCCATCCCGGTCAGAATGGCGAATGAGTAGGCGAGAAATCCCGCCGTGTTCCCCAGGTGCTTATGGACTACCGGTGCAATTGTGAAGGTGGTGGCGGCATGGCCTGAGGGGAAGGAATAGCGGTCGCCGTTCGGGCGCTCCCGGTCGACCCCGAACTTGACTGCTCCGACGATGGCGAGCGAGACGCCGATCGCCTCGAACGCATCACGCCCGGCAAGGGCAAAGCGATCACTTCCCACCTGTCTTCCCGTGACCCAGCTTACGATCGAAAGGGGTACGAGGAAACGAACGTCACCGTAAACATTTCCCACATCAGAAATCGGATCGAGCGCCCCTCTCTGAAGGAAGTCGGCGGCTTCATCGGGATCTTCAATCTGCCTGGCACCTGCGGTGAGTGCCGCTCCCGAAAGAAGCAGAAGCCCCGATCGACCTGAAAAAAGCCGGGGCAGATCAGAGATGACCTGCCGGGGGAAACCACGAAAAGAAGCGACCCTCGACCCCGTCTCTTGGCCGGGATCGGGGAGGGCTGAGGCAGCCAGATCGACCGGTGCTCCGAGGCCGAGAAGTAGAATTGCTGTCAGATACGAGGCCACTCGGGCGCCCGGCCTGAACCTGATGCGGATAGATCGACTCATGATGACTCCCTCCAGCCCGCGATCCTAGCACGGCTGTTGCTGCTGTCCTACCGCCAGTCCCATCTGAGTTCATTGACGGCCCCGGGTCGGGACGGGTACTTTTCGAGCATCACTATAGAAGAGGAGATCATCCATGCCGTCACTGGCCGCTCACGTTCAGGAAAGTCCGATCGAATATATTACGACGATGCGAAATCGCGCGTTGGAAATGGAAGAGCGGGGCGAGCGGATCATCCGGCTCGAATCGGGCGACACGGAAGCGGGAGTCCCCCGAGCGATCCGCCTGGAAATCGAAAGGGCGCTCGAAAACGGAGAGACCCGCTACGCCAACCAAGTCGGGATTCCATCACTCCGGGAACGAATCCGTGAAGAGATCAAACGGGATCGAGGAGTCGATCTGTCGCTTGGGGAAATCTGCGTGACCAACGGGGGGACGGGGGCTCTCTTTACCGCGTTTTTCGGAGCCCTGAACAATGGCGACGAAGTCATTCTGCCGGCCCCCTACTGGCCGGTCGTGTTCAACCAGATCAAGCATGTCGGCGGAGTCCCGGTGGAAGTGCCTGTCGCCCCCGATTTCGATCTCGATCCGGAATCGATCCGCGCGGCGATTACCGATCGAACGAAACTCATATATGTCAACTCACCGAACAATCCGACTGGTGCGACGTTCTCGATCGGGAGCCTCGAACGAGTAGCAGAGATCGCCAATGAACACGACCTCTGGATTGTGACGGACGAAACCTACAAGACCATCGTGTTCGATGGTGAGCACAAGAGCCTCTTTTCCCTTTCCGGAATGGCGGAGCGCACGATTCTCACCGACTCATTCTCCAAAGAGTATCTCTGCACGGGGCTTCGGGTCGGGTATGCGGCGACGAAGCATCCGGGAATGAGTAAAACTTTCAAGGACATCGCCCGCAGTCTGACGAGCGGAATCAGCACGCCCACACAGTACGCTTTCGCCAGGGCGGAAATCGACGAGGATGTGCGGGCCGGGATTACTTCGAAGCTGAAAGAAAAGAGGGACACCCTCGTCGCCGGTCTTCGTGGAATCCGCGGAATCGACTTCGCCGCGCCGAAGGCGGCGTTTTATCTCTTTATTGATATGAGCGCCCACATACCCACCGAGTCGAAGGACGATCCGCTCTACATCGCCAGACTGCTCCTCCAAGACGGCGTCGCGGTCTGCCCGGGTCGCGCGTTCGGCTCGGCGTTTAACAGCTATATCCGACTCGCCTACTCCACCCCCACGATCCCCGAACTGCAGGATGCCTGCGTTCGCATAAGGAACCGTTTCGGCGCGAGCGAATAACTCGGTCTGCCGGGATCAGGGTGTCCCAGAAAGCAAGAGTGTATATCACCAGTGCCGGTACGTTCTCGAGGATGAACAGGCGGCTGATGCCTGCGAATTCATCATCGTTTCGTCAGTGACATCTCACGAGCCGCCAATCGGTTGTGTTTCCCGCACAGAAGACGGAGATTCTCTATAGAGTGCTTGCCTCCCCGGCAATACGGCGTGATGTGATCGATCTGCAGGTGAGCGGTTGAGTCGCATCGGATGCCGAGGGAACTGGTGTAGGTGCAGCGCCCTATGTCGCGGGCAAATACCGCTTCTCGCAATTGGGCCGGAATGTGTCGCGAACGAACGGGGGATGACCGCGGTCCTTTGCCGAAGGACTTCATCTCGATTGTTGCCTTTACCCCGATCACGGTTGCCGGTTTGTTCGGCGATTGGCTTCGTAACTTGCCTTGCGACTTGCTCTGCTTCCTGGCTTCTCTCTTTTTCCGTCGCGCCTCTTTCCGCTCGGGGTCACGCTTCTCCAGAAGGTCCTTGATCGCTCTCGCCATGATCGCCTCCAGACTCCAACTCCGGGAACAGATAGTTTTGGCCCGTTCCAGATCCCGGCAGAACTCCTCGCTCACCGAGAATCGGATTTCATAGCGCTGTTCCGGCTCTTGTTGCAGTTCCTGTTGCGGACCACGCCCAACAGAGGCTGTCCAAAAAGTCTGATTCGCTGGCATATTTTCGTTATTCTGGGCAGAAGTGAAGGAGGGCCAGGATGAGCAAGTTCCGCACGCCACGAGATCGGCACCAGGCGATGCT
>JALGYY010000045.1 GCA_025782575.1 bacterium
AGCCATCTTTTGGGCATCCGCGGCGGTGGCTACAGGGACCTGGGTTTATGCATTCCGCGATACGCCACGAGCGATCGAACGTGTGTCGCTATCTCCGGAATGGACGGGGGACGGCGTGCGTCTCGCCCTAACAGTCGCGTACTAACTGGAACACAAGGAGGAAGGCGATGAGGAGATCTAGGATGGGTGCGCTCGCACTCTGTTTGCTGGTCGCGCTGACCGGCTGCATGCAGACAACGCGCACATTCACGAGAGTTGAGTTCAAGCCGTATAGCGCCGCGGAGCAAGTGCAGGAAAAGGAAGGGGTGGTGTTCGAGTCGCACGACGTCCAGGAGTGGCCAGCTACCTTCTATGCAGATGTTCAGATGTGCAACGAAGCGCGT
This sequence comes from bacterium, assembly GCA_025782575.1. GTDB lineage: Bacteria > Orphanbacterota > Orphanbacteria > Orphanbacterales > Orphanbacteraceae > Orphanbacterum. The sequence continues at coordinate 384 of JALGYY010000045.1, forward strand.
CAGCCGATCATTGATAGCAAGGGCCTGCCGATAATGGAAAGGATCTCTTTCGCGCAGTCGAATCAGTGGTGGGAAAAGTACTCCATCACGAACAACACCGACCACGTCCTCCGACTGAATCGCACGATTATAAGATTGTTCGACCCCGCGGGTAACGAGTATGAGGCAGTCGACAAGAATGAAATATCGGCGACGCTCCTTGCAAATCGCCCATGTATGACCACGCATGAAGCACTACCTCGAATAAAACTTATCAAGATGTTTGATCGCAACACCGAAGTCTTACCAAAGACCACCTCAACCGGCTGGATTGCATTTTCGACGGCAAGCATAAATCTGCCCGGTTTGTGGAAGGTTGCTATCTACGAGGTCCCCGTCGAGGTGGATGCTGCTGGTGTTCCTACAAAGACAACCCACTTTGAATTCCGCGCGATTGCAAAAGCATACGAGGAGGTTTGGAAGGGCAAGGAACTCGTGTCGCGCACAGAGCTGCAAGACTAGATAGGGGCGTCGCAAGCTTTCTGTTCTAGCGGCGCGGAGAACGACATTGGGATGCATGCGGCCCCGGGAATTTTGACGGAAAGTGGCGATCATCGCGCCCATGCAGGAGACGACATCTGGGGTTGAGGAACGGTCACCGCACCAGCCTTGTGAGGTGCCGCAAGGCTTGCTAGAATTCCGATATGGTGAATAAACGACCTCTCATCCCTGCGGAACAGATTCAGTCGAAGATTCTCCTCGTCCGGGGAGAGAAGGTCATGCTCGATTCTGACCTGGCGGTTCTCTATGGTGTAGAGACGAAAGTCCTCCTGCAAGCGGTTAAGCGAAACATCGATCGCTTTCCGTCCGACTTTATGTTTCAGCTTGATAATAAAGAGTTTGCGGCTTTGAGGTCACAAAATGTGACCTCAAAAACAGAGGGGAGAGGTGGACGTCGAACGCCGCCGTATGTCTTCAGTGAGCAGGGCGTGGCCATGCTCGCCACGGTCCTCTGAAGCAAACGGGCGATCCAGGTGAACATCCAGATCATTCGAACCTTTGTGCAGCTCCGCCAGATCCTCTCCACACACAAAGACCTCGCTCGGAAGCTGTCCACGCTTGAGCGGAAGTACGACGAGCAGTTCAGGGTTGTTTTCGACGCGATTCGCGCACTGATGACGCCACCGGAACCAAAGGGAAAGCGGATCGGGTTCGCGACCGACGACGAGAAGTCACAATAAGATGCTCGATCAAAGGAAGAAGCCGCCTGGATCGGTACCGGGCGGCTTCTTGAGTCTCTTAGTAATCTAAGGGCAAAAGGGCGGTGACATGGGTTTCGTCGTCGATGAACCAGAGCCTTGAATCGGCCCCTGTCGGATTCTCGAACACCTGGAGGTAGTCAATTCCGTCATGATTCCAAGCCAGAGTCTGGAGGATGAGATAGACAGGAAGGATGAGTTTCACGCCGAAGGCATTGAGCGCTGCGGGAACAGCGACAAGCTGTCCCGTGAATCTCCATCGTGAATCCGGGTGGTCGAGAGGGATCTCCTGTGGCTTTCGCTTGAGCCGAATCCCGCCCTTCATCAGAGATACCCCGGTTCGCGAAATGACTCGTACCTCCCATTCCCGATGATCACATGGTCGAGAATATCGATCCCGAGCAGTATTCCCGCTTCGATTAGCAGATTCCGCGGTTTCGATGACTTCCCTATTCGGTGCGGTTCTTGGCATCGAGGAGAAGAGCGAGGAACGGCTCCTGTTTCCGTGGGAGCCGGTGTCTTCGGGCGAACTCATATACTGATTGCGGGTCGGAGACGATCGTCCCTTCCGAGATTCTGCTGTCTAGGCACATGAGAAACCTCCGTTTGGTCGTAGGTGGAAAGAGCGGACAATGGGCTCATTCTTCTTCCTACCCTGGACTCGAGTGGGATAGAAGGTGGGGGGAGGTCTTGGCTCCAGCACATCGGGTTCCGGGACGCCGGACGGGTAAGAGGTACGGTTGCCGCATGCTATGCGTTGAAGTATTACTGTGCAATTCCAATGGGTTTGAAATAGTTGTGAGCCGAACTCCGAGATTTCGCCTGTCAAACACAATCCGAGCCGGTTGTTTCCGGTGACATTGGACTATTCCATGTGGGAACAGCGATCTCGACTCTTCGACCGTCCATGGACCTTAGGATTGTAATGAGCCTCAGCGCAAAAACGAAGACGTCGAACTCGCGACATTCGAATGGCTCGACTGGTCTTGCAAGCGACGACGATTCGAGCCGATCGAAACATTCCACCCATCGAGCATCGGAAGGGACTTAGTAAATTGGAACTAGAAGTCGCCGGATCCGTCGGCGGGAGTCAGCCAAGGAGGTCTTCCGAATACCCGGGGAGATTCACTCATGGCAAGGGTGCTATTACCCCATTAGGCCACACAAGCGATCAGAGTTGCACATAAAACATTCACCCCCCCCGGCAATGGCCTCAAGCGAGGCGAGGGGAAGCGGAATCCAGTACAGCTTCAGGAACTGAGCGGATCCGACCCGAGTTCCGTAGAAATAGAAAATGGCCTAATCTCCGGGTATAGTCTGGTTGCTCTTGGTCAGATTCGATTGCGACGGATCAATGGATATCAGCATTTGCCCTCGGTTATCCGAAAGGCTAAGAAATCGGCTTAAAGGATTCGGAGTTCAAGAAATGAGACCGGAGAGAGTGCCAGAGAAATTTCTACGAGAACAGGGACACATCCACTAACCCGGCCGCGCCTGTTTGTCATCTAATTTCTCCCTGGGCCTTGACAAGTATCCGCCTCGACCGGAGTGTATAGTCCATAGGCTAATCGTTTCCCTCGTTTTTCTATACGTCCGAAGGGAGATCGTCTTGAGATTTCAAACTCGTATTCTGGTTTTTTCTTGTTTCGTGCTCATGGGCTGGCCAAACATCGGGCTCGCGGGAGTAGTAGCAGTCCTTGATGTGGACGGGGACCCGACCAACGGTCCCGATACGGTATTTGTTGAACCGCTCGAGAGGGTCGACGTGGGGGTCTGGCTCGTTGGCGATGAAGAGGTTTCCGGATTCTCCGTGGCAGTAGAAGAGCCGACCGGAAACTTGGCATGGATAAGAACCCGTCCGAATGGGAGCTATTTTCTGCCGGAGGATTGGACCCCCCGACATCCCCGCTATGAATCCGAGAGAGCCGTCGTTGAGGCAACGGATTTCACCGGCAGCACACCTGTTGGGCTACCCCGGAGAGTGGCGCGACTTGCTTACACTGCGACTGCATCCAGCGGGAGCTATCCACTTCGAATTGACCCACAACAGTCGGGATGGTTCGGAGATGGGGCTTCCGGGGAATTTGGTGGGCTGACTGCTTTAGTGGTTCACGTAGAGGGAACATTACCTGCTGTGTTTCCCGCAGCGATTTGGCCGGAGACGACGACTCGAGTAATTGAGTCGAGAGTAATTGACGCTGGCGAGGTCTATCTCTATGGAAATACGATCAGCCGCGCTGGAGGCTATCTTGTGGAGTTCGGCGAGGACTTTGTTCAGCTGAATGGAGTCCCGATCATGCCGCCCATCGACCGTCAATGGACACCCAAGGTCGTGCCAGGATCGAATTCGGCACAGTATATGGGGCTAATGAGTGACGCTCATGCGCGATACCTCGACGCGCTTGCCGGGAGCGAAGATCTGCGCGCGGTTAAGGAGGAGATACTAGAGACGCTAGCGTCAGCGCAGACCGTGATCGACTCGGCAAGATTATCGGACGGCGGCCGAGTCTTCGTGAAGATGGTTGGTCAAGACTTTTGGGCAGAAGTCTCCTTTGCAATGCACCCCACGTCCGCGACGGCGGAAAGCCGGGAACGGGGGCTTAGAAGAGAATTTGAGTTCATTTGTAATCGATTGACGATCGGGGGGGTTATTATCGTCTCAACCGGGCGCGGGATGATCTCCTTCTCTCCCAAGAGTGGCGCCGGGGTCTTGCCGAGCATTCGAGCAGAGATTGAGAGAGCAAGGCGCTCGACATATAGCGAGCTTCAACGGCGCGTTTGGGATAGCAAAAAAATGGATCATAGCGTTGCCTATGACTTCAAGAACCCGATTCGCCTTAGCGGAGGTAGATAAGCCATGTGGAATCGGGCCGGTTTTGCGATTGCTTGTCTCGCTTGTCTCGCGCCATCAGGCCTCGACGCAGCATCGAACAAAACTCCGGGAGCCAACGACCTCTACTACTTTCACAGCGCAGGGAACATCGGGTCGGGAATTGGCCCCCTGATCGCGATCCACGACGATCTTGGCTACGGAGATCCAACAGACAACCGAATCAACGAAAGCAGCTTTCCGACGAACTCCCCCGGCAAGGATTATCTAGGAAAACTGGTGACGGCACTTGGAAGCGGTGACTATGGAATCATCTACATCGTTGCGCACGGAAGTTCAACGGAACTTGTGGTCGAGGAATACACGATTCGAGCCAAGCGAGATACGGCATTTATTCGCTACAACACTCCGGGGACCCTGGACTATATCCCCGGCGTGTCGGCCATAGACCTGATTAGCGGAATCTATGTGATCGCCATTGACCCCGTTTCATTGGGGCAGCACTTTCAAGACAACACAACCATTGTTCATTTTCTCTCATGTTGGAGCAATTCGTGGGCGGGCGATGTGGCCGACGGGGCGCAATGTATCATGTCATATGAAGATACGACGGTCACCGCTCTCGGCCGCGACGCAGACGCGACCCTTTTGTACTCGCGAATGCGGGGATCGGGAGGAAATCCCTTTCTCTCGGTTCAGGCGGCCAAGGATTTGGGCGGCCTCTCGCCGACCTTCCACATTGACGGGGATTTGAATACTGTCCTTGTGCCTAGCTTGGTCGACTTTGGACCCGCACCGGGGACACTTGTAGAGAAGAATGTTCCGGGCGGTCTTCTCTTCAACACAGAGATGGACACCTCAACGGATCCCATTGCCGCAGGTTTGAAGATAATTAGCGGATCATTTGAAGATGTAGCAAAACTTATCGGGGCTTCGTGGGTGAGCTCAGACTCCATCGCATGGGAAATGGTTCCAGTGGACACGGGCCCTTTCGTTGTAGAGGTTCCCGCCGCGTTCAAGAGCCTGGGGGCCGGGATTGCTGTGGACTTCGATGGCTACGCGCCCTATGACAGTGACGTGCTCTCTATTAACTATGAAGCCCGTGGAGACGAGTCGTCCGCCGCCTACCTTACTTCTTTCGCGGTCTCAGGCGAGGGTGTCACCTGGCGAACGTGGCATGAGGACGGCACCAAAGGATTTTTCCTCGAAGGATCGTTGGGCGGTGGACAGGAAGAGTGGGAACGTATTTCTCCGACAGTTCCCGCAACGGGCGCGGGGAGCGAGTATTCGTTGTCTCTGCCGGGAGATTACGAATTCGTTCGCCTGGTGGAGGTGGAGGAGCGGCACGGAACTCGTTCTGATAGGATCTTGGAGATATATGAAACAAATAGCCTCCCGTCTGCACGCCCCCCCACGCTGTCTTCTCGCTGGGCGGAGTACGCACCCCGCAAATACCACATTCTGGGCGTTGAGCGAGATCGACTTGCTATTGAAGAATACGTGGCGGGGCGTGCCGCGCTCGGCCTTGAGACCACGTTTGAGATTATTCCCAGCATAGACAAGACTGCGGTCGCTCGCGTGCGGGAGCGCGGGAAGACTGGTCCGCTGGTGTCCATTTGGCAGAGCCCTCCTCCGAACGTCGGCGGGCCAACTCAGCCACAGAAGACAAACACCTGGTATCAAACACTGATCCTGGCCCCAGCCGCCTTAAACGGCAGCTCGGCGATTGATGCATATGCCGTAGAGCTAACAGCCCACGGCCGCGGTCTTGTGGCGGTAAGTCTGTTTGACTCCACAACCGCGACCACCGATACCCTAGTAGCCTTGATAGAGGCGTATTCCCCTGAACCACACTATGTCGTCATTTTTGGCCGAGGTGCGTTTGACGGCATTGGGGCGACGACGGTTCCGTTCTTTTCCCTGCCAAGCCCGCAGCCCGTGTTTGTTCCGCAGAGCGGAAACATACTTTCTTTCGGGGCCTATGAAGGGACAAGCACATCTGTATCGAGAATGGTGGGGTTTGTCCCGGCGAACAACCCCGGCGAGGTGTTCCTCTACTTAGACAAGGCACACGACCAACAATATAACTCTCCCGATCTAGGAATTGACATGCGAGAGTTGGGTTGGTGGGTTGGTGATCATAACAATTGGGGCAATTCTGGTCCGTACGCCAAAGCGCTCATGGATCTCGTTCGAGACACGACACGCGCCGCTTGGCAGTTCCACGAGCTTACCGCTAGCGAAATAGGGTACGGCCAAACCGCCCGAACAGATAGCGCCAACGCACACCTCCAGGGTGGCCGCTCGTTGGTTGCCTTGTTTGGTACGGCATCGCTCTATTGCAACCCGGCCGATTGGCTGAGTACCTATGAGCCCAACCTCTACACCAATCTGGATTCTACCGGTCGATATACCACTTTTCTTTCGATGTCGTGTCATGCGAACGCTTGGGATCACGAAGGTCAAACCTGCATCGGAAGTCCCCCCCGTGACCATGTTATGACTGAGATGCTAAAGATCCCACTTGGAGGAGCGATCAATTCCATCGGGCCCACGAGGGGATGCTATCAACACTACTACTACGCGTATCTTGTCGAGTTCATGAAGCAGTACGACAATTGTCGAAGCGTGTGGACGAGCGGGCAACCTACCATTGGGTGGCTCCACAAGGAGGCGAAGAACGCGCTCTTGGCAAGGTATCCGGGCAACCTGGATGTGGAGGCACTTTGCAGCATGTTGGCGCTCATGGGCGACCCCACGCGGATCTTGTACGGCCCCATGGACAACGAAGTATACCAGTATGTCGGGGTTGAGCTAGGAGACGATGCTCCGAGGGTTGACGCAAGCGTTTCTGCTGCGAGGCCGAATCCGTTCAACCCCCGAACGTCCATCGTTGTGTCAGCTCCAGCCGGTGGGCGCGTACTTGTTGAAATCTACGACGTGCGTGGCCGGCGGGTGAGGACACTTGCCGATGAGACGGTGGCACCCGGAGATCATGAAATCGCGTGGACGGGAAAAAACGATGACGGCCGCGATATGCAGAGCGGGGTCTACTTCTACCGGGTCGAGGTAGATGGCGATGTGTCCACAGGTAAGGTCGTCCTTGTAAGATAGACATCCAAAGAGGCCTCCGGGTTATTCCTCGTCTGGAAAACGCCTCAGACGGGTGGAATATGTGCAAACGCGTAGCGCCTTGACACTGCATCATAACGGACGTTATGGTGCATATTGTTATGGCGAAGAAGAAACCCCTGAAAACCGACGATCTGGTCGTGTATGTCGTCAGCCAAAGTGGGACAGTTTCTCCTGAGAGCTAAAGGACACCCTCTCTTAGATCAGCGGGCCGTAATAGATCGTTTCGACCAATTGATCTCCCTTGATTATACC
>JALGYY010000041.1 GCA_025782575.1 bacterium
ACTGGGGCCGGACACGCCGTCATTCGGGACCCGGTCGGTGTCTACGTAGCGTTGCAGGCCAAGAAGTGATGCGCAGCGGCCTAACAAGCCATTGCAGCAGACAAAGCTCCGCCGAGCATGGTGGTGGCACTTGTTACCACCATGCTCGGCGGCTACGCTTTGCAGCTGAATGGCAGGCGTTATCCGGTCACGAAGGAGAAGATCCATGGTAGACCCAGTTGACCTTTACGACACGAGTTACTCCAGCTCGAACCCTGGGGACACGGTCCACGAGCGGGTGAGGCTCGAGACCTACGGCGAAGATCTAGGCCAGACGAGCTGGATGACCGCCGACGAGTGCAAGGAGTTCATCGGGTGGCTGGGCGTCAATGACGGCGATCAAATGCTGGACGTCGCGAGCGGTGCTGGGAAGGTGGCGCTCTTCATCGCCACTACATCCGGCGCCTCAGTCCTCGGTATCGATATCAACGAGAACGCGTTGGCGACTGCTCAAGAGTCGGCGCGCGGTGCCGGTCGCGAACAGCAGGTCCGCTTTCAACGTGCCGACGCCAACGTCGAACTCCCCTTTCCCGAAGCGTCGTTCGACGCGATCATCTGCATCGATTCCGCCAGCCATTTTTGCGAGCGCCGGCGGTTGCTCGCCGACTGGCGGCGCGTGCTCAAACCGAAGGGGCGTCTGCTATACACCGATCCACTCGTGGTTTCTGGGCAACTGACCTACGAGGAGATTGCGACTCGGAGCTCCCTCATCGGTTCCTTTGTGTTCACGGCGATCAACGCCAACGAACGGTTCATCGCCGAAGCCGGGCTCAAGTTGCTCCATCATGAGGACCACACCGAGGCAATCGTCCAGGTGTCGCGTCGTTGGTTCGACGCCCGCGAGCGCTGGCGGGAGGAACTCGTCGCGGTGGAAGGCGAGGCGACGTACGAGGGGCTGCAGCGCTTCCTCAAGGTAGCGAATCTTCTCCCGAGCGAAGGTAGGCTGACCCGTCATGCGTTCATGGCTGAGCGGCCGGAGTGATTCGACAATTCGTATGCCGACACAGAACGAGCTTCGCACCTTCATGCTGGCTCGAAGGATCGCCTCGTTGGATTGCGGGGATTGGACCCAAGTCTCACGCCATCTCCCCAGCCTGTGGAGCGTGATCGTGGACGGTTCGCACTTGCTGCAACAATGCCGATCAGAAGATGCCGTCCGCGAGATCCTGGGGTTCAAGGTCGGTAGGAGGCCAGATAACATGCCGATGCAGACGGGCGGCCCTTCGGGCCGCCGCTGATGCCTGACGTTAGACCTACCTGGAGGGTTCGGTAATCGGGAGATCGCCAGGGCCTGGGGAAAGGATCAGAAGATGCATAAGCGAGTACTGTTCATTTCCCTAGCGTTAGTGGTCTTCGGATACGGGAGCGGTTATGCGTTGGGATACACCGCGCTCGGCTATGTGTTGATGCATTTTGGAGGCTTAGGTTCGATAGGGCTTCTGGCTAGCGGCGTGGGGTACATTGCACAAAAGAAAGGATATCGGTATTGGCCAGCGTTTATCCTAACTCTGTCCAGTTCCGTTCTTTTTGGCACGATTGGGGCATTTCTTGTGACGCCTGCTGCGGGCGAAAGCAGGCCGGCGGCCTGTGGCGGATCTGTTAGTCTCATCGTCGCGCTGGCGTTCATGGCCGTCTGGTCCATTAGGAAGCACAGAGGGGAAGTCACCTCATAGTTGGAGCGTGAGGTCTAACAAGAGCTTGCACCAGACAAAGTCGCTTGTCACGCACCTGGCTTGCGCTAGGCCCGCGCCAATCGTCTTTGCTGGTGAAGCCAACGTTATGCGGTAAAGTAGTGAAAACACATGGACTTAGAATATCAATATGTAACCAAAGAAAACTGGGGTGATTTTGAGGGTGGGTGCAGAAAGGAGACCGCGTGTATGCCTTTGCATTAAATATCGACATGCCACAAGCTGCCGATGCAACTAAACGAATCGATCTAGGTAAGGCTAGCCTTAAAGTACTTGGAGTTCTTTGAGGGATATGGAAAGCCAGCCTAACAACAGCTTCAACTCGGACTGGCTTCTTCGCTAGCGCTACAAAGCCAGCCGGTTAAGCTAAGCGTTAGTTGCAGGACAATATGAAAAAAACTCTACATGCAGTGACGGGTGCTTTCGGATACTCAGGGAAGTACATCTGTAAGCGCTTGCTCGATTTCGGTCATGAAGTCATCACTCTGACCAACTCGCCTGATCGAGCGAATGCCTTCGCTGGTCGGGTCAAGCCATACCCCTTCAACTTCAATAACGCGGAAGAACTGATGCAATCGCTTCAGGGCGTGTCCGTGCTCTACAATACGTACTGGGTTCGGTTCAATCACAAACTATTCAAGCACGCTGACGCAGTAAGAAATACTGAGCGACTGTTTGCGGCGGCCAAAGCGGCCAATGTCGAGCGAATCGTCCACGTTAGCATTACAAATCCGTCTGAGGATTCGTCGCTGGAGTTTTTTAGCGGCAAGGCGAGACTTGAACGAGCGCTGGCAGACTCGGGCATTTCGCGTGCGATTCTTCGCCCGGCTGTCTTGTTTGGCAAAGAGGACATACTGATCAACAACATCGCTTGGGCTTTGCGACGCCTTCCTGTGTTTGGTGTATTCGGAAGCGGGGAGTACCGTCTTCAACCAATCTATGTTGACGATATTGCTGCTCTTGCCGTAGAGCAAGGTGCCAAGCGAGACAATGTGACTATTGATGCCATCGGTCCGGAAACGTTCACGTACAGAGAGTTGGTCAGAACAATTGGCGAGACGATCGGCAAGAAACGACCTGTAATTTCAGTTCCACCGGCAGTCGGATATCTTGCCGGATGGATTCTCGGCAAGTGCGCTGGTGACGTCATGATTACCCGTGAAGAGATCAAGGGATTGATGGCCGACCTTCTTCATGTAGATTCGCCCCCCGCCGGGAGCACAAGTTTGACAGACTGGATTCGAGAGCACGCTGATTCACTCGGCAGGAAATACACAAGCGAGCTTGCTCGCAGAAGAGACAGAACGGTAGAATATCAGAGCAACTAACCATTCAATGGAGCGGACGCATAAACGCGCCGCTCATTTCAACCGATGGCGCGGACGCTTCGCGCCGCGCCATCGTCGCTGCGGATTGCAAAGGAGACCCGTGCCCATGAACACAGGCCCAATTGTTGCGGAACAGACTTTCAATGCTCAAATTGCGGTGGTTTGGAAGGCCATTACCGACAAGGATCAAATGTGTCAGTGGTTCTTCGAGCCGATTTCAGACTTCAAACCTGAAGTCGGCTTTGAAACACAGTTCAATGTACGTTGCGAGGGCCAAGACTATCTGCATCTGTGGAAAGTGACCGATGTAGTTCCAGAGACGCGAATCGCTTACGATTGGCGGTACGGTGGATATCCTGGGATTTCATCTGTCGTGTGGGAACTTTCGGAAACGCCCAACGGTACGAAACTGAAGCTGACTCACGCGGGACATGAGACGTTTCCTCAGGACAATCCAATCTTCAGCCGGGAAAGCGGCCAAGCAGGATGGGACTATTTTCTCCACGAAAGCCTGAAAGTCTATCTGGAGCGAGAATGCAAATGACTGGATGTTGGCATGGGCAGCGGGCCGAACCGAAGGTTCAAAGATCGTGCTCACACCTGGCACGAATGCAATCTAACTAGCGCCTGAACCAGACAGGGTTTCGCCCTGCAGGTTAGGCTCAGCGTTGGCGCGGACGCTTCGCGCAGCGCCGTTGGGCAGACAAAGGTCGTGGGCTACTTGGAAAAGAGGATCCAATGAAGAATTTTGGAGCGGGCTTTTTTGTCATTGCGCTAATCCTTGCGGGATCGTTGGCGGCCGCGGCCGAAGATTCTTCGGGTATCCGGCATCTAATATACCTGCACGGATGGATCGTCCAGGATCAGCAGATTTCGCGGCCGCAGCACCCGCAATTCGGTTACTACGAACTTGAGAAAATTCTCGACATATTCCGCGAGCGGGGACTCGTCGTGAGTGGAGAGATTAGGCCCAAATCGGCGTCAGTAGATGAATCGGCCAATCATGTTGTCTTACAGGTTCGGGAACTCCTCGATTCGGGTGTGCCAGCCAATCACGTGACGGTGGTGGGCGCGTCCATGGGAGCGACGATTGCCCTTCTTGCGTCGGAGCGGTTGGGAAACGCCGACGTTCGCTTCGCGGTTCTCGGTGCCTGTCTATCGGCAAACGTCGACCGGCTTCTCGAACAAGAGGGCCGCGGGCCAAGCGGATACGTACTCGCAATTCGCGAAGCAAGTGACGGCCTAACCAATCCATGCCCGGCCTTGGAGGAGGACTTCAAGATGCCATCCTCGCTCCACGCCCGCGAAATTGTGCTCGACACCGGGCTTAGGCACGGGTTCCTCTACAAGCCTCTCCCGGAGTGGGTGAACCCAGTTTTGGAATGGGCGACCTTGGGAGAGTAAGAATTGAGTCGGCGAGACTCCAGATGGCGTCCTTGGTGAGATCATGGATTTTGGGGCCGCCCAACAAGAGCTTCCAGCCGACAAAGCCGCTTGTCACGGCCCTGGCTGGCACCAGGCCCGCGCCAAACGTCTATGCAGCTGAAGCCGCCGATGGCACTTGGACTGAGGAAGATGATCAAGCTGTCCAGATCTAAGAAGAAGCTCAATCTTGAGCGGCTGAAGTATCTGTTCAACGAAGCCGGATGGGATGACAAGACTTGCGATGACGAAAGACTCAGAGACATGATTGAGAATTCGTAGCTAATCGTAACGGCTTGGGATGGCGACATCATGGTCGGCTTCGTGAGATCGACGACGGATCGAGCGTTTGACGGGCAGATTAACAACCTTGTGGTAGATTCAGACTACAGACAAAAAGGGATTGGTGAGCGGATCGTAAGGACTATCCTCCAAGAAGACCCCAAAGTGACCTATATCCTGCGGTCCGATCCAGGGAACGAAGGATTCTTCAGAAAATTGGGGTTTGAGCATGCGAACTCCGCTCTGATTCATAGGCGGAGAGAGTAGACGTGGAGCGCATGTGCGCCAATACCGATGGACGATGAGCGAAAGCAGGCAGAGTGCTAACAAAGAAATGCAGCGGCCGCGGGCAGACCGCGCCGCTGATTTCTAACGTTAGCCACACACCTCGTGCTTGACAAGAGGTAGAACCCAAGTTATACTATTGACATGAAGACGGCAATCTCGATACCCGACGATCTCTACCGAGCTGCGGAGCGTGCCGCGAAGCGGCTTGGTCTGAGCCGCAGCGAACTCTATCGGCGGGCCCTAGGCGTGTTCCTCGACCGGAATGCCGACAAGCTTGTCACCGAGGCGCTGGACGAGGTGTATGGAGAAGGCTCAGCGGCCGGAGCAATCGATCCAGTTCTGCGACGGATGCAGAGTGCATCTCTTCCCACCGACGAGTGGTGATGAAGCGCGGGGAAATCTGGTGGGCCGACTTGCCCGAGCCACGCGGGTCGGAACCCGGCTACCGGCGACCGGTTCTCGTGGTCCAAGCCGACACCTTCAACGCGAGTCGGATCGGGACCGTCATCGTTGCGGTGGTCTCCTCCAACGTTCGACTTGCGGACGCGCCCGGTAACGTCCGCCTGACGCGCCGACAGAGCAAACTGCCCCGCGAGTCAGTCGTGAATGTTTCGCAACTCCTAACCTTGGATCGGTCCTTCCTGGTGGAGCGTGCGGGGAAGCTCTCGGCCCCTACGATGGATTTGGTTGAGTCTGGACTCCGCCTCGTCCTATTCTTGGCCAAGTAACCCCGGTGGCTAACATGCGCTTGCAGTGGCCAAGCTCGGCCGTCACGTCGCTGGCAGAGTCAGCGCCACGCCCACGGCCTTGCCGCTGAAGCGAGCACGCTATGGGAGTAAAAAGATATGAACATCGAATGTAGAACTCCTACGGTTGATGAATATTTAGAAATACGAGAAACAACAAACTGGTGGAATGTAAAGAGGACAGCTACAGAAAACGCCTTAAGAGCCTCATTGTTTTCAGCTGTTGCAGTTGAAAATGAGACCGTAATTGGGTTTGGACGCATCGTCGGAGATGGTGGATTGTATTTCTATATTCAAGACTTGATTGTACGTCCAGATTACCAAAACAAAGGAGTTGGAAAATCTTTAATGTCAGAATTGATGACATTTATTAAAGATAATGCTGAGCCAGGAGCATTTGTTGGTTTAATGGCAGCTAAAGGAGTCGCAAAGTATTATGAGACATTCGGATTCAAAATACGTGATGCAACAGCTCCCGGAATGTTTCAAGTAATCTAAAAATAACAGTTCATAACAAAGGCATGCAGTTGACTGGCCTCGCGGCCAGCAACTGAGGTCTGTCGTTATGCCGCAGAAGGAACGCTACACCTGTCGTTCTTGACCTTCGCCCCATGGATCGCTTTCATATATAGTGCATGACCGAGAAGGAACTCGATACCCTCCTTCTGACAAAGGTCGGCGATCCAGTACCAGGTGAAGATGCACTCGACCCCGACGACGAGTTCGTTCCGGTAGGGGTCGATTGCCCGAAGAAAAGCGGCCGGCTCGGCGGGGATGTTCTTGTGGAGCAGGATCTCCCCCTCGTGGGACAGGATGCAGAGATACATCCATCGTGTGTGGAGATCGATTCCGCAGTAGAACTGGCGGCGCTCAGTGTAGAATCTCATCGGAGGCCTCCTTGGTTGGAGTCAGGTACTCAGAGCCTACACTTGTAGGCTCCGAGGGGGCCTCCATAAGAATCAAGGCGTTGCAGTTGACGGATCTTCGGCGTCACGTCCCTGGCTGGGGTTATACTGGAGAAAGTCCTGTGGGCTTGGAGCGCGCCAGGGCCGCGCCACCTCGCCCGCAGCTGAACGCTGGCTGTTAGCTAGTTGGGCAGCGAAACACTCTTACTCATAGCAACACAGTGCTTAAGTTCAGACAACGAAAGGAGGCAACCTTATGAATAATGAAAACAAGTGCCCGGTAATGGGCGGAGCTAACAAACGCGCAGCCGGCGGAGGCACGTCGAACCGAGACTGGTGGCCGAACCAGTTAAACCTGAATATTCTGCACCAGCATTCCCCCCTGTCCGATCCGATGGGCGAGGAGTTCAACTACGCTGAGGAATTCAAGAAACTCGACCTGGAGGCCCTGAAGAAGGACCTCTATGCGCTGATGACCGACTCGCAGGACTGGTGGCCGGCCGATTACGGTCACTACGGGGGGCTCTTCATCCGGATGGCGTGGCACAGCGCAGGCACGTACCGCATCGGCGACGGCCGCGGCGGCGCAGGGTCCGGCACCCAGCGCTTTGCGCCCCTCAACAGCTGGCCCGACAATGTGATCCTCGACAAGGCGCGCCGTTTGCTTTGGCCGATCAAGCAGAAATACGGCAAGAAAATCTCCTGGGCCGACCTGATGATCCTCGCCGGCAACTGCGCTCTGGAGTCGATGGGATTCAAGACTTTCGGCTTCGGCGGCGGGCGTGAGGACGTTTGGGAGCCGGAAGAGGACATTTACTGGGGGACTGAGAGCGAGTGGCTTGGCGACAAGCGCTATTCCGGTGATCGGGAACTCGAGAATCCTCTCGCCGCCGTGCAGATGGGCCTGATCTACGTGAACCCGGAAGGGCCGAACGGCGAACCGGATCCGGTCGCCTCCGGCCGCGACATTCGCGAAACCTTCGCGCGTATGGCGATGAACGACGAGGAAACAGTTGCGCTCACCGCCGGAGGACACACTTTCGGCAAATGCCATGGTGCCGGCGATACCGCCCTTGTCGGTCCTAAACCTGAAGCCGCCGGCATCGAAGAGCAGGGCCTCGGCTGGAAGAGCAGCTTCGGCAGTGGCAAGGGCTCCGATAGCATCGGTAGCGGCCTGGAAGGTGCCTGGACGCCGAACCCGACCCAGTGGGACATGGGCTATTTCGACATGCTGTTCGGCTACGAGTGGGAACTGAAGAAGAGCCCCGCCGGTGCCTGGCAGTGGAAGACGAAAGACGTGGCCGACAAGGACCTCGCGCCGGATGCGGAAGATTCGTCGAAGCGGGTTCCGACCATGATGACGACCGCCGACATGGCGATGCGGATGGACCCGATCTACGAGCCGATCTCGCGGCGTTTCCACGAGAACCCGGAGGAGTTCGCGGAAGCGTTTGCCCGGGCTTGGTTCAAGCTGACGCACCGCGACATGGGCCCCCGCCCGCGCTATCTCGGTGCGGAGGTCCCGGCGGAGGAACTGATCTGGCAAGACCCGGTGCCCGCAGTCGATCATGAGCTGATCGACGCGCAGGACATCGCAGACCTCAAGGGCAAGATCTTTGCCTCGGGCCTGTCGGTCTCGGAACTGGTCTCCACCGCCTGGGCGTCGGCATCCACGTTCCGTGGCTCCGACAAGCGCGGCGGCGCGAACGGGGCGCGCATTCGTCTTGCGCCGCAAAAGGATTGGGAAGTCAACCAGCCGGCCCAACTGAAGACTGTGCTGCAGACCATTGAGGGAATCCAAGAGGAGTTCAACAGCGCGCAGTCACTCGGGAAGATGGTTTCACTCGCCGACTTGATTGTCCTGGGTGGATGCGCAGGTGTCGAGCAAGCTGCGAAGAATGCCGGTCACGATGTGACCGTTCCCTTCACGCCGGGACGCACGGATGCGTCGCAGGAGCAAACCGACGTGGAGTCAGTCGCCGTACTCGAACCGGCTGCAGACGGGTTCCGTAACTACCTCAAGACCGAATACACCGTATCGGCAGAGGAACTGCTGGTTGATCGTGCGCAACTGCTGACGCTGACCGCTCCTGAGATGACGGTTCTCGTTGGCGGCATGCGCGTCTTGAATGCCAACTTCGGACAGTCCCAACACGGCGTCTTCACCAGCCGGCCAGAGACGCTAACCCATGACTTCTTCGTGAATCTGCTCGACATGAGGACGACGTGGAAGGCGGCCTCGGAAGCCGGCGACGTGTTCGAGGGTCGTGATCGCACAACGGGCGAACTCAGGTGGACCGGCACCCGTGTCGACCTCATCTTCGGTTCGAACTCCCAGCTCCGGGCCCTCGCGGAAGTCTATGGAAGCGAGGACTCCCAGGAGAAGTTCGTGCACGACTTTGTAGCGGCGTGGAACAAGGTAATGAATCTTGACCGCTTCGACCTCGCCTGATCGTAGTAAAAAAGTCTTCGAGAGCTTCTGACAGGGCGGCGAAAAAACGGTCAGCTAACAACCGGTTCCAGCGGACGGCGCTTGGTGCGCCGCCGCTGAACCTTGGCGTTATGCGGCGATGAGAATCGCGGAGTTGTTCCATCCGTCCAACTGTTAGGAAAAAAGCCATGGATGAATCCTCGACTTCAGCCGTGCTGACCGGAACGAAGCTAACGCGGTGGGCTGCCCGGATACTCAGCACGTTGATTCTGGTTTTCTGGGGTTTTTTTATCGTCGCGCACCTCTTCGGTGATGAGGGGGACGCATCCCGACCGCTCAGCGCCAGTGACTACGCCGGCCTCATAGCGATGGGGGCGTGGCTGGTTGGTCTCGCGGTAGCCTGGAAGTGGGAGTTCCGTGGGGGGTTGACGACGCTCTTCGCATTCGGAATCGCCGCTGCCGCCAATTCGAATGTGCTCTCGTTTCCGTTTGTGATTGTCCCGATCACGGCTGGGCTCTTCTTAGCAAGCTGGTGGATGCGCAGAGAGACCAGAGACCGCATAGCCGAGGGCGGCACCAACGTCTTTTGACAGTCATGGTGCCTCCCCGACGATCTGGTGGAAGCGATCATAGTGGCGCCGCAGAACTTGCCGCTGCAGCCGACCGGCTTCGCCGGCGGCTGTGCGGCAAGACGTTATGCCGGAGATCGTGCCGGCAGGTGATGAATGCGAAATCACACTGAAAAGATGACGGTACTTGTGGTTGGAGCAACTGGCGCAACGGGCCAGCTGCTCGTTAACCAGTTGCTGACGCGTGGGCAGCACGTCCGAGCGGTTGCGCGATCACCCGAAAAGCTCCCGATAGACTTGAGGAATCACGAGCACCTGTCCGTGACCGCTGCAAGCGTTCTGGACCTGAGCGACACCGAGATGGCCCATCAGGTCAGCGGGTGTGACGCGGTCGCCTCATGCCTGGGTCACAACCTCAGCCTCAAAGGCATGTTCGGCCAGCCGCGCCGCCTTGTGACGGATGCAACGCGAAGGCTCTGTGGCGCCATTAAGTCAAATGGTGGGAAACACCCAACCAAGTTCGTACTCATGAACACGACGGCGAACAGCAATCGCGATCTCAGTGAGCGCATTTCTCTGAGGGACAGGAGCGTCCTCGCGGTTCTCCGGGCGGTCTTGCCTCCAGTGGGTGACAATGAAGACGCGGCGGACTATCTGCGCAGCGACATCGGCCAGAACGATAGCTCCGTCGAATGGGCTGTCGTTCGTCCCGACAATCTGATTAACGAGCCTGAGGTCACTGAGTATCAGGTGCATCCATCGCCGGTCCGAGGCATCATATTCGACGCTGGACGAACGAGTCGAATCAACGTTGCCCACTTCATGGCTACATTGATCGTTGACGACGGGACATGGAGTGAGTGGAAGGGGCAGATGCCGGTGCCCTACAACAAGGGTCCGTCGTGACCGGCTTTGTTCGTGAGTCGAAGCGACTGCTCGGCAGGGAATCCTTGGATCAATCGACAGCGGGTGGTAGCTCGGCATAACAATCGCTTGCAGTGGTCAAGCTCGCCCGTCGCGCCGCTGGCAGAGCCAGCGCCGCCCCAGCGGCCCTTGCCACTGAAGCGAAGGGCGTCATATGAACGAGATCAAACTTAGGCGATAATACGGGATAGCTGCTTCTTCGTTACACCCAACGCAAGAAGTGCTTTAAGGAGAAGATCGAAAGTTACAGTGGGATCGCCAGCTTCCATCTTCGCGACGCGTGATTGGCTTGAGCCGACGAGCTTCGCCAGCTCGAATTGCGTTGCCCCGTGCTTAAGACGCGCCTCTCTGAGGCTCGCGCTGAGTGCCAGCTTGAGTTCAATGAATCGGGACTCCTCTGGCGTCAGTTCTAGGAAGTCGCTTGCACTTCCAATGCTCCAACCCTTGGCCTTGAGCTTTTTTTTCTTCTTACTTTCCATTCTAGTCTACGACTTTCGAATCGGCATCGTATTGCTTCGCGCGTCGCTTGCAAGTTTCGATAACCAACTTCGGGGTCTTTCCCGTCTTTTTCTTGAAGGTATCCAAAATCAGAATCGCGTCCGGATCGATTCGGTAGATAATCCTCCACGTGGATGCTTCGTCGTTGACTCTCAGCTAGTGGAATGCTGGGCCAATCGAAGGCATCGGCCTCGAATGTGGCATTCCCAACGATACTCCAGCTTGCAGGCACCGAAGCAGATAGCCGGTTTCGATTCGAGCTGCACTGCTCAATGGCGGCGATTTAACTTCCCCCTTGAGCCAAACCAGCGGCTTATCCGTTGGTGTCATAAGATGATTATATGTCATATCTGACATTGTGTCAAGAGGGAAGAGGCAATTTCTCCTTTTTCAAGGGATTGGAGAGTTGGGTCGAATAGGCTATGAATCATATAACATCAGCATGAATCAGCCGAAAGCTCTCTCGCGGCCCTGGCTTGCGCCAGGGCCGCGCCAACCGGCTCCGCCAGCCGCTTTCGCTGGTTATGCTGGAGGTGTTAGCTCGGCAAATTAGGGCTTGACTCGTCTGCACAGATGATGCATATTCATGCATATGAGAACTACACTAAACATCGAAGAAGACCTTCTCAAGCAAGCCGCTCGACTGACCGGACTGAAGGAAAAGACAGCTCTCGTTCGCCGAGGACTTGAAGCATTGATTGCTCTTGAGAGTGCACGTCGCCTGGCGGCTCTCGGTGGTAGCGAGAAGAAGCTCAAGCCTGCTTCTCGGCGCCGCACGAAGGCAACATGATCTTGGTAGATACTTCTGTTTGGATCGACCACTTACGTAAGGGCGATCAAGGGCTTGCAAGGCTTCTGAACGAAGGTGTAGTCCTATGCCATCCGTTCGTGATTGGCGAATTGGCTTGCGGCAACCTGAAGAATCGTACGGAGATTCTCTCTCTGTTGGCCGCGCTTCCCATCTCCTCAGTCGCCAGCCACCAAGAAGCAACGCACTTGGTCACTGATCGAAAGCTAGCGGGAAAGGGTATCGGCTGGATCGATGTCCACTTGCTGGCTTCAGCTCTCTTATCAAATTGTACGCTGTGGACGAAGGACAATGCCCTTGGAGCAATTGCTCGGACTATCAAGGTATCAGCCTGAGCAAGGATAATCTGAACCACCCTCGCCTGAAGGCGAGGGGATCCACGGCCGACTGAAGTCGGCTAAAGACCTCACCGCCAGGCAGGCTAATCGCTGATCTTAAAGTCCGGGTCGTCCTGGGGTTCGACATCCTGCATCTCAATGTACTTGGCAATCACTTCATCGGTCACATTCCCGCTCGTCGCAACGAAGTAACCCCTCGCCCAGAAATATCGACCCCAGAACTTCTTCTGCAGCGTTCGAAAGTCCCGCAAAAGATGATGCGAGGTCTTCCCCTTGATCGCCTGCATGACTCGGCTCGGAGCCAAGATCGGAGGCACACCCAGCAGGAGATGAACGTGATCCGGCCGAATATGCCCTTTCAGAATCTCAATGTCATGCGATCGGCAGATCTCCCGGATTAAATCTCTCAGTCGTACGGCTACTTCCCCGAGAAGATCCGATTTGCGGTATTTTGGTATGAAGACAAAGTGATAGTGCAGTAGATACACCGTGTGAGAGTCAGCGCCCGCAGCTCATCGCGAAGTCGTTATGCCTCCAACCTTAATAGAGATTATACTGAATGAAAGTTGTTTTCACACGGCAGGCGCCGTGCATGGTTCAGCCTTGTAGCCAACGTCAGATCCCAAAACTTGATCAGGAGAAATACAGAATGAAAATGCTAAGAACAAAAGGTTTACTTGCAGTACTAGTAACTATTCTTGCTCCACCGATGATGAATGCCGCTGCAGCAGAAGAACATGTTTGGAAAGTTGCTGATGGTGTCTACAGATATGGAAATCCCAACTATGGTTACTTTTCGATGTTTGTGGTAACTGACGAAGGTGTGATTGCGATTGATCCAATGAATACTGAGCACTCTAAAGGCATGTTGAAAGCAATTGAAAACGTTACAAATAGACCTGTTCGCTATCTTCTGCACAGCCATAACCACTGGGATCACTCCAAGGGAGGACAGGTATTTCGCGATCAAGGCGCCAAAATCATAGCGCATGAGGAAGCTGTTGAGTGGATGAAAGACAATCCACACCCTGAGCTAGTGCTTCCTGATGAAGCCTGGACTGGAGTGCGAAAAGATATTGTCCTAGGCGGCAAGGTAATTGAACTCCATTCTTTGGGAATGAATCATGGGTTGGGCATGACCGCGTTCCTACTGCCCAAGGAACACATTGCCTACATCGCTGACATTGTAACGCCAAATCGCATGCTCTTTTCTATTGCGGATTTCAACATCAAAGAGTGGATCCGAACACTTGCTGAACTTGAAAGAATGAACTTCCAAGAGGCTGTTTATTCTCACACACACGCAAAAGAGCCCATCGGTACAAAAAGGGATGTAACTCAGACTCGTGAGCTTATAGAAGATTTGCAGGCGGCGATTATTGCTGAATTCAAAAAGGGAACCTCATTTTACGAAATGTCGAGTACTTTAAAGCTCCCCAAGTATGAGCACTGGGATTTTTATGATGAATGGTTACCCATTAATGTTTGGAAAATGATGTTTCATATGGAGATGGGCCCCTTCCCTTGGCGGCCCAACTATATGCATGATGGGATAAAGCAGTAGAGTTCGTAGGCTTCCCCTTTCACGAGACACCCCAGAAGTAGAGCAATCTGGCACACTTGAGATGCAAGGAGGCTCAGATGAGACGATCCAAGTTCACGGAATCGCAGATCGTTGCGATCCTGAAAGAGGCCGATGCAGCGGACGGCGCGTCTCACCGACGCTGATCTGCCGAACCGTTGTGTATAATACGCAGCAGAGGAATTAATTGGCATCTGACTTCGACTTTGTCGAATTCGTAGCGGATCAAATGGGAAACGCCGGTGCAATTGCTTACAGAAAAATATTTGGAGAATATGCGCTGTATAGTAATGGTAAGATAGTTGCGCTTGTATGTGATAACCAGTTATTCGTAATGTCGACAGAAGCAGGAAGATCGTTTATTGGCAATGTTGTCGAGGCACCGCCCTATCCAGGTGCCAAACCGTCTTTTCTTATTGCGGAGCAACTTGAAGACAAGGATCGGATCAGCAGCCTGATTAATATGACGGAAAAGGACTGCCTGAGCCCAAACCAAAGAAGAAGTCAAAACGGAAGAGTGGCAGTAACACGTGACAGTTCTTTCAAGTTCGTTCCGGCCCTGCGGGCCTCCATCGGACTTTGCTCCGCAACGCCTCACAACTTAGGCGTCAGGCGGCAACTGTCGCTTAGACGGCACGAACTCAATTGACTGGCAAGTAGAACGAAGTCTCGCATTTACAAAGCGACAACCACACTTTCAACGGAGCCGATTAGATCATGATTCCTATCGCAAAGAATGTGCTGGCAGTGATTTCCGGTGTTGTGATCGGCAGCATGGTCAATATGGGACTTATAAATATTGGCCCTCAAATTGTTTCTCTTCCCGATGGCGCTGACTTATCTACAATGGATGGTCTCCGGGACAGTATGAAGTTGTTTACGCCCATGAACTTCCTTTTTCCATTCCTGGGTCACGCGCTCGGAACGCTTAGTGGTGCGTTCGTCGCTGCTAAGGTCGCATCCAGCCATCAGGTGAAGTTTGCAATCGGCATCGGCGTGTTTTTTCTGATCGGTGGGGCAACGATGGTCAGTATGCTCGGTGGTCCCATGTGGTTCAACGTGTCCGACCTTCTTCTGGCGTATATTCCAATGGGATACCTTGGAGGGATTCTTGCCTGCGGAAAGCGTCCGCAAACTGCATAGCAGATCGTTGCACCGGAGTTGGCTCGCTGCCTGGCTTGTCAACGTTCACTCCGTTGGACCACCAACCCGGTGAACTTGGCAGACATCCCGGCTACGATACTATGAGGAAATCAATGCAAACATGGATCGCACTCTTTCGCGGCATCAATGTTGGCGGACACAACATCCTGCCTATGGCGGAACTCAAGAGAGAGCTCGAATCACTGAAACTCAACAACATTCGCACCTACATCCAGAGTGGAAACGTCGTATTCGATTCAACAACCAAAGCAGTTCCATCACTCAGTGAGAAAATCACTCGGCGAATCAAGGACCGAAAAGGATTCCGACCGCAACTCCTCATTCTCAGCGTCAGTCAACTGCGGCGTGCGATCGATTCGAATCCCTTCCCCCAGGCTGTATCTGATCCGAAGACGCTCCATTTCATTTTTCTAGCCGAACGGGCCTCGAATCCCGACTTGAAGGCCCTTGACGACATGAAATCATCGACCGAAAGTTACAAACTGACGGATCGTGTCTTCTATCTTCATGCGCCAGATGGAATTGGCCGTTCCAAGCTCGCGGCGAATGTAGAAAAGTGTCTCGGCATCGTGACGACTGGTCGAAACTACAGAACTATCGATAAGCTTCTGGCTATGGCAACGTAGACGTAAGTGCAAGAGTTGCAGGATAGTCATCAGGTGCCGAAAGAGGTCCGAATGCAAATCGTTGAGCCCATCCACACTTCTACGTTGATCCTCCGGGAGTTCACAAATGAGGATGTACCCAAGGTGTACGGGATGAGTCTGGAGTCGGGCATCCGGGACTGGATTCCGGATCAGGTATATCGGAACGAAGACCACGCGATGGAAATCCTCGAGTATCTTATGGCCCAATACAGGAGTCTGCACTCGCCGGCAAGCGAACCGTGCGTTCTCGCCGTGTGCCTCAGGGACTCGGGCAGACTCATCGGCCATGTGGGATTGAGCCCCCTGCGGGGGTGTGCCGAGATCGGCTACGCCATAGAAGAGAGTGAGCAGCGACGCGGGTACGCAACTCAGGCTGTTTCGGCGATTACGCGCTGGGGGCACCAGACTTTCATGTTGCCCACAATCTTCGGCATTGTGGCCGGAGCCAATACCGGTTCGTGTCGCGTTTTGGAGAAGTCCGGCTTCGCACTGATAAAAGAGCAGTCAGGTTCCCTGCACGGTTGGCAGGGAGTTATTCGGACGTACGAATCATCCGCCAGCAATGAAGAATAATGCCAGTCTTCAGTCGGGTACAAGCAAGAGGCTTTATTGCTCATATAAAAACCTGGAGATAAATACAAAATGATCTACCGAATTCTCGCTCTGTTGCTGTTATTGAGTTTCTCAAATGCAAACGCAATTAAAGCAGTCACGGTTGGTCAAACCCATAGTATCCACTCAACCGTTCTCGATGAAGGCCGGGAGTATCAGGTGTATCTGCCTGACAGCTATGACTGGGCTGAAGACCGACACTATCCGGTCCTTTATGTTCTCGACGGACAGAAGCATTTCGTGCATAGCGCTGCTTCCGTCGGATTTCTTGCTGCACAAGGCGAAATACCGGAAATGATCGTGGTTGCAATCACCAGTACTGCGCGATTGAGAGACTATACGCAAACAGATTGGGCGGACCACTGGACTGGCGGCGGAGGTGCGAAGAACTTCAAGCTGTTCCTGTCGAGCGAGCTTCTCCCGACAATTGACCGGACCTATCGTACAGATGGGTTTCGCATACTCGCTGGAAGCTCCCTGGGAGGCCAATTCGCCCTGTACTGCCTGAGCTCCGAACCTGGCCTGTTCCAGGCTCATTTCGCGTTCACTCCGTCGCTCCTCTGGGACAATAATCTCCCGCAACGCTCTCTGGAACAGTCCTTCGCAACCACCGAGAGCTTGCAAGGGTTTCTGTACGTCGCCCGTTCCGATGATACTGGTGGCTTTCTGGCCGACTACGAGAAACTTGTCCAGACCTTGATGACGAAATCCCCCAGAAAATTTCGTTGGCACAGCCGGCCTTTCCCGCAAGAAACTCACGGTAGCGTTCCATTGCTTGCACAGATCGATGCCCTGCGCAATCTGTACGCGGGATACAGGTTTCATGATGATCTGCTCCCTCTAGGGTTCGAATTCGCGCAACAACACTTTAAGGATGTGTCGGAGACGGTGGGAACACCCCTCGCGATTCCAGAGCACGTAACCAACAGCCTGGGGTATGCCGCGTTATCTGAGGGGAGGACAGAGGATGCAATTGAAATGTTCAAGCTGAACGTCGAGGCCTATCCGAACTCGGCCAATGCCTTTGACAGTTTGGCGGACGCCTATGCTGCAGCTGGTGATTGGGCGAACGCGTTAGAGTCGTCAAGCCGAGCGGTCGTGGTGGCCACGGAGCTCGACCATCCCAATCTCTCCTACTTTCATGAGCAGGTTGAGAAGATGAAGACCGGACGTGAAACCCAAAAGCGTTGAATCACGAGTATACGCGAACCGTCCGTGCTATCCGGAGTTGGCCGCCATCCTTCTCGCCGGATGCCTGCATGTTGTTACCGAGGTCGGCTTCTCCGAATCAGCTGCGCGAAGTTACAACTTCGTCGTCTCGGTGTTTTTCGCCGGCTATCTCGTCTGGCGAGGCAGATGCAGCGAGTGCGCGGTGCGGGCATGGGGAATGCGGCGGGATAATTTCTGGCCGGCGCTACGTTCTCAGTTGATCTTCGGTATTGTCGCGGCTGTGGCACTCATCGCATTCGGCGTGGCCACCGCCTCGCCCGTGCCACCGAAGTCGTTCTGGTTGACTGTCGGGCTATACCCGATCTGGGGGATTGCTCAGCAATTTGCGCTACAGAGCCTCATCGCACGAAATCTCGCGGGACTACTTTCTAGTCCGATCGCTATCGCCGGAGTAGCATCGGCACTCTTTGCTTCTTCTCACTATCCTCGAATCGAGCTTGTTATTCTTACCGGCGTTGCCGGTGTCTTCCTGACACTGATCTACCGCCGAAATCCAAACCTATGGGCAGTTGGAATCGTTCACGGTATTCTTGGTTCTCTTGCCTTCTATTTCGTGCTCAAGGAGGATCCTGGCGCCGCGATTCTAGGATTCATAGTGGGCCAGTAGTGATCAATGCCCATCTTCACTGAGGAGTCAGCTATGCCTGAAGAATTCGATCTCGAAATGTCCCGCCTCTGCCGCTCAGTCGAAAGTGACGGCATAACTGTGCAGGTCGATATCTATCGAACAGCCGAGTCGGAGTGGACGCTGGAAGTAGTGGATGAAGCGCGGAACTCCATTGTCTGGAACGACACATTCGAAACCGACGATTTAGCCTACGAGGCGTTTAAAGAAGCGCCAATGCGGGAAGGCCTAGCTTCCATAGTATCGGCTGACGGGTGATTTTCACTGGTTCCGCGCTGAACAAAGCTGGAGGAATAAATTCGCATCTCCGTGAACCATACGTAGTACCATACGTAGTGTTATGAGTAAGAAAAGAAGACACGGAAGCAAGAGTGAAGTGATCCGAAAGATCAACAGAACCGGTGGCTACTCCTATTACGTTACGATCCCGAAATCGCACATTGAGGAGCTGGGCTGGCGCAAACGCCAAAAGGTCGTCGTCACGCTGGAGGGGGACCAGATCGTGATCCGGGACTGGAACCCCGGCTCCACCTAGGTTGTGCTCTTTCCTGAGGAAGGTGTGGAGGCGGCCGATCAGTCCATTACGGATTACTGCTCAAGCGGGGGTGTTGTCATCTCTAGAATTCTACTTTAGTCTTGAGACAGAGCTTGAAGCGCCTAGGGAGACTTGCTCTTCAATATCCTCGGCACAATCACCGGCCGTAAGCGCGTCGGCCGGCAGAGCAGTCCGGCAGATCGATGATGCTTAGGACGGAGGATATGTGTCATGATGAACTTAAGGCGAATGGGAAGCTCACTGCGACTGCTGCTGGCAACAGTATCTCTCGTTGCCATTGTGGCATGCAGTGACGAAGACCCAGTGGGGCCTCCGGGATCGGTAGTGTTAACCCCGGAAGGCCTCCTAGACGTGCCCACTCAGCTTACTATCGATGGATACACTTACAGCGTCTGGGCCTACCTCTGGCGCGACTTTCAGCCCATCACCCCACCCGGCGGGAAACCGCTCACCGCCATCGTTCGAATTGTGGAGGCCGATTCCCGCGCCATTCCCGATGGAGTAGTGATCGATTTCCTCTGGGTGGTGAACGGGGCAGAGACGTGGGCGACAGAACTCACGAACGAAGAGCGACCGTTCCAACCCGACCACATAGTAGAGAAAGTGGCGCGGAATGGTCCCAAGTGGGGACCTGGAATAGAGGTGGATGTGGTTGTCAGCGTCAATATGGGGGGCGCCGAATGTCACCGGCTCCTTGCGATGAATCAGATGATCAGGCGAACCGATTAGAGATGCCATCCCATTCGCAACCCGTCTGACGGATCTGCCCTCACACACGCCACATGGAGACAGGAGTTTCTGATAAGCGAAGATTCAAGAGAGCGAACAGACCGCAGCTCCATTGGAACCGGCAAACGTGTTCCCATAAGCTTTCTAATGGCAATCCCGGTATCCAGAAGGATTTGATAAAGCGATTGAAACAAGCAAGGAGAGTTGTGGTGAGACTATTCAAGCCGTTGATTATGATCGTCTTCATTCTGATTCCCGTTGTTGCTTTTGCCGAAGGGACTATTCGTGAAGTAACGGTGACTGGTCGTGCTGAAATCCGTGTCACTCCTGACGAGGCAGTATTGAGTTTCGCTGTTGAGACCATGAACGAAGCACTCAACCTGGCGAAAACAGAGAACGACCGAATTGTAGAGGCGGCCCTTGATGCTGTTCACGAACTTGGCTTGAGTGGCGGCGACATAAAGACGGACTACATGAGAATCGAACCGGTCTACAGCAACTTACGGTCGGCCGATCGAACTCTCCTAGGGTATCAGGTTACTAATTCAATTGTCGTCACCACAGACGATCTCGCCTCGGTCGAGGGGTTGCTTTCCTCTCTTCTCGAAGCGGGTGTAAATCGGGTAATCGGTGTGGAGTTCAGGACTACCGGTTTCAGGTTTCACCGCGACAGGGCGCTGCTTATGGCTCTGGACGCAGCCAGGGAAAAAGCGAGAGCCATGGCACGACACCTAGGCTCAAACATCGGGGAGCCACTTTCGATTTCAGATGGATCTCCCCGTTTTCTCCCCGCCTATTCGAATACAACCATAAGATCTTCATCAATGGGTGAGTCGCTATATGGCCCATTGGCACCGGGGGAAATCTCGATCCCCGCTGTCGTTACAGTCAGATTCGAGTTGGTCGACTGAAAGAAGACAATTGATCGTGAAGAGATAGGACTCCCTGGAAGCGTACTTGAACACCTTAGGTGACCAGGGTTGGGAGATTGTGAATATCGATACTCTCGAACTCGAAGGCAGAAAGAGTTTCGTCGGCATCGCGAAGAGAGAGAAGGGCTCGAGCTAGCAGGGCAGGATATGGGGCCGGAAAGAGGGCAAATGATGATGGTGGTGGCCGGGGTTCTGGCAGTTGCGTTTTGCGGATGCGACTCGGCTTCGGTGCGCCCCCCCGACGATCCAGTTCTCGAATCAACCTGGAAGCTTCGTTCATATGGCCCGGTAGGCCGGGAAACCACGGTCATCACCGGGACCGAAGTGACGGCGATCTTTGGGGGCGATGGCAGCGTCAGCGGTCGAGGGGGTTGCAATTCCTATTGGGCCGAGTATGAGGCGGGACGACTGAACCGACTGAGCGTCGGTGCCGTCCGACACACAAAGGTATTCTGCTCAGTACCGACCGGCGTTGTCCCTCAAGAGGATTTCTACTTCGAAGCCCTCGGAAACGCAGTCCGATTCGTTATCATCGGCAGAACACTGGTGATATTCCACGGGGAAGAGCCGGAGCAATTGGTATTTGACGTCGCCAATCAGTGACTTAGATGCTGGTGGGTGACAGCCTGGCAGCGAGGGGTTTCCAAAACCTGTTCAATCGGAATAATGCCGGTCACGAATGATCAGGAGGGCGTCGAATCCCGTCATCTCGCTGATCTGGTGAAGCGTGCTCTCTCTACTGAAGATCGCAAGCAACTCGGATCAGTCTCCTGGTATACGACCACGGTCAAGCTGGATATGGAAGTTCGTGGTGAGATCGAACGTCTGCCCGGTTCCAGGCCGAAGCGCATCCGTCGGTTACGTTGACTGCAGACTTTCAGGAACCGATCATATCCCCGGGCCGGTTCAGATTCCGTAGCTCCCCCGCCCGCTCCCTGGGAAGTTCGACAATCACGGGACTCAGCTTCTGAATCACCTTCTGAACGCCGGGACGATTGGCGTCAAGTGCCTCACGAACCACACCGAGAGCGTCGGCCGAAACACGCGCCGGCATCGGCTCGATGAAATCGGCCCCCGGCCCCTGGAAGACGGAGACCAGGCCCGGTCTCGCGTTCGTCAAGAGACGGAGAAGTTCAGGAGTCACGTCGGGGAGATCGCAAGGGATGATCAGGTATTCGCTGTCGAGGCCGCTGGCGAGCAATGATTCCCATCCGGCCAGGGGGCCCATCCCCGGGCGGAGGTCAGGCAGGGCGTCGAGATTGATCAGCTCAGGCGGGAGTTCCGGCGATTGGCCGAGAAGCACGATCCGCTTGCAGACGGACGAGAGCGCCTGAAAGACGCGGACGCCGAGCACATCGCCGCCGGGAAGGGGAAGTGTGATTTTGGGCCTTCCCATGCGGGCGCTTCGGCCACCAGCGAGAATAGCGCCTGTGTGAGGCCAGTGATCAGCCAGCATCGCCTCCGTTGGACAAGCTCTGATCGACGTCGATGGTCTCGCCGGGACGGACCATTCCGGGCTTCGTTACGCGGGCCATGAACCCGCAGCGGCCCACCACATCGTGCTGAAGCTGGGGGTCGATCTTGTCGAGTACGAAGCAGGGCTTTCTGACATCGGTCAGCTCCACTTCGAGCCCTCCCGAGAAACGGAGTTTCGTCCCCGAAGTCATGTTCTGTACGTCCAGATTCCGTACGGTAAGATTCTCCCCCATCGTTCCGTGACCCAGCTTGTAACCTTCACTGCAAAGCTGATCGATCAGCTCCACGTCCTGAATGCTCACTGCCCTTGTCGGTTTCCAATGTTTGTCATGATCCCGGCCATCCCCTTCGAGCCCCTTTTCGCTCACATGGGCGCCTTCAATCGGCACTTTCGGAACGCCCCCCGGTGAGATACAGACTGCGAGAACTTCCGGCTTCGATTCGTTCATCTTTTCTCATTCTCCCTCTTCCATGTGCCGCTCTTCCCCCCTGTCTTCTCAAGCAGGCGAACGGATTCAATCACAATGCCCTTGCCGGCTGACTTGCACATATCATAGACGGTGAGGGAGGCGACGGATACGCCGGTCATCGCCTCCATTTCGACTCCCGTCCTGCCCGTGCAGCGAACGGTACATGACAGTCGCACCTCTTCCCCATCGAGTGATCCCCGGACGTCCACATGATCGAGCAGAAGGGGATGACACATCGGCACGAGTTCGGCTGTCTTTTTAGCCGCCTGAATTCCGGCGAGCCGCGCGGTTTCGAGTACGTTCCCTTTGGCGACGCCCCCTGTTTCCCGGAGGAGTGCGGCCACCTTTTCGCCTACATGTACGACCGCTTCCGCCCGGGCCGTCCGCACAGTCTCGTCTTTCGCGGAGACATCCACCATGCGGGCCCGCTTTTCCTCGTCCATGTGGGTGAGGCGATCGCCGCTCACATCAGCCTCCCAGTCTGTGCATGTTAACGCCGGTCGCCATGGTGCTGAGCCAGGGTTTCTGTCCGATCGCTTCGACGACGCGGGCGAGCAGAAGGTCTTCCCATTTCGGGTCGCCGCTTCGGAGCACTTCCCGTAAATCCGGCCCCGAACTGTTCATCAGGCAGCCTCGCAGCTTGCCGGTGGCGCTCAGTCGAAGTCTCCTGCACGAGGAACAGAACGGATTGCTAACAGGAGCAATGAAGCCGATCGTGCCGCCAGGCCCGCTGCCGTTTTGTATTCCATATTGCCGGGCAGTCTCGCCGGGCACGAAGTCCATCGGAGTGACTGAGAATTCCTCTTCCAGAATGGCGATCGCATCAACGGTCGTAATATAGGTATTGTCATGATCGGCGGCAGCTTCACCGATCGCCATTAATTCAAGAAAGCGAATCTCCACACCTTTCTTCAGACTGTAGCGGACCAGGTCTCGAAGTTCGGTGTCGTTCATCCCCTTCATGAGAACAGCGTTCAACTTGATCGGGGTAAGGCCCGCCTCGATAGCGGCGTCGATGCCATCGAGCGTTTTCTGCAGTTCCCCGACTCTCATGTATCGCTTGAACTGATCCGGATCGAGCGTATCGAGACTGATGTTCACACGATTCAGGCCGGCCTCCGCGAGCGCATCTGCTTGAGGAGCGAGAAGCTGGGCGTTCGTGGTGAGGGCGAGATCGTCGATCTTGAGCGCCGCGAGCTCTCCGACGAGATCGACAAGGCCGGGCCGGAGGAGCGGCTCACCGCCGGTCAGCCTGATACGGGAGACGCCTGTCTTCTCCACCAGAAATCGGGCGACCTGGACGACCTCTTTATTGGTCAACAGCTCGCTGTTCGGATGAAAGTGATTGCCCGTGAACGGCATGCAATAGGAGCAACGGAGATCGCAGCGATCGGTCAGCGAAATCCGGAGCCGGTCGGCGATCCGGCCATGCACATCCGTCAGGGCGGACTGATCTGTAAATTGTTCAAGCATTGTCATGGACGCCTCCAGAGATGGAACCTGACAAGATCGCCCGGTTCAATGCGCCGCGGCTCTTCGGGAAGGACAATCACGCCGTCCGCCGTCGTTGTGGAAACGAAATCACCCGAACCGTGATGATCGACGGGAGCGACGCGCGTCCGCCCCCCGTCCTGGACCAGCCGGCCGAGCACAAACTGTCTGAGGGAGATCTTCTTCTCAATCGTCGCAGCCGCTTCCAGTCTCAGAATCAGGGGATCGAGGTCGCGCAGTCCGGCCATCTTGCGAAGCGCCCGAACGACGAGTTCCCTGAATGTGACCTGCACGGCCACCGGGTTTCCGGGGAGTCCGAACACCAGCGTTCGCCGGCCGCCATCGTCGGAACGGTCTCGGGCACCCAGCCAGAACGGCTTGCCCGGCCGAATCGCAACTTTATGAAACCGCTCTTCCACGCCGGCAGCGCGAAGTACAGCCGGCACGAAATCTTTCTCTCCCATCGACACGCCGCCGGTCAGGATGAGAGCGTCTGCCATGTCGAGCGCGCTTCCCACCGACTCTTCAAGCAGCTTTTCGTCGTCCGGAACGCGCCGGTGCATGACCATGTCGAGCCAGGGATGTTCAGCGATCATCGAAACCAGGCCGGGACCATTACAATCTCGAATCTGGGACGGTAACGGCGTCTGATCGACTCCAACGAGTTCGTCCCCTGTCGAAAGAACGGCAACGCGAATCTTTCTGTAAACGTCTACCTGCTTTGCTCCGACTGAAATGGCGACGGCGAGCTCGGAAGGGCCGAGCGAGTGGCCGGCGGCGAGAAGCTCCTGGCCTTCTGCCGCGTCAGCTCCTCGGCGATGGATATGAATGTATGGGCTGACGTTTTCGTAGTCGAGTTCAACGGAATCGCCGTTCACCCGGCTTTTCTCCACCGGGACAACGGCATCAGCCCCGTCTGGAAGAGGGGCGCCGGTCATGATCCTGATCGCCATGCCGGACCTGACCGGCGTCGAAGATTCCATGCCGGCGAAAACGGTTTCGCCGCCTAAATCCAGTCGAGCGGCACCGGACCGAAAGTCCGATGCGAGAACGGCAAATCCGTCACGTTCGGATCGATTGAACGGCGGAAGGTCCCGGTCGGCGACAATCGGCGCAGCGAGAACACGGCCACGAGCCTGATCGATTGAGAGACACTCGACGCCCGTGGGGACGGCGCTGTCGATGACCACTTCCAGTGCTTGGTCGTATCGGAGCATGAGACACAAAAACGGCCGGGCAACCGGTCCGGAAAGGACGCGGCGTCTCGGCCGTTGAGTACGCCAGGTGGGCCTGGGGCATAGTGGGGCCTACCCCGGGTCCGCTCCTTTCCAAACACGGGAGGCCAACCCGTTTCCCGGATGACCCTGTCGTCGAAGCCTCCGTAACCCGGGCTCAGGCCCTGGCGTTAGGAGAAGTCGATCGGAGCGAATGTGATCCACCAGATCGAATTATTCGAATTCAGGGCGGATCACTATGGTTTCTCACAAGATACCGGCTGCCCGGGGTGAAGTCAAGAGTGGGGGTGGTGACAGGCGAGCGGAACGGTCCTGGTGAAGCGGTCGGCGGCCGCCTGACCGCCGCGAAGCCGGCCGCCCCCTACTTGACTTCACACCGGTTTTTATCGATCATGTTTGAAGGAATGCTACAGGCATTCCCAACACCAGGAAGGTATTCCATGCGGTTTCTCGTTCTCACCAGCGCCCTTCTCACTGTTTTCCTCTTCACTTCCTGCGGTGATGACGGCTCCCCCGTCGAAATCGGCGATCCTGTGATCGGTCCGGCAACACCCGAGGCGTTCATGGACAGCCTGGCAAGCGCTCTAGCCAGGAAAGACCTGGACGCCTACGCCGCTCTTCTGCATGAGGATTTCGTGTTTGAAGGACTCTCCTTCGGGGAACCCAAAACGCCCACTACCTGGGATCGGATAGAAGAGCTCGCGATTCTGAATAACATGTTTGAGGGGTACGAGTCTCTCGATGGCTTCATCGTTCAGACGATTGATCTGGATCTCGTGATCAGTTCCTTTGAAGAGACCGAATCGGGTGTCACCGGTGAAACCTGGTATTCGGTTGAAGCGGCTGTGGACCTCACCGTTTTCACCGCATCGGCGGGCGAAGATGGTTTTACCAACTTTATCGTCCGCGGCGATCAGGACTTTGTCCTCCGTCCGAACGGCACGGGTGGATTGTCGGCCGGGAAACAGATCGACCGCGGACCTTTTGCGGCGAAAGGCGCCGCGCCTTCAACAGAAGAATCGTCATGGACAGCGGTCAAAATGCTCTTCCGCTGGTCTGTAGTTGATGTAGACGCCTACTTCAGCGCCTTTGTAACAAGCTACACCCAGAAAGACAGCGCGGCGTATGCCTCCCTCCTTGCTGACTCGTATGTGTTCGAACTGCTCGACTCCGACCCGGACGACGCCAACCCGGCGGAGTTCTGGGATCTTGAAGAAGAACTCTCGATCGCCGGCCATATGTTCTCCAGCTGGGAAACCTCGCAAGGGGCCGCCGTTCAGACAATCAGCCTGGCCATTAATCCCAAAACCATCAAGCGCACCTCCGACCTGTTTGGCATCGAGATGGGTGAAGTCACTTTGAATGTGGAAACCAGAGTTGAGCTGACTGTGTTCGTAATTGATCAGGGGGTAGATGGGTTTACCAATTATATCGTCTTTTCGGACCAAGATTGGACTCTTCATGCGGCGCCGGGCAGCGATCTGGCAGCTACATACCAGGTGGATCTCGAGCCGATCGGGAGCTCTGTCGTGCCGCGCGGCACTGAGGAAACGAGCTGGGGCGATGTAAAGAACCTCTTTCGATGAAATTCTTGGCAGTTACCCCACTGGCAAACAAGTTCATGGACCGGCTCCCTGTTCGACTGACCTGTTTCGGCTTGCTGGCGATCAGTCTCTTTCTGTTCCCCTCCTGCGGCGATGACAGTTCCCCGGTCGATATCGGCGATTCTGTCTTTATTCCGCCGGATACTCCCGAAGAATTCATCGAGCGACTGGTGTCCGCCTATAACCGGAGAGACCTGGATAGCTACGCCGCTCTTCTGCACGAGGATTTCGTATTCGAAGGCTTCGATCCGGATTCGCCGAAAGCACCGATGAACTGGAATCGAAACCGGGAACTTGCGATAGCGAGAAACATGTTCGAAGGGAGCGAGACTCTCGATGGACGAACCGTCCAGTCAATCAACCTGGACCTGAATGTCAAGTTTCTGGAAGAAATCGAATCCGACGATCCGGACGAGACCTGGTACTCAGTCTTGTTGGCTGTGGATCTGAAGGTATTTGCACTGAATCAGGGTGAAGATGGTTTCACCAACTACATCGTGTTTAGCGATGCGGAATTTATTCTCCGCCAGAACAGCGAGGGTAACGTCTCGGCCGGCAGGCAGATCGATCATGGTTCGATCGATGGCAAGAGAAACGACAGCGGTGCCACAGAGGAATTTACCTGGACTGCGGTCAAGTCAGTCTTTCGATGGTCGAAGGCTGATGTAAACGCCTACTTCGGCACATTCGCATCGAGCTACTCCCAAAGAGACAGCGTGTCCTATTCCTCCCTCCTGGCAGATTCCTACACTTTCGAGTTGCTCGATGAAGACCCGGACGACACAGAGCCACCCCAATTCTGGGATCTTGCAGAGGAGCTCGTGATCACCGGCCGCATGTTTTCCGGTTGGGAAAACCCAGCGGGCGCCACGGTTCAGACAATCAGACTGACCATCGATCCCCGGTCCATCGATCTCCTCTCAGACCCGGATGAAGCGGGCCCTGGCGAGATCACGCTGAGAGTTCTGGCAAGAATCAATATGGATGTGTCCGTAATTGATCAGGGGGGAAACGGGTTTACCCGTTATATTGTCTTTTCAGACCAGGACTGGACTCTCCATGCGGCGCCGGGCGGCGATCTCGCTGCTACAAACCAGACCGATCGGGAGCCGATCGCAAAATCAACCATGCCGGGTGCCACTGAGGAATCGAGCTGGGGTGCTGTAAAAGGGCTATTTCGCTAAGAAGTCCGCCCCCTATCTAAACCAGCTCCTTGTGGGAACCATCGCAGGCCGGTGAATTGCCGGTGCGCTTACACGTGCAGAATGCGATCCGCTTCGCTTGACGACATCGGCAACCCGAAATATGATTAGTTAGGAACAGTTCTTCCAGCCGCCCGTATTGCCTCCCCCGGCGATGCGATTCGATTAGCCGGTCACCCCCACGGGAACAGAACAAAACATGACGCCAATCCATCGGTCGATTCGCACACTGGGAGCGTTGAAGGAAACGGACTATCGCCCACGAAGCGTTCGCGACGAAGTGCGGGACAATATTATCCGAGCACTGAAATCGAAGGAACAACTGTTTCCGGGCATTATCGGCTATGAAGAGACCGTAATCCCGAATATGGTCAATGCCCTTCTCTCGCGGCACGACATTCTGCTGCTCGGGCTTCGGGGTCAGGCCAAAACACGAATTCTTCGCTCCCTCAGACAATTTATCGATGAGTGGACACCTGTGATCGAGGGATCGAGCCTGAACGAGGATCCCCTGGCCCCCCATTCCAAGGGGGCGATCGACCTGATTGCTGAGGCAGGTGACGAAACTCCCGTCGCCTGGCTTCATCGGGATGAGCGCTATCAGGAGAAACTCGCCACACCGGATGTGAGCATGGCCGACCTGATCGGTGACATTGATCCCATTCGTGCCTCCCGGGAGCGCCTCGACCTCTCGGATGAGCGCGTCATTCATTACGGCATCATTCCACGCACGAATCGCGGCCTCTTCTGCCTGAACGAACTGCCCGATCTTCAGCCGCGCATTCAGGTCGGTATGTTGAACATCCTGGAAGAGCGGGACATTCAAATCCGCGGCTTCCCCCTTCGACTCCATCTCGACATCATCATGCTCTTTACCGCCAATCCGGAAGATTATACGAACCGGGGGAATATCATTACGCCTCTTAAGGATCGGATCGAGAGCCAGGTAATCACCCATTACCCCGATTCGATCGATCAGGCGATGGCGATTACGACCCAGGAAGCCCATCTCGATCGGAGTATCGACGTACAGGTGCCGCAGTTTTTTCGTGAGGTGATCGAGGAGATCGCCATCCAGGCGCGGAAGAGTGAGCACGTGGATCAGTCGTCGGGAGTGAGCGCGAGACTTCCGATCAGTGCGCTCGAGATTCTGGCAAGCAATGTGGAGAGGCGTGTGATTCTGAACGCCGACACGAGCCCCGTTCCCCGTTTATGCGATTTATTCGCCGTCCTTCCCGCTGTCACAGGCAAATTGGAACTCGTCTATGAAGGGGAGCAGGAAGGCCCGAGCATCGTGGCGGGCCGGCTGATCGGAAAGGCGATCAAGAGCGTGTTCCAGCGCCACTTTCCACCGGTACATGACAGCAGAAAAGAACAGAGGGAGAGCGAGCCGCTTTACGCGACCATCGCCGGCTGGTTCAACGGGGGTGGTTCAATCGAGATCACGGATCACCGTTCGGGCGCCGAAGAAGAGGCCGCCCTTACTCAGATCGACGGATTGAAAGAGCTCGTCGAAAAACATCTGGTTCTGGGGTCGCCCGATGAAATGCCCGCGGCGATGGAGCTCGTTCTAGAGGGACTTCATCAGCACTCGATTCTTTCCCGTGAAGGGATGTACGGCGCCATCAGGTACGGCGATATGCTCTCACGCATGATGCGGGACATTTAATTTTCATGCTTGGTTTCCGCTACGGTAAATTCGATCCGGAACTTCTCCGCAAACTGGCCGGTTCAGAAGAGCTGCTCGATCTTTTTAACTTTCTGCTGATCAAAACGAATGGCGATCCCGAAACCGCCATGGATATTCTGCGCAATCTGCAGGACCGCGGATTTCTCCCCGCCGATCTGAATCTCGATCAATTCTTCGATGATCTCAGGCGAAAGGAAGTCGTCCAGAGAGATGCGCGGGGCCGCCACGTCCTGACCGACAAGGGTGTGCAAGGCATGCGGAAATCGTCGCTCGAGCGGATCTTTCGCAGTCTCCAGGGAGGAGGTCCGGCAGGCGGACATCGAACGCCCCATAGTGGCGGTTCGGCCAACGAACCTCTCCCCGAACGGAGAGAGTTCCGATTCGGCGACGACGTTCACTCGATCGATTTCAGCAAGAGCCTGTGGAATGCTGTCAAGAGGCTCGGTTCAACCGACCAGGCGATGAGCGAAGAGGATCTCGTAGTCTATGATTCCGAGGTGAGCACATCGTGCGCGACCGTGCTCCTTCTCGATGTCTCTCACAGCATGATTCTCTACGGCGAGGATCGCTTCACACCGGCCAAACAAGTAGCCCTCGCGCTCACCGAGCTGATATTGACTCGATACAAAAAGGATACCCTCGATGTAGTTCTCTTCGGCGACGAGGCGGTACCCGTGCCGGTCAAAAAGCTCCCGTTCGTTTCAGTCGGTCCGTTTCATACGAACACAAAAGGGGGCCTCGCCCTTGCGCGTCGAATTCTGGAGCGGAGAAAGAACCCCAACAAGCAGATCTTCATGGTGACCGACGGCAAGCCGACTGTAATCGATGTTCCCGGCGAGGGAATCTACAGAAATACATGGGGCTTCGACGAAAGAATCATCAACCGCACCCTGGATGAAGCCGTGGTCTGCCGGCGAAAGGGAATCGTCATCACGACGTTCATGGTCACCCAGGATCCGTATCTCGAGGAATTCGTCAAACATCTCACCGAGCTGAACCACGGCCGCGCCTATTTCAGCTCGCCCGACGACCTCGGCGGATTTCTGTTCGTTGATTTTATTCGGAATCGAAAACGAAAAAGGTAGTCCGGGTGACTACTTCCAGTACGCCTGGATGACTTCGCGCATGGCGGGCGTCGACATGATAAAGTTCCGGCCGCCCTGTGATCCGGGAAACCACTTCCAGAGAAACGCACCGGCCAGAAGATCTTTTCGTTCGAGCGCGCGAAGAGCGGCATCTAAACAGCGGACCTGGATCTCTTCGGCGCCGTCACCACCCACCCTGTAATCCCACGGCTGAACGGCAGCCGTAGCCGAGCGATTGTAACCGAGTTCTGTGAGAAGAACCTTCTTCCCGATCGAGTCGACGAACGTGGATACATCTTCTGCGATTCTGTCCCACGCGATGTCCAGTTCCTTGCGATTCGGCATGCCGAGTGAGTCGGCCACCGGGAAATAGGCCTGAATCCCGACGACATCGAGTGCATCCCAGAACGGAACGTCACGGAACTCACTCCAATTGGCGGCATACGTTATCGGCACGTCGGAATCATCACGAATGCGGGCAATGATCTGTCGCCATTCGTCTTCGAACCGGACCGTGCGATCGAGTTCCGTTCCGACCGCGAATCCGTCGGCCCCCTCGCACGCCCGGACCACATAGAGAATCCACTCTTCATAGGATTCGAAAAAGCGCGCCCACTCTTCCTCGGTGGTAAATGCAATTTCGCCTCGCCAGTGGAACGGACTTCCCCAGTACGCAAGATGGGGTTTGATGAAAATCTTGAGTCCCAGGCGATGGGCTTCACGTATCGGACGGCTGAGCCATTCCGGTCGGGGATCTTCCCGCCAGAATCGATCGGACACCCTGCCGTTCCCCATGATCTGTGCGTAAGGGTGGATCGTGATCCAGTTGACTCCCATATCTGCGAGCTCCGCCATGGTAGCGACCATCTCATCGGTACCCCACTCCCACCCCCATGTTGCGCACGAAATTGTCATGCCCCTTACTTCGGAGTGGTCATCGGCCCACGCCCGCGGGCATGTGAAGATGATCGCTCCCATGATACAGGCAAAAATCAGTCCCGTTTTCGATCGATTCACAATCGGATCCTGAGTGAGATGATAGAAAGATGAGAGTCGAATCTCATTGTACAGGGAGGACACGCCACTGGGTGTAAAAGAGTTCCCCGGGGACCGTGCGTGAGCTACATGTAGCCGAGCGCCTTCAGCCTGCGGATCACATCGACATCAAGATCCTCCGCCACCCCGTGAGCCATCCTGGGCAGCGCCCTCCACCAGTGATCGAGCAGGTTCTCCAGCTCGAGCACACGATCCGGCTGGAGTGAAGAGAGATCGGTCAACTCACCCGGATCTGAGTCGAGATCATAGAGATGCCGCTCTATCTGATGAGTCCGGCAGGCAAACAGATCGTCCAGCTGATTGTAATCGCTCCGCGAATCCCCATCCTCCGCCCTGCGAAATCGATAGGACCGAATCAGCTTGTGCCTTCCCCTGGTAACGGCCTGCCTGTATCGGCGCTTATGCTTCACTTCGGAGAAGATGGCTCTCTCGCCCGCCTCCGGCACTCCCAGTATGCTTGACCCCTGCCAGTAGTCGGGGGGGCGGATTTCGAGAAGGTCAAGGATTGTCGGGGCAAGATCGACATGCGCGATACGTACTGTCCCGGATCGGGGAATCTCGTCCACCCTATCTGAGAGCATACCTGGCAGGCGAACGGAGAGGGGCACGCGAATCAATTCCTCGTAGAGTCCCTGACCATGCCCGATGGATCCGTGATCCAGAAGTTCTTCGCCGTGGTCGGATGTGAGGATGACCACCGAATCCTCCTGTCTGCTCGGCTCTCCCAGCCAGTGAAACAGACGGCCGAGAGCGGTATCAACACGCTCAACGGACGCACGGTAAGCTTGCCGGAGAAATCGGGTCTCCTCGTCAGTCGGGAAGATGTCACCCATTTTCAGCGAACTCTTGAACTCCTTCCAATCTTCCCCGCGAAACTGGTGAAACGGAAATCGGCCGACTCGGTGGGGCGCGAGATATTCTCTCACTCGTGAATCGTACGGATAGTGTGGTTCGAGAACGTGCATGTAGACGAACCAGGGTTCGGAACCGGCGAGCCGATCATCGGCGCAGAGGCTGTCTACCAGATCATCGACGTTCCCACCGCAGGAAGTGAACTCATCAAAGCCTCTACTGAAATCGGGAATCGAGTCGAACTGTGCGTTGTGTGTAAGACCCAGGGTCAGATAACCGTGATTCCTCAGCATCTCGGGAAGAGAATTGACGCGTGGCGGGAAACCTGGGGATTTTCTCTTTCCTCCAGACTTCGCCGTTTCGAAGATGCCATGTTCGGTCGGATAAAGAGACAGGAGGATCGAAGGGACTGCCGGCTTCGTCCATGAGGAAGTGGAGGTAGCGGTAGTCCACAGATGGGAGTTCTCCCTCCAGCCATCCAGACAGGGTGTGTCGGGACGACCGATCTCTTCCCAGATCGATCCGGCCCGCTCCGGTTCCAGACAGTCCGCGCGAAGCGAATCGATGCAGATCATAAGGACATTCGGCTTCTTCCCTGGTATGCGACTCATCGAAATCCCGTGCTCCTATCGTATGTTGATGACCTTGAGAGAGGCCCTCTCGTGTTCGGTTTCCAGGACGGCAAAATAGACTCCGGGAGATACTCGCTCCCCCGAATTGTTACGGCCCGACCAGACTACGGACGTCTCGCCCGCCGCGATCGGACCACTGCGAAGTGTAGCGACGAGCCTGCCTGCATAATCGTATACGTGAAGATCGGCGGCCGGGCGAGAATGGGGTATGGACAGCCGGATCGTGGCGTCGATCGAGAACGGATTAGGTGCGACCCTCATAAAAAACGCCGTGGGAGTTTCGGGCACTTCCGCCTTTTCCAGGACAAGGGTGGTTGGAAAGTCGTCCGGAATATTCAGCGTCGGCCAATGGATCTCCCGGAGACCGGCCCCCTCCGGAGGAACCACGGTTATGGAATACTCTCCCGGCTCGACGAGAAATCGGATCGCTCCGGAAGCATCGCTTACAACCTCCCACACCGCGTCGCTTTCGAGGGAGGTTCCTGTCACGCGAACCCCTTCGATCGCCACGCCGCCCGAATCAGACACAAGACTGGAAACGAAAACCCTCGTGTCAGGGACTGCAGGAAATCGTAGAACCAATTCGGAGGTATCGGCAATCGTCAGTGAATCGAACAGGATGCTTTCTCCGCCCTGATCGGGGGATGGCTGGACCTGAATGTCGTAGATGCCCTGCTCTACCTGTATGAGAAATCGCCCTTCGGCATCCGTTACGCCGATCGGGTCAGCCGGAACCGGCAGTTTCGTCCCTGAAATAAAGAGGTCGATGTCGGCGGATGAAAGTGGGGTGCCGTCAGGGCTAAGAACGATTCCGGCGACGGGAATTCCGTCAGCAAGATTGATCTCGAGCAGGGATTGATCCCCATCCACCTGAAGATCGTAAAGGGCGCCGGGTGCCCAGCCAAGCTCCGAAGGGGCGGTGGCAAGAACGTGGTATCTCCCACGGGGAAGGCGAATTCCGAACGCTCCCCCCCATATGGTGTTGTCATCCGGCGTCGGAAACCGGCTGTTTGTTATTGCATCAACCACATCGATATCGGCGAGGAAAATCCCTCGTCCCGCACCATCCAGGACCGTACCGGTGATCAGGAATCCGAATGGTAGGTCAGCGTTGACTTCCGTGTGATCCGTGATGTCGACCGACGCCACGATCTGCGGTGCTACTTCGAGTTCGATCGGCGGATTGAATTCCACATCATATACGCCGGGAATCACACTGAAATCGAACCGGCCGTCGGCCTGTGAATCGTCACTGACGGTCGTCGCTTTTCGTCGCGTGGCGCGATTGAACAGATCGATATCAACTCCTTGCAGAGGGGAACCGTCCGGTCCCCGAACGAGACCGGTAACTCGTACGCCGTTCGGAAGAGTGACGTCCAGGGTTATGGGACCGGCGAGAACCACGTCTCGCTCCAGGGTGGGGGCGAGATCCCGCCGGCCCGCCGGCGGCTCGAATCGAACATGATAGATTGCAGGCTTCACGATCATGCTGAAATAACCGAATCCATCGGTATTGTCGCTCTGATTCTGCCGGTCGGCGGGAAAGGGATCGGTCTTGGTTCCCGATTCCGCGTCGAAGAAATCGAGATCGGCGCCGGCAATCCCGGATCCGGATCGGTCGGTCAGCCGCCCTTCGAAAAGCACCTGCGCAGCTGCGTTCCCTGTCGAGCAGAGCGCCCCCATGACGATCAGGGCAACGGTAAGTTGGATGAACCGGCTCTGCATCTCTATCTCACAAGTACCATCTTGCGGGATTCTGATTGCTTGCCCGCATCCAGGCGATAGAGATAGACCCCTGATGGAACGGGCCTGCCGCTATCATCCCGTCCGTCCCACGTCAGTTCGTGAGTTCCCCCCTCCAGAGGCCCGGCATGCAACGTGCGAATCTGCTGACCGTTCGCACCGTAGAGGCGGACGGAGACCGGGGCATAACCGTCATGTGAGAGGATAAAGCGGATCCGTGTAGTCGGATTGAATGGATTGGGCTGATTGGAGAGTAGACTGAGACGAGACGGGACTGCTCCACTTCCGACCCCCACTGAGGGATCGGCTGAGAGGAAGAAGTCCACTTGTGTATCGCCGGCGAGCGGGCTCACCATTACAGTGTCGGGAAGTAGCCCGCTCCCGGCAGGGGGGTTCGCGATAACGAGATAGGCACCACCTGGGACGCGCAGTTCATAGGCACCACCTCCATCGGTGTCGTCGCCCGGAGTGGGATAAACAAAACCGCCCACCTGTTCCACAATATCGATATCACTTCCTGGAATCGGATTCACACCCGTATCCCAGACATGTCCAAAAATCCTGAATCCGGGCAGAAGTGTGATCGTCCCTAGATTCATCGGGCCGGCCACTATCTGATCGTGCAGTACGGTCGAAGCAAGAGGCATCCCGACCGGCGGGTTGACATAGATATCCATCGTCTCCGCCGGTGCGATCATTTGAAAGGCGCCTCCGACAACCGTCTTGTCTTTATCAGTCGGTATTTTGAATCCCACGCTGATATCGATCATATCCAGATCCGCGCCAACCAGGGGAGTAAGGGTCTGATCGACCACCGTTCCGCTAAGCACAAAACCGGGGGGGAGAACGATA
Source organism: bacterium (assembly GCA_025782575.1). Lineage (GTDB taxonomy): Bacteria > Orphanbacterota > Orphanbacteria > Orphanbacterales > Orphanbacteraceae > Orphanbacterum. Next base: position 35,735 of record JALGYY010000041.1, read on the forward strand.
CTGCTGACAAGAGAATCCGCTGAAAGGATGAAGTCGTTAAGGGCCACATGAGCCAGGCCGCTCCCGATCGGGGGATTGAAGACGATGTCGTAGATACCGGCTGCCACAGAAGGACCGAAGTCGCCGTTGGAATCTGAATTGTCTCTAGGTGTGTACAGCGTCAAACCGGTCGCCTGATCTTCGAAATCAAGATCGACGTTCGGAACCGGTGTGGAAGACAGGTCTCTCACAGTCCCCGACAGGAAGAAACCAGGGGCGAGTTGTGTCGTATCGAGAGACATCGGTCCTGTAATGACGATGTTCTTCAGCTCCGCGCCGGCGTACGGCTGGCCCAGGGGGGGTGTAAACCGGATATCATAGGTTGCGGCCGGCACAAGTATGTTGAATGCGCCGAACAGATCCGTGTTGTCGTCATTCGTATTGATGATGTCGCCGGTCGCGATATCGACAAAGTTGAGATCTACGTTGAACAGGGGTGCATTCCCTTGGTCGGTCACCCAGCCGGTAATCCCATGACCGACAGGCAGGGTGATATCAAATAGCGTATCGGAAAATATATCTACGCGGATTTCAACATCGAGAAAGGGACTCCCTGTCGGTGCATTATAGGTGATGTCGTACTCAGACGCCGGTACGTCGACACTGTAGAACCCGTTGGCGTCCGTATTGTCTCCCGGAGTAAAGATGATCTGCCCGAGATTGCGGTCAAAGAAATCAAGATCGACGTTGAAAACACCAAATCCCGATTCGTCGACGACCTGTCCCGAAACGATATGGGCGAATGCGCTCCCGCAGGCACCAAAACAGATAACCACCCCAACCAGAACAACGATTACCGACCGTCTCATACTTCGCCCTCCACCTTTCTAGAAATTATATTCAACCTGTAGCTTGTGACTTCTCGCTGTCTCAGCGATCTCCGGAAACGCCGCCCCCGGGTCGAAGACCGAGAAGCTGTATTCCACGTCGACCCGCGGTATCTCTTCGAACGCCAGAATCAGATCCCACTCACGACCCAGTTCATCTCTCTTGCCCAGAGGCTTCGCTTCCAGATTCGATCTGATCAGAGAGCGATCGGGCTCGACCTGTCGGTAGTCATGGAAGATCAGATCGATGGAGGACTTCCGGCTGGGCCGGAAACCGACACCCATTGTGGCAATCTTGAGATTGCTCAACTCTGGTTCGAAAAGCTCACCGTAATATTTGAAGCTCGCCACGCCGCCGAATTTATCGTTGTTATCCTGCAACCCTGTCTGGCGGTAACGGTCCTTCTCTTCCGATCCCCCTGATCCGTACGCCCATCCGGCCGTAAGTGATAGCCGATGCTTTCGTGTCACTCTCAGGCGTAGTCCTGCGTCCACCCCGTAGGCTGAACGCCGGATGCCATCCAGCTTTCCACGCAGCAGAGACAAGTCAGCCCAGTGGTGCAGCGGGCCACCGAGTTTCCCTTCCGATCGGAATCCGTACCAGACCGCCCGATTTCCGGCATCACCATCTCGGGTCCTTCGAATGGCATAAGATCCGATGTCCCACTTTTCCCTGACAGGAACGCGGGCCGCCACAATCGCGTTTCGCCAGTCTTTTAGCCGCTTCGAATCCGTGTTCCATCGGATGGTGTAGGATATCTCCGTCTGAATCGAACCGATCAACGAGTGAAACCGGACCCCGTCCAGATTTTCATCGTAGATCCACTCTCGCGATTCATCGAAATCCTGGCGACCTACCTGGAGAGCGACATTCCTCATCGAAGTCGGCTGCCAGACGAAGTAAAGTTGCTTCAGGGAGTATTCGGACGTATTGGATTCATCGCTTTCTTCATCCAGATGAATCCGTTTCGATATGTGTCCTACCTTGAGGAACCCGTCGAGACCAGGCAAGACCCTGGCATCGACTTCCATTTCAGCGATCCACTTCGACTGAATCAGATCGCCCGGCCTGTCGCCGTTCAAGTTGTAGTTCATCTCGGGTTCGAGGTCCGACTGCAAGCCTCCTCCGATCACGAATCGACCGTCACGGGAGCGCCACGATCCGGGACGCGCACCGTCATCATCGATATTTCTCGGGAGAAAGAGGCGTCGGCTTACCTTTGCACCGCCCGGGCCTCGAACGACAGGATCCCCATCGAGGCGAATCGAGAGACCGTTCACGACCATGGTCTTCTTTTTGCGTGAGAAGTACTTCACCGAGCCTTCTATCTCGATATTCTCAGTCGTCCCCGGCAGGGACCGGATTCTATCAGCTTCGAGCACAGCTCCCCCTTCGATGTGCCCATCCACCTCAATCCAGGCCCCCCGCCGGAGTTCCGTTTCTGTCTCGCAGTTCTTTCCTACGCGGACAGGAATCCCGAGAAGAGTGAATTCCGTTCCCCCCGGTTCAACAGATTCCAGTACGGCCGCTATTTCAAATTCAGTGGGGTCTCCCCCATTTCGGATATAAATCTTCTTCGCCTTCAGTCCCCGGTGATCGAGCTTTTCTCCGTGAACCTCGACGATCATGCCGTTTTCGATGGCGAACCAATCCTGCCACCTTTCGGCAAGAGAACGTTCGGACGTGCCCATGACGGCCATAAGTGCGACGAACAATGCAGTGGCACGCAGGGTCATCGGGACGCCCCCCATGCGAGTCTGACCCTCGTCGCCCCAAGTAGTTGTTCAGGAAGAGCGCTCCAGCGAGGTCGTAAGGAGTAGACACCGGCCAATCGGATCAGAGACAGATTCTCGAACAGGCCGATCTCCTCGCTGCTCGGGCAACTCCCTCCACTCTCGTACCCCCTCAGGAATCGGGCTCGTTCTCGCTCGGCACAGCTTTCCCTGATTCGCCCTTGAAGGGCACGGAGACGGAGATGGGCCAGGAAGTTGCCGACGTCCAGCGCGGCCGGCGCGTTGGTCAGCATATCCCAATCGAGAATCGAAAGTCCTTGAGGGCTCACAATAATCTGTTTGTCATAGAAATCCCGGTGAGCTAGAACGGGATCACCCTCCGGAATTCCTCCCGCTTCTTTCTCGACGATCAGAAGCGCTTCTTCGATCCTTTGACCGATAGACGAATCGTAACGATCGAGACGGCCCGCCAGATTTCGAATAAGGACGAACTCATCCGATCGGGAATGGGTCACCGCGTCTATGGGTGCACACCTGTGGAGAGAAGCAAGTGCGAGGCCGGCTGGGAACGAATCCGAGGCACTCGACGAAACAAGTCGCTCCAGATAAGACCGCCCCGGAACGTGACAGAGATGGATTGATCCTCGTTTACTGTCGCTCCTGAGTATCTTCGGCAGCCCGGTCCGGCTCCCTCCCCACACTCTCTCGAGATGAGTCAAATTCCGGTGAAGCCTCTCTACTCTCTTTCCCTTATAGACCTTGACAATCTGCAGATTCGGCTCCTGATCCCCATCCGACGCGGACTCGACCTGAAGGGTAAGCCTCTTTCCCGGGCGATGGCCGAGCACCTTCCAGTCCCGAAGGCCTTCAATGTCTCCAAGTACGTTCGGCACATCCGAGGAACTTACCTCGATCCCCAAATCCGGATCTTCCGGGGAGAGATGAATCGGATTCCCTGTCAACAGATCCCGCGCCCAGGCTCTTCCGGACCGGCTTCGCCCCGTGAGATCCCCCGGAACAAGAAACAGGGGAACCTGTCGAATTGTCTCCGTTGATCGGCATTCATACCGACAGTCGAATACCAGTGTGGCAATTCCGTTCCCCCCGAGGAGCAGGCGATTTAATTCCACTATCCGAATCCGGTAACGACCGGCGAAGATGTAATTAAGATGTTCCTCCAGATGGGCGGTCACGATACGGCTGGTATGCCATCTTTCCAAGAGCGGGAGCCGTTCGTTCGAATCGGAGTTCATACCGCCCCTTTCTCTTTCGTTGACTCCAGCAGTCCGGATGTGCAGTTCAGAATATTCTCCACATCATTTCGCCAGCCGGTACGCAGATTGCGAAACGGCACGAGAGAGAGATAGAAGAGATGAAGGGCGACAAAGAATGCCAGTTGAGACTCTGACTTCCCGGCGATCGGATAGGATTCCAGAAAAGCGGAACGAAGAGACCGCGCCATCTCTGCCGAGAGTCTCCCGTCCAGTTCGATCATGTGGATGTGGGCAAGGAAGTTCCCGGCGTCCGCAAGTGGAGGGCCGACGCGCGATTCATCCCAATCGATCATCACTATGTCGTCCTCGCTCCGGATAAACTGGTGGTAGTGGCAATCACCGTGAATGATCGTCGGGGGCATCGGCCCCATGGCGGCACTCTGCTTGTCCAACATCCTCACGATCTCATCAGGAGCACCATTCAGACTCTCACCGACGCTGATCAGATCCTTCGCGAGGAACTTCGCATGGAGGATGTAGTCGGAAACCGTCTTTTCCTCACAGTTCGGGACCGGCAGAGCCTGCAAATCCTTCAACGCGAGCGCCACCTGTCCGGCAGCGGTTGTTCCGCCCGGCCCGAGGAGATCCTCATAGAGGTCCCGGCCGTTTACGAATTCCTGAAAGAGAATTCGATTCTCACTGTCATACCCGAGTGGCTTGGGGATGCGGAACGAAGCGTTTCCTGTATAGGATGCGATGTGCCGCATCATGCTGTACGTGCGCGCACCATCTACCCCTGCATAAGCCTGGGCGACCAGCTTGAATTCGCCGGGTTCGCCGTTCCTTGCATCTCGCGTGCAGAGGCGGGCGCTGACAATGCAGCGGCGCTCCGGTTTGTATCGGAGAATTTCCAGAGAGCTTTTCTTGGCCCGTATTCGAATCGTCGAGGGAGAATAGGATTCAACGGATTCATGAATTCGATGCTTGAGATGATTGACACTGACAAGAAAAGGAAGACCTCTTACCGATCGATCAAGGGGGAAATTGAAGTAGACCGCTCTGGCGCCATCAAACAGGTGGGCCCATCCTCCCTCTTTGGCCCGTCCCGAATACTTCCTGAAACACTCCTCCGGATCCCCGGACTCAAAAATCTTGATATAGCCTCTGTGAAACTTCCCTTCGACACCTGAGATATCCAGGCCGAACAGACAACTCGTGCCCGGCTTGTACCTGACGTATGAAACCTCGATCGACGGCGAATCACCCAGATCTTCTCCATGCTCGCGAAACACGTTGACGAGCTCGTCGATGAATGCCTGGCCTGTAAGGCGCCTCTTGGCGTCAAGCGGAAACATCATGTGACATTCCCCCTTCTTCCATGGCGTACATCTCACGAAACCGGTCACAACGATCGAGCAACTCGTCTCGTGTTCCGCTATCGATTACCCTGCCATCCTCGATTACGAGAATTCGATCGGCGAAGTCGATTCCGCTCAGCCTGTGTACGATCATGAGCGCGGTGCGGTCGCGGACAAGGTCGCGGGCGGCATCCCAGAACGCATCGCGCGCGAGGGGATCAAGATAGGTATCCGGCTCATCAAGAATTACGATCGGGCTCGCCCTCAGGAACGCCCGGGCGAGAGCGATTCTCTGCCTTTCCCCACCGGACAGGCCGACACCATTCTCTTCGAGAACCGTTCGATACTCGTCGGGCAGCCGGAGAATGCGGTCGTGTATTCCGGCCCGCCTTGCCGCCCTCTCCAGTTCCGCCTGGTCGAACTGGTCCCGACCGTATGCGATGTTGTCCTGAACACTGATTCCCAGAATCAACGTCTCCTGCAAAACAAACGCAATCTGGTCGCGCAGGTGAGCGAGCTCGATGCGGGCGAGGGGAATCCCGTCCAACGTGATCCGGCCTTGAGATGGTTCATAGAGGCGGGGGATAAGGCGGGCCATCGTCGTCTTGCCTGACCCGGAGTGGCCGACCAGAGCTACTGTTTCTCCGGCTCGGATTTCAAGGTCAATACCGTGGAGTACTTCCGTTCCGGCGTCGTACTGAAAATGAACTGACTCAAAGCGGATCTGCCCTTTGATTTCGGGCTGAATCGATCCAGGTTCATGAAGATTTTCTCCCTCGAGTTCGAAGATCTCGGCAATTCTCTCCGCAGCGACAATTCCCTTTGCCAATCGCGATGAAAGTCTCGAGAATCGCTGGATCGGTTTGTAGAGCATGACAAGATAGGAGATCGCCAGAACAAGATCGCCGATCGAGATCCGACCCTCCAATGCCCGGCGGGATCCGATCCATAGAACGAGACAGGTACCGATCGCTGTCAGGATCTCGATACGCCTCTCAAGAGCAGCCTGAAGCTTCGTCGCTCGAAGACCCTGCCGAAAGCTCCTGCGCTGATCGGCGAGAAAACGATCATCCTCGAACTCCTCCGCCCGCTGAACCTTGACGAGTCGCACGGATGCGACTGATTCCGCCGCTGTTGCAGCAAGCTTTCCCTCTCGCTGGCGTTGCTTCCGTACGGCGAGACGGATCCGCCCTGCGAACTGGAGCGTCGTGAACGAGAGAAACGGAACGACCGCGACGGCGGCAAGCGCCAGAGGCACGTCGATCTGAAACATGAGAATTGCAATTGCCGCCACGACCAGAATCTGCGAAAGGAGCGCCAGTCCCGAAGGAACCAGGAGGTTTCGAAGGAGGTTCATGTCGGCGGTGAGCCGGAGAAGGAAATCCCCTGTCTTGGCGTGATCATGATGGGACATCGTGAGCCTATGGATGTGCCTGTAAAGATCCTTACGCACTCGAAATGCCAGTAGTTGTCCTCCTCGCGCCGCGAAGTACCGCTGAACAAAAGTGGCGATACCACCCAATACGGCGATCAGAAGTATGGCGGCGGACGCGAACAGGAGAATCTCGTCGGCGGTCCGATTTCTGAGAGACGGAATCAAGTCAATGAAGGATGCGCTTGTGTCGCCCACCAGGACGTCAACCACTACCTTGATCGGCCATGGCCTGAGAACATGCAGAGCAGCCTGTGCAATCATACCGAGCCCGGCCACAAGCAGAGTCGGCCAGATCTTCTGGAGGAACGGTCGAAAATGAACAAGCACACCGATAACGGAGTAGAGTCGCAGATTCCTGTGAATCGTTTTTCTTCGAATCCCGATCATGCCCCTCCCTCCGAAATGAAAGAGGTACTCCGAACGCTTGTGTCACTGGCAATTTCTCGAATCAAACCGAGCACCCTTCCCGCCACACTTTCCCAGGATCGCCCGGCTACGACCCTCCTGGCCCTCTGACCAAGATCGGATCGAAGCTCCGGTGAATCTCGAAGCTTCTCGACTCCTGAGACGATCTCATCTACGTTTCCGGGCTCTGTCAGCCAGGCTGACTCTCGATGCTTGAAAAGCTCACTGATTTGCCCGATCGAGCTGGCGATGATTGCCTTCCCCATTGCGGCGTATTCGATCACCTTCATAGGCGAGAAATAGAAACCGTCCGACGCGGGGTAAGGAGCAACGGCAACATCGAGAAGAGAGAGGTATTCAGGCACGCGGCCGTGTTCGACCGGACCGGTCAGACAGAAGGAATCCCCGGGCATCGAATCACGGAGCTTTTTACGGATCGGTTTGAGGAGTGGTCCGCCGCCGACAATCAGCAATCTGTATGTAGGGTTCTTCCTGTGGAGTTGCTGAAACGCTTTCAGAAGGTCGCCTACCCCGTGCCAGGGCTTCAGACTGCCAACGAAACCGATCCAGAATTCCCCGTTTTTCCTGCAGGGAGTTTCGCCGGTTCCATCCATCCCGCCTGATGATCTGAATCCCTCGCCAAAACCATTGGGCAGGACCTCGATCCGCCCTGAGTCCACGCCGAGTTCACACACATAATCGCGAAGTTCGCTTGAAACGACGACCAGCTTCGAAGCGGCCCGAAAGACGTTTCGTTCGATGAATCTCGCCGTCGATTCGAGAGCGAGCGAACGGTGCTGTTTCTGCTCCTGTACGAGAGGTGCGTTCACCTCAACGACGTAGGGGATGGAGTACTGCTCCGCGAACATCGCGCCGGCCACACTCCAGAGTGAGTACCTCTCATATATCGCTTCAACGAATCCTGATCGGTGGAGCCGGCCGAGCGTACTCGCAGCTTCATCGTTCACCGCAAGCAGAGAGATTTCGCGCCTCTCGGTCTTTCCCTCCGAACTTCCAACAGACCGTTTCTCTACCTGGCGCCCGATCTCATGGATTCTGACTACTTCCCCGCCGTCCGGCTCTCCGCCGGCTATTACGACACCTGGTCCGGGTGGCCGCCCTTTTTCCAGACGATAGGTGAGTACATTGACTGCGTCGGCGTTCCGGGAAAAAGCGGAAACCATCTCGCGAACGTGAACGCTCGCTCCCTTGGCTCCGAAGTAGGGGATGCCGGGATCGGCGCTAAGATAGACGAGGCGCATAACCGATCCCCGAAGTAGCACCTGATTGGATGGCTGTCGGCGCGACATCCTTTTTAGATGACTCAGCCGATGATTGAAAAAGTCGGGATATGGGAGAGAGGTTCTTTCTGATATCGAACCGGGATTCAGCTCTTGCCCGGCCCGTCAGCGCCAACTCCTGACGTCGCCCCGGGTTGGCAGCGAGCGCCTCCAGGCAAACCGCAAGGGCAACCGCGTCGTCGATCGGCACCAGCTCTCCGGCGTCCTCTCCCAGAATCTCGGCTATCCCGGTTACATCGGTGGAAACCGCCGGAAGTCCTGTGGCAAGTGCCTCGAGGAGAACGGTAGGCAGGGCATCCCTGTTTCCATCCGGCGCGATCCGAGCAGGCAGCACGAATATGTCCGCTTCGTCCATCGCCATTCGAACCTCCCGATCGGTCTGGGGTCCGAGCAGATGAACACAATCCCGAATACCATGCTCGTCCACGAGGCTATCGAGCGAGTCTCTTTCCACACCTCCACCGATGATGCGACACTCGATATCGACTCCCCGGCTGTTGAGGACGGCACACGCATCGACCAATGTGTCGAATCCTTTCTTCGCAACTAACCGCCCCACACCGAGGAGCTTCAGAGGACCAATCCCATTTCGCTCCCGGAACGATTGGACCACCAGGTCCAGCCCGTTGTAGATACGATGAATCGTTGTGCGAGACGGATAGGATTCCAGAAGATAGTTTCGATTGGCATCGCATACGGTTACGACAAACGCTGCATCATCTATCTTGGTCTGGAGCGCGTTCCGATCGACCGAATCGTGGTAGATATCCTTCGCGTGGGCAGTAAAACTGAAGGGGATCGAAGTCAGGCGAGAGGCGATTCGAGCAACGGTTGAGGGTACTGTAGCGAAGTGAGCGTGCAGGTGATCGATTCCTCTATTCCGCGCCTCTTTTGCCAGGAACAGCCCGTTCCCGAATTCCCGGAGAGCGGCATGGTTCCCGCTTTCCAACGCGGACCAGAGCAGCTCGCCCAACTCTCTCCTGCCGGATCGGAAGGCCGGCGCATGAGCGAGCAACAGATCCGTGCAGGCCGCAGGAGAGGCGGCAGGGAGATGCACCACATGAGCGGCTACCTGAGCGAGCTTTCTATGAAATCGCCCTTCATTCGGCAGGCGCAGCGAAAATATCGTAACCTGCGCGCCCACGCGCTCCATCTCCAGGATCTCGTTGACGATGAACGTCTCTGACAGCTTGGGATACATTTTCACCACATATCCGATGTGAATACCGGTCATCATCCGGCTGCCTGCATCTGTGTCAGATCTCTCTCAAAAATATCAGCCGCTCGGTCCAGCCCCCCGAAATCGAGACAGCCGTTGGTATTGCTGTTAGGCGCTGCCAGAAGTCGATCAATCGTTTCCGCCAGAATCTCCGGTGAGAGTTCATCCGGATGGATCATCTCGGCAATCCCGAGCGCTTTCATGTTCCGAGCGCGGATGAGTTGTTCCTGACGAGGTTGCACGCGAGGCACCAGTATGACTTTCTTCCTCTGCGCCAGAATTTCACACACCGAGTTATATCCGGCCATTGAGACGACCACATCGGCGGACCGGAAGAACTCTTCTACCCGATTGGTGAAATCAACCGCGAACACATTTGTTCGGGGGGGCGACATGCGGGCGTGAAGGCGAGCTCTGTCTGCCTGGGGCATGTCTGGCCCGGTCAGCACGACGCTCGCGAACGCCTCTCGGACGTGCCCCAGGCTCCTTACAAAGTTTTCCAGGAGAAAGTAGCCGTCCTCTCCCCCGCCCGCGGTAGCAACGACGAGAGGACGACTATCCGACGGCTCGGTCATCGACATCTTTCCGCCGGGTACATCGCGTCTTATGTATCCGCAGAAACTGACCTTGGCCGCCACGTCGCTCGGAAAACGGTACTCTCGAATCGGATCGCAGATTTCCTTCATTCCCCACACCAGAATGCGGTCGTAGTAATCGCGGAGAACGTCGTACAGCCCTTTCGACCTCCAACTCCGAACGACCACATCCGGTTCGTCGAGTATGTCCCGTAGACTGAGCACCACACGGGCTCTCTTTTTCCGACGGGCATTGGCGATCAGAGAGGGCATCAACTCACCCATCACTCCGGCCGGGTGTTTGTCTGCGACAAAAATGTCCGGCGCGTAATTCTGAAAAGTTTCCAGGATGATTCTCGAACGAAGCTGGAAGAGCTCTCCCCCACCCATCTGCAGGTTTCGAGCTTCGTATGAGGAGTTGGCCGTCTTCCGAAGAGAGGGGAGTTTGATGAAGTCCACGTTTCTAGGAAGTCTAAAAGACTGGATTACAGGGGTTCCTGTCAAAATCAATGCTGTCGAATCGGCAATCGAAGCGATTCTCTCCGCGATCGCGATCGTGCGCCGGATATGACCGAGCCCGAGCGCGTCATGGGAGTAAAAAAGGATGCGCTTCTTCGTCACTTCGAGTTTCCTTCCTGTTGTGATTGCGGGGTGTCCGCTCATTGGCGTAGTACGGGATCGAGAGGGGTTTCGTACAGAACAGATGACTTTTCGTCAGTCGAGACTCATAGCCCTTGGTAACAGGAGGAGATCTGGCGTCACTCACACGATTGGGAGGAGAAATGAGAAGAAGGATAGTCGTCGTATTGCTGCTTGCCGGTGTCATGCCGGCTCTCGCCGGCAGTGCCGCCCGCTCCATTGTTCAAATCGAGAAGATCGGCGACATCTATCACGTGGATTGCGAAATCAGGATCGAGGCAGGCAAGGATCTGGTTTGGGAAGTGATCACGGATTACGACAATCTGAAGGTCTTCATCCCGGACATGTTAAGCAGCGACTCCCTCGGGGTGGATAGCGACGGACGTATTCTGGTAAATCAGGTCGGTCTGGGTGGATTCCTCTTTTTCAGCCGCAAGATCCGCATTCTTTTGGTCGTTCGAGAATCTCCCATGCGGAACATCTCCTTCCGGCAGAAGGAGGGGGATTTTGGCGTGTACGAAGGGAATTGGGTTCTGGAGAGCGACGGAGAGATATCGATTTTGAAATATACGTTGCGGGCAAAACCCGATTTCTTCGTTCCCGGTTTTCTCTTCCGCGGGAAGCTGCAAACGAAGACAGCAGAGGCCCTGGAGGCAATAGCGCTCGAAGTTTACAGGCGACGGGTTGACCACAAGGAAAATTAAAATGCTATTGACTGAATCTTACCGCCACCCAGTCGCCGACAGAGTGTGTGATCACGATAACAAGAGCGGCAACCAGTAGATGCTCCGCTATCACAGCGATCCGACTCTTTTTCTGCCTTGAAGCGAGACGATAGCTCAGCGCGGTGAGAACGATCGCTCCCCATCCGATGCTCACCCATATGGCCATGGTCAGCGTAAACAAAAGCACGGGAATGAGGAATGTCATGGCCATCAGGAATTTGGTCAGAACCGTCACGATCGTGGCAGTCCAGATCTGTCCCTCTGTGTGAATACCTTCTCCCTCCTCGGAAATGTGTATACCAAGACCATCGGAGAGCGCGTCAGCAATCGCGATCGTCACAATTGCGCCGATCACTACCAGCCTGGACTCCGTGCCGGCGTGAAGGCCGACCATGAGCCCCAGTGTGGTGATCACTCCGGAGGTCGTCCCGAATGTAAGACCTGTGGCGATTGATTCTCTCATAACACGTACAGACTAAGGTGTTTCAGAGGCCGCCGCCAGTTGAACCATTCCTTGTATCATCTGCAGCACTCGGCCTTACTACTCTGCAAGGAATGGAGCCTTCTTTCCTCAGGGGCAGGGCGGTCGGGAGGGTTGCCGACAGGACTCGGGAACGGTATCTGCTGCTGCAGCCGATTTCCTCGGTTCTTTACTCACCCGGCTCCCGCCCCGTCTACTCAAATCAATTTCCAGGCAAGACAAGAAAATGCGATGAGCTCTCTGCTCACCGCCCAAGTCTACTTCTAATAAATTCCGGTATGTTACTTCACTCTGAGAATGGAGCCGGTCGACACCTGCCCACCCTGTCGACCACGCACCAGATAACGCCCTGCGGCAACAGAATTCCCGCTGTGATCAAGACCGTCCCAATGGGCGACCCGTCTGCCTGCTCCGCCAGCATCGATCAGTTTCAATTCGCGGACAAGCCGTCCCCGGATATCGAAGACAGCAAGGGAAAGGGCGGAAGCAGCTCTGTTCCCATCCAACTCGAACAGGATCGAGGTATTCCCGCGAAATGGATTCGGGGCTGCGAAAATCCGGCTACCCCGGACAGGTATCAGGCCGGTTTCAACGCCGGTGGCCAACTCGTTCTGCATGTTGAGGACGGCCTGATAAACACTGAGACGCCCGTCACCGAGACCGCTGTCGTAGGGCTCATTCGCCGGGATCTGATCGATAGGCGACGCCGATCCGTAGATCATACTTCTCGCATTCTCCAGGCTATCCTGCGGAGCCATTTCACGAAGAAGGGCGAGCGCTCCGGAAACAAACGGCACGGCAAATGAGGTGCCGCTTCCCTGTGCGTACAGACCACCAGGATAGCTACTGTAAATGCCGTCCCCCGGGGAGACGAGGTTGATCTCGTCGTTGTAGTTACTGAACGCCGCCTTCACATCGGTCGAATCGACGGCTCCGACTGAAATCACCTTGTTGAAGCTGGCAGGATAAACGATAGAAGTATCGGTATTGCTGTTTCCTGCCGCACCGACAAGCATGGCGCCGGCATCCCATGCGCTCTTCCCTGCGAGCTCCAACGGCTTGGCCTGGGCTGAGAGGCCGACGCTCAAGTTGATGATATCGGCCCCCTGGCTTACGGCATACTCGATCCCCTTGATGAGATTCGCCAGAGTGCCGAATCCATCATCGTCGAGTACCCGGATCGGGAGTATCACCGCGCCCGGCGCTGTAGCCGCCACGATTCCAGCGACCATCGTTCCATGACCGAACCCTTCATCGATCAGTCCGTCGAGATCCTCATCGATTCCGTTCGAAGTCTCTGTCGGATCGGCGTCGTTCTGGACAAAATCATATCCGGCCGGCGACAGTTTTCCCGCAAACAGCGGATGTGCAGGATCGATTCCCGTGTCGAGAATGGCGATGGTCATCCCTTGACCCGTACTGATTGTGTGCGCCTGGGGCAAACCGATCCTGTCAAATGCGCCCTGATCGACGTACTCGGTAAAACTGGAGCCGATTGCCACGACGATAATGGCACTCTCCGCCTCAGGTGATTCCAGAATGTAATTGGGGTCCGAACCGGCGATGTCAAGATCGAGGTCAAGATCGGCGTCGCAATCGAGGACAGTGACACCTGCGGCAGGCCGCAACAGATAGGACTCAGGACCGATCTGCTCGATCGTTATAGTTCCCCACGTTGCATTGATCGAATCGATCGACGCACCTGGCTGAAGTTGGACGAGTACTTGATCAGGAACGAAAGCATCGGCTGCGAAAACCGACGTCCACATGAAGGCGGAACAGATCAGACTGAGGCCCAACTGACTAAATCTGCGGCACTTAGGCCACGATCGGGCGAACAAAGCTCCGGGTCTCCTCACTGCTGCTGCCAGATGATTCCCGCAAATGGGGCTATTGCGGTTGAAAAGCATCATACCATTGAGATATAATTGTGTCAATCGATTGAGCATCGGTCTACCTCCCCCTGATTGCCTCTGTAATTAAGTAGTACGAAACGCCTATTCATTTCGTACTTCATATTTGCCCCCCTCTTGGACGGGGGCCGCTGAACCCGCCAACCATCTTTTTGGAGGTCTCGCAATGCCCCGGTTACTACTAACGCTTCCAGTACTCGCTATTCTGTTTCTCGCAGTTTCCACCGCCCTCCTCGCAAACTCCTTCGGACCGATCAACGGCGTGACCGGCGCGCCGGGCGAATTGAACTGCAGTCTCTCGGGCTGCCATTCAGCTCATCCCGCAAACACGGGAATCGGGAGCGTTACCGTCAACGCCCCCGGCTCCTACGTGCCGGGCGATACTCTTGAAATTCAGGTCGAAGTCGAGCACAGCGGCCAGATCCGATGGGGCTTCGAGTCGACGGTACTCGATGGGGCGAATCTACCATCGGGCAGCATTCTGATTACCGACACACTGCGGACGCAGTCTTCGCTCGACACCGTGGTAACCGGTCGGGAGTATGCCAAGCACACCTCGATCGGAACTGACAGCGGTACAGTCAACTCCTCCCCTGGGTGGAGTTTTTCCTGGATCGCCCCCTCGGCAGGCGGGGGCCTTGTCACTGTCTATGTCGCCGGCAACGCCGCCAATGGTAACGGGGTCAATGACACACTCGACGCCGGAACCGCCGATTGGATTTATACGACATCAACAACGATCGATGAGGCATTTGTTTCCGTAGCGCAGTCGGACGTTCCGATCCCGGCAAGCGAAGGCTTCGCCCTTCAGGCACGCCCTAATCCGTTCAACCCGGTGACGAGAATCACTTATCATCTGAATGCTCCAGGTGAAGTGAACGTGTCGATCCATGACCTGAGTGGACGGCTCGTGCAAAATCTCACGAGCGCCTACCAGACGAGTGGAGATCATGAAGTCATTTGGAACGGTTCCGGGAGGCAAGGAACCATCGCCGCCTCCGGCTCATACCTCGTATCGATCAAGGCTGCAGGTGAGTCAGAATCAAGAACCATTCGTCTCGTTCGATGATGGGTCAGGGATTCCCGGTCTTTCGGCGTTTTAGAAAGCGGAGCGGTTTCGGACTTCCCATGACCTGGAAGGGCGCCCAGAAATAGGGGTGGGGGTGCTTTTTCCGAATCTCTTTTGCCGCGATTCCGGCAGCTTCCGGTTTTGTACGGCCATCTCGAAGTGAGCCGTAGAATTGACTCATCCAGTCAGCAGTCACTTCATCCCTCACCCGCCAGAGACTGACGACGAGAGATGTCGCCCCCGCCAGCATGAATCCGCGTGCCAGACCGATCAGTTCATCTCCCTTTCTGACGAAACTGCTACCGGTCCTGCACGCACTCAGTGTCACGAGTTCGGAATTGAGCCGGGCGTCGGACAACTGATAGAGATGGAGATCCTCCGCACCAAGAGCAAGAGACGAGAACGAGGGGTTATCGGCCCGGAAACGGCCATGAGTCGCCAGATGAATGAGAGGCGATTCGCTACAGGTATCGATGAAGTCCCGGACTGTCGTGCTGGTCATCGAAATTACATCGTTCCCGACAATACCCGCGACCGCCTCTGTTTCCCGCTTGACCGACGCGAGCCCGCCCCCCTCCAGGCCGAGCAGGAATGGTTTGCCCCGATTTCCACGAATCCTTCGATTTCTACAGAGCCGATCAATGGTCGCGCTCGGTGCATAGCGAATTCTGTATCGCTCACCGACCGGTAAACGGCCGTCGTCGAGAGCATGAAATGGGAGGGCATGCAGGAATCGATGGGGGACCACCAGAACGGATCGGGTCTTGATTTCATTGTCGATCGGCCGCCAAAGGTGATCATAGAGCGCCCTTGTAATTCGAAGCGCGGATTCGGTGAGATAGTCGATCCTTCTTTCGAGAAACCGATCAGGCAGGGCGAAGTGATCGATCTGTGCCGCGAACTGCCTGAGCAGATTTTCGATTGTCTCGGATGAAGCATCCAGAGTGACGAGACGCTTCGTGTCCCTGGTGACAAGGAGAGCATAGATTTTCGTGCCGACAATCACGTACTCGACGAGAGTTTCCGCTCGGGGAAGTGCCGCCCGCATCACGTCGAATGAATCCGGATCAATGGTTTTCAGCCCGGCACCGGATCGTTCGGCCACCACCCTCCTCTCCTCGATGATTTTCCGTTCACAAGATCGGATCCCCTTCTTGATACGGGCCAACCTCGATCGGTCAGCCCCCTCCTGCCGAAGCGATTCCTCCTGGAACCGGTTTCGAAACCAGCTGAGCCGGGTTTCCTGGCGGGAAAGACGTGAATTGCTGTATGAATTCGAACCGGTCGCCAGCAATTGATCAAGAAGCGAACGTGAACGTCCACGCTCAGCGATTTCGAAGACCCGCCGCACCCGCGGGGATCTTCCCGACTGCAGGACCAACTGGAGAAGTTCATCATAGAGACCGGCTTGTGTGCCGGAAAATGAAACTCGCAGCTCATCGCTCCCCAGCTCCATCCTCATACGCTCGGCGATCTTAGCTGCCGACTCAAATGCGGCCACTCCACGTCTGCCCGCTCCCGTGTCGGCGTAGGCGCGCCCCATAAGCAACCGCCCCTGAAATCGAAGCCAGGGATCCCCGATCTGCCTTTCCAGTTTCATTGCGTTTCTCAGTTCCGATAAGGCACGCTCCGGACGGCCCGCTCTCAACTCGATTGAGGCATGAATCTGAAGGCGCAGCATTTCGATGGAAGTCACGGTCGAACCGCGCAGTAGTTTACTTGCATGCTGAAAGGAGAGCCTGGCAGCCTGGATCCTCCCTCGACGTCCCTCGTGTTCGGCAGTTCGAAGGGATGCGAGCCCGGCGCGTATGGGCAGGTCTTCTCCCTCAAACAGACGGCGGGCCCTTCGAAATCGGGTCAGTGCTTCTGCGTTCCTACCCAGTTCGCTGAGCGCTCGACCCGCAATCACGAGAGACAAGCCTCCGTCATAACGAAGCCTGTTCTCGAGGAACACCTGGGCCGCGCTGTCTGCAATCGTCGCCGCCTCCTCGGCCAGATGCAACCGGAGATAAACATCCGATCGATTGAGATCGCATTTAGCGACCTGAACGGGATCGGGGATTTTCTCAAATGTATCCCGCGCCTCCCCCAGATATCGAAGGGCTTCGTGATGACGAGAGGAGAGAACATGAAGGTGGCCGATATTGTGGGTGATCTGCGCCTCCAGCGCGAGATAACCGAGATCGTGCGCCGCCGACTTGGCCTCGCCGTAGGTGACGAGGGCTTCTTCGAACTGGTCCATATAGGTCAGCACCGCCGCACGATTCTGATCGAGTCCGACTACGGCGGCATCCGACACTCCTTCCATCAGAAAGAGCTCGCGCGCGAGGTTGTACTCTTTGAGTGCATGTCGATAGTCATCGCGGGCGACATGGAGATTGCCCCGGTTCATGTGGTATTTGGCCAGATAGGTGCGGTCATCGGCACGAGTCAGGATCGGCCGGATCAACCGGGCATCACCGAGGGCCTCATCTCCCCGTCCCAGTAGAGCGAGCAGGCTCATGCGACCCACCATGGTGCGTGCCATCTCTTCTTTTTCGCCTGCCTCCCGATAGGCCGCGATCGACTGATCGTAGAATCGTAATGCTCGGTGGAGCTTGCCGGAAAAGAAGTGTGCCTCTGCCTGGGCTCTTCGAGCGATTGCCCGCGCATGAGCCCCTTTGAGCAGCCGCGCTACCTGCCACGCGACAGCAGCCAGCGACAGAGCGTTTGCGGGAGAGGAGCGCACCAATTGCGCCACTTCGAGCTGGAGGTTTGATAGGTGCTCGATCCGCAGCCGGGATCGGAGTAAACGCAATACTCCGGCACTATGTTCTGAGCCCGCAAGGGCGAACAATCGGGCCGTCACCGTATCGTGTCGTTTGTCTCCGAATCCCACGGGATCTTCAATCAGGAAAAGTGAATCTCAATGCCCTCGACAGCTACTTCGTTGCCGGACAAATGCACTGCAAGCGAATATACACCCTCGGAGATACTCGTGAAGTGGAAGCCGCCAAGATCATCCGTCTTGCCGGACCGGCTCTTCCCTCCACCGGACAGGATTACCGGAATGCCCTCCAGTTCATCGGTAAGCTGGTCGGATAGAATAATCTGGCCGGCGAGTTCGGCAGTGGATGATGAATCCTTCGTGATCGTGAGCAGGATCTCAATTTCTCCTGCACGAAACACAAGCCGGCGTTCGTCAAGTGCGGCCTCTCTTTCTGAAGCGACGAGCTGACGTTGATCCTCGGAGTCGAACACAATTTCCGCCAGGAGCCTCTCCACCTGGTCCTTACCGATCATCTTCAAAACCATGGCTTCCGCTCTCGCCCTCAATGCATCGGGCGATTTTCTGAGACGATTCCCTTCGAGTCCCGCCAACAGATCACGGATCATCGCGGCTTTCTCCTCACACATCGTACATCCCTTCCGAAAATGATCCGGAACTGTGTCACCGGCGGACTCGCAATGCTCGATCAGTTCTTCCCATGTCAGGTGCTTCTCGCTCATCCCTTCCCTCTCTCCAAGCAGTCTGTCGGAGGAATTTCCCTCAGCTGCTCCATCGAGTAGTAGCTCGAGATGGTCAACCTAATACATGTCATTCCGGTCAATCCGCTCGACAATCCGCCTGAGCTTCTCCAGGCATCGTGCCTTGGTGGGGCCGATGCTTCCCATGGCCAGCCCGAATTCCTCGGAGAGCTCTTTATAGGAAGGCTTTTCGGCTTGCATATACAGGCTCTCCAGAAGCGAGCGGCAGGGCTCACCCAGGTCATCCAGACCGGTCGCTACCAGCCTCCTCTTGTCGAGCTCTTCGTCCCACACTCGCGCCTCTTCATGGTTGACAAGATCCGGGTGTGCGGCGATCTCTGCTGGTTCAAAAGGTCTTTCGGTAGCTACCTTTCGAATGGCCGCTTTTGTCTGCCGGTAGGCGATGGAGAGTAGCCAGGATTTGAAACGGGCGCGATCGCGAAGCTGGGAGAGCTGATTCACTACTGCCGCCCAGATGGTTTGAAACACATCTTCAACGGTATGTTCATCAAGTCCCAGGTTACGAGGAACCGAGTACACCAGATTCCCGTACTCTTCGATCATGACATGCCAGGCGCGCGGCTCATTTCTCAGGCAAGCGCTGATCAGCAGTTCGATCGACTTGAATTCGCTTTCGGTCCTGATCGGGGGCCTCCGATTGGTTGATTCGGCAAGATGCTCAGTTCTGACCCGTCAAATTGTACCACGCTGATCGACGAGATCGATCCAGGTTCAGTTCCCGCCGAGATAGCCGAGGGCGCGGAGCCGTTCACGCGCTCCTCCCGGAAGATCGGCATTGTCGGGCGTCTCTCCTCCGACGCCGTCCATTCGCTCATCCAGTTGATGTGCCAGAAGATCGATCAACTCGAAATGGTCGGGGCGGGCAATCAGATTCCGGCTTTCACCCGGATCGGATGAGAGGTCGAACAGTTCCATCGTGCCGTCTCGATTGCTTCGGATCAGCTTCATCCTACCGACCTGAATCGATGTCTGCCCACCGGCTACCGGCGTGAACCCGATGTGGGGCTCCCCGCCAGCAGTCTCCTTATGACGCGAAAATATGGGATCGGCGAAGGGGGGATTCAGGATTGCCGCGATCCCCGCATCGCCGATCGCGCGCAGCCTGTAGCCCCCCCCCTGGTTCGCCGCTACTGAGTGGTCCGGTTCCCGGGGGTCCCTGACAATCAGAGGCACACGCAGCTGCTCATCATGAAGCCGGGATGTATGTGTCATCACATCGTGGTCGCCCAAACCCTCACCGTGATCGGATATGAGAACCACGCGTGTCCGTCCGGTGAGATGGAGTCGGTCGAGAGCGCCCATCAGCTCGCCGACCGAGCGATCCGTGTAACTGACTTCAGCCGCGTAGGAGGCGCGGTAGATGCGAAGATCGCCTGCGCTCTCCAGCCTCGCGTAGCGAGGGATTTCGACACCGGTAATCGGACGGGCCTCTTCGCCGAATTGCCGGGTTTCATACATGCTCGGATATGGTGGCGGCGCTTCATAGGGAGCGTGGGGATCATAGAAGTGTACCCAGAGAAAGAACGGGGCATCGCCGTTCCGTGTGAGCCAGGCCAATGCACTTGCCGTTACCGCTTCCGCATTTCTCTCCGACACCTGGTGTGTGGGAACTCGAAGCCGGAATCGTGATGTAATGGCTCCGAGGGAACCGTATTCCAGAACACGGCCTGCAATCGTCCGAAGGGATAAGCATTCAAAGTCGTCATCGTAGTGGTCAAAGCCCCGATCGAGCCCGAAGTAGGAGTCCAGCGGAAATGCTGCTACGAAAGCTGCTGTGCCATATCCGGCCGAGCGAAAACCTTCCTGCAAAAGGGGGAGTTCATCCCGGGGTACGAGTTGGCCGTTATCGGTCAGACCATGGTCGAGGGGATGGACTCCGCTGAGAAGCGTCGTGTGACTCGGCAGGGTGATCGGAATGGAGCTTCGCACTTCATCAAATTGAACGCCCTCCCGTGCGAGGCGATCGATGTGAGGTGTTCGAACGACCGGGTTCCCGTAGCAACCGAGAAAATCGGGTCTCAATGTATCGATTGTAATCAGGAGAAGGTTGATTGGGAGTCTGTCTGATTGAATCGAGCTCCCCCTCGCTGCAGAAAACCGATCGCGATCGGACAGTGTCCCAAAAAATGAAAGGAGCAGAATGCCGGCGACCAGCATGATTGCCCCAGTCCCCCAGCTTCGGTTTCGATCCATCAGCCTGGAGAGAAGACGGCCTGACAGCGTTGAGACGAGAAGAATCGCCAGGATTCCCGCGGCCAGAACTCCGATGCCTGCAGGCGACTTGAGGGAGACACCCGGTCTTGTGAGGTAGGCCAGCACCGGAAGACCGATGGAGAGGAAGATTGGGACGGACCAATCGGTGGGAAAAGCTCGGCGGTCAGGCGTCTCGTCATCTTCTTTCTCCCCCCCTCTCCGAGGGACGATCAGGGAGGCGAGTGAAGAAATGATAGCTACTATGACTGCGTGAAAAAGCACGGAGAAAAGGAGCATTGCCCAGGATTCGGCCCCATCATCGAAGTGGAACGGCGCCAGAAGAGTGCTCCCCCTCGCCTCCCAGATCCCCAGAAGAGCGCCCATGAGGGCTCCTCCCCACGCGGCACATCTCATTGCATCGATTCTCGATCGGCTCATAACAGTAGATTATCAAAAAAACGAGCCGGGGGATTGCGCCGGGATGGATAATCGACTATACTTGCATTATAGTGCAATTGTGCATAGGTGCAAACCAGGAAATCAGCATGGAAACACTTCGAAATTTCCGGTTCTTCAAGGCGCTGAGCGATCCCACAAGGGGCGCCCTTCTGGCCCGCCTTCTGGAGACGGGTTGTTCGTGCACAGTGAGCGAAATCGCTGAATGCTGTTCAGTCGATCTCTCCGTCGTTTCCCGCCATCTCGCCACTTTGCGGCAAGCGGGAATCGTCGAGGCGAAGAGAGACGGCCGCGAAGTGAGGTACTCGGTCTGCTATCCGGAAGTGGTGCGCACACTTCGTGAGCTGGCGGACCATATTGAAGAATGCTGTCCGGATGAGACCTCGTGTTGCTATGAGATACCGAATCCGGAAATGTGATTAATTGACTTAAATAAGGAATTGAATCATGAATCGTTCAGAGGAAGTAAGAGATCGTGTCGCCGAAAGCTACAAAAAGGCCGTGCAGGATAGTCCTGGAAAGAGCTCGTCTTGCGGATGCGGCGATCCGGAAGCGAAGGGAATAGCCGCCTCGCTCGCCGGATATTCCAAAGAAGAGCTGAATTCCATCCCCCGTGATGCAGCCGTCAATTCGTTCGGTTGCGGCAATCCGGTGGCATTCGGCGAAATCAGTGAAGGCGAAGTTGTCCTCGACCTGGGGTCGGGCGCGGGAATCGATCTTCTTCTGGCCGCGCAGAAAGTGGGCGCTTCCGGCCGGGTAATCGGAATCGACATGACCGACGCCATGATCGAAAAGGCGGAAGCGAACATTCGGGAAGCGGGCGTCACTAACATCGAGGTCCGCAAGGGGATCATCGAGGATCTTCCCGTCGAATCGAGCTCGGTCGACTGGGTGATTTCCAATTGTGTGATCAATCTGTCACCGGAGAAATCGAAAGTGTTCGCCGAGATCGCCCGTGTTTTGAAGCCGTGTGGCAGAATGGTCGTTTCGGATATCGTTCTGGACAGCCCCCCCCAATGGGTACTCGACGTGCAAGGACTTTATGAATCGTGTTTGAGCGGCGCCATCTCCGAAAAGGATTACGCAGCAGGCTTGAGAGAAGCGGGTCTCGACGACGTCGATGTGAGAGGCCGACTTGACTACGACGGTGCTTCGTTGACCGATCTGTTCGGGTCAGCCACGACCGGCGAGAGTTGCTGCGGCACTTCGATTTCCCAGGATATCTCCAAATACGATCTCACCGAGCTGGAAGGCAAAGTAGCCACCGTTCGGTTCTTCGCCAGAAAGCCGGCGTAACGTCGCATGGAACAGAGTGTGGGGGAGGGCCTCCCCTCCCCCGCGCGGCGCGTGCCGAATCTTAAGCGGCGTTCAGCGATCATCGAGTGGATCACCCTTCTTGCGACTTCCACGAGTTCGCTCCCTCACCGCCTGCTGGAGCAGGAATTCGATCTGACCGTTCACACTTCGAAAATCGGCAGCCGCCCACTTCTCCAGCTCTTTCCATAGTTCCGGATTGATCCGGAGCAAGAACGCTTTCCGCTTAGCCTGCACTACTGGTAGAGGGTTCCGGCGTTTACAACCGGTGACACCTGCGATTCACCACAAAGGACGACAAGCAGGTTGCTTACCATGGACGCCTTCCGTTCTTCGTCGAGCTCGATCACGCCCCCCTTGGCAAGCTTCTCGAGTGCGAGATGCACCATGCCGACCGCGCCGTCTACGATCTGCGTCCGCGCCGCTACGATAGCCGACGCCTGCTGGCGCCGGAGCATCGCTTCCGCGATCTCCGGAGCGTAGGCAAGATGACTGATTCGAGCTTCAATCACCTCGATTCCCGCACGATCAAACCGTTCGGACAGCTCCTTCTCGAGCATTTCGTTCACTTGACTGGCGCCGGCCCGGAGAGAGATTGCGTCCTCCTCGGAATCAAAAGTGTCATAGGCGTAGCTCCCGGCCAAGTGCCGTACCGCCGCTTCGCTTTGTACCACTACGTACTCGTCGTAGTCATCGACATCGAAACTGGCTCTTGCCGTGTCCGATACCTGCCAGACAACAACCGCGGCGATCTCGATCGGATTGCCCATGTTGTCGTTTACCTTGAGCTTCTGACCGTTCAGGTTTCTGGCCCGGAGGGAGATGCACTTCTTCACCAGAAAGGGATTGGCCCAGCAGAAGCCGTTAGTCTTTACCGTGCCTTTGTATTTGCCGAAGAGGATCAGAACCCTGGCCTGATTCGGATTGACCACAAAGAATCCGATCGAGATGAAAATAGAAATGAGCAACAGGATAATGCCGCCGACAATCGGCAGGGCGGCCTTCAGGCCGACGCCGACAATGAAGATCAGCACAGCCGCAATATAGAGGATGATGTTGGTGAACAGAACCGCATACCCGGACCACGCGCCGCGTGTTTCTTCCTGAATCATTTCCTGCCTCCTTTGTGCTATTGAAACGATATCATATTAATACTACGAAAGCAAGAACAGAATGTTACGGAAATTTCAAGCTGTTGAATTCAAATAGAATAGCGCTTCCAGCACCACCACCCCGACCGGTTCATGCTTGATGAGTGCCGCAATATGGGATAAGTTTTCTGTACGTGCTCCGGCAAGATTTGATTCTCGCGACATGAGCGTCAGCAAGGAGCGAATCCATGCCGAAGCTCGCCCTGCCGCTGCTCTTAAGCTTTCTGATCTTGCTCGCCTCGTTCAGCAAAAAATCTACCGAACCCGATCCTGAACCTGTCGATGATTACACCCTTCAAGCGTCGATTACGATCGGCTCCGATGGAGGGACATTGGAAGCAGACGACTTCTCGCTCACCGTCCCGGAGGGTGCCTTCGACTCAGAAGTCGATCTGAAACTGTACGCTTCATCCGATGACAGCCCATTCGGTGACAACGGCGTGTCCAAAGTGTTTCGACTGGAAGGGCTTCCGGGGGAGTTTTCCCAGCCACTGGCAGTAAGTGTGAAATACGATGGAACGCTCTCCGATTCCAGCTTCCTGGCCGTGGGTGAAGAAGCGATGGTGGCCGGTTCGGATGAACTGGTCACCTCTTACCGGATGATCCGCGCTGCAGACTCGGACGGGTTTCTCCATTCCGAGCTCTCCGCCGGGGAAGAGGGCAAAGGGCCTTCGAAAGCGGGGAGCAATTCCCCCGATGCCGCGAGTGACAAGGGTATCAGGATCATCGCGGCGAGCAAGTATTTGACATATTTCGGCAGCAATCCGGTCAGAAACTACACGGTCTATGTTCCCTGGGGGGCGGCGCTCA
This sequence comes from bacterium, assembly GCA_025782575.1. Taxonomy (GTDB): domain Bacteria; phylum Orphanbacterota; class Orphanbacteria; order Orphanbacterales; family Orphanbacteraceae; genus Orphanbacterum. The sequence goes on from JALGYY010000041.1 coordinate 60,121, forward strand.
ACATCGCCGATATCATCGATTACATCGACGAGGCATACCGGATCATCGAAGCGTGGGGTGGCGGTTTCGGTATGACCATCTCCTATATCCCGGAGATAGTGGTGCGTAAGTTTGAGACCACAGATTATTGCAGGTTCGTTTATCAGAACAGGACCCAATACGAGTGCCTGGAGATAAACGCGAAAGAAACGTACATTTCGGACCTCGAAAAACTGAAGATAATGATCGGTAAAGAAGTGCTTCGCACGGTCCTCTTCAGCTATGACCCCAACTATCCTGTCATGGTCGGCCCGAATCAGCAGGATCACTACTGGCTGAACGAAGCAATGGTCTCGTGGTGTGAGGAGAAATTCGTAACGGCGGACCTGAGAGATCACTATGTGCCCGTCGATTATCCGGGCAATGAGATGGCCCCTTTCAACGGAATGCAAACCGGCATGACATCCGGTACGGGGGACGCCATCACCAAGGCCAGAAACCATGGACATGGCATGGCAGCTTTTATCAAGTATATCGCTTCGAGCGGTGCTGGGGGCGAAAGCTCTTTTGCCCTGATCTATCGGGAGATCAAAAAGAACACGCATCCTGTAGAGGCAATCAGAAATGGAACGGTAGCATTCAGCCGTCAGTGGTCCTCTTTTCTCAGCGATTTTCTTGGGGGGGACGTGTACGACGTGAACATCAGCACTTTCCTGGGGGGTAACAACCTGGCGGGTGAATTTGACACAGGGACAAGTATCACGGAAACATTTTCAGGGAACTATCCGGATATTTCGGCAAAATACTACAAAGTCAGCCTGAGCGACACAACCGTATTGGACAACGCAAAACTGGTGTTCCGAGCCACAAGTCCCACTCTGAACAATCACGATGATCTGGATATCTATGCGTACGGATATTCGAAGATGGGGGGCGATGCGTGGGGGGTAGGCCATTCGCTCTCCGCTGATTCTCTTGTTTTTACAAAAGTAAAAGAGTACTCCCGGCTAGGTCGGGATCTACTGGTAATGGTCGTGAACAAGAGCGCCCACCCGCCGACATACGACACGCAGTCGACAATTGATCTGGATATCACTCTTTCGGAGTACCTGGTCGTGGAGAGGCCGCCGTACAATCGGTGCAAGGTATGGTTCGATCTGGATCAGGCATTCTATACTCGCATTGAATCCTCCCCGCCCGACACCACTATCACATCGCGCGGCTTTTGGCCCAATTGGGAAACCGTGATCGGCTCCTTCAAGAGCGAAACGACCTGGAGCGCGACCTGGGATACGGTTGATCGCTATGATCGGCCCTATTCCGGTTCCATGCAGATCGACTTCAGCTCCGACCACACGAAAGTGAATCACTTCTACGTGCAGGCGACTCGTCAACCGGAATTCTCGATGCTACAGACGACCACAATCGAGGGAGTCGATCTCTCTCTACAGAACTCCGATTCCTGGTGGGTCAGATATGAGACCAAAGGAACTGCCGCCTGCACGCAGATAACCACCTTGACCGATCACAGGGACTGGGGTTACGCGGCCGAAGTTCTAGACAGTGTCAGGTGCGATACGGGCAGCTATGTCTCCATCTACTTGACAGAGGAGGAGTAGCCCGCTCTGTTCCCCCGGCGGACGAACGCGCGCGGTCCTGATGATTGCGGAAGCAGAGGCGCGCTTACGTCGTTTGTCTGTCGATCAGAACGGCCCGTACAGGAGCAGCATCCCCCCCTTCAATACGGAGGGGAAGGGCTACAAGCTCGTAAACACCGTCCGGCGCCGACCGGAGATCAAGATTCTCCAGCCAGACAACTCCCCCATCCAGAAGAACATTATGGGCAGGAAGGTCCTTCGAGTCGACAAGGTCGACGCTGGGAGTATCGATGCCGACGAGAACGGCGCCGCCTTCTGCGAGGAGTTTCGCCGCCGCCTCGCCGATCGCGGTATAGGGCTCTGGGAATTTCTCGGGGTCGGGATCACTTCCTGTCCGAAGAAGCAGGCGGGGCGGATCGGCAAGATCGATATGGCGAAGGGAATTCAGGTCGACCATGTTTTTATCAGTGGTGCCGACCGTAACAACACGGGCCGGCCCGATATATTGTTCGAGCGGGAGATGATCGGCGCCCGCCGCTCCCTCTCTTACATGCCGCGGAGCATCCGCGTGCGTCCCGACATGGGGGCTCAGTCGCACCACGCTCAGATCGACTGGATCACCATGGGCGATTGCAAGAGTCCACTCCATACTGAGCCGCTCATCACCCGGCCAGGGGGCGGTCCTTGGGGAAAGCAGCCTCGAAATATCAATAATACGGCGGCCGCCTTTCACTTCACCATTCAACTATTCGACTCCGCGAGAAGAGCTGCAATTGCATCGAGCGCCCGGTCGACTTCATCTTCCGTATTGTAAAAGTGCGGGCCCATCCGGATCCCCGCACCCGGGCGGCAATCGACCATGATTTCCAGATCATCCAGACTTCCGGCCATCGAATCCGCAGCCGGAAGGTCAATGCTTACAGTTCCCCCCCGGCTCTCATCGCTCCGGGGAGTGTTCACCTTCCATCCTTCCCGATCAGAGCGATCGATGATCCTCCCGGTCAGCCGCAAACTCTTCTCGCGAATCGCCTCCACCCCCGCTCTTGTAACGATTTCCAGCCCCGCTTCCGCGGCTCTCATGGCCGGCACGGATGGCGTTCCCGAAAGAAACCGCCAGCCTCCGTTCGCCCGATCCACAGGCGGGATCTTGAACTCGAACGGAGCGGCATGGGACATCCAACCGGTCAGCCGGGGGGTCAGCCGCCCGGACAGATCCGGCCTGACGTAGAGATAGGCGTTCCCCGGGCCCCCGCAAAGCCACTTCAGACAGCCACCGACTGCAGCATCCACTCCAAGCTCCGTCAGGTCGATCGGCACCGTCCCGGCCGACTGATAGATGTCGATCAGAACATGGGCACCAACATGGTGAGCCTTCTCGACAACCGCAGCCACATTCTGAATGAAACTGCTCCGAAAGAGGACGTGCGAGATATTCACAACCTGAGTCGACTCGTCGATTCTCTCGATCAGACGATCGGTGTCGATGGAAATGCCGTCTACGCCGGGCACGACAGTAAGCCTGGCACCCTGATCGCGCATGCCGTCCAGGATATGGAGTACGGAAGGGAAGTGGAGTTCAGTCGTTACAATGCCGTTTCGCGGACCGGCCCAATCGAAAGAGGAAAGGAAAACGGCAGTTGCCAACGTAACGTTCGGCTGCATACTGATGGAGTCGGGAGGCGCTCCGATCAGAGAACCGATCGAGTCGCCGATCGAAATCGGAAGTCCCCACCAGTCGTTCCATGCAGCGACCCCCTCATCCATCCACTCCCTCGAATACTGCTCGAGACCTCCTACAGCTCCCCGCGGCATGGCGCCGAGGGAGTGACTGACAAGATAGGTCTTCCGCTCCAGAATGGGGAATTGAGCGCGGTACTCGAGGAGTCTTCCGTTTCGATCACTCATGATCCGCACGCTCCTTGATCAACTCGAGATAGATATCCACCATCGCCCGCGTATCCTGCCTGCAGTACTCACGAAGATCGACGGCGATCTGCCGGCGCCTCTCCTCGGATGTTCCCGGCGAGCGGAGTTCGTGGTACGCGACTACAGCCTCCATGCCATCCGAAATCGCCAGGTGATGATAGCTGAGTTCGGGCGAAAAGACGGGGAGCACATTCTTGATCGAAAACGATCCCCGAAACCCGGGATGGTAGTAGTGCTTGACCACGATTCTAAGCAGGTCGACCAGCCGGCCTGCGATCGCGCGGAGCTCATGGGCGAGATCGGGCAGCACCTGGCCCAATCGATTCAGCACACGCCGTTCATAATCCGAATACACGATGATGGAGCCCTCATTCCCGAGCAGTTCGAGCAGCGACTCGGCGAGGGGGCGGCGCGGATCGGAACCGCCCTCCCAGAGAAACTCACGGTGCTTGATCTCCCCGCCCGCCTCACGCTGCACATGACAGGACCACTGGAAGGGAATTACATCGTAAGGGGTCTGCTCTTCGTACTCGGGAATCGGAGGCGCGATCGCCTCGAAGTCGAGGAAGAAAAGAGGATAAACGACGAGTCGCTCGAGCTCCTTTCGCGGTGATCCGGAGAACACGGGCTTTCCCGAGCGGAGAGCGCGAATCTGCCGTTTCTGTACCGGCCGAAGGGACGTCCCGGGGGGTAGGTCGAGTAAATCCAGGTGCCCCTGCTGGACCAGCTTCTCCACCAGATGCCACCCGCCATCTCCCTGATAGAGGCCGAAAACGTTCCACTCGGGAAGGTCCGGCCAGCAGCGGTCTCTATAATCGCAACGACCGCACATCCTCTTCATAGGGACATCGGGTTTCGCACCATCCAGGGCATGCTGCTCGAGGATCCCGATTCGCCGGCGCAGTTCCGGAAGAATGCGGTCCACTTCAGCTTCGAGCGGGATCCTGCGGAAGAACGTGGGGGAGTCAATGTTCGCTTCTTTGTCCAGGATGATGAGCCCAGGCGTAACAGGGATCCCGGCAGCCTCGAGTACCAATGACTGTACCGCCAGATCCTCCATGTACTTGTCTGCGTTGGAGGCGGCTTTCACCTCCCAGAGCCGCCAGGCCCCTTTATGGAGGCGTATCAGTATGTTGGCGCGAATCCGGATTCGATTTTCAAAAAAAGCGCCTTCGAAAATGACCTTCTCACCACGATCGATCGCCTCGCGGGTCAGGCGGAGGGACTCATCGAAGTTTTCTCCCTCGATGAGGAATCCGTCGGGAAACTCCGACCTTACTAACTCCCCCACCTGTTCACCAAAGCTGATGCGAAGCCGGGAGACCGCCGACTCGGTCCAGGTGTAGCTCCCCTTGCGGCGGTCCTCGACGCGATGGTAGCCCATGCGCATACAGGCTCCCGCATCCTGGATGATCTTCTTGTTGAGGATAAAGTCAGTCATAATAAAAAAAGGGCCGGCCTCCTGTTCTATGGAGCCCGGCCCTGCATAGTATCACAAACCACCCTCTATGAAGCATCGATGAGGGATTCGAGGCGCGTCACCGCCTGATCGAACGCCCGCATGGCAGCCTCGACCGGCTCCGGCGTTGTCATGTCCACACCGGCAGCCTTCAGCTGCTCAATCGGGTAGTTGCTTCCGCCATCGGCCAGAAGCTCAAGGAAACGGTCTTCCGCACCTGGAACACCTTCGACGATTCTCTCCGCAATGGCGAACGAAGCGGCGTAGCTCGTCGCGTACTGATAAACATAGAAATTGTAGAAGAAATGGGGAATCCGGGCCCACTCATGCACGGTGTGCTCATCGATCACCAAGTCATTGCCGTAGTATTTCTTCAACAGGTCAGCATAGATGGCATCGAGCGATTCCGCCGTGATCGACTGTCCGCTTTCCGCCGTCTCGTGCATGGCAAGCTCGAACTCGGCGAACATCGTCTGCCGTATCATTGTCCCCATCATGTCCCTGATGAAGCGATCCAGCATATAGATCTGGGCGTCTTTGTCCTGCCCTTCACTCTCGCTGCTGATCTTGTGCTGAAGAAGCGCTTCGAGTGCGGTCGACGCGACTTCGGCCACAAAGATCGAGTAGTTGCAATTGACGTAGTCCTGCTTTCGTGATGTATACGTCGTGTGCATCGAATGGCCTGCTTCGTGAGCCAGCGTAAAGGCGCCGTTGATGTTTCTTCCGTAGTTCATGAGGATATAGGGCATGCTTCCCTTGGTGCCATGTGAATAGGCGCCCGGACGCTTCCCCTCATTCTCGAAGACATCGACCCATCCGGCCGCCAGGCCGCTCTTCAATTCGGCAACGAAATCGTCGCCGAGATACGATACGGCATCGAGAACCATTGATACGGCATCTTCCCAGGGAACATCGCCCCGGGGGTTTTCGGCGAGGGACGGATAAAGATCGTAATAGTGCAATTCATCGAGACCGAGGGCCCTCTTTCGAAGAGAGACGTAGCGGTGCACCGGTCCGATGTTTTCCTTTACCGTCGCGAGAAGATTTCGATAGACCTCCGTCGGGACATTGCCGGCGAAGAGCGCGCGGTCGAGCGATGAATCGAACCCCCTGGCACGGCTCAGAAAGATGTGGGACTCGACAGCTCCGGCAAGCGCCGCGGCGAGTGTATTGCTCTTTCCCGCGTATGTGGTGAGGACGGCGGCAAACGCATCCCGTCTTACACGAGGGTCCTTCGATGTACGGTATTTTTCGAATCGGGCCGGCGTCAGCTTCACCTCGATGCCCGCCTCATCGATAATGCTCGGAAAATCGCTTCCCATGTCGGCGTTCCGAAGCTGGCCGGCTATCGCGGCGGACGATCCGAGTACTCTCTCCGCCATGGCGATCAGCTCTTCTTCTTCAGTCGAGAGAATGTGAGGACGCCAACGCACTTTGTTATCGAGATAGTGCCGGTAGGTCTGCAGCCGTGGCTCCTGCTCGATGAACTGTTCCAGTGTCGCCCGGTCGATTTCCGCGATCTCGGGTCCTTCCCAGGAGATCGACTCACTACAGCTGCTGCTCAGCTTTTCGCCCCGTGTATCCATGTCCAGGTAGTGACCGACTCGCGTGTCTTCGTCACTCCTGAGCGATGCGTACATGCCGAGAAGCTCGACCTGCTGCAAAAGAGCGTCTCGTCTTTCAAAATAGTCGGCTAGATTGGAAGCGGATTTCGCCAGTGTTCCCTCGAATTCGGGGAGCTCTTCGAGCGCCTCCTGCAATCTCTCGTACTCGTCTTCCCAGGCGTCGTCGTTCGGAAAGAGTGCGGCCACATTCCATTTGTACTTGTCGGGAATCTCATCACGGGAAACAGCTGCCACTATAGCTCCGGCTTCATCCTCGGCCGATCCTGATAGTGGTAACGCAACTGCTGCAATTGCCACGATCAGAATCAGGGATAGAAGTCCGGCTCTGATTCGCTTCCAGTGCCCGGATGTTACTTTTTCCTTCACGATCGTTATCGCCTCCTAGCCTGGCGTCCGGCTGCTCGGGGTCAGTGGTTCAAGAAATGATGGGAGTCAGGGGGACTCAAGAAGATCCCACAATCATGGATCTCCCGTCAATGGTGGCGGTTTTGGGAAGGGAAGGCGCCTCTTGACGCCCACCCCCGGCCGGGCTAACCTTACATTGCCCTTTTGTTCCTGCCGCACAAGCCTGCTCTTGAGACGCACCCAGCAGGAGAACCGCCAGTACCCGGAAGTTCAACGAGAGGAAAGAAATGATGATCCGTAGGAGTACTTTGATCAGCGCCGCAACATTCGGATTGGCCGTCTTGCTCGTATCACCGGTCCTTGCAGGAGATGAGGACCTTGGGAGCGAGGAGGAAATGATGGCCAAATGGATGGAAGCTTCCAGCCCGGGACCCCATCACGAGTCCATGAAGGCCGGCGTCGGGACATGGGATATCAAAGGCGAATGGTACACGGAACCGGGCGCCGATCCGATCGCCTGGACCGGAACAGCCACACAGGAGTTAATCCTCGGTGGCCGATTCCTGACGCAGCACGCGGAGAGCCCGGGAATGATGGGCATGCCATTTGAAGGATACGGCCTCTCAGGGTTCGACATCCTGGCCGGGAAGCACGTTGATACCTGGATAGATAATATGGGTACGATCATTCTCACATACCAGGGTGAGTGCTCCGATAACTGCGGGAAGATCGTATCCTACTCCGATCCGTATGTTGATCCCATGACACGCACGGAAAAGACACAGAGGATTGTGACCGAAAAGACCGGCGACGACACGATGACTGTCACGTTTTTTGAAACCGAGGGTGAAGCCGACGAAATCAAGAGGGGTGTGATCTGGTACGCCCGGAGCGAGGGCGAGGGCTAGGCCCGGCTCAATCCGACCGAAAAATCAAGGCGGGCGCTCACGTCAGCGCCCGCCTTTTTCTTTGACTTTCCCGATCGAATCGCTCATTGATTCCCCATGGTTACCAGATCTTTTCCAGCGCCGATCATTCTGTTCGCGCTGATTCTGCTCGTCTTTTTCTTCTATCTTATCAGCGACCTCGTTGTCGGTCTGCTCCTCGGATTCATTGTCGCGACGTTGAGCATCAAGCTCTATGACGGCTTTCTCCGTCTGACAAAGCGCCGCGAAAGCCTTGCCGCCGCCATTTCAGTAGCAGCGATTTTCCTGATCGTTGTCATACCGCTCACGGGCACAGGTTTTCTTGTGGCGAGCGACCTGGGCGGTTACCTGGATCCGGAAGGTAAACTGATCCAGGATTTTCTCCCGGCCATCGAATCGCTATGGAATCAGGTAGTGGCGGAGGAGCAGATCGAGGTCCTCGGCGTACCGGTAAACGTCACGGATATTGGAGAGAAAGTGCAGCAGGCTGCGACCAAAGCGGTCAAGATCATGATCTCCCTCTTCACTCGTTCCTTCTCCAACCTGGCCGGCTTCCTGCTCACGCTCGTGACATTTCTTTACAGCCTGTATTTCGGCTATCGGGATGGCAGGCGGTTCCTCCGCTGGCTGATCGATGTTCTCCCGTTCGAAGACAGCCGAACGAGAGAACTGCTCGATCAGTTCCACTCCACCTCGCTCGCTATTTTTAAGGGGACGATGGCGATCGGGATCGTCCAGGGAGGACTCGGCGGCCTGCTCCTCTGGGCAACCGGCGTGCCGACCCCCTTCCTGTGGACCGTAGTCATGGTTTTGCTGTCAATCATTCCCGGACTGGGAGTGCAGATCATCCTGCTCCCCGCCGGGATCGGTCTCATCCTGAGCGGCCACACGATTTCAGGAGTGATCGTTCTCGCCACGAGCCTGCTCGTAATCGGCACCGCGGACAATTTACTCAGACCCATTCTGATCGGACGGGGGACGAGTATGCACGAGCTTCTGATATTCGTGAGTACTGTCGGCGGGCTGCTTGTCCTCGGAGCGCCCGGTCTGATCATCGGCCCTATCGTGGCCGCCCTCCTCCGGACCTCCCTCCGCTACTATCAGGAGGCTAAAACCGAGCACTCTGTGTAAGATGCCCCCCCTTGATGAGACTCATCAACCAGGTGGAGGTGTTATTACTAATGTGGTTCATGAATCGAATACTGGGGTCGTGCAGGAATGTTACCCGGCTCAGCGCGGAGTCCCTCGTCCGCCCGCTCAGCCTTCGGGAGCGGTTTCAGCTCCGATATCACGGCGTCCTCTGCGAGGCCTGCCGCGTGTACGCGAGACAGCTTGACTGGATCAGGCGAAATGCCCCGACAGGTGATGCTGAGCTCTCATCCGAGTCAGAAGCACGAATCATCAAATCTCTGCAAAAAAGAAGCTAATTCCTATAAGATCGTTCGAATTATGATCGAAACACAAAGGGACCGGAACGCCATGAAAATATCGAGCATTACCAATGAGACCCGCCTCCGCCTGATCGACCTCGAGAGCAGGAACGGCGGGGAATTAAATATCCTGATCGACCGGGACGGGCCGAACTGGCTTGCGCTCGACGGAAACGCCAAGCAGATCCTGGAACGATTCGACGGATCCCGCAATTTCGGCGAAGTCGTGGGTGACTACGCGGGACGAACGGGCTATGAGTTCGCCAAAGCATGGCAGCATGTAGAAACTCTGACCCGCGATGCGATCAGGCAGAAGGTGCTCGTGCCGGGAACGACCAACGGCGATGCTGACCTCGCGGAGAGCACCGCCTACCCCGGGCGCGCGACATTTCTATCCGGCGTGTCGCTCAAGGAACTCTGGATCCACACGAACAACTGGTGCAACCTGCAATGCGCCCATTGCCTCGTCTCTTCAGGACCGGACGAAGATCGCGGACTCCCGATGGAAAAGCTGATCGACGTCGTACGCCAGGCACGTGACCTCGGGTGTGAGCGATTCTACTTCACAGGCGGCGAGCCCTTCATGCGGAAGGACATATTCGAGCTGATTGATGAAGTGCTCTCCGACCAGAATGCGGATCTCGCCATTCTTACGAACGGCATGCTCTTCACTGAGGATCGCCTCGCCAGGCTTCGAAACTATGACCTCGAACGATTCGCGGTGCAGATCAGTCTGGACGGTTCGACGCCTGAGCTGAATGACCCTATTCGTGGTAAGGGAAGCTTCGAGAAAATCACCGAGGGAATCCGGAAGGCGGTAGAGGCCGGCCTCAATCCGACGATCACGACAGCCATTACAAAGACGAATGCAGGAGACATCCCGCGAGTCACGGAGCTTGCAGCGGATCTCGGCGTTAAGAATCATCATCTGCTCTGGCTCCATCGCCGGGGCCGCGCCCTCGATGAGGGCTTTGCCGGGCCGACGAATGATGAACTGACAACAGTAGTCCGCGATACAATCAAGATGGGTAGCGAAGTCGGCGTATCGATCGACAACTATGAATCACACAAAACCCGCCTCCGCTACCCGGCTCACACCAAGCGGGACCTGGCGAGTGCGGGTGTCCAGAATCTCTGCGTCTATTGCGACGGAAAAGTGTATCCATCCGCGGCGATGGCCAACATTCCCGATCTCGTATGCGGCGACATTACAGAGGAGAGCCTCGAGGAGATTCTCCGATCGAGCGAGGTCTGTAAGCGCTTCCGCGAAACTTCGGTCGAAACGAAAGAGATCTGCCGGACATGCCCGATCAAGTTCATCTGCGGCGGCGGCGATATCGAGCACGCCTACTTCTATGGCGGATCGACTAACGCCCATGACCCATACTGCGAACTTCACCAGTCTCTGATCTATGGCGCGATGAACGACCTGGCATCGGAACGGAGCAAACTCGTATCGAATGGTAAATCGGGATACAACGCGCCCGTTATCATCACCGGCATGGGTGACGGCGGCGCTCACTGCGCGCTGGAAGAGGCGCTCGCCGACGTCATTACGAGCGCGTCCGAGTGTGTCCGATCCTGGGATCTTGACGCGCCCCGAAAAAAGGTGCGCGAGTTCTACGGCGACGCCGCCGAGGAGCCTCAGGAGGATCTCTGCTGTCCAATTAAACCGAGTGAAGATGATCTCGCTCACATTCCGAGCGAGGTGATTGAGCGCTATTACGGTTGCGGTTCACCGATCGAAGTCGCCGAACTCCGGGAAGGGGAGTCGATGCTCGACCTCGGGAGCGGCGCGGGCATCGATGTTTTTCGGGCGGCCAAAAGAGTCGGTCCTTCCGGACGGGCGATCGGGATCGACATGACCGATCAGATGCTCGAAGTCGCCGATGAAGCGAAGAGTGTGGTCGCCGGGAATCTGGGTTACGATGTCACGGAGTTCAAGAAAGGCTACCTGGAAGACGTTCCCGTTGAAGATGGAGCCGTTGATCTCGTTACGTCGAACTGCGTGATTAATCTTTCGCCCGACAAGAAGCAGGTACTCGGCGAAATCTGGCGCATCCTGAAAGACAACGGACGCATGGTGATTTCCGATATCGTATCGCAGGAAGAGGTGCCGGTCCATCAGCGCCAGGACCCGCGGCTCTGGGGTGAATGTATCAGCGGTGCCCTCACCGAAGAGGAACTGATCGCCTATATGGAGCGAGCAGGGTTTTATGGTGTCCAGGTTCTTGCCCGCTCATTCTGGAAAGAGGTGGAAGGCCACAAGTTCTATTCGGTAACGGTTCGGGGTTACAAGTTCGAGAAGAAGGCGGGCTGCGTATTCAATGGCCAGACCGCTATTTATAAGGGGCCTTTCCGCGGGGTGGCTGACGAGGAAGGTCACTGGTTCCCGCGCAACGCACCGGTCGAAATCTGTACGGACACGGCGGCCAAGCTTTCCAGGCAACCGTATGATGGGATGTTCCTGATTACCGATCCCACCCGTGAGGCCGATCCCGATTTCAGCTGTTGCAGCCCGGATGACAGCGCAGGAAGCTGCTGCTAGCAGGTGAGATAAACAACCGGGCCGGCCGGATCGCGCCGGCTCGACAGAGGATATCGATGGCTGAGGAACCGATACGGGACCGGGTTGAAAACCCGGTCTTTGCCGTGTATTGCAGGAAACCAGTTTTGGGCCGGGTCAAGACACGACTCGCAGCTGAAATCAGTGATGAGGCGGCACTTCGCTTTTACCAGGGCTGTTTACGGCTCCTGAGAACGGATCTGCTCCCTCTCGCAGAAACCCATCGAGTGATCATCTGCCCCTCCGAACAGGCGGACTCGGAATGGGCTGAGCGGGAGTTCCCGTTTGCAACGAAAATCGTGCCCCAGGTAAGCGATAAGAACCTCGGTGCGCGCCTTGGTGCAACTTACAGCGAACTGGCGGACCTCGACATGAAGCAGGTAATCTTCATCGGCTCCGACTCCCCTTCCCTCCCAACCTACTTTCTGACGGAAATCGCCGACATGCTCAATGAATACGACACAGCGTTCGGGCCCTCGCGTGATGGGGGCGTATGGGCTATCGCCACGTCCTGCGCTCTCCCCCGGCTCGCTCGCATCACCTGGAGCAGTCCGACTGTGTATAATGAGCTGACGGAGGTGTGTCATCGGAACGATCTCTCAGTGGGTGTCGCCCCTGAGTGGTATGACGTCGATGATCGAGAGACCCTCCGTCTTGCCGGGGATGATCTGATCCGTTCCCCTTCGAGGCAACGCCAGGAATTCGGCACCTGGATTGAATCGCTCTTTTTCCGGGCGAAACCCAGGCCTCAAGAGTAGTATCGCGGCCGACTGAGGAAACAGATGAAGCGGTTCCGCGTTCCCATCCAGATCGGACTCGCCACAGCCCTCCTGCTCGGCATTCTGATCGGTGTGTTCGGCAAGCACCTGGCTATCGGAGCCGAATTTCTGCTCGCCTGGGTGCAATCTCTCGGGCCCCTCGGCCCCGTCGTAATGGTGCTTTCCTATGTATTGTGCTGCGTCCTCTCGATTCCAGGCACACCTCTCACTTTGGGTTGCGGGTTCCTGTTTGGTCTTATGGAAGGAACCCTCGTGGCGGCAATCGGGTCAGCAATGGGCGCGTCGATTGCTTTCTTTGTCGGACGCACGGCGGCACGCGGGTGGATCCGAGCGAAAGTCGGTCGGAAACAACGTTTCCGGCGACTGGATCGTGCGGCCAAGCACCATGGCTTCACTATCGTTCTCTTGACCAGAATGTCCCCCATCTTTCCATTCAACCTACTGAACTACATGTACGGCCTCACATCCGTCCGTTTCCGCGACTACCTCGGCGCGACGCTGATCGGAGTTTTCCCGGTATCGCTCCTCTACGTTTACGTCGGAACGCTCATGAAGACACTGGCAGATGTGGCAGCGGGGCGAATGGACAAGGAGGCGCTTCAACCATGGGTGATGATCGCGGGACTGGTTCTCACAACAACGGCGGTCGTCCTTCTCGCCGTTCTGGCCAAACGGATGCTGGACAAAGCGATGGCACCGCTCCCCTCCCGCCTTACTCCCGCTATCGACCCCTTGCCTGAGGACGATCGGGAATTGAACCAATGACCGTCGGGATTATTGTACCGGTCCTGAATGACGCCGCCGCGCTCGCAGTCCTGCTCACCGATCTGCGTGCGAAGTTCGGCGACACAGAGATCGTCGTTGTGGATGGCCGGAGCGGTGACGACGCGGAAGCGGTCAGCCTGGCAAACGGGGCGGCGTTCGTTTCGGCCGATCCGGGGCGGGGTGTTCAGTTGAACGCCGGCGCCGCGATAGCGAAGAGCGAAACGCTCTGGTTCGTTCATGCGGATGCGAGCGTCCACCGGGAGAGTTTGAAGCAGATTCGGGAGACACTTCTCGATCCGGAAATCGTCGGGGGAGCGTTTCGGTTCTCACTCGTAGGCAATCATTGGTACAAGCCGCTGCTGGAGCTGGGTGTCGCGATTCGATCCCGCCTCTTTCATCTTCCCTACGGGGATCAGGCCTATTTCGTTCGCCGCCACGTGTTCGAAGAGATGAGCGGCTTTCCGGCGTACCCGATCATGGAGGATTTCGAGTTCTACCGAAGACTGAAGAAGCGAGGTCGAACGATCGTCCTCGGTCTTCCGGTCGGCGTGAGTGACCGGCGCTGGGTTCGCGAAGGGTATCTGGCGGCTACCGGGCGGAACCTGGCACTTGCTATGGCGTACACGCTCGGTGTGAGCCCCAAGCGTCTGGCGAAGTGGTACCGGCCCGCGCAGCCTTCAAAAGTGAGCAGTGATCTGACGCGACAGGCGGAATCGGGCTGCTAGCCCGGGCTAGAGTCCTAAGGCGTCCGCGTTCGCCTTCATCGCATCAAGCACGAATCCGACATGCTCATCCAGGTCGATGCCGAGTGCTTCCGTACCTTCGACGATCTCCTCCCGGTTGACGCCGGCGGCGAACGCCTTCTGCTTCCACTTCTTCTTGATCGATTTCACCTTCACGTCGGCGAGCTGTTTCGACGGCCGGACGAGAGCGACCGCGGTGATCAGGCCGGTCAGCTCATCAGAAGCGAACATCACTTTCGCCATCAATGACTCGCGCGGCGTCCCCGTGTAATAGGCGTGACCCATTATGGCCTCGCAGATATCTTCCGGGTAGCCTTTCTCCCGCAGAAGCGCCACGCCCCACGACGGATGTTCTTCAATCGGACTTCGTTCGTCATTCGGATGCATTTCGTAGTCAAAATCATGGAGCAGACCCGTAATTCCCCACCTCTCGGCATCTTCACCGTACTTCTCAGCGTAGGCCCTCATCACGGTTTCCACGGCGAGCATATGCTTGACCAGGTTTTCGTTCTTGGTGTGCTCTCGAACGAGAGCGAGCGCATCATCTCGGTTCACGTAGGACTCCCTTGCAGGCTTGATTGAATATCGGGATGTGGGAGTGGAGTATACGTGCGATGGAGGGATCGGGGGAAGTCTTCTTGCTTGGGCTAGAGGGTGGCCTGCCGCCATTCCCGGCCGTCAAATCGCCAGGCAAGTTCGTCGTTCACTGCGACCCAGACATCGTCGGATGAAGTGCCCCAGACGGCGCGCAGATCTTCGAACCCCGCGCCGAGATAAAGGGGCTCGATTCGAACGCCGTCAAAGTGGAGCAGCTCCCGGTTGCCGCCCACGATGTAAATATCAGTCGAGGAGCTGCCCCAGACGGCGTTGAACTGACCGTATCGATAAGAGCGGTCGAGGGGGACGGGGCTCCAGCCCGCGCCGTCATAATGAAGAAAAATTTCATTGTGGCCGACTGCGTAGACGTCACCCCCTGACGTCCCCCAAACACCGAGTAGATTCTCTTTCGTACCGCTTGCTGATGGCTGCCAGCGCTCTCCGTCATGGATCAGAATCAGACCGCGATCGCCCACGGCGACCCGGCTGCCGTCTTTGCAGGACCAGACGCAGCGAATGTCGGGACGGGAAGTGGGCGCTTCTTTGATCGTGAGAGCGGGTGCAGGGTTCGTGCCGGGTGCGATCTTCCTTGCCTCGGCATCACAGCCGCGACCGATAGCACCGCCGAACAATCCGGTCAGAACGAACAGTGCGATAACCGCCCGTCCCAACGTCTCTTTTCTATTCTGGTCGCTCATGCCGGGTTCCCCTCTCCCATCAAGGTTTCACCCGACTTATCGTGGTCTAATCAGGAAGGTTGCTTAGGCAGGCTGGGTTTTTATGGGTCAGGACTACGTCCGCCGCCAGTCCAGCAGTTAGGTGAGAAACATGATATGATGGTATGTAAGGATTGCAGTTTCGATCGAGGATGCGAACTGATCATGTCTGGTCATGGAAAATGCCCGCGAATTCTTTGGCTACCGGCACTCGCTATTCCTTTGATGTTCGGCGAGGCGAACGGCCAGGTTAGCGGCGAACTCGATCTCGACGGCGTGGTCGGCAACGGCCCTGATACGATTCAAGTGGCTGTCGGAGAGATTATTTCTGTCGATGTATGGGTTCTTGGTCCCACGCCAATCATTTCTGCAGGAATTACGCTCTGCAATATCGATGGAGCTCTGGAGTTTCAAGGGGCCGCCAGTAACTTGCCGGCGACTTGGACAGTGAGCCCTATGTGGGTTCCAGGGCCTTGCAAGAGTCTCAGTGCAACGGACTTCTCCTTCTCCAACCCTGTGAGCTTGCCCCGGCTGTTTCATACATTTACCTATCATGCCGCTGTCGACCAAGCCTTGGCGAGTATACGGCTCGACTTGAATCTATCCGGCTGGATGAATTCCAGTCTCGAGTCCGGTCTGTTCAGCAGCTCAGTGGACGGATCTGTCCAGATCGGTTCAACGGGGATAAGCAGGATCGGATGGGGCAAGATCAAGAGCCTGTTTCGATGAGTGCAGAGCGAGTTCCCGCCTAGCGAAAAAATCCGGCAGTAAAAGTGATGGCCCGGTTTCGCATTTCCAGGTCATCGGATACGGGGCCCCATTCTTCGAGGTCGAGCTGTTTGTCGACGATGTTTTCGAGGCTGACGACGGCGGAAAATTCGATGAATCCGGTGTGGGATCCGGCGGGGAACTCCAGGCCGACGCCGAGCCGGGCGCCGTAGTCGACACCACGCAGCATCGATCGAGTATCTTCGGTCCCGGATGATCCGATTTGCCCCCCTCCTACTGTCGGCTCCACCAGATTGAACTCCCTCTCCGCCGACTGCAGGAAACCGAGTTCACCCCCGAAAGAGAGAAATGGCCGGGCTCGCTCCTCTCCGAATATCATCTTTAGATGAAGGGGAATCACGAAATATTGCAGTGACCAGGTCTCGATCAATTGCCCGAGGCCTGTGGAGCCCGCCGTTCGTTCCGAGTTGAGGTTGGTGCCCCGGCTATCGAACCGAAGACCGCTTGTGAGAGAAATGACGGCGCCGGTATTGCGTGCGATCACCCGTTCCATCAGAAGGCCGCCCGCAAATCGGGATCGATTGGAGAATTCGAAGTCATCGGGGACTTCGTTCGGATTGAGACGGGCCGCGTTCAGTGAGAGAGACAGACCCCATCGGACCGCAGGTGAGGGCGGCCCTGTAGTATCGGTCCCGTCCGCATGCGCGGCCCCCACCAACACCGACGCCGGAAACAAGACCATCAGCAGCACACCGGCCATCGCGCCCCAAGCCTTCATATCGTTACCTCGCCCCGCACGATGGTCACGGCAGTTCCGCCGACTCGCACAGTCTCAATGGAATTCCGGTCGCCCACCACCTCGACAAACGCCCGGCCGGGACGGTTCATGCCGTGACCCTGTTCAGCCACAATTACAGGTTCGCGGATGACTCCGTAATGCCAGAGCCATGCCCCCATATTTCCTGTCCCCGACCCGGTAAAGGGATCTTCGAACGGCAATGGAGGGGGAACGAAGTGCCTCGCGAAAGTGTGGCCCTCTTCGGTCGCCCCACCGAGACAGAAAACATGAGCACTGAAAAAGTCGCCGTTTTCTTTGAGCCGGGCGAGCCCGTCCCAGTCGACACGTACTCGTCTCACTTCATCGATCGTGCGGACCGGTATCATGATCTGAGGAGTTCCTGTGCTCACCGTTTGAATGGGAACACCGGGAAGGGCGGCATCCGGCTCCAGCCCAAACGTTGGGAGCACATCCTCCGGAGGATATTCTCTCAGAAACTCCGGGCTCCTCTGTTCCATGGTGATTCGAACCGGCGCCGGCCCATCGATATCAATCCGGATCGGTCCATCCTGAAGTTCGAGCGTGAAGCTCGTCCGCTTAATCCCAATCGACAGCCGCCCCGAGTCGATCAGCGCCCACGTGGTTGCAATCGTCGGATGACCGGCGAGGGGAATCTCGGCAGAGGGAGTGAAATAGCGCGCCCGGAAGTCGGCTACATTCGACCGCTGAACGAAAGAGGTCTCCGAGAGATTCATCTCCTGAGCGACCGCCTGCATGATCTCCGCGCTCATTTCTTCCGTGTCGAAGAGAACGGCGCAGGGATTTCCCTGAAGCGGGCCGGCGGCAAAAGCGTCTACCAGATAAAAGGGATAGGTTCCCATTCTACCTCCTGCAAGAGGGGATACTATCTCTGACGACTGAATGTTACCATCTGCGAAGGAGGATCAGATGATGGAACGGTTCTTTATTGTTACCGGTGGGGCGTTCGCTTTTCTCGCTGTTGCCGCCGGTGCGTTCGGCGCCCATGCGCTCAAAGGAAAACTCACCACAGATATGCTCGCCGTGTTTGATACGGCGGTACGTTACCAGATGGCACACGCTCTCGCTATCCTGCTGACGGCACTCCTGGCCAGTCGCCTGGCCGCCCCCTGGCCCGCTTGGGCGGGAGGACTCTTCACAGCCGGCATTCTGCTCTTTTCAGGAAGCCTCTATGCCCTTGTATTTACCGGGGTACGCGCCTTTGGCGCTATTACCCCCCTCGGCGGGATGGCATTTCTCGCAGGATGGCTCGCTATTCTCATCGGAGCACTTCGATCCTGAAGATTGTCATCCTTCCGCCCGATCATTAGAATCGGAAGGGAATGGAGAGGAATATGACTGACCAGGCGTCCCCTGATATCAAGCAGAAACTGTCGGCCCGAATCGAGCCTTTCGATTCCTATTGGCAGGCTCCGGAAAACGTTGAAAAGGGTTACAGCTCTTTCTATCAATATTATAGGGTCAACATCCTGCCTCATATCCCGGGCCAAAAAGATTCCGATATTCTGGTGGTGAGCTGCGGGCCGGGCTATCTGGTAAAACTGCTCGGTGACCAGGGATACACGTCTGTTCTCGGCATCGATTCCGACCCTGACAAGATCAAGCACGCGGAAAAGCGGAGCCTTCCCTGTCGCGTAGAGGAAGCGTTCCCATTTGTGAGCGGGAAAGCGCAGGCGTTCGATGTCATCATCTGCGAGCAGGAGTTGAATCACCTGACCAAAGGAGACCAGATCGAGTTTCTGAAACTCTGTCATCTGGCGATGCGGAAGAACGGCACATTGATCGTCTATGGATTGAACGGGGCGAACCCGATTACGGGCGCCGAAGCGCTCTCCCAGAATATCGATCACTTCAATACGTTTACCGAGTACAGCCTCAAACAGACTCTGGAGCTTGCCGGTTTTCGCGAGATCCGTCCCTTCCCGCTCAAGCTCTATGTGTTCTATGCCAATCCATTGAACTACGTCGGCCTCGCCGTTACGGCCATTCTTGAATTTTCGTTCCGGATTCTATTCAAACTCTATGGGAAATCGGCATCCATCTTCACTAAAAAGATAGGCGCAGTTTGTCGCAAGTAATGATCACCGGCGGTACGGGGTTCCTGGGCTCCTCTCTCGCCCTTCGCCATCTGGAATCAGGGGATCGTGTGCGGGTCCTCGCCAAAGAGGCGACCGATCTGGAATCGGCGAACAGCAGAGCGATTGCCGCGAAAGGGGCGGAGGTAATTGTCGGCGACGTGACGAACAGCGAGATGTGCAGGAAGGCGCTCGCTGGAGTCGATCTCGTCTACCATATTGCCGCGGCCATGCGGGAAGCGAACGTCCCGGACTCCCACTTCCGGGAGGTAAACGTAAGCGCCACGGAGCGCCTGCTCGAAGCGGCCCGCGAAGAGGGTGTCTCCCGTTTTGTTTATTGCAGCACAAGCGGCGTGGTCGGCCCCCATCACGGCCGAACCACCGATGAAGACTCGGAATGCCGGCCCAAAGACATCTATCAGAGGACCAAACTGGAGGCTGAAAAGCTGGCTCTCCAGTTCGCCCGACAGCATGACTTTCCCCTTTCAGCCGTACGACCTTCCGCAGTGTACGGACCGGGAGACGGCCGGCTTCTTAAGCTCTTTCGCATGGTCAAGAAAGGGCGCTTTCTGATTGTGGGGAGCGGAACGGGTCGCCACGATCTCGTTCATATTGCCGACATGGTGGACGGATTCCTGCTGGCGGCTACGAAAGAGCAGGCGATCGGCCGAGTCTATAACATTGCCGGCGGCGAACCGATTGCTTTAAACGATCTGGTCGACGAGCTGGCCAGGCAACTCGGCACGACATGCAAGATCATCCGAGTGCCGTTTCTTCCGATGAATATTCTCGCCATGGTACTCGAGTTCACATGCAAACCACTGGGAATCCAGCCTCCGCTCTATAGGAGGAGACTCGATTTCTTCCGGCATGACGAGCACTTCGATATTGCCCGTGCGAGTAACGAACTCGGCTATCAGCCGAAGTTCTCCCTGGCCGGGGGAATCGCGAATACGATAGAAGGTTATCGAGCAGAAGGATTGCTTTGAAGATTCTGGCGATCAACTATGAATACCCCCCGCTCGGCGGTGGAGGGGGCGTCGTATTCAAAGATATTTACGATGAACTCGCCAAGACTCATGAAATCACGATAATAACGACTCATTTCAAGGGCCTCGATCGATACGAGCAAGTTGGAAACCAGAAGATCTACCGAGTACCTGTCCTGTTTCGAAAAGAACTGGCCACGGCAACGATCCCTTCGCTCCTGACATATTTTCCTGCCAGCCTCCGAAAAGCGAAGCAGCTCATGAAGGCGAATCGGTTCGACCTGATCAACTCCCACTTCGCCGTTCCCTCTTCACCGAGCGCGGACATTGTCGCGCGGAAGTACGGCGTACCCCACGCGCTCAGCCTGCATGGTGGCGACCTCTACGACCCTTCCAAGGGACTGTCACCTCACAAGCTCCCCGTGGTGCGGGGGATGGTGCGCCGATTGCTGCACCGGGCCGATCGGTTGCTGGCCCAGTCACAGAACACCGCGGAGAATGCCCGCAAATACTATGGTGTGGAACGTCCCATCGACGTGATTCCACTCGGGATCGTCCCTCCGGAAGTGAACGAAATTCCGCGCAAGCAACTTGAGATCGGTGATGATCGTTTCGTGATGATCACCATCGGCCGTCTCATTCCACGGAAGGGGCTCGAAGGGTTGATTGAAAGTCTGAAGAAGATGAATGATCCCCGGGACCTTCTCGTGATCGTCGGTGACGGCCCGCTTCTCGGTGAACTGGGAGACATGGCCCGTCGCATCGGCGTGGAGGATCGGATCATGCTGACCGGTTTTGTGACCGACGAGCGGAAGTATCAGCTACTCGCCGCCTCCGATATCTATGTCTCGACAACTCTGCACGAAGGATTCGGACTTGTCTTTCTCGAGGCGATGCATTGCGGTCTGCCGATCGCATGCTACGACAACGGCGGTCAGACCGATTTCCTGGAAGACGGGAAGACCGGGGCGCTCGTCCCCCTCGGAGACCTTGATCAATTCGTGGGATCGGTCGAAAAGCTGAAGGTGGATGACGGATGGCGGCGAGAATGTTCCGGCTTCAATCTCCGGCACGTCCGGGAGTACTATGTCGATCGATGCGCCGAACGGCACCAGGAGATCTTCGAGGAAATGATTCGCGGGAGAACCTCTTGAAAAGGGATGTGAGCGGACTGGAATCGAATGAGTTCGACCTGCTCGTAATCGGCGGGGGAATTTTCGGCGCCTGTGCCGCGTGGGACGCGGCACAGCGCGGGCTCTCGACCGCGCTTATCGAACGGCAGGACTGGGCCTCGGCGACATCCGCCCACTCCTATAAGATGGTCCACGGAGGCATCCGTTATATTCAGCATGGGGATGTTTTTCGCGTCCGACAGTCAAGCGCGGAACGTCGGGCCTTTCTACGGATCGCCCCCCATCTCGTTCAGCCGTTACCTATCGTCATTCCAACCTACGGGCACGGCCTTAGGGGCAAGGCATTTCTCCGCACCGGGATGGCGCTCTACGATCTTCTGACTCTCGATCGGAACCGGGGTATTCGTTCCGCCGAACGGAAAATCCCGAACTGTCGCTCCATGAGCCGGGATGAAACGCTCGAGCTATTTCCCGGCTTGAAACCGGACGGACTGACAGGCTCCGCCGTCTTCTGTGACGGCCAGATGTACAACCCTACCCGACTCGTTCTCGGAGTAGTTCGGAGCGCTTTCGATGAGGGTGCCGTGGTTGCGAACTACGTCGAAGCGCTTTCATTCGTGCAGGATGATGACCGGATCAAAGGAGCGAGGGTGCGGGACTGTCTCACAGGTGACGAGTTCGAAATACGGGCAAAATGCGTGATCAACGCTGCCGGCCCCTATTCCGAACATCTGCTGAAAAGAGGTCTCGAAAAGGAATCGGCCCCCGTCGGGCCTTACTCGCGAGACGCCTGTTTCGTCATCGGGAGACGGCTTTTCAAACACGATTTCGCTGTGGCGGTTCAGGGGGCGACGAAGGACCCCGAGGCGATCGTCGGCCGGGGTGAACGGCACCTGTTCCTCGTGCCCTGGCGGAACTACACGCTGGTCGGTGTATGGCACAAGGTCTATCAAGGTGACCCCGACTCGCTCGAAATGAGCGCCGAGGATCTCCACGGTTTTCTGGATGAGATCAACGGCGCCTATCCTGATCTCAAACTGACGATTGGCGACGTGACCAGGGTAAACTGCGGGCTCGTCCCCTTCGGTGAAAATGAGGATGACGCCGTCAATCTGAAATACGGCCACCGATCGCAGCTCATCGATCATGGGGCAAGGGATAGATTGCAGGGGTTGATCACACTGATCGGTGTGCGTTACACCACAGGTCGTTTCGAGGCCTGCCGGGCCGTTAATCTGGCATGCAGGAAACTGGGTGTCCGCTCGCCCGCCTGCCGGACCGATCGGACACCGCTCCCCGGTGGAGACATCGAGAGCATGGAATCATTGCTCGTAACGGCCCGGTCCCAATGCCCACCCGAAATCCCGGACGAGATACTCCGGTCCCTGGTTCGAAACTACGGGACGGAGTACGGCGACCTGCTCTCCTATCTCGATGAAGATCCGACGCTTGCCATGACGCTCGGGACGAGCAGAACGATTCAGGCTCAGGTCGTTCATGGTATACGCCACGAAATGGCCATGAAACTGACCGATCTACTCTTTCGGCGGACCGATATCGGAACAGGCGAAGATCCCGGAATCGATGAAATCATGACGTGTGTCAATCTGATGGCGGTGGAACTCTGCTGGGATGAGAAACGGGTGGAAGACGAAGTGCAGGAGGTGCTGGAACTCTCCACTGCAGCCGCCCTCGAGAGGAGCGAAAACCTCCGATCTCCGCACAATATCACGAATTAGCCCGTTCGATCCCTTGAGAGGCCTCCTCCCCACGCCGATAGGTAGTATGGTAGGATCGGCGTCGTTGGATCGGGACAGCTGTCGACCGGAAAGGGACCATTAATGGCAATCAAGAAGGCATTGATTACGGGGATCACGGGGCAGGACGGTTCCTATCTCGCCGAGCTTCTCCTCGAAAAGGGTTATGAGGTTCATGGTGTGGTCCGACGGGTGGCGCTGGAAGACCCGCAGCACCGCATGTACAGAATCCGGCACATCGCTGATCGCCTCAAGCTTCACGCCGCTTCGCTCGAAAGTTACGCCAGCGTGTTCAAAGTCGTCGAGACCGTCCGGCCGGACGAATGCTACCACCTCGCAGCACAAAGTTTCGTCAGCTACTCTTTCGAAGACGAGTTTTCGACTATCGAAACGAACATCAACGGCACCCACTACATACTCTCGGCCATCAAGCAGAACACGCCCGACTGCCGGCTCTACTTTGCAGCGTCAAGTGAGATGTTCGGCCTCACGCGGGAATCGCCCCAGGACGAAGATACGGTCTTTCACCCCCGGTCGCCTTATGGGATATCCAAAGTGGCCGGCTATCATCTGACTCTGAATTACCGCGAAGCGTATGACCTGTTCGCATGCAGCGGCATTCTCTTCAATCATGAGTCACCTCGCCGGGGTTATGAATTCGTGACGCGCAAGATCACGAATTTCGCCGCCCAGATCAAGCTCGGCCTTGCAGACAAACTCCCCCTCGGGAACCTCGAAGCCAAGAGAGACTGGGGCTTTGCCGGTGACTATGTAGAGGCCATGTGGCTCATGCTGCAGCAGGACGCGCCCCGGGACTACGTCATCGCCACCGGTGAGACGCGGACCGTCCGTGATTTTGTAAAGACGGCATTCGAATGCCTCGACATGGATTGGGAGAAGCACGTCATTCTCGACGAAGATCTCTTTCGCCCGGCGGAGGTGAACGAGCTTCGCGGGAATTGCGCGCGGGCTCACGCCGATTTCGGATGGGAGCCTGAGATTCGTTTCTCCGAACTCGTTGACATGATGGTCAAGAGCGACCTCGAGAGATTGAAGCGCGGAGCCTGAAACGACGTCGCGGAAGCCGGCTTCATTATGAGTCCATTCGCAATCCGGATCCGGAACATCTGGGAAAAGAACTGGCCTGAGGTGCGTGCCGCTCTCAGCGGGGGGATGCCCCGGTTCATCAAGGGGGCCGATCCCGACGATCTGGGGACGTCAGTACCGGCATTCTGCTTTCATGTGATCGATCCTGACCGGTTCGAAGAGGATCTCCGGTTTCTCGAGAACTCCGGCTACACGACAATCGATGCCGACACGCTCCTCCGCCACATGACCGGTGAGAGCCCTGCCCCGGAACGATCGGTCGCGATCACCATCGATGACGGCGCCCGGAATCTTCATGAGGTCGCCTGGCCTCTCCTTCGTAAGCATAAGATGAAGGCGATTGCATTTGTGGCGACCGCGTTCCATCTTGACGAAGTGGTGAGAGAGGGATGCCCGTTATCGTGGGCGCTGATTCGGGAGATGCATGAATCGGACACGATCGACTTTCAGGCTCATACTCACGAGCATCGCTATATTCCGCGATGGCCGGAACCTCTCGATCTCGAAGGATCGGATGGACCGACAGTGAGAGCGCTCCGGGGCGAGGGGATGTCCATCGAAGATGATCTTCGAACGGCGAAAGAAATACTGGAAGGGAAGCTCGGTAAAACTGTGAACCATCTCGCCTTCCCTAAATTCGACGGGACCGATCGCGCGATCGAGGTGGCCGAGGAATGCGGATACAAGGCGTTCTGGTGGGGAGTGCTCCCGCGCATTCCCATGAACGTGCCCGGAGGTTCGATCCGAAGAATCGTGCGGATCGACGGCCGGTATGTCAGGCGCCTTCCCGGCATGAACCGCAAACCTCTCAGTCGGATACTTGCCGAGCGCTACAAGGGATCGGGAGGCCGCCTGGCGAAAGGGCTCCAAGCAGGGGGAGCCGGGAGAGGAGAAGCAATCCGTTGACTCTTTCTCAAAAAGCAAAAGAGCTTTGCATTTTTTTCTCGACTCATTGCCCCCACCCCAGGTGGAGACTCTGGCTTCTACGGAAGGGGGGCATCGAGGTCGGAGAAAAGACCGTGATCAGCTACGGCATGCACGTCATCATGCCGTGGGAAGGGCGGATTACCATCGGGAATCGGTGCGCCATCGGCCATGGAGTTGTCTTGATCGGAGAGTCACATCCGAACTGGTCATTACTGGCCAAGCACTTTCCAATGACTGCCGGCCACCTCGATATTCGAGATGACTGCTGGGTCGGAGTAAACGCGGTGATCTACCCCGGAGTCACGGTCGGCCCGCAATCGGTCGTCGCGCCCGGGGCTGTCGTCACCAGGGATGTGCCCCCTTATTCCATCGTTGCCGGTGTTCCGGCGAAGAAGATCAAGGACCTGCCTCCGGTCAATCCGCCCGGCGAAAAAGCGGCCGCCGGCTGAAGACGATGAGCCCCCCATTCACCATCGAAGAAGTCTCCTCTGAAGAGGAATTCCGCCGGCTCCGGCCCGAGTGGAGTGATCTGACCGACCGGGATCCACGGGCGACCGTATTCCAGACATGGGAGTTTCAGTTCGGCGGCTGGATGTTGTCGCGGGATCGCGTGAGGCCGGTCATTCTTCTCGTACGGGATGGGACCGGACTGCTTGTGGGGTGCGCCCCGTTCGGGGAAATCCGTTGGAAGCTGGGACCGATCTCCGCATCTATTCTCGGTTTCGGCTGTATCAAATACTGTGACTATAATGACCTGATTCTGGATGACGGTGTGAGCCATGGTGTGATCGAGAAGATCGCCGGCTGGCTCAGGGATCACCGGAATCGCTACGATGTCATCCATCTGCGGCAGGTCAGGGAAGATGCCTGGCTCATAGATGGCGGGGGATACTTTGACCCGGATTCCGGTCAGGTCGAAAAGAGGGAAACCGACACTGCTCCCTATCTTGCGATCGACCGATCATGGGAGTCCTGGGAGAGTCTGTTGTCCGGCAGGAAGGCTAGGGCCATGCGGTACACGTTGAAGCGCCTCACGAAAAAACTGGGCTCAGACTTCCGGACCGCCGCACAAGGGAATGAATTGACGCAGCCGCTAGACGACTTTATGGATCTCCATCAGTCCCGCATGGGAGAGAAGAACCAGTCAGGTATTTTTGCAGAATCTCATGTGCGCAAGGGTTTCGGGGAGATGATCCGACTGATGAGTGAGCGGGACCTTGTCGAGATCCACACGATGAGCGGCGAAGGACGTACGATCGCCGCCGTCTGCACATTCCAGTACCGGGGGGTCGTTTCGTTCTACCAGGGAGGCTTCGATCCTGCGCTGAACCGGCTCAGCCCGGGAAAGGCGATTCAGACACTCTGCGTAGACCGGGCGATCAGGCAGGACGTTAAAGAGTACGATTTCCTTACGGGAGACGAGCCATACAAGTACACTTGGGCGAATAAAGAACGGAAGCTGTTCGACATCGAATTTCGCCGCCGTTCCTGGAAGGGGTCGGTCTATCGTACGGCTCTTCGGTGGCGCGAGAAACTGTCCGAATCGGAGCGCCTCCGCCGCCTGTATCTGAAACTGAAGGGAAACTGAGGAGAGCTCAATCGTGAAGGTCGGCATCATCGGCGGAGGGTTAATCGCCTACAACCACGGCCCGGTTATCGCATCCATCCCCGGAGCGCGTATCGTCGGCATTGCGGACCGGGATCTCGCCCGGGCGCGCACGCTGGCGACCCATTTGAGTGTCCCCCACATATACGATGACGCCGCCAAGATGATCGATCAGGAGAGTCCCGATGTGGTGCATATTCTTGTGCCGCCGGCGCTTCATGCAGACTTGAGCGTGATGGCCCTCGAACGGGGGTGCCATGTGCTCGTGGAGAAGCCGATGGCGCTCTCCCTGGCTGACGCCGATCGAATGATCAAGGCAGCCGACCGGAACAACGTGCGAATCTGTGTCGATCATAATGCCGTCTTCTACCAGGTCGTTCAGGATGCGATTCGGATGACCCGCGAAGGACTGATCGGCGACATCGTTTCGGTCGACTCGTATCAGGCATACGATCCCAACCGAAACCCCGTGATCGTGGAAGAAGGGGCCGAGTTCATCCACTGGTCCTACAGGTTGAACGGCGGAATTCTACACGATCTGATGCCTCATCCCGGTTCGCTTCTGATGGAGTTCCTCCCTGACATTCTGAATGTTTCGGTCATGGGGAAAAATCGAGGCGTTCTCCCGGAAGGATGGCAGGATGAAATTCGTGTGCTTATCGAGTCTTCGGGACCTCTCGGGTATATCAGTATCAGCCTGAATGAGAAGCCGGACACAACGACCTTGACCGTGAAGGGAACCCGAGGACAACTCCACATCGATATCGCCTGTCATTCGATGATTGCCCAATTGGATTCTCCACTACCTAAAGCGGCAACCAGGGGACTCTTCGGATTCAAGCAGGCTTCGCAACATCTGAAAGGGGCGTTTGCCAACGTCTACCGATTCGCCTTCAACAAGATGGACAAGACTGCCGGAATCGGACCGGTGGTCAATGGGTTCTATAAGGCGATCGAAAACGGCGGAGAAGCGCCGATTTCGGTGGACAAGAGCTTGCGGGTTGTCGAACTGCTAGAACGGATCTGGCCTGAACCGCTAAAGACTGTCGAGGCCATGCCCGCCCAGGAGTCAGGGGCTGTGGCTTCCCCGTCTTCGACTCCCCCTGAAGTACTGATTACGGGAGCAAGCGGGTTCATCGGCACCCATCTGCTACGAAGCTTTCTCGCCGATGGCGTGAGAGTACGCGCTCTCGTACGAGCGAACAGCATGCATGCCGGACGGCTCCGCGGGCTGGATGTTGATCTGCTGATTGGCGACCTGTCCGATCCGGATCTGATCGATCGGGCCACCGAAGGCATTCGTACGATATTCCACGCAGGTGCAGCGGTGTCGAACGACTGGCGCGAGAACGAAGAGATCACCGTTAACGGCACCAGGCGACTGATCGACGCGGCACTCGCCGGCGGCACGGAGCGATTCGTGCACTTCGGCACACTGGCGATCTATGATGTGCACACGCTGAAGAACAGTACGCGGATCGATGAGAAGACTGACCCGCCTGAAGACACTCGTTCACTCGGCGCCTATAGCTGGTCGAAACTCGCGACAGAAAAACTGGTTCTCGATGCGGCGCGCGAGCGAGGGCTGGGAGCTTCTGTTGTTCGTCCGGGCATTGTGATCGGCCCGCTCGGAAATACTTTCCCCCCCCACCTGGGGTATCGCCTGAAAGACCGCGTGTTTCTGCTTCTTGGGGGCGGAAGAAATATGCTTCCGTTGACCTATGTCGAAAACACAGTAGATGCCATTCGTCTTGCGGCCGAAGTCCCCGAGGCGATCGGTGAAGTCTTCAATCTCGTTGATGACGGGCTCATCACTTCGCGCGAGTTCGTCGCAAAATATATTCGATACACCGAAGCGGACGCCAAAATGGTGTCGGTGCCCTACTTCCTGCCGTACCTGGCTACCGCTGCGTACGAGCTGGTGGCCAGAACAGGCCTTATCAGAAAGGGAATCACTTCCCTGTCAGGATTACGAACGAAGCAGGCATCGGTCCGGTACGACAATACCAAGGCGAAACAGGTTCTCGGCTGGGAGCAGAGGTTCTCTCTCGAAGAAGGCCTGGAGAAAACTTTCGACTGGTACGTCGCCCGATTTCGCCGCTAGCACAATAACTCCGGAGGAGCGGTTCGCATGCGGATCGGTATCGATGGCACGGGATTCGCCGAGCTCGACGAGGGAGCTCCGAGCGGCATCATCAACTACGCGCTCGCGGTTACGAATCACCTTCTGGAGATTGACGGCGAGAACGAGTACATCATCTATTGCCGGAACCGGGTCCCTCATGACCTGCTTCGCCTTTCACCGCAATCCTCGACCAGAATTCTGCGAAGCGACAATCGAAAAATACTTCAGCTCTTCGGGCTTCCACGAGCGTCGG
Source organism: bacterium (assembly GCA_025782575.1). Lineage (GTDB taxonomy): Bacteria > Orphanbacterota > Orphanbacteria > Orphanbacterales > Orphanbacteraceae > Orphanbacterum. The sequence continues at coordinate 89,093 of JALGYY010000041.1, forward strand.
CGGAGGACGGCGTCGAGCTACTCTTCTTTCCGTTCAATTCGGCCTCCCTGTTCTGCCCATGCCGGAGTGTCGTGACCATTCATGACCTGCATCCCTTCGTTGTGCAGGAGCAGTTCGATCGCGCCCACAGCGCCGAAGTACACGGCGGAGGAATCAAATCCAGGATCAACAGACACTACTGGCGCCTCATGCTCCGGCTGGCGGCGCGCAAGGATCGTGTAATCGTTCCCTCGGAGGCGACGAAGAGGGACATGGTCAACGTATTCGGCACGAAGCCGGACAAGATCGACGTGGTCTACGAAGGGGTAGATATCGAGCAGTTCCGGTTCAGCGGATCCGATGAGGATCTCGCCCGATTCCGAAGCGGATACGGACTGAGCGATCCGTTCATTCTCTGTGTCGGCTCGCATGCCTACAAGAATCTCCCCGGGGCGATTCGCGCGTTCTCCAGGGCGCGGAAGAAGATGGAAAAGCGCCTTCTTCTCGCGATTACCGGAAACAAAGCAGCCGTAACGAGCGACATACGAACGGCCATTCGTAAAGAGGGACTGGAAGACGAAGTGATCTTTACCGACTTTGTGCCCGACGGTGAAATGAAGCTGTTTTACCGTGCGGCGGAAATGCTTCTTTTCCCGTCTTTCTACGAGGGATTCGGCTTACCGGTTCTCGAGGCCTTCGCCAGCGGCACACCCGTGGTTGCTTCCAATGCCGGCGCGCTTCCGGAGGTCGCCGGTGACGCAGCCATTCTCGCCGACCCCGAGGACCTGGACGGACTTGCCCGGGCGATCCTGTGCTTCATGACCGACGACCAAAAGAGGGCGGAAAAAGTCCGGCTCGGCCTCGCCCGCGCGGATCAATTCAGTTGGACGGAGACGGCGACAGGAACGCTGGCTGTGTTTCGCAGGCTGGAGGAAGCTCATGCGCATCGGAGTTGATGCCACCGGTGTCAAGCTCCTCTCCGGCATCAACGTCTATACGATCAACCTCGTCAACCACATCCTCCGGGCCGATTCCGGAAACGAATATGTGATCTATTGCATGGGACAAGTTCCGGACGGCATGACGGTTCACCCCTCCCATGCGCGGTTTGAAGTGATCCCGGCCGGAAACCGTAAGCTCTGGCAGCAGATTGGGCTTCCAAGAAGGGCAAGAAGAGACGGTCTCGATCTCCTTTTTTTCCCATCCAATTCGGTCGCACTTCGAGCCCCCTGCAAAACAGTTGCTACCATTCACGATCTGCACCCCTTCGTCCATCCTGAACCGTTTCGGAATGTGCACACAGCGAAACTGCATAAGGGAATCATTCAGGCGACTCTGAATCACTATTACTGGAAGAACATGCTCCGATGGGCGGCTCGAAAGGACCGTATCATTACTGATTCCAGAAATACGGCGGACGATGTCATGAACCACTTCGGTGTTTCCGATGAGAAGATCGATGTGGTTCTCCTGGCAGTGGACCGTGACAGGTTCGCTGCCGGGGATGAGCCGGGAGGGCGTGAATCATTCCTGGCCAGGCACCACCTCCCCCCCCACTACGTCCTCTGCGTAGGTACACATGCGTTCAAGAATCTGGAAGGGTCGATCCGCGCATTTCACGAGGCGAGGCTGGAGTCGGATTTTCCGGTCAAGCTCGTGATCGCGGGGAGCAAATCCGGTGTGAGCGATTCTTTGTATGGACTGGTCCGGGAACTGGACATCGAAGAGCACGTCCGATTCATCGGGTTCTTTCCCGATGAAGATCTTCCCGGGCTCTACCGTCAGGCGGTGTGTCTTCTGTTTCCTTCATTCTACGAGGGATTCGGCTTTCCGATTCTCGAAGCGTTTTCGTGCGGTACACCCGTACTCACTTCAAACTGCAGTTGCATGCCGGAAGTGGCCGGCACGGCGGCGCTTCTCGCCGATCCCCACGACCCGCAGGATATCGCCGCAAAGCTCGCGCTCCTCCTGAACAGTTCGAGCCTTCGGGCGGAGAAGATTCGGGAGGGCCTGGAACAGGCATCACAATTCAGCTGGGAGAAAGTGGCGCGGGAAACGATCGCCAGCTTCCGGAAGGTGATGGAACAGCCGGGTTAGCTATCAGGCTCGACCGGCTGCCAGCGCTGCGACGGCACAGAGGTCCGCTTCGGTCCTGGAGAGACACCACCCGTCTACTGAAACCGTCCGACTCGTTGCAAAGTCTTCTCTGATTTTCAGGCGCAGATGAGAAAGGATGTCCCCCTTCTTCGGCGACGAAAGCGACTGAACGAGCTCGGAGAGATCCGGGCGAACAGGTGTCGCATCAAGGTAATACCGGCCCACTTCAGCCGCACTGTTTCGATTCGTGAAGATCTTCGCCAGCTTCTCGGCACGCGCTTCGATAGACAGGCCGGCGGCCGGTTCCGTATCGCCGAACAGCCGGGAAGGTCTGACAAAAAAAATGCCCATAACTGCAGCCAGAGATCTCACAAACAGGCGACGGCTCATATTTCCCAAGCGGATCATGCCAGTTCCTTTCTCAAATGGTCCGACAATCTCAGTGACAGAGCTACGATGGTGAGCGTGGGATTGGTGTACCCGCTCGTCGGAAATACCGAACTACCGGCAACGTAGAGATTGGAAAGATCATGGACCCGGCAGTCGGGATCGACTACCCCTTTTTTCGGGTTTTCGTGCATGCGGGTGGCGCCCATCTGATGCCAGCCCCCACGCATGCCGGGAGGCCAGCCGGTTTCGCCCTGCGCACCGCTCGAAAAAACACGCTCATCATCGAAGTAAGCGTTGTCCCTGATCTCCCTCGTCCTTCCTATGCCCGCCAGGGCGAGCTCTTCCGCGATGATCTGATTAGCCCGCCGAAATGTCCGCTTCTCCCGATCGCCGAACTTCCAGTGAAGCTGAACACGCCGCAAACCGAGCTCATCCCGATCCTCGCCGAGCACGATGCGACTCTCCCGGTCCGGCACCTGCTCGATATGATTGTACAGATAGAATATCGGCACATCGTCCCGATCGGGCTGGAAAAACTTTCGATAGTTGAACATCGCCACGTCATCGATATCGCCGATCACACTACGCAGGTGGCCCGCGAAATCGACCTCCCGATTCCCGCTTCGAAGCGATTCCAGAATCGTATCCGCTGAACCGACCCCTTCCGATGTGTAGAGAAGCGCCTCCCGATCCTTCATGGAACTTCTGCTGAAAAACGCGCGGATGTTCACGAGCTCTTCGTCGCGTAGAGTATTCTCGGAAAGCGTCAGATATCCGAATCCGGTCTGCCCACCCTGCCTGACCCCTCCATAGAAGTTCGCATTCAACTCCGGGTCGGAGGGAAGAAGAATGGAACCAGGAACCGAGAGGTGCTCCATGAAGTAGCGCCCCACGAGATCGTGCCTGTTTCCGATGCCCCCCGAATGCCCCGACCTCGATTCGAGCATGATCCTCGGATTCTCCACACCGCCGGTCGCCAGAACATAGATCCTCGCACGAGCACTGAATCTCTTCTTGTCCAGCGTGGAGAGTGAAAGAGCCGAGACACTTTCACCCCCTTCGTCCGTTTCAATCTCGATGACATTCGCCCAGAGAAAGCACCGGATATTCTCCGCCTCTGCGATTTCCTCTTTGTATTCCTGCCCGAAACGGAGAGCTCTGGTTCGGAACATCGCCGTGATCGCCCGGTCTCCATCAATCGGAAGCAGAGGGTGTTTGTTACTTCCCCATTTGGCGGGATCATAGTCGTACTCACCGATCTGGCAGACTTCGTGCGCACGTTCATAGAACGGATCGAGGTGAGCCTTGTCGAACGGCCAGCCGCTATCGGGCACGGCGTCTCGCTTTTCGAAATCAATCGGGTCGAGGGGACGACATGCGCCCGCCCATCGATTCGTAGTTCCGCCGAAATATCGTGTGCGAAGTTTGTCGAGTTCGTAGTAGGGAAAGCCGGTGTTTTCGCCGTCGTAGAGTGCCTGCGTGCGCTCATCGAATTCGAGGCCGCCGCTCTCCAGCAGAATGATCCGGATCGGGGATCCGATGAACTCACGGGCAATCGCGATACCGGCGGCACCGGCCCCGACAATACAGATATCGGCTTCGATCAATACACCGGAGGGAAGTGTGCGGGCATCGACGATCATGTGCGGCACTCTACCCCTGGCTTCGTGAGGTGTCAACAGACCGGCGGCGGAGGGGCTCGCAGCCTACGTGCGATCCCGCTATCCCCGTTAGCGCCCCCGCATGGATCGACGGATATCGTTCCTGACTTTGCGGGCGGACTCGACGAGATTGGGGTCATCCGCATCTTTGATCACCCGCCCCAGAAGCTTGACCGCCCCCTCCCGATCTCCCGAGTTGGCCAGCTCGATCGCTCGATTGTATCGATCCACATTTTGCCTCGCTTCCATGTTGGATCGGAGAGAGTTGCTCCAGCGGGTCAACCGCTCCTTCCTCAGATGGTCTGACGTCTCGCGCGCCACATGATCGATGAGCGCAAGTGCCTCTTCTCTACGATCCTTCTCCAGCAGATGCTCGGCGCGATCGATGTCATCCAGAAGAATCGCTTCTTTCACGATCCGGTTGTATTCGGGATCATTCAGAGGTATGAAGTATGTCGCCTGGAGTTCTTCCGCCCCCTCCCGGTCACCACGCTCCAGAAGAAGGACCAGCAGATTGTACGCCACTGATTTCTCGTGGGGCATCAGATCATGTGCGTACAGGAGCGCCTGGATACCCGGCACGGTCTCCGTTTCGCCATACATGTAACTGAGACCGAATCCCGAATAGGCGTAGGGAAAGCCGGGGTTGAGATCCATGCACCGCTGGAAGGACTCACGCGCTTCGAGAACGTCCGGCGGTACGGAGTCGAGTCTGGCGCTCCCGGCGCTCTTCTCTCTGAAATTATCGAGCAGACTCTTGCCGAGAAGGTAGTGCGTCCGGTAGTCACTCCCCTCGATCGCGATCGATCTCCGGAAGAATTCGGCCGCCTCTTCATACATTTCCTCCTGCAGACAGACGAAGCCGAGCCCCGCCTCGGCGCCGGCATGTTCCGGAACGAGGGCGCGCAATGTCTCGTAATGCTCCCGAGCCTCGCTCTCCTCGCCATTCTTGTGGGCAAGGAAATCACCCAGACGATGCAGAACTTCGGTGTATTCCATTCGCCTTGCCTGAACGGTTTCATCGATCTCGATCTGATCGAAAGTATATGTGGTGAATGAAAACGAGTTCCTCCCGACGTATTCCTCGAGGCGAGCCATCAGTTCCACTTCATCCATGGCGAATGCCCGTGAGATCGCCTTGACGACTGTTTTCTCCTCTTCCAGATACCGGACGAACTCGTCAAGACGACTACGGAGCTCCTCGTTCGACAGAATCATGTGCATCAGAGCCCACGACTGGGCGTAGAATACCCCCCGTCTCTCACCTTCGTTGTAGGCACTTGAGGAGTGATTGATCCGGAACAGTTGATAGAGTGGGATCAGGGGGTGGGTACGAAGGAAGTATATGTGCCCCTCCACAGGGAGACCGATCTTCACTTTGTTCTTATCCACCTGAAATGCCTCATAGTACTCGGCAAGTCCTTCGTCGAACCAGACAGGAAGATTGAAATCGAGATTGTTGTGCACGAAGTAGTGGAAATACTCGTGATACATGATGCGCATGGGACTCCATCCGGCATCCCCGTTGATACCGACATAGTTCCCTTCCGTACTTTGCATGTAGATTCCGGCCGTCGGATGATCGGGGTCCTTGCTGACCACATACCGCTTTAATGACTTCTCGTTCTTGAATACGAAGATATGGATCGGAACGGGCGACCTGACTTCCATTTTCTCGAAAAGGAGAATGAGACTTCTTCGCAGACGTTCCAGGTCGAGACCGATCTCTTTGACATGGCGCTCTTTGGCATCTGAGTAGAGAACGAAGTTGGCGGTGCGAACTTCGATCCACTTCTCCTTTTCCCTTGGAATTCCATCGGCCGGTCCGGCGCATAACAGGGCGACAACAAGTATGGCGAACCTGATTCGAGCCATGATCGGTCCTCCCGGAGAGAGATCAGAGGGAGCCATGTTCCATGGATGCTAGACTGAACCGGACCACCGGCTCAACTGTTTCCGCAGCCGGGAGGGGGTTTCTCGCTCGACTGGAGCTCCCACTTATGATCTAATTACCGGCAGTAACCTTCGTCGGGCCCGTGACCCCCTGCCCCGGATCCTCCGGTTCACCGGTCCCCTTTCGTATTCTGCAAAATTAATCGGCGGGGAATTCATGCGACTGGCGCACCTGTCGTGGGTTTACGCGTTTCTGGCGTTCATCAATCTCCGAGCCAAGCTATGGGCGACGTCCGCCTGGCGCGACGGCACTCTCTCCGGTAACCACCAGCTGCTCCTTGACTTTCAATACGGGAACAATGAGCAGTCCCGCCTTCTCCAGTGGATGATCCCTGAAGCGATCCATCGATTTCTAGGGACTTCGATTCAGAACGCCTATCTACTGCAACGTTGGTTTTTTGTCTTTCTGGCGTTTGTCGCCTTCCACGCATTTCTTCGAAGGTGGTTCGACGACAAGATCGCCTTTGCGGGCGTCGTTTTTCTTTCTGCTGTCATGCCTCTTACCTACATGAATTACCTGCAGGAAAGTGCGCCGCTCCTCATGGTCACATTTCTGCTCGCGCTCTGGGCGATTCGAGATCATAGACCGGTGATCTACGCCGGGATTCTTCTGCTCGGGACATTGAACAACGAGACGATGCTCGTGCTTCCTGCCGTGTTCTTCTTTTACAACTTCGAAGGATTCCGCTGGGGTCATCTACTGAAACTCGCGGGCCGCACGATCGCCACCTGTCTTCCGGCATATGCTGTAGCCGCCTCGATCCGCATCTACAACATCGAGAGGCCCCATCTCGGGGGAGCGTGGCATCTTCCGGATAACTGGAACGGCATTATGGAAGGGATCCAGCGATCGCCGTTTGAATACTGGAACGCCACCTACCTGTACGTATTCTTCTTGTTCGGTGCGTTCTGGGTGTTCGCTCTGCTCCGCTTCAAGGAAAAGCCACTCTTCCTGCGGCGCGCCTGGATGATGATCCCGCTCTACTTCATCTCCCATATGTTGACAGGCATTATCAGCGAATCGAGACAGATGATCCCGCTCAGCTTCATCATCATCCCCATGGCCCTGACTTATCTGTTCAGTGAACGGGCGGAGCCGGCATATGATCTGCGAAAAGAGAGGAGCGAGCCTCCTCCGGAAGACCCGCTCCCTGTCGTCGTGCCTGTCGTGTCCGACGATAGCGTGACCGAATAGCGCCCCTTACCCGATCAACTCCTCCAGTTCGTACTGATGGTAGATCTGGGCGTACTCTCCTTTGCGCGCGATCAGATCCCGATGGTGTCCGCTTTCGACGATTCGCCCGTCGACCAGCACAAAAATCTGATCCGCCCTTCGAAGAGTGTCGGGCCTGTGGGTAATCAGGATCGAGGTCGTCCCCGGCATGGCCTCGTGCAGCTTTTCCCATAGCCGCGACTCAGTGCGCGCATCGAGCGCCGAGGTACAATCATCCAGAATCAGTATCTTCGGGCGTCCCGCGAGCGCCCTTGCGAGCGCCAGCCTCTGTTTCTGTCCGCCAGAAATCGCCATGCCCCTTGTTCCGACTTCCGTATCGATTCTGTTCGGGAACGCATCCACCTCACTCAGGAACTGGGAGACATCGAGCGCCCAGGCCAGTCGCTCATCATCAAACGACTCTCTTCCCAGTTCGATGTTCCTCCGAATGGATTCACTGAAAAGTATGGGATCCTGGGGCACGAAGCCGATCGCTCCTCGGAGGGCCCCGAGCTCGTACTCGCGCAAATCCTTTCCATCAAGAGTGATTCTCCCTGAACCGGGATCGACCAGGCGGGGTACCATGTTGGCCAGCCAGCTCTTCCCTGATCCGATCCTTCCGACAAATGCGACTGTCTCGCCCGGTTCGATCGCGAGCGTGACGTTGTCGATCAGATTCCGATCGGCGCCGGGCAGAGTAAAACTGACGTTCTCAAAACGGATATGTCCTTTGATTTCGCCATTTCCGCCGCAAAGTCCTTCGTCTCGAACAAGCGGAGGGACGTCTTCCAGTTCTCTCAGCCGGCCGATCGATACAGCTGATTGCCGTGACTTGACTAGAAACTGGCCGACATCGAACATCGGAAAGACAAGCCATACGACATAATAGATAAAGGTCGCCATCTCACCGAGCGAGAGGCCGCCATGAGCCACTTTCCAACCGCCCGCAAACAGTACGATCACCACACCGAATTGCCAGATCGAGTTGTAAAGCGAATCGATAACGGCTGTCGCTTTTGCCGATCGGATCTCAGATGCACGGCGGGAACGGGCCGCCGCTTCGAATTTCTTTTCCTGAGCCGACTCCCGCACATAAGCCTTGACCACGCGAACTCCGGAAAAGCAGGCCTCCATCGTATCGTTCACGCGGGAAATCCTCTTCTGGAGATGATCATACCGGTGGTCGAGCATAGACGAACTCCGGAAAAAGATGACCACCAGAATCGGGAGTGGCCCCGCCGTCCAGAGTGTCAGCCAGGGATCGATGCTCGCCATCATGATCGTTATGAAGAGAATCGCCATCAGCGCCTCGTAAAGACGAAATATGCCCGAGCATGCGAACCAGGAAAGTTTTTCCCCCACATCGTCGGTCATGCGCGTGACGAGATCTCCGGTCCGGAATCTCTGAAAGAAGTCGGGACCCTTCGTAGTGATCCTGTCGAACGCCTTCTGCCGGAAGAGCCACTCGAGCCGCACGTTCATCCACGCCCGTACTGACTGAAAAGAGCCGTACACAGTGAATGAGGCGGCGCCGAGAACTATGAAGCAGACGCCGAATGACGTTGCAGGGCCGATCGAAAACCTCTCGCCCCAACCGGTGACTATCCGGGCGATGACATGATCGGCTACGCTCCCTGTCCGCAGGTAGTCAATGGAGAACCCGACGAGCCTCGGTCCGATCACTTCGATCGCCGCCTGGAGCGGTGTGAGCAGCATTAGAATCAGGATGACGCCCGGGTAATCTTTGTAGTACTCCCAGAGCCATTTCACATTCTTACGCACCGCGGCTCACCTCCATCCTGTCCTGGTCCATAACCCCATCGTCCTGCAGATCACCAGGCTCTATCCGGCTGCCGAACTGCAACCGGAAAAGCTTGGCATAGTAACCATCCTGAGTGACTAACTCCGAATGGCTTCCCGTCTCCACGATCCGGCCCTCCCGGATCACCAGAATCCGATCGACATGAAGAATCGTGGACAGCCTGTGGGCGATGATGATCGACGTCCTCCCCTTCATGAGGCGGGTCAGCGATTTTTGAATCGTCCGTTCCGTTTCAGGATCCACCGAACCGGTCGCCTCATCAAGAATGAGAAGATCCGGGTCGACCGCGAGAGCGCGGGCAAAAGAGAGCAATTGCCTTTCCCCGCGGCTGAAGTTCGCCCCGTTCTCGGAAACTACCGTCTTGTAAGCTCTCGGCAGGCGGCGAATGAACTGATCGGCGCCCACAATTCGAGCCGCCTCTTTCACGCGGTCACTCTGAATTGCCTCGGATTCAAGCGTGATGTTCGACTCCACATCACCGGGAAAGAGTAGAATATCCTGGAGCACCAGAGCGAATCGACGTCGCAGGTCGGCGGTGGCGATCTCACGAATATCGATGCCGTCAATCGTGATGCGTCCCCGCTGCGGATCGTAGAGCCGGAGCAGGAGTGAAATAATCGTCGATTTCCCTCCCCCCGTAACACCGGCAAGCGCAATATGAGAACCGACGGGCAGCTCAAAGCTCACATCTTTCAGTACCCAGTTTTCGTCGTTCGAGTATGAGAACCAGACGTTCTCAAATCGAATGCCCTTTTTGATTTCTGACCAGGAAACCGGTTGCTCCGGCTCCTGGAGAGACGGTTTCACGGAGAGAAGCGAGAAGATCTTCCTCGCTCCCGCTACCCCTTTCTGGAAGCTGCTCAGCTGATCCGCCGTCCGCGCGATCGGCTCGAACTCCTTCCAGATCAGCAGGATAAAGAGGACGGTTACGCCGGGAGTCACGTGCCATAGTGATCCAAGCAGAAGCACGAGGCCGATCTTCAGAAACTCAAAGAAAAAGACGGTGTTAAAAAGCACACAGACGGCAACTTCGGCATACGCCTGCACCTTGAACTTCTCTTCGTTTACCTGGCGCAGTTTCTCGCGGACATACTCTCCCCTGTGAAAGATCTGTATGATCGCTATGCCGTGCAGGAACTCCGTCAACGTCGCTGTTACTTCCGCCATCCTGGTCCGGACGGCGAGAAACCGGGGGGTCGTGATCCGGTGGAACACATAAAGCGTGAGCGCCGTTATCGGGTAGAGTGACACGAGCGCCGCAGCGAGTCTGGCATGTGTGGCAAACATGAGCCCGGCAATCCCGACCATGAGAAGCAGATCACCGATGACGAGGATCACCACATTCGTAAAGAGCAGCCGGAGCGACTCCGTGTCCGATTCAACCCGCGCCATGAGCCGGCCCACGGGTTGACGATCGAAGAAGGAAACATCCTGGCGCAGAACGTGGCCGAACAGCTTCGTCCGGAGGCCGAGCATGATATCCTGACCGATCGTTTCCAGGTTGACCCGCTGCACATATTGCAGGTAGACGGTCACCGCCTGAATGAAGAACACGGCGAGTCCGAGCAGAATGAGCGGGGCCCAATCGAACGCCGATCCCCCATTGGCCACCCCCTCTGAAAGCGGCCCGTCAATCGTCCGCTGCACGAGGAGCGGCCACGCAATCGATCCGAGCGTAACGAGCAGAAGGAGACCGAAGCTGAAGAGAAGCCTCTTCCGGTGCTTCAGCAGGTGAGGCGTCAGCCTGCGGAAGGCCTCGCCGCCACCGATCAGCGTTTCAGTGCTCTCATTTTCTTTGTCGTCGCTAAGAGTGGTCGACATCTTCCACTCCTCCTTTGATGGAAACAGAAAAACCCCGCCGGTGACTGAAAGGCCGTCCGGCGGGGTTGGAGAATCAAAAGGGTTCGGTTCTTTAGAAGCTACCCTTTCCCGCCGAAGAGCGCACATGGCGACGCGTATGGCATCATTCGATTCCTGATCATCGAGCCGGCTCCTCTTTCGGGTTCGGGTTTACTTGGCTTCTGCTCTCTACAAGAGATCCACAGACTACATGCCCCGTATGATCCTGGCAAGAAGAATTTCGCTCCCTCATATCAAGGGGGTCAAGCACCGCCCAGCGTTCTCCGGAACCAGGCGCCGATCAGGCCGCCCATGCAACCGGTGACGAGTATGGCGACCGCCTGGATAGCAGGCAGCCATTCCGAAACGCCATTCGCAAGAAATGAAAAGCACGCGAAACCGAGAAAGAGCCAGAATGCCGATGTTACCCCTATGCCCCATCGCCACGACAATGATGGCCAGATTACGGCAAACCCGCCGCCGAGAATGAGACAGAGGCCGAGTGCAAATGGGAAGGGGTTATCATCGGCGAAATCAAACTGCAGAATAGTGAGCAGAAACAGACCGAGCGCACCTGCGCCCGCCAGGAGGGCGAGCAGATGGGCGATCCACGGCGTTGATTGCGTACTCATATGACACTGCTCCCCTCGTCCGTCCATTCTGGTCGGTACGGCCGCGAAGTCAAGCCGGTTTCACTACCGATACTTTGGCAGTGGAGTGGTAAGATCCGGCGAAGAATCTAAATTCGATACGTCCAGGGGAGTGGTCCGGCGTTGAATAGGCAGCAACAGGCGCGAAGAATCTTCAGAAACTTCAGCTTTCTCGCATCGGGGAAAACGCTGGGTGATCTATTCACGTTTCTGTTGTTCGTCGCCCTCTCACGAGCCTACGGCCAGGAAGGGATCGGGCGTTATTCCTTCGCCGTCGCGTTTACGGGCATGTTCACTGTAATAGCGGACTTCGGCCTCTACGGTTACTCCATCAAGGACCTGAGCCGCCTGGACGGCCCGCTCGGAAAACCGTTCGGGCGTTTCTACACTCTCCGCGGATTTCTATCGGCCGGAGTTCTGATCATACTGCTCCTCACCATCCCCTTCCTCCCCTTCCCGGCTGAAACGAAGCGTATCATTGCCCTCGTCGGGGCCTATCAGATATTCCTCCGGTTGGCGGAGGGGCTCGGCGCACTTTTTATTACGAGAGAAGAGACGCACATATCGGGCGGACTCGACGCCGCGCTCCGGCTCGCCACCATGCTGGCAGGACTCGCCGTAATCGCTTCGGGCGGCCCCCTCGTTCTCGTGATCGCCGCCATGCCGATTCTGGCATCTGTTCAAATCATCGTGGCCTACGGACTTGTCACCAGAAAGTATGGCCGCCCCGAAATCGTTCTTGATCCGGCCGTTTTGAAGACGACATTTCGAGAGGCGCTTCCGTTTGCGTTTTCTCTCATTCTCTATCAGCTCTACTCTCGTATTGACGTCGTATTTCTGGGGTTTTTCTCCGGCGAAGCCGCTTCGGGAATCTACAACGTAGCCTACCGGATCGTATTCCTGGTGCTCTTCATCCCGCACTTCGCCGCTGTTTCTATTTTCCCTCTCGCGTCCCGCCTCTTCGTAGAATCGAGAGAGAAGCTATCGAAACTATATGTAAAGGCGCTCCGCATGTGCGCGCTCACCGGCATACCGGCAGCAGCGGGGATCTGGTTGCTTGCGCCCGGCCTCATCAGGGTGATCTACGGCGACGCCTTCGTGGAGTCCGCCGAGGTTCTTCGCTATCTTGCGTGGCTTGTGGTGATTTTCTTCATCAGCAGGATGCTGGTTACGATCCTGACGTCATGCGATCTCCAGGCGACCGCCACCAGAATGCAGTGGATCACCGCCGGGGTAAATGTCGCCGGCAACCTGATTCTGATCCCACGATTCGGCGTCAAAGGAGCGGCAGCGGCGACTCTGATATCAGAATCACTTCTCGCCATTCTGCTGCTCAGCCGTATCCGCCCCCTGCTCGGACCTTCTCGTCTCCTCTCTCGTTTCGTAATCGGCGGGGTCGGGGCGGCCGCGTTCGCCATCCCCTTTTCCATCTGGGGGCCGGCTCATCTCCTGATCGCGATCCCCGCATCCGCCGTCATCTACGGAGCAGTCATCTACCTCGTCCCCACCACGAGGCGGGACGAGTGGAATCTACTCACCGGGCTTCTCCGGGCTGGCGGGGAAACGCCGGAACCGAAAGGACCGTAAGGATTTCCGTCATCGGGCCGAAAAGTGGGATGGTGGGAATCTCAGGGCCGAATGGTACTCTTCCCCCTTGGAAATTCACCCCGATCGATGCCAAACTACTTCCTGATCGGTATGAATCCGGAAGGAAAGGGAACAGTCTGTGAGAGTACTCGGGATCAGTGATCACATCATCAGCGGCGCCGCCGTGGTCGAAGAGGGGCGCGTCATTTCAGCGATCAACGAGGAACGGCTCGTCCGCAAGAAGATGCTGATGGGTTTCCCGAGAAAGTCGATCACCGAGGTCCTCCGAATCGCCGGCACGGACGCCAAAGATCTTGATTACGTCGCGGTCGCATCCGAGTGGGGTCACTTCCTCGACGACTACGTCGAGTTCGGCGGAGGGGTCTTCGCCGTTGATGAAGGGGCGATAAAGAATCTCTTTTTGGCGCTCGGCTCGCAACTCAGCTTCCTGCGGAGTAAGATCCCCTTTCTGGAACCACTCTACTACAAACTGAGAGAACCGGTCTTCGCCAAGCGCCGCCGCCGGATTCGCGAGGTCCTTCGCGAAGAGTACGGCATTACATGTCCTGTGGAATTCGTCGATCACCACTACGCCCACGCTGCCGCAGCTTACTACGGAAGCGGCTACGACGATTCGCTCGTTGTGACGCTCGACGCTTCAGGCGACGGCCACTCCTCTCATGTCTACGATGTAACCGCCGGTTCATGGGAACGTAAGCACGCCGTACCCGCCTTCGACTCGCTCGGCAGTTACTATGCGTACGTCACCCATCTCTGCGGCTTTACCGCCGGCAAGCACGAGGGGAAGATCACGGGACTCGCCGCCTACGGTAAGCCGGAGTATCGGGAGATTCTCGACCGGTTCATTGCCTACCGTGACGGATCGATAGTCAATGTGGGGGATGCGTTCCGTATGGTGGCGGTCGAGAAGCTACGAAAGGCCCTTCCGCCGGACTTCAGCAAGGAAGACATCGCCTGGTCGGTTCAGGAACTATCGGAAGACATCTGCACGCAGTACGTACAACATTGGGCGAAGAAAACCGGCAAAAGAAATATCGCGCTCGCAGGTGGTGTAGCGGCAAACGTCAAAATCAATCAGCGGATTCATGAAATTCCCGAGATCGATTCAATCTTCATCTGCCCGGCCATGTCGGATGAAGGTCTTTCCGCGGGCGCCGCGCTCATCCTGTCGAACGAAAAGAAGCCGGAGCTTGCCATGACGGGCAGGAAGGCATTCGATCATGTCTATCTGGGCCCCGAGTATTCCGAGAAGGAGATCGCAGCCGCGCTCGACTCCGCGGGAATGGAGTACGCGGCGTCGGAAACAGTCGAGACGGATGTGGCGCAAATGATCGCGGACGGGTACGTGGTCGCCCGCGTGAACGGCCGCATGGAATGGGGGCCGAGGGCCCTCGGCAATCGATCCATTCTCTACCGGCCGGACGATCGATCCGCGAACGACTGGTTGAACAAGCGACTGAAGCGCACCGAGTTCATGCCCTTCGCGCCGTCCACACTCGCCGAAGAAGCGTCCGGGTCCTTTAAGGGGATGAGCGGTGCCGTGGATACCGCGCACTATATGACGATCACGTTCGACTGTACGGACGAAATGAGCAGGAACTGCGACGGCGTCGTTCATGTGGACGGCACGGCGCGCCCCCAGCTCGTGAGCGAGGAAATCAACCCGAGCTACCATCGGATCATCAAAGAGTTTCACAAGATAACCGGGCTCTCCAGCATCGTGAATACCAGCTTCAACATCCACGAAGAGCCGATCGTCTGCACACCTGAAGACGCGATCCGCGCTTTTCAGGTCGGCCATCTCGACGTCCTGGCCATCGGCCCCTTCATCGCGCGGAATCCAAATGCGGACGAAAGAGTGAAGGGGATGAGTGCAGGCAAAGTCGAGACAGGTTCCTGATCGATGAAAATCGGAATCATGCTCCGCCACCTCGAGGAACACGGAGGTGGTGTTGCTGTTTATACTCGGAATCTTCTTCGAGAGATGCTGAACCTCTATACGCCGCACGAATGGGTCCTGATTTATCCGGACGATCGTTATCTCGGCACCTACAGCAAGCACTCCAACGTAACTGAAGTGGTCGTGAAAGCGCCCCACGTCTTTCTATGGGATCAGTTTGCAGTGAAGAAGGTTGAAGCGCGCGAGAAGCTCGATCTCATCTTCAACCCGAAATACTCCGTCCCCCTCCGCGCCGGATGTCCCAGCGTGTTCGTATCACACGGTCTTGACTGGTACGTCATGCCTTGGGGTTCGAGATTCCTCGACCGCCTGAGCCACAAGTACCTGTTTCCCCGTTATGCAAAAAAAGCGAATGCGATTATCGCAGTATCAGATACCACAAAAGAGCATCTGATCGAGTATCTCGGAATTGAAGAGGAGCGGATTCACACGGTTTACCATGCCGTGGGAGACATGTTCCGCAAAGAGATCCCGAAAGAAAAGATCGAATCCGTCCTGCGGCAATTCAGGCTGCCCAATCGATACTACCTTTATGTAGGTCAGATCTATCCGCCGAAGAACTTCGGCCGGCTCCTCCGCGCGTATGCGCAGGTCGGTCCGGATCAGGGGATTCCGCTCGTTGTAGCCGGCGAACACACCTGGATGAGCGGCGATGAAATCGCACTCATTAATGAACTGAAACTACAGAAGTGGGTCGTCTGGACTCACTGGGTAGAACATGACAAGCTTCCGGCAATCTATCGAGGCGCGGAAGCGCTGCTGCTCCCCTCGCTCTATGAATCGTTCGGGATGCCCATTCTCGAGGCGATGGCGTGCGGATGTCCCGTGATTACCTCGAATCGATTCGGGACGCTCGAGGTGGCGGGAGATGCGGCCGTGCTGGTCGACCCGACCGATGTAGCGAGCATTGCGGGGGGTATGCGCCGTGTTCTCTTCAACCATGATGAGCGAGCCCGTTTGATCGAAGCGGGGCACAAGCGGGCCGATCAGTTTACATGGAAGAGTGCGGCCGAGGGGACGCTTCACGTTCTCGAAAGCGTACTCGCTCGATCGGTCAGCTGATTGTTTCTTCTGCGAGTTCGCCCTTGCCCGTCCCGTACCCTGCGATCATGCCCGGCTTCATCCCATTTACCTGCTCTGGATCAAAACAATGAGTAATGGCGAAGTAGTCCGGCCGATCGACATCCAGAAACTGACAGATCTCACCGGACACTTTAACCGGATCGTTCATCAGACGATCGAATGACAGGTCCAGCACCGATAGCCCGGACCACTTCAGAACGTCATAGCCGAACTGGCGCCACCGGAGCACATAATCGATCACATAGTCCCTCGATGCACACCGCCGAACCAGATCATCCGACCCGCTCCATACACGGAGAATCGACGAGACCTGGTCCCCCAGATTCCTGGTGAGATTGAGCACACGGATGTCAAACTCCCGTTCCATCTGCTTCAGGAATGGAATCGTGAGGAACCACTGGGATTTTACAGCGGCGGGAAGACGCGATCCGAGAGTGCCGGCAATGAGACTCCTGTATTCGGCCCCTGACGCAGCTCCGATTAGATCGACAGTCTCCATGCAGGGTGGAATGGCGATCTCCGGGTAGATTCCTTTGTACGTGTTCCTCAAGAACAATTGCTGCTCGGGCAGATCGAAACATCCTCGCGGATCATCGCCCGGATCAAAGCCCGCAATCCGGAGGAGTCCCATAAGGGCGGTTGCCCCGACACGGCCGACCGGATAGGCGACGACAGCCAGCTTTTCTTTGTGCTCCATTTAGCCTGCATTCCCCGATTGTGTGAATCGTTCTGAATTGACCTCTTCCATATGGGAATGATCGGCATGGGCGGGAGCTCACTTGATCCGACGCAAACGGCAGGAGATCAGCCGGCGGCCTTCTCGAAAGCTTCGTGCATTTCGTCGGTGGATTTTCCCTCGATAAACATGCGGTACCAGATCTCGGCATTACAGAGGAGCCAGAGACGCTGACCATGATCGCGCCGGCCGGAAAGATGATCTTCCAGGAGTGACCGGATCCCCTCGGGCCGCAGTATCCCTTCCCGAACGAGGGATGAGTCCGTCAGCAACGCTCGATAGAGAAAGCGGAATTCGTCAGCCAGCAGATAGGTGAGGGGCGAGGAGAAGCCTTGCTTGCCCCGATTCAGAACCTCAGCGGGAACGTAACGCTCCGCCAGCTTCTTCTCGATGTGCCGGAGCTTTTTTCCCCGTACTTTGAATGAGGGAGGCAGCCCGGCACAGAACTCGGCGAGTTTGTGATCGAGAAACGGCGAGCGGGCTTCCAGGCCGTGGGCCATGCTCATCCTGTCGAGAATCATAACCGGATGATCGGGCATACGCACCATGCTGTCCGAGTGAAGCATTCGATCGATGGGTTCTTTCGCATTCGCCCCGTCAAACTGTTCTTTGACCGCCACCTCCGGATCGAAATCCCTGACAGCCCGCCTGAACCGCCCGGTTAGGAGATCATTGCGATAGCTATCCGAGAAATAGAAATAACCGAGGCTTTTCGCGTAACGCTCAGCACCTTCATAGAATGAGAGACTGTGCATCCATTTCAGTTTGTGGGCGCGACTCCGATACCAGCCGCCGTCGGACTGAGCGCCAAGCAATGGGCCGAGAAGTCCCCGGCGCAGAAACCGGGGAATCGCGGCGTAGTACCCGACGTAGAGATTGCCGAAATAACGGTCGTAGCCACCGAAGAGCTCGTCGCCGCCGTCGCCGCCCAGAACGACCTTCACTTCCGACCGCGCCAGTTCGGCAATATGATAGAGACAGAGCGAGAGTGGATCGGACGGCTCGTCCATATGACGAACGATCTCGGGAAGCGTACGCACCAGAGTCGGCTTGATTTCCTGCCTGAAAATCTCCGCTCCGCACCGCTTCGCCATGCGGGCGGCGTAAGGATATTCGCTGTACTCGCCGTAGGGAACATCACCACTGAACGCCTTGATCGGCTCGTCCCGCATTCCGCTCATCATTGAAACGATCAGACTCGAGTCGATCCCACCGCTCAGGAATGCCCCGACCGGGACATCGCTCACCAGATGATATTTTACCGCAGCTTGAACTTCGTCGTCCAGACGGCCCAGAAGGTCATCGAACCCACCTGTCAGTTTCGGCTCGAACGAGAGCCGCCAGTAAGGCTCCACACGGATCTTGCCATTTTGGAATTCCAGATAGTGGCCGGGGGGAAGCTTTCGAATCCTCCTGAACATCGACCGGGGAGGGGCGATAATCCTGAGGGTTAAGTATTCATAGAGCGCGTTCTCATCAAGCTCAGCCAGACCCGGGTCGAGCGCCAGCAGCGCCTTGATCTCGGAAGCGAACGCGAATCGGTTGCCGTCGTGCCAGTAGTAGAGCGGTTTCTGGCCGAAATGATCGCGCGCCAGTAACAGCTTCTTCTCGCGCCTGTCATAAATGCCGAATGCGAACATGCCCCTCAGTCGACTGAGAAGCTTCTCTCCCTCCTCCTCATACAGGTGAAGCAGCACTTCCGTGTCGCCTGCAGTCCGGAAGGAATATCGCCCTGCCAGCTCCGGCCTGAGTTCTTCATAGTTATAGATTTCGCCATTAAATGTAATCCAGACGGATTCGTCCTCGTTGCTCATCGGCTGCCGGCTCCCCTCGAGATCGATGATCGAGAGCCTCCGATGACCGAGGCCGACACCGTCGCCAAGCCAGACGCCCGAATCGTCCGGGCCCCGATGGGCAATTGCATCGATCATACGGGTGACGGCTTCTTCCGTTACCCCCTCTGGTTGGATCAAACCGGCGATTCCACACATGGCCTTCTATTGTCCTGAAATGAGCACGCCCCTCACCGGGGCCGTTTGAAACGATCGGGCCTCTCCGATTATCGGCGAATGATTGGCGCACTGCAAGAGATGGCGAACGGGCGACCCCGGCGTACACCGCTGATCTCCCCGACAGGATGCGCTACCTCCCCCCCCGCCAGACGGCCCTCATCCCGCTTCAGCCTGCCGGGGAGGAGGGCCGTCTGGCG
>JALGYY010000022.1 GCA_025782575.1 bacterium
GAAGCGACTCCCGACATCCGCTGCCGGAGATCAACGAATGAGGATAGTAATGTAAAATCCAGAAGAGGCCCGGAAGAGAAAACCCTTGCTTTGGGGCCGTTCCATATCAGTTTGTTTTAGCGTCATACCCGGGGAGCCGGAGAGAGAGACCGGTGGGCAACCGCGGGTCTTTCTGCGTGTGGGGGTGGTGTGGGGGGTTTGGGCGGGATCTCGCCTGTGGCGGGGCACGGATGCGAACTCAGATCCTGCTTCAAGCGCCAGAGTCTCGGGGTCTCGGGAATGAGACCCATAGTAGTAGAAATCCTAGCAATGCGTCAGAGGCCGGCGAGCTCTGCATTTCTCATCGAAGGAGAATGACGCGTGTGACGGCCCGCTCGCCGGCGGCTTCGAGAGCAAAGAAATAGACGCCAGAGCGCACGGAGGGACCTGCCGTGCTTTCCCCTGACCAAACGACGTGGCCCTCGAGGCCCGCAAATCCGCCCTCGATCAGCGTCCGGACGAGTCTTCCCGCCACGTCGTAGACACGAAGTGAGATCGGTCCGGACGACGGCACCGTGTAGTGAACGGTGGTAACCGGGTTGAACGGGTTCGGCGCCACGCGGAGGGAAAGCACGCGCGGCGGGAGGGACGTCGCTGGCCCGGCTACATCAGTTGCCACAACGGAGCACCCGTTCACGCGGACGTCGTCGTACCAAGCTGTCATGTAATCACTCGGGCCCGACGGGTCCGAGAAGTAGAAATTGCCTCGCGGGTCCCATCCGGCGTTGTACGTCGCGGTGCCAACGAACGTTCCGCCGACATCCACCGTGTACTGACGGCTCACCGGGTCCACGGTGATGACCACTTTCTTCCACGTGTTGCTGGGGCAGTAGCTCTGGAAAGCCGGGCCGAGCGCGACCCGCCCACTCCAGTCGCCATTCTTGTCGTACTGAATCGCGAGAGTCGGCTGGTCGATGATGATTCGTACATGCCCGCAGAGCACCCAGAACCCCCAGTGGAACGAGTTCCACCGATACCAGAAGGAGACCGTGTACAGTTCGGCGAAGTCGATGTCGAGCGAGGACGAGGATGCGGACGCATACGCACCGCCCGCGGCGTTGCCAGTCGACTTCACGCTCCAGATGCCGCTTTGCGCCTGGCTTCCGTCCACGGCGATCGTCGCGCCGTTGTTGGTGACGGTCCAGTCGGAGATGTTCGCGTCCTCAAAGTCGTCGACCCAGTCGGACCCGAGAAAGACAACCGTGTCGCGCGCGACGGCGCTCTCGATCCCGCGCGAGTTCGTCGCTCGCACCTCGACGTCGTGAGTCCCCCAGGCCGGCGACGCCAAGAAGGAATATGTCTCGTTGGCTTCGTCCCAAGAGCCGTCGTCCGGCGTCGCCGCCTGCCAAACGGCTCCGTCGAGTCGGTACTCCACGATCGAGACGCTCGTCACGTTGATCGAGTCACCGGAGCTCGAACCGGTCGAGTAACGCACGTGGTTCACGTTCGGCTCCACCTCCGGGATCACGCTTCCCGACCACGAGAGGGCCCCGCAGGCCGTGGACCCGCCGTAGCCGTTCAGAGCCAGCAGCGGGGGATGATCGACGATATCCGGGATCGAGTCGCCATCCGAGTCCATCCACCCGATGATGTTCCGGCAGAAGTTGCAGACGCTTCCATTGGTGAACTCAGCGAGCGTGTTGTTCTCCATGATGCACTCGACGACCGGCTCCGGACCCTCGATACAGTTCCCGTTCGGCTGGTCGAGGTAGCCCGAGAGGCTGTCGTCGGAGCAGCCAGCGTACTCGTCGAGCGCGTAAAAAGTGTGGCCCAACTCGTGCGCCGTGAGGTAGTCGGTGTTGGCGTTCCCCCACTGGCCGCTGTCCCAGGTGAGCACCATGTACGGCCCGCCGAAGTAGGACCAGTCGTATCTTCCGTTCGTGAACTTCCCGTCGGGATCGACCTGCGAGTTTACCGCGAAGATGGTGACGAACCACGCCTCATCAGCGTCGACTAGATAGTTGTTGTTGAAGTTCCGAACCTTGGCAAAGTAGTCAGCGCCACCATACCCGAGCGTGTCCATGAGATCGTCCACCCAGGTCGCTTCGAAGCCGGACGGATGTCGGATCGGTTCCCACGGCGTCGCTACCTGCCAGGTGGTGGAGATCACCGTTTTCCAGCGGGCCGGGCCGTAGCGGGCGGCCCACCAATCCAGCCCGGCGGAGATTCCGATCAGCATGGTTGTCATGTCCTGCTGGATCCAGTTTTCCTGGTTGAGGTCGAGGTCGCCGTTCGACTCGGGGAAGATGATGTGGACGTTAAACTCCTCATGGAGGCTCCCGGGACCGTCGAGGATCATATACTCGCTCGTTGATGTGGGGCCGGCGCCGTAGCCCTTCTTTTCGGGGGCGCCGGAAGATTCCTCCCGGTACTCAGCGGGAACGGGAATGCCGCACGCGTAGTCGCGGGGAGGCGCGGAAACGCTGGCGGAGAGCGGCGGTTCGTCCTGCGCCGGGCGCAGGAAGTAGTCGTTCCAGATGGCGATCCCTGCCTCCTGCTCGCGCGTGAGCACGCCGTACGCCTCGGCGTTCGCGGCGTCAAAACGCACGTCGAGCACCTCGGGAAGCGCAACGATCCGGCCGCTTGCCTCGCGCGGAAGGAACGCGACAACTATCGAAGGCACGAAGACGAAGGTCACGCGACCTCCCTCGAATCGGACGACTTCCTCCACTTGCTTGAGCGCCTCGACCGACGACGACGAGAGCAGGATCAACGCACGATCCCCCTCGGGGGCCGATATCGGCAGTCCGTTCGCGGTGACGTCGCCCGTGAATACGAACGTCGCAATGGCGATGGCAATCCACCCGATCACCCACGACTCTCTCGATTCGGTTCCACCGGTTTTCATGGCACGGTCTCCTTTCCTCGTGGATTTTC
Source organism: bacterium (assembly GCA_025782575.1). Lineage (GTDB taxonomy): Bacteria > Orphanbacterota > Orphanbacteria > Orphanbacterales > Orphanbacteraceae > Orphanbacterum. The sequence goes on from JALGYY010000022.1 coordinate 2,917, forward strand.
CTGTTTCATGCCACCTCTTCCGGCGGATGGCTCCAAAACTGGAGCGCTGTCTCCACGAGTCGTTCAGCGTCAACGGGCTGCTGTGGGCCTGGCTGCGAGGCTCAGTTTGCCCCACGCACGATCAACAGTGATACTACGAGACACCCGCGAACATCGAATGCGGATGCCCAGGCACGCCTAAGAGATAGTTGCAGCGGAACAGGGTGATCAAAGAGATCGATGCAAAGGAACGCAGCCATGGAACTCCAAGCCCAGTGGGATTTCGTCTTCTTCTCATCTCTTGGTGAGCAGACTTTAGCTGATCCTAAGATCAATATAGCCTCGGCCACCAGGACCAACAAGGTGCCGCCCCTTGAACCCCGTAGTGTCCGAAAACTCGATCGAATTGCAAGATCACGACTTGGGCTGCCGCTATCTCTACAATTATTAGCACCGCTTATGACAAGCGCCACATCATCCTCCCGCCACGTGCGTGAGTCCTGCGCGCTCAGCCAGGTGACCCGGGCGACCATTGCTCTCCTGATGTGGCGGGGTCCGGCTCTTTCCCTTACACTGTGAGCGTTGTCATCTTCTACAAAGCAGTTTGTGAGGCAAGGCATGTTCTCTGATCGCTTCCGAATCGCCAGGCTGCTAATTACGATCCTTACACTTCTTACCTTTAGCAGTTGTTCTGCCTATCGCCCGATTCTTCTCAGCAGCAGCAAGTCTCAATCGAACAGTCCCGGGGCAGCGATAGATACTGATGCAATGGGCGCAAGGGTCAGGGTCCTTACCGCGGACGAGCAAATCCTGAGTGGGAGGATGCTGGCCATGGGAGAGGGGTGGGTATTAATTGAGTCCGGAGGAGAGCGCCTGCGTCTTGAGCACTCTGAGATTCAAGGAATCTGGATTGAAGATGGTCAAAGTCCATTTCGAACAATGCTCTTGGTCGGCGTTCTGATCTTCGGTGCTGGCTTAGTGCTCTTCGCGACCTTTATAGAAAGTCTTTCTGGAGATATTTGAATCGGTTGCCGATATTCCTGTCCTCACAATAACTCCACCAGGATGGTCTGACCGCTTCCATCCTCCCGCCGCGTGCGTGAGCCCTGCGCATTGAGCCACGTGACCCACATTCCTCCCGCCACGTGCGTGAGTCCTGGGCACGCGGCCACGTGACCCACGGCCCAGCGGCATCCTCCTCGCGGTTTCACTCCCACTGCATCTGTGATACAATCCTTTAGAAGCCCCGGTCACATCTTGGCCTCCAGTAACGAGGTGGGACTATGCGCCACTGCTCGGCGACCTTATTGTTTGCCACGCTCGCCTTAACCGCACCCAGCGCCCATGCCACGACTTGGAACATCCTCCCAAACGGGACAGGAGATGCCCCAACTATTCAGGCTGGGATTGACTCCAGCGCAAGCGGAGATACGGTTCTTGTAGGTCCGGGGATCTACACGGGTATTGGGAATCGCGGTCTCGACTACGGGGGGCGGGAAATCGTAGTGCGCTCCTCAGACGGCGCATCAACGACCATCATCGATGCGGGTGGTGTCGATCGTGGTGTGCACTTCCACAGCGGGGAGACACAGAACTCGGTACTCGAAGGACTTACAATCACAAACGGGTACGTCGGCACATATCCGGGTGGTGGCGGAGTATTGATCCAGACGTCGAACCCCAAGATCCTCGATTGCGTGATAACGGGCAACGAAGCGCACGCCCCCATGGGTGCAACTGGTGGCGGAGGAATCTGTATCGATGAAGCTTCAGCATTGATTCGTGGCACGACAATAACCTGGAATATAGGAGGTGGAATCTTTTCTGATGGATGGGTATCCATTCAGGATTGTGTCATTGCAGCAAATAGTACGGATCAGTCAGGTGGGGGCGTCTATGTGAATGGCACGGCAAGAATCGACAGCTGTGTTATTCGGGGAAACACCTCAGGCACATTCGGAGGTGGCATCTCTGGCGGGGTTGGAGAAGTATCGATCTCGGTAACGCAATGTACTGTTACCAGGAATTGGGCCGGGACCAGTGGCGGTGGATTGGGATTGGGAAGATCGTATTGGTCTTGGTCACCTGGGACGAAATTGCTGGCAGCGAAGTCCCCTGAACAGAACGCGTATATTGAAAGTAGCATCATGTGGGGTAACTGCGCATCCACTGCTCGTACGGGGGAAGCTGCTCATGGCGGCGGTATTGGCCTGATCACCTTCATGGGTGCCATTGTGGATTCAAGTGAGGTCCCGGATCCATTTTTGCACGATTACTGGTTCTGCGAATTCGAAGATCCTCTGTTCTGCGGACCTGTGGCTTGCGACAGCACTCCGAGCGATTCTGGTGACTACACGGTTGACCTGCATTCACTGGCGGTGGAATCCCCGATCATTCTATGGCCAGTGGGAGCACTGGGGGTGGGATGTAACGTTGCGACAGGCATCGCAGAACCGGCGGAGTCTGTAGTACGAACACCTAGACTCGAAGCTGCGCCCAACCCGTTCAACCCAGCCACGGTGATCAAATACTCGTTGCCGCTAGCAGGAGATGTGCGTCTCTCCATCTACGACGTAGCCGGCCGCCTCGTCCGCATCCTTGTGGATGAGCGCGTCAGCTCAGGCAACCACACCACCACATGGGATGGGCGCGATGCGGCTGGGGTTGAAGCGTCGTCCGGCATCTACTTCACGCGGCTCGAAGCGGGTGGTGAGGTGGAGACGCGGAAGATTACGTTGGTGAGGTAGGTGGGTCATGCGGATCTTTCGTCAGGTGGGTAGCATCCTTCATCATCACGACCTCTAGTCTTGAGTATTGCTTCAATCTCCAGATGCTCTCGGTTGTACTTGATATTCACGCTGAGATACGTAAGCTTCCACTGGACCCCAATTGTAGGTGGTGATGATGAACTGGGCTCAGAGGGTATTTATATCGATAATTGCAATCGCCATCTCTATCACATTGTTCGCCTCGTACTGGAATTTTCAACTCATGGAGCAGGGGCTAAACGCGAAGGAGTTGTATGCCATAGAGATTCTTCGAGGTCAGAAGACCATGGGATGGGATATGACGCCAGAAGAGTTCGCAAGATTAGACGAGTTAATTGAGAAAGAAACGGAATGGCGGTTCCGGCCGCTCTTGACGATGAATTCCAATATGCTAGCTGCTCCTACCCGAGCAGTTCTGCTGGGTCTCGTTCTCCCGCTTGCCTTGATTGGTTCCGCCGGGTTGGTGCTACTTGCATCTAAGAGCAGAAAATGACAGACTTGTACCTAGAAGAAACTCCATCCGCTCAACATGAACGTTTGGCGCAGCAATGCCCACCTCCCACCACGTGCGTGAGTCCTGCGCGCTCGGCCAGGTGACCTGGGGCCATTCTTCCGCCTAGTGAATGTTACTCGGTACGGTGCGGTGGTTGGAGCGGGTCTCTAGGCTAGATATGGGAATGAGCGGGATCATTGGAATTACTTCTTGGTTGGGGTTTTCCTGGTAATGGGTATACTGGGACCGACGCTTGAGGGCTTATGGTCGTCAGCATGACAAAAGGCGGCGCTGTTGGCGCGTCTTGGTCGAATCTTGTCTGACACGCTGTGGCAACGGAAGGGATGACCGGCGCAGCGCATTAGCTTTGTTAGCAATTCATGGAGAAATGTGTCAGAACGATATAGTTAGTAGGAAAGAAGACTGAGTATGACCACGCCCGCCATTCCCGACGAGATTCGACATACTATACTAGCCATTAGCATTGCTCTAGCATTGGCACCGTATATTCCGGGGCGGGATTTGGGCCCAATTAAGGTGCCCAAAGTTAACGCGATGTTTCGGAAGCTGCTTCAGTGGGGCGGCCCTCTTCTGATAATCATCTCGGTGCTCCTATATCTTCCAATCATTCCTGAAACCGAACAACCAAGTTTCCGCTTCAAGGATGCCATATGCCGTCCGGACACGCTCTGGATAGTGCAGGAGGGAGGACCCCGTTTCGAACCGGACCATTTGACTCTTGAGTTAGACGGAATTCCTTTTCATGAACAAGTTCTTCGTGGACCAAACAGTAGGGTTGATAACTGGTACTTCGCAATGCAAGGTCGCAATCTCCCTGAAGACCTTGTAAAGGATGGAGCACATGACATACGAATTCTATCTCGAGGACGTGATCTCGCCAATCATGGAAAGGTTTTCTTTTCATCCTCCCCTCCGACGGTAAGCGCTCACATTGAGAAGCAGGATATGGATTCCTACGGCATTTTCGGCAAGGCGATAACCGGAACTCGGCTCACTAGCGACACTATCAAAGTAAACCTGCTTTTCTTCCATGAAGGGGCGGGCCAAAAGGTGGCAGTCCCCGTGATCCAGGTCGTAGATCTTGAGAGCGGCGATGCGCACTACGAATTCCACTACAGAATTTCAAACGTCCCGAATATGACATCCGAATCGCAAGCGTTTGATAGCCCGTTTTTTAGAATGGAAATCACTGATCAGATAGGGAACGAATTTCACCACGTTCAATCATACGCTCATTTTGTCGCGCCGGGGAGGCAGTCATTTGGAACAGACCGGACCAAGATCTCAGTTAGGAAAGTTTCCGGGGAAGAACCGGGCGAGATTCGCGCCCAAATCCGGGTAAGCTCGGGAAGAACTCTTGGCGACTGGAAGAATAGTGACACTCATCCGATTTCGCTATTGGTGAACGGCCAGGCGGGGGGCACAAGATCTCTATCATGGACTGACCTGCCTGATAGCAACAACGCGCGACCTTCCTTGACGGTTACCTTCCTTGACGGTTGTACTTCGAGATGGTCGAAGCATTGGGGTTTCATTTGGAAACCAATATAGTGACTCCGACCGGCTTGATTCAAGCCGTGTTGCCTATAGAGTAGAGAGCCGTGTTTCGGACGGATCTGTTTACTCTAGCAACACCGAAGTATATTCAGTTCCCCTGACGATCTCAGACATCACAGCGTCCCCATCTGGACTCGATGCGTTCGCTGTTACGATTACGTGGAAGACCAATTTAGCTTCAGATTCGCAGGTGGAATTTGGAGAAACAGAGGAGTATTCAGCGCGTAGCATCGTCGACACAGCACAATTGAGTGAGCACTCGATAACTCTTCTCGAGCCAGAAGTACGAGACGATATTCTATATCATTTTCGAGTTATCTCAACTTCACCAGAGGTTGGTATGGTGAAATCCGGTGATTTCTCGTTTCGTTTTGATGTTCCGGGAGTCGGGAGTCCAAGTGTGATAACTGGGCTTCGAGAAATACAATGAATCTGCCCTGTCTATCCGGAAAGACCGGTGTCCTTAAAAAAACTCCATCTGCACTTGATGGACGTCAGGCCATCCTCCCGCCGCGTGCGTGAGTCCTGCGCGCGTGGCCAGGGGACGCACACATCCTCCCGGCGCGTGGTGGGGCGTGAATTGCTGTCGATGGGAAAAGCTAAAGAGTAGACTACCGTTCGAAATAATCATCCACAGGATCGTACATCCTTGATTCTCCGGGGATTCTGGGGGGGCGGGGGATTCTCTTGTACACAATTTCATCCCCATCTCGATACCTGATGACCCAATGATTTAGTTTGGGTTCGCGCATTAGGTTGTAGGTGTACTCTCCCTGGTAAAACACGAAAGTATTGGATAGCATTTCAAACGTGTATTCGTAGAGTGGGTCCTGAACCATGTGATAATTATAGACAAGCCCTACCCACATCTTTGAGGTGTTCTCTCCGAACGGCCTCGTGATCATCTCGTCGGGCTCGCCAAAGACTTTTGTGATTTCGGCGGGGAGCATACCGACTCTAATCTCTTCCACGGCGAGGGCAGAGAATGAGGGGTGACGGTTCGGGCTGCCAGCAGCACACCCCTGCCCTATTAGAACGACAACCAGTATAGCGAGAAGCGCTTTCGTCCAGGCCCGGATCATCGAGACACCACAATTGTCACTTCTACTGAACATGCAATTCCTCGTCATCAGCAAACAACTGTTCCCGTACGGCCTCAAAATCAAGCCAGATTCTCTCGACGGTTCCTTGGGGGACGGGTATGCGCAATGGCTCGTCCGGCTTGTCGATACTAATAATTTCAATAAGAACGTCTGGCCATTCTCCGGAGCGGGGCTCGAATAGCTCGGGTAAGAACTGGAACATACCGAATTGCGCTAAATCCCTCCCGGCCACGAATCCACCATCGCCAAAATCCATCTTGCTGTAGGTAACACCCCGGCGAACCTCCTTAGCTGGGACGCCATCTATCTTGAGAATCAGATCCAGGAGATCCCCCTTGAATTCCATTTCATATTGTCCGTAGTATGTTGTTCCGACCAGCCCGGCTGCGATGGAGCCGAGAATGTTTCCTGCAATACTCCCCCCAGTTTGGCCGATTTCGGGGAAAGCGGTAATCAAGACTGTGGGTGTATACTGCCCAAGGTATTGATACCAGTCTTTGAGATCTTCGAAAGCATCATACGTATCGATTTCTCGGGCTCCGCCCTTTGCCTCTCTCTTTCTTCTCTTCTTCATCAGTTCGAATTCGTTCTTTTTCTGCGAATGGTAAACCTGCGGCGGTGTGGTAATCTGCACTCGGTAGTCACCGGTCTTCGTGATTGAAGAGAGCTCATACACTCGTAGATTCCTGCCTATTCTTAGCGCCGCTGCTTCCAGTCCCCATATAGGATAGGGATAAGGAGGAAGAACAGGCAGCTTCTCCGGGCTGGGAGGCTCTGTGTCGGCGGCGAGCTCAGCGGCGCGGGTTATCAACCCGAGCGCCGGTGTAATAACCACACTCCCAGATAGTCCCGGCCCGCGTCGGGTAAAATCACCAAACGTATTCATTGCGACCACTTCCCTGTCATTGTATGTCGTCAGCCAAAATGGGACAGTTTCTCCTGAGAGCTAAAGGACACCCTCTCTTAGATCAGCAGGCCGAAGTAAATCGTTTCGGCCAATCGATCTCCCTTGATTATACC
>JALGYY010000048.1 GCA_025782575.1 bacterium
GAAATTTACCTCCGCCGGCGGCGGTCGAGAATTGGCCACTTGGGCTCACGATTTTCCAGGGATTTCGCTTGGATTTTTGGACAGCCTCCGTTGGTAGCGATTCCGGGCAGGATCAGCAAGAAGAGCCGGAGCAGCGTTACGAAATCCGGTTCTCTGCGAGCGAAGAGTTCTGCCGGGATCTGGACCGGGCGAAGAGGGTCTGCTCCCGGAGTTGGAATCTGGAAGCGATCCTGGGTCGAGCGATCAAGGATTTGCTGGAGAAGCGGGATCCTGAGCGAAAAGAGGCGCGGAGGAAGAAGAGAGAAGCGAGGAAGCAGAGCAAGTCGGAGAGCCGGGCGCAGAGACAGGCGAAAGGCAATTTCCCGGTCAAGCCGGCGGCCGTGAGCGGCTCAGAAACAGCCGATGAGAAAGAGTCTCCAGGCACGGGAGCAGAGGCGCAGCCTGTTCGTTCCCGCCACATCCCGGCCCCCTTGCGGGACGCGGTATTCAACCGCGACAGGGGACGGTGCACCTACATCAGCTCCCTCGACATCCGATGCGACTCGACCGCTCACCTGCAGATCGATCACATCACGCCATTCTGCCGGGGCGGGGAGCACTCTCTAGAGAATCTGCGTCTTCTCTGCGGGAAACACAACCGGTTGGCGGCGCGGGAGATGTCACTGACAAACCATTGATCGGCGGTGGGGGCGAATCTCGAGAGAAACGCATACGTTTCCGGACAACCCCCCAAAATGACCGGCAATCTTCGATCTGCGGTCTTCATCGTTGTGACACTACTGGTATTCGTGTCCCTGTTACGAATCGTTCTGCGAGCTCGGATTCAGGGTCCGCCGATGCTCGTAACGGTACCGGCATTTCTGTCCTCCCCGGTGATCCACGTTTCCTTCTCGTTCTTTCTGGGGTGGAAGGACTACATGCCGTTTTTTGACGTTCCGTCACTGTGGGAGTTGTAGGGATCCGCCCCTATTTCCTCGCCTCCGGCGTGATCGCCAGCTCGACCTCGGCCCCCTCGCGTAGAACTTTCACGCTTACAGGTTCGCCGATCTTCACAGCGTCGAGGGCGTAGGTATAGTCATAGATGTTGGTGATCTTCTGGCCGGCGAATTCGACAATGATGTCGCCACCTTGGAGCCCGCCTCTGTCTGCCGGTCCACCGGCACTCACCCCGGTGAGACGAACGCCTTCGATACCTTCCTGAACGTAATCCGGGATCGTGCCGAGATAGGCGCGAAGATTCTCACGCGCTCCGCCCCCTTCGTTGATCCTCTCGAGCACGGTGTACTCGGGACGCTCATCGGCCGATACGAGATCGGTCACCATCTGACACGCGAACTTCGCGATTCTCTCGAGACCCTCATAGTTCAGCGTGGAGGCATCGTCGGTCGGCCGATTGTAGTCTTCGTGGCTCCCGGTGAAGAAACTCATCACCGGAACACCCTCAGAATGAAACGAGGTGACGTCAGTTGGCAGGAAGGGATCCTCCTGCATTCCGATGGAGAAGCCGGACATGACATTCTTCCTCTCGATCAGCTTCTTCCAGACCGGAGAAGAGCCGACCCCCTGCAGCACCAGTCGATTCTCCCGCAGCCGGCCTACCATGTCGAAGTTGAGATAGGCCGCAATGGATTCGAGTGGCACTACCGGATTCTTGGAAAACCATGACGATCCGACAAGACCGATTTCTTCGCCGGACCAGAATGAAAAGAGAACGCCCCGTTTGAACGACTCAGGATCGGACTCACGCTTGTCCGCCAGATACTGCGCCATCTCCAGAACAACAGAAACCCCCGAAGCATTATCGTCGGCGCCGTTGTGAATCATCCCCTCTTCGCCGTCCCGCGCAAGCGACCCGGTCACACCATGTCCGATATGATCGTAGTGAGCACCCACCATGATGTACTCGTCCCCGGTCTGCGGCGGAAGCAGACCGACTACGTTACTGCAGTAGCTTCTCTTTCGATTGACCTTCGCGGAAAACTGAACTCGTACGCCGTCTAGAGTCAGCCCGCCTGACGCATGCGGGTTCTCAACATCGAGTCCGCTTTGAATGTCGGCAAGAGTTTTTCCGGAGCCGGCGAGAAGCCGGGCAACGGCTGCTTTGTCGATCGAGGCGCCCAGAATACCTGAATCCGAGAGACTTCGATCGAATCGGAGCGGGACGAGTTCACCTCCGTTCGGCGAGTTCGGACCCGTGGCGACCAGGATTCCTTTCGCCCCACGCTCCCGCGCCAGCATCGCCTTGTAGCGAAGGCCGGCATGGCGGTTCAGTGTCTGCCGTCGCTCAACACTCACCTCTTCCGGTACATACCGAAGTACGAGAACGATCTTGTCAGTCACATCGAGGCCGTCGTAGGAGTCATAACCCTCCCCCGGCGCTCCCGAGATAAAGAGGCCGTAACCGGCGAAGACAACATCTCCCTCCACCTTCCCGCTCGCCGAAAAACCAAGTGGCCGGAATCCCTCCCCCAGTTCGAGCGCATCCGTATTGCCGTCAGAGTCGTGTATCTGGAGCGCGGTCTCTTCCTCGATTATTTCCAGGCCGGAAGTAAATGGAAACTCCTGCATGTAGGAATCACCGTCAATCGGGTCAAGGCCGATCGCTCCAAATTGATCGGCGAGAAATCGCGCCGCCCGCGAAGCGCCCTCCGTGCCGGTCATGCGGCCATCCATATCATCCGAAGCGATAAAGGTAACATTCTCCTCGATTTCCGACTTCGTGATCTCCGAAGACCCTCCCCCGATCTTGACGGACGCGCCTGCGGCAGGATGAGCCGGCGCGTCTCCCCCCGGCCCCAGGCGTGCGGGAGCTTCGCGAAGAGCTTCCATCGCCGCTTCGTGATTCCATTCAGCGAGAAAGAGTTGAGATGATCCGTCCGGTCCTCTACGGGTGGTCCAGCAGAGACGATCTCCCCCTGGAGAGAAGACGGGAAGCCCATCGAAGCCGTCGGTAAATGTCACCCGGACAGGCTCTTTCAGCCCCTCCCGGTCGACCATATAGACTTCAAAATTCGAGAAACCGAGTTTGTTCGATGCGAATACCGCGTATTCGCTCGTTGGATGGAAATAAGGCGCCCAGGACATGCTCCCGAATTCGGTCATACGAAAAACCTCTGATCCATCCAGATTCATCGTGTAGACGTCAGCGATCATTCCGTTTTCTTCGAAATGACGCCAGACGATCCGGTTGCCGTCGGGCGTAAAGAAGGGCCCACCATCGTAACCGGGCCAGTCGGTCAAACGGGTCTGGCCCGAACCGTCGGCATTCATGATGTAGATTTCGCCGAAGTAGGCGGGATCGGTCTTGAGCCGCTCCTGGTTCTCGGCCGACAGCTCCGTGTCATACGCGTCCCTCATGGAGCAGAAGACGATTCTCTCGCCGTCCGGAGAGTAGGAGCCCTCGGCGTCATAACCGACTGTCTCCGTGAGCCGCCGCAAACTGCTTCCGTCCCGGCGGGAAGCGAAGATATCCATCGTTTCATCGTAGTCCCAGCTGTAACGCCTCGACTTGCCTGATTCCTGGAAATCGAACTCAGCCTTCTCCTTCTTGCGTACGTCCGGATCGAGATGGGTAGACGCAAAAAGCACGTCATCCGACCCGGGACGAAAGAATGCGCATGTTGTTTTGCCATGGCCCGGCGAGACACGGTGGGTCTCCCCTGTTTCGAAGCTGAGCATATAGATCTGATAGAAAGGATTATCCCCTTCCCGCTCGTCCTGGAAGATCAGCGTGCTGCCGTCCGGTGAAAAGTAGCCTTCCCCCGCCCGTTTTCCACCGAATGTCAATTGCCTGACATTCTTCATGAGACGCGCTTCCGAACCGTCATCCGCCATTCCGGCAGTGCAGAAAAGAAGCAGACCACATAGAATCGCGAAAGCTTCACGGAGCGTTCTTCGATCGTTCATGATTAACATTTTCCTCCGGTGACGCGCTGCCCGGCGCATCGATCAGGTCCCTCCGAATGTACCCCATCAAGGTCCCGGGGAAAAGTGAAGCGACACTTCTCAGCCGAAGAAATCAGCCGTCGGGCGAGTATGACTGTTGATTTCAGACGGGAGAGAGAGGATAATGCTGGGGATCTCGGTCGGCCCGCCGAAGCCGCCCCCCAACAGATGGAAGGGTCTATGCCGGAACAGAGCCAGGTCCCCGACAATTTGATCCCGTTCCCCACTGATTCAATTCGAAAACTGGGCTACAAACGTGCCAGGAAACGAATCAATCGCTTGATGGAATCAGAGGGGCAGCTCCGGCTCTTTGACGAACAGATGGCCGAGGTCGTCTCCATTCCGAGCGGCATCACCCCATTCGATGAGGCTCTTCTGCTCGACGAGCGCGGGGATCCTCGGGCAGCGGATTACTACAGCCGCGCAATCGATCTGGGTGACAACCCCGCAGATGCCTATTGCAACCTGGGGATCCTCCGAACACGATCGGCTGACAGGATCGCCGCCTTCCGATGCTTCTCCAAGGCCGTCACCAACGACCCTCTTCACTTCGAGGCGCATTACAATCTGGGGAACATCTATTTCGAAGAGGGCGACTTCCGATTGGCGAAGCTTCACTACGAAGTCGCTGCCGATATCGACCCCGAACATCCGAACGCCTGGTTCAACCTGGGTCTTGTGGAAGTGATGGCTGACGATCTCGATGCTGCCGTTCGAGCTTTGACGACTTACAAGAATCTGGTGAGCGGCGATGAGTGCGACCAGGCTGACGAACTCCTCCGAACCATCGCAGAGTCGATCGCCCGCGACCGCACTTCCTGATCCATACCGATTCCAATCAGTTACCGGCGTCCTGCGAAATAGCGGGACGGTTGGTGCGCCACCACTTTTCCGCTCTTTCTTCACTCCATTGTTCAGAGAGAGTCACGCAGGCTGCAAGCCGATCGGAGATCTCTTGAGCCGATGAGGGGCGCCGCCCTTCGTTCTTCTCCAGACAATCGAGCACGATACGGTCCAGCTCTTCGGGAATTTCGAGTTCAGTCCGACTCGAAGGAGGGAGCGGTTCATTCTGGATGTGGGCAAGCAGCACGGCAACGGGTGTCGCGCCTTCGAACACCAGCTGCCCCGTCAGCAGCCAGTAAGCGAGACAGCCCAGCGAGTAGATATCGGAGACCGGGCCCACCGACTGGGGGCCTGATGCCATTTCCGGCGCCATGAATCCGGGTGTACCGCTTGCTACCCCATCCATTGTGAGATGAGAGACATCGCCGCCCGGCGCGCTCGTTTCTTTCACCAATCCGAAATCGAGAACCGTGACAAAATCGTAATCCTGGCCCCGGCGGCTGATAAAGACATTCCCCGGTTTGATATCTCTGTGCACCATGCCGGAGGCATGAGCGTCCGCGAGGGAATGACAGACCTGCCTCAGAATGTGGATCGCCCTTCCCGCCGGCAGCGGCCCATACTGTTCCACCAGGGTTCTCAGATCCAGGCCGCCCAGAAGCTCCATCACATAGTAGAAGGCGCCATCGTCCGTGACACCGAAGTCGTAGATCTGAATCGTATGAGGTGAATGGAGCGCCGCTGTGAGCTGAGCTTCACGATCGAACCGCTTGATCGCCGTTCGCGCCGCCGATCCGGTAGTCGCACCGACCTTCTCAGGCCGAATGAGTTTGATCGCCGCCGGGCGTACAAGCATCTTGTGGCGAGCGCGCCAGACCTCACCCATTCCCCCCTCCCCGATCCGTTCGACAAGTTCGTAGCTCCCTAATCTCTTCGCCCGGGAGAGATCCGAATTTAACTTGTGAAGAAATCTCGCGGAGTAATAAGCAATGCCGATGCAGATCAATGTCGGGATCATGACCTCCAGAAAAATGTCGCTTACCCAGGGCCGGATCGTTTCGGGCATACCATTGACAGCAATGGAGCCGAAAATGATCAGCGGCAGAGTGGACGCAGTCATGATCGAGCCGAGCAGGATCCGCCACGGCGCCCCTGGGATCAGAATCGGGTAGATCAGAATCCAGACACCCACCCAATGAACCCCCGGATGCCTGATCAGTCGGAAGCCCCCCTCGGCAAGCGGCCCGATAAAGCCACTTATCAACGTAGATGATTCGGGCGCTCCCTCGCCGATCCACGTATCCTGGGTGGAAAATTGCCCCTTCGATTCGATCGCTTCCCACATGCCGCGGATCTCGAGATCGAAGTGCGACTCCCACCCCCACATGCCGGCCGCAATCCCGAGACCGCCGCCGATATGAAAGATCATCGCCAGCATGGAGATGGAAACGGGTGAGTACTTCGGCCTTCGGCAGAGGAACATGATGACAAGGCCGGCGACGATCGAAATGGTAATTGCTGCGAGATCAAAGGGCCTCAGCGGATGGCCCTTGGCGATATGATTCTGAATGATGCCGAAGGAGAATGCAGCCAGATAGGTGAGAACGTAGACCAGTGAGACGGCGGCCAGCCTCTTGGCGAGCGCTCTGTCGGCATCACCCTCCCAGGATGAGCGACTGCTGATGTCATGAATGACGGTACTGTCCGAACTGGATTCAATGCGTGCGTGAATCCTGCTCGGATTCTTCATACATGTTCCTTTCCCGGCGAAATCTCGCAGGCCAGGACTATTCCTACGACTTTCTGCCGTCCTCGACAACGTCGAGCATCTGGGTCACCTTGCAGAATTTGCGGCGGGGCGCGCCTCGCTCTGCTCCGCGCATCTCCTCCGCCGCTTTGATGTGCCGCCAATCTTTGTACGTCACATATTCTACGCCCCGGCCCCGAAGAAGCTCCAGTATCGAATTCCGGTCGATGACACGCCCTGCCTCCACCGCCCCACCTTCCAGATCGACTAGCATATGCTTCACCACTTCGGCCGATGCCCCCTTGTGCATCCCGATCAAGCCCTGGGGACCGCTTTTTGCCCACCCGACAACATACTGGTTCGGCAGAATCTCGCCCGTATCCGGATACAGGACTCGGCCACCCACATTCGCGATTACTCCTTTTTTCTCGTCGAATGGTACATTGGGCAACCTCTGTCCCTGGTAGCCGATAGAAACGAAAAGCCAGCCGATTTCGATCTCCTCGAATTCATCGGTCCCCACGGCGCTCAGATAGCCGCTCTCCTGTGGCACGAGTTTGTTCTTTTCCACCAGAAGTTTCTGCGCTCGACCGGCTCGATTCCCTATGACTTCCACGGGGGACGATAGAAACTGGAAACGAACGCTCCGGCGAGTGCCGCTGCGCTCTTTCTTCGACAGAGCAAGCAGGAGCTCGTAGTTCTTTCTTGCCGGGGAATTCGCTGACGACTCATCCAGGGTTTTCTGGCTGACATCATCGAGTTTCAGGTCTACGGGATCGACTATGATGTCGACCCCCTCGATATTCGCCAGCTCTTTCAATTCCGCGGGAGTGAACGCCGCCTGTACCGGCCCTCTTCGCCCGATGACAAGCACCTCGTGAACCTGGGATTCGGCCAGTGACTCGAGAGCATAGTCCGTAATATCCGTCGATTTCAGCTGGGAGGAACTCCGAGCGAGGATTCTCGCAACATCGATCGCCACGTTGCCGTTCCCCACCACCGCCACGCGGGTCCGGGAGAAATCAAATGCAGCGTCCCGATAGTCGGGATGTGCATTGTACCATCCGACAAAAACAGTGGCGGGAGTGCAGCCGAGCAGGGTTTCGCCCGGGATCCCCATACGCCGGTCCGCCTCGTTTCCGACTGCATAGACGATCTGATCGTAGTGCTCGGTGAGATCGAGAACCTGGATGTCCCTGCCGAGTTCGACATTCCCCAGAAATCGGAATCCGGGGTGGGCCGCAGTCTTGTCGTAGACAGCCGTTACCGCCTTGATCTTCTGATGGTCAGGCGCCACACCCCCTCGTACGAGGCCGTACGGCGTCGGCAACCGGTCGAAAAGATCGACCTCCACGGGGAACCGATCGTGTTTGAGAAGGGCGACGGCCGCATAAAACCCCGACGGCCCGGATCCGATGATCGCCACCCGAAGAGGGCGATTCTCATCGAACCCGATTCCGTTTTCGTCCATGGAAATCCTCACTGTTAGAGAAACCGGCCAGCGAACATCATCCAGATGCACCGCCCATACCGATCCGGCCCTGGATCATATAATGAATAGCCATTTCGATCAAAACATCGAAACTCACTCCGGTTCGATCGAAGGGCCCGGTCACGAAATTTCCCAGGGCCATTTTTGAACGGGAAATCATTCGTCATCAGAGATAGAATAGACCCATGCGACAGTCCTTGATACTCGGTCCGATGCTGCTACTTCTCGCCGGCGCGCTGTTCCCGGCCTGCAGCGGTGAAGAGGGGTCGAAAGAAGAGTCCGCCGACTCCCGTACCGGCGACACTGTTACCCTCGCCAAACCCCACGCACCTCCTGACCCCAGACTGGACCCGGAAAGAAAAGCGCCCAAGCGGATTCGCTTCATCCATGGCGAAAAATCGGCTGACGTCCGGGGCACGATCGATGGGCGCGAGCCGGCGGAATATGTCTTCTACGGCGCGATCGACCAGGATCTTTCCCTTCAGTTTCAGAGCAGCGGGAATCTCGCGGCCATGGTCATCACTCGCCCGGACGGGAAAATCCTGGGTGAAGGTGAGGGTGACGAGTCCACACCGCTCCTGTCCTGGCAGGGTTCCCTCCCGGTGAGCGGCAGATACACCATACTCGTTCTTCCTGTTGACTCGTCCGGATCCAACACGCCCGTTGAGTTCGGCATCCGAATCCAGGTCGAATGAGGATCGATCTAATGAATTCTCGATCGATTGCTCCCGCGCTCATTCTTCTCACCCTGATCCTCTCGCCTTCCGGACCGGCTCGTGCCGATGAGTGCGTCGAATGTCATATGTATGACAACCCGGGTATTGTGCGGGATTGGCGGGGAAGCAAGCACGCCGAAAGTGACGTCGGATGTGCTGAATGCCACGAGGACCAGTACCGGCAGTTCGCCGCCGGCAAGCACTCCATTGCGTGGCAGGCAATGGAAGTCATGCCGACGACCCACTACAAGCCGATGGAGCTGCTCCGCATGCATCTCGAACATCGGATGAAGCTCGACATGACGGAGATTGAACGGATGGACAGAAAACTGCGACAAGAAAAATAGCAGGGAGATATTGGGAGAGATGTTGAACAGGGGATCATCGATTTACGTCGCCGGCCATACGGGCCTACTCGGTTCGGCCATCATTCGCCATCTCGAAGAGGATGGCTACGACAATATTTTGACCCGGCGCTCTTCTGATCTCGACCTACGGAACCAGGCCCTGGTGGATGATTTCTTTCAGAACAACAGGATCGACCAGGTGGTTCTCACGGCGTCCCATGTAGGGGGAATCGCGGCGAACAATACCGAACCGGCCGCGTTTCTCTACGACAATCTCGCCATTCAGACTCACGTGATCCACTCCGCCTGGCGTGCCGGCGTCCGTCGGCTCCTCTTTCTCGGGAGCGCGTGTATCTACCCCAAACACGCACCTCAACCGATCCGGGAAGAGACGCTTCTAAGCGGTCCTCTCGAAACGACCAACTCGGCATATTCGATCGCCAAGATCGCCGGCCTCAAACTTTGTGAAACGTTCAACAGACAGTACGGCATGAAGTATCGTTCCGTGATGCCTACCAATCTATACGGGCCGAACGACAACTTCGACCTTCAAACGAGCCATGTGGTGCCGGCGTTGATCCGCAAGTTTGTCGAAGCCCGCAGAATCGGCGCTCCTCATGTGACCGTCTGGGGTTCAGGAAATCCGCGGCGAGAGCTCCTGCATGTTGATGATGCCGCGGCCGCTTGCGTCCTGGCGATCGGTACGCCCGACGAAACATGGGAACGTGCCGTGACCGATGATTCCCAGTACATGAATATCGGTACCGGCGATGATATCGCCATCGCCGATCTCGCCGGCCTGATCGGAAAGATCGCCCGTTTCGACGGCGAGATCGCCTTTGATCGATCCCGGCCGGACGGTGTCGCTGAGCGTCGCCTGGATGTCTCACGGATTCGCTCCATCGGCTGGAAACCGCGCATCTCCCTCGAAGCCGGACTGACTGAAACGGTTCTCTGGTACGAGGAGCACAGTCGGGAACCGGCCCCCTCTGCACGCTGATGCCGACGCCTGTCCTGATCGTCAAAGGAGCCGAAGGAATCGGGAACCGGATTCTCGCGCTTCTCTCCGGCATTCTCTATTCTCGGATCTCCGGCCGAACTCTCCTGGTCGACTGGCGGGATCCCACATTCTCTGACGACGGCAAGAACGCGTTTTCCAGTCTGTTCGATTGTCCGGAAGCCGCCCCGATCACCAAACTGAGCGAAGCGCTGACGACATTTGTGCCCCCCGTCTGGCAGGGCCGGCTCGAAAAACATCACCGCGAAATGATTCGAATCCATTTCAGCGACCGGTTCAGGGATCCGCGAAGCTGGTCAGGTATCGGAATCGATCCCTCCCGATCCAACTATCAGGAGGATGTCGCGGTCTTCTTCTCCTTCTTTGATCGGATTCAGGAAATGCGTGGCCTTTTCCATGGAGAATTCGCTTTCCTCCGCCAGATGACCAACGACGAAATTCTGCGAGATCTGCTGCGAGAGGCGATCGCCCCCGCCCAGGCGGTTCGCGAACGAGTCGCCGCATTTCAAAAGGATCATTTCACCGGGCCGGTAATCGGCATCCACGTTCGGAGAACCGACAAGCACAGCCGACTGGGACCAACCCTCAAATCACTCGATCGCCTCCGCGCAAAGTCGCCCCACGCTTCCGTTTTTGTCGCTACTGACAACCGGGATGTTATCGAGCTGATCGAGAGCCGGCACGGACCTGTGCTAACGACGCCGAAACGGTACTCCGCTCCCGGTGTGGCCATCCACAAAGACACCTCCCGGCCGAGTCGCGTCGCAACCGGGATCGAGGCGCTTATCGATCTCTATCTGCTGGCCGGTTGTGACTACCTGATCCATGATGAGCATTCTTCCTTCGCCCGCGTGGCCCGGTTGATCACGAATGCGCCACGCGACCGAATCCACAATGTCCAGCGCGCGCCATGGCTCCCTTACCCCTGGCGTCACAAGCTATGGATCTCATACCGGCGTTTCCGGTACGGTCTGTTTCGTTAGATCGATCATTGTTTCCGTTTCTTCATACTTCCGGGGGCGGTTCCGCCGGCCGGGAAAGGAGTGTTTCATGCAGTCATCCACGGATCCGTCGGGAATGGGCGAGATTTTCAGTCTATGGGTTCAACAGAGCCGGGAGTGGTTGATCGCGAGCGGCCCTGAAGTTCTGGGTCGAATCGCGCTGTTCATCGGTATCCTGATCCTGTTTCGTCTGGCTTCCGCAGTGATCGGTCGGGGGGTAAAACGTACGATACATGCCTCCCGGATTGAAACATCCCAGCTCCTGGAAAACATGATCGCCTCCCTCGCCTCGAAAGCGCTTCTCGTTGTCGGGCTCTTGATCGCGCTCTCTCAGATCGGAATCAATCTCGCCCCTCTCATCGCCGGGTTCGGTGTGGCCGGTTTCATTCTCGGCTTTGCCCTTCAGGACACATTGTCGAATTTCGCCGCCGGACTGATGATTCTCTTTTATCGGCCTTATGATGTAGGAAGTTCGGTTGAAGCAGGCGGGGTCAGCGGCCGAGTCGAACAGATGAGTATTGTTTCGACGACCATTATGACCGGCGACAACCAGAAGATCTTTGTACCGAACAAGAAAATCTGGGAAGACATCATCCGTAACCGGAATGCCAAAAGTACGCGGCGGGTCGATCTTACATTCGGGGTCGGTTATGACGACGATCTGAAGAAGACTGAAAAAATCCTTGGAGAAATTCTCGCCGACCATAACCTCGTCCTGGATGACCCGGCACCATCAGTCAAACTGCACGCCCTCGGCGAATCTTCGATCGATTTCATCGTGCGACCCTGGGTCAACACGGCGGACTACTGGACCGTTTACTGGGATGTAACGAGAGAAGTGAAGCAGCGTTTCGACGCCGAAGGAATCTCGATTCCCTATCCTCAGCGGGACGTTCACCTCTATGAGGAACGGAAGGCGGGATAAAGCATCAGGATGAGTTGGTTCTCGATTGGGGGCCGCACAGATCAGCCCGTTTCTGCTATAATCCTCATAGCTTCCCAGGATTTATCAGAATGAAAGCGCCCCCCTGTTCACCGCTCCCATCGGTTCGTTCAGATTGGAGATCCATGAGAAATCTCGAACTAGTATGTGGCAGTCGGTTGGGGATTGGACCCCAAGGCACCCTGGTCCTTTCGCTGCTCACCGTAGTAATTGCATTCTTCCTGGCCGGAGCATGGTGCACCATCTCAGCAGATCAGCCGATCCCCGGAAATGCCGCCGAAGAATGGCTCGATCAGATGGGCCGGTATTTCGACGAGCATCCCGAACTCAAAAACGAGAGAGGGAGTGGCTGGAAGCCCTACAACCGGGCGAAATGGGCTCGCGAAAGAAGAGCCACCGAAGGGGTTGCCTCTCTCGGCGAGGCGCGCTGGCATGTGTGGGAGGAGAAAGTACGGAGATCGGGCGGGACGTCCAAGGCATCAGTGGCGAACTGGTTCTCCATGGGGCCCTCCAACATGTCCGGACGGATCTTATGCATCGATTTTGACCCGACTGACGCGAATATTGTTTATGCAGGATCGGCGAGCGGCGGGCTCTGGAAATCGAACGACAACGGGCTTTCCTGGGCAACGACCACCGACGAGCTTCCCACCCTCGCGATCGGAGCGGTCTGCGTGCTCCCCTCGAATCCGGATATCGTGCTCATCGGAACCGGGGAGGGGACGGGAGCGGGAGCGGGGGACGATGGTGTCGGGATACTGAAATCCACCGATGCCGGGCAGACCTGGAACACCACCAGCCTGACCTTTCCGATCACGGCAGGTCACGGGTTCCATGTGATGAAAGTGATCCCGAACACCGAGACGATACTGGCCGGGACGAATGCCGGGCTCTATCGTTCGACTGATAACGGCGACAACTGGACACAGATCAAGGCGAGCGGCCACTGGTACGATATTGCCTGGAAGCCGGATGACCCCACGAAGATCTATGCATGCAGAGGTCTCGGTCCGAGCTTTAACAACGTAAAAATTTCCACGGACGACGGGCTTACATGGTCATTGCTCGGAACAGGCCAGCCGGCGAGCAGCCTGATCGGCAAGACCAAAATCGCCGTTTCCGCGGCCGACCCGAACGTGATTTACGCCAACTACACCAACTCCTCGAATCATCAGACTCTCGGTGTCTACAAAAGCATCGATGCCGGCGCCACATGGAATCTGATGACCTCTACACCGAACATGACGAACAGCCAGGGCTGGTACAACCTGACCCTTGCTGTCGATCCGGACGACGCGGACGTTGTCATCGCCGGAGGAGTCAGTCTCTACCGCGCGACAGACGGTGGTGTGAGCTTCTCCAAAACCGGGGAGGGATTCATCCTTGGCAACGAAACCGATGTTCACTGGGATCACCATGCCATCGTCTATGAACCTGGGAGCAGCAACACTGTCTGGGTGGGGAACGACGGAGGAGTCTGGCGTTCCACTGATGACGGCGCGACATGGAGTTCGAGGCGCGAGGGAATCGTCTCCTACCAGTTCTACGATATCTGCGCGTCGGAATCGAATGACTTTGCCATGGGGGGCGCACAGGACAACGGAATACCCGGCCGGCTCGGATTCGACGACTGGTTCGTCTCCAACCTCCTTGCCGACGGTTTCGTCTGTAATATCGCCCCGGGGAACCCGGATCGAATCTATGCCGAGTGGCAGTTCGGAAACCATGTGAGAAGTATCGATGGGGGTCAGTCCTGGGTTGCTACTATGTCCGGAATCACGGGGAATGGAGCTTGGATGACACCGGTCGCTATGGATCTGAACAAACCGAAGCAGCTTTTCACCTCGACAAGTGACGGCGTCTTTCGAACCGACAATCGAATGAACACGTGGTCTCAGGTGGGAAACCAGACAGCGATCTGGATCGATCACAGTCTCGCCGATAGTCTTACGGTCTGGACAGTGAACTCAATCGGGCCGCATGTCTCGACCGATGACGGCAACACCTGGACAGCCGCGGCCGGCTACGGTTTCTCTGTCGGGTCGGAGACAAAGGTCGCAACTCATCCGACCGAGCCGAATACTGCGTTCATCACATTCGGCGGCTACTCTACAGCTGCACATATTGTGATGACCACTGACCTCGGTCTGACATGGACCAATGTGACAGGTGATTTTCCGGCACAACCGGTTAACACGATGGTTGTCGATCCCGATGATCCCGACGCCTGGTATATCGGCACCGATGTCGGCGTCTGGACAAGCAGCGATGGCGGCGCCACGTGGATGCCATTCGATACCGGACTCCCGAACGCTGTTATCAGCGATCTTGAGATCAGGCGGTCTGCACGGAAACTGGTGGCGGGAACGTTCGGGCGAGGCGCATGGGAGACCGACCTTCCCGGTCTCCCGACCGGTATCGCTGCCGGCGGATCGGTCGGTTCCTCCCACGATCTGCTGCTCGATCCTCCTTCACCTAATCCGGTTCGGGGGGAGACACTCTTGCGCTTCGCCGCCAGGCACGACGGGCCGGTATCGCTCGATGTCTACGACATCCGAGGCCGGCGCGTAGACCACGTCGCCGACCTGAGCCGAGGGGACGGCATCATCCGTACGGCTACATGGTCAACGGAAGGGCTCCCGAGTGGGGTCTACTTCGCTCGCTTGATTGCGGGGTCCCGAACAACGGTGAGGCGCGTAGTTGTAACGAAGTAGCGAACTCCAGGCTAGTCTTCGAGCGGCACGATTTTAAACGCGGTCGGTGTAGCTTCGCAGTGGTAAACGCAGAGACCGCAGCCGACACACTGCTCTTCATTATAGACGAGGCTGGTCAGCTTCATGGTCAAGGCTCCGGAAGACGGCGGACAGTAATGGGTACACGTATCGCAGAGAACTCCCTGGCTAATGAGACAGAGATCGCGGTTCAACTCCACCTTGGCGATCGGCGCCGGTTCATGTCCCGCGTCGAGCGTAAGGGCGCCTGAGGGGCAGGCCCGAATGCAGTCCCAGCTTTCACACCAATGACAGGCCGACTCACCCGGTTCGAGATAAGGCGACCCTTCTCCCTGTCCGAACGCAGGTCCCATTCGCAGGATTACGTCATGGGGACATGCGCTCGCACAGTCCGTGCACTTCTCGCATCGCGCCAGAAAAGCGATCTCGTCCGGGAGAGCGCCCGGCGGCCGGATCGGACGGACTTCCTCTTCTTTCCCATCGTCCTTTCGAGGCGGGATGATTCCCTTGAATAGATCACCGGGCCTCAGTCGAAAAAATTGTCTTCTCGATAGATCGCGAGCCATCTTACATCCCCGATCGCATTTCCATCGGCTGAGCGATGAGCCAGACGCTGAAACTGGAGTACAGGATCATTACCAGGATCAGCGGAATGAGCGCACGAAACGCCTGCTTCCGATCCGCGAATAGAACGCGTGCCACACGATCGGCGGTAACCACACCGAACAGATGTCCGGTGACAATAAGAGAAATCTGGAGCCACCAGATCGAATTGATCGTCAGAAGGGGCATGTAGACTTTATCCGCTGTGCCGAAGAGATCCCAGCCCCAACCGAACGGATCGCTGAGCAGGGGCATAATATATTGCGCTTCCATGAAGAAGTGCATGCCATTATGGGCGAGGTGATAGAAGAGTGCGATCGGGATGACGGAGTATGCAAACGCACGAAAGATCCGCGCCGTCCGCAATTCGGATCCTGCCGTGAGCGCCCGCGATACCGCCGCCGTTCCCCAGAACAGCATGGTGGGCAGAATGATCATGAGCGCCATCAACACAGAAAATACGATATTCGGCCCCATCCCGAAATCGGCGCGCAGTCTGTTGACTGTCTCCTGCCAGAACGGCGTCATCGTAAGCCCGTGAAAGCTAGTCAGAGCGAGCAGCGAGATGGCGAGGACAGCTTCGTCCCATCGAAAGCGAATCTTCCGGAAGAGATCGGCGCCAAGGGGCCTGATGTTCAGTCCGATATTGTCATGGGGGCATGAGCGGATACACTCGGTGCATAGCGTGCAATAGGTGTTCTCCGTGAGTGCGCCCGGGAAGAGCGACGTGGGACAACCGACCGCAGTTTCACTCCCGTTGTAACACTCCTTTCCCTCACAACTCGTACAGATCTCTTTCGGACCGGGTCTGATTTCGATCGGGGCGAACAGCGCATAAAGCCCCTGAATCCTGCCGACGAAGCAGAGATAACGACAGAAGGCACGCCTCTCGAACAGCAGTGCCGTGATGACCGCCATGGCGACGAAGCCGATTCCGAGAAGGGCGGTCATCGACGGCGAGCGTGTCACGTCGAGGCCGAGTTCCAGCCAGGTGAGGACGATGAAGAGAACGAGTGCGATATGGGTATTTTTCAGCGCCCGGGGCCAGCGGAATTCGAAACCGATCTTCTTGATGCGCGATCGAAGTGACAGAGAGGAGACGATCGACGAAATCCCTTCCCAGGGGCAGACCGCGCAGAATGCCGTCCCCATGCCGAGGATGACGAAAATGAGAAGAGCCCACCACCAGGTCCATGTAAGGACCGGCGCGATATTCACTCTCTGATTCCCGAAGAGTCCGGCCGCGATCACAAGCCCGAACAGACCGATCGAGAGCGCCTGAATCATCATGGGAAACCCGGGCCGCCTCACCAGCCAGTTCACCATACGTAGCTTTAGCAGATTGAACGTCGGGTACGACTTGACTTCTCTCTTTCTCATACGACTGAGAAGCAGGTGGCTGACAATGATGATAGCGATAATGCCACCGGCGGCGATCGAGGGGGGGACGCCGGCCATCTGGTGACCCGCGCTCTGGGGGGGCATCGTGGTCGCACCGGTCTCGTCGGTCGCCTGGTGCATCGGACAGTTGGTCATTCCGCAGTATTTGCAGAGCTCTCCCGTCTCTTCCGAAGCGCCGCCGTTTTGCTCGTCGATCTGCAACTACTTCCCTTTCCCTTTTCCGGCCCGTGCCGCCGCCCGCCTGTCCTGCTTCACCCGGGCCCGCCGTGAACCGACCGCGACCACAGCCACCAGCGCCACAAGAATGCCAGCGACCCCCTTCCCCCAGTTGGTCCTCTGGGAAGACAACCGGAACGGTATCAGAACCGTGCCGCCCGGTTCCTCGCCGAGTGTCACCCGGAGCGAGTAGCGGCCCGTATCGGGGAGTTCGTGCTGAATGGCATAGACGCATTCCTCTGCAGGGCCTTCAAAATCCTCCTCATAAAACGGGTCGTCCCGATCGAGAATCGAAAGTATGAGCGGACCGTCATAGACCTTATTCGCTCTCAAATTAAAAATGATGAGATAGAGACGAGCATTGTCAGGCTGGTAAAGGTCCTCTTTCGTAAGGCCCTGAAAATCATAAAGCACCAGAGAGTATTCGTACTCACCATCCTGGCCGAGGAATTCCTCGGTCGGCACCTGGGGGTAATTCTCGAAGTAGGAGTAATGGGGCAGTCCTTTGAAGTGATGCGCCGCTGCCGAAACGGGGATCACGAGCGAGGCGACCAAAGCCGCCAGGACGATCGATTTTCGTGCATAGCAATTCATCGTTTCTTCATTCCGATCGAGAGGCATTGGGTCGGACAGATGGTAATGCATTCACCGCAGACTGAGCAATCCCTCGTCTCGTCATTTCGCGGATCCACATGAAGCGGGCAGACTACCGCGCAGCTGGTACAACCTTCTTTGCAGTTAGGCGCATCCCGCCGGACCGTAATCACCGGTTTACGGCCGATCGCACCGAGAAGCCTGCCCGTCGGGCAGAGCCACCTGCAGGTAAACTGCTTCCCCAGAAGGAGATCGAGGAGGGCCATGACCACCAGGCTTCCCGCGGCGGCGGAAAGTGTGCCGAAAGCGATCGACTGAAAGATCGTCTGCCCCATGGCAAAGTAGGGGAGAACAAACACCCATACGCCGTGGCCGGTCCAGACTGCGGCGACGAGCCCTCCCGCCAGAACGCCCCACGAAACCGCGCGGGGAACTTCCAGGTCAGGAAAATAGAAGAACCGTTCCAGTAATCTGCGAATCCGTGATATGACATAGAAACCGAGAGAGGCGGGGCAGATATACCCGCAGAAGACACGGCCGAACAGGAGCGCGAGACCGAGAGGCACGATCAACCCGAATGCGATCGCGGGCGTCCAGGAGTGATCCTTGGCCAGTAGGGAGAGAGCGGCGATCGGATCGGTAAAGGGGACGCCGAACAGGCGAATGGACCAGGTCATCCCCCCCATGGTGCGGACCACTTCCTCCGGCTCGCCGAAGAGAGAGAGAAACGCTTCTGACCATTCATACGCGATTCGAGTCGCTTTACCCGAGCTGAGTTCCACAAGTCGGGGGTGATTGTATCCGAGTTTCAGGTTGGCGTATGTTGTCCAGAATGCGAGCGTGCATAGCATCAGAAGAACTGACGCCCGCGTGATCACGGAGAGAACGAGCAGATATTTTCCAAGGCGTGAGTTCGATGCGGATCCGTTTCGCACCACGCTCAGGCCTCTTCGTACGAGCGGAGTTCCTCGGTGGGGATCACTCGAATCGCCTGGGGCATGTGGATACAGCCTTGTTCACATAGGCCGCATCCTACGCAGAATTCCTCATGAACGTACGGTTTCTCGAAGAGGCCGATGGTCATCGCTTCTCCCGGCAGGGGACAGGCGCGATAACAGGCGCCGCAAGTCCGTCCGGCAAATGAGTAACAGATACTTTCCGAGACGAACGCTGTTCCCATTGCGACCGCTCTCATTCCCTCATCGGTCGCTTCGAGTGGTTCGAGAGCTCCTGTCGGGCAGACCTGTGTACAGGCCATGCAGAGAATACATCCTCTGGCGCGAGCGGCGATTCTGGGAGTGGCGAAGTTTTCCAGACCCTTTTCGAGTCCGTAGAGGGTGATGCATTTGTTCGGACAGACGTTGGCACACTGGCCGCAACCGATACAGGCATCAAGAAAGGCTTTCTCCGGCTTCGCTCCCGGAGGCCGGAGAAATCGCCTCAGTACATTCGTGCCCGGGAGTTTCTCCAGGAAAGGAACCGCCAGAGGGATGACGGTCCCGGCCAGGAAGGCCGCGAAGAAACCCCGGCGGTTCATGCCCGTTCGATCGGCTCGACGCGGCAGGCGCACTTCTTGAAGTCCGCCTGGCCGGAAACGGGATCGAACGCACGGTGAGTCGTCCCGTTGGCGAGCCATCTGTTCTTTTCAGGATCGGCCGAATCGGCGACCGAAAGATTCCACGGGCTGAACAGGAAGCCCTTCGGCACGGTGTTCCGCGCCGGCTTTACCACCGAATCGAGGCCGATCGAAACTCGCGCCTCCAGCTCGCCCCGACGTGTCACGATTCGCACCCACTGACCGTCCCGTACACCAAGCTCACGGGCATCGTCCGGATGCATTTCGCAGTACATTTCGGGAACCAGCTTCGATGTCGTGCCGGAGCGAATCGTCTTCGCCGTGTGGAAGTGCTCGTAAACGACACCGGTCGCCCACCAGAACGGGTACTTGTCCTTCGGAACCGAGCCGATCTTACTGCCGAGAAACTCCTCGTGGGGAAGCTCGGGGGTAAGCCCGGCATCCCTGGCCGCAATCAGCGTGTCGTAATGATCGATCATGTAGTAATTGGGATCGACACCGGCGGCGCTCAGCTCGTCGGTTATCTCTCTGTATTTCGAATAATCCTGATGACACATGTGAATATGCAGCTTGCCGTCGGAATGGCGGAATTCGGCGTACGGTTTATCCGGCCAGTATTCCTCCTGCGCCATGTACCGGCGCTTCGTTCCGCCCGCTTTCGCAATCGCCGCCGTCGGTGCTGGCCACTGAATGCCGCGGAGATCCCTGATCTGCTGGTAGGGAGACTTGCCCGTCGCCTTTTCCACCTCCAGAAGACCGGTCATATCGGCATCGGTTCCCTTTGACGCGCGGAGAAAATCGCGGAAGACTTCTTCCGGATCATAAAAGCCGTTTTCTTTCCGTTTGTACGGGAAGATGCGATCCGCGTCGAGCCCGAGCTTGGTGGCGATCAGCTTCCCTTTATCGATCACCATATCCATGTCCGGCCGGCAACCCTTGACCGGGTTCGCCGTGCCGTCGCATACGTAGAACCGTCTTTCCGACTGAATATACGTGCCGCCGACCCACTCACCCCATGTCGCCGCGGGAAGAATGACGTCCGCATACAGGTTGTTCGGCGCGTCCAGATAGATCTCCTGAGCGACGGTAAAGGTCTTTGTCATCGCCGGCCGGGAGAGATTGTATGAATCGGGTAGATCGATATGAGTGGCGTAAATCATGAAGAGCGCTTTGACCTCGCCCTTCAGTGCCCGCTCCATCATCCCGATCGCCATACCTGTATTGGAAAGCTCGGCCACTTTGTCGAGCCGCTCTTTCGGTACTCCCCATGCTTCGGCCATCCTGGCGCGATGCGCCTCATCCTTGATACCGATATTAAATGGGAGACGGCCGGTCAACCCGCCGGTCAGGCGTTCGCCCATCGCGTTCGGCTGCCCGGTCTGCGAGTGAGGGCCGCAGCCAGGCCGCCCGATGTTGCCGGTCAGCGCCATCAGGTTCACAAGACTCATGGTGTTGTGCTGGCCATGCAGATGCTGGTTGTAGCCGATACCCCAGAAGGTAAGCACACCGCCTGAACCACGCTTTCTCCCGCGGATACTCGCCGCGGCCCAGGTCTCCGCGATCTTGTAGATCTCCGACGCGGGGATCATCGTCCGGCTCTCTATCTCTCTCGGATTGTAACCACTCTTGACCTCTTCGACGTAGTTCTCCCAGCCGGATGTGTGCTTCTTCAGGAAGTCCCACGCCACAGCGTCGTCATGCTTCTCCATGATCGCGTAGGCGATCGCATTTTGAATCGAAATGTCGCCGTTGATCGTCGAAAAGTGTGTGCTGTTATCGGGATGGATCTCCTCGAGCCCCATTACCGTTCCGGTTCTACGGGGATCGACGACCAGGGTCGGGATGTTCTTCTTTGCTTTATGATCGGCCACCCGCCAGTAAAGAATCGGATGGGAGCCCCGGGCATTGTGTCCCCAGAACGTGATCATGTCGGAGAGTTCGATGTCGTCATAACAGGTGGGCGGCGTATCGGATCCGAGTGACTTGAAGTAGCCGGTCACAGCCGAGGTCATACACATCCGCGCATTCGCCTCGATCGTGTTCGAGCCGAGCACACCCTTCATGAATATATTTTCGAGCCACTGTCCTTCCACGGGGAGCTGTCCGGAACCGTAAAGGCCGACAGCGTTGCCCCCTTCGGCCTTGACGATCTCCGCGACCTTCTCCGACACGAGTTCCTCCGCCTCATCCCACGACGCCTCGCGGAAGTGCTTCGGATCGAAAGAATTCTTCGTGGCGGAGACATGACCACGAAGCGGATCGGACATGTCCTTCCGGATGAGCGGCTTGGTGAGGCGATTCACATAGATCGCTTCGGCGGAGGTCAGTCCCTTGATGCACTGGAGCCCCTTGTTGGTCGGGTGATCCTTATCGGGAATGACATTGGTGATCCGGCCGTTCTTCGTCTGAATAATCGTCCCGCAACCGACACCGCAATAGGGACATGCCGCGAGAAGATCGGTATCGGCCTTGTTCGATTCCAATACGATCGATCCCGGATCGGGTACCGACCACCCCTTCTTCGGATTGACTCCGGCAGCGGTCACTGCAGCTGTCGCTGCCGCATACTTGATAAAGGACCGTCGTTTCATTCTTGTCCCTTCCTCTTAGATCGATGTGCTTTGCAAAGATCGCAGATAGACGATGATATCGTTTACTTCCTGTTCTTCAAGATTAGCCAGGCCGCGAGATCCGGTCATCGGCATCATGGCCGTGCCGATTCTTCCCTGGTGAATGGTCTGATAAATGTAGTCGTCGGTCGCCACACTCAGGAAACCGGTCAACCCGATTCCCGGGCCTGACCCGCCGGCGCTGTAGCCCTCTCCTGCCGGACCGTGGCATGAGGCACAGAATCTCGTAAAGAGCGCCTTGCCGTTCGCGGTGTTCCCCTCGCAGACTCGATCCGGATTGGCAACGATATCGACCGGATTGGCGATTTCGAGGTCGCGGAGATAAAGGAGAATACTGCTGAGAGGTGAACCGGCAAGGTCGGGTCGCGCCACCATTGCCGTCCCCGGCCGCCCTCCGGCAACCGTGGCCCTTATGAAATTATCCGAAGCGATCGCCAGAAAATCTCGATTCCGGATGCTCGGTGCGAGACCGGGCAGACCGACACCACCGATCTGATGGCAACTGGCGCAGTTGGCGCGGAAGAGTTTTTCGCCGTCTGCCGGGTTCGGCTCTTTTGCCGCCCGAACCGGTGCGTTCTCAGCGAAATTAAGGGCTCTCTCCGAGTTCGCCCGTAAATGAGCGATTATGTCCTTGCCGTCCTGTTCTGTCAGATTTGCGAGGCCCGCGGCGCCGATGAACGGCCGCATGGGAGTGCCGATTCTCCCGCGGCGGAGCGTTTGCATGATGTAGTCGTCGCTGGCGGCCCGCAGAAAACTGGGAAGGCCGATCCCCGGGCCTGAACCGCCCGAACTGTAGCCCTCACCGTCTCTCCCGTGGCAGGAGGCGCAAAACGTTCCGAAGAGTTCCTCTCCATTATAGTGGTCACCGGCAAACTCCGCTTCCCAGTCGACCGATACCTGAACCGGATTCGCCACCTCAAGCGAGCGAAGATAAGCGATGATATGGGTAAGATCGCCGTCCGACAGATCGGGCCGGGCGACCATCGCCGTTCCGTCCCGCCCACGGTTCACGGTCTTCTTGATGAAATGATCGGAAGCGAGTGCTAGAAAATCACGATTACGAATACTGGGAGCGAGGCCCACCATCCCGCCGCCGTCTATCTGATGACATGAGGCGCAGTTGGTGGTAAATAGCGCGAGCCCGGCTCCCGGATCAGGTGTACCGGTAAACGGCTTGGAGGCGGCGCCGTCGAATACGGAATGGCGGTTCTTCAGTCCGACGACATCCCGATAGTGCTCATTGGCACTACTTATTGAGATCACGAGCGCGACGACGGTGATCACAACTGCAGCGATTCCGCCTATCACCGTTGAGGTGTAGTCCCTGATGGCTACCTCCTTGAACGAAGCCGGCTGGGTAGTTCAGCCCAAGACGACACATGGCCACCCGGCTACCCATAACTTCTTTACTATCAACAAAGTGGAACGATCCGAGAGGATACGCCCCGGGAGAACGTATTGCGATCGTTGATCGTAGGATCAACTAACTGCACTATAAATTGCCACCTGATCAGAGTCAAGTTTTCCGGGGGGGGCTGATCAGCCTCTAGGGTACGATAAGCCTTAGGTCGTCCATCCCCTCGACCATCAGCCGGCCGCCGGAAAGCCAGGTAAGGGGAATACCTCTGGGGCCGGGTTGGCGATCAGTTAGGTGCTCCGAGAAACCTGCCTGGCGATATTTGCTGAAGAGCTGGAAATGGCGATTTGTTATAATAGTGAGACCATGATACGTAGAATCCCCACTCCCGTTCGGGTCCTGTTGGCAGCCGATTTCACGCTGGCCGCGCTTCATCTTCTGACGCTGCTGGACAGGACTGCACCGATCCCCAAGTGGATCATGTTCTTCAATATGGACAAGGAGCCGAGCCTCCCGACCTGGTACTCCTCAACGCAGCTCTTTCTGGTAGCTCTCGTGTTCGGATTGCATGCGATCGGTATCGGCCGGCAGCGGCTCTCCCGGGTCCCCACGATACTCTGGGCGTTTCCCCTGCTCTTCATGGCTCTATCAATTGATGAGATCAGCCAGGTACACGAGTGGATCGGCGGCGTACTCAGGCAGCTTCTTCCCGCAACATCGCGAGAGGGATCCATATTCAGCCGCACTGGGATCTGGATGTTTCTGCTCGCCCCTCCCCTGGCTGCCCTGATCGGCTTTGTCATATTCAGAGCTCGGGAGTATTTCCTGCAAACCCGGGGGGTGATCCCCCGAATCATCACCGGAACGACTATCTTTCTCGCCGGCGCCGCGGGGGTCGAGCTGCTGGGAAACGTGGTAGAACTGCGATCGGTCGCCCACATCATGGAAGTTCTCGTTGAGGAGCTTCTGGAAATGGTCGGTGTCACCCTGATATTCTGGGCCGGATGGGACCTTCTCCCCGCAGGCGGACTCTCCCTCCCGGCCGACCGGAGCAATTCCCAGACTGTCGGATCCCGCCCGGACAGCCCTTGACGGGAGCTCGAGCCTCATATATAGTCCGATTATGAACAATCCGATTT
Source organism: bacterium (assembly GCA_025782575.1). Taxonomy (GTDB): domain Bacteria; phylum Orphanbacterota; class Orphanbacteria; order Orphanbacterales; family Orphanbacteraceae; genus Orphanbacterum. The sequence goes on from JALGYY010000048.1 coordinate 24,301, forward strand.
CGGATAAATCAAAAGCCAGACAAAAGAACGAGCCTCTCCGTTTCCTCTCGCCCATCCATAAGGCGGGCCGCCAGATCTCGATCTACCTCGAGACCTTCCATGCCGACGCGGGTATTGCCAACCCCGAAGCACACCTGATCGCCTACCTGGGAAGCTACAGTCCCTGCCCGATCGGAGAGCTGATTCAGGTGTTCGGCCATCGGAAGTCCACCCTGACCAGCATTCTTGATCGTCTGGAAGCGAAGGGGCTGGTCACTCGTTCCGTTAATCCCGCCGACAGACGCAGCTTTACTGTCGGTCTGACTGACGCCGGCAAGGAATCAGCGGAGCACGTGCGCGGCGTGACCGAACGATTCGAGAAGGAAGTGGATCAGAGAATTACACTCGATGACCGGCGAGGTTTCCAGAGAGTAATGGACGCCATCGGCCGGGTTACCGACGTTACACTACGCAATCCAAAGGAGAAGTAGTATGGAATCGAAGACCCGGTACGCGGAACCGCTCCAGATTCAATTGAGCTATAATCAGTTTGTCGTGCAGAAGAATGCGGATTCACTCAGCCAGGAAGAGAGTCTCTCCTCCCCACCCCAGGGCGGGAACTGCGTGAACTGGGTGATCGGCCACGTGAACCATGCCCGGGGAACGCTCGCCGCCGTGCTCGGCCTCCGCGCCTTCGACCCGGACAAGTACAAGCGCTACGAGAGGGGAAGCGCTCCCCTCGCCGATCCGTCGGAAGCTTTGCCCCTGGATGAGATGCTGGCGGATTTTCAATCCGTTCAGGAGGGGATCGTCAACGCGATCGGGAGCCTGGATGACGGGGCGCTTGATGCCAAGGCTCCGTTCAGCCCTGTGGGAAATGAGAATGAGACCGTCGGCTCCCTGATAGCAGGCCTCGTGTTTCATGAGTCCTATCATCTCGGACAGACGGGCGTACTCCGGCGGCTGGCTGGAAAAGACGGGGCGATTGCCTGACCCCCCTCGATGAAACAGGAGCCCTCTCTTTCTCGTAAGGAGGGGTGTACCGGCCTGCCCGGAGGCTACCGGCACGATGGGAACTCGAACTGGAGGATAGTTGCGTGAATGTTACCCCTGACGCCTACCCGGCCCGCCTGACAATTGAAAACCCCGGCCCGGATCGTGAACGGCTCTCCGCTTTCTTTCGGATCATCTTCATCATACCGATCGGGATTGTCGCCTCGCTTCTCTCCAGCCCGATCTGGAATGAAAACGATTGCGGGGAAAGATGGAACACCGCCTTCTCAGGCGGCGGCATTGTCTTTCTTTCCCTGATTCTGATGATCGTATTCCGCCAGAAATACCCGCGATGGTGGTTCGACTGGAATCGGGAGCTGACCCGTTTCCTGACACGCCTCTGCTCCTATTTCCTGCTTCTTCGGGATGAGTATCCTTCTACCGATGACGAGCAGGCGGTCAAGCTGGAACTGGATTATCCTGATGTGAAATCAGATCTGAACCAGTTCCTGCCCCTTGTGAAATGGTTCCTGGCAATCCCCCACTTCCTGGTGCTCTGGCTGCTCTGGATCGGCGTACTTTTCGCATCCGTGATCGCCTGGTTCGCCATCCTGCTGAACGGGTCCTATCCCAATGACCTGCATAGCTACACAGTGGGGGTCATGCGCTGGTCGCTGCGTGCCGAGGCGTACGCACTCCTGCTGACGACGGACAAGTATCCGCCGTTCAAGCTCGGCGAGTAGGCGGAAAATAAAAGGCCCCTCCGTTTTCCGGAGGGGCCTTGAGTAGTTCTCGTTCTTGCGGCTGTTCTATCGGACGAGGTTCAGCTTCCGGATCGCCGACCGTCCGTCCCATTCCATGCGGGCGAAGTAAACACCGGAACCGGTCCTACTGCCCGGTGACCAGGTGATGCTATGTCGTCCGGCGGCGAAGTAGCCGGACGCGAGTGACTCCACCAATCGTCCGGCCGGATCGTAAATCTCGATCTCCACGAGTCCGGGCGAATCCAACTCGAACGCGATATTCGTGGTCGGATTGAACGGGTTCGGCCGTGCCGTGAACTGCAGCCCGGCAAAGGGAACGAGCCCCGCCACATCTGTGGTTACGGATGTCGGTGCCATGTCGAGCACGTGGGCGATATGATCCGACGCGATTTCAGAATCTCCCGCATTCAAACCGTAAGCGGATAACACGCTCGCCGGAAGATTGGTCGTATGGAGAATGTAACTCTTGTCGAGGTTCATCACGCTCCCTGTAACCGTGATCCTGTCAATGTGACTCGGCCCGTATGAGCTCCCCTCGTTGTACCAGGTGTAAGATTGCCGAACGGTCGGCTGACGGGACAGGATCTCTTCGAGATCGCTCCCATCCCAGTCGGGAGCGAAGTCGGGCCCATAAGTACCGTTATCCAGGATGTCCCCGGTCAGCAGGGTCGTCACCTGTTCGGCATCACCGTACATGTTCGTGTCGCCCAGAATCACGATGGGCGTGTTGTCAGCGAGAGTGACCGATCCTCCGGGACTGATTGCGTCCCGCACGAATGCCATCATCTCGTCCACCTGATCCTGCCGGGCGGAGTTATTCGTACAACAGGAGAAATGCAGATTAATCACCAGCACATCATGATCAAAGGTCGCGGGAAGATCGATGAGCGTTGCAAATGCCCTCCCGACGACGGGTGTCCATGACTGCAGAATGGGATAGCGGGAGAGCGTCTTCAACTGGCCGTCGGAATCGGACGACCAGGTACCGGAAAGTCGCGCCTCTACCCAGGCCTGCGTCACACCCGCCGAGTGATTGTAGATTTCCTGATAGGCGATGATATCCGGGTCGATCGCCTGGAGTATGCGCTCGTTTTCATTCGGATCGTTCCAAAGTCCGTCATTGTGGGTGTTCAAAGTCATGATGCGCGCATTACCGGCATCGTTACGAGCAAGATCAATCAGTGGCGGATCCTGCGGATCCGAATCATCGAATACATAGGTGATATTCGTCGAACTGCTCGGGATCCAATCGCCCCCACCCGAATTATCCCGGAAGGCGATGCGGACCGTACTCGACGGAAAAAGCGCATTTCCGTTCGGCGCCGCTGACCGGTTGACGGAGATCTCGAAATCCGTGGCGGTATAGGAAGGCGAAGTAATAATGCCGATATCATCCCAGCCGATGTTCGAGCCACTGTAGGTTCCACTTCGATTGCCGAATTGCCATGTCAGGTCAGCACCCATGCCCGCCACCGATGTCCCTGTGGATGAATTATTGTCCGTGTCGATGTAGAGAATCAGGCTGTTCGGTTCCTGCATGAGGAGATCAGTGCCTAGTTCGATTCGAATAAAGAGGGCCGGCCCGTCGTTGGCGAGCCACATTCTGCCGAAATCGATGCCCGAACCGCCGCCGTCGCCTGAAGGATCCTGGACCGCGTGCGGAATAGCCGCCCAATCTCCGAAATCGCCGTCCATGAGGACCGGCTGGGCATCGGCGGAGGCCGCGGGAGCGCCGGCAAGGTGCAGCACACACGCCAACGCGAATACAAAAGCGCCTAAAACATATTGAATACGAACTCGGTTCATTTCTCGTCTCTCCTGTGATTGCTGCCTAAGGTGTACGATGGGGGGGAAAAGCTATTATAACATAAATGCGGCCATATCGGGAGGGGAAGGTCAGCCATCCCCCCTCGGCGTTTCGACTCTAAAAACCATTCTTGTACTTCTCCTCGAACAGGAGGAGATGCTCGAAATGGGGCGGAGCGATGTCGTCGAGGAACGGTTCTTTGTCCTTGGGCATGACCTTTCTCCGCCCGGCGGGGACCGATTCCATATCTTCTTCGTCCACGCCGACGGACGCGGTTCCCTCGTGCACACAGACGCATGTACCGGTGTCGTCACACCAGATTGAAATCATCGTGCCGGTCACCCTGATGAGCCCCTCGGGCGAATCGATCCGGATGGTAGAGGCGACGAAATCAGGGCCAGTGAGAACGCGGAGTTCGCCGACATCAACCCGAGCGCGGGCATCCCGCCCCTCCTTTCCGCCGAACGGGCCGGGTAGTGTCGCCCGGGTGTTGGGATCGTATTGCAGCAGGAATGTCGCGCCATATCGGACGTCGAGAGTCGCGTCATCCGAAAGAACGAGGGTAGCTCCCCCTTTCAGCGCGCGCGAGATGGAGACGCGATCCGCCAAGTCAAAGACTTCGCCGTTGACCGCGACGGTTCCGGTGCCGGTGAGATCGACCAGTTCAGGGTGGAGTGGGCGATCCGATCGCCAGATAACCAGGGCGAGCAACCCGGCAGCCACAGCAACGGCGAGCAACCGCCCTCTCCGTCTCAGAAGATTCGGTTTTCCCCGATCGACGGACTTAGCCGTCGGCCGCGGCTCCGCGGCAGCTTTTTCGCCGGCTTCGCGATCGATCCGGCCGGAGACAAACTGCTCCCGAAGCTCCGCCCGGAAAGCCGGATCGGCGCCCACAGGCGAAAGCGCGCGAAGACGCTCTCGAGCGCGCTCCTCCTCGGGTGTCAGATCCGGATGTTCGGAATCGGTCATCGTTCCATTTCCTTCAGAATTTCACCAAGCCTCGTGAGCGCGCGGGAGTAACGTTTTCTTACCGCCTGCCCGCTCACGCCGACGATCTCGGCAATCTCTTCATGTTTTCTGCCGTCGTAGTCACGCAAAAGCACGACAGCTCGCAGATCTTCCGGCAACTGATTGAGCGCATCCTGCACGTGAGACGCCTGTTCCTTCTGCTCGAGCGCCTCGCCAGGATCGACGCCGCCATCCCGAAGCGATTCCGCCACAGCTGGGTTTTCATCAAGGGATATTGATCGCCCGGCCACACCAGCCTTCTGCGACCGCCAGTGATCCCGGCAGGCGTTGTAGGTGATCGTCGTCAGCCATGGCCTTGGATCCCGGTCGGGATCGATCGACCCGATTGATCGATGCACCTTGAGAAAGACATCCTGCACCACGTCCTGCGCCGTGACCGGATTGCCGATCAATCGCGATGCCAGAGAGAATACCCGGTCAAATGCGAACTCAAACAGTTCGCCCAGCGCGCCCGGGTCCCCGGTTTGGACGGCAAGAAGCGTCTCGCGGGAGATCGACTCTCCGCTCCTGACAGGGCCCGAGGCGGGGGATTGTTCCTTCCCCCGTGCGCCCATTTCGCTTTTGCCGTCGTCTCTCTTCATCATCTCTACGCTTTGAACCGCCGTTTCGTGTCGGCAGGCCCGAAAAAAGTTATCTCTCGTCGGTCACAGACTCCGGGGCTGCTCCGTAACTGGGGTAGACGCCGGGTTCCGCTCTCAATCTGCGTCCATTGTAGTTAATGAAAGCGATCTGCCCTAATGCTTTCCCAAAAAAGGAGGATTTCGTGTTTTCCAGAGTTCGCATGATACTGATGTTTTTCGTTGCCGTCCTGCTCGCGCCGCTCATGGGGTGCGGAGACGATGATGACGGCCCGACCGGCATGACACCGGACGAAACCGTCACTTTCACCGCCACCATCGAGAATCTGGCGACTGTCCCGGAATTCCCGGCGAGCGGTGTTTTCGATACGCCGGTGGCGAAGACAGCGGCAGGCCCGCTGCTTCCGGGTGAAGCATACGAATTCACCTTCGGCGCCGCGCCGGGGAGCAAACTCTCCTTCGCCACCATGTTCGTTCAGTCCAACGACCTCTTCTATTCACCGGACGGCGAAGGAATCGCACTCTTCGACGGTTCGGGTAACGGGATGAGCGGGAATGTGACTGACCAGATCGATCTCTGGGACTCCGGTACCGAGGAGAATGAGGAACCGGGTGTAGGTTCGACGCAGGCCCCTCGTCAGGCCGGTCCGAATGATGGCCCGAATGATTCCGACAACATGGTCCGCCTAGTGAATGACGGGTTCGCCTATCCGGCTACCGGTGATGTGATCGATGTCCAGCTGACTCACATGGGCGAAAACATCTTCATGCTCAGGATCGAAAACATATCGATCCCCTGGACGACTTCAGAAGCAAATGATGTAGACCTGATTCTTGCCCCCGGTGCTTTTGTGATCCATACAGAGAACAATCCTCTCTTCACGAGCGGCATGGCCGATCGAGGGGAAGGGCTTGAAGCACTCGCCGAAGATGGCGGGCTGAGTGATCTCATGGCGGACCTTGACTCGCGGACAGGTGTTTCCACACCGCTCGCACCCGGTGTCTGGGTAGTACACATGACAGACATGCTCTTCTTCACCGGCGGCCAGGTCGATTACGGTGAGGGGCTGAAGGCGCTTGCTGAAGACGGCGACCCGAGCGGGCTCGCAGCTTCAATCGCCGGCAATTCAGCCGCACTCTCATCGGGCGTGTTCAACACTCCGGTCGGTGCGGGTGGCCCGGGAGCGCTTCTCCCAGGGGCAAGCTATCAGTTTACTTTCGATGCGGACCCAGGCGATCGAATCTCCTTCGCCACGATGTTCGTGCAGTCCAACGATCTCTTCTATGGAACGGGAATGAACGGGATGGAGCTTTTCGATTCGAATGATGATCCCGTGACCGGTGACATCACGTCGATGGTCTTCCTGTGGGATGCCGGAACCGAGGCGAACCAGTGGCCGGGCGCCGGGCCTGACCAGGCGCCCCGTCAGAGCGGTGCCAATACTGGCATGGCAGATACGAATGACGTCCTTCGCATGGTAAACGACGGCTATGACTATCCAGCCGTCGGCGACCGGATCAAAGTCACGCTGACGACGCAATAGGAACGCAATCAGAATGTAGTCCGACCCGATCGTGGTGGGGACCGGTGATACCTGGGGGGAAGGTTGCCGAGTCCTCCCCACGCCGGGTCGGACCGATTATAATTGGAAAGCACTCTCTGACACCCGCCGGAACCACACGGCGGGTGTGTTATTATCGGACACCTTCATCCCTGATACCCGCAGGAAGGCGCCCGATGTTCGCTTCGTTCTTCTTCACCGGCCTCTTCGCAGGCGCCGTTCATGTGCTCGCCGGGCCGGATCATCTGAGCGCCGTCGCTCCACTTGCAATGGAAAGTCGCGGCCGCGCCTGGATCACCGGGCTTCGATGGGGAATCGGACACTCGGCCGGAGTTACCTTAATCGCCGGACTCGCCTTTTTCTTCCGCGAAATTCTCCCTCTCGATTCCCTGTCATCGTGGAGCGAGCGTCTCGTCGGTTTTGTCCTGATTGGTATCGGGCTATGGGGTTTGCGTCGGGCTTTCTCGAACCAGGCTCACATCCACGAGCACGAACATGACGGCAGCCGGCACGCCCATTTTCATGTTCATAGAGCAGGTCAGAGTCACGACAAACCGAAAGCCCACGCGCATGGACATGCGGCGATCGCGGTCGGTGCGCTGCACGGCCTTGCCGGGAGCACCCATCTGATCGCGATACTCCCGGCGCTCGCCATGCCGTCACGGAGCGCGACGGCGATCTATCTCGCGGGAGTAATCGCCGGCACGATTGTCGCGATGATGTTATTCGCCTGGTTCGTCGGTAAGCTCGCCCAGCGTGCGTCGGGGTATGGTGATCGCCTCTATCGGGGGCTGGCCGGATCGTTTTCAGGCGCCGCAATCGCCATCGGCCTCTTCTGGATCTGGAGCACCGCCTGATCCGGTTCAGGAGGTGCGGTCCTTAGGCGGCGTTACCAATGGCACGATTTGCTAGAAGCGCAACGGGGCGACGGCGTATCGACCGAGCAGTTCACCCTGTGCAGCTGGGTGGGTCAAAGAGTGGGCTTTAGCTTTGGCCTTCATGATCGTTCTACAATCGCGAATCACGTCTTGACCGGATAATTCAGGACACGCTTGACCCTGCGCACTCCTGCCGATGGAACGGTTAAAGCGCCGAGGAACTACTGCTATCTCTCCTCGATTTCTACCCTGAACTGATCGAACATCCTGATGATGCACGAGCCCGCTTATATTAAGCAGCCATCGCCCGGTGTTGCCCTATTCCAGGTTCGCCTTCATGTCGTCGAGCAATGCCATGTATATCGGATGGCAGAAATCATGGACCTTCTCATCCGATCCGCTCTTCCAACTCGAGTTCCAGTCGACCTGCGTAGTTCCATCTCCTCCGTCGGTCACGCGCACAACCCCTTCATAGCCCCCGACATCATTCGCGGAGATCGGCGAAGGCCCATCATCGATGGTGTACTTTATTGTGTGATTATTTTCATCGAGTTCGATCAGGGTTTCATGAAAAGCATCGTTAAGAATTCTCTTTGCGCCTACCTGATCACCACGATGATCTCCAACGGAAGTACATTTGGTAATGACATTGGGCGCCCACGAGAGGTCGTGAAAATTCCGAATTTTTGCCCATACGGCCTTCGGTGAAGACTTGATCCTTATCGACTGCTCTGTTTTTCCCATTGCATCCACTCCTTATAATGTTTGGCGTGAGCCGCGACAAAACCCCGGGGTGAGGTGTGTTTGTGTGGGTGTGCTTTCATTCTATCATAGGAAACCAGTTTTCGATGGACAGACGCGATCCATTCGGCTATGATTATTTACGCTGTATAACATTGAACTTGGCTAAATGCCACCTTCTTGCTCGTGTAAACTGAATACCCCGGCACTTTCCGCTGTGTGCTGCTTGAAACAGCATAGGAGACAGGAAAATGTGTCGAATCCCCCGCAGTCCCCTAGCCATTCTCACATTAGTCATCCTCCTGGCCGCTCCGGTCGGCGCGGAATCTGGTGCCCCGGCAAGGCAGAAGAAGGAAGCCCCTTCCCGGCAGGCCATTACACTCTCCCCCGAGGAAGAGCGCGCCGTGGAGGAAACAGCTCGGCTGAAAGCGGAACGATTCCGCGATGGAGAAACGGTGTCACCGCTGATCGCCTCCAAACCCACCCCGCTTCACCCCATCCTGACGCCGATCCCCGGCAAGAAAGCACGATTCACCGTTTCGGCCCCATCGAAGAACGCGCTGGCGTGTACGTACACAGGACTCACATCGGGTGTAGTCGACACGGTAATCTCCTCTCCCAGCTACTACATCGCAAACCAATCGGTCGGGTACTGGACCGCCGCCGCGATCCGTTCCGAGCCTGGTGATGACTGGGACATCCACATGTACACAGCGCTCGGAACAGCTCCGGCCTGCCTTGACAGCCTCGTCGCATTCTCCGAAATAAGCCCCGGCGTGGACGTGGTGGTGGCCGACTTCAACCACATGCCGGTGAGCGCGCGCTATCTGTCGGCGCTCCGCTTTGCTGGGGTGGAGACCGCTCCGATCGAATGGGAAGGCGGACCGGACATTCTAACAGTGGACGGCGGGACGGTTTACCGGGCCACCGGGCCGAAAGACATTATCGAGTGCTGGGACGTTTTTCTGGAAGCAGGCGTGGAGTACGGGTTCAAAGTCTCGCAGGCGTGGCCCGCAGATCTGAAGCTCCTCCTATTCCGGAATCCCTGGGCCGGTCCGTATCACGCGGGCCGCACCAGCGCGGAAATCGACAGCAGTACACTCAGTATTCTCCATTACACGGCGCCGTCAGATGACTGGTACTGCGTAGTGATCGTAAACGAGAACGGACTAGCTGGTAACTACACCCTGGAAGTTGGCAGCTGCTCGCCCCCGATCGCCCTTACATCCACCCTGACACAATCACTCCCCAATGGAATCTTTCACCTCTCATTCGATCAGCAGGATCCTTATTGGGCGGCAGTGGTCGCCCGCCCGGATGTACTTGGCAGTGACCTCGTTCTGCGCAGGTACACCACCGGGTCAGGTGCATCGTGGCCCGTCTGCTACACCAGCGAGACCGGGATTTCCATGGGCTATACCTACGAAAGCCATAGCATCAACATGATTGTGGCGGATTTCAATTCGGGTGGCGACACGCTCGGGGCTTACCCGATGACTCTCACACCCTGGAGTCCCGACACGAGTGGGGCTTCGATTGAATGGGACGCCGGAGCGGATCTGATCTTTGCGAACGGGGCTCCGATCGCGGGTGCCACCGTCCCGACCGATGTGGTGGAGATCTGGGATATCTACCTCAAGAAAAATGTGCCTTACCAGTTTTACGTAACCACCTCCGGTTCGGCGGAGATGATGTCACTCCTCTTTTCTCGTCCCGAGCTTGGTCCCGTAGTCACAACCCTCGCATGGCCGACTGACATTGGCGCATGCAGGAGCTTCGTAGGCCTCTCCACTGGCTACCACGGACTTGCTATGATTAATTTCAACGGGGGGACGGCGTCATACCAGTTCGCTGTGTCGGAGCAGTTCGTCGACGAAGCGGACGCGCTGTTTCGGGACCAGGCGTCCGATGGGCGAGGCTTCGGCTGGTCCGATTACGACCTGGACGGCGACCTCGACGTTTATGTGACAAATTATGGCGATCCCGACCGACTCCTCGAAAATGACGGAGCAGGAGTGTTTACCGACATTACCGCGCCCCCTCTAGGGAACGCCGGCCCATCTCTCCATCCTGTATGGGGGGACTTTGACAATGATGGTGATCCGGATCTCCTGGTGACTACGAACAACGGCCCCCTCTCCCTTTATCGAAATGAGGGGGGAGGCGTTTTCTCCGACATCACCAGCAGCCCGCTCAGTTTGCCATACACCGGAACGCAGGCAAGCTGGATCGACTTTGATAACGACGGGTTCCTTGACATTTCTCTCGCAAACGGACTCACAGCCAAACTCTTCGGGGGTGCGGGGGACGGGACGTTCGCCGACGCGACGCCGGCAATCGTCGAAACCACTACCGCGGAGCGCCACGTGTGGGGAGACTTCGACCATGATGGCGATCTCGACCTGTACAACGTGTCTTACTCGGCGAATCATCTCTTGCGAAATGAAGGGAACGGTCTTTTTTCCGACGTCACTACTCCCCCTCTCGACGATGCCAGGGTTGGTTACGATGGGGCGTGGAGCGACTTTGACCTGGACGGCGATCTCGACCTGGTTGTCGTGAATGAGAATGCGGACAACTTGCTCTTCCGGAACGAAGGGGGCGGCTCCTTTGCCGATGTCAGCACTCTACTCCCCAGCGACACTCTGGCTACGCGCGGCGTAATGTGGGGCGATTACGACAATAACGGTTACCCGGATCTTTTCATGACCACGTTCATAGGCCCGAACAAGCTGCTCGCCGGACTCCTGGGGGAATTCAGTGAACGGGCGGCCACGGAAGTGATCGTTAGCGATGCCTCTGTCGGGTCGGCCTGGGTCGATTACGACAGCGACGGGGACCTCGACCTGTCGGTCATCAATCTGCCGGCATTTGGATCAGGCGAAAACCAGCAGATCAGAAACGATCTCTGCACGACGAACGGTTGGTTGAAAGTGGATCTTACAGGCATTCTGTCGAACCGGGACGGTATCGGGGCGCGGGTGACCGTCTACTCCTTTGGCGAGGCGTACATACGCGAGATTACCGGCAAGTCCGCCTCGTACGGTTCGGGACCGCTTATCGCCCAGTTCGGATTGCCTTACTCCGATCTGATCGACTCGGTAGTGGTGGACTGGCCGCGTGGCGCCCGTCAGACGATCGTCGCACCGGGAGCGTGGCAGACCATCGAGATCATAGAAGACATTTCATACTACGTCGGCGTGAATGACACCGATGATAGCGCGCCGGCGGCGCGACTCGTTCTACACGAAAACGTGCCGAACCCGTTCAACCCGATGACCACAATCCGTTTCGATCTTCCGGCGGACGGAAAGGTCACACTCGCCGTGTACGATGTGAGCGGCCGGCTTGTACGCACCCTCGTAGGCGGGCAACCGCTCGACGCGGGGCACCACGATGTGACATGGGACGGGACCGATGACGGGGGCACCAAAACGGCATCGGGGATCTACTTCTACCGCCTCCAGCTCGCCGGCGAGTCGAGAACGCGGAAAATGGTGATGATCCGGTAAGCTTTGACCGGCATGTGTTCAGGCCTCGGCGATTCCTTCAATGGCTTGTTTCCTTTGCTCCTCGCTTTCAGCGCTGAGTGCCATTAACAACCTCATCTGCTCCAAGGCTCTGGCGTGGTTAGTCTTCGCATTGTCGATACTCTGATCAGCCAGCTCAAACAATACATCGAATGCCTCCATCGCCAACCCCGCCTTTTTGAACAGGTCGAATATCTGAGGAAATTCCTTACGATGCGGATATACTGCCTGGGCGGCCTCCCGCAGATTCCTTGATAGATCAAGGGACTCGCTCTGAGTTTCCGCCCGATTTACAAATTGGCCGGCAAGGCCGGTGATCTTTTCGGCAAGCTCGGGCTGTTGTGAACGGAGTCGGGTCAATTGCTCTCCGAGCCCTCCCTTAGACGCACCTGCACCGATCTTTGCGGCGAGGCGGCCGGCCAGTTTCCCGGCGGCGTCGGCCATGTCAGCAGGTCCTGACCCCCCTTTTCCTGCCGGCACAGGCGCCAAGCCAGTTGCTCCCGGGGCCGGGGGGGGAATATTTCTATTACCTGGGATCTTCATGGCTTTCCTCCATTTGTGAGGTGTAAATATTCGTGTCTCTGACTAGGTAGTTTGGGCAGGGGTGGAAATCTCCCGCGCACCGCCTAATTCGAGAACAACCACTTCGAAGGATGAGCCGATCCCCGGGATCGCCGGGCGGGATGTGGGCTACCTACTTAGCTCCCTGCCTTCTTATCGTAGATTCGGTCAGTTCCGTAAGCAGAAATGAAATCATTCCGGTGAAGCCCCTTGATCTTGTGCGTCCACCAGGTAACCGTCACTCGGCCCCATTCAGTGAGAAGTGCTGGATGGTGCCCAGCCTCTTCTGCGAGTTCTCCGACGCGATTGGTAAACCCGAGTGCGTCTACGAAATTCTGAAACACGAACACTCGCTCAAGCCTGGGGATGTTCTCCCTTTCTACCAGTTTCCAGTCGGATACCTGCGGATGAAAGTGAGCGATCTCCGCATCTGTCACTTGGGGGGCACCAACCCGGCACGCCTCACATTTCAATTTCTTCAGCTCATCCATCGGTTCATCCTTTCTCCAGGGGTGGGGTTTCTATTGAGCATTATAACAGCAGAGACGCAGCCCTTCGGCGGAATACTGGGAGAAAGAGACGGGTCCGCAGCATGATACAAGCCAGGCGGGAGGGAGGACCAAAACTCGGGAGGCTGGGTGTTCATACATAGACTCGCGCAGAGCATGGGGGACATTCCTGGCTGCAGTCTCGCAGGCTGCATTTACCTATACACCGACCCTGTCCTCTCATACGTTCGAGGACCTGCGCTCTACCGGCAACCTGAAGCTCATTCGCGATCCGGATATCAAACATGCGTTAGAAGAATACTACGAAAACGACCAGAGCCAGCGGCAGTTCATCTCCCTGAATCTCATGATCGAGTTTCGGTACTTTGAACTGTCAGCCAATATTGTAACTCTTGAACTTTACAAGTTCGTGCAGGATCGCTGATTCGTGGTGAACCCGAGCAATATTCAGGAGGTGCGGGATGCACGTCCGGATGAGGCGGGCGTAAGGTCGGCGGCCGATCGATTGAGCAAGAAGGGAATTGCTGGCATGGCTCCCGAAAGTACGTGGTCTGCAATTCGATCAAATTCAGGCACATACCTGGCGTCGGGAAATGCGCGTTCTCTTTTAAGCGCGCTCCAGGCATATAAAGCCGGATTCAGCGAGTAGTTCGTTCCTGTCTCAAGGCCACTAATCTCGCATTGGCTCCCAGGACAGGGGTGTGTGAAGGATACAAATCAGGGTCCACACTCAACTAAGAGTGTGGACCCTGCGTCGTTCCAGGCATTGACGTGCAATATTCTAGCGGAACAGCTCCTTCAAGGACCCCCAGGTACTTGATTCGGTTGCTGTCGGCTCACAGTCCGTGCCGAGTATCCCATTGTTGAAGTCATCCAAAATCTCTGCCGTCGCACTCGTAGTTGAAGCCAATACGGAACCGCCACCCACCGGCGGAATCACCAAAGCCCCGATCAAAGCATCGGCGTCAGCAACAGCAGTCCCAAGCGGCGCGGGGACCGCGCCCAGCGCGAGGTTTAACTTCGCCGGGATGAGCTGGTGAGCCAGAATGAGGAGGCCGTTCCCCCCCGCCGGCTGATTCAGAATGCTGAGCAGCTCTGCCTGATCATAATTGACAGATCCCAGCGTCAGATTGAAAAGTGGCCAGTCTGCCGGGTGATTCTTCCAGAAGCCCTGTGTAAAATGGCACTCATCTCCGAAGGTAGTTGTGCTCAACAGGTTCGCGCTATTCACACTCTGCTCCCACGCACCTCCGTCTCCATTAGCGAAGACACAAAATACATAGCTCGTGTTTGTCTCGAGCTCATTCCAATCGGTTGCCACTACCCCGGTTTCATCGAACAGATCACCCATCTGAATGTTAATCGACTCGTTCGATCCCAGTTGGAAGCTAGCCGGCATTCCTGCGTAGGTATTTAGAGTCGGGGTGCCTGTAAAATTAGCCTCACTCACTGCAGATGTCAACGTGGATGGCCAGGTGCTACCGTTGAGGACAAAAGTGGCTTCCGTCACCCACCATATTGTAAAACCGGCCGGCGCACCGGTGGCCCCTGCAGTTATGGTCATTTCGAGCTTAGCGTGCCCGGCTTCCATGAAAGTCAGAGTGGGTGAGTCGAGTTGGGTCGCGAGCGCCCTCTGCGAAAACCCGGAAATTACCAGGCAAAGCAAGATTAGCGTGATTGTGGATTTTGATAGCCATTGGTTCACCTGACTCTCCTCCTGTTTCTCGTCCTGTATAGGGTAGACGGCATTAAGCTGTTCGTTATGTTCAACCAAGATGAGTCGTGAATAAAAGCTTCTTTTACAACTGCGTACTATATCACGCCACTTGCCATATTTCAACCACTAACTATGTCAAATACATGGAGAAACGCCAGCAAGGATCTCAGCTCCTCCCGGGAAATCGACTGTGTAATTATTCCAGGAGATACCTGAGAACTGTATCTCCGGCGGTCCTTAGACCGAACAACCAGGCCCCCAAGGTCCGCTTTTGCTTCTCCGGACCGTTCCCGGCTGCCTACATCGGTTTTCAGGGTTCGCCAATATAGTAGAGTACTGGATTGATAATCATCTAAATAATAAAATTTCGTCAGATTGGCTCAGAATGTCATCCAGTTTCAAGGATCGCTGGCCTTATTGCCGGCCCAGGAGGGGAAATGAAAAAGTTGCTATCGGTTGCCGCATTCACCTGTCTGACCATTGCCTGCTTTCAACTCGCACTGATCGGCACGGCTAGGGCTGACGTGGTCATCATGATTATCGACGATTTTCAAGCGGGGACTATCAGCTCGGTCGGGAGGGTACCTCGACTCCCTACACAGTGTCCGACACACAATTCGACGGAACGGGAACACACATCATTGGCGGACAGCGCGACGTCACCTTTCAGAAGATCACCGGTTCCTCCACGCAACCCTATGCCAACGTTTTGTCCACCGTCACATATTTAGGATACACGGGCATTAGCACTTACAACTCCTTCTTCAATTGCAATGCTGTTTGGACGACGACGTGTGGCCTCGCGGGAGATCTCAACGCGGATCTTACGGCAGGTGGCACGGCTGATCGCATAAGCCTGGTGATAGACGGGGATCAGGATGATAGCGTTCCGGTGCGGCCGATACCTCTTACAATTACAGTGATCAGCGGAACAGGTACCGCCGCGGTCACGAAGGATCTGGTGAACTACGGGATCCATTCTTTCCTGTATACCGAGTTTGCATGTGTGGATTTCGCCGACGTTGATCGCCTGGTCTTCGAAATCGAACAGGATAGTCAGATCAACGACGCGATCGATTTCGCCTTGTTACTTACACGGTCGATTCACGTCCACCTTACCCGACATGGCCTATCGGCAATCGAGACGATTCCTGCTGGAAGACTTCCTATATTATGCCGAGTCGCGGACTTAGTGGAGCAGCATAGTCCGGTCACGCAGAGATCTTTTTGACTGTCTTATCGCCCGATCATTCTTGACACCTTATCAAAGTGAGTTTACCATAGACATATCATGGTTCCAGCCCTCAAGTCGACCTGTCGTAGTGGCGAAGGTGAGAGAGCTGCGCCGAATTTGCCGCGATACTTCCCATTCGTGGTAGTCGCAATAGCGGTCCTCGCTTTGGTCAACACCCTGCCTCCGCTTCCGTCCTGGTTCGTTGGGTCCGATGTCTTTCCCATTCTCGCCACGAGCACCTATAGCAATGCGAGCGAGTTTTTCGATGTCATCAAGACCAGTCTTATGCCGGGCTACTTCAAGGCCGGTTTCTATCGGCCCGTGAGCAGCGCTATCTGGGGCGCTGAATATGCGGTGTGGGGGCTGAACCCCCGTCCTTATATTGCGGTGAACGTAGTCGCGCACATGTTGAACGTGATCCTTCTGATCCCGCTTGCACTCGTGCTATTCGGTCGCCATCGTCCGTGGATCGGTCCGGTCGCTGCGACGATCTTCGCCTTTCTGCCATTCTCCGCTGACAACGTTCCTGTTATCTCTCGTACTCCCGATATTCTCTCGGGCACGCTGATTCTCGCCGTCTGTGCAATCCACTTCGCCCCCCGTTCAGGCCGGAAGGCAATGTGGGTCTCCTGCCTGCTTACGCTGTTCGCTTTCGGTATTAAGGAAACGGCGTTCATAATTCCTCCTCTGATCACTCTCGGTCATCTGTCGACAGCCGAAGGGGGCGTGCGTGCCGCAATCAGGAAGTCATGGCCGTTCTGGCTCATTCTTTTCCTCTTCATGATTCTGCGGTTCCTGGTGTTGGGCGGAATGGGAGGTTATCCCGAAGAGTCCGGCCGGCGCGACCCGCTCCATCGGATTCCTGTCGAATTTCTATCGACACTTCTACTCCCCTTCGGATTCTTGAAAACCTGGAAGTGCGAGAGTGTCAGCTCCTTCACACTTCGACTAGCGGTTAGTTTGATTCTATTCGAGCTGTACTCTCTGTCTGTTCGGTTCTCAGACCGGCGGCGCACACCATCTCCGGCACACCCTCCACTTCATATGAGTGCCGTACGATTTTTGCTCGGATGGATCGCCCTGCTCCTCCTTCTCTACCTGGGCTCTCATCGCTTTGAGCGAAGATACGCCTATCTGGCCGCCATGCCGGGGACCCTGCTTATCGGTACCCTCCTTCTGTACGGCGTTCGCCGTCGGAAGGGGAGGCTGATCGCCCATGTCGCGATGCTGCTCGTCTCCTGGAATTTCACGTTTGCCCCTCTTTTTGGCGGATATGATGAATGGAAGGACGGCGCCGATCTTGCAAGCCGATACGTTCAAGAGGTGGAAAAGACCATAATTGGCTCTTCACCAGACCGGAAGGTTTTCGGGTTGGTCGAGTGCCCCCAGACCATCTCGTACAGGAATCGTGTTCCCTATATTTCAGACGTATTTCTGCTCGGGAGAAGATCGCTTCGGGCCTATTTCTCTCTTCGATTCCCTGATCGAACGCTGAAATTTGTGGTCCGGCCGATGGCGATCACCGAGCCACCGGAGGGATGAGCTACCTATGGCTCTTAGAAACTCGCCCGGGTTCCCCGCTTGAGCAGTCTAACCACACAGTATGGTGCCGCCTCTATGAAAACGGAGTTTGTCGTCGGCGCGGTATCGGCTAATTCCCCTTCTTTCTTCCGATCGGAAGGATCATCGGGACCCGCCTCCGGTACTGCTCGTATCTCTCTCCGTGCAACGCCACCAGATCCGTTTCCTCGAACCGCGTGCCCATGAGAATGTAAGCCGTCGTAGTAGCGACGAACAGGAAATGGCCCCAGGTCATGTGAGGCGTTGCCCAGAACGCGATGATGAAACCGAGCATGATCGGGTGTCGAACGTGCTTGTAGAGACTCGTCTCTCGGAATTTCGGCTTCGTGTATGTTCCGGAAGCGAAGGAAAACCTGGCGCAGTCCGAAGAGGTCGAAGTGGTCGATCAAGAAGGTCGATAGAAGTACGAGCAACCAGCCCGCTACAAATACCACCCACAGGACCATCGCCAATGTGCCCGAGAGGTTCCAGACATCACCGCCGATCGGCTGCCACTCCCAGAAAATCAGCAACAGAATCAAGCTGGTTAAGAGTACAAAGGTGCTTCTCTCGACCGACTTGGAAATGACTTTCGTCCATGCGGCCTTGAATCCCGGCCGAGCCATGATGGTGTGCTGCACCGTGAAGATCGAGAGCCGTACGAGGTTTGTGATGATTGCCGCGCCGACTGCTCCGGCCGTCCCGCTGTCGACCCCCTTGGGCACAAGAAAATTGCCCATAAAGCCGATCGCGTACAGGAACGACACCAGAAAGACGACGTAAGAGATGAGACCATACATGAGTGGGAGAAAACCCAATGATTCCTCCCCGTTCTGCACCTGATGGTGCGTAATCGCCAGGCCATCCACGGCCTTCGTTTAAATAATCACTCTCTCCACCGTGGCCCGTCAAGAACTCTCAGTTGCAGGGCAGACTGCAATTGGCAAATGGTATTGCGGAGCCGATACAGCTATGACCGCCACTAAGATGGGGCAGGTATTGAAATGTGTCGAAGAAGTTCACGACACCATCGCAATTGAAGTCCGCACAATAGCCGAACCCACTGGAGAGCTGCGGCAGGTATTTGAATGTGTCGAAGAAGTTCACCATGCCGTCGCCGGTAAAATCGGGCGATTTAATACAGAAATCACGTACACCCTGGCAGATCACTGTAGGGTTTCCACAAAGGGATACGACTGTCCAACTCATCGAGATACATCCGCAGCCGCCGCCACTGAACTTGATCCTCGCCTCGCCGACCGCGTCTGTGGTCGTGAAAATCACAAAGGATCCGGGCCCTGCGTTCGTATTGCATAGCCAGATGTTCGAAGGGCCGATGGTCGTATTCGGCAGACCGGTGAAATTGACACGAACCTCTAGTGTGCAATTGGTGCACGGAATGCCGGCTGCGCCGATTGCAAGAATGCGAAGCTCGATCAGGGATAAGTCGCCGGCAGGACACCAGACGAGGGTGGGAGGAATGACTGTCGGGCAAACGTCGTTGTCGATGATGGTTGCGGAGCAGATCGACGTCGCGGCGGCGGGTGGACACTGCGCAAGAACGACGGCGGGGAGCAAGAGAATGATCGCTACGAGAAAAGTCAATCGTTGCACGGGGACCTCCTTAGGAATCTGTCCAAGGACGGGTAAGTGGTGGCGTATCGAATAGTAACACTTAGACATGCCGTACCGCAAGAAACCTTCTCTTCATTGCTGTATCCGATCGGGTAGGGGCTTTACTTCTTCGGGACGGTTCATTCGGCGCCACCCTTCATTTTCAATTCTGATCGAATCAGCGGTTCAGTAGACCGCGCTGAATTCCCTCGCCAAGGCCGAACGTGGATCCGACAGTGCCGACAATGCTATCTTTGGTATCCAGAACGAGGGCCTGGTCCTCCGGAATGATGTCTTCCCCCGTTGTGCTCTCCCCTTCGATTCGCTTGACACGCGGTGGCGTTCGTCGGTGTGAGTCCTGTTTCACAGGGTGCCGTTTTGATTCAGTCATTTACATCAGTGCTCAGGAATACTTCATGGATCTCGAGTTTGCTCGGCCCGGAGAACATCTCCGCCGGCGCTCGATTCTTGTGAGCCTCAGCGAAGGCCGGGCTCTTGGTCCACGCGGTAAAATCATCGAGACCGCGCCACCAGGTCTTGATCTCGTAGAAACCTTCGATTTCGGAATCGTCGATAAATCCTCCCGATCCATGGTCAAAACTCATCGGCCTCGGTCGGTGGACTTCGTTCCGGATAAAACCTGGTGCTCGATCGACGAGGTGAACTCGCTTCCTGAATCGATCCTCAAAATCAGCCTCGTAACCTTCGGCCACTGGAATACGATTTGTGACGACGATCATGATTTCTCCTTAACGATCTCAGAACCCTGTGGCTTCAGTCAATCTCGCCGGCACTGGCCTGTTTGATCCTATCCGAGCGCGGCTCACGATTGATTCCACGATACCACAACCAATCTCTGGTATATATAATAGGTGTGCAAACAAGAGCAATCATGCCTGAAAATGTCCTCTAATTCTGGGGGGAAGGTCCCATCAATTCTGGAACCGTACAGCTATCCATGAGGGCTCCTGCCGGTGATCGGTAGAATGCTCGGCCACTACAGGATCGAAAAACAATTGGGATCGGGTGGTATGGGTGTGGTTTATCGCGCTCGGGACACGCGCCTGCAACGGCCGGTGGCAATCAAGCTGATTACCGGGCACGAATTGTCCGAAGCGGCTCAGGCTTTGATCCTCAAGGAAGCGCGGACAGCTTCGTCGTTGAACCATCCGAACATCTGTACGGTACACGAGGTCGGCTAGACAGAATCGAACGCCTACATCGTCATGGAACTTGTCGAAGGGGTCAATCTCGATGATGTGATTCCCCCATCGGGCATGGAGGAGGAGGACCTCATCTCGCTCGGCGGGCAACTGGCGGACGCCCTGGCCCACGCCCACGAACGTGGGATCGTTCATCGAGACCTTAAGAGCTCGAATGTGATCGTGACGATAGAGGGACGATTGAAGGTGCTCGATTTCGGCCTCGCCGAACGACTGAAGGAGAGCGACCCGGACTCGATAGAAACCGAGCTTCTCGAAACGAGACCCACGGCGGGGTCGATTGCCGGCACTCTGCACTACATGTCCCCCGAAATTTTGAGCGGGCATTCGGTGGATTTCCGGGGCGACGTCTGGGCGGCCGGTGTCGTGCTCTATGAGATGGCGACCGGTCACTTACCCTTTCGGGGCAATACGACATTTGAGGTGAGCTCGGCGATTCTTCGAGAGGTTACACCGTCCCTTCCCTCCCATGTACCGTTCGGCGTTCGGCGTATCATCGAGCAGTGCCTCCAGAAGGATCCTGCGCTCAGATATGCTGCTGGGGACGAGCTCAAGACAGCGCTCGAAACAACCGGATCCGGGGCCGAGAGTGAACGTCCTCCTGCACGTTCGGGATTCCCGGTAATCCGGGCACTCGTCGTACTTCCCCTGGAAAACTTGTCCGGAGACGAAAGCCAGGACTACTTCGCTGACGGGATGACCGAAGCGATCACCGCTCGAGTTGCAAGGCTCGGTAAGCTACGGGTGATTTCGCGGACGTCGGCCATGCAGTACAAAGGGACGCGAAAGCCGTTACCGGTGATCGCCCGGGAGCTCGGCGTCGACACTGTGGTCGAGGGTTCCGTTGTGCGATCCGGAGACCGCGTTCGGATTACCGCCCAGCTCATCCGGGCAGAGACGGATGAACACCTCTGGGGGGAGACCTATGATCGCGATCTTCACGATATTCTGGAACTCCAGGCGGATGTGTCAAAAGCAATCGTGGAGAAGATCCAGGTCAGGCTGACCGCGAAGGAACGTGCACAACTCTCGGCCGCGAGCCGGGTGGAACCAAAGGCGTACGAAGAATACCTGAAAGGGCGGTATGCCTGGGGGAAGCGAACGAGAGATGGTCTGAAGCAGGGGATCACGCACTATCGAAAGGCGATCGACATCGACCCGACTTACGCTCTCGCCTACGCGGGACTCGCCGAATGTTACAACGTCCTGGGCTTCCAGGGGACGGTCTCCCCTCGCGACTCTTTCTCTCCGGCGGCTGCGGCGGCGAGGAAGGCGCTCGAGATCGACGACTCCCTCGCAGAAGCCCATTACTCCCTCGGCTACGCCTCGCTTCACTACCGCTGGAATTGGAAAGAGGCGGGCGACTCGTTTCTTGCGGGGCTCCGGCTCGACCCGAGCTACCCGACGGGGCATCATTGGTACGCCCTCTACCTGGCAGGACTGGAACGGCGCGAAGAGGCTCTCGCCGAGCTCGAGAAAGCAACTGAGCTGGACCCGCTTTCGGTGATCATCCGTACGGCATACGCCTGGGTTCATCACTTGTTTCGTGAATTTGACGTCGCGATCGACATGTACGACAAAGCTCTGGATATGAATCCCGAGTTTTGGGCGGCACGCCTGTTCCGCGGTGTTGCCTATGTGGACAGCTTAAGTTTCGACAAAGCCCTGGCGGCGCTCCCGTCCGTACTCGACGCCTTCGGAAGAGAGGCTACGGTGATCGGGATATACGGTTACGCGCTCGGGAAGGCTGGCGACAAAGTGAAGGCTCTGGAGTGCCTGCGCGAACTCGAGGATATTTCCCGGCGGCAATACGTACGCCCGAATGAGTTCGCACGGGTCCACATCGGCCTCGGGGAGACGGACAAGGCAATTGCCTGGCTCGAGAGAGCATTCGAGGAAGGGGGAAACGGCCTCAACTACATGCACCTCGAGCCCTTCTACGATTCCCTCCGGGACGATGTCCGGTTTCAGGCGCTTGTCAGCCGCGTACTGGAAACACGATTGTAGCTGGACTCATGTCCATTCACCGGGTTCCTTGCAGATCCGGACAGGCACCAGCCCGTCGCCCCCCCGGTTTGTCACGAGAGCCGGATTGAGTTATGATGACTGTGTAATTTGAATCGAAGCGTCCATGGAGACGGAACCCTCGGCATAGCCCTTGCATCTTGCCCACCACGAACCCCGGCTGAGATTTCACGCAACTCCCAGCGGAACTTCGCGATAACAAAAAGTGAGCGGTTGGAATCGGGGCGGTCACGTCCGCGAAAAGGTGACGGTCCACATTCTAAAAAGTGTCGCTCCCCGAATTGCACGTGAACTGCATACACTTCGGAACCACTCAGCGAAAGGAGGCCGCACTTTCGATCGAGTAGAGTCACCACCATAAAGTCAGATCCCATCATTTTAGACGGCGGACTTGTACGTGGGCGAGCGAATGTTCCGGTTTTTCCGTTTGCTTCCCTGCACTGTTTCGTTCCCGGGAAACATGGTGTCCGACACCCGGAGATTACTTTGTCGGATTGATTGGCCAGCAATTCCAGGAGACAATACGATGCCTACACCAGTAGGAAGCGCCGGTGGCCAGCCCGCCAACACACAAGAGACGAAGAAAACGGTGGCGCGCCAAGGCCAGACCCTGAAGCAGATCGCCAACCAGAACGGCACTACCGAGGCGGAGCTGCTCAAGGCAAATCCGCACTTGAAAGATACGAAGCTCCAGGGGGGGATGGAGATCCGGCTCCCCGACTCTGAAGGGAGGAAGTCCCCGGACAAGGGCAGCACGACCGCAAAACCAGCCGGCCATTTGATCGACCTCCACCCCAAGGTTGGTCCGGATCGAGCCCGTGTCGACAGGATTCTGGGAAAAGGACAATTGTTGCAGACCCCATCCGCTGATGGCGTCCGCACGGTGCAGATGAACGCTTCGGCCAAGGTCGAGCCTCAGCACCTCGACAAGGACTACCTCCTCGATCTAGCGGACAAGTCCCCGAAGGAGCTCCAGAGCTGGTATGGGACAGCCTCGGATTCGTTGAAACGCAGGGTCCAGGGAACCTTCTCGAAAGTCGATGGGTCGAAGCTGCCCCCAAGTGAAAGATCGAAGCTGCAGAAGCTCGGGAAAGACTTGAATCGCATTCAGCAGAAGCACAACCAGAAATGGACCGCCGACCATTACGGAAAAATGACGGAGCGGGAGATCATCAACGAACTCCAGAACAAGTCGCCGCGACAGATCGTGGAAGATCTAGGGTATCTCAGCACCGGCAGCACCAAGGGCGGAAAGCAGGTTCGGCAGAAGTTCGTTAATGCGCTCGAGAGAGGGATGCGGACCCGGCAATCGGGAACCTCGCCAAGCATCAGTTACCCCATGATCAGCCCGGGACATATTTACGAGGCGGCAGCCAATTACAGCGGCCCCGGATCCGCGCTCGTGAAGGCCGAGAGCGCCAGAATGCTCTACAACAACACCGACAAAGCAGCAGAAAGGAAATTTCCTGATCCCGACCCCAAGATCAAGCAGGGCGGTGCCATGGGGAAGAGAATGTACGCCGCCCGGATGAAGGAGATCGTCGAGGATCGAACAATATTCATGAGAGCCGAACTCGCGAAAGCTGCTCCTACATTAAAGCGGCTCATGGGTACTGACCCGACCGGCTTCGTCAAGATTATGGAAAACTGGAACGATGGCGCCAAGGTCTTCCCCGAGATCCTCACCGCCGTCGCGCGCAGCGAGTACAAAAAAGATCCTAAGAAGGGTGCGGAGTTCATCGGCAATATCATCGGAGCAACAGCCGCGGAATTCGGAAA
The DNA here is from genome assembly GCA_025782575.1 of bacterium. GTDB lineage: Bacteria > Orphanbacterota > Orphanbacteria > Orphanbacterales > Orphanbacteraceae > Orphanbacterum. The sequence continues at coordinate 48,384 of JALGYY010000048.1, forward strand.
GTCGGTCGCCAGTTCGAATTATAAAAAGGCGAATACCATGGGCAACGACCTCGGGTTTGTTCTGGGCGCGGCGGAAGTCGCGATCGGAAACATCGCCAAGGAAGAGAACGCCAAAGTCGACTTCGGAAAGGACGTGATCGGCTTCGCTACCAGAATGATCAAGAAGAGCGGAATCCCCGGTGCGAGTCAGATCGCGGAGATCACCGACAATATCATCGATGACATGGCGAAGCGTGAAAAGGGCCAGGTGGACAGCTGGAGGGATACGATTTTCTTCGGCTTCAAAGCTCTGATTGTCGAAACGTACGACAAGGTGAGTCCAAACGCCGGCTATGCCATGGGCAGCCCCGAGGGCATAATCCACGAGGAGAACAAGGACGTCTACAAAACCGGATATCAGGAGCGCTACAGGGAGGTCAAGAAGGGTTATTAGCCTGTAGCGGGTCATCGTAGACGGGACGGAGTCAAGCGAAGAGTTAGCCCCTAATTAAGGAGTTAGCAAATGCGTAGCTTCCAATCACTGCTCTACGGACTCGCCGCGATCCTAGTCTTTTGTGCCCCACTCCTTGCAGAGATTGAGCAAATTCCGGTCGTTCGGTTGAGTGCCGATACTGAGGTTGCGGCTACTCCCGAACAAGTATGGAATTTCATGACTTCCGGGAAAAACCTGGTCACATGGTGCCCGTACTGGAAAACTCCCGACAACGCCAAGATCAGTATCACGTCCGTAGGTGATGTTCTCGACTTTACAGACGATTGGGGCAACGGTGGCCGGTCTGTCATTACCTTTTTGAATGCCCCTACGGAACTCCGGGTAGCCCATGAGCCAACTAATGGATCGTACATATGCCAAGCTCGTTTGATCCTGGAAGCAACCGAGTCGGGAACGAAAGTCCTCTACATCGAGCAGTACACCGATGAGAGCACTCCCGAAGAACTGGAATCGACCGCTGCCACGATGGAAACGGCGATGCGCCAAACGCTTGAAACACTCCGGAGTGGAATCGAAGCGCAATAGGCGAATCAGTTCACAGGGAGACACCGTCGTTTTCGGGGCCTATCGCAGTCAATCTTTGGCCGGCATGCTGAGACTCAGAGACTCGTGTGAATAACCTCGGAATGCGCTAAGAGAGTTTAGTGATCAATCCGGCACCCGTCTCGTCCTCCGTACCTCCTACCGAAACATCCCCTTCACTGCTCCCCAGTTCGTATGCTCCACCGCTGTAGTTCCCCCGCACACAACGTCGAGCGCGCCAATCAAACCATACGCAGCGCCGTCGGGATGATTGCCGGGTGCGCAGGGTGAGTTGCTGTGGAGGGTGAAGTCACCATTAGGTGCATCACAGAAAAGCGGATCGCTTGAAAAGTTGTCGTTCGCGCCATTCTGTCATTGGCGAACCCTTCTGTGAACCTGCAGTTTTGAACGGTTGGCGATGATCCAAACGCACTGACCCCGCCACCGTTATTGGCTCTGTTCCCTGCAAACGTACAGACATCGATCACCGGCGCAGAGTTCAACGTGCATAGGACGGCTCCCCCGTAAGCCGCTGCAACATTGTCTGTCAGCAGGCAGGAATTTATGTTGCCGGCCGAGTTGCGGACATAAATTGCTCCGCCTCCCCCTCCCGCCGTGTTGGCGGCCATCTCGCAGTCCTCGACCGTCACGTCCGACAGTACCCAGGTCGCGATCGCTCCACCGCCAGTGCCTGCCATGTTCCCTGTAAACGTGCAGCCGATGATGTTGGCTGTTGATGCATGTCCGAGAAACCCTGCGCCTGAGAGCCCGGATTCGTTGTTATTAAAATTACAGTCTTCGACTAAAGGGGAGGATTCATGAGAGTCGATTCCCCCACCATGCTCGCCGACTATGTTGCCTACAAAATCGCAGTTCCTGATCGTGGCGTCCGAGCCAAGTCGAAGACCGATGCCCCCGCCTCGTAACGCCGAGTTTCCCTGGAACAGACAATCCTCGATGGTCGGACTCGATGCGTTGGTACAGAATACTCCGCCACCGTAGAGGACCGTGGTGCCACCAGTGATGGTGAGGCCGATGATTCTGGACCCACCCCCCTCGCCATTTTGCAGAATGAATCCGCGACCGAGGCCGGCAGCATCGACCGTTGTCAAGGCCGCACCGCTTTCGGAAATGACCGTGACCGCCTTGCCCTGGAAGTCAATGTCGCGGTTCCCAACTCCGGTATGGGTTCCCGCGGCTACCAGAACGGTGTCACCGTTTGATACCGAATCAATCCCTGCTTGAATCGTCGGGGCATCGCCAGTTCCGTCGGTGAGGATGTATCAGGTAGCTGCGTGCGCACCCGATACAGAAAAGACAATGGCGATCAGGGTATGGATGATGGTAGAAAGGCGCATGATCTTACCTCGTAGCTGGAGACCAGAATGTGCCGGGGGCTACTTTATCCAGTATATCACAGAAGAAGGGGGGCGTCTGAATCACCGACCGTGTTATCGCCTTAGCAGTACATCAAATCCTGAAACCAGAAGCTCTTCGTCAGGTATTGCGGAAAATTCGGACGCCATTTTGTTCCTGGGTGTTGGCAGGTCCTTCCATGTGGCAACGCTCACATTCTCTACTGAGAAACCTACTGCCTCAAATCGCCGGATCATATCGCGATACGAGATTCGATTTGTGTAGAAACCCGACCGGGCCATCCACTCGGCTTCCCAGAACCTGCTCGCTATCCTTTTGTTATTGAGCGCCCCGCCGAGATGGTCTCTCAAGTCAACCTTGTGAGACAGGATACCTCCTGGTCTCACGATTCGATACAATTCTAGCAATGTCGAGTCAAACTCATGCTCGCGTATGTGCTCAAGAACAGCATGTGACCAGACAAAATCAACACTGCTCTCCGGAATGGTCATAAGTGACCGGAGACCATCTTCCAGATAGATACCACCGTAACGCGAGAGCACTTGATTGAGAGTCGCAGAACCGCCGATATCCGCGACTTCAAAGCCTCGGTCCTTCAGTGCCGCAACGACCCTTGTATACACATCAACATCCTCGATGGCAAATCGACCGGTGTCGACAAGGTAACAAGTGGACGCACCATGAGCGCTCGCCACGATTGCCGACGCCACCGAATCCCCCACCCCGAGTTCGAGGCCGACAAATTCCGATCCGCTCGCATCAGATTTCCATCGGGCGAAGTGTCTCGTGAAGACGCCGATCGCGTAGGCCGGATCATGCATTTTCCCGCGTCGAAAGACGCCGATGCCGGCAAAGATTCGATAGCCAAGAGGGATCCGAGATAGAACTATCTTTGCAAGAATCTTGCCCCACCAGGGTATCGCCATCATTACCCCTATCCCGCGAAGAGGAAAGACCGAGCATCAGCGACTACTTGAAGAAACTCTTCAAGCCGCCCCAGCTGGATTCCTCTGCTCATAGTATAGCGCGGAGGGTGACCAGTCACCAGGCTACGCCCACCTAACGGACCAGAGAGATCTTCCTCGACTCCACATGGTCTCCCGCCTCCAGGCGGAGGGATTGGCGTTCATCCCGTGCGGATTATCCCTCTTCGGCGGACAGCCACCGGACGGAACGATTGGCCCGGGATTTAGGCGATCGTCTATACTGGCGAATACACGAACACATGTAGATACTCAGAACGGCAAGAAGACACAATGAAGGATTTTGGCGAAGAGAAGGCGAGATCCCGAAATGGGGGGCGTTTGGCGTCGTGCATGGGCGGCGTTTTCCTCTTCCTCGCTACGCTGGTTGTGTGCAATTACCTGCTTGATCTCTTCGGCCCATCGCTTCATCCACCGGCCTTCGCCCAAAAGTTGAAGCACATTGAAGAAAGCGAAGTCGCCTACGATGTTGTGTTCATCGGATCCAGCTATGTTTATCGCCAACTCAATCCAGATGTTTTCGACGAGGAAATGGCAAAACAAGGCTACGACCTTCGTTCATATAACATGGGGTTTCCGGGACTCGTGTTCCACGAAATGGATCAACTCCTTGATGATCTCCTCGCAATCGACTCCAACCAATTACGGTGGATACTCGTCGACGCGGCCAACATGGATGTAAATCGAAAACGACAGAATCGACTCACTTCGAGAGCCATCTGGGGAGCTACACCTGGACATACTTGGTCATATTGTCGGGGTATTCTGGCCTCATCGGATCCCTGGCCCCAGAAGCTCGGCATCCTTCTGAACCAGACAGTCAGCGCGTGCGCACGGAGCCTGCACATCGGCACAGGTCAAGGCTTAATCAATCAGACCATGTCTTCCGGCGAGATGGGTGGCGCATTAGATTCGACCGAGGTCCTCCAACGTGGATTCTTCTCCCTCGATCAATCACGCGACAAGAACGATCTGATACAAATCAGGCGTCGAAACGCATTCTTAAGAGCTGCTTCCAAGTGGCCGAGACGGGTGGAACGGTTTCGACAGCAAGCCCCGGACTCCACAGAGTTGTCCAAGGAGTACCTTCGTGCCGCCTATTCGCACCAAGTACAGAAGATCCACAATCATGGGGTGGCAGCGATATACGTGCTGTCACCGTGCCTGCATCCGCATTTCCGGATCGAGGATTTGGCGAAAGAGGGCGTGATTCCGAAGTTGTTCGCATACAACCTGCCTGAGGATTTCCCAGAGCTCTACGCGGCGAATATGCGTTCGAACTTCAACCATCTCACCGAGGAGGGGGCTGACCTATACACTCGGCAGGTTGCACGCGACTTCTCCGCCTACCTAAAAGAGATCCAATAAGTGCTGTTTACGCAGCCCATTTTTCTCATCTATTTTGCTCTCGTGTTCTGCCTGCACTGGACTATACAGCGAAACAGCGCACGAAAGGTCATGCTCCTGGCTGCGAGCTATGTCTTCTATGCGGGCTGGGACTGGCGATTCCTGATTCTCATCGCTGCCTCGACGATCATTGACTTCGCGGTCGGTCTGATCCTGCGTGCGCCTCGGCCGGTGCTCAACCGCAAAGTCTGGTTAGTCCTGAGTCTGTCGGCCAACCTCGGAATCCTAGGTGTGTTCAAATACTTCAATTTCTTCGTCGAATCGGCCCACGGTCTACTTACTGCAGTCGGAGTCACCCTGGAAGCTCGGATGTTTGGCATAGTGCTACCCGTGGGGATCAGTTTCTTCACTTTTCAATCGATGAGTTATACCATCGACGTGTATCGAGGGAGGATCAAGCCCGTCCGCAGCTTCACTGATTTTGCTCTATTCGTCGCATTCTTCCCGCAGCTCGTCGCCGGCCCCATCGTGCGCGCAGCCACATTTCTCCCGCAGCTCGCCATTCGTCGCCGGCTTTCCGACGTCATGTTCAAGGGCCCTATCGCCCTTTTTCTTACCGGCTTCATCAAGAAGGTCTGCATAGCGGATAATCTTGCGCCGGTAGTTGATAGTGTATTCGCCGATCCGGGAGCATTCGACGTCGTCAGCATTTGGATCGCTGTGCTGTTTTACGCCGCACAGATCTATTGTGATTTCTCCGGCTACACCGACATGGCCATTGCTGTGGCGCGCTTGCTTGGATATGAACTATGCCTCAATTTCAGCTTTCCCTACTTCGCTTCAAATATTCAGGAGTTCTGGAGGAGGTGGCACATCAGTCTCTCGACGTGGCTCCGCGACTACCTCTACATCTCCTTAGGAGGAAACCGGGGATCAAAGTTATTTGCTATGCGAAATCTCATGCTCACCATGTTACTCGGCGGTTTCTGGCACGGTGCATCCTGGAACTTCGTCGTCTGGGGTGGCCTGCACGGATTCGCGCTAGTGGTACACCGGATCTATCAAGAAACAGTTGGCGGGAATCGGTACGTGGCCGGATTAATGAAGATGTTTGGTATTGTGCTGACCTTCTATTGGGTGTGCTTGACCTGGATCTTCTTTCGGGCCACCAATTTTGCGGACGCCTACACTTGCCTCAAAGCATTCGTGATTTTCCAATCACCCGGCCAGGCAACATTAGGCCCTGAACTGCTCTGGTGGTTACCACCAATGATACTGGCGCACTGGATCATGTACCGACGCCCCATCGAGGAACGTGTCGAGCAAGTGCCCAACTGGGCGTGCGCCATCGGGTACGGCCTGGCAACATTTTTTGCGCTGCTGTTCCTTCGCTTCGGCTACAGTCAATTCATCTACTTTCAATTCTGAGACGAGACACTCTAGAGACGGACTCCGAATAAGCAGATTGGGACCAGGAAGCCGGGATCAACTCCTGAAAACGCTCGGATCCCCCACATTGCGACCCCGAACGCGGAACAATCCGATCATCTGAATGGACCCCTCGCACGGACTCGCCGGGTTGATTGTCGTTTTCATTCCCGATGTTAAGATGGCATACTTGTAGTCTATGCACGTATTGCTTGCCACCGACAGCAGCGCAGATGATCGAAAGACGTTTGCTGCGGCCGAATCTCTACTGAGAGCCGGGTTCCGTGTAACCCTCGGTGGGGACAAACTGTCCAGGCCGGTTTTTCAACTATCGGCGAGTATGGGGCATCTGCACTACCCGCATCCGATCTCGAATCCATCGGCTTTCATTAGACAGGTTGTCGAGGCGGTCTCGACCCGATCCATCGATCTTGTCCTGCCTTTCTCGGATGGCACGACTATCGCGATAACCGACAGTCAAAAGCAGATCCAGTTTCGCACACTGGTAGCACCTCGTGAGTCCTTTCGGTTGGCATCTGATAAGCTGAGGCTCCTCAGGTATGCGGAGAGAATCGGAATCTCGATTCCGCGTACCTATGCTCCCGAAAGCCTTGACGATTACCGAGCTGTTGCCGATCAGATCCAGTTCCCATGTGTGGCAAAATGGAGGCGAAGCTCTGCAGGGATCGGACTTCAGTTTCCCCGGACTCCCGAGCAACTAATCCATTTGGCTAAAGCCGACAAGCTGAAATCCGATTCCGCATTCGATCAGCGCCATCTTGTTCAAGAGTTCATTCCCGGGGAGATACGGGACGTGGCTTGTCTTTTTCGAAATGGTAAACCTCTCGCCACGTTGGTTAGCCGGAGAATCACAATGCAACCTTCTACAGGTGGTCCGGGGTTGGTTGTAGAGACAGTAAGTGATCCGGCTCTTGCAAGGCTCGGCGAAAAGCTCCTCTCCTCGTTGGATTGGCATGGACCGGCCCAGGTAGAATTTCGGGTCGATGAGCGAAACGGTGAACCGTATCTAATGGAAATCAATGCTCGCTTCTGGGGGACTCTCGCCCTGGCGATTGAAGCAGGGATTGATTTCCCCGTCATGGCGTGTCGCATGGCTTTGGGAGAGGAAGTTGAAATCGGCCAAGAGTATCGCTCGGGCATCCGTCGTCGATTGCCGTTCCTGGAGGGCCCTTAGGGTGAATCCCTCAAGCTTCAATTGCTGCTCGCTTCAATTCCTTCGAACTAATACATCATCGCCGGATTGTTGTAGTGCTTGAATTCGATCAGATTATTAGACGGGTCTCGTAGAAAGAACGAAATGTGCTCGTCGATGTCCCCGCCAAACCGCACGAATGGTTCACGAAACATTACCGCTTTACTTCGGCGAGCCCGCATCAATACTTTGTCAAAATCCTTTCGATGGAGAAACGTAACCCCAAAATGGCGGGGGTATATTTCAGGCTCCCGATCAATCTGGTCTGGCAAGAGATGACAAACCAACTGATCGCCAAAAAAGTCGAAGGTTACTCGATCATCACGACGGCGAGCCCGGCGGCAACCGAGGACCTCCACATAGAATGCTTCGGCCTCGTCAAGATCCGCACAGGGTATTGCCTGATGAAATACATTTTCCGGATTACGGGGCATGCGTGCTCCCAAGTACTACCGTCTCGACGATCAGGTTGAGATTCTATCAAATCGGCCCATGACGACCAAGTATTCGGGGACAACTGCCTGAGCCGTTTGGCCGACTGGCCTCTATAATAGGGAAGCAGACATCGAATTCATTCAGAAAAATCCGTCCGGGTTGATCCTGCGACCTGGCGTTCATTACGTTAGGATTCGCTACGATCTCCACCGGGACATCGGCCCCAGATCAAGCGCCTTGTCGACGCATTCCTTCTCGAGCAGACGGACGGCCCGGCGGCTTTGCAAGCCTGCTTCGCAGCAGATGATGGAGTGCCGGCCGCGGAAATCATCCAGGTTATCGCGGATCTGATCGAGCGGGACGTTCATTGCTCCGGGGAGATGACCACGGGCGAAGTCTACAGGAGTCCGGACATCGATGAGAATCCCGCCCGAAGATAGCATCTCCTTCGCTTTTTCGAGTGGCACCCGGGGTGTCCATTCGCCCATCAGTCGGAGGGCCACTTCATACATCCAGGATGCCGCACAGAAGTGCGTCGCTATGACGATGATCTGGAGCGGGATGAGGATCGCTCCGAGCAGGTATGCCGCTGTCGGGCTGTTCCAGGTGAACGCGGCCCCTATCCCGAGATTCATCGACCCGCCGATGAAGCAGGCAATTCTCCTCGGCAGCGGGTTGGGCGGAAGCTTGACTCCGTTCCACATCGGCCGGATTGCATTATTGTAGATTATGTCAAAAGGATGCCACGCAGGAATCCAGAACCAGAGGATGCCGAGCAGGGCGAGAGCGAAGTGGATCGCCGGCTGCTGCGTCACGAGACCCGAGACGGCGACAAACATGCATACCGCCGGCGTGAAGCGGAGGCCCCAATCAATCTTCTTCAGTTCTTCGGGCCCGTAGCGATAACCCTGCTGCGCCAGAGATCTCTCTTTGAAACTGAGTGACCCGCTCTCCATATCTTCCTCCCATTGATTGCCCGACATTTCGGACATTAAAGCATGAATCTCTTGTCCTGCCAAACCGAATAAAGATGAATGGGGAGGTTGCGAAGTAAATGCGGACGGAGTATTTTGGGACTACAGGAGGTGAGTGTCCACATCGACCGCCTTCTGCGTTTCTGATTCACCCGATCTTGCGGATCATCGACATCCCGGTATCGTGGAGCATCTTCGCGACGTTCGACATGAGTTGCAAGGTTTGCTGCGTCTTTTGGAGCATGCTCTGGAGGTCGACATTGGCTAGCTGGGCGTCATCACTAACCGTCGACAATTTTTCTTCCATCCCATGTATGGCGTCACTGAAATCGATCCGGGCTTTAGAAATTTCATCGCGAAGACCTGTCTTCAATTCATTAAAGTACCGTATCTTGTCGGCGTAGAACTGCAAGTCTTCGAGGCTCTCAACATAGGCTTGGCGAAGAGTGTCCTGAATCAGCTTGTTCAAATCGGCGTCGCCTGCCGCCCCAACTGCTTTCTGCCAAGCATCCGTCCCTTTACCGTACCCCCCTGCCTTAAGGTGAGCCGCAGTACTATCAAGACCGGCACGAGCGGCCCCCGTAACAACACTGCCTGTCGCAGTGGTAAGACTAATGCCGACATTGGTCCACGCCAGTGTCCGCTCGGCCTGATGCTTCGCGGCAGCCTGGTCCTTCTTGTTCTTCATTGCCTCGATCTTTGTCTCCTGCATCTGCGTAGCCATGTTCTTATCGCCCGATGACTCTTTCTGCGCCATCTTCACCGTCGCAAGCAGCGTCTGGATACCGGGTGACTCAAAATCGGACGGCGAGCCGGACATGAGCTTCGATAACCCGCTGGAGAATGCCTTGGCGCGCTGATCGGTAGACTTGCCATGGTCGGGTCGGAGGATATTCTGCTTTCCCGCCTGTTTCCCAGGGTTCGGAGGCGTAGCATCGGGCTGGATCGGGGGTTTCTGCGGATCATTCGGGATCTTCACGGCAGCCTCCTGGCGTTTAGAGTCTCGCAGCGATCGTGCTGTACCGCCAAGAAATTCTTTCGCGATATCCGCCTGACCACAGATCGATCATCATTTATGCTTGAAGCCATGATACCACAACTACTTTTCGATACATCAGCTTCCCAAACCGGTCTACCGCCACGCCCTTCAATTAGTTGGTGCCGCTATTGCGCGGAGCGAGTTTCATGGAGCAACAGACGGAATGCTAGAGGAGTATTTCTGCGCCGTGCTTCGCTTCGATTTGTTGGATCTCTGAAAGGATCGCAGCGGCGTAGGACGGGTGGCCGTTCCACGACTCGGGATCGCCAGGGGAAAGGCCGTTATCCGGCGCAAGGCGGTCGACCTCCTCCTGCGCATTCACAAAGAATTCCGGCCCCTGTCCGAAAAATGCACTGGCCAGAATGACTCGGAGGTCTCGGTAGTCAACACCCTCAAAGTGAACGAACACCCAAGAGGGATCCTCTAAAAGAGCGGCTTCCGCCATTTCGATCGCGCCCTCCCGATTTCCCACCGCAAGTAATACGGCCGCGTATCCGGCATATGTTTCTGCATCAGATGAGCCGGCGGCCGCCACGGCAAAGTGTGTCGCCGCCGAATCGAGTTCTCCTTGGAACGCGAACGACCAACCGAGCCCTGACTCGGCTAACAGCGAGGATGGTTCGCGCGCCAGAATCTCGTAGAAGAGTATTACCGCGTCCGAGTACTCCCCAACCTCGAACACGCTCCAGGCGTCATCGAGAGTAATTTCTCCCGACGGTCCCGGAGTATTCGTCCCGCCGTCACCGCAACCGGCCAGGGCCATGAGAAGCGCCGCTGACCGAAGAAGGCCTGCCCCCCGGGCGCGCGAGTAAATCACTTTAGAAGAACCATTTTCTTCGTCTCCACGAATGATCCGGCTTCGAGCCGGTAGAGGTAGACGCCGGAGGCCAGATTACCTCCCCTTTCCTCTGTGCCGTTCCACGATACTTCGTGTGGCCCGGCTTCGAATATCCCATCGACGAGACGGGTGATTCGCCGACCCTGGACGTTATAGATGTCGAGCTTTATGTGCTCACGGTCGGCAAGCGTGAACGATATTGTCGTAAACGCGTTGAACGGATTAGGTACGTTTGGCGCGAGTGCGGTGAGCACCGGTATCCCGTCGCCTGGAGAGCCCGCCCCGATCGTGAATGCGCCGAGCCGATCAGTGATGGCGACGAGTGTCCCTGTCTCGTCGTCGAAGGCCGTCGGAAGCGCCGTCCAGGATCCGTCCGGATCGCGGCGTAAGATGCGAAGCGCGGCGGCCGGATCACTCTGTTCATCGTGCGGTGCGGCGAGACGAACCTCGGCCGGCTTTTCGAGCCTGGCCCCTTCGGGCTGCAACCGGTAAATGATCGCCGACTCGTCATCCTCCCCCGCTCCCGTATCCCGTGTGAGCAGGACGAACCCGTCCCGCCGAAATGCGCCGTCCGGAACGGAGAGCTGGAATCCGCCGTCGGAACTTTTAATCGTTCTCCGCTTTTCATCCACCGGAAAGCTCTCGAACGTGTAGCTCGTCTCACTCCGGTTGAGTGCTTCATCGGTCGCGACGGCGATTACCGCAATCTCTCCCTCACTGTCATCGGTGAGCACGTATGATCCGGCGTAAACCGAAGTGCCGTCGCCGCCGCGCGGCTCCATCGGGATCGTGTCGCCCGCGACGACCACGGTCGGCGATTCCGAAAGAGGCTCATCCACAACCACGATAATCTCGAGGAACGCCGGGAGGATCGGGTTCTGAAGAACCCCGATCGTTGTTTGCGGCGCGTCCCGATCGGGAATAGTCTCGGTGGTAAACACAGCATAAACACCGAGCTTCGTGATCGACGCCACCACTTCGTGAAACGCCGTGTCCACCACACCCCCCACCGACTCCCATTCCGACGATTCGGGGATCCAACGGAAAATCTGTAGGGAGAACTCGTTCCCATACGGGCCGTCGCTCGATTCAAAGAGGCTTTCCGAGTAACGAATGGTCGCCGTGTTTTCACCCGATAGATCTCCTGCCGGCACGAGGGAGAGGGCGTGTGCCTTACTCGATTGTATCGACAACGGGTCTAACCCGCCCCGGGGTACGGGATAGGGAGAAGAAAGAATCGCGGTCTTCTCGACATCGTTCGTCGGGTCAAACGTGAACCATGCGGCACCGTCAGAGCCTTTCGCCGCTTCCCCCGATCCTTCAGGTGATTCAGAGACTTTGTATTCCTCTATAAAGAAGAAACTCTCTCCCGAGTCATCGACCGCCCAGACGGTGAACGATCCCGACGATCCGAGATCCTCTGTGACCAACGCATCGTAGCCGCCTTCCGATTCGAGGATTTCGAGAGAACTTTCTCCGCCCGCATTCGACGCATGATCGACTGTTGGCGGCGCAGTGAAGAGAACCGCGGGGTCGAGAGAAAACGTGACGGCCCCGTTGTCGGAAAGTTGAAGAGAAACGACGGCCGGAAAGTGGCCGTTTACTTTTCGCAGTTCCAGCTCGACGCTCTCTTCTTCGGGGAGTCCCATCGAGCCGGAATACCACTCACCGCTATGAGCCGCCCGCTTGCCGGTTAAGATTTCGCGGCCGTACGAGAGAACAGTGTCCCCCGTACGCACCCCGAGAAGGCGGATCTTACCCGCGTCCGACGTGTTACCCTGCACGATCGTGCGGCTTCCGGCGTGTACGGTGCGAACCGTTGAATTCGCCTTCGGATTCCCGGTAATCAAACCGAGTACGGTGAGCGACATCGTCCGGCCGACCGGCGGTCCCGGGTTGAGCGGGAATACCACGCGGGCGCCGACATCGTGGTCGAACTGGACCAGATGGCCGCCGCGCGCTTCCTCGTTCGGCCCGTACAGGTACGTACGGCCTGCTGGAAGCTCCCTCTCACCCGGCCGCACGATCGACGCCAGAACTCCGGAGTATATCTTTTCGAAAGTATCCTCGAACATCTTCGCGCACGATTTGTCATTGCTGAACCACTGCCTGGTGTTCCGGCAATCCTCAGTGTAGACCGCCTCGCTCGATAGTTCGGACGCGCTAGGTTCAAAATGGGCACCATCGTTATCCATATAGCCGTATGGGCTATCATGAAGGTCGCGGACATCGCATCGACCTCCGAAACCGATAAACTTATACTCATCCTTAAACGAAAGCGCATAGTGACCCCACTCGTGAAGAATGGTCGAATACTGCGCCCCTTTCTTGAGATCGAGCGGGTCCTCGTCGTACGATTTGTTTCGCGCCTTGTCCGGATCCCCGTACGACTTTCGCGGCATATTAACTGGGGTACCGAAGAAGCCGGGTCCTCGATGGATACCATCGACATCGCTAACACTAGGCCATACGGAATTGCTCGTATTGATCTGTATGTCCGCACTGTCCCAGTGATCTCCGTTATCGTAGATCATTACCGTGTCGATTCGAATCTGCCCGTCAGCCACATCGTAAAAGTAGTTTGATCCCCTGCGGAACACTTCCTCCAATGATCGAATGTAGGAAAGCAGGGCATCCCACTCTATGGAAACGACGACATTGTAGGCGATAACCGTGTGGCCGATTTCGATGCGCTGGTTAAGGGTATCCTTCACTTCGTCGAAGGATGCCGCTCCCGTGCTATCATGAAATTTCTCATTGTCTACTGTGATAGAGTACATCGAACCGGGGTTTGCAGATCGCTTGATCGCGGGCTCGATGTGAACCAGCTTTCTGATGCGAATCGAGTCGGCAATTTCGACGCCGAGGTCTCGCACTAGGATCCGCCCGAGTGAGTCGGTCGTAACAATTTCTTCTTGCGCCTCGATAAAGTCAGGCCTTTGACTCTCGAGGCGCGAAACAATGAACTCGGTCGTATCGATCGGCTCATCATTCTTGTCCACCAGAATCAAGTACTGCTGGGCGAAACACCTGGAAAACTCGGAGGTGTTGCCGCCCGTATCGGTCGCCGTCGCTGTGAGGTACTCATCGCTTTGCAGCTCATGAGCGATCGAGACAAGAAACGTGTCGAGCCCGGCGAAATTCGTGACGATCGTCATCCCGCCCACCGACGTCCGGCCTTCTCCGTATTTGGTCGAGTCGCACTCATCGCTGACGAAAAATTCAAGAAGGTAGTCTACGAATGGCCGCGAGTTCAGCCTTCCGTAAATCTGTGTCACTCCAGCTCCCACCTGGACCGAGTCGATCTCGGGATAATTCTGTCGATCGTTTGCGCCGAGATCGATGTCCGCAGAGTCGTTCGGATTCACGACACCGTCTGGGGAGAGGTCGATCCCGAGACCTCTGTTCGCGTAGATAGAATTTTTCCGAAAAACGTTGCCCGTCCCTCCCGAAACTTCGATCCCCGCGGCACCATTGAAGGCGATCACATTCTCGTAGGCGATATCGATATCGCCGATCCGATTGCCGTCCGAGTTCACGATAAAGATACCGTTCCCGGAGTTTCCGAGGTCCTTCTCGCCCTCTTCATCCGTTCCGATAATACAGCGCCAGATCTTGTTATCATCCTTCTCGCTCAGCACAATCCCGTTGCCGGAAAACTGCTCGATGATGAGTCCCTGGATCTTACTCATTCCCGCGCTCACCACCAGGCCGTGGATTTCTGCTCCTCCGACCAGTGTGTCCTCCCCCGAGAGTCGCACGTAATCACTTCCCGGCTGGGACGTCCCGTCGATGAACAGCGGTTGTACAATTTCGGGCAGCGCCTCAAGTACCGCGATCAGGGGAATTCCACTTGCGGCGATATTAAATTCGATCGTGTCAGGACCAACGCTGGAGTTTGCCTGTTCGATCGCAGCGCGGAGCGTACACTCTTCCTGGCCGTTCCCGAGGGTCGACCCGGTGTAGCACCGCCCGTCCGACGATGTCTGGTCATTGTCGTTCCCGGTAGAGTTCACGACGAAATGGTTCGTGGGCTTGATCGGGCGCAGGAGAACGTTACCTGCGAGAATCTCCCCGGCGTTGTTGATGTCGATGCCTGCCGGGATGGTGGTGATCGGGCTCCCGTCAGCGAATGTGTTTCCGGCGACGAGCGAGGTGAGGGCGTACACCGTGTCGTCAGCCCACAGAACGCCGCCAGCGGAACCGCGCCCCACGATCCACCCGTCATCGTTTACTGCGAGAGCATCGCTCAGTCCGCCGAGCCAGTCGTTGTGGAGATTCACAGCCGAGGTGTCTCGCCAAAGCACGGCCTGGTAGTTCGCCGATCCTTCCGGGTTCGCCCGGCCGACGATCCATCCCTCGTTGTTGATGTCGTTCGCGAGGGTCCACACTCGGTTGTCCGGGCCGTCCGACAAGCGTGCCGGCGATCCGTTCGTCCAAACGGTAGCCCGCGACCCGATAGCGCTGCCGGTCGAGCGGCCCACCACCACACCGAGATCGTTGATGGCAACCGCATCGCCGCTTGGATGCCCGTTGAGCGGAACGAGGGTTTCTGCAGGACCATCCCCCCGCCACCACGCCGGCAAGACTGTATTGTCGAGCGTCCGCGCGACTCCGACGATTACCCCGTCCTCATTGATGTCGGTCGCCCGTGCTGCCCACTGCTCCATGTCCCATTCAAAGTTTACCGGTGCGAGATCGCGGAAGACCCCGTCCTCCCAATGGAAGGCGGCCGTCCTCCCGAACTCGGGCTCGTCCCATTGCCCGACAATCTCCCGATTCGAATTGATCCCATACGCTTCGATTCCGAGCCCGCTCAAACCGGGAAGCTCTTCGACGCTCCCATCCTGCCAGCGCCAGATCCAAGGCCCTTGCCGGTGGACTTCCCGTTTGGTGACTAGAACTTCACCGAACTCGTTCAATCGAACCGCCGATACGTTGATGGTTGAGTCCGGAAGAATCCGGTAGGCCTGGAAGGCCGGCTGCGCGTCGGCCGCGCCCGCAATGAGAGCGGTGGCAATTGAGGCGAATATGACAGGTCGGTAGGTCATTCACCGAATCCGGGAAATCGCGGTGATTGATTTAAGTAAGACAGTCTACTGAACAGTATATTAGGAATCTAAGGAGCGCAACATTCACCAGGCCATTCCGGAACATCTGCACCCTCAAATGACCCCGTCCGCGTTGCCGGGCTTGAGTTTATGGCGATCGTGAATCACCTATGATTCCATGATGCCATTACCACCAAAAGCAGAGCAGCACAGTGGTCGCCGGGCGAATGGCTCGAACCTCAACGCTCCGCGCTGCCCCGGTTTCCATTTCCGAGGCCTTCTAGGGCGCCTGGCATTCGCGTAGAACTATGAGCCATGAAGGTTAGTGAGTCACATCCCGCGTCACCCTCTGGCAGCTTCCGATTGCGACTCCAGTCCGAGCTAGCCGCGCGCTGCGCAACCAACGCCCGTACTCGATTCGATCTTATGCCCATCATCCTGACGTCGACCATTCCACCCTCTCTCAATCCATAAGAAGGCAATCGCTGGGTCGATCGTTCGCATGGATTGGTCGCCGGCATTGGGGATTTCACGCAGGCACCGAGTTGCTCGTCTATTCCAAGTACTCTCTCGTTACCAGATTCTCAAAACCCACTCTCCCGAACGGGTCTCGCTACCAGCCTCCCCGGGTAGGGAACGCATGCCGACATGCTAAGGCACCCCCCCTTGACGATAGGATCGACAAGCCGGACGGGATCCGGTGAAGGGGCGGCTCAGTCGCCGGAAAACATCGCGTCGACTTCCTTACGAAACGCCTCTTCATCGTACAGTGAACCATTCAGAATGGTGCTCCACTTTCGCGCTTGCGCTGCCGCAGCAATCGTTTCCTTGATCTCTGCATCGGTTGCGCCTGCGGCTTTCGCGGCGTTGGTGTGGAAGTAGATGCAGTACGTGCAGGGAATCTGGGCCGACACGCCGAGAGATATGAGTTCCCGCGTCTTTGCTGATAGCGCTGCATCCTCTCCCTGCAGCACCATCATATCGTTGAGGGCTGTTCCAATCGCCTGCTCCGGGTAAGTATTCTTCATGAAGTCAGGCGCTTCCTGAGCAACCAGCGCAGTGGCGGCAAACAAACTTAATCATCCTCATTGTTCATATCCTTCCTGTTTATTCCCCTCTGAACCATTATTGTGCCTGTAGAGAATCACATAAATGGTGGATGGAATCAAGCCGATGGTGTCCAATGCCGGGTGCCACTGTGCGCCTGCCAATCTATCCCTTCAGAAGGCCGGCCCAGTTGTAATGGTTGAAGTTACGCGTGCTACAGTCTCCAGCGCAGAGACCCCGAGGTCTGCACCGGCCAATGGAGAGCGTGCTGCGCGATCGAATGCCAGACCCCACGGGAACTATCTCCTGCCGGCAGTACAGCGCCAGAAGGCACGGAACTCACGCCGGGCCGGAAACAAAAGGAGATCGACATGTTTGGATTTCTTCCTCCCTGGTTCCCGAATCTCACGGACCTTTTGAACTGGTTTTAAGAGTTCGGTCGAAAGCGGGAACGCCCTGGCGGTTCGTTGCCAGGGCCTTTCGCTGTCTATCTCTGGCTGTCATGTGAGACCCGGGGGAAGTTGTTGCAGAGGAATGAGTTGTAATATTTCCCGGACCAGTCATGTTTTTGCGCAATTGCCCAGATTTCCCGACCCGAGACACCTCTTATTTTCTCGGCTATCGGAATAGGTTTTTCACCTCGCCCCAGCTGGATTCCTCGATGCCCGTCGGTCCTTGGATAGTAATGTGCGCGCCAACGTAGTTGTCGAAACGAGCGGTAAAATTCCAAATCATGTAGAATGAGTTAGTCAGGTCTACATCCAGATTCCCGAAACCACTCTCAGCCGCAACTTCATAAATCAGCGTGGCGGCGTGAAGCAATGGCCCCGGAAGTCCGGGCACCTGGGCAAAGGCAGACACAAGAACTGTATCGCCAGTTTCCGTTATTGGAAGTGGCGTCCAAGGAAGAGAGAGAAGAATATCACCCTCAACAAGATCGAGCGCACCATTGTCAAGAATCACGCAACCAAAGAACCAAAAGCCATTACCGAACCCATCACCCTGGATCCAAACATCGACGATCAGGGAGTCGCCAAGGGACGCGTAAAGTGAGTCCGGTCCGTTGCCAATCTGCCCGTCCAGATCGAGTTCGACGATCATGTCTGCCAAGAGGGGGTGGAGCAGGATAGTTGATGCGAGCAGGAGTATGATTAGCGGTAATCTCACGAGTTCACCTAAACAGGCTCTTGATTTTGCCCCATTCTGTCCCGTATACCTCCGTCGAACCAATCTGGACAGATCCGCCCACTGAGCTGCTAAAAAAACCGCTCTCAAGACTCGTGTTGAGCCAGCCGGACAGATTCAAGTCAATCTGTAAGCTCGCTAAAGTCTGGTCGACAGCTGCCTGATATGTGATCGTATGGAACAGCCAAGGTAGGCTAACAGGGTCTGAGAAAGTAAAATCAGTTGCCGTGAGATCCATGCAATGCCCCGGAAGACCTGTAGTGCTCACAGTCCAGGTTGCTGGCACGTTACTAACCGACCCTTGATGCTCCAGAGATCCATCGAGATTACAGAGCGTGAACCCGAAAGATAGAATGGGCGTGGGACCAAGAACCCAGATGTCACCCCGAATGTAGTCACCAATTGACGCACTCAGGGTATCTGGCCCATTCCCCATCTGACCATCCAGATCGAGTTCGACCCCAAAGGGTTGCGAGTGGGCAATCGGGGCCATCGCAGCTAGGATCATCCCCGCGAAAAGCATGTGCGCCATTCTTTTGCCGAGCACCTTCATGATAGATTGTGGCTCCATGCGCCTCGAACCGTATCGTCTCGACACGCGCCGTGG
Organism: bacterium; assembly: GCA_025782575.1. Lineage (GTDB taxonomy): Bacteria > Orphanbacterota > Orphanbacteria > Orphanbacterales > Orphanbacteraceae > Orphanbacterum. The sequence goes on from JALGYY010000048.1 coordinate 66,923, forward strand.
CCTTCCGTTCCGCGGTCGCTTCGCTATCCAATCTACCTCAGCAGCAACATCTTCTTCGTCGCCGAGTAGCTTCCCGCTTTCAGGCTTGCAAAGTAGACCCCAGAGCTGACTCCCCGCCCCGCCTCGTCCATGCCGTTCCACGTGTACGTGAACACGCCCGCCACCTGTGGCCCGTCGACCAATGTGGCCACCCGCTGCCCACCGATGCTGTGGATGGTGAGTAAGACTTCCGTGGCCATGGGGATCGTAAAGCTGATCTGCGTGGCCGGGTTGAACGGGTTCGGCCAGTTCTGTGACAGGTGGAACCGTTCGGGGACGGGGTTCCCGTCAGAGGCGATGCTTGTCACCACATCACACCCCTCTCCATAGGCTCCGATCTGACCGCAAGTGGCATCTGTGAGACAGGGGGAGATGGCGTCCAGGGTGAAGTCGCCTGCGGCTGTGTCGCAAAAGAGTGGATCCAGGGAAAAGTTGCCGTTCGTGCCGGTTTGACCGGCGATCCAACCTGTCCAATCGCCCGAAGGGTTACCGTAGATGTCGGTGCAGCTCAGGTCCCAGCCGAACTCCCACACGATGGATTTAATCGCCTCACTCCCTGTGTTGAAGGCAATGATGGAATTCTCGATTGTTGAGTAGGCGTAGCTGGTCCGGAAATATATTGCAGATCCACTCGGTGACATATTGTTGACGATTGTGCTTGAGTCGATTGTAAAAACATTGAACCCTGGAACGTCATCGTAGTAATCAGAATAGGAGAAGATCGCGCCACCCTCTGGCGCAGAGTTTCCCTGGAAGAGGCAGTTGCGGAATTGAGCGGATCCCCCAGACAGGAAATCGAAATGTTGGACAGCTCCACCGTAATCGTATCCCACGTTATCAACGAAGGTACACTGATCGATGATCAGATCGTCAGGCTGGATAATCATCATTCCTCCGCCCAAATTACCGGAAAACGTGGCGTGGGATACCACTCCACCCACCCCCTCAATGGTCAGGGCAAAGGGGCTGGGAAGGCTGTCCAGATAACTATTGGCCACGAACTGCATGCTATCGAGGCTGGCAGTGCTCCCTCCCTGGATGTACATGGCGCTCCCCACGTTCGCACGGTTCTCGGAAAGAGAGCACGCTACCGCCGAAAATGAACCGATCCAAGTGGATACAGCGCCACCCGATCCAGCGCTGTTCGAGTGGAAGATGCAATTCGAAAGAGACAGGTGGTTGTAACGTGAATGAATGGCGCCGCCGGAGTTGGTTGTGGGAGGTCCCAACGCGTATCCGTTTCTGATTTGGATCCCTGCAAGTACCACGGGCCGTTGCCATTCAATAACCGAAACGAAAATGAAACCCTGGTGCGGATCGATAGAGGAACCTTCCAGATCGATGATGCATTGCTGTGGGTCATTGCTCTCGGAGAGGACGTATACGCTACGGCCGTGGGCATCGAGATCACGGTTGCCAGCCCCCGTGAAGATGCCGTCAGCGAGAAGCAATGTATCGCCATGATTGGCTGAGTCCAGTGCGGCCTGGATGGTCGGAACATCGCCTGACCCATTGGGAGTAACATACCAAACGGTTTGGGGCGGCGAAGCGCACCCCACTCCAAGCGCTCCGATCACGCCACAAGGTCCAGTGACGCAGGGGGATGTGGCTGCGAGACTAAAATCACATTCAGACGGGTCACAGAATTGAGGATCAGTGGAGAGATTGTTGTTTAGAGTGTCCTGGCCAGCAATGAGGTCGACCCAGTCCCCGCCATCATTGCCAATCACATCCGAGCAGATCATAACAATACTGCCCCTGCCTGTGACGGCTTTACCGAATCCCTGAGCTACGATGCAGTTCAGCACCACGATCTGAGAGCTATCGAAGGCATTGAATGAGGATCCGCGTGGGGAAACGTTTTCAAAAAAGGTGCAGCGAGTAAAAGTCGGGTTGGAGAGTCCCCGGGCAAATACAGCCCCACCTCGGAAGGGGGCTTCATTTTGCAGGAAGAGGCAATTCGAAACCACAGGGAGGCTTGTTCCGTGTGACGAGAATCCCCCCCCTCCGTTGATACCGGATGTCCCCGTCATGTTATTAGTAAAGGAGCATGAGTCAACGACGACATCTGCGGAGACTCCCGCATATATCCCGCCGCCACTCTTGGAAGCAAAATTTTGATCGAACTCACAGTTAATCACATGGGCGGAGGAGGAGTCATTGCAGGCTAGCCCCCCACCAAACTCTCCTGCAGTGTTGAATGCGAAACGACAGTCCCTTATGAGAGGTTTCGATCCCTCTGCACAGTACATCCCCCCGCCGGTCTGGAAACTGGTGAAGTTGGAGTCGAACAAGCAATTTTGAAATACCGGGGATGATTTCCGTAGGTAGACCCCTGCCCCGTGGGGTATGGCTGTGCCGACGGGATTAACACCGTTTCGAAACACCATGTTCTTGATTAGCGTTGCGCCTACAAGACTGTCGCACACCATGACTCGACCCAAATCGTCTGCATTGATGACGGCGCAACCCGAAGAATCGCCGAGAAGAGTGATTCCACCCTTCATGAGAACGTCAAACTCGAAGTAGGTGCCGCAAGTAACCTGTACAGTATCACCAGTCTGAGCCGAGTCGATGCCCGCCTGAATCGTAGGCGCGTCGCCGGTGCTATCGGGCAGGATGGTCCAGGTCGTGGCGTGAGCGGGGGATGTAGTCAGGGCAAGAGCAGTGAAACACAGGATCGCGAAAAGAAAGCGCACGTCACCACCTCGTGGCAAAACACTTATCTGCGCCGGGATGTTTCACTAGTATACCACAAGACGTGAAGCCTCCGGGACCTATACAATCTACCGAAACATCGCCTTCACAGCTCCCCAGCTAGTCGGCTCCACTGCCGTTGTCGCACCGCACACCACATCGAGCGCACCGATCAAACCACACGCAGCACCGTCGGGGTGGTTACCGGGAGCGCATGGGGAGTTGGCGTGGAGGGTGAAGTCGCCGTTGGGCGCATCACAGAAGAGCGGGTCAGAGGAGAAGTTGCCATTCAATCCTGCCTGGCCGGCTACCCCAGCAATCCAATCACCTCCTGCGTTTCCGTACATGTTACTGCATTCCAAGATCGGTGATCCGCCGAAGAACTTCCGGAAACCAACACCCACGAGGCTTGATGCGATTATCGTATTCCTAAGAATTGGGGTGGAATTGAGATAGCTGTAGATCCCTCCCGCACTATAGTATGCATCCTTCAAACTCGGGCGAAGCCTGATAGCACGATATGCCACCCCCGTTGGTTCCCTGGTTTCCAGTCAGGACACAATTAAGAAACCGAGGCGTGCTATTCCTGGCGCACCGAATGCCGCCTCCAAGACCCGAGGAGTTCGAATCGAGAGTACACTCGATGTACTCTCCACCGACGTCGGCAGCGATCTCTATCCCACCGCCCTTCGTCAGTGCAATATTAAGCCGAAACATACATCGCTCTACGAGCGGATTTCCTTCCTCAACGTAGAGGCCACCACCAATTTCATCGGCTTGGTTTTCAATGAACTCGCAGTCCTCTATTCTCGAATCAAAGCCCCAGAGGACAATTCCGCCGCCTCCAACCCTCGCACTGTTCGTAGAGAGTGTGCAGCGCTGGACATTAATAGCAGAGCGAAAGGTGGCGATGCCTCCGCCAACCCTGGATCTATTGCCGGCAAAATAGCAATCTGCTATCAGTGTCCCCGAACCGTCACTGTTGGAGATCCCGCCCCCATGATCGAATGCGACATTGTTTTCAAAATAGCAGAAAATGATCTCCGGCGACGAGCCCGCGCAGAAAATGGCGCCGCCGTCGTCACCTGACCGACAGCTCACAAATCGGCAGTCCGTAATTCTCGGCGAGGAGTTCGAACAATAGATAGCACCGCCCAAGTCTTCATTAGAGTTTGAGCTATTACCGTCTCTTAATGTGAATCCCTCTAATCGACTATCGCCGGTTTCTCCTTGGTCGAATATGAAGCAACGGCCTACATTCTCTGCATCCACAACCGTAAGAACAGCCCCCGCAAATGACCGGACAACGATTTCTTTTCCGTGGAACCTGATGTCTCGATTTCCCGGACCTGAGAATATGCCCGGATGGGCGAGGACTGTATCGCCGTCTGACGCGAGCAAGATCGCATCCTGCAAATTCGGTGCATCACCTGTGCTGTCTGGCATTACATTCCAAGTGGTTGTATTCCCGCTGACAGACGTGATCGCCAATGTAATAAGGGCAAGCAATGTGGAATGCAAACGCATGGCCTTACCTCGCTGTATAACACATGAATGCGCCGGGGGAGTTCTTGCATTATACCACAGGGCGGAGGGCAGGCTGCCTACCGAACGAGAGTGATCCTGCGGACCTCGTTCCCCTCTTGAGTCTCAAGTCGCAGGAAGTAGGCGCCAGAGCCTACAAGGGTTCCTCCGCTGTTTCGCCCCTCCCACATCGCTTCGTATTGCCCGGTCGAAAGCTCCTCTTCGACAAGTGTGCGGACCAAGCGCCCTTGAATGTCGTAGATGTTCAGGAGCACGCGTGTTCGTGCCCCAAGTTCGAAAGGTATCATCATTCGGGGGTTGAATGGATTGGGGCGGCTCACTCCCATACGGACAAGAGGAAGTGTCGAGTGATGTCCGAGTTCCGGAGTGCTCGTCGCGAAGTCGTCGTACCACAGCGCCAGACGATCGGCAACTTTCCCATGGCTCTCTTCGAACGGGCCGCTCACCACAAGGGCCTCGACACCGAGTGGAGCGATCACCGCCAGCATGTGCACACTGCTGTCTAGCCCGGGATCAATATCTACCCATGCGGAACCGTTCCAGCGGGCAATCGAAACCGCCGGCAGGGAATCGGCTTCTGTAAAGTCACCCCCGGCAAACAAGGCACCATTGTAGTGCGTCAACGTTCTAACTAGTCCATTGAATCCGCTGCCGTATGTGCTCCAGGATGAACCGTCCCACGCAGCGACCCTTGACGCCGGAACCCCGCCCGCCGACAGAAAATCTCCACCCACATGGAGTTCTCCGTCGATGACCTGGAGATCCCGAACCTCTCCATCGACGCCGGAACCGACCGCGGACCAGGACGCACCATCCCAGCATGCCAGGTAGGCGATAGCATCCCCATCTGTGGAATCGAATACCCCGCCCGCGTACAGATTTCCCGTATAGGACTCAAGGGCAAATACGTTCCCATTCATCCCCTGGCCAATCGTCTGCCAGGCGGCGCCATCCCAACGTGCGATGCGGTTCACAGGGTTTCCAGCGATCTCCGTGAACTCGCCGGCCATGAATAAGTCGCCTTGATGAATCACGAGATCGTGTACGGTGCCGTTCACGGTCTGACCGGAGGCCATGAACGTCCATGCCGTTCCGTTCCAGCGAGCTATATTTCGAACGAGATTTAATCCACCAATACTCTGAAAGGATCCTCCGACGATGAGGTCGTTTTCGAACTCTATCAACGTGTTGACAGGACCGCTCGGACTTGGATTTGAGAACCTTATCCATGTCTGTCCATTCAATATGGCAACCCTTGAGATCTTCTTCGAGCCGGCCTTGGTAAAGCGCCCGACTGCGATGATCTTTCCATTGTATGTGCCAAACTCCTCAATTCTCGCACTGACCGAGCCCGGACCGGCAAATCCGACAGGGACAATCCATTTTGTTCCGTCCCAGGCAGCGAGATCGTCCGTCCAGACTCCTCCGGCCTTGTCGAATTCTCCCCCCACCATCAACTTCCCGTTGTAAGAGTGGAGTGCCTTCACGGAGTTATCGATACCGTCACCAAACCCGGTCCACGTCGAACCGTCCCAGGAGGCAACTCGATTGATAGCAGTCCCGGACGCATCGGTGAATGTGCCTCCGACGACCAGGTCACCATTATGAGAGGCGAGGGCAGGGACGAAACCGTTTACTCCCTGATCGAGGGATTCCCATGAGATACCATCCCACGCGGCGACCCTGGCGATCGCTTCGGTCCCTGAAAAGTTGAACACACCACCCGCATAGAGCAATCCGTCATGAACGTGCAGACAGAGCACGTTTCTGTCGAAACCATCGCCGACGGGACTCCATTGAACGCCGTCCCAGCGAGCAATGTGGGAGACGGATGTGCCGCCCGCCACGGTAAAAATCCCGCTCGCGTACAACTCATCCTGATAGACAGCAAGCGCCGAAACGCCGTTGTTCGTCCCGGACCCGAGCGCACTCCATGTCGCTCCGTCCCAGGCGGCAATGTTAGCGACCGCGACGCCTCCAATTTTGTAAAAATTTCCCCCGGCAATAAGAAGCGAATCCCAAGTGATCAAGTTTCCTACGGTCCCGCCCGAATCTACTCCCTCCCCCCAGTTCCCCCCACGCGCTACCGTCCCATCTCGCTATTCGAGAAACTGGTTCACTTCCCGAATTATTCATTCCGCCAGCGACGATTAGCTCCCCATTGAACAGGGTGATCGCATGGACTGTTCCGTCGAAGCCATCCCCCATCGTGTACCATCGGTCACCGTCGTAACGCGCCACCTTGCTGGCGTGGGCCAGACCGATTTTCGAAAACCACCCACCGGCGATCAGGTCGCCTTGATATTCACAGAATGCGAGCAGAGCGTCCGGGTCAGGATTTCCAGATGCATTCGTCGAGCCCATGTAACCACCGGCATCGACCCATTGTCCTGCGTGTGAGATGCGAGGGAGGATTGCAACCAGGATCAGTAAGCTGAGAAGACTAAGGCGGTGTGTCAGGAACCTTGCTCTGCGGACAGAATACATATCCCCACCTCCGATACGAAGATTGTCTCGAAGCGGCCGATCAAGAGGGCAGAGGCCGCGACCAAGAGGCGCGCATGGATCCTTTTGTGGGAGCGGAAAGTAATCGACGGGCTTTTACTGCAGAGGACAAAGAAGCACTCCCAGATTAGAGATACGCATTTAAATAATAGCAGGAAGTTTACCCAAAAGTCAACTAGTCCGTTGTGCCTCCAAATATTTTCGTCCGCCTTGCCACGCTTGACCTTACGGCGATCGTGATCCAAGCCTGATTGCACGATACCACGGACCGGAAGGCAGCATCCCGCAGTTGCCGGTGAGCGCTCCAGACTCATCGCACTCCCCCACGTGGCGGCATGTGGGAGCGTCCGTGTTCGCCAGACGTAAGGTCCAGGCCACATGATCGTCTTGAAGAGGAACCGATGAGTCCGTGAAATTGCTACCCCCAGGGCCTGACAGGGACTATCGTGTGGACAGGTGTGATGCAGGCCTGTAGTCGAAGCGAGAGAAGAATAGGCATGAAGGCCAACCGCCATGCATAAGAAAACCCGCATTGTCATTCTCGGTGCGTCTTTTGGTGGGCTAACCGCGGCCCATGAGCTTCGCCGTATCCTCCCACCCGGCAAACGAGAGATCACCGTTGTTGCCAGGGACGACCATTTCGTGTTTATCCCGTCGTTGCCCTGGGTAGCCATGGGTCAGAGGACAATGGAACAGATTTCCTTTCCCATAGCCCCCTCACTCAAGTCTCGCGGGATCGAGTTTGTCATAGGGGAAGCCACTCGAATCGATCCCCAAAGCCAAAAGGTCCATGTCGGCGAAAGCGTGTTGGACTACGACTTTCTCGTAATCGCCACCGGCCACCGAAGCGCCAATGAAGCCGTCCCCGGACTCGGACCCTTCGACGGACCGGGCCACTCCCTCATGTCGCCCCGCGAAACGGAGGAAGCAAGAACGGCATGGTCGACGTTTCTCGAGGACCCGGGCCCTGTCGTGGTCGGGTGCGCCGCGGGCGCGAGTTGCATCGGGCCCGCCTACGAGTTCGCGTTTGAGATCGATCACGCTCTCAAGAAACGAAAGATGCGCCACCGCGTACCCATCACATTCGTTACGCCGGAACCATTCCTCGCTCACTTCGGCGTCGGGGGTATGGGCCGTGCCCGGCAGTTCTTGGAAGGCGAGTTCGAGCACCGAGACATTAACTACCACACTTCTGCAGCCGTCTCAAAGATCACGGCCTCTTCCGTGGAACTCGAAGATGGCAAGACCTTCGAATCCCATTTCTCGCTCATTATTCCCCCACTGGCCGGCGTAGGGGCAGTCTCCAACTCGCCCGGATTAGCCAATCCAAAGGGCTTCGTTTCCGTGGATGAAGGTTATTGCCACAGGGAGTTCGACAATGTCTACGCCGTGGGGGTTGCTGTCGCATACCCCCCTGTGGATGAGACGCCCGTACCGGTGAACTTTCCCAAGACCGGACACATGACCGTGCAAATGGCAAAATCCGCAGCCCATAATATTGCGGCCGACGTCCAGGGCGGCGAGCGTGTGACAAGGCCGCCGTTCGTACATTGCATCATGGACATGGGCAATACCGCGGCGCGCATGCAGGCCGACCCGGTACGTCCCCCTAGAAACTATGTCAGAATGAGCGTGGGCCGCCGCTGGCTCTGGGCCAAGAAAGCCTATGAGCCCTACTTTCTTTGGAAGATGAAGGCCGGACGCACCTGGTTGCCGTAGCACGCCGGATCTGGCGACTCCGCGGCAACTCCGACTATAGACTCGGTAGATTTTCACGCGGCTGATAGTCGCAATCGATCCTCATGTACTTTCCGTCCATGATTCTACGAACGATGATCCGCGCATGATGATCGTCGAACATCCGGCTCGTGCCGTTCGTGTTCCAGACGAAAACCACAGACCCCCGCTCGATCTCGATTCGGTCCGCCGCCGGATCCAAAACATGGCCGACAAGGATTCCGTCGCTATCAAAGGGTGGATCGTTGAATTCGTCGTCTTTCGTGCCTTTCATAATTCGAAGCGATCCGCCATCATTCCGGGACTGGAACAGAAGATACTGCTTGTTCTCGTCCCGGTCGTACACGTATCCCAGACGATCGTGGGTTATTACCGGATAGTTCTCGGTTTCTTCCGTGTCGCCGATGAGATAGAAGGAATAAGTTGCACGTGACGCATCACGAACAGTGATACCGCTGATTCGGGCGTAGGGGTAGTCGGTGATTGTATCGGAGGTGACACTTTCGTGGCCGTTTTGAATCGCGGTTACATACACTTTGTATGCTTCGCCCGGTATCAAAGGCGCCACAACCACTTCCATGTGTGTATCAGAGAGGGAATTCGTCGCAGCAATACGGGGCCAGGGAGCGTCGAGCTCGTTCCGAATAACAAGGTCCTCGGTCGGTGCGAAATAGGAATCGCGCTTACTCCACACGTAGACTTTGTATCCCGATGTAAAAAGACCCGGATTGACGCCATCGACATGATTCCATGCGATTCGGATCCCGAACGACTCCGTTCGCGTCCCTGTGATCACCGGCGCACCCGGCGTTCGATTGAGATCGATCGGCTGAACAGTGTCGGCACACCCGAAGAGTTGAAACACTGCCAAACCGCCAACAACCCAGAGGAAAAGAGTCTGGTATGGAAATCGCTTTCTCTCGTTGCGCTGCATTGATCCGCCCCTCCTCGAGTTTGCTCTCAAAGGGATGACACGGACCAATTCGCGCCGATTAGCCCGCCTCAGCGAATTAGCTGCAGTTTTTTTTGTACTCCTCCCGCCGCCCCGTCTGTGCCTGGCCAAGAATCGCTCCCATATAGTATTCGGCTCTGTCTTTTAACTCTTCTCTTGACTCTGTCTCATTGACGCTGGACCGCTATACGTGCGCGCGCCGCACGTCGAAACAGCAACGCCGATCCGACCCACAGCACGGCGAAGAACCCAGTGAGTATCAACGTGAAGCCTAACCCGGCGATCAGCGCGATCACACCGACCAACATCTGAGCGAGCGCCGTCGCAAATAACGCGCGTGCCATTCCATGAGGTTGGAAGCGCGCAATAATGGCACCGATGATTCCGACGGCGAGCACCCCGACATACATCAAGTTGGCGAGGTTGTCCTCAGACCCGATGATCCCAACGGCAAGATTCATCCAGACGAGGATGAGCGCTGTCGCCACTGCAACGCCGGTAGCGACTCGGTACGCGACAGTGCCCCCCTTCCTCGCTACCAACTGATATGTGAGTCCGGCGCCGAACAGGAGGACGCCGGCGACAGCGAAATCGGCGAGATCCCAGACCACTTCATCGGTGATCTGCATCGCCAACAAGGGCAACAGCAATATGACTGCTGTCACGAGCGCAATGCGAATAATGTTTTTGTTTTGCATTGTGACCTCTCTAAGAAGAGCAGTGAATGTTTCGACGAACATCCAGAGAGCACAACCGAACAATCTTCTTTCTTCCTCTGCGCGCTCTCGGAGAAGATCGGTAAAGGTCTGTTCCATCGATTCACCGAATCGCTCATAGTACGGCTTCGAATAGAGGCGAAGCAGTATTGCATACCAGTGCCGGTATCGTCGTATTGAGCGTTCATATGCCATAGGCAACAGTATTCGGCGAGAGTCGTTTTTGTTTGGCGACCGCAACGACCTCGCGGTATCGCTGCAACTCCGCCGCGAGTGCTTTTTGGCCCAGGCCGGTGATTTTGATATACACACGGCGCTCGTCATCCATTTCCGGGTCTATTTTCTTGTCGCTTTCGCGTATTAATCCGGCCTCGAGCATCCGGCCGAGCGAGCCATAGAGCGTTCCCGGCCCCATTTTCACCTTCCCCTGCGAATCGGCTTCCACCTGCTTCATAATTCCGTAGCCGTGCCGCTCTTTCGTAGAGAGCGCGAGTAGAATATGGAGCACCGCCGGAGTGAGAGGTACGTTGGCCTTCTTGTTTGCCATACATTTACATTATATCCGTTGCGGATATATGTCAAGCAGATTTATCTCATTTGTGGAACAAAACGCCTGTCCAAATAGTTCCGAAGGAATTGGTTATCAGCGTGAGACCCGGGCCGAGAACACGGCAAGGAGGTGCTACGTATGGATCGTTTCAGTCGTCTGCGCGGCCTGCTCTGGGGGCTCCCGTCGCCGCTAGGTCGCCACAGCGAATACCAACAGATCCCTTGAAAGGTTCAGTATTTCTGTAGCTCTGAATCCTGATCCTGACAACAGGGTAACAACATTCCGCTGGGTATAGAAGTACACCGGACACGCTCTCAGGGTAAGGCGCAGTTTCCTGATCGGCGTTCTAAGGGTCCACTTCTTTGGAAAGCTCGCCACCAAATTTGCCCCCGGGCCGCGAAGCACTCCTCGCATCTTCTCCAAGTGAGATTGTGGGTTCTTCATATAATCGAAATAGCCAATCCCAACGGCTAGATCAAAGCTCTTACTAAAAGCCGTGGCAAGAAAGTCCCCCTCAACATATTCGAGAACGCCCTGCCCCGACAGCGTCCGCGCTCTCTCGCGGGCAAGGGCGATCATTGCAGGGGCTTCGTCTATTCCTACGACAACATCCGCCCCTCCCGAGTAAAGGCGCTCGGCATAGCGGCCAGATCCACATCCCACATCGATGGCAGTTCGGACACTTCCGGCCGGGTACCTTTCAAAAAACTTCTCGTAGCGAATACGAATTACTCGACGGAACAGGCGATCGACAACTATTTGCGAAAGGGACTTTTCTTCTTCGTAGATCAGATCGAAGCGCTTTGCCTCAACTTCGAAATGATCGCCCGCCCGAGACCTCATTTGACCCCCTCCAATACGGCGCTCATGGTGCCAAATTGAAACCCACAAAGAAGCTTCCGAAGTTTCCCTGCTGTGCTACGGAGGTTCCAATAATGGGTTGCATGCGCAATTCGAGGGGCAAATCTAATCCGCGGGTGGTCAGGATCGAACTCCCAGGGATGCATATAGATATTCACGGGGCGGTGAACGGAAAGATTTTGCTTTATCCCCCGGGCGGTCAACCACAAAGGAAAAATTCTCAAATATGCCCCCCCGACGCCAAGGTGCTTCGGGCCGACATCCATTAGTGTTATCGGGAATTCCTGGACGCTTGTCCCCTCGACCGTAGTGACTTCTCGGCGCGCGCCTGGAATCCCATATCGATAGTTGTGCGCGGGGTATATAGACGAATCGAACCGGATACCCTCTTCCTCCAATATCGGAAGGACCCAAAGCGACTTTGCGGTTATCGAAAAAAATGGGGCCGGTGTCCAAGGACTTTGCATCCTGACGCGGCCTCGATAGCATCTATCGACCTTCTTAGTTCTTTACGAAACCGATTTTCGTCTAGATCGTAGATTTTCCGATGACTCCAGCCGTGAGTTCCTAATTCGTGACCTTCGGCATAAATCTTCTGAATAGAAGCGGGGGTCTTCTCTGCTATCAAGCCCAATACAAAGAAAGTCGCCTTAACGCCGGCATCATCTAGAATACGGAGAATCCTGTCCAAGCCGATGTCGAGACGACCAGTATAGCGACCCCACTCTACCTCATCCAGCCCTATCCCCATAAACCAATCCTCAACGTCAACGGAAATGCTGCCACCCAGTTTATCGCTGTTCCCCACGTCAACCCCTGTTTCGCCGCGTCTTACGGCGAGTCTCTCGTACGATTTCTCTGCTCCTGTTTGTTCGTCCACGGTTCACTCCTTGAGAGAGAACGATCATTCACTCGCGGTCGGGAGGGGAACAATAATCAAGTACTCGTACTCCTCGCCGTACCCCCAGAGTCCCACGAGTCCGGTTTCAAACTCGACCGTATAAAATGGGCGGTAGGTTCCCGAGCCTCCATCGTATCCATGCTGCTGGTGCCAGATAGAGGTTTCCTTGATACGTGTGAACGATTGGATCATGGCCCCCGAGTTTCCCAGGATTGCCGGTACGCTGACGACCTGGGGATCGGGCCACGTGTTCTCGCAGTCGCCCGTGTAGATTGCAAATCCAGCGGACTCGCCAGGGGGACCTTGGGAACCTGGTTGCCCCGGTGGACCTTGGGGACCGACCGGACCAGGATCCCCTGCACAGGCCAGAAAGGAGAGGATTACAGCCATCTGAACAAAACCCAGCACTCGCATGCCGCGCCTCCATTTGGAAGAAAAGCCTGCCGGGTTAGTGTTTCAAATGCGACTTGGAAGCCGCTTTCCGTAGCATTAGACACTATGCGCAAATATCATCGGGATGACAAGGATGGGAGTGCGCAGCTCGCCTATCCCTCCCAATAGTTCCGTCGGCAATGACTTTGCAGAAGTTACTGAAGAACGGGTCTCTACCCCAGCCTCCCCGGGCGTTGGGTCTCTGCCCAGGGGTACTGCTGGTGAAGTGTCACACCGCTGTAGTAGTGGTTGATGATCTGCTCGAGATCGTACCCTTTAAGAGCCATTCCCAGTGCCCCGATCTGGCACAGGCCAACGCCATGTCCCCATCCGCCGCCATGCAGAATGAAGCGCTCCCCGGTACTGTCCGTGGGCGGGACATGGTCCACGACAAAGGCGCTCGAGTACAGGAACGATGAGTGCAAAACCTCGCGGATGTTGTTCTGTCCTTCGACCAGCCGGCGGTGAGTTTTACCATTCCGGCTCTCGTAGCGCACCGCAACGGCCCACAATCGACCCGAAGGTCCTCGTCCGGCCGGCTCGAGTGCCAATACCCGGTCGAGATTCGTGAAGTCCTCGTGTCGGCGCAGCAACCCGGCCAACCTTTCACCTGTGTATGAAACCTCCCAGCGGAAATAGGGACCGGGGTGGTCCACTCGCCCCAGGTACTGCAGCAGATCTTCTTCCGACACTACATTGGGGCTGCAAAAAATTTCCGATGTCTTCCACCAATCTTCGGTAAGCCATTGGAAAGCATTTTCTTCATTTACAGGAAAGTACGCGTGGGCTTTAAATCGGTCCGGTGCATCCAGGGCCACCTGGCAGCCTTTGATGGGATTGCGCCAAATGTGACTCGGATCGGAGGTGCTTCCCCCGCAGCTTTTGGAGTACATGGCATTGCCGATCGTACCGTCGTCGTTTCGTATGATCAGCCCGCGGGTTCTGTTGACAGCCCGGACTGCTTCATCAGTCGCGCCGTCACTGCCCTGGTAGCGTTGGCAGTGATCATCGTTGCAGGCGGTGTATGGGTGATCGGGGTGTTTGCCCTTATGACTCTGGAGATTGAGCAACCAGGAGCGGGCGACCACGGCTTGGCATTCGAGAAACTCGACCGGGCAGGCGCTGCTCATTTCGCTGGTGATCACCCCGGCCAGGTACGTCTCAGCCGGAAGTTCATTGACCACGGTCAGGTAGTTCTGCCCGCGTTCCAGATAGAAGTGAAGAGAACCCGGCAAGTGCTGGTCGATTCTCTTGCGCCAATGAAATGAGCGCCCGGTTACGATGTCGCGCACCAGGATACCGCCCCCCGGCCCACCAGTCGGATCATTGGCCGGCAGGATACTGACCGGGGTCCCGACATATGAACCGACGGAAGGCGCGTCGCTAAAAAGAAGCTCGGCCCGGTGATTCCCTATGCTGATTCGGCAATGCGTCTCTTCCGGAAAAGTATGCGTGCCGGTGCGTCCCTTGCCGCGTATTTGGTACTCCCCGGCGGGCAATACAAGGTCAACATGCCGCATTTCATCCCGGGGCAGTATCACTCCTACTTCCACCAGGGGTTCCGAATCGGGAACCGTCTCCTCTCGCGCGGTATTGATCCAGTCGTATCGGACGACGAGAAGGTATGCTCCGCCAAGAATGAAGCAAAGAATCACGATACTTCTGAGGAGACGGCTTTTGGATGTGGTCTCTTTGGTGAGACCCGAGATTTGTGTTAACCAAACGTACAAAAGTTCGCTTTCCTATCTCCTGTGTGATTTGCGCCTGGCGGGAAGGCCCCGCAACCGGTACATCCAGTTTGAGGAATCGCAAGGCTCAGTGATCACGGCTCCCGAGTTCATGCAAGAAGGGCAGAATATCCTTGGAATAGAAGGGCTCTTGAGTCCCCCAAAACAGATAATCCAGCTTGAGTTCGTCTCGGCCGAACTCGTACAACTCGGGGACTGTAATCTGAACGCCTGTCTTACGATCCCTGTCCTGGAGGTTCCCATGTTGGACCGCCACCCCGGCCACGACCCCGGGTTCGCGATGTGAGATCAGGGGAAGGCTGTGCTGTTGCTGATACCAGCGCAAGGGACGCATGTCGGGCCCTCCTACTCCCACACCCGCGCGACGGGCGTGTTCGTACACGCCCTTGAGATACCCCTGATCGTTGTTTGGCAATTCCTCACCAGGCATGAAGTTCGCGTAGACGATGACGTCAGACTTACGGAACACCTTGCCCGCTGCGGACATCATGTCCTTGATGCCCTCGAAATAGGTCTCGGGGGTATACCCTGGAGGCTGGTGTCTGGGATCGCGCCCGAACCCTATCGATGTCTCAGCCAGGTTCACACCGGCCAGTCTTCCGTCGAAAGCTTCCGCCACGGCTTGCAGCAAGCGAGAGAACCGATCGCGCACGGCCGGGTCCCACCGACGAGCAGTCCAACCATCGATGAGCGGTGGATCCCCCTTGACGCTCGCTGATTCGTATTTCATCGCCACGCCTCCTCCAAAGGCGGGATCCTCGCGGAGATAATCAGGGACATTAACGATGTCCTCATCAAACGACACGTCCTGGATTTGGATGAAGAGCTGCTTTCCGTGTTCTTCAAGAAACTCCAAGTCGTCCTGAATCACACTCAGGGCGTACTGATCCCGTTCCGGCTCCAGCTCACGCCAGGTGTACTTCAACTGGGCACCGACAATTGCAGCTGTCGAGAGGAAATCGGGTTCCGAAATTCTGTCGCGATCCCTGCCAAAGAAGATGTAATTTCTTGGCGACTCCCCCGGCGTCTCCGCCGCCGCTCCCCCCAGCGTGGTTCCTAGCGAAGTGAACATGACCACGCAACACAGTACGCCGCATCTGAGTCTCAACTTAACCTCCTCGACGCGCAGCTTTGGGCACGCCCCCGCGCGCACTGGGGCGATGGCATTGATATATATAGTACTTGCGCTACATCCTCTTTTCAATGCCCTTCAATTGCTCGTCGGGACAGGCGCGTGGGAAATCTCTCGGCAGGAAAGCCTTGACTAGCGGTCGTCCGATGTCTAAATTAGACATTATAAGATCTAATTCAGACATATGAGAGATCGCCGTGGGGGCTGATCCTTGCGATTGTGTGCGTCGGTTTGGCGGATGGAGGCACGGACATGAAGCTCAAGCGGGTGACCACAATCGTTTTCACGGATGATGTTGATGCGTGTTCCGCATTCTACACCGAGCGTCTGGGATTCGAACAGACGCTGGCGGTTCCCCTCCAGCAGCCTGGCGAAACGGGCAATCAGTTCGTTGCGGTCACCAACGGCAGCCACGAGCTGATGTTCCAAACGTTCAAGAGCGCCGAGGACGACGCTCCCGGGACGGTAGCCAGGGCCAATCCGCCCAGCTTCATGCTGTACATCGAGGTGCCGAGCCTGGACGCAGCGATCCAACGGATGCACGGCCTCACACCGGCCCTCTCGCGGCGCAAGACGTTCTATGGCTCCGAGGAGATCGGCTATCGCGACCCGTGCGGCACTGTCGTCGTGCTGTCCGAGTTCCCGGATACGCCGGTGGAAGCGTTGGGCGACGAAGGTGAGCAGTGACAGCAGGGAGACGACCGGGTCCGCGACGGCGCCTGACCGACGCCGATCTCGTCACACTGGTTATCTTATTGCGCGGACCCGCCCACGGTCACGCCATCTGGAACCGGCTAGCGGAATGCGACGTCGAGGATTGGGCTGCTGTATCGCGGGCACAAGTCTACTACTCACTGGGTAAGCTCACAGACCAGGGGCTGATTCGGCCGACGCGAGACGCGAGCCCCGACACTCGACGCGAACGATGCACGTGGCGCATCAGTCCGAAAGGACGGCGCGCGCTGACAGCGGCACTTTCGTCTCCCCACTGGGCGGAACAACGAGTGGTGCCGCCTTTCATGACCTGGATGGCGCTCTCCGAGCTCTCACGACCCGCCGCGCGCCAAAGGATCCTTGACGGCCGGCAGCGCTTTCTCGAAGAGGAGTTGGCTCGCAAACGCGAGACACTTACTGATCTGCGGCGGCTCCCGCCAGAAGCAGAGGGAGCACAGGTCGCGATCCTGATGGTCGATCACGTCATCCGGCAGAGCGCGCTCGAACTCAAGTTGCTGGATGGGCTTCGTGACCTGTTCGCAGACTAGTGCGCAGCGGGCCTGGAAGTAGTCCCTCCAAACAATTTCGTCTGCGATGCCACGGAATTACTTACGGAGAAACGGCCTCATGATCTGGATCCGCTAATCCCTCTCCGATTCGACCGAGCTTGCTGATGTCAAGGTTTCAGAATGAGGACATCCGGACCGAGATCGGTTGTTTCTCCCGAATTCACGCTGATCGACACCTCTTCTCCATCGAGCTCCATTTCCTCGATCGTCATGTCTACATAACCACTCATAGTGCAGAGGATGACATATCCATCATGCGCGGGTACTCGTTCGACAAAATAGGATCCATTCGCACGCGTGACGGTTTCAAGTGAAGTGCCTTCCAAAGACACGTGAACCCCGCTGTGGTCCTGTACCCCTTCGAGTGACAAGGAACCGGCGATCATCCCGGTGGGTGGCACCACGACCTGACCGATACTGTAAGACTGCTGGCCCTTGATTTTGAAGTGTTCCACAATGAATCCGATCGGTGTGCCGGCGTGATCACCTTGACCTCGGAGATCGTAGTATTTTCCCATTCCCGTTTCGTCGACAGCGAGGACGTTTTGAATTATGAATTGCCCCTCGGCGTCGGAGAATGTCGACAAGCCCGTTCCCTCCACGATCACCTCAATGCCCGAGGCGGGTTCCCCGTTTTGCAGAACAAGATCGCCGTAAATCGTACCGGTGACCGGAATTGTCGTCCTTTCGCCACAACTCAATAGGATCAAAATGGACACACTCACGGCGAGCGCTAGCTGAGGGCGACTCACTACTCACCTCCCAGGGAACTCATCAAGGCGTTCATGGCATCGCTTATGTCGCTTGAAAGCTCCAGACCAAAGATAGAGGGGGCTACCATCTGCGAGCCCTCCAAGTCCGTAACCGCAGGGAAGCGGTAAAACCCACCCACGGTAAGCTTGGACCCGAGGTTCCACGCAACGGTCGGCCCGATGTAGAGCATGGTAGCACCTCGCTCAGGCACACGGTTTCCCAACCAGGTATCCGGTTCCGTGTGGAATCCTTGAATCTTCAGTCCAAGTCGTCCGTCGCTCAGGAACCGCCTGCTCAAGTGGGAGAAAAAGGTCGTTTGGTCCCCGAAGGAGTAGCCCCATTTGTTCTGTCCACCCACAAACCGATGCCGGAAACCTGCCGTAAGGTCGAGGTGCAGGATCTTCTTGAGCGGTATCCACAGGTTGGCCCCCAAGAGTAAGTCAGTGGTGCCACTACCAAGCGCTAGAATGTCGCAGATCCGCTGGTCCAGATCATCAGTGTTGTCCACGCTGCCCGTCGCAAACTTGATCCCACCTTCCACAATCACCTGCGGGCTGGTTAGAACAGAGACCTCTGCCATTGCGACCAAATCGCCGAAGCCCCGGTTCACTCGTTCATAGTGCGCGCCCTGGAACTTGGTACTCTCAATCGAGAGGTATGGAATAGTGGCACTCAGGTTTACACGGCGACTCATCCCGTACCGAAGTGATAGGTTTGCCGTATGGAAATTAACCACCTCATCGGCTGGGTTTGCAGCTTCCTGGCCGGTTCCCTTCCGCGCCTCGTCTGTCTCCTCGTGTTCGTACTGGACGCTGAATTCCCAACGTCCGGGTTCCGCGAAGTTTTCGCCACCGCCCGGCAGCGTAGGCCGTCTTCAGGCAACCGCCGAGGCGGGTGTGTTCCAGAGTGGAACCATTACGATCACCGACAGAAGAACAAGAGCCATGGGTCGTTTCATCGCGAGGTCTCCTCTTTCTCAGATTCGGAAGTCAGCTTTTTTAGAAGGCGATCCAGTTTTTTGGTGTCTGACTTGCCGCAATAGGCTACAAGCCCATCCCTGTCCAGCACCAAGATGGTGGGGATGTACCTGATCCCCAAATATTTGCCGTTCTTCTCAGTCGGATCTGCGATCAGTTTCCCGGGGACATTGCGTTCGCCCGCCACTCTCGCGACTTCAGAAACCGGCTCACCCAGGCTGATGGAAGCCCAGGCGGGTGCCCGAGGTGAATCGGCAAAGAGGAGGAACAGCTCCTGCAGTTTCGGCCATTCTTTCTTGCACACCGTACACCAGGTCGCCCAGAAGACGACGACCAAAGGACGTTCCTCACGGAGACCGTCCCAAGTGAGAGTGTCGCCTGCGACCGACACCCAGTCCACTGCCGGAGGCGCTTCTCCTTCGCGGATCTTCTTTGTTTCTGCTTCAACGGTCTGGGGGGAAAGGGTCATCAATAAAAGCACAGCACCTGTGGCGACTCCCCACAACCATCTCCACGGCGTGAGGTGAGGGTTCGGCCGACACGACAAATCATGCGTCGAGTATGGTCGACCTACTTGGTTGACGCTTTGAGAGAAGTTGAGTTTGTCATGTGGGAATCTGATCAACATCTGAACCGGCAACCAGAAAACGAGATCTACTGACCAGGGGGCGCTCCTCTGGCAGCAGTCTCAGGAATCACCAACCATGGTGATAGGATCTTGCCGGGATGTCCTATTTGACAGATAGCCAGTTAGGCTATCAGGGTCGTGAAGCAAAAATACCATGCACATTCTAAAACCGTCAAGAAAAAAATCAGTCGTTGATACGCGAAGCAAGGCGAGACGCGGCCTTGTCATTTCTTGTCTCTCTCACACACTCGCTGAGCCGCTACACTTTACGCGTAGCAAACCGATCTATCCAAGATGAGAAGAACAGGATTGACGATGCCCGCTCTCGGGATTGCTAGTGCTGCAGAATTCATGGAAGTCCGACATCTTATCACCTGCATATCACGCGCAAGAAGATAATCCGCAACTATCTGATCGGATTCCCCGATGAGATCACTGTGTAGAGATGTGGCCCATGGCGGGCGTTCTCACGTAATCCCTTTGTCTGGAGGTGTGCCTTGAGGAGAGGACAGTATCCCGTACGGCCTCTGTTTCTTATCTTGCTGATAACCTGTTTCATCGCTTCCGCTCACGCCGGAGGCAGCCCGGTTTCGGGCAAAATCATCATCAATGATGTAGCCCTTTCCCCGGACGAAGTGATCGCCCTGGATCAGCTATTCAGGACGACCATTCCATCTGGGAATTACTGGTACGATTCTGTGTGCGGGGCCTGGGGTTACATTGGCGGACCGACCATGGGCTTCACACGAGCGGCCCTTCCGGTCGCGGGAGCCCTCAGACCCGATGTTTCCGGTGGTGGAACGGGGGTTTTCATCAACGGCCGAGAAATTCACCCTAAGGATCTTATGGCACTGCAGCAGTGCACACCCGTTTACCCCGGCCGCTACTGGCTGAATGATCAGGGTTACGCCGGCTATGAAGGGGGGCCTCCCCTTCTAAACCTCTTTCAACTCTGCGGGAACAACGGGGGGTCGAGCAAAGTTACCCTGCTGAACTACGGCAGCGTAATCGCCGGTGACGGGATTATCGGTTTTATCGACAGCGAGGGCAGGAGCTTTTCCAGCGGTCAGTAGCCGGGAGTGAGGCGCCGATCCAATGAGGAGGGGCGGAGAGTCGTCGGAAACGGTCAGAAGTGCCGAATTCGGCGGCATATATGGTTTTGTAATTCGATCGTGTATTCGGTCAATATGGGGCGCTTGCTCGGTACCTACGCCCCCACATGGCGGGAGGATGGCGAGCCGCCTACCTCACCAGCGCAATCTTCCGCGTCTCCACATACCCACCAGCTTCCAGGCGTGTGAAGTAGATGCCCGATGACGCTTCGACTCCAGCCGCGTCGCGGCCATCCCTTGTGGTTATGTGGTTACTGGTCAACAGGGCGGCGATTCCAATCGTTTGGGTCACTCTCTGCAGTATTCTCATCTAGTGCCTCCAGTATGTGCCTTGCCCCGCTTGACCTTACAGCGATCATGATTCATGCGTGATTCCATGAAATCACAGCAATAGGATTCCGGCCAGACAGCGGTCTGGAAGTGCGCAACTCGGTTAGACCCGAGACCTGTGTTAACCAAACGTACAAAAGTTCGCTTTCCTATCTCCGGTCCATTTCACACATCGCCACGCCGAGCCGATAGGGGGCTACGGTGGAGGATCGACGAAGTAGGCCTTTCGGTAATTCTCGTAATTCATTTCTCGCGCTCGTAGGCGAAGTCGATGCGCTGCGTTTCCCCGTTGTCTCCGGGACCTTCGATCGTTACCGTCAGCATAGTTTCCCCCACTCGTTCGTAGATGATCCGTTGGGGAAAATCGTGATTCAAGTTCTCGAACGTTGCGCTGTTCGCTCCGGTCGCAACGAGCCGGAATGGCACGGGTTCCGGATTCCTTCCTGGTTTGGTGATGTAGTAGAGATCATCACCCATGCTTGCCAGCAGGATCCATTCGTCTTGCCGTTTCGCGCCGGTCTCTCCGTCGACGATGTAGCTGGCGCCCTCGAGCAACGAATTACTGAGGCGTCCCCACGTTTCCTGGATCTTTCCGCCCGAGCGTAACCAGGAGCCCACAAGCCACTCGAACTCTTCGATCCCCTCGGATTTTGGCGCAGTCGCCGAAACACCGACCGAACTTCCCAGTATCGCAGCAAACAGCAATGCAAACAGTTTCATGACTCATGACCCCCTCGCAATGTGACTCCTTAGTAAAACTTGTACGTCTAAGTCTAACTCGCCGGGCTCTTCAATAATTGTACGAATGCGACATGCGTCAGTGGCCGACAAAATGCGGTGCCACACTTCCCGGATTACGGAAGAAGCGCGACGGCGAAACGCCCGCCAACATCCTGAAGTTGCGGATGAAATGCGCCTGATCAAAGTAACCGGCGGCGATTGCTGCCTGCGTGAGGTCAGGCCGGCGTTCCTGGTCGACGAGGCGAAAGACGCGCTGAAACCGAGTGATCGTCGCGAATGTCTTGGGGGTGAGCCCGACATGCTCGCCGAAGCGCCGTTGAAGTTGGCGAGGACTCAATCCGACTTTAGCAGCCAGATCTCCGATTCGGGCCTGTACGTGTGCATTTTCAATAGCCTGCACGCAATGCTCCACCAAAGGATCGGCGGCGCGGGTTGGGTCGAAGTGCGCCAGGAGAAAGCCGTCAAGAGTTCGCACCAGAGCGGCATCGGTCGTCGCCCCGCTTAGCCGCTCGAGCAATTCATCGCCCGACCGCATCTGTAGCGCACCCAATGCCACGGAACGACCGAGCAACTCGCGCAGCGGCACATGTGTGATTCCCGCAGGTCCGGCCGGTCGAAATCGGATCCCTATCGTGTACGCATGGTGCGGCGGCCGCAGCAGTGCGAATTGCTCTAACTGCCCGTGCAACATCACACGCGCCTGAAGTTCCCATGTCCCGTCGGGCAATTGAGACGCGAACGGCTCCCCGACATGCACGACCAGCTCCATGCACCCATCGGGAAACACGCGCTCCTCGGTTCGCCGAGGCGACACGCCTTCTAGGATCCAGTAGCAACGGACCCACCGTGACAGTTGCGTGCTAGGTAATAGCTCACGATACTGCATAACTGTCCTTCCAAGAACTCTCCGTGCCGGCCCTCCCGCACGGCCGCCAGGAGGGCACGGTTAGAGATTATCATATGTTTGCCTCTATCGGATTAGCTCTAGCCACAAGGGCAAGACGGGTCTCTTTCACTGGCTCCCGGGTAGGACTCGAACTTACGAACTACCGGCTCCTGAACAAGCTCTTGATTCCGCCCCAGGTGGCATTACTCCTGGTGCCGAACTCGATGCTTGTAGGCACCCCTCCAAACATGTTGTTCTCGATACCTACGTCCTGCGAATGGACCGTGTAACCGGCCGGCAAATCGTTGAAGATAGGGGCGCCCGAGAGGAATCCGGCTGTGTTCCTGGCATCGAAGACCATGCCGCCGTATGCGCTCCCGCCCCCACCCCCCGCACGGCGGTCAACACGAATTCCACCCGAAGCGTAAAGGGAGTATTGACGGGGACGTTGGCCGATCCGGTAGTGACCGTGGCACTGAACGTTTCAGAGAATGCGCCGCCGGCGATCTGCGTGCCCAGGCCGGTGACGATTTCTGAAATCCCCCCCGAGTCCTCCAGCCATTTGTACTCCCCGTTGAAGGTCGTACCGTTGATCTGGATCGACATGTTCAACGCGGACTGGATTACATCGGGTTGGGCGACATAGTTGTAGTGAGAGGCCTCCCCGGACACATGGAAGTTTAGGGATACCGGGATGGTGGCCGGCGGTGTGGGATCGGCGGTCGTGACCATTACGTCATCGATGACTAGGATCCCGCGGGTTCGGACGTGCTGATGTGCGGCTTTGTACTCGCCGAGACTCTGGCATAGCGAGTAGAGGCCGAACAGACCATTGTCATAGGTGCCGATAGCGCTGCTCCGAGCGTCCGGGCCGTTCCACACGCCGTCGTTGTTCGAATCCGACCATTGGAAAGACTCGAACGCTGCGGACTGTGGTGTGACGTTTTCGACTGTCGCCCCGGAGATCAGCCAGTTATCCGCATTGAAGTGGTTGATTCCGGGCACCGTGCCCAGGGTCAACGAAGATCCCGACGCAGATGGTGCCGTCCCGATCAACAGGATCAGGGTCAGCGCCCATGCGGCGGGTCTGCCCATATTTTTGATCACATTGAAATCCCGACTTTCGCGCAGTTGATTCAGGTTCGGCTTTGGTCTACTTCGCATGCTCTTCACTCCTTTCAATCACTGTTCTGACTCATTAGTTTGATCTGAATGAGTAATCTCCCGAATCTTGAGAAATCGGTCGGTACCGGTCGGTGTCTTACCGGGCTTCATGGAGCACTGTGCCTACAAATGATTCCGTCAGCGTTGATTTCGAAGAAGTTACGGGTCTCTCTCGCTGGCTTCCCGGGTATGACGCTTATTCGAACTGATTCGGGCGATTTGGTTAACGGTGTGAGACCCGGGCGAGGCTTTTGAGCAAATACGGCGATTGGGTGTTAACCGCCACCTACTATAATGGAGAGGGAACAGCTGCCTGCTGGCGTCCGACCCAGGCTGAGAATGTGGCCAGGAGGAGCTGAAGATGGATGGTTTCAGTCATTTGCAGAGCTTAGGACGACGGCGAAAGTCGCGCTTCTGCAATTCGATCGAATTTTCGGACACTACGGGCTCGCAGACTACAACGATCCCCTTGTACAGTTTCGAACCTTCACTTATCTCACTCGAACCAGCTTCTTGGTGACGAATCTACCATCAGCCGATAGACGCAAGAAATACACTCCTCGAGGCACACGCCGCGACCGCGAATCCTTGCCGTCCCAATTAAAATGATGTTCTCCCACATGGAATGTCGCTCCATCGAACAGCACCTTGACCAGACTGCCATTGAGACCATGTATCGTCGCGCGAACATTGCTCAGACTCTCATCACTCTG
This sequence comes from bacterium, assembly GCA_025782575.1. Classification (GTDB taxonomy): domain Bacteria; phylum Orphanbacterota; class Orphanbacteria; order Orphanbacterales; family Orphanbacteraceae; genus Orphanbacterum. Next base: position 91,325 of record JALGYY010000048.1, read on the forward strand.
GAGCCTGAATGCGGCCTGAGACACGAATGGATTCGTACCCGCCAAAGTCACGCTAAAGGGATTTCGCGGCCCCGGAGTGTGAATGTCGACGTTGGTCGGGACAGGGAGCCTCGCGAACCATCCTTCCCGGTTTCCGTCCGGATTGATACCTTCGCCGGCGAAAGCGGTGCCATCTGCAGACACAGCGGCGATGCTGATAGCTGACCAGCCAGATACATCGAGACCATAATCGTCTGTCAGAATATCAACGAAGTTTCGAAAGCCGTTCTGGTCATCCCAAAGCACTGGACCGATTGTTGGGCCACCGGCCGTTACGATGGAACCATCGTGTGTCGTGCTGGTTGCAACACTGTAACCATGCGCTGAATCGGGCAGAATATAGCCGATTCCTTCGCGCCAGATAAATATTTCTTCCATCGACTCACTCACTCTCGTCTGGCCGACTATGGCAGTGCCATCTTCGGAAATACCGTGAGGAATTGCGTAGAAGACACCACCAGGTACATCGCCAAGTCCTACAAGTCCGTCTGCTTCCGTCCACCGAAATACCTCGACCCCGAATTCGTTCCCCGAAAAGCTGAGTCCGCATATTGCCGATCCGTCGGCGGAGACACCGAATGCGAAGCTGTCAAGCGGGTTCGACGGAAGCCATCCCAGCCAGGTAACAGCGGTTGATGTGTTCCAACGAAACGCCTGGTTGGGCGTGGTTGAAGAGCTGCCTACTCCGACGATGTATTGACCGTCAGATGAAACGTCAAACGCTTGTCCCCGCTCGAATCCCGCAGCGGTATCCACTAGTGCGACCATTCCGGTAGAGCTGGTCCAGCGAAATGCTACCGGACGAGAAGAACTTTCGGGATAGAACTGACCGACTATAACCTCTCCGTTGTTCGAAACTGCGCGTGCTTGGCTTCTCGTGACGCTCATTCCGCCGTCCCCTAAGGGAACAATGCCGCCTAACTCCGTCCACATGATCGCGACGAATGACGCAGTTGCCGTCGTGTCTACGCTGCGGCCCACTACGACTGAACCATCAGGAGATATATCGTAGGCACGGCTATCAAAAATTCCTCCCGGCAGGTCTCCAATGCCCAGAAATGATGCCGTCTGAATATTGGCCGAACTCGACGAAACGATTGGGAGAAACATCCCTGAGAGAGCCATTACCAGCACAAGAAAGCGACCAGGCAAGTTGGACAGGATAAGGTCACGGAACAAAAGCGAGCGCATACGAGACATGGTATCCTCTTTCGTGGGTGCGGGATTGCACTATACTTCCAAACAATGGCTCAGACTGCAACGGCCCGTTCGATCTCCGGACGCTAGTGATTCACGCTTGATTCCATCATACCACAACCATTGGGGGCACACCCCACCTGGCGGGAGGTGGGCGGTGTTCATCTCGTGCAGAATGAGTTTTCGGACACCACGGGGACAGGACAACAGCGGACACTCTACTTTTCGTTGAGATGTTCAAGCCAGTTCAAAACCAGCGTGAGTGGGATTATTTCAGGCGGCTCGGTCCGATTGCAGACCAGGATCCTCTCACCATCGCGCGAGATATCACCGTCGACTGCCATTGGAATGTCCATCAGATGTTCCGGCCTGCCGACGCTCAGGTTCCGGCCGTTCATCTCAACCGATACAGCCATGAGACGGGGCTCTTCAAATTCCATGTAAATGATTTCTGCCCCGTTCTTGCTCCAGGCACCACCGATTGACGGCTCGATCGAAATTTGCCACTTTCGACCTTGCTCGGGAAATGTGGTCACGTAGACCTGCATCTCGCCTGTCTCATCCGACTGATAGAGGAGCCAGCGACCATCCGGTGAGATGATCGGAGAAAACTCTCGTGAGCTCTCGGTATTCGTAAACTGCTCCGGCTCTGCGCCCTCTGCAAGGGCAAGGGACCAAATGTCGGCGTCGAGCGAGATCGTAATGACCTGCCCTTCTTCCGACCAACTCATGGGCAGAAAGAAGCTACTGTTCCTCCAGATCTCGATCGCTTCCGATGAACCATGAATCGCCTTCCTCATCAGAGTAAATGAGCCTTCAGCCTGGCTGACGTAAAGCAGCTCTTTGCTGTCCGGCGACCAGAGAGGCCCGAAGTCGCCACCTGAATTGAAAGTGAATCGTGTCCTGACATCCCGATCCAGTTCGATGATCCAGATGTCGTCGTTTCCGCTTTCAGGATCGGGTATCTCGACGGCAATGTACTCACCAGAGGGAGATATCATCGGACGATCGTAGAGTGCCTGATCGCGGATGGCGCCAGTCCGCGCCCCTGTCCGGTCGTACCATACAAGCTCGTATTGTGCCTCCCGGGAATCCCTTTGAAAGACCAGCACACCGTTATCGGACGCGGTGAAGACACCGCACAACGCGCCTTGAATGTATTCGACACTCTCGGCAATGGGGAAAGCCTCTCCGAAGAGTTCCAAAGAAGCCGCGTCGAAGGGGTATGCCATGAGCGTCTGGTCTCTGAGGAACAGAATGTGCCCCGAAGCATAATGTGCCTGAGACTCGATCGGCATGATCTCCCGGGGCGCGCCTTCGATCGTCCTCAGCATCAGAGTGCCGGCCAGATTATCCACCCCGTCTCGCCTGGAGAGATAGATGAAGTGTTCACCATCCGGGAGCCACTCGGGGAATCGATGACTGTTCTCATGCAGGGTAGAGTCGAGTTCGGTCACCGCAACCGGCTCACCCCCGGCGCCTGAGACCATGAAGATCCCCTCATCGTAGCTGGGCGGGAATAGTATTGTGCCGTTCTCTCCCCAGCTCCCCCCTTTCCCGAAGGGTGCATCACAAAGCGTCAGCGGCGGCCCCCCTCGGGCCGCTATTTTCTTCAATTTTTTTTCAGCGTAGAAACCGATCTGGCGGCTATCGGGAGACCAGAACGGGTACGAGGCGCCGTCCGTACCATGGAGCGGCTGCGCCACCGGAGAATCAAGATGGCGAACCCAGAGGAGCACATCTCCCTTTTCGCCTATTGCCGTGAAGGCGATCATCCGGCCATCGGGCGATAGGGCCGCCGGTCCGGGGTAGTTTGATTCGAGGTTATAGTCCGTATCCGGCGGCGGGGGCAGGTAGGAGAAAACGACCTGTTTCTCCATCGCCGGCCGCATGACAAGAAGAGCGCCGAGTCCTATTGCAACGAGCGCGAAAAAAGTCGCGACTATCCATCCGGTGCGGCTCCCCCGATTCGTTGAAGCTTCAGCGCTTGGCTGTGCGCCCTGCTTTCCCGGCGCCTCTGCAATACCGCGAAGCTCCAGCACGATATCGCGCATGGAACTCCGCCGGTCGCCCGGTTTTTTCTCGATACACGATTGAATAAGACGCTCGAGACGGGGAGGCGCGTTCGAGACGATAGTGGTCACCGGCTTCGGTTCGCGCTCGAGAATGCCTGCAATCACATTCGCCTGTGTCTTCCCATCGAAAGCAGTGTTTCCCGTAACCATTTCATAGAGCGTTGCTCCAAATGCAAATACGTCGCTCTTCTTGTCCGCCTCTCCCCCTTCGAGAAGCTCCGGCGCCATGTACTGGAACGTGCCCATGATCGTTCCCTCCGCCGTGAGGGGGCTCGCCATGGTCGGAGTCGCGGTGAAATCGACCGAACCGCTTTCGAGAGATGTGTACTTCGCGAGGCCGAAGTCGAGCAGCTTGGCCCCCGATCTACTGAGAATCACGTTGCCCGGCTTGAGATCACGATGAAGAATTCCAAGTCCGTGAGCGGAGTCGAGCGCTTCAGCGATTTCCGTTGCGGATGTGATCACTTCATCGAGCGGCATGGGGCCCTTGTTCAGCCGATCCGCCAACGTCTCCCCCTCGATGTACTCCATCACGAGGTACTCCATGCCATTTTCATTACCGATGTCGTAGAGCGCGCAGATGTGGGCATGGGAAAGTTGCGAGATGGCACGTGCTTCGCGTTCGAAACGTTCCCGGAATTCGGCATTTCCCGAGAGATGGGGGGGCAGGATCTTGATGGCAACAGTTCTCTCGAGACGAGTGTCCTGAGCGCTATAGACCTCGCCCATGCCTCCCGCGCCGATTTTCCCTGTCACCTCGTAAGGGCCTAGACGTGTTCCGGGTTTGATTTCCATGAAAGGAGACTACTACAATTCGGCTGTGCCTCCAAATAACTCCATCGGCCTTGGCCCGCTTGACCTTACGGCGATCGTGATTCATGCTAGATCTCATGATACCACAACTACTTTGCTCAGCATCAGCGGCCATCAAGTCCCGCCGTGCCATTGTTCTGGAAAACATCGCCCTCCGGCAGCAGCTTCAGGTCTTTTGTCGATCCAACAAAGCGCCTCGACTCACCTGGATGGATCGCGGTTTCTGGGTCTTACTCTCCCGCCTGTGGGCCGGATGGCGTGACGCGATCGTGATCGTCAAGCCCGAGACTGTCATCAACTGGCACCGGAAGGGTTTTCGTCTCTACTGTAGATGGAAGAGCAGGAAGCGGGGGAGGCCGAGAATTTGGCGCGGGAGAGCTAGGGGTGAGTGGATTCGGAACTCTGGGGTGCATGTCACGACCGGCGTAAGTCATGTGCTACCACCGGGATCGAATTTTCGGACACTACGCGCACGTGGCCGGAGGATGGCGTTGGCACATACGGCCATCTCGTTCAGATGGGATTTTCTGTAGGGACAGGTGAAGAGCACCTCAGATGACGCATTCTATTTAAGGGGTTCTTTTGGGTTGCCTCTCCCGTTTCTCCTGCGCCTTCTTGTCTTGTTTCTTTGCTCTCTGCTTTTGACCCTTTTCCTTATCCTTCTTTCCTTTGTCTCCCATTACGTACCTCCTATATCTCCTTGTACCACATCTTCAAGCAGCAAGGGGATCTGTTATGCCTCTTTTGAATCAACGTACTCATTGCCCTGTGTTCTCCAGAGCAAAGAATCCTGCCCCATCGCGCAGCGCCCCCCATGTGGCGGGGGTGGTTGGTGGCGGGCGTTTCTCTCATGCCGATTGAGTTCTCTGGAAGGACAGGGACCAAAATAGAATCTATCGATCTTCGCGGATGGGGATTTTCAGAGGTACATGGTCGTGTAGAGTCAGCGGAAAAGTTGTTTGATCTCACCCCACTGGAAGAGCTCTCGCTCCGGCACACTTACGCTCGTTGCGATTGCACAGTTTCCGGGATCGCATGTCTCCCCGGAAGCCTCGAAGAACCCGTAGGCTGATTCGGTTACCCAAAGAGAATTCGTGCCATCCAACACGAACCCGATGCAGCCGTCCTGTGCAACGTCGAAGCTCATTGTCACTGTGTGTGCAGGAGTGATCCATGGAGTCGATAGGCTCAGGTCGTACCCATGAACCTGCCAGCACCAGAAATCGGGATATGCTTCGATGATCCAGGGACTCGGGAAACCACTTGAAAGTATCTCGCTGTCGTAGAAGTGATGCCAAAACCACCCGTCCGGATGATCAAAGCTGATCACCGGGTTTGCGATCATGTTCTTATCCTCTACACAGAACGTGCACATGACCTCGGATAAGGGAGCGGAGGTTTCGACAAAGAACCGCACCGTGTGTCGTGTGCCGGTAAGTGCGTTGGGAATTGTCATTTCCGATACGCCGCATACTAGGTCCGCATCCTGATCGAGACCGAAGTATTCGCCTGAGTTGACTGCGCCAACTGTCGCGAGGAGGACAAGACTGAGGGACATGAATTTCATATCAATTTCATAAGTACTACTGGTGTTGCGGAAATCAGCTGCATGGATGCTCACAGTGCAGATGTCCCTCTCCCTGCAAACAATTCGTCCATATTGGCCTGATTGACGATATGCCGCTCTTGATTCACGAATACCTTTACTATACAAAGATTATCGAGCCGCTGCAATCCATAGTCGACGGGCGAAAGGTGGCTGACTTCGTCCTGCACCCGTATACGTGGCCGCTCCTACTCTCGACCGGTCGTCCGTACAGGATTGACCATGTCGGAGCTAACCACCGAGGACATCGGCAAGCAGGTCACAGTTGAGCTCAAGGATGGCACGAAACATCACGGGACTCTGGTGTCTGTCGATACTCAGCAGTTCTCAATTCAAGTTGCGGAGAGCCCAGATCCAATCGTGATCCCCATGGCGGAAATCATGAGCGCCCATGTCAAGGAAAGCAATCCGATGGAGGTCGTGTTGGTCAACGCATGGGGTGGCGTGGCTATGGCCCTTGCGATTGTGTTTGTTCTGGCATCAACGACCCTTGGACCCGCTTTCAGATGAGCCCCCGTGGTCGCCGGGAAAATGGCACTGGGTCACGTGGCTGAGTTGTAATAGCTTGCATGTGATCTGTCAGACAGTGTCAGGTCTCATCGAGACTAGCACTAGTCACATCCCTTTCTGTTTAGACCGATTTTGCCCCGAAGACAAATCCCCCTCAGCGCAAGGTTGGTGTTCACGCCAGAGGCTCGATTAGCACCGCGTCGTCCACGGTTACGTTGCCCGGCTCTACGGTCGTTCCGTACACACCGAGGCAACCCTGACGCTCGTCGGCCACGGCTCGCAGGATTGCGGGGCTGCGCTCCGCCGTCACGGGATCAATGGTGATGACGACGCAACGGCCGTCGCGCTTATCGACGCGCATGCGCACGCTACCGAAGCGTAGGACTCGCCCCACCCATGCGTCTTCGGGGAACGGCGTGTCGTCTGCGGCCTCCACCAAGATATTTGGGCGAAACCTTTGGACATCGAGCCGGTCACTAACGATCTCACCGAGCCGAGAAATCGTCTGCGTCGTGATGAGGGAGAGAGGAAAGGTGTCGAAGATGCCGCGGCTCTGCCTGATTACCCGCGCCCCTGTCGGGCAGAGTTCTGAGACGAGTGCTGGATCCGCAATATCGAGTACGACGCCTGACGGAGTCTGAACGACCGTCGGCGACGTAACTGGCTTGCTCCGATCAGTGAAGGATGGAAAATACTGGCTCATGTCCCCGCGCTCGCGAAGCGTAAGCCATGGGAATCCGCTCCGCACCACATTGTCTCGTATGAATGCCCACCGGCGATCCCCCGCCAGGCCGTTCCAGGAGACATGGGATTCGCTCAGGACCTCGGCTCCCATAGACTTTACAGGGTAGCGCCACAACCCCGCGACACGACCAACAGGTACAGCATCACAAAACTTAGACACTTCCGGGCGACCTCCGCGAACAGGGGCTGTGCCTCCAAAAAACTCCATCGGCCTTGGCCCGCTTGACCTTACGGCGATCGTGATTCACGCTTGATTCCACAATACCACAACAATCGATTACTGGAACAAGCCTGTGATCGCCGGGTGAAGGACCTCACCAAGGCAAGTCAGCTTCTCCCCACATGGCGGGAGGATGTGGCGGGAGGATGGATTGGCGCTCATCTCGGGCAGATGCAGTTTATTGGAAGGACCGTCTATTGTCCGATTCCTAGTGCAGTATCCGTCGATACTCACCGTTTTCAAAAGAAGAGAATACATCCACTATCATCGGGTTATTAATCCGAGTCTTCTCCATGTCTTCTTCGAGATGTCGCTCTGCCACATAAGTCGTATTCACCGCGTTGTGAACCAGGACGTGATACCAAGGTTGATTCCTAGGGGGTCTTGATCTTGCCACCTGTTCATACCACTCATCTGTTCCTTTGAAGACGGTATCGACCTGAAAAATGACACCCCTATAGTCGAATTTCTTATGATGGATCAATTGTCCGACCCTGAACTGAGGAAAATTCTTGATTACATTTTGTATCATGTTCACTCCTTGGAACTAGCCTCAATCCTCCAATAGCCGTTGATGCTGATAGCTATTATAGCGCCCATAAGCTAAAAATACTCAGTCGAGAAGCCACTGTCCAGCGATGTTGGCAATCTGTGTACCCGGAGTCGCAACTCGATCGGAATTGTAGCCTACAGAGGCGGCCGGGGGGGAGTAACGCCCTCGCCGTGATCACCGGGCAGGAGCGTAGCGCGGCCTTCGTCATTTTCCGGGTCAAGCGGATCCCTTTCTACTATACTAGGGCGCCATGGACACGACTGCACACTACTACTGTGCCCATTGTGGAGAGGGAAACGTCGTTGCCGTCGACATTGGAGGAGGCACGAAACAAGAGTACACTGAGGATTGTCAAGTATGCTGTCGCCCGAATGTGCTCACGCTCCGCTTCGAGGGAAACGGATCAGCCAGGCTCTCTGCAAAACAGGAGTAATCGGGCCTGTATCGACGAACCCCTCTCCCCGTGGTCCGGCTGGCGGGAGGATGGCCGATCAAGCCTTGACCTTGCGATTCCCCGTTGAGACCGCCTCTCAACCAGTCCAACCTTGGTCAGAATTCTAAATCAGACGTCAGGCACTCGAATTGATCGTGTGGATTGGCGTTCAAGTCGGGCAGATGGAATTATTTGAAGGGACAACAGCCAGCCTGTACAATGCACATACCTCCGCACAGGCCGTCAGCCCCGGAGGGAGAGTGAAATGCCCGGACACAATAAATGCCCGGGCACATTCACGATTGCCGATCAAGCCTTCAGGCGAATCAATTCATTACCAGCGGTCGCGTCCGCCGCCACCACCACGATTCTCACGCTTCTTGGCTTCGTTGACTGTCAGGCTGCGTTCACCCATCTGGGTGCCGTTGAGGGCGCTCATCGCGGCCTCGGCGCCGTCATTCATCTCCACAAAGCCGAACCCGCGGGGCTGGCCCGTGTCGCGGTCAGTGATCAGGCTGACCGACTCGACGCTTCCGTGGGTCTCGAACATTTCGCGCACTTCGGATTCCGTGGCACTGAAAGGTAGGTTTCCTACATACAACTTCATTTCTGACTCCAATTCCATTCCGCCCCATAATCCCGATAACTGAGCTGATCCGGCGATATGCCGACAGCCCTCGCTCCGGATTGGGAATTCCGCTCTTTGTGCGATATCCCAGACTCCGGCATAGCTTCGACTCCAGTACCAAGTTTCGAATCAACGGGGACGTAGACGGCGAGTCGATCCGGCAGGAATAATCTAACGCTATATTCTTGAGTATCGTCACAATCTCTCTCCGGTCAAGCTTTATTATTAAGAAACTAAAAATTATCGTATCCGTCAGCTATCTTTATCCTACTGTTCATGGTTGCTCGGAAGGAAGCTCGAGCCCTGTGCCTCCAAATAATTTCATCGGCCTTGCCCCGCTTGACCTTACGGCGATCGTGAGGGCCACCCATTTTCGTGATACCACAACAATTGAGCGGTAGAGCTCCCACGGGGTCACCTGGCTGAGTGTGCAGGATTCACGCCCACGTGGGGGAGGTGGGTGGACCTATGGGAGTCGGCGAAGGGCTACTGAAGAACCCGCGCCCGCGAAGTATCCATTGGGTGATTGCGCGACTCTGTCTCACTTACGCTGAACCGCTACAAATGCCGCTACCTGAGCAAGACCATCTTTCTTGTCGCTCGGAAATCGCCTGCTTCCATTCGTGCGAAGTAGACGCCGGAGCCCACCGTGCTTCCGGAGTCATCTTTACCGTCCCAGACGACCGGGAATCCGCCCGCATCGAGCTGGCCGTCCACCAGGGTCCGGACCAGGCGACCGTTCGCGTTGTACACACCGAGTCGAACGTAGCCCGGTTTCGGAGTCGTCATGCGAATCGTCGTCAAGGGGTTGAAGGGGTTGGGCGTGGGGAGTTGCAGAGTAAAACGGCTCGGAACGATCATCTCATCCACGTCTGGGGCTGTGACATCGGTCGGGTCGGGTTGCTTCATGATGAACGCGAGTTTGAAGTATGGGGGCAAATCGGTTGTGGGGGCGCTGTCGAATGCGGGGATGTTCACATTGTGATCGTGGTTAAGAAAATCGGGGATATTGAACGCACCGAGCCCCTTGTCGGTCGGGGTTCCCGTGGGGCTATAGGTGCGCTCCGCAGGTGGGTTTATGGAGTGGGTGTGATCCCCGCCGCCCGTTGCTCCGGGCTCCTCCCCCGCGCCGGTTCCATAAATGAAACGGCTTTGCAGATCGGGCGTTCCACCGGTTCCATCGCAGAGTGCCCAATCACCCGGCATCGCGGAGAGCGCCCCGGCCCACATGCTGATGAATCCGGCAGGAGGAATCGCCGGCCCCGTGCCCTCGTAGATGATGAAAGCGAGCTTGAAGTAGGGCGGGAAAGAAGATGCAGTGCTGCTGCTGAACGCGGGGATGTCGAGGTCGTGCTTGTGCGTTGCCCTGGCCTGCTGAAAGATCGCGGATAAACCCCGGCGATTGACTGTCGAGGAGGGATTTCCGCTCCTCTCGACGGGCGGGTTGACCTGATGGGTGTGATCTAGAGACGAGGGCACACTGGTGCCCGGTTCCTCGCCGGTGATAGTTCCCCGAACGAACAGATCCTGCAGATCGGGCCTGCCACCGTTTCCATCGCAGAGTGCCCAATCACTCGGGATCGAAGCCAGGGAGTTGGGCCACATGCCAATCAAACCCGTTGGAACGCTAGTCAGAGTATCCGTCATGATGTAGGCCAGCCTGCGATGGCCCGGCAGCACCTCGGTCGAGGCGGAGTTGCTGTTGAAGGCCGGAATATTTATGTCGTGTTTGTGGGGATCTACGGATGTTTCCGATGAAGGGAGGAGGTTGCGCTGGACACTCGCCGAGCTGTTGTTGCCGCTCGTTGTCTTCGGTGGGTTAACCGAGTGTTTGTGTTTTCCCGTGCCTCCCGTCAACCCCGGTTCTTCCCCGAAGTTCGTTCCGTAGATGAAACGATCCCGAAGATCAGGAGTACCGGGCGCGCCGTCGCACAGGACCCACCCTGTCGGGATGGAAGCGAGCGTACCGGACCACATCGCAACCGTTACAGGGGGCGGCGGGCTCACGAGGAGACGCAGTCCGTAGGTTCCCGAAGATTGCGTACAGAGCGTAGTCGGATCTGATGAAAAGAATGAGTTGCCCCCCGAACTAGAATCGGAGGCGATTCCCGGCTGCTCACCGATCGGACTTCCCGGCGGCATCTTGACATAGATCCAGGCATTCCCAGTTGAGTAAACAGTGATCCCCGGCGTGATGCACAGGCTGATCGAATCCGGGAACCCGCCCCCGGCCGGGGGAAACGTCGGGTTCGAAAAGGTCAGTACAGGGGCATAGACCGCCGGGTCGGGGCATGTAACGCCTGGCGCCAGAATCACCCCCGCTTCGGGAAGCGCCGTCGTGGCTCCGGGGTCGACTCCATGGATCTCGATGCCCGCTAGCTCATAGGGGGGTGTCGGCAATTGGGAAGAGCCGTAGCGAATGAAAAAGTAGTCGGTGGGGCCGGCAGGATCCTGGACAACATAGAAAACCTCAAAGCTGCCGTCGTCCTGCCGGAGCTCCGTCAGGCCCGCCGATTGAGTCTTGGAGGGGTTGATTGTCCGATTTCCCGCTTTCCCGTCCGGCATCGGAAGGGACAGTTCCCGCGGAATGTATTCCCCGGTCCCAACTGCGGCAGACTGAGGCAATGCGATCGGGTTTGATGGTTCCGTACCGATAACGGTTCCCGCGAGAATGAGTGCCGCCGGAGTCAGGGCCGACAGACCGAGGAAGCCCCGCTTTCGACGCGTCATCGGAGGATGTTCCGGATTGATCTTGTCCGGGTTCTTGATGGAGGGGAGATCTTGAGCGATAGGCAAGCTGAGGTTGGGTAGAGACTCATGGCGCTTCCTCCTTTGGAGGGCCGGGTTAAGGCCACTACGATCCTCGATCGCTGCGCAAACCCACAGGACGACACTCTTACGGGAAAACGCCGCAAAAGGCTCTCGCCAAAATTTGATCAGTTAAATATAACACACTTCAGCGTATCCCTATGGCTCCAAGAGCCTGGTCCCCGTTCACATGGCGAAAACCAGGAAGGAATTCCCTTTGCCTTGTCGAGTAGACCGGGGAGTCACCTCCCGACCCCTCAGATCCGGACGTGCGGGAGTAGCGCATCCTGCGTGTGGCTGTGGTCTCTTCGCCTAGACCCGAGACTTGTGTTAACCAGCCGGGCAAAAGTTCGCTTTCGTTTCTCCGGTGTGTTTTGCGCTTGGCCGGAGTACCCGGGGCCGATATTCTCGGACCCATCTCAGCAAACCAGGCCGTGAGCGCCACCTTATATAATGGAGAGGGAATAGCTGCGTGCTGATACCTGACCTAGGCCGAGAGTGTGGCCCGGAAAAGCTGAGAATTGATAGTTTCGGTCATCCCGGGTGCCTGTCACGACCGGCGTAAGTCATGATCTTGCAATTCGATCGAATTTTCGGACACTACGGCCTCGCGCGGTCCAGCAACCAGAGCTGGGCGAGGTTGTCTCGATTCCACAGGTCGGTGGCCTGCATCATCGGTATGTGCGGGTAACCGCCTGATTCGTGCGGAGAAAACTGACCGTGATCAGGCAGAAACGTCCGCCGATCCTGCGATTCGCTGCTGAGCTTGCCTTTCAATCAGATCAACCTTCGTCAGATTTCTGAACCAGACACCAGACAGCCGACTTGATCATATGGATTGGCGTTCAAATCGGGCAGATGGAGTTTTTTGTAAGAACAACTCTTCGTGTACAATCGAAATCTAATGCAGGGACAACAAGCACCAACACATGCTTCGGCTACTCGAGCCAAAATCGGCCGCTCCTTGATGTGTTAATGGCCTATCTGATACCATCTATCCTGAATTGTCACTGAGTCCACTTTCCGAAATCTTATCATTTCGATCACTTCTTCCAGCCCTATGAATTCCTTATAGCTTTCATTGAATGCTTCCACTTCCGTGTACCATGGCTTGCCATCACCATTCCCTGAGTACTTGTCGGCAATTCTTCCATAGACAGCATGGAGGCACTCTAGAGCGTGCATTAGCTCGTCGTACGATGGGTGGTGATTTTGATTGCCTAGACGATCAGCCATCGACGATAGTATGGCTACTGCAATATCCCGTTTGAAGGCATGCTCCTGGTCCTCTTCAATTTGAACCTCGATGCTCGAGATTCGCATAATGGCGTCAAAGTGCTGAAAGGCAATCTCTTGTTCGCTCGTTGAGGCGAGCCCGAGCCTGTTGCCTTGAGAATCAACCTGCTCTGCACAGGCAGGAACTACCACTGCCATCGCTACTGCCACAGTGACTCCGGAGAGGATTTGATGCATCTTCAGCAAGCCGCGCACAGGAGTCAACATTTTGCGGTCCTTTCAGGAAACTCGCCGACGGCGCCCCGTTTCACCTGAGGACGACCGTGATTCGCGCTCGACCTCACGATACCATAGCGACTTAACGGAGCGTAGGAGCGTTCAAATTCTGCAAATCTCTAACTCCAGTGGATCTTGCGCTCATTCGATGGGGCTCTCTGACTGTTCAGGTGGTGTTATCGGTGCGGACAGAACAAGAGAAGAGGTTCCCTATGACTTCCATGTTCCGAGTGGCTTCTACCGGACTCCTGGTAGCCGTATTGGCCGGGTGCGCGGGGGTCCAGTATGTTTCGCTTCCGCAGATACAACAGGAGTCAATTCTTGCGGCGGCAACCAAGGTCATGCCGGAGACCGCCGGGATTGATGTAATTGCGATCAAGAAGTCGAGACTAGACAATCCAACGGTAATCATCGCCGGGCGTCTCCTCGAGGGCGATCTAACGGGAGACACAGAACCATACTACCGCGGCGGGGAAGGTATCCATGAGAGGGTAACGCGCATTGCCAGTACCCGTGCCTACTGGCTATTGAAATCTGTGCTCATAGAAGCTGACGTCACCCGCGTAAGTGAACTTGAAGTTCACGTACATCAGCGTATGCGCATGTCGACCGTTTATGAAGTAGTTGGCGGCGAAATCCCACTGGCAACCAAAGACGATACGATACTGATATATTGTATATCTATCAATCTTGAGAATATCGCAGCTACTGAGTGGGTCGCGATGGATCGGGGCACTTTCATAGATTCATGGGACATTACCAAGAATTTGATCTCGAAATTCGATTTCCGTTTCAAGCAGATTCCCGATGGTCAGTAAGGCAGCTTGTCCGGCTCGACACCGATGAAATCAGGCTCTGGATCCACATCGAACTGAACTGCCCGGATAGAATCCAACCCGCCGTTGAGTGCCTTACACACGCGGTGCATTCCGTCCATCACTCCCCCGTCTTGGGACAGAATGATCGGATGACGCAATTCCGTCTCGTGGATCAGCTTGGAAGGTATTGCAATGCTACGACAAGTCGGCATGTCGCCCTTGTGACTGTACCAGAACGGCTGATCGAGCTCGCCAATGGCTGCGAGGGCTAGTGTCCTGTCCCGGCGATAGCTTTACATAATCGCTCGATTTTTTGAAGGATGGAATCGGCTGTGGCAGTCCAGGCGAACGGACGAGATCGGGGATTGTAGTTACGGACGAA
>JALGYY010000002.1 GCA_025782575.1 bacterium
CGTCCGTAACTACAATCCCCGATCTCGTCCGTTCGCCTGGACTGCCACAGCCGATTCCATCCTTCAAAAAATCGAGCGATTATGTAAAGCTATCGCCGGGACAGGACACTAGTTAGCGTTTTATTTTACCCGCTTGGGGTTCAAAAGTCAAGTGACGGACGAGCGAGGAAGCGCCCCGGGTGGTGTCACCCGGGGCGCTTTGTATCAGGATTTGATCAGTATTGTTACTTTACCAGTATCATTTTCCTGGTTTCATGCCGGTCGGCTGCGTTGATGCGCGTAAAATATGTACCGGACGGCATGTCCCTTCCCTGGTTGTTCTTTCCGTCCCAGACAACTCGATTGAGACCCGCTTCCCTGCGTCCCTTCACAAGAGTGCGAACCAGTTCGCCTTGCAGGTTGTAGACCTCGAGCGTTGCCTCTCCGCTCTTCTCCAGCTCGAAGAGAATCTCGGTCGACGGATTGAACGGGTTCGGCTGGTTGCTTCGAAGCATCCGGCCGCCGACACGAATTTCCGGAACGGGATTATTGAATCCGGTCGGTGTGCCGGGTGGTGGCGGACATGTAAAGAGGAAGACGCCGGAGTCGACCACCGTGCAGCCCGAGAACGCAAACCAGTCCACTTCGTAGGCGATGCCTGCGGCCGGATCGATCGGGCAGCCTTCGGGAAGACTGAACACGATATCCATTTCGGGCGCCATGTATGAAATGGTATCGGGCGGCGGCACGCCTGGGAAGTACCACCACGCTTCGTTACGGTAGTTCACATCGAGGCTGTCCCAGTTGACGCGCGTCCACGCCGTCGGCGATGCCGGCGGGCAGGTGAACGGTGTGAGATCACAGATACTGCTGCTCTTCAGATAAACAGTCGGATCCGGCGCTCCCAGCGGATCGAGCTGAATCGCCCGCGGTGAGGACATGCGGAGCATGGTGAGAGGGGCAGGCGTCTGATTGTGGAGCCAGAAAGTGAAGTGAACCGACGGCTGCCATGTGTGACGTGTCAGTACCGGCGGAAGAGCAGGGCTGTAGACACGGACATCTGAGCCGGAAACGACCAGGAATGGAACGATGCCCGCGGACTTCGGCGTGGGGCCGGTACTCACACCAGCAACGAAATTGGAAGTGACACCGGGGATTGCAAGAACCGGTACGTCAGGCGTATAGGACCAGGGAGCGCCTGATGTAGTGTATGTGACACTGAGGGTCGCTTCGCAGGTGATCGTTTGAGGGCAGTCGTCGATACGCGTAAGTATACGGGTTTCATTCCACTCAAACATGAAGTCGAAAGTCCCGCCGTTCGCATGAGTCTTGGTGATCGTCATCTGACCCGTCGGTTGCGCCGGTGGATCAATTGTGATGTCGAGCATCCACATTTGTATGTCGCCATTACAGTTTACTTGAAAGGGCTGCACGCTCTGCAAGTGGAGTTCGACAATCTGAATCGGAATCTGATCAAAGCCGTTTATGTCGAGACCGTTCGTGTCGGTCAGTCTCATGATAGCCGTGTCGGCCTTGCCTAGATCCTCTCCCGGAGCAAGTGGACTGTCTTCGACAGGCACTCCCTTGATAGGGATGACCGGATCGCCGACAACAAAACACCCGGGACAAAGCGCACCGAGATCAGACAGATCTTCGAAAGAAGGAGGTTCCATCTCCAAGAAGTCGATCCCCGCCGAGACCTCCTGCGCCTGAGCAGGCGGTGCAAGAGTAAGCAGGATGAGAGCGAACGTAACCGGGATGAACCACTTCATGGGCATTCCTCCTGTGTCGGGCGGACGGACCACCGCGACATGGGAGCACGATAAGGCGAAGCGGAATTTCCGCCAGGCGACCGGGACGCCTTCTGCCGTCGAATCGTGCCCTACAAGAGATTATTACGGACAGGTTTCCGGAATCTTACGGTGAAAAGCGACTCGGTTCTGTGATCGATGGAAATCCGGGCTGGTCCAATAGATCAAACAGGCTTGGCAACCAGACAGTCAGTATAGCGTATCTTGATCGACAATTCAAGCTTTGAGTATCATAGCGAAGATGCGCGCGCGCTTTGCCACGCCTGCTTTCATCAGCAATGCGTCCGGTGAACGAGAAGGGGGACACCCGCCTGTCGGCGTGTGCCCCCCGATTATCCGAAAACCGCAACCCTGCTAGAAAGCCCTTCTGATCTCCAGGCCGAACGTGCGGGGTTCGTTTACGAAACCGGTCAGGTTGTTGAAATCAATGCCGCCGGTACGGGAAACGTCATCCGTAATGTTCCGTGCGAAAAGAGCGACTTCGTATCCCCGATCAAATGTTGCATATCCGACACGCACGCCCCCCTCAACTAGACCCTCATCCATGAATTCGACTGATTCATAGAGGAAGAAGCTGATTTCGCTTCGGTACGCCCAGTCGGTATACAGGAACGCCTCACCGCGACATCCGACCGGAATCGCTACGCGGGCCGTTGCGTTGAACACCCATTCCGGCGCGTTCGGCAATGAATTGCCGTCGATCGATACCGACGCCGACGTATCGGAAATCACCGGATCGAGAACAGTAATCCCTGCGGCTCCACCCGGCGCGATACCCAGAGTGGGATCGTCAATTTCGGTCTTGTTGAAACTCGCTCCAGCGGTGATGAACACCTCGTTCATCGGCAGTAACTCCAGCTCAGCCTCGAAGCCGACACCGTTTGTCTGGTCGGCGTTCAGAAGAGTGTTGAAGTTACCCGCCCCACCCACAGCGGTGAGCTGCTGGTCATCCATGGTAAACTGGAATACGCTGATATTGGCCCGCGCGCGATTACCCATCAGATTGGCCTTCACTCCCGCCTCGAACGAGAGAATCTTTTCCTCGTCGGCGACTGTAACGTCACCCCCGAAGAGAACGCGCCCTTGAATGCTCGGTGCTCGAAAACTCCGTGCTACCCGGCCATACACATTTACGTCGTTGTTCACTTCGAAGAGACCTTTCAGGTCCCAACTCAGGAAGCCGGCGTCCGGATTGACTGACTTCGGGCCGAATGGTCCGGCGCCGAATGGGGAGGTTACGCGTTCCGCAGTGAAATCCTTTTCGTCGTGGGAATACCGAAGCCCGCCGGAAGCCGTAAACTGCTCGCTCACTTCAATGTCCAGCGTGCCGAATCCGGCGACCGCCCGAGTCTCCTGATTCTGCGTGGCAAAGCCGTCCTCGACTCCCCCACCGAGAGTGCTGTAACTGAAACTCTCAACGTCGAGATCCTCTTTGAAGTAAAAGACTCCGGCCTGGAAGTTGACAGTTTCCCAATCATTGCTGGCCACCCGGAATTCCTCGGTAAACTGAGTGAGATCCGGTATGCCATCCGCCGATTCCGAGGGAAACGGTATGTCGATATACGGCCCGGATGGAGGTGCGAACGCCGCACCGAATCCTCCGTCCACGTCTCCCCTGCTGAAGAACTCGGCCGTTTCGAACCCGGTGACGGACGTTACAGTAACTTCGCCCAAGTCGTATTCGAGCGTGGCCACTCCGCCGAACTCCTCGACGGATTGTTCGTTACCACCGTCAACCCAGATCTCATCACGCTCGAACTCATCTCTCACTTCATCCGAGCCGGACTTGACAAGATTGGCGCGAAATAGCCGGGCCGTTCCGTCCAGGTCACGGCCGTGCACGTTGATCAGCGCACTGAACTCGTATGTGGGTGTATAGAGAAACTGCAGACGGGCGGCAATATCGGTGTAACTGCCGAGCGCATCATCCTCGCCGGTAAATTTATTATCAACCCAGTCGCTCCGTCCCTGATAAAGAGCGGAAGCGCGGACGGCGAGAATATCTTCAGCTACCGGACCGCCCACAGCACCTTCAAACTGAACCGTATTGTAGATACCGTAAGAGATTCGACCGAATCCTTCCGCCTGGTGAGTCGGCTTCTTGGATTCGAACTTGATGATCCCGGCCGGCGTGTTCCGGCCGAAAAGAGTCCCCTGCGGTCCGCGGAGCACTTCCACTCGATCCAGATCGAAAATCGGGAATCCTTTCAGGATCGGGTTTTCGAGCACGACTCCGTCGTAGATCAATGAAACCGGCTGCGACGCGTTCAAGTCGAAGTCCGTATTGCCGAGGCCCCGGATATAGAAGCGCGGCAATGTTCGTCCGAATGACGACTCAATATGGAGGCTGGGCACGCGGGAGGAGAGCAAGCGGATGTCCATGCCGCCGGAGGTCAGCACATCCAGCTTTTCGTCGTGAATTGACGCCACAGACGTTGGCACTTTCTGGAGGTTCTGCTCCTTCTTCTGGGCGGTGACGATTACCTCCTCGATCAGCCGCCTCATCTCGGCCAACGCTTCGTCCTCTTCATCCTGTGCATGGACGGGGCCGATCAGTGTGAAGGACAGCACAAAGGTGAAACAACTGAGAAACCACCTGCTTCTGCTATTCACCGAAATTCCTCCTGTGCCTGCGGCACTTTCAATCCGAGTCTACAATTCCGAAACTACAAGGGTCCCGACGGTGTTGTGGCCGGATAAGCAACTGGACGGTGGAAATGTCGCGGTGAGTGGGACGGCTGGTCCTGGCAGGACTCAAGGCCGTCACCGGCTCATCAATCGCCATGATAAGGGACCCGTCAATCGAGCGCATGGTAGCACTCCGGATAGTGGCTGTCTCCCATTTCCGTAGGGAATCTTATAATCATGCTGCTGTTCGGGAGAGGGGGGGTAAATCAAAGCGGAAGCCCTTGCAAAACAATAGCTTCGGGAGATTCCGCCCCGGGCTCGCCGGTTCTGCTAGAATCGCTCGCGGAATCGGTCGTTTGAGCCGATTGAAAGCAGATCGGCCCTGTGACCTTATAATTAGGGAAGAGATGAGACACCCAATCGACACCATCCGGTCATGAAAGCCGGGACTCTCATACTGTTGCTCTCCATCTTGATGCAGAGCGCCTGCGGTTATTCCGCAACTACGGCGTCCAGCGAGAAACCGGAGGAGCTGAAGGCGATTTGCGTGCAGATGCATGTACATGGCTCGATGAGCGAACTGACCGCGAGCATGCGCGGCACAAATTTGAGAGCCAGGGAAGTCGGCATCGACGTTCTCTGGTGGTCCGATCACGATTGGCGCATCGCCTACTTCACATACCTGGACGGGTTCGACTTCGAAATGGAAACGCTTGTCGGCCGGGGGGAGATCCCGCTGTCGGACAAAGCAAGAGCCAAGCTGGAATTCCTGCTTCAGGACGAGCCCTCCAAGCTCGAGCAGGCACTCCGCATGAGGCGTTTGATCAGGCCGACTGATACCGCGCTTCTTCTCGCTGACACCGGCCATGAACCCGCCGAGTTCTCCGCCGAAATCTCAACTGAGCGGGCCTTTCAGGGAACTCGTTCCCTTAAATTCATCGGGCGGGGCATGGCAGACAAGGGATTCTCAGCAGGCTACTATGACTTCGAGACCAAGAGAAAGAGAGCGAAACGATCCCTGGCATCGAAGGTAAAGGTAAGATTCAGCATCTTTCCCGAGACAGAAGTTACCGAAGACATTCTGATCGGGCTTCGCGTAGCGCTATCCCAACAACCGCCTGACCACGACCAGGGCCACTTGTTTTACGTTCTAACCGGAATGTCAGCGGACGATCTCAGCAAGAGAAACACAAAAACACGAAAATACATCAAACTCCCCTTTGATCAGGGAAAGTGGAACTCGTACGAAGTTGATCTTACGGATGATGCCGAGAGATACGAGCTGGGGGGGATCGACAATTCCCTTTGTACTGCGTCCTTCGGCATGCAGCTTCGCAGCGCCGAAGCCGTAGCATTCTTTGATGACTATCGAATCGAGCATGAGCTGGCGGGCGCCGAGCTCGTGGATCGCGCGAGAGTCATGGCGCGGGAGCTTAGCCAGGAATACGGTGTGATCAACTATATCGGCCAGGAAATATCCTACCAGGCCCATCTCAACGCGCTAGGCGACGATGTCCCCTTGATTGATCACGAGGAGTTTCCGCTCGGTCTCAGCGCGACGGAAGCAACTCGGTTCATCCGCAAATATAACGGACTCAGCACATTGAATCATGTGTTCGGCGTAAAGCGCCGACTTCCATTTGACATCGGCAACAAAGAGAAGCTGACCCGGTTGGAAGATGACCTGATCGAAGAGCTGGCCGAATCTAATGTTCACGGCGCTGACGTGCTCGAGGTCGGCTATGTCTTTCGAGGTGTGACGATCAACAGTTACTTGCGCGTATGGGATGAGCTCTCGGCACGGCAGATCTATGTAACGGCGAATGGCGTAAACGACTCCCACGGTAACCACGACATTCGCTGGCTCTATGGAAGTAATTTTGTAACGTGGGTATGGGCTCGTTCGCCTGACCAGGAAGACATCGTCGATGCTCTTAGACGGGGACGTTGCTTCTTCGGCGACCCCGCACAGTTCAAGGGAACGATGCGCATCAGCTCATCGGAGGGCGCATCCATGGGGCAGGTGGTTATGACCGACAAGCCGTCTTCCGAGATCACCATCGACATTGAAGGGCTCGAGCAACGCTCCAAAATCACAGCAGTTGTCGACGGGAAAATCGTCCAGACCTGGATTTCTTCAGAGAGCCCCTTTCAAGAGAAACTTACCTTGCCGACCGCGCACGCCACATTCATTCGTGTCGCCGTGCACCGGCCCGACGGCAGCCCTCTCCTGTTCAGCAATCCCATTTACTACACAACTGGAACTCCCGAATCCGGCATTCCCGAGATACGTCAACTCCATTAGCCGCTACCAGGATCAGAACCTGTACCGATAACCGAAACTTGTCACCCAGGCATAGAGGTCATTTTGACCTGTGTACCAGTCGGCCGTTGTCGTGTGCCTGTGGTAGTAACTCACCTTTACAGACAGATCCGTTCGCTCGTCGTCGAAGAAGGGGAACCTCTGCAGCAGTGTCCCGCTGACGCGGGCCTGAACTTTGTACTCTCTCGAATCCCCCTCGTCCAACTTGCTGTCCACAGCCATGAGCTCCTGCGGCTCGCGGTACACCGGCTGAAAGAAGAACGCTCTGCCCTGAGAGTAACTCCTTAGTCCCAGGCCGAGGGTCATCTGATCGTCCATGTAGTTCTTCTGAATGAGCCCATGAA
Source organism: bacterium (assembly GCA_025782575.1). Lineage (GTDB taxonomy): Bacteria > Orphanbacterota > Orphanbacteria > Orphanbacterales > Orphanbacteraceae > Orphanbacterum. The sequence continues at coordinate 7,086 of JALGYY010000002.1, forward strand.
ATGTGTTAGATATAATCTCCCATGAATCCCAGTAGTACCGGTACCCAAGCTGCAGTGTCGTGTTCTCGGTCGTCTTGAGATTAACTCGTCCGCCGGCCGCACGGCGGACGCGGCTATCCGGATAGATCGTCTCAAAAAAACGGGCATCCACATTCTCTGGGAACACGATCGAGACGACCTGGTAAGGATCCGAAAGAAACCCGCTCATGTCAGTGTAGGAGAAGTCTAGCTGGGCGATCGCCTTCCGCCCGATCACTTGAGTCAGGCCGGTACTGTAGGTCACGACATTCTTGTCCCTGTTCCAGAATCTTGTCTGCGGATGGACATCATCCCAGCTCTTAACCAGTCCCATTTGTAGCGTCGTGTTCTGCATCGCGATGGGATAAGAAGTGCTGGCCGCCAGAGTCTTCGATGAGTAGTCATGCTCGGCACTGTAGATCGTATTGAGGGAAACCGTGCCATCCCCGATCAGGTGGGTTACTCCGATGCCCGTTTCCTGTCTCAGTTCGTCCGGGGTGTCGTCGCCCCCCCCTTCACGCCGTGTCGTGGCGGAAGTAATGCCGTCAACCTCGAAGAAAGTCTGCATAGAAGCGGCGCTGATGATATCCACTAGATAACGCCCCGAGAAACTGGTCGATTCCGACATTCTCTTCGAGATTGAGAGAGAGGGGTAGACGATGTTGACGCCGTAACTGTCTAAGTAGGTGTTCAAGTTGAGCTGCATCTCGTCGTCGGGCAATTGACCGGAGATCACAGCGATCGGGTAACCACCGATGGCAAGCAAACCGAGCCCGAAAATCGATTTCCATATCAACCGCAACCGCAGCCCCCGCCTTGAGCACCGGTTCCACCGGCCGAACCTTCGCGATAGTCAAGAAAATGCTCCTGGATCCCCTTCTCGATCCGGTTTTCATCGAAAATCATGGTCGGCTCAGAGAGGATATCTCGTTCCCATGGCTTCACAACCGAACAGCCGGCAAACAAAAAAGCACAGAAAAGCCCGGCGGCGATCGTACGGGCGGAGTCAATCTTCATACTTCTCTCCGATCAAGAGCGCGACTTCGCTCGCGTATTTCTCCATATGGGAATCAGAAAAACCCGTGTGCCGAAACCGGACTACTCCCTGCCGATCAATAATCACTGTAGTCGGCATTCCTTCCAGAGAATAGAGCTTCGGAGTGATCTGTCTGGAATCATAGATAACGGAAAAGGGGAGATCCTCTTCGAGCTTGGCAAGAAACTTATCGGCCTTCCTTCTGTCTTTGTCGAGGTTGATCGCCAGAATCACGAGCCCATGTTCCCGGTTGGCGTCATAGATTGTGCTCAGATAAGGGAGTTCTTTTCGACATGGCTTGCACCAGCTCGCCCAGAAGTCGAGGATGACCACAGACCCCTTGAACTCGCTCAGCGACACAGCAGTCGAGTCAGATGTAGGAATGCTGAAACCTGGCGCCAATAGACCTGGCTTCTGCGCGTGCACCGGACCCGATAGAGCGCCCACTAATATAATAGTAATGAGAAGTCTTCTCATTGGTCGGCATCCCGCTTGGGCAAAACGATCGAGAACTGCTCACTGAATGCCCCATCGCCATTGCTATCGGTCACCTTCACGCGGAACCGACTCCCGGGGCCCCAGTTATCCGGAATCGTATCGATTCGAAAGACTCCATCTGAAGGGGTTTGGTTCAGAAGCACATCGATGAGGGAATTGTCCCGAAAGACCTCAATTGTCGTCCAATCGGATGTTCTCCCCCACCATTCGACGAATTGGGATCCTCCGAGCCTCCACTCGATCCCATTGTGAGGGTAATGGATTTCGAGAGACCGGGGCTGACGCTCGTTCCATTTCAGGCTATGACACTGGTAACAGGAAGGGGAGCGATTCGGTACTTCATCTTCGCTGTCCGCCGTTGCTGCCAGCGCCCATCCGCCGCTCAGATTGATGTGGTGGCAGTGATAAGCGGTGCAACCGCTTTGCTCGGTAAACGGCTCCTCCGAACCCGGCTTGTGAAGCGCGTTGCTTATCTTGTCTGTATGATCCGGGGGAACGCCCGGCTTGGGGTCTGTCGGATAGAGAAATCCACAACCAGATGCGGCAACAGCAACCATCAGGCCGGCAATTAGAGGCCGAAGGAGCAGCGGGCAATGGCTCATGGCCTGTTCGCATTCATCCAGGAGCAATACCACATGAGGGGCCTTCCAGATAAGATGACCGGGCGAAGTGACTGTGTCATGTCCAGAGAAACACACCTTCGATAGAGTCATTGTTCCGGGGATCGGTCAGAGGACCGGCGTCAGGCTCACCATCACCCGAATCAGCAGGGTCGGGGATCATCGATTTTAGATGCTCCGCCGCGGAAACCGGCCGCCCTACTTTTTTCCCCAACTTCCGACGCCGGGCAGCGCCCTGTAAAGCACTTCATGATAAAGCCGGCGGGGCAGGAAACGCCGCATCTTGGAGAAGAGCCATGCGTCCCATGTGGCCGCGACTCGAAGAGGAGGATGTTTTCGCCGGATCGTTTTCAGAATCACCCTGGCTACTTTGTGGGGAGTCGCCGTTGTCACCTTCATGAATCTAGAGATGAACCGTGACATGTGCAGGTAGTGGGAGTGGTAGGGGTCATCCGTATCGTCGAGCGCCGCCTGACTGAGCCTGGTCAACTGCGTGTTATGAACCGAAAGAGAGTTGATAAAGCCGGGCTCGATGAGAGTGACTTTGATGTTCCAGGGCCGGGATTCGTAGTAAAGAGATTCCGTAGCTCCTTCGAGGGCGAATTTTGATGCGCTGTAGACCGCCATCGTCGGCATGGCCATCATGCCGCTTGCCGATGAGATATTAATAATTCTGCCATGCCGGCGTTTCCGCATGCCGGGAAGTACCAGCCGGGCCAGCTCAATCGGTGACCGAAAGTTCACATTCATCTGGTGCATCCGGTCCTTTTCATCCACATGCTCGACAACGGCACGGTAGGCGATGCCGGCGTTATTCACCAGAACATCGACTCCACCAAGCTTTTCATCCGCCTCATGAATGACGGCTTCCCTTTGCTCGGAATCCGTGATGTCGAGCGGCCTGAGCCAGAGTCGTTGGTCTTCGTATACCCGTTGCTCTCTGAATCGAGCGAGCGAGTCTTGACGGGCAGTGAGAATGAGATGGTACGGCTCATCCATCAGGAGACGAGCGAGTGCCAGACCGAGACCGCTGCTCGCGCCTGTCACCAGGATCACCGGGATTCTCGACTGGGTATGATTCGACGTCATGGATCTCAAGCTATCACAATCCAGGGGCTCGCCGCCTCTTACCTATCAGGCCTTCGGCTTATAACGATCCGGTTCGTTGAAGACGATCAGGGCCTTGTAGCCGGCCGCCACGCTGGCACCGTGAGGAACGTTGGCCGGGATGTAGAAATTCTGGCCCGCTTCATAAACCATGGACCGCCCTTCCATATGCAAAGTGACCTTGCCGGCAAGAGGGACTTCCCACTGTTCGTCATGTGCATGTTCCGGCACTTCGACCGCTTCATCGAATTCAACGAATACGATCTGGCGACCACTACTGCCGAGCATCCACCCCTTTGCTCCCTCAACTGGTAAGTCGATCTGCGGCAGATCCTTAATGAAACCCGGAATTCCATCGAACTTTGCCACCTTCCGCCCCCTTTCTATTGACTGGGAGAATTATGGCATATCTTTGAATTCCGCATCGGGGAGAAACGGTCGAGAGCGGGAGCGCGATACATGAAAAACCCCCGAGAGCAATTCTCCCGGGGGGGTGTCGATAAATTGTCGCCAGCTTAGAACTCTTCGTCGTTGCCGGCCGCGTCCTCCACGCGCTTCTTCCCCGCTTCAATATCGGCCTTGCTTGGAGTCGTGTGACCTTCGCCGTAGTTGCTGGTGTACTGCTCGCTGTCTACCGGATTGAACTCGCTCGGACTTCCCTGTACCTGGTCGCCCGGATTGACATCGCTGTTCTGGATCGCATCGAGCTTGATTCCCTGATACTGGTCGACAAAATCCTGGTGCAGGAACGGGCCACCCTCAGAATCGGCACCACGGTCCTCAGTTGTCTCCTTGCCTTTTGGTGTCTTCCCCGCTACGACATTCACAAAGGTTGTGGCACCGTCGGCCTGGACGCCTACTTCTTCGGCGGCTTCGTTGGCCTGCTCGCTCCGCCCCTTGGTGCCGAGCTTCGTCTTCTCCGTCCCGGCACTCTCGTTAATCGAGTCTTCCGCAGCCTGGGCCTGTGATTCTGTCGCGGTTTCTGTTCCGCCGGTCTGGTCCTTGCCGGAAGCCGTATCCGTCAATTTTTCTTTGACCCAGCTGACAAACCTGTCGGCCAGGCCCGGCGAAGGGGTGACCGTCTCGGTTCCCGGGCCTTTGCCGAGACCACTGGAAACAGCACTTGCATTGGCTGACACCTTGTCGTAGTCGCCCGCCGCAGCTGCTGCTTTGGTTGAGGCATCGAGCGCCTTCAGCCCTGCCAGCTCAGCCGCTCCCATCTTTCCCGCCGCACTACGATCGATACCGCTGTACGGGTTACCAATTCCGAGGTCGGCCCCTCCCCGGTAATCCTCATTCGGATTCCGGCCGTCGGTCTGGCTCCCCTGCCCCAGGAGATCGCGGTCGACTCCCAATCCATCGTGCGCCTGCTCCCGTAGCGATTCATTCGTCGAATAACCCTGCTGGGGTCCCGCAATGGTGTCGTCGATCGCTGCTGCGTGCGAGCCCTGCTCTACATTGGCCCCGCCCGGCATGCTTCCCTCCGGTACTTTCGCCTGGAGATCGACATCATCCGGCTTCGCTTCCGGTCTCGGGCTGCCGGCGCCGTTGCCCGGTTTGGAGATCTGGCCGAAACGGCCGTTATTCGCCTTGGCGAACCGATCGGCGGAGGCCTTCAGATCCTTGTTCATATCTGCCGGTTTCTGCATCTCCTCCGCGGGCTTGCCTTTCGCCTTGCTGGTCTCTGTGGCGGTCGCAGTCGCCGTGATACCTCTTCCGCTGACTTTCATCTTCCTGCTCCTTCCATGAATATTTTGTGATGATTCATCGTGTCTCTTGCCCACTAGGCGACTTTGACAATCAGTGTGGGACATGGATTCACAATATTTTTGGAAGAATTTTTGAACAGGTGATACGCAAGATCCCCCGGGAGATGATCTCCCGGGGGTGTTACTTAGAGTCGATCGCTTAGAACTCGTCGTCGTTACCGGCCGCGTCTTCCACACGCTTCTTCCCGGCTTCGATATCGGCTTTGCTGGGAGCCGTGTGGCCTTCACCGTAGTTGGCAGTGTACTGGTCGGTGTTCGGCGAGCCGACTTCACCGACGGGACCTCCCTGCATTTGGTCGCCGGGATTGATCTCGCTATTTTTCATCGCCGCGATCTTCATATCCTGATAGTTGTCCGTGAAATCATCTAGGCCGTGGATATCGGGCGTATCGAACTCGACCTCGCGATCCTCGGCCGTCTTCTTCGCTTTTTCTGCTGCATCCCCCGCCGCTGCATTTACTATGGTCGTGGCTCCGTCCGCCTGAACGCCGACTTCCGTGGCAGCTTCATTGCCTTGCTCACCGCGGGCCTTCGTGCCAAGTTTCGTTTTCTCTGTCCCGGCACTTTCGTTGATCGTATCTTCCGCTGCCTGCGCCTGGGTCTCTGAGGGAGTCTTTCCGCCGCCAGCCTGGTTCTTCCCGGTGATTACGTTCGTAATTCCTTCTTTGATTTCTTCGACGATCTTCTCGGAATTGGACGGCTTCTCCACGACCGTTGTCGAGCCCGGGCCCTTTCCGAGACCTGAGGATACGTTACTCGCAATTGCATCCACTGCCTCGAAGTTGCCTTCCGCAGCCGCCGCCTTGGCATTAGCGGCGTCGATCTTCAGCCCTACCTGATCAATTAGCGACGCCGGCTCACCGGCCGCCTCTTTTCCAACACCAATGTCGGGATCGGCCATACCCGGCCCTCCCCCACGGTATGCTCCATTGGGGTCTCGCCCGTCGACCTGCTTCCCCCCTCCCATCATCAGGCTCTCATCCGGGAATAACCCCGAGCGAACCTCCTCCCGCAGCGTGGAATCAACCGAATTACCTTGCTGGGGACCCGCAATGGTGTCATCGATCGGTCCCGCATGCGACCCCTGAGCCATGTCAGTTTCGCCCGGCATGCTTCCCTCCGGCATTTTCGCGCGGAGATCGACATCATCCGGCATCACTTCCGGTTTCGGGCTACTTGCGCCTTTGCCCGGATTGGCAATCTGGCTGAAACGGCCGCTGTTCACCTTCGCGAGCCGATTTGCCGAGGTTCTGATCTCCTTGGCAATATCTGCCGGTTTCCGGTCGGTCTGCGCTGGATTCTTTTTAGACTTCTCATGCTTCGTCGGGGTTGTTGTCGCCGTGGTCCCTCTTCCGCTGACTTTCATCTTTCCTCTCCTCTCATGGGGTATACTGCGGTCAGTTATTGTGTCTCTTGCTCACTAAGCGATTTCGGCGACCAATTTGGGACACTCGGTATCGTAAGCTTTTTCCCGGAGCCGGTGGATCGATGGCCGATCCTTCAGACCTCACACAAGTCCTGAAAGATGCGAGCGGTGGATCTCGCACCGCAGCCGACCGCCTTCTACCGCTTGTTTACGACGAACTGCGAAGACTGGCCCAGAGTCGCATGGCTGAGGAACGGAGCGATCACACCCTCCAGGCGACCGCTCTCGTTCACGAGGCGTATCTCAAGCTGATCGATATGGATCGAGTGGAATGGCAGAACCGTGCTCACTTCTTTGCCCTGGCGGCGAAGGCGATTCGCCGGATCCTGATCGACCACGCCCGCGCGAAGAACCGCGCGAAACGGGGAGGGGGTGAGCGAAACCTCTCTCTCGATGAAGCACTGACTATTCCGGCGGAAGGGCTGGACATGAATATTGTGGCGCTTCATGAAGCGCTCGAAAGATTTGCCGAGGAAGAGCCGATCCGAGCGCAGGTAGTGGAGCTTCGTTTCTTCGGCGGGCTGAGCGGCGAGGAAATCGCCGAAGTGCTCGGCGTTGACCGCCGGACGGTGACACGCTACTGGCAGCACGCGAGAGCCTGGCTCTACCGGGAATTACAGGATGACGCCGGTGAGTAGGGATCCTCACCGTTCGGCGGGCGACATTTTCGCCGATGCTATCGATCTTCCTGCGAGTGAGCGTTCGCAATTTCTCGACAGAGCCTGCGGCGATGACCGCGCTCTTCGCAATGAAGTAGATTCCCTCCTTGCGGCACATCAGAGCGCCGGTGAATTCATGAACGCTCCAGCGATCGACACTGATCTCCCGATGGCAGGAATAGAGCCGGAAGATCTCAGCGGTACGCACGCCGGCGCTTACCGTCTCGTGAAGATCCTCGGTACCGGTGGCATGAGCACGGTCTATCTGGGGGAGAGGGCGGACGCGGAGTTTGAAAAGCAGGTTGCGGTAAAACTGATCAAACGTGGGATGGATACCGATCACATCTTGAGCCGTTTCCGAAATGAGCGGCAGGTTCTCGCCGGTCTCGAACATCAGAATATCGCGCGGCTCCTGGACGGGGGTGTAACCGCCGACGGCCGCCCGTACCTGATCATGGAATATATCGACGGAATCCCGGTCGACCAGTTCTGTGGAAGAAACGAGCTTGCGATCGGTGATCGGCTCCGCCTCTTTCGGACCGTATGCACCGCCGTTCAGTATGCCCACCGGAACCTGGTGGTTCATCGTGACTTGAAGCCGAGCAACATTCTCGTAACCCGCTCGGGAAAAGTCAAACTTCTCGATTTCGGGATCTCCAAAGTACTGCAACCGGAGAGCGCAGAGGCGCTCGGCATGACAGCCACCGGGTTCCGGCTGATGACACCTCGCTACGCGAGCCCTGAGCAAGTTCGTGGCGAACCTGTCACAACTGCCACGGATGTCTATTCGCTCGGTGTCATTTTGTACGAACTGCTCACCGGGCAACCGCCGTATCGAATCAAGACGACCGTACCCACAGAAGTGGAGCGGGTGATCGGCCAGACCGAGCCACCCCGGCCAAGCACAGTGATCAGCCAGGGAACCACAGTGCCCGGTCGAAATCTCGCCCGGCGTCTCGCCGGCGACATCGATAACATTGTATTGAAAGCCCTTCGGAAAGAGCCCGACCGCCGCTACGAATCGGCCGATCAATTTTCCGAGGATGTGCGGCGCCATCTTGACGGCCTGCCCGTAATGGCCCGGCCGGACACGGTCGGGTACAGAACCGCAAAGTTCGTACAGCGGAATCGGGTTCCTGTGGCAGCGACCGGAATCGTCTTTCTCTCCCTGGTCGCCGCGACCATTCTTAGTACATCACTCTATTTTCGCTCGGAACGTGCGTTGGCTGAGGCCGAGGTGCAAAGAACTACGGCCGGCCGGGTGAGTGGTTTTCTGGAGGAGATGATGGTCGCCGTCGATCCTGTCGAAATGCAGAGCGGCGAGGCAGTAACAGTGGAGCGCATTCTCCAGGAAGCTTCCAAACGGATCGATGATGAGCTTGGCGAAGAACCGGCTGTTGCGGCGGCGCTCCATCATACGATGGCGAGAACCTTCAGAAATCTGGGCGCGTTTGACGAGGCGAAGAAACATGGTCTCGCCGAACTCGCCCTGCAGGATGAACTCTACGGACCGCGATCGATCGAGGCCGCCGGCGGAATGCTCATGATGGGCGGAATATTTCTAGAACAGGGCGAAAACGAGCGCGCAGAAAGCCTGTTCCAGGAAGTGCGAAACATATCGGAGTCAACCGGTAACGGAGAAGATGAGATTACGGCGAACACCTATCGTGCTCTCGGCAAGACGCGGTCAGCGCAAGGGGACTACGAAGAGGCTAAGAAACTCTGTCGGCGAGCAATCGAAATCCGGCGGGCCCTCCCGGGAGATCATCGCGAGGAACTCGCAGGTGATCTGAACCAGCTTGGACTCTCTCTTGTTCAGTCGGGAAAGCACGAGGAGTCCGTCGCCGCTTTGCGCGAGGCGCTTGATCTCATGACAGCAACCCGCGGCAAGAATCACACATTTATAGGTCAAATCAACAACAATATCGGCTGGGCGCTCGGCAAGCGAGGCGATTGGTCTGAAGCGGCGGGCTATCTGCGCGAAGCGATCGTTCGCCAGGAGAACATCTTTGCACCCGATCATCCGAACGTCCTTGTCGCACACGGGAACCTCGCCCAGGCTCTCTTCAATGCCGGGCAATTGGAAGAGGCTGAGATTATTTATGAGGAAGTCATCGTCGGCTTCCGATCACGGTTCGGCGACCGGCACGCGAACGTCGGACATGCTCTGAACAACTACGCCACCATGCTCGAAAATGGCAAAGAAGTGTTCGCCGACGCCGCGGATCTTTATCGCCAGGCCCTTTCGATCTACAGAGAACAGCTGGGCAATGAACATCCCTACTGCGCGATTGCGAACCACAATCTTGCGCGAACGCTCCACAAGGCGGGAAGGCTCAGCGACGCCGAAAAGGAATGTCGGTCAGCGCTCGCTGTGCGGAGGGCTGTCCTTCGGGATGGGCATCCCGATATCGCGCGAGATCTTGATCTCATGGGAACGATCCTGATGGACCAGGGGGATCCAGCGGCGGCGCGAGGGTTCTACGAAGAAGCGGTCGCGATTCTACGGAATGAACTGCCCGAGGGTAACGAGCGCATCGTCGACACGGAGGCGCGACTAGCCTTCTGTCTGGCGAAAATCGGCCATTAGGGCGATTGTCAAAAGTTATATACGAAATCGACGTAGGGAACGAAGACCGCGTCACCGTCATCGGCAATTCTCGCTAACGCGAAATCGAAGGCGAGTTCTTCGCCGAAGAAACGCAAACCGAACGCAAGAAGCGGTTGATCGACACCAGGAAACGTCCAGTTTTCGGATACGAACGCGAGCCGGCGGGTCAGGCGGTATTCGAGTCCGAGCATGAACATTGCGTCGTTATCCAGGTCGTCCTTTCTGTATCCGTAGCCGACTCCGAGCGTGACATTCCGGTCTGAGTCACCATACGTACCAACGCCGTACAAGATACCGGCACTCCCTTCGTCTTCATCAGGAATACTCACGGCGATTGCCCCGGCGGCGACACCGAACCGCTGTGTCAGAGAGAAGCCCACCTTGGGTGTCAGGTAAAGCAGTTGCTCATCGACTCCTGGAAACAGAGAGAGGCCACCTCCGAGAGTAATGTAGTCCGTCACACCAAATGTCGCCCCCATGAAAAACACATAGATGTTTTGCACATAACCCGTCCCCTTCTCCAGCATCGTCGCTTTCGGGGCAAAGAAGAGCCTCGTTCGGTTCGGATTGGGAAACCAGTAGCCGGATTCGCGCAAGCTCTCCACCGGCACATCCTTCACCGACAGGATATCGGCCAGGGGAATCGTCAGCGTTCAATATTTCGTAGTGAAATCGAGTTCGGTCGACCGGAGGGCGGTCGTGCGACCGATCAGCGTCGCTCCCTGCCTGGTCTTCAGAATCTGGAGATGGGTCGAATCGGTCGGGGCCTGCTCAGCCTGAACTTGTTCATGCTCCTGGCCGTACCCTGTTTCCGGGCACGAGAGCGTCGCCAGAATGACTAAGGCCAATAGACGCAGATAAGAGATCCGCATGAACTGAACCTCTCCGATTTTGAAGGCCAGCACACGCCGGGGAGTACCAAAGGGGATTGTATCATAGCTGACTTGATGACACTTACTTTTGCCACTCGCGATATTTATCCGCGGCGACGGTGTCGCCGATCTGCTCGTAGAATCTAACGAGCCGCAGAGTCGCCTTCTGCGCCTCCCCTGGTTGCTTTGCAGCATGGCCAAGAAGAACTTTACCGCCGGCCAGAAGGAGCGTCTCCCCCTCATCGTATCTCCCTTGCATGGCGAGCGCTTGACCAAGAAGACTCCGTGAGATAGCGGGGATCCAGTGGTCCGTTCCGAAAAAACTCGCTCGCCCCTCGAGCGCCTCACGCAAGATCGCTTCCGCCTCAATCGGTCGGTCGGTCTGGATCATGAGATTGCCGAGGTGGCTCAGCGTAGAAAAAGTCGTAGGATCGTCCGGTCGAATGCTCGTTCGAATCCGCAGCGCTTCCCTGAATAGCTTTTCCGCCTCCTCGTATTGGCTGTCATACATCAGCACAAGTGCGAGATTGTTGGAACTCTCCGCGACCCTTAGATGGTCAGAACCGAATACCTCCCGCCGCATCCGGAGTGAACGGCGATGCATCGCCTCAGCCTTCTCGTACTCCCCTTTCGCCTCGAGTAGCCTGCCGATATTGTTCAGTGTCGCCGCCGTAAGTGAATGATTCGCCCCCAGGACACGGGTTCTCACATCGAGTACTTCCCGATAGAGTATCTCCGCTTCGGCCAGCTTCCCCTGCTTCTTCAGGTTGACTGCCACATTTTCGGTAACGGTCGCGAGGGTCGGATCGTTCGGGCCCAACGTCCGTTTGCAGATCGCGAGCGATTCCCGTAGATAGGGCTCCGCACCCGGAATGTCGCCTGACTCCTGGAGAACGTACGCGAGATTGCTGTAGCTTTCCGCGAGATCGGGGTGGTCGGGGTCCAGCAGGCGTCGTCTGACTTCGAGGGCCTCGCGGATGTAGACCGCCGCTCCGGGGAGGTCTCCCGTCATGATGGCGAGTGCGCCCAGATCGTTTCGGATTGCTGCCGTTTCGAGATGATTCGGCCAGAAATGCTTCTCGCGAATCGCGAGAGAACGCTCGCCAAGCTTCTGAGCCTCCGCATAATCACCGGTATAGAGCAGGAGCTCCAGCAACTCACGAAGCGCGGAGGCCACCTCAGGATGGTCCGCCCCGTACACGGCCTTCTTCGTTTGAAGTGCTGCTCGGAGTAGAGATTCGGATTTCTCATAGCGACCGAGGCCGCGGTAGGCAATACCGATTGTGGTCAGCACGGCGGCTTGCCCCTCCGGTTCCTCCGTGAGTAACTCGCCTGCCCGATGCTCCGCGTCAGACAGAAGGTCGCGTACGGTAGGCTCTTCCCCTCCCGTAGCATGCGGATCGGCGGAGGAGAGCATCGACTGCAGAAAATCGTTGATTCGCTCTGATTTCTTCGCCTCCAATACTGCACGGTCACGCTCAGCGTCAGCACGCATACGCTCTTTTCGCTGTGCCCCGTAAAGAATCGACATGGTGATCGCAAAGGCAATGAGAAGGGACAGAAACGCCCCGGCAAATGCGAAGGGTACCTTGTGACGCGCCGCGAGCTTGCGCAAGTGATACGCTGCGCTCGGGGGGCGCGCACGAATCGGCTCGTTGGCCAGAAACCGCTCGATATCATCGGCGAAATCGGCCGCCCCCCTGTAGCGGCGATCCGGTTCCTTTTCGATCGCCTTCCCGACAATCGTTTCCAGGTCGGAATCGAGTCTTTTTGGTCCCCGACACCGCTTGCGAAGCGGTACGGGCGCTTCCTCACGCACTCGGCGGAGGACCTCGATTATCGAGGTGTCGCTCATGTCGAACGGGGGCGAACCCGAGAGGAGTTCATACAGAATGACACCAAGCGAGTAAACGTCAGTACGCGTGTCGAGCGACGCCGCCGTAAGGGTTGTCTGTTCCGGGCTCATGTATTGAGGTGTTCCGACCAACTGACCGGTTTTTGTATAAAGCGATCTCCCCCCATCGTCATCCTCGAATACGATTGCCACTCCGAAATCAATCACTTTCGGGGATGGCGCACCGTCCTGGTCACGCACTAAAACATTCGAAGGCTTCAGGTCGCGATGGATAATCCCACGACTGTGGGCATGCTCGACTGCACGGCAGACCTTGATAAAGAGGCTGAGGCGAGCATGGAGACCGAGGTCACAATCATTGCAGAACTCGACGATCGGATCCCCGACGACCAGCTCCATGACGAAAAAGGGTTGGCCGTCGTCCGACGTCCCCGCGTCGAGCACCTTTGCTACGTTGGGGTGGTCCATCAGAGCGAGGAGTCGGCGCTCACGCTCAAAGCGCGCGATCATTCGATCGACATCTCCTCCCCAGCGAATCCTTTTGAGCGCGACCTCTCGCTTGATGGGCTCGGTCTGTTCGGCGCGGTAAACGACGCCCATGCCGCCGACGCCGAGTACTTCCTTGATCTCGTAACACGCGACGTGGTCAGGGTGCTCGTCGGAGAGAGACCCTGGTCTGATGCCGGGGCCGGACACCTCGGTCCTGAGGATGCGCGGCATACGTTCCTCGAGATCAAGAAGTTCATCTACCTCCGCGCGAATAGAGTCGTCGTCACACTCGCGGGCGAGATAGACAGACCGTTCATCAGATGGAAGCTCACGAACGACAAGAAGAAGATCCCGTATCCGTCTGTAACGTTCCTCGATCAAGCTTCTCCCTCCGCGTGGAGGGCGCGTGCAAGCCAGAGGCGGGCGACTGTCCAATCGTTGTCGACCGTGCGGGGAGAGACGCCGATCACCTCGGCTGTCTCGCGTACGGTGAGGCCTCCGATCAAACGAAGCTCGGCGACTCGCCCTGCTCGGGCATCTTCGTCTGCCAGCGACTCTAGCGCGCGATCGAGAGCGAGGAGATCGTAGTCCGGCTCCCCGGTCGATTCGCCCGGAATCCGCTCATCAAGAGTAATACGCTGCCAACCGCCACCACGCTTTGCCGAGGCATGTCGCCGCGCATGGTCGACCAGAATCCGGCGCATAGCCGGTACCGCAATGCCGAGGAAGTGCGCCCGGTCTCTCCACTCGACCCGGCTTTGGTCTACAAGTTTGAGATACGCTTCATGAACGAGTGCTGTTGGTTGGAGGGTATGGTTCTTTCGCTCCCCGCGCATTAACGCGCGCGCCATGCGGCGGAGCTCATCGTAGACCAGCGGGAGAAGCTCCTCACACCGCGCCGGGCGTTTTTCACCAGCAGAGGAAAACTCGAGAAGCAACCCTGTAATACTTCGTCCGGGAGAGGGTTTCATAGCTCTCGGGCGCACGGAATCCGGCGCTCGCCCCTTTCTTCCATATTATAGCATGCCCCGGTTTGCGCTGGTAAGGCAGCCCCGCAAGGCGCCGGAGTCCCGATTGCGCGATTTTCCGCCACTTTACGCGTTCCTTATTGAGAACCCACGGGCCCGGAACGGGCGCCCTTACCGAAAGGATTGAACCATGCGCTATCCAATCAACTGCGGTTTCCGACTCCTGCTCGCGACCCTGTTCAGCCTGGCGGTCTCCGTGGGCGCAGCCCTGCCAAACACCATCACCGTCACTACCCTGGATGACGAGGACCTGGTTGACGGGGACTGCTCATGCCGAGAAGCATTTCTCGCGGCAAGTACGAACCTCGCCAAGGATGCTTGCGGAGGAGGCACGGCAGGGATCGACACGATCCTCTTCGCACCGGCTGTCGTCGGAACACTCTTCCTCACACTTGGCGAGTTGGCCGTAACGGAAAGCGTCACAGTGATCGGGCCGGGGACGGCGACCTTCGCGATCAGCGGCTCGGACACGAGTCGAATCATCAAAGTAACGAATACGGGTGTACTCGCCATCTCCGGCATCACACTGACTAACGGGAACGCCGGAAGCTCATTCTCGGACCTCGGCGGCGCCATTCTCATTGAAGGAGATCTCGATGCGACCGATGTGGTCATCGCCGATTGCAAAAGCGGTTATGGCGGCGGCATGGCGACGAACGGCGCGGCGACTTCAGCCGACCTCCGCCGCGTGACGTTTCTCCGGAACCAGGCCCAATCTCCTCTCGGGGGCGGCTTCTACGCGAGCCGCGGCGTGATTTCGATCACCGAATGCCTGTTCGAAAAGAATGGGGCGAACTTCGGCGGAGGTCTTCACAATTTCGCCGCCTTCATCCAGATCGATTCTTCTACGTTTTTTGACAATGAAGGGGGTCAGGGCGGCGGGATCAACAACAACACGCTTGGCAATATGGTAATCAGGAACAGCACCATTTGCGGAAACCGCGCCACGAGACTCTCCATCGGAAATGACGGCGGCGGGATCATCAACTTCGACTCCCTTTGGATCTACAACTCGACGATATCGGGCAACGTGTCAGATCCCGGAACGGGAGGAGGGCTTTCGAGCGGGGCGTGGACCCGCGCTTGGATCAACCAGAGCACCATCCATGGTAATCATGCGAGTGTCGGTGGCGGCGGTCTTACACAGAATCCCAATGGGGTAGCTGAACTGTACGGTACCATTATTGCCGGGAACACCGGCCCCACGAACCCTGACCTTTCCGATGCGCTCCAGCCGGGCAAGATCGTCTCCCTGGGATACAACATCATCGGAGACGTATCAGGTTCGGTGTTTGCGCCGCTCTTAACCGATCAGACGGGAGGAGGCGGGCCGCCCGTACTCGATCCACTTCTCGCCCCCCTTGCCGCGAACGGCGGTGTTACATTGACGCAAATGCCCAAGCCTGGAAGCCCTGCGATCGACATGGGTGACTGCACATTGACCGGCATGACGATGGATCAGCGGGGACTCCCGCGCCCTGTTGACGATCCCGGCGTTCTCGACACAGGCGACGGCTGTGACGTGGGCGCGGTCGAAACAGCGCCGGTCCCGACCGAAGTTACCGTCGGTACTATCCCTGTGCCAGGTTTCTCCATGCTCCGGAACGTGCCTAATCCATTCAACCCACGGACCGCGATCGCGTTTTCTCTGCCGGAAGCGGGACGCGTTCGACTGACAGTACACGACGTGGCAGGCAGGGAGATCGTGGTCCTCGTTAATGATCTTCGGGGTTCAGGCGATTTTGTCGAGACGTGGCGCGGACGGGACAGCGCCGGACGGGAGCTGCCGTCAGGCGTTTATTTTGCGAGGCTCGAGGCCGGTGTCTCCCGCTTGACCCACAAAATGCTACTCATCCGGTGAGCGTGGCTATTGTTCTTCCTTCGCCCGGGGGGAATGCTTGTCTTTTTCATTAAGATGACATGATGAAGTGCGTCGGACCCCCTCTCCTGCTACAATCCTGAGCATGGTCCCTAGATCCATCGCACATTATGAGATTGTCGAGAAGATCGGTGCCGGCGGCATGGGCGAGGTCTGGCGTGCCCGGGACTCCAAGCTCGGTAGGGACGTGGCGCTCAAGCTCATTCCCGAGGAACTCTCAGGCGATTCTGAAAGGATGAGCCGGTTCGCGAGGGAAGCGCAGGTTCTTGCATCCCTTAACCATCCCAACATCGCGGCGATCTACGGAATCGAAAATTCGGACGAATCCAAAGTGCTTGTTCTCGAGCTCGTTGAAGGTCCGACTCTCCAGGATCGGATCAAGAAGGGCGCGATCCCGCTCACGGAATCCCTTGAGGTGGCCCGTCAGATTGCGGAAGCGGTGCACTCCGCTCACGAGCGAGGTGTCATCCATCGCGATCTCAAACCGGCGAACGTAAAAATTACTACTGATGGCCAAGTAAAGGTGCTCGACTTCGGCCTTGCCAAAGCGATTGTCACAGACGAGGTCTCCGGCTCCACTCCTTCACTCTCCCTCTCACCTACAATCTCGAACCCGATGACCGCCGCAAACATGATTCTCGGTACCGCCGCCTACATGAGCCCGGAACAGGCGCGCGGCAAGCCGGTCGACAAGCGGGCTGACATTTGGTCCTTCGGTGTCATTCTTTTCGAGATGCTGACAGGCCGGTCGCTCTTTCGTGGTGAGACGATTTCAGACACCATGGCGGAGGTACTGAAGACCGTGCCCGACTGGGAATCGCTACCCAAGAATACGCCGATTCGAATTCGGCGGCTCATTCGACGCTGTCTCACGCGGGATCCCAGACAGAGACTGCAGGATATCGGAGATGCGCGCATTCTGATCGAAGAGACGCTTGCCGGCGATGACGATGATGTCCAGCCGGTCGCGACCGCGCGCGGTGGTGGTGCAGGCAGGATCATCGCCGCCGCCATCCTGGCCGCTTTGATCGGCGGAGCGGCCGCGTGGTTCTTGAAGCCGTCCCCCCCCGAGACAACGCTGCCGCTCCGTAAATTCTTGTCTGTCGTTCCAGAAGGGACGCGAGATGTGGCGATCTCACCCGACGGAACCATGCTCGCCTACGTGCAGAACGGACTCATGGTTCGTGAACTCGATCAACTGAGCTCCCGAAGACTGGTTGAAGAGGATAACATCAACGTTCCGTTCTGGTCTCCTGACGGAATGTGGATCGGTTATGGACATGACAAGGACCTCTACAAAGTGCGCGTGACTGGTGGCGAACCAGCCAAGATCGGAACCATCCCGGACGGCCATTCCTTCGAAGAGTCCGCTTCCGCCCACTGGCAGGAGGACGGAAAGATCGTCTACAGCACTGGTTACTATGGCCTGTACGAAGTGGCGTCGCAGGGAGGTGAGAGCACTCTTCTCCTCGAGCCCGGGCAAGGGATACGAGATTTCCATGAAATGATCGCCATCCCGGGTCTGGGAGCGCTAGTTTTCATAGTACACCTCGATGAAGGGGGGAGCGGTACGCTCAGACTGTGGGATGGAACGACAAAAAGCAATCTGTACACAACCCCGGACGGTGCGAGAGTGTCAGACTTGGCGTACAGCCCGACTGGTCATCTGGTCTTCACTCGCGGTGGTTCTTCCCGGGATATCTGGGCACTTCCGTTCGACGCGGGGAGCCTGGAAGTCACCGGCGAGCCGTTTCTGGTTCAGTCTCGTGGAGTAGAGTCCTCGGTTTCCAGGGACGGCACACTTTCTTTCATTCGCACGAGAACGGGAGATCGGGGAAAAATCGTGCAGGTGGATCGCGCGGGGAAGATCAAGAACGAGATCGGCTCACCGGAAATCTACTGGGGGGCGCTTTCCGTATCATCCGATGAAGAACACATCCTGGTCGCCAAGGGGACGGGAATGAGCCAAGAAATCTGGAACTATGATATCGGTCGTGGCTCAAGCACCCGCATAACCACTGATGACTATCGAAACGACTTCGCTCTCTGGGGGCCCGACGAAAAAGAAATTTACTTCTACACAAACGATCCGATGAACATCTATGCTCGGCAGACGGACGGTACCGGGGAGTTACGCGAGCTTGGCCCCGGCGCGCTACCATACCCGAGCCCGGACGGAAAGTACCTCGCCTACTCCCTACTCAAACCGGACATTTACGATTGGGATATCTGGGTCCGCTCTCTCGAAGACGAAAGCGCCGAGCCGTGGCCCCTCGTTCAATCAGCAGGAAGAGATTGGTGGTCCCCCATTTCCCAGAACGGAGAATACGCGCTTTACACCTCGGAAAACACAGGCCCCGAAATGGTGTATGCCACTACCTTTCCACACGCGGAGAAGCACTGGGCCGTATCCGTCGGTCCCGGCGAATTCCCCCTATGGCGGGATGATGGCCGCGAGGTCTATTATATGGTCGGAGACTCCATTATGGCAGTTCCGGTCACCATCGAGAGTGAACTATCCTTCGGCGTCCCCACGCTTCTGTTTCGGCGAGAGCTTTATCGGTGGCCCAACGTATTCGACGTGAGCCCTGACGGAGAAAGCTTCTATTTCATTGTTCCGGCTGATCTCGACAAGGTCGAGCCTCGCGCATTGGTTGTGGTCCAGAACTGGATCGCCGAATTTGAGACGGATACGCCGAAGTAGCGCTCTGCACCCTTCCGGAACTAGTCAGTTACATTGCTGCCCGCACGGCACTCCGATCGGAATGATGTTACCTGGGCACGAGTGAGCTCCGCTCAGGTGGGGCAGATATTGGAATACATCAAAGAAATTGACGGTGTTGTCGCAGTTGAAATCGCAACAATATCCGGTTGAGGTCTGCAGGCACGGAAGAAACTGGAACGTGTCAAAGAAGTTAATCTTGCCGTCTCCGGTCAAGTCCGGTGATTTGACACAGAACGATCCGAAGCCGGAACAGGTAATGGCGCCTGAAGAGAAGACCTGCCAGTTGACGTTCAAGCAGCCGCAGCCGCCACCCCAGAACTCGATCCGCGCCTCGCCATTGGCATCGGTAGTCACCGCCCAATCCTGGAATCCGACATTGTCGAAGCCACAACCGAACAGTGCATTGCCCGCCGTAGCCGGAATGCCGCTCAGGTTGACAACGATCCGCGCGTTGGTGTTGACGCACAGGTTATTGGATGCGTCTCGCAGTTGTATGTAGATTTCAAATTTAGACATGTCACCTGCGGGACACCAGATGAGTGTGGGCGGAAACGTGGTCGGACAGGCGTCATTGTCGATGATGTTCAATTGGCACACGGAGAAATTAGGATCGGGCAGGCATTGTGCATGAGCAACGCCTGATGTGACGAGAAGCAGGACCGGTATGACGATTGCGAAGCGCATGGGAAGCTCCCCTCTCGTTTCAGGAGAAAGTGGTGAGGTGCTGGAGCTCCGTTTCCGGGCGCAGACAGCGGCTGTCAGTCGATCGTGGAGCGAGCCCCGTCCGGCGTAGGAACTCTAGAATCGAACTGTGTTATTATAGCAGGAATCAACAAACCGGTCAAGCGACCTAGTTATGGGGTTATGGGGACACAATACGCATCTCCCAGTATCGAGCGTGGGAATTGCGTATTGTGTCCCCATGACTAAGCGACCTGGATCTTGTCCGCGCGCTCTTCCAGGTAGAAAGTAAGATGGTCATCTTCCTCCTCACAGATGACGATATCCCCATTCTTTATCCGCCTGGAAGCGACGAGCCTCGACAAGGGATCAACGAGCTCCCCGATTCAATCGCTCTCCGAAGCGGCCTCGCCCCGAAACGGAGATCGGTCCCCTTCTCAATGATCCAGGACTTCGCCTTGCTGCTTACTTTCAACTGAACATATAGCCCCACACTCACCATCCGGCGGCGAATGTCATCGAGGAACTTCTGGAATATGCCGGATAGATCCCCCTGGTTCAGCGCGGAGTAGACAAGCGTCTCGTCGAACCGGTTCAGGAATTCATACGGAAAGTGCTCGCGCGCCGCCGAGAGCGCCGCGTCCGAAAGGGTCGACGGCTCAATCGCCGAAACCCTACTCCCCTCGCTCATTTCAAATCCGATCGCCTTCTGTTCGAGGATCTCACCCATCTGGCGACTCCCCACGTTTGAGGTCATAATAATAATCGACCTGGTGAAATCGGTGGTCGTCGTGTCGCCAAGCGTGAGCATCCCATCCTCGAGTATTCCGAGCAGCGCGTTCCAGAGCACAGGATGGGCCTTCTCTATTTCGTCGAACAGAACAATCGAAACGAACTCCTCGTCATTCTTTGCTTTGAAGATTCGATCGGCGAGTACTTCCACATTGGAACCGGGCCGGCCGGATCTTGAACTTCGGGCAGATGCCGATGGTTCGCTTCGATTCGTGCCTGGCTCAGCAGCGGTTCGATGTTTGAGCCGACGTAGCCCGGCGGCGCTCCGAGAAGCCGGGAGAGCTCGTGGCTGTGAGCGTACTCCTCGCAGTTCACCCTCGTGAGAGCCCGGTCCGACCCAAAAAGTGTGTGAGCGAGCGCCTTTGCCGTCTCAGTCTTTCCGACACCTGTCGGCCCGAGCAGGAGCATGGTGAGCAACGGCCGCCCCGGATCCCGCAATCCCGAAAGAAGCCGGGAGAAGGAGCAGACGATCTCGTCGAGAGAATCGTCCTGCCCGATCACGCGGCTCTTCAGGATGTCATTCAGTGGTCTCACCTCTTCGTAGAGGCATCCGACGTCGAGCCGTGTTCGATTGTTCTCGCGCTTCTCGATCGGCCTCATCTCGTTCCTCCCGTCAGAAGTGAACCGGTTTTCAACTACGCCCTTCGTGAATGGTCAGCTCGGGTGAGTCAGGGACTTCCGGCAGGGCGCCGCCGGCTTTCAACCGGGCGTAGCTGGCGCCGAGCACCAATCCAAACAGAAGATGACCGAACAGACTGGGCAGCATGGCTGTAGCGGCAGCACTATTCCAGTTGACGCCGAGCCCCATTCCCATGAACAACGGCATCAAAGTCAACGGACCGAGAATCCACAACATGAAACCGTAAAGCATGCCCGCCTTCAGGCCGTTTCCGGCTCGGTCAACCCACCTGTCGAGCAGTACCGCGAAGCTTGCGCCGATCATCGCACTGATTCCCATATGAACGATGAAACCGGCAAACGCGTTCGGCATTCCGACCATCATGCCGATCATCGGAAGCATACCCATCGCTCCCATCATGATGCCGAAGACGATTCCTCCAGCGATCCCGGCGGTAATTCCATTTTTTAGATTTTCTGAATTCATGACTGATCCTCCCAGAAAGTGACAGGGGTACTTGTGAAACCATTCGGAGATCGGAAAAGCCTCATGTACCTAGGATCATTCCGGCTTCATTGGTTGGTGCTGATAGCCGGTCATTCTTTACGTCCGTTCCACAGGGATATCGTAGGCTGGACACAGAAGCTCTCCGCAATTAGTATGTCTCGCACATGATGAAACCTTTCCTTCTACTTCCTGTTCTTCTTCTCGCGCCCCTTGCGATCCTGCTCCCTGTACTTGTCCATGCCGACGATCGGGCACCTTACGTCATTGGCAGCGAACGCTTTGGCGTATTGGGACCGAGTTATTTCATTACCGGATTCGAAAAGAACGATCCCGAATCCACGTCACCCGGAAACAACGAGCAGGTCAAATTTCATATCTCCATGCGCTATCGAATGACTGAGTTCCATAGAGGGCTCTTCTCCGTTCCGGAAGACCAGCAGCTTCATCTCTATTTTGCGTTCACACAAACTTCCTTCTGGAATCTGTGGGATGAGAGCGCCCCATTTTTTGACAACAATTTCCAACCGGAGTCCTTCCTGTATTATTCGCGTGATTCATGGCCGGTCAGTCTGGCTGCAGGGGCTCGTCATCAATCGAATGGCCGGGAAGATCCGTTTTCCCGAAGCTGGAATCGCGTCTTCGGCGCCGTGCATTTCGGCAATCCGGAGACGAATGCGGTCTTCGGCTCGGCCACCAGCTGGTACTTCGGTCGATGGAGCGTCTGGGGGGACGAGGAAACAAATCCCGACATCACAGACTATTTCGGATACGGAAAGATCGATCTATACATCGCGCCAGGTCAATTTCCCCTCAAGAAGACGAGTTTCCCGTTCCGCGTATGTGGGATTCTTGTTCGGTTTCCGGTCGGAGGCCGCCAATTCATCCCAGGGGTTGAGGCTTCCCTCTTTTTAGGTCTCCCCAATGGCGAAGACTTCTCACCCAGCCTCATGATTCAATACGTCGACGGTTACGGGCAGCGACTCCTCGACTATCAGCAGGCGCGCACCGCCTGGCGTGTAGGCCTCGCTCTAATCCGGTAGCAAGCTCCGCGCTTTGCTCAGAATAATGTTGACACTTAACAACCCCACCCGCAAACTGTGCGCCAGTATGGAGTTAACCCGGTTTCCATGTAGAGCGAATACCAACCCACTGCTTCGGCACCCGGACATGGAAGCCCGCCGGTCAATTTCGCGTGCGCCGCTCGGCGCCAAACCAAGGATCACCCCATGAATCTCTTGTCGAAGACCGCACGACCCCTCCTTTTCACTGTGCTTCTGTTTTCGTTCGCCACTTCGGCATGGGCCGAAGTGACTCTGGAGGGCCGCGTTACCTCGGCGGAATCGGGCGACGCGCTTCGCCTCGCCAATATAGGCACGAGGAATGCGCTCGAGACCGCCGTTACAGACGACGGGGGGAATTTCTCTCTGTCGGTGGAGAGCCTGCCTGTCACCCTCGTGGTGAGACACCTTGGATATCAGGTGTACGTTATGGAAATATCAAGCGATGCCTTCCTGGACATCGCGCTCGTCGATTCAAAGTTGCAGGCCGAAGAGATGGTTGTCATCGGATCACGCTTCGCCCCGCGTACTGTCATGACCTCACCTGTACCGATCGACAACGTAAAGGCGGATCAACTTTACGCAACCGGCCACCTTACCATCGACAAGATGCTCAATTACTCCGTCCCTTCGTTCAACTCGAGCCAGCAGACGATTTCTGATGCAACCGCTCATTTCGACCCCGCCGATCTCAGAGGACTGGGACCGAGCCGGACGCTCGTTCTCATCAACGGAAAGCGCAAGAACCCGAGCGCCCTGGTGTATATCAACGATACGCCAGGCAAGGGTGAAGTGGGCGTCGACATGAAGAGCATCCCGGCAGCCGCCATCGAGCGTATTGAAGTTCTCCGGGACGGCGCTTCCGCCCAGTACGGGTCGGACGCGATCGCCGGTGTCATTAATATCATCCTGAAGGAAGATTACGATCAGACGATAATCCGGAGCTTCGGTGGCGCTACTACGGAAGGGGACGGGGAGAACTACGGCTACAGCGTGAATACCGGGTTCCCTCTGGGCAAGAATGGTTCCGTCAACGTGACGCATTCTTATTCGGACTTTAGTGAAACGAACCGGGCGCCAACGCCGGGCACGGATGCCCTCTTCGGCGTGACTCCCGAGACCGATGTCAATGGCGATGGTATTCCGGGAGACTTCGCCGACTTCTTTGCCGCCCACCCCGACCTTGGAATGATTGTCGGACAACCGAATATCACTTCATCTGATGTATTCTTCAATGCGCGCCTCCCTCTCGAAAACAATTCGGAACTATACGCTTTCGGTGGGCTGCAGAATCGAAAGGGCCTGAGCTACGCTCTCTATCGGGCACCCTACTGGATTACGGAAGATCCGGACATCCCGGGCGAAGCGAGCGAAGTCTATCTCGATAGCGACGGAAACTACGAAGGTTTTCATCCCACATTTGAAACTGACATTTTCGACAACCAACTGAGCGTCGGCGTGCGCGGGCAGTCCCGTGGATGGGACTACGATGTCAGTCATACGTACGGAAGTAACACCGTAGACTACTCGGTAAACAACAGCTTGAACGTCGATCTCGGCATACAGACGCCGACCTCTTTCCGGGCGGGTGGCTATGAATTCCGGAACCACATCACGAACGCCGATGTGGCGCGCCAGGTCATGAATGCGACCGTTTCAGTCGGCACTGAATTTCGGACGGAGAATTTCGTCGCTAATGCCGGTGAGCCCGATTCCTATTTTGGTAGCGGGACTCAGTCCTTCCCCGGTCTGCAGCCACAGAACGAGGCGGATGCCTTCCGAAACAACATAGGTGTCTACGGCGATGTTGCCGTTAACGTGACAGAGGACCTGCTTGTCGGCGGCGCCGCGCGTGTTGAAAACTACAGCGATTTCGGCGACGCGTTTACATGGAAAGTGAATGGTCGCCACCTGCTGATGGATGGTCGCGCAACTGTTCGCGCATCGGCCTCCACCGGGTTCCGTGCGCCGTCGCTCCACCAGATTCACTTGAGCATCATCCAGACTCTTGTATCCGGCGGATCTGTTTCCAATCAGGGCACGATAGACAACAACAGCCCGGTTCTCCGCGCCCTCGAAGTCGAC
The DNA here is from genome assembly GCA_025782575.1 of bacterium. Classification (GTDB taxonomy): domain Bacteria; phylum Orphanbacterota; class Orphanbacteria; order Orphanbacterales; family Orphanbacteraceae; genus Orphanbacterum. The sequence goes on from JALGYY010000002.1 coordinate 31,420, forward strand.
CAGCTGAAAGAAGAAGAAGCGACTAACTTCACAGTGGGAGTCGCTATTCAGCCTGTCGAAGGGGCAACATTCTCGGCGGACTTCTACCGTGTCGAGGTGGATGATCGCGTCGTCTATTCGTCGAGCATCGCAAGCGATGACCCGACGGATGCGGTAGGCGAAATTCTGGTTGCCAACGACATCACCAGCCTCAAGTTCTTCACCAACGCCATTGACACGCGCACCCAGGGCGTGGACCTGGTCGGCACCTATTCGATGGCTGCCGGAGAGGGGACTGCAAACGTCACGGTATCCGCGACATTCACGGATACCGAGATCGAGGGACTCATCTCGACGCCAAAGCCGATCAAAGATGCGGGCATCGATATCTTCGACAGGAAAGAGCAGTCGAGAATCCTTTCGGCCCGGCCGGAAGACAAGATTCTCGTCGGGCTCGGCTACAGCAAGGGTAGAGTAAACGCCACGCTCAACAACACCCGGTTCGGCGAAGTGACCTGGCAGCATGCATCTGATCCTGCGAAGGACCAGACATTCGCTGCAAAGGTGATTACCGACCTGTACGTCACCGTTCAGGCGACAGGGGCGCTCTCGCTCGGAATCGCTGTAAACAACCTATTTGATGTCTTCCCTGACAAGATCGATACCAAGGGGGACGTTCTCACCGATCTCGGTGGCCGATTCCAGTATCCCTGGGAAGTGAACCAGTTCGGTTTCGCCGGCACAACCGTCGTCGGTAGCGGGACGCTCACGTTCTAATGACAAGAACCTGCCTACACAAACGGATGCTGGGGATCGCCCTGGCATCCGTTCTCGGAACGGGGACCTTCAGCGCCACGCTTGCAGGGGACCTGGATGCCGCTCTGAAAGCGGAAGTAAGTAGAATCCAGCTCGCCCAGGCTTCTCAGGGCCGAATCGATGACGTGGTCGATGAGACACGGGATCTGGAAAGCGAATACAGACAGCTCCTGAAAGAGAACGACGGTCTCGGACTATATAATGAGTACATGGGGCGCCAGGTTGCCAATCAGGTGGCGGAACTGGAGGACCTGAGGGCATCGATCGACAAGGTAAGCATTGTCGAACGACAGATCATGCCTCTCATGATCCGCATGCTCGAAGGCCTCGAGCGATTCGTCGAACTCGACGTTCCTTTTCTCTACGATGAGCGGGTCGAGCGCGTGGCAAACCTGAAAACCATGATGGAACGTGCCGACGTTTCGGTTTCAGAGAAATTCAGGCGACTGACCGAAGCATTCCAGATCGAAAACGATTTCGGAAGGACGATCGAGGCGTATAAGACGACGCTCGTTATCGATGGAGCGACGCTCGAGGTCAGCGTCCTTCGGCTCGGGCGAATCGGCCTTTACTATCAGACAAGCGATGCCAGCGTGACGGGCCGATGGGATCAATCAAGCCGGGAGTGGGAGACGCTTGGTGGTGGCGAACTCCGGAGTCACGTCCGGCAGGGCTTGCGTATCGCGCGGAAGCAGCAGGCACCCGGCCTGCTGCTCCTTCCGATCGACTCTCCCGAGGTGGCGAAGTGAGGCTGTCGACTCGATTTCAGTCCGTCGTCATTATCGGCCTCCTGTTATTGGCTGCTGTCCCCGCCGCTGCGCAAGACGACGGGGGAGCCGCCAATCTTGACGAACTGCTGCGACTGGTTGAACAAGGTCGCGCAAATGACCAGCGAGAGCAGCGGCAGCGGGAAGCGGACTTCCGAAAGGCCCGCGACCAGCAGAAGCAACTTCTGCGAGATAGCGGGAATCTGCGCTCGACATTGGAACGGCGGAGTGAAGAACTCGAAACGGCTTACGATGCCAACGAGCTCAAGATCGCCGAAGTCCAGGATCAACTCAACAATCGAATGGGAACGCTCCGGGAGCTCTTCGGCGTATTGCAGCAAGTATCGAGTGAAACACAGGGCCTGATCGAGAGTTCTGTCACAAACGCGCAATATCCCGGGCGGGGCGAGTTTCTGAGTGGGCTCACCCGGAAGCTCGGATCCGAATCGAAGCTCCCGTCTGTCCAGGAGATCGAAAGACTCTGGTTTCTGATGCAGCAGGAGATGACCGAGACAGGAAAGATCGTGAGATTTCCCGCCACTGTGATCACCAGTGACGGGCGCGAAGAGGAGATGGAAGTCGTCCGCATCGGCGGTTTCAACATCGTCGCCCGGGGCAAGTATCTGCAGTATTCTCCTGAAACCGGGAACCTCTCGGAACTGAGCAGGCAACCCCAGAATCGTTTCACCAGAACGACGGAAGCAATCTTCGGTACGGATTCCCCCGTTACATTCGGTGTCGACCCGACACGGGGCCAGATCCTGGCGACCTATCTGGATCGCCCCGGCATGCGGGAACGGATCGCCCAGGGGGGAATTATCGGGTACGTGATCATCGGTCTTGGAATTCTCGGGCTGCTTCTCTGTCTCGAGCGACTGGTTGTTCTCGGCCTGTCGAGCCGCAAAGTGACGGCTCAGCTCCAGAGCGACACGCCGCGCGATGACAATCCGCTCGGCAGAGTACTGATTGCCGCGGAGCAGAATGAAAACGCAGACGTTGAAACGCTTGAACTGAAGCTTGGCGAGGCGGTATTTCGGGAAACGCCGTCACTTACACGAGCTCTCCTGTTCATAAAAATCATCAGCGTCGTCGCGCCGCTGCTCGGACTCCTCGGCACGGTGACCGGAATGATCGTCACTTTCCAGGCGATTACGCTCTTCGGCACAGGTGATCCGAAGCTCATGGCGGGAGGAATTTCTCAGGCTCTCGTGACTACCGTTCTCGGGCTTACCGTCGCGATCCCGGTTGTCCTTCTCCATACGCTGGTCCAGGGACGGAGCCGCCGTATCATTCACATCTTACAGGAACAGAGCGCGGGCATTGTTGCGACGCGCTCGGAGCAGAGGCACTCCTGATCGATGCCGATCTTTTTTGAGACATTCGATTCCATCCGAGATTTCCTCGAGCTCGGCGGGCCTATCCTGAGCGTGATTACCGCGACGATTTTCGCGATGTGGATCTTAATCGCCGAACGAATCCTCTATTTTCGAACAGTGAACAAGCAGCTGATACGAGAAACGGTGGCTTCATGGGAATCCCGGCCGGAGTGGAAGTCATGGAATGCCATCCAGATCCGTGAAAAGTTGGTCTCGCAGTTCCAACTCGCCGCCAACGGACCGATCCCCCTGATCAAGACTTTAGTCGCCCTCTGTCCTCTGCTCGGACTCATGGGAACAGTTACCGGTATGATCGAAGTGTTCGATGTTCTTTCCGTTACCGGCACGGCCAACGCGCGGTCAATGGCCGCCGGGGTTTCCAAGGCTACGATTCCCACCATGGCAGGCATGGTGGGCGCCCTCTCCGGAGTCTTCGCCGGCACGATTCTCAGTCGCACCGCCGGAACCGAAGTGGAACGCCTGGGTGAACGCCTGGGTGAACGCCTGACCCTTGACCACTAGAGGATGATCGATGCGCCAACGGCTCTCACTGTTTCGCCAGCCCGAAGAAGAAGAGCAAGAAATCAACATCACGCCCATGCTCGATGTGGTGTTCATCATGCTCATCTTCTTTATTGTAACCGCCTCTTTCGTCAAGGAATCGGGTATCGACGTCAACAAGCCGTTAGCGCAGACTTCTCAGCCGAAGGAAAAAGCGAACATACTCATTGCGATCGATGCTTCGGGTGACATCTGGATTGACCGGCGGAAAATCGACCCTCGCGCCGTCCGTGCGAATATCGAGCGAATGCACGCGGAGAACCCCCAGGGGACGGTCGTGATTCAGGCCGATGCCGATTCCCGAACGGCTGATCTGGTTCATGTTATGGACGCGGCGCGACTGGCCGGCGTTTACGACATCGCGATCGCCGCCCCCCAGCCGCCGCAATAGGAAAAGGATCACCAGGCGATGCTTGCCAGATATGCCACCGCGATCATTGCCGGAGCGCTGGTCACGCTCGGCGTGCTGTTCATGATGCAGGCGCTGATTGCGACCGGGAAGAAGAAACTCGACGAATCGGGCACCCGCCATTTCGTCGACTTTGTAAGAGTTGAACGAAGCGAGACGGTCGAGCGCAAAGAGAGACGAGCAGAAAAACCGGCCGACCCCGAAGCACCACCGGACATACCCCAACCGCAGACAGAAACCGTCGATCCGATGCGAATGGATGTCTCTGTCGGGACCTCTATTCCGATACGGGAGAGGATTACGATCAGCGGCCTCGAGATGGCCGTCAGCGACGGCGAGTATCTTCCTATCGTCAAGATTGCCCCCGCCTATCCCATGACCGCACGCTCTCGTGGGATTCAGGGCTACTGCACTGTGGAGTATACGGTGACGGCAGCAGGGACGGTGAAGGACGTGGTGGTTATCGACGCAGACCCCAAGGGGATATTCGATAAAACGTCTGTCGATGCCGCGCGCAAGTTCAAGTACAAGCCCCGGGTTGTCAACGGCGAGCCGATCGCCGTACGAGGTGTGCGCAACATCTTCCGATATCAGCTGGAGGGATAATTGCGAGGAGCCATACAAATCGCAATCTTGCTTGTGATCGTACTTCTGACGTCGGCTTCGGCCAGTGCCCAATCGGGTGAGTCACACCGGACCCCGAGCATGCGCGAGACCGTTTATGACAAGCTCAGCAGGGCTCAGGAATCCGCAAACGGGGGTAATTTCGCCGATGCGATAAAGATCCTCCGTGACCTGGAGAAGCTGAGGGACCTGAACCCCTACGAGAAGGCGCAAATCTACTCCGCCTACGGATTCATCTACTTCTCACAAGAAGAATACAGCAAGAGTATTCGATCCTACGAGAAGGTGATCGAGCAGGAGGGCCTGCCGGAAGCGATGACAGCTACTACCGTTTACACCCTGGCACAGATCAGCTTCCAGATGGAAGAGTACGAGAAGACGACAGACTATCTTAGAAACTGGATTGCAAGCGCGACAAACCCCGGGCCGGATCCGTACATCATGCTCGGCCATGCTTATCACGAACTGGGGAGATACCGCGATGCGATCGAGCCGGTCGAGACCGCTGCCCGCATTGCGCGTGAACGGGGAAATCGGATTGAAGAGAGCTGGTACATGTTGCTTCGAGTGTGCTATTTCGAACTCAAGAACTACACCAAAGTGATTGATGTTCTCGAACTTCTCGTTGCGGATTACGGCCGGAAAGAATACTGGACACAGCTTTCCGCGACGTATGGCGAGATCGGCAATGAAAACAAGCAACTCGCCATCTATGAAATGGCATATTATCAGGGACTGCTTGACCAGGGCCGTGAGATCGTTCTGCTCGCGCAGCTTTTGTTGCAGGGGGATGTTCCCCACCGGGCCGGCGTCGTACTCGCCAAGGGGATCGATGACGGTCTGGTCGAAAAATCAGAGGCGAATTACCATCTCCTCAGCCAGGCCTGGACCCTGGCGAAAGAGGATCACAAGACTATCGACGCCCTAACGAACGCCGCCCGGCTGTCGAGTGACGGGGAATTCGATGCACGCATCGCTTATGTCTATGCAAACCTCGCCGATTGGGAGAATGTGATCACATTCACTAAGTCCTCACTCAAGAAGGGGATTCGCGAGAAGGGGCAGATACAGATTATGCTCGGCATGGCCCTGATCGAGCAGAAACGATTTGAGGATGCCAAGGCTGCGTTTCGTGTGGCACAATCATCGCCCGAAACCGAGCGAACCGCGACGCAGTGGGTGCAATACATTGACTCAGAACAAGAGAGGCTCGCCGAGCTCGAGCGATCACTCGGCGATTGAACCGATTGCACTGGATATTATGCAAGAAGACCGATCAAGGACCTTCATCAAGCGCCGGATAGCGTCTCTATTAGAGGCTGAAGTGGCGCCTCCGAAACCACCCGGCCGCTGGTGGATCACTCTGCTCACCGTCGTTCTCGTTGCCGGTATCCTCGCATCCTTTTTCAGCGGGCATTTTCTCAGAAGGGGCTGGGACGGCTACTCCTATCTCGCCACGATCCGAGCGCTCGGTGCGATCGAGGAGGATCCGGGGCGCTATGCCAACCCAGCCTATGTCTTAATCGGAGCGATCCACCGCGGATTCGGCGCCGATCCCCTCACCCTGCTCGCCATACTCGCGGTGATCAACGCACTGTTCTTTATCGCGGCGGCCCGCCTCTTCTTTCGGCTGCACTTTTCCGAACCGACCGTTTTCTACATTCTTTTTGCGATGCTCTTTCTCTGGGGGCGGGTTCTCTGGTCCGGCACCTATTCCCTTCTGGACGGGTATGCCTATTTCTATCCCCAGGAGATGGCGTATTCCATCATGCTCCTGTCGCTTTTCCTTCTCCACCGTGCCGTCAATCGAGCACGCGGTCTTATTCCTCTGGTCTTCACCCAGGCGCTTCTCTTCATTACACACATCGGTACTTCTCTGTATTACTGGGTGGTCGTTCTCGTTTACACCCTTGTATTCCGAAAGCGGGTGAGCAGATCATTCGCGCTTCGATTCGGCCTTGCAACTGTCGGCAGTTTTGCGATCGCCCACCTCTGGCCTTTTTATGACTACTCGGGGAATGTAGGACTGTTTTTCCAGAGGCTCGGGGATAGTTTCGGCGCTCCCGAGACTGTTTCAATCCCGATTTCAATTGTTGCTTTTGCGGCGGTCACTTCTTCTATTGTACAGTCTGGTCTGATTCGCCGGTTTCTCCCCTCCGTTCTGATTCTTCTTCCGCTCTTCGGTCCAAACGCGCGCCTCTTTCTCGATATCTTCGGTTTCGGTATCGTCGGGATTCTCGGACTCCTGATTCTGATCAGAGAAGGCAAGTTCTTCCTCCCCATGTGGTGGTGCGCCGGAGCAATCCTATTCACGTTCGGATTCATCGATCCGACAAGAATCATCCTAGCTTCTTCATTCCCATTGTACGCCGGAGCTGGCATCGTACTTGCACGGTTCTTCGCGAAGCCACGCAAGCTTTACGAATGGGGATTCGTTTTGGCAGCGATCATAGGTGGGGATCTCTATTTCACGCGCATCTGGACAGTCCCCGAGTGGACGCTACTCCTCATCGCCGTTCTTGCATTCGCCTCCATCTTGATCATCTCTCTCCGGGCAGCTCGGATTGCCCTGCCTGTGATTCTTCTCCTGCTGCTCTCGGTTCCTCTCTCCATCAAGTGGGATACGATTCGCAGCGCTCCGGCGATCGAGCCCAAGCGCTTCATCGAGGATCATGTTCCTGAATGGGAATCGGTTCTGGTTGTTGAGCCGAACAAACGATGGATGAACAAGGTCCTCGGCGGGATGCAGAACAGAAGAGGGATTTTCATCGGGGTTGAGCCGGATTCTCTTTCCTTCTACGCCGAAAAGTTCGGCACACCTTTTGTACTTTTCTATGAAGTAGAACTCAAAGGAGTCGGTTCGGACTATGAGGTTCTCGCACAGGATCACGACTCGGCTCTAATCCGGCTTCTTGACCACGGGCCATGGGATGATCCGCAGAGTGAATCATAAACTTCGCCATTACCTGGTATGCGCGGTCCCGTTGTACGTGGTCCTTTTCGCCATGTCCTGTGGGTCGCCAGTTGATAACGGTACGGCAGGAGCGATTAGAACAATGGTTCGGCGGGCCGGCCTGGAGAGTGCTCACTGCGGTCTGCTCGTTCGGGAAGTTGATTCGGGCGACGTCTGCCTGGCACTGAACGCCGAGCGTCTCTTTGTTCCCGCTTCCACTCTGAAATTACTGACGACCTATGCCTCACTCCTCAGGTTTGGGCCGGATCATCGTTTTGCGACCACGCTCTGGGTGTCGAAAGAGGGGACTGACTCGGGCACCGCACAGACGGTTGTTCTTCGAGGGGGGGGGGATCCGTTCCTGGCTGACAAAGAGTGGGACAATGCGGTTCCCTCCCCATTCACATCGCTGATCTCCGGCTTGAAAGCGCGGGGAATTACCCAAATAGGGGGCGACGTCCTCGTCGATGCTTCCCTCTTCGGCGACCGCATGATTCCGGATGACTGGTCGTCCGGTGACCGGGGGAAGTTCTACGCAGCGCCGATCAGTTCGATAAGCGTGGGGCACAACGTCATCATCGCCGACATTCGCCCCGGTCCATCTCTCGGAAAATCCGCAGCCGTGCGCATCCTTCCGGACCTGCCGTCATACATCGCTCTCAGGACGAACGCGCTGACAGCGCCACGACGGGCGCGTTCCGTGACCGCCAGGCTACGACTATCGGGGGACACTCTCGACGTCAGCGGCGCCATCGGCATCGCCAGGGAGAGCGCCCGCCTGGCGGTCGCCGTTCAGGATCCCGCCACATATGCCGGCCGGTGGTTCGCCCACTCACTGGCGTTAAGCGGTATTACGGTCGAAGGGGATGTGCGTGCCACATATGAGCCGATGGATTACGGGGATTACGAAATTGTGGCCACACATCAGTCGGATCCCCTCTCCGAGATCGTCAAGCGTATCCTTCACGAGAGCGACAATCTCGGCGCCGAGTGTCTGGCGCGACACGTCGATCTTGGACAGAGCAGCGATTTTGCAGAATCTTCCCCTGGTGAAGAACCTGAAGCGCCCCTTCTTCAAATCTTAAGAAACCGGGGTTTTCCTGGTGACCCTCCCGCGAAAATCACGGACGGTTCAGGCCTTTCCCGGACGAATCTACTCGCCCCGGTTCACCTGGCCTGGGTTCTGACTCACGCGGCCGGTGAGGATGAATTCGACTTTCCCGCGACTTTTCCCCGTGCCGACGACCATGCCGGATTTGAAAAACATCCGATGTCTCCAGAACACGGGAATCGTGTGGCAGCCAAGACCGGGTCCTTTCAAAACACGCGCTGTCTGGCAGGGTATTACTTCAACGAACAGGGCGATCCCGCTTACGCGTTTGCCATCATGGTGAACGGGCTTGCAGGCAGCAGCGATCCGGCGATCGACTTCGAAACACTTGTCATCGATGAGATCTCTCGAATCGCTTCTCGCGGGGGTCGCTAGCCCCCACCTCTCACCGGAGCCGCATGATCTTCGCAACTCCATCCTGACTGCCGGCCCCCCGGATTCTGGCAAAATACGGCCCGGACGCTGCCGCCACTCCTGACGTATTGAGTCCGTCCCAATGAACGGATGTTCCTCCGCCCGGTAACTCGAGCGCTCGAACCAGGCGCCCCACAATGTCGTAGATTTCGACAGACCTCGTGGCACCGATCGGGCGGTTGGTGCGGATCTCCGTACCTCCCCGAGTAACGCTCGGCATGGCGACCAACCGGAGAGGTGAATCGAGTTCGGGCAGCGGGGTTGCCACATCGGTCGGATCGAAAGGGACCCAGTCGCAAATCCATTCGACCTCGAAGAGCGGAAATACATAGTCGAAGTTATTGGGGAAGATTGTGAAGGTTATATCCAGGCCGTCATTCACGGCTTGTTTGGAACTGCTCGTCTGCGTAACGGTTACGACGTCGAAGTTAAGGTCCTGCAGATGCCCTTCGGTGAAAATCATTCGAATACATGAGGTTCCACGTGGTGCACCCCCGCCATCCCGCAAGAGCAAACCTGTTGTAATCGCGAGCCCCCCCTCGCCGTGAAAAGGATCGGGAGGATATATGATCTCGGGCGTCCACCCGTTGGCCGGCGAAAAGTCGACCGAGATCTGAAATTCCGCCTCGAAGAATCCTTGTGCGTCATTCCACATTATCGTGGAGTGCCCGATCTCGCCGCCAAGAGCGGTCTGGACCTGGAAGTCGGCGGTCAGATCGGTCGTCCCGCCCACAGGCGTGATGCTCTCGAAAACCATGTCAGTCCGATAGAGAGGCTGGCCGAACAGATCATAGGTGCTCCAGGCAAGAGGAGAGGAAGGCATGGGCGGAGCCTGTGTGGCGACCAGGTGGGGATTTAGGTCGGGCATGATCGCCCCTGACCGATGAAACCGAATGTCTGTCACCTCAAAAATCGCGTCGCTGCCGTTTCCGTCGAGCGTAAGGCTGATAAATTCTGCCGCCGTCACGTCAGCATTGCACCAGTTATCGATCGACCATGAGATAGATCCGGAAGTACTCGCCGGGAATTCCTTGATCCCACAGGCAAAAGTTCCGTCACCGGTTGCGAGTGTGAGAGCTGCACCGGGCGTGACAAAGCTGAAATCCACCTCCACGCGATCGAACGTGCCATTCCGGGTGATGTCGTTCGGGAAACCCCAGTCGTATTTGAAGCGGACCTTGCCGTCTCCAATAATGAGCACCTCCGCCGCGTCATCGCCGTAAGTCGGAACAAGTTGCGCCGAGATGAAGTCACCAGGTCCCGCAGGTTCCAGAATCACCGTGCGTGGGGACCAGATGACATGAGATGGAGCGTCCACAAAAATGTCATTCTCCTGATAGGCGTCGGTGGTCTGGAAAAAGAAAGGTGCGACTTCGAAGTCGTCGATCGGATTGAGCGCCAGGGCGGGGACGGCTATGGCTACCAGAACCATGATGAACAGCAGTTTTCTTGGCATCGGTATTCCTCCGGGACAGGTTCGTTATCGGTGAGTGGCTTCTATCTGTAAAACCGCCAAAAAAGGACAGAACCCGACATCAGCCCGAAAGAAAGATTGAGATGGTGTGGAATTCGAACGGATCAGTTGTAATGAGCACCCTGGTTGATCCAGTCCTCGATAACAAGGATGTCCGATTCATTCATTGTCTGGAGCTGGATCGGCATCTGCGGGGCACCGAGCCATGGACCACGGAGCAGCGAAATGAGAAGGCTGGTCGGCCCACGTCGTGGCCTGACCGGGGGGAATCGGCTCCCAGGCCCTCGCGCATCCTCCCACGTTTCCAATGAATAGTTACTGGTCCGGTCTATCGGGTTATGGCAGGTCGAGTTCGTACACCCGAATTCCCGAATGAGCGGTTGCACATCCCCTTCCCATGACACGATACGCGTGGTCACCTCAAAGAAGTTGGAACCGGTCTCCCCCAGTTTCCCCGCGATTACCACACCACCTGTCGAGACGTTCTCAGGGATCAGGACGACCACGCTGTCGGCTCGCCACCGTAAGATCTCCGCCTCGGCTCTTTCGCCGGTGCCCGAAGAAAAGAGGATACGGCGATCATATGGGGCATCGCCGAAATCGGGACCGAGAAAGAAGAGCGTATCCCGAGCGAAAGTTCTAGATGGAAGCATCTCCCAAACTGCCGGGATCGGCGCAGGTGGAATAAGGAGCCGGAGAGAGAGGGCGTTACTCTCCCGCATCCCCACGATTACAATCACTTCGCCCGTCTCGGCATCTTCCGGCATGATGACTGAGAGAACAGTATCCGACCATTCGACCGGCGTCCCGGTCAAGCCTGCAAGAAATACCGACCCCGAATCGGGGGAGCCTCCGAACGCATTGCCGATAACTTGAATCGTATCCCCCGCGAATGCGCTATCCGGTACAAGAGCGATAATCGTCGGAGCGGGTGGCGCTTCAAACAGAACAAACGAGACGCTGTTGCTTTCAAGCCCGTCACGATTGATTCGAAGTTGACCCGACTGAGCATTCTCCCCGACGACCAATTGAACGGTCGTATCATTGAAGGCGAAAATGTTCCCCATGTCGATGTCGTTCAAAGAGACCACGGGACCGGTTTCTTCGGCTTGGAATCCGAATCCATTCACCTGAATCGTGTCGCCCGCCTCGGCCGTATCGGGCTCAACTCGTACGATATGTGGCTGCGTGCCGAGCGAGGCAAACGGGACCGCATTGCTTTCGCGATCTCCGCGGATGACCTGAACCGTCTTCCCGCGTACGTTCGGGACGATTGATGCGATGCGATCGTCAGCCCAGGAGACGATCTCACCGGCGGCATTCCCGAACAGTAGCCGGCTTTCGGGGCCGGCACCGAACTGTTCACCGGAGACAATGACCGTGTCCCCTTCCGTACCCGAAACCGGGTCGACCTGGTCAATGAAAGGGATACTCTCACGACCGAAATCGCTGCAGGAAAGTAAACAGGCAAGAGACAGAATGATTAACAGTGTTCGAATCATGACAACCATCCACTGAAAGCAGGATGATCCCCGATCGTGACCGGGGGCATTGCAGGCAACTTCAGAACGCGCACACGAGTCTTGCTGGCACCGAGCTTCATCCGGGCTGCGATTGACGGTGCATTTGTCACGTCGACAAAGTTCGCAATCGTCCTGATTCCCTGTGCCGACATATGATCGTACACCGAACCGAGCAGGCGACCGAAGACTCCCCGCCCCCGACTCTCGGGAAACACGAAACTGTTGTAGCTATAGACATACCCTTCCGGAACAGGGACAAGGGGAAGTTCGGGAACATGAATCACCGATTCATTGATCCATGTATAGCCCGTGATCCCACTCTTCGAAAGCGCGACATAGCAGCGGCTCTCAATCGACCCTGCAAAATTGAAGTTTTGCTCGATCACGGTGCCTAGCTCCTTCTGAATCGACGAGAGGTTCTCATCCGTAGCGGGCCGCACATCGAAATCGCCCTCCAATGGTCCGTAGCGAGTGCCGGCAACGAGCGGCGTCTCACAGTAGTAGAGATCGTAGTAACGGACACCCACGCGGGCGAAAAGACGGCCGGCCGCCAGACGGAGGCTCGACTTCCCGTAACTTCTGCGAGAGCTCATCGGCGGATCTCGGCAAGTTTGTTTCGGAGATTGCTATCCACGAACGAGGCCAAGCATCTCTCTCGCCTCGGACGTCGTTGCAATATCACGACCTACCGCCCGCGCGACTTCAACCACGCGCCTGACCAGCATCTCATTCGTCGCGAGGATCTTTCGTTCCTCGTCGAAGTAGATGTCATCTTCCAGTCCGATACGGACATGGCCACCGAATGCGACCGAAAGGGCGGTTATGCGATTCCGGCACCGGCCGATGCCGGCGAGTGACCATACAGAGTCTTCGGGAAGCTCTCGAATCATCTGCCCTAAAGTAAGAAGATCATCCTGAGCGGTAGCGATATTGCCGACGAGTAAGTTGAAGTAGTGTGGAGGACGAAGCATGCCTTTGCGAATGAGGTAATTCGCGTAGTTGATCATTCCGAGATCGAAGACTTCGAGTTCAGGCTTGATCTCGCTCTCGTGCATTTTGCCAAGTAAGCCCCGGATTATCTCGGGAGAGTTGACACTCGCCTGATTGGGGAAGTTCAACGACCCCAGCGTGAGACTCGCCATGTCCGGTTTCCGGTCACCATCGAGGGAGAGAACTTCGGCACGATCTTTTATGTCGGGTGAGCTACGCCCGCTGGTAGTGACGCAAAGGATCAGGTCGGGACAGGTTTCACGGATACCATCGATAATTTCGGCGAAGACTTCTTTCCGGGAAGTGGGCAATTCCTCACTGTCCCTGGCGTGAAGATGGACGACCGAAGCTCCCAGTGAAGCGCACCGCCGGACATCCTGTACGATCTCATCGGTTGTGACCGGCACGTGCGGCGTGTTCGCCTTCATCGGGAGCATGCCGGTGGGTGTTAAATTGATGATCAGCTTGTCATACATCTGCAGGGCTTTCGTAATTGAATGAGTCAATTCTAGCTTACTACTCTGCCGATGGCCAACTGATCATGAATTCTACCTGATGAGGGTTCTTTGACGGAAACCTGGATGCACCAATGGATTGCATCGGGATAATGCCATATAGCAGCGATATGACAGGACCCCGATCTCACCCTGCATGTTCAACGGCAGTCATCGCGAGCACGCAGCAGATTGCCTGTGAGATGCCCTGGCTAGTTTTGTGTGGACAGTTCTGTAGGCTTTCGCTCACCCTTGGGCTTTCCTGAACACCTCTCTAGGAGCCTGGGAAAGTGCCGATGAGCGAACATCGAAAGGACACCCTGTTCACCCCCCACGCGATTATGGTCGCCGTGGTGGCTACGGTATTCGCCACATGGCCCGTATTTCGTCTCGCCCGGGACTGGCCCCGGCTGGGTGACCGCTTTCTGATATCCGTTTACTGCGAGCTTCTTTTCCTGGTGGCGGCGTTCGGTATCGGGTTTCTTGCCCGTCTCGTTCAACGGTCCGGCGGCACGGCAGCCCGGGGGGTCTGGATTTATCTCCTGACTCTCGTCCCCTGTGCGATCATTCTCTTTCAATCACAGAGGCCGACTTACGTTCTTGATCCGCCGGTTCTCATTCCCATTACAATCGCGGCACTCGCGCTCATTCCGTTCGCCCTGTTCGCCGGCCGCCGCCTGACCCGGATGCCGGTTTCCACTGCCGGTGTCATTGCCTTTCATGCGCTGCTTCTCGCTCCCATTCTGGCCCCGCGAGACGGTTCCGGCGAAATTCCGTTCACCATGGGAACGCGGCAGGCGCCCGCCCTCCGAGTGTGCAATCTGCAATATGACGGCCTTTCCCTCGACCTTCTCGACCGGTATCTCGGTGACGGCTCCCTCCCTCATTTCGAAGCGTTTCTCGCCCGCGGATCCGCAGGGCATCTGCTCCCCCGTGTTTCCGAGCTGAATCCTTTTATTGACAGCTCCTCCCGGGGGATGCGAAGCCCCGTAATATGGACGAGCATCAACACCGGCCGTAACCCATACGATCACGGTATCCTCGACTTTCATTCGACCAGAATTCGATTTCTTTCCGATCCGATTCCGTTCCGGCTCCCTTTCAACTCCAGCTCCCTTCCCGGACGAATCCTCGGCGCGAGCAATATCACCGCGAACAGCTCGTTTGTCCGCGAACCGTTTGTCTGGGAGATTGCCGAAGCGGGGGGGCTCCTTTGCGGAACGCTCGGCGCACAGGTCACGTCCCCTCCCCCGCCGGTGGCCGGGTATCTGGTAGCGGACAACGCCCAGGTAGTGCGGAAGAGCGACTATTGGTTTCCGGAAGATCTGATGCAGCCTGACGAGCTGGAGAGATTCCGGCAGCTTTCCATAGACGACGAAATGAGCGAGTGGTTCGGATTCACAAGCGACGTGGATATCGACGAGCCTTTCACCGGCGGTCCTCGCATCGATCGATACAGCCATGCGGTATCACGTATCTTTCGAAAGGACTATCGTCTTGCGGAATTGGCGCTTTCCATTGCTCCACGAACGATGCCCGATCTCCTGACTCTCTATTTCCCGGGCCCCGACGATGTGCAGCATTTCTTCTGGATGCACTCGTTCGAACCGGATGCGCCGATCGATCCCGAAGAGCGCGCTCGGTTCGAAAAGGTGATTCCGAATTACCTCCGGTTTCTGGACTACGTCCTCGGCGAGATGCAGCGGATCTTCGATCCTGCGACAACTGTGTTCGTCATTTCTTCCGACCACGGTCTCGGTTCCTATGACCGGCACACGTCGATTTCCCAGTTCATCCCGTCACTTGGCCGGGAACGGTATCCCTTCAATACGGGGAATCACCGCAGGAGGGGCGTGTTTCTTCTGGCCGGGCCGGGCATCAAGGCGGGCCGGCGGCAGGAAGACGCTCACGAGGTTGACGTAACACCGACGATCCTCCATCTGCTCGGTCTTCCCATTGCGGAAGACATGGATGGCCGGGTGATTACCGAGTCATTTGAATCGGATTTTGTGCGCGATTATCCGCAGACCGGCATCCCATCTTATTCGCCCCTCCGCCGCTCCGGGGATCTCTGGCTTGAAGACTCGGAAGCGATTCGTGAACGACTGGAAGCGCTCGGCTACGTGGATTAGTCCGGTATAGACTGCCGGCCTTACCTCACCAGCACGACCTTCCCCGTGGCCCGGCTCTTTCCCGCCGTGATCCGATAGAAATAGACGCCTGCAGCTGCGGTTCGACCGGATTCATCCCGCCCATCCCATACGACAGAATGTTGTCCACCCGATTGCGAAGCTTTCTTCAGTAACCGGACACGTCTTCCGCTTGGCGAGAAAATGGCGAGCTCCACTGTCGCCTTGCCCGGAAGAGCGTAGTGAAAAGTCGTCCCTGTGCGCCCGAAGGGATTGGGAGTCGCCCGAATCGATAGCCGGGTGATCGGCGCGGATTCTTCCTCGGGCGATTGCGCGACACTCGTCGGGATATCGCCGAACCAGGTGAGTGCTTTCCCGATCAGATCCTGCGCGTTCTGCTCCTGCAGGTGGTAGAGCGGAAAATCAAAGAACTGGGTTCGATACGTGCCGCCGTCGTAGCGAATTCCGGAAGGAGAACCATGGAACGACGAGTCGGGGGGATCGGAGTTAAAGGTATATACGGTTTCGCCCCCCGGTGCGACCGACAGGAAGAAGTCCATGTCCGGCAACTTCCCTTTCCAGGGATTGCGCGCCTTACTCGAGTCAATCTGGACTGTCGGATAGCCGAGGAGTCCTGTGGCTCCGTATGAGAATTTCCCCCCGTCAGGGCTCGCGAAGTTGACGGTTTCGACCCTAAAATAGTCGTGGAGAACGTCACCCGGTCCGAACGCAACAGGGTAGAGCGGGCTGATACCATCCGCCAGCTTCCACCCCATCACAAGCACATTGCCGCCAAGATCGAGGTACTGGCGGAGGGCGGCAAGGTTTTCCACGAGAAACTGGTTCTGAAGCAGAACACCGCTCACCGTGAGATTGCGATCATCACTCACCCAGACGACTGACGAATAGGCGCCTAGATCAGAAACGTTGATTCCGGTGGCGGCAGCGGCGCTGTCGTAGTCGAGTACGGTGTGCGGGATGGTGTCGAACACAACCGCATAAAACGAGTCAGATTCGGCCTCCGTCGGTCTGTGGGGCTGGCCGGGTCCGACTACTGTTTCTTCGACGAATAGAACGCCCTGATCGAGAGATGCAACCCGTCCTCGTTCGATACCCGACTGAGGACCCTCGTTCCCGTTCGTATCAACGGTGCTCACCGCATAATAGTAGAAGGTTACCGGCAGGACTGCCGCATCCGTAAACGCGGGCACAGTAATCGGCGATCCGTTGATCTGGTTGAACGGCCCGGCGGCGCTCAACGACCGGAACACGTTATGGTGTGAGAAATCTCCTTCGGGCGCCCCGTTCCATGCGAGATCGATCGTCGAGTTGGTCGGAGCCACCAGGAGGCCGGTCGGCGCGAATGGAATCGTTGAGAGCACGCCCCTCTCCTCTGTAACGAGGCCCATATGGCCCAACGTATCGTATGCAGCAACGCCAAGCCAGAGCGATTCGGACGGGGACGGCGTGAAGAGATGGGACAGCGTGTTTCCCACGTCTATCGTCTGGTCCCAGAACGTCGAGCCGGTACCGCGAATCGTGACAATGTAGCCCCCGAGATCGGTTGCGTCGCTCGGTGACCAGGAGAGCTGGAATCCGGTCGAGTCCCCTGTGTTCCCGACAACAAAATCGACAACAGGACGGGGAGCATTGGCGAGGTTTCCGAACATCGCCACGTCAATTCCCACGTTTCTGGCGAGATAGGGAAAATTCATGACGCCGAACGAGTCGGCCGGACTATGCTGATGGATAAGATTGTCAAATTGATCCATGAGTCGGCACGCAGTGAAGCCATTGTCGTTGAAGGGAATGTGATCTCCACCGCGACCGGGGCGATCCTGCATCGGGATAATGTTGACGTTTTGTGTGGTATAGGCATCGCCGTATAGCTTCACCATTCGTGACATGTTTCTGGAACTGGAATTCGACGGCCCGATCGAGAATGTACGTACGTTTACCGTATCATTGTCGAGGCTGTCGCCGACTCCGACTTCACCAAAGACCGTGTTGCCGAACACGTCGTTGGTCATCATGCCTTCGATGTTCCACCCTTGCTGAAATGCGTCGAGTGCGAGCGCACTGCTCCCGAACAGTCCCTGGTCCTCTCCCACGACGTTTACGAATTTGATCGTCGCTTCCGTCCCCATCTTGGCAAGCACTCTGGCACACTCGATCGCCGCTGCGGATCCCCCGCCGTCATCGACGGCACCGGGTGCGAAACCGGTCCAATCCATATTGTCTTCGTTTCGTGAGTCCAGATGCCCCGAAAGGATGTAGATACGGTCGGCCTGGGCGGGATCACTACCCGGCAAAGTGGCGACTACATTTTTATGCAGCTTGGTAACTCCCTGGATCGTTTCGGTGAATTCGTGATATTCGACCTGCAGAATCCCGCCGTTGTCATTGGAGATCTGAACGAACTGATCGAACACCCAGCGCCGCGCGGCGCCGATGCCGACCGTAGCAGAGAGGGTGTCCGAGTTCGTATGACGCGTAAAGAACCCCTGCATGGACATAAGATAATTCCGCAGGGTATCTGCCGAGACCGAGTCGACAAGGCCCTCAATCACAGGATCCATGGCCGGCAGAGATACCTGTGCAGCAGAAATGGTGGGCAGAAGAAGGAGCAGTGAAACCAGAGCGACAGTGAAGCGCAACATTGCGGCCCTCCGAATGAATGTAAAGGAACCAGCCAGAGATGAGACTGCATGGGTTTGGCTTTGTTCCCATGCCGGTAAGATCCGGGGGCACGGGAGGATTGATTCGTATTCAAGCATACCAGAAGGCGGGTTGTGAGTACAAGGGCCGTTACCCCTAACATCGGCAATGACAGAGCAGGGACTCCTGGGCTACGATCGTCGGGTTACGGTCAGGCTATTGTGCTTGACCCGGGGAAAGGGGAACCCAGCTGTCTGTTTCTGAGCTTTCTGACCTTCTGCTACATGACTACGCGGTAGAGCCTCCGGATTTCGGCCGGCTTCGGGAAGCCGTTCCCCGCCTGAAAAGCGAGGCGGGCGATCGGGATCACATATTCTTCGCCCCCATGCCGAAGAGCGGATCGACCTTCCTGTCAATGGTCACTCGCGAAATCACCGGCTACGAGTGGTTCCCCATGAACTTCGCATACTGGCAGCTCGAACATGACATGTACCTGCCCTCCCTGTTGCGTAGCGTAACTCAGAACACAGTCACCCAGCAGCATGTAAAGGGATCAGATTCCAATATCGATCTTATGGAAATCTTCGGTATTCGTCCGGTCATCATGGTGCGCAATATTTTTGACGTCGTCGTCAGTTACCGGGATCATATCCACAAGTACCGGGTCCAAGTCCCCCCCGCTTTTCTGAACGACCGTTTTTTTGATTTGGCGGACGAGGCGCAATTCGATCTGATCATCGACATGTTCATGCCATGGTACATTTCTTTCTTTGCATCGTGGTATGACATCAGCCTGTCGGCTCGACTGGATCACATCTGGATTCGATACGAAGAGATGATCGGCCGGACACACGCGACCTTCCGCAAAGTATTCGAGTTCTACAATCTCCCTGTGACTGATGGCCAGATCGACGAGACCATCAGCAAACTTCCCAAGTGGAAGGTCGGATACAATAAAGGCGTATCCGGCAGGGGTCTGGAAACTCTGACGAAAGATCAGCAGAAGCGAATCACAGAGTTGACGAAACACTATCCGTGGGTCGATTTCACAATGATCGGAATCGATACATCGAGCAAAGACAACGCGCCGAAGCGGAATTTTCATCTGTACCGAAGCCATGCGCTGAACTATCACGCCGAAGGGGAGTTCGAGAAGGCGGCGATCGATTATAAGCGCGCCCTTTCGATCCGACCTGATGACGTTTCGGTCCTCGTAAGTCTGGGCAACGCCCATAGGGCCGGAGGCGACTTCAGGAGCGCGAGAATGAGTTACATGGAAGCGATTCGTTACGATCCGGAATCATCAATCGTCTGGGCCAGTATCAGCCGGCTCGCTGCTGACCAGAACGATCAACTCACCGCCAGAGAGGCACTCGAAAAAGCAGCTCGATTGAATCCAGGCACCTGCTCATGTCAGCCGTGATCCGTCCCTGGTTTTCGCTGTACGACTTTGAATATGAGCACACTCCGTAAGTGACGAGAGGCGCATACGGATGATAGGCTTCGGGCTTCGGTATTTCGGCCCTCATGATCCTGGCGGCCTGCTTCTACTGTGTCGGCGCCGGCACGATGTTCGTATGGTCGCGCAGGGACTGATTCCCCTTAATATTCGTACTGCACAGTAAGGCCGTAGTTCTGGATTTCCTCGGTCAGGAAGAACTGGCCGAACGGCAGAAAGCCACGAAGAAATACGAGCAGGAATCGAACTCGTCGCTGAGATGTCGCGCCAGCCAGTTCGAGGCCCGCAGAAAGACTCTCGGTCACACCCCACTTCCCGACCTCGAACGCTTGAAAGTCCGCACCGAACACCGGCACCACTCTTTCTCCGAGCCACCCCCAACCTCTCCCCCGAAATTCCGATCCCCACTGAACGAACCCCGGATCCATGTCAATACTGGAACTGATGAGCCGGCCGCCACCGGCGTAAGCCCTCATCCACAGATACTCGTAGGAGATCGTTACATCGACTGCCTCATACGACAGATCGACCCTTTTGACGGAGGGGTTGGCAATCAAGAACTCGTCCCCGAGATGGCTGCTCTGATGCAGCGCGCGCAGTCGACCGGAGAACGGTCCCCGCCGTGCCGTGAAACGCGGACCGACGATGAAGTCAGAGTTAAGCAGATCGCTCTTGGGCGAGCTCAAGTTGAACTGCGATATTATAGCCCCGAAGAATCCGACCTGAACCCCGTCGCAACACCCCCGCGAACGGCGTGTCCACAATCCGAATGTGCCTCCGGCGGAGACGATCCCGGCGCTGATCCGTCGCCCCCCTCCTTCGGATGGAAACGCCTCACCACGAAACGTAACCCGCCGATAGCTGGCGTAGACGCGGGGTTCCTTCACATCGGAAAGCAGCGGTCGAAAAACATCATTCTGGGGCAGGATATGCTCATATTGAAGTTGCGTCTCCGATTCACCGCGGTGGGGATCGTCATAGCGGCAATCCGTACTTTGGGAAGGGGCTGATTCCACGCCGTCAGCCAGGGCACTTGTCCCGAAAAACAGGACCGGGAAGGCAATGGCGAACAGGACAGCCGGCAACCATTTTGCTCCCAACCGGTTCATTTCCGAAGACCCATGGCTCATACCTCCTTCCGAAAACTACCATGAGAAGGGATCTGTCGCCAGGCGAGGACCGGGTGGGAGCGGGCGGAGATCAGGTGAAAATCATCCGGCGGCTGTCGCCAGATCGAAAAAAGTCCTCGAATCCGCCAATTCCTGCGTTTTTTCTCCCTATTTTCCCTTTATGCTGTATGTTCAGGCCGTCAGATTTGAGTTTCAAAACCCAATAGCGCCAAGGCGCAAGGAGATCAATACCATGGCAATTCGGAAAAAGACCTCAAAGAGAAAGACGACCAAGACAGCCCAGGCCAAGCCGCTCACGCGGACAGAGACTTACCGCGCGCTAGCCGACAAAACCGACCTGAGCCGCAAGGATGTGGTTGCTGTCTGTGACGCACTGACCGACGTGATGGTCAAGTCCGTCAAGAGGCACGGCTCCTACAACTTCCTCGGGCTGATGAAGATGACCCTCGTGAAGAAGCCTGCGGTCCGTGGCGGCAAGATGGTTCGGAATCCCTTCACCGGCGACATGGTAAAGCAGAAGCCCAAACCGGCCTCCCGCACCATTCGGGTTCGCCCCTTGAAGGCGGTCAAGGACCTGCTGTAGCAGATACCGAAGTCAGGGAGGGGGCGGACCGCAAGGCCCGCCCCCTCGTCGTTCAAGCTGTCATCTCCTTCTGACAATTCCTACCGGAACATACCCTTTACATCCGACCAGCTGCTCTCCTCGACTGCACCGGTCTTGACCCGGGCACTGCTCCGTCCGAGGCGCTCGACCTGTGCAAAATCGACATTGTCGAGACCGAATACGGAGAAACCGTTCGTCGGATTCAGGATGGTGATGTTGATCTTAAGTTGCCGACTCTGAAGCGGAAACGGGCCACCGAACGAGATGAAGGGGTCGTTCACGGCGATATTCGAATCGGAGAGCAGGACGGTTCCCGCGCCGTTCGTAACGGAGATTTCGTCGATCGTGAAGGGAGCGTCGGAGGTGGCGAAATCGAACCCATAGAGGGCGACAAGGTAGCCCGCATCAGCGCGGAGGCAGATCGTGTAGCCGGTCGTGCCGACCCAATCCTCTGAGTCCATTACGAGTACGTTCTCGAGATCCCCGTAGCCGGTCCCTTCCTGATACATCCAGGACTCGTCATCCAGGGCGTAATCGATCGCAACGTTCGGCGTCCATCCATGATCAGGGCCGTACGAAAAGTCACCATTCACCGCCGATGACACCCGATCGCCATATGACCGATCGAAATTGTTCTGTGTATCGAACGTAAGTACTGTGGCTTCCGCCGCCGTATGGGCGAGGAGGATTCCACCCAGGATCGTTACCAGTAGCTTCTTCATTTCAATTCCCCTTTTGGGATGTGTTGAGGTTGCAATGCTTCGTCCGGACCAGTCCGGGCATCTGAAGTGACTCGACTGGGTTGTTCGTGATGCCCTCTACCTGGAAAAGCGGAGTTTCGGCCGGATGACCCTCAAAAAAAAGCCCGCCAGTTGAAGGCGGGCACTGACGATGTTCTTTCGGGGGAGGCGCTACGGCTTCGTTGTGCCGGAATCCGTTTCAGGCGGCTTCCTGTCGAGAGGAAAGTACGCGATCGTCAGGCGGTAGCGTTCCTGGTCCTTTTCATCTTCTTTGTCGTCTTCGTCGTCGAGCTGCGTCAGCCAATCCAGAATCTCGCGCAACCGCCTCTGGAGTTCGGTCAGATCTTTCCTGCCGGCTCTGATTTCGGCAAATGTGAGGATCCCTTCTTCCTCTATACAGTCGGGAGGAGAGTTTTCGATGAGATCAGTCAGCTCGGCGGATGAAGTGTTGAAAATCAATGAGACCATGGATCGGAGAGTTTCCTTCTCCTCGTTGCTCGCCTCCCCCCCCCCTGTGAACACGCGGGAGTCCGCCTGGAACGCCCGGGCAACTGCAATGTAATATTTCTCCAGCGTTCCCCGATTCTGCCGGGTCCGGGTGAGCTCGATCAGCCCCACCTTTTCGAGCGCCTCCACATGATGGTAGAGCCTGGTCGGCTTCTCCCCGATCCGTTCGGCAACCTGCTTGGTCGTACGTTCTTGGTTCAGTTCTTCCAGAATCTTGATCCGGAGAGGATCAGCGAGAACCTTGATCTGGTCGAGCGCCGTCAGGATCATGATCTCCTGAGAGGGCTTTCGGGGTCCTTTCTTGCCTCCCCCAGTGCTACTGCTCACCTTGTATCTCCATTGATAATAAACAGTTATCCAGCTACCTCAAGAGAGTATCACAGAAAGTCGCAGGTTAATATAAAAGAATTCTTGAATAATCGACAACATTTGTATAATTTATAAAACCTGAACGTTCTTCCAAGGGGGTGCCATGAACGATCATCATAGAGATGCGTCAGCGACATCTGCGACCGAGGAGCTCAATCCAGCCTCAGCCAGCTGTTCGGAAAAGACAGAGCCGCTCGCCACCGATCCACCACTTCGCCCCTTTTTCGTTCTATGGGGAGGGCAGACCCTTTCGCTCGTCGGAAGCAACGCGGTGCAGTTCGCACTCATCTGGTGGCTCACTGCAGAAACCGGCTCCGCAACCGTACTGGCAATGGCGACTCTTTTCGGCCTCGCTCCTCAAGTCGCCCTCGGCCCGCTCATCGGCGCACTTATCGACCGGTGGAACCGGAAGCTGGTCATGCTCCTTGCCGACGGCCTCATCGCCGTAGCCTCTCTCGTGCTTGCCGGCCTCTATATCTCCGGAGTGGCCCGTACCGAGCACGTCCTCGCTCTCCTCTTCCTCCGCACGCTGGGCGGGGCGTTCCATGCTCCCGCGATGATGGCGTCTACTACGTTGATGGTACCCGAGCGTCTGTTCACTCAGATCCAGGGCCTTAACCAGAGTGCCCAGGGACTTCAACTCATCATATCCGCTCCCCTCGGCGCGCTTTTGTTCGCGCTGCTTCCTATGGGCAAGGTGATGTTCGTCGACGTGGGAACCGCTCTTATTGCGATCGTGCCGCTTCTCTTCATCCATGTGCCTCAGCCGAAAGCCAAGCCGGGCACCGTCGAAAACAAGACGGTCTGGCAGGAAATGATCGACGGCTTTCAATACCTGCGCCGGCGATCGGGGTATCTCACGATGATCTGCCTCGCAGCCGGGATCAACATGCTCCTCGTTCCGGCCTTCTCGCTTCTGCCGCTTCTCGTTCTCGATCGATTGCAGGGAGACGCAGCCCAGCTCGGATGGATCACATCCGTTTTTGGAGTGGGTATGCTGATGGGCGGCGGGCTACTCGCCCTATGGGGCGGGTTCTCCCGCCGAATCCTGACCACGCTGTCCGCGATGATCGCAATGGGCCTCGCGGTCGTTGCTCTTGGAGTTACGCCAGCGGGGACTTTCTGGTGGGCTCTCGGATCGATGTTCGCCATCGGTTTCATCGTGCCCCTCGTGAACGGCCCCCTGCACGCGATCATTCAGGCGACGATTCCACCCGATTTCCAGGGCCGCGTGTTTACATTGATCGGGAGCCTCGCCGGGGCAGCGGCGCCGATCGGGCTCCTGGTCGCGGCTCCGGTAGCCGAAATTGTCGGCGTCGGGGCGTGGTATCTGGCGGGAGGGGTGATGTGCGTCCTCATGGGAATTTCGGGTTTCTTTTCACCGGCGCTCATGCGGATCGAAGAGAAGGACGGGACGACCGCGTGATCTTCAGGAGAAGCAGGTTTTGACCTGCCGCATCTTAACCGGAATCAACTCGCCGGCCGACGTCCGACATAAATAATATCGGGCTTGAGAATGTGACAAAGAACGCGGTTCAGCGGGAAGTACTTGAACATGGAGCATGCCCGCCTGATTTCAATCCCGCTAAAAAACCGATTCGCGAGTTCCTCAAACCCACGCAATGTCCATTCATGCAGATGTGTCGGGTCCGAGATATGGTCGTGGAGAAAAAATTCCCGGTCCCCCGTCGACAACACGATCATCCCGCCCGGTTTCAGGCACCGCTGGCATTCAGCCAGAAACCAATCAGGATCAGCAAGATGTTCGATCGTATAGATGGAGAAGATTTTGTCTGCCCAGCCGTTCGGAACGGGGAACGTCTTTGCCAGGTCCATTGTTTCAAATCGAAGGTGGGGATGCCGCTTGGTTGCTTCCTCTACGTTTAAGTCGTACCCGACTACATGGTCGGTTCTCTTGCCGATCTGGGTGGTGTAGTCCCCGATACCGCATCCAAAGTCCGCCACCCTGTCCTGCCCGCCAATGACCATTGTTTTCAGGATCCACTTCATTTCAGGATCCGTCCGGGGAGTGCGTTCATGACGGCCGGACAAATAGTGCTCCTGGTGGTAACCCTCGTAGGAAGGCATGGTACTCGCCCCCTCGAAGCCGCACCTATCACATCTCGCCAGTTGCCTTTCCGGTAAACCCGAAAGAAAAAAGGTCAGCCGCTCGCAACGCGGACAAATCATCCCGTTCTCCGTTTTCAGTATTCCATTTGTGACCACCTATTTGGTTCATGATATCACAACTTCCAACTCGGCCACCCGTTCGAGCGCGTCCATTCGCGACCGTAGATCGGTCAGCTCCGGACACGGTCCGATCACTGTCCGGGGCTGCACCCGGATACTCTGGGAAAAGTCTTTAGATAGAGCGCTCAAATCCCGATAATTCGAGTATGTCGGCCCGGTTCCATGCGCGTAATCCTGCCGACTAAATGAAGTTCTTCCGAATAGGGGCCCGTCATGACCGAAACTTCCGTGCTCGACCTTCAGGAAGCACTCGACAACCTGGATGGTAACCGCAAAATTTACGATGCGGTCGTCGGAATCTTCCTGCAGGAGAGAGAAAAATACGTCGCGGGGATTCTAGAGGCGATCGAGGGTGAGGACTGGAACAAGGTTGTGAGAGGAGCTCACGGGTTGAAGAGCGCCTCCATGGCGATCGGCGGAATGAGGTTGAGCGGGGCGGCGGCCACGCTTGAGGAAAAGAGTAACGAAGATGGCGTCGGCGGCGCGATCAATATGTGCGAAATCATAGCGCGAGAGATCGAGTCTCTCTCTGCGGCACTCGCCAAAGAGGGATTTGAGGTGTAACGGGAGGGCCCGATGAATGAGAAGACCCCTCGCCGCTAGCGGATCACGATCGACCGAACGATTCTCGCGTCGTCCCCCTGTATGAGTCTTACAAAATAGACACCGGACGACAGATCACTCCGCCCCCCCAGATTCAAAGTATGCCGGCCACGCCCGAGTGCGGTCACATCGCGTTGAATCGCTACCCTCCCCCGAATGTCGAAGACAGACAGAGATGCTCGATCATTTCCAGGCAACGAGAATTGGACGGTGATCCGATTGATCGTCGGACTCGCCGCGCTCAGTGAAAGGGTAGGTGCGGAACCTCCGGGAATGCCCACCGTCTCTCCGGGAGTGACGAGAGCGTAGGAACTGACGTTCCCGTTGAAGTCGATAGCAGCCAGTTTGTAGAAACCACCGGTAGGTCCCTGATCGACATAATCGGTAGAGGCCTGTGTGGTAAGCAGATTGGATGGCCCCGGTATGAATCCCTCTGAGGTTCCTCGGTGCAACTTACATGCATGGAAGTCCGCTTCCGCATTTTCGCCCCACTCGAGATGCGTTTCCGCGTTGATCACTTTCGCCGTGAATGGCGAAGGCTCGGCGGGAGCGAGATTGTCCACCGAGTATCCGGAATCAGGATTCGAGTCGTAATAGATGAAAGGATTCGCCGTGACACCCGAGATGAAGAAGGTGGACCAATGCTGTCCGGTTGAATTCGAATCGGCAAGTGTCGGCACGACCATGTTGTATTCATCTTCGCCCCGTGCGGGGACCTCGGCTACATAATCCCAATTGCCAGGAGGGTATGCCGATCGAATCTGCATCACTGCAGTCGCGGTCATTCCTTTTGACAGATCATCGATCCGTCGCCAGATCGTATAGTGCGTGACAGGATCGAATTCAGAAACGTTGTCAGAGCAGGAGCGGGTCCATGCGACTCGCACCTGGCGGCCCTGGTCGTTTTCCACATCCACAATCGAGGTGATGACCGGCTCCGGCATGACCTGGGTAGAGTAGGTGCCCGCATTACCGGATGAAGCACTTCCACCACCGGCTGCGCCGCCGCTTACCGTATAGGTTCCGCCCCAGATAAGTGAGCAGTGGATGATTTTGATCCGTCCTCCCCCTCCCCCTCCGCCAAACCAACTGCTGCCGCTGCTCCCGTTACCCCCCTTGGCCGAAAGAACACCGGTGACAGTCACGTTCGGCGCCTGGAGATAAACCCCGCCACCGCTTCCGCCGCCCGATCCCCATGTCGGATTGGTCCCGTACGTACCGTCCGTTGTCACCGACCCGGAAACGCTCAGCGTAACGGCGATCAGGGAGATGGCCGCGCCTCCGTTTCCTCCTCCGTAAAGACCGCCGCTTCCGTCACCCCCACCCGAACCTTTCTGGATTTCCCTGCCACCTGAAGTTCCATAGGCAGGCCCTCCGGGGCCTCCATAGCTGCTCGCCCCTCCGGCGCCGCCGTACCCCGCTCCACCGCCGGGATATCCGCCGATACCGGGACCTTCCTGATAGTTCCCCTGCCCCCGGAATCCTCTGCCGCTGCCGTCGATCGTGCCTGACACGACGATGTCCGGAGCCTGAAGAGTCAGATTCCCCGTAGCCGCCCCGCCGCTATACGTGGTGACATACAGCGTTCCACCCGATTCAACCTTGACCAGCATGTCATACGAATGTTCACCACCAAGGGTGTATGTCTCGCCCGTCGGGACGACCAGACTGTCCGTATTGTCCACGACTGCCCCGGCAATCCCCGGGAAAGCGAGGATTAACGCGCAAACCGCGATAATCACGAAGATTGAATGATAGAATCTCACACTGTCCTCCCTTTCTGACAGGATAGGAGCGGCGCGGCACACCCACGCAAACACGAGGTATCTTGGCCTGGGGAACCGAGCAGGAATGTCGCTTTTGCCGGGGAATGGGCCACGAAACCGGACCCGTACTCAACATATCATGCGTTTTGTGAGTCAACAACAGCATCTCGAAAACCGGTTCGTTTCTTCCGAGCGGACCAGACTCGGCTCCATCAGGTCGCCCTTCCGTTGTCGATAGCGCAGCTTCCAATTGGAGGGGGAGGTTCGCTACTTTCCTGATTGTTTGGTATGATAACGGCGTTCGAAATTCCCCGGCGATCTCACCCTGGAGGTGAAGAATCGCTTCGAAGCTCACCAGATTCGGCGCGCTTTTCCTGTGGACCACCGCTATCATCGGTCTCGCCTGCGGGGACAATAGCGCCCCGACAGAACCCTCTTCCGGATCTATCCAGGGTTCGATCCCGGCTACGATTCGCTGGATCAGCGAGGATAGGATTTTTATCCGCGAACGGACCTCTCTGCCCAGAGAGCTGCCGGGCTTCGTCTATCTCGTCCAGGGAGAATCGTTGGTTGACTCGGCAAGGTATGAAGCGGGCAACTACTCTTTTTCCAATGTCGCCGCGGGATCCTACAAAGCTCTGGTCTTGCTGGACGAAGGTGACGAGATTCTGTCTTCACTTATCACTGTCGAGCAAGGGATCACCGCTCGGCCCGACACGATCGTATTGCCGTTACAAGACGACGACTCTCCGAATGGGTTTACCGTCGCCCCCAATCCCACTCTCTCCCGTTTCGCGTTCCATTTTGAACTCGATGAGGATTCCTGGGTCGAGCTCATGATTCTGAAGATGAACCTCGGGTCGCTGGAAACACCACTGGCCGGAGTGCTTCCGGCCGGGGAGTGGGAACTGGTCTGGGGCGTCTCGGAAACGGAACGGGGTTTATACTGGGCACAACTAACGGTGGGCAGTCGAGCTCCCCACAGGATTTTGATCGAAGTGGGCGCGTTCGGCATTACCTCTCAGGAGGACTGAACGGGTACCGCGTAGGATGGTCTCACAAAAAGATCCGCCGTCAGGAACGGTTGGAAGTAGAGCCAGTCGCCACCGGTATCCTCCATCTCATTCCCCCGCAAACTCCCGACGAGCAGATAACTTGACGCTTCCCCAGCAGGACCGGACACTTCCTGAGCACCCCGATGCCGATTGTGACCATATATTCAGCCGAAAAGAGACGCATTTGACCTCCGAGGTCAGGTTAGATGATGGGATCCTCGCGGGTGGAGGCGGACCTATTACCATTTATATCTAACAAAGATAGTGGGAAAACCTGCCGGAGAGTTCTACAATCGTAATCGTTGGGGTTGTCGGGGGACCCCCGGCCTGGAATTCACGCAACTCCCCCCGGAATCCCGCGATAACGAAGACAGAAGCTGTGGCCTACTCACCACCGTCCACCAGAATAGACGAAAGCCCTATCAGGAGAGATCGATGAGCAAGGTAACAGGCACGAAGTCGGGTGCGACTCCGACTCCTTCGCCCGATGCAGCGGCAGCGAAAGCGAAGGGGGACGCTCGCAAGATCATCGACAAATCGATGAAAATGAAGGTCAGCGATTGGAGTTCGGACAATCACGTCCGGGATAAGGTAACGCCTGAGGTTCTGAAGCATGCAAAGCCGCATGAAAAGGCCCACATGCTGAAGCAGCTCATGGACGGGCGAACCGGCAAGGACGACGAGAAAGCCATGCTCCGCGTTCTGAAAAGCGTCGGTTCCCCGAAAGAAATGAAAGAAGTCTTGGGTAAAGCCGGCGGGTCGAGCAAAGTTCTCGGCGAGCTCGAGAGCCAGCGCGGCGAGTTCATGAAGCATGTCAAGGGCAAGGGAGACGATGGCGCCAGAATGACTCTCGACATGGCGAGGTCGTACGGTGTGAAGGATTCCAAGTCGGACGACTTCGTGGCAAAACATGTCGACCATAAAGTGCTCAAGCACGCCTCGAACGATGACAAGGCGCACATGCTGAAAAGTCTGATGGAAGGCCCGACCGGCAAGCGGGACGAGAAGGCGATGCTCCGCATTCTGACGAGTTCTGATCCGGCGAGTATCATGGATACTGTCAAGAAAGCCGGGGGTTCCGACAAGGTACTCGGCGAGCTCGGTGACAAGCAGACGTCCGAGCTCGTAAAACACCTGAAAACGAAGGGGGATGCCGGGAAAAAAGCGGTCGTCGAACTGGCAGCCGGCATGAGCACCAAGTCGAGCAAATCCGATGACTTTGTACGGAACCATATCGACAAGGACACCCTGAAGCACGCGACCTCCGACCAGAAAACGACGATGCTGAAGCATCTGTTGAACGGCCCGACCGGCAAGGGTGATGAAAAAGCGATCGTCCGCATTCTTGACTCCGCAAAGGACACCAAAGAACTGAGCGCTCTTGTCAAGGGGGCCGGTAAGAATCGACTCGCGAAGGACGTCGACGACGCCAAGCTTCAGAAACTGGTGGAGAGCAAGATCTTCAAGGCTGAAGCGTCAGAGGCGCCGCCGTTCAATAAGCTCGATCCCGTCAAAACCGACGAGAAGACGGTCGACAAGAAACTCGGCGATCTCGAGAAGTTCATGGAGGGGCGCAAGAGCCGCTATGACAAACTCGCATCCGACGGCTGGGACAAGAGTGATCGCTTTACCAAGTTTTACGGCGACCTGTCGAAGATCACCAAGGAAGATCTCGGCCAGTTGAAGGACTGGAAGGCGCTCTCAAAGGGGGACAAGATCAAGCTCTACAACCGCGTCGCCCACGAAGCGCACGTGGAGCTGAAGCACAACGTCAACCTGACGTACGGGAAGACGAGCGGAAAGAAATGGTCCGAGAAGGAGATGACCGATATCGACAAGGGGCTCAGCAAGCTCCCGCCGTCGCTCGGCCTAGAGAACGAAAAGCTCTACAATCTGCGCCGTTTCAAAGACATCATCGCCAGTGATGGAGACAAGGTGGCCGCGTGGGCGAAAGCAAACGGTGACATCGAATTTTCCGACATCGGAGTGGCCGGCCCGTATCGCCTGACCCATAAAGGCGTTCCTCCGGTTGCCGAAACGATTCTCCATGAAGTGGGCCACCACTTCGACGACGAAAATAAGAAGTGGAATGGATGGCAGAAGATTTCGGGCTGGAACGACATCGGTGGCGCCAAGGCAACCGGCCTGACGAAGTTCGAGGACGGAAAAGAGTACTCCGGTAAGGATCTCGGTTTGAAGGACGAGAAGGGGACATACGTCGTCACCCGCCGGTATGGCCGGACCTACGTCTACAACAAGAACTCGAACTTCATGGGCGCGTACGCCAAAACGAACCCCAAAGATGACTTCTCTGAGTCGCTCATGCAGTACTTCTACAATCCGACGGAGTTCAAGTCGAAAGCACCGGAGAAGTACAAGTTCATGGACGAGTTCGTCAAGACCAACCAGTAGGCAGATTCGCGGAGCCTGATCGCTCCGTTATCAATAGGGAGTCAGGAAAATGACGATTGAACTGGAAGCCAGGAAGTTCTCCGAAGCCGAGATCGACCACCTTGATTCCGCGCTGGACGGGGTACCGGACGCGCACCTCGATCCACCTTACGGCCTTCGCGAGTTCGTGAGAGACCAATATCTTGAGCGTGAAGGAACGTCCTACCCGACGGTGATGGGGCTCTACAGCGCCGAGACCGGATCGGCGTATGTATACGACGACACGTTTCGAGGGCAACTCGGGGAGAGGGCACCGAAGCAGATGCTCCCGGGCTTTTCCGTGCAGGCGCTGATCGGCTGCAGCGTCGCCTCTGATCGGGATGTACTTGCCGACTGGAACCGTGCGGTCGGCCGCGAAGGGGACGACGGAACAGGCGTCTATCTTCTCGAGAGGGGCCAGATCGAAACGGCACTTCGCTTCGAAGGAAACCGGCTTATCGTGGACATCGAGGGTCTCGAAAGCGGAATCGGTTTTGCCATCGCTTATGCGGCGTTCCGCATGTTCCCGGAAGAGCTCCGGAAAGGCTCGCCGGTTATCTACCAGCACATGTACACCAAGGTCTTTCGAATCGACAACAGGCTGGGTAGCGACAAGCCGAGCCTCACTCGTGTGGTGCGTGTGTGAGAAGATACAAGTATATCGCGGCCGTCGTGCTGATGCTGCTGGCCTGTCGAAGTGAGAGCCGGATCGAAGACCGGAAGCCGGAAGAGATCGACCCGCCCGCAGAGGAACCCGTGAGTATGAAGACGCATTTCGCGCGAGAGATCAGCACCGCCTTCAGCTATCCCGATAACCTCGAAATCGTCGAGTTCGAAGAAGATGGCATTGTCTATTTGTTCGGCGTGCGGAACGATGATGTGGATGATTCCAACGATATCCGATCGGCGAATTCGCACGCCGTCATTGATGGGTCGGTATGGACAGGGTCGCCGCCGGCTGATCTTCCGGGATCAGCAATCAGCTCCGCCGGTGTTCCCTACCATTATTATATGGCCGTCGGCACGGAAGGGGGCGACGGAGGCTGGTACCTCGTGGTCCCCGGCGAAGGAAAGACACTGACACTCTCGACAGAGGGGGATAACCGGGACATCCTGATGACGATCGCGACGAGCTTACGGCCCGCGGGGTAAGGCAGGGTCGATCATGATCAGCTCAGGATATTCAAGCGATGGGTCCGGGCGATGCGGCCGGCGACATCATCCGGCACGCCGGCCTCTTCCGCGAAGCCCGTCCACTTCGAAACGGCACTTAGAACCTGCTCCAGAATTTCCAGGCCTCGACCCCGCTTCATAGAAGCATTTTTCGAACAGGCCTTGAAATCCTCCTCGTCAAACTGGTCTCGTTTTCCGTTCAGGGACATCTGATGGGTACTTGTCCATGCCCCATCCGGATTGTAACTGTAGGTCATGTCAAATGCGGGAGAGAGTGACCAGTTTCCCGATCGGTCCATCAGGAAAGCGATGTTCTTTACATGGTCATCCTGATTACGTCCGACGATGTTGAACGCCATTCGTCGAAACTGCTCTTCCATACTGTTCATCGACATGTTGAGCTTACGGATTGTCCGCAAAGCCTGCTCATAGGAGTGAGCTCCCGCTTTCTTGAAATCGAAATGCTCCATGGCGCAGAGAGATTGCATGTGGAGCCTTCGGCCGGATTCGGTGCGATCAAATCGTCGGGTCATGAAATGGCTACGTCCATTTTCATTCAGTAGCCTGCATTCATTTATATCGATTCCGGCTTTCGCCGCCATCTTTGAATAGGCGTACTCGATGAGGCCATAGCCCGCCGGATCTTCAAGCTCTTTGTCCTTGTTTCCCGATACCCCGTCGAACTTGAGAAGCCAGTAAGAAAAACCCCTACCCGCCCGGACCTGCCCCGAACGCACTTCATCTGTTTCAGGGTTCCATGCGATGATCGCCTTTGCCCTGGCTCCCCCCGCCGATGTGCCGACACGGAGAATGTCCTGCAAGGAACCGATGCGATCAGAAGGCTCGAAAGAGCCGTGTAATTGATTCCGTCTTGCCAGGATATCACTCGCCAGCTCGACCAGCGACTGAATGTCGATCTGAGTTGACTTTCCGGAAAACGGTCCTTGTGATGGTACATACTCCAGCGCGCCCATGCCCCTGCTTCCGATGTAACAGAGTCGTTCGACTGAGTTGAAGCTCCCGGGATCTCGACCTTCTTTGGTAAGCCACGCGTTGATCAGAGCGTTCCCGAAGTCATCCGGCAATGAATCCGCAAGTAGCCCGGGGAGACCATGAAATGTCTCGCGGGAGAGTGCCGAAAAAGTGTAAATCCGATCGGAGAGCGGCATAGTGATGGGAGCGACTTCAATGCCGCTCGCCGCAAAGGTCGGGTCATATTCGAAATTGGAAAGTCCGGCACTCTCATCCCAGCTCACCGCCCCGATTGTTCTGCTCCAGAGTTTCACCTCAGCAATGGTCAACCGTCATCCCCCCACGACCAGGGTCTGTGATCATCCGGTTTGTCAGAACTGGATGAGGCGCGTTGACGCATTTTCCCGCGGAGTTTGATTTGCTGGATCGGACTGATTGCAGGCTCCGGAATCAGGGCCTCCAGATTCTCGAGTAATCGAAGTGCCCGCAGAATTCGAATCAGGTTGGACGCCTGGATGGATTTTCCGTGCTCAACCCTGTGGACCGTCCGTTTCGAAACCCCCGCTTCCCTGGCGAGCGCATCCTGAGTCAGATTTCTATTCAAACGATATCGAGCAAGGCGGTTGCCCAGTTCTATCAGCGTGGCATCACCTGAATTGTTTTCGTGGAATTTCATAAGCAGCCCCTTCTGTTGCTTTATCGACCAAGACTACTATCAAGATGACATATTAGTCACGCTATGACAATAGCAATAAATCACAACAAGACGCCATAATTGGCATATTAACCTCTAGGCAGGCGTCAAATCGCCAATTTCGGCGTCTTAGCCGGTATCGATCGGTCAGTTTGGTGGGGAGGCTGCGATCGCTTTTGCGGCGAGGGGGACATTGTCGGTGGCCAGGATGTCGGCTCCATTTAGCAGGAGATCGCTGTAGACCTGATAGCCTCGAACCTCTGCCCTCCGATCCAGGTTGCCCATCGTTCCCAGAATCGCGCGGATACCGTGGGAGTGCAGCAGCCTGTACAGGGAGTCGGACGGTTCGTAAACACCCACAAAGACGAGCAGATTCAATGGATCGATACCGCTGGTCAGCAGGCGTCCGGCGCCTTCCAGATCTCGGGCGGAAGCGGAGATAACCAGTTCGGGATTCAAATCGTGATACCTGATCGCCGAAGGGGTGCTGTAGGTGATCACCACTGTAAACGGTTCGGCACCATGTTCTCGAATGATCGCGACAATTTCTTCCGGTTCTACGGACTGCTTGATATCCAGCTCGACAATCGCTCTCCCCTCCGCCCACCGGAGAACTTCGGCGAGTGTGGGGATCGAATAGGAAGTGACCTCGCCTTCGTTGTCCTTCAGCCTCAGCTCCCTCAGTTCCTCCAGTGTGTGGTCAATCACGGCTCCCGTTCCCGTGGTCGTTCGATCGAGAGTGGCGTCGTGCATCATTACCAGGATCGAATCTTTCGTCTTCCGCACGTCACATTCGATCAGGCAAGAAGAGTATTGGATAGCGTTTTCAAATGTGGCGAGACAATTCTCAGGATAGCCGGGCTCAGGACCACCCCGATGGGCACCGATCAATCCGACCCGGTCATCTGTCCAGGCAAGATACTCTCGAAGTTCTCCTGCCGAATCGAACGAGACGTAATTCGATTCCTCCAACGGCGGCGATGAGCCACCCGGCGTACATGAGACAACAAGAAGAAGAATCAGTAACCAATTCCATTTCACGATTGAACACCTGTTCCCGAGAAAACTCATCCGTGCCGGCTCGCTGCCCCCCTATCCTACCAGCTTTCCGCAGTAGCCTGGAGCAGCAAGCCTGAGCTCCTCCCATGATAGGTTGAACCAAAGAAAAACCCGCCTTTTTACAGCGGGCCTCTCTTCTGGTTCCCCAGGCGATCCGCTCTATCGGAAGAGCATCTTCACCCGTCCCCAGGTCTCCGATTCAGTCGCCGTACTTACATTGCACTTCGCCTGGCCGTTATCCAGGTAGAGAACGGTGCCGGGGAAGACGCGAAAGGTAATCGTATGGGTAGCCCCGTCGCAACTTCCGGCTCCTTCCGTGTTGCCGCCGAATGTTGATTGCGGCGGCAATCCGATGGGAGCCCAGACATCGTCCGCGTTACTGAAATCTCCGCCGGCATCTACATGGACATCAAACCCTCCGGCGCCGAAATTGGTGTTGTACCCCGAGAAATCGTACTCCACCACGCAGACACCATTATCGACCGGGCATGTAAACGTAAACGTGATTACGATCTGGGATGGTTTGTTTCGAGCGTCGATACAGAGGACGCTTCCGCTCCCGCCGGGTACCGGGGGTGCGGGTGGCTCATCACCTGAACCGATAACCGTCACGCAGTCCGGATCTCCTTCGTCAACGGTGCCGCCGCCCAGATAGGGTCCGGGCCCCTGACCGCCCCAGTCGCCGAACGTGTCGGCCCCCGCGACTCCGGCGAAACAGAGGAGAAACGTCAAGAAAACAGCTATAACTTTTGGCATGTACCTGCCCCAATGCAATTGCACCGCAGAGTGTGGGCACAACGATCGGGTCCGGGAACCCCGCAGTGGCAGTAGATGTGGATGTTGGAGATCGACAGTCCGGAGGTTGGATGAATGGCCTCTTCGCTATCGAAACCAGCCCAACATCAGGATAGCACCAGTTTGGGGAACTGTCGCGTTACGAGCCGTTACGGGAGAGCAGGAAATCGATCACGTCGGCGGAGGTATAGGATGTCCTGCTCGGGCCCAGCACATCGAGAATACCCGAGAAGTCGTCTCCACAGGTCAGGAGGGCCAATTCCACTCCATTTTCGCCACGAACCTGCGGCATACCGATGTTGGCCATCAGGCCGTTACAAAGACACTTGCGGCCGATGGTTTCCTCGAGGTTTCCCCCGTGACTCACATACGTTTCCTGGTCTTCCGCCGGACAACGCCACCCGACGGTCCCGTCGGCCTGTTCATATGCCTCTCGGAGGTAGCCCAGATCGCACTTCCGAGATCGCTTCTCGTACTCGTCGTTGTCCGACAGCGTGCCCGAAATCGAGAGAACCTTGAACGGAAACCCCGTGGGGGAAGCGATCGGATCCGTGAAAACATGGTGTGTTCCATCCTGGCAATTCTTGATCGCGTCATACTTGAAATCCTGGCACAGACCGGACTCTTCGCAGAACGCGAAAAGTGTCCCTACCTGGATGCCTGTCGCACCGACAGCGCAGGCTTCCGCCAGTTTCTCCGGGCTCCCATAAGTGCCCGCGAGCCAGAAGGGAAGTTCCAGCGACTTGATGGCATCAAGATCGACCATATCCCGCGGGCCATAGACAGGCTCATGCTCCGAGCTGAGTTCCATCCGTCCTCGAGGAGGGGCGTTATGCCCACCCGCCTTCGGTCCTTCGATTATCAAGCCATCCACCTGCCCCTTACATTTTTTAACCAACATCCCTGCCAGGGTGACTGAGGAGACGATGGGAAAGAAAAGAGGGCGCCGCAAGGCGGGAGGGTGATCCTGGAAAACCGTCTCCGGAGTAAAAGAAAGCTTGTGTACCTGCCCGTTTGTTACCCCTCGAACATAGAGTTTCATTTCCACGGGTTCGCTTCGGACGAGGTTATCAATGACCTTGGGGATTTCAACAGGAACCCCCGCACCCACTATGATTACATCGACATCGGCAAGCATCGCCCCGTAAATGGACGGCAGAAGTGGCGCCTGGATCTTGTGCAGGTAGTTGATCCCGACTATTCCGCCATGGTTTTCCTTGGCCAGAAAAACCTCTACGAAATTGGCGGCGACCAACAATTCCTGGAGCCGTTGGCTCAGATTATGACCCGCGATCGGCTTCCCTTTGAAGGGCTGACCGGCTGGCTTGCCGCCGGCAATGAAAAAGCGATCAATAATGTCCTTGGAAACGCGTGGGATGGGGAAAGCGGCAAGGGCGCGGCGCAAATGTTCGCCCGGATCCCCCATTTGCAGTCGCCTGGCCAGGACCAGATCAAGCGCAGTCCCCGAGACTACCCCGATCTGCCCCTGCGACGACACCGCATGAGCGAGCCGCCAGTCGGAGACTGCTGCGCCCATCCCGCCTTGTATGATCTGAGGCCACTTCATGGATTCACCCGACCCTTGTGCCATATCTGAATCCATTCGCCCCCTCAGGTATTCATTCGAGTAGACCGGCTTGACCCCTCGCGACTGCGCCTCATCCTCGCGTCATGATACCATTTCTTGCCCGGAGGCACACAATTGCTGTCCCCCGATCAAAACTCTTCGTCCCGGCCGGCTGCGTCCTCTGCGCGTCTCATGCCGGCTTCGATCTCATCCGCGCCGGGGGTCCGGTGACCCTCTCCGTAGTTAGCGGTGTAGTTCTCAGAATCGACCGTGCCGAGTTCGCCGACCGGACCCTCCATCTGGTCACCAGGGTTGGTCTCGCTGTTCTTCATTGCTTCGATCTTCATACCCAGGTAGAAATCCGTGAATTCCTTGTGGAGATCGGGCGCAGAATATTCGACCTCCCGGTCGGAGGTGAATTCATCTGCGGCGTCATCCTCGAGTCGATCATCCTCAACCGGAGCCGTCTCCTCGGTGCTACCTTGCCCTTCCGTCTTCTTCGCCTCTTCCGCCTTCTTCTCCCGCTCCGCTTTCTTCTTTTCAAGCTCCGCCTTGAAGAGAGCCACTTTCACTGCATTCGCTTCCTTGGCGACTTTGGTCTTTGTTCCTTTTTCCGTCTGGCGATTCTTCTCATACGCCGATGGCTCATCCGTAGTCGACCCGGGGCCCTTGCCGAGCTCGCTTGAAACCTCGCTCGCCCACGCCTCGACCGTTGCATAGTCCCCATTCAGCGCGGCCTCATACATCCTGAGCCTTGCATGATCGATGAACGCCATTGTTCTCGCGGGCAGCTTGCCGGCAGCTTCTCTTCCGGTCCCGCCGTAGGGGTTGCCGATACCCAGATCCGCCCCTCCCCGGTACCCGTCCATCGGGTTCCTGCCGTCGACCTGCCTTCCCTGCGCCAGTTGGTCACGGTCGAGCCCCAAGCCTGAATCCGCCCGTTCCCGCAGGTCTCCATCCACCGAGTTTCCCTGCGTGGGCCCGGCAATGCTGTCATCGAGTGCTGCGCCGGCCCTCCCCCCCACATCAGCTGTGCCGGGCATCGTCCCCTCAGGCACCTTTGCCCGGTGATCAGCCTGACTCGGTTTGGCCTCTGTCTGGATCTGGTTGAACCGGCTGCTCGCCACCCTGGCAAAACGATCCGCTGACGCCTTAAGTGCCCGGGCTGTATCGGGTTGCTTCTGAGCGGTCGATTTCTTTTCGCCGCTTTTTCTTTCGCTTGAATCCGCAGGTGACGGGCTCACCGCCTGACTGTTCCTGTTGACCTTCATCTCTCTACTCCTTCTGTGAGTCAGATTCGAAATACTCCAGTACTCGTTCTACCCATTAGGCGACATTCCTGGCGAATCCGGGACAGAGGGAGGCGGATGTTTTTACAGGAACTGGCGTTTGAAGCGGTCAGAGAGCTATCTCAGCAGAGTCAGCTTGCGGGTTTCTATCCGCTCGCCGGTGCGCAGGCGAGCGAAATAGATCCCGGGAGGTACGACGCGACCTTGATCGTCCCTGCCGTTCCATTCGATTGTCCGGGGGCCCGCCGGGAACTGCGCTCCTCGCTCGATGATTCTTGTCAGTCTACCGCGGAGATCAAAGATTTCGATATCCACGAGTCCGGGGCGGGAGATTAAAAATCGAAGTGTTGAAGTGTGCCGGAACGGATTGGGGGAATTCGAGAGGCCCATCGTGACCGGCAGTATTTCGCCGGCCGCCGCCACATCGGTCACGCCCGGTTTTGGATGGGCGTAGAAGAACTCGACCACCTGCGCGGCAAATCCTGACGACAGGACCGGCGTGTGGCCGGAACCGGGAATCTTCCAGAGTTCAGCGGACCCGCCGGGACTGCAGTTCACGTTGAACCTGATGATGTCAGACTCGGTCGCAGGTCCCAGTACGAGATCGATCTCCCCGATCAGTGTCTCGGGCTCTGCATTGCATCCGTCGTACCCGGCCCATCGGCTGACCGATTCGAAAGCCCCCGGATAGGAGGCGGCGCCGATCTGCCCACCATTGTATAGAATCGTCGCGTCAGAGGTCCCGTGCACCTGGGCAATGTGAACAGGCGAAGTGGCGTTGCAGTCGGCGTCATTATCCCAGGTCGCGCCGGCAAGACTCATGATGGCGGCTACCCTTCCCGAATAATCGCAAGCCATTCGATACGACATGAATCCACCGTTCGAATGTCCGCCGATGTAGACGCGATCCGGATCCAGGTTAAAGCGGTCCGCCACCGTATCGATCAAGGCAGATAGATAGCCGGCGTCGTCAACGGAACTGCCCCCGAAATTGCAGCAGGCATCCGTGGCGTTCCAAAATCGGTTTCCTCCTGCGTCTTTGGTACCGTTCGGGTGGGCGTATAGGAACCCATACGTGTCGATGATCGACTCAAACCCCATCCAGGAATCGACAGCCGCTCCATTGGAGCCATATCCATGCAGGAGCAGGATGAGTGGCGTAGGGGTCGTCGAATCGTATGACGCGGGTGTGAAAATGGTAACTGCTCCGCGTCCAAGATTGACAACAATGTCGGCTTTAGAATCAGTACCCACAAGTAGAGGAAGAAGACAAATCAGGAGGCGAAGCGCTTTTGACATGAGATACATGCACTTAATTGTAGTACTGGGAGGCGAGATGATCAATTCGATTCTGCTTGTGAAGCGGGGACGTCACCTTTCTGATAGGGCGCAAGAGAGTCATCCTCCATGTGCTAGGATCGGCGAATGCAACTCTTCGACAGATCCCGGCAGCTGTTTCGCGCAATCGGTCCGATTGAACTCGGGTGTTTGCTGATCATCACGATCGGTTTATTACTAACCGCGCGCCTCACTCTGGAAACGCGGGACCAGCCTTGGTTCATCGGCGTGCTCAAGATTGACGGTCCTTACTACATCACAGGGATGAACATCATTGCTGATACCGGTGATTTCCTGAACCTCGAGGAAATCTACCACTCTCCCGGATACCAGGTTTATCTCGGCGCATTGAAACGTATCTTTCCGTTTGACCGTGGTTTCTTCTTCGCCACGAAACTGCTTTCCGGCATCCTCTTTCTGTTCACTGTAATACTGACTATCGCGATAGGTGAGCGACATGTGCAAAAGCATTCAGGATGGGTTGCCGGCGCCATTCTGGCCATGTCGCTTAAAATGGAAGTGTATTGCAATCTGTTGCAAGGGGAAATCCTGCAAGCATTCTCCTTCACTCTTTTGGTCTTCCTCTTGCTTACCTGGAATCCGTCTCGCCGGGGCAAGAGCGGGGCTCTTCTTCTGGTTGCCGTTTCCCTTCTCGCCGCCTCCCTTTCCTTCCAGCAAGTCCGATTCCTGCCGCTGATTCCCCTGTCGCTCATCTGTATATTCCTGAAGGCAAATCGAAATGAAAGCGAATCGGCGAGCCTCGGGCGCGCGTTCCGCGCGTCCATGCTCTTCCTCGCGCCCTGCCTGCTGTTGATCGGCTTCTGGTCCTGGCACCACTCGAAGGCAGAGGGAAAGCCCATTCTAATCGGAACAGGGTCGGAGTTCCGATTGCAGGTAGCCTACAATCCAAATGCGACGGGCGCCTCCTTTCCGTACCCGGAGATTATTGAGCCTACCGGGATGGACTTCGTCGTTTCACACCCCACCAGGGTCGCATGGCTTCTGAGGGAGCGATTCCTCTATCTCAGCAACTGGAAGCGTGATATCTGGGATCTGGGGAATCCGGTCCACCTGCATCGGAATCTCAAGATCGAGCCGTCATCTTTTGAGATTCCGGTCCATGTAGCTGGAACGATTCTCTTTTTTCTCGGGATCGCCTTAAGAGTCAGCAGGAAATCAACTCGAAGACCGAACAGTTCCGATTGCCTGCTCTATTCATGGATTATTGCCGTCACCCTCGCCCCGATGCTCGTCTTCGCCAGTTCCCGGTTTCTGATTCCGGCACTACCCGCTATAGCGCTCTTTCAGTCCTATGCCGCAATCGTGCTGATTGCCTCGCTTCAGAACCGAAGCAACTGACATGGGAATTGTAACGATCATCCCATCCGTGTGACTCAATATCGGAGCCCACATAAAGGGGCTCAGGACATTTGAATCTGATACAAATCCGAATCCAGTAAAAGGAGATCGTACATGCGATTGCTGAGAAACACGCTGTCCTCTGCCCTGCTTATTCTCCCGCTCCTCGCAATCGGCGCAGGAATCGCCACCGCTGACGACGCAGAAAAAGTGACAACAATTCACCTGGAAGAGTTCAAGGGCTATTTCGAGGTCAGCGAAACGTTGATGAACCTCGAGCCGGGTGACTACGTATTCGAAGTAAAGAATTCGGCCGGCAAAGTGGTCGGCTTTATGGTGCAGGATCTTAAGACCAATGAAGTCCTCACCATGGGACCCATCGAAAAAGGGAAGACCAAAGAATACAAGATCTCGATTTCGGAGAACGGTTTCCGCTTTCGCTGTCCCATCAACCCGACACCCTGGTACGAGGTGAACGTAGGGGCAATGTAAGGATTTGCGACCGATATATTAGGGATGCAAGAAATGAGAGACCTGCCTTTCCGGCGGGTCTCTCTCGTCAAAAGAATACCTTGATTCTCCCCTACTTCATCAGCAGGACTTTTTTGGAGTAGGTACTTTGATCAGTTGCCAGCCTCACGAAATAGACCCCGGATGCAACGCGGCCTCCTCCGGCTTTACTGCCGTCCCAAGTCCTTTCGTAGGATCCAGGATCTTCTCGACCAGTGTACAGCCTCTTGACGAGCGCTCCGCGCGGATTATAAACACTGAGACTCACTCGCCCGGCACGGGCGATTTCATAGCGAATGACCATGGACGGGTTGAAAGGGTTCGGCGCGGTTGAAATGATCCGAAAGAGAACCGGCACGCGTTCCGAGTCGATTCCCGTCCGACTGGCAACCAGAGTATCGAGGAACCAGTCGATGCGCGCAAAGGACCAGGCGCAGTAGCTGCAACTTACATTATAGAGTGCCGGATGGGTTTGCTCTTCCATGATGTGTAGCTCACAGTAGATCTCTTCGGCGACGAGACTATCGTACATTGCTTGAGCTGTCGCTGGTAGCGACCAGGCTTCATCCTCCCCCCCACCGAGGAGCAGGAAACTGGTGCAATCGGAATCGCCCGCTCGATTGACTGGTGATGCAGCCGGGTCATCTTTGTGGGAACCGATGTAGGCGTTACCTGAAGCCGTATGGGTGACGGTCCAGTCATACACCGCCGCGGAGCTTATGACCCCATGAACTTCAGCTGTCCTTCCCCGGTAGGGACCGAAATCGGGTTGATACTCGGACAGCCCGGCTGTCAGACCGACCATCATCGCCAGATATGATCCGGCCGAGGAGCCCTGAACCACAATAAAATCCGTGTCGAAGTCGTACTCGTCGGCATGATCAATCAGCCAGTGCAGATTGTGCATGCAATCCTTGATCGCCTCAGGATGATCACCCCCTTCGGTGTGGAGGCGATACTCGGTAGATATAACGGCGAAACCCAGATCATTGTAGTGAGTGAAGAAATCGGGCTCGAAAGCGGTGTAGTCGCCGAAAATAAATCCTCCACCATGAATGGCCATCAATACCGGGAATGGGCCGTCTCCGGACGGCACTTCAATCCGGGCCATCAAGGTCTTTGTCGGGTGGATATAGGTGGCGACATCGGTGAAGCAGAATGCCTTATCGACGCCCAGAGGATTGAAGAACACACCCAGAAGCAAGAGAGAAGGCAGGACCCGGCCTGTCCTTCTGGGAGTCGCTCTTCCAGCTATCTTGCGCGTGGAAAAGAACCGACTCATCGGAACATCCCCTTAACAGCCTGAGCCCGGAATAACCATCAGCATTGGCCGGCTTGGCCTCATGACGATCGGGACCCACGACTGACTTTATCATATCACAACCGCCCGGACTCCCATCCAGATGATTGCAGGTCAAACGATTCTTGGTGTCCCAGATCAAGACGGATCGACTATCAGGGCCGGGCCTAAACCCATCGCGTTTGTTGCCTTTACGGCGATCATCGGAAATTATCTACCCGGACTAACAGAAGAGATCGAGATCTGGCTGGCTACAACCGAATATCCGGCTCGCTTTCATCGGCCGTAGGCTTGCGAATCACATGTATCAGAATTTGCGGGCAATCCGAAAGCCGTACACGTTTGTCGGGACGCCATCTTTGCGCGCGGCGGCAGGCAGATTGTAGTGATTGTTGTACCACGCACCTCCGCGTATCACCCGGTGGGAGCCGGAGACGGGGCCGGGCGGATCGGATTCAGGGTCTGGTCCCAGATCGCAGACATGCCAGTCATTGCACCACTCCCACTGATTTCCCGCCATGTCGTACAGGTTAGCCTCCGCCGGTCCCGGCGGATATGTACCTACAGGTGTCAAACCACCAACCAACTCGCCTGCAAGAGGAGCGTAATTCGCCAAGCTGAAATTGGGGTATGTATTACCCCACGGGTACGTCCTCTCGCCGGCGAACTGCGTGGCGTACTCCCACTCGGCGTCCGTGGGGAGTCGGTAGCCCTCGGCAGCACTCGGGTTTCCGCCGATACACACCCACGTGGAGTGGTCGTACGCTCTTGTGAGCCCATCCTGCATGCTCAGCCAATCG
Organism: bacterium; assembly: GCA_025782575.1. GTDB lineage: Bacteria > Orphanbacterota > Orphanbacteria > Orphanbacterales > Orphanbacteraceae > Orphanbacterum. The sequence continues at coordinate 75,467 of JALGYY010000002.1, forward strand.
CAGTAGGCGACTGCCCCGTACCAGGCGAGTGCGAGTGGAAGGTCTTCCTTGCCCGATTCAATTGTGAAGACACCGCCGGAGAACGTAAACAGGCTACCAAGCCCCAACAGCTTTTCCGAACTCCCGTCCAGGTTGTCGTATACATCTGACGATGTGACGGTTACGAAACCCTGGTCATACGCCCACTGAAGAGCGTCGCGGTACTCCTGAACTGTTACCTCATAATGTCCGAGATAGAAGCTGTTCGTCAGTGTTATCTTGCGCTGGTCAAAACCACAGGACGCGGAGAAGTCCCCACCCATCCAGAAATTTCCGCTCGGTATGAGAGCCATCTCTCCCACTGCCGGTCGTCCGACAGTGAGCAAGGACACCGAAACGACCTCAGGATGGCCCGTCTCCGGCGTGATAGTGATCGTACCTGAGTGAATGCCGGCGTCCAGGCCAAGCCGATACACCGACACCTCGACAATGTCCTCTTCTGTCGAAGTAGTTCCCCTAAGAGTGCTGACCTCGATCCACGGCTGATCATCCGAGATCGACCAGTCTAAAGCACCCCACACTCCATTGGTGATCGTAAGGCTCTCCCTGAATGTTCCGCTGTCGAAAAAGAGCGCGACAGGATTGACCTCGAGAGTCGGCTCCTCAACCGTCATCTGAACAAAGATTTCAGTAGAGTCCCATGCGAGTGTTCTCACTATCAGTCTTCCCGGATAGCTCCCGATCGGAAGACCGGATCGGTCAATCGTAACCGTGATCTGTTTCTCCTCAGAAGTAGCGAATCCGACTGCTGGAGAAACACTTATCCATCCATGTTCGTTCAATATCTGCCACCAGATCGCGCCGGCACCTGCATTGGTGATCGTGAATGTCTGCTCGGTAAGGAGAGCGCCGAGTAACAGGCTGTCCGTCGAAACGACTAGAAGGGGATCGCCAACCGGCCCGGACACTTCCATCGAAACAGAAACCACCTGCGGAACCCCAACACTCGGCGTAATTGTAACTGATCCTGAATACATCCCGTCACTCAGGCCGGTCCGATTCACGATAACCCTGATTGAATCTACCTCAGTAGTCGTGCCCCCGTTTGTGGGCGATATAGTGATCCAGTCCTGGTCGTCTAAGATCGTCCAGGTGAGTGAGCTGTCCCCCCCATTGGTTATCGCGAATTTTCTTTCGGTCAGATCCGTCCCATAGACGAGACTTATCGGCGCAACTTCCAGCGATGGGCTGAGCGGCGCGGGATAAAGCATGGATACCGTGATAGTTTGAGGATCACCGAAATCCGGCGTGATAGTAATCAATCCCGCATAGCTGCCGTAGGAAAGACCGGACCGGTCGACCGTGACAAGGGGATAGTCGTATTCAGTGGTTGTATTTCCATTGATCGGATAGACAGTCATCCAAGGCTGGTCGTCAGAAGTCGTCCATGAAAGAGTGTCGGGACCGCCATTTGATAATCTGAAACTCAGTTTGGTCGTGCTCTCGCCGAAGGAAAGAGCAGTGGTATTAATCTGAAGGGACGGCGATACGACGGTCATTTGAACAGCTACTTCCGCAGCGTCGCCTCCATCCGCTGTCACCGTAACGGTTCCTGAGTATTCTCCAGCCGGAAGCCCGGATCGGTCTACCGTAGTGGTAACCAAGTCGTCTTCGGTAGTTGTGCTACCGCTTGTGGGGGATACTGAGATCCAATCCTGGTCATTCGAAACCGACCAGAGTAGAGTGCCGTGGCCGCCATTCTTTATCGTGAAGGCTCGCTCGATCTGCTCAGTTCCAAAGTCAAAGCTGCTCGACAACACCATCAGAGAGGGATCTCTGGGGGTTCCCGTCTCATCTGTGCGGGCGATCCGAAATCCGTGATAGCGCTCCGCATAGTAGATGTATTCAGCGTGCCGGTTAGAGCAAAGATAGTCGCTATCCCCACCTTCGCCAAACATCCCCCCGCGCATCACTCGACTGAAGTTTTCTGTGCCATTCGGATCAGTCTCCGGATCCGTCCCAAGATCACATGTGTGCAGGTCGTTACACCACTCGTACACATTGGAGGCCATGTCGAATACGGGCGTACCGTTCACCCAGGCGGCTCCCTGCGGGGAACTTCCCACCCTTTCCGGCGATTCCGTACAAGTCACGCGAGCGCAATCGGGGCTCTCGTTCCCCCACGGATAGATTCGTTCGCCCGCCTGCTGCGTTACATATTCCCACTCCGCGTCTGTCGGAAGGCGGTATCCGAACACCGAGTACGGAACCACCCCGTCGCCGTCGTAGTAAACCCTATTGAGCCCCTCCTGCAAGCTCAGCCAGTCACAATAGGCCGCCGCTGCAGACCAGTTTACCTTGACCACCGGATGGTTTGAATAACCATAGTCAATGGTGAACTCCGACCCGTTAAACTTTATCCTGCCACTTCGATCATCCAAATAAATCAATGGCCTGCCGGGATTTTCCGCATTGTCCTCCACATACTCCGAGTTGACAAAAACGTACCCCTGTTCCCATGCCCACTGCACCGCATCCCGGTATTCCTGATTCGTCACCTCGTACTGCCTGAAATAGAATCTGCTTGTGAGCGTTACCTGATGCTCGTCCACACCGCAGAGAGCGATCCCGTCACCCATCATGAATGTGCCGGGGGGAACGAGAACCATGGCGCCGATCTCGGGCGGCTCAAGAGCGGTCATTGAAACATCGATCTGTTGAAGGTCTCCGACATCCGGTGTGATGGTGATCGATCCCGAGTAATCCCCGGGAGAAAGACCGGTTCGATCAATCGTAACGGTGATCGAGTCGTCTCCGGTGGTTATGCTTCCGCTTGTGGGAGACGCAGAGATCCAGGTCTTGTTATCAGAAATCGTCCAGGTGAGTGTGCCGTCGCCGCTATTCGAGATCGTAAAGGATTGCGTGGTCGTGCTGATGCCAAACGTCAGCGCGGTAGTACTGGTTTCCAGGTTCGGCGGCTTTTCGACCGTCATCTGAATAGAGATCGCCGTGGAGTCTCCATCCGGGCTCGTCACCATGACAATGCCTGCGTAATCCCCGGGAGAAAGACCGGATCGATCAATCGTAACGGTGATCGAGTCGGCCTCGGTAGTCGTGATTCCGCTTGCCGGAGATAGAGTGAGCCAGTTCTGGTCGTTTGTAACCGACCAGGTCAGCGTTCCGCCGCCTCCATTGGTGATCGTGAAGGATTGTGTGGTTGTGCTGATCTCGAAGGCGAGTGTGGTGGTACTGATTTCCAAATTGGGTGGCCCCTCGACCGTCATCTGAACAAAGACTTTCGTGGAGTCACTTCGAGTGGATATCACCATAACAATGCCGGAGTAGTCCCCGGGAGGAAGGCCGGTTCGATCAATCGTGACGGTGATCGAGTCGGCCTCGGTAGTCGTGCTTCCGCTTGCCGGAGATAGAGTGAGCCAGTTCTGGTCGTTTGTAACCGACCAGGTCAGCGTTCCGCCGCCTCCATTGGTGATTGAAAAGGATTGCTCGGTAAGATCGGCGCCAAAGAAGAAACTGTCAGGAGTAACTCCCAGCGAGAACGGTTCATGGTTCACAGTCATCTGAACAGGGATTTTCGCGGAATCACCTTCAGCCGGTCTCACCCTGACGACACCTGAGTATTCGCCGGGCGAAAGGCCGGATCGATCGATCGTAACGGTGATCAGGTCATCTTCGGTACTCGTGCTCCCGCTTGTCGGAGAGAGAGTGATCCAGGTCTGGTCGTCCAGAATCGTCCAGGCCAGTTTGCCGGCGCCTCCATTGGTAATCGAAAAGGAATGCTCGGTACGATCTGAACTAAAATCAAGACTGCCCGGTACAACTACCAGTGAGGGCGGTTCCTCACCAACCGTCATCTGAATCAATATCTTAACGGAGTCACTTTCTGCCGATGCTACCGCAATTACTCCCGAGTAATCTCCGGGCGACAGGCCGGATCGGTCGACCGTAACGGCAATTAAATCCTCTTCGGTGGTTGTGCCTCCACTGGTTGGTGACAGAGATATCCAGGCCTGGTCGTCTGAGATCGACCAGGTGATCGTACCCTCTCCGCCATTAGTGATCTCGAAAGACCGCTCGGAATGGTCAACACCAAAGTCAAGAGTCCCCGGTGTAACTATCATCAGTGGCGGGTCTGGTAGACCGGGCACATCCATCGAAATGTCAACTAACTGTGGGTCCCCCACGCCCGGCGTAATGTTGACCGATCCCGCGTAGCTCCCGGCGCTCAGGCCGGACCGGTCAATCGTCACGGTAATCGTGTCATCTTCGGTGGTTGTGTTCCCGCTTGTCGGAGAGAGGGAGATCCAGGTCTGGTCGCCCGAAATTGCCCAGCTGGGTGTGCCGTCGCCAGCATTCATGATCGCAAAGTCCAGCGCGATCGTGCCGCTGTCAAAGATGAGGGCGACAGGACTGACCTCGAGACTCGGATTCTCCCCTACCGTCATCCGGACCAAGACTTCGGCAGAGTCACCGTCAGCCGGTATGACTGTCACAAGCCCCGAGTACTTCCCGGGCGAAAGGCCGGACCGGTCAATTGTTACGGTGATTGAGTCGTCTTCGGTACTTGTGTTCCCGCTTGCCGGAAAGAGGGAGATCCAGTTCTGGTCGTCCGAAATTGTCCAGGTGAGCGCGCCGTCACCACCATTGGAGATCACGAAAAATTGCTCGGTAAGGTCCGTCCCAAAGCCGAGACTGTCTTCTATAACTACCAGAAGCGGGAGTTCGGGTGATTCGGGAACGTGCATCGCAACATCGACGACCTGAGGATCCCCCACTCCCGGCGTGATCGTGATAGACCCAGAGTAGTCACCGGCGTTCAGCCCGGACCGAAGTACCGAGACCTGGATGGTATCTTCCTCTGTCATGGTGGTCCCGCTCGCAGGGCTGACCTCGATCCACATCTGATCATCCGATACTGCCCATGTCAGCGTACCGTCGCCACCATTCGTGATCGTGAATTCAAGGGCGATCGCGCTGATGTCGAAGTCGAGCGCGACAGGATTGACATCGAGAACCGGCTCCTCAACTACCGTCATCTGAATCGAGATTTCAGCGGCGTCACCTTCGGCGGGTATTACAGTTACAACACCTGAGTAGTCCCCTGCGTCGAGCCCGGACCGGTTTATCGTCACAGTAATTGTGTCATCCTCGGTAGTGGTGCTACCACTTGTGGGCGCGAGAGAAATCCAATCCTGGTCATTCAAAATCGACCAATCCAACGTGCCGTCGCCTCCATTTGTGATCACAAAAGACCGCTCGGAAAGGTCCGGACTAAAAGAAAGACTATCCGGTGAAACTGCCGGCATGGGTTTCGCAGGCGTGCTGTGAGTGAGGGCCTCCGCGGTATTGGAATAACCGGATGAATTCCCTGCATCATCCAGGGCAAGGAGCCTGAAGCAATACTTCGTGTCAGGAAGCAGTTCACCTATGGACAGGCTCTCGAGTTGAGCCGCAGGCCGGGGCGCAATGCTATCTGTTACTACTGTAGCCAGAGAATCCCACCAATGGGCGAGTGAATCCGGTTTTGAGGAATATCGGATGTCGTATTCGGATGCCCTGCCGGACATGCTGTCGTCCCCGGTTGCGATCCATGTCAGAAGGATGGCCTCATGATTCTGTGCGGTGGCAGATAGGCTATAGATTTTTGCGGGAGAATTGGCGTCTACCGACAGAGGATTGTCACCATCGTCTCCGCCAAAGACACCGCAGGCGAGGCAGAAAGCAGTGACCAACAAGAGTACTGCGACCGGAGCTGAAACCCTGAGCGGCACGGTAGCTCCTTAGCATCAAGAGAACAATTAGCGTGCAGCCGGGGAGGGATATCTCAAACATCTGTCATAAAGATTATATCACATCCGAGGGTCCCACTACCGGGAGACGGATCTACATGGGACCCGCCATCCACGCACCGATGCGCGAGGCTACCAAACCACAGCACCTTACGCTCGACCCCCTGCTCAATAACCTACGAAGCTATACAGTGACCGTCAACCCCAGCCGGGGGCCGGCGTTCTGAATGTCCCGCTCAAAGCCATAATCGCACTCCCGACAACAAACAGTGGAGCGACACAGAGCCGATGGCGCGACAAAAGCACTGTTGAGAGATCCGAGAGAGAGACCGGGAAAAATCACCCAACCCGATCCTGGAAAGATATCGACCTGGTTCGAGAAGCTCCAGCCAACATCAGCCTGAGCCAGGCCCACGACACACTGGCTCCGGGTCCGGCAGCGGATTCCCCGATGAGATGGCCGGTGACTCGACGAACCTGATCGGCCTCCCACCCGTATTCAAGACGGAGCCGAATCCACCAATTCACGGGCCAGGGTTACTGGCGCGGCGACTATTGCGGAAAACACAGAAAGGATCTCCACCAGTTCCCCCGGAGTGGTATCGCCCTCTTTGTCGCGCACCTCTTCCCCCGCATCGCCCGGCTTCCCTCCATCCGCCCATGAGACGTTCGGACCGGAGACCAGAGCCAGGCATATCAGCAGCATGATTATTTGCACGGGACTCCCCCATCCCCTGGTTCGTACCCAGGCCCCAGGTACTGATGAACCGCGAACCGGTATCGGTCAACCGTGTAAGTAGCGCAAACCGTGCCATCCTCCCTCGATCTCATAACCACCATCGATTACGGCGAATTACTCGTCGGGAAGGGGGGGGCTATTCAATTGAATCGATCGGATTCACCAATGTGATATTGGGACACGGCTGGGAGCTCACCTCGGCACCAACAGCTATATGCTATAGTTATTCGTACATCCTTAGATCAAATCGAATTCATAGCCGAATTCCCGAAAAATGTCCGTACCACAGTAGAGAACGTTGATACGCCAGGAGGGGGCCATCATGTGGCCTCCCGGCTCGACTCCATCATTCAGATGACAGGAGAGACCTATGAACAGAACCCGCTTCTCTGGAGGATTCGCGCTTCTCATCGCCGCCACCCTGCTTACGCCGGCGAGCAAAGCCTTCCCGGAATTCTCCCATCGCCAGGCAATGATCGGCAATGCGGCTATTAAAGCATCCGACAGTATGATCGAAATGAATGGAACGCTCGGTCAGGTCGCTGTCGAGACTTCCGACGATGCCAGCTATTCAGTCAGCTTCGGTTTCTGGTTTGTCCGCAGTATCGATATTGCGACGAGCGTGGAAGAGGGGACGTCTGAACTTCCCGGAGTCCATCGCCTTTACCAGAACCGCCCCAACCCGTTCAACCCGACAACCACAATCCCCCTTTTTCTTCCCGTGGCCGGTCACGTAACACTCAAAATCTATGATGTATCGGGAAGAGAGGTCGCCACTCTCGTGGACGAAGAGCTCGCGGCGGGAGAGCACTCGATTGTCATGTCGCCATCCCGATTGGGGAGTGGAGTCTATTTCTACCAACTGACCGCGGGAGCATTTGTCGAGTCGAAACGAATGGTCTTGCTGAGATAATCCCACTACATGGAGAGGTGAAAAAATGCCCCGGATACTTTTTGCTGTTTTGGTGCTGTTAGCGTTCGTCCCCACTCTTGCGCATGCGGACATTCCCCTGACCATGAGCCTGCAGGCGGTTCTCGACAGTACAGGCGGGCCACCACCGACCGGATCGTATACCCTCACATTCAAACTCTACAATGCCGAAACACTTGGAACACTCCTCTACACTGAAGTGCAAGTCGTTTCCATTGTCGACGGCCTCTACAGCGTAGTACTCGGTAGCGTGAATCCTCTGGATAGTCTCGCCTTCGACGCACCGTATTGGCTGAGCGTCGAGGTCGGCAGCGGGGGAGAACTGACTCCCCGCATCGAGCTCGCTTCCTCGCCGTACAGTCTGAATTCATTAACCGTGGTTGATGGTGCCATAACGGACAGCAAGATCGATAGCGGAGTCGTCGTTCGAAGCCTGAACGGGTTCACCGAACATGTGACACTGGTGGCCGGACCCGGTATCACAATTGATACGCTTGGCCCTGGGTTGCAGATTTCGGCTGATAGCAGTGGCGGAGTTCCTCCCGGCGGTGGAAATACTCTTGATCTCGCATACGATCAAAATGGAGCCGGAGTCGGCCGCACGATTACAGCGGATACAGGTCCTGTCGAGATCACAGCTCCCGGAACTAACGATGCGCTGAAGCTGATCGCAGACGCCACGGGGACCGGCAAGGCTCTGGAAGTGTCCGTTACGAATGCCGCTAATGCGAAGCCGGCTGTCGACATCCTGAACGGTGGAGCCGCCGAGGGTATGCTGGTCACAAACAGTCTTGTCGGTAACGCCAAGGACGCCCTGTTGGTAACGACAAAGGGAACCGGTTCAGCCGGAACGATCATGATCGATAACGCGGGAAACGGAGACGACGCCCTGGTGGTCACGACAAATGGAACCGGATCGTCGGGGAGATTCGCTGTGGAAAACGCCGCGAATGCTGCCGGCGCCATCGCTGTCACAACGAACGGCTCGGGCGAAGGGGTTAACGTCTCCCTGACCGATGCGACCAATACTTCCGATGGTGTTCATTCCGAGACGGCCGGCCGCGGATTTGCAGTATATGGCCTGAGCGGCGCGGCTCCGGGAGTCGCGGGTCAACCGGAAAGAGCCAGCGTAGCAGGAGAGAGCAAGGACTTTTTTGGTGTGTCCGGGTTCAGCAACGATTCGATCGGTGTTTACGGCAAAACCGTCGCGAAGGAACCCCTTACTGGAGATTTTCGGAACGGAGTGGCAGGGGTCAAGGGTGAGTCAGCCAATATCTTTGGAGATGCAAATTCTTGGGGAGTCATCGGCCAGGCCGCCGGTTACGGAAGTGGTGTCCTTGGTGTGGGCGGAAAGGATAAAGGAGCAGGCGTCCTAGGAATAGCACACCTCCCGGCAGGGGGGAATCCAGCGGGCACGATTGGTGTTCGCGGTGTTACGAGAGAAGGACATTGGTCGTACCCTGATGATACGGAGAAGGGATCTGTGGCGGTTCTCGGTCAAGCAAAGGCCTATGTCGGCGTGTGGGGAGAGAGCACGACGAAAGTTGGTGTAGTCGGGACGGTTGGGTCGACCATAGGAACTGCAATGCTGCCTCCCAGAACGGCGGGGGTTTTTGGGGAAGCGGAGAGTGACAGTGGTTATGGTGTGCATGGGCGAACCCAGTCGGTAGCGGCCACAGCGGCAGGGGTAAAAGCGGAGGGGCGGAGTAAGTCCGCCCTCCCCCGTGGTTTCCGGACATCGGCGGCACTCGAGATTCGAAACGGGGCGATCCGCGTTTCGGGCATGGACCGTCCCGCCGGAATCATGGATCCGTTTCCGACTCCAATGACGGAGATATTCAGCTGTCGATTCCCATGCGATGGGTGCGACCATGATCACGTAATCGGATGGACTGCGGATGACACTCTCAGCAACAACCTCATATTCGATGACAGCATTGTACTCTTAACAGCATCGGGCAATATCCTGCCCAACACTGCGTATGGTGTTCAACTATTGAGTATCGTGCCGAACTCTCCTGGAACAATAGGGAAAGCGGTTGTGCGCGTGTATGTCATGGGCACGACCAACAGAGGACTTTGTACGGTTCCGCCCGTACCACCGAAAGTAAACTATCTGATAATCAATCCATTTCCGCCTGGCATGTAGTTGAATGGATTAGCTGAAGATTAACCGCGCAACATGGGACAAGAAGGCCAGGCTGCACTACGCATCGAAGTTCTATGATGTCGATGGATTCCTGGGGGGCGCCAGCTCGCTCAAAGAAATTGAACTAACAGAGCTGGGAGATCTAAAGGGCAAAAGGCTCCTTCATCTTCGATGCCACTTCGGCCTGGATACGTTGTCATTGGCTAGAATGGGTGCCATCTGCTGGCTCCCCCGCTTGGACAAATGGGCAAGCACCATAAGCAATAACCTCAAGACCGGCGGGATATTCTATATGGTCGAGTTCCACCCGGTTCACATACTTCTTTCGGGCTACCCGTATTTTCACAACGTAGAGGGATGTGTCGAAGAGGACGGCACCTACACCGAGAACTGGGACGGGACAACCGAGAAGGAAATCACGTGGTCACACTCCCTGGGTGATGTCATCAATGCTCTTGTGGCAGCCGGAATACGAATCGACCATGTTCAGGAGTATCCCTTCAATCCATACGACTGCTCTTCCGGTGTGGTTCAGGAAGAGAGAGAGCCCGGACGATTCTATGTCGCTGATTTCAATCATCCCGCGCCCTAGATTTTTTCTATCAGCGGGATAAAAGCCTGCATGCGCTTGCATTCGCACGGGCAAGCCGGCGGAAAGAATCTGTGTAAAGAGAGCCAAGGTCGTGCAAGGATTCAGAGTCGTTGACGGCGAGTTCGGTAGATCATCAGACTCATCCACACCACGATGAGCGCGACAGCGGCGAGGTTGGCAAAGAGATAGCGCGCCAGTTTTTCGTCTTGGAAGATGGAGTAGGCATAGACTGCACTCGACCAGGCGAGCAGCGCCGCTCCGATCGAGGTTGGCCCGGCGCGCCCCATCGGTCCTTCCCGCTTTCCTCCTCCGATCAAGAAGAGCAGACATGCCGAGGACCAGTAGTAGCGGGAGAGGACGACAAGGCAGAAGACCAGGACGAGCGCGCTGACAAGCGTGTCGAACATGTCGAGCCGGTTCCGAGATGTGGCCCAGAGCCAGAGAACGCACAGGCCCGTGGCCAGAACCCGCCAGGCTCCCTTCTGCACGAGCCAGGTTTCTGAACGTTCGCTCTCTCCTTGCCGGCCGACGGGTGGCTTTGACCAGTCGACCGTAAAGACATGTGCCAGCCCGAGCCGTCGTTCGCCGAAAACGTGCTTCTGAGCATGGTGCGTGACGTTGGATGTGAACTCCTTCCACCCTTCCACGCCCCGTCCGTTACCTAGACCCAATGCGCACAGAACAGTGCTCATCGAGGCGAATGCCAGGATGAAGTGGACGGCCGGCCGTGGCACCTTTCGCGTGCGCCGCCAATCCAAAATCGCCCACCACACCAGGCCGATGATCAACAGCCCGGGAAACACACGCATGACTGCCGCGTATGCCAGGAGCGCGCCGGAGAGGACCGCGTGATCCCGTTTCAGGGCGCACGCGGCGAACAATAGAGCGGCCAGGTAATCGTAGAGGAACGGCTGCCCTACAAGCCGATTCCCGATATTGCCGAAGAAAAGTGCGATCCACGTCAGACTGACCAGAGCTCGCAACGGCCCGAAAACCCGGCCCACCGCGATGAATGCGGCGAGGAGAAGAATAATGTCGAGAGCACCGACTACAGCGAGGCTTCGGGGACTCAGGTCGAACCACATGAAAGCTCGGCGCATGGCGGTCGATGGCGGCGGCGCGTTGTAACCACGGTCACGGAAGATGTTCGACCAGTTGCGCCGCGACAGATAGGCTTCAAAAAACGCCAGATCGGATTGAAATGCACGCCAGCGATCATCGCTCCAATAGAGAGATCGGGCGGGCTGATCGACCGGTTCGACCGAGTAGGTTTCCAGGCTTCTCACTCTTTTTATGTAGGACCAGTCGTGCGCGCCCTCCGCATCGGCCGCCAGTGCCTGCTCGTAGAGATCCGTGTAGCCCAGCTCGGGAAAGTATTTGGTCCCGAGGTAGTAGTGGAAGAACGACCAGATGTGCAGGCTCTTCCCGGAAGGGAGCTGGGCAAGGGGACCAACCAGGTTCCAGCCGAGGGACGCCCCGCACCAGGCCACCAGAACCGCGGTCAGAAGGAACCGGCGCAGAATCGCCTCGGGACGGGTTGCCAGAAACTGAAGGAGGACAATGAGCAAGGCACCGATTGCGCAGGCCGCGCTTCGGTTCACGAGCTGGAGGCCATCCCAATGTGAAGTAACCTTCCACCCGATGAGGACGGCGAGAACAAATATCCCGCCATAGGCCAGGCGTTGCCTCATGGTCGGGACGGCACGATTCATTCGGTCGGCTTGAAGTGGGGGAAATACAAATCGAGTCCCTCTCGAATACGAATCCGTGTCGCCTTACTCTGTTATATTGCGATCTTGACTCACGAATGACTCCATAATACCACGAAGGGCGAATCGCACGGCACACTCGTCACATGCCGAAATGAAGGGAGGCAGAAGAGTGGGTTTCGTGGAATTCATGGTATGATAGTCTAACGAAAGCGCCAAGGCAGTGACGTATCAGGTGGCAAGGAGTCGAGGCGAGTTATTCTCTTTTCCTCACGTTTTCTATTTTCGGGGTGGAGGTCATGATCCCTGGCCGATACATTCTGGCAATCGTCGTCACCATCTGCATCGGTTTGAGTTCCTGGGCTTCAGCCCAGGAACCAACGGCGATAGAGTGGTACGACATCGCTCGGCGCCTCGTAAAAGAGGGCGAGAAGGACAAGGCACTGGAAGCGTACGAACATTCGGTCGCTCTGGATTCCACACATGCGATCGTGTGGGCAAACCGAGGTACTCTTCTGCTTAACATGCATCGGTACGCCGAAGCGCTCGAGAGTTATGACCGGTCTCTCATATTGCAACCGGCCAGCGCGTACGTTTTTTGCAGCCGCGCAACTGTTTTCAACTGCACGGAAAATCCCGAACTCGCTTTGCAAGCCGCCGACAAGGCGCTCGAGTGCGATGCCCTCTACTGGGGAGCATGGCTAAACAAAGCGAAAGCGCTCGAGGCATCGGGACGGACCGAAGAGGCCGCAGCATGCCGCCTGCGAGCCATCGAAATCAATCCTTCGTTGCGGAACCACATCAAGCGTTGAACGGACACCGTCTTCTCCCTCCGGATTGATCGTTCCGTGCGCCCCGCGTAGCGCCTCCCCCTCAGTGGCAGCCATGGCGTGCGGAAAATCCTTCCAGGGACATAGAAACCACCGGCGCCGAAGCTGTGCCAACCGACACCCGATCATGTGCAACTGACCAGCGTACGCGGCCCGAGGACGGCAAAAGCATATGAGTCGCCTACAGAGACGGTCTTCATGAATACCGCCCCATGCGCTAGAATCGAGACACAGGAAAGGGAGAGACATGATTGGCCGAACGATCGCCCATTACAAAATAGTCGAGTTGATCGGCTCAGGTGGCATGGGAAGCGTCTATCGGGCGCGTGACACCAAGCTCGATCGCAACATAGCTCTTAAAGTACTTTCGCCCGACTCGGCCCGGGATCGGGAGTGCAGGCAAAGATTTGATCGAGAGGCCAAAGCAGTTGCCGCCCTCAAACACCCGAACATTATCACGATTTACTCCGTCGAAGAATTTGAGGGCATCCACTTTCTGACGATGGAGCTCGTGGATGGTCAAACCCTCACAGAAATTATCTCTGCGAGTGGTATCCCCCTGGATCACTTCTTAGAAGTCGCCATACCAATTGCGAATGCTCTCAGTTGTGCCCACAAACTGGGCATTACTCACCGCGATCTCAAGCCGGCCAATATTATGATTGATGGAGAGGGGCGATTGAAGGTTCTGGACTTCGGTCTCGCAAAACTATGTGAGCAACATCGTATTGATTCCGAGGATACTATTCCTCCTCCAGCTCAACTGACCCAGCCAGGGGCCATACTCGGGACTATCGCATACATGTCGCCCGAACAGGTTTCAGGTGCGAGTGTCGACGCCCGCTCGGACGTTTTTTCGTTGGGAATTGTTTTCTATGAGTTGCTTTCGGGTTTACAGCCTTTTCACTGCGAAAATCTTGTTGCAACGATGTATAGCATCGTGAATGATGACCCGCCGCGTCTACCCAGGCTCTCCGAAGCCGTGAATGATCTCATCGCCCGTTGCCTGAAGAAATCGCCCGGCGATCGATTTACTGACGCCAGCGAAATTTGCAATGCTCTCAAGAAACTGACAGAGAGCGACATCTCCCATTCGAGTGTCGATCCCGCAATCACCCCATCCGAAATCCAATCTGCCATTGATCGTGAGGAATGGAGAACTGCAAGAAAATTCCTGACGGAACTCCAGGCACAAAGACCTCTCACACCTGAGGAATTGGACCTCTTTCAGATGTGCATGTTCTGGATTGGCGAAAAGGATGAGTTCATTCGGGCTCTGGAGAGAGCCTATGCAGCTTTCGCGAAAGCGGGGAAGAATCTTTGCGCCGCGCGCCTCGCCACTAGGTTGGCCGGGGAATATGTTGAAAAATGTATGAGCGTGGTTTCCAGTGGGTGGTTAAGGCAGGCCGACCGCCTTTTGGGGGACGAACCGGAGTCTGTCGAGCGTGGCTACTTGCTTCGCCAGCAGATGGCCAATGCCCTCACGGCCTGCAACCTTACGCGCGCCACGGACCTTAATGAGAAGTGCAGCGAAATTGCCGACCACTTTCAGGATCTCGCCTTGCAAGCTGTCGCCCTTCACGATAAGGGCCAAATTCTTGTTGCCGGCGGCGATGTTGAGGAAGGTCAGGCACTCATCGATGAGGCCATGGCGCGAGCCATGGGGGGCGATGTCGATTCGCGCACCCTTGGCAACCTGTATTGCAGAACCATGGGAGTGTGCAAGACTTTGGCAGACTACAGTCGAGCCCGTGAATGGACCGAGGTTGCCTGGCGATGGTGCGAACACCGTGATGAAGTTGCATACCCAGGCATTTGTCGAATTCACAGGGCCGAATCGATGCGACAACTTGGTGACTGGACCCGATCAGAGGAAGCCGCTCAGGTAGCGTATGATGACTTTGTTAAATGTGGCCTAGAGGGGCATGCCGGTGAGGCGTCGAACGAACTCGGAGAACTGGCCCTCATCAAAGGAGAATATGAAGAAGCGGAGAACGCCTTCCGAAAAGCACTCGAGTTCGGTTTCGATCCGGTTCCGGGCTTGCCCCTGCTTCGACTTGCCCAGGGGAATCGCGAGGCGGCCCAACAGGTCATCAATCGCGCCTTAAATGAGAATCCAGCAGATCGCCGCCGCCGTGCAATGCTGCTTGCTGCAAATATTCGCATCACTCTTGCCGTTGGTGATCTCCCTGCAGCAGAGGCCGCCGTGGACGAACTTACCCGGATTTCCAAAGAGTTCGGTTCCCCTGCATTCGAGGCTCACGCGTCCATAGGACGAGGCCAGTTGGAACTCGAGGGAGGTAACCCCGAATCCGCAATTACCACTCTACGCGAGGCCTGGTCGAGCTTCAATGACATGGGGCTTTCCTATGACGCCGCACGCACGCGCGTTCTCTTAGGTAAAGCGTATCTCAAGGCGGGGAACAAGGAGGATGGGGGGATGCAATTTACAGCGGCCCGTACGACGTTTGGCAATCTAGGAGCAATGACTGATCTGGAGGCCGTATCTGACTTGATCGAGAGATCCGCTTAGCTTCAGCTATCTGGCCGTGTATGGCTCCAAAGCAAATCCTTTCCCTGCCAATTTCCTACAGGGCAGAACACCGCGATTCAATTGTACGCTTTCCCCCGGCTGGCAAAAGAGAGCAGAACCACCTGATGCGTTGCAGAGTCCGGCTGATAAATGAGACGGAAATTTCCGATCCGATAGCGCCAGAGACCGCGCCGCTCGCCGGTAAGCGGTTTTACGGTATTCCCCTTGGCCGTCAGGGGTTCCCGGCAGATACTGCTGATCGCCTCGAGAATCCGCCCCTGAAGTTTTCGGTCGATCTTTCGAATCGCGCGAATAAACTCTTCGCTCATGGCGACCAGCCATTCGGATTTCCCGGCCGACAGATGGCCCGCGACCCCGGCCGGGATTTCGAAGACCGTCGAATGGGGCTCCGGACCAGCCGTCTCCGCCGGATGTACGCCCGCCTCCCAAAGGTTGGCCAGTCCGCGTGATGCGGTTGCCAGATCGAGTGTTGTGACTTGATTGGTTCTGACGTCTGATAAACTTGCGGAAAGCGATTGCGTTTCTACGGGATTAAGATCTCCTGCCGCACCAGCGGCATCGATTGCGGCGCGGAGTCGTTCAGGGAGGGACATTGCTCCCTCGTTTTTTCTTCGCCCCTTATCCACCATTTCCATCACTACCCTTCCGGACGCACACAAATTCCGTCATACGAATGGTCCGGTCATAGGAATTCAGGTGTCCATACCGGCCGCGCACGCTCACTTCACCTCGGATCTCGGCGTGAATGCCCTGATACGGCTCTTCAGCGAGCTCATCGTAGGAGCGCCTGAGCTCCTCGTACGCATCGCCGTCTGGAATCAACCACCACTTCTCTCCGGAATCCGCCGGCTCGAATGCGCTCACCTCGAACCCGAAGCGGGCGATTCCCTTATACAACTCATCACCCAATGGGCTCTCCTCCGCCTGGTATCCGATTCCATGATACCACAACAACTTGGCATCACATGGCAGCGCTCTGCCCCTCCGAGAATGGCGAAAAGGCATTAGCCCTTGTACCCCTTGCTCGCCATGACTATGATCGATTCATGGATCTTCCCCTTCCAGGAACCCGGATTCATCATTTAATACAATTCCCGGCTTCCCCGCTCGTCGTAGCCGCAATGTCTCTAGCCCTCTTCACATCCGCTCATAGCGCACCGAACGAGATCGTCGAAGTGATGACCGTTCATGAGTCTCAGGCTAAGCAATTGACTATCAGGATCTTAAGAAACCTCAAACCACTTGAAGCATTGCTTCGGGAGCAGCCGGACGGATCGGAACATCTCCCTCCCGAACTTCGTCCGCAGGTGACGGAGAAACTCCGTGAGAACGAGAACCTGCTCGTGAAGATCGAGCTGCACCATGCTCAAGCGGAGCGCCTCCGGCTGGAAACCTACCCGAAAGGTCAACCTCCACCATCGGTGCGCGAAATCCTCGTGAATCTCAGTAAGTTCGAGAAACTGGCGCGTGGCCAGTTCGAGCGCTTTCGCATCCTTGCCGGAGCGCCGATGATCATCTCTATCGACGAGCGGGCCGGCGTTCGCTTCAGCGGCGAGGCGGAGATCGGCCTCGGGTCGAACAAAGCGACCACCTTCGTAGGAGGAGTGGAGGTGGCGCAGACCGATATTTCGCGCTCTCTCATACGAACAAGACTGATGAGCGAGATCACCCCGAAGGACAAGATATCTGTGGAGATCCTGCGGAACGAGGAGGTTCACTTTACCCCATCAACGCGCACGAACGGAGAGATCCGCTACGACCGGAGAGCGAGCAGGGCGTTGAAGTTCCATGCCGGCGCCGAGATCACCGGCTTCAAGGATGATTCCAACAGGAATGCCGAGTATGGCGACAGCGAGTTCGAGATTGGTGGCACGTACAACTCATCAAGAAAATTCCGCGCCAAAGGCTTCGCCCGTTTCCAGTCCCGCTCGTTCGACAACATCGATGATGCCGACTTCGGTGACCGCCGGCTTCAAGGGGAGCTGTCCGGGAAGAGTTCCGGCGCTGACTGGAAAATCAAGGGCTACAGCACACGACATGATGCCGACGTCGATACCGAGGACAGCGATAAGGGAAAAGTCTCCGGTCAGATTGGCATCGTAAGCGGCAAGGACCGGCGCCTCTCGATCGAGTTGTATGTGGAGGGAGCGGAGTTCGACAGGGATGACGACACACGGACCTTCTCGAAGCGGGGTGCTCGGCTCGAAAGCCGCGGCGGGAGTGGTTCTGGCACCAAGCGGACATCGTACTTAGCCTTCGACAGGCGTGAGCACGACGTGAACGAAGACCGGGATTACAAACAGTATAAGATAGGAATCAAGTCGTTCAGTTTTGATACGCAGAATGGTTCCCAACGAAACTCCTTAACCGCCCTCTATCGCAATTTTGTCGGTGAGGGAAGTCGCGCCTTTCTTGACTTCGCCGAAGGACGGTGGGATCGGTCGACGCAATCCCTCAGCTCGTCGGGCGCCGGCACCTTCTTGAAAACCTCTCACTTCTTCCGGTGGTACTTTGACGATGGGGATATCGAGCGAAACGCCGAACTCAATCAGTATGCATGGTTCGGAGTCGCTGTGTCGCGGAAGAATCCGCTTCGCGTCGGCCCGTTTGTTGCGGGCGACACCGATCTGATCACTGAAGAGGACGTCACTGATCCGGTGACCGGCGAAGAACTCGGAACGTTCGACTCCCCCACGAACACCGTCCGCTATGGCATTAAGGGAGATGCAAAGATTTCGGCCGGCAAGATTCGCGGCGGTTTCTCCGGCCGGGTCGAGCGCTTGAAACTATATAATGTAGACGATTCGCCGACTACGAACCGCCTCGAACTGAGCGGTGACCTGGAGGTCCCACTCACTGACGTCCTCACCGGCTCCGTCCGGGGGCAGTACTACAAAACCGGGTCGGACGATCCGGGTACGGTTGAAACCAGCGAGATCGATCTTCTCTTCAGCCTCATCTACACGTTCGACCGTCCCAACACGCCCAGATCGGGAAGGAGCATTACGCCATGAAGTCCGTGCGCGCACGAATCACAGCCGCGGCACCGCTCCTGGTAGCCGCGTTCTTTCTGCTCGTCCTTACGATCACCACGTCTGCCGACACACGAGAGCGCAACCCGGTGGAGTCATTAACACAGGAAGAGATCGATGCGCTCGCCAAAATGTACGGCGAGAAGGGAGCGAAGGGACTCTACGAGAGTGATCCGGCCTTTCGCGACGCCGTTCTTCTGAGGGCATCACAGCAGACTGCGCAGCGCGTCAGACAAGCCCGCGAGGAAGTCAGGAGAATCGAGGACCAGCAGATTCAAGATGCGTTCCTTCGCTCGATGAAGGAATTCAGGGACATTTACGGTAGAGCGACGAAGGACAAGGAGTGGTACCACGCCGCCGGCGACTATGGCGGAGCGTCGACAGCCCACTGGAATGACCAGGTAGCGCGCACCGAAGCGGCTGTGGCGAATGGTGATGCGGCCGCATCGCAATCGACGGTCGACTACTACAAGCGCCTGGCGTCGGGATCCGATGCGCTCCACCGCATGGCAAAGATTGCCAGAGATTACGATGAGCTCAGCAAGAAATCGGCGGCGGCTGATGCGGGTGGGGCGGCGGAAATGGCGGACTTCTCGGCGTCTGCCATGAAGGCGTTTCTCGCGCACGCCAAGGACTACGTGGACGTCCTCGCCGCACGGCAGAGTGGTGAGCTTGCGAAGCTCGCCCCTCTCGGCCAATCGATCCCCGGTATCCGCGGCCCGAACAGCGAGCAGATCATAGAAAGAGTGCTTGCCACGGAGGGAAACATACGCGCCCTGAAGGATGCAGGTTGGTATGCTAGTGAGGCAATCAAGAAGATCGATACGGCAAGCAAAGTGGTGAGAACCCTCGACCAGATGATTAACAATCCGGACTTCGCTCGACTCGAAGACAGCGAGTACCTCACACAACCCCAGAAAGAGTTCGGGACAACGATGATTGCCGCCGGTAAAGCGGTTCAGGGGCTCGCCGACATATTCGGCGCGGACATCGGCAATGTGCCGGCGCAGATACTCAAGGACGGCGGCCTTGGAATCGAGGCGATCGGCCAGGCGGTCGGCTTTGCGGGTGAACTCGAGAAGGGCAAGCGCCAGAGGGGGACCGGCGGCATCGCCACCGAATACAGCGGTCCTCTCGACAACTTCGGAGCCGTGAATCTCACAGTACGGCAAAACGGCGCAACAAGCGTACTTACGATCCCGGATGGCAGCGGGGGTTACGTGACACTCTCCGGCGACGATTTGAAAGCGCTCAGCGATGCGGTCTCCGCGTTTACCAGCCTCGCCGGACGTAACCCAACTCAGAAAGAGCTCGCTACTCTCGCCGCAGGCGGAGACCTGATCATCGATGGCCGGCGCGTAAATATGAACTCTCTCTCCAATCCACACACCCGGACTGACAACGACCTCCGCGGCGCCGAACGTACTGAGCTTGACGCGTTCATCAAAGACGCCCTTGCAGGCCTTCCCGAAGGCCAGAAGAAGGGGCTGGACCCGGACAGCGGAGTTGAAGGCGGGTGGAGCCGCCAGGACCACAGGGACAAGCGGGATGAAATGGATCGCCTGACACAGGAACTTTATGGCGTCAATGTAAGCTCGACTCTCTACGGTGCTGATCTGCTCCAGCATGGTCGGATCACCGAAAACCTCGAAGAAGTGATCAAGGCGAACAGGACAACTCTGGAGAGATTGGAAGAAATGCTCGAGGACGAGTCACTCTCCCAACGCGAGCGACTCGAGGCGGAGAAGCGCTACATTGAAGAGTTGCGGCGTCTCCAGGCGCTTGCCGCCGCGAGAGAAAAGGCGGAAAAAGAAAAAGCTGGCGGAACGGGCGAGGAGGAGGGAGAGACTGCAGCGGGAGATACGGGCAAGAAGGACGAAGAGTCTGCCGGTAGTGGCGGGAGCGTGGACGACGCTCTTCGCGAATTGACCGGCGGCGCTACGGAGCCCGACCCGGAAAAGGCGCGCACAACTGCCGAGCTTCTCGAGGACACTGGTATCACAAGAACTCACCACGAGTTGAGGGAGGCGTTCGATGTGTTCGACGAGAGCGCCCTCGACCTGGCGCAGCAGATCCGGAATATCTCAGCGAGTGGCGAGGAGATCTGCCACGACGAGACGGTGGGGTATCTCTTCTACACGACGGCGATGCTGAATGAGATCGTGCAATCGCTTTATAAGGAATTGCTCGTCGAAGGCCGGCGCGCGTCCGGTATGAACGCCGGGGGGCGGAACCTGTCAGAACCCGACATGGATATGCTCAACTCGCGCGACCAGCTGCGCATCTCCGCGGGTACGGTCATGGCAGGGCGCGCGGAGGGGACATACGAGCTTCTCACCAGCGAGATCGAACGTCTCGATGCCGGCTGTGATCTCGACGATCTCCTCCGGAGCGGCGAAGAGGTGGCCGAACTGGATCAGGACCCGGAGAGCGGCGTCGACGGTGGCCGGCCGCCCGTGACCGGATCGGGAGACGATACCGGGGACGACGACGATGATGGCGATCCTGGGAACGACACGGATGGTGACTTCGTCGCCATCGGCTCTGTGGTCGAACAGAACCAGGCGGGGCAAGCATGCGATCTCGGAACTACGGCATCCGTCACGGCACAGGTCTCGTTCCCCGAACGGGTCAGACCGAATTCCACGTTCACCATCCAGGTCAACGCGACCTGGAACACGGCCGGGAAATTCGATTCGGCGGAACTGCTCGTCTTCATCAGCGCTCTGGGCATAGAGAAGACGGAGACTAGTCCTGGCTCCAGCGGCAGCCGGACATTCAACATCCAGTTCAATTCTTCGGAAGTCGACTTCAGCCTGCCGGGACACGTGATTCTTGTAACGGTGCTCTCGACCTTTGAGTGTGACGATCGAACCGGGGACAGCGGGTTCAGCAACCAGGTCGGGAGAACGCAGGCCTATTCGAATTTCTAGTGGTCAATCGGTCTGTAGTTTTCTTAATTGACTCAAGGCACTCGCGAATTTCGGGTCGATTTCCAGCACTTTCTCATAGTGCGCGATCGCCTTCTCACGATCACCCATTCGGAGGGTAATTTCCGCAAGACTGTCCCATGCGTTTGCTGATTCGGGAAACAGCCTCGTCGCGAGTTCGAGAATTTCGTGGGCACGATCAATCTTATCGGAAAACGCGGCTGCATACCCTGCCGCATTCAATTTGTTGCGAAGCAAGGCGAGCAGATCGGCATTGTCGCCATGTCTTTCCAGAATCAGGCGGATATCCGCCTCCGTATTATCTTTCTGAAGTGCCTCATCAACCTGTGAATAGACACCCATCAAAGTTTCGTACTCGCCGGCCATGGAAGCGCGCAGTATGTCGAGTTCGCTTTTATCCATCCACTTACCGGCGACTGCAACACCGGCCACGTCACGCACATGGCGCACATCATCCAGAGGGTTTTCTTCGATCAATATCAGATCAGCGCGATATCCAGGTGCGATTTGACCGAATCGCTCTTCGCTGTCGACATACCTGCGCACGAATTCGCCGCCGTTTCGAGTCCCGATTGACAGCGCATCGTAATTGCTCAACCCCGCCTTGACCAGCTCGGTCAATTCTCGGTGCGCCGCCCGGCCGGGAAACAAGCCGGGCAATGTCGCATCGGTTCCGATCACCTGCAGGATATTCGCTTCCTGAAAACTTCTCGTCAGTTCCTGAAGCAGCTCATACTTGATCTGTCCCCGAAAGATGAAATTTTCAATCTCCCTGCGCCGATTGATGTTTCCGGCGCGCCAGTCCAGAACTGTATTGGGGTGCTGGTACTTCAGCTCCCCATCCATCCAGATGTGGTCCAGGCCGTCCCACATAAGAAGGTTTGTAAACGTGAAACTGAGGTCCGGCATGACCGCTACGTCATTCTCCTGGAGAACCTTAACTAGCGCTGGAATCTTTGACAGATCGGGCCGGTAGGTGAGATCCATGTCCTTCGTGCTGCGTGGACCGTCAAAATATGTAAAGAAAAACTCCTCCGTGTGGGCAACCGCATCCAGTCCACCCCGCAAAGCAATCAACGGATCGAAGTTACGTGGAATGTGACCGAATACCGGCAGGTTCAGACGTCCCGCCTCCTCTACGATCGCCCTGAATACTGGAAGCGAAACATTGTTATACGTTTTGACGAAATCGAAACCGGCTGCCTTCATTTCGGCGACCTTCGCCCGGGCCGCGTCAGGTGATGGGATGGGAAGCAGGCTACCACCAGTGGGTGGGTCCCCGTCAAGCGTACGCTCGGTAGTATAGATATTCGGACCAGTCATTTCGCCGCTTGCGATCTGACGTCGGTGTTCGAGAAGTTCTTTTCCTCGCGCGGCTGAACCGCCAAGATGCATGACCGTGGTCACACCCCATGCAAGGTAATTGACGTATTCGTCCGGACGACGGATATGCACGTGCAGATCAACGAGGCCGGGCATGAGATAGCGCCCGTTACCTTCAATCACGCGGGCATTTTCCGGTAGAGCGATATCAGCGGTATTTCCTACCGCGCGAATCCGTCCGTTTGAAACGATGACAGTCTGATTCTCGAGGACGCTATTCCCATCCATCGGGACTACATGGACATCCACGATGGCGAGCGTGGAGTTATCCAGGCTGTTTTGCGCCGAGGCGTACTGACCAGCCAGCGAAATGAACATGATCATGAGAGTGGAATAGATCGTACGCATCGATCAGTGGTTTACCTCCGGATCACAAATCGGCATTGACCCGCTTACCTCCCCGTGATTGTGTCTTGCACTCAACGGCATCATACCACAGCACTACAAACTTGCGTCGAACGAGGGGCGTCGGTCCAGGCGACCTCGCCCCCAATGCAACGGTACTCAGCGTCAACGGCTGTATGATATGCTGCGGCCCATGCGAACCACCTGTCAAACCATCGGTTCTCATTGGAACAGATCTGACACGATCGTTCTTGGTGGGAACCTCTTGGCACTCGGACTCTTCATTGCAAACTGCTGGTGGGGACTGATCTCCGTCGCTGTCATCGGGGCCCTCGGTCCATTGGGCTTTCAGATCTCACGTGCACGCGGGGGCGATGATGTCTTGAGAACAGCCCTCATCGTTGGCGGGGTAGCGGCGCTCATCTGGCCTGTGAGCGAGCGGGCTGTGGCAACGGCGATGGGCTGGTGGGGAGCGTACGTCAAGACCGGCTACATGTTATTGGACACCCCGCTTTACACCGTCCTCATCGGTTGGTTGGGGGCGGCGTATTGCGTGTACGTCGGCATGCGAGTGAAGGAGATGGGGTTCTCTATCGCGACCGTGGCGCTCACGACCGGCATCTCGGGGTTCGCGCTGGGTGTTGTCGGAGAGAATCTCTTCGTCTGTTCCGGGATGTGGACTTACGAAACGGCGCGGTGGCATCTCTGGACCGTGCCGGCGTTTGTTACCGCCACGTACGGCATCGCCTATGGTGTGCAGCCACTCTTCAATCGTTGGCCGCCGGTGGTGAACGGCCTCGCGATTGTAGCAGTGATTGCGGTCACGAGCATCGCGCTGGGTCTTATCACAGGCTTTTATCCGAGGTAACCCGGGCCGCTTATCGCGATTCAGCGTTCATCTCGTGCAGATGGAGTCCCCTATAGAGGGTGGACTAGTAATTTAGAGCCATAGGATTGAATTGCCTTGATCGCACTGATGTGGTATAGTAGTAGAGTTATTTGTCGTCCCGGAAGGCTACTATGAGATCCAGCAAAGCTCGCGCAGCGTCTACAGCGCCCGTTCTCCTCGCAATCCTCACGCTTACGTTCACTTTCTTAAGCGCATACGCCACCCCCCTCACCCACACCTGGAGTGCCCGTTACGGCGACGCCGGGAACCAGGTCACCGTTGACGCTTCATGGGATCCCACCGGCGCGATAATTACCACCGGTCATTTTCAGGATACACTCTCCTTTGGCGGTAACACTCTCGCCAGTGCGGGCGGCTGGGACGTCTATCTGGCCAAACTCGATGACTCGGGAGGCCACATCTGGAGCAACTCCTACGGTTCCACGGGCGATCAGTTCGTTACCGGGATGGATGTCGATGTGGTGGGTAATGTCGTCATTTGCGGCATCTTCTACGGTTCGATCGACTTTGGTGGTGGTGTATTGACTTCTGCCGGCGACATCGATTTCTTTGTGGCAAAATTCCGTTTTGACGGCGTACACCAATGGAGTATGCGGTTCGGGGATGGAGTAAGACAGCGTTTCGGTAATGCCAATCCAGTGGTCGCATTCGATGGGATTGGCGACGTGGTTATGACCGGGGAGCTGAATGGCACGGTCGATTTTGGTGGAGGATCTCTGGTCGGACCCGCAGCTAACATCACGGGCAAAGTGTTCCTCGCCAAATTCAATTCCGGTGGGAGCCATAGCTGGAGTTTTCTCCTTGATGTACTCGGCGGAAGCTTGTCCGTGACCACCGACGACTCCGCCAACGTCATCATCGGTGTGAAGCAGATAACTGGTCAAGTCCCGGACTACGGTGGCGGCCCGCTCAGCGGTAGCGGGATACTGGGGATGGCCAAGTACACCAGGAGCGGAGCCCATATCTGGAGCAACGTATATTCAGGCGGGCGTGCGAGAGAACTCGAGGTGGATGCGTTCGGAAGGATTGTCATGGCCGGGGATGCTTTTCAATCCGGGTTCTACGATGTCGGAGGCAGCTTGCTCTGGGGACTCGGTACAATCTTCGTGGCCCGTTACGACAGCAATGGCAACCACCTCGCGAGCGCGGCCTACGGCTCTTCAAACATTGTGAACGGGAACGTTGTAGCTGCTCTGACAACGGACCTTTCGGGAAACATCATCATCGGCGGCATCGCTTCCAGTGACTGGGGAGGTCCTGCCCCTGGCGGCGGTCCGTGCGCAGCACTCGCCTGCTATGACTCCGCCGGGGTCTTTCAATGGAATCAACGGTTCTGTGGAGTCGCGGGTGCGGTAACCGGCGTGGATTACCTGGATGGAAGTATCGCGTCCGGCGGCCATTTCGACGGCGCTCCGCTCGACCTGGGCGGGGGCCCACTCTCGAACGCCGGATCTAACGACATTTTTGTCGCGCGATTCGGTGATGAATCGACCGGCATCGACCCGGGCGCTCCGATCTGGGCTTCGCGACTCAGCATCGCCCCGGATCCGTTCGCACGTGCCACGAACATATTCTACAATATCGTTGAACCGGGACCAGTCTCGATCACTCTGTTCGATATCAAGGGTGCGGTCGTTGCTCGGCCTTATCAGAGTAAATACAGCTCCGCCGGGGATCATGTGCTTCCGATTTCCCTGGGCCACCTCGCTTCCGGCGTCTACTTTGTGCAAATTCGTTCTGCAAATCTCTCAGAATCAAAACGAATCACTCTCGTCCGCTAGTATGGAACGACCACATTAGTCAACCAATGACCGTCCTCTTGTTGGGGGGCGGTCTTCCTCTTTGGTTTACGGTATGGGGAGCGAGAGAAGGTCGGGCTCTTCGACGACGAGTCACGCTAGTATTTGCGGGTTGATCCGGCGTCCCGGTCAGAGCCGCATGACTGTGATCCGTCGGGAGATTGCGCCAACTGAAATCGCGAGTTCGGGGTCTATCGAACCCTATCGCACAACGGACCCGCGCCTTCTCCAGATCGTGCCGACCTTCTCTGCATTCACCCCTACGAAGATTCATTCGAGATTTCGCTCCTAATCTGTTTACTGAGGAACGACACCGGCTCTCTCCGGACACATGACTGCCCAAAGATAGCCGACGAGTTCTCGAGCCATGGCGACCACGGTCTTCTGGGTCGGTTTTCCCCGGAAGGTCATCCTACGCCAGCGCCGGTATAGTCTTTCCTGGGCTCGGTCTGCGATGGAGATGACCCATGCCGGCTGCCCTTCACGGCGGCGGCGCAAGGGGAGGCCCACGGCTGGGCGACTTCGATTGTGCCACGCCGCTTCGACAAGATACCGGCGCACATGAGCATTACCCGCTTTCGTG
The DNA here is from genome assembly GCA_025782575.1 of bacterium. Taxonomy (GTDB): domain Bacteria; phylum Orphanbacterota; class Orphanbacteria; order Orphanbacterales; family Orphanbacteraceae; genus Orphanbacterum. The sequence goes on from JALGYY010000002.1 coordinate 101,760, forward strand.
ATCGGCCCTCGTCGCTCTTTCTCCCCGCTTGAGGACTCTCTCGGCACCAGGCCAAAGTAGGCCATTAACGCTCGCGCCGATGGGAAGCGGGAGAAGTCATGGACCTCCGCGAGTAAACTGACCGCTGTAACCATGTCGATCCCTCGGAAACAGCGGAGCCATCCGACAGGTTCGCGATAGGGCTCTTGGCGCCCGAACTCGCCAATCTGCTGCTCCAACTGGAGCTTCCGCTCGCCGTGTTGATCGACGGTCAAAAGGTAGCTATCAAAGGTAGCCTGCGCCGCCGGATCCTCGAAGCGGAGCTGACGGAGCCAGGCCATGTGTCGCGTCCCCCATCGGGTCTTCGTTTGGGTATAAATGCAATGGCGTCGAAGCAAGAACGTGCCCAGCCGGTGCCGCGCCCGCAAGAGATCGTCGCGTACGTCTTCGCGGCAACGGCAAAGATCTCGAAGAGACTCCTGCTCCTCGCTGGGAGGATGCACTTCCGTCAATAGGCCGGCCCGCAGCAACTGGGCCAGCTTGCGTGCATCCCGCCGGGCTGTCTTCACTTTGGATCCGGGCTGGATCGGAGTCAGGGACGGGGCGATGACGTGGCACATGACTTTTTCCGCTCTCAGCCGACGCTGGAGAACATAGCCGGTGGGCCCGGCTTCGTAGCGGCAGGTGACCTTCCCGGGAGCTTTGGCTAATAGCTTTCGCGCCAATCGACGGGCGATACCGGCATCGTTTCGCTCCTGCCACTCCAGTGGGGCACCGCAGTCGGGGAGCTCCATCGAAACCGCAATCGTCCGCTTATGCACATCCATCCCGACGTAAGTGATAGAATCTGTACCCATGACCGGCTCCTTTCGTATGCGGCTCTGACGCCTCCGGAGTCAACCCGCGAACATTGGCTCCAATGAGCCCACTCTGCCACCATAATGATGGCATGAGCTTACGATCGCGAGCCGGTCGTTCCATACACACTGA
>JALGYY010000008.1 GCA_025782575.1 bacterium
TTCGTCCGTAACTACAATCCCCGATCTCGTCCGTTCGCCTGGACTGCCACAGCCGATTCCATCCTTCAAAAAATCGAGCGATTATGTAAAGCTATCGCCGGGACAGGACACTAGGCGCCCCCCTTGTTATCCGCCCTCTTTCCCTTCCAGAATGACTACCGCCGCTCCCATATCCCTCTCATGGGTAATGGAAATCGTGGCGGTCAGGACGCCGATTTTTTCGGCACGCCGCCTCGCGCCCCCCTCGAATCGGAGCGTCGGCGCCTGGCCCGGATTCCGGGTTACCTGGATATCCTTGAAGAATACGCCCTGCGAGAAGCCTGTTCCGAGCGCCTTCATCGCCGCTTCCTTCACAGCAAAACGTCCGGCGAGAGAGGGGACCGGATCCACTTTGCGGTAACAGTAAGCGATTTCCTCTTCTGAATAGATCCGCTTCAGAAAGCGTTCGCCGAATCGCTTCACGGTCTTACGTAACCGCCCGAGTTCGATGAGATCAATACCGAGTCCGATAATCATGTCGTTTAGAATAGCAGGATCGGTCGCCCTGATCATGAATTCCGTGCCGATTCCTGCTATCCTACTCTGATGGAAGATCGAATCCGTAGGCTTGCAGACGACCTGCTTACCAATGCGTTCGCCGCCCAGGAAGCATTTCTGGAGTTCGGCCAGGAGCGGGTAGACAAGATCTGCCACGCCATATTCGAGGCGGCGTTCGATGCCCGCTTCGACCTCGCGGAACGGGCGATCAAAGAGACCCGTCTCGGCGTGTACGAACACAAGGTCATCAAGAACGCATGGGCAAGTCTTGTCGTTTACGATTCCATCCGACATTTGCGCACTGCCGGCGTGGTATCGAGAGACGAGGCGAGCGGCATCACCGAAGTCGCCTATCCCCGCGGTCCCATACTCGCCCTCCTTCCGGTGACGAACCCGACTTCAACCGCGGTTTTCAAGATCCTCATATGCATGAAGACGAGAAACCCGATCATCCTGAGTCCTCACGGCTTCGCCCGGAAGTGTGTCTCTGAAGCGGCGACCATCTGCTATGACGCCGCCCGATCGGCAGGGGCGCCCGAACATTGCATTCAATGGCTCAAGATGGCGCGAAAGGACCTTTTCGATGAATTGACCGAGCGACGACGTCTGGCGCTCATTCTTGCAACCACGACTCGAGACATGGTGAAACGTGCGGAGAGATCGGCCACGCCCGCGTTCGGAGTGGGCCCCGGAAATGTCCCGATCTATGTCGACAAGAGCGCTGACATGCCGGAAGCAGCACGCAAAACTGTTCATTCCAAAACATTCGACAACGGAACTGTCTGTGCGAGTGAACAGGCTCTCATCGTAACGGATGAGGTCTGGCCGCTGCTTCGGCCGGAACTCGAGAAGAGGGGCACGTTTGTGTGCACCGAGGCTCAAGCGGAAGCGCTCGGCCCCGTCTGCTACAGCCGGGAAGCGCGTTCCATGCGGGCCGATGCGGTGGGCCAGCCGGCCGCGAAGCTTGCCGAAAAGGCGCGAATCGATCTACCGGAGGGCGTCCGGATGCTCCTCGCTCCCGCGGCGGGCGTCGGCCATGAACATCCGCTATCGAACGAAATACTCGCCCCGGTCCTCACTCTTTATGTCGTCAAGTCTTTCGAAGAAGCGCTCGTTCGTTCCAAAGAGGTTCTCCGATTCGGGGGAGCGGGGCATACCGCCGGAATCTATGCAACGGATCAGGCTCGAATCGATCGATGGAGCGAAGCCCTTCATGCCGGCAGGATGCTTATCAATATTCCGACTACCACAGGAGCGATCGGAGGCGTCATGAACCGGCTCGATCCTTCCCTCACACTCGGGTGCGGCACCGCTGCGGGGAACATCAGCATCGATAATATTACGGTGAGCAACCTACTGAACATCTGCCGGATCACCGAAGAGCGGGCCAACGAAACCTGGATGAAGCTCTACCCCGACTTGCTGCTCGACCGATCGGTCCGCAGTGACAAAGCACTCCCGCCCGAATAGCGGTACAGATTGGGCGCCAGCTTCTCCCAGCGGGGCAATCGATCGGGAAGCGTTTCATTCCCGCCGATCCAGAGAAACCCGCCAGCCACGAGAGAATTTTCGAGCTTTCCGACCGCCTCCCTCCTGCCTGCCTGATCGAGATAGGTAAAGAGATTGTTTCGCGCCAGAATCCAATGAAAAGGGCCGGGCCAACTGTCAATGCGCCAGTCGAACCACTCGAATCGCACACTCCTTTGTACGGCCGGATCGAGCCGGAACTGCCCCCCCTCCGCTGCAAGAAAGCGCCCACGAAACTCCGGCGGCATGCTATGGACGGAGCTTTCGAAATAGAGCCCCGCTGCCGCACGTTCGAGACACGGCTCGGACAGATCGGATCCCAGAACATTGAGCGCCTCACTCTTCCTTCCCGAATCCTGCCAGACCATTCGAAGAGTGAATGGCTCTTCGCCGGACGCGCAGCCGAGCGACCAGACCCTGATCGGACTCCCTTCGGCATGTTCTTTTGCGAGTTCTTCCAGCATGGGGAAAAACGATTCATGAAAGTGGAGCCATGTGTGGCGATTTCGAAAGAATCTGGTAATCGTGACGGCGAGAGTCGTGCCGAAACGATCTCTTTCGCGCCGGTCCCGCCGAAGTAAAGCGAAGTAATCATCGAGGTTCGACACGCCCGCCTCGGCCATCCTCTTCCGGACACGGCTTCGGAGTCCTTTTCTTACCCGCCGGTATCCTCGCCACGACAGCCCGAGCAGGGGGAGCGCCCGCCGGAGAAACTCGTCGTACTCCCTCCGGTCGATCGGGGGAGGCACTCCTGCCGCCCGTTCCGCCGTCACTCGCCGGAGCCCGGCTCGCACCTCTTCCAGCCCCTCCCTCACTCGATCGACATGACTCCCGATCCAGAATACACGCCCGCACTGAGGACACTTCGTAAAGGGACCGTTCACCCCATCGGGGATTTCAATCGGTGGAGATGATTTCTCCACAGGAACATTGCACTCCATGCATCGCGTAAACGGAGAGGCGAGCGGATCGAATGAGGGATAACAGGAAAGGACCTCAACCAGCTGCGGCAAGAGATCACGGCTCTCGATCAGAATGCGCTCGGCAAACGTTCCGGGGAACTGAATGTCCCGCGTAAGAATGACCCGACCTTCCCGGCGGGCCCGGCTGAGCACCTCGGAGTTTTTCTCGCCGTTCTCGGACAAGGCTGTATCGAGACCGGCGGCGCGGAGCCACCGGGCGAGCCGGGCGAGCATGTCGTCCGCCAGAAACCGGGGGTTGGCCATGCCCGACCGACCATCCATGGTCATCCCAGCTTTTTGGCGATTTCAACGATCGCAAGATAGGCGAAGAGAGCGAGGGAGCAGACGAGGGCACCGTTTGTGAGCCGCCCGTTCTTGTGTTCGGCACCGACCCAGTCGGCCCGGTTCATCATGTAGAGAAGAGTACCGGCAAGAAATGGCATGAAGAGCGCCCCGACCGCGGCGTAGAGAATAATCAGCCAGACCGGTTTTCCGACGTATAAGAGAATCACTGGCGGCACCGCCAGAAATCCCAGATACCATCGATAGGCGGGGGTACGGCTCGGCTCAGTCGACTGATCCTCCCTCCGGACCAGTCGAACATATTCGGAGAAGAGATACGGAATGGATTGCCAGACACCCACAAGTGAACTTGCCACCGCTCCCCAGAACCCGATCAGAAAGAGGAGTGCCCCCGTATCCCCCCCCCTGGCCCTCAACATGTCAGCCATGCGGAGAGCAGCGTCTTTCCCCTCAACCTCCACTCCCCCCTGGTGGAGCGTCGTACCGGCGAGCGCGATAATGGCGATCCCGAAGACCCCCGTCAGTGTATAGGCGATGAGAAGATCCACCCGGGCGAACAGAATGTATCCTGGGCTGTTCCACCCCTTTTCTCTCAGCCAGTAACTGTAAGCCAGCAATGTGATCGTCCCCCCCACCCCACCGATCACGGCGAGAAGCAGACCGACCGAGCCTTCCGGGATTGTCGGGATAAACGTCCCGCGAAACAGATCCGTTCTTGACACATCCGCTGAGTACGCCGCAGCCAGGATCGCGACGAACATGACTCCCACGAAGAGTTTCATCGAGTTTTCGAAGGTGGTATAGCGGCCGATCAGGACAAAGACGACGGCAACGATCGAGTGAATGACCCCCCAGGTCCGATAACCGAGCTGGGGAAAAAGCGCGTGCCCCGCGAGCCCGCACGCCGAGATCAGCGCGGCCCCTACGATAAACGTCCAGATTACCAGATAGACGAGAAAGTAGATTCGGACAGGCCGGCCGAGCCTGGTGATCCAACCCTCGAGAAGAGTCGTTCCCGTAGCGAGCTGCCACCGGGCCACCCCTTCGGCGAGAACGAACTTCAGAATCGCGCCGACCAGGGCGGTCCATGCCACAGCGAGGCCGAACCGGGAACCGGCGACTGTAGCGGCGATGATGTCGCCCGCCCCCACTCCTGTAGCGGCCACGGCGATTCCGGGTCCCACCATCGAGAGAATCCTGGCTCCCATCTTTCTCAATTCACTCTCTCCCGAACCAGAAAAAGGGTAAGATAAATTAATCTGTGGTTTGTCCGCCGATTGGACGGACCTTTCTCTGCCTTGCGGCATTATAACAGCCGGGAACCGCGTCGAAGAAGGGGATCACATCATGGAAACGGAACGCATATGCGGGCGAATCAAGCGATTCGCTTCTCTTTCGTTCGTCTTGTCTGTCGTCGCTCTTCTGCCCGCTGAAGGGATCGCAGCGCCGCTGATCGACTTTGGCGCCACGGCCGGCCTCAATTTTATCGGCCTCGACGACATTGACGTTCTGGATGCCAGTACAACATATGACAGCCGCACCGGATATCACGTCGGCGGTTTCGCAGAGATCGGCTTCGGTCCTCTCGGAATCCGGGCCGGTCTGCTCTACGTTAATGCAGGGCCGCTTTTTGAAGGGCTGGCCGATATTCCAGGCGTCCCGGCTGATTTTGACGATGGATTCGACGTGACGTTCTTCGCCATTCCGATCGACCTTCAGTATCGAATCCCCCTTCCGATCGCCAGGCCCTATCTGCTTGCCGGGCCGGAGCTACGCTTCAACACGACCTCATCGGACAAGTTCGAAGATAACTTCAAGGATTCCATACTCATGGGGAATATAGGTGCCGGCGTGGAGTTCAGCCTTCCCATAGTCGGGCTTTCAGTGGCGCCGGAACTGCGCTACGAGTTTAATCTCGAAGGGATGACGAAAGACGATCTCTCCATAGACAGCATTGATCTTCTCTCCGGCGATGAACAGGACCTGAAGGGGTGGGCTGTTCGGGTTCACTTGAAAATGTAAGCAGAGGCACCCCCTGTCGGATGGCGTAAAACTTCTGTCACGAAGAGAGGATTCTTCCGAACTCTCGGGGGGTTTCCATCGTCTATATACAAGTAGAAGGAACCCTGGAGTGAAGTCAATTTGAACCATTCTCCTGAACTCCTTTTCGATCAAGGAGTTAGCCCGAAGATATCCCCCGTGGCTGTGGTCTGTCTGACACTTCTTACGGCGCTTCTCGCGCTGATTCCCTTAAAAACGGCCGAGGCCGCCCGCATTCCGGATGAACTTCAACCACTCTCAACGGATATTTACACTTTTCATGAGGTTTTCCACATCGCTCCCGAAGGAGCGGCCGAGATCGCGATCCACTCGAACGGCGGACTGGTCGATCTCGAGATCAGGCTCCTCCGGGCTGACTCCGGGGAGAGGCCGGCCGGATCATCCTCGGGCCGGGTCGACACGCTTAGAATTTATGAATCCACAGAGATTTCGCCCAGGGAGACGATCGATGTCTGGGCGGTCGAAGAGCCGGGCTTCGCTCTCTATCCCGGTCTCCGAATCGAGCCGGGCTCACATTATTTCGGCATACAACCGGCACCGGGGTCGTCCGGCGGTATTTACGAGGTACGTCTCTCCTGCCGGCTGGACGGTTCGATCATCAACCTGAAGACTGGAGGGGGAAACACGGGTGAAAGCGTAATCCCCATCCGCGCCCTTTCCGGTAGCCATGCGATTGTGGAATGGTTCGGGCGGGCGACAATCCCTGAACTGGTGGGCCGAAAGGATTTCGAGGGGAGTTTCGCCACCGCCGATCGAAAAGCCTGGGCCCGGGGCGGCTGGGGGCTCGTTCTTCCCGAAGTTCTCTCGGCTGAACTCCCACGCTTTCGTGACACTCGCGGAGAACCGGTCGACTTCATCACTTCTCCCGATCGTATCACTGACGAGGAACTACGGCTTTCGATGGTTTGGCTCGCAGGCGATCCCGAATCCAATCCGTGGCTTAAAGAGGCGCTTCTCCGACTCGGTACGCAGGTTACCGCCGGTGGCTTTCAGTTTGCCGACGGCCGCTCCTCCGGACCGGGTGTACTCGACTGCGTGATCGCCAACCCCTGGGCACCCGATCTTCCCATGCGTATCACAGTAGCCCCGACGAGCGATCAGATTGCGGCGAGCAGAGGGGTCGACAGTTACGATCCCGGCAGGGATGGAACCGCACTCGATCCCGACAGACATCACACGGCGATTACAGGTGCTTCCTCTCTCCTCTTTCTGGACGGCGGGGAGACTTTGGAGTTCAAAGAGAACGAGCCGCTCTTTCAGATTCGTGCGTTCGACGAAGATCAGGAAGAGTATTCCGGCGTCTACGGCAGGCCCGATATCTGGAGCAATCGATTCGAAATCAGTGCGCGGGAGCCGGTTCTTTCTCTCGAGAACCTGAGCAGCCGATGGGATCTCCGGCTCGAGCATTTCTATATCATCTGGGATGGCCCGGTGGTCGAGATGGTTCCCCCCCGCACCGCACTGACTCTTCGGCAGATCCAGACCAGCCAGCCTCCCCCCTGGAATGATGAATACACTGTCTGCGTGACTGTCGCCCAATCGACGGGCGAGTTTGATCCCGGGCTGGTGAAGATTCGGGCGACGCCGCAGGAAGTAGAAGGCGACCATTGGGTGCCAAGCGGAGAGCCGGTAATCGGAGGTCCCGATCAAGAGGGCCATTACTGCGTACAATTCGTGCGGGACGGTAAGCAGACCGCCTGGAGTACCCGTTTTCTGAACGAATCACACGATGATACTCTTTTCGTTCGTGATCAGTGGACCCGGGGGACGAAGCCGACCCTCCGTTACATCCCCTGGGCCCTCGGGAAGACGGCAGAGTATGGGAAGCAGAATGCGGGGCCCGTTGCCGCGGGGTCAGGCCTTCTCGCCATCGGTATTGTAGCTGTCGTTCTTCTGGCACGGCGAAACAGCGAGAAAGCGACGATCCTCGCCGACATCAAGACCGAGCTCAACAAGGCGCGCGATATTCAACACTCCCTGTTTCCCGCCGGCACTCTTCGCGAGTCGAGTGTGGAAGTAGCGGGAATCTGCCGGAGCATGCAGGAGGTGGGGGGCGACTATTACGACTTCTTCACCCTCCCCGACGGCACCACGCTGATGACCATCGCCGATGTCGCCGGCCACGGCTATGCAGCCGCGCTTCGAATGTCGGGAATTCACTATCATCTTCATAGCGGCGACTTTGAGAGAACAAAACCGGGGGTGATTCTGACCGCCATCAACAGAAATCTGGCGGCAGCCGGCCGGCCGGCGGAGTTCGTCACCCATTTTCTGGCGTGCATTTCTCCTGACAGGCGGACACTTCGTTACGCAAACGCCGGACATCCGAGGGCGCTCCTCATTCGAGATGACGGCACCGTGGGACGGCTCGATTCGACCGGCATGCCCCTCGGGATCATGCCCGAAGCAGCTTACGAAGAAGTGGCTCTTTCGCTCCGGGCGGGCGACCTGCTCGTCGCATTCACCGACGGCCTTCTCGAGACGACCAATCACGCCGATGAAGAATTCGGCGAAGATCGCGTGGTGGACGTGCTCTCCGAGAACAGTGGCGCCAAGCTCGACTCGATCTTCCATACGCTCTTCCGGTCGGCCAGCGGTTTCAGCGGACACGCCGGGCAGATGGATGACATTGCGATCATCGCCGCGCGGATCGGACTCATGGACGCCGAACGAATGGGGCAATTGAAGGCCGGCTAGGCTCAGGCTGGCGCGAGCCGACTCGGGTTCGATCCCCGTCGCACCATCCCCCCACCATGCTATTCTCTACATCCTATGGAAGAGACCGTTTTCATTCGTCAGACCAAGAGTAGCCGGGCCCACATCGGGCTGAAGGCACATCGCTACGAACTTCCGGACGATCTGGTCGAGGAGGGGGCGAAGCGCCTGGCGTTCGTCGCCCTGATGGTCGCCTTCATCATCGGCGTGACATATATCGCCTTCAATCTCCTCGGTCCGGGAGCCGCTAAGAGAGTCGACGCCGATCAAATCCTTCTTCCCATGCTGATTCTTTTTTCGCTGTTCATCTGGTATGCCCATCGGCGAAAGCTATTCAGTAACAGAAAACTGATCGATATCGGCTATCTGTATCAGATCGCCATCGGGGCGATGATCGGACTGCTCATCTACCAGGCGCCCTGGCCCCAGGACTATATTCTGCCGAGCTGGTCACCGATCGCCGTCTGGATCGTGACCTTTTCCATGCTCGTTCCTACTACATGGGGGCGAGCGATCTCAGCGGCGGTGATAACCGGCCTCATGGATCCGCTCACTTTTTTGATCATGGTGAAGCTCGGCTACACGGCTATTCCGGAAAATTCCCACCTCATGATCCAGCGTTTTTTCCCCACTGTTATCGCGATCGGGGTGGTCGCTTTCTCGTGCCAGATCATTTACAACCTGGGCGCCAAAGTGAGTGAAGCGCGGAAGCTCGGTAGTTACGCGCTCCAGCGTCTGATCGGCAAAGGGGGAATGGGCGAGGTGTGGGAAGCGAAGCACCGGATGCTTGCCAGACCGGCGGCGGTCAAGCTGATCCGGCCGGAGTCGCTCGGCGCGGATGATACTCGGGGGCAGGACCGGATCCGGGCGCGATTTGAGCGAGAAGCGCAGGCGACCGCCGCGCTCCAGTCACCCCATACGATCGGCATCTACGACTTCGGCACCACGAAAGATGGCACTTTCTATTACGTCATGGAGCTCCTTGACGGCGTTGATTTTGAGACATTAATCAAACGATTCGGGCCGATCCCGGCTGAGCGCGTCATTAATCTGATCCGTCAAGCGTGCCACTCTCTTGCCGAAGCGCACGACCGCGGTCTCGTTCACCGTGACATCAAGCCGGCCAATCTCTTCAGCTGCCGCTACGGAATCGAACATGACTTCGTCAAGGTGCTCGACTTCGGTCTCGTCAAACAGGCGGAAGAACGGGAGATGGGTGATGCCGGTCTCACAGCCGAAGGGGTGGCTACAGGAACACCCGCTTACATGCCCCCCGAAATGGCGTCGTCCGGACCGGTCGATCATCGGGCCGATATTTACGGGCTTGGCTGTGTCGCCTACTGGCTCTTGACAGGCCATCTGGTATTCGAAAACGAGACGCCTATGCTGATGGTAGTCGATCACATCAAGACCGAGCCTGTCACCCCTTCCACGCGAACCGAACTGGACGTTCCTGCTGAGCTGGACGCGGCTGTCCTCGCCTGTCTCGCCAAGCGCCCGGATGATCGCCCACAGACGGCGAGTGAGCTGGAGGCCCTGCTTGCTGCCGTTCCGGTAGCGAGCGAATGGAACGAGAAGAGTGCGGCCAGGTGGTGGGGGGCGAACTTGCCGGTACCGACCGGGACGCCGGCGGGAGAAGAACGCGCATGACCGACATTGCGCTTGTGACCTGCTCGGACATCCCCAATCTTCCCATGGACGAATGGCCGGTGGTGACGGCACTCCAGAAAAAGGGGCTCACGGTACAGCCGGTCATCTGGGATGACCACGGAATCGACTGGAGCACCTTTCGGCTGGTAGTGATTCGATCGACATGGGACTACGTCAAACGTCATGAGGCGTTTTCCGCGTGGGCCGACTGGGTGGGGAGCGTCACTTCGCTCTGCAATCCGGCGGATGTCGTGAAGTGGAATACTCGGAAAACCTATCTGAGCGATCTGGGTGTGCGAGGGGTGAGGGTGGTGGAGAGTGAAGTTCTGGAAGCGGGTGGGGAGGTCGATCTCGCGGGATTGATGAGTGCGCGAGGCTGGGTCGACGTGGTCATCAAGCCGGTAATCGGCGCGGGAGCGAATGAGTCGATACGGGTCCGGTCGGGCGGGGGAGGTGGTGGCGGGAATGGGGCGGGCGATGATGACGGAGGTCGCGGTAGTGCGGGTAATGGCGGGAATGGCGAACCATCTACAGGCGCTAAACTTCTAGCGGGATATGGTGACTGGAATCCTGCGGGCATGAAAAGCGGAGGCCCAAAAACCGTCCGGGAAGGTCAAGACCATCTGAATAAGCAACTGTCGGATACTTCCTTCTTAGTTCAACTATTCCTGCCTGCGGTATTGACCGAAGGCGAACTTTCTTTCCTTTATATCGATGGTGAGTTGAGCCATGCGATTCGCAAAATTCCGCAGTCAGGCGACTACCGTTCACAGGAAGAGTACTCCAGCAAGATCACTGCCTATAAGCCGAGCGACTCTGATCGTGAGTTCGCCGATCATGTCGTTCGCGCGGCGAATCAGCATCTCAGTGCAAAGGGGTCGGGAGTGGCAGGGGCGACGGGTGATGCCGCCGAGCTTGACGGCAAACCGCTCCTCTACACCCGTGTCGACGCGGTCATCGGTGATGACAGCAGGCTTCGCCTCATCGAACTGGAGCTGATCGAACCGGCCCTCTATCTCGGTTTCGGCGACGGCGCCGCCGATCGCGTGGCAGCGGCGATCGCGAGGAGGGTTTGAGGTGTCACTCTGATCAAAGGCGGCGGTACTGAGTTTGGTGATCGGAATCACGTTGAGGCAGATGCTTGATCGGAGTCTAGCTTCGGCAATGAGTCTCCCCGGGATTGCCGGAGACTCCACAATCTCCACAACACTGCGCTTTCGGCATTAGTATTCTCATAGGGACCGAACGGATCGGGCGCCAACGAGGGCCCATGGGCCGAGAATCATGTTCGTAGACCGACGGGCGAGCGAACCCAGTGTCTGACCCAGTCCACGAAGCACATTTCCTCTGGCCATCGATAATCGTTAGAAGCTATTCTAAAGAATAGTTCTCAAATCATCTTCAGCCTCCAGGAGTTTGTCATGACGAGTGACAATTCCACCCGATGCCCGGCCCTTCCCGCAATTCTCGCGGCCTTATTGCTCCTCCCAATGTTGTCGTGCGGGGGGAGCGCATTTCTCCATCACTGGGATGGTACTGATTGGGACTCCGAGGACTCGACCGAGTCTCGTTCCTTCCGCCCTCAGGGGGCTGTAACTCCTACACTATTCTGGAGACCTTTCGACGGTCGCCTGATGGAGCGATCCGTTGCCGGAGGGGCCCGCGAAGTAGGTTATGTCCCGAAAGAGGACTTTGTTGTAGACTACGCCTACTCGCCGTCCGGGGACTTGCTCATCGTTCTCCAGAGGATGGAAATTTTTCTTTCAGGTATAATCTATAATCCCTTCGGTGGGTACATACAACCCATACCCAAGGTCGTTCGCGATTCGCGGTTTCAACTCATCCAGAACGGCGGTAGAGGAGTGCGGGAGTTTGACACATGGGATGAAGATGCTACTTCTCTGTCGTTTCGAGATTCGACCGTTTCCTGCTATCTGGGCTCTCCGGGGCTTTGTGAAATCGACATCCGTACTGGCGAAATACGTGTCCTCGTACGAGATCGCGTACAGGACTATGCATTCATCGGGTCAGATGACTATCTCTATCTTGCTCGAGGATCGATCTTCCGGGGATCGCTCTCCCTTGCCAAGCCTTCCGCCAAGATTCCCGCAGTGGACAACATCGGCTTCGCCCCGGACGCCGATGGTCGCTTTGTACTCACATGGAACAAAAAGGGTCGACTGACCAAGATCGATCTCGAAAACGAACTCGCACCTACACAGATCGGCGAAGTAGAAACGATAATTCGACAAACAATCCCCAACCCCATCGCGGATTCCATCCTGCTGCTTTCCTACAGCAGCAAGCAGTACTTTACAAAAGACCCTTACGCAAAGTCACCGGAACAGAAAAAGTTAACAGGGGGCGTCGAGGAAGAGATCTCGATCTACTCCATGAACTGGAAGGGCGACTCTCTCACAGCTGTGGCGAAGTACACGAACAAGATACCCCACGGAGCATTTCGCCCCGTTTATCACGGCATGGGTGTCTCAAAAGATGGTACACAGTTATGTTTGTGGGTCAGGGACAAGCGGCATGGGTACGTGCCCGCTGCGCTCGATCTCACAGCCGGCGACGTTGCTCGTCTGCGAATCCACTGACTCCCCTCTAACGAACCACCAGCTTCACATCGCCCTCGGGCAGTCCCGGCAACGTTGCCATGGAGTTTTCGCGAAATGCCACTTCGGTATCACCGAAACGAAGGGCGTAGCGGGTGGGATCCTGAGGAAGGTCAGGGGAATTAGCGAGACCCGGAACAGAGCCGGGCATGAGGATGACGGCGGTCGCCTGGTCGCCGGATTGAGACGGAAAGACGCGGATCAGGATATCGCCCGCATCTGATTTGAAAGTAAACTCCCGGTCAATGTTGTCGGTGTTGCCAGAGCCCGACTCTGCGGCCAGGCTGTACTGGTGGTCCAATCCTCCCGCAGCCCCTTCACCGCCTGCATCAGATTTGAGAAGCTGAAGGCTCAATATAATTGGTTCGGTTCGATTCTTTCCGTACACCGACTTCCGAACAGGAGCATCTTCGGCTGCTCCCCCCCCCTCACCTCTCACTCCCCACTCAAGATCACGCAGTTCGGCGAGAATCGTACCGCACCGAAAGCACTCCCCGGCATGCAGTACAAACGACGCGAGATCGGCGGGCACAGCATCGCCGGCTTCCTCCGCCGCAACGATTCTCCTCGCGGCTATCTCAATTTCGATTTCATTCCAACAGTTCATGACCCTATCCCTGATTCACACTGACCGGCGCCCATCCGTCTCGTGACAACCACTCGACCGCACCTAACAAGCGCTTCTCTTCTCTGGCGAAGTCTGCCTGCGTGATTGTACTGTCGTTCTTCACAATCATTTGTCGATGAGCGTCCTGCAAAGTTACGCTCACAAGAGTTGGTCGGTATTCGCTATCGAACCGCAATCCGAAGAGCATCCCTCCCCGCCAGCCGTTCGTTCCATGGGCAAAAACCTGATACAACCCTTCGGATATCTCATAGAACTCCCTGCAATGGGCGCGTCCCTCTGAAAATACATCTTTCGGGAATCGCATCGCCACCAGCAGGCCATGGTCGAACATCTCTACATCCAAAAGGGGTGGGGGAAGAGAATCTCCCTCGGTTTTCGGCAGAGTTCTCATCTGTCTTAAATCATAGATCGCAAGCATTCCCATGCCGGTACGGTTGTCTGGGCCGACTATACAATGCACCTTTCTGCCGGTCCCATTGACGTCGTGGATGAAGACGGCATCGAGGTGACCGGGATGCCAGAGCTGGCCCTCAGTGTTACCGGTCTTCCCGTCAATTCGCTGGATAGTTGAGATAGAACCCTGGCCGCTTCTTCTGAGTGCCAGGATATCCATCCCTTGGGGATCAGGAAATGGAAAGAGGTTATACCAGATGAGAGAACTGTCAGGGACCGGAAGATCCCCCGTCGATTCGATCTCCCAGAGAGGATTGCCGGACGCATCGAGAGCAGTCAGGCGATTGGTTTGACGCACGCCCCCGCAATAGGCGGCAACAACCTCGTCTATCCCATCCCCATCCAGATCCCAAACGGCACCGAGAGCACCCTCTCCACTTGGGCCAACCGCCTTGATTTCCCGCCACATGCCGTGCTCTGTCTGGAATCTTCCGCAGGTTCGACCGTGACGGTTTTCAATCAGGAGAGTTGTCCCCTCCCACTTAATTTGAACAGCTTCGGGCGCATCCAGATAGGATTGCCACATCGAGTACCCGATACCGGCAGCGACGAGAACCAACGCCCCAGCAACTGCACTTGCAAAAACAGGCCGTCGAACAAACGTTCCTGCGAGGGATACCGCGCTTCGCTTCCAAGTCATGACCGCCTGACTGTCAGACCAGACCTCGATCGCATCTGTCATACCCCTGATCTCGAACCGACGATCAGGATGGCGGGATCGGAGATCAGCAGCCAGCTCTTCCGCCAGTTCTCGCTGCGCCTCAGGGACGAAGAGACGCTCCACGGGCGAGTAGAACGCAGCGCGGATTTTATGACCCAGTGTTCGCCCGTCTACCTCCGTAACTGTCGTTCCGGTCATTCCGCCGGTAAACGCAACACGTGGCTCGACCCCAAGCCGCTTCCTGCTTAAAGCCTGAGCCGACCAGGCCGCCCCCGCAGCGAGGAAGAAACCAAGTGTAGCGGACCTCCCCTCCCAGCTACCGGCCGGTACACCCCATGACACTCGGAACAAGCATTTCTTGAACGGTGGTACCCCGGGAATCCTGAGTCGTGCCAGATTCTGAAGAGACGCTTCGAAAGCCTCCATGGTCTTCGATGAAGTCTCGCGCTCCGTATCTTTCGCAAGCGGCCGATCGGTCTCTCGCAACAGAGTCTCAGCACGAACACAGATCGGAACGAGCAGCCCCGCTTCCAGATCCCGGAATATCGGCGCGGACTTTGCGGCTCCCACCACTCGAGCAACTACCGGGACGATCGCAAATCCATCCGAGAGCCCCGGTGCACCACCAACAGCTCCCCCCCACTCCTCACGAGGCCGAGCGCCCGTCAATACCGCTTCAAGCTGCGCGATCGCTTCCCCGAGCAATTGAATCGCCTCGGCTGAGCGTTCCTGCCACTTATCTTCCCGGTCGGGTCTCGGAAACGGCAGATTCCGTCCGCGCTCCAGCACATCGACCACCGCGCGCAGCTCGTCGAGTTCCAGCCCTTCCAACGGGGTACCGGGGAGATCACGGGCCAGATTGAACGCAACGCCATGTCCGTATCCAAGCCAAGCCGCCTCGCCTAATTGAAGCGTCTCGGACAGAAACCGGCGCCTGAGCAGGAGAGCGATCGCCGGCGCCTGACCCCGCCGAATGAGGCCTAGCAGATCTTCGTAAAGAGTGTGAAGTTTACCTGTCAATTGTAACTCTTACCCCAGTTCTCTCTTAAGACGCTCTTCTTCCCAGGGAACAAGGCGCTTCACCAGATAGTCGATTCTCTGTTTATGATCTCTGTCATATGTTTTGTCGGACAGGCCCGAAAGCCACCGGATCGTCAGATCCTTCTGGGTGAACCTTTCGAGCTCCGGGCAACCCAGCTTGCAGCGCCGAAGCACAACCTCGGAAGTTACTCGCGCCCAGGTAGTTCCGCTCCTCCCGAACAAACGCCGGATCGCCCCATCCCCGTCCGGTTCACCACCCTTCCTAGCCTTCTCTAGAGCCACGGCAAGGTCATTATCGATAATGAGCCGTTTGGCTTCGGACTCCAGAGCCCTCCGTTCCCGTTCTCGCAAAAACGGGATGAATCTGTCGTCGGCAGCCACATGGTCGGACGGCCTAGAGTCACCGTCCCTGAGCTCGCAGTAGAGTGCGACCAGCTCCATCACATATACATAGCCGCCGTCAGTGCTCGATGGTTCAAGATAAGGCAGAAGCGCCTCCAGCACATCTCCATAAGACTTCTCGAAAACATGTAGAAGAGCGCCTAGTTTCTCGTAGGCCATTGGGGGAAGCCTTGTATCCGATCGATCACTCAGCAGAAACTGCTCCCGGCCGATCCATTCTGTTGTAAGTTGGGGATGCCTGCGTACAACATCGAGAAAGCCCTTGCGAACCTTTTTCTTCTCGGGATTCTCGGGACCCCACTCCTGGGAAATCCCCTGTTTTCCAATACCCCGCAAAATGGTCTGGAACGCGCTTAAAAGTTGCTGATCGGCGACGTTGTCGAAGTCGACCTCGCCGTTGGAGGCTGCATACGAGGATTCAGCGGGGACGCTTTCCGCCTTCCACCTCAGCATAATCTTGGTCATTTCGCGGCGCAGACCGGAGAGCACAATCTCCCCATCCGAGCCATTAGTCGGCCGAAGAAGCTCGCTGGTTTTGATATCCACCACAGACTCCATGATGGATGAATCGCCGAACGGCCAGCGGTTGTTAAATGCCCTTTTCAAGTAAATCAGGAGATAGTTTCGCGCGTATGAAGCGAGGAAATTCCGGTCGTGTTCCCGGGGAGTGTCCAGCAGTCTTCGGAGCGCAGCCACCGCTCGCTCCTGCTCCGGTGTAAATCCAGATCGATCGCCCAAGCCTTGATCCTTCATCTACGGGTTTCTGACGCGGACTACCCATCGATTACACCGGGAGTGAAACTTTAGCAGAAACGGACAGATCAATACAACCGATGCAGCAGTTGGTTCAGGATCTACGCAACTTCAGTCATCCATTGAAATTTCCAGTGGCATTACATTTCGTCAATTCCCGATCTTACCCGATCAACTCTCAATTCGAGAGTGACCGCCCAGTCAACTAATCGCAACGCACAACCTGGCGGCAGTTCACGTCACAACGCCCCACCTTGCAACACACCACACCCCTCCCATTCTCCATTGCCCCGGCCACATAATCGGGCTACCATCACCCTGAACATCAAAATCTAGATCGCTTTTGCTCTTTATATGAAAGAAAGGACTACCATCATGTTCGGCATGCTCGACTATCGGACTTGGAAAACCCTGCGAGCGCCCCTCGCGGCTCTCGCTCTGCTCCCGCTCGTTTCCCTCATGTTCACTTCCTGCGCCGCCCCTCCCCCCTCTTTGACGGTAGAGGAGATCCGGGAAGAGGCGGAAGCTCTCGTGGCAGTCCAGTCAATCCTGTCGTGGTATTCCAATTGTGTGGGCGAGAAGTCGGTAATCAGCGAATCGTACAAGGGCCATGAAAGGCTCTTTTCGCCCGAGGCGATCAAGACGGTCGGAACGGCCGCCTCCCGTTCCAAAAATGACGACGAAAAGCGGGCGCTCGAGTTTCTGAGGGCGTACCTGATTACCGAACATGTGGCGCTCGCGACCGCCCACTTCCAGGACGAAATCGCCGACGCCGAAGCAAACGGCATGGTGGCCATGGTGGGCATGACCGGGGATGTAGCCTATCGCGATCTCGACGGTCTTCTGGACAACGAGCAGGACCCCGAGAAGCGCCACGCCATTCAGAATCTGCAATCGAATTTCTGGCGTGACGTTCTTAACCCGATCCATGAGCGGAAAACCGCCGAAGAGCACCGGATCGTAGATGAGCTCGGGTATCCGTCTTACGTCGCTCTTTCCGAGGAGCTCCGCCATGTGAGTCTTGGTGACCTGACACAGATGTCGGGCGAGTTCATCGAAAAGACGGACGAAGAATACGGCGTTCTGTTTGCGAATCAGGTTCAGTGGATCCTGGGTATCGAGGTCGACGAGTTCAGGCGTTCCGATATCGGCCGGCTCTCTCAAGTCTCCTCCTACAACAAATTCTTCCCGGCCGAACTGGTCATCCCGGCATTCGAGGATTTCCTGGAAGGAATCGGCCTCGACATGTCGACCGCCGATGGGGGTGAGATCTTCGTAAACGATGATAACCATCCCAAGAAAGACCCGCGGGCGGTCTGCTATTCCATGGTCCCCGGCTCGGACGTCCGCGTTTCAGTGAAGCCGACCGGCGGGATCCCGGACTATGAGACGTTCTTCCATGAGGGAGGTCACGCGGTTCACTTCGCCAGCTCAACGACCGACGTCTGGGAGTATCAGCAGCTGGGCGATAATACGGTAACCGAGGCGTACTCGGGACTCTACGAAAACCTGTGGGGTGACCCGGATTGGCTTCGATCCTATCGCGAATACGTGAGAAGTTATAACCGATTCGTAAGTACAGGCGAGAAAGTGCCGCTCATGACCGACGAGGAGATCGGCCGGCTCGTTATCAATCGCGCTTTCTGGGATCTCTACTTCGTGCGGCGTTATGCCGGGGCGAAAATGATCTATGAGACCATCCTGCACGGGGGGGATCCTTCAGTTTATGAAGGTCTCTACCAGAACGACTCACCCGACGACATGCACGAAACCTATCGCGTACTCTTCTCTGACGCCTACGGATTCGACATGACGCCAAGCGAGGCTCTCCGCTTCCGTACCGACGTCGACCCGTTCTTCTACTCAGCGGATTATGCCCGTTCGTACGCGCTGGCGAAGCAGATGCACGAAGGACTCGGCAAGAAGTTCGGCAAACCATGGTGGCGAAGCCGAGAGGCGGGGTCCTACCTGAAGAGTGAGCTCTTCTCGCACGCCAACAAATTCACCGGCGACGAAGTAGCGGCCAAGTTCGGTTACGAGAGTGTTAACTGGGAGGCGTTCGAACGCATCCTCAGAGAGAGGCTCGATTGGGCTGAGTCGATCCTGGGTTAGGAGCTCGCAAATTACCCGGCTGCTTCGCGAGAACTCGAAAAGCGTAGCGAGTCGGCGCCCGCTAGCCCGAAGGCGGGGTAAAGTGGATGTACTCGTTCAGGTGCTTGAGTTCTTCCGCCTGCACCTGGATCTCATGCTTGAACAGATCACGCATGGATATGAAGCCGATCAGCCGGTGCTCCTTAATCACAGGAAGATGGCGGACCTTGGCTGAGCGCATCTTTTCGACACACTTTTCGAACCCATCCTCGAGCATGCCGACAACGATGTCGCGAGTCATGATTTCGCTCAGCTTCGTTTTCACCGGATCAAGACCCTTCAGCACGACCCGGCGGGCGACATCCCTCTCCGATACCACGCCGACAACATGATTGTCCCGCAAGATGGGAAGCGCTCCCACGTTGAACCGATCCATCACATTGACCGCGTCGAGCACGGTGGCGTCCTCTCCGATCACATGCAGCGGTCGATTGGTAATCAGATCTTCAAGCAGCTTCATTTGTCACCTCCCTGCCGGGCACTCGGCGCTGTATCCTAGGTATGTAAAAGAACATAGCACATCGGGATACGCATTTCCACCCCGCGGAAGGACTTGTCCGATTCACCGGTCCCCTCTACTATATGGGAAACGATTTGCCGCCAGGACAAATGGCGTCCAAGGAATGAGGCCGGACAACAAGGGAGGATCAGCATGGCATTGATCGTGATGCGCCACGGTGAGGCGAGAACGGACCAGTCCGGGAACAAGGTACTCACCGAAAAAGGCCGGAAAGATGTGGCCGATGTGGCGGAGCAGCTCTTCGAGGCCGGCTATGAAGTCCGACTGATTTTTCACAGCGGAAAGGCCCGTTCGGCGCAGACTGCGGAAATCCTTGCCGAGAAGATCGGAAGAAGTGCCCGGATCGAGAAAGTGGGCGGCCTGAATCCTGACGATGATGTATTCGAGATTGCAAAAGAGATCAACCGCGTGCAGGTCTCTCTGGCTGTCATCGGCCATATGCCACATGTCTCCAACCTGATTCTCCACATGACGGGCGTGCAGGACACGCCGCCGTTTGGTACGGCCCATGCGGTAACGCTGAATCACGGCGAGCCTGATTGGGAGATCGAGGAGCCGTTCTCCCCCGGCAGCTGATCCATGTCCGATGTTATTCGCCTACTCCCCGAGCCGATTCAGGCGACGTTCGTGGACCGCCCGAACCGGTATCGCTTGCGAGCCCGCCTGAGTGACAACCGGATCGTTCACGCGTTTCTGCCTAACCCGGGCCGGATGGCTGAGCTGCTCCTTCCCGGAACCCCCATTTCGCTCATTCCCGCTCCAGACCAACCCCGCGGCGCCCCTCCTCGGAAAACACGCTTCAACGCTGTCGCCGTGAAGAGGGGAGACTCTACACGGTTACTGGATACCCACTTGAGCAATGGAATAACCCGCGAACTGATTGAGAGACGATCAATTTCCGCGCTTCGAGATTGGAAAGTGATCCGGCAAGAGGTCAGGGTAGGTCGGTCTCGATTCGACTTCGAACTCGAGCGCCGCTCTCCCGTCGGAAAAGCATCACATAGAACCATGCTGCTTGAAGTGAAAACCTGTAATCTGGTTGAAAATGGGGTCGCGCTCTTTCCGGATGCACCGACGAATCGGGGACGGCGGCATCTGGAAGAACTGGCCGAGCTGGCCGATGGAGGCCGCCCCACCGGCGTGCTTTTTCTCATCCAGGATCCCGGTGCCACGGTGTTTCTACCCCACTGGCATACCGATCCCGCCTTTGCCAGGTCGCTCTTCCGGATCGCCGCGCGATTTCCCGGCGCTACCACCGGACGGCACCCCCATCTTCTTCTAACAGCCGCCGCCATAAGGACTTATCCCGACCTGACCGTCAACCCCGAGGTTCGCGAGGTCCCCATCCTGGTCGATCGGCTCGGCAGGGAGCTCGCCGATCAGGGCGCTTATCTGATCCTTCTTCGTCTCGCCCGCACCCGACGCCTGACAGTCGGCGCGCTCGGCTCCCTCCTCTTTCCCGCCGGCTGGTATATGTACGCCGGCTCCGCTGAGGTCGGGCTCACGGCCCGAATTGAGCGCCACAGACGGACCCGTAAAAAGCTCCACTGGCACATCGATTACTTGCGTGCCGCCGCCCGTTTCGAAGAGGCTTTTCCCGTTCGATCTTCACGAAAGGACGAGTGCGATCTTGCGGCTGCTCTGTCCGATATCGAAGGCTCGCCGGTCGATCGTTTCGGCTCATCGGACTGCTCGTGTTTGACCCATCTCTACTGTTTCGACGCCGATCCCCGGGTAGGCCGACCATTTCAGGACCTCATCGCACGCTTCCGTCATCGCGTTCCCCCTGCTGCTCAATGAATCAACAGGAATTCCGCTGGTTTCCTTCGTTTACCCCTTCAATCTCCAGCAAGTCCAGCCGATAGATAGAAGGAACCCCCGGACTTGTCACCGGGTGAAACTTGAGCCAACTTGTATGTGAGTGACTTGAGATCATCCCACTCGGTCATTCGAAAACCTCCCCGGTTTACGAAAGAAGGAGGGTGGTCATGCACCTTCGGGTGTACAGTCCGAACCAGTACCTCACTCGGGAGATGCATACACGCGTGGAGCGTCGATTCCGTTTCGCGTTTGATCACTATGCGCCGTTCATCTCTTGGGTGGGTGTGAGGATCATGGAGACGGAGGGGCCGCTTGAAACTGCGGTCAAGAAGTGTCAGGTGCAGGTGATGCTGAATTCCGGAGACGACCTCCTCGTCGAGGAGACGAATCCGAGCATCTATCGCACGATCGACCGCGCGGCATCCAAAGCGGAAACGGAAGTTCACATCGCGATCGGCAGGATTGCCGGTGTGGCCTCCCGGAGATCGGCCCCATCTCTCGCGGAAGCAGAGGTGCACCATGTGGGCGAAAACAACAAAATCGCCTCGCGGACAGAGAAGATGACGGCTCAGTAGGAAAGCAAGAGTTTTAGACGAGCGGGGAAGTCCGGGCGGGCTTTCCCGCTTTGCTATGCGGGCAGGCCCCGTCTAGTCGGGCCGGATCGCGTCTTCGGCGGGTACGTAGTCATCCCACGCACGAATTTTGAGGTCATCCTGGCCGTACCGATCGAGCGCCTGGGCAAAAAGCGCAGCGGTCTCGGCATTCACCAGAAGGGGCACTCCTCGATCCACGGCATGTCTTCGAATGAGATAATCGTTTGTCAGTTCATCCCGATCGATCGACTTGGGGATATTGAGTACGAGATCGATCTCTCCCGATGCAATAAGGTCGAGGGCGTTCGGCTTTTCCTTGTCCAGCGGCCAGCGGATAAAATCGGCAGCAACACCGTTTGCCTCCAGAAAAGTCGCCGTCCCTCCTGTCGCATAGAGTTTGAGCCCCAGTTTCTGAAAGATGTGAATCGCAGGGAGCAGTTTCGTTTTCTCCTCGATCGCGCCGGTCGAAAGGAGCACCCCCCTTTCCGGTATCCTGTATCCCACTGATAACAGCGACTTGAGAAACGCCTCACGAAGGTCGTCTCCGAAACAGGCGACCTCTCCGGTCGACGCCATTTCGACACCGAGAACAGGATCGGCACCGGCCAGCCGGGAGAATGAGAACTGCGGCGCCTTGACTCCGACATAGTCAAGTTCGAAGAGGGAGCGACTGAGCTGCCCCGTTGTTGCCCCGAGCATGGCCCGCGTAGCAAGATCGACGAAGTTCAAGCGATACACTTTCGATGCGAACGGGAAACTGCGGGAAGCCCGCAGGTTGCATTCGATCACCCGGATGCGCCCATCTTTGGCGAGATACTGCACATTGAACGGCCCTGTTATATTCAGGCTCGCGGCAATTTCCCTGGTAATCCGTTTGATCCGTCTGACAGTCCCCACAAATACCCGCTGGGCGGGAAGGACGATCACCGCGTCTCCCGAATGAACCCCCGCATATTCCACATGCTCCCCGAGAGCGTAGGCAACTACCTCGCCGTGATCCGCTACGGCGTCGACCTCAATCTCCTTCGCCCCGGAAATGAACTCGCTTACCACCACCGGATGCTCCGGACTGACGCTCGTCGCCTCGGCCAGGTAGCCCAGAAGATCTTCATCCCGGTAGGCTACGTTCATCGCAGCCCCCGAAAGCACATAGCTCGGGCGAACGAGCACGGGATAGCCCACGTCGTTCGCGAACCGGACCGCTTCATCGGTACTCGACGCTTCTGTCCAGCGAGGCTGATCGACACCGAGCCGGTCGAGAAGCCTGGAAAACTTATGGCGATCCTCCGCCTCATCGATCGATGACGGGGGCGTCCCCAGAATCTTGATACCGGCGCGATCGAGCGAAAGCGCGACGTTGTTCGGCGTCTGCCCCCCCATGGAGACGATGACGCCAAGGGGGTTTTCCTTTTCCCAGATATCGAGAATCCGCTCGAGCGAAAGTTCCTCGAAGTAAAGACGGTCAGCGACATCGTAGTCGGTGCTTACCGTTTCCGGGTTGTGATTGACGACGATCGTCCGATAACCCATGCGTTTCAACGATTCGACGCAGTTGACTGAGCACCAGTCGAACTCCACACTCGATCCGATTCTGTAGGCGCCGCTCCCGAGCACCATCACTCCGTCCCGCCCCTCACTCCGCCCTGCTGCAGCAGACCCGAAATCGAGGTCGTCCACATCACCGTGATAGGTCAGATAGAGATAGTTGGTCTCGGCCGGGAATTCCCCGGCTGTCGTATCGATCTGTTTGACCACCGGCGTAACGCCCCGATCACGTCTGTGACGGCGGACGGCGAGCGCGCTCCGCTCCGCCCCGCCTCTCTCTCCGTCCTGCAGGATGCGACTGATCTGACGGTCCGAATAGCCTGCTCGTTTGGCATCCAGCAGAACAGGATCGGGCAGGCTCTTCAGCGTATGACGGGCGATCTCCTCCCGGAGCCGGACGATGCTCTTGATCCGATAGAGAAACCAGGGGTCGATTCCGGTCAGCCTCTGGATTTTTTTGATACTCCAATCCTGTCGCAGAGCTTCGGCAACCGCGAAAATCCTCTGATCGGTCGGATTGGTGAGCTCATTTTCGAGGTCATCGCCCGAATGGCCGGTATCGGTAATCCCTTCCACACCGGGCGACACCATACGAAGCGCCTTCTGCAGTGCTTCTTCGAAGCTCCGCCCGATGCTCATCACCTCGCCGACCGATTTCATTGAACTCCCGATCTCCCGCTCGGCACGGACGAACTTGCCGAGGTCCCAGCGAGGGACCTTGACGACAACATAGTCGAGGGCCGGCTCGAAACAGGCGGTGGTGGCGCGGGTCACTGAATTCGGGATCTCGTGAAGGGTCTTGCCGCACGCGAGCTTCGCGGCGACAAATGCAAGAGGATAACCTGTCGCTTTCGAGGCGAGCGCCGAGCTTCGAGAGAGCCGGGCGTTCACTTCGATGGCGACATAATCTCCCGTATCGGGATTGATGGCGAACTGAATATTGCATTCCCCTACTACCCCAAGCTGGCGGATCGTGTTTACCGCCGTCTCCCGCAGAGTATGGTACTCATCGTTCGATAACGTCTGGCTCGGAGCCACAACGATCGATTCCCCCGTATGAATGCCGAGAGGATCCAGGTTCTCCATATTGCAGACCGTGATACAGTTGTCCTCCCGGTCACGGATCACTTCATATTCCAGCTCTTTCCAGCCGGTCAGAGCCCGTTCAAGCAGAAGCTGCCCGGAGAAAGCGAAACCGGCTACCGCCGCCGCCTCCAGTTCATCCTGACTCTGCACAAAACGAGAACCGAGACCGCCGAGCGTAAAGGCCGCTCTCATGAGAAGGGGATAGCCGATCCGTTCCGCCGCAGCCAGTGCTTCTTCAACCGAACGGACCGCCTCGTTCGGTGTCACCGGAACGCCGAGCTCATGAAGACGCCGGGCGAACAGCTCACGATCTTCGGTTTCGATTACGGTTTCGATCGGAGTGCCGAGCACGGCCACGTCATGCTCCTCGAGCGCACCCGACTCATGGAGCTCCACGCCGCAGTTCAGCGCCGTCTGGCCGCCGAAACTGAGCAGGATGCCGTCCGGCCGTTCCCGCTCGATAACACCTTTGACGAAGTGATGGGTAAGCGGCAGGAAATAGATCTTGTCGGCGAGCCCTTCCGAGGTCTGAATGGTGGCGATATTCGGATTGACGAGGATGACCTCGCAACCTTCTTCTTTGAGAGCCTTGATCGCCTGCGAACCCGAATAGTCGAACTCACCCGCCTGGCCGATCGTGAGGCCGCCCGATCCGAGCAGGAGCACACGTTTGGGAGGCTTCATCCTCTGGCCCTCCGCACTTCGTCCAGAAACGCATCGAATAGATAAGCGGTATCCACCGGTCCGCAGACCGCCTCGGGATGGAACTGCACCGCCCGATGAAGGCCGCTCTTCATGCGGAGTCCTTCCAGCGTGCCGTCATTGCCGTTGGTGAACCAGACCTCCCACCCCTCGGGCAGGCTTCGTCCGTCTACTGCGTATCCGTGATTCTGGCTGGTGATCGCCCACTTGCCTGTTCCTGTTTCAGCAACCGGCTGGTTCTGTCCCCGATGGCCGTAGGGGAGCTTGAAAGTACTCCCTCCGGCCGCGAGCCCGACTACCTGGCAGCCGAGACAGATGCCGAAGACAGGCTTCGATTCTCCGAGCAGCGTGCCGACTCTTATCCCGAGCGCCGCCACCTGCTCCGGATCACCCGGGCCGTTACTGATCAGAATGCCGTCGTAATCGACCTGGCTGAGATCATAGTCCCAGGGGACGACCGTGAGCGCCGCCCCCCTTCGGAGCAGGCATCGCAGGATGTTGTTTTTCACTCCGCAATCGATGACGGCGATACGAACATCCCCCTCTCCATAGGTCACCGGCTCTTTCCGGGCGACACGATCGACGACATTTTCCGATGCGGGATCGTACCAGCCCGGCTCGGCCTCTCCATCGACGACGATCTTACCGAGCACGGTTCCCCGTTCCCTCAGATGTCTCGCGAGCGCCCTCGTGTCTATGCCGTAGATTCCGGGAACAGACTCGGAATGCAACCACTCTCCGAGTGACTGCGCCGCGTTCCAGTGATGATACTCCCCATGATAGTTGGCGGTAACGAGCCCGCGAATCTGAACGTGTCCCGATTCGAAGTGCCTGGGAAGGCCGTACGAGTCCTGATCGAAAGAGGGGACGCCGTAATTGCCGATGAGCGGATAGGTCAGAACCAGAATCTGCCCGTAGTAGGATGGGTCGGTGATCGCTTCCGGATAGCCCACCATACCGGTATTGAAAACGACTTCGCCGGCGGCGGGAGTGTGGGAGCCGAACAGGTGCCCTTCAAAAACAGCGCCGTCCTTTAGAACGAGCGACGCTTTTCGTTTCGACTTCAATAGCTATTCCTGACTCAGTCCAGGTCCAGGTCGGTAAGTTCGTCTTCATTGAGCCCGAAAAAGTGGCCCAGTTCATGGTACACCGTGATCGCGATTTCGCGAATCAGCTCATCAAAATCTTCGGCCACTCGCTCGACATTGTGATGGAAAATGTGGATCGTATCCGGCTCGACCGGATCGCCATTGGTCCGCTCCGGCAGAGGTATTCCACGGTAGAGTCCCAAGATCGCCGGATCGAAGGGAGGGTCTTCTTCGATCAGCAGTTCCTCCGCTGGAACCGGATCGATAATCAGCGCGACGTTCCCATCCCGGATCGCCGCCTGGAAATCTTCCGGCAACGATATGACCGATTCATTGACCGCCGCTTCGAATGCATCCTCCGACATCCGGAAGGGCTTGGAGAACATCTCATCATCTACGAGGTTCGCCTGCGCCGCCAAACGATCTGCCTCCCCAAGGCGCCCTGAACGCTCCGCGAGCCTGCTCATCACATCGAGCGCCTCGGCTCTCGTTTCATACTTGAGAGATTCTTTTGCGAACCTCCTGGCGCCAAAGAAATCGCAGAGGGAAAAACGAATTCTTGCGATCGCCGCGAGAAGTTCTGCAGCCTGGGGAGCGATGCGGATCGCCTCTTCATACGACTCATTCGCCTCCCGCACATGGCCGAGCGCCCACTCGGCGTCTCCCCGATAGGCAAACAGCTCAGCACTGTCCGGGTGTTCCGCGAGCGCCTCGAGAGCGAGCTCATGTGCCTCTTCCTCGCCGCCATCCTCGAGCAGATCTTCGATCGCGTCGATCCAATCGTCCAGTTCACGTATCATCGTCAATAATTCCCGGGGCCTTTCTCTCTACAGATATCTGTCAAACCAGTCGAGTATGCGACTCAGCCGTTCCCGCCGGTTCGCCGGCTTCCCTCCACGGGACAACCCGTGCGATTCCCCTTCGAACCGGACCATCTCGGTCGTTCGTCCGAGCACTTTGAGGCTTGTAAAGAGTTCTTCCGACTGTGCAATCGGACAGCGCAAATCGTTTTCACTATGAATAATGAGAAGAGGGGTCTTGATGTTATCGACATAGTAGTTCGGCGAGAGTTTCAGGTAGTGCAGCGGTTTTCTCCAGGGGAGCGCGTTCAGTTCGTACTTGTTGTCCCAGCCGTAGTCGCTCGACCCGAACTGGATGGTCCAGTTGCCGAGGGCTCGCTGGGTCACGGCCGCTTGGAAGCGATTCGTGTGACCCACCACCCACGTGGTCATGAAACCGCCGTACGATCCGCCGAGAATACCGAGCCGTTTCCCGTCGACATAGCGTTTTCTGGCCATGGAGTTGACCACGGCCATGCAATCGGAATAGTCCAGTTTGCCCCAGTTTCCTTCGATGCAGTTCATGTACTTGAGACCCCGGCCGCTCGATCCGCGGGGGTTGGAATACGCTACGATGTAACCCTCTGCGGCGAGGAGATGCATCTCATGAAAGAACGTGTAGCCGTACTGGCACATCGGCCCGCCATGCACTTCGAGCACACATGGATATTTACGATCCTTCCGGAATCCGGGAGGTTTGAGCACCCAGCCTTGAATTTTTGTCTTTCCGTTCCGGAACCAGATTTCCTCAGGCTCTGAAAGTGCGAGGCCGTTCATGAGTGTGTCGTTCAGACGGGTCCGTCTCTTTGATTCGCCGTCACCGTTCAGAGTAAGCGAGTAGAGGTCACCGACGTCCGACATGTGTGCGGCGACCACCGCCGCCTTTCCCGTAGCGGACGAAACGGTCACGCCGTAGGAATTTACATCGCCACCGAACTCGAGCCGGATATCGCCGCCCCGCGCCGATACGGAGTAGAGCCGGCACGCCCCCTCCTCATCGAGGTAGAAGGCGATCCGCTCGTCTCCTTTCTCATCGTACCGATGAACCCCGCCACCGAAACCGGGCACTGTGTCGGTTACGACCATATTGAGCGTCCAGTTGTCGATATCAGGGGTGAGCACTTTCTCTCCCCCCCCCGTGGCCGGAATGCTCTTCACGGGGATGGTATGTCGGATCCACTCGCCAGGTCCGGCGTAGTTTCCGGTGTAGTAAATGGTCTTGCTGTCAGCGGACCAGCAGAGCGAATCCCGAAGGCCTTGCCGCTTCGTGATCTTCTTTACGGAACGGCCTTTGGGAGTGATGGTGAAAATATCCGAGTGCAACTGATGATTATCGTTGTCATCCAACTGATTCGAGAGAAATGCGATTCTCTTGCCGTTCGGTGCCCATGCCGCGTTCGTAATATCCCAGGGACCCTTGGTCAGTTGACGAGCCGTGCCTGAGGGGAAAGAAACGACCCAGAGCTGCCAGCGCGCCTGATAGTAGAAACCCATCCCGTCAAACTTATGATTCAAGCGGGTGATATGCTTATAGCTTGCTTCGGTCTTTTTCTTTTCCGGGTCTTTCTTGGGCATCAGTCGATGCAGGAACAGAAGACTCTTGCCGTCGGGAGCCCACTGGAGGCCCATGATAGGCCCCCCCTTCAACCGGCTGACCTGGACAGGCTCGCCTCCCCCCGCGGGCATGCTCCAGATATTCGTTGTATCGTCTTCGCGGTCGGAAAGAAACGCAATGTGCTTGCCGTTCGGGCTCCAGAGTGGATCGGTATCGTTTACGTGACCACGGGTAAGCGCCTCTGCCCGTCCCCCATCGAATCCCATGCGAAAGAGCCGGTAGTTGTATTTATTCTTCTTGCCGTTCGAATACTTTACGCTAAATACAATTTGCTCCCCATCAGGCGAAATGCTCGCGGTCTGCGGCACTTTGAATCGGAAGAGATCCTCAATGGTGAGCTTTTTCCCGCGTCTCGGCATGGATCGAACTCCTCGTGGACAGGGTCGCTGCTTTTACTGAATTCTCCTGGCCCGTTCAGGGTAGCCGATAGGCCGTGGGAAGGGAAGGGGGCGCAATTCCGGACCCGGGCCCGGCTAGCGAGTGGCTTTGCTGACCACTATGATCGCCGTGCAGGAGATGAGGACTGCAGGGATCACGGCGCCGATTCCGGTGGCCGCTTCCAGACCGCCGAGTTTCCAGATAAGAGCGACAACGACTCCCGAAATCATTCCGGAAAGGGCGCCTGACGGCGTGGCCCCCTTCCAGAGAAGAGCGGCCAGCAGGGCCGGCGTGATTCCTACTCCGTAAATCGTGTACGCGAACAGGGCGACCCGGAAAAAGGCGGTCGATTGAAAAGCAAGGAAGAGGGCGATCAGCCCGAGCGCGACCACGACAAGCCGGCCGGCTTTCACCAGCTCGGCATCTGTCGCTCCGGGCTTCATGAATCGGTGGTAGACATCCCTGACAAGAGCGGTCGACGGGGCGAGCAGATAGGAATCGGCCGTCGAAATTACGACAGCCAGAATGGCGGCGATCAGCATGGCGCCCAGGAATGGGGGGAGCAACGTGAATGCCGTCTCGACGATGACATGGGCAGGGTTATCAAGAGCCGGCAGGTAGGTGCGGCCGATGAGAGCGAGCCCGACGATCATGCTTTCCAATACGATGACTCCCACGAACAGATAGAGAGTCGCCCGCCTCGCTTCATCGGCGCGCCGGGCGCTGAAGAATCGCTGGTACATGTTGGCGTCACCCAGAAGAAGCAGAAACGGCGGCAACAGGATTCCGATGAGATCGAGTTTGGAATAGGCATTGGTAGTCACCAGCAGATCGGGCGGGAGCTTGCCGATGGTCTCGGCAAATCCTCCTCCCTGCCGGGAGAGGAGCAAAAGCGCCCCCCCGATGCCGACCATCATAATAATGCCGTTCGCCACATCCGTATAGGCGACCGAATACATTCCCGCGAGCGCCGTGTAGAGGATCACAAAAAGGGCCACGGCGATCACCGCGAAAGCGCCCCCCCCATCGCCGGGAAGCATGCGGTCGAGCACCGCCGCACCCGCCCTGTACTGATAGGAGACGATGATCAGGTAGGCGAGAAGCAGGGTGACCGTGCCGATCACCCGCGCAGCCGGCCCGAATCGCTTCTCCAGAATATCCTGGATCGTAAACGCGTCCGATCGCCTCGCCCGGGCAGCAATAAAGTAAAGCGCCATCACCCCCGCCGCTCCCCCGATTGGAAGAACGAACGCCGCCAGGCCGATCCGATACGTCTCTTCCGCGTTTCCGAAAATGCTCCCGGTACCGATCCAGGTCGCCAGAAGTGTACCGAAAAGAACCATCGGGCCGAGTGACCGGCCGGCCAGGGAGAAGTCCTCCTGGCTCTTGATCTTGCGGGCCTTCCAGGCGCCGACGCCGATCAGCGCGCCCAGATAGATGAATACGACCGCCGGATACAACATGAGCCCAAACTAGCAGATGAAAGGGGGAATTCCCCCCTAAATGCTACCTAGAGATGCGGTCCTGGCTGAGCCAGGTGGGGGGGGGTGTCCTCTGGGGAGAATTGACGAGACGAGGGGCGACGGTCAGAAGCCCCGGAGCCGTCTCCTCCAGAGGACACCCCCACCACCTGGCCCAGCCCGACTCGTGTCCGATACCCTCCCAATATTCGCTCCCTGACGATTGAGTGGATCTAATTCATCTGCTATCGTGTTCCATCTACGAAGAGCCGATTAGCGGAATAACGGCTGACTACCCAAGGAGATGAAGCTGATGAATCGATTGTTTATGGCGGCTGTAACCGCGGCGCTGCTGACAGGCGGAATCGCCAACGCCCAGACGCCGGCCAACGTGGAGAAACAAGTGGCGAATGAAGAGGCGAGAAAACCGAATGAACGCATCCTGATCGAAACCTCGATGGGGAACATCACCGTCGATCTGTTTGTGAACGAAGCGCCTGTCAGTGTTGCCAACTTTCTCTCCTACGTGGATGATGAATTCTACGATGGCACGATCTTTCATCGCGTGATCGACGGCTTCATGATCCAGGGGGGCGGTTTTACCGAAGACCTGAAGCGCAAGAAGACCGGTGATCCGATTCAGAACGAAGCGAACAACGGTTTAAGTAACAAGCGGGGCACGCTTGCCATGGCGCGGATGAACCCGCCCCATACCGCTACTTCGCAGTTCTTCATCAACGTGATCGATAACGCCTTTCTCGACTACTTCAACGAAGACAAATACGGGTATTGCGTTTTCGGTGAAGTGACCGACGGTATGGATGTAGTCGACAAGATGAAGCTGGTGAAGACAGGACGCAAAGGGCCGCTTCCATCGGACGTGCCGCTTGAAACGGTCACCATTATCAAGGTGAGCCGTCTCGACTGAGTACATAACAGACTGATATCAAGTAAAAGCCCCGCCCGATCGACTCGGTGCGGGGCTTTTTTCTTATGCTCCCAAACAAAGACGCCGCGAGGCTGCCGGGAGCCCGTTACTTGTCCAGTACCAGCTCCAGATTCAGCCTGATATCAATATCATTCCCGACCATCGGCGGATGGTATTTCATCTCAGCCCAGCCAACACCAAAGTCTTCCCGCTTGATGGTGACTTTGCCCTCGAAGCCGGCGCGCCGTCCGCCCCAGGGATCATCCGCCGCACCGAAGAATTCGAACGGGATCGCGACCGCATTCTCCTTGCCATAAATCGAGAGAACACCATGCAGAACCATGCCTTCTTCGGTTTCCTCGATGCTTGTGCTCTTGAACGTCATGGTCGGCATCTTTTCCGCGTCAAAGAAGTCGGTGCTCAGAAGGTGCTCATCCCGCTTCTCATCCTGGGTGTCGATGCTTGCCACCTGGATAGTGATGTCGACCGAGCCCGTGGAAAGGTCCTTTTCGTCGAATTCAATCGTGCCGTTAAAATCCTTGAACTCCCCGCGCACCTTGGAAATTCCCAGGTGGCGAATCATGAAGCCGATCGAAGAATGACTACCATCGATCGACCAACTGGCCGCCGGCACCGACGCCGGCAACATGATCGCCAGTGCGAGTGCGATTACAAGAAATCTGGTCCCTTTCATTCCTTCTCCTTTTCGATGAGATGCGCCCGTCATGAGAGCGCCGGTTCAACAGTTTCGCAAAGCTGCCCGAGCAGCCCGATCAATCTCTTCGTATCTTTGGTGTCCAGACCGGCCATGACCTTACGGGAAAACTGTTCCACCGGCCGGTCGAGCCGCTCCAGAAGAGCGAGTCCCGGTTCACTTATACGGAGAACAATCACCCGCCTGTCTGACTCCGACTTCTCACGGGAAAGGAGCCCCCGCTTCTCCAGCTTGTCCACGAGACGGGTAATATTCGGCGCTCTCGCGATCATCCGTGTGACCACCTGATACGTCCGAAGTCCCTCTTTCCCTGCACCCCGAAGAATGCGCAGGATATTGTACTGCTCCGGCGAGAGCCCTTCCCCCTGAAACGGACTCGACCTCGCCGACCTTACACGATCGGCCGTGTAGAACAGAGCGACGAGAGCCTCCGTCTCTTCCGACCTGAACGGCTTCGTCTGCCTGATTTTTCTCTGAAATCCACTCTCACTCATGATCTTGAGTAATATAGTTCCATTTTATCTTCCATGGAAGATTTATTTTCCTGATTTTCCACCCCGCGTTTCCCGGGGTCGGCCGGTGAGACGTATGCGCTCACCTGGTCCCCTTCACCTCTCATCGCTAGCC
Source organism: bacterium (assembly GCA_025782575.1). Taxonomy (GTDB): domain Bacteria; phylum Orphanbacterota; class Orphanbacteria; order Orphanbacterales; family Orphanbacteraceae; genus Orphanbacterum. The sequence goes on from JALGYY010000008.1 coordinate 32,380, forward strand.
CGTCACCCTCGCAGCAATCTGAGGCCGGCTCCGGAACTCTGCCCCCGAGCCCCAGAAAACGGAATCAGGGCTAATAGTTGACCGGCGAGTCACTCTCAATTCGAGAGTCAGGTTTACATAATCCAGGCGGGGAGAGAACGGAACCATGGCCGCTACAGGAGGCCGGCATACAGGCACGAGGCCAGCCAGAATTCAAAGGCAGGCACGCCCATCGGCCTGACCGGCCACGCCGCATAGGACAACTTCGTTACGAAGGATCGACCTCGGAAAGGAATTCTGAGAGGCAAGGGTATCTTGACTTTGAATCACAAAGAGTTCCGTCCCCCCAATCGATTGATATTCATGGGGTAAAGCGAGAAACGGAATCTAGCACTCCCGGTCCCCCGATCAAGGAAAGAGACACCCACCCCCTCCCTTCCTTGACTTTTGCCGTTCCAGGACGACAGTATGGCGGGGACTCGAACCCGCCCGGGTTGTGATATCCGCCCCGTGAAAACTCTTAGATCGCACTCAGGTGCGGAGGCCTCGACCATGACAACCACTGAATACAATCCGTTTACGGTTGCCCAGGAACAGTTCGATGAAGCGGCCGAAATGCTCGGCCTGGACGAGGCTACGCGAGAACTCCTCCGCTGGCCCATGCGCGAGTTTGTCGTTTCTCTGCCCGTCCGTATGGACGACGGCTCGTTCAAAGTGTTTCGCGGCTACCGTGTGCAATACAACAACAGCCGGGGGCCGACTAAAGGGGGGCTCCGCTGGCATCCCGACGAAACGATCGATACAGTTCGCGCGCTCGCCGCGTGGATGACCTGGAAGACGGCGGTAGTAGATATTCCTCTCGGAGGCGCCAAGGGGGGGGTCACATGTAACCCCAAAGAGCTCTCCCGAGGGGAGCAGGAGCGCCTCGCACGCGGATATATCCGACAGGTAGGCGCGATCCTCGGTGTCACCCGTGATGTGCCGGCGCCTGATGTCTATACGACGCCGCAGATCATGGCCTGGATGATGGATGAGTTCGAAACGATCGAGAAAGAGGCGCACCCCGGAGTCATTACGGGCAAACCGATTCCGCTCGGTGGATCACAGGGTCGCGGTGACGCGACCGCCCGGGGAGGCATGTATGTGACCCGCGAAGCGGCCAAAAGGCTGGAGATCGACCTGAATGGCGGCACGGCTGCTGTCCAGGGTTTCGGGAACGCCGGACAGTTCGGCGCTACCCTCGCTGAAGAGCTTCTCGGCCTCAAAGTGATCGCCGCGTCCGATTCCCGCGGCGGCGTGCAGAACCCGGACGGCATGGACGCCAAGGCATTGGTGGAGCACAAACTGACCACTGGACGGGTCGAAGGGTTTCCCGGATCGAAGCCGATCACCAATGAGGAACTGCTCGAACTCGATTGTACCGTGCTCTTTCCGGCAGCACTCGAAAACGCAATCACGGCGCAGAACGCCCCGAACATCAAAGCCCGAATCATCTGCGAGCTCGCGAACGGACCGACCACACCGAAAGCGGACAAGCTTCTGCATGAGCAGGGGAATTTCGTAATTCCCGATTTTCTCGCCAATGCGGGGGGCGTCACTGTTTCCTATTTTGAGCAGGTCCAGAACACTTACAACTACTACTGGCCGGTGGAGCAGGTCCACGAGCGTTTAGACGAGAAGATGACGAAGGCGTTCCACGACGTGTACGATATGTACGTGCGTGAGAAGGTCCATCCACGGCTCGCCGCTTACATTGTGGCCGTCTCACGTGTAGTCGAGGCGGTCAAGCTACGCGGCTGGGTCTGATCCCGTCCCGGCAGCCCGCTGTCAAACGCTGAGGCCCGGCAATAAATGACGGTCACCAACAAAACGCTGCGACGTCTTCGCGAGCACCTCCGATCGTATGAGGGGAGCACGGGCAAGATCTATCGGGGCCTGCTTGTTCTGCTGCATACCCGCGGCTCTATCACGATCGACGACATCTATCGCCAGGCGAAAGACACTCTCGTCGAGGAAATCGACCTGAACCGGGGGATCGGAAAGCGGTGGGACTCCGATGAACGGGACGCCGTCTTCTCCATGGTGGAGCACTACTCAGGCCGCTATCTCTCGCCCGAAGATGTAGACGCCGTCGTTCTCTCCGCCACCAAATCCCAGCGTGCGCAGACGATCGAAGATGTGTCGAGCATGCCGGGTGCCTCATTCGCCCTGCTTCACCAGAAAGTGGAGGAATTCTGCGCCTCCCGCGAGGGGATTCCGCAAAAGGATCTGCTTCCCGAGCCGACCAGCGTCCGTGTCCGTATGATCCGCAAGCTCATCAGCGACCAGCTCGAGTATATCGGCGTGGCGAGGCATTTCGTGTCTGTGTGCGACCTCCTGCCCATCATGAGGAATACGATCGGCCCCCGCGGCGGCCTCGGGAAGATCGGGGGCAAAGCAGCCGGCGTAATCCTCGCCGAAAAGATTATTGGCGAGCATCTCAAAACTCGAAAAGAGGAGCCGGCGTTCGAGATCGCCACACCCGAGACCTGGTTCCTCCGATCCGATCTATTCGTCGACTTCGTGCAGCAGAATGATCTCATGGAATATTACGACATCAAGTACAAGCCGATCGAGGAGATCAAGAAAGCTTACCCGTTGATTCGTGAGGTCTTCAAGAACGGTAATTTCTCAACCTACATCCAGCAGCAACTCCGAGAGCTGCTCGAGCAGATCGGAGAGCACCCGCTTATTGTTCGATCGTCGAGCCTTCTGGAGGACAACTTCGGGTCGGCTTTTTGCGGCAAGTATCAGTCCATTTATGTTGCCAATCAGGGACGGCTGGAAGACAGGCTGCAGGATCTGGTCGGCGCGATAGCGGAAGTGTACGCATCGACAATCAGCCCGGATCCTATCCTGTATCGCTCGGATCGTAACCTGATCGATTACGACGAGCAGATGGGGATCATGATCCAGAAGGTGGTCGGCAAGAAATACGGCAAGTACTTCCTCCCCTCCTGGGCGGGGGTTGCCTTTTCACGGAACGAGTGGAGGTGGACTCCGCGGATCAAGCGGGAGGACGGGTTGCTTCGGATCGTACTCGGGCTCGGTACGCGCGCGGTCGATCGAGTAGGCGGCGACTATCCACGGATGGTCCCTCTCGGCATGCCCGATCTTCGTCCCGAAGTCTCCGCTGACGATGTGGTCCGCTACTCCCAGAAGTTTGTCGATGTGGTCGACATGGAGCAGAATCATTTCCGGACAATCCCCGCCCGCGAGATTCTCGGCGCGGATGAACCGCCCGATCTCTTCCGGATCATTTCGATCCGCGACCATGGAATGATCCAGTCGCCCGCCACCCGTCTGATCAACGCTCCCGCGACCAGCCTGGTTGTTACGTTTGACGGACTGCTGAACGGCCCGTTCCCCGCGCTTATGCGTGAGCTGCTTCAATCACTGGAGGATGCTTACGGCTGGCCGGTGGACATGGAATTCGCCTACGACGGAGAAAAGCTCTACCTGCTTCAATGTCGCCCCCAGGGCCAGAGAGACGAATCAGTCGAAGTAAAAATCCCCGTGAACATACCGAACAAACGAAAGATCTTCAGCGCATCGAAATACGTCCAGACCGGGAAAGTGGAAAATATAGAGTACATCATCTACATCGACCCGCTCGACTACGACAAGCTGGAGACGCTGAACAGCAAAATCAGTATCGGGAAAGTGGTGGGCCAGCTCAATCATCGACTGAAAGGGAAGCGCTTCATTCTACTCGGGCCGGGCAGGTGGGGATCCAATGACATTAACCTGGGTGTCCGCGTTCAGTATGGCGACATCAATCACACGCTTGCCCTTATTGAAATGGCGCGGAGCCAGGGGGCCTACACTCCCGATGTCTCGTTCGGCACGCACTTCTTCCAGGATCTGACCGAGGCAAGTATCTTCTATCTTCCACTCTACCCCGACGAAGAGAAGAACATCTTCAATGAGAAGTTCATGCGAGGGGCGCCGAACGTGCTTGCCGCCCTTCTTCCGGAAGCGGCACGGCAGGCCAATACGATTCATGTGATTCACGTGCCGGGAAGCACCCGCGGCCTTTTTCTCCATCTCTACATGACTTCGGACAAGGACAAGGCACTGGCATTTCTGGGCAAGGAATTGTAGAGCGGTTTCCTAATAATTCCCGTCAAATATCCGGTACACGTCGGACTCTGACCAGGTCTCATGGAGGGCGGCCCGCACACCGTCGAATCGGAACATATTCGCGATCTCTTTGTAGACCTTGATATAGCGCCCAGGTTCAAAAGCGGATCCGACCACAACAACCTAACGAGGTACGGCAAACGATGCCACAAGGAATCCTTCAGTTCCAGTTCGAATCGGAAAAGAGTGATCCGGGAACCGTTGCGGGAGCTGGAACTGCCGGGGCTGGGAGTGCCCGAGCCCCTTTCCCGGCGATGCCGTCCGGGTGGTGTACCACTCGAACCGTTTTTGAATCCGTGTGGCGGCAACTAGAGAATCGTTGCAGACTTTGCTCACGGCGCGTCGCCGGATCCTTGCTTTGGCAAACAGTCCGCCCGGGTTGAACTCAGCATCCATAGCCGGGAAGAGTGGGGCGTTGGCATGGGCGGTGTCGGTTGCGGAGCATTGTTTTTGATCAACTGATCACGACGGTGCGAGCCCCTGAAGGCCGTCGAGCCCGGCTGATGTTGCTCGCGGGAGCCCGGGCCTTGTCTGACCAGATAGCTCGACGTAATAACGGAGCGCAAAATTGATCGCCCGGCCGGTAAGCGACCACTACCGGCGGATTATGAGCCTTGACCACTTCCTTCAATTTTCGCTAAACTGCATGGGATTTCAACACCATCAACCTATTGAGGTATCTCTATGCTAGTGCTCGGCTTGCACGACGGAAAGGACGCGGGTGTCGCGCTGATCGACGGCACCGAAGTCCTGTTCGCCGCCAACGAGGAACGGTACTCGCGGCGAAAGCTTCACTTCGGGTTCCCGTTCCTGGCGCTCGAGAAGATGTTCCGGCACACAGGTGTCAGACCATCCGACATCGCGGTAGTCACCGCCGGCTTCGAGGCGATGGTGGAGAACACGGAATCGGCGTACGATTACGCTGCGCAGCCGCGCCTCCACCAGAAGGTATTCTCCGTCCTCGCCCGCTCATTCGGACCTCTGATGAACAGCAAACTCGCCGCGTACGGCTCACTCCAGCTCATGAAACTCATGAGCCAGAACAAGGAGGAGCTCGAACAGAACTTGAAGGAGCTTGGGATCACGGGGTCGGTCCACTACATGAATCACCACATGTCCCACGCGGCATCCGCGTACTATGCTTGCGGCAAAGATCCGGCGCTGATCATTTCCTCGGACGGTGGAGGGGACGGAATCTCGGGGGGAATCTACATCGGCCGGAACGGCAATCTCACCAATGAGACGACCTTCTCCAAGCTGAACTCGGCGGGGATTTTCTGGGAGATCATCACACAAATCTGTGGCTTCAATCCGGAGCGGCACGGCGGCAAGATCACTGGGCTGGCCGCGTACTCGTCCGGTGACCAGGCGTACGCGATCCTCTCCGAGTTGTTCGCATACAACGAGAAGACGGGCGGACTCCTGAACAAGGGGCAGCGGGCGTTCCAGGACGCGTACCAACTCGTCCGAAAGAAGGTAAAACACCTCGACATCCAGGAGCTTTCGGCGGGGGCGCAACGAATCCTCGACGAAGTGTTCGTCAGCACAGTGCGCGAAGCGGTCGCGCGCCACGATCTCCACGACATCGCACTCGTCGGCGGGACGTTCGCGAACGTACGCACCAACCTGCGCATCCGCGAGATCGAGGGGGTGGACAGCGTTTTCGTCTTCCCGCACATGGGGGATGGCGGGATCACGATCGGAAGCGCCTGGCTCTACCACGGTGACCAGGGCGGCGGGCTCCCGGTTCGAAAACTGCCCGATGTCTACTGGGGCGACGAGTTCACGGATGCGCAGATCCAGGCAGAGCTCGAGGTCTCGAAGGGGATCCGCTGGGAGAAGCTCGAGAACCCAGCAGACGCGATCGGCGAAGCGCTCGCAGAGAAGAAAGTCGTGGGGCTCTTCCAGGGGCGGATGGAATTCGGGCCGCGCGCGCTCGGGCACCGCAGTATCCTCGCCGAACCGAACGACGCAGAAATGATGGACTGGCTCAATAAGCGGCTCGGCCGCACCGAGTTCATGCCGTTCGCCCCGATCATCATGGAGGAACATGCCGCCGAGTACTTCGACGATTTCGAGGGCGTTTCCTACCCGTGCCAGTTCATGACGATCTGCACGCACTGCACGCCGCTATGCAAGGAGAAGGCGGCCGGCGTGGTCCACATCGATGGAACCGCGCGTCCGCAGACCGTCTCGAAGTCGGTCGACCCATACCTCCATGCCGCGCTCGCAGCGCATAGGGAGAAAACGGGACTGCCGCTAGCGATCAACACCAGCTTCAATAAGCACGAGGAACCGATTGTGGGGAGCCCTACGGATACGGTCTCCGAGCTTCTCCGAGGCGCTGTAGACGTCGTGTTCCTTGAGTCGTATCGGGTCACCGCGAGAGGGTGATTGGCATGTCGAGACTTCTCGACCATTGGAAGCTTCCACAGCCGCTCGAGAAGAGTTACCGGCCGTGGCAGGGGGGCTCGCTTCCGCCGGACGCCGTTCCTCAACTGAGCCGGTTCTGCGGCAGGACGATCTGGATTCATCCTTCGGACACCGCGGATCCCGGGTCGCCGTTCACCACCGACGACGAAAAAACCCCCTTCCGGCCCGACGTGTCAATCGAGAGCGTTCAGCTCGAACGCTACACGGGCGCAGTCGCCGCCGAAGGCGCCAAGACCCGCCTCCTCAAGACCGCCTACTACTTGCTCAAGCCGCTCATGCCCCGATCTGCCCAGCTCGCCGCCCAGCGCATGAACGCCAACTCCCGGATGCGGAAATCGGTCTACCCCGCGTGGCCGGGCGACGATTCGGTCGACCATCTCCTCCAAGCCGCGCTCGGGTGCCTCCTGGATGCCGCCGGCCTCGAGCGTACGCCCTTCATCGGTTTCTGGCCGAAGGGATATCGATGGGCCGCATGCTTCACACACGATGTGGAGATGACCGCCGGGCTTCGCGCGATGGACCGAATGGCGGGCATTGAGGAGGAGTACGGGATTCGGTCGACGTGGTACATCGTGCCCGAACGCTACCCGGTCAAGTCATCCGATTTCGCCTCGCTCCGGGATCGTGGCCACGAGATCGGTGTCCATGGTCTCAATCACGACGGGAAGCTCTTCGCGAGCGAGGCGGAGTTCATGCGCCGTGTTCCGCTCATCAACCGATACATCCGTGAGTGGGAGGCAGTCGGATTCCGCTCGCCGGCGCTCTACCGAAACGCCGACTGGATCACCCGGCTTGAGATCCGCTACGACACATCCTACATGGACACGGCGATCCTCGAGCCGCAATACGGCGGTGTCGGCATGGTCCTTCCGTACTACCTGGACGACCGCGTCCTGGAATTGCCGATCACAATGCCGATGGACCACCATCTGATCAACCTGCTCCGAAAGGACACCGTCCAGGGAATGTCGGAGAAGTTCCGGTGGGTCGTGGAGCGGGGGGGGCTCGCGAACTTCCTATTCCATCCCGATTACAACCTTGAACAGGAGCGGATGGACGATTATCGCAAGGTCGTGGATGAGGTCACGGGGACGGAGGGAGGATGGGTTGCGACTGCCGCGGAAATCGCCGACTGGTGGGACCGCAGGCACCGATCGCACCTCCGGGAGGAGACGGGAACGATCCGCGTGGACGGTCCGGCGGCAGATGACGCCGAGGTTTGGACAGCGGTGCGCGATGGCACCGGCCTTCGGATCGAGCGTGGACAATAGCCAGGAGAGTCCGATGCCTCTTTTTCCATTGGCGGACCCGAAGGACGACGGGAGCGCGGAGGAAGAACGGATCGTCCGAGCTGTCGCCGACTTCTACGAGGAGCTGATCTTCCCTTCACAGGGAAGCCACACCGCCTATCATCGCCTGCTCGATCCCTCCCCGGGCGAGAGGATCGGTGACTTCGGCTGCGGCCAGTCCCTGCTCCACACATCGCTCCGCGACCACCGGCCGCCCCCCATCTTCTTTGACATCTCGCGAAACGTTCTGTCGAGGATCACCTCCGGACACCGGGTGCGCGGGGACATCCGCCGTCTGCCGTTCCGGCCCGGATCGTTCGACCGGATCCTGTGTGTGGGCGTGATTCACCACCTGCCGCAACCGCACCGGATCCTCGACCAGATCGCAGGCGTCCTCCGTCCGGGAGGGGAGTTGCTCCTCGGCGTCTACAGTCCCGGAACGCTTCCCACGAAGCTGCGGGGCCTCCATGATGCGTGGGAGTTCCCACCCTGGCGCCGAGCGGTCTCCTTCCTCACCGGCGCGATGATCCAGGCCCGCTCTGCCATGGGAGGGAAGATCCTCCCGAGACAGGAGGTCTGCACACGCATCAAGGATTTCCTCGAAGTGCCCTATGTCCAGGTGAACTCCGCCGACTTCTACGCCGCCCGCTCCGGTTTCCGCCTGTTGCGCCTACAGCGCATCTCCACAATGAACGTGCTTCATCTCGAACGGACCGATCAAGGCGGAAAACAAGATGGCCCATAGAGGATAGTGTCCGGGTTAGAAATTACCGTCAAATATCCGGTACACGTCGGACTCTGACCAGGTCTCATGGAGGGCGGCCCGCACACCGTCGAATCGGAACATATTCGCGATCTCTTTGTAGACCTTGATATAGCGTTCAGGTTCAAAAGCGGATCCGACCACAACGATAAAAAAGTGAACCCGTTCGCCGTCCGGGGCGTCGAACTCGTATCCCTCGATCGACCGGCAGAATCCGAGCATACAGTCGCGCACCTTCTTCGAACGGATATGGGGGACGGCGATCCCGTGTCCGATCGCCGTACTCGCTTTCTTTTCCCGATTCCAGAGATCGTTGAATAGGCGATTCTGATTATCCACGCGACCGGTGGCATAGAGGAGCTCGGTGATCTCGGTGATCACGCTCTTCTTCACGCGCGCTATGTATCCGTCTTTGTCGTAGTCATCTTCCTCGGGCGGATCGATACGAGTCTGCATGTCGAGGCAGATAAATCCGTTTCGCAGGTAGTTGGACATTCGCATAACCTGTGATGGTAGCGGACCACCCTCGCTATGCACAAGAGCGAGAAATCCCCCGCTCCCTTCATTCCGGATTCGGCATCCACCCCTCCCTGTGGCATTATGTGACTGGTAGGAGGTGTCGGATCGCATGAACATCCTGTTCCTGGGAAACTCGTTTGGTGTCGGGGGCTACGAGCAACTGATGCTCGAAGTGTTTCGCGGCATGAGCGCAAACGGAATCCAGGTCGACGCCTGCTTCCTGAAGGACGGGGGAAAGCTCGCGCCCGAACTGGAAAAGTGCGGAGTTCCCGTAAAGAGCGGTTTCCTGCGGGGCAAATATGATGTGGCCGCGCCGGGGCGAATCGTCCGGGAGTACCGGGGGAAGCGGTTTGACGCTCTCTTCGTCGAAACCGGACGGAATGCGCTCCTCGCCGGGGAATACATTGCCGGCCGGCTCCGGATCGGACGGCGCATCACATCCGTCCATTCCACCGGGAAGTGGGGGGGCGGCAAACTCTTCAGGCGGAGCCAGCTCTTTTTGCTCCGCCGGCTGGATGGCATCATCGCCTGTGCGGAAACGCAGCGCCGCTACCTCGTTCGGGACGAAGGCCTCCCTGAGCCACTTCTGAAGACGATCTTCAACGGCGTGGATCACCGGAAATTCAAGCCCCGTCCCAAAGTCGATCTCCCCCCGTTTCCCGAAGGGGGGGCGTCCGCCCGGCGTATCGCCATTGTCGCCTCGCTCACACCGGAGAAAGGACACGAAGTCTTCATCGAGGCGGCCGGTATCACTCGAAAGCGATTCCCCGATTCCCGTTACTTCATCATCGGTGACGGACCGGAGAGAGAAAGATTAAAGGAGAGAATCGGAGCAGCGGGGCTGCGGGAAAGCGTCGTACTGCTCGGCATCCGAAGGGATCTGCCGGAGCTCCTGCCGCATTTCGACCTTCTAGCGCTCTCGTCTCACCCCTTTCGGGAGACTCTGCCCATTTCGACGATGGAGGGGATGGCCTGCGGTCTCCCCACGGTAAACACCGACGTCGGGAGTGCCCGCGACCTCGTGCTCGACGGCGAGACCGGTTATCTCGTTCCGCCCGGCAATCCGGTTGCGCTATCAGAGGCGTTTTCCCGCATTCTCGGTGATTCCGAACATGCCGCTTCCCTCGGTCGCGCGGCAAGGTCGCGGATCGAAGATCTGTTCACTCTCGATCGGTCTGTCGCCGATTACACGGACTACTTCCGGCGACAGACCAGTAAAGAGTAGAGGCTCATGAGAATCCTCCAGATCAACAAGTACTTCTATCTGCGAGGAGGGTCGGAGCGCTATCTCTTCGAAGTGTGCCGTCTTCTCGAAGAGGCGGGGCATGATGTGGCCCATCTCGCCATGTCGAACCCGCGTAACGAACCATCACCTTTTTCCGAGTTCTTCCTCCCCGACATCGATTATCGGGATGACCTGTCCACGTTCGACCGGATTCGGCTGGCCGGAAAGGTCATATGGAACGGGGAGGCGTTCAAGCGAACGAAGGAAATCGTGCGGCGTTTTCGCCCCGATGTGGCCCATCTTCATAATATCGCCCACCAACTTTCGGGATCGGTCGTCCGCGCCCTTGTTGAAGAGGGGGTTCCCATTCTCCAGTCACTTCACGACTACAAACTGATCTGCCCGAACTACCGTCTGTTCCGGGACGGCAAACCGTGCGACTCCTGCTTCCCTCATCGATACTGGAACGCCGTTCGCTACAAGTGTCTTCTCGGGAGCCGTGCCGCCAGTCTGGTCGCCGCCGCCGAGGCGACCGCCTACTCCCTTACCGGGCTCTACAGAAAAGGAATCGATCTCTATCATTCTCCCTCCCTCTTTCTTAAAGAGACCATGGTGAAATGGGGAATCGACGGCGAGCGGATCATCCCGATTCCACTTACGATCGACATCGATCAATTCGAACCATGTTACGAAGATGACGGCTACTTTCTTTTCGCCGGACGCCTCTCTCATGAGAAAGGACTCGGCGTTCTGATCGAGGCGGCCCGGGCGAGGCCCGATGTGAAAATCGTCGTTGCAGGAGAAGGACCGGAGAGGGGGATGCGGGAAGAAGAAGCTACCCGGTACGGGCTCGACAGGATCCGGTTTGCCGGCCATCTCGGGACGAAGGAACTGGGCGAGGCGATGCGGCGATGCCGGGCACTTCTCTTGCCATCAGAGTACGACGACAATTCCCCTGTCGTCATGTACGAAGCATTTGCGTTCGGAAAACCGGTGATCGGGGCAGCCCGGGGCGGGATTCCGGAGATGGTGGTGGATGGAGAAACGGGGATTCTCGTCCGGTCAGGCGACTCCGAAGAGCTGGCGGGAGCGATAGCGGAGCTGGCCGATCACCCCGACCGGGCAAGGAAAATGGGCCGGGAAGCGCGAAAGAGGATGGAGACGATCTACAGCCCGGCGACCCATCGAGATCGACTGCTCGAACTCTACGAACGCATGATCAACGAATAAGGGTCATCCGCCCCGAGACTTCCCGAACCGGTGTCTTTACCAGATAAACGTATACACCGCTCGGCACATCGCGGCCCCTTCCATCGAGGCCATTCCACACGACTTCTCTCTGGCCGGGGAAAGCGTTCTCATCGACCAGAAGACGGATCAATCGGCCGGTCACATCGTAAATCTCTATGCGCACCCGGCCCCGGGACCGGAGCTCATATCGGATTGTCGTTGACGGGTTGAACGGGTTCGGCCGGTTCGAGTGAAGCGCAAGGTAATGTCCGTCGAGTGCCGGCGGCCGAACGGCGGCCCCCTCCGAAAGCGCAAACCTCCCGAACTCCTGAATCAGGGCGACCACTTCCCCCCGTTTGTGATCGATCCATGTCTCCAGGTCCCGTTCTCGATCGAGATCGCGAATGATACAGGGATCTTCATCGAATCCGCCGGCTGAACCGGGCGGGATCTTGATACGGAGCAGTGCACGCCGGCTGAGCAGGAGATCGCGAGGATGGAGAACATAAGTCTCTGGAGCGCGATTATCCGGCACGATGAGAGCCCAGACATCGTAAGGCAATCCGCCGGATGGGACCTCCACCAGAATCGAGCCGCCAGGATCAGCGACAAAGCCTTCATGGTCTTTCAACAGGCGGACCGCGCTGAATTCGGACTCCCCCTCCCCTTCGTTGCCGGCCGAATCGACTGCCGTCGCCAGAAGACGGATCGCGCCATCTTCTACCAGCGTGAAATCCCCTTTCCAGACCATTCCCGCTTCATCGAGGGGAGCGAGCAAGAGCGTATCGATCACAAAATCGTTCCGTACCAGTCGCATCTCACCGGAAGCAAGCGGTTCGGATGAAACAATGACGAGATCGAGTCGTTCGGTGAGAAACGGATTCTGAAGAACGCCGACTGTCACCATGGGAGGGGTCAGATCCATCGGCGAACCGGAACGGGAGATGACCTCCCCGTATTGCGGTACCTCGTCAAATGCAAAAGCGCCGTAATGATAAGTCTTGCCGTAAACAAGTCCTTCGTGAACGAAGGAATCGACTGAGGAGGGAAGGCCGTGAAAGAGACCATCGTTCCCGTTCGGCACCGGATCGCCGTCGGTCACGCTCCCGATCACGCGGGAATCGGAAAACCGAATCAACGTCCCTTCGAAATCGTCGTCATTCGGATTCGTCCAGTGCAGAACGAGACGGCCGTCCTGCTCCGCAATCTGAAAGTCGATGACGTTACCGGGAGGCCCCGGGTCTGACGGAAAAGCGGAGGCGGTCGCGCCGAGTGTATCGACATTGTTCGACCGATCGATCGAGAAGAATCGATAACGGTGATGCTTCCCGTTCGTTACCGGTTTGTGAACGAATGTGAGAGTGTCTCCGGGGATGCCGACGAAGAGTCCGTTCTGCCCGTTTTCGACCGGCAGATCATCTTCGTAGGATGGGGGGAAGCGGTCCAGACTGTATCGAATCAAAGTCCCGTAGAAGTCGCCGGAACCGGGGTTCCGCCAGGTGAGTGTGACACGGCCGTCCCCCCCTACCGCGCTCGCCTCTTCGACCGGGTCAGGAGTGGTGGTGTCCCATGCGTCGGCGGCCGTTTCCGCCGCCTGTGAATAACGCCGCGCATCATCGAAAACGAAAGCGGAGTAAAAGTACCTTCTGGAATCATCGATTCCCATATGGATGAAGTCGCGCGAGCTCCCCGGCCATCCCGGAAACTCACCAGGCTCTTCGCCGGAGCCACTCTCAGGTACGGGGAGGCCGTCATCCGGGAGGCTCGGGAAATCCGACGTGGAGTACCGAATCCGGACACCCTGAATCGCTGTAGTGTCCTCGGAAAACGTCCAGGAGAGCGAGATACCCCCCTCTACAAGGACATGCGCCACAAAACCGGCCAGCGGCGGCGGACCGGCAACGGAACGGCTGTCTCTATCTGCAGCCGCCTCGAGAGCATCCGCATCAGGAACGGCGCCGGCCAGGGTAAGCGCGATCGCCGCGACAAATGTAAGGGAAATCTTCATGACTCTACATGGTACCGAACGATCGGTGCTCTGATCAACTGTCTGGATAGGCCCTTTCCAGCACACCCTGCTCGATCAGCTGCTGGTAGATCCTGGCGGCGATCACATAGTTGCCGGCAGGATTCGGGTGGATCGGATCCGCGAAGAGCGCCGTCCGCGGATCGGCGTCTGGATCGTAAGGCGGAACAGCCAAGTTTTCGAAGCCCGGGGGAGTTTCCCCATCGGCGAAAACCTTTACGAGAGAGGCGACGACCGGCATGGGGTCGACCAGAACCACGTCTTGCTCTACAGAAACACGTGTCATGGCATCGCGATACTCGGGAGGCATGACGAGCGCGAGCAGTACCGGCTCCGCCCCTCCGGCCCTCACATCGGAAATGAGGTTACGCAGATTCTGTTCGTAGTTCTCGATCGATACTCGCGGAGTCCGGCCTGCCTCGTTCACTGCCGACTTCCCCTTGAGAAACAATGATTCCAGAAATCGGTAGATCCTGAGCCGCCCGGCGTAGGCTCCCAGGCGACCGCCAAACGATGACCGGGCAATCTGAATCACTTCATCGGATTGAGTCGCCAGGCGAGAATCATTGAACCCGAATGAAATGATCACTACGTCCGACTCGAACGAAGCGAGATCAGAGCGATAGAACAGGAGCCCCTGATGAGATGTGTAGCCGGGAATGCCCGCGTTCCGTGCATCGACATCGAAACCGACAGGACGGGCGGCAAAGAGAGCATCCAGCTGTGCCGTATACGTCTCATCCCGCGCGATTCCCCACCCGAATGTGCACGAGTTTCCCATGCAGAGAATGCGGACGGCACTCCCCTCTCTCCAGCTCTCCTCCTCTCTCATTCCCGCGGCGTTCGTTCGAATCGGAAACGTGGGAGGGTCCCCCCACTCTTTCGGTACGAGGTAGTTCCTGGCGGGAAGGTCGAGGTTCGGGTGGAGCCGCCAGAAGAGATCACGATCCCACCGGTACATTCTCTCGGACGCGAGGACCTTTCCGGCAGCCGTTCCCGCCTCCTCGGCGATACGCCTCTGGATCTCGAACAATCCTCCCTGCCGGTCGAGCACGAAATCGGGGGCGAGCCCGGCGCTGCCGGACCATCGGGACTCAGTCACTCCCAGAATCAATTCGAGGACGACAAGAACAAGAATGGATGGAACGAGCAGAACAAAAACGCGCAGAACGGGCATGGTTGATCGAGTCCGGATTGTCATTCTTGCCTCACAGGAGCAGAGCTACTTGGGGGACATTTTCTCCAGCACTTCAGCCCATGCCTGACTTGCTGCCTCGAATGAGTGGGTTTCTCGAACGCGGAGCGCGTTCCTGGAAAGACGTGATTCCCGCTCCGCATTACCAAGAACGGCCAAAAGAGCCGCAGCGAAAGCTGGAGCATCTTCGCAGTCGTCGATTACCATGGCGTTCCAGTCGTGCTTCGCCACTTCCGCCATATCACCTACATTGGAAACGATGCACGGCAGCCCGCATGCCATCGCTTCCAGAATCGAAATGGGAAACCCTTCCGACCGGGAGGTCAGAATACAGAGTCTTCCCTGATTCAGAACATCAGCCACATCTTCCATGTATCCGAGAAACTCCACCCCATCCCCGAGCTTCAAATCCGCAGCGAGTGTTTCAAGACGCTCCCTTTCGGGCCCCTTGCCCCCGATCGCCGCTTTGAGATCAGGCATCGTTTCCCGTGCAATTGCAAGGGCGCGCAATGTGGTCTCTACATTTTTTACAGAATAGAGACGGCTCGTCGAAACTACATCGTATCTCCTGGACGATTCAGAAGCAGGCTTGAAATGATCCATATCCGCCAGATTCGGGATCACTCTGATAAGAGATGGCGACACCTGATTCGCGATGAGATGATCCCTTGTCTGCTCACCGGTGACGATTACCGCATCGCAGTTTTTGAGACAGTAGAGCGCCGCCCTCTGCAGGAGCCCACCCTTGAGCCCGACCTCTCTGCTTCCCGCAACGATCGTAATCGCACATTTTCTACCCGTAATCTTCGCGGAAATGAACGCGAGGAAACCCTGGGGCCAGAGATGGATGCCATGGACGAAATCGATCTTGTGGCGCAGGATGCCGGCGACCGCCTGTAATAGACGGCAGACCGTACGCAGAATACCGGGCAACTTTCGGAGAGGGAGAGAAAGGGTGATCACCGGCACATCCGGTTGTGACTCGAGGGGCGTATCTCTCAGGAGTCGTAACTCGACGCCCGGACGGGCGGCGAGAATGGACAGAAACTGATTCGACGCCGATTGCTCGAACCCGAATCCGATACCCATGTTGTTTACCTGAAGGATTCTCACCACTCAATCCGTTTTGTCCTGGAACCGACACTGATCATCGGACGATTCTCCAGGCTGCTTCCACATCGCTACGAGACGGCTTACCTGCGCGACCCGCCAGTCTGTCCAGCTTGCCCGCTACCAGATAAGCGATCGACGCCGGTGGCAGGCGGAAGAGATTCTTTCTGATGTATCTTTTCATGTCGACACTTTCCCCGGCCCGTTTTTCCCAGGTGAGAGCGGCGTATGCTTCTTCATCCGAATCGGCAATCCGGTCGAAGTGGACCGATGGAAACTGTCGCTGATGATACTCATCCAACCCGAGAGGCTCCCCACTCGGCACCGGCTGAAAATGGTCGTTGATCTCAATCGGCGTGATAGTACATACAGGTCGTTCACCCGGTACTTTTGGAAGCACGACATCGACCAGCAATCCGTCCCTCGAATGGCGCGACCAGGTCATATCGAAAACAAAATTCCCCATGCTGTAGATGATCACGCCGTCTCGATAAGCCTCCACAGGTTGAACCGTATGGGTGTGATGGCCGATGACAAGACGAGCGCCGGCATCGATCAGGGCCCGTCCGAATCGAACTTGCGACGGCGATGGTGTGCCGACGAACTCGGCGCCCCAATGCAATGAAACGACAGGCCATTCCGATCGGGCAACGCTCTTTTCGATCGCACGAATGAGATCGGCGGGACCGGGGGCGACGGGGACCCCGCGCGATGATCGTACGAGACTCCAGACATGCAACGCGATATTGACGTCACCCCGTTCGATTCGGGTGACAGGCTCGCGCCCGGGCAGGCCGGGAGCGGCGACCCCTCTCTTCTCGAGTGCGTTTTCCGTCTCCCTCGCCGGACCTTCGTCATACTCGAACATATGGTTATTGGCGAGCGCGAGGACATCGAAACCAGCCTCGACTAGAGCATCAATCGCCCCGAGATCGCCTATGAACGGCTTCTTCCCGAATCCGGTCCGTCCGGTTAGGGCGCACTCCAGATTGCCGAACAGGAGATCAGCCCCCCCCTTCAGTCCCCCGCCCATCCGATCGAAGGGATGGCCGAAACCTTCGCTCCTGCAGATCGCCCGCGTGCCATGGCCGATTGAGAGATGGCTGTCACCAAAAAGAATATCGCCGACCGCCCGAATCAGAATCGAAGATGAGGTTTCCATGCTTGTCAAACCTCATCACCGAACGAAGAGAGCCAGTAGCCGTAGACTTCGCGGAGGGATGATTCAAAGTCGATCTCCGGGCGCCACCCGAACACCCGCTCGGCTCTGGAGCCGGAGCCGATGTAGACCGATCGATCATCTGTTTCGCCGAACGCCGGGTTTCGGACGATCGGAGGCTGGATACCGCTTATGCTCCGCAACAGGTTCAGGATCTCTTCGCCTGAAATGCCGTGGCCGCTGGCAATGTGAAACAGCTTGCCTGTTGCCGCTCTCGTCTTCGCCGCCATTCGGTAGGCGCGGACTACATCTCGCACATCAACGAAATCGCGCTGAGATCCCAGGGGTCCCACTTCCACTTCATGCGCACCGCCGGTCGCCACCGCGGCGAAACCTCGCGCAAAGGCCGAGCAGATAAACGCAGGCGGTTCTCCCGGCCCCGTAATATTAAAGGTGCGTGTTCTCACCACCGGAAGGCCGAACTCTTTCTGATACCGGGCTGCCAGATCAGACTGCGCCGCTTTCGATCTTCCATAGTCACTCACGGGACAAGGATCGATCGTTTCGTCGATCGGGAGGAGATCGGCGGAAACCGGACCGATTTCCGCCGCCGAACCGGGGATGATAATACTGTCCACGCATGATCCACGATCACGGATCGCGTTGAGAAGATGGCGGGTACACCCCTCATTGACAGCCAGAAGTCTCCCGTAATCATCGGCACGAATCAGACCGGCCAGATGGAATACATGGTGGGGCTGTACGCTGTCGATCAGCGCGTCCAGACGCTCCGGTTCGGCGAGATCGATCGTATGGTGCGTGTATGAACCGGTGATTTCCTGCCCGGTCCGGTTCTCCGGTTCAAAGTGCGCAATGTCAACGCCGTGGGCCTCAACTCCTTCGGCCAGAAGCTGGCTGACGAGATGCCGCCCGTTGAAGCCGGCGGCTCCTGTAACAAGCGCGCGCTTCAAACGCTTCGCTCCATGATTATCCCCGGCTTGGCAGAAAACGGTCTTTGTGGGCTTCGAACGTCTCCACGGCGCTTTCGTAGTCTTCATGCCGCCCGATGTCGAGCCAGATCCCGTCGAAACGGTAACCTTTCACCGTTTTTCCTTCCTTCATCAAGAGTCGAACAAGGTCGGGGAGATCGAATCGCTCACCATGGGGGAGGCGGGTCACGACTTCAGGTTCCATCAGATAGATCCCGGTGCTGACATCGTAGTGGTATGTGGGCTTCTCGATATACTCGGTCACGGTTCCGTCTTTCTCCGCCTCGATCACACCCAGATCGATCTTTACATCTTTCTGAAAGAGGCCGAGAGTGGCCGAGCACTTGTTCTTTCTATGGAAGTCGAGCATGGCCCGAACATCGAGGGTGGTGAGAAGATCACCATTCATCACAAGAAATGTATCCTCGAGACCGGACAGAAGCGAGAGAGGACCGGCCGTTCCGAGCGGCTTCTCTTCGAGCGAATAATCGATCTGTACGCCGAACCGCTCTCCGTCACCGAAGTAGGCTTGAAGGAGTGAGGAAAGATAGCCGACGGCCAGCGTAATTCGATCAAAACCGTAATGACCGAGTTGACGGACAACCACCTCGAGAATCGGCATCTCACCGATCGGCATCAATGGTTTGGGAAGAACGGTGGTATACGGGGCGAGGCGTGTCCCCAGTCCTCCGGCAAGCACAACGGCCCTCATCAGCCACTCCCTGTTCGCGTGATCTTAAACCACATACTTGTCCACGTCTCGAAACTGGTCGAGGTTGTCCCGAATCCAGTCCACTACGCGGGTCAGCCCATCCCGCAGGGAAATCTCCGGCTCCCACCCGAGCAGTTCTCGTGCAAGCGAGGCGTCGGCGATGAGGCGCATGACTTCGCTCTTTTCAGGCCGGATCCGCTTTTTTTCCGTAATCACTTTTTTCTCACCACCGACGATTGCGATGATCTCATTTACGAGATCGCCGATGGAGATTTCCTTGCCGGTCCCGAGATTGACTGCCCGGCCGATCGCTTCATCCGATTGGGAGGCGAGCACGAATCCGCGGGTCGTGTCATCTACATAGTTCAGGTCACGGGTGGGCGTTAAAGATCCGAGACGAATCGTGTCGCCCGTGAGGGCTTGAACAATGATTGTCGGAATTACGGCTCGGGCCGACTGCCTCGGACCGTATGTATTGAACGGCCGTACAATGACCACCGGCAGATCAAACGCATTGGCGTAACTCTCCGCCATTTTATCCGCTCCGATCTTGCTCGCCGAGTAGGGGGATTGCCCCTGAAGCGGATGCTTCTCGTCTATTGGTGAGTACTGGGCTGTGCCATAGGTCTCACTGGTCGACGTGTGAACGACACGGCTCACTTTTTGGCGGCGCGCCGCTTCCAGAACGTGAATTGTGCCCGTCACATTTGTCTGGACGAAATCGACGGGGTTTACATAGGAGTACGGGATGGCGATCAAGGCCCCCAGATGAAAGATCTTGTCCACCCCGCGGCAAGCCAGATCGACAGCCGAAGGGTCCTTGATATCGCCTGCGAAAACCTCGACCTTTTCACGAATCTCGGATGACAGGTGATGCAGATGCCCGTGATCGGAGCGCGAATTGTAGCGCACGAAAGCGCGCACCGGATGTCCCTCGCGGACGAGCCGCTCCACAAGATGACTCCCGATAAATCCGGCTGCTCCTGTGACGAGTACCAGCGGTTTGTCCGTTCCACTCATTCTTCGAAAGTCTCCCGCCTTCCGGCCTTTCCGTTCAAATGATTCCGATAATTCAAGATAGCACGGCGGTTCGGCAGAGTGCAATCGGCGCAAAAATCCTAGAGATCAGAGATAATGAACCGTCTCTTTCCGGCACGAGTGGCCGGTATGTCGTCGACCAGTCTGAATTCGATCCGAACATCGGATCCGACATGGTTCTCGAGCATCGCCCGGATCGGTTCGATCTGAGTCTCCACATCGATCGAATCATCGGCAACATAACTCACCTGCAAGAGATCATCCGCCGTCTGTCGCAGCTGGTAGGCGAGGAACGTGGAGTCACGAAACATGAGCGTTGTCGCCGGCCCCGAGAGGGTTCTGCCGTTATGGAACGTCAGGACATCTGTTGTCCGGCCGTCCAGGGATTGGATGAGAGGCAAACCCCGCCCGCAGGGACACGGCTCCGGGGCGAGCGTCCCCCTGTCTCCCGTTTCATATCGAATGAACGGCATGGCATAGTTCAATAGGTCAGTCGTGACGATCCTTCCCGTGCCGGCCGGATTCTCCTCATCATCCAGGAACTGGAAAACGCCCCGCTCCGAACAGATGTGCATGCCGAGATGGCGGTCACATTCCATCGCAATCGCCCCCCCGTCGCGGCAACCGTACCCGTCGAACACGGGCGCCTGCAGCACCTCTTCGATCGTCTGCCGATGTTCCGGCCGGAGCATTTCCGCAGTCGTCATGATACCGGTCAGTCCGGGGATGGAGAGCCCGAGACTACGCACATGTCTGGCGAAAACGAAAAGAGCCGTCGGGTAGCCTCGAACGAACCGGGGCCGGAAATCGGAGAGATCGCTTGCGTGGCGTCTTGCAATTTCCGGAGAGAGAGACGCCACGGAGAGGGGCAGGTTCCGTTCGAGCTTTACACGAAGCGCCTGCTTCCAATTGACCGAAACATCGCCCATGAGAGAAGAACCGGCGAGAGTGGCGATCTTGTCTCCCGGGCGGTACCCGGCATACCCCCAGCCGCGGTAAAGAGACGCCCAGTCGGCGCTCCACGCTGACCAGTCGGCGTAATACCGCAACGGCTCGCCGGTTGTCCCCCCGGTGGAGTTGATCTTGGCTCGCCGGGATTTCAGATCGCGGCTCTTCAGGTTGTCCCGCTCCCGTCGGACCATTTCGCGAGTCAGCAATGGAAAGCGTGCCAGATCAACCACGCCGGTAAGACCACCGGGCTGGATCCCCCGCTCGTCCATCACCCGTTTGTAATAGGGAACATTCTCATAGGCGTGCCGGAGAAGCCGGACTACCTTTTCGTCCTGATATTCCGTCATTCGGTCGGCGCTCCACCACTCCGACTTCGAGTATGCCCGCAGAGTCCGGCTTACAGAAGTACGGAGCGCCATGTCCTCCATCGGAAGAATGACGTTTCGAAAAAGCACGGGGTAAATGGCGTTGATCATCCGCCTGACCTGTTAGGTGTTGACACGAAATACTGTATCGATCACGGTCCCGTCCACCCACTTGATGATGGCGACCGGGTCATCGGCAAGCGACGGCTGTGCCGGCGCTCCCCCCACAATCCGCTCTACTTCCTGTTTGATCTCTTCGATCGGCCGGATCGGAAGGCCGCTCCCCTTTACTGAGTTCAGAAGATCCTGGCGCCGTGGATTGATGGCGATGCCCCGCTCGGTAACGATCACATCGATCAATTCGCCCGGCCCGCAGAGGGTCGTCACCCTGTCGACGATCACGGGGATTCGGTCTCGAAAAGAGGGAATCGCCAGGATCGTACAGTTTGAGAATAGGCAATTCTGCCACCCCCCGATTCCATGGAGAAGCCGACCGTCAGAGTGAGTGACCACATTGGCGCCGAAATCCAAATCGACTTCAGTCGCTCCCAGTACGACCGCGTCCACCATGCCGGCAAAGTTCCCTTTACCATGGTAGTTGTAACTCGTAAAGGGACTGGTGTTCACGTGGTTCGTGTTTTCCCGCATCGATCGAACACCATCGAGGTCAAACGTCTGCCCGTCAAGAATGTAATCCGTCAATCCCTCTTCGAGCATCTCCACAAGATACTTCGTGCTTCCCCCGCGAATGAACCGCGCCTTGACGCCCTCCTCTATCATCATCTCTTTCAAATAGATCGCGAACGCAAGCGCCGTTCCCCCGGCGCCCGCCTGGAATGAAAAGCCGTCCTTCATGATTCCCGCCTCGCGAACGAAGCGAGCCACATAGTCAGCGATGAGCAGGCGGTCAGGACTCTTGGTGATCTGTGTGGTGCCAGAGATGATCTTCGAAGGATCGCCGATCTGTTCCATCTCTACAACGAAATCCACGTAATTCCCTTGTATCTGCCAGGGAACGCAGGGGAAGGGGACCAGGTTATCCGTGACGACCACTACCCGCTCCGCATACTGCGAATCGGCAAGGGCGAACCCCAGTAACCCGCACGCGCTGTCGCCGGTTACGCCGTTGGCGTTTCCAAACGGGTCCGCAGTCGGCGAGGCGATGACAGCGATATCGATCGGAACCTCGCCATCCTGAACCGCCTGATACCGCCCCCCATGGCTCCGCAAGACGCCGAGTCCGCGCATCTTTCCCCTCGAACAATAATCACCGAGTGGTCCGTTCATGCTTCCTTCGATGTGATGGATCACGCCCGACTCGAGATGTTTCAACTGATTCTGGTGACAGGGAAAAGAGGCGCTTGGAAACCAGAGGAGGTTTTTTACCCCCAGATCGGCAGCGGCATCGAAGATGGCGTTCGCCACGAGATCACCGTTCCGAAAATGATGGTGAGTGGAGATCGTCATCCCGTCTTTCAGTCCGCACTTTTCCAGCGCCGTTCGGAGGTCAGAGACTCGCTTGTCGCCCCGGAGCGGATAGTCTGCGCAGGATCGAATTCGGGGGGCGGCGCGACGACCCTCCGGTTTGTGGGCACTCACCAGATCGCCGAACTCGTTCTTCCGAAAACCACAATAGGGAACCTGGATCTTTCCATTCGCTTCGGTGGGGGCGGGACGACCGGCCACGTTCTTTCTCAGCTCACTCATCAGCCGATCCCCCGGCGGACGTTCTGCTCTGGCCGGCGAGCCGCACGGTTCGGAGCGCCCGCTTGACAACAGGCGGATCGATCATTTTGCTCCCGAGACTCACAACGCCGCTCCCGGTCGCTTCGGCTTTTTCGAACGCGGCGACGATCCGCTTCGCCTTTTCCAGTTCCATCTCGGTCGGAGCAAAAGCCTCATGAACGACTCTGACCTGGCGGGGGTGAATACAGCCCATTCCTTCGAAGCCGAGTCCCTTGGATTCGAGCGCATTCAAGCGGAGCCGGTCCATGTCCGCCACATCGGAGAAGACGCTGTCAATCGGAGCGACACCTGCAGCCCGCGCGGCATTCACCACAGCCGATCGCGCCCACTGTGACTCGCGGCCCTCACTCGTCCGCGGGGCGCCGATGTCAGCCGTATAATCCTCGAGCCCGATCGTCAGAGCGATCACCGTTGGAGATGCCGTGGCGATTTCGTACGCCCTTTCAATGCCGAGTGCCGTCTCGACGATCGGCATCAGGAAGATCTCTCCTTCGAACCCGTGGGCGGCACGGATCCTGTCGATCCGGTCAGCCACACCGTTCACCTGGGAAGCCGACTCGCACTTGGGAATCAAGACGACATGCACATTCTCCGGAATGATCGAATCCAGATCGGCATAGCCGTCGGGAATCGGATTGATGCGAACCATTCGTTCAGCGCCATAGAAATCGACCGATCGAAGGGCGTTTCGAACGACGATCCGGGCGGCGTCCTTCTCGGCGTGGGCGACAGAATCTTCGAGGTCCAGGATGATCGCGTCCGGTTCGTGGAGCCCCGCATTCGGCGCGAACTTGGGTTCGTTCCCGGGAAGATACAACCTGCTGCGACGGAGCCGGTCACGGGTCGTTTTCCCCCGAGACTGATCGATACGCTCCGGCAGATGGGAGCGTTCCAGATCGGGAAGCGCCCTCTTGGCTGCCGTCTCGATGCGCGCAGCCAGAACAAACGGGAGTGCCCCCGCATCTTCGATCCGGAGCGATGCATGCTCGATTCCAAGGCTTCGCATAGTCTCTTCGGCCAGTGCTCGGATCGATTCGCCGTACATCGAAGCGACTTTGCTCTCGAGGTCGATCGCGATACCACCGGTTACGCCGGATTCGAAAGAAACCCAGCAATCCGACCGGATCTTCGCCCCTCTCCTTCCCGCCTCAGCAGTATGTCCCATGCCCATTCTCCTTGCCCTTGGGTCGAGCGTATCCGGCGCTCATCCGGAGCGCAACCATAAGCGGGCTCTACCCGACCTGGAGGACTCCGGCGCCCCTGATCTCGCTTCTCTCGAGCTTCAGCAGCGCCTCGTTCAACTCCTCGAAGGGGAATACCTCTACTTCCGTTCGTATCGGAATTTCGGCCGCGATCTGGAGCAATTCCCGGCCGTCCCGTCTTGTGCCGGCCGTCACGCTTCGGAGCGTTCGCTCACCATATAAGTACTTCCCGTAGTCCCATTCCGGAATCTTCGACATATAGATCGACGCGATCGATGCGGTCCCTCCCCGCCTCAGATGGCCGAGCATGTCCAGAACGAGCGGGCCGGCAGGCGCAAACATGACAGCGCTGTCCAGCCGGACTCCCGGATCGTCATCCGCACCGCCTGTCCACACCGCTCCGAGCGCCTCTGCAAGTTCCCGATGTTCCCGGCCCCGCGTGAAAACGTAAGGCTTCGCCCCGCGATGTACCGCCACCTGAATCGCCACATGAGCGGAGGCGCCGAATCCGAACAGGCCGAGACGGTCCCCCGGTTCATACTCGGAGAGCCGAAGCGCCCGGTACCCGATAATCCCGGCACATAGGAGCGGAGCGACATGATAGTCATCGAACCGATCAGGCAACACATGAGCAAAAGCGGCCGGGACGACCATTTTCTCCGCGTAGCCTCCGTCCCGGTGAAAGCCTGTAAAGATCGCGCCCTCACAGAGATTTTCCCGATCACGATTGCAATCGACACAACTGCCGCACGTCTGGTGCAGCCAGGCGACACCGACCCGCTCCCCGATCTGAAAGCCCCTCACCCCTTCGCCGAGCCTGTCGATCACGCCGACCACCTGATGGCCGGGTATGACGGGCAATCGGGGGAGTTCCAGCTCCCCTTCCACCGTATGCAGATCGGTATGACAAAGACCGCAGGCCTTCACATGAAGACGGATCTCGCCAGGCTCCGGCCCGGGCTCGGCCACATCCACCAGTTCGAGAGGCGCTGTCCCGATCGGACCGGGGCGTTTGAGCTGATAAGCGCGCATGCCAACAGGTTCGGTCTTTTGGGCCCGCCCGTCAATATCGGTAAAACAATAGAATCGGGGATATGCTCCTCACGGTTGCCGCCCATCAGCCGATTCCGTAATATGACGCTGAGGAGGGATCCCGCTTGAGTCGCAAAATCATCGGAATACTGTTTTTACTGTCCGGCGCGGCCGGCCTCATTTATCAGGTCGTCTGGAGTCGGTCCCTGACTCTGCTGTTCGGGTCGACCACTCTCGCCGTCAGCACGGTAATCACGGCATTCATGGCAGGTCTGGGGCTTGGAAGCTGGCTCTTCGGACGCTATGCGGACAGGGTTAAGAAAGCCCTCCCCCTCTATGCCGCTCTCGAAATCGGGATCGCCGTTCTCGCGATTCTCTTTCCCTTTTTCCTGAAGGTGATTACCCCTCTCTTTTTCGCTTTGAGCAAGACCATCGGTGATTCCTATGTCCTCTTCCCGCTCGCCCGCTTTGCTCTCTGTTTTGTAGGGCTTCTCTTCCCCACCGTATTGATGGGCGGCACCCTTCCGGCAATGACACGCTTCTTCGTCAAAGAAAGGGCTACTTTCGGGGGAAACGTAAGCGTTCTCTATGCACTCAACACATTCGGCGCCATGATCGGGTGTTTTACGGCCGGATTCTTCTTGATCCCCTACCTCGGGATCGACGGGACTGTCGCACTCGCCGTCGGGCTGAACCTGACAGCTGCGATCGGCGCCCTCCTCCTCTCACGGGTCGAAAAAGAACAGAAGGCGGAACGACCGGAAAACCGAGCAACCGCAATCGACGGTGCAACTGATAGCGGGAGAGCGGGCTCTACCGACGACTCGATCAACCCCGGCATCGTACTTCTTATTTTTGCCGTGGCCGGATTCACTTCACTCGCCTATGAGGTCCTCTGGACGAGAGCCCTTCTGTTCTTCCTCGGATGGTTCGCGGTGTACGCATTTACAATTATTCTGACCACGTTTCTGTTCGGGCTTGCCGTCGGAAGCGCCGCCTATCCTCTCCTGTTTCGGAAGGGGAAAAATCTGCTTCTTGCTTTTGCCGTCATCGAGATTGTAATCGGCATTTTCGGCGCACTTTCCGTTCCGATTTTTTCAGGCCTGTTCGAGGTGATCCGCTCGCTCGAGGAGTCTCTGCCAAGGGACAACTGGTGGCACTTTATTATCGCCAGGGCGGGCGGTAGCTTTGCCGTCATGCTGGTCCCGACATTTCTCATGGGACTCACCTTCCCGCTGGCAAGCGCAATCTATGCGCGTGCGGGAAAAGGCTACGGTGCGACGATCGGAAATGTTTACGCATCGAATTCATTGGGCGCGATTCTGGGATCGATGGCAACCGGGTTTCTGCTGCTCCCCCTGCTCGGTCTCGGGCAGAGCATGGCGCTCATAGCTCTTTTGAATCTACTGCTCGGCGGCTCTATTCTGCTCCTCCGTGCGCGGCGCAGTCGCTCCAGGGTCCCGGCATTTGCGATGGCGGTCCTCCTGCTCGCAGCCGGTGGGGCCAACTTCGCGTTCTCATCCGATCGCCCGATGGTGTTATCGAGCCGCCATTTCAAAGATCCCGATCGCCCGATGCGGCTTCTATACTCGAGCGAAGGGGCCACCGCATCGCTTGCCGTCCTCCATGACGTCAACAGTGGCCATGTTGAGCTGAACATCAATGGCGAGTCGACCGCGTACACGACTTATACGGACATGCAGGTTCATCTCATGCTTTCACACCTGCCTCTCCTCTTTGTGGAGAACCCTAAAAAGGTACTCGTAATCGGTTTCGGCCTCGGATCAACGTCGTACGGCGCCACGCTCCATCCCTCGGTCGAAGAGGTACGTTGTATCGAGCTAGTCCCGAAAGAGGTCGAAACGGCTGAGTTCTTCGAGTCAGTGAATCACGGCGTCCTTCGTTCGCCCAAATTCAAACTGACGATCGATGATGGTCGAAATTTCATTTTCAGGACCGAAGAGAAGTTCGACCTGATTTCGTTCAACGCCATTCATCCGAGCCATAGCCCGGCGCTCTACACGGTCGAGTTCTACCGGGAATGTGCGAAGAAAATGACCGATGCCGGCGCGATCTGCGCCTGGGTGCCGAACAACAGCTTTACAGAGAGACAGTTTCAGATTCTACTGCGGACATTCCAATCCGTTTTCCCCCACTCCTCGCTCTGGTATGTAAACCCGAATCATCTCGTTCTGATCGGCACCAGGCAGAGACATGCTCTCGACTTCGATGACTTCAGGCGAAGGGTGGGGCAGGAACCGGTTCGGACGGAACTGGCCAACTACACGATGGAAGATCCCTATCAGCTGCTGGCGTATCACCTGATGGATGAAAAGGACCTCGAGATCTACACGAGCGGTGTTCCTGTGAATTCCGACTCCAAACCCTATCTGGAATACTCCCGCGAACTGTACACCAGAATCGAAATCATCGATGCGATGCAGTACCACCGATCGAGCATACTTCCGTACATGACGATCGCGAACGATTCAGCCGCCGTTGTAGATACGCTGCGGGAATATGAGAAAGCGGCGTATCACCTGCTGGCCGCCCAGTCGATCTACTGGATCGAATCGAAGGCGCCCGATCTCCCCGGCCGGGTATGGCGAATTGACATTGAACTCGCCGAAGCGATGCGACTGACGCCCGGGCAACGAAATCTCCTGGCGATCAGCGGCATCCGTGAAACGGATAAAGGAAATCTGTCGAGCCAGTTCGAAAACCGGCCGGATAACACCGAATCACAGCGAAGGCTTTTGAGGCTCTACAGGCTTCAGGGCGACTGGGATCACGTCCGTGAGACTCTTAACGCTGTTCGTGGCGTTCACACCACATCGACCACTTTGGAGGGAGCTCTCCTCCACTTCGAAAACGGCGAACTGGAATCGGCGGCGACCGCATTTCGCGCGGTTGCATCCGGCGACTCGCCGGTACTCGGGAACGTGGGCAGTCAGTATCTTCAGATAACGGATTATGAATTGCGACGTAAGACAGGAGAGTCGCTCAATACCGACGAGATGCTCGCTCTGGCGAACAGTTACTGGACAGTGGGCGATCGTGACCGTGGCGAAGTCGTGTTTCAGGAGGCGATTGCACAGTCAACCGGCCTGGCGCTCCCCCTGCTACAATACGGCCAGGCAATGGAAAATGCCTATCGGATCGACGAGGCGGCTGAACTTTATAAAGCAGCCCTCGAGCTTCCGATCGCCCGGACCGATCTTAAACAGTTGATCGCCCACTCTCTCGAGCGGACCAGAATTCAGATCGCCATGCGTGAGAAGCCGAACGAGGTACAATCGATCGAAGTCGGGGATCGAGTCATTCCGATCGATCCCGCTTCCTCGGCATTTCGGATGAAGCTGGGGTTGCTTCACATGGAAAGAAGGGATGTCAGCCGGGCTGCGATAGAACTTCGGCTCGCCGTCATGCTCGACGGAAAGAACGTGGAGGCCCGGCTGAATCTCGGCCGGGCTCTCGCCTTCCGAGGGCTCGAAGACGAGGCGGAAGAAGAGTTCCGCGTCGCCCTGGCGATCGACCCGGATCGAGCGGACATCAGGCAGGAGATATCGAGACTCCGTCGGACGCGGGTCGAGCAGTAGAGAGAAGACGCACCTCGATCCGAATCAACTATCCATGAATCGGATTTCCGCCGACTCTTTCAACTTCCGAATATAAGCCTCAACAGCTTCGCTCCGACGTTCTCCCGTAAGCTGAAACGCGATCTGCTCTTCTACGTCGGCAAGAGGAATCTTCTTCTCATCCCGGCGATCGGCAATGCGAATCACGTGATAACCGAACTCAGTCTCCACCACCTCGCTGATTTCACCCGGCTGCAGCCGGAACGCGACCTCTTCGAACTTCTTCACCATCCGTCCGCTTCCGAACCAGCCGAGGTCTCCCCCATTGGCGCTGCTCGGGCATTTGGATTCCGCTCGCGCGAGTTCCGCAAAATCAGCCCCGTCGACACACTGCTTCCGGATTCCCTCAATTTTCTCCTTGATCGCCGCTCGCTCTTCATCGGTTGTGTTGGCGTCCACCGTCAAAAGAATGTGACTCGCCTGAACTTCCTCGCCCTGAATGAATCGTTCCGCGTTGGTCTCGTAGTATTCGCGACAAACCGCCGGGGTCGCCTCTTCCAGCTCTCCGATGTTGTTCTTGAGTAGCTCCTCAATCTGCAGGGACTTCGCCATCTCTTCCTTCAGACTCTCCTCGGTCATTCCCATGCTCGCCAGCTGGCCAAGATAGGTCTCTTCGTTCGGGAATTGAGCGACATATTCTGCATGCCGTTCGGCGAGCGTTTCATCGCTCACAGTAATCTGCTGGGTTTTGACCGCGTCGTAGAGAAGGACGTGAGCAATCAGCCGCTCCATGGCCTGCTGAAGGAGCTGCTCTTTCATCGCCTCCGCCTGAAACGGGGAGATCTGACCACCCCCCAGGCGCTCGAACAGGCGGGCCACTTCACGATCAATGTCCGCCTGGTTAATCTCGGTTCCGTCTACCGTACAGAGTGCCTCGCCTGGCAGGATGCTCGCCTGAGTATCGGACGATGACGTCGCCACCCCGTCCTCTCCCCCGCTTTCACTCCCCTTTCCACAACCGACAACAATCAACAGGGCACAGCCGAACAACGCGGCCAACGTGCGAAACTTCATTCCGTCCAGTCCTTTCTTCGAGTGGATGCTTTGCGGCCCGGCAGGGGTAAAGAGGACCGCATCTAAGAGAAATCTTCACAACAGACATATAATGTTAGTAGACCCTCAGTAGCCCGTCAAGCAGTCAGATCTGGAGTTTCCCCGTTTTTCAGAAGTTCTTGAGTGACATCCGGTGCGAGGAGTCCGGCGGCTCCGGTTTGTGACAGAGCAAAACACCTCGACATACTTGATCTACCAAGCATCCCACTCAACCGAACGATCTCTTTACTCCCGAATCATAGCGACCGGTTTCCGGCTGCCGAATTGGCGAGACGAGGCCGGTGGGCCCCGTGAATTCTGGGGACACAATACGCAATTTCCACGCTCGGTACCGGTAGAGATACGTATTGTGTCCCCAGAATTCAGCGGCTCCTCGGGAGGAGGGTCGGCCGGCGTGGAGGAAGGCACCGGTGTGGTAACCCTAGGTCACTGGTGTGATCAATCGATATAGCCGAGCGATCGGAGACGTTCCATTTCAGATGAGTCGAGTACGGCTCTCTCGGGAGCACCGAATCGGATGGCCGATTTCTCCATCTCCGCAAGCCTCACTGCGAGAGTGCGTGCCAGGGAATCAGCTACATCCGGATGAGCCTCGGCCAGATTCTGCAGATCACCCGGATCGTCTCGAACATCGAAAAGCAGAAGGTCCCCCTGCCGAGGCGGCCTGACAAGCTTCCAGTGCCCGCGGCGGATCGCCTTCCACCGGTCGACACGTCCACCGACGATCTTCCCGTCCACCAGAGCCTTGAGCGGCAGGTCGAGCTCAAAAACATGATCTCCCGTGGGGGACATCGGGACCGAAGCGATTTCAGCGCCGGCAACTGCATCTCCGGGCCTGGTCGACAGCCGCTTCCATCCACCATTAAGAAGCTCAGCGAGATTCGTCTGACTCATCAGCTCGGCGCTGACCGCCGGCGGACTCTCACCGGGGAGCTTCACGAGAAGCGGGACGCGAACCGACTGATCGAAGAGATTGTTCTTGTGTCCTGCACTTCCGTGCTCGAAAAACTCCTCACCATGATCGGCAGTAATCACGATCAAGGCGTTCTCCCATAGCCCTTCTGCTTTCATGACATCGAACAGGCGGCCGAGCATTTCGTCGGTGCAGCGAATTTCGCCGTCATATTGCGACACCAGATAGCGAGATCGTGCCGGGTCCATCTCAGCATGAATCGCTTCGTTGAATTCAAATCGGGAGATATCAAATCGCTCCATGTCGGAAGTTACGAACATCGTGTCGAACGGCGGAGGGGGGAGGAAGTCGTAGTGAATGTCCCAGAAGTACGCGAACAGAAAAAGCGGCCTCGCTGAAGTCTGTCGGAAAAAGCGGGCCAGCTTTCGTTCCATTTCCGGATTGGTGACCTCTCCATGACCCTCCTCCTGGGTGGGGGCCGCGGCCGAGTCGTCATAGAGATCAAATCCCTGATCCAGATTGTATGAGCTTCGCAGAAAGGGTCCGCTCACAAATGCCGCGGTCTGGTACCCCTCTCCGGCACCGCGCTTCCCGTCCTCCGCCGACAGCCGCTCGGCGATCGTCTCGTACGCCCCACCCAGCCGGTCCCGGGGCTCTCTGACCTGATGTTCGGAGGGGTAGAGCCCGGTCAGGATCGATGCATGAGAGGCAAGCGTCCAGCTCGTCACCGCCTGAACATCGGTAAAACGGATCGCCGATCGCGCAAACTCATCGAGATTCGGTGTGGTATCCAGAGAGTAGCCGTAGCAGCCCATATGATCGGGGCGAAGTGACTCGAGGGTGATCAGGATGATATTGGGGGGGCGCTCTCCGTCCCCCCCCTTTCCACATGCGAGCAGAGTCAGAATCAGCCCGGCCAGGCGGAATCTCTTCACAAATCGACATCCCGTCGCTAAAGTTCGGGCAGGATCACCCCGCTGCTCTCGCCTCCGGCCTCTCCCGGCGCGAAACCATCCCGCCGCGAAGTCCAAGAGAGCAGTCTGAGGGAAACTTAGCACCCAGAACCACAGGAGTCACGCGCATGACTTTCTTACGAAGCTCCGCGGCGGCATTTGCTCTCCTGCACGCTTTTCTGCTCACCCCTGCGCCGGCTCTCGCCACGGACACGGAAGAACTGTGGACCCTGGGATTCGGCCTCAACTGGAGCTACCTGGGGACCGAGGAACGAACGGCTGACGGTTCGGCGAATGACGTATTCATCGATGCCTCCGGAATCGGCGCCACAGTCACCGGTGGTTACGGAATCAACGCCAACATGGCGATCCGCGGTGAAGCGTCGCTCACCCAGCACGACACGGACAATCCCGACATCGAAGTCATATTCACGACTGCCGCTCTGGAAGGACTCTGGATCGCCCGCGACATGGAAACGTTCCGCCCCTACGTGATGGGCGGCGTCGCCTGCTACTCCCTCGAATCGAGAGAGACCAGGTTCGAATTCGAAACGACCGGATACGGTATTCTTGCCGGGGGGGGCTTCTACTAT
The DNA here is from genome assembly GCA_025782575.1 of bacterium. Classification (GTDB taxonomy): domain Bacteria; phylum Orphanbacterota; class Orphanbacteria; order Orphanbacterales; family Orphanbacteraceae; genus Orphanbacterum. The sequence continues at coordinate 64,675 of JALGYY010000008.1, forward strand.
TTCTTCAGTGACAACTTCGCGCTCGACGCCAGCATCCGGGGCGACTTCATCAACTGGGACACAATCAAGGCTCGTGTCGGCGATGGGGGCGGAACAACTCTCGAGGCGTCCGCACCGATCGATGAAAGTGGCAGCGTGGCAAAGATAAGCGCCGGGGCCGCATGGTGGTTCTAGCGCGCAGAACTTACTTTCTTTTGACGAGCGCACTGCTCCTCCTGTCCGCCCTGTCTTGCGCGAGCGATAACCCGGGCTGTCCCGAGTGCCTCATCCCCCCCTCTCCCCCGTCCAATCTGCAGGTTGTAACAGAGAGTCGCGCGCTTCTCCTGACGTGGGATTTTCAAGCCGACGTTTCCCAGACGCTTTCGTTTTCGGGCTACAAGATATTCACACGAACGAACGGGGAAGACTTTTTCCGACACACAACGGATCTCCAGATCCGCCCCGCTTCGTCGGATACCATTCCCGATCTCATCAAACGGCAACACTCGCTCGCCGATGATCGAATGGAGATCCGGCTTACGGGACTGAGACCCTTCTTTCAGACATGGACCTATGTTGTAGGGATTCAGAACGGAAATCGTAGTGCACCGTCCGACACGATCATGGATATCCCCTATCGCCGGACCGAGAACATCCGCCTCCAGGAGGTTACCAGACCCCAAGGTCTCTACTATTCAATCAGCGAGAACACTCCCGACCAGGGAGCTTTAACGGAAGATGTCATCGGTTATCGTTCCGCGGGAGAAGATTATCTGCTGTTTCGCTCCGCCGATCTGGGGGGCTATCTTCGTCTCTTGAAAGGTGGGGCTGAACTGGAAACGGAAAACGCGCCGGACTCCGGTTATATCAGCGATGGAGAGATCGATCGGATCCAGATCGAAGCGGGTGACTGGCTCTTTATTCAGAACACAAAAGGTACCGATGAGACGACTGAAGATGACAACTTCTCCCGAATCCGTATCCGGCTTATCGACGGGAAAACAGCAATCAACATCGACCGGGATTATCAGATCCGCGAGGGTGCCCGGAATCTATGAGGAGCTTCCCTTCTCTTCCAGGTCTTCGATCCTACGGGGCCAATCTCCCTTGAGCAGCCGCGAAAGCGAACGGTCCGCCAGTACTTTTCCACCTGTCTGGCAGCGGGCGCAATAGTTCGCTTCATTCGAGGCGTATACGATACGCTGCACAGGTGCACCGCAAACCGGACATGGTTTATCGAAGCGACCGTGTACGGCCATGGCCTCGTGAAACGCGGTCACTTTATCCGGGAACCGGTCGCCTAATTCGGTCCGGAGCCGATCGGTCCATTGGAGAAGCGTTTTGATCGTCGCTCCGTGAAGCGCCTCGATCTCCTCGTCAGTAAGACGAGACGTCCATTTCAATGGCGACAGACAGGCGGCATGCAGGATCTCGTCCGAGTAGGCGTTCCCGATTCCACTGAAGAGCCTGGGATCAGTGAGGGATCGTTTGACCGTGTGGTTCTCGAGAAGCAATCGATCCCGGAACGATTCGAGACTGGAATCGATTACTTCGAGTCCACCCGGATCGTGGGCGGCCAGGCCATCCTCACCCTGAACGACATGGAGCGATGCTCTCTTTCTGCTCCCCGCTTCGGTCAGTAGAATCGAGCCACCCGAAAAGTCGAAAGCGGCGAGGCCGATCTTCCTGGAGATCGGCGCCCCTCTGGGCTTCCAACGGAAACGGCCTGCGATCATCAGGTGAAAGACCAGGAAGAATCCCCCATCGAACTCCCAGACGATCCGCTTTCCGATCCGCCTGAATCCCGAGATTTTCAGACCCTCGACGGCGGACAGTGGTGGGGCGACCGTTCGAAGCAGGAATGGACTGACAACCCGGGCGGCCTCCAGCCGACTGCCAAGGAGCTCGGCTCTCAGGCGCTCCACATAGATCGTGATGTCAGGGTATTCCGGCATAGCGGGAATCATATCGGAGTTGGACCGTCGCCAACCTATTTCTCTTGATATCTAATCTCGTTTGCGATATATTATCAAACAGGATGAATAATCAAAACAGCCAATCGGATCATCTGATGACCACGCTCGAGAGGGAATGCCGGAAGAAGGGTATTCCTCTCACGATCCAGCGGCGCACGGTGATGGAAGTTCTCGCGGACAACAGAACCCACCCTACCGCTGAGCATGTCTATGAGAGCGCGAGCGCGCGCATTCCCGGGCTGTCGAAGGCGACAGTCTACCGTGTGCTCGAAATGTTCGTCAGTCTGGGCCTGATCAGCAAAGTGGATCATCCGGGTGCCGCCACCAGATATGACCCCATGCAGGAGGAACATCATCACTTTTACTGCGTCGACTGTGAGCGCCTGATCGATATTGAAGTGGGTGCTGTTCCTGCACTCCCCGAGATCGACCTCCGCGAATCAGGACACACCATTCAGGATTATTCGATTCACTTCCGGGGAGTCTGCGAAGATTGCGCCGGTCATAACGAAAGGAAAGCCAGGATATGAGCAAGGAAATCGTCGACGGTCTGACAAAGGCCTATTGGATGGAGATCGAGACTGTGCAGAACTATCTCGCCAATTCCGTCAATCTGGACGGCATTCGGGCGGAAGAGATCAAGGCGTCACTAAGTGCGGATGTAGCGGAGGAGCTCACCCACGCGCAGAATTTCGCCAGGAGAATCAAGGAGATCGGCGGCACGGTACCGGGGTCAGTGCGATTCAAGGCAGAGCAGAAGATGCTCCAGCCGCCGGAGGATACGACAGATGTACTGACCGTGATCCGCGGGGTGATCGAGGCGGAAGAAGGGGCCATCATGCACTACAAGAAACTGATCAAAGTGTGTGAGGGTGCGGAGGACTATGTCACCGCCGACATGCTGACTACGGTTCTTGCGGATGAAGAGGGGCACAGGCGCCAGTTCCTCGGCTATATCAAAGAATACGAAAAGTAGGGACCAGGGGGGCGGCGACAAGGTCCGGCTACCCGGTTTCGATCAGCCGGTATTGCCGGTCTGATTGATCCAGGCGAGAGTCGCCCCCCATCCCCCCCGTTCCGGCGGCGCTTCCCGATATTGTCGTACCAGCGGATGCCCTTCCAGCACTTTCCAGACCTCCCGTTTCAGCACACTCCGCCCCTTTCCGTGAGCAATACGAACCTCATCCAGGCCGATGTCACGGGCATTCTTCAAAAACTCATCCACCACCTCCCTCACCTGTTCCGGGAAGAACCCATGCAGGTCGAGAAAGTCGGTTACCACGTAAGGTTCCGGCTCCTCTTCCTCCTCGGGAGGGGGCGATTCCACCGATTCCGGCTCCCCTCCCCCGAAGAGAAGCCTGAGCCACGCTTTCCACGTCTGCGCCATGAAATCAGTCTATCCCAACCGGTCGCATGCCGTGGAACAATCCAGTCGGTCGGTGTACACTGATTTCCAATTCGACGTACCGGCACCCCACCGAGACCGCTGTCCCGGAGTCACGCCAGAAAAAAGGAGATTGATTCATGCCTCTCGTACCAATGCGCGTCCTGCTCGATCATGCCGCCGAACACGGCTATGGCGTGGGGGCGTTCAACGTCAACAATATGGAACAGATTCAGTCGATCATGATGGCGGCTACGGAAACGAACTCGCCGGTGATCGTGCAGGCAAGCCGGGGTGCCCGAAGCTACAGCAACGATGCTTATCTGCGGCACCTCATGCTGGCAGCGGCGGAACTGAACCCCCAGATTCCGATCGCCATGCACCAGGATCATGGTAACAGCGCCGCGACCTGTATGAGCGCCGTCGACCAGGGCTTCACATCGGTAATGATGGATGGTTCACTTGAAGAGGACGGCAAGTCCCCGGCCAGCTACGAATACAATGTTGAAGTCACTCGGCGGGTGGTTGACGCCGCCCACGCCAAGGGGGTCACGGTAGAGGGAGAACTCGGCTGTCTCGGCGGGATTGAGGACGGTCACGGCGCAGGCCTGACCGGTGACGAGGCACTCGCTCATCTCACTGATCCGCAGCAGGCGGAGGAGTTCGTGGCCGCTACCGATGTCGACGCGCTCGCCGTCGCGATCGGCACGAGCCACGGCGCCTACAAATTCACGAGTGAACCGACAGGCGAGGTGCTCCGGATGGACATCATCGCCGAGATTCATCGCCGCCTTCCGAACACCCATCTCGTCATGCACGGTTCCAGTTCGGTCCCGAAACATCTCATCGACATCATCAATAAGTTTGGGGGCAGTATGAAACCGACATGGGGTGTGCCTGTGAGGGAAATCCAGGAGGGAATCAGGAACGGTGTCCGTAAGATCAACGTCGACACGGATAACCGTCTGGCGATCACCGGAGCGATCCGAAAGGTTTTTCAGGAGAAAGGGAGCGAGTTCGATCCCCGAAAGTACCTCGGCCCGGCGCGGGAAGCGATGGCCGAAGTGGTGAAAGACCGCATGATCGCCTTCGGCCAGGCGGGTCACGCCGACAAGATCCCTGTGGTGACACTCGACGAGATGATAACCAGGTACTCTGGATAGACTCCTCCCCGGTGCATTGAGTGTCCGGATCAGAAAACCACTCAGCCGGTCCTGATGGGCCGGGTGTGCTTCTGCCGGCCGGATCAGGAGCCGATCGCCGAGGATCACCCCGATCTCCTGCCCTAGTTAAGCTTTCCGTTCAGATTGTAATATTTACCCCCCAAATAACCGCTAAGCCTCTACTGTCCCCATGCCGATTCTGAATTCAGGAGCACGGTGAATGAAAAGGACGGATATGGGGAATCAGGACTCGATAAGGAGCATTCAGAACAGAGAGGAAGTGTACTGGAGAATCACGAACTTTCTCCTCGTAGGGATATCCCTACTTGTCATGGTGCAGAACATTGTGTGGGGCCTCGAAGCCGAAGGTGTTCCATCCAATCTTCTTCACCAGTGGCGGCTCTCATCGATCGCTCTTCCCGGGATTGTCTCAATCCTCACTCTCTATTTCAGTTCCCGCCGAAAAATCACGCGGAAGCAGCACTTCGATTCACTGGCTCTCGAGGAGAGGGCTCGCCATGCGGAGGCCCATGAACGGGAAGCATTACGAGCCAATCGGCGCAAGGAAGAGTTCATCGCCAACCTGAGCCACGAGATCCGGACACCGATCGCAACCATGCTCGGTTACGCCGAGATCCTGCAAATGCACGAGCTCAGCACCTGGGACAAAAAGGACGCCCTTCGTATCTTGCACCAGAATGGCCTGCATCTCAGCCAGCTCGTTGAGGATCTTCTGGAACATGCTAATCTGACCGCCAGTGCCGTCAACGCGCAAGTCGAACCTGTCTCGATTTCACGCACGATGGCGGAGGCGTCCGTTCTTATCGAGCCACTCGCTCGCACGAAGGGCATCGCTCTGGAAATACATGTCGCCAAGGAGGTCCCCGATACGATCGAGTCCGATCCTCTCCGGCTACGTCAAATCCTCCTGAACCTTCTCGGTAATGCGGTCAAATTCACCAACAAGGGAGAAATCAGGATTACGGCGAGAGTAGTGCCTGATGATTCCGGCGACATCGAAATCCGAGTGCAGGATACCGGTATCGGGATCGAGCAGAAACACCTCGATTCCCTGTTTGAAGCGTTTTTTCAGGTCGACGGTTCTACAACCAGACAGTTCGGGGGAACCGGCCTCGGGCTTTCCATCTCCCATCGGCTGGCCGGCGTTCTGCAAGGGTCGATCCGCGCTGAGAGCAGGTACGGAGAAGGAAGCTCATTTACTCTGCGAATTCCGCGCGAGGTGAGTGCCGGTAAGTTCACAACGCCGTCTGACACACGTCCGATTCCGCTCGGCGAGGAAGAACTCTTTGCGTCCACGAAGTCCCGGTCGGTCTGACCGGAATTGCGCCGGGTTTTTATCCCCCACCCTCATCCAGCAGACTCTCCACTTCATCCAGCAGCCGGCCGAAAAGCCCGACTGTCTCCTGCACAGGATCGGGCGTCACCATATCGACACCGGCGGCATTCAGCAGGTCGATCGGATACTTCGAACTCCCCCCCTTGAGGAATCGGATATAACGATCGAGAGCACCTTTCTCCCCGGCGAGAATCTTCTGTGAGAGCATGGTAGCTGCGGAATATCCGGTCGCGTACTGATAGACGTAAAAGCTGTTATAGAAGTGGGGTATGCGGGCCCAGTAAATCCCGATTGCGGGACCGTCTTCAACCTCGACTCCGTTATACTTCCGGTAGAGTCGGCGAAACGTCTTCCCCATGAAATCGGCCGTCAATGGATCGCCGTTTTCGACCGTTTCGTGGATCTCCCTCTCAAACTCCGCGAAGAGAACCTGCGTGTAAACCGTGGACCGGATCTGATCGAGATAATGATTCAGCAGGTAGAGTTTCTTATCCCTGTCATCCGTGTTCTTCAGGTAGTAGTCCATCAGGATCGCTTCGTTGGTAGTCGAGGCGACCTCCGCCGTAAAGATCGAGTAGTCGGCGTATACATATGGCTGCTCGGATGTCGTGTAGTAGGTATGGAGCGAGTGGCCCATCTCATGAGCGATCGTAAAGACATCATCGAGACGCCCCTGATAGTTCAACAGTACGAACGGATGAGTTCCATAGGCACCCCACGAATAAGCACCGCTCCTTTTGCCGGCATTTTCGACAACATCGACCCAGCCCGACCGGAAACCCTTCTCGAGCAGCTCCACATACTCTTTCCCCATCGGCGCGAGCCCATCGAGGACAGTACGAACCGATTTTTCATAGGGGATCTTTTCATCGACTTTCGAGAACAGAGGCACAAAGAGATCGTACGGCTCGAGCTTCTCCAGCTTCAGGATCCGCCGACGTAGAGCGGTGTAACGGTGAAGTGGTTCCAGATTTTCACCCACCACACGCACAACCGTATCAAAAACTTCGATCGGAATATTGTATGAATTAAGCGCGGAGTGCAGGCAACTATCGTACTTTCTCGCACGGCTGTAAAAAATATCCCTGCTTACGTTGGCACTCAACGTCGCGGCAAGTGTATTTGCATAGTTCTGGTACGTGCCTAGAAGGGCGTGATAAGCATCGTGCCTCACCCGTCGATCAGTCGACTCCATGAACTGCGAGTAGCGACCTTTCGTAACTTCTACACTGTTCCCCTCCTCGTCTTTGATCGACGGAAACTTGATATCCGCGTTGTTCAGCATGTTGAAGATGTTGCGCGGCCCGGCAGCCATGTTCGCCGTCATGGCGAGCAGCCTTTCCTCGCTCGGCGATAGCGTATGGCTCATCACTCTCCAGATATCATCGATATACTGCTTATACATTCTGAGGTCAGGATGATCCGCGAAGTACTTCTCTATGGTGCCGTCGGGAAGGCCGAGAATTTCAGGGACGAGATAGGCTTCGGACTGCCGGACATGAGTCTGGAGAATGGTGATTCGATCGGCCAGGGCCTGAGACTGGGGATTCCCCGTATCCTGATCACGCTGAAGATGAGCGTAGACATAGAGGGAATCGAAAATCTGGCCGAGCGCGTCCCGAAGCTGCAGACACTGATACAGTTTGTCAGCGGACTCGCCAAGCTTGCCGCGGAACGTAGCGACGCGATCGACCAGGCCATCAACCCTGGCGAAGTCACTCTCCCAGGCAGCATCGGTCGCGTACAGGTCGCCGATATTCCACTGGAACCCGGGATCCACTTCGCTTCGCTTCGGAAGGGATGACTTGATATCATGCGGAAGTACTTGCGTATGGAGCGGAAAGTTGTTCATGCGAAGGACTTCCTTTTTTATGATAATGGCTTAAGGTCGAAGGCTCCCTGAGTCGGCTCACCATGTTAAGGAACACCGCCCGCCAAATCAAGGAGAGCGCGCGAATAGGGCACAGGCCGGCCCGAGCACGTCAGTCTGTGTCGGACCCGTCCTCTGTGTTACAATTAAGGTGCTGCCGAGTCCCTCCATCCAGCTTTCAAGGAGAATTCCATGAATCGGGCAATCTTCCCTCTCCTGTTGATGTTGTTCGCCATACTCGCTCCAGCCTCTAACGCCGATTCCATTCGTCCTTCCGACCGCTTTGTCGCGGGGGAGGAACCGGGATCTGTCGAGCGCCTGCCTGCACGGCTCGCGGAGTTCCGCCCGAGCGACAAATCGATACAAAGTGTCGCCACCGTCTGCCCCGATTCATTCGATGTGATTCATTACAACCTCTTCATAAACATCAAGACGCCGACAACGACTCTCGAATGCGAAGCAACCATTCGCTTCAGTGCCACCAAGGCCAATCTGACCGGAGTCCGTCTCGATCTAAGGCAGTTGAGCGTATCCGCTATCGAGAGAAGCGGGACGCCCCTCATCTGGAGTCACGTCGGGGAAACCCTTCTGGTTACTCTCGATGCCCCTCTCCCGCTCGGGGACACGACGGAAATCAAGATCACTTACAGCGGAATCCCCGACGCGGAAGGACCTGGCGGATTCGGAGGATTTTGGTTCCACCCCGCGCCGATTACCGACTTCAGCATGGGTGTCGGCCTGAACACTGAGCCACCTTCGATGGGCCGCTACTGGTTCCCGGGAGTCGACTCGCCCTGTGACAAGGCGACGAGCGAAGTTCATCTCAAGGTTCCGTCGGCCAAATTCGGCGTTTCGAACGGGAGGCTCATTTCGGTGACGCCCGATTCGACAAGCCCTCGGATGATTTACAACTGGCAGAATGACCATCCGATTTCGACCTATCTGATGGCCATGTCGGTCGCCAAATATCAAGTTGTGGCCGATACCGTTAATCCGATGATCACATACTATGTACACGACACCGCGCCGGCTCTCGGCACGTTTCAAAACGTGCACCACATGATGGATACATTCGAATCTCTCTTCGGCGCATACCCATACGACACGTTTTCCTTCGTCACTACACCCCTGGGCGACATGGAGCATCAGACGTGCGTCTTTCACAGCACCGCCCTCATGACGGGGGATACTTCATACGATGACATCCTTTCGCACGAGTTGACTCACCAGTGGTTCGGCAATCTGGTTACCTACGGCGACTGGCGCGACGTCTGGCTATCTGAAGGGTTCGCCACCTATGGAGAGGCTCTCTTTCGAGAGGATTATTACAGTGTAAACAACTATCACAATTATGTTAATAACCAACTCATGCCGGCCTACTTGAACGCAGCCGGCAGCCTCACATGGCCCATCTATGACCCCGTCAGCAAATGGGGGCCGACTTCGTACGAGAAGGGGGCGACGGTCCTTCACATGCTGCGGCATGTCATGGGCGACGGGCCGTTCTTCGCTGCGCTGAATGACTACCTTGACAATCATCGATACGGGAACGCGGTGACCTCCGACTTCCAGGCCGACTGCGAAGGTCAATACGGCGGTTCGCTTGCGTGGTTCTTCAATGAGTGGATTTTCAGCGGCGGACATCCGATTTTTGATTGGGGGTGGGAAGCCCTGGACCTGGGGGGCTCGTGGGAAGTCTCGATCCAGACCGTACAGACTCAGACAATCGGCCCCGTTTACACCATGCCTGTCGACTTCCTGATCAGCTGGGCGGGTGGTGACACGACAGTAGTCGCGGAGGTGAACGCCCTGTCCCAGACTTTTGTTTTCACTGTCCCGTTCGAGCCGACCGGTCTCCTGTTCGACCCCGATAACTGGCTTCTGGACGAAGCGAATGAAATCGCGACCGGCACCCCTGCAGGAGTGATCCCCCCATGGATCACGCTCGGACCGAACCGGCCGAATCCATTCAATCCGGCAACAATCATCCCGTTCAGGCTCCCCGGAAACTCGCCGGTAACTCTCGAAATCTTTAATACGGGAGGCCGTCTCGTCCGATCGCTTCTGATGAACGAGCCGCGAGCCGCGGGAGACCACTCAATCAGATGGGACGGGCTGGACGGCGAACGGAACCAGGCTTCCAGCGGAGTCTATTTCTACAGGCTTCTCAGCCGCGAAGGGACCGAAACCAGAAAGATGCAGCTGATTCGTTGATCAGGCGGAAGACCGCCCCCCCAACAAGAGGACGGTCATTGGTTGACTAATGTGGTCGTTCCATACTAGCGGATAACGAGGTGGCGGCGCGTCCAACTCTCCTGGTTCGCAGAGAGACGAAGGAAGTAGATACCGCTCGCGACGGCGTTTCCCTGTGCATCTCTTCCATCCCAACGGGCCTGATGGCGACCGGGACCGGATCGTCCCTCCACAAGGGTTCTCACAAGGCGCCCGGCAGCGTCATAAACCCGAAGCGCTACCACCCCCCCCGACTTTGAAGGGACTGAATAGGAAATCGAAGTTTCACCGCGTGATGGACTGGGATATCCCGGCGAGAGAGCGAGGGAAAAACCGTCTCGCCCTTCACTGTTCACCGATGTCGGAAGTTTCCCAAGTGAGTCGAACATCATCGTGTATGCATCGTCCGGGTAACAACCGATTATGCCCGACGCGGGCACCGGAACCGTCCCGATACTGTCGGTGAAGTTCTCGAGCAGAACAAAATTGAGACTCGATGGGATCACCATCTGCGTGTGATCCAGAAAGATCTCAAAAGTGGAGCTCAGGCTGAGAGTGTCACGGGCAACAGTCTGCCCGCTCGGACTGAGGCGCGCTTCGAGCACGTAATCCCCGGTCATCGGCATTGCGACGCCGTCGACAAGATCAAATCGTACCGGCCAGCGATTGCCGTTCGGGAAGAGCCTGTAATCGTCCCATCGGTAATCGATGTCGTGATTCCTCGCCCATTTGGCCATCGACTTGAGCTCGGCTTTCCGGCAGTTATGAAGATCGATCTTGCGGCTCCCCAGCACATCCCACTGCCCGTTCGCATAAACAAAGCCGGTGGAGAGCGTCGAATCGAGAGCATCGAACCCCTCGTTGTCCACCATTGTAAGAAAGAAGCCGCTCGACTCGCCGCCATACAGCGTGTCGGTTTCGATCAGGTACCGATCGGACCACACGTTCCATTTGCTCCGGTATCCCCAGACACCGTTCGGTGGTTCCCATCCGGGCCCGGTCCCCGTACCGGTGAGATATCCGACGCTTACGGTCGAATTCCAGTCACCGGGGCTCGTGAAACAGTTTGAACAGAAATGGTGGACCATACGGGCGGTCGCCGGCTGGGATGCGTGGTCGATCGCCGGCGTTTCCGGGTCAAGGTTCCACATTTTGACTACCGATACGAGTTCCAGAGTCTCCAGTGAAGCCGGCTCCCAGTTGTCGTATGTGTACGGATTCGTCTCGATTCCGCGGTGCTGTCCGACAGCCGAAATTCCCGTGTTCCCATAAACCTGGAAGTACCCGTTCGTTTCGCGAAAACTGAGGTTCCCATCCTCGTAGAGCGGGCGCCACGGGAACAAGTTGAGCTGATTCGAGGAAGTGTCCATCACGCCGTCGTTGAAGTCGTCAATCAGGAGATACCCGGTTCTGGTCTGCTGGAGCGCAAGAGATGAGGCCTTGGAAACGGCAGATGTCGCCATGAGCAGGAGTGCCGACAAAATGATCAGATAGCAGGGCGCAATCCGTGCGGACTTCAGGTCCAGGCTCAAGATCAATCCTCCAGAGCATCGATTCTTCAGCCCATAAGACCGGGGTAATCATTCATGCTCTTCTGGAAGCCGCCTCCTCTGGGAGGCCGGCAGGGCTGTTCCCGGCGCGACGCGTGCGGTGCGTCGGTAATGGGGGGAGTGCTGCCAGCATATCACAATCACCTGTTTCTCGCAACTTCGGCTGGCGCATTCAGCTAAAGGCCCGATCGGGAAGTTCACACCCGTCCGCAGATTCCCCTTCCGGAGTGTACCGGAAAGGTTTATGTTGTGTGAGCGTGAGAGAGAGGAGGTATCACATGAATCGTTGCCTCTCCGTTTTGGGATTGCTGACCGGGCTATTGCTTCTCCTTCCCCTTCCTGTGGCCGCAGACGAGGATCCGGATATCCAGTTCGGATTCTACCCTTCCCACAACAGGGACCAGCTGCTGATCCTGGCCGATGAATTCTGCGAATACATTTCGAAGAAGGCAAAGGTCAAGGTCAAGCCGTTCGTCAGCGTGGGATACGACGATCTGGTCGAGGAAATCACAGCCAACAATGTTCATTTCGCCTGGATGTCTCCCCTCAGTTTCGTGCAAGCCGAGAAGAAGGGAAACGCCCGCGTACTTCTCAAGTCGGTACGTGGATCGAATCCGTTCTACTGGGGCGCGGTAATTGTCCGAAAAGGACGGAACATTGAGACGCTGGAGGATCTCAAGGGCAAGAAGATGGGATGGACCTACCCGAGCAGTACAGCCGGTTTCATCTTCACCAAAGCCGCTCTGCATGCCGAAGGGATAAACGCCGACACATACTTCTCCGAGAACCTCTTTCTCGGCGGCTACGACGAACTGGTCAAAGCCGTGGTGGAGAGCAAGGTCGATGCGGGGGCGTGCTTCGCCAATGACATTGACGGCAAGAGAGGGGCGTGGAGCCAGTACTTGAGCGCGGCGGATCGCAGAAAGATCAAGCCGATCTTCTTCACCAAACCGATTCCCGGCGACACCATTTCGGGATCGAAGATCTTTATCAACGCGAATCCGAAAGTTACAAACCGGATTCTGCAGGTTCTACTCGACATGGGGGAAGATGAGAAAGGGGCACAAATCCTGACCGATCTCTACCAGGTCGACTTCCTGGTGGATGCCGAAAATGACGACTATGAATCGGTGAGAGAAGCAGCCCTTCTTTTCCCCGATCGATACTGATCGCCTGGTCTTCACCCGAAGCGGGTAGATATAAAGAGCTCCGCGTAACCCGTTCCGGGAGCGCGGAGCTTTTCATATGTAACCCTTTAGCTCAATACCCGCAGCTTCTCCACGCAGCCGATTCCGAGTTGCGCCAGTTCTTCCAGAATCGGCCTGTAGACGTCCGGTTCAATCGGAATTTGAACACCTGTGCTCTTGAGCGTTCCGTCCAGAATGAAACGGGCTGCAATCGCCGCGGGAAGCCCGACTGTGCGGGCCATGGCGGAGTCGCCCCCCGGACACCCGTAATCAATCAGAGTCGAGGTGATCGCTTCGCGGCGGCCGGTCGGAAACTGTGCCGTGAACCGATGATGCAGCACGATCATGTCCCGCTCCCGTTCACGATATGACATGCGTTCCAGCATGCGCTCGGTAAGAACATCAATCGTGCCTCCCTTGTTCATCCGGATCGGATCTGTTTCGAACAGACCGAGCCACTCGATGTTCCTAATGGCTCGAGAATCCATGCGAACGCCGCAGGAGTGGGCTACACGCCTTCGCAGATCGCCGCGACCGGGAACAATATTCTCCAGTAGACCGGCGTAGGTCATGCCCTTCAGATTCCGGTCCTCGATGTCCATGTAGCCGATATCGACAAGGACCTTCATCGTCTCGCACCACCCCGGATTCCGAAGAGTCGCGCGGAACACCGTCTTCGAATTGCCGAGACCATATGTATCGACATAGCTGATCGAATCCCGGTTGGGATAGGCTTCGAACATCCCCGCTCCGGGGACGGCGATCGATCGCCTGTCCACAAACAGCTTCTCGCTCGGAACATCGATCCGACGACCCTCTTCGAGATAGCTGGCCGAATTCTTGCCCGCAAGCAGAACACCGTACGGCGACCAGGAGAACTTGTAGCCGAAGGGATTATCATTCGCTTCCGGCGCCGGCAGGCCTCCGCAGAAGGACCGGAACTCGACGATCTCCCCCCCTCTTTCCCAGACGTCATGAAAGACTCTCATGGCTGACATGTGGTCAATACCGGGATCGAGCCCGATCTCATTCAGAATGAGAACTCCCGCGTCGACAGCGGGTCGGTTCCGCTCGAGCATGGCTTCACTGACATACGACGTCGTAATCATATGCTTGCCGTGTGCGATACAAAGATCCGCCACTTTCACGTGATAAGCATAAGGAACCAGGCTGATCACAAGATCCGTTTCAGAGATCAGCTCTTCGAGGGAGCTCGAATCATTCAGGTTCAGTTCGACGGCGCTCCCACGATCATGACTATCGATGAGGGCGATCGCCTTGGAGAGGGTTCGGCTCGCCACCACGACTCGCAGCGACGGATGATCCAGCAAATACCGCACATGAGGTCGGGCGACCAGCCCCGCGCCGAGAACAAGAACGCTCTTCGATTTCATGATGTCAATCCTCTTGCACCGGGGGGGTACATTGATGCGATCAGGATCACTACTCGCTCGCCCTATATATCGTCAACCGAAGCCTCCGGGGCAAGAGAGAGGAGAACGATTTCGAAAGGATTCAGGCAAGTTTTTCGGTCAATTCCTTGAGATGGATTCCGAGCCCTTCGAGTGCGGAAAGTACCGGTTCGTATATCTCCGGCTCGATGGGGATGCGGACACCCTTTTCGACGACTTTTTCTTCCACAATCAGACGGGTGGCAACCGCGGCCGGCAGACTGACCGAGCGGGCCATGGCCGAATCACCGCCGGGAACACCGTACGCGATCAGCGTCGATACGCTTCGCTCTTTCTCGCCGGAATCGAATTCGGCTTCCACTTCGTCGATCAGAACAAGCATATCCGATTCATCGGGACCGTATGTCATGAGCCGGCTCGCACGGGCGACCAGCGCGTCTTCCGGCGTACCGGATTCGATCCCCACCGGCTCATCCGAGAACAGCCCGAGCCAGTTCAGGCGGGACATGACCGGGCTGTCCACCGCTACGTCAAGATGCTCGGCGGCCTGCACCGCCCGCTCCCGTCCATCGTTCCCGTTCAACCTGTCGAAGAGATCGGCTAGAGTGAGTCCGCCCATATGCATTTTCTGAGCGCCGAACATGCCGATTGTTTCGAGAGCGCGAATCGTCTCACACCATCCCGGATAGCGAAGAGTGGATCGGAGAACTGTCGACGCATCCTCCAGACCATAGAGAGGGATGTACTTCAGAGAATCCCGGTTCGGATAAGCCTCCAGCTCGCCGAGCCCCTCGACCGGGAACTTCCAGGTATGCTCGTGCAACTCGTCGCCATGAAGATCGATCGTATTACCGTCGCGGAGATAGACAGCCGGCCGGCGCCCGGCATTCAGCGCCCCATATGGATTCCACGAAAACTTGTATCCCAACGGATTGTTGTTCGCCAGGGGCGAAGGAATACCGCCGCAATGGGAACGATAGGAGACTACCTTTCCTTCCCGCTTCCGGACGCTATGAATGAGCTTCATAGCGGACATGTGGTCGATCCCGGGATCGAGACCGATTTCATTCAGCAGCACCACACCCGCCCGCTCGGCCTCTTTGTTCAACGCATGCATGTCGTCACTGACGTAAGAGGCGGTCACCATCGATTTGTGGGCGGAGACACAATGCCTGGCTACGAGCGGATGGTAGTCATAGGGGACCATGCTGACGACAGCATCGGAAGACCGAATCAGATTATCCAGACCCGAACTGTCACCGAGATCGAGAAACGCCACTTCCCCATGAGATCGCCCGGCAATCAGTTCCTCACCACGCTCCGGCTCGAGTGTCGCCACGCGGACTCTGTAGCCTGCGTCGTCGAGTAGATAGTGAATCAACGGACCCGCCACGCGGCCCGAACCGAGAACGAGAATCTCTTTCATCGGTCGTTTTCTCCCAGATGTGATCTGATGTAACGGTACGACTCGGTCAGCACGCCGTCCTTCAGGATGAGTGCTTCCCGAAAAGGCTCCGGAAGAGTGATTTTCTCGACGGAATCATCGAAGTCGGCCCGTGCGAGGCCCCCCAGGAACGGAGAAAGCGCCCGGCTGAACTCTTCGGACGACTCACGGGGCAGTTCGCAGGGCAGGTTGTCGACCGCTTCGATCAGAATCCCCTCCCCCTCCACGCCGTCCGTCGTCTCCCCCGTCAACGGATTGTAGACGTATACCGGATTACCAGGATCGGCGCCGCGCACATAGACCTCGACGGCGCCATCTATGTCGGCGCTGATGTCTCCGATCAAGCTGAGCTTCCGGTCCCCACTCTCCCAGGCTCTTTCCAGATAGTCGCGCGTAACGAGCCGCGGGTATCTCTCTTCCCAGTAGATCGCGTTGATCAGCATTGTAAGATGAGGCAGATACTGCTCGAATTTCGATTCGTACTTTTCCGGATAATCATAATAATCCTGAAGTTCGAACGGTGTTCCGTCTTCCAGTGGCCTGGCCATATGCTTTTCCTGAAAGACGACCTTGGTAAAAGAGGTCGACGGCGAACGACTGCCGAGCTCCTCCGGTTCGACATCCTCCGGATGGAGAAGGTCGAAGATTTCCTGCGCCCCTTTCGAGACGTTACCGTATCCGGCGAATCCGCAGACTACCGGATCGAGCGTGTCCGGCAGTCCCCCGAGACGGATCGCATCGCCGGCCCGTCCGACGGCTGTCTTCGCGGCCTCGAGGCTCTCATACTCGTGGGACACTTTGATGGCGGAAAGTGGGGTTACCAGTCCCTGAGGCGCGAGACGCCTTCCATAGAAGTGAAGTGAATCGATCATGCCTGCGAGACCGGCGAACCTCCCGAAGAGGACGAGCCGGCGTCCTTCTTCATCAACGATTTTCTCGTAGTCGAAGAGGTGGCACTTCAGCTCCATCATTCTGCGGAGCATGGCCATGTTGTATTCTTGCCCCTTGATCGTGTGGGAGAAGAACAGATAGGCCTTTCCGGGTAGAAATTTATCCGCGGGGATTTCCTTTACGCCAAAGATAATATCTGCCGGGGAGAGATCGGCTGTGACCGTCGCCCCCGCATCTTGATACTCTTCGTTTCGGAATACCCTCTTCTTCGAGGGTTCCACCAGCACTTTTATACCCTGGCCCGTGAGCTTCTTTACCTCGTCAGGAGTGATCGGCACACGCCGCTCCCATACCGTTTTGTCTTCCCTGCGGATCCCGATCGTATTCATTGGCACTCCGAATTCATCTCCGTTCTGCACTGTCTATTCCGGGGGGAAGGTCCAATTGTGTCAAAGGGGGCTCGCCGTGTCAAACCCGTGTCGGGTCTTCATCCAGCCCCCCAGAAGGACGCCCGGGATCACCAGAATCAGGAACGAGATATGGTACCAGGGCGGCATGAGATCCCACGCCCCGATCTGCACGAAGATCCCCATGGCGAGATTCACGAATCCGAGAACCAGCACGTGTCCCATCGGATTCTTCTTT
Organism: bacterium; assembly: GCA_025782575.1. Taxonomy (GTDB): domain Bacteria; phylum Orphanbacterota; class Orphanbacteria; order Orphanbacterales; family Orphanbacteraceae; genus Orphanbacterum. The sequence goes on from JALGYY010000008.1 coordinate 81,765, forward strand.
GCAATGAGGGCCGTAATAAAGCCGCAGATCAATGAAATCAGGACATGCTGAACCAGAAGAGCCAGATTGATTCCGATCTCCCCCCGTGTCCCGTCGACGATGAAGTTCCCCGGAAAGATGCTCGCTACCAGATTGCTGAGCGGCATGGTCAGGAGGCCGTAGGCCATGAATCCGGCAATCACGGCTGACACGGATCGAATCATTTCAGTTTCTCCTCACTTGGAAGGGGCCAGTTTTCCGATCGGGTCGATTTCGGAGCGAACGCCTCCATGATCCCGAACAGCCTGTAAAGCATGCGCGTGCCGATCGGCGGCTTTCCCGTTTCCACAATGGCCTTCAGGTTCCTGACAATCATGCCGGCTCCCCCCTTCAGCTGTTTGGCGGTGCTTGTTCCGGGCATGACGTCGTGCACGGTCAATGTGAACTCCACACCTCCGCCGACCTCTTCGAGTTCGTAGGTGACGATGCAGGGAGGATCGTCAAACCGAGTGAACCGGAGAGTGTGCGAGTAACGGCGGGGAGGATCGAATTCGAGGACTTCCCCCACGACTCCCGTCCATTTGCCGTTCGGTGTTCGCATCCGGATCTGCCCGCCCGGTTCATAGCCGTCCGTGTGGCACCGCATATTGAAGAAGGAACCTTGCGGCTCATCCAGCTTGGTGATCTCCCGCCACACGTCTTCAATCGATCCATTGATGTGGATTCGGGCGACGATCTTTTCTCTTCCGGCCATGTCTGCTCCTTCGTCTTATTCGCTCTCCGGTATTTCGATTTTGTATTTGATCGCCGTCAAACCCCTGGCCCAGTAAGAGCTGTAATCGGTAGTCCAGCGATCGTAGATCATCTGAATGGGAACAGGATTGAAGTAGAGGCGCCTCGACCGTCCCTCCTTCTTCGATGTGATGAGGCCGGCCTCTTCCAACACACCCAGATGCTTCATGACCGCCACTCGACTCATCTCGAAAAACGACGCGACCTCGCCCACGCGGCACCCCGGTTGCTCCTTGACGATGTCCATCATGCGACGTCTGGCGTTGCTGGCAAGGGCTCGAAATATGGTATCCGTATTGCTTCTCATGATTAGTAACTAAATAGTTACATATTTTCAACTGCCCGTCAACCAGGCGGATTCGACCCCTTCGACGGAAGGGGGGTTTCTGTTACCATGAGCCGGCGAAACAGCCCGAACGCAACCACTGAACCGGGGAGAAGGAAAAGTTGTCGCGCACTTTGGCGTTGGTACTCGCCGGCGGGCGGGTGGATGAGCTGAGCGTATTGACCCTTCATCGGCCGAAGGCGGCTGTCTTCTTCGGCGGCCTCTATCGAGTCATCGATTTCCCTTTGAGCAACCTGATGAACTCCGGCATCGAGCGCGTCGGAATTCTCTGCCAGTATCGTTCGTCCTCCCTCATCGATCACGTCGGGATAGGCGCTTCCTGGGATTTTGTCGGCCGCGACCGGGGCGTCACACTTTTGCCTCCCCAAAAAGCAACGGATGATTCCGACTGGTACAAAGGGACTACCGATGCCGTATACCAGAATCTTGAATTCCTGCAGGAACACCCCCACGACAATCTGATGATCCTCTCCGGCGACCATGTCTACTGCATGGATTACGGGCCGATGATTCGTTACCACGAAGAGAAGAACGCCGACCTCACAGTCGGGCTTGTTGAAGTGCCGCGCGAGGGTGCCCACCGGTTCGGCCTGGCCCAGATCGACGACGAAGACGGCCATATAGGGGGGCGGATCATCGACTACGTCGAAAAGCCCGAACGACCGATCTACAATTGGGCATCGATGACAGTCTATCTCTTTCGACCGGAAGTACTGATCGACCTCATCAAGGATCAGGCTGCGAGAGGATCGTCCTGGGAATTCGGTCGTGACCTGCTCCCCCGTATGGTCGAAAGCCACCGGGTGTACGGCTATCGTCACCGGGGCTACTGGGCTTACAGCAGGACAATCGACGAGTACTGGCGATCAAACATGGACTTCCTCGACAACGGGGCCGCGCTCGGCTTCAACGACTGGCAGATACGGACGAACCTGGACGATAAGAACCTGCGCGACCGCCCGCCGGCCTATATCGGCGAGGGAGCGAGCGTGAAAGGATCTCGGATTACGTTCGGTTGCCGGATCGAAGGAAGCGTGGAACGGAGCATTCTCTTCCCGGGGGTAACCGTTGAAAAGGGAGCATCCGTGCGGGACTCGATCCTGTTCCCGGATGTCAGTGTGGGTGCGAATTCTCAGCTCAATATGGTGATTGCCGATGAAAAGGTGCGGGTCGGCCCGGCTGCTCGAATCGGCTACAGTAACGACCTGACTCCGAACAGGGCGTTCCCCGACCTCCTCTCCACAGGGATCACGCTGATCGGAAAAGAATCGCACCTGCCTGACAAAATCGAAATCGGACGAAACTGCATTGTCCCTCCGTTCCTGGAACCGGATCATTTTTCAGAGTCCTCCTATCCGTCGGGGGTACTCCTGACATGAGACGCACACTGGTGATGCTTCTCGCGGGTGGAGGGGGCACACGGCTGAACGTGCTCGCCAAGGCGAGGGCGAAACCGGCTGTACCGTTTGCCGGCATGTACAGGATTATCGATTTTGCGATGAGCAACGTGATGAACTCCGATGTCAATCGTGTGGCCGTTCTTACGCAGTACAAGCCCCTGTCTTTGAACGACCATATCGGCCAGGGGGAAGCTTGGGATCTCTCGGGCCGTATGCGAGGCGCCAAGATCCTTCCCCCTCGAACCGGAGAAGCGGCGTCAGACTGGTACAAGGGGACGGCCGACGCCATTCGACAGAACTTCGACCTCATTGATCAAATCAATCCCGAACGAATCCTGATCCTCTCGGGCGACCATATTTACTTCATGAACTACAACAGACTCGTCAACTTCCACACGGAATCCGACGCCGATGTCACGATCGCCATGATGCGTGTGCCATGGGAAGATACGAATCATTTCGGCATCGCTTCGGTAGACGATCGGAATCGGATCACCGCCTGGGAAGAAAAACCGGTGGAGGCGAAGAGCAATCTCGCTTCCCTCGGCATCTACGTCTTTAACACGGCGTACCTGAAACGCATGCTGCGCGAAACCGGAGAGAATGATTTCGGACACGGAATCATTCCGGCGGCGCTTCGCGAAAAGAGCGTCTTCGCCTATCCGTACGTAGGCTACTGGAAAGACGTGGGTACCTTGCAGGCCTACTGGGACGCGAGCATGGATCTTATCCGGCCGGATTCAGGAGTCGATCTCGCCCGGTGGCGCGTCCGAACCAATCTGGAAATGGACTCCCGTGTCGGCGACCGGCCGCCTACCCTGATCACCCATGATGCCGAAGTGAAAAACTCCATCGTCAGCCCCGGATGCCACATCGAGGGGAGTGTGGTTCGCTCAATACTCTCCCCCGGAGTCCGGGTGGCCCGCGGGGCGCGAGTGGTCGATTCCATTGTCATGCATGACTGTGCAATCGAGCAGGACGTCCTTGTCGATCGTGCGATCCTCGACAAAGAGGTGACAGTCGGTCGCGCCACGATTATCGGTCACGGCGAAGAGGGGATACCCAACGCGGAAACCCCGGATCATCTCCATACGGGGCTCACATTGATCGGTAAGAAAGCAACGATCCCCGCGGGCGTCAAACTGGGGCGAAATTCGATCGTCGATGCGTGGGTGCGGGCGGATGCATTTCCGAAAGGGGAGATCCCGGCGGGGAGCACGATCCGCTGATCGGCTATGAACCGGTTCCAAAACGGCGGGCCCCCATTCGGGAGACCCGCCCTCTTGTTTCTTCTTACAATTCTGCGGTCCTACGCAAATCCCAGATTGGACTTCCTGTCCTCAGCGCCCGGTAACGGGTCGCCCTTTTCGGCCACTACCGGCAGGTCAGGACATTTGTCAGCGTTGATCTGGAGCCACTTCTCCTGATCGCCCGGAAGGTCTTCTTCCGCGAAGATCGCCTCCACCGGACACTCAGGCACGCACGCTCCGCAATCGATGCACTCATCCGGATCGATGTAGAGCATCTGGTCGTCGCCGTGAAAGCAATCGACAGGGCAAACTGTTACACAATCCGTGAACCGGCAGCCCTGACAGTTTTCGACTACGATGTAAGTCATCTCACTCTCCTGGAGTCATGGGATAGCCATTCAGCCTGGCATACACATCCATATCGTATCCGGGGAAATTCCTTCGCGCAAGTCCATCCGGCGTTTTTTTGATGATTTCCGGGTTAAAGTGCCCGGCGCATGGAGTAGGTCGCTCCGCCGAAGAGGAGTAGCCCGGCCAGAAGGAAAACAAGTATCCCGCTGAGGGGGGGGGAACTGAACCGGGTGGCGACGTTCCGGGAAGCAATGACGGCTCCCTCGCTGCCGAGCACCTGAAGAGATGTAATTCCTGGAATCCGCGGTATCCAGCTGATGGTCCAGTCCTCGCCGAACCGTCCCACCAGCTCTTCTTCCGCAGTCTCACTGTTCGGCCGGTAGGTCACGCTCAGATCATAGACCCTGCCTGCTTCGGCGCCGACCAAAGTGACCTTCTGAGCCTCTCCATGAAGGGGAAATTCCTCGACCAGTTCAATCGTAACGGCACCCTCCGCGAATGCGCCCGGAAGCATGGTAAGCGCGGAGGCTGCCAGCCCTATGAAAAACAGCTTACTCCGCATCAGTTGCCCGCTCCGCCGTCGACGAGCGCCGAGGCTTTTTTCTTCCTCTTTTGCGCGGCGATCCCGGTCAGAATCAGCGCTCCGCCGACAGTGAAAATGATCCAGCTGACGAGCACCAGGATGTGCATATTGCTCTGTTCACCCATGACGAAATCGTGGCCATACACTCCTCCGTCACTCGCTTCCGTGTTGATGGCGTACCCGAGAATCACCAGGATCACGATCGGAATGACATACTTGATCATGATGTCAAAACTGATGTTCAACTGATATCGGGAGGTCTTGTTGATCGACTTTCGCAGTTTGTCCGCCCCGAGAACCCACCCCACAAAAACGCATTCCAGAAATCCGCAGATCAGAAGGCCGTAGGAGAATGCCCAGTGGTCGAACAGATCGAGCAGGGTGAGGCCGAGTGTGCCGTCATTCGCAAGTGTGGGGTCGATCACTTTGGGGAGCGCAAAGATAACCGAGCCGATCGCGCCGAGAATACAGACAATGATGACAACGGGCCGCCGCCGTAGTCCGAATCTGTCGATCACGCCCGAACCGAGCGCCTCGACAAGAGAGACGGACGAAGTGAGTCCCGCGGTAAGCAAGAGCGTATAGAACAGGATGCCGAAGAGCTTGACGCCCACGGGAAATGCACCGAGCCCCTCGGGAATGACGAAAAATGTCATGCTGAGGGTCGAAGCGTTCGGGACGATGGCGAAACAGAAGAGGAGAGCGAATATGGCGATCCCGGCGATGAATTCGAACGAACAGTTGAGAAACGAGATGGTGAAGGCGTTCGAAGTCTGGTCCGAATCCTTCGGGAGATAGGAGGCGTAGGTCGCCATGATTCCAAAACCGAGGGAGAGCGTGAAGAAAATCTGAGAGAACGCCCCCTGCCAGACCTGGGGATTCTTCATCACCTCAAAATCGGGCGTAAAGAGCAGATAGAGGCCGTTCGACCCGTTCTCGAGTGTGAGACCCCGCACGATGAGCACGATCATGAAGAGCCACATGAGCGGCACGAAAACTTTTACCACCCGTTCGATCGACTTCGTTCCCCACCAGACGACGATCCCGTTCAGTAACCAGACGATCAGGACGTAAAACACGGTGTCGTATCGGGAAATCATATTGAAGAAGTAGGACATCGAGTTGGAAAGTGTGCCCGCTTCGAGGCCGAATGCCGGGACAGCGCTCGCCTGCCAGAGAGACCCGAAGGCGCCGATCAACGTGCCGAGTACCCAGGCGAGAATCGTAATGTAATACATCGTGATGACCGCGGCGTTCAGGAGGCCGAACCAGCCGACCCACTCCCCTTTGACCCCGGCCGCCATGTACATCGCCTCGGGGAAGGCGCGCCGGTAGTGATGTCCTACGCCCAGTTCGAGCATCATCACGGGGATGCCGAGCACGAACAGCGCGATCAGATAGGGGATGTAGAAAGCGCCGGCGCCGAATCGATAGGCGTTGGCACTGAAAAAGACGATATTACCGAGGCCGATAGCGGAGCCGGAAGCGGCGAGAATGAAGCCGAGCTTGGACTTCCATACTCCTCGCGGCTCCTGCCCCATCGTTCCTCCCTGACTATTCGCTGAATTCCGATCTGTGCAGACTAGGTGAACGGCAGCCGGGCTGTCAACGGTCTCAGGTCCGGAGTTTTCGCCACTTTTCAGAAGCCCGGCGACGACATCCAGCGGACCACGGGCACATCTTTGAGCTTTGATATTCGCTATTCTGGGGACACAATACGTAACTCCGCCAAGCGAAGCGGCGATATTACGTATTGTGTCCCCAGAATTCCGTCGGCTTGATCTCTCTCGATCCCTTTCCCGGATTATGTAAACCTGACTCTCATTTTGAGAGAGAATTCCAGAACCAATGGAATCTACAACGGGACTTGGGGTAACCATCTTTGAGCTGGCCGCGCATTGTTGACAGGCCCGTTTCACCTCTCTACGATTCATTTGAATGTCCCACGCCCCTCATCCCGGAGGTCTCTTGCCGCTCAGCACCATTCTCATTGTGGCCGGCTCCTGGGTTATCTTGCTGGCCCTTCTGATCGCCACCCGAAAACGTGGCGGAGACGAAGAGTGAGCGAAGCGGGCAATCACTCCCTCCTGTTCGGTCTCCTGTTTTATCTGGCAGTCGTTCTGGCACTCGGGATAGCCGCGAGCCGCCTCATGAAGAGGCTCGATGACTTTCTGCTGGCCGGAAGGCGCCTTGGCGCGATCGCGACCGCGATCTCGGAACGGGCATCCGGCGAGAGCGCCTGGTTCCTGCTCGGACTTCCCGGCGCGGCATACGCGGTCGGGTTCACAGAGTACTGGACCGTTATCGGAAGCGCGGCCGGGATCTTCGCTTCCTGGCTGTTCATCGCCATTCCCCTCCGCAAGCTGACGGGCCGGCTCGGCGCCCTTACGATTCCCGACTACTTCGAAGCCCGATTCGGTGACACCGGCCGCCTGTTGCGAAGCGTTTCGATGGTGATCATCCTTTTCTTCTACACAGCGTACGTGGCGGCTCAGTTTGTCGGAGGAAGCAAAATCCTGGCGGCCACTTTCGATCTCGAAGTCAAATACGGGCTTATTCTGGGAGCCGTTATCGTCACTTTTTATACGCTGATGGGTGGCCTGCTCGCCGTCGTATGGACCGATGTCATCCAGGGTTTTCTGATGGCGGCCGTAGCGGTCATCCTGCCTGTGGTGGGCATTTACTATCTGGGCGGGCCGAGCGCCTTCATCGATTCGGTAGCGGCAAAGGGCCCGGAACTTCTCACGATGACGGGAGGAAGAGTAGGTGCGTCGTTTCTATTCGGTGTGATGATCGGATCTCTGTCGTGGGGGTTCGGCTATCTTGGCCAGCCCCACCTTCTTACCCGGTATATGGCTGCCCGCGGCCCCAAGGAGCTGAGGACCGGGCGGATGATCGCCATATCGTGGGTCATGATCGCCTACTGGTCCGCGCCGCTGATCGGAATGGTGGGCATCGGTATTCTCGGGCCCGACCTGGCCGACCCGGAAATGGTCATGCCGCTGGTGGCCAAAACCCTTCTGCCCGGATGGATCGCGGGAATTTTCATTGCGGGGGCTGTAGCCGCGATGATGTCGACCGCCGACTCGCAGCTTCTGGTCGCTACGTCCGCTGTAGTGGAAGACTTCTACGTCCGTCTTCTCGGAAACACGCGCTCCGCCCCCGAGCGCCTGATCTTTATCAGCAGGATCGCGACTGTCGCCATCGCGCTGATCGCCCTCTTTCTGGCGTTTTCCAGCCAGGAGCTGATTTATGACATGGTCTCCTATGCGTGGTCCGGACTGGGAGCGTCATTCGGGCCTCCACTTCTCCTCTCGCTCCGCTGGAAACGAATGACACTCTGGGGAGCGCTCGCCGGCATGATCTCCGGCACGGTTTCAAACGTCATCTGGAAGGCGGTTCCCGGATTGAACGACATGATCGATCTCAAGTTCGCCACTTTTGTCATCTCGCTCATTTTCACTATTGCAGTCACACTGATCACCGCCCCACCGAAAAATAAAACAATCGGTAGCGAAGCATAGCGACCCTCTCCCGGGCCACACGACCCTCCTCGAGAGAGACTTAAGCCGGCCGAGCAAGCAGGCGAGGGACGACGAGAGGAGTCCCGCAGCGTCTCTCGTGAGGAGGGTCGTGCCGCCCGGGAGAGGTGGGGCTTGGACGTCAGTCGATATAGCCGAGAGCGCGAAGGCGCTTCTCGAACTCACTCGGGAGATTGCGGGGACGGGTCGCTTCGTCTGAAAACGCTTTCGCCCAACTCCTGAGCGACTCTTCCATTTCCTGACGTTTGGCAGTCGCGTCGTCCGCCAGGTTCTTCCGCTCTCCCGGATCGGCCATCAGATCGAAAAGCTCCATCGTCGATGTCTGCCGATGGACCGCAAGCTTCCAGCCATCCCGCCGAGTCATCATGGAACCATCCTCGAGTAGAGAGAACGTAGGCAAACTCCTCTCGATCCCCCCTCCCGCCAGGCTACCGGCGAAACTCCGACCTTCGAAAGAGTCGGGCATCGGCACATCCAGAAGTTTAAGCAGCGTCGGCGCAAGATCGATCAGGCGGGCGTCTCCCTCGACCACACTTCCCGCGGGAATGTGCGGGCCTGACAGAATAGTCGGGACGTGAAGACCGGCCTCATAGAGAAAACGGCCGTGGCCGATATAACGGTGATGCTCGTAGAAGTCTTCCCCGTGGTCTGCAGCGAGTACCACGATCGTCCGCTCGGTCAGCCCCGACTGCTCCAACCGGGCAAGCACCTTCCCGATTTCGCGATCGACGAACGAGATCTCGCCATCATAAAGAGCGAGTGAACTCGCCAGTTCCTCCGGCCCCAGCTCGATTTCCCTCCGGAAGACATCGCTGAACTGGACCATGCTGGACAGACCATCGGACGATCCACCGTGCATCGAGTCATATGGAGGGGGTGGCGAATAGTCCTGATGGGGGTCCCAGAAGTGGATCCAGCCGAAAAACGGTTCCTCAGTCTCTCCACTGAACCAGTCCTCGACCCGCCCGGACACCTCATCGGCTGTTCCAAAGCCAACGGAGGGGAGATTGCCCGGCTCCGGCGACGCCCCGTTATATTGGTGAAACCCCTGCTCCAGCCCCCTTCCCTGCGACGGTACGCCGTATGCCACCGCCATTGTGCGATAGCCCGCCCCGGCCAGAACCTCGGCCAGAGTGGTCTCTTCGGAAGCCAGATGGTCCCTGTTACCATAGAGTCCCGAGTCATGGGGGAGCCGGGAGCTGAAAAGAGAGGCGAGGCTAGGAATTGTGGCGGGAATCTGGGTTGTCACGTTGGAAATCATGACGCCCGACCGAGCCAGGCGATCGATTGACGGCGTGCTCGCTCCTCTGTTTCCGTAACAACCCAATCGGTCGGCGCGCAGTGTGTCGATAGTTACGAGAAGCAAGTTGTAGCGCAGCTTTTCTGATGCACATCCTGGAAACCCGCATGCAATAAGGGCGCACAGTGCACAAGCAATTCTGAATCGTTTCATGGAGCGAAGGATACTCTCTTCCGGACTGCGGAAACAAGTGGAGTGGTTCCCGACAACATTCCGATGGAAACCATACGGTATTCATCCGGTTACCGTCTTCACCTAGGGAGTTTTGGGAAGGCGGCTTTCTAACCTCGCTATTTCTAGCGATTTACGACCTCGTTTTTTTCCTTGACACTTGTTCACAGGCACAGTACTTTTCGGCGGGCTTTGACAATGAAGCGTGGAGGCGGGTTTGTCCCCTATCCGGCGACATTCATACCCGTTCCACAAAGAGGAAGTTAATGTTGATGTATCGGAATCCTCCGCATATCGGAAGGGTCTCTCCGATGCGTTGCCTTCAACCATGGGAGGGACCAACATGAAGAAGGCGGTTGTTTTCGCAGCTGCGGCTATCCTGCTTATGGCAGGTTCGGCAGTAGCCAATGGCGGCAGCAATGCACTAATGTTCGGATTTGACGGCCTCAGCTCGCTGGGCGTCGATCCGATCGAATCGGGTTTCATCGGTGGCAAAATGGCCATGGGTGACGGCCAGTACGTGATCGGCATGGTCGAACTCGGTTACGAGAAAATCACCGACGAAGCAGATGGCAGCGGTTTCGAGCCGGAAGATACTGAGACTGCGATCGGCCTCGGAATCGGCCTGCAGAAGAACCTGGGCGAGAATGATGGCGTAGTACCCTACGTCGGCGCCATGGGACACTTCGAATGGTTCCAGGACAAGTCGGAGCCGTCGGACGGCACCGAGATCAAAGAAACCATCACGACCATCGGCGTGAGCGGTCTGGTCGGTTTCGAGTACTTCCTTCGCGAGTGGTTCTCCCTCGGCGGGAACTACACCTTCGGATTCGACTACGCGAAGGTGAAGGACGAGACGGACACCCCCGGCGGCTCCACTGAGTCGGAAGCCAGTGGTTGGGCGGTCGGCCCGTTCAGCACGATGCACGCGATTGCCACAGTTTACTTTGGTGATGAGTAGATAGACTGACAGCAGTAAGTACCAGCCCCTCGGGACATTGTCCCGGGGGGTTTTCTTGTAGCATCTGGTGGCGAAGCAACCGTATTGACTCCAGCGCTGCCTTTGCTCCAACTCGTCTCCTTCAGCTCAACTCTATGCCCGGGCGACTTCGTGGTCTGACTGCGTAGCACCGCCCTGAAAGTAATCGCCGGCATAGCAAGAGGCCGGCCAGCAATTCCGCCGGCCGGCCTCTTATCCAGCTGATCAACTCCCGGTCTGATTACTTCTGCAGCGCCTCGATCGCCGCTCGGATCATCGCCGGCGCGCCGGAACGCTTCCCGGGGCAGAAGCTCGGTGTCGACGAGATCTTCGTCGCGGTCCCAGTAATATTGGTGCAAAAGTCCGGAATTTCCGGTGGGCAGCCCGCCCCGATGATTGTGGTTGTGTTCCCTGAGTAGGTCCAGCCGTCAGCGGTTCTCGTAATCGTCATATCAGAGTTCGATGTCGTCGTGCACCCATTGGAGGTGTTCTCAGACGAGCAGACGGCGCGGACTTCATTGATGTCGTCAAACGTGATCGTACATTCCTGGTTTGGGTCATCGCCGACGTCTTCCAGGAGGTCGTCGGGACAGACGCTGAACTCAGACTCCTGGGTCTGCTCAAAGCCGGACGTGCAATCCGTAAACGTGAACTCGAGACGATACTCTCCGACCCAATCAGCCGGCACGTTATTCCCGATGACATCGTCATCATCATCGTCGCCCACTACGTCATCATCGTCATCGCCAACTACGTCATCATCATCGTCATCGTCGCCCGATGACATGCAATCCTCCGGGGTGGAACTCACCTGGGTGAGTGTCCCCTCGTAGGTATAGTTGATCTCCTCGATTTCCTCCGGGCAATCACCCTCGATCACAGTGGCCATCGTTCGCGTATAGGTGATCGTGGTGCCGTTGACCTGGCCATCCAGTGTGTAGACGAAGCTCGCCTCGCAACCAGGGTCCCCCGGGATCGATAAAAAACTGAACTCACATTCATAGGAGACATCGTTACCCAGGAAGAGCCAGGGGCACTCGTCATTCGGGTTGAAGATGTCGGTGAAACCCTCAGGACAGATATTGAGGAAGACATCACCGCTGGTACCGGCGTTCTTCCCCTGCACCATCTCTTCGGTCCCTTGCCATGTCCCCTGCCATTGAAGGGGAGCGGCCATCGTGCCGGTAGTTCCCCCATCTCCGCTGTCGTCGTCGTCGCCTCCCGCGTTGGCCGGGTTGTCATCATCACCACAACCGACAGCCATGAAGAGAGCGGCGATCATGGCAAACATCACCAAAAAAGGCGTTTTTCGTCTGAACATACATTCTCCTTTGCTGGAGTCCGGGGTCCGGGGCTACTGAAGCATCTCTGTCAGGATGAGCCGACAGGATAGCGCAGGATTGTTAATCCGTCCAGAATTCCGGTATGGAATCCATTGAGTCGCTCAGCCAGTTCGAGTACGTTCGGGATGGAGGTTACCCATGCCGGTTGAATTGCAATCGCTTCTCGACTCGATCAACAGCCAACCCATGATTCGAGGTTCGAGTATTCTCGCCTGCGCCATTCTGGCAGCGTTTCTCGCGAACTGGATCTTCACCCGATTGCTTCATCAGATCGCGAAAAGGACCGTATCCGACGTCGATGATCAGATCTTCAATATTCTGCACCGGCCAGTTTTCTGGACTTTTCTTCTTCTGGGAGTCTCATTCTCGCTCCAGCCGATCGGGCTGATCGACCGTCCGGCGGAGATCATTCGATCGGTAGCCAAGACGACTCTGATCCTGCTGTGGGCGACCGCCACGATCAGGCTGATCCGAACGCTGGCGAGAGCTCTTGCCGCCAAACCATCGGCGCACGGAATGATCCAGACACGTACGATTCCGCTTATCGACAACCTGGCGCTCGCGGCGATTATTGTCGGCTCGCTTTATTCGATTCTTGTGGGCTGGCAGATCGATGTGACCGGTTTCGTCGCATCGGCCGGAATCATGGGTCTCGCCATCGGGTTCGCAGCCAAAGACACGCTGGCCAATCTTTTCTCGGGGATCTTCATCATCGTCGATGCGCCGTATCAACTTGGCGACTACATCAATCTGGATTCCGGGGAACGGGGCATGGTGACCCACATCGGCCTTCGGAGCACGAGGCTCCTCACCCGTGACGATGTGGAAATCATCGTGCCGAACTCGGTGATCGGAAATGCAAAGATCATCAATGAAACTCAGGGACCTTACAAGAAAGTACGGATAAAAATTTCGGTCGGTGTTTCCTATAACGAAAGAATAGAGAAAGTCGAAGAGATCCTGCTCCGGCTCGCCGAGAAAGAGGATCATGTGTGCAGTGATCCGGCGCCCCGTGTTCGATTCCGTCGATTCGGCGCTTCAAGCCTGGACTTCGATCTCCTGGTGTGGATCAAGGAGCCGGAACTTCGCGGGTTCGTTACCCATAGCATGCTGACCCATGTCTACAATGCCTTTCGAGATGCCGGGATCGAGATCCCCTATTCCAAGCAGGACATTTATATCAAGGAGCTTCCCGAGAGGGAGTAGCGATTCAGGGCTTCAAACCGATTCTCTCCAGCGCCTTCCGTGGATTCGCATATGACGGTTCAAGGGTCAGCGCCTGCCGGTACAAGAGGGCGGCCGCCTCCCGATCTCCCTCTCCCTCCCTCACCTTACCCAGGTTGAATATCGCCTTTACATAATCCGGGCTGCTCACCCGTATCGCTTCGAATACCCGCGCCGCCTCTTCCAGATCACCCATCTTGTAGTGACAGAGACCGATGTTGTTTTGAAGACTCCGGGTAATTTCCCGATCACCCGCTCCCTGATACTCCGTAAGAAGATCCCTGAATCCGGCAAGCGCCCCTTCGAAGTCACCGGCGCTGTAGAGATCAGCCACCTGAAGCAATGTTTCGGTCTTCGGGTCGAGCGGCCGATCACCCCTGTCATACTGACCGGGCAGCCGGTACTTGCGACTGAGCTCATAATAGTGAACCGACTCCTGATCGTTCCCCTGCCGACTCGCCAGATCAGCGAGCGCTTCATAAGCCGGCCCGAAGTGAGGATCGATTGCAAGAGACCTTTCGAGCATCCGCCTGGCGTTTTCGTAGTCTCCCGAATCCTTGTAGAGCGTTCCGAAGTTCAGATAGTCCACTCGCTTCAACGACTGGGCTTTCAGAAGGGGAACGCGATAGTTGCAGAACACGCCGAGCGCAATCAGTGCCGCCAGAGATAGTGGGAGCGTCCTTTCCAGTCGACCGCTCTTTGCGAGCCTCCGAATCGAATCGAAAAGAGCGAACGCCCCATGAGACGCGAACAGGATGAGCACCGGAACGGCGGGAATCCTGTACTCGGCAGAGACGAAAAACAACACGCAAGTGGCGAGATAGACCGAGATATGAAGATAGAGAATCGAATGCTCCCGCCATCGACTGCGCGCGAAGAACATCCCGAGTAGTGCGAAGGGGGCCACCATGCCGAACGTAAGCGGCAGAAGACGAAGGATCCAGGAGAAGTCCCTGGCAAAATAGTAGTTCAGATTGGTCGGCGACTCGGTTCGATTCCAGAAGAAGTAAAACTTCCGCGCCGCCAGCCTGATTTCCTGCAGAGGGTTCTGACGGGCGAACCGCCACCCCTCGCTGAATAGATAGCGTGCGCTCTCAGCCACTGTCACCGGCCGGCCCATGATTTTTGATACAGCGGCCTTGGTCCCCCCCACCTCCCCCTCGAAGCTCGCGCTGCCGATAAACTCAGGCAATGTATAGAGCCCGTTGGCGTGCTCGTTATGACCGATATAAAACGCCGCATAGTTGGCGGATACGGGAACGACTCTTTTCTCGACCAGGTAGTTACGAGCCGAAACGAGCAGCAGTAGACTGGCGGCTCCCCCGGCGAAAAGCGCGCCATGAATCAGAGCCTTCCGAAGAGTCTTCTGATTGAGCCGGAAAAACAGGAAGGCGAACGGGACGAGCAGGACGGCGTTTCCTCGTCCGAGTGACGCCAGCCCCAGCAGAAGCCCGGCGATGAGCGTCTTTTTCCACCCTGGCGAAGAACGGTACAATTCCAGAGCTACCAGCATGGTGAGAACGAGAAAGTCGATGAGCGCGGGTGTTAGAATCGCCCCGCTATAGAATAGGAAGGGACCGTAGATCGCGGCGATGATGCCGGCCATCAGGCCGACCCGATTCGAGAAGAGTCGCGTACCGAGCCACCAGATCATGACAGCGCTCAGGCTACTCAAGACCGCCTGAACCATCGGCACGAGGGCAATCTCTCCACCCCCCAGCCTGTAAAAAACAGCAAGAAACCAAGGGTAGAGAATGTTCATCGAGTAAATATCTTCTCCACGAAACTCTCCAGCCATGATCATTCGCGCAAAACGATCGTACGTTTCAGAGTCGATCAGAAGGAGGTCGGCGACCGGAGTCCCTTTGATTTCAATCAGATACGCGATTCGAAGTAGAAGAGCGAGGAGGAACACGCCCCCTCCTGCCGGAATTGCCCTCAGTCTTCCCATTCTGCTCCTGCCGTTTCCGTGTCGATCACTTCAGTTGGTATAGCTCTTTAAGTGAACTATTTAAAACACTTTCGGTCACTTGAGGCTTTTGGTATACTAGCCAGTGATAAGTGCCTCCCCCGGCAGTCTCCCCAGATTAGCCAAGCCTTTATTCTCAAGCAGACGGAGGAATATGCTGTGCTGCGTACAATCATGATCGGGACCATTCTTGCGGTGCTACTGATTTTACCTGTAGCCGCCGACGCTCAGCTGAACGTGACATTGCTGTCGAACAAAGACGACAAGCCGGTTAACAACTATAACGACTGCTGGGGCTATTCGGCCGGCGGCCGCGAATATGCCATCATCGGGTATACAGCCGGAACGCTCTTCTACGACGTGACCGTGCCGACCGCCCCCGTTCTCGTAGGCGATGTCGTGGGAGTCAACTCCGTCTGGCGTGACATGAAGACGAACGGCACCTACTGCTATATCGTCACCGAGGGTGGCGGCGGCGGGATGCAGGTGGTCGATCTCAGCTTCCTGCCCGACAGCGTATCGCTCGTCAACAAGGTCGCCGCCTTCACGGCTCATAATATTTACGTCGACACAGGCACGCAGCGCGCGTACGTCTGCGGAATCGGCAACACGACGCGCATATACGACGTCGGCGCCAACGCCGTTTCCCCCCCTCTCCTCGGCTCGTACAGTGATCTCTATATCCACGATCTGTTTGTGCAGGGCGATACGATGTACTGCGGCAACATCAGCAACTCCAAATTCACGATCCTGGATGCCAGAAATGTCGGGGCAATCGATACACTGGCGGCTGTAAGCTACGGTCATTCGAGCCACGCCACCTGGCTTCTCGAAGGTGACAACTCCATTCTTCTTACTGCAGACGAGGAGTCCGGCGGCATCATCCGTGCCTGGGACATCTCCAACTACGCAAGCATCACCGAGCTCGGCTCCTATGCATCGGGTTCCGGCACATCGGTTCACAATATTTTTTCAATCGGAGACAACGTCTACTCTTCCTATTACACGGAAGGCCTTCGGATCGCGAACTTCACCGATCCGACGAGTCCTGTCGAGGTCGGGTCCTACGATACGTTCCCCGGAAGCGGGCTCTTCGACGGTGCCTGGGGATGTTATCCCTTCCTGCCGTCCGGAACGATCATCATCAGCGATGTGGCGACCGGACTCTATCTCCTCGACTTCACCGCGCCGGGGGTGATCGCCGGCACCGTATCCGATACGGGCAGCACTCCCGTCGCATTGGCCGACGTTTCGGTTCCATCCGAGCCCTCCAATGCCGTTACCAACTCGGCCGGTGGTTATGTTCTCACCTCGAGCCCGGGAACACCCAGCGTCATCACATCGGCATTCGGGTTCGTGAGCGACACGACTGCCGTATCCGTTTCGGCCGGAGTTACGACGACTCATGATGTGGGCCTTGTCCCACTGCCGGGATCATCGATTCTTGGCATCGTGAGCGCTTCGGGAGGGGGCGGAGTACTGGAAAACGCCGATGTAACGATCATCGGCGAGGCTCGTTCCGATCTTTCCGATGCCGGCGGTGAGTATCAGCTCGACTTCATTCCGGCCGGTGTTCATCTGGTAGCGGCTTCGCTGTTCGGATACGACCCCGATACCGTACAGGTGACTGTCGTGGACGGTGTTCCCCAGATCGCCGACTTCTCACTGATCCCCTGGTTCCTCACATTGCGAATGGAAGACGGCGAGAATCGCGGCTGGACCAGAATAGCGCCGGACGATGACGCGACCACAGGGATCTGGATCCGCCGTGATCCGAACGGAACGGGCGGGGGCCAAGTGCAGACTGAAGACGATCACACTCCCGATCCCGGTTTCAAATGCTACGTCACCGGCAACGCAGCCCCTGGCTCCAGCATCGGTCTGGACGATGTCGATGGGGGCAAGACGACCCTTTTCACCAAGGTCTACGATCTGACCAGCCTGACCAATCCCGAGATTATCTACCATCGGTGGTTCTCCAACAATGCCGGCGCCAACCCTAACATCGAGCCGTTTGTGGTTCACATATCCAATGATTCGGGGTCGACCTGGGCAACTGTCGAGAGCACAACCGTGAACGAGAACTTCTGGAAGGAAATCCGGTTCAAGGTGAGTGATTTCGTGACGCCGACCAGCGAGGTCCAGGTTCGTTTCATCGCCCGTGACAACATCGGCGCGATAATCGAGGCGGCTATCGATGACTTCGGTATTCGGGGCGACGTAGTGACAGGGATCGCAGGCAGCGAGGATGTGGTTCCCACAGGTGTGCTCCGGCTCGCCAAGAACCGTCCGAACCCGTTCAACCCGACAACCACGATTGATTTCACTATCCCAGCAAAGGGGAAGGTCAATCTCTCTATCTATGACCCGGCCGGACGACTTGTTCGCACCCTGGTCAAGGGGTCGATGAATGAGGGACAGCATTCGGTGAACTGGACAGGGCTGGACAACAAGAATCACGCGGTCGCCAGCGGCGTCTATTTCTATCGTCTCGACACGGGCAAAGACAAAGTAACCAGGAAGCTGACTCTGATCCGCTAGATTCAGTCTGTTCCATAGGTGGCTGAGGGAATTCCCGGTCCGGCGACCAACCGGATCGGGATTTTCTCTCCCCGGAATTTCAGACCAAACGAGAAATGATTCAGGAGGCTGCCGTGTATCGTGAATTACTACGTATGATCGTTGCTCTCGGCGCGCTTGCGCTTGTCGCCGGTTCGTCGATTGCCGCCCAGGACAGTGTCAGTTGTAACATGACCCTTCTTTCCCAAACTGATACGAGAACTGAATCCTACAACGATTGCTGGGGATACACGGCCCCCAACGGGGATGAATACGCAATCATCGGGTACAAAACGGGAACGGTGTTCTATAACGTCACCGACCCCCAGGTACCGGTGGAAGTCGGGTTTATCTCGGGTCCTAACTCCACCTGGCGGGATATCAAGACCTATCAGAACTATTGCTATATCGGAACGGAAGGGAGTGGGGGCGGAACAGGGATGCAGATTGTCGACCTCTCCGACCCTGAGAACCCGGTTCGCGTGAATACGTACAATGCGACCTTTACCACATCGCACAACCTTTACATCGATACGGCTGCGGGGCGCTGCTACGTTGTCGGCGCGAGTGGCGGCATGCATATTCTCGACATCGCGACCGATCCGGTAAACCCGATCTGGCTCGGCTCATGGGGTAACTTCTACATTCATGACCTTTACGTCGAGAACGACACCGCCTATGTGGGAAACATTTCCGATCAGTCGTTCCGCGTACTTGATGTATCGAACCCGGCGAATATCCAGATACTGATCGCCCACACTTACGCGTCCGCCTCTACGCACAACTGCTGGATCCATCCGGACCACAATTTCCTCCTTACGAGTGACGAAGCGGGGCGCGGTCACATTCGTTGCTGGGACATTTCGGACCCGCAGAACGTGACGGAGGTTTCCGATTACAAGAAACCGGGCTTCTTTGTCTCGGCTCACAATGTGATGATGAAGGGGGCTGTCGCTTATATTTCCTACTACACCGAAGGGACGAGGGTCGTCGACTTTTCCGATCCCTTCAACCCGGTGGAACTTGGTTTCTACGACACCTATACTGGTGGCGGCGGCCCGTTTGCCGGGAACTGGGGCGTGTACCCATTTCTCCCGTCCGGGACGATCGTCTCGAGCGATATGGCAAGCGGTCTATTCCTGACTCGCTATGACGATCCTATCGTGACGGACGTCACTTCCGGCAATCCCACGATGGTTCTGCCGGTTGCCAGGCTGATGCCGAACGTCCCGAATCCGTTCAATCCGGCCACGCGGATCGCCTACCAGCTACCTGTGACCGGACAGGTCGATCTCTCGATCTATGATCCGGCCGGTCGCCTGGTACGGACAATGGTCTCCGGCGCGCAAGAGGCCGGATCGCACACCATCACCTGGAACGGCCGGGATGGGAACGGAGCGCCCGCGTCAAGCGGCGTCTACTTCTACCGTCTGAACACGGATGACACCGCCATCTCCCGCAAGCTCCATCTCGTCCGCTGACCTGCAACCCCGGTTCGGAGCGCGCCGAACCGGGGCTTTTTCCAACCAGGCAGATATGCTATTCTTCCCGCGAATTCACGATGACAGGGGCGGTTTGATGCCCCATTGAATTAATAACCTGTACCCCCTAGCGGGCAATTAGAGGCTTCATAGCATGGCTAAACTGACAGCGAAGACAGCAGACGTCTACACTCTTTACGAGAACTCCGTGCAGGATCCGGAGACCGAAGTTCGATTTCTGAAAAGGGTCTACAAGAAGAAATATAATAAACGGCCAACCAGCCTGCGTGAGGATTTCTGCGGAACCGGCGCACTGGCCTGTGAGTGGGTCAAGGATTCCAAGAAGAACTCCGCCATGGGGGTCGACCTCGACCCAGCCCCATTGAAGTGGGGGACGGAGCACCACGTCGCCTCCCTCGGAAAGTCCGCCGATCGGGTTCGGCTTGTAGAAGCTGATGTATTGAAACCGCGGGATGAGAAATTCGACATTGTCAGCGCCAACAACTTCTCCTACTTCTGCTTCAAAGAGCGGGACGTCCTTCTCTCCTATTTCAAGACTGTACTCGGCTCTCTGAACAAGACCGGGTTTTTCTATCTTGATATCTATGGCGGCCCCGAGGCGCAGGTCCCGCAACTGGAAGAATGGGAATACGACGACTATTCCTATGTGTGGGATCAGGACTACTTCGATCCGGTCTCAGGCGACTATCTCTGCTACATCCACTTCAAGTTCCCGGACGGGAGCAAGATCAAGAAGGCATTCACCTATGACTGGCGTCTCTGGAATCTCATGGAAGTGAAGGACCTGCTCATAGAGGCGGGCTTCTCGAGTACCAAAGTCTTCTGGGAAGGGACTGACAAAGACGGCGACGGAAACGGCGTGTTCCGGCCGGTCAAAAAAGGGGACGGCGCGATCGCCTGGCTCGCCTATCTGGTGGCGACTCCCTAGGCCCGCATCATCTCCGAGTTCTGGAGTTCTGGGGACACAACCGGCGGAGTTAAGTATTGTGTCCCCAGAACTCCAGGGTTCGTCGCGCGGGCTACGATGTGAGGTCGGTGATCGTGACGGTACCGTTGGAGAGATCCTCTTCAAGGCGGCGCATTCGCTCCGGCGTTCCGAGGTCGATCCAGTAGGCGTCGTCAACAAAATAGGCGACAACGCTCTCCCCCACCCTCACCATTTCCAGATATGATTCCACGATCGAAAAGGAGCCCGTTCCGGGGAGTCGTCCGGCAACCCCTGGGGCGAGTAGCTGAATCCCACTGAATCCGGCAGGCGTTACTTCGCCGACCGGTTCTCGTACCAGTTGATCGCCGAATCGTCCGCAGAGCTCGCCGGAACTGTCGATCGCCAATGGGCGGGAAGTCGAACGGTTCTGCACGGCGATCACGGCAACCGCTCCCGACTTTTCGCGATACTCGCGTAGCGCATCCAGCGAGATAGTCGACAGGACATCCACGTTGTGAACGAGTACCTCTTCCTGATCACCGAGCAGGTCGGCGGCATTACGAACTCCCCCACCCGTTCCCAGGATCTCTTTCTCGATGATCAGAGTCGGCTCCTGGTCGCCGGTCGGGCGTTCTGCCAGATATTGTTCAACCTGTTCGGCAAGGTAATGAGCGTTCACGACGATCGAACCATCACATGGGTGATTCATCTTGGCGAGTGCGAGCTTGAGAAGAGGCCGCCCCCCCGCCTCGATCAAAGCTTTCGGTATTGATTCGGTCAACGGAAGCAGGCGGGTCCCCATGCCGGCCGCAAGAATCATCCCTCTCAAGAAGACTCCTCACCCAGATCGTTGTGATTCAGCCGGACCGTGTGGCCCCGCTCGGTCAGATGATTGAAGGTCCGTTCGGCAAAGTAGACTGAGCGATGCTGCCCCCCCGTACAACCGAACGCCACCGTGATGTCCGTGAACCCGCGCTCCCGGAACGCTTCCACCGCGGAGTCGACAATGCTCCGGAGGTGCACCCAGAAAGTGCCGATCTCCGGCCGGGCCTCCAGAAATGCTTTCACTCGGATGTCACGGCCATCCAGTTCCTTGTAAGCTTCTTCCCTCCCGGGGTTCGGCAGAAACCGGCAATCAAACACAAAGCCGCCACCGTGGCCGGTTTCATCTTTCGGCATTCCCGATTTGTGATAAGAAAAGCTGAACACATGTACCATTAAGCGTTTATTCATTGGTCGGCACCTCAACATAGCGATCGGGTGAATCGACGATACGACTCAGAAGGGATCCAAGATAGGAAAAACGCGCCGACAGGGGATAACGTTCCATCAATGCCCCCAGATTCTGAATCCCGAACGGCACACGCTCGAGAAACTGCTCTTTCCCCTTGTTGACACCCAGGTTGGCGTAGGCGCCGAGAGCCTGAAGAATTCGAATGAGCGCAAAACCGGGAAAGTGCGCCAGAAATTGATCCCGGTCGATCGCTTGAATGGACTCAGCCTGATCCAAATAGGTAGCGATCAAATCTTCCCGCTGATCGTCGTTCAGGCCGGACTTCCCTGCGTAGAGAAGTGCGGCGAGATCATAGGCAAGCGGGCCTCGACGCCCCGACTGGTAGTCGATGAACCAGGGCTCTCCCTTCACCACCATGATATTCCTCGTCTGGAAATCCCGATACAGTAAGAAGTCGTCAGGCTCCTCCATGAGGAATTTGACGAGCGATTGGAAATCGGCGGCCAGCAGATCCCGGTCGAGTTTCTCGCGATAGAGAAGACCCAGAAAGTGAGTTTCGAAGTAACGGAGATCATGCTCCATCGTCTTGGGTCCGAAGCGATCATCCTGATAGCAGAGCGAATAATCGATTCCCTTGTGTCCCTCAATCTGAATGCGGGGAAGCCAGCTGACTGCTTTTCGATAAACGGAAAGTGCGGCGTCGCCCGGGGATGAGTTTGGCGATTCGGTCGCCCCGCTCCTCCTGTCGGTGTTGTCTTGGTTGTTCTTCGCGATAAGAGAGGCGAGGGAGACATCACCCAGATCAGTCTCCAGATAGACTCCTTCGCTTTCATCGGTTGCCAGAATCTCCGGCACCGGCAGGCCGATTGAGTGAAAGTGCCTGGAGAACCCGATGAACGCGGCGTTCTCCCTTTGGTCATCGTGGGCAATACCGATAACAGTCCGTTTACCGTCCCCGAGCCGGAAGACCAGGCGATCGGATCCTTCAGCGCGAATCGGCGTGATCTGTTCCGGCGGGACGCCGAAGGTCTTCTCGTAGAGTGATTTCAGTTTCGCGTTCAGTGGGCTGTCCTCCCCGCGACGATTGGTGCCGGCAGGCCTACTGTACATTGGATGATCGCCCCGAAACAAGTCGGAGAAGCTGCTCGAAGCCCGAATGCAGCGCTTCAGGCTACTGATGACAGGACGCGCCCCTTGCCAGTGGTTCCAACATGAAGTAGGGTGGTCCTGTCCGCCCCGGCCCCACGGGTTACCTCCGTTTTGGGGAGAACCATTGACCAATTCACATGCCGTGACGGCCATACTCACAACTGAGCTTCGAGTTCCCGAATTGCTCCGGGAGGGTGGGGAGAGATATGCCGCCAACCGCTTACCCTACTCCGGCAAACCCAAGCTGCTCGATCAGGTGAGAAGCGCGATCCGGTCCCGGCATTACAGTCAGAGCACTGAGAAGACCTACGTCCACTGGATCCGGCGGTTCATTCTGTTCCATGGGAAATGCCATCCAATCGACATGGGCGAGGCGGAGGTCAGTCGTTTTCTGAATCACCTCGCGGAAGAACGTCGGGTGAGTGCATCCACGCAGAATCAGGCGCTCAGCGCCATCCTCTTTCTCTATCGCCACGTTCTTGGGCGGGAACTCGAGTGGCTGGATGATCTCGTTCGGGCAAAGCCCTCCGAGCGCGTCCGGGTCGTACTCACACGGGAGGAAGTGCGCGCCCTGCTCCGCCAGATGAGCGGCACCCCACGGATGATGGCATACTTGTTGTATGGTGCCGGCCTCAGGCTCATGGAATGCGTCCGCCTGCGAGTGAAAGATGTCGATTTCGCCCGGCACGAAATCACGGTTCGCCAGGGGAAGGGGCGCAAAGACAGGCGGACCATGCTGCCTGACAGGGTCCGCCGAGTGCTCCGAGACCATTTGGCAGAGGTCAGGCGGCAGCACGAGGCCGACCTGAAGCTAAACGCCGGTTCTGTCGAACTGCCCTACGCCATCGGCCGAAAGTACCCGAATGCACATCAGGAATGGGGCTGGCAGTGGGTCTTTCCTGCCACAAGGATCTACCACGACCGTGAAACCGGACAACACCGCCGCCATCACTTGCATCAGTCTGTTCTTCAAAAGGCGATCAAGCGGGCCGTCAGTGAGGCGGGAATCGTGAAACCCGCGACCAGTCATATACCCTGCGCCACTCCTTCGCCACCCACCTTCTCGAAGGGGGATACGACATCAGGACAGTCCAGGAACTTCTAGGCCATCAGGATGTCAAGACCACCATGATCTATACCCACGTACTGAACCGGGGAGGGCGGGGAGTAAGAAGTCCTGTTGACATGGAGTGAGGGAGGCGAAGTGTCGCGGGGTTTGCCAGCCCCATCCGTGCGGCGGTATATTTTCATTACACCGCCCGCTGCGCGGCCTATTGGCCCGGCTCGTGGAGTGTGTTTCATGTGGAAGTCGTTGCCCTATATGGTATTCTGCAACGAACAGAGATGAAGGGCCGTGCTGATATACCGCGCGATTCGCGGCGTATCAGCATTGGGCTAATTGATAGAATAGTAGTTAGATTGACGGGGAGCAGGCGATGACCCGACGCGCAATCCAGCCAGACGCGAAGATCACAGTTTGCGTGACGGCGCGCGACCATGCGCTCATGCCGGAGTACACTTTCGGCGATCCCGAGTACGCTGAGCGACTCCAGCCCGCCTCTGCGGGAAGCGGCTTGGTCGGTGAATACACTCTCGATGACCTGGAAGACATCCTGGGCTACGTCGCGGCAGAGGCGAACCACACCGAAGACAGGAAGCTACGGCAGGAACTTGACGCCCTGTTCAACCGGCTGCATCGCATTCAGCGCTCGTACGACGACGGAAACTGGAACGACAGTGCAATCTAACAAGCGCTTGCAGCGGTCAAGTTCGTCCATCGCGTCGCTGGCAGAGCCAGCGCCGCGCCGGCCGACCTTGCCGCTGAAGCGCAAGGCGTTAGGCGAACGGGGAAGACAGTGGACTTTGAGGCGCACCTATCAACACTCGCAGAGCTAGAGACGTTCGACCCGGTCGTCTTCAAGGGAGATGGGAGTGTGCCACAATCCGTCTGCGATTTCGTTCTTGCCCTATCTCTGGTGTTCAACGACCTGAAAGACCTCTTGGACATACATCTAGTCCTCAACGATCCGAAGCCCTCAGGCCTTCGCCCCTATACGAAGCAATTTGGTGCCATTAACGGTATTGACCACCACATCTTCCGTCTCGTTGGCGGAATCCTACACGAGCTCACTCGGTTGATTAAGAACAGCCACGAAGTGACAGATCATCTCTTTTTCCAGCGGCTTGTCAACAAGCTCCCCGTCACCGCGCGGGAGGACTGGGCGACTCTGTCAGCAGTTGCCCAGGGCGAGCAGAAACCTGGTCTCCTTGGCAAGTCGTTGGCAATAATCAGAAACAAGGTCATCTTCCACTATGATCCGGGGGTGATAGGAAAGGGCTGTATCCACCACTTCGCGAATGCAGAGGAGCCGGGCCGACGGGCCTTCGTATCGCGCGGCATCAACATGGCGACGTCACGCTTCTATTTCGCAGACGCAGCCTCCACCGGTACACTTCCGACGATCTTAGGACCCGAAGCAGCGGATAGCCTGCCGGGAGCTCTCGTTGAGATAACGGGGCGAGTGAACACCGCACTCCACGCGCTGGTTCTCGGGTTCGTATCCGAGCGTGGGGGCGCTTTTCGAGGAAACTATGATGTCGCCTAACAAGCCAGTGCAACGGGCCGCGCCCGGCCCCGGCCCAGGGGGGGAAGGCAATCGTTGCTCGTGGGCGCGGCCGCTGACCGGCAGCGTTAGGCGGCGGCATTGGACCGACACATCACACAGGAGAGAGCGATGGCCAACAACGCGAAGACCACGACGGCGACGGTGATTCCGACCATGCGATACAACGATGCGACGGCAGCCATCGAGTGGCTCTGCGAGGCGTTCGGATTCGAGAAGCACCTTGTAGTGCCCGGCGAAGACGGCACGATCGTTCACGCACAACTCGTCTTCGGCGGCGGCGCCGTATCTCAAAGCCCGTACATCATCGTGGAAGACGCCGACAAACACTACGCACGAGCTGTCGCGGCGGGCGCGGAGATCGTGATGGAGATCAGGGACGAGGACTACGGGGGCCGGGAGTACTCTTGCCGCGATCCCGAAGGTCACGTTTGGAACTTCGGCTCCTACGATCCCTGGGCCGCCGCCTAACAAGCGCTTGCAGCGGACGGTCCGCTGCGCGGCCCGCCGCTGAACCGCAACAGCGTTAGATTCAATGGATAATAGACTGAAGAAATGGAAACGGTGGCTGAAAGTCGTGCATGACGACCTTCAGCAATTACTTGTGAATAGAAATATATTCTGGGAAGTGCAAACCATCATTAAGAATAATATGGAACTGCGCAAACCGAGTTCTTTTTACACTTATCTTGGCGACACATACGTTGCGTACATAAGTATTGGGATTCGGCGGCAAGTTAAGGTGAGCAGTCAAAGTATCTCATTTACTCGTTTGCTAACTGAGATTGTCGACACTCCTTCGGTGTTGTCTCGAAAATACTACACAGGTCTTTACAGGGGCTCAGTGGTTGAAGATATGGCTGACAGGGACTTTGACAAATTCAGCGGGAGGGGACAAAGTCACATATCAAAAGATATGGTTAGCTCAGATTTACGAAAACTGTACCGGGTCGCATCCAAAGTCGAGGATTTCGTTGATAAGCGAATAGCGCATCATGACAAACGGAAACCGAAGATACTGCCTAAGTTCGATGAAGTCGATGCCTGTTTGGATGTTCTGGACAAGCTATACGTGAAATACCATTTGGCTTTTAATGCATCCTCAATGAATTCACTTATGCCGACCTATCAATACGATTGGAAAGAAATATTTAAGGTTCCGTGGGTGAGGCGGACGTGAAGAAATGGATTAGCTTGAATAGGAATCTAACAACGCCGTTAAGTCCGACGGGCGTTCCGCTACGCTCCACACCCGCGGCTTCCGGTCAGCGTTAGGCCGACTGAGTTGTGGTTGTAGACACGGCCCGATTTTGATTCTTGCGAACTCAAACCAGATGAGGTGGTCATGCGAAATCCATTCTTCCACGGCGTTGGCGGAGTTCT
>JALGYY010000032.1 GCA_025782575.1 bacterium
GTCACCATCCGTGCCGACCCTCCCTCCCCGCAGGGTGGCAGGCCGCATCGAGGGTGAGGCAACCGGCAATTCTAGTTGTCGTTGGACCGGCAGAAGTAATTGTCGTTGATCAGCCTTCAGGCTATCGAGATAGGCGCGCGTGAACCGGTAGTCTCGATCTGGGTCAAGCAGGTGGCAGTTCTTGACTTCTACGAGGAACTGCCGCCCTTCGAGTGTTACGATCCGGAAATCGGGCGCGCGGATCGCGGGATCCGCGACATACAGGTCGCCTGCGTCCTCCTCCTTGATCAAGCGGCACGCGCCTAGGGCGGCCGCGACGTAGGCGAACATCGCTTGGATGCGAAGCCCGTGGATCAGTATGTCGTTTGTTCGGTTGGACTCGAGCTGCTTACCGAGATCGGCGAGGAGAGTTTCCTGGTTGGCCTGGTCTCGGATATCGAGTCCACGCGACCGGGCGTAATCATCGATGATCCTCATGAGGTCGAACTTTTGAGGGTCTCGGGAGATTCGCTTCATGCCGCGCTGGCCGCCCAACGGACCAGGCATCAGCGGTGTTGAAGGGCGTCGCCGAGTGCGCTGAGCCTGAGAGATTGGTGCCAAAGGGTACAGCAGAAATTGGAACCAAGCCCTTCAACCTTTGACTGGATGCTGTTGTTGGGCTGCCATTCGTGCTTGCGCGGTCTACGGAGAAACGGACGACAGGTTGAGCAGTACGGGAAGCTTCACGATTCCGGCTTGGACCAAGGTCAACAGCACGATCGCGACGGAAAGCCAGAACATGCGCCACTGCATAGATATGCTCTCGGCGTGCTTCCGTTGTTGTTCTTGATACTCCTCCGCGGTCTGCAATGACTGCGCGGTTAACACGTACTCCATTTCATCTTTCTTCAGGAGATCTCCAGACTGCACAAGGGAATCGAGGTAGAACTCGACGGTTTGGTGAGCCGCGGAGCCCTCGGGATGGAGAATCCACCGCTCAGAGTAGAGCGCCGACGTTATGCTCATGGAGTTGAAGTGTACTTTGCTGGAGATGATGTCTGCTTCTGCCTGAAACTGGCGCTCCAGCAGGAAGTGCAAGAGTTCCATTCTTCGCTTGATTGCCAAGCGGGTTCGATCGAATCGAAACTGGTTGAGACGGTTCAGGAACCGGTGTACGTGTATTCGGAAATACGGAAGAAAGAAGGTTCTGCCCCAGGCAAGGTCTAGGATCCCCGAGTATTTGACCATATCGAGGCCGTAGTAGTGCCTGATGAATAGTTCACCTAGGTCAATCTCGGCGAGAGAGAGGGAGGCATCCTCGGAGTAGCTGGTGCCATCCCACTTATGACCAACGAGTGTATCGCCTTCAATCGACGAGACGAGAAAGTAGGGCTCGGCATTTCGATCAACTGACACGGAGAAGCAATTGACGAGATTGCCCTTGGGCGGAGAGCGAGGGATTCTGTCCGGGCTGACTCTTTCGAGGGCACGGCTGAGGAACATGCGACTGAGGAATATCTTAAAGCGGCTCATGACTCCCAACGGATCGGCGTTCAGCGGCCAGCAACAGAGCTGACCGGACCAGACCCTGCCGGTCCAGTATGACGCCAGACGGCACCCAAGGTCAATTGAAGCGAGCTGTTGGTGGTCCGCTGCAACGCTTTGTTGGATGGTGCTATTTCACACGCTCGCTCATCGATCGCGACGGGAGAAGCCCCAATTCTGGATCGGCGGCGAGCGCGTCGAGTTCTTCGCGTGTACCTCGAATAAAGCTGAACTGGATTCCGCCATTCGCCACGTCCTCTCGAGACATCGCGCGTTTCAGTCCGGTTAAGCCATACGCCTCCCGAATGACTACTAATCCCTGAGCACCTGGCAGGCCCCAGCCCGGATGTAATGGGACGAGTTTGGGGCTCTCGTAGGACGCCACGTGATACTCGTATAGAGTTGAGAGGGCGGCGTGGTCGGCAACACCTGAGGCGATCTGCGAGAATAATTCGTCGCGGGAATACGAACCTGGCGGCCGCATGGTGCGAAGTTCGGACCCGAGAATTGTGAAATCGGAATGTCCAATTGAGTTCCTCAGATCCCTATTCCACGCTTCTCGAAGAGGGCGCATTGCATATTCAATTCCAAGTCTCCGTGCGGTCTCTTCGAGCTGGTCGATCTTTTCTCCGGGAGTCTGGGGTCGACCGCGCCGTGTGGGGAATCGTTCAATAAGAAATCGCTCTCCATCGATCACACCGAGAAGATTTGCCAAGATCTCGTACGGCTCGGAAGCTTCCACGATATGAAGGTAGATCCACAAGGATAGGTGTCGCTGGGCAATCGCCGATTCGATGCCTTCCATTACCTCTATCATCATCGGAATGGCTTCAAGAGTCGTTTCATACGGATCCCAACCGGCATCGCTGAGACCTCGAATTCGGAGAAGCGTTAGAATGAACTCCGATTCGCACTCGGTTCGTGCGCGTTCAAAGATCGGGTCAAGAGCGTCAAGGTAGCAACGAAGTTTTTCAAGGAAGACTGGACTGCTACGTCCGTCTGCTTCGTCAATGATCGTCCAAGAGCCATCGTCGGAGCGTTCGTATTCCAATAGTGACCGTGCCGCCTCATTAGTTAATGGATTGCGAGGTGGATACTACTAACGTTGCAGTCCTTCGCAGCCCATTCTCCACGGCACGCAGTCTATCACTACTGCGTTTCACCTCTGAATCCAGCGGCTTGGCGGCCGGGAGCTGCCCAGTCGGAAGGTTGCAAATGCTGCGGCGGGTCGCTGCCTAATCAGGTAGAGGGCAAGCCACCTTGCAGCATCGCGGCCGACAAGTTCGGCCTCGACCACCGCGACGTACACCGGGCAGCCAAGAAGGTGCCGGAGTTGCGGGAGGCCCACCTGCGGGCCTGGGGTGAGTCGTGGGGATCAGCGTTTCCTGTGATGTGGGAGCACCACCTCCAGGGGCTGCGGAAGTGCTGACAAGAACCCAGACAGGACCAGTTGCGGCGCCGTGTTGGGCGGTAAACCTCGAACCACCTAGGCAACGGAGAGCGCCCACTCGGTGGCAGATGGAAAGTGTCTTACTGAGCAATGAAAGAGTTTGGCTGCCTGCTCCGCAACATCTGGAGAGGGATTGATGATGTGAATCTGCTCAGCGTGTGACGCCCAGGAGAAATAGAGGTCAAGGAGATCGAGGTCGCTGTTCGCGAGCCCGACTCCCCACATCACTATGAGGCTGGGGCTCCGGGTACGTGCCGGCGAAAGGATCATCCGAGCGATTGGATGCTGTGTGTAGCTTTTGTTCATTCTCGGGGGGATTAATCCAGAGTAACTTCGGAAGCCCGGTGGCTCAGGTGCGCCCAGCCAATCCGGTTGACCGAAGACGAAGCTGGTGGTGTTAGCAACCATGTTGAGCGAACCGTGTGGTTTACATATCAAGATCTGGTTCTCGGTGGGCGTGTTGGGCGAGTAGCAGAATTGCCGTCCCATCTGCATTAGCGCGAGCTCAAACACAGTGTCGTAGTTGAGGTTGAGTACAAGATCGGAGTGTCCGAGCTGTTCGCCGACCAGTCGGGACAGCCGGAGATTCCTCCATCCCTTGCCGTTCTCGAAGAAGCACTGGACCATGAGGAAGGAGAGGGGGCTCCCTATGCCGTGGTAGAGGAGGTTGTCCCAGAAAGTATCGGCATCGTTTGGCTCAATGCGCTCAGCCGAGCTTCCGGCCTGCCGGATCCGAAGGCCTCTAATGTAGCCAGGCGGAAGGTTGTTATCGTCGACCGACCATTCACGATCTCGATTCTCCCAGGCAAACTCCATGAAGCGTTCGATATCTGCGGCGCCGGATTCTTCGAGTTGAAAGAAGAGTTCTCGGGGATCGTGGCCGAGATCGAAGTATCCGAGTTCGCTGAGGTAGGCTTCCAAGACGGGGTGGGGTGTGTAGTTCGACCACGTCTTGCGAGCGAAGTCGCGAATCAGAGGAGGGCAGGCTTCAAGTGGGTTGTCCAGCGCGAGTGCTTCGGCGAGAGTCGCCCCAGCACCGATGATGAAGTGCTTCACGGACACGCTCTCCCCTGCGGTAGCGCCCAATTGGTGATCGATGTCAAAGAGAGTACACCCGAACGGAAAGGGGCTGCGGCCTAGCTGACATCGCTTGGAGAACTCGTGATTGGCACAAGTCTTGGCGGTGTCAGTCCCGAGGTGTTTGAAACCACCTCAAATCGCGGCCTCTAAGTGTCTACGAGACCAAGGGGGGAAGTCCATCGTGCGATCTGGAGTATCGACGAAACCGGGTCAACTCAATAGTTCTCGACGATCTGGAAGAGGGGCTTCCAAGGACGGCCCATGGCCGTGCCCGCTTCCCACAGCAGTGGGATCGTGGACTTGGGTGTGTTGTAGTGGAAGACGAGCCGCTTCTGGCAGTCTCCGTAGCCCAATAGGCGTTCGTTTGTTTTCTCGCTGCTCCATTTATTCCGAGCAGCGCGAGGCGCCATGAGATCCGCACCCGCCCTGAGGCAGAACCGCTTGAACGCTTCACGGTTGGGTTCGGCGTCGTCGAACCATTTCCCCATGTCCTCCGAACGGCCGCGCACGATCTGGCCGATTCGAAGCCCCAACCGGCTCGCGCCCTGTCGAATGTTCGAAACTGCCTCGTTGGATGCCGTGGCGAACGCGAAGTGCAGAGTTCGGTCGCGTAGCCGTCTCGCTTCCTCGGATGGGAGGCGATTCAGCGCCTGCTCGAGGATCTCAACGGCTTGAGTTCCGGAGAGCGCACAATCGTCTACGAATGCGCCGCTACTGTCGCTGTATTTGATCTGGAGCCACTCGGATAGCTCGCATTCGCGAATGTTTTCCAAATGGTGAGTCAGCGAATAGAGGGCGATCGCCGTACTCCCGCCAAGTTCACCAAGGGGAAGTAGCGTTGGGTGAGCGCCGGTTGATTCGCACAGTTGGTTCCAGGCACCAGCGAGAAGCGAATCCAGGGTCGGAGGATCGATGAAGTCGACCTCATCCAGCAGCTCGAGGAGGCCCTCCACGTATCGTTCGTCTCGAGCCTGTGCCACGAATCGCCAGATGTCTTCATCGGTTGGTGTGCTTCGATGTGACTGAAATCGACGGGCGAGATCGGCTACGCGTTGTCGGAACCTGCTGGGAACACATACCGGCTCGATGCCGGCGAGTGGTTCGTCCAGAATGTCTCCGATGAGGAGCTGTTGAGGGAGTGGCTTTAGTTGTTGATCGGACTGAAAGAGTATATCGGTGATCGGGGAGCTGGCGGACCAAAGCTGGCTCCACGCCCTTTTCGCCGTCTCTGCGAGTTCGCTGTCAGGGTGTGCAATGGTGATGTCGTAAAGGGGATCGCGCATCGTTCTCATCAGGAGGCGACTGGCTTCCTGGATGTCGTACCAACCGTGAGGCGGCCCTCGTGTTTGAGTGAGATCCAGCACTTTTCCTGCCCACCACTCGCCGTAGCCGCGCGAGTGAATGATCATGACGTTCGAAAAAGAATCGACCCCTCCCGGTGATTCCATCTGCCGAGTCTGAGTCGGCGTTATCCGCCAAGCTTCCTCGGGAGACAATTCGGGGAATCGGTTGGCGATGTCTGGGACTTGCACCTCGAAGCGCCTCCTCAACGTTTCAATCTCTTCGTTAGATGGCCTCCCGCCGTTTTCTCGAAATCGGTCAATATTTTCCATGAAGCCGGGTGCGAGTCGTGAGAATATCCAGGTAGCCACAGTTCGACAGGCGCGATTTAGGATCGTGTATTCCATGGCCACGTGCTTAGTGTGCTCAACGACCCCGAGAAGCAGATGTTCCTCTCGATAGAGAGACAGCGATAGCTCGGACTTCTTGGTGGCCGTCGGATCCCCCGACCGAATGGCAAGGTCTCTCACTCTCAGCAGAGTGTCCTCGAGGCCGGCCAGGTTCTCGGGTTGCGAAGGGTTGCCCAACGCCCATATGGGCGACATGAACGAGTGAGCCAGCGTTTCGAATTCCACCGGTATCACATCGGCCAAGAACAATTGGGGTGGGTCGTCGAGAAGGGCGCTCCACGAAGCGGGTGGCTGGACCAACGTTCCTTCGAGCACCGCGGCAAGCGGCGCAGTCAGAGGGACGCCGCCGGGGAGGTTCCGCGTGTTGATGCCAAGAGTCACTGCTTCGGTCGAGGCGGTGTGCTTCGCCTCAGGGTCCCAGAGGGTGTAGAGAGACTGCTCGCCGTCGAGGCTCGATCCTGCTACCAGCGCACGGAGGTTGTCGGGCGTAACCGCTTGCTGAGAGGGGTCCAATGGCAACGCCGAACTCAAGGTGCCGCGGATGCGCACTCGCGCGCCCAATGCAGCGGACGACCCGATGTGCCGGAGCAACGCACGCGGTTCCCACACCCGGCTCTCGAGCCGTCTTCGGGAATAGCTCTTGTATGCCGTGGCGACGCCATCGCCCACTGCGGCAATCAGATCTCGTAGGGGTTTGGGTGCGCTGGGTATCACAAGGAATATCATTAGCGCGCACCGCCCAAAGAGAATCGTTGAATCAACGCCCCTTTTGGGGGACGTGAAGAGGCTATGTGGCAACACGCGAGCGGCGATTGTAGGAGAGCTAGCCCCCGCTTGGTGGTTCAGACTTCCGAATCCACCGGAACACGAGTGTAGCGCGGCATCGCGCGGCGGCCGACGTGAGCGAAAAACCAGGCTTCGGCGGGCGCGGTTGCATCAATTTGTCAGCCCAACATCCATTGCGTGAACGTCCTTCAACGTACTGTTCTTCGCGTTCCCGCCGCGGGGCTCCACCTAAGGTGAACGGTCGGGTTGTTGGTTCACGGAAGTCCGGGCACATTCTTTACACCAAAGGATGCCCTGGATGGAAACCGACACCAAGAAGCAGCGCAAAAGCCCTATCCCCACCGCCGTCCTTGTCTGCACTTGGGGGAGAATGGGCGGATTGTGGCTCTAGAAGCCTGGCCGAAAAGTCACAAACAAGGGTCGACGGTAGCAGCTCGTTTCGATAGACCCCCGCATGGGGGTGGTCATGCTAGGTCGTCGAGAGTCGCAGGGTGATTTCTT
>JALGYY010000021.1 GCA_025782575.1 bacterium
AAAGAGATTCGTGGAGATCGAAAAAATCGTCGCCTCGCTGAAGATCGCTCCGAAGACCCGTGAGTCGATCCGGCCGATCGGACTGCAGGAACCGGGGGTCGGGCGGGATCGAAGCGCCGATCACGAGAATCTCTTTCAGCCGAATCGAACCCCTGAGAACTATCAAATTGAGAGCGATTTTACGGATGACTCGGCAGATCAGTCCGGGGGCAACTCTCCAATCGATAGCCCGAAGAAGAAACTCGAACATCGCTACGAAATCCGATTTTCGGCGAGCGAGGAATTCTGCCGGGACCTGGAACGGGCGAAGAGGGTCTGCTCCCGTAGTTGGAATCTGGAAGCGATCCTCGGACGTGCGATCAAGGACCTGCTGGAGAAGCGGGACCCGGAGCGGAAAGAGGAGCGGCGGGAGAAGAGAAAGGTCAGAAAGCAGAGCAAGTCGGGGGGCCAGGCGCAGAGACTGGCGCAGGGCAATTCCCCAATCAAACCGGCAACCGTGAGCGGCTCAAAAACAGCCGATGAGAAAGAGTCTCCAGTCACTGGAGCAGAGGGGCTGCCCGTTCGTTCCCGACACATCCCGGCCCCCTTGCGGGACGCAGTATTCAACCGCGACGATGGGCGCTGCACCTACACCAGTTCTCTCGGCATCCGATGCGACTCGACCGCCCATCTGCAGATCGATCACATCACGCCGTATTGCCGGGGAGGGGAGCACTCCCTCGAGAATCTGCGCATCCTCTGCGGTAAGCACAACCGATTGGCGGCGCGGGAGATGTCACTGACGAAACGTTGAGAGACGGGGGAGTAGGACGGAAAACGAGAAGCGGTTCAAGTGGATCGGGAGAGAAACGCATGCGTCACCGGACAGCCCCCGAAAACTGATCGATTTGCTTCAGGATTGAGCGCGGCGAAACGCAGTCAGGAAGAGGACAGGCTGCCTGACCGGGCACTCCGAGAGTAGCCCCCCGATCGCCTCGCGCCGGGCGGCCCATATGCTGCCGGCTGTCGCCGCCGGGCCGCCAAATAAATGGGGAAACTACAGCAGTACTTGCACTTGACCGTTCGGGAAGGCGGCCCTACACTCAGGGGTCCAATGTCGGTGCCGAAGTGGCGGAATTGGTAGACGCGCATGATTCAGGGTCATGTGAGCTTACGCTTGTGGGGGTTCGACTCCCCCCTTCGGCACCATTTTTCAGCGAAACAGATAGAAAATCACCCCATCGAACCGCGGCCCGTCCTTCCCCCCATTCAGATACTCCAGCAGCTTGACGTTCGACACCTCTCCTGAGAGCGAAGAAGCGTGGTGGAGCAGATCCCCGTCCAGAACGATCCCCTCATGGGAAACGAAATAGCCGCTCTTCACGTTCTTTTCATTTACGAACGCGACGCCGCAGACGGGGGGGAGATTTGACAGCACCCGGGAGTCAATGTGCTCGGCGGGGAGATAGGCGATTTCACCTGACCACTCCCAGTCGACGGGAAGCAGCCGTTCACCTGACTCTTTTAGATTGAGCGTCATGGAGATGAAGACGAGATTACTATCGGGTGCGACTTCTCGCGTGATGGGCCGAAAATAGGGGGAGTGCAGAATCCGGTCGGTAGTGAAATGGTATCGAGTCTCGTAGCTCGGCTTGCCGTCTCGATAGTGGATTTCGATGATCTTTTCGCGGGCACCGGCAATGCTCTCGCTGTGGGCGAGCGCGGCATCGGTCAGAACGAGAACCGTGCAGTCAGCCTGATCGAGGCGAAAAATAGGATCAGGATCCCGGCCCGATTCTTCGCCGAGACAACCGAGAACGTACGGTACGCCGAGCCTCGCCCTGGCCAGTAACTTGAGACGGCCTTCCAGACCGAGTTCCTGCCAGCGGGCCGATCCGAGCAATGAGTCGAGCGGTGCCGGATCCACCGAATCCACATGGGCAGGCTCCGCAAGAACCGGCGTGGCCACCATCACCAACCATCCATATAATAGAACAGTTCTCATCGCCCTCTCCTCTCCCGTGAGTTCTGCAGCTTGTCGGCGATCGCCTCTTCCCTTGCCGCGTCATCGAAACGCTCGAGGTCCCTGTACACTCTCGCAAGATTTCGGCGGGGTCGCTCGTCATACGGATCGATACGGATCGCCGCGTGCAGATAGCGGAGCGCCGAAGAAAGATCGCCCTGCATGAGATGGAGAAGGGCGAGATCATTTCGCACCTCGGCGTCATGGGGGGAAAGCTCGACCGCACGCTTCATGTGGGCCTGGGCCTCCTCCACCTCACCCACCTCCCGATAGAGCGTGGCGAGCTGCCGGAGAGCCATCCAGTGGTCGGGATCGATTGCGAGGACCTCGCGATACTCCTGGATCGCCTCGGTCCGCGCCCCATCTTCCTGAAAAAAGAGCGCCCGGTTCACATGGAGGGGGAGCATCCCCTCCGTTCGAGGATCGAAGTCGATCGGATTGAAAGAGGAAGTCGCGGGTATGAGAAACGCCAGAGCCGTGCTATAGCCGGCTACTTTTCCCCAGCGACGTTCACGCAATTGCAGAACTCCCCACCGGACCGCCTCGGCCGCAAACAGGATCAGGAACGGCGCCGCACCGACGCGATAACGGGAGAAAAGAAAGAAGACGACCAGCGCGGCGAGATTGGCGAGTACCGCCATATAAACCGGCGCTCGCTTCCTGAATCGCCCCATCGAGATCACGAGCCCGATCAGCGCGAACGGTGCAATCCATCCGAACGTGACAGGAAAGAGGCGGAGCGCCGGGAAACGGTCTCTCAAGTAGTAGAAATTCTCGTTGTCCGGCATCTCCCTGTCGTTCCAGAAGAGCAGAAATTTCGAACCCCAGAGCCGGGCGGCATCGGCACGGTTCTCTCCCATCCAGCGAAAGCCCTGGCCGAACCAGAATCGTGACAACGCTGCCGGCGAGTGTTCGATTCCCGACCGGCGCTTGGCCTCTTTCAGAAAGTCGATCTGTTCGAACTTGGGATCGGGCCGAACAAACGGGAGCTGAGTGTAGAGTCCGATGGCCGACTCATTATTTCCGATATAAAAGTTCTGCCCCCCCTGGGAAGTGACCAGAATGAGATCGTCAGAAACAATGGCGTTACGAATGGTTACCGGCCCGATGGCGAGAATCCCCCCTGCCAGAAGCCACGCCCCCCGTCGAATCGACCCCTCGGTCGGACGGAGACCCGCGATCAGAATCAAAACCCCCGCTCCGAGTAAGAGCAGCATGTTCTCGCGAACCAGTACGGATAGCCCCAGTATGACCCCGGCGAGGAGCGCGGCCGGTGATGAGCGTGCGCGGGCAAGGGCATAGCACCCCGCAACGCCGAGAAAGACCCCGAGCGCCGTCTTCATGATCTGCGCTTCATAGAATGGAAACGGTCCGTAGAGAGCGGCTGCCAGAGCGGCGATCAGCCCCGTCGTCCGCCCGAAGAGCAGAAAGCCGAGCGCCGCCGTGAGTCCGATCGTAGCCACCCCCAGAATGATCTGAATGACACGAACCGCATCGAAATTCTCCCCCGCCACCGAGTAAATTCCGGCGAGAAAGTAAGGGTAGAGGGGAGCCTGGTAAAACGGGCGGCCTGGTGCGGCGCCTTCCCCTTCCAGGATCGAGAGGGCCTGCTCATGATAGGAGAGTGGATCCAGATGGAGCCGGTCCAGAAATTCGTAGTCAGACAGATCGGCGAGATAGACGAGCCGAAGCGCGAGGGCAAGGGCGAGGATTGCGAACAGCGCCCACCGAGGCAGCCTGGTCGACCCGGGGGACGTGGATCACCTCTCCCGCCGGTAGGAGTGAACAGCCTCGTGCAGATCATGATCGCTTAATGTATGGTCCGATTCCTTCGCTCTCTCAAGAATACTGCGGACAAGCTCCTTCTCCGGCTCGATCCCGTTCTTCTCCAGCCAATAGGAGACATTCGCCTGACCGCTCATGGGGCCCACTTCGATCCGCTGATTGCGACCGAACATGCCGGCCGGCACACCCGAGTATACCCAGTCGGCAAGTTCGGTATCCCCTCGGCGGAGTGCTTTCACCACGGCCGAAGCGTGCACGCCTGTCGCCGTCCGAAACGCGTCCGAACCGAATACAGGATAGTTCCTTGGAATGGGAACGCCGAGAGACGAGGAGACCTTTTTGCAATACTCATGAAGGGCGGTCAGATCATTGTCGATCCAGCCGAGAAGCTTGAGATTCACCAGGAGCAGATCGATCGGCAGGTTACCGCATCGTTCTCCCACGGCGAGCGCCGTACCATGAACACGTGACACCCCCGCTTCAATCGCTTCGATCGCATTCAGAAGTGCCATCCCCCGATCGCAGTGACCGTGCCAGTCGATCTTGACCGCTTCACCGGACTTCAAAATAATGCCGCGCACGAACTTGACGATCTCCCGTACTCCACGGGGAATGCTGTGCCCCACTGTATCGGCAATGCAGATGCGCCGCGCCCCGCATTCAATAGCAGTCGTATATAGCTTCTCCAGCACGTCAGGATGGGCCCGCGTCGTGTCTTCGGTGACATACATCACCGGGAGTCCCTCTTTCACGGCGAAGGTCACCGCTTCTTCCGTGTGGGCGAGAAGCCGCTCGACCGACCAGTTTTCCGTGTAGAGCCGGATCGGGCTCGACCCGATGAAAGTGGAAGCTTCCACTGCGATCCCGCTTTTCTGGGAGATCCGGACGATCGGCTCGATGTCCTTTATCATCGTGCGGGCGGCACAGTTCGGTGCGATCGGAAGGTCGGCGTGGGCGATTTCACGGGCGAGCCGGAGCGCATCCGCTTCCGACCGCCGACCCGCCCCCGGCAGCCCGATATTGGCCGCCTGGATCCCGAGCCTCGCCATGAGATGCAGGATTTCCAGTTTCTCCTCGATTGGAGGATTGCTCACTGAGGGAGACTGGAGTCCGTCCCGGAGTGTTTCATCATCGAACTCGATCTGGCTCAGGAGGGAATGGGAACCGGCCTGCTTGTTCCAGTCGAAGATCAGATCCCTAATGTCACCACGTTGATTAATCATGATTCGGACTCCTCGACCGACCCTATCATCCCGCCCTCTCCTTCGCAAGGTGGGCGCGGAATGCAGACCGGATGTCCCCGGCCAGATAGAGCGAGCCGGTAACGAGCAGAGGACCGTTTCTCTGTCTCGCAAGGGCGACTGTCATGGCTCGTCTCCAGTCCGGAATGATCCGCACCGGAGTAACAGGATCGACTGTGCGTAGCCGGCGTTGCAGTTCTTCCGGGGGGACTCCCCGGGGGTGGCTTGACCGGGTCAGTATGAATTCGCTCGCCACAGGCGCCAGCCGCCGGAACATGACCTCATAATCCTTGCCCGTGGAACCGCCGAACAGAATCAGGCACTTTTCATCTGGATAGAGTTGTTTGATCAGGCGGGCGAGAACACCCGCGGAATCGCCGTTATGAGCCCCGTCCAGAATGACAGGAGGGTCATGAGAGAGGAACTCGGCACGACCCGGCCAGTCGACCCCCCTCATGGCACGACGTACCATAGTCTCGCTTCTTTCAGGAAGCAGCTCCCCGAGCGCGGCGATCGCGGCCGCCCCGTTTTGAATCTGATGGGTGCCGAGGAGCGAGAGGTCGACCGAGCGCCACCGGGTATCTTGCTCGCGATAATGGAACCGGCTTCGCTCCTGGTTGATGGATCCCATCCTCGCATGAAAGTCCTCGCCATAAACGATCGGCCGAGCGCCGAGACGGAGCGCGTGATTGATCAGATGCTCACGGATCCGCTTTCGTTGTCTCCCGATCACAACAGGCTTTCCGGGACGCATGATGCCCGCCTTTTCCCCGGCGATCCGTTCGAGTGTCCCGCCCAGAATGTGAGGATGGTCCATGCTGATCGATGTAATGATCGACAGATCGGGGTCTGTGACATTCGTGGCGTCCAGCCGGCCACCAAGACCGACCTCGAGCACGGCGAAGTCGGCGTCATTCTCGGCGAAGTGCAGGAGCGCCGCAGCTGTGATCGACTCGAAATAGGTTCGTGATCCGCCCGGTGTATCGAAGTAGGTGAATCGAGCACGAATCGTCTCGATCACTCCTGCGAAATCGCCATGGGAGATGATCCGCCCGTTCATGCGGATCCTTTCGCGAACGGATTGCAGGTGGGGGGATGTAAAGAGCCCGGTTCGATACCCATGTTCCTGGAGGAGCCGGGCGAGGATCGACGCCGTGGAGCCTTTCCCCTTGGTGCCGGCAACGATCACGATCCGGTAATCCCTGTCCGGATCACCGATCTCGGAAAGCGCCTCCCGGAGAAGATCGAGCCGCATCATGTCGTCACAGAAAGTGAGCCCCACCCGCTTTTCCCAGTCCACCAGCCGATCCAGAAACTGGATCGACCGATCGTACCGGGCATCGTCCCTTGCTACCACGACTCTCCTTCCACCTCGAATACCTCTGTCCCCTCCGGAGGCACGAAAGTGAACAGGGAGGGCTGCAGACCGGGATTAATGGAAAAGTCGTCAAAAGCAAAAACAGTGTGATCACCGGAGACCTCCCAGAACTCGCATCGTACCGGCAGATTCGTTTCCCTCCGAATGAGGAGTTCGATCGACCGTACTTCCGTTTCCAGGTCGGTCCCTTCTTTCGGTGTCAGCACGATTCGCTCGACGAAGTAGCCGGTGCTCCGCTCCGCCTCTTTCACCTCGACGTCGAATCGATCGGCCAGCCCCTCGGCGCTCCCGCCGAAGGCGAGAAAAATGCCGGGTACCACCAGCTCCGGATCAACATCGTAGCGGTGAGCTTGCTGTAGTTCCGGATAGTAGAGCCAGATTCGGTGGTCGGCGATAAGAACGAGGCTCGAGTCCGGCTCGGTGTACTGCAGAAGAAGCTGGTCCGGCTTTCGATAGGAGAGCACACCCGAAGAGGAAATCGTCTCGTCGAAGAGGGGCACTTCTTTCGTGTGGACGAAAGAGGCCTGAAGATCAAATAGTGACTCGTGGGCAGTCTGAAGTCGAGCGATGGCCCCGCTCGGGTCGATCGCGCTTTCTGCCGCAAGTGTGTCGGCCTGCTGCGCGTGAATCGCCCCGGGGGCGACCACGATCACCGCCACCAGGATAGCCGTCTTCAATGCAGGGAGTGTCAATCTGGTATCAGGACCGGTTTCGGCGTGCTTCCGCCCGGTCGATCTCCACGAGGGCATCACCGGCGAAGAATCGGACGAGCTCATCTTCGTCACCGGTCTTTGCCTTTTTCAGAGGCCCTTCCGCGCGACGATCCCCGATCAATCCGAGCGCGTAAGCCGCCGATTGCCGGACACGTGGATCGCTCTCTCCTAGGGCCGTGACCAGAAGGTCGACGGCATCGGCGCACTCGAGCCGGCCGAGCGCTTCCGCAGCAGCTGTTCGGACTGTAACCACCTCGTCGCCCTTGAACAGTTCGATCAGCGGCTGTATCACACCCGGCTCATCAAAAAACCCGAGCGTAAAGGCGAGGTACTCTCTGACCGCCGACTCTTCATGATCGAGGTTTTCGAGCAAAGAGGGAGTCGACGGCGCTCCGATGTAACGGAGCTTGATGAACATCCGGTTCCGCATCGGATCGTTATCGTCCAGAATGGACTGGACCATCGTGTCCAGATAGCGGGCCGCCTCCTCCTCTTTCGTTTCCGCCGTAACGGACCCGGCAAAGAACAGAATGGCCAGAAAGCAGGCCCCCAGAAGTACGCCTCGATTGATCATCTGATCAGAGCCCCGCTATCCCGGCAGGAGCCGGGCGATCCGCCGGGTGTCCCCCGGACTGCAAACGGTGTATTGGCGAAGCTTCCGCTTCTGCTTCTGAGACTTGTGAGAAAACATGTGGCTCGTGTAGGCGTGGCCACGGAGGAACTTACCTGTAGCCGTCCGTTTGACACGCTTAGCCATACCCTTGTGAGTCTTCATTTTCGGCATCGGTCAGTCGCGCCTTTCTATTTCTTTCGCGCTCGAAGCATTTCACAGCACACACGTGCGAGAGGTTCCGAGTGGTGAAGCATTCCACAGACTTCGCAGCGGTGTTTTCCGCCGACCCGCCCATCTACTTCCGCTTTCTTGAGCAAGATATCGAAGGTGCTGTTCGCGGTCGCTTTGATAAGAATCGATTGTCCCTGAGTCTTCTGAGTCACAATCTTCTCCTTTCGCGGACCAGTCAGGACTTCGTCCTGCCGGAGGGATCCCACGGCGACAGAGAACCGGTGATCTAGTATTCTCTGGTCTTCAATGCCTCCGTGCGGCGTCGCTTTTCAGCTTTGAGAGCCTTTTTTCGACGCCGTTCACTCGGCTTGAGAAAACGAGCCTTCTTCCGCATGTCCTGGATGATTCCGTCTTTCTCGCACTTCTTCTTGAACCGACGGATCGCCTTTTCGATTGGCTCGTTATCCTTGACCTTCACTTTCGTCATTCCTGCAATCACATCCTTTCGCAATGAAATTTCCGATACGAACTCAGACAGGTGACGGGCGGGGCGAGAAACCGCGACCGGTCTGTGCGGAGTTCGATCGGAGACCAATCTCGAAAGTTACCAGAAATGTCTGCCTTGTCAACCCTAAAGTCCCCCGGGGCGCCTTCTGAGGGCGAACGGGGCCGAAAAGACCCGATCGACGGCGAGGGACAGGGGCTCCTTGACCCCTTCCAAGGCACCATGATATCAATAGAGGGAAGGAGTGTAAACCGTTGGGAATTCTAGTCCTGGTAGGCGAGATCCCCCCCCGGAACCGTGATCTCCCTGACAATCTTCGCGCCCTGGGTGACTCGATCACCCAGCTCCCCACCGGGGAGGAGACGCTGCGCCACCTCAAAGAGGATAGGGCGGATCTCGTTATTGTGGGGAACCCCACGGACGTCTCCCCCCGCTCCTTTCTTCAGACCGTCAGGAGGCGACTGCCAGGAATAGAGGGTGTCCTGCTACTCGACTCCCCGAAAGGGAGCGCCCCACAGAGAGACGACTACCTCGACCTTTCCGGCCTTCCCGATCAGGAGATCATCGACGCCATCCACGGGCTTTTGAGCCGAACCGAGTCTCCCAGGACCGGCGCAAACCTGATCGGCGTAAGCGAGGCGATGGAGCAGATCAGGCAGACCATCCGGCAGGTTGCGCCGACGACCATGACCGTTCTCA
The DNA here is from genome assembly GCA_025782575.1 of bacterium. Lineage (GTDB taxonomy): Bacteria > Orphanbacterota > Orphanbacteria > Orphanbacterales > Orphanbacteraceae > Orphanbacterum. The sequence goes on from JALGYY010000021.1 coordinate 9,108, forward strand.
TCACCGGTGACAGCGGTACCGGCAAGGAAGTGGTCGCTCAGCTCCTTCATGAGCAGAGTAAAAGAAGCAAATCGGCGTTCATAGCCGTCAACTGTGCCGCCCTCCCCGAAGGGGTTCTGGAGAGCGAGCTCTTCGGCCACGAAAAAGGAGCTTTTACAGGCGCCACGGCGAGGCGGCAGGGCCGTTTTGAACTTGCCCACAAAGGGACTCTCTTCCTGGACGAGATCGGCGACATGCCGGTGCAGACTCAGGCCAAACTCCTTCGGGTACTCGAGGAAAAGCGCTTCCTGCGGGTGGGTGGAGTCCGGGACGTAACCGCGGATGTCCGTCTGATCGCCGCTACCAATTCCGATCTGGAAGCGGGCGTCGAGGGGGGCTCATTCCGGAAGGACCTCTACTATCGTCTGAACGTCATCAATATTCACCTCCCCCCCCTCCATGAAAAGCGCGAAGATATTCCCGAGCTCGTGGAGTGGTTCGTGGACAAAATCTCCAGGGAACACAGTCTCCCCCCCGTCCGGTTCTCTCAGGAGGCGCTCGGATATCTATCCGAATATCACTGGCCGGGAAACGTCAGGCAGCTCCGTAACCTGATCGAAAAGATCGTGATCCTTCAACGGGGTGGAGAAGTCGGGATCTCCCGGGTATCGAGCCTGCTGGGCGAACGATTCTCACGCTCCAAGAACCTGCCGATTCCCGCTCCCATGGGCCAGCAGGCGGAAAGGGAGTTGATCTACCAGACACTTTTGGCGATCCGGCAGGAGCTGAATGATCTTCGCCAGGCCATTACGGGTAGCGGCACCCAAATGGCGGGCGGCATCGATCCGCGGCCACCCCCCCCCACTGAATACCATGCCGATGCTGAACTGGTGGAGATCCCCGAGGAAGAGGCGGGCGATTCCATGCGAACCGCGGCCGATTTCGAGAAGGAAGGAATCAGGCAGGCCCTCAGCGAAGCGGACGGGAACCGCAAACAAGCAGCCAGAATTCTCGGGATCGGGGAGCGGACGCTTTACCGCAAACTGAAGCGATACAACCTGAACTGACCCCGCATTTCTCTTCGGGAAATAAACTACAGCAGAACGCCCCCCCGCGCGATTACGGGGGGGCGTTTATTATGTCGCTTCAAAGAGGCGCCTCTACTTTCGAGCCTTCTTTCTGCTTTTTTTCTTTGCTGTTTTCTTTCGGGCCTTAGGCTTTCCGACCGTGTTGCCGTTCTGCTCGATCGCCGCATGAGCTGCGGCCAGACGGGCAATCGGTACGCGGTACGGCGAACAGCTCACGTAGTCGAGTCCCAGCGAGTGGCAGAATGCGACCGAGTTCGGCTCGCCTCCATGCTCCCCGCAGATCCCCACTTTGAGGTTCGGTTTCACCGACCTCCCCTTCTCCACACCGATTCTCATCAGCTCGCCTACCCCTTCGCGATCGACAACCTGGAATGGGTCGTCCTTCAGAATGCCGTGATCGACGTAATAGGGGAGGAACCGGCCCGCATCATCTCGTGAGAGCCCGAACGCGGTCTGCGTCAGATCGTTTGTTCCGAAGGAGAAGAAGTCCGCCGATTCAGCTACTTTGTCCGCCGTCAGAGCGGCGCGGGGTATTTCGATCATCGTGCCTATCGTGTACTTCACATTGACCTTCTTGGCGGCGATCACCTCTTCGGCTACCCGCTGAACCACCTCACGCTGGAGCTCCAGTTCCCGCTTGGTCGACACGAGAGGGATCATGATCTCCGGAATGACCTTGATACCCGACTTCTGCACCTTACATGCCGCCTCCATGATCGCCCGCGCCTGCATCTCGGTTATCTCTTCATAGACGATTCCGAGGCGGCAACCACGATGGCCGAGCATGGGATTGAACTCATGAAGCCTGTCGACCGCCTCCTGAATCGCTTCCGGTTTGACGTTCATCTTCCTGGCCAGGCTCTTGATCTCGGCCGGAGTATGGGGGAGAAACTCATGCAGCGGCGGGTCGAGCGTGCGAATCGTAACAGGAAGTCCGGCCATGACCTTGAAGATCCCTTCAAAGTCCTTGCGCTGCATGGGGAGCAGCTTCTTGAGGGCTTTCTTCCTCCCCGCCTTGTTATCGGCGAGAATCATCTCGCGCATGGCATCGACCCGCTCAGCGTCGAAGAACATATGCTCCGTACGGGCAAGCCCGATCCCCTCGGCCCCGAACTGCACGGCACGCCTGGAATCTTCCGGCGTCTCGGCGTTGGTCCTCACTTCGAGCCGGCGGAAACTGTCGGCCCATTTCATGATCTTCTCGTACTCCCGGTACAGGAGGGATTCACTCTTATCGAGTTCGCCAGTCACAACCCGCGTGATCTCCGACTCGATCGTAGGCACTTCACCCAGCATCACTTCGCCGGTCCCTCCATCAAGCGAGATCCAGTCCCCTCTCTTGATGGTATGGCCCTGCACTTTAATCACACCCTTTTTCACATTGACACTCACGTCACCACAACCGGCGACGCAGCACTTTCCCATACCCCGGGCAACCACAGCGGCGTGAGACGTCATTCCTCCCCGGGAAGTGAGGATCCCCTGAGCGACGGCCATGCCGTGGATATCGTCCGGTGAGGTCTCCCTGCGGACGAGAATGACCCGAGCTTTCGGATCGGCGACCACTATGCTTTCCGCGGAATCGGCTGTAAAGACAACCCGGCCGGTGGCGGCACCCGGTGAAGCGTTCAGCCCCTTGGCGACTACCCGCCGCTTCGCGGTAGGATCAAACATCGGGTGAAGGAGATGGTCGAGCTGATCCGGATCGACGCGCATGACCGCCTCTTTCCTCGTGATCAAGCCCTCTGCCACCATGTCGACGGCGATCTTGATTGCCGAAATCGCCGTTCGCTTTCCCGTTCTGGTCTGAAGCATCCAGAGTTTGCCCGCCTGAACGGTAAACTCGATGTCCTGCATTTCCCGGTAGTGCTTCTCGAGCTTTTTGTAGATTTTCTCGAGCTCTTTGTAGACCTTGGGCATCTCTTCTTCGAGCGACACGAGGTCGGTACCCAGCTCTGCTTTTCCGGCCAGATTGATCGGATGAGGTGTTCGAATTCCGGCCACCACGTCCTCGCCCTGGGCGTTGGTCAGGTATTCCCCATAAAAGCGCTTTGCTCCTGTAGCGGGATCACGGGTGAATGCCACACCTGTCGCGCTCGTCATACCCAGATTACCGAACACCATGGCCTGCACGTTTGCCGCTGTCCCCCAGTGGCCCGGAATCTTGTTGAGCCGGCGATAGTCGATCGCCCGCTTCACGTTCCACGAAAGAAAGACCGCACCGATCGCGCCATAAAGCTGATCCATCGGCCTGTCAGGAAACTTGCTTCCGGTCTTCTTCGCAACGAGCGCTTTGAATTCAGCGACAAGTTGTTTCAGATGATCAGCGGAAAGATCGGAATCGCGGAGGACGTGTCCCTTCCTTTTTCTCTTCTCGAGAATGTTCTCGAATAGTTCGGAAGGAACGCCCAATACGACATTTCCGTACATTTGAACGAATCGCCGGTAACTGTCATAGGCAGTCCGCGGGTTATCCATTGCGCGGGCAAGGCCGGCGACCGTACTGTCATTCAGACCGATATTTAGGACCGTATCCATCATGCCGGGCATGGAAAGGCGAGCCCCGGAGCGGACGGAGAGCAGCAGGGGGTTCTTCTTGTCGCCGAAGCGGCCGCCCATGGTCTTCTCCACACGGGCAATCGCCGCTTTGACTTCGGCTTTCAGGCCCGCGGGGAAACGCTCACCGCTTGCGGCGAATTCGTTGCAGACATCCGTGGTGATGGTGAATCCCGCAGGTACGGGAATCCCCAGCCTGGACATCTCCGCCAGATTCGAGCCTTTGCCTCCGAGCAGATTCCTCATGTTAGAGCGGCCTTCTGCTTTTCCGCCGCCAAAGTAGTAGGCCATCTTCTTCTTGTTCATAGAACCACAATCCCTTCTGGAGTATTCATCATTCGGGTATCATTGTCACAGCGTATAAGCTAAGTGGCGGGCAAGTCCAGCACAAGGGCCGTCGGGAAATATCTCTCGCGGCACTCATTGAGGGCAACCGGAAAAGGACTCGGGGACCACCTGGCCATCAGCGGTCTGAAATGGACTCCTCGATATTCTGGAGAGCCGCAAGAAGCTCCTGCAGGAATGTAGCGGAGAACCGGTTGATCACGATGGCAGGATCGATCGACTCAATCTGAGACAGGACCAGTTCATACTCACCAAGGGCGAAATAGGCTTGCGCCACGGCGAGCCGAACGTCCCGTATCTCGATCGATTCGTTCCCCCTCAGGCGAAACGATGAATCGATCAACAAGGCAGATTCGCCGGCGTTGGCCGCCTGCCGGAATTCATTCATGGAATTAAGGACAAGACACCGGCCGGCCTGAGCATCCGCTTCGACGAATCCACGGGCAACGGCCTGGTCCCAGAGATCGAGCGCTTCCGGATACATCTCGTTCATGTAACGGACCCATCCCAGTCCGGAGTAGCCATCGCCAAGACTCTTGTTCGTTGCGATGGCCTCACCGAACCGCTTGTCTGACTCTGTCATGTCCCCCTCGGAGAAGGCGAACCAGGCCCGGTCGATCAGTTCGATGTATGGATCAACCGTGGGGCCATTGTTATCGTCACCGCATCCTGAGCCGAGTACGACAGCGAGAACCACTGCCGACGCCAAGGCTGACTTCCAGTAGGAATTCCTAGCTTTCATAGCACCGTTACCTTACGAGGATCATTTTGCGGGTGGCGGTCTGCTCACCCGATTCGAGCCGGTAGAAGTAGACCCCGGACCCGGCCGAACGACCGGATTCATCAGTCCCTCTCCAGGCAGCCTCATGACGGCCCGCTTTCTGCACACCGGTCAACAGTGTTTTCACGAGCCGACCGCGAACGTCATAGACCCGAAGCGTCACGTCCTGTCGTTCCGGGAGGTCAAAGAGGATCCGGGTCACCGGATTGAAAGGATTCGGCGCATTGGCGTAGAGGGCGAAGAGCTTGGGAACAACTTCTTCGCTCACGGCACTCTTGGAGTAGCGTAATGCGTACGTCCCGCTCCCCTCGATCTCCGCGGTTACATCCGCGCGAACGGGGTCGATCGTGGATTCGATTCTCTCCCACTCGTCCTCGACCCGTCTGTAGATCGAAAGGTGTGTCAGCTGATCCTTTTCCAGGTCAAATCGATCCGTTGGTGCCGTCAGATGAAGGGGTTGCGTCGGGTTCACTTGAGAGAAATTCACTCGATAAGCGGAGCTGAGAACCGACGACCCGTCGGGCGCTTCCCCTCCACCGGCATCCACCACTTCCATCAGGACGGCCCCTGATCGTCCGATCGCGCCGGGGAGCGCCGCGATCGTAATCAGACGATCCGAGCTCCTCACCCGCCCTCCTTCTCCCTTGAGGAAAAGAGTCGAGGAGAAGAGTCGATTGACGAAACCGACCACGCCGCATCGATCCACAGCGCGCACTTTCACCACAAGACTATCGCTCGTCTCCAGTGCGACGTTATCAGAGGAATAGACGGAAAGTCCTCCTGCTTGGAGCCTGAGCGGAACATTGACAGTATCGAAGTCAACTGTGTCACCGAGAACGACGCCGTTACTATCCACTACTTCGACGAATTCTCCATAGAGAAGATCGAGTGAGATCGAGTCGCGGGCGAGCCCTTCGTCAGGCACGATATGGAAGTTAGCCACGCCGGATATCGACGTATGAAGCAATACACCCATTGTGAGATCCGGAGCGGTCGTATCCGGGCAGATCGGATCGCTTGCCGACGCAACACCTATGTGAGCGTCGAGGTCGGCTGACGAATCAATTCCGGAAAAGAGCGTCGGCGAACATTCCTGATAGCGGAAGAAGCGCGGGTTCAACTGACCGGACGCGAAGTCCCACCGCTGATCCGTGTTACAGAACTGCGGATCACCGGACAGGTCGTCCGAGGATGGAGGAAGGTTCTGATAGTTACCGCCGCCGTTGGCCCACACGTTGTTGTGAGAGTATTCCGGCAAGCGCACACCGGCAAAGTGGGGGAAGAGGGACAGTCCGAAGCCGCCGTTATTCGTGACAACATTGTTGAAGATATGGAGCTCACCCTCCGGCTCGCTCAAGGAGATTCCACCTGCGGCGTTACGGAAGAAGACGTTGTTATCGACGGATCCCCCCGTCACCTGTTCCATTCGAATGCCGCCGTACTCAACCGCCGTGTTACTGGAAATGATGTTGCCGCGGATCACCGGGTCGCTGGTATCGAATATGTAAATTCCACCACCAATACCCGCTCTGTTTTTAAAGATATAGTTACTGTAGATCCTCGGGGAGGTCGCCCCTGTGATCGAGATGCCCCCCCCCCAGTTTTCAGTCTGATTTGCTCGGAAGGCACAATCCCGAATGGTCGGGCTCGCCCCCTGGATCACCCTTATTCCGCCCCCGTTTGTAGTCTGGGCCGTGCCACTACGGAACTCGAGTCCTTCAATTATTGTGAGCGAATCGATCAGATGGCTCATGTCACCGGCCTCAGTGTCCGTTCTCATGGCGATTGTGAGGACCGGACCGTTGCCGGCTCCCCGTATGATCGTTCTCGTATTCGTCAGGCGAGGGTTCGGCGCGGTCGAATCCGGATTGGCAGGATCAGGTAAGTTGGAAAAGCCCTCATTCCACCCCCCACGCATTACGATCGGCTCTCTAAGCACGAGATTCTCGATGTAGGGGAATGCCGTGTCGGGCCGGGCAACCTCTACGGTATCGCCGGGGCTGACAACTGCGAGTACTCCCGCAATTGTAGGTGAAGCATTTTCTTTGCAGACATGTGGGAACACGGGGATATCGCTCGAAACTGTCTTCCTGACAAGAAATCTGTGGCCCGGCTCGGTACAGCCGGCTCCACGTGCACCCCACCAGGATCGGGCGCAGGAATCGCGCAGCGCACTCCGCCCGGCCTGGATTTCTCGGAGGCTGTAGAGCAGGCCGAAGTCCCCGTTCCCGGGATCGCAGAAGGACGGATCCGCGATTACATGAACCGGATTCGCCTGAGCACTGAGTACGAGCGAATCCCCCCCAGGGTTCTGGAAGAACAGATTGTCACTTATGTTTGCGCCCACCTCCTGGGTGGTCGCATAGCCCGCGCCCCCTTCGGAAAAGGCGACGATGTTTCTTTGGATGAGGACATTGGCGCCTTCCGTTTCTATCACGCCGGCGCCTTCCCCCGTGGCGTTGTTCGCATAGAAGGTATTGGACTCGTACCGGGAGAGAACCGGTGAGCTGACCGAATCGATATAGAGGCCCGCCCCCCGCTCTGCGGTGTTATCCGAGACAAGGTTCTGCGAGAACCGGGGCGACGCACCCTTCGATACGAATGCAGCTCCTCCCAGTATCGCCGTATTCCCGAAGATATGGTTGTTCCTAATTGTCGGTTCGGCGCCCGCGCCGATCCGTATGCCGCCGCCGAGCGAGTCACTTCCCCCAGTAATCCGGATGCCGTCGACCATCGTAGCATTAGGCCGATTCAGCAGCAGGGTTGAACCGACCGCCTCATCATCGATCTCGATGACCGAGCCGTTTCCGCCTCCATCAATAATCGTGATGTGAACCGCCGGATCTCTCCCGGTTCCCACCAGAGGGAACCCTCCAAGCAGCTGAACGTTGGATGGCAGGGTGATGTTCTCGAAATAGGTACCCGCAACTATATTGACCGCGTCGATCGAGTCGCCGCTCGATATGCCGGCCATGGCAGCGACATCAATCGCATCCTGGATTCTATGAGCTGCTTTATCGGCCCTGTCATACGGATACTCGTTGGAGCCGTTCGGGTTCACAAAGTGGATCGCCGTCTTGCAGCCCACATCGTAGGCCCCTATATTCGTCCCGTTCCGCCCCGCAAGGATATTGGGAGAATGATCGAATATTCTGAAATCGAGACCGGGGTTGCAATAACGGGGATTGTCCGAAATGTTCGTGGAATCCGCAGCCGGGTCGGGCAGGCAGACCGCGAAATCCAGGTCGCAATCGAAACCACGATTCTGAAACACGTTATTGTGATCGAACTCAATCCCAGTCCCGCCCCTGGCCTGCACTCCCTTACCATTGAATGTGATGCTGTTGTTGTAGATTTGCGGGGCAGAGTCAACAACACGAATCGCCCAGCTGTTAATGGAGTTTCGGGTAATCGTATTGTTTGCGAAACGGCCGCCGGCGCCGCCCAGGTAAACAAGTGATCCGTCCTCTTCACTCGTACCGCTTTCGACGATCAGATTTCGCTCGAAACGGGGTCGGGATCCGTCGGTAGCGAAGAAAATCGCCCCCTCCGATTCCGATCGACCATTATTGAATAAATTGTCGATGATCGTGGGCGAAGCGTCGCCGGTGATGAGCATGATCCCACCTGAATCCGCTTTCCCGTCTTCGAACTGGAATCCTTCGATGATCGTGGTGGAATCGACACCGTTCCCGGCTGTAATGATGCGCCGGGAGTTCCCTCCAGTGAACCGGCTCCGGAAAAAGATCCGCGTATCTTCCGTGAAGTCGTTGACCGCATATCCCCCTTTGTAGGAAACACCGGACACCAAATCAAACTGATCGCTATAGGATCCCTGCGACACCTTCACTGTGTCCCCCGCACTCAGGTGGGGGGAAATCGCCGATATTGTTCTGGAAGCGTTTCTTTTACATCGGAATGGAAAATGGGATTCCGGTGCAGTGGCATTAGCCAGAAAGACCTCATCGTCACAGATTGCCGTCGGTGAGATCGGAAGGGCACCAGCAACCGTGTCACCAGTACAACTGAACGTGTCGTCCGCTGCCGGCGAGCAAGTGCTGATTCGGAAATCCAGGTTCTCGGAATCCGCGAAATCAGGATCCTCTTCGATGTTGTTCCGCGCCGGTATGCGGCCCGAGAGAACAACGATGTTCTTTTCCTGTCCGGTGGAATCCTGATTTCCTTTTACGACATTCTGGTTAACGTCCTTGGAGAGTTCATTGAACACGAGCCCTCCCATGCCGCCTTCGTTCAACGCCACGACGTTCATAAGGAATCGCACACGGTTGTCGTTGTTCAGACCGCCGAATTCGACATAGAAACCGCCTCCGGCGGGCTCGCCCGGCTCAGAGCTGATCGTGTTGTTCACGATCGTGTTCTGAATGATGAACGGAATGGCATTTTTGGAATTATCATTCCCCTGCACGTCGATTCCGGCGGCACGCCACTCCGGATGAGTCGCTCGATCGACCCGGTTTCCCACGACGAGATTGTTTCGGATCAATGGCCGCGCCGTACTGGAAACAGCTATTCCAGGACCGCTCACGCCGTCGGCATGTGTGATTACACAGCCCTCGACGCCACCCCGCGGAACCAGGATCGAATTCCCCACAGTGAAGTGAACCGTCGGCTCACCTTCGCCGATTCCCCTCAATATTGTGTTGGACGGACTGGCCACTCGTTCCGTGAACTGATTATCCGTCCACCCACCCTGAAGGAAGGCACCGCCTGTCATCGTGACGTTCGCATCATAGGTTCCTGCAGCAATTCGAACAGTATCCTGCGCTCCCGCAACACCTGCGATCTTCTGGAAATCCGATGTCGCGTCTTCCGGCGTGGCGTAGGGGAACGTCCCCTCCTGGTCACCCGGAACTACGTAGTGTGTCGAAAGGTTGCAGCCCGCACCGAGAGCCCCGATCGGAAAGCTACCAGGGGCGATATCATCGAGGCCGCTCTCGGAGAACATGCGATAGTCTCCGACTTCAGCGTCGCAGAAAAACGGGTTGAGTGACGAAGAATCGATCAGTGTCGGAAGGCACCCTCCGAGGAAATCATCATCGTTGCCGTACAGATTGGATGATCGGAGTTCCACGGTAGCGCCACCTGAACATCCGAATACGGCTCCGCCGGTATTTGACGCAAAGAGGGAGAACTCGAACTGGACACTGCTCCCGTTCTCGGCCTGAATCAGTGCGTTAGACGGAGTAAATGTCTCATTCCCAACGACACTGATGTGCTTGAACAGTGAGGTCCCACCTTCGACCCGGACGAGGGCGCCATCGATGTCCGGCGCCCCGGTCAGGACGAGGAAGCTGGCAGTGAACGGGCCGCCCGTGCCGTCAATGCGAATCACTGCTTCATTCGGGTCAATCGGGAACAGGACAGTCCCCGAAAGACTGGGATCAGGTCCATCCTGTTCGAAGCCGGGCGAGAAACCGCCGAGCAGGACCATCTCTTCGGAGATCACCAGATTGGTGAAATACTCTCCTGAAGCCACGCGAATCGTATCCCCCGGTGCCGCAATATTGACAGCCTCTTCAATTGTTCGTGCTGCATTCGCCGGAACGCTGAATGGAAAAACATCGCCGCCGCTGACCGAAACGTACTTCGTGCCCGCCCGGCAACCGACTTCCCATGCACCGATGGCGGTTCCGTCCGAAGCCGCATCGCGGATCGGCGACTCGATGAAGAGCCTGTAGTCGTTCGGCTCACCGCAGAATACAGGCGCCGTATCAAACAGGTTGGTAATCGAATCGGGTTCGCAACCGAAGAAATCCCGCCCCTCGCCGTTGTCACTGAAAACGTTGTAGGTGACGTCGCCTCCCTGGCTGTCACCGCAATAGATGGCGAACCCAGCCGAAGTCTTTCGAAAGATATTGTCTCGAATCAGCGGATTTCCGGATTCAACGTGCAGGATCCCGGCCTCCGGTGATGCGCGGCAAAACGCGAAGGTATTGTGAACAATTGTAGGCGAACCTTCGCCAACGAATAGAGCGGCGCCGCGAGCACCACCCGATTGGCAGTTGAAGAAGATGTTCCGCTCGATCCGAGGAGAACCGGCCCGCACGAATACTCCTGCCCCATCCGACTGGTTCGCAATAATTTCCCGCAGGTAAAACCCCCGAAACAGTGTGGATTCATCCGGGCCGCTGAATGCATAGGTGGTGTCGAACGTGGTGTCTATATCCACGATGGTCGTCTCGACCTGAACGATCGTCGAATCGTAGTCGAAGATCACCGCCTGCTCGTTGATCGGCCTTGTGATGACCGTCCACAGACTGTCGATATCGAACTGGTTTCCTCCACCGCCGACCGCCACGTCCGCATCCCAGCCTCCGAGAACCGACACACCCTGAGGGATGCGGATCGTCTCATCGAAACGGAATCCGAATGATTCGAAATCGTTGAAATCGATCCCGGATACGAGAACGGTGTCACCTGTTTCCGCAACATCGAGAGCGGCCTGTATGCTGTGGGCGGGTGTGAGGGGAGACAGGTATGCTCCTCCCGGATCCTCGGGTATGCCGTAGCTGTTATGTACGACGTATCTCGTGGAGCCTTCCACCGAGATTGGAGCCGCAAGCAGCGTCAGAAATGACAGAAGGAGAAAGCCGTTTCGGCCGTTCATGGCGAAAGAAACTCCTTTCCAAACAAAAAGGGCGAGTACCCGATGTTGATAGCCCCACCCCGGTCAATTCTGCAGGAGCGGCTACTATAGCAACCGTCTATCCGGCTGTCAATTCACCCGGAACGTGTGGATGACGGGAAGAAACGCGGCGGACCGGCCTCCCCGCCGGGGCTCCGGCAGGTGACTCCACTGCCCCCGTAAAATCTAATTCGAACGAAGATTCCAGACGGCCTACACGCCGCCCCACCCAGTTCGTAACGGGCTGAGTGGTCGGTCCGGCGCCCCCCCATGGATCGATACCGAGAAGCCGAAGGGCGTGGCGCGCAGCTACCTCGATCTCATCCAGGAAACCATCTTCCAGTTTGATCGCGATCCCGAGCCGCCGACCGGGAAGACCGATACCGATCACTCCCTTGGCACCGACCTTCGAAAAGAGGACATCCCCCCCCTCTTCCATCAGGAGTGTGTCCAAACGGCCGTCTCCCGCGATCAGGAGTGGGTGACTCATCATCGCCATTCGTACACGGCTCGCCGCATCGGCCCGTCTTCCGTCAAAGGAATCCGTTGCAATTCGGGCGAACGAAGTCGCAAGCGCCGACAGGGCGCCTCGAAACGTCGGAATCCCACAACCGTCGACAGCGGGAATGGCCATGGGACAGGGTGTGCCGGTCACCTCTTCCAGAGCAAGTGTCACCGCTCGCTGTACCGGATGATCCGCTTCAATGTAGTCTTCGATCGGCCAGCCTTTGAGCCTTGCCAGCGCCAGCATGCCGGCGTGTTTACCTGAGCAGTTATTGTGAATCCGCCCGAATGGGATCCCCTTGCCGACCAGGTCATCGCGTGCACCCTCGTGCATCGGCGCGTGAGGTCCGCAGAGCAGATCCTCCTCTCCGAGACCGATCCGAGCGAGGATCTCCCGCACGATCTCCACATGGATCGGCTGCCCGCTGTGAGAGGCAACCATCATGGCCAGGTGGCGCACCTCGAAACCGAAATGCTCCATCCCACCCGCCTCAATGAGCGGAAAGACCTGGATCGGCTTGGCGGCGGACCTGAAAAAAGTCTCGTAATCGGGATCACCGAGGGAATAAACGATCTCCCCGGAAGGGGAGGCGACGGCAATATGGCCCACGCGCCGGCCTTCCAGGCCGCCACCACGAAATGATCTCACCAGTATTGGACTCATGCAGCAGCTCATTGGGCAGGCCGTTACAAACGGCGTGGACTAGCGAACGACGATAAACTTGGTGACCTGCTCGTCCCCTGTGGCTATGGACTTCACGTAGAGGAGATAGACACCGCTCACGACAAGCTCGCTATCCTCATTCCGCATATCCCAGTTGGAAGTGCCACCAAGAGCGCCGCCACGGTGTTCCCATTCGCGAATGAGATCGCCTGCCGCGGTGTAGATCTGAACGAGCGCCTCGGACGGCAGATGTTGGATCTGGATCCGCTCTTCATTTTCCTCCCAGGCGGCTCTTCTCTTGTAGGGATTCGGGACAACCGTAATCCTCTCAAGGTCCTCGGATGATACGGACCGGGGGAAAATGCGCTCCTCGCGAAGCTGGTCCGAGCTTTCGCTGGAAGTGAGGGTATCGAAGGTCGTGACAAAGTAATTATAGGGGAACCCGTTGTGGACCCCCTCGCGATCCATGTAGACAATGGGGTCCTGCCGGAGGACCGGGAGGTCTTCCTCATTGCAGAACTTGAATTCCTTCAAAATGATGAAGTTGTCCGCGTTAGTGATATCGGACCGGTAGATTCGGTACCCGTCTATCTTACGGTAGAGCACGCTCAGAACACCCAAGGTATCGTTCGAAGCCGGTACGAACCCGATCACCTGAATGTCCGTTCTATCCGTCACCCAGGTGGAGTCAAAAGTCGTATCCGCCTCTACGATGAGGGTATCAATCAGAAGCTGACAGGTATCGAGATCGATCCCGGGAACAGCCACCGGATCGCATGTGTCTACCACTACGGTCGTATCCCGGAATGTGACGAATCGGAATGACAATCCGAAATCAAAGTCCGCCCATTCCCCCGGCCGGCAGAAGAGTAATTCCGATCGTCCATCGTCCGATGAGGAGACACGATCGGATTCGCTCGCCCCATGCTCAATGTAACTCCAGGCGAACCGAAGTCTATGAGAGATCGCCGGAATTCCGAACCGCTCTCCCTCGTTGACGGATCCCTCGGAAAGGGAAAAGAAGATCCCGGCTTTTAGCTCGACCGAATCGATTCCCGGCCGGAAGTCCGCAGGGATCGTTATGAACTCAGACTCTCCGGTTCCTGCCTCCTGCCAACTGAACTGGATCGGATTCCCTGAAATCGTACCAGCCTCGCCGAGGGAATCGGCCCCCTCGGATCGGACGAAGATTGTGACACTCTTACAGATATCGGGGAGCCCGCGCGACACAGGAAGAGCGGAGCCCGACCAATAGGTGAACGCCTGCGGGTTGGTTGAGTCAAAGCTCGCCTCGGCCACCTCGGGATTCGTGAACTCTCCGACTTCGGCCGAGGACCGGATCTCAATATCGAGGTCACAGTCTCCCTGGAAATCGCCCGAGATTTCAAACCCGGCTGTCCCGCCCCATGAGGTGTCGACGACGATGAGCTCGCTGATTTCATTTTTCGGCGGATTGCGCCATTCGAGATGAATCGCCTGAGCATCGGGAGTCGCCGTAATGGCGATTTCCGGAGTATTAATCTCGGCCATGCCGATGACCGGAACGAGCAGAGCAATCGCGAGCAAAGCTCTCAACAGGATTGGGATGAACCGTCGCACTGAAGGGGCGGCACGTCCGCGACATTTCAACATGCCCGGCACGCAGCCGTTCTGTCGATCACTCATCGACCCTTACTCTCCTTGCCGGACCAGCAGGCAGGACTCTTGTCCAGTCCCAACTCGGTCCGTGTTCATTAACTTGAGCCATCAAGAACGGAATTTTTCTCCGAACAGGTTGACCATTATTAATTCGATCGCCTGCTTCGTAACCAGAGGGTCGAAGTAATAGAGGGGCATCCCGATATAGACTACATTCCCCCTCCTACCGTCTGACGGAATAAACAATGCGACAGGCAGCTCGCTACCGATGGGGACACCATCCGGATCGATCTCGCGCCGGAACTCCCATAGTGGGACGACACCCCGGTCTTTCCTGTACTTGAGCCTCTCGCAGAGTGCAATTCCTTCAAGTACTCTGAGCTGTGCCCGTGTGCTGTCTACGATGAGATCGGGAATCCCGGCAAAGAGTGACTTGGCGCTCCAGAGCTTGTCGAACCTCTCGCTGATCTGAGTCGTCTCGATACCACAGTATTCGTAGATCGGATGAGGGATAGAATCAGCGACAACCGGATGGAACCAGACCATCTCCGAACCGCAGTTGTCCGGCGAGGCATTGAACAGGTGCCAGCAGGGACTGGGAATGGGGACAAACCCGGTATCCACAAAGTCATTGTCGGGGGTGAACCCCCAGCCGGGGATGAAACCGGAAATGAGCAGATTCCCCCCCGCGTCTACATAGGACCAGATCGGATTTTCGCTCCGATCATTCAGAGAGGAAACGAACGGCTGTGCCGCATTGAGTTCATCCTGAAGCGAGAGGATGAGTGTCGTTGATTTGCTCATCTCCCGGACCGGCGGCTTGGGAATATTACCTCCGGACAGAGGCCTGAACACGACATCGAGACTGAAATTCTCAAGGAGGGTATCCTCCCAGAACGGCTCGTACAAGTGGGGTGGCGGGAAGAAATCCGGATCATCGTCGACCCAGAAGTCGACCCAGTGCATGACCGATGTCGTTTCGACATCGACCGGCCCGGCAAAGACCTGGAACTCGAACTTTCCCTCCACGATCAGCCCCGCTTCGTCCCTGGCGCGAGCGAAGAAAGTGTGGACGCCCTTGGTAGGGGTGAATCTCTCCCCCGGTCCTGGAAATCGCCTGTCAGCCAGATCCCATGGTCCCCAAATGAGGTTATCGTACGCGTGACTGTAGCCGGTGACGACACCGTCATAGGATCGGAGGTCCGCCGTCCAGCTGAAGATGAGCTCCGTCCCCTCGAAGATCTGGCCTCTCAAAGGAGCCGAGGTACTGGCCCGCTCACCCATCACGTTGGATCGGATAAGGAACGCCCCGGACGGGTTCTCGGCAACTCCCCACAGGAAGTAGTTCGTCCCGTTGATCGGAATCTGCTCCACAGCCCCGGCCTCATCGATCGACCTAACAAAGAACATGTGCCTGGTAGCCGCGCTCACTGTCGGTTCGAGGTTTCGGAGAACAACGGATTGCGTGTCGGCACTCACTCGCACCCAATCCAGACGGTTCCATGTCTCTCTCGTGACCGGCGCGGAACTGACATGGCCGTATTTTCGCTCGAGCTGACCGACTGTTTCATGGAAAAACTCGTATGCCGCTACCCGGTTGTCCGGCCTGTCGGGATCGGTCCCCTCCCAGTGCACACTCACTGCGGGACCTGTCACGCTACCCGATTCCAGAGGCCCCCTCGTGATCCGCGTCGTCGGCGCAACCGTAACCGAGTTGAAAGTGATAAGCGCAGGAGAAGGATCCCTCTTGTCCAGATTGTCGATCGCCCGGATGAAGAACGTATGGAAGCGGAAGAACTGCTCTGTAACGATCTCGTCTCCCCCGTCTCCCGGGATTGTATCGAAGACGCAGCAGGAGTCGGAGGCGATAACGAAAGTCGAGCCGGTCAACGCCGTGGAGATCCAGTCCGATGTGTCATCCCAGGCATACTCGAACCCCGAGATCTCGCCGTCCACATCCTCGCCGAACCAGTTGAGATCAACCAGGTAGGAATTCTTATCAAATGGCTTAGGTCCACCGGATATTTCGGTTCGAGGGGCGGCATTCGTAATGGGACCGGAAAGATCCCCATCATCACAGGCCCCTGCGATGAGGATCACCGCCGCAGCCAAAGTAATTGCAAGTAACCAGTGCTTTACATTCATGATTTAACCCCGGAGTTCTCTACGGAACGAAGAACTCAACCGTCCTTCGTTCGCCTTCGGCGCCCCCTATTCCTTCCAGATCAATCGGGGTGACAATGAACCGATATCTTCCTCGGAAGCCGCCGATGTTGATTACGAGATTAAGAGTACCGTCCTCCTCGGGGCTGGTCTCTACGTTTCTCACGATATTGGTCTGGGGATTCTGACTGTCTTTCAGGAGGATGAGACTATACTTGACGAGAATATCCTCGTTCGGCCCATCCACGTCCGTCACGTTCAGGGAGATGGTGATGAGGTTTCCTGCTTCGGGGACGAGAGTAGAATTCTCCTGGGGTGAGAGAACCTCGACCACGGGCTTAAAATTGACAAAGAACTGGAATGACGCGCGCGCCTTTTCCCGTCTTCCGAATGAGTCGATTCCACCGATATTGAGGATGTGAGCTACATCCTGCGGGCTCTCGCGAATATTGTCTATGGTACTGAAAAAGATCTGTCTCGAATCGAGCGATTCAGGGGAGACGACACCCGTCCCTGTAATATCCCAGAAGGACCCGACCACCGAATCACCGACCACCGAATCCCTGTCGGATATGGACCACCAGAAGAAGAGCTGGCTCAGGTAAGGAATACGAATTCCTTCCTGTTCAGTAATATCAATCGGTTCTTCCACATCGGGATCATTCGCCGGAAGGTACTTGACCGAATCGATCCGCGTTTCCGGGTCGTAATTAATAGTGAAACGCCGCCGGGCCGACCCTTCTCCCGTGCTCCATACACCTGTTTCATCCTGGGTCTCGACGCTGAACTGGTACTGATCCTTCGGGGTGAGCGCCTCGTATATTGCGGTCGTCGTATCGGGTCCCACCGTGATCGGCTGAGGATCGAATCCCTGCATCTGATAGCGGTACGCAATCACTTTCCCGCCGGCAGAAACTCCTCCCCAACAGAATTTGACGTTTGAAAACGCCGTGAGCGTCTCCTCTTCAGCAGGACTTCGGAGCGTGTCAATCCCCAGAGGAGTCAGCCTCTCTTCAAAACAGAAACGGAGTTCAGGCGCGATAACGAGCGATGGTATCAGATCGGTCACGTCGAGGACAATAAAACCTCTGTCGTCATTTCCGGCGTAGAGTGTTGATCCGTCAAGCGAAACGCCGGTGACATCTGCGGAAAAGTCGAGCCGGGAAAGGACAGACGGATTCACCGGATCACTTACGTCGATCGTGGCGAGGCCGTTGGACCCGTCAGCAAGATAGAGAACTCCGTCACCCGTAATCAGGTCGCTGGCGAATCCGCCGGTGTTCAGCATGGAAAGGGTGGTATCGAGTCCTCCAGCCACATCCAACGAAATCGTCCAGAGCCCTTCGCGCCCGTCGGCGACAAAAAGCAGATCGTCCTGCAAATGGAGTGAGCGTGCCGAAGACCGGAAATTGAACGGCCGAAGCCTCGCACCCTGTTCAGGGGGAAGGAAGATCAGCTCACTCCTCGACGGATCGAATTCCAAGGCGAAGATCCCCGCGGTATCGGCTGCCACGTAGACGAGCCCATCCTGCGAAATTACGTCCAGAAACGGTGTTCGGGTATTGGGTCGGAACCGGGCCAGAAAAACGGGATCGACTGGAGCACCGATATCAAGAGCGATGACGCCGTTTCTTCCGTCTGCGAGGAACAGAAAGTCCCCGTCCTGATCGATGCCGGTAACGGACCGCCCGAGAGTCAGATACTCACCTACAAGTACCGAATTGGGCGGATCACTGATATCGACGATCTTCATGCTCCCTTCGCCGTCAGCGATATAGGCGTAGTTATCACGGATAACTAAGTCGAGACCGGTCCCCCCCGTAAACACAGTCCTCACCCGTTGAATATCGTCGGGATTGCTGATGTCATAAATGTCGAGGCCGTTTTCTCCGGCGGCAACGAACAGGTAATCCCCGGATCGGATGAGGCGAAGAGCGACTTCGCGCAGAATGACCGATCGTGGCTCGACCTGGGTAAATGCTTCAAAGTTAACGAAATCGGGCGTGCGATCCTCTTTACCCTCGTTGTCGATCGCCCGTACCCAGAAGATGTGGTCTTTTACCTGCGCCTGATCACCGCCGATCGCCGTCGGAAAGACGAACTCGGAATCGGTCTTGGCGGTGAAATGCCATTCCACTCCTCTCCGGGCGGTATCACCGATCGCGTATTCATACCCCCGGATCAACCCATCATCGTCGAACCCCTTCCAGAAAAGGTGTACACGATAGAAAGTGGACGTTGAATCCACAGGTCCCACCGTGATCACCGTCTCGGGAGCCTTGTTCTTATCCGGTTCCGGTGGATCGGTCTGCTCGCACCCTAAAACCAGCAAATATCCGGCAAGGAGAACGAGCAAGAGGAGAGACAGGTCGAGCAGCCTTTTTCGTGGCATATCAGCAGATGTCCGCCTTCGTAAACCGAGAGAAATCAACCAGGTTTGGCTTTTTATACGCTGCGCGACTATACCAAAGCCTTTTCCAGAGTGTCAACCCGAAACCCATCTCTCGTGAGAACCTTAAGCCTGTGCTAGGCTGTCCGCCATGATGGATACGCGGCCTTCCCGAACGGTTCCCGCGGCGGCTGATCTAGCCATAGCCGCCTGCTTCTTTCTGTCCGGATTCAGTGCCCTCGTCTTCCAGGTCGCGTGGGCACGATACGTCGATCTCCTTTTCGGCCACACGATCTACGCTGTAACTACCGTACTGGCCGCGTTCATGGGCGGCCTGGCACTCGGGAGCCACCTTCTCGGCCGTTATGCGGATCGGATGCGGAATCCGCTGGCACTCTACGGAGTTCTGGAGGTGCTGGTCGGATTCTATGCCCTTCTGCTCCCCCTCATTCTGAGCAATCTCAATCCTCTCTACCGCATTCTCTACCAATGGGCCGGGGGCTCATTTCTCCAGTTCAGTCTGATCCGCTTCGTGCTTTTCTGTCTTCTGCTCCTTCCGCCGACAACCCTGATGGGAGGGACGCTCCCTGTCCTTTCGCGCTATTTCGCCCGCCGAAGCGATGGGATCGGTGGGACCGTCGGCGGACTCTACGGCTTGAACACGCTGGGCGCCGTGTGCGGCACATTCGCATCCGGCTTTGCGCTGATTCCCGCGATCGGCCTGGCCAACACGAACCGTCTGGCTGCCGGGATCAGCATGACCGTCGGATTGGGGACGATTCTGCTGGCGCGGGCCATCACGGCCGCCGACCGTTCTGTCGAGCCTGACAGTGGCCCGACTGTAATGAAAGAACCCGGAGGAGCCGAACCTGCCGGAAAATCCTCCAGACTCGTGCTTATGGTCTATGCATTCTCGGGGCTCGCGGCTCTCGGGTACGAGGTTATCTGGACCAGGCTCCTCATCATGCTCGACTATTTTGACTCGGACACCTACTCGTTTACGACCATGCTCGGCACATTTCTGCTCGGCCTCTCAGTGGGGAGTCTCGTCGCCTCTCGCTTTACAGACCGTTTGAGGCGGCCGCTCTTCACTCTCGGAATCGTCCAGGTACTGATCGGGCTCACATCCCTGCTGTCGCTCTTCTTCCTGGCCTCCCCCGGCCAGATGATCCACTTCGGGGAGCGGTCATGGGAGTCCCGGGTGGGCGTCTATTTCGTGCGGAGCTTTCTGGTGATGATCGTTCCCACTCTATTGCTCGGCTCTGTACTTCCGATCGTAACTCGGATCTATGTGCGGCGACTGGGTAAGGTAGGCGCACAAATCGGCCGTGCGTATGCGATGAATACGGTTGGTTCGATCGTGGGAGCGACGATCACCGGATTCGTTCTGATCCCCTTTCTAGGTGCGAAAAACAGCCTTCTTCTACTGTCGTTTGTCAGCGTTCTTCTCGGTGTTCTTCTTTTTTCGGGTAGCAGACTGCGGGAAAGGGGGAACCGTGTCGCTCTCGTCGCCTCGCTCCTGGCGTTCGGGGTCATGGCCGGATTCGTTCCGAAGCAGAAGCTTTATCGAATAGCGGCCGAGGGGGATCGCCTCCTCTATTATGATGAAGGGAGCACGGCTACCGTGACCGTACTCGGGCATGCTGACGGGTCGAAGTCTGTAAACGTAGACGGCGTGCCTGTGGCCGGCACCGATCCGATCATGTTGACCGATCAGAAATCGCTCGCCCACCTCCCGAGCCTCGTACTCGAAAACCCCAGCTCCGCGCTCACTGTCGGCTTCGGGTCCGGCGGATCCTCCTGGTCGTTCTGCCTCCACTCACACATGACAAAGGTACGATGCGTCGAGATTGCGCCCAATGTGATCGATGCGGCTCCCCATGTCGCGGAATCCAATCACGGTATCGTGGATTCTCCCGAGTTCCGTGACAAATATGGCGTGATCTACGACGACGCCAAGAGCTATCTGAATCTGTCAGGCGATCGATATGATGTGATCGCCACGGATTGCACCGATCTTGCATACAAGAGCAACGCCAACCTCTATACCAGGGAGTACTTCGAACTGTGCCGGAATCGTATTCTCCCGGGGGGTGGCCTCGTGATCTGGTTGAACATCACCGGCCTGACCGAGTTCGATCTGAAAAGCGCCTTCAAGACTTTCCTCTCTGTTTATCCCGAGGGGAGCGTCTGGTATTTCTCCAATGTCCCGACTCATTACGTCCTGCTGCTCGGAACGGACAGACCGCTGCAGATCGACCTGGCAAAATACCTGCGCCGTTTCTCTGATGAAAGAATCGAACAGGACCTCGCCGAAGTCGGGCTGAACGATCCCTGGAAGTTTCTAGGATCCTACCTGGTTTCCGGTGAGCCGCTTCACAAGTACGTGGAAGAGGGTCGGATCAACACCAATGAAAACGCCTATCTCGAGTATTCCGTCCCCCGCACCGGGTCAGACATTTACAATGCGTCCAACCTGGAGGGGCTGGTCAGGCTGAAACAGCCGATTACGCCATTCCTGACGAACATTCCTGCCGGTACCGATCTCACCCCTTTATCAGACGCTTATAACGGCGATCTTCATCTTCTGAACTCGATCATCGCCCTCTGGCGATTGCGCTTCGAGGAGAGTGACCGTCTGTTGAAGCTCGCCGCCGAGGCAAACCCTCGGGACCCGAGCCGGCAGGTGATGGCATCCGTCCTCGAGTCGCAGTCGAAGGCCTTCCGCGCTCATGTCAAGCGCTCGATGGAAGGAGGCGAACAGTCAGCGAGCAAGGTTTACAATCAAGCTCTGCTCCAATATGAGGAAGGGCGGTTCGACGAGGCGGCCAATACGTTTCGCCGCTCTCTTTCCCTGGATGAGTCGAACCCGGAAGCCCATACGATGCTCGGCCTCTCATTATTGCAGAGCGGTGATCCGAGTGGAGCGACACGGTCGCTGGAGAGGGCGATCGCCATCAATCCCGATTTTGAAATCGCACACAAGAATCTGGGGGACATCGCCGTTCAGGCCAGCGACTTCTATGCCGCTGAGAGTCACTATCTACGCGCCACCTCCATCAAAGATGACTACCTGAGCGCCAGGAGGAATCTGGCCTTCGTCTATGCTCGTTCCGGCCGGAATGAAAAGGCCATCGAGCAACTGGAGCACATTCTTCGATTCGCTCCGAATGACCAGCGGGCGAAAGCAATGGTGAAACAACTACAAGAGGACGACTAGGCCGGACAGACTCCCCGCTCTCGATCCGTTCCTTCCGCCACTCCTTTGGAGAGATCCTCCAGAGAAGCACTCGTATTGTCATCAGGGCTGCCCCCATGACTTCGGCCACTTGATCATGGCCTGGGAGCGCCGGCTGGATACAACAAGCCGCCGGAGCTGAAGCCCCGGCGGCTGTTGATCGGTCGAAATTCGCTTAAGACTGCTTAGCGAATAAGAACCATCTTGCGTGTCTGAGTGTCGCTACC
>JALGYY010000023.1 GCA_025782575.1 bacterium
TAGCGGTTGGAGCGGTCGACCTCTGGGCATTTGGACTTCCTCCTTTCGGGTGACTGGAGGAAGTCTACAGGGGGCTTAGATATTAGTAAAGATATTCATGGGACATGACACTAGTTTCTGCCCGCCTGATTGATTTTCGCCCGGAGTCGCTCGGCGAGGCTCTGGTCGATCGGCGCGGCCCGGCTCAGATTCCGGCGGAACTCTCCGATGACCTTCGAAAATTCTCCGCCGAATTTCTCGCACCAGTCGCAACCGGCCAGGTGACCGTCAATCTTCTTTTTTGTACGCGGATCAATATCTCCATCGACGTATTCTGAGAGATGGGCGAGCACTTCTTTGCAGCGAATTCCGGCGATGTCTCTGTCGTGTGCGCTCATATGTTCAACTCTCTGAGTGCCGCGGCAAGTTCGAGCCTGGCTCGATGGAGCCTGCTCTTCATCGCCGGCAGTGATAGATCCAGTACTTCAGCGGTCTCCACGCCCGAGAATCCTTCGAGCTCTCTCAAGATCAGAACTTCGCGTTCCTCTGCGGATAACCGTTTCAGTCCGAGTTCGAGTATTTCGCGGTTCTCGATTCGTCGATCGAAACCGGCGGGCAACTCCGCCCCCCAGCCAGCTTTCTTACCGAGTTCCTCGATCGACTCCATATCCCTCGGCTCTCCGGCGCGACGCCGGAACTGGCGAGAGGCTTTGTTGCGCGCGATCGTCAGAATCCAGGCGCGCCCGCTTCGGTCACCGGAGGATCGTCTTCCATGGAATCGCCCTGCTCCCTGATAGGCGGCGAGAAACGTCTCCTGCAAGCCGTCCTCTGTATCCGTCTCATTCGAAACGATGCTGCGAATCAACCGGTAGACCGCTTCCTGATGACGAAGAACGAATGTATGAAAGGCATGATTGTCACCGGCGGCCGATCGTGCCAGCAACTGTTCATCGCCTGGTGTCAGTCGGTTTTCACCGGACATGTGCTGATCCCGAGAAGTGTGTACAAGGGACAACTCCCAAGGAGCCCTGTTAGAAGTGGAAGAAATCCCACATAGCCCCAGGCCGTCTGGGGGCCTACGAACACGATACTGAGCAACGCGATGCCCACAAGTACGCGGATGACGCGCTCTGCGCCGTGTTCATTCTTCGTGAGGATACCAGATGCCATGACAACTCTCCTTAGTTTGAGTACAGAGTAACGGGACGGAATCTACCGTCTCCAAGCCTCTACTACAGAAGAGCCATGATCAGCGGGAAAGGATTCAAGGGGAATGAATCTCATAGTGATCCTGGTCTGGTGTGGGCGGGACCCCTCGCCTTCAGGCGAGAGGGGTTCAGGCTGAGGAGGTCGTGAGAAGCTTGACTTCCGTGGTCGCCTCTTTCATTACGAGTACACGGATATTGTTGCTGTTGGCGTCTGCCGGGAAGACAAAAAACGACTTTCGGGTTGGCGCATATCCGTTGGTATACCCGGTGATGAGTTCACCGTCCTTGAACCGAACCACTATCTTCTGACCCAGACCCTTCTGCTCGGCATCCTGGCAGTCGTTGTAGGTGTTGTCACCCTCGAGGTCCTTCACAAAAAAGATGGCCTTAAGGTCATCGACGGCGATTTCGGTGAGCTGATTCTTCTCGCAGTCAACGACATGGAAAGCCGGCTTCATGGGGGCGAAGTCATTTGTGGTTCCCTTGATGATCTTCCCGTCCCGAAAATGGGCCGCCACTATATTCTGCATCGGTCGATCTCCTTTATATGGCATGGATTGTTATTCGGAGTATCGGCAGGGAGGGAGGGGTGCTGATGGGGCTTCGCGCCGGTCGTGGGATGGTACTCGGAACCGATTGTAAGATTAGAAGTTACGGAGCGATCCCGAGCCTCGGGCGGATCTGCGTACGAGCCGGGCCCTCAGTCGCCTGGCGCCGTCGGGTCAAGCTCCCGTTCCAGGCTGAGCCTCTTTGATGGCACGAACCCCTGGTTCTTGAAGAAAGAAAGCAGTTCGAAATCATCCCAGTCGACTTCCGTCCGAATGGAAGTGACCCGGAGGGCGGTCAGATTGAGTCGAAGCTGCCGCATGAGCGCTTTTCCTACGTACTGGCGGCGATGACCCGAGTGCACACCGACCGAGTCGATGGTGGCGGAGAGTTCCGCAACACCGAATTCGCCGTAGAACACCGAGCTGACCACGAACCCCGCCACGTGATCGTCGATCTCGGCAATCAGGGAAACGAGCACAGACGATTCTTTCGTCGCCCGTTCGATCAGCCGGCCGAAATACTCCTTGCGGGGGCGGCCCGTTTCGGCTTCATCGATTGCAACGACTGCGTCGAGATCGGCCTCCGTCATAGTGCGAACCAGGACGTGGTCGGTTTCGAGAATGCCAGCTTCGTCTCTCGTTTCCATCTCAATCTCCTCCGATTCCCTACAAATACTGTCCGCCATCCACACGGATTACCTGACCCGTGATGTGCCCGGCGCCCTCTCCGCATAAGAATGTTACCGTACCCGCAATATCCTCGGTCTCTGCAAGCCGGCCGAGAAGGGATTCCTCTTCCGCGGCGGCGAGGACCTCAGCCGGCAGCTTCTCGGTCATGGCGGTTCGAACCATGCCCGGTTCGACCACGTTGACTCGTATTCCGAATCGGCCTGTTTCACGCGCAGCGCTCTTGGCGAGCCCGATCAATCCTGCTTTGCTCGACGCATAGGCCGCCTGGCCGAACTTGCCCCGTGCACCGTTGATCGAGCCGATCAGCACGATCGAGCCGCCGCCCCTCTCTCTCATCGCCGGAATCAGCTCTTTCATAAAGAGAAACGCGCCCCGCAGATTGACAGCATGAACGGCGTCCCAGTCCGGGGCATCCAGTTTCCAGAGGACTCTGTCACGAATGATGCCGGCCGAGTAAACTGCCGCGTCAATCCGTTCAGCGGACGAGATTGCGGCTTTGACTGCGGTAGTGACTGACCCGGGATCCCGGACGTCGCATTCCATCACCTGGCGAGCCGGATCGGCCTTCTGGTCGAGCCCGATTACATTCCATCGGTTCTTGCGCAGGGAATCGACAACAGCTGAACCGATCCCTCCGGCAGCACCGACAACGATCGCGCTTTTCCTGTATTTTTGTTCGGCCGCACTCATGCGCTCTGCCGTTTCCGTTCGAGAACCTCGTGCCTGTATCCTCCCCAGAGAGCCGCACCGATCGCCCCGGCATGGATGGACTGAGGATCCTCTTGGATCAGCATGGGGATACCGTCTTTCTGGATCAGTTCGCGCATGGCCTGAATCAGGCCTTCATCCGCCGCCAGGCCGCCGGTAACGGCGACGTCACACTCGGTGGCGCCGATCGCGCGAAGAAGCTTGATATACCGGCCCGCCATGGAGAGATGGATCCCCTTCAGAATATCCGAAGTGGAGATCCCGCGGCTCACCATGTTGATGACATCGGTTTCGGCGAGTACGGCGCAGATGCTGCTTACCATTTCAGGCTCTTTGGCTTCTTTGGAAAGGGGGCCGACTTCTTCGAGGGCGACTCCCAGATAGCGAGCCACGTTTTCGAGGAACTGTCCCGAACCGGACGCGCATTGTGTCGTCATTCTGTACGAAAGCACTTTGCTCCTGCCGTCGATTCGCATCGCCCTGCCGTGAAGAGCACCCACGTCGAGAACGGCACGGGAACCGGGGAGCATATAGACTGCGCCCCGCGCATGGGTGGTCATACCGAAAAAGTGACCCCGTCTGAAATGAACAAGTTCACCTTCACCCGTACTGGCCACATAGGCGAGGTCCTTCTCGCTCACCCCCGCGTCTTCGAGGACGGTATGAAAACTTTCATTTATCACCTGTTTCAAATCACGCCGGCGAATGCGTTCGGCACGGAGGGCGAGAACCTCGACATCATCCCTTTTCCACCCGCCCGCGTTCATCCGAATGATAGCGGCCTTGACCGAACTCGTGCCGACATCGATGCCGGCTGTCAGGATTTCGGAGGAAACGGCGGTCGAAATCATGCGCTCACCTCCTGGGCGGGCGCCTCTGTTCCCTGGGCGGCGAAGAGCGCCGCACCGATGGCGCCGGTGTAGATGGAATCGGGAGAGATGTTGATGGTCTTGTTGCCGTAGTTTTCTTCCACGAGATCCCGCAGGGCTTGTGTGGCGGCCGGATTCCGGGCCACCCCTCCCGTAAACGTGAACTCCTCTTCCACGCCGCCCGACCGTGCAAGAAGTGACATCGCCCGCAGGATAATCGCGCGATGAAGACCGCCGAGGATGTCCTCCCGTCTCTGGCCCGCCGCCAACCGGTCACGAAGCTCCGCGCCGGCAAAAACTGTGCAGGTGCTGCTGATCTTGACCTTCGTTGTCGCCTTCTGCGCCAGCGGTCCTAGTTCATGCAGGGCGAGATTCATCTCGTCGGCGATGTATCCGAGATAACGGCCGCATCCTGCAGCACAGCGGTCATTCATCTGAAAACTGGTGACAATCCCCTTCGAGTCGACCTGAATCGCTTTAGTGTCCTGTCCGCCGATATCAAGAACAGTCGCCGTATTCGGGAACATGTAATGGGCGCCGAGACCGTGACACAGAATTTCACTCCTGATCTGTTCTTTCGGGAAGGGGAGCCGCTGGCGGCCATAGCCGGTGCCTACCGTTCCCCGCTCATAAAGTTCGGCGTCCCGTGCCTGCACGACCGCGTTCCGCAATTTATCCGCATCACCTTCCAGGTTCAAGTGGGAAGCAGCCAGAGTTTCTTCGAGTGCCGCGGTGATATTCGCGTCGAACGAGAGATCGCTCGCCGTATTCTCCACATCGAGAATGGCCGCATCATACACGCCGCAAAGTGTCTCGAAGTCAATTCCCTTGGGATCGCTGATCTTATTCGCCAGATCCATATATTCGGCACTTGCCAGATCGCGGAAAAAATCGCTCTTACGTTCCACACCAGTGTCGTAAAGAGCGGGCGCATTTTTCACCATCGAATCAAGGATGGTGTCGAGCGCATCGTTGAGCCCGCTCCTGTATTCGGCATGTCGAGGGGCCTCCGCTGCATGATGGAGCTCTTCGCGGAGCCGGCTGACCTGTTCCAGGTGCTGCTGCATCCTGAATCGCCGCTCCAACTCATCGAGCACGGCATTCCGGGTTTCGGACGTTTCCCAGTCGGTCCCCAGAAACCCCCCGGTCAGTGCGAATCGGGCCCGTATAAAGGCCTCGTCCCGAGCGATCGAACAGGCGACGTCGTAATTGCTCCGACTGTTGGTGATCCCTCTCCCGAGCAGTTCGTTCTTCTCGTTCAGAATCACCGCTTTTGTCGTTGTCGATCCTAGATCGATGCCGACCGCGATCTCCATCTTCACGACGCCACCCCCGTCTTCCGCCTCTGCTCGAGCATCTGCAGATAACTTTCGATTCGATTCTTGATGTTCGCTGCTGAAAAATAGCGGGGATCGACGAGGTCGCTTTCAATAAATCCGCCCGGCACGCCCGTCCGTTCTTCGATCTGTCTCAGGATAAGAAGCTGTCCGGCGCTGAAGGAGTTGCAGCTCTTCACGCTGTTGATCATGAAGCCGTCCGCTTTGTATTCGTTTATGTAGTCCTGGAGAAGTTCGATTCGTGAGGGAAGTCCCAGGTTGGTGTAGCAGCCCATGCAGTAGTCGGCGAGCGTTTCGAGCGGGTGCTCGGGATCGTGCCGGAAACCGCGGTCATACAAGCCGCCCACTTTAGTGTAACTGCTGGCGACGAAGACCGCCCCCTCCTCGTAAAACATCTTCCAGAACTCGCGGAAGCTGGTCCAGTTGGGCGGCCCCTCGACAACAAGCCGGAACCGCTCCTCGGTCATCTCTCCGTCCGGCGTGATCGGTCCGAGACCGAGTCTGACTCTTTCGTCGATTTCAGCGCAAAGCGTCTTGTAATATTCGACACCCTCCGGGGTTCCGCGGAACGCGGTAAACATGGGGCCGATGTAGAACACGCCACCGAAGTAAGCGTCGATCGGGGAGGGAACGTTTTTTGCGCTCTCGATGACATGAACGAAATCGTCTTCCGCTTCGGCGGAGAGCTTCAAACTCTCCTTCAGTCGGTCTTCATCGTATTTCTGGCCGCTCACCTGCTCGAGCTTAGGGATGAGTTCGGTTTTGATCTGTTCAACGATGTAGTCGCGGTGATGCGCGTGAATCGTACCGTCCGCCTGGTAGGGGACGTGAAGCATGGCGACGGGGCAGCCGTATTCCTCCCGAAGCAGTTCGAACCACTTCATGAATGTGAAGCAGCCCGTATAGGAGAGAAGTAGCAGGTCCGGATCGGGGATCTTAGTTCCTGTCGGGCTGATATTTCCCTTCTTCATCATGCCGATGTCACACTTTACGTAGGTACAGACATCTTCGCTGTGGCCGCTCTTTTCGGCCTCGGCGATATAGCCGCCCGATAGTTTTCGCATTCCCGATTGCAGCGCGTTGATCTCGGGAAGGACGGGGAGCAGATCGAACGATCGGATCAGCTCGGTCAGGTTCCCTGGAACAAACGTATAGACTACCTTCCTTCCCTCTTTCGGAGCGCGTTCCAGCGCTTGATAATGCCCGCCGATCATCTGCTTCTGAAGGTTCATGCTCTCTTCTTTACGCACTTCGGCGATCGTGCCGGGGGAAGAGGGCTGTTTCGGATTCGTCATACTTCGCTCCATAGTCGAATGGAATCGGAGAAGGTACCCGCCTGTTCGTGGATTACCCCGAACTGGCCCGTGTCTTCGGAATACTTGAACTGTGTATGAGAAATGCCCTCCCGGTCGAGGGCGTTTACCAGCATGGGCTGGTCCAGTAGTGCCGGATCGCAGAAGCTGGGCGCGCAGAAGATAACCCCTTCCGCTTCGTTGTCACGCACCGATTGAATGAGCGACTCTCCCTTGGCGCGCTCCGCATCGTAGCGGGAGGCGGTCGCCGTGCTGTGCTCGATGAACGCCTGGGAAAGATTCTCCATAGGCTTACCCTCTGTCGGGATTTCAGTCTCGATCCACCGATTCCCGAGGAGCAGGTCGTCGCCGACGATCCAGCAACCGGCTCGCTCAAGCGTGCGCAGAAGGCCGAGCGGCGGTTGCTCACAGAACGTACCCACAATGACGATGCGACTATGGTCCTTGTCCTCGCGATCCTCGCGGGGCGCTTCATCGAGATAGGCCCGGATCATGGCTGTATGCTCATCTGGAGGGAGGACGTTACCGGCCCGCATGACGACATAGAGTTCGGGAGTCGGAAATACCCAGGGTTGCTCGCTCCTTGCTTTGTAGAGATCGATCAGGGCTCTGCGGTTTTCGTTATACACGGCGATGCTCTTATTGAGCGCGTCGTCCGTAATCGGTTCACCTCCGAGCACCACCAGATCATCGCGGAGCGCCTCGATCTCCCGGCGCCAGAATTCGCCCCCCACGCGGGCGTCGAAATTCTGCGGCACATCGATGTAGCGAACGTAGCGATCAGGGAAGAGGAGCTTCCACATGCCGGAGAGATTTCGGATCACATCGCAGATCGACGGGAAAAGCATGCCGTCCAGACTGTCCAGCCGTCCAGAGAGCGCCAGTTCGATCGTGCTTCGTGGAATGTGGCAGATGTAGCTCTGAAAATAAGCGTCGCCGCGGATGATCTCCAGGCGGTCGCTCCCTCCTACAATGCCGACGGGGAGCATGCCCGCCGCATGAACGATTTCACGTGGTACATAGATCGGCATGTAGCCGATCGCTTTTCGACCGGGGTTACGGCGTTTCCAGTCCGTGACGGCCCCGAAATCGAGATCTTCATAGAGAGCGTTTGCCCGGCCGACAATTTCCTCGAGGGCGGGCCTCACCCGTCCTCTCCCCGCACGGCCCACGGCGCGATCTCACGGACGAGATCCTCGTTCCAGCGTGCCCCGTCGGCGAGGCGTTGGCGGAGCAGTACAAAATCGACTTCCCGCTCCGCCCTCGTTCCATAAGCGAATGCGCGAAATCCGGCGTTCGCCTCTGTCATCATGTTGAGCGAGAGCCAGGCGCGGTTCGTCTCTCGATTCCTGTCCCAGTGTTCCAGTTTGTGCTTACGAATACTCTCGATCGTTTTTGTGAGGCAATCGGGCATCGTATAAAGAAGCTTGGTACATAAGCGATCGATCGCCTCGTCCAGAAGCGACAGATCGGTCGTCCCCTGCTTGAAAATCTCTTTGCCTTCGGCTTTCGCTTGCCCCGTTTTCCATTCACCGAGAATCGGCCGGCCGAATTCGTCGAGATAGCGATCGGTGATGACAATCGGATTGGCTACCCAGTCACCGTTTACTTTGAGCGCCGGGACGATTTCAGATAACCCGCCGAGTCGATAGAACTTATGGGCGCTCCATGGTTCGCAGAGCGTGCCGCTCATCATTCCGTTTTCTATGCCGACGAATAGCGGAAGAAAATCGGTGCTGCCGCCGTCAGGGGCGGAACCATGTTTCGGCCCGGCCTGGCTGAAGAGCGCGAGATCGGTGGAGAGGGAATAGTCGCATGCCATACCGATCTCCTGGCCTCCGCCGACACGCATCCCGTTTACCCGGCAGACGACCGGCTTGTCGCAGTGCAGGATGGCGGTCACCATATCGTTGAAGAGGCGCATGTACTGGCGGTATTCTGCCGGGGCCCCCGCGTAGTAGTCGGCATACTCTTTTGTGTTGCCTCCGGTACAGAATGCGCGGTCCCCCGCGCCTGTCAGGATAACGGCGACAGCTGACCGGTCGTTACTCGCGGCCCGGATCGCCAGGATGATCTCCTTGACCATCCCTGTCGTGTAACTGTTGAACTGTTTGGGGTTGTTGAGAGTTATCCAGAGATTACACAGTTTTTCAACCGGTTCGCCTGTCGCGGAGTACACGGGGCGCCGCTCAATCAGGATTTCCTTAGGCGACATCTCTTCAATCAGATCATGATTCTTCATGTGGAATTGATTCTCCTGGCGTCGAGTCTGTTTTATAAGGCAGGCACGAGAATCGGCCTCTTCTTGAATTCATGAGCGTGAACCGCCTGCATGATGACGGGTGCTTCATCGAGCGGTCGATGTTCCACGTAGGGACCGAGTGCGACGCGACCATCCAATACGAGTTGAAGCGCATCAGGATAGTACTCCGGAGGGCAGCCCCAGTTTCCTTCGGCCTTCGCGTCGAATGCCATGAGATTGGAAAGCCTGATTTCGACCGGTTTCGGCGTGAAACCTACAATTGCGAGATGGGAGCCGAAACCGAGCAGGGAAAACGCCGTCTGTTGCCCTTTCGGTGTGCCACTCGTTTCGAATACCTTGGTGCCGCCCGGGTTCTTCGCATGTTCCTTGAAGAACGAACGGACTGCCGCCTTGATCTCTTTCGGTCCGAGATCAGACGGATTCAGCGTGAGAGTCGCGCCATGTCGTTCGGCCAGTTCGAGCCTGGAAGGATCGATGTCGATTGCGGCGACTGCGGCTCCCATGGCGGCGGCGATTTGGACGCCGAAACCTCCTACGCCTCCCGCCCCGACGAACACCGCTACGTCACCGCTCTTCAGGCCGCTCCGCCTGATCGCTTCATAGGGGGTGGTGACAGCGTCGGCGATCACAGAAAGGTCCGGGAGCGTAATACCGTCCGGCAATGAATCGGGGACAGGGCAGAGTCCGATCGCCGGCACGACGACATGAGTGGCGAATCCGCCGTGACCGTCGTTTCCCGGCATGAACTGCGTTTTGCAGATCGACGAGCGCCCGGCCTTGCAGGCGGCACATTCGCCGCAGGGAATAACGGCAGGAACGATCACCGTCCGGCCTTCCCATTGCTCGGCGCCGGCACCACAGGCCACTACCCGGCCTGAGATTTCATGTCCCAGAATAAGTGGTAATTCGTGACGAGTGGGTACGCCGTCGTACGCGAAGCCAAGGTCGGTGTGGCAAACGCCGCAACCGTGTACTTCGACAACGACCTGGTCGGGGCCCGCCTGGGGAGATCCGAGATCACATTTCTCGAGGGGCTCGCCGGGGGCGACCAACTGGTACCCGTAGGCTGAGATAACAGTCATACGGTTCCAACCTCTCTGTTGAGGACACCTCATACTAGCAAGCGCCGGCCGGTTCGGTAAAGCAATTAACCGTCTACTCAACCATTTGGCTGCCTCTTAAGCGCCCTGGCAGGCGCAAACGCTTGCCTTGTCCAGCCGGGATATTCTATTCTGAAGTCCATCGGAGTAGGGAACAGCCTGAAGAAGGCGCCGGCAATCACCTCCCCGGGCAGAGGAGACAGCTCAAATGGAGTTCGAAAAAATCGAATCTGGG
Organism: bacterium; assembly: GCA_025782575.1. GTDB lineage: Bacteria > Orphanbacterota > Orphanbacteria > Orphanbacterales > Orphanbacteraceae > Orphanbacterum. The sequence goes on from JALGYY010000023.1 coordinate 10,251, forward strand.
GGTGCTATTGTATTCGAACTGTCCGGGTTCCTGAAGGGGAGGCCCACCGGCTACGACATGCTCGATGAGATTCGCTCTGCCTTTTCTTCGGGCACCGGAAAACTGGTGATCGACATGTCGAAAATCGAGGGGGCCGACAGCTCCGGATTGGGTGTAGTCGCTTCGATCATCACGTCCGCCGAAAACGCCGGGGCAGCTCTTGCCTTCTCCGCCGTCCCCGCCAACGTGGATAAGCTGCTCAAAATGGTCCGCCTGAACACTGTCATGAAGATCTACGGCAGCACCGACGAAAAGGCGAAGGCTCTCTGAGGCATATCAGAGGTAGCCGGTAGTATACCGCCGAACTGCCCGGCGCTCTCGTGATCTCCCCCTTGACAGTTTTTTGCCGCTCTACGACCTTCTATCTGGTTCTATAATTCCAGAGTGGAGGTTTGACTGCATGAATGAGCGTACGGCACCCCGAGGCAAAGCCAGCGGTAACAGTAATATCGGCGATATCGACGCCCGGCGCCGTGAATTCAAGTGGAATCGGGCGCGGCAGGAAGCGGGCCTCCCTGAGGGCGGACCGTTCAACATCGGATGGCTCTGTACGGATCGAATCTGCGAATCGGGCTCCGGAGAGAAGACCGCTCTCATCTGGCAGAGCTCGACGGATGAGATCAAGCGGTTCTCGTTCGATGATCTACGCCGCTATTCGAATGCCTATGGCCGATATTTCACCGATCTCGGCCTCGACCCCGGTGATCGTGTCGCTGTTTTCATGGATCGAACCCCCGATCTTTATATCGGTTTTCTGGGCGGTCTGAAAGCGGGTCTCGTGATGCAGCCCCTCTTCTCGGCGTTCGGCGAGGAGGCGCTCGAGCAGCGCCTGAGGAACGCCGGAACCCGCGCAATCCTGACAAGCAGGAAACTCGCTTTCCGGATCCGTAAGATCCGGGATAAGTGCCCCGCGTTGGAGCATGTGATCATCATCGAGCCTGGGGACCTCCAGATGAAAGAGGGAGAGCAGGCGTTCGGGATCGCCGATGCCGAGCCGCTCGATTCGTTCACTTGCTATGAGGCGAAAGAAGAGACTCCGTCCATTCTGCACTACACTTCCGGCACCACCGGCCAGCCGAAAGGGGCGCTCCACACACATGGATCGCTACCGGCACAGGCGCTCACCACCAAGTGGGTACTCGATCTGAAAAAAGATGACCTTTACTGGTGCACCGCTGATCCCGGCTGGGTAACCGGCACGAGTTACGGCATTCTGGGTCCCTGGTCGCTCGGTGTGACCCAGCTCGTTCTGGACGGCGGATTCACAGTCAATCGATGGTACGAAGCGATCCAGAATCATGGTGTCACGGTCTGGTACTCGGCGCCCACGGCGATCCGGATGCTGATGAAAGAGGGTATAGAGGGGGCCGGCCAGTTTGACCTTTCGAGCCTGCGCCATCTCGCCAGCGTAGGAGAGCCGCTGAATCCCGAGGCGGTTATCTGGAGCCAGGAAGCATATGGCCGTCCGTTTCATGACACCTGGTGGCAGACGGAAACCGGCGCTATGATGGTCACCAATCTACCTGGGATGGAGATCCGACCGGGAAGCATGGGGAAGCCCTTTCCAGGGATCACCGCAGCTGTCCTGGACGAGGCGAATAAGCCGATAGACGAACCGAACAAGCCGGGGCAACTCGCTGTCCGCCCGCCGTGGCCCTCGATCTTCCGGGCGTACTGGGAGCGGGAAGAGGCGTACAAGAGCAAGTTCGTGAACGGCTGGTATCTGACGGGCGATCAGGCCTGTATCGATGAAGACGGCTATTTCTGGTTCATGGGGCGGGATGACGACGTCATTAACACGGGGGGACATCTTGTCGGCCCCTTCGAGATCGAAAGTGCCCTTCTCGGCCACGAAGCGGTAGCGGAAAGTGCCGCCATCGGGAAGCCGGACAAAGTCAATATGGAGGTCGTCAAAGCTTTCGTCGCTCTGAAGGCCGGTTTCGAGCCGAACCGCAAACTGGAAATGTCCATCATGAACTTCATCAGAAAGAAGCTTTCCCCTCTCGCCATGCCGCAGGAGATCGAGTTCGTCGACAAGCTTCCGAAAACGCGGTCGGGGAAAATCATGCGGCGGCTCCTCCGGGCCAAGGAGTGGGGCGAGGAGGTCGGTGATACTTCAACATTGGAAGACGACTAGGCCTGTTAAGAGGAGTAATTGAATGTCATCAGAGATGAGAGATAAGATCCTCGAATTCATTCGGGATGAGTATCTGGACGACGAAGACCAGGTAATCGACGAGGGTACATCGCTTATTACGAGCGGAATCGTGGATTCATTTTCCATGGTTTCGCTGAAGAATTTTCTGGAAGATGAATACAAGATCAGTCTGTCTGACGAGGAAGCGTCCGCGGAGGCGTTCAACACACTGAACAGCATACTGAAGCTCGTGCGGACCAAGCTCGGCTCAGAGTAGCCGCGCCCGAGGGGAGAGGTCGATTCATGGCATACACCGACGCGGTACGGTCTCGATTCCGGAAGATCCTCGAAGAGGTACGCGAGGCGGGTCTCTCCAAGGACGAGCGCTATATTCGGAGTGAGCAGGGCGTGAAGATCATGGTGGAGTATCCGCGGGGATCGGAGCCGCGGGAAGTGCTGAACTTCTGCGCCAATAACTATCTGGGGCTCTCGAGCCATCCCAAAGTAGTGGAAGCGGCGCAAACCGGTCTTCGCGAGCGGGGCTACGGGATGAGCAGTGTTCGCTTTATCTGTGGTACCCAGGACATTCACCGCGATCTCGAACGAAAAATGGCCGAGTTCCTGGGCAAAGAAGACGCGATTCTTTTTGCGAGCTGTTTCGACGCAAACGCCGCCGTGTTCGAGGTTCTCTTCGGTGAAGAGGATGTGATCATCAGTGATCGCCTGATCCATGCCAGCCTGATCGACGGCATCCGGCTCTGCTCCGCGAAGCGTGACAGTTACAAGAACGCCAACATGAAACATCTGGAGCGCAAGCTGCAGTTGTGGAAAGAGAAGGCGCGCCATATCTGTATCGTCACCGACGGCGTGTTCAGCATGGACGGTATCCTGGCCCCTCTCGATGAGATTGCGGCGCTGGCGGAAGAATACGGCGCGATCGTGCTCGTCGATGATTCTCATGCCACCGGGTTCATGGGGAAGACCGGCCGGGGAGTGCATGAGCATTGCGGTGTGGTCGACAAGATCGACATCATCACGACTACACTCGGTAAAGCGCTCGGCGGGGCGAGCGGGGGAGTGATCGCCGGTCCGAAGGAAGTGATCGAGATGATGAGAAACCGGGGGCGGCCCTATCTGTTTAGCAACTCGGTTCCGCCGCCGATTGTCTACGGTGCCCTGGAAGTGATCGATCTGCTGAACGAAACGACCGAGCTTCGCGACAGGTTGGAAGAGAACGCCAAGCGCTTTCGAACCAGTATGGCGGAGGCCGGATTCAATCTCGTCCCCGGGGAGACGCCGATCATTCCTGTTATGCTCGGTGATGCCAAACTCGCCAATGACATGGCCCGCGAGCTTCTAGAAAAGGGGATCTACGTAATCGGCTTCAGCCACCCTGTGGTCCCGATGGGAAAGGCGCGGATTCGCGTGCAGCTGTCAGCAGCCCATACGAATGAGGACATCGACCATGCGGTAGCGGCGTTTATTGAGGTCGGAAAGAAACTCGAGGTAATCGACTAGGCCGATCGGCCGGCTTTAGAGAAATGCGTCGGTGCCGGCGGTCAGCTTTGCTTGTTCTTCGCGGTCAATTCGGCGACCAGGACTTCGAGCATGTCGTGAATCGTGATGATCCCGACAAGTTGGTTCCCCCGGACGACTACCGGCAACGCGCCGATCTTCTCATTGTGCATCATGAGCGCCGCCCGTTCGATCGAATCCCCCTTGTTGATTGACTTCACACGTTTGATCATCGCATCCAGAACGATTCCCATGTCGTTCAAGTCGCCCATCGGCATGTTCTTCAGAACCCGCCTGCCGATATCCCTTTTGGAAATGATGCCTATCAGGCGGCCTTCTTCGACCACGGGGAGGTGCCGGATCTCATAGTCATGGAAGATGCGGTAGGCCTCGATAAGAGGAAGAGAGGAATCAACCGTCACTACATCGCTGGTCATCCACTTTTCAACTTTCATTTCGACGCTCCCTATCTCCCCGACTGCCGTTTCTTATGTTCCATCGTGGATGCCGCTTCGCTCAGGGTGAGATCGGCAATGGTGCTTTCAAATTCGCTGCGGAACTTCTTCCAGGGTTCATGAAGGGCGCAGCTGACCTCGTCGCTACACTCATCGAGCCCAAGAATACAGGTGGAACTGAGGTCGAGCGGCCCGTCGACGGCCTCGACGACCTCACGAACGGTCATATCCTTGGCCGATTTGGCCAGCTCATAGCCCCCTCCGGGACCTTTCGTCGTCTTTACAAGCCCCTTGATCCGTAAATCGTGAAGGATTTTGGAAAGAAAGGGCTTAGGGATCGTCTCGGATGCCGCAATGTCTTTTCCGAGTGTGGGCCCGAGACCGTCGTGGACCGCCAGGTAGATCAGGGCCCGGATGGCATGTTTAGCTGTCGGAGAAAATATCACGCCTGACTCCCAGATTAAGTAATGATGAACTCGGGCTCCATTCTCTTACGGTTCACGAAATGATGCAAGTGTTCCATGTCGGAACCCTCTCAGATCATTCCTTCTCTCCCCCGTTTTCGTCGAGGCTCAGATCTTCGAATCGATCGAGATACCGAAACACACTCGACTCGTGGTCGTAGAATACTTCAGCGCCCAGATCACGGTGCAGCTCAATCGGCGCGTTGTTGGTCATGGCAAAGTCGCCGGTAAAGCCGACGATGTCCTTCGTTATCGCATAATTTCGAAGAGTTTCATAGAGAAAGCGTGCGATCCCCTTACGGCGATAGCCTTCGTTAACCACGAAGGCCGTTTCCGCCACCCGTGTTCTTTCGTTCAGAGTGTAACGGCCGATCGCGATGATGTGCTCGTAGTTTCCTTCTTCCCCGAAAACGGCAAGTGCCATCCGCTTCTTGTAGTCAAGGGTGGAAAGACGGAGGGCCTCCTCTCGAGGGAGGCTCTTCTTCGGGAATCGATATCGTCCGTAAACGGTTTCGGGATCGTGGGAGTAGAAGAACTCCATGAGACGATCTCCGTCGGCTGCGCGAAGGGGTCGAACCAGTAAGTTCTTTCCGTGAAAGTTCTCCGTCGTCTGGAGTTCGTGGGGGTAACGCTCGGTTTCCGTGAGTACCTCCCAGTCAACCGGGACGTAGTGGCGTTTGATAGCGGAGGCACGAAGCTCCGCTCGAAAATCGGGGTGGGAGATCTCGATCAGCGCCATCGCTCGCTCCCGGATCGACTTGCCGTGCAGATACGCAACGCCGAACTCGGTGACTACATAATGAACATCCCCTCGGCTTGTCACGACGCCCGCCCCCTGATCCAGATTCATCACGATGCGTGACAGCGTTCCGCCCCTGGCAGTGGAGGGGAGCGCAATGATCGGCTTTCCCCCTTTGCTCATCGAGGCGCCTCGTATGAAATCGACCTGTCCGCCGATCCCGGAATAGAACTTCGATCCCATGGAATCAGCGCAAACCTGGCCGGTCAGATCGATCTGTATCGCCGAGTTGATGCTGATCAGATTGGGATTCTGCGCGATGATCACGGGTGAATTAACATATTCGGACGGGTGGAATTCGAATGCGGGGTTGTCGTCGACAAAGTCATAGAGTCTGCGCGTTCCCATGCAGAAGCTTGCAACTACCTTGCCCGGGTGGATTACCTTCCGCTTGTTTGTAATGATGCCCCGTTCAATGAGGTCGATCGCCCCGTCGCTGAACATCTCGGTGTGAATGCCGAGATCCCGGTGATGATCCAGGAGAGAAAGCACGGCGTTTGGAATATTGCCGATACCGAGCTGCAGCGTCGCTTCGTTCGGGACGAGTCCACGGATGTGCCGGGCGATCGCCATCGATGTGTCGTCGATTTTCTGCGAAGGGAGTTCGACAAGCGGTTCCTCGTGCTCCACAATAAGGTGAATCTTAGATTCATGGACAAAAGTGTCACCGTGTACGCGGGGCATACAGGGGTTCACCTGGGCGACGACTATATCAGCGGTCTCGATCGCGGCGCGGACGATGTCGGTATGAATGCCGACGCTGCAGAATCCGAACTGGTCCGGCGGGGAGACCATCACGAGCGCGACATCGAGTCGAACCTGTCCCGAGTAAAACAGCTTCGGGATCTCGCTCAGGAATATGGGCGTGAAATCCGCGCGCCCCGCGTTCACCGCTTCTCGAACATTCTTCCCAATGAAAAACGCATTATGTCGAAAACTCTTCTCATGTTCTTCGTTTACATACGAGGCGATTCCGAAGGTGAGCAGGTGGTAAAGCTCGACGTCGGAAACTTCCGGCGCACGTTTGACGAGGGATCGGAGTAGTTCCTGCGGGGCCGCGCAGCCGGATCCTACGAGAACATTTTGTCCCGATCGAACACACTGGACAGCTTCGTCCGCGGTTACGGCGCGTGAGCTGATCCGCTGATTCATGGTCGTACTCATGGTGCATGCTCCGAGGGCCGAGGCCAGCTCAATCAGCGGCCGGATGAGGCCCAGTAGTTGGCCAAGTGCTTTCCTAATAGCAAGATAAGAGCGGAGTTCCGGCGTGTCAATGGGAGCTATTGGAAGCGAACAAGCCGGTAGTTCTTTTTGCCCTGCCTGAGAACGAGGGCGGTGCCGGCGATGAGGTCTTCCGGTCGGATAAGCCTCTCGGCCCCTTCGACTCGGATATTATTCAGGTAGATGCCGCCCCCTTCGATGAGCCGCCGGGCGGCCCCTTTCCCCTTGGCCGCTCCCGCTTCTACGAGGAGATCGACGATATTCCAATCGTCATCGAACCTGCTTTTCAAAAGAACCGATGACGGGACATCCGCAAAGATGTCGAGCAGCGTCCCCTCCTCGATCTCGTCAATCGCACCGCCGAACATGATCTCAGTCGCTTTTCGGGCCGCGTCCAGGCCGGACTCCCCATGGACCCGGGCGGTGACGTCGGCTGCGAGCGTCTTCTGCGCGGCCCTTTCGTGGGGCCGGTCCCTCACATCCTCTTCCATCCCCCCGATCTCGTCGAGGGTCAGAAAGGTGAACATTTTCAAAAATCGGATCACGTCCTGGTCGGGCTGGTTGATCCAGTACTGGTAAAACCGATAGGGGGAAGTGCGCTCGGCGTCGAGCCAGACATTTTCCCCTTCGCTCGTCTTGCCCAGTTTCTGTCCGGACGAATCGGTAATGAGGGGCGTGACGATTCCGTAGGCCGGCGCGCTTCGAAGGCGCCTGATCAGCTCGATCCCGGCGGTGATATTCCCCCATTGATCGCTTCCCCCCACCTGAAACCTGCAATCATGATGATCGAAAAGGTGAAGAAAGTCATAGGACTGAAGCAGCATGTAAGAGAATTCGGTGTAGGAGATTCCCGATTCGGACTCCAATCTGGATCGAACCGATTCTTTTCCCATCATCTCCCCGAGACGAAAGTACTTGCCCACGTCACGGAGAAAGTCGATGAAGCCGATCTGGCCGAACCAATCCGCGTTGTTCACTACCATCGCACCCGAATCGAGGTCCATGAAACGGCGAAACTGTTCCGATTGCGCTTCGAGATTTTCCTGAATCTTGTCGTCGGTCAGAAGGACGCGCTCTTTGGACTTTCCGGACGGGTCGCCGATCATGCCGGTGGCGCCCCCCATCAGGATGATCGGCCTATGGCCATGACGCTGAAAGTGGGCGAGCGTATGGATGCCAACCAGATTTCCCACGTGGAGGGACGGCGCGGTCGGATCGAACCCGTCATAACAGGTGACGCGCTCCTCGGCGAGAATCCTGGGGATCTCATCCGAAGTCTTGTTCTCGACGAACCCGCGGGCGTCAAGTTCTTCGAACAGGTTCATTTGAATCGTGCCTCCTGAGTCAGCCAGCATAAGCGACCCGGCCTTGACGGACAAGTAGTGCTCAACTCTCAGGCACGGCGAAGAGCGCGACGCGATCGTCCTCGTAGTACGGTCGGCCGAGCCATACCTGGAGCATCTTCCGATATTCTCTCATTCGTTTGTGCGGCACGCTTCCGGTTACTGTCGTGTGCCTCCAGTACCAGCTGGTCGCCTCGGTTTTTTCCGGCCAGTCCATCCCCGGCGGGCCGGTGCGTCGATCGCTCATGGGATCAAAGTCCTTATGAAGCACTACGTCACCGATCCCGAGTCGTCTCATCGCTTCGACCGGCGACCCGCTCGGAATCGAATCGATTTCCGATTTCAGTCCGGTATCGGCCAGCCATCGAAACGAGGGGTCTTCCTGGACGATCAGCCCGGCGGTAGGTGGAGGGATCGACACGTAGCCGGCAACAATCGGCCGGCCGTGATGGGTCTGGTTGAACATGTAAATTGTGGATTGACCCCCCGAGAAGAGGGGCACATCGAGAACGGCGCCGCTCGTCGCCCGCTCTTTCAAAAGATCACAAAACGCCGGTCCTGAGATCGGGGCTGTACGAATCGGTGTGGGCAGATATTCGAAAAAGAGGAGTGCGGCGAGCATGAGTCCGCCCATTCGTAACTTCGGTCCCCCTGCCAGAAACCTAGCAAGGCCCGCTCCGGCAAGAGGTGCCAGAAAGAGCGATGCCATCACCAGGAAACGATTGGGTACGCGAAGAAATCGTAGAATCGGGATCTTCTCCATCAGTGCGTAGGGGAGGGGGATACCGGTCTCCTGGCCGATTCTGATCTGGAACGCAGGTCCCATGGCGAGAACGACGAACAGAATGGAAGCGATTCCGAATGTACGCAAGGTGCCTAGCCGGGAGGCGGTGCCGAAAAGGGCGAGCACAATAAGCCCGAGACCAAGATGAGCGGTCGCCCCGCGAGGGAGGTTGTCATAGCGGCGATTCAGTTTCCGTACGCGCTCTCCGACGATCGGATGAAACACGCTCGGTGATGCGAGCGTTTCGAGGCTGGCGGAGAAAGCGGGGCGGACCTGTTTGTATCTGAATTCTCCCCGTTCGCTCGACAGCCGGAGCGCGGGGATGACCATCGGAAGAATGAGAACGACGAACAGTACGATTCCACCTGCGAGTCCGGGGAGCCAGGCGCGGACGGGGGCATTCCCCCCCCCCCGGATCAAACGAGCGAGGCCGAGGAGGGCGATCACCAGAAACGCCTGCATCATGTAGATCAGACAGCCGTACGCCTGGAGGGCGAGAAACAGCCCTGTCGCCAGGCCGTTCTTCCACGATGGATTCCGGAACAACCTCAAAAGAAACAGCAGAAAGAAGGGCAGCAGATGTTGAGATGTCAGATTGAGATGGGAGTAGATCTGGTCCAGGTGATGGGGGAAGAACGCATAGATGAAACCGGCAAGCAGGGCGCCGGAGCGGCTCTCGATGCAATCTCTGGTGAGCAGATACATGCTCCATGCGCCGATCGGAAAAGCCAGAAAGAGAGAGAGCCCGAGCAGCAAGACGGGTGAGAAGAAATCACCCAGCGGAACCGCCCAGATCGTATTCAGAAGAGAGAGGGTGTGAAATGAAAGGTCAGCCCCATAGGGATAAAAGAGATCGGGTGTGAAAAATGGTTGCCCGCTATCAGATGAGAACGCGTGGCCGAGCCACCAGTAGTTCCAGAGGTTCTGCCATGTATCGACCCGCGGTCCGGGGAGTACCTCGCCCAGCCGGGCTGAGAGGGGGTAAAGCAGGATGGCGGACAGCAGAAAGTAGAATGGGAGGGCCAGGCGGTCAATCAGTCGGGAGCGATCGACTGTCATGATGGGTCTTCCGATTGAATGGCGTGCGCCCCCCTGCGCCGTGCCCAGACATAGATCAGAAGCGCGGCGATGATGAAGAGAAGGCCACCGCCACCCACCTTGATCTGGTAAACGATCTTGTTGGATGCGCTTTCCGGTGGGATGAGCGCGAGCAGGATTGCTCCCGCGGTAGTCAGGAACCCTACCCCTCCGAGAACGGTGGCGCCCAGCTGCCCCCCGGGTAACCGGATCGTCGATTCATCTTCCTTGATCTTCCCGTTCAGCCGGATGAGGGAGGCGAACATGTAGAGGTATGGAATGAAATAGACGACCAGGGTGGTATCGAGCAGGAGTAGATACGCTTCTTCGGCGCTTGCGCCGATAACACTCGCCGTCACGAAGATGGTAGCCGCGATCCCCTGCACCATGATCGCAATGTAAGGTGTTCCCCAGCGAGGATGGATCCGGCCGAGTGTGGGCGGGAAATAACGATCCAGCCCGCCGGCGTAGAGAATGCGCGCCGAGCCGCCGAGCCAGGCGCCGATGGCGGCGAGGCTTCCGAATGTGACAAGAAGCGCAGTCAGTTGGCCGACGCCACCGAGTCCGATCCGCTCACCCACACTCCCGATCGCCTGTATCACTCCGGTAATGACGCTCGTCTCTTCTTTCGGAAGGGCGGTCATGAGCGCCCATGTGCCGATCAGATAGACTGCGGTAATCGAAATACCGGCGATCATGACCGCCCGCGGGCCGTTCCGTCTCGGGTTTCGGATCTCTCCCCCCATGATTGAAGCGAGTTCCAGACCGGCGAATCCGAAACACATGGACGAGAAAAATGTGATCGTCTCTGAGTCGCCGAGATCGGGGAGGAGCGCAGGAAGGCTGAAGGAAGTTGCTGATCCGAAACGGAAAGCGGCGATCATGCCGAAAGTGGTGAGAAGTATCGCGGGGATCCACGTAGCCAGTCCTCCGATATTCTGGAGCCATTTCCCGGTCTTCAGACCGATCATGCTTGTGCCGATCACGATCCATAGACTGATCAGCGAAAAAACGAGCAGATAGGTACGGCTACTCTCGAGATCGTGAGGACCGGGGCCGGTAATAAAGAGGGCGTAGCCGGCCATGGTGATCAGGACAGTTGGGAAGTAGACGACGTTGTTCGACCAGTAGCACCAGCCGGCGATAAAACCGTGGGCATCGCCGAAGGCGCGCTGGGTCCAGCGGTAGATCCCTCCTTCGTCCGGAAAGGCGGAAGTGAGTCGCATGACCGCCGCTGCCTGAGGGACGAAGAAGAGAAGAAAGGCGAGTGTCCAGAGGGTGAGTGAAGAAGGTCCTGCCTGGGCGGCCACGGCAATCCATCGGAGACCGATGATCGCGACCACGTGAAAGAGCACGAGGTCCCGGAGTCCGAGTTCGCGTTGGAGACCGGCCATCGATCACTCCAGAGGTTGGAAATTCAACGCCCATCATGAAGGTTGGATGGTAAACAGCGCAAGCGGGGAGGGTCAATAGTCGACTTTTTCCGTTGCCATCGCGACGTTCTATCTGATTCACTGTACCGAAGCACATTGACATCGTACCGGCGTCAGAATCTGAGCCGGGATTTCACGCAAATCGAGGCTGGAGACCCCCGCGGAGGTAAGATTCGATGAATCGCAAGTGGAAGTGGCTGTTCATGGCTTTTGTTCTCCCTCTCCTGTTCGTGCTCGCCGCAGGTTGCGGCGATGATGACAACCCCTCCCAACCTGGCGACGACGACGACGATAACGATGATTTTGTGGCGACCACGGAATCGGTTCTCCAGACGATGGATGATGTCATGGGGGGGCTGAACACAACGGCCGGTGAGTGTGACCCGCTCTCTCTATTCGCCTGTGACGAAAACGAAGATGCCCTGACGTGGATGAGCGAGGTCGTTCTGTTCAGCGTCTTCTTCGGGAACCCGCTTTCCAACTTCTTCGGAACCTGGGAAGACTCGAGCCCCGATTCGGGCGGCGCCGCCGATGTGGTGCAGATTGATGCCGGGAGTCCTTCGGGGGCGATGCAGCTCAATCTTGGGGACTGCGTTCCGGTCGGCGGAGGGAAGGGTGCCGCAATCGCCGGGAATTTCACCCTGAGCGTATTTACCTTCGCACTTGATGAAGAGACAGGCGCGTTCAGTGCCGACATCGAGGGATCGGTCAACGCTACTGACGCAGGGGAGTCGATTACCTTTGATCTTTCGTCGACCGCTGTGATCGATGAGGAAGGTGAATTGCAGGAGATGGACTTGTCCCTCACCGGGGCAGTTTGCAATCTCGCTTATTCTCTTGATCTGCAGCTGACTGATCAGAGCCAGATGGAGATGGACGGGCACTTCGGCAGCGGTTCGGAACAGCTGAACTTCTCTGTGGTGGGGGATATCGAGGCAGAAGAGGGATGCGTTGAAACGACCTTGTGGACAGGAACTGACATGGCAACCGCCGAGTTCTACATGAATATCACCGTCTGTGACTCGGAAGAGGACTGCGTAACCGGTACGGTCAGGATCGACGGCGAGGATGTGGGCACTCTCATGGCTGACGATTGCACTGCCGAGGAGACTGAGGTTCTGTTGGTAGTCGACGGTGAGACCATTTCTGCCGAGGAGCTCTTTGATTCAATCGAGTCTCTTTTTGATCAGCTGACCGGTCTCGGTCTGGAGGGTGGCCTGGGTGCCAAGCGAGCCCCCGGGAATGTTTCCGGACTGGCTCGCGTGATCGTCGACAATCCGGCTCTGATGATCCTCCGGGAAGCGGGAGTAAGTTTCTAGAGCTTTTCTGGTTCGGCGATGAGTGATAGAGTAAAGGGTCAGATCCCGGCGAGGGTCTGACCCTTTGCACGACATGGTTCATGAGAGTGCGGCGGCTAACCGTTCGAGTCCGTCTTCGAGATCGGCCTTCGGAACGCCGAACCCGATCCGGAAAGCGCTCTCGACTTCGAAGAACGAACTCATCGGACGATCGACAGCTCCGAAATCGGGGAAGGCGACAATTCCGGCATCCGGTCGGACCCACTCGAGCCTGGGTTGCCCGGCGATCCAGTCGACCAGAATCTCCCTGTTTTCCCCTGCCCGCTCGATGAATTCCCGTCGCGCCGTGATCCAGCCCGGAATCTTTGATGAAGTCCCGATAGACTTCGTCAATCAGCAGGTCGAAGTCCTCATTCTCAGCCGTTTGGGCGAGCCAGGCCTGGTCATCGTCGGTGAGTCGGATCCCGCTCGGATTGTGGGGACCGGTCAATACGGCCATTCGGATCCCGCCGCTGATGGCCTTCAGAAACCGTTCCCGGTCGAGTCTGAAACCACTGTCGAAGCCCCGATCGAAGCGGATCGTGCGGGCGCCGAAGAAAGCGGGCACGAGACGAATCGGCTCGTAAGCCGGTTCCTCGATCAGAACCCGATCGCCCCTCTCGAGACAGGCCGCATAGGTGAGAAAGAGCCCCATGGTCGCCCCATTGACAGGAAGCACATTTTGTTCGGATAATCCGTAGGATCGGGCGATCGCCGAGCGTAATCGTGCGCTACCCCAATCGAGTCTGTCGTCGGGTAGTAGATCGTTCATGTGTAAGCCCGAATGAGGTGGGCGATATCTCGGGCATGCCGCTTGCGGACAGGTCGCACTCATCACCCCTCTCGAGATATCGATACCATTTCAGGTACTCGGGAACAGGTAGTCGCACGATTGTCGAACCTCCGAAAACGTTGGAATTTCAAGAAGATACCAAGGCGACGGGCCTTTCTCAATCGGGCGGTTTTACTTGACCGTGAGTCGGGCTCGCCGGTACCATCTGTCACCATGAACCCTCTCACAGGTCTAACTCTCGCATGCTCCGAGCCGCGGCTTTCCGGCAGGGAAGAGGGTGGAGCTCTCCCGGATAACCACGCGCAGGAGCTTACCTGGACGGTTCATCCGGCGCGCAGGAATCCCGCTCAGGCAGTCGCGGTCGGCCTCGTCGTGATCCTCGTGCCGATCGCGATTCTCCAGGCCGGTCTCCAGCCGATTTTCGCCATTTTAGGTTTCCTCTTGCTCGCGGCATCGCTCGGGAGCTTCTTTTTTCCTACCACGGTCCGGTTCGATGAAAACAGTGTAACCGTAAGAAGCCTATGGGGTAAGAAGCAGAGACAATGGAACCGTTTCCGCAGTTTTCGTTATGATTCCGAACATGTCAGACTCTGCACGTTCGGACATGCGACACGACTGGATCACTTTCGTGGGCTCCTTCTCCGGTTCGGTGGGAACCGGAAGCAGGTCCTCCAGTTCGTGCGGGGCAAAGTCGCCTCTCCTTCCAGGGGAGAAGCAGTCGGCTCATGACATCACCGATCAAAGCACTCTTCGCCTCGTCCGGAGACGGAAAGCTCACAGATGACGAGTTCATTCTTAAAATGGCCGAGCGGGTGGTCGGTACGGGCATGTCTGTCCCGGCCGTTCTCTTTCTCGAAATGGGAAAACCTCTCTCGTACATCAGTAGTCAAGCCATGGTCTTTTTCGCGCCTATAGCAACGGCGCTCTTTCCCGGCGACGGGTACAATCGTCTTTCGCGCCTGCTCGAGGATCGAGAGAACGTGGATCGCCTCATGAGAAAAATCGAGCAACTGGAAGATGAAGGTCAAAGAAAATCCAAAGAGGCCCGAAAGAACAGCCCGAAAAAGGGGCTGTTTTCTTTTATGCGGCGTTCGAAGCCGAAAGGTGGAGACTCCGACAGGGCCGACGACAATCGAAGCGCATGACAAAGGAGAACCAGTGAAACGACGGAAAGGGCTCATGAGGATCGGTCTTCTCAGCGCCGCCCTCCTCCTCGTGCTCTCGGTCTCGGCGTTCGCGCAGGATGCCGAGCCGGCGGAAGAAGCGCCGCAGGAGGTGTATGACGCGCCTCCCGCCCCGGTGACGAACCTGATTGCCAAGGATCACGTTTATGATTCCGGCAAGGAAATCGACATCGAGTTTGACAGGTCTGCCGACGACGGCAGCGGCGCGGACGACGTGGAAAAGTACGAGGTCTACCGGTCTGAATCGGGTAGCGAGGAGACGCTTGTCACGACGATCCCCGCGATGGTTTCCGGCGGCGATCGGCGTGTCATCATTGATGACAGTAACGGCGGACTGGAGAACGGAGCGGAGTACAGCTACCGGGTGCTCACGATCGACCGGGCGGGGGGGAGTTCCGAGACCAGACTTTCCGGCACAGTTTCTCCATCCGGTGAGTGGTTCGACTTCAAGAAGATCAATATGCTGGCGGCGCTCGTCATTCTTGTTTTCCTGATCAAGTTCTTCATCAGGAAGGCGCAGAGAGGCGAGGAGATTTATCTCCGCCCCGTCGCCGGTCTTCAGGCTTTTGACGAAGCGGTCGGCCGTGCGACAGAGATGGGCAAGTCGGTGCTCTACGTGCCTGGTATCATGGATCTCGATCAGGTAGAGACGGTAGCCGGAATCATCATCCTCGGCTATGTGTCGAAGATGACCGCCCGTTACGAAACGGATCTCGAGGTTCCGGTCTCCCGTTCGCTCGTGATGTCGAACGCACGTGAGGTGTGCAAGTCGTCTTATCTTTCCGAGGGGCGGCCCGAGCTGTTCAAAGACGACATGGTCCATTATCTGACGGACGATCAGTTCGCGTATGCGGCCGGTGTAAACGGGATCATGCTCAGAAAGAAGCCGGCCGCCTGCTTCTATCAGGGTAAATTCTACGCCGAATCGCTCATTCTCGCTGAAACCGGGAACTCGATCGGCGCGATTCAGATTGCGGGAACGGCCTCACCTGCGCAGATCCCGTTTTTCATCACTGCCTGCGACTACACGCTGATCGGCGAGGAGTTCTTTGCCGCGAGCGCGTATCTTTCGCAGGACCCGAAGCTGGTGGGGAGTCTTAAGGGGCAGGACTGGGCGAAGGGGATCATCATGATCGCCATCGTGGTCGGCGCCCTCGTGGAGACCTTGAATGTCCTCGGGGTGGTCACGTTCAGTCTGAAGCCGCTTCTGGCTGTCGGATAAGGAGGAATCGCGATGTTCTGGAAAACCCAGATACCGGTTGCGATTGTCTTCGTAGTCGGCATGCTCACACTGGTCCAGTGGTTCATACCCCACCGGCCCTTCGATCAGCTTCAGGTTCATATGACCCAGTGGTTCGACATTATCGCGGTGTTCGCCGTGATTCTGGGCGGGCTGAATCTTCTGAAGCTTCAATTCTCTAAAATCATCAACAGAAAGAAAGACTGGCAGTACGCCATCGTGACGCTTGTCGGCTTCGCCGTCATGTTCTCCTACGGCTTTTTCCGGATCGGCGTGCCGGGAGAGATCGTCATGGGAGATCATCTCCAGGCGGAAAACAGCCATTTTCGCTGGATGTTCTTCAACATATTCACGCCCCTCTCGGCGACCATGTTCGCGCTGCTCGCGTTCTTCGTCGCTTCGGCGTCCTATCGGGCGTTCCGGATTCGGAACACGGAAGCGACACTGCTGCTGGTAGCGGGCATGATTCTAATGCTCGGGCGGGTGCCGCTCGGCGCGTTACTGACCAAGAATCTCCCGTCTTTCATGCAACTTCAGAACATACAGGAGTGGATCTATCTCTGGCCGAACGTAGCGGGTGCCCGGGCGATCATGATCGGCATCGGGCTCGGCATGGTGGCCACGTCACTCCGCTTTATTCTGGGAATCGAAAAAAGCTTTCTCGGGGGGGATGAATAATGGCGAACGACAAATCCTTCCTGGAAAGACTGGGCGATCTCGATCGCCGTTGGGTATTCATAATCATCGGTCTTTCCGTCTTTATTCCTTTGCTTGTACCGCTCGGGCTGGAGGTTGTCACAACACCGACTACGGTCGATGTGTTCAACGCGATCGACTCATTGCCCGCGGGGACACGGGTGCTGATCTCGTTCGAATACGGACCGAGCACGCAGCCTGAGGTGGAGCCGATGGGAGTCGCCCTTCTCCATCATCTGTTTCGCAAAGATTGCCGCGTAATCGCGACGGCACTCTGGCCGGACGGTCAGTTCATGTCCGCCCGCCTGTTCGAGCTGTTTGAAGCCGAGTACGATCTGGAGTGGGGTGTGGACTATGTAAATCTCGGCTTCCGGCCCGGGGCGGAAGCAGTAATCAAGGGAATCGCCAAGGAGTTCCGGGCGAATTACAGAACTGATCTCCGAGGCAATCTGGTGGAAGATCTGCCCATCATGGACGGAATCTACAAGGTCGCCGATGTGGACTTCATTTTCACACTGTCGGCCGGCTATCCCGGAACGGTGGAATGGATCCTGTACGCGGCTGATCCGTACAACATTCCGATGTCGAGCGGGGTTACGGCGATCCAGGTGAACGAGGTCATTCCCTACGTCGATGCCGGGCAGTGCTACGGAATTCTTGCCGGGATGTCGGGGGCGGCGGAATACGAAACGCTCGTCAAGAAGGGTGATGCGACCAAGTTCATGGACGCGCAGTCGATCGCTCACTTTCTGATCGTGCTCTTCATCATACTCGGCAACATTTCGTACATCGTTGGCCGGCGTCGCCAACGGTCAGCATAGGGGGTCGCCATGTCGAAAGATGTATGGACAATCGTTTCGATCGTGATCGTCGCGGCCCTTTCCGCTCTCAGTGTCGCTGCGATTTCCTGGGGCATCGATAACCATGAAATTGGTTTCGGATTCTGGATCGGGTCGTTACTGACTATGGGAATCATGTCCTATTTATATGCGGATAATCCGTTCTACAAGTTTACCGAGCACCTGTTCGTGGGAGTGTCGGCGTCGTACTGGATCGCTACGTATTACTGGACCCAGATCGACACGAATCTCCTCGGCCGTCTCTTCCCTGAAAAGACATCGTTTCTGGGGATGACGATCGACTTTTCAAGGCACGGACATGAACAGAACCTCTGGTATCTGATCCCGCTCGTGCTCGGTCTCTTCATGCTCGCTCGCCTGATTCCATCGATCGGATGGATCAGCCGGTGGTCACTCTCGTTCGTCGTCGGTCTTTACGCCGGACTTCGGAGTTACGGCTATCTGCAGTCGAATGTGATGCAGCAGGCAAAGGAGACCTTCAGGCCGATCATCATTCCAGGCGACTTCTGGGCCGGATTCAACCACCTGGTCCTGGTCGTCGGCGTTGTATCCGCTCTCCTCTACTTCTTCTTCTCGAAGGAACACAAGGGGATGTTCGGGACGATTTCACGGGTGGGGATCTTCTTCCTGATGGTCTCCTTCGGCGCCGCGTTCGGTTTCGCAGTCATGGGCCGGATTTCGCTTCTGATCGGCCGGTTCGACTTCCTGATCCGGGCGAGTACGGCTGAAAACGGATACCCGTCGATCGTAGTTACCGTCCTTATGGTCGCTATCCTGTCCATTCTCGCCATGAAGAACAAGGGCAAGGGAGAGGACGAGGACGAGTTGTTCGAGCCGTAGAAACAGGCGTGCTGCGTTGTAGTGTGATTGATTGGTTGGATAATCTGGTTAAGCCCCGGGGCGATTTTGATAAGACCGGCTTATTCCTGCGCGGCCGCCGCCTCTTCTTCCTCGGCGCTCAGGAGCGGGGAGAGGAGTTGTCCGCGCTCTTCGGGCGGCGGGTACCACTCGATCGAATCGGGCGCGGCATCGAAGCGACGGGACCGAAGCAGGAACAGAACGAGTAGTGCTTCGGCGAGGAAGCAGAGCACGCTCCCTTCCGGGCCGAAAGAGCCGCCGCTCCACCAGTCGGGGCCGGTTACGGTGGCTACGAAGGGGGAGACGGCGATCGTCTCCCCGCTCACCGGTAGCGACAGAATCCAGGAGTTCGCGAAGTTCCAGGTGATGTGCATGCCGATCGGCACCCAGAGGGACCGGGTCCGGAAATAGGCGATACAGAGCATGAGGCCGGCCAGGCCGGTCGAGATCGCGCCGACCAGCGTCCCTCCCTCGTTGAAGAAGTGAAGAATGCCGAACGGTAGGGATAGGAGGAGGGCGGCGACTATCTTGTTCGTCCCCTCGGCGAGCGCCTGCAGCAGGAATCCGCGAAAGAGAAGTTCTTCCATGAATCCGACAGTGATAAACAGGAGGCCGTAGGTCAGAAAGCTTTTGAGTAGGGCGGAGCCGCTCAGGCCGGCAGGTTCAAGATGAAGAGATCCTGTGACCATCAGGACCAGGCCGATCGCACACATCCCAGCCGCCCCGAGAAAGAGGCCGAGACCGAACTCTTTCTGCCAGTTGGAATGGAAACCGAGGCCGAGACTGCTGATCCTGCGCCGGTCCAGATTCTTGGCGACGATAAGAGAGGCGACAAAGATCGCGATTGAGAGAAGTATGTTGAAAATAGAGACACCGATCGGGTTCAGATCTCTCAGGCTGGTTTCCCCCTCCGCTCCCTGCAGGAAGGCTTTGGTCAGCGGAACGGTACCCAGGATGATGGCAAATGCGAAGAGCCCGAACAGGCCGATAAAGAGAATGATCCGCCAGGGAATCCGAACGAGGCCATGTCGATTGTGCGTAAAAGTGTTCATGGTCGCCGCGATTGTAGGACCGTCGATGGAGTGAGGCAAGCAAGAACGGTGCAGGAATTGGCTTGCCTCCCGGCGTGCCCGGACTCGATTCTGAATTATTTTCGTGATTATTTTTATCTTTCAATAATATTGCTTGACACGATTTCGAGCGCGTTCGTTCGGGTTTGACGCGCCCGTCCGTCAGTATTCCCGTCAAGGGTCAGCGGCTTGGACTGCTCCGTTTGATGCTATCTCCTCGACGAAATGTTCAGATCCTTTGCCGCGAGTTCTTGCAGCGTCTCCCACGAAGCCGTAAATGGGGATGTTAGAATATCGATGGGACTTGGATCGACAAGGGTGGATGTGTGAGGGGGATTGTGATGATGACGACGAAGATGAAAACTGTACTGGCGGGGCTTTCCAATGTCGAGATCATACAAAGAGGAGACCGGGCGATCAGAAACGAACATGAGTTGACGGTTGTTCTTCTTGAATGTCTAAATGAAATTGAGAGGCGTTCCATCTATCTGAAAGAAGGCCACTCATCCCTGTTTGCCTTCTGCACCTGTCGCTGGCGCTACTCCCCATCCAAAGCGGGTCGGTATATCGCCGCTGCCAGGTGTATAGAAAAATTCCCGGCGGCGCGATCCCTTCTGGCTGGTCGCAAGATCACCATGTGTGGCCTCGCAAAGATCGCCACTCTCTTGACTGTAGAAAATTCCGAAGACCTCTTCCGGGAGGTCTCAGAAAAGAGATACGTCGAGATCGAAAAGATCGTGGCTTCCCGTCAAACCGCGCCAACCATCAGGGATTCCGTCCGGCCGATCGGCAAGAATCCGCATCAAGTAAAAAAGAAGGGCAGGGAAGATCAGGATGATCTCTTTCAGCCCGCGCAAACTTCAGATCACTCCCGCGTGAGGCTGTCCAAAAATCCAAGCGAAATCCCTGGAAAATCGTGAGCCCAAGTGGCCAATTCTCGACCGCCGCCGGCGGAGGTAAATTTCTAGCCAGTGGGAACATGGACCTCT
>JALGYY010000030.1 GCA_025782575.1 bacterium
GAGGATTTATTCTTCTGCACAATCCACACGGCCGTCGGAATTGTCTAGCAGATTCGCTCGGTGCTTCTTCAGGTCGGGAGCCAATAGAGTCATCGGCCGCCACCGCAGTCGCCGAGCAAAGGGCTCCTGCATCAGTTCACGCTCGAATCAGCCACACGTTCTCAGGCACAACCACCCCTCCGTATCAGCAACCTATTTACTTAATCACCATACTATGCTATCGTTATATCGATAATTGGGGAGAGGGGCGTCTCCGCCCCATTGTAATCAGAAGAGTCCTTGCATTGACTGGGTTACACCCTCTCCGGCAATCATCAAGGTCCCCGGCAGCGTGACCGGACCCCGATCCCTCGCCGGTTACGTCTCCCGAAGGGTTCGGGGCTGCAGCCTCGGACCCTTCATTGTATCCTCCCCCGTTGTTCCAAAGGCCGGCGCAACGCTCCCCACCCTTCAGGAGGACGTGGGCTGCGTCCATACTGTGCGGATGGAGTTTTTTGAAGGACAGGTTGCGACGACGCGCGCCGAGTGACTAGATTAACAGTGAAGAAAGAAACCCAGCGCCCACTGTGTTAGAGGTAACGGACGCTGGGTCTGAAGCCCGGCAGAGCCGGAACCTCATGGCGATACCCCGTGTGCGCGGGGCATCGGTAATCATGATCCCCCCTAGACTACCCATTTGTCAACTATAGACAAGGATAGACGCTCTCTGTGTCGCATCGCCTAACGGCCGGAGCCATCAATTGTTGTGTAGCGGCTCAGAGAATGTGAGACGGAGTCGCCGTGAATCTCCCCGGGTTTACAGGAGACCCGACCCTGTGGGGGGATGTGCAGTCGTTCATCTCGTGGTGGAGTTCTTTGCAGGGACAGGCCACCAAGTTGGCTTTTACGTATTCGACCTTCTCATGGAAGGGGCAGAACCAACCCGCTAGCGCTCGATTATTATCTGGATCTCGGTCAGGTAGTTCTTCGGATTACCCTTAAGGATGAGACCTGGACCTTTCTTATATATTTCGCGTATCGGTGTCCCTACCTTGTAACCCCTTTTATTGATGTAGGCAAAGACCTTCTTGTAGGATGCCCTCAACGCCTCATACGGCCCCTTGTGGATGAGCGCTACACACCGCCCCCCTTTGAGTTCCCTTATTGACACGCCGTCAACGTCCTTGCCCTTGCGCACGGGGACGCATGCCTCGAAATCGGCGTCTTCTTCCTTATACTCTCCGTCATAATAGAGTGTCATCGGCTTGCCGTTGATGTGGCGGCCCATCTTCTTGCAGACGAGCCCCAATCCCTGCCCGACATCCTGATACCTGCCACGCATGCGATGTCCGGCGATCAGAATCGTTTCCAGTTCCTTCTCCTCGACTTCAAACTCTCTGCTCTCTTCCATTGCGCA
The DNA here is from genome assembly GCA_025782575.1 of bacterium. Taxonomy (GTDB): domain Bacteria; phylum Orphanbacterota; class Orphanbacteria; order Orphanbacterales; family Orphanbacteraceae; genus Orphanbacterum. The sequence goes on from JALGYY010000030.1 coordinate 1,397, forward strand.
CTCCTTCTCCAATTCGATGATGGACGCGATTGAGTGGGAGATTTCCCTGTAGCGGTCAATCTTATGCTTTACCCTTTCGAGCTTTTCCTCAAGTTGCACGAGCATGTCGGATTCGTCTCGGCATTTATCGAGAAGATCCTTAATCGCCGACAGGGAGAAGTCGAACTCTTTGAGGATCTTGATACTCCGAGCCCTTTCGCAATTAGCCTCGTTGTAGTAGCGATAACCCGAGGAGTCGTCCACATAAGCTGGTACGAGAATGCCCTTCTCGTGGTACAGACGAAGCGACTTAATCGACAATTGAGTAATGAGCGAGAACTCGCCGATAGAAAATCTCATAATCCCCTCTTGCTACATGACATTGCTACGGTTTCAAACCTCCTGCACATACCATGAGGCCTGCCCTTGGGGGAGAGTCAAGAGCCACGGAGGAAAAAAGTCAAGAACCCGGCGTGGCCGCTGTCCTAGCGCAAACGATTTCGCTGGAAGGGGTAGAAGCCGCCTTGTGCCAGAATGCATCTCAACAACCTCACTAGAGTCGAGAGCATGCCATTCAACTTGCCCCGAACATGACGGGGAGAATTTGAATACATGGGCGCATGGAGACCTCGAGGGTAGTCACGTCCAGAATATCGACGCCGGGAAGGCGTAACCACGTCTGGAGATGGTCAAAAGCTGGCGTCGGTTAGCCCGGCAAGTCAGCTCCCCCGTCCCCCCCATAGATCCGGACGTGCGCGTGCACAGGACTCACCGCGCAGCGCCCCCCATGTGGCTGGAGACACGTAGGAAAGTTTCCGGAATGCCCGGGGGCGGTTCACTATTGGGCTTCCCAGCAGGGACACCTGTGCGAACCAAGCTCGTCTAGCGGGCCCGGATTCAGCCCCGGCTTCGTGGGGGATCATGTGCAAGGCGGATCCGAATTAGCGCAACAACACCGCTTTCACTGTCTCGCTAGTGTCGCTCGATTCGAGCCGTACAAAGTATGTGCCACTCGATGCGGGGCGTCCTTCGTCAGTTCGGCCGTCCCACTCGATCTCGTACCGGCCCGCGGGCAGCATGCTGTCACGAAGCGTTTTGAGTCGCCGGCCGCTCACGTCGTAGACGGCGAGCAGCACACGCTCTGTCGTCGGTAGCGTGAACCCAACGCGCACCGTCGAGTTGAACGGATTCGGGCTCGCGCGAAGTATCATCCTCGTTGACACTGGTGGCACACTGGCTACCACTTCCGTCGCCTGCGGGAGGCCGTTCAGATAGAAAACACCGCCCGAGGGGTCTGTCTTGTCGACCCAAACCGCAACGTGTGTCCAGGCGTCAAGAGGGATTATCGCCGTTGTCATCACTTCCGGTGTGCCGATGGCGATAAAATTGAGACTTCCCGTATCGAAGCCGAGCCGATAGTCACCATTTCCGTCCATCCAGAGAATGAACCCGAAGAACTTCTCCACGATCTCTGACGCCTCACACTCCTCCCTTTGGTTGAAATATTCGCTGGACGTCAATGGCCACGTTAGGAAGTTTGGGCGGTGCCCTCATTCTGCGCTTTGAGGTCACCGCATCAGTTCGGCAGACCATATGAGCTCCATAGAGGTAAACGTAGGATGCTCTTGGGTTCTTCGCTGATCGGAGTCTCTCTTCCATTGGGGGATGGGGGTGGTCGAACACGTGAGGCCAGGATCGGGGTTTTCGGCCTCCTGTTCAGCAATGAAGGCCCGCGCCCGAGGGAACCACACACCGCCAGTCAAATCTGAAGAGGAATTCACCACTCTAGTAGGTGCCGTCCTTTGCCGACAAGTGGATGTGAGAGTGTAGCTTTGCCACGTGCTCAAGATTCAACCGAGGTACGGAGGTCAGGATATGACAAATGAGGACTTCAGGCTGATCGACGTAATAGACGATCTGTGCGCTGGAAGGGATGCCTTTTTCCGATTCGTGCGTGTGGTGAATGACATCATGACCCGTAACGTCTTAACACAGACATTGGAGAATACTCTGGAAGAGACTCTCCAGTTTATGAAGGATAATAATGTAAGACACGCTCCAATTGTAGACCCTCCTGCCGAGGATGAGGAGGGAGCGAAGCCTCGGTTCCTAGGCGTCGTCTCAGAAAGAGACGTATTCCGACAAATCTCCCCATATTTGGGAAAAGGTGCTGAGAAAGATGACGATGGGAAAGCGCTTCAGAAACGCATTTCGGAAATCATCACCAGACAACCGAAGACTGTGTCGCCGGAAACGCCGTTGCGGCAAGCGCTCGAGACTATGATAGATGCTCGTGTTGACATGCTGCCCGTTCTTATTGAGAAGGAGCTGGTGGGTATCGTAACGGCCGGAGATGTCACGCAACTGTTCGTCAGGTTCGATGCCCTGCGCCAGCTGGGCGTCAAGCGCGGGAAGACGACACGGCTTGTTGACCTAAGCTCTGGAAGGCCGGGCGACGCGGGGGCTCTGCTTTCATCCGTTCTACGAACCGTGGATGATATTATGACCCATGACGTAGTTTGTTTGGAGTCGGGAAGCTCACTGTCCGAGGCTATCCAGGTCATGCAAAAAGGAAGATTTCGACATCTTCCGGTAGTCGACAAGGAGGGGAAATTCATGGGGATTGTCTCCGATCGAGACATTCTACTCCGCCTTCCTCTTACCAGCGGGCAGACCCGGCAAGACGATGAGGAGTTCCGAGGTCGCCTGTTTAGCGCTGACTCTAAAGACCCTAGTCTTCGGCAATCCTTGGGGGAGGCCATGAAGCGGGATGCCGTGCATGTCTCGCCCGGCCATGGAGTGTACGATGCCGCCAAGAAGCTGTTCGAGAGCAGGATTGGCTGCCTTCCCGTGGTTGACGAGGACCAAAATGTTCAGGGAATCGTCACTGTAACGGATCTGATGCGAGCGTTGGTCGCAGCCTATGAACTGGCCGACAGGATACCCGATCCGAAGGTTCGCCGTGACGTACAATCACAGCAGAGAGCGAAGGATGTTCCAACGACAGAGGAAGAAGCTCAGCCGACAAACCCATCGCTGGCGGGGCAGTGAAACTGAGCCCGGCGGCCAGTGTTTCGTGTCAGCTTAGGGGGAACCAAGTCAAGGAAAGAGTTAATGGACACTTCTGAGTACCCTGGTATCCTGCGTATTAGGAAAGGAGTGGCCCATGAGCGAGCAAGCAGGACCATAGGTCCGGAGAAAGTGGTCCGGGAGATCAGACGGAAGACGCGGCGTAAGTTCTCTTCGGAAGAGAAGATCCGCATCGTCTACTCTTGCTTTCCCGGCAGATTCACCCTGACCACCCTCCCTGACTCCCCACTGAATCTCCCCGGGATTGCCGGAGAGAATCAACTGTGCCAAGCAAGCGCCTGACTTATTAGTGGTTCTTTAACACCTCGTCGTGATCACCAACAACTCGCAGGTAAAGCGTTCCCTGATAGAGCTGGAAGGTGAGGCGATACTTCATGGTCACGCTCGCTTCCCAGATGTCCGTGGTGCCCTGAATCCGCTTTGCTCGGAGGCTTGGGTGGTACGGCTTTTTCTCTTCCTTGGTCGCGAGAAGCCGGACCGTCTTGTCGACTCGCGTCTGGATGCTGGGCGAGAGTGATCGGTACGCCTTCTCGAAGGTCTTCGCGTAGACGACTTTCATCGCCGTCGCTTTTGCCTTCCCTTGAGCTTCTCGATCGCGTGCTCGGCAGAATCGGCTTCAACAATTCTGCCCGACTGGAAGTCCTCGTCCGCACTATGCTCCATTTCGGCCCAGCGGGGACTCCAGAAAAACGCCTGCTCCGGGTCGATCTCGGGGGAGACCGAAAGGAGGATACCCTTCGGCGTAACTTCGAAATCGATATACTGGCCTTCCACGAGGGGAAATGCGTCACGAATCTCTTGGGGGATCGTGATTTGGAAGCGTCGGCGAATGCGTGACTTCGTGGCCATCTCGATGATCCTCATGGGGCGTTGTGTTTAATAATTCATGTTTCTGATATTCAGAATATACGATTTTCAGACTACTGTCAAGCCCCCCCCTTGTTCCCCCGTGGAAATGGCCGTTATCGCTTTGATTTGTGGTGGATTGCACCCTTTGATTAAAGGGCGCAGTGAAACCAAGGAAATTTTACCTCCGCTCCGGTTTCAAGTCCCACGGGAACATAGCGCTTTGATCGGGCCGGATGGTGGGCATGGTATTCATCGGTAATTGTTCCTGGGGTAGATCAGCTGGGATCTGGTCGAGGGATCGCCTCGCGCCGCTATTGCCGGATTCTCCATCATTCTCATTCGGATACGCTGTAGGCTCGACATACGGGTATGATGGTTCGGCAATATGAGATTCGAAATCAGGCCATAACCGATTCGGTGCTATCCCGAGCGTAAGGAGTGCGGCCAACAATGCAATCCCTATTGAAACAACCGACAGCAGGACCAAGAGGCGTTGGATACGTACATTGGAGATTCTCTGAGACAGATCATTGCTGGTCGACAACGTCGACTGAAGAAGAGTTGCTTCTCGTCGAATCTGTCGTGCGCGCCTGCCCTGCGACGATTTGAGATTGGTCAATAGCTCGGCTCTCTCCCCGCGCACCTCACGAACGTAGTTCATTTCTAGGACGTCGTGGCCATACATAGGGTTAGATTCAACGAACTCCTCTATTTCCTGCGTACACGCAACAACGTCATAAAGCGTCGTGCGAGCGAGCGAGCGAAGTCCCTTCAAATCTCGTACGAGCCAAAATCTACCGCCCCGAGCAGTCTGGTCGCGAAGCGCTGACAGGCTCTCGTGGTAGCCATCCAGCAAACATGTGAGCGCCCACCGTGACAGGAAACCCCGGATGAGCTCATCCGTTCTCTGGGCAATTGTCCAGTTTGAGGTTGGCTCGTGATAGCCAACCCCCTCGGGGAATGCGTCATGTCTGCGGCAGGCGAAGACGAGCCGGCCTTCTTCGTCGTCCCAACCACGTGGCAGCACAAGGCGTGCTCCGGGCCATTCATCAGATTCCCATGCGTCGTAGTAGCGGTTGATTGCGAGACCATCAAACGCTCTGATCTTTGAAGCCTCCTCTGACAGGGGCCTGACTCCCCCCTGTGTCAGGGTAGTTGCCGCCTGGTCTGACGGCCGAGGGGCCCCTGCCAAGACGGAGTCTTGGCAGGGCTCGGCCTGTCCCGCCTGTAGGGCGGGGCGCCCCCCATGGG
>JALGYY010000007.1 GCA_025782575.1 bacterium
GACGCCTACCTCTTCGAAGTGACCCGGACCGGGGGGAGCACTCCCCGAAGAACCGCGACCTTCGGCGACGTGACCCCGTCGTACCTCGCGGTTGCGACTTCGGGAAATACGATCTCGAGTGTCTGGGTCTTCCAACGAGGGCGCCACCGATAGCGGAAGCTCGGGTTCCGTCTCAATATGCTTTCGAGTTTGAACCCTCGGAATAGGGCCGAGGACTCCCCGTGGTTGCCTGGAAAAGAAGGGGGAAAGCGACACGGGGAGACTGTTTTTGGCGCGCACCGGGGAAGAAGAGAGCTCCTCCCGGACTGTCTGGGTTCGCGGTCGCGGACGGGGAGAAGATGGTGCTGATCCGAACTGCTCCCGTCTGCCATCCTTGGCGCATTTGGCGCGTTGAGGGAGGGGCAGATGAGTGCAAGGAGGACGGACATGCATCAAGTTCAGGGATCCGGCTGCACCGGTTGGGCCGAAGCCGACGACAGATCGCCCGGCAACTTGGAGTAGGAAGGGACACGATCCGAGCCCACTTCAAGGCGGTGGCGAATGCCGATATCCTGGGCGGTTTCCCCGACGACCTTCCCGTGGCCGGGGTCCTTCGAGCAATTGTCGAGAAGCACTTCGGCACAAGCAAGCCACCCCTGCATCCTTCCTCGATCGATCGGTGGCGGCCGAAGATTGAGGCCCTGCTGAAAAAAGGAGCGAGTCCGACTCCGATCCACGATTACCTTCGACTCCACGAGCCCGACTACGAGGGGAGTCTGTCGACAGTCAAGCGGATGTGCCTGCGGCTCAAACAAGACAACGGACCCAAGGAAACCGATGTCGCCATTCCGGTCGAGACGGGACCCGGTGAGGTCGCGCAGGTTGATTTCGGATACACCGGAAAACGCTACGACCCGGAGAGTGGGGTTCTGCGAAGATCCTGGGTTTTCGTGATGACGCTGGGTTACAGTCGTCACATGTATTTGGAGATCGTCTTTGATCAAAAGATCAAGACCTGGATAGAACTCCATATTCGCGCCTTCGAATTTTTTGACTCCGTCCCCGCTGTCCTCATTCCGGATAATCTCAAAGCAGCCGTTATCCGTGCTGCCTTCGGCGTCGACGACGATCCCGTCCTCAACCGATCGTATCGCGAGCTTGCACGCAGATCGACCCCACGCCACCGCGATCTCCGGAAAAAAAAGGCAAGGTGGAGAACAACGTCCGCTTTGTCAAAAACAATTTCTGTGCAACCTGGGAATCGGTCGACATCCACGAAGACAACCGCCAGCTCCGGCGCTGGAACCTCGAAATTGCCGGCAAACGCCGACACGGAACGGCGAGCACCTCTGTACTCACACAAGGGTCGCACGTGGGCAACGACAAACCGTCGAGAGTCACCTTCCAGAACGGAGCCAACGGCTGATCTCGCCAAAGGCTCTCGAACGGCTCAAGAGTCGAGTGAGGACACTAACGCGACGGACTCTTGGGGTCAGCCTGCCGAGGCTGGTCGAGCGTTTGGCTCGTTTTCTTATCGGCTGGCGGGGCTACTTCGGCTTCTGCCCCCCACGAGTGCTTTCGAATCTCGATGCGCGGATTCGCCGGAGGTTGCGAATGTACCTCTGGCGGCAGTGGAAGTGTTCCCCAGGCCGGAATACGCACCCGGATTTCTTCTTTTCCGCGGAGGCGGAAAAATATCCAACCAACTCTGCCCCCTCCCTTCCTGGATTCTACTTACGTAGGTGTCGAGGAGAACATTTGCATTTCTGGAGGCATGGAAAGTTGAGTGAAGGAGAGGAGTGAGCATGGACTGCACAATGCATGCAACTATCTTGCGCGCAGCACTCTTTGTTCTGATCGCAAGCATCCTGTACGGCTGTGATTCCGGCGGAAGCAGCGGCAGTCCGAGGTTGCCGCTGTCTCCCCAAGTCGACCCTTTCACGACGCCAACAAACCAATCTTCCTTCGGGTTGACCGGCACTGAGAAGGCACCCATCGATCTGCAGGATCTGAGGCGAAGGATATACGTCAAGGTGAAGGCTGAACCGTCTTGGCGCTTGCGCCGAGGCTTCGGCTCTGGAAGCGGTGGAGTAGGCGATGGCTGTGCGAGACCTTGGACTTCTTCGATGAATACAAGGTCACGCGCTTACCAGCCGAAGTCGAAAGCGGCTCTAGCATGATGGGCTTCATAACCCTTGACAAGAAGTGTTCAGGAGCGCGTAGTGCGGGAAATCCGCATGCTGCGTGCGAGGAGGCGGGGGCTGGAAACGGAGCTACGGATGACCCTAAACGGGCACGAAGGGAGAAATCCCGGATACAGCCAA
>JALGYY010000042.1 GCA_025782575.1 bacterium
GTTCCGGGGACACAATACTTAACTCCCACGCCCCGTTTGGCGGAGTTAAGTATTGTGTCCCCGGAACTTCCCCCGGAACTAAATGGGCCGGCCGAACGAGCCAGCGAGGGACGACGAGAGGAGTCCCGCAGCGGCTCCTCGGGAGGAGAATGACTTACCCGGGGAGCGCCCGGATCGGGGGTGAGGGATCGCCGGCAGTTTAACGGAATTCAAATCGATCGAAGTAGAGGTCGGTCCGTTCGTCCCTCTTGATGAGGAAGATCAGAAACTGTTTGATCCGGGAGAGATTCATCTCGCGGGTCGCCGGCGCGGCGCGCACATCATCCATCAATACCTCGACAACGTTTTCTCCCGGTATCAGGTGAAACGAACCGTTGTATCGATTGCTGACATTCGCACCGGAGAGATCGTCATCGATTCTTACAACCAGATTGATCGTGTCCGAGGTAGCGTTCCAGACATCGAACGACATCGCCTCGACCCGGGATAGATCGGTCGGAAAATCGCGGAACATCAGGCCGGGATATTTCAATTTGCCGAAGAGACAGTGGAGGGAGCGGGTGCCCGATGTGGCATGCATATCACTCCACTCATAGCGGGTCCGGCAGCTCCATCCGACCCGGTCGAGCTCATCCTCAGATTCAAAATCATAGAAAATGCCCGGCCCGGCAGGGCGGGGCCCGCATCCCGATAAAAGAAACGCCGATAACAGGCCGATCAGAATTGACCGATAGCGTCGGGCTGACAGCCTTATGGAAAATCGTTTCACGACCGGTTCCCCTCGAAGTGAAGGACGGTTACTTCCGGTGGGCATGCGATCCTGACAGGTACGCTGTTCCACCCGATACCGGGATTGACATGGAGCCACATCGCCCCGAGAGAAAACGGCCCCGCACGGTATTGCATCCACTTATCGGGCATGAGTTTGATCAGCATGGAAGAAGGAAGTCTTACCTGGCCGCCGTGCGTATCACCTGCCAGATAGAGTTCGACGCCGTCCTCCGCGGCCTGCTCGGCGAGAAACGGCGTATGAGCGAGCACGATGCGGGGCAGGTGCGGGGGAGATTCGGTCAGCGCCTTTTCCGGCGAGCTTCCCCCGTTACGTGCATCGAACTCATCGAGCCCCACCAGAACCATCTTCTTGCCGTCGTGCACGATCACCGTCATCTCGTTACGGAGAATTCGGATCGGATCGTCACCGCGCACCGGACCATAAGAACGATCCGTGTGACACATAAGACAGTAGCCGTTCCGCCTGTTGTAGTCGGTATTGCCGAGGATACCCCACATGCCCTCTCGGGCGGGGAGTGTGCTCAGGTATTCGATGACCGGCTCGTAAGCATAGTCGGCCTGACTGAAGTCGCCTGTAATAAACACGTAATCAGGATCGATTCGTTCGAGGATCTTTTTGAGCCGTCTCTCGCGAAATCCGATCCGGCGGAGCTGAAAGTCGCTGATATGGACGACGGTGGCATCGCCGAAGAACGCGTTCAAAGAGGGGGAGGGAAGGTCGACATGGCGCACGACGATACAGTTCGGCTCGATTAGCGTGCCGTACAGGACGATACAGACGAAAATCGCCAGGGTGCCGAGGATGATTGATGATATTCGCATAGAGACCTAGTAGGAAATTCTCACTCCTTACCACTGTTCGTCAAGCGGGGCCCTGCCGATCACCGGTTTTTGGGTATTCCGCTGGATTCCCCGCTCCCGGGGAATGCGTCACCTGCTATAATGCCCGGCAGGTCAGTTCCGCGAGGAGGATTAAGAAGGTGATTCGAGTAGGTGTGGTCGGGATCGGATACTGGGGGCCAAACCTGGTCCGGAATCTCTACGAGACGGATGGCGTGGAGCTCGTTGCTGTTGCCGACAGGGAGAGTGACAAGGTCTCGAAAATGACCAGGCGCTATCCATCGGTAAAGGGCTACAACGACGGTGCCGATGTGATCGCCGATTCATCGATCGATGCGATCGTGATCGTCACTCCTGCCGAAACGCATTATGCCATGGCGAAGACCGCTCTGGAAGCCGGCAAACACGTCCTGGTCGAAAAACCGCTCACTCTCCTGCCTGAGGAATCGCTCGAGCTGACCGAGCTGGCGGATCAGAAGGGGCTCACCCTCATGGTCGGGCACACGTTCGAATACAATCCCGCTGTCCGTCGCCTGAAAGAAATCGTGCAGGCCGAAGACTTCGGCAAGATCCGCTATATTTACTGCACCAGGGTCAATCTGGGCATATTCCGCCACGGAATCAATGCGATGTGGAATCTTGCCCCCCATGACCTCTCCATTCTCTTTTACCTTCTGGAAGAGCCGCCGGTAGCGATTCGTGCACTCGGCCGATCATTCATCAAACCGGATGTGGAAGACGTGGTCTTCCTCTTCCTGGAATTCGCATCAGGAAGCATGGCCCATGTGCACGTCAGTTGGCTCGACCCTTCAAAAGTAAGACGGGTTACGGTGGTGGGTGAGAAGCGAATGGTGGTCTACGACGACCTGGACAGCGAGCAGAAGCTCAAGCTTTACGATCGTGGGTTCGAAAGCACGTTGTTCGAGGACGGAGGCATTCTTGACTATCAGGTGAGACTGCGGGGGGGAGATATTCTCGCTCCCAAGATTGAAAACAGAGAACCACTTCGCGTGGAGTGCGAGCATTTCATCGAGTGCGTCCGCGAGGGGAAGCCCCCCCTCACCGGTGGCCGGAACGGGCACCGGGTCGTACAGGCGCTGGCCGCGGCGGACGAATCGCTCCGAACCGGAGGAGGGCGTATCGAAATCTGAGCGCGAAATTCCGATCACGTCCATGTACGTGTGCGTTGAATAACTCACGAACAGCCATCCCCGGCGTGTGTTCTTGGGCGGCTCTCCAAGCCCCCGAATGGAAAGGAGCACCCTCGGATGTCTCTCCCTATGAAGTTTCGGCAAGCGCCTGAGGCGCTGTTCCCCCCCGGCATGTTACTCCTCCTGCTCGTCCCCCTTTTCTTCTTAATGACCGGTTGCGGCGATGATGACGACAACCCGGTTGCACCAGCCGACGATCTCCGAACCACATTCGATTTACAGATCCTGGGCGCTATTCCCTATCCGGCGAACAACCCGCCCCTTCAGGAGAGGATCGCCCTTGGTAAGCTCCTCTTCTACGATCCGATTCTGGGGGGCGAAAAAGATGTCTCATGCGCCACCTGCCATCATCCCGACTTCGCGTTTGCCGATCGACGTGCTCTCGCGATCGGCGTGAGCGGAGCGGGGCTCGGCCCGCAGAGAATCCAGACGGACAGCGATCGGATCGGCATGGTCCCGCGAAACTCACCGACAGTACTCAACACCGCATTCAATGGAGATGAGCAGGGAATGCCGAGTCACGATGGTTTCATGTTCCTGGACGGCCGCATGAAGAGCCTGGAAATGCAGGCGTCAGGACCGCTCGGCTCCCGAGTGGAGATGGCAGGGGACGCCTGGTCCGGGGAGGTCGCTCTCGACAGTGTCGTCGCACGGCTGATGGCGAATGAAGAATACGTTGATCGATTCCGCGCCGCCTTCCCTGACGAAGCGGCGGAAGTGGATGCCGGATCGAGAGAGAGCGTGATCGATTCGTCCTCTTATTCGCGAGCGATGGCGTCGTTCGAACGGGAACTGGTGACACGGAACTCGCCGTACGACCGTTATGTGATGGGCGATGATGATGCCTTGAGCGATCTGCAGCAAGATGGGCTCGAGCTCTTTTTTACAAAAGCCAGATGCGCCGAGTGCCACAGTGGTCCGATGTTCAGCGACTTCCGGTTCATCGTGCAGGGAACTCCCCAGGAAGGTCCGGGTAAGGACGTGATTCCCGGCGACGACACGGGGCGGGAAGAGGCGACTCGAGATGGCGCCGATCGATACGCATTCCGTACACTCACACTTCGAAATGTGGAACTGACGCCACCCTACATGCACGACGGCGTGTTCGAAACGCTGGATGAGGTCGTCCGTTTCTACAATGACGGCTGTCTGCCCCGCCATCCTGACGTGACGAACGCAATGATGGATTCGGTACTGGTCGAGCCGCTAGGCCTGACCGATGACGAGATCTTCGCGGTCGTGGAGTTCATGAACGCTCTGACCGATGCCGGGACAGCACTCGATGCTTTTCTGCTCGATGTTCCCGAACGTGTGCCGAGCGGGCTGATCCCCGTGATCGGATTGGGCGATCCGGGATCCGGCAAGATGGTGTCTCTCGACTGAACCGATTCTCATGGAACGAAAAAGCGTCGGCCGGGCACCCTCCCGGCCGATCGCTTTTTCGCGCCCCCCGAAGCGGTGCCCGCCTATTTCTTGCCGAAGAATTCCCTGCCTCGTTTGATCATGGCCAGAAACGCCCGGTCGGACCGGCTTGTCGAGGCCTTTCGGAATCGAGTTAACGCCCTTTCGAACAGCGAGTAGACTTCGGAAGAGTATCGGTTCATTTTCTGTATGTCGTAATAGAGTCGGGGATTCTCGCCGACCAATTCCTCGGCAGTGCGGACCTGTTTCTCATAGGTCACCGTCGCCACTCGATCGAGATCGGTTTTTGTCAGTCCGCTCAATGCCATCGCTTCGGTGAATACGAATCCCACCGCATGGCTGAGACCCAGCACGATCCCCATTGCCCGGTCATGTTCGGCCACATCCATTTCGACTGTATCCAGGCTTGTCCCTTCAAAGAGATCAGCCACTTCTCGATCCGCCCGGGGGGAACCACACCGGCAAAGCAGCAGAATCCTGTCGGAGAGCAGGTAGACGTCAGGACCGAAGAGTGGGTGGATGCTCGTCACCGAAAGTCCGTCGGCGAGCGCTTTTTCGATCTCCTTCATGATGGGCGACTTGAGGCTCAGAAGATCGACGATCGTCCCCGATGGTTTCATGGCCCGGATTTCCGCGTAGATTCGCCCGGCCGGCTGGAGGGGAACGGCAACAATAATGATCTCCGCTCCGTGTACCGCTCGATCGAGCCGGCTCGTATTGTGAAAGCCCCGAAGCCGGCCGGCCGTATCGTGGATCGTCACCCGGTGGCCTCGGGAATACAGGTACTGGGCGACCCACTGACCCATCTTCCCTTTGCCGCCGATTATGGAGATCCGCTTTTTCGTTCCGTCGTATTTCTGCTCATGAAGATCTTCCTGTACTTTCACCGCTCCCCCGATGAGGGCGCGGGCGATCGCACGGCCGAGCGTCGGGTCGAGGCCCAGGTCGGAGCAACGCTCGGCGGCGAGTTCGAGTACATCCCGTTCCGCCTCGTAGTTCCTGATGGGAACGCCGTGAGCCAACTTCCAACGGCCGATCGTTTCCGCGAGGTCAATGCGCTTGCGGGCAAGCTCGAGGATTCTCCCGTCCAGTCGGCGAATCCTGCGGCGAAGCTTGTCGAGTTCCATTTCACTCATGAAGATTTCTCCGGGGATGAGTGCCGGTACGATTCAATTCCTTCTCTCCATCATGTAATCGGCAAGGACGTGGAGAAGCGCCCTGTTTTCGGACCGCTTTCCGATCGTAATTCGCAGGCAGTTCCGGAGTGACCGGGGTGTGCCTGGAGCCTGCCCGACAGGCCGCACCAGGATACCGGCGCTGAGGAGCGCCTCATACACCCGCCGGCCATCGGGGAATCGCGCGAGGAGAAAATTCGCGTCGGACGGGAATACTCTCACACCCGGGAGCGAGTCAATTCGTATCCGCAAACGCTCCCGTTCCCGAACGGTTCGCTCGACCTCTCGATCGATGATGCCGGGGTGGTCGAAGAGTTCCTCGCCGGCAATCTGGGAGAAGATGTCGATCGAGTGAGGCGGCTTCCCCCGTTCCACCAGGCTCAAGACTTCAGAATGGCCGAGGATATATCCGATGCGAAGTCCTGCCAGACGAAACGCTTTGGAGAGCGTACGAAGCAGGACCAGGTTGTCATGTCGGCGAAGAAGCGAAGAGAGACGGATCCGGGAATACTGGAAGTATGCCTCGTCAACCACGACGAGCGAACGTCCCGCCTGGAGAATCCGCTCCACACCGATCCGATCGATCGATGTACCGGTCGGGTTATTGGGGGACGGCAGGAAGACGAGACGTGGCTCGTACTCTCTCACAGCACGAACAAGCGCGCCCACGTCGTAACTGAAGTCGTCTAGGAGTGGAACGGTGCGGATCGTCGCGCCAGCAAGCGTGGCGGCGAGCGCCGTCACCGGGTAGGAGGGTGTCGGCATGACTATTGTCTTCCGCCGTTCGAGTGTGGTGAGGGCGAGCGAATAGAGCAGTTCGTTCGAACCGTGTCCGATGAGGACGCGATTCATGGCGACCCTGTTCGAACGGGCGATCCTTCTGGTCAACTCTTCCGCCGGGTAGTCGGGATAGCGGCTCCAATCGGTCCGGTCCAGTCGTGTCAGGATTTTCCGTCGCAAACGGGCGGGGAGTTCGATCGGGGACTCGTTCTGGTTCAACTTGATCAGATGAGGGGCTGTCGCGACCCGATAGGGGGCGATTCTTTCGATCTCTCTCCGAAACGGGGGAAGGGATGAATCTCTCTTCGGCATGATCGAGCCTCCCGGTGACCGATCCAGGTGTCCGGAGCTGCGGCACCTGAAGAATTGCGCGCATCGTACCTTCCCGGACAGGAGCGGGTCAACGGGGGAGGCTGGTAGACACACCCGGAACCGTCGGTTATCGTCAAGAACAATACGAGCGATACAAACTCAATTTCGATCGGAAGGCGATGAAGGAAAGCGACTGGGATCGATACTGGGAAGGGGCACGCGGGGGGCGATTCACCCGTGTCAGCTGGTCGAAACGACGAATGGAAGCCGTCCTGGAGCCCTTTTTGAGGCCAGGTGTTCGTGTGCTGGACGCGGGATGTGGCTCGGGCTACTTCAGCGCGCATTTTGTTGACAGAGATTGCCGAGTAAGCACACTTGACCACTCGAAGGAAGCGCTCGAGATGGCCCGCCGATTGACGAAAGGTCGCGCGGAAGAATACCTGGCCGATGACCTGCTCGATCCTTCATTCGCCGAGCGTCACGCGGAAAAGTACGATCTGGTATTCACCGACGGGCTCTTCGAGCATTTTCAGGAGGAAGAGCAGAGGCGAATCCTCGGCAACTTCATCGCCGCACTATGTCCTGGCGGGCTGGTGGCGACATTCGTGCCGAACAAGTATTCGTGGTGGACCCTGGTCCGGCCATTCGTGATGCCCGGGATTTACGAAAAACCGTTCGGCCGATCCGGATTGTTGAGCCTGCATGAAGGCCTTTCGATTGAGGGGGAAGGGGGGATCAGCGTGTGGCCGTTTCGGCACTCCCCCGATAGAATCCTCGGCAGATCATTCGGCATGCTTCGCTACGTACTCGCCCGCAAAGAGAAAGCCCCCTATTGAAGCGTCGCAGTCTACTTCTCTGGATTGTCGGGCTCGCCCTTTTTTTCTATGTGGAGCATCGTCTCGGTTGGTCGGAATCGCGGGATGCCCTTGCCGGCGCCGACTTCGGTTGGATTATGATCGCCATAACCGGCTTCATTCTCTCCCAGATCATCCGTATCGCCAAATGGAAGTACTTCCATCGTGCCGCGAGAATCCATGCGGACTGGGTCAGCATTGCAGGATTCTATTTTCAGATCAAACTGTTTGGAACCCTTACTCCGGGGAGGCTCGGCGAGTTTCTGCCCGCCCTCGCGTCAAGAAGGGAGAGTCGCGCTCCTCTTCTCTCTTTCACGACCTATGATCGCTTGAGCGAAGGGTTCATGACCCTTCTCATCGCCGCCATCGCATTCCCTCTCCTTCTTCGTGACCGTTTGCCGGCTTTTGCTTTCGGGACGATTCTGATCGCCCTTGTTCTTGTCGTTCTGGCCGCGGTTCTTCTTGCTCGGAACGAATGGATGATGGCGTTGGCGCGGCGGCTCGGTGGCTGGCTGGCGCGTTTCGATAGCTTCCCGCCTGTCGCGTCGGTCCTCAGGTCGCGGGATGAGATCGCGAAGGGAATCGAGTCATTGCAGCACTCGTTCCGGGCCATGCTTCTGCCCGGACCCGTATCGATTGTTCTTCTGATTACCATCGCAGCGGTGACCGCCGACCTCCTCTTCTGGTGGGCGACCTTTCAGAGCGTGGGAATCGGGCTCGACCTGAGTACTCTCGTTGCATCGGTCGCTGTCTTCAATATCTCGGCGTTCTTTTCTCCCACGCCGGCTGGAATCGGAGTTGCCGACGGCCTATTCGTGGTTTTTCTACAGTCCGTCGGACAAGGGGGCGCGCTCGGATCTTTTCTGCTTCTTATGAGGCTGATCCACATTGTCATGACAGCTTTGCCGTTCTTCGCTCTTCGCCGAGGGAAAGGCCGACTGGTGAGCCGTGAATCGTAGGATTCGTTCCTCATCCGGGCTGATTGATGACATCATCATCGTCTTCTTCGCGGTCGGTTTCGGACTGATTCACCTGTTTTTTCTGCGTGGCGATCCATTCCTGAGCCATCCGATCATCGATGGGGCAGAGTATCTTGCCGAGGCAAGAGGACTTCTCGCCGGGCTTCCGATCGGGGAATCAATATCGATTCACGGACCGGTCTATTCTCTCATGCTTCTTCCTCTGGTCGCGCTTTACCCGCACGAGATCATGCCGATCTATCTGTTTCAGATTCTACTGCTCGCGACGTCCGCCCTTTTTGTTCGTCGTTCCGGAATGGTGATCGCCGGAAGGGGGGCGGGGAACGTGGCTGCGTTTCTGTTGGTCGCTTCCCCTCCCATGCTCTACTTCGAGGCGCAGGTCCTGCCTGTGTTGCTGCAGGTCTTCTGGAACAGCATTCTCATCTATCTGCTGATCCGACCCGACCGGGAGCGGCCCCGCATGATAGTAGCGGGAGTCATCGGAGGGCTTTCCTATCTCACTCATCCTGGAGTCGGCCTGCCGCTTCTTTGCCTCTCGATCCTTCTTGCCGTACGGGCGCGATCATTCCGTCCCGCCCTCCTGTTCTGCCTCGGCATACTTATGCCTCTGATCCCTATGTCAGCTCACCATATCGGAAGGGGGGAGGGGATCCTGCCGGTACAGGGAAACGCCGGTTTGAATCTCTACATCGGTAACGGGATCGGATCCGACGGCACTCCTCATGTGAGACCCGGGTACGAATGGGAACGCCTTACCGCATTGCCGGCATTGCACGGAGTCTCAGGGAGCCGAGCGGAGAACGCCTTTTTTCTGAAACGGCTTCGCGGGGAAATCGCCGCTGATCCGACTTCCTTCCTGAAACGTCTTGCTGCGAAGGGGGTACTTTTCCTTTCCCCCTATCGGATCGATGCGAGCCAGGATCCGGCCTACTTTCGCGAGCGTTCTCCGTTGCTTCGGTTTGACCTCTTCGGCCCGGGACTCCTGATGGCGCTTGCAATGGCAGCGCTGGTACTCGGGCCTATCCGAAAAGGGGAAGGAGCTTTTCCGATCACCGCGCTGCTTGCCTATGGAGCCGGGACCATTCTTACCGTGTACGCCATTCGTTATCGGGCGCCCGCATGGCCGTTCGTGACGCTCCTTGTGGGCGCCTTTACAAGTGGGTACCTCGCTGCCACGGGAAAGCAACGGGGAGCAGCGATCTTCGTGTTGATCGTAATACTCGGGGCGGGATGGTTCGATCCTTTCGCTTATGCCGGGACGAATCATGTCCGTACTGATTACAACCTGGGGCGCCTCTTTTATCTCGAGGGAGACTGGCCGGCTTCGCGAAAGGCTTTCGAGCGTGCCCATCGCCGGCATCCGAATGATCCTGATGCGCCCAATGCGCTGGGTGCGCTGGCGCTCGCACAGGGGAAGAATACCGAAGCGGAGGCCTGGTTCAACCGTGCGATCGTTCTGGCGCCCGACTATGGGGATGCCCATTTCAATCTCGGGTTGCTCGAGCTCGGGCGAAGAAACCAGGATCTTGCCGAGGAAGAATTGGAAGAGGCGATCCGGTTGAGTCCGCGGCATGCGGCCGCCCACTATACGCTCGGTATCATTCGAGAGCAGCGGGGTGATTTCGCCGGGGCGGAAGAATATTATGAAAACGCAGTTCGTTACGATCCTACAAGGGGGGATGCGTGGACGGCGCTCGGTGTTCGCCTAGCCGCACGGGGGGCTTATGAGAGGGCTGACCTCGCATTCGGTCGGGCGCTTCTGCTCGACCCCCGATCAGAGGCCGTTCGCGCGAATCGGGAGAGACTGGACAAACTGCGCCGTCAGTCATTGCCCCGCTAGATCCCGCTGGATGCCCGCGACATGATAGGACGTAGTTATTGTGCGTGGAGGAGGTCGCGCAATTCGTTCGCATCCCCGAGGATTGCCGGTTCGACACAGTTACTTTTGATCTTCTCGCACTCGGCGAGCGCCCCGGCCGAGTTTCCCTCTTCCGCCCAGGCGCGGGCGATTCTCAACCTGACATCATATAGCTCCGGATCGATCTGGAGAGCGCGGAGACCGAAAGCTATGACGTTCACGTGATCTGTCCTTTTCTCCGAGATGAGCTGCAACATACGGAGAGCGGATAGCTGGTGTGAGTCCCCGTCAAGCGCGGAGCGGAGAAGTACCTCGCCGGAGCGTGGCTCTCCGGCGAGCAGGAGCAGCGATCCTGCGAGCGCCTGATCATCAGGGTCCGCAAGAATCGATTCATTGATGAGATCAACGCCAGCTTCCCGATTCCCCGACTTGATGAACCACTCCGCAAGAAGGAGGCGCATATCAGGTGACGCCGTTCCGGGTGGAACGGCAGCGGCAAGAAGGGAGGCCGCCTCGCTCCAACGACCGGAATCGGCAAGCAAGGTCGCTCGGGCGATCCGGTCACCGGCCGCCCCTCCGGGAATTTCTGTTCCGTTCAGTTCGAGGGCGCGCCGTCGGTATTGTATCGATTGATCCTCTCCATGGGCATTCGATCGAATAAGTGATTCCAGGTAATTGATCGCCAGAGATCGAAGCGGTGTCGATCGTTCGAGCAGACTCGCCAGACCGGAGAGACCAGGGGGTTTGGGTGGTTTCGGAAGCGAGGGGCTTGACGCGGCCCGGTAGAGAAGTCCGTCAGGAATCAAACCGGGCAAGGGATCAATCGAATAGAGATGCTCATGTCGCCCGGTCGTTGGTCTCCGTTGATCAGCCTGGTTATTGCCGAATACAGTCCCTGACCGGTTCCTGATTCGTACGTCCTTTCTGAACCCCTCCACCTGCTGGACATAAAGAAGGGGGAACAGAATATCGTCCCCCCTTACATTCAGCAGGGCGGACCTCGGAAGATCGGCGAGAACAGAACGGGCATAGTAACCCGGTAAGTCGACCCGATCGAACCTATGATCATCCGCGCTCCCCACGGCACGAATCACCAGGGCGACCCCCAGAACCAGCAGCAGGCCGAAGTTCGCCGCTCGGGTACCCCGAATGGCCGTCGCGATCGCTTCGACACCGGACATGAGAAGCAGCAGCAGAAGGGGCAGCGCGGGAAGAAAGAAGACAATGTTTTCTTCCACTCGATCCGGAGAAAGAGGGAACCGTAAATACCATGCGAGACCGGGGAGTAACAGGAAGAGCCCGACAGTGATCAGGAGGATCTCCCTTTTCCTTCTGATCATAAAGGTCAACAATCCCAGAAAAATGAGCGGGATCCATGGGAGGGGAATGGAGTCCCTGATGAACGAACCCGTGACAGCTTCAAGGTCGGCGGCTAGAAGAGCGATCGATCGGTCGGCTTGCAGCACCCCGGCGTATTGGGTCCGCGTAGCATGATCCAGCAGGGCCCCCGCCGATTCCGGGTTCCCCCAATCCACAAATGGATCGAGTGACGAGCGAATCGGGATGTAGGCAAAGACGGAGAGACCGGCAATGAGAAGCAGGAGAGCGGCGGGAGCGCTTCTTCGCCAGCGAATGATCCGGATAACGAGCACGGGAAGAAGTGAGAGGGCGATCGGGTGGGCAGTCAGGGCGAGTCCTGCAAGAAAGAAGGCGAGAAGTGTGAATCGCCGCCCCCCGCTCAGCAGGGCAAGCCACGTTGCGAGATAGAGAGCCAGAAAAGGCCCGTAGACTTCAGCGATTCCGGCCTGGTCTCGAAGAAGTCCCGACAGACCGAAAAGGGCCGCACCGAAGAACGCGAACGGTGGTCTTGCGAAACGAAGTCCCAGTCGAAAGAGGAGCAGGACTGAAGCGACGGCCCCCGCTGCCGAGAAAAGGCTCAGCCGGAACGCTATCGATCCGAAAGGGAGAAGAGTGAAGAGTCTTCCGATAAGCGCATAGAGCGGATAGCCGGGTGGGTGTGGGATGTCGAGCCGATAAGCAGCATGGATGAGCTCGCCCGAGTCGCCCAGGTAAACATCTCGACACGCGGAAAGGCCGAAGAGCAATCCGAACAGGATAAAAAGGGCGAAAGCCCAGACTGTGCGCCGATCCATCAGCATCGATCCGTCCTGGCTCCTATTCGTGCAAATCGGAACGAACCGATCGCAAAATGGACGATTTGGTATTACCGGCAGCATACCCTTTCCGAAAGGACCGTTCTACATGCAAGCCTGGGCCTCGGTTAGCTGAAATCGGTTCGCGGGCGGTCTGGCATCCCACTTGCATTCCCATTCGGGTAACACAAGCATCCTACGGAGGTCGACGGTTATGCGATACACGATGGTCCTGGCTCTTCTTGCCGGTTTCTTGTTTTCGAGCTGTGCCGCCTACCGGCGGCCGGCACCCCCTCCGCCGCGGGCCGAGATCCGGCAGGGCACCCCCTGCCCCGGGTCAACCTGGAACGCAGGTCATTGGCGCTGGGAAGGAAAGCGGCACGGATACCGATGGGTACCTGGGCATTGGCATTGCCCGTGATCGGTTTGACTGGTTCGAGAGCAGCCGGAGAGATATGTTCTCCTCTCAGTTGATTCGGAGAGGGGATTTTTCCGTTGAACAGTACAGGCAGATTTCTGCAGGCGGTCTATGAGAAGTACTCGGTCCCCTCTTTTCTTGATACGGATCCCCTCCCGCTTGTCCGCCGATACCGAACGAGCCAGGATCGAGAGGTGGCGGGATTTCTGACAGCCCTGCTCGCCTATGGCCGTGTCGAATCGATTCGACGGCATGTTTCTCTCATTCTCAATGAACTCGGTCCCCATCCAGGGCGGTCGATACTGCGGTTCGATCCCGAACGTTTCCTCTCGCGAATGGCCGACTTGAGATACCGGTTCCATACGGGACGGGATCTGGCCGCTCTTCTCCTCATATTGAAAAAGGTTTATCAATCGCATCAAAGTGTCGAAAACCTGTTCGTAGCCGGAAAAGGGGATACGAAGACCCGATTGGGGGCAATGGTTCGCCATCTGAATTCGATCTCATTAGAGCCGATCTTCCCCGATGGTGAAGGCGATCGGTCCTATGGTCTCCGATTTCTCCTGGCGGATCCTGCCAATGGAGGCGCTTGCAAGCGATGGAATCTGTTTCTCCGATGGATGGTGCGTCCGGACGACGGAATCGATTGCGGTGTCTGGAACAAGGTCCAACCATCGGAATTGATCGTTCCTCTCGATACTCACCTGCTTCGCATCGGCAGGCGGCTCGGGTTCATTCGGATCAAGACGGCAACCTGGAACGGGGCGGAAAGCTTCACGGAATCGCTACGCAAGTTCGACAGAAACGATCCCGTCCGTTTCGACTTTTCCTTGTGTCGACTCGGGATACTCGATCGATGTCCTGTGAATGGTTTTCGAATAAAATGTGCAAATTGCGAGCTACGTGATCACTGTGAGCTCGCTTGGAGCGAAAATGGCCCTCAAAAAAATGTCAAACTACTGTGAGAAAAACATTGACAGGTTTTTTTTGAAAATCCATAAATTGAATGCGGAATTGGTGAATCGGTAAAAGAGGAGATGAAACAGAGCGCTCGGAGGTCTGAAACGGATCCGGGCTTGAGATAGAAAGGGGTTGTGGTGGTGAGGTGCGGAGTAACAAAGTTGTCGCGACGACTCTGATGTGTGAAGTGAAGGTTTAGTACTAAGCCTTCAAACAGGGAGGAAAATTAACGTGGCCACCAGAAAGAAAACTTCTGCTCGGCGGAAAGTAAAAGCCGGCAAGAAGAAAGTTGCGAAGAAGAGGACGACGAGAAAGAAAGCCACTCGTAAGAAGAAGGTAGCGAAGAAGCGCGCCACTAAGAAGAAGGCCAAGAAGAAAAAGGCCAAAAAGAAAGCTACGCGCAAGAAAGCCAAGAAGAAGACCACGCGCAGAAAGGCCAAAAAGAAGACCACGCGCAGAAAGGCCAAAAAGAAGGCTACGCGCAAAAAGGCCAAAAAGAAAGCTACGCGCAAAAAGGCCAAAAAGAAGGCTACGCGCAAAAAGGCCAAAAAGAAGGCTACGCGCAAGAAGGCCAAGAAGAAAACTACGCGCAAGAAAGCCAGGAAGAAAGCTACGCGCAGACGTCGCTAGCTGACTGATCGGTCGGTAATAGCAGGGGAGGCGGGTCCGGGTGGATCCGCCTCCTTCTGCATTCCCGGTCGAATTCGAGCCCGTTCTCGATGTACAATCGGGGGACCGAGATGTCATTCCGCCCACGCAAAAAGTATGCGGTGTTGTCGTGATCAGGATCTTTCTTGCCCTGTCTCTTCTGTTGGTCGTTCTTTCGTGCAGCGGCGATGGGGAGAAAAACGTCCTCCTGATTACGATCGATACCATGCGGGCCGACCGTCTGGGCTGTTACGGGGCGTCCGGTATGCGGACACCCCATATGGATCGATTGGCCCGGCGCGGCGCGCTGTTCCAAGAGTGCGTATCCCCCATTCCCGAGACGTCACCTGCCCACGCGAGCATTCTGACGGGCCTCTACCCCAAGCATCACGGCATGAGGCAGAACGGCGTGGCCCTCAATCAATCTCTTCCTGTTCTGCCTGACATTCTGGGGAGTGAGGGATTTACGACAGCCGCATTTGTTGCCGGATTTCCTCTGCTGGAGAAGTTCGGATTCGCCCGGGGGTTCGATCACTATGATGACTATCTGACCGATGGCTTCACTTCCCGCGACGGCGAAGTGCAAAGGACGGAGCGAATCGCTCAGAAGGTAGTGGACGCATTCTCATTCTGGCTCGAACGGGAAGACGGTCCGTTTTTCGCCTGGATTCATCTGTTCGATCCACATGCCGTTTACGCGGCACCCGGTCCTTATCGAAGGATGTACTACAATGGCGCTGAGAGAGATCCGGAGAACCGGTCGCTGGAAGGCGTTTCCCTTCCGGGATATCTCCTTCTGGGAGGGGTCACCGATGTGGAGTATCCGGTGGCTCTGTATGAGGGCGAGGTATCCTATGTCGATCATCAGATCGGCCGCCTGATCGATCTTCTCCGTGTGAGAGGGGTCCTCGCCCGGACTCTCGTTATTCTGACAGGCGATCACGGCGAATCGATGAACGAGCACGGCTACTATTTCGGGCATTCGCGATTTCTTTATGAGCCTTCCCTTCATGTCCCGTTGATCATGCACTGGCCCGGCCGGGTTCCGGCGGGAGTTTCCGTTGACGGCCCCGTTTCCCTTGTCGATCTCGTACCGACCATTCTCGATCTCCTCGAGATCGATGGAGCCGGGACGTGGGACGGCTCCAGCCTCGTTCCGCTCCTCTTCGGATCGACCAGGCCATCGAGTTACATGTTTCTCGAGCGATCTCTCCTCGCCGGTGGAGGACCGGGCGGGGTTCGGAAGGGTGACTGGAAGTTCGTCACCACATCGGAGCGGGGTGAGGAATTATATAATCTCGAAAATGACCCGGGTGAATTGACGAATCTCCTGTCGCTCGAGCGGGAACGGGCGAAGGAGCTCCGTGGGGTGCTCGCCGATTGGCGGCGGGATGACAAACCGATTTCTGAGATTCTCGATCCCCGGACAAGGGAAGTTCTGCGCGGCCTCGGCTACGTCGATTGATTCCGCATCTACTTCTGCTCGACGATCTCTCCCGGAGGTCGACCGAATACACGAATCACCAGAACGATCACGATTGTTCCGAACAGGAGAGAGAGGGGCGCGGGAAAACCGTGAGTGGCGGGGATGTATCCGCAGACCACGGCGACGATCATGGTGGTCAACGCGTAAGGGATCTGTGTTTTTACATGATCGATGTGATCGGCGGCCGAGCTTACCGAAGACAGAATCGTGGTGTCGGAAAGTGGTGAACAGTGATCACCGAAAATCGAACCTTCCAGCACGGCACCGATCGAGACAATTGTGAGGCCGAAGGCGCCGATCGGTCCGTCCGCACCGAGAAGATGGGCCAGAATGACGGCATTCGGTAGAATGATCGCCATGGTGGACCATGAGGATCCGGTAGAGAATGAAACGAGACAGGAGACCGCGAATAGAACGATCGGATAGGCGAGCGGCGAAATGGCCTGTTTGAAGAGCGCGACGAGGTAGTAGGCCGTCCCCATGTCATTGCAGACCCCGCCGATACACCAGGCTAGGATGAGAATGACCACGGCGAAGAACAATGCTCTCGTAGAGCTGAACGCTGCGGCTGCGACCTCACGAACGCTGAGGAGTTTCTGGCTCAGCATGAGAAAGACAGCGAGAAAAAACCCGCTCCATGCGCCGAGTGCGATCGCCTTGGTTGAACTTGCCAGAGCCATGACGTCGCGGATCGCCGTGAGAGAGAAGAGACCGGAAATTGCATAGGGCTCGGCAAGGGCCTGGTTCCCGCTTTGCCACATAGTAAAGAGAGTGACGGCAATCACGGTTGCAAGAGGAAGAAAGCCGTTCAACCAGCGAAACGGAATCCCTTTTTTTGATTGCACCCGGGTCATGGCGTCCGAAACCATGGGACGCGCACCCGGTCTGCTGAGCGCTCCGGTCGTTCTCGCCCTCCGCTCCGCAGTCAGCATGGGACCGAAATCCCGTCGCAGCAGAATCCCGCTCAGTATGAAGACCAGAGTGAAGAGCGAGTAGAACCGGAAGGGAATCGTCTTCGCAAAAATGAAATACGGATTGTCGCTGATTCCGACCTCGACGAGCTGTTCCGAGAAAAGACTGATTTCATAAGCGACCCACGTCGAGAGCATGGAGATCCCGGCGACCGGTGCTGCTGTGGAATCGACAATATAGGCGAGTTTCTCCCTGGCGATCCGCATCTTGTCGGTCAGGGGGCGCATGGTGTTCCCCACCAGGATCGTATTCGCGTAGTCGTCGAAGAAGATGACAAGCCCCATCAGAAACGTGGAGATGAGCGCCGACCTCGCCGACTTCACGAGGCCTGTAATCTTCTCCATCATTCCCTGGACGCCCCCTCCCTTGCTGATCACACCGACAAGAGCCACCAGGCCGATTACGAAGCCGATGATCTCGATGCGGAAAGTATCCATGAGGGCCTGCTGGATTACATAGGTGCGAAAGAACATCCAGAGTCCGGTAAGCGGGTTTCCGCCCGACTGGATCGTCGCTCCGAGCCAGACTCCGAGCGAAAGAGCGAGAATCGTCTTCTGAAACAGGAGGGCGGTAACGATGGCGATCAGAGGTGGCAGCAGAGCCTTCCAGTCGATTCGTGGAGCGGTTTCTCTCTCTTCCTGACTCCCGCCGATCGACCAGCGTATGGACGGGGCGCCGGTATCGGCCTCCAGCGTGATGTCCATCGGCGTCCCCCCTCGGGGGATGATTCGCCCGGGGTCTCCTGCTTTGTCAGCCAGGATACTTGCTGCCCTATCTTTCAGAGATGTGCTTCGAGCCCCTTCGACATGGACGGTGATCGTCACGGTTCCGGCCGCTTCGATTGCAGAGGCGGGACGTTCCAGAAGCTGATCGAGGCTCCGCTCGAAGAGATAGTCCTGATCGGGATCGGGCAGGAAGAACAACAGAAGAACAATCGTGAGGACCGTGGCGATGCGGAGTATGTTCATCGGCCGGGGCCCGGGTGACTCAAACCTGTTCGTCCCCTTCCCGGATGAGCCGTTCAATCTCATCATCATTCGAATCCGGCGGGGGGGACGCTTTTATCCTGCCGGATTCCTTGAGTGCATCTCCGTGCCGTCTCTGGTGTCTGACCACCGAGACAGCGACGACCAGGCCGGCAAGGAGAGCCGCAATCGGTGCGATGACCGCCAGGCGGTTGATCCCCTCCGGAACCGGTTCCGCCAGAATGATCTCACCATATTTCCCGACGTAGATCTGTCGGATCTCCTCTTCCCCTTTTCCCTCCTCGATGTATGCGGCAATCTCCGCCTTCATCGCCTCAGCCCCTCCTGAAGTGTGATCTTTCAGGTAGCTGTGCTTGCAGCAGGGAGCCATGAAGAGGCCGATGATTTCGTCCGCTTTCTCGCTCTCAGAGCCGGACGCGGCTCCGAATCCGAATGCAATCAGGCATCCAAGTAAAATCATGGAGAGGATCGGATCGTTTCTGTACAAGTGTCTATTCCTCGGCTCGGGGGTCACAAACATCAATGATCACATTGAGTATAGAAAGGGAACGGGAGGGGAGCCAGAGAAAACCTGATCCGGATCAAGGGTTGGCCCGACTTAAAGTTGCTCACCGACCCGGCGAAGCGCCTGAACCCGGACGGTGTCGACTCCTGATGCTTCGAGCCGGGTAGTCCATTCCCGGGCGCGGTTCTTTTCCCCCCGGGCGAGAAGAATCGATAGGGCGCGCTCCCAGTCAGCGCCTGCCCCGTCACTATCCCCCATACTGTCCCGCAGAAGACCCCGGTTCCAAAGTGCGTCCGGATGATCGGGCCGAATACGAATCGCTTCATTCATCTGCTGGAGAGCTTCTCCGGGGCGTCCCGTTCGTACGAGAACACCGGACAACTCCTGCCTTCCCTCGGCGAATTCCGGGTAGAGGCGGACCAGCTCGCGAAATTCCCGTTCCGCGTCAACAGGCCGACCGGCATGCACATGGCAGAGCCCCAGATCGTAGCGGGCGTTTCGATAGCCGGGGTCTTCGGCCAGAGCCTTTTCGAACCAGGCGGTCGCCTCGTCGTACCGGCCTTCCGTCAGGTAAACGACCCCCACATTGTAGAAACCCTGCGTCATCCGGCCCTGCTCGAGGCCATACGGATTGGAGTTGGCGATAATTCCGAGCCCCATAAGAACCCCGGCTGCCGCGATCATGCGGGGGAAACTTTCCCTTTTGAAAGCGCGGCCGATTTGCAGCAGGCCGGCCGCACCGAGCAGAAGGAGAGGGGGGATTAGCGGCATTCTGTATCGTGCCGTTACGAAGAAGAGGACGATGGAGAGGGCGTATGACAGTAGGAAAAGAGCGAGCAGTCCATTTTCACGGTTCCATCGAATCAGCATGGCGCCCGCGCCGCCAAGGGGGAGGATGATCCCGAAACCGAAAACGGTGAGAACCGTCAGCAGCGTCGAATATTGTTTCAGAAAGTAAATGCCCTGATTGTTGCTCACCTCGAAATCACCGGCGAGAATGACCGACTTCTTAAGCATCAGTCGAGCTGCGCTCTCCGGATCTTCGCGCATGAATCGCCAGGCTTCACCGAACCAGTAGCTGGAAACCTCGCTTCTCGCGAGGCGCTTCCCCCGGGAAGTTTCGGCAATTCGGATCAGGTCGCCGTATCCTCCCCACCATGTCCCGTCTGTTCCCGGTGCGATGGCTGTCATCCCGTCAGACTCCCTGTTGTTTCCGATATAGAAATTCGTCCCTCCCTGCCAGGCGATCAGCACGGGATCGCCCGACGAAACGTTATGGAGAAAGACAGGGAGAATGGGGAGCGCGGTTCCGAGCAGGAACGGCAGGATGGCTCGCCCGAGTCGATTATGGCGGCGACCGGGGAGGGCGGCGATCCAGAATGGGAGACAAGCCCCGAAAAGCAGTATGTTCGGTCTGGCGATCGCCGAGAGGCCGAGAAACAGGCCCGCCAGAAGCCACATGGTCGGTCGCCCCACACTTCCCGGCCGCTTATCGGCGACACTCTCTTCCTTCGCTCCATGAAGCAGGAAGAGGAGTAGGAGGAGATCGAGGGGCAACAGGATCGAAACAATCAGCAGGCTCAGATTGAAGTAGATCGTCATCCCGTGAAAAACGAACATGGCGGCGGCCAATCCGCCCGCCGTCCGGCTGAACAGGCGGCGACCGAGAAAGTAAACGAGTACCGGATTCCAGATCGCAATCAGAACCTGGACGATTCGAACGGCGAGAAAACCGGGGCCGAACAGGCGGAACAGAAACGAGAGGAACAGAGGGTAGAGGGGGGCACGAAAGAAGGGCTCGCCGGGAAACCAATCCTCCCCGTCCGCCCATGCGGCGGCCCACTGGTAGTGAATCGCCTCGTCCAGAATCGGATGCTCGAAAAACGGGTTCTCACGAAGCTGGAGAAGACAGACCATGTGAAGGATGAAACCCGCGAGGAGTAGAGCGGCGAGGAAGATCCTCTCTCCCCGGAGCATCCCGGCCGGTCCGGTCACGAAATCCCTTTGCCGATTTCTGCTTCCATGCGCCGGATGATATCCATGATCTTCCGTACCTGCATCTCAAAAAGGAGAAACTCGGCCTCCGGACCGTCATCCTCACCGTCGAGGAGCTGGTGGAGGGACGATGAGGACGCAAGAAGCGCTTCCAGGTGGTCTCTCACGGTCTCACAGTCCTCTTGCAGCGTGAGGCCGATGGATTCAGCGAGAGGTGCCGGAAGATCCTCTATCTGAGGAGGCGTCCGGGCGAGCACCTTCTCGAGATCGATCGCATCCCGCTTCTCTTTCGGAACACTCTTGTCATCCATTCGAATGACGAGCCGTTCGGTCTCATCCTGCCTGTTCTTCCAGGGATAGATGCGCATATTGATCGGTTTCGGCGTTGATCCGTTCCCCTGCTTGAATCGGATTCCTTCCAGTAGAATCGATTCTCCCCTCTGCACGCACGAATCGAGGATGTCGATGAGCGGCTTCCCCCTGTAGGCGTAAATCTCCCCCGTGTAGATCTCACTGGAAAGGGGGTGAAAGCGAAACGGCTTTCCGATCAGTTCCTCTTTCTCTTTTAGTGTCAGCAGATGACATTCGGCGTGATTCATGGAGCGTACGGTGAGGGCCCGGTCAACAACGAGTATTCCGGAGCTCATGGTCTCGAGGATCTCGTCGAAGTACCAGCGAAGATAGAGAAACTCGTCACGAAGGAGCCGCAGATGTCGGGCAGCCAAGGGAGGAGGAGCGCTCTTGCCGGTCAGCCGGGACGCGAGGAAGAAATTCAGAAGGGTGAACAGGGCAAACAAGATTCCGGCGGCGCTCGCTACCTGGGCCGGGGAGGCCTGAAGCGTCCGGATCAAAACGACGAAGGAGAGCACGAGCACGATGTACTCAACTATGACGACGAGAACGAATCTTCCGGCATTCCCGGCGTTTCGATGCCTATCCATTGCAGGAAACTCCTCCGAATCACAGTATATCACAAGGGCTCCCGAGCGGTGGACGCACGGGGAAACCCCTTGAACGCAACAGAGCCCATCCCTACAATCCGTGGCGTCGTGAGATGAGCAGCAGTTCTGAAGATCGGGCCGATTTCGGGGCCGCGGTCGCCTGTCCGAGTGGAGGAGAAGTCATGTATCGGCGAATCTGGGTAGTGGCCGCACTGATTGCGATGACCCTGCCCTGCCTTGCGAGGGCATCGACTGATCGTGTGGGGGCCGGCTATTCACTCTACCCGCAGATCGACGGATTGGTCACAATCCGCTACAGCGCCTACAGCTTTTTTCTGGAAGGGGGGCTGAAGATCGAGGATCTTGACAAGACTCGATTTCTTCTCGGCTCCAAGTTCGCCCTCAGGCCGTATGAATATCGCGGAATCCCGCTCGAGATCGGGGTGTCAGCGGCGATCAAGACCGACGTACCGAGCGGGGATGGCGGCGAAGACACATTGATCCATGTCGGATCGTTCGTCGGTCTCTCCACACTGATTACGGATGACGTTTCGGTCGGTGTTGCGGCGTATCTGCTAGGGATCGGCCTCGGGCTCGACGAGAGGAACTACGATTTCCTTACCCCTGTCTTCGACATCACCTTCCTCTTCTGACCGGCCATAGCCCCGGCTACAGCAGGCAGAAGATCCCGCCAAGCAGAGTAAACACCACGGCAACTGCGAGACCGACCGCCAGCAATATCCCGCCGATCAGTATCGGGCCCATCAGCAGGGCCACCGGGATCGCCACCAGCCCGACGATCAGGCCGCCGACAATCTGGAACGGCAGCAGGATCAGGGTGCCGATGATCTGAAGGGGGACAAAGAGGATATGGAGCAGCAGAGCACCGATCTTGATAAACAGGCCGACGAACACAATCAGCCCGAAAAGGACCAGTAATTCGAACATCACAATCTCCCTTTCTCCGGTACCATCAATCTATCTACTAATAATGACGATGACCAGGGCACTTCTGTTTCGAAAATTCACATTTGATCAATCTGATTTTTATATGCGATTAATAGCATATGAAATAGGATCGTCTAAGTTATTGTCTTTAAACGCATTCAGTCTAAGTCTGCAGGAATCACACACGCCGCAGGCGCTCTCGGTCGCCTGGTAACATGACCAGCTCAAATCGAACGGGGCATCCAGCTCAATTCCTCTGGTAACAATTGAGGATTTGGACATATGAATGAGCGGAATACGAATCTCGATATTCCCGGCCGCTGTCCCGTGGCCAACCGCCCGGCCGAACGCATTGAAGAACGCTTCGCTGCAATCGGGGTACCCGGATGAATCTTCCTCCACTGCTCCGATCCAGACAGAACCGGCCCCCAGGACCTCGGCCCAGGAGACGGCCATAGAAAGGAGATGGGCGTTCCGGAACGGGACGTAGCTCGTAGGGATTACGTCTTTCTGGACGCCCTCGGTTCGGAGGGGGATGGACCGGTCGATGAGGGAGGTCCCCCCGATCACCCTCAGATGGTCAATGCTGAGGACCAGCGTCTGCTCCACTCCATAGTGAGCAGCGATGTCGAGAAACGCCTGTTTCTCCCGATCGGCGGTTCGTTGCCCGTACGAGACGTGGAGCAACGCCAGATCGTGATTGCGGGCCGCCCACGCCGTAGTTACCAGGCTATCCATACCGCCGCTCAGTAGTACAACTGCTGACTCCCCCCGGCCGGTCATCGGTCCGGGCACCCGCATAGGGCGAGGCGGAGGCGGTCAGGCAGAGAGCGAGGTTTCATATTTTGATCTACGCATATGTGTTGCGTGGTCCCTGTGGCCAGGAGTCTTGTGTCACGCCGAACCTCATAGCTGAATTCCACACTTCTTGATCGGATCTTGTCGACCCGGGTCAGGATGGTCAGCAGATCTTCGTAGCGGGCGGGAGAGATGAGCCTGTACTGCACTCGGGAGACGGGAAGAATGGCCCCGTCCGCTTCCATCTCCGAATACGGGGCGCCGACGGATCGCATGAGGGCGCCCCGTCCGACTTCGAACCAGACCGGGTAGTTTGCGTAGTAGGCGATCCCCATCTGGTCGGTTTCGGCATAACGGACCCGGATTTCAGTCATGCCGTACGCATTCTGGCCAGTTTGCTGATTCATAACGAAGAAAGTATCACCCGTCCGCCGGGAAGGGTAGTCTCGAACAGCATTCGATCAGATCTGCTCTTTCAGTTTCCTGACCTCTTCGCGGAGTTCCCTGATCTCTTCGCGGAGCTTGTCCAGCTGCTCGTCAATCTTGAACGGCATCACCTGAACATGAGCGCCTCCCCGCTGTCCCCCTCCGCCGAAACGGCGAAGCAACGAGTTCGGCCGGTTCCCGCCCAGCGTAACTTCGATTGTCTTCTCTTTTCCCCTACGCAGAATCTCGATGGCGACTTCATCACCCGGTTCCATAAGGGAGAGTTCTTTTCGAAGATCAGCCACTGTCGATACCGGCCGGTCCTCAATCTGCAGGATCACGTCTCCCCCTTCGATCCCGCTTTCGGCCGCCGGGCTGTCCGGTTCAACTCCCGTGACAAGAACGCCGCCGTTTACATCTACAGAGAAGTAGGAGGCGAGGTTCGCCTCATCCAGATTCTGGATCTGAACACCGAGATAGGTTGAGGAGGGCGGGATCAAATTCCGCGGATTGAAAGATGGATGTATGGGAGGGGGGGGAGGCGATTCCCGTTCCGGCGTGCCCCCCGGCCTGGCACCGATCTCGATCATGCGTGTCACGATCTTTCCACCCCGATGGATGGAGAAGGGGACCTTCCGGCCTGGCGCAAGCTTCCTGACCTCCCGCACAAACTGCTCCCCGTTCCTGACGCTTTTCCCGCCGAGTTCCAGAATGACATCGCCCGGTTCAATGCCGCCCGATTCAGCCGGACTCCCCGGAGCTACTGTAGAGACGAGCACTCCCCGATCAGACTCGAGGCCGAACCCCTCCGCGAGATCCGGATTCAGTGCCTGGATTCGCACGCCGAGCCAGCCGGGTGAGGAATCCTGAGCCTGAAG
The DNA here is from genome assembly GCA_025782575.1 of bacterium. GTDB lineage: Bacteria > Orphanbacterota > Orphanbacteria > Orphanbacterales > Orphanbacteraceae > Orphanbacterum. The sequence continues at coordinate 24,339 of JALGYY010000042.1, forward strand.
GGGGAGAGGGGGCGTGAGAAAAAGCAACAAAACAAACAGGTAGGTGATACGAGCCGGAAAGCGCATGACATCCTCCGTCGAGTGGGGTTCACGACGATCATACACCGTCCGGGGAGCTGTGTTCCTAGAGTTCCTGAAGAAGAAAAGGCGGCCCCCCGCTCATGACACGTGTTCGGACCCTCATCGGCGCAAAAGTGCGAGGGGATCGATTCACGAGGGGAGCAGGGGGCCGAAAGTCAGCTTCGAACTTGTGGAGCACCATTATCGCACATGAATGATTACTTTACAAGATTTATTGCGATAAACGGGAATTTGGTGATTCCAGACGGGAGGTCGATAGCGGGCGGCGGCCGTAACAACAACGGGGTCACATCTTCAATATTGGACAAGCTCTCCACTTTGACCGGCCGTCGGGAGCCAGCCCAGGTAGACGGAATTCAGGATAATGATTGCCACCTTTTTGAGGTATCAATCGCCTAGCCCACATGCGCCTTGCGAGAATAACCGGAGAAGCCTCTCCCAGGCTCTTCGTCTGAAGAAATTTCATTTCTGCCACTCTGATCGCTCCCTGAGCCCATTTTGCGCCATCTTGACCCTCCCTCGAAGTCAGAAAAACAGGGTATATACTCTGACCACGACCCTATCACGTCAGGCTTGATGATGAAGGGGGATGACTATTGAACAAGCAGAACTTCTCGCCACTATCCGACCAGGAACTCATTCGCGATCTGAAATATGAAATACGCACCGAACGATCGGTTAGGCTTCGAATCGTCCATCGGCTGATTGAAGTGGAACGCCGGCGACTCTATCTCGAGCTGGGCTACTCCTCCCTGCATGACTTTGCGAGCCGGGAGCCTGGCTACTCCGACTCGGCAGGCTTCCGCCGAATCAGACGATATCTTTATGCCCGAATCAAACCGGCCGGTTTTCGACCGCCGTAATGGCGGTCAGGAACTAACCACCCCTCACAAAATGCAACGCCCTATAAACAACCCGGAAGAGAATGAGAATTGAAACGTTCAACCCGAACTTCGCTACAAGATCGAGTTCTCCGCCGGTGAAATCTATTCAGTTCTGGGGATACAATACGTAACTCCCACGCCCCGTTCTGGCGGAGTTACGTATTGTGTCCCCAGAACTGCAGGAGTCCCGCAGCGGCTCCTCGGGAGGAGGGTCGACTGGCGTGGAGAGGCACAGGGCGAGCAACGGCCGGGCGCTTGGATGGCAGGTCCGCCTCCCGGCTGATTCTTGACAGCCCTGGGGGCCGGTGCTACTTTTTGGATCTCTGCGAATCGCCAGGAACGAACGCGTGACAGGCGCTCGTAGCAACGGCACCGAGATACCCTGGCTACCCGGCGGCCTTTTTCTGCAATCCCGAATACGAGTTTGGAGGAACCATGAAAGCGATTGTATTCGTCAAGGAGGTAGCGGAAACCCCTGACGGTGTAAGCGTGACGTCCGATGGACAGCTCTCGTCCGGTGAGGGGGGGGCATTCCTGACGGACCCGATCGATCCCTATTCGATTGAAACGGCTCTTCAGCTGAAGGACAAGAGCGGCGGCGAGGTGATCGCAATAACCGCCGGCGAGCCCCGGGCCGAGAAGATCCTGAAGGAGGCTCTCGCCATGGGAGCCGACGAGGCTTTTCTGGTACATGATGAGGCCGCTTCGGGCAGCGATCCTTATGCGACGGCCCGTTTACTGGCGGGGGCGGCGAAGAAATCAGGCGACTACGATATCATCGTTGTCGGCGAGAGGGCGGCTGACGACAACTCTTATGCGATCGGTCCCGCTCTCGGACAGCATCTCGACATTCCTGTCCTTACCTATGTAAACGAAGTCCGCGAATTCGACCCTGAAAACAAGAAGATCCGGGTCGTCCGTTCGATCGACGGCGGCAGCCAGGTGGTCGAGGCGACGCTTCCCGCAGTGATTACTGTAGTGAAGGGGATTCATGAGCCGCGCTATCCGTCACTCATGGGTATTCGGAAGGCGTCCAAACGGGAGGTGCCCGTCTGGAGCATAGCCGACATCGGCGAAGAGGCAGAGCGTGTCGGCCCATCAGGATCTCCGACTCGAATGAGGAGTTTCGATCCACCACCACCACCATCCGGTTGTGAGATGATCGAAGGCACGCCCGAAGAAGTGGCCGAGCAACTGGTCGGCAAAATCATGGATAAGAAAATTCTGTAGAGCGGGAGTAATTTCAATGGCTCAGTCGATTTGGGTAATCGGACAGCGCGGGAAAAGTGGGATTTCGCGCGCGACCCGGGAAATTCTAGGGAAAGCGAACGGGCTGGCCGGGGGAGATTCTTCCGCGGTCACAGGGGTCTATTGCGGAGCTTCAGCCGATGGAGTCGCTGACGAAATGGCGCAATCCGGCGCCGGTTCGGTGATCACCATGACGGATCCCCGTCTCGAAACATACACTGCCGATTTCTATGTTTCGGCAATATCTCATCTGGCAGGGGATCGAAAGCCGGACGTAATTCTGATAGCGGCTACCGCCGATGGCCGCGAACTCGCTGCCGCGCTCGCCACATCATTCGGCGGGGGGGCCGTGCAGGACTGCACCGAACTCGAGTGGGACGGGGACACTCTTCTTGGGACGCGCGCCTGTTTCGGCGGGAACCGAACTGCGGTAGTCGAAAACTGTTCACCCGGCGCGAAGGTTTTTTCCGTGCGGCCGAATTCTTTTCCCGTACCGGATGCGGGGGGGGGAGGGGTTTCCGCGGAAGAGGTGGCGCCAGTTCTTCCTGAGGGCGATCCCCGGGTGAAAGTACTCGAGTTCATCCCGGATGCGGGGGGGACGATCAATCTACTCGACGCTGATGTCATCGTATCAGGTGGCCGCGGTCTTGGAAAAGCCGAAGGGTTCAAGGTGATCCAGGATCTGGCCGACGTACTCGGGGGAGCGGTCGGCGCTTCCCGCGCTGTCGTCGATTCCGGTTGGATCGCCTACCCTCACCAGGTGGGGCAGACCGGGAAGACCGTCAAGCCGAAGCTCTATATTGCTCTCGGCATCTCCGGCGCTATCCAGCATCTTGCCGGAATGAGAACAGCTGATACGATTGTGGCTGTAAACAAAGATGAGAACGCGCCGATTTTCAACGTGGCGCACTATGGCATTGTCGGAGATCTCTTTGAGATCGCTCCGGCGCTTACGGCGAAGTTTCGGGAAGTGCTTCAGGGATAACCGGGAGCCGGTTATCCAGAACCCAGTCCGGAGGAGGACCCCCGTTCCATGGCGGAGCGGGGGTTTCTTTTAACCATGAATCGAGCCTGTTTTGAAGCTCCTGTGATACACCGCTCTCTTCCTGCCACACGTTAAGAGATTCAGCCGGATCTTCCAGCATGTTGTAAAGCTCAAATGTTCGATCGCCGCCTCCCGGTGTGACGATCAGCTTCCATTCCCCTGTCCGAATGGCCCGGAGCTTTCCATGCACGGTAGCCACCGGCCGTCCGGAGTTAAATCGTGGAGTGAGGGACTCACCTGACTCAGCATAGAGAACGCGATCATCGTGCGTCTCCGGCCGTTCGATCACACCGAGAAGGCTCTTCCCCTGCAGATCCTGCAACGGATCGAAATGAAGTACGTCGATCATCGTCGGAAAGAGATCGATGGTACGCACCTGGCTCTCGATGATTCTCTTCGGAAGATTGGCTGCCGACAGGATGAACGGCACCTGAATCCCAGAGTCATAGAGATACTCGCCGTGATCGAATCGATAATCATGATCACCGAAGCTCTCACCGGTTGTCCCGGCCAGGAGAATGAGGGAGTTATGGAGCCGATCGGTCTCTTCCAGGAAACTGATGAGACGCCCGATCTGTCTGTCTACGAACCGGATTTCTTCATCGTATAGCTGTAGTGCCCGATCGACAACGGCGCTGTCGAGCATCGTATGCCCGAAGACCAGGCACCCCCGCGTGGGCCCATAGTCGAACTCGGCCGATCCTGTGGCGGAACGGTAGGGCATGGAGGGATCGGAATAATGAAGCCACGCGTGAAATGGTCTCTTGTTCCTCTCGGAAATCCAGTCGATGGCGGCCCCGGTCACACGGTCAGCCTGAAATCGATTGGCCGTTTCCCAGTGATCGAATCCCTGTCTGAAACCGCTGTCCCCGACCGGTGGTAGAAGAGAGGCGAAAGCCCCGGTCCCGTAGCCTCGGTCCCGGAGAAGCTCGGCCATAGTGACTTCCTCCGCTCCGAGTTGATCCCACAGTGCCTGCACTCCCATGGCCCTCGGATATCTTCCTGTTAGAATTGACGAAATGGCTTGAGTTTCTCTCGGGGACACAGTGTAGCTGTGACTGAAGAGAATCCCCTCTCGGGCCAACCTGTCGATATTCGGTGTCACCGGCCGCGAATAGCCGTAGGTGCCCAGGTGATCCGGCCTGATCGCATCGATCGTGATCAGAATAACATTCGGCCCCCGGGGGAAGTTCTTGGTGTGATTGATATAATCGGCGCTGTTGGCAGCGCCGAGCAGGAAGAGAGTGACAATGATCGCCCGGAAGGGAACGATCCGGACAAGGCTGTGCAGAAGCGTGAAACCATCATAGACGAGGCGGCCGATTCCGAACGAGATCAGGACGAGGATGAACCGTGTCATTATCAGGGAGACGAGACGTCCTGTCTCCGTCTCCCCCCCCAGCCCGTTGCTCCAGAGGCCATAGCGGGAGATCAGAACGAGCAGGGCTGCAGCCGAAAGTATCGCTGTAAGTGCCCGGAATGACCGGCGTACCACACGATGGAGAAAATAGAGAAGGAGTGCGATCGGGAGTCCGACCAGGATGATCTTCAAGAAAGTGGCGTTCAACGCATGCGCGAAGACGGCGATGGCCAGATTGTCGAGTCCATGGCTACGGTAGAGATTGGTGCTTACCACGGAGGCACCGGAGAGCACACCGAAAAGCAGCCCGAGCAGGGCGACGAGGGAGACGCCCCGCTTCAGTGTGTCGAACGACTCCTTCCCCTTTTGGGAACGTAACATCACATTACCTCCACGTGGCTCCATCAGCCCCATGTCGATCATCGAGACTCTCATTTATACAACGGGGAGTTGTCCGGGGCCAGTCTCTTGTGAGATCTGAGTTGACCCAATTACGGGGAGCCCCTATTCTGTCCGGATAAAGACCCTAGCAGCTTAGCCAGGATCCGGGCCAGATCCGGAATGTTGCTCGGGCTGCTAACCGAGGGGATAATAAAATGCCTAAGAATGATTTTGAAGAAGGAAACGTCGCATCAATCATCGCCGAGGGTTGTCACTTCAATGGATCGATCAAAGTAAAGGGCAGCATCCGAGTGGATGGTGGGTTCGAGGGGCAGTTGACCGTGTCCGAGACTCTCGTCATCGGAAAAGGCGGAAAACTGGATGCCAAAGTGGAGACCCGCCGAGCCAGTATCGCTGGGACCCTCAAAGGGGAGATTAACGCACAAGACGGCGTCAAGCTGCAGAGCGGCTCTCATTTCGAGGGAAATATCTTCACCAAGAATCTTGTCATCGAAGAGGGAGTTTTCTTCGATGGTGGTTGCTGGCGCTCCATAGAGAGCAAGAGTCGCCACAAATCGAGCAGCCCGCCTCGGAAACCGGAACAACTGGCGAAGACTGATCGGCAGCCGACGGTCGCTACCTGATCCATGCCCCCTCCATTCCGCGCGGTAGTCGTTACGGTCAGCGATCGCTCCTTTCGGGGCGAGAGGGAAGACCGGAGTGGCCCGGTGGCGGAATCATGGCTTGGCCTGAATGGGTTTCAGCCGGTGGAACGCCGGCTCGTTCCTGATGACCGATCTCTTATCCGCAAAGAGCTGGAGTCCCTCGTAGACCGCAAGCGCCCTCTCCTGGTCATCACGACGGGAGGGACAGGATTCTCGCCTCGCGATGTGACACCCGAAGCAACACTTCCTCTGCTTGAGCGATTGACTCCGGGAGTAGACGAAAAACTGAGACGCTATGGGGCGCGCCACGTGGCGACTGCCGCTCTCGGCCGGGGTGTTTCCGGTATCGCAGGGATGACCTGGTTCATCAATCTTCCCGGAAGTGTGTCTGGTGTGAAGCAGAGTCTGGAGGCGCTCGAGGATCTTCTGGCTCACGGGCTTCGTCTGCTCGAGGGGGAGAATCCTCACGAGTGAGGAGATCCGACGGGGGGCGGTCAGGCGATCGCCGTTTCGGATCCTTTAGGTACTTTGGGAAGCGTTACCGTAAACACGCTCCCCTTGCCCGGTTCTGAAGCGACGCTGATCGTTCCCGACTGCATTTCCACGATCCGTTTGGCGAGGGAAAGCCCGATTCCCGCCCCGCCATGAGTCCGTGTCTCCGAGCCGTCGACCTGGCGAAAGCTCTCGAAGATATGGTCGATCTCACTTTTGGCGATTCCGATCCCGTGATCTCTCACCGAAAATGTGACACCATCCTCGCTGATAGTCGTGCTGATCTCAACCCGGCCCTTCTTCTCTGAGAACTTGATTGCGTTGTCCAGAAGATTACGTAGGACGCGGCTCGTTCGGGGCGCATCGAACATCGTTTCCGTCATGGACGGGCTGAGCCGGAGATCGAGATAAACCTCTTTCTCTTTGAAGTCTCGCTGGAATCCCTCGGTCACTTCATGGATCAAGTCGTTCAGATTCGCCTTCTCGGGAAGAGCAGTACTACTCTTGTTCATCAAATCCGTCAGGTCGAGCATCTGATCGATCAGATCGGATAATTTTTCGCTTTGACGGACTATGTTGTCCGCGAATTCCTGGCGCATGTCCTCGGTTACGTCCGGGTAGGCCAGGCACTGTGCGAATCCGATCACACAGGTCAGCGGCGTACGCAGTTCATGCCCCACGTTCGCGAGAAACTCGTTCTTCATCGAGTCGAGTTCCTGGAGACGGACGTTGGAATCTTCGAGCGTCTCGTTCGCCTGCCGCAGATCCTCGTAGAGTTGGACGTTGTCCATGACGAGGCCGGAGAGGTCGAGAATTGAGGCAAGCATCTCTTCGTCGAACGCGTTCATGTCTTTGGAATCGATACGCGCTCCGAGAAGCAGGATTCCTACCAGTCTTCCCTTGGCCCGGATCGGAGTGGCATGCGTGAATTTCTGATCCTTCAGGAATTGAATCGTGGATGATTCCCGTTCCGGGAGACCATCTCCGCGAATCCCCGATAACCCTGTGGAAGCTTTGAGCCTTCGGGCGAACACGCCCGATGGCCGGAGATCCATATGTTCCTTGGCGTCTTTTTCACGAATACCGCGGGCATATATGCGGAACCCATCCTCATTCACTTCTTTGGCGAGGAGAATGGCGCGGGAAACCGAGAGAAGCCCCATCACGGTGAGGAGAATCAGGCCGTCGAGGCGCCGGGCTTCCTGCACCGACACGAGTGACCGGCTTAATTCGAGAAGGGTTTCGAGACCGAGAATTCGCTTCCGAAGAGAGGTCGCGTCTCCGGCGTCCAATGAGGGCGAGTAATCGATTCCGGCCATAGGGCGCCCTTTAGGTCTGGTTCAGTGTCTCTTCGGTCAGGAGGTGCTGAATCGCCTCCTCGCGATCGTCACGGATCTGGAGGAACTCGAGTACATTCAGCACCTCGAATATCCTCTTGATTGCATCGGGTACATTAAGAAACACGACGCCGCCACCATCCGAGTTCAACTCCTCCACGAGAGATAGAAAGATGCCGATTCCCGCCGACCCGATGAACGATACATTCTCGAGGTCAATCAGGAATCGAATCGATCCCCCTGCGCGATTCTTTTCGATCTCCGCCAGAACCAGAGGCAAACCTTCAGCATCAAATCGCCCCTCAAGCATAAGGGCGCTGATGAGGGGATCCTGCTGGATCGTATCGGCGTGGATTTCCAGTGTTGCGGTACTTCGGCTCATACCACGTCTCCTCTTCGAAGTGCCAGCACACCTGCCTGCCCTTCCCGACCTCGATCGAGAATCTTGAGCAGGAACAGTTGGTTCCGGCCGTCAGCTGTTCTCCTGTAACGCATCCGATTCATCGATTTTCGGATGATCTGAAGGCCGAATCCCCGGCCTCTTCGCCTGACCCTCGGATCCCTGACATCCGGAGGAGGAATCATCTCTGGGTTGATGCCGGACCCCCTGTCGATGAACGAGAGACAGACCCGGCGTTTGGTCATGTGTATGCGAATCATGATTCGCTCCTCAGGATCAAAACCGTAAGCATGTTCGATTATGTTCAGCGCCGATTCGTATGCGGCGATCTCCACGCATTGGAGTTCTTGAATAGACAATCCATGACAATCACCGACCATGTTCAGAAAAGCACAGAGCGGACCGACTGCTTCTATACGGGCGGGAAATTCGATCTCATACTGCGCGCCTATCGGCAGATCGAGCGGAGCCCGCTCTTCGGCCTCGTCACGAACCAGAGTGGCCGTGGCAGTCTCATCAGGCAAGTCTGTTCCCCGTTCGTCTTTCATTCTCGATCCCCTATTTCCGAATATCGGTCGTAAACAGTGATCGCTTAAGCCATTACCCGGACACTTGTCTTCTCATCTGCCGTAGTTGAGGCTCTTTTGAGGACAAGCAGGGTAATATCGTCGCTTTGGGTCATTCCATCGGTAAACTGGCGAATTCTCTCAACAACGCTTTCGATCAGATCCTGTGAATTGCGGTCATACCCATTCCGAATGACATCGAGAAGCGAATCCATTCCGAATTCCTGGAGATTCTCGTTAGTCGCTTCGTTCACGCCATCCGTGTACTGGACGATTCCGTCACCCGGGCCGAGTACGATCGTCTGATCTTCGACACGATCATCGAAACGCTTGCCGGCGAAAATGCCGAGCGGAACACCGGTGGTGCGCATCAGGCTCTGGAGTCCTGACTTCGCGTTGAAGTGAATCAGCGGATTGTGTCCGGCTCCGGAGAACCGGAGAGTGCCGGACTGAAGATGGAGAATCCCGTAGAACATCGTGATGAAGGTGCCCCGGCGCATGCTCGGGCAGAGCATCCGATTCAGCGCGATCAGTGTTTCGGAAGGAGTGTCAAACCGTGGCCCGTGAGTTCGGAGGAGCGCGCTCGTCATCGCCATGACCACGAGTCCCGGAATCCCCTTGCCGGAAACATCAGCTACCGTAATTCCCACATGCTCATCGTCCAGGGGAATGACATCGTAGTAATCTCCGCCCACTTTTTGAGCGGACTGATGAAAACCGTAGGCGTCATACCCCTGGATTGCGAGATTCGGCCGGGGCAACAGGCGCTCTTCGATCTCCTGGGCGATCTCGATCTCCTTGCCGAGGCGCTCCTGCTCGACGAGCTCTTCCTGGGCGCCTTTGAGGCGTGTCGTCATCTCGTTGAACTGTCTCGCCAGGCGGCCGATTTCCGTCCTGCTCTTCACATGAATCTTGTAATCCAGATTGCCCCGCCCGATCGCCTCCGACCCTTTGGTCAGGAGGTTGATAGGGCTGACGATTCGGGAGACGAGTATGTAGGAAAAGAGGATGCCCACCAGAGCTGCGACCGACATCACTTTGATCGTACTGTGCCTTGCCTCGTCGATCACGCTGTTGACATGGCTCTTTCTCATGCCGAGATAGACGCTCCCGAGAACGGATCCGTCGCTGTATCGAATCGGAACGGAAACTTCCATTACCTCATCGTCATGGTGAAACGTCTCGCCATCGGAGTGGGCGAGAGTCACTTCGCGTGGGGTGAGGCCTGCTCTCTTCTTGTAGTCGGTTTCAACATCGCGAAGGTCGTCCGCGCCCCGGATCTTCCCATTCGGATCGACAACAACGGCGTAGGCGATTTCGCTGTTTTCGCTCAAAATATCTTTGATCAGTGGAGTGAGTACGAATTCAGGAAACTCATCGAGTAGCGGCGCGGCACTCAGCGAGGCAAGACTGCGGCACTGGGCGAGCAAGCGGCGCTCCGTTTCCGCTTCCAGAAAGACCTTTTCCCTGTCGAGGATGATCTTGGCGGCGGTTCCCGTCAGGACCGTGATGAGAGTCATGACGGAGAGGGCGAAAATCAGTTGCAGACTGAAGGTCCGTTCCTGTCGCCCCTCATTGCTAGCGTGCTCCACCTGTCAGTTCCTCCGCCTTCTGTATGGCAATACGAGCCCGCCTGAGATAGGTCAGCGCCTGGTCATCTTCCGGGTCGACACCCAGGATCTTTTCCCATACATCGACCGCTTCGGAGATTTCACCACTCGTGTAGTGCTCCATACCGGTGAACAGGTAAGCCTGTTTCAAGTAGGAATCCACTTTTTCGTACGTCGGAACCAGGTCGTAAACGAATTCGAAGTACCGGATAGCCTCTCGATTCCGACGTTGCCGGAACTCATCGACGCCCGCCTTGTACATCCGCTCCGCCTCACGAGCCTCTTCCACCGAAAGCACACGCGGCGCCCGGCGTACCGCCGGTTCGCTGCTTTGCCCTGCGGCCTCTTCTCCCTCGGGAGGGGCGGCGTCCAGCCGCCTGATTTCACGCCTGAGATCATCCCGGCCGGGGCGGAGGGCGATTGCCTCGCTATAACGCTGGCGGGCCGTGGCCCGATCCTTTCGGTCCCGGTACCAGTTCGCCTCAGCCACCAGCGCATCCACGCGGCGGGCGATGAGCGAATCGGTACGAGCCAGGTATCTCTGAACATCGGCGTTGTCCGGCTCGATCTGGAGAGCGGAGCGGAATTGCTCCTGGGCGGCCGGGAATTCGGAGAGCGCCAGATACTCGATCCCCCGGGTGAGGGCATTACTCACCTCTCTACTTCGCGCTGTGGATCGATTCAATTGGACTGTGGCACTGGCGAGTTTGTCGGCAGCCTCATCGTCACTCGGATCGGCCGCGGCCGCCAGGGAGTACTCTGATACCGCTTCCAGAAGATTTCCGGTGCGGGCTTGCCTGATGCCTTCTTCCAGGTGCTTCCGAACTCTCGACTTCACATGAAATTCGTTGGCGGTTTCATTTACAGGATCCCATAGAAGGGCCCGTTCGAACGATGCTTCCGCCAGGGCATACTCGGCCCGGTCGAAATGGACCATCCCCTCCCGAATATTCGTTTCAGCCTGAATCTTTTCGTTCCTTGCAATCTCCTCCTGCGTCCTTAGGGCAAGAGCCTCCTCATCGCGGAGTGCCCTATCGGCGAGGAGCATATCCAGACTGGAGCCGAAGCTCATGGAAAGTTCCAACCGGTGCGCGGTGCCGAGCTCCTGTGAGCCGAACGAATAGTCGAGTCGGCCGCCGAGAAGTGCGAGCCCCATTCCCGTCGACCAATCATCGGGACCCCCTCCCGCGCGGAACGAAAGACCGTGTGGCAGGTCCATCTCTGAGCCGAATCGAGTTCGACCGCCGCTCTCTTTTCCCTGCTCGAACGCAAGCACAAGCAGGAGCCTGTCGCGGAGCGACCCGCGGAGCGGAAGGGAATACGCCAGTCCGCTCCTGATGAGTGTCGGGAGATTCTCCTCTTCGGCACGCAGAGTGAGCCGAGGTTCGAGCGCGTTTCGAATACTGATGCCGAAGGAGAGATTACTTACAGACCAGACGCTTCGATCGTGCTCACTTGATCGGAACAGGAAGCCGAGGTCAGCGCCGACCGCAGTTGCTGTTTCGTTGTCGATGGACTGCGTTTCCACTTTGATGCTCGCCCCGAATCGTGCCGGTCCGAACGGCGGCAGAGCATAGGAGAGGAGCCACTCGTTCTGGACATTCGAAAACTCGCCCAGTTCACGGCCTCCTGAGTCGAATTTGCGGATTCCGTCCACTCCGTACCGGGCATTCGCAAACGCCATGGTGCCGAGATCAAGAAACGGGTGAACATATCCCACAAAAGTATATTGATTTCCATCTGTGAAAGGTGAGGTGTAAAAGAACGACACCTGCTTGACCTGAGTTCCCGCGAGGCCGGCCGGATTCCAGGTGGTGGCGGCCGGTCCCTCCGCGACGGCAACGTACGCACCGCCAAGGGCAAGGGCCCGCGCCCCGGCACCGAAGGCGAACGGCGACTCCGTGCCGCCACTCTCGTCTGCAGAGGGCGCACGGGCCGGCACGATTGCCAGAAGAAGGGCGCTAGTGAAGCACAGCGATCTTGTGAATCGCATGATCCCTCCCTCCATCGTGATACTTGAGTTCGATTGACGCCAGATAGGCGCCGCTTAAGACACGCTTTCCGTCTCCGTTCCTCCCGTCCCAGGGAAGCTCGATCAATCCGGCTGCGCTGACATCCTGTTCAATGGAGCGGACCGGAGTGCCGAGACCGGTGTAAATGCGAATAGCGGCGTGGCACGGGCTCTTGGCGTAAAACGCGACGATAGTTCCCCCCTCGCTCGTGGAGAACGGATTCGGATAGTTACGAACGGAAGCTTCGAATTCCTTTTTCGCGAGATGGGCCGGGGATGATGGATTGGTACCCGGATCATTCACCGCCCGGGTGATGGCCTGGTCCGACTCGGTGAAGCTGAGTTTATCCACAGGGAATTCGAACCGGAACGACTCGACTTCGATCTCGGTTGCAAGAGTGAGGTCGAGTGTGATTGAAAGTGTTTCTCCCGGGACTACCGCCAGCGGTGTGTCGAAGGGGAACAGGATGTGGTCGGTTTCGAGTATGCCGTCTGATGTCGTCGCGCCGTCTCCGGCAGGTGTTGCCCACGCATCGGAAAGGACAGCCGATGGCGAGAGAGGGTTCCCGTCTCCGTCCTGGACTTCAAGGCGGATGCTTTTCAGGTGAAGGTCCGATACGCCGATCCCACCCGAGGAGAGGATGCGTATCTGTCCCACATCGTCCAGTGATGACCCGGCAACAGTCGTCGGCGGGATGTCGAGATCGACCCAGACGGTCACCCCTTCACTCTCCCGGCGGATACGAAGGGGGGTGGAACGATAAGCGCTGTTCCCGTCGATCGTAGCGGCCACGGGTGCGCCCGAATTGTTATCTGCTATGTCGATGCCGCTCTCGAAAACCACAAAGCGATAGTCTCCCGGCAGAGCCCCATCCCGAATGTCGACGGCCAGGACGAGTGTTGTGTCTTCCCCCCCCTGCAGTCGAAGAAATGATCCGGAGAAGGGAATCTCCAACGTGGCGCTCCCCTGATTCCGAGGTACGATCGAGGCGAGCACCCGACCGTCATCCAGGACGGTTGCCCGTTCCAGAATGGATCTGATTTCAACCGAATCCCCCGCGCTGTTTTCCAGGCGAATCGAGAAACCTCGAATTCGGATATCGGCGAAGGAGTCCCCCATGGCGTGGTGGAACCGGAGCGAAAGCGCTTGTCTATCGAGAGTACCCGGCACCACTTCTGTCGTATCGGCCGGATCGAGACCGCTGACCTCGATCGAAACGGCCGGCTTCACGATGCGGGTTACCAGCGGGATGTCACGGCTGATCCGCACTTCTGGATTGATGTCCGGTTGAAGCTGGAAGTCGCCGAAGAAAACCAGGTCGTCGAGGTCGAGCTGGACCCTCCCGACCGGAGCCGACGAGGCGACGCGGGCAATGATTTCGATCTCCGAAGTCTCTCCGGTTCGGACCAGTATGTTGTCAGTTAACGGAAATCGAACAAGGCTCCCTTCCCGAACCCAATCGGAACCGGAGAAGAGAGGCGACAGGCCTCGGTCGGTAATTTCTACCCAGTCAAACGGGAAGTCACCGTCAGCAAGTACGAAAGAGATCGAACCGATTCCGACCTCGGCGATAGCACCCGTTCCCTCGCTCTTGAGATCGAATGAGAGGATGGTGACCGTATCGGACCGATTGCTTTGGGAAAGGAGCGTGTCGGCTACCAGTACTGTGAGGCCCTGAGGGGGATTCACGATCGCGGTGCCGGCTGAGAATATCGGATCGTTTGATGTGACTGAGACCGGCAGGCCCGAGTTTCGATCGTAAGCCGCGACGGCGTTCGATGGTTCGATCACCGCCCGGAACGTCTCAACCGGCGAAGTGAGAGAGAGGTCGAGAGAGAGTGTGATCGTCCTTTCACTGCCGGGATCAAGAACGATGGGTACGGACAACGGGATAGAGGCGACGTCGCTATCCAGGTCGGCCACCGAAAGTGAGCCAAGCGCATCGAGCTTGAGCCGGTCGATGAAATCGGCCGGAGCGATCAGATTGCCCTGCCCATCATCGAAAGATACCCGAACACTATCCACTCGTACGGCCGCGTAAGAAGCACCCTGGTCGGGATGGGAAAAAGTGAGCCGAAGTATGGACAGATCTCTCGCCCCCCGAATCACATCACCCTCGATCGTAGACGCACCGACGATGACCAGCCCGGTGGGAGGGGATTGGACTGTCACGAATGCTGACTGGGTAATGAAAGTCGTATCGGGGAGACCGGTTGACCGGCGGACACCGATTGCGTTCCCCGTGAATCGATGGGTCCCTTCCTCGTCCGCCACCACGACCCAACGGAAACGCGCCTTTCCTCCGGGGGGGAGGCTGACAAGGCTATCGCCGGGTGGCTCGAGCACGATCGTCAAAGGGAATACTTCGCAGCCGAAGCTGTCCGGCCGTGCCATGTCGAGCGTGTCCGACTCGTCAACATTCTCGAGATCCATGAATACTTCATACTGCTGCCCGCGGGAAACAGGGCTATCCGGAACGGTGATTGCCGCGAAGAGCGGAATACCTGACACGGTAATCTTCGTTGGTGAGACGACCGGCCCGTCAACCGGCCCGTCATTCGAGGAGAGCATTTCGATTCCATTCTCAGGAATGCGCAGGCGAAGTGTGCGGGAGTCCCGGGCGGAGTCGGAAAAATCGATACGTACATTGAGTACGATCCCGCCGGGGTCCACGACGAGCCCGGGAGAAATCCAACCCCAACCGGTCCCGTTGAAGAACAGATCGCTGACGAAAGTCTCGTTCGATTCTCCGTATGTGAGATAGACGCGGTCGATATCGGTCGTATCCGCCGTGCCACTGTCGTTGTCCACGGAGAATTCGAGGAGTGCGTCTGATTCACAGGCGGCGGCGGGTAATCGGAACCGAAGCGCAAGCCGTCCGGCGGTGCCCGCTGTCGCGCCTCCCCCTTCAACGTCATACATGACGATCTGGGATGAAGAGAGCGAGCGGATGCGGATGGAATCAGAGGCGATAGGGAACGGACCGATCATGAGCCGATCGGATTCAAATACGAAAGAAGATGCTTCGTGGATCGCGACCGCGGCCCAATCACCGTCGGTCAGGCAGGAGGTGCCGATGTCCAGCAGAATGGCGTACTCGACGCTTTCCCCCGGATCGAGCCCGGAGCCAAGACCTGTGAAGGTCGCCTCCCCTTCATCGAAGACCGCTTCGGCCAGGACGGCACCGCTCGCCGACTCGATCAGGCTCGCGGACCGTGCAATCGAATCCGGTGGAGCCGACGTACCGCTTGACCGGTTCGAAACAGTCAGTTCGCGAAGTTCCAATGAGATGGAATCCAGATTGCCGAGTGTAAAGCGAAGAGCTTCAACCAGGACAGAACCGGCAAATGCCGAGTCCGCTTCCCCCGGCATGACGTTGCTGACGACGACCCCCTGGAGGTCACCGATGATCTTGATGGTCGGTGAAGTCGATCTTCTGTCGAGCGGTCCGTCGTTACTCGACGTCATATCGATTCCGCCCACAGGGATCGAGAGTTCGACCACGCCACCGGAGGCCGGCGTTTCGGCGATGTCCACGGTGACAAAAAACCGTTCCCCACCCGGAGCTACCGGTATGCCGAGGTTCGACCAGGTCCACTCTCCGATCCAGCCGAGCAGATGGACCAGGGCGTCATCGCCGCTTCCCCCATCAAACAGACCGTTCCCCCCATCTTTCCAGAGGAGTACTTCGGTGATGTCCCCCTGCTCACCGGGGTTCCCGGAATTGATGATCGAGACCTTGTGGAGCGTGTCCGGTAGAAAGCCGTTTGAAGGGAGATCGAAGACCATCGCAAGGGAATCGTCAGCGCCGGCCGGGAGTTCAGTGGAGAAGCCCCCCGAAGTGATGATCTGAGCTGCGATCATTCCGTCGACAAACTGATTCCCCGGTGAGTCGAGCGGGAATGTGGCATCGATAGCTGTCCCCACGTTGAATTCGAAGTGATTCAGTGTACCGACCTGTACGTTGAGTTCCGCTCCATCGGGGGCTTGCAGAAGCGACAGATCACCGGTGACCAGAAGGCTGGTCGTGTCCCCCCCGGCCATGACCAATCCAAGGCCGTTCAGTGTCAGGAGCCCGTTTTCGAACGAGCCTTCACCGAGAAGGTCCTCGCCTTGATCATGCCGCCCGTTTCCATCCTCGTCGTTGATCAACCGGATGGCATTCCAGACACCGTCCCGGTCGGCCGTGCTGCCGCCCGCCTGAATCGCATTCGTCAAGGTGAGCTCCGTTAGCGTCCGGGCAGTGCTGTAAAGATTGACGAGCTCGAGACGCATCAGGCTGATCGAATCGGCGCCGGGTTCGAGAATCAAACCGTCAACGGCGAGCGCACGAACCTGAACAAAAGGAGGGAGCACAGTAAGAGAGTTGAACTGAGTCGTCACGGTGCCGGCAAAGATGGCCCCGTTCCCATCGAGGCCGCGCAGGCGGAGATCGAGAACGTAGTCTCCCGGATCGAAGCCTTCCGGCACATTCGCGGTGTCGAATAGAAGTGAAACTGCCTGGCTGTCCGCGGGAATCGTCGGTGCGGCCGAGATCGGAGCGACAAAGCTGTCGACACCGTCGCTGAAGAAGAGAGCGCTGGCGATATCGAGTTGGAGAGACGTTCCCCCCTCGTTCTTGACACCGATCCAGAACCCCGATGCCTGGCCGGCGACAGCCGTTGTCGGGAATAGCGAATGAACGAGATCCTCGATGGAGGGAGGATTGCTGACAACCCATGATCCTTTGGAACCCGCCTCGAACGATCCCACACCATCGCCGAAGGCGGTCACGGCGGAAGCATCCACATCGATTGTGACGGCCGCGCCCGTTGTAGCTTCGGTGCCGACGGTTACGTAGAAACGCAACGTATCCGTCTGGCCATCTGAGAGCGTGTCGGGTGGGGATCCGATCAGCGAATCCGAGTACTCCGCGGAAATATCCTGTCCATCGATTTCGAAGCGGAGAGAGAGGGAGATCCCGGTCAGAGATCCGCCGGTATCATTCCGGTAGATCACATCCACCGGAATGCCGCTCTCACCCTGCGTGACGCCTTCTCTTGATTCCACGGCCGAGACGACCACAAGACCATTGTTATCAAGCACAGTGATAGTCGCTGTATCTGACACAGCGCCGGGGAGAGAGGCGACTACCGATCCGTCACCCGGTGCCGTGGTGGTCAGAAGGCCGGCAGGGCTAATTGTCCCGATGCCTCCCTGAACTGACCAGTTCACAGCGTCATTCGTGCTGTTACTGTCTCCGTCGATCGTGGAAGCGGAAAATAAAGATCGATTACCCAGAACGACAATCGTGCTGTCCGGTGCGATGTCGATCCAACGTGTCGGGCCCGGCACGACGACGATTGTATCGCTCGCCCCTTGCACCGTCCCGGCGGAAACGCGTACCACATCTTTGCCGGTCACATCGGCTTCGAACAGGCCGGTTGCAGGGTCGATGATCCCGATCGACTGAGCGCCGCTCCATGTGAGCGGCGGAAGGCCGGCGATCGCGTTGCCGTCCGAGTCCCACCCCGCTGCCGAGAAGGAGATGGATTGTTCCGTATTGAGAAGGGCGCTCACGGGGGAAACTGTCAGCGAAGCGAGTGCTCCCACCGTGATCGTGAACGCAGCCGTATCGACAACGTCGTCGACGCCCGCCACGACTAAACCGGTCCCGGGAAGGACAGGATCGAAATAGCCTGTGGAGTCTATTACGCCTAGTCCGGTCGGTTCAGTCCAGGCAGCGGAGGGAATGTACCAGTTGAAGTCGCCGTCGACAGCGACGACAAAAAATTGAATCGTATTGTCAGCGGCGCTGGTGATGCTGTCCGGCCCGACGATGATGTACGCCGCGCTTCCGGGGATCACCGTCAGAAAGAGGCTGTCGCTGACTCCGGATGCCGTTGCAATGATAAAGGCCTGTCCGACCGTGTTCGGGTCGAGGAAGCCGGTGTCCCTGTCAAGAGCGCCTACGGCGCCCGACATCGACCATGTCGGCGTTATGGTCACAGGATTTCCGTCGGCATCCGAGCCGGTCACTGTGAACTGAATCGTAGTGTCGGTATCGACTGTGTCCACTTGCGGCAGGATCTCAATTCCCACCAGAGGGCCGATTACCGTGAGGGCGAGAGAGTTGCCGTCTCCGGCGACTCCGTTCACATCCCCTTCAGGTAGGATCTGGGGAGCGAATGTCGTCGATGTATCATCAACGAAGGGATCGAGACTCACGTACGTGGGGACTCCCACATCCGGGATATCCACTTCCCAGGTGATTTCGAAAATGCCGTCGCTGGATATTGGCGCCGGAAACCCGATAATCAGGCTGTCGGGTGAGGAGAGGTCGGTCCAGATCGGAGTATTGCCGTTCCAGACTATTTTTGTGGCGGCCGGTTGCCTGAAATCGGCGGGGAGGGGGATGAGAAACCGGTTGACCCCCGTATCAATTCCTCTGCCCGCGAATCGCAGATCGGCAAACGTGACGAACGAGATTCGCTGGTCCCGTGCCATGATGTTCGGTTCCATCTCGGCCATCCCGGACTGGGCGGCGGGGAGCAGATTGGGGTCAGGCAGAATCAGGAAGTAGACCTTCGGTTGCTTTGTCGAATCCGCCTGATCGGTAGCGCCGAGAATCAGATTGGTATTGATTGCCGCTGTTTTGTTATTGGTGTCGGAACCGAATTCACTGACGTCGTCTTGCCCGATAATGCCGACGCCGGGCTGGAGTGTGTCCGGAACGACGACCACTACCTCTTTCACTGCTCGAATGAGAAGGCCGAAGTTGGAATCCGGGTTGGCGATCCAGAACTGGACGAGAGGAGTGATCTCCCACTGAATGGAATCGTCGGAAGAAGAAACGGTAGCGACCGATATGGCCGACCCGTCGTATGCGGCGCCCGCTTTACTCCAGACTGTGCCGGGGGATCGTTCGTTCCAGGTCGTCCCATTGCCTGGTGAGGAGTCCCAGGATTCCAGGACACGATGCAGGCTGTAGTTCAGCACGGTGCCGTCCAATCCGCCGAAGCGGGTCAGAGCAACTGTGAGAACGGACGAGTCGATCGTGGCGCCCGGCAGGAGGGGGGGCATCGCAAACTGCAAAAGTGCCCGCCGCACCTTGCCCTTGTTTCCGACAATGAGGCTGTCCGCTGAGCCATACTCGAGTGTGGGAAACTTCTGGGAGATATAGGTATCCGAGGCGAAGGTGCTGTCCAGATGCCAGACCAGATCCACAGGTGTCGCCTGCAGAATCGACGGACAGCAAAGTAATGCCATAAAGATATATGAACGAGCAATTCGCACAGACTTCTCCCTTGGAACCCTCCGGGGGAAGAGGGCGTTCCTTCTGTCAAAAAGTCGGCGCATTCTGGCCATTCCTTGAGACCCGGGTATCCGGCCCTGCTCGATATTCGAGCATCCTGTTCAAAGACACGACGGCACTTGCCTGTTGGATCGATTTACCAATAGGCCGTTGTAACGGGAATGGGAGTCCCTCTGAGGCCTTTGGGGGGCCTGGAGGTACAAACCGCCATGACTCCATACATGCAGGAGCTGTGCCGGAATTGGGGCGAGAAGCCGTAGTTTAGCGGCCTGAGATGTATCCGAGGGCGCGAAGCCGTTCTCGCTCATCGTCGGAGAGATCGATCGGTTCACCGGTCAGGTGGGCGCCTTCATACTGGATCAAAAAAGTGCGGGGGGGATGATCGGGCGACTCGGGCAGAATGAGCGAGCCCTCGGGGCTGTTACCTGGATCGATTCCGAACCGCCCGTCCGGCGGATGAAAACCGTCACGGCCGATCCGGACGAGCTGGGGGTCTTCATCACCGTTGATCGTGAGGCGAAACGTAACAGGTGAATCGGGTGGGGAGGTCCGGAATCGGATTCCCCCGGCCCGGCCTTCCGCTCGGAAGCGGAAAAGGCGATTCCCTGAAGCTTCAACCGAAACGACATCCGGCGCACTCGGGAGGACTTCCTGGAGAAATCCTTGCGCCCTGATTTCTCCTTCGTAGATCAAGGAATCCGCGCCGGCGGGCCAGCTCACCGTCCATCCGGAACCTGTGGTTTCATTTCTCAACTGGTTAAAGAGAACGGCCGCCTGTTGTTTGTGGGCGGCGATAACGTCGCATTGTTCGGCCGGGTCGGTCTCTCTGTCGAACAGCTGCGTCCCACTACCCCCCCAGATCAGCTTGAGCCTCGCCTTCATTACCGCCATTCCGTATCGACCCTCCCGTGAGGTGGCGGCAAAAAAGGAACGCCCCCGTGGAGCATCCGTCTCCCCGGTCAGCAGGGGGCTGCCCCGCAGGCCGGGGGGGAGGGGAAGTCCTGCTCGCCTCAAAAGTGTGGGGTAAACATCGATGATCCCGACAGGAGTGGGAATCGGGAAGAGGGATGGCTTTCGTGCCGGGTCGCGCACGATCATCGGCACCCTTATGACCTCATCGTAGAACGTGAAAGAGTGTCCCATCGATCGGTGGTCCTGGAATTCTTCCCCATGATCGGCAGTAAGCAGAACAATCGTGCTGTCCGCCATCCCACCCTCTTCCAGGCCATGGAGCAGCGAGTCGATCCAGGAATCGACATAGCGCACTTCGCCGTCATAGAGGGCGACGAGCTCGGCGAGATCATCCTCGTTCATGAGCGAGTCAACGGGCATGTACCTCGAAATCGTTTCATAATCGCCGACCAGGGACGACTCCCGGTTCGGCACATATCGATTTCGATAATCCCCCGGCGCTCCGTACTCCCAGTGGGGATCGAAAAGATGGACGAGAAGGAAAAGCGGCTTACGCCTATTTCTCTCCTTCATCCAATCGACGGCGGCTCGTACGACCGTTTCGGCGACCGGTTCGTTCCCCTCGTCGAAACGGTAGTTCTCACCAATGCCGAAGTCCTCAAAATGGTTGAAATCAGAATCGAATCGATAGCTCGACGAAGTATAGATGTGGCTGACGAACGCGGCAGTCTCGTATCCCCCTTTTCGAAATTGACCGGCGAGTGTAGGGAGATCGGATCGTATGGAGAGATAGTCATTTCCTGCGCCATGCTCCCATGGATAGCGGGATGTCAGCAGTGATGCGAACGCAGGCAATGTCCAGGGGGCTGTACTGAACGCCGATGTGAAAACTACTCCCTCATCCGCCAGCCGGTCGATCGCCGGGGAGGTCTCGAACTCGTAACCGTAGCAGCCGAGGTGATCGGCACGCATGGTATCGATGACGATGAGAAGAAAATGAGGGCCTTGGGCGGGCCGGCCGCACGACAGAATCAAAGTCGTGAGGAGCATGAGGAACATCGCAGGAATGGCGTACCGGTTCATGACCCTAATCCCGGTCGAGGATGATCTGCATGATGGTTACGTCCAGAATACGGCCGAATTTTTCGCCAGCCGATTTCATGACACCGATGGTTCGAAACCCGGCACGCTCGTGCATATGAATGCTCACCGTGTTCCCCTCGGCAATGCGGGCCATGAGAGTCAGAAGGTTCCGGGAACGGCCTTCTTCGATCAGTTGCGCGAGAAGTTTCGAGCCGATCCCGCCCCCCCACAAATCCTTTCTTACATAGACCGAAATCTCGGCCGATCGCGCATAGGCCGGCTTGGGAGACCAGGGGCTGAGCGCAGCCCACCCTCCGATCTCGCCCCCGCGAAGAGCCACGATCACGGGGTAACGGGGTACATGTGCCTCGAACCATGCCCGGCGTTCGCCGAGCGTTTCCGGCTCCGTATCGAACGTCGCGGTCGTTTCGAGGACGGCGTCGTTGTAGATCGAAGCGATCCCTTCAAGATGTTCGAGTCCCGCCTCAATGATTTTCAATCGGTCTTCTTTCATCCCCAGGTACCTTCCCGGAAGTGAGCCGACTATACCATGTTTCGATCGTCGCTCTCGATGGCCTGGATGGGATATACTCGCACCAAGAGCGACGGAAGGAAGGGAATGGAAAAGCCGCACGACATCCCCTCGGAGGAATTCGTTTCGGCCGGAATGCGTGCGATCGATTGGATCGCCCGCTATCTGGAAGAGGCGGGCCGCTCGCCGGTAGTACCGCCGGGAAAAGAAGGGAGCCTTATCAGCCGGCTCCCCGCATCCATGCCCGAGGTCGGGGAGCGTTTCGAGGAAATCGAAAAGGATTTTGTTGATCTCGTCCTTCCCCATGTAACCCACTGGAATCATCCTCGATTCCTCGCTTACTTTTCCATAAGCGGCTCGGCGCCCGGAATACTCGGCGAGCTGTACAGTGCGGCGCTGAATACGAACGGCATGAAATGGAGCACCAACCCGGCATCGGCCGAGCTGGAGTCGCTCACTCTGCAGTGGCTTCGTGACGCGCTCGGCCTTCCGGGAGCCTTCTCCGGAATACTGGCCGATCTGGCGTCGACGGCCACACTGCTCTCTCTTGCAGTGGCGCGAGAGAAGGCGACAGACTATCGGTCCCGAAACGAAGGACTTGGCCGATGGGCTGACAGCCTCGTGCTCTACGCTTCTGAAGAGGCCCATATTTCCGTACAGAAAGCGGCTCTCGTGCTGGGACTCGGTGTGCAGGCGGTGCGGACTGTTCCGACGGATGAGCGCTTTCGTCTTCGGTCCGATGAGTTACGGCCGATGATCGAGGCGGATCGGGCCGCCGGGAAGAACCCTTTTGCTGTGGTAGCGACGCTCGGAACCACAGCAACGACAAGCGTGGATCCGATCGATGAGATTGCGACAATCGCGGAGAAGGAAAATCTCTGGCTTCACGTCGATGCCGCCTATGCCGGACCGGCCGCGATCCTGAAGGAGAAGCGTCCGATGTTCGCCGGGTGGGAGCGGGCCGACTCTATCGTCGTGAATCCCCACAAATGGCTGTTTGTTCCGATCGACGCAAGCGCGCTCTTCTTCCGTGATCCGGCCGCCTATCGTCATACATTTTCAATCGTGCCCGCCTATCTGGAATCGACCGATCGGGCGGACGATCCGATGGATTATGGTTTCCAGCTTGGCAGGCGATTCCGCTCCCTCAAACTCTGGTTCGTATTTCGGGCGTTCGGTAGATCTGGGCTGGAGAAGCGCATCCGGTATCACATCGACATGGCCGGTCACTTCGTGGAACTGCTTGATGGGTCGAGTAAATGGGAAATACTGGCACCCGTACCGTTTTCGACGATCTGTTTCCGCTATTGCGGAGAGGGAGGGGCGAGCGACGATCAATTGGACCAGTGGAACGCGGCAATCCTGGAGGAAGTGAATCGAGGAGGGGATGCGTTCTTATCTCATGCCGTACTGAAAGGGCGCTATGCCATCAGGCTCACGATAGGAAATATCCGTACTACGGAAAGTGATATCGATCTTGTGTGGGAGAGACTGCGAGAGGCAGCGGCAGAATGCCGATGAGCAATCCGGGTTAGCGTTCGGCCGCCGCATGACGGGCGTTCTCCAATCGTTCTGCGTACGAGGCGTTTTCCGGGTCGAGTTCCACTGCTCTCCCGAGTGGGATAAGCGCCTGTTCCGGCTCACCCGCTCGGTACAGTGCCAGGCCGTAGGTATCGAAAAAGTCCGCTCTCTCAGGTGACCCTTCCGATGCGCGCCGCGCCCAGCCGACCGCTACTTCGGTATCTATCCCCTCTTCGAGCAGAATCCAGGCGAGCAGATTCATTGCCTGGAAATTAGTCCAGTCCAATGCGATGGCCTTTTCGAGCCACTCGATCGCCTCGGTGGCTTCGCCGGCTTCGTGAGAGATGAGGGCCGCCTGATAACAGAGTGTCGCGGGTTGAACCACATGGATCAAGCCTTCCCTTAAGAGATCAACGGCGCTCTCGAGATCCCCCCGGTCAGTCCGGAGCTCCGCGAGATTCAGGTAGGGTTCGACTTCGGCCGGCCGGAACCGGATCGCCGCCTCCAAGCTGGTTTCAGCATCCCCATAAAGGCCCCGGCTTCGCTGAACGGAAGCGAGCGCAAGATGGGCACCGCTCCGCGTGGAATCAAGTGTGAGAATCTCCTCAAACAGCCTGCTCGCTTCCGCCTTCCGACCATCCCGCATGGCCCGGTACCCGTCGATCATCCGCCTGGCCAAGGGCATTTCGACCCGGGGCGCCGATCCGACAGTGGGATCGAGTTCCTGCTCTCCCGTCTTCCCCGTCACATATCCAAGGGCGAGCAGCTTTTTCCGCGCGGCGTCGTCCGGATCATAGGATTCGCCGAACCGTGCCTTTCGGGTGCCCGTCCGGTCGAGAGCTTCCCGCGCTTCCCGAGGCCATTCTCCACCCAGATCTCCCGTCTCTCCCGGGTCCGATTCAAGATCGTAGTTTTCGGGTGCGGCGGTCAGGATGTACTTTCTGTTGTTCCAGATGACCCCCTGGATACCGCTCCACCCATAGCTGAACCGGGAGTGGAACGATTCGAGGTAGACGGGGCGATCCGGGATCGGCCCGAGGAGGGAGACTCCTTCGATCCAGTCGGGGCCGCTGATCCCGGTCCATTCGAGGATCGTCGGCGCAATATCGATCAGTCCGACCCGATCGGGGGAGAGGCCGGGCTCGATCCCCGCCCCGATGATGATGAGCGGAACTCGCATGGTGGTTTCGTAAATGAAGACGCCGTGGCTCTTCTCGTCATGTCTCCCGAGACCTTCGCCATGATCGGCGGTTATGATGGTCAGACGGTCGGCACCGCCGAACTCCCGGTGTGCGGCATCGAGAAGTCGGCCGATTTCATTGTCGGCATAGGCGATCTCTCCATCGTACGGGGAGTTTCGAAAACGGGTCGCCCAGGGTTCGGGTGGTGCGTAGGCGCCGTGTGGATCGAAATAGTGAACCCATAAGAAGAGCCTGCCCTCACGGCGCCCCTTAAGATATTGAATCGCCTGATCGGTAACCTCTCCGGCCGTTCTCTGATCGTAGAGCGTGAATTCGGGATTATGAATGTTCTCGGTGGTCCGAATGCCGCCATCCCAGAAGTGAAAGCCCTGGGAGAGACCGAATTCTTCGGCGAGCGGGTAGGCGCTGATGAACGCAGCTGTTTCGTAGCCTCCGTCGGCGAGTAGTTCGGCGAGTGTCACAGCATTTTCTGCGAGGCGAAACGTACCGTTATCCCTGACGCCGTGAACGGGGGGCGTCAGGCCGGTCATTATGGATGTGTGGGCGGGCAGTGTCACGGGTACCGGAGTCCAGGCCCTGGCGAACTGGAGCCCTTTGCCGGCTACGCGATCGAGATGGGGGGTGATCGCATCCCGGGAGCCGTAACATCCGATCCGATCCGCCCTTGTCGTATCGAGCGTGATCAATAGGACGAGCTTTTCCGGCTGGCTTCCGCAGGAGAGCGAGAGACCGATCAGTATGAGAATCCATTTTCGCATGCCGGTATTATAGAGGATGATCGAATGGATCGGGAGACGGCGTTCACGCCGGCTTCCTTGACGGTCATCAATCGAACCTGCTACGGTCACTCACTTCCATCCGAGCTATTCGGAGGGTGCAGAGAAGCGGGCCCGGCGCTCACCGAGCGTGACCAGATCCAATTCTGTGCGTCCTACCAGGAGGATGACCCGTGAGCCGGACGAAAATGCGTAACTGGCGGCTGGCGGCGGCGATCGGCTGGACGGTTCTGATCTTTATCGGATCGTCGATCCCATCGACCTCTCGCCAGATCGTCCCTTGGTTGCATTACGATAAAATCATTCACATCATCGAGTATGGCGTGTTCTCCTGGCTGTGGGGCCTTGTGCTCAGATCATCCAGGAACCCGACGGTAAGTACCCGAGCATGGATGATCGTCATTCCGGTCGGCCTCGTCTGGGCAGCGGGCGACGAGATATACCAGGGAACGGTAGGCCGGAGCAAGGACATCTTCGATTTCTATGCAGACGGGATCGGCCTTGCACTGGCCCAGTTGATTCAGACGCGTCGGTTCCGACGCAAAAAGGGAGTGGAAGAAGTTGGCGCGGTATAAGGTCCCACGCGGGACGAAAGACATTCTTCCTGCCGACATCCGGAGGTGGCGATTTCTGGAGCGGACGGTAAGAACCGTGATGGATCGATTCGGATACGAAGAGATTCGCACACCGGTCTTTGAAACGACGGAACTGTTCACGCGGTCGATCGGCACCGATACCGACATTGTCAAAAAGGAAATGTATACCTTCGAGGATTTGAAGGGGCGAAGTCTCACACTTCGGCCGGAGGGAACGGCACCGGTGGCTCGTGCCTTCATCGAGAGCAACATGGCTCGAGAAAAACCTCTCGCCAAACTTTTCTATATCGGTCCGATGTTTCGGCGTGAGCGCCCCCAGAAAGGGCGGTACAGGCAGTTTCATCAATTCGGCACGGAGGCAATCGGCTCACCTGAATCCTACGTGGACGCGGAGTCGATCGAGATTTTCTATGAAATCCTGCGGAGCCTCGGTCTTGATGGGCTCTCGGTCCGGCTCGGCTCTGTGGGGGACGGGAATTGCCGCCCCGGCTACGTCGACTCCCTGAGAGAGTATCTCCGGGAGCACGAAAGTGTGATGACCGATGATCAGCGGGAGCGGGCGGAGCGAAATCCCCTCCGCATTCTCGATAGCAATGATGAGAACCTCGCGCCGGTGATTGCGGGGGCGCCGTCAATTCTCGATGCACTCTGTGACGATTGCGCCGCCCATCTCGCAAAGGTGAAGCACTATCTGAATCAGGTTTCAATTCCCTTCACGCAGGAGTCGAGTGTGGTGCGGGGCCTCGATTACTACACCCGGACGGTATTCGAGATACATCACGATCAACTGGGCGCCCAGAGCGCACTCGGTGGCGGTGGCCGCTATGATCGACTCGTGAGTGATCTCGGCGGTCGCGAAACCCCGGGGGTCGGATTCGCCGCCGGTATGGAGCGAATTATCACAGTTGCCGAAGAACTCGGTATCCCGTGGGAGGAGCGGGCGGGGGTTCGCCTGTTCGTGGCCCCGGTCGATTCCGAGGCGGAACCCGGGATTTTCCCGATCCTCAGCACCCTCCGGAAGCGGTGGTTCGCTGATGGCAACTACCAGACGAAGAATCTGAAGACTGTATTGAAGCACGCCAATCGTGCGCGCGCCGACCTGCTGCTTCTTGTGGAAGGTAGTGCCGGCGGGGAATGCGCGGTTAGCGTGAAGAATATGAAATCCGGGGAGCAGACGACAGTCTCTCTCGAAAACATCATCGACGAGCTCGAGCCGTTGGCGGAACAAGCGCTTGCCGAGGCCGGGCGGGAGGAAAACTGAAGATGGAGTGGATCCGCACTCACACTTGCGGTGAGCTTCGCAACACAGACTCGGGCGGCGATACAATACTCATGGGATGGGTGCACCGGGTGCGCGACCAGGGGGGGATCCTGTTTATCGATCTACGTGATCGATTCGGCATGACCCAGGTTCTTGTCGAACCTGACGGCCCCGTATCGTTTGAAGAAGCGAGGGAGCTGAAGCGTGAGTATGTTGCCGCCGTGCGTGGTACCGTTCGGACCCGGCCGGGCGAGATGGCGAATCAGAATCTGCCGACGGGCGAAATCGAGGTGGTGGCGCGGGAGCTGCGAATTCTGAACAAATGCGAGACTCCTCCGTTCGTAGTGGAAGATGTGACTGATGCTTCGGAAGATGTGCGTCTTCAGTACCGGTTCATCGATCTGCGCCGGCCGGTGATGCAGAAGAGGATCGGTCTCCGCCATTCGGCGATGCAGTCAGCCCGCGAGTATCTGTCATCAAAGAGCTTTCTTGAAATCGAAACCCCCCTTCTCGTTCGTAACTCGCCCGAGGGGGCACGCGATTTTCTCGTGCCGAGCCGCGCAGCCGGGGGGCGGTTCTACTCGCTTCCCCAGTCACCTCAGATCTATAAACAGATCCTGATGGTCTCCGGGTGTGATCGATACTTCCAGATCGCCAAGTGTCTCCGGGATGAGGACCTTCGTGCCGATCGCCAGCCGGAGTTCACACAGATCGATATCGAACTCTCCTTCACCACGGAGAAACAGATCTTCAGTATTATGGAAGGGCTGATGAACGCCATCTGGAAAGGAACCGTCGACCGAGAGATTGAAACACCGTTCCCCGTACTTCCTTACAACGAGGCTATGGAGCGGTACGGGAGTGACAAGCCGGACACTCGATTCCATCTGGAGCTCGATGATGTGGGCGAGATGGCGGGGCGCTCGGAATTTCGAGCGTTTCGCTCTGTCATCGATGGTGGCGGCACCGTAAGAGCGATCACCGTTCCAGGCGGGGCGGCGTTCTCCAGAAAAGAGATCGATTCTCTGGAAGGGACCGCCAAAACATACGGCGCGGCAGGCCTGGCCTGGACCCGTATTAAAAAAGGAAAGCTGGACGGGGGAGTCGGCCGTTTCTTCGACTATGATGATTTCGTCCGGGCGGCGGATGCGAACGAGGGTGATCTCGTCGTTCTTGTCGCAGCCGATTGGAAGGTCGCCCTTACCGCGCTCGGGCAGGTCAGACTTGTACTCGGGAAGAGACTTGATCTCATCGATCCTGATCAGTTGAATTTTTTATGGGTCAATCGATTCCCGCTGTTCGAATGGGACGTAGACGGCAAGCGGTGGGAGCCGGCACATCATATGTTCACCATGCCGTACTCGGAGAGCATTCCTCTCCTGGAATCCGATCCGTCAAAAGTACATGCCCAATTATATGACACAGTTCTGAACGGAGTCGAGATCGCTTCCGGTTCCATCAGGTGCCATAATCCGGAGATTCAGCGTCGAATCATGGCGGTCGTCGGCATCGAAGGGGAAGAGGCGGATCGTCGCTTCGGGTTTCTGCTGAAGGCGCTCAGTTATGGGGCGCCTCCCCATGGCGGAATCGCATTCGGTCTCGATCGCCTGATCGCGCTCCTGGCGGGGGTTGACTCGATTCGCGAAGTGATTCCGTTTCCGAAAACCACCAGCGGCCTCTCGCTCATGGACGGATCTCCGTCGAACATCGATCCGTTACTTCTGAAAGAACTCGGCCTGAAGATCATCGAAGATTGATGGCTAACTTGTAGGCAGGCATACGACTAGTCTGTCCGGTCAAGAAGCTCTTCGAGCGACGCCGGATCCGTCATCGGTTCGCGGCATCGGAAGTGCGTACAGACGTATGCGGCCGGCTTCCCGTCGATCGGAACACGTCCCTCGAGCAGCGGAATCGTTGTCTCCTGATGAGCTGATTCCGGGTCAATGAGGGCTGTCAGAATATGAGGGCGGTAGGCGCTGTTCAGGGTGCTCAGGAGAGCGCGGGTCCTCTCGTCATCCGGTCGGCCGGCGATTGCGACTTCGACAGGTGACGAGACAAGCTGGACAAGCGCGCCGAGCCAGTGGCCGAACGCATTCGGATGGGCCGCCATGAGCGCTCCCATCGATGCAATCGCCTCTTCCGCCGGTTCTCTGTAGCCGTTTTCCCCCGTATAGGCAGCCATTTCCAGGAGCAGACGGACTGCCATTGCATTACCCGAAGGGGAAGCATTGTCCGCACGGGCCTTGGGCCTGACAATCAATGCCTCGTGATCATCGGGTGTATCGAAGAAGGCGCCGTCCTTCCGGTCAAAAAACCGTTCGAGTATCGTGTCGGCCAGTCGTCTGGCCACCCGGAACCAGCGCTCATCGAATGTGGCCCGATAGAGTGCGAGCATGCCGTCCGCGACGTTGGCATAGTCCTCCAGGAATCCGGTCTGTCCCCGACGGCCGTCTTTCCAAGTATGAGACAGCCGGCCCTCCCGCTCGATCTCGGTCTCGAGAAATAACCCGTTTCGTATTGCTGTGTCGCGGTATTTTTTCAGGCCGGTTACTCGCGCCGCGTCGGCGAACGCCGCCAGCATGAGACCGTTCCAGGAGGTGATGATCTTATCATCCCGTTCGGGCGCGATCCTGTTCGTGCGCACCCGAAAGAGCCTCTGGCGCGCGGCTGCCATCTTCTCTTCCAGCGCTTGTTCGGACAGGCCCCCTTCCGAAGCGAGTTCTCTCCAGTCGCGCGGCCGGTTAAGAATATTCGAACCCTCGAAGTTCCCTTCCACACTCACGCCGTATGCTCTGGAGAAGAGTTCCCCGTCTTCGCTCCCCAGTAATTCCCGGATCTCTTCCGCAGACCAGACGAAGTACTTTCCCTCCACCCCTTCGCTGTCGGCGTCCTGGGAGGAGTAGAACCCTCCATCGGGATGAGTCATCTCCCGAGTGACGTATCCGAGCGTCTCTCTCATCACGGAATGGTAGAGGGCTTTGCCGGTCCGCTGCCAGGCATGCAGGTAGAGACGGGCAAGAAGCGCATTGTCGTAGAGCATCTTCTCGAAATGCGGGACAAGCCAGTAGGGGTCGGTGGAATACCGGTGAAACCCTCCTCCGAGATGATCGAAGATTCCGCCGCACGCCATCTTCTCAAGGGTGAGCTCGGCCATATGCAGGGCCTTTTCGCCCCCCTGGGGGACGCTCTGACGGAGAAGAAAATCGAGTGTCATCGGCTGAGGAAATTTTGGTGCGGCACCGAATCCGCCATGAAGGCTGTCAAAAGATTTTTCGAGCAGATAGACGGCGTGATCCGGAATCGATGCGTCGAGCGAACGGCTCGAATCGATGGGAAGCGAGCGCGCAATCTGATTGACCAGGTCGCCTGCTCGACTTTCGAGATCAGTTCGCCGCTTTTGAAATGCCTCGATTACTCCGGCCAGAACACGGCCGAAAGATGGCATTCCCGGTCGGTCGACCGGCGGAAAGTAAGTACCGCCGAAAAACGGCTTCCCGTTCGGTAGGAGAAACACGCTCATCGGCCAGCCGCCGTGCCCCGACATCGCCTGCACCGAATCCATATAGATGGAATCGATGTCCGGCCTTTCTTCGCGGTCTACTTTGATGCTGATAAAATGATCGTTCAGATAGCGGGCGGTCTCCTCGTCCTCGAACGACTCCCGCTCCATGACATGACACCAGTGACAGGCGCTGTATCCGATGCTGAGAAAGACCGGCTTTTCCTGGCGCCGGGCGGCTTCGAACGCCTCTTCACACCAGGGAAACCAATGCACAGGGTTCTCCCTGTGTTGGAGGAGATAAGGACTCGATTCCAGTCCCAGCCTGTTGGACACGGAGTACCCACTGACTAGCGAATCAGGGTCAGTTTCTGAGTGTCCACGGATTCGCCGGAACGGAGACGATAGAAATATACTCCACTCGGCGCGGGACCGCCCGCATCGTTATTCCCATTCCAGGTGACTTCATGGCTCCCGCCCTCCCGCACACCGGAAACCAGAGTTCGTACCAGGCGCCCCGCGATGTCGTAGAGTTCAAGGGTCACTCTGCTGCGCTCCGCGATCTGAAAGCGGATCGAGGTTGACGGGTTGAAGGGGTTCGGCCGGTTGCCCATGAGAACGGTGCGGACGGGCGTCACGCTCCCGTTCGAGACGTCGCCCGAAGCTACGCTCGTAAATGTCGGCGGACCTTCGTAGACCGAGAAGTCGTCCACACCCGATTCCACAATCGAGTCATCTCCCTGGTCGGTGATGACGAATTTAACGAGGAACGTGGAAGTAAGTGGAACGAAGTCATTCACGGTGAATTCATGATTACGCCACTGGGCGCCCAGATGGATGAGATTGGTCGTCAGCGAGTCAACTGTCGTCCAGCTGGATCCGCCGTCCGATGAAGCCTTTACTACAAAAGCGTCACCATTGAAAGGGAACGGCCCAGCGTTTACGGAATGGAAACGCCAGTAGGATACGACAGGGTTGTCAGTTCCCGTAAGGTCGATGATAGGCGAGAGTAGGGATGTCGTGCCGTTCACCTCGTTCAGATCGACCGATTCGAAGAGATCGCCCCGCTCCGTGAAGAACGCATCTGTTCCGCTCCCGGGCGTATGATCGAACGAGGGGACGACCCGCCCGCTCTCTTTGCCCAGAATGAGGGTCCGTTCCCAGATTCCATCGGTGGCGTTATCGCCCGGTGCGCCGATGGTCCAACCGTTATCCGCTTCGAAGTCGTCCGAAAAGATCGCCGCTGTGAGAAAGAAATCGGTAGTTGTGGTCCCGCCATCAGAAACGACCGCCGGTTCCACCCCCGGGGTCCTTCCTAATACAGTTGCACGAACTTCCCAGCCCCCAATCGGAGAAGAGGGGAGTGAGTAGTTTCCGGAACCGTCCGTCGTGTCTGAGTATTCCTGAATGGGGACGATCGCCGGCCCGATCAGTTCGACGAATGCACCGGCAATGGGGGTGCCGCCGGTCGTCTTGACCGTACCGCTGATCGTTCCGGTCGGAAGAGGCGTCATGGCGACGGAGATCGTCGTATCCAGACCGGTCGTAAACGTAGTCGGAACGATCTCAGTCGCGTAGCCATGTCGTTCGAAGCGAATCGAGTGACTGCCGGGCGTTTCGTGAATACTGAACAGTCCGTCGTCGAAACTGCGTTGGCTGAAGCCGACAGACGCGATCGAAATGCTCACATCGGCGAGGGGGGTTGCATCAAGGCTGGAGGAGACATCTCCCGACACGTTGCCGAACGATTCGTCATAAAAAATAGTGAAGAGGCCGTTCCGAATATCGCTCCCGTAAACCGCACCTGACGGAGCGTACGGGTAGATTCCCCAGCAGCCTTTGAAGCCGGTTGCCGTTGCGAGAAACGTGTCGTCAAAGCCGATTTCTACCGGGGCGGTCGGATCGGAAACATCGAGAAGCCGCATTCCCTCGGTGTAGTAGGAGATGAAGGCGACGTCTCCTCTGACGTGTACGTTGTGGATAATCGAACCGCTCGGTCCCGTTCGATAGGACGCCACTTCCGAGATATTCTGCAGATTGGTTACGTCATAGATACGAAGATCACCGTTTGCGGTTTCGTCGGTTGTCAGCACATACTGGCCGTTGTCGGTCGGCCAGACATTGTGAGTCGAACCACCCGGAGTACTTCTTGCGCCAATCGGCACCGGGTTCGAGGGAGTGGATACGTCCCACATACGCAATTGTCCCGAGCCGATAGCGCCTCCATAAAGGACGCCGTCACGCGCCATGATATCGTGCAGGTATGGACTCGAAATCAGTCCGACTTCCACCGGGTTGACCGGATCGGAAAGATCGAGAATATGAGTGCCGCCTGATGCGCCGCAAACATAGGCGTGACCGGCAGCCGTGTCGATATAGACATTGTGGGCAGACGTGAAAGTCGCTGTATACGTGCTGACAAGTGTCGGATTATCCGGGTCTGACAGATCGATTATCTGGAGTCCCTCTCCCGTACCGCCACCCTCGGTCGTGACATAGCAGTAGTCCCGATAGACTTTGGCGTCCCGCCAGGACGACTTGGGTCCGCCGACGAAGCCGGTGTACCGAGGGGAAGACGGAATAGTCATGTCGTAGAACGCCGTGCCCCATTTGGTGCCGATAATGCAGTACTCGTCTCCTCCCGGGGCGGTGTAGCCCCAGATGTCCGCGTACGCGATGAATTGGTTGGTGCGCGACTCGAGTCGCACATTCTTCAAGTCGTAAGCATCTACACTTGCTCCTGAGAGCAATACCAATCCGAGGACCGCATACTTTATCGATCGACGCATGAATCTCCCTTTCAAAGGTCAGCAATATAGTCTGTTCTCGGGAATCCGTAATCGGAACGGAGAGAAACGGGGGAGGATACTCCATCCACATCCGTCGCTATTCTAACAAATTATGGTGATCAGGGCAAGTGAGGGAGTGGCCTCACCCCATAAGCGCCCTATGGGCCGCCGGTCAGCCGAAGTCGCCCGATCGTGCTCAGGATCTTCCAGCCTGCGAGGACTGTACCCTTGAACGTCCCGCTAATTTTTGAGGTGCCGATGCGCTTACGGTACGTTACCGGAATCTCCACCACCTGCAGTCCGCATTGGATGGCCCTTACCTGCATCTCAACGGTCCAGCCGTAATCCCTGTCTTTCATTCCTATTTTCGCGAGCGCTTCGCTGCGGACCGCACGAAACGGCCCGAGATCGGTGGTGTGATGTCCCCAGAGTGACCGGATGAGCATGGCGGCAAGCCAGTTCCCGAAGCGTTGCGGCGGGGTGAGTGCTCCCTTTTCCGCATGGCCGAGAACTCGCGACCCGATGACGAGATCGGCCCCCCCCGCAATGCGATCAAGAAGTGCGTATGCTTCATCGGGTTGATCGGATCGATCGGCATCGGCGAATAAGATGACGTCCACATCTTCGAGGGCACTGAGCGCAGCGAGACAGGCGGCGCCGTAGCCGCGCTCCGGTTCCGGAACGACCCGTGCGCCTGAGCTCTCGGCGACGTTGGCCGTGTCGTCGGTCGAGGCGTTATCACAGACTACGAGATCGTCCAGCAGGGGGGAGTCGTGATCGCCGCGGAGCCCCAGGAAATCCGAGACTACAAGCCCCACGGACCGCTCTTCGTTCAGCGCGGGAATCACTCCGCCGATGCGATATCCTTGATACATCAGACGGGAGCTCGATCGGTCAGATCATCATCTTCTGCTGTGGAAGGATCCACTACCGCAACGCCGAAGTCATGCCGGCGGAGATCCCAGAGCATGAAAAACAGGACAGGAAGAATAGAGGCGAGCTGGAGCGCCTGATTTTCGATCCAGCCCTGGCCGATTCGTTCGGCGATTAGGATTTCATATGTAAATGGAATTGTGGCGGTCCATAGCAGGAATGCCCTTGCGTACCTTACGGCAAGGAGCGGGAGAAGCCAGGTGAGATACCACGGGTGAATCGTCGGTTGGACCAGGAGAAATGCACCGAGTGTCCAGAGAGTAACGGCCGATGGGGCGGCCCCGCTCAGGATTGCGGCCAGACCACCTCCCAAAACGATAAGGGTGATAATCAGCCTGCCCCGGCGTTTTTCGAGAACCGTGCCGGGATCGAACAGTCGATTCCATTCCTCCCGTTCGATTCGATCCGGTGCGGCGGCCCACGCGTCCACGTGCAGAAGGCGGTGAATGACGCCGTTAAATTCCCATTCCGCCTGATAGAGCGTCAGAGATTCGATAGCGGAGCGCCCGGAGGATGAATAGGGAACACAGAGAACGATTGCGGTTAACGTTGCGGCCAGGACTCTCTTCCATTTACCTCGCAGGGCGATAAACCCGATCGCCACCGGCAGGGCGACCAGTTTTGTAAGGACGGCTGCGGCAAATGCGATGCCTGACGCGGCTCGTCGGTGAAGCAGAATAAATCCCGATGTAGCGGCCAGCAATCCGACTCCTGCCGCATCGACATGTCCTGATCCGTAAAACTCGACGACGGCGAGCGGCGACCAGCCGTAGACCAGAAATGCAGCCCCTCTGCCCTTTTTGTAGAGAGCATAGGCAAGCACGGCGGCACCGGCCAGTTCGACCAGTAGAAGTGTGAGTTTCCAGGGGAGAACGGGGTGGGAATTCTCCGGATCGATCACGAGACCGAGTCGATTGGAAGCGAGGGCGAGGATCTGCGAAGCGGGTGGGTAGATCGTCTTCAGATCGGGGTGGTTTATTTTCGGCCATACATGTTCATCGACAAGTCCGGATACTTCCGGTGCGGTGGGGGCGTAAATATAGGGATTCAGGCCGGCCGCCTGAACGCGACCGTCCCAAATGCTTCGGTAAGCATCATCGGATAGGCTCGGAATCAGGGGAAGCATGGTCAGACGAAAGACCACCGCAATCAGGAATATCGCTACCATTTCAGCGCGACGGGGGTGGATCCATTTGCGGATTGCATGGTGGGCGATAAAAAAGTGAATCGTGCCCCCTGCTACCAGAATCCACATCCAGCGAAACGCGTCGAGTGCCGGTGAGAGCTCGAAGTATCCGCAGAGAAGAGCCAGCTCGAGGGCGATTGCCCCCAGCCATATGAAGATGCCGCTTTTCATGAAGGAGAATCCTCGACTGATTGTTCCCGGTTCGATGCCATTCTCGGTGAAGCCTCCCATCCACGCAAGCCGATTCGGCGACCAGACAGATCGGCCTGACCGCCAGATATTTGCTGCCAGTGAGTGAAAGATATAGGCGGTCTTCGACACTCATTCCTGTACAGTTCGAATTTAGTGGTGGCGAGCTTACTCGCGAGGCTTGCCTCGCATTCACCCTTTCGCTAGACTCTGCCGGGATCAGGATGCACTTCCCCGAGTGGGAGAGCAGCCGGGCCTTCTGCAGCGCGCAGCCCGCCCGAGATTTGGGTTCGCCCCCGTTTCCGGCCATTACCGGTAGCGGGAGGAACGAGGAGGCTTGACCCCTGGTGAGATTAATCGAGAAGGCAATACAGAGGCGCATCCATCGCGATGATTGGCAGATGATATCGGCGCAACTACCAGCAGAATATAGGGTTCGGGTACCCGGACCATTTCGGAAATTAACCGGACGTCTCGATTCGAAGGCCCGCGCAAATGGATAGCTGGGGTTCGCTCATCGCCGGAGTTTATGCTGCATCGCTTTTTCTCCTTGCCGCATTCGGTGTTCATCGTTATCTGCTACTCGCTCTCTATATTAAGCACCGCCGAAACAATTCGCGACAGGAGTGGAACGACGACTTCACTCCCCCTGTCACGATCCAGCTCCCGATTTACAATGAGAAATACGTGGTCGAGCGACTCTTGGAATCAGTCGCTCTGATTCGCTACCCGGCCGGGAAAATGGAAATCCAGGTTCTTGACGATTCCACCGATGAGACTGCCCAGCGTCTGGAGGAGATTGTAGAACGACTCCAGGGGAAGGGGCATGACATCAAGTACATCCATCGATCCGATCGCCAGGGGTACAAGGCAGGGGCATTGCAGGCCGGTCTGGAAACCGCCAGCGGAGAATTAGTGGCCGTTTTTGACGCCGATTTCACGCCTGATCCGAGTTTTCTCGAAGACGTGGTCCCGCAGTTTCAGAATGAAGATGTAGGCATGGTGCAGACGAGATGGTCCCACATCAATCGGAATCATTCTCTTCTCACCCGGATTCAGTCAATCCTGTTGGATGGTCACTTCATAATCGAGCACAGCGCTCGAAGCAGGTCGGGACGATTCTTCAATTTCAACGGCACGGCGGGCATCTGGAGGAAAGAGGCGATACAGTCGGCGGGGGGATGGCAGGCGGATACGCTGACCGAGGATCTTGACCTCAGCTACCGGGCCCAGCTGAAGGGGTGGAAGTTCATCTATCTGGAGGATGTGACGTCTCCGGCTGAACTCCCGGTCGAGATGAACGCTTACAAGAGTCAGCAGCACCGGTGGGCAAAAGGCTCGATCCAAACCGCACTCAAGTTGTTGCCGACGATCTGGAGGAGCCCGCTACCGTTCAAGGTGAAGGCAGAAGCGACGGTTCATTTATCTAATAATATCGCTTACGCGATCATGGTTGTTCCTGCGTTCCTGATGCTTCCCATGCTTATGCTGCACGCATCCAACGAAGTTTTTCGTGTGTTCTTCATCTATTCGCTCGTCTGGTTTGCATCGACGATTTCTGTTGTAGTATTTTATCTGTCAGCCGAATGGCGTGCCACGGGCCAGATTCGACGCCATCTTGCCATGCTTCCCTGTCTGATGTCGCTCGGGATCGGCATGTCGCTGAACAACGCCCGCGCTGTGTTCGAGGCGCTGGCTAGAAAGCATACGCCCTTTCTAAGGACTCCGAAGTACGCGGTCGTCGAGAGTGGCTCGGGGTGGAAGAGAAAAAGCTATCGCGGCCGGTTTTCGGTACTATCCCTTCTCGAGGTGGCGCTCGCCTTGTACTTCATGGTTTCTGTGGTTTATGCGTTCTACTGGCATCTCTATCTTGCTGTGCCGATTCTACTACTCTTCCTCTTCGGATTTTCCTACGTGGGGGGATTGTCGATTTTTCAACGCGCCTGAACAGCGATGGCGAATTTGTCATCGGGACCGCCTTGGGTTACAGTCACACCTGATCGAATGTCTGCTCCCCTCAAAACCTCTCCATCGCCTGGCCGATTGAGCTGGAGATCGTCACTATGCGTAAACGGATTCCCTCTGCTCTCGGCGTGGTGCTTCTTTTGACTTTCGCCGGCTTTACGGAAGCTCCGGCGGATGTCACGTCCGAACTGATCGTGTCCGGCCTGAATCGTCCGATCTACGTTACAGCCCCTCCAGGAGATGGACGCCTGTTCATTGTCGAGCAGCGGGGACAGATTCTGATCTACGAAAGCGGTGCTCTGCTGACCGAACCGTTTCTCGATATCGATTCCATTACACACAACATATCCAGCTTAAGCGAGCAAGGTCTGCTCGGGCTCGCGTTCGATCCTGATTTTTCGAACAATCGATTCTTCTATGTTCACTACTCAGCGAATTCGGGACTGACAACAATCGCCCGCTATGAAGTTCTCGGTACGGACGCGAACAAGGCGGACCACTCCTCTGCCCAAATCATCTTCACCCAGTTTCAGCCATTTGCGAATCACAATGGAGGTTGGATCGATTTCGGTCCCGACGGGTACCTCTACGTCGGCCTTGGTGACGGGGGATCAGGGAGCGATCCGGGAAATCGGGGACAAAACGGGGCGACGCTGCTCGGGAAGATGCTCCGACTTGATGCATCGACCGTCCCGGCCTCGATTCCGGCGAGCAATCCATTCGTCGGTAACGGTAACGTGCTCGATGAAATCTGGGCGCTCGGTCTCCGCAATCCCTGGCGGTGCAGCTTCGATCGATTGACGGGCGATTTCTGGATCGGCGATGTGGGCCAGAATGAATTCGAAGAAGTCGACTTTCAGCTCGCTTCCAGTGCGGGGGGGGGAGAATTACGGCTGGCGAAAGATGGAGGGTTTCCATTGCTTCATTCCATCGATCAACTGCGGGGCCGATACGCTCGACCTGCCTGTGCATGAGTATGATCACGGCGATGGCTGCTCGATCACAGGGGGGTATGTTTATCGGGGGGCCGAGATCCCCGAGCTCTACGGTCATTACCTGTTTGCCGATTATTGCAGCGGTCGGATCTGGTCACTCGAACATGATGGCGACACGGTGACGAGTTTCACCGAATGGACCGATCAGATCAATCCAAGCTGGCCCGACACGATCGGTGCGCCGGCCTCATTCGGCGAAGATGGTTTCGGCGAGCTGTATGTTGTCGATCGGGGAGGGGGCACGAGTGGGGGCGAGATATGGAAGATCATTGCAGATCCGACAGGGATAAGCGGCACCGGGACGGCCCGGCCCTCATTCCGACTCGGCCACGTCGCGCCCAACCCCGTCACACGACACGCCCGCTTTGAGATTACTCTCGACCGGCCGGGCATCGTCTCTATCAGTGTGTTCGATGTGACAGGCCGACTTGTTCGGAACATATCGAGCGAGAGCCGCGGAGCCGGGATTCATATTGCAGAATGGGACGGTCGCGACGCTTCCGGAGCGGAGGTCTCATCCGGTGCCTACTTCCTACGAGCCGAACTGGACGGCCGGCGACTCACAAGAAGAATCAGCGTACTTCGGTAGCGGAAAGCTCCTCGAACCAGGCGAGGAGACCTCCAGGACCCAGGGAGACAAAACAGCAAAAAAACGCGCAAATTTTCGCCTTCCCTGCCGAAAAGGGGAGAAGTGGAAGAAGTTCCGGTGTTCTTCCACAGATTGAGGCCGGTCCCCCTCGAGGAGGCAGAGCCGTTGACACACCACTGGAACTGTCGTAAGTTGAGACAGATCAACAAATCAGGTCACTTCTTCAGGAGGTCGTTCGGCTCCCAGTGAGCACCGCATGAACGCCAAAGCCGTCAAGAGGTTTCGCCTCGTCGAGGTCGATCCGCTACTCGTTTTCGGCGAGAACGACCGATTCCTACGCCATATTCAGGACAGCTTTCCCGACGTCCAGGTGGTCGCCCGTGGGGGAGACATCTATCTGGCAGGGAAGCAGGCTGATGTCGACCTTGTCGAAAGGCTGTTCCTGGATCTCGTCGCTGCGATCAAGCAGGGAAAAGAACTCCAGGACAGCGATATCCGGTACTTCACCTCCATGGCCATTGACGATAACGGAGGGGAAATCTCCCGTCTCTATGCCCCGACAAAGGACTACTTCCACCTCAAAAAGCTGGTCGAGCCCAAGACGCTCGGTCAGGAGGAATATGTCCAGGCGCTCGAAAAATACGAAGTTGTCTTCGCTATCGGCCCCGCCGGAACCGGAAAGACCTATCTGGCCGTTGCGGCTGCCGTGTCGGCTCTTCGGCGGCGGGAGAAAGGCCGGATCGTACTTGTGAGACCTGCCGTGGAGGCGGGGGAGAGCCTCGGATTCCTGCCGGGCGATTTCCAGGAAAAAGTTGATCCGTACCTTCGCCCGCTGTATGATGCCCTTCACGATTTGCTGGGCGCGGATCGCATCCGGCAATCGTTGGATATGGGCCTTGTCGAGGTGGCCCCCTTGGCTTACATGAGAGGACGGACGTTGAACGATGCGTTTGTCATTCTCGACGAGGCTCAGAATACGACAATCGGGCAGATGAAGATGTTTCTGACCAGACTCGGCAGCAATTCCCGGGCGGTTATTACCGGAGACGTCACGCAGGTTGATCTGCCGGAACCTTCCCACTCCGGTCTCGTCCGAATTCAGCCGATTCTTCAGGACGTCCCCGAAATCAAGTTTGTCTATCTGGGCCATCGAGACGTCATGAGACATCGCCTTGTCCAGAGGATTATCCGCGCGTTCGATAACCACGCCAGTGGTTCGGTAAATCGGGTGGATCCGATCGTGGAAGAGTCCGGAACATCGGAGTGATGAAGTGAAGATCTTCCCGTTCCGTAACGACATCGGCCGGAATCGCCCGAAACCGGGCGAGAAGAAAAAGGCCAAACCGGGCAACCACCGCTTTCGTGCCTGGCTCCGCCTGTATGGCCGGACGATCCGCCGGCTCGCTATCGCCGCAAGTGCGGTCTTCCTGATTCTCCTACTCTACATCCCCACCCGTTCGGTCAAGGGGATCGGCCTGACGGAAGGGCAGATCGCCAAAGAGAATATCATCGCCCCGTTTGATTTTCCCGTGATGAAGGATCAGGAGGCGCTCGAACAGGAACAGGAGATCGAAGCGCGTAAAATCCTGCCGGTGGTGCGCGTGAGTGAGGAGCAGACCGAGGCGCTGAAAGGGGCTGTGCGGGACTTCTTCTACGATGTGGAAAGCATTCTCGATACCGAGGAGGAAGTGACCGAGCAGCATCGGATGATCAGCGAGCTCGACGTCCCCTTTACAGAAACAGCCCGGAACGTACTTCTCGATCTTGCAAGCGAGACCCGGCTTCGCCAGGAAGTGAGCGTCTTTTTTGATGAGATCCTGAACTCAGGGGTCCTTAGCGACGCTGAA
Source organism: bacterium (assembly GCA_025782575.1). Classification (GTDB taxonomy): domain Bacteria; phylum Orphanbacterota; class Orphanbacteria; order Orphanbacterales; family Orphanbacteraceae; genus Orphanbacterum. Next base: position 65,589 of record JALGYY010000042.1, read on the forward strand.
TACTTTTCGGAGTCAGGCTACGACAGGCTCTCCGTCGTTCGCGACGGTGAAGAGTTCGCCCTCGCTCTCGACCAGTTCTACGATCTCGAAGAAATCCATCTGATCGCTACGGAGCGGGGCCGCCAGGTCTTTGATGAAAATCACGCGCTCCTCACCACGTTTTATGAAGTGGTGAATCATTTTGTTGCGCCCAACATGACATACGATGTGACCGCCACCGCAACGCGGAGGGACACTCGCAGAATGAGCGTTTCCCCGTTTACGGAACTTTACTTGAAGGATCAGAAGATTGTCGGCGCCCATGAGCGGGTCACGAAGAAGGATATGCTTGTTCTACGATCTCTCGAGGCCAAGCTGGTCGAAGAGCAGATCGCGACAAGCCCCTGGCGCCGTCTCTACCCGGTTGTCGGGCGATTTCTTGTGGTGGTCACCGTCATCACGCTGTTCGCCACGTTTCTCAGAAAGAGCAGGCCGAAGATCTATGAGAGGGACATGCACCTCATTCTATTGGCCGTAATCGGCGTTCTGGGAATCGGATTCTCCGCCACGCTCGATGCGTTCGACCTGTCCATGTATCTGCTCCCTATCGCTCTGGTCGGAATGCTTGCGTCTCTTCTCTTCGACGAGCGTGTCGGCATGGGGGTCGTTGGCGCCTATCTGGTGGTGATCGGTCTTCTCGGAGGGTTGCCGCTCCCGCTCCTTTTCACTCTCTCCGTAACCGGGTCCACCGCTGCTTACGGCGTTGCCGGAATCCGGAACAGGGGGAGCTTCTGGAAGTCACTCTCCTATCTGGCGGCTGCTTATATCGTGTCCATTGCCGCCGCCGACTTCCTTCATCTGACCCCGAGCATGGATACCCTTCGAAAAATCGGGTTCGGTCTCCTGAGTGCGTTCGCGAGTGCCGGAATCACCATGATCACATTGCCTCTGTTTGAGAATATCTTCAAAGTAACCACCAATATCACTCTCCTTGAACTTTCAGATCTCAATCGACCACTCCTGAAGAATCTATCCCTGTTCGCTCCCGGAACCTACCACCACTCCATTATGGTGGGGAATCTGGCCGAGGCTGCATGCGAGCAGATCGGAGCCAATTCGCTCCTTGGTCGCGTGGGCGGGTATTATCACGACATCGGCAAGATGTCGAAGCCCGAGTACTTTGTTGAGAACCAGATCGGAGGAGAAAACAAACACGACAAGCTGTCGCCCAAATTGAGCGCGCTGATTCTCGTCTCCCATGTGCGCGAGGGTGTCGAGATGGCTCGGAGAGCCAGGCTCCCCAAGGAGATCATCGATGCGATCAAGGAGCACCATGGTACGGCGTGTATGGCGTTTTTCTATGACAAGGCGCAGCGTTCCGCGCCGGGCTATGAGGTACCGGAGGGGGATTTCCGGTATCCGGGGCCCAAGCCGCGTACGCGCGTCAATGGCGTGATGATGCTTGCCGATGTCTCGGAAGCGGCTGTACGAGCTTTGGACGAACCGACACCGACACGAATTCGAACGCGAATCCTGAAGGTTACAAATGCGAAATTCGAACAGGGGCAGCTGGACGATTGCGATCTCACTTTTCGGGAGCTCCGCCTCATACAGGAGAGTTTCGTTCCGATTTTGACCAGCTCCATGCATTCCCGAATCCGATATCCCGATGAGTTGAAGCGGGAGGAGAGGCAGATCGCCGTTGGAGATCTATTCCGAAAATCTCCTCGAAAGCTTTGACATCGATACGAAGGCGTTCGCACGGATTGCCGGCGAGATTCTCTCGGATCTCCTGGGGGCGGATGGCGAGGCGAGCGTTATTTTTGTGTCGGATAAGAAGATCCATGAGTTGAACAGAACATACAGGCATGTTGACCGGCCGACCGACGTGCTCTCATTCGGCTTTCTCGACGACGAGATGAGTCACGGAATGATCGGCGACGTTTACATTTCCCTCGACACGGCGAAGCGACAGGCGGAAGAACGCGGAGCACCGCTGAACGATGAGCTCCTGCGGCTCATGGTTCACGGCCTTCTCCATCTGGCCGGGCACACCCACGACGGGGAAGAAGACACGAGCAAAATGAAGACGATCGAAGATAGATTGTTCCTGACGCACTATCCGATTTCGGGAGGAACTAACTCAGAATGAAGCGCAACGGCGGCGTTCCGGCAATTATACTGCTCTGCTTTTTTCTGTCCGGTGTTGCGGGCCTGGCGTATGAAGTCGTCTGGATCCGGCAACTCTCACTCATATTCGGCACGACCTCTTTTGCGGTAGCCACCGTTCTTGCGGCGTTCATGGGGGGGCTCGCCCTCGGCGGGTTTGTGTTCGGACGAGTGGCCGACAGGCGAAAGGACCATCTCAAGCTCTACGCCTATCTCGAAATCGGCATCGCGATCTACTGCGTCCTCCTTCCCCTCCTTTTCAAAGGGATTACCGGGATCTACGTCCAGGCCTATCAGGCGGCAGGGGCGAGCTTCTACGTGATGAGCCTCGTTCGGTTTTTCCTTTGCGCACTGGTGCTCCTGCTTCCGACCACATTCATGGGTGCGACCCTTCCCATTCTTTCTCGCTACGTGGTGAAGAATATCGAAAGATTCGGTTCGGGATTCGGCAGGCTATACGGAATCAACACGCTCGGCGCCGTGATCGGGTGTTTTGTTACCGGCTACTTCCTGATCGGTTCGGTGGGTGTATGGAAGACGATTCTGTTTGCCGCGGCGATCAACCTGATCGTAGCGCTCCTGGCCTGGCGGCTTCACGCGTCTGAGGGAGATGCGGTACCGAGCGCCGATGAAGAAGCTACGGATGCAGAACCTGCGGCCGCCGCCGCTTCCTCGGCGATTTCTGATCGAGTTCTTCTTCTCGGTGTTGCCCTGGCCGGGTTTTCCTCACTCGTATATGAGGTCGCGTGGACCAGGCTTCTCGCATTGGTACTAGGCAGTTCGGTCTACGCGTTTACCGCAATGTTGACCACGTTTCTTCTCGGAATCGCCCTTGGAAGTATGGTGATTTCCTACCTCGCCGACCGAATCCGTAATCCTTTTCGAGGGTTCGTTCTCGCCCAGGTACTTGTCGCCGTCAGCACCATGATACTGACACCACAGTTCGATCGATTGCCGCGAATGTTCCTGGTGCTTTACGACAAGGTGGGGGGCGACTGGTGGAGCTTCCAGCTCGTGCAATTCACCTGCACCCTGATCGTTATGCTCCTCCCGACGATTTTCATCGGTGCGGCTCTCCCGCTTGCGGCGAAAGCCTATACCCACAGGGTACGGGGGCTCGGTCGCAGCGTAGGGACGATTTATGCGTCGAATACGGTCGGTGCGATCGTCGGTTCGTTTATGGGGGGCTTTGTACTTCTTCCCCTGCTTGGTACTCAGAATACGATTGTCGCCGCCTCGGCCGTCAACATGGGGATCGCGATTCTCGTTTTCCTTGTGGCCCCCCGGTCGAAAATCGTAACGAAGATCGCCGGCGCGGCGGCAGTCATCCTGCTGTTCAGTGTGCTGCAATTCACCGCTTCACCGTGGGATCGATATCTCTTGAATGCGGGACTGTTCGACAGCCCCCGATTTTCGCTTCACGGCATCGCAAAAGAGGGATTTACTGACTTTATCTATTCCTATGACATTCGCTCTTTCGAAGAAGGAACGTATGCCAATGTTGCGGTCAGCGAGGAGGATGGAAGCCTCTTCCTCCAGATCAACGGTCGGACGGAAGCCTCTACGACAGGCGATATGGCGAATCAGATCCTCGTATCCCAGATTCCCATGCTTCTCCATCCTGATCCGAAAGACGTACTCGTTATCGGTCTCGGAAGCGGAATTACTTTCGGTTCAGTTCTCACCCATCCGGTCGATGAAGCTGACTGCGTAGAGATTTCCCCGGCCGTGGTCCGGGCTGCTGTCTACTTCAAGGATTGGCATGGCGACGTCACGCGCAATCCCCGTGCGCATATCGTTATGGACGATGGTCGGAATTACCTGCTCTCGACCCGCAAGAAATACGACGTGATCATCTCCGAGCCGTCGAAGCCGTGGATCAGCGGAGTGTCGAATATGTTCACGCGAGAGACATACGAACTCGCGAAGGGTCGTCTGAAAGAAAAGGGCCTGATCTGCCAGTGGTTTCACTACTACAGCATGGATCCTGAAGATTTCAAAACGGCGGTTCGTACTTTCCTGGATGTGTTCCCCTATGCCCAGCTCTGGAACGCGGACAACAATGTCTTCATGGTCGGATCGAATGAGCCGATCGAGATTGATTGCAGCCGGCTGCGATCCCGCATGGATGAGCCGAAAATCGGCTTCGATCTGAAACGTGTCGGCGTGCTGAGCCCTTACAATCTGCTGGGCTACTTTCTGTTCGCCGAAATAGAGGCGCGTGAGTTTGTCGGAACGGGCCGGATCAACACGGACGATCTGCCGATCATCGAGTTTTCCGCTCCCCGCCACAGGAACTCATTTAGACATGAGGAAATATTGGATTCCATGTTGCGGGCCTACCCCAAGTACAATCGATATCCGCTCACCGGCCACATCAGTCATGAAAACGGGGTGGTCGAGTACACTCTCGCATCGTTCCGGCTCCGCTCGCCTGTCGAATGGCAGGGGGGAGTGGCCACTATGGTAAGGAACACCATCGACGCTTCCCGCCTTGATGAAGATGAGAAGGGTGTGATTGTCGCTTATAGAGCGGAGGCTCAGATGACCGGCCCGGGGGGAGAAGAACTCGGTATTACGGCATTTTCGAGGGGAGGCTTCACGGACGAAAAACTGGAGCTGACGATCCAGCGGCTCGCGTCGGGAATAGCGGAGTCCGGCGCCGCGACGGTTCACGGTCATAGCGCGCGCTGGGGAATCTATGCGGGCGGCCCCAGGCCCATGGTGGGTCTAACCTGGTACTGTGAAGAAAACAGCAGGCAGTATCTCATACGTGAAGTTGCCGCCGGGGATCGGAATCCCCGCCAGATTCTGGACGATCTCCTTGAAGGATCGCTTTGCATTCATGAGCAGCAAGGGTAAAAGAGTTGATTGAGTTCTTAGGCGGATTAACTGCACTAATTGTTCTCTTCGCATTGAACGTCTATCTTGCAGCGGTTCAGAGTGCTTATTATTGTTTTCCCAAGCCCACGCTGGAAGAACTCGGAGACTTGCGGGACCGTGATGTACGGACGGATCGACTCGTTCGTCTCCTGGAACGCCCCCGCCGGGTCGACATCATCCTCCGGTTCGCCAATATGTGTGTGCGAATCCTGTTCCTCGCGCTTCTGCTGCTTCTGCTGCTTCGCGCAGGTGACGGCATTCCGCTTATTCTCGTTCTGATAGCTGATCTTCTTCTCGCTTCAATACTGCTCGGCCCGGGGGAGCTTTTTTCCCGGTCGTATGGAATCCAGAACGCTGAGTCATTCGCCCTAAGCGCCGTGCCGATCACCCGGTTTCTGGTGAACTCGATCGGACCACCCCTTACCGGAATTCTCGACTCATTGAAGGCCGTGACCGATCGTTTCGGAATCCGACGGATCATCCCCTACCTGACTGTTGAAGAGCTGATCGCGGTAGTGGAAGCGGGTGAGAAAGAAGGACAGATCGAGGAAGATGAGCGTGAGATGATGCATTCGATTTTTGAACTGGGAGATACGGCTGTACGTGAGGTAATGGTGCCGCGCGTCGACATGGTCACAGTCGATCAGAGTGCGACTCTCCACGACGCACTCGAAAAGATACGCCTCGGGGGGCATTCTAGAATTCCGGTTTTCGAGGATACGATTGACACGATTGTGGGAGTGGTCTACGCGAAAGACCTGCTTCGGGGGGCCGAGAAGGCTGACTGGAAGATGCCCGTGGCCGGCATCATGCGAGAGGCCTCATTTGTGACCGAAGGCAAGAAAGTCGATGAGCTGCTTCGCGAGTTTCGTGAGAAAAAGGTGCATCTTGCCGTTGTGGTCGATGAATACGGTGGTACGGCCGGCCTGATTACTCTCGAAGACGTGATCGAGGAAATTGTCGGCGAGATCGAAGACGAGCACGATCCCGAAAGCCAGCTCTTCCGGGAAGTGAGCGAGCTGACGGCGGTGGTAGTCGCGAAAATCGCTATTGACGATCTGAACAAACTCTTTAGAATCAATATTCCAGCGGATCGTCACGACACTCTCGGCGGGTACCTTTACGACCTTGTGGATCGCGTGCCCTCGGAAGGCGAGACCATCAGTGAGGGCGGCCTTGTATTCACTGTCGAATCGGTCGTCCGGCAGCGCATCACACGTGTAAGGATTACTAAGTCCCCTTCGGCCGGGTCGCTCGATGGGGAGGGACGATCCGACCAGGAAAGCTGAACTCCCACACAACAGGCGCATCATGGTTGTAGCGAAGCTTCGAAATTATTTTGTAACCGGCTTGGTCATTCTCCTGCCGGTAGTGGTGACGTTCACCATATTCTGGAACATCTTTCTCAAAGTCGACAGCTTCCTGGGCGGCCTGATTACCCGGTACACCGGCTACGAGATTCCCGGTCTTGGATTCGTCGCGATGGTAATCGTGATCAGTTTCGTGGGGCTCTTCGCCTCGAACCTGATCGGTCGGCGGCTGATCTCTCTCGGTGAGTGGATCCTTGTAAAGATCCCCCTGGTCAACAAGATGTACGTGGGTGTGAAGCAGATCGCATCGGTGCTGCTCGCCAAAAAGAGAACGGTATTCCAGAGGGCCGTTCTGCTCGAATACCCCCGGCCTGGCGTATACTCGGTAGCATTCGTCACCAATGAGGGGGACGGACCCTATCCGGTTGGCGATGGAAAGAAACTGATCACCCTGTTTCTCCCAACAACGCCGAATCCCACTTCGGGCTTTCTTCTCATATTGCCGCTAGAAGACACGGTCCCGCTCAACATGACGGTGGAAGACGCCATCAAGCTCGTGATTTCGGGCGGCTCCGTCCTGCCGAAGGAAATCGCTCCGGAGTCGACCGGCTCCTGACCGGGGATACTGATCTTGGACTATTCACTTTCTGAACTGACTAAAGAAGTACTTGCTCGGGCCGAGTCCGGGGAGGATGAGCGGATTCGCGAGCTCTTCCTCGATGAGCATCCGGGTGATATCGCCGAAGTCATCAACGTACTCGATGAAGATGACAAGGCGCGAATTTTCAGGCTCATTCCGGACGAAAGCGCTCCCGAAGTACTTTCCAATGTCCACGATTCCACATTGACCGCTCTGCTCGCCGGGCTCACCGACAAGGAGATCTCCCGGGCGGTCGACGAGCTTCCCACCGATGATGCGGTCGATATCATGGGACAGCTTCCGGAAGAGAGTGCGACAAGGGTTCTTGATCTACTCGAAGAAGAAGACAAAGAGAGTCTACGGGAGCTCCTCCAGTATCCGGAAGAGAGCGCCGGCGGTCTGATGGAGAGCGAGTATGTCGCCGTCCCCGAAGGGGTGACGGTCGGCGAGGCGGTGCAGGAGCTTCGAAATCGAGCGGAAGATGTAGAGCAGGTGCAGAACGTCTATGCGGTAGACGGAGAGGGAAAGCTCGTCGGCATACTCGAACTCTGGCGGCTCACGATTTCCCGGGACGATCAAATGGTCGGCCCCCTGATCGACAGAGACTTCCGTTCGGTGCAGGTTGACCTCGACCAGGAGGAGGTGGCTGCGATCGTCATGCGCTACGACCTTGTCGAGGTTCCCGTCGTGGACGAGGATGAGCGACTGGTCGGGCGGATCACCATCGATGATGTCCTCGATGTGCTGGAAGAGGAGGCGACAGAGGATATCTCCAAGATGGCCGGTACGGGGGAGGACGACTTCCATGAAGAATCGGTTCTGCGAATTACGGTTCTACGATTTCCATGGCTGCTTGGGGGGCTCCTTGGAGGAATCGCTTCCGCGGTCCTCATGAGCACCTACGAGGTCCAGCTGAGCAGCGTGATCGCGCTCGCATTCTTCGTCCCTGTCATCATGGCGATGGGAGGGAACGTCGGCATTCAATGCTCCGCGGTCGTTGTGCGCTCCCTCGCGCTGGGTGAACTGGAAGTTTATCGCATGGGGAAACGCCTTACCCGGGAATTGACCGTCGCTCTTTTGAACGGGGTCGCCCTCTCGCTGATCATCGCCGTCGCGACATTTATCTGGCATGGGGACGGCCGACTCGGCTTTGTGGTCGGAATCGCCATGTTTCTTTCCGTCATCGTAGCAGCAACGGTCGGGACGGTGACTCCCATGGTCCTGAAGCGTATCGGCTTCGACCCGGCGCTTGCCACCGGCCCCTTTATCACCACAACAAACGACCTCCTCAATTTGTTTATCTACTTTTCTGTCGCTACAATCCTGTTGGTCCGGAGCTGAAAATTGGCGATCGTAAAAGACGATGCGCTCGTACTCGGCCGTCGCCGATTCGGGGAAACCAGTCTCATTGTCTCCCTGTTCACTCCCACTAAAGGGCCCGTCCGGGTGATCGCCAAGGGGGCACGCCGGGCGCGGAGCAAGTTCGGCAGCGCGCTCGAGCCGACGAACGTGCTGCGCATTGTTTACTACGCCAAAGAGAACCGTGATCTCCATCTCCTCTCTCAGGCTGACCCCATTCAGACGTTTTCCGTGCTCAGGGAGTCGCTCTTGCGGCTCGCATACGCCTATGCCATAATCGATTGCCTTATCGGCCTGAAGCGGGATGAGAGCGTGGCCGGCCCCCTTTTCGGGATGGCGAGAGCAGCGTTGGAGCACATCGATCGAGTGCCGGACGAGGATCTGGAAGGGTCGCTCTGGTCATTCCTGTTGGGGGCGCTGGAAGATGCCGGCTTTCGTCCCGAACTCGATCGATGCCTCGAATGCGGCAGGGATGCCGGAAGCGAAGCATTGTCGTTCCATGCCCGATCGGGTGGGATCCTCTGTCGGCGACACGGGATCGGCGGATTGTCGATCGGGGAAGAGACGCGGTCCGTACTCGGCCGCTGCGCCAGGGGTGAAGCGGGGATCGGGATCATGTCCCCTCGGATCATTGCGGAAGGTCGTGAAGTTTTACGGGGGTTCATTCGAGAGCACGGCCTCGGCCGCCAACCATTTCGAGCGTTGGAAGAGTTGATCAGAGGCCCGAAGGGGATAGATAGTTGACGTTCCAAGAAATGGTGATGGCGCTTGAGAAGTTCTGGTCTGACCGGGGCTGCGTGATCGCCACTCCTTATAATTCCGAAGTCGGAGCAGGTACGTTCAACCCGGCCACCTTTCTCCGTGTACTTGGTCCGGAACCCTGGAAAACGGCGTACGTCGAATTCTCGAAACGGCCGAAGGACGGTCGCTACGCGGAAAATCCGAACCGCGTGCAGGGGTTTCACCAGTACCAGGTCGTTCTGAAGCCTTCCCCCCCCGATGTGCAGGAGACCTATATCGAATCACTTCGCGCCATCGGAATCAATCTGGCAAAGCACGATCTCCGGTTCGTGGAAGATGACTGGGAATCGCCCACGCTCGGGGCATGGGGCCTCGGCTGGGAAGTCTGGCTCGACGGCATGGAGGTTACGCAGTTTACCTATTTTCAGCAGACCGGAAGCATCGACCTCGCTCCGATTTCAGCCGAAATCACTTACGGACTCGAGAGACTCGCGATGTTCATTCAGGGAGTTGATTCTATTTTTGAGATTCAGTGGAACCAGGACCTGACCTGGGGAGACATACTTCGAACCTCCGAGATCGATTATTGCGCGCTTAATTTCAAAGAAGCCGATATCGATTTCCATCTCAATCTGTTTCAGTTTTATGAGAAAGAGGCGATTCGCCTTCTCGAGCTCGGCCATATCTTTCCCGGTTATGATTGCGTCGTAAAATGCTCTCATGCGTTCAACATGCTTGAAGCGCGTGGAGCGATCAGCGTCACGGAAAGAACAGGCTACATCACCCGGATCAGAAAAATGGCGAGGCGAGCTGCTGTTCAGTATGTGAAAAGCCGGGAAGCGCAGGAGTTCCCTCTCCTCCGGGGGGCGAACCGATGAGCCCGTCCGACTTCCTCATTGAAATCGGCACGGAAGAGATCCCCGCCGGCTATGTGCCGCCCGCGCTCGAGAGTTTTGCCGAAAAGCTACCACTGGTGCTTCGGGAAATGAGAATCGAGTGTGGCGATGTCACGCCGTTCGGCACGCCCCGCAGACTGGCGCTCCGACTGGCCGATGTAGCCGAGATGCAGGCTGATGATGAAAGGGAAGTTACCGGTCCGCCCAGTCGTATCGCCTTCGACGGCGAGGGCAACCCCACGAAGGCGGCCATCGGTTTCGCGAAGACCAACGGTGTGAAGGTCGAAGAACTTCGGAGGGTGAAGACGGAAAAGGGTGAGTACATCACCGCTACCGTCTTCGAAAAGGGCAGGCCCACAGGCGAAATACTTAGTGATATCCTGCCCGGTATTGTCGGCGGACTTCCGTTCCCGAAGACCATGCGATGGGATGACAGCGGATTCCTGTTCGCCCGGCCCGTGCGCTGGATCGTGGCGCTCCATGGAGAGCGGGTTGTGCCTGTCAGGATTGGCGATGTGGAAAGCGGTCGGAAAAGCCGGGGGCACCGAGTTCTTCATCCTGAACCTGTATTGATCGAATCGCCCGAGTCCTATGAGGAGTCTCTCCGCGCGGCGTACGTAATCGTTTCTCCGGAGGAACGGCAAAAGAAGATTGAAGAGCAGATCGCAGATATCGCGACGGATGAAGGGGGGCGGATCCTCGACGATCGGTCTCTGGTGGCCCAGGTCAATTACCTGGTGGAGTATCCCCACGCGATCCGCGGAGCCTTCGACTCCCGCTATCTCAGCTTGCCCGAGCGAGTGATTATTACGGCCATGCGTTCCCATCAGCGCTATTTTTCCGTTGTCGACGAGCAGGGAGCGCTCCTTCCCTATTTCGTGACGATCGCCAATGGGGATGGGGCGAATGAGGACCATGTGCGGGCGGGCAATGAACGAGTTCTGGCTGCCAGGCTGGCCGACGCCGAGTTCTACTGGAACGAGGACCGGTCCGTGCCGCTGGACGAACGCGTCCTGATGCTCGATCGCGTTCTCTGGCAGGAAGGTATGGGATCGCTCCTTGACAAGACGGAGCGAATCGAAAAACTGGTGGCCGGGATTCTCGATGAAACGGGGACGGCCGACAGGGATACCCCCCTCCGTGCCGCCAGGCTTTCAAAGGCGGACCTTACGACGGAGATGATCCGGGATGGAAAAGAGTTCACCGCCCTTCAGGGGTACATGGGCATGGAATACGCCCGCGTGTCCGGGGAGCCTGAACAGGTTGCACGGACGATATTCGAGCAATATCTTCCGCGGTTCTCCGGGGACGAGCTTCCCGGCTCGTTCTCGGGGGCTGTGCTCTCTCTTGCGGACCGTGTTGACACGATGCTCGGATGCATCGGTCTCGGCCAGATGCCCACAGGGTCCCAGGACCCCTATGCGCTTCGACGGCACGCCCGCGCGGTGCTTCGCATTCTCGGAGAGGGGGGGGTGGCGATCACGCTCCCCCGCCTGCTTCGGCTCGGCGTCGAAGCGTTCGGCGATCGACTCCAGGACCCTGAAGCGGTTTATACCAGTACGATCGTATTCCTGCACGACCGTATGAAGAACCTGTTGACCGAGAGAGGTTACCCCTATGACATTGTCGACGCCGTGCTTGCATCTGGCCTCGAGAACCCGGCGGATTCAGAGAGATGCGTAGAGGCGATCAGGGACTTCCGCAAAAAAGAATCGTTCGAAAAGCTTGTGTTCGGATTCAAGCGAGTAGTCAACATCCTGAAGGGAGCCGGGGATGGTAACGAAGTCGACCCGTCTCTCTTTCAAGAAGATGCGGAGAAGGGGCTTCACAAGGCGGTCGAGAGTATGCGAGCGGGTTACGAGACCGCTCTTACCGGTCATGACTACAGTAAGGCGATGGACGAATTGATTGAGCTCCGGAGCCCGATTGACCGTTTCTTCGATGAAGTGCTCGTGATGGACAAGGATGAGCGAATCCGAGCTAACCGGGTCTCTCTCCTTTCCGTGGTGGCTCATCTCTTTCGTAAATTGGCCGATCTTTCTCAGGTAGTACTGGAAGGAGAATCCCGATAGCTATGGTCAGCGAAATCAGCATTATATTTCCCGCCTACAACGAGGAAGAAAGTGTCGATGAAGCGGCGCGGCGCGCCGTGGAGGCGGTGGAACTCAGTGGTATTGACGACTATGAGGTAATCTTCGTCGATGACGGCAGTTCGGACGGCACCGCGGCTAAAGTCGAAGCTCTCTCCGCTTCGAATCCCAGAATAAAGCTCATCAAGCATGACGGCAACAAAGGTTACGCGGAGGCACTCAAAACGGGATTCACTTCGGCGACAAAGAAATATCTTTTTTATTCGGACGCCGATAATCAATTCGATCTGAAAGAGCTGAAGAACCTGCTGCCTGCGATCGAAGATTATGACATGGTTTGCGGTTTCCGGATCTATCGGTTCGATCCCCTTTCCCGCCTGTTTCTTTCCTGGGGGTATAACCTGATTGTCAGAGTGATGTTCCGGATTCGAATTCGTGACATCGATTGCGCATTCAAGCTTTTCCGGAAAGAGGTATTCGACGTCATCAAGATCGAGTCCAGGAAGTTCTTTGTAGATACGGAAATCCTCGCCAAGGCGCGAAAGTACGGACTGAGAGTAACGGAGATCGGAGTGAGACATTACCCCCGGGAAGCGGGGAGTTCCACAGTCCGGCCCAGTCATGTCATTTCGACAATTGCGGAACTCCTCGAGATGTGGTGGAAGATTATGGTCAGACCCGGAAGCAGGGAATGATCCGACTGTTTCGCGCCTCTGCTTTTCTGTTGATCCCAGCCGCTCTCATTATTCTGTTTCCCATGGATTTCGACAGCGCCCGTCCGCTCATTACATTTCCAGCCAGTCAATTCGAACCGTGGTTCCAGAAAGCGACAGGTCCGGCTTTCAATCCCGATTGCCTGCAGTCGTACTACCCACGGCGCGTCTTTGCCGCGAACGCGCTTCGGGAGGGCCGCCTTCCGCTCTGGGATCCCTATTCATTCTGCGGCCAGCCCTTTCTCGCCAACTTCCAGGCGGGTGTCTTCTACCCTGTCAATCTCCTGCTGACCCCCTTTTCACCCGAAAGGCAGATGGGGCTGTTCGTCTGGCTGCACTTGCTGATCGCCGGTCTGGGGGGCGCCGTTTTCATGCGTAGCCTTGGGGTCTCCACCGGAGCGGCTGTAGTTGGTGGCCTTCTCTTCGCGACGAGCGGGTCACTCGCCGTCCGCACCGGTCAGAGCACGATGCTGGCGAGCGCTGCCTGGTTTCCGCTACTACTCTTTCTGGCAGGAAGGGCGGTGGAACGGAAATCCTGGGTGCTGTCCGGCGTCGGTTTCGCCTGCTTTATCCTCTCCGGTTTTCCCCCCATCGTAGCGTGGGGAGCTCTTTTGGCGGTGGCATGGGGAATCTGGCTCTGGATCCCGATCCGGAAAGAGTCTGGGGTCGCCCCCCTCGTTTGCCTCATCGGTAGCTTTCTTCTCGGTACCGCGCTCGCAGCAATCCAGCTCATGCCCACAGCCGAATTCATCATGCAGACCGACCGCATTCGATTTCCCTACTCGACACTTCTGTCGAGTAGTTGGCATCCGGTCGCCCTGCTCCGCCAGCTCATCCCCGACTATTTCGGCACACCATTTACGGGTGGCGACTGGCTTCACCTTTTGAAGCGGGGAGACGGCCACTATTATCAGTCATTCATTTCCACCGCAGCCTATGTGGGGATCGGGGGCCTTCTCCTTTTCACGATCGGTGCCGGCCGCTGGAGAGATCACCGGGCGATCCCCTTCTTCCTGGTCACCGGCGGAGTTTCCCTTCTTCTGCTATTAGGGACTCCGGTTCTGCGCATCGTCTCAGCCATGCCCGGTCTCGGTGGCGCTCGTGTTGACCGTGTGATTCACATCCCTGTTCTCGCGCTCTGCGTAATAGCGGCGTTCGGGCTCGACCGGCTGGGAAGGGGAGGTCGTGGCCGGATAACGGGCCAGGTGTTCCCGCTCTTCCTTGGCATAGTCGTCCTGGTCGCCTACCTGCTTCGACGCAAACTGGCGTTCGCTCTGGTCGGCCCCTCAGCGATTGACCTGGTCGCTCCGATAGGCCTTTCTGTGATGCTCTCCGGCGTGATGCTCGTCGCTTTTCTGGCAATTTTCCGGTGGGCGCCCTTTCTGAAACGGGCCGGCCTGTTGATCCCGGCAATCGGGCTGCTTCTCATCGCGGATACGGGGCTTCAGGCCCGCAGGTGCCATGTGACTGCGGGAGAAAACGGTCTCCCTCACGAAACGGATGAAATCCGGTTTCTTACCGGCCGGGCGCAGGGGGAGGGGGGGGGAGAGGAGGGGCGAATTGTCCGATTCAAGGACGAGATCCTTCCACCCAATCTTCCGGGCATTTTCGGCATTCGGGACGTGGCAGGCTACAACGCGCTCAGCATCAAATGGTACAGGCGTTACTTCGCGAACATGGCGGGGAGCGCGGTCAAGGAAAGGCGGATCAACCCGGTCACCGCTCTCCTCTCGATCAACTCGCCCCTCCTCGACAGGCTCGGTGCCCGTTTCATCCTGACCGGCACCGACGATTACGGGCTTGATCGGCCGGTCCTCTATAATGGCCGGGTGCGGATCCTCGACAATCCGACAGCCTACCCCCGTGCCTATCTGACGTATCAGGTCGTCAATCTCGAAAAGCCCGCTCAGGCCTATGCCATTCTCTCCCATCCTCAGACCCCCAGATTCACAGCGACAATCGAGAGGCGGGAGATCGTCCTCGAACCGGATGACAAGTCGCTGCTTCGGATCAAGGATTGGATCGCCCCGGAGGGTTCCCCGGTACCTGCCACTTCATTCGGGCCGGAGGAATCGATCGGCGATGACGTCCGATTCATGGTAGACGAACCGGAGCGGATCACTATCGATTGCGCGTCACAGGGAGGGAGGTTGCTCGTTCTCTCCGACACGTGGTATCCGGGGTGGAAAGCATGGGTGGACGGCGTGGAGTCACCACTCTACCGGGTCAATCGGATCTTTCGGGGGGTCGTCCTGCCTCGTGGCGTTCATCGGGTCGAGTTCCGTTACCTCCCCCGCTCATTCGCCGCCGGAAGACTGATTTCGGGGATCGCATTGGTAATTACTCTGGTCGGAGCGGCTCTCTCCTTGCTCACTCGGAGGAGTCGGGGTAGCATCCGCACAGTATGACCGGCCGCGCTTTCATTCCACTTCTCTTTGTCGCCGTTGCCTTGCTGTTCTTTCGAGGCGCGGCGTTTCAGGGGAAGGTCGAGATTCCGTGCAATCCCAATCAGTGGGAGCCGTGGAGTCTTCATGCGACTCCGGACGAAAAAGCCCCGCCCGCGATCAACACCGATTGTGCTCTCGCCTACTACCCCCGGCGGGTCATCGCTACCAGGAGCATTCGCCAGGGTGATCTCCCCCTCTGGGATCCCTATTCATTCACAGGGCAACCATTTCTGGCCAACTATCAGTCCTCTCTCCTCTACCCGGTCAATCTACTGACCTATCTGCTCGATCCCTTGAAGGCGATGGGGTGGTTTCTCATCATTCACATGGCTCTCGCCGGCATTTTCGCTTATGTGTGTGCCCGGGGTTTCGGTATGACCACGGCCGGTGCAGCTGCGGCGGGTCTCGCGTTTCAACTGAACGCGTTCTTCCTGACCAGGGTGGGCCACCCGACCTTTCTCGCCACAGGTGTCTGGGCGCCGCTTGTTCTCTTCGCGGCCGTTCGTTTGGCGCGCCGTCCCGGTCGACGTTCGGCTGTGTGGCTTGCCGCCGCGCTCGCCCTTTGCGCCTGGGCGGGTTTCCCACAGACCGCGATCCATGTTTTCGCCATGGTCGCGTGGTTTCTTGTAGTTGCCTGCCTGCCCGGCGGAGTCGGGGGGAGGTCAGGCGCGGGGCGCGTCGCGGTCTTCGGGGCAGTTGCGATCACTCTCGCGTGCGGCCTGGCGGCTGTTCAGTTGCTTCCTACGGCAGAGCTCCTCAGAGAGTCCACGCGGGAACAGGTCTCGCTCGATACGTTTTACTCCGGCACTCATCATCCGGCCATGTTGATGCGAATGATTATCCCCGACTTCTTCGGCAATCCGGTTCAAGGCAATCTCTGGTCGACGCTGTTTGAAAGGGGAAACGGGTACTATCGCCAGAATTATGTTTCGACCATAAATTACTTTGGGCTGGTGCCGTTGATTGTCGGTGTTTACGGGATCCTGACCTGTCGCCGACGTCTGTTCTTCGGCGGACTCTTCCTGTTGCCCTTGCTCGTTGTCCTCGGTACTCCCCTAGCCGCATTGGCCTGGAAGATCCCGGGGCTCACCCTTTCACGGCCTGACCGGCTTATTCTGCTTCCCTTCCTGGCAAGCTCTCTCGGCCTCGGCTTTGGAATCGATCGACTGACAGCGGCGCGAGGTGAGGGAGGAGGGCCGCGTAAGATACTGGGAACCCTGTTCGTTCTCATTGCGCTCTTCGCGGGTGGAGTGGCGCTCTACTACGCGCCTCTTGTTGAACGGCTCTCCCTCGGCAGGATTCCACACGCCTACGCCGCGACGACGATCATTCCATCCGCATGGACGGCGATCGTGATCGCGCTTGTCGCGGCCGGTATTCTTTTCGCGAAACGGGGAATCGGAAACCGCGCATTTCCCTGGGCGCTCGGTCTCCTTGCCGCTGCGGATCTCTTCCTGTTCGGCAGCCGGTTCCATCTCGATCTTCCGGAGCGAAGCACATTTCTGGAAGTGCCTGAAATCAAGAGGATTCGGGACGAAATCGGCCCGTATGGGCGTTTCGTACGATACGGGTCCGGAGGGGCCGATCTCCTTCCCCCCGGGACTCCCGCGATATACGGGATTCATGATGTGGCCGGCATTAACGCGCTGAACCCGGTACGATTCCGCGATCTCATGAACGCCCTGGAACCGGGCCTTTATGAGAAGCGCCGGTATCTCCCGCTCCGCCGGCCCGCCAGTCTGGAGTCGCCGATTCTCCAGCTGCTGGGCGCTACCCCCTACACGATTGACCGTTCGGGGCGGCTCATACGACATGACGGTCCCACCCCTCTCCCCCGGGCGACCCTTCACTATCGCTGGGAATCAACCACGCCTGACAATATTCTGGAGAAGCTTCAGAGGCCTGATTTCAATCCGGCCGATCTCCTCCTTCTTGAAGGAGAGACGCCCTCCCCGCCGCTCGCGCCGGGAGCCGGAGTGGCCGATATCACTGTATATGAGCCGGATCGCGTGGTAATAGAAACGGTGACGGATTCGGCGGCGTTTCTGCTTCTAACGGACGCCTGGTTCCCCGGGTGGGAAGCCCGGGTGAATGGGGAGCGGGTAAAGGTCCATCGCGCTGATTACGCGTTCCGGGCCGTCAGTTTGTCTGCCGGGAAACATGTGATAGAGTTTTCCTACCGGCCATTCCCCTTCCGGGCGGGGATGATTCTATCGGGTGGTGCTGTCTTGCTCCTGTTCCTGCTTCTCGGAAAAGACAAAAGGATGAAAGAATGAGTCGCGTTCTCGTAATCGGCCTTGACGGAGTAACTTTCGATACATTCGATCCATGGATGAGTCAGGGGGTCCTCCCGTACCTGTCTCAGTTCATGAAAAAGGGCGTTCACTCGTCTCTCGACTCGGTCTTTCCCCCGATCACGTCTACCGCCTGGTCATCAATCATGACGGGGATGAACCCGGGGAAGACGGGGATTTTCGAATTCCTCTACTCGAACAGCAACAGCTTCGACCTGACGCCCGTAAACGCCACGGTCCGTGACGGTGTCCCTCTCTGGGAAATCCTCTCCCGGGAAGGGAAGAAGGTAATCGCCATCAGCGTGCCGGTCACCTATCCGCCGGCTGAAGTGAACGGCATAGTGATCAGCGGATTTCTGACTCCCCCCGGGGTGAGAGACTTTACCCATCCGCCGGAGCTTGTCGATGAGATCGAATCCAGATGGGGACCATATCCGCTCTACCATAAAGAGGTTTATCAAAAGGGGAAGGTCGATCTGGTAATCGATGAGGCGTTCCATCACCTCCGCTATCGGCGTGATATGACGCTGGCACTGCTCAAGGAAAAAGAGTGGGATTTCTGCATCAGTTACTTCGAAGGGACTGACCGCATGCAACACGAGGTATGGCATATCCACGACGAAAGCCATCCCCATTCGAGTCCGAAGGAGATCGCGAAGTATGGCGAAAGGGTGCTGGACTATTATCGAGAAGTGGACGAAACGGTCCGTCTCCTCACGGAAGCGGTGGCAGACGAAGATACGACCGTAATGGTGATGTCCGATCATGGTTTCGGACCCATCCACTACTATATGAACTTCAACGTATGGCTTCTCGAAGAGGGGCTCCTGGTTCTCAAGAGGGATGCATTTACCCTCTTGAAGAGACTGATATTCGCCGCGGGCCTGACTCCGGCGTTCGGATATCGCATGGCCATGCGTCTCGGCCTGGCTGGTCTTCGCCTCTCCCAGGGAGTGGGAGGTCGATCCAGGCTCTTCGATCTCATTAACAATATTTTTCTATCTCTTGAGAACATCGACTGGAAACGAACTCGGGCCTATTCCAAGGGGAACTACGGGCAGATCTATGTGAATCTGAAAGGCCGGGAACCCGAAGGTTCTGTCGATCCGGCGGAATACGATTCCACGGTCGCCGAGATTGTCGACAGGGTAGGAAAGATCCCCCATCCCGATACCGGGGAACCTCTCATGCAGAGCGTGTTTACCCGTGAAGAAATATACGAGGGTCCGTACGTCGAGCGGATGGCGGATGTGATGTTCAAGCCGGCGGACATGCGGTTCAAGGCGCTCGGCATTGTTGATTTCACAACCAAGCGTTTCATCGAACCGACGTTCGGAAATTCGGGTGACCATAGAATGAACGGTCTCTTCGCGGCATGCGGCGGTCCGATCCGGGTTTCGCCCGAACGTCTGGCCGAGCATTCCATCTGCGATGTCACGCCTACCGTTCTTCATCTTTTCGGGCTCCCGGTACCGACCGATATGGACGGCCGAGTGATGGAGGCTGTGTTCGACCAGGAGTGGCTCCGCAAAAATCCGGTTAAGACGCGCGAGCCGTATGAGCGGCAGAAGCAAGAGGAACTCGATCTTACTGATGACGAACGGCGGGAGATCATCGAACGTCTGAAGGGCATGGGGTATGTCGGGTAACGGTTCTCGCCGCCGCGACGGGCTTATACTCGGGTCGCTCGCGCTGCTGTCTCTCGTGATTTTTTCTCTCTACTGGAACCATGGCCTGAACGACGACGAAGGCTACCTGCTCGGCGGCGTTACCCGGATACTGGACGGCCAGGTACCGTACAGGGACTTCCATCACACCTATGCACCCGGCCGCTTCTATCTGATCGCCGGCCTCTTTCGCCTGTTCGGCGAGAACCTGCTGGTCGTTCGACTGCTCTGGGTCGTCATGCGGATAGGAGTGGTCCTTCTCGGATACGGCGCCGCACGGACCATACTGTCACGCCCATCATCGATCGCTCTTGCTCTTATTCTGCTGGTGGCGCCGGGACCATGGCACAAGTCGTTCTTCCATCTGTTCCTTCTCGCTAACATGCTCGCCCTCGCCCGCCTCCGGCCGGGGAGGGAAGACAAGTACGCCCTGATGACCGCAGGCATGGTAGCCGGTGTGACGATGCTGTTTCGTCAGGACCTCGGTCTGTTCGCATTGGCGTCTTACGGGATGATCGCCGTTCTTTGCCGATGGACCGGGGAGTCCTGGCGCCGGGCTTCGGTTTTTTTTTATCCGCCCTCGTTCCGGTTGTTCCTTTCATCATCTACTTCCTGATTCAGGGAGCTCTTCCCGAAGCGGCGGATAAGATCTTTCTTGCCGGAATGCGAGACAACCGGACGAACACCATTCCCTTTCCCCCTCTCTTTCATCCTGTTTCCGGCGGGACGGCGGGCGTGTCGTTCTTTCTGCTTCGGATCCTCTATTACTTGCCGGTCCCGCTTTACGGCCTGACGGCTGTCTACGGCCTGACCCGTCTTTTAAAGGGAAACGGGGAGGGGAGGGTCCTGCTTCTCTTCTCCGCCCTGGGATTCCTCGCTTTCAATCAGACCATCTGGCGGAGTGATCTGGCCCATCTCTTTCAGTCCCTCCCGCCGTTCTATCTACTCATTCTCGTGCTGTTCGAACGAATGGGGAGACGATGGAGCGGAGTGCACAGGGTCCTCGTTTTCGGAATACCGATCGCCCTCCTCCTGATCCTCCATCAATACACCCTGGTCTATCGATCACCTGCCGGTCCGGCCCGGATCGCGGCGGAGGGATTTCAGCCCGTTCCCCCCTATTACACCGGGTCGGTTGTGCAGCTAGGAGAAATGACAGTCCCCCTTCCCCTTGAGAGGGCCCGCGTCCTCGTTTCGCCGGGCCAGGCCGCTTTCATGGCCGCTCTCCAGAGGACGATCGACGAGTATTCCCGGCCGGGGGACTACATCCTGACTGTCCCCGGACTGCAACTCAGCTACTTCCTGTTCGACCGGAAGAACCCGACCGGGTACATTCATCTGAGACGATCGCTCGATTCGAGAGAAGAGGAGGCACGGTACATCAGCGACATTCTCGACCACGACACGCGGCTGGTTCTTCTCCGGGACCTCGCGATCGACGGAAGGCCGGAACGGCGGTTCCGTGTTTTTGCGGCTGCACCGACGGCCGCAATCGAATCGTCATTTGATATGGTTGATCAGATCGGGGACATCAACGTCTTCGTCCGCAGAGGGAGTGGGATTTGAAAGGCAATCTGATTCGCCTCTTCGTTACCGGGGCTCTGCTTTACCTGATCGTAACGAGGGTCGACTGGACGGAGTTTCGGACGATCGGGGCTGAGGTTCGGCTCGGCCATATTTTCGTCGCCTATCTGCTGAATCTCCTGATGGTGGCGCTCAATACGGTTCGCTGGCAGGTGCTCGTGGCGGCACTCGGAACGAGAGTCGCCATTCTGCCTCTCACCGGGTACTACTTCGTCTGCATGTTCTTTAATAACTTCATGCCTACATCAATTGGCGGCGACGTCATGCGCGTCCTCGATCTCGCCGGGCATACAGGGAAGAAGTCGTCCGCCATGGCCTCGATTCTAGTGGAGCGGCTGCTCGGTTTGTACGCGCTCATGCCGATCAGTGTGATCGCATTCATCCTGCTCTATTCATCACTCCCCAAGAGGGGAATCTTCCTTGTCGCCGAATCGGGGATGGCTGTTCTCTTTCTTGTCGGGACCATTCTGATCCGCCGGACCACGCTCCGGAAGTTGCAGCCGCTCTTCCGTCCCTTCGAAAAGTGGATCGCTAAAATGGGGATAAGGGAAAAGGGAGGACGTCTCTATGATCATCTCGATCTCTACAAAGGACGGATGGGTGTCGTTCTAGCCGCTTTCGTCTTCTCGATTCTCTCGAGAGTAGTCTGGATCGTGGCCTGCTGGATTTTCGGGCGGGCCATCGGCCTCGATCTTCCGCCGGCGGTTTTCTTTCTGCTCATGCCGTTGGTGGAAGTGGGACGGATGCTCCCGATCTCACTCGGCGGTGTGGGGATCCGTGAGGGGATGTTTGTCATAATACTGGGACTATTCGGAGTGGGGCCGACAGCGGCGGTATTCGTCTCGATCCTGGTTTACGGAGTGTTCATCCTGAACGGCTTGATCGGCGGCGTCATCTATGGCTTGCGCGGATTTTTCTCGAACCCTGAAGGATCCGCCGGAGAGAACGTGTGACGCTGATTCCCCGCCAGCGCATCACCTTACTTCTATTCGCCGCCGGTCTTATTTTCCGGCTCCTCTATCTTTTTGAATCGGGCGACAATCCCTTTTTCCAGGGTCTCGGTCTTGATGCCCGCTACTATGACATACGTGCAGAGGAGATTCTGAACGAGGGATTGATCGGCAACGAAGCCTACTTCATGGGGCCTCTCTACCCTCATCTTCTCGCCGCACTCTACGGAATCGCCGGACGCAATCTGCTGCTCGTTCGACTTCTTCAGGCGATCGCATCGGCCCTGGTCCCCGTGCTGCTCTACCGGCTGGGGGTTCGTCTGTTCCGTCCCACCGCGGCGCTTCTTGCTGCGATCATCGCCGTCCTGTACGGCCCCTTCATTTTCTATATCGGTTCGATTCTCTACACGACCGTGGCGGTAACACTTCTAATCTGGATTCTGGATCGACTGTTCGAAAACCCACGGAAGCGGCCGTACCGTCAAAGGTTCCTGACAGGTCTTCTGTTCGGGCTCGCCACGGTGGGGAAAGGAAACATTCTGCTCTTTCTCCCGTTTGCCGCATGGATCATTGTGCGAGGAACAGAAAACCGGCCGGTCGGGCGATGGAAACAGGCAGCCGTTTTCATCGCAGGATTCGGTCTGGTCATCGGTCTTGTGACCGCCAGGAACTTCGCTGCCGGCGGTGACTTCGTCCCGCTCACATCGAATGGAGGAATCAACTTCTACATAGGGAACGGGCCGGAGTCGTCCGGTGCCTATGAGAAGCCGAAAGGGCTCGACGTAGATAATGACCCGACCGGCAAGGGAATGCTCGAGAAGCGCCTCGGCAGGCCTCTGGCCCCCGACGAAGTTTCACGGATCTGGCGCGACAGGGCTCTTGATTTCATCCGCGCCAACCCGGGAGCCGAGGCTGCACTGATGGCCAGAAAGACCGTCTTCTTCTTTTCAACATTCGAGATTCCGCAGATCGAAAGCTATCATTTCCAGAAGAGATACAGCATGTTGCTGCGGGCGCTGTTCATTCCGTTCGGCCTGCTCATGCCGCTCGCCATGGGGGCACTGGTTATTCACCGATCGGCACGAACGTACGGTTTGGCATTTTTCGTTTTTGCATACGCGGCATCGATCATTCTCTTTTTCGTTCTCACTCGATATCGACTTCCTCTTCTCCCCGTTATCATTCTGCTCGCTTCCGTTTCCATCGTGAGGCTGGTCGAGGCCTTCAGAGGGGGAGGAGTCAAGGGAGGCGCGGCCATTCTATTCGTTGCCGCACCGGTATTCATTTTCTGCAATACCAATTTCTACAATGTCTCGCCAAGTACGGGCAATGCGCAGTCACACTACCGGCTCGGAATCATCTACGGCAGGGAGGGTAGGGCCGAAGAGGCGATCACCGAGTATCGAAGATCGGTCGAACTCGATCCGGCATATGAGAAGGCAAGACTGAACCTCGGAGAACTGCTCGCAGTCCGGGGGAGACCCGAAGAGGCGGAAGCTCAGTTTCGTGCGGCAATCAATCTGGATCCTGATTATTCCAAGGCCCATCTGAATCTGGGGGCGCTTCTGTATCGCTCCGGCTCCACCGATGGCCGGGTCCATCTGGAGCGGGCCGTGGCGCTTAACCCGGAATACGGAAAGGCCTGGCTCCACCTTGCCGCGGCATCATTGCTCGATGGGAAGGGTGGCGCCGGCGAGGCGGCCGCACGAGCCGTCAGCCTTCTGCCCGCTTCCGATCCCGCCCGTGGAGCAGCGGTGCTGCTCGAGGTGCGCATCGAAGAGATCATGGGGATCGACCGTTGGCGCCGTAGTTCCGGATACGGAGGTGCCCTCCCGATGGAAACGAAAGAAGCGACCGTCCGGGAAATCCTGCGGGATCGGGAGAACATCGAGGGGCTCTATCGGTCGGCTGCCTCCACCGGCGATCCAGGTGCGCTCTATCTATTTGGTGCATATCTCTTTCGCCGGGAGGGATACGCGGAAGCGGGGGCGTTCTTCAACCGGGCAGCTGACGTCGCTCCCGATCTCCCCTACCTGCGCTTCGCACTCGGATTAATTTACCTGCGAAGTAATGATCCCGGCCTGGCGCTGGCGCAATTCATTCTGGAGACCGAAAACAACCCGAGCAATGTGAACGCCTGGAAAAACGGCGCCCTTCTTTCCGCGCAAATCGGTCAGGAGCGGGAAGCCAGGCGTCTTGCGGAAGAGTACATCCGCCTTGGCGGCCAACCGGACGAGTCGATCCGATCCATTCTTTTTTAGCCCGGAAGCCGATAGAGTTCGATACCTTTCCATGAGGCGATCAGCACGCACCGGCTCCACGTATCGTCCAGGATCTCGATCGATTCGGACGGATACCCTTTCGCAAACACTCGCTGAAGAGGGCGGTTCACGATCACCCAGTCGAAACCCTCCTGCTTGAGACGGGCAATGAGATTCCCCGCAGTTTTTTCTTTCTCCGCCAGCCGAACGACCTGGGACGCCTCAAAAAAGCTGTCAGCAAAGTAGGGTCGACTCGAATAGTATACCCGGTTCTCGAACACCATGAAAACGCGCTCCCCCTCCAGTACATATTCCGCGATGCCCCTCAGGGCGTCGTACGATTGCACTTTTCGTGATAGATAGGATTTCCTCGATTCGCTTCCCGTGACGACCGGTAGCGTGTCGAGAAGAGTTTCGCGGCCATAGGGGAAAATCGTCGCCGCCGCGACGAGTGTGAGCAGGATGGGGACGACCGGGGGGAGCCAGCGGGGACGGTAGCCCTTCCGCATGCAGGCCCCTCCTGCGAGCGCCGACGCGAGCAGGACGACAGGCGCCAGGAACCGGAGCTGCTGGGAGCCGATCCCCCAGATCATGATACCGGCCCAGGTCATGAGCAGGAGAGTGCGGCTCCTGCGATGGGCGGCGACAATCAGGGGGACGGCGGCGATCAGGGCGGGTGAGAGGATCCCGTCGAAAAAACGGTACCCCTGCTGACCCTGCATGACGATTCGCCATGGGAGGAGAAGCCAGTCGATAGGGGTCCGCCCGGGTCCCATTCCGAACTGCCATGCGTGTAGTCTTCCGTGAGATGTCAGGTCCCATGACGCTCCGTTTGCGGCCACGAAAATGGCAGGGAACAGGGGAGAGCCGCTTTCAATCCAACCCTTGATCAGCCAGGGGAGAAGGACGGCATGGGAGATGAGAATGAAGAGGACCAGAGATCGTACGCGTTCGGCCGGTGAATCGATTCTCCCCCCACCGATCGATTCTGATCGGGGTAGAAAAATTGCGGCGAGCAGAAGGGGCCAGGTCAGGTAAGCGCTCAGCTTAATGGTGAGTAACCCACCGCCGAGCAGGGCGGCTGCAGCTACGCTCCGCCCCGGTCGGCTACTCGGTCTGCCGTCGATCAGGAGCAGAAGGGCGGTGCCGAAGAGATAGGAGGCAATAAGGTCCACGTTGCCAACGGTACGGGGGTCGAGAAAGAGAGGAAGCGAGGCGGTGATCAGCGCGCCTCCCGCGCAGACGGCTCCGGAATCCGGCCCGTTTCGACCTTGGTCCCTCCCCGGTCGGGTATAGATCGATCGAGCCAATGCGCCGCCCAACAATACGTTACCGATGAAAAGCAGAAGGTGGAGGGTGAGCGCGGCCCCCTCGCCCCCGAAAAGGACTCCTGCTGCGTAGAAGAGGTCCCCCCCATGAGGCATCCGCCCGTAGATCGACTCGGGGGGGGCGTGAAAACGCCCGGTCGCCGCATACTCGGCGGCCAGAGTCTGATGGTAGACCAGGGAATCGTTCGATGTGAGAGGCGCGAAAGAACGGATACCCACCGTGGCAATGGCGAGTGCAATGACTGCCATCAGCAGAAGGGTGATTCGATTCGTCGGGAGAGCGGGGCGGCGGAGCCAGCTAGGCCTGAACGTCTTCTCGCTGATCTTCCTGAATGCCGGAAGGCCGGGGAAGAGGAGGCAACCGAGAAGGATGAGTGGCCGAAACCACCCGGCGGCGAGAAGAAGGAACGATACCGTCATCCCATAGACGAGCCCCATTCCGATCAGGAGAAGTGGGGAAGGGCGTTCCAATCGGAAGAGACGACTCGCCGTCAGACCGCTCGGAATAAGCGCAAGAACGAGCCCGGTCCCGGCCGCGAGTGATCTTAGATAGGTACCCCACTGACTCGCGTGTGACGGAGTGTAGGAAGGGTTTCCGAAGAGGGGTCGGGCGGGGTGAGACAGGAACCAGAGCGCCAGAACGGTCCCGGCAAACAGGAGCCCCCCTGCAGTCCGAAACGTGGAAGATCCCACCACTTTTGCGATCGGAAATCCTCTTGACACTCTTCTACCCTTTCAGTATAGTCCGGTTGCTTTAACTTCAAGAATTGTAATGCATATGGCCCATTCTTCCGAGTCGTTTCCCGGTGCGAAGGAGTCGATGATTTTGCGAAACGGTAGGCGGCGGGGAAGCCCCTCTCGGCTAACCTCATTTATCCTAATTCCGATCTCGATTCTCTTCGTGTTCGGATGTGGGGATGACAACGGTAGCAATCCCGATTTTGAGTGCGAACACTGCGAACACTGGACAGTATTGACTCCGGATCATCGCGGCAGCTTTCCAGACTATCATCCCGGCTCTCTTCCATCCGAGCGACTTCTTGCCTTCAGCTCCGATCTTGGTACGGACAATGTCGAGAATATCTGGGTCCAGCGCTGGGTTCAGGCGACTGATGAGACGACCCTGTTTCCGATCACCAATTCGGAGCGTGACGAGTTCGATCCGGCCTGGTCACCGGATGGCAACTGGCTCGCGTTTACGCGCTCCGCAGACGAGCGGTTCGACATCTATGTGATCAATGTGGAAGATCTGTCCAACCCTGGAGACGAGGTTCGCCTGACGAGTGAGACTCCGATCCCGGGCGATCCGACCGAACTCCCTTTCCGGCCGAGCGGGCCCGTCTGGCTGGACGAGGATGAGATTCTCTTCTCCAATGGTGTCGACGTTTTTGCGGTGACGCTCGGCCCTGACATGACTCCTGTTGCGATTGAAAAAGTGATCGACGATCCATCGGATTACATCTTTTCCAACGTGGACGACTTTAAGGAGAATCAGGTCTCCGCCTATCGGGATGGGGCGGGGGAAGATCACATATTCTTTGTTTCCGATACCCGGGTTCCCCTCGGATCGATCTTTATCCGGGCGATCGACGTGGAGACAGGCGAGAATATCCAGGCGGAAATCTTTTTAGAGGGCTCCCCGACAATGGTGGAAACGCCCCGTGTTGTCGGCGGCCGGCCGGCGGGACGAACGGGAACACGTTACCGGGTCGGTGCCAGAGTAACGAATCAGGATGCGGAGAACACTTTCTGCGACACGCTTATCTCGGAGGAGATTACCGTGTTTCAAAATGACACATCTGTAGTGGAGCTCGAATTCGAGGAGGATCGAGGCACGATTCTCCTGATTACGGAATCGAATGCGGCCAAGCTCTTCTACGACGGGAACAAGCTGTCGTCGATCAGTGCGGATACCACCGTGATCGATTGCGTCTTTCCCGGCGTGGATCACGTGGTGAAAATCGAATCGATCACCCGCTTCTTCCCGGGGGGCAACAAGCCGGTCGTCGATTCAGCCTGTGTCAGGCTCGATCCTGAAGGTACGGCAGTTGTCCGGTTGAACGCGACAGACCTCGATTCTCTCGGGATGAGCGACTCAGCCTGTGTCGGGTTTACCGCCAAGCCTCGGAACAGGGGTCAAAACAAGATGTCCGGTGTCCAGGATCATCTCCCCATCATGTGGCAATATGACAGTGAAAACGGCTCCTACACTGCGCTCGTCGGGCATGGCCTGGATGAGACCGGTATCGATATTGATGCTACCCCTTCGTTCCCCTCCGTCAGCCCTGACGGTCGCTACGTTGCTCTGATCCTGGAATTCAGCGCTCTGATTGTTCTGGACCTCGATTCAGGTGGAGGCTGGCTCATCAACCTCCCGGGCGAGGCCGGTATCAATATCTGCGACCGGGAGATCGCCTATCCCACATGGTCGCCGGATGGAACCAGAATCGCCGTTTCCATGTCCCCCTGTGTCGATCAGCCGTCATCAGATGGGAATTCTGCGGAATTCCGTGTCTGGGAAGTTAATTGGGAATCAGCCAGGACGCAGTGACCGGTTTTCCGGATGCTTGAAATCACCCTCTCCCATCTTGACATTAGACCGGACGTTTTGGTATAATCGCCAACGGTATCAGCAATTAACGGTATGTCACCAAAAACCTCGAAACAGGATAAGCCACATTCTAGAAGCCGCATTTGACGTGATTTGAGCGGTCCTGGCGGTGGTTTGCCCTGTTCTGTCTTTCAGTTATAGGAGGTGGTGGGAGAAGAGAGACTGTTCTAGGACCGGCCTCATGGCCTGTTTCGCGGATCGGCGGTCGATCGAGTCGATCGAGGCTGGTCACTTACCACGGCTAAATTTCGCGGGGTTCAAAGCCGACCCATTCGACGGGGATTCCCGCGG
>JALGYY010000036.1 GCA_025782575.1 bacterium
GGTAGCGACACTCAGACACGCAAGATGGTTCTTATTCGCTAAGCAGTCTTAAGCGAATTTCGACCGATCAACAGCCGCCGGGGCTTCAGCTCCGGCGGCTTGTTGTATCCAGCCCTTGTTGACTGGGGCCGGGAGCAAAAAACCCCTCACCTGGCGAAGATTTCCCCCCCCTTTTGTCAAAGCTCTCCGATCGGTCCGTATGAATGGTTCAGAGACAACAAGAGAGACACAAAAGAGAACCCTGAAACCGGATCGAACCAAAAGGAGAAAGAAAATGAAACGCGCAGCCAACCTGATCACCGTCTTCACCCTCGTCGCCCTCTTCGCCGGCTCTGCTCTTGCCACGATCGAAAATCCGGTCGAAGGCACTTACCGCGAGGCAGGCCGGGACGACTCCGGGGACAGCGTCCTGAACGGTACGCTGATCGAAAACCCCGTCGAAGGGACCTACCGCGAAACCGAGGGACATGCCCCGGCCGATAACGGCGACTCGGCGCCCTGGATCTTCGGTTGGTTGTGGACGCTTCTCGTCTAACCCGAAGCAATTCACAGTAATCCGGTAAAACTGAGCGGCCGGCTTCACGTGGAGCCGGCCGCTCTTCTGTCTGTATACCTGTTCAACTGCATTGACGGTGAACGATTGCGGATTCTATAGTCTGGGGGTGTTCGGCGCGTCATCCGGACATCAGCAGATCTTTCTGTCCTCGAATTCCCGATACAAAGGGAGGGCCGATTTGCCAGATCTGACCGGCAAGGTCATCTCGGGCCGCTACGAGATTCTGGAAAAGCTGGGTGAGGGGGGCTACGCCACCGTCTGGAAGGCGAAGCAACTCCAGCCCGAAGGCATCGTAGCGATCAAGATTCTACTGCCCGAGCATGCAGGTGACCCGGAACTCGTGGCGGAGTTTCTCCGCGAGGCGGGCCTGTACGTCGATTTTCGGGACGACCCCAATGTCGCGACAATTCTCGAGTGTGGCGAGGATGAGGAGCAGGGCCTCCACTATCTGGTGATGACCCTTCTGGGCGATACTGTAGAGGACCGGATCGAGAAAGGCCCGCTCCCGGCCGGCGAAGTCTTTCGAATCGCCCGCGATATGGGACATGCTCTCGAGGCCGTTCATGCCAAGAAGCTTGTCCATCGGGATATCAAATGCTCGAATATCATGTCGCTCCCCGACAGGGACCGGTGGGTACTGACCGATTTCGGCATCGGTCTCGTTCAGGAGAGCGCCGAAAAGACCCAGCGCACAAAAGACCTCAGTAGCGTGTCGGGAACGTGGTCCTACGCATCACCTGAGCAGATCCGGGCGGAAAAGCGTGAGGATATCGGCCCCCAGTCAGACTACTATTCTCTCGGAGTATCGCTCTTCCGGGCGGCCACCGGAGAATATCCTTTTCCGCCGAAGTTTCCCCAGGTCATGTTCGATCACGCGGAGAAAGAGCCTCCCGATCCTCGTTCGCTGAATCCCGAGATCCCGGCCGGTCTGGCCGATCTCATACTCCGATGTCTGAAGAAGAACCCGGCCGATCGATTTGATTCCGAAAAGGATTTTCTTCGGTTTGTGCAGGAGTCGGAGAGTCGGGGCAATGATGGCGGGCCGGTCGGCCAGTCGAATGGCGGATCCGGGGGCGGCCTCTTACCCAAGTTAATCGGCGCCTCGGTGGCGGCGCTTGTCCTCGTCCTTCTCGGCCTGTTCGTGCTGCCCGGCCTGATCAAGGGTCGGGGCCCTGCGATCCAGCTGACATCCGATCCGCCGGGAGCGGCTTTCAAGCTGTACCAGGACCAGAAGCAACGTTTCTCCACTCCCATCCACGAGGGGACGACGCCTGCAGGTATAAAAGGGCTCGTTTCGGGAAGTTACGCCCTCGATCTATCTATGGAGGGGTTTTTCCCTCTCGACGGGGAGAGGATCGAGCTGGGCCCCGGGGAATCGGCCTTTCCGGCTGCCAAACTGGAAAAGGCCCAATCGATTCAAGTGGAATCGACCCCCCCCCAGGCGAGGGTAACGCTCACCTGGCTCGACGAAACCCGCATGTCGTATCCCTCCCAGCCGTCGCCTGCTTTGATTGAGGGGCTCCACTCCGGGAATCACGAAGTGCGTGTCGAAAAAGAGGGGTATACGACCTGGATCGATACGGTCAATGTGATCGAAGGGACGATCCCGGTTCGAGCCGTCCTTGCAGCGGCCAAGCATGTGCGCCTCTGGCTCTTTTCGGCGCCCGAGGGGGCGACTGTCCGGATCGACGGCGGACTTGTTGCGAGCCTGACCAACTGCGAGATCCCTGATATCGCCGCCGGCCCTCACCGGTTTCAATTCTCGCTGGACGGCTATGCTACGCGGGATACCTCGATGGTGGTAAACTTCAACCAGACGATTGATACAATCTATGTTGCATTGTCGAAGTCTGCGGTCGTCACTCCGCCTCCGTCCGCTGACGGGGGACTGATGATCGCTTCAAATCCGTCGGGCGCCCGCATCTTCCTGAACGGCAAGGATATGCAGCAGAAAACACCGTACAGATTCGAGGAGTTTCCGACAGGCCGGGTTGCCCTCAAGCTCGAACGAGGCTGCTACAGGACCTATAGCGCCAATCTGAGCATTCCCGTGGAGGGAGGCGCCTCTCACAGTGCCGATCTGGCAGGATATCCGGCCAGGAAATTCACCTTCACGACAACTCTTTTCGGGGACATCTATCTGGATGAACGCTCCAAGCCATTGCAATTAAAGGGAATGCCCCCGTATTCATTGACACTTTCATGCGGGACTCATAGTTTTCGGCTCGCTGAGACCAATACCCGGGGGGCAATCCGGCTGAAATACTCGGTTCAACCCGGGTCCAGGGTCGAACTCCTGCATTTCGACTGGGAGGCTCGGGAGGTACGAGAAAAATGATAAATATCGTTTTCGGGAGCAACTTTGCCCGGCTCCTGCGCGAAAAGTGGAGTGTCTGAATGACTCTCGGAGGTGAACGGATGTTTCAGAATCAAGGATTTCTTGGAATGAATCGCACGCTGATCGTTGGGATTGCAGCTGTTACGGCGCTCGTGATGGTCTCTTGCTCCTCAGGGAGCGGTGCCGGACGCTCGGCGGGGTCGCCCGTTTCAGGAGGCATGCTCCGGGCGTCGGATATTCAGTTCGCTCCGGCGGGAGCCGACTACATGGAAATCGTCACGGTTTCCTATAACGAATGGCTCTACACGAATCTCGATGAAGCGGAATCGCTTGCGAGGAGAGTGACCAACGAGCCGGACGCTGACATGGTGGCCAAAGTAGAAGCGGAGAAGACGCTCGTACTCGTCTTTCTCTCGCGGGGAGACGACGGGGAAGCGCGTGCCGCAATCGAGCGGATGCTCGACCTTGACCCGACGGCTCGATTCTCTCCCGAGGGGAAGTACCCCCCCATGGTTTATGATTTCTACCATCAGGTGAAAGACGAAATGCCCGCCGGCACGATGGATATCAAGACGATCGCTATCGGCGACTTCGAAAACAATTCGATTTATATCAAAAAGAATGACAAATATGACTTCGACCTCTTTCGGCCGGCGCTGGTTCACGCGATCATCACCGACCTGTCCTCGTCGACGGGGCTCAAGATCGTTGATCGTCAGCGGACCGAGAAGATCATTGAAGAGACGCAGCTCGTGAGCACGGGTGTTGTCGATCCGCAGCAGGCGGTCCGGGCTGGTAAGCTGCTCGGCGCGCACTGCTTCGTGTTCGGCCAGTACATGATTCTGGACAAGAAGAAAGTGCGCATCGACATGCGGGTCGTCCACACGGCGACCGGTGAGATCATTGTTGCGAAACAGGTAACCGGAGAATACAAAGGGAAGCCCGAAAAATTCCTGGAGTTGGAGCGGGAGCTCGTAACAGTGATTGCCGAGGCGGTTGATAAAGTGACCGCCCAGGTGTCGGGCGAACGGACCAATTACAAGCAGACCGCGGTCGAGCACTTCGAGCTCGTCAAGAACGATGTGAAGAAGCGCAAGAACTACAGCGAGGCTCAGTTCCTTGTTGGTGAAGCGGTGGCTCACGAAGAGCAGCAGAACTACGGCGCCGCACTTACATCGTGGAAAGATGTTCTCGCGCTCGACCCGGAAAACGAGGACGCGCAGCAGCGCGTCATGGTACTCGCCACAATGGTGGGGTAATCCTGACCACCAGGAGGAATCAGATGGCGGATGACAAACTCAAACTGGAGGACTGGCAGCAATACCCGGTATTTACGGAGCTGCTGAGCGACTACGACAGTTACATGGACCTCCGAAACAAGTGTGTGAAAACCTGCAAGCAACTCGAGCAGGTGCTTCAATCGGGGTCGCCCGACGAAAAGGAAATGGCGCAGAAGTCGATCAACGCATATGGCCACGCGCTCGGCCTTCTCGAGGAGGCGATCAAGGCAAGAGACAAAATCGTGGAAAGCCACGGTGGCTAACCCAAGGAAAGGCAGGTAGTGAAATGGGTGTCGGTGGAGTAGGCGGCAATTACAACGTAGGGAATCTGACAAGCTTCAGTCCTCCCAAGGAGAGCGGTTTCAGCAAGTTCGGCAAAGTGCTGACGTCACTCGGCTCGGCTATTCCGGGCGTGGGTGGGGCAATCAGTGCACTCGGTGCCGGCGGAGCCAACACGAGCTTTGACCGTCAGTATCAGCTTCTGCAACTTCAGAGTGAGATGCAGCAGCAGGCGCAGATGATCAATATGATCTCTAACATCAACAAGACGAAACACGAAGCTTCGATGGCGGCGATCAGAAACGTCAAGTAAACCAGGAGTAATCAATCAATGGACAACGTGAATCTCTCAGTTTCTCTGACGCAGGAAGAGAAGCGGTTTCTGATGGAAGCGGCGCTTCTCATGCGCGATTGTGACAGGCTCGACGAAGCAATGGAGATGTTCCGGGCGATCACACCGCTTGTGGAAGACAAGCATCTGCCCATGGTCGGCGTCGGCACGATTCATTTCTCTCGGGGCGAGTTCGACGAAGCGGTCGAGGTGTTTGAGAAGGCGGTTGCGTTTCGCGACGAGTCGGCCATTGCTCATGCTCATCTCGGAGAGGCGCTCGCATTCGCCAAGCAGAACGAAGAGGCCAAGCTCGCCCTGGACAGAGCAATTGAGCTCGACCCAAAAGGGGAAGACGGCGGAGAGATGGCGAAGACGATCCAGAAGTTTCTGTCGTATGGGTTGATCTAGGCGGGTACGAACCGCCCGATAGGTAATGGTTATGAAAATCGGTGGAACTCCGCCTCCCGGCGGTGACAACTTTAGAATCCCCGATCCGGAGGGGTCCGGCCCAAAGAAGACGGGCGGTTCCGGCAAGTCGGGCTTTCAGGAAAAACTGGACGGTCCGGGTGATACTCCCAATGCCGCCGGTGCAGCCGGGAGCGCTGCAGGGACACAGGCGTCGAAGCTGCGCGAGATCCTGGGCGGCAAGGTCGACACGAGTGATCCCGCCGCCGTGGAACAGGCGACCGACAAGATGGTCGACTGGGTGCTCTCCGAGCGGTTCGGCGAAGGCTTCTCTGAAATGAAAGGGGCCGCCGATCTCCGGAAGGCGGTTCGAGACGAACTTCTCGGCGATCCGAACGGATCATCACAGATCAAACAGATACTCGACAAGCTATAGATCTTTAGTCTTTCTGGCCGGGCTTCATCCGCCGGCGACCACTTCAGCCACACTCTTTCGTTTCCGATATAGGGGGAAGGAACGCCTGCCCGAAATCGAAACGGAAAGAGAATGATCCGCTTAAGTCCGCACTGCCCATTGTTGAAGGTACTGGTTGCCGCTACGTTCGTGGTCGGCTTGACAGACTTTTCAGCAGATGCGGCCGACTTCGTCGACGTGACACCTTCCCTTTTTACAGATATGCCGGGCGGCTCTGGTGTGGCGTGGGTCGATTTCGATGGGGATGGCGATCTTGATATCTCCTATACGACCACATCCGAGGTTTTTCTTTTCCGGCATGAAGGCGGGGGAGTGTGGACGAATGCGACCCCGGCGGTCATGGCGACTGTCTCTCAGGGGACCGGCCAGGCGTGGGGAGACTATGACAATGACGGCTACCTCGATCTCTATCTCGCAACAGAGGGGGGACGCCCCAAAGCTCTCTTTCGGTACGCTGGCACCGGTTTCGAAGACGTCACACCGGTCGAGATCGACCAGACCGAGGCTCAGACCGGCACGGCGTGGGCGGATTTCGATCGGGACGGAGATCTCGATCTTTATGCGACGGTTCACCAGTCCGGTCGCGACCGACTCTGGCGGAATGAAGGGGGTGCTCGATTTGTCGACGTGGCTGACTCTTCATTTCTCGAGATGGAGTACGGCGGGTCAGTTGCCTGGGCTGATTACGATAATGACGGCGACCCCGATTTCTACGTAACCAACCCTTTTGGTCAAAACCATCTTGTGCGGAACGATGGTGGAGGGATGTTTGCCGATGTGACGATGAGTCCGGTGGACCTGCGGGACTTCAGCATGGGTGTGGCGTGGGGCGATTATGACAATGACGGCGATCTCGATCTCTACGTCACCAACCAGGGAACGTCCGGCAGGCTTTTAAAAAATGAAAATAGCGGGTCGTCGTTTGCTGACGCAACTCCCTCCGGGATGATCAACACCGATGCCGGCACGGGTGTGGCGTGGGGTGACTACGACAACGATGGTGACCTCGACCTCTTCGTCGGCTATGCATTCGCGGCGAACAGGCTGTTCCGGAACGAGGGAGGAGGCGTCTTTTTCGATGATACTCCCCGGGTGCTCGCCGATGGGGGGAACACAACGGGTGTCGCCTGGGGGGACTATGACAGTGACGGGGATCTCGACCTCGTGATTGCCGGATCGAACGGAGGGGCGACAAATTACATTTACGAAAACCGGCTCGCGAACGGCGCCGCGTGGTTTCACGTAAGGCTCGAGGGGACGGTGTCGAACCGGGCCGGAATCGGTGCGCGAGTACGTCTCGTGGCCGGGGGTGTGACTCAGATACGGGAGATCACGGCCGGCTCCGGCTGGCAGTCACAGAATGCTCTGATGGCAGTGTTCGGTCTCGGCGGTGCGGCTCTCGTGGATACGCTGACAGTGAGCTGGCCGTCCGGGATTCAGCAGACCTTTACAGGCGAAGCGATTAACCAGACATTGAAAGTGACCGAAGAGTTGATCCCTGCACCGCCGACAGGCTGCGCAGCGACGACTGCGATCTGCGAGCATACCCGGATCACCTGGGTGGACGAATCTGACAATGAGGACGGCTTCGAAGTCAATCGGGACGGCGAGTTGATCGCGACCCTGGGGCCTGGCGCCGAACAGTTCGAAGACCCGGACGGGTTGCCCGGGTTGACCTACGACTACGATGTACTCGCTTTCAACGGAACAGGAAAAAGTAACGTGTGCCGGGCTTCCGGCATGCGCCGGGCTCCGCCCGATCAGCCGGAAGATCTCGTCGCAAGTGATACCTCGTGTGCCCGGATCCGGCTCGACTGGCCGGCGGTCCCGGACGTGGAAGAGTATCGAGTCTATCGGGAAGGAGAACTACAGGTCGTTCTCTCCCCGAGTCAGTTGTCGTTCGATGACGACGTCCCGGCAGGAAGCTATGACTATATGGTAACGGCCTGGAACAGTTGCGGCGAGAGCGAGCCCGCGGTCGGAACAGGCACGACACTTCCCGTGGAGTCGCCGGAGCCCGAAAGCCCGCTCTCTCCAGAAGCGGTCCTCACACCTCCGATCGATTTCAAATGGTCAGTCGTGGATGGCGCGGCCGCTTACCTGCTGCAGATCGCAAAAGATTCTCTCTTCATCGATCTGCTTGTCGATACATTGCTCGCGCCGACGGAGACTCTCTTCACATTGAATGCGATTAACGGTCCTGCCCAGCTTCACTGGCGGATCGGTGCCGAAGACAATTGCGGCGACAAAGCATACTCGGAAGTGATACGGATCAACGCTTCACCCGCCCGTCCGCTCGGTGATCTCAACAGGGATTATCTGATTGATATTCAGGACGTGGGCCAGGGCGTGCAGTTTGCTCTGGCACTCGAGAGTCTGACGGCGGAAGATTCCGTAGCAGCCGACTTGAACGGCGATGGAGCTTTCGACGTATCCGACCTGGTTGCTCTTGTCGGGATCGTCGCGACGAAAGCAGCACGGGAGTGGAAGTCAGGCGGTCTTCCCGCTCACTATGCACAGGGAAGCAATGCGGATTTTCAATTGTCAGCCAGGGGGATCGGCGAAGCAGGAACGACGGCGTGCGTCGACTGGACTTATCGATTGAGCGCCGGCTCGCAGGCGACCGTTCTTTTCTTCGAAAACCTGCCGGTCAATCTTGACATATCGGGCCGGCACTCTCACATGGAGCGGCTCGACGATGTGGCCGCGTATGTCTGGTATGGCGGTGAGCCTCTCCTGAGTATCTGCGCTGGGAACGAACGCGTTGGTGCGGAGGCCGCTTCCGATACCCCTTCCATGCTGCTCGCGGGCGCTCTTGTGGCCGGTCCGGAAGGGGGGCGCCCTGTCTATGTCGCGCTCGATCGCCTGCTTTTCGCGACCGAAACGATGCCGCCTGCGGCTCCCCGACTTCTGGCCGCCTACCCGAACCCGTTCAACCCGCACGTGACTGTTCCGTTCGAGATTCCCCGGACCATGCGCGTCCAGCTCAGTATTTACGACATCTCAGGCCGTCTAGTCCGCGCTCTTCTGGACAACATTCGCGCTTCGGGTCTGCATGAAATTGTCTGGGATGGAACGAATGACACGGGAAGTGAAGCCACGAGCGGGATCTACCTGTATGAATTGCGCACCGTCGAAGGTCGAACCGTGCGCCGGTTCGCCTTACTTCGTTGATCGGTATTGAGCGGCAGGTGCCGGCCCGTGTGCACGATGTACATCATTTCGACTGAAAAGAGCAGGGCCACTGACGAATAATAGATCCAGATCAATATGATCACGATCGAGCTGAGTGATCCGTAGATCACATTGACTCGAGACAACCTGTCAATATAGAGCCCGAAGAAGAACCTCGCGATCAGCCAGAGCAGGCAGAAGACCGTTGCCGTCAACAGGCGGTGCTTCCATTGAATCGGAATCCTCAAGAAAATCTTTACGCTTACCAGATAAAATAGAAAGAGAGCGGCCGGGGCGATGAGGTTGGCCCGTGAGAGAACGATCCGGCCGAGCGCCGTTTCATAAGCGGGAGCGAAATAGGGCGTGAGTTCCAGGAGTCGTTTTGCTGCGGGCGACAGAATCGAGAGCATGAAGCTCGTCAGGAAGAGCAGAAGTACCAGAAAGATGGCGAGCAGCGCCGAGACCATCTGCCCCTTCAACAGGTGGCGCGGTGGAATGCGAAAGATGCGTCGGTAGGCGAGATCGAGGACGCCGAAAACGGCGCCGCTGATCAAGGGGAGTACGAGAATCGTGATGATACGCAGGGAACTCCCTGGATTCGGGTTGACCACATAGGTCAGAAGCCATTCTTCGGAAATGAACGGGACGATCTGATTCAGGTTTTCGGCGAGCATCCCGGCCGTATCACTGAATGACGCGGCGGAACTTGTCAGGCGGGACTGGATCCAGCGGTAAACAGCCAGGCTCAGGGTGCTGAACGGAATCATGGAAAGCAGGAAGTAAAACGACACAGAAGAAGCATAGGTGAGACAATCGTCCCGAAGCAGGCTCCTCGTGGATTCCGAGAAGATGCGTGCCAGAGTTTTCAATCGTTGAATCAAGCCGGATCGCCCCACTTTCTATCACCCTCCCCCATTATACTATTTCATAGACGGGCCACCCATTGCGGAAGGGCCCCTTCCGCATGTATCTTCATTGGTACGCCGTCATCGCGGCTCTCGATCACCCAGCAGGAAGACGGAGATGAGCGATTCCCCCATTCAGCGCTTCGGTGCCTACGAAATTGTCGGCGAACTTGGTCGTGGAGGTATGGGTGTCGTCTATCGAGCGATAGACCCCGGCCTTGGGCGGGAGATCGCCGTCAAGGTTCTCCCCCCCGATGTCGGGTCTGACGGCAGGTCTCTTGTCCGGTTTCGGCGGGAGGCGCAGCTCCTCGCCGCCATGAATCACCCCAACATTGCCACGATCCACTCCCTCGAGGAGGCGGACGGCACCCATTTCATCACCATGGAATGTGTGGAAGGGGAGACGCTGGGCGAGTGGATCGACAGGGGGGCGCTTTCCATTGAGGAGACGATCTCTATGGGCCGGCAGATTGCGACCGGATTGGAAGCGGCCCACAAGCGCGGCATCGTTCATCGGGACCTGAAGCCGATGAACGTGATGATCACTCCAGATAAGCTCGTCAAGATTCTCGATTTCGGACTCGCAAAATCTGAAGAGACAACCGATGGAGCGACCATGACCGGCATGGTACGGGGAACACCCGGGTACATGAGTCCTGAACAGCTACGCGGAATTGCTGTGGATCATCGTGCGGATATCTGGGCGTTCGGCGCGATTCTGTTCGAGTGCCTGTCCGGGAAAAAAGCGTTTGGAGGCGAGACCCCATCCGATCGGATCGCGTCGACTCTGCAGGGGGAGCCCGACTGGAGCGCTCTTCCCGATAGTACGCCGGCGCGGCTCGAAAAACTGATCCGACATTGCCTCGAGCGGAGTACGGACGCGCGGATGGATAGGATCGCTTCTGCCAGGCATGATATCGAGGAGGAAGTGGCTCAGCGGTCCCTCCCGTCCGGGATCACGGAGAAAAGGGAGAGGATCGCTTCCACGCCGAACAACCTCCCCCTCCAGCTCGCCCGTTTCATCGGGCGGAAAAAAGCGCTCGACGACGTAAAGATTCTGCTTGAAAGAAACCGGCTTGTTTCGCTTACCGGGGCGGGAGGAACGGGCAAGACGAGACTCGCCGTAGAAACCGCCATGCAGCTTCGTGCCGACTATCCGGATGGCGTTTGGATCGTAGAGCTTGCGGTGCTTAGCGATCCGGACCTTCTCTTACAGACCGTTTTTGATGTTTTGAGAATCAAAGAAGAACCGGGCCGGACGATGACCGCTCTCCTGGCAGAAGCGGTGTGCGGCAAGAACCTGCTTCTCATTCTCGATAACTGTGAACATCTGCGCGACGCGTGTGCCGGGTTTGCGGAGTCGCTCCTCCGCTCCTGTCCTGATGTCAAGATACTGGCGACCACTCGCGAGGCGCTCGGGATCACGGGGGAGACGATCTATCACGTGCCGGCGCTCGCAAGTCCCGGCGCGGGAAGCGGAACGACACTGGAGAAGATCGAGTCGATGGAATCGGTACGGCTGTTCGTCGATCGGGCAAGGGCTGTGGATGGCGCCTTCAAGCTCACGGAAGAAAATGCCGGCGCGGTAGCGAAAATCTGCCGCCACCTGGGTGGCATCCCTCTGGCGCTCGAACTCGCGGCCGCCCGTGTGAAGGTCCTCCCTGTGCAGGATATCGCGGAACGTCTTCATCAGAGCTTTCAGCTCTTCACGACGGGGAGCGCCACGTCCCTCCCGCGTCACCGTACATTGCAGGCCCTTATAGACTGGAGCTACGATCTTCTGGAGGAGAAGGAGAAGGTTCTCTTTCGAAGGCTATCTGTGCATGTGGGGGGGTGGACACTGGAGGGGGCGGAAGCGGTCTGCGCCGGTGACGGGATCGAAGACTGGGAGGTACTCGACCTGCTTTCCCATCTTGTGGACAAATCACTAGTTGAAATTGACGCCGAGGGGGGACGCGCGACCGGCCGCGCCCGGTACAGGATGCTCGAAACTGTCAATCAGTATGCCGCGGGGCGGCTTTCCGAAGTTAGTGGAGAAGAGGATGCTCGCAGGCGGCACCGGCAGTTCTTTCTGGGGCTGGCCGAACGGGCCGAGCCGGCACTCATGGGACTTGACCAGGGAATTTGGATGCGGCGCATGCATGCCGAACGGGACAATTTGCGATTGGCTCTCGAAGAGTGTTCGCCCGACAGGTGCGATCCGTTGCTCGGCATGCGGTTTGCCGGCGCGCTCGGGCGAGTCTGGAGTGTGCGTGGAAACTGGGCCGAAGGGATCGGCATCGCTCAATGCCTCCTGGATCATTCCGGAGCGCAGGCGCGCACACCGGAACGGGCCAAGCTCTTAAATCTTGCAGGCAATCTTCATGTCTGGGGGCGGCGAGACTACGATATAGCGAGGGGGCGATTCGAGGAAGGGCTTGCGATTTATCGAGAACTCGGGGACCAGGGGGGTGAGGCTGGGTCCGTGGCCAATCTCGGACATCTTGCCAATACCACGGGAAAGGCGGAAGAGGCCTGCGACCTCTATTGCCAGGCGCTGGAACTTCGACGACACGCGGGCGATCCCCGCGGAATCGCTTCAGCCCTTATGTTTCTGGGGCATAGCCAGGTTCGCCTTGGTGATCACGAGAGCGCTCGGGCGACTCTTTCGGAAAGCTCAGGAATCTACGAGAAACTGGGCGACCAGAGCATGCTCATGTTTCTGCATGAACGTTTCGGCACAATGGCCTTTCGAGAAGGGGATCTGGATGGAGCGGCTCGCTACTTTGCTAAAAGCAGCGTTTTGCTCGAAGGTCTGGACAACAACTGGCTTATGGGAATGCTGGCGGAGAACGAGGGAAAGATCGCGCTTCTGCGTGACGATCTCGAAAAGGCGCGCAAGCTGTTTCGGGAGAGCGCAATGGTGCGCCGTGAGGTGGGTGAGCAGGCGTCAATCGCCTGCAGTCTCGAAGCGGGCGGGCTGCTTGCCGGGGCGGAGGGTTCCCTCGAGGCGGCCCTGGTGCTTCTGGCATCCGCCGAGGCGCTCCGCGAGGAAACCGATGTTCCCCTGCTCCCCCTGGAGCGGACCGATCTCGACGAACTGATCGAGCGGGCCCGCAAAGAGATGGGGGAGAAGGATTTCCGGGCGGCCTGGAGGAAGGGGCGCGCCCTCCCGATGGATGAAGCGCTCGATCTTGCGATTAAGTTATAGCAAAAGGAGGTGTCAAAGCACTCCGATCGGTCCGTATGAAGGGTTCAGAGACAACAAGAGAGGCACCAAAGAGAAACCCGAAACCGGATCGAACCAAAAGGAGAAAGAAAATGAAACGCACAGCAAACCTGATCACCGTCTTCGCCCTCGTCGCCCTCTTCGCCGGCTCTGCTCTTGCCACGATCGAAAATCCGGTCGAAGGCACTTACCGCGAGTTAGGCCGAGACGACTCCGGGGACAGCGTCCTGAACAGTCCGCTGATCAGTAACCCCGTCGAAGGGACCTACCGCGAAGTTGAGGGGCATGCCCCGGCCGATAACGGCGACTCGGCGCCCTGGATCTTCGGTTGGCTGTGGACGCTCCTCGTCTAATCCGAATCAGTCCACAGTAATCCGACAAAACTGAGCGGCCGGCTTCAGATGGAGCCGGCCGCTCGGTACTTCGCCCAGTCCCTACTTCGATTCCAGGAAGCCCAATTCGGCCATCCACTCGTCGTTGACGAATTTCGTCATGTAGTTGCGGATGCTGTCGGGAAGGATTGTGAGAACCCGTTTGACCTCAGGATGCTGCTTGACCGCTTCGATCATCGCCCAGACCGCGGAACCGGAGCTGCCCCCCACAAGCAATCCTTCTTCCCGAATGAGTTGCCGGGCAACTCGGAAACTGTCTGAGTCGTTGCAATAGATCCACTCGTCCACAAGGTCAAGATCGAGAACGTCGGGGATGAAATCATAGCCGATGCCTTCGACCTGATACGTCTTCACTTCGTCCCGGCCTCCGAGTATTGACCCTTCGGGATCGACACCGACTATTATGATCTTCCGATTTTTTTCTTTGAGGTAGCGAGCAACACCGGTGATCGTCCCGCCCGTCCCGGCGGTGATCACAATCATGTCGAGCGAATCCCCGAAGTCATTCCAGATCTCGGCACCCGTTCCGTAGTAGTGGGCGTCCGGGTTATCGGGATTGGTGTACTGGTCGGGGATCATCGAATTTTCGTACTCTTCGTTCAGGCGCTTTGCTACTCC
This sequence comes from bacterium, assembly GCA_025782575.1. Taxonomy (GTDB): domain Bacteria; phylum Orphanbacterota; class Orphanbacteria; order Orphanbacterales; family Orphanbacteraceae; genus Orphanbacterum. The sequence continues at coordinate 13,962 of JALGYY010000036.1, forward strand.
CAGCAGACTCTCGGGATCGTCGTGCGCCGCTTCGGTCGGTGTCCGGATAATCTCGGCACCGAGAGCTTCCATCACCACCTGTTTCTCCCGGCTCATCTTTTCCGGCATGGTAATGATCAATCGGTATCCGCACACCGCGGCGGTCATGGCGAGGCCGGCCCCGGTGTTGCCGCTGGTCGGCTCAATCAGGATCGTGTCCGGATTGATGCGCCCGCTTTCTTCCAGTTCGCGAACCATACGAACAGCGATTCGATCTTTCACGCTCCCGCCGGGGTTCAGAAACTCGCACTTGGCATAGAGCTCTACGCCCGTCTCCTTGCCGATACGGTTCAAGCGGACTACCGGCGTCTCGCCGACGACGTCTAGAATATTCTTGTAGATCAACCCAGTTCTCCCGGTCAGTAGAGTGAAAATGAATTTGACAGTAGGGCCGGCTCAGGTGCTCGCTTCGTTGTCCTGATACAGTTCTTCCACGATCGGAAGAAGGGCCTTGAGGAGGTCGTCACGCGTGAGTAATCCCTCGAGAAAAGTTCCTTTGGCGACAACAGGAAGACAGGAGACATTCTTCTCCAGCATAAGCTGGCCGGCCTCGAACAAAGAGGCTTCCCGGGAGATTGTGACCAGGCGCCTGGTCATGATCTGATGCGCTTTCTTGGCCAGGGTCTCCCGATCGCGGGCTTCTTCGGCGATCGTGCCCATAAAGGGACTGATTTCCCGCAGCAGGTCCCGATCGGAAATGACTCCGACCACAATGTCCTCTTCGACCACCAGCAGATGATGAAACCCATGCTTCTTGAAGAGTTCCTGTATCTGGAGAAGGGAGTGGTCCAGCGATACCTGATCCGGCCGTGTTTTCATCGAGTCTTCCACGCGCATGGCCAGCTCCTGGAGTGAGAGGTCCGAATTTCGCAGGCGCGATCTCCCGCTGGAGTATACCTTCAGAGGATGGAGAAAGCCAGCCTACAGGATAGTGTGCCCATCGAGGCGGCGGGCCGGGCCGGAGCCGCTGAGGATGGACGGGAGAAACCGTCGCTGGCCGGACTGGGTCATCTGCTGGTCGTCTACTTCGTCTGGGGGAGTACCTATCTGGCCATTCGGCTGGCGGTCCGCGATGGGGCCGGGTTCCCGCCGTTCTATCTGGGCGCCATGCGGGTCCTGGCGGCGGGGCCTCTGCTCCTTCTCTGGGCCCGGATGAAGAGCGAGCGCATCCGTCCCCGGCCGGACGAGGCACTCGTCCTGTTTGTATCTGGCATTCTCCTCTGGATCGGCGGCAACGGAGCGGTCATGTGGGCGGAGCAGCGGGCGGATTCGGGGTATGCCGCGCTTCTCATCGGCTCGCTTCCGATCTGGGTCGTGGTGATCGAGGCGATTGTGGATCGCCGGCTTCCATCAAGGATGTTGGGGTTCTCGCTGCTGGTCGGGTTTGCGGGGCTCGGCGTGCTCACCGTGCCGGTTATGGCGCACGGCACGCGGGCGGATCTACTGAGTGTAGTGGCGCTACTATTCGCGCCGATCAGCTGGGGCGTCGGGGCGGTGCTTCTGCAGAGACGTCCGGTCGCGCTCTCGCCCCGGGCGAGTTCCGGTTGGCAGCAGCTATTCGGCGGGGCCGGTTTTCTATTGATGGCGGTGATCGCCGGAGAGCCGCTCCCGACCCCGACGCCCGAAGCCTGGGCCGCCTGGGCCTATCTTGTCGTCTTCGGGTCGATTCTGGCATTCACATCGTTCATCTACGCATTGCGGCTGCTCCCGGCGAGCATCAGCATGACTTACGCCTACGTGAATCCGGTAATCGCGATCCTTCTCGGGTGGCTCATTCTGAGCGAAGCGATCACGGTCTGGACAGTTGCGGGAACTGTACTCATCATGCTTGGAGTGATGGGGGCATTTCGTTCAAGATATGGTCGAGTGAAGTCTCGAAGGGGCCGGGCTAGCGCTTCTTCCTCTTGATCGCTTCTCTATGCATTCGGCTGGTCCGGCGATTCCTTCTACGTTCTTCCATTCGGGCGAGGTCGTTCTTTTGGGTGGCGAGCCTTGTCGCTTCGCTTCGGAGTTTCAGATAGCTTTCATAGCGGCGGCGATCGATCGTTCCGTTTTCGATCGCCTCGAGAACGGCGCACCCCGGTTCGGTTTCATGCCGGCAATCGGTGAACCGGCACCCTGATATGAGGGCGTCAATTTCAGCGAAGGCCTCGCCGACGGACTCCTCGTCGATCCATAGTTGCACTTCACGAAGACCGGGCGTGTCGATCACGATGCCCCGCTCACCGAGCAGGATGAGCTCCCGCTTTGTTGTCGTATGTTTACCCCGGTCGGACCCTTTCTGAACGATATCGGTTGTCTGGATCTCCTCGCCCAGCAGGCAGTTGATAATCGTCGACTTCCCCACGCCGGAAGAACCGACGAATGCGCCGGTCTTGCCCGGACCGAGGTGATCGATCAGTTTTTCGATGCCGTCCCCCTTTTCGGCGGACATGGCGAGAACGGGCGCGGCGTTTCTTGTCGCTCGTTCAACCTCGCGGATACGGACAGCGAGCGATGCCCGGTCGAGCAGGTCAGACTTGTTCAGCACGATAACCGGGGCGGCGCCGCTGTCGCCGGCAACGGCGAGATAGCGCTCGATCCGGGGGACATTGTAGTCACCGTCCAGACCGCTCACCAGAAAGACCGAATCCAGATTGGACGCCACGATCTGCTCCACTATTTTTTCGCCGGCTACTTTGCGGGAGAATGCGGAGCGACGGTCGAGGACGGCGTGAATCGTCGCGCGACCTTCATCGGGGCGCGCAACAATGGCCACCCAATCGCCGACGGCGGGATGATCGGCGGGATACTTCAGCTCATGGCGAAGCCGGCCGGAAAGCGAGGCAATCAACTCGCCATACTCCGATTGAACCGAATAGCTCGTCCTATGGGGAATCGTGATGCGAGCCGGCCGCGCCATGGCGTCAGTAACTTTCTCGAACGAAGTCTCGTAGAAAGCGCTCCACCCATAACTTTTCAGGAAGGTATTCATCGGCTCACCGGCACAGGCTATTCAGTCAAGCTCATGTACACGAGTTTCACAAAAAGATCAGCGTCGACAAACGCGCCGCCCCACTCATCAGCATAATCCTCGGCGGGGGCTGCGGCCTGCGTCTCTTCAAGCGACTTCCCTTCATCTACGAGCTTCTGCACATTGTCACGGACAGCGGCGATCATGTTCCGCGCCTTTTCGAGCCCCCCCCTGTCGGTCAGACTGCCGTGACCGGGTATGATCTTTGTTTCGTCGTCGACCAGTGTGAGGGCGAAATCCATCGCCTCTATCACGCCGTTCACATCACCACCTGAAGTCACATCGATAAACGGAAAACCTTCGGAGAAGAGTAGATCGCCCGTATGGAGAACGTTTGCGTTCTTGAAATGAACGAGTGCATCAGTGTCGGTGTGGGCGGGGCCGACATGAATTGCGTGGATTTCTTCGCCGTTCAAGTGAAATGTCACGTCCTCGGAGAAGGTAACCACCGGGAGCGCGGCGGGGGGAGAAGCGGGGGTGGTGCGCCCGAATATCTCGTTCCGGTGGTCCGCGCTCATTCGTTTACGCACGTTGTTGTGAGCGACAATCAGGGCGCCCTGGTGGCCGATGTTTTCATTTCCCCCCGTGTGATCGGCGTGCCAGTGGGTGTTCAGCACGAAGTCGACAGAGTGCTCCGTTACTTCGGCGATCGATGCGAGGATTTTTTCGGTCAACGGGGCAAACTGGTCATCAACCAGAAAAACCCCGTCATCACCTGCTGTCACTGCGAGATTCCCTCCCGCCCCGACGAGCATCCAGATTCCGTCAGATATCTGGATTCGTTCGATCTGCACGTCAGCAAAGGGGTCCTGGGCATGAGAAACGCCGGAGGCGAATCCGGTAACCAGGACAGCGACAAGAAGTCGGGCGAACAAATCCGGGCGTATGGACATGGTCATTCCTTCCGTGTGTAAGCGGCCGGGGCTTGCGTTTTTCGAGCGGAACCGGGCCTCTCCTGATTGTGGCCGGCACCCAAAATGCGGTATAATTAACGGGATCGGAGCGCTACCCAGATGCCTCGTCATTCTCATTATAACTCTCTTTTACTCGGGCTCCTCCTAATTACGTTATTCGGGGTCACTGCCGGCGTTCCTTCTCCCCTCGCGGATAATGATCCTGTTGTTACTGATCCGGGCGAGTTTCAGCCGGGACACCGCTTCGACCCCGCCTTGTTTCAATTGACCAAATTTGCGAAACCGTTCTCCCTTGCAGGATACCGGGTGCGGATCGATGCCGAAACCGGCGAGCTGATCATCCTGGATCGGAGCGAGACTTCAACGAAAAAGATGACCGCCGGTGATGAGCCGAATTGGGATCCTCTCGGATCGGGGGTGGATGGTTTCGTCTTTGATCTGATCAGTTTCGGCGGCGAGTTGGTCGCGGCCGGGTCGTTTCTCCAGGCGGGAGGTGCTCCGGCGAATCGTGTGGCCCGGTGGGACGGCGCTTCCTGGTCACCCCTCGGAGGCGGCTTCGACAACACGGTACTCGGGCTGGCGGTTGCAGGCGGCGAGCTTTACGCGGCCGGTCTGTTTACGATGGCCGAGGGTCTTCCCGCAGCTGGTGTGGTCCGGTGGGACGGGGCTGCGTGGCAACCGATCGGAACAGGGCTCACCGGAAGTGGTGGCGTCGCTCTCACCGTGACGGACTGGGACGGGAAGCTCGTGGTGGGCGGGATCTTCGAGTTCGCAGGCGGCGTTCCGGCGAAAAATATCGCCGCGTGGGATGGCGTAACGTGGTCCGCCCTCACTATCGGGTTGAACGACTTTTGTCTTGCCAGTCGGTCGGTGGGCGGCGACCTGATCGCAGGAGGCGCGTTCTCTTTGGCCGGTGGGGTGCCCGCAATCGGCATTGCACGATGGGACGGAGTAACCTGGTCCCCGCTCGGCGCCGGTCTCGATGACTATGTCTGGGCGATCGAGGAGTATGGAGGCGAAGTAATCGCCGGTGGCCAGTTCGGTTTCTCGGGTGCCGTGCCCCTTAATCGCATTGCTCGCTTTGACGGAGTCTCATGGCACGCACTCGATTCGGGGGTCGATAATCCCGTACTCGGACTCGCGGTCTATGACGCTGATCTCATTGTGGCGGGGGCATTCGAGACGGCCGGTCCGTTGTCCGCGATTCACGTGGCCCGTTGGGATGGCGCCGTGTGGGATACCCTCGGCGGAGGGATGAACAGCACCGCCTTCTGCCTGGAGACGATCGATACGACTCTATTTTCAGGGGGATCGTTCACCGAGGCTGATGGCTCACCGGTCGGCTACATCGCTCAATGGCGGTGTGAGTTCCCGACAACACCGACCGGTGTGACGGCCACAGCAATCCTCTGTGATCGGATCACGGTGACGTGGTCGGACAGCGATCTCGAAACCGGATATCGAATTCAGCGAAACGGTCTGTTTGCAGGTGAGGTTGGCGCGGGCGTACTTACTTATGATGATTTCGCGGCGCCGGTCGGTGCTCACACCTACACAGTCAGCGCGATCAACGCTTGTGGTGAGAGTGACCTGTCGACCGCAACACCGGGTGAACGGCACGAACTGCCGGCGAACCCTGTCTCGCTGGTGGCGAGTGACACGTCATGTGCGATCGTGCGGATCGATTGGCCTGTCGGCGTCGGCGCGACGGGTTACCGCGTCTATCGTGATGGGGCGCTGGTCGTCACAACAGGCGGAGGAACACTCTTTTACGAGGACGCGCCCTCCCCCGGAACGTATTCGTATTCTGTTGCATCGGTGAATATCTGCGGGTGGGCTGATTCGGTCGTCACCTCGGGGACACGACTTTTTCAGACACCGGCCAAACCGTCGACGCTGACCGCGAGCGACACATCCTGCTCGGTCGTTCGGCTCGACTGGAGTTCCTCGGCCAATGCGGAGCACTACGTCGTTTATCGCGACGGTATGCCGATCGCGACCGTGCTCGCCATCAAGACTTTCTACAACGCTCCCGCGTCAGGCGGCGACCATCTGTTCGGTGTGGCCGCGGAAAACTCGTGTGGAAGGTCGGACTCTGTAACGGCGACAGGTACGATCCTGCCTCCTCCTCCCCCATCGCCGGTGACGGTCATTGCGAGCGACACATCCTGCTCGCTCGTTCGGATCGACTGGTCACCGGAGGCGGGGGCCGACAGCTTTCGCGTGTATCGTGACGGCGCCCTCATCGCGACAGTTCCGGGAGGCACGCTTTTCGTAGTCGATACGCCACCATCCGGGGCCTACACCTATGGCGTCGCCTCGGGAAACAGTTGCGGTTACTCCGTCCCGGCAGAGACGATGGGCAAGAGACTCGATAAGCCGCCCCCCCCCGCATCGCTCACCGCGAGCGATTCGTCCTGCTCGATTATCAGGCTCGACTGGAGTGATGTTCCCGGTGCCGACAGTTTTCATGTCTATCGAAACGCCGTTCATCTGACTTCGGTGGAAAGCGCCGTTCGCTTCCTGGAAGACGGGGTCGTGCCCGGTTCGTACTCATACGAAGTGACGGCGTCAAACAAGTGCGGCGTTTCTATTGCGGCGAACACGACCGGCATAGTGCTTCCGCCGGCTCCGACCGCGCCGGTATTGTTCACGGCAAGCGACACGTCGTGCTCGATCGTGCGTCTCGACTGGAGCGCGGCGGCGGACGCTGACAGCTATCTGGTGTACCGTGACGGCGCGAAGATTGCATCCCTATCCGTTCCGGTAACCGATTATGAAGATCTGCTCCCGGCCGGCTCCTATGCGTATGAACTGTTCGCAATAAACCGGTGCGGTCAGTCCGGATCGGTCATAGCGACAGGCACGATACTTGAAGGGGCGCCTGATCCGCCGACAGGTCTCGTAGCGAGCGACACATCCTGTTCGGTGGTTCTGCTCACCTGGAGCCCTTCGACGGGCGCCGATGAACACCGTGTCTATCGAGACGCTCAGTTGATAGAGACGCTCGGGCCGAGCGCGTCCGCCTGGATCGACTCGCCGGCATCCGGTACCTATGCCTATATAGTAACCGCCGCGAATGAATGCGGTGAATTGCCATCGCTTGCTGCGAACGGTACCGTGCTTCCCGCCGCTCCTACCGCGCCGCTTCTTGTTACTGCGAGTGACACCTCCTGCGCATTCGTTCGAATCGACTGGAACGCCTCGGCGGACGCAGACAGCTATGTCGTCCATGGACCAGGTGGGCCGATTGCGGTTCTGCCGGCGGCGACCATGTTTTACGAAGACATGAAGCCGCCCGGTGTCTACGAGTATGGCGTGGTGGCGCAAAACAGCTGCGGCCTGTCCGGTCCGGCCGTCGCTGCCGGCGAGGTTCTTCCCGGCCGACCGGCCGCGCCGGCATTTTTGACAGCGAGTGACACCTCCTGTTCGCTTGTTCGGCTTGACTGGAATGCATCGGCGAATGCTGACAAGTACCGCATCGTTCGGGACGGTGCGGTTCTCGTTGTCGTTTCGGGGGGCGTTCTCTTCTACAATGACGGCAGTGCCCCGATGTCGGCTGTTTACAGCGTGGCCGCCGGCAATGAGTGCGGATGGTCAGATTCGATCTCGGCTGAAGGTCGTCTTCTCCCCGGGATACCGATCGCCCCGGCACCTGTCACGGCAAGCGATTCCTCCTGCGCAATCGTTCGAGTCGAGTGGCCGGCCGTTCCGGACGCCGAAATCTATCGCCTCTATCGAGACGGTGTTCTGCTTGAAGAGCGCGTTTCATCCGGCGGATTGACGGAGGTCTTTACAGATGGATCGGCTATCGGTCAGCACGAATATGGCGTCGCCGCAGGAAACGCCTGCGGATTCTCGATGGAAACAATTGCAGCCGGGACTCGCCTTCCGGGCCGGCCGACCAAGCCCGGTTCCCTCTCGGCAAGTGACAGTTCCTGTTCGATCGTGCGCATCGACTGGGCCGCCGTTCCGGACGCACACAGTTACTCGCTCTATCGTGATGACGATGAGATCGCGCTCCTCTCGGCTGACGCGGCACACTTCATCGATCAGGATGCCGATGGTCGCCACGAATATGAACTGGTCGCGTCCAACACATGCGGTCAGTCCGACAGAGCATCCGTGACGGGGGAGCGACTCACCCTTCCCGACGCGCCCGTTTCTATTTCGGCGAGTGATTCGGTATGCAGTCTGATTCGTGTCAACTGGTCGCCCGTGGAGGACGCCGACAGATATCGGCTCTTCCGGGACGGCGAACTCCTCATGGAACTGACCGGCGGAGTGAACCACTTTGATGATCCGGCCGATCCCGGCACGTTTACTTACACGGTCGAATCGGGGAATGATTGTGGATGGTCTGCCGGAACGTCTACAGAAGGGACGCTCCTTCCCGGCCGTCTCGATGGGCCGGAATCATTTCTGGCGAGCGACACTTCCTGCGCTGTGATCGCACTCTCCTGGAATGGCGTCGACGGAGCGACCGCCTATCGTATTTACCGGGATGATGTTCAACTGGCGGAACTGGGAGCGACTGCGGATCGCTACACCGATTTCACGGCACCAGGTGTGCATCAATACAGAATTTCCGCATTGAACGATTGCGGCGAATCGCCCGATGCCGCAGCCGAAGGACTGGTTCTTCCTGCCGCGCCGCCACCGCCCGAACTCCAGCGCATTACGACCGACGAATGTAGTGCCGATTTTCGCGTGGCCTGGGAGGCGTCCGCCTCCGCAGACAGCTATCGCGTCTACAGAGATAGTGAAATCATCGCTCATTCCGGAGGGAGCGTCCTCTTTGTTGATCTGGTAAACGAGCCGGCAGGAATTCATACCTATGGCGTCACCGCAGGAAGCAAGTGCGGCTGGTCGGAAGCGAGCGAGTTGGAGCGAGAGGTGCTTGTCGTGCCCGAAGGCCCCGCGTGGCTCGTTGCAAGCGACAGTTCCTGTTCGTTCGTTCGGCTCGACTGGCCGCCGGTGGATGGCGCCGACCGGTTCCTGATCCGAAGAGAGGGTGATGTGATCGGTTTGGTAGATGGTCTCGCCCAATTCTACGAGGATAAAGGGGCAGACGCGGGGGCGTTCGAGTATACGGTGAGCGCGATCAACCCCTGCGGGGGCACGCCATCAGATCCGGCCGTCGGCACACGCCTCCCGGGCCGGCTCGAGCCCCCGGCGACGATCGCAGCGAGTGACACTTCATGCTCTCTTTCGCGAATTGACTGGGCTCCGGTTGCGGGAGCTTCTCGCTATCTTCTGACACAAAACGGCCTGGCGATCGACACGATCCCGGCCGGAAGTACAACCTACGAACATAACTGGTCGAGCGGAGTTCATGCGTACGGCGTCGCCGCCGGTAACGCTTGCGGGTGGTCAGATACTGTTTATACCACTGGAGTCATTCTGCAGGGCACGCCGGTGGAACCGCGAAACTTTTCCGCATCGAACGACAGATGCGACGGCGTGCTTCTCACGTGGCTACCAGTTGGATTTGACATTCTGGCGTACGCGCTCTCTCGTGACGGCGAAGAAATCGCCGAGCTGACCGGCGCTGATCCCGAGTTTGTCGACTTGCTTGCAACCGGGAGGCATGAATACACTTTGCGAGCCAGAGGGATGTGCGGTTTGTCGCCGCCTGCTGTCGCCGCAGGTGAGAAGATTTTCTTTGCGCCCCCGCCCGCGCTCCTGTCGCCGTTCAATGGCGCGGTCTTCTCGCTGATCGCACCGGTCTCGCTTGAGTGGACGGAGCAACCCGGTGCCGAGGGCTATGCTGTGCAGCTTGCGAGTGACCCCGATTTTCTCGTCATTGATGACGAATGGGCTCCCGGCGCCGGAGTGAACAGCGTCGTACTCGACAGTCAGGATGACGGGCGGGAGCGCGCACTCTATTGGCGCGTGGCTACCGTCAATCCCTGCGGCACCGGCGAATACTCCCACGCCCGGCGATTGGATCGTGTGGCTGAACCGGGTACCGCCGAGTTTTCGATCTCAGGAGGGAATGTCGCGTTCGACCATGATCCCCTGAATGATGTGGCAGGTGGCAACGTGCCGGACCCTGATCCCACTCCCGTCACTCTAAAAAACAGCGGCAAGATTCCATTTGAATGGTTTGCATTGCCGACGGAATCCTGGCTGGTTGTCTCGCCCTCCAATGGTGTGCTCGAGCCGGGGGTCGCTGAGACGCTCTGGGTGCAATCGAGACCGGGCACCCTCCCGGGCGGGGAGTACGAAGCACGAATTGCGATTCGTACAAGCGGGCAGGATGGCCCGCTGGACACACTGACAATTGAATTGAACATCAAGAGATATCAGCCGGGGGATATTGACGGAAACGATTTGCTCAACCTCTCTGATCTGGATGGGCTGATCAATCATGTGCTCGATGTCATTCCTGTGCGCGCCGTTGTTCTTCGGGCCGGTCTCCCCGACGTGAACGGTGACAAGCGTATCGATGTCTCTGACGTCGTGTTTCTGTCCCGGCTTCTGGCGGCAAATGCGATTGCCACAGATCCGGCGGTCAAAACTGCGACAGATGGGGAGGAGCGGGGTAATGCCGCGCGAATCCGGATCGGCCCGAATGACGCCGGCCCGGGGGGCGGGTATGCTCTCTCGATTCAGGGGACAGGCGAGTTCCGCGCTGCGATGATCCTGTTGAGCGCCGAAAGGGGTGATCTTTCCCATACATCTATCAGGCCGGCTGCCGGTTTCGCCGCCGCCCGGGAGACATCGAACGGAGGCAATCGCACCGCGCTTGTCATCTACAGCATGTCTCGCTCCGCGGTTCTTTTGAGAGGGGATCGCCCTCTCGATATTGCTGTCTTCAGCGGCGGTGCCGTTCCGGGGAGTAACAGCCCGGGGGTTCTCTCCGACAACCCCGTGCGCTTTGTTTCCGGTGAGATGATTGATGGGAGTGGTGGGATCAGAATTCTAAAAGGTTCCGAAGATAGCGGTGTGGAAACAATCCGGCCTGGGACGCTCTTCCTCGGGCGGGCTCGGCCCAATCCGTTTCGCTCCGAGGCGCTTTTCTCGTTCGGCATCCCCAGTCGGACAACGGTTGAAGTCGCAGTCTTTACGACCGCGGGGCGCCGGGTTAAACTACTCCAGTCGGGCGACCTCTCTGCCGGCTTTCACGAGATCACGTGGAATGGTCGCAATACTCTTGGTAGACGGCTCGGCCCCGGTGTCTACTTCATCCGGCTCGTGACGCCGGAGGGAACGCGCACGCAGAGGGTTGTTCTCGTTCGGTAGCGCGGGTGCCATGTCTGCATTGATCCCCATAATGGCCGCAGTCATTCCGGCCGCTCTGCTTCTCCTGTTTTTCGTTCGCATCGACAAGTTTACGGAACCGAAAGAGATGATCGCCAAGGTCTTCGGACTGGGCGTAATCTCCACTGTTCCAGCAGTAATTGTCTCGGGCCTAGTCTGGGGGCTCGCCGGAAGCGTGCTTCATGGAGCGCTCGCTCGCGGGTTCGGAAGTGCGTTTCTAGCGGCCGCCATTCCCGAAGAATTCTTCAAATGGGTCGTGATCTATTGTTTCATCTGGCGGAGCGCCGCATTCGACGAAATCATGGACGGACTCGTTTACGGTGCTACTGCCTCACTTGGTTTTGCCACACTCGAGAACATCCTTTATGTAGGGGTCGATGGTGAGTGGCTCTCGACGGCAATCGCCCGGAGCCTGACCGCAGTCCCGGCCCACGCCATGTTCGGCGCCCTCATGGGTTACTATGTCGCGCTCGCCCGGTTCGCTCCCCTGCGCCGCCGCTCCTATCTCTGGAAATCGTTGCTTGTGCCGATCGTGCTGCACGGTCTCTACGACTTCCCGCTCCTTTCTTTCAATGAGGCCGCGGCTGCAGGGACATCGCTCACCAATGCCGGGATGTCGCTCCTGATCCTCGTCCCTCTGATCATCGGAGGTGGCTGGTTCTGGGCGTTCCGGCTGGCGAGGCGGCTCCGCAAAAGCCAGGAAGAGTTCGGCCGGCTGGGCGTGCGGGGAGACATGATTCCCTGAAGGGTGCGCCGCCTTCCCGTTCAGTGTACAATATCGGGGAAATCAACCCACGGCCGCCAGGCCGGCAGGACAACTCGATTCGATAGAAAGGGATCAGAACAGTGTCGCCGATCAGGAAGATGTTCCGCAAGATGAAGTACGGGGAGCCGATCGTGGTCGTCTCCGGGCTCCCCCGCTCCGGCACCTCGATGTGCATGAAAATGCTCGACGCCGCTCAGTTCGGCATCGTTCAAGATGGCGAGCGAACCGCCGACGAGGATAACCCCAAGGGTTACTACGAAGATGAGCGCGTCAAACGACTGCATGAAATGAAGGACAAATCGTGGGTCAAAGATGCCCGCGGCCGGGTAATCAAGGTCATATCCTTCCTGTTGAAAGATCTTCCGGACGAGAACGAGTACAAGATCATTTTCATGCGCCGCGATCTTGATGAAGTTCTCGCTTCGCAGAATAAAATGCTCGACCATCGTGGTGAAGATTCGGCGACCGAGGACGCCCGCATGAAACAGCTCTACAGTACCCACATCCGGCAGGTGCGGAGCAGCATCGAACTGCGGGATAACTTCTCCGCTGTTTTCATCGACTACCGGGGGATGCTGGATGATCCGATGAAAGGGGCCAAGATAATCAACAAGTTTCTTGGCGGCGGCCTGAACGTCGAGGCTATGGCGGCGGTTGTCGATCCCAAGCTCTATCGAAACCGGGCGGAACAGCTTAAGTCGAGTTAACGCCGGATCTCCCAGCCTCCCCGGGAGTGTCGCTAAGACGAACTACTTGAGATTTGAACTGGGTGAGACCCAGTCCGAGATGGTGGCCAGGAGGAGCTTAAGGGGGATTGATTCAGCCGGCTCTCACGCACACTCGCCCCCTTCCCCCCACATCCCACCCCCACACGCAGAGAGACCTGCGGTTAGCAAAAGGCTAATTGCCAGCCTCCACCCTTTCCCGAATCGCCTTCGCCCGCGTTTCCATTCTTTCTGCCTCTGCGTCTTCGCCAGTCTCGCGAAGGAGCAGTGCGAATTGCTCGAGATTCTCTGCTACAAGGGGATGATACGGCCCGAGCGCTTCCTCCCAGATCGCTTGGGCACGGCCGAAAAACTCTTTCGAAAGAGCGAATTCGCCCGTGTCCCGGTAGACGCATCCTAGATTGTGAACAGCGTCTCCCACGTCCGGGTGATTGGGCCCTAGCGCTGTCCTTCGGATCGAGAACACTCGCTCGAACAGAGGCCGGGCACCTGCGTAGTCGCCGGTAGTCGCCAGCAGCGTCCCCATCAGTTTCAGATTCTGCGCCACCCCCGGGTGATCTGGCCCGAGCGCTCTTTCACGAATCGTCAGAGCACGCTCAAGCATCGCTCGCGCACTATCGTAGTCCCCAATACTCCTAAGTAAGTTCGCCAGGTTCTCCAAGCTTTTCGCCACGTGTGGATGATCCGACCCCAACACATTCTCACGAATCGTCAGTGCCCGTTCGTACAACGGTCGCGCACCCGCGTAGTCACCGATGGACCAATGCAGGTTCGCCAAGTTACTCAGACTCGCTGCTACGTCCGGGTGATCCGGGCCCAGCGCCCTCTCAAGGATCGTCAGAGCACGCTCGTACATTGGTCGTGCCCCCGCATAATCACCCATGTCGCTGAGAAGAATCGCCAAGTTGTTCAGACCTTGGGCCACACTCAGGTGCTCGCGCCCCAACTCCTTCTCGAGGATCGCCAGAGACCGCTCATATGAAGATCGTGCCCGCGCGTAGTCGCCGAGGTCATCAAGAACAGTTGCTAGGTTGTTCAGGCACGTAGCCACCTTCGGGTGATCGGGCCCCAACTCTTTCTCGCGGATCGCCAGGGAACGCTCGTGCAGTGCTCGTGCCCCCGCATAATCACCCATGTCGCTGAGAAGTATCGCCAAGTTGTTCATGACCTCTACCAAGTCCGGGGCATCAGGCCCCAGCGCCTTCTCCCAGATCGCCAGCGATCGTTCGTAGAGCGGCAGCGCGCGAGCGTAATCCCCCGTGTTCGTGAGCAGGTTCGCCAGGTTGTTCAAGCTCACCGCCACATGAACGTGAGCAGGTCCCAGAACGCTTTCACGAACGGACAAACTTTTTTCCAAAAGCGGCTGGGCCTGGTCAAAAAGCCCGAGTTTCCCGTAGACATCTCCCATGGTGGTCATCAGCCGAGCTTGAACGAACGGCTGCTCCTCGAACTCTTCGTCAATCGTCTTCGCGCCTTCATCGAGCACCTCCCGCACCGTAACGTCGCGCCCAAGCTCCCCCGGATCAACGGCAGCGAGCATGTCGGAAAGGAAATCGGTCACCGCTTCTGATTCCTGGCGGGCGGTTTCGGCGCGGGCGAAGAGCACGCTCATCCAGATGCCGAAACCGATGAGGAGCAGGATGAGCGTCGTGGCGAACGCGAACGGAAGCTTGTTTCGGACGACGAGCTTCTTGAGCTGGTAGATCGTACTTGGCGGACGCGCGAGAATCGGCTGGTTCGTGACGTATCGCTCGATGTCGTCGGAAAATGCGGCGGCGGATTGGTAACGGTGCTCGGGGGCTTTCTCGAGAGACTTGCAGACGATCGTTTCCAGTTCGCTATTGATCGAACGAAGCGGAGCCGGCGGTGTCTCGGCGATCACACGGACTGCTTCCACAATCGAGCCCCTCGCCGTGTCGTACGGCAACTCTCCCGATAGCAACTCGAAAAGAATCACCCCGAGCGAGTAGACATCGGTGCGCAGATCGATCTCGTCGGGATTCCCTCGCGCCTGCTCGGGGCTCATGTACGGAAGCGTCCCCTTAATCGCACCCACTTCGCTCACCATGCTGACAGCCTGGGCGTCTGTGTCAGTGATGCGTGCCAGGCCAAAGTCGAGGATCTTGGGCTCGCCATCTTTGCCGATCAGGATGTTCGCCGGCTTGAGGTCGCGATGGATTACCCCGCGCTGATGCGCGTAGTTGACCGCATCACAGATTTTGCGAAAGAGGGCGAGGCGATCGGGGATGGATGGATCGCTTTCTATCATATAGGTGCTGAGAGTATCCCCCCGCACCAGTTCCATCGCAAAAAAGTGCTGACCCTCATCAGTGCGGCCCGATTCGTAGATTGCTCCGATGCCCGGATGCTTCAGTCGGCCGAGCGTTTCCGCTTCCCGCTGGAACATCTTGACTGAAAGCTCGTCCACAAAGTGTCCGCCGCGCACGACCTTCAGGGCAACGTTGCGCCTGGGGTTCTGCTGCTCGGCTTCGTAGACGACGCCCATGCCCCCTTCGCCCAGCTTGCCGAGGATCGTGTAGTTGCCAATGAAAGTGGGGGTGGAAGGAGGAGTGACCGGATTCAGTGAATCGCCACCAGTAGGCAGGGTGCGCGGATCAGATGGGATAGTCCGATCGCTGTCGGGTGGGGGAGTGCGATCAGGGTCGTCTGGTGAATGAGTGGGGGTCATCAATAGATTTTATCAGATCCGCACGTGAAGCGAGAGAGCCCAGAGACATGTGCCGTCCGCACTCGCTAATCATTAGTAGTCACCAGCCGGGCCTCAACGACAATCGCCCTGTGCGCCCCACATCCCACCCCCACACGCAGAAAGACCCGCACCTTCCAGCACGGGTCTCTCTCCCAGCCTTCCCGGGTATGACTCAAACTCTTGCCCCAGCGGTTAACAGAACAGTGCCAATACAACCCCAATCCCGGGGCGGTTCACCTCTACGCCGTTGCGTGCTATGCTCTACGAGTAACCTCCCGGCTTACAGGATGCCCGGGGTCGGGATTAGATCTGTGTCCCCAGAATAGGCTCCCCAGATCTAATCCTGATCCATGGAGAAATCCGCCGGGGACATTCCCCCAACCGGAACGGGCGCCGTTGACTGGAACAGCGGAACAGCTTGTGGAGCAACACCTTGGCCTCGTCGAGGCTATTGCGCGGAAGATTCTGCGCTCCCTCCCTGCATTTGTAGACGCGGAAGATTTGATCGCCTTCGGGCAGATCGGTCTGATCGAGGCGAGCCGTCGCTATGACCCCAGCCGGGGCGTACTTTTCAAAACCTTCTCCTATTATAGGATCCGGGGAGCGATCTACGACGGCATCAGGAAGATGTCCTGGTTCGCCGCTTCCCCCGCCAGGAAGGCGACTTTCCAGGGAGCGGCCAACGAACTGATGGCCGAATCGGGGGAGAGCGGCCAGGCGGGGCGGGGCCTCATGACCGTGGAAGAGCAGATTGAGCGGGCGAAGGACATGATCGAGAGCATCGCCACGGCAAAGATGCTGTCAATGGATGCACCGGAAACGCCGATCGAGCTTCCCGACGAGGAGCAGACCAGTGCTCTGGAAGTCGTGGAGATTGCGGAGATGGGCGATCTCATGAGGGTCTGCGTGGGGCAGCTCGAGGAGAAGGAACGATCGGTGATCGAGGATTACTATTTCAATCACATGACTCTCGAAGAGGCGGGCGCCAAGCTCGGACTCTCCAAGTCATGGACATCGCGACTACACGCCCGGGCGCTCAAGAACCTGATGAAGCTCGTCCAGGAGTGCGGAATCCGGGCGGCTTGACCGGTTTGACAGCCCTGGCCGGTCGATTGAACGCAACTGCAGGCGGGATATCGCGATAAGTAGGCAAATAGAGAAGGCGACTTCCCGGAAAGGCAGGCTTCGGCCCTGTTTTCCGTGTCGCTGAATTCGCGAAGGAGATAAGTCATGGCAGATCCGATTGCTGGCGCGGGCGGCGATGCGATTAAGCGAGCCGCACAGGTTCAGAGCGACCTGGCAGCGCAGAAGGACGAAACGAAAAAAACCGGGCCATCCAAGTTTGACGAAGTGATGAAAAGCAAAGAGCTTTCGCCGGCCGAGGAGATCGAGGAGACCAAGAAGATACTGCAGACCGACCTGCAGACTCAGGTGAACCAGGTGTCGGAGGCGGAGAAGGCCAATCTACAGCAGGAATTCGACAACAAGATCGCCAAGCTGGAGAAGCCGGAGCAGATTCGCTATTTCGCCGTGCACATCAGGGAATCGAAAGAGGTTTTTCTTCGCATGAAGAGTAAGTCTCCCCAGGTGGACGCGGGCATGTGGAAAGACAAAATGGTCGAAAGGCTGGATGACTTTGGCGTAGAGTATGGGAAGATGGAGTCGATGCTGGAGAAGATGTCGAGCGGGCACCAGTTTTCCCAACAGGAACTGATGAGCCTTCAGGTCCGCGCGCATCAGATTTCGCAGAGTGTAGAGATGTTGAGTAAAGTGGTCGAGCACAGCGTGGGCGGGATGAAAACCATATTCCAGACCAGCGTTTAGTGCCACCCGCCGGTCGGCTGCCCGGCCGGTTCATGGGCTTTTTCGAGCGGGAGGAGTCGTAGAAACGATGAGGGGACGAACCGTTCGTACCGTATTGGTGGCGTGCTGTCTTTTCCTTTTGGTCGGTTGTAACGAGGTCGAGCTTTTTTCGGAGCTGTCGGAACTGTCCGCCCAGGAAGTGATTGTTGTTCTGCGGACGAACGGCATTTCCGCCGACAAAATTGTCGCGGCGAGCGGCCAGGAAAAGACCTGGACAGTTGTAGTCGCGAGCGCCGATGCAAGCAACGCCTGGCAGGTGCTCGTCGAAAACGATCTGCCCCGCGAACAACCGAAAGGATTCGACGTCTTCTTCGGGAAATCGAAACTGATTCCGACTGAAACCGAAGAGAAGGCGATCTTCCTGCAGGCGCTCTGCGGGGAGCTCGCTCGCACGATCGAAGCGATGCCGTCGGTTATCGACGCGCGCGTTCATATTTCGGTTCCTGAAAAAGATCCGCTCCGCCATGTGATGGAAGGCCGGGAGCCGCCTCAGGCGAAGGCCGCGATCATGGTGAAGCACTGGCGCCCACAGGGGAATGTGCCGCCGGAAGAGCGGATCGATGATATGGATATCAAGCGAATTGTCGCGAACAGCGTCGAAGGCCTCAAGGCACAGAACGTGGAAGTGGTGCTCAAGGGGGTCACTCCGAAAAATACGGAGATGCCGGCGAGGGGTGGCGATGCGGCTTCGATCTTCATGCCGCTGGCCATTGTGGTCGGTGTGCTGCTGCTGGCGCTTCTGTTCATGCTGTTCCGAAACCGCTCGCTCTCGAGGCAGATTGCGGAGCACTCGGCGAGTTCGGCCGAGCCATCCGGCCCCGGGGCTGATTCATCGTAGGTGATGCCGATGAGTGACGGGAATACCGATCGGCTCGACTCGGCGACTTCCCTTGCACGGGGCTTCCTGCTCGCCTCCCGTTGGGCCGGCGACAGTCCTTCGGATGACGCGCATGAGCGCATCCCGATTCTCGCAGACGCGGATCTGGCCAAAGAGCATGAAGCGATCGGACTGTTGCCGGATGACAGGCGCGCGGCGCTTGGCGTCGTCTGGCTGAGCCGGGAAAAACCGGCCCGGATCGATGAAGCGCTTGATTTGCATTGGAGCTGGCTGGCCGACGAGCTCCGGGACGAGAATCCGGCGCTGGTGCTGCAGCTTCTGGGCGCGCTCCGCCCCGGGCTGGCGAAAGAAACGCTGCGCGCCCTCTGGTCCGGTCTTCGGCAAACGAAGAGCAGCGACCTCGAGATCGGCCACCCGGCGCCCGCGCTCGCCGCTCATCTCAGACGATGGGTCTTCTCCTGCTTCGCGCTCGTTGCTGAACGGGAGCGGGGGGAGCGGAGCCTGGCGGCGGTTCTCTTTCTGGGGAAGCGCGACCTTTATCTGCTTGTCCAGGATGTGGGTCTTCGTTCGATTGCCCGTGCCGGAGGGGGCGGCGGCCGCGAAGAGATCCTCCGATTGCTTCAAGCCCAGGGGGGGGCAGAGGCGACACGCATTTCCAAGCTGCTTCAGAAGAACGCGGCTGAGAATGCTTCGGGCAGCGATTCGGAAGAGTCGGACGATCCGGCCGAGGTGCGAGCATCGGCGCTCGTTCGGAGAGCGGTGGAGGCGAGTTCGGGTTCCGGCGGGGATCTCGTCGGTCTTGTCGGCATCGGCACTCTCGCCCTGGCGCTTTCCTCGGAGCCGCGATCCTTCGCCGTGCAGATTGCCCAGCGCATGACGAAAGAGGTCGGGTCCCGTCTCGTCGAGTGGCGGGACGAACACGCCGCCGGCGATGATGAAGGCCGGGATGAGTCCGCCGCCGAAGTACTCGAGCGACTCGCGAACGTTCTTTCCCGAAGCGCGTCGAGTGCGCTCACAAAGGGAGATTCATGAAAGGCAAGGTCGTCAAAGGATCGGATTTTCCTTCGGATGATGATCGGCCGGCCCCGGCTTCGTCGGGTAAGAAGGTCATCAAGCGGGAAGTCCATTCGGCCAGAGAAGAAGGGAAGCAGATTCTCGGCGCTGCCGACGACGAAGCGCGTCGGATCGTGGATGAGGCGAAGGCCGAGGCGGACCGGATTCGAAAGAAGGCCGAAAGCGACGGTTACGAAGAGGGCCTCGGCAGATTGAACGATCAGGCGCTCGAGTTTCAGCAGCAGCGGGAGAAACTGATCGATGCTTCACGCAGCGACATCCTGAAGCTGGCGGTCCGAATCGCAGGCAAAATTCTGGGACGCGAAGTGGAGACGAACGAAAAGGCGCTCGGAGACATCGTGGTGAAAGCGATGCGCGGCATTGCGCACGAGAAGAGAATCCAGATTCGGGTCAACCCCGGGGACCTCGATAAGATACGGAAACAGCATGACCGCTTGATAGATGAAGTGGGGTCCGGTAAGGAAGTCGAGCTTCGAGAGGACAAGAATGTCTCGCCGGGGGGGTGTATCGTGGAAACCGATCTCGGCATTATCGACGCTCAGCTTGAAACACAACTTCGCGTTCTTGAGCGGGCGCTTCTCGATCGAAAGAAGGGCTGAGGCCTTGGACGAAAAAAAGCTGACAACGGGACTCGACTTCAACGAGTTCGACGGCATCCTGGACAACGTCTCACCTGTGGAAGTAAAGGGGCGTGTAACCGGTCTTGTCGGGATCGTTGTGAAGGCGGTTCTTCCCGATGCGTGGGTGGGAGAACTCTGCTACATCCACAATGAACGCCACAAAGAGCCGGTGCCGGCAGAGGTGGTCGGCTTCGACAGAAACGAAGCGCTCCTCATGCCTCTCGGCGAACTCTCCAACATCGGCATGCAGAGTGAGGTCGTTCCCACCGGGAACTGCTTGACCGTTCCGGTAGGCGAAGAGCTTCTGGGGCGCGTGCTGAACGGACTCGGCCATCCGCGGGACGAAAAAACAAAAGGCCCGCTCGTCACATCGGAGCGTTACCCTGTATTCGCGAAACCGCCCGACCCGCTTATTCGGAAGCGCGTTCTCCAGCCGCTCCCCGTCGGAATCAAAGCGTTCGACGGCATTCTCACTGTGGGCGAAGGACAGCGGGTAGGAATCTTCGCATCTGCCGGCGGAGGGAAGTCTACCCTGCTTGGCATGCTCGCCCGTAACACGACTGCGGATATCAACGTGATCTCGCTCGTCGGAGAGCGTGGCCGCGAAGTGAATGACTTTATTGAAGAGTCGCTCGGCGAAGAAGGGATGAAGAGGTCGGTTCTCGTAGTGGCCACGTCCGACGAGCCTTCGCTCGTACGACTCAAATCAGCCTACGTCGCCACCGCGATTGCCGAGTACTTCCGTGACCAGGGACTGAAAGTCATGTTGATGATGGATTCGGTCACCCGTTTTGCCCGCGCGCAGCGCGAAGTCGGTCTCGCGATAGGCGAGCCCCCCGCCCGTGCCGGTTTTACCCCGTCAGTCTTCTCGGAGCTCCCCCGGCTGCTCGAACGGGCCGGCAACTCCGACAAAGGATCGATCACCGCCCTCTATACGATTCTTGCAGAAGGGGAAGACTCGGAAGACCCGATTGTCGAGGAGACTAGATCCATTCTCGATGGCCACGTGATTCTGACCAAGCGACTCGCCCAGGTGGGACACTACCCGGCAATCGATATCACATCGAGCAAGAGCCGTGTCTTCAATGAGGTGACCGAGCCTGAGCACCGCGCCGCGGCCGGCAAACTGCTTGAACTCTATTCGCTCTACCAGGAGAACCGCGAGGCGATCCTCTATAACATCTACAAGAAGGGGAGCGATCCCAAAATTGACGAAGCGATCGAGAAGATCGATCTCATCAACGCTTTTCTGAAACAGGGAACGCACGACAAAATCACATTCGAAGAGACGGTCGAGCAACTGACCGGCATCTGACAGGGATAAGTACAGGGAACCGCCATTGGCCGAGAAGAAATACAAACTTGATGTCTACTTGACGCATGTTCTTTCCCAGAAAGAGGAAGTGCGTACCCGCATGGCCGAGGCGGAGCGAAAAGTGCAGGAAGAAAAAGATGCACTTGCCGCGCTTCAGGACAGGCTCGACAAGCTGACGGAGTCGAAAAAGCTCCGCCAGAAAGAGTATTGGGACGGGATGAAGGCGGGCGCGTTAACCGCCGCTGAAATCCGGTCGAAGAAACATTACATCGAATCGATCGAGGCGGAATACAGAGATCAGCGTCGCAAGTACCTCGCCCAGGAGCGTGCGATTCAACGGGCGGAAAAGGCGCTGGCCAAGGTGCGGGATGAGTACATGGAGATATCGAACGAGGTCAAGGTGCACGAGGAGTTGAAAGAGAAATGGCTCCGCGAGCGGAAACGAGAAAAACAGAGACGCGAAGACCGGTCGATCGAAGAGATCGGCAGCGCTCTTCACGAGAGACGAAGAAGGGAGAACCGGGGATGAGCAAGGTCGGCGGCGTCGGGTCGACTCCTCCACCGGAGCGGAAGCCTGACAAGAAATCAAAAGAAAAATCGAAAGACGCCCCCCGATTCGCGGACGTCATGAAAAAGAAGTTCCCTGGTACCAAAGGTGGTCCGATCGATCCGCAGGCCGGAAAGAAAGGGAACATGGGGGGCGGCACGACCAAGGGGGAGCGCCTCCTTGGCCAGGGGAAGAAGGGCGTCGACGAGCAGCAGACAGCCAGGGGGGAGCGGGAAGGCGTCGAGATCAAGGAGACGGAAACCACGAAGACCGAGGCCAGGAAGGATGAGACCGGCCAGGCGGTGCAGGGGCAGGTGCAGCAGACCGCTTCTGTGAATGAAGTGAAGCAGGTGCAGGCGGCGAAACCACCGGGGCTTCCTCCCGAGATGGTCCAGAAGATCGTTGAAACAGTACGGATCGGACAGAACCGCGTGGGCGCCACCGAAATGCAGATCGGTCTCAAGTCGACCGTGTTCGAAGGAATGAACCTCAAGGTGAGCACCAAGGACGGCATCGTCAGTATTGTGATGGAAGTCGAGCAGATGGTCGCGAAAGATCAACTGGAAGCCGAGCTTACCAAGCTGCAGGACAGACTGGAAGATCAGGGGCTCGCCGTGGGGGACATCCAGGTGTCGCTCAAGAATGCCGGCGGTTCGTCCGGCGATAGCGGTGGGGGTGACTCTGATGAGCTCGGCGATCAGGGGGTCGCGCCTCCCGGCGGAGTGACACCGGGTGCGACCGGACCGGCCGATGAGAATCAACCGAAAAAGAAACCGGACACCAGAACGGACTACACACTTTAGTTTATGAGCAAATCAAATCGACATGTCTGAGCTGAAGAGATACGCCTTCGATGACTCGCCCACACTCTCCCGGGATCGGGTATCTGTGCTCCAGGCGATTGCCGAACTCCAGCCGGGAGGCGACGAGGCGGCGGCCATGAGGCGCGCGGTCGTTCGTGCGCTTCGCGGGCCGGCGGAGGGGGCGGAAACGACAATCGGCGGTGATGCCCACATGCTCCAGGTCGACGGGCGGGGGTCGGCGGACGAGGTGGATGATCCCCTTACCGGCGGGATGAGGGTGAGGCTTTTCTTCCGGCTCGGCGGAGATGGAAGAGAAGCGGTTCTCGAGACTTCACTCGTTGCCGCGCGAGCGGTAGCCGGGCGGATCGTGGGAGTCGATCCCGATAAACTCGCGGCGTCAGACCTCCTCACCCATCTGGAGAAGGGTGTGCTCGCCTACTTCGGTGAGCGGATTCTGGCCGGTTTTCAGGGAGAGACATCGTACATGCGTGCGATCGAGCCAATCACCCTGACCGCCATCGGGAGCGAAACGGGTGAACCGGAATGGGGGGCGGCAGGTCCGGCCGGCTGGTATGCCGTAACCGGCAAGGCGGTACCGGCGGAAATCGCCCTTCCGTGGCGGCTTCTCGTGCCGATTGAGGCTCTCGAAAAGTGCCGCAAGGCGTATGAAGTGACGGAGAGCGCGGCTGAGTCCTCAGCCGGTCAGACGAGCCGCACAGTAGCCGCGATCGGCCACGGCTGGGTGACGCTTACCGGCCGCCCGGGAATCACCAGCCTGAGCGTCGGCGACATAGCCCGGCTCGAGCGAAACGACATCATTCTGTTCGACGGGGAGGGCGTCACGTTTGAAGACGGCGCACTTTCCGGATCTCTTCGTATCGCCCCGGCGGGAAACGGCCTCGAATCGGGGTCGCTGGCCGGGGTAATCGTCGAAGACGGGGAGAGCCTTCGAATCGAAATCCAGGAGTACATCCGGGGGGACGCCCTTCCGGAGCAGACGGAGGGGGAACCGGTGGACGAGGAACAGGATCGCGAAGACATGGAAGAGGAAACCGGAGAGGCTGCCGGGGCTGAGGAAGTCGCCGAAACTGTCGACGACGATGGCGCTGACGGAGCCGAAGACGGAGCCGAAGACGGAGCCGAAGACGGGAGCAACAAGGCAAGTGACTCGACGGAAGGCCGGGCTCTCGTTGAAGAGGTACCGGTCGTGCTGCGTGTCGAAGTGGGCCGAGCCCGAATGACGATCCGGGAGCTATCGAAGCTGAGCGCCGGATCGGTGGTGGAACTCGCCAAGGATCCGGCAGCACCCGTTTCGCTGGTCGTCGAAGACCGCGTGATCGGTACCGGCGAACTCGTGCGTATCGAGGGGGAACTCGGGGTGCGCATTCTGAACCTCGGCGGATAGGGGGCGGTCACTTAAATGGTGGCGATCTTCATGCTCCTCCAGACCGGGGCCGCCGGGGGTGAGGCGATCCCTCTCGGCGACGGTGGATACGCGAGCGCGCTGTTCCGCATGATCTTCTATCTTGCGCTCATCTGTGGCGTGATCTACGTAGCGCTCAGATTTCTGATGCCCCGCCTCTTTCGGTGGCGCATGCCGGGCGCAGGCCCCATGAGGATTGTTGACCAGCTTCAACTCGGCTCGGGCAAATCGATCGGCCTGGTGAAAGCGGTGGGCCGCTACTATCTGATCAGCATCGCCGAGGGAAACGTCCGGCTCTTGAAGGAACTCGAGGCGTCCGAAGTGGAGGAACTCTATCCCTCGGCGCGCAAGCAAGAGGAGCAGAAACGATCTTGAAGAGCAAACTCACCATAACAAGCGCCGCCCTCGCCGCTTTGCTGACCGGCGCCGCACCTGCCACCGTATTTGCGCAGGGTGCGAACATGCAGGGTCAGTTCGGCAGCCCGATCACCCTCATGATCATCATGGGCGTGCTCTCTCTCGCCCCCTTCATGCTGATCATGCTCACGTCGTTCGTGAAAATTTCTGTCGTGCTTTCGATCCTTCGAAACGCGCTCGGCACGCAACAGATTCCGCCCAATCAGGTAATCACCGGCCTCGCATTCGTCCTTACGATCTTCGTGATGATTCCCGTCGCGAAAGAGGCTGTTACCGAAGCGAATATCTCGACACAGTCGAGTTCGGCGGTTTTTTCGGAGCGATCGATCAAGGACCTGATCGAAGGGGGCAAACGGGGACGCGAGCCGGTGCGCCGGTTCCTGCTCCATCACGCGCATGAAAAGGATCGCTTGCTGTTTGTAGATCTTGCATTTCGTCTAGGTGGTGACCCGAACAACATCATCGACCCGGAGAGCTTTCAGGTTCTCATCCCCGCGTTCGTGATCAGTGAATTGAAAGAATCGTTTCAGATCGGTTTCATCATTTTCATACCGTTCCTGGTGATCGACATGGTAGTG
Source organism: bacterium (assembly GCA_025782575.1). Lineage (GTDB taxonomy): Bacteria > Orphanbacterota > Orphanbacteria > Orphanbacterales > Orphanbacteraceae > Orphanbacterum. The sequence continues at coordinate 38,873 of JALGYY010000036.1, forward strand.
GCGAACGTGCTCCTCTCTCTCGGCATGATGATGCTTTCACCGACGCCGATTGCTCTGCCGTTCAAGATTCTGCTGTTTGTTCTCGTGGATGGGTGGTTCCTGATCGTGCAGGGCCTCGTTCTCGGATATGTGAGGGGGGCGTAAGAGCGTGGAAATTCAATTTGTGATGCAGCTATGCAGAGAAGCGCTCCTGCTCATACTCATTCTGTCGGGACCGCCGATTCTGACCAGTCTTGTAGTGGGGCTGATCATCAGTATTTTTCAGGCGACCACGCAGATCCAGGAACAGACACTTACATTCGTTCCCAAGATCCTGTTCGTGTTCGGGATTCTGGGATTGTTGGGGCCGTGGCTCATCAGCCAGATCGTGATCTTTACGAGCCGCGTCTTCGAATCGATCCCCAAGGTGATCGGGGCTTAGGCTGCCTATTTCATCCGCTTCCTGCTCGGGACTCGAACAATGAACGCCTGGTACCGCGATTTCGGACTCGCCATGGAACCGATCGAACTCCTGATGGTGTTCGGTCTCAGTCTGGGTAGAAGCATGCCGACGCTCTTCTTCAATCCGTTTCTCGGCGGCAAAGTGGTGCCGGCACGCGTCAAGATGGGCGTCGCCATTTCGTTTATCGTTCTGCTCTATCCGTCCATGATCGAAATGGCGCAGCCTGTCGCCAAGGGAGCCACATACGCACTCCTCATGATCAAGGAGCTGACGATCGGGGTGACGCTCGGTTTCATCACCTCGGTCGTGTTTCTCGGTTTCGGGGCGGCAGGCCGGCTTGTCGACATGCAGCGAGGCGCCAACATGGCTGAGGGCATGGTCTATCAGCTCCAGGAACGCGCCACGGTTATGGGAAACTTCTATGTACAGATGGCAGTAGTCATTTTTCTGTCGCTGGACGGCCACCACATTTTCCTGCGCGGCTACTTTCACAGTTTCGAAGTGCTCCCTGTGTGGGAGTTCCCCGCTTTCGCGGGAGTGGGCGAACCGGTAGTGACCGAACTGATCCGCTTGACGTCGGATCTCTTCGTAATCGCCCTGCAGATGGGCGCGCCGGCGATTATCGCGCTCTTCATCACCGATGTGGGGTTCGGCATTATTAACAGGGCGTCACCGCAGATCAATGTGTTCAACCTGTCACAACCGGTGAAGATGTTTGTGGGAGTGCTGATGATCGTGATCGTGCTCCGGCTCCTGTCGGATCAGTTTCAGGTATGGATGGGCGAGATGCTGGAGGTGGTCTACCGGACCATCGGCTATCTGGCGCAATAGCAGACCGTTGACTTTGTATCGAGGAAATCAGGGTGTCAGGAGAGAAGACAGAAAAACCAACCCCCAAAAAGATGAAGGAGTCCCGGGACAAGGGACAGGTCGCCAAGAGTCAGGACCTGGTTGTCTCGGTCGTATTCCTCGCCGTCTGGGTGGTGTTTATTATTTCGTCAGGGAAAAACGCCGACCTTTTGCGGGAAGGGATGCGGGGCTATTTCGTTCAGGCATTCGATGCGCCGCTCCTGAACGCCGAGATGGTGAACAAGCTCCTGGTAAGCGCCATTATTCTGATGTTCAAAGTGATCGCGCCGTTTCTCCTCACCGGTTTTGTTCTCGCGGCGTTCGTGCAGTTCATACAGGTAGGTGCGCTGTTCACGATCAAACCGCTCGAGCCGAAGCTGAACAAGCTCGACCCGATCAAGGGATTCAAGAACAAGTTCTTCTCGGCGCAGACCTATATCGAGCTTGCCAAGTCGCTCTTGAAGCTGACGATCGTGACGACCATTGCGTACATGGCGATGAACGGCCGGATCAGGGAAATAGCGCTCACGGTGCGGCAGCCGATCGAGGCGAGCGTCAAGCTGACGGGGATTCTGCTGTACGAACTCGGCACCAAGGTGGGGTTCGGCCTCATCCTGCTCGGCGCGGTGGATGTGTTCATCCAGAGGATCCAGCACGAGAAAAAGCTGAAAATGTCCAAGGACGAAGTGAAGCGGGAAGGAAAAGAACAGGAAGGTGATCCGCAATACAAAAGCAAACGTAAGCAGATACATCAGGAGATTCTTTCCCATAGCATGGTAGAGAACGTGAAGAAAGCGAGTGTGGTTATTGTGAACCCGACGCACATCGCCGTGGCGATTACATATGAGAAAGACGAGAACGTGGCGCCGAGAGTGACGGCGAAGGGGGAACGGCTGATCGCCGAGCAGATCATAGAGGTGGCGAAGCAATATAATATCCCGATCATGCGGAATGTGCCGCTCGCCCATGCGCTGAATGAGCTCGAGGTGGGGGACGAAGTGCCCGAGGATCTCTACACTGCCGTGGCCGAAGTTCTCCAGTGGGTGTACAGCCAGAGCCAGGGCGAGTGAGTTACGGGAGATCGAGCGGGCGGACAAATGGATAGATTGGTTGAAACCTTCTCGATCGGGAGTTAGACTGTAGGTGCAGACAGCATCACCTGCTGAAAGCGAACCCCCCGGGCTGCTCCCGGGGAAAGGAAGGGTTACTCTCCCGGCATGCGTGTGGCCCATGCGCCGGTTTCTGAATAGAAGATCAGTTGCTCCGCCGTTTGAGCCCCGGAACTACTCCCTGGGGCACTCTCGTCAGGTTTTCCCCTGCGAGCCCTCCCTGACCGGAGGACCGGCGGTCCGATTTACCACAAAACAGAACGAGGAGGAAACACCATGGGTGGTGTTCAGTCAGCAGGTACCCAAGTCAATCGGATGCTCGATGCGCTTGGGATGCCCGACTCCTTCGGTGACCAGATCGGCGCTATGGTCGATCTGCAGCGAGGTGACATGGCGGGCTTTCACCGTAACATCGTCGACCTGGCGAGTGGATTAACGACGAATCAGATGGATCGCCTGCAGGGAATGGCTGGAAATAGGCCGTTCTCCCGCGGGTTCATTCCACGTCTGCACTTCTCGGGTCCCCATCTCCACAAGCACTCAATGACCTATGCTCATCATCATCGCGTGGGAAGGCACGCGCATGTGGGGCAGAAGTATGATTCCGGTCACCGTGTCATGGGTCTCAGGATCCAGGGGCGCATTACCGGCCGTCAGTATCGTGGCTCGTTCCTTCGCCCTGTTCGCATGGGCAAAGCGGGTTATCTCTTCCGTGGCCGGATGTACAAGAACATGGGCGCGGTTCGTGCCGACATTCGTGACGGCAAGGTCGATGGACTTGCCACGCATCGCCATACGATGACCGGGTGGTCCCGTCCGCCGTTCATGAGCATGCTTCCCGGCATGATCAATCATGCGTTCCGACCGGGGCTCAACATCGCTTCGGCGCTCGGCAAGATCTTCGGTGCCGGCGGTGGCATGCTTGGTGGCATTCCGGGGAACTACCCGGGTATGCAGGCCGGTGGTGCGGGAGGCGCTGGTGGTGCCGGCGGTGTATCGTCTGAGAGCGTACTCTCGAACCCGAACCTCACCCTCGAAGACAAGCTCATGCTTCTCATGGCCAAACTGTCCGAGCACATGGACAAGCAGATTAATGAGAAGATGGGCGAAATCGAGAAAGCCATGAAGCAGGGCGGCAAGGGTGGAGCCGGCGGTGCCGGCGGCGCCAAAGGTGGCGGCGGCGGAATCGGCGGTATGTTCGGCAGTATCGGTAAGATGCTCGGTGGTATCGCGGGTACGGCATACGGCGGGCCGCTCGGCGGCATGATCGGATCGCAGCTCGGCGGCACGGCTGGTGGCATTCTCGGCGGTATCCTCGGTGGCGCAGGTGGCGCCGGTGGTGCAGGTGGTGCAGGTGGTGCAGGTGGTGGCGCCGGTGGTGCTGGAGGCGCAAAGGGCAAGAAGCCGAATTTGCAGCTCCTTCAGTCGCAGCTCCAGTCGCTCATGCAGAAGCGTCAGCAGATGTTCCAGACCATGTCAAATATCATGAAGTCACTTCACGATACGAGCATGGCAGCCATTCGGAACCTGAAGGCGTAGCGGATTGACCGCGCATACCAATAGAGCGAACGGAGGAATTAAAAGTGTCTGATAAGGACCTTGAAAAAAACGAAGCAGAAGAAGAATTCGAGGAAATCACCGATGATGACGCGTGTTCCGTAGAGGAACTCGAAGAGTCGATCAAAGGGTTTCTGACGGGTGATCTTACCCTGGCGCAGCTCGAAGGGCTGGGCGCCGAGGATCTGTACGGCATTGCCGATATGGGCTACGACCTTCTCGAAGAGGGGAAAGTCGACGACGCACAGAAGATCTTCGAAGGGCTGAACGTCTATAACCCGTTCGATCCCTATTTCCATTCCGTGCTCGGCTCGATTTATCAGCGCCAGGGGAAGGCCGAAGACGCCTTGCGGCACTATGAATCGGCCGTCGAACTTTATCCGGAGGACATCAACTCCTGGACGAACGCCGGCGAGCTGATGCTCGAGAAGAGCTCGGAACTGATTGATGGGGAAAACAAAGAAGCGGCCGAGACCTTGTTCCAGGAGGCGATCCATTGTCTCCAGCAGGCGATCGAGCTCGACCCCGAGGGGGAGAACGCTTCCTCGCTCCGCGCCCGTGCCCTGATCGGGGTGGTGGCCGGCACGATCGAGGCTGCGAAGAAAGCATCGTAGTAAGTGTCGTGTTGTAGCGAGTGATCGATTAGCCTTTCGGGGCGAGTCGATTACGAAAGTTGCAGGAAGAAGGGCGCCGTCCTCAGGGGCGGCGCCTTTTTGTCGGCGTGATTCCCGACGCGGGTGGACCGACGGAGTTCCGGGGACACAATACGTAACTCCCCTGAGTTCCGTATTGTGTCCCCGGAATAGGGAATGTCCTTTATAATGGGTATGAATGAAACTTTTGATTTCGCTTCGGCTGCCCGGCATCAGCCGAATGACCTCGCAACACGCAACAGCATTCCCGGATAACCGAGGAGCGCTCCAACCATGACCATGCAACATTCGAAGCTCTCGATCCTGGCTGTCGTTCTGCTGCCGGCTTTTTTTTCATTGGCAGCGGCTGATTCACCCCGCACGATCCGGTGCGCCACACAAGTCGTACATGCGGAAAAGGTTGCGGCCGCCCGGACGACCGTTCGCGCCTCTCGTGGTGGTCCATCTCTATCCGGACAGTCGAAGTTGATGACTCCCCCCGCCAACCCGAACGTCGGGGATAGTTGGAACTGGTACATATGGAGTTTGAACGGCCCTCCGACCGCGACGCTTCAATCCTGCACGGTGCGAGGTGAGGGGGCGAGCATCTATGTCGTCGTTGAGGACAGCCAATGGGGCTTGAACGTCACGCAGGCAAAGATCGACACGATACTGGCCCGTTTCGAATCGCATTCCCCCGGGCCTTATCCGACGATGGGAATCTACGATATCGATACGACCGCTTTCGGTCTGCCGCCTGATGAACTGGATAGCGATCCCAAGATCTATCTTCTCTACTACAATTTCGATGTGGCTGCCGACGGATTTTTCTGGGCATTCGATGAGTACCCTGACGGTTCGCAGGCTTATGCCTCGAATGAGTGCGAGGTGGTTTATCTCAACTCGTTCGGAAGTGGCGACGTGGCGGGTGACTTCATGCTCGCCGTGGCCGGCCACGAATTCGAACATCTCATTCACTGGAACTACGATGAAGATGAGGATGCCTGGGTCGATGAGGGTCTCGCCGAACTGGCCATGTGGATGTATGGGAACCCGGACAACATTTCAGGATTCAATGCGAACCCGAACGATCCGCTCGTCACCTGGGGCGGCGCGTGGACCGACTACATCCAGACCTATCTCTGGTCGCTCTATTTCTTCGAACAGTATGGAGGCATTCCTTCGGTGCGGGCGGTCGTTGCCGAACCGAAGAATTCCGTAAACGGATACGATCAGGTGCTCGTCGACCGGGGTTACAGTGAACAATTCACGGATGTTTTCGGTGACTGGGGCGCGGCGAATTTTCTGGACGATCCGACCATCGGAGACGGGCGTTACGGATATGTGGGAGACGATCTCCCTCCGTTCATCTGCCCGACCAACTCCACTTATCCGGTCGGGCCGCTCACCCGGAATACGAACCCCACGGCCTGCAAGTACAGGCGACTGGCGGACGGTACGCCGATGGATTTCTATGTCGACTGTTCGGATGACGCCATCTGGGAACTGACCATCATGCTCTATGACGGCGCTGCCCCTGTGGATGCGTTTCCTTTTCCAGTCGATTCGTTGAACGACGCAACCTACTTTCTTTCGGAATTCGGTACGACTTATGACTCGGTTGTGGTCGCGTTTGCCCACGCATCAACGTGGGGCGGCAACGGATTCACCGTCGGCACAACGTTCCCCACCGGCGTCCCTCCGTCGTTGATTCCGGGCGTGGCCGCCCTCCTGCCGAACCGGCCGAATCCATTCAACCCGGCCACAAAGATCGAGTACAATCTCCCCGACGGCGGGAGCGCGCGGCCGGTTGAGCTGGCAGTCTACGATCTCAGCGGCCGCCTCGTTCGTACTTTGGTCGATGGTCTCGGCATGCCGGGATTGCACTCCATCACCTGGGACGGTAGTGACGGCGCCGGCCGGAGCGTTTCGAGCGGTGTCTATCATGTGCGGCTGACGTGGGATGGCCGGATGAGTACAAGAAAACTGCAGCTGATTCGCTGAAGCGGGCCGATCGAGGCGATTCGGTCCTTACCATTCCCCTGCGAGCTCACCCTTGAGGAGGATCGGATCGATGGTACGCCGCGGGAGCGGACGGTTTGCATTTTCGATCATGATCCGCCTGGTCGCGATTGCCTGGGCTGCCTCGTCTCTTTTCGGGTGCAGTGAAAGCGTTCAGCCTTCCAATCTGAATTTCACGCCGGAAGCGCCGGACATTTTGGGGTCACGAACGGAATCGCGCGGCATTCGGATCGCGTGGAACCATGTCTACGGTGTAGATCCGGATCTCTTTACATCGGGGTACAAGATCTATATCTGGAGTAACGAGAGTCCCTTCTTTGAACCAACTACGTCGCTTGTCATCCGGAACGGGCTCGACGCTCCCTGGCCGCGTATCGCCCGAGCAAACTCCCTTGCCGATACACACATGGAAACAGTTGTCTGGCCGCTTAAAGCGGGTACGATGTACAGACTTTATGTCACAGCCCTTCAGAACGGTCACGAGAGCGCTACGTCAGACACGATCGTAGATTTCCCCTATGTCCGTTACGAGGGAATTAAAGTGCGTGAGGCCTCACTTGAGGCATTCTCCTTCTATCTGATCGGCGATAGTGAGGAGACCCAGAACCATCCGGTGATAACTGACGATCGCCTGGGGTACAAGTACGACGAGGACGAGCGTAAACAGTATCTGCCCTTCCGGTCATTGGAGGACGGCGGCTCACTTCGCATTCTGACAGGGAGAGAGATCGACGAGTTCTTCGACCCTCCTGTCGATCTGGACGGAGCGCTTGTCGGTTATGTTACCGATCCGGCGGCGGACAGAATCGAAATCGAACGGGGATCGGTCCTCTTCGTCTGGAATACGAAAGGTACGAGCCGGATGTTTGATGATCACTTTGCCCGGATCATTGTTCGGACGATCCTGGACGGTAAGTACATGAAGATCGATTGCGATTATCAACCGCGCGAGAACCTGCCGAATCTCTGATCGATCAGTGGCGCGTCGAACACCGGCGGGCGAAGAAAAAGACGAGCCCCGCAAATGCGGCGAGTGCGAGAAGTTCCGTAACTGCCGGTGAAGCCCAGTCGTAGCCGATCAGAAATGGGAGGGGTGGCCTTTCACCGGCGCCCGCCTGAACGCTTTGCCAGAAGACGACCCCCGCAATCGCAACACCGAGCAATCCTTCGCCGCCGACAAGACCTGATCCGAGGAGCACCCCTCTTTCGCGCCGCGCCACACGATCGTCTTCATTCTTCCCCGCCCGCTCGATGAGCCGGCGAAGCATGCCGCCGAGAAACACCGGTACCATTGTCGAGACAGGAAGATAGACGCCGACTGCGAACGGAAGCGAAGGAATGCGAAACGCTTCGGCGATCAACGCGATCGCTCCGCCGATGCCGACGAGCAGCCAGGGCAGTTTGGCCTGTAGAACCCCTTCTATTACGAGCTTCATGAGCGTGGCCTGCGGTGCGGGCAGCTCGGCGCTCCCGAAGCCGTAGGCCTTGTCGAGAAGAAGCAATGTCATACAGACGAATACAGCCGATGTCAGAACGCCGATCAACTCCCCGATCTGCTGGCGCCGTGGTGTTGCCCCCAGCAGAAACCCGGTCTTCAGATCCTGTGAGGTGTCGCCCGAAATCGACGCGGCGATAGCCACCACACAACCGACGGTGAGCGCTGTCGCCATTCCTGATGCGTCTGTCCAGCCGAAGAGGAGAAACATGCTCGCCGTTCCGAGAAGGGAGGCGATGGTCATGCCGCTTGTCGGGTTCGATGTAACGCCCACCAGGCCGACGATCCGCGAGGCGACTGTAACGAAGAAAAACGAAAAAACGACGACACAGATAGCGGCGAAAATACGGGCGAACAAACCATCCATGCCGCTGAAGACCTGGGGGACGAATGCCATGACGAGTGCAAGTAGAGCTACGCCGATTCCGACGGTTCGGAGCGAGAGTTCGAGGCCGGTGCGCGGTGTGGCTGCTTCACTTTCTGCCGGACCGGTTCCGATTCGCTCTCGAAGCTGGGCCGCGCCGATCCGGAAGCTCTCGATCATAGTTGGAATACTTCGTATCAGCGTGAGAAGCCCCGCCGTTGCTACCGCTCCGGCGCCGATATAACGGATGTATCGATTCCAGATTTCGCTCGCGCTCATCTCCGCGATGGTCTTCACGGTTTCAGGATAAAACGGCTCAACCCTTCCCGCTCCCCAGACGGCGATCACGGGGATGATTATGAGAGAAGAAAGCACTCCGCCCGCCACCATGATCGTCCCGATTCGGGGCCCCAGAATATAGCCGACACCAAAAAGAGCTGACGACATTTTCATGGAAATAGCGGCTTTAGGAATGAACGGAATGTCGAAGTGGATTTTGGACGGGAGCGGCTTCAACCAGCCGAAAATGAACTTGAAGAGCGCACCGGCACCGAGTCCGAAGAAGACGTTTCTGGCGCGGCCTCCCCCGACTTCACTTGCGACGAGGACTTCCGCGCATGCCGTTCCTTCCGGATAGGGGAGTTTGCCGTGTTCCTTGACGATCAGGTATTGGCGGAGCGGCACCATGAAGAGTATGCCGAGGAGGCCGCCGCAGAGGGCGACAAGTGTCATCGAAAGCAACCGGGGCGCCATTCCCCACATGAATAGTGCTGGAATGGTAAAGATCACGCCGCTCGCCACGGAACTCGAAGCCGAACCGATCGTTTGCGACATGTTTGCTTCCAGAATCGTGCCGCGGGTTCCGAAAGTACGCATCGCTCGGAACGCGGCGACCGTCATGACGGCTACGGGAATAGAGGTCGAAATCGTGAGGCCTGCCTGAAGCCCCAGATACGCGTTGGCCGCGCCGAATAGAATGCCGAAGATGATCCCTGGAATGATCGCCTTTGCTGTGAACTCCAGAGGCGATTCCGTTTCGGGAACGAAGGGATCGTAACGGTCGCCGTCGGGAATCGGTTCGTATGCCTTGCGGCTCAGACCTGTTTTCTTCGGAGTGGTTTCAGACATATCGTGCAGACCAGACCCTCTCGCTCCCGGGCCGCGGATTTCGAAGCCGCTTGCCCGGCGGATAGGGGAAGAAGTGAATCACTTCTCCCGCGAGGTGACGAATCTGAAATGATTTCCAGAAGTCGGGTTGAAACAGATCGCTGTGATACTGAAGGAAAGCCGCTCGCGCTTCCCCTGTCAACTCGAGAAACGTCTCGAACTCTTCCGGGAAAATGTCCTCGGGGTCGACGCGATACCATGGTTCCGCCGAAAATTCGTCATCATCATTTCGCGAAGGAGGCATGGTGCGGAAGTTACAATTCACCAGCGGGCAGAGTTCGTCGTAATCATAAAACACGACCCGGCCGTGCCGAGTGACACCGAAATTCTTGAGCAGGAAATCGCCGGCGAAGATGTTGGTAGCAGCAAGATCCTTGATCGCATTGCCGTAGTCGATCGCCGCTTCTAGCACCGCTCGCTCTTCCGCTTCTTTTACGAAGATGTTCAGCGGAATGACCCGGCGCTCCATGTAGGCGTGGCGGATTACCACAAGTTCTCCCTGGAGCGAAACGGTCTCGGACGCCTCGGCGAGAAGCGTGTTCAGCAGATCTTCGTTGAAACGATCGCGGTGGAATTGCAGAAATTCGAATTCCTGTGCATCTACCAGCCGGCCGGCGCGATCGATCCGAAATACCAACCGATAGCTCTCCCGTACGTCGTCGCGGGTACTTTTTTTCGGCCTGGCAAAATGGTCGCGTATCAACTTGAACACCATGTCATATCCCGGGAGAGTAAAGACGATCATTACCATCCCCTCCGTTCCCCTGGCAAACTCGAAACGATCGTCGGATGTCTCGATGTAGCCGAGGAGATCGCGGAAGAGTTCGGTCTTGCCTTGTTTGTTGTGGCCGATGGAGATGTAGATCTCGGCCACACGCTTTCGCGGAACGATCAGGCTGAGAAAACGAACGAGGTCATAGGGGCGGTCGGTCACTACATGAAAGTAGCTGTGAGTGAAGCTGAGGAGAATGCTGACATCCGTCTCTTCGGTGAGCACGGCGTGGATGAAGACACCCCGATCCTCGTTCAGAAGAGTAATGACGAACGGGATTCGATGGGATCCGCTGAAAATGCGGCCGATCAGATAAGCCGCCTTCCCCCGAAAGAAGATCGAGCCGGCAAGCTCCGCTCTGTCCACTACACGCAAAGCACCGATCGCTTTCAGTTTCCGGGATATCTGATCGGCCGCGATCTCCGTGTCGGCTTTCGGATTGTCCCAATAAGCGTCCAGCGAAAAGTCGTCCAGAATCGTCTCGATCAGTTTCCTGGTCGACTCGGCACGTTCGTATGTCTTGTATACGGGGCTGCGGGGTTGATTGGGCGGCGTTTCAAAGTCGGTGTCCACAAACTCGATCTTGGGATCGACGCCGACTGTGGTAAAGATGCGGCGGGTGATCGAATTAAAGTAGGTTTCGGCGAGCTCCCATTCGTCCTGGCCGGCGATGATCCCCGAGTAGACCGCCTTGATCGACATCCAGAGCGCCTGCTCCTCGACGCGGTCGCCCAGAAAGTCATGAACCGCCTTCGTGCATTGGTCGACGATCTTTCTATAGATGTCGAGCCGATCGCCGGAGTCCGCCTGCATGGCCTTCCAGTTGCGAGTCTCGAAGTGGCCCTTGGCGCGTGCGGTGATCTCCCCGAACGCGGCCATGTAATCCGTGAAAGCCTGATGGATCGCCCGGGCTCCCAGATTCGCAATTCTGCTGTCAGTAAGGGGTTGGCTCATGGCATTGAGGGTGACTGTACCACATGGGGCTATTGCGCCCTACAGTGTCCATCGGTCAGTTGAGTTCTCGGGGGTTCTGCCGCCGCGGCTGTTCCTGATTCATGATTTCCCCTACGGGTACCCTTTGGGGTTACCATATAGCAAGGTCGTACTGTGTGGAGATAGGCTCTACAGGTAATCGGGCAATGCGGGTTTTCATTGTCGGGTAATCAATCCAGGGAGGCATCAATCATGTACCGTATTGCGATTGGCTCGGTTCTGACCGCTCTTCTGCTGACTATCTTTTCTTCGCCGGCCGGGGCGACATTTTCGATTGTCGCGTTCGATCCGGAGACGGGTGAGGTGGGTGTGGCCGTTCAATCGAGAGCTTTCAATGTGGGGATGGCTGTGCCGTGGGTCGAGGCGGGGGTAGGCGCGATCGCCACCCAGGCTTCTACGAACGAGTCATTCGGACCGAGGGGGCTTGCACTTCTTCGGTCGGGCCTTTCCGCAGAAGATGTATTGGAACAGCTGATCGCCCACGACGAAGGCCGGGAGAACAGGCAGGTCGGGATTGTCGACGTACGGGGCGGCGTGGCGCAACATACGGGCGATAAGACCAACGACTGGGCGGGCGGGATCATGGGACCGAATTTCTCGTGCCAGGGAAATATTCTGGTGAGCGAAGCTGTGGTGGCCGGCATGGAAAAAGCGTTTCGCGAAACAGAGGGCGAGCTCGCTGTTCGTCTGCTCGCCGCCCTGGTAGCCGCGCAGGAGGCGGGCGGTGACAGCCGGGGCAAGCAATCCGCCGCGCTCATCGTCGGTCGACCGAGCGACGCCCATCCGGAGTATCGAACTCGTTATATCGACCTCCGAGTCGATGACGACCCTGAACCGATTTTGGAAATCATTCGCCTCTATCACATTCTGGAAGGGACCGATCTCGCGCTTGCTCACATCCGTTATGCGGAGGAGTATCAGGAAAGCGGGGACGAAGAGAAGGGAGCGCGCGAAATGGCGCGTGTCAGTGATATTCTGGACGGGGCGTTAGATCGGGACGACACATCGCCCGGCACGTTGAACTCTCTCGCCTGGTTTCTTGCGATCAACGACACTGACCTCGAACGGGCTCACCAGGCTGCCGTCCGCGCGGCCGATGCCGAACCGGAGTCCTTCGAGATTCTCGATACATTAGGGGAAGCGTGTTTCCGGCTCGGCCGTTTCAAGGAGGCGGTCGATGTGGGAAGACGGGCGCTCGCCCTCTCCCCTGATGACGAGTATCTTGCCGCCCAGGTGAAACGGTTTGAGGCAGAAAGGACCGATCTGGAGCCGGGCGAGGCGCCTTGACCAGGGAATAGAAAAGCGGCCAGGTCTCGCCGGACCTGGCCGCACACACTCAACTGTAAATCCCGCCGAAAGGCGCTCCTGCCGCGCGCTCCTACGCGTTCAATACCTTCGACGCTCTTCTCATGTGGGCCGCTACGTTCACGCCATGAGGACAGGCGCGATTGGCCGGCTCGAAGTCATATGAATCGAGGCGGCGCGCTTCTTTCGGAAGCCGGGCGAACAGCTCCTTCGCCTTCTGCTTTTCATCATAGGAGTCGTGGTACATGAGGTAGCGCATGGTCGCGCCGATCTGAACCGCGCCTTCCACCGCCGGATTGCAATGATGATCGCAGCCGTCGCACGAATGAGACCGCGTCGCATCCGCGTAATTCCGGAGTGAGTCCCATTCGGCCTGTCCGAGATCATACTTGTCCACTGCCGCTGCGATGTTCTGCTTCAGCTTCTCGAACGTGTCCATGTGAGAGACAGCGGCGGAAATGCGCGTATCCGCCCAGACGGCTTTCAGTACTGCCTGGTGCTGTGTCCATTTGCCGGTCTCTTCATACGGTTTCCATGTATCGGCGAATGACGCGGCCGAACCCTGCGTCTTCATTGCGATCAGGCCAACTCCCGCTTTGACGCAGCGATCCATCGCATCATTCAGTTCCTTGTCGCCGTACTGCCGGAAGTTATACCTGAACATGATCGCATCGATCCAGCCGACGTCGGCCGCCTTGTTCAGAAGGGCGGCGACGTTGCCGTCGTGACAGGAAAAACCGAAGAAGCGTGTCTTCTTCTCCTTCTTCAGCTTTTCCGACATCACTTTCATGTCGTCGTTGATATAGGCTTCGTTCTTCAGGGCGTGCATGAAGTAGAGATCGACGTAGTCGGTCTGCATTTTTTCGAGGCTGGTGTCTAGTGTTTTCTCAAGCCCCTTCGGGTCGTGGCGGTCGCTCTTGCTCGTGATCCAGAGTCTCTTGCGATCGACGTTTCCGTTATCCATGAAACCGGCCACCGCGTGTTCGCACTTTCCGTTGTTGTAGCAATCGGCCGCGTCGATGTAGTCGACGCCGAATCGGAGAGCTTCGGCAAGCTTGGGGTCAAATTTTGTATTCAGTTTCATGGCGCCGCCCATTAGCAGGATCGGTATCGTTTCACCGGTCTTGCCTAGAATCCGCCGGGGAACCTGGGGGAGGGCGTCGTCACCATTGTTTTCGCCCGCCCGGGCGAGACCGGAGGTGAGCGGACCACCGACAAAAGCCATGGCTCCCGCAGCGGCTCCCATCTTGAGAATCTTGCGACGACTGATCCTTTTCTTCATCGTTGTCTCCCGGGGGGGTGAATGTGTTTCATCAGTATACGGGGTCGGCGCCCTTCTGGGGGTCCTAAAGTATGGCCGGCCATATTATTACGCTCTTCTTTCACTACGTATTTCCTGATCGCCGCTCCAGAAGCAGGGAGCGGTTGTCTGAGCGTGTTTCGCCGATCGCCGTGACGTAAACCGCCGCATCGTCCAGCACGGGACACTCATGCTCACAGATACCACACCCGATGCAAAGTTCGGGTCGCATGTACGGCTTGTTGAGTGTAACGATCTTTCCGTCCCAGCGGGTGAACTCTTCGTCGTACGTACCGATCGCTTTCGGTGTTACCGGGCAGACCTCTTCGCATACAACGCACGGTGTTTCCATCGACCAGGGTAGACAACGGCCCCGGTTGAAGAACGCGGTGCCCAGTTTGATCGGTCCCGCCTCTTCGTGCTCCGCTACGCCAATCTTTTGCTCGAGCGAAATCTTCTGGATGGCCCCGGTGGGGCAGACTTCGCTGCAGAGTGTGCAGTTCAACTGGCAGAAGCCGACGCTGAAATTCATTACCGGTGTCCAGAGACCTTCGAAACCACCCTCGGCGAGTGTGGAGGGTTGCAGTACGTTTGTCGGGCATACATTGATGCACTGATCACACTTGATGCAGCGTTCAAGAAACTCCGATTCTTCTACGGTTCCGGGCGGGCGGATCGCCTTTTCATTGAAGCCCCGCGCATTAACCGCTGCGGAGAGCCGCAGAAACGGATAGGCAAGCACGCCGGTGATGGTGGCAAACACCCATCGACGGCGAGGCATGTCAGGAGCGACTATCTCGGTCTCAGGGATCTTCGACCGGAGGGGCTTGCCGAAGAGGGACGCTGTCCCCTCGCGGATTTTACCGATAATACGATCTTTCACCGGCACCGGAGCGAGTCGGAACGAGAGCGCATCTTCCGGGCAGTCGTCGATGCAGTTGAAGCAGACGAAACACTCGCTTTTTCGGAGCGCGGCCTGTGGATCGGACGCACCTTCGCAATGTTTCAAACAGAGGTCGCAATCGGTGCATTTCGTAACGTCCCGGTCGATTCGCCAGAGGGAGAACCGGGAGAGGACGCCGAGAAGCGCGCCGAGCGGGCAGAGTACCCGACAGAAGAAGCGCGGGATAATGAGGTTCATGCCGACGAGCCCGATGATCAGGATGCCGACAAACCATGCTCCCGTGAAGATCCGCTGGACCGGTGCGCCGGGGGCGGACGAGAGAAACGAAACGAGCCGGCCGTCCCCCCCTCGATCGGCGATGAATTCGCCCAGGTTAAGAGCGACGAGATCAGACGCAGGCGCGACTGTGATCGCCATTGTTCTGACCAGCAGACAGATCGGGTCGAGCAGGCCGATCTGGAGGGAACCGAACGCCGCGAGCACAAGTAAAACGGTCAGAATGATGTACTTGAGCTGGTAAATACCCCGGTAACGGTTCTTGTCGATGTTGTTACGGTTGTTTCGAATGTTGAAGAGCCAGCCGAAAAACTGATGAAGCGTTCCGTACGGGCACATCCAGTTGCAGAAGACCCGGCCGAGCAGGAGCGTCGGAATCAGTACCCATAGCCCCCGCCAGAGCCATCGATAGATGGTGTGCGTCGAAAGGGCAGTCGCGATCCCGACGAGCGGATCAACCTCGAGGAAGAGCGATACCGGATAGCCCTGCAGGCGACTGAACCAGGTGACCCATAGCAGGAACATGAAAAGCGAAAAGAAAAACGCCTGCGTAAAAATGCGTACCGATGTAATACGAAAAGTACGAGTGTACCATGGTGACCCGTCTTTGTTCGGGTTCATCCGACCTGCCTGTCTTTGATGGTCACCGATCGCCAGTCCGGGTTCCCGAGACCTCGTGCCGCGACTTGCGCGAAATAGTCGGGCAGTTCTTCGTCCCCACGACCGAGGAGTTCCTCCCAGCCGAATGCGTCCGCCGCGAGCGAGTCGGTAGATGCCACGATCGTATGCCCCTCCCTTACGTCGGCGAGGCTCCCTCCCGTCGGTCCGCTCCGGAAGAGAACGCGGCTTCCGTCGAGCAGAACGAACGTCGGCTTCATCATGAGGGCGAGATCGGAGATGATCCCATGAATATCCTGGTGAAACTGATTGCGTCGCCCCCCGAGAAGACCGTACCAGTTTTTGGTGGTCATGGAGGCTCGACAGAGATTGTGGTCTTTGACGGGCGCTACGCCGATTACTTTGTCGGCCCCGATAAACGGTCGCCAGAAGAAGGGCCACTCTTCGATCCAGGTTGCGCCCGGTACGTTCAGTGTGTCGAAATCGGCGGGTGTCGGAAGATAGATGCGCGCCCCTGCTTCGACCGCCGCCTGGCGAATACCGCTCCTCTGGAAACAGCTTTCGGGGGATTCGATCGGATTGTCGGCTACCCTGATTTCGCGAGCTCCCGCTTCACGAACGATACGAATGAGGGAGGCGAGGACGACCGGATTCGATGTTGCGCCGAGTGCTGCGGACCGCTCGAACGCGACGTTCGGCTTGATGACTACAATATCGCCCGACGAAACAAACCGGCTGATCCCGCCGATCGCATCGATCGATGCTCTTACCATGGCATCGAGGTTCTGACCACGAGCCACGCCGAGCACGGGGAGCGTGGCAGACGGTTCCACCGCGAAGCCGTTTTCCGGCAGACGGATGACTTCTTTGCGAGGTTTGCCTCTTTCGCCGTCGGGATCTCGGAGGGAGAAGAGCCAGTTCGGTGGAGCAAGCGATGCCCAGCCTGCTCCGAGCGCGAGAGCTCCCGCCGTGCCCGCTTTCTTCAGAAACGCCCGCCGCTCGATTCGTTTGTGATCCTGTGGCATCAGTATCCACCTTCTTCTGTTGGAGCGTCCGCCGCTTCCGACTCGCCCTCGCCCGTTCCCGCTTCAGGCACGAGATCAGCGATCGCCGGGTCGAGCGAGCCGACCGCCTGTCGAATGGAACCGTAGGCTTCGACCGCCGATTCGAGATCGGGAGCGGCATGCACTCCGATCGTCCAGGGACCGTTCGCTCCCGCACCTGAGATTGTCCCCACATATCGATCCTTTACCCATTCTATCCCGCCGGAAGTTCCCGCCTCAGTTCCGTAACTCATAAAGCCTTCATGAAATTGCTCGGCAAGTGCCTCTGCACCGGCACCATCCCTCGTGGCGACTACGAATACTTCTGTATCGCCGTCATCGAGAGTAGCGGAGTAGACGTGGTTCGCGAAACCGAAGGAAAATGCGTTTTCAGGAGCGTATGCGACTGCACCAGGATCGAATCCCATCGACCCGACGAAAAGCGCGTAACCCCAAGGTAATGGCTCCCCCGTCAGACTGTTTTCGAGCAATGGTCGGAGATGAGCGAGCTCGGCGAGCACCTCTGGTGATTCGTCCGAGCCGATGGCCCGCAGGTAGTAAGCGCCCCGGGTCAGGAAGAGGGCGTTTCGATCGAGGTGGCCCATGCCCGACTCTGTCACATCGGGGCGGGTGCCTGGGGACCGCTCCCCCGCATAGGCGCCGAGTGCATTCGCCGCCGAGCCAAGATCATAGAGTTCAATGTCCACAGCGGTCCCCTGATTCTCGTCCATTAGAATGGAGACGAAATAGAGGCGCTCGAAACCGAAAGATTTATAGTAATCTTCGCGGCCGTTGATTTTAACGTAGAGATTGTCCCAGCCGAACTGCGACATGTTGCCCACGGTCCAACCGGGAAGGGCGAGGTTCGAAGGGAGGGGTGAAGAGTTTGACTGCCCGCTGCCGGATGTGCCGAGCGGCGCGGACCCTTCCACCGCGATCGTTCCTCCTTTAATAAGAAGATCGGCATCGGAAGAGAGAAGATCGGGATCGGGGTGGGCCCCCTTCCATGCCACCCAGGCGAGAACGCAGGCGAGGGCGAGCAGAACTGCCATGCCGATACGGAATTCGTTAAACGAGTAGGAGCGACGATAACTCTTACGGCCGTCGCGAACGAACAGGCGATCTTCGTTGTGTCGCGGGCGCATGTTGGACATCGCATCACCTGCACGGGAAGGAGTGGTGTCGTCGGGCACAGCCCTGTGCTTCATCATAAGTTTATGCAACGATGGTAGAGTCGGTCAAGTTATGGTAAGATAATTCCGCCTGTCCAGAGAACTCCACACTAAAATAGCCGGCTTTTGCCGGAAGGAGGTATCTCATGCCCCGGTATACCCCGTTCCTGCTCCTCTTGATCGTTATTCTCATCGGAATAGTCACGCCGGCAATGGCTGCTATCCCTGATCCGGCGAACAGCACATGCACACTGACATTTATCGACAACGATGCCTGCCTCGACCCGGCGATCCCCGTCTGGTGCCCGTTCGGAGACATGTCTTTCTTCGAACTTGAGGTCGAGATTCTGGACGGCAGCAGCATACCCTGTGGGGGGCTCGATCTTCGTATCGTGATCAGGCTGGCCGGTCGGGCGAGCATCGCCGGTAACGATATGTTCGGTTGCGGATTCGACGCCGCGGGCGAACGGCTCTATAACGTTACTACCAACGCACTCGGACAGGCGACAATCCAGTTCTCTGGTGGCGGTTGCGGTTGTCTGGAGATCGGATATGTTGTCGAGGCGGCACCGGTGACCGTCTGCACTGGGTTCATTACCACGTGTGTCAAGTCACCTGACTTGAACGGTGACGGCACGATCAATTTCTTCGACACATTCCAGTTCCTGCCGTGTCTCGGCACCGGACTCGGCTATTGCTGCGACTTTACGTGTGACGGAGCGGTAAATTTCTTCGATGTGTTTCAGTATCTGCCGCACTTGAGCGGTGGTCATAGTTGTCTCGGGAATATGCTGCCGTTAGGAACATCATGTTCGGCGAGCTGTCCTTAGCGAGAAATGGAAACAGGCCCGGGCATCTGTCCGGGCCTGTTAGTTCCGGGGACACAATACGGAACTCCTGATTCAAGCGTCGGCCCAACTTCACGTTATTTTTTGAGTTCGTCGAGAAGCCACATCTTCGCCATCTTCCAGTGAGTATCAACCGTGCGCGGTGATACTTCCAGGACGTGGGCGATCTCAGGTACGGTCATTCCCGCGAAGACACGGAGTTCCACTATCCTGGCCATTCGTTCGTCTTTTTCGGCTAGCCCCGTAAGGGCTTGGTCAAGCGCTAGAACTTCGAGCCAGCGACTCGGCTTATCGGCGAAGTTTTCGTCGAACGTAACGCGCTGCCTGTCTCCTCCGCGTTTGATCGCGGCTCGATCGCGAGCGTAATTCACCAGAATCTGTCGCATGGCTTGTGCTGCAACCCGAAAAAAATGAGCTCGGTTCTGCCAGCGAGCCTCTTCCTGCTTGACCATCTTTAAGAATGCTTCGTGAACCAGTGCGGTCGGTTGTAGCGTGTGATCTTCCCGCTGCGAGCGCATCAGGCCACCCGCGAGGCGGCGAAGCTCGTTGTAAACCAGCGGATAGAGCTGGTCCAGGGCTTCCTGGGAGTCAATCTCCTGATTCTCGAGAGCGACAAGGATCAGCGTAGCGTCGTGGGGATTTTCCGCCATCAATATTTCATCTCCTGAATTCACTTAAATTATGGAGGGTTAGGGTTCACCCGGTCAACGCGAAACAGTGATTATCAAATCAAATTGCGTGATTTGCAGCAGGACCGTGTTCATGGGTACGAGAGAACAGGGCCGCCAAAGTTGTGGCTCTGAAACCGAAACCCATTACGCGAGGAGAATCACGATGTCGAACCGAATCATGAGAAAAGTGAGCAATGCCGCCCTATTGAAAGCGATGGAGCGGGTGGATGAGGTGCATTCCAAGAAGGCGGGTGCCGGCAAAGACGCCGAGAAATCCACGGAAACGGTCACGCTGGGTCAATCAAACGACAAGATCGATCTCAAGGGGGGCAGTTCCCGGCCGCGTATGGCTCGCGAGGACAAGATCGATCTCCGTGCACCAGGAAAAAACGGCCTAACCGAACAGGGGCCGCGGATCGATCCGGATCAACTCCGGGACATCAAGGTCCGTATCGACGGGATCGAGGTCGGCGTATTGAAGGACGGTGCCACGCGGATCAGGGAAGAATTGCTTGGTCCTGGAAACGGTAGTGGCCGGAGACCGGGTGGCAGAGTCCGAGACCAGTTCCCTGGCGGTGGTGGTTCCAAGGGGGATCGCCTGATAAGTGATCCGGGGTTCAAGGGTTCGAGAAATTCGCAGGTTGGTACGATCCTCCGACTCGATCGGGAAAACGAGTGGCCCCGGTTGCATACCGAGGACGGATGGGTTCTGGTTCCACCCCCAGGGGCGACAGATGACGATATCCAGACGTACGTTCACGCTCATGATATCGGAACGGAGCCGCCTACGGAACCGCCCGATGACGAATGGGATTTCGAAGTGATTGACGACAGTGGCTCGGGCGGTTCCACGCGAACCCTCACTTCGGAGAACGCACGTGGGCTGGCGGGGCAGATTAACGGCGATTCGACGCCCAATCCGCAGGATGACGGTTTGGGCGGTCCGGTTAATGGCGACGCCACGCCCGGGGGCCAGCAGGCCCAGGTGGGACAGCCGGCCGACGGCTTTGATGTCGGGGGGGCAACAACCTCGATCACCGAGGCTCAATTGAAGGCAATCGAGGCCCTGCTGAACGGAAAGATCAACGAGGTGAAGATTTAGGTCTGATACTGAACGGGGTTAAACCGCTGGGGGCGTGCCGTGAGGCGCGCCCCCGATTCTCTTGCGTGCTACCCGAGAGAACCGTGTTCATGGGGGTAAGACAGGGAATCACCAGGAGGGTGGGGCCCGGAGCGCATTAACTCAAGGGAGATGGACATGAGCTTGCTAAGTGACGTGGGAAATGCAGTCAGTTCATGGGTACAGGACGGAGTAGACGCAGCTAACGACGTAGCGGAAGCGGTAGAGGAAGCTATCGAGGAAGTGACTGAGACAGCGCAGGAAGTCGCCGAAGCGGCCGTTGAGGAGGCAGTGGAACTGGCCGAGGAGGGTATCGACATCATGTCCGAGACGGGCAGGAAAGTCGGCGACGTAGTAACAAAGCGCATGGCGGAAGCCGGCAATGTGGCGGATCAGATCCGCGACGAAGTGGTCGAACGGGTCGAGGATGTCACAGGCTATGAGTTCGATGCGAGCATGGAGGGGCTGGTTAAGGCGGGAGTGGCGGTAGCCTCGAAAACAGTGGAAAAGGTCGTAGACCGTGCTTCCGAGTATGCGGAGGAAGCCGGCAAAGTGGCAGGGGATGTTTACGACGCCGCTGTCGAACTTGTCGAGGATGCGACGGGCGCTGACATCGATGGAAGCGATGAGGAAGAGGCAGAAGCGGCTGTTGGCGGTATTCTGGATGGAATCAACGAGTCGGCCCGGATAGTCGGTGATGCATTGGGCGGTCTTACAGAGGACGAAGAGAGCCCGGTTGCCAAGCCAAAGAGACCGGTGCGTACAAGGACCGCAGCAGACCGGGTTCGTGAAGTCGCCAATCGCTCTCTGCGGAAGCGATTCTAAGTAAGGGGGAACCGATACGGGGGCGTGCCGGGAGGCGCGCCCCTTTCTGGTTTCTAGGCGTTTCCTTTCACTTCAGCCAGCTTCTCCCGCCACTTATCCGCCTCACGATCGTAACCCTGCTCCGGTTCGGCGGCGTGCCAGGCCTCGTAGAGTTCCACGAGGGCGGTGAGCGTAGTCTCGCGGTCCTTCGTCGTTGCGCCCCGAGCTTCTCGGAGGATGGTGCCGGCCTCGAGCAGATTGGCCTGGGCTGTCTCGAATGCACCGATCGATGCGCGCGCCCGGCCTAGAACGCGTAGAAATCTACCCAAGCGCCGCGAATTAGCCCCGCCAAACGCTCGCCGCGCTCCGTCTTCCGCCGGAGCGAGGAGTGCGATCGCGTCCCCAGGCTTGGACTGATCGAGGAGCAAAGCGCCCATTTGGCGGGTGGAGATGAGCGTATTTGAGTGACCATCGCCGAGCACGCGACGACCGCCTTCCAGCGCCTCCTGGAGATAGCCCGAGGCCTCATCAAGCCGACCCATTGACAATAGAAGGTCGCCCATACTGCTGATCGAAATGAGCGTATTCGGGTGATCGTTGCCGAGTACACGGCGCTGGCCTTCCAACGCTTCCCGATAGTAGAGCAGTGACTCGTCGAGTTTGCCCATCCTCCTGAGGGAGAAGGCTGTGCTACTGATCGAGAGAAGTGTCTCGGGGTGGTCATCGCCCAGCACCAGGCGCTTAGTTTCCAACGCCTCGCGGACATAGGGATCGGCCTTGTCGTACAGACCCATTCGAATGAGAAGATACCCCATATTGTCCATCATGGTTAGCGTAACCCGGTGGCTGTCACCGAGCGCACGGCGATTGCCCTCCAGCGCTTCCTCATAGTAGGGAAGAGCCTCATCGAGCTTGCCCATGTCCTGCAGCAGGTAGCCCATGTTGCTGATTGAGATCAACGTCTCCGGGTGATCGTCGCCGAGCTTGTGGCGACTCCCCTTCAGAGCCTCTCTGTAGTAAGGAAGGGCCTCATCGTGTCTTCCCATCTTCCGGAGCAGTGCTCCCAGGTTCATGATGGCGCTCAGTGTCGTCGAGTGGTCATCGCCCAGCACGCGGCGACTTCCCTTCAGGGCTTCTTGGCTGTAGGGGAGAGCGCCATCATATCTGCCCATCGCCTGGAGCAGAGCCCCCACATTGTTGATCGTGCCTAGTGTTACCGGGTGGTCGTTGCCCAGCACACGGCGATGGCCCGCCAGCGTCTCTTCGGCGTAGGGAGTAGCTTTGTCGAGTTTGCCCATCATCTGCAACAGGAGGCCCATGTTACTGATTGAGGCCAGCGTCTTTTCGTGGTTGTCGCCAAGCTCGGTGCGACGGGTTTCAAGAGCGGATTCTTGCAACGGCAGCGCTTGAGGATAGAGGCCGATTCGCATGTACGTTGCCGCGACGGTTTGCTGCAGAGCGGCACGGACCGCCGGCTGGTCTGCAAATTCTTCATCGATTGCAAAAGCTGCCCGATTGAGCACCTGTTTGTCGACGAGTTCCAGCGCCACATCGGTGGCGTTAGCCCGGTGAAGCGCTCGATCAAATGTGGCGAGTGCTTCTTCTATATTCGCAAGCGAGCCCTCATCCGCTTCAACCGCCTCCCGCACCCGCTCGCCAATATCCGCGAACATAGCGCTCCCCATTTCCTCGGCATCGATCCCACTTAACATGGACGCCTGGAAGTCGGTGACAAGCTCCAACTCCTCTGCCCGGACAAGCGCATCTTCCCGCGCTTCTTCTGCATTCGCTCTCAGCCCATCCGCCCGGGTGTACAGCACACTCATCCAGATACCGAAGCCGACGAGAAGCAACGCAATCGAAGCGACCATGGCAAACGGGAGTTTGTTTCGGGCGACCAGTTTCTTTAGTTGATAGACGGTGCTCGGCGGCCGAGCGAGAATCGGTTGATTGGTCAAGTAGCGTTCGATGTCGTCATGAAGCGCGGCGGCGTTCTGGTATCGCCGTTCCGGCTCTTTCTCGAGCGCCTTCCGTATGATCGTTTCCAGGTCACCCCCGGCCAGTTTTCGGGTTCGGGTGTTAGCGCGGAGCGATGTCGGCGCGACTTCGCAGATCACGCGGATCGCCTCTGCCATCGAGCCTGACTTCGTGTCGTACGGAAGATCACCTGACAGCAGCTGATAGAGAATGACGCCGAGCGAAAAAACATCAGTACGAAGATCGATCTCCTCTGAGTTGCCTTGCGCCTGTTCGGGACTCATGTAGGCGAGTGTTCCCTTGATCGAACCGACGTCACTGACCCTGCTGATTGTGTCGGCTTCGGCGTCGGTGATTCGTGCAAGACCAAAGTCGAGGATCTTGATTTGGGGGAGGGAGGAGAGTGTGGAGGAGGAGCCGATGGTCGATCGATCTGTCTCCGGCTCTCCCGCCCCGCTGCCATCCTGCGCCACCAGAATATTTGAGGGCTTCAAATCCCGGTGAATCACACCCCGCTGGTGCGCGTAGTTCACGCCGTCGCAGAGCTTCTGAAACAGCTTGAGCCGAAATCGGATCTCGTCATTCTGAAGAGCGTCGTCTGTCTGTCGCCCGTCGATGTACGAGCGTAGAGTTTCACCTCGGACGAGCTCCATGGCGAAGTAGTGCTGGCCATCTTCTGTGCGGCCCGACTCGTAGATCGCACCGATATTGGGGTGCTTCAGGCGGGCGAGGGTTTCCACTTCGCGCTGGAACATGCGGATCATCGTATCGCATACGAACCGGCCTCCCCGAACGAGCTTGAGGGCGACCCGGCGTTTGGGATTCTGTTGCTCCGCTTCGTAGACAATGCCCATCCCCCCTTCGCCGAGTATCTCGATGATCTCGTAGGGGCCGACCGAGCTGCCACTCTCTCGCTGGGAAGCATTTGATGTGGGGAGTTCGTCGCCAAGGAAGGCGCCGATTCCGGTACTTCGCAGAATGCCCGCATCCTCGACGAGCAGTTCGAGCTTTCGTTCCGTCTCCGACAAGAGCTCGTCGTCGTCTCCACAAGCCGCGCGCAGATAGTCGCTCCGCTCCCATTCAGGTCGTTCGATCGCCCCGAACAGTATCTCTTTCAGTCTGTCAAAGCGGTCTTGTCCCATGGGTGGGGGTCTCCTGATGGGCAGGATCCGGATAACTTGTTGAATTGTAGAGGATTCGGGAGACACCTGTCAATCGGCTCCGCCGGTACGATCTTTTTCTGCGTGATCCTCTCTCCGGCCGTGTTCATGGGGACAAGAAGGAGGATCACCGATGCGCGGTGGTTCCAAGACAAGTAAACGCAGACACGGAAGGATAGAATCATGACTCGGATCGGCAACCAACCACGGAACACGACATTCTATAGGGCCGCGGAGCAAGCGGAAGAGAAGAAAGCCAGCACCGATAGTGGCAAGAAATCCTCGAATCAACCGAGCTCTTCCGCCGGCCGGGACCAAATCAACTTGAAGGGTCAGGCGACTTTACGAGGCATCACACGAGTCGTCACTGATCGCATTGACCTCGGTCAGAAGGGAGATATCAAAGATCCCTCCCCGCTCATTCCCGAGGAACTCGATCCCGGCAAGGCAGGAGATATGGGAAAGATTGACACAGGCGACATTGCGAAAGAGAAACCGGGCAAAGGGATGGCCCCCAATCTTGAAGACGGGCCACCGTCCGGCGGTGACCCGGAGCGCCCCGGTGTAAATCTCCCAGGCATGAAGCCGAACGACCCCGGTTTTGGGCGTGGCGCAGGCGGTGGTGGCTTCACGCCAGATCCGCTTGGGAGTGGGCGAGGCGAGGGCCGAAGCCCTGGCCAGCAAGGTCAGGAGGGTATCTCCACGGAACTCGACGATCTTGA
This sequence comes from bacterium, assembly GCA_025782575.1. Classification (GTDB taxonomy): domain Bacteria; phylum Orphanbacterota; class Orphanbacteria; order Orphanbacterales; family Orphanbacteraceae; genus Orphanbacterum. The sequence continues at coordinate 64,195 of JALGYY010000036.1, forward strand.
AAAGGGCGCGGCCACTGTCGTCTTAGTTGCAGGAACCGTGGCTACCGCCAAATCAGCCATAGGTGCCGCGGTCGTTACATCCGTGACAGCTCCGGTCGTCGCTGCCGTCGGTGCGGCTTTCGGCAGTGGTGTGGTGATCGGGAGGGTCGCCACTGCTGTCGGGGAGTGGCTCAGCTCTTTTTGGGGTAACAACGAGGGCGATCAGACCTCAGCCGAGGAGAGAACTGAATGGGAGGCTGGGCAAGCAGAGAATACTGAAGGCAGCAGCGGTACCGATGGCGGTACTGAAGGCAGCGGCGGTACCGATGGCGGTACTGATGGCAGCAGCGGCACCGATGGCGGTACTGAAGGCAGCAGTGGTACCGATGGAAGTGACGGCACTGAGCCTAGTGGAACCGAGGGTAGTGACGGGACCGAGCCAGATGACCGCCGTGACCCTGACTGGGTGCCTCTTCCCCCCAAAGAGGTTTTCGAGGCGCGCCACAACGATGAAATGGGCAAGCCCGACAATACCGTGATCAACCCTGGTGCGGGTGAGGAGCCGGATGAAAATGGTGGCAGCGGATCCCCAATCCCAGGACTCGCAGATCCCTTCGGAGTTGACCCGCTACCCGCCGTCGATCTCCCGAATCGAACGGCCGGGGATATCCCCGACACCGGTGACATTGATTGGGGCGAGGACGGTGTTCCGGAAGTGCCCGAGCAAGACGGAACCGGTCCCTCGGATGGCGGCGGCGTCGCAGACTGATCAGATCTTCAACCCGATCGGGGGGGCACCAGTCGCCCCTCCGATTTCCGTTTCATTTGAACATCATGGAGAAGCAACGATCCCCAGTCAATCTCACTCCCCAGCAGGTCAAGGCCTTCTGGCAATTCTACAGAATGAACGCCCGCGCCCTCAGAAAGCTGCGGGTAGCCCAGAAAGCGATGTAGAGGGCTCTAAATCACCAGAGAGCGATCAGAGTGTAGGTGTGCTTACTCAGGCGCTTTCGCCAAGCTCATTCAGCTTTGCCCGCCATTTGTCCGCCTCATAGTTGTATCCCTGCCCCGGCTCGGCGGCATGCCAGGCTTCGTAAAGTTCCACGATGGCAGTCAGCGTAGTCTTACGGGATTTTGCAGTTGAACCTTGAACTTCGCAGAGTATTCTGTCGGCTTCAAGCAGATTGGCCCTGGCAGCTTCAAACGCGCCAGTCGAGGTGTGCGACCGCCCTGATGTGGTGAGGAACGCGCTAAGACCACGTGCATTGCCCCCCGTATATACTCGACGTGCCCCGTCTTCCGCAGCAGCCATGAGAGCGACGGCGTCCTTCGGCCTGCCCATCCGGTCGAGTAGATCGCCCAAGTTTTTGATCGAGGCGAGCGTCCTCAGATGCTCATCGCCGAACACGCGGCGGTTGCCCTCCAGGGCATCCTCGTGATAGACGAGAGCCTCGTCGAGCTCACCCATTTCCAGGAGCAATCCACCCATGCACATTTTCGAGACAATTGTCTTCGAATGGTTGTCACCGAGAATGCGGCGACGGTGTTCAAGCGCTTCACGAGTGTAGATAAGAGCTTCGTTGAGCTTGCCCAGCGTCTGAAGAACGAAGCCTAGGTTGCCGATCGAAGTCAGAGTCTGAGGGTGGTCGCCACCCAGGACACGACGTCTACCCTCCAGCGCTTTGCGATAGTGGGAGAGCGCTTCGTCGGGCTTACCCATCAATACGAGAAGGGAACCCATGTTGTTGGTCGAGGTCAATGTCCGTGGGTGGTCATCTCCATGTATGCGGTGGCTGAGCTCCATCGCGTTCTGATAGTAGACGAATGCTTCGTCGTACTCGCCCATTCTTTTGAGAATACCGCCCATATTGATAATCGAAGTCAGTGTTTGCGCGTGATCGGCCCCGAGCACTCGGCGCTTGCCCTCCAGCGCTTCCTGATAGTAAGGGAGAGCCTCATCAAACTCGCCCATGGATTCGAGCAAAAAGGCCATGTTGTTGATCGACCCCAGTGTGTTCGGGTGGTCGTCGCCCAATACGCGGCGACCACCTTCCATAGATTCGCGAAAGTAAACACGGGCCTCATCTCTATTTCCCATCATGAAGAGCAGGACACCGATGTTGTCGATCGAGGTGAGCGTCTGCAGGTTGTCATTGCCTAGAACATCGCGGCGCGTTTTGAGCGCAGCCTCCTGTAACGGTAGCGACCGCGCGTAGAGGCCGATCTCGCGGTAAGTGTTCGCGACGGTCTGCTGCAGAGCAGCACGGACCGCCGGCTGGTCGGCAAAGTTTTCTTCAATTGCAATGGATGCCCGGTTGAGTACCTGTTTGTCGACGAGCTCCAGCGCCACGTCAGTGGCATTAGCTCGGCCTAGTGTTTGTTCGAAGCGGGCAAGCACCGTTCCCGTATTCGCAGGTGAGGATCCGTCCGCTTCAAGTGCCTTCCGCACGCGCTCGCCGAGATCCGCGAACAGAGCGATCCCCATTTCTTCCGCGTCGATGCCGCTAAGCATGGACGACTGGAAATCGGTGACAAGCTCCAGCTCCTCCGCCCGAGCAATGGCGTCTTCCCGCGCCACTTCCGCATCAGCGCGTAGTCCCTCCGCCTTTGCATAGAGCACACTCATCCAGACGCCGAAACCGACGAGTAGCAGAGCAATTGAAGCGACCATGGCAAATGGCAGCTTGTTCCGGGCGACAAGTTTTTTGAGTTGATAGACGGTGCTTGGCGGTCTGGCGAGGATCGGTTGGTTGGTGAGATATCGCTCGATGTCATCGTAAAGTGCGGCGGCATTCTGATATCGCCGTTCCGGCTCTTTCTCGAGCGCCTTTCGTATGATCGTTTCCAGATCACCGTCGGCCAGTTTTTGCGTTCGGGTGTTAGCGCGGAGCGATGTGGGGGCCACTTCGCAGATCACGCGAATCGCCTCTGCCATGGAGCCTGATTTTGTGTCATACGGAAGATCGCCCGACAACAACTGATAGAGAATGATGCCGAGAGAGTAGACGTCGGTACGAAGATCGATCTCCTCTGAGTTGCCTTGCGCCTGTTCGGGACTCATGTAGGCGAGTGTTCCCTTGATCGAACCGACGTCACTGAGATTGGTGACGGGTTCAGTGTCGGCGTCGGTAATTCGGGCGAGGCCAAAGTCGAGGATCTTGAGTTGGGGGAGGGAGGAGAGTGTGGAGGTGGAGCCGATGATCGATCGATCTGTCTCCGGCTCTCCCGCCCCGCTGCTATCCTGCGCCACCAAAATATTCGAGGGCTTAAGATCCCGGTGAATCACACCCCGCTGGTGCGCATAGTTCACTCCGTCGCAGAGCTTTTGGAACAGCCTGAGCCGAAAGTGGATCTCGTCATTCTGAAGAGCGTCATCCGTCTGCCGGCCGTCGATGTACGAGCGTAATGTTTCGCCACGGACAAGCTCCATGGCGAAGTAGTGCTGGCCTTCTTCTGTGCGACCCGATTCGTAGATCGCGCCGATGTTCGGGTGCTTCAATCTGGCGAGGGTCTCCACTTCGCGCTCGAACATGCGGATCATTGTATCGCTTACGAATCGGCCTCCCCGAACGAGCTTGAGAGCAACCCGGCGCCTGGGGTTCTGCTGCTCCGCTTCGTAGACAATGCCCATCCCCCCTTCGCCGAGTACATCGATGATCTTGTAGGGGCCAATTGAGCTGCCGGTTTCTCGTGTAGGAGCATCAGAGGTGGGAAGTTCGCCGCCAAGGAAAGCACCAATACCGGTACTTCGGAGAATCCCCGCGTCCTCGACGAGCAGTTCGAGCTTCCGCTCTGCTTCCTCGAGAAGCTCCGCGTCTTCCCCGCAAGCTGCGCGCAGGTAGTCGGTTCGATCCCATTCAGGCCGTTCGATCGCCCCGAACAGTATTTCTTTCAGTCTGTCGAAGCGGTCTTGTCCCATGGGTGGGAGAGTCTCCTGATGGGCAAATCCGGTTAACTTGTTGAATTGTAGAGGATTCGGGAGACACCTGTCAATCGGGTGCGCCGGTTCGATCTTTTTCTGCGCGATCTCTCCCCCATCCGTGTTCATGGGGGCAAGAGAGGGATTCACCAATCGGGTGAGACCAAAAGAGATTCAAACCCAAGGAGAAGAGACAATGTTGAACTCAGTCAAAACAGCAAGCAAGCCGATTGAGGACCTGATCAACCGCCACCAGCCGCCGAAAGCAGCCTCAAAAGCGGACGAGATCGAAAATGCGAACGGCATGACACTGAGGGATGCGGTTGACAAAGTGAATCTCAAGGGAGACAACGGGTTGCCCGCGCTACCGACCGATGGTGAGCGACGTTACCACCCGCTGTACACGAGCGGTTCGTCCGGGCAGAGCGCCGGCACAGGAGCGCAGGCCCAGGACGTCTTCAGCGCGTCTGCGGAATCTTTCGGCCTGTTGGCCTCCTTCAAAGAGTTCGTGGCGGAGAATTTTGGCGGCCGGATCGAGGATGCTTTCGCCAGCCTCGGATCGATCAGGAATAGTGCCGTTCATCCGAGAGCGATCGCTAACCTGTTCAGTCACTCCGACATCACGGACTTCCGGACGATGAGAGACATCGCCGATCAGCTTCGTGACCTCTTTCAGCCGGAGCGTAACAGTGATCAGCGCCCGGTGTCGGACGATGTGAGCAGTTTTCTTTCCGACCCGAATCTGTCTCTCGAGGCGAAACTGATGCTTCTCATGGCCAAGCTCTCGAAGGAGCTGGACGAGGAAATCGAAGACAAGATGAACAAGCTCGCCAAAGCGACAGGGAAGACGGATGAATCTGCCGGGACCGGCGGTACGAACGCTACCGCCGGAACAGAAAAGCCGGACAAGCAGAGACTTCAGACGGAGCTCCAGGATCTGGTGCATCAGCGGCAGCAAATGTTCACCACCATGAACGGGATGCTCAAGTCCCTCCATGACACCTCGATGAGCGCGATCCGGAACATCAATTAGGATGGTGAGAATCGAAGGTGGACTTACGAAGTGACGGCCGGGCGAGTCAGCCCGGCCGCATTCGTTTGATAGTAAAAATAGTCTCTGCGCGATCCGGCTCCCAACCGTGTTCTTAATGGTAAGAGGAGTGTTGTCAGACGGCAGCACGCAAACGGCAGGGATTCAAACAAGGAGAGATGAAATGTTGGACCGGATCTTATCACAGACGACGCAGCTGATCGACGGTTTCTGGGAGGAAGCGGGTGAGGCAATCGCAGAAGGAGCAGAGAAAGCAAAGGAGGCGGCAACAGACGTAATCAATCTTTCCGGACGAGATCTGCAGAAGGGGGTCAACGAGGGGGCCGATGCAATCTTCGACTCCCTGGCCATGGCTGACAGTGCACTCGATGAAGGTGTGAAAGGAACATTCAGCAATCTCTTCGCAGGTCGGTTCGCGAATGCGCTTGAAGCTCCGGCGCAGGCGCTCGACAAGATCGTATTTGGTATTCCACGGCGCCTCATGACCGGCATCTATGATGTGCAGAGGAGGCTCTTCGACGCCGGAACGCGTATCCTCGGGCCTTCGCTCGGCGGGACGGTTCGAAGCATTGGACATGCGTTGCTCGACGTGGGGCGTACTTTTACCATGACGCTCGGTGAGTCGGTGCGTGACGTCATCAGAATTCCGGGGGAGATTGTCTTCGGGACTGTTCGTCACGGGGAAAACGCGATCAAGCTTGCCATTGCCGGTAACGGTTGGGGCGCTCTCTCGGAATTTGTGCAGCTCGGATTTCAGCCGTTTCGGAGTGCGCTCGGCACAATGGTCGACGTCAACATCCGCGTTCTTCATGGAGTGGTCAGCTCAATCGGCACGCTGATCGGTCGTGGACCGACACGTGGCTTGACTGAAGACGAGAAAGCGACGCTCCGTGAAGTCTATGGCGATTCAATTGATCTCGATTCAATCCGAGTGAGAAGAAACGACCTATCGCACGAGCTGGGGATTCGAACGCATGCGGTGGGGAACACGATTTACATGAGCGCGGAAAACTACGATTCGAACGTAACCTGAACAGCGAAGGGCTGGTGACACTGATTCACGAAGTCAGTCACATTTCACAGAGTCAGAATAGCGGGGGAGACTACATTCATACAGCTCTCGTTGCGCAGGTGATCGCATCGATCGGCAGCTGGTTCAGCGGAGACACGCCGGTGAGTGATTATGCTGCCTATGACTGGCGCTCAGGGATCAACAGTGGCGTTCCCTACGATGCGATGACCCCCGAACAGCAGACGCACCTCGCCGAGGAGATCGGGATTGCCATTCTCAATAACACCGACGATGAGCTGACCATCGACGACTTTACCCGTGACCGGTCAGACGGTACGCTGGCTGCCCTCACTCTAGAGGAATATGACTTTATCATGGCGGCGTGGGAGGAGATCAAGGCGGGAGATGGCGCGGTCTAGGAAAATTCCGCAAGAACCGCGAAGCCCCGCGGTACAATCGCCGCGGGGCTTCGCGTCTTCTCTCCCCCCCCCTACCTGAGCAGGAAGATATTTTTCTCGTTGCAGATCTCGTGCAGCTTCTCGGGCCAGATGGTGACGCTCACTTCACCAAGCGCCGCCTTCTTGAGCAGATAGCTGTAAGTCCGCGATTGACCGATTCCGCCGCCGATGCTGAGCGGAATCTCATCGTTCATGATGGCTTTGTGATACGGCAGCTCCAGAAATTCGAGCTGGTCGCTTATTTCAAGCTGCTGTTTCAGCGTCTCTTTGGTGACACGAACGCCCATCGATGACAGTTCATGACGTCGCTTGGTCACATGGTTCCAGACGAGAATGTCACCGTTCAGACCGTGCATCGGCTTGCCGTCCTTCGACGTCGTCTCCGCTACCCAGTCGTCGTAATCCGCGGCACGCATCTCGTGAGGATAACCGTCTGCGAGAGGCCAGCCGATTCCATAGATGAAGACCGCCGGATGCTCCTGGATCAGCTTCGTCTCCCGCTCTTTCCGCGGTAGATCGGGATACATCGCCAGCAGATCTTCGGCGTGTATAAAATAGAGCTCCTTCGGGAGGTCCGGATACTTATCGGTCTTGAGCTGCGGGAACATCTCCTGTGCATATGCTTCGGCGCCCACGAAGACTTTCCAGATCCGCTTTACCGTATCGGTCAGGTAATCGAGATTCCGGTCATTCATGGTAATGACCTTCTCCCAGTCCCACTGATCGACGTATGAACTGTGATCGTGATCCAGGAAGTAATCCTTCCGGATGGCGCGCATGTCGGTGTTGATCCCCTCGCCCACATCACAGCCGAACTGCTTCAGAGCAAACCGTTTCCATTTGGTCGCCGCCTGAACAACCTGGGTCTCGATCCGTTTGTCGAGGCCGAGGCCGGCCGGGAATTCAACGGGTGTGCGGGAACCGTCGCGATCGAGATAATCATTCATGCCGCTGTCTTTTGTTACGATCAGCGGTACCTGAACCATCATCAGATTCAGCTCTTTGGCAAGGTTCTCCTCGATGTAGCTCTTGACTCCGTATAGAGCCTTCATCGTCTCTTTGGGGGTGAGGAGCGATTCGTAGTCTGAGGGGAGTCCCCTCGCGACATCGTCGTAGTTACCGATGCCCGGACCGGCGAGATCGGCGACTTTGTTCGACATGGTTTTCCTCCATGGACGGGCGCGGGGTCCAGGGGTGGAGGCCGCGCCAGGGTTCGATTGGTGGTCGGTTTCACCCCGGGGATGAGGTGTTTCCGCACACAAGGTAGGAGTTGGTCGGGAGGAGCGCAAGGCCGGATGGAACGGGGGAACGGGTCGCTGGGCGGAGCCGCGACCGGGGCCGCGCCGGGCCCTTCTACCTCTCGCCCCGTGCCCGGAGCAGTGCCGCTTCAATCATTTCGAGGGGAGGGGTGCCGCTCTCCCTATACAACCGGCAGCCATAGGAGTAGTCCACGCGCCCCCTGACTGAGGGGTCGATATCGTGGTCGTTCACATGCACCGTCGGGGAGCCGAAAAAGCGGAAGTCCTCAGCATCTTCGGGACCGAGTACATGGACCGACTCGATGCGGGCATCCACGCCGGTCGCCCGAACCGCCTCGCGAACAAGAGTGAGCGTCGGCTCATAGTGCGGACAGCCGTCGAAGTAGAACACCTTGATCTTCACGTCACCTACCTGCTGTCGTCTGCGCCCAGTTTCAGGAGCCGGGTAAGACGCTCGGCTTCGTTCCGTTGTAGCCACACATCCTCAGAAAGGACCTCGTGGGCTCTAGCAAAAAACGGCGCGGCTTTTTTCTCTTCGCCGTTCAAGAGATACAGCTCACCCAGTTCCTCGTACACGTAACCGTCGTCATTACCGGACTTCTCTGACCTGTCAAAAAGGTCGAGCTGGATTTCGAGCGCTTCGTCGATCCGTTCGAGTGAGCGATAACTTCGGGCGATGGACCAACGGGCGATGCCGATACTCTCCGGGTCACCCTTCTCCTTGCGTTCCACCAATGCCTTCTGAAACATGTCGAGCGCTTTCTCGTATTCGCTCCCATCGTGATAATCCCAGCCCATATTATTGTAAAGGCTTCCGAGCCAGCCCCGGGCTCTCGGCTCGCTCGAAGCCTCGGCCACTTCGATGCCGACCATGTTCCAGCGCCGCTTCTCATCGGGCCCTTTCTCGGCGATCGCTACCATGTGAGCGGCGTCGACCGCAAAAAAGTCCAACCCGTTCTTCCGGGCCATCGCATAGGAATCTCGGAAGAGAGGGAGCGCGCCGGCTTTGTCGCCGGATGAATTGAGCGTTCGACCCCGCTCCAGAAGAGACCGCACTCGAACGAGCGTGAACCGATCGCCGCCTGCACTCTCGGGCTCCTCGCGCTCCGCTGATTCGATCGCCCGGTCCACACGATCGAGCATTTCAATCGCCTCGTCGAAATGCGCCTCGAGACTGTGAGTTCGTGCAATCTGAGTCAATACCTGCAGGTGGTACGATCGGTCGCCGGACTTTTCCGCATCAGGCAGCAGCTCCTGAAATCTGGTCCGCGTACCTGCCGGGTCGTTGAAGTTCCACAACTCGCCTAAGTCGGGCAAACGACTTTCATCCATGGAAAGATCCTCCGCTGAAAGACGAGTGGCCGGCAAAACCGAAATCAAGAGAAAGAGAGCGGGAATCATCGACCTCATGTCAAACCTTCTGCACTTTCCCTTTGCGAATATGCTTAGGGACCGATTCGAGGATTTCTCGCAGATCTTCGTTCCTGACCCGGGACGCGGCCCCCTCGACACTCATCCACTTGCGAGTTCGAAAAGATTCCTCCGGCCAATCGTCGAGCACTTTCTTCACCTTGAAGAGATACACTTTGATTCGCGCCGTGTTCCCCCACTTGTTCAGCTCATACTTGCCGATCGAAGGCGCGTAGATTGACCCGGTGATTCCTGCCTCTTCGAACGCCTCTTTGACAGCCGATTCTTCGGGGGTGAGATCGGGTTCGACCACACCCTTCGGAATTGTCCAGTTCTGTTTGCGAGCCGAAGTGATCAGCAGAATACGAAGACCTTTCGAGGTGATTCGATAGGGAACGACACCGGACTGTTTGAAAAAATGGGATGGCGCCGTGCCCAAAACAAACCTCCACAATACCAAACACGATTCTCGTTCGGAACGGAAACAGTCTACATCAGGGAAGTGTGAGAGGGGAGGATTTCCTGTAACGCGCCGCCAGCCTTCGGCCCTCCCGATCCGGTTGTTTCCCAGCGTTCAGATGGTGTGAACGGATCTGGGAAATGCTGTATAATAACAGGACTCAATTGTCGAGACATCGTGATCTAACATCTATGAGGGTCCGCCCCATGACCGAATCTGAATCTCCCCGCAATCCCGACCGTCAGTACAGAATCGACAGATACTCCGACGAGAAGAACGCGGAGGTCCTGGAGGATCTCCGGCTCGGCGACCATGGCTACAAATTCCGCATGCTGGAAGGGCTTGTCATGCCCCCCTATATCACACCCGATCGCTATGCCCTTTCACGTGCGATCGAGACACGAACGGGTGATATCTGTTTCACCTCATACCCCAAGTCCGGCTCGACCTGGCTGTCGTATGTGCTTCTGCTCATCACGAGAAACGGAGAAGCGCCGCCGGAAGATACGCTGCGAAACTGCCTGCAATGGGTGGCGAGTTCGTGGCCTTATCCGCGAAGCAAAGAGTATCTCGATCGGCTCGAATCGCTGCGCATCTTCAAGAGCCACATGCCTTATCAGATGGCACTGGGCGGCGTGCCGGCGGAAAGCTCGTGCAGACACATTTATATTGCGAGGAATCCGAAGGATGTAGTCGTGTCGTACTACCACTTCGAGAGCGAAAAGGCATGGGCCGGCGACTTTTCGGGTCCGTGGGAGCACTGGTTCGACATGTTTCTGACCGGGCAGGTGCAAAGGGGTGACTGGTTCGACCATGTCCTCAGCTGGTGGGAACAGCGGGACGCGCCCAATATTCTATTCATGAAGTATGAGGATCTACGGAAGGATTTTAGAGGGCAGCTCGAGAACCTGTCTACCTATCTTGGCTATGAGTTGTCTCCTGCCGTGATGGATTTGATCGAGGAGAAGACGTCGTTTCGCAACATGAAGTCGAGCGACTTCAGTAATCTGCACGAGATCGAGCAGTTGGGAGAATTCTTCCGGAAGGGGAAAGTCGGTTCATGGGGCGATCTCTTTACGACTGAGCAGAGCAATCGATTCGATAGAGTCTGCCGGGAACGGCTCGCCGGAACAGGCCTCGATTTCTCTTTCGAGTGAGTCGTTTGTAGGCGTACTTACTTTGGCAATACGATCGTAACCACCGTTCCCTCGCCGAGCCTGCCTTCCACATCGACCGTGCCTCCGTGGGATCGCACGATTCCATGGGCCAAGCTGAGACCCAGCCCGATGCTTCCCACTTTGTGTCGGGATGAATAGAACGGGTCGAACATATGGCGGTTATCCAGGTCGGAAATGCCAGGCCCGTTGTCGCGAACGGTGATTCGTACACCTTCATCGCATGATGCGGTGCGAATGACCACCCGGGCCCCCTCGAACCGGGATTGCAGTGCGTTACGCACGACGCACGTAAGTGCCTGTTCGATTTCGTCCGGTACGATCCGCAGGTGGGGAACATCCCTGTCGAGTTCCAGGTGGATTGACCCGTTCAGTTTGCCCGCTTCCGTCATCAGTTTGCGTCTGGTTCGCTCGACAACAGGAACCAGGTCACAAGTGACGGGCGTCTCGCCTTTGCTGCCGGCGAACCGGCTGATTCCTTCGACAATAGAATCGCACTTTCGCGCATCCCGCAGGATCGATGAGAGACAGTGCTGAACCTCACTCCCTTTCCCGATCACTCCTTCCCGCGCCTGGATCTCCTCCGCCTTTGCAATGATAGACGCGATCGGACCGCGAATCTCGTGGGAGAGCCCATCGGCGAGGCTCCCGAGGGACGCGAGGCGGTTGGAACGGAGCGCGAGTCTGTTCGACGTTTCGATCTCCTTCGCCCGTTCTTCTACAAGCTCGTCGAGATGGTCCCTGTATCGGGCGAGCTCTTCCTCGGTCTTCCGTAAATCGGTAATATTTCTGGCGACGCCCATTACACCGCTGATCATTCCCCCGCGGTCGTGTCTGGGGAATTTAAAAACGAAGTAGATCGATGGTTCGCCGCCTGCCGTGATCCCATTCAGCTCATATGTCTGACTTTCGCCTGTCTCGATGATCCGCCGATCGATTTCCCTCAGCCGATTCGCTTCACTCACCTGGAAGAGGCTATGATCGGTCAGCCCGATAATCCGTTCCGGTGACCTGTTGAACCCGAGGGCATCCGCCTGGTTGACAAGTGTATAGCGCCCCTCAAGATCCTTGGCGAACACGCCGTCTTCCAGGCTGTCGATGATGCCGATCAAAAGGTCCCACTGATCGTGCAGAAGCGCCTCCAACTCGACGATGCGCTCCCCCAGTGATCGAACACGATTGCCCGTGGCGGCATCGGCAATCTGCTTCGCTGCCTCTACACCGGCAGGTGCTCCGAACAGATCGGCTCCGGTCGTGGGGTCGGACAGGGCCGCGAGAGCCGCTGGGGTCGCCTCACTGCGATCGGCGGGTGCTTCTGACATGACACTCTCCTGCCGGACGGGGTAGCTACTAAAGAACTGAGCAATGCTTACTTATGTTATCGACCGGCAAACGCAGGATTTGAATCGGGGAACTCCCTCGCGTATCGGATCTTCGCGATTAGAGCCGCTGAGATGGCCTGGTTAGTGTTCTTCTTCCTGGATCTGCCTGAGCTCAGCCAGACGTTCTCGGTAGGCGCGGGTGATTGCGTGGCGCCGGAGCATGGTGAGCAGCTTCCGAGGATCTTCCCTTTCCACAACCGGCAGTTCGTCCAGATTCTTCATGTGAAATCGATCGAGAGCTGAATGAAGATCCTCATCCGGCGTAAGCGTGATGATGTCGGTTGTCATGATGTCGGCAGCCGTGGCGAGCTGGTGGATGGTCTGGTCGTATGTATATTCCCGGACATCGTGCGCCGAGAAAACGCCCACCAGCCGGTTTTTTTCGTCTACTACGGGGAAGTAGTCGGAATGGGTCGAGGCGACGATCCGTAAGACGTCTGCGAGAGGAGTATCGGCGGCGATCGTGTCCACGGGACGGTCTTCCAGTACTTCCCGTACACACATCTTCTCCAGAAGAGGCATCTGGAACTCGCCTTTGTGGGCGGCCGAATGAGCTCGTGATGGGACCTGCTTCGCAAAAATCGTCCAGCGGGACGACAGAATGAACGTGAGTGCCGTGACCCACATGGCCGGTACGAGCAGATGATAGGATCCTGTGATTTCATTCACCATGATAATGGTCGAAATGGGGGTGTTCGCGGCACCGGCGAAGAAGGCGGTCATCCCGACCAGCACGAAACATCCGGGATTGTCGACAATCCCCAGCTCCATGCCGGCAATACCGACTACGCCTCCGAGTGCTCCACCAATCACCATGCTCGGTCCGAATACGCCGCCGCTTCCGCCGGTCGAAATCGTGAAAGATGTTGTGAGGATTTTGAACAACGCGATCAGGAGCAGTATCTTGAGCCCTCCCCATCCTGTGAACTGGCCGTCCAGAGCCTGTTGAAGCAGACCGTATCCATAGGAAAGGACGGCAAGCGTGCTTCGGTCACCTGTAACTTTGAGCAGTAGAATCGCGCAGCCGCCTGTCAGAAGGCCGCCGATACATGCGTGAAGGGGGAGACTTCCCGGAAGCCGGGCGGAGAGCCTGGCCGTGCCGAAGAAGACTTTGATATAAAGAACAACTGCCGGAACGAGAACGAGAGCGAGTACGGTATAGGGCGCCAGCTCGGCTAGAGTGTCGAACCGGAAGTCTCCCCGGAGTCGGAAGAGCGTACCGAAATTACCGACCCAGGAGCAGTACACGCAGTACGCGACTGTGGACGAAATAAATGAGGGAATGACGACATCCGCCTCGAACTCCGATTCTCGATAGAGGATTTCCGCCGAAAAGAGGGCGCCGGCCAGGGGCGCCCGAAACACGGACGCCACACCGGCCCCCATGCCGGCTGCGAGCAGAATGCGGCGTTGCCTGGCTGATAGGCCGAGTCGACGGCCGACAAATGAGCCGATTCCCGCGCCGATCTGCGCGATCGGTCCTTCACGTCCGCCGCTTCCACCGGTGCCGAGGGAGATCGCGGTAGCGAGTGTCTTGATGATCGGTACATGGCCGGCGATCTGGCCCCGCCCGTTATGGTATGAGTCGATCGCGGCATCCGTTCCCCCCCCCGCCGCTTCTTTTGCAAACCGACTCGTGAGCAGTCCGCTGAGGAGACCGCCGATTGCGGGGATGAGCAATATCCCGATCAGCATGAGGTTTCGCGTCTCGCCGGAAACCGGGAAAAACTGCGGAGCCCCGTGGGGTCCGGACGGAGCGTACCCCGCCCACTGGGTCAGGGTGAACCGGATGATCACCTCGCCCACCGTTTCGAGAACGATGGCGCCCCCTCCCGTCACCACACCGATGAACGCGGCGATTCCGAGCATGGCGCCTGTGCTTTTCCAACCTGTTCTTGTCATTTCCTGCCGATTCTTACTCCATTCTCTCTCTGATTTCGACACAATCGATGAGGGGCGCGTCGTCCCGGATCCCTTCGCAATCATTCGCGGTGGCGTGCCAGTTGGCGCCGCTCTTCAGGTTTTCCTGCCAGAAGGGAAAGGTACGGCACTGCTTCGGCCGGACTTCATAGATGGTGCATCGACTGTTTGCGAGGAAGACGCAGTCTTGATGCCGGGGAGCCTCGAGAAGAGCGTATCGACCGCATGCCCTCCGGAGATACCGGCTGCCGAATTGATTGACTGACATGCCGAGGTGATCCGCTATCCGGACAATCTCCTCTTCAGTTACCCAGACGTAGCCGGCCGAGCCGGTGCAGCACCGGCCGCATTGGGTGCATTCGAAGCGAAGGCCGTCCCTGTACCACGGCAAAAGGTCGGAGGCCGAAAGCCCCGGCTTGTTCTTTGAAGCGGCACTCACTCAGGCCGGTTCCGATTCATGTAGATGTTACCCCCCACATAGACGCCGGCCAGAGCGAGAAGAACGAGTGCCGACAGATACCAGAGGGGCTGCGAATTCCCGGCTGTGGTCGCATTCAAAGCTCCCATGACGAGCACCACTGCGGCCAGCCCGAAGACGTGCTTTTCTTCGCTCCGGAGCGCAACCGTAGCAGTCACGAAGCCGCCGACCAGGGCCGACAAAAATGCGAAGCCTAATATGAGCGCCACCACCGGTGGCGCGGGGAACATGCCTTCCCTTGGCAGGACGCCGGGCGCAATCCTCGCCATCAGGATAAATAAGGCCATAGTGAGTATCACCATGGCGATATAGCCGGCAATTACGGCGAGGACACTACGGATCATGCTGTACTCCTCTGCGGGCGACTATGAGTAGTCTGACTGTATCAGATGGCCGATTTTTCAGGCCCAAAACCGTCGGCCCCCCTGTCTCACCCGTCAACATATTCCAGCCCGAATAGCGGGACGGGCAATTCGGCCGTGATTTCTCCGCTCCCTCAATCTAGAATCATGGGGACGAGCGGTAGATTCCTCTTTCGCAGGATGTGAGTATGTTTTCCCAGTTCGGCCCTTATGAGATCAAGGATAAGATCGCTTCCGGCGGCATGGCGACTCTTTATCTGGGGGTGCATTCCCGGCTGGAAAGCAAAGTTGCCATCAAAGTACTGCCGCCCGCTCTTTCCGATGATCCCTCCTATATCGCCCGGTTCGAGCGAGAGGCGAAGATCGCATCGAGCCTTCGCCATGAAAACATTGTCTCGGTGATCGATTTCGGCATGGAGAACGATGTCTATTTTATCGCCATGGAGTACGTGGAGGGTGGAGACCTTCGGAGCGTGCTCGATCGAGTCGGCAAAGTGCCTGCTGAAGTGGCGCTCGCGATTATTGAAGAGGTGGCCTACGGATTGCGGGCCGCACATGAAAGTAACGTGATCCACCGCGATCTCAAGCCGGGCAATATCCTCCTCAGTGAGACGGGCGGAGTCAAGATCGGCGATTTCGGACTCTCCCTGCGGCTCAGCGACTACGAGCGATTGACCAGAATCACGACCGGTGACTCAACCCTCGGCACGCCGTTCTACATGTCACCGGAACAGGTGCTCGGCAAAGAACTTGATCAGCGATCGGATATCTACTCGCTTGGCGCCCTTTTCTACGAACTGATAACCGGGGAGAAGGCGTTTCAGGACGATTCGCCGATACGTTCCAAAGAGCGAATCCTGGGCGAATCCCCTCCATCGGTCCGAAAGAAAAACCTGATGATTCCCTCGGCGCTCGACCGGATTGTCGGGCGGATGATGGCCAAAGAACGGGAGGACAGGTATCAGGATATCGGCGCTCTCCTGCTCGACCTTGAAGGGGTCAAGGGTTCGCTCGAGGATGCGGGATTTCTGGTGGGCAACCGGCGGCGCTATCTGACTGAGATGACCCGGGCGCCGGAGGAGTTCGCCGCCTGGCACAAGGCTGATCGGATTGAAACGCACGCGAGACGGGCCGGCGAATTTCTGGCCCGAGGACCGGATGGTTTCGCCCGGGCACGCCATGAGTTCGACATGGTTCTTCTTCTCGACCCGGAGAACAAAGCCGCTCTCGAGGGAGTTAGGGAATTGCGCGGCCATATGGGAGTGGAAGAGACGCGGCTCCTGGAGGACGTCTTCCCCGATGCCGCAGCAGGCGAAAAGGGAAAGGGTGATGTTGTTGTCGGTGCAGGCGGGTTCGGGAGAGAGTCAGGGGCGGGCGATGAGGGGGGGCCTCCGCCGGGGAAAACCGGGGAGAGCGGCGCGCCGGCCGGGAGCCGATGGGACGGTCTCCGACTTCCTCTTGTTGCAATCGGGGTCGTGTTCATTCTCGCCTCCCTCTGGATGTTCCGACCTGACACCGGCACTCTTCTACTCCAGACAGATCCGCCGGGCGCATCGGTCGCCCTCCGCGAAGTGGGGAGCCGCGCATTCCGATCGACCGGTCTATCCACGCCCTGCGAAATCGACCTCCCCCCCGGGTCCTGGGAAGTGCGCCTCCACAAAGACGGCTTGTCCGAAGGAGCGAGGGTCGTCGAGATCGAGCGGGGCAGGAAGACCACCATCGAAGCCTTGCTGGAAGAGCAGAAGGGATGGGTTGTTCTTCACAGCAATGATCCGGTAACCAGAATTTTCGCGAAGAGCCCGGGGGCGTTCGAGTTCACATCGATTGAGGAAACGCCCCCCTGTACACTTCACATAGCAACCGGGCTCTGGACATTTGTCCTCGGCGCGGATGAAATGGAGGGGGAGACTCTCGAGGTCTTCGTCCGAGCCGGGGAGGTGGAATATAGCGACGTCAAGCTCGCTCCGGAACGAAGCTCTTTAGGCTGGGTCGTGCTGCAATCGAATCCTGTCGGGGCGGATGTGGCGTTTCGGAGGCCGGGCGACGGCGAATATCAATCAGCGGGCGAAGTGACACCCTGCTCGCTCGGCATTGAGCCGGGGGAGTGGGAGATCCGGCTTACAAAAAGCTGTTATCGTCCCGCGAGTACAGTAGTTCAGGTAGCGCGATTCGAAGCGATCACGGAGAGCATGAGGCTTCGCTCTCTCGGAAGCGGTACCGTTCGTGTGTTACTGAGTCCGCTCTTCGGCGAGATCTATGTCGACGGAAAACAGGTGTCAACTGACAAACGAGTCTATGAGGGGCCGCTCTCCGTTTGTGGGACGCACGTGGTGGAAGTAAGACACGCTAAAATGGGATCACGCCGGGCAGCCGGAGTGAGAGTCGGCCAGGGCGAAACCGTAACGATTGATACTTTCTTTGCAACGGAACGGGGGAAGTGATTACTCTCCGGCGATCCGGAGTCGCTCCCGCTGTTTCGACGCGTAGCTGAACTGTGAATCAGATGGCCAGTCGAGGGAGTCCTCCTCAAATTGCGAGAGTGGCGGTGTGGGTCACCGTTCTGCTTGCGGCGGTCTCGGTCGCGCTCCAGGTGGCGGATCGCCGCCGCGATCCCGTCGCCCAGGGGAAGGACATCAACAAATCGGCATGGGAAGCAACCTTCTCGGAGCGGGGGCTCGCCGTTCCCGCCGGCCCGCGCGAGGATTACTGGGGCACCCGCCTACGCCCCAAGCAACCGGACCCTTTGCTAGGGTGGAGGGAGCCCGAGACCCACCAGCCCGGCCTTCTCGACATCGACAGAGACGGATTCCAGAGATATTTGAAAGGTGCGGGAAAAGCGTGGCGTCTCCTGATTCTCGGCGGAAGCGTGGCATCAGGCGCATACTCATCTTCCATAGAAACGTCCTACTTTCATCGGCTCGGAGTCTTGCTCAGCCATTCTCCGGAAGGGCTGACCACAGATATTCACGTGTTGGCAGCCGGGGCCTGGAAGTCCGTACAGGATCTCAAGGCGTACGCGATGAGTGCCGGAACGCTGGAGCCTGATATCGTTGTTTTCGTTAACGGGCTAAATGACCTGACGAATGGTGGAACGGCGGCGGCGCTGTTCGGGGAGACTACCGAAACGCGAGAGGGGGAAGAGTGGCACTATAACTATCACGCTCATGATTACGAAGAGCGGGTCGTTCTCTATCTTCAGAATATGAAAACTGCTGTAGCCGGGACCGAGACTATCGGCGCGGATCTGCTGCTCGTTCTTCAGCCGGCCCTCTTCGAGAAGAAAAATCTGACCCGATTGGAAAAGAAGCTCCTCACCGGATCACTCGCCCCTCACTCCAGCATGAAAGACCTGGAGAAGAGTTATGATGCCATGCGGCGGGGGCTGGAAAAACTGGCTGAAAACCCGAGCGTTACGTTTCTTGATTGTTCCCGGATCTTCGACAATGAAACGGCGACCACATTCGCCGATATATGGCACTTCTCCGATGTGGGGCATGAAATCCTGGCTGAGAAAATCGAAACGGAAGTGGTCAGGATCTTGAAGAACCGGCGAGCACGTGGTTTCTCGCCGCGGCCCGTTCTGCCTCGAACCGATCGCACGCTCGACTGATGCGGGCTACTCCTTCCGTTTCGCCCTGAGTTTGGCGTCGATCATCTGTGAATGGGAGAGCCGGAGAAGGGTGGCGAGCTTTCTCACGAGGTAGTTTTCGTGGGCATCCAGTTTGCCGTCGGCGTAGACGACGCGCCACACCAGTTCCATTACTTCCATTTTCTCGTCGACAGTGTAGTTCTGGTTGATTCGATTTGTGAATTGCCAGATGTCGATGCTTCCTTCCAGCTTTTCTCCCGCTACTTTCTGCAGTTCCGCCGCGTGTTCCGGAGAAAGATCAAACTGCTGTTGCAGGAGCGTTACGATTCGGTTCCGCTCGGCATCACTGAACTCGCCGTCAATGCCGGCCATCTCAATAAAGATCGCGCAGGTGGCCACGCGAACATCGTGTTCGATATTGTCCTTCGATGACTCGGCAGCGGAAGAATCCGCTCCGCCGAAGAATTTCTTGATAAAGTTCATTCAGTATTTCTCCTTTGCTCGCGGGTTAGTCGGGAAGATACCGGCCCGCGAATCCTTCCATGCTTACGCCGACACGGCCGGGCAGGATTCCCCGCGCCAGGGCGACGATCTGTTCCCTGTAGTCTAACGAGGTACAGGTTGAATCGACAACCTCCATTGCTGTGGGAAGTTCGGTTCGCTGTGTGCGGGATCCGTTTTTGGAACCGTCCCCTTCAATGAAGTGATCGATCACGACGGCATCCGAGCAGGAGGCGATTCGTGTGAAGAACGCAATCGGGTCGGCGAGCGGATGGAGCGGGGCGACCGTAATGACCACTGAAATGCCACGGCGCTTGAGTAGAGAAGCCGCTTCCATACGGCGGTCGATCGAACAGGCGGGTGGTGGCAATCCGGGAAGGCGCTCCCGATCCCCCTCGATCGAGATATGAATGCGAAGATTGCATTTCCGGTCGAGTTGTTCGAGGAGTCCGGCACAGTCCAGCACGCGATCGGAGTGAGTCTGGATTATGAGCTCGTCAGGCGGTCTGTCGAGCATCGCTTCCAGAACCGATCGAGTGATCCCCTCTTTTCGCTCCTGCGGCAGGAAAGGGTCTGTAGAGCTCGACAGGAAAATGGAGAATTGATCCCGTGACTTTCGTCCCCAGGCGCGTTCCTTCTCGAATTGTTTGCGATAGAGTGCCGCGGCGTTCCTTCGGACATCTAGAAACGCCCCCCATTCCGCCCCTCGAGTCAGATAATGGTTGTGCTGCACGTAACAACCGACACCGCAAAGCGACCGGCCGAAAGTACAACCCCGATAGGGCTGAAGTGAGTGGGAGCAGATGGTCTTCAGATAGCCCGACGTGCGGGTCAGTATGCTCTTGGGTTCGGTCTGTTGAAGACGGATGGTGAGTTCTCCTGCCTGTGACTCTCCCCATTGTACCCGACACCGGGAAATTCGTGCCCTACTGATGAAGGGCCGGACGGAATCGCTTCCACCCGGCCCCTGCGATCATACCTGGCCCCCGACTACCGGATGAGTCCGAGAAGATTCTGGAAGAGATTCGTGGCCGGGCTCAGCAGGTTTCTGGCAAACCCGAACGCGTTCCCGATCAAACCGGACGCGCCACCGAGGAGCGATCCGAAGATCCGCTTCGGGAAGCTGAGCACCTTGTTGAAGATGTTACCCGCGATGTTCCGGAGGGAACCGAAGATCCGCTTCGGGAAGCTGAGCACCTTGTTGAAGATGTTACCCGCGATGTTCCGGAGGGAACCGAAGATCTGCCTCGGGAAGCTGAGCACTTTGTTGAAGATGTTACCCGCGATGTTCCGGAGCGAACCGAAGATCTGCCTCGGGAAGCTGAGCACTTTGTTGATGATGTTACCCGCGATGTTCCGGAGCGAACCGAAGATCCGCTTCGGGAAGCTGAGCACCTTGTTGAAGATGTTACCCGCGATGTTCCGGAGCGAACCGAAGATCTGCCTCGGGAAGCTGAGCACCTTGTTGAAGATGTTACCCGCGATGTTCCGGAGCGAACCGAAGATCTGCCTCGGGAAGCTGAGCACCTTGTTGAAGATGTTACTCGCGATGTTCCGGAGCGAACCGAAGATCTGCTTCGGGAAGCTGAGCACTTTCTTGAAGATGTTGCTTACGAGGTTCCGCACTGTGCCGAAGATTTTCTTCGGGAAACTGAGCACCTTCTTGAAGATGTTGCTTACGAGGTTCCGCACTGTGCCGAAGATTTTCTTCGGGAAACTGAGCACCTTCTTGAAGATGTTGCCTGCGAGATTTCGCACTGTGCTGAAGATCTTCTTCGGAATGCTTACAACCTTCTTGAAAATCTTGGTAGCGCCACCGATGACTCTTTTGGCGACGCTGCCTACACCACGCGCAACCGACTTGAACCCACGCTTCACACTGCGGGTGATTCTTTTGAAGCTCTTACGGAGTTTCTTGAAGAAAAACTCCACTTCCGTCTTCTTGCCGTTGATGGTCAGAACACCATGGTCGTTCTCGGTTTTAATGCTGTTCACCTGAGCCTGGCTCAGTTTCTCACCGTTCAGTACCCGGCGGAACATCTCCCCTTCATCGCCCGGCGTATCTTTTTTGTTCACCAGCGTATCGATGTGGTGTCCCACCTCTTCGGTAAGAGTCTGCGCAGCGAGGGCCGGGCTTTTCCGAAGATCGCCGGCCAGATAGACCGTGTTGTCTTTTGCGGCGTAAGCACCGTTCGCTCCCTGGAGCGTGGAGCGATCGACGAACTTGATCGCCGGAAGCCAGCTGTAGTCGCCCTTGATCGCCTTCTGGCGAAGACCTTCGGCGGCTTTCTTGTCATAGCCGTTTCCAAAGACTTTGGCAGTGAACTTGTGGAATGCCGCTTTGTCGCCGGCGAGGGAGCCGAACTTCGCAGCGAAGCGATTCTTGAGATCTGCCTTGATCGCATTGTCCGGGTTCACAAATGTAGCGGCTACATTGACGGAGGCCTTCGAGGTTGCCGTCTTCTGTGGTGTGGCCTGCGGCTGAGTGTTTGTTGACGTGTTCCACTTCTGGGCCGCTACGTTCGAGTTGTTGATGTTGATCGCCATCTTGTTCTCCCTTGACTGTTTGGGTCATCAGACCGATTTGTGATTGATACCCACTTATCAGGGGGATTCGCTCAGGAGTTGCTTCCAAAGCATATTATGGAAAGAGATTGTCTCCTTTTCCCCCTGTATCCTCGCGACAGAGGCCGGATTCGAGGGATAAGTGGGCATTTGAGGAGTCGACAGATCTAAATGCGCTCCAGAATCTAAAAGCGTAGCCGTGATATAGTTTCCCCATGAGCCCCGCTGTTTTCCAGTTTCTACCGTCTGAATCCTTCTCCGCTTCCGTCCGCCGGATTGTCGGCGGGCTTATTGACGAAGCGAGCGGGATTCTGGACGGACCGGAACCGATCTCCGAAGAAACGATTCATACTTCACGCAAGAATTTCAAGAAGATACGCGCCATCATTCGATTGGCTCGTGCCGACGCTCCCCCGTTTTACAAACGCGAGAATGGTGTTTTTCGGAATGCCGGCCGGATGTTATCCCCTCTCAGAGACGCAGATGCCATGCTGGAAGCGCTCGGCTTGCTTGAAACGGTCGATCGAGATGTTCCGCCGGAAGGGATAGCCCGGTTACGTGAAGTGCTTTTTACGGCGCGGAATGACCTTCGTTCCAGAAACCACGAACATGAGGCCATGGCCGGCAATCTGGTGGAGATTCTGAAGGATGCTCGAAGTCGCCTGACAGATTGGCCGCTCTCTTCCGATGGTGAGAAAGTTCTGGCACGGGGAGTAGCCCGCGCGTATCGAAGGGGACGGCGGGCAAGGCGTCGGGCGGTAAAGAAGCCTACCGATAAGCGGGTGCATACCTGGAGGAAGAGAGCGAAGGACCTCTGGTATCAAAGCCGGCTGCTCGCGATGAGTTATCCCGATCCGCTGGGATTGTGGGAGCACGATCTCGACCTGCTCGCGAAAGCACTCGGCGAGTTCAATGATCTGGCTATGCTGCGCCGCATTCTTCTTGATGATCGGAACAGTGTCGTGAGAGAAACCGGGGGCGGGGTCGATCAACAGGGCGGGATGCAGCGATCTCTAAACAGGAGAGCGGCGGAACTACTGAAAGAAGCGAAGGCGACCGCGATCCGCGTCTACGGTGCTGTCGAAGTGGCCGAAGAAATCAACTCGCGATCAATTCTTCCACTGCGTCCAGGAACTCCTGGCGCTCGAACGGTTTGATAAAGCCCTTATCCGCACCGCACGCGATCGCCCAGTCTACATAGTTCCTTGGAGGCGCGATTCCCCCGCCGGAGATCGCCACGATTTTCACATCCGGGATAAAGCGTTTGAGCTCGAGGATCGTGCTGAGACCTTCTTTCTCCGGCATGATGATGTCTGTCACGACTACATCAGTCGGGTTCTGATAGAAGAGCCGCGTCAGTTCCACTCCGTTGGAAGCTTCGATGACTTCGTGCCCCGCCCGCTCGAGCATTTCGCGGATCATTCCCCTTACTTCGCCGTCATCGTCAGCGACAAGAATGCGTGCCACTGTCAAACCTCCTTTGCCGTACCGTCCAGAACATCACGAATGGCGCTGGCGAGCTCCCTCGGCGGGATCGGTTTCATCAGATAGCGCTTGATTCCGGCGTCGAGAACCCGCTTCTGAGAGACCCCTTCACTATACCCTGTCATCAAAACAATCGGGATTTCAGGGCGGATACGCAATAATCTCCGTGAAAGTTCGAGTCCGGACAATTCCGGCATGGTTTGATCGGTAATGATGAGATCGAACTCATCGGGCGAGCTTTCGAACTGTTTCAGGGCTTCGGTGCTGCTTGTGAATGTGCTCACCCGGTAGCCAAGGCGCTTGAGCATATCACTCCCCAGGTTTGCGATCTCGATCTCGTCATCCACAAAAAGAATTTGCTCCGTCCCTGTAAGCACCGGGGCGTTATTCGGCTCTTCTTCGGCAACTTCGAGATCGCTCCACGGCAGATAGACGAAGACCGATGTGCCGATCCCCTGGCGGCTTTCGATGGCTACGGCTCCACCATGGCCGGTCACGATGCCATGGGCGACCGAAAGCCCGAGGCCGCTCCCTTCGCCCGCATTACGGGTAGAAAAAAACGGCTCGAATACACGGTCCAGAGTAACCTCGTCCATTCCGTGGCCGGTATCGCTTACTTCAAGCACGACATACCGCCCTTCCGAAAGGTTGGAGAGGGGCCGTGCTCTGTCGGGTCCGAGGTCAGCAGTGGTCAGACTGACTTCCAATACGCCGTCCACGTTCTGCATGGCTTGAAAGGCGTTCGTGCACAGATTCATGACGACCTGGTAGATCTGCGTTTCATCAGCTACTACCAGGCAATTCTCCTCTTCCAGCTTCCCGCGGATCTCGATCGACTTGGGAAGAGTGCTTCTCAGCAGTTGAAGTGCCTCGCTGACGATCTTCCGAAGGTGAAGCGGTCGCCGCTCATGTTCGCCCTGCCTGCTGAACATGAGGATCTGTTTCACGAGATCGCGCGCACGGTTTGCCGCTTTCAGCACATGTTCGAGGTCGGTGTAGAGCCGGCTATCCTTCGGCACGTCCTGGAGTGCAAGCTCGGTATATCCACGGATAGGCACCAGTATGTTGTTGAAGTCATGTGCAATTCCGCCGGCCAGAGTGCCGATCGTTTCAAGTCGCTGCGCCCTCCGCAGTTTAGCTTGGAGTTCCGCCTTTTCCCCGGCCGCCTTTTTCTGTTCCGTAATGTCTTCAATCATTTCGATCGAAGATTCGGGGTTTCCGTTACGGTCCCGCAGCAAGGTCAAGGTCAGTCGACCCCATAGTGTGGAGCCATCTTTCTTTATGAATCTCTTTCCGACTTGATGGCGGTTCTGGCCCGATTCAACAAATTCCCAGAACTTTTGAACGCTTACCTGGCGGTTGTCGGGGTGGTTCAGGTCGTAGATCGATCGCCCGGCGAATTCTTCCGGGGAGTAACCGAACAGGTCGCACAGCTTCCGGTTCACTCTCAGGATCTCACCCCCCAGGGCGCAGGTGGCCACACCGATTCCAGCCTCCTCAAAAATCACACGGGATCGTTCCTCGCTCTCTCGGAGATCCCGTTCCGCTTTCTTTCGATCGGAGATATCACGGAAGACAACGAGGCAGGCTGGTATTCCGCCGTAATCGGTAATCGTACCGGAGACCTCGACATCGATAACCTGACCGTCGAGACGGATGAATTTTTCCTCCAGAACTTCGGCCTGATTCTGTTTGGCGTAGATAGAGGACACACGATTGGTGACGATCTGCTCCCAGTCTTCATGTACGAAGTCGAGGATCTGTTTGCCGATGAAGTCCTGTTTTGACTCTCCACCGAGCGCGCGCACAGCCGCATCGTTCACGTAGACGAATTTTCCATCACAATGAAGCTGAATCGGAACAGGAGAGCTCTCGATCAAAGTGCGGTAGCGCTCTTCACTTTCCTGCAGCCGTGCCGCGACAATTCCCTGCTCTGTCGTGTCCCGTGTGATCCCCATGATTTTGGAGACCTGACCGGCATCGTTTCGAATGGGGACGAAGTTCGACGAGAATTGCCGGTGCCCCCGCCGGGTGATGGCAGTGAATTCAAAATCAGATGACTCACCGGCAAGCGCTTTTTCAAAATGGCCCCGAAGGCGATCCCGTTCCTCTTCCAGAACGATATCGAACACGCAGGTTCCGATGACATCTTCATCTTTATCGATTCCAAGAAAATCGAGCCCCGCCCGATTGATGGATGTGAATTTTCCAGCCAGGTCGATCTCATGGATGCAGATCGGGGCATGATCGACAAGTTCGCGATATCGTAGTTCGGCGTGTGCTTCCTGTAAAAGCATTTCGCGGGCTTGCGTGAAGTCCGTGATGTCCATGCCGATCGCAAAAAACTTCCAGCCGGAAAGATTCAGATGGTCAGGAAGACTGGTCCAGGAGATGATTTTCCGAGAGCCGTCCCGGCAGGTCCACCTCTCTTCATGATTGCGAAATCGGTAGTCGAGCTTACTCCATCGTTCGATGGTCTCTTTCCGGTCGTCCGGATCGGGATAGAGTCGCTGGAGCGCATCTTTCTTCCCGACCATCTCCTCAGCGACGAATCCCGTGACCCGGGTGCATTCACGGTTCCAGACGAGGGGAGCTGGCGTGTCATCCCAGGCGCAGAGAAGAACCGGCATGTGTTGCGTGAGTTCGTCCCACACGGCGCATTTCTTTATGCCCCCGCTCGTAAGAACCTGCTCGATGCAACGGATCACCGCTTCGTGGTTGTCACCCGGATCGATGGAGGGGGCCGATTCGCCGGTGGTTCTGTCGAGGCCGCACCTCGACGTCGGCGGGTGTGAAGAGGAAGAGGCTGATGAGGGGACGGGCTTCACAGCATCAACTCCCGGGGAGAAGGAGCAATTGGCCGGCTACTATATGGAACGCCGTTTTCAGATTAGCGGATTTTGCACAACTTGTCCAGACAGTGTGGGGGCGGGTTTCGCGTGGGAGACATTGCCCGGCTGCCTTACAGTGAAAGCAATTTCAAAAGCGCCAATTTAGAATCGGGAGTACGGGAAGCGTCCCCTTGTCCCGAATGATGTTCAAGAGACCTATCTGAAGGCCTTTCATTGAATTGGTCATGTTGAAGAAACCGATTTGAACGCCGTGCATGTGATTCGTGGTGTTGATGAGACCCCACATGAGACCTCCGCCGTCTCCGGCGTGATTGAAGAACCCGGTCTGCAGACCTTCGAAATGTCCTTGGGTAATATTGACGAAGCCATCCTGCCATCCGAATCCGTGACCCTCAGAATAGTTCACCAGACCGTATTGAAGCCCGACGACTTCTCCCGTCGTCCGGTTCACAAGGCCCACGTCGATCCCGGTCAGATTCCGATTAGAGCCATAGATAAGATTGAGCCGTAACCCCTTGATGGACTCTTCCTCCGGGAAAATCTGTACCGGGTTGAAGAGGGAGACTTGAATCGGTCTGGAGCTCTCAGTCCCGGCGGCGGTGCCGGCCTGAATGGCGATCACGGCCAACGCGGCAAAAACGATACGAAGGATGGGCGATATCATCAGTCTTCTCCATAGGTTGCGGTGCAAACGGCCCGGTTCGCTTGAATTGCCGAGCAATATGACACTTTGGAGCAGATTTGGCGAGAAGAAACGGGGTTGCTCGGGCCGCCGTCCCAAAGGGCTAAAGTTCCTGATCACCCCGCCGATACTCGTAACGGGGTATCGTACAAACGGGTTTCTCCTGGCTTGGATCAGGGGAAGGAGTGTATGCAATGATGCGCGGAATAATCGTTCCGGCACTGCTCGTGGCCGGGCTGCTGGCCGGGTGCGGCAATCAGGAGTCCTCAATTACCGCTCCTTCTGAAATCGGCCGGGCAAAAGGGCCCACTCAGGTATTCGATCCTCCCACCGAGCGAATTCGTGTCTATCGAGATCGCGAGACGTTCGAACAGGCGGTAGGATTCGCGATTGAAATCGATTTCGAGAGCCTCCCCGTTCTAGGGTCAAGCTGCGCCGGTTTTCCGTTCGATCCCATATCGAATCCGCTTCAGCTTACCGAAGTCGTTTTCTCTCACCCTGCCTGTCTGGAGACGTTTCTCTGCCCGCAGGCGCTTTGCGTGCAGCAGAATGTCACTCTCCATATGAAGCCGGGCGGACTGATGAAGTTCCCTCCCGGAACTGGTGGAGCACTTTTCAGGCTCGATGGAATGGGCGATATGCCGTTCGCGCTGATTGTGAAAGATGGAAACGGTCGGAAGCACGGTCTGTTCGGAATCGCGAAGGGTGCTGAAACGACATGGCTCGGCTTTACAATCACTTCGGGGATCCGGAGCGTCAGGGTCCGATCCACGCTGAACGACCGGGCACTCATCATGAGCAGCGTTTTCTACCAGGGAGCGGGGGAACTCCGTGCCGATAGGCTCAGTGTGGGGGTGCGGTAGGGCGTACCATTCGGCCCAGTTCCAGCCTATATAGTAGAAGAAACAGGTCCCTGAGGGCATCTCTGCGCCTGGTTTTGCTGGATCTTTGAGCGGCTTTATCCCCTAACCTATTGTAATAGTGTTAATTAGAGCTGGCTTGCCCGCCGGGACCGTCTCCCGGTTTCGTCCTTTCTCCAGTTTTTCCATTTTTCGCGCAACAAGCTCCTCCCTCCTGGTGATAAGTGGGTCGTAAGCGTCAGAGGGGTCACATGAAAGATCCCTCACAGACTCAAAACTTTTTACTAAGGAGAAAGTACAATGCACGTCAACACAGGAGCCAACAGTTACGGAACGCAGGTCAACCGCTACCTCGACTCACTCGGATTGCCGGATCAGTTCGGCGACAAGATCGGCGCCATGATCGATCTGAAGAGGGGCGACCTCTCCGGCTTCTACCGGAACATCGCTGATCTGAACAGCGGTCTCTCGACCAAACAGTTCGATGCCATCACCGGCGCCCGTGGGCGACGGGGTTTCTCTCGTGGATGCGTTCACCGCGCTCGTTGCCACGGTCCGCATCTTCATCGCTGGTCCCGCACCTACGCTTATCGCAGCCGCGTCGGCACCCAGGCCCGCGTCGGCCAGTCCTACAAAACCGGACGCCGGTTCTTCGGTCTCAAGCTTCGCGGCCGGATTTCGGGTCGCCAGTACCGCGGTTCTTTCCGTCGCCCGATTCGTCTCGGCAAGAGCGGATATCTCTACCGCGGCAAACTTTACAGGAACATGAGTGCCATTCGTGCCGACCTTCGTGACGGTCGCGCCGACGGCGTAGCCACCAAGTACCGCACGGTAAGAGGCTCGCATCTCTCCCCAGGCCACCAGAACCTGTCCGGCCTGATTGGGCGTGCCTTCACCCCGGGCTGGAATCCGGCCAATGCGATCAGCAACATCTTCAAGGGAATCAGCAACATCGGTAACATCGTTGGTGGTGCGGCTGGTGCGGCTGGTGCAGGTGGCGCCGGTGCCGCGGGTGGAGCTGACTCCTCAGAGAGCGTACTCTCCAATCCGAACCTGACCCTCGAAGACAAGCTCATGCTTCTGATGGCCAAGCTTTCCAAGCACATGGACAAGCAGATCGAAGACAAGATGAAGCAGATCGAAAGCGCCATGAAGCAGCAGGGCTCCAAGAAGTCCGGCAAGTCGGGCGGCGGGATGTTCGGCGGGATCTTCAAGGCGATTGGCGGAATAGCCGGTACCGCTTTCGGTGGTCCGATCGGCGGAATGATCGGAAATGCAGCGGGCGGGATCCTTGGTGGATTGCTCGGTGGTGGTGGCGGTAAGGGCGGAGCGGGTGCCGGTGGCGCCAACGCCGGCAAGAAGCCGAACCTGCAGCTCCTGCAGTCGCAGCTCCAGTCGCTCATGCAGAAGCGTCAGCAGATGTTCCAGACCATGACGAACATCATGAAGTCCCTTCACGACACGAGCATGGCCGCGATCCGGAACCTGAAGGCGTAAGCCCGACAGGAACCGGCACCGGGGCAGGATCGCCCGGTGACAAGTTCAAGAAAGCAGCAAGGCCCGGGGCGAAAGCCTCGGGCCTTTTGAGGTTTTCCGACCGGCGGTTGTGTGTGGGAAGAACCGTCGTGGGGAACTCGTAGGCGTAGTGTCCGATAGTTCGATCGAATTGAAAGTTCATGACTTACGCCGCCGTGCTGCGCTCCACAGATGACTGAAACAACCCCTCTCCAGCTCCATCGCCGGCTCGCGGTGAAGGGGAAGCTGCTCGGCCGCAATGCTTTGGGGGCTGTCCGGAGACGTATGCGTTTCTCTCGAGATTCGCGCCCCCCCCCGCCGATCAACGATTCGAAAGTGCCATCTTGCGAGCCGCCAGTCGGTTGTGTTTACCACAGAGAAGACGCAGATTCTTGATGGAGTGCTCCCCGCCCCGGCAAAATGGCGT
>JALGYY010000039.1 GCA_025782575.1 bacterium
CGGCTCTGACGCCTCCGGAGTCAACCCGCGAACATTGGCTCCAATGAGCCCACTCTGCCACCATAATGATGGCATGAGCTTACGATCGCGAGCCGGTCGTTCCATACACACTGATAGATTGCCCCTGCAGTAACTCGCCCGCTTGACATTGCCGCTCGATTGACACCGGTGTGCGGCGCCCTTCATTCTGTATTTGCTTCTCGGCGATTGGTAGTTAACTGGTTGGCGCGGCAAACCGTCAGGTCGTTTTCCACGATTTCGGAAGACTGATGATGAACTCGGCAAAGCTTCCCTGTTCCGTTTCCACCCGGATCTCCCCCATGTGCTCTTCGACTACGATGTCGTGACTTATCGAGAGCCCGAGCCCCGTTCCCTGCCCAGTCGGTTTCGTGGTGAAGAACGGATTGAAGATTTTCTCTCGAATATCCTCGGGGATTCCGTTTCCCGTATCCCTGATTCGGATTTGAACTTGATCACCCTTGCTCTCTGTAAACACGGAAACGATCGGCACGTAATCGCCCCCCCCATCCACTGTCTTGTTGAACGCCGCGTAAAGGGCGTTGTTTAAAATATTCAAGAAGACTCGGCTAAGATTCTGGGGAACCGCATCAATCAGGCCGACAGAATCATCGTAATTCCTCTCGAGGGTCACATTGAATTTCGTATCCTTGCCACGTATACCGTGATAGGCGAGATTGACCTGCTCATCCAGCAAGGCGTTCAAGTCAATCTGCTGTCGCTCGCCCTTCTGCCCCTGCGAGTGGAGAAGCATGCCGTGGACAATGTTATCGGCGCGCTTTCCGTGTTCATTTATCTTGGATACATTCTGCTCGAGGTCCTGAAGAATCTCGTCGATATTCTCAGCGGTCTCCTTGTCCAGATTCTGCTTGTTCTTTTCGATATCCTCCCGGAGCTCTTCGACAAGCTCAACGGAGAGCTGCGCGAAGTTATTGACGAAGTTCAACGGGTTCTTGATCTCGTGCGCAATACCGGCTGTCAATGATCCCAAAGAAGCTAGTTTTTCCTGCACAATGAGCTGCTTCTGCGCTCGCAGGATTTCGGCATTCTTCTCCTCGAGTTCCTCTGCCTTGGCCTGGATCTCGACTGTTCTCTCCTCCACCGTTCGCTCAAGAACTCTGGCCCGCTGTTTGAGCTGCCCGGTACGGTGTTTATGGAGCGAGAACGCGACGCCGGCGAGCAGCGTCAGTTGCAACAGAAATGCCCACCACCGAAACCAAATCCCGGGCTGCGCGACAAATGAATACTGCAGAGGGTCCTCGGTCCACAGACCGTCTGCATTGCCGGCAAGAACCTTGAACACATATTTCTTGCTGAAGAAAATCGCGGGAAGGTTGGTATACCGAATGCGAACGTCAGGTTTTTCCGGGGACCAGGCCTTATCATACCCGACCAGGCGGGTCTTGTATCGAATCTGGCGTTCGTCGGAGAAAGAAAGCGCAGCGTATCTGATGGAGAATTCGTTGTTCCCCCAATAGTCTTGCGTGAAAGATGCGTCGCTGACACGAAGGACCGGATTGACCCTGTTCGACCGATCAAGATGAGGCCGGTAGGTGGCAAGACCTTTGGCAGTTCCGAAATAGACCGTGCCCTCGCTGTCGACCGAAACCGATCCGTAGTACCAGACCTCGTTGTCAACGAGACCATCCTGCTTTGTGACCGTTTGCATAACCCGGCGTGCTTTCGGATCGATCTCCGTCAAGCCCCCGTTCGTACCGACCCAAAGAGTTCCCGAGGTCGGGGAGAACGCCATACTGGTGGCGTTGTTCGCGCCGAGACCATCACTCAAAGTGAGATGACTCGTCATTCGGAGCGGAGCGCCCTCGAGAGCGACCAGCCCTTCGGCGGTACCGACCCAAAGGACTGAGTCCCGCCAGATCAACGTCTCTATATTGTCGGTCGGTGCGCCGAATGATCGAGACCAAACCTCCTCGAAAAGTGGGGACGTGATCTCCTTCCCGAATAGTCCAGCACCCGTGCCCAGTTGATACTCCACTTCGGCGGAAGCCGTTTTTCGTAGCATCGAAAGAGAGATGGGGATTCTGCTTCGGTGGAGCCCGGAGTCTCTCGTTCCGACCCAGAGTCTTCCCTCTTCATCAATCGCGACGGCCTGGTATGAGGTGTTCGGCAGTCCGGAACTCTCCTTGAATACGTACCATTCTCCGCTGACGAGACAATAGATATTCTGATATCCGGGGAACCAGAGACTCTCAATGGTCCGATCCATCCCGGTCTCCAAGGGTATGTGAAAGGACCTGCAAGAGAAGACCGTGGTGCGGCGGTATCCGGTAATCAGCCCGTTCCTGCCGCGGAACGATATGGCACGACTCTCCCGGGAATCCGGAGCCCGGAATCCGGACTCCAGAGTCAGACAGTTAATCCCGCGGGCCGTACCAATCCAGAGTCGACCTTTTTCATCGAGGAGTAGGCCGTTTACCCGATTGTTGCGAAGGCCCATGTCAGCGTCAAAAGCCGCGACCCGATCTCCGGAGCCGATACAGACTACACCTCCTTCGGAGGTCCCCACCCAAACGCCGGAAAGGAGACCTATGTCCAGCAACGGAAGTACGGCGTTGATAGAGGGTGAGGTCAGGACCGGCACCTCGCCCCCATTTGAATTGGCGGTGAAGTTTTGAAAAGCCGCATAGTCGAACCGCAGCTTCGAAACCCCGCCGGATTGTGCGAACCAGATGTTCCCTTCGCGATCTTCGAATATGTGACTGATGTGTTCGCTCAGCAACCCATTGCTTCTGGTGTAAACCGTATGCGGACTGCCGCCGGACAGACCGGCTGCCAGAACCCCTGAGCCCTCGCTTCCGACCCAGACTGTGTTGTCTGAACTCACGAGGATAGTCGAGATATTGGTCCTGAGCGCGCGGCTGAACTGCTCGATGCTCCTCCGACCGTTTTCTTCTTTCAGCTTCCACACAAAACCATCCCTGCAACCACCCAGGAGAATGCCCGATGGGCTCTCATGAATGGTATTCACATCTGAGACTAAGAGAGTTTGGCTCGAAGGAAGTATTTCGAAGAGAGACGAGTCCCTCGGGAACACCAACAAGTCGCCGCCGCCGAGACCGACCCATACGGAGCCGTCCTTCCGAACCAGGATGGAATGAATGGCAATGTTTTCACTTGCCCCATGAATTTGCGTTTCGATCGTATCTACCGAGACCGAGGGCCCCTGATTGAAACGGTACCGTATGATGCCGGAATCACGCGTTCCCACCCACACCCCGCCACGGGTGTCGACAGCCAGTCTATTCTTGAATACCATAGTCTTCGGGAGCACTGCAGCGCCGATGGTGGCTGAAAAGGTAATGCGTTGACCGTGAGTATACGAGGCGAGCGGCATGTCCGAAACCACTAGGCCGGTGTTTGTTCCTACCCAAAGGCGGCCGGCGGCGTCCTCCAGTATTTCCCATACACCGAGGTCGGGCAGTCCATCCTCTGTCGTGTATCGGATCATTGAATTGCCGTCGTAGCGAATCAGACCGGATGAGAATACCGCCAGCCATATGTAGCCCAACCGATCCTGGTAGACCTTATGAATCTCCGCTGAAGGCAAAGGGTTGACTTCATTCTCGGGCGTATATTGGGTGAATGTCAGTTCTTGGCTCCGGGCCGGTAAAGGAGCGATAATTGCAGTAATGATTGTGAGGAGAGTTAGGACCCTTGCTAAACAATTTTGCCAAAACAAGAATCGGGGGGAATTCCCCCCCGATTCCAAATCGTGTTTGCATTGTCGAATTTGATCGGCCGGCGGCCTAGCCGCCCGGCGTACCCCCACCGGAACTTTCGTTGAGCCGGCTGAACACATCGGCTGCCGCTGAAAGGCTGATTGCCGTCTTTTGCGTACCTGAAACCGGCAGCCCGAGCTCCGCTGCAACCAGCGCCTCCCCCCACGAGATCAACACGCCCTGAAGCCCTCCGGCATCGACAATCAACTTGCCGCTGACTTCATTGAACTCCGTCGCCAGAAGCTCCTTCCGCAATCTGTCGATATCAGACTTCGGATTGTTCTTCAATATGGCCAGAGCTTTACTGAACCCCACCAGTGGGTCCGGGTCAACATCAAATTGAAAAGGATCCTCAAGAAAAAGCCCATTGATTGCGACAAGAAAACCGAGCATCTCTTCAGGTGTATAGGTGGGGTTGCCGTTCCCATAGTGAAGAGCACGGCGGAGTTCCTTCCTCCAGAACTTTGCAGGAAGCCCTGTAGCCTCCAATTCCCCGGAATTCAGATCAAGGACGATCTCCTCGGCATTCGTCAAGAAGTCGAAGTCATTATTCGGTGAATCAGGTCCGATCGTTACCGCTGTGGCCGTATCGCCCACAAATGCGCCGAACAGCTGCTCGTTAAAGTCGCCTGGATCGCTTGTGAGCGTATTGATCTCGACTACATAGCTCCCCACCGGCTGGTCCGCAAATAGATAATCGCCATCGGCATCCGTTCTGACGGATGCAACTACCAATCCCGACTTCTTGAGGACAACGGTGACGCCCGCGATTCCCGATTCTGTGGAATCCCGGTTCGTGTCCTCGTCGGCATCCACAAAGACAGTCCCCGAGACGTCGAAAATACAGGTCGGACCGGCGATGTCTCCCACTTCAGACCCGCTTCCAACCTTAAGAATGGAATGCGTCATTCCCTCGGAGTTATTGCCGACACTGACGAGGGCTCGTGTCGTTCCATCGAAGACGATGCCGTCCAATGTAAGCGAGTATGAACGCGTATCGCCCGAACCCAGGCGCTGGCTCCACATGATTCCACTGAGTCCCGTGCCCGGGTCCAGATGCCAGAACGATCGTGAAGGAACGGTCGAGGCGACGACCATGGCTGGATCACAATCCGGAATTTCGACATGGAAACGACTCAAATCCGGTGGGACCCCGGTCCCTGATACAGTGTAGGAGAAAGTCGTCTGGTCGTTGACACTGTCATATGATCGTCCGTCATAGTGAACCTGGTAGCCGTTAAGAAGAACATCAGTGGGTCCCGGTGCCTTTAAAACAGCTCCCGGCCTCTCGTCCGATAGTCGAGCGCCGTCTGAAACGGTCGGACTATTGCAACCGTATACCAGAGCTGACAGCATCACAATGCACACGATAAAATTTGTTGTCCGGTTCATGTCGGCGTACCTCCACTAGTCGTGCGTCTAACCATTGTATCTGAGGGCGAGACAGGCAATGTCGTCCGCCTGGGGAACATCTTTCGAAAAAAGCTGTACCTCGGTGTTCACAGCAGCAACGATCTCTTCGAGTGACAAGTTTCCAACTCGCCTCAAACAGGCCCCCAACCTTGCATCGCCGAACATCTCGTCATTCGAATCGAAGGCCTCGGTTACACCATCGGTATTCAGGAAGATGGCGTCGCCTGGTTCAAGGACAACCGTCTTGCATTCGTATTCTTCATCCTTTCGAAATCCGACGAATAGCCCCCCTACGTTTTCCAGCTCTTCGACCTGGCCATCGTGACTGAGGAGATAAGGGAGGTTATGGCCTCCGTTACAGTATTCGAGGCTTCCGTTCCGCGTGTCCAAAACACCGTAGAAGATGGTGACGAACATTTCGGGCAGGCTGTTTTCGACCAGATTATTGTTCAACGCTGTGAGGCAGGCGTCGGCAGAAACCCCCTCCATCGCTTTAGCCCTGAGCGATGTCTTGCTGATCGCCATGAGCATCGCGGCCGGCACGCCTTTGCCCGAAACATCTCCGATTGTGAAGCCGATCCTGTGCTTGTCTATTGAGAAAAAGTCATAGAGATCCCCTCCGACCTCTCTGGCCGCAGTCATTTTTGCGAATACGTCGACCTCTTTGCGATCAGGGAAGGCGGGGAAGGTCTGGGGAAGTAAAGACATCTGAATCTTCGTCGCGATATCCAGTTCACTCTGGATTGCGACCAGTTTATCCCGGGAGCGAACAGCCTCCTTAAGAGTTTGGAGCTCCTGAAGAGATTTGTTGATCGTAGTCTCGAGGTCGTTCAAATCGATCGGCTTGGTCACAAAGTCAAAAGCACCGCGGTTCATCGCCGTTCGAATGTTTTCCATGTCCCCGTAGGCGGACACGATGACGGCCTTGAGCATGAGATTCATCTCCCCTAATTCGTCGAGGAGAGTAAGGCCGTCCATTTCCGGCATGTTGATGTCGGTCAGAACAACATCGATCTCACCATCGTTCTTGATCTTCTCGATCGCCTCGACGCCGCTATTGGCAAAGACAAAGTCGAATTCTTTGCTCCGGATCTTTTTTCTGAATTTTTGCCGGATGAGAAGCTCGAGGTCAGGTTCGTCATCTACAACCATGATCCTGGCGGCCACGATTTTTTCTCCGTTGATGTTTACGGTGAGTCGAGGAGGAAGTTCGTCGATCCTGGCCTTCCTGCCCAGACATGATAACACTAACATATTGGATCGTAAAGCTTTGTCCGTTTAGACAAAGTCATTCTCAGATCTGTTATTGAGTAAAGGGTCGTTTGGTGGGCTACTAGTGGCGTCTTTGCTGCAAGAAGCCCGGAACCGTGGCTCCGGGTCTCTTCGCGTCTTCCCAAACCCTATCGGATTAGAACCAGTCTGCGGCTGATCGATTGATCACCGACCTGCAGACTCGGTCGCTCTCAGGTCCAGGCTCCACGCGCCCGCGCCCCGGAACAGGATCAGGATACTCATTGTGATGACGACCATAGGAACTACTGGTTCACTCGGCTGAAGAGGGAAGAGCGACGGATTGTCGACAACCAGGTGCGTGTACGTGGCGACGATCATGATGCCGATTACAGCGAAGCCGGACGGACGAGCGAAGAAACCCGCGAGTAGCATCCCCCCCAACGCAATCTCGACGAATGGCACTGTCCAGAGCGTCACGGTACGGAACGGTAGGTTAGCGGCGATCAGCTGACCGGCCCAGGCTGTCGCCAGCATAGGTACGGCCAGTTTCATCACACCGGTCATAATTAAGAGCGCTCCAAGAAGAATCCGAATGATACCGGTAGGCCTCTCCGAATCGGTTTGGCGAACTCTTTCGAAAGACATGATCTCCTCCTTCTTAGGGAAGAGCCGCCCCTCGATCGTGCCTCGCTTTCCGCTTGATCGAGGGGGGCTCTCTTATTCCCGGGTCCAGCTCATTGCATTTCCCCGAGGGACGGACATGTCTCCGCCGCCTCCCGGGTTGAATTTTGAGTATTCGAGAAACGTGCCCGTAATGGGCAGGACTCCCGGACGTTCAATCACCCGCTCCACGTTGAAGTCGACGACCCGTTCTGCACGCTCGAAGTCCGATCGTCGCTCGGGTGACCAGTCCACGCGAACGGTTCCGGAGAGGTGCACAATCGTTCCCGATTCAAAGTCGGCGAACAGGAGTCCAGCCCGCGGATCGCTCTCCAGGTTACCGAGTGTCTGGAACATGAAATTGCCGGCGTAATCCGGGAAGCTCAGTCTCTTCTCGTCGTGCACCTGGACGAAGCCAGGCATCCCCCCCCGGTGGGAGCAGTCCGCCCCTCCTTCGGGATGAGCCGTCGCGATATAGAAGGTGTCGGCCGATTCGAGCCAGGAGCGCTGGATCGGATCCAGCTGATCGCTGCTTCGGATCTGTCCGTGATCGCTCGGCGGAGTCGGTTTGAAATCGCGTGCCTGAATGTACTTCGGGCAGTTCGCA
Source organism: bacterium (assembly GCA_025782575.1). Classification (GTDB taxonomy): domain Bacteria; phylum Orphanbacterota; class Orphanbacteria; order Orphanbacterales; family Orphanbacteraceae; genus Orphanbacterum. Next base: position 7,672 of record JALGYY010000039.1, read on the forward strand.
TAGACTTCCGCCACTGAGAGTGTGACAGCTTTTCCATCGACCCCGGTGATACGACCGTTCAATCGGATACGACTGCGCGTGCTCGGCTCGATGCCGATCATTCCGATCGAACGCCCGACAGAGCGAAGCGTTTCCGCGAGTGGTTCTCCCGGCAGGACGCCTCCCTCGATGACCACCTCACGATCTCCCCGGGATCGCACAAAACCCGGCTCACCAGCGAGGTAGGTTGCCCACATCTCGCCTTGCTCGTCCAATGCTCCGATCACCACGAATGGGAGTTGAAGGAGGAATTCCCGGGCAGCGGACGGAATGTGATCACGGATCGATCGCCCGGTCGCCTCGCCCTGTCGCCTTCCACCGACACGCTCCTGGACCGCGATCTCACCTGAGTGATAGGGGCTTGCCATCGGTTCTAATCCTCCAGACCATGGATCGCGCGAATATCGGTAATGACGTCGGCGAATGTGCGCTCGGGGACGAATTTCAGATCGTTCCAGCGGGCAACGCCAAGCTCTATGCAGAACTCTTCCAGCTTGTGTGGTGCGCTTGATTCGACAACCCAGAGAAACGTGTGTTCCAGGCCGGAGTGGTACTGGTCTACGATCGCGTTGACCTCGTACTTTTCCATCAGGGGGCTGGAGGTCCATCTTGCTGATTGCGACCACCTCTATCGCAGTTTGACGGTTATTGACCGGACAGTCGTGACGGCTGTGCGAACCGTAGATGCCCCACAGTGTCGGTTCCGCGCAGGCACTTCCGGCAGGCAGAGTGAGTGATGCGAAAAGAAATGCGACGATCATGGATTTCGTTCTCATAGCAGGATCCCTTTCTCGGTCACACCCTCGGAGCTCCAGGCAAACGCCTCGAAAGCCTTATCAAGCGGCGTACCGACTACATGGTTCGTGAAATTGCTCATGGTCTTGAATGCGAGGCCGAGGATCACCTCAAGTACCTGGGCCCGGGTGAACCCGGCCCGAAGAAACTCGTCGACCCGCTCGTTTGAAACCCAGCCCCGATTTTCCACCATGGCTTCGGTGAATCGGCGCAATGCCTCGAATCTGGGATTTTGCAGCGGGCTGCCGTTCCGAAGAGCGTCAAGCTCCTCCTTGGGGATGCCCGCCATCTTGGCGATCCCTGAGTGAGCCGCCACGCAGTACTCGCATTCATGCCGCCGGCTGACAGCGAGAATCACGATCTGCTGCTCCACAGGTGTGAGTGTCCCCCTGGCGAATTCCTCACCTACTGCGACGTAGCTTCGCAGCAGTGGCGGAGCCTCCGCCATGGCCGCCATCAGGTTGGGCAGAAAACCGTATCGCCCTTTGACAGCAACCAGTGTCTCCTTCGCTCCCTCCGGAGCGGAATCGTGCGTGTGAATCATGAAGTGTTCCATTGCCATCCTCCTTTCAGGTTCTATTGGAACTGATTGGCGTCAGGCATTTGCCCTGGCCATCGATTGAACCGAACGTTCGGTTCACTTCTATCGTAAAAAAAACCGCCGTCTTTCAAGCCCACGTTTCGCCATTTCACTTTGATACCTCACTCCTCGGTTTTCAGGTCAGTACACCTGGCAAACGATCGAGCGCACGAGCAAATGGCTTACGATTTCCGGTTGCCCGCGTAACGACGAGCGCACCCTGAATGAGAACCATCGCGTCTTCTGCACGCCTGCGAGCCTCACCACGCTTGTAGCCGGCGTCCCGGGCGACTTTGGAAAGTGCGTCAAACCATGCTGTCATGGCCGCCTCAATGCTGGCGCGGAGTTCGCTGCCCTCATCTCCGAGCGACAAGGTGTCGAGAAGACAGGAGTGCCCCCCGTCACTGTAAAACTCTTTCAAACGTTCGCACATTCTCTCGACACGTTCACGAGGGGGCCCGCTTTGACAGAGCGGGCCCAATACGTTTGCCCCGAGCCACTCCCCGGTGCGTTCAAGTACTGCGGCAACCATTTCAGCTTTGCCTCCCGGGAAACGGTGGTACAGGCTTGCCCTCTGAAGACCGGTAGCCTCCGTAATTCGACTCAAGCTGGCACCTTCGTACCCGTGGGCACGAAAGATCTCGGTAATCCGATCGAGGAGCATGTCATCGCCAATCTTGCGTGGGACCATCGTCTGTGCCCTTTCCTAAGATCCTTATATCACAATAAGGACCGAACGTTCGGTCAAGTCAACCATTAAGTTGATCTTTTTTGGGGGTCTTGATCCGTCACCCAAAGAACTCGCCTGTGCTTACCCCTGTGCCTCCTGTTAACTCCGTCAACGTTGTTACTGCAGAAGTTACAGATGACGGTCTCCAGCCATAGATCGCGAGACCCGCGCCGGCCGCATGGGCATTTCGGTGCGACCACCACCAGTCCCTCCAAATAATTCTGTCTACGTTGTCCCGCATGACCTTACGGCAATTGTGACCCAAGCTTGATTCCATAGAGCGCAGCGATTGAACGCCCGAGCAGGCGGAAAATCTCCTGGCCGAGCCCACAGGACTCACGCCCACGTGGCGGGAGGATGGCCGTGGGTCACGTGGCTGAGTGCGCTGGACTCCCCCACGTGGCGGGAAGTGCGTGGACCTGTGGGAGTCGGGCGAAGGGCGGCTGGCAGGGATCGCGCATCCCGCCGCCTTGTGGTCCTGACCAGTTCAGATGTTATTCCCAAAGAGCGGGGAATCATCTCGGGCCAAATGTGAAATCCCCCGGAGAAATGATGGCGGACAATACCACAACTCCGATCACAAGCCCAATCGTCAGCGCTAATATTACTGTCCGTGGCTCACTTAATCCCTCAGACACATTCAGGCGCTGGACCTCGGACAGCCGGATCCTCACGTTCGAGCCAACGCGCTCAACCTCGAACCAAGAAACACCCCAGGAGACCAGATTCCCCGTGTGGATCCTGCCGTCGAGGGTCACGTAGGACACCTTTCGACCGACATCACCTTCTTTAAAGGTTTGGGGGAATTCACCGCTATCGCTGATAGGAATCGGGCGGTAGGCCGCACAACTGCTAAAGGTCAAGAGCGTAAGAATTGTGATTGGTAGTCTGGCGACTCGAAAGCGATCTGAGAACATGGCTTGCCCCACAAGCGGCCTTGTGACAGATGGCGACGCTCACAGTGTAAAGGGTAAAGCCCGTCACCGCCACATCGGGGGAGCAATGGCACCCCGGGTCACCTGGCTGAATGCGCAGGACCTACGCACGTAGCGGGAGGATGGCCGTGGGTCACCTGGCTGAGTGCACAGGACTCACGCACGTGGCGGGAGGGTGGCCGGTCCTCACTATCGCCCCTCCCATCAGTCCAACTCAAGCGGCGTAGCAAACTCGTGGGCGAGAAAGACGAACGACCCTAATACAATCCAAATAAAAATCGGGGGCTCCTCTCGCAATTGTACTGTTGAGATGTTTTCGACGGGAGAAGGCTTGATTCCCGATTCTCCTTTTCGACTCCTGGCTGTTCGTCCATGGTTCACTCCTTTTGTCCACTTAAGGATACTCGAAGTGTCCATTAACTATTCCCTTGATTCTGTCCTACGATCTCTGACGCCTCACAGGTGCCCGATCCGACTGTCTATCTGAAAAGCAGCATCTGCGACCTCACGCCATTTACCTGTCCGCCTGCTGCACCGACAGCATGGACGCGTGTCAACTGGGACAGTCTTGATGTGAACTGTCGTAACGAAACCTGGTGGTACTTCGATCCGGTACCGCCGCCGGATACGATTTCATACATGGCACCCGAAATGGATCTCGTGTTCAGTCTGCCGGAATCCTGCCCGATCGATCCCTCTGCAGGAATCTCATACGAGGTGGATTGGCTCGCTTTCTCCGGGTGCGTGGTGGTCGATTCAGGGGTGTTCCTGTTTACCTGTCCTCCGCCCCCCGGTGTACCGACCGGGTTCAACAGTCCGGTCCCGGAAATTCGAGTCGGCAGCCGGATGCTTCGAAGCAATCAGCCGAATCCGTTCAATCCGTCGACCGAGATCCTGGTCGAACTCGAAAAGAGTGCGGAAACGTCGCTCGAGGTCTACAACCTGCAGGGTGAGCTCGTCCGCACTCTGGTGAAGGGTCGCCGGGATGCCGGACTCAATCGAGTAGTCTGGGACGGAAAGAACAACCGGGGAAGGGACATGCCGTCAGGCACGTACTTTACGCGCATTAATGTAGCAGACCGTGATGAAACCAGGAAGATGATACTCGTCAAGTAATGTTCCTGGTCGATTCTGATTGCGATGCGCCCCGGGTGTTTCCGCCCGGGGCGTTTCCCCGCCCAGCCCCTTGCCGCGCTTGACTTTACGGCCCTCATCGTATAAAATAACGGCATCTCTAGATCAGCGACTCAGAAGGAGCATCAGCCGAACATGAACTGATTCGGTGGTCTGCCCGGCATGTAATGGGCGGCCATGCTTCATCGACTCGTTTTTTCCGGCTGCCACCCCCCTGGCCGAAGCAGGCCAGTCTCTTCCCAACCGGCCTCACGGAGGGTTACCCGTGCGCTACGACAATACCCCGGCTTTGTACCGATTTCCTCTCTTCGTTGCATTTCTGATCACCATGCTGACAGCAACTACGGCCGCCGCTGATTTCGTGGAGATCGGCGGGCTGATGGGGGTCGACAATAACGGTGCCGGTCGATCAGTGGTCTGGACCGACTTCGATGGCGACGGCTGGCTTGATATTTATGTCGGCAACATCGGTGAAAATAATCTACTTCTGCAAAACCGTGTGGCCGGCAGTCTCCCTTTCATTGATGTCGCAACTGCTCGGGGAGTCGACAATTCAGCGGTCCACTCGTGGAGTGTGGTCACTCTGGACTATGATAATGACGGCGACCTTGATCTGTATGTTGCGAACGATTTCAATGACCCCTGCCGGCTGTACAGAAATGACGGCCTGGTGTTTGTGGACGTCGCCGCGTCGAACAGCGTCACGGGAATCGTAAACAATATGGGCGTTTCATGGTCGGACATGGACCGTGACGGAGACCTCGATTTCTTTCTGTCCGTCTGGGGGACGAACGGCTTTTTTAGGAGTGACGGTACGGGAGGGTTTCGAAACATATCTTCCGATATGGGCACGGAAAGCGATGCGATCGGTTTTCAGGTCGCCTGGGCCGACTATGATAATGACGGCGATTCCGATCTCTTTAATGCCAATATGCTGTTCCTCGCGGGGGAGACATCCCACCTTTATCGTAATGACGGTGCCTTTTTTGCGGACGTGTCGAGCCAGGTAAATCCAATGCTCCTCGAGTGCGCCACAGGAGCCGCCTGGCAGGACTGGGATATGGACGGCGATCAGGATCTCTTTACAGCGCGGGGTCCTTTTGTCCTTTTTGATCCGCCTCTACCCAACCGTCTCTATCGAAATGACAACGGAACTTTCATAGACATTGCTCCTCAGTTCCCCGGAATGGCTGACACGCTGTTTTCGAGTGGCGGCGTATGGGGCGACTACGATCTCGATTGTGACCCTGATCTGTTCGTAAACGGCGGGCAAGACAATCAGCTCTGGCGAAATGACGACGGAATTTTTGTCAACCTGGCCGCACAGGAAGGGATGCTTGACACTACAAACAGTGGTCCCGGGAAGGGGGCGGCGTGGGGTGACTACGATCGGGACGGTGATCTCGATCTTGTGGTGGTTCATCGGGAAGGAACGATGCGACTCTACCGGAACGAAAACGCCAACAGTAACCACTGGCTCACCATCAGGCTTGCGGGAGTCGCTTCGAATCGTGATGGTATTGGTGCCAAGGTCTCGGTAACGGCAGGAAGTAAGACTCAGTATCATGAAGTGCAGGCGGGGGATGGGTTCTTTTCCCAGCAATCACTTCCGCTCGAACTCGGAGTCGGGCTTGCGACTTCCGCGGCTATTACGGTCGACTGGCCGAGTGGGGCGCAGCAGACACTGACAAACGTTCCTGTGGATCAGGAGCTGACGATCACCGAGGAATATCTGATCCCGTTCCAGGTCGCATTCGGTGACAGTGCCGCAGTAACAGGTCTTGATCACACAGGAAGTGGCCGCGGAGTGGCCTGGGCGGATTATGACGGTGACGGCGATCTTGATCTCTATCAGGCGAACAATCTGAGCCCGAACCGGCTTTATCGAAACGACGGAGGGGATTTCGTCGATGTCGCACCGCTTCTCGGCGTCGACGACGGGACGACGACTTCTCTAAGCGCTCTGTTCGTTGACTATGATAACGATGGTCTTCCGGACCTGCATGTATCCAATCGGGGGGATGATTGTCGTCTGTACCATAATACCGGATCGGGTTTTGCCGATGTCGCTTCGGCGAAGGGCCTGGTAAGTGCGAACAAGACTCATTGGGGCGCTGCCTGGGCGGACTACGATGTCGATGGCGACCTCGACCTCTATCAGACACGGCGAAACGAGCCGAACTCCCTCTATCGAAATGACGGGGTGAACTTTGTCGACGTCGCACCACTTCTCGGTCTCGATCTGAGTGGGAATGAAAGAATGGCTGTCTGGGGGGACTATGACGATGACCTCCTCCCCGACTTGTACGTGATCAGCAAAGATGGAAACACACTTTTTCATAACGACGGAAGCGGCTTTACAGATGTGACAGTTGTGGCCGGCGTCGGGGACGTCGGCATCGGGAGAGGTGCCTCGTGGGCCGATCCCGACGCGGACGGTGATCTCGATCTCTACATCACGAACGATGGGCCGAACCGGTACTATGAAAATCAGGGGGACGGGACATTCAATGTTGAAGAAGTAAGCCTGGGGATCGGTTACCCCGGCGATGATTATTCGCCCGTCTGGGTGGATTGGGATAGCGACGGCAAAGAAGATATGACTGTTGTTTCCGAGGGAGGGTGGCCTCGCCTTCTCAGTAACCAGGGGTCGACGTTCGTTGACAGCGCGGTCCTGAAGGGTATCGGTGAGTACGGTTACGCACAATGTTCCGGCTGGGCGGACTATGACGGCGATGGCGATCTCGACTTCTTCGTCTCCGGAGATGGCCAGGCCAACCAGCTTTACGAAAGAACCGGAGCCTCAGGAGGAAACTGGATTCGCATCCGCCTGGTGGGCGGGCTCTCGAACAAGGCGGGCGTCGGGGCAAAGATCGAGGTGGAAACTGCCGGCTATATACAGATGAGATATGTGCAGGCCGGATCCGGCTGGCTCTCCCAGGGAGATCTCTGGCCCCAGTTCGGGCTCGGTGGATTTGCCACTGCTGACAGAATCACGGTCGAATGGCCGAGCGGTATTGTCGATGAGTGGGCGGGAGTCGCCGCCGGCCAGGAGCTCGAGCTGCAGGAAGGATCTACATCAATTGGAGTGTCAGGCGCATCGCCGGCACTCAGACTCGCAATCGACGGGAACCACCCCAATCCGTTCAACCCGACAACTCGAATTTCGTACGAACTTCCATCGGCCGGTGAGGTTGAGCTAGGTGTCTACGATGCAGCCGGTCGGGAAGTGCGCCGGCTCGTTCGCGGCACCCTTTCTGCCGGGAGGCATTCCGTAGTCTGGGATGGACGCGATGGAAGGGGGCGAGAAGTATCATCGGGAGTCTATTTTTCCAGGATCACTCTGGCCGGCAAAAAACAAACCCACAAGATGCTACTCATTCGTTAGCAGCTTGACGGCCTGACGGGCCGGCTTTTATTTCGAGTCAATCCGATACGTCGCCCTGATGTGCCAGGATTTATCCTGGCGCATTTCGAGGGAGGTGGCGATTGACGATTTCACCTGTACAACCGAAGAACCGAACCTCTGCCGCGGCGGTTCTCGGCCTTGTCTGCCTTGCATGTTTCGCGATAACGGCGATCGTGATTCACCCTTGATTCCATGAGACCACAACTACTTTTCTCAGCATCAGCAGCCTTGAAGTCCCGCCGCTCCCTCGCCTGGAGAATATCGCCCTCCGGCAGCAGCTTCAAGGCCGAGAATCTCGAGTGAGACTCGTGATCTGATTCGTAGCATGTCCCGCGAGAACCCATCTTGGAATCGGCAAGGACTGCCCCGTGCATCGTGATGTCCAGCCACTAGAGTTGGGCGAGGTCATTTCGATTCCACAGGTCGGTGGCCTGCACCATCGGTACTCGCGGGTGGCTGCCTGAGTCGTCTGGCTGACTGGCCTATATAATAGGTAAGCCGACATCGAATTCGTGTGGTGAGAACTGTCCATGATCGGCCAAGAATGCCTTTTGGTCCTACGATTCGCCGTTGAGCCCGCCTCTCGATCAAGTCAATCTTCGTCAGATTCCTGAATCAGCCGCCAAACAGCCGGACTGCTCGATGGCCTTGACGTAATCGACCTTCTTATGGAAGGACAGCTCCCAGCCGATGATTGAGTAAAGCCTTGTACTGTGCTAAAATAAAAAGGGTTTTCTCCTCGTATTTTAGATACAGTTAATCGTCAGCTGGGATGGCTCGGAAGGTGCAAGTGATCTCATGAATTTCCCATCACATCTACGTCATCGACCGTTTTCGCTCTCCTTTCTCACCCCGATTGGGGCGCTACCGATTTTCTCAGTGATTATGGTCTGTCTCGCTGTCTGGGGTGTCACCGGTTGCGGCGACTCCTCAATTGTCGGCCCTCCCACCAGAGGTGCTGGTGTCATTACGACATGGGCCGGAACCGGGGTGGCTTCATGGGATGGGGACGGCAATTTCCTTCTCCAGTCCGATCTTTACTTCCCCAACGATCTCATGATCACCGAAGATGGTGAAACCTATATTCTCGACTGGAATAACCACCGAGTTCGGTATCTGGAAAGTGACGGCACACTCAGAACCGTGATCGGCACTCTCGGTGTCGGTGATGGTCCGCTTGCGGGTGATGACTTTTATCCGGGAGGAGCGCCCGGTACCGATGTTCTCTTGAACCACCCGACCCACCTGACCTTGATGCCTGACCAAACAATCCTCCTCACGGCATGGCACAATCATAAGCTGCGGATACTCGACCCTGTGACCGGGATGGTCACAGTTGTGGCGGGAGACAGAGCAGGCTACTCGGGTGATGGTGGCCCGGCCCTCACAGCGCAATTGAACCAACCGACTCAGAGCATTTTCGGCCCCGATGGAGATCTCTATATTCTCGACCAGAGAAATCATGTAATCAGAAAGATTGATCTGAACGGCGGATCGTCAATTGTTGACGCCACAATTACGACGGTTGTCGGCACGGGAGTTCCGGGATACTCAGGAGATGGAGGGCCACCGCTTGAAGCCCAGCTCGAATTCCCCGCAGGAACGAATCCGCCCCCGGCAGGCGCACTTGTTTTTGATGATTCCGGCCGTCTCTATATTTCAGATACCAAGAATCACGTGATTCGTCGGGTCGACTTCGCACTCAATATTATTGAAACGATCGCCGGCACCGGTAGTCCCGGTTATGGCGGTGATGGCGGTTCAGCCACCAGCGCCTCCCTCAACAACCCCAGGGACATAGAATTCGGTCCCGACGGACTCCTCTATATTGCCGACCAGTTCAACAATCGGGTGCGCGCACTCTCTGTCGACGAGGGGATCATTTCGACAGTTGCCGGTACGGGAGAAGCCGGTTTCGGAGGCGATGGCGGTCCGGCTATCGATGCTCTTCTCTGGTGGCCATCCGGGCTCGAATTCGATCCGGACGGCAACCTTTACGTTGCCGATGTGAACAACAACAGAATTCGGAGAATCGACTTCGCCGCCGAACCGGAGACGCCGGCCCCGCCCGCATCGCCGGGAGGGTTAACTGCGGAAGCGAAATCTGATACGGAAATCCTGATCGAGTGGACTTACACGGCTTCCGGCCAATCGGGGTTCAGGGTTTATCGAAACACAGGCTCTGCTAAAGATGACAGCCTGATCGCGGTCCTCGCTGCTGACAAGAGGAGTTATCTGGATACGGGGCTCGAAGAGAAGACCTCCTATCAGTACAGAGTGCATTCCTATAACCTGGTCGGAGAATCGGAAACAGGTGTCTCGGACACAGCAACTACATTTGTTACAGATGTACCGCTCCCGGATGGACCGAGTGGCCTGTTGCTCACCCCCACGTCAAGCTCCGCAATCGGCCTCACATGGACGGATAACGCATCGAACGAAGAGGGGTACCGAGTTTACCGCGGGCAGTCTGCGGATGAGGTCGATTCTCTGATCGCCACACTCCCGACGGACGCGGAGCAGTTCGACGATACGATGCTCGACCACTCGACAACCTACTACTACGCTGTATTTGCGTTCAATAATAAGGGAGAGTCGGCTACAGGCGTAACGGGATTTGAAACCACCAGCACCCTGGAAGAGGACCAGCCCCCCTTCGCGCCTTCCGGTCTCATTGCCACAGCTCTGACCGATAACTCGATTGAGTTAACCTGGACGGATGAATCGGATGACGAGGACGGCTTCGAAATTTTCCGTGGGCTCACGAGTGGGTCTGCGGATGAGTCAGTCGGGACTGTGAGCGCTGACGCGACTTCATTCGTGGATTCCGGACTGGTCGAAGTCACCACCTATCACTACCGTGTGCGCTCATTCAACGGAAACGGGCGCTCCACAGTCTATGCTCAAAATTCTGCGACTACTCTCGAGTCACCGCCATACAGCCTGATCGAGACATACATGGGCACGGGCACTCCCGGTCTCGGTTCCGACGGCCTGCCGCCACTCGAAGTCCAGCTCTATCTCCCTATGGATCTCGATTTCGGCCCGGACGGGCTCCCTTACATTGTGGACTGGAACAATCATCGCATTCGAACTGTAATCGGGGGAATCGTCTCCACTGTAGTAGGCACCGGCCAATTGGGCGATGCGCCCGAGGGATTAGCGACCGATGCAAGCCTGAACCATCCGACCCACGTTTCATTCGATGACACGTATCTCTATCTATCCGCCTGGCACAATTCAAAAGTGATGCGGATGGATCTCGGAACCGGGATGCTGGAACGTATCTGCGGGAACGGACAGCGAGACTACTCGGGTGACGGAGGGCCGGCGATCGACGCGGTTATCGATCTCCCGTGCGGCACCGCGGTAGACGAAACAGGCCGCATATTTATCAGTGATCAGGCGAACCAGCGGATTCGAGTTATCGATACGGACGGGACCATCTCGACATATGCGGGAACCGGCACGCCCGGATTTTCCGGTGATGGGGGACCGGCTACTGAGGCCGACCTGCATTTCCCCGGATCGCCCCAGGATCAATCGGCGCAACCGGCAGGCAGGATCGTCCTCGATGATATAGGTAATCTTTATATTGCGGATACACGGAACAACCGCATTCGCAAAGTGGACACCCAGGGCAATATCAGTACCGTGGCGGGAACCGGCACGGCCGCTCACTCCGGAGATGGAGGACCGGCGACCTCAGCCGACCTTCGTCGTCCGCGTGACGTCGCGATCGGTCCTGACGGAAATCTCTATATTGCGGATTCCGAAAATCATGCTATAAGAATGGTCGATCTCATCACTGGAGTGATCACGAACATCGCAGGGACCGGCAGGGAAGGATCATCCGGCGACGGCGGACACCCGCAGGATGCCAGATTGTGGTTGCCCTGGGGCATCGCATTTGATCCGGACGGCAATCTCTATGTCGCGGATACGGGAAACAATAAGATAAGGATAATCTACAAGTGATGAATCGTCTGGCTCACATTGATAGCAGGCCATTACCGATTGTTGCAATCAGCGTAATAGCAGTTGTTGTATTCCTGTCGTGTGGCGACGATGGCACCAACCCGGATCCCGATCCGGCCCCTCCGGCCGCGCCAGGCGGATTTGCCGGCATGGCAACTTCCGACTCTGCAGTGGTAACCAGCTGGACTGACGCTTCTGACAATGAAGATGGCTTCCTTCTGTTTCGCGAAGCCGCAACGGCTAAGAAAGATTCCTTGATCGCCACTCTCCCCGAAGGGAGTGCTGGCTACGAGGACAGAGGCCTCCAGGGGGGCACCACTTACAACTACCGCTTGCTCTCCTTTAATTCTGATGGGGAATCGGAGGCGGCTGTTACTTCAGCGACCACATTCCTGACGCCACCGACCGAACGCTTCTTCCCGGCAGACTTCCTGGATACGTACCAGCTCGTGCGTGATTGTCGCTTCAGCTCCTCCCACCCGCTCCAGATCAGCGTATATGTCAATCCGGAATCAGCGGAAGACTACCTGCAGGGTAACTATCCGCTGAAAGAAGGGACTGTTTGTGTAAAAACGGTCTCAAACGGCCTGGATTGTTCAATTATCAATGAATTCGTTGCGATGTTGAAGGGTCCTCCCGGAGCGGCACCGGCCAGCGGCGATTGGTGGTGGCAGGTAGCTACCCCCGATATGGAAGTCGATTCCAGCGGGGTTCTGTCTTCATGTATTTCCGCAGGTTGCCACGTTGACTGCCAGATAACGGATTGGGTCTGCGCGGAGCCTTAGCAGCCGACCGGCGACTCCCACTCGCTTACGATACTTGACTTTACGGCGTTTTTCCGATACTATCAGGCGTAACATCAGACTGAAAACTTCCCTCCCATATTATCTTCAGTTTCAGGAGGAATACGCTTGCGCCTGTGTCACTTGAACTCATCACTTACGCACATCGTCTGCTCTCTCCTCCTGCTGACCTTCGCCGCACTGCCGGTTGTAGCCGGATTCGTCGAGGTCGGCAGTATTGTGGGAGTCGACTATGCCGGAAAGGGGCGATCGTGCGCGTGGGGTGATTATGACGGTGACGGCTGGCTCGATCTTTACCTGGGTAACGTAGGGGAGGATAACGTACTCTATCGTAACCGCCTCGGTTCAGGATCACTCCCATTTGATGATGTCACCACGGCTATGGGTGTCGGTAATACGGCATACGATTCATGGGGCGTTCTGTTCGGTGATTATGACAACGATTCAGATCTCGATATCTATGTGGCCAATGACTTTCTGGATCCATGCCGTCTCTTTCGCAACGATGGCACGGGATTCGTAAATGTCGCTCCCGCTCTCGGCCTGGAAGGTGACGAGAACAACATGGGGATCGCCTGGAGTGATATGGATCGGGATGGTGACCTCGATCAGTACCTATCAATCTGGGGAGTGAACCACCATTACCGAAGCGACGGGCGTGACGGTTTCTCCGACATCACGAGCAGTACCGGCACGGCGAGCCAGGCGATCGGCTTCCAACCCGCCTGGGTAGACTTCGACAACGATGGCGATCCTGATTTCTTCAATGCCAACCTGGACAATCTATTCTTCATCGACTCTCAACTATTCAGGAACGACGGTTCCCATTTCACCGATATTTCCAGCGCCATGAACCCATTGCTGATTGAAGAAGCTGTCGGCGCATCCTGGGCTGACTTTGACAATGACGGCGATATGGATTTATTCACTGCTCGGGGGACATGGACAGCTTTCGGGGAAGCCGCACCGAATCGCCTTTACCGGAACGATGGAACCCAATTTGTCGACCTGGCTCCGATGTTTGCAGGTATGGCGGACACGCTGGCATCCACGTCCGGCATATTCGCCGACTACGATCTCGATGGCGACCTCGATCTGATTGTAAACGGGAACCACTCTCTTCAGTTGTTCCGAAACGATTCCAATCTTTTCGTGAATGTGGCTGCTTCCGAGGGGCTGGTTGACACCACCAACACCGGTCCGAGTAGAGGGGCCGTCTGGGCGGACTACGACAATGACGGCGATCCCGACCTTTACGTGGTTCACCGGAATGGCACGAATCGACTATTCAGAAACGATCAGACCACCGGTAACAATTGGATCACGATCAAAACTGTCGGCACGGAATCCAATCGCGATGGAATCGGTGCGGTAGTAGAAGTGCTATCCGGAGGCGTAATGCAGCGCCAGGAAATCAACTCCGGCGACGGTCACTTCTCCGGGCAGTCCCTTCCGCTTGAGTTCGGGATGGGGAGCGAAACGCAGTCGACGGTCACCATTCACTGGCCTTCCGGTGTCGAACAGATCAGCGTCAATCCGACAATCAATTCGGTTCTTACTTTTACAGAGACAGTTCCAGCCGGCCTCCTTCTATACGAAGACAAGTCCGCGACCTTGAGCCTGGACGATTCCGGAGACGGTCGCGGCGTCGCCTGGGGTGATTTTGACGGTGACCTGGACCTTGATCTGTACGTGACCAATAACGGAACAAATCTACTTTACCGAAACGATGGGGGCACATTTGTCGAGATCGCTGGATTATCGGGAGTCGCGGACGCCGGGAGCAATTCGAAATCGGCCCTGTGGATCGACTACGACAACGACGGCCAGCTCGATCTCTATGTATCCAACAACGGTACTGACAATAGGCTCTACCGAAACACGGGCGGTAGCTTCACTGACATGGCTGCAGCAGCAGGGATCACCAGCGCCAACCAGAAAAACTGGGGGGCGGCCTGGGTCGACTTCGACAGAGACGGAGACGTCGATTTCTTTCAAGCTCGTGGGAGCGAGCCGAATTCCCTCTACCGAAATGACGGCGGGCTCTTCGTGGATCTGGCACCCGCTCTTGCGATCGATTACCCCTCCGGTAAAGAGAGAGGGGTGATGTGGGGTGATTATGACGACGATGGGTGGCCGGATCTTTTTCTCGTAAGTAAAGCCGATAACAGACTTCTCAAGAACAACGCCGGCTCCGGGTTCACGGATATGACCGTGGCAGCCGGCGTTGATGACAGCGGTACCGGCCTTGGGGCCGCGTGGGGGGATTGGGACAACGATGGAGACCTCGACCTCTATCTGTCGAATGATGGTCCGAACGCGGCTTTCGAGAACAATGGTAACGGTACATTTACACCAGCGGACTACTCCTGGAACCTCGGCTACCTTGGTATCGATAAAGGTCCGGTATGGGTCGACTTCGACGAAGATAGTGACCTTGACCTTTCTCTCACCGCCTGGGGAGGGTGGAACCGCCTGCTCAGAAATGAGGGCTCGACATTCCGCGACGGTGCCGTATTAAGGGGAGTCGCTCACTACGGATATACTGAGGGGGCGGGATGGGCCGACTATGATGATGATGGAGATCTCGATCTCTTTTATGCCTGTGACGGCGAGGCGAATGTCTTTTACGAGAAGTCGAGCACATCCGGCACGAACTGGTTGCGAATCCGCCTGCTGGGTACTGTATCGAATGTAGCGGGAATCGGTGCCAAGATTGAAGTGCAGACGGGCAGCGTCACCCAGACTCGTTACGTCACCGCCGGGTCGGGCCGTTTCTCCCAGGGGGAATTGTGGCCTCACCTCTTCCTCGGAGGTTCGACAGTGGCCGAACTCATCACCATTACCTGGCCCAGCGGAATCGTTGATAAGTGGATTGATGTTGCGGCCGACCAGGATAGGCAATTTGTCGAAGGTGACAGTGATGTCGGTGTGGAGGGAGGGGAAGCGCCACATCGCTTTACTCTTCTCGGGAGCCGACCCAACCCCTTCAATCCGATCACTCGCATTCAGTATGAAATTCCGACTGAGGGGCACGTATCTCTAATGATCTTCGATACCGCCGGCCGCCGTGTACGAACGTTAATTGATGGCCGTTTGGCTGCCGGCCGCCACGATGCGATCTGGAACGGGCGGGACGACAGGGGCCAACCCGTCGCCACCGGTATTTATCTGACTCGCCTCCGGTCAACTTTCGGCGTACGAACCGGTAAGCTGGCTCTCATTCGCTGATCCGGAACTCCGTCCAGCGACAATATACATGCCTCTTGACGAGCGATTCCCCAACACACCAGTATGCAGATAGTCCTGAGCTTACATTTATAAAGAAAGTATCGTCTCCATGCTCCGCAGGATCGCATTTCTCGGCCCTGTCCCTCAAAATAATTCCGTCGGCGTTATCCTTGCAGAAGTTACGGATGAACGGTCTCACCCCAGAGACGCCGAGATCCGCGCCGCCCAAATGAGAATCTCGCCACAGCTACCACGCCACACTCTCCCCCACATCTCCGGCCACAGCCCCCACAGCCGCCTACATCCAAAGAAAGACCCGCTCTTGCGAACGGGTCTCTCTCACTGGCTCCCCGGGTAGGACGCTTATGCGAACTTTCGGATCTCTTCTTTGGCTCTCAGGAGACAGTGTCCCATTTGGGCTAACGACATACATGCCGGGATCGTTCATGCTTCTGTTGATTCTTTGGAGACTAGGCCCCCAACATCTTGTTAGATGATCTTCTTGATGGGCTCAGCCATAGCCGTTCCTGCACACAGAGCTCTCTTCCAAATCTCATTGATATCATCGAAGGTCACTCCATCGATCTCTTCGTATATGTCAGTGTCGAGTAGGTAAGGGATTGTAGCGGTTCAGCGAAAGTGAGACAGAGCAAGAGAAGAGTTAAAGGAATCAATCCGCAGCGCCCGCTAAATGGCGACGCAATACACCCCGGATCATATAGCTGCGTACGCAGGACTCACCGCAGCGCGCCCACGCGCCGGGAGGATGGCCGCGCGCGCAGGGCTCACGCACGTGGCGGGAGGATGGCGTGGGTCACCTGGCCCCGCGCGCGGGACTCACGCACGTGGCGGGAGGATGGGCACGTTCGCCCTCTAGTAATTGATCTACCCGGAGGGATAATTCTCCAACCCATGCGGCGATCTTGTTTCGCCCAATTTATCAAAATCAAATTGAGCCTTCATCAAAAACTACCACACGGCCAAAGATGTATACATCTCGACCACCGTAAGCCCATTTCTCCCTTATATCCCGAAGGGAGACATCGACTATCGCATGTCCTCCGTACTCAGCAGCAATCTTCCTCATGCTCGCAAGTTTTTTTGATATTATTTCTGGCTTGATTTTTCGAACCTCTCCCCAGCGCAGACCCTCTATTTTAAAGGGGGTGTCCGAATCCTTCAGCAAGACACTCCCACCACTAAAGGCGTCTCCACCACCGAGGGGGCACCAAAAATACCCAAGAACAACTTTACGCTTGTTCTCAGGCACGTCACCGATTAAATCATTTTCCTCTAGGATACTCTCTACCTCAGCAGGTCTAAGGACGGCTTGTTCGGGAAAAACGGCGCTCGGGTAGACAACTTCCTTCTGAGGAATCCAAAGGGTTTCTCGGTGTGTCAGGGAGTCAAGGCTGGCCGCAACCATAAAGACACTCATCACTTGAGAGGGCGGTAGCTGGGTCTTCAGCGCATAGAATCCTGTCTTAGCGTCTTTTAGGAGGCCGAGCCGATAGTCCCACTGCGCGACCTTAGTTGCACAGGAGAGTGTTAACAGGAACAGGAGGCCTATTATCGAGGCAAGACAACACGATGGCCGCAACTTCACCCATTTCATCAATAAAATCCCCCTGACGACATGATGTGTTCCCGATCACAATTTGCCCAGCATACCATGCCAGACCCTTCAATGAAAATATTAGACGCTTTAAGCCGCATCATAACAAGTTGTCCCGCATGACCTTACGGCAATTGTGACCCAAGCTTGATTCCATAGAGTGCAACCATTGAACGCCCGAGCAGGCGGGAAATCTCCTGGCCGAGCCCACAGGACTCACGCACGTGGCGGGAGGATCGTGGGTCACCTGGCTGAGTGCGCAGGGCTCACGCACGTGGCGGGAGGATGGCCGTGGGTCACCTGGCTGCCTGCGCAGGACCACAAATTGCACCGAGCCCCAATATACTGGCTCACACGAGTGCGTATGGAAGGATGGCGCTACGAATTGCTTGTAAGGATCCGGCCACCAAGTTGGCCTTGACGTATTCGACCTTCTCATGGAAGGGACAGGTCAGTCAGTAGTCGAGCCCCCCACGATCGAAGCGAACCGCCGAAATGTTGTGAACTTTCGTGGCTCCGGGTGGGCGGCGGTCTGGCGGTGGAGGAAATCGATTCCCGTCCCTATCAGCGGAACCGCCGTTTCAGGTCACCCCAGGTTGTAGTTTCCACCGATGTACTGACAGGCCGTACCTGATAGATCGTACCGGCTCCGTAGTCCCCGATGTAGAGATTTCCATCCACCCCGAATGCCAGGGCGTGGGAAGAGAAAATGTTCGAGAATCCTCCCGCAAAGATCTCGACCGCAAAGTCTGTGTCGTAACGAAGGACGGTCTTCGGAATGTACGATCCGGTGTAGAGGTACTCGCCGAAAGGACCGCCATCTGCAAAGGCCATGCCCACCGGTCCATTGAGCAATCCACCAGCTGTTCGAGTCGTACTCGTTCCGTCCGGCTCAACCTCCATGATGCTCAGGTCGGTTCCGTCTCCTGCGTACATTCCCGTTCCGAAACCACCCCTCCCAAAAGAGAGCACCTCAATCTGAGGTCCCGGACTGAAGAATTCAAATGTTCCGTCCGCATTAAGTCTCAGTAGGCCTGAAGTGTTGCGCATCCCGAAGAACAGCGTGCCGCCGTAAGAGCCCGAAGCATCGAACAGAATCGGACCGTGAGGTCGATTGGGAAAGGTAGCGAATGTCGCGGTGCCGCCGCCGGAAAAGACCATGGCGACCTTGCTCGCCGAATTCACTGAGAGATAGAGGATGTTGCCGAACTCAGGGCCGGAGGCGAAAGCTAGGCCATCGATAGTACTTCCCAGTCCAGTCACAAACGTGGTCGCTTGACCAGAAGCATCAACCTCATAGAGCGTTCCACTGCTTCGAGTGCCCGCGTAGAGAAAACTGGTGAAGGGACTTCCCGGCGGCGGGCATCCTATTCCCAGAACATCAGGGATCGATGTGCACCATGGCTCGATTGCAAACCCGGGGATAACCCAGGGTGCATCTGCTGCCAAAGGGGACGAGGCAAGAGTACCTGGGCACAAGAACACCAGGAGATACATAACCAGGGCGTCAGCAACGCGTCGCATCTTATCGCCTTTGTGGATTAGGCAGTCGGCAAGTCAGATAGCCTTACACTTAGATTATAGCAATAACTTCATGAGGTGACAAGTATCTCCAAGATTCCATGGTTCGTCCGTCTCGGTGCGGCACGGGCCACCCGCTCTTCCGAACGGGTCTCCCTCACTGGCTCCCCGGGTATGGCGCCGACCATACTCTTTTCCGTCGCTTAGAACTCTTCGTCGGGGTTCGCGGCGTCTTTCGCGCGTTTCTTTGCGGCTTCAATCTCGTCTTTGCTGGGAGCCGTGTGACCTTCGCCGTAGTTGGCGGTGTACTGCTCGGTGTTAGGCTCGCCGATTTCACCGACAGGACCTCCGTCCATCTGGTCGCCGGGATTCGTCTCGCTATTCTTCATCGCGGCAATTTTCATCTCCTGGTACTTGTCCGTGAAGTCCTTTAAACCGTGGGGATCTGGCGCATCGTTCTCGGGTAACCGGTCTACGAAGATCACTTCTGGTTCGGGGGCTTTTTCAGTTTCGGTATCCGCTTTCTTCTCCTCACTCGAACCCTCTGTCTCCTCGGTTTTCTTCTCTTCGGTCTTGCTGGCCTCTTCCGTCTTTTTTGCTTCTTCCTTTAACTTCTTTGTTTGCTTCCTTCGACCAGTCCGCCTCCGACTCTTCCCAAGGCCAACTCTGCCACCCAGCGAGTGGATTCCCCGTGGGGCTCGTCTTGCCGGTCGCATCGGAGACTTGGTCCGCCCAAAACTCTGCCTCATCATCGCGTCCTCCGGCAGCAGCCTCATTAATCTTCACTTGAACTTTCTGGACGTAGATATTCGTCTCAGCGCTGTAGGCTCCTGCCGCTTCCTTCCCGGTTCCTTGAATGGGACCTTCACTCCCCCGGTAGGCTCCTTCGGGGTCGCGGCCATCGATCTGCTTGCCCCGCGCCATCATTTGGTCCCCGTCGGGAAACAATCCCGAGCGCACCTCCTCCCGCAGTGCGGAGTCCACGGAATTGCCCTGCTGGGGTCCGGCAATGCTTCCGTCGATAGATCCCCCGACCTTCGTGTTCTGCTGCACGTCTTCCGCGTTCACTCCGCCCGGAACGGTCCCTTCCGGCGCCTTCGCCCTGAGATCCGATCGGTCCGGGAGGACGTCTCGATCCACGGCGCCAGCGCCGCTCCCGGGATTGGCGATCTGGCGGAAACGGCTGCTGTTCGCCTTGGCCAGGCGCTCTGCGGACTTCCCGATCTCCTGAGCCGCATCCGCCCGTTTCTGAGTGGTTTCGGCCGCCTTGTTCTTGGGCTTCGGGACCTCTGTCGGGGTCACTTTCACCGCGGTGTTCTTTCCACCGACTCTCATTTTCGCGCTCCTTTCGTGGGGTATGCTCGGGTGAGCCCGTTCTGTCTCTCGCCCACTAAGCGACAGTGGTGGCTAAAGTGGGGCAGGGTCACCCGACTTCTTTCCCGAAGCTGTTGAAAAATGCTTGCTGTCCCAAAATAATTCCGTCGGCATTGTTGCGGAAGGAGTTACAGACGAACGGTCTCAAGACAGTCGGGTAGACCGGAGAGTCACCTCCCCGGCCCCCCGCAAGTCGGACGTGCGCGACCAGCGCATCCAGCGTGTGGCCGTGGTCTCTCCCCCGAGACCCAGAGACTTGCGCCATCCGCACATTCCGAAGCAGGCAGTTCGCCCCTTTGTCGTCTCGGGCAATCGGCCCTGATCCCCGCGACTCGCCCCACACCGCCCGACACCCAAAGAAAAACCCGCCTGAGCCTCTCGGCCCAAAACGGGTCTCTCTCACTGGCTCCCCGGGTATGACGCTCAAGCAAACTGATATGGAACGGCCCCAAAGCAAGGGTTTTCTCTTCCGGGCCTCTTCTGGATTTTACATTACTATCCTCATTCGTTGATCTCCGGCAGCGGATGTCGGGAGTCGCTT
>JALGYY010000026.1 GCA_025782575.1 bacterium
TGGCGGCCGATGACTCTATTGGCTCCCGACCTGAAGAAGCACCGAGCGAATCTGCTAGACAATTCCGACGGCCGTGTGGATTGTGCAGAAGAATAAATCCTCAAGCAATGCTGGCACTCTGCAGCCATCGCTGCAGGACATCAACGAGGTCCTGGATTTGAATCGGTTTGGTGACATAGTCATCCATTCCCGCTTCGAGGCACTTCTCCCTCTCCCCCTCAAGGGCACTAGCAGTTAGAGCTATGATTGGCGTTCTAGTCCCGGTGACCTCTTCAAGTCGTCGAATCTCCGCAGTCGCTTCATACCCGTCCATCGCTGGCATTTGGCAATCCATCAAGATAGCGGCAAAGCGCTCTCTTCGGACGGCCGCGACCGCTTCCCGTCCATCGCGGGCGATCACGACTTGGAATCCGAGTCGCTCCACTATCTTCGCGGCGACAGTTTGGTTTACGACGTTGTCGTCGGCGATCAGTACGGGCAGGCCTACTGCCGTGAAGCCAGGGGATTCCTTCTCTGGCTCTACTATTCCGGACCCTGTCCTGGGATTGAGGGCACGTTCAAGAGCTTTGGATAGTACCAATTCACGCGCCGGCTTCGTTATGACGGCCGAGATGCCAAGGTCGCGAGCCAACTCTGTCTGGCCAGTTTTACGGATCGATGTGAGCAGGACGATTTGAATACCGGAGAGGCTGGAGTCACTCTTTAAAACCCGAGCAACCTCGAACCCATCCATGCCGGGCATCTGGAAGTCGAGGATCGCGAGGTCGAATGGTTGATTCGCATCTGCTGCCGCTCGGGCCGCTCGAATGCCAGCCGGGCCATCCACGGCCTCCTCTGCGACCATGCCCCACCGCGCCGCTCGATGAAGAAGAATGCTACGGTTCGTTTCGTTATCATCCACAATGAGGAGTCGCACCCCTGCAAAACAGTCGGGGCACTTCACGTGATCTTGTTTTCCCACAGGAAAGGAAACCGTGAACGAGAATGTTGATCCGCGCCCTGGTTGACTCTTTACCCCGATACTCCCACCCATCAACTCGGTCAATTGCTTCGAAATCGCCAGCCCGAGGCCCGTGCCACCAAAGCAGCGGGTTGTAGAGTTGTCAGCCTGAGAGAACGATTGAAAAAGACGTTCTTGAGCGGTTACAGAGATGCCAATGCCGGTGTCGAGCACGTCGAATCGGAGGGTCACCTCCTCGCCCTGCCGGTGAACTGGCTGAACGAATATCGACACTTCGCCTCTCTTGGTGAACTTAATCGCGTTCCCGACCAGGTTCGCCAATATCTGCCGAAGACGATTCGGGTCACCGATGAGATGACGGGGCACTTCGCTGGCTATGTGAGGCAATAGTTCCAATCCCTGTTTCTGCGCCTTCTCCGCGAACAATTCAGCTACGCCCTCTACCGTTTCGATAATGTCGAAGTCGATCGACTCCAGTTCCACTTTTCCGGCTTCGATCTTGGAGAAGTCAAGAATGTCATTTATCAGTGATAAGAGCGATTCCCCTGAGTGGCGCAGCATGACTGCGAACTCTCTTTGTTCCGAGGTAAGGGTTGTGTCGAGAAGCAGATCAGTCAACCCAATAACGCCGTTCATGGGCGTGCGTATCTCGTGACTCATAGTTGCGAGGAAATCACTCTTAGCTCGGTTCGCCGACTCGGCGCTCTGCTTTGCAAGAAGGAGCTCATCCCTCGACTGCCTTCGCTCGGTTATGTCATCAAAGAGGGCAACGAAATGGCCCGGGCAAGGTCTGTATGCGGTAACCTCATACCACCGACTCAGGGGTTCGGAATACTGTTCAAATCGCTTTTTCTCTCCGGTTTGAACAACGTCTCCATACGTACCAATCCAGTCGAAGTCCCCTCGTTCGATTCCAGGGATTACTTCAGTGACTCTTCTCCCAACCACCTCGTCTCGCTTGAGACCAGTGAGCCTTTCGAAGGCGGGGTTGATTTCGATGAAGATGTAATCGATGGGACGGCCAGCGTCATCCAGTACTATCCGGTGATAGGCAGCCCCGCTCAACATGTTGTCGAAGATTTGACGCAGTGTGACGGCGTCCAATGTCGGCTTCGATGTAGCAGTTTTGCGTGGACCGGCAGCGGGCGGCATCTCTCTCCCTCATCACTTCATTCGTAGCAGCGCCAACGCAGATCCCTCTGCAATGTCGCGTCTCGGTTTTGTCATCCTGGAATGGCCGGGGGGCATTCCGAGTTCTGCTTTCCTACAAGGTTATCGGCGTTTCCCCTACATGCTTTATGATAGAGGTGAAACATTGGGAAAATGCAGTAATCTTGGGCTACGCAGAGACGAACCTGGGTATGGATTTCCAGTAGGTATCCTCCGGCAAAGTCGGGGGCTTTATTTGTGAGCCGCTCAAAGCGGTCATGAACGTGCCCGCAAACGGGCATTTGAACCACCTGAATGTCGTGGGCTTTAGTCCAAGCGCAGTTGTCCTAACCGCACTTCCTCTGTTTCTTGCTGGCGGATGTATTGACGGATTACCGTTTCGTCCCGCCCTATATGTTGATACGGAATAGCCGCGCGCCCAGAAATTCTGACCAACAAAATTCCGCGATCGCCCGACAAATTCCGGCGCAATTATGAATCGCACTCTTCCCCTTGATATACTCGATCACCTGGGCTAAAGAGTATTTGGGCGGGATGGAAATCAGCATGTGCACATGATCCGACATCAGGTGTCCTTCTTCGATCTCACTTTCCCGCTGCTCGGCCAACTTCCGGAATACCGAGCCAAGGTGTTGTTTGATCTGGCGGAAAATCCGCTTCTTACGGTATTTTGGAGTGAAGACAACATGATACTTACATTCCCATTATGAATGCTGTAAACCACGGTAGCTCGACATGGGGCTTCCATTCGCAATGCTTTAAGCGGCTCACGTTAGGAAGTCCCCATAATCTTCCCGCAAATGTCAAACTCTGAGTGCCTCCCCGGCAGAGCCGGGGGGTCTCCCATTTATGCTAGAACACCTTTCCGGGATCGATGTCCTCGATCCGATCGTTTGACCCCTCGGCCTCCTCTCACCCAACGTTCCTCGGCTGCCCCGGCCTCGCGAGCCGCCAGCCGACTCTCTTCCGCCTGCCGGCGGATGCTCGGGCATTCAACCAAAGAGCGGACGCCGACCCGAGGATGAGAGGCGCGATAAGGATCTCCACGGGACTCCTTTTCGTAGGGTGTAACGAGCTGACTCTTGCGTGTATCTTGCCTATATTCTGTAGGAATACAGGTCGAACGGCAAGAAGATATACATACCAACAACTTAGCTTCAAACGCTGGTCCCAACTATATGCGTCAAGACTAATATAAAGTTTCTGGGCCGGCCTCGGCATGGCCCGCCCTCCGTGCTCATCGGTTCAGGCCGAACTTCAGGTCTCTTTACCCAAGATACGCGCGGCTCTAGTGTCTCACGTCCGCAGGAGATAGACGGTCTCGGCGCCTTAGTTAACGGAGCTGACTTGGTGTAGCAGTGTCGCCTCCCCATGGCTAGAAAGACCTCCTCATGCAACACTGCGGAGGACTAGGCGACCACGCTGGCCTTGACCCCTTCGGCATTCTCATGAAGGGGCAATGGACTACCGCCAGATCCCTCGATCCGTCCTTTAAGATATCGAGACTGTACCGTCAGAGGGTGAAGTTCTCCGTGGATAGAGCCTAATTGAAGAAGCCTAAAGATGTAACTCTCGGTCGAAAGCATCCGGATGCTCAAGAACGAGGACAATCCTGCCGATACTGATAAAAGAAATTTCCAGTGGTGCCGCCGAAACCTGAGTCCACCAAGGAGCCCGGTCAAGGAGAGAAAGCGTCGATGCCTGCTGTGACTATCCACGGAGACAGTGAGACAGCTGATCCCTTCGAAGCCCAGAGGGCGCTGAAATGAGAGCAATCTACCCCCGGCTCGGTGGTCGTGCGCGCGAAGCCCTTCGAATACTGAAGGACAGATCCGTTCTGGCGCTCATAGGGTGTTTCGTCACCGCCGTTGCGAGTGTTCTATGGCATCAGGTACACACGCATGACCAAGCTGTCCGATCCGCTGCCGTCCAGGAAGCCGCCAACCAGATACACGTTCTCAGGGAGTTTCGCACTCTCTACACTTCGGAAGTCGTCTCAAGGCTCACCGGCCAGGGGATTGAGGTAACGCACGACTATGCCGAGAAAGAGGGAGCCATTCCGCTTCCAGCAACTCTTAGCATGCTTCTCGCCACCCGGATCTCGGCCAGGAATCCAGAACGTGAAACAAGGCTCTACAGCCCATATCCGTTTCCCTGGCGAGGAGCCACAGGAGGATTGCTCGACGGATTTGCGCATGAAGCCTGGGATCATCTGACGCTGAACCCGGATCACCCGTTCATCCGTTATGAAGAGTCCGTGAACGGCCTCATCGTTCGATATGCCGCTGCGGATCGCATGCGTCCAAGCTGCGTCAGTTGCCACAACAATCACCCGGAATCACCGAAGCGCGACTGGAAAGTCGGGGACGTTCGTGGCGTGCTCGAAGTCAGTTTGCCAGTACCTACGGCTGCCGCGGGCAGTATCACCGCCCTCAAGCGCTCGTCTCTCCTGGTTTCCCTGCTGTGTGTCCTGGCCGCTGTCTGCCTTTGGATCGTGACGGCCAGACTACGTAGAGAAGCCACGCTTCTCGAACAGCGTGTCGAGGAGCGCACGGCGGAATTGAAGGAGGAATACCTTGAGCGCAAACGAGCCGAGGAGCATCGTAGGGAGGCAGAGGGCTTTGCGCAAGAGATCCTAGAGCACGTGGCAGACCCAATCATTGCGATCAACGACAAGGGCGCGATCCTGAGTGCGAGCACGTCTGTTGAATCTGTCTTTCAATGGACGCCGCATGATCTTTTAGGACAGAATATCTCAATTCTTATGCCTGAGCCCCACCGCTCGAAGCACGACGATAATCTCCGCTCCCATAAGGCGACGGGGTGGGCTAGGGTGCTTGGGCAAGTCAGGAGGATGGATGGTCAACGCAAAGATGGGACAGTCTTCCCGATCGAGCTTGCCGCGTCACGCGTGACGACCGCTATCGACCCCCTATTTGTGGGAATCATCCGGGATCTTTCTGTCAGGATGAAACTTGAGCAGGAGCTTGAGCAGGCGCGTCGCCTGGAGTCCATCGGGCAGCTCGCAGCTGGCATCGCCCACGAAATCAATACACCCACGCAGTACGTTGGCGATAACACGCGCTTCCTCGAAGAGAGCTTTCGTGAGATTACTCCGTTTTTGGTGAAGGCCAACGAGCTTGCTGCCGCCGTTTGCGTGGGCACGGGGTCCTCCGAGCTTGCCGACGAGTTGAAGGCCGCCTTCGAGAAGGCTGATGTTGAGTACATGGTCAAGGAAATCCCGCGCGCCATCGAACAGTCTTTGGAAGGAATCGACCGCGTGAGGAAGATCGTCCGATCGATGAAGGAGTTCTCCCATCCCGGTGTGGAGGGGATGACCAGCATCGATCTCAACCACGCAATCGAGAACACGATCACAGTCGCTACCAACGAGTGGAAGTACGTGGCCGAGTTGGAGATGGATTTCGATCCCGAGTTGCCCCTCGTGAAGTGCCTGCCGGGCGAGATCAATCAGGTCGTTTTGAACATGATTGTTAACGCTACGCACGCCATCACCGACGTGGTAGGCGATGGCGATAACGGTAAGGGGACGATCAGGATCAGCACCCGTCGGGACGGCGAGTTCGTGGAGATACGTATCTCCGACACTGGGGCGGGAATTGCTGAGGAGGTTCGGAACAAGGTTTTTGATCCTTTCTTCACCACCAAGGGAGTTGGCGAGGGCACCGGTCAGGGACTCACGATCGCGCGCGCCATAGTTGTCAAGAAGCACGGCGGGGCGCTCAACTTCGAAACTGCGATCGGCAAGGGAACGACCTTTGTTGTCCGACTGCCTCTTGAAGGGCCGTGCGTCGAGGAGCCTGTGTCATGAAGCAAATACTATTAGTTGACGATGACGCGGACCTGCTGGAAGCCCTGACGCGGCAATTTCACCCCTATCGCCACGAATGGCGAGTGGCCACCGCAGTAAATGGCGTAGAGGCGCTCCGTTTGGCCCGTGAGCAATCTCTCGATCTACTCATCACCGACATCTTGATGCCGAGGATGGATGGCATTGAGGTGGTTTTAGCTTTCCGGCGCGACTATCCCAGGGTGAAGATTGTTGTGATGTCCGGTGGGGGCCGGCATGTGGGCAAAGAGCCCCTCAAATACGCCCGCATGTTCGGTGCTCATGCCGCCATCGAGAAACCCTTCGATTTTCTTGTTATGCGTGACACAATCCGATCCTTGCTCGAACCGGAACCCAACATTACCTCATCTCTCAAAGGAATCGACTCATGAAGCGTATCCTTTTTGTTGACGATGAAACTATGATACTCGATGGACTAAAACGGTCGCTGCATTCTCAGCGCCAAGCGTGGGACATGAAATTCGTCACCTCCGGGAATGACGCCCTCTCGGCGATGGCTGTGGAGCCGTTCGATGTCGTGGTAACCGATATGAAGATGCCCAATATGAACGGGGCGGAACTCCTCGGGCACATCAAGGACCGTCATCCCAGGACTGTGCGCATCGTACTTTCTGGTCACGCCGATATGGAAGCGGCCATGCGGAGCGTATCCGTGTCTCACCAGTTCCTTGCCAAGCCATGCGATGCGGGGGCGCTAATAAGCGTCGTACACCGGGCATGCAATCTCGAATCGCTCTTGAGAGAGCCGAGTCTCCAAGAAGCCCTGGGCTCCATTGTCGAGCTTCCTGTACTCCCTCGAGTGTACAAGGCACTGACGGTGGCGTTGGCTAAGGAGGACGTGGATATTCGGGAAGTCGGAGGTATCGTTGAGCAGGATGCCGCTATTGCCGCCAAGATCCTGCAGCTTGTCAACTCGGCCTTTTTCGGCCTCGGTCGAGAGATCGTCGACTTACGTCAAGCAACTGCGTACCTCGGCGCTACAACCATTCGAGACCTTGTTCTCTCCTTCGAGATGTTCCGAGAGTTCGAGGGTGCCGTGAAATATTCGGGCTTTTCCGTTGAGCGCGAGCAGAGCCACTCCCTTCTGACCGCACGTGTCGCTCGAAGGCTCCTTGATGACAAATTGGCAGCGGATCAGGCCTTTCTCGCCGCCATGCTTCACGACGTGGGAAAACTCGTTTTAGCGACTCGTCTTGGGGAACCATTCCAAAAGATCCTTCGGGCGGGAGCCGGAATCGAGCGCCCCTTCCACAAGGTGGAGGAGGAGATTCTTGGCGTGAGCCACGCAGAGATTGGTGCCTACCTTCTTGGGCTTTGGGGGATGTCCTATCCGGTAGTCGAGGCCGTGGCTTATCACCACCACCCCGGACGCGTTGAAGGGCAATCAGAGTTCGGCGTCCTCGGAGCTACCCATGTCTCGGATTTTCTTGTCCGGGAGCACGATGAGAGCTTGTCAGATGCTGTTGAGCTCGACGAGCAGTTCTTACAGGCGCTTGGAGTTGCAGAGAAGCTTACCGAGTGGCGCGCGATTGTTGCAGAGGAGGTCGGTGCCGAGCATGAAATCGCATGACCTACAAATCCACCTAGGGAGATAAAAATGACCACGAACCTCGACCGCATTCTTCTCGTCGATGATGAGCAGTCTGTCCTCGATGGCCTGATTCGGCAGTATCGTAAGTACTACAACCTGGTGGCAGCGTGCGGTCCCGACGAGGGCCTTCGGGCCATTGTGGAGGACGGCCCCTTCGCGATCGTCGTCACTGACTTTAGGATGCCGGGCATGAACGGCACACAGTTTCTTGCTAAGGTAAGGGAGCATAGTCCCGACATGATCCCGATCATGCTCACCGGGCAAGCAGACCTACAAACAGCGATCGATGCTGTCAACCTCGGCCACGTATTCCGCTTCTTAACCAAACCGTGTGAGCCAGAGATCCTGCGTGGGTGCCTCGATGCAGCCCTTGAGCAGTATCGCCTGCAAAATGTTGAGCGGGACCTCTTGGAACAAACAGTGCGAGGGAGCGTTGAAGTACTGGCCGACGTCCTGGCTCTAGCCAATCCAGCTGCTTTTGGAAGGGCGATCAGAATCCGTGGTCTTGTCCGGCACATCGTGAATCACCTGAAGCTGGCAGATGGGTGGCAGTACGAAACGGCGGCGCTTCTCTCTCAGATTGGCTACGTCGCTATACCCGACGACTTGATCGAGCGTGTGCTGACCGGCGAGGAGTTGCCGGCCGATCAGATGGCAATGATTGATCGCCACCCAGAGGTTGCCCGGGATCTCCTCATGAGGATTCCGCGCCTGCAAGTTGTTGCCGAGATGGTGTACCATCAAGATTCCATGGCCAAGCCATCTGACAACCGTTTGGTTGTAAAGGGCGGACGGATGCTTGCCGCTGCATTGGACTTTGAAGAGTACCTCTCGATTGGTGCTGAACCCGATCAGGCACTGGAAGCCCTCCGGGCAGCGGGAAACAAGTACGACAAGGACGTCCTGGAGGCCCTCGCGACGGCGAAGATGCCAAGCGCCAAAGACTCGGCTCAGCTAGTACCGGTCCACGAATTCCGTGTAGGGATGGTGATACAGGAGGATGTGCGCAACACCGGCGGCAGCCTGATTGTTAGCCATGGGCACGAAATCACCGAAGGGTCACTACAACGTCTGCAGAACTACGCGAAGCTGGGCCACCTTACTAAGGTCAACTTTAGAGTCTACGTCCCACAGACAGCGCTTACAAGGTCAAAGGCTGGGGCGGTGGTGTGAACGACGGGTTTCGCAGCAACCTGCCCGCTAACGCTTGATCATCGCCTGGATCCGGGTCAAGTAGTTCTTGGATTACCCTTAAGGATGAGACCTGGGATCTACTTGTATAATTCACAAATCGGTGTCCCAACCCTGTAACCCTTTGTGTTGTGTTTCATTCCGGACCCAGTGAGACAGATTTTACATCATTTTGGAAGACTGAGTCTCCTCGGTTTCTCCGGAGACCCAGTCATGAGAGTACCGGTTCCTCGGCCTCTTTGGCCCGACTTCGCCAGTACTCTGCTTCGAATTCCACAGGTGGAATCCATCCGATTGATCCGAGTAATCGACGAGTGTTGAACCAAATGAACCAATGCTCCCCCGCATCAGCTCCTTGATCAGGCCCCATGCAAATCGAAAATCCAAAGGAACATGTTCCCGGGCCGGTCCAGAGCGAAACCGATTCTGGTTGCCTTCTTAGGGAGAGGGGAAACTCCTTGTGCCAATAATCCTTGAAAAGTGCGGCACTTTGTTGTACAATTCATTCTTGCATTTTTCAACAGCTCCTCATCTTGCTGCGCAACAGCTCTGCATCGCCGAACCTGAGAGCCAGTATGGTCTGTCGGGTTCTCCCCCGATTTGCTGGACATCGAGAAAAGGTGGGATACTCTTCCAGGAAGCGTCTGATGGGACGAAGAAAGTTCACTCAAGGGTTCAAGCTTGAGGCGGTGACCCGCCCCTATTGGATCGATGCTTGTGCGGCGGGGCAGGACCAAGTCTCCGACAACAGGGCCGTAGTGGGGGTTGCCTTGCCCCCCTTCGACAGTCACTAGAACGTAAGTCTTAATGGGATGGACGTAGAGAATTAGGAGACTCACCGTGACTGACGGAAAAATGATGAGTATCAAAGTGATTATGGTTTTGTTGTTTCTGTTCGTGGTAGCAGCAGCCGACGCACAGCAATTCGACGGGTTTCAAGATGGGACATCAGACGGGACCAACACTACGATTCAGGTAAAGATTAAGAATGGAACGCCGTTTGAGAAGCTTACAATCCAATTCTCCATCCAAGGCGGTGGTGCTCAGGTTAGGGTAATCTTTCTCGACGAGAACGGTAATTTCAATGGTCCTGTGTTGTTTCTTGTAGGCGCACAGCCGGGCGACTTTGACACGCTGGAATTATGGGATGACGGAGCGCCGCCTGTGCGGAAAGACATACAACAAGCATGTTGGGGTAATGGCATAGTCCTTGCCGGACGATCCGGCGAATGTGTTGGTGCTTGCTGTTTTGGCCAGGACTTCTGTCAGATTCTTACAGAATCTGAATGCGATTTGACCGGGGGGTTATTCCAGGGCGAGGACACTATCTGTGACCCGGACCCGTGTTCGGGAACGTCAACAGATAACAATAGCTGGGGCGGGGTCAAGAAGCTATTCCGGTAAACGCCCCTCGTCCCCCTGGCAATAGCATGGGGACATCTGACTACTCGGGTGGATGCTTCGCAATGGTCCTTCTGCCCGTAGGAACAGGTAAGCGGTCTTTTATCGGCAGAATTCTGGTGTGGAGCGGTTCAGCGAACGTGAGACAGAATCAAGCGAAGAGTTAAAAGACAGATCACAAGTGCTCTACCAGGGAAAGGAGACGTCCGCGAACTCTAAACCCGGCTCGGAGAAACTTCAATCAGAATAGTAGGAGAGTGATGCGTGGATACTGGAAACTGCGACGGTCACGAAGTGAGTTTGTGGATTGAGCATAGGAGGCAGGAAACATGAAAAACAGAATTGTGGGATCAGTAGGTATCGTAGCTCTGTTTGCCGGGTTCCTCCTGTTTGGGCACCCGCCAGTCAGAGCAGGAGACGCGCCCTGCGAGGACTGCGGTCCCGGTCCGCATTGGGTCGACAACTGCGTCGCGGGGCAGGATGCGGTCTCCAATTCGGGTGCGGTCGTGGGTATCGACGCCGATCTTGACTCTAATTGCACAATAGATTTCAATCTAATCATGGTCCCGTGCGGTGCGCCGGATGACAAGCTGCTTATCAACCGGAGCGGTCCGCTCGATCAGTCGGCGTTTTTTCCCGGGATCGGAACAAACGACGGTCACCTGGATGTGATCGATACAGAGATCATCTCAATGTGTCTGGTAGGCGGAGGCGTTACTCTTAAAGCCGGACTAGGCTCCGGGAGCGGTGTGATCTTTCCCTCAAATGGCGTCATAGAGGAAAACTCCGTCGACCCTAACAAGGCCCTTAGCTTCTTCGACGTGTTCTTCGAGGTGTCGGGACCAGTGCCGGGCGGTGGTCCACTTTACAACCATGAGCCGCTCCGGATCCAGGCCGACCCGGATATAACTTGTGTTCCTCCGAAGGCGAACTACTTCCATCCGACTGGCATATGCATCGATCTTTGGGACGATCCAAACCCGGGCCAAGGAACGGTTTGGGCCCGTTTGGTGGAAGCGGAGCACATGGTGAATCCTGACACCACCAATAGCACGGAGAGCGAGTCGTGGGGTGGGATCAAGAACATGTTTCGGTGAGTGCCCGCTAAGGGTGAGCACTGTCAAGTATGGACACAGGTACGACCCTACACATCCAAGGCCCTATGAAGCGCGACGGATTGGTTTGCGCTGTACAGAGGTGGACCCCGGATTTTTCGGACAGCATGCTAAGGTGGACTCTCCCACATGGGGAGGAGAGACCGTGGCAAAGCGCCGCAGATCAGCTGAGTTCAAAGCCCGTGTAGCCCTAGAGACCTTGGATGGAGATCGGACGCTGGCCGAACTCGACGACACGCCACTCTACACCGTTCTGTTGCCCCTGACTGTCAACATCGATTGCACAATGGAACACGCTCGTTCCCGTATCAACGTTGACGTTTCCGTGAAAGTACTGGCAGTAGTTGTTGATGGGATCGCGCTCGTAGTGAGTAAGCGGTCAGTGCTCGACGCCCTTCACTTGGCCCGAATCTCGCTTGCTCTAAGCCGATCGAGAAGAGACCGCATCGGATTCTCGGCAAATCGTTCTTTCCAAAGCCTCGGCGTCAGTTGTTCGACATCCTTTGCCGGATGCGTTTCGATCCGTTGCAGCACATCGACGAGATACGCGTAAGGATCGACTCCATGCAACCGGCAGGTGAACAGCAGGCTCTGAGCAATGCCGACATAGAGCGCGCCCACCTCCGTCGAACAGAATAGCCAGTTCTTCCGGCCCAAGGCGATCGGCCGGATGGTGCGTTCGATGTGGTTGGTATCGATAGGCACGTCGGGATATTCCAGAAAAACGCGGAGTGACTTCTCTCGGCTGAGCGCGTAGCGTGACGCTTTCGTAAACGGATTCTTCGGGAGGAGAATTTCCTCATCCAGCGTCGATCGAAGATGCTCGAAGAATGAATCGACCACACTCTTCATGTGCTCGCCGCGCCAGGCCAGTATTTTTTCGGGAGTGAGCGTTTTCGCCTTCAGCTTCGTGTCCAGCTGATAGAGTTCTCCGATCAGATCCAAAGCTCTTCCGGCCTGCCTCGGCTCCGCCGACTCCGCCTTTTCGAAATGCCGCCGCGTATGCGACCAGCACTGCGCGTGCACGATGCCGTTCACCGACTTCACATAACGATCGTACACCTCGTACCCGTCGGTCAGCAGCTTTCCCTCGTAACCGCGGAGCAGTTCTCGAATGAGTGTGCCCCCCCGGGAGTTCGAGAAGGGAAAGACAACTTCATCCCGGTCCCCATAGATCGGCCAGAAATAGCCGGTCTTCATTTTCCCGGGCGGCGGTCTCTTCTTCCGTCCCGCTTTGATCGGAGTCTCATCCATCGCAAGGACATCACTCGAGAGGATCGAGCGCACTTGCGCCTGATACACAGGCTCAAGCAGCGCCGCGGTCCGATGAAACAGGTTGGTTAGAGTCGATCGCGCCAGGTGAACTCCACAGGCGGAAAGCCGTTGATGCTGGCGATAGAGCGGCAGGTGATAGGTCAGCTTGTCGATCAGAAGTCCGGCAAGAAAACTCACATCCGCGCAGCTCTTCTCCAGAACGGCCGGCGGTGCCGGAGCACGGTGGATCGTCTCATCTGACTTCATCTTGTATACAGGGCGGACAAAGCGAAGGACGACGTACGATCCAGGTCGCTGAGCCAGGCGAGAGGTGATCTTCTCGCCGATCTGTTCGTAATTCTCGCGATCCGCCTCGTCCCAGCCCTCTGGTTGCAGGACGATCTCCTGAACCGGAACGGAAGGATCGAAACGGAGCTTTTCCTTTACTGCTGTTCCGACGTTCCGGCGACGACGCCGGTGAGCGGGAACTTCGATTACAGCGTTGTCCAGCTCTTCGGCCCTTGACAGCTCCCCAAGAGTCAGCTGCCGGCCATCGGAATCACAGATCCGCCGCTCCGACTTCCGGCCGAAAAGCTGGCGCTTCAGCCACTCTAACTGCTGGGAAAGTTCTTCGTGGGAGGCGAGAAGTTCGGCGACTTCCTCGGTACTCATCGATGATGCTTGCGCCTGAAACTTCATGTCGGAATTGTACTACGGGCGCCCGTTCGCTCCAAGAACAATCCCATCTAAAATCAAACGAAATGCTTGTTCGCTCAGTTCGAACGTGTCGGCTTCTCCAGGGAGCACAAATCGGCCACGCTCGAGCCGCTTCGCGAACAGACAGAACCCGGTGCGATCCCAGAACACCAGCTTCACGTAGTTCCGGCGGCGGTTGATAAACACGTAGAGGCTGCCGGAGAGGGGATCTTCTCGAAGCTCGTTACGGACGATCGACACCAGTCCATCAAACTGCTTCCGCATGTCGACCGGGTGACGGTAGGCCAGGATCCTTCGGACTTCTTGTTGGAAAAGCACGGATCAGCCTTGCAGTCGCAGCGAAAGCCCGTCGGGAAGGGTGATCTCCAGGGTCCACGAGGAAGAAGGTAATAACTCCGACGTGACCGGAACAAAGGCGCTCTCTTGCGTCGCTGAGTTCAACTTAATCCGCCAACGCCGTAAGCTCTCGAGGCTGATCCCTTCCTTCTTGCAGAATTCCCGGGTGGCCTGACCGTTCTTCTCGAATCGCGAGATCAACTCCTGCCAGTCCGACGCATTACGGCGAATCCTCTTGCTCGACGTGACCTTCATTCTTGCCTCCGCATGAAATAGACACAAACCGATCGACGCCTCCCTGGCGTCTCGATCTGTTGTAGCTCATGCGGGGATCAAATGAAATCCGCCGATTATTGACCGCTTACCGTAGTGATCCAAATTCCCAATGACAACGCCGTATCCGTCATCCAGTGGCATGGAATGTCCTCTAGGCTAGAAGTGTAGGGGCTACGGTCAGGGACAGCCCAAAGCTGCATCCATCTGATGACTCCTGCGCGATCTTATTTGAACCGTTCTCGCCTGTCGATTGGAAATATACGCCGACCACAGCAGTACGGGGCTGGACGACAATCCATGGTGGATTGTCCGTTCAGGAACAAGTAAACACTCACCGGACCATTTGATGGGCTAGCTATCGTGCGTATTCTAGGTCATCTTTCAGGCCATTTCGTTCTCGTAGGACGGCGCCGACACAAGTACCTTATTGCGAGAAGGGGGGGAGGGGCTTTCGGGAAGGCGAATACTCAACCGGGATACGGCTCTCCCCGTCGGGCAGCAGGCGGGGATCGGGCTCCATCAGAGCCCGATCCCCCCACAAGAGCGCTTCAATCAAGTGTTGCTACCGGAGGAGCACCATCTTTCTGGCGATGGCGAGGCGCTCACCCCCTAACCTTGTGAAGTAGACTCCGCTAGGCGCATTCCTCCCATTGTTGTCCTTCCCATCCCACACAACGGTGTGGTCACCGGCTTCAAGCATTCCGGAATGGAGCGTCCGAACGAGTTTGCCTGAAGCATCATAGACCTGAATCTCAACAGGGGCCTTTTCCCGAAGCCGGAACTTGATGGAAGTGGTCGGATTGAACGGGTTCGGCACGTTCTTCAGATTGAGCTCCAACCCAGGAACTTGGTTGTCACCGGTCATGACGCCGGTCGCGATCGTGTCATTCATGCCAATCGTGACGGGAATGTGAAGCTCCGTCGTCAGATTCCAGCCGTTCACGGAATCCCCAAGAGCAACCCACAATTCGTGTTGTTCGCCATCAGGACAATAGGGCGGCGCGATGATATTGAAGTGGACGGTGCCACCGGCAAGTGAATCAACCAGCTCGGAGCTATCGATCATCCGGCTATCCCACGCATTCCAGTAGGCGTCCGGGCCACTTGGTAAGGCGTTCTCCAGGCTGAGCGCGAGGTCCTTCCGATACTTACCCCAAATCGTATCAGTCGGAGCGCTCATCGGAAGAAGATAGGCCCCTTCGTCTTCTGAAACATTGAGAGGATCATATTCTCCTCCAGCCAGCCAGCCATTGGGAGCCGCTACCCCCAACCAGAGACAATTGTCTGGCTCACCTTGCGTATCAATGATCGCCCACCAGTAGTCGATAACGACGATCACGCAAC
Source organism: bacterium (assembly GCA_025782575.1). Taxonomy (GTDB): domain Bacteria; phylum Orphanbacterota; class Orphanbacteria; order Orphanbacterales; family Orphanbacteraceae; genus Orphanbacterum. The sequence goes on from JALGYY010000026.1 coordinate 15,228, forward strand.
GCTCATAGAAGAAGGCCTCGTACCAGAAGACCCAAACACTGTGGACTTGAACAACGATCCAGACACAACCGAGCCCGAGCAATGGAAGGAGCGCCAGGGCCAACAGCGCCCGATTCTCCCTCAAGATATTCAGAAGACTCACGTCAAACCTCCAAAGAAAGGGACGTCACTTACAATATGGGAGCCGCCGAGCTCTTTAGAGGGAGGCGCACGGCTGTTGGCAGACTGCTTGCGCAGCGTGGTTTGGATTCGGGACTTGTGTACGTCCTGACGAGGCAAGGCAATGTCGTAATTCCGGACGGTGGAGCCGGGATTTCAAACGGAATCGCCTAGCGGCGGAGTTCCTTCGCCGGATGTCAGTCTCAGAAGACAGGATCAAGAACCAGACGATTGGACGCTTAGTAAATCATTATGCGGACCCAAGGCATGCATAGGCTACACATGAATGGGACAGTGTGTCAAGGATATATCCGAATGAAATGCTGAACTACGCGACTGTCGGCAGTCCCAGGGAAAAATCCCGGCTTTCGTCAGTCGCATAGTTCAGCATTTGTGGATAATTCCAATTGCGTTTGTGGGCGAAGAGGGTGAGCCCTGTCCGAATCTGCCTGTCGCAATCCGCGCCAGCTCCTTCCAGTGCTAACGGATTATTCCATGTGGAATTGGCCATTCCGACCCAACGGCTGCTCTAGCGCTCGCTCAACCATCTGGTTAATCCGAAGGTGAAGTACCGAGAGATGGCGAGGCTCTTGACCGGTGGGAACCCAGAATCGGCGCACCCTTGAACCCCCTCACTAGAGGAATAGAGGTATCAGCAAACCGCGGGCGGTTCCGTTTGCCTGTCGACATTTGCTGTGCTAGCTTTGGTACTGAATCAGCTGTGGGTATATCCCTTCAACTCATGGGAGGTGAGCAATGCCCCCGTTTCCGAAGCCCAACTACACTCACCCATTCAATACCCAATCCGAGATCCAGGGACTCCGCAACTACAGAGACACGGAGCCAGGTCGCGGGATCCCGGCAAAGAAGAACAATCGACTCCTCGTCGCCACATGGAACATTGCCAACCTCGGCCAGCAGAAACGAACACCGAAACACTACAAGCTCATCGCAGAGATCATCAGTTGGTTCGATATCGTGGCTATTCAAGAAGCCAAGGACGATCTTTCGGGACTTTGGGGAATTCAGGATGAGCTATCCAACACTTACCAAGTCCTGTTCTCCGATCGAGGCGGAAACGATGAGCGCATGGCTTTTCTCTACGATGCGCAAAAGGTCTTCCCGCTGGAAAAGGTCGGTGAGATCGCGATCCCTGTCGCGCACCAGAAGCACATCAAAGTGCCCGGCATTAATATTCGTTTCAAGGGTTTCGATCGGAATCCCTATCTTGCGGCCTTTGCCGCGGGCAGCCTGGAGTTCCTTCTCGTGAACGTCCATCTCTTCTTTGGAAAGGACAAGTGGCAGGATCGACATCGCCGTGCGCTAGAGGCGTACGCGACCGCAAGGTGGGCCAACAATCGAAGGAAAGACAAGGATGCCTACGTAGAAAACATCCTTGTTCTGGGAGACTTCAATCTCCCCAAAGAAGGATCCGGCAATCAAGTACTGGCGGCGCTGCAGGGTAAAGGGCTCCAGAAACCGTCTCATTCGACCCAGATCGCTTCCAGCATCAGCACGGACAACCAGTATGATCAGATCTTCTTCTTTCCCGGCTCAACGAAGGACAGCTATACAGGCAAGACAGGAATCTTCGACTTTGACGGGGCTCTTTTTCGCAGCCTTTGGAATAGTAAGACCGAAAAGCAATTCAATGCATATATGCGTTACTTCATCTCAGACCACAGGCCTCTTTGGGCCGAGTTTCGCATTTGACGCTGGATGAACTTCTTACGCCGAATCTCTGGCTTGCGCGGCCGAAGCAGCAAGAATGAATGCTTCTTCTCCACCCGAGCCAAAGAAGGCCTCTTATCCCGTCGTCTGAGGGGCAGATTGACTTAATCAAGAACCGGTAGCTACGAGGAGGGGTCATGCCCGAGTATTTGCTTGTAGTACGGAATATCAGGAAAGGGAACTTCGGTAGCGAACCAGGACGAACACGATTCCTGAAGACTCCGACCAATTCAAAGGAGCCAAAGATCTCGCACGCGATTGCGGAGAGCACTTGGCGCAGGGAAGTGATGAAAATCGCCGAATCGGGGACGAATCCCGAGACGGGAAAGCCGTGCGGTGATGTACTGATCTTCATCCACGGCTATAACAACTCGCCGCGTACTATTCTGGGCCGACACCAAAAGATTCGTAAGGGCCTCGAGCAGCTCGGATACAAGGGTGCGGTCGTGAGCTTTGATTGGCCCTGCGATACGACGCCGCTTAACTACTTGGAAGATCGAAGCGATGCAAAACAGACAGCTATTCGACTCGTAGATCATGGGATCAAGCAATTCGCCCGCATCCAAAGCGATCGCTGCGAAATCAATGTGCATCTCTTGGCGCATTCGACCGGGGCCTACGTGATTCGCGAAGCGTTCGACGATGCCGATGATCGGTCCAACGTGGCCAGTTTCAACTGGACCGTCTCCCAGGTCATGTTCATCGGTGGTGACGTTTCATCGAAATCTATGCGCACGGGAGACTCAAAATCAAGTTCTCTCTATCGGCACTGTGTGCGGCTCACGAACTACAGCAACCCGTTCGATTCCGTACTCAAGCTCTCGAACACCAAGCGAATAGGTGTTGCCCCACGAGTGGGCCGGATTGGATTGCCAGATGAGATCCCTCTTAAGGCCGTAAATGTCAACTGCGGGCCCTATTTTGAGAAGCGCTACAAGACGGACCTCCTGAGTACTAAAGGCCACTCCTGGTATCTTGATGATCCTGGATTCATGAAAGATCTATTCTATACGGTTTCCGGTGATCTCGACCGAGAGGTCATTCCGACGCGGTCGAAATCGTCAGAGGGGTTGCTGCTCAAGGCGTAGCGAATCACGAGGGAGTCCAGTGGGCGTCAGGTTCGGTGGACGTGTCCTTTAAGTCATAGGCGCAGGTGAGAGTAGTTTGTCACGGACCTAGCCGCGCCGAACGACAACGCGCTGGCAGAGACGTTCTCCTCCCTGGTGTCTCTATCGGGTGGAGAAATCTCTTTTACAAACGGAGTGGGGTGGGATCCATTATGAATTCAGAAGTGAACCGCGCCTAGAGGCCAAGAAGAGGGATTCGCTAGGCGGCCTGGATTCATGTGGATTTTCACCGTGCTGGCCTTGACGATTGAGAGTTAAGAGCTTATTGTGTTTAAAGGCCCCGGCCCTGACAATCAGCTATCCTGAGCGAGGGCGTGTCTCGTGTTAGAAGCGATCCCAAGGCCAGTTTGGCGCAATACCCTACAAGTCTTCGCCTCTCCCGTACTTCTCTGTACACTGCTCCTCTCCTGCAGTATTGACGCTCCCAATCAGCCCAAGCAAGAAGACGATCCCCCGATCCCCGGCACGGATGGAACTGTCCGAGTGTTGGAAGTGATCGATGGACTGCTTGTCATGGGCGGTGACTTCTCGAGAGTTGGGAGTGAAGTCGCTGAAAAGATCGCCGTTTGGGATGGCAGCGCCTGGACCGGATACGAGGGATCGCCACGGTTCCCCGTCACGGCAATTACTGGTCACAATGGTCGCTTAGTGGCCGGCTCAAACAAAGGCGGGCTATTAAAACCGCTCAGTTTCCTCATGCAGCTGAACGGAAATCAGTGGGAGCTACTTGAGGACCGACAAATGCCCGTAAATGCCCTGACTTCAGTGAACGGAAAGCTATATCTGGGCGGCCCTGCAAGTTGGGCCCTTGAGGGAATATGGGTCGATGCCTTCGGCGTGCGGCCCCTGGTAATGAATTCAGAAGGAGTGTGGAGCCCAGTGGGCGGCCCCCTGCTCGGCGGCGCGGGTTCAATCCTCAACTTCCACTCTTATCAAGGTGATCTCATGGTCCTTGGAGCATTCAGGGATACGTACGACGGCTCTGATCTTGATTATTATGCCTATGTACCCGATCGAGTCCTAAATGGAATCGCCGTACTTGAAGGCGAGCGATGGTTCCCTCTTGGGGAGGGATTTCCGGGAGGTGCTATTACCGCCCATGAATACCTGGGCATTCTCTACGTGGGAGGCGGGATTCGCCAACCGGATTCGAGCCCTTTGCGTAGGTGGGACGGAGAGCAATGGACGCATATCCAGGGGATAGATGGAATCGTTACAGCCCTGACTACTTATGAAGAACACCTAATTGTCGGCGGTCAAATATCGGTTAACGGTTTCGCTGCCAATATCGGAGCTTACAATGGGACTCAGTGGATTCAATTTGGCGATCTTGCTGGTGGTCTGTTCCCACTCGTTAGAGATCTTGCAGTCTTCAATGGAAAGCTCTTCGTGGGGGGGCAGTTTGAATCAGCCGGTGATGTAGAAGCGCACAATGTGGCCATTTGGGACGGCGAGTCCTGGGATTCAATCCTACAAGGAACTGGCAAATGGAAAAGGCACTTTTAGGGCTTGCTATTGCAATGGGACTCCTGTCGGCTACCCTCGCTCGCGCGGAGGAGGCTAGCTGCAATACTGAGTGGTCTTCGGGATCATGTGGCGGGTCGCTCTGTCCCCCGGCGGGATTGTGTGATGACCCAGGCGCGCGCGACGCCGTGAACAAGGGATTGACTAAGTGGATCCGGCTGGAAGTGCACAATGTAGATAATGCCGTGAGCACATCAAATATTGCGGATATCGTCAATCACCTGAACGCCAGCTATGCTCCCCATGGAATACAGTTTAAACATATCGGCACCTCCAATCCTACCTCCGGTTTCGCGCCTGTGGACGACGATCCTGAGGCTGCGTATCTGATCGGCGATGTCGTCTATGATACGACCGACCGTGTAAATTTGGTAATTTCAAAAGTCGGAGGATTTACCAACTTGACGGGTAAGGGGACGTTTCCATGGCACACAGGACTTATCAGTATGAAAAACTCGTGTTGGGTAGGAAATATTTTCGCGATCCACCATTCAAGTGATAGGGAATCGCCTGTGCATGAGATTGGCCATGTTTTGGGCTTAGTGCATCCAAGCACGGGCACGGTTGCGCCCCCGGTGCCACTGAATTGCCTCGATTGTTGCAATGAGTCCGTTGTTGGAAATGACAGAGACCGATCCGGTGACTTCTGCTCTGATACACCACCAACTAGGGAGGTCGATCAAACGGGTTTGGACTGTAACGCGACCGGATATTCAGACCAAGATTGCAGTGGGAGTGATTACGATTTTAGCGCGGCCTTTGCGAATTACATGTACAAGTCCGTAGTAAAGGAGGGAACTGTCGAGTGCGCCAACCACTTCACTCCGCAGCAGGCGAGCAGAATGCACTGCTGGATCATGGCCACAGACCTAGCCGCCGGGCTGGGATTCGGCGAGGCGGTGTTTGAGAACAGCTACAAGGCTAACATTCCAAGCCCAACAGAGAAGAACAATAGCAGGGCGATATCCTGGGCAGACTACGACAACGATGGGGATGATGATCTCTTCATACTTCGCGAGAGTGAAGCGAGCGGGGGTATCAGCGACAATCAGATGTATAGGTATAATGCCTCCACGGGCAATCTAGAACCTGTCTCCATACCGGAGCTTGAAGGGTCAACTGGGTCGGGTCGAGCCGCAACGTGGGGTGACTATGACAACGATGGTGATCTTGATCTCTATGTTGCGAGTTGGACAATGAATAAGAGCCGACTCTTTCAGAATGAGGGCAATGGTAATTTTACCGACGTGACAATGACACCACTATCCAACCCGAATGGCGCAGCAGGAGGTGCCACTTGGGTTGACTACGACTGTGATGGTGATCTAGACCTATTCATCACGCGCGAGGCCGGGACGGCACCGTACAATAATTTGTTTCAGAACAATGACGGCGTTTTTACCGATGTGACGCCTCCAGAGCTTCAGACTACTGCGGGATCTTTCACGTCGGACTGTGCCTGGGCAGATTACGATGGAGACGGAGATCCCGACGTCTGTCTTGTCGTTATTGGATCTGGATCCAAGCTCTTAAGAAATACAAACGGCAGCTTCACGGACGTAACGCCCACGGCCCTCTCTGGAATCTCAGGCTTAGGCGCGAACTGGGTGGATGTGGATAACGACGCCGACCTCGATCTCTTTCTATTCGGAACGGGTTCGACCAAAACGCTTCTGCAAAATGACGGTGGCGATAACTTCTCCGATATTACGGTGAGTGTCAACATAGTTGCCGCCTGAAGCCGTCTCATTACGCCGCTCTTTCCTCTGCCGTTATCTCTTGATCCGGATTCAGAACCACCTCCTTGATGTGTGACCAGTTTCT
>JALGYY010000029.1 GCA_025782575.1 bacterium
AATGCCCGTGATGGCAAACATGAAACAGATCTCTATATTCAAACCCGCAAAAATCAGGAAAGCAGTATCGGAGGGTGCTCCCCACACGGGAGCATAAGCACTGAAATGCAAGACGAGGCTGTTCCAGATCTCATTGAACCAATCCATCCCCCAAAAAGCCAAACCGGCGAGTACCCGACTCCAGTTGCCCTTGTCGATCTCCATAAAGTAGACGTACAAGACCACCAGTAGAAACGGGATTACATACCAGGAAAACTGACTACCATCGCGCAAGATCGAAAGAGCTCTTACTGTAGATTCCGAATGCATAATTTTTACCCCCTGAAAGATCACTGGATATACCCTGCAGGGGGCGATTCAAGCAGGCACGCGTATTTTGCAGTGCAGCCTCGCGGCCAACACCGTCTCTCAGCAGGCCCGAGACTATTGGCCGATCCGCATCAGCTCCGCCGCGTTCTCGAAAAGTATGCGACGCTCCAGGCCGGCGTCAGCGGCGCAAGCCTGGCGGATGATGTCGAGGGCGGGCCGGCGATTACCGAACGGCCAGTCCGAGCCAAAGAGCACCCGCTCGGGGCCGAAGACTTCGAGTAGTTCTCTGACCCGCGCCACGGACTGAAACGAAGTATCGACCCAGACGTTGGCGAACCTGCCGAGTTGTGTCATCACCTTGCCGACGTCGAAGAGTCCCGCGTGTCCGGCGATGAAACGCACCTGCGGGAAATCCTGCACGAGCGCGGCCGAGTACTCGATAGCGCCGTAGCCGGGCTCTTGCTTGGAACGCTCTGGCCTAAGATAATAAGACGAGATCCCGCAGTGGAAGAGCACCGGCAACTCGTAGGGAGCGAAGGCCTCCACCGCGGCCCTGGTCTCGGGACTCGTCAGAGGAATCCGCTGGATGATGGGGTGGTCCGCTGGATGATGGGGTGGAGTTTCAAACCGCGTGCACCCGCTCGCACGTCTTCCTCGAAACTCGCCCCGGGGTCGCCCGAACCTGCAGCGCCCAACGCTGTAAAGTCGACTCCGGTGAAGGGAACGACGGAGCGTTCCTTGCCCGCCGCCGCCCGGAGATCCTCGAAGCCAACATGAGGCGGGACCGGGAGACAGACGGAGTGGCTTATACCAACCTCCTCCAGCGAGCGACGCAGGTTCTCGAGAGTGGCGGTGGCATTTCTCGCCCGTTCGGCTCTGGTAATCGCTCTACGGAAGATGGGGTAGGCCAGACGGAATCGATCTCGGTGCAGCCGAGCTTCGCCAAGCGAGGCCGGGTCGAAGACGGACTCCTTCTCGACGCCGATCGCATCGATCAAGCGGCCACCGTCAGGATAGAGAATATCCCCTAAATGGCCGTGGGCATCGATGATCGGTTGCATGCGGTCGTCTTACCCCTAAACGTCGTACTCACAGGCGAGCCTGGTCCAACTCCCCTGTTGTCTTATTTATCAAAGTGGACGAAGTCGATGAGAAAGACCGCACCCAGAGCCAGAGCCTTTGAGTCGACGTCCCATTCTACCGGAAAAGTCACGCCGAAATTATCTGCGTCAGTGAAGCCCTCTTTGATTAGACCGCTCCACTTCTTTGTTATCTTTCCGTAGTCGACCCCGTTGTGTTTGATCTGAAATGTCCAAGGGTGCAGCAGAGGACCGAATAGCTGGAATACTTCTTGTCCGGAAGTACCAAGCACCGAATATATGCGACGCAACAGAGAAAATTGCCTCTGTATCACACCCAGCATGCGGCGCAACAGAGAGAATCGCCTCTGTATCACACCCAGCGATCGCCCTTGCGCATCGATGACCTCGGCTCGGTGAAAGTAGAGTCGAAATGGACGCGTGACTCTTAAAACCGTCTGACCGTCTTCGGTCAAGACAGCGATAGTAAACGGGCGTAGCGCCTTCAAGAACCAGCGGAGTAGTATGGAGCCGCCCGATTCTGCGGCCAGGTACAGCCTATTGCCGGACAGGTCGGATATGGCGTACTTATTCTTGGCCTCGAAGCCGGTGAGAATCTCTCCCCATTCTTTCTGCTGACTCACCACAAGCCCGCTC
>JALGYY010000044.1 GCA_025782575.1 bacterium
CATGGTCGACCTCCGCGTCGTTAGGGGTTCTCGTCCCTCGCCTGGGCAGAGATTACCCCATACGTCTAGAGGTCGGCCGTTCCATATGGTCTTTTTGAGGTTTGGTTAACAGGGTGAGACCGTTGAGTCAATAGGGGTAAATCTGACCTTGGGTGCCACCTAACATAATGGAGAGTAAATAGCTGCGTGCTGATGCCTGATACAGGCCCAGAATGTGGCCCGGAAGAGCTAAGAATTGACGATTTCGGTCATCCGGGGTTCTTATCACGAACGGCGTAAGTAGTGAGTTTACAATTCGATCGAATTTTCGGACACTACGCCCTGCATATCTTTTCCACTCCACATGACATTGCCGACACCGCTAGCAATGCTTCCATGGCTCATGACTGTAACCAACCTGCCTGATGGATCATACAATTCAATTCGACTGGATCCTGCGTCGGGAGCGACATAGCTTATTGTCGTTTCTCCCGAAACGGGGTGTGGATAAATCTTGAGGCGGAGGTCTTGATCCTGCCGAGCACCTGAAACGGCTGACACTGGGCCGAATTCTTGGACGTCGTCTCCTAAATAGGCCCGAACTTTGTAGTAGTATTCCTTCTCCGCAGCAATATCATTATCGGGATATGTGATTCTGTCCGGAAAGTATCGCGCAACCCCTTGATCGTGGTTTCCCGCGAACTATATAGAGACAAGTAAAATGCCGAGCAGGATGACCGCGACCCCGGCCCACTGATTCGGGGCGAGGCGCTCCCGAAGCAATGCCCACGCAAGGAGTATCGTGACCACGCTGAAGAGCGACGCCAGGCCGGTAACGATCGTCGCGTATTCCGTGCTCGTTCCCCAGATGTAGGCGAGCCAGGCCAACGTGTCCGCGGCCGCCGCGGCGATCGCCAGTAGCCAGACCGTGAGCGGCGTCCAGCCCGAGATGGGCGGCTTGTGCTTGCCCCGCTTGTAGGCGAGGGCGAAGATGGAGCTAACGGCGGCCATCGTCTTCAGAACGATGAGCGGCCAGATGTATCCGAGGTCGGGCTGAACAAAGAAGTAAAAGAGCCAGAACATCGTTCCAAAGGCGAGGGCGCTCCCAATGGCCTCGGGAATGCCTTTCAGTGATTTCCCCCGCTTCGGTTCATCACTCGGCGACCGGGTCGCGACGACGACGCCGACGAAAAGCAGCCCGGCGCCTGCCAGGGCGAGGAGGGGCGGTCTTTCGCCCGCGATGAGGGCGAGGAGGGCGGTCACGACGGCAAAGCTCGAGGAGATTGGCGAGACGAGCGAGAGTGTTCCCACCTGGAAGGCGCGATAGACGAACGCGAGCCCAAGCACGTGGCAGAAGCCCGTAAGCACCACGATCATCCAAGTGCGTGGGCCGCCCATCAGGTTGTTCGGTACCACCGCGAGGAGGATAAGCCACGCCATCAGACTCACGGTTTGGATGTAGACCAGCGCCAGACGCGTTCCTACACGTCGGGTGAGCTGCGTGATGAGATAGTCACCCGAACCCCAGAAGAGTGCGGACAACAGACCGAAAACGATACCCATCTCTGGTCCCCGCTTGGCCGGCACGCTGAGCGATCCCCGGCGTGCACCTTTTTCCTTACGATCGCAGATGAGATCGGTCTCTGACACAGACCTCCCGCATCATTTAATTCTTCGGCGTTGCCTCCGCAATTCATTAGAGCCTTACATTAAATGATCGGGGTTCGTCAATCTTCGAAGCTCGTCGGCGTTTTGCGCACTCGGGAATGAGACACGCCCCTGATTCTTCGCCTTCCCGGCCCAATCGAGTCGAATTCGGACAACACTATCCTTCATCGCGGTCATGATTGGGAATCCGATTCGAATACCGGCGAAATGCGAGGTCTCTTGGAGGCCCCAACTCCATCACCCCAAGTCGTTAGTTAAAGCCGCACCGCTCAAATCCCGATACTTGAGCTATCGCGGGAAAAACCGGGCTACTGGCTGAAAACGCTGCTGGAAGTCGCCCAACAAAATCTAGGGAGTAGTATCCATGAATGCACAGCGCGAATTGTTGCGACATCTCACTCTTCTCGTCCTTCTTCTCATTCCCATTACCTTTGCGTCAGCGGAGGAAGCGTCCAACTGGGAGCATTCCTTCGACTCGGACGCGTCGTTCGCCTCGAAGTATTTATTCCTGGGACAAGACCTGAGCGAAGGGAAGCCGGTGATACAGCCGGAGGCGGGTGTCACGGTCAACAACTTCATGGCCCTCGTCTGGCTGAACTACGACGTCGACACCGAAGTGACGAACGAGGTTGACGTGTACTTGCAGTACGGGTGGGAGCTCGACAAGCTGTCTCTGTCGCCCGGCTATGCGTACTACGAGTACCCGAATCGTGACTGGGATTCATCACAGGAGATCCTTCTGGACGCGTCTTTGGACGTTCCCGGCGCGCCTTCCCTGAGCTACCACTACGACTTCGATGCCGGTGACGGAAGCTACACGACCCTCGGGTTCGGCCACGAGCTTCAGATCGGTTCGGCGCCGGTTTCGGTGGGAACCAACCTATTCTACCTGAAAAACTACTACGACGCGACCGGTTTCTCCGCGATGGAGCTCAACACCTCGTACGGACACCCGATCGGCGCTTCCACGATCACTGGGTCCCTCTCGTACTTCCCGACGTGGAAAAACGGAGACTTTCGTGACGATCTCGCGGTGGAAAGCACCTGGCTGTTTTCTATCAACATCGCGCAGAGTTACTAGGACAACCGGAGGCGATCGACACCTTCAATGGACCGATCAGCGGACAACCCCTGGTACGTACCACCCCGCGTCGTGGCTACCGGTTTCACGACGGCCTTTCTCGGTGATGAGCGGCTCCTCCGGGAGTTCATCGTCGGGGATCACGTATGCAATCAGTTGAACGAGCGCGGCGAGCACGCCGTGCTCTACCTCATCAACGACTCCTACGATCCGCTCCGGGAGCGGCAACTCCGGCTCGGTGTGAATAAGGACGAGGGACTGATCCGGAAATTCGAGAAGTACTGTGGGTGGCCGATCTCCGAGGTCCCCGACCCTTACGGGTGCCACTCGAGCTACTCCGAGCATTTCACCGCCGCGCTCGTGCACCGGTTGCACACCCTCGGGATCCACCCGGTGGTAGTCGACTCCTACAGGGCGTACAAGCTCGGTTACTACGCGAACTACATCATGCTGACCTTTGAGAACTACTGGCAGATTCAAGAAACGCTCGCTACGAATCTGCAGGGTTACTCGATGAAGAACCTATTTCGCCCCGCGTGCACAAACTGCCGGTGCATCGACGCTACGAACATCCGGGAAGTGGCGGGGAAGGACGTTCGGTTCAGTTGTGACCGGTGCGGGACCGAGTCTTGCGCGCCGGTGGACGAGATCCAGGGGAAACTGAGCTGGAAGCTCGACTGTGCCGCCCGCTGGAACATCTACGGGATCGACCTGGAAACGTTTGCTCAGTCCCACGTGGGAGGGCTCGGCACTTTTGAGGTTTCCGAGCTGCTCTCGCGGAGCTTCTACGGCGGCAGGATCCCGGGGATCGTCAAGTACGGCGACGTGCAGATCACGCGGGAAATGTCCGGTCAAGTGCTGGAACTACTCCCGCCGCAACTCTTCCGCAAGCTCTTCACGAGCCATCTGAACAGGGACCTCCGCATCACGAAAGACATGGTGGAGACGTTTTGCCAGAAGTCCGAGGTGAGGCCCGGCATGAGCTACGTCAATTATGTTCGCCAGGAGCTCCCCCACAGTGTACTCCGCGCTGTGAGCAAGAACGAGTCCCCCGACGACGGGCAGATCCCTTCCAACTCCTTCATCCCTGAGAGCAGCCTCATCGAATACGGGAAGCGTTTCTCGCGCTTCTTCTATCAAAAGGACCATGAAGTCAGGCTGCCCGATCCCCACGCACTCTCGTACGCGGATCAGGCAACCATGGACACGGCGTCCCGGCTGATCCGATACGTGCTGTCCACGCGAATCGGCGGCTGTCATGACAGCGAATCGGCGAAGGCGACGATCAAGACCTACCTTCGCTCACAGAACGCCCCGCCTGAGGTGTACCGGTTCCTGCGGAGAGTGTTCCACCAGTCGCAAGGCCCGAACATCGCGTCGATCCTTGCGGTGCTCCCCCTCGAATACCTGGACATGGTCCACCTCTTTCTGAGCAGTACTTCCACGAAGCGCCCTCCCGAGAGACACGGCGATCCGAAGACCGGCTCGCCGCCCAGCAAGCAGAGGGGCGCTCGCGTAGTCGACGGCATCGCAACATTCGACGAGGAGGATTCCTCGAAGGCCCCGCCCGCCCCGAAACCCGTTGTACGGAAGAAATCAAATCTCGATAGCAGGCAGAAACCTTCATCCGTTAGAGGTGACCCATGAAAAGCATTCTCTCGACCATCACCGTTCTCGCTCTCGTCGTCGTCCTTGCCGGGTGCGGCAACCGGTCGGCGTCGACCGTTAAGACCGATGACTCGCTCAAACGCGTCCAGGAGGCGGGCGTTCTGTACTGGGGCGCGGACGTCATCGGAGGAATTCCATTCGTCTACGAGGACGCGGACAACCCCGGAACCTACATCGGCTTCGAAATGGACATTGCACATGCCGTGGCGAAGGAGCTCGGTGTGAAAGCGCAGCTCGTCATCAAGGCGTGGGACACCCTGGTTCCCGAGCTCCAAGCGAGCAGCTTCGACATGGCCATGAACGGCATCGAGGACACCGAGGAGCGGGGGCGGATCGTCGGGTTTTCGAACCCGTACTTCGTCTACTCACAGCAGATCACCGTCAGGAACGAGACCAACGGCATCACCAAGCTCGAGGATCTTGTGGGCAAGAAGGTCGCCACTCTTTCCGGAACGGCCGCCGAGGACATTTTGCGTGGCACGTCTGGAATCCAGGTGGTCACGAACCCGGAGATCATCTACAGCTACGACCACCTGGAGGAAGGAAAGGTCGACGCGGTGCTGCTCGACACGCCGATCGCCGCCGCCTATGGCGCCACCAATCCAAAGCTGAAGAACGTGGGCCAGTCGTTCGGGGAGGGCCGCTATGTCATCGCTTTTCGCGGAGAGGACCAGGCGCTCTTGAACGCCGTGAACGAGGCACTCGAGACGTTGAAAAGGAGTGGAGAGCTGAAGGCGATCTACAAGAAGTTCGGAATCATGGATCAGCATCAGAATAGAATCGGAGTCCTCTAATGCGCATGGAAAGCACACTCAAACGATCCGGTGCGGCGGTAAAAAAGACGGGGACGACCTATGACGTCGTGTCGCCCATTACCGGACGGCCCGTCGATCGGGTGGTTCTCGCCGGACGTCAGGAGATCGATCGCATTCTGCGAGGTCTCTCCGGTCCGCGAGAACCGGTCACGCGGCGCGATGTTTTCGCCTTTCTCGAAAGGTTGAAAGATCAGCTGGCTCTCCACCGGGACTCCCTGGTGGAGAAGACCATGCTCGAGACGGGATTCATTATTGGGGACAGTGCGGAAATAGTGGACGCCGCAATCGAGTTCCTCGAGGATTTCGAGACCTACACTGAAACCCAGCTCGACAGGAATCAGGTCATGCGGCATTCCTATTCCTCCGAGTGCCGCAGACACATGAGAATCGCCACCCGGCCGTACCGGTGCGTGGCGGCGGTGGTGCCGCAGAACGCCTCCCTGACGCTCTCTATAGTGATCATCGCATCGGCGCTCCACGCGGGATCGCAGGTCGTCCTGCGGCCGCCGCTCCAGTGCACGCCTACGGGCGATATTCTGGCGGACCTCGTACGCCGGAGCGATCCACCCGAGCGGTGCTTGGAAATCATCAACTGCGTCGCGGGCGACTTCATGGACGCCTGCTGCGCCTCCGACCACGTGGACCTCGTTCATTACATAGGAAGCAACGCCTACGCAATGCGGGTACTGCAACAGACATTCGCGGCGGGGAAGGTGTGCCTCCTCGACGGACAGGGGAACGGGATGCTCTACGTGGATGGGACGTTCCCGCTCGAGGACGCGATCTCTCTCATCACTTCCGGCGCCACCCGGTATAACGGCGAAACGTGTACTTCCGTGAACGGGGTGCTGGCCCACCCGGACATCTACGATGACCTCCTCGAAGGGCTTGTCGAGTCCTTCGCCGCCCTGACGATAGGTGATCCCGCTGACCAGGAGACAAAGATCGGGCCCCTATTCAGCGAGAAGCAGGCGCTCGCCGTCCAAGCAAGTCTCAAGAATAGCGCCGGGAGTATCGTCTCCGGCAACGCCGTGCGAGGTGCCTATTTCGAGCCCGCGGTGGTGAAGGGCGTAGAGCCCGGTGAGACTCTCGTATGTGAGGGCGTGTTCGGACCGGTCCTGTGGATACGCCCCGTCTCCGAGCAGGACATCCCGGAGTGGCTGACGGGCAACCGCTTTCCGCTGAGCGATACGGTCCTGACCGAGCGCCGTGATCTCATCCGAACATTCGCCAGGAACTCCCCCGCCGCCCGGATTTGCGTGAACGCGGACCCGTCGGTGGAATCGATGTTCGAGCCGTGGGGCGGCTACCCGCCGAGCGGACTCAACCCTGTGTCGGTATGGATAGAGAAGTACCGGCAGGTATTTCAACTCGACGGTCGCCTGAGGGACATCCTCCCCGCGACGTCAGAACCCGGCTCCGGAGCCGCCGTATAGGACGATGCGCCGAATACGATCATACGCCTCTATTCGAACGAAGGTGATCCTCATCGTCGCCGGGACGCTGATCTTGGCGATTGCCGTCATCGCGTTCTTTGTTCGCGGCCTCGTCTCCGAAAGCATCATCAACAACAAGCGGACTACCGTCGAAATCCTCACGTCTTCGTTCGTTCACGACGTCAAGTTCGACTTCGATAGTCAGGGACACGAGAACGTCAAGAACACGATCGCAAAGTACGTTACCTATTACCGGATCATCCGTCAGATCTCGTTCTACGATGCACAGTCCGTAAACATCGCCGACTCCGATCGGGAGATGCTCGGAACCGAGACCGACGACCAGGACATCATTGCCGCCATCAAAATGGCCAAGCCGAGCCTGAACATGACGTATCCCGACCGGAGTAACCTCGGGATCCGGTCAATCGCCCCCATTCTCAAGGGTTCCACCATCGTGGGAGCGGTCGTCCTCGATGTATCCATCAATGACGTGCAGACTACGATCTCGGCGATCAACAGCCGCATCGCCCTTATCCTCATCCTCACGGTTCTCATCGCCTCGGGGCTATTGTTCATCCTGCTCCGGGGGTTCATTCTCCGCAGGATCAGCACTCTGACGGCGGTTACGCACCAGGTGGCCGCCGGAAACTACGATATTCGCGTCGAAGACACTCGGGGTGACGAGCTCGGCGAACTGGCGGACTCCTTCAATACAATGACGTCCGATCTTCGAAGGTCCAAGGACGAAATTGACAGGCACAACAAACATCTGGAGGAAATGGTTCGCGAGGCGACCAAGCAGGCGAACAACGCCTACGACAACTTGAAGAGCGCCCAGAGCCAGCTCATTTTGAACGAAAAGATGGCGTCTCTCGGTGTGCTTATCGCAGGCATTGCCCACGAGATCAACACTCCCGTGGCTACCATCCTCAATCTCTCCAGGAATCTCAAGCGAAAGATCGACCTCCTTCCGGCGGCACTGGAGGGTTTCGGGAACGATCACCAAGCGCACAATCCACGGGCGGTGGCGCTACTGCAGGAATTCATCCGATCAGCACGGCTGCCGTGCGGGCCGCTCTCAAGCAAGAAGGGAAAAGCCATCGAGGCATTGCTCGAGCAGAACGGCATCGAAGACAGTCGGCGTGTCGGCGGAGTGCTGAAAAAGCTGAACTTCACCGATCCGGAAAGAATCGCGGAAGCGGTGGACTGCTTCCGCAACTTCGCGTTTCTCTCGGTCGCCGATTCGATCGGGAGCATCGCCCAGGCGATGTCCATCTCGGAGACGAGCTCCCAGAAGATCACGGAGATCGTTCGGGCGCTGAAGTACTACGCGTACACCGACCAGGCCAAGGTCGGGAAGATCCAGATCAACGAGTCGATCGAGACCGCCCTCGTGCTTCTGAGGAACCGGCTAAAGAACACGATGAGGGTCACGACGGACCTCAGCGAAGATCTCCCGACAATCCAATGCACTAGCGAGATTCATCAGGTGTGGACCAATCTCCTGAACAACGCCTATGACGGCATCCGAGAAATGGGGCCCGACTGTTCCGGCGAGATTTGCGTTCGGACCGAGCGGAGCGGAGACCGCATTGTGGTGACCGTGGAGGACAACGGGGTGGGGATCGAGGACAACAAGATCGAAAAGATCTTCGATCCTTTCTTCACGACGAAAGACATCGGCAAGGGCACTGGGCTCGGCCTTTCCATCGTCTCAGGCATTATCAAGAAGCATCACGGTACGGTCCGCGTGCAAAGCAAGAGAAGCAGGACTGTTTTCGAAATTTCCCTTCCTATCGACTTGCGGGTGAAGAAGAACACCGAACAAGAGGCGGCCCAGCCCACAAGTGAACCGACGCTGTCCGTAGACAGCACTAGATGAGGAGACCGGCTATGAAAACTCCGTCTATCGGGAAGCCTCGTGAGAGCTACGTTCTCTGCGTGGACGACGACGCGGACTTCCTCAAGTCCCTCGAGTTTTTCCTTGCCGAGCAGGTGAACGACTGCATGGATGGCAACTGTTGGTACCGGTTTCTCTTCTTGACCGATCCGTTCGAGGCGCTCGAGCTCATCGAGGAGCTCACCTGGAATGCCGAGAGCATCGCCATGATCATCAGTGATCAGAAAATGCCGGAGATGGAAGGGACCGAGTTCTTCCTCAAGGCTCGGAAAATCGTGGGAAACACCGTTCGGATTCTCCTCACAGGACACGCCGGCATGGACTCCGCCATCGATGCTATTAACGAGAACCTGCTCGACAAGTACCTTACGAAGCCCCTGGATAGCGATCACGACTTCGTAGTCAGCGTCAAGCATCTGCTCCAAAAATTCGAAATGCAGAACACCATCGAGCAGCAGAACGAGACACTGCGGGGCTGGGCCAAGGAACTGACCGAGGCGAACGCCCGCCTCAAGATCTTGGACCGCCTGAAGGGCGATTTCCTCTCTTTCCTCGCGCATGAGCTCCAGACTCCTCTCTGCATCATGTCGGCGATCCAAATGCTCGAACAATGCACCGACGAAGAGGAGAAGAAGCAGATCGTGGCCATCACCCGGGACGGCTACGAAAGATTGGCCGAGTTCGTGCAAAGGGGCGTGGAATACTTCAACTGGCTCGCGGTCGACCATGTGGACCTGTCGAAGACGACGGACCTCTCACTCGCGGTCCGTGAGGTGGCGAAGAGCATCGAGGTGCTGTCGCGTCCCGGTGTCGATCTCCGAATGACTATCCCCGACGAACCGTGCGTCGTCCCCGGAGATCACGAGCATCTGGAGGAGGTCATCCGGATCCTGCTCAAGAATGCTGTGAAATTCTCCCCGGACGAGACGTTTATCAGCATCGACCTCCGGCCGGCCCACGACCACGTGACGCTCACCCTGGTGGACCAAGGAGAAGGGTTCCCCTCTGAATTGGCCGAGGAAATCTTCCGCCCTTTCACGATTGGGAATACCCTGAACCACAGCCGGGGCACCGCGCTAAACCTGGCGAAGGCGAGCGACATCGTGAAGGCGCACGGAGGGCGCATCCGGGCGGAGAGCGCCGGGGGCGGCCAGGGGGCAACCTTCGAAGTAGAGTTCGCCCTCGCGGCGCCGGAAGTGGACGGGATGACCCCGGGGGAGGAGCTTTCACCCGATAACGGAGGCGACTCGAACTCGCAGCACGATTAATTTCAAAGGATTACGGTTTACCCCCGCTTCATTTCGATTCTAGCGGACATTTGGTCCGTCCGGACGATTCTTCTAAAGTCCTTGCCATCCCACGCTGAAACTTCGACGGAGAATTGGAAATGCCTATGCTCGGCCGCGCCGAGCACACTTTTTCGGAGGGACTCCCGAAATGAACCGCCAAAGCCTCCTGTCCCTCTCAGAAACTCGTCCGCGTTGGCACGCTTGACGTTACGCCGATCTAGTCTTGAGTTACATGCAAATATCGACACGTCACTATCACGCTGGAATGCCCGAGCAGGTCCCTCACGTGATGCAACGGCGTACCATCTTCCAGTGAGAGTGTCGCTGCTGTATGTCGGAGCGCGTGAGCGTTCACCCGCTCGATCCCAGCGTGTTCACAGTTCTTCCGCAGGATGTAGTCGATCCCAGCGACGGTGAGGCGGTTGCCTGTGGTAGAGGTAAAGAGCGGTGCATCGGCAGCAGCCCCGCGACACACTCGCTTGTGAGCCCGAAGCGCATTAGCAGCATCGCCCATCAGCGGCACGAGCCGGAGCTTACGCCCCTTGCCGTTCACGCGAAGCAGCACGCGGTGCGAGTGCCAGTTCACATCCCCCCAGTCGAGCCCACAGACTTCGCCGACCCTAAGACCGCCGACTCCCATGCAAGTAAGGAGGGCGAGATCCCGCCGTCCGATGTGGGAGCGTTGGTCTGGTGCACGTAGGAGCTTTCGGAGCTGGCGGGCTGTTAGGAATTTGGGCGCAAAACCGCCGGTGCCTTTGGGGGCCTTGAAGCCGCGCGCCACGTCCACAGGCAGGATCCCCTGCTCATGCGCGGATCGAAGGAACGCCGCGGCCACCGTCGCCCGCCACCTTACCGTGGTAGGACTCAGCCCCCGCTCCCGCAGGTGCGCCACGTAACGCTCACACGTCCCAACACAGGGGGAGTCGTCGTCCAGCCAGGCCAGGAAGCGGGTCAGCTCGCGTTCGTAGGCAAGTTTTGTGGAAGGTGCATCACGGCGGAGTAGATATAGGGGTAGCGCGTCCAGTAGTTGTGGATCTTGTACAGCAGGCATGTGCGCCTCCAGGTTTGGGTTCACACATGAATGGCTTCAAGTCGGGGAAACTGCAAGTGAAAGATCCTAGATTCGTCCGCCTTCAACGAAACTCCGAAATCGTTTGGGAAAGTCGAAAGCTTGTAGCTTCTCAGATACGTCTAGATCCAGTGTCTTCAGAACTGCTATCTGGGTCAAATGCCCGAAGAAGTCCATATAATCAACGAGTGAGGAGCGCCGATCATCGCCGAACTTCGATACAGGGATCTCTTTCATCCAGTCCTCGGCCCTCTTCCGATCAATGGGCAAACGGCCAGCATGGGTCAGTTGATTGCGAAGCATTTGGAAGACGTTCAACTTCTCAAGGGCTTCGTTACAAACTATTCCCGGCCACAACTCATTTATCACCCTTGGAACGACCTTTGACTGAATTCGTTCCTCCGGTCCAAAGAGGCGGGCGCACATGAACTCCCAGAGCATTGTATGAGAGAGAAAGCGTGCCTCCATGTTTTGAATGTTTGCGTTATTGCGAAGAACCTTCAGGTGAAATCCATCGGAGAATCGCGAAAGCCATTCGGGATTCTTGATCTTGCATGAAATCTTCTGAAGAAGTTCTACTAATTCGCGCCATGAATCGACAACACACGTAAGTTTGTTGGACCCCGTTGTTGGATAGTTGGAGTAAGACCTTCGTGATTCGAGCGCCCAGTTCATCCCCGTCAGAATCGACCCAAGTAGAAGAAGGTCCTCGATGATCTTTAGCTTTCTAATTCGCCGATACGAGAAAGCTTCTATCGTGCACGCTCCACTGAACAGCCTAGAGTCCTCTTGGCACCCATCGAATTCCACGTACGCATTGGGATGGTTCTGCCTGACACTCCGTCTCATCATTGCAGAAGTGTAAGTTAGGGGTCGTCGCATCGTCGGGGCCGTTCGAGAGTGAAAGACATATCGGTCAACTTCGAACGGAGGAAAGTACTCTGAGTCTATTAATGAAATATTGACGAGATTAAGACGACGCACTCGTTTGCCTCGAATGGTAGTGGCCATGTCGACCGGTAGATTTCCAAATGCCACTGGATCAATGTAGCATTGCACTTGACGAACAGCAAAGGCGATCGCATTGTTGAAGCCATCTTCCCCGCAGCACCTACCAATCATCTTGGAGTGGTCGCCCACACCTAACACATCCCCGCCAGCGGATACGCCTGGCTTGCACACAGCCATTGCCCATACGTCACGCATTCTAGAATTCAGGGCTCGCACCCGATGAATTTCGCTTCAGGGGAATTGCAGGCAGATTAGACCACCTTCGAAAAGCCCTTGTTGTGACTAGGCTTCTGGATAGCTGATAAAGACTTCGTATGTGTATTGCCGGTAGAATTTGAGATACCTGTAGAACATGCCCACAGAGACGACGAGCAGGGCGCAGGCGATTGTGATCATCGACCCCTCTACATGGCCACCCCCCTTTTGAATCAAGTCTCTTGCAAGCAAGAAGCTGCCGCCGACCAAAGTAGCCATGCAGATGTTCCTACAGAATCCATATGAGTTAAGAAAGACGCCCAATCTCCCATAGACGGCCGCGTCCCTCTTCACTACCGAGTGACAATGGAGGAACAAATCCCTCCCCGCTGTCTTGATCCCCGCTCTTTCCGCGGAAATTTGGAGGATTCTCGTTTGAGTGTTTCTCGGAAGCGGTGAAAAATACCCGGGGAATATGTGTCGGAGCCAACCGGCTCTAACCTCACCAAACAGCAGGTCCTCTGAGCGCCCCAGGCCCCGGCAGACTGCCCATCTCTGAAGAACAAAACCAGAAACTCCCGCCACCAATTGGCCAACCACATACGATCCGACCGCCCAGGCGAAACCGATGATAAGGCTTGGCTCTTCCGTGGCAACGCTCCAAAGGCCTAGCGAACCGAAGAGACACGCAATGAGAACAAACCCCGAGGCGATGTATCCGAAAAAGTCATAGGCGGTAAATGGCAGTTTATCAATCATAGTCAGGCCAGCAACCCACCACTATCCGAATACGGCACTATTGAAACTTGTTTGCCCGGCCTTTGGTAAATGTAAATCCTGCCGTCCTTCCGAGTAGTAAGCACTTTCCGCGGGTCCTTGTCTGACCCACAGTTGATCCCGGATGCGTGCTTTCCATAGTCGATGCATTGAGTCTCGTGCACAATCTGCTTGTCAGAGATGATAACGACCTCCGGATGACAGTAGCTGAATACTTCTGCGCAATAGCCATTTGCACGTCCATGGTGCGATGCGACAAAGATCTTCGTGCGTTCTAGCTCCTCTTGAAACTCGCGTCTTCGTAGAAGCGCTTTCCAGCCAGCTTCCTGCAAGTCGCCCGGGAATATTATGTGAATATCCTTGTAGTGCAAGAACGTTACAAGGCTAAGATCGTTGAGGTCTTGAAAGCTCGGATACGAGTTATAGAAGAGATGGATTTCAGCCCCCATCGCGCTTGAAACCTCTGATTGATCATTTGCATAGGTGGTCATCATCGATATGGCCTCACGTGTTCCATTCCCTACCCCCCCCGCTTCCTGCTTTGTCTTGATGATATGTGTTTCCGGGATGGTCGGATTGTACAAGAAAGCATCGATTTTGAAGCGCCGCCGTAGGTTTGGTAAGTCACTCGCATGATCTTCGTCGAAATGCGTCAAGATCAGTCCCTCAATACGATTGCATCCGCTCGCTCCTAGGAATCTTGACGGTCGAAATCCACTCTTCACACTATGCCCGCAATCGACTAAGAGGGCATTCCCATTGTCCGCCTCCACCAGCGCACAGAAGCCATGCTGGACATCAAAGACAGTGATCACCATCGTTTTGTCCTCTGAGAACCTTTCCACTGAACCGCTTCCTATTTCAAGACAACGCTGCGAGCTCATTTGTCATCCGTTCGTATCGTCTGAATTCTGCCACAGGGTGGCTCCTTTATCAATAAAGTCCTGCCGGCAGATACGCCCTCGCCTTGCTCGCAGCCACAGCGATCGCATCGGCATAGTCGTCATGCGCATGCGCACGGGTAGGATGCCCCACACGGGACTGCCCGCCAGGCAGCAGCTCCAGCTCCAGGCTTCGCAGCTCTTTGAGCGACACCTCGTGGTCGAGCAGCTCAATACGCTGATCCAAGATCATACTGCGGAGCGTGCCGAACGTACTTGCAGTTTATTCCTACCCTCGCCCATTCAAGCGGCTCGGCCTCCACGTCCCGGATATTTTCATCTTGCTAAGCTGGTGGACTGCTAGCGCAAGTGAATCGGCGTAATCGTCATGCCCCTGCCGCCCATGACCAATTCGAGCGTTCCCTCCGGGGAGAAGCTCGACCTCAAGCCCCCGAAGTTCCCTTAGGGAATCCTTGTGATCCAACAGCTCTATCTTTTGATTTATGATGAGGTTTCGAAGTAATCCAAATATGTCAGCTTTTGAATTTTGAGTAAATGTCACTTCCTCAAATCGTATCCCGGCGGCCCCAAATGATTGCTTTAGTGGCTCGGCCCCGAATTGATCTCCGTATACTCGACCGACACCAAAACGCTGAAGCACCGACTTGATTTCTGGAATCACGAACCCCAATCTAACGGGCTCGCTCCGACTCCCCTGCCAGCCCTGAAGATGATCCACGACCACCATGCCGGTCCTTCCCTCTCTATGGGATATGGCGAACGTAAATTTGTCGCCCTTGAATGCTGCATCGATCGCAGCACAGTATCGATTTCTGCTCGGGGAGACGGAAGTCCTTCCCTCAACGACGCATGCTTGGATTGCTTCAGCCGGAATGAAAGCACTCACCGCCTCCGAGAATTCAGCCCCGTACTCACGTCGATAGTTTTCGGGGTCGCGCTTCTTCTCATTCTCAAGGAATCGCTTGGGGACAGCCGGATTCATGAGCATCGTTGGTGCGTGCCACACGAGAACATTCTTATCCTTCTTCCGGTTTCGCCAAGCGTCGTACAAAATCCCGTTCATGGCGTACGGCGAGGAGGCCATCACGAGTTTCGCATTGGGGAAGGTCGCCATCGAGGGACGAACGGCACGGAGTACTTCAACATCCGGATTGGCGTATCCCTCCGTCCACCAAAATGCTATCTCGTCACAGATGCAACAGACAACCGAGAGACCACGTATGGATCGGAACGATGCCGGATGGATCGAAATCGTAATCTTGTTGTCGAGATCGATCTCGTTTGCCCGTGATGAATCGACATGGCCGGAGAGGATAGGACTTCTCTCGATCTTTCCTTCGATGTAGCCGCGAACAACCTTTGCTTGCCGCATATTTTGCGCGAGCAGCAAGACGACGCCTCGTTCACCGGCTGAGAGTTTGTGCTTTCGAAAGAAGGATTCGTAAAGTGCGATGTTCGCTGCAATCCGGTCCGACTTCCCGGCCCGCCTTCCGCAGATGAATGCCCCCTCTCGAAACTCCTTTGGCTTCCGTGGAGGGAAACCCGTGCAACGACGAACAAGTGCAGCCTGGTCGCTTGGGATCGGCAATCCATAGAGAGTTCGAAGTCCCGCCTCTTGGGCCGGCGAGAGATCATCACCGAAAATGTTTGGGTCCTTAATCGCCTGAATGATGTCAATCGTTGGAGTTGTCATCTATCTCACTCTGCCCCGAACTTCGGACCTCAAGATACTCTGCTAGCGTCGGAGCGATCTGCTTGTCTTGCCGGCGACTTGCGATCGCCTGACGGAGTTCCGCCGTCGTTCTCGTCATTGCGTTTTCCACAGTCGTCATTCGTTCCGCCACATTTCTCACCTTTCCAGCACGAAGGTCGATCAGTCCCGCCACCTTGAGATAGTTCTCACACTGGAATAGGCGAGACCGATGACGCACGATCTGTTCTACGAGGATGAGGTCCGTTGCGCGTGGAGCCTCCCCTGTTTCTTCCCGGATCTGATCAAGTAATTGCTCCGCCCAACGAACTTGCCGGCGAGTTAGGATCGGGCAAACCTGGCCCTTCCGTCCCTCGGGACAGGCGAGCTTGTGGCGACGGTCCTTCTTCTTAATGTGGTACAAAGGGCAAACGGAGCAGTTGAGCGAGGTCGGAATCTCCACAACATCCCCGCTGTGGAATCCATGGGTAACCCCGGTCCGGCCCTTAGGCTTTAGCCCCTTCGGGGCGCGGATCACAACCTCGGCAGGGAGTTCGATGGAGAGGTCCTGTAGCGTTTCGTTCTCATCTATAAAGTTCATCACGCACCCCGATATCTCCGGATTAGGCACAAACGCCTAGTGTCTGGCCGAGAAACGGCCTTGTTTGCGGCAATTGGATCGTGCATGGGGTCAGCGTGCGAAGGATCGTGCAATGGGCAAACGTACGGCAAATCAAAGGCTTAGCGAGACTGGGCCCATAACAAGCCCGCTCCCGGAGTTGTGAAGAGGGGCTTGGGTCTGCCCCGAACTCGCCTCGGATTTCCCCTTGATTGTAACTGATTCGCTTCGGATTCGCTCGATTATGCAGCGATTTCGTACAGTCAGAATGGTGACCACAGGAAGGGTCACATTGGGGCTCATTCAGAGAAACCACCAGTTCCTCGTAGTCCTAATGGTATCAACGCCTTACAGCGGCCCCACGTGGCCGAACCCGCCGAAGGCTTAGCCCCGGATTCGTGCCACAAAGGCAGTATGGCGAGATAGCTGAGGTTGGAAGAATCAGGGAACAGTTATTGATCGGTTGTCAGCGAGTTGGGCTTCCATGCGCCACCCGGCCTTCGGCTCCGGACGTCCGTAGGGATCCGTATCTCAGATTCGGATCCAGGCAGCGTCATGGTATTTTCTCATTGTGGTCCAGTAGCAGAATCTAAGGCGAGTCTTCAGGAGGTTTGTATCCGTGAAACGCAAGAACCCGCGTCAAAACACTACGAAGAAGGCGGGCCTCGCAGCCGCCATAGAGGCTTGGGCGCAGGCGACCACGACAAAGGGGGCTCGAAAGAGGCAACTGATTCGAATGAAGACAATAGCAGTGACCGAGTTCTTCGCTTCGGTTGGTAAGGACCTTGCCCAAGTGGAACCGGTGAACGTGAAACAGTGGCAGAAAGACCTCGAAGGGTGTGGCCTTGCACCATCAACCGTTTCTGCGAGGATCTCGCGGGTCTCCTCGTTTTACCGATGGGCATTAAAGGATAGGCGTTACTCAGGGGTGCTATCCTCGAACCCTGTGCAGCCAGCGCGCATCAATGCTCGACTACCACACAATAGTAAGAGTGCGAACGATCTCACAGAGAAAGAACTGCGTCTGTTTACGCGTGCTCTGTTTGAAAGAGCCGGTACGGGGGATCTTGCCGCAATTCGCGATTTTACCATCTGGCTTTTCCTGATCCTCACCGGTAGAAGGCAACAGGAGATACTCAATCTCCTTTGCAAGGACCTGACGATGAACGGAACCATCATTCTTCGGTTCCTCGACAAGTGTGGCCGGTCCGAAATGGTCGAACTAAAGAGCGCCGTACCCCGCTCCTGGCTCACCTGTTACCTCAGCAACTCGGCGCGGCTCGAAGCAATGACTCGCTCCTCTCCTCTGTGGATTCGACATGACTCGGCGGCGCAAGGGAAGGAGCAACCATTGTCGGGTCGTGCCTTAGCAAGTCGTCTTCGATCTGTCGCTAAGTCCGTGGGGATTAGCGGATTCAATACTCGACGAGCGCGTGACATTTTTGCCAGATTTTTTGAGGAGGACGAAGGGAGTGTTTCTTTGCTAGATGCGCTCGGCTGCCTGAAATCACGCCGGAACCGGACCTACGGAGATACCATCACTGTTCACCGCGATCGACACTCCGATCAAATTGCTTACCGCCTGGGAATGGGGGGGAAGAAGGGCCCAACGCATGCTCGGCTAGAGACCGATGCCGCAGAACCCACGCCTGACCTGCCGCTGGAAGATCTCACAATTAATGATCTTGTCACCATGGAGGAATCTCAAAAGAGGCGTTTTCGAAGACGCGCCCTCATCAATCAGTGGAGATCTCTTCGCGTCAGGCTAGGGGCCTCAAATCCAAGTGGGAGCATGGAAGAAGTATTGGAGGACAGGAGAATCGACGACGTTGCCCTTTCCCACGTTGAGACTCAATTCCAGCTGGCAACGGTTGCGCTCACCAGAATCCCAAGGAACGACTATGCGCTACTGACGATCGAAGGGCTCTGCTATTCGACCGCCACATTCTTGTACAACCTTCCCTCTTCGAAAATAGACGAGCACTTCTCAAGTAGCTTGTCGGATATTGCCATTCGGTTTCTTTCGGCGTATCCCGAATCCATTGACAAATTCAACAGCAGCGCCAGCGACGCGCTCCAGGACTTCCTTGTGTCCACAATGTATGCCTTGTCGTCAGGACTTAAGCCCTCTCACATAAGAACACACGTGAAACCTAAGTGGAAGGCACTACAGGCACTCGCCGTTACGCTTGGCCTCAAGGGATCGCAAACATCCGACGCCCATATCAAGAGTCTCGTCCTGAGTGCAAGGCGGACTGAATTACCCGAGAGCCCCCACTCGGAACAAAGAGAACGCAGACTTGAAATTGGAAACTTTCAGAACGTACTGATGATTTCTGGGCTTGGTGGCAATCTCTTCGACTTTGATCGACCAGACTGGCTCCCACCGGTCAAAGAGTCCTAGGCGCTTCCTTCCCAGATCCGATCGCTGCGACTCCTCCCATCTAAGAACCCAGCACTTCAAACTTCCTCGTGCCCCGCGAAGTGGTGGCCGATATACCAACCCATTACACCCGACCATCCTTAGTAGGTTCTTCATGACACCACGTGAGTGCTCAAGATGCCTCAAGCGTAGAACAAGGACTATAAAGACATGACAAAACACCCCACGCGCCTCCTCTCCGCAGCAGAGATGGCAACACTTCTCAGCACAAGTCGGAAGGCTATCTACGCGATGAACCGGCGCGGCGACTTGCCTGGCGCGACCAAGATCGGCAGGCGCCTACGGTTTCGGGAGGACGACTTGATTGAATGGTTGGACGAGATGCGTGCGTTTCGAGTAGTGGGATCCGATCCATCGGATTCAAGTACGGCAACTGCGGCCGAACGGGAGAGCGCCCGATGAAATACAACTTCGCCAGTTTCTCCGAGCTGGTCAGGCTTGAACCAATCCGCCTAGGTCACATGCTCGCGAATCGCCAGGAAACATCGAAGTGAGCGCGAGAGAAGAGACTGCGACTGGTTCGATCGTTGATGCGGTGCTGTCATACGCCAAGCTCGGTTGGCGCGTGCTGCCGGTCCATTGCCCTCTACCTAGCGACGGGGCTGTGGCTTGCTCGTGCAAGAACCCCGACTGCTCGTCCATTGGCAAGCACCCGTATGAAAGTGGTTGGACTAAGGCCGCCTGTGTTACCGAAGAGACCATCCGCGGTTGGTGGAAAAGATGGCCAAGCGCCAATGTCGGAATCGCCACGGGAGTGGAGAGCGGGATCATCGCTATCGACGTGGATTGTGGGGAGGGTAAGCGAGGCACACAGAGCTTGCACGAACTCCAGAGCAAGTACGGGAAGCTCCCCCCCACAGTCGAAGCGGTCAGCGGAGGAGGGGGCCAACATTTCTATTTCCAGCATCCCGGAAAAGAGATTCGCGTTCAAGGTAGACCCCTATCCCCTGACTTCCCCCATATCGATGTTCGGGGCGACGGAAACCAAATCCTCGCGCCTCCCTCCCGGCACCAGTCGGGCACCCTGTACGCGTGGAACGAGTCCAGAGCCCCGCACGAGACATTACTCGCACCCTGCCCGAGCTGGCTTCTCCAGCTCGTCCAGAACAAGGCCGAGGACAGAATCGATGTAATCAATGGCAAGGATGTACCAATCGGTCAGCGCCACACCTACCTGCTCAAGCAATCGGTGCGCCTGGCCGCAAAGAACCTGTCGCCAACAGAGCTCGCGGGAGCGCTCCAGTCGTTGCGAGACGCCAACTGCCAATCCCCCTCATCGGCTGATACAGACAAGCAACTCGCCAACATGGCACGAACCGCCTTGAAGAAGAAAGGTAAGGACACTGCGCGTTTCCGCATTGTCGGAGATCTTCGCGATTTGATTGCTGCCAACCTCGCGCCTCCCGAGGAGCTTGTAGAAGGCTTCTTGATGAAGCAGGACTTCTGCCTTCTCAGTGGGCCAGCGTACAGCGGCAAGACGTGGCTTATGATCGATCTCGCGCTCGCCCTCGCCGCCGGGCGACCATGGCTCGGACATGCTGCTAAGGAATCCCGCGTTGGCATCTTTCCCCGCGAGCTTCCGGACGCTCTCTTCCTGAATCGAGTCGAAACTCTCCTTGGAGAGAAATGGGAGCGTTCCGTCGAGCTACCCCTCTTCAAAAGGTTCTTCCCCGCAGTCGCGCCTCTTTGGGTGCAAGGCCACGTCGATTTGGTGGATGACCTTTCAGCGATTAAGGACTTCTGCCAATTTCGTCAACTTGATTGCCTGATTGTGGATCCCTTATCGCGTGTCCACACCGTAAACGAAAACGTTGCTGCAGAACTCATGCCGGTGCTGCGGGGTGTGGACGAGCTTCGGGAGGAGTGCGGCGTGGCCGTTGTGATCATCCACCACCACCGGAAGGGTGTGCCGGGAAAAACCGAAGATTCGCTCTCCTCCCCACGGGGTAGCACGCTGCTCTCGACGTGTCCCACTGTCAATGCCGCGATACAGACTCTCGGCCGGCAATTTCGAAAAGTCGACATAAGACGAAACTGCGGGAGGGCGAGCGACCCGTTCTACATCAAGGAGCGCAGTGAGGGCGGGTTCGTGCTGAGCGAAAAACCCCTCCGCGGCAAGGAGGTCGGGGACGCCAATCGAGCTCACGTCTTGTCCGCCATTGAGCGGGGTGCGAACTCGTACGAGGAGGTGGCGGTCGGAACCGAGCTCGCCGATCGAACTGTTCGCCAACACGTAAAGGCTCTGGCCGAAGATGGAAAGGTCGCCATAGAAAAAGACGGGAAGAAGGTCTCGCTCCACCTGGCCCAGTGGAAGGCACCGGAGCAGCGACCAATCTGGGGCGATGACGGGGCGGAACTCCTTTGAGCGGCAACGTCGGCACACCCCCCCCTAAGGGGGGGTGCCTGCCGCCGTCGTTGGGGGTGCTGCCGTGCTGGAATCGACCAAGGAGGTTCAAGTGATTGATTTAACAGAAGTTGACGCCATGTCGGCAGGACATCCGGCAACGGCACCGGCCTGCCGGGGTCGTGGATGTGCCCAGACCCTGGCTGCGCCCGGCGGGAGGGTCGGTTGAACATGGCTTTTGACGACTTCAGCAACAATATCCCGCGGGACCAGCCCGTTACCGAGGTCCGCCTCCGCCACCTCGGCCGCGAGGAACGCGGCTTGATCGGCTTCGCCTCGATCGTATTGCTTGAATCCTTCTTCTTGAACGACATCCGAATCCTTCGCCGCCCAACCGGGGAGGTATTTCTGGCCTATCCCACCAGGAAAACCAGCACCGGAGAGCGGCATCACATCTGGCACCCGATCTCGAAAGACGCGGGACGTCTCATTCAGAACGCGGTGCTAGAACAATTCCGAAACGCTACGAAAGGAAAAACTCCATGATTTCCGAAGAGAAAACGCTGGATTCGATCGACGCAAAACTGAGTGAGATGCGAACCGCCTTCGACAACCTTCTCGCCGGAGACTGCTCGATCTCAATGGACGCCCCAGAACTCCCCGGCGGTGAGCTGGAGATTGGTGGTTGCCCCATCGACGTTTATTGGAACCTCCGATACCTGGCCCGAGCGCTTGAAGACCACCTAGTGGATCTCATCTCACGTGAAGGGATCGTCAAATGAGACGGCTCGCCATGTTCGATTCTCTCACTAGCTACGCGGGCGGGAAGCGGCGATTGCTACCTGCGATCTTCAGGCAGATGCCACCCCCTAGAGAAGCTCCCGTCTTGATCGATGTTTTTCTAGGCGGTGGCTCGGTGAGTCTCTATGGAAAGGCTCGTGGCTATCGAATCATCACGAATGACATCGCCGACCGCAGCGTGCTCCCGGGTCGAGCTCTGATCGAGAACGATCGAGTTCGACTGGACCATGAGGATCTCATGCGTCTGTTCAAACCGGTCCATGAGCCTGGCTTCGTCGCCCAGGAGATGGTACCCGGCGTCTTTCCGTCGAAGCATGGTCTGTTCCTTGATCGAGCTCTGCAGAACGCGAGGAAGTTGCAAGGACCGAAGCGATGGCTCTCGCTCCTTCTCTGCATCAAACTCGCTCTCCGGCTGAGACCGCTCGGAACATGGGGCGCGCGCCGCATTATTGAACAGATGGATCAGCAAGATTACGAAGGGATGAGAGACTCCTACATTCGTGACGTCTTTGCGAGAGCGATCCCACGCCATCCACTTCGCATGGCTGAGAACTTGCGGCAGGCGATCAACCGTGGTGTGTTTTCAAGCGGCCAAGAGAACATAGTACATCAAATGGATGTCTTCGACTTCCTTCCGTCAGTTAAGGGCGATATCGCTTACTTCGACTGCCCTTATGCGAACACCAGTCCGTACGAGAAAGCGTGTCGCCCTCTCGATGAGATGCTTGCCGGTAAGCGGCTAAAGGTGAAGCCGAACGCCTTCTCGACCGAGCATCCTGCCAAGACTCTTCCCAGGCTCTTCGAAGCAGCAGGCCACATCCCGCTTTGGATCATCTCCTACGGAAACCAAGTTGTCGGCCTAAGCGAGCTTGTCGACCTGGTCCGCCGGCACCGCCCTGTCATCGATTCAAGGGAGATCAAGCACGCGCATATGACGGGACTGGCTACAAGGGAGAACCGAAATCGAAACCGCGAGCTACTCGTCGTTGCAAGGAGGAAGTAATGAAGAAATTGTTAATCGTGGAGATCCCGGTCGATAGGCTTCATGAAAACCCATGGAATCCGAACCGAGTTGCACCGGCAATGATGGAGAAGCTTCGGAAAAATATCGGGGAACGAGGACTTCTTCAGGCGCTCGTTGTCCGTCCGCACCCAAGTGCGGATGACTGTTACGAGATTATAAACGGTGCTCACCGGCACCGCATCTGCTGTGACCTCGGACACGCCACCATACCATGTGTCATCGTTTCATCATCCGATAAAGACGCAAAAATCCTAACGATCACCCTGAACGAGATGACCGGCGACCCTACCCCGTCGCTTCTCTCCAAACTCCTCGCCGATCTCCATACCGAGATGCCATTCCCGGACCTGGAAGCGAAGCTTCCATGGGACCAAGACGAGATCGAAGATTTTCTCTCTCTCCTTCAATTGCCGGAGGGGCTGGCCGACACGATCGAGCGCGAGGCGAATGAGGATGATGCGAACGCACCAGTTGCGATGACGTTCGTCCTGTCACCGACGCAGCTCGAAAGAGTTGGTGCCGCCCTGGAGAAAGGAAGGGATGAGATTGAAAAAGCGCCGGATCAAAAAGCAAAGACACTTGTGGCGATGTCGGATGCGTACCTGGCACAAGAACCGAAGGGCGGGAGCACATCCTAGACTGCGAGAAATCCTTTGGACACCGAACCGCAGAGGGGAGGATTGTCGAAGTGGCAAGCCTCCTCGCAGCCGCGTTTCTCCGACTCGCGCAGCGAGGGGGGCATGAAAGTCAGGCGCTCGGCAGTTCCAGAAATGTGACCACTTCTATGGTCAAAGAAACTAGCACCGCGGTCTCTGTTCAGCTTGATCTTCTCCTCTCGGAGAGCGTTCATGTGACACACGCGAGACCCGGCTCGGTAGGTGAAAATGGCTCAGAACGAAAATAGAGAACTCGCTCTCCTAAGAGCCCTCACGACGAACGCGCTTCAGGCGGAATACGCCCGGGTGGCACGTCGATCGACCCTGTCTCGCAACCGAAAGTGGCTTGTTCGCGAAATCCTATGGGCTGCGGAGGAGGAGGCGATCCGGATGGCTGAGGCCGGTCCTGTGCTGATAGAGGCGAGGACAAGGTTTACGCCCGACAGCGGGATCCTCGGCCGGAGCAGTAGAAACCGGCCACTCCAGCGCGAGAGAGATCCCCGTCTCCCGCCACCCGGCACGATCATGACGCGGGAGTACAAAGGTCGGACTATTTCCATTCATGTCTTAAGTGATGGCTTCGAATACCAGGACCAGCACTTTCGTAGCCTCTCCGCCCTTGCCAAACACATTACCCGCGGCAGTCACTGCAACGGATTCGCCTGGTTCGGACTGGCCCCGAAACAGCGATGAGTAAGCGCACTCGACTATCCGATCCCGTCCGGTGCGCGATCTACTGCCGGAAGTCCGTCTCGGATGACAGCGAATTCACATCGATCGATGCCCAACGCGAAGCGTGCGAATCCTACGTATTGAGCCAGCGTCACGCGGGTTGGGTGTTGGCCCAGGAACGCTATGACGACATGGGGTTCAGTGGCGGCAATCTTCAGCGGCCCGCCATGAAAAAGCTTCTTAGCGATGTGGAGTCCGGTGCTGTAGACATTATCGTTGTGCACAAGGTCGATCGACTCTCGCGATCGCTCATCGATTTCGCCCGCATTGCCGACCTCCTCCATCGCGCCGGGGCGAGCTTTGTATCGATCACCCAACAGATCGATACATCTACGCCGCATGGGAAGCTCCTGATGAATCAGCTACTCCTCTTCGCCGAGTTCGAGCGCGACATGATCTCGGACAGAACGAGAACGAAGATGGCCGCAGCCCGGAAGCGGGGCCAATTCACTGGTGGCTTCGTTGTCCTCGGGTACGACCGGCTTGACGGCAAGCTCCTCGTGAATCAGGAGGGAGCCGAGCGCGTAAAACAAATCTTCCGTCTCTACATCGAACTTGGCTCTCTGACTAAAGTCGTCCGCGAGATCAACCGCCGGGGCTGGCGAACGAAGCGCACCCAGGGCAAGACTCGCATCTTCGGTGATAAACCTTGGACGAAAACCACGCTTCATAAAATTATGACGAACGTGACCTATATGGGTAAAGTGAAATACAAAGACGGCAAATTGTACGCTGGCCAACACGAAGCGATCATCGAGAAGTCCCTCTGGAATGAGGCGAAAGATCTCCTGACTCGAAATGGGAACGGGGGCTCCAAGGCCCGCAACAAACTTGGCGCGCTCCTCCGCGGACTTCTTTACTGCGAGCATTGTGACGAGCCGATGATCCCAGGCTATACGCAGAAGGGGAATCGACGCATCCGCTATTACGTCTGCCAGCGGGCACAGCAAATCGGCTGGAGCGAGTGCCCGGTTGGGAGCATCTCGGCGAACCGCATCGAGCAGCATGTGGTCGAGAAGATCCGAGCTGTGACTCGCGATCCCGCGTTGCTCCAAGAAACCCTGCGCCAAGCGGAGAAATTGGGGAAGCAACGCGCGGGGGAACTACGAGCGGAGCGGTCCACTCTTGTACGCGATCGCGGCCGAGCAGATTCAATGATCCGGCGGCTGCTTGAAATGGACGGTGACCATGCCGAACGTCTGGCGGAGTTCCAGGAGCAGATCGAATTATTGGAGGCCAGGATCGCTGAGGTGGACGCTAGTACAGCCGCAATTGAGGCGGCCGTTAACCCTGACGATGTGGCCGAGGCCCTTCAGCAGTTTCATGGCCTCTGGGGAGAGCTGTCGTCGTCGGAACGTGCCCGTCTCATGGAGCTGATCGTCGAGCGGATCTGGTACGATGGCACGAACGTGAGAATCGAATACCGGGGCGCGGCTGGGGAAACGGGCCAGGATTCGGCAGAGCCCGGCTCGGAGCAATCTGGTGAGTCAGGGGTTGAGGCTGTGACGTAGGGCTAAGGATTATCCAGCCGTTCGTAGTGGCTGCGTAACGAAAATCCTGAATCTGAAGCCGAGGATTCAGGAGGAGGTGCTGATGGGTAAGGTGGATGCGCTAGAACGCCACATCCGCCCAATCGCCCAAGGGCAAATCTGGAAAAGGCAGAAGAAACGCCTGCCCAACAACAAGCTGTAGCTCGCCTCCTTGCAGGGCAATCGAGTTTGGGCCATCACGCGTATGGTCGAGCACTGATCTGGCCGATGGTGTGAGAATAGGACTTGACAACCGACTTGAATTAAATAGGTTAGCATTAAGTGCAATAGTTAAGCATTACCAACGCTTGACGTAACTAATGAAATAGTATATGCTTACGGTTCTCGGAAAGGAATTGCCTATGTCTAAGGAAGATCCCAAATACACCCTGTGGACTCTGCCTCCGGAAGCTTGGAGCGACTTGCTAGAATCGTTCGAAGTGACCAAGGAGGTCCTTGAACAGATTGCCCGGGAGCTAGGGGCTGAGGATCTAGATACCCGAGTGCGGAAGTACAAAGTCCCCGTCCGACAAGAGACGCTCGCCCAGGCCCTTGACTAGCGCCCAATGCACGAGCCCGCCTCCCTACGACTGTGGCGCTTCGGTAGTAACGACCCACTGCTTCAAGCCCCAATACCCACTCGGCAAATCAATTACCTTCGTCGCTATCTTGGTGAGCTAGGTGCGACATCGGTTATCGAAGAACCACTATATTTTGATCGCGATTACCTCGCGGAGTTTTCCGCGTTCTACGCTGCAAGTGCCAGTGGTTATCCGAACGTATGTAGGCGGCTTCATTTTTTCTCGGGCTCGACGGTCGATAGAGCCAGACTCCGGAGACTATTGGGCGGCTCGGAACGACTTAGAAGACAACTCCAGCAACAATATCTTGGCTTCACGGTAATCCGACCGATCCCCAAGGCACCGATAGGTCGTACGGTATTGTCCTGGTATCCTGATCAAACCCCCACCACACCCAGAATAATATCTCCAGCTAGGGATTACATTACACATATTGCTGGAATTCCGTTCAAGGTTACCGGACTCGCCTGGCAGCAACAGGATACTGGGGTTGGAGCGTGTGCAACAATCGCACTCTGGTCGATGCTGCACTCTTCCGCATTCGACGTTCGGTATGCGATTCCGACTACGGCATCCGTTACCAGTTTAGCTCACAAGACAGCACCATACGGGGCAAGAGTCTTCCCGTCAAAAGGGCTTAACATCTTTCAGATTCTCGAAGCGATCAAGGCACTTGGCCTGGCTCCATTACTTCTTGAGGGGGATTGTCCTGTCCCAAACACGGGTCTCGTTGGGTTCTCACGAGAACGCTTCTCGGTAATTTGCTCTTCGCTTGTGCGCTCCAAGTACCCGGTTTTGATAGCTGGTCAACTGTTGGGATCAAGTCAAAGCCAGGATTCAGATCACGCAATGTGTGTTGTGGGGTTTCGTGAAACAGCTCCGCCTCCTGTTCCTCCAAATCAACATGCCTTTCAAGATGCGGCGGTGCAATACCTCTATCTGCATGACGACAATATCGGCCCAAACGTTCGATTTAGGATCGCATCTAGCTCGGCAACACCCCCCGTCATCATAGAGCCAAGTGAACCGTCATCTGGTACCAGTGGATCCCTCCATCCTACCAGCAATTATCCAAGTTTTAGACCACAGCAAATGGTTGTTGCTGTACAGCCAGACGTCAGGACGGAGCCAGATACACTTCGTGGAGTGGCCGCCGAACTTGCACTAGGAATTGTGACATCCTTGAATGCCCTTTCTCAGCAGCACGGTGCCCCTCCTGTGGGCGTAACCACCAGCATGAAGGTAATACGTCTTGCCGAATACCTTGGACCTGAACTTGGTAGGACACTTGGAGAGGGCACCCCTGTGCTCAGCAGAGTCCGGCTCGAACTTGTCGAAAAGGTGGCTCCTATGAGCCTTTACCTCGGCTTGATTCGGATTGGCCTTGGCCCACAGCCATTGGTAGATGTGCTTCTTGACACAACAGATACTGACTTGAACATCAAACCCTTTGCATACGTTACATATGCTGATGGGGCCAGAAATGCGGTAAGCGCCCTTTGTCAAGCGCAGGGGTATTCACTCGGCCATGGAGTTCATGCGGCCTAAGTACTGGCCGGGTTTTCAAGATGCTGTAGGAAGTGAGCATGAGACCTGTGCCTCCAAACAATTCCGTCGGCGTTGCCCCTGCCTGAGGGCACCGGCCTCACGCACGTGGCGGGAGAATGGCCATGGGTCACCTGCCCGCGCGCGCAGGACTCACGCACGTGGCGGGAGGATGGCATAGGTTACGTGGTTGCGTGCGCAGGACTTACGCACGTGGCGGGAGGATGGCCGAGCTAGTACTTGTTATTACACATTAGAGAAAGTGTCCTTTAACTTTCAATGAGACTTGTCCCGCAAACTCTGAAACCGTACAGTCACTAATAATTCCAATCGTGGGTTTCTTGTTGTCTGCGGCCCTCCTACGGTTCCGTGCAGGCCCAATCCGTGATCTCGCAAGTCGCGTGGCAACCGTTCTTTCCATGCACATCTCCCAGGCAGGAGGCAAGCACGCCGGTCGAGTCGATGGTCATATCAGAGCTGACCACTTGCCACCACCAATCCCCGCTCGGGGGGGCGGCCCCCGGAGGCCCCTTCAGCATCGTCACGTACTCCCTGATCTGTCTGCAGTCGAAATCAATCGAAACCGTCTTGACGCAAACCGTACCTTCTTCGAAGGGATAGATCCCTTGTAGGTAGGCATCCGCCGCTTCGGGGTTGACGTAGACACTGATCTGCAGCGGATGGCTCACGCTGAAGCGGCAGTCGCGGACGAGCTGGTATGTATCCAGGAAGTCCACCGGGAAGAACCTCTCACTCGGGGGGGTAATGAATGTGGTTGCCGTGTCGGCGCTGGATCCTTTTGAATCCCCTGCCGAGCTGAAAGAGAAGACCCGATAATAGTAGGTTGTCGCGCCCTGAAGCCCGGCGTCCTCGTAGTTTTCGGTATCCGCGGGAAGGGTCGCGATCAGGGAACCGGCTTTGGCCGACCCAGTATTCTGGAACACCTTGAAGCCCTCTTCATCATCGGACGCGTCGGTCCACACGAGGGAGACGACCGAGTCGGAAAGGGCGGTGCTGACCAGCCCGGTCGGGGTGGCCGGCGGAGTCGGGTCGGGATCCATACTACCTTCGTCACCACAGGAGAGAAGTCCACAGAGAGCGAACAGGGCGAGCGCCCTGAGGAGGAGTGCGGATACAGAGCATGGCCCGTTTGGAGTCACTTGTAAACGACCCGAATTTTGTTGCTCCACGTGTTCGTCCTCACACTGCCCATGCCTCACTCCACTTACTGCCGTCCGCATTGCTCCCCTTTATTGAAGGATTCTTTTGAGTCCTTGTCCCTTAAAATAATTCCATCCGCCTTGCCCCGCCTGACCTTACAGCGATCATGATTCACGCACTATTCCATTCTAACATAACAGCCAATCGGCCACGCGGGTCACCTGGCTGAGTGCACAGGACTCACGCACGTGGCGCGAGGATGGCCGTTGGTAACCTGGCCGAGCGCGCAGGACTCACGCACGTGGCGGGAGGTGGGCGGACGGCTCACCTTACCAGAGCGATCTTCCGAGTGAAGGTCCGATCCCCGCTTACGGCTCGAACGAAGTACGGCCCGGAGGGAAGCGGATTGCCCTTATCGCCCCGCCCAGCCCAGCTGAGCGTTCTCGCTCGGGAGTCTCTTGACGCAAGCACGCGAACAAGCCGCCCCCTTACGTCATAAACTGAGACCGTTACACCCCCGGAAACCCGAGAGTCGGGAATTGTGATTAGCATCGAGCCAGTGCTCAGTGGATTAGGATGGGTTAGCAACACAAAGTCTCGATCAATTGGTTTGGGAAGAGTTGTCGCGAGGAGGGAGTCCCGAAAGGCGAGGATTAGACCAGGTGTCTGACCTGTGGGCGCATAAACAATGTATGGTATGTCCTGATCGCCCAGCACAAACGGAAGCTCGGAGCGAACCCCAGAAACAACCGTCTCGGAAGTCCAGCCGCCAGGTCGTCTTACTTTGTACTCCACGTGAGAGCCGTCCTGAAAGCGAACGCTTAGGGTATGGGGAGTGCCGTCCGTTGCTATGTCGATCCCCTTGGCATCCCTATAGCCGCCAAGTCCGAGGTCGTTAATACAGATCGTGCTCAGACCGGAATAGCTCCACGAGACACCATCGTATTCCCGGTAGCCGAGATGGTCACAGGATTGAGCCCCCCAGAAAGAAAAGCCATTATCTAAAATCCTCGGCAATCCCGCCGAATCATAATCGAAGAAGAGGTCTGATTGCGCCCGACTCGTATCAACGATCTCTACGACCCACGAGCTGCCCGCTCTCGTGAATAGCGAGAGCCTACCGATATAGTCGCCGATGATGCCCACGGCCGGAGACCAAGCCATAACAGCGTCTCCCGATGGGTTGATCTTGAGATCCGCACCCTCCCAAGCCATACCCGCCAGGGTGGTGTACGTGTTCCACGCTCCGCCTTCTTCCCACACATAGCGATAATGGGAACAATTCACATGGTAGAGCACATGAACCCCACCAGTGTCATCGACAGCTACCGCCGTATTTCCCCCTCCGCACAATTTATGCGGATCCGCAACCTCGATCGACCAGGCACCACCAACCGATCTTCGCGCAACGATTAGCGAGTCGTTCGAGTGAAATGCAACGATGGGTTGTCCGGACGGCCCGATCGCAGTTGACGTTTGAATCCCGGGCATGGAAAGCGAAATGGGTTCTGAGGTCCACGAGCCTCCGGGGATGTATTTCCCATAGTGCGGATTCCCGGTATCCCTATTCACATAGGCGATGTGAAGATTTCCCGATGAGTCAACAGCCATAGACATGTCTTCGACTCTTACTACTTCGAGCGTATCCGCGATCCAAAGCGGATGGATGGCGCTGGCGTTATGAGGCCACAGAATAGAGGTGACGAGCAGACCAAAACCGATTTGGGCGACCCGAGATAGAGACGAGCTCTGACAGTGCGGCTTCTTCATATGCTAACCCCTTGCCGGGCGATTACATTAATAGTACCACAGTCTTCAGGCCTGTACCTTCAAAACCTCGTCCACTTGGGTACTGGATGAGGCGAGACGCGTCCTGTCACCACATGACCACAGAGAGGAAGGCGGCAGAAGGGCTCCGGTCTCACACCCCCACATGCCGTGAGGATGGCCGCGGATCACGTGGCCGAGCCCACCGGACTCACACGCCCACATGTGGCGGTGCGTGGCCGTGGGTCACCTGGCCGCACGCGCAGGACTCACGCAGGTGGCGGGAGGATCGTGGGTCACGCGGCCGAGCGCGCAGGACTCACGCACGTGGCGGGAGGATGGCCGTGGGTCACCTGACTGAGTGCGCAGGACTCACGCACGTGGCGGGAGGATGGCGAGTGGGTCATGTGGCTGAGTGCGCAGGACTCACTAGAAGCTCGCCGAGATAGCGACACTCGCTCCCCGTTTGAATCGCACCTCGTCAGTGAAGGAGACCTCAACCCGGGGACTGAGTTGGTAGCGCGGACCGATGGGAACTGACACAGCAAGCCCAACTGCAGCAAAGTCCCGCACCCCAATGCCCGCCTCCACCACGTGTTGGCCGTCGACGTAGAGAACCGGAGTCAGATTCAGGTTGTCCAGGTGGGTGGTGATGCCGAATCTGTACACGATCTCCTCACCTGCATGGGGGCCGACTACCAGCACCGTCCCCTCTTCGCCGCCGTGCTCGTGCTCGTGATCGCTTGGCTCGTCATTCACCGCGTGCTTCTCGCTGCCGAGAGCCTTGCGAAATCCAAGTCTAGCGAACGCGCCAAAAATGCGTCCAGCCCGGAAGAGAGAAATGTAGGGGAGAAGCTCCTGGTGGTCATCGGCCATCCCGGCCTCGTGATCACCGATCGGGATCTCGTACTGGAGTCCGAACGCTACTGAGAAATTATCCAATGGCGGCGCAGCATACTCGGCGAGAACCACCGCGTTACCAATCCCGAAGTCGGCTCCTCCCGTGTCCTTCCTCAAGGAGACCAGAGGAAGATACCCACCGAATATCAGATTCCGAACTCCGGTGTATTCAATGCGTGGAGTGATCTGGGTGTAGTCTCCGGAAATACCCTCGACGTCGAATGCGGTTTGCTGGATCGCGGCCTGGAGACGAAATGCTGAGTCTGTGATGTTGGGTGTGGCGACTTCCAAGGGACATCCGTGCAAGCCACAGCTGGCAACCACCGGTTGGGCACAGACGAGCGTGAGCGCGCAAAGGATCCAGTTTCGTCCCACGTTGTCCTCTGATTCAGGAAGAGAGCCTGGGCCAGCCGGGAGTGGACACATGGCCCGTACGGTATTGTACCAGATTTCATCGGTGAGTTCTCGCCCACGCGACGGGAGGATAGCCGTGGGTCACCTGGCCGAGTGCGCAGGGCACACCGCACGTGGCGGGAGGATGGCGCGTCGGTCACCTGGCCGCATGCGCAGGACTCACGCACGTGGCGGGAGGATGGCGTGTTCATTGGCAAGCAGTATAAACCCAATTCTCAAACTACGAACCTTCAACCTTGTCAAGCTTTCGGATCGAGCCTTGCAACCCGTATTCGGATTCGTTACTGTCGAATAGGTCATAAATTGAAGGAGGTAGATGTATGCACGCGGTCTCCCCTAGGTTAAGAGCGGATTCGAGGCGAGGAATTCTAGAGAGCGTTTGGTGGGGTCTTATTGTCCTAATGGTCGTTTCCGGGTGCGGGGATGATGACGACGGACCGGCTGCACCTGGCACCGATGATTTTCAAGTGATCATTGATCAGTTCGGCCTGACTCCCCTGCCGACTATCCCCTATCCCGCCAACAACACTTTCAATGCAGAGCGCATCGCCTTGGGACAACTTCTCTTCTTCGACCCCATCCTAGGAGGTGAGTCCGCTGCCCAGGTGAAGGCCGATGCCGGCCTTGATCCGTTCCGCTACCGCGCGAATGACATGGCCTGCGCAACTTGTCACTTCCCAACCTTGGCCTTTGCCGACGGGCGACGACTCGGTGCGGGGGTTGCGGGAGCCCAGTTCAGCGATACTGATCTCGGCCCTCAGCGTGTAGTGCCCGGACCTTCCATCATTACTGGGCTGGATGTTGGGACAGAGCCAAGGAACACACCCACAATCCTGAACGCGGCGCTGAACGGTAGGAATTCAGCAGAGCCCACAGCCGAGAGTTTCCAGTTCATGGACGGCCGCGTCACGAAAGGGCTCGAGGAGCAAGCAACCAAGCCAATCACCTCACGTGATGAAATGGCAGGGGACGCCTATGGCCGTGACATCTTGGGCGATGCCTTGACCCCCGAGGTGATTCAAGACAGCGTCACGAACCGCATCCGCAGCATTCCAGAGTACGTCGATCGGTTTAAGCAGGCGTTCGCGGGAGAGGTGTCGATTGCGGATGACATCAAACTCGACCATATCGGAAGAGCGATTGCAGCCTTCGAGCGCGAACTCGTTACTCCCGGATCGCGTTATGACCAGTTCGTTGATGGGGACCGAGACGCCCTTGGAGAAGTGGAGAAGAGTGGGTTTGAACTCTTCTTTGGGAAAGCCCTGTGCGGTGATTGTCATTTTGGTCCCATGCTATCGGATTTTAGTTTTCGGGTGCAGGGCGTCGCCGAGGACTACGAATCCATAATTCCGGGCTTCGGCGGCAAGAGCGGTGATGGAAAGGACTTTGGACGGTTCCATGCTGATGAATCGGAGTTCGCCGACGAGAAGTACGCCTTCCGGGTATTGACGATTCGGAATACGGAACTTACAGCTCCCTATTTTCACAGTGGGAGTGCGGGGACTCTGCGCGAGGCTGTTGAGTTCTATGACCGTGGTGGCCAAGGGAATCAGGATGTTCCCGATAGTGAGTTGGAAGCGGCAGGAGTCACTCGAGATTCGTCAATCCGTCCTTTGGGTCTTACAGGGGATGAGATCGACGCTATCGTGGCGTTCATGAAGACAACCACCGCGCCAGTTCAGATGGGTCCTCTGGGAGTTGACCTGACAGCGGTGCCGCAGAGGGTTCCCAGCGGTCTTATCCCTCCCGGAATTCCGACCCCTTCTGGGCCTGGACCATTTCTCATCACGACTGAGGGGAGGGACTAGAGGTTCGGGGAGGTAGTGATACTCACCGACTCCCACAGGTCCGGACGGGCTCCTGCACCAGACTCATACCCCACATGGCGGGAGGATGGCCGTGGGTCTAGCCTTCATCTCGTGCGGATCGAGTTTTCTTGAGGGACAGCACAAGAATGGGTACATTTATTGAAAGTTGATCGGCCGCTGCGATTCACTTTGCCCGCCGATCTGAGAATAGGCGTCCAGTAGCTCTTAGGAGGAACGATTTCAAGTTGGCCTGAGAGGAACAACTCTGAGGGCGCTGCGCTATTGCAGCTGAGGGGGAACGAAACAATGGGAATCGTCGCGAATTCTGGAAACGGATACGCGCAAGTAGACTTGGAGGACGGATCCAACTTCTTGCTGTCCGAGGGGCCTGTCGATGTCCGTGTATACAAACTAGGATTTATTAGATTGCCAGGATTTAACAAGCTGATTTGGAAAAAAGATGTGAAAGATTCCCCGTCCTTAATGAGGAAGGCGTTTGAAGTGCTGTTGGGATGTCAATTACAAGAGGAGGTTGTTCCTGCCCTAAACGATCGATTTGAAGATTGAATTGGTCTTAAAAATGCCATAGCTAAAACTTGATCGGACACCCTCCCTCAAATGAGAGAGGTCGTCATGGCGACTTGAGCGCGATTGATCTTGGCTTGATACATGAACTGTATGGGACTGGAACTCTGGGAGCGCCGCAATGCTACTACTCATTCTTGTGATCCTTGGAACATCCATTTTTTGTTTTGCAAATGACCTTTCTGGGGCCGGTGTCGTGTGTTTGTTTGGATTCTCTAGGGCTATTGGATGGCTTGCTCTCGGGGTGACTAGTATTCTTCTACTTCTATCGGGCCACCTCATCATCGCCGTCTTCCCTGTTGGCATTATCCTTTGGAACGTTTTTGGCCCCGCAATCATGCGACGCAACTCCAGGGATGGCTATTAGGAGTTAAGAAATATGGGGCGTCTTTCCAATTAGACTTATCCGCGTTTGCCTGGTAGCAATGACGGGAAAGCAATCTCAAGCTCGAGACTCAGAGGCCCGCCGTTAAGCCATGGACCAGAAGTAAGTAACACAACACGAGGTGGCGAGCGCCCCACCGACATCTCCTTGTCCCCTAAGAAAACCCCTGCCCCCCCAATAATTCCATCGGCCTTGCCCCGCTTGACCTTACGGCAATCGTGAACTGTTTCTATTTCTATGATACCACAACAATTGAGCGGTAGAGCCCCCTGTGGTCACCCGGCTCCGCGTGCACCAGACTCACGCACGTGGCGGGAGGATGGCCGTGGGTCACCTGGCTCAGCGCGCAGGACTCACGCATGTGGCGTGGTTCCCCTGGCCGCGCGCGCATGACTCACGTACGTTGCGGGAGGATCGTGGGTCACGTGGCTGAGAGTGCAGGGTTTACGCACGTGGTGGTAGGAATGTGGGTCACGTGGCTGAGTGCGCAGGACTCACGCATGTGGCGGGAGGAATGTGAGCCCACTCACCTCACCAACATAATCTTCCTCGTCTCCACCCGCCCACCAGCTTCCAGGCGCATGAAGTAATCGGTCGCCGTGAGATTCCCCGCTAAACCGCTACAGTGGGACTATTTCAGGAGAACGATTCTCTTTGTCTCATGATACGATCCTGCCTCCATCGTCAGGAAGTAGACCCCGGACGCAAGACGCTCTAGATTGGAGCCACCTAGGCTACGAATGTGAGTCCCAGCTTCCACCCGACCATCGACGAGGATTGCTGCTCGCTGGCCTCTTATGTCGTAGAGGACGATGGAGACATCAGCGCCCGACTGCGGGGCATCAAACGCGAACTCCGTGCCTCTGGCGAACCGGACCGGGTTCGGTCCCGTAATTCTAAGGGCAAATGCAAGAGGTGCTTGGACACGGACAGTGATTGTCTCATGCCAGACCTCCGGTGTCCCGTCCGGATGAATTACCTCAATCTTGTACGTGTATTCGTCCCCCGCCCTTACTCTCTCGTCAATCCAAGTGAATCTCGTTGGGTAGGAAAACGCATCATTAGGGATTCTTCGCTCAGTCACCTGCTGGAATGGGCCCCCACTCTCGGAACGGTGGATATGAAACCCCAGGTACTCCTCATGTGACTGAACGTGCCAGCGAATCTCTATGTGGTCCATATTCGCGAGAGCGGTAAGACCTTGAAGGCCATGGACAGCCGTGAAGACGGGTATCTGATCAAAAGCCTCCACGCTGAGATCTACCACGAATGAGTCTCCCGGCGCCACATCGTAAGTTACGTCCTCCCCAGGAAAGGTACTATCGGGTAGGAACCAAGCTCCCGGAATCCTGATCCAGCCAGCTACACTAACTCCTTCCTGGTATAAGACAGTGTCAACAACCGTAGCACTCCAGAAGAATTCTTGCGTAGGATCCGTGGCATGGTTTACCTCAAGGACAAAACTTGAACTAGTATCCGAGCCATCCGGCAAAGTCATACCCAACGAATCGATTAGGGCGACTGCTCCCCCTCTCGCGGACAACTTGTTAACGATAGTCACAACTGTATCCACGGGACCCCCAGCCGAAATGATGGCTATAGCAAGTCGTTCTCTAGCATAGGCCCGATAGTCATTAAAGCCACTCTCGATCTTCGGGAGATCACCAATACCACCAGCGGTATTTTCGCTGGGTTTCTTGTCTGAGGCGA
Organism: bacterium; assembly: GCA_025782575.1. GTDB lineage: Bacteria > Orphanbacterota > Orphanbacteria > Orphanbacterales > Orphanbacteraceae > Orphanbacterum. Next base: position 36,488 of record JALGYY010000044.1, read on the forward strand.
TCACTCCGCCACCACCCGTCTGGTTCTTGCCGTTTATGGCAATTGATACATTTGATTCGGCCGTGCCGCCTTTTGGTGGGCCCGGCGCTATGGCCAATGCCGATAGATTTCCCGTAACAAAACTGAACCGCTTCCCACCCTCTTCGAGGTTATCGGTACGAAAATCTTTCCATATGGCTGACCTTTTGGCATCACACTCTGTGATGGGCCCCTTTGTTACAGGATCGGGGTTCTGATTTGCGTCTACTCCCCATGTAATGTCGATCGAGGTCTGCGTCTGATTGGACGTGCAGGGAGTCTCAAGCCTGGTTGCCTTGCGTACCCACTTCCCTTTTCCTTTGACTGTGTGAGTCGGATTGTCATTGTCTACCTCGATTTTCACATCCACTGCAGACGTCACAGGGGCGGGATCATCCGCTAAGGCTTGGCGCGGAGCCAGCCCGATTGCATACGCCAGGCAGAAGCAGAGCACGGCTATAGATATTTTCATCTCGATTCCTCCTAGACCTGGTGAAGTGAACATATCTGTCGAAGACTATATCCTTTGCAATTGCTGGACAAGAGAAGGCTCAGCGGAACACCAAGAGCCAGTTGGGCCACACGAGTTGTGAACCGGCTCGGACCGCGTGGTTTCTGTCGAAACCCAGTTCAAAGACCGGCACCCGTCAGTTACGGTTAAACTACCGATGTCAACGCCGATTCACTTTCCCCGATTCTTGTCGGTCTAAGATGTTCACCTGTTTTGCCGGTTGAGAGACAACGATCGCTCCGACCCTTCCAGACGATCCCACTAGCTCGGTGTCGCCGAAAGTTCTTCTATCTCTGTTGTGCTACTTCCATGTAGCCCCTCATTTCTCTTTAGGTCGGCAGCTCTCTCTTTGAGTCGAGCGTGGTAGAGCAGTCGGTCGAGGATCGCCGGGGCGAACACATGATCCCCGAAGATCTCTATCCCGTACGGTTGGTGCAGAGCAAGATGTAGAGCTACTAACGGAGAACCAAGAAGACATTGATCAGATCGTCTATCGTGTGTCAAGTGTTTTCTTCTGGAAGCCGCGTAGCCGCAGCACCAATCTTCATAGATTGTGTGTGAGAACAGAACTTCACCCATACGGGGTAATCTTGAATGAATCATTTTTAATTGAGAGCAAGTTACTGGGTAGCCATTCCATTCGTGTCGTTTCTCCAAAGATCCGGATGAGAATCCATTGTTAGCATTGATTTGATAGAAGAATCGGGGTTCTTTGAGACATTTGTCCGTTGATAACGGCTGTCCAAATAATTCCATCTGCGTTGTTACTACAGAAGTTACCGATACAGCGGTCTCAACCCAGTCGGGTAGACCGGGGAGTCACCTCCCCGGCCCCCCACAGATCCAGCGTGGGCAATAACGCATCCGGCGTATGGCCGTGGTCTCACCGCCGAGACCCGAGAGTTGTGCCGACCGACCTGTTCGAGCTAGGAACTTGCCAGGCCGGCCTCTCGGGCATTTGCCACGTGTGCCCTGTATTCCGGCCACAGACAAAGAAAGACCCGCCTGAGCCGCAAGGGCAAAAACGGGTCTCTCTCACTGGCTCCCCGGGTAGGACTCGAACCTACGACCCAGCGGTTAACAGCCGCTTGCTCTACCAGCTGAGCTACCGAGGAATATTATGTTTCCACTACTATTATATACTCGGCCGGGGGTTGTGTCTCCTTAGTGGAAATGAGCCCCTCGGGCCGGGTTGTTCAGGATTCATTATGCTAGTGGAGGGTCCGGATCACGTCAACCGGGAATTCGCCCGGAAGACCCGCTATCAGCCTCGTTTTACGACCCCATTCCACACCCTCCCGGAACATCTCTTGTCAATCTAACTCGTTCTAATACAAGCAATTACGCGCCGACACACACTACTCATCCCCCCTTATGCCTCTCCTTGACAAGAAATCGGCATGGTGGGACACTAAAAGTCTTCTGTCAGAACGGGTTGGGGCGGTTGGACCGGCCCGCGGACACCCCCTCCGACCCCAGAGAGTGCCTCTCTGGCACCTACATACAATAGAGAAGGAATTCCGATGTCGGAGAAAGAAATCCGTTCCGTCCTCGCTACCGATTGCGGTAGCACAACGACCAAAGCCATCCTGATTGAGAAGCAGGGCGATACGTATCGTCTCATCGTTCGGGGGGAAGCGCCCACGACTGTGGAAGCGCCGTTCGAAGATGTGACCAACGGTGTGTTGAACGCCGTAATGGAGGTCGAGGAACTTCGAGGCCGCAAGATTATTGATGATGACGGCCGTATCATCACGCCCCAGAACGGCGATGAAGGTGTCGACGTCTATCTGTCGACATCGAGCGCCGGCGGCGGACTCCAGATGATGGTTTCCGGTGTAGTGAAGCAGATGACGGGCGAAAGCGCGGAACGCGCCGCGCTTGGTGCCGGCGCAATCGTCATGGATGTGATCGCCTCGAACGACGGCCGCGCCCCGCACGAGAAGATCAAACGCATCCGCCAGCTCCGTCCCGACATGATCCTTGTTTCAGGGGGAATCGACGGCGGCGCGATTTCGCACGTGGCGGAGATCGCTGAAGTGATCGCCGCTGCCGAACCTCGTCCCCGGCTCGGATCCGATTACAATCTACCTATCATTTACGCAGGCAACATAAAGGCCCGCGACATTGTGAAGGATCGTCTCGGCAAAAAGAGTTCTCTGGTCATCACCGATAACATTCGCCCGGTTCTGGAACGGGAAAACCTGATGCCCGCACGCCACAAGATCCACGATCTCTTCATGGAGCATGTGATGGCCCAGGCCCCGGGTTACAAGAAGCTGATGGGCTGGACGTCGCTTCCCATCATGCCGACGCCGGCAGCGGTCGGTTACATTATCGAGACGATCGCCAAGCAGCAGGACATCGAAGTGATGGGTGTTGATATCGGAGGCGCCACTACCGACATCTTTTCCGTCTTCCAGGGGATCTTCAACCGGACGGTGAGCGCCAATCTCGGCATGTCATACTCGATCTCGAACGTGCTTGCTGAAACCGGTCTCGACAATGTAATGCGCTGGGTGCCGTTCGACATGGACGAAGCTGATCTTCGCGATCGCATCAAGAACAAGATGATCCGCCCCACTACGATTCCCCACTCGCTCGCCGAACTGAAAGTGGAGCAGGCGATCGCGCGCGAAGCGCTTCGACTTGCGTTCGAGCAGCACAAGTCCCTCGCGGTAGGCCTTAAGGGTGTGCAGCAGGAGCGAACGATCTCGGATGCCTTCGATCAGAAGTCATCCGGCGCGACGATCATCGATCTCAAGAAACTGAACCTGCTGGTCGGTTCAGGTGGTGTGCTTTCACATGCACCCCGCCGCGTCCAAGCGGCTTCCATGCTGGTCGATTCGTTTCTCCCCGAGTATGTGACGCGACTCGCCGTGGATTCCATCTTCATGATGCCTCAATTAGGCGTGCTCGCTTCGGAGTACCCGAAGCCGGCGACCGATGTGTTCGAAAAGGATTGTCTGATTCATCTCGGCTGCTGCATCGCGCCCGTCGGGAACGCCAAGAAACTGGGCGATCCCTGCGTCACGGTTGAGTACAACGTCAAGGGCGAGCACATTAAGAGGGAAGTCGCATACGGCGACCTGGTGCTTATTCCGATGGACGCCGGCGAAGAGACCAAGGCTACTATTACACCGAGCAAGCGCTTCGACATGGGACTCGGGAAGGGCAAGGAAGTCACGAAAAAGATCAGTGGCGGCGTGGTCGGCCTTCTTATCGATGCGAGGGGGCGTCCTTTCACCATGCCCACCGACTCGGCGGAGCGAATCAAACGATTAACAGCCTGGGAGATAGAACTCGGGCTTTACCCTCGGTAGACGGCCTTGTTCGTACATGACAGGAGAAGTTAGATGGCTCACGCATATACTCCCGGTCTTCGGGTTGCCGACAAGGCGCTTATTACGCGGGAACGGCGACTCCCTCTCAAAGGGGAGGTGCTCGTCGAGAAGGGGAAGGAAATCAGGGCTGAGGACATTGTCGCCAAGACGGACCTGCCGGGTAACGTGCAGATCGTTAAGGCCGCGAGCATCCTCGGTATCTCGCCTGAAGATCTCCCCGATGTAATGGTGAAGAAGAAGGGGGAGCACGCAGACAAGGGCGAAGTGATCGCCATGGTCTCTTCGTTCTTCGGCTTATTCAAATCGAAAGTAGTGGCGCCTGCTACCGGAACGATCGAGGCAATCTCGAATGTGTCGGGCCAGATCATCATGCGGGAGCCACCCATTCCGGTTGAAGTAGTCGCGTATATCGATGGCTGGGTGAGCGAGGTGATACCCGACGAGGGGATCATCATGGAGACGACCGGCGCGTTCGTGCAGGGAATCTTCGGGATTGGCGGAGAGATAGTCGGCGAACTGAAGACAGCGGTCGCAAATCCCAACGATGAGCTGACTGCCGACAAGATCACGCCCGATCTGAAAGACAAAGTAATCTGTGGTGGCGCCTATGTGCAGTACGACACGATCAAAAAGGCGATTGATGCTGGTGTACGCGGCATTATCGTCGGCGGATTCCGTGATTCGGATCTCCGCCGGATTCTGGGCTACGATCTTGGCGTCGCGATCACCGGTCAGGAAAAGATCGGTCTCACGCTCATTCTGACCGAGGGCTTCGGCCGCATGAAGATGGCGCAGAAGACTTTCGACTTACTGAAGCGTTTCGAAGGGAAGCGCGTTTCGATTAACGGCGCAACTCAGATCCGTGCCGGCGTCATGCGCCCCGAAATCATCATCCCGCTCGGCGAAAAATACTCCCAGGACCTGGCCGACCAGGAACACGTCGCTTCGGGCGGACTCATGGTTGGTTCGATTATCCGCGTCATTCGGGAGCCTCACTTCGGCGAGCTTGCCGAGGTGATCGACCTTCCGCCGGAGCTTACCGTCGTGGAGAGCGAAACCAAGGTTCGCGTTCTGAAGGCTCGATTCGATGATGGCGAAGAGATGCTCATGCCGAGAGCCAACGTGGAGATGATCGAAAGCTAACTGATCAGTTTATGTAAACCTGACTCTCAATTCGATAGCGGCCCACAGGTCGATTATTCGGTTGGGGGTTGCGTCACACATAGAGAATGCCGCTACCGGTAGAGTTCCACCGCCGTGAGCATCACGTAACAATCAGGTTTCGGGCAGCTATGGCCTTCTTCAGCGATTGCGCCTTCTTTTTCGCACTCTTCAGCAAAGGCGACATCCAGTTCCGCCAGCTGATCGTCGACTGCTTCTTCCGCGTCAGCCGATTTTTCGTCCTCACCGACCATACTCTCGACAACGCCCTCGACAGCGCCCTCTTCTTCTGTGACCGCCGCGATCTGAACTTCTTCAACTTCCTCCACCGGCTCGGGTTCGATGACAACTACCTCACCCTGGACGCGGATTCGTTCGCCACTGCATGACTTCGGTACAATTACGGAGTGATCGGGGCTCTTGGTAAACAGGGTCTCGCCCGATTCAGTGGTAAAGAGAGTCGCCCAGCAGCCGGATCCCTGGCAGACGCGATCGACTATCCCTTCAACCATGACTGTCTTCCCTGCAAACGAGAACGGGTCGTTCTTGATCGCATCGAGAGCGGTTACTACTTCCAATGTCACTTTTTCACCGGCCACATAGTAGGGATGTTCGCCGCACCCGGTCAGTGCAACAACCGCCACTACGATCCCGGCAAGGATCAGACTCTTGCTTCGCATTCTTTCGTACCTCCAAAAAAGGACAGACTCGCCCGACAGCCGGGAAGACTATTTGATTCAATCACAAAGTCGGCCCCCAAGCGCTCCCGCGCAAGGGGAATCGCCCCCCTATTCTGGGGACACAATACGTAACTCCTCGCCCCGACAGTACAGGGGGCACCATGCCGAGCTGTTCGCCCCCCTCCCCCAGAAGCGGGCGGTCCTTCCTGAGGGGGAATTAACGAGATGAGGCCGGCGGACCCGTAGAGTCGGAGCATTGAAAATAGGCAGGGTTCATCAGGACCCTGCCTATTTTCGTGCGAAGGCTCTATGGGCCGGCCGAGCGAGTGGGCGAGGGGCGACGGTCAGGAGCCCCGGAGATTTCCCCCGCAGGAAGGACCGCCCGCTTCTGGGGGAGGGGGGCGCCAACCTCAGACGGGGGGGCGAACCCCGGGCTGGGGTGCGAAGAGTTAAGTATTGTGTCCCCAGAATAGAAAGCAAAGAGCCCCGGGGATTCGCACCCCCGAGGCTTACAATTCGCTAATATACGGAACGTCGGCGTTTCGGTCGCCGCTACTTCTTTTCGCCTTCAGCGGCGGCGGCGGCTTCCATCTGCGCCATCTGTTCCTTCATCTCGCGCTCTTTCTCTTCTTTGCGCTTCTTCTTCTTGTCGACCTTTTCCTCAAGCTCTTCGATCTTGGGCTCGAGTCCGACCAGCTCCACATAGGAAAGTGGAGCATTATCACCATTCCGGCGCCTGGATTTGATGATCCGGGTATAGCCACCCTGGCGCTCGGCGAATGCCGGAGCGATCGTGTCGAAGAGTTCGCTCACCACTGCCTTGTCGGCAATCACGCGAAGCACCCTGCGCCTGGCGTGAAGATCTCCACGCTTGGCAAAAGTGATCATGCGTTCGGCGATCTGTCTTAACTCTTTCGCTTTAGCGTCGGTCGTCTCGATTCTTCTCGATCGGAAGAGGGAGGTCACCATGTTCCGGAACATCGCCTTGCGATGGGCCGTTTTCATGTTGAGCCGACGCCCTGCTTTCTGGTGTCGCATGATGCGAATCCCTTCCCTGCTAGCTGCTTGTCGTCTGTTCCTCAGGCTCCTGTACCGTGGCCGCATCATCAATATCAATGGCCATGCCGAAACCGAGATGCATGTTTATCAGTATATCTGAAATCTCCTTAAGCGATTTCCGGCCGAAGTTACGATACTTCAGCATCTCGCCCTCGGATTTCGTTACCAGTTCTCCGATGGTGCGGATCTGCGCCGCCTGGAGACAGTTGCTCGACCGAACCGAAAGCTCGAGCTCGTCGACACTCCGGTTCATGAGCTCCCGCAACTCCTCGGTCTCCTCATCCACTTCGGTCTCTTCTTCAACAACCGGTTCCTGGTCGAAGTTCATGAAGAGCAACATAAGATCCTTGAGCATCTTCGCCGCGTGAGACATGGCGTCTTCGGGATTGATCGTGCCGTTGGTCCAGACCTCGATGATCAGCCTATCGTAGTCCGTGTCCTGGCCGACCCGTGTATCTTCCACCCGATAGGTAACGCGCCGTACCGGCGAATAGTGCGAGTCCATCGCAATGATGCCGATCGGCTTCTCCACGAACGTCTGCGAGTCGGCCACTACATAGCCCCGACCACTCCCGACGCCCACTTCCATTTTGAGGCTCGCCCCCGCATCAAGCGTGGCGATATGGAGATTCTTGTTCAGCACCTCCTGGCCGGCAGGCACTTCGAATAATTCAGCCGTAACCTCTCCAGGCCCCTCGACATCCATTGTCATCGGCTTGGGCTCATCCGCATCGAGTCGAACGGTGAGGTTCTTCAGATTGAGTACAATATCGGTGACGTCTTCATAGACTCCGTTCAGAGTCGTGAATTCGTGCTTGGCCCCTTCGATGCGCACGTAATTCGGTGCGGCACCCTGGAGCGACGAGAGCAGAACCCGCCGAAGAGCATTCCCGAGAGTCGTTCCGAAACCGCGCTCGAGCGGTTCGGCCATGAACTTCCCGTAGTTCTCGGTATAGGTCTCCTCATCCCGCTCGATCTTCTTGGGCATCTGGAGACTAAGCCACTTCATCCTGATTTCCCCCCCTCATTGTGCCGGTGTACACACTAGGGTTGAATCGTTACTTAACTGTTACAGCCGGGTCGCATGCGATTTGCTGTTGCGTCGCCGGCCACGGCTCTCGAGGCGCGAGGCAGATCCAGGGGCGCTCCCCGGCTCAGACGCGCCGTCTCTTCGGTGGACGACATCCGTTGTGCGGGATGGGAGTCGCGTCGCGAATCGACGAGATATCGAGTCCGGCGGCCTGGAGCGACCGGACCGCAGCCTCACGTCCGGATCCGGGACCCTTGACTTCGACCTCGACCTTCCGCACTCCCATCTGCATCGCTACTTTGGCGCACTCCTCGGCTGCCACCTGGGCGGCAAAGGGGGTGCTCTTCTTCGAGCCCTTGAACCCCATCTTCCCGGCACTCGACCAGGCGATGACATTCCCCTTCATGTCCGTAATCGTAATGATCGTGTTGTTGAAGGACGACTTGATATGAGCGACGCCGTAGGCGTCTACCTTTTTGTCCTTCTTCTTCTTGCCCTTCCTGGGTGGTGCCAAAGGGATCCTCCTTCCGAGGCGGTTACTCCGACTGCTCGGTATCTGAACCGCTTATCTCTTCTTGACGCCTGATGTCCGCTTCGGTCCCTTGCGGGTCCGTGCATTGGTGCTCGTACGCTGCCCGCGCACCGGAAGATTCCGGCGGTGCCGCAAACCACGATACGTACCGATGTCCATGATACGCTTGATGTTCATGGTCACTTCGCTACGCAGGCTACCTTCTACCTTGTAGTCATTTTCGATGACGTTACGGAGTTTGGCCATATCGTCTTCGGTCAGGTTCTTTGCGCGCACATCCCCATCAACACCGGCTGCTTCGAGAATTTTCTTCGACGTAGTCGGACCGATTCCGAAGATGTAGGTAAGCGCAATTTCCATCCGCTTTTCGTTGGGGAGGTCGACCCCCGCAATTCGGGCCAATAGAGCGCCCTCCTTTCTTATCCCTGGCGCTGTTTGTGCCGTGGGTTCTTTTTACAGATCACCCTCAGCACGCCCTTGCGCTTTACGATCTTGCAGTGCTCACAGATCTTCTTTATTGATGCTCTGACTTTCACGTCGCCCTCCTCCTTGCGGGGCACCCGCCTCTATTATGAACTACTTGTATCGATAAGTGATTCGACCACGGGTAAGGTCGTAGGGTGACAGCTCTACCGTCACCTTGTCACCGGGCAGGATGCGGATGAAGTGCATCCGGATCTTGCCAGAAATATGTGCCAATATGCGGTGTCCGTTCTCGAGTTCGACCCGGAACATCGCATTCGGCAACGGTTCAACGACGGTTCCTTCAACGGTAACCGGTTCTTCTTTCGCCATCCGTTCTCCTACGACGTTAAAATATCGGGCCCATCGCCGCGGATCGCTACAGTATGCTCGAAATGAGCGCTCAGCGAACCGTCAATGGTCACCACAGTCCAGTCATCTTCAAGTACTCTGACATCCGCGCTGCCCACATTGACCATCGGCTCGATGGCAATGACCATCCCTTCGCGAAGCAACACTCCCCGGCCTGGCCGGCCGTAATTGGGCACCTGCGGATCTTCATGCATCTTACGGCCGATTCCGTGTCCGACAAGCTTCCGGACTACCGAGAATCCTTCCGCCTCCACCTCCTGCTGAACAGCATGGGAGATGTCGGACAGATAGTTTCCCGGCTTGGCCTGCTCGATTCCTTTGTTAAGCGCCCGCTCCGTCACCTGGAGCAGTTTTTTCGCTTCGGTCGACACGGTGCCCACTTCAAAAGTGCGAGCCGAGTCGCCGTAGAATCCGTTTACGATCGATCCGACGTCCACGCCGATGATGTCACCCTCTTCGAGTGTCCGATCACCCGGGATGCCATGAACCACTTCGTCGTTTACCGAGGAGCAGATGCTCGCCGGAAAACCGCCGTAACCGAGAAACGCGGCCTTGGCTCCTTCGGACTCGATATACTCGGCCACCAGGCTATCGAGTTCGCCGGTAGTAATCCCCGGCTTCACCGACTTGGAAACGAGATCGAGCGCCCCCTTCACTACACCACCACTCCGGCGCATTTTTTCGATCTCTTTATCATTCTTCAGTACAATCATCTCTTTGCTACGCCGCTACCTGCTCCGGCCATCGATTAGCGTCGGCCTCGCATGCGGCCTTTCTTCATGAACCCATCATAGTGCCGCATGAGCAGGTGGGATTCGATCTGCTGAAGCGTGTCGAGAGCCACACCGACCACAATCAGAAGTCCCGTACCTCCGAAGAAGAACGGTACGTTGAACTGCCTGATCAGGAAGAACGGCAGAACCGCAATGATTGCCAGGAAAATACCGCCAGGCAGAGTCACGCGGGTCAGAATTCGATCGATGTATTCGGACGTCCTCTTGCCCGGCCTGATGCCGGGAATGAAGCCGCCGTACTTCCGCATGTTGTCCGCCAGATCAGCCGGATTGAAAATGATCGCCGTATAGAAGTAGGCGAAAAATACAATAATCAGCGTATAGGAAATGTTATAGACCCATCCACCGGGCGAAAGGAACGAGATGATGCTCTGCATCACTTCATTGTTCGGCGCAAACAACGTCGCAATGGTAGACGGGAACATGATGAGCGATTGGGCGAAGATGATCGGGATCACGCCTGACGTATTCACCTTGAGCGGGATATGTGTGCTCTGCCCGCCGTAGACCTTGCGGCCCACGATTCTCTTGGCATATTGCACGGGAATACGCCGCTGCCCCTGGGTAATCATGATTACCCCGCCGATGATGAACAACATCAAGCCGATCAGAACGAGCATCACGAACGGTGAGAGTGTCCCCGCGCGAAGAACCTGAAGCGTGTTCAGGAAATCCGCCGGATACTGCGCTACGATCCCGATAAAAATGATGAGTGAGATCCCGTTTCCGATCCCCCTCTCCGTAATCTGTTCCCCGAGCCACATGACGAAGATCGTCCCTGAAACGAGAGTGATCACCGTCAGGAGCCGAAAGCCCAATCCGGAAGCCGGGTCGACACCGGCGGTCGACGCCGCCGCTTGCGTCTGGATGTTCTCCAGGAAGACCGCGATACCGAACGCCTGCACCGTGGCAAGAATCACCGTGCCGTAACGAGTGTACTGGGTGATCTTCTTCCGGCCCTCATCACCTTCCTTCTGCAACTTCTCGAAGTACGGGACGACTGCTGTCAGAAGCTGGAAGATGATCGATGCGCTGATATAAGGCATGATGCCGAGCGCGAAAATCGTCGCTTTCGAGAGGTTTCCCCCCGCGAAGAGATCATACAGGCCGAAAAGAGTGCCGGCGTTCTGACTGAAGAAGTGCTTGAGAGCAACCGTGTCCACTCCCGGGGTGGGGATGTGTCCCCCGAGCCGGTAGACGATAAGGAGCGCCATCGTGAACAGGACGCGTCTCCGCAACTCCGGTATCTTGAAGATGTTTTGTATCTTGTCGATCAGCATCGGTACCTCTCCTGATGAAGCCCCCTAAGGAAGCTTCACCGTTCCTCCGGCCGCCTCTATCTTCTTCTTAGCCTGCTCGCTAGCCTTGTGGACCGTGACCTGAAACGCTCCGGTCACTTCGCCGTTGGCAAGGAGCTTCACTAGTTTTTTCGGACTGCGGATGAGCCCCTTTTGCGCAAGAACCTCCAGTGTGATCTCATCGACTCCCTCACACCTGGCGAGATCGCCCACGTTCACGACCTGGTATTCCTTACGGAACGGGTTCTTGAATCCGCGTTTCGGAATTCGGCGCTGAAGCGGCATCTGGCCACCTTCGAACCAGGGATGGATTTTACCCACACCCCTTGATCTCTGGCCCCCGTGACCCTTGCCACAGGTTTTGCCGTTTCCGCTCCCTGGTCCGCGGCCGACCCGGTTGCGCTTCTTGAGCGCACCCTTGTTCGGTCCGAGGTTGCTGAGCTTCAACTCCTCCATGACCGCCTATATCTCCTCTACTTCAAGTAGGTGTCCGATTTTATTGATCATGCCGCGAATCTGAGGAGTGTCGTTATGCTCCACCACCTGATTCATCTTGCGGATGCCCAGGGTACGCAACGTGATCTTCTGTTTTTTCTGCCTGTGAATGGCGGAGCGGATCTGCTTGATCCTAAGCTTCTTCGCCATTGGTCGCTCCTTCCGAGTGCATATCCATTCCAAACAACTCTCTTACGGACATGCCCCTTCTTCGCGCAACGTCACGGGCCAGCCGAAGGCTGTAAAGACCCTGGATCGTGGCACGAACCACGTTGTGCGGGTTCGTTTTTGACGCCGGCTACTTCGAGAATCGCACGAACCGGGCCACCAGCAATTACGCCGGTACCTTCGGAAGCAGGCTTCATCCATACTCGTCCCGCATTGAACCGCCCGATGATCTCGTGTGGGATCGTGGAGCCGATCAATGGAACTTCCCGCATATTCTTTCGGGCGATATCGTTCCCCTTGCGAATGGCTTCCGCTACTTCGCGGGCCTTGCCGAGACCGGTGCCGACCTTACCCTTACCGTCGCCAACGGCTACGAGTGCGGTGAAGCTGAAACGGCGGCCACCCTTGACCACCTTCGCTACGCGGTTGATGTAGATCACGCGCTCCTGGAGATCATCATCCTGACGATCTCCTCGGCGGCCTCCTCCAAACGAACGTGCTCGATATAGCTTCATCAGAACTCGAGTCCTTCCTTACGCGCCGCCTCGGCAACCGCGCGAACCCTCCCGTGATAGGCATTGCCGCCGCGATCGAAACAGACCTTCTTGACGCCCTTCTCCATGGCTTTCTGGGCAATCAATTTACCGAGGAGTCCGCTTCGGGCCGTCTTGTCCTTGAGCTTGACGGCCTCCTTCGCAAATTCCTTAGAAACGCTGGAGATCCCGACTATCGTTACACCGCGGGTGTCGTCGATGATCTGAGCGCTTACATTCTTTAGGCTGCGGAAGACACAGAGACGCGGACAATTCGCGCTGCCTTTAACTTGCTTTCGCACCCGGGCGTGCCTTCTGATACGCCCTTCCCGCTTCTTTTGTGCTTTCGACTTCATCGGACCTCTCTCCGCCTGGGACTAGGCTGTCGCCTTGCCGGCCTTCCGCTTGATCACTTCTTCCAGGTACTTTACGCCCTTGCCGTTGTAGGGTTCCGGCTTGCGGAACGACCTGATCTTGGCAGCGACTTCCCCCACCATCTTCTTGTCAGTCCCCGTTACGTGAACCTCTTTACCTTTGACCGCGATTTGAACTTCCTGTGGAAATTCGTACGGTATCGGCGAGGCATAGCCGAGTGAAAGTGTAAGTATCTTCCCGGAGAGCTCCGCTTTGTACCCTACGCCGTTGACCTCGAGAACGCGCTCAAAGCCCTTCGAGACACCCTCAATGAGGTTAGCGATCAGAGTTCGGGTGAGGCCGTGAAGGGCGCGGTGATTCCGCTCGTCCGAAGGACGAGTCACATGAACCTTGCCATCCTTGATCTCTACGTTCATATCCGGGTGGTACTTGAAAATCTCCGTCCCCTTGGGCCCTTTTGCCTGGACCACTCCCTTGGCAACGGTGACTTCAACACCGTCTGTTATGGGAACAGGAATTTTTCCAATTCGCGACATGGGTTTCCTCCGAAATCCCGCTACCAGACGTAGCAGAGCACCTCGCCTCCCACTTTTTCGTGGCGCGCTTCCTTGTCGGTAAGGACGCCCCGCGAAGTGGACAGGATTGCTGTGCCGATACCGCCATAGACTCGTGGGATATCTGCTTTCCCAACGTACTTTCGAAGACCGGGTTTGCTGATCCGCTGCAGATTCGTGATGATTGATTCACCCTTTGAATCGTAGCGGAGGTAAACGCGGATTCTTCCCTGTACTTTGTCTTCGATCACCCGGTAGCGGGCAATGAATTTCTCACGGGCGAGAGCTTTCGCAATCTCGACCTTGACATTCGATTTGGGGATGTCGACGCGGCCGTGCTTCGCCTTTTTCGCGTTACGAATTCGCGTCAGCATATCCGCGATCGGATCCGTCATGGACATTCTCGTGCTCCTTGCTGCCGGAAGGCCGGTTTACCAGCTCGCCTTAACCATTCCCGGGATTTGACCGCGAAGGGCGAGTTCCCGGAGACAGATTCTGCAAATGCCGAATTTGCGGTAGTACCCACGCGCCCGTCCGCAACGGTGACAACGGTTGTACCCCCGGACTTTGAACTTCGGCTTCCGGTTGGCCTTCTCGATTAGCGCCTTCTTCGCCAATCAAAGCTCCTTTCATATTTCGGGGAGCCATTCCCCGAAATGCGGGTTACTTGTTCCTTACTTTCGCCGGAACGGCATCCCGAGAAACTCGAGAAGCGCGTAACCCTCTTCGTCAGTATTGGCCGTAGTGACCATTACGATATCCATTCCCTGGATCTTGGCGACCTTGTCGTACTTGATCTCAGGAAAAACGATTTGTTCCTGCATTCCGAGAGTGTAGTTGCCGTGGCCGTCGAACGACTTCGTCGGCACGCCCCGGAAATCTCGAATCCGCGGGATCGCCACATTAATAAGGCGGCTGAAAAAGTCCCACATCATCTTGCCCCTGAGCGTTACAGCGCAACCGACCGGCATCTCCTCACGGATTTTGAAATTGGCAATGGACTGGCGGGCTCGGCGCACGTTGGGCCGCTGGCCTGTAATCGTGCCCATGTCACCCATCAGCGCATCGAGTATCTTGGCATCCGTCGCAGCTTCCTTTACCCCCATGTTGACGACAATCTTGTCGAGGGTGGGAATCTGCATCGGATTCCCGTAATTGAAGCGCTTGGTCAAGTCGGACCGGACGCTCTCTTTGTAATGTTCCTGGATCGTTGGCATTTCTGACTCCGCCGTTTTCCTATTACTATTCGCGGCTTTCTAGTCGATCGTTTCGCCTGTACGCTTGGCGACTCGAACCTTCTTGCCGTCCGCGAGCCTCTGATAGCCGACCTTGGTCGGCTCGTTCTGATAGATGAGCATCACATTCGATACGTGAATGGGCGCCTCCATCTCGAGAATACCGCCCTGCTCACCCTGGGAACGCTGTTTGGTGTGGCGTTTGACGAAGTTCACGCCCTCGACAATCACCCGATCCCGATCGATCTCGACCGACAGGACCTTGCCCGTCTTCCCCTTGTCCACTCCAGCGAGCACCACTACTGTGTCATTTTTTCTGAGCTTCATGTGGTCCTCCTAGATCACTTCGGGAGCGAGGGAAACAATCCGCATGAACGCCCTGTCCCGCAACTCTCGCGCCACAGGACCGAAGATGCGGGTCCCGCGAGGCTCTTTCTGATCATTGATGATCACCGCAGCGTTCTGGTCGAACCGAATATACGATCCGTCTCGCCTGCGAATCTCTTTCCTCGTCCGAACGATGACCGCCCGTACCACGTCGCCCTTTTTGACCTGAGCGCCGGGCATGGCATCTTTCACCGCGCAGACGACAACATCGCCGACGCTTGCATAACGCCGCCGCGATCCCCCTAGCACCTTGAAGCACATCATCCTCTTGGCGCCTGAGTTATCGGCGACAGTCAGCATTGTCTGCGCCTGTACCATGACTCACTCCTTCTCGAACTACGCTTTTTCGAAGCGTTCGACTACCTCGAGCAGCCGCCACCGCTTCGTCTTCGAAAGCGGGCGCGTTTCCATAACTCTGACCGTGTCGTTGATACACGCTTCGTTATTCTCATCATGAACGCTGATTTTTTTCGTCCGCTTCATGATCTTGCCGTAAATCGGATGGGACATGCGCCGCTCGATGGCCACGATCGCCGTCTTGTCGGGCTTGTCGCTTACGACCCGGCCGATCCGAATTTTTCGTCTGGTCGTTCTATCGTTCGCCATCCCTACGATGCCCCTTCTGTGGGCGACTCTTCGGTCCCGAGAGTCCGGATACCTTTTTCGTCTTCGCAAATGATCGTGTTGATCCTGGCAATCTCGCGGCGCACGCTCCGCATGCGAAGCGGATTGTCCAGCGCACGGGTCGCCGATGCAAAACGAAGATTGAAGAGCTCCTCGTTCAATTCGGTGCGACGGCTTGTAAGCTCATCGCGGCTCATTTCTCTCAGTTTGTACGGTTTCATGGTTCTAGTCCAAGTCGTCGCGGGCCAGGAACTGGGTCTTGATAGGCAACTTTGCCGTGGCGAGTCTCATGGCCGCCTGGGCCAACTCGCGCGGGACCCCTTCAATTTCGAACATCACCCGGCCCGGCTTTACAACGGCTACCCACGATTCCGGGTTGCCCTTACCCTTGCCCATACGGGTTTCGGCCGGCTTTTGGGTGAGCGGTTTATCGGGAAAGATCCGAATCCAGATCTTTCCACTTCTCTTCACCTTACGGGTGAGGGCCACACGGGCGGCCTCTATCTGGCGACTCGAAATCCATCCCGGCTCCAGGGCCTGCAGCCCGTATTCGCCGAAGTGAACCTCGAAGCCCCCTTTAGCCATGCCCCGCATACGACCGCGATGCTGCTTGCGGCGTTTGACTTTTTTGGGCATCAACATGGCGCTGCTCCTTCCTATCTCCGTCCGCGGCGGGAATCGCCCCGTCTATTATCGCCTCCGCCACGTGGACGTCGCCGCGGTGCGGGCTTCTCTTTTTTCTCAGCGACGGCGGCGTGCCGTTCGGCAAGAGTCTTGCCGAGCACTTCGCCCTTGAACACCCACACTTTGACACCGATACAGCCATACGTCGTGTGTGCGGTTGTCGCGGCGTAGTCGATATCCGCGCGCAGGGTATGAAGCGGAACGCGGCCGTCCTTGTAGGTTTCGCTACGTGACATTTCCGCGCCGCCAAGACGCCCGCCACAGGTCACCTTGATGCCCTCGGCGCCCATCCGCATGGCGGAAGAGACCGCCTTCTTCATGACACGTCGAAATGCCATCCGGCCCACGAGCTGCTGCGCAATGTGATCAGCAATCAATTGCGCGGAAGTCTCGGCCCGATCCACTTCCTTGATATTGATGTAGATCTCTTTACCGGTCAGGTGCTGCAGCTCATCTCGAAGCTGATCGACTTCCTGGCCCTTCCGACCGATCACGATCCCCGGCCGGGCCGTATGAATCATGATGGTGACCTTCTTGGGCGCGCGATCGATCTCGATCTTGGATACGCCAGCCTTGTGAAGACGCTTCTTGAGGTATCGGCGAATCCGAAGGTCCTCTTTCAGCAGCTCCGCATAGTTCTTTTTCGAGAACCAGCGCGACTCCCAGGTCTTGATGATTCCGAGCCGAAGGCCTATGGGGTGTACTTTTTGACCCACGTCCTATTCCTCCGCCTTTGCCTTGTGCTCATCGTGCACGTCCAGAACAATTGTGATGTGACTGGTGCGCTTGAGGATCCGCGTCGCACGACCCATTGCTCGGGGCCGGAAACGTTTCATGACCGGCCCGCCATCGACGAACGCTCTTTTTACATAGAGCATTTCAGGCTCAATCTTCAGATCTTCTCCGCGATCGACCGCATTGGCGATCGCCGAGTTCAACACCTTCGTGATCATCCGCGCTCCCTTTGTGTGCGTTTCCTGCAACACATTGAGCGACTCGTCTACCCCGCGACCTCGGATCATGTTTACAACCAGGCGCAATTTGCGCGGCTGGATCCGTTGATAACGGGCAGAAGCTTTCGATTCCATCGCGGTTACCCTCTTCGATCCTCGAGTGGATGGCCCCGCAAGCGGCGCCTCCTGCTACTAATTACCGTTTGTCCTTCCTGCCGGCATGACTCCGGAATGTGCGCGTCGGCGCAAACTCCCCGAGCTTGTGTCCCACCATGTTCTCTGTAATGAACACGGGATAGAACTTGTTGCCGTTGTGAACCGCAAGCGTGTGGCCGACGAAGTCAGGTGAAATCGTCGACCGGCGCGACCAGGTCTTAAGTACCTGGCGGTCGCCGCTCTTGTTCATCGCCTCGATCTTCCTTTCGAGAGACGCCTCGATGTAAGGACCTTTTTTAAGAGAACGGGGCATTCTACCCTCCGATTCGGGCGCTACTTCTTCTTGCGCCGCCGCACGATCATTGCATTCGATTTCTTATTCTTCTTGCGGGTCTTGTAACCCTTTGTCGGAACGCCCCAGGGCGTGACCGGGTGGCGTCCACCCGAGGTCTTTCCTTCACCACCGCCATGAGGGTGATCGTGAGGGTTCATGACCACGCCACGAACTTTCGGGCGCTTACCGAGCCAGCGGGAACGGCCCGCCTTCCCGCTTACCTGATTCTCATGATCCAGGTTTCCGACCTGACCGATCGTCGCCTTGCAATCAATTAGAATCTTGCGAACCTCACCCGAAGGGAGGCGAAGCGTTGCATAGTTCCCCTCTTTCGCGAGGAGCTGTGCATACGCGCCGGCGCTGCGAGCGATCTGCGCACCTTTGCCAGGCCGCATTTCGATGTTGTGGATCTCCGAACCCAGGGGGATCCGGCGAAGAGCCATCGCGGCCCCTTCGATAATCTCACAGTCCGGCCCGTCTTCGATCGTACTGCCTACACCCACACCGTGGGGAGCGATGATGTAGCGACGCTCACCATCGGCGTAAAGGACGAGAGCAATACGGGCCGAGCGATTCGGATCGTATTCGATCGCTTCGACTTTTCCCGGAACGCCATTCTTGTCCCGACGGAAATCAATGATGCGATAACGCCGTTTGTGGCCGCCGCCCCTTCTCCGGGACGTGATTCGACCTAGATTATTCCGCCCGCCCGACTTCGTGAGCGGCCGAAGCAACGACTTCTCCGGAGTGTCCTTGGTGACCTCCTTGAAATCGGAGATCGCCTTGAAGCGGAGCGTCGGCGTTACCGGCCTGAATTTGCGAATACCCATGCCGTTTCTTCTCCCTTAGACCTGCTCGAAGAGGGGAATCTTCTCGCCCTCTTTCAAGGTGACCGCGGCGCGCTTCGAGTCGGGGGTCTTCCCGACATAAATGCCCCGGCGACGCTTTTTGCCCCGCGAGTACCACGTTGTGACGTTCGTGACTACAACGTCGAAAACGTCTTCAACGGCCCGCTTGATTTCAATCTTGTTCGCTTCGCGTGCGACTTCGAAAACGTATTTGTTCTCCGCCTCGCGGAGGTTCGATGTCTTCTCCGTCACGACGGGGCGGATGATGATTTCTCTTGATTCCACCGCTCTACTCCGTCTTGTCGAACGCCTTGAGTGCGTCCGAGGTAAAGATCAACTTATCGACGTTCATGGCGTCGTACGTATTCAGGTTGGCCCGAGTGGTCACGAACAGGCGAGGTATGTTTCGCACCGAAAGATAGACGTTCTCGTCATACTTATCGATGACGAGAAGGCACTTCTGACCTTCCGTCGCCATACTCTTCCAGAAATCGGCGAACACTTTCGTCTTCGGCGTATCAACGGCCGGGTAATTCTCGACCACCACAATCGCACCCCGGCTGGCTTTGTCCGAGAGAACCGAATGAAGAGCCAGCCGCCGAATTTTCTTCGGTATGGTCACCGAGAAGTCACGAGGACGAGGCGGGAAAATTCTTCCGCCGCCTACCCAGAGAGGTGACTTGTTCGAACCGGCGCGCGCACGGCCCGTACCCTTCTGGCGCCACGGCTTGGTCGTCGTGCCGCGCACTTCGTGACGGGTCTTCGCCGAAGAAGTCCCCTGGCGTTGATTCCTCAGGATCCCTTTGACCGTCTCGTAAACAGCCTGGCGGTTCGGCTTTACGCCGAACGTGGAGTCCGGGAGCTGTACCTTCCCCTTCTCCGTGCCGTCCTGGTTCTGCAAAATCGCTTCCGGCATCTTTCTACCTTTCCCGCTACCTAGCAGTCCGTCGAAAAACTGGATCCGGCCCGGTTATTCAATGGCCCGCTAAACCTTGATCTCGATATCGACGCCCGCGGGAAGATCGAGCCGTCCGAGGGCATCGATCGTCTGTGGCGTAGATTCGAGGATTTCAATCAGACGCTTGTGCGTCCTGATCTCGAACTGCTCGCGTGACTTCTTGTCGATGTGAGGCGAGCGAAGAACGGTGTAAATCGTCTTCTTCGTCGGCAAGGGAATGGGGCCGGCAATCCGCGCGCCAGTTCTCTTCGCCGTCTCTACGATTTCGCCCGCCGACTTGTCCAGCATCGCATGATCGTAAGCGCGAAGTCGGATTCGAATTTTCTGTGCTGCCATGGCTCCTGCCTCCGCGGCGCGGGTAGCGCCGCCTTATCTATAGGTCCGCTACGAAATAACCTGTGTAACGACTCCCGCGCCGACTGTTCGGCCCGTCTCCTTGATACCAAAATGAAGGTTCTCTTCCAGGGCGACCGGCCGCATGAGCTCCACGTCGAGTTCGGCGTGTTCTCCCGGGTTGATTATCCCCGGCTTGCCTGTGCGGGCCGCTACTCCTTCCAGCTCCGCCGTACGAACCTGAAAGTTGGGGATCCACTCTACCGGAGTCGGCGTCTGTCGTCCGCCTTCGGCCGCCGTAAGCAAATAAGCAACGGCGCGGAAGCGGTCAGAAATACGAACGATCCCGGGCGACCCGAAAACCACACCTCGTACCACCGATTCCTTGCGGGCCCGGCTGAACGAGATCTCCACGCGGTCGCCTACGGCGGCGCGGCTCATCGACTCCCCTTCTCTATGTATAGCGGTCACCTCGATCGTGTCCGGCTCCCGGAGTCCTGCAATTCTTACATCGTGGCCGACGCGAACTTCTCCGCGCTCGACCGTACCGGTCGCGACGAGTCCACGGGTATCCATGAACACGCTCTCGACCGGAAAGATGAATGGCCCCATCTCTTCCGGGCGGCGACGGGGCACCATTTCGTCGAGTACATCGATCAACATCTCGACAGGCGCTGTCGCTTCGTTGTTGCCGGGCTCATTCAGAGCTCGAAGGGCCGACCCTCGGATAACCGTGACCCTCTCCCCGTCGTGGCCGCATTCGGTGAGGAGATCTCTCACCTCCCGCTCGACCCTGGTAGTCGTCTCTTGATCCGCCACGGTATCGGTCTTGTTCAGAAAGACAGCCGAAATCGGAACATTTACCTGCTTAAGCAGCTGAACCTGCTCCCTGGTGTGTTTCATCGGGCCGTCTACGGCGCTCACGACCAGAAGTGCGCCCTCGAGCGCAAGCGATCCGGCTATCAGGCTCTTGACGAAGTCCACATGTCCCGGACAATCGACATGAACGAAGCGCCGCCGCGTCGTCCGGTATTCCACATGAATCCGATTACGAGGGACACCCCAGACATGAGCTTCTTCTGCCCGGTTCAATTCGTCCACCGAACGCAAAGGGGCAAGGCCCATGGCTTCGAGCCGGGCTGTGATCGCGGAGAGGAGCGTGCTCTTTCCGTGATCCACATGTCCCACCGTCCCGATCGTGGACACTGAGTTCTCCAGCATTTCTTCTCTGGTCAGCCTCATACGTAGCCCCGCATGCGAGCGATCATCTCTTTCGCGAGACGCCCCGGCACATCTTCATACTTCAGAAACTGCATCGTGTAGCTCGCCCGTCCCTGGGTGAGCGATCGGATCACCGTCGAGTATCCGAACATCTCCACGAGCGGCACATGAGCGTCGACCACTTTAGCGTCGGCCCGCTGCTCGGTGCCGACGATCTGGCCCCGCCGACCGTTCAGATCACCGATCACAGCGCCCACATAGTCCTCGGGGACAACGACCTCGACCTCCATCAGCGGCTCGAGAAGGACAGGGTCAGCTTTGCCGGTGGCTTCATGAAATGCCATCGCCGCCGCTGTTTCAAACGCCAGCTCCGAAGAGTCCACGTCGTGAAACGAGCCACCCACGAGCCGAACCCGAATGCCCATCAACTCATAGCCGGCGATCACGCCGCCACCCATTGAATTTCTGGCACCTTTTTCGACTGCAGCGACGAATTCCTTCGGGACCTCTTCTACCGAGGCCTGATTCTCGAACTGGAACTCCCCACCGTCCATGACGGGTTCCACTTCCAGAATCACATGCCCATAATGGCCGCGCCCGCCGGTCTGGCGCTCGAACCTCATCTCCCCCCGGGCCATGGAGCGGATCGTTTCGCGGTACGCTACCTGGGGTTTCCCGATATTCGCTCTTACACCGAACTCACGAGCCATTCGGCTCGTCAGGATTTCGAGGTGAAGCTCGCCCATCCCCGAAATAATGGTCTGCCCGGTCTCCTCGTCGACATAATGCCGGAAGGTCGGATCCTCCTCGGCCAGTCTCAAGAGGGCTTCGGTCAGCTTTTCCTCGTCCACGCCCGATTTCGCTTCGATCGCCACGGAAATCACCGGGTTCGGGAAATCCATCGATTCGAGAGCGATCGGGTGTTTCGAGGCGCATATCGTGTCGCCGGTAAAGACATTCTTGAGACCGACTGCTGCAGCGATATCGCCTGCCGCAATCTCCTGTCGCTCTTCTCTTTTGTTGGCGTGCATCTCCAGGATCCGGCCGATCCGTTCGTGCCGGCCGGTTCGTGAATTCAGCACAGCCTCGCCGCTTTTCAGCTCTCCCGAGTAGACCCGGAAATAGGAGAGCTTCCCCACATAGGGGTCAACGGCGATCTTGAAAGCGAGCGCGCAAAACGGTTC
This sequence comes from bacterium, assembly GCA_025782575.1. Taxonomy (GTDB): domain Bacteria; phylum Orphanbacterota; class Orphanbacteria; order Orphanbacterales; family Orphanbacteraceae; genus Orphanbacterum. Next base: position 58,791 of record JALGYY010000044.1, read on the forward strand.
ATCGATGGAAGCAGCGCGAGTCTCTAGTTTATCAGTCTTGGGGTGGAGCCCGCTAACGAGAGGTACATCGAGGGGTGAAGGAAGATACTCGACAATCGAGTCGAGCAACATCTGGATACCCTTGTTCTTCAACGCGGTGCCGCAGAGAACGGGAAAGAACCTGCCATTCAGAGTACCGGCCCTGATCGCCCGATGAAAGTCCTTCTCATCGAGCTCGGTTCCCTCGAGGTATTTCTCCGTGAGGGTATCGTCGTACTCCGAAATCGCGTCGATCAACTCGTTACGAGCCTCCTCCGCGCTCTGGCGGTGTTCTTCAGGAATTTCGGTCTCCTGAAACTGCGCGCCGAGCGACTGCTCATCAAATGTGATTAGTTTCATGCGCACGAGGTCAATCAGACCCCGGTATTCCTCGCCTTCACCAGCCGGCAGCTGAATGGGCACGGCGTGCGCACCCAGCTTTTCGCGCATCATCAATACGGCGCGGTGAAAGTCGGCCCCCACACGATCCATCTTATTGATGAAGGCCAGCCGCGGAACATTGTATTTGCTCGCCTGTCTCCAGACGGTCTCCGACTGGGGCTCAACCCCACCAACGGAGCAAAAGACGGCAATCGCGCCGTCCAGCACTCGCAGGGATCGCTCGACCTCGACCGTGAAGTCGACGTGCCCCGGAGTGTCTATTAAGTTAATCCTGCATTTTTTCCAGGTACAGGTTGTCGCGGCCGATGTGATCGTGATGCCGCGCTCCCGCTCGAGCTCCATCCAGTCCATCGTGGCGGTTCCCTCGTGGACCTCGCCGATTCGATGAACCCGTCCGGTATAAAAAAGTATTCGCTCGGTAACGGTTGTCTTCCCCGCATCGATATGCGCCATGATACCGATGTTGCGAATATTCCCGACTGCGTAATCCCGAGACATGGTTCCTCATCACTCTTTCCACATAATCTCCGGAGACCCTGATCGGTCTCTCCGGAGAACGGAGCACGAGAGATTTCAAACACGCGCTCATGCGCGACGAAGAAGAAGTCCGGTTGCTTGAAGTTCTGCTGATTCGCACTCGTTGTTTTCTGCCCCACTCTATCGGGGCATCGGTCCTTTCGCCGTTACCAGCGGTAATGGGCAAACGCCTTGTTGGCTTCAGCCATTTTGTGCGTGTCTTCCCTCTTCTTGATCGTGCTTCCTTCTTTTTTCGCGGCTGCCATGAATTCGCCTGCCAGCTTTTCCATCATCGACTTCTCGGGCCGCGCCTTCGCAAAACCGATGAGCCAACGCATGGCGAGCGACGTTCTCCGCTCAGGTCGCACTTCGACAGGCACCTGGTAGGTCGCGCCACCAACACGGCGGGACTTCACTTCGACCACCGGCTTGGCGTTCGTAAGTGCCTGCTTGAAAATGGTCAACCCGGGCTGACCCGTCTTCTCCTCGATAATCTCAAATGCGCCGTAAACAACCCGCTCGGCCGTGCTCTTCTTCCCGTCCTGCATCATGTTATTGATGAACTTGGCGAGCGTCAGATTGCCGTGTATCGGATCGGGCTTCAGTTCGAAGTTCGTTTTATATTTCTTTCTAGGCATGATCTACTTCTTCGGCTTACGCGTCCCGTATTTTGAACGGGACTGCGTGCGGCCGTCGACACCCGAGGCGTCGAGCGTTCCGCGAACAATGTGATAACGAACGCCGGGAATGTCCTTGACTCGGCCGCCGCGAACCAGAACCAGCGAATGCTCCTGCAGATTGTGTCCCTCACCCGGAATGTACGAGGTAACCTCGATTCCATTGGTGAGCCTGACACGGGCAACTTTCCGAAGCGCCGAGTTAGGTTTCTTCGGTGATGTGGTGTACACACGCGTGCAGACCCCTCGTTTCTGAGGGCAACCCTGCAAAGCGGGCGCCTTGTTCTTCTTCTTCACCACCTTGCGCCCTTTACGGACAAGCTGATTGATGGTTGGCACGGACCGATCCTCCTAAACTGCTAAAACCCTAGGATTTAGGGGCACAGATTATTGATGCTATTGAAACCCTCACTTGGTGTCAACCACTTTTTCCTGCTTCCGTGCCGCCCCTTCGGCCGCCTGAACGGTCTCGGAAGGCGTTTCCGCCCCCTTGTCCCCTTCAACCCCCTCGGTGCTTTCCGGCACTTCAGGTGAGTCGGGCAATTCCGGCTCGAGAATCCGGATCCGGCGGCAGTGGTTCACCCCGGTTCCGGCAGGGATCAGGTTCCCCATGATGACGTTCTCTTTCAAGCCGAGCAGATTGTCGGTGGCACCCTTGATCGCCGCCTCGGTCAGCACCCTGGTGGTCTCCTGGAAGGAAGCCGCCGATACGAAGCTCTCCGTAGAGAGGGACGCCTTGGTGATCCCGAGGAGCAACGGCTGGAACGTGGCCGGCTTTCCACCCTCCGTGATCAGCCGCTCGTTCTCCAGCTTGATAATCCCCTTGGAGATCTGGTCCCCTTCGAGAAAGACCGTATCGCCCGAATCCTCTACCCGCACCTTCTGGAGCATCTGACGGACAATGACCTCAATGTGCTTATCGTTGATCCGTACACCCTGAAGGCGGTAAACCTCCTGGATTTCGTTTACGAGGTACTCCTGAACCGCATTGTTCCCCTTGATCCGAAGGATGTCGTGCGGGTTGATCGGCCCCTCAGAGAGCGGCTCCCCGGCGACAACGTAGTCTCCTTCTTTCACCATGAGGTGCTTTCCATGCTGGATCAGGTATTCCTTCTCAGCTCCTGACTCGTTGGTAGCAACGAGCTTACGGAGTCCGCGGACCGTACCCGCGAACTTGATTGTGCCGTCGATTTCAGAGACCACGGCCGCATCTTTCGGCTTCCGCGCCTCGAAAAGCTCCGCTACTCGGGGTAGACCACCTGTGATATCCCTGGTTTTTGAAAATTCCCGCGGAATTTTCGCCAGAATCGAACCCCCGGCGACCTTGTCACCGTCGTGAGCCAGAATCCGGGCTCCCGTCGGAATGAGATATTCGGCGCTCTTCCGGCCGCCGGTACCGACAATTCGAATTGTCGGGTGCAGGCTTTTTTCACGTACATCGATGATCACCCGCTGGCGGAGACCGGTCTTGTCATCCAGCTCCTCGCGGACTGTCACCTCGTCGATGATATCGACGAACTTCACCACACCCTTCTTTTCCGAAACGATCGGCGTCGAGTAAGGGTCCCACTCGAAGATCGCCTGTCCCTCTTCGACCTTGTCCCCTGCGGCGACCCGCAGGTGAGCTCCGTACGGAATGCGGTGCTTCGCCCGCACCCGCTCCTCGTCGTCGATGATCGACACCTCACCATGCCTGGCAATGACCACATGAACCTTGTCGGCCTGCTGGATGGTCCGGACCCGATCGTTGAACAGGATCTCTCCGCCAACCCGGGCTACGAGCTCCGTGTCCTCAGCAATGCGGGCAGCCGTACCACCGATGTGGAAGGTACGCAGCGTCAGCTGAGTGCCCGGCTCGCCGATCGACTGGGCTGCAATCACCCCGGCAGCCTCGCCGAGCGTCACGATCCGGCCTGTCGCCAGGTTTCTACCGTAACAATTGATACAGACACCGCGCCGTGACTCGCAGGTGAGGACGGAGCGGATCTTCACCATTTCGATACCTGCCTCTTCGACTGCGATCGATTCTTTCTCGGTGATCTGCTCAGCAGCGTGAACGATGATGTCGCCCGAAATCGGATCAACAATATCCTCTACCGCTACGCGGCCGAGAATCCGATCGGCCAGCGGTTCGATCACCTTCTCACCCTCTTTGAGGGCGGAAGTGTCGAGTCCCAGAATCGTGCCGCAGTCGTCTTCATTAATGATGACATCCTGCGCCACATCGACAAGACGACGGGTGAGATAACCAGCGTCAGCAGTCTTCAGAGCGGTATCGGCGAGACCCTTCCGCGCACCGTGCGTGGAAATGAAGTACTCGAGCACCGTCAGGCCTTCGCGGAAGTTCGAGACAATAGGCGACTCGATCACTTCCTGACCGGTGAGCTTCTTCTGCGGTTTTGCCATCAGCCCACGCATACCGGCAAGCTGGCGGATCTGCTCTTTCGAGCCTCTCGCCCCGGAGTTCGCCATCATGTATACCGGGTTGAATCCACCGAACGACCTGCCGAGGTTCTGGAACATGATGTCTGAAATATCGTTCGTGACGTGCGTCCAGGTATCAATCACCTTGTTGTAACGCTCACCGTTCGTGATCTGACCGCTTTTGTAATGATCGTAAATCTTGCGAACTTCCTTCTCCGCCTTCTTGATCATCTCGGTTTTCTCTTTCGGTATCATGATGTCATCAATACCGATCGTGATTCCCGCAAGAGTGGCGTAACGGAAACCGAGATCCTTGAGGTCGTCCAGAAACGCCGCTGTCCGGGCGCCGCCCAGCTTGGTATGGCTCCGGCCGACGATTTTCTCGAGTTCGCTCTTGTTCATCACATCGTTGATGAACTGAAGTTCCTCGGGTACGACCCGGTTGAAGATCACGCGGCCGACAGTCGTTTCGATCCGCTTACCCCTGAACAGTACTTTGATCTTGGTACCGAGCTCCACGAGGTCGGCCGCGTAAGCAGCTTCGACATCATCGAAATTACCGAAGCCCATCCCCTCGCCCTTCGCTCCGTCGCGGGGCAGAGTGATGTAGTAGCAACCGAGCACGATATCCTGCGAGGGAGAGGCGACAGGGCGCCCGCTCGCCGGTGCGAGAATATTGTGACTGCTGAGCATCAATACGCGCGCTTCGATCTGCGCTTCGAACGAAAGCGGCACATGTACCGCCATCTGATCGCCGTCAAAGTCGGCGTTGAATGCCGCACAGACGAGCGGATGAATACGGATCGCCTTCCCTTCGACCAGGACCGGCTTGAACGCCTGGATCCCGAGCCGGTGAAGGGTGGGGGCGCGGTTCAGCAGAACCGGATGGTCCTGAATGATCTCTTCGAGAATATCCCAGACTTCAGGTTTCTCCCGCTCCACGAGCTTCTTCGCGCTCTTTACTGTCTGTACATAGCCCTTGTCTTCCAGCTTCTTGATAATGAAGGGTTTGAAAAGTTCGAGTGCCATGTTCTTCGGCAGCCCGCACTGATCCAGCTTGAGCTCCGGCCCGACAACAATTACCGAACGGCCTGAGTAGTCGACTCGCTTACCGAGGAGGTTCTGGCGGAACCGCCCCTGTTTTCCCTTCAACATGTCGGATAGGGACTTCAGCGGCCGGTTACCCGGTCCGCGGACGGCGCGGGTGCGGCGTCCGTTATCGAACAGCGCGTCCACCGCTTCCTGAAGCATCCTCTTCTCGTTACGCAGGATGACCTCGGGGGCGCGAATATCCACCAGCTTCTTCAGCCGATTATTCCGGTTGATCACGCGCCGGTAGAGATCGTTCAGATCGGAAGTGGCGAACCGTCCTCCCTCGAGGGGGACGAGAGGCCGAAGGTCAGGCGGAAGAACGGGGACGATGTCCAGAATCATCCACTCCGGCTTGTTGCCCGACTGCCGAAAAGCTTCGACGACCCTGAGCCGCTTCAGCGTGTCTTTCTTTCGCTGGACCGAGGTTTCCATCTTCACCTGCACCCGCAGTTGATTGGAGACTTCTTCGATCCTGACGTTGGCGAGAAGCGATTTGATCGCCTCGGCGCCCATGTCCGCTTCGAACCCGTCTACCCCGAATTCCTTCCGGAGTGCAATATAGCGCTCTTCCGAGAGGAGTTCTTTTTCTTCGAGAGGGGTATCCTTCGGGTCGATCACGACGAACGACTCGTAGTACAGAATCCTCTCGAGATCGCGAACGGTCATGTGCAGCAGATGCCCGATCCGGCTCGGAATCCCTTTGAAGTACCAGATATGAGATACCGGAACGGCTAGTTTGATATGGCCGAGTCGCTCACGGCGAACCTTGGCCTGCGTCACCTCGACGCCGCAACGGTCACAGACGACCCCACGGTATCGAATTCGTTTATACTTCCCGCAATTACACTCCCAGTCCTTGACCGGCCCGAAGATCCTCTCGCAAAAGAGGCCGTCTTTCTCCGGTTTGAAGGAGCGGTAATTGATCGTCTCAGGCTTCGTGACCTCACCGAACGACCATCCCAGGATCGTCTCCGGCGAGGCGAGCTGAATCCGGATCGATTTAAACGATGCGGGCTTCCTGCTCTCTTTGTCTCTTGCGGTAAACACGTGCGCTTACCCCCCGATCGGTGCGCCCTTTCCCTGACGGGATCGGACCGGCCGCTCCATTACTTCGACGAATTTTCCTGCTGAAGGTGAATATCCAACCCCAGCGACTGCAACTCCTTCACGAGCACGTTGAACGACTCGGGAATACCGGGCTGCGGCGGATTGTCTCCCTTCACGATCGCCTCATACACCTTGGACCGGCCGACCACGTCGTCCGATTTCACGGTGAGAAGCTCCTGGAGCGTATAGGCGGCTCCATATGCCTCGAGCGCCCAGACTTCCATCTCACCAAAGCGCTGGCCACCGAACTGGGCTTTACCGCCCAACGGCTGCTGCGTAACCAGTGAGTACGGCCCGATTGATCGAGCGTGGATTTTATCATCAACGAGGTGAGACAGTTTCAACATGTAAATCTGTCCCACCGTCACCTGTTCCTTGATCCGTTCGCCGGATCGACCATCGTAAAGCCAGGTCTTTCCGTTCGACGGCAGATTCGCCTCGGCAAGTTTATCTTTGATCTCACCGATGGTCGCTCCGTCGAACACGGCGGTGGCCACCTTGATTCCGAGGTGTTGGCATGCCCAACCCATGTGCGTTTCGAGCACCTGACCCAGGTTCATACGGGAAGGTACGCCGAGCGGGTTGAGAACGATTTCGACCGGAATGCCGTCCGCGGTATGAGGCATGTCCTCAACCGGCAGGATCTTGGCGACGACACCCTTGTTTCCATGCCGTCCGGCCATCTTGTCACCCACGGAGATCTTGCGTTTCTTCGAGATGTAGACCTTGACGAGTTTCACCACGCCGGGCGAAAGTTCGTCGCCTCGATTCAAACGCTCCAGCTCGCGTGCGCCTGCGCGTTCCTTCAGGTCCAGCGCTTCTCCCGCTGCGTCCAGAATCTGCCGGACTTTGTTATTCGTTCGCGTGTCGTCAGTGAACGGCTCGTCGTGACCGACCTTTTCGAAATCGATCTCCTCCAGCAACCGTTCGTTCCACTTCCGACCTGCCCGAATGTACTCATCGTTCGCGCTATAATAGAAACGGGCCGTGGTGTGATCTTCGAGAGCATGGTGAATCCGCTCTTTCCTCAGATCCTGGATCCCCTTGATCTCGCGGCGAATCCGACGCTTGATCTCTTCGGCCTTTTTCTTCTCTTCCTTCTTGGCGCGTTCGTCACGCTCTTTCCGGGAGAAGACTTTCACATCGATAACGATGCCGTCCATGCCGGGAGAGGCCTTGAGTGACGCATCCTTCACGTCGCCCGCCTTCTCACCGAATATAGCGCGGAGCAACCGCTCCTCAGGGGAAAGCTCGGTCTCGCCCTTGGGTGTGACCTTCCCCACCAGGATATCTCCGGATCGAACGTGGGCTCCAACCCGAACGATGCCGTCCTCATCGAGATTCTTAACCGCTTCCTCGCTTACGTTCGGAATCTCACGGGTGATCTCTTCGACTCCCCGCTTGGTGTCCCGTACCTGAAGCTCGTACTCCTCGATATGTATGGAGCTGAAGCGATCGTTCTTGACGAGCTCTTCACTGAGAAGAATGGCATCTTCGAAGTTGTAGCCGTTCCAGGGCATGAAGGCGACCAGCACGTTCTGGCCGAGGGCGAGTTCACCCCCCTGCGTGCCGGGACCGTCTGCGATCACCTGGCCCGGTTTCACCTTGTCCCCCGGCTTGACGATCGGCTTCTGATTGATGCAGGTGTCCTGGTTCGAGCGGCGGTACTTGGTAAGCTTGTGAATCTCGAGCCCTTCAAAGCCCGTGAAGTCCAGCTCCCGCCCTCTCGAGTAATTGATCACGATCTGGTCGGCCGACACTGATTCAACCGTGCCGCCCCGCTTGGTCGTTATGAGAACGCCGGAGTCGCGTGCCACCTTGCCTTCGAGACCGGTACCGACGAGCGGCACCTCCGCCCGGAGGAGGGGGACCGACTGCCTCTGCATATTCGACCCCATGAGCGCACGGTTCGCATCGTCATGCTCCAGAAACGGGATCAGCGCTGTCGCCGCCGATACGAGCTGCATCGTGGAAACATCCATATAATCGACTCGGTCGCGATCGACGATCGGGTAGTCACTTCGGAATCGAGCGGTCAGACGATCAGGGATGATCTTGCCCTTGTCGTCCAGCGGTACATTCGCCTGGGCGATGATGTGCTCATCTTCCTGGTCCGCCGAAAGATACTCGATATTCTTGGATGCGACACCGTTCTTCACCTTGCGATAAGGTGTCTCCAGGAATCCGTACTCGTTCACCCGGGCGTAGGTTGAAAGAGAACTGATAAGACCGATATTCGGCCCTTCCGGAGTTTCGATCGGACACATCCGCCCGTAGTGAGTGTAGTGAACGTCACGCACTTCGAAGCCGGCCCGCTCTCTAGTCAGACCGCCCGGCCCGAGAGCCGAAAGACGACGCTTGTGAGTCAGCTCAGCGAGCGGATTCGTCTGGTCCATGAATTGGGAGAGCTGAGAGCTGCCGAAGAACGTCTTTACCACAGCCGAAATCGTTCGCGCGTTGATGAGATCGTAAGGCGCGATGTTGTCGGTATCACCGAGACTCATCCGCTCCTTGATGATCCGCGCCATCCGCGACAGCCCGATCGAGAACTGGATCGAGAGGAGCTCGCCTACAGACCGGAGTCGTCGATTGCCGAGGTGATCGATATCGTCGTTGAAACCGTTACCGATCTTGAGCTTCAGCACGTACCGGATGATCGCGACGAAATCCTCCTTCGTGAGGGTCGTCGTGTCAGTCGGGATGCTGAGCCCCAGACGGCGGTTCAGCTTGTGCCGTCCCACCTTGGCGAGATCGTAACGCTTCGGATTGAAGAAAAGCCGATCCAGAAGGGCACGGGCCGTATCAAGGCTCGGCGGATCTCCCGGACGGAGAAGATTGTAGATCTTCTTCAGCGCTTCTTCTTCACTGGTGGTCGGGTCCTTGACGAGTGTGTTTTTAATAACCGCAGAATCCATTTCCTCGTCAGGCAGAAGAAGGCTGATCTTGCCCACTTTGAGGTCCCTGAATTTCTCGATCAGCTGCGGCGTGATCTCATCGCCGGCAGCGGCGATTACTTCGCCCGTCCCGGACACTTCATCGACAACATCGGCTCCGAGAAGCTGCCCGACCATCTCGTCTTTCTTGCGGCTCGTAGCGAAGTTCACTTTCTTGGCGGAATAGACGAGCCTCAGACAATCCTCATTGGTCGAGTATCCGAGGGCACGGAGGAGAATCGTGACCGGAAGTTTTCGTTTCCTGTCTATATGAACGTACAGCATATCGTTGATGTCGGTCGAAAACTCGACCCACGAACCACGGTAGGGAATGATCCTCGCCGTGTAGAGACGCTTTCCGTTCGGATGCACTTCCTGGTCGAAGAAAACACCGGGTGAGCGGTGAAGCTGGCTCACAATGACCCGCTCCGCTCCGTTAATGATAAACGTACCTTTTGCCGTGATGACCGGAAGTTCGCCCAGGTAGACTTCCTGTTCGATTACTTCCCGGACTTTCTTCTCTCCATCCACCGTCTCTTTGACGAGGAGGCGGAGAGTTGCTTTGAGCGGAGCCGCGAATGTTACATCGCGCTCGGCGCACTCATCGACATCGTACTTCGGATCGCCAAGGCCATAAGACACGAATTCGAGGCTGAAATTGCCCCGCGCGTCCTCGATGGGGAAGACCTCATTGAAAACCGCTTGCAGCCCCTGGTTTTTCCTTTGGTCGGGCGAAACACTGAGTTGAAGGAAGTGTTCGAACGACTTGAGCTGAATGTCGAGGAGGTTCGGTATCTCCATCACGGCGGGGAACTTGGAAAATGAAACCCGCTCGGTAGGCAGAGAAGACAAGTATCCCACTCCTTACTGAGAGAAAACGATCAGTCCCGGCCGAACCCGGGAACTCTTGTAACGAGCTCCCGGACCGGCGCCGGACCCAAAAACCGTGAGGAACAGAAATTACTTGATGTCGACCTGTCCGCCGGCTTCCTCGATCTTACCCTTGATCTCGTCGGCTTCCGCCTGTGAGACAGCCTCTTTGACCGCCTTCGGCGCGGCGTCGACAAGCGCCTTGGCCTCTTTGAGCCCGAGACCGGTGATGGCGCGAACCGTCTTGATTACCTGGATCTTCTTGTCGCCAGGGGCAGTGAGGATTACGTCGAATTCGGTCTGCTCTTCGACAGCAGCTTCGCCACCGCCGCCGCCCATCGGCATCGCCATCGCCTGCGGCGCAGCGGAGACGTCGAAACGATCTTCGATCGCCTTCACGAGCTCGGAAGCCTCGAGAACGGTAAGCTTTTCAATCGCATCGAGCATTTCCTGGATCTTTGGTGAAACTTCGATGGTGGCTGTTTCTTCACTCATTTTCTTTTCCTCCCGATCAATCGGAGCTTAGCTTGATAACTGTCAAACGAAGGGCGTCCATGACCGCATCGAAGTGCGGCGGCGCCTCGTCAGGATTCTTCTTTTGCGTCGGGAGCGTCTCCGCTCTCCTCCGCCTTGGCGGGCTCTTCCTTCGCCGGTGCGGCTTCGGAAGATGCGCTCTCTGCGCTATCTGTAGAAGAGGTCGGGCCACCACCCGCCTCTTTGACCTTGCGGACTTCCTCGACGGCCAGGGCGAGGCTCGCCAACACCGCCTGGATTCCACCCGCAATCCCCTGAACAGGGGCGTTAATAAGTCCCGCGATCTGGGCGATCAACACAGGCTTGGAGGGCAGCTTGGCGACTTCCGCCACTTCATCGGGCGACACCACTCTGCCGTCGATGAACCCACCCTTGATCTTCGGGAGCTTATGTTCCTTCGCGAAGTCCGACAGGATTTTCGCGGGTGCGATCGGATCGGAATCGGCTATCGCCCAACCGGTCGGACCCGAGAGGAATTCCTCAAGCCCGTCCATTCCGACCTGTTTGATCGCGTGAATTGCTAATGTGTTTTTTACGACAAGAAAGCGCGTTTCCGCTTTCCGGCATTTCCGCCGGAGCTCGGTTATGCTTTCGACGTCGAGACCGGAGAAATCGGCGATCACCACTCCTTGCGCGGTGGAGAGCCTCTCCTTGAAAGCCTCGACAGCTTCTATCTTGGATTGCGCTGGCATGACTCAGGCTCCTTGTGAGGAAATCTGCAGGAGTGTGGCACCAATATCGATGCGGACGCCGGGACCCATTGTGGATGAGAGCGTGACGCTCTTCCAATAGGTGCCCTTTGCTGCAGCCGGCTTGGCTCGATTCAGTTCTCCGAGAACGGTTCGGGCGTTTTCGGCCAGGTTATCCGCCGAGAACGAGACCTTTCCGATCGGCACGTGTATGTTTCCGGTCTTGTCGGTGCGGTACTCGATCCGCCCCGCCTTGACCTCTTTGACCGCTTTCCCGACTTCGAAAGTGACGGACCCGCTCTTCGGGTTCGGCATGAGACTCCGAGGGCCAAGTACGCGGCCAAGTTTTCCCACATCTCTCATCATGTCGGGCGTGGAGATTACGGCGTCGAAATCGAGCCAACCACCCTGGACCTTTTTGACGAAATCTTCGCCACCGACGAAATCAGCACCCGCCTTTTCCGCTTCCGTGACTTTCTCTCCCTTGGCAAAGACAAGAACTCGTACGGTCTTTCCTGTGCCGTGGGGGAGCGAAATCGTACCGCGGATCTGCTGGTCCGAATGCCGTGGGTCGACACCGAGGCGGGCGGACAGTTCAACGGTTTCGTCGAACTTGGCCTTCGCGCCTCCTTTTACCAGGCCGAGTGCTTCGTTCAGGTCGTAGTTCTTCATATGCACGACCTGCTCGTGCGCTGCCCGGTAGCGCTTTCCTTTGCTCATGAATTTTTCTCCTGATCTCCCGCGTTCACATATGGGGCTAAGGGAGAACTCCGTCCACCTCAATACCCATACTGCGCGCGGTTCCTGCGATCATTCGCATGGCCATCTCAACATCATTGGCGTTGAGATCTTCCTGCTTCAACTCAGCGATTTCACGAAGTTGGTCGGGAGTTACTTTGCCGACCTTGTTTCGATTAGGCTCGCCCGAGGCCTTCGCGAGACCGACAGCGCGCTTCAGAAGCACCGCAGCCGGTGGCGATTTCGTAATGAAGGAATAGGACCGATCCGCGTAGACGGTGATGACTACCGGAATGATCAGCCCCTGTTTCTCCTGCGTTTTGGCGTTGAACGCCTTGCAGAAATCCATGATGTTCACACCGTGCTGACCGAGCGCCGGCCCGACTGGAGGAGCGGGAGTCGCGTTGCCCGCCGGGATTTGGAGCTTGATCATGCCCATGATTTTTTTTGGTGGTGCCATTGTCCTGCTACTCCTTGCGCCGACTGATCGGGCGCCTACAGATTCTTCACCTGAAGAAAATCGAGCTCGACGGGTGTTGCGCGGCCGAAGATCGATACCATGACTTTCAATTTGCCGCGCTCGGGGTTGATTTCGTCTACAATGCCCGTGAAATCCGTAAACGGTCCGTCGGTCACCTTCACATGCTCGCCGATGTGGTACGGCACTGTCGGAGTCGGCTTCCCCTTCGACCCTTCAATGCGGCCGAGGATTCGCTCGATTTCATCATCCGAAATCGGTTGCGGCTTGGCGCCCACGCCCACGAAACGTGTGACTCCCGGCGTATTCGATACGACGCGCCAGGTATCATCCGACATCTCCATCTGAACGAGCACATAGCTGGGAAAGAACTTCTTCGTCTGAATGGTCTTCTTCCCGTTTTTCATTTCCGCCACGCTCTCAGTCGGAATCAGCACGCGCGGGACGCTCTCCGAGAGCCCGGCCTGATCGATGGCCCGCCTGATGTTGCGGCACACTTTGTCTTCGTGCCCCGAGTAGGTATGGAGGACATACCAGTTGAACTTATCATCCTCCTTGGCCTCCTCGACGGTCTTCTCTTCCGCTGGCGCCGCCTCGGCGTCATCGCCGTCTGCCGACTCCGTCACGGCCCCATCAGCATCGACGGAGACCGCATCCTCCCCAGCGGACTCTTCCGCCACAGTCTCCTCAGCCCCAGTCTCTTCCGCAGTTTCTTCCGCAGTCTCAGCTGTTTCTTCGGCAGCTTCTTCTTTGATATCAGTCGAATCGCTCACGATATCGCCTTCCGAGGTGGCGTCCGGAGACACCTCTCCGTCTTCCTGCCCGTGATTCTTACCTGTCTCATCCCACATGATGCGTTCCGGCCGGGGACTACAAACTAAATACGAGACGCACGATCCGCGACAGACCGAAGTCGACGATTCCGATAAAGATCGCGATCAGAAAAACCGTGACCACCACTACAAGCGTGGACGACTTGAGCTCTTCCCAGGTAGGCCAGGCCACCTTGTGAAGTTCGATCCAGACTTCCCGAAGAAAGCGACTGGATTTTTGTACGATTGTTTCACTCATCTCAGATCGTACTCCTGGCAGGAGTAAAAATTGGGAACGCGGGCCCGGCAGGCTTCGAACCCGCAACCCCCGGTTTTGGAGACCGGTGCTCTACCAATTGAGCCACAGGCCCTTGTTCTCAGCCATTGGCGGCGCGACCTCCAGGGTCGCGCCGCGTGAATTCTATACTCTCTCCGTTATTCGAGAATCTCGGCGATCACACCGGCGCCGACCGTACGGCCACCTTCTCGAATCGCGAACCGAAGCGATTTCTCCATAGCGATCGGAGTGTGGAGCTCCACGTTCATCTCGACGTTATCGCCGGGCATCACCATCTCGCGTCCCTCGGGGAGGGTAAGCGAACCGGTTACATCCGTAGTACGGAAGAAGAACTGCGGCCGATAACCGTTGAAGAACGGTGTGTGACGGCCCCCTTCGTCCTTCGTCAAGATGTAGACCTCGCCGCGGAACTTGGTATGGGGCTTCACAGAGCCGGGAGCCGCGAGAACCATGCCGCGCTCCAGATCATCCTTGTCCATACCCCGGAGCAGCAGGCCGATGTTGTCACCTGCCTGGGCGCTGTCCATCAGCTTCCGGAACATCTCAACACCGGTGACCGTTGTCTGTACGATGTCTCTCAGGCCGACACGCTCCACCTTGTCACCAACCTTGATCGTTCCACGTTCCACACGGCCGGTACCTACAGTACCGCGACCGGTGATCGAGAAGACGTCCTCTACAGCGAGCAGGAACGGCTTGTCGTTTTCCCGAGCCGGCTCAGGAATGAACGTATCGATCGCTTCCATCAGCTCCGTGATGCACTTCGAAGCCTCTGGATCGGTCGGGTTATTCATTGCCAGCAGTGCGGCACCGCGAATAACGGGAGTGTCGTCACCGGGAAAATCATACGCGCTGAGGAGCTCACGAACCTCGAGCTCGACGAGATCGACAAGCTCAGGATCATCAACGGTGTCGACTTTGTTCAGGAAAACGACGATATGGGGCACGTTCACCTGGCGGGCGAGGAGCACATGCTCACGAGTCTGCGGCATCGGGCCGTCAGAAGCGCTCACCACCAGAATTGCGCCGTCCATCTGCGCCGCACCGGTAACCATGTTCTTCACATAGTCAGCATGCCCGGGGCAATCGATGTGCGCATAATGTCGCAAATCCGACTCGTACTCGACGTGCGAGGTCGCAATGGTCAGGATTTTGGTGGCATCGCGCCGACCCTGTGATTCAGAAGCTTTCGCGACCTCGTCATAGGTGATCGCGGTAGCCAATCCCTTGGCTCCCTGAACCGCGGTAATCGCGGACGTGAGCGTCGTCTTGCCATGATCGACGTGGCCGATCGTTCCCACATTCACATGTGGCTTCGTGCGTTCGAACTTCTCCTTTGCCATTGGAACCTAACTCCTCCTAGCCATCTCGGCCTCGGCAAAACGCGTCAGGCGGTGGAATGATGGAGCCCACGACCCGACTTGAACGGGTGACCTATTGCTTACCATGCAATTGCTCTACCAACTGAGCTACGTGGGCATCCCCATGACACTACCGGTCATGTACCGCCAGGACGCCTGATTGCGATTCATCCTCTATCTCAAGTAAAACTGGAGCGGGAAACGGGACTCGAACCCGCGACCCTCAGCTTGGAAGGCTGATGCTCTAGCCAACTGAGCTATTCCCGCGCCCGGCGAGCCTCTCGGCCTTGGCTTCGCGACTCGCCTATTTATCCTTCCAGACTCCGGAAGGTATGGGACCGATGGCGGCTCGAAGGCCGGCCGGCGATCCCGCAGTTAACCTGTTCGATCAAATCTGGGGAGGGGAGGATTCGAACCTCCGAAGGCTTCGCCGACAGATTTACAGTCTGTTCCCTTTGGCCACTCGGGAACCTCCCCTGAAGTTCCATCCTCTTTTTTCTCACCGCCTTGCGGGCGTCTCTCGCAGCAGATTCAGGCTGTGGAGCTGGCGAGAGGACTTGAACCCCCAACAACCTCATTACAAGTGAGGTGCTCTACCAATTGAGCTACGCCAGCCCTTTTTGTGACAGACATAGCTACGCAGAGACAGAACACGGAGCGTAGCAACGCCTAACTGCAGTGTCAACAGCAAAAGCGGAACTTTTCTCATGTTTTTCTTGAATGCCTGGCGCCGGATCAGCTGGAGCCAATCGTGGGGAACCGGAATCCCTTGCTCCTTTTGTCGACGCCTTGAATATGATACTTTTCCTTTATCTTCCCGTCAACAGCGCGGGAGCAAATCCGGGGAATAAGAGAATCCAGGTGAGTGCCGAGCCTCTCGACCGATGATGAACGATCAATCCTCAAAAAATGGCCGGTTGATCCTGCTCCTCGTGCTAATCGCGCTGATTCCGCGTGCCCTTTTCCTGTTTCAGGCTGTCGAGGTTCCCCTGTTCGACTCTTTTTACCTCGACTCGGCTTCGTACGACCGTTGGGCTCAAAGACTCGCCGGCGGGGAGTGGATGGGGGAGCGCCCTTTCCACATGGCACCTGTATATCCTTATATCCTTGGCGTTTACTACAAGCTGGCCGGACGGGACCTGTTGGGTGTTCGAGTGTTACAGCACCTGATGGGCGCTATGAGTGCTGCCCTCATTTTCCTGATCGGCCGGCGTCTCTTCGGGCGAGGGGGCGCCTGGATCGCCTTTATTCTGGCAGCCGGCTACGGCCCCTTCGTCTACTTCGAAGGTCAGCTCCTCGCATCGGCGCTCGGCGTCTTTCTGGGCGTATTGGCGCTCTGGCTTCTGATTCGTTCGCTCCAATCAGAGGGGAAAGGGATCGCCCTGGCCGGCCTGGCACTTGGAATCGGATCGGTCGCCCGGCCTAATCTCTTGTTTTTCATGCCGTTAGCAGCTGCGTGGATCCTAGTGTCCGAAAAGAATCGCTTTCGGAAGGTCCTGCCCTATCTAGGGGCTTTCGTGATCGCCCTCACGCCGGCGGCGATCCACAATTATGCCCTGTCGGGTGAGTTCATCCTGATTTCATCTCACGGGGGCATCAGCTTCTATCTGGGGAACAACGATTTTACTCAGGGGACCTATGTCCCACCTCCCGAATTCGCCGGAAATCCTGAGGCGATCGATATTTACGATTCGAAGCGGATTGCTGAGCGGGAGAGCGGGAGGTCCTTGTCCTCCAAGGAGATTCAGGGTTACTGGTATGGTCAGAGCTTCGAGTGGATGGCACGCCGGCCGGGCGACTTCCTCAAGTTATTGGCTCGCAAGACGTTGCTCTATTTGAACGGTTATGAGATCCCGCTCGATGTGAACTATGAGTTCGATAGAAAGCTCTACCCGGTCTTCCGGATCCTGCCGGTAACCATGGCGCTCATCATCCCGCTCGCCCTGCTCGGTATCCCCCTCGCCTTTCGCGCTGAGAAAAGGAGCCTGCTCCTCTTTCTGTTTGCCGCGGCAAACGGGGCCTCGGTAATCGCCTTCTTCGTTACCGCCCGCTATCGCCAGACAGGTGTGCCTGCCATGCTGCTTCTGGCGGCTTTCGCCCTCTATTATATGTACCAGGCCGCCCGGGAACGGAAGTGGCGGACTCTCGGCGCGTCGATAGCGGCGTTTCTGCTCCTCTCGATTCCCGCCCGGCTGGAACTCTACCCGGGCAAAGTGACCGGCGATGCCCGCTCACTCGGAATCGTCGGAAGGGCATACGCACATGCGGGGGAGCCTGCAAAAGCGGAGAGGTATCTTCGTCGGGCTCTCGACCTCGTCCCGGAACACGTGGACAGCCGGATGAATCTGGGGAATCTGTATTATGAAACCGGGCGCTACCAGGAGGCTGTCGAACAGTTCGGCGAGGCAACGACAATCGCACCCCGGTTCCTGGGAGCCTGGAACAATCTGGGCAATGCACTTCGTGAGGCGGGAGATCCGGAAGCGGCGCTCCGCGTGATCGCCCACGCCCTCGAGATCGAGCCCCGATTCGCCGGCGGCCATAACAACAGGGGATACACACTCACCCGGCTTGGCCGGATCGAAGAGGCTGATAGCGCTTTTCGCTCCGCTATCGAAATCGATCCGGCCATGGTGGACGCCTGGGCGAACTGGGCTGATATGCTGATCGCCGGCGGCAGGCCTGGAGAAGGGGCCCGTGTACTTGATGACGGGATTCGCGCCACCGGGGGACACGCGGGACTCCGGGCGAAACGCCGCGCCCTCAATCAGATCGAAGAGCAGGACAGCCCGTGAGCGAGAACCGCATCTCCATTATCGTCCCGGTCCGTAACGCTGTATCGACAATGGGACGGTGCCTTGAGGCAATCTATGGGTCGACCACCCGACCCCACGAAGTCGTGGTAATCGACGACGGCTGCACGGACGGTACGATGGACGTGGTGCGGGGGTTCCCCGCCCGGATCGTGAAGAGCGAGGGGAGTGGGGGGGTGGCAGCGGCTCGGAACCAGGGATCGGCCGCTACAGAAGGAGAGGTGCTCTTCTTCCTCGATGCCGATGTCATCCTGGAGCCGGGGGCGCTCGCCGCCGCACGGGATGCGATGGCTGACGGAAACCTGGCTGTCGCCGTTGGACTGCAGTCGGCGGAATCGCCCTACTCGAACGCCACCAGCGTCTACAAAAACCTCTGGCTCAGATATACATACCGGATTCGCGCGGGCCGGTTTGCCGTGCTCTATTCGAGCGCGGTCGCGATCCGTCGTACCGACTTCGAGCGGGTGGACGGATTCGACACGAACTACCGGCAGCCGAACATCGAGGACTCCGAACTGGGGATGCGGATTTCCGAGGCCGGCGGACGGGTCGATCTGGTGCCGGGAATCGAATTCCTGCATATCAAGCGTTACGATGTCATTTCCATGCTCCGTACAGACTTCCATCGTACGGTCGGCATGACGAAAGTACAGCTTCGCGATCGATTTCAACGGATCCGCCGCGAGAACTACACCTCCATCCCCACCTCTTTTCTCATCTCCTGCCTCTCCCCCTGGCTTGTAGTGATCGCCTGGTTGGCGGGTTTCCGCCCCGGTCCGGTTGCATGGCCTCTACTTCTCCTGTCACCCGCGCTGCCGATCGCCCTCCTGAACATAGGATGGCTCCGTTATCTCGCCCGGCGCATGGACCTTCGCCTCGCCTGGAAAGGGGTTCTCCTGCTGCACCTCGATGTAGCGGCCGTCAACGCGGGCTTCGCCTGGGGCGTGCTCGAATACCTTACAGGGAAACGATACTGAGAGGTGGGGCGGTTGCCGAACGGCTGCCACGGCAGCGGCAAGCGTCCTGGTCGGCGCGAGACGAGCCCGTGGGACCATGTAGTTCTGGGGAGTTCTGGGGAGTTCTGGGGACACAATACTTAATTCCCCCGACCCATCTTGGCGGAATTAAGTATTGTGTCCCCAGAACTCCCCAGAACTACATGGTCCCACGGGCTGTATCGAAAGTTTGAACCGGATGGGAGATCGGGGCGACCTATCAAGTGAAGCCGGTAGACAAGTTGAGGGTTCATGAAGCGCAGCAGCGATCGAGTCTATGACGAGCTCCTCGTCCTGCACGCGCAGGATGGAGAGAACGAGGCGCTCAATGAACTCGTCAGACGCTGGCAGCCCCGCCTGATTGCCTATGCGATCCGGGTGACCGGGCATAGAGAGGCAGCAAGGGATATCACCCAGGAAGCGTGGCTGGCGATGGTCCGGTCGCTTCGAAAGTTGGATGATCCCGCCCGATTTCCCGCCTGGGCTTATCGGATCGTGAAGAACAAGTGCATTGACTGGATTCGCTCACGGCAACGGCAGAGGGCTGGCGAGGAAAAGATCGAGATGGAGCTGAAGATCGATGCCGGCCTGGATCATTCAGGAGACGAAATCGCCGCCCTTCGTAAGATGATCGCGAAGCTCCCGGAGGAGAGTCGCCAGGTTTTGATCATGCATTACACAGAAGGATTCAGCACCGCGGAGATCGGAGATGCTCTCGGAATTCCGCGGGGGACAGTCAAGTCGAGATTGCATCACGCTCGATTGGCACTGAAAACAATGCTCGGCACGAAGTAATCGTCGAGCGACACGAAGGAGGGAGTCATGGACAAGGAATGGAACGATCGTAAGCTGGACGAGAAAATCCAGAAGGCTCTCGAGAACAGACTTGTAGAAGCGATTCAGAGCGAAGGTGGGAAGGGGAACCGCTTCGACGAAGAGAGTATTACAGAGCTCATCTCCAACAGCTTCAAGAGTAAAATGAAGTGGGCCATCGTGATCATGTGGTCCAAGCTGATTTTCTCGGTTCTGATCTCGATCATTTCTGTCGGCATGTTCCTGATTTCCGAGACCACGCGAGCCCAGATCGCATGGTCTACGATGTTTATTATCGGCGTAGCCGGCGTTGGTATCATGTCCGCGCTTTACTGGATGGAAGTGAACCGCCACTCGATCACACGGGACTTGAAACGTCTCGAGCTGATGGTTGCGAAGCTCGTTGAAGCGCAGTCGTAGCAGCAGGGACTAGCAAAGCACGTAACGGCGGACAACTTACAATCCCGCGCACATCATCTTGAAAATAACGGTGGCTGCGCCGTTCCGAAGAACAGCGCAGCCACCTGGTTCAGATCTTAAGGTTTGTTGCGCGATACTGTCGATCGCGCGGCTTTCGATCTGCTTCTCTAGCGCGCGGCCAATGTCCTGGCGCTGACCGGATGGATACCGGTCGCCATCGCAGAGAGTTCTTCCAGTGTCCTTTGCGATACGCCGCCGCCAACGCCGTCGGCGTCTTTGTGGCAGCTATAGCAGGCGAAGTCGAGTGTGACTCTCGCGAGACCGGTCGCGGGATCCTCGAGAACTGTGGTCGATGCGGCCACAATTCCCATTCCCTCTTCTTTATCAACCGCAGCAGGATTAATCGCCCAGATGTGACTCCTGACGTCCCCTTGATGGATCGTAATTGCGAGGGCGCTCTTGGCCGACTTGGGCATATGACAGTCAACACAGGCAGGGCCGCCGAAATCGGCACTCAGGTGCGCGACATCGCCACCGTCCAGCGTGTAATCTTCCGCCGCATGACAATCGGTGCAGCTCGTTTTGACGCCGATACCCATAGCGACGTCATCGAACATGACCGACGCATGGGGATCGTGGCATTCGCTGCACCCAGGTCCGTTGCCGATTGCGTGAGGCGAGTGGAGCCACTCATCATACTGTTCATGATGCTCGATGAATCCACCTGACGCGGCGATACGGTTCAGAGCATCGCGGGTATGGCAGCGACCACACTGCTCAGACGAATTGTCCACTTCCAGTGCGTTCAGATCGGGTGCCAGCACATGCAGGCTTCCCCTGCCGTGGCACTCTTCGCAGTGAATGCCGCCGGCGAAGAACGTGCCGTACATGCCCGGCATGCCATCCTGATTGTCCGTCAGATCACCGTCCGTTGTCGGATCGCTATCCGCTACCCAACCCGTTGTATGGCATTTGCCGCAATCATAAGGCTTGGTGTTCGGCGGATCAGTCAAGTGATAGTCCGACCATAGATCCTGTTCGAAGTTGTACTGGTTATCTTCGAGACCGGTGATGATCCAGCCATCCTGGTTGATGAAGCGCATCTTCCACGCGTATCCACCGATCGTGTAGCTGATATCGGCCCATGTGAATCCGGCGGGTGGTTCGACCGCATCGTTCGGATACTCTGAAAAGCCGGGGAAGGAGCCTGTCGGTGCCTCACCCAGAATTTTCGTCAGTTTGAATGGGTGGCCCGATTCAACCCACATGTCATATTTTGCCTCGTGACATTCTTTGCAGGTCTCGGATCCGACGAATGCCAGGACCGGTATTTCCGGGTCGGGGCAGACAATCGGGTCGTCATCATCATCCCCGCAACCGGGCAAGATGAGGAAGGCCATTGCGAGGGTTAAAGCGTACTTGGCGATTCGGCTCACGGTCATGGGGGACCTCCTGTCACAGGTTCCTGTAATCCACCGGGATCAACCCAGGCGGGCTCCTGCCTAAATTCACTGCTTTGCAACACTAGTTCAAGATAAATCGCTCAACTACTCATCTTTTTTCATAAAAGTTTGTCAGCCCTAACTCTTTGCAGTCGTGGCTGTTCTCGCAAACCGAGTCCAGCCGATCTCCGCGTCGAGCCGTTCCAAATCGACTCTGCTCGTGGAAAATTATGTTGCACCAGGGTCCGGTAACGCCGACCCTATAATCGTCCGACAGCACCGCCCCGGGTGATACGGAAAGCCCATTATGAAGGACAATCAAGACATACGCTTTGCTCGAGTCACCCCCCCCGATTTCTCCCTGGAGCACCATTTCAAGGACATTGTCGATTCACTGCCTGACGGCCTGATCACTGTCGACAAAGAATGGCGCGTCACCAGCCTGAACCGGGCGGCGGAAAAGCTTCTCGGCGTCTCCGAGCGCAAGTCGATCGGACGTTTCTGCTACAAGGTAATTCGGGGCGAGCATTGCCGGAGTGACTGCCCGCTTGCCATCACTCTTGAAACCCAGAGAAATGTGCGCGACTTCGAGGTGCCCACCTCCGACCAGAAGGGGGGGCAGCGCACTCTATCCGTAAGCACCGCCGTCCTCCGCGATTCCGACGGCACACCGATCGGCGGGGTCATCTCTCTACGTGACATGACCCTC
Source organism: bacterium (assembly GCA_025782575.1). Classification (GTDB taxonomy): domain Bacteria; phylum Orphanbacterota; class Orphanbacteria; order Orphanbacterales; family Orphanbacteraceae; genus Orphanbacterum. Next base: position 80,932 of record JALGYY010000044.1, read on the forward strand.
ATGAACCGGCTCAGAGATGACCTCCTGGGGAAGACCGGGTTTCACGGTCTCATCGGGAAGAGCCGGGCCATGCGGGAGCTGTTCGATCTCATCCGCGAAGTGGCCGACTGCGATTCGAATGTGCTGGTCGAGGGGGAATCAGGCACCGGCAAGGAGCTGGTTGCGAAAGCGATCCAGCGGCTCTCTTCCCGCCGGGACAATCCGTACGTTCGGGTGAACTGCGCCGCATTTGTCGAAACCCTGCTTGAGTCGGAGCTTTTCGGCCATGTACGCGGTGCGTTTACAGGTGCTCACCTGGACAGGCCCGGGCGATTCGAGATGGCCGACAAAGGGACGATATTCCTCGATGAGATTGGCGAATCGAGCCCGGCAGTGCAGATGAAACTGCTACGAGTACTGCAGGAGCGGGAACTGGAGCGTGTGGGGGGGAACGAGACGATTCAGGTGGATGTGCGTGTTATCTCCGCTACAAACATCCCGCTCGAGAGCCTGGTCAGTGAGCGTCGTTTCCGGGACGATCTCTATTATCGGTTGAACGTGATCCCAATTACGATCCGCCCGCTACGGGAACGGACAGATGACATCATTCCGCTGACCGAGTTTTTTCTGGAGCGGCGACGGCTCATCGTCTCCAAAGATCTCACCATATCGCCGGGTGCGATGGCGCTTTTAATGGAGTACCGGTGGCCGGGGAACGTGCGGGAACTGGAGAACGCGCTCGAACATGCATCGGTCCGCTGCCAGGGCGTGATCATTCAAAAACGCCACCTCCCGAATACCATCAGGAAGTCGAAGAAGGGGGGGGGCGAAGGACCGGCCGAAGATGCCGGCGCCAGGCGAGTGCTCGAAGCGCTTCGGGCCGCCCGATGGAACAGAGCCGAGGCGGCCCGCCGGCTCGGGATCAGCAGGACCACACTCTGGCGTCAGATGTCGAAATACGGCTTGATCGACGACTCCAAGACGATTGGATATCATTCCTAACGAACGACCTGCTCCAGATGATCCGCCAGCCGGATTGCCAACGCGACAATCGTGAGGGTGGGGTTTGTATAACCACTCGTCGGGAAGACCGAACTGCCGGCGATGAACAGGTTTGCGATGCCGTGGACGCGGCAATTCTGGTCCACCACACCCCTCCTCGGGTTCAAGTCCATGCGGGTCATTCCCATCTGATGCCACCCTCCCCGAACACCGGGAGGCCAGCCGCTTTCCGACTGGTCATCCAACACTCTGACCCGGCCGAGTCCGGCGCGTCCGATCTCTTCGCCGAACAATATGTTGGCTCGGCGGAGCGCCTCTCTCTCGAGCTCACCGAATCGCCAGGCGAGTGCCGGGCGCCTCATACCGAGGCGGTCCCGGTCTGATGTGAGCGTGACACGGCTGTCCGGGTTCGGCGCCTGCTCGATGTGGCTGCCCAATGTAAGCAGCCCCCCCGACGGCCGAAACGCGCGAAAATATCCGTACAAGAGCACCCCGTCAAGATCAGACAGTACATTCTTGAGGTGCCTCGAGGAAGATCGGGCCCCTTCCCCAGCCATGATCGAGTTCCACATGAAGCCTGCGGACAGTACGCCGAGTGACGATTTTCTGGCAGCCTCGTCGGGAGTTGTCGCTTGAACGAATGCACGAATATTGAGGAGTCCTTCGCGGGCAAGGACCTCGGGCGAAAGAGTAAGATAGCCGACACCCCAGACATCGTCCAGAACACCCCCCGAGTAGAGCCCGATAGGCGTTTCGGGATCGGACAACATCAGCACCGATCCCGGAACAGAAAGATGTTCCATGAAGTAACGCCCCACTACATCGTGCTGGTTCCCGAGCCCGTTCCTATGGACCGTATCGGAAGCGAGCAGCAGTCGGGCGTTTTCGATCGCTCCGGTCGCCAGTACGAAGACTCTCGCTTTAACCGTCATCTCTTTGCCGCCAAACGTCTTTGTTCGAACTCTGGTAATGGCATTCCCGTCTACATTCGTTTCAATATCAACGACGTTGGCGAACAGGTAGGTCTTGATTCTGTCTTCGCGATCGATCTCTTCCCTGTATTTCTGGCCGAAACGGGTCGGGCTGACCCGATACATCGCCGTTTCCACTCGTTCGCCCTGAAGCGGAAAACGTCGATTTTCATCGTGCTCCCACTGGTCGGTATCATATTGATAGGTACCGAGCTCGCACACTGCATGGGCACGCTGGTAGTAGGGATCCAGATGGGCTTTGTCGAAAGGCCAGCCGCTGTATGGAATGGAGTCGCGCTTGACGAAGTCGATCTCGTCCAGGGGCCGGCAGGCGCCGGACCAGACGTTACTCGCGCCGCCGAAGCGTCTCACCCGCAGAAGGTCGAGGTCGTAGTATTGATAGCCGATGTTCTCTCCACGGCAGAGAGCCTGTGTCTCTTCGTCGTATTCGAATCCGCCGCTTTCCAGCAGGCAGACATCGATCGATTTCGCCGCGAACTCACGGGCCATGGTGATACCGGCCGGCCCGGCACCTATTATGCAGACGTCGGTCTCGACATCGGTCTTCCGGTCAAGAGCGCGGGCATCGATGAACATGTCGATTCCTTTCGGCCTTAAGACGGTCCGATGTCAGTCGATCGTTACCCGAATCGCCTCGCCCTCGCCCGGGGAGAGAACCGCCGGCCAAGCAGGGCGCCTGCCTCCGCTGCTGCAAGGGCAAGTACAGCCTGCCCGAGCGGCACCCAGTCGACACGCCCCTCAAACAGTAGAAAGACAAATATGAGAGTGAAGTAGCCCCAGAAGGCGCCGCTCACCAGCAGCGCCAGAACCGACCACTTGCCGGGCCAGAGAAAAGCGAGCACGGCTCCGAGAATGCCGCAGAGTGCGAGCCCGACAGTCACTGGATGGAGATCGGCGAAGCCGACGCTTTCCAGATTCGGATACTTGAATTCGAGCACGAGCACCAGGGTCGTGAAGAACGCCACGAAACTCATCACTACCGCAATGACATAGGCCAACGCAAACGACACACGTTCACTCATCTCGATATTCTAGTCCTCTTCGGCAGGCCGGGCATCCCCCTTCTTCTCTTTGAGCTTTTCGATCTTTTCGAGGTTGCTCGCCGCCGAAGCCGCCGGATGCTCGACCTTGAACTGCTCCTCGGGCATGCACCCCGTGAGCCAGGACGGGTTCATCGGGTAGACATTCGGGCTGAACACTGTCGAGTACATATGCCAGACAAGGATCGCCAGGAAAGCAAGCCAGGCCTCGTAATAGTGAATGATGAGCATCACATCGAGGAAACCCTTCGGAAGCCAGGTGATGGCCAGGTTGTCAAACCAAAGCAGCAGCCCCGTCACTCCCATGATCAATGTACCCCAAACGAGTGCCCAATACTCAGCCTTCTCGACATAAGAGAAGCGCCTGAATTGTGGGTGATCTTTTGTGATGCCCAGATTGTAGGCGTTCATCTGAATGAACTGCCGGAAGTCGTTCAAGCTCGGAGCCATGTCCTTTAGGAAAACACGGCCACGCTTCGTAATCAGATAAAGGCCGTGCCAGGCGGATGCCATCAGGAGAATTACTCCGGCGATGTGGTGCAGGTCTCCGCGAAGGGTATACCCCCCCTCCCAACCGAAGAGCCCTTTGGACCACCAGGAATCATAAAACCGAAGGGAAAAGCCCGTAACAACCAGCACAGTGAAGGAAAGGGCGAGGATGAAATGCTGGACCACTTCGTCGCCGTCCATCCTCCGTACCTGCTTCTTGGTGGTCATCACCTTGCGGATCTGATGGAGGAGATCGATGAGCCAATGGAGGGCCATACCGCCGATCACAACGAAGATCAGGGTGATATAGATCATACGAACGATCCCTGCGATACCCGTCTGCATGCCGGCGGAATCCTCGTGTATGCGCGTACTGGCGATTTCCTCTGAAATACTCGGGTGGCAGGTGCCGCATGTGGCTACGAGATTTGCCGGGTTCACGGTCGAAGTGGGATCGGTATGGGGCAGGATACGATGGGCACCATGGCAGGAGGCGCAGTTCGCCACCGTCACGTCGCCCGCTTTACTCTTCAACCCGTGATAGGAATCCTGGTAGGACTGCAGCCGCCCGGTGGGCAGCTCGTACTTTTCATTAAGAGCCGCCGACTCATGACAGGGGGTGCAGGTCGCCTCGGCCAGGCGGTTCGGACTGACCGGGGAGCGTGGGTCGTCTGTCGGCAGAATGTTGTGCTCGCCGTGACAGCTCGTGCAGATCGGGGAATCCACCTGGCCACGCTTTGTCAGATCGCCGTGGATCCCCTCCCAGTAATCCTCTTCGATGTACTTGTGGCACTGGCCGCAGGTATTCGGAATATTGAAATGGTTGATCGCCGAGCGAACGTCCCCGGGCGAGAGGATCATGTGGGCAGTCCCCTCAGTGGAATGGCAATCATTGCAGGATGCTGCGGAGTAGCGCCCGCCCAACGCCGAGCGGCCGTGAATGCTGTTTTCGTATACCCGAACCGGATGTTTGAAGCGGATTTTCTGGTCGGTCGTAAACGCATCGTCCTCGTGGCAGAGACCGCAGGTGCTCGGGAGGTTCAGGGGACTGACCCGTGAGTCTTTGTGATCGACATAGCGGATCGAGTGGTTTCCGTGGCAGTCGGCGCATCCAGGTACCGCATCGTCTTCACCTATCACACCCCGTCCATGTTTGACATAGATATCCGCGACATCCTCGTGGCAGGAACCGCAGTCGGCGGGTGGTAAAATGTCTTCGTGGGGGAGCTCATTGATGGACGTGTGGCATTCGATGCAGTCGAGGCCGGCGTGGACACTCCCTTCGAGAGCGTCTGACAATTCCATATCGGGATCGTCAGTGGATTCGAAGTGACAGTCTGTGCAATCCGCGTTCTCGACCTGCGCCGGGGTCGGGGATACTGCAAAGATGAGAGTCAGAAATAAAAATGTGCCCACCAGTCTCGGCTTCACGTCAAACAACCTCCATAGGACGGCCGCTCGGCCCGCCGGGGATGGCGAGCTCCCGAGTAGTTACTGTGTTTTGTTCGCTCTGCACAATATAGACGCAGATCGAAAAGGCACAAGCCAGGAGTTATTACCCGATTCAGACTGCAATTCCCGGCCGGCGTGAGCGCACAAGTCCTGACGACGTTGAAACAACCTGTTTCCGGGCGAATCAAAACGTTTCAAACGTGTGATTCCCCCGATAACATGTCAAACAGCCACGTAACCTCCTCACTGTAACCACTGTATCCGGACGCTGAAACAGACTGTTTCAACCACACATCCCGGCCTGGCGCGCTATCAACGGGCCGAGTGAGGCTGCAACCGGAAGCGGCCCACTAACTGACAAAGCAACAACCAGTTACAGCGCAGGGGGGGACTTTTTGGCGGTACTCTCTTCGCTTTTATTGCATGGCACGTGCTATGCACTTCCGTCTCCGCACGAGGAGAGGGGCCGAGATGAGTGAAATGCTTGGAAACCGCTACTTCATCGCCAGAGAATTCGAAAAGGCGGTACCTATCCTCGAAACCGCACTGCTGGCCAATCCCGCACTCTCCCGGGTTCGCAAGAAACTGATCATCAGCTATACGCAGGTGGACCGGATTGATGATGCACTCGATCTGTTTCTCAAGACACTTGAAGACGATCCACGAAGCATCATCGATACCGACCTTGAAGCGGAAGATTGCCCGTGCCCCCACCTCTGCTCGTCCATCGAGCGCCGCCTCCCCTATCTCAAGGATCCGAGCAGTGCTCTTATTACCCTCGGCATTCTCGAACTTTTCTGCGATATCGACGCTTCCAGGTCCTACATCAGTGAAGTAACTCAACTCGCTCCCGATGATTCGCGCTCGGCTATGGCGCTTACGCTTTTGAAAAAGGAGAAACCCGCATGCCGAAACTAGCAAGAATCCGTAACTCCCGAATCATGGTGCCTCTCAGTATGGTGGCGCTCCTGCAGGTGGTTCTCTTCGTTTTTTTTCTCGGCTGTTCGTCCTCCGATTCGGACGACAATCCGACGGGCCCGATAGACCCGGTAGACCAGAAGAACGGCTGCGAAGAGTGCCACACCAGCGAAGCGACTCTGATAGCCACCGCATCGCCTGATACATTGCCCCCCGCGGGCAGTTCGGGAGAAGGCTGAGGCGGCGAGGTACCTCAGTTGGAGGTATGGGAAAAAGTTCTCGTTGGTGATGACTATCTCGACTCATTCCATGGAACGAACATCACTTGCGTCGCCTGCCATGGCGGAGATGATTCGGATTCTCTATCCAAAGAACAGGCCCACGCAGGGCTCGCCACAGATCCGTCTGCTGGAACAGACGGAGCGTGCGCCACGTGTCACTCCGATGAAAACACAGGCCACTCATCGAGTCTTCATTTCACCCAGGAAGGTTATTGGACGCGGATCGAGCAGAGAACGGGACTTGACCGATCATCGCCGGATGCGCAGCACATGGTCGACGCAGATTGTGCCAAATGCCACACGTCATGCGGACAGTGCCATATCAGCCGACCGAACGCCGTAAGGGGCGGCCTTGTGAGCGGCCACATGTTCAAGAACCCGCCCAATCAGACCGAGAACTGCACCGCATGTCATGGTAGCAGGATCGGCGAGGAGTTCCGCGGGAGCCACGACGGCATTCCGGCGGATGCTCATTATAATATGGGTATGAACTGCTTCTCGTGCCATACGGCCGACGAGATTCATGGGACGGGGGAAACGCCCCCTCATCGGTACGATGTGGAGAACGGCCCCAAGTGCGAGACCTGCCATCCCGATGTTCTGACTGACACCCAGAACAGCCAGCACTCGATCCACACTGATGACGTGCAGTGCCAGGTCTGCCATTCGGTGAGCTATAAGACCTGCTACAACTGCCACGTGGGAAGCGGACTGCAGGATCCGTCGCGGCTCGATTTCCGAATCGGGTTGAACTATGAACGGGATGATCTCCATCCCTGGAAGTACATCGTGGTTCGCCATATTCCGATCGCGCCCGACAGCTATGAAGAGTACGGCATCGATATGCCGCACTACGCCAGCTTCCCCACCTGGGAAATGGCTACGCCCCACAATATTCGGAAGAACACACCGCAGAACGAAAGCTGCGGCGCATGCCACGGAAACGAAGATATTTTTCTCACTCCCGCGTACATCGATTCGCTAATTGCTGAAGGGTTGATGCACACGGAGGAAATCGAAGCGAATGCGGACGTCGTCGTTGAGCAGCTCCCGTCAATGGGATTGCCCACCGCCGGCAGTGAATGACAAGGAGGTTTGGAATGAATCGGACACGCTTTGCACTGGCGCTGATCGGCGCCCTGGCGATGGTCTTTTTCGTCGGCTGCGGAGACGATGACAACCCGACCGATCCGGGAATAACCGTTGACCAGACTGATGCTGTGATCAGCGCCGTAAATTCGTATGTGACGTCGGGCAGTTCACCGGTTACGAAAGCCGATGTGCTCTTCGCCACCCTGAACGACGGTGACGACGCAAACGATCCATTTGTCCTGAGCGTTCGGAGTGCTGATCACTATGCGCTCGGTCATATCCCCGGCGCCGCGAACATCTCCTGGAAAGAGATCGCTGATCCGGCGAAGCTCGCCACACTTCCGACGGACAGGCAGATCGTCGTGTACTGCTACACCGGCCATACCGGTGCTGTCGCGACGACCGTGCTGAACTCGCTCGGCTATGATGCCATCAACATGAAGTTCGGCATGTGCGCATGGACGAAGGATCTGGATGTGCGCGTGGCGACCGCTTTCAGCGAAGCGACTGACGCACACGACTATGCCGTGGAAACCACGATCAACGATCCGGCTGCGTCCTATGACATGCCTGATCTGGATGTCACCGGTTCTACTGACACCTGGGAGATCGCCCGGGCCGCTGCGGAAGTCTATACTGCCGGAGCCGACGGTCCGACCAAGAAGGCCTCCGACGTATTCGACAACCTGAACGACGGCGACGATGCGAACAACTGGTTCATCGTGAGCGTCCGGAGCGCCGAGCATTATGCCGGCGGCCACATTCCCGGCGCGATCAACATTCCATGGACAGAGATCGGCGACGAGAGTCTTCTGAAGAAGATTCCGGCGGATGCTACTGTCCTCGTTTACTGCTACACCGGTCACACAGGGGGTATCGCGACTACCGCCCTCCGCATGATGGGCTATGAAGCCTACAACATGAAGTGGGGCATGGTCTCCTGGACAACTGATCCGGATGTGCGCGCCACTGCCGCATTCAGCGAAGAGATTGACGCACACGACTATGCGGTGGAGTCCGGAAACTAGGATTTGTTAATTGGGGGGGAGGGTCGACCCGTCAAGGCGGCCTTCCTTACCCTCCCATCAATCGCTCTAATCGCCTGACCAGTTCGTCCCTCGTTTTTCGAAACGCATTCAGCCGTGTCTCGGCGTCCCCGTCGACACCCGCCGGATCGGAAAGCCCCCAGTGCAGGCGACGGGCATTTCCCAGGAATGCCGGACAAACTTCCTCGGCGCATAGCGTGATCACTGCATCGATTGAAGCGGGATCAACATCATCCACGCTTGTTGACTGATATCGTGAGATGTCGATGCCCGATTCAAGCAGGACGGCGATCGCCTCCGGCCTGACCGCTGACGGGCGAGAACCCGCGGAGGCGACGTCGATCCCATCCGGCGCAATCGACCGGGCGATCCCCTCGGCAATTTGACTCCTGGCGGAGTTGGCCACACAGAGAAAGAGAAAGCGCCGCGGTCCGAGGGCCCGAAGGACCGCAGCTTCCAGGGCCCATTTTTCGTACTCACCTTCAGGTCCGGTCGGTGAAATCTCCACGCCGTCGATCCGGAGCCGATTGCCTGGCAAGGGTATTCCCTCTGGGGGGTTTCCAGAGGGGAGCGGCTCCCCGGCTGAAGACCGGATCACACGAACCAGATCGATCTCCATGTCGGAACAGAGTTTAGCTACAATCTCCCGTAGAAGACCTTCTGTGTCTCCGCTCGACTCCTGGCCGGGATCAGAAATAAGCTCGATTTGCACTGGGCTATCTTTCTCGATGAAGAATGGCGCGAGAATGCCGCTAGTGGCCGAATTCCGGCCTTCAATGACCCTGCTTGGTGTACCAGGGAATTCCCGATCCCACCCGGGATAGGTATTCTCCCTAATGACCATGAGGACCCCTGCCGATAGACAGGGTACCTGCCGAAACTATCAGAAAGGAGGCAGTCATGGAACGAGAGATCCTTACAGCGGACCAGGTGGCTGATTACCTGAGATTGAGCCGGAAGTCGGTTTATCGACTGGCGAGAGCCGGCGTGCTGCCCGCCAAGAAAATCATGAACCAGTGGCGGTTCGAGCGCACCCAGCTGAACGAGTGGATGCGCCAGAAAGAGGACGAGCCGGTCGCCGTCTAAGTCACCCGCGCATCTCACCAGGATTCGTCGTGCTACGCGAGTTCGCGACAGAATCCTGGTGAGAAAGCCGGACTAATTTCCTCCGGCACGAGCCTCGCTGATGAGCGCGCGAACCGACTCGTCCTCGGGCCGAGCCACCAGATAGCGCTCCAGAAGTGAGATCCCACGAGCCCTGTTCCCTCCGCGAAGCCTGAGGACACCCAGCCCACGGAGAGCGTCCGGGTAGTCAGGATCAAAAGCGAGCGCCTTCCCGTATTCCACCGCAGCGCCTTCCGGACTCCCCCGCTTCTCGGCAAGTCGGGCTAACCGGCAGCGGATCTCCTGATTGTCACCCAGTCCGGCGAGCCGTTCAAAAATGGCTGCCCCATCGGCCAAACGGTTCGCTCGTTCATACGAACTTCCCAGATTGTAAAGAGTCTCGCGATTCCCCGGATCGAGTTGAGCTCCCGCCTCGAGAGTGAGCACGGCACCGCCGATATCCCCCGCCCTTAGTTGTAATACACCCAGATTGTTATAGAAGTCGCCGTTCAAAGGTTCCAGGTCGATCGCCCGCCTGAGTTCAGCCATCGCTTCTTCATTACGACCGGCCCGGTAATGGATCCCGGCCAGGTTCGCCCTCGCTTTGCCATGATCCGAAACCGCATCGATCGCTCTTCTGTAGTCCTGCTCGGCGGCGTCGATATCGCCGAGCGCCTCCCAGGCGAGCCCGCGATCATTCCAGATGTCTCCGTCTCCACCCCGCCACTCGATTGCCCGGTCGTATTCTTTGAGAGCCTCTTTGTGAGCGCCTCGATCGGAGAGCCTCTTACCCAGATGGAAATGGGTCCGCACAATCCCTTTGTCCGGCAGGTCGACGGGAAAGAAATTCAAGAGGATGAAAAGAGCCATCAGTACGAGACCCTGCATGCGGGGAAATCGCCCGGCCCGACCAGCCCTGTAAAGGGGGGCGGCGGCGAACGCAGCCAGCACGGCCAGTGTCGGAAATAGGGGCATGCGATAGCGCGATGAATAGGGGAAGAGGATAACAGCCACCATATAGAAAGCGACAAAAAGGAGGGGAAGAAGCGCCATCCCTCTCTTTCGGATCGCTCGATACCCTCCGAGAATCAAAAACGGCATCACGAGTCCGGCCGGCAACGCAAGTATTTTGAGAACGAATGATTGATCCCGAAAATACTCGAAATCCTGGCTCGTATCGATTTCCCATCCGCCAAGAAACAGAAGAGCCCGTTTGCCGAATCGAGCGGCCGCACGGGCGGGGTCGCTGCGCATCTCTTCAGCTGCCAGACGATAGTAGAACCGGTCGCGATCGACTTCCCGGATGGCCCCTTCGCTTGTCGCGATCCGTTCGATCGTCCGCCACTCGGTGCCCGGCCGGACCGATGCGAGACCATCCGCTTCGATGCGATTGGCAATATAGAAATTCATCCCGCCGTTCGCCTGTATGAGAATGGGATCACCCACAGCTGCATTGCGCATGGCGACCGGCGCGATCACCGCCGTGCAACCAACGAGAAGAAAAAGGGGCGCCAATAGCGCCGTGATCGGGCGGGAAGCCCCGCTGTCCCCCTGTCCGCCGCGCCCCGTCATCCCCGAACTCTGCCACCATGCCCAGAAAAGAAAGACCGGCGCCGCAATCAGAATGGTCGGCCTCGTAATCGCCGAAAGCCCGAGCACCACCCCGGCCGCAGACCAGAGCGGGGGCTTTGCCCGGCGGAGGCCCAGTTCGAGTGTAATTACCAGCAGCAGGGTATCCAGAAACACGGCCAGCGTGGTTGCGAGTATTTGACCTTCAAAATATATGAATCGAGAATACAGTATGCCGATTCCGAGGGCGGCGAAGCCGGTGTTTCTCCCGCCCACGATCCGGCCGGCGCGATAGAGGAGGGCGAGCGACAGCAGGCCGAGAATGTGATTGAAGACATAGAAACCCTGAAACGAGGAGCCCCTGTCGATCAGAGCCGCCAGGATGTACGGGTAGAGTGGGCCATGTATGTGGATTCGGCTCCAGAGCGCTTCCCCATGTGCGATCGTAGTCGCCCAGCCCTTATATTCTGCGGCATCGATGATCGGATAATCGAAGAACGGATTTCCATGGAGCTCGGAAACATAGAGAAGCCTGAGGATGGCGGCGATAACGAGCAGACTGATGAGGAGGGTCCGTTCCCTCTGGCGGGCCCGGGCGGCAGCGGAACCGGAACGATTCGCGCGGCTCACGCGAATAACCAAGGTGACATCATCTGTCGATCACTCCACCGGTTTGGCTGCCAGCAGCCCGATCGCACGGTCCATATCGATGACGCACCGGAAACCGATGCCGAGGCTAGTGCCGGGCGCGGCCCTCCAGTAACGCTCCCAGCATCGGGATGCCTTGTGACCCTTCACCCAATCCCCTCCCCGCATGACCGCGAGCTCCCCCTCGGTGCATGCGGGGGGATCGCGATCGGGGCTTCTCTTATAGTAGTCGGGATCATAGAGGTCTTCGCACCATTCGTAGACATTTCCGGCCATGTCGAGAGCGCCGTATGGGCTCGCTCCTTCGGGGAACGCACCGACCGGTCCGACCTTCTCCCAGGGATCGTCGTTCCAGTGGAAATTCCCTTTCCCTCTGTCGAATTCGTTTCCCCAGGGCCACTGGCGGCCGTCCTCACCCCGGGCGGCTTTCTCCCACTCCGCCTCGGTGGGGAGGCGCTTTCCCGCCCACAGAGCAAAAGCCCGACTATCAAACTGGCTCACTCCGCATACTGCGAACCCGGGGCTGTTCACTTCATCAAGCCACTGAAAAATGGGGACTCGTCGCCCGGTTTCTTCGACAAATCGAGAGTAGATCCCGTTTGAAACCTCGAGCTTGTCCACATAGTACCCGCTCAACCAGACGGTACGCACCGGTTGTGCATCATCCCGCCCCTCGTCGCTTCCCATGATGAACGGACCCGGTGGAACAAGAACCATCACCATATCAGATGGAGGCAGTATGATTTCATAAGGGTATTTTCTGCCATCTTCGGAGACCCAGGCGGGTGAGATTTCAGCTTTCGGGCGTGAATCCCGATCGGCAGCGGACCTGTCGGTCGATGTACAGGAAATGCTCTGGAGTATGGCGATGATCAGCGCAACAACAAGAAGGGGTCTTCCGTATCGGGCGATGCGGCGTGGTATCGGATTCCCGCTTACAGACTCCATTCACTCACTTTACACGAGGGAATGTCGTAAGAGTAGGCGGGAATGAACAACGGGAGGCCATAACAGCCTCCCGTTCGCTCATACATAACGGCGGGTCCCGAGTGAGCCGCCTGTTTGCACCCCAACCTTAACCCGGAGGATTCTTCCCGCGCCCTAGCTCCCCTTATTGACCATGACACGGAAGTGACTTACGTCACGATCTCACACATGAGTGTTCGACCGAACCCGGGCAAGGTACTGACTGACTGCACTAGAGACCCGCACAACTATCGGCTCCTCCCCCGACTCCACAAGGGAGCCGGGGAAGAGCACCGCCTACAGGATGAGGAGGGCAGGAGGTGGCTTGCTGCCGATTTTGGTGGTCACCCGGCCCCTATTCCGGGTTACCGATTGGATGAACTCGCATAGAGAGTGCCAGCCCGCCCAGAAATCGACCAAAACTAACACCCACAACCACTTGTAAATCAATGAGTTAAAGCCGTGCTTTCTCGTGCGCCAACCGGGGATTTAGTCCCCACCCGCTCAAATAGGAACCCGGTTCCTACCCGGCCAGGCATTGAACTTACTAACTCGTTGTTGTGTTGGAGGTTGTGCGAGTGGAACTTGGTACACAGGGGATTAGGTGTAAAGTTACTCTCTGCCTATATTTTCAAGGTTGTAGCGCTGGATCTTATTTCGGAGGCCCCGCAGTGAAAGGCCCAGCTCCCGAGCGGTCTTGCTCCGGTTGCCCCGGTTCCGGCGCAGAGCCTCGATGATTTGCGCCGTCTCGAGCGCTTCCACCTTGCTCTTGAGATCGGAGGGGCCGGATGAGGCGGAGATATCGGACAGAGCGTTCACGCCAGGTCTCAGTGCATCGGGCAGATGTTCCCGCCGGATTGACTGGCCCGGGCAAAGCAGGACGGCTCGTCGAACTGCTTTTTCCAGTTCACGCACATTTCCCGGCCAATCGTAGCGATCGAGAGTCTCATAGATCTCGGAATGAAATTCGACCGAGTTCCGATTGACTTTCTGACGGCAGAGATCCAGGAAGTAATCCGCCAGAAGCCTCACGTCCGAGACACGCTCCCGAAGAGGAGGGAGTCGCAGACTGATGTCGTTGATTCGGTAGTAGAGGTCTTTCAGGAAGCGGCCTTCTCTGATGTCCTCTTTGAGCTCCATATTGGAAGTCGCACAGACAACGCGCACATCTACCTTGCGATGCCTGCTCGATCCGACCGGTCGAATCATACCCTGGTCGAGAACATGCAGAAGCGCCCGCTGAACATGGGCACCAGCTTTTCCGATTTCATCGAGCAGGATTGTCCCGCCGTTCGCCTCTTCGAATAGCCCGTTTCGATCGCCGAGCGCGCCGGTAAACGCACCCTTCACATAGCCGAACAGCTCCGATTCCAGAATCTGCTCCGGTAGTGATGCGCAGTTCACGGTGACAAACGGCCCGTCCGCACGGTCGCCTGAATCGTGGATCGCCTGCGCCAGGAGTTGCTTCCCGGTACCGGTCTCCCCTTCGATCAGGACGGTAATCGGATAGTTCGCTACACGCGACGCGATCTGAAGAGTCTCGATCATGCGGGCGTCTTCCGTCACGATATTGGCAAAGGGGTATTTATTCTCCAGCTGCTCTCTTAGAAAGACGTTCTCACGATGAAGCTTGGTCTTCTGGTCCTCGGCCACCAGACGAGCGATCGCGAAAGTAGCGCCGGCAAGATGTTGCACGTCCCGCAGGCGGAACCAGCCGTTGTCCTCTCCGGAATCTCTTTCTACGTAAAGAATCCCCCGCTCGCCCCCTCCGATCGAAAATGGAAGGATCACAACAGAGCGGCTCTCGTCTTCCGTGTACGATCCAGTAAGGCCGGTGCAGAACAAGGGCCGCTCGGCTTCCAGAAATCCAGGATCTCGCGCGATCAGCCGGCCCACCGCCGCTTCCGCTTCGTCGTCGTCGAGGCCGAACGAGGAAAGTACCTGTAGTTCCGCGCCGTTCGTACCGCACGCGATCCACGCCTTGTCAGCATCAGTGTCGGCGGAGGCTTCTGCCAGAAGCCAGCAGAGGCCGTCTTCCAGATTCCCTTCGAGTTCCGAAAACTTGAGGTGCGTGGCATCGCCCCGCCCCATGATTTCATACTCGAACTGCTGTTCGATCAGTCGAATCAATTCGCGGGCCTCATCGACACCCCAGGAATAGCCCACCTTTTCCAGGAGCTTCTTAGCGGTGTACGCGTAGATCAGCGCTTCGTCAAGATCCTGACGGTCGACCCAGTAGCGAGCGATCTCGATCGAAGTCATCGCCGTTTCGCGATCGGAAGAAAGATCCTCCCATATCCGCTTGGCCCGGAGATAGTGGGTAAGCACGGCGTCGGACTGACCATGGGAGGCGTTTGGCGACATGGCGATCCGTCCCGCGACCAGAAGAGCTTGAGCAAGATCCTGCCTGTAACCGATTCGTTCGAACGAAGCGATCGATGTCGCGATTTTTTCTTCGGCCCGCTTGACACGGCCCTTGGTGAGGTCGACCTCGGCGGAGAGCCGCATGCGCCAACCTTCCTGTGCCGGATCGCCCACAGCCCGTGAGGCTTCCCCGATTCCGTCCACCAGCCGTATTCCCTCGGACAGACGATCACTCTGAATAAGATGTTGTGCCAGGTAAAGCGTTGCTTCTACTGCCAGGTCGCCCGCCGGCGAGACTTCCTCCGCGAGAGAGACCGCCCGGTAAAGGTTTGCTTCCCCCGCAGCACGGTTTCCTCGCTGAATGGCCGCGCTCCCTTCGATAATCTCCAGGAACGTACGCTCCCTCTTGAATCGCTCTTCTTCGCAAAGCTTTTTTCCGAGTTTCAGGCAGTTGTCCACGGCCTCGAATGAGCCGCGCACCAGATGGATTTTCGCCTCGGCAATGAGAGCACGGGTGACGCCCAGCTCATAGCCGATCTCTTCAAACACACGCCGCCCATCCTCAATCATCGGAAGGGCTTCATCATGCTCGCCCAGGCGGATCCGCAGATTGCCGAGGTTCAGGCTGGCGGAACCGGATAGATAGTAGAACCCTTCCTGCCCCGCCTTCTGGCGAGCCCGCTCCAGGTAACGGAACGCTTCTTCCCACCTACATTCAGATTTGGAGAGTGTGCCGAGATGGATGAACGAGCGGCATTCGCCGTCCGGGTCTTCCGCCACTCGATAAGCGAACAGCGCCTCTTCAAAGTGGTTACGCGCTTCTTCGGACGAGCCGGAACGCTGTGCGATGATTCCGAGGAGTGATCGGGCCGGCCCGATCCAAGGTTGCACGCCAGTTGTTTTCGCCACGTGCAGGGCTTCGCGTCCCTTTTCAGCCGCCCCCGTCGGGTTTGCCTGCTCCATGGCGAGTCGACCTTCAAGGACGAGCGTGCCCGCGCGCACCGTCGTTTCACTCATCGAGCCGACGACTCGCTCAGCCTCCTGGTACGCTCCGGTCCAGAAGTAGCACCACGCCAGCTTTTCTCGCAATTCGTCGGCGAGCTCCGGCGGAGCGTGGTCGCTCCAGTCGCTTTCGAGGGCGAGCCGGAACTCGCGGATCGCATCGTTAAAATGGTCAGACGAAAGGTATAAAGAACCGAGATCGCCCTGGGTACTCGGGATATGGCGTTCCAGCCCGAGAGCCTTGCCGATCTCGTTCAAATTCCGTCCCAGATTGGAGCGGTTTTCGAAGGTCATGAAGCGGTTCTCCGCTGCGAGTCCAGTCTCCGGCTCCGCCCGGTCGTTCACCGGCGGGTCGGTTTCCCGTTAGATTCCGATGAATCGCGACAGGAAAATAGCTAACCTCAATCGAGGCGACAGATTCGACGAGTGGCCCGCACCGCTCTCAACGGAGATCGGATCCTCCGATGGGGTGACTATCGGGAAGTCGTCCGGATCAGTATCGCCGTGGCCGCCGTTCGGGTCTTCATATCCGCCTTGCGGGCCGGGACCGGTATCGATCCAGGCATCTGCCGGACCGTTCCAGGCTGCTATCAACAGGATCGCCAGACCGAACAGCCAGAGCTTCTTGCGATTGCGGGAACTCATCGCAACTCCTTTCATGGGAAGCGCAGGAATCAGAAGCTCCTTAACTATAAGTGAAGGAACAACCGCTATCCTTTCAAGTCAATCGAGACAAAACCTCGTTAATGCTTATTATACCTAGATTTACCTGATTTGTCCAGATGGGGGGCGGTAGGTCAGTCAAGTTGGGCCGCATGGCGGCGAATCCCCGTCCGTTCAGCGATTTCCTGCCCGGTCGGCACTCCCTCCCCCCAAACAAGTCTACCTTCTTCCCGGGGAGCCGCTGCGGGACTCCGATTGTCGTCCCTCGCTGGCTCGTTCGGCCGGCCCATTGGGGGGTTCTGGGGAGTTCTGGGGACACAATACTTAATTCCGCCGACGCGTTTTGACGGAATTAAGTATTGTGTCCCCAGAACTCCAGAATTAAATAGGTCCCACCGGCCTCGTCTCGCTAATTCTCCCGGGAAGAAGGTTGACTGGTGTGGGGGGAGGGAGTGCCTGAGGTTCTTGGGGTGTGCGAGGTACGTATGGATAGTGGGAAACCTGTGCGGTGGATGACTTATCCACAGGTGACGCGGGGGGGGATCAGGGTCTTAACAGAGGTCAGGTTCGCGCGTCTCTGGCGGAAACACTCCTTGAGTAGATTGTCCGGAGGAATTCGGATCGAATCCGGCCCTCCCAGCTCTTTCTCTCCCGATCTGAGGAGGTATAGAGCAGTTCTCCCTGGGCGATTGCGGAATAGGCAAGGTTGGCGGAAGCGCCGTTCAGGATGAGTACATTGATATAAGGCGTGTTGAGATCGACACCGATCAGCTCCGTGAGCTCCAGGCGGAGGTCCTCATACCGGTCAATAGGGACATGATCCGCGAAGAGAAGACCCAGATCCGCCCTCGGAGCCTTTTTGCCGGTCCTCTGGTGGGCCTCGTCAAGGCGATAGACCAGCGAAACCTCACTTTTTGCACCACAAATCTGCTGAAGTGCTTTCCGCATTTCCACTCCTCTCCCCCCCGAACTATCGGAAGAATGCGCCCCCCTGTCCAGCCCGTATTCAATGGCCATCATATTTTCTCCCTCATCGGGTGCTTGAAAGGGGATTTCCCATTACCATATTAGAGAGTCGCAACCTGTTAATTCGTTCTGTTCTCCATATAAGTGGTAAGGAGAGTTCCATTGGCTGATCGCATTTCATCGGATCGGGCGCTCGACCTCCTCAAGGGAGTCGTCGATCCTGGTTTCGAAAATGACATTGTTTCCCTCGGCTTCGTAAAGGATGTGAAACTCCGAGGGGATGAAGTCCTCGTCCGGCTCGAGTGGCCCACCTACCCGATAGCGCAGCACGCCATTCTGAAAGACGAGATGGCCGAGAAGTTGACGGCAGGGGGTGCGCGGAGCGTCTCGTTTCAGGAGCAGCATGTTGTCCTCGGGAAACGGGCATCCGACAAGCAGCAGCTTCTGAAAGGAGTCAGAAATGTGATCGCTGTGGCGAGCGGCAAGGGGGGGGTCGGGAAGTCGACACTCTCGGCGAATCTGGCTCTCGCTCTTTCGGAGAGCGGCGCGTCGGTCGGGTTGCTTGACTGCGATGTGTACGGTCCGAGCATCGGACTCATGTTCGGTGTGAAAGAGAAGCCCAAAATGGCCGGGGAAAATCTGATACTCCCCATCGAGACGCGGGGACTGAAGCTCATGTCGATGGCGTTTATTTCCGAGGACGACGCGCCGGTCATCTGGCGCGGGCCGATGGTGCATGGCCTGATTCAGCAGTTTCTTACACAGGTCTCGTGGGGAGCACTCGACTATCTCGTGATCGATCTCCCCCCGGGAACTGGTGATGCCCAGCTGACCCTCACCCAGAGCGCGCCACTTTCAGGCGCGGTGATCATCACCACCCCACAGGAAATGAGTCTGATCGACGCGCGAAAAGGTCTACGGATGTTCCAGCAGGTGAGTGTGCCGGTACTCGGCATTGTGGAGAACATGAGCTATTTCAGCTGTCCCCACTGCGGTGAGAGGTCCGAGATCTTCAGTCACGGTGGTGGTCGAGCTACGAGCAAGGAACTGAATATTCCGTTTCTGGGAGAAGTGCCGATCGATCCCGAGGTAGTTGCCGGCGGCGACGAAGGGGAGCCGATTGTAGGCCGGAACCCCGATTCGCCTGCAGGCAAAGCCTATCTGGCGGTCGCGGAAAACGTCGCTGTCGCGCTTGCCCGGGAAGCATTCGAAGGCGCGGCCGACAACAGCGGGGACTTTTCCATCGACTGGCAGACCGGTTGATGGCCGGACCCGCGAAGAGCATTCGCCCCCGGTCCATGCGGAAAGCGGGGGAGAACGAGCTGGAAATCGTCTGGGAGGACGGCAAGAAGTCGCTTTACAATACAGCCGTGCTTCGTCGACAGTGCCCCTGCGCCGGATGTGTCGATGAGTGGACGGGCGAGCGGACACTCAATCCTCTCGAAGTGCTCGAAACAGTCAAGCCGGTCAAGATCGAACCGGTCGGGCGATACGCGATCCGGGTGATCTGGGACGACGGCCACGATACCGGAATCTATACATTCAGCTATCTGCGCAACCTCGATGAGGGCAAGGTCGATTGATTCAGCCTCGTCCCTGATTGGCTCTACAATTTCTTGCAGGATCGTGATCCTCTCTCTATACTGCAGGCGGAAGATTCGGATACAACCCTGGCCCGGACTTCGGGCAGACAGCCTGCGAAGGGGATCACGATTGGACAGCACCCAGATCCTGCACACCCGGGAAATCAAGAAGCGCCTCGGCTCCCTGCCAACCTGGGAAAAAAACAGTAAAGCTATCAAGCGATCTGTTCTCTTCGAGTCTTTTCATGAATGTGTCGATTTCGTCTGCATTCTTGCCGAGCTCTCGGACAGCATGGAACATCATCCTGATATCGAGATTCGAGAGAACACCGTGACACTCTATTGCTCATCTCATTCGGCTAATGGAATCACGGGAGTCGACTTCGATCTCGCCCATCGCATCGAGGGATTGATCACGGAAACTGTGGTCGACAGGGGCGATGAGGATATGGACGAGATTGACGAAGCTGAACAGCTCTTCGGCGACGCGGATGCCCTCTTGAACGACTGATCCCGTTGCTGCTGAGAAGTTCGTTGAAGAGCCGGGCTCGGGCGACTGCAGAACTTCTCTACCGGCCCGAGACTTGGACTCACCATATCGCCGCTTCTCTGTAACCAAGGAATATCAGGCACCATGCGGTCTATCACCCGATCTCTAAGAGAGCTGGTACAGTATCGTGAGCTCCTCCGATACTTCATAGTGCTGGATCTCAAGGTCAGATACCGTGGTAGCGTGCTCGGGTTTCTTTGGACCTTGCTGAACCCCCTGTTGCTCATGCTCGTCATGTGGGCTGTCTTCTCTCGCTTTGCCCGCATTCAGGAAGACAGCTACGCACTCTTTCTCTTGTCCGGCCTGATGGCATGGCTCTTCTTTCAGCAATCCGTCGGGCGCTCGTTGACAAGCATCGTCAGTAATCGGGGCTTGATACAGTTGATCTATCTACCTAAAGTTGTTTTCCCGATATCAATCGTTGGTTCAAATCTCTTGAATGTTTTCTTTTTCTTCATCGCCTATCTTCTCATCGCAGTATTTACAAACCATGGCGTTCCCTGGACAGTGGTCATGCTCCCGGCCGTTCTCCTCATGCTCTTCCTCTTGTGTTCGGGAGCGGCGCTTCTTATGTGCTCGCTGACGGTGTTCTTTCGTGACTTCACCCATCTGACTCCCGTCCTGATGCGTGCGTTGTTCTATCTGACACCGATTTTTTACAGACCGGACATGCTCGGTCCCAAGGGGGCCGTCTTGCTCCGTGCCAGCCCTGTCTATTACCCGGTTGTGGCCACCCGCGAGATACTTTACTACGGCACAATCCCCGGAGCCGACATCTGGCTTACGGGCTTCGCCTATGCCCTGCTTCTTCTGGCTATCGGACTTGTCGTCTTTGTCGCGACGGAAGATCGGTTTGTCTACTATGCATGAGCGTAGAACGACAGCTGGTGAGTTCGCCATCGAAGCCCGAGAGTTAGGTATCCGGTACCGGCGTTACCTGCGGCAGGTCAACACACTGAAGGAATCCGTAGTCGGCCTGTTCAAGGGGAATCATTTCGAGAGTTTCTGGGCCCTGCGGGGACTGGACCTCACGATTCGCAAGGGAGAGAGGGTAGGTGTTGTCGGTCCGAACGGGGCGGGGAAAACCACGTTGCTGAAGGCGTTTTCCGGTGTTCTCCCACCGGCCGAGGGGTCGGTGGTTGTATGTGGCCGGATCGCTCCCCTCTTCGGACTGGGAGGCGGTTTTCGAAATGATCTCACCGGACGGGAAAACATCTACTTGAACGGTGCGATCCTGGGAATGAGCCGCCGGGATCTCGAAGGCCGTGTGGATCGCATTGTCGAATTCGCCGGAGTGGGAGACTTTATCGAAGCGCCGTTACACACATACTCATCCGGCATGCGGGCACGGCTCGGATTTTCAGTGGCAACCGACATCAGCCCTGAAATTCTTCTTCTCGACGAGGTTTTCTCCGCCGGCGATGCGGAGTTTCGCGCAAAAGCAACTGCACGTCTCGAGACGTTCTTCAAAGAAGGCAAGACTGTCGTCGTTGTGTCACACGCCATGGATCAGATCAAGAGGCTCTGCAATCGCGCCCTCTACATAGAGAGCGGTCGTGTTGCCGCCGACGGCGAACCCAACGAGGTAATCGATCATTATCTCGAGGCGGTTCGCAAGAAGAAGGAGATCAGCCAACGGTCGGCGGCTGACGATGCGGGCCGGAAGGTCGCCAGGGACGCGCCGTCATAATGCGGATCCTGATGAGCGAGGCGTTGCCGTACGAGGGAGACATTCGGGTCGGGTCTCACGAGCTGGCCCGACAGTTTCTCAAGCACGGACACTCGGTCCTTTGGGTCGGTTGCACTTATCACCTGATCGGACTACTTCTGGGCTTGCTCGGCAGCTCCCGCCACCGCCATGTGGCGGACTCATGGCGTTCCGGCCCTGTAGAGTGCGAGCCGGGACTTTGGGTCTTCTACCCGATAAGCTTTCTGCCCTACCGGAATGCGCCCGGTTTTCGCAATAAAACAGTATTGCGCCACAGTCTCCGTCTTACCGTACCTCGTGTATCGAACGTGATCGAATCTCTCGGTTTCGCAAGTCCCGATCTGCTCTGGCTGTCCCAATCTCCCAATTCCGCCGCGTTGATCAACATGGTTCATCCCCACAAGGTCGCCTACCGGATTTCAGATCGATACCATCTCTTTCGTGGAATTCCTCCGACTATGGTGAGCGCAGAAAATGAGCTGCTACGCCGGGCTGATTCCATTTTCGTGACGGCCCGAACAGTATTGGACGATCTGCCGGAAACGCTTCTACACCGGTGCCAGTACCTCCCCAACGGCGTTGACATCGATCACTTCCGCCGGCCTGCGGCCTCTGTGCACGAGCCCGAAGAGTTCCGCGACGTTCCCCATCCCCGCGCGATCTTCATCGGCACGATCGGGGATTGGGTCGATATCGATCAGATCGCCCGTCTGGCTCGAAGCATGAAGCATGTAAATTTCATACTGATCGGCCCCATTAAAACCGAGGTCGGTTCACTTGCCCCCCTCGGCAATGTCAGGATACTCGGACCTCGGCGTTATTCTGAGCTGCCGCAATACCTGCACTGTTCAGATGTGGGCATCATCCCTTTCCTGAAGAGCCCCCGCACTGACGCCGTGAGCTCCAACAAGCTCTTTCAGTATTTTGCTGCAGGCCTCCCCGTCGTATCTACACGGCTAGACGAAATTGAACACCTCAATTCCCCGGCGAGGCTTGCCGATACCGATGCCGATTTCGCATACCACCTGGAACAGGCCTTGTTGAATGGGAGCGATCATGAGGCCTATGTGTCGTTTGCGCAGGCCAACACGTGGGACACTCGCTTTGAAACTGTGCGGCAGGCGATCGGGATATGAGCTGATGAGATATGCGGGTTAATATAGGATTCGTCTCCCATAGTGCCGAACTCTCCGGGGCTGAAAGATACCTACTCAGCGCGATCGATGTATTGAAAGAAGTCGGGGTTCGCCCCTCCGTCGCGGTTCCACGCCGTGGCCCTCTTTGTGATCGATTGGCCGGGCTCGATGTCCCCTGTTCGATCATTCCCTATCACTGGTGGGCGGTCAGACATCACAGATCTCCACTGGTGCGAGCGGTCAGGCACCCGGTGAGTATTATGGGAGGAGTGCGCATCGCCAGGTACTTCTCGTCCCAGAAGTGCCACGTGGTTTTTACCAACAGCGAGATGATTTATTCGGGTGCTCTTGCGTCAAGGCTTTTGGGCCTCCCTCATGTATGGCAATTACACGAACTGCGAGACGAGTGGTGTTTCGATTTCGGCGATCGCCTGACCTCGAAATACATGCGTCAAACCACACACCGATTCATCGCCAACTCCTATTCAACCCGTGACAGTTATCTTCCTTATCTTGGTAGATCAGAAATGTCAGTCGTCTACCCATCGGTCCACTTCACCGATTGTATCCCGCCAAACGTGAGAAAACGGGGGCCGCGTTTTCGATGCGTACTCGTGGCTACGATAGCGCCTCACAAGCAGCAGGTAGAGGCAATCGAAGCGATTCGCCATCTGCGGGATAGTGGGTTCTCCGTTTCTCTCGATCTGATCGGTGAAGATGCCGCCGACACAAAGTGGTACCGTCGAGATCTGGAGCGTAGAATCGTGGAGGCGAATCTCGAAAACGCTGTCCGTTTTCTCGGCTATGTGGAAGACCCGGCGGCGCTCATGGCCGCCGCGGATGTTTTGTTGGTGACATCGAGAGAATCGTTCGGCAAAACAATTGCCGAAGCAATGTCGGTCGGCACACCGGTAGTGGGGAGCGGGTGCGGGGCCGCACTTGAATTGATCGATCACGATGAGACCGGCTTGTTATATGATCCTGGTGATAGCGTGCAGCTGGCCGATCGTATCAGGGGGCTCGGAGAGGACCGGGATGAAGGCAGGAGACTTGTGACAGCCGCCCGGGAATCTGCGGCGAAACGTTTCAGTTCCCAGGCTTTCCGAGATGGCCTGATGGAAGCGATCGAATCCGTAATTTGATGGCGGAAGGAGCGTCGGACGAGTGAGCAGTAATAATCCTGATCGCTCTCGGGAATCGAAAGTCGATTCCATTCGCTTCACCTCCTATGGAAAGGATGTCCGCTTCCATCTGCCTGATCCGGGAGATCACGTTCAGGGAATCATATCGAGAGAAAAGGGCTTCTATGAGGCTGACATGCTCAGCGACATGCGAACGCGGCTGCGCCATGATCAGCTGGTTCTCGACGTAGGCGCCCATATCGGTAATCACACCATATTTTTCGGCGTCATCTGCTGCTCGAAGGTGGTAGCGATAGAACCGAATCCCCATCTATTCGAAATCCTCAAAAAAAATATCGCGCTGAACCAACTAGATGACAAGGTGATCGCTCTCGGACAAGCAGCGGGGAACAAGCCTGGCTTGGGAAGGCTCTCTATCCCCGATCCACGGAACCTCGGGAAAACGCAGGTGATCCGTGCAGACAATGGTGACACGGAGATTGTCCGCATCGACGACCTGCATCTCAATTCTCCGGTCTCCCTCCTGAAAATCGATGTAGAGGGTTCCGAAGTTTCGGTTTTGAAAGGCGCGAAAAAGACCATTCAGCAGGATCATCCCTTGATCTACGTCGAGGCAATCGAAGAGGAGAATCTGGCGGATATATTGGAGCTGCTTTCGGAGAGCGGCTACTGGGCCGTAGGTAATTTCAATTGGACACCGACTTACTTATTCATGCCGGCCGTCAGTGGGCAGGAACAGATCGCCGCATTGATGGCGTGCGTGGATCTATCAAGGAATGACCTGCTGAAGAAGATCGAGAAACTGGAGAGCCGAATCGATGCTCAGTTGCAGGCGGAAGGGCGGGCCGTCTCACAGGAGAGTGAGTATCACAAGGGCCTGGATGATCGAATTGCCACTCTAGCAAGGCAGAGTGAGGATGCGCTTCTGAAGCTGGGAGGCGAAGTTTCAGCGTTAACCGGGAAGAATGTTTTAATGGCCGATCAGCTGAGCAAGCTGGAGGCTCAGTTCAGAGTCCGCATTCTCGAACTCGAGAACCGCGTCGAGGAAGCGACCAGAATGCGCGACCAGGCGATCCGTGAGTGCCGGGTGCAGGAGAAGTCGATCCGGGAATTGCGGGATCAGTTGGCCGCTGCTGAAAACCACGCGCGGCAGATGGCGGATTCTCTCGCACTTCGATTCGGACAGACACTTGGCGACGCATTGAACCACCCCGTATCCGGCCTTCTGCAGCTTCCCGGTCGACTGGCGGGAATAGCGGCTGAACGAATCCGTCGCGGAAGAACACATGTGGATCGCGATTCTTCGCACCTTACGGCCAGGATCCCTCCGACAACGACCGGTCTTCCTCCTGGCACTCTATTCCGCGACTCGTTCGAATCATCCTGGTGCGACTGGGAACCGAATCAGAATGTGCGAATGGAGTCTGGGGGGCGATTCATCGTGCGCCAGAATGAGAGCACGCCGGGGATTCGAAAGAGCGGCGTGAGAGTTAGCCCCAGCGCATCATACTCCTTCAAACTCTCCGGTAATTTCAATGTCAGAAATATGAGAGCCTTTTTCAGGGTCATCGATGAGGACACTTCAACCGATCTTTGTTCGGTGTCTCACTTCCAGGGTGATCACGTATCGGTAGTGACAATTCGAACGCTGCCGGAAACGAATACGATTGGCATTTTTATTCTTGTGGAAGCGCCCGTGCTCGATGACAACTGTCTTATCCGTTACGTTGAGCTCTTACTCGACGAGGAGGAGGATGGGATATTTCCTGCCGGCAGCGACATGCGAACACTGGGCCACCCGGTAGTTGCTTCCATGGCGTCCGTACCGGGCCGCCGGAATATCCTGCATGATGCCGTGATGAGCCTTCTTCCGTCTATCGATCAACTCCACCTGTTTCTTAACGGATATGAAGAAGTGCCCGAGTTTCTGGACCACGCCAAAATCACCGTCAGCCGCTCGCAGGTATTTGGTGACAATGGAGATGCCGGGAAATTCTTTCATGTGCAGGCCGACGGGCCCGGTTACCGGTTTACATGTGACGACGACATCATCTATCCGCCTGATTACGTCGACCGGATGATCGAAAAGCTGGCCTTGTACAATCATGAAGCGGTGGTCGGAGTACATGGAGTGCTCTGGAAGCAACCACTCAAGGACCCTTACGATCGGGACTCGCGCCATGTCATTCACTTCGCTGGTATGAGCGAACGGGACCGGTCCGTTCATGTGCTCGGAACCGGGACTCTCGCTTTTCATACCAGTACACTTTCATTGAGACGGAATGATTTTCAATTTCCCAACATGGCTGATATCTGGTTCGCCCTTAAATGCCAGGAACAACACGTGCCCCTCGTTTGCATTGAGAGGTCGAATTCCTGGCTGGTCGCAAACCGGGGGGCGGGGGCGGAAACAAATATATTCGACCATTCCACGGAGAACGCCGGAACATCACTCGACTCGTCTCGGGTTCAAGGTCATGTCGTGCGGAGCCATCAGCCATTTACGATTCATTCCGTTCGAACAGCAAAGGCAAAACGAGAAAAGCTCGTGCTCGCCATCACAACATACAACCGGCGGGAGTACTTGGAAGCGTGCCTGAACTCATTTATCGAGACCCGGGATCCCGCTTTCGACTGGGTGGTAATTGTCGCCGACGACGGGTCGACCGATGACACGCTCGAATATCTCCGGAGACTCGAGTTCCCACATGAGCTGCATATTATTCATAACAAGAGGCGCTTCGCGGTGGGTCAGACAAATACGATTTTCGAACTCTGCAAGAAAATTGGATTCGACATGGCGTTCAAAGCTGACGATGACGTCGTCTTCAAACAGGACGGCTGGGATCGCGCCTACCTGGACGCCGTCAGGCTGAGCGGTTGGAAACATCTCTGTTATTTGAATCAGCAGCACTTCGAAGAGCTTCGCCGACGGACAGATGAGGGATACGAGTTACCACAGGGAAGGTCTGATGATTCCGGCACCTGCGTCGCACATGTCAACGTCGAACAATGCATGGGAGCGCTCTTTACGTTTACACCCGATCTTCTCGAAAGGGTCGGCTACGGAGACGAGGCCAGCTTCCCGATTCGCGGGCAGTGGCACATAGATTTCTCGATGCGTTGCTGCCGGGCAGGTTTTAATGATCCTCGCCATTTCTTTGATATCCGAGAGAGCAACCGGTATATCGAACTGCAGAACAATCTTCGCAGTGACTACCGTTGCGCCATTGAATGGGGCGATGAGTATCGGAAGACTAAAAAGCCGGCCGAGATGGAGAGACGCCGGCGCGTTCTTGAAGACACCACACGAGTCTTTGTCGATCGCCCGGAGAACAAGCGAGTGAGCAAGCCTGCCGATATCAGTCATTTCTTCGATCGCGTATACGTTCTAAACCTTGATCGGAGGCCGGAACGTTGGGCGCGCATTCGCGAGACGGCCGGTAAATACGGGCTGAATGTGGAGCGTTTCCCCGCGGTTGACGGCAACCTGGAGCCCCACCTCTCGGATTGGAGAGAATATTCGAGCAGAAATCCGTCAAAACTGCCGCCGGGGATGCGGCCGGTGAAAAACTCTCGCGAGTACTACCTCGACTATCATACCGAGCGCGCAAGAGTCGCATTCGTGGAGCAGCGGCTAGGCAGGAAGGCGATACAGAGTCCTGGAGCATGGGGTTATCTGAAGACCATGATCGCGCTGCTGGAGCAGGCCATGAAGGATGATTTGCAATCAGTCCTCGTGTTGGACGACGACGCCTGCTTTCATCATGAGATCGGCGATTTGTTCATGCGATTCAAGGAGCCTCTGCCCGCTGACTGGAAGATACTGCAGATGGGTACTTTGCAGTATCAATGGGGCGATGACTACATCTCGTGGGTCTCAGATAATCTGTACAGGTGCAACGGTTGTAGTGTGGGGTCCCATGCTGTCGGATTGCACCGATCAGTCTTCCCCCTCCTTCTCAGTCATTGCTATCGTTTTGATCTCCCCTATGACGAGGGCGCTCTCCATTATGCTAAACGCGAATTCCAGTCCCGCTCATACACGTTCCATCCGAACCTGATCATCCAGGATACGAGTACCAGCGATATTCTCTCGTCCAAGGTTCAGGAGAGGGAGGGCACGAAAGAAGGGAACGTCTATCGGTGGAGGCTCGCCGACTACGACATCCACCCGGACCGGGAGGGGGTGGGGCCTCGGGTGATCTGGGCATGCGGCACGCGAACAGGCGGAGGATTCCTGATCACCATGACGCGTGCACTCATACAGGATGATCTCCGGCCGACTGCCGGCATATCGATCGGCCGACTGGATCGTGAGGATCCGGATCGAACACCAGACCTGAAGTCCTTTTTCGCCAAAGGGAAACCGTGGGAGTATATTGAGCGCTTTGGTCTTGTCTCGTTGAAAATAGAAGAGCCCGGCGTGGATGACCTGCTTCCGACACTTGCCGATCGGTATCGGGGTGCGAAGGTGTTGATGACGATTCGCCGGATCGAAGAAACCATCACATCTCATTTCAATATCAAGCAGTGGGGTGCGCCGGAAAGCAGCATTCTGGAGTGGTATCGCCGGGGGATTGATCATTTTGAATCGCTCGCCGAGAGAGGGCAGCTCTTTGTGCTGAACATTGACGAGCCCGGTGCTTTTGACATCGCGCATATGGCCGCCTACCTCGGATGCGAGGTCAGTGCAAGAGCAATGAATATGGCTGAGAACTGGCCGATCCTCAATGATCTCAACCACCAGAAGCAAAAGGCCGGGGAGCATTTCAAGAGTAGGGAAAAGCCCCCGGAAATCGACACCCTGCATGAGCGCAATCCCTGGCTCGCCCGAGTGGAACAGCGCTACAGGGACTTGTGGCGGCTCTGTTCCACAGTTCCTGTTGACCATAGCGGGTAGTGGTGGAAGCGGCATCGCGAGCCATACGTATTGGCATTCCGGAAATTCTTAGATGATTGATCTCACAATCGTAACTGTGAACTATGGAAGTTCACAGCTCCTGGCCAAGTGCCTGGAGTCACTGCGACCTGCTTTGGCGACAATACCAGCGGAAATACTCGTATATGACAACGGTTCCGATGATCCCGGCCTCCCTGAGATTTTGCGCACTGTTCCCGAAGCGCGCCCGATCTCGGGAAAGAGGAGGGTATCCTTCGGAGCGGCCAACAATGCTTGCGCTGCGGAAGCACTCGGAGCTTACTTCCTCTTTCTCAATCCTGACACGACCGCGAAACCCGGGGCCATCGAGACACTTCTTGCGTTCATGAAGTCTCACGCCCGCTGCGGTTCCGCAGGGCCACTGCTTGTGGACGAGAGAGGGCGAATCGAGTTTTCCTTTGCTCGGGACCCGGGGATTCTCTCCGAAGCTCTCATGCTTCTGAGAAAGCGCTTGTCAGGCACGAGTCCGCCGATGATGCAAAACGGGGGGAAACCTGGGAAAATTGATTGGATTTCGGGCGCTGCCATGTTGGTCAGACGAGAAGCGTTCGAGCAGGTCACCGGCTTCGATGAGGAATATCCCCTCTATTTTGAAGATGCAGATCTCTGCCGCAGGATGCGGCGCTTCGGCTGGCAAATCGCATACTGCCCCGATGCCAGGATCATTCACAAGCGGGGGGGGACGCAGACAGACCCTATAAGGCAGGATTCGAAATATCGAAGGAGCCAGCTCCGTTACTATCGGAAGCATCGAGGACTGATCGAGAACTACTTGCTGCGATTATACTTGCGGTTGCGCGGGGGCGGAAATTCAGACTCCGAACCCAGGTAGGCTATCTCTGGTCCGGCAGATAGAAAACCCGGAAGATCAGCACTAACGCCGCCTGCCCGCTTTCTTTTTTCTCAGAGTCTTCCTGGCGGGAGCTTTCTTCTTTCGAACGCTTTTCCGGTTGACTCCTTTTTTCGCTGTTTTCTTCCGTACAGTTTTCCTGGCCGGTGACCGCCGTGTCTTCCTGGTTGTCTTCTTGCGGTTGACGCTCGTTTTCTTGCTCGGCTTCTTGCCGGTCTTCTTCTTTTTTGTAGTCTTTCTACCAGCAGCCTTTTTCTTGCCCACCTTTTTCTTCGACGGCCGCCTGATCACTTTCCTGGTGGTCTTCTTACCCGTCTTCTTCTTGACCGTCTTCTTTGTCGGTTTTTTCTTGGTTTTCTTCTTGGTCGACTTCTTCTTCGTGATTTTCTTTTTGGTTGTTTTTCGGGTCGCTACTTTCTTTTTCGGTCTTGTTGCCGTTTTACTCGCTGCCCCGGCAGCAGCTTTTTTTACCTTCGGCTCTTTCGGCTTCTTGCCGGGATAGACGATCCGACCGCAGGATTCGCAGAGTACCACTTCCGTCGGCATGTTTCGGATCACATAGTTCGTGTCGGGGTAGTGCATACCACACCCCTGGCAGACCCCCTCGATTATCGCTGCCAGCGCGAATCCACTTCGTTCACGGCGAAGACGATAGTAGCGGAGCACGTTCGGATCGACCCGGCGCTCGATTCGTTTGCTTTCTTCCTCCTTCTTGGCCTTGGCCATTCGCTGGCGACCGACCTCGTCCAACTTCAGGAGGAGTTTAACCTGTCGATTCATGACTCGCCTTTCGGTTTTGGGGTCGAGTCAGATTCACCGGTTGCCGTTTTTGGAATGCGGAACTGGATGCGAACCCCTTTGCCGAGAGGAGCTTAAGCATTTCCATAATAGATTTGAAGAAAAAAATGATTCGGTGGGATCAGGTAGGGGATTCAGGAAGACCTCCCACTTTCCCGGGAGGGGGGAAACCAGGGATCATTCCGGTTCGAATTCGCATGCCGGAAAGAGTGAGCCTGTTGTGTAACTATTTGATTTAAAAAGAGTTATGATCAAATAGCCGTGTTGGAAATTCCCACAGTCAGCCGATTAGAACGCCGCATCCGACGCTTCCCCCTCTTCACCCAGGATGATTTCGGCGTAGAGCCGCTCAAACTCTTCATTACCATAGTATTCGATCTCGATAACTCCCCCCTTCGCCTTTTCCTTGATCTGTACCCTCGTTCCCAACCTCTCCCTGAGCCGATCCTCGAACAGGGCGAGCTGAGGATCCCGCTTTGCCGGATCTGCCGGCTTTAGGCGCCGTTTTCCAGGTTTGACACCTCCCCGCGCCAACTCCTCGGTTCTTCGCACGGAAAGCCTGTCGCGTAGCACACGCTCGAACAGCCTGTCCCTGACTGCCCCCTCCGGCGCCTGAAGAAGAGCCCGACCATGGCCGGCGCTCAGCTTTCCGTCTGCCACTGCACGGAGCATCCTCTCGGCCAGGCGAAGGAGCCGGATCGAATTCGTGATTGAGGAGCGATCTCGGCCGACGACCGCCGATAACTGATCGTGCGTAAGTCCTTGCTCTTCAATGAGAAGCCGAAACGCTTCCGCCTCTTCCACAGGATCGAGATCCGCCCGCTGCAGATTCTCGATCAGCGCCCACTGGAGCATCTCCTCGTCGGGGACCTCTCGTATAACGACCGGCACCTGACGAAGACCGGCCTGTTTGGCAGCAAGAAAACGCCTCTCTCCGGCAATGATCTGGAAGCGGTCCCCTTGAGGCCTTACGACAATTGGCTGGAGAATTCCTTTTTCCTCAATGGATAACGCCAGGCTGGCTATTTTGTCCGGGTCGAATCGGCGCCGAGGTTGTGCATCGTTCGGAATGACCCGCTCTACCGGGACTTCATTCAGTGCCCGATCGCTTACGACTTCCGGTTCTTCGCTATTGGCCGACAGCAGTGCGTCGAGACCCCGCCCCAGTACTCGCTTCGTCATTCTCGATCACCTCTCTGGCAAGTTTAAGGTAACACCTTGCGCCCAAACAAGTTACGTCATATAGAAGAATCGGCTTCCCAAAGCTCGGCGCCTCGCTCAGCCGGACATTTCTGGGGATGACCACCTCAAAGACACTTTCCGGGAAATGGGCCCGGGCCTCCTCGGCTACCTGACGACAGAGGTTCAGCCTCTGATCGTACATAGTAAGGAGGACACCTTCCAGGCTGAGATCCGCGTTCAGGTTTTTCTGAATCAGCCGCACTGTGTTTAGAAGCTGTGTCAGCCCCTCGAGGGCATAGTACTCGCACTGAATCGGAATGAGGACCGAGTCAGCGGCAGCAAGGGCGTTCACCGTCAGCAATCCGAGCGATGGGGGGCAGTCAATAAAGATGTAGTCGTACTCCGCCTTGATCTTCTCCAGGGTTCGCCGTAACCGGAATTCGCGCGCCATCTCGTTAACCAGCTCAATTTCGGCGCCCACAAGATTGCGACCGGATGGGAGTAGATCAAGGTATCGAATTTCTGTGCTTTTCAGGATATCCCGAGGGGTCGCGGTCCCCAGAAGCGCCTCGTAGATGGTACTTTCCCCATCCTTCGCACGGATACCCAGGCCACTCCCGGCGTTCGCCTGAGGATCCAGATCGACCAGAAGAACGCGCTTCTCCGCGACGGCAAGGCTGGCTGAGAGGTTGACCGCAGTGGTCGTCTTCCCGACACCCCCCTTTTGATTGGCCACGGTGATGATGCGTCCCATTCGACCCCCCACGTGCGGTCTCTCGCCGCGATTTTGCCACCGGATGTTTCACGTGAAACGTCAGGGGCGGCCCTTTTCCAGCCGCATGTTTCACGTGGAACATTCGCCCGCCACTCTCTGGGCCGGCACGCGGATAGTAAGATAGGATCGAACCCCCGGCAAGGGATTTTGATCGTGGACCAGTGAATCCAATGCGAGAGCTCACCAATTGAGTGCTGTCCAGGCCGGCCTTTACTTACGGAAGGCTCCCCGCTATTATCCCGTTTGACTGACAGGGAGGATTCAATGGCAACTGAGATTTTTTCGTGGGGAGCCGCCCAGGAGGTCACGGGCTCCAAGCATTTCCTGCAAACCCCCAACGCACTCATTCAGATTGATTGCGGTATGTTCCAGGGGCGCCGTAAGGATGCTTATGAGCGCAATCGTAAGCTGCCGTTCGATTGTGGCGCCGTCAACGCGTGTGTCCTTACCCACGCCCACTTTGATCACTGCGGTAATCTGCCTACACTGGTCAAATCGGGTTATGATGGCCCGATCTACGCGACACCCGCCACGAAGGACATTGCCAGGATCATCCTGAACGACTCCGCACACATTCAGCAAAGTGACTCCGCCTGGGCCAAAAAACGAGCCCGGCGCAGCGGCAGGAAAGACGCCTTTATTCCACTTCCGATTTACGATTTTGAAGATGTCGACCATGTGATGGACAGGTTCGTCGACATTCGCTACGGCGAGCGAAAGGAAATCGCGCAGGGGATCAACATCACTCTGTACGACGCAGGGCACATTCTGGGATCGGCCTCCGTGGATATGGAAGTGGAAGAGGGGGGAACGACACATCGCGTCCTCTTCAGCGGAGATCTGGGGCGACGGGACCTTCCGATCCTGAGAGATCCCCAACATCCGCCTACACCCGATGTCTTCATCGGAGAGAGTACCTACGGCAACCGTTTGCACGAGGAAGTTTCCGAGGTAGACAAAGAGATGGCGGAGGTGATCAACCGGACCGCCGACCGGGGTGGAAAGATCATCATCCCCGCGTTTGCAGTAGGCCGGACCCAGGAAATAGTCTATTGCGTTCATCTGCTGACGGACAAGAAGATGATCCCCAGCATGCCGGTCTATGTGGACAGTCCGATGGCGATCAAAGCAACCCGCGTTTTCCTCGATCACCCGGAGTGCTACGACCAGGAGACGCATGACGCCTTCACCTCGCACTCCAAGAACCCCTTCGGTTTCGAGGAACTGACTCTCACCCGTACCGTTGAGCAATCCAAGGAGATCAATGAAACGCCTGGTCCGGCCATCATAATCTCCGCGAGCGGGATGGCGGAATCGGGACGTATCCTTCATCATCTAATGAATAATATTGAAGATCCCCGCGCGACCATTCTTATTGTGGGCTATATGGCGAGCCACACGCTGGGCCGGCGGATTGTAGAGCGGCACGAAGAGGTCCGAATCTTCGGGCAGGAATTCAAATTGAGAGCTGAAGTAAAAATCCTAAATGCCTTCTCCGCCCATGCCGATTTCCAGGAGATCCGGCGCTATCTGGGCCACTATTCGAAGAAGGAACTGCGGGACATCTATCTGGTCCACGGAGAGCCGGACGCGCAGAAAAACCTGACCGATGTCCTGGAGAGCGATGGTTTTCGCCACGTGGAGGCGATCCAGTATAAGGAGCGTTACCGGATCGGTTGATTTTCCGAGGCCGGGACGCCCGACGGGTTCTGAATGATGTATAGTAGCCCGGACTTCACATCAGGATTCGAAGCCAGGGACACTCCCCTTTGCGTGATCATCCTATGTTCTTGTTTATCAACAACTTGCGCCAGCCGATGGCGCTGAAAAACTCCGGCCGCCCATCCCCCAGGGGGCCTCGCCCATTGGCTCTCCGCAAACCGGCTCGCTTCATCGCCACCATCCTGCTCGCCTGGGCGGTCGCCGGCTGCTCCGATTTTGGCTCGGAACCGAAAGAACCGACCATACCCGACTGCCCTGATACGGCAGAGCATCAGCTGAACGGGCTGTTCGGCGAGCTTGTCGATCATCTTTACCGGATCGAAGTGAGTCAGGCATTGTTCTACAAGGGAGTAACCGCGAGCTTCGAGACAACTGTTGGCGGTCACGCCCCGATCTACACGCGCCAGGAAGTCCATGATGTTACGACAGCTATCGCAGAACTTTCCGGTCTTCGTTTCCCGGTTGAGCTGATCCTCGACGAAATCGACTCACTTTTAGTCGAGGCGGATCCAGGGGAAAACTGGGCACCACTCTTTCGACGATGGGAAGTGTCCATCAACAGTGCGCTGAACATGGGTGACTCCCTCCATGACCGCCTGGAGAATAAAGCTCGGTCCATCCTCGCAGACCTCGCTCTGAACAAGGGTTCTCCGGAAGCAGCAGCGTTTTCCTGCCAGGTTACCGGAGTCGGAGCCGGCTTCAACTCTTTGGAAGAATTCCTGGAACGAGCTGATCGGAAGGCATGGGTCGAGCTATTCCCGGCGTTTACCTCCTGTGCCCTCACCCTATGGAGTGAGGATTGGTACGACCTCATCCAGGAAATCCAACCGCTTTTCGCCAGGAATCAGGAGCCTCTCCTCGGCGGCCTCAGTCTTTTTATGGCGCCCGACATCAAAACAAGCGCATCGGGATGGTCGGAATTAGAAGCCTGGGGAGAAGGGGGGAGGACAATCCAGCCGATAATTGTCGCCCCGGACGACCCCACGGCCCTTTCGGGTCCGGCGGTTCTGGTTCTCATTCCCCGGGCCGGCCTGAAGGGCTCTCTCTATCACACCTTTTTCTTGAACCGACCCAAGGCGCTTGAACAGGTTCCCCCGGGAGAGTACGACATTCTCTTTCTTGCAAGCGGAGGGCGGCCCACCACTTCCGGCCCCATCACGATCGGCCCATCACCGACACGGGATCTATTCTTTGCTTTTCAACCATTGAACCCCGAACCGTG
This sequence comes from bacterium, assembly GCA_025782575.1. Taxonomy (GTDB): domain Bacteria; phylum Orphanbacterota; class Orphanbacteria; order Orphanbacterales; family Orphanbacteraceae; genus Orphanbacterum. The sequence goes on from JALGYY010000044.1 coordinate 116,115, forward strand.
TGCAGGCCCAAACGGCGCTCTCCCCCTCTGGGTAATCGACCCTATGAGCGGACTTCACCTCAGCAATCCCTGTCAATGCGACTGCAGAACGGAAGTCTGGGAGGGGTCGGCCACTTTCCAGGTCACTACCCCGGAAGATACAACACACATAATCCGTAGTACGTCTGCGTTTCGCTTTGTCGTAAGCTGCCGGGATGCTTCGATCTCCGGTGAAGGGACGGGCACGGTCGAGATCCTGCGCCGCAGCAACGGGGAGTGCGAATACACCGGCCCCGCGGAGAACTCGTTCAAGATTCAACTATCAGGGCACCGATTCCTTCGAACAGTGAATCTCACTTTCAGCAAGGCGGGCGGGACATTCACGACAACCCTCCTTTGCCCGGGTGAAGAAGCCGGAACAATCGACATAAGCGAGATAGTGCAACCAGCCAGAACGACTTCCCTCGAGCTCGAGGGGATTGTGTCGACAGTGGAGTTTCCAACCGGAGCCACCCTTGACAGCCCGTTCTACATCTCCACACAGATTTCGCGTATATTCTAGGGACCAGGCAGGTACGGACCCGACTCCAGGGGAATCACCAGTGAAAAAGACGTTTCAGATCAAGACTGACAAAAGGATCCAGACCACGGATATTACAGCAATGGTGCAGGACCTCATTGACCCGGGTTACGAGGGGATCTGCGTTGTCTATACTCCCCATACCACCACCGCCATCGGAATCAACGAAGGCGCCGATCCCGACGTCGCAAGCGACATCGAGCGTACCCTTGCGAACCTCTTTCCGAAAGATGGAGACTACCGCCACTTCGAAGGCAACTCCGATTCCCATTTGAAATCGATCCTGACCGGACCGTCCGAAACGATCATCATCGAGAATGGAAAGCTCGTGCTTGGCCAGTGGCAATCCATTTACTTCTGCGAATTCGACGGACCAAGAACAAGAAACGTGTACGTTCGACTTCTTGCCGATTAAAGAGAGGAACCCATGCCGGGCCGCAAACTGAAACTGCTTATTATCGATCAGAAAGCAGGAATCCATCGGGTGCTTTCGTTTGATACGAACGAACCGGTCTCTATCGGCCGTGATGCGGAGAACCTGGTTGTCCTGAATGCTCACTCCGTCTCCAGAAAGCATGCCCTGATCGAACCAGCGCCGGATGGTTGGGTCATCAAGGATTGCAGCAGTCTCGGCACCTCCAGAAACGGGGAGCCGCTACAGAAAGAGGCTCCCGTACTTCTCGAGAATGGCGATACGCTCGAGTTTCCTGGTCACGAAATCAAAGTGACGCTCGAAGTGGGGGCCGAGCAGGAACAGGACGCCGCGGTGCAACTGGAAGACCTGGTACGCGATCTCGAAGAGGACAAGCCGACCGCGCATATCCGTGTCATGCAGGGGGACGTCGAGCAGGGCGCAGTCGCTCTCGGCGGCGAAGGATCCCGTCTCATGATCGGACGAAGTGCGGAGTGCGAGATACGAATCGATGATCCCATGCGTCTCATATCGGGTATGCATGCCAAGGTCGAGAGAGATTGGGCCGGCGTATTCATCTACGACCTCAGCCGGAACGGCGTATTTGTGAATGGCATAAGAATCAATGACGTCGCCCCGCTCAAGAACGGCGATCGAGTTACGCTGGTCATTGCGGAAGAGGGAGAGGATAGACCTGTACTTCTCTTCGAAGATGAGTCGGGGAGCGAAGAACCGCCCGAAGGGGCGATCGGCGAGCCCGATCAGGAACAGGAAGAACCGATGCCGGAATCCGAACAGGAAGAAGAGCCGGCGACAGAAAGCACACCCGAACCGGAGCCGCCTGTTCAACCGGATCAACCTGAATCGACACCGACGCCCGCTGGAGTCAAGTCGTCTCGTCCCCCCTCCGGCGGTGGTGGCGTACTATTCTTGATCATGATTATTATCGTTCTGGTCGCCGTCGGCGCGCTGATCTTCGCAGGGCTGAAGCTCTTTTCCTAGCCCGGGGGACCATCACCAAAGGAAACTTCACTTGAAAAGAAACCCGATCAACCTTGGCGACAAGCTGCAACTCTTCCAGGATCACTGGTCCCCTCGCGTAGTAGCCGAGCTGAACGATTATCAATTCAAGCTGGCTAAACTGGAGGGGAAATTCGTCTGGCACAAACACGACGAAACCGATGAGGCGTTCATGGTTCTTAACGGAAGCATGACAATTGATTTCCGGGATGGTGAGGTCCGTCTTTCCCGAGGTGAAATGTACGTCGTCCCGAGAGGGGTCGAGCACCGACCGCGAGCAGAGCGAGAGTGCCACGTCCTGATTGTCGAACCGTCAGGAACAAAAAATACGGGGAATTCCGACAACGATACGCTGACCGCGGAAAACGACATCTGGATCTGACCGAGAGGAATCAGTGAAAGCCGGAAGAATATTTCATGGGTTCCTGCTGGTCTTTTCGAATGCGTTCGTCGGGCTTGCGGGAGGATCTCTGGTCGGCGCGCAGATCATTCCCGAGGGGGCCGGTCTCGCAGGGCCGGCCGAAGCACTCGTTTACGGATTGATCGGCCTGGTTCTTTCCATCGCCTTCAGCGTCGTTGCCCTCCTGAAAATGAGTGACCGCCGACTTCGTTTCACGCTGTTCTGCTCCATGGCGATCGCTCTGGTAATCGTCGCAATCCTCTTCGGCATACGATCGGTTCGCACCCGGAATTCGTAAACCTGATTCTCTGTTTGTTGGTGTCTCGCCAATGTGAATTCCGGGCTAGCTTGCTTCCTGCTCGGGCTCTTCCTCGAACCCGCCGCCAAAGAGGCTCTGTCCGGTGAGCGAGATGATTCCCATGGGCTGGGGCATCAGTTCGGGTGTCAATTCTCGCGTGGAGATAACGGCGGCATCGGGGAATTCGACGTCACAAAGACGCTTGAAGAAAGGGCGCGCTTCCGGCTCGATCAATACGACCGGTGGCGCGGCGGTCGGCGGCCGGTCACCCAGTTCATTACGAATCGCGCCGAGAATGTCCCCCTGCATGTCGGGTGAGAGCCCGAGATAGGTACCGGTCGGCGTGTGGCGCACTGATTCGGTAATCGCCTGCTGAATCTCGGGCTCTACCTGGTAGACAATCAACTTGCCGTCAGCACGGGCGTACTTGAAACAGATCTGTCTGGCCAGGCTGCTCCGCACCAATTCCGTAAGCTGAAGAGGGTCGCTTTCAACTCGCCCCCACTCGCTAAGCGCTTCGAGAATCCCTTTTACATCGCGTATCGACACATTTTCACGGGCAAGCCGCTGAAGCACTTCCGTAAACTGGAAGAGATTGACCACCTTGGGGATGACCTCTTCCACAAGATTCGGATGAGACTGGCCGAGCTGATCGAGCAGTAACCGGACTTCCTGCAGCCCGATGAACTCCTGAGCGTATCGCTTGAGGAACCCGGCGATCTGTAGAACGAGCACCTCGGCGTGCGTCACGATCGGAATGCCCGCCTGCTGGACCAGCTCGATCTTGTCCTCAGGGATCCATGATGCCGGCGACCCGTTGGCCGGGTTTTCCGTCGGCTCCGCTTCGATCTGGAAAACTGCCAGATTTTCCGCCGATTCATTCACGAAGACTTTGTCAGTCGGAATAACGCCGGTCGAAACAGGAACTTCTTTCAATAGAATGGCAAATGCCCCCTCGCCGATCGGCTGATTCCCCTGAATCTGGATCGGAGGGAACTGGACGCCCAGCTCGTAGTAGAGAGAGTCACGGAGTTCCGGAATGAGCCGTGCGAGCGCCTGCCCGCCATCCCCTTCCCGGTCGATCACATCGGTCAGCGTCTCACTCACCTGAACGAGGACCGGTACCGTCAGACTGAATCCCGCATCGCCGGTCGCCTCTTCCTCTTCGGGGGCCTGCTCCTCGACCAGCTCTCCCGCTTCCTTGCGTTTCTTCGTCTTGATAAGGCCGTAAGCGGTCGCTCCGACCACAATTGCAAGCGTGAGAAACGGCACCACAGGAAGACCTGGCACGATAGCCAGTCCGACCAGGAGTATCGCTACAATGGCGATCGCTTTCGGCTGTGCCAGAATCTGTGTCGCGATGTCCTTGCCCAGATGGCTCTCCGCTTCTTCCGAGGCCACGCGGGTGACGACAATGCCGGCCGAAACGGAAATGAGAAGTGCCGGGATCTGGCTGACGAGGCCGTCGCCGATGGTCAGAATCGAGTAGGTCTGGAGCGCCTTGCCGGCTTCCATGCCCTGCTGCATGACCCCGATGGCGAGACCACCCACAATGTTGATGAGCGTAATGATGATTCCCGCGATGGCGTCACCCTTCACGAATTTCATCGCGCCGTCCATGGCACCGTACAACTGCGACTCCCGCTGCAAACTGGCCCGCCGGGTCCGGGCCTCATGCACGTCGAAGAGCCCCGCCCGGAAGTCGGCGTCGATCGACATCTGCTTCCCCGGAAGCGCATCGAGCGTGAACCGGGCGGAAACCTCCGCTACACGTTCGGCGCCCTTGGTGATCACCAGAAACTGGATCAGCGTCAGAATGAGAAAGATGACGAAGCCGACAACCAGATTACCGCCGGCCACGAAGTTCCCGAACGCCTTGATCACCTCACCGGCATCCGCCTGGAGCAGGATGAGCCGTGTGGACGACACGTTCAGCCCCAGCCGGAAGAGAGTTGTAATCAGCAGGATGGTCGGGAACGCCGCGATCCGTGTCGCGTCCATGATGTAGATACAGACGAGCAGAAGGGTGACTGCCACGGTGATATTGACGGTGAGCAGCAGATCGAGCAGAAATGTCGGGAGCGGGATCAGCATCATCCCGATGATCGAAACCATGAATCCCGCAAGCATGAGATCCGAGTACTGCGCGACGATTTTCTCGACGTTCGCCTGCTTGATATCTTCGATCAGTGTCTGGAAAGCACTTGCCATGCCGGAAGTGTAGCAAAGAGGGGGGCACGGGGGAACGCAAAAGGGAAAGGATAGCGGGAGACGTGGAATGGGGCCTCAGGAGCAATGGTTTCCTATATAATCATGGAGTCGGCCATTCCGGAGATTGAAGTTCGTAGATTCCCGTCCGATGAGCGAGGGTTCATGAAGGCCCGAGGCACCTCGATCGATGAGTCCGGGAAAGATAAGCACCGATCCTTCCCACTATCCGGTCTGCCGGCTCTGGTTATTCTCGCTCTGGCACTCTTCTTTGTTTCTTTGAGCTTCACGCCCATCACCAACAATGACATCTGGCTCCACCTGGCTGTGGGGGAATGGATCGTCGATCACGGCGAAGTCCCGACCACTGATCCATTTTCCTATACCGCTTCGGGGGCGTCGTTCATTGCGCACGAATGGCTGGCGGGCGTCCTGTTTTACTCGGTCTATCGGGGAGCCGGCCTTTCAGGTCTCATGTTCATGAAGACGCTCTTCTGGATGGCGGCGCTCGGACTTGCCGGGTGGGCGGCGCTTCGGGCGGGGGGGAGCAACGTTGCTGTGCTCGGCTCCCTGTTTCTTGCAATCGTCATCGGGAACGGCCGGTTTCTGGAGCGCCCCGAGATTTTCACGTATGCCATCACAGGAGCTTACTTCTGGGTGCTCGGGGAAGAGCATCGGCGATGGAGAGCAGGGGCAATTGATACCGCGGGCGGTGGCGGCCGAACGGCGGCGAGCCTCCTGTGGGTTCTGGTCCCTTCGCAGCTCGTCTGGGTGCAGACTCACGGCGCGTTCGTTACCGGACCGATTTTGTGCGCCCTGTTTCTCGCGACCACGACGATCGAATCGATTTTCGTCTGGAAGAAATCGCCGGGACGACGCCGTCTGCTGACCGGTGCGTTCGTACTCGCCTCGCTGATCGCCGCAGGCCTAATCAATCCGAACGGACTGCATCTCTACGAGACGGCGTTACGATTGACCGAAGGGACTCCGGAACTCAATTTCGAGTGGCAACCCCTATTCGAGTCCACTCCGGCACTTCGTTCGTCCGTCGGCATCACGTTCTGTTTCTGGGTCGCACTTCTCGGTGCGGGGGCGTTGTTCGGCGCCGTTCGTGACAGTAGGCGCACGATGAGGAGCGGGGCGATTCGGGCTGCGCTGTTCACGATACTTGTTACCGGGCTGACAATGGGACTCGCCCGGGGAGGCGACGGCGCGCTTATTCTCGCGGTCCTGATAATCGCGATCAGCCTGGCGCTCTTGCTACGAAGTCGCCGGATCCCCTTCTGGCTCCTCGGAACGACCGCGCTCTACTTCTATCTCGCTGTCCGTTACAACCGGAACACGGCACTGTTCGCCATCGGTACGCTACCTGTTCTCGCATTATGTTTTACTTCGGAGGAGAGACCCCGCGCGCATATCAGGCGGCTCATGCTCTCGATCATTCTTCTCCTGTCGATCGCCGGTACAATTCTGACATTTACGATCGGCTGGCCTTATGCACCGGGAATCGCCAAGAAATCAGGTCTCGGTGCCGGTCCCAATATTCCGGTGAAAGCGATGGATTACATCGAAGAAAACGGCATTTCGGGCCGCGTCATGAACTCATATTCCTACGGCGCCTATATCGTCTTTCGAGCGTATCCGGAGACACAGGTATTCATCGACAGCAGAAACAGAATTGTCTATCCACCCGAGATCTACTCCCGGTTCCGTACCGCCGCCAATGACATGCAGACCGCTCAAGAGCTCTTCGACGAATACCGGCCGGTCTACGCGATGATTCAGTACGATCGATATTCATTCCAGGGGCATGATCCGGCAGTGGCTTTCTTTCTCAGCCGGTCTCCCGAGTGGGCGCTTGTCTATTTCGACGACCGATCGCTCGTCTTTCTGAATCGTAACGCCGGATATGCCGACCTGATCGCGGCGGACGGGTTCAATCTGCTGAATCCGGTTCTCTATCAACCGGGAACCGAGCAGGCGTTCGATCTACGAATGAGACCGGGATACGAGCGCGAAACGGCCCGCGCCATCGCCCGGTTTCCCGAAAGCGTGACGGCAATGTTCCTGAGGGGAGAGGCGCTTACCGGAGCGGGGGAGCCGGAAGAGGCGCTCGCTCTTCTGGAATCGCTTTTGCAAAAAGATCCCCGCCATATTCCCGCCATGATCGCCGCCGCCAACCGGTGTAAGCGCCTCGGCCTAGCAGGAGAAGAACGTAGATGGATCGAAGAAGTGAAATCGCTTCATGGGGAGATCGAGGTTGTTCGGGAATGAGGACCGCTGCGTGCACACGACGACGACTAGCCGCGACTGTTTGAACTGTCTCCTTCCCGATATTCCCGCTCCTTACATCCGGCTACCGCAAGACAACCGTCTTCTTCGTTACGATCTTACCAAATTTGGTACTTGCTGAGACGGATTGAAAACAGGCAGCGAACAGGAGAGTGAGAATGAGCATCTGAGCGCGCATCAGGGAACTCCTCATGTGAAATCCGGTTAGCGAAACAACTGTTTGACCTCACTCCAGGAACCGTCATGCGTATGAGCCCCCTGTTTTACACGGGAAGCAATCGGAAGATTGCCATAAGGGCAGGTTCGGAGAGTGCGGGCAGAGACCCTGCCTCCCAGGCCAGCGCCCCCGTCTATGACAGCGTAGTAGGTTCGATTCGGTTCAAGACAAATCTCGATGATTTCGACGGAGTCGAATCCTGAGCACGACTTTGCAACACAGTCATTTTCGTCACAGGATCCGAGGAGCATGAGATCGACATCGGCCACGTGGCCCGGGTCCGGGCTGAGAAGCCGAATCCTCACCTGCACACCAAGGCCGGGCGGAGTGGTGAGTGTGTAGACTACGTCCCCTCCGGTGCCGCTGCACGCACACGCATAGACCCGGACGTTGTCAGGATAGTTGAACGGATCTCTGGATTGACTCGCTCCATTCAAAACGAGCGGGGTAGCGTAACTACAATCCAGGAGACCGGCTAATGCTGCTGTGGGGCCGAGGAACAACGAAAGAACGAGAAAACCTGTAAACGCCATCGCTTCAATCCTCACGTACATGGGAACACCTCCTCAAGTCATAACCACGTTGCCGAAACAGCTGTTCCGCTTCGCTCCATACAGCTCCAGAGCTACTGGGATCACATCCCCGAGCTTCCAAGCCCCCCATACCCGAAGTGAAAGACGTTGCCCGGACTGTTCCACGGACCCTCGGGTTGACTCGGGCATTCACAAAATTCGGCTTAGCGTAGTTCTGATTCAGGTCACTGACCAATGCCGGGAAAGGGCTGAGGAGCCCACAAAAGAGCAGCGTGATAGGAACTGCTACCGCTCTTGTCTCCACGTACACGGTCATCGTCCTGTTTTCTGGACGAACGCCTAAGAAGCGTCGTTTGGTGGAGCCGCGCGGTCAGATCGGCGGATGAGTAGGCTTGGAGATAGGCAACATGACTACCGGCACGGGGTCCTCGGCGCAAACTTTCGCTCATTCCAAGTTCGGAGTCTTGATTTAGTTTATACCACTAGCTAGGGGAAATCAATGAATGCTTCTCGATAGCGGTTCTATAACGGTATTGGCAGACTGGAACTTTACCTATAACAGGTTGAAATCACCGAAAAGCATAACGTCAATTCGCGGATGTTATCGGCAAAGCGCTCTGCTCGGCGCCGGTCGTTGTTTAGCCTCGAATTGCTCGACTATTTTGAATTTTCTATCGATTTCAAGAAATATTGCTTGACAGGTTCTGGAGCGCGCCAAGCTCGACTGTCTCTGGTTACTTGCCAGGCTCCCGCGAGTACGCATCTCGTCCTGGTGAGTGAACAGCTCGCGACCTTATTTTTCGAGTTTCTGAATCCAACCGCGATCGATCTTGCGCCGCCTCTCTCGAAGCCGAAAAAGAGGGTGTTAGAATGTTTATGGGGCTTGGATCGACAAGGGTAGATGTGTGAGGAGGAATGT
>JALGYY010000020.1 GCA_025782575.1 bacterium
AGCGGTTGGAGCGGTCGACCTCTAGGCATTTGGACTTCCTCCTTTCGGGTGACTGGAGGAAGTCTACAGGGGGCTTAGATATTAGTAAAGATATTCATGGGACATGACACTAGGTCGAATGGAACGAATTTCGCGCTGAGCTCCACGAGTCGACCAATATCCCGAGCAAGAAGACCTCGCTCTGAGTTTCTGAAGTGGTATTGCTTCCTCATGCTCTTATCTTACCAGGTCTGTGACACTCTGCTCCTGCCTCAAGCTGACTCTCTTCGCTGGCTGACAGCAGGCAAGCGGGAGGATGCCGTTGGGACGTGGGTCACGTGGCTGAGTGGGCTGGACTCACGCACCCACGGGGCCACCGGCACCGGCACCGGTAGCAGTTGAAACCAGAATGGTCCCGATCCTAACTCAAGGACTGGTATAATTACTCAAGGGCAGGTCACGGCAGCCTGATCCCCACCCACCCGGCCATCTATGCCCCCATCCTGAGGGAGATAGAGCGCTCGGGCTTGCGTTTCAGCGGGAGCGTCGGCCCACGATAGGAGATACCCATGCTCACCCTCGGAGTCCTCGGAAGCTCAAGGAAAGAAAACGAGCACCGAGTGCCGATGCATCCCGATCACTTCGACCTCATTCCGGATCCTCTGCGGGAGGCGATTCGCTTCGAGAGCGGCTACGGAACCCCGTTCGGCGTCGGCGATGACGAACTGGAAAGACGCTTCGGTGGCGTGATGGGGCGCCGCACGCTCATGGAACAGAGCGACGTGGTCTTGCTGGCCAAGCCCATGCCCGAGGATCTCGCCGAGATGCGAGAGAACATGGTGCTGTGGGGCTGGCCGCACTGCGTGCAGCAGCCTGAGATCACCCAGCTGGCGATCGACCGCAAGCTGACCCTGATCGCCTGGGAGACAATGTTCACGTGGGGTGCCGGCGGAAACCGCGAGATGCATGTATTCGAGCGCAACAACGAGATGGCGGGGTACTGCGGCGTGATCCACGCCCTCGGGCTTGTGGGCAAGGACGGCTTCTACGGTCCGCGAGTCCGAGCACGGGTCATCAGCCATGGCTCGGTGAGTCGCGGCGCGATCCATTCCCTGCTCAGCCGGGGTTTCTCGGACATCACCGTTTACACCCAGCGGCCGCCCTGGGCCGTCCACGACAAGATCGCCGGGTGTCGCTACGGTCAGATGATCGAAGACGGCGGGCGGTTGACTGCCGTCGAGGATCACGGAAAGCGGCGTCCTCTGGTGGAGAGCCTGGCCGAGGCCGACGTGATCGTCAACGGGATCCTGCAGAACACCGATCGTCCCCTGATGTTTCTTCGCGAAGGAGAGGAGAACCGGCTGCGCCCTGGCGCCCTAATCGTTGACGTCAGTTGTGATCTCGGCATGGGCTTCCCCTTCGCCCGGCCGACCTCCTTCGAGCGACCGGTCTTCGAGGTCGGGCCCGTGACCTACTACGCCGTCGATCACACACCGACCTACCTGTGGCGCAGTGCCTCTTGGGAGCTGTCCCGCGTGGTTGTCACGTTTCTGGAAACGGTCATGAGCGGGCCGGATGCGTGGGGAGGGAACGAGACGATAAGAAGAGCGATCGAGATCCGCGACGGTGTGATCCAGAATGCCAAGATCCTGAGCTTTCAGGGCCGCTCAGTGAATTACCCGCACCCGTCCCTCACATAAACTCGTCCGCGTTGACCCGCTTGACGTATTCGACCTTCTCATGGAAGGGACAGGTCGGCAAGACTGCAGAACGACTCTCATGCACCCCTTTCGGTCCCGCGAGGTCTGGCGCTTCATGCTGTCTTTCTCGGAAGCGGGCGGCCTTCCCGGTCAAGGAACCCGAGCTTCTGAAAACGCAGGAAGAGTTCCCGGCAAACCCATGCATCGGTAGCGGCGTAGACGATTTGCTTCTGCGTCAGCCGGGGGCGAGCCCAGTTGGAAGTGGAGGCGCTTTTGGTGACGCGAAAGCCGAGCAACTGCGCAGCCAGATTTCGGACGCCTGTTTGTTTGAAACCTTGCCGCCTCGCCACAAGGCTCAGGTCGAGGATGTTTTGAGGTTCAAACGGAAAAACCTGCTTGAGACTTAAGAAATCGTGAGCCAGCCCGACTCCTGTTTTCATGACCGCCGGGTTTTCCAGCACTTCGACCAACGCCCTGGAAAATTCCATCCGATTCAACTGAAAGAGATACACCACGGATACGGTGGCAATCTGTACCAGGCAGGGCAGGTGATCTTGCCCTTTCTGGAACATGGGCTTTGTTTCCGAGTCTAAGCCCACCACTTGTTCGTCGCGGATCACATGAATAGCCCGCTCTAAGTCCTGAGCCGACGTGATCAGGCGAATTGTCCCACCGTATCTCCGGATCGGCAATCGGGCTACTGCCTCCGGGGTTATAGTTTTTTTATGGATCACCTAACCCCCTGATTCTCTCCCCAGAGCTTGGAAGAAATTCAGCTGCCATCAGATATTTTCTGCCTGACACTCGGCCGGGCTCCTGCGAAACATAATGCAGGAGATCCAGAAAGGAATTCCCGGGATAGAAGCTCCGGGAAAGCTCTTGACCGGCCCTTTCGGCATTTTACCATTCGTGAGTAAGGAGCGGGACCATTGAAGTGCCTTCGCTATACGGGCAATGACCGAGACTCAGAGACCACAGGCCAGAAAATGGGATTTCCGCGGAGAGGAGAGGAGGCGGAGGGAGCCTCGGATCGCCCCATAACCCCCACATCCCGGGTGTGGACTTCACTGCTCTCGCGGCTTAGCGCGACGGCGTAAGTCGAGAGTTTACAATTCGATCGAATTTTCGGACACTACGCGCTTCTGGGCTTAACTGGCCATTGTGTCGATCCAATCTTTGCTTATCAATTGCCAGGGTTGTGCCGAAACGTAGGACGGGAGACCTCCCAGGGTGACCATCGATACATGCAACCCAACCATTGGTTCTGGTAAACGGGTCTGAGGTAATGAACGAGCAGTCCAAGCAAGCCGTTTCCCCCGAGGGTTTCGCACCCGCGAAACAAATTCCGTTCGATTTGAAGGTGACGACAGATCGCATGGCGATTCTGTACAGCGGCAATCTTCCGGAAACGATTCCCGTAGAACATGTCGACTCGATTCTGTCTAAGTTGCGAGAGTTGGACGTCGCCGCGCTTCCGAGCAACGAACAGATACTCGAACTTCTTCATCTTGCTCGAAAGGAAAATCCGCGCGCGGCGGCCATCGAGCTCATGCGTGGCAGGGAACCCGTCCCCCCGATAGAAGGAAGAATCGAATGGGACCGTGACTTCTTCAATGCCGGATTTCTATTGAATGAGGAGACCGACAACGTCGACTATCATCGCTACGCGGTCGAGAAATCCGTAGAAGAAGGTGATATACTAGCAAGGGTGATACCGCCCATTGATGGCCACGACGGCTGCGATGTTTTTGGAAAGAGGATCCCCCCCCCCTCCCCACAGCCCGTGAAAGTACGTGTGGGCAAGAACGTCAAACTGGAAAGTGAAACGGGCGAGTATTACGCGAGCGCGAGCGGTCGTTTCAACTGGAAGGACAATGTTCTCTCTGTCGACATTGTCTACCTCGTCAAGGGGAATGTCGGCCCGGAGTCCGGAGATGTAACACACCCCGGGTCCGTCGTGGTCATGGGGGACGTGCTGGGGGGATACAAGATCGAGGCTTCGGCGGATATCGATGTAAGAGGGCTCGTCGAACCAACCTGCATCAAGGCCGGTGGAAACCTCTCGGTTCAGGGTGGAATCTCCGGAGCCAAGGGGCAATGCATCATCGCGGGAGGTGAGGTTCGGGCAAAGTTCATCATCGATGCGGATATCGAGGCGACCGGCAGCGTGATTGCGATTAGCGAAATCATCCAATCTAGGATCTCCACGCGAGAGACGGTTGATGTCTCCCGCGGGCGAATCGTCGGTGGCTGTGTGACAGCGCTTCGCGGTGTTCGGGTGGCCCAGATCGGTAGCGCCACCCACGTTTCCACCTCTGTCCTCGTGGGACGAGATTACTCTCTCAATAAGAGGATTCTTCAACGGCTAAGCGAGATCAAGAAAATCCGCCGCCATCTTTCCGCGCGTGCCCCGGATACTACGTCGTTCTTCTTAGAGATGGAGGTGGAGCTCGCAAAATTACGGAGTCGCCTGGAAGAACTTCTGAGAGAATCAAAGAGGAACGATCAATCGGAAATCGAAGTAAGTCGCTCGGCGCATTCAGACTCAACCCTTGGTATCGGTAGAGCAACATGCCGGCTTTCCGAGAAAAAATCGGGGCCTTTTCGCGCAAGACTTGGCGAGAAAGGTGTCGAATTCTACTAGGATGGACGGTAGCTTCCTGCAGCAATCCCGATCATATCTTTCGGCAGACCGAGACCCGTCCTTCCCGACACCGAGATGCAAACCTTTGCGGACCCCGTAACCCTGTCCCTTCCAGAAACTCGTCCGCGTTAGCCGCTTGACGTTACGGTTACCGTGCCTCTCGAAAGCAGCTTATTGAAGTCTAACAGACGGGGAGATCCTGCTTTTCGCCCGTGACCCAGAGACTCGCTGTTAACCGCTGGGTCAAAAGTTCGCTTTCGTATCTCCGGTGTGTTTTAGACTCGGCGGACAGGGTCGCGTAACCCCTTGATACAAAAGAAAAACCAGCCTAAGCTCAAAGGGCTGAAACGGGTCTCTCTCAAAGGAGATCAACATGTGCCGATAGTCCCCGTGAACGTTGCCATGATCCGCATAGCTGAGTGCTGGAAGAGAACGATACTCTTCCGCCTACCTGCGATTACCTCACCAACAACGAAACTTCGGTGGTTCTCATCACCATCGGTTCTTTTTCCGTTCCCGGCAATTTCATGTAATCTGCGACCGAGGATACAACCATGGTCATGTAGACGGTCGCTCTCATCCGCACCTCGCCAGTGGCAACACTAGAAGGCACCTGCCACGTAAAAACCTCAGCTATGGCCTCGAGCGGGGGCAGCCGATAGTCCGGACCGAATGATGCCGTATTCCACTGGGCAATGGTCAAGTGTCCCTGTGGATCCAGGTAAGGCATGCGGTAGATGCGATCACCGGAGGGAACATCGCCGTCACGTTTCAGGCCGGCGAAATCCGGCACATCGCGAATATCGCCAATATCCTGATACGCCATTTCGCGGGAATCAGCTATGGTCCAATGCTCGCCATCGAAGCCTTTGCGGTCGACCGGCAGGTGCCACGACTTGCCATCGCTGTCGGTTGCCTCGACGTGCAACCACACCACACGCTCCTCCGCTGACCCGCTGGGGATCATGTGTCCGGCCTTGGCATTCATCACAGTCACGTCGAGGATCATCTCGCCGCCAGCTTCAACCGATCCCATGCGTGGATACACCAACACTTCGACAGCCCCGGCTAACTTCTCCGGGAAATGCACACCGTGGAAAGTATGCTGACGAACACCTTCAACCGGATCGCCATCGTCAGTCAAGGTCCCGTCGGCACGGGGCATGTGGCAATCCTGGCACGTAATCCACTGCTGGCCGTAGGGGCTCTCCTTCCACTCCAAATGGGTCGCCTTGACCCACATTCCGAATGGGTCTTTCTCGTTGTGACAGATGCCGCAAAACTCAGAGGTGGCCAGAAAATCGTTCACGGCAATCTCATGATAGCCGCTCTCCATGCCTGGCCGGGTGCCCTGTTTCACTTCGCCAGGCTCCATGACGTAATTGAAGTTGAAGGGCACCTCACCATCGAAGCCGGTGATCGAGTGGCAGACATCACAACTCACGCCCTCGTTCGCGCGTGTTCCTTCCGATGTGTGCTTGGGAGGGATGTCTCCCGCAAGGTATGCCAGCGGCGAATGGCAACCATTGCAGCCCGCCTTGATTCCCGATACTTTTTCGTTCTTCAAAGCTTCACGTCTCGGGTTACCCCGAACCGCGCAACACTCGGTTCCGGCTGCTGGCCGAGCTTTACCGGGTGGGATTGGTTACCCACTGGGTTCCAGTGAAAGGTTTCCGCGTTCGCTTCCTCCTTCCCCAAGCTTTGCCTGGCGCACGAGACCCGAGACATGTGCCGGGCACACCGGGTCACGTGGCTGAGAGCGCAGGACAAACGCACGTGGCGCGAGGATGGCCGTGGGTCATGTGGCTGCGTGCGCAGGACTCACGCACGTGGCGGGCGGATGGCGGTGGGTCTAGCGCTCAACTCGTGCAGATTGAGTTTTTTGGAGGGACCGGTCTTCCAAACCAGATCGGTATGGATTACACTCATGGCCGTTCGGTCGATCTACCACAAATCAACCGAAAGTCCCCTGATGATTGGCAAGACCCTCGCCCATTACGAGATCCTCTCCAAGCTGGGTGAGGGCGGTATGGGCGTCGTCTACCGCGCCCGCGACTCCAAGCTCGATCGTGAAGTTGCGCTCAAGCTTCTTCCCGCCGAATTGTCCCATGACCCCGAACGGCTGGCGCGATTCCAGCGGGAAGCCCGGGTGCTGGCTTCCCTGAACCACCCCTACATCGCCGCGATTTACGGTCTGGAGGAGGCCGAGGGTCAAAGCTTTCTCGTGATGGAGCTGGCCGGAGGCGTCGACCTCTCTGTGCGACTCGCGAAGGGCCCGCTCCCTGTGGAGGATGCCCTCTCACTGGCGTTGCAGCTTGCCGCGGGACTCGAGGAGGCCCACGAAAAGAACATCGTCCATCGGGATCTGAAACCCGCAAACATCATGATCGGACCCGACGGCAAGGTGAAGATCCTGGACTTCGGACTGGCGCGAGCCCTCGCCCCTGAGAGCGCCGACGCCCAAAACCTCGAAAACAGCCCGACCATCACCGCGGCCATGACCCAGGCCGGGACCATCCTGGGAACCCCAGCCTATATGAGCCCGGAGCAGGCGCGCGGCAAGACCATAGATCGCCGCACAGACATCTGGGCCTTCGGCTGCTGTCTTTATGAAGCGTTGACAGGAAGGCGTCCATTCAGGGGCGAAACGGTAACCGATATACTCGCGCAGATCATTGAACTAGAACCCGATTGGAACGCCTTGCCTAAAGAGACGCCCGGGCGCATAAGAATTCTCCTTTGGCGATGTTTGCAAAAGGATCCGCAACGTCGGCTACGCGACATCGGTGAGGCGCGCTTTGAAATCGGCGAAACCTCGTCCGATCCCTCGGGGGCTGTCCCCGCCCTGGGTCCCACCGTGGATAAGCCCGGAATCACTCGGCCGCAACTAATCGCCTCGGTATTGGCCGCAGTCGCATTTGGAGTGCTCGCGACGAGCCTCGTCGTTTGGAACCTCAAACCCTCGCCGGTCACCCGGCCCGAACCGATCCGCCGGTACTCGATCAACCTCAGCCCTGACGCTCCGCTCCAGCCCATGGAAGAGGATGGCGGAGGTACGGGCATGGCCCTTTCGCCGGACGGCACGCTCCTTGTCTATGTCGCGGATACGGGACCGAATCAACACCAGCTTTTTCTCCGCCGGCTGAACCGACTCGACGACGCCCGGCCCATTGCGGGGACCGAAGACGCCGTCTCTGCATTCTTCTCCCCCGACGGTCAGTGGATCGGATTCTTTACCCATGACAAGATGAAAAAGGTGTCCGTCCAGGGCGGCCCCTCCGTCACCCTGTGCGACATTGCAGCCGACCTGGGCGCCGGCTGGGGGGACGATGGCCACATTGTGTTCTCCTCGGAAAGGGGACAAGGTGTGAAGCGCATATCCGCTGCCGGCGGTCCGGTCGAGGACCTCATGGATGAGTCCTTCATGAAATCCCATGGGCTTCTCATGGTCGTATTCCCTGTTGTCCTGCCTGGTGGGAGAAGCGTGATTTTCACTGCCGTGGCCGGCAAGTCCTGGAGTGAAATACGTATTGCCGCCTTCAGCCTGGAGACCGGGGAGGTAGAGTTCCTGGTGGAGGGCGCTCTGGGTGGTTTCTACCACCCAACCGGCCACCTCACCTACCGGCAGGAGGGGGCGCTAATGGCCGCGCCCTTCGACGCCGGCAGACTCGAGATCACCGGCCCAGCCGTTCCAGTAACGGAAGAAAACATGACATTGTTCCCACAACCCAGTTTCCCGATACTCTTCGATTTCTCGGCCGAAGGCACTTTGGTTTACGTCCCTGGCTCTGAAGACCCGCCCCAAGTTTCCGTGGCGCGCACGCTGGTCTGGGTCGACCGAGAGGGAATCGAGGAACCCATACATGCGCCGCCACGCCCTTACCGCGAAGTCGATCTGTCACCCGACGGCACACACGCAGCCGTCCGTTTCAATGACCCGCTGGACTTCTCTGACAAGGAGGACATCTGGATCCTTGACCTGACGCGTGAACCTGTTACCCAACAGCGAATCACTTACGAGCCGCAAGGCGCCAGTTCTCCGGTGTGGACACCCGACGGCCAGCGGATAGTCTTTGGTTCTCTGCGGGAAGGTGCGTTTCATCTGTCATCGATAGCGGCGAATGGAACCGGTCCCGTTGAAACTCTGCATGTGAGCAGGATTGGTCTTTCGGCTTACACGTGGTCGGCAGACGGCAGATCTCTGATCTTCCACCAGGGGACTGGGAATTCGGACATCTGGGCACTTTCGCTCGATGATGAACCCACCGCCCGTCCGCTCATGGCGGAGAGTTACGATGAACTACATCCGGCGATCTCTCCAGACGGACGCTGGATCGCCTACGAGACCCACGAAATCAAGATACCCGGTGGGCACAATGTCTACATTCGGCCTTTCCCCAATATCGATGATGGGAAGTGGCTGATCTCGACCAGGGGAGGAGAGTATCCCGTTTGGGCTCCGGATGGCCGGGAACTTTACTACTGGTCTTACTCCGGTCAGATGACGGCGGTGAGGATAGAAACGGAGCCTGACTTTGCGGTTGGGAATCCCGAAGAGCTGTTCGGCGGCGAGTACTTGACGTTTACCGCCAATAGACCCTATGACATTTCACCAGACGGGCAACGCTTCCTCATGATCAAAGAGGACAAAGAGGCGCTGGAAGCCGCCGAAGCCGTTGAAGCCCCTCCGATAGCCGAACTCATCGTCGTCGAAAACTGGGGCGAAGTGCTCAAGGGCATCGCGCCAGATCCGGAGGCGAATTAGTTAATATACCGTGGTCCCTCCAAATAATTTCGTCTGCGTTGACCTCGCAGAAGTTACAGAAAATCGGTCTCAACCCAGAGACCCAGAGAGGTGAGCCATCCACACTCGCCGATCCCAGCACATGCCAGCCTGCCCCCACACACACTCACCCCCAAACCCCTACATCCCGCCCCAGAAGCAGAAAGACCCGCGGTTGCCCACGGGTCTCTCTCCCAGCCTCCCCGGGTGGGGTACTACTCCGCCTCATGGGTTTGTAGCGGCGGCTAGCATCAGTTGACGGACAAGTCGCTCGGAAAGGTCAGCCGGAGTACCCACACTGCCCTTCCAGACAACTCGACCATCGACGAGCAGCACAACGTACGGCGTCCCCGTCGCCCCGAAATAACTCCAGGACTTACCGCTATCTTTCAGGATGGGAAAGCTGAGCCCATGATCTCGAATATAGAGCTCGACGCGTTCATCGCTGGAGCTTCGGTTGACGCGCGTGAGGCCCGCGATTCTTAGCCCCGCTTCCTGGTATCGACGATGCAATTCCTCCACAATCGGAACGACGCGCTGCGAGAATGGGCACCAAGTCTCCCACATCACCAATAATTGCGGTCCATCCAAACTAATCTCCGGCGCACCCTGATAAACCTTTAGAATGCCCGGATCCTGTGGGACATCCTGATCGTAGAGGATCGCTGCCTCCTCCAGTCGAGCAACTGATATGAGGGCCGCAGCGAGGACGCTCCGCGCCCACTTGGTCGTATGGTCCTCTGCTCCGAATTGCGCCTCCGCGATGGCATAGGCGCGCTGAGCCAATTCGAGGGCTTGATCACGATTATTAAGCTTGAGGTAAATATTGGCGAGGTGCGACATGCCGAAAATCGTCGTAGGGTGTTCTTCCCCCAGAGTTGCCTGGCAGAGATCAACCAAGTCCGAAGCGATTTCCCGCGCTTCCCTGTAACTCCCCAAGAGCTCGTAGGCTTCCGCCAGACCATCTCGGGCTTCCAGCGTCTCTATATTGTCCTCTCCGAATTTCCCCGCGCATAAGTCAACGATTTCACGGCGTGTCTCTAGAAGCTCTTCATATCTCGCTCGTATGGTCTGGGCGAGCGCGACGTCTTCAAGGGATGTTAGCGTGCTTTCGTCAAGTGGCCCGAGAGCCTGGCGTCGAAGGTTTAGCGCGGATCTACAGTGTTGTTCGAACATTTCGAATTCTTCGAGTGGGATCGATGCCCAGCCGAGGGTGCTGTGAATTTGAGCTGCTATTTCCGGTTCCTTGGCGAAGACTACATCGACACGCTCACTCAAGGCAGCAACCAGATCGGCGATACTCGCCTGGTGCCCCCAGCCACGCGGCCAAGTTTTGTACATCGCATCGCTCAGGAATTCGACAGCAGATTTCGAACGCTCAGCATGCAGTTCAGCCTCTGCAAGTGCGGACTCGGCCCGAAAATACAAATACGTGCTGAGTGCGCCCCCACCAAGCACACAAAACAGTGCGATCGCCGCGGCAGCGAACCACGGCTTGTTCCGCCGAACAAGCACGCGAAGCTGATAAGCTAGCGTGGGTTGTCGAGCCCCGATGGCCGCCCCCGAGAGATAGCGTCGGATGTCCTCTCCAAGTCCGAACGCAGACTGGTATCGGTGGTCCCTGTCCTTTGCGAGCGCACACTGAACGATTGTCTCTAAATCACCTCGCAACGATCGCTCGATTCGACCGAGTGGCACAGGCTCAGTTTCCCGCACCATCGACGCTGCTTCGTGGATTCGTGTCCCCCTTATCTCATACGGAAGCTGACCACTCAGCAATTCGTAAAGCACGACACCGAGGGCGTAAACATCGCTACGCGTGTCGATGTCGTTCGGATCAGCATCAAACTGCTCTGGGCTCATGTACTGGAGCGAACCAACCAGCTGTCCCACCTCCGTCTGGTGAGCCGCGGCGGCCATGTCGGAGTCTGTTGCACGTGCTACTCCAAAATCAATAATCTTTGGATGCCCGGCGGAATCGACAAGGATGTTCCCCGGCTTGAGATCTCGGTGGACGATCCCGCGTTGATGACCGTGGTGGACTGCATCACAGACATGTATGAAGAGCTTTAGCTTTTCCTGTGTAGAAAGCCCGTGATCAGTAGCGTAATCCGTGATCCGCCGGGCATTCGGGATGTACTCCATCGCGAAGAAGGGAATATCGGCGCCGGCCTCTCGGTGTGTGCCTGCCTCGTAGATCTGCGCAACGCCCGGGTGCCGCAATCTTGCCAACAGCTGCGCCTCGAATTCGAAACGATGAAGGCCCGCCTCCGAAAACATGCCGGCGCGCATGACTTTGATAGCAACGGGGCGGCGGGGGTGTTCCTGGAGCGCTTCGTATACTGTTCCCATTCCTCCAGAGGCGATCAACCGACGGATTAGATAGTTACCGATCTTCTGGGGAAATTCACGGTTGATCCCCGCATCAGGAATCGTACGTTCCGGGTCTTCGATGGGTTTATCGGGGGCCATGACTAAACCTTATCAGATTGGCTCAAATCCACATAGACCCGAGACTCCCGGGTGGGTCCCGCCGGGCCAAAGAAAAATGCTTACCCCCACGGGAACTGTCTCCTGCCACCGGTACAGGGCTAGAAGGCACGGCAATCACGCCAGGCCAGAATCAAAAGGAGATCGACATGTTTGGATTTCTTCCTCCCTGGTTCCCGAATCTCTGGGACTTCATTGACTGGTTCTAAGAGTTCGGTCGAAAGCGGGAAGGCCCTGGCGAATCACTGCCGGGGCCTTTCGCTGTCTATCTCTGGCTAGTATGCCGAGACCCGAGACATGTACTAACCAGACGAGCAAAAGTTCGTTTTCGTTTCTCCGGTGTGTTTTACGCTTGGCCGGAGCAAGCCCGTAACCCCTTGAATCCAAAGAAAAACCCGCCTAGGCCACATGGGCAAAAACAGGTCTCACTCCCAGCCTCCCCGGGTAGGACGTGAAATCTGACCCAGCGGTTAACACAAAGGCGGTCACTTGCACGCTCATATTATTATAGAAGAGACGTGACTGCCAAAGTATTCACCTACCTGGAATACTCAGGCAGTCATACCGGATGATCGGGGCGAACCTGGATCTCCTGGCGACGGATGGAGTTAATGGAAGGGACAGGCGGTGCGTTTTCGAAATTCTGGGCCCTTCTAGTGTGACCCGTTCCTACCGAACCAGCAAAACTTTCTTGTTATGGGAACGTCTGCCATCTCGAATTTGTATGAAGTACACTCCGGATCCTACCGGCGCTCCTGAATCGTTGCGGCCATCCCAGGTGATCGAACGCTCGCCGGCGGGAAGACTCCTGCCATCGACGAGTTTGCGTACGAGCTGCCCAGAGATTTTGTACACAAATACCTCGACAAGTGAAGCCCCGGTCGAGCGGAAGAAGACAGTCGTTCTCTGACGTGTGGGATTGGGATGCACGGAAACTCGAATCTGGGGACCATCCTGAACGGGTAGTTCGATCCCCGTGGCGGTCGAGCTCGAGTCGAAGCAGAAGTTATCGTATCCAACCCCCCCAAAATCATCGTTGGCGAGGGAGATTCCGGCGATCTTTTGTTGTCCCGACTGGGTCATCCAGAGATAACAGGTGTCATCGGCGGCAACTGTGGCCGTACCGATCAGCGTACCGTCCCGCTCATAGAAGCAGATGTTGATGTTGCCGCCCGCGTCGGTCGCACCGACAACATCGAAGCCGATTTTCGATACGTCATGACTGAAAAGGACTGCGACCGAGCCTTCACCTATCGAGGAGAAATTCGGATAACCAGTCGGCCCGTTACCGAGCAAACCGTTATTGGGACCGCCGAAATCAACGACACTCAAGTTTTGATTCGCAAGACCTAGGCCGAGGGTAAGCGCCCCTACCGAGCCGGGGCAGGTGAGCACGTCGAAGTTTCCGTTGGCGCTGAGAACCTGGCCGACAAACTTCTCCGCGAACTCGACCCCCCCGCTCGTGACAATTCCGTCATAGTTCGTGCCACTACCATCGCCCCCAACGACATCAGAAAAATCCACAGTGAAAGGACAAGGCCCGCAAGGAATCTGCATGATCCCACCGGAAGAGGCCGGCGCTGCCGGGGGTCCCGAAGCTCCCTCCCCGAGAAGCGGCGCCATGTCGGCCGCCGCGTACCCGCTCCAGACAGCGGTTAAGACCGACAGTGATAGGGCGATGAACCGTGTAACAATGGCCTTGGCCAGACGCTCTGCGGATTTCCTGGTCTGCTGAGCCGAATCTGCCGGTTTCTGAGTGATTTGGGTGGCCTTTTTCTTGGGCTTCGCAAGTTCCGCTGGGGTCACGTTCGCCGCGGTGTTCATTCCACTGACTTTCATTTTCGCGCTCCTTTGGTGGGGTATGCTCGGGTGAGCCCGCGCTGTCTCTCGCCCACTAAGCGACAACGGTGGACAAATTGCGACAGGGTCACCCGACTTTTTTTCCCGGAGCTGTTGAAAATGCAAACCCTTGTTGGCCCCGGCGTCAAAGTACGACATCCAAAGAAAAACCCGCCATCTCTGACGGGTCTCTCTCACTGGCTCCCCGGGAAGGACGGTCTTCATAACCAGGGCTGTTCGGGGAATCGGTCCCTCGAAAAATATCGGAGGCAGGTCTCCGAGCCTGAATCCAGGCAAGATTACAGCCACGTGCACTACCAGAAGGCTTAAGTTAGTGCCATTCGGGACACAATACTTATTTCTCCGTTGCCGATAAGCTCTGGTATCCTCTACTCCTAGCCAGGAGGTTCTCAGATGCCCGTCCACAACTTCGATCAGCCCCGGGGGAAATTCGAGCGGATCCTTATCGAGTCGAAGGCGCTGAGGGGAAACCAGCTGGGCGATCCGATCGAGAGGGTCGTTGCCGTTTCCTATGAAGCGCTGATGCCGGAGGTCTGAGAAGAGCTGTGTTGTTCAACTCGCTTGAATTCGTCGGATTCTTCATCCTCGTCTATTTTCTCTACCGCCTTCTGAATCACAGGTGGCAGAACCGTATGCTCCTCCTGGCGAGCTATTGGTTCTATGGGAGCTGGAACTGGAAATTCCTCTCGCTCATCATTATCAGCACCATTGTTGACTTCTTCTGCGGCCGCGGGATACACGGAACGGAAGATCCCAAACGCAGAAAGCTACTGATGTCGCTCAGCGTGACGGCCAACCTGGGTATGCTCGGTATTTTCAAGTACTTCAATTTCTTTTCGGACAACTTCGAAACTCTTGCCGCCTCGTTCGGCTGGCGCGTGGATGACGTTACACTCAATGTTGTTCTCCCCGTTGGGATCTCCTTCTACACGTTCCAAACTTTGAGCTACACAATCGACATTTTCCGCCGGAAGCTGCAGCCGGAAAGGAATTTTATCAACTTCGCACTTTTTGTCGCCTTCTTTCCCCAACTCGTGGCCGGTCCGATCGAGAGGGCGAGTCGCCTGCTCCCGCAGGTCCGCGCGCCCCGCCGAATCACAGGGGAAGGAATCCGACAGGGGCTGTGGCTCATCTGCTGGGGGTACTTCCTCAAAGTTCTCGTGGCCGACAATCTGGGCAAGGTCGTCGAAAGGGTTTTCGCCACGGAGGGCCTATCGAGCGGCGCCGAGGCGCTTCTGGGGGTTTACGCTTTCGCGTTCCAGGTATTCGGGGACTTCGCCGGCTACTCAAATATTGCCATCGGTGTTGCGAGCCTGATGGGCTTCAATCTCACGACCAACTTCCTCTTTCCCTATTTAATCACGAAGCCGAGTGAATTCTGGAAAAACTGGCATCTCAGTCTCTCCAGTTGGCTGAGAGACTATCTGTACATCTCTCTCGGCGGAAGCCGGGGGGGAAAGTGGCGCACCTACCGCAATCTTTTCCTGACCATGTTGCTGGGGGGATTGTGGCATGGTGCGGATTGGAACTCCGTCGCGTGGGGCGCTTATTGCGGGGCAATCCTGGTTGTGGAGCGTGTGCTCCACGCGGGGCTGCCTCGATTTCCCCTCACGGGGATCGCGGCGAGGATATGGTTCGGAATCCGCGTGGTTTTTATGTTCCACGTGACCTGTCTGGGTTATCTGATTTTCCGTTCTCAATCGCTCGGCCAGGCCTGGCACATGCTGGGAAGAATCCTGTTTCACTTGGCCGCGCCGTCCGACGCCTGGGCCTACTACCTGGGACAAATAATCTTTCACTCTTGGCTTGTCCTGATGGTCCAATTATTTCAAGCACGTTCCGGAGACGTTCGAACTGTCGGCGCGATTCCCGCGCCCCTCCGGTTTCCCCTACTGGTAGTCGTCATTTACTTGATGGTGATATGGGGTGAATATGGCGCTCATGAGTTTTTCTATTTTCAGTTTTAACGGTTCTCTGCTGGGAAAACTGGTGACCCGGCTTGGCAATGTGAGCGATGGATGTTGGATCCGGCTGTGTCTCACCTTGCTCGGGCTTCTTCTGGGGTGGTGGATCGTCCGGAAGCTCCGGGGGAATATCCGAACGATTGGGGTCGCCTTTATGATCGTGATGACTCTCCGAGTTGCCCTCCTCGGCAATCCCATCAGCTGGATGGTCTACCGGACACTTCTCTCAACCGATGATGTGGGGTGGCGCCAGAACTCCGTCATAGCCTACGGGATCGCCAAAGATGCTAAACACCGCACGGGATTCAGAAACCTCGCCGTAGGGTCGAGCCAGGTGGAAGCCCTGTTCGGGCGATATGCCCGTAAGCATCGCGACATGGGCATGTTCAGCATGCCCGGTTTGGGGCCGATCGACTATCTATTATATAAGGACCATATAGCGGCCCGTGAACCGGATCGTATCCTTCTCTATCTTTCCGAATCCGATCTCGCCCGCCGCCCGGCATTTTCAGCGGCCAAGCTTGGTCCGCCTCAGCGGGGTTACTGGGTGACGCTCTTTCGGGAGCTCGGATATAGGGCGTTCTGGAAAGATGCCGGCGGCATCCTCGCCGAGATATTCGTGGCGGAGGTGTTGCCGGAGTATAAATACTCCTTCGTCTTTAGAGGCCTTTGGGACAAAGCGATCGGCGCCCGAAAAGCCCTGGGCAAAGTGGAGGTGACCAATATCCCCGATGACAAACTGTTAGAGATCCATCTGAAGAGGCTCGCCACAACCCTCGCCGAAGAGAACATCGAGGGCCAGGTTGCCGTGGTTCGGACATTCATCCGATTTTGTGAAGAGAAGGGTATTTCCGTTGTTCTATTGGAAGGAGAATACAATCCCCTGGCATTGTCGGAGGAGAATCTGAGGCTCAACCGGATCACCCGGGCGCGCCTGGAGGGTCTGGCCGATCAATGTCCCCATGTCACTTTCTTCCCCAGGAATACTTTCGCCCGGTTCGGGACAAGCGATTTCCGGGATGGATATCACCTGGAAAAGGATGCCGGGTACGCCTATGTGGAGCGACTTGTAGCCCACCTCGACCCGGCCGGTTCCTAAAACTGAACCGTACCGGGTTTACCGGAAACACTTATCTGTGGGGGGCCGTGCGCTGGCTCGTGTGTAGCGTCATAGATTGACCTGCCCCCCATTACTGTACCACTTCCTGAGTTAGTTTTTTCTGTCCTCCCACTTTGCTAGAAGTGATCTTCCTGACAGCTGGATCGATCGCTTCCGGTGCCGGTGGTCTGTACCCCAGGGCACTATGCGGCCTGACGTGATTGTATAAACTTCTCCATCTTTCGATTAACACCTGGGCCTCGATCAGCGAGTAGAAGATCTCCCGGTTCAAGAGCTCGTCTCTGAGCCTTCCGTTGAATGATTCCACATAACCGTTTTCCCAAGGGCTCCCAGGCTCAATAAACAGCGTGTTCACCTGCACCCGTGAGAGCCACTTTCGCACCCGCTTTGCCGTGAACTCCGGTCCGTTGTCTGACCGGATGTATCGCGGTGTTCCCCGATGCACGAAGAGATCCGCAAGCCGGGCAAGCACCAGAACCCTCGTGCACCCCCACGTGCCCACCTGCCCTCGCGCGCAGGACTCACGCACGTGGCGGGTGGATGGCCGTGCGTCACCTGGCTGCGTGCGCAGGACTCACGCACGTGGCGGGAGGATGGCCGTCGGTCACCTGGCCGCGCGCGCAGGACTCACGCACGTGGCGGGAGGAATGTGGGTTTTTGTCCATTGCCGGGGGCCTGTTTGTAGAGATAGCGGGAGCACAAGTCGTGACTATACAACTCGATCGAATTTTCGGACACTACGGGCTCCTGATCAGGTATTCATAAGCCCGGGAGACTTCAGATGAGTGTAGGGCGGCCAGGTTTGAAGCCGAGTATCTTCAACAGCTCCTCCCATCGTGAAATGATAAAGGCTTTGGAAGGTGATATCGTTCAGTCTGAGAATTCTATGCACCTCATTATCAAAGAAACAGCCGATCCCTGTTGATCGGATTCCATGAGCCTCCGCTTCAAGATAAAGAACTTGTCCAACGATTCCTGTTTCCCAGAAAAGATGCCGGTAAGAGTATGCCCCTTCTTCTACAACAGGGAGGAACTTGGTGATCATTCCGAGCGAAAAGCAACTGTCTCCCGCAATCGATTGGCGGCAGCTCACGAGTGACGCTTCCTCTTCCATGTTACCCTCGATCAGCTGATAAAGAGGAAACTCGTTCTCGACCTGTTTCCAAAGAAATCCTTCCCGGGTAAGAGACCGAATCTGCCCCTCGTCCTCTGGGTTTCGAATGAAGAAATACAGTCCCGATTCTAATCCGGTGACACGGTGCACAAAGAGGAGGAAATGTACATGAGGTTCTCCAAGATCAAGATCAAAAGGCGGTACAATTCGGGGAAGGGTTCGATCCAGGATCGATAGAAACTGATCCTTGGAGATAGATGTCGCACCATCAAAACTGACGGCACTTCGTCTTTGACGGATCACCTTCGCCGCTTGAATCTCAATAGACATTGATTTCAGGAAAGGCTCTTCGTGAACAGGAGTTTTCCTGCGAATCGTTGTTGGTTTGCCGCTGGCTTCAGCGACTTCATCAATGATTTTCCAGTGGACATGTTCAGGGCTAAGACGGTTCGGATGCCCTTGAAACTCCAAGGAGTCAAAGGTGCGGACGAGTTCCTCTGGTAGATCCCTCGGAATCTCTCCATGTTGAGCCGGGGACACCCAGCAAAGAGCTTCGGGCTGCTCTTCTTCGAGCGGCGCCCATTTCATCCGATCAAATCCTAGGATCCTTCGTACCGCCGCATCCGAAACCGTATGGAGGTACGTCACCTTCCAACCCAAGAGTGCAGCTGAAAGACTTAAAGCCGCGAGGGCATGTCCGGTATCATGTTGACAATACCGGAAGGCCCTTTCTCCATACTTCCACGCTTCTCTCCAAAAGATACTCGTGAGAGCGATCAAGAAACCCCGACTTCCGAAATAGCCTTCCATTTGTTTCCAAACTGGGTGAGCAATCGCAGCCCTCGGTTCCAGGGCGTGGAAATACGAGTTGTAATGAAATACCCCGGCGGATTCCCTTTCAAGAGGAGGGAGCAAGAGATGGGCTTCCGTCGGATGGAGGTTTCCACTTGACGGGTTCATTCTAAGGACCCAAGAACCGCCCGGAGTCGACTTCCATGCTGAAAGGCCCAAGGAGAGCTCGAGAAATGCTGCGACGTTCTCAAGCGTAACCGGCTTGACAGGGTGTCCTTTCCGATCATAGAGGGCTTCGTAGGAGGCGGTGGAATCGTATTCAACAAAAGGCAGGCGGATGTGGTTTGTCCCCTCATACGATCGAAACGGATTGGGCTGGGTAGCCCACTCCATGTAGCCTGGCGCCCGAGCATAGTGATCAAGATGATGTTTGGTCGCCAAGTGATAGGCAATGACCTTTTGGACACGGCTGCATTCAGGTTTATAGGGTTGCATGATTAGCCATCTATAGGGAGTGACGTCCCGTTTCCGCTCGGATAGAGTTCTTTGTATGGACAAGGGGCTCGGAAAATCTGTCGGTAGCTCGTATCAGGCATGCTACTATCCCAGTCTTAATGTAGTATCCGTCGATACTCACCATTTTCAATGGAAGAGAATACCTTAGCTATGATCGGGTTATTAATCAGAGTCTTCTCCATGTCTTCTCCGAGATGCCGCTCCGCCACATAGGTCGTACTCGCCGAGTTATGAACCATAACGTGATACCAAGGTTGATCCCTAGGGGGTCTTGACTTTGCCACCTGCTCATACCACGCATCCGTTCCTTTGAAAATCGCATCGACCTGAAAGATGACGCCCCTATAGTCGAATTTCTTGTGATGGATCAATTGTCCGACCCTGAACTTAGGAAAATTCTCGATTACATTCTTTATCATGCTCAGTCCTAGGAACAAGAAGCACATCCACTGACATACCCGATGATGCTGATCGCTATTATAACATCCGCGAGGTCAAAATACTCAGCCGCGAAGCAACTATCCAGCGATGTTGGCAATCGGTGTCAGCCCCCACCGTTTTCCGCGGATCGGGTGGATCTCTTTCTACCATACTTGCCTGCCATGGAGACGACTGCGCACGACTACTGTGCCCATTGTGGACAAGAAAACGTCGATCACGTCGACATTGGAGTAGGCGCGGAACAAGAGTACACTGAGGAATTGTCACGTATGCTGTCGTCCGAATGTGCTTGCGTAGGGGGACCTGGTGCGAAATCTGATCGCCGTCTTTGTTGTGAGCTGTTTCCTCGCTCCTGCATGTGCCGTCGATGGAGAAGCGACGCTCGAGGAATGGATCGATGGAGGCTACCGACCGCGCGTGGTAAGTGCCTACGAAATCACCGGAAAACGCGACGGTGCGACCACGGGTGCAGTAGCAACAATGATACTCGAAAACGGTGACCGACTGAGGCTGGAGATCGAGGTCGCTTACAATCCTGTGCCCGTTCTGCGCTCGGGCCGCTGGAATCTCGAGGGAAGCCGAATCGACGCAGGCGAAGTAAGGGCAGAATCGGTGGAATTCTTGGGCGGGCAGGGAGAAGGAGCCAGCATAGGCGGGCGTTATCGCTTGAACGAAAACGACCTTCCCCGATTTCGTGTGGATTTGCCGCTAAGAACGATTAGTCAAAGAGGCTGGACCATCGAATAGGCGTGCCGAAGCGGGAGCCAGGCTGTCTCTCCCAACAACTCGTCCGCGTTGGCCCACTCGACCTTATGGCGGTCGTGTCCCAGGGAAACAGTTTCTCGAAATCTGGCAGATGGGGAGATCCTGTTTCCGCCCGAGACCCTGAGACCCCTGTCCTTCCATGAGAAGGTCGAATACGTCAAGGCCAACTTGGTGGCCGGATCCTTACAAGCAATTCGTAGCGCCATCCTTCCATACGCACTCATGTGAGCCAGTATATTGGGGCTCGGTGCAATTTGTGGTCCGGCGCGCCCGAGGTGCTGCCATCTCCAAAGCGGTTTCCCAAAGCAATTTGGGCCAAGGGACAGGTCGCAGTCACCTGGACACGGCGTACGAACATTGCTTGTTGTAGGGATCTGTCGATAGTCTTTCTAGACTCCCTCGCGTCAGTTGCCTCCTATACGGATCATGTCGCCGGGTTTAGTTGTGTCTTGAGTTCCCCCGCCGGCTCATAGACCTCACCGGTTACCCACAACCTGTGCAGCAGAATTGCAAGTTTCCTGGCCACCGCAACTACAGCGCGTTTTTTCCTCGCGCTCCGCCTCTCTCGGCAAGTGCCAGCCCCCAGTGTCGAAGCGCAGTATCCGGTCCGAACGGTCCCAGCAGATATTGGGCGCTTTGTACGAGCAGACGTCGCAAGTCTCCATCGCCCGCTTTCGTGATCCGGAGCTGGGGATCCTGGCTCCCCGATTGACTTCGTCGGGGTGTCAAGCCGATGTAAGCTGCCACGTTTCGACTCTTCCGAAATCGGGAAGGGCCCCCCACAGATCCGGACATGCGCAATTAACGCATCCGGCTCTTCGAAGTCACGGTTTCGCTGCGTTCCGGAACACCGAATGGACAACGACCGCCGCCGGCAGAGGGTAGCGGGC
>JALGYY010000015.1 GCA_025782575.1 bacterium
TGAAAGGACAACTGATGGTTTTTCGGATCGTTATGGATTGCCGGATATCCGTCGCCGCGTGGATTTCCGGTTTCGCAATCGCGTTCCTGGGGGGAGCTCCGGTGTCGGCACAGGACGTCGTCAAGGTCTACGTCCTGGCGGGACAGTCCAATGCCGTCGGCGCCGCCTTGGAGGAGTACGAACTTGAGGCCGGTCTCAATCCCCAGAACGACGTCCTCTTTTGGTACGAGATGGGTCCGTCGACGTCGATCTGCAATCCCGCGTTTCGAATCGAGTCGGGAAACTGGATTGCCCTTCAAGCGCAGCCGGATAATGGTTCCGGTACCTTTGCGATCGACAGCGGTTTTGGTGCCGAGATCATGCTGGGAAGGTTGCTCCAGGACTCCAGGACCGATGACGTAGCCATCGTGAAGTTCGCCCTGCCCCGAACCACACTTGCTGACGAATGGAACGCGCCGGCGGGCAAGCTGTATGTTGAGCTCATCGCCGTGGTCCAACAGGCGCTGGCGGCACTCGGTCAGATGGGCCATACCACCGAGCTCGCGGGGTTCTTCTGGATGCAGGGGGAGTCGGACGCGCGTGAGATTTCGTCTGCGAGCCAGTATGAGGATAATCTGACTCAGTTGATCGCAAGTCTCCGCAACGACCTGGGGGTTCTGGACCTTCCGGTCGTGATCGGGCGAGTCCACAGCGTGCTCAACTTCTTCGGCAACTATCCCTTCGTGGACGTGGTTCGAACCGCTCAGTTGAACGTCGCGGATTCCGACCCGTTTGCCATCATGGTCGACACCGATGGGTTCTTGCTGGAGAATGACTTCGTCCACTTCAACTCGCAGGGGCTGCTCCAGCTGGGCCAGGCCCTTGCCGAATCTTGGGTGGAGCTCACGGGGCCGGTGCCCAGGATATTGTTCGATCCCAGCCCGGGCGAGCCGGCAACGAACAACGTCTACACGGCGATCGGCAACATCCCCAATCGAAAGGTCTTCTTCGTCTTCGGATTGGCACAGGGGTCCTTCACCTTCGGCCTCTGTCCGGGTCTCTCGATCGACATCGACGATCCCAGAAACGGCGGCGAGATCAGGGCCAACGGGGTCGGCATCGCCACCCTGACCATTCGCGTGCCCGCCGGAGCCAGCGGCCGAACCGTGTTGACTCAGATAATCGACTCCCGGAATTGCGAGAAGTCGAACCTGCTCCAGTTCACCTTTCCGTAGCCGGAGGGCTCAGGTCCTCGCGAAGCACTTCGGCGACGAACTTTCCCGCGATGCGGCTCCCTGCGGGAAGAAAGTGCCAACGATCGTAGAAAAGGTCGGCTCTGTCCCGGAGCAGGGGACGAATTTGAGCGTCCAGGTCGATGACCTCCACTCCGACCTCCAAAGCGATCTCCGCCATGAGACGGTTCTTGTGGCGAACCTCGTCTGCCTTGGACTTGTTGCTCCGATAAGCTTCTTTCTTCCCTCGAAGGACCGGATAGAGCCGGGCCCACTGTTTCGCGACGTCAGGGTGTTCGTCCTCGGCATACGCCATCGGCTGGGAGATGAGATAGACTCGCTCTCCCAGCTCTTGCGCCGCCGCCAGAAGTCGTCGCGTCTCTTCGTCGATGAACCGAAGACGCTCCTGACCAAAGACGGCTACCTCGTCGACGAGTTGAATCCTCTCCGTGGCTCGGAGAACCCGTTCCCTTCGGTGTCGCATCCAGTGCTGCTGTCTGACGGTAGGGCCAAGCAGCCCCAGCTTCCGGAGCGGCCTCCTCAGGCGAGGCTCTTTCCGGATCTGCTTCTCGACCTCCTGCTTGAGAAGCCAATCCGCTTGCACCCACCCTTCCTTCGGCGCCCACTGTCCCCAATGTCGAAACGCTTTCCTCTCCGTGTCTCGTTGCCCTAGCTCGCTGATGTCCATCATGAGCAGGACGACGTCGTACTCGCGGCCGATCTGGGTCAGGTGTCGCAGAACCCGGACCGTCTCGTTTTGGAAGGCACCGTCCCGGGCGAAGTTGTCCACGTGAACTCCGGGCAGTCGCGCACGCATTTGCTCGGGCCAGGCGTCTTCTTGAGAGAGCTGGGAACATGCGGTGGTGCTGGATCCCAGAACCGCCAGCTGGATCGATTGTCCGTGGTAGAGATCGCCGCGGGCCCCTCGTCCGTTTCCGATCCAGGTGATCAGCTCGCCGCGCATCTGCTCTCCCTTTGAACGTTCCGACTCGCGAACGGAGTAGAGAAACGGCTGGTGTACGGTCTTGGGGAGGATCACCGGACAGAGCCGAGCCACGGCCTCTACGGAGAGCGCCATGAGGAGGCAGGCGGGCGCCGTTCTCCACGAGAGAAGCTGCCCCGCCGCCCTCCAAAAACCCGTGCAATCGCTTCGACCCATGATCGATCTCCAAGCCTATCTCGAAGATTCCGCTGACCGGAACATCCGATCCCGCATCAATCATCAGAACTGGAAGTAGATGAACGGTGTCGCCCCTCCTCGATTGAGAAGCAGAACCGAAGACAACAGGATGCCAATCACGCCGGCCCCGAGTAACCAGTGGAGCCGCGAGAACACCTCGATCTCACGCGCTCTGAACTGCCAGGCCTGGACCACGATCAGTGGAAGCACCACCGGCAGCATGGAAGCGATCATGACCATCGCGCTTTCCCAGGATTGCCATGAGCTCAAAAGAGCGGAGACCAGGCGACGGAGCTGAGCCATGCTCTCCACCCGGAAGAGCAGCCACCCGAGCAGGGTCAGGTGCCACATTCCGACGATCTTCCCGCAATTCACCCACGGTGAGCTCGAGTAGGATTCCACGCCGCGGCCTCGAATCATCATCCGATGGATGGCCAGGGCGAGGCCGTGAAAGGCACCCCAGAGGAGGAAATTGAGACGGGCACCGTGCCACAGTCCCCCGAGGACCATGGTGATCAGGAGATTCCGGTAGGTCCTTCGTGTTCCCCGCCGGCTTCCGCCAAGGGGAATGTAGAGGTAATCCCTGAGCCAGGTGGAGAGGCTGATGTGCCACCTCCTCCAGAACTCGGAGGGATTGCGGGCGAGGTAGGGAAGGTTGAAGTTCAACATGAGCTCGAAACCTAGCCACCGGGCCAAGCCGCGGGCGATGTCGGAGTAGCCGGAGAAGTCACAGTAGATCTGAAAGGCAAAGGCCATGGTTGCGATGTAGACTTCCGGACCCGTGGGGGAATCGCTGGCAAAGACGACGTTGACCGGATGGGCAAGGGTGTCGGCAATGTAGACCTTCTTGAAGAGACCCCAGGCCATCAGATAAGCGCCGCTCTTCAGCATCTGAGATGTGACTTTCCGGGTCGAAACAACCTGGGGGATCAGCCGCGCTGCGCGCTCGATAGGCCCGGCGACGAGCTGAGGAAAGAAGGAGACGTAGAGGGCGAAGTCGGGGAAGGAGCGGATCGGCTTGAGCCTTCCGGCGTAGACGTCGCAAGTATAGCCGATGCTCTGAAAGGTGTAGAAGCTGATGCCGACGGGCAAGGCGGCGCTGAGGAGAAGCTGCTCGGAGACACCCGGCGAGGCGCCAAGAAGAGCGAGAAGGCTTCCGATGAAGAAGTCATAGTACTTGAAGACCCCCAGGAGACCCAGGTTGATGATGACGCTGATCGCCACCGCTCGCTTCCGAATCCTTGTCGGGCGGCCCGGCGCGGCCCAGAGAGCCACCAGGAAATCGACGATCGTCGAGACGAGAAGCAGGGAAAGGAATCGCCAGTCCCATGCCGCGTAGAACAAATAGCTAGCCAGCAAGAGGATCCGGTTCTGGACGCGATGGGGCGTGGAGTGCACGGCGAGGAGCACGAAGAAGAAGAAGATCCAGAATTCGAATGTGTTGAAGAGCATCTCAGTCGATCGTTCCCAACTCCTCTCCTCGGGGCAAGACCATCCCGGTACGAGGTGTCAACGGGGCCAAACGGGAGGGACGCAGTTGAGACTTCTTACTCATCCGTTCCGCCAACAAGCCTCGTCGGCAGCCCTGCTGAGGAGATTGACTTTATCTTCTTCCGTGCTTCGTGGCCACGGACACAAGTCTCATGGTACTTGAAGATATGAAGGGGCCCAGCTTGATCATGAATCCCTCGACTCCCGGATTGGCGCCGAGTGCAGACCAAGCTTGTCTGGACCATGAGTCGTAAGTTCAATCGTGGTAGGCTGGACGAAGGTTTCGGGAGGCAGTGCGTCCAGCGAAGGCTGGCATGTTCAGTGGGAGTCAATCCCACCGGGGTAAGAGTCAGAAGCCCCGTAGCTTGGATCACACTGGTGGAGGAAACGAATCTGGTGAAGCTGATCGACAAAGCCCGCAAATGAACCCACAGGTGGCCTCGACAGAAAACAAACTCCGGAGGCCGAGCCGTCTCTCTCCAGGCGAAGGCAGCATGGCGTGTCGCAGACTGACCGAAGCGGCACGTCACTCCGGCGGGGTAGTAGGGGCAGCACGGTGACAAGGACATGCCAAGCAACTGGAGAAACCGTC
>JALGYY010000010.1 GCA_025782575.1 bacterium
TGGATTTTTGGACAGCCTCACATGGGTGTGATTCCGGGAATCCTCCTTCTGGAAAAGGTCGCCATTCTATTCTCGGTTCGGGGTGTTGTCAGCCGGCTCGATCAAGCCGATCGGTCGCACGGATTCTCGCACAGTCGGCGCAGTCTGATGGGAAGCGACGATCTTTTCAATCTCGACAAATGTCTTTCCGGAGACCGAACGAAGGATCTCTTCCGGATTCCCCTCAGCAAGGAGGCGGCCGATCTTGGCGAGGCCACACACGGTGATCTTGCGATCCACCAGGAGCATTCTTGCCGCTGGGAATTTTTTCATACATCTGGCGGCGGCGATGAACCGCCCCGTTTTGGATGGGGAGTAGCGCCATCGGCAAGTGCAGAAGGCAAACAGGGATGAGTAGCCTTCCTTCAAATAGAGAGATCGTTTGTCGATTTCATTCAGGCATTCGAGAATGGAAATCAGCAATGCATGTTCGTTTCGAACCGCCCGATCTCCTTCTTGAATCACGGCATTGTTGGAAAGCTGCTCGATCGATCGCTTCGTCTTCGTCGTCATCATCTTCTTCTCCTCTTGGCAATCCACCCTGATCGCTCCGTGCCCCAAAGACATTCTAACACCCCCATTTTCGGCTTCGTGGGAGGCGCTGCACAAGGAGCTATCTGGGATTTTGCAAATCCAACTAGGAAATCGATTCCAAACGATTCACGATAGCGAGAGCTCTTCGAGTGGGGAGCCAGAGGGTCACTCGCGACAGTGCAGACTGGCTGGTCCCAGAATGTGTCAAGCAATATTTATTGAAATCGATAGAAAATCTAAACTAATCGGGGGACAAGAGGCGGAATTATGATCGGAACTGACGGGATAACACATACGTCTCCGGACAGCGCCGGAAGAAAGCCCGGCCGAGGTTCGCCAAGATCGATTCGTACTGCGATTCTCCGTGACTCAGGATGTGATGCTGATAATTCAGATAGCAAGGAAGGCGAAGAGCAAGCGGGCATTGAGCGCGGCGTGCTAGCTGTCACTCCCGGGACCCCGACCGGTTGTTGAGAGGAGACACTTGGCCGGATATTCAGCGAGCTGTCACTCCCGGGACGCTGACCGGCCGATGAGTGGAAGCACCTGGTCGGTCTTCCGGGAGCGGCTGCATACCCGGTCGGGCACACCGGATACTGCGTCAAGACTGCCAAAAGTGGAGATCCTCCCGGAGCCTGGCCCTTGACACTTGTCGCGCTGCTCATGTAAATTCAATGAATCCATTGCACTAACCGGAACCATGCTGTCGTTCCGATCCCCTCCGTTGAAAGGAGGCGTCCGTGGCGCGTATCATAAAAAGTGGTCTCATACAGACATCGAATCCTATTTCGACTGACAGCTCCATCGAGAAAATCAAAGAAGCCTACATGGAGAAAGTGCTTCCGTTCATCGAGAGCGCAGGCAAGCAAGGTGTGCAGGTTCTTTGTCTCCAGGAGCTCTTCAACGGCCCTTACTTCTGTGCGAGCCAGGACACCCGCTGGTATGACATGACCGAGCAGGTTCCCGACGGACCGACCACAAAACTGTTTCAGGAAATCGCGAAGAAACACAACATGGTAATCGTGCTCCCGATCTATGAAGAGGAGCGTACAGGGACGTACTACAACACTGCGGCCGTGATCGACGCCGATGGCAAGTACCTCGGCAAGTACAGGAAGACACACATCCCCCATTGCCACCCCGGGTTCTGGGAAAAGTTCTTCTTCAAGCCGGGCAATCTCGGCTATCCGGTGTTTCAGACGGCGATAGGAACAGTTGGCGTATACATCTGCTACGATCGCCACTTTCCTGAGGGGGCGCGGGCACTCGGCCTCGCGGGAGCCGAAATCGTGTTCAATCCGTCGGCTACTGTCGCCGGTCTATCGGAATATCTGTGGGAGCTGGAGCAACCGGCACATGCCGTTGCCAACTGCTATTTCATCGGCGCCATCAACCGGGTCGGCACGGAAGCCCCCTGGTCGATCGGCGAGTTCTACGGAAAAAGCTACTTCTGCAACCCCCGGGGCCAGATCATCAAGCAGGCATCACGAGACCAGGATGAGCTGCTTGTCGAGGATCTGGACTTCGACGAGATCGAAGAGGTTCGACGGGTCTGGCAGTTCTATCGTGACCGCCGGCCTGAGATGTACGATTCATTGACCGACCAGGCAAAATCCTGAGCGAAAAGAGAAAAGAGCGACCTCATGAACCGTGAAGAACTTATCAAGAAGCAAAAGGAATACCTCTGGCCTTCGGTAGCGACCTACTACAAGGAACCGCTCGTCCTCGAACGGGGAGAGGGAACCACACTCTACGATAAGGACGGCACCGAATATCTGGATTTCTTCGGCGGCATTCTCACCGTCAGCACCGGCCACTGCAATCCCGATATCGTCGAGCAGACGAATGCGCAGAATGCCAAACTGCAGCACAGCTCCACGCTCTATATTACGGAGCCGCAGGTCAAGCTCGCCGAAAAGATCGCATCGATCGCGCCAGGCCGCTTGAAGAAGAGTTTCTTCACGAACTCAGGCACAGAGGCGAATGAAACTGCCATCATGATCGCGAAGATTCACACCGACCGTCAGGAGGTCGTTGCGCTTCGCCATGGCTACAGCGGCCGCTCGGCGCTCGCCATGACCCTTACCGCTCACGCAAGCTGGCGCGCCACGGGCACCCAGATTCTCGGCATCAAGCATGCCGCGAACGCTTACTGCTATCGATGCCCGTTCGGCCTCACCTATCCAAGCTGCAAAGTGCAGTGCGCCCAGGACGTGGATGAAGTGATCAAGACGACCACTTCGGGCAAGATCGCCGCGTTTCTCGCCGAGCCGGTGCAGGGCGTCGGCGGGTTTATCATTCCGCCGCCCGAGTACTTCGGAATCGTCTTCGACATCGTGAAGAAATATGACGGTCTCTATATATCAGACGAAGTGCAGACCGGTTTCGCCCGAACAGGAAAACACTGGTTCGGAATTTCCCACTGGGGAGTCGAGCCGGACATCATGGTAATGGCGAAAGGAATCGCGAACGGCGCGCCTATGGGAGCTACGATCGCCACACCTGAAGTCGCCGACTCATTCACGGGGCTCACGATTTCCACATACGGTGGTAACCCGGTCTCCTCGACCGCTGCGAGCGCCACGATCGAGTTCATCGAAAAGGAAGGACTGCTCGATCAGGTAGCAGAGAATGGGGAATACTTCGGTGAGGGGCTGAAACGCCTTCAGAGCAAGTACGATGTCATCGGCGATGTCCGCGGGATCGGGCTCATGCAGGGGCTCGAGCTCGTGAATGACCGGGAAAGCAGGGAGCCGGCCACCGAAGCGACGGCGCAGCTCTTCGAAGAGACGAAGAAGAGAAAACTGCTGATCGGCAAGGGCGGGCTTTACGGGAATGTGATCCGGATCACGCCGGCGCTTACCGTCAGCAAGGCGGAAATCGATCGCGCACTCGAGCTGCTCGACGAATCGTTACAGGCGATGAAATAGCGGTCAGACAACTGTCAGGAGTGCGATGACGGAATCGATCACCAGCCGCATTATCTACAAACTCGGCGATAAGCCTCCGTTTCCGCGCGCCCTTCTACTGGCCACCCAACATGTACTCACCATGTTCGGCGCTACTGTTTCGGTGCCGCTGCTGCTCGGCCCGCTCATGGGAATGAATGCTCCGCAGATCGCCACGCTTATCAGTTCAGTCATGCTCTGTTCCGGACTCGCCACATTCGTTCAGATTACGATCGGGAGCAGGCTACCCATTATTCAGGGAGTCTCTTTTTCGTTTCTTGGCCCTTTCTTCGCCATCATCGCCTCTTGCAACAAGGACGGCCCGCTCACCATGCAGTACATCGCAGGCGCCGTCATACTCGGCAGCCTGGTGGAGATGGCTATCGGTTGGTTCGGTCTGATCGGTAAAATCCGAAAAGTACTCTCCCCGGTCGTCATCGGACCCGTGATCATTTTGATCAGCCTTTCGCTCTTTGAAGTGGGTGCTCCCAAAGCGGGCACATACTGGCCGGTAGCGGGATTCGTCATCGTTCTCATTATTCTCTTTTCGCAGATTCTCTCCAGGCGATCCCTCCTGTTCCGTCTCTTCCCGATCATTCTGGCAATCGTCATCGGCTATCTCACGGCCCTCGGCGGATCTCTCTCAGGGCTCTTTCCCCCGGGACACCCGGCACACGTCTCACTCGCCACGGTCGGGCAGACCTCCTGGTTCAAGCCCATCGACACGATCTTCTTTCCCTGGGGGATGCCGAAATTCAGCCTCGCCTTCTTCTTCGCCGTTCTCGCGAGCTACCTCGCCTCCATGGTGGAGTCGATCGGCGATTATCACGCAGTCTCGTATCTTTCCGGCGCAGGTGATCCCAGTTCCAAACAGCTCTCCCGAGGAATCGGCGCAGAAGGGATCGGCTGTTTTATCACCGGATGTCTCGGCGGATTCGCCAGCACAAGCTATTCGGAAAATATCGGACTGATCGGCATCACCCGTGTGGCGTCGCGATATGTCGTGCTCATCGGCGCGGGCGTTCTCGTGTTTCTGGGATTGTTCACCAAATTCGGCGCGCTCTGCGCGACCATTCCCGAACCTGTGGTGGGAGCTCTCTATTGCACGCTCTTCGGATTGATCGCCGGCATCGGAATTCAGCAGATATCCAAAGCCGATCTTTACTCGGACCGGAACCTGCTGATCATCGGATTCTCCCTGTTCATGGGGCTATCGGTACCGGCGTTCTTCAAAGGTGTTCCTGCCCTCGGATATGCTCCCGGATCAGAGTGGTTCTCGGCGAACTTCCCCAAATCCATTGCTGATATCATCAACGCCATCGGTACGACCGGTATGGCCGTGTCGGCTATACTCGGTCTCATACTGGATAACGTGATCCCCGGCACAGAGGAAGAGCGCGGCCTCGTTCGCGATAATCAGGGCGAACAGACACCCGTTTGATCGGGCCATGGAATGGAAAGGACCTGCATGAGAAAGAGAAAGCTCGCTCCCAAGTTAACGCCCGGAGAGGCGAAGGAGCGCTGGGCGGACGCGCACCCCCCGTTTTCGCATGATGAGTATGTGCATGAAGCGAACCGGTGTCTTTACTGCTACGAAGCGCCGTGCATCGTCGCCTGCCCGACCCAAATCGACATCCCGTCTTTTATCAAAAAGATCGCGTTTGACGATCTTAAGGGATCGGCGAGGACGATTCTGGAAGCGAACCCGCTCGGTGGGTCGTGTGCGCGCGTCTGTCCTACTGAAGTGCTCTGCGAGGGAGCCTGTGTGTACAACCGCTGGGATCGCCCGCCGATTCTGATCGGACGTCTCCAGCAGGTCGCCATGGATCACGTGTTTGAAGAGAAGTACGAGCCCCTTCCGCCCGAACCCAAACGTCCCGAGAAGATCGCGGTAGTCGGAGCGGGACCTGCCGGGCTTTCCTGCGCCGCCGTGCTGGCCCGCAAAGGTTACGGCGTCACGATCTACGACGCCCAGGAGAAAGCAGGGGGCTTGAACACCTATGGAGTCGCGATGTACAAGGCGACGCCGAAGTACTCGCTCCGGGAGGTCGCGTCGATCCGAAAACTGGGTGTTCGCTTTCGCCAGGGCGTTCGGATCGGTAACAGGATCAAAGTCTCCGATCTTCTCTCCGGGAACGCCGCCGTCTTTATGGGGCCCGGCCTGGGGAAAGAGACCAGGCTCGGAATTCCGGGGGAAAATCTGCGGGGCGTCATGCCTGCTCTCGATTTCCTCGAGGAGATTCATGTCAAACCGGTCGACACAGTACGGGCGGGTAACACTGTGGTCATAGTCGGTTGCGGTAATACGGCGATCGATGCGGCGCGAGCGGCGAAGCGGCTCGGCGCGACAAATGTCATCGTCTTATACAGGCGCACCGAAAATGAGATGCCCGCCTATCAGAAAGAGCACGACGAAGCCGTAGCAGAAGGCTGCGAATTCCGCTGGCTCACAAATCCTGTGAAGATCATGGGGCGGGGAACGGTGACGGGAATCCGATGCGTCACGATGAAACTCGGGGCGAAAGATGCGTCGGGGCGCAGGCGACCGGTGCCTGTTAAAGGCTCCGAGCACACGATCGAATGTGACCAGGTGGTCTATTCCATCGGTCAGGGGGTGGACACGACATTCATGGCAGCGATCGAGGGGCTCAAGACCGATCGAAAGGGGCTGGTGAGGGTGAATGCAGAATCCATGGAGACATCGGTCCCCCGGCTCTTCGCCGGAGGGGATTGTATTAACGGCGGCAAGGAAGTGGTGAACGCCGCGCAAGATGGCAAAGTCGCCGCGAACGCAATCAACGAAATGATCAAGAATGCGAAGGGAGTGCCCCATGACCGATCTCACAGCTGATCTCGCCGGCATTCGTTCGCCTAACCCGTTCTGGCTCGCATCCGGACCGCCCACCAACACCGAATACCAGGTGGCGCGCGCGTTCGACGCCGGCTGGGGAGGTGCTGTCTGGAAAACGGTGGGCGAGCCGATCGTCAATGTCTCCTCCCGGTACTCGTCGGTCGACCTTGGCGGCAGACGGATGATGGGCCTGAACAACATCGAACTGATCACCGACCGCACGATCGAAGACAACCTGCGGGAGATCGAATCGATCAAGCGGACCTATCCCGACCACGCCGTTATCGTTTCGCTCATGGTGGAATCCAAGCGAGAAGTGTGGCATGAAATCGTCAAGCGCTCCGAAGACACCGGAGCCGATGGCCTGGAGCTGAATTTCGGCTGCCCACACGGCATGTCGGAACGGGGAATGGGCTCAGCCGTAGGCCAGGTTCCTGAATACGCCGAGATGATTACCGGATGGGTCAAAGAAGTCGCCCGGACGCCTGTAATTGCGAAACTCACGCCGAACGTAACCGATGTCAGGCCGATCGCACAGGCCGCGTTCCGGGGAGGCGCGGACGCCGTCTCCCTCATCAACACCATCAACTCGATCACCGGCGTCAATCTCGATACGCTTGTCCCGAGCCCCACAGTGGCCGGCCTCACCTCACACGGGGGTTACTGCGGGCCGGCGGTCAAGCCGATCGCTCTCAACATGGTTTCGTCGATTGCGGCGGATCCCGAAGCGCCTATTCCGATCTCAGGGATAGGGGGAATCGAAAAATGGCAGGACGCCGCGGAGTTCATTCTGCTCGGTTCTTCGAACGTGCAGGTCTGCACAGCGGTTATGCATTATGGATTTCGAATTATCGAAGAGTTGACCGGCGGGCTCGCTACTTGGATGGAATCGAAGGGCTTCGAAACGATCGAGGACTTTCGCGGTAAGACGGTCGAGACCGTGACCAATTGGAACGATCTGGATCTCAGTTATAAAGTCGTCGCCGAGATCGACAGGAAGACTTGCATCAACTGCAAGCTCTGCTACATCGCCTGCGAAGACGGCGCTCACCAGTCGATCGAGCTCGTGAAGAGCAAAGGGGAATTTTGGCCCAAAGTGATGGACGACCTCTGCGTAGGTTGTAATCTCTGCCATCTCGTCTGCCCGGTGGACGGTTGTATCCAGATGGTCGAAGTAGACGCCGGCAAGGGTGATACATGGAAGAAACGAATGGCGAAACTCGAGGGATAATGGCGGGGCGACATACAATAGCACCCCTCATACTCTTACTCTCCCTCTTGCTTACTCTCGGGTGCCGGTCGGTTCAGGCGACAGATGACTGGAGATCATGGGCATCCACCCCGCCCATGGGCTGGAACAGCTACGACGCCTATCATGGCGCTATCACGGAGAATCAGTTCAAAGCATGCGTGGATATACTGGCAGACAAGTATCTTGCTTCAGGTTATGAATACGCAGTAGTCGACTTCTGCTGGTTCAATCCCGGTCCCGAGAATTGGGATCCCGATAACTGGACGTCGTTTCCCGTCGATCAGAAATGGAACGAGGATGGGAGCTATTCTCCCACGATGGCCATGGATGAATACGGCCGTTTCCTGCCTGCACCCAACCGATTTCCATCAGCGGCTGACGGCAGAGGTTTCAAACCGATTGCCGACTACGTGCATTCCAAAGGGATGAAATTCGGGATTCACATTATCCGCGGCATTCCCCGTCAGGCCGTCGCTGAAAAGATGCCTATCAAAGGGACAGAACAGACCGCCGATCAGGTGATTCATTACAAGGAAAGCGCTTGGACGAATAACACCCACATCGTGGACATTTCCAAGCCGGGCGCCCAGGAGTACTATGACTCGATTTTTGGGCTCTACGCCGAGTGGGGAGTCGATTTTGTAAAAGCGGACAACACGATGAAGTCCTTTTATCGTGCAGGTGAAATTGAAATGATGCACCGGGCTATCTTGAAATGCGGCCGCCCCATCGTGCTCAGTCAGTCATGGGGAGAAGCACCACTTTCGTTCGCCGATCATCTCGACAGCACATCGAACATGTGGCGCATTTCCGGCGATTTCTGGGATCGCTGGGACCAGGTCGATCATATGTTTGATCTTTGCTCCCGGTGGGTCCCCTATATCGGTAATGGTACCTGGCCGGACGCTGATATGCTGCCTGTCGGAAATTTACGAGTCGGCGGATTCCCCGGCCTGGATGATGAGCACCTGACAAAACTTTCCGACGTAGAGATCAAAACTATGATGACACTCTGGTGTATTGCACGGTCACCGCTCATGTGGGGCGGCGACCCCGTAACCACACCGGCGGAGTACGAAAAGTATCTACGCAATAGCGAAGTGATCGCCGTCAATCAGCAGAGCGAGAATAACCGCGAAATATTCAACCGGCGACAAAAGAGAGTATGGATAGCGGACGTCCCTGACTCGAAAGATAAATATATCGCTTTGTTCAATCTTCACGACGACGAACGGCGAGATGTCACTTTTCAGTATTTCTGGTCAAAACTGACCGGCGCTTACCATGTCCGCGATCTCTGGCGGCGAGAGGACATTGGTACTTTTGAAACAAAATTCACGCAAACGCTCGAAAGCCATGCAAGTGGGTTGTATCGGCTTTCGCCGGCGACAGATTAAGTTGGGGACGTTATTCGCTGAGTGGGCGCGGGCCGGCCTGCTCGCCGGTTCGATCCTGGCGCTCGCATTGTCCTGCAGCGGACTTCGTGAAGCGGCGAGAGCCGAAGAGCGGTTTTCCTTCGCCGTGATCAGCGACTCCCATACGGCAGGAACGCTGAAGACCGGCACCAAGGTATACGC
The DNA here is from genome assembly GCA_025782575.1 of bacterium. Lineage (GTDB taxonomy): Bacteria > Orphanbacterota > Orphanbacteria > Orphanbacterales > Orphanbacteraceae > Orphanbacterum. Next base: position 9,202 of record JALGYY010000010.1, read on the forward strand.
GCGCATCATCGAGCATCTGAACGAGCGGAAGCCCGACCTCCTCGTTCATTGCGGCGATTGGATCGTCGGCCCCACCTATGATCGCGGCGGTAGAGTTTCGACTGCCGATACGTTTCTGACATACACTGCCCTCCTGGACTCATCGATCGCGTTTTATCCGGTACTCGGGAATCACGAGGGGGACTACGAAGACTACGACTACGCCATGGGACTCTTCGATGTCTTCAGCGACGAGAACGGTTGGTACTCGTTCGACCACAAGAACGCGCACTTTTTCATCGTCGAGAACAACTCCGATGCATCGGACTCTACGCTACGGGGCTACCGTTTCTGCAAACCGAACGGAAAGCTGAACACCCCCGACTCTCCCCAGCGCACATGGCTCGACCAGGATCTCGGCTCCCGGCTCGAGTCGACCGAATGGACGTTCGGCTTCGGCCATCGTTCGTACTATGGCGCCGAAGACTACGCCGGCCGAAAGAATGTCTTCGAGGGGCGGACCGGTGAGGGCGCCGTCTGCCGGGTCATGGAAAACGCCGGAGTGGACATCTTTTTCAATGGCGACCAGCATTGTTATACGAGAACCACTCCGATTCGTGACGGCCAGGTCTGGGCTGAGACAGATAGCTCGACTGTCTATCTCACCTGCGGCGGTGCGGGGGGACGGATCAATCGGGGTGTGAAGAAGGGACTCGAATTCCCCGTCCTGAAGGATCTGCCCGAGAACACCTATGTCGCCGGCACCAAGACAAAGCATTTCTTCGTCTACTGCACGGTGGCAGGAAACCGCTTTCACGCCGACGTGATTGACACATCAGGCGCGTTGATCGATTCCTTTTCGATCAGGAAGTGACAGTACGGCTCTTCCGAAACTCCAGAGGATCAGCAGTGAACTCGGATCAAAACCAGCCAACGCCCGCCAGACTTTTTCTTTTCTCGTTGATTACGATCACCCTTCTTATCGGGGCGCTGGAGTTCTCGGCAGGTGCAGCCCGAAAACTGCTGCGTTTCGCTCCGCACGATTCAGGGGGGGGGCTCTATATTCGCCATGAAACGAGACAATGGGCGATGAAACCCAACTACAGTGGGGTCATGAATCGGATAACTTCAGTAACAACGAATGAGCTGGGGTTTCGAAGTCCACCCTTGAAGGAGTACCTGGATGCTCCGCGACGACTGCTTGTTCTGGGGGATTCCGTCGCATTCGGATGGGGAGTTTCGGCGGAAGAGTCCTGGCCCCATATTCTCCAAGGTTTACTGAACAGAAGCTCGGATGACTCGAATCGAGTAGGGGTAATGAACACGGGGACAGTCGGCTACGGCACCTGCCACGAAGCTTCTGTCCTGAGAGAGCAGGGGAGCCGGCTTCGCCCCGATTTGATTGTCCTTCAATTCTTCCCGAACGATCTTTTTGAGAACTACTCCTATCAAACACGCAGCAAACTCAACAGATTCCTGGAAAGATCCAATCTTTACGAACTTGGCAGGGACATCTGGCGGCGACTTCGAGGATCCGAAACCTATAGCCGAAGAGATCGCCTTGCAGAAGAGGATCCGCGCAAACTCTCGCGTCGAATTGCCAGGAAGGACTTCGGTACGAACAAAGAGGAAGCCGTTTTCAGCGACAGGCATCCCGAGATACTCTCTGCGGGGTGGAGAAAGACTGCGAGAGCGCTTTCGACAATTGATAGCCTGACAACAGCCTTGCATGCTGATCTGTACGTGGTGGCCTTCCCTTCCCCGAAACAAGTGGAGGGGGTCACGGAGTCCACAGTATTCCAGGACTCCCTTGAGACAATATGCAAAAGATTCCAGACCCCGTTTCTTGATCTTCTGGATATCCTAGCGGAGACGGAAGAAAACTATTTTGGAACTCATCCATCGGCCGTAGGCCACAAGAAGGCTGCTGAGACAATTGCCGGTTTATGGGGTGTGGATCTTCTGGTTGAATGACATGGTCCTAGATAGGGATCCATGGAGCCATACGAGTGCCGTGTCATTGATCGCGTTCGCGCCCCCTCATATTTACCACATAAAGCAACGGCACACCTAGCCTGTCTACGGTGAACAAGACAGGGCTGTTGGCAAATCTCTTGTGCCTGTTGGCACGGGTCGTCGCCAAGTAGTAGTCTGCCTTGTCCGGATTCTTAGTTCTGTGAAAGTTCGGCGGGAAAAAATAGGTGGAGGAAAGCGCGTTGGAAGCCGTGATCAATTCATAATCTATCTTCGCGAAATTCTCACCATTCTCAGCTCTAAGATACTCCTCCAGCTTGTTGACTCCCTCCTTGTATGAACCTCCCCAGTAGTCAGTTTCATATCTACCATATGCCCCCTGCAACCCTCCGACGAAAGCATTGTAATAGATATACTGATAGGGATGGAGGGCAACTAACAAGGAGATGTGATACAGACCATAAACGCCTACGATAATGGTAACGCCGATCAGCAGGTTGCGCGAGCGAGCGATACAACTTTGCAGATGGACCATACAAACCGCGGCCAACACCACGATTGAAGGTACCACGAACAGAAAATGACGTACTCCATCATATAATTGGGAGCCCTTGAGAATGACGTAAACGATCGGAAAGATGATGGACAAAAATACAACGCCATAGGGAGCTACTGTTTTTGGCGAGAACTTGTGTCGACTTTTCCAGATAAGTACAAATCCGCTTACGGCCCCCAGAAGCAAAACGATCAAGATTAGCTCCGGCAGTTTGATTGCCAGCATATGGGGAATGTACTCCGCCGGAGGACCAGAGTCCTTGAACACTTCCCCATCAAAGAGAAGACTACTTCCCCACCTGTAATCTGAAAATACCCTCAGCGCCAGAAAGGGATTAATGAAGGGGTTTTTCCACGTCCACGGCCAGAACAGTATCATCACGCCGTAGGCAATCACAAATATCGTCGACAGTGATTTTCCAAGCTGAACGAATTCTGAGACAAGACCACTGTAGTTCTTGCACCGCAAATATGCCCGCCCCTTTGAAAGAATGTAAACGACTACAACGATGACGAAATAGACCACCAGAAGGGCGCCGCCGATTCGTACGGCCAGTGTAGAACCGAGAACGATGCCCATCGGTACGGTGATTCGGGCTGGGATGCGGGGTAGAAACGAGATGGCAGTCAAAATGAAGTATAAAGTCCAGACGTAACCAGTTGCGAATGGGATGTCCTTCGAATTATTGAACATGTGGCCATACCAGCTTGGCGTTAACGCCAAGAACAGCGCGGCCCAAAGCGCAGCGTATTTTGAGTGCACCCGACAGGCAACGGCCCAGCAGCCTACAATTCCAAGCAAGCCAATCAAAGCGTTGAATAGATGTCGCGTTTCGAAAACTGCGCTGGGCACGGCCAAAGACAGTAGGTTGGCGATACTCTGAAAGGCCATTCCATAGACCCCGTGCCGCCTCTGAACCTCGATCATATTTCCTTGGAGGATGCTTCTGTAGAACTCCAAGGCACTGTTTCCCTTTTGGTACTGGAAGTTTTCATCCCAGGTGATGCCGTAGTCCCGAAATGTAAAAGCGGCAACGATCGCCAAAAGGAAAAAAAGCAGCGCGGCCAGGTAAGTCGCCCTTTTCTCGCTCAACATCGCGTCTTCTCGCCTTCGGTTGATCGTGGGAAGCTTTTGAGCGGAACCGTCTGCCGATGATTCATACAAGAACCCTCAATGAGCAATTCGTAAGTTCATCTGCAATATTATTCGCCCGGCACCCTTTTGTCGAGCGGATCACCCTATCTTGCCCAGCCCGCGACGGAACAGCGGAGCAATTGCGACGAGACTCATTCACTCCGGCCACTCGTGGTTTTACTTGTTCTGATTTGGAGGTCCCGTCCAGCAAATGCTTGGAGAACCCAATCCTCTCGATTGGACTGAAACGGCATCCAAAGGCTTTCTGAAAGCCGGACAGCATACGGAGCGATTTGAAGTGCTATTTCTCTGCTCGGGACCGCCCTTAGAATGTGAATATTCACGTTCCTTGATTTCAGGTATCCCTTTGGGGGATTGCGGTCGTGGGCCATTTGCCGATCTTCATTCGATCGATCAACCGGATTCCTGGCGACCACTCGATCGGTAAGGCCGTGTTTATCGACGAACTCAATATCGATCAGATAGTAAGGCGCTATGCCGGCGGCCTCCACTCCGGAAACAGCGTCTTCCGGAATGAGACCACTTCCCGCAATCACTTCGTATGGGGAGTATGCCCTGATCCTCTCTTCGGCGAAGAGTTGGTGCTGTCGATGATGAACGGCGATTCGCCGTGACACGATGTAGTCCATCATCGAATTAAAGGCACGTGCACTCTGGCCGAGTCCCAGGATCCTAGGTGCCATTGGAAATTCTGCCGGATCAAGAACAAACCTAAGGCGGGGTTGGCCGGCACCGGAAGATCGTTCGTGCGTTACAGCGTAATTGGCGATCTGCAACGCTGTGCCGTAGACAAGCGATATGAACAGAAGGAGAGTGCCGACGATCGCTTCCGTCAATCGTCCATAACGGATGGCGGGGCTCCGGCCAGCCACGATTTCAGCGATAGAAACAATCCCATCCGCGCATAGAATGTAAAGGAGTGGCCAGTAAAAATCGAGCGGCCGAAATTCGAAGTGATCTCCCCCTATTCGAATCAGATAGGCTGCATGTGCACCCATAAGCACGAACGGGAAGATTGCGCGCGAGTCCTTATTCAAGTACCAGCGTCGAGTGGCGGCGAATACAGCAATCGGTCCGGTGATGTACAACCCGCTGTCAAGGATGGCCGCCATCATATATCGGAATCCGGCCTCCGGCCATGGTCGCACATGCTTGGCATAATAGGTGTTCGGGAGTAGGTCACCGTAGTAGAACCACCGAAATATGAAATGGCCGGCAACTACGACGCCGAATACACATCCAACGGCGACCATGTCAGCCGCACGTTCCCGGAGGCTCTTGTTCCGATTCGCGAAAACCCATGCGCACGACAATACGCCGAGCATCAAGCCTTCCGGCCGTGTTAACTCCGCAGCGGCCAGAGCGCAGGAAGCGAGTACCAGCCAGCGGCGCTTCCTTCCTTGCCAGACCGCCAGTACGGCGAGACAGACCATGAAAGTAAACTGCCGTGTTTCGAGTCCGCCGGTACTCCAGACAGCGACATTCCGATTGCACCCCCAGAGCAGAAGCGCCACCAGCCCAGCCCAACCAACACGGTGCCGGCGGCCAAGTGAACGTGTAAGAGCCAGGATGAGAATCGCGGTTGCTGCTGTATAGAACAGGGAGAGAAGATTCGCCGATCGATGAGCAGGTACTCCAAGAGCTTTCCATATACCTGCCAGTTCTATCACCCAGAGGAAATTCGTATAGCCTTCCACGCGCTCGCTGTCGTTGAATACAAGCCCGTTCCCCTCCACTAGATTTCGGGCATATCGGAAACTGATAAAAGCGTCGTCACAAAGAAAATGGTAGAGGTTGATGTGCCAGGAAAAGGCGCAAACAAGTAAGGCGCCCAGGATGATCATTCCGCCGATGCGCCTCAAATCCCGCTTCGACTCCGGAGAGTGAGAACGTACCGTCACTCCGATCGATCCTCCATCGGACCCGGCGCCATGTACTCCAACTCCTTCCGGATACTAAATCAGTCCTGCTTCCTACACACAGGATAAGCCCACAATTCGGCGATTGATATTGTCTGACCTGATCTGGGCACAGTGGGGACCATACGGATACCATCAATTCTAAGGTCACCCAGTTCGACCACGAGTAGATCGCCATGTCGATGAACATTGCTCTTTGGCAGTCGCGCCTCCACGTCGCCCCTACTGATGAACACATCCCAACGCACAGGGATTCCGCCCGAACCGAGTATCAGCCAAAGCGAACGATATTCCAATCCAGGTACAAGGTCGAACTGAATAGATTCGGGGGCACCCTCCCAGGCCGTCCTGCAATCCCGATCGTAGATCGTCACGGGGAGTTCTTCTTCGGCGACCCTCGCCCCGCTCACCATGGGTGTAAGAGGCGGGCAGACGTATACATAGTTGTAGGCGTCCCTGGAAGGGATCTTAATTGGGGGGGATTTCTGGATGAATCGGCTTATGTCCAACTGATCGGCCTTTTCTCCCTCCGTTTCGAGGAATATCTGATCCCCGTCAGCGAATCTCTCGTCATCGAGATTCTTCGTCAATCGAAACTCGGCTGCGAGATAAGGCCGGAGTAACTTCTTGCGAAAAGAGACCGCTATTTCACTATCGTCAGGGAAGGTACGCTCGATAAACTTCGCTATCCTCATCCAATTCTCCAGGGGTAGAAACTGGTACGTCGCCGTCTGCTCCCGGCTGTGATTCACAAAGTGCACTGGAAGTGCCACAACTATCACCAGCAAGAGGAAAAACGAACCAGAGGCGCGGATAATCCGACTGAAATGTCCGAGAAGACAAATCGCTAGTGGGATGAGCAGGAAACTGGTCGTCCTGATAGGTGGCGTTTTCAGCGCCAGGCAGGCTGCGAGAAAGAGAACTACGGAAGCACCCAGAATCCCAAGTGATGAGCGGACAAATTGCGGACTCTTCCTTACGAAGAATGGTGCGCACGCAAGGACAACTGGGAGGAGAAACACGAACCACTCCCCCGGCTCGATGCCCAGGGTCTGCCGGTTCAATAAGTATCTCCTTAGGGATCCGGTCACCGATTCGGTGGTGGCGAACGAAAACGAAAAGTGATGCCCGTAGTTATTGAGGAAATAGACCAGATCAGGCATGATCGGCAAATAGAGAATCAGAGCACCGGCCGCCGCGGCAGCTCCGGCTAGAACTATTTCCCACCTCATAAAACGGATCAAAAGCAGACCGAAGAGAATTCCACCAAACAACAGATAACTCGGGACCGACCATGCGCCGAGGGCAGTCACGCCGGCGAGTGCAAATATCTTGTTACGAGATGGCTTCTCGCAATACTTGACGACTAATATTGATGAGATCGCGACTGCCAGCGCGAGAATCGAGTAGCCTCTCGCCTGGAGCATTAGATCAAGAAGGCTAAAATTCACGAATGTAAATTGAACGAACACAGCACCTTCAATATAGAGTCTCCGCCGGACAAACTCAGCGGCCACAAGGATGATAGCGGCAAAGTAGAAGATGAACGACCAGATCCTTGCCCGAAAGGGATCGTACCGCCCTGGGCCGTCTGGCGTGAGCGCGTTTACTAAATTAAAAAGGATATGATTGTTGGGTTGTCTATAGCTTGAGATGGTAGCAATCGGGCCCCGTGAACTGAAATCTAGAACTGAGTTCAGCTCGTCGACCCAAAGCGATGTCGTGCTCATGCTTCTGGTGAACTGAGCCGTATACGGCAGAATCGATAGAACGATCAAGATCGAGGCGATCAACTGCACTACCGTAAGGACACGAATTTTTCGGTCGGTAAGCCGGTCCCATCGCCGAATATGGTTCATCATCGGAATTAGCATAGCTTTATTGGGTGCTACATTTGGCTAGGGCGTCGAACTGTACTTTCCCCAATAGACTCTCAAGCATCATTACCCTAAATCCAATCTCTACACAAACAGTGCTCTGCATTCAAGGCCATGATAACATAAGTATCGTTGATATTTTGGGTTCTTCGGGGGTGAAAGGCTATGAGAATCAATAGCATTCCAGGTAGGGGATCGATCATTCGATTCGCGCTCTTGGTTCTTATCCTCGCGACCGGTTTCGGGAATCGGTACCTGTTCGTAACGCACCATTCCGGCTTCGCGCTGGTGACCGACCAAAAAATGCACTACGGCCACGCCCAACATCTCGCTGAAAAGGGAGAGTTCCGAGATGGCAGGCTAGTACGTGCACCACTGTACACGCTATTTCTGGCGGGCCTCATGAAGCTGGGGATTGAGGATGTAGACGAGATTCGCCGCGTACAAATCTATTTGTCCGGACTTCTGCTCCTCTTCTCATTCTTTTTCATAAGAGAACTGGCCGGTCCCAATTGGAGTCTGGTTGGGCTTGCAATCCTTTCCTTCTATCCCTCCAGTATAACGGGTCCATGGATGCTCCTATCCGAAAACCTCTTCACGCTGTTTCAAGTTCTTGCGCTTATCCTGACGCTTCGCGCCTGGAAATCAAAGAGCAAGGCCATGTTTCTGCTGGCGGGGATCGCGTGGGGACTGGCCGCCCTCACACGGTCGCCTGTACTTGGATTCGCCATGATTCTAGCCATTGTCAATGCGCTGTTCGTAATGCCACGTGGAAAGCGACTGGCTACGACAGCCCTTCTTCTCGTCGGCCTTGGCGTGACCATAGCACCGTGGACGATACGAAACGCGATCCGTCACGACACATTCGTCCTCATCGAGAATACGGGGCCGTTCAATCTTTGGCTTGCTACATCCAAGATGAGAATAGCGGAGTTTGCCAAAGAGAAGTGGCAGCCGATCCCGAGCGTCCGGGAACGTAACCGGACAGCTGTTCGGGAGAGTCTTCGTGCAATCTGGAAGGAACCCGGCTTCTATATCAAGAGAGTACCGGACAAGTGGCGGCAGTTCTGGACAGATAGTGACCGCCTTCTTGTTGCTAACAAATACGCTCCGCCCGGGAGCTTGACCGCGAATTTCATGAAGGTAATCCAGTGGCTGCGTGTTCCGATAAACAGACTTGTCGTGGGATTCGCACTTCTCGGTATCTGTCTATCGTACACGAGTCGGTCTGCGATGGTGGCAGCCGGTCTCGTAGTCTACATGAGCGCCATCCACAGCATCGTTGTCTCCTTGTCGAGACATCGGGATCCGCTCATTCCGATAACGGTGGCCCTGACGGTATACGCGTTTTCGAAACTAGTAGAGCTTGCACGCAGAAGAATGAGCGGCTCCCCGTCCCATACATGAGAAGAGCGAAATCGGACACGCCGTCATCTTTAACCAACCCACTTGCTGGCGGAGCCGCCCCCCTCATGGCATAAGCACGATCGGGTTTGAGAGAAGAATCGGGACTTTCTTGCCCTCTTCGCTTTCGTCGGGCGCGTGAACTTCCAGTCTGACAAAGCACGGTCCCGGTAGTTGGATGGTCGTACCGGAGAGCGGCCCATCCGCATCGCTTTGAATCACATATTCAACTTCATTTGACTTTCCCCCGATTCGACCGATCACCAATCGAATCGTGGAATCAGGAGGCCTGGGACTGAGATTGATCTCAAGATCCAATTCACTCTCTGAGTAGGCCACGCGATCACCCATGCGATAGGGGCCGAGTGTGAAGTTGAACTCCCCCTGCCAGTCTTTGCCGAGCCCGAAGTAGGCGCGGCCCGCTCGCAGTCCTTCAATTAGCGCCTCGGCGCTCAGTTCGCCTGCCCAAACCCAGGTCTGGAAGTAGTTTCTGTTCTTTTCCGTGTACCACTCTGATCCGTGGGAATCAGTTGTTCCATTACCATAGAGATAGAGCCCGGAAGAAGTGAGCCGATCCCAAAGGTAAAGATGCTCCCCCAGACCGACGTATCCGCGACTGACATAGCCGACCTCCAGATAGTCGGCGCCGTATCCGCCATCCCGAGCGATCGAACCAGCCAGTGCTTCCGCGCGATGTCTACCGCCCGAAGCCCCGTTCTCAGGTAAGCCTTTCATCGTCGCTCCGAACGGATGATTCAATGAGACAAGGCCGCCGAGCTCGTGTACTCCCGCTACCCAATCCCCGATGGGCTTATCCAGATCATCCAATTGAAATCTTGCGGGACTCATGGATGAGTCGGGATAAAACGCGTTCAAGTGCCATCCCGGCAGAGTGTACTCGCCACCGATCTCCTGAATCACACTGTACTCTTCCTCATAGCGATCGGCGATCGCCTGGGCGCTCCGATAGGAATGAGGTAGAGCGCCGTTCTCACTGAGTATTCGAACAGCTCCGATTCCGATTCTCGATCGCGCACCATTCCTCGCTTCCACGCCCCATTCGATCTCGCTAATTGTGCCGTCGTCTCCGTCGGGAAGAAGTATGGAATCACGGAGGAGATCGAGTCGGACGGTAGATAGCCCCGGCCGGACCGGCAATCGGACTTCAACAGCACCGGAACTCTCGACGACAGCTGACCGCTCCTGCTCCGGGCCAACCAATCGGTAGACTATCTCATACTGCACAGGCCGATCCGTGTGGTGCCATGCAAGCAGTACGCGGACATATGTACGGGCATCACCACTCGTTTCATCAAGGTCAATATCCAGCTCAATCACCGGCACGCCTGAAAGGGGCCGGGCGAAGCTGCTGGTCCGCACTTTTTTCCTAGTGCCTTGTGGTCGGTAGGAGAGCCGCCCCCAATGGTCGGACGATTCTTCCGACTGGAACTCACTGTACAACCAGGCATCTTGGAACCAGGCACGTCCGTGCCCACCGATCACTTCAGCAGTTAAGCGACTCGTCCCCTTGTCCCTCCGCCCCGGCGGGAGTCCCTGCAGAGACAAGCCATCCTCACTAATCTCCCCTAAGCTCGGATCGATCGTGAGCGTATCGATCATGGTGAAAATGGTCGTATGCTCGCTCCACCAGAGGACGTCTGTAGCGTATTCCCTGGCAAACCATGTATGCCATTGCATGGACGCGGGCTTCCGAGAGCCATTGTGATTCGAGTGAGCGTGGAGGTGCATCTGGACTGAGTAGGCTTGCTCTTTGCGAACGCCGTCCTTCTCCCCGGCTGCGATTTCGGCGGTCGATGACACTTGCGGCGCGAAGCCAAGCCCCGCAACAACAGAAGCCAGCAAGACCAAAGCAGGAAAGTTTGGATGTCGTTCCATGTCATCCATCATACAATATCACCGCCAGCCGCCCGCCAAACATCCCCCTCCCCCCGCTGCACCTTCCCCTTCTTCTCCAGACGGATCAGGTGGGCGAGGACCGATCGCTCCGCCAGCGGATAGGTTTTCTGAGGGATATCCTGGTACACCGTCGATACGATCGCGGCCGTGGTGAGTCGGCGCACCCCGATATCGGCATCTTCGAGCAGACTCAGGATCGCCTTCTCCCTCATCAAGCGGTGCGCGATATAGGCCTCGATCTTTCTCCCGGGATCGCCGACCACCGTGCCATGTCCGCCGATTAGCACGCGAGCGTGAAGACCTTTCAGCCTCGCAAGTGTCGCGAGATACTGGTCCATATCACCTCGAGGGGGATTGATCATGACAGTTCCATGACCGAGTACATTGTCGCCCGCAAGCAGAGTTCCCGTTTCGCTCTCATAGAACGACAGATGGCCGGGGGCATGGCCCGGCGTGTGAAGTGCCCTCAGAGACCTCGGCCGGGGTCCGTCATAGTGAAGAATCTCTTCATCATGAATCGGCCGGTCCACATGGACTTCCCCCCGCAGAAGTAATGCCGTGGCAGGATGGGCGGCGATCGGAATCGAGAGCGCATTCTGCAGCGCCTTCGCTCCCCCCACGTGATCGGGATGATGGTGGGTGAGCACGATCTCTTTCGGCCGGCGTCCCTCGCCCCCAAGCTCATCGAGCAGATCGAGCAGTGCCTGCTGTTCCCCCTCATCTTTCGAGCCGGGATCGATGACCGCCATCTCTCCTTCCCCGAACAGAATCGTGTTGGTGTGTGTGTGCGGGGGGAGTGTGCTCGTTTCAATCGGAAACACGATCATGCCCTGGCGAATTTCGATCCGCCTGGAAGGTGTCCGGCGTGATCCCGGAACGCGCGTCGCCGCCGCCCGGCACTCTTCGAGCGTTCCGGTACCCTCTGCGGCGCGGAGCATGTTCAAGGTCGGCGGGACCAGGAGGATGTCGTGCTCCCGCCATCTCCGAATCGCCTCTCCCGGTGCGATCCATTCGGCCCCGACGATTTCAGGTGAGATCGGCCCGGGCTGGTACTCCCGGTTCACATCGGCCAGAAAAAAGAAGGTGTCGAAGCGACGCTCTGAAAAAGCAGGAGTGAGCCACACTCCGGCGTCAACCAGACGTTCCGTAGCGAGGCGTTTCCCTAGCTCACGAAGCCCTTTTCTGAAATCAATCTCCCCCGCTTCAACATCAGCATAGAGCCGGGCCGCTTCTCCCGGTGTCGACTCCGGCTCGGTGAGCAGAATCCCGGTCTCCTCGAAAAGCTCCCTCAGGGCGCCCGCTCGAGTACCTCCGTCGGCCGGTCCTTTGGCAGGCAGAGCATCGTCCCCCGGGTCGACTACGCCCCCGGGAAATCCGTGAAATCCGCCGAGGAAGGGCTGAGCCGGTGCCCGCTCGATCATCAGGAGACGATTCTCAGACCTGAGAACCACTGTGGAGGCCTTTCTAGGCTGTTTCTGCGCCATTTTACCTGCCTGTCGGGCGAATTGCCCCAATACCCCGATTGCAATATCCTATTTACAATCTGAGTGGAATATTTGCAATCGCCAACAAAAATTGCCAATCTTCGCCCAATGGGGGCGCCAAGAGTTGACACGCCTAACCTGTTTACTGACAATGCATTAAACATCAAACCGGGAATCGGGTTCCCACCCGCCAACCACTGTTGGCACTCCTGGGCTGAACCGACGGTACTACCTGCGGGGGCGCGCATCACCACTCTCTCCCCTAACAACACTCAAATCAAGACGTTCTGATGGCTATCCGTCACTATCCTGAACGCTTCCCCAGCTTGGCACGACGGTTGCTCTACACAAGGCCCGAGGCCGAACGGGAGACCGGCCTTCTGGATTGCCTCGGCACTCAGTCGTCGCCTGCCTCAATGGGGGAGCGTGAGGGGGCGGCGACCCGCCGAGGATTTTGGAGGAACCTTTGGGTTCCTCCATTTTTTTGTTTACCACCCCCCCATCTGTCGATTCGCATTATACTCCTTAGACCACACGAGGGACGAGGGGGGAAACGGAACTTGTCAGGCCAGATCAATCGCGCACCATCCAAGGGCATCCGGAAGGACATCGGTGCTCTCCTGGATACCGATTTCAGCTCGAGCCTCATCTCTTTTCTTCGAGCCACGGGATATGAGTACCGTAACGGGAACACTCATATCAAGCTGGCCGCCGAGTTCGGGTTTTGCTACGGCGTGGACCGCGCCGTCGAGTATGCATTCGCTGCGCGGCACCGCTACCCGGACAGGTCCATCTGGCTGACCGGCGAGATCATCCATAACCCCAGAGTGAACAGCAGGCTTCGCGAAATGGGCATCCAGTTCCTTCCCGAGACCGGCACTCGGGAAGAGCGATTCCGCTCTCTCTCGAAAGGGGACGTGATTCTCATCCCCGCGTTCGGGGCCGATGCCGGAGAGATGACCTATTTTCTGAATCAGGGCTACGAGATTATCGACACCACATGCGGTTCCGTCCTGAATGTATGGAAACGGGTCCGCCACTATGCGAAAGAGAACTTCACTTCTATCGTGCACGGCAAGTTCGATCACGAAGAAACGCGCGCTACCTGCTCGCAGGTGACCGCCGCCAATCCGGAGAGTCACTTTCTGGTCGTTCTCGACATGGATCAAGCACTCGAACTCGCCCAATTCATCGAGTCGGATGATTTCAGCCGTTTTGGCGAGATCTTTCCTCAGGGCGCGATGAGCGATGGTCTCGATCCGGTTCGCCATCTCACCCGGGTGGGCCTCGCCAATCAGACCACCATGCTCGAATCGGAGAGCCGGGCGATTCAGGATGTGATCCGCCGGGCAATGGAAAAGCGGTTCGGCATGGATAACATCGCCGAGCACATCATGGCGTTCGACACGATCTGCAGCGCCACCGAGGACCGCCAGCGGGCGGTCAAGGCACTCCTCACCGAAGGGGTGGACATGATGATCGTGATCGGCGGATATAACAGCTCCAATACGGGCCACCTGCTGGAGATTGCAGACCAAGCCGTGCCCGCCTATCACATCGAGTCGACCGATTGTCTGCTTGATGCAAAACGGATTCTCGCCAAGCCCCTCGGCGAGGAACCGATTGAGATGGTCGACTGGCTCCCCGAAGACAAGATAACGATTGGGGTTACCGGCGGTGCTTCTACGCCCGACTCCGTAGTGGGCCGGGTGATTGCCAGGCTCTTCGAGCTTCGCGGCGCCGACCTACCCACCCAAAAAGAAATCGACGCCGCGACTTAGGCCAACGGTGCTCGCGCCAGGCTCCCCAGGCTGTTACCCAAATACCGCAGTGAATGGTTGAGCGACAAATCGCTCTCGAATTGAGAGTCAGGTTTACATAATCTGGCACGAGGGCAATAAAGCCACATCTCTAACCCGCATTTCCCCTCAGCGCAGCCCCTTGGGGGGGATCATCCAGGAGAATTAACGAGACGAGGCCGGCGGACCCGAAGAAGCGGAGCATTGAAAATGGGCAGGGTTAATCAGGCCCTGCCCATTTTGGTGCGAAGATTATTTGGGCCGGCCGAGCGAGTGAGGCGAGGGGCGACGGTCAGGAGCCCCGGAGCCGGCTCCTGGTGATCTCCCCCCAAGGGGGCTGCGCGGCAGCGGGATTCCCCGGGGCTGCGCGGCAACGGCGCCACTCTCTACTCAGGCAGCCTCTTCATCAGCTCTTCCACCGCTTTCTCGAGCTGCGGATCGCGCCCCTCCATCCAATCGAGGTAATCGTTCTCTACGTGGAAGTCCGGTTTCCGGCCGTCGTTCTCCAGGTTGCCACCGTTTACATCGTAAGCACCCCACGACGGTTTCCGGAACGACGACCCATCGAGAAGACGCAGGTTGCTCGTTCCGATTACCGCCCCCGCAGTGGGAATCCCGATAATCGGTCCGATATCCAGCTCCCGAAATCCTTCTGCAAAAATCTCGGCGTTGGAGTAGGAATGATTGTTAATCAACAGAGAGGTCGGTTTTTCGTATCCGTAGGATCGCATCTTCGTTTCCGATGTCATCGGTTTGCCGCGGAAATTGCGAAGCAGGAAGGGCTCACGATCGATGATGCCCAACAGATGGACGGCAATGCTCCCCCCCCCGTTGTATCGCACGTCGAGGACCGCTCCCTCTTTCCTGTCCGCCATCGTGACCAGCTCTCTCTTGAACTGCTCCAGATTCCCGCGTCCCATCGCTCGTATGTGCAGATACGCCAGCCGGCCGCCGCTCAACTCATCCACCATCTTACGGCGTTCGCTCACCCAGCTCTCATAGCGAAGGCTGACGATCTCCGGCCGTGTGACCGGCTTGATCCGTACCACGCGCGAATTCTTGCCTGCCGTCGTCCGGGCGACCTCCACTTCGACACGCTTCCCTACTTTGCGATTCAGGAGTTCGTTCAGATTGACGGCCCGGCCCAGTCGAACGCCGTCAACCGATATCAGGTACTCTCCCGCATCGATCCGCGATTCATCGAGATCGGCCGGACTCCCCGTCAACACGGACTCGACCAGGAACGCTCCCTCACTTTCGAGAAGGGCGCCGTCGAACTGCACCCCGAGCCGGCCGGTGAAATTGCCGACTCCCGCGCCAGGCAAGCTGTAGTTCAAATGTGAAGCGTTCAGCTCACCGATCATCATCCGCATGAGGGTCTGGTAATCCAGGGCGGCGCGGATATGGGGCAGAATGGCCGCGTACTTCTTACGCACACTCTCCCAGGAGACGCCATGGAACCCGGGATCATAAAACTGGTCGTTCAAGAGCGACCAGGCCTCCGCGAACATCTGGTTTCTATCCGCTGCCAGATCAATGGTCATTTCCGCTTCAAACTCGAGAGACTCTTTTTCCCCTCCCGATACGTTGACAGACTTGATGCTGCCGCTCTCGAGATACCAGACGCGGTCACCCACGATCTGAAGGCGGCTCTTCTGTTTTTCCGATGTCGTGAGCTGAGTGAGTTCCCGTTCTTCCGCATCCTCATCGGCGGGATACGACCAGAGATCGTGTTTACCGCTCCCGAGTACATCGGCGACAAAGATGATCTGCTCGCTGTCTTCCGAAAACACCGGCGAGAACTCCTGGCTGGCCAGCTGGGGAAACGCCCGCGCTCTCCGGTCGATGCGATCGAAGTCGATCACCACCGGCTCCGTTATTTCTTCTTTCTTTCCGTCTTTCCCGTCGTCGTCATCCTCTTCGCTTTCATCCTCGACGTAGAGGGAGTCGATGCCGTCTTCATCGAACTCGGGCTTTCGATCGCGAAGGAGAACCCGATAGGTGTCTGCGTTGTCATGGAATGAGGATGTGAAGTAGATGTACTCACCGTCAGGCGACCAGACCGGTCGATCGTTGTATCGCGAAATGTAAGAGACCGTTTCGTCAGTGCCGTCCTCGATGTTTCGTACTCGAATGTCCGAGTGAAAGTCGCCGGCATAGGCCGCATAGGCGATCCACCTGGAGTCGGGCGACCAGGAGAAGTGACGACCGTCCCCTTCGAGCCGGAAATCCAGAAAATCCGCCTCGATCACGACGATCTCCTGCTTCCCTTCAGCGTCGACCACGATGATGTGATCGTCGCCACTGTAGTAGGCGACCATTTCCCCGTCCGGCGAAGGGAGGGCGTGCGATTCATTCCGGTCCGTGGCAATAAATACTTCTTCGTCACCTGTACGGGTATCGCAAACATAGATGTCGAGAGAGCCGCTTCGATCGGATGTGTAGAAGACGCGCCGCGAATCAGGAAGCCACTGCACATCTCTCTCCCGCCAGGGGGAACGACTCACCCGGCGTGCATGACCACCATCTTCGGCACCTGTAACGAACAGCTCACCGTGCACAACGAACGCCACTTTTTTCTTGTCAGGGGAGACGCGGTACTCGGAAGCGTCCCCCTTGAATGTCTTGTGCTCGACGGTGCTGATCTTGCTCTCAGTCGAACAGTTGATAAGGACTCGCTCCGGCTCTCCGCCGACGAGCGGCATCGTCCAGATACCGAAATCACAGCTGAAAGTGAGCATCTCGCTCTGCTCAGAGAGGGAGAGCCAGTTTACGTCTTCATCGAAGTGAGTGAGTTGAACGACATTCTCCCCGTTCGACGACATTCTGAAAATGTTGTATGCGCCCGACCGACCCGACACGAAGTAGATCTGATCGGCAGCCGGCGAAAAATGGGGCCAGAGATCATGGACTTCGTTTCTGGTCAGGCGGGTCGGTCGGAGACCGTTCGTGGTGAATTCAGCGATGTAGATTTCCGAGGCGTCCGACGAGTGAAAGTTTCGGCGTTGCCAGCCGGTAGTGCACCTGTTGTCGTTGTAGAGGAGCAGGCGGCCGTCGTACGAAAGATCGGCGAATGCCTCCCGCTCGAGAAAAAAGCCTGATACCTGAACCGGCATTCCGCCGGCAACCGGAACGAGCCAGAGATCTTCCGATCCCCCCCGGCGGCTCTCGAAGAGAATCTGCATACCGTCGGCAGTCCAGTCGCGAGGCATATCGGTGTTCGAATGGAATGTTAACTGCCGTGCCCGGCCTCCCCCGACCGGGACAACCCAGACATCGAAATTCCCTTCCCGATCCGATGCGAACGCCAGTCGGGCCCCGTCCGGCGACCAGACCGGATTCGTATCGTAGCCGACATGATCGGTGATCCGACGAGCCTCACCCCCAGAAACAGAAACCACCCAGAGGTCGCCGGCATAGGAAAAGGCGATACGATCGCCAGTGGGCGAAATCTCGGGGGTCTGCCCGAACAGGATCCCATCGGCGGCACAGGCAAAGGTAACCGCGCCGGCGAAAGCAAGGGCGGCAATAGCGGCCAGGCAGTTCTTCATATCCAATATCCTCATTCCTTTATGGGCTTGGAGCGAATCCGGTACTCCACCATAAGAGTGGCAAACACCTCCCCAATATAGTGGAAGGGTTTCAGCCGGGCAATCGGGGATGCTCCCCGGTCCCATCTGCCTGACGCCGGAGGAGCACGCACAGACTGTGAACTTGAACGATATCGTACACTTATGCTATTATGATCACTGTTCGAATTGTGTTTCAGCCGATTGAAGCACGATTCGAATCTAATCCTCGGTGCCGGTACTTCTCCACAATTTGAAAGGGGGCTCCCTCCACTATGCGCGGAAGGCTATCTCGTTGTGTGCCGTTGGCACTGCTCCTCCCAACTCTCTTCCTTCCAGGAAACGCATTCTCTAAAACCCAACCGGCCCATCAGGCCGCCCGGCAGATGGGGAAGGCGGAAACGCCACGCATCGACATGCCCATGCGGATGGACAGCGAGTTCCGATTCCGAATGGATGAGGGTGGTACGTTCGCCCGCCGCCTCTATCGCCGAGATTTCAATCTGGTGAGCCCCACACGGGCCGGCGAGAGCCCTGAGTCCGTGGCGCGCGATTTTCTGACAACGAACGCTGCACGGCTCGGCCTCGGCGAAGGCCGGGGCAAGACACCGATCGCTCAGTTCGAAGCGATTCGCACAGTCGGAAGCGGCTACAGTCAGCACGTTACTTTCCAGCAGATGGTAGGCGATGTCCCTGTCTTCCGCGGCGAAGTGGTTGTCAACCTGACAAACGACAACGTCGTCTACTCTGTCTACAACGAACACCAGGGTGAGATCACAATCGATGTGACCCCCTCCGTCACCACTCTTACAGCCCGTGACATCGCAATATCAGAAATCAGCCCGAGCAGAATGATGGGCGAGGTCAAAAGCAATCTCTATGTCATGGATGTCGACGGTGCATCGACCCTGGTTCATCGTGTCACCGTTCCGGCCGATCAGCCGCTCGGCGACTGGGTGGTCGTGGTCGACGCCAGGACAGGCGCGATTCTTTCAGTGCACGATCAGGCCGTCTACGACACGGGAACCGGCCAGCTCTTCGATCCGGATCCCAAAACCAAACTGAACGACGACACGCTCACAGACCAGAACGATGCGGACATCGCGATTCCGGTTGGCGGCTACGATACTTACCCTCTACCGCTTCTCGATCCTCCGGTGGGTGGCCTCTACTCCCTCGCCGGTCCGTGGGCCATCATGATCGACAATGAGACGCCGACCATCGCTCCCCCCACCGAAGCGGACGCGAACAACTTCGTCTACACACGAAGCCCGGACGAGTTCGAGAATGTGCTCTGCTATTGGCACATCACCAACATGCAGACTTACTTTCAGGATACGCTCGGTCTCAGCAATGTAAACCAGCGGCAGCAGGGTCTGGATGCCCACGGTCTTTCGGGCGCTGACAACTCGCACTATGTTCTCTCCACCGGCAATATCGCCTACGGCGACGGCGGCGTGGACGATGCGGAAGACGCGGACGTGGTCATTCACGAGTACGGCCATGCGATCCAACATGATCAGGTTCCGAGCTGGGGCGGTGGCGACGCCGACAGGATGGGGGAAGGCTTCGGCGACTATCTCGCCGTCAGCTATAGCCTCTACAAGAACCCCACCTTTCAGACCGATTTCGTGTTCAACTGGGACGGCCACAACGAATTCTGGGCCGGCCGTCTTTCGATCGACTCCACTCTCCACTATCCGGAAAGTAACAGCGGCGTCCATACACCGGGCGGCACGCTCTGGTGTTCGTCCATTATTAACGGACTGCTCGTAATCGGGCGGAACGCCATGGACGGGAATGTCCTGCAAAGTCACTTCGCTCTCGGAGCGAGCGCCACCATGCCGGATGCTGCAAACGAAGTGGTAAACGCCGACATTCTGCTGAACGGCGGAGCGAACGTGCAGGCCTTGGTTACGATATTTGATTTCTGGGGCATGCTCGATGCATCGACTTTCCTGCCGACCATCACCCATACGCCACTCACAGACACCGAGGATGAAGTCGGGCCGTACACGATCGTGGCGACAATCACCGCGGCGCAACCGCTCGATTTTTCAGCGACTGAGGTGATCTACGGCACCACCGGCTCGTTCACCGACACGCTCGTGATGGCTGCTACGGCCAATCCGAACGAATTCTCGGCGGACATTCCGGGACCGCTCTCCGACGTGGATGTGCAGTACTATATTACTGCTACCGATTCGGGCGGGGGAACGGCCACCGATCCCGCCGGTGCACCGGGAAGTTTTCATCAGTTCCATGTAGGCGGCGACATCATTCCGCCGGTGATTGTTCACACGGCACTGAACGATCAGCCGTGGATCCGCTGGCCCTCGACGCTGACGGCTACGATCACCGACAACCTTGGCGTGAACGATGACTCAGTCTACGTGGAATGGTCACACAACTCTGTTCCGCAGGCAGATTTCCCGCTCCTCCGGGTCGGTGTGAGCGACGTTTTCACCGGCGACTTCCCGTCGGATACGACGATGGCGATCATCGGCGACCTGATGGAATACCGGATTCTCGCGCGGGATAATTCCACAAACGAGAATCAGACGATCGAACCGGCTGCCGGAACGCATGCGTTCAAGCTGGTCGACGTGCTCGGCGTTCTGCTCGTATTGGACGATGACGAGGTGCCGAAAGAGAACGCCAATGTAAAGCGCATCAAGGGGGACGACGGCTACTACGAAATCATGTCGCCTGCCCGGGATCTCTCGAAGGCGGGGAAGACCGCTTCGGAGATGGCCACGATTCTTACCGATCTCGGTTACGACGTGACCGTAGAGGGGGCCGGCGTCAGCGATCCGCTCACGTGGCCTGTCTACGACTTCATCGTGTCGTCCAGCGGTAAGAACACCGCGCCTGTTGCCATTGCCCAGTACCGGACTGATCTGGAAAACTACGTTGCCGGCGGCGGCAAGCTCATCGTCGAGGGGGGCGAGGTCGGTTTCGATGCGATCAGCACGCCCGGTTATCCGACGTTTGCAGCCAACGTGCTTCACGGCAATGCGTGGACCGGGGATAATGTCGGCAATCTGAACACGGTGGCCGGCCAGGTAACGCACCCGATCGTCACCACGCCGAACGCGATTCCTTCGCCCCTCACCATGAATTACGTAGGATTCGGCGATGAGGATGCCGTTTCTGTAGCCGACGCCGCCACGTATGTGGTGATGGAAACGGCCACTGATCCAGGTGACGGAGGGGTGATTGTCTTCGACGACAACCCCGCCCCCCAGAGCGCGCAGATCGTGTTCTATGCATTCGATTTCTCTATCGTTGCCGATTCCGCCACGCGGTCACAGCTTCTCGAGAACACGGCGACATTCCTGCTCGCCGCCGAGAGTCCGCCGACCGGATCGATTACCGGGAATGTGAACCTTACCGACTCGGGTGATAACTCGGGGGTCGTCGTAACAGCCGGCAGCGAATCGGACATGACAGACGGGGCAGGGAACTACCTGATCAACAATCTCTACGCGGCGACATACAACGTGACTGCGACCAAGTCGAACTACAGCGTAGGATTGGTGAGCGGCGTGGTGGTTACCGATAATACGAACACGCCCAATATCGATTTCGCGCTCAGCCCGATCGCGATCGACACGGTATGCATCACTCCCGGCCTTGTGATCAACGACAACGATTCCCTTTGGACTACCATCGCGCTCGGCCCTTACACGGTGAGCGAGATCGACCTTTTTGTCGATATCACTCACACTTTCATCGGCGACCTCCGTGTCCGCCTCACCTCGCCCACTGGCACTTCGGTGGTGGTACACAACAGGACGGGTAGCACTGCCGATGATATTCTGACTACATACGACGCTGTCACCGCGCCTGACGGGCCCGGAACGATGGACGATTTCATCGGCGAGTTTGCCGTCGACAAGTGGTTTCTATCAATCACTGACAATGCAACCTTCGACACGGGGACGTTGAACGAGGCTTGTCTTTACCTGACAAGGGCCGTGGCTCCGACCGGTGTGGATGGCGCCCTGATTCCGGGTACTTTCGCGCTCAGGCCGAACACGCCGAACCCGTTCAACCCGACTACCAGAATCCGCTTCGATCTTCCGCGGCGGGCTCCCGTAACGCTCAACATCTATTCGTCGAGCGGCAGGCTGGTACGCCGGCTCCTGAACGAGAAGATGGACGCGGGCGCACAGCAGGTCATCTGGGACGGGCAGAACGACGCCGGCCAGACGGTCAGTTCGGGCGTCTACTTCATTCGGATCGAGGCGGAGGAGTTCGCCAGGACACGGAAGATGACTCTTATTCGATAGAAGGCTCATGACAGCGCGGTGGGGGTCAGGCGGCCCCCGCCGCAACTTTTCCAAACCTACCCGGCCCGAGGAGTTTCAGTACTGATGAGACGGTTTCTACTTCCGACAGCAGCTCCCCTGCTAATGCTATTGCTCTTCGCTTCCCGGGGAATCGCCGCCACGCCCGCAGAGGTCTGGGTCGGCACCGCTCCGGTCGGAAGCACGATTCAGGATGCATGGGACGCAGGTGCCGAGGTTCTCGACCGGGCTCCGGGACTGTTTATCGTTCGGGATCAGGCATCGGCGAACGCTCTCGAAACGGCCGGTTTCCCGGTAGAAGGACCGATCGGACTGGCACCTGGTCGCACCGTTTATCTCGTCAATTCGAAAGCCGATATCACGATCGACAGGATCGATCGGAACGAACTCACTGAGAGCGGAATCGACATCCTCTGGGAAGGAGCGACCGCGCTTCTACTCGAATCAGACGACTTTCTCCCGGTACTCGGAACGCTCAATCTGTTTCCCAGAAAAGTCCTCCGCGAACGTCTCGTTCAGCGGCCGCGAGTGATCGATCGGATCGTCGCCAAGACCCAGGCGACGACTTTTCAACCGATCATTCAGGAGATGGTGGACCAGGTCGATTCGGCGACGTTCATGCAATGGATCGGAAACCTGGCCGGTGATAACGGCCCCATCATGGTGAGCGGCAATCCCGTTCAGATCAACACACGGTACACCCCCACAGCCCAGTGCGACACATCCGAGCGCTATATTTATGAGCAGTTTCTAGCGATGGGTTTTACTGACGTGGAACTCGATCCGTTCACGTTTTCCAGCACAACGGGTCGGAATATCATCGCTACTCTGCCTGGCACGGTGACACCGGAGAAAATTATTATCGTCGGCGGCCATATGGATGCGACATCACCCCAGGCGAGCAGCAACGCCCCCGGCGCTAACGATAACGGCAGCGGCACAGCGGGCGTACTCACCGTCGCCGAAATACTGAAGGACTACACGTTCAAGTCGACGATCAAGTTTATCGCATTCAGCGGAGAAGAGCAGGGGCTTGTCGGCTCGGCGCACTATGCTTCGCAGGCGGCTTCCGCCGGAGACCAGATCGAAGCGATGGTAAACCTCGACATGATCGCCTACTGGAATAACAACTACGAAGTAATTATCGAGGGGACAATCGCTTTCAGCTGGCTCATGGATATCTATGATGACGCCTGCTCGGAATACACAAGCCTGCTAACCGATCCGAGCACCAGCAGTTCCGGCTCGGACCACGTCCCCTTCCAGAACGAAGGCTTCCCCGCGTTTCTCGCAATCGAAAAGGAATGGAACTCCTACCCCTGCTATCACCAGACGTGTGACACCACCGATAATAACGACGGCGACTTCGGCGTGGAGATTACCCGTGCGGCACTCGCGACAGTCGCCCATCTCGCAGAACCTCTGGGGCTCACCATTGCCCATACCCCCCTCATAAGCACCACTGACCAGGTGGGGCCTTATGATGTAGTCGCCACGATAGCGTCGGTAGACCCCCTCATCACCGATTCTCTTCTGGTGCATTACTCGACAGGCGGGCCTTTTTCGACGCTCATAATGACACCCACCGCCAATCCGGACGAGTTCACCGCTCCTATTCCGGGACAGCCGGCCAACACCACGATCTCCTATTATATTGCGGCGGCCGACAGCGCCGCGCGGCATGCAACTCATCCGCTTGACGCCCCGGCGAGCTTGAATGAATTCCTGATCGGTTCGCTCCAGGTTATTTTCTTCGAGGATTTTGAAAGCGGGGCGCCAGGTTGGGCTCACGGCGGGACCGGTGACGAGTGGGAACTCGGATCGCCGTTGGCTCTTGCTGACGACCCATCCTCCGCCTTCTCCGGCTCCAATGTCTATGGACTCGATCTTACCGGGCTCGGTTCAGACCCCGGTAAGTACGAAAATTTTTCCGATACGTGGCTCGTCTCTCTTCCGATGGACCTCACAGATTTTTCGTCCGTTTCTCTCTCTTTCAAGCGATGGCTCGCCGTGGAACGGTCGAACGGTGGAGCCTGGGACTATGCCAGGGTTTATGTGAACGATACCCAGCTATGGGAGAGCCCGGCAGGCGCGAACCTGGTCGATAATCAGTGGGTGAATCAGGTATTCGACATTTCGGCCGTGGCCGACGGCAATCCGTATGTCCAGATCAGCTTTACACTCAAATCGGACGTCTCATTCACGTTCGGCGGCTGGAATCTGGATGACATTACGATCATAGGCATCGGCCCCGGCGTACCCACCGATGTTTCGGACCAAGGGATCGTACCGGCCACTCTCGCACTCCACGGCAACCAACCCAACCCTTTTAACCCGACTACCAGAATTCGCTATGAGCTTCCCTCCCGTTCGGCTGTCTCGCTCGCGGTTTTCGACATCAGCGGGCGTCTTGTACGAACACTGGTCAGCGAGGTTTTGAACGCCGGGTCGCACGAAGTCCTCTGGGATGGCCGGAACAACACCGACCAGCCGGCATCGTCCGGTATTTACTTCTACCGGCTGGACCACGAAACTGACTCCCGTACCAGACGAATGGTGCTGATCAGGTAGATCAAGCCTCACCGTCTGCCACCAGGACGTCCGGTCCCTCTCACGGGGGAATTAACGAGACGAGGCCGGCGAACCCATAGAGCACTGGGATTCTGGGGACACAATACTTAATTCCGCCAGAACGGAACGATGGAATTAAGTATTGTGTCCCCAGAATCCCCAGAATCCCAGTACTCTATGGGCCGGCCGAGCGAGTGGGCGAGGGGCGCCGGCGAGGAGCCCCGGTGACAGTCAGAAACGAGCTCCTCTCCCCTTTGGTTCGTCGCCTCTTTCTGATACAATTCCGGCCGATCCTGAGCCGATTCCCCTTAGTCGAGGTGGCGATCTTCAGTCCCATGCGATCCTGGTTCTCTCCGATTATTCTCATGCTGCTCGCCGGCGTTCTGCCTGCCGGCGTGTGCGCCGATTCAGAAACGATTACTGTCGATCTTCGCGGCATCGGGGGAGCCGATGTCTGGCTCGACGGGTCCTGGACAGGCCGCCTGCCCCTGGAGCCGTTCAAGCTCTCCAGGGGAGAACACGAATTCCGCGTGGAGAAGCGGGGCTACATGGGCCGGACCGACCGTGTCTGGCTTCACCCCCTCCGGGGTCAATTACTCATCTACGACCTTACTCCCAAGACCAGAAGCGGCGCCGTCTACCGGAGCTTCGTCATTCCCGGATGGGGCGCTCTCTACAGCGACCACAAGTGGTCCGCTCTTTTCTACATCGCAGTCGAGACCGGCCTGCTGGGATACGCCTATTCACTCGACCAGGACTTTCAGGATCAGCTCGACGCCTATCACGCCGCTGTCGATCATTACACCCGGTCAACCGGGAACGCGGAAATTGAAGCTGCGCGAACCGCAATGAACGAGGCATATGATGAGCTCAGCCCGATTGAATCGGACCGGGACGACATGCTTCTTACCGCGCTCGCCGTCTATGGCGTTTCGGTTCTCGACGCATTTCTACGCTTCCCCTACGGTGACCTCGGAGAAGGCCGTCTCGCGTCACTCACCCCTTACCATACTGCTGAATCGAGCGGCCTGGCCCTCAGGATGAGGTTTTAACATGAGTCGAATCAGTCGGCGTTCGAATCAACTGTTGAAACGGTTTCCCTGGTTTTACGTCGCCATCCTGATCAGCGTCGCCGGTTGCGACTCGAAGCCCGAACAGTCTCTCTCCACCAATCCCCTCGATCCGGAGAATCCGTCAACCGGTGGCGATCCGTTCGGCCTCGAGGTCCGACGTTCCGGAACAACGGTCAATGTCGATTGGGAGGATGTCTCCTTTCCCGGTCTGATCGGCTACACGGTCTACAGGAAAAGCGACCGGGACTCATCATTCATGTTTCAGATCACGCTCTTAGACGGAGAAACCAGGTGGACCGATGAGGATCCTCCCTTCTGGACCGAGACAATCTATCGGGTAACCGCGCTGGTCGGCGACTCGATAGAAACGGATCCGACAGGGCGGGGCGCTGACACACTGACTCTGAAACCGTTCTTCCAGATCGGAACAGGTGCGTCCAGCCTCGAGGCGCGAAACGTCTCCCTATTTCTGCGTGGGGAAGATGCGGACTCGATCAAAATCTCCCCCGACTCTCTCTTCGCGGGCGCGGAGTGGGAGCCATTCGTCGACACCAGGGAGTGGGTCTTATCGGACGGCGGAGGAACCAAATCTCTTTATGCACTATTCATGCGGGACGAAGGCGAGATATCGGACACGCTCACCGAATCCGGCACGCCGCTCGATCCGGTAGGAATGATCGAGATCGCGGGTGGGGATTCGATCGTGGCGCGCGCGTGGCTTACTGTCGATTTGACCGGCTCGGCAACGGCCAGCGTCATCTTGAGCGAGGATACGACGTTCGGTGACGAAGGGGACACTGTTCTCACGTTTGACCCGACCTCTGACCTGACGCACACCCTTTTCTGGCAATTCGACAGCAATACGCTCGACTACCAGAGTCTCTACGCACAGTTCATCAACGACTTCGGCGTCGACACTTTTTTTGTCGACACTATCCGGCCGGACTCACTCATCGATGTCTCGATCTCATTTCCTGACACTCTGTTTGACGATTGTACGATCCCGCTTACGGTAAACGGTGTCGCCACAACGATGAGCCTTACTGAAGCAGGGTCTGATGAAACGGGACTAAGGGAACCTTACAGGCAGAACACTTTCTGGACGATCAACGACAAGACCCCGGGGCGGCACGTCCTTGAAGTCCGATTGGGGAACGATTTCCTTACCACAGGGCCGGTCGTGCTGCGGGATTCCGTCTGGGTCGAATTCACCCGGGAACTCCAGATCATCATCACCGACCCCGAACCGGAAAGCACTGTCCCTCTCGTTCGGACGGGCGATACTCTCGACATCCTGGGCTCGATCATTTCGTCTTCATGCATGCCATTTCCAGAAAGAGTGGATGTCGAAGTGGTCGGCATCGCTTCGGGAACGGTTGCGGGCGGCAGCGGCTGGCTCTTCCAGGTTCCCTTCGATACGGTCGAAACAAGTATGGTTCTGACGATCATCGCAACGACGACCGACATGGCGGACTCCACCGCAACCGATACCATTGAGGTAACGGTCTCGCCGGTCGATCCAGAGGCCGGGTAAATAAAAGTACCGGGCGCGAAGATGGCTCTCCACGCCCGGTGTTCCCGTACCGCCTTGGAGGGCAGATCACAAAGCGGCCGGGCCATCGATTGATCAATCTGTTCAGGGAGATCCGTTGAGTGGCATGGGGTCGAGCCGCTCCCGGGCAGACTTCCGTTAGGTGGAGAACACCCTAGAGATCGTCACAACAGGTGTCAAATAAAAAAGAAAGTTGTATAATGAGCGATATAGTCCTTCTTATCAAAACCTCCCCGATCGGAAAATAAGCATGAGCTGTTTCCTACGTACATTATTAGCCGCTTCCGCATTTTTTCTGCTTTCCGGCCCGGCCTGGGCGGACGAGGACCCTGGTGACCTTTTCAGACAGTCTGAGTGGAGAAGCCATACTCTTCGAATACAGCAGGATAGCCGGGCGGCCGAAAAGATTCCTTTTCACCAGCCCGTCTACGATGTCACCTTCTACGATATCGACGTACGACTCGATCCGTCAGACGAAACGCTCGTCGGCTCCGTAATGATCGAGGCGGTGTCTCTCGTGGATACGCTCGCCAGAATGAATCTCGACCTCGTCCCCAGTCTTACTGTCGACTCGATCACGGGGAACAGCTCTTCTTTCACCCATCCCGAAAGTCTCATCACCATTGAACTCGATCGGACGTACATGGCGGGCGAGTCATTTGCCGTGCGCGTACATTATCATGGCGAACCGAAACCGGCGTTCGGCCTCGGCCTCCACTGGCAGACTCATCAGGGAGAACCGATCGTCTTCTCGTTCGTGGAACCCTTCTTCTCCAATAACTGGTGGCCCTGCAAAGATGTTCCATGGGACAAGGCGGATTCCGCCGCCGTTTCGATTACGGTTCCGGAGGGCATGATCGGTGTGTCAAACGGCGTGCTGCTCGACACGGATTCGACCTCCATTCCGGGATGGCGCACCTATCACTGGAAAACCAGACATCCGATCCCACCGTATCTCATCTCCGTGGCTGCTTCGAACTACGTTGTTCTCGAAGATACCTACACGAATATGGCCGGCGTTGACGTGCCGATCTTCAACTACGTCTTCCCGGAAGCGGCTGAGGTATCGGAGAGCACTTTTTCCCGGCTGCCCGACATGATGGCCCATCAGGAGTCGGCGTTCGGGGCATTCCCCTTTAGCGATGAAAAATACGGCCACGCTGTGGTTCGCGGAGCGGGAGCAATGGAGCACAACACGGCCACGAGCTGGGGAAACCTGCTGGTAGCCGACAATCATGGTTTCGACGACATTGTCGCTCACGAGCTGGCCCATCAATGGTGGGGGGATGAAGTGACGTGTGCCGACTGGCACGATCTCTGGCTGAACGAAGGGTTTGCCACCTATACCGAGGGGCTCTGGCGGGAGCATCGAAATGGGCCGGACGCACTTTCCCGGTTCATGGCTCGTCTCGAAAGAGACGCCTCAACGATCGGGCTCTCGGCCTATGTCCACCGTATCCCGGATGGCGACACCCTGTTTTCGAGTGCCTACTTTGACGCGGTGTACGACGGCGGAGCGTGGGCAATGCACATGCTTCGCCGCGCCGTAGGGGATGACGGGTTCTTCAACTGCCTGGCCCGGCACCGGGCTGACGGCCTGGCCCGCGGCGGCATCGCGAGTACCGAACAATTCCGGGCGTCCTGCGAGGCTGCGACGGGAATCGACCTCGAGCAATTCTTCGCACAGTGGGTTTATGGTGTCGGCGCCCCTCACTTCATCGTGCACCCCTTCATTCATGAATCAGGCGAATCGCTCTGGGTTCGCTTCGAGCAATCGTCTCAGGCAGGATCACTCTTTGTCGCCCCCATCGACATCACCTTCCTCTTCGCGGACGGGGGCGATACCACAATCACCGTAACGACAAGCGGGGCGGTGACTGACACGTTCCTGATCGTCCCCGGAGGATCGGCGCGGGACATCCAGTTCGACAAGGACGAGTGGCTGCTCGACAGCGGCTTCGATTCGCCACTCGACGATAAACTGATGATCGATGAAACGATGGGCGCGGAACTGTCGTGGGATATCGATGACGACATTCTGACCGGGGTCAATCTCTATCGCGGGCCGACACCGGATGGCCCGTGGGAGAAGCTGAACGACGATGTGCTTTCCCTTACCGACGATTGGAACGATGAGAGCAACTACATCAACCGGTTCTACCGGCTGGGCGGCATCTCTTCCGCGCGACCCGGATACGAAACCACGCTATCTACGGAAATCGCAGCTATCCTTGGAAACGAGAGCGTACTTCAGATTTCATCGGGAGCGTCGGCGGTGTCGCTCGCCTGGGCGATCGACGAAAGCTACGTTACGGGCGTCAATCTCTATCGCGCCCCGAGCATGGCTGGACCGTGGGAGAAGCTGAACGACACGCCCCTCCCATTGAACCACACCAGGGAGGACGGCATCGGAAGCCGGGAGCGTTTCTACTATATCGAAGCCGTTTCCAGTTCCGATCCGGAATACAAATCCCAGCCATCCAACGTGGTCACGGGCCGGCCCGTCTCATTCGCCATCCTGAACCCGGACGAGTACCATCTCGGTACGCCGAATCCCTACATCGCCGGTTCAGGCGAGCCGTTTGTCATCCAGTTCAACGTCCCCGACAAGGGGATCAGCGGCAAGAGTACCGTGAGCCCATCGCATATCACGATCGGAATCTATGATATCGCCGGGAGGCTCGTTCGAGAGGTTCTCAGCGACTACGTTGACGCCGGCTTCTCCCGGACCATCGAATGGGACGGTGAGAACGACGCGGGCAATGAGGTCTCGGCAGGAATTTACTTTATTCACCTCGAGTCAGGCGGTACGGAACTGTCGAGAAAAGTCGTCGTCATCAGATAGACGGCTGCGAAACACTCACGTCGAAATCGTAAGTGCCCCCTCTTTCGCATCCACTTTGACAGTCCCTCCTTCGCCGACATCTCCGGCAATGAGAGCCCGGCCGATCTTCGTCTCCAGCTCGTGCTGGATGTAACGTTTGAGCGGCCGTGCACCGTAAACGGGGTCGAATCCCTCGCGCGCGATGAGAGACCTGGCCCCGTCGCTGATCTGGAGTTCTACTTTCTGTCCGGCGAGCCTCTTCCGAAGTTCATCGGTCATGAGCGTAACGATCTGCTCGATCTCTCCGAGTGTGAGCGGCGTGAAGAGCACAATATCGTCCACGCGATTCAGGAACTCCGGCCGGAAGTGCCGCCTCATATCAGCCATCACCGCATCCCGTGTCTCGTCCGGCAGACTCCCCGTTTCAGTCACCCCTTCGAGCATGTACGTCGATCCGATATTGGAAGTCATGATGATCACCGTGTTCTTGAAATCCACTGTGCGCCCCTGCGAATCGGTCAGACGCCCGTCATCCAGAATCTGGAGCAATACGTTGAACACATCATGGTGCGCCTTTTCGATCTCATCGAAGAGAATGACCGTATACGGTTTTCGTCGCACAGATTCCGTGAGCTGCCCCCCTTCTTCATATCCGACATACCCGGGAGGAGCGCCGATCAAACGTGAAACCGTATGCTTCTCCATGTACTCACTCATATCGATCCGAACGATGTTCTCTTCGCTGTCGAAAAGGGCTTCGGCGAGCGTCTTAGCCAGCTCGGTCTTCCCCACACCTGTCGGACCAAGAAAGAGAAATGAACCGATCGGTCGGCCCGGGTCTTTGATTCCCGACCGAGCCCGAATGACGGCATCCGCCACGAGTTGCACCGCCTCCTCCTGACCGATCACCCGTTCGTGAAGTATCTCGTCCAGGCGGAGCAACTTCTCTCGCTCTCCTTCCACGAGACGGGTTACCGGGACGCCGGTCCAATTGGAGACGATCTCCGCAATGTGCTCGTCCGTAACCTCTTCGCTCAGCATGCGGGGAGCGGTCCGGCCACTTCCGGTTTCTTCGCGAATGGCGTTCAATTTCCGCTCGATTTCGGGGAGCCTTCCGTGCCGGAGCTCAGCCGCACGGTCGAGATCGTACTTCCTTTCGGCCTCCTCGATTTCCCCCCGGAGATTCTCAGCCTCTTCGCGGAGCGTTCTCTCTTTCCCGATCTCCTTCTTCTCCCTCTCCCACTGAACTCGCATGGCATCACGCGAATCTCTCAGATCCGCAACCTCTTTCTGGAGCACATCGAGCCGTTCTTTGCTTGCGCGGTCCGTCTCCTTCTTGAGCGCCGCTTCTTCGATTTCCAGACGCATGACCTTACGGGTCACCTCGTCCAGTTCGGCCGGCAGGGAGTCGATTTCCGTCCGAATCATGGCGCACGCTTCGTCGACCAGATCGATCGCCTTGTCCGGCAGGAACCGATCGCTGATATACCTATTGGAAAGAACCGCCGCCGAAACAAGAGCGACGTCCTGAATCCGCACACCGTGAAAAACCTCGAACCGTTCCTTGAGACCTCGAAGAATTGAAATCGAATCTTCCACGCTCGGAGGGTCGATCAGGACGGGCTGAAACCGCCGCTCGAGAGCCGCATCCTTTTCAATGTGCTTTCTGTGCTCATCGAGTGTAGTCGCTCCGATGCAATGCAGCTCACCCCGGGCAAGCATCGGCTTCAGCAGATTGCCGGCATCCGGCGATCCTTCCGTCTTTCCGGCTCCGACAATATTGTGCACCTCATCGATAAACAGAAGTATCCGTCCCTCGCTCTTCTTGATCTCCCCGAGAACCGCCTTCAATCTTTCCTCGAACTCGCCGCGGAACTTCGCACCGGCCATGAGTGAGCCCAGATCGAGGGAGAAGATGGCCCGATCCTTCATCCACTCGGGTACATCACCGCGCACGATTCGCTGGGCGAGGCCCTCGACAATCGCGGTCTTGCCGACTCCGGGTTCTCCGATCAGCACCGGATTGTTCTTGGTCTTCCGCGAGAGAATGCGGATGACCCGACGAATTTCCGAATCACGGCCGATCACAGGGTCGAGCTTGCCTGTCCGTGCCTGCGCCACAAGGTCGATACCATATTTCTCGAGAGCTCGATACGATCCTTCCGGTGTGGCGCTCGTGACACGCTGCCCGCCCCGCACATCATTCAACGCCTGAAGAAACGACTCCTTCGTGACGCCGCGCCCGGCCAGAATACGGCCGGCAGCGGTTCTCTTTCCCTCAGCGAGAAAGGCGAGACCGATGTGCTCGACGGAGACGTATTCATCCTTGAGTCGATCCGCCTCCTGCTTGGCCTGGACCAGCAGCGACTGAAAGCGGCTGCTGACATACATTTTGCCCGATTCGACGCCTGGACCCGATACCCGCGGCATTCGACCCAGTTCAGCGTCGATATCAGCGGTGAGACCACGGGCGTCCGCACCCGCCTGCTGAACGAGTCCGGAGAACAGGCCATCCTCCTGGTGAAGAAGCGCTGCCAGCAGGTGCTCACCATCGACCTCGGAATGGCCGTTTTCTACCATCAAATCATGCGCCGCCTGCACGGCCTCCTGCGATTTTTGAGTCAATCTATTCATATCCATACTATTTTAACCTCGACTGATTGGATCTAATTAACGTTGTTACTCGAACAGAAGATAAGGTGTGTGAAGGGTGTGCGCAAGCGCGTCCGGCCCGGCCGTCCCTATCTCTCAGCGGGCCGTCAACCATTCGAGCGCCCCGTCGAGGTCGCTGAACTCCCCCTCGATCTGTGCATCGAACGCTACCTTGAGGATTTCGCCCAGTTCCGGGCCCGGCGTGTGACCCCGATCGAGCAGGTGCCTGCCCATGAGAATCGGCCCCGGAGCCTGGCGCTCGACATCGAGCAGTCGTGCCTGTTCGAGCAGCCAATCCCCCGCCTTGAAGACACAGGCGAGAGCATCCGGCGTCGTCCGGCCGTAGTGATCAGCCCGCGCCAAACGGACAAGTCTTTCGATCGGAACTCTTGTGGCGAGCCTGCGAATTGCCGCCGGTCCGGCCCCTCCTTTATGAAGCATGTGCGGGCGGAGATGATAAATCACGAGGGCGATCACGTTCTCGATAAATCGCTTCTCGGAAGTCATGCGCGTCAAAAACGAACGGGCAGGTACCTCTCCTAATGCTTCATGATTCATTGAACGGATCCGGCCCCTCTCGAATTTCGTGGTTCCCGGCTTTCCGAAGTCATGAGCGAGAGCGGCAAACATCAGCAACCTGTCCTCTTCAGGATCGCCTGTCTTCAGCTCCGCAGCCGCATCCACCACCAGCAGCGTATGGAACCAGACGTCCCCCTCCGGATGCCACTCATATTCCTGCGGGCAATCGATCAGCGCCTCCAGTTCAGGAAAGAAACGGGTCGCTTTCAGGATCCGCATGGTCTGCAGGCCGACCGACGGGTGGGCCGGCGCTTCCAACATCCGGCGAAACTCATCGAAAATACGTTCCGGCGGGAGTTCACTCAGATCGAGTTCACGGCAAAGTACGGCCGTCTCCTGATCAACATGAAACAGAAGTTGGGCGGCAAAACGGCACACCCGAAGAACCCGAAGGGGGTCTTCGCCGAAATGCTTGGGGTCAACGGCTCGGAGAATCCGCAGGTCCAGATCTTCCCGCCCCCCATGGGGATCAAGGATTTCGTGAGTCAGCAGATCTTCCGCCATTGCATTGATTGTCAGATCTCGCCGGCGGGAAGCGACCTCATAGGATAGATGTGGGTCGGAATCGATCCTGAAGCCTTTGTGGCCCGCTCCCGTCTTGAATTCCCGCCTTGGTATCGAAACGTCGAGCCCCCGGACCTTGAGAACGCCGAATGACTGTCCCACGAGATCCACTTTGCCGAACTGGGAGAGCAGTCTGATCAGATTGTCCGGCTCGATGCCGAAGACCTCGAGATCAACGTCCTTTCGGGGTCGATCGAGCATTCTGTCGCGGACATACCCCCCCACGGCAAGCGCCCGACCTCCGGCATCCCGGACAGCGCGGCATACTTCCATGGCAAAATCGAGATTTTGCGTATCGTCCACGGTTTCCCTCCGGTTATCATTATAGTCGATCCGAATCGCTAAGTGACGGGGTTCGAAAAATCCGCCTGTGAGAGGAGATGAGAGAGTGGCCGGCTTTTTACAGAAAATGTTCGGGGGAGGGCCGGAAAAGCTCATCGATAAGAGCGAGCGGATGGCCGCGGATGAAAGCTGGCCCGAGGCGATCCATGTTCTGGAGAAGGCACTCAGCCAGGCGCCCGAGACCGATATGTCTCTTCGCTCTGATATCGAGCGCCGCATCAGAGATTACTCGAAGAGCTACAGGCTCCATCTGATGGAAGCGGTAGAAAGTCTCCTGGCTGACGGTGACCGAGAGAAGGCCGCCCAGCTTTCGTCCATCGCGCTTTCTTTCACGTCGGATGAGAGGGAACGGGATCGAATCCGTGAGGTAGTTGCCGAGCCTGACACGACGGAGGAGGAGACGAGCGATTCGGTCGCCCCGACAACAGACGAAGCTCCGTCCGTACCGGAGCCGAATGACGATAGAAGCGATATTCAGATCAAGGGTCTGGCCGATTCCTATTCAGAAGCGCTGGAGCCCGACGAAAAGGGGGCGATCTTCGCACGGCCCGCCATGTTCCTCCGAGGCTTCGTGCTCTGGAACGAGGGACGTTACGAAGAGGCCCGTCGCGCGTTCATGCATTTCCTGGCGGACTCCCCTCACGATCCGTTCGGCCTTCTCTATCTCGGACTCTCCCTCCATCCCCTCGGTCGCGGAGAGCAGGCGATCGACGCCTTGGAGAAATCGGTTCGTCATGAGCCTTCGCTTGCCGTGGCCGTTATGGCGCTTGCGCAGATCAAGAGAGGCTCCGGCATGGCGAGCGAAGCGGCTGACCACCTCGAAAAACTTTATGACGTCGTCAAAGATGATCCCGATCGATTCAGCGACAGGCGGCGTGATGAAGTGGTCTTCTCGACCATCGCCTCGCTCATCGCAGCCGGCCGCGCGGAGCGGGCTGAGTCGGTCTACGAGTTTGCAATCGAAAAGGGCTTCTTCGGAGAACATCTTCCATTCGAGGCCCGGTTTGCGGCGGCAGGAGGCAACATCGATCTGGCCACCAGGAAGTGGGAACTTTTTCTGAAGGCGCCGATCATCTCAGGCTCGATCATGGGCCAGGGGGCATCAACAAGAATCCCGGGACCGGGAGATTACGAGCAGGCGGGGGATTTCTTTTCCGAACAGCATGATCACAATCGAGCGGCCAACTACTACCAGAAGGCGGCGCTCGCGATCACCCAGCGCGCCCATGGTTCGGGTGAAGCGATTCCCCTTCAGCTTCTCCTTCGATATCGAAAGAAACTCGCATTTTCGTTTATCGGCATGGAGAATTGGAATGAGGCGGAAGCGATCGCGAAAGAGATGGAGAGGATCGAGCCGCCACCACCGGAAGCACAGGACATAAGAGCGCAACTGCCTGGCGCTCTCCCCTAGCGGGGTGCTCCCCACCGGACCGGGTGCCGCGGCTACTCAGGTTCCGCCCAGCGACCATGATCGGCGATCAGCTTGATCAGGCGGTCAACAGCCTCTTCTTCGGGAATGTTCTTCACCACTTTTTCCGCACCTACATAAAGATCGATCTTCTCCGGGCCGCTTCCGACATACCCGAAATCGGCGTCCGCCATCTCACCCGGCCCGTTTACGATGCAACCCATGATCGCGATCTTGACTCCCTTGAGATGGGAAGTTCGTTCGCTGATTTTCAGTGTGACCTTTTCCAGGTCGAACAGAGTGCGGCCACACGAGGGGCATGAAATGTATTCCACCCGTGTCACTCTTCTCCTGGTCGCCTGAAGAAGATCCCATGCCCGGGACAGTGCCGTTTCATCCTGTTGAGTTAGACGGGCCACCCCTTCCGATCGTTCGACGGTCCCGACCAGAATCGCCGAACCGATTCCGCCGAGCAGAGGGCCTGACACGTCAATTGTCGCCTCCAGCAGGCTCCCCTCAAAAGGTGCAACGATGATCAGAGGCCAGGTAAGATCTCGCTCGGCAAGTGCGGCCTCCGCCGCAGGAACGACTTCCGCAGTCGACCGGCCTGTCACGCAGATGACGACTCCCTGCCCGCTTCCCTCGCCCATCTGATCCCGGAGGGAGTCGATGAGCTGTCCCGTATCTTCATTCCGATCCACATCCAGATGGACAAGCGGTGTCACATCGGATCGGGCCAGCCGCCGAATCAGATCGTTCGCCTGGGAGCTGTCACTCTCTGATTCCGATCTCCCTCGGGGGAACGGAATAAAAATCCCATCAGGTTTGCATTCCAGGGCAGCTTCCATCTGGGCGATATCCCCGGCAAGAGCGATGACCCCCTGATTCTCCTCGATCCAGGATGGTCGAGCTTCGCCCGGCTTCAGAAGAACCAGGTCGGGCGGCTCCGTCAGATTCCCCGACATCGGTATCGCCGGGCCGATTACCGCTACCGGCTCGAGCCCGCCAACCCGGACCGGCCCGATCGGGACAGGCGAGACGATTCGGGGAGGCGCGAGGGGCAACTCCCCCGCGGTTGATCTGGCTTCCTGTAGACGCCCGGCGCAAGCCAGAATCTCCCTGGCAGCCGGGATTTCCTTGACCGGATCTTCAGTAAGGGAAACGCGTATGGTGTCCCCGATTCCATCAAGGAGAAGCGTGCCGATACCGGACGCCGAGCGAATACGCCCCTCTTCCCCCATTCCCGCCTCAGTCACCCCCACATGAAGCGGCGTGCGCCAACCGGCGCGATCGACCTTCTTCGCAAACAGTCGATTGGCAGCTACCGTCACCGCCGGAATCGAAGATTTAAGTGAGACAATCACGTCGTGAAATCCGAGCCGTTCGCAGACCGCCAGATACTCGATTGCGGATTCCACCATGCCGAGGGGGGTATCACCATATTGAGAGGTCATCCGCTCGGAGAGTGAGCCATGATTGACTCCGATTCGAAGAGCGGTTCCATGTTCGGCCAGCTTCCTAACAAATGGAGCAAACTGTTCCGCCACGCGGGCCGCCCCCGCTTCGAACGAACCGCCTGAACTCGACCGCCCCGGGCGGTCGTAGAGATTGCCTGGATTGATCCGCACCTTCTCCACGATTTCGGCCACCAGGCTGGCCGCACTGGGCGTATAGTGAATGTCGGCTACCAACGGTACGGAGACTCCACGTGCCCGCACCATCCGGTGGATCTCTCCCATGGATTCCGCAGCTTTCTTTGATGGCACGGTAAGGCGCACGATCGCCGCCCCCGCTTCGGACAGCCGGATCACCTCATCGGTCGATGCAGCTATGTCGTTCGTGTCCGACACCGTCATGGACTGAATGACGATCGGGTTGGCACCTCCCACCAGGACGTCCCCGACACGCACTTCTCTGGTCTCCCGTCTGTACATGGTCAGTATTGTGGGACAGGCTGCTCTTTCGTGCAAGCAACGGAACTTTTTCTAAGCATTTACGTAAGTACTTACGTCATTATTCCGAGAAGGAGATACCAAAGTGGATTGGATCGAAGAACTGGGCGAATTGGCCCTGGCGAGCCGATTGCGGCGTCTGAGCGAGCGGCTCGCCCGCGATGCTTCCCGAATCTACGCCGATCAGTCGCTCGATTTCGAGGCCCGGTGGTTTCCCATACTCTCTCTTCTTGGCGGCAGGCCGGCTGATTCGATCACGTCGATTGCAGAAGCCCTTCGCCTGACTCATCCGGCTGTCAATCAACTCGCAGGTGAGATGGAGACCAGGGGTCTCATCCGCTCGGTGAAAGACAAGCAGGACGATCGAAAGCGGCTTCTCGAGCTTACGCCCGACGGAGAAAAGGTTCGTGAAGCTCTTCAACCGATCTGGGAGGACATACGCGCGGCGACGCGAGAGATGATCTCCCGTTCAGGGTCCGACCTCCTGACATCTCTCCGAGAGACCGAGAATGCCCTCGACAGAAAGAACATGTACGAGAGGGTGAGGGGGAGGATCAACGCCAGACTCTTCCGATCGATCGAGATCATTGACTATGCGAAATCCCTTCGCCATCGATTCAGGGAACTGAATGAACAATGGCTCGAGAATGGATTCCAGATCGAAGAAGCCGATCGCAGAATTCTGGAGGATCCGGAGACCGAGATCCTTGCCGGAGACGGGGTGATCCTGTTCGCCCGGCTGAATGACCGGATCATCGGGACGTGCGCCCTCAGGCGGATCGACTCAACATCGTTCGAGCTTTGCAAGATGGCGGTCGACCCGATGGAGCGTGGGAAGCAGGTGGGCCGAAGGCTCGCGATGTCCGCGATCAGCCGCGCCATCTACCTACGTGCAGGGAGACTCCTGTTGATGACTTCGCCTGATCTCATTGCCGCCAACGGACTCTACCGGAGCCTCGGTTTCACGTACGTACCTGACGACGAAGCGCCACCTGTTCCGTATGAACGATCTTCCTACTGGCTCGCACTTGATCTGAATGAAGGGGCCACACGAAAGCTGGTGGAAAAGAGCGTCTGATACGACGCCCCACACTCCCTGAATGGAAAGGACCGGAAATGCGCCTCATGACCGAAGGAATAAGAACGGCGAGGGGGATTCGCTCGGCTGGATGGGTCCTGCTCGCCCTTGGTGGATTATCACTCGCAACGGTATCACCCGGCTTGACGGCCGGTGTAACACCGGCCGTCCGGACTGCTGTAATCGAATCGCTGGCCGAACAAATGAACGGGAACTACGTCTTCCCCGAGCTGGCCACCGACATGATGAACTCTGTCCGCGAAAAAGCGCGGGGGGGAGCATATGACGATCTGATCGATGGCCGGGATTTCGCGGAAAGACTCACTCATGATCTTCGCGAAGTGTCGAATGATCTCCACCTGACCGTACAATTTCGCCCGGGGCATCAGGTGAGTGAAGAGAGCCACGATGACGAGGGATCGCCGCCTGAAAGCTGGATCGCCGGGCAACGCCGGTCAAACTGGGGCTTCGAGAAGGTCGAGCGGCTCAAAGGAAACGTGGGCTATCTGGATCTTCGCATGTTCGCCCCCACCGCAATGGCAGCTGAAACGGCGATCGGCGCCATGAACTTTCTGGCGAATTCGGACGCTCTGATCATCGATCTCCGACAGAACGGGGGCGGCGACCCTGATATGGTTCAACTCCTGACGAGTTATCTATACGGTCCCCATGAATCGGTTCATCTGAATTCTCTTTACTTTCGCCCTGCCGATCTCACCCATCAGTTCTGGACGCTTCCGTTCGTGCCGGGGAAACGGATGCCCGATGTTGATCTGTACGTCCTGACGAGCAGCTTCACCGGCTCCGCCGCCGAGGAATTCGCCTACAATATCAGGAACCTGGAACGGGGAACTCTTGTCGGCGAAACGACAGCCGGCGCAGCTCACCCGGGCGGAGAGTTTCGACTGACCGATGATTTCACAGCGTTCATCGCTACCGGTCGTGCCATCAACCCTGTGAGCGGAACGGATTGGGAAGGCGTGGGAGTTCTGCCCCACATCGCCGTATCGGCCGAGGATGCGTTGACCGAGGCCCACACGCTGGCCCTGAAAGGACTGCTCGATAAGGCCGAGGACCCGGACCGGAAGAGAGCGGTTGAGTGGGATCTCATGCTCCTCCAGGCCGAAACAGATCCCTTCTTTCTGGACCAGAGCGAGTTTGCGAGATTCGCAGGCAAGTACGGCATCCGCCAGGTTCGTATCAAGGATAATAATCTCGTCTACCAGAGGGAGAGCGGCCCTTCGCTTCCATTGCAGGCGCTCAGCCCGCTTACATTCAAATTCCGGGACATGGACGACTACAAGTTCGAATTCGATGAATCTCCGGACGGTTTGATTACCGCGTTTACGGCAACCATGCGCGCTGGAAGATCGTTCCGTGCTGAACGGGATGAGTAGATAGCTTACAACCGGGCGGGGTCTGCCGTGCCTTTCGGCAGAAATCGTGATATAAGCGATTCAGACATGGACGTATTCGGGTTGTCTGGCGGACTGCTGAACGGAGAATTGCAATGACACTTGCAGGCAAACGGGATCCGGCTATTCGGGTGGCACTCCTCCCGAGGGACACGAACGGTTACGGAACGATTTTCGGCGGGATCATTCTCTCCTACATCGATCAGGCGGCGGCAGTGGCCGCCAGAAGAGTCACCCCGCATGACATCGTAACGGTCACCATGAAAGAAGTGGTATTCAAAAAGCCTGTGTATGTAGCTGACCTTATCTCGTTCTACGCCGAAGTAACCGGCACCGGGACCACGTCGAT
Source organism: bacterium (assembly GCA_025782575.1). Classification (GTDB taxonomy): domain Bacteria; phylum Orphanbacterota; class Orphanbacteria; order Orphanbacterales; family Orphanbacteraceae; genus Orphanbacterum. Next base: position 49,507 of record JALGYY010000010.1, read on the forward strand.
CACGACCCGTGTCTGCGTGGAAGCCGAACGAGCCCGATCGCCTCGCGAAACCGTCCCCGTAACAGAAGCCGAGGTCGTATTCGTCGCCGTCGACAAGAACGGCCGTCCGGTACCTGTCTGACCCCCGACGGGGGGCGCCAGATGCGAATGGTCGCCCCCCCTGCCATGTGTGGAATTGACGCGGCCGTGTCCGGATGACATCGGGACCGTAGCCGATCGCCGCCCGGCACACTTCATCTCCCTCGCCCTAACCTGCATTCATCTAATCAGTTACGACAAGCAGACGATTATCCGTCCGCTGGCACGACTGTTGCGCTAAGAAGCGGGCAGGTCAACGAATCGGAGGGAATGGAGGATCTGATGACTTCTTCAAGGAAATGGAACTCGAACGGCTGGATTATTGCCGCGGCGATGATCGTACCAGTCGTCTGGCCCTTTGCATCCGCCCAGGCCGGGTTCGAATTCGTGATCGGGTCGGATGGGCTCTACCTGACTGTGAGCCACCATGATGACCCGTACGATTACTACGACGCTCCGGTCGATCACTGCGGAGCGGTCACTTCTTACTCCAGTTTTGACGCCACACTCTCGGGTCACGGGAGCTGGCGCTGGGTCGATTCGATCGGGGAAGAGCTCTGGTTCCCCTACGTCGCGTACGACTGGAGACCTTACACGCAAGGACATTGGATTCGCACCTCACATGGGATGACCTGGGTTGCCTACGAGCCCTGGGGCTGGTTACCACATCACTATGGCCGCTGGGTGTTCATCAACTCCTACGGTTGGGGGTGGAAGGCCGGATTCGAGTACGGGGCGGCCTGGGTGACCTGGGGCGTGGTCGACGGCTACGTCGGCTGGGCACCGCTGGCACCCGCTTCGTTCCACTACTCCACCAGGCGAAGCTACGCTTACAATGGACCGAGACCCCACTTCTGGCACGGCGCCCACGCGACCTATCACCGGTCGGGCATCGATTTCCGGTTCTGGAGCTTTATCCCGAATCGATATTTCTACGATTCGCCGGTCTACGGGCACGTCGTCTCTACAGACAAGAGCGTACGGTTTTTTAATGCCGGACGGGTCATACCGATCGGGCAGACCATCTCGATCGACTATGTCCGGCGCGTCACGCCTCGGAATGTCCGCATGGTCCGCACGAATGAAGAGCGTTATCGCATCGGCCAGAGGGAGATGACTCATTACCGCCCGATCGGCCAGGAGCAGAAGATCCGGAAAGCTGAAAAAGCGGTGCGCCGCGTAACGTCATACAAAGCGCCCGTAGTACGGACCGGGGGGAGCAGCACGCACTACCGGTCCGGAACGGCGACGGCGACGACGAAAGTGCGGCAGAAGATCGGCAGGAGCGGTTCGGATCGTCTATCAAGGCACGAACCGGTGAAACGGTCGCCCCGAATCGAAAAGAGATCGAAGACCACGGATAGAAGTTCGAAGAGCGCGGTCAAGTCAAAGCCCACGCGCTCGAGAGATCGGTCTCGCTCTGGTAAACGTTCAAGGTAGCGCGAACGAAGGACTATGTTCAGGGACGAGACCGGAAGGGGTCCGCTTCATAAGGAGCGGGCCCCGTCTCTTGTCCATCCGGATTTCGACGGGCAGGTTATCGGAAAAGATCGGTGCTGAAGTAGCGCTCCCCACGGTCACACACCACCGTTACAATGTTACCCCGTTCCATTTTCCCCGCTACAAGCCGAGCGGCGTGAAGATTCGCTCCCGATGATATCCCCGCAATCAGTCCTTCGTTCACCGCCAGGGATCGTGCGGCTTCGATCGCGTCTTCGTCCCCCACCTCGATCGTCTCGTCGATGAGAGCCTTGTCATAAATCTTCGGCTGATACGCTTCGGATGAGTGCTTCAGCCCGTCGATCCGGCTACCCTGGCCTGCCGGTTCGATCGCGACAATTCTGGCGAGCACTCCCTTGTCACGCAGGCATCTCCCCACACCCATCAGCATCCCCCCCGTTCCGAATCCCGAGAGAAACACATCGACTTTGCCGCCCGATTGCTCGGCGATCTCCTTGCCGGTCCCATGATAATGGGCGAGCACATTATCTTCGTTTTCATTCTGATTGATGTAGAAATAGTTATCAGGCTCTTCTTCGGCAAGAGCCTTAGCCGCATAGATATGGCTATCCGGGTCATCCTTCGATGTGAGCACCAGGTCCGCGCCCCAGATCTTCAGCATCTTTCGGCGCTCGATCGTCTTTCGCTCCGACATGAAGAGCTTGAGTTTGTAGCCCTTTGCTGCCGCGACCATCCCGAGAGCGATGCCGGTGTTGCCGCTCGTCGCCTCCGTGATGATCATCCCCGGGCGGAGGTCCCCCCGTTCCTCGGCCTGCTCAATCATGTAGAGAGCGATTCGGTCCTTCAGAGAACCGGTGGGATTCATATGCTCCAGCTTGGCCCAGATGGATACATTCGGATTGGGGCTCGACCGCTCGAGCCGGATCAGCGGAGTTCCACCCACGAACTGCAGAAGATTCATCTGCTATTCACCTCACGTCCAGGAAAAGTATGGGCGCATGATAGCACGACACACCGGAGAGAGCCCCCTCGTTCCACTTGCCAGCCCCATCAGCCGAACAGTGCGAACAGCTCTTCCTCGGTGAGAGGATCGAAGTGCGACACTGTCATGTTCTCGGCGAGATGAAGCGGATCACTCATGCCGACGAGCACGGAATGCACTCCCGGAATCGACCGTACAAACTGGATCGCCCGTTCCGCTTTCGAACCGAACTGCGCCAGGCCGTCCAGTAGAAACGGGGGAAAACTCTTGAACAACTTGGCCTGAAGAAGAGGCGCGCTCGTTATGGTCAGAAGCTCATAGGCGCTCGCTGCGCCCAGGGCCGAAACCTTGGCATCTCCTGCGTTGTGATTGTTCAGGGTGAAAGCCTCCATCATGGCGGCGTTGAACGGAAACTGGACCGCCGCAAAATGGTGACCGTCTCCCGTCACCTCCCGGGCGATTTCAACCAGGAGACCGATATCGATATAGGGACTCCCCCCAGGATCCACGCGAAAGCCGTCCCATGAAGAAACGCCGTAGCAACCGATCCGGCCTGCATCCACCTGGGCTTCGAGCGCGGCGAATGCGTCCCGCATGCGGCTCCGGAACACTTCGGGGAGCACTTCGGCGGCCTGCACTTCGGGATTATGGAGATAGTAGAGGTCAATGCAGTTCAGTTGCAGGTTCTCCAGACTTCGTCCTACCTGATCTTCCAGAAACGCCGGCGCCAACGCATGCGATCCGCACGCCAGATCCTTCTGCTCAAGCAGTCCCCGGTCAATATAGCGCTCCTGAATCCACCCCCGCACGTTCAGAGGAGGATTCCCTTCGAAAGGAACATATCCCCCTTTTGTGGCGACAAATATCTCTTCCCGTCTTGCTCCGTCGGACTCGAACAGCCCATGAAGAGCTCGACCGACTGCGCGCTCACTTCTCATGCATCGATAGTTGATCGCTGTATCGATATGATTGCATCCTAGCTTGACCGCCTCGGTAATCGTCGTTTCATAAGCGTTGTCGGTCGTGTCATCGTGAGGGCCGAGGTAAGTGCCGATCCCGATCGAACCGAGTGAATAACCACGCCATTTACTGAAATGTCTGATCGATGTCTTGCCGCCGAAATGCTCGCTGTACTCTTTTGTTCCAGCCGGAGTAGCCCTTGCAGGCTCGCTCATTTCGATACCTCCTCGGGAGCCGGCCCGGCCGGATCCGTCTTGGGGCGCGGCTTCCAGCCGCTGATTCGTCTCGCAATCGTATGAAACGTGTTGACGTCATCCCGTCTGAGTTGGGCACGTTGCAGTATTAAACGCAAGTGCTTCAGCAGATTCTTTCGCCTCTTGCCATCCAGCTCGTTCTTGATGAGCGCCTGATCGAAGTGCTCATACATCTCTTCGAGCGATTCATCATCCGCAAGGATCGGCCCCTCACTTTCGGCCGGCGGCTGCCGGAGGGCGAGAGCCGATTCGTAGGAAAGGACCATGACTGACTGGGCGAGATTGAGTGACGGGTGATCGACCGGGGACGGCGCGGTCACGATCCGATGGCACCGCACGATCTGCTCGTTCGTGAGCCCGGTCTTCTCGGGACCGAAGACGATCGCAATCCGGGCATCTTCTTTCATTCCCGCCAGCATTTCGGACCAGCCGCGAGGTGTGATGACTTTGGGTTGGCTGCGCCGGGTTCGCCTGGTCGTGGCGACCACGCAGGTGCAATCCTTGACCGCATCGTTCAGCGTGGGGTGGACTTCGGCGCGTTCGAGCACCTCTTCCGCGCCATGGGCCATGGCAACGGCATGAGCGGTCCACCAGGGCCGGACAGGATCGACGAGTACGAGACGTGAGAAGCCCATCGATTTAAGAGCGCGGGCGGCCGCACCGATATTGCCGGACTCGGTGGTGCCGACAAGGACGAATCGGATCTCATCGCGAGGGGGAAGTCCGTCCCGTTCGTGCCAGAATCTAGCGGAGAGGGCCATCAGATCAACTGTCTTCGGCTGGGAGCTTCTTTCGAATGGAGAGAATGGTGAACGTCCGATCCTGGAACGGGCCTGCCACCTCTCCTACTCGCTTACCGAGAAGAATCATTCCCAAAGGGGCGAGATAGGAAATCACATCGTCACCGAGATCGCGATCCCCCTCGCCTAAAATCCAGTACTTGTACTCTTCGCCCGTGTCGGAGCGGATCTCCACCTCCGTACCCGGCATGGCGATTTCGCCGTCAAAATCGAAATCTTCAATCGGCTTGGCCATCTGGATTCTGCCATAGAGCTTTTCGAGCCGCTCAGTTGAATCACGCTGTTTCTGGCGAGCAGCATCGTATTCCGCGTTCTCCTTGAGATCGCCATGCTCGCGGGCCTTTCGAATCATCTGGGGAATCGTAGTCTTGAGATCCCAGTCGAGTTCTTCGACCTCCTTCTGGAGCCGGACGAGAGTCCCCCGCGAGATGAGCACACGGCCGCCGAACTCTTCAATTGCGCTTTTTTCGGCAGTCGGACGGAGTGAGGCACGATTCCCCTCGACTTCGCGAGCCACTCTCTCGAGGGGCGATCCCTGGAACGCCTCGAGCACCGGGAAAAGATACCGCTCTGAATGCTTCCAGTGTGACAGCCGGGTCCGGAGGTAATCACACTCCTCGTCGGTCGGCTCGTAAGATCGAATCGCCCGCTGGAAACCCTCGGATTCGACGATGGCGAGAGCTTCTTTCCTGTGAGGCTCTCTTTCCGGTTCCTCGAGAACGGGAAGAAGAGCATGGACGAGTTGCACTGCCAGCGCCGGCTGAGTGACCTGCAGCTCTTTCACCAGATGAAGAACGGCATTCCCCTTCTTGGGGCTCTTTGAAAGGATATCGTTAACGATCGCTTTCCTCGCACCATCTCCCATACCCTGAATTGCCTGCCATGCTTCGCGGCGCACCGTAACCACGCGCGATGTCAGAAGGAGATGAGCCATCCGCTCCTTCGCCTCATCTCGCGTGTACGAGAGAAGGGCCTTTTGCTGATCAGGGGAAAGCGGTCCGAGATCGGGAGCGTCCAGGAGTGCGAGGATCGCCTCCCCCATGGCTTCATCATTACCCCTGCCGATTTGATCCAGGAACTGAAGGCCCATCACCCGTTCGACCGCGACCGTATCAGCACGATTGCTATGGACATGAATCGCTGGCGCGTATCTGTCCGCGAGTTCCTTTTCGCCGTCGGGATGCTGTTCCAGATAGCTGATAAGGAGTCCGAGGCCTTTCCGAAAGTTGGCGTCTACAGAGAATTCGGGGAGGGCTGAAACGGACTCACCCTCTTTACGAAGCCGGATGGTGTTCCGAAACGCCTGGGACAGATCGAACCTGGGGTCCGTCTCCGCCCCCCTTTTGGCATTCTTCCACCACTCGGACCAGGAACTCGAAGCGAGCACCTCGAGCCGTACCAACAGTTTTCGGATCTCATCTCGAGACGCTTCTCCCCCCATGTGCTCGAGCACATGGTGGAGAAGTTCGACACGATTTTTCTTAGCCGCCGCCCGAACTTCGTCCGGCTTCTCGAACATCTTGACCCGCAAGTCAGTAGGCTCGAGGAAGAGAAGCGCCGTATTGGCCAGGTTCAAACTCATTTTGTGATCGGATTTCTCCGCGAAACGAATGAAGAGATACTCTCCGTCATTGTCTGTAATCTGTCCGACACCCCAGCTGTGATGATAAACGTGCCGGCCGGCGGGGAGTTCGAGCAACTTGTCCAGCTTCTCCAGCGCTTCATTGATCGGCACGGCGGTATCGGCGATTCCGGTCCGCTGGAAGAGCTTTTCGGCGTTGATGACATCCCCGTAAGCGCCCGGGCCGAATTCAGCCGCCAGCTTGCGGAGTTCACCGCTATCACCAAGGTCCTCGAGATGCTTCCGAAGGACGGTCCACGCTTCTCCGTTCAACCCCTGATCCAGGATACCCTGCCTGCAGAAATCAAATGTCGTGATCGCGCGATCAAACTCTTTTTGTTTCATTAGTTGATCAATGGCGCCAAGGAGACAGCCGAGATCTTCTTTCGACGCCCCCTCACTCAGATAGAGGACGCCCTCTTCCAGACGATCGTAATTCTTCTTCTGGGCATATTCGAGAAGGGAGCGTGCGATCAGGCTCCGCCCTTCCTCCTCTTCCCCTGATTCCATCAGAGCCGAACCAAAAGCCCACTGCACACGATGATCTTCTCCTTTTCGCTCGAACGCCGTCCGGAGCAGCTCGGGGGAAACATGATCGCCTCCCCCCTTTTCCCAGATTCGCGCCACAAGACGTGCAAAATCAGTGCTCTCGGTTTCGGCCAGGGCGCGCGTCACGATCGGAATGATCACGCCCCAGTCCTCTCTCTGTTCCAGTCGTTCACAAAGCACGACGTACATGCGTGTGGCGATGGTTCGGTCACCTACCTGGCTTTGTACCCTGGCGGCGGTGTAGAGGAGAGCGTCCCCCCCCTCTTTCCCTTGAGTGTGGATGAGTGGATTGATGAGTTTAATGAGGCCGTCCGATTTTCCGTCTTCAGCGGCTTCCGCTATGGCTTCATCGATTCGATCGGCAAGAGTGGCGTTGAGCGGGGCGGCGGCGCCGGAGGGATCCTCGCCCAGCATCAGTATGTCCTTGAGCTTCTCCAATTACAATCCTCCGAAATTGTTCTGAGTCAGAAAGAGAATCGTACCAGAAGAGTGTCCCCCGGCTCAAGCGGTTGTAATTGATATTCCTCGATCCTTATACCATTGGCGGATTATGTCCCAGATCTCGGTCGCCGTCTCTGCAAACCGGAAAATATCGACGTCTTCGGGCGAGATTACCCCCTCTCTGGCGAGGTATTCGGCGTTGAACGCCCCTTCCCAGAACTCCCGCCCCACCAGAATGATGGGAAACGGGTCGACGACCCTCGTCTGCACGAGAGTCAGGGATTCGAATAGCTCGTCAAAAGTACCGAATCCCCCCGGAAAGGCCACGAGCGCCCTGGCCCGCTTCAGGAAGTGCATTTTCCTAAGGGCGAAATAGCGGAACTGAAAACAGAGACCCGGCGTGATGAATGAGTTGGGGAATTGCTCCATCGGGAGTGTGATGTTCAGCCCGACTGACTTGGCTCCGACATCGTGTGCCCCCCGATTGCCCGCCTCCATGACCCCGGGACCGCCCCCGGTGACCACCACCATGTCGCACTTCCCTTTGATCTGGCAGGTGCTGCTGACAAGGCTCGCAAGCTCCCGCGCCACGTCATAGTATTTTGATTTGGCGAGTACTCTTTCGGCAACGGCCGCCCGCAGCTTCGTTTTCGGGTCATCAGGCTGCTCTTTCAGCTCCTCCCGTGCCTCGCCGAGACGGCGTCGGGCAACCTCCGGCTCCACGATCCGCGTCCCGCCGAAGATGACGATGGTTGATTCGATGCCGTGCTCCCTGAGCAGAATCTCCGGCTTTCTGTACTCGAGCAACAGGCGGGCGGCTCTCACCTCGTCCCTGGCAAGCAGAGCGAGATCCTGGTCTGCCCGGACATACGAAGGGTCATCCATGATCGCCCTGATCCGCGCCTCCGCCTCGGAATCGTCCGGCGGTATGGCCGGTTTGCAATCAGGCAACGGCTCAATCCGTTCCGGCCGGGCCGGGGCTGTTTTCTTTCGATTCGGCATTTCAGCTCCTCGCTCGGTTTGATCTCCGATCTATGGGTCGCGGTTCAGGCTGACCCCGACTATGATATGATGCCTCGCGAATTCAATGAAAGATATCAGAGGCAAAACGATCCGCGTCGCGCGCGCTCTCTTTCCAACCGCCGGGCTGGCGGTTCTTCTCGCCGTATGGTTCGCCCCGTTCTTCTTTCAGGGGAAGGTGGTCTGGCCGGCCAATACATGGAACCGGCAACCCTGGGATAAGTACGCCCCCGCCTATGCCGACTCCATTCCGAGCTTCAATCCCGACTTCGCGGTTTCCTACTACCCGCGCCGTGTCTTCATGAAAAGGGCCTTGGAGTCAGGCGAGTTTCCCCTCTGGAACCCGTACTCTTTCTGCGGAACTCCGTTCATCGCCGACATTCAGGCGGGGGTCCTTTACCCGGTGAACTGGTTTCTTCTTCCTCTTGACCCTGCACGGCAGTTCGCCCCCTACCTCTATTTCCACATGCTTATCGGTGGCGTCGGAATGTTCTACCTGCTTCGAAGACACCGCATCAGTCCGGATATCGCCTTCGCCGCGGCGGCGGTTTTTTCCTTCAACGAGTATTTCCTGAAGTATATCGGTCTCCCTACGTTCCTCGCGACAGCAGCGTGGATTCCATGGATGCTCCTCGTCACGGACAGGATGCTGATGAGGCCGACCTTGGGGGCGGCTGTTGCGGCGGCATTGGTCGGAACATTCTCGTTCCTTGCCGGCCAGCCGCAGACTGTAATTCACGGGGCTTACGCCCTTCTCATCTATATTGCCGCAAGGATCGTGACGCTCCGCTCCGTGGGAGGCGACTCGATGGGCAGGCCGAAAGCAGTGGCCGGCGCCTTTCTCCTCGCCGCCACTCTCGCTCTCCTTCTTTGCGCCGCCCAGCTGCTGCCGACGGCGGAAATCGCATCCCAATCCGCCCGAACGTCCCGGTCGTACGAGGATGTTCTCTCCGGTTCGTTCCATCCTGTCGACATACTTCGCGCTTTCGTTCCGGATATCCTGGGGAACACATTTCAACATGATTGGTGGGGGGGACGTTTCAAGCTGGGGAATTCCTTTTTCGCCCGTATCAACCTGACCGGGCTCTTTGCGGGCACTGCCGTTCTGCTCACCGCTCTCTGGGGGATGATTACGCCGGGGGTCCGCCGCCGCGCCCTCCCCTTCACGCTGGTGGGCGCATTTTTTGCGCTCGTCGCCTTCGGAACACCTCTCACCAGGTTCGCATGGAGGTTTCTCCCTGGATTCCGCTTTTCCCGGATTGATCGCGCAAGCGTTTTCATTCTGCTTGCTGTCATCGCTCTGGCAGCATTCGCGGCGGAGGCGCTCCGCAAGAGGGGCGGGAGAGGCCGGATCATAGTCGGCTGTGTGATGCTCCTCGGCCTCGCGGGGGGCCTGCTTTTCATTTTTCTAGCCGGGGACGCCCTCCCGCAGTACCTCCAGTTTTTCACGTCCTCAGACGCCCCTCTCAAGATCCGACCGGAGAGAACCGAGTTCGTTTTTCAGAGAACCCTGCTCGCCTCTCTCTTCGGGCTCGCGGCACCACTCGCGTTTTTTCTTTCCAAACTTCGTATTGCCGCACTCCTCCCACTCGCCCTCTCCTTTGTTCAGCTCTTCCAGTTCGGGCTTCCCTACCGGGCGGCAAGAGACCCGCAGGATGTATATGGAGAGACAACTGAAATTGTCGCCCTGCGAGAGCTCCTCGACGAAGGTGAGGAGGGGGGGGGACGAATGATCCGCTTCGGCAAGAATGTCGGCGTCAAATCCCGTTACTCCGGCGCGATTCCGACGTCGACAAATATCCCCTTCCGCATTCGCGACCTCCAGGGATACAACGCGTTATGCACTGCCGCTCTTGGCAGGAGGCTCGAGGGGGCGTTTTTAGAAAAGGTCTTCTCTCAGGGGATATGGTCCGGGCGGCGGCTCGTCGCTCCGGAATGGAGCCGATCCCTTACCAACCCGATAATCGATGCTCTTTCCGTGCGCGCGGTGGTGAGCTCTACACCCATACAGGGTCAGGACCGTAGAGCTCTTATGGAGGATGGTTGGAAAGGGATCGCATTGGGTGGCCTTACAGTGTGGGAAAATACGGAAGCACTTCCGAGAGCGAGGCTCCTCCCCTTTGGCCGCGGTCTTTCCAAGAAAGAGCTTCGCAAGACAATTCAGAGGGGTTCATGGAACCCGCGGGTTGAAGCGTTCTGGCGAGGAGAGGGAACGGTCGGGGACTCGGCGATCGCCGCAGGAGAAGTCCGGGTAACGGACGAGTCGCTCGGTCAGGTGACGATCAACTGCCGCGCCCCGGCCGAGCAGATTCTAGTGTTCGCCGATTCAAAGGCGCCGGGATGGAAAGCGACTCTCGACGGCGAGCCGGTTCCGCTCATCGACGTGTACGATCTCGTCCGTGGTCTGATTGTTCCCGAGGGGGAACATACCGTACGGATGTGGTACTCCCCCGCCTCATTTCGATACGGCCTGGTCGGGACGATTACCGGCCTGATCGCCTGCACGGCACTTCTGGGCATAGACGCCGCCCGGCGCCGCCGGACAGCAGCCGGCACCGACAGCCCTTGAAACGATCCTGATCCGGTGGGATCATGGGATGTTCATACTGAAACCCACACGTATCTGGGGCTGCATGGCGCCCCTGCTCAGGAGATCATTCAAAAATGGCACTGGTCGAGTGTGTTCCCAATATCAGCGAAGGGCGCGATCGCGCCATCATCGACGCCGTCACTGCTGAAATCGATCGTACCGAGGGCTGCACGCTACTGGATGTCGATCCCGGCCAGGCGACTAACCGGACGGTAATCACCTTTGTCGGAACCCCCGACGCGGCGGTGGAGGGGGCGTTCCGGCTGATCGCAAAGGCAGCGGAACTGATAGACATGAGCAGGCATTCGGGAGAGCACTCGAGAATGGGTGCCACGGACGTCTGCCCGTTCGTCCCCGTCTCTGGAATTGCGATGGACGAGTGTGTCGAACTGGCGAAGAAGCTGGGCAAGCGTGTGGGGGAAGAACTGGGGATTCCGGTCTATCTGTACGAGTATGCCGCACAGAAAGATGACCGTCACAATCTGGCTACTGTGCGGGCGGGGGAGTATGAAGGGCTGGAGCGAAAGCTCCGCGATCCTGAGTGGGCGCCCGATTTCGGCGAGCCGAAATTCAACGCTCGCTCGGGGGCGACGGCGATCAGCGCCCGTAAATTCCTGATCGCTTACAACGTCAATCTGAATACCCAGGACAAACGTCTCGCGAATGACATTGCGCTGAACATCAGGGAAGCAGGCCGTAACAAACGGGGGGCGAACGGCAAGTTCGTGCGCGACGAGAACGGAGTCCCCGTCAAACAGCCGGGCCTTTTCAAGCACGTAAAAGCGGTGGGCTGGTTCATAGAGGAGTACAAGCGGGCCCAGATATCGATCAACTTCACCGACTGGGAAGCTTCCTCCCCACACGCCGTTTTCGATGAGATCCGGAAGCAGGCTGCCGAGAGGGGAATGCGTGTTACGGGAAGTGAGCTCGTGGGGCTCGTTCCCCGCGAAGCCGTCCTCGCAGCCGGCCGATACTATCTTGAAAAACAGGGCCGCTCACTGGGAGTACCCGAGGCGCTCATCGTGGAATCCGCCATCCAGTCACTCGGGTTGAACGACATTACCCATTTCGACCCGGCGGAGAAAATCATTGAATACAGAGTATCAGGCGGACCGGCTCGTCTCGCCGGCCTTACCATTACCGAGTTCATCGACGAGGTTTCTACCGAATCGCCCGCTCCCGGCGGCGGCAGTGTGGCCGCTCTTTGCGGATCGATGGGGGCGGCGCTCGCCTCGATGGTAGCCAATCTCACTGTGGGCAAGAAGAAATACGAGGAACACTGGCAGCCGATGAGCGACATGGCTGAGAAGGCTCAAAGCCTCAAGGATTTCTTCGTCGACATGATCGATCGTGACACGAAAGCCTTTACCGGCGTGCTGGCGGCGAGGCGACTCCCCGGAAAAACGAAAGAAGAGAGCAAAGCGCGGGATGCGGCGATTCTGGTTGCCATGAAGGACGCGTGCCATGTACCGCTGGAAACGCTCGAGAAGTGTCTTGATACGATCGCTCTCTCTCAGATCGCCGCGGACCGAGGCAACAAGGCTTCGATCTCCGACGCCGCCGTTGCGGCATCATGCGGAGAAGCGGCCGCGGAGAGCGCATGGTACAACGTCGTCATCAACTTGAACGATATCGTTGATGACACCTACACGACTGAAATGCGGAATCACGCCGATGATGTGCTCGGCCAGGTCCGGACGAGCGCCGAAAAAGTACACGACACTGTTAAGCGGGAGCTCGGATGCGCCTGAGAGGCGAGACGTCATGATCCGGGACGCTGATGGATCGGGAGAGCACAAAGTCAAAGTGCTTCACCTCATCACCCGTCTGATACTCGGTGGGGCGCAGGAAAATACGATCGCCTCGGTAGCCTATGTCGATCCTGAACGGTTCGAATCCCACCTCTGGATGGGCCCGCAGACAGGAAGTGAGGGCTCCCTTCTCGAAGAGGCCCGGCGGCTGGGCATCAAGCCACGCATTCTGCCCGACCTCGTACGCGAATTGAATCCGATCAGAGACCTGCGAATCGTTTTCGAACTTTCCAGGCTTTTTCGACAAGAGCGGTTCGACATCATTCACACCCATAGTTCCAAGGCGGGGATTGTCGGGCGGATCGCCGCGAAGATGGCCCGCGTACCCTCGGTCGTTCACACCGTACATGGCTGGGGTTTTCACGAGCGAATGACCCCGTCACGGCGCCGCTTCTATGTAGTTCTGGAGAAGTGGATGGCCCGCTGGACTGACCGGCTCGTATCGGTTTCGGAGAGGACGACGCGGATCGGACTGGAACATGGGATCGGAGAGCATTCTCACTACAGTCTCATCCGGAGCGGAATCCCGGTCGAGCAGTTCCGGCGGGATCCCCGAAAGAGAGCGGCCATTCGGCGATCGCTCGGTATCGCCGACAATGAGATCGTGATCGGTTCGGTCGGGCGCCTTTCACCTCAGAAGAATCCGACCGATTTCGTCAGAATCGCTTCCAGACTCGCCAACCGTTATCCCAAGGTCCGCTTCATCTATGTCGGTGGCGGCCCGCTCAGAGCAGAAATCGAGGACAGCATTTCAGCTGCCGGTCTGATGGATCGGATCACCCTTCTCGGACTTCGCCGAGACATCGCCGACATCCTTTCCGCATTCGACATTTTTATTCTGACCTCTCTCTGGGAGGGTTTGCCTCGCGTTGTCCCGCAGGCCCTTGCTTCAGGCCTTCCGGTAATCGCCTATGATATCTCGGGTATCAAGGAGATCATCCGTCCGGATATCAACGGTGAGCTTGTCAGGTCCGGTGACACAGGAGCCATGGAGGAGATTCTCGCAAACCTCGTCACCAATGACTCGCTTAGAAGTGAGCTTTCGGCTCGCGCGGAACGGGGCTTTGACAGTTCGTTTTCAGAGGACCGTATGATTCGAGATCTGGAATCGCTCTACTCTGAACTTGCCGGCATGGTGCGAGGGAACCGTGATCCCGTTCCGGCCGACTCGGAAACCGGATCGATCTCGATCTCTTCATGAAGAGCATCAAGCGAGCCGCGGGGGATCTTTCGGCACTGGCTGCCGCCCGCGTGATTACGGCCCTGCTCGGGCTAGTCAACATCATCCTGGTTACCAAGCAGTTCAATCCTGAGGAGTTCGGCCGCTACGCTCTGTTCCAGATGGTGCTGAGCGTGGGACTCACGATCGGCGTTTCCTGGTCCAGTTCGTCGCTCGTTCGCTTCGGGCGTGAAGAGTTCGAGAAGACCGGCTTTATTCGAAGCGCATTCTGGAGCCGCGGCTATCCGCTCATGGGCGGTCTCCTCACGTTCCTGATCGGGGGATTCCTCTTCCGGCAGGAGATCCTATCGTACGCCGGTATTGACGCCACGCTTTTTCCCCTTCTCGTAATCTCGTTCGTGTCGATGGCGATGATCGACCACTACCAGCGTGGCCTGCAGGCGGTAGGACGTCTCCGTCGACATGCGCTTACTTATGTTCTCCAGATGATTTCGCTCACCCTGCTCCTTCTTCTCATGTCAGCGGGGATACTGCCCGCCACGCTCCGGTTTCTGATCGGGTCGTTCACGGCATTCAACCTGGTCGGGCTCATCGTGGCCACGGCGTTCCTGCCTCATGGCCTGATCCTTCCCCCCAGACCTTCAAGGCAAATGGTTCAATCCGTTCTCCGCTACTCTTACCCGCAACTCATCGGCTTCAGCGGACTCTACATCGTGAACTGGATCGATCTCGTCGTCATCCGTCAGTTTCTCGGCACTGCGGATGTGGGCGTCTATCAGTTTGCCTATCGATTCTTTGCTGCAATTATCGGGCTATCCATGATCGCCGGTACCGTGCTGACCCCCATGATGGTCGGATTCCGTACCCGGGGGGAAGACAGGATGGTCCGGCGATATGCTTCCGACATGGTCCCTTTGATCGCTCTCTGTCTTGGGATGTTGCTCGTACCGGGCGCGGTAATCGCCCGTGCCGCGCTCCTTCTCCTGGCGCCCGCTGCTTACGAGCCGGCGATCCCCTGCCTGCTGGTGCTGTTCGGAGCCGCGCTCATTCGTACAATGTCTCTCTGTCTCGCCCCTGTGCTGAACGCATACGACCGCGTGATCGAAGTCCAACTCGCAAACCTGGCCATTGCCGGAGTGAACATCATCCTCGATTTCGCCCTCGTGCCGAGATTCGGGATTCTCGGCGCCGCAATCGCGACGGTAATCGCGTACATCGTGGGGAACGCCATCATCATCATTCGAATGAGACGACTGGCCCGCTTGGACGAGGGAAAGGTCTCGTGGGCACTCGGCATCAGCCTCGTCGGGATTTTCACCGTTGCATCACAAAGCAGCATTCTGATCGCTGCGGGAATGGCAATTCTCTTCTTCGTTGCTTTCGTTCTTGCTGCCCGCAAGCTCTCATTCGTAAGCGAACGTATGTTTTTGTTGATTGACATGGTCAGCATGCCGGCCTGGGTGGGAAGCATGATCAGAGGATCTTTGAGAGCGCTCGGAGGCAAGAGTGTCATCGCAAATGACGGAGACCCGGCGTGACCGATCTCTTAATTGTGACTTCGAGCATGCGAGGAGGGGGAGCGGAGCGGCGAATTCTCGAGTTGATGGAGGGTCTTGATCGCAAGCGGTTCAGGATCACCTTGTTCCTCGCCGATCGCAAGGGTGAGTTGTTGGATCAGGTGCCGCAGGATATCCGAGTGTTCGCCCCACCCCGCGCGCTCGGGTTTCTCCGCAAGATCCCCGGCTTCTACTCACTGGCCATTCTCGTTTCGATTGCCCGCCTGATCCGATCAGAACGCCCGAATACGATTCTCTCCCGGTTGACAACCATGAATATCCTGATGCTCTGGGCTGCCCGGCTTTCGGGACGGCGGGGGGAAATGTGTCTCGTCGCGACTGAATCTACCAATACCCTGGTCGCATATGAAAACTCGGTTCGCCGTTTCAGGACGTTCCGCAATTTCGGTGTGGCGTACGCCTACCGGAGCGTTGACATGATTGTCTGCCTGAGCGAATCGCTCCGATCTTCCCTCTGCCAGTGGCTCGCGACCGATCCGACAAAGGTCATAGTGATTCCGAACGGACTGAATATCGAGCGTATCGATGAAGCGATCCGAACCCCTATGGATATGCCTGAGGTTCCTGGCGGGAACTCGGTTGTAATTGCCATGGCAGGAGACTCCCTCGCGAAACTCGAGATAAAGGGGGTTCACCATCTAGTCAAGGCGATCTCTATCGCCCGGCTGCCCCTCTCACTCATTCTGCTCGGCGTAAACCCCGAAAGCGAGCATGTCCAGCGTTGGGCATCGGAAGCGAGTGTGACCGATCGTGTGCTATGCGTGGGATTTCAGGCCAATCCCTATCCATGGATTGCCCGGGCGGATCTGTTCGTATCCGCGTCTCTCTGGGAGGGAGCTCCGACAGGATTGCTCGATGCATTCGCATGCCGGACACCGATCGTGGCAACTAGATGTCCCGGCGGCGTTGTCGACATACTCGAAAACGGCCGATTAGGCTTACTTGTTAACCCTGGGAGTCCGGAGGAGTTGGCCGAGGGGATCTCTGATATGCTCGGTGCCCCGGACAGGGTCTCCGAACTCGCTTCTCTTGCTAGAAAAGTTCTGGAAGAATCGTATGGATTCACCACCATGATACATCGCTATGAAGAACTATTGGAGCGACTGCCCGAATGATTGACGCGGCGATTCGACATATTCTCTTCCCCATTACCGAGTCGCTTGCCGGCAGGCCTTCGGCGAGGCACTGGCGTTTCCTCCGCGAACATGAGCGCATGCCGATAGAAAATATCCGGGCAGAGCAGCGCAGACGATTGTTCAATATGATTCGCTTTGCGTCCGAAACGATTCCGTACTATAGAGATCTCTTCGCAGGTATGGGGATTGAATTTGCGGAAGAGACTATTGTCGATGACATAAAGCGCATCCCTCTTCTCACGCGATCAACCTTGCGCCGGAACTATGATGCTCTAAAGAACCCACACTCGGAAGAAAGATTCATAGAAAACCGAACGGGGGGCAGTACGGGAGAACCGGTCAAGCTGCTCCGGAGCTGGGAGATGGCCGCATGGGGTCAGGCATCACGCTGGTATTTTCATGAGATTGCGGGACACCACCTGGGTGAGCGCATGCTCCAGCTCTGGGGTGCGGAACGGGACATGGTTGCCAAAAAGGTAAGCTGGAAGCCGCGACTACTCAGGCATTTGATGAACATCTCGCTGATCGGTTGCTTTCGAATGGACGAAGAAGATATGGGCCGGCTCGTCACTCGGATCAACCGCGAGAAGCCCGTAGTCCTTCACGGATATGTGGAGTGCCTTACAGGGCTTGCCGATTACATTTTGTGCAACAAGCTGCAGGTTGAGATGCCGAAGTTGGTCATTACCGCGGCAAGCACACTCTGGCCCTCCATGCGTAAGAAAATCGAGAGCGCGTTTGGTTCACCCACGTTCAACTTTTACGGAACACGTGATGCGGGGACGATCGCGGTCGAGTGTCCAGCCCATCAAGGCCTGCACACGAATCCGTTTACACATTATCTGGAAGTGATCGATTCCGACGGCCGGGAGTGCGAACCGGGTGAAACCGGCCAACTGGTGATCACGCTTCTCATGAACCGCGTCATGCCGCTCATTCGGTATCCGATCGGGGATCTGGCCACTCTGCTCGATGGTACCTGCCCCTGCGGCCGGACGTTTCCCAGGCTCGGATCGATTGAAGGTCGTATTACGGAGACTTTCGTTTCGGGCTCAGGCGCCCTCGTGGTCCCCGCATTTTTCATTCATCTCATGGGAGTCGTTCATGGAAAGGGCCTGATTCGACGCTTCCAGGTGATCCAAGAGACACAAAATCAAATAGTTGTGAAAATCGTCCCCAGCCGGTCGAAAATTCTGGAGATCGAAAGCGCCGCATTTGAGACAATCAGAGAAGAAATTGTCCACCAGATGGGTGCCGGAACAGAAGTCGTCTTCCGCGAGGTTGAATCGATCGAACCGGGCCCGACCGGCAAGTACGTCTACACTATTTCCCATGTGAGCGGGAAGGAAGCAAATCACCGTTGAAATCAGAATCCCATCTCGTTTCCATCATTCGATGGAGAAAACAGATTCTCGTCAATATGATCGTAGTGGGAATCGTCGCGGCGATCGTATCGCTGATGCTCCCCGAGTGGTTTCGGGCGCGGGCATCTCTCATTCCCTCCAGCGATGAGCCGGTCGTTCCCGGAGTGGTGCGCGCACTGCAGGACATTGGCGGCGTCGGTGCGGAACTCGCTTCACATGCGGCAAACCCGGGCTTCTATGTGGAGATACTGAACAGCTACAACATCGCAGAGCGGCTCGTCAATCAATTCGAATTGCAGGATGCTTATGGTGCGAAGAACCTGGAACTTACCATCGCACTCCTGCGAAAGAGAACAACCGTCCTGCTCAACCGGAACGGCGTCATCGAGGTGTACGTCGAAGATCGCAAGAGGCAGCGCGCGGCCGATCTTGCCAACGCATATGTCGAGGCGCTGGACTTCTACAATCAGGAATCTCGGACCTGGAAAGCAAAGCGGACACGGGAGTTCATTGTTCAACGGATTGCCCAAGTGGAAGATAGCCTCCGAATCGCCGAGGATTCCCTCGAGACTTTCCAGGAAAAGAACCGCACCATTGCACTGACCGAGCAGACCCAGGCTTCGATCCTTGCCGCGTCGGAGACGCTCGGCCGGATCTACGCGCTCGAACTGGAGAATTCCCTTCTGCAGCGATTCGCCAGATCCAATCACCCGCAGGTGCAGGCGCTGGAAGCGCAGATCGCCGAACTCCGGGCCCAGCTCGATCGACTCGACCGGGGGAACAACGGCCGTCTCGGCCAGGACCAGTCGACTATAGAAAGAGCTCCAGCAGGGGGCGCGGAGATTCTTCCGCCACTCGAACGGATTCCCGGCCTCGCAACAGAGCTCTATCATCGCATGCAGGAAGTGCAGGTCCTTGGAACCATGTTGAAACTTCTTCGGAGCAGGCTTGAAGATGCTCGAATCGAAGAGGTAAGAGACACACCGACTTTAGAAATACTCGACACCGCCTTTCCACCCACCTACCGAGCCCGGCCGCAAAGGAAGATCTATACTCTTTTGGCACTGTTTACGGCCCTTGTGCTTGGTGCGCTGGTAGCCGTCGGCTACGGTGCCTGGCATCGAAAACTGAGTGACGAGAAAGAGTCAGACCTTCACTACCTCGTATCTGAACTGACAAGGGACATCGAGAAAATCAAGCATTTCGGAAAATAACCCCCTGTTCGCCGGACTGGAGAGACACGCTCTTGGCCTCACCGATCAGCGTCGTTCATGTCCTCGCATCTCTTCGGCTTGGAGGGACCGAGTCGCGCGTCGTGGACTATTTGAAGACCGCCGACCGGACGGGTTTTCGCCATTCCCTCTGTTGCGTCACACGGGGGGGCGACCTGGAGGAAAAAGTGCGGCGCCTCGATATCCCCCTGTTCATTGCGCGACGCCGTTTTCGAGCGGACGTGAGTGTAATCGGGCAATTGGCCCGCTTCATGAAGGAACAGCGCGCGGATATCGTTCATACAAGAAATTTTACGGCTAATCTCTGGGGGAGGCTTGCGGCGAAGATGGCGGGGGTCGGAACCGTCATCTCAGGCGAACATGGAACAGGGTGGGAGACTGCGGGATTCTCCCGTGTTCTGAACCGGCTGCTCGACAGAGATACGCAGATCATCGCGGCTAATTCAGAGGCGGCCCGCCATGTGGCCGTCAAGTGGCTTGGAGCGACGCCGGAACAGACACGGGTGATCTACAGCGGGATCGATTGCTCAGCAGAACCAGCCACGCCTGAAATACGCAAAAAAGCGAGATCGGCGATCGGCGTGAACAGTGTTACGCCGCTGATTTCGGCGGTGGGCCGGCTGATACCGGCCAAGGGTTTTCAATATCTCATTCGCGCCATGCCGACTGTCTGGGAGTCCGCGCCGGATGCGACTCTTTTGATCGCCGGCGACGGTCCGTATGGCGACGCTCTTTCCAGCATGATCCCGAGCGACGCCGGGAAACGAATCATTCTTCTCGGCTCGCGCTCCGACATTCACGATCTTCTCGCTGCAGCGGACGTGTTCGTCATGCCCACGCTGAAAGATGCAATCCCGGGTGCTCTGATCGAGGCGGCGCTTTCCGGACTCCCCTGCGTGGCCACGGAAGTCGACGGCGTTCCTGAGGTTCTCGACCAGGGGAGAACCGGAGTGATTGTTCGGGCGGACCAGGTTCTGCGAGACCTGGACGGGACCCCCCTCCCCCGGTTCGTTGTAAACCCTGCGACCGGCTCTTTCGCCGACCTCCGCGCCCCTTCGCCCGATGCGCTCGCCCACGCGATCATCGGCCTTCTGGCCGCACCGGAAAGAAGGGAACAACTGGGAACCGCGGCGCGCGCCTTTGCGGCAGACCGATTCGACCTCTCCCGATGTGCGAGGAAACTGGAAGATCTTTATTTGGAATCAGCAGGGGCAGCGGCCCATGCGTGAGCAGACGCACAGCCCGAATCGTCTCTTTGCCTGGCTGATCGCGGGGCAACTCGCCCTGATCGTTGCCGGCGCCTTTCTCCCCCCTCGCGCCACTTTAGGCTACCTGCTCGCGATCGCCTGTCTCGCCACCGGTCTCTGGATCGCTCTTCGAGCTGCCAAACCGGAAGATCGCATATTTCTGGTACTCCTTTTCGCCGGAGCATTCGTCGTACGGCTCGTCCTCGGCATCGGATTCCACCTTCTGTCAATCTATGGGGGTGACACCGGGCTCTATTTCCCCGATTCGTTCCGGTACGATCGCCTGGGACGGGCCATCGCATACCGAATTCGTGAATTCGGCATGGAAGAGCTCTCCGTAATCACGAAGCCGGTTTTTCGGGGCTACAACGCTTATACCGGTCTCTTTTATTACTATCTCGGTGATTCGATCGGCGTCCTCAAGGTCATGCAGGCTTTTCTGGGCGCACTGCTCGCCATCCCCACCTATCTCATTGGCGTCCTGATGTGGAACAGGCGGATCGCCCGTTTCGCTTCGACACTCGTTGCCTTCTACCCCTCTCTCATCTTCTGGTCCGCCATGCACCTGAAAGACACACTCGCGGTTCTATTTCTGGTCATCTTCGTTCTGTTTGATATGCGATTCATTGCGAACCGGAAGCCGGCTGATCTTCTGGGTCTGGTACTTACATTTTCGTGTACGTTTCTCCTTCGGCCCTATGTCGCAGCCATACTGGCTGCGTTGTTCCTGCTCCACCTCCTTGTCCAATCTGCAAAAACCCGATGGGTCATCCCCCTGCGGTTAGCCCTCGCAGCTGTTGCTTGTTTGATCGCGGCACCGATTCTGATCGAGCAGAGCGAGTTTCGCTGGGCGGCCCATAGTGGCCCACTTATCGTTCTCGACTTCATTCTTCGCAACAATATGTACACGTCCGGTTCCTCCTTCTCGGCAGTGGCGATCACAGACTGGCAAAGCTACCTGCGGTTTCTCCCCGGGGGGGTGATTCACTTCATCCTGACGCCGCTTCCCTGGAAAGCGGAAGGTATCTATCGATTCCTGATTCCCGAGGTGCTCCTTCGCTATGCTCTCCTTCCCTTTATGCTTTACGGATTCTGGATCTCTCTTCGCAGCAGATTCCGGGCAGCCCTTCCCATGATCGTCCTGCCAATTCCGCTGATACTTACTTACGCTACAGTCTTTCTCGGAGGTGGTCCGCGTCACCAGGCGCAGCTCATTCCGTTTCTCGCCCTCTTTGCAGCAATCGGAATATCACGGTGGAAATGGGGGGCGCTCCCCTACGCCGTGTATGTCGCTCTTCTCGTGGCCGGTGGCGCGACATACAAACTCGGATTGATGGGGGGGGGAGCACTGGTTGGAGGGGCTCTCCTGATTCCTGCTTGCATCGCGATCATCAGGGGCCTGCTCCCCACCCGTCCGGGCGGGGAAGCCGAGTCGGCGGCGTGGCGGCCATGATCCGCCCTCTTCGAATTACGTTCGTCATCACCAGTACTCAACTCGCCGGCGCGGAGAGGGTTCTTCTCGACGTAGTTGCCGGTCTGGATCGCTCACGCTTCCATCCGAGCCTGATAACACTTACCGGAGTGGGCGGGCTCCTTGATGAGGCAAAGAAACTGGGAGTGATCGCGGAATCGCTCGAGATGCGATCTCCAGTCGATGTGCCAAGGTTGCTTCGGCTTGGAGCAAGGCTGCGCGCCCATGATCCCCACATCGTGCACACCTTTCTGATGCACGCCAATGTCGCGGGCCGGATCGCGGCCCGGCTGTCTAGTATCCCGGCGGTCGTTTCGAGTATCCATGGCGAGTACAGACGGAAATGGTATCGATTTATCGAAAGGGGGACGATGGGGCTCGCCGATCGCGTTCTGACGGTATCGGAAGCCATTTTGCGGATCTACTCGAAACGCTTTTCCGATCCGACACGCATTCAGGTATTGCCGAACGGAATACTAGTCGAGCCCTTTCCAGGGGAGTCCCAAAGGGAGGCCGCCAGGGAGTCTCTCGGACTCGATAAAAGTTTGAAATACCTTCTTGTAGTCGCACGGCTTACTCCCGAAAAGGGACTGAAGTACCTTCTGGAAGCGATGCCGGCAGTCGTAGAACGTTATCATGCCGTGCAACTTCTCATACTGGGTGATGGCCCTCTTCGAGCCCCCCTGGAGCGACTCGCCTCCCGGTCAGGGGCGGGCGACCGGATCGAATTCCTAGGATTTCGAAGCGACGTTTCCATCTACATGCGTGCATGCGATCTCTTCGTGCTACCCTCTCTTACCGAAGGCATGCCGCGAACCATACTGGAAGCCGCAAACTGCGGGATTCCTGTGATAGCATCCGACGTGTCGGGCATTCCGGAGATCGTATCGGACGGTGTGAGTGCGCGCCTCGTCACCCCGGGGAACAGTCGTCTTCTCGCCGAGGCGATAACTAGCCTGCTGAGCGATCAGGCCGGGGCCGTCGCGCTTGCTAAGAAAGCCCGCGAACGGCTCGAAAAGGAGTTCACGCTGGAAACGATGATCGCCCGCCACGAGAATGTCTATACCGAACTGGCTGCACAGGCCGGCATCGAGATCCCCGAACCGCAATCGAATGGACACCCGAATGAATCGTAACCGAATAACTGAATACAGATCGATCGGCTTGCTGTTGGTTTTCGCTGCATTCTTCTTGGTTCTATCTAACGATGGATTTGCGCAGCAAGTGACAACCGTTCAGGGAGGAACCGGCGGGGGGGTGACAACAGGAGATGCGCCCGGCCAGACGAGCGGCTCGGCCCTGGAAGGAATCGGCGCTTCTCCGGCACCGCTCGATCTGAGTGTCTCAGGTGAAGCGGTCCTCAGGAGCAATTATCGGCTGGGCCCCGGCGACCGGTTGCTCATCACGATTTCGGGCGATGTATATCGCTCATGGGAGTCGGTTGTGACGCCGGAAGGTCTTGCCATCATCGAGCCTGCAGGTGGGATCCGGGTTGCCGGGCTCGATCTCGACCAGGCGGCCGAAGTCATTAGCAGGGAACTGGGCGGCTACTACCGAAACGTCAGAATCACCACGCTTCTGATAGGGGTGCGTCAGTTTGAGGTACATGTGCTGGGCGAAGTCCGGCGACCCGGCCGATATGTAGCGAACGCGCTGACTACCGTCTCTGCGATCGTTCAGTCGGCGGGGGGCGCTACCGGCGCCGGTTCGACGCGGAACATTCGTTTGCTGAAAACTGACGGCCGCGAATTTCGGGCCGACATGGATCAGTTCCTCAAGATCGGAAAGACTGATCACAATCCGCTGCTTACCGAAGGGGATCGAATCGTAATCCCGATCAATACGGGTAACGTGTTGGTGTCAGGCCATGTCGGACGGCCCGGCCATTACGAATGGGTGGATGGCGAGAGACTGAAGGATTATATCGACCTCTCCGGTGGATTCCTCGCCGGGGCGATCCGGAGCCGGATCGAGGTCTATCAATTCAAGAATGGATCGGGGAGCCTGGTCGACAGCCTGAGCTGCGACCTCGAAGAAGGTGAGGGCGAGATTGGAGAAGCCGATAATCCGGTAATCAAAATGGGTGATCAGATCTTCATTCGCCGCCTTCCGGATTGGCACGAACGGACGATCGCCGTTGTTTCCGGTGAGGTTTTCTATCCCGGTGAATATGCAATCCGCGAAGGGACTGAGACTCTTCTCGATCTCATCGCGAGGGCGGGCGGTGTGAAAGAAGAGGGATCACTGCATGAGGCGACCCTCGTGCGAAGGACAGGACAGGACGAGTACGATCCCGAATTCGAGCGTCTGAAGCTGATCCCGGTTGCTGACATGACGGAAGATGAGTACGAATACCTGAAGCTCCGTTCGAGGGAGAGGAAGGGACGTGTGGTCGTCGATTTCGGCAAGCTGCTCGAGGGGGGCGAGGGGGGCGAGGAAAATGAGGATCTGCTGCTGCTTCGGGGTGACCGGATTACGATTCCTGCCAGAAAGAACGCAATCGCCGTAAGCGGCCAGGTAGCGAACCCGGGAAGCGTCGAGTACATCATCGGTGAAGAAGTGGAATACTATATCGATAGGGCGGGCGGCTATGGATGGCGGGCGCGGAAGAACAAGACACGTATCATTCGGGCACGCACCGGCGAGTGGCTCTACGCCTCCAAAGTAAGGCACCTGGAAGCGGGTGACACGATCTGGATCCCCGAGAAACCCCAGCGTGACTGGTGGCAGATTTTCAAGGACACTATGACGATAGCCGCCCAGGTCGCCACTGTTTACATCGTAATTGACAGGGCTTCTGAGTAGCGGGAAGCTCCGCCCGAATGTTCACAACTGGAGACCGCCTATCAAGTGAGCTTTCCCGGCCAGCACGAATCGCGCGTCGAACAGGATGTTGCTTATGGACATATGTTTATATTTTTGCTGTTCCTTGCGTTCGCAGTCAGGCTAGGCGTATGGATAGCTCACTACCGTCACAATACATTCATCCAGCCGGACACTATGTCGTATCTGAGGGCGGGAATAGAACTTCTGACAAGTGGCACCTTCCCGAGCTTTGCAAGAACACCTGTCTATCCTCTGTTCTTAGCCTCCATGTCCAAGTTCCTATCCCCTAATCCAGCGATTATGGCACTTGTCCAGATTGCTGTATCTCTACTTACAGTGTGGCTAATGTACGGCCTTTGGTTCCGCCTGTTTGGTTCAATTACGGCCCTTCTGGTCCTGGCCTTCATGGCCCTGGACGTTACAAGCGCCATCTCAGCCAATCACCTTCTCACCGAGACATTTTTTACATTTCTTCTTTCTGGCTGTCTTGTGGGGCTCCTGCACGTCCGTAGCAGAATCAGTATCATGGTGATTGGTATCGGTCTATCTTTCCTGGCACTCTGCCGTCCAGTCGCCATCTTGCTGCCGGTTGTGGTTGCTTTCTGGCTCTACGTCACGCTCAGAAAGCGCGGGCCTAATGTGTTTACTTTTGTATCGTGTTTTCTTGCCTGTTCGATTCTTCTCCCGGTTTCATGGATTGCTCGGAATCATGCTCATACCGGTGTGTACTTCTTCAGTACGATTTCTTCGACAAACCTCTTCCAATATCGTGCTGCGTGGAACGTTTCTCGTGTGAGCGATCGGACATTTGACGAGATGCGGGCAGAGTTCAAGCAACGGGCCGATCTTGAAAAGGCGAATGCCGGCTTGAACGAGGGAGAATTAGCCAGATGGAAGCAGTCACGGGGATTAAAGATTCTGAGGGAGATGCCGTTTCTGACTCTAATTCAGGGTCTTGATGGTTTGGTCAAAATGTACCTCGGTATCTCCAACGCCTCCATCAATGAGTTTTCCATCACAAGTAATACATACGAACTAGAGAATTCCGGCTCGATAATTGTCAGGCGCCTGCAGAGCCTTGGCGGTAGAGGCGCTTCGGTATGGATTGCAGGTATCAAGATCTGGGCCATTCTCTACCTTTTACTATTGTACTCGGGTGTTCTTTATTCGGTCGTTGGAATGGCAAGGGGTCGTTTTACGACGGATCAGCGACGTGCTCTCTGGCTGATGTTGGTCGTTATCGCATACTTCACTCTCTTTTCGGTGGGTGCGGAAGCAAACTCCAGATTTCGCGTTCCGATCGCCCCCTCGTTGTCTGTCTTAGGGGCGACAGGGTGGGTCGTGCTTCTTCGCGCGGGATGGAAATAAGCATGTGCACATGATCCGACATCAGGTGCTCTTCGTTGATCTCACTTTCCCGCTCCTCGGCCAATTTCCGGAATACCGAGCCAAGGTGTTGTTTGATCTGGCCGAAAATCCGCTCCTTCCGGTATTTCGGAATGAAGTCAACAGGATACCTACATTCCCATTTTGAACGCTGTAAACTATGGTAGCTTGACATGGGGCTTCCCTCTTGGCCAGCCATGGTAGGCAATGGAAAAAGCCAGTCGGATCCTACGGCTGGGCTGCGCAAGCCGGCGCTGATACCGCCATAGCTATCAGGTCGTCCAGGCCGGCATCGAAGTAGCGCATCTTCCAGTCAGGCAGGAGGCGATCGAGCAGGTACGCTTTTCCCATTCCCATGAAGTAGAACTTTGCTCGCCCCTGTACGCCTTCACCAATGAATCGGACCGGATTGAGGTACGTGGCATACGTTTCCTTCCAGATCCCGGTGTACGAGGCGGAAGGGAACAGCTCGGCAAACGGGGCGGTCGGCGCGTAAGCATCCGGGTCCGCGGCGAGGGCGGCGAGTTCCCGTTCCGTGTAGCGCGCAACTCCTTCATCCCATTCCATACCAGCGCTTGAACACGAATGCCAGGCTGTCTTCGTATACCGCAGGCGCCACCACATTCGCATGTGCGAGAAGGCGAACTGTAGTTCTCGCTCGGGCTCCTCGGAGCGTATCAGCTGTGCACGCCCGGAACACCTCTTCAGCCTCGAGGCGGTAGAGCGATGAGATGCGGTCATTATCGTGCGGGAAAGGGAAGGAAAGCTCATGCTCATCAGCGTGCTTACCAACGAATGGATTCAGGATACGCTCCGACCGCACCTGGTTCTGCCAGACGTGAAACAGTTCATGGGCGACCAGAACCACCCAGCGGGCCGAGTTCTCCTCCGGATCAGGGGGGGAGAGTACCGCCGTCCAGGTCCCCTCAAATGGAAACGCCGCCCGGTATTTCCTCACATCGTCGCTCGGCCGAACGAGGACCGTGTCGCCATACGTATCGCTCCATACCGGCTCGAATCCGTCGGGCGGATCGCTGCTTCCGATCAGCACCTCATATGTGCCCGTCTTGTAGACGAGGGGGCCGGCTGTCTTGTCCCACTCGGCCCAAACAGATGCCCCGAGAGTGTGTTGCAGGTGGTACGCCTCGCGAATCAATGCGGCATCTTCGGCGCTCAGGATCTGGGAAGCCGCGAGACGGGAGACAGGCGAAGAGCGCTCAAGCTTCCGGCTCATGATTGTAGTCGCGCTATGAAGTATGGATGTCGCTCCTCTTCGCTCGCGGCGTTCGTCTGAAAGCCGCTGCCGAGCACACCTGCCTCAAGGATCTCGTAGCCGGCTCTCCTCAGAATCCTATCGTAGTCCGCCCGCGACCAGTTGCTCCAGAACATTTCGGCCCCGAACAACTCCTCGGTGTAGGCCGTTTCGGCATGCTCCGTCACCGTTACCAGGAAGATCCCGCCAGGTTTCAGCCATCGGCCTATCCGTTTGATAATCGGTTCATGGAGCTCACGGGGCAGATGGAAAAGAGTATAGAGGCAGGTGATCCCCTGAAATGATCGATCAGGGAATTCGTGTTTGCTGATATCACCCTTGATAAATCGAGCCGAAGGTACATTTCGCTCTGCGCTATGAATCTGCTCACCGGAGATGTCGATACCGGTCACGGAAAAGCGCTTCGCCAGTTCCCTGCAGACCGGAACTCCGTTCCCGCATCCGATATCGAGTACGGGCGTTCCCTCTTCGAGATTTGAAACAAGCGAATCAAACACGCGGGGCGGATCCGGACTACGAGCCTCCCCGTAGCTTTCCGAACACCGGTCGTACCCTGTTTCGACAATCGCCCGCCAGTCCAGGTCTGAATCGGCTTTCTTCAATCGTGCCCTCCGACAATCACATGGTTCCCTTATCAGCCGCCGCCATAGTCACTAGCATCTCATGAACACGGCAGTCACCCGAAAGCTCGGGGTGGAATGTTGCGCCGAGTATGTTCCCCTGCCGGACCATCACCGGTTCATCGTTGCAGCTCCCGATCACTTCGACGTCATCGCCCACTTCAGTAATCCGAGGCGCCCTGATAAAGACCATGGGGAACGGCCGCCCGTCGACGAGACCTTCTGACTCGAATGATTCGACCTGTCTGCCGTACGCATTTCGGGCAACGCCTACATTGAGGAGGCCGAGTGATTCCTGTTCCGGGCCGGTGACACTGCGGGCCAGTAGAATCACGCCCATACAGGTGGCCAGAACCGGCCGCCCCGAGTCGACGAAATCCCTGATCGCCCTGTCAAAACCGTATTCTTTCAGCAACAGCAGAAGCGTGGTTGATTCGCCGCCCGGAATGACGAGGCCGTCCACCCCGTTCAGAGTATCGGGCAGACGGACCTCGACTGTCTCGGCCCCGATCGCGCGGAGTGCCCGGCCGTGCGCATCGAACGCCCCCTGCAAAGCAAGCAGTCCGATCGTTGCCACCCGTCTACCAGCCGCGGGTCTGGAGCAGTTCGGATTCATCCATCTTGGAGACATCAAGTCCGCGCATCGCATCACCGAGTCCCTGTGATACCTCGGCCAGAATCGCCGGATCCTTGTAGTGAGTGGCGGCTCGCACGATTGCCCGCGCCCTCTCTGCCGGATCCTCGGACTTGAAAATGCCGGAGCCGACAAAGACCGCCTCGGCGCCGAGTTGCATGACGAGCGATGCGTCAGCAGGTGTGGCGATTCCGCCGGCCGAGAAGTTCGGCACCGGGAGCTTCCCGTTCTTCGCGATCATCCGAACAAGCTCGTATGGAGCGGCCAGGTTTTTCGCCTCGGTCATCAGCTCTTCTTCCCCGAGCATGGTCAGTCGCCTGATGCCGCCTACGACTGACCGGATATGTCTCACCGCTTCGACAATATCGCCGCTTCCCGCCTCCCCTTTCGTACGGATCATCGCCGCCCCTTCGGCGATCCGGCGGAGCGCTTCACCCAGGTTCCGGCAACCGCATACGAATGGCACCTTGAAAGCGTGCTTGTCGACATGAAACGCCTCGTCAGCAGGGGTCAGCACTTCGCTTTCATCGATGAAATCGACAGCCAGTTCCTGCAGAATCTGCGCCTCAGCAAAATGACCGATCCTTACTTTCGCCATCACTGGAATGGATACCGTCTCCTGGATCTCACGAATGATCCTGGGGTCGGCCATCCGGGCAACGCCCCCATCCCGGCGGATATCAGACGGCACGCGCTCGAGCGCCATCACTGCCACTGCGCCCGAATCCTCGGCGATCCTCGCCTGCTCGGCATTGGTGACGTCCATGATGACGCCCCCTTTGAACATTTCGGCAAGGCCGGTTTTCAGTCTCAGAGTTCCTTTGTCTTCAGCCATGACAACACCTCCTATAACAATACGTTCGTCGAGCTCTGCTCGACCCCTTTACTCTCCTGCATACGGTCGCGCAAAATCGCGCCGAGCGTTTTGATTCCCTCCGCGATCCGGTCTTTCCCTTCACGCGTAAATGATAGTTTAAACATGTTGCTCCCACCCCCATCCACATGGAAAAGCGCGCCGGGGGCGAAGTTCACACCGGCACGTCGAGCGTCGAGCCAGGCTTCAACAGCATCGACCCCGCGGGGCATGGAAACCCAGAGCGACATCCCCCCTTTCGGCCGCGTCCATGTACAGCCGTCAGGGAATTGTTTCTCCATCTCGTCGAGCATCACCGCGAGACGTGCCTTGTTTTCCCTCTTTACAAGTTCGAGATGGCTATCGAGCCGGCCTTCTTCGCAGAAACGATGTATGGCGACCTGGGCGAGAAGACCGGCCGAAAGATCGGTGCATGCCCGGATCCGCCGGAACGGTTCCTGGTAGACCTCCGGAAGGGCGAGCCAACCGAGACGGAGCCCGGGAAAGAGAATTTTGGAAAAAGTGCCGAGATGGAGAACGTGATCGCTTCCGGGAAAGCCCTTGAGCGGCGCTTCCGCCTGGCCTTCATAACGGAGTTCGGCATCGAAGTGATCTTCCAGAACCGGTACGCCATGCCTAGCGGTAATTGCGAGTATTTCATGGCGTCGCTCGCGTGACATGGTGATCCCGGTCGGATTCTGAAAAGTGGGCATGCAATAGACGAGCTTGACGCGCCGGCGTGAGAGAATTTCCTTGAGCTGGTCGGGGCGAATTCCCTCCCCATCCATTCCCACCGGAATGAGCTCCACCCCGTACATTCGGAATACGCCGATCGCGTTGTAGTAAGTCGGCGATTCGATCACCACGCAGTCGCCGTCATCGAGAAGGAGCTTGGAAGCGAGATCGAGTCCCTGCTGCGAGCCATTCAGGATGAAGAGTTCGGATTCATCGATTATTCCCCCCTGGCTCCGAAGTCTCGAAGCGATCCACGAGCGGAGCGGGCCATAACCCTCTTTGGAGCCGTAGTCGAGTACCGCCGGCCCCATGTCTGCCACTACCTGGGAGAGCACCTCACCAAACTCGCCGGCGGGGAACAACTCGCAGTCCGGAATCGAGCCGGACAGGTTGATGCGGCTCACCTCGTCCCGAACGGATATCCGCTCGATCAGGTCGTCCCCCTGCCGTCCCCGCCGGGAAAGCGCCCTCTCCAGGCTCCCCGCAAGATCGGAGGCAGGTCCTGGGGGCGATTCCTCCAGGGAGCCCGGAAACCGACCGACAAATGTCCCACTTCCTACCCTGCTTTGTACGAGGCCTTTCGATTCCAGCTCCGCGTAGGCCAGGGCGACCGTATTCCGATTGACGCCAAGCTGATTAGCGAGATCCCGCATGGATGGTAGACGATCACCTGACTGTAATTTGTTATTCCTCAACATATTATGGATTTCACTGACGATCTGCCGGTAAACCGGAAGGGATCCGTCTCGATCAACTTGAATGGAAATCACCACTTCAGCCATGTTGCTCTCCTTAGTCCTGCTATCAGGATATCGACCAAATGGCCCTATGTCAATACAGCTTTGTCCTATGTCATTGTTGATATACAGATTCGGGGCCTCGCACCGTCAGGTTCCTCGCGGAACCGCCGATCCTTCGGGGGGGTACCTCATCTGGCAACAGGTGCTATAGTTATCAGCGTTCAGATGCACCGGGAGAGAGGCCTCCCCCGGTCGGAGCAATCATGATCGGCACTCAACTTCGTAGAATATCCGGCTCTCTGACGGCGGTGGCGATCGTAGCGACTCTGCTATCCCTCTTGCCTGTCCGATCGTGGCCGCTCGAAATCCTCGCCAGCTTCCGGATCCAGATCCTGACCGTCTGTCTGTTTGCCATGGGAACCGCACTTCTACTTCGGGTCCGTTACCAGGTGGTGATCGGGATTACGCTCATCGCGCTCCACACTGGTGCCCTCTACCCCATGTTCGTAAGGGCCGACCGGGACACCGATCCGATAGATACCGGTTCGATCGAGGTTCTCACATTGAATCTGGAGTGGACCAACCGATCGAGCGACGAGATCCTCGAGACGATCGCGGGGATCGACGCCGACATTGTCACCGTTCAGGAAGTTGACATCTGGTGGCGAATGAAACTGGCCACCCTGATTGACCAGTATCCGTTCCAGTCATTTGATCCTCTCTCCACCAAGCCGGGTGTCGCGGTGCTTGCCAAGAAACAGGCGACCGAGGAAAAGTGGATTCCCCTTCATGGGCGACCATACGTCTCCCTTCTTTTTGAAGATGACGAAGGACGGGAATTCCGTTTCGCTGCGATTCATACGCTGCCGCCGCGTTCGCCACTTCTTTATCGCGCCCGTAACAGACAGATCGATGACGCGGCGCTCCAGCTCTCCCATGAGTGGATTCCGACGATCATGGCCGGTGACTTCAACACCACGCCCTGGTCGCCGGTACTCAGTCAGTTTCAGGCCACCACTTCTTATATCAGCGTACGAACGGGCCGGGGCACATTCCCCACATGGCCTTCATGGAATCCCATGCTTCGCGTTCCGATCGATCATATCTTCCACTCACCTGAGTTTCGCGTCGATAGGGTCAATCGAGTCCCGCTGTTCCACTCCGATCACATCGGTCTCGTTGCGAGGCTGTCGCTCGGTTCCGTCCCCGCCTCATGAGCGACGGCTCGCCAGGCCACAGGTCCCCGGCCGTCTCGATCGCTCAAAACTTCGTTCTCATCCTGCTCGGCGTCGGGCTGATCTTCGGCGTCGAAGGACTGCTCCGCCTGTTCGGAGTCGGCGGAGCGAACAAGCTCTTCCTCACTGAGTCGGCGCCGAATGGTGTGGATTTCTTCGTTACGAACGACAAGCTGAATGAACGGCTCTTCTTTCCGGTAACAGGCGAAGAGAGCGACTTCCCCCGACCCCAGGTTCCTTACGCGCGTTTCGCCGTAGAGAAAGAGACCTCGACCTTTCGCGTTTTCGTCGTGGGCGCCTCTTCCTCGGTCGGATTTCCGTTCTCCCCCAATGTCTCTTTCGCCGGTTTCCTTCGGGAAATGCTCGCGGATGCCATGCCCGGCGGGAATGTAGAGCTGATCAACACTTCGATGACCGCAATCAGCAGCTATCAGGTCGGTCGCTGGGTTCGTGAAATTATCAGTCGCTATGATCCGGATGCGGTCATCGTCTACACGGGGCACAACGAAGTCTATGGCGTGCTCGGGGCCGGTTCATCCATGTCGGTCGGCACGAACAGGCTGGTCACCAGGCTCTTTCTGAATCTTCAAAATACGGCGATCTACTCCCTCGTTGCCCGAGGGCTTGAGCGCTTCTCGGAGCCGGAACCGGGCGGCAAAAAGGGACAGCCATTGGAGTCACTTACGAAGAACCGGGAGGTCCGACCGGATAGCGAACTCTATCGATCGGTACAACGGAACTTCAAAGCGAATCTCACCCAGATGGCGCGAGCGGCGATCAAGCGAGATGTGCCGATCTTCTTCTGCACACCGATCTCCAATCGAGCAGGCTGCGCGCCGATGGTTCCTATCTATCGCGCGGACATCAGCGACGACGACAAACGCGCGTTTGACCGGGCGCTCCAGTACGGCGACACCCGGCGGCGGGCGGGCGAATTCCGGCGCGCCGAAGAGGAGTACGCCAAGGCGCTCGAAATCGATGAAGGGCATGGAGGAGTGTATTACCGTTCAGGTCTTCTGCATCTCGACCAGGGGCAGGTGGAGCAAGCGAGAGAGTCGTTCGCGGACGCGCTCCTCCGGGACGGACTTCAGCTTCGGGCTTCAGACAAGCTGGCGGCAATCGTTCGTGAAGTCTCCGATGAGCTGGGTGATCGGGGAGTGGTTCACCTGGTCGATTGTGTCGAGAAACTGGACCATGAATCGGAAGTGGGCGTGGTCGGGACCGACCTTGTTTTTGAGCATGTCCACCCGAACGGGAAGGGACACTATCTCATCGCCCTTGAAATCTTTCGCGAAATGGCCGGCTCAAAACTGGGGGGCGCGTTTCAATCCGATACCCCCCCCCTCACCTTCGATCAGGCGGCCGCCCTTACAGGCTACACGAATATGGACAAAGCGTACGCGTACCGATTCATGTCGATCATGCTCAGGCAATGGCCTTTCGAAAACACATTCCGAAATCAGGTGGCGATCAGCAGAACCAACGAGGAGCTCCGGATCGCTCTTGAAGGTCTCAACGATCTGGAAAGGGATGTTTTTGACTCACACCCTGTGGAGGCGACGATTTTACATTTGCGGCACCGGCTCGGACTCGCCTATCTGAATGCGGATCGACCGGGTGAAGCAGCCGAACAGTTCCTCATCATATCCAGGATGCTTCCTCACCTCCCCGAGGTCCGCATGCTTCTTGCCCGATCACTCTTCGAGTCGGGCCGCGCTGACAACGCCTATGAAATGCTTAAGAGAGCAATCGAGGTCGGTCTGATCGATCGCGGTCAAGTATCGGAAGATCCCAACTACAATCAATTGAGCGGCGACGGGCGATTTGCGGAATTCATCTCGCACTGATCATTGAACGTTCAGCTTTCAACTGACTAATCAGATCAGGCGGGGTTGTTGACGGTCGGCGAGCTCAAGACCTTTCTTCGCCATTGTCGTAAGGGGATACTCTGTCAGTTTCTCTCTCGCCACCCATTCGTGATCTTCGCCGGGCAGCTTGTTTAGATTTTTAGTTGACACCTGATACACGTCAATCCTGTATCGCTTGTTCAGAATCGAATGCCCGAAGCGGCCTATCGGTTCCGGTTCCTGCTGACCTACCGGCGACGGAACGGTCTCGGGAAGGTCCCACATCCCCGCCATCCTGCCGGAATCCGGGCGGCGTTTGATAAGAACCCGCCCCTCTTTGTCGGACACCACATAAAGCGCCCGCGAAACACGCACCATCTCCACTTTCGGTCTTGGTGTGGGGAACTGATCGACGCTGTTCGAGGCGAGGGCGCCGCAACGTTTTCTTACCGGGCAGTGTGAACAGTCGGGGCTCTTCGGTGTGCAGATCAGCGCCCCCCACTCCATCATCGCCTGATTGAAATCGCCCGGATTCGTTTGCGGTACCAGCGCATCGGCAACACTCCAGAACTCTTTGCGATCGGAAACGCTTGTCCATCGCCCGCTCATGCGGAAGAAGCGGGCGGTTACCCTGTGTACGTTGCCGTCCAGGATCGGCGCCCGGAGATCGAAGGCGATCGACCGGATCGCGCCCGCGGTATACCTGCCGATTCCGGGGAGCGCGAGAAGTTGCATCTCTTCGGACGGCACGCGCCCGCCATGAACTTCCATGACAATTTCAGCAGCCGCTTTCAAATGTCTCGCCCGCCTGTAGTAGCCGAGACCCGCCCACTCGGCAAGCACCTCGTCGATCGGCGCGGCCGCCAGGCTTTGAACAGTGGGAAACCGGTGCAGAAACCGTCGATAGTAACTTGTGGCGGCGGCCACACGGGTTTGCTGAAGCATGATTTCTGAGAGCCAGATCCGATACGGGTCTTTCGTGCGCCGCCAGGGAAGGTCACGCCGGGAGGCTCGGTACCAACGAATCAGTACGCGGCGTAGATAAGCGATCGAGTCTCTGTCGGGCATGAGCAGTCTCCACGAGAGGTCAGGGGAGCATAGGGGGTCGGGCGGACGGGTGTCAACGCGGCCGCGCCGGTGGCCAGTTCCGCCCCGCCATGCTATCCTGAGCCTCCCGGTTTGCAGGACGACTCATACCAATCCCATACAGGAGGCAGTTGCCTTGGCAGAGAAGAGCAGGACCTGGAACAAGGTGGCCGTCGTCGGTGGCGGCAACATGGGGAGCGGCATCGCTCAGAAGATCGCTTCCGAGGGTGTGCCCGTCACATTGGTCGATCTGGATGATGAAAAGGTCGCGAACGGCCTCGAACGGATCCGCACGACACTCCAAGAAGGGGTGGAGCGCCGGATTTTCCGCCCGGATCAGGTCGAGGCGATTCTCGCCCGCGTTTCCGGAACATCCGACCTATCCGATCTTGCCGATGCCGATCTGGTAATCGAAGCGATCTTCGAAGATCTCGATGTGAAGAAAAAACTCTTCCGCGACCTCGATTCAAAATGCGGCGAATCGACCATTCTGGCAACCAACACTTCTTCCTTTTATGTAAGGGATCTCGCCGAAGCGACCGAACGCCCCGATCGCGTTGTGGGACTCCATTACTTCTTTCATCCCGCCAAGAACCGGCTCGTCGAGGTTATTCCCGGAGAAGCTACATCGGCCGACACATATGCCAGAAGCTGGGCGCTTCAGGAACTGATCGGGAAGACGCCGATCAGAAGCGCTGACGCACCAGGATTTGTGGTGAACCGCTATTTCGTTCCCTGGCTGAATGAGGCGGTTCGACTGCTCGACGAAGGGGCCGGCAACATAGCCACGATCGACGGCGCCGCAAAAAGCGCTTTTCGGATCGGAATGGGTCCGTTCGAGCTGATGAATGTGACCGGTGTGCCGATTGCTTACCACGCTGCCGGCACACTCGGCCGCCAACTCGGGCGCTTCTATTCTCCGGCGGATACGTTGAAGAAGCAGGTCGATAGCAAAGAGAACTGGAACCTGGACGGAGAGATCGACGAGACCAAATTCGAGGCGATCGGTGACAGGCTCCTGTCAGTCGCGATCTATGTCGCATCTGCTCTGGTGAGCGAGAAAGTCGCTTCCATCGAAGAGACGGATATCGGAGCGCGCGTCGGTCTACGCTGGGCGCTCGGTCCGTTCGAACTCGCCAATCGAATCGGCCTGGAGAAGGCGCAGAAGCTGACACGCGATCTCGCTTCACGATACGATTTGCCGCCTGCCGCTCTCATCGAGACTCAGGCAGAATCGGGCCGACCATTCGAATTCGAACTCGTTACGCTGGAGATCGAGGGGGGTGTCGGTACGATTACGATTCGACGTCCCGACGCGATGAACGCGCTGAACGAAGAGGTCGTCCGTCAGCTGGCCGCCCGGTTCACAGAGGCCGAGGCGAACGACGAGGTCCGTGGCATCGTCCTCGACGGCGCAGGCAAGGCGTTCGTCGCCGGCGCCGATATCCGGTTCTTCGTCAAGAATATCAAAGCCGGGCAGGTCGACAAGATCGCCCGGTTTACGAAGACCGGCCAGGATCTCTACAGGCAGATCGATCAGTGCAGGAAACCGGTGATCGCCAAACTTGACGGGCTCTCTCTCGGCGGCGGGTCTGAGCTCGCTCTCACTGCAGACTGCATCGTCATGACCGACAGGGGGATGATGGGGTTTCCTGAAACCGGCATCGGCATCTATCCCGGCCTCGGCGGGACACAGCGCACAAGGGAAAGAGTCGGGGCATCACTCACCAAGTATCTGCTCTATACCGGCGACATGATCGACGGAAGAACCGCCGTCTCCATGGGACTTGCCGATGAGTTCGTGGATCGCGCCGAAGTTGACGGCCGGGTTCGGGAACTCGCACTGTCAGTCGGGCCGCAGAGCCGGGAAGTCAAACCGGTCCCCGAATCATTTCAGTCGATTGCGAAATTCTTCGGTGACAACAGTATGGAGACGATCCGGAAGGGTGAAGCGGACGCGGGCGGCGACCCACGGCTCGAGAAACTGGCGAAGAAAGTTTCGTTCAAGGCACCGATCGCTCTTCGGATTACGGAAGAGTTGATCGAGAAGGGTGAAGAAGCGGGACTGGACGCGGGTCTTGCGCTCGAACTCGAAAACCTCGACAGGATATTCAGAAGCAAAGACGCGCTCACCGGGCTCACCTCGCTCGGGCGCGGCCGCCCTGAATTTCAGGATGAATAGTGTGAACTGACCCGGACAGACAAAAGCCCGGGGCCGCAATGGTCCCGGGCGCTTTACCATAATATCGGGCTCACCCGATGAAACCTGTTTCGCACGAAGTTCGAACTAAACGTGGATCAGATTCTCTGATCCCCAAACGCTGACCCGCCTGATCTGTGTAAAGGGGATATACTGGGTGACCGGCTGAACCTCGCCCTTCTTCTTGGCTTCGTACGCAACCTCGACGAAATCGCCGCCGACCTTGACCAATTTTGCCTTGAATGTCTCCAGATCGATAGCGTCGGTAATCGCGCCGCGACGGAAGCTCTGCGGATTAACGACGGTGATCGGACCACCTTCCCAGGACCTCAAAGTGTCCCGAAAGCTTTCTTCAGACATGACAAACTCCTTTTCGACCGGGTCATTACCCGCGACAAGCCACTGAGATCAACTCAGTTAGTGATCCCTGTCCAGTCCGGCACACTATAGCACAAAAAGGGGGAAATCGGCCTCCCATTTCGTTGGTTTCCTCCTCTCGCGCCTGGAGGGGCAGGCAGGTTATTAGGGTAATTCCTTATACCAAAAAGGGTTCTGC
This sequence comes from bacterium, assembly GCA_025782575.1. Taxonomy (GTDB): domain Bacteria; phylum Orphanbacterota; class Orphanbacteria; order Orphanbacterales; family Orphanbacteraceae; genus Orphanbacterum. The sequence goes on from JALGYY010000010.1 coordinate 87,272, forward strand.
CGATAATGGGGGAGTAGGCCTACATGGACCATGAAGCAGACATGTAAGTTTACACACTTACGGTCTCAAACTGAGGGCGACCGATTTTGCAGCCTGCCAAGCGATTCTTCCGAACGGGCCGCCCGACAGCCCACGACCTGCGCTTCCAGGTCGTAGGCCTGGTGGGCCTCCTGATCCTCGTACTCAGTGCCACCCTTCTCGGGTACTTCTCGTCCCAGACACGGGCATTGCTCGGCGAAGAATTACGGAAGCGGGGAGTGGCGATCGCGAGAGGTCTCTCTCACAATGCCGGTACCGCCATGGCCGGTGGCGATATCGTCACTCTGCAAGGGCTCGCCGGCGGCGCTTTCGAGGAGAGGGGAGTCATCTTCGCCATCATGGTCGGCCGGGCGGGTGAGATACTTCATCAGACCTGGCGGGAAGACAGCATGAGCGGAACCGTTCTCGAATTACTCCCTCTTCGCTCATCTCTCCAGCAGAACCGAATCTCAGAAGGCACCTTTACCTCGGGTGAGCGGTATGTACAGGTGATCTCGCCGGTATTCACTTCGCGCCGCGAAAACGAGCCGGGATCTCTCCAGACAAGTCCTCTCGCCGCGTCAAGCCGCCGCTATGCAGGGTACATCGTGCTTGGCATGAGCCCGGCCGGTACCGAGAAGATTCTCACATCCACCCTTCGCCGATCGCTCTCGATGACGGCAGGGATCGCACTGCTCGCCATCGGCGTTCTGCTACTGGTCATCCGAATTATCGTCGAACCATTGCGGCGAATGGCACGCTCGGCCGAACTGATCGCGGCCGGAGACTTGAACCAGCGGGTTCGCACACGATCTCGCGACGAAATCGGTGTTCTAGCCCACTCGTTCAATATGATGGCTCAATCGCTGGACGCGCGGGATCGCCGCATCCAGGACAACCGGCACGCCCTCGAACGGTCGAACAGGGAATTGAAGAAGCTGGATCAGAAGAAATCCGAGTTCCTGGCGAACATGTCCCATGAACTTCGGACTCCTCTGAATGCGATCATCGGTTTCTCGGAGGTCCTGCGAGACCGATGCTTCGGATACATCAATCAGAAGCAGGCCGAATACGTAGAGGATATCCATGAAAGCGGCAAGCACCTCCTGTCCCTCATCAACGACATACTGGACCTATCCAAGATCGAGGCGGGGATGATGACCATCGAGCGCTCACCGTTCGACCTGGAAAGCCTGCTTCACGGCTCGATTTCGATGGTCAGGGAGAAAGCTGCAAAGCGTCGAATCGGTATTCGCGTTGAGACAGGCCAACTTCCTCCATTCATCGAAGCGGACGAGCGAAAAGTCAAACAGATCGTCTATAACCTGCTCAGCAACTCAGTCAAGTTCACCTCCGATGGAGGGCACATCACACTCTCGGGCACCATGAAGGGTGATGAGATAGAGGTGTCCGTCGAAGATGACGGCATTGGAATCGATGAACCTGATTTCGAGAGGGTGTTCTCCAAGTTCGAGCAGATCGACTCCGGCGAATCGAGACACTATGAAGGCTCGGGCCTCGGATTGGCGCTTGCCCGTTCCATGGTTGAACTCCACGGCGGGAAAATTGCGGTTGCAAGCGAACTCGGACGGGGAAGCCGCTTTACGTTCACGCTCCCTGTAGGTACGCCCGACGCATCAGCGGGGTCACCAGAAAAGGAACTCGATAGCCTGATTCAGGTGTAGCCATGTCTCAGAAACGCATACTCGTAGTGGAAGACAATCCCCAGAACCTGAAACTGGTGCGCGATCTATTGGAATGTCGGGGACACGACGTCGTCAGTGCCGTGGATGGAGCGAGTGGCATTGACAAGGCTCAAAGGGAGATCCCTGATCTCATTCTGATGGACGTTCAGCTTCCCGGCATGGACGGGCTCGACGCCACGCGTAGGTTGAAAGCCGACAGCCGGACCGCGGAGATCCCGGTCATCGCCGTAACCGCCCACGCTTTGCAGGGAGATTCCTCCCGCATCCGGAAAGCAGGTTGCGACGGTTACATTACGAAACCGATCGATACTCGCAAATTTGTCGACAGCGTCGAGGCTGCCCTCCGGATCGAAGCCGGTGCACCTGCTCCCGAGAAGATTATCGAACCGGGGGAGGCTCCACAGCTCCCTCCGACCGCCGGTGTTATTCTCGTTGTGGATGACGACGACCGCAATCGGAAGCTCGTTGAGGCGGTTCTCTTTCCCGAGGGATACCGTGTGATACACGCCGAGAACGGCGAGCAGGCACTTAAGTCAATCGTGAGTGATCCTCCCGACCTCGTTCTTCTCGACGTGATCATGCCCGGAATGGACGGGTACGACGTAACGCGCCGCATCCGGAGTGAACCGTCCACGCGGGCCCTGCCGATCGTGCTCATCACCGCCCATGGAAACGAAGACGGAAAGAAGCGCGGGATCGAATGCGGGTGCGATGAATTCGTGCAAAAGCCGTTCGATCGAAACGAACTCCTTACTCGCATCCGTTCGCTTATCCGAATCAGTGAGTTCCGGAAGCGCCTGGATGAACGGGAACGGCTCGACGTCGTTCTTCGCGAGGTAGGTGAAGGGGTTATCCTGCTCGGCCCGAACTGGGAGATCGATCATATCAATTCTCCTGCCATGCGCCTGCTCAACATCAACGAATCAACCGACCACGACATCTGCATCCTGGATGAGCTCTATTCGTCAAAATCGGTGTCGATCGACCGCCGAATCATAGAGAGTCCGGAAACGAACAACCTTCGATTTGAAGTAGAACGGGACGAGACGCCCACTTCCGTGGCACCGGTCCTGTCTGTCTTTCTCAAGAAATCCATTAATGGTTCAGGCAATCTCGGTAGCGTCGTCCTGACTCTCTCGGATATCACCGAGAGGTGGCAGGCGGACAAGATGAAAGAGGAGTTTCTCTCCACTATCTCCCACAAACTGAAGACTCCATTGTCAGTCATACTGGGGAATGCGGAGTCTCTTGTCGAGGGTCATATGGGTGACCTGACCGAGGTTCAACTCGAGACCCTCCGCGACATTGCTTCGGGGGGGAAACAGCTCTCCGAACTCGTGGACAAGCTTCTCGAATTCACGTCCGGCGGCTTCGATCGTGGAGATACCGACAATGGGATTACTGTCGCAACATTTCTCGACGAGTACGAAGCCACTATGACGATGGACCGTAAAGAAGGAGATTTCGAGATCTCATTCCGCGCCGATGAAGAAGCCCGATCGATCCGGTTCGACACCGGCCCGGTTCGAACCGCTTTCAATAATCTCATCGAAAACGCGATCAAGTTCAGCGAGGGAGATACGGTTCGAATCGAAATCGAAGCCGGCCTCGAGGAGAAGAGTGACACTGTCGAATTCCGGATCACCGACAACGGTCCCGGGATCGCGCCTGAACATCACGAGCGCATTTTCGATAAGTTCTATCAAATCGAGAAATACAAAACCGGGAGGGTCGAAGGTGTCGGGCTCGGTCTCGCTCTGGTCCGAAAAACACTGGCCACCGCGGGAGGATCCATACATGTCCGGTCGAAGCCGGGAGAAGGGGCGACGTTCCTGATCAACCTGCCTCTCGGCGAAAAAGGACCAGCTTCGCCAGCGCAGTAACCCCTCGCTCCCCCAACCGCTTCCGGATCGTCGCTACGAACTCGTCCGGCGGCTCGCAGACGACAGTCACGGAATCCCCTCTTTTCGCGCCCGGCAATCTGATCATCATCGCGTGGAGCATGATTCGTTTCATACCCTTCGGCTTTTTATCCCCGTAGTAGATAGGGTCGCCGGATATGGGAAAGCCGGCGTGGGCGAGATGAACGCGAATCTGGTGGCGCCTTCCCTCTCGAAGCGAAACAGCGATAAGGGACCAGCGATGCCCGAAAAAGAGGGGCTTGATCCGGCTCTCCGCACTTCGCCCGTCAGGGGAGATCACCATTTTTGCGGGGTTCTTCGGATGGTGGGCGATCGGATGAAGAGTCGTAAAACTCTGCTCCACCCGGCCCACTACGAGGGCGATGTACTCTTTGTCAACCCGGCGCCACTTCCACTCTTTCCTGAGATTTTCATAGGCCTGCGCTGTTCGGGCCGCAACGATTACTCCGGAGGTACCCGTGTCCAGTCGGTGGAGTAATCCCGCTTCCCGGGTCGGGCCGATCTTCTGTAACTCGGGGTACCTCGCAGCCAGCCTGCATGCCAGCGCGTGATTGTCCGTCTCGTCCCTCGGAAGTGTGGGAAGTCCCGCCTCTTTATTGACAGCCACGATTCGGTCGTCCTTATGCAGCACTTCGAGGGGCCCTTCCGGATCGAGCTTGATCGCGTCCGAGCGTTCGACTCTAAGATCTCCCGCGTCTACCTTGTCGCCTGCCATCAGGATTTCACCCTTCCGGGCGATCCTCCCGTTCACACGCACATTTCCCGCAGCGAATTCCCGTTTCAGGAGAGCCCGCGAAGCTGTAGGGAAACGCCCACGCAGAAAAATATCCACACGTGTCCCTATGTCGTCGCTATCTACAAAGATGAGAGTCGAGTCATCCGTCGAGCCTGTCACGGCAACTCCTCCTGCCGACTATTGCGTACTTGCTGCGTTCTCGAGTGCCAGGCGAAGGGACGCCACGTCATAGATAGGCGCGTCACAGACATAGTCACGACAGATATAAACAGAAGCCTCGGCGACGCCTTCTTTTCCCTCCAGAAAAGGCATGACGGCGAGAGCCTGCTTCGGATCCAGACTCAGATCGAGGTAAGCCGTAACTGCGTCCGGTGAATAGGAGCGAGCCAGCTCACTCAGGAACTGCTTCGTTTCCGAGTCGTCTCCAGGCCCGACCACCGCAATCTCCCGGGGTTCGCCGAAGTGAAAATCGAGAGCATTCAGCATGGCCGCTGAGCCACCCGGATTCCGGTTGAGCGGCTGAGTAAAGCAGTTAAAGAGCTTCTCCGCGATCTGGCGCAGCTCCGATTGGCCGGTAAGCCTTTGAAGTCGAGCAAGATTCATCGCTGCAATCGAGTTGCCCGACGGCGTCGCCCCATCGAAATGATTTTTGGCACGGGTCAGAAGCTCTTCGTTCTCGGTTCCCGTATAAAAGAACCCGCCGTTCGCTTCGTCGACAAAATATTCAACCATCTTTCCGTTCCAGTGAATCGCCTTTTCCAGATATTCGAGTTCCCACGTCGCTTCATAGAGATCAATCAATCCCTGCACCAGATAGGCGTAGTCGTCCAGGAATGCATCGACTTTCGCCTCCCCCGACTTCCACGTATGAAGCAGTCGCCCGTTAACCACGAGTTTCTCGTCGATGAACGAAGCGATCCTGGTTGCAGCCTCCACGTACCTCGGTTCTTCCAGTTTGCGCCCCGCCCTGGCGAACGCAGTGATCGCCAGCCCGTTCCATGACGTGAGTATTTTGTCATCCTTGCCTGGCCTGACCCTCTTTTCCCTTTCATCGAAGAGCCGCTTAGCCCCCCTCGCGAGAATCTCCCTCGCCTTTTCGGTGCTGAGAGAATGGTTCCCCGCGATTCGTTCCAGTGGATCCCGCGTTCGAAGCGCCGACTTGCCGTGTTCGAAATTCCCGGTTACCGACACGTCGAAGTAATCAGCAACAAACGTCCCTTCGCTCTCGCCGAGAAGTTCGATCAGATCGTCTCTCTCCCAGGCGTAGAATTTCCCTTCCTCCCCTTCCGAGTCGGCATCTTCAGTCGAGAGGATTCCTCCGTCAGGATGGGTCATGTCACGAAGGAGATAGTCGAGCGTCTCTCTTACGATTCGAACATACTCCTTGTTGCCGGTGATGATCGAAGCGTCGAGATAGACAGGGACCAGAAGGGCGTTGTCATAGAGCATCTTCTCGAAGTGGGGAATGAGCCACTTTTCGTCGGTCGAGTATCGATGAAACCCGCCTCCCAGCTGGTCGTACAGTCCCCCTTCTTTCATGCGATCGAGCGTATGGGTGGCGATCTTGAGTGCCTCGGCGTCACCTGTCCTGAAATACCAGCGGAGGAGCAGCGCGAGCTTGGCGCTCGGCGGGAATTTGGGCGCCGTCCCGAACCCGCCCCAGACCGGATCGAACGATTGCTTCAGTCTCGACACCGCCAGATCCAATGTGATGGACGCGGCGTTCCCGCCCCCCTTCGGACCGCCGGACGACTGACGGAGTTGCTGCACCAGCCGGTCCATCCGCGCCTGGCTCTCCGGCTTGTGCGCCTCCTCATTCCAGAACGTGGAAATCTGTCGCATGATCGACTTCAACCCTGACCGCCCACCTCTGTCTTCCGGCGGAAAGTAGGTGCCCCCGAAAAACGGCCGTTTGTCCGGTGTCATGATCACGGTAAGAGGCCAGCCTCCCCGTCTGTTCATGATCTGCACGGCCGCCATGTAGACACCGTCCACATCAGGTCTCTCTTCGCGATCCACTTTGATGCAGACGAAATTCTCGTTCATGATTGCGGCGACTTCTTCGTTCTCGAATGACTCCCTTTCCATGACATGACACCAGTGACAGGCCGAATAGCCGATAGACAGGAAGATCGGCTTATTTTCAGCTACCGCTTTTTCGAATGCCTCATCCCCCCAGGGATACCAATCCACCGGATTGTGGGCATGCTGCAGCAGATAGGGTGATGTCTCATGAATGAGCCTGTTCGTATGGGCGTGCTCCGTTTCATCCGAGGGCGCCTGGGCATGGTCTTCCGACCCGGCTTCCGCAGGGCGATCTTCATCGCCCCCCGACCCGCAGGCGAAGAAGAGCGCGAAAATGACAAGAGACGGGAAGACCATGTACTGTAACGGGAATCGTTTAATCACGGGAAGACTCCTTGAAGAGGACGGTATTTTCGCAGTATACCGGATTAGGGGCAGCCCGGCCATAGTGGCCGCATGCCTCCTCGGAGGACGGCGCTATCGAATTCCCCGCTGACAGTCTGACCACACGATTTCGCCGATTGCAACGCGATCTCGAGAGCCGGGGCCGATTTGTCCTTCTCGAGGATCTCATGGGGATCAGTGGAGCTCTATTCCGGATCTATTGGCTGCCCGAACCCGCCGGGGGGAGCGATCCTCAATCGATCTGCTCGGGCGCTCCCCTCGCTCGTGCGGCGGCTGCGTACCAATATGAAATTGATCTCAACACTGGTGTTCTTTCTGATGACCGGGCGCGCCAGTTCGAAACGCTGTCGAGCAGGGTCGACCTGTTTCTCGATTCCCTCCGAGAAGGTTGCCGGCTCGCCTCCGAGAGCAGCTACGAAGAGAACGGGCGGACCTATGCGTCAGGACGTGCGGCTTACGATGCTATGGAGGCGACTCTCCGGGATGCGGAGAGCGGGTCGTTTCCTGCGGATTCCCAAAAATCGCTCGCGGAGTCCGCACGAACGATCGGCCGCTCCCGTAAGCTACTCGCCCGCTATCTTGCCCGGGTCGCTAATTTTCTCGGCACCGCACCCGGCATCGGGCCACTTGATCGTGAGGGAATCGCGCTGATCAGTATTGCGACTCGACTCGATGCCTGCCTGTCGCCCGGTGGAGCAGACAACCTGGACGAGCGAGCAATGAGGGCGATCGCTCGGGATCTGCGCAAGGCATCAAGCTGCTACAGGGACGGCATTGCAGCGATCGGCACCACGATCGAGAGAGGGCGCGGGGCATGAAGATCGCGATCACAGGCATATACCCGGCCGACAGGAACAACATCCAGGGCGGGGTCGAAGCCGTAACGCTGAGACTGAGTGAAGGTCTCGCCCGAATCCGAGGCAACGAAGTTCATGTGATCGTCACCAGGGGGGGCGCTCCGGAATCATTGAAACGGTCCGAATCGAACGTCCTCGTGCATACAATTACCGGGTCCAGAAAACTGGGAAATATCCTGATGGCGATTCCCGACAGAAGAAGAATCGCCCGTAAGATCCGTGAGATTCGGCCGGATATCGTACACGCTCACAGCACTGACAGGTATGCGCTTGGCGCGATCGAGAGCCGGTTTCCAGCGGTCGTTACGATTCACGGCATTATTGAAAGAGAATCGGCTCTCGAAACAAACGCCCTCGCCCGAATCCGTGGCTACTTCCGTAACAGACTCGTCGGTAAGGCACTCGACGAGATGCAGAATGTGATCCTGCTCAGTAATTATGTAGGCGAGCATTACAAAAGAGAGCTGTCGAACGCCAGACAATGGACGATCGAGAATCCGGTAGCCGATCGGTTTTTCGAGAGCCGCTCCGCTGAGGATTCGGCGACTGTCCTGCACGTAGGGCTCCTCATTCCGAGAAAGGGAATCCGGAATCTTGTCGAGGGGATCGGTAAGGCGCGTGAAACAGTGCCGGAGATCCAATTGAGGCTTGCCGGTTCGGCGAGCGACCGGGCGTACGATACAGCTGTTCGGGAACGGGTGAAGTCGCTCGGCCTCGAAGACGCTGTCGAGTTCCTGGGAGGACTTTCTCCGGATGAACTCGCAGACGAGTACGATCGATGTGCCGTGCTCGCTCTTGTTTCCAAGCAGGAGACGCTCCCGGTGGCGATTCAGGAAGGAATGGCGGCAGGTAAACCTGTGGTCGCTTCGCCGGTCGGGGGTATTCCGGACATGGTGAGCGAGGGCAAGTCAGGGTATCTCGTTCCTTACGGGAACCCGGAGCTTCTCGGTAAGCGCCTGGCCGAGCTTATGGCCGACCGCACCCTCCGGATCAGCATGGGACGTGAAGCCAGACGTATCGCCGAGAAGCGCTTTCGTATGGACTCCGTCTGCAACCGGACCATGAAAGCCTACGAAGAAGTAATCGACCGCTTCTGATTCCGAGGTCAAACCTCTATAGTTAATTCATGCCGGTCTACTCCACAGTCTGCCCCAGAAACTGTTACAGCACCTGCAGCATTAAAGTGCACGTGGAGAACGGCAAGCTCCGCCGGATCGAACCGCATCCGGATAACCTCGCAACACCGGAAGGTCCCTGTCTCAAAGGCCTCTCTTACGTCGAGCGGACACACTCGCCAGACCGCATACTGCATCCTCTCAGGAAAGATAAAAATGGTCCGGGATTCAGCCGTGTTTCGTGGGACGAGGCATTCGATCTGATAGTCGAGCGGCTCACCCGGGCCAGGGAGGATTTCGGGCCGCAGAGCGTACTCTACTACACCGGCAGTGGTACGAAGGGACTGCTCAATAGTGTCGGCATGGAGTTCTGGAAGCTGTTCGGCGGATGCACGACGACTTACGGCGATCTCTGCTGGCCGGCGGGCCTGGAAGCGACCCGGCTCACGCTCGGCGAGAACAAGCATAACGTTCCATGGGACCTCGAAAACGCAGGGCTCATTATTCAATGGGGTAAGAACGCCGCTGAGACGAACATCCATCAGACCGTCTTCATGAATCGGGCCTCAGAAAAGGGAGCCCGGTTGATTGTCATCGATCCCCGTCGCACGGAGACGGCCGAGCGGGCGGAGCTGCTCATCCAGCCACGGCCGGGAACGGACGGCGCGATCGCGCTCGCCGCCGCCCATCTTCTCATTCGAGAAAACAGTATCGACAGACCGTTCATTGAAAAACATGTACTCGGTTTCGATGAGTTCGAAGAAGCTGTGCGGGAGTGTACTCCCGACTGGGCCGCTGAAATCGCGGATGTACCGGTTCACTCGATCGAAACGCTGGCGGAGAGAATCGGAAATAGCGGACCAGTTACGATCAACGCCGGTTTCGGGATGCAGCGCTACACGAACAGTGGCCAGACCATGCGGGCGATCATCGCTCTTCTGGCGATTACAGGTAACATCGGAAAGCCGGGCGCGGGCTGGATCTTCGCGGACCTCCAGACGCAGATCTTCGGCACCGTGAAAGACCCGATCGCATTCTACCCGCCCGGCAGTTCGAACGACGACGTGCGCGTTTCCATTTCGACTGCACGGCTCGGCCGGGACATGCTCGCCGCCAGGGATCCTGAACTTTCAATCGCCTGGGTGGAGCGGGGAAATCCGATCACACAGAATCCGGATACCAACAGAGTACTCCAGGCTTTTCGGGGTCTCTCCTTTCGAATCGTGGTCGATCAATTCATGACCGACACTGCCCGTGAAGCGGATCTCATTCTACCTGCCAAGACGATGTTCGAGCAGTCTGACCTGATCGGCGCGTATTGGCACCCGTATATTCAACTGAAACAGAAGGTGTTGGAGCCCCCGGGTGAGGTCAAGCCGGAGTCTGAGGTCTATCGGGAGCTCGCGCTCCGGCTCGGTATTCCGAAGAGTGACTTAAGAGATGTGATTCCAGGGCCTGCGGACGCTGATATCGAAGCGTATCTGACTAAACATCTGGCGCCGTTTCCGGAACTGACTCTGGAAAAGTTGCGCGAAGGTCCGGTTCTAGTGCCAGGCTTGCAGGAGATCGCGTTTTCCGATTATCGATTTCCGACACCCTCAGGAAAGATCGAACTCCTGTCGCATGAAGCGGAGAGTCGATGGGGGGTCGACGCGATACCCCGGTTCGTCGAGTCACGGGAATCAATTCGGCAGGAGCGCCTGAATGGGGACAAGAAAAAGCTCCTCTATTTCCTGACTCCCAACACCAAGAATCGCATCCATTCTCAGTTCAACAATCTTAAGACGATACTCGCTCTCGATCCCAAACCGCTACTCATCATTCACCCGGAAGATGCGTCGATACGGGGCGTCAAAAACGGATCGCAAGTTAGAATCCATAATGATCGGGGTGAAATCAAGGTCAAAGCCCGTTTTGACCGGGGTATCAAGCCGGGCTGCGTTTCCATGACAAACGGCTGGTGGATTTCGCAGGGAGGAACAGTCAACTTCTGCTCTCGCGGCCGTGAAACCGACATGGGCCATGGAGCGGCGTTTCACGACAACCTTGTTAACGTCGAGAGACTCTCTTGAGCCTGGTTTCTTCCGAGCGCGCCTTCATACTCGATCTCAACAAATGCACCGGTTGCCAGGCCTGCCAGGTCGCCTGCGGAATCGAGAACGAGCTTCCGCCGGGCGAAAGCTGGCGTTGGATCGATTCTTTCAACAAAGATCACATTGCAGACGTCCCTCTCTATCACCTTTCTCTCGCGTGCAATCACTGCGCCGATCCGCCGTGCATGAATCACTGCCCTGCTCTGGCTATTCATAAAGACCCGATCACAGGTGCGGTCACGATCGACGAGAAAACCTGTATCGGCTGCAAGTACTGCACATGGGCCTGCCCCTATGACGCGGCCCGATTCGATTCCGACGCTCGTGTCGTCAAAAAATGCACGCTTTGCAGTCACCGTTTGAGTGAGGGGCTCGATCCCGCTTGTGTCACTCAGTGCCCCACAGGTGCGCTCCGTTTAGGTGAGCGGGGAGAGTCAATCGCTGAGCCGTCTGTAGCAGGCTTCCCCGAAACTGAGGCCGATCCGGCAATCCGGTTCATCCCTCTCAGGGAGAACAGTCAGGGCCCCGAAGTGGCGGGCGGCTCATGCGAAGTCCCGCTGGAGAAATCGCCCGAAATCGCTTCTCGCCCTCCACGATTTTCGCTCCGGTCCGAGTGGCCGCTATTGGTATTCACGCTGCAGACAGCGCTACTGGCCGCGATCATGGGCGCTCCCGCCGCCCGCGACGTGATCAATCCATTCGCTTTTCTGATCGCGGGGGGAGTCGGCGCCGGCCTCAGCACACTTCACCTCGGAAAGAAGCACCGCGCCTGGCGGGCGATCGCCAACTGGCGTGGGTCCTGGCTCAGCCGGGAAATCATTCTTTACTCCTGCTTCCTGCTCTCCTCGGCCGTTCACCTGCTGGTCGATCCTGCAGGGAGAGAATCGGGGCTTCTCGCTTCTCTGTTCGGATTCGCCACACTCTTTGCGATGGACAGAGTCTATTACGTCACGCGCACACCCGGGCTCCGGCTCCACAGTGCCCAGGTCTTGTTGACAGGTGCTCTCTTCTGCTCTTTGCTGATCGGTCCGGCTCCTCTTTTCACTGGCCTGATTCTGCTGAAGACCCTTCTCTATTCTTTACGCAAGATCCGTTTTGCCCGGTCGGGCCGTCCCGTCCGCCCCCTCCTGACTCTTGCTCGTGTAGCATTCGGCTTCCTGCTCCCTGTCATTATCATTCAACGACCGACAGGAGCCCTGCTGATAATCGGCGGAGCCTGCCTCCTGCTTGCCGAGCTGATCGACCGCGCGGAGTTCTATCTGGAGCTCGAAATCCTCTCTCCCCGGGCGGAAATCGCGAAGATCCTCCGGCGCAAAGTGCTATAATCAGAAGGTTCGAACGCCCCTCCCCCATTCTCAGGCCCGACGTGTACTCGAACCCTCGGGGATCCAGCCATGCGATCAATGAAAGCCCTTTCTCTCTCTTTTGTTGCTATGACTCTCATTCTTCAGGGGCTGTTCATCACCCCCGGTCATGCTGACCGAGAGGCGGGATGGGTCGTCCCCCCCGAGCAGAATCCTGATTTCGTCATCTACGATCTTCCGCCGGCCCAGATTGAAAAGTGGCTGTCCATTCCCTACGATGAAATGGTACAGCGTCGGGGGAAGGTCACACTTGCCCCCCCATCGGATACGTTGAAGGCGCTCGTCTTTCTCTGCCAGTGGGACGATCACCTGGCCGACACGGTCGCCCATCCGCCGGAGGTTTTTGATACGCTTCTGTTTACTGAGGGCGTGGTCAGTACGGGGAGCATGCGGGAGTTCTTCCTGGAGACATCCTACGGCGACCTCTGGGGTGAGGGTGGCGTCCATGGCTGGTTCACTCAGCCGACCTATATTTCGGGAGCGTATTTTACCGACTTCTTTGCTGCCGCCGATCCGTTCATCGATTACTCCGAGTTCGACCGGGATGGAGACGGTTACACGGATGCCGTCTGGATCTTTCATGCGGGGCCGGGCCAGGAGGAGACGCATAACACGGCAGACATCTGGTCCTTCGCAGTCTGGGGCCTCGACTATATGACCGATGACGGCGTGATCATCGATCGGTTCGCCTGCAATCCGGAAGAGCATGCCGACGGTTCGATCATCAGCATTCGAGTACCGGCCCATGAAGCGGGGCATGTTCTCGGCCTTCCCGATCTCTACGACTACAACTCCAAACTGGACACTGTGACCTATTTCACGCCGGGTGACGCGAATGACCACCCCATGGTCGACTGGGGATTGATGGGTTACTACGGTTACAACATCATGTCATTCGGGACACGTACCGACCCGTCACACTTCTGCGCCTGGTCCAAAGAACAGCTCGGTTTCCTGACAAGCACTCCGCTTACTTCGTCGCAGAAAAACGTCCCACTACCGGAAGTGAATACCAATCCATTTGTCTATAAAGTTACCGGCGCCGGATCGGGGAGCCAGGAATACTTTCTGCTCGAAAATCGTAACTCGGCTTCCACGTCGATTTTTGACCATCTGGACTCCGACTTTTCCGCTTACTGGCCATGGTTCACTCCCGGGCAGAACCAGAAGGACTCCGGTCTTCTCATCTATCATGTGGATGACGCCGTAAGCAGCAATTCATCCGGCTCCCGTTACAAGGTAACCATCGAGGACGCCGGGTATGATCCCGCCCGGCCCTGGGACGGGACGAGCGAGTTCTCCGACTGGTGGTATCCCTACGAAATGAGAATCAGCGCCCCGTTCTCGGCCGATGACCCGGGGCAGGGCTCGTTCACACCGAACACGACTCCCAATTCGGACTGGTATGGCGGCGGGAGTGGCATCTGGATCACCAATATCAGCGAGTCGGGCGAAAACATGACCTTCGATATCGGCTTCGGTAACGCCTGGCCCGCGATTGTGGACCACGCACCGGCTGCCCTGGATACGCAGATCGTGTCAGGCGAAGTCACGCTCTTTTCGGCTGACGTTCTGGATGAGGATGGCGATGCCTCCACGTACGAATGGTATGTGGACGGCTCTCCCGTGCAGTCCGGTTCCGACTCGACCTATTCGTTTTTAGCCAGTCCCCCTGGAGCGGTCGTCAATCTCTTACTGGTCGCTACCGACGGTTCCCTCGCCGACTCCCTCGGCTGGTCACTCATGATCATCGACCCGACCGGAGTCGCCGATGCAGCGCCCGCCGTTCGAGCGGGGACCATTCAAGCCACACCGACACCGTTCAATCCGTCTGTCAGGATTCGGGCAGCCGTTCCATCGGCCGGTCATGCCCGTCTCACAGTTCACGATCCCGCCGGCCGCCTGGTCGCCGTCCTCGCCGACGGACATCAGGAAGCAGGCCTGTTAGAACGAAGCTGGCTCGGCAAAGATCTGACCGGGAACGACGCCGCGTCCGGGATCTACTTTGTCCGGCTCGTCACTCGCGATGAAGCGGTCTCGAAGAAGATCTTGCTGCTACGGTAAGGTGATCGGCCGGCTGGGCAAAGAAGCGCGTGCTGGTTCGAGTCCCGATCTAGTGGCAGCAATATTCAGCGTTCTGCGCTCTCATGTCCGGATGCCTCATGACACGCGCGTCAATTCACACCCACGTTGATGGTGTGATCTGCCCGCCCGGATCGGCTGCTGACTAGCATTCCTTGAATTCCCCAGTCTAGCAGTGTAAACTAATATCAGACTCCGAAACTGGAATTAGCGAAAGCGCGCGCCGGGGATTCCATGCACACACGGACGAGAGCGATAGCAATCCCAAGCCTGCTGATTCTCTGAGGGCTTCTCAACCCGATCCCAACATTGGCCGGCGAGCTGGATTGTAGCTATGCGGTTCCACTCATTCTGAATGGACCGAGTGAAGCGCGGGGTCCGTGGAACTATCCGGACAATGTCCTGGTCTATGGATGTTCTTGCAGCGGCGGCGGGGGGGATGTAGTTTACTCTCTTACGACTCCCCCCGGCTTAGGAGTGCAAGTGAGGATTCGACTCACCGGCCCGGATCCCGGCCACGTAGGTGATCTTGACCTCATGCTCCTCGGATCGTGCGACAAAAACGATTGTGTCGCAAAATCGTGCTCTGGAATTAACTCCGTCGAAATCATCGAAGTTTGTCTCGAACCAAATCGAACCTACTACGTTGTTGTCGACGGGTCTGACAGTTACGGCGGCGGTGTCTCAGCCCGCGTTCTTCGAACTTGCCCTAATGGCAATCTCCCCTTTGCCTCCCGTCTGAAGCAGGGAGCTCATACGCATGACAGTTCCTGGGGCAACGTAAAACAGCTTTTCCGCTGATCGGATCACGCTAGAGTTGCCATTCCCCTCATCGCAGCCAGATTCCAACCGACCGACAAGAATCAATCCGGAATACATGACCGGCGAATCGCTATCAAATTGAGAGTCAGGTTTACATAATCTGGAGAGGTGCGCCTCCCTAATCATCCTCACTACCCGGCCGGGCTCGGCGCTTCTTGGTGTCCCCTCGCTTTCGTTTTTCGTTCAGACGCCTGGCACGGGAAGCCCGGCTCGGCTTTGTTGCGATCCGCTTCTTTTTTCGTTTTCTGAGCGCGGCGAGCTTCACCATGAGCCGCTGCCAGGCTACCACCCGGTTTCTCATCTGCGAACGATCTTCGGTCGCGGTTACGACTATCCCGGTCGGAATGTGCCGCAAACGAACTCCGGTCTCCGTCTTGTTCCTGTGCTGCCCACCGGGACCGCTTCCGCGAAAAAAATCCTCGAGAGTTTCGTCCCGAAGCTTCTGCGGTATGTCTTTCATCTGTCATCCCCGGCGTTCAGTCGTTTGCTCTCTTCCAGGCCGATCAACAGTTCATCCTGCACATAGTCGAGCTTACCCGCCCTTCGATAGATCCAAGCCAGCTTGTCATGTGCTTCGGGATTGCCGCCGATGTCATACACTTCGATCGCACCGGCCAGCACGGCTACTCTCGGGTACTCCCGAATCCAGTCATAAAGGTCGGGGTCGGGAAGCCAGAATCCCTGGAGCACCGATCGCCCGATCGCGACAAACTCCGGATCGGGGTGATAGCCAAGCGATTCCCGTCTGACTTCTCGAGATGGCGCAAAGAGCCAACCTGGGAGAAACCGGAACTTAATCCCATAGCGGGTTGGATCGGCATTTCCGAAGTAGGCGAGATAGACACCTTCGAGTTCGTTTTCATCGATCCACTTCGCGAGAGCGGGGAGCCCCTGGCCCCAATCGAGGTTGGAGTCGCCCAGCAGCTCCATCCCCCCCTCCGAGCCGCCCACAGCTTCGTTGAAATAGGGAATGAAATGAGGACAGGCTCTGGCCGTTCCGGCCGCCTGCCAGGCGATCAAGAGAGAGGCCGCAATCGTACCAATGCCGCGGCGGGCAATCAGCCAGGCAAGGGCACGCCCTCCAGCGATCGCCAGAAAGGGATAAACGGGAAGCAGGTATCTCAGTCCGATATTGATCCGGCTCATGAATATGAAGAAGAGAGCGAGCAGGATCGGCGGAATCAAGAGCCACGCGATGTTTTTTTTCCGGCGCTTCCGACTCCCGGCACCGCCATCACGCTTTCCCCTATGACGCTCTCGCCGGCCCACAAAAAGCAGAACAATCCCAAGCCCCGCGAGCAATAGAAACGGGATTGCCGTCTTCGCCAGAAACGCGACCGGGTAATACAACTTCCATCCGCCGTCCGTCACTTCGCCCCTGAAAAAAGCGCGATGCCCTGCGTTCGCATTTCTCTGGAACTCGATCCCCTTGCCGAACGGCCTCGGGAGAACACCTTTCCAGAAAGGAGAGACGCTCTCTCTATGGGGCTCTTCCGTCCCCGCCCCGAGCGCGGCCGCGCCCATGGGATGGGTGTAATGGGGCAGATATCCGAGATGGAGCGCCCCGAACGCGATCAGCACGATCAGGCCGTACCCGGCCAGCTGCTGCCTCACTCGAAAACCTGCCAGCAGCGCCGCCACCGGAATGATCCCGAGAAGAAGAATGGCGGTGAATTTCGATAGAAAGGCGAGACCGAGGGCGAGGCCCGCCCATATCAGATTCCGCCATCCCCTATTCTCATGCCAGATCCGGACGCGAACCAGGACCCAGAAGAATGTGACCGTGAGCAGCAGATCGGGCGTAGCCAGGCCGCCGTGAGCGAGCACATTCGGTTCGAGCGCCATGAGAAGCGCGGCGCCGAAAGCGGCCGTCGTCCCGAACCTCCGTTTCGCCTCGAAAAAGACCAGTAATACGAGAACCGGTACAAGCGCCATGAAGGGCAACCGTGTCAGAAGGACGATCCTGTCCCCGTTACCCAGCCTGTAGAGCGCCCGTCCCCTTGAATCCTGATCGGGGGCATTCCAGACCTCTTCGGGGATCTCGATCCCGCTAAGAAGAAGAGAGTTCAAGTAATAGGAAAGAGGCGGATGGAGAATCGCCCCCTTCAGCCGCCAGTCCCCCTCCTGAACCAGATAGCTGCCGAGGCCGACATAGTGAGTTTCGTCCACTGTGGGGGAGGCGGAGATCCCCCCCAGATAGACCAGGAACGCCGACAGAACCATGATCGCCGCTAGAATAATCGCGCGCACTCTCATCGCTCCCTTGTATCGCGGCCTGATGAGCCTGTCAATGAACACGGGGCCGGGATGCCTCCCCACTTTTCAGAGACCCTGCAACAACACTTCCCCGTTTCGCTCGATTATTTCGGACTTTCTATCGATTTCAAGGAATATTGCTTGACAGGTTCTGGAGCCTGCTGATCTCGAACATCGCAGACTCCTCTCAAGATCCTCATCAGAAGACGTCTCGTTATCCAGGATCAATTGAACGTGATCTACTCGACTGTTTTTTCGAATCCAACCGCGATCGATCTTGCGCCGCCTCTCTCGACGCCGAAAAAGAGCGTGTTAGAATGTTTGTGGGGCTCGGATCGACAAGGGTGGATGTGTGAGGAGGAATGTGATGACGACGAAGAAGATGAACTCGGTGCTGGCAAAGCTTTCCAATCATGAGATCATTCGAAAAGGGGATCGGGCGGTTCACAGCCGGCATGAACTCTCCATCGAGATACTCGACTGTCTGGTCGAAATCGAGCGGCGATTGATTTTTCTGAAAGAAGGTTACTCCTCTCTGTTCGATTACTGCACGCGGAGATGGCACTATTCTCCGCCCAAAGCGGGACGGTTCATCGCGGCCGCCCGATGTATGAAGAATTTTCCTGCCGTACGGAATCTCCTCTCCCGGCGCAGGATCACTCTTTGCGGCGTTTCCCGAATCGCCGGGATCCTGACCGATGAGAATGCCGACAGAATTATCCGAGAAGTCTCCGGAAAGAGATTCGTAGAGATCGAAAAGATCGTCGCCTCGCTGAAGATCGCGCCGAAGACCCGGGAGTCGATACGGCCGATCGGACTGCAGGAGCCGGCGGGCGATCGGGATCAAAGTGCTGATCACGAGGATCTTTTTCAGCCGAATCGAATATCTGAGAACTCTCAAATTGATAGCGGTATTGCGAATGACCCCGGCGATCTTTCCGGGGGCAACTCTCAAATTGATAGTCCGAAAGAGAAACCGGAACACCGTTATGAGATCCGGTTCTCTATGAGCGAAGAGTTCTGCCGGGACCTGGAACGGGCGAAGACGGTCTGCTCCCGCAGCTGGAATCTGGAAGCTATCCTGGGGAGAGCGATCAAAGATCTTCTGGAGAAGCGCGATCCCGAGCGGAAAGAGGCGCGGAGGAAGAAGAGAGGAGCCAGGAAGCAGTGCCGGTTGCCGCGCCAGGCGAAGAGCGATTCCCCGGTCAAACCGGCAACCGTTAAGGGACCGGATGCCGCCCCTGAAAAGGAATATCCCGGCGAGTGGGCGGCGGCAACGCCCAGCCGTTCAAGGCACATTCCGGCCCGACTGCGAGACGCAGTGTTCAATCGCGACAACGGCCAATGCACCTACACCAGTTCCCTCGGCATCCGATGTGACTCGACCGCTCATCTCCAGATCGATCACATCACGCCATTCAGCCGAGGCGGCAGGCACACCTTCGACAATCTGCGCATTCTTTGCGGCAAACACAACCGCATGGCGGCTTCTGAGATGTCACCTGGAATCCGTTGAGCGGCGGGGCGAGCTCCTCCAGGTGAGCGCACTGGCGCGGAAAGCCAGCCCGGAGGCGGGCGCAGCCATCCCGCCTGCAGAGGGCGAAGGGGACTCCCCACCCGGGTTCCCCCTTGCCGCATCTCCGGCTCCCCCCTATAATCGGCCGCGGACAAGGGAGGGGGTCTCATGACGAAAGCTCGGGGGAGCCGCACAGGTAGCGGCGCGGCCCAGACAGGACTATTCGACGACGTGTCGTCCACAAAGACCAGCAGAAAGACCGGCAAGACAATCAGCAGGAAAACTGCAAATACCGCCAGAAAAGCATCGGATAAGGCGCCCGGCCCGGTAGCTGGCCCCAAGCCATCGGGCGGAAAAACAGCCGGTCTCCAGGTCAAGAAGAAGAACCGTCCTGCCAGATTCACCGCCGGCAAGAGAAAACCCGCGAAACAGCGGGAGATCTCGGTCAGCGAGTTCTTCGCCAAAAACCGCCATCTTCTCGGTTTCGATAACCCCTCCAAGGCACTGCTTACTACCGTCAAAGAGGCGGTCGACAACTCCCTCGACGCATGCGAAGAGGGGGGCATTCTCCCCGAGATCCATGTCCATATCGAGTCACTGAAAGAGGACCGCTACCGGGTAACTGTGCAGGATAACGGCCCCGGTATTTCACGAAAAGAGATGCCCCGCGTCTTCGGCTCACTGCTCTACGGCAGTAAATTTCATCGGCTCTGCCAGTCCCGAGGCCAGCAGGGGATCGGGATTTCCGCGGCAGGCATGTATGGACAGATCACCACGGGCAAACCGGTTCATGTCGTTTCCAAAGAGAAACGAAAACCGGCCCATCGATTCGCCATTCTTCTCGATACGAATACCAATCTCCCTCTCATCACGAAAGACGAAGAGGTGGAGTGGGACATCTCCCACGGCACGATGGTGGAGATCGAACTGGAGGCGAGCTACAAAGGGGGACGCCACTCGGTAGACGGCTATCTCTGGCAGGTCGCCCTCGCCAATCCACACGTGACGCTCCACTACGCTCCGCCCAAGGGGGGCCCGGTGAACTACGACCGCGCCTCCAGAAAGCTCCCCGCCGAGGCGAAAGAGATCAAGCCTCACCCCAAAGGGGTCGAGCTGGGCCAGCTTATGAAAATGCTAAAAGAGACGAAGTACCGGAATCTGCACGGCTTTCTCACTCATGAGTTCAGCCGGGTGAGTAATAAAGTAGCCGACGAAGTGCTGGACGGGGCCGGCCTGAAAGCCCAGATGAGTCCCGGCCGTGCCCATCGCGACGCAGCCGAGGTTCTCTATCGCTCGATTCAGCAGGCGAAGATCATGAACCCGCCGACAAACTGCCTCTCCCCCATCGGCGAGGACCAGCTCCTCAAATCGCTGAAAAGCCGGCACGAACCGGAGTTCGCAATCGCCGTCACCCGGCCGCCGTCGGTCTATCGGGGCAACCCGTTTCTGATCGAAGCGGCGCTCGCCTACGGTGGAGGCGCGTTCAGCTCGGACGAGCCGGTCAAGCTGTACCGCCTGGCGAACCGCGTACCCCTCATGTATCAAAAGTCCGCCTGCTGCGTAACGAAGAGTGTGATCGAGACGGCGTGGAAGAACTATCACGTTCCCCAGAGTCGCGGCGCACTCCCCGTAGCGCCGATGGCCATTCTCGTTCACATTGCGTCGGTCTGGGTTCCATTTACTTCCGAATCAAAAGAAGCGCTCGCGTCTTATCCCGAGATTCAAAAAGAGATCAAGCTCGCCCTGCAGGAATGTGGCCGGAAACTCGGTACCTATATCAGGCGAGGTCGGAGGCTTGCCGACGCCCAGAAGAAAAAAGACTATATCGAGAAGTACATTCCCCACATCGGAATCGCTCTTCAGGAGATTCTCGGACTGACAGATAAGAAGCGCGCGACCACCGAAAGCAAACTCCGCGATATTCTCGAACGCAGCCGGAAGATGTAGGAGAAGCGCCATGGCCAGCAAGAAGAAGATCAACATCGTCGAGAGAATCAGGCGCGAAGCGGGGAGCGTAGAGACCCGCGTCAACCGTGGCCGGAAACCTACCATGAAATTCCCGGTCCGTTCGCTCCAGAACGTGAGCTACCAGGCGCGTAAGGGCTACTTCGAAATCATGGGCCGCACCAAAGAACGGACGCTCACAGTCAACACAGTAAAGACATTTGCCCAGACCCTTCGCATGATGGCTCTCTCCAAAGAGCTGATCGAGACCGACGACATCGCCACCAAGAGAGAGGCGTACTACGTTTCCAAGAACTGGGGGGAGGCACGCTTCAAGGAGCAGCCGGAATCCGATACGGTTATGGAAGATGTAGAAGCGCTTTTCCGGGTGAATCGGGAACAGCTCGGTTTCATTCCGGAGGAAAAAGGGGGGGACGTCGCCGGCCAACTGGTCGTGATCGACATCGACCCATCCACAGGAAAGAAACTTCGAATCGATTGTACGAAATTCGGTTCGGGTGCGTATTCGATTCCGATCTCGGTAGAGCAACTGGAATTCGAGACGAAAGCGAAGTTCATCCTGGTGATTGAAACCGCCGGAATGTTTCAGCGGCTCGTGAAGCACAGCTACTGGAAGACAGCGAACTGCGTCCTGGTTTCTATGGGAGGCGTCCCCACAAGGGCATGCCGGCGGTTCATCCGCCGCCTGGCGGACATCAAGAAGATTCCCGTATACGTCTTTGTCGATGGCGATCCTTATGGCTTCATGAATATCTATCGGACCCTCAAAGTGGGATCAGGGAACGCCGCTCACCTGAACGAGTTCTTCTGCGTCCCTCAGGCGCGGTTTCTGGGAATCACGCCGAAGGATATCGACGATTACGAGCTTCCCACACACCCCTTGAAAGATGTGGATATCAAGCGCGCAAAGGACGCCCTCAAGAATGATCCTTTCGTACTGCATCACAAACCGTGGCAGCAGGCTCTGAAACAGATGATCAAGATGGGCGTCCGCGCCGAACAGCAGGCGCTCGCCAAACATGGTCTGAATTACGTGATCGACGAGTACCTGCCCCAGAAGATCAAAAAGACATCGCAGTTCCTGCCCTAGGAGATTGATGTCACCGCCCGAAATGTGAACATGTCATGATTGACACACAAGCCATCCGCAAGTGCTTTCCGATTCTCTCCCGCAAAGTAAACGGCAAACCGCTCGTCTATCTGGACAGCGCGTCCACTTCCCAGAAGCCCGATATCGTGATCGATACCGTCTCCGACTTCTACCGAAACTCCTGCGGTAACGTCCATCGGGGTGTTCATGCACTCACACGGGAAACAACGGAGCTCTATGAAGATGCCCGCCGAACCGTTGCCCGTTTCATCGGCGCCGCCGATCCCGCGGAGATTATTTTCACACGGAACGCCACCGAAGCGATTCACATGGTCGCCTGGTCCTGGGCTCGGGAGCACGTCGGGGAAGGGGACGAAATCGTTATTTCCGAGATGGAACATCATTCCAATCTCGTGCCGTGGCAGATTCTCGCCAAAGAGCGCGGCGCGAATCTCCGGTTTCTCGGAATCGGTATGGACGACACGCTCGAACCGGGCGACCTCGAGAGTTTGATCACCCCACGGACGAAACTGATTACAGTCGTTCACGTCTCGAACACACTCGGCGTGATCAACCCGGTTCATGAGATCATCAGGATAGCCGCCCGTAATGGCGTACCGGTCTTTCTCGATGCGGCGCAATCGGTTCCTCACCTCCCTGTGAACGTCGCCGAACTTGGCTGCGACTTTCTTGCTTTCTCGGGGCACAAAATGCTCGGTCCGGCAGGAATCGGCGTGCTCTGGGTGAGCAAAAACCGTCAGAGGGAGATGAAGCCGTTTCTGACGGGTGGCGGCGCGATCGATCAGGTAGGCCGGGATGGCGCGACTTTCAACGAAGCGCCCTATAAATTCGAGGCGGGAACACCGGCGGTGGCCGACGCACTCGGTCTCGCCGCAGCAATCGACTTCCTCGATGAGATCGGCATGGAGAATGTTCGCGCACACGAAGAAGAGCTCACCGCCCGCGCCCTTTCTTCCATGTCCCGCATCGATGGGCTCTCGTATTACGGGCCGGAACAGACAGCGCTTCGGTCCGGCGTGATTTCATTCAATGTAAAGGGGATCGAGCCCTACGAACTCGGCAGTTACCTCGATTCCCATGGTGTTGCCATACGGGCGGGCGACCATTGTACCCAGCCACTCCTCCGAGCACTCGGTATCAGTTCCACGGCCCGCGTCTCGTTCTATCTTTACAACACCATCAATGAGATCGACTTCTTCACAGGGCTCGTCGAGAAAGCAGCAGAAGACGGTATCTGAAGCAAAGCCGACCCGGGTTGTTGAACCGCCGGAATGTTGGTATGTTCGTCAAGTTCGCCATCAGCACGGACGCCGTGACCGCCAAATGACAGAAACGGAAAATTCACCGATCGGGTCACATTCCATGACTCCCGCCAGAGAAAGATACGAGTTCAAATACAAGATTCCCCTCGCTCAAGTTGCGGAGATCCGTAAAGCGATCCTTCCCTACGTTCTGCCCGATCCGCACGCCAACGGTGGACCGTTCCCACACTACACAGTCAGGAACATTTACTTCGATTCCAGAGACCTGCGCGCTTATCACGATCGCCAGTTCGGCATGAAACGAAGGAAGAAGCTCAGGGTCAGAACATATGGCGGGATCAATGACATCGTCCCGGTCTTCTTCGAGATCAAGCATAAGCTCGGCAAGCGGAGGTTTAAAGAGAGAGTGGAGATTCCGCGCGATCAGGTGGCCGTAGCAATCGATCCGGTAAAGACGTTTTTGCCTGGTTCGAGCGCTCCCCCGATTGATGACCGCACCCTGTCCCGATTCCGATCCTATCTTGAAACGCTGGAACTGGAGCCTGCCGTTCTAGTAGCCTATGAGCGGGAGGCGTATATGGTTTCGAATGACCCGGCCAAACGGATCACGATTGACGAGAAAATCCGAACCCGCCCCGCGCCCGGGCTCGATGAACTGTTCCTGGAGCGTGACCTCATTTCCATTGATTCGAAAAGTTCCTTGGTGGAATTTAAATTCGACGATGGAATGCCTTTGTGGATGCGAGAAATCGTTTCACATTTCGGCCTCCGGCGCATCTCCTATTCCAAATTTTCCCGGGCGATGGAGGAGTCGGGGCTCGCAGGGTGAGGAGTCGACTGTTATTGTTCAGTAGAGGAATGCGGAATGGATGACTTTCTTGAACTCTTCGAGACCGATCCCGATGTGTGGAATGCCGCTCAAGTTTTCCTCAGCATCGGCACGTCTTTCGTATTGGGCATGTTCGTCTCCTGGATCTACCGGTGGACCAACCGCCAACTCACCGTTTCGTTTTCATTCGTCAATACTCTCGTACTCGTTTCGATGATCATGGCGATGGTCATCATGGGCATCGGGAACAACGTGGCCCGAGCTTTCGGTCTGGCTGGGGCGATGTCCATCATCCGATTCCGGACAGTCGTAAAAGATACACGGGATACCGCTTTTGTTTTTTATGCCCTCGGCGTCGGAATGGCTGCCGGAACCGGCAATCTGATGATCGCGCTCATCGGTACGCTTCTCATCGGGTTTTTCATCGCCATTCTTCACTGGCTCCGCCACGGCGTATCTGATCAGGACGCGTATCTTCTCAGCTTCGATACCTACACCGGTGTCGTAGAAAACGCCGAACGCTCATGGTCCGAGGTTTTCGACCGTTCTTTCCAGTCGTGCCGCCTCTCCGGCGTCAAATCAGCTCGGGTGGGTGACGTATCCCGCTACTATTACCATGTGATCCTGAATGAGTCGGTCGATGCGGCGACTGTCGTCGCGGAACTGGCCGGGCTCGAAGGCCCCCATCGCATCTCGCTTACTGTGGACAAGGAAGGCGAATCGTAGGGCGCGGAGTTCCGCTCTTGGGGTGCTCACCCCTGCCCTCACCCACGCGACAGGAGGAACCACCCAAGGGCCGGCTCCGGGGCTCCCTGTGGTCGCCCCTCGCCTCACTCGCTCGACCGGCCCGTAGAATCTACGCACGAAAATAGGCAGGGTCTGATTAACCCTGCCCATTTTCAATGCTCCGTTTCTACAGGTCCGCCGGCCTCGTCTCGCTAATTCCCTTGGGATGGCTCCTCCTGTCGCGCGGGTGAGGGAGTAGCGCGTAAATCGCTAGGCGCGCTGAGTGCGCTAGGTGCGTGGCGAGCGTTACACGCGCCAAGCGCCCCTTACTTTCCGCCGATCTTCTTTTCGATCTTGAGCGTCCCCTCGAACTCAACGCCGTCCTGGATCACCACCGATGGGGACTTCATGTCACCGACGACCTTGCACCCCGCCATCAGCTCGATCTTGGCAGTAGCGTTGATCTCGCCCTCGAGCTTGCCGTGAACGACAACGGTGCGAGCTTTCACCTTGGCGTTGACCATGCCGTCCTTGCCCACCATCAGGGTGTCGTTCATGTCGATGTCGCCGTTGAAATTCCCGTCGATCTGAACGCCTGCCTGCGATTCGAGCCTGCCCGTGAACTTCGCGCCCTGCGCAAGAAGGGACCGGGCCCCACCTCGCGGCCGAGGCTCCTCCGTGGTCGGTATGTTTGCTACTTCAACCGGTTTGGTCTTTCCATCTTTTCCGAACATCTCTCCCTCTCCTCCTGGTGTGCGGCCCCGCGGGGTGACCCGTTCAGTTCACTGTCTGTGGTTCAAGCAGGATTGCGGGATCCACGGCGTACCCGTCCTGGCGCACTTCGAAATGGAGATGAGGCGCGCTCGACCTTCCCGTAGTCCCTAAAAAGGAAATGGTATCGCCGAGACGGACACGATCCCCCACCCCGACTACCAGTTTTTCGTTATGACAGTAGACGGTTTCCAACCCGTCGCCATGATCAATGATCGCCACGTATCCGAATTCGTCATGCCAGCCCGCCCCGATAACCGTACCCTTCCGTGGCGCTTCGACCAGAGTGTTTCGGGGTGCGGCGATATCGATTCCCGTGTGAAGTCCCCCATGCCCCCTCTCTTCGAGAAATATGGACGAAACGAACCCGGCCACAGGCCAGGGGAGCTTCCCTTTGAGAGGAGCGATTTTTCTTTCGATTGTCGCGGCTATCTCCTCGTCCGGAATGAGCGCGTCCGCAAGAACGACGTCGGGAACACCAGGCGGCCTGACCGATTCGGGAAGCGCGGCCATTCCCCCATTACCCATTCGTTCCGATAACGGGCGCTCCGGGAGCCCCACCAGCTGGCGAACCTGGCGATCCATCTCTCGCAATTCCTCAATCTCCTGCTCGAGGCCGGCAAGCCGGATCTGCTTCTCTTCCATTTCGGCTACGCGGCCATTCAGCGCGCTCCAGTTGCGTACTTTGTACATCAACTCGCCGTAAGTCACACCAAGAAAAACAACGCCTATCCCGAGCATGAGCAGAATCCCGGCCAGAATCATCAACGCCCGAACAGAAACCTGAAGATGATAGCTCTTACTACCATCGGACGGAGTGACTATGACAGAGTAATTCTTGGATGGCATTTCAGACCACAAACAGATGATGGGTTATCCGACAGAAGAGCCGATCTTACTTCTGAAATTCAAAGAATGTCAACGGCGGGGATCAGAGAGTATGAGGAAAGAGGAATAAATCAAGAGATCGGGGGCACGTATTCCGTCCGGTGACAAGGGTGCTACCATTTGCGATTGAGTTCCCCAAAGAACCCCGGACCAACGTAGCCCCCAGATCCCTGAAACTGTCCAGCGGTAGATCCTCCTTCCGATCAGGGACGATTCCGTCCGTTCCCGGTATTCGGGCAAAGGAAATCGGAAGCTCCCACACTTCCCGATTTCCTGGCCCACCCTATGAATTGGAGGGCTGAGAATCACTTCTCACCCCCTTTCTATTCTCAAGGAACGTGCCAGAAGAAGGCTGGCCGAACGGAATCGTTCGATCAGCAGATCTTATTCAATTTCAATCGTTTACAAGATTCGCGCCATACCACATCACTATGAGGCCCTCGGCTGGTGTATACAAATGAGGACAGAATTCGTTTCTTTCGTTACCTTTTTCGGGAAATAACACGATTTGTCGCAGAAGGGAAATCGCCGGGCGTCCGGGAGGCAGAGGAGGCCCATATGGAACGCTTTCAGACAAAATCCGGACGATTTAGTCCGTTTTCTTGCAGCATTTGCAAAGGCGTTGGCTGACACACCACCACTGTTCCGGACCTATCTTATGGATGATTAACAGGTTGGAGGTGTCTCTCTGCAGAAGCACCCCTGGGAACGCCCCTTGCTCAACCAATCACTCAGGGAGGGGGGGCATTCGGAAATCTGGGTGCGACTCGTGCGAAGTAACTTGGGGAAGCGTGCACGGGTCAGCTTCCCATAGCTGTTAACCGAGCACTCCAATCGTCGGCCTGGGAAGCTCTCCCCTCCCCCATTACTACCGATGCGACGTGCAGACCCCCAAAAAATGATGTATGGTGAAGCTAGAAATGCGTCAGACGACGTACAGCTGAATATGGTATGGGCCGGGGGAGTCCTCCACATTCCCAATTCTTCGGGAAATTCGGCAATTAGTATGGGAGAGGACGGATATCGTTTTCTCCTCCTTCACTATCTCCAATTGCTCCTCCGGCTCGTTTTATCCAGCCACACTCCGCTCCAGGTATTGCCCGGTCCCTCTCTTGCCGTGAAAGGCTCCGTCTCCTATGAGCAGTTCTCCACGCCTCCACACTTTGACCGGAACGCCCCGTACCGTCACACCCTCATAGAGCGTGTGGTCCACATTCGCGTGAGTGCTCTCCCCCGAAAACGTTCTCTCTTTCTTCGGATCCCATAACACCACATCGGCATCGCTCCCCGGCAGGAGCGCACCCTTCCGCGGGTAGAGGCCGAACAGCTTGGCCGGATTGGTAGCTGTGATCTCCACGAATCGGGAAACATCATAGTGACCGCCGTTCACCCCTCCGTGGTACATCATCATGAGGCGCTCTTCCATCCCAGGCGAGCCGTTCGGAATCTTCGCAAAATCCTCCCGGCCCAGGTCCTTCTGCCCCTTGAAATTAAAAGGGCAGTGATCGGTCGAGATAATCTGGAGCGTGTTGTCGGCGAGACCTTGCCAGAGGGCGGGCCAATTGTCGGCCGAACGAATCGGCGGCGACATGACAACTTTGGCCCCCTCGAAATCGGGAAGCTCATAGTCCTCGTACTTCTTGAACAGATACTGCGTGCAGCTCTCGGCGAATGCGGGAAGCCCGCGGCTTCTGGCACGCCTCACCTGATTCAGGGCGAGTTCATTGGTCAGATGAACGACGTAACATGGTGCGCCGGCCATCTCGGCAATCGCGATGAACCGGCCGGTCGCCTCGGCTTCCGCTTCGGGGGGTCTGGTGAGCGCGTGCCACTTCGGTTCGAAATGCCCGTTCGCATGTGCTTCTTTCACCAGCTCATCGATCACGTCACCGTTTTCGCAGTGGGCCATGACAAGCTGGCCGGTCTCCCGCGCGATCCGAAGAGTATTGTAGAGGTCGGAGTCCGATACCTGGAAAAGGCCCTTATAAGCCATGAAGACCTTCAGGCTGCTGATCCCGCGATCGAGGAGCCCTGGAATCTCTTTCAGGACCGCTTCGTTGAAATCGGTAACGGCAAGATGGAAGCCGTAATCGATGACCGGCTTATCGCCGACCTTTTCGTGCCACTGATCGACAGTCTGGTTCAGCGTCTGCCCCGGTGTCTGTATGGCGAAATCGATATGGGTGGTCGTCCCTCCCCACGCCGCCCCTACATGACCCGTATAAAAGTCATCCGCTGAAACTGTCCCGCCGAACGGCAGGTCCAGATGGGTATGCACGTCGATACCGCCAGGGATCACGTAATGGCCCGACGCGTCGATCGTCTCGTCGGCGCCTCCGTCGAGCTTGACACCCGTATCGACAATCTTCTCTCCCTCAATCATGAGATCGCCCTCGAAAACGCCTTCCGAGCTGACGATCCTGCCGCCGCGAATCAGGATTCTCTTATCTTTGCTGGTGCTGGACATGACACATCCCCCCGATGGACAGATGAAACTGAATTCTGAAGCCTATTGTAACGCGAATGGGATGGTGTTGTCAGGCCGGGAGGAGAAGGGCGACAGCATGAACGGCAATTCCCTCGCCCTTCCCGATCGCCCCCATCCCTTCGTTGGTCTTTCCCTTGATCGAAATCACTTCGGACTCGATACCGAGCGCCCCGGCGATCGCCGCCCGCATCGCCGGAACGTGCGGCGCCATTCTGGGTTCCTCGGCAATGATCACCACATCGATGTTGCCGACTACATATTCACTCCGGCTCAGCAGATCCCGTACTTCCCGCAGAAACTCCATACTCGACCTGTCTTTCTGATCGGCATCGGTGTTCGGGAAGAGTGTACCTATATCACCCGCTGCCATCGCCCCTAGAAGTGCGTCTACCACTGCATGACTGAGGACATCCGCATCGGAATGCCCGTCGAGACCGCTGGAGTACGGAATGGTCACCCCTCCTACGATCAGCGGCCGTCCCTCTATGAAACGGTGGGAATCGTAACCGACTCCGATCCGGGGGACGATCATGACTTTTCCTTTCGCGAGGCGATCCACGAGGCAAGAGCGAGGTCATCGGGCGTTGTCATCTTACGATTCCAGATGCTCGCTTCCACGATCTCGATTCCTACATTGAGCCGCTCGACGAGAGAGGCTTCATCTGTCCCTACGAAGTGATCTGCCTCCGCCTGGCGATACGCCCTTCGGATCAGATCGATCCGGAAAGCCTGGGGGGTCTGGGCAAGAAGAAGCCGATCACGATCGACCGTCCGAAGCCCGTGCCCTTCCATTCGTTCTTTCACTGTTTCCACCGGAGAGCTCGCCACGATCGCGGCCCCCTTTTTCTTTGCCAGGGCGATTGTTTCCTCCACTTCCCGATCAGTCACGAACGGTCGCACACCATCATGCACGACTACCAGCTCAGTTGATTCCGGCGCTGCGGTAAGGCCGCGGCCTACCGAGTCGAACCGGGTCCTGCCACCGGGCACGACGCGCACGGGTCTGTCGCACACGGCGAGGATCTCCCGGACCTTCTCCACTTCACTCGCCGCAGCAGCAACGATGACGAGATCGATTGCCTCGGTTCGCTGAAGGGCTCGCACCGTATGGAGCAGAACCGGCTCACCGTCCAGCTCCAGAAACTGCTTCGGCTCAGACGTACCCATTCGCTTGCCCGCGCCTGCAGCCGGAACGATGGCGACAGTAATGACAGAATCCGGACTCAAAAGATCTCTAATTTCACATATCGTTTGGGGTTTTCGCGAACATCCACGAGCAGCTTGTTCATGTTCCTGGTAGCGAGAAGCAACTCATTATAGAGTTCATCATCTTTGACGAGTTTACCGATCGTCCCCTGCCCCGACTCGACTCCTGCAATCAGATTTTCCAACGTGGATACGGAACGGTCGAGTCGATCGACGAGCGCTCGCGCCTTTACCGACGTTTCCGAAAGGGCTGTCAGGGAAGTGTCGATGTACCCCTCGCTCTTCGTGATAATACGGTCGATTCCCTCTGCCGCTGAACGGGCACTCGAAAGAGATCCCTCTATATCCGCACGATGGCTCGCTATGATTTCCTTGAGGTCTGTCGAGATTTCTTCGAGATCAGCCAACGACTCTTCGAGCGGACCGACCACCTTCTGATCCTCCACGATTCTTTCGATCTCCTCGATGATCTTCTTGAGGCTTTCGAATACCGGCTCGGCTTCTGACATCACCGCACCCACCCCGGCAATATAAGCCCCCTGATGCACCTTGTCGGGGTCGATCGCCGACCGACCGGATCCGGGCTCGATCGCCACCTGCATCTCGCCCATCAACCCGAAGCTTTCCACGCGAAACGATGCGTCCTCATAGAGCATGACGTCCGGGAGGAGTTCCAGCATGATCTTTACTTTGCGATCGCCCAAATCGATCGCAGCTACCTTTCCTTGCTTGACGCCCGAGACGCGGACCGCATCACCCACTTCGATACCGCCCACCTGATCGAAAAGAACCTGCAGGCGCAATGTATCGCTCGTCAGGAACGACTCGGACAGGAAGACGATTCCGAATACCAATACGAGAATCGCCACAAGAACCGTGGCCCCCACCCTCAGTTCAATGTTCGATTCAGCCAAAATCATTCCTCCGGGTCAAACGGTCTGGATCGGACCTTCCGCCTTCCCGCAAATGAACTGCTGGACGTACGGATTTTCAGTACCCTTCACATCTTCCACCGCGCCGTCAAAAACAATACGGCCCTCATGAAGCATGGCGATTCGATCCGCTATTTTGTATGCGCTCGTCATGTCGTGGGTCACAGTAATCGAAGTGGCGTGAAAGCGCTTCTGAAGAGATCGGATCAGGTCGTTGATGACATCCGCCGTAATCGGATCAAGCCCGGTTGTCGGCTCGTCGTACAGGATGATCTCAGGATCCATGGCGATCGCCCGCGCCAGAGCGGCCCGTTTCCGCATCCCGCCGGACAGCTCGGACGGCTTCTTGTCGATTGCACTTCTAAGATTGACAAGATCGAGCTGCACTTCCGCCGTCCTCCGAAGCTCTTCCGGCGACAGATGAAAATGCTCTTTGAGGCCGATCGAGACGTTCTCGCCCACAGTCATCGAATCGAACAGTGCCGAGGCCTGAAAGAGAAACCCGAATTTCTTTCGCACCTCGTACAGATCGCGGCGTCTCATGTGACTGACATCCACGCCATCCACATAGACCGCACCCTTGTCCGGTTGATGGAGGCCGATCATGTGACGGAGCAGCACGCTCTTGCCGCAACCGCTCGGCCCTATGATGACGATCGATTCCCCCCGCCTGATATCGATGTCGACGCCTCGAAGCACATGCTGATCTCCGAACGACTTCTCCAGACCCTGAACAGATAGGACAACCTCTTTGCTCACCGGTCCACCAACGCCTCGCGGATCATGTTTTTGAGCGGGTTCACCGGGAGGGCGAGTCCGATTCCCGCAAACTGCGCCATCTCCACCGGAATGGACTCGATCTCGCTTAGAACATCCTGCCGGGACATGACAGGCCCCGGCGTTTTGACATGGGACTTCATCATCCCGATCACTTCGCCTGTGTCCTTCCGAAAGAGCGGACTCCCGCTCGTACCGATCGCCACGAGGGCGTCTACCTGAATCATTCTGAGGCGCGGCCCGTCAGGTTGGATCCGCCAGCGTCTCATGGAGGAGATATAGCCCATGGCCAGCGAGGGAACCACCTCGCTCTCCACAGTGTAACCGAGCGGAAATCCGATGAAGCCGACCTCTTCACCCGCCCTCAAGTTATCGGAATTGCCCAGCCGTACAGGCGTAAACCCGTCGAAGTCGACCTTCAGGACGGCCGCGTCGAGACCGGATGCGGTAGCGATCACTCTGGCGGGCAGATTGCGCTCCCTCTCTCCCCCCACACCGGGAATCGAAACTGTTACTTCCTCCCTTCCTGCGACTACGTGATAGCAGGTGAGCAGATGCCCCTTGTCATCGATGGCGAATGCGGTGCCGTAACTCGCGAATCCGGTGGACGAATCCTGAAACCATACGAGAACGGTAGAGAGGGAGTATTCGTCAAAAATGTCAGCAACACTCTGGGCGGAAGCGGGTGCCGGAGCAGCCCAGACAAAAAGCAGAAGTGCCAGAAACGACTGCCACCGGGTGATCCCCGGTTCCTTTCCACAAATTCGAAGCGATTGGATCATCCGTCCGTAATTCCTCATGCGAAGATCCAGCTGAACAGAAACTCAGCCAGAATATAGTCCGAGATCAGAATCAGGAGGCACGACGAGACCACCGCGTGTGTGGCCGATTTACCGACCCCTTCGGCGCCGCCCGATGTTTGAAGCCCATAATAACATCCCATGAGTGCGATCACCATTCCGAATACGAGCGATTTGATCATGCCGCTCCAGACATCGCTCGTCTCGAAGAAAAGCCTGAGACCGCTTACATAAGTTTCGCCGGACATGCCGAGAGAACCGACCGCGGCGAGATAGCCACCGAAGATGGCGAGGCCGTCGGCGAAGATCGTTACCACAGGGATCATGATGGCTCCTGCCACGAATCGGGGGAGAACAAGATAGCGAGTCGAGTCGATCGCCATCGCTTCGAGCGCGTCGATCTGTTCCGTCACCTTCATGGTGCCGAGCTCAGCAGCGATCGACGCGCCTACCCGCCCGCCGACCACGAGGCCGGTAAGAACGGGTCCGAGTTCGATGAGCACCGAACGACCCACAACTGAACCGACGAACCGATCGGGAATCCAGTTCTGAAACTGGTAGGCCGCCTGTACCGCAGCCACGCCGCCCGTAAAGAATGACGTGACGATCACGAGCGGCAGTGAGCCGACGCCCATCTCCATCATCTGCACGACAGTGAGCCGAACCGTGCGAGGAAGCTGGGGGAGCACCTTGATTATGCGGACAACAAGAATCGCGAGTTCGCCCAGCTCGGCGATAGCGCGCATCGCTCCCCGCCCAAGGGAAGAAACGGCTTCGCGCAACCTATTCCTCCTGAGGGACGACCTCTGATTCATCATTATCGTAGACAGGTTGATCGAAGTAAGCATCGGGCGCCGGATCTTCGAAGCGCATGAAGTCCTTGATAAAGGTCAGTTTGACGGTGCCCAGTTGACCGTTTCTATGCTTCCTGATCAAAAGCTCAGCGCGATTCCTGAGACTCTCGTCGTCCGGATTGTAGACCTCTTCCCTGAAGAGAAAGATCACAACGTCGGCATCCTGCTCGATGGCCCCTGATTCCCGGAGGTCGGAAAGCACGGGTCGCTTGTCTTTCGGGTTTCGCATTTCCACCGCACGGGAGAGCTGAGAGAGGGCGACCACAGGAATCCGGAGTTCTTTCGCAAGCGCTTTCAGTGAACGGGAGATATGGGAAATCTCCTGCTGCCGGTTTTCGTGGCGGCCGCCACCGGTCATGAGCTGCAGATAGTCGACAATCAGGAGCGAGAGATCGTGCTCCGCCGCGAGACGCCGCGCCTTGGCCCGCATTTCGAGAACGTTCAGCATGGGGCTGTCATCTATGAAAATCGGCGCTTCATAAAGAGAGTTGGCCGCCTGCACCAGTTTCTGCCATTCCGCACTGCTCAATCGACCGTTCCGCACCTTGTAACTGCTGAGCCGGGCATCGGAACAGATAAGCCGGTTCACAAGTTGATCGTTCGACATTTCCAGGCTGAAGATCCCTACCGCTCTTTTCGATTGTAACGCGACATTCTGGGCGATGTTCAGCGCGAAGGCGGTCTTGCCCATCGATGGCCGTCCGGCGAAAATTATGAGATCGCTGTTCTGAAAACCGGAGAGGATCGAGTCGAGCTCCCTGTAACCGGAAGCGAGCCCGAGCGCCGACAGTCCTCCCTGCCTGACAAGATCGATCTTCTTCACCACCTCACTCACAATCGGTTTCACACGCTGGAATCCCTGGGAGAGGCGGTTCTCCGAGATCTCGAAGATCGACTGCTCCGCTTTGTCCAGTAGAACGTCGACTTCGTCGGCCTGGTCATAGCTCTTCTGTACGATTTCAGTGCCGGTTCGAATCAGCTCGCGCCGTACCCACTTTTCCTTGATGAGATTGGCGTGATACGTGATGTGCGCCGCCGTGGCGACCGTGTCCAGCAAAGATGCGAGGTAGAGCCTCCCCCCGATTTTTTCGAGTGTTCCGTCACGGTTCATCTCATCGGAAATGGTCAAGATGTCGATCGCCTCGTCCCGTTCGAAGAGATTCAGCATGGCCAAGTAGATCTTGCGGTGTGCTCCGCGGTAAAACGCCTCCGTGCCGATCACTTCGATAGCACGTGTAATCGCCCGCGGTTCGATCAGAATTGCACCGAGCACCGCCATTTCGGCTTCGACGGCGCTCGGCGGAACTCGATCAAATGCGTCGCTCTTTTTTCCCTGGGGCAGGCCCACGTTCAAAACTCCTCTTAGTCCGACCTGATTTTCCGATACTCATCCCGCAGCATCTTGAAATCATTCCATACCGGGCGTTTGTAGCTCTCGTTCCGGAGACAGGCGGACGGATGATAGGTACAGATCAGCTTGATATCCCCATGATCATACCACCGACCGCGCAATCGGCCGATCCCGTCGTTCGATTTTAGTAGCGTCTGCGAGGCGAATCGCCCGAGAGCGCAGATAATTCTGGGCTTCACGAGTTCGATCTGGCGTTTCAGCACCGGATTACACGTGGCCACCTCGTCCGGCTGGGGATCACGGTTTCCGGGCGGCCTGCATTTCACGATATTCGTGATATAGACATCTTCACGCTTGATCCCCGCCGCAATGAGAATCTTATCGAGTAACTGTCCTGCCTTGCCGACGAACGGCTCGCCGATCCGATCCTCGTCGGCGCCCGGTCCCTCGCCGATGAACATCAGGTCGGCGTTTTCGTTACCGACGCCGAAGACGAGTTTGCTTCGCTTTTCATGAAGCCCACAGAGCCGACAATCGCCGACAGAATCTCTAAGCTCGGACAGGCTGGCGGCCGAAGACTCGTCCCCATCAGAATCAGGAGCGGCTACGGCGGACTCGGGAGTCGCGCTCGTGGTTGTCGCGGCAGTCGCGGTCGCGGTCCCCGGTTCTGCGCGGCCATCTTCGAAAAGCATGGCCCCCGGGAGCGGCTCCTCGCTCTTCCCCAGAATCAGTGGGGGATATCCGAACTCTCTCTGCTGTCGCAGGTAACGCAAAAACATCTCGCGTGCCTCGGCCGTCATCGGCGATCCAGCATTTCGACCGCTCGATCGAGCAGCCGCCTGGCGATTTCGCTCTTCCGGACGAGTGGGATCACATCCCGCAAACCGTTCCGGCCGAGCAGAATCGCCTCGGTCTTCGGCTGATCGATCCCTCCGCCCGGCACGTCAGGGCGGTTGACGACAATCAGATCGAGATTCTTCTTCTCCAGCTTCCTGCGGCCGTTCTCTTCGATCGAATCGGTTTCGAGAGCGAAGCCGATGAGCACACCGATGGACTCCCGGTCGTCACCGATCGATTTCAATATGTCTTCCGTCGGTTCCAGCTCGATCGTAATCGGTCCCGTTCGCCTGGTCTTGGAACCGGACACGTTCTTGGCCCGGAAATCGCCGACCGCGGCGGCCATGATCACAATGTCTTTCCCACGGGCTTCGCGGACCACGTTTTCGGCCATCTCGCTCACCGTGCGCGCCTCAATCAAACGGACACCTTCAGGAGGATCGACAGACATCGCACCCGCTACCAGAACGACTTCCGCGCCCCGGCGACGCGCTTCCGACGCAATTGCCACACCCATGCGGCCGCTGGATCGGTTAGTCAGCAACCGAACCGGATCGAGCGGCTCTTCCGTCCGCCCCGCCGTGACGAGCACTCTTCGGCCCACCAGATCACCATTACGCCCGCCGAGTGCGCACTCAATCGCCGCCATCTGCTCTTCAGGCGACGCCAGACGACCCACCCCGTCGTAGCCGCATGCGAGCGGCCCCTCACCGGGGGATACGATCTGGACGCCGTCTTTTTCCAACTGGGCGATGTTTCGTTGTGTGGTCGGATGCTCCCACATGAACTTGTTCATCGCGGGAGCTGCAAGCACCGGACAGGTAGCCGCAAGATAGGATGTAGTGAGAAGGTCGTCGGCCACACCGGCCGCCATTTTCGCCAGAATATTCGCGGTGGCCGGCGCGATGAGAAAAACGTCGGCCATCTGTGCCAGATCAATGTGGATCGGCCTCGATTCATCGCCGAAAGCGCTGCCCGGTCTGAATTCGCTATCGCTCTCCCAGAGCCCGATCGCCACACGCCTCCCCGTAAGCGCCTCGAAGCTCTCCCGGGTGACAAGCCGGGCAGCCGACCGGGTCATGATCACCTGGCATTTCCAGCCCGCCTTGGTAACGAGCCGAACCACCTCCAGAGCTTTGTAGGCGGCTATCCCCCCCGTTACGCCGAGCAGGATGTTCGTGCTAATCGTCGAACGAGTGGTTTTCGGCATCCGTCTCTTCCGCTTCGCTTACAAACACCTCGTCCTTCTCCTCGATGATCTCGAACTTCACATCCCCATTCACCATTTTCCTCATCGCACGGGTCGTCACCTTTTCCGGATTGTCTTTGTCGACACCCGAGACGAACGTAAACATGTTCATCCGGCGGGCCTCACGTGCAGTGGCGACAACGCTGGCGTAAGGGTCTTCCATATCTCGAATGGCCTGCTCGAGAAACTCCATAATTCGATTCCTCCCAACCTCGATCAGAGGCTTTTGATTCGATTCAAACGGCTCGCCCGCAAAGTCTCCACCCTCAGGATCGAAAGCGTGTCCTGCAACGCACCGTCGAATGTGTCATTGATCACGATATAGTCATATTCGAACATCCGGTCCAGCTCGCGCATCGCGTCCTCCAGTCGACGCTGGATGCGGTCTTCTTCTTCCGTACCCCGCCCGCGGAGCCGCCGTTCCAGCACGCTCAGCGATGGCGGAACGACAAAGATTCCCACCGAATCCGGATAGTATTTTCGAATTTTCGCGCTCCCCTGTACATCGATATCGAGGATCACGATCTTGCCGTCTTCCACGCTCCCGTCAACTTCGCTGCGGGGCGTGCCGTAATGGTCTCCATGAACGATGGCCCACTCCGCGTAGGCATCGGTCTCGATCTTCATCTTGAACGTTTCCACGTCGACGAAGTTGTAGTCAACTCCGGGCCGCTCCCTCCCACGCCTGGGACGGGACGTATCTGATACCGAGAAACGGCAGTGATCGAGCTTCCTGACCACTTCTCGTGCAAGTGTCGTCTTCCCCGCTCCCGATGGCCCGGCAATCACCACCGGGAACGTACTTTTCGATTCCACCATCAGGAGCACCTACTCGATGTTCTGGACTTGTTCCCGGAGCTTTTCCACTTCTTCTTTCATGGAGACCACATAGCGGGCCATAGTGGAATCGTTCGCTTTCGACCCGATTGTATTTACTTCGCGCTGCAGTTCCTGCAGCAGAAAATTCAGTTTACGGCCCGCCGGTTTCTTGGACCGGATAGCGGCAAGAAACTGATCGATGTGGGATCGGGCGCGAACGACCTCCTCGGTCGTGTCGAAACGGTCGGCCAGAAGGGTCACTTCCGCCGCCAATCGATCTTCACTGATCTTACCCGAGTCGAGAGCATCGTTGATACGGCGGCGAAGATCCTTTCGAGCCTCAGCGACCCGTTTCGGCATCCGTTTCTCCACTTTCCCGATGCAGGTCCTGATGACGCCCAGTCTCTTCCGGAGATCCGCCTCGAGCGCCTTTCCCTCGCGCTTCCTCATACGGGCCACTCCTAGAATCGCCTTTTGGATCCCCTTTTCGACGACAGGCCATGCATCCTCCTCTCTGAGGTTGAAAGTCGGCCGTTTCATTACATCGGAAAACCCGAGGAGCGTATTGATGTCCAAATCCCCTGCAACATCATATTTCTTCTTCAGACGGCGGGCCAGCTGAAGATAGCTCTCGATTCGATCCTCATCCGGAACGAGCCCCCCTTCTTCGCCACTCCCGTCCAGGTCGATCGTAACACTCACCCGGCCTCTCCCGAGGGCAGCCTGGAGATCCTTCCGGATCTGCTGCTCGGAAGCAGACAGCAGTCGGGGAAGCTTGATCGACGTCTCGAAAAAGCGGTGATTCACCGTACGGATTTCGATCGTGAACGTGTGCCCCGCCACTCGGACTTCCTGGCGCCCGAAGCCTGTCATGCTGGTAATGGCCATGGATGACTCCCCATAAAGAAGGAATATCATGATAGCTTACCGTTTGATGGGGCGTCAACGACCCAGGGCTCGAAGAAGCCGGGGAATGCGCCTCCAAAGGGGGGGTGAGTTCCATGAATGGGCCGACGCTCTATCTCTATGGACGGGAGCTCGATTCCGCTCTGGCTGGAAAGCGTGTCAGATATGTGCTGGAGACCGGCCCTGGCGCGCCGGCGCGGGCGTTTCTGGTCCGTTTTGACGGCAGTCCGGAGACTCTTCTGATCGCGCCTGACAATGTCCTGCCGTCTATCGTGCTGCTCCCCCGCGGGATGAGCCCGCCTGGCACGAATACGCCTCCCGCAGCCCGTTTGGACCGTTTTCTGACGGGCCGGACGATTTCCCATGTTCAGGTGGAGCCGGTCGACCGGTCGATCAGCATCATGCTGGAAGGGGGGCGTTCACTCCGGGTCGACCTCATTCCCCGTCGAGCGGCGCTCTATGGCGTGGATGAGGGACTTCTGCAGCTCGTCTTCCCTGATGGCATGGGGCTGAAAACGGGAGAGCCCCTCCCTCCGCTCTCCGGCGGTACTGATCTCTTCGCCTTCGAATCGGACAGACTCCCCGGGGCGGCTGTCCTGGAACCGGAAATTGGCCGCGAAGAGCTTCGGGCGGTCCTCAGGGAGGCGCTTCGAACTGTTCGTGCTTTGCCGCCTGAATGGATAGACGAGCTGGCCGTCCGATCGGCCGGGCATGTAAAGGGCCCCCGGGGAGCCTGGTCGGATATGCTGGAGGAACTTCGACCAGGAGGAGGGTCGGCACGGCCGGCGATTTACAGCAGACGGGACTCGATCGTTCTCTCTCCGATCCCCCTCGGTCATCTTCAACAGGAACGGGATTTCGACAGCCTGAGCGAGGCTGTGACCGCGTTCTGGGAGTCTAGGTGGGGAGGTCACGAAAGAGAGAAACACCTCATTGCGATCCGGAGCCTGATTCGGGTTGAGGGAAAGCGTCGTAAACGGCTGATCAAGAAACTGGAGCGGGACCGGGCCGATGGGGAGAAGTCGCCGCTCTACAGAAAATATGGCGAGATCCTTTCGA
Organism: bacterium; assembly: GCA_025782575.1. GTDB lineage: Bacteria > Orphanbacterota > Orphanbacteria > Orphanbacterales > Orphanbacteraceae > Orphanbacterum. The sequence continues at coordinate 127,019 of JALGYY010000010.1, forward strand.
TCCATTTCGGCCGGATCAAGCGTGGATCGTCAAAGGTCACATTGCCCGATCCTTATGGTGGCGAGGAGATCGAAATCCCGCTCGATCCATCAAAAAGCGCCCGTGATAATATAGGACGCTGGTTCAAGCGCTCCGCAAAAGGGGAGCGGGCTCTGGAGCACATAAAGAGACGAGTCGGTGCTGCCGAGGAGGAGCTCGAGGTGCTTGCCCGGGCAGAGAACGAGATTGCGGAGGGGGGCGGAGAAGCGGGTGGGGCGGGTGAGACCGATGAGGTTGTTCAGGTTCCCGCCGAGAGGCTCAGGGAGATCATGCGGGAGCTTCGCGAGCGTTTCCGGCCCGAGCGGCCTGAACCGGAATGGAGAAAGCGCATCAAGAAACCGAAAGACAGAAAGATCGATGCCTATCCGCGGGAATACACGATCGTCGGGGGCTACACCGTTCTCGTCGGGCGGGATAACAGGGAGAATGACCGGCTGACGTTCAAGATCGCCGGGCAACGGGATCTCTGGTTTCATGTGAGCCAGTCTCCCGGTTCTCATGTAGTGCTCCTCAAGAACGATCCCAAAGAGAACCCGTCCAAAGAAGCGCTTCTGGTAGCGGCTTCGCTGGCCGCGCATTTTTCCAAGGCCAGAAATGCTTCCAAGGTGCCTGTCATCTACACCGAGCGGCGATTTGTCCGCAAACCTCGCGGTGCGCCTGCGGGGCAGGTGACCGTTTCGCGGGAGAAGACTCTCTTCGTCGAGCCGGCCCTGCCCAAAGAAGATTGAAACTAATTCTGCTAATTCTGGGGACACAATACTTAATTCGCGGAGTCGAAGACGGAGTGGAATTAAGTATTGTGTCCCCAGAATTAGCAGAACTAATGGAATGGACTACTATCTGGAGGCTTTCATGAATCGACTGAAGAACCGGGTACGTTTCGTATCGTTACTGGCGCTGCTTTTTGTCGCACTTCTTCTTGCGTGTTCGTCAGCGATCAAGATCGGACCGCCCGGAGCGATCGAAATTCCCAAAGAAAAAATCATCTATGATGATGGCGACACGATCACGTTCGACGATGTCACGATTCGCATACTGGGAATCGATACGCCCGAAATCAGCCACCCGGAGCATGGCTACAGCGAAGACCAGGCGTACGGAAGGGAAGCGTCGGCGCGAGCGGAAGAGTTGATGCGGGCGGCCAAGAAAGTCTCCTACATGCCCTATCAGGAAGATCAATACGGGAGAATGCTCGGGCATGTTTTTATCGATGGCAAGCTGCTCGGGATCACGCTGCTCGAAGAAGGCCTGGCGTACGAGACGATCTCCCATTACGGCGACAATGGCTTCCCGGCTCTCGCGGCCGAGCTTCAGGAGGCTGCACAAAGAGGGCCCGAACCGAAGTTCGAGCCCCCTTATATCTGGCGGCGAGAGCATCGCCAGCAACCGGAAGAGACGGACCAGCCGCCTCCGGAGGAGACTTCAGCCGAGTCCGAGTAGGCGCCCTGACGCCCGTCAGTCAGCTCCCGAGCAGGTCGATCAGGTGTGCCGAAGCGAGGGCGCCTCGGTGATAATCGCCCAGGTCGAATTGCTCGTTCGGCGAATGGGTCTTGTCGTCATTCTGCCCCCATCCGAGCAGCAGGGTATCGACGCCCAGTACATCCTTGAATGTCTGGGTGATCGGAATCGAGCCCCCTTCGCGAATGAAAAGCGGCTTCTTCCCGAACGCCCTTTCGATCGCGACCGACGCTTTTTCGAAGAAGACCGAGTCGGGGCTCAGCAGAAACGGGTTGCCGCCGCTCATATCGATCACTTCTACTGTCACCGTGTCGGGCGTGTTCGCATTCACAAAATCATTGAAGAGCTTTCCGATCTTCTCGGGATCCTGGTTCGGTACGAGCCGCATGCTGATCTTGGCGCCCGCTTTGGCCGGGATAATCGTCTTCGCTCCCTCACCCTGGTAGCCTCCCCAGATGCCGTTCACATCGAGAGTGGGCCGCGCCCAGCGACGCTCGATCGTGCTGAAACCTTCTTCACCGAAAAGCTTCGGAACGCCGGTTACTTTGCGATACGCTTCTTCGTCGAACGGAAGTTCGGTGTACTGGTTCTTCTCCCAGTCGGACACTTCGACCACATCGTCATAAAAACCGGGAATCAGAACACGGCCGTTCTCGTCGCGCATCTTGCCGATCAGTTCCGCGAGAATATTCGCCGGGTTCGCCACCGTCCCTCCGAATGACCCGGAATGAAGATCGGCAGAAGGCCCCTGAATGCGAACCTCATGATAGGTGAGTCCCTTGAGACCGAATGTAATCGCCGGCATCCCGTGATCGAACTGGGCGCAGTCCGAAATGACGACGATGTCACAGGCAAGCTTCTCCTTGTTCTCTTTCAGATAGATAGGGAGATTGACCGAGGAGACCTCTTCTTCTCCTTCGATCAGGAACTTGACGTTAATCGGAAGCTTGTCCGCTTCGGCGAGCCACGCTTCGACCGCCTTCACGTGGGTGTACATCTGCCCCTTGTCGTCGGTCGCTCCCCGCGCCACGACCCGTCCGTCCTTGATCACCGGTTCGAACGGCGGATTGTCCCACTCATCGAGCGGATCGGGAGGCTGCACGTCGTAATGGCCGTAGATCAGGATCGTCGGCCCGCCAGGATTGTCGAGGCGCTCGCCATAGAGAATGGGATGCCCCTCCGTTTCGTGCAGCTCCATCTTGACTCCGGCAGCAGTCATCTTCTTCTGGAGCCACCCGGCGGCCGCCCGGATGTCATCTTTATGGGCCGGGTCGGCTGAGACACTCGGGAAACGCAGAAATTCGATCAACTCGTCGATAGCCTCCTGCTTTCCGTTTTCCAGCCGGGCGATCACCTTCTCTATCATCGTGCTTCTCCTTAGTATTGAATGGCGCGGACTGAGGCGTCGATTGTACTACCGGCCGGGAGACTGGGCAACTTCAGGTGGGGGCCTGCGAAACCGGGCGGTGTCCGGTCTTGGCGGATTCCACCCATCCCGGAAATCACACCCATTCTGATGGGAGTCAGGTTTACATAATCCGGGAATGGCGACATTGAGAAGTCGACCAGCCCCACCTCCCGAGCGCCCACCCCCTCCCCCTATCACCCATATCCCGGAAAGCCGCACTTCTGGTAGACTCCTCGACCGGAGGTAAATATGAAAGTCGGTATTCTGGGTCTTCCCGGGACGGGGAAGACCACATTGTTCAATCTGCTCACCGGCCAATCGGTCGATACGACCCCTTTCTCGTCTGGTAAGAAAGCGGCCAATTTGGGCTCGGTCAAAGTGCCGGACGAACGGATCGACCGCCTGGTGGAGCTTTACGAGCCGGGAAAGATCACGCTCACCGAGATCCAGTTCGTCGACCTGGCCGGATTGCCTCGGGCAGACGAAGGGGGCCGCGAAGGGATCGATGAACTGATCCCGTTCTTGCGGGACGCCGACGCTCTCGCGGTGGTGCTTCGCGACTTCGAATCCGATCAGGTACCTGCGGCAAAGGGGAAGGTCGACGGCGCCCTCGAGCTCGCCGATGTGCGGGCGGACCTCATCCTCGCTGATCTCGGCATCACGGAGAATCGGCTCGATCGCCTTGCCAAAGAAAAACGGAGCGGCGACAAAGAGAAAATTCGGGAGTATGAGCTCTTCGAGCGGATCAGGGATTGCCTCGAAGAGGAGAAGATGCTCTACGACGTCGAGCTCACCGCTGACGAAGAGAAGCTCATCATCGGATATGGTCTGCTTACCCGTAAGCGGTTCATATTGCTCCGCAATTTCGGGGAAGGTGCTGACGCGGCGATTCCGCCATCCCTTGCCGGGCAGGCGGAGGCGATGAACGCGCCGATCGTGTCGATGAACGTTCTGCTCGAGCAGGAAGTAATGGAACTCCCGGTAGAGGAACGGGCCGAGTTCTGCGAAACTCTCGGCATTGAGGGGGGTGCCCGTGACCGATTCATCCGGGCGGCCTACGAAGCACTCGACCTGATTTCCTTTTTCACGGCCGGCCCGAAAGAAGTCCGGTCATGGACGGTCGAGCGGGGTGCGAGCGCACGAAGAGCGGCGGGAAAGATCCATACCGACATGGAACGAGGGTTCATCCGCGCCGAAGTGATTCCATTCGAGACTCTCTCCGAACTGGGTAGCGAAAAAGCGGTGAAAGAGAAGGGGAAAATGCGGCTCGAAGGGAAAGGCTACATCGTCGCTGACGGCGATGTGATGGTCATTCGGTTCTCAGTCTGACAGGGACGACACATCCGTACGACAACGATTGAGGAATCACCGCTTGATCACGAACTGTCCCTTGGACTTACTCACCTCTTTCGTGGCGAGATCGGTCGCCTCGATGATCAATGTGTAGCGATCTTCGGGGAGCCCCGAGGTATCGAGCGAGATGTGGCGCGCCGCATTCTCACCCGTTCCTTCCGTCTGAAACGCCTGCGAAATGCCGGGTTCCAGCTTTCCCTCGCTGCTCCCACCGAAGAAACTGACGAACCGCTGTACCTTTGATCCGAAAAGCGTATAGCGAACTTCGTAAAGGCTTCTGTTTTTACTCGAAACTCTCAGGTTGTAAATCTCGAAGTAAACCGTTACATCCTCACCCGGCGCATAGACGCGAAGGGGGCGTGGCACGATCCGGTACCCGCTTCGAAGAAACGCCCCCCTCCCCCGCTCATCCCGCGTAATGGTATTGGCGAATAGAAGATCGCTCATATCGAGACCGTCTTCGTTGAATCGCCTTGCTTCGATAGAGGTTTTCAATATGCCGTGGTTCCGCGAACGGAGATCAACAACCCGAAGTGCAAGATCATAGTGCCCCGGATCGACTGCGAGAGACTCGCTCGTCACCATCCACCCGCCATCCGCCGCCATGGGATCTTTTTCATGATCGATGTTCTCTACTTTGCGTTCGATCAGATTCTGGTCCTCGTCAAATAGAGCGATCCGCCGCTGAATGGCCGCCCACTCAATCCCTCCCGTTCGCTCAAACTCGACTTTGGATAGTGGAATCAGGAGGCCGATCAGCACATCGGTCTTGCCGTTCGAACCTGCCAGGCTTGTTACATCGAAAATAAAGGGGAATTCCTCGGCCCCTTCGTAGTCATAGGTATTGATCTGCCTGGTGTGATCCCAGCGGTTGAATCCGGTTTCGACCATCTTGGTGGCCCGCTCCGGCTCCAACTCGTAGTCGTTCACGAAGAGATAGCGGTCAAACGATTCCTCGAAGTCCAGCTGCGCATCATTGAGCCGCCCGACATCCTCGCGAAGTCCGCCGTCATACTTGCCGATGTTCGAGAGGTCGCTAAACGGAATATAGGAAATCTCATAAAACTCGCGCATATTGATGTCCACCAACCAGAGAAGCATGTCCTTGTAAATCCAGAGTTCCCGAGCCCCGACAAATCCTTCATGCAGATTGACGCTGGCCGGAAGTTTTTCGACACGGTCCGGCTTGCCGAAACGAATCCATGTTTTCGATCTTTCATCCCATACGAACTCGCCGGCCCGGTTTCGGAACTTCTTGATCGCTCCCTTCACCCGACGCATGTGCTCCGTCTCAGCCTGATTCTCGTCAGTAGTCGGTGTCGGATCATTCCTGGTCCAGAAACGGCGGCGCCAATCGAGTTTGTATTCCGCCGGAAGCGCCTCGAACTCTTCGCGATCCCCCTCCTCGAGAATCACCTCAAAAAAACGATCCTCCAACGGGCTCGGCTCAGCCGCCGGGGCGGTCCCGTTCTCGTCGGCCCCCGCGGGCCCGGGGGCGAACAGGCAGCTGACAACCAGACAGACGAAACTGATCAATCCAAGGCGCAACGGACTCTCCTCAAGGTGATGAAAACTTTGTTACTTACTATACCCCGGAAGCGGGGAATCGCAACCCGAGCTCTCGCTGGAGGAGGCCGGCCCGGGCTAGAAGCGGTACAGATACTGTAGCTTGGCGAAGAATTGCCGCGAGGTGAGCCGCCAGTCCTCGTAATCGATCGTGCGTCTATCGTCGAACGATCTGAAGGTACCGGTTTCGACCGTAAAGTCGTCGAAATACCGGATACTGCTGGACATCCCGACGAAGAAAACCGTGAACGGATTCAATTTCCATGTGAGCAGCGGTTCGAAGTCGAGTCGGTTACGGCTGTCCCGATATTGGGTGATCAGCCGGAGGTACCACTCTCTGCTGAAGTTGTACGTTACCGATGTACGGATGATGTAGTCCTTGAACAGAAGCCCGGGGCCGTTTCGCCGCTCCATCTCCGAGTAAGTCCAGTCGGGCTGGATCACCAGTTGCTGCACAGGTTTGAAGGTCGCGTCGAGACTATAGCTTCGTATGTTTCCCAGTTCCGGCGCCCGAAAACTACGGAATATATCCTTCCCCAGTTTCCACTCGCCACCAAGGTTCAACATTTCACTGAATCGGCTGCTCATGCTGATTCGGCCTACGACAATGCCATCGAACACTTCCTCGGCGAATCGTTCGCTGCTCATATGCAGGCTCGATCGGATTTCCAGCTGCCCTTTCATCTGCACATATATATGGGGGCGGACCCATTTCTCCTTGAACTGTCCGTCATGCTTCCATTTCCGGCCTGTGTTGATACTCGGCTCCCATTCAATGATCCACTCGCCGTTCGTATGATCAAAAAGGCCGGTCCACAGACTCACAGTTCTAAAGTCATTTCCTGTGGTGAATCCATTGTCCGTCTGGAACGTAGGGCTGTACTCCCAATAGTCGAAATCAGCGCTCCATCTTCGGGCGTGTCTCTCCAGACTGACGTAGAGCCCGTGACCGGTGAACTCCTCGCCGTCAAATGTCGCCGAGCGCCCGTCCCGATCAAAGGCTTCGCCGTCAAGTCCGGGAGTCAATTCGGGAGCATCCGGTTCACCGGTCCAGCTTCGAACCGCCTGAAATTCGAGTGAATAGTTCCGGAAGAAACGGAGATTGGCATCTACACTCGCCACCGAACCGTAGCCCCCACCATCGAGACGACGATCAGTTCCGAGTACACCCACATAGGAATCTTCATGAATCGTATGTCGAACCCGGAAGATATTGCTCCTGCTCTCCCCGAGTAAAAGAAAACGGCTTCTCTCTTCGAATGGGATGATCTGAGGCGAGTTCTTGTCTTCAGCGTAGAGATAAACGAGTCTGGTCTTCCCGAACTGGCCGAAGAGCTTGCCCGCTACATCGGGATCGTTGATGGAACGCGTGTAGACCGCGTCGATCCAGGTGTCATAGAGGTCGCTTCCCTCCTGGAAGAACGGGCGTTTCTCCGGAAAAAAGAGTGCAAACGTTTCGTTCACATCGATCTGACCCGCATCGGACTCTACCTGGCTGAAATCGGGGTTCAGAGCGAGTTCGGCTGAAGACGTCGACGTAAAACCGTAGCGAATGTTCAGTGCCGCTTCGCCGTCGGCATCGTCGTTCTCGAATGGAGTCTGCGGGTTGTCGGGATCGCTCAGCTTACCGGATTGAAACGCGAGGGCGCTCACGATCACATCGACGTTGCTTCCAGGTGAGATGTTCTCAATCCCCGTCACTCTGCCGAGCTGACAGAGAAAACAGGGATCGTCTCGATTCTGTGCCGCCCATGCGTATTTTCGGCGCACATCCCGCTGATGATCGCGCCAGAAATTAATTCGCCAGGTCTGCACCGGCTTGTTCGGGAACCGGAGACTGGCGAATGGAATGGCGATTTCCACCTGATAGCCATCCTGTGTTACCCGGCCTTCCGACTCCCAGATCTGGTCAAACGCCATATCCTCATCGCCGTTTCCCTGCTGTCGAAGGTCCCCCTGGACACCAAGGGGATTGACGAAGAACTCATAACCCCACGACCCATCGCCGTACGTATCGAGCATGATCCCGAAATAGTCGTCCCGCCAGATCGTGTCCCGCTCCCGAAGAGAGACGCGTATCTCTTCCGGGTTGTTATCCCGGGCGATAAGCGCCACGTAAAGATTTTTGTCGTCATACGTGATCATCGCTTTCGACTCGACGCCGGGCTTCACCTGATCACCGGGAAGGACCTCGGCAAAACCGTCCGCTACAGCGGCACCCCGCCAGCCGGGGTCATTCAGATCACCGTCGATTGAAATCGGGCCGTTCGCCCGCGTCACATGGATACTCGGATGAAAACGGGGTTCGAAATCGTCATCCGCAGACAGGATGGCCGGGATGCACAGGATCCCGAGCACGAGAATGGCGCACGCGGTTGAACGGGGAAGTCGCCATTGGGTTGTCATGAGCGTAAAACCTTTTATCTGCAATAGAGGTCGGCTGAGGCACGGTACCACTCTGCGCCTGCTTCAATAGACGGATTATTGGCCGAACAGGTTCAATAAACTAGAACGAAGTAAGAAGAATGACTTCGGCCCCTTCGAGGGGGGGAACCAGACGACAGACACCGCCGATACAGACGAAGCCCCCCTGCCGTTTACCTGCCGTAACCGTGATGAAATTGTTTTCGCTGATCCGGTAGTCGATCTGGCCGTACAGATAATCGTCCAGTGGCGGGTCCCCGGGACGGACCGATTGGGCGTGCTCTGCCACGGCCGAAACGATGAGATCGTACGAAGCGTGAATTTCCAGCAGCACGAGATGGTCCCGGGTAATCTCACCCAGCTCATTCTCCTGCTGCTGGAACTGGTACTCACCCCGCACCCCCCAATCCCCATCAAGAAGGCACTCGATATCGAGAACAGGGGTGTGGTTCTTCGTGGGAAGTTTGTCTTCCAGATAATCGTAAGCCACAGCAATGATCCAACCTTCGCCGACCTCCTGCCGCCACTCGCCGTACCACTCCTGAAACTTGAGCCCTGAATGTCTGAGCAGATCGCCGGTCACCTTGGTCGTCTCCGTTCGATTCACAGTAACCGTCGATCCTTCGATCGGCGTGGAGATGACTTCCAGCTGGAATCCCTTTTCGTCACCCGTGTCGAGCTGGTGGGGATTGCGGGTGATCAGCGTGTACGAATTCTCCCGCGAAAGCGCCGGCGGATTGTTGTTCTCGGTCTTGTCTTCACCGATCGGTGAGAAACGGAAGTGATTGTATTCTTTGTACTCCAGCGTGAACGACAGGAAGGAGAACGGATAGGCGGAAAGCGCGCCATAGTAACCGGTACCGCTCCTGCCGCCGCCGTGCAAACGGTTAATGCGGGCCGCCTCTCCATACAGGTCGAAGTAGTCATGGGAGTAACTCAACCGGCCTGCGACCGCCTCTTCGTGCATGGTGTGGTCGGTCTGAAGCAGATAACTCGCACCGGCGACCACACCATGGGGAAGTTCAGTCTCCACGTCAGCACCCCAGAGAACATCTTTCCGCTCCCGGTTCAGCTCCTCCCGCCCTTTGTTCACACGGCCGGAGAATACTTGGGCACTGATCGAACCGAGACCGCCCCAGAAGTAGACCCCGTCCATATTGCCGTCGATCCGGATCGCCCGCTCTTCATAGGAACGCCAGAGAAGGCCCCGTCCGAACATGCCGTAGAAATTCCCGATCCGCGCTCCCCCTCGACCGAAGTCGAACTCCGCGAAGCGCTGTGTGATTCCCTCGGTCACTTCGTCAGCCGATCTCTCCGGTGGCTGGTACGCCTCGTAACGGAATCCGACGAGCACGTCATCGAGCCGGAAATCAAGATCGAGCCAGTTCTCTAATCTTTCGCGCGAGAAACCGCGCGCGAGATCGGGATCGTCGTTCAGGCTGAACTCGGCCTGGTTCAGGCCATGAACGGTCACCTCGTCGGCGGCCTGCATGTGAGCGGGATGCAACAGCGTAGCAAGAACAAAAAGGGCGGCAGAGGACCAGCGAGCAAGGGGCATCGAAAACAAGGGGCACCCGCTTTCTAGTTATGTGTTTCCTCTTCCGGGGCACTCTTGGTGGTGAACAGCTTGACCACTTCCGATTCGAGTCGCTCCTCCAGGGCGGGAGAGTAACCGAGCTGCGAATAGGCGATCGAACCATCCTGGGCAATGAGATAGACCTGCGGAATCGAATTGAATCGATAGAGTCTTTGCAGCTTCTGGTTGGGATCCAGAAGGACTTCCATGGAGTAGTGCTTGGTCTTTATATAAGGCTTCACTTTGGCCGCGGAACGGGGCGAATCGGTGTTGATCGCCAGCACGGTGAGCCCCTTTTCAGAGAACTCGTCATGCAGCGCGCTCGTCGATGGAAGCGCTTTGAGACAGGGCTTGCACCAGAGCGCCCAGAAATCGAGAAGTACAGGGCCATTCTCGAGAGCCTCGGAGAGAGTGACTTTCTCACCGGCCAGGTTCTTCAATGTAAAGTCGGGTGCATCCCCGCCGATTGCGAGTCTCCCGGCGAGAATCTCGGACGGGGCGGCGACTAGTGCGATCAGGCCGGCTAGGGCGACGACAATCATAGATGCAGGTCGATTCATCAGCAGGGCAATCCTCTCTCTAGTCGTTATCGTATCAGTGTGATCTTACGCGTTTCGCTGGTTTTACCGGCTGCGAGCCTTGTGAAGTAGACACCGCTCGCCGCTTCTCCCCCGGCACCATCCATTCCATCCCAGATGACCGAATGGGTTCCAGCTGAAAGTCTGTTGTCGACAAGACGGCGGACAAGTCGCCCGGCGATATCGAACACATCCAGGCGGACATGCTGGGGCGCCCGGATTTCAAATCGTACCGATGTCGTCGGATTGAACGGGTTTGGAAAGTTCGGTTCGAGCCGTGCGAAAAGCGGATCGATTGGTGAGGCGGAGCCGGAGGCACCGATAGCGAGGTAAAAAACACCTGCCCCATCCGTGCTTGCCGATGCGGTGCTCCGAGCTTCATCCACCCAGGTCTCCAGAAAACCGGATTCAGCCCGCTCGATCTGCAACCTGTCGGGACTGGCGCCGTCGAGCGCCGTTCCGTCGTAGTCAAAAATTACTTCGGCTGCCGACCGGAGCGTTCCGGGAAGTATTGAGTTCACGGTGTATGACAGCGAGCGTCTGTTTTTTCCCGTCTTCGACATGTGATTGCCGGGCACCAGGACCGCCCCCTCGGGAAAGCTTCCGACAGTCTTCTGACTGCTCCCGTCCCCGCCATCGAAGACGAGTATGTAGGTATCCCGCTCGACCGAACCGGGCGACACCGCAAACGAGAACGTGCCATCAACGCTTCTGGCTATTCCACCCGACGAGCTCGATATCTTTGCGGCACCGAACGAGCCGGCATCGGTCGTTTCGTTTCCCGCCTGATCTCTTACTGTGGCGACCAGATCGATCGGACCTGTTTTGCTTAATCTGTAGTCGCTCCGCCAGACGTTTTCCGGTCCGTCGACTAACTCGAGCGTCACACTTTCGCCGTCGACTTCCAGATTCGCGCTCCCTGTTTCAAGCGGCTCATCCGAAACGATGTAGAGGTCGAGGTACGATGTGAGATAGGGATTCTGGAGGACAGCCACCTCCAGCACGGGACCGGTTTCATCGGCGAAGAAATCGAAGATCCGGGCCATCAGATTGCTGCGAGCAGCCTCGTCTGCAATCCCCTCAAAACCGAACGGGAGATAGACGATCTTGTTGTCATCCGAGGCGTGGCGGATTCCCGCTGAGAAGTTCGTTCCGTCGTAGGAGAGGAAAGAGTAGCCTCCCGCCGCGGGCATGATGCCGTCCGGAGTCGTCTGTCCGCCGGCGCCGGTCCCGCCCTCGATCGAAACCGAAAGACCTGCGCCGAGAACATCATAATCGGCACCGGTCATGTTCGTCGTTCCGGCATTCTCCGTCTGGTAGGTCGCGTGAAGATAGTCCCGCACCCACTCGCAATTTTCGGGCGACGATTCCGCGCTCAGCTCGTCGCAAAGGTCGTATGCGATCTGTTGCCCCGAAATCATAAGCCGTCCTCCGCCATCCAGATAGCCGGCGATCGTGGCGCGGTCATCCGCACTGAGAGCAGGCGTCTCGTCTCCTGTGAACCAGATCACATTCTCATAGGGAAGAAGGTCATCAGCAGAAGGATCGCTCTGGAATGTCGCGGTCCACTTCGCCGCGTTCAGATCGCCCGGAAGCGCATCACTGTAATAGTCGATATCGGAATCGCTGTTGTCCTGAATGATCAGGACGTCGATCATGCCGGGGCCCGCTCCGGTAGTAGACGTCGCAAATTCGATCGTCTTTACGGCGCCCGGCTCGTCGAGAGGTGTGAACGTAAACGTCGCTTCGCCGATTCCGTCCATGGTCTGCGTCTGGAAGTAGGCGAAGATCTCCAGCGTCTGACCTGCGCTGAACGTTTCGACAACCGAATCGACATCCGACCGATAGCAGTTCAGTCCCACGCAGATCGACACGGACCACTTCTCCCACGAATTCAGATCTTCATCGTCTGTCGGGAGTACATAGACCTTCTTGATCTCGAGATCGGCAGGTGCGTCGCTGTTATTGGTTATGCTGGTCTTGATCTTTACAAGATCGCCCAGCTCGGTCACATGAACCGGGTAGGTCGGCGCGTAATCGAAACCGCACAAGGCGCTCGCCGGGGCCAGTATGACCGCCACTGCTATTGTGATGATCTGTTTCCACATTTCGATTGCTCCCCCGGGGAATCGCAACGATTATCTCGTGCTTCCGCTCTGGAAAACGTCCTGGCCCGAACCGGACTCGACAAAGACGACCGCTTCGAGGTTTTCCGGAACCCATGTTTCGCCGATCGGCCAACTGAGCCGGAACGTATGGACATCACCTGCCGACAGATTGAGTGTCTGCCCGTTTATCCCGAGCAGGAAGCGGCGGGTGATGTCGTCGAAGAAATCGACGCCGTTATTCGCGTCGAAGTGAATGCCCGTTTCAATCAGAACGACCTGTAGTTTCTCGTCGCCCCCCGTTTCCATCCGTTTCCGTACACTACCGGTGATGACGAAGGAATCAGCCGTGGCGACGGCGGTAACAGCCACGTTATATGCCGGTTCGATCGCCGCCGCCGCGTTGATCTTCGATCGGAGTCCCGGAGCCGTGTAGGCATCAGTAAACTGTGTGCCCCCGATGCGGACATGGGGATTCGCAATGATGGCGAACTTATCCGCCCGGTCGAGCGCCTGCTCAGGATTCTCACGGAAAAAGTGATCGGTACTCGCCGGGTTGTCCGTATGAATGCCGATCGCGGAAACAGTATGGAATCCGAACTCTTCAATGCTGTTTTCGAGGGTAGTGTCCGCTGCCAGACAGGGCGTGCAGGAAGTGTTGGAGAAGTGCTCGATCATCACGATCCGGCCCTGCGCCGAATCGAGCATTGTGACGGCAACGTCGGTAGTGGAGTCCTTCACCACAGTCAATCTCATGGCCAGCCCTTCTGATTCGTAGCCGGCGAGGATTACGTCGATGCTGTGCGAACCGGGGTTCAGCCCGGTCAACGTGGCGGGAGTCCTAAGACCCGTGCTCGCACCATCGAAAAGAATCGCGCCACCATCCACGCTGGATGTAACGGCGATTGAACCCTGTGCAAGCAGAGTAAGTACGAACTGGGCTATGGCTGACTCGCCTGCAGTAACCACCACCAGAAGAGACTCCGGCTGAACGGAGTATCCGTCGAGCTCTACCCGGATTACGTAAGTGCCCGGCTCGAGCTCGTCAAGAGTCGCGTCGGTTGTGCCGGTCTGCGCCGCGCCGTCCAGGAGTACGGTGGCACCGGTCTGGTTCGCCGTGACTATGATATTCCCTTTTGTAGGGACCGGATCTGGATCGGTTCCGCTGTCGTCACCGCAGGATAAAGCCAGCGGCAGGAAAATGGCGGCGATCGCGCCAACGAGGATTCTGGCAACTGGCGCCCTACGCTCCCACATCGTTCACACTCCGTTTGCTGAAAGGCATAACCTTTAAAGGGGGATCGACTGATCGTACCACAGCTTTCCCCGGATCGTCAAAGACAACTCCGTTGAAAATCAACGGGTTGCGGCCTTTTCGACCAGTTTTCCTCTGATGCCGTTCAGTGGATAGCGTTCTCTCCTCATAGCCTCCTGCCATTGCACCGTGCCCGAATTCAACGCACTCTCCACACTCGCCGCATCGCCGTGAACGATGGCTCGTGAAAAGAGCGCGAACGTCTTGGTATCATCGCTGAGCACGCCAGCCGTCCGAAGGGATTCCATCTGAGCCATGGTCCACCTGGAGGTGGTGTCCGACATCATCCCGAAAGCAACCATCTCAACCGCGTAAGCATCAATATCGCTTAGCTTTCGCCCCACTATCGACTCCCCGAACGAGGTCTCTTCGTCAACAAGGGAGATGCGATTCAGGAGTACCGAAGGGAGGGGCTGCGAGGTGCCGGCGGGTTGGGCCGCGATCTTCATGGGGAAGCCGGCCGGTTTCTTGGCGTCCTTCCCGGCGGCCTTGGCGGTTTTCTCCTCTTCTTTCGATGCTCCACCCTCGGAACCGCCTGAACCACAACCGGTTACGACCATCATTCCAATGAGTATTGCGGCAAGTGGCCACCTTCCCGTCCTTCGCCCTGAGACAAACATGGAATCACTCCTTATTATTCTCAATGAGTGGCTGGCTCCCGATTTACGCTATTCTCTATTGTAAGGGGAGGCCGGGGAGTTGTCACGGGAGAGTGGGGAGTTGACTCGGTTCCCTGGTCCGAGCCGGCCCGGACTAAGGCCCGTACAGAATCCCGAACTTTCGGCGCCAATGGGTTCTCAGCGGAAGAGCTGTTTGATGTCACCCCAGCTCGATTCTTCAATTCCCGTCGTGCCTTGGATAGTAACGTGCGCGCCTACGTAGTCGTCGAACGTTGCAGTGAAGCCGTAAATCATGTAGAACGACCTTGACAAGTCCGTTTTCAAAATGCCGAACCCGCTCTCAGCCGCCACTTCATACGTCACCGAGGCAGCTTGAAGTGTTGGCCCCGGAACCCCGGACAACCAAGGATCCCAGGCAGACACAAAGACCGTATCTCCTGTTTCCGTGATCGGAAGAGGCGTCCACGTGAGAGGGAATACTTCAGCGTCAATAAGATCGAGCACGCCGCTGTCAATCAGGTAGCAACCAAAAGACCAGAAGAAACCACCGAATTGGTCACCCTTGATCCATACATCGACTGCAATAGAGTCACCAGGTGAGACGGCGATGGTGTCTGGTCCGTTACCGAGCTGCCCGTCCAGATCGAGCTCGACGATCATGTCCGCCGAAAGGGGGTACGCCAAAAAAAGGCTGAGAATCGAGAGAACGAAGATGATGAGCGGCAATCGCACGAGGTGACCCCCACCGAGCAGTCTCAGTATCAAGCTGTGAGACCGGGGATACATATCTCCACACAGCGTATACATTGACCATTGTAACACACGGCGAAATGACGCGCGAAGATGTTCAGTTCACGGAGGCACCCGCTCACACCTACCAGAAATCATCCGGCGGTAGAGGCGCTTCGCCGATCACCCACGCCCGCGGATGATGTCGGAAACCGATTCGGGGATAGTATTCATTGGCATCGGGAGCGCTCAGCAGAGTTAGAAAAGCGGTGTCGTCCAGGTTCTCGCGGGTAAGGGCGACCAGCTTCTTGCCGACCCCCCGGCGCTGATAATCGAGGTGAACCGCCAGATCAGCCAGGTAGGCGACAAATCCGAAATCGGTCAGCGTGCGCGCGATACCGACCAATCGATCACCGTCATGAGCGGTGATGGTGAGATCGGAATGATCGATCATCTTTCGGAAGATATCGGGCCTGTGGACCGGGCGGCGTTTCCCGAGAGTGGACGCCACATAGAGATCGATCACCTCCTGCAGATCGAGTTTCGGGTCAACCTGGTAGGTTATGCTCATGAGCCTTTTGCGGGAGCCGTGCCGGAATTGGGGAGCGTTCCGTTGCCGTCGACCAGATCCTGGAAGAGCGAAGAGTATCGTTTCCGTTCTTCGGACCACCGGAACTGCCCGTAGATATCGAACCCCTTTCGCATTGTTTTTCGAACCCGCTCCGGATCGTTGTAGGCGGCGCGAATGACTTCGGCCAGGTCGTCCGTGTTTCCGGCTTTGAAGTAAAGGAGACCGTCCTCGCCGAAATAATCTTCCACCCCCGGTGTCCGCGACGTGATCACAGGCTTCCGCATCCGAAGATACTCGAAAATTCTTGTCGGAAGGTTTTTCTCGGTGAACACATTCCGGTGATTCGGAATGATTCCGAAGTCGGCTCTCTTTACATGATCGGGAACTTCCACGATCGGCCTCTGGCCATGAAACGTGACGGCATCGCCTAGGGAAAGTTGCGCTACCAGCTTCTTGCAATCCTCGATAGCGTCCCCTCCTCCGATCACGTCCAGCGTAATCTCCGGGATCTCCTCTTTCAGTTTGGAGATCGCTCGTATGGCGAGGTCGAGTCCGCTCCTCTGCACTACCGTCCCGTGAAAGATGAGCCGAAGCCTGCCGTTCGCCGGAAACGGCGTCGCCCGTTTGACTTCAGGAAAGATCGCCTCATCGGGAGCGTTCAGAATAATGCGGACTTTCTCAGGCGGAATTCCACGCTCAATCAGAGTATTACGAAAGGCGATCGAAGTCGTGATCGCCAGATCAGCAGCGGCGATCGAGAATGCCTCTACGCCCGAGAGGAATCGAACCACCTTGGAATCGAGGTCGATATCGTACTTCGCGATATAGACCTCGGGAACAAGGTCATGCAGATCGAGGACGATCTTCGCCCCTCGAAGCCTGTGTAGCAATCCGCAGAATACGAGCGTATCCGGCATGTTGTGAGCCTGAAAGAGATCGTACTTGCGTTGGAGTGCGAGCTGGCTCGCCCTGAAGAATGCAAGAAGAGAAAAGGCGCCGTACTCGAAGAGATACCGTATCAGACCGCCGCGTTTTCTCTGGACCGGCAGGCGTATGTAATTCACACCACCCACTTTTTCGCGTGCCGATTCCCCCTCGTTACGAAGACAGATGACGTCGACTCTCGTGCCGATCGCGACGAGCGCTTCCGCTTCCCTCCTGACACGGGGGTCATCGGGACAGTAGGAGTGAACCACCATGCAGACAGAGTTCAGCATCGCTCACGCGGAATCCACGTTGCCCGAAATGGATCGAGTCTTGCGGATCATGTAGTTCGCCACCGCCAGATTCTCCAGACCGGATCTTTCAAGCACATCCACCGCGTCCTCAGCGGTGCACACTATCGGGAAGCCGTGCAGATTGAAAGATGTATTCAATACGACCGCCCGGCCCGTCCGTTCGGCGAAGCGGGAAATAACTCTGTGAAACGACGGGTTGTGTTCCTTGTGAACGAACTGGGGCCTCGCAGAGCGATCGTACGGCTGTACCCCCGCGGGGAAGTCATCCACCTTGTCGGTCGTGTCGAACGTCATGATCATGTAGGACGCGTCCATACCCTTGGGATTCTTGACGTACTCGTCACTTCGCTCCGCAAGCATGGCAGGAGCGAAGGGCATCCAGAAGTCCCGGTTCTTGATCATGTCGTTGATAATGCGGACTACTTCGCGGCTCGTCGGGTCCGCGAGGATCGATCGGTTCCCCAGCGAGCGCGCACCGAACTCCATGCCGCCGCCCGCCCGGGCAACCACTTCGCCGTCAGCGAGCAAGTCGCCGATTATGTCATCCAGATCGTCGTGCCGTTCGACCGTGTAGCCCTTGGCGCGCAATCCGTCCGCCAGTTTCTCGACGTCGGCATCGGTCGGCTCGGGCCCCCAGTAAACCTGGCCGAGGGGGGGGAACTCTCCGCGCCTTCCCTTTTTTGCCGTCTCCTCCGCGTATACCTGAAACGCCGCTCCAACAGCGTTCATCTCATCCCCGCATGACGGAAAAACGAATAGCCCTTCCACTTCATTCAATTCGTAGATTCGCTTGTTCGCCTTTACATTCATGAAGACACCGCCGCCGAGAGCGACTTTGTGAATACCCGTTTCACGGACGGCATTCTGCGCCCATTGGCAGAGATGATCTTCGGTAAACTTCTGCAGGCCCGCAGCCACCCAGTCGAACCGGTGGCGCTCGATCAGTTTCAGGAAGTAATTATAGCTATAGTAAGTGTGCGGCACTCCCGGTCCACGCTGCCAGACGAGGCCGGAGCCACCGTTGAACTGAAGCACATTCTTGAACCGCTCATAACTCTCCATCATGCCCGAGTCGGGGGCGTAGGGAGCCATCCCCATCAGCTTGTACTCATGTTCATTCGGTATCATGCCGAGTACGAAGGTGATTTTCGCGTACACGCTTCCGAGCGAGTGGGAGTCATCGATCTCAGCAATCGGCGCGCCCAGTCTACCGTTCTCGGCAATCCGCACAGTGGCGCAAAGATCGTCACCGGCGCCGTCCGCCGTAAGCACGAGAACTTTTTCGGCCGAATCGTTCACCCAGGGCGAACCAAAATAAGTAGCCGCGGCGTGGGCCGTGTGATGATCGACGTAAACGGCTTTGCCGAGAGGCAGGCCGGCTTTTTGTATCTCGGCGTTTCTTTCGGCCCGGCGCCGTGAACGATAATAATCGTTAGCCGGCGTCTTTTTGACAAGCTGCTTGACCTGATAAGCAAATGACTGTGACTGCGCATACTCTTCCAGCATCCTCTTCCGAGAACGATGAGGCGGCATATGCTTTGAATGCATGGCGACAAAATCGAGGTCGCCCGGATCGGTACCTGTCGCCTTCAACACCCATTGGACCGACCGATGGGGAAAGCAGTTCTCGTTCTTCGTGCGGGTGATCCTTTCCTCCTGGATCGCCGCAAGCACATGGCCGTCTTCAATCAGACAGGCAGCCGCGTTATGTCCGTCGTGTATGCCCAGAATCTTCATGGTTTACGTTCTTACCCTCTCCATCGTTTCTGCCTGACCGGGGAGAATGAAACACGCCCCAAAGAGTTCCCTATTATATCGGACGCCCGGGCGGGGGGATACCCTTCTTCCCGGTGATCGGCCGATGTACGGAAGTGCTTGATCCTGTTGAAGTAGGACCGGGAGAGGGCGGTCCGATGACCATCTGCTCCCCACAGCCTTTTTCCTGCGTTTTGGGGAACCTGGGGAACATCTCGAATAACCCGGGTCAGACGCCTACCGGACGCCACCGCTTGAGATCGAGAGAGTTCAGGACGACAGTGATGGAGGAAAACGCCATCGCGATTCCCGCCACCGCAGGCGGCAGAAGAACGCCCCAGGTTGCAAAGACGCCGGCGGCGAGAGGGATGGCGCATATGTTATAAATGAGCGCCCAGAAAAGATTCTGTCTTATTTTGGAAAGGGTAGCCCGACCGAGTTCCAGCGCCGATGCAACGTCCCCCGGGTCACTCTGGATCAACACGACATCGCCGCTCTCTTTGGCCACATCCGTTCCCGCGCCGATCGCGATCCCTACATCAGCTCGGGCGAGGGCGGGCGCGTCGTTTACGCCGTCACCCACCATGGCGACCGGGCCCGCCTCTTTGGAGACGCGGGTCACCAGATCAGCCTTCTCATCGGGAAGTACTTCCGCGTGGACCGCGCCCAATCCGACGTAAGCCGCAATCCCCTCGGCGGTCGCTTTCTTGTCGCCGGTAACAAGAGCCGTCCTGACACCCATTCCTTCGATACGCGCGATGGCATCGGTCACCCCCTCGCGCGGCTCATCTCGAAGCGCAAAAAAGCCGATTCTCCCGCGAGATTTCGACGCCAGATGAAGAACCGTGCGTCCCTCCCTCTCCCACTGCTCGATCCGATTCGCCGCTTCGGCCGGCTCGATCTTCTGTTTGCCGGTCAGTAATTCATTCCCTAGAAGATACTGCTCACTACCGATATGGAATCGAATCCCCTGGCCCGGAACCTCCTCGCTCACAGTCACATCCTGAGTCGAAACTCCCCACTCGACGGCAGCTTGAACCAGTGCCGCCGAGAGAGGGTGATTGGAGCGAGTTGCCCCGGATGCGGCGATTGAAAGGGCGTCGGTTTCCGATCCCTCGGAAATTGCAAAAAAATCTGTTAACTCAGGCGCCCCCTTCGTGATCGTACCGGTCTTGTCAAAAAGAACACTCTTGACCCGGCCGATCGCCTCGAGCGCGGACCCTCTCTTGAAAAGAATACCGCGGCGCAGTCCCACGCCTGTCCCGACAAGTATGGCTGTCGGAGTGGCGAGTCCGAGTGCGCAGGGGCAGGCGACAACCAGTACAGCCACCGCACGTTCCAGCGAAAACGGGAATGGCCCGCCGGCAAGGAAATACCAGACCGCAAAAGTGATCGCGGCCAGAGAAACCACCGCCGGAACGAATACGTTCGAAACCCGATCTGCGAATCGCTGGATCGGAGCGTGGTCGAGCTGCGCTTCTTCCACGAGACGAACCATGCGCGCCAAAAACGTGTCATTGCCGACAGCCGTTGCCTTGATCGACAGATTGCCGTCTACCACAATCGTTCCGCCGGTCACTGAATCGCCAGTATCTTTTCGCACCGGAATTGACTCGCCCGTAATCGAAGACTCATCAACGGCGGAGACGCCATCGACAACAGTGCCGTCTACCGGAACCTTGTCGCCCGGGCGAACGGCCAGAATATCTCCCTCGTGAATACTCGTTACGGGAACGGTCTCCTCGCCGGCGGCTGTCTTGCGGCGAGCACGATCCGGCTTCAGCCGAATGAGCGAGCGCAGAGCGTCATCGGCACGCCCTTTCGCGCTCGCTTCCAACCCCTTGCCGAGCCGTATGAAGAAAATGAGCATCGCCGACGCTTCAAAAAACGTACGCCCCCCCTCGAAAGTCGAAGGAAAAAGCGCGACGAGCGACGAGTAGCCCCACGCCGCCGTGATTCCGAGGGCGACGAGCACATCCATATTAGCTGTCCCCGCACGGAGCGAATAGAACGCCCCACGATAGAATCGGAGACCGGCCGTGAATTGCAGAATCGTAGCCAGGCCGAATAGAATCAGCGGCTTGGGAGAGACTTCGAGCAGACTATAATGAATGAGTAGGATCGGAATGACGAGAGCCGCGGTCCAGGCGAGACCGGTCCATTCACGCGCCCCCCCTTCTCGATCTTCATCGTCGCCGATCGTCGCTTTGTAGCCGGCCCGCTTGACCGCTTCGATCAGGCTTTCCGGTTGGACACGGGCCGAATCGAATCGAACACCGGCGGCGTTGGCGGCTGCGTTCACGACCGCGTTTTTTACGCCCGGCACTCCTGTGAGCGCTTTCTCGACGGCCAGGGCGCAGGCCGCACAGGTCATCCCGCGGACTTCCAGACGGAGTCGTTTGTCCCCTTCCGGGAGTGAGGATTCTTCATCCGTGTCAATGTCGCGGACTTCCGACCGGTCATCAGGAACCAGCCCTGTATGAAAGCCCGCCCCTTCGATCGCGCTCACAATCGCTTCGGTATTCGCCTCTGATTCATCGAAATGGAATCGGCCAACGCCTTTGTCCAGGATGACTTTCGCCTCGGAAACGCCGCGGACAGAGTTCACCGCCTTCTCGACCGAGGAGACACACCCCTGGCACTTCATGCCATCAATCGGAATCTCGATCCGTTTCATCTGATAGGTCCTCCACTTACAATATCGGTAGATTTACCCTGAAACGGAACAAAAAAAACGACCTATAGTAAATCCTCCTCTTTACCGAAGAGCAGCATAGTCGGGGAGATCACCTCTATTCTGGCCTGAAGGAGAGGATATTCCACGACGATCCCCGCCCTCTGATGTGAATTTTGGGGCGGGGTTTTCTAATTTTCCCCGCTGATCTTCCTTGAGCCCTCCCTGATTTGACGTACCTCTCGGCTGAATGCAGTCTGTATAATCGGCCGGGCGCAAGGGCCGACGATTGCGAACGAACCGTAAGGGTCAAGGAGACAAGGGCATCCAGCGATTGATCGATAGAGCTGATCGGCACTTTCTGACAGTCGGCCAAGGGGCCGGCGGCGAGGCCGACTGCGGGGATTCCCGATGAGACGGGGATTTTTGCAGCTTTCAGCCGGGAATACAGTGAGCAAGGTTCTCGGCGTTGTTCGCGAAATCCTTCTGGCCCGATTTTTCGGAACCGGCGCCGTTGCCGACGCCTATCGAGCTTCCCTCTCCCTCACACTCTCACCGGCTCATCTGATTACCCAGCGAGTGATCCAGACCTCGTTCATCCCTCTCTATGCTCGGTACTACGAATCGGACAAGCGAAAAGCCGGCGCCCTCTTCCAGTCCCTTATGGTGGCATTTCTGGGGGCGGGCATTCTGATCGGAATCGCCCTCTATCTGGCTTCCCCTTCGCTCATCAAATTGATCGTCCCCGGTTTCGGCGAAGATCGATTCGAGCTGGCTGTCGCCATGGTTCGCATACTGGCGTTCGGTGTTCCCGCCTACATCTACTGTTCTGTCTTAAGCGCGCTCGGGATCGCACGAAACGATTTCCTGATCCCTTCTCTTCGGCCCGGCTTTCAGAATGTGGGGCTGATTCTCGGTATCGCGGCGGCCGCGCGATATGGAAACTATCCCTTGCTCGCCTGGGGTTTTACGGCCGGCTACGTTCTGCTCGCACTGGTCGCCACAACCCATCTCGTGCGGCGGCGTCTACTCCCCCTCGAAATGAATCTGGAAGCCGATCTCATTCGCGAGGTGTGGGGGAGGCTCTGGGTGGTAACACGACCGCTGATTCTGGTGGCCATTCTCGCCGAATCGAATGTTCTTGTGGAGAGGTTCGTCGCTTCTCTAATCGGGCCCGGCCGAGTGGCTGCCGCGGATTACGCCCGGTTCGTCACCGAGACCGCCCACACGCTCCTCACGGTTCCTCTCGGCATTGTCAGCCTCAGCTATTTCGCCACCATGAAAAAGAACGATCTTGCGGTGCGGAACGACCTTATACTGAGCGCTCTTCTCCTCATCTTTATTCCGTTATCTGCGTTTCTGCTCGTGAATGGCGACGCCGTTATTCGAATTCTGTTTTTCCGGGGAGAGTTCGACACTGATTCGCTCGCCCTCACTTCAAGGGCGCTGATCGGATTCAGCGCCGGTCTCTGGGTCTTCACATGCGCGTACTATCTGCAGCGTGTCCACAGTGCCCGATTGCAGAACTCAATCGTCCTTCGCGGGGACGCGCTCTTCTTTCTCGTCAATCTTGCCATCAACCTGCTTCTCTATCAAAAGCTCGGCCTTCTCGTTCTTGGTATCGCGAACGGTGTGGGCGCAGCGTGTGCCGCGATCTACTATCTTCGCAAACTCGATCTGGATACGCAGCGGGCGACGCGCACATTGGCCGGTCTGGCAGTGGTGCTACCCGTATATATGATCGCCGCGTATGTCGTGCGCGGTCTTGCCGGGCAGGGCGTTCCCTCATTGCTGCTTCAGCTGGGGCTAGCGACTCTTATCTGGGGGGGAATTATTCTGTTACGCCCCGAATGGAAAGAGACGATTCGAAGCGCCGTTCGAGGGAAGCGGGAATGATCGATTGAAACAGGCCGATAAGAGAACCCTCTGGATTATCGCGCGCTCTCTTCCGGTCCATATCGGCGGTGGCATGGAGCATATCGCCAAAAGCACCATAGAAGGGCTTGCCCATTCAGGATGGCAAGTCGTCACCGTGACCAACCGGCTCCCGGCTGATCCAGGGTTCCCCGAGTCCGTCTCCATCGCCGAGCTCGACGCACCCCCCGGCGTCCACTCCGGCAGGTTTCGGAGAGCATGCGTGACTTGGGCACGGGCACAAACATCGAAACCGGCGGCTATAATCTCCGTAAGCTCGGCGGGATCATCGATCGCCCGGCTCATGCCGAATGTTCCTTCTATTTATCAGTGCCACGGAACAAGATATACAGAAGCATTGAGCAAACTTCTCGCCGGCGATCCGCGAGGACTGATCAACGTCTGGCGCTATTTCTTTCGTGAGAAAATAGACCTTCGGGGATTTGATCGTTACGTGCCGATCGGGCCGGCCATCGAAAAGACCCTTCGGTCCCGCGCCTATCCCATGGTCCCTCCCGAAAAGATTCACCTGATTGTGAATGGCATCGACATGGTTCGCATTCGAAAGGTCATGGGCGAAAACCGTGCCACAATCAGACGGGAGTTTGACATTTCGCCGGATGCGAAATTGATTGTGGCGGCGAGTCGGCTAGTTCGGTCCAAGGGAGTCTTCCAGTTGATCCGGGCATTTCCCCGATTGCAGGACAAGAAGAACGCGGTTCTTCTGATTGCAGGCGATGGTCCCCACCGGTCGGCACTGGAAAAGCTGGTGGCCAGCGAAAGCATTTCAGGAGTTCGTCTTCTCGGAGCGCAGCCACGCGATCAAGTCCACCGCCTCATGCGCTGTGCGGATTGCGTCGCCCAGATTAGTCTGGCGGCTGAAGGTCTCGGGCTCGTAGCACTCGAAGCGCTCTCACTCGGATGCCCCGTACTGCTCTCCAATCATATCCTGGTTCCCGCCGTCCCCGGGCACGGCGGGATCCATCACACCGACCCACGAAACGTGGACGCAATAGCCGCTTCGATCGATTCAATCCTGAGCAGCACGAAACAGGACAACGCTCTCGCCACCGCCGCCCAGGAGCAATACTCACTCACCAGAATGATTGATCGCTACGACGCGCTTCTCGAGGAGTTGATTCGCTGAGTGCGGGCTTGAGCTGGTCAGTGAATGCCTGGCTCAAGATTCACACTTGCACTCTGTTACAGCCCGGAGGACGATGCTGATCACTCCTATCAACCTGATACGCCACCCCGAAGATCTCCTCCGCTTCCAGGCGGTTGTGCGCTCCGCACAATAACCGCAGATTCCCAACATTGTGGCCGCCACCCAAAGCAAACGGCTTGATGTGGTCAATCTGGAGGTATCTGGTTGCTTTGCACCGCGTACCGTCTCTCCCAACGAATGTGCACTGATTGCCGTCGCGCACACTGATTTCATCCCGGAGAGCAACAGGAATGTGGCGCGAGCCCGGAACGCCGGGTGAATTCGAGAAAGCAATACTCGTGTCCCTATCCTTCTCCGGCAAGTCGATCGCCGGATTTTCATCTTCAGAGGTTTGTTCGGCCACACCGATAATCGCCCCCCTCTTCTCCTCCCTCTTTTCTGCTCGCTCCCGGCGTTTCTCCCTTCTCTCCTGCTTCTTCGCCGGATCGTGACGATCGAGATACTCGACCATCAGCTTTCGAAACAGCGCTTCATAACTCGCACCGGCTGGTCCATTCGAGACGAGCGCCTGTACCTGCGCGAGTTCCCTGATAAATTCCTCGCTCGCGGAAAACTCGATCTTGTAGCGTCGCTCCAATGGACTTTTCACCTCGCGCTCTTCCGCATGCCGCTCGCCTCCGCCGTCTTCATCCTCCCTATGGACAGGCCGTTGCAATTTGCGAGGGGTGGCAACTTCCTGACCGCCATTTCGGCGGTCGAAAACTGATCGCTTTTCTTCACGGTCAAAGAGATTACACGACTCGGCGGGAGACTCCTCCGGTTCAGCTCTACCGATAGGCTTTATCTTGTCTCGAACCATGATCGCCGGCTTGTCTTCTGCCAGAATCGCATCGATCTCCCGAAGCCTCTTCCCGCACACTCTTCGGAGAAGCTCATTCTTGTTTTCCGGAGTAAGAGCATTCGAAATCTTCGCCACAGCGCAGAACGAAAGATCCCCCCGCCTGATCATTCCCTCGATCTCAGGGTAAAGAGCGACAGAACGAGCGGTCTTGATCCTGCGGAACGCCGCTGAGTCGGAGTAGCCGAGCCCCCGACTCACATAGTCGTGCATCGACGAATAGCCCATTTTGAGAAACAGTCGCCGCCGCTCCACTTCAATCAGCATATAAACGACTTGAAGCGTAATCGACCGTTCGGTGCGAATCAGTTTCTTGAGATTACGAATGAGTTCATGATCGGATACAGGCTGGAAGTTCTGCCTTTTCATAGTGTCCCCCTTCATCGATAAACGAGATGATCATGGGGTCATGACCAGAGTATACACCCTCTTTTATCGGATTCGAGTGAGGCTCTCTGGCGAACGAACTATACTTGGGGAATGATCGAAAGATCAGAATTGAAATATTTTCATGTAATGAACCAGAGAGGGGCCTCTCCGATCGTTTTCAGAGAACACATCTTCGCTTAGCATTTCTGGCTCCAGAAACCTGTCAACTGAGATCTCAAACTAAATGCAAAAAGGCCGAGGTTCTTGTGCCTAGTGATCTTGAATTTCAAAGCCTTAAATTCTGGGCTTCAACAGAATGGTAGGTGCTCTTGATTCGAGTGTAAACCTGAGACTTTCCTGATCAGGGTCGTAGAACTCGAATCTCATCTCTCCCTTCCACAACCAGCAGCCCTCCTGGCAGCCAGGTAAGATAGATACTCTGAGGACCCGGTTCCCAATGGGAGCGGAGGACCTCTCGGACGCTCTCTCCTGAGTTTGAGATTACGAATACTTTGGAGTATCCCGGTTTCTCGTTTGAGTATCGAAGTGCAACGGCAACTGAGCCCGATTGATCGTCGACTGCCAACCCCTCACTCATTTTCGTGCCAGAGGACGCCTCGATCTTTCGGGACCACACCACTTCACATGTTCTCGCCGAAACAGCGGCGACAAAGTGGTTTCTTCTAAAGCCTCTCGACCCAGGCCGACTTGATTCACCTCGAATCGAATAGTACACAACTATTGTCTCGTCACCAGAGGTGGTGTGTTGGCATATTGGATAAAGATCGCCTGGCCCATCGCCGGAAAGGTTGACAGCAGTTTCTCTTCCAAGATGGGGTTTTCCGGCCCTCATCTCGATCCTCCAGACGCCTATCCCCGGACCCGCCTGGGAACTATGAGTTACGATAATAATTGTAGAGTCCCGGCTCTCGAAGTAGTCAAGAACCTTGCCCATTTGGGATGGGAGAGGAAGGTTCCAGCGAGAAGTAAAATCTCCGCCAAGACACTCCAGGAACCAGGGCGTCTCTTGATCCCGCGACCGAAGATGCTCGTAGTGATTGACAAGAAATCCATATCGGTCGGGAGTCCTGAACTTCCGGGGCTCTGTGAATCTCTTATCATCGCCCTCATAAAGCTTCTTGCCGCTCCCCAAATAGATCGCCCTGTTGTCGTTCGGGATATTGAAGTGGCCTCGCCCATGGAGGATCAGGAAATGCCCGTCCTGAGTGATTTCTGCGCCCCCCCATGTCTTCTCCGTTTTCCAGACAATCTGACCGTCCGAAACGAGGATCGCCATTGCGTCACCGAACATCGACCTGGACGTGAGCCTAATGACAGTATGGGTTCGATCGGGTGTTCGGGCCACAATCGAATGCCGCTGACCGACCCGCTCCACCCCCCAAGGCCGAACCCGAACCGGTTCCTCACCAATACTCCAGATTCCTTCATAGATCGCAGGATGCGGCGCCGGTTCGAGCGGAGCATCGACCAAAGGCGGATGCCAGATACTTGCGCGCCAGATCGTCGAGTCGGCGGACACCGGCGCCAACATCAGACACGACAGAGTAATAACAAGAATCGTGGTTACCATCGGGAGCGAACTCTCCCGGCCAGTGGACTAATGTATTTCCGCGCCGGCGGTAATATTGATCGCCTGGCCGGTCATGCCGGTCGCCTCAGTTACGAGGAAGTAGGCGAGCGCGGCGACTTCATCGACGGAGACAGCGCGGCGGAGCAGGCTGCGTGCTTCCAAAATATCTTTGATCTCTTCAACAGTCCGGCCGGTAATGCGCGCCGTGT
The DNA here is from genome assembly GCA_025782575.1 of bacterium. GTDB lineage: Bacteria > Orphanbacterota > Orphanbacteria > Orphanbacterales > Orphanbacteraceae > Orphanbacterum. Next base: position 154,577 of record JALGYY010000010.1, read on the forward strand.
TGGCCATCGTGTCGTTCAGCAGTTTGGTCTCCACAAAACCGGGGCAGATCGAGTTGACATGAATGCCGTCGCGAGCGACTTCGGCGCCGAGTGCAGCGGTAAAAGCGATCACCCCCGCTTTGGCGGCGCAATAGGCACTGTTCAGCGGTGCCGGAGTCTTACCCATCCGGGAAGCGATATTGACGATACGCCCCTTCTTGGAATCGGAGAGTGCCGGGAGGGACGCCCGGCACATGCGATAAAGCCCGAGAAGATTGACTTCTATATCATAAATCCACTCTTTGGGATCTGATAGCGCGACAGATGAAACGTACTGGGAACCGGCAGCGTTTACGAGGATGTCGAGCTTTCCAAATGTGTCGAGACAGCCGCGGATACAGGCGTCAATCTGGGCGGGTTGAGTGACATCGACGGGAATTGCGATGGCCCCCTTTCCCGTCGGGGCGAGATGATCGGCCAGCTTCTCGATTTCCTTCTCGGTGCGCGCCGCCAGAACAACACTGGCGCCCTGCGCGGAGAACCGCCTGGCGATCGCGGCGCCGATCCCTCGACCAGCCCCCGTGATAATCGCAACCTGATCGTCAAGCGCGCCCATCTAAGCCAGGAACTCCTTGATTCGCGAGAGTGCGTTTTCGATATTCTCTACCGAATTGGCGTACGAGAGTCGAATGTAGCCCTCGCCGTACGATCCGAAACTCTCACCGCTCAGCGTAGCAACACCCGCCTCTTCGAGCAGGCGCTTGGCCAGCTCGCCCGACGGGATCCCGGTCTCTTTGACATTGGGGAATGAGTAGAACGCTCCGCCGGGCGTCCGACATGAGAATCCCGGAATGTCATTCAGCCCAGACACGATCACGTCGCGACGTTTCAGGAACTCATCCCGCATACGCTGCACATGATCCTGCGGGCCGGTGATCGCTTCGAGCGCCGCGTACTGGCTGAAGTGGGATGTGCACGATATGCTGTTGATGTTGAACCGCGTGATGTGTTCGACCATTTCTTCCGGAAAAATACCGTAACCGAGCCGCCACCCCGTCATCGCATAGGACTTGGAGAGGCCGTCCAGTAGAATCGTCCGCTCAGCCATTCCCGGAATCGACAGCAGGCTCTGATGCTCACCATCATAAATGATGTTGATGTAGATTTCGTCAGACAGAACAGGAATATCCCGTTCGATCGCGACTTCGGCAACCGCTTCCAGTTCCGCTTTGCCAAGAACGCCGCCAGTCGGATTCCCGGGTGTGTTGATAATAATGAGGCTCGTTTTGTCACTCACGAGAGAACGAAACTCGTCGATATCGAATTTGAAATCCTTTTCTTCGACCAGCGGAAGCGGAACCGGTTTGGCACCGACGAAATTGATCATCGATTCATAGATCGGAAATCCGGGGTTCGGATAAATCACCTCGTCACCCGGCTCGACAAGCGTGATGATCGTGTTGGTGATGATCGGCTTCGCGCCCGGACAGACAACGACTCGATTCGGGGACAGATCGATCCCCCGTCGCCTGGCGGCGTCCTCGGCAATCGCTTTTCGAAGCGCCGGAATGCCGGGGGCGGGGCAATACCCGGTGAGACCGTCACGCATCGCGCCGATCGCCGCCTCTTTGATACTGTCAGCCGTGTCGAAGTCGGGCTCGCCGATCTCGAGATGGATGACATCCTTGCCATCTGCTTCCAGTTCCTTGGCGCGCGCGAGTACCTCAAATGCCGTCTCTGTTCCCAGCCGGCTCATGCGCTTCGCGATTCTCATGATATTTCCCTCACTTCTGTCTCTTTCATGGATCGTTGGTTAACCCTACCATCTTGACACCAGGCGCGGCCGTGGTCAAGACGCACCGGGTCAATACAAGATCGTAGTATCCCCGACCGGGCGCAAGGGAATTGGGTGCTGGTCTCCCGGGGTTATCGACGAACCCGAAGAGAGCGAAGCCGGTTGATCGCCGCGGCCATTTCGTAGCGCCTGAACATGGCATGGTCACCGACCGGCCGCCTGGAGAGGACGGAGAGTCCCCGTTCAGCTATCAGTACATAGAGACGATCAAGGATCTCGGATAGCGTCGAGTGTCCATCCATGAATTCTTCGCGGGCCAGGAGAATAGCCGCGCCGATCGCCCGGGTCTGGCTCGAATCAACGATCTGAGAAACGGCTGAGATGTCGATCGTCTCCCGTCCGAACTGAATCGTTCCTCTATCGCGGATCTTGATGCTCTCTTCCCGTCTTCCCCGGCTCGGATCGATACTCTCCGCGATCGGGATCCGGCAGGGAATCGAACCGAACCCCGCCCCCCCTTCTGCGGAACGATCGGTCGGATGGTTTTCAGCAATTCGCTTCGCCCGATCGGTCACCTCTTGAGGCTCGTACTCATCCATGGCGATCACAGTATGAGCCACGTCGAAATAGTCACCACTTCCCCCGGCAACGAGAATTGTCGAAACACCGAGCTCCTCGTACAGCGGCCCCACTTTATCGATAAACGGCGTGATCGGTTCTTTCTCCTTCGCAATCAATTGCTGCATCCGGCAATCACGAATCATGAAATTGGTCGCTGCCGTATCTTCGTCGATCAGAAGAACCCGGGCACCTATTTCGAGTGCCTCCAGAATATTCGCCGCCTGCGAAGTCGAGCCCGAAGCATTTTCTGAAGTGAACGATTCCGTATCCCGGTCCGCCGGAAGAGCACTGATGAAGGGAGATATGTCAACGCCCGCTACGGATCGGCCATCTTCTGCACGCACTTTGACAGCACTATCGACCGTCGCGATCCGTTCCCGCCCGTCCCCGGGCCGATGATTATAGACCCCATTTTCGAGCGCGTTCAGCAAGGTCGATTTGCCATGAAAACCACCCCCGACGATCAGCGTTACTCCGACAGGAATACCGAGACCGGTCACTCTGCCCGCATGGGGAAGATCGATTGATATGCGAAGTGATTCGGGCGAGCGAAGCGGAATTACGTTCTCTGTGAGCGGCCGATCATCGACTCCCGAACACCGCGGAAGGACGCTCCCGTCAGCAATGAATGCCACCAGCCCGCGGTCCTCGAGGGTGGCGCGGAGCGTGTCGCCATCCTCGTTCGTAAACGCGGCCTTTTCCGCCTCCCCTTTATCGAGAGAAGAAAACAGAAGAGACCGCCGGACGATCTCCACGAGATCGCTCCCGAACAATTGATCGGCCTGCCTGCCGAGCACTCTTCTCCCCGCTGCCGGAAGCCCGACCACAAAACGACCCTCCACCTCACCCCCATCCAGCATGAGAGCCGTCCGCTCGAGCACCTGCTGGCCGGGGCGGTCCATTTCGATGAGACCGCTCTTACCCGATCCCCGCCGCTCCCGAACCTGCCCGGCTGAGCGGGCGAACTCCCCCGCAATATAGGAAGCAAGTCCGATCGAGCGGTTGCGGTTCTCAATCAGCTCCGGGGGGATCCGGGCAATTTCCGCCGGAACGATTACACGAACCCTGCTCGGCGCAGCGAACGGATCCCCTTGAACGTGATCGATAAAAAGGGTGAAATCGCCGAAATCGTATTCACCCCGGATGTTTTTGTAGGCTTTGTATCCGGCACCGTCGATCCGGCGAAAATGATCGGAAAGATCCTGTGCGGTCATCCGCCGGGCGCCTCGTTACCGCTCGAGAGAACGTACCTCGCCAGCAGACCCCCGCTGGCATCCACCATTCCGTGGATAATGATAGGAAGCCAGAGCGAACCGGAAAGGACGTAGAGCAGAGCGAGGTTGAATCCCATGAGCGTCGTTTCGGCACCGCGCCGAAAGCCCTGCCCGATGTGGGCGACCCCGAACAAAAGGGCGGTGAGGGGAACAGCGGCGATCATTGGAACGTAGCTCCCCACATACCAGAGCAGCCATCCTCGATAAAGCACCTCTTCGCAGAAACCGGCCGTCAGCCCGAGCCGGGTGTAGAGAACCGATTCCCTGTCCGTCTTCGGGAGAAACGACGCGCCGCTTTGGAAACGGGCCGCCAGGTTCTCTTTATAGACGGGGTCGTTTTCAGTGCGGGACCAGCGGCGACCGAGCATGAGGACTACCGCGACAACTACGGCGATCCCCAGAAAAAACCCGGGGCCGGCGGCATGACCGAACCCGAGCGCGTTCCATGATCGGCCGCTCAGACTCCAGACGAGAAAGGTCGCGCCGGCGAGTGCCCACTGAATCGCAATCGTCCACTTGTATGAGCGCTCGCGAGCCATGTGGTCACCCGATGCCAGGTCGCGGCCAAAACGGGGCGCACGAATGAACATCTCATAGAGCGGCCAGGCCAGGACGAAGAAGATGGTCAGGAGATGATCAATCAGATGAGGCAAACAATGCTCCTGAAGGTCGAGGGGGCAGGTCTATGAGTCGCCGGTCAGCAAGTCGCTTTCGGGCTTCTCCGGTCGACGAATTCCAGGATCCGTTCCGCCCGATAAGAACTGCGGACCAAAGGACCCGACTCGAAATGCTTGAAGCCGAGAGAATCGCCGAGCTCTTTCCATCGGGCGAACTGGTCGGGGTGAACGAAGCGATAGACATCGCGGTGTTTCGGCGTGGGCATCAGATACTGTCCGATCGCCATCGCCTCGCAACCGGTATCACGTACATCGCGGATCAACTCGTCCACCTCGTAATCCTCTTCGCCGATTCCCACCATAGCAGCAGTCTTCACCACCTGGTAATCGCGCTTCAGCCTTCCGGCCGTGCGCAGCACATTCAACGAACTCTGATACTCATGCTTGAATCGCACGTCAGGATAGAGGCGTTCGACCACTTCCATGTTGAAGCCGATCACGAGCGCCCCCGCGTCTATGATCCGCTGAATCGCCTCTTCCCGTCCCTGGAAGTCGGGGATCAACACCTCTACTTCACATGCGGGTTTTCTTCGCCGGACCGCTTCTACTGTCTGTGCGAACGCTTCCACACCAAGGTCGTGGAGATCGTCACGATCGACAGAGGTGATCACGCAGTACTTGATTCCAAGCTGATCTACAGCATCAGCAACTCGTTCCGGCTCATTCGGGTCGATCGCCGCCGGCCTTCCGCTCGTAACCGCGCAGAAGGCGCACGCCCTCGTGCAGATCCCGCCGAGAATCATGAACGTGGCGGTACCGGCACTCCAGCATTCGTGAAGATTGGGACAGCGCGCCTCTTCACAGACCGTGTTGAGGGCGCCCTTCCCGATCGCGCTTCTGACTTCCCGGTAAGCCGAATTAGTCTGCAGTCGGATTTTCAGCCAATCGGGTTTTCTTCTGATTCCACTGACCGGCCGGTTCAAGATCCCCCTCCGTACCCGACCCATCGGGCGACGTCGTCCGGCGAGGACTCATCCGTTTCGCGCCCGAATATCCGGGCGAAGTGACCCGCGAGAACTTCGGACGCCTCCTGGACTCCGACCTCCCGGCCGATGACTCTGGAGAGCGTAGTAACACCTCGATCCCGGATCCCGCACGGAACTATATAATTGTAAGGCTCCAAACTGTTGCAGATATTGAATGCGAAGCCGTGCGAAGTGACCCAGCGAGAGACGCGCACGCCGATGGCCGCGATTTTCTCATCACCCACCCACACGCCGGTCAGCCCTTCAATCAGCCCGGCTTTGACGCCGAATTCGTTCAACGTGGATATAATGACCTGCTCGAGATCTCGAACATAGCGAACGATGTCCTTGCGGTCCGGTGCGAGGCAGATTACAGGATAGCCCACCAGCTGACCGGGACCGTGCCATGTGACGTCACCACCGCGATTGGTATGGTGGAGTTCGACGCCGAGTCGCTCTCGCTCTTCTTCGCTCACCCGCACATGGCCGAGGTCCCCCCTCCGGCCGAGCGTGATCACGGAGTGATGCTCGAGAAGAAGAAGATGATCGACAGTCCGGCCCTCTTGTCTTGCCTTGACAATACCCTGCTGAAGTTCGAATCCCTCGCTGAACGAGATTCTGCCGAGATCCACCACACGGAGAGAAGGCCGGGTTACCGTAACTGGAATCATGTCGTTTCGGCTCAGGCGAGCACTTCCTCCGGGAAGTTTTCGATGCGCTGTTTCAGATCAGCGAGGAACTGGTCGGCCACGGCGCCGTCGATCAGGCGGTGGTCGTATGACATGCAGAAATTGGCGATCGGTCGGATCGCGATTGAGTCGTCGCTCGTGACCACAACACGCTTGGTCACGCCGCCCATACCCAAAATCGCCACATTCGGCTGATTGATGATGGGGATTCCGAAGACCGCGCCGAATATACCCGGATTGGTCAGCGTAAATGTCGAACCGGAGACCTCATCAGGCAACAGTTTCTTGCCCCGAGCCCGACCGCTCAGATCGGCGATCTCTCGTGCGATTTCCCCGATCCCCTTCTGCTCGGCGTCCCGGATAACAGGAACGATCAGGCCGTCAGGAAGAGCAACAGCCACGCCCACATTCACATGCTTGTGGTATTCGATCTGATCTCCGTTCACGATCGAAGCGTTCACGATCGGCCATGTGCGTAAAGCCGGAATCAGTGCGTAGATCACGCAGGTCGTGACGGAGAGATTCGCTCCATGCCTTGCTCGAAAATCAGCCTTCCACTTCTTCCGAAGATTCATGATCACTGAGAAATCGATTTCGAATACGGCACCGACATGAGCGGATGTACGGCGGCTCGCGATCATGTGCTCGGAAATTATCCTCCGCATCTTTGTCATCGGCTGGATAACGGCATCCGCCCCTATGGGATACTCGATCTCCGGTTGCACACCGATCCCCATCCCCCCCGGATCGCTCATGCCCGCCGGAATCACTACCGGGGCAGTCGACTGAGGAGTAGAAGGTGCTGGTGCCGTCGGTGATGCAGTAACCGCGGCCGCGACCTGCTGCGCGGTCCCGCCAGCCACAGCCGCCAGAACGTCCTTTTTGGAAACCCGGCCACCCCGCCCTGTTCCGGCAATCATTCCGATATCAAGATTATGTTCGCTGGCAATCCGCCGAGCCACAGGTGAAGATCGTACGTTGGTCCGAGGGGGCGCGGTCGCAACCGCGGTCGCGGCTGCAGACGCGACAGGAACCGGCGCCGGCGCGGCAACGGGTGGCGCCGCGGGTGCGGCAGGCGGTGCAGGAGCAGGTACAGTCGCGGGCGCAGGCGCACCTTCCATTGCAAGCTCCGCAACCTGTACGCCTACCTCCACCGTCTCCCCTTCCTGAACCAGTATGCGCGTGATCACACCGGCGGCCGGGGAAGGAACTTCGGCGTCTACTTTATCTGTCGAGATCTCAAAGAGAGGATCGTCCTTTCCGACTGTGTCTCCTTCATGAACCATCCATTTGATGACCGTACCCTCGGCGACGCTTTCCCCCATTTGAGGCATGAGGACCGGCGTCCCCCCTCCTGCGGGAGCAGCGGGAGTAGCGGGAGTCGGAACAGCGTCAGTGGTAGCGGCAGGCGCTGCCGGAGACTCCTGAACATCTTGGGCCGGTGGCGCTTCAGGAGTTGCCGAAGCGGCACCGATCTCGCCTCCGATCACGGCGACCTTTACGCCCACTTCGATCGTCTCACCTTCGAGCACCAGAATTTCCAAAATCGTTCCGGCCGCTGGCGAAGGGACCTCCGCGTCGACCTTGTCAGTCGAAATCTCGAAAAGGGGATCGTCTTTTCCCACTGTGTCGCCTATCTTTACCATCCATTTGATGATGGTTCCTTCGGCGACGCTTTCTCCCATCTGGGGCATCACCACGTCGATGCTCATTACCGGCGCTCCTTCGTATGCTGATTATCGTTCGTTTTAAGCATGAATTGCCCCGTCTATCGCGGCCAGCGCTGCTTCGTGCACCGCCTCCGACAATGTGGGGTGGGGGTGAATCGTTTTTGCCAGTTCATAGACCGTTCCTTCGCTCGCCATCACCCCGGTCGGTCCCGCCAGCAGTTCCGTAACATGGGGACCAATCATATGAATACCCAGAATCTCGCCGTATTTCTTGTCCGTCACGATTTTAACGAATCCCTCAGTATGGCCGATCACGGCTGACTTGGAATTGGCACTGAAGGGGAACTTTCCGGTCTTCACGTCGTGTCCCTTTTCCCTGGCCTCCGCTTCGGTCAGACCGACCGACGCCACTTCAGGAAGGGTGTAAATGTTGGAGGGGACCAGACCATGATTGATCGGCTCCGTCTCATGGCCGGCAATGTGTTCAACGGCAATCACACCCTCTTCTGAAGCCAGATGGGCGAGGGCGAGAGTCTTCAGTACATCGCCGATCGCGTAAATGCCGGGGACGCTTGTTTCCTGATATGGCCCGGCCTTGATAAATCGCCCATCCATCTGAACGCCGATCTTGTCGAGTCCGAGGCCGTCGAGAACGGGCTTCCGACCCACCGCAACCAGCAGGATCTCGGCGTTGATCGTCTCACTATCGCCCCCCTTGCTCTCGAGGGTAATGTCGAGCGTTTTCCCCCTCGGTTTCACGCTCGAGAATCTGGTGCCGCTTCGAACCTGAATCCCCCGCTTCTTGAACGCGCGCTCCAGTTCTTTCGATACATCAGGTTCCATCATGGGCAACAGGGCGGGAAGCATTTCAACGACGGTCGTCTTGACACCGAAGCTGTTATAGAGAGAGGCGAATTCGACGCCCACCGCGCCGCCGCCGAGAACAACGATCGACTTGGGGAGGGCGGTCAGCTCGAGCGCATCGTCGCTCGATATGATTTTCTTTCCATCTATTTCAAGACCGGGGATCGATGAAACCTGTGATCCGGTGGCTATGATAATCCCTTTTCCCGTTAACTCTCGAGCCGGACCTTTTTCGGGAGTCACCGTTACTCTTCCGGGTGCGGGAATCGATCCGAGCCCCTCGATCACTTCAATCTTGCCCCGCTTGGCCAGGAACTCGAGCCCCTTCACGTACTTCGTCACCACCGCCCGTTTTCTTGCCATCAGCTTCTTCCAGTCCACCGACACTTCTTTAACGGTAATGCCGTACGACTTCATGGTGCTGATGCTTTCCATCATCTCAGCCCCTTGAAGAAGAACCTTGGTCGGAATACATCCCCGATGCAGGCATGTTCCACCCAGGGAGGGAGTCTTCTCAATTATGGCGGTTCGGAGTCCGAGCTGGACCGCTCGATAGGCGGCAACATACCCGCCAGGACCCCCGCCAATTACAATTAAATCAAAGGCTTGGCTCATCTGTATCTCCTTGGAGCTGCTCGTTGAGTCTAGAACTTTCAAAGTGTATCACATCATTGGAGGGAATGGGCCGACCGCCATTAACCATGATTCGCGAATCTATTTTTGGTGGGGATTTATTTTCAGATGCGGGCTAATATTGCTTGTCAGGAGGTGCAGACTTGAACAGAAAGAGACTTCTCTGTTTGGCGAGCGTTTTAATCGGATCGATCGCCCTTTCGTGCGGATCCGAATTAACCGGACCGCACAACATAGTACTCATCACGATCGATACCATGAGAGCCGATCGGCTTTCCAGTTACGGCTACTTTCGGAACACATCACCCAATCTCGACTCCTTCTCCAAGGACGCCCTGGTATTCGAACGTTGTTACGCTCCGATCGCGACCACGCTTCCCTCACACCTGTCGCTCTTTACCGGCACCTATCCGGAAGAGCATTCGGTTCTTGCCAACGCGAGAGATTCCAAGAGACGCTTTGTCCCCTCACCGACGTTGAAAACTTTTGCGAAACTCGCTTCAGATGCGGGCTACCGGACAGGAGCATTTGTCAGCGGTGCTCCGGTCAAGCGGTTCACAGGTCTCGACTCAGGGTTCGATGAATTCGACGAGCCGGAAGGACCCGAGCGGCCGGCCGAAGAGACGAACGAGGCTGTTTACAAGTGGTTGGAAGAGATCGGCGACGAACCGTATTTTCTATGGATCCATTATTTCGACCCTCATTCACCGTTCGCGCCCCCTCCTCCATTTGATGCCGTTTACATGACAGATGAAGAGCAGATCTTCTATCTCGGTGAGCATTCGTTCATTCGCGGTGATGTCGAGATGGGAGGCACCACTTACAAGACAGCGGACATCAACAATCTTTACGATGGGGAAGTCCGCTATGTGGACCAGCAGTTCGGGAAGCTGATCGACAAGCTGAGTGGCACAAGCCGATGGGAGAGGACTGCCGTGGTGATCGCAGGTGATCATGGTGAGGCTCTTGGCCAGCACGACCTCTGGCACCATGGCGATGTATGGGAGGAACAGCTGCGGGTGCCTCTCATTATAAAGGTCCCGGGAAAACCGGGGTTCCGCGTTCGCAATCCGATTTCAATCGTCGATGTATTCCCGACGCTCCTTGGCCTTGTCGAATTTCCGGGTGCCGGGCCGTTCCTGTCACAGGCGACCGGTGTCGACATCATGGCGACCGAGGCCGTCCCCTACCGCTTTGCCCAATCCCGAGCCAGGGAGATGGGAGACAATCTGATTTCGGAACACTACTCGATATCGGGGAATCGCTGGAAGTATCATCACCGTCTTTCGGGAGATGACGCCCTGTTTGACCTGTCTCTCGATCCATACGAGCTCACGAACGTGATCGCCGAGCAACCGGACACGGCAGCGGCGCTGCTCCGCACGATCCAGGAGACGATTGCGAAACAGACCGAAAACCACCAGAAGTTCTTCGCAGACGCGCCATCTAAAAGTGAATTACTCGACCCGAAGGCGTTGAAAGAGCTGCGCGCCCTCGGTTACATCGACTGATCGCTACTCAAATTGCGCCCTGAACTTCGCCAGTTCTTCTTTCAGGCCGGCGACTTCGTCCTTCAATCCGGAAAGTTCAATTTCGAGGGCGTGGATCCGGTCATCGTATTCAGGAACCAGCCGCCCCCTGATCTGGGCGGAATCAGCGTCTGTCTCGCCATCCTCCAGATTAGCTCCGGCAAGAGTATGGGCAAACCGGTTCTCCTTCCGCCCGGCTTGCCGCGCGAGCTTGATGACCCACGGCTCCTCCGCACCGATCAGCCCATTTAGAGTCTCGGATACTTCATCGAGTCCTTCAAACCGGTACATCCTGCCTGATCGTCCGCGGATCTCTCCGACAGTCTGCGGTCCCCGGAGCATGAGGAGCCCGAGCGCCACCATCTCCTTCTTGTTGAGACCCGACTTGTCCGGGAACCAATGGCGAAACTTGGTTGACCGGCTTCCAGCCCCCTCAACTTCGGCCACCCAGCCTTTTTCACGCAGTGCCTGGAGGGACTCAGCCACGGCCGACTCCGAGTACATCACGACAGGCGAGCGATTCGATTTCTGATTGCACGCATTCGTAACAGCGTTCAGCGTAAGCGGATAGTAGTCGGGTGTGGTCAGTTCTTTTTCAATGAGACACCCCAGAATCCGTGCCTCTCGATCATCCAGTTCTTCTCTCATGGCTTCTCCCTGACATGATTGGGAATGACTAGGCTCATCACTTTAGCGACCCGACCAGCGGGGATCAACCAGGCAGGCCGGGCAGGAAAGAAATGCGAGGCATGCCCATTTTTTTCGACAGTTTTTGCCAGTCCGGGCGTTTGGTCTAGTGAGAGGAGAAACGGACGGCATGACATATGAAACGAGCAGGAAAGCGATTCGCCGGGCAGGCTCTCTTATCCTTCTCACAGGGCTTCTCCTGGCATTCGCCGGTTGTGAAAGCTCGGTGAAAATAGCCAGTACCTGGTCAAACGGAGAGATTTCGATCGACGGGCTGAAGGATGACTGGAGAGGGGAGTGGACGCATTTCGAGGAGGAACGCATTTCCATAAGCATCCAAAATGACCGGCAGGCGATCTACCTGGTTCTCGTGACGGACGAACCGGTCCTCCGTCGACAGCTTGCCATGCAGGGTCTTCGGTTCTGGTTTCATAACGAAGGAAGCGACAAGCGGTCTCGCGGTGTCCGATACCCGGTGGGCATGGCGGAGATACTGCGAGAAACCGGCGCACCGCCGCCGAAGCCGTACGGAGATCCTTTCGCCGATGAGAGCTTTCGTGAAGCATTCGACGAATCGCTCACCGAACTCGATATTCTCGGCCCGGATAAAGATGACACCATAAGAATCCGGCTTGCCGATCTTAACGACGCGGCCATGTACGCCGGGAACCAAAATGAATCCTTCGTTTATGAAATGAAGATTCCCCTACATGCGCCCGAAGGAACAGTCGGATTCGAAGGATCCGACGGGAAGTTACGGATCGGATTGGAGACTGTACCGCTTGATTTGGAAAAGATGCGGGCAGGGCGAGGTGAGGGCGGGCGTGGAGGAGGCAGGCCCGGCAGAGGATTCGAAAGACCTGGTGGTGGCGGGAGGGCGGGCGGCGGAAAGCGGGCGGGCGGAGGTGGCAGAGGCCTGCCTGAGCCGTTCGAGCTATGGATCGATGTCACGCTTGCAACTGAACAGACAACAGAGAACTCCCCTGAACTAACCGGAAAAGGAGACTGAACATGAGTAAGCTCAATCACAAACGGGCCAGGTTTTCGACTCTCGCCGCGGCGGGACTTCTAGCCGCCATACTGTTTGCTTCCCCTGTTTCGGCAGGGCCCGGTATGATGGGAGCCTGCGGGGACGATGACGGGCTGTTCGGGATGATGTCCGCCCGGCTTGACCTGACACCGGAGCAGACCGCGACGATTCAGGAAATCCGGGACTCTAAACGGGCCGAGCATGCCGATGTTAAGCGAGAACTCATGAAGAGCCGTAACAGACTTCAGGGTGAGATGCTCGAAGATGAGCCGGACTTGAAGAAGATTCGCAGCATCGCGAAACGCCAGGGCGAGCTTCACGCACAAATGATGGTCGCTCGGATTGAGACGCGCCTCGCCATTCGTGATGTGCTGACCGATGAACAGCGTGATATGTTTTTCTCGGCCGGAGTGGGACAGGGTTGTGGCAAAGGGCATGGCAAAGCGTTCCGGGGACGTGGCGGTCAGGGCCCGGAATTCCGAGGCGGCCCGGGACACGGAAGAGGCGGTCGAGGACAGGGCATGGGACAGGGCGGCCCGCACGGCTTTTCACACGGTGGAAGCAACTGCTGGTGGTAGACCCCGTTTCGCCGGCACGAACCGGCGAGAGGAAGGTTCATGACCGATGACGAACTCATGGACCGGCTCGCAAGCGGCGACGAGGGGGCAGCCCGCCTCCTCGTCGAGCGCTGGGAGCGACCGGTGTTCACATTTCTCTATCGAATGCTCGGCTCCCGTGAAGAGGCGCAGGATCTTGGCCAGGATACGTTTCTTCGACTTATTCAGCAGGCGGATCGATACAAACCCGAAGGGCGATTCAAAAGCTGGCTCTTTCGTATTGCGGGTAATCTGGCCCGAAGCACGTTGCGGCGAAGATCGGTCCTGTCGTGGATCGGCTTCTCCCCTGTGGAGCACGACCTGCCGTCAACGAATCAACAGGCCGACATATCGATGGAACGAGCGGAACTTCAGCAATCCGTTCGACTCGCCATCGACAGACTCCCGGCAAGACAGCGGCAGGCCATCCTGCTCCGCACAGATCAGGAATTCTCATACCGCGAGATCGCGGATGTCATGTCCACATCGGTTTCGTCGGTCGAATCGTTACTCCAAAGGGCCATGTCCAAGCTCCGCCAGGAGCTGAAAGACAAGAGGCTGTCATGAGTGATCGTCACAAAAATCATGTGGAGCACGAACTACAGGCCTGGCTGGACGGAGAGATCGGGAAAGCCGACCGGGAGCGAATCGAGGAGCATCTCGATCGGTGTGAGCGTTGTGCGGAGACGGCCGGCGCGATGAAAGAGATTCTGCGATCGCTCACCGTCGATGGAGATATTCCACTCCACCGTTCGATGTGGCCCGGGATTCATGAGCGACTATCCCGATCGCCCGGTCCTCGTATCGGTTTCGGGTTCGGCCTCGGAGCTTCGGCTGTCGCCACAGCCGGCTTGCTGATCGGCATATTGATCGGCGGCGGCGGCGCTCCCCCTCCGGCGAATACGAACAGCGATCTATTGAGCGCAGGCTCCTATTTCGAGTACGACGAAGCGACCACACTCGATGAAATCTATCTGTTCACCTCCGGGAATGGAGACGAATCATGAAAAGGGCCTGGTTCTTACTTCTGGCTCTTTCCGTCGGTTTGAACGGCGGCCTAATTTATGAAAAACTCTCCGGCCGTTCGGACGGTCCCGGCCCCGGTATGGGGACACCCAGGGAAACGGGACCTCGATTAGGACCACGCTTTCATCCCGACGGACCTCCGGGGTTCATTCGTGATCGAATGGGGCGGATCGGAACCAGGCTCGGCCTGACCGATGCACAACGTGAGGAAATGGCCTCCGTGCTCGGGGAGAAGATGCCGGCCCTGATCGAACAGCGCCGGAAAGTCGATGAAGCACGAAATGCACTTCGCAAAGAGTACTTGCGTGGCAATATCGATGAAGCAGGTGTTCGCGCCCAGGTACATCTGATCAATCAGTCGCAGTCCAGGCTCGATTCGCTCGTTGTGGAGACCATGCTTGGTGAAGTGTCTGTTCTGAACCCCGAGCAGCGAGCCGCCTATCTCGAGATGATGCCATGGGACCGCGGACCACATGGTCCCGGCAAAGGGGGAAGAGGTTTCGCCGGCCGTGGGTTCGGCAGGGATCCGGGGAAACGTTGAGGACGAACGACGCGCTTTCCCGCTCAGCAGATCCGAGGGAGCTGTTCTCCGCTCGGAAGATCGACGATCCTCTCCATGCCGATTTCGGTCTTCATCACTACCGACGCGCACCCTCTGGGCAAGACATGTCCGACCATGCACGCCTCTTCCCCACCCGGATGGGATCGTAGAATTTCGATCGCTCTATCCCCCTGACCGGCAGGCAGGACGATGAGAAACCGGCCTTCATTGGCAATGTGGATTGCATCGAGACCGAGCATTTCGCACGCTCCCTGAACCTGTTCATTGACAGGAATCGACTTCTCGTCGAGCACGAACGTCGACGCCGACGTGCCAGCGATCTCGTGTACGGCGGCGCCCAGCCCCCCCCTCGTCATGTCTCTCATACAATGGATATCAAGCCCGTCATCGAGCAGCGCCCGAACAGGATTCACAAGTGACGCGCAGTCGCTGACGATTTTCGTTTCGAATTCGAGCCCTTCTCGCGTCGCCATGATGGCGATCCCGTGGCGACCAATATCACCGCTTACAATCAGGACGTCACCCTCACGAACCGAAGCGGGGCCGATTCTCTTCCCGCTGTCCACCACCCCGATACCGGTCGTGTTCAGATAGATCCCGTCCCCTTTTCCGTTTTCGACGACTTTGGTGTCCCCGGTGACGACGGCCACTCCTGATTCGTCTGCCGCGCTCCGAATGGAACGGACTACCTCCCATAGGATTTTCATGGAGAGGCCCTCCTCGAGAATGAGGCCGAGGCTGAGCCAGAGTGGTCGCGCCCCCGCCATGGCAAGATCGTTCACGGTTCCATAAACACCGAGACAACCGATATCGCCCCCTGGAAAGAAGAGCGGACTCACCACAAAGGAATCCGTTGTCATCGCAATGCGCCGCCCGGGAAGATCGATCAGTGCGGCGTCGTGCCGCTCCCGAAGTTCGGGATCGTCGAACGCGGTCAGAAACATCTCCCCGATAAGGTCGTTCATCAGGCGGCCACCGCCGCCATGGGCCATCGTGACCACCGTATAGCGATCAAGGGGAATCGGGCAGACAGCCCCTTCCAGACTCACACGTTTCATGGCGCTTCCTTCGCGGCTGTGGCGTGGATTGCCTGTTTCCCGTTCGCCCCCCGGTAACGGTAGTATGCCGCACAGGCTCCTTCGGAGGAGACCATCGGAGCTCCAAGTGGGCGCTCGGGAGTACATTTCGCGCCGAACGCGGGGCATTGGTGGGGTTTTTTCACGCCCCGCAAAATGTGACCGCTAATACAGTCGGGAGATTCAGGCGCGACGGTTTCGGTAAGTTCAAAGCGCCGCTCGGCATCATACCGGGCATAGTCCGGTCGGAGTACGAGTCCGCTCAGAGGGATCTCGCCGATTCCCCGCCATGCTCGGTCCGCCACCTGAAAGACCTTTTCCAGAAGTTCGATCGCCCTCTGATTCCCGGCTTGACTGACGGCGCGTCTGTATTGGTTTTCGACGGTTGCGCGGCCTTTTTCGAGCTGGCGCACACAGAGCAGAATACCGTGGAGAATGTCCGCAGGTTCGAACCCGGTAACGATGATCGGCACATTGTATTTCTTCGCAATCGGAAAATACTCGTTGTAACCCATGATCGCGCAGACATGACCGGCGGCAAGGAACCCCTGCACTCGATTCTCTTCGGCGCCCAGGATCGCCTCCATCGCGGGCGGAACGAGAACGTGGGAGACCAGCAACGAGAAGTTGGCGAGATCCATGCGGCGCGCCATTTCAACGGCCAGTGCGATTGCGGGGGCCGTCGTTTCGAATCCTACAGCGAAAAAGACGACCTCCCGTCCCGGGTTCCGCTCTGCTATGCGAACGGCGTCGAGAGGGCTGTACACTGTACGAACATCGGCGCCCGCCGCCTTGACACCGAGCAGGTCCTTCTCCGATCCCGGCACGCGAAGCATGTCGCCGAAGGAGCAGAGTATCACTTCCGACCGTCCCGCTATTTCGATCGCCTTGTCGATCTTTTCAATGGGAGTGACGCAAACCGGGCAGCCGGGGCCGTGAATGAGTTCCATGCCGTCAGGGAGCAGCTCATCGATTCCGTATTTCACGATCGTGTGGGTCTGGCCGCCGCAGATCTCCATGATCTTCCATGGCCTGGTCGCCGCCTGCCGCAACGCGTCCGCGTATTGATGAACCAACCCGGCGTCTCTATACTCGTCGAGATACTTCAAGAGGGATCTCCTCCCCCCCGCTGCTCGATTTCTCCCATTTCCTCTAGATAGGAGTAGACAAGCATCGCCTCTTCTTCGTCTATCACGCTGATGGCAAGTCCCACATGGACAAGAATATAGTCCCCCACTTTCGCTTCCGGTACGCAGGCCAGGCTGACCTCTTTCCGGACGCCGCCGAAAGAGACTTTACCGGTCGGCATGATCGGATCGTCATCGCTTCGCTCTTCGAGCCTACCCGGGATAGCGAGACACACTGTATTTCCTTTCATCATCAACTGTCGCCGCGACGGCCCACGCCTGCCCCGCTGCAAGGCCACCGTCATTCGGCGGGATGCGCCGGTGCGTCCATACATGAAAACTGCTGTCACGAAGATCCGCTTCAACCATCTCACTTAAGATTCTGTTCTGGAAACAGCCGCCCGTGAGCACCACATCCCTTCGACCCGCGACTTCCGCCATGGCCACAGCTGCGGCTGCAAGTGTCTTGTGCCAGCACGCCGCCATCAGTGCCGTTTCCTCTCCACGTGCAATACCCGAGATCAGGGCATCGATTGCAGGCCCCCAATCAGCCACGTGCAAATCCTGGTGGTCATCCGGCCCCGAGTATCCCGTTCGCGGGTAAAGCGGGATCGGATAGGCTTCCACTTTCGACAGGGCGACATTGGTGGCGGCAAACTCCAGTTCCATTGCCGCCTGACCTTCGAAGGTCACATTATCCCTGATCCCGAGAAGGGAGGCGACGCCGTCGAAAAGGCGTCCCACAGCCGACGTATTCGGCGCATTCACGTCATAGTTCAGCATCGCCTCAATAACACGCCAATCTTCCCCTACGAATTCCTTCAGGAAGGGGTTGTCGAGGAGAGCTTCACCGAGATGCGTGTACAGTATGCCGAGCGCGCTTCTCTTCGGCTCCCGTATTGCCGCATCGCCGCCGGGGATCGGGAATGACCGGAAAGTCGCAATCCTCGTGAAACTGCCGCGCGTGGCGCACAATCCTTCTCCGCCCCAGATCGTTCCGTCGCTCCCCATGCCTGTACCGTCCCATGACAGGCCGAACACCTCACCGAACAGCCCGTTCTCGAGCATGCAGGAGACGACGTGCGCGTGATGGTGCTGAACGGTGTGAAGCGCGCTTTCGCTTTCCTTTGCTGTCAGCGATGATGAATAGTCAGGGTGCTGGTCGGACGCCGCAATTTCCGGGTTCACCTGATATACCCGTCGGAGATCTTCCGCGGTACGATAATGCAGCTTCCGGCTCTCGAGAGCATCGAGGTCGCCCACATGCTGGGAGAGGATCAGGTTGCCACCTGCCCGAAGAGCGATGGTGTTCTTCATCTGGCTGCCGAAGGCCATGATCACGTATTCTTCGGCGCCGCCCACGGGAATCGTAACAGGGGCGTAACCTCTTGCCGACCGGATCGTTACCGGACGCCCGGCAATCACACGTACAACAGAGTCATCAACCGGTCTCAGGATCGGGCGGTTATGCACCAGATAGATATCAGCGACTCCGTCAAGGCGTCGGAACGCTTCTCGTCGTTCAATACAGATCGCTTCGCCTGACAGGTTTCCACTGGTAGCGATCACAGGACCGCCGAAATCCCGTAGTAGCAATTCATGAAGAGGCGAATAGGGAATCATGACACCCAGATTCGGATTGCGGGGAGCCACTTCTCTTACAACGCCGATCGTTCCCGGGCGGCGGGGCACCAGAACGATCGGTGACTCCGGACCGAGAAGCAGCTCCTCTTCCAGTTCCGAAAGCAGAACGTCATTTCGAGCCTCGTCGATTCCGGGATACATGACCGCAAATGGCTTATCGGGGCGCCATTTCCGGATGCGGAGCTCCGCCACCGCTTCGCCGTTCCGGGCATCTGCGAGGAGCTGAAATCCCCCGATCCCCTGAAGAGCGACAATCCGACCGTCCCGTATCGCATTGACCGCGATTTCGAGCGCCGCTTCGTCCCGTTCCATCACATGACTGTAAGAGTCACATGCCTCGATGTGAGGCCCGCACACGGGACATGTCATCGTCTGGGCATGGTGCCGCCTGTCATCGGGATCCGCGTATTCCTCATGGCACTCCGGGCAGAGAGGGAAGTTCTTCATCACCGTGGTCTCTCGATCGAACGGCAACTGATTAAGAATGGAATAGCGCGGACCGCAGCGGGCGCAACTGATAAAGGGATATCGATACCGCCGGTCATCCGGGTTGAGGAGTTCGTTGCGACAGTCTTCACAGAGGGCGAGATCGGGAGTGATCCAGGCACTCCGGAGACCGTCGGCCGAACTCTCCTCGATACGGAACCGGTCAGAACCGCGTATCGCCTCGTTCTGAACATCCGATTCATGAATGAAGGATCGATACTCACCAGTCTCCAGAAGCTCTCGCCGGAATGCGTGAACCGACTGCGCAGTCCCTTCGATCTCTATTCGAACGCCCCTGACGGTGTTCCGAACAGATCCGGTCACCTGGTGATTCCGCGCCAGATGGGAGATATACGGGCGAAATCCGACACCCTGGACAATGCCCCGCACGATAATCGCGAGCCGTTCCTGCCGGAGCCCCGATCGCCTGTCTGATCCTGGTAGCTTCAAAGAGGGGAACTGCTGGGGGCTGCGTTTCCTGGTTGTCTGCTCTTCACACATGGCTCCGTTCCCTGGGAGGCGCTGCGCGGAGGCGCCGGGCGAGCTTTCTCGAAACCTCCCACACCGAGGCGCGCACTCGGGGTGACATTGCCGCTCCTCGCTCGAACTGCTCCGCTTCGATGCCGTAGATTACAACACTGGCGGGGAGAGTGCTCATCCCCCTGGCGAGTTCGATTGAGCCGGCAAGACCGAAAGCATGGGTCGATACCGGGAAATCTTCAGCGGGGAGCGGATTTTCCGATACGTCGAAGCGCTGGATCGTACCGGCAGATCCACCGGAGATCATGGCATCGATCAGCACGACCTCCCGGCGACCCGACCAGAGATCGATGAGAGCCCCCGGGTCGCCATCGCACGTCGCTACCGATTCCGCCCCGAATTCCTCGAGGAGTGATTCAGCGACTACAGGGCCGGCCGCGTCATCGCCGCGGTATCGATTGCCGACGCCGATCACTAATAGTCCGGAGGCTCTCTTCATCGTTCTACTTTCTGTCGATCGTCAACTTCAGGAAGTGGGTCGAACACGAAATACAGGGATCATAGTTCCTGACCGCCTGTTCGCACTGCCACTTCAGCTCACTATCGGGGAGGGCCATGAATTGCGTCACGTATTGGCGCAGATCGTCCTCGATCGTCGGCAGATTCTGCGCCGTTGGCGGCACGATCTGCGCGTGACGGATGGAACCATCCTCCGCCAGCTCGTAACGATGGTACAGGATACCCCGCGGGGCCTCTGTACACCCGTGTCCGACGCTCTCTCTCGGCTCGACCGGAACAGAGGCGACCGCCGGCGGTTCATAGCTCTTGATGATTCGGAGAGCTTCCTGGACCGCGTAGAGAGTCTCCACGCTACGGATGATGATCCCCTTGAACGGATTCCTGCACGTCTTACCGAGACCGATTTCAAGGGCCAGTTCCTGAATATTCTCCGGCAGCTTGTCGAAGTTCAGATTGTACCGGGCGAGGGGACCCACAAAGTACATTCCCCGCTCCTTCAGCTTGCAGTGAAGCGCGGTGCTGTGAGGCTCGTGAATCTCCACAAAGTGCTCACGAAACTCACTGATCGGAATATCGAGCCCTCGATTGGAGACGAGCTTTCCTTCGCAGCAGGGGTACTCCTCCGGATGGCGGAGTGCTACGAACTCGTAGTCCTTTTCGAAGTCGGGGAACGAAAGACCCGCAGTAAAACGAACCATCTCTTCCGCCATGCCGAGCGACCACTCGAGTTCTTCCAGAAGGCCGCCGAGCTCCTGCTTCGTCGGTGCACGATAGAAACCGCCGACCTTCACGTTGATCGGGTGGATTTCCCGGCCGGCAAGAGTGGAAACGATCGCGTTTCCCGCCTTCTTCAACCGGAGTGCTTTCGCCACGGTTTCGCCATGATCCTTTGCCATGTGAATCGCGCTTTCAAAACCGAGGAAGTCGGGCAGATGAAGCAGGTAAACATGAAGGACGTGACTTTCGATCCACTCACCGCAATAGAGGAGTCGGCGAAGTTCACGGAGAACACCGTCCACCTCGACACCAAAAGCGTCTTCCATGGCATAGACGGAACTCATCTGATACGCCACCGGGCAGATCCCGCAGATCCGCGCCGTAATGTCGGGCGCCTCGCTGTAGTCCCGCCCCTGCATGAATCCCTCGAAGAACCGCGGGGGCTCATAGATCGTGAGCTTGACGTCCGTCACCTCGTCGCCCCGCATCTCAATGTGCATCGCCCCTTCGCCTTCGACGCGGGTGAGTTCATCTACTTTAATTGTTCGTCGCTTCAACCTGGCGCCTCGCTTTCTCGAACGGCTCAGCGCCCGCGTTGAATGTGCTGTACAGCCTCGCGATGTTTGTCGCCAAAACCCCGAGTCCGGCGAGTTTCTCACTCAACGGATCCATGTTGGCCGTCTCCTGAGGACCGAAGCAACCGTAGCACCCACGGTTGTAGGCGGGACAGATCGCGCCACAACCCGCGTGAGTTACCGGCCCCAGACAGGCCATCCCCTGTGCCACCATCACACAAACCGTTCCGCGACGCTTACACTCCACACACACGCTGCCGCTTTCGATCTGGGGTTTCCTTCCCCAGAGCATCGCGTTCAGCACTTCGATCAACTGGTACTTGTTCACCGGGCACCCTCGGAGCTCGAAGTCGACCGGAATATGATCCGCAATCGCCGTCGAGGTTTCCAATGTCCGAATATATTCAGGGTGGGCGTATACAATAGACGTGAACTCTTTGACGTCACGAAAATTTCGGAGCGCCTGAATACCGCCGGACGTGGCGCATGCGCCGATCGTCACCAGCATTTTCGACCGGCGACGGATCTTCTGAATTCTTTCCACGTCGTCCGGCGTCGTGATCGACCCCTCGACAAGCGTCACGTCGTATGGTCCCCGCACCGATTCACGGGAAGCCTCGGGGAAGTGCGCGATATGGACCTTGCCCGCAACCGCAAGGAGCTCGTCTTCACAGTCCAGGAGACTCAGCTGGCAGCCGTCACATGATGCGAATTTGAAGACAGCCAACTTGGGCCGGTTATTGGCCATCGTTACACCTCCCTCTTTCCAAACCATCGCTTCACACGAGACAACGGGAAGACCGGGCCGTCTTTGCAGATGAACTCGGGCCCCATCTGGCAATGCCCGCAGAGCCCGACTCCACATCTCATGTTTCGTTCCAGTGAAATAAATATCTTCTCTTCGCTCACGCCGATACCCAGGAGGTCATCCACCGTGAACCGCATCATGATCTCAGGGCCGCAAACGAACACCGATGTATGTTCAGGGTCGAAGTTAGCCATGGGAATGAGCCGCGTCACGACGCCGACGTTCGACCGCCAGTTCCGATCGGCATGATCCACAGTGACATGGACATCCATGTCGAACCGGCCGCGCCAGCCTTCGAGCGCTTTGGGATAAAGAAAATCCTCGGGGTTTCTTGCGCCGTAGAGCAGGCTCATTGATCCGTAGTCGGAACGATCGGCGAGGGTGTAGAACAGGATGGGCCGGACAGGGGCGAGGCCGAGCCCGCCGGCAATCACCACGATATCTTCCCCCTTTGATTCCTCGATCGGCCATGTCGATCCGAACGGACCCCGCACACCGACCGTCTTTCCGTTCCGGAGATTGCAGATCGCGGCGGTCGTCATCCCCACGCTTCGGACAGTAAAGTCAAGATAGTCGTTCCGCGCAGGATCTCCCGAGATCGAAATCGGGACTTCGCCTACTCCGAACACATAGAGCATGGAGAACTGACCCGGCCTGAAACGAACCGGTACGGTTCGATCATATGGCTCTACACGGAGGGACCATGTGTCGGGGGTTTCCCGCCTCCTCCGGATGATCCGGTAAGGAGCGGGTGTCATCACCGCTTGCGAATGTTCTGTCTTGTCAACGCGCGGGAGGACCGTAGATGTCTGCCATCTGCCACCATGCATTGTACAGCCGCTCCTTGATGTTTTTGGAGAAGAGTTCGATCATTTTATATCCGAATTTCGGGTCGGCTTCGCACTTCTGACGAAGACAGAGCGCGTCAACCGATATGGCCCGTGTCAACTGGACCGCACGGGTGGCGAACTTCCTGTTGTAGGGTGGAATCACCCATGACCATCCCAGAATATCCCCGGGGCCGAGGGTTTCGACCACGATCGGACCCTTGATGTCTTCGGCTTCCACCGCCACCATTCCGTGGCGAATCAGGAAGAAGTCGTTCGCTTCATCACCTGCATGGAACAGATAGGCATCCTGATCGAATCGCACATTTGCCGCACAGTCAGTGAGGAGATCCAGATACTCCGATTTCAGCCCGCGGAACAGGGGATGCTCCTCGAGTATGGGCCTGAGGGATTTGGTCTCGGTCACGGTGCATCCTCCACTGTGCCGGCGAGCTGGCCGGCTCTCTTGCGAATCGTATTCGCCTCTTCAGTAATGTCGATACCGACGGGACACCACGTAATACAGCGCCCGCACCCGACACAGCCGAGCGTGTCGAACTGGTCCTCCCATGACGCCAGCTTGTGAGTCATCCACTGCCTGTAACGGGAGTGAATCGACTGACGAACCGAGCCGCCGTGAAGCCCCGAGAACTCCGCGTTGAAGCAGGAATCCCAGATCTGGATGCGCTCGGCGCTGTTTCCGGCCAAATCGGAGACATCCTGCACGTTCGTGCAGAAACAGGTAGGACATACCATGGTGCAGTTCGTGCATGCCAGGCAGCGGGCACCGATCTTTTCCCAGTAGGGACTGTCCAGGCTGTCGTAGAGCTGCTCCCGGAGTCCGGTGGTGTCGATGCTCTTTGAAATCGCCTCGGCGGCGTCATCTGCCTGGCGCCCGGCTGAATCGATATCTGCGGCGGTCGCCTGCTTCGTCGTCAGAGCGGCCACCAGTTCTGAACCGGAATCACTCCCGACCTCGACCAGGAATCGGTGTCCCCGATCGTCGTTCAACTCCGTCAGCGCGAGATCGTATCCCGAATCAGCCGCCGGCCCGCTCCCCATGGATGTGCAAAAGCAGGTTCCGCCCGGTTTCGCGCAGTTCACAGTGACAATGAAGAGGAGATCGCGACGTTCCTTGTACTTCCGGTCCACGTAGAGACCTTCGAGAAGGACACGATCCTGGATTTCGATCGCCTTGACGTCGCACGGCCGCAGACCGATCAGGGCGTAGCGCTCAGGCGGCGCAGGATCATCGACGAACTCGAGTAAGTCTCCCTTCCGGCTTGCCTGCATTAACGTCTCCCGCGAGGGATGCAGAAAGCTCTTTCCGGAATTCGGTCCCACCACATATCCGAAGAACGAGGAATCGCCGTTCTCGCTCACCCGATAGGTACCGGGCCCCTGTTGATCGCTCCATCCAGCCGGCAGATCGCCGGCCGATCCCACGTGTCCATACAGGATCGCACCCTGTTGAACTGTCGGCCCGATCGTCTCGTAGCCCTTTTCAGCCAGAGTTTCGATCAGACGATTCAATTCCCGCGCTTCCATGATGAACGCGTTCTGTTCTTGTATGGCCCTCAACGTAAAAACCCTCCCGATCTGGCTTGTAACGAGGACCGCGGATTACAGAAACCCCTTCCAGCTTTGAAGAACGTTGGTGTAATTCGCTCGCTCCAGCTTCTTTGGATCAGGGCAGGACATGATGTTCATGCTTCCCCGCATCTGTTCCAGAGATTCGTACTCTTTCTCCTGTAACCAGGTGGTCAGACCGCGCTTGATCACTCCCAGGTGTTCCGGCCCGCGCGCGAGCAGAACGGAAACCAGCTGCACGGCCGATGCTCCGGCCATGATTGCTTTGACGGCATCGTCTACCGTATGAACACCACCAGTTACCGCAAGAGGGATCTCGAGTTGTCCTGACAGAATCGCCAGCCACCGGAGCCGAAGCAGAAGGGCCGACGAATCCGATAACCGGAGCGCGGAGAGCAACTCCAGTTCCTCCGTATCGATATCCGCCTGGTAGAAACGGTTGAAGAGGACGAGCCCGTGAGCTCCTGCGTCCTGGAGCTGGCGGGCAAAATTCGCGAATGATGTATAGAACGGTGACAACTTGACCGCCACCGGAATATCCACAGCATCCAGGACAGTCCGGCACATCTGGACTTCCGCATCCTCGATCGCAGTAGAACTCGTCTCCGGATCGGTCGCTACTTTGTAGACATTGAGTTCCAGTCCGTCCGCGCCTGCCTCGGCAAGCAGGTGAGCGTACTCGAGCCATCCTCCGGGAGTTGTCCCGTTCAACGAACCGAAGACCGGAATACCGACCGCCTCTTTCACTTTGCGGAGTTGCTCGAGGTACTCTTCCGGACCGAGTTCGTAGTCGGGATTCTCGGGCATGTAGCTCTGCGCCTCAGCAAACGAATCGGCCTGCTCCTCCATGAAATGATGAGTGGCAAGCTGTTCCCCCGTTAACTGCTCTTCGAACAGAGAGCGCATGGTGATCGCACTTGCACCGGCGTCTTCGAGTCTTCGAACGACATCGAGGCTGTCCGCCATCGGCGAGGCTCCCGCCATCAACGGATTGGCGAGTTCGATTCCCATGTACTTCGTTTTGAGGTTCATTACGACTTCCTCCCGGTCGCAACTGGCGCCTTCTTGTCCTTTTCGCCGGCATCACCACCATTGCCGGACTCCCGTGGGATCGTCAGGCCGGCAAGCTGGCGGTAGATCGCGAATCGTTCGGTTACGTTTCGCTGCGCTTCCGCAGCAAGTCTCTTGTATCGTTCCGGATCGATCTTCTCGACCATGCTGAACCTGGTTTCGTTTTTCATGAACTCGGAAAGCGGATCTTTCGGTTCCTTCGAATCGAGGTTGAGCGGCGGTAGTCCCTGTTCGACCCGTCGAGGATCGAACCGGTAGAGCGGCCAGAGGCCGGTGGAAACCGCGAGCTTCTGGTGATCTGCGCCGTGCTTCATATCGTAGCCGTGAGCCACGCAGTGGCTGTAGGCTATGATGATCGACGGACCGTCAAACAGATCGGCTTCTTCGAACGCCCGCACGAACTGATTCTGATTCGCACCGAACGCGATCTGCGCGACATAGACCTGGCCGTAGCTCATGATCTCCATGCCCAGGTCCTTTCGGGGGATCTCCTTGCCGGCGCTTGCGAACTTCGCGGCCGCGCCGAGCGGCGTCGCTTTCGATTGCTGGCCACCCGTATTGGAGTAGACAGCGGTATCGAGAACGAGAACGTTCACATCCCGCCGCTGCGACAGTACGTGATCGAGTCCGCCGTAACCGATATCGTATGCCCAGCCGTCCCCGCCGACGATCCATACGCTCTTTCGGACGAGGTAATCGGCCAGGTCTTCCAGGCGGCGCCCCTTCACTCCTTCCACTGTCCGGAGGCTCTCTCGGAGAGCGTCCACCCGTCCCCTCTGAGCGCGAATCCCCGCTTCGCTATGGTGATCCGCATTCAATAGATCGTCCACGAGCTGATCGCCGAAGTGCGGCGCCAGTTCGATCAGCAGGTCCTCCGCCTGCGCAACCTGAGCGTCCACGCCGAGTCGCATGCCGTAGCCGAACTCCGCATTGTCCTCGAACAGTGAATTCGACCAGGCGGGACCTCGGCGGTCGCAGTTCGTCGTGAACGGTGTAGTGGGGAGGTTCCCCCCGTAGATCGACGAGCAGCCGGTCGCATTAGCAATAAGAGCACGGTCACCGAAGAGCTGGGTGAGCATCTTGATGTAGGGCGTCTCTCCGCAACCCGCACAAGCTCCCGAATACTCGAACAACGGCTCGAGAAGCTGGGAGCTCTTGGCATCCATTTTCGAAATCTTGGTACGATCAAGCTCGGGAAGGGTCAGGAAGAATTCGTAGTTCTTCACTTCCCGAACACGGTTCAGCGTCTGATCCGCCATGTTGATCGCCTTGTGTCGCGGATTCGCCTTGTCCTTGGCTGGACAGATTTCCGTGCAGAGCTGGCAACCGGTGCAATCTTCGGGAGCAACCTGAATCGTATATACCATTCCCTTCGTATCGCGTCCCTTGTGCGTGGCCGACTGATAGGAGACCGGCGCATCCCCGAGAGCCTTGGTGTCGAATACCTTCGCCCGAATCGCAGTATGGGGACAGACCAACGCGCACCAATTACACTGGATACAGATCTTGGGATCCCAGATCGGGATCTCGCGGGCGATATTTCTCTTCTCCCACTTTGTCGTTCCCATCGGCCACGTACCGTCTACGGGGAACGCGCTCACAGGAAGCAGATCACCCTTCCCGGCCATAATGACCGCGGTCACTTTCTGTACGAAGTCCGGCGCTTCCTCCGAAACGATCGGCGGCCGGAACCTGTCGGACGTAGCGGTTTCGGGCACCTTGACCTCGTTCAAGTGGGCAAGGGCGGCGTCAACGCCGGCGAAATTCTGCTGAACCACGATCGACCCGCGCTTGCCGTAGGTCTTCTGGATGGCCTCTTTGATCCGCATGATCGCCTCGTCGCTCGGCAGGACACCCGAAATCGCGAAGAAGCATGTCTGCATGATCGTATTGATTCGAACACCCAGCCCCGCCTCTCCGGCGACTCGGTACGCATCGATCGAATAGAATCTCAGCTTCTTCTCGATAATGGTTTCCTGCACTTCCCGCGGGATCTTGTCCCAGACCACGTCGGCGTCGTGAGGTGCGTTCAGCAGGAATGTCGCGCCCGGCGCCGCCATATCAAGCAGGTCGAACTTGTCGAGGAACTCAAACTGATGGCACGCAACGAAACCGGTTTTTCGAATGAGATAGGAAGCCTTGATCTCCTTCGGGCCGAACCGGAGATGCGAGATCGTCATCGCACCGGCTTTCTTCGAGTCATATACGAAGTAACCCTGCGCAAAGTTGTCCGTTTCCTCCCCGATGATCTTGATGGAGTTCTTGTTCGCCCCAACGGTGCCGTCCGATCCGAGACCGTAGAAAACGGCGCGCGTCACTTCATCCGATTCGATATCGAACGATTCGTCGACCTGGAGCGATGTGTGAGAAACGTCGTCCACAATGCCTACTGTGAAGTGGTTCTTGGGACTCTCCTTCGCCGCTTCGTCATACACCGCCTTGATCATGGCGGGAGTAAACTCCTTCGATGACAGACCGTAGCGCCCGGCGATCACACGGGGCATCTGAGCTAACGGAAGAGTCCCTTCAACGGCCGTTTCATGAAGCGCCGTTACCACATCCAGATAGAGCGGATCGCCCACAGAGCCCGGCTCTTTTGTCCGGTCGAGAGCGACAATTGATTTCGCGGTCTCTGGGAGCGCTCCGATGAAATGCTTGATTGAAAACGGCCGGTAAGTACGGACTTTTAAAACGCCCACTTTTTCGCCCTGTTCGACAAGATAATCGGCCGTCTCGTGAACCGTTTCCGCGCCGGAACCCATGATAATAATCACACGCTCCGCTTCGGGGTGGCCGCAGTAATCGAAGAGATGGTAATGGCGGCCGGTCCGTTCGGCAAAGCGATCCATGGTCTCCTGGATGATCGCCGGAGCCGCGTCGTAGAACGGCGTGCAGGCCTCGCGGGCCTGGAAAAAGGCGTCCGGGTTCTGCGCCGTCCCTCGAATCACCGGCCGGTCAGGAGTGAGCGCCCGTTCCCGATGGGCACGGATCAGTTCCTCGTCCATCATGTATCGCAGGTCTTCATCGCTCAGAATCTCGACCTTGTTCAACTCGTGAGAGGTTCGAAACCCATCGAAGAAATGAATCACCGGGACACGGCTGGCAAAAGTGGCCGCCTGCCCGATGCACGCCATGTCGTGCGACTCCTGTACTGAGCCGGACGCGAGCAGCGTGAATCCGGTCTGGCGGCAGGCCATCACATCACTGTGGTCGCCGAAGATTGAAAGGGCGTGGGTCGCCAGAGTACGGGCGGCGACATGCATGCAGAACGGCGTCAACTCGCCCGCGATCTTATAAAGATTGGGGATCATCAGGAGAAGACCCTGAGACGCTGTGAACGTCGTCGTCAGCGCACCGGCCTGGAGCGCCCCGTGAACGGAACCGATCGCTCCACCCTCCGATTGAAGCTGCACCACGTCGGGGACCTGGCCCCAGATGTTCTTCCGAGACTGAGCCGACCAGGCATCGGAAAGTTCACCCATCGGCGAGGCTGGTGTGATTGGATAGATCGCGATCACTTCGTTCATTCGGTGCGCTGCCGACGCAGTCGCTTCGTTACCATCAATAATCTTCGTTTGCTTGGTCATCATCCGGTTTCCCCAGTTGGAGTATTACCTCCTTTGTCGATCTTCATGCCGATCCTCTGCCGTTTCGTCAGCAACGTTCCCGCCGCCTCTGCAAGCGTCAAAGTGTTAATGCTGGAATCGAATTCGTCGCAAAACTCCTTCCACGCGAAGTGGAGAGAGCAGGGAGCTTCGTCAGAGCATTCCTCGAGTCCGAGAATGCACAAGTTATTGAACTGAATCGGGCCGTCGATCGCTTCAGCAACGTCGAGCAGACGGATTTCTTCTGAGGACCGTGCAAGCTCATACCCGCCGCCCGGTCCCTTCGTCGTACTCACAAGGCCCTTTACCCGCAGGTCGTGCAGAATCTTCGAGAGAAACTGCGGTGGAATATCTTCGGCCTCGGCAATTATTCGACCGAGTACCGGCCCGTCACCTTCCATCTTCGCCAGATAGATCAGTGCCCGGAGCGCATGTTTCGCTGTGGGGGAGAAGATCAACACTTCCCTCCTTCTTCTTCGTCGTTCCGCCCTACGGTTGACCATCCGGCCCTTTTCCAGGAAATTCTCGAGCAGGGCGATTTAGAATAATACCTGGTCAAATGGTCTTCTATTTGAAAAATAACAACCTCCACTCACTTTGTCAACGGAGCGCAAAGGAGTCGGGAGCAATCCAACAACTTTGGCGACATCGGATGTCCCACGTAGTCTATGTATTGAAATAATTACAGTTAGCAAGTATGGGTCAAGCAGGTCCTCCTGCCGGCTCGGTATAGAATCTAGCCGCGACAGCTTCCGGGTTCTTCTTTAGAACGCATCGAAACTCCTCTTCCGCTTCCTCTTTCCGTCCCTGCCGGGCGTAGATCACGCCCAGGTGAAAGTGACCGACTGTAAAATTAGGGTAGCGCTCGAGAAGTTCCTGAAAAGCGGAGGCCGCCTCGTCATTATGGCCTCCGTGATAGAGGGCGTTGCCCAGCCAGAAGTAGGCGAGTTGCAGATTGGGATCCCGGCAGAGCGCGCGTTCGAGGGACTCGATCGCTTCGTCGAATTGCCCCATGTGATAGAGGACGACACCGAGGTCATGGCAGATCGTGGCGTTCCGGGGGTCCAGTTCACATGCGGATAGGAGCGCCTCTCTGGCACGTCGCAGATGACCCAGCCGAAAGTGCAGATTACCGAGGTGTTTGAATACCACTACCCCGGTTTCACCCGGTTCACCCTCCTGAATCAACTCCTCATACTCACGAATGGCCTCTTCGATCTGGCCGTCCGCCTCGAGCCTAAACGCGAACGCAATCTTTCCGGAGGGGCTATCCGCGGCGAGTACCGTTCCGCACTGATCACAGAATCGGGCCTCTTCTCTCCCGGGAGAATCGCAAAGCGGGCAATTCATCGGATGGTACCTCCTGTCACTCTACAAGCTCGGTGAGTGTGAGATTCCAGGCGAGTTGATCGAGAGGATGGCCCGATTCGGCGGAAGCGAACTTCGGCTTATCTTTCGAAATCGTTTTTTTTCCGGTGGCCGGCCGTTCGGCGATCAACCTGCCGACCGACATCGCGATCCGCCGCACTCCCTCTTGGATCTGCTCCGGACTGGGAAAACTGAAATTAAGGCGCGCGGTGTTCCTGCCGGAGCCGTCGCAGTGAAATGCGCTTCCGGTTACGAACGCGACGTCTTTTTTGAGGGCCATCTGAAGTAGATCGGCAGCGTCGAGCGATTCCGGCAGCTTCAGCCAGAGGAACAGGCCCCCCTCCGGCTTCGTCCAGGTTACGCCCCACGCCGGGTCGAACTCCCGATCGAGGGCGTCCAGGAGCACTCTTCGTTTCATCGTATAGAGTTCCCGCGTGAGCGCGATCTGCTCGGTGAGCATGCCACTTTTCAGAAATTCCCTCGCCACGAGCTGGCTGAGTGAGCTCGTACAAAGATCGACGGGCTGTTTTGCCATGACAAGCCGGGAGATCACCTCAGGCTCGGCGACGACCCAACCGAGTCGGAGCCCGGGAAACAGGATCTTGCTGAACGTGAAAAGTGATATGACCCGCCCGTCCCGGTCGAGGCTCTTCATGCTGGGCACCGTCTCACCTGTGTACCGAAGTTGCCGATAGGGAGAATCCTCGAGGACGAGAAGATCGAACTCGCGGGCGATTGACAGAATATCCTCACGCCGGGAAAGGCTCAGCGTTACCCCGGCCGGATTCTGAAAGTCGGGCACAAGATAGATCATCTTGGGACGGACACCTTCGCACCGTAGATTGACGAGCCTCGCCTCGAGAAGATCGGGCTGCATTCCTTCGTCATCCAGAGGGATTCCGCTCAGGCTGGCGCCGCACGCTGAAAACGCGCCGAGTGCGCCGAGATAACTCGGGAGACCACAGATCAGTGTATCGCCCGGAGCGAGAAAGACGCGGCCACATAGATCGAGCCCCTGCTGGCTGGCGCTCGTGACGAGTATCCGGTCAGGCCCGAGGTCGGGTAGACCGTCGTCCGCCATCAGCTTCGCCAATTCAGCGACCAGTCCCTTGTCACCTTCGGTAGGGCCGTACTGGAGCGCCGAGGCGCCGTGCTCTTTCAGTACCCGCGGCAACATCTCAGCGAGATGGTCAACCGGAAATGTCTCCGGTGCGGGGAGTCCCCCCGCGAGGCTTATTACATCGGGACGTGCAATCAGCTTGAGGAGTTCCCGAATTTCGGATCGCTTCGCTTTCCGCGCCGAATCGGACAGGAATTGTTGAAGATACGTTTCCTTCATGACAGACCGGCTCCTACCTGCCGAATGGAGAACTCTTGATAACTATTCGAAACTGGTGATCCCCTCACGCACCGCCTTCACGCCCCACCGGAACGCCTCCTCGTTAAGAGGAATCATGGCGCACTTTTCCTTCAGGCTGATTCGGATCGCGGTCAGGAAAGACTCCTCGGCAAGAATGTTCGAGGCTTCCTGCAGAGCACCGAGAGCCACGACGTTCTTTACGACAGACTTCCCGAGACTCTTCGCGATTTCCAGACAGGGGACCGGATAGACTTTTACGCCAGGCTTGTATTCAGGCTCATCGGTGACGACACTCGAATCGTAGATGACGATGCCGCCCTCCCGCACGGTAGGCCCGAACTTGTGCAGGCTCGGCGCGTTGAACGCGACAAGAACATGCGGTTCGGGCGAGGAGGGCGAAAGAACCTCGTTCTCCGCGATATGCACATCAGCGTACGATGTCCCCCCCCGGGATTCCGGCCCATAGCTCGGGATCTGTGTCGAATCGAAGCGCTCGTTGATCGCCGCTTTCACGATGATCATACCTGCGGTCTGTGCACCATCGCCTCCCGAACCGGCCAGCTTGATCGAGACATCGGAGTCGTCGAGATGCTTCGGGAATCCGTCCGCGGACTTTGGCGCCTCTTCACTCGACGCTTCGAGCATCTCGAACATCTTTTCCTGCTCGAAATTGGGCTTTCCCGGATCGAACCACGGATCCCGCTCCACATCTTTCAAGACACCGAGAGGGAACATGGGAACCATGTTGTCCCGCACCCACGCCTCCGACTCGGTCGGGGAAATCTTGAGATGAGTCGGACACTCTGCGAGCACTTCGATCAGACTGAAGCCACGTCCCTCAATCTGAAGTCGGAGACCTTTCTCAATTGCTTTTCTTGTTCTGTTACGGGTCTTCAGATCGTAGACCGCCGTCCGTTCGATATAGATCGGGCCGTCGAGAGCGGCCATCACTTCAGCAACCTTGAGCGGCGGACCCTGCATGTCGGTCCGGCCGTATGGCGTGGTCGTCGATTTCTGCCCCGGTAACGTGGTCGGCGCCATCTGGCCACCGGTCATGCCGTAGATTGCATTGTTGACGAATATGACCGTCATCGGAATTCCGAGCTGCGCGGCAAACATGATCTCCGCGAGACCGATCGACGCCAGATCGCCATCCCCCTGATAGCTGATCACGATGGAGTTCGGGTTGGCGAGCTTATGGCCAAGGCCGACGGCCGGCGCACGGCCATGAGCCGCCTGGGTGTTGCCGACGTCTAAGTAGTAGTACATGAACACGCTGCAACCGACTGGCGACACGGCAATCGTGCGATCCTGCACGCCGAGCTTCACGATCGACTCGGCCAGATACTTCTGAATCACACCGTGACCGCAGCCCGGGCAGTAGTGCGTAGCCGCGCCCTTCAGACCTTTGCCGTGAGCGTGACGATCAAAGTGTTTGTAGAAAGCGGTCTTGGGTGCGGCAGTGGTCGAACTCATGACTCCACCCCCTGGATCTCGATGACCTTTCGGACGATTTCATCTTCCTGAGGAAGAACACCGCCCATATGTCTCAGATTTTCAATCGTCATTCCTTCGATCCCGGCGTGTGAGAACGCGAGCCGAAGTTCATCTTCAAGCTGCCCGGCACTCGCTTCCACCACAAGGACCGTTTTCACATGTCCGAGAAGGGATTTCATCTTCTCGATCGGGAACGGCCAGAGCGTGACAGGATGGAATAGTCCGGCGGCGATTCCTACCTGCCGCAGCTTCTCCACCGCACCCTTGACCATTCTCGCCGGCGTGTTGCATGCGAGAATCAGGATCTCCGCATCATCCGCCCGGAATAGATTGGCACGCTGCTCGTTGGCGGTCATCTTCGCGTACTTGTCGTTGAGATTCTCATTCCGTCTCTCGAGATCCACCTCGGCAAGTTCAATCGAGTTGATCAGATTGTTCCGGTGTGCATGATCGCCCCAGACCGCCCAATCCGGTAAGCCCGGTTTGATCATGTGATCGGGCAGGTCAACCCGGCCGGTCATCTGGCCGAGGTATCCATCGGCGACGATGACCACGGGGTTTCTGTACTTGAAGGTCAACTCGAACGCCAGCCTGGTCAGGTCGAGCATTTCCTGTGGAGTAGTCGGCGCCAATACAATTGCGTGAGTATTCCCGTGGCCGAGCCCGCGGCAGACAAGCTTGATATCCGCCTGTTCGGGAGCGATGTTCCCGAGGCCCGGGCCTCCCCGCATCACGTTCAGGAAGACGGCGGGGACTTCTGCTCCCACCATGTAAGAGATTCCTTCGAGCATCAGGCTGAAGCCGGGCGAGCTGGTGAAGGTCATGCAGGGGAGCCCCGCTCCGCCGCAACCGTACATATGGTTGACCGTCGCCACTTCACTTACAGCCTGCAGGAAAACACCGTTCATGTCGGGAAGAAGCTTCGCCATCAGCTCCGCCCCCTCGGTGGAGGGGGTGATCGGATAGCCGAACACATGGCGGCAGCCGGCGAGCAACGCCCCGACCGCCGCGGCATAATTCCCCTTAAGCACAAGGGGTTCACATTTGGGGAGAGGGATCTCTTGGGCGGGTATTGCGTCGGGCTTTGTAGCGAGAGGACCCCTCTCCCCGTAAAGTCTGGCCGGGTCTTCGAGTTCATAACCATCTGCCGTCAGGCCGTACGGCTCCGGGCAGGCTGTTATGCAGAGCCCGCAACCGTTGCAGATGTCATAGTCAATCACGACGGGAATCAGACCCGACTGCTGGTCGATCTGGTCTCCCATCGTGATGCAGTCTTTAGGACAAGCCTCTATACAACGCCCGCAGCCCTTGCAAAGGCTCGGAAGCAGTACCGGGTTGGGTCGTTCTTTGGTTTTGGGCATGGGCGCCATCCTCATATTTAACCCTGGAGATGGTTTACTTGATCCAGTTCTCAGCTACCTAGAAGATAGGGCCTGGGTGGCCTGTGTCAACCGCCGCGGCGCCGGTTTCAGGGGGAGAAATCGACGATACTCCCGGTTATTTGACCGGTATGGGGCGCGAAGCGCGTGGGGATGGGCACCTGGATTCGGCGCACTGTTCATACAGTAGATTTTCGCCGGGGTTCGTCCGCTCACGGAGAACCGGATCTCATGGCGATGTTCCGGCTCTTCTTGCTGATCCTGTTGGGAATCACTTCCAACGGAGGCTGTCCAAAAAGTCTGATTCGCTGGCATATTTTCGTTATTCTGGGCAGAAGTGAAGGAGGGCCAGGATGAGCAAGTTCCGCACGCCACGAGATCGGCACCAGGC
>JALGYY010000037.1 GCA_025782575.1 bacterium
TGGCAGAAGATCTTGGCGACCCGGACACCTTGGGGATTGTTGAGGTCGTCCACACGATTACCGGGATGACGCTCATCTCAGGCGGTGGCGGAGACGACACCATCAACGTAATTGAAACAAACATTCTCGACCGCGCAATCCTTAATACAGACCTCAACCTTCTCAGCGTCGAAACAACGACGGTGGGCGGCACCGGCACAAACGAGGTCCAGAGGGTTACCGTCGGCGCCGAGGTCGGTTACTTCACCCTCAAGTTTAGATTTGCGGAGACCAAACCCATTCAGTTCGGCGCCAGCGCTGATGATGTACGGGACGCTCTGGTGGATCTTTTCATTATCGGAACGGACTCAAACGGTGATCCGAATGTCATTGTCACGAAGGCGACGGATACCGGTAATGATGTTTACACCATCACGTTCCAGAACGTTGCTGGACAGAACATTGCAGAACTCAAAGCCGAGATCACGCCCCTCCTCATCTCAGGCAATGCCGGTGTTGATCATCTGAATGTTCAGTCGATCACGCAGGAGACCTTCTTCCTCGGTGGAGCGGATGATGATTTTGTAGCGCTCAATGTTGATGTGTCCACAGCAACAATAGCAATCCCGACGCCTGATTTTCTTCCGCTCACCGCAAATGGTGTCAACGCCATAGTGACTCTCGACGGGGAAGAGGGCAACGACAACTACGACATCAACCTGATTGGCGGGGCGACTGCATCTCTCGTCAATGTCTTCGATACCGGCGCTGTCGGTTTCGATACCATGACGGTCTTTGGCACCGAAGTCTCGGATCTGTTTCTCCTGCGGGCGGGCGCCTCTGAGAGCGCGCTCGCCTTCATCGCCCTCCTCAACGAGGATACCGACAAGCTCCCTGAAGACCAACCTGTTGAACGCATCAACTACAACACCCATCTCGAAAAGATCACGGTCGAAGGCCGTGCCGGAGACGATGACTTCTACGTCGATGACACACGGGCGGTCATTACAATCAATGCGGGCGATGGAAATGATTTCTTCCAGGTCGGCCAACTCTACAAGACCCGGCGGACGGATGCTCTCGCC
Organism: bacterium; assembly: GCA_025782575.1. Lineage (GTDB taxonomy): Bacteria > Orphanbacterota > Orphanbacteria > Orphanbacterales > Orphanbacteraceae > Orphanbacterum. The sequence continues at coordinate 1,065 of JALGYY010000037.1, forward strand.
GGCGTCGTGCCGGAAGATGTCTTTGCGACCATCGAGACCACACGGGGATGGCTGAGCAACGGCATTAGCGTCCCGATGACCATCAACGGTGATGCGGGAGAAGATTTCTTCATCGTCTTCCACAACCTTGCCACTCTGACGCTCAACGGCGGTGCGGCCGACGACATCTTCCTTGTCCAGGCCTTCGCCCTCGCCGGATCTCAAGAGGATGAACGCGCCCTGACCGACCTCAGCGGCGACGCGGGCGCGGACTTCATTGAGTACGCCGTCAATGCCCCGGTCAACATAAATGGTGGCGACGGTCTCGATACGGTGATCGTTATCGGCACCGAGTTCGGAGATGACTTCATTGTCACAAAGGACGGCGTATTCGGCGCGGGACTCAACGTCAACTTCGTCAACATCGAGTTCCTTGAAGTGGACGGCGCAGAGGGGGATGACCGCTTCTTTATCCAAAGCACCGGCGAAGGCCTCGTCACTCGGATTGTCGGCTCACTAGGCACCGACTTCTTCAACGTCAACGGCCCGACGCCGCGTAACGGCGTGATCAGCAACGATCTCCGAGGCCACAGCGGCATTCTCAGCCATAATGTAACCAGTAACCTGACGGGTTCTGCCTTTGAAGGAATCAAGGTCGAGGGAATCTCGGCCAATGTGGCCGACAACGAAGAACCGGCCATTATCGTTACCCAATCCGAAGGCGCTTCAATCGTCGTCGAGGGGGCTGGGTTTGATTTCTACACAGTTGTTCTTTCCAGGCCGCCACGTGATGACAAAGAGGTTGCTGTGACGGTGACACCCCCAAAAGGACTCGTGCTTATTACGGAAGAAGAAGACGAAATTCGAAACGCAGAAGGCGAGGCGATCGGCTTCGATCTTATCTTCAATGGTACAGACTGGTTCACCCCCCAGACGGTTCGTTTCAAAGTCGACAGTACAGTCGATGCAATTCCGGACCTTGCAGATATTGAACACAAGGTTTCTGCAAACGACACGATTACCGGGACGGTTCAAATCGCCACCGGCATTGCCGAGACAACCGAGACAGCGACCCTCACAGACATAAATTTGACCCCGTTCGATTTCCCCAACTTGCCCGAGGGGCTGCGGGGTGCCTTTATCACGATCATTGACTCCGCCGAAAACCCTGAGGCGGTTGGCCAGACGCGCTTGATTCTCTCCAACACGGATAACGAATTAACCCTCAACAAGCCGTGGACGGTCTTGCCCCAATTCGGTGACAAGTACGAGATCCGCCTCTTCTCCGGCCTCCCAATCCCGAACGTCCGCGTCGAGATCTTCAGGGACAATGCTCCCGCACTCGTGGTCGAGCAGATCGATGGACCAAATACCGATACCGGCGGAAACACCAGCGTTGCCGAGGGGGACGCCGAAGGCGGGGCCGACTTCATTAAAGTGCGCCTTTCAGCAATGCCTACCAGCGACGTCATAGTCAACCTCAATAGCACACTCGTTGGAAGTGATGTGCCCGGTACGGATGGGCAATTACGATTTTTTGAAGGCGGGGTTGAAATCACGCAGCTGACCTTTACCCAATCCAACTTCAACACGGTCCGGACGATCAAGGTCGTTGCCTTTAATGATGCCGTCGTGGAAGGTTTCCACCGTTCCGATCTTGTTCTGTCGGCTTCCGGCGGAGGTTATACCGATGTTTCTCGGACGTTCGTCGTCGACATTGCGGACAATGACGCCCCCGGTGTCCGAATTATCCAGTCCGATGGTTCAACCAATGTTATCGAGTTCGACGAGAGTTCGGGTGTTGCTCCTCTTGGTACATTCCCAAAGAACGATACCTATCAGGTGGTGCTGACGAAGGCGCCGGAGTTAGGCGAGACGGTCACCGTCAACATCCTGGCCGAGCCGACACGGACCTCGCGTACCGGCGGTATCCGATCCTTTATTGAACAAACCCAGGTCTCCTCCGACAACATCAGTTTTAATTTTACAGCCGCGCTTACTTTCGATGCAACGAACTGGGATACTCCTCAGGCGGTCTTTGTCCGGGCCTTAGACGACACTCGCGTCGACGGAGGAGACACGAAGGTCTTTCCCGTCACCCTGGACCAGGTCAACAGCATCCAGGGGCCGCTCTTCATCCTCGGCGGTGAAGGGGCCGACCGCACTGGCCTTCTGGAACGGGAACCGATCATGTTACCGGGTGAAAGAAATATGTTAGAGGGCCTCGGCGACGTGCTTGCGGCAACGGAGGAGACCGCTGCCGGTCCGGCGACGATAACAATCGATCCCGCCGATCTCGATCCTGCCTTTTTTGCCCCAACGGGTGACGTCTTCGACCCAACCGATCTGATTGACTTTACGATCGAGATCACGGAAGGGCCTGGAAAGAACAAGATCCGGATCATCACCGGAGGTGTCGAGATCGACGGTAATTGGGTTTTAGACATCAATAAAAAATGGAGCAGCCCGTTCCCCCCTCCGGGGAACGATTCAGTTCCGACATTAGAAAGCAGATTCACTATCTCTGAGACCAACCCCAATTTCCTTGTGGATGAGAATGCTCAGGCCGACCGGCTGACGGTCAATGACACGGACAACATCAATTCCTTTAACGATCCCGCTCTTTCCCCGAACACCAATGCATTCGGCATCGGGCGGCTCTTCTTTGACGATGTGAATCTCTTCGGAGATCCGGATCAGCTCTCGACCTTAGACCGCTTCCGGATTACGGGACTTGGCATGGGGAATGACAGGATCATTGGCGACGCCCTGGGGCGACATACAAACCAACCCGGCGGCATCACATTTGATAATATCGAGCAGCTTGCGATTAACCTCGGCCCCGGCAACAATCTCTTCACGATTGAGGACACGCACACGGGCCTGACGACACTCAATACCGGCGGCGGGGAGGACGAAGTCTATGTTGAGGGGATCTCCGGCCATACCATCGTCAACCTCGG
>JALGYY010000001.1 GCA_025782575.1 bacterium
AGAATAGGAAGACAGAATCGCTTCCAGATCAAACTCTTCCACCATCGTATCGACGAATCGAACAGCATCATCGGCGGGTACGTACTCATCGAGAGTCGGCGGAAGTAGCATCGCATGGTGCCGATCTCGTGGCGTGCGGAACTTGCTCATCCTGGCCCTCCTTCACTTCTGCCCAGAATAACGAAAATATGCCAGCGAATCAGACTTTTTGGACAGCCTCACGTGGGTGTGATTCCGGGATTTCTCCGCCTGAAAAAGATCGCCATTCTCTTCCCGGTTCGGGGTGCTGTCAGCCGGCTCTATCGAGCCGATCGGCCGCACGGATTCTCGTACCGTCGGCGCGATCTGATGGGAAGCCACAATCTTTTCAATCTCGGCGAATGTCTTTCCGGAGACCGATCGGAGGATCTCTTCGGGATTCCCCTCCGCAAGAAGACGGGCGATCTTGGCGAGGCCACACACAGTGATCTTGCGACCCACCAGGAGCGTTCTTGCCGCGGGGAATTGTTTCATACATCTGGCAGCCGCAATAAACCTCCCCGCCTTGGATGGGGAGTAGCTCCAGCGGCAGGTGCAGAAGGCAAACAGAGAGGAGTAGCCTTCTTTCAAATAGAGAGATCGTTTTTCAATTTCGTTCAGACATTCGAGAATGGAGATCAGCAATGCATGTTCGTTCCGAACCGCCCGATCTCCTTCTTGAATCACGGCATTGTTGGAAAGCTGCTCGATCGATCGCTTCGTCTTCTTCGTCATCGCCATCATCTTCCCCTCCTGTCCACCCATGTCGTTCCAAGCCCCACAGACATTCTAACATGCCCTTTTTCAGCTTCGTGGGACGCCCGACAAGCGAAGCCGCCAGTGATTTGGAAAAAGGAAAGATGAGATCGCTCCCAGTTGATTCCTGATAAAGAGAGGTCTTCGGATAGGAATCCGGATAGGCACCTGCGACAATGAACACCGGCGAGGTCCGAAGCGTGTCAAGCAATATTTCTTGAAATCGATAGAAAAGCTAAATTAATTGAAGAACAGGGCGGAACAACGGATCGGTACCGTCAGGAAAACGCATACGTCTCCGGACAGCCCCCAGGAAGTAGCCCCACCTCGCAACACGCAACGCCCCGTGGATACCTCAGGAGAGAGTGACGGTCGAACCGAACAACGAGAACTCCGCCAACCGAACCATACCCTTCTCCGCGAACCACGTGCGGCCTACCAGTGCCTTTCTCCGCGGCGGTCGACCCTCCTCACGGGAGAATTAGGGAGACGAGGCCGGGTGGGACCTCTTTAGTTCCGGGGACACAATACTTAATTCCCACGCCCCGTTTTGGCGGAATTAAGTATTGTGTCCCCGGAACTAAAGAGGCCGGCCGAACGAGCCAGCGAGGGACGACATTCGGAGTCCCGCAGCGGCTCCTCGGGAGGAGGGTCGACCGTCGTGGAGGAAGGCGCCGGGGGGTGTGAATCTGGGACTACGTGTAGAACATCACCAGATAGACGCCGAGCAACACGGCCGCCCAGAGAGCGATACTTCCCGTCGGCCAGGTGCGCGCCAGACGGCTCGCCGGTCCGTTCAGTCCATAGTAGGCTTGGCCCAACTTGCGGAGAATCGCGAGGCCACCCGCATCGATCGCGGCTCTTGAAGTTTTCGCCATGGCGTAGACCCCTCGGGAGACGGCGGGCAACAGCTTTCTATAACTCCAATCGACGTCCAGGTTGACAGAGCGGAGTTCCGGCGGGTAAAGCCCCGAAAGTTTGAGCCAGGTGAATGCGAGTGCCGAGAAGAAGAGGATCTGGCACTGCGTCAAGACATGTGTCGCTGTGTAGGGCACATAGTCGACGGCGAACGGCAGGATTCTGTAAAGACTGATCGATGGGAAAGTGCCGATGAACACACAGGCGAATGCGGAAATAGCCATGGCGATCAACATACTCTTCGGCGCTTCTTTTACCCGTTTTCCGGAATCATGAGCGAAGAATGCAAAGAACGGGATCTTGATTCCGGCATGATGAAAAACGCCCGCCGAAGCGAAGAGCAGAATGAACCATACAACGTTGTGATGCTCGTGGAGCACGGCTGTTACCACCATGGACTTGCTGACGAATCCGCTGAAGAGGGGGAACGCCGAGATAGACGCCGCACCCACCATGCAGAAGACGGTGGTAATCGGCATGCTTTTATACAGGCCGCCCAGGTTGGAACCATTCATGGTGCCGGTCCGGAAGAGGACGGCCCCCATCGACATAAAGAGCAACCCCTTGAACAGCACATCATTGAACGCATGAGCGACCGCCCCGTTGATTCCCAGCTCCGAACCGATCCCGATGCCGACCACCATGAACCCGATCTGGTTGATCATGCTGTAGGCGAGAACGCGCCTGAGATCGTTTTCGATTACGGCGAAGAATATGGGAAACGCCGTCATCGCCGCTCCGATATAGACGAGAAGCTCCGTTCCCGGATAGGCGCGGGCCAGCGCGTACACCGCTACCTTCGTTGTGAACGCGCTTAAGAAAACAGTGCCCACAGGTGTAGCTTCAGGGTAGGAATCGGTCAGCCAGTTGTGCAGGAACGGCCAGGCACACTTGATACCGAATGCGAGAAAGATCAGCTTCGCCCCGAGCCCCGACTCCAGGCCGATGAAAGAGAATTCGAGCGAGCCGGTGTCGACGAAGTAGATGATCGTCCCTGCTAGAAGGGTCAGACCCGATAGAATCTGAATGAGGATATAGCGTTGTCCCGACCTCACCGAGCGAGGCGTGCGGCGCCCCCAGACCAGAAAAGTCGACGTAACTGCGAGAAGCTCCCAGAAGACGAAGAGGGTGATTAGGTCGCCTGCAAATACCGCGCCGAGGGCGCTCCCGGCATAGAGGAGCCCCGAGACCCGTTGCAGCGTGTCGCCCGCTTTCCATGCGTAGAGAAGACCGATGAACGCCGCAATATGGAACAGATATCCGAAGAGAAGGCTCAGCCTATCCACCCGGAACGGCTGAAGCTCATAACCTAAGAAGGAGACGGTCCAGCCATCACCGGCGCCGAGCCCGATCACGAAGACCGCGCTTACTACCGGAACAAGCAACGCGACAAGAGCTTGCGCCTTGCCGCGAAGAAGCGCCACCAGCAGCGCACCGGCAAAAAAGAGGAACGCGGGATGAAGGGCGTCCGGCATGGCCTACTCTTCTCCCTCAGGATCGTAGTAGTTCTCTTTTCTCATCAAGATTTTGCGCATCTCTTTCGCAAGCAGCACGAGAACGACACAGGCGACAAAACCATAAATCCCATAAAAGCCGTAAATCCTCTCTGCCGTGTGCTCCACATGGCGGTGAAAGACAAAATCGATGAGAAACAGCCCGGCACAAATCGTGTAAAGCCCATAAAGAACACGCTTCACGTTTTTTGGATTATCAAACAGGTATTTCTTTTCATCTTTTTGAAGAGAGTCAGCCATGCCGGTCTCCTACGGTGCCCCGAGAGGGAGTAACATCTTGTGCATTTCACTCGCGTAGAAAAAGAGAACAAGACATCCGAATGCGGTCATGCAGATCGGCAGAACGCAGAAGAGGGGCGCTTCGCGGAGGGCGCCGATTTTCCAGATTCCGGGGCTCGGACCGTCATGGTCGCTGACATGCCCAACGTGGCCGTCATCGCTCGTCTCCTTCGGTGCCAGGAAGAATCCGCGAAACACGATCGGTAACAGATAGGCCACATTCAACAGCGAACTCACCATGAGAATGGCGAAGGGAATCATCTGTTCCGCTTCATAGGCGCCCATGGTGATGAACCACTTACTCCATGACCCGCCGAACGGCGGTAGCCCGATCACGCTAAGCGAACCGATCAGGAATGCGAACAATGTAATCGGCATCTGACGGCCGATCCCGTTCATCTCACTCACTTTGGTCTTGTGATGGGCGACATAGATCGCGCCGGCACAGAAAAAGAGGGTGATCTTCCCGAACGCATGCATGGCGATGTGCATGCTCCCCCCCACTACGCCTGCCTGATTGGCGAGCGCCGCGCCGAGCACGATATAAGAGAGCTGGCTGACTGTTGAGTAAGCGAGTCGCGCCTTCAGATTGTCCTTGGTGAGCGCCACGAGGGAGGCGAGAACGATCGTCGCCGATGCCACCCAGATGAGCCACTGGTTCGATCCTGTTGACGCCAGAAAACTGATCCCGAAGATATAAACGACGATCTTCATGATCGTAAAGACACCAGCCTTGACGACGGCCACGGCATGCAGAAGGGCGCTCACCGGCGTAGGGGCGACCATGGCGGCGGGAAGCCAGCGATGGAAGGGCATGAGCGCCGCCTTCCCCGTACCGAACGCGAACAGTGCAAGCAACACACCCACCGTCGCCCCTTCAGCTTTGCCGGCGAGAATGCCTCCCGGCGTAAAGTCGGTCGTGCCGGTAATGACCCATGTCCAGATCACGGCGAAAAGCAGGAAACAGATCGACGTGGTGAACAGAATGCCGAGATAAACGCGACCGGCCCGCATCGCTTCATCGGTGCGCTGATGGGTCACCAGCGGATAGGTCGAGAGAGTCAGTAATTCGTAGAACATGAACAGAGTGAGCAGGTTCGATGCGAAAGCGACTCCGATCGAGGCGAAAATCGCCACCGCAAAACTCGCGAAGAACCTCGTCTGGTTCGATTCCTCGTGGCCTCGCATATAGCCGATGGCGTAAATCGTCGTGACGATCCAGAGTCCGGATGCGACGAGGGCGAAGAGCATGCCGAGCGGCTCTACCAGAAATCCGAGGGCGAGCCCCGGCATCACCTCGACTACAGTGAAAGCGGGGCGTCCGCCTGCCATGATGTCGGGAACGATGGAAACCACTGTACCGAAGAGGATGATTCCTGCGAGTACGGAGAAGCTATCCCTGAGGTTCGGGATCTTCCCACTGAGAGAAACGAGAAGCGCCGCCGCCAGCGGAATGATCGGGGCCGCGATAAGTGCGAATTCGCTGGTCATCGAACCGCTCCCATCAGGTATTCAGCAGCCTGTCTGGCTACCCCGGCGGTCGCTTCGGTATTGAGGCCGAAGAAAATCGTGGCGAGGATCAACGCGCCCATGGGCAAGAGCATTGATACTGGCGCCTCGGTAATACGATCTTCCCCCTCAGGCGGTTTCCGGAAGTACGCGATCTCCACGACCCGCCAGATATAGGCGACGGCCAGAAGTGAACTGAGAAGAACAAGGGCGGCCACGGGCCACCACCCCTTCTCGATCGCCGCTTGAATCAGAAACCACTTGCTGATGAAGCCGACAGTGAGCGGTACGCCGATCATGCTGAGACCCGCAACAACGAACGCGAACATCGTGACCGGCATCCGGCGACCGAGACCGGCGAAGTCGTCGATCCTGTCCGATCCGATCCGTAGCACAACACATGCGACCGCGAGAAAGAGTCCCCCCTTCATGAGGGCGTGATTGAAGAGATGCACGATCCCGCCTGTCAGCCCCGTAACAGATACGAAACTCACCCCAAGCACGATGTAACCGATCTGGGCGACACTCGAATAGGCGAGCATGCGCTTGACGCTCTTCTGAAAGATGGCGATTGATGACGCAACAACAATTCCGATGAGCGCGAGCGGCATGAGAAGAGTCGCTACCGGTGTCTCTTCGAACGCAAAATGCTCTCCGAAGATCGTAAACGTAAAACGGATGAGGACGTAGACAGCAACTTTCGTGGCCGTCGCTGCTAGGAACGCCGTGACCACAGAAGGCGCATAAGCATAGGCATTCGGCAACCAGAGATGAAGGGGAAAGAGCGCCATCTTGATACTGACACCGACGGTGAAGAATGCAAATGCGGCGAGCACGGTACGCGTGGTCGCCACAGGACCGATGCGCGCGGCGATGTCTGCCATGTTGAGAGTTCCCGTCATCATGTAGAGAAGGCCGATCCCGATCAGAATGAAGGTCGACCCGATGGTGCCCATGATGAGGTATTGATAAGCTGATGTAAGAGCCCGGCGGTGTTTTCCGAGGCTGATCAGGATATACGAAGAGAGAGCGGATATCTCGAGAAAGACGAAGACGTTGAAGGCATCGCCGGTAATCACGATGCCGAGCAGGCCGGTCAGGCAGAGCAGAAAGGCGCAATGGAACAGGTAGTGCTTCTCCTCGTCGATCTCGCGCTTGATGCTGGCCGGGGAGAAGAGCTGCACCACGACTCCCATGCCCGAAACGAGTACGAGTACGAACCCGCTGAGATAGTCCACGCGGTACTCGATCCCCCAGGGCGCCGCCCAGCCACCGAGCTCATAAGAGATCGGACCGACTCCGAGCACCTGCGTGAGAAGGGAGATCGCCGCACCGAACGCAAACAGGGTTGCTGCGAGAGCGATACCATAGGCCGCCCGGCCGTTCTTAAATAGAATGCAGATCGGCGCCGCCATGAGAGGAATCACCACCTGGAGTGCCGGAAGGTTCTCTCTTATCAAGGCTCTTCCTCCACCAGATGAATGTCGTCCTCTTCAATCGTATGGTATGCCTCGTTGATCCTCACCACGAGCGACAGCCCGACCGCCATTGTAGCGACACCGACGACGATCGCTGTCAGAATCAAAACGTGGGGAAGGGGGTTAGAATAGGTATCGAAATGATGATTGATGATCGGCGCCGTCCCTCCCTTGACTTTCCCCATCGTTATAAAGAGAAGAAAAACGGATGTCTGAAAGATATTCAACCCGATTAGTTTTTTGATCAGGTTGTCCCTGGATATCACGATGTAGAAGCCGGTCATCATGAGAAAGATGACGATCCAGTAATTGTAGAGGCCGAAGTAGTCCATTACCGGTTCTTTCTGTCCGCGAATCCGAAGAAGATGGTCACCATGACTGCCGCTACGGTCACCCCGACGCCGAGTTCGACGAGGAGGATACCGAGGTGCTGTCCATGGACAGGATCGTGCCGTAAAAAGTTGTAGTCGAGATACGCTCCCCCCTTCAGCATGGTAACGATTCCAACGCTTGCGTATAGCAGCAGCCCCGCCGCCATCAGGATCCGAAGGAGATCGGCACTTGCCACTTTGTGGGCGGTGCGAAGACCGAAGATGAGTGCGTAAAGAATGAAGGCCGCGGCAAAGATCACTCCCGCCTGGAAACCGCCGCCCGGTCCGAAGTCTCCGTGAAACTGAACATAGAGCGCGAAGAGAAGAATATACGGCAGAAATAATTTCGCTACTACGCGAAGAACACTATGTCGCTTCATAGAATGCAATTCTCCGCGATGTGGTTTTTCGGATCTTTCTTCTTAGGATTATCCTGAGCCGGTTCTTCCGATTCATTGTTCTTCGACTTACGATCCTGCTTCAACCTCTTGGAACGAACCAGCAGGAGCATCACCCCGATACCGGCTGTGAAGACGACTGCTGTTTCGCCCAAGGTGTCGTACCCACGAAAACTCGCCAGTACAGAAGTCACCACATTGGGGATATGAGTCTCTTCATAGGACTGAAGATAACGGGGCGCTACGGTCTGGTGTACGGGCGCTGCCGGATCACCGAAACGGGGCATATCCAGTGTGCCGTAGATCAACACGGCGCCGGTGGCACAGACGACGAATAGGGGAAGGATGCGCGAATGTTTCGGACGCTTCTCCTCCCGCGTGGTCAGCGCAAGAGCGGCGAGCATGATTACGGTCGAAATGCCGGCGCCCACCGCAGCTTCCGTGAATGCCACATCGACCGCGTCCAGAGCGGTCATCCAGCAGGCTGAAAGAAAGCTGTACACGCCGGTGAGCATGGCGGCAGCAAACAGGCTCCGTAGCCGCGTAATCGTTATGGCCGTGGCTGCGAGCATGGCAAGCAAGAGGATGTCGATAACGAACGTCACGCCGATTTCCCTCTCCTGGTGAGCGGCTTCTCGCCGGTCAGATAGGCCGCCTTGGCGAGGGCATGGGCGGCAGTCGGACTAGCGATTAACGCAAAGAACAGCAGGAAAGCGACCTTGACGGAAACGAGCGTCAGACCGGACTGGAGCAGGAGACCTCCTAGAATACAACCGGCGCCGAGTGTGTCAGTGATCCCGCTTGCGTGAATGCGGGAATAGAAATCCGGCATCCGAAGCAGGCCGACCGCACCGATCACGCAGAAAACCGAACCGACCACGATGAGAATCCAACTCGCCATATCCAGGATCAATTCCATCACGAATCGAGGCCCCCTTCATCCTCCCCGCCCACCGCCAGGTTTCCGAACTGCAGAAACTTGAGAACGGCGATCGTACCGATAAAGTTCAGCAGGGCATAGACGAGGGCGAGATCGAGAAAATCGGGTCTCCCTCCCATGAAGACATAGACAGAGATGAAGAGAACAGTAGCGGTCCCGAATGTATTGACCGCAAGAATTCGATCGAACACGGTCGGCCCGGCAAAGGCGCGGGAAACCGCGAGAAACATCGTCGCAAGAACGGAAACGATCGCAACAGCGTACATCACGCATTCCCTTCCACTCGAATGACCTGTTCGTTCATCTTACCGGACTGAAGATCGTCTTCGGCCTCCTGGGTGAGGGCGTGCACCAGTATCTCATTATCATTGACGATCAAGGAGACCGTACCCGGCGTGAGTGTGATCGAGTTAGCGAATATCACGCGGCCCACCTCCCCTTTCTGGCCGGCAGGCGTGCGTATCAGACGCGGGGCGATCGGCAGGGATGGCGAGAGGATGATTCTGGCAACGGCGAGATTCGACAGAATCACCTGCCAGGCAAGCCAGGGGAGGTAGATCAGGAGCCTGCCTGTGATCTCGACCGGCACGGCTTCGTTGTCCACGACGTTCATGCGGTGCGTAATCGCAAGCACCAACGCGCATGAGGCGACACCGAACGAAATAATAAGCGGGCTGTAGTGCCCTGACCAGAGCAACCAGACAGCCATCAGGGTCACCCCGAGCCCGATGAGATACTTCAAAGGGACAACCTCCCTGGATCAGAACGATCCAGCTCCATTCTTACACTGTTCTCCCGGCCGGGAGAAGCATGTTTGTACGGGGGAAGACCCCATCGACACAGATCAGTACTATCCCTATCGGAATATTCCCGTAATTCGTTAATCCGCCCCAGAATTCAATGTTCCTTCATCTCCGGATCGATTGGTGAGATACGCTTCAATTGGCGCAGCTTGCCTGACCGCTCCCTCTCGATAAAATCGACATACTCGAACCGCGTCGAAAAATGATCGCCGAACTCGTCCGCGAGAAGCCTGTTCAGCGTCTCTTCCACGCCAGGCTCGAAATCTCTTCCTCGTACAATGCGAAAAGTGATCTCCTGGTCGTTCTGAATGACCTGGAACTGCCTGATCGCCTCACCTTCATGCTGTACCTCTTTAAAGATATACGAAAAAAATGCCGCGTTGTATTTGGCGCCGCCAGGGCCGATCACCGTGTCGTAGGCCCGGCCATGCACATTTTCGAGTAGCTGCTGGGGGCGGCCGCAGGGACATGTCTTCTTCGTCAGTATCCCGTAGTCGCCCGAATCGTACCGCACGAGAGGTTCGATCCGATTGTGGAGTTCGGTCAGCAGGAACCGGCCTTCACCCTTTGATACGATCTCCCCCGAATCCGTCAGTATTTCAACGTAGAGATTCTCACTGTTGATGTGCAGCCTACCCTGCTCACAGTCGTGGGCGATCGATCCGACTTCGGCACAGCCGTATTCATCAAATACTTTGACCCCGTAGGCGCGTTCCATGTCGCTCCTCATGGAGTCAGTCAGTATTTCGGCGGTCGGGATTACGGCTCGAAGCTCCGGCAAGGGCCGTCCATCGAGCTTACTGTCGATCAGGTACCGTGCGAAGTCATGGATAACCGATGTGTATCCATAGATGTAAGAGGGGCTCTGACGTCTCATACGGGCGAGATACTTCTCGAATGTCCTCTCATTATACCGGAATGCGGAATAGCGCGACCGGTTGAGAAGGAAATCGCGCACCTTGTGCTTCCAGGCGTCCCCCCTCTGAAGCGGCACACCCCAGAACCGGGCCTGCCGCGCGCCGGGACGAATGCCCGCCCACCCATAGCTCCTGTAGGTTGCCGCCTGCTCCCGAGCCATGGCCTCCCGGTCCTTGTAAACCTTGAGCGGTTCGCTCGTCGATCCCGACGTAATTTTGACTGTCACACCTCCGGCGGGAGCGCCGCTCATGAACCGGGCAGCGTTCTCTTTCAACATGGCCTTGCTGATCACCGGCAGTGACTCAAAAGAAGAAAACTGACCATCTCGATAGAAGGGGATCTTCTTGCTGATAAATCGAAAGAGATTACTGATGGCGATATTCTGATACTCGATTATCTCCGCCGGACTCCGAAGACCGGGACGCTCGTACTCCTGCAGATAACGGAAAGTCGCCTCTCGCCTGAAAACGGCAGCAGAACGATAAATCAGATTGGCAATTGTTTCGTTCATTCGTTCAAGACCGCACTGATTCCTCGATGATCCGACGGATCGGTTCGAATGTATCGTTCCATTCCTTTTCGAACTGAGGTTTGAAGGTACGCATCCGTTCGCTGTAACGCTCAGGATGACTGAGATACTCGCGAATTACACGCCGATAGTCTTCGACGCTGTTCTCCGCATAGAGCCCTCCTTCCGCGAACACACGGCGGGCGATCTCCGAACCGATCAGCAGAACGGGAACGCCCACCGAGACCGCTTCGTAAGCGCCGCATACGAGCACCTTCTCGTCAGTTGTAAGGTCGATGAGCAGGTCTGAATTCTGGATCAGCCCCTCGAACTCACCAGCCGGGATGTAATCCGCGAAGATGACCCTGTCCGATTCATATCGCAGCAGACTTCCCGCCTTACTTTTCCTGCCGGTTATGACGAGGGTGAACGGTTCGTCGATCCCGGAAGCCGCTTCCAGAAACTCGCCGATCGGTTCGTCCCAGTTGTAGGAACAGATCAAAGTAAACAGAGGCCCTGTCATATCGGCGAATCGAGCAGGCAGGGGAGCGCGACCGATATCCGGCAGTCGATCGGGAAGCACGATCGGGGTTCCCCCTAGAACCTTGGTGGAATCCGCCAGTTTTCCATTGCTGATAAAGGTCCAGTCCGCACGGCGAAGCGCTGATCCGACGATCCCGCGAAGGATTCGGTCAGGATTACCGGCGTAGTTCGGGATGGCATTATGTGCATCGATCACGAGAACGTAACCCCGCAACGGCTTCAACATCGCGGCGATCCATGCCAGGAAAATCGAGGGGGACTGCACGAATACCACGCTGAAACGCCGGCCGAACAGGATCGCCACCGTATCCAGAGCGCTCCTGAGATAACGTAACGGGCGAGGCAGATTATTGTGATCGATCTCTCGATACTCACAACCAAACGCCTCGGCGAGTTCAACACTACGCCTGTGTCTTTCCCATGTGATCCAGATCTTCATCGCATCTCCGAAAGGCGCCATCATGCTAACTCAAATATCGACCACGGAAAAGAACGGCTACACCTGCCTCCTGTCGAACCATCGAGCTAGAACGATGAGCGGCACTGTCCAGACGATCTCGATGGCAAGGGCGAGGGCATTCCGCGCGCTGATGACCGAGGAAATCCACATGGATGTCGAATCGTGAGTGGAAGCGACATGGCTTACACCCATAAGGAGCTGTATGGGAGAAAGAAACGGCTCGGAACTGATCGGCCAGAAAAGGGGAATCCCGTATGGAAGCCGCCCGTCGGGACCGACAAGGTCCATGGCGAGATGGGAAATCCAGCCGAATGCGGCGAGCGCGAACATGTGACGACGCGCGATTCCGGTTATGGGAAGTGAGCCGGCGATCAGACCCGCACACAGCGCAAAAGCGATGCTGTGTGTGATCCCCTGATGGTAGAGGGCAGGCTTCCCCATGAGAATGCCGGGAAGAAAATCAAGATCCGGTGCGACGGAGAAGAAACCGGCCACCATGTAGGGCGCCCATCGGCTGAAGAAGCCGATGGGACCGCTGTCTGATGAAATGCCTGCTGAAATGCCCGTCACGCCCACCCTGTTCCAGGCAGGCCGCAGGAGCGACGCCACAGCGATTCCGGCAAGTGCATGTCCGATCGGTGTGGCCAGATCATCCCTCCTGAGACTGAGATCTGTTTCCTCGGAGCGTCCCCGGCTCACAATATACGGGAGTACCGGCTGATGCAAATGGAGCCTGAGAAAGCAGGGATCCGGGGAGGTCACCCGGTCGGAAGCCCGGTTTCTTCCGCTCCGCTCTTGTCCGGCCCGGTCTGTCATGCGATCGTGTAGGTTAATTACTCTCCGCGGGATTACTCGAGCCCGGGTGAATCGCCGCCAATCCTCGTTCAGGAAGGAGCCTATACATGCGGGAGCCGGCTGCACTTATAACAGGGGCGAACGGTGAGGTCGGACACGGGCTCATCCGCAGCCTCTCCGCCAACGGGACCAGAAATATTCTGGCCCTCGATCTTCAACCGATCGATCCCCGGATCGCCGGCCTTTGCAGAGAAACCTACGAGGGGAGCATACTCGACAAGCACCTGATCGAGCGGATCGTGAGCGAGTACAAGATTCGTGAGATCTATCACTTGGCCGCGCTTCTTTCCACCCGTGCCGAGTTCACCCCCGAATCCGCCCACGAAGTGAACGTGGAAGGGACGCTCAGCCTTCTGAAGGTTGCGCTATCTCAAGGTACATGGCAGGCGGAACCGGTAAAATTTCTGTTTCCCAGTTCCATCGCTATCTTCGGCCTCCCTGACCTCGGGATCAAAGCGGCGGAGACGAAAGTAAAGGAGTGGCGGTGGACGAAGCCGACGACAATGTATGGCTGTAACAAGCTCTACTGTGAGCAGCTCGGCCGCTACTACTCTGATCACTACCGGCAGCTATCCGATGAAAAAGAACCGGTCACCGTGGACTTTCGATGCCTCCGGTATCCGGGACTGATCAGCGCCGACACTCTGCCCCAGGGGGGAACGAGTGATTTTGCTCCTGAAATGATCCACGCTGCAGCTCAGGGTAAACCGTATGCCTGCTTCGTACGGGAAGATACGGTCATTCCGTTCATGGTCATGCCGGACGCGATCGACGCTATCCTGAAGCTTGCCGCAGTTGAAGAATCGCAGCTCACCAGGCGGGTTTATAATGTGACGAGTTTCTCTCTCACGGCGGGCGCCATTCGTGATCGGGTCATCCGTCACTTTCCCGGCGCTGTGGTGACGTTCGAGCCGGATCTGAAGAGACAGGCGATTGTCGACTCCTGGCCTGGCGACGTGGATGACTCGCTCGCTCGATCCGACTGGGATTGGGAACCGAAATACGATGCGGATAGCGCGTTCGCCGACTACCTCGTGCCTGCGATTTCCAGGTACTACGCGAAGTAGTCAGCTGTCCGCCACCCGCCAAGTCCAGGCTACCCCTTGAGTGCCGGGCCCATCATCTTCCGGGCAAATTCAGCGATAGTGGTTTTGGTCGTTGTCTCGGCGGAACGACTCTCCGCCGGCTCGAGCAAGCCCTTCCCCATACCGACGTACATTTCGAGATACGACTCGGTAAGGTCGGCGGTCAGGCCCATCCCCATCATCGCGTCCTTCGCCTGGTCCGGAGTCACAGCCACGTAGTTGACTTCCCGGCCGAGCGCCTCACCGATCCCGGACGCCGCCTCATCAAATGTGAGATTGGCCGGGCCGTGTACGCCCTGATAAATCCGACCGGTCCACGATCGATCAAGGAGCCGTTTTGCCGCTTCTCCGGAAATGTCGTCGGTCGCTACCATCGGAATTCGGCTATCCCCTCCGGTCGGCATGAAGATGCTCCCCATCGATCCGATCGTTTCGAGATGCATCAGAAAGTTTTCCATGAAAAAGGCCGGCCTGAGATGAACGATGTTCGTCGCTACCTCGTCCAGCATCTTCTCGACGAAGTGAAGCCCTTTAATGGGCCCGGTTCCTGATTCGTGCTGAGCTCCCACGCTCGAGAGATTCACCACATGAGGAATCTTGTTCGCTCGGATCGCGGCGGCGGCGACTTTCCCCAGTTTCAGCTGATGAGCGTGGAGATCGTCAGTGGCATAGTCCGGCGGAGTGAGCCAGAAAAGCGCCTCTGTGCCCGCCGTCGCTTCGATCAGATAAGCTTCATCTTCGAGCGAACCTTGCAGAGCCTTCGCACCCCGCGCTGTGAACTCTGAAACCTTGGCCGGATCGCGGACCAGAAGCGTGACCTCTGCACCCGCTTTCAGAAGCCGGTCGGTGAGGGCTCTTCCGATGTTCCCGGTGGGAGTCGTGACTGCAATACTCATTCTATTATCCCCTTAAGTTTAACTCGCCTTTGGTGAACTCCCTCGACCCAATGTCCCTGTTCAATCCGCATGGGCTCGCCGTCTCCTCCGGTCCATGGAGTGTCCAGCTTGGCCTGATAGGCGACCATATTCGGAGCGCGGCTCTTCACTTCGTTCAGAACATCATCGAGCGTAGCCATCGCCCACCGTAAGACGAAGCTGTCCGGTATCAGGCCACCGACTACGGTAGTCACATGGTAGATGAGGAGAGTTTTATCCTCGCGCAGTTTGATGGCGATCCACGCTCCATGATTGACCGGAGTGTAGATCGAGTTTCGGGCGGTCTCGAGGTCAAGTCCCTCGACTTTGCCTGCAGCGACCGAGCGGAGGGCCAGAGGCTTTCCATCTTCCGCGAGGGTCCAGGTCTGCTCCCAGGCTCTTCCCCTCGTATTCTCAGAAAGATTGATCGTATTCCGCAGCTTGATGATCCAGTGCCGGTCGGCAATCGGCCATGGAAGATCCAGGTGATGATACCAGTCGGCGTTCCCCCGCCCGAGATCCGCCAGTAGAAGCATGCTGAGACCTTCAATCGGTTCAAACGTCGGATCGAGCGCGGCGAGCCAGACCGACTGTCTCGGCTCATCGATCAGGATATACCCGATCGCACGCTGGGGATCATCAGGACCACCAGTCTTCACCCGACGCTTCGCCACGTCACCTCGGAGAATCTCATCGATCTCCTTTCCGCTCGGCATGGCCACTTCGGTTTTCGAGAATCGGTTGAAAAAGGCGATGGCCGCACGAATCTCGTTCGGCCTGATCTCATCGCCCGCCCCGTCCGCCGGCGAGGCCAGCAGACCCAATAGTAAGGGAAGGAATGTAAGCTTCATAATTTTCATCAGTCCAGATACCCCAAAGCACGGAGACGTTCGCGTGTCTCCGAGTCCATTTCGTTCATGAGTTCCCGCCCCTCGTCTCCGGTCAGGTCCTCCGGTTCCACCTCGGCGATGAGCGCGAGCAACTGCTCATCCATGCGAGCCAGCCGATCGGGATCATCGGACGATCGATCGATTCGCTCACCGGGATCCTGCCGGAGATCGAATAGTTTCCGTTCACCGGTTTTCAGGTTGTGTGTCATCTTCCAGTCCCGCCCACGGAGCGCATAGCGTCGCCCGTGCCTGCAAAGCGCCAGGCGAAGGGAATCCTCCTCGCGCTCCCCCTCCATGAGAGGTGTCCAGTCTTCGCCGTCGAACGTTTCGCCCTCCAGTCCCGCCAGAGAGAGTACGGTCGGAACGATATCATGATTCTGGGCGATTTCCCCGATTACGGTCCCTCGGGCCACCATGCCGGGGTACAACACTATGAGTGGCACGCGGAGTACTGAATCATACACATCTTCGTGCCGAAAATAGGGCTCGTGATCGCCCAGATTCTCTCCATGATCGGATGTGACGACGACAATCAGATTGTTCACCCTATCGATACGCCTGAGATGATCAAAGAGTTCCTTCAGTTTGGCGTCCGCAGCAGCGATCTCCCCATCGTAGAGTGAGATATTACTTGCGAGGCGCAAAGGGTCTTTTCCGGCATCTGTCCAGTCCCCCTCGGCCACGCGCCCCGGCTCCACCGGAAACATCGAGCGATAAGGCTCGGGCGGCGCGTAAGGAGCGTGCGGATCGAGCAGATGGAAAAAGAGGAAGAACGGCCGATCGCCAACTTTGTCCAGCCACCGGTGGGTCACGAGCAAGGTCTGATCAACGCCGCCCGCGAATTCGTAGCGAATCCGATCGATGATCTCTTTCAGCGCCAACGTCTGCCATAACATGCTGAGCCTCGGGCGGCTCAGCTTCTCCACTTGCCCCGATTCAACGTATGTCTGAAAGCCCTGGGAAAATCCGAACTGCTTGCCCAGGAGCAGATTCGTGACAAACCCGCCGGTCAAATATCCCGCTGCCTCGAAATACTCGGCGACTGTCGTCACCCGATCGTCAAGATGGTAGCCGTTTTCCCGAACACCGTGGGTGTACGGTGCCTGGCCGGTGAGCATGGAAGCATGGGAGGGACTGCTCTGGGGCACGGGACAGATCGCCTGGTCGAAACGGATCCCGACAGCGGCGAGCGAATCGATGAATGGCGATGTCTCTCGCCCGTAGCCGTAGCATCCGACATGATCCGCACGCATCGTATCGATCGAGACGAGAAGAACGGACGGGCGCGATGGATCAGCCGGGTCGAACGAAGACAACCCGCCTCGTATTAGCGCAATCAAGGCGGCGAGCGGCAGAGCGATCAGCAGAAGCGTGATTCCTGCCAGCACGGCGGGCCGCCTGGCCATGCGGGTCAGGAATGACGTGAGTGCCACACCACAAACAACCGATATGACAAGCGCTCCGAAATCGAGCGCCAGACTCTTCCCGCTTCTGAACGGGGTGGCCGGAAGGAGCGACTTGTTTCCCCAGTAGACCAGTACGAAGAAGAGGAAAAACGCGATCCAGGCGATACTGACGAGGCGAAGAGCGTTTTGGGGAGCAGTCAGTCGGGCAAGGGCGGCCACGGCAACAGCAGCGGTGACGCCGCCGCCGAGGCCGTAAACCAGCATGGAAAACGGGTATGCGGCTGCGATCGCCGGGGTGAAAAGAACGCTCGACAGCAATCCGGCCGCCCCCCCGGCCACGAGGCCGGAGACGAACGCGCGAACCACTGCCGATCCAGCTTTCAAGGCTGATCTCCCCTAAGATTCAGGTGGTTACAATGACTCGCGAAGTATAGCGAAGCGTCGGTCCGGTATGATGAAATTTTGACCGGATCCGCTTATCTGACCACTCCCGACCTTGGCGGATCTCTCCTACCCACCTCGCAGGTCCACGTCTTGCACCCTCTATTCCTCGAATGCGTGCTTCCGCTCTTTCCGGCACGCGCTTTTTTGCCTGTTTTGCAGCAGATTCGCAGAAAACCGGCAAGGTGTCCTCCCCGACACCACATTCAGCATGAAACTCCGTGCGCCGATCGGGCGCATGATGAAGGGGAGTCTGGCTTCGTGCGACTACTCGTCTCTCGATTTGCATTGCTTTGCCTGCTGACAGTCCTTTACGCGGGACCTGCAGCCGCAGATCCCCGCATGCCGAATCCGGATATCTACCCCAAGATCTACCAGACCATGAAGAGTCGAATGGAGCCCTCCGACTGGGCCGGGCTCAGGCAGTACGACATCATCGAGATCGGTAATTGGGGTATGACAACCAGCAACGGCTTCATCGATTCTCTCGCCCTTCTGCGTGCCGAAAATCCCGATCTCGTGGTTCTACAGATGTGGAGCGGCAATTTCACCTGCTCGAACTGGTGGAGCAACGAAACGCCCGGTCGCGCTGAATGGGGGGCGCTTGTCGACGCCAACATCGAGGACTGGATCCTCCACGACAAGAATGGTAACAAGTGGTTCCTGGACGTCGATGCACCGTGCGATCAAGGTCACCCCAACATGGCGAACATCGAAGTCTCGAGGGAATTCGCCAAGCGGATCGCCGCAACCACTGTGCATGCCTACCCCGATCTCATTGACGGCGTCAGGATCGATGCCCTCATGAGCACGATGGCGTGGTGGCACAAGGTCCCCCAACGCTGGGCGGTCGGCGTAGATTCGATCGATGCGAACCGGGATGGCATCGGTGACAAGGACGAGGAACTCGAAGAGTGGTGGAGCGCAGGCGTGGACACATTCTGCGCGACTCTGCGCAGGGAGATCGGGGATGATTACCTCTTCACCGTAAATGGCTATCTTCCGGAAGAGGCATTCCAGTGGGTAAACGGCCGGTACCACGAGGGCCATCCGGATGAACACAACGATGGCTACGAGCGATCGATGACCGATCCATTGCGTGGCTATCTCGGCGGAGACACGCTCTATTCCAAGACGCCGCAACAACTCTCCGGGCTCCTGACCATCAACACCGATCCACAGTATGAACTCGATCCGTTCGATCTTTCGACCAAGCAGACCCCTTACAACCATCCTGATCTGGACGAGTTCGTTCGCTGGACAATAGGGGGCAGCCTTCTCAGTGATGGCTGGTACTGCATGACCGGTTGGGGAACAGCGGTCGACTGGAAGGGTGACCCAAAAAAGGTCACATATCAGACTCTCTGGTGGTTCGATATCTATGACACATTGAAAACGCACATCGGCACACCGATCGGTGACGCCGTCCGGGCTAACTCACCCATCGGGCACGACAGGTACACTCGTCAGTTTACAGGTGGGCGAGTGCGAACGTTCATGGATCTCGAGATTTCGATCTTTGATTTCAAACCGGTCGTGTCGACGACTGCTCCCCCTCCGGTCGTAAGGCCGGGTGAGCAGATCCCGTTCGAGTGGAGCGTGTCTGACCTGAACGGGCAATCGGAGAGCCTGAATCTCGATCTCTATCTTTCACGAGACGGGGGCGCTACGTTCCCGGAACATCTCGGCAGTTTCGATGAAAACGACGTCTCCTACAACTGGACGGCGTCGGGCGCATATTCCGGGAACGCTCTCTTTAAGATTACGGCAACCGACACGAGCGACCAGACAGGGGAATCGATCTCCGCACCGTTCGTGATCGCACCCGCTACCCTGACCGACGGAGGCCGTGCGGAGTTGCTTCCTCGATACTGGGTAGCAGGATCTCCCGAGGTCGCTTGTACGATCTGGGTAGACGCGGACCTGACCGACTCATCGGCCGCCGGATGGGACCTGGTTTCAATCGTTCTCCCCGACAATGCGACCTACTTGAGCTATTCAGGTGCCGAGCGGGACGGCCACCAGCTGGGTGACAGTTCGATCGTGATCGGCGATACGCTCCGGGTCGTTCTTGATAGTTCGATTACTTCGGGCACTGTCTCATTTCGTTTCAGCATGACTCCGCCGGCATCCATTCCGGTCGACTCCCTTTATTTCGAGGCCGGAGTCGCATCCACACTTCTCGGGGACCCGCCGATCCGGCTCAATGCGGGAGACGCCAACAGCAACGGAAGCGATGGGAACAGGCTCTCTGTTTATGCTGGCCCGGGCCCGCTCGTCCGGCTCGAGATCCTGCCGGGCGACACCACGCTCACGTCGGGAGATTCGCTCATCTTTCAGGTAACGGGCTACGACTCCTGGGATAACCCGGTTGATGTCGCGCCTGATTGGGAACTGGGCGATACGCTCGGCCTGATCGATTCAACCGGGTTATTCCGCGCTATCCGGCCCGGCCAGATTCCGGTCTATGGCATCGTTGACGGAATCGCCGATACAGCGTATATCCTGATCAGCACCGGCCCGGCCGACTCGATCGCCGTCCAACCTGAGAGCCTCTTCGCCCAGGCGGGAGACACATTGGTGATCTCGGCAGTGCCCTATGACGCGGCCGGCAACCCGATTGCGGAACCGGTCACGTGGTCTGTCGCCGACTCGATCGCCAAGGTCATCGGATCCGGAACCCTCATCGCACTTCACCCGGGATTGACATCGGTCACGGCATCGATCGGTAGTGTGGCCAGGCCCGTGCCATTGTTCATACTCCCCGGCGATCCGGACCACCTGCAGATCACACCGGAGGAGCCGATCGTCACGCGGGGAGATACTCTCCGTCTCCACGCCATCGTCTTTGACCGCCTGAACCACCCGATCGAATCAACTGTCACCTGGGCCATTACGGATTCACTCGGCAACATCGATTCATCCGGCTTGTTCACGGCAGACGGTGAAGGGAGCGGCTGGATCCGATCTACTACCGGTTCAGTTTCCGACTCCGTCCCCGCCGATGTGGTCATCGGATTTGTCGGGGCTTTCCTCGATCCTGTTTCACCGGTCATTTCAGCCGATTCAACCGCGCGATTCACGCTGTTCGGCTTCACGAACGACGGCGATACGCTTGCTGTCTCCCCGGCATGGCACTTATCTGACGGCCTGGGAACGATCAATGAGGAAGGACTCTATCTACCCCAGCTGACCGGCATCGAGTGGATCAAGGCCGAAACGGGGGCGTTTCGCGAATCGACGACCGTTACGATCGTTCCCGGCGCACCCGCATCGATCGACCTGACGGGGCCGGATACGGTTGTGGCGGGAGAAACTGCCCTGTTCCAGACTTCGATCCTGGATGGCAATGGGAATGATGTAGAGAGCGAAGTTATCTTCCTGTCGGAGGCCGGCTGCACCTCCATGGACGGAAACGCCCTCTCATGCACCCTTGCCGGCGACGGCAATATCGTTGCCACGGTGAATGGTGTGAGCGATACGCTCCATCTTGTGACTTTGCCGGCCGCTCTCGCCGGGGTTGATATTTCGCCGGAACAGGTGAGTATCCCCCTGGGGGGCGGATTGCAATTTACCGCCACGCCGCGCGATCGATTCGGTAACACTCGAAGTGATTCGATTACATGGCTCGTCCTGGGTGGGCTCGGCTCAATCGATTCCAACGGCAATTTCGTCGGGCTCTCTCCGGGTATCGGAATTCTGGTCGGGAGTTCGGGAGGCTACTCCGACTCTATCTCGGTTACGGTCCAGGAACCACTGAGCGGCCGTGAACTCGCAAAGACCGTATCCGTTCGCGCGAGCGACCGCGAATACAGTGCGGCCGACTGGCCGGCGCCTGTCACAGTCGTTGCCGAACTGCTCGATTCACTCGGCGCCATTCTCACGACCGAGATGTCCGACTCCTTTCTTGTAACCGTCTACCCCACGGACTCCTCTCTCGCCGCAAACGGCACGGCGGAATCACTCTTTGTGGTCTCCACGTTTCCCGATACGCTGAACATTCCGATGACCAGCTTTGGGGGGTGCGGCAATCTCGTGCTCGCCATTCATTGGGGGGACAGTTTGGACGTACGAAACGACACGATCCCCTTTAGCACGCCCGACCTGGACACCAGCTTCACCGTCGATCTTGGAGATGCGGGCTACCTGCTCGATGCCATTCAGTCGGCCGGTGGTTCCGGGTGCGAAGATATCGACGGTGACGGATTCGTCGACAATTCGGATCTCACCCTTCTATTCTCCCTGTTTGACGAGCCGACGGCCGAAGCAGCGGATCAACTCGCCTATCCCCCTCCCCAATGGCTTTACTTCGGACAGTCATTCGCCCCATGCGGTGACGACGATACGACCGGGTCGGTCTTCACTCTCTATAGTGAGGGGATCGATTCCATTCGTGCTATTGAATTTACGTTCGCCGTAGACCCGATCAAGCATCACGGAATTCAGTGGGCGCTCTCATCGATCTGGACAGATCCGACGGCCTATTTGCTTCCGGCTGACGCAGCTTCCGTCCGGTTGGTCATTGTTAACGGCGAACCGGTCGATCCTGATGGCGAAACGCTTCTCGAGATGACGGTCTGCGGAGCGAACGAGAACGACTGGGCGGCACGGGCATCGAGCTATCGCGTTCTGGATCCACGCTTTCACGTATCAGGAGTTTTTAAGACCCCTATCGACTTCCAGCTGTCCACGGGCGACACAAGCGGGACAGGAGGAGGCGGCGATACTACCGGGAACAGCGGCCTCCCTCTCGTCCTGTCGTTTGCGCCCAACCCACTAGGTCGTTCGGTCGAGACGATCCGTCTCGCCATACCGGGTGAGATGAAGGAAGTGAGCTACTCCCTCTACAACTATGCGGGACGACTCGTGAGCGAACTGCCCGCCTTTCCCTCGACCCCCGGGTTTCACTCCGTTTCGTGGAATCGCAGGGATAGTCGTGGTCATGAACTTCCACCGGGCATCTACTTTCTGCATGTTCGCTCGAGCGAAGGCGCTTGGACCCGAAAGCTCACCCTGATTCATTAGCTCCGCCTGGTCGCAAGCGCCGACCGTCTTCAGGTTGTGTTTCTCCTTGATGCCGACTCAGGTTACAATCACTTTATCGATTACCCCCTGTCCACACCACGAGGGAATCTGCCGATGGGCCTTATCGGAGAGCTCAAGCGAAAGATCAAGTACGGCGGCACCTCGCACCTCTGCACGGTTTGCGGCGCCAATCTTCGTCGCTTCTATCCGTTCGGTACCGATGTCGTGAGACCGGAGGCGCAGTGTCCGCTCTGCCACTCTCTCGAACGGCATAGGCTCATCTGGCACTATTTCAAGGAGAAGACCGATCTCTTCGATGGACGGGAAAAGACGATGCTGCATTTCGCGCCCGAGCTCTGTCTGACCGGCCGGCTCCGCGCGCTCCCGGGCATGCGCTACTGGAGCGCCGACCTCGGGGGCCGTCGTGCCATGATCCATCTCGACATCACAAAGATCCCTTTCTCTGACAAATCCGTGAACGTCGTCTACTGCAGCCACGTTCTCGAGCATGTCCTTGAAGACGTGAAAGCGATGAAGGAAATCCGCCGTGTGCTCAAAGACGACGGCTGGGCGATTCTCCAGGTACCGATCAAGCGCAAGACGACATTCGAAGATCCTGCCGTGACCGATCCGAAGGAACGAGAGCGAATCTTCGGTCAGGATGATCATGTTCGAATCTACGGCACGGACTACGTCGACCGGCTCCGGGAGGCCGGTTTCCAGGTAACCGTCGACCCATGTGTGCGGGAACTCGGCGAAAAGAAAATCCGCTACTTCGGACTCGAGGATCACGAGGACATCTACTTCTGCCGCCCCTGAGCAGGCAACCCGCCCCTGTTCCGCACCACCCCGGTGGACATCCGGTATGCTTTCCGAGTATCCTACCTATCTGAATCGAACCATCTTCCCAAGAAGGAATTCACTACTGTGTTCATATCGGAATCCAAGCCCACCCTTGACTTCATCCGGACGATCATCACGGAGGATCGGGAGTCGGGCAAACATGACGGGCGGGTACATACCCGCTTTCCTCCTGAGCCGAACGGCTATCTTCATATAGGCCATGCCAAGGCGATCTGCGTGAACTTCGGACTCGCCGAAGAATTCGGCGGCCGGTGCAATCTGCGCTTTGACGACACCAATCCGATCAAAGAGGAGTCGGTCTACGTCGAAGGGATGAAGCGGGATATCAAATGGCTCGGCTTCGATTGGGGAGAGCGCGAGTACTACGCGTCAGATTACTTCCAGCAGCTCTATGACATGGCGGTTCTTCTAGTCGAGGCCGGCAAAGCCTACGTGGACGACCTGTCCGCCGCAGAAATGCGGGCATATCGGGGGACCCTGACCGAACCGGGCAGGAACAGCCCCCACCGGGACCGATCGATCGATGAGAATCTCGATCTTTTCGAGCGAATGAAAAAGGGTGAGCTTCCGGACGGCTCCTGTGTACTCCGCGCTAAAATCGACATGTCATCGGGGAATCTCAATTTCCGTGATCCAGTCATGTACCGCGTGCTGCATACCCCCCATCATCGGACGGGGAACGACTGGTGCATCTATCCGATGTACGACTGGGCTCATGGCCAGTCCGATTCGATCGAAGAGATTACCCACTCGCTCTGTTCCCTCGAATTCGAAGATCACAGGCCTCTCTACGATTGGTTCATCGATCAACTCGAAATTTTTGCACCCCGGCAGATCGAATTCGCCCGGCTGAACATCAGTCACACACTTACGTCGAAGCGAAAACTGCAAAGGCTCGTGACCGAGAAAAAAATATCCGGGTGGGACGATCCACGTATGCCAACACTCTCCGGTCTGAGACGCCGGGGATACACACCGGAATCGATCCGCGACTTCTGCGGTCGAGTCGGCCTTGCGAAGAAAAACAGCACAGTGGATATCCGGTTGCTCGAGCACTGTCTGAGGGAAGATCTGAACAAGAGCGCCCAGCGGGTGATGGGTGTGCTCCGCCCTCTACGGGTGGTGATCGATAATTATCCCGACGGGACTTCTGAGGAACTCGATGCCGTCAACAATCCCGAAGATGCCGGAGCGGGTAAACGGAAGGTCCCGTTTTCGAAGGTTCTCTATATTGAGCGCGAAGACTTCATGGAGGATCCGCCCAAGAAGTTCTATCGACTGGCCCCCGGACGGGAAGTGCGCCTCCGTTACGCTTTCTTTATTACGTGTACGGAAGTGGTCAAGGATTCAGACGGCAAAATCGAGGAACTGAGGTGCACGTACGATCCGGCCACAAAAGGGGGCGATTCCCCGGACGGCCGAAAAGTGAAGGCGACTCTTCACTGGGTATCCGCCGAACATGCTGTCGATGCGGAAGTAAGACTGTATGACTACCTCTTTTCGAAGGAGGATCCGGATGATACCGATGAGGGGGAAGATTTCATGGCTAATCTGAATTCTGAGTCTGTTGAGATCCTCGAAGGATGCAAAGTAGAGCCATTTCTCGCCGGAATCGAGGCGGGCGACCGTGTACAGTTCGAAAGACAGGGATATTTCTGCGTCGATCCTGAATCGAGCGAGCAGAAACTGGTATTCAATCGCACCGTCTCCCTGAAGGATGCCTGGGCCAGGATCCAGAAAAAACAATCGAAGGGTTGACAGGAGCGACGCATGTCGTACACCGGACCGTTGTGCGGAGCACCCTTCCCCGTGCGGGGTATTCCTGTCGTGCTCCTTCTACTGGGGGCGCTCTGCCCTTCTCTATACGCGCAACACTATCACACCAGGATCTATACCGAAGTCGACGGCCTCCCCAGTTCTGAGATTCACGGCATTACTCAGGATGATCAAGGGTCGATGTGGTTCGCCACGCGATCAGGGCTGGCCCGGTATGACGGCCGCGAGTGGCTAAGCTATGACCGGAGGCATGGATTCTATTCCCCCGATCAGGGAAAGATCATGCGCGCGGAAGACGGCACGCTCTGGTCTTTCTCCACACAGGATCCGGTGCGAGTCTATCGTTACGATGGTGAGACATGGATTCCCCTCCCCCTTGCTCCCCAATCGAATACCGTTGAGGCGATCACCGGCGTGGCGATCTCGGAAGCCGGCACGGACACCAGGATTCTAATCGGCACGGTCGGTGGAAGACTGGTGTTCTGGGATGGCACGGTCTGGGAAGTCATTCAGGATAGGAGAGGACCCGGTTACGGGATTCGTTCGATCAGCCGCTGGCAAAGCTACTTCCTGATCGCCCGGGCCCGTGGGATCGATTATTTTGATCCGGCGAAACCGGAATTCGGGATTCGTCCATTCGATGAATTGCCGCGAGGCCCTGTATTCGGGGTGAAGGGAGACTCCGCGGGGAAATTCCTGTGGGTAGTCGGGGCCGATTGGATCGGCCGGCTCGACCATAATGGTTTCACCTATCTGGATCGCGGACTCGATTTCAGTTTCTCGCTCGATGTCACCACTCTGGTAGCCGAATCGGATAACGCCGGAGGCATCTACTTCGGTAACCAGACCGCACTGCTCTATTACCACCCGGACAAGGGGCTTGAATCGCTTGACCAGTCAAGCGGCCTTTCGGCAATCGGAACGACCGCTCTCTTTCGGGACCGGGAGGGAAACATCTGGGTGGGAGGGTACCGCGGCCTCACCAAAATCATTGGTCGCCGCTATGTGAGCTACAGCAGCGAGCACGGACTTCCTGTCGACGAAGTTTCCGCTGTCCTCGAGCGGAGGAACGGGGAAATTGTGCTCGGCCATCCTGGCGCCGTCACCTTTTTTCGGGAGGAACTGCGTGTTTATGCAGTTTCGGACAACCCTCTCCACGGGCGGGTACTCGATCTTGTTGAGACACCTGACGGAACCGTCTGGATTGCCGCCAACTATGCCGGGCTTTTCAAAATCACTCCAGATGGAGAGCTTCAGCCTGTTTCTCTGCCGAGTGATTCCCATGAATCCGAACTGGTGTACTCCCTGGCTTGTGATCCAGAAGGGCGTCTCGTCGTCTGCAGCTCCGTATCGATCCATCGGCTCGAAAGCGACCGATTCAATATCATCGAGAATGATTTTCCGCCGAATCAGAACCTGCTGATCCGAAGAGTCCTCGCGATGGAAGGGGGCACCATCATCGGCGCGGCAGGTTGGTACGGATTGATTCAGATTCGCGACGGCACGTCTTCAATCTGGACCCACCAGACCCAGCCGGAGGTGAACAATATTTTCACCGTATCTCCTCGGCCCGATGGAGAATTCTGGGTGGGAAGCGGCGTCGGTCTCTTCAGGACAGCTGAAGGGGGCCTGCTCGAGAAGGTCATCCTTCCCGGGCTTTCCATCGATCGACCTGTGTATTTCATCACAGACGACAAGGACGGACGAACCTGGATCGGCACCGACAACGGTGTCATTCGGTACGATGGCGGGGAGTCGACACACATCACCGTGCGGGATGGGCTGATCGGCCTGGAAACGAACCGCGCCGCAGGGCTCTGCGATTCAAGAGGGCGGATGTGGATCGGTACTGATCGCGGAGTTACCGTATTCGATCCCTCCTATCAGAATTCCCTGTCAAGCGGACCTACAGTCGAATTTCTCGATCTTGACGCAGGCGGATTCCAGTACGAGCTGCTCGAAGATGCGGTACTGCCGAGCGACCGGAACACCCTGATATTTCGCTTCCGAGCGATTTCATTTATCGACGAATCCCGCATTCGCTATCGAACCTGGCTCGAGGGGTTCGACGCAGGGTGGCAGGAGCCGATAGATCTTCCCCTGCGGGAGCTTCGCTTTACGAATCTTCCTCCCGGGGATTACAGGATGCACATCGAAGCGATCGATGTGATGGGAAGAGTGAGCGATGTCGCCACATCACCCGTCATCCGAATTCGTCGACCACTCTGGAAGAGTGCGTGGATTCTATCTCTTGCCGGTTTGCTTCTCATTGCCCTGGTCTATGGAATCGCATCCTCGATCTGGCATCGCCGCTACGCGAAAAAACTGGAGAGAGAGGTTCGTGACCGAACCCGCGATCTTCGCGACTCCGAAGAGTCGATCGCCGCAGAAAAAAGACGGCTCGAGGCGACTATTTCAAGCATTGCGGATGGCGTGGTCGTGTACGACAAAAATGATGACGTCGTTCTCTGGAGCAGCGCCGCAGAGAGGATTACCGGATGGTCCCCCCAGGAAATGGTAGGAAAGAACATGGATGAGATCATCGGCCTCAATTTCGTCACTCCGGACGAGGTCATTCTTCTGGGACATCAGGAAGGAGCTCTCGGAGGATGTCCTGCCATCGAGATCAGGACTCGGAACGGAGAGAAGCGCTGGCTGGAGTTCTCTGCCGCACCGTTTCTTACGCCAGACGAGAAGTCGATGGCGGGCAGAGTGTTTGCGTTTCGCGATGTAACCGACAGACTCAGGATGGAGAGAGACCTTATCAAAACAGAGCGACTGGAGGCGCTTGGCGTCCTAGCCGGGGGCATCGCGCACGACTTCAACAATCTGCTCACCATCATGATCGGCAATCTTTCTCTTGCCGAGGAAATCGGCTCGGTTCCTGAGCCAGGTCTCGGAAAGATCCGATCCGCCAAGGCTGCGGCGAATCAGGCTCGCACATTGACTCAGAGGCTGCTTACGTTCTCGACGGGGGGTGCTCCCGTTCTCCGGACCGCTTCCATTGAAGAGGTCATCCGGGAATCCGCCGCACTCATACTGAGCGGTTCCAATGTACTTTCCGAAATCAGTATCGACGACCAGCTCTATCCTGTTGAAATCGATCGGGGCCAGATGAGCCAGGTCATCAACAACCTTCTCCTGAACGCGCGCCAGTCCATGCCGGCAGGCGGTCTTCTGCGCATACGGGCAAAAAATTCGAAGCGAACAGACTCGGACTCGGGAGAGAATCTGTCTATCGTCATCGAAATACAGGACGAGGGGCCTGGGATATCCGCGGAGGATCGACATCGTATCTTTGATCCTTACTATTCTACGAAAGAGGGGGGCACCGGGCTCGGACTCTCAACCGCCCACTCCATAGTGGAGCGACATGGCGGACGCCTTTCATTAGAATCGATTGAGGGGAATGGCTGCATTTTTCGGATCGATCTGGCGGCAGTCTCCCGGGATCGCCTGGTACCTTCTGTCAAGCGGCACCTGTCGGATCGTTCCGGCTCCGGTCGGATTCTCGTGATGGATGATGAAGAGATGGTCCGGGACGTCGTCGAAGCCATTCTGAACCGCCTGGGCTACAGCTCGGTCCATGCGACGGATGGCAAGGAGGCGATCGATGTCTACAAGCGCGAGTATGAATCGGGGAAATGTTTCGACGCTGTGATCATGGACCTCACGATCCCGGGTGGAATGGGGGGCAAAGAAACGGTTCAGAAACTGCGCGAATTTGACCCGGGCGTGGTGGCCATCGCCGTCAGCGGTTACTCCAACGATCCGGTCATGGCACGTACGGAAGACTTCGGATTCCGGGCTAGCCTATCCAAACCGTTCGAAGTGTCTGAGCTTGCCTCGGTGCTGAGTGATCTGCTTGGAGGGAACGGATCCTGACTCTCGCTCCGATGTTTGACCGCTATCTCCGAATGACCAGCAGCAGAGCGGCCAGGTAACACGCCCCACCGAGCATGAGAGTCAGCCCGTAACCTGAGCTCATGGCGACTGTCATGGAAAGCACCGAACCCATCACGGATGAGCCGCCGTTCACCGCCCAGACCCAGGGGATCGAGGATTGGTGTGATCGTTGAACCAGCCGGATTCCCGAAGGAAAGAGCGTACCCATAAAGAACGCGCCGGGGCCGATCAGGGCGATATAAAGGGCGACTCGGTAAGCGAGTGGCAGGCCGATCGTCCGGTAGACAAGCCACTCCGATGTGAGACTCACAATTCCGATCGCCGTAATCGTCACGATCAGAAAGATGCGGATCATGCGATACAGATCGTCCTGTGCAAATCGGCCGCTCCAGAAGCTGCCAAGCCCCGCAAAGATCAGCATGCCGAAAAGAACAACGGTCAGGCTTAGAGTCGGATGACCGAGATAGAGCGATCCCTTTTGAAGCAGGGGGATTTCCACAAACATGAAGCCGGTTCCGATGAGAACAAAGTAAAGCCCCCAGAGCTTGGGCAGTCCTTCGACAGTCCGTGAAATCACCAGTGGAAGAATATAGAAAAGGAGTACCAGCACCGATGAAAGGCCGAGCAGAACCAGGAGCACCAGCGGAGCATAGTAGTTCCAGCTCTGCCCGGGGATCGCACCTCTTGTTTTGACAAGATCGAACGCGTGCGAAAACGGCACGAGTTGAAAGAAGAACGGCCTGTCGTCGGTGGGAGGGCTCAAATCGAAATACCGGCTCTCGATATAGGATTCGAGAGACTCGGTCGTAATCGCATCCACGAACGAGCGGTCCCCTTTGAAACCTGGAATGTAGAGTATCGGGAAACCGAGATCGCCGGCGATCCGCTGAATCCGTTCGATCTCCTGTTTTGTGAACGGGGTCTTCTTGATCAGCGTGGTGGAGACGCCGTAATCCCAGTTTGTCGAGATGACGACGATGTTTCTTTCAGGATTGGAGACGCCTCTCTCCTCGAGCGCTCGCCTTGCCAGAATTGCCAGTCGGAGCGATTGATTCCGGGGTTTGAACAGGTAGCGCGAAACAGAGAGGAGACCGTCCTCGCTCAGGCGATCCAGATAGTCGGTGAAAGCTTCTACGGTATAGAGATTGTTCTCGGCAAGTGAAAAGGCGCCTGCCACCGTCGCCGCCCAGCTGTCGATCAGCGAGATCTGAATGATGTCGAACTGATCACTCTGCCTACGAATAAAGTTCCTCCCTTCCGCGACTTCGACATCAACGCCCGGCGCATTGTAAATATCCCCCGCGAACTCTTTATATCTCCCCTTCACGAGGCCGACGATGACTCCGTTGATGTCACACGCTTTCACATGGGGGATCCCGAATGACCGGGCGGCAAGAACATCCCTCCCACCACCCGAGCCGATGATGAATGCGTTGGCAGCGTTCAGACGTACGTGGTAGGCGAACGATGTAACGTCGTACTTCAGGTAATCCACTTCATCGAAGTCCCCGCTGAATCTGGTGATCGGCGTGCCGGCGCTTCCATCCTGCTCGATCCACAGTTGTTCGATCGGATGCTCAGGCTTGAATCGGTTGCTCATCCCCCAACCGAAGGGATTGAGCGGATCGGGCATCCAGAAGACCGTCGGATAGACGGTGATCCGAGCGAGGGGAGACCACTTTTCAAAGAGAACATCATCTCGTTCCTCGTAGGTCTTCGTGTACTTCACCGAGAAGATCTTCGTGGCCGAATCGACATAGTAAAGTCCGAGAGCCATGAGAACGGCAAACATGATCACCGGCAGGAGCGTTCGATCGGGATCGTGTGCTGTAAACGCGATCGCGGAGACGAGAGCGAGCAACGCCCCGATAACAATGACGAACGGACCGGAAACCAGGTTGATCGCCAGAACGAACACGATACACCCGGCAGCCGATCCCGCCAGATCGGCAAAATAGATGCGCGGTGTATCCGCGGCATGTTGATACAGAATCAGCGATACGACCAGGCCGACGAGTACGAATGGAACAGAGCAGGCGATATAGATAATGGTGAGCCGGATCAGCAGATTGATCGACGGTGGGAAATAAAGTACGAGAAACAGGCAGATCATGATCGCCGCGAACTGCAGCAGCGCCAGATGCTTCAGAACGCCGGGGAATCGGGGGGCGAAAAAGGAACGGCCGAAGAATGCGAGCAATCCGCCCCCCCCGAGGCCGAACAGGGCGAGAGAGACAGCCAGATAGGCGAAGTGATACCAGAGCGTCACCGAAAAAATCTTGGTAAGGGCGACTTCGAACAGGATCGCGGAGAGACTGGTAAGCAGAACGCCGAGATAGAGCGGCTTCATCGATCCGGGCCGGGTTTGCTCTGAATCGGAATACAAGAAAGAACTACCTCATCTGGTCAAAGCCGGACCGGCCGGTCCGGGTAGAGACGTCCCCCGGCACTCGGGCGGCATTATACCACAGCGATGATGAGAGGAACCGCGACCGATCAGTCGATGTAACCGTGGGCATGGAGCGCTTCACGCTCCTTCTCCACGGCGGTTCACTCGGAGCCTCGCCGGGGGAAATCGCGCTTTCCCAGTTCGTCGATTCGGGGCGAGAGATCGGCGGCGGCGCCATAGCAACCGAGATGGTCAACGCGAAAAGTGTCGATCACGATCAGAACGACATTCGGACGTTCATCGCGAGAACATGTGCTCAAGAGGAACGGCATCAATGCGACAATACCGGCGAGCCGGAACCCGCTGTGCAAGGGAATCGTCATGAGTCGAGTATAGAACCTCGGAACCCGGCTGGCCACAGGCAGGAACAGTGCTCTCCCGAATTCGTTTTCCCTGGGGACATCATCGTTTCGGCAGAGTAAGATTCTGCACGAGATCTTCCATGAGCCAGGATGGAGAGCATGTGATCGCCAGTAAATCCAATCCAACAAGCGCCGGCCGACTACCACCTCTTTCCCGGGTCATACTCAGTATCCTCGCGCTTGCCGCCTTGATCTATGGATGGCGCCTCTTCTGGTTCCTAACAGATGATGCCTATATCGCGTTCCGATATGTCAGCAATAGCTTGCTCGGCCATGGTTACGTTTGGAATCCACCACCCTTCCGGCCGGTCGAAGGTTATACGAGTTTCCTGTGGGTCGCCCTTCTGGACGTCATCTGGCGCGTCTTCCGGATCCCACCACCTTCGGCCGCCAACGTTGTCTCCCTCCTCTTCGCCTCCGGCTCGCTCCTGCTGGGAATCGCATTCCTGTACAAACTGAAACTGCCCGATCGCTTTCGCCCTCCCCATCGGTTCGTTCTCTTCGCCCTTGTGATGACCGGGGTGATTGCTAATCGTACATTTCTCGCCTGGTCGAGTTCCGGCCTGGAAACAGCCATGTTCAACTTCTTCCTGACACTCTGGCTTTACTCTGCCCTCATATTGCCGGTAGGTGGAAGGGGCCGGCTTTTCGGCATCAGCTTCGCATCTTCCATGATCTACATGACCCGTCCCGACGGCCTGCTGTTCGTCGCAAGTACTCTCTTGATTATCGGTCTCGCCATGGCTGGCCGAACCGGAAGCATCCCATCATTCCTCAAGAGCGGGGCGGGCGCCTGGCCGCTACTTGCTGTCCCCGCCCACCTGCTATGGCGAAGAGAGTTCTACGGCGAGTGGCTTCCCAATACCTATTTTGCCAAGGCGATCGGTGGGCGCGACCATCTGTTGAGCGGCCTCCAATACATCGGATCATTCGTGCTGGAATACTCCCTCTGGGTCTGGATCATCCTGCTTGGACTGGTCGCCGTCCGAGCGGTTCGCAATCTTCGGAGCCATCCCCCTCAAGCTCCGCCTTGGATCATCGCCGTAGGTTTCACTCTTATCGCGGTATCAGGCGTCACTCTCCTGATTCGAGACCATGCCTCCCTGGCCACCGGCATGCTCGGCTTCGCCGTCTTCGGTTTTCTTCTCATCTATCTGATGAAGGTTACCGCCTTGAAGAGCGTGGCACTCCTCACGATTTACGGACACATCGCGTACTACACGATCCACATCGGCGGCGATCACTTTGAGTACCGTGTATACAGCTATCTGATTCCGCTCGCGTTCCTCTCCTTTCTCTGGCTTCTCATACGAAACGGCAGCGGGCCCCGCCTCACCATTGCAGCAATGGCGACATTCGTCGTACTCTCCTTGCCCATCCCCTGGCTTCACTGGTCCGCATCCCACAATCTTTCGACACACGAAGAGACATCGTTCCTGAAGATTTCCATGGTAGAAACTGCGGAGAGAACTCTTCCCGTCTTTCCGGGAATTCTGCGGAGTTACCTGCAGGTCTATGACAATTGGCAGTTCGCTCTGATCGATCGGATCACCTGCCTGCGCCATCAGGAGCACAAAGTGTTTCATGAATCGCAGATCGCGCGGCTTCCGTCCCGGGATGAAGGCTCGTCGATTCGATCAGACTCTCACCCCGTTCTGGCCGGCGTGTCTGTCGGTGTCGCTTCGTGGGTGCTTCCTCATGTGAACATCATCGACGGACTGGGCCTGAACGACTATGTGATCGCCCGAAATCCTGATCTCTATCCCAGCGGCTGGATGGCGCATGAAAGACGGCCCCCCGAAGGTTATATCGAGGGCTTTCGGCCGAATGTCATTCAGGAGGGTCGTCGGTTTCGCATTGTCGAACGAAACAGATTGCTCACTGCAAGTAATATTGCGGACCATGAACGGAAATTCGCATCAGTTGTAGAATCGCGGGAGCGAGACTATACCGAAGCAGCCCGATGGCTCAGGGAAAACACGCCGGCTTCAGCCAGGATCGCCCATACCGGACTGGCCGCCGGCACGAATTTCAAGCAGCGAAACGTGCTTGAGGATACGAAAGGGGATCTGAAGGACTGGCGCCACATTTTGAACTACTCGCTTTCGGCAAATCGTCCCGACTATCTGATCGTCTCCCCCTACTCCTACTGGCGGAGCGTCACAGAGACATGGTGGTTCGGTGATCTCTACCGCCCCCTGACCGATGTCGGATCGCTCGAAATTTACGAGAGAATTATGGGCGGGGTCGGGCCTGAGGTCGTCAGTATCGATGCAGAATTTGAGAGCGGTCTTCATCTTCACTCTGCCACGCTCACTACCGCCTCGATCGACACCGCCGAATCCGTGTGTGTCTGGCTGAGCTTCCGGCTTGACCATCGTCTGAGTTCCGCTTATCACTTTCGAGTTTTCCTCTTCAATGACAGTACGGGCGAACGGCACGCCCCCACTGACGGCTGGCCGTTCGGCGATTTCAACGCTTTCCCCACCACAGTCTGGCCTGCCCTGAAAGAGATTGTCATGCCCGTTCGGATCCCGATTCCGAGCGATCTTCCGAGCGGCGACTACCGGGCAGGATTACAGATTTTCGACACGACTTTGAAGAGAGAACTCCCATTGACTCGGCCGGACGGCGCAGGATCGTCCGAAGTACGATTCGGAGAATGGCGAGTGGGGAAAGCGAATCTACTGGACGAATAGAATACGCCGGGTGTAGACCGATTCCCCCGCTTGCAGCCGAACGAAGTAGACCCCCGCAGAAACCCGCTTACCGGCCTCGTTTCTGCCGTTCCAGATGACCGCATTTTGACCATCCGCCGGTCCGAGTGCACGCACAAGGCGGCCGGTCACATCATGAACGGAGAGCGTTGCTCCGCTTCCGGGTGAACGGGTGAGGTGGATCGTCGTCGACTCCTGGAAGGGGTTCGGAGAAGCAGTGAATTGAAGATTGCCGAAAACGGTCTCACCAATTCCGACATCGGTGGGGATCACACATCCAGTCCCTTCCGCACCGACAAGGCCGCACCCGGAGGCGTCAGCGCACGGCGACAAAAGGCGAAGTCCGAAATCGTTACCCGGAGGATTGCAGAATAGCGGATCAAGGGAGAAGTTCCCGTTCACGCCTAAGTCGTCTGCGAGGTTGCCCACCCAGTCGCCGTCAGCGTTTCCGTAGATGTCGGTGCAGCTGACCGAAGAGAATCCCTGGTCGTCCCAGAATCCGGCGCCTGGACCATTGAACGCGATGATGCAATTCTCGACTTGCGCCGCCGCACCGTTGTCGACCCAAATAGTCGAACCGGGGAACCCCAGGACAGTTTCGTTTCCGTAAAAGGTACAAGATAGGATGACAGCTGTCGAAAAATCGGTAACCGTGACCGCTCCTCCCCCGCTTGTCGCCGAGTTGTCAGCAAAGATGCACCCTGCAACCGACGGGGTGCCCCCTTGAAAAAAAATCGCTCCTCCGATCGCGCCGACGTTGTTCTCAAACCGACAGTCGCTAATCTGTGGGGACCCGGAGCTAGAGGATATTGCTCCACCGCCGCTGCTCAGTCCGTTAAGAAAAAAGCAATCGCGGATAATCGGGCCTGTGCCTTCACAGAAAATTGCCGAACCCTGTATATTAGAAGCCCTCTTGATCGTGAGCCCCTCGACCACTGTCGCCGCTGTCTGCCCCCCATGAAAATAGAACGCCCAGCCGAAACCCTCGCAATCGATTGTAGAGAAGTCTCAACCGAACTCCGAACGAAAGACGAGTTCCTTTGTCCCCGGGTCCAGATTTTTGTTGGCATTCTTCGAAAAGATTCCCGAACCGATCAGGATGGTGTCCCCCGATGCTGCAGAGTCGATCGCCGCAGAGAGACTGGGAGCGGCTCCGGTACCGTCCGTTTTGACGTACCAGGAAGTTGCCATAGCGGCAGGAACGGAGAGAAGAGTGCCGAGAATCAGTAAACGAAGCACGTACATGACCGCCTCCTTCTGCGCGAATACCGTCCGGGGAGGGCCAAACTCCAGTATAACATATGCACTCTTCAAACTCGGAGGCATCAGCGCCCCTCTTCCGTCACACACCTATCTCGATTTCGTATTATGATCAGTGATGAAGGACTCGAACAATTTACTCCTGCTGAACCCGAGGAGGGATTCATGAACAGCGGATCTTTTAATCCTGTAACTCAGGCCGCCGTCGCCCTTATTCTCGTAGCGGGATTGGCATTCGTCGTACGTGCAGGCGGAGGGCAGAAGCGTGCCCCTTCCGATTCGGGAGCATCAAAAATGAACGAAACTGCAAGGGATTGGGATAATTTTGAGAAGCCGTCCGACAAGGAACTCCGGGAGCGGCTCGATGATCTCCAATACAAAGTGACTCAGAAGAACGGTACCGAGCGAGCGTTTCAAAACACGTTCTGGGACAATCATGCTGAAGGCATTTATGTAGATATCGTATCGGGTGAACCCCTTTTCAGTTCGCTCGATAAGTTCGAATCGGGGAGCGGCTGGCCGAGCTTCTCTCAGCCGCTTGTGCCTGAGAATGTGACCAATCACGATGATCGGAAATTCCTGATGAAGCGTACAGAGGTTCGCTCGATGCATGCCGATTCCCATCTGGGACATGTATTCAAAGACGGCCCGGCGCCGACCGGACTCCGCTACTGCATCAATTCGGCGTCTTTTGATTTTATCCCTGTGGCGCAGCTCGAAGAGAGGGGTTACGGGGAATTCGTCTCCTTGTTCGAGCCCAAGGTCAGGAACAAAGCGGCACTGCCCGAGAATACTGAAGTGGCGACGCTTGCCGGCGGATGCTTCTGGGGAATGGAGGAGATCCTGCGGGAGATCCCCGGCGTGCTCGACACGGAAGTCGGCTACACGGGTGGCATGATGCCGAGCCCGAGCTACCGGGACGTCAGCAGCGGGCGATCCGGCCATGCCGAGTCCATTCGGATCGCGTTCGACCCTTCCCGCGTGACTTTTGAGGAAATCCTCGGCTCGTTCTTCCGTATGCACGACCCGACCACCGAGAATCGCCAGGGGAACGACAAGGGAACGCAGTATCGATCGGCGATTTTCGTAATGGACGAGGAGCAGCGCGCTACCGCGGAGCGAGTCAGACAGGCCGTCGATAACTCAGGTAAGTGGAAGAACCCGGTGGTTACTGAAATCGTGGACGCAGGTGATTTCTACAACGCCGAAGACTATCACCAGGATTATCTCGACAAGAATCCCGGCGGTTATACCTGCCACTACATAAGGGACTGATCAGATTCGAACCGGTCGGAACCGGGAAAGAGTGTCAGGAGGAAGTTCCTGCTTCCGCTCACCGAAGCAGAGTGATCTTGCGGCTTGTCGCGCTTCCTCCGGATAGTTCGAGCCGCGCGGCGTAAACACCGCTCGATAGATCGCGCCCCCGGTCATCCCGTCCATCCCAGAGTGCGTCATGCCGTCCCGGCTCGAGCACCCCATCGACAAGTCGCCTTACCAACCTCCCGTTCATTGAATAGATCGAGAGAGCGACACGCCCCCGTTCAATGGTTACAAATCGAATCGTGGTTTGTGGGTTGAACGGATTCGGCCTGTTTTCGAGATGGGAACGGACCAGGAACGGGGGAGCCCCATCGCCGACCTCAGTGGCATTACCGATGATCATGGTTACAGGTAACGCGTGTGGACCGGCAGGATCGTTTGATGTAAAAAGGGCATCATCCTGATAAGCCCCCTCTGCGAAACCGGTCGGATCGAAGAGCGCCGAGAGTGAGAGCGAATCACCCGGAGCGATCGTTCCGCCTGCCGTTGTCACTTGAAGCCAACCGGCCGACCAGGCGATCTGACTGATCGAGAGGGGGAGCAAGCCGTCGTTACAGACAAAGAAGTCTTCTCGATCAGTTGCAGGGAGCAAATCGATCGAGGCGGGGATATCGAGCAGGCCTGCACCGGTATAGTTATCCCGGCCACTGGAAGCGGGTGACGTCGTCAAGTCGAGCGCACCCCCTTCGAGCGCTTCGGCGAGCTGCGCGGGAAGAAGCCCGGGGCTTGCCTGCATCAGAATCGCGCAGGCACCCGCCACCTGAGGAGTCGCCATGCTCGTTCCGTCATAGCTGACATACGACGCGGCCGGTGTTGTGCTCGTGATCCCCACACCCGGAGCCGCGAGGTCAGGCTTTATGAGCCCCGGAGGATAAGGGTAGTCGTCAAATCCTTCCGGTGATGGCGAGATGTTCCACTCTGTCGGGCCGTGGCTCGAGAACTGCCATGCACCGTTCACAGCGTTTAGCGCCCCCGCGGCAATCACCGCGGAGTGCCCGCCTGATCCATACCACGGATTCGGGCTGTCTCCGGGACTTGCGATGTCAGCCGGTACCGGGAGATGACCACCGACATTGTCACCGTTCCCGCCGGCACAGATCCACGGAATCCCGGCGGCCAAGAGGATCTCGGAGTTGTAGCGATTCGCCTCCCTTAGATCTACGGAAGGATTGATCCAGCCGGCCGAGAACGAGATCAGGTCGACGCCATTGTTGAGGCAGATCTGAATCGCTTCTACGAGGTCCGTGAACATACCGGGCATGCATCGCAGTATCATCAGCTTCGCTCCCGGCGCCACACCGGTAGCCGTGCCGCTTGCCCCGTCACCGACGATCAATCCCGCAGTGTGTGTGCCGTGAAAAAGCCCGGTATCACCGTCATAGGGGTTGTCGTCCTCATCGATCGTATCGTACCCGTGATTCGGATAAGCAGGTGATCCGTCCCAGAGATGGGCGGCGAGGTCAGGATGATCGTAAGCAACACCGGTATCCAGATGGCCGATGAGAATCCCGGTGCCGTCATATCCTTCTGACCAGGCAGCGGGAGCGCCGATCCGCGTCAAGTGCCATGCGACGGCCGATTGCTTTTGCGATGATCGTGATGCTAAGGGCGACGTTTCTACGGCTGAACCCCGAGGGGAACTGAAAAATGGTTCACCTGCCCGATCGTCTAGCCAAAGTCGCGCAATACGAGGATCATCCGCCAGTCTTTCAATTGCATCCACGTTCATTCGGGAGGCGAACACCCCTGATAACCATAGCGCACGCGGCTCGCTCATATCACCCCGCAAAACCGGACCACTCCATGAATCACTGAGGGATGCGCGGTTCCGCTCCGACTGATCTTTCAATCCGGCTGCGATCATCCGGCGCCGGTCAGCTCTGTCTGAGCCGGCGAGACTCAGTAAAATTGCCGCTGCATCGACGCGCTCGACCGGCACGATGATAACGGGAACCGGCACAGCCGGGCCCGCCGCTTCCGCCGCGAGTCGCAGACGGGGCTCAACGACCTCCATCCGCGCCCGTGACCGGACGGGAAGCCGGCCGGCTAGTTTGATCGTCTCCCCGCGCTTGAGCAGGGGAGCGGGGAATTCGTGGGTTACGGTTCCCGGGTTGAATCGAAGTACCGGATTACCATCAATGAATTCAAGAGTATCGAAATGGATGTTGTCCGACTCATCCGACTCCGCGATCTCTCCCAGATAGTCGACTTCAAAGCCGATCACATGGGAACCGGCAGTCGAAATCAGGGGATAGTCCTCAACCGAAACGTAGCTGCTTGTAGAAAGTCCTCCTTCGACGATCCACGAGGCTTCCTCGGTGCCATCGACGTTCAATCTCACGTGGAAGTCAGCCGTCAGATCAGTGAGACCACTGTTATTGAAAGCGAAGCTGACAAAGGTCGTATCGCCGGCAGCAAGCAATCCGGTCGACCTCACTCCCTGAATCAGATTGGCTGCAAGTGGGGATTCCCATCCCTGAGGGGTGTAAGGTGCCAGATTCGCCTCCGCCGATCTCTCGCTCGTGTAGACGTTCAGGCCCTGGGTCGGGAAATCGCGCCGATCGATCCAGGCGGCGTGCAGCTTCTCTCCACTCGACGCACCGGCCGTGGAATGAAATGTAGGATTCACGTACTGAAAGTCGCTGGCGATCTCGATCACACCCCAGTTATCCGGATGGCCGAAGCCCCCCGCTTGCCTGGAAGCCAGATAAAATTCGTCCGCACCGGCAGGAGCGTCGAGCCAGAGACAGCCGACCATTCCGTTCTTGGCGTAGATTGCAGGCCCCACACTCTCATACTCGTCCGAGACCATGTCGAATGGGCCGTAGATCTCGAGGAGGCCGTCCCACGAGTAGCAGTAAACAATATCACCGTCGACGTTCCCCAGGCCGTCGTCGAAGTCGAGCTGAAACGCCATGTAGACGTTGGATGCCTGATTCGCGATCACGGGGAATCTGCAATCCATACCCGTCCAGTCGGACAGGTTTACGGGGCTTGCAAAAAATCCGGAAATGTCATCCGCGGCGACCAGGATTTCCACTTCACCGGTAAAATAGTCCTGCTCGGCATTGATGAAGTAGCAGTTCGATCCCTTGAGCGCCACATCCGGCCAGTAGTCATTATATCCATCGGGAACGAAGTAATCGTAGGTAATCGTCTCACCGCCGTCGGTGCTGTACATCCAGATGAGGGTCCATTCATAGGCGAACAGATCATAGTTGATGGTCTGCCAGGCAGCGGCGATGAAAACCTTGCCGTTCACGCCGGATCCGCGCGCCGCAATGGCGGGTGTGGCGCACGTCTCACCTACGTTCAGGCCACGCACCCATTCCCAGACAAGCGGGTCATCAGGATTGCTGGTCTTGGAGCGCAGGATATAACCGTCCGCGCGGATCCATGTGACCAGAAGATACCCGGCGCCGTCGATAACCAGTTCGGGATGATACTCATCCTGGCTGAACGACGGCATCTCCCAGACCATCCATGTCGCCCCGCCGTCCAGACTTCTGGCAATGTGAATATCCCGATCCGTTCCGCCGAGATCAGTCGCCTCAAACACGGCGTAGAGATTGTCGCTGATCGGGCTTGATGCAATCGAAACGTATTCATCGTTCATATTGGTAGCGTCGGCGAGAAGATGATCGCCATTCCAAGGCGCAGCTTGCTTCGGGAATGCACCCCCCTCCCCCACAATCATCCGCTCTGTATCGGGCTGCAGAGATCGCCCCGCCAGAAGGTCGGTCAATTGTTTCACCCGCGCTGATACGAGCGGGGAGACATCCGCTTTGCCGGCAGGTGAGTTCGATCTTGCCTCGGCTGTCAGATCGACGTCTTCGAAGGGGAGCGTTTTCGGGAGGCCTGACCGCCAGGTGGTTCTGTGATTTTTTCGCCCGGCCAGAACACCGGGTGCCGGCATGGGATGATGAATCGGGAGCTCTTCGTGCGATCCCCGTCCTGCTCGGATCTGCTGATGATTACCGGAACGGACCGTCTCAATCGGAGATCGGCTCGGTGGAATTTCGGCGAGTACCGATCCGGAGCAAAGAGCGGCGGCCCATGCGACGATTCGGAATATATGTGTTTTTTTATCCGGCATGGATCCTCGAAATCGGTTCGAACTCTGGAATTGTCAGGTCGACCGGTCTCCCCTTCTGACGTTCATTTTACCATTTCACGAAGCACCAGGGGTTTCCCGGTGTCCGGGAACGGACAACTACGCTGATTGTTGTTGATTAGAGGTGATTAGCGTCAAACAGTATTGCCGGTCAGCGGCGAAATCTAAGAGATACGACGACGAATGAACCGGACAAGTGGTTTCAAACGGCTGAAAGCGTAGAGCGCGGCGAGCATGCCCGATAAGGGTCTGGAGCCGTACCGGATTTTCAGCATACTTTGCCAGCGGCCGCTCTTTTCCATGCTCTTGTAGACAGAACACCGAGTGCAGGGAATGTCGGTACGCGATTTCTTTCGACCAAACAGCATCTGACGAGCGTACTCGATCCGCTCACCGTTAATGCTCTCCTCCAGACCGTCAGTAAAAGCGTTCCCCCCGAATTCTCCCCAATAATTGATACAACAGCCGAGGACTTTACCGTCCCAGTTGATCTGCGGCTCCCGCCAGAGCTGACGGCATATGTCGCTCGCATAGTGTCGATCGTAGCGATCCAAATATTC
The DNA here is from genome assembly GCA_025782575.1 of bacterium. Lineage (GTDB taxonomy): Bacteria > Orphanbacterota > Orphanbacteria > Orphanbacterales > Orphanbacteraceae > Orphanbacterum. Next base: position 41,358 of record JALGYY010000001.1, read on the forward strand.
GCTCCGACTCGATACACTCTCATCCAGTTGTGATCGAACGAACGATTCGTCCTCGAGCGGAGAGTATTCCTCATCATAAGAGAGCTTCGGGCAGAAGACCATGTCGAGCTCTTTCGCCAGCTCACGGGCGCGCGGCAGATCCGCCTCGTTATGCCCGAATACGATGAACTGCCACGATAGTACAGGATACTTCGAGCCATACTTCTTCTTGTAGGTGTTCAGCTTACGCAGGTTTTCGATTACGGCTTCGAAGTCCCCGCCTACCCGATAAGTGACGTACGACTCCGGCGTAGCGCCGTCGATTGAAATCGTGGCACTTCTAAACCCGAATCTGACCATTCCTTCCAGCAGCTCGTCCGTCGCCGTGTTCATGTTCAGACCGTTGTCCGCCGTCAGCAGAACACCCCGTTCGTCTGCGAGCTTCATGATGGCCATTAGATCCGGGCTCAGCAGGATCTCTCCGAAGTTTGACAGCTCCACATGCTTGATACGCCGGTTTCGCCTGAGGAGATCGGTGAAATCACCGATTTTGAGATATCCTGGGGATATCGTCGGCTGGATTTCCTTTGTCGTCGTAGGACAGAGAGGACACCGCAACTGGCAGACGCTCATCCCCTCGATTCGAATCTTGGTCGGACGAATGCGTTTGGCCATATCAGGCACTCCCGATCGGTGAAGCGTCGCCTCTGCTCAAGGCCGCTCGATAGACGTGGAGCAGATCCTCGATCGTCTCGTCGACATCGAACGCGATTGCACGCTCACGCGCCGCCCGGCCCATCGCCTTACGCGTATCCCGATCGCAGAGCATGGCGGTGATCGCGGCAGCAAGCTCATGGACATTTCCGGGAGAGACAAGAGTTCCCTCGACACCGTTATTCAACCACTCGCGAATCCCTGAGACATCCGAGCCGATGACCGGCCGCCCCGAAGCCATCGCTTCGATCCCCACAAGCCCGAAGTTCTCTTCCCACACAGATGGTACGATGACGATATCCGCGGCTGAATACTGCTTCGGCATGTCATCCGGAGCGACCGCACCTCGAAACTCGACGCCCTCTCCCAATCGAAGGGAGACCGCGAGCGAACGGAGTTCATCTTCCGAATCTCCCGAACCGACCAGAACCAGAGAAGCCTCCGGAATTGTCCGGCGAACGATTTCCATGGCCCGAAGAAGCACGTCCACTCCCTTTTCCGGGCGTAATCGACCGACGAACATCACTTGGTTCCCGCCCGGGCTCTCAGTCGCGCCGAATCGCCTCCTGTCGACTCCGAGAGGTACATGATACACCGGCACCGGCCAATTATTCTCCGCCAGGGCTCCCTCGAGCGAGCGATTGTGGACGATCACCCCATCCAGGAACGAGCTGTATCGCTCCGATATCTTTCGATTGAAGACATCGTGAAGCATGAACTTGCCGAGTGAACGGCAACCTGAACGGACGCAGACAAGCCCGGGAGGAGTCTTGCACAGTGCGCCGCCGGGAAGGCGTTTCGTGCGCAAGGGGCAGACCGCTTCAAACGTATGAATGGACTGAACCACCGGGCAATCGAAGGGGCGCCTCAATACGCGAAATGTGTCTCCCAGAGTTGTGTTGAAGTGAATCAGATCGATGCCGTTCTCCTCGATCCAGGAATCAATCTCCGATCGGAGATCTCTCTGCCCGAACATCGATCGAATGTACTTTTTTCCCCCGCCCTCTTCCTTGAGATACGACTGCATGGCGAAGACGGAGCTCTTATGGCCCCGTCGACCAAGAGCTCCGATCCAGGCCCGTACGGCGGACGTGACTCCTGAAAGAGCAGGTCTGGTTCTGTCGATAGGTGAAACTTTTATGAATCCGATCCTCATCGCGAATGGTCCGCGTTCTCGAGATATCGGATCCGATTATTCAGCAGATCCACCTGCCTGGCCGGATCGACCCCCTGCCCATGGTAAAGCGCCAAGAGCCCGACGCCGATCAGGTGAATCAGGATGCTGAACAGATTCAGCCGCCAGTCGAAATCGTCTCCCCGCGGCCATTCACTCCGCCGATCGATCCAGACTTCGCGGTAAGTATCGAGCAGAGACTCGGTCTGACCTGACGGAGCTTCACGTATAAACATAGCCAGATCCTGAAAGGGAGAACCAAAACCGGCGTTCGCCCAATCGACGGGAAACACCGAATCTCTCCCTTTCCCGATACCGGGCAAGATATTCCTCGACTTGTAATCTCCGTGAACCTGTGTCGTCGGCGTCCGGACCAATTCGCCAAGCTCTGATTCGACCTGGCTCCGGTGAGATCGAAATATCCTCAGGATTTTTTCCGATTCCTCGGCGTTTACACCTGCCAGATAGGGAAGGAGACGATTCTCGCTCTCTTTCAGGCGCTCCCGGAAGAGTTTCTCATCGTACTTTATGAACCGTTCACGGAGGGGGAGTCGCCTGGGCACGGGCGGGAGTTCAGCCGTATGAAACGTGGCGAGCCATCGCGCCGCCCGGAGCCACCTGTCAGGATCCGCCGTATCTGCAAGAGTCTCCTCGCCGTAGTCCCGGAGGAAGAGCCACCACCCCGAGTCCTCACCAAAGACTACAGCAACCGGCTGCGTCGATTCTCCCTCGAGCGGCCTCAACAGGTATTCATAGGCGCTGATCTCACGGCCGGTCGCCTCAGGCACGAACTTGGCAACGAGCGTTCGATGTCCTCGGAAAGGCGTCCGTAGAAAAAGCCGGTCAATATGTGGCGAGCCGTATCCTCCCTTGATCGGCACGGCTGCATCGAGCACGATCGTCTCGTCAGCAAGGAGCGAGAGAACAGATGCGAAATACTCCCCCTCCGATTTCATTGCAGGTAACCTAGCGCGCGAAGCTGCTCGGACCTTTCTTTCCGGCCATCCTGACCGTGAAGAGAATCGGTGCCGGACGGAGTGACCGTTTCGAGCCAGCTCCGGAATTGAATGGAAAGGACTTCGCGCACCTCCTGTTCTCTTTCAGCCAGGTTTTCACTCTCCGATGGATCCGCTTCCAGATCAAATAATTCTTCGGTATTCCCGGGTCGGGCGATGATCCACTTCCATCGATCCCACCAAATGGTTTGAAGAAGCCCCACGTCATTCCGGCTTCCATAGTGGCGGTCTCGCACAGTCAGGAATTTCTCGGCGATCACCGGTCGGCTGATGAGACTGTCCCCTCCGGCCATCGCTGCAGGAACCGGAATGCCCGAACCTCGCAATAACATGGACGGGAGTTCGAGCAACGAGATCAGCCGATCCTCTCTTCGCCCCCCCGACACTCCACCCGGTGGACGCACGACAAGAACTGTGCGCGTCACTTCCTCGTATAGCGCCTTTCCATGGCCTACGCGGCGGTGCTCTCCCAGAAACTCTCCATGATCTGAAAAGAGCACGATCCATGCTCGGTTCAGCCATTCTCTATCCTCAAGATATTCAATAAGCCGTCCCAGATGGTCGTCCATATGAGCGATTTCGCCGTCATAGCTGTTCGATAGGATTGCCCGCTCCCAGTCTGCCAGATCAACCCGGCGATTTCGTTTTCTATAATAGAGAGTGCGAATTCTTTCGAGCCACCCCTTGGATGGTGGCGATGCTCGCAGTCGTTCGGAAAAGGTTTTCGGCGGTGCATAGGGATTGTGCGGATCGAGGTAATTCAGGAAGAGCAGAAACGGCTGATCTTCCGGGCGACGGTTTTCCAGCCAATAGATCGCCCGATCGGTTACAGCTTCCGCGTCATGATTGGTGCGTGTCAGCCTGATTAGTAATGGGATGCGGATCACACGCCGAATCGCCTTTAGAAAGGTGAACGGCATCGGCCTGTCTGTCATCCTTCGATCTGCGAATACCTGTTGGAAGCCCCGGTCAAGACCGTACTCAGGCGACACCGAAAGCCGGTTCGATGCGATGGCCACCGTCCGATAACCGTGATCGGCGAAGACGGATGAAAGGGTGGCGATCCCGGGAGAAAGGGGGGCGGGCGGTATGCCGGCGGCAGCGGCGATCGGATAGTGCAGGCCATGTTCACTCGGATAAAGACCGGTGAAGAGAGAGGCATGTGAAGAGAGTGTCCAGCTCGAGTTTGCATAGGATCGATCGAAAACGATGGCGTCCTCGGCGAACCTGTCGAGGTTCGGTGAGGTCAACCGGGAATAGCCGTAAAGAGAGAGGTGGTCTCGCCGTACCGTATCAAGTGAAATCAGGATCACGGGAGCACCGGCTATAGTAACCGGCGGTTGATCATTCTCCTGATAATCGTCTCGCGCCATCGCCTCAAAATCGTGCATGATCGTACCGACTGCCGCTACAACTACGAGAACCAGTGGAACAGCAAAGAGTCCGACCGGGAAACGCGACCGGGCCGGGCGGCGCGTCACGATCAAGGCAAAGACGAGAGACGCCACGGAGTAAAGGATGAGAGCAATCGGGAGCCGCCCGCTTCCAGGATGGAGCGAAGAGAGATAGACACGGCCGAAGACGAACATGCCGCCGGCCAGAAGAGGGGCCATGTACAATCGGCTCTCTATACCCGCAAAGAAACAAGACCGGCGGCGGACGACCAGCAGGATCGGTAGAATCACCAGCAGGCTGATTCCGAGTGAGGCGGCGATTCCCGCCGGTGAAATGAGATAAAGACCCGCGATCAGAAATGGGTGCAGATAGTAGTTCGCGTAGACCGCCAGGAAGATCGCCGATATCACCAGAAGATCGATTCCTGGGCGGTCTTCAGCTGAGATCTTCTTGTCGAGTCGAGACCGGTGCACCAGAAGATTGCTTGCCTTATGAATGAGTGCGGCGATTGACGCCCAGGCAATCACGTTAAGAATCACCTCCGCCAGTGCGACCAGCGGAGGAGGGGACTGCACCGCCGCGATGGCCGCCCACGTGAACAGGCCCCAGCAGAGGCCCAAGTACGCCCCACCGAGAGCACTCTTTCGGAAGGGTGAGAGAGAATCCATGGACCGGACCGTGGTATTCATTGTGACGGGGCCTCTTCGATCAACACGGCGGCCTGCTCTCTGAGCGGGGCCGGGGTCTCGGGTCTCTCTATCAGAATGCGGAGTTCCCTCTGCGACGCGGCACTCTCTCCGAGCGCGGCATACGCCCTTGCGAGACGCCACCTCGACCCGAAGTCTCCCTCGTCAACCCGAACGGCCTCCAGCAGAACATCTCGTGCCTGTTCCGGCAAGTTCGACGCGAGATAGGCTTCGCCGAGCGGCGGCCGGATCGAGGGGTCGGTCGGTGAGAGGCGAAGCGCCGCCTCCAGATGGTGTGTCGCCTCTTCCGGCCGGTCTTCTCTCATGAGCGCCAGCGCCAGATTGAATCGAGCTTCCCCGTTGTCCGGATCTCTCTCGATGGAGCTCGTGAACATTTCAAGACCACGATCATTGTTCCCCTGCTCGCAATAGAGAACTCCGAGATCATTCTGAACGTCAACCCAGCCGGGGCGCAGTTCAAGCGCACGTTCCAGATGAGAAATCGCCGAATCCGCCTTCCCCAGATTCCAGAGTGATCTCCCGAGCTCGGCATGGGCGGGCGGGCTTTCCGGGTGGGTGGACAGCACATTTTGAAAGAGCAGAATCGCCTCATCGTCCCTACCTTCGTCCGCTCTCATTTTCCCGAGGAAGAACGATGTATTCGGGGCTTTCGGATAAACATCGAGTGTCCGGGTCATCAGAGTCTCGTTGTCTTTCCAGTCCATGCTTCTCTTCGCAGCGGCTGAGCCGGCCGCCAGAAGGACCATGATTGCCATAACCGTCGCTACTCTCCGATTCATGGTCCGTACTCCGAATCTTTCGACCAGAAATGCTGCGCCGGCACCCAGAAGCCAGCAATAGCCGACATACGGCAGATAGAGATAGCGCTCGGCGTAGAAGTAGGTGACCGGAATCAGGTTCGATGTCGGCAGTGGGGTAATTATGGCCCACGCGGCGCTGAGCGCAACCCCCGGGCGCCTCTTCCTGTAACGAATCACGAGAAACAAGAGGAGAAACACACTTACCATTCCGACCATGCCGTCCTTACTGAATGCGTTTCTGTTCTCAGGCAGGGGGTGTTCGATGGACAGGCCTGCCGGCACAATCAGGGCGGATACGGATTTCCCCTGGGCAAGAATCGCCTGAACAGCCACATTGCCGTAAGAGGCATCCCGAATGGTCACGGGGTTAAAACGTTGATAGAACGATCGTCCCTCTCTGCTCTTCTTTGAATAGTTGTTCAGTGCTCCCTGTTTCACGGAAACAAAAAAGGCAAGCACCAGAATGAGCGGCAGGTAACGACTGATCGATCGAAGATTCTTCCGGTCGGTAAGCCAATCCCAAAAAGCGAGGACGATAGGGAATGTCGCCGCGGATGCCTTGGCGAACAGGCCGGCGCCGTAGAGAAGAGTGGATCCCAGAACCTGGCGCCGTGATGATCCTCGAATCAACAGAAACGAGCCGAGAAAACCGGCGGCGGCGAGCATCTCTTTCCGGTGCGTGATCCCGGCCACGGATTCGGTCAGAACAGGATGAACGGCAAAGAGGAGAGCCCCGAAGAACGCGGCCCGGCCGTGGTTCAGCAATCTTCTTCCCGTCTCGAAAACCAGAATCACACAGAGACCGTGAAGCAACAGGTTCGTCAGGTGAAACCCCATCGGCTTCACCCCCCAGACGACCCGGTCCAGCCAGAGAGTGAGGGCCCGAACCGGACGTTCGTTCCAATCGAGCGTGCGCCAGAATTCGGCGCCCTCCAGATTCGTGTTCCGAACGATCAGTTCGAAATCGTCAAATACGAAACCATTGTTCAATGTGATTCCATGAGCGAGGAGTATGAAGGCGATGAGAGCGGCGTACGCGAATTTTCGTGGAGGATCCGTAAAATCCACTACGGCTGAGCATCCCGAACCAGTTCATGGGATGAGTCGATTGGTTGGGGCCATTCTCCGGTGAGCTTATCGAGTTCATCTTCGAGAATCTCGATATTACCTTCCCAGGAAAAATACTCACTCGCCCTCTTCCGAGCATTTTTTGCAAGAGAGGACGCCCATTCCGGCGCGTCAAGAACTGCCAGAATTTTGTCGGCCAGATCTATGGACGATCCCCTGGCTGCGTAGACTCCCGTGTCACCGAGGTAGGACCGGGTCACTGGAGTGTCGAACCCGACGACCGGCAACCCCGCCGCCATGTAGAAGACCACTTTCGCGCTCGATTCCGATGCAAGATCGATTTTGGGATCGACGGCGACATCGGCAAGAGAGAGGTATTGCGGAAGCTCCTGGAACGGAAGTTTCCCCGTAAATGTAACCCTGGACCCGTTCCCCTGATCGAGGATGCGTCGACGGACTTTTTCGAGGGGATATCCGATGAGAAGGAAATGGATATCATCTCGAAAATTTGTAATGGTGTCGATCGCGTCGACCAGGAAATTGACTCCTTTGACTTCGAGAAGGGCGCCCGAATAGACGACGAGTTTGGAGCCGTCCGGAATGCCAAGGCTCTGCCTCAACTCCGGGCGGGAAGAACGAGAGAAGAAGGAATCATCGACACCATCTTCAAGCAGTGTAATGTCGGCCGGACTCTTACCGAAGACATCGACAAGAAGACGGGCGGTCGCCTTTGAACTGCAGGCAAAATGATCGGCCCGATCACAGATCCAACGTTCCAGGCGATTGAAGAATCGATCGAGCAGCCCCCCTTCCCGGATGAACGAATGGGAACGGAGCTCTGCGGTCAGACTGTCCTGAACGTCAAACAGGAGAGGCGTATCCCATCCTAGAAGGCGACGGGCGATATGGGCCACGAATGTACCCTCATGAAGATGGCCATAAAAGACATCCGGCTGAAAACGGCGCGCCGTCTTCACGCAGAGGGCAATCAACATGAGATCAAGAATCGGCTTTGTCCAGGAAGGCCCCGCCTCGAGCTTCCGGTACCAGGGAACCCCCGGAATTCGATGAATATCAATGTCTTCCGGATCTTCGCCGAGATTGTATGTGACAAGACAAACCTCGTGCCCTCGCATCGCCAGGGCACGGATTTCGCTCAATATTCTGATATGACATCCGCGATGAGCGAAGAACGGCGTAGGGGCAACCATCAGTATCTTCAAAAGACAGCCTCCATACTGGCCAGCGGACGATTCCGTCTCCAGATGACTTCGTAGTATATAGGCATGTCAACTAGAAAGAAACACCTGGGGGAATTTCGCCTCCCCCGGCGGCAGGATCGCTTCGGTAGAGCTCCATTACCCGATTCTTCATATCGGCTATCGAAAACCTCTCACGAACCAGTTTCTGGGCCTGTTCCGCCCATTTATCCACTGCACCGGGGTCATCCCATACGCGCCGGAGAGCGTCGGCAAGGAGCCTGTCGTCCCCCGGTGGGAACAGCTGGCCTGTCCGTTCGTGCTGAACGATTTCTTTGAGCCCCCCGGCCGTCGAGACGATGACGGGGACCCGGTGGGCCATCGCTTCGAGTACGGAGATCCCGAGCGCCTCCGTCCACGAGGCCAGAATGACCGCCCGCGACGTCGCGTAGAGGCCGGCGACCCCCTCGGGAGAGCACTCCCCTAGAAACCGGACCCGGAGTCCGAGCGCAAGAACGCGAGCCGCCAGCAAAGCATGAGGATACTCGCGGCCCACGACGCAGAGCTCAATCGCCGGCAGCTCGTCATGAATCCGCCGGAGCGCCGCCAACAGAGTTGTGATCCCTTTTCGAAACAGATCACGGCCGACAATGAGTATTCGATCTTCGCGAACGGGTGTACCCCGGCGGTCAGCCGGAATCCGGATTCCCATGCCGATGTTAACGAGACGCGGATGCTGAACGGCCGACTTCACGGCATTCGAATGAACGAAAACCGTATGGGCGCCGGCGAGCAGGATTTTCATTCGTCTGGCACGTTGCTTCTGCAATACCCAGCGGACCGGAAAATCCGGGGCGGGAAACGGTTGGAAGTGAGTCCAGTAATGGTCGTGCAGGTCGAGTATGATGCGGTGGCGATTCGATTTCGAAAGTTCGCCGGGCATGTGCTTCCCGTCCAGAACGTGAATCCAGTCCCACTCCATCCCCAGATCATCAACGTGGCGATAGAGAGAGATCTTCATGTCTGAACTGAGTTCTTCCAGCAATGTATCCTGATACACCGATGAACCGGTGATCGCCCCCCGGGGGCTCCTGACAAATAAGACCCTCATCATCCGAGCCAGCGCCGGCGCATGGCGATGTCACCTATGACAAGCTTCTTTGAGACGAGTTCCGCCGAGTCCCGCCTGCCCGTATTGCGGGGTGTCTCCCTGCGATACCGGGCGGAGTTCGCCAGCACACGAATCAGGTCCCCTGCAGCCAGGAAGAACTCGCCGAATCGAAGACGAAGTAAGCGGCCGAGAAGAGAGCCCGCTTCACCCATGACCAGGAACGGAAGATTCCTGATCAGGAGCCCGGCAGGCCAGCAGCGAAGCAGGAAGATGAGACGATTACGATGGAGAAGTCTGCGTTTCCGGGCGGGGTCACGGCCGGTCAAAGCGGAGTGAGCATGCTGCACACGGGCGTTCGCTGCATAGCGAGCGGTCCAGCCGAGCATGCCGGCGCAAAATGCGATTTCAGCGTCTTCGTAATAGAGAAAATAGTCAGTCCGGAACCGGCCCACCTGTTCGATGAGGTCCGACCGGTAGAGAGCAGCGGCTCCTGCGGGGCCGAGCAAAGGAGACTCGTCGTCCGGGGAACGGTGCACGACGAAACCGTCGCGGGAAACCGCGAGCCCCGCCGAATCGAAGGCTCCCCCCTCGCCCGCAAGAACGGTGGCGGCGACCATCCCCACACGGGGTAAGCGCTCAGCTTCGGCTACGAGTGCACTCAACCATCCCGGTTCCGCGACGGCATCCGGATTCAACAATGCGAAATAATCCGCTCGGTGGCTGATGATAGCCAGATTTACGGTCGCACCGAACCCCAGATTGCTCTCGAACTGAACGGAATCAATCCCCGGAAATTCCCGGTGCGCTCTCTCATATGATCCGTCCGTCGAGCCGTTATCGGCAAGCACGACTGAGTAGTTCGGATAGTCCTGGTCCATGAGCGATGCGAGGCAATCAGAGAGATAAGGATCGCCGTTCCAGTTCACAACGATGACCCAGACCATCGGATCAGCCATGGGAAATGATCTCTTCAATCACGTTTCGTAACCTCTCTCCCGCCATTCTTCTACCGGCCACACTCTCGGCATGTCGCCGTGCGGCCCTTCCCATCCGTTCGGTAAGATCGGGATCACTCATCAAAAGAGCTATCTGTGCAGCAAAACGATTCGGCTCCGGAGGAAACAGAAAACCGGTTTCGCCGTCAGAGACAGTCTCACGATGTCCCGCCTCGTCCCTTGCCAGAACCGGAGTCCCCGAAGCCTGTGACTCGAGAGATACGAGACCGTACGGTTCCAGCTCGGATACGCTGAGAGTAACCCAGGCGCGGTTGTACAGGCGAACCACATCTTTGTCGGTGAGGTCGGTCACGATCTCCAGATCGACCCCGGCCGAACGAGCCGCGAGGTTCAATCTCGATTGAAAGGACCTGCTCCCTGGGAACCCGGCGACGATCAGCTTCGGCCGCGCTTCCGCGGGAATGGCCCCAATTATCTCGACAGCAAAGAAATGCCCTTTTCTCTCGACCAGCTTTCCCACGCTGAGAACGATCTTCTCTCGCGGGACTCCAGGATCGGGGCGAAAGAGATCCGTGTCGATTCCGGGGCGAACGACAATCGCTCTCCTGCCGTAGACTTCATCGATTCGACCGGCGGAGTACTCGCTGTTTGTGAGAATAGTATCGGCTTTTAATGCCAGAAAACTGTCCCGGCGATCGAGCCAGCGTCCGATCGGCCGAAAGAGAAGCCGGCCCATGCGAAACAGCAGGCTTCCCGGCGCCCCGTCTCGAAAAGGAACCCCCTCCCGGTACAACCGCAAGGGCTCAGGGCAATAGTAAACAGTCGAAGTTTCGAGATACCGGAGAATCGCCGGTGCTTGACCGAATCGGCAGGGGTGAAGAAACGCAATATCGAAACCACCCTCATCTATCCGCTTCGCCAGCTTCTTCGATGCGCGTTCGATCTGCCGCAGATTCCAGAGGTCGGTCCATTTGTGAAAGGGGTACAGCGGCCCGGACGGAGAGAGCTCGATCAGCCTGGCACGGACGCTCCAGACTTCCGGCGACGAGGGCTGATTGATCAATACCCATGTGATGTCGTTGTCTCTCCCGAGGTATTCGGAGAAATCACGCAACGCCCTGAGGGCTCCCCCCTCTTCCAGGTTGTGATGAATCGCGATTCGAAGCCGCTCAGTCGAGTTCAAGTATTTCTCCGTAATAGGTCTCAACAGCACGTGCTCTGGCAGTGGCAGAGAATTTCTCTTCCGCGATTTTTCGGCCCTCTCGAGCAAGACTCACCATACTCTCCGGTGTGGCGAAAAGAGAGGTGATCGCCTGACCGATCGATTCCGCCGTTCCGTTTCCGGCGAGACAATATGCGTTTCCAGGTAAGGCGCGGGCTGCTCCCGAAGAGGCGGCAGCCACTACAGGCACCCGGCTCGCAATCGCCTCCAGCATGACTCGACCGAACGGCTCTTCCAGACTGGGAAAGACCAGTATGTCGAGATCAGGTAACAACCGTTCCATATCAGTGCGCGCACCGAGGAGATGGACCCAGCGATGGGGATCAGCGGATTTCGCGATCATTTCCCCGTAGCCGGTGAAGCGGGGTGAAGGATCTCCGATGAGGACGAGATGCAGTCCCGGATGATTCCGCCTCGCAATCTGAGCCGCCTCGAACAGGACCTCTACTCTCTTGCGGGGAATCAACTGCCCTGCGTAACCGACTACAGGATCGTTCGTCCCGATGCCACACTCCCGGCGGAGAACCGAGTCTTCTCTCGACTGCGAAAATCGGCCCAGGTCCACTCCGGCGGCAATTTCCCGTCTCTTCCCCTGACCGATCGATGGAAAGCGACCGGCTGTCTCGCTGCCAAGAAACATTCCGTGGGGACGGCCGATGTTGGCAGCCCGCTTCAGTAGAAATCGCTCGAAAGGATGGGAGAAGAAATCCTGAACGTCCCATAACAGGGAAGCCCCCAGGCGACGTGCAAACCGGGCGCCACTCAGGTGGGCTCCGAACGAGAGTGTGTGCACCAGATCCGGTTTCCCCGCCCCTCCGATTCCATCGGCCAGGGTCCGCAGCATTTTCGAGCGGCGCCAGAGCTGCGGCAGCGCCCGGACGGCAGGTTTCGTCTGAAGGGGACGAAGGGAACATTCAACCGTCCTGGTGAGGGAGCTCGCTTCACGAAGAAACGGTCCGGAAGGTCCGGCAAGACAATAGTCGAATCGATCACTGTCGAGATGACGGAGTAACTCCAGCAGGCCAACTTCGACCCCGCCTACGATCTCCTCCTGATCCGTAAGGAAGAGTACACCCGGCTTCAACGCCCCGCCGCCTCTCCATACCCTCGGGCAAAGTTTCCATGTACTTTGTGGGCAAAGTACCATTCCTCCACCTTCGTCAAATGAAGACCTCGCGCGATCGGGTAAACTAGACGGCTCAGTCTACCCAGCACAGCCCGGCGAAATGTGGGTCGCGGGATCTCGACGAAATCGTCAAAAGAGGGTTCAGTGCGCAGCAGCTGCCGGGCCAGCTGACCCTTCTTGAATCGGCGGCGACAGAAACTATCCTCGGTCCAATCGTGGTGATGCTGAACGACGAGATTGGGATCGTAGTAGAGACGCATGCCCTGATTGGCAGCGTGGTAGGCAAAGACAGTATCGATCCAGCAGGGGATGTCTTCGGGAAACCCTCCGACCTTCTCCCATAGTGACCGGTTGATTGAAGCGTTCAGCGTGAAAAAATGCCGGTTCGGCGCAAAGCCTCCCTGTGGGAGTTCAGGGTGCTGGTGGATGATCCCCTTTCCCAGCCAATCTCGAAATCGCGAGGCAGGAAGCGCAGGTGACCAGACGACACGCCCCGATACCGCGACGAGAGGCTCGCCCAGATTTCTATGTCGATTCAGATGCCCCGTGATCAGGTCGGGGGGACAGAAAGAGTCATCCCCCAATATGAGGAGCAGTTTTCCTCCGGCTCCCCTCACGGCTGTGTTGAGACCGGCCCCGAGACCTTTCGGCTTAGTCCTGATCGTTCTGAGTTTCACGCCGGGAGGGGTAACAAGCCGGCGCAGCATTTGCCAGGTGTCATCCCGGGAGCCGTCGTCGACTACGACGATCTCGATTCGATCCTGCTCCGATCGGAACAGACGGGTGAGGGTCTCTTCGAGGATCTCCCGGCGATCACGCGTCGATATGATCACGCTGATTTCGGTCTGATCCATTCTGTCTAACCGTAGGGGCGGAAGAGCGAATGGGCACGCTTCCGAAGCCATAGCTTCATACGTCCCTTTGCTTCTTCCCACCCAGTGTGAGGGCCGCCCTCGCGCAGCTCGTCGCAGTTTCGACAGAGTGCGATGTCGCCGAACTCGCCCGCCACATGATTCCGGCGCAACTTCACCATCGCCTCTCCGTTCCAGATCGCGCGCACGGAATTGACTCGTGTGCTGCCGATCGGGTGTTCCCCTTCCATGTCCATGCAGCAGGGGACAACTGTTCCGTCCCAGAGAATCCCCATGCCATACCAGATGCGTGCACATGCGGAAAGAGGGCCGTCGAGACCGAGCCCCAGATCTCTTCGCCGCTCGGCATCCGCCCCGCTCCACACATGCTGATCGGCGATCTGCAGATAGTCCGCTCCCCATTCCGCGAGTGGTGACTCATCCGCTCGGGGAAATTTATCGGGAGATGGTCTCGTAACGCGAATCACCAGAAAGGGGCTCCGGCTCGTTCGCAACTCGAGAAACCGGGTCACGTTTCTCTTGAGCCGATTGAAATTACCGCCCCCCATGGCTTCTCTGTAACTTCTCTCGTCCTCTCCATCCACGCTGACCGAGAGAAGTTCGAGACCCGAATCGATCAGGCGCCGGGAGTAATCTTCCGTGAGAAGAAGCCCGTTGGAGTGGAGAACGGTGGACATTCCGTGCTCAGCCGCCAACCGGATTCGATCGGGAAGATCGGGCACGAGAAGTGACTCACCACCCAGATGAAAACTGATGAGAGGTTTCCAATCGCTGACTTCCTCAATCAGATCTCGAAATATTTCTTCGCTCATGATTCCCATCGCCCGCTTCAGCCCGGTTGCGTGAGGGCACTTGGGGCAACGAAGATTGCATCGATTCGTCGGCTCGATCCAGAGTTCGCGCGGAGGATAAGGAAGTTCGATTATTCCACGACGGTATGCGTCGGCGATCTGATCCTGCGACAGACTATTCTTCAAGAGATTGGTCAAGTTCTCTCCCCCTCATGTAGTCGGCGGCCGGGAATCATGGCGACCATCTGACGAAGCCCCCAGGTGAATGTGTCGCGGTAGAATATCGAGAGGAAGAGAAAATACAGGAGGCTACCGAGACAGACCTGGACGATCAGCCTCGCGAGAATGCCGGGAACTAGACTTTCAAGCAGGGGGCGCATGAGGATCAGGCTAGCACAGAAGAATAGCGACGCAAACAGGGGCGGCCGAATGGCACGTACAAGCTCGCTCGCGGACAGGTGAAGCGTTCGGACGCCTAAAGCGAATATCAGGCATCGAGAGGCGCCGAGTACCAGTGTAACGGCCGCGGCAGTAGGGACGATCCCACGAGGTACGCAGAAATAGAGAGAGCCGGCAAGCATCGGTAGAGTGACCAGCGAGACGCGAAAAGGGATATCCGGTCTTCCCGCCGCGCGGAGCATGGATACAGCAGGCCTGGAGAGTGCCGTTACAAGGCCGAGCGCGATGAGAAGCCGGAACGGGGCGACCGACTCGATCCAGCGCTCCCCGTAGATCCCCACCAGATAATCATGTGCCACGAGCCACTGGCCGGCGAGTGCCGGGAAGACGAGCAGGGCGAGCGCTCGAATAAATCGGTTTCCCCATTCCTGAAGGCCGTCACCCTCTGAACGGATCGTGGCGAGGATCGGATAGGCGACTGACCGGGACAGTTCTTCAATGTAACCGGCGATCGCAACCGCGGAAAAGTAGGCGAAACTGTAGATCCCCAGCTCGCGGGCACCGAGAAGATATCCGATCAACATGAAATCGGCATAGCGAAGCGCCATCTCGACGAGATCAGAGCCGGCTATGTACCGGCCGTAGGATATGATGTCACGAAGATGGGAAGCGCTCCACTGAAGGCGGGGGCGCCAGGAACAGAGGCGCCAGTAAAAGACTGCGGAGAGCAGAGGCTTGGCGAGGGCGGGATAGACAAAACTCCACACTCCCATGCCGGAGAGGGCGAGCGTCACGGTAAATAGGGTCGAAAACAGATCGAGAACGAGGTTTCGGCGGGCGAGTTCCGGGAAGCGGAGATCCCGCCGGAGGATGGACCGGGGCACCGGGTTTAAAGACCCGAATATGAAAATCAGAGACATCACCCGGAGAACCGGCAGGAGTTCCGGTGTTCGATAGACCGCCGCTACCCAGGGTGCGATGCTGAATGTCATAATGGTCAGAACGACGCCGACGACGGCGCTCAGCCAGACTGCTGTATTCGCATGCTCGTGCCCCTCTTTTCCTTTGTAAATCAGGAATGCGGCAACACCGAAGCCGTCAAACACACCCAGGAGGGCAATCAATACGTTCGCAGCTGCTATGATTCCGAAATCAGCGGGAAAGAGAACGCGGGCAAGTACGATGCCGCCGATGAACCCGATGGCCTTCCGACTGCCGCTCGAGAGCAGGAGCCACGCCGTCCCCTCCAGGGTCTTCCCGCGTATTCGATCCGAGTTCCCTCTGCTCATTATCCGCCGTCTCTATTGGTTGATATTGGTTGCCTCTCTTCAGTGTACGCGCTCTGAGTGCTCGGGCGAATCGGATTTCTGGGGTACGCGGAACATGAAAATCTGGATTTTTGGGAACAAGTGACGTCAAATGACTGGAATGTCAATTCAGGAATACCAATTCAAAGTTTCGACTTAGGATGCGCCCGTTTTCTAGTGCAACCGGTTTCACGATTCTGGCGGGTCTGATTACCTTCGCCTCGCAGTACATCCTGGTACATCCTCTCCCATGGCTCGGATCGTCCGACGCCGCTTCCTATGTCGCGGTTGCCCGCTCCCTTGCGGACGGGCACGGCTTTACAAAGGACTTTCTAGAACACTCCTATGAACTCTCCCTTCTCCAATTCCCGGGGATTCATAACCCGGAAGCGCATTACCCTCCTCTCTATTCCCTTCTTGCCGCCCCTTTTCTGATTCTGTTCGGCGAAGACACCTTCCCGTCCAGACTCCCCGCAATGCTCATCGGCTCGCTCCTCCTCCCGCTCGCCGTCGGGCGACTGGCAAGGGCTCTCGGAGCGAACGGCCCCGCCGTATTTGCAGCATCAATCGCGATCATGCTGCAGCCGAGAGTTTACTTTCGCTCATTGCTGGCAGACGACGATCTCCTCTTTGCACTTCTGGTAGTACTTTTCAGTACCTACCTAATGGAAACACGTACATCCCGGCGCGCTTACCTGATGGCCGGACTCACTGCCGGGCTCGGCTTCCTTGCCAAGGGATTGGGGTTGGTACTACTGCCTGCCGCTGCAGTTTCCGTTACGCTGCTCTCCGGCACGGCCGTTCTCCGTGACCGAAAAACATGGGCGGCATTTGCTCTCGCACTCCTGATCATGCTCCCCTGGATGGCCCGGAATTCGATCGTGTTCGGAGATCCGCTTTACACGACTCAAAAGCTTGCGGCCGGACATTTCGGATTGCTCGGTGATGAGGAGGGAGGGCACCAACTATTCTGGGACGAACCGCGACCCGGGCTGCTCGACAAGCTGAAGAGCCGGGGGCCGCGCGGGGTTCTTTCGAGCACGGCGGAACAGGTCGCCACCTACGCCAAGTGGACCTTTCTCGATGACATCGGAGTATCCTGGCGGGATTCAGACGCCGACTTTCTCTATAGCTCCTACGCCGGAATTGGAGCGCTCGCAGCTTATGCTCTCTTTGTTTTCTCTATCGGCCTTCGACGGACAGGCACCCTCCGAAAAAGAATCGCTCCTTCCGGCGTTCCCTGGTCCCGGCCGGAAATGCATGTTCTCTGGTGCGTACCCCTACTTCTTCTGATGGTGATCGCGATCGCCTGGGCGCCGTCACGCAGGATCGCCATCATGTTTCTGGCCTTGGCGACTGGATTGGGGTGGGCTGCGTATGGGGGAATCGCGCGCACTCTCTTACGGCGCGGGCATCTCTCTTCCGTATTAGTTCTTCTTATGCTCTTACCGTACGCGGAACGATCGATCGTGAAAATCCGGTCGGATTCGCTCACCCTTCCCGCTCGCTGGGAAGAATCCGAACGACCAT
The DNA here is from genome assembly GCA_025782575.1 of bacterium. GTDB lineage: Bacteria > Orphanbacterota > Orphanbacteria > Orphanbacterales > Orphanbacteraceae > Orphanbacterum. Next base: position 58,724 of record JALGYY010000001.1, read on the forward strand.
GGAAGGAAGCCGGGGACTGGCTGAGAACTAGCGCTCCCGAAGCGATCGTCATGTCAAGGCAACCGGGAATTCTCAATCATTACTCCGGCGCCAAAGGCCTGACGATTCCATTCGCCTCTACGAGCGAAGTATTACGCATCATAGACCACTATCATGTCACCCATGTCATCCCCGATCTCGATCGACGTCCCGCCCTGGCCCCTCTGATCTCAGGCGTTACCCCCGTTCTCGAACTCGTCCAATCGGGCGAACTTTCGATCTACGCCGTTCGACGATCGAGCGACAAGAGCCGGTGAACAGGCCTCTCTATGACTCCACTTCCACGAACGAGAAGCTTGTCTTCACTCCCGAGTGTTTGACGCCATCCAGTTCGACATGGGGGTATACGAAGTAGTTCATACTCTCGGATGCCTGTGGCTCGAGTTGCAAATCGCGCCCCATCGAAAACTGGACACGGTTGGCGTCAAGACCACCGAACAGGTGTTCATGCCTCTCCGGATGTTTGCTCGCTTCGGATGCGTCCACGGGAACCCAGCCGACATCGTCGACGTACATTTCCGCCCAGCAATGGTAGCCCGGAATCTCCCCCTCCGCCCGGTCACAGGGGAGCGGGAAACCAATGGCGAATCGAGCCGGTATGCCGGCCGAGCGGGCCATTCCGATCAAGAGCGAATGGAAGTCCGTACAGTTACCGCTGCGCGCATCGCAGGCGTAAATCGCGTCACCTCGTCCCCACCCCTCACCACTCTTGTCGTAAGACATGGTCTCGGTCACATAGTCATAAATCGCGCGCGCCTTTTCGAGTTGCGTTGTCAGCCCGTTCGTCGCGTCGAGAGCCAGTTCGGCAATGGTACCGTCAATCGGAACGAGCTCGTCCGGCTCGAGATCGTGTGGTGCCGGCTTGTCGGTTCCCGGTCTTTGGCGATCCCCTGAGAAGACACTGAAACCACGGCGTTCGATTACCGTTTCAAGCCGAAGCTCGAGTTCCGACGGAAGAGGCGCCTTTGCGGGGAAGTAGATCATTGAGTTACTGTGCTGCTTCTCCTGCGTGAGGGTATACGCCGACGGCGCGGTCACTTTCAAGTCACTCACTACCTGCCACCGGTCGGTCTTTGGTACCGGTATCCAGACCGACAGCTCTTCGGCGCCTTCCGGGATCTCATCGATCACGACTGAATAGGTGAAACGGAAGGTTCGTGTTTCCGCCATGTCGCTCGAAGTATTCGCATGTTCCGGCCACAGGCCCTGCAGAAGAACTGCGGCCAATGCAGTGCAAACGACTGTTCCAATCACTCGTTTTCGTGGGTACATTCTTCTCACCTGCCAGGGGTTTCCGATCGGGTCATACGATTCCACTCGACTGACGCCGTTGTCTGATTCGCGGTTCTAACTGCGTTACTTGCCTGCTCGACTAATTAGGATCGTTCTCGACCTGGGTCCACGCCCCGTCAACTTCCTTCCAGAAGTAACGCGCTACGCCCGACTTCTTGTGAACCGAGACCGCAGTCGTTTCGATTCCGTGGCGGGTCCCCTTCATGAAGAAGTCCAGATCGTAAATGGTGTCGTCAGCGGCTTTCATATCCGTACATGCGAAGTAGACGCCCTCGCCTAAAGCCGCAAGCTTGCCTTCATGTACTTTGACCAGCTCGAGCTGAAGCATCTTCTTGTCGACCGTGTCATAAATAAGGAAGTAGCCCCCCTTGAGCTTGGAATCCTGCTCGATGTATCCGGTGATAGCCACGGCAAGCTCGTCCAACGTCATCTCCATGGAAGCCTCGTCTTCCGGGTGCTCGGAGTGCTCAGCGTGCTCTCCATCTTCCGGGTGCTCAGCGTGCTCTCCGTCTTCAGGATGCTCCGGGTGTTCAGCTTTCTCCCCTTCTTCCGGATGCTCCGGATGCTCGCCGGTGTCCTGAGCCAGAATCAACTGCGGCGAGAAAAGCAGCATCGCAAACACACTCATGGCCAGGGCGACCTCGCGAACTGTCCGATTCTTACGTCCGTCCATAACTTGCGCTCCTCCTTACAGATCGATTCAACTTCACCAGCTATCCCGCTCTCCACCCCTCCCCGCCTTCGAATCAAGTTAGTCGGTTCCCGTGTGAATTACAAGCACGCAGCCCCCCGATCAGGCTGGTGTCGCGGCAGGTATTGCCCGGCCGGGGCTTTCGTGATAGTAAGAGAGGCATGAACCTCGCCAATATCATTGTAGCAGCTTCGTTTTCCGCGCTCTGGCTACTCGAAAGCTGGATCCCGTTCTACGAGGAGTTCCCGGGTGGAGCGAAAGAAAAAATAGGGCACGATTCCAGGAATCTTGCGCTCGGGTTAATCAATGCAGTTCTTACGGCTATTATCGTGGCCACGCTCTTCCCGTACATCCTGTCCGGGGCGGGGAGGGGCGACTTCGGGCTTCTATCCCTCGTCGCATGGCCCGCGTGGGTTGAACTCGCCATCGCCCTGCTGCTTTTCGATATCTGGATGTACATCTGGCACAGAGTGAATCATGTGGTCCCGTTTTTGTGGCGCTTTCATAGAATGCACCATACCGAGGTCGACATGGATGCCTCGTCGGCCGTCCGCTTTCACCCCGGCGAGATCTTTTTCTCCGGCCTCGCTCGGCTGGCGATCATTCCACTTATCGGGTTGCACCTCCACCAACTGGTGCTCTACGAGCTTATCCTCTCGTTCTCCGTCTTCTTTCACCACTCAAACATCCGACTCCTCCCCAAACTCGACTATGGACTCATGGCACTTATCGTGACTCCGGCCATGCACCGGGTTCACCACAGCCGGTGGGAACCGGAAACAAACTCCAACTACGGCACTATTCTATCGTGGTGGGACAAGATATTCGGATCATTCCGGCTTCGGGACGATGCTCACGCACTGCAACTCGGGCTGGATGAATTCGACTCTCCCAGGTGGCACACCATAAAGGGACTCATGGGGACACCGCTCGCTCCCGGTGGTGGCAGTGATTCCGGAAGAGATTCGAAAGAAAGCTGATCGCTCGCCTCTATTTTCCTATAACTACACGGCGTGATGCAGTTGTGCCGCCCGCTTCGAGCCGTACGAAGTAGATCCCTGACGGGATTCGCTTCCCACTTTGATCAGTCGCACTCCATGACACCTCGGTTGTTCCGGCCCTGAAAGACCCGTCGAACACGGTTATTACCAGGCGCCCCCGGATATCACAGAGTCGAAGCGTTGCGGTGGCCGGGGTCTCGAGATTGACAGCGAAGATGGTGTTTTCTCTGACGGGGTTCGGGTGGGGCGCTCCGAGAGTTTCCGGGATGCGGATCCCCGTTCCAGCTATCCCAGTCTCGACCGGATAGTTGTTAATCCAGAGGTCATCGACATAGATATGGCTCGTTCCGGACTGGTTGTAGATGTCCGCCGCGAAACTATCCCCTGTACCTTGAAGAACGGGGGCACTGCCAACGGTCTCGACCGTCCACGCACCAGGTTCGGCGAGGCCCTCGGGCCAGACTTTGGGGCTGTCCGGGGACGTATGCGCTTTCCTGATCAGCGCCAGGATCTTCCGTCTCAGAACGTTTCGTCAGTGACATCTCACGAGCGGCCAATCGGTTGTGTTTCCCACAGAGAAGACGCAGATTCTTGAGGGAGAGCTCCCCGCCCCGGCAGAATGGCGTGATGTGATCGATCTGCAGATGAGCGGCCGAGTCGCATCGGATGCCGAGGGAACTGGTGTATGTGCAGCGCCCCCTGTCGCGGTTGAATACCGCATCCCGCAAGGGGGCCGGGATGTGCCTCGAACGAACGGGCAGCCCCTCTGTTCCCTTGCCTGGATACTCTTTCTCCTCGGCTGTTTGTGAGCCGCTCACGGTTGCCGGTTTGACCGGAGAAATGCCCTTCGCCAGTCTCCGCGCCTGGCCCTCCGACTTGCTCTGCTTCCTGGCTTCCTTCTTCTTCCGCCGCGCCTCTTTCCGCTCGGGATCGCGCTTCTCCAGCAAGTCTTTCATCGCTCGTCCGAGGATCGCTTCCAGACTCCAGCTACGGGAGCAGACCCTCTTCGCCCGCTCCAGATCCCGGCAGAACTCCTCGCTCGCCGAGAACCGAATCTCATAACGCTGCTCCGGCACTTCTTGCAGATCCTGTCGGGAATCGCTACCAACGTGGGTGTGATACGGGGATTCCTCCACCTGAAAAAGATCGCCATTTACCTCCCGGTTCGGGACGTTGTCAGCCGGTTCTATCAAGCCGATCGGTCGCACGGATTCTCGCACAGTCGGCGCAGTCTGATGGGAAGCGACGATCTTTTCAATCTCGACAAATGTCTTTCCGGAGACCGATCGGAGGATCTCTTCCGGATTCCCCTCCGCCAGAAGACGGGCGATCTTGGCGAGGCCACATACAGTGATCTTGCGATCCACCAGGAGCATTCTTGCCGCGGGGAATTTTTTCATACATCTGGCAGCCGCAATAGACCTCCCCGCTTTGGATGGGGAGTAGCGCCAACGGCAGGTGCAGAAGGCAAACAGAGAGGAGTAGCCTTCCTTCAAATAGAGAGATCGTTTTTCGATTTCATTCAGACACTCAAGAATGGAGATCAGCAAGGAATGTTCGTTCCGAACCGCACGATCTCCTTCTTGAATCACGGCATTGTTGGAAAGCTGCTCGATCGATCGCTTCATCTTCTTCGTCATCACGATCATCTTCCCCTCCTGTCCACCCATGTCGTTCCAAGCCCCACAGACATTCTAACACCCCCTGTTTCGGCTTCGTGGGAGGCGTAACAAACGAAGCCGCCAGTGATTCTGCAAAACGAAAGACGAGATCATTCCCAATCCGTTTCTGGTAAGGAGAGGTCCTCTGAGGGGATTCCGTGGAGGCATCTGCGGCAATGGAAACCGGCGAGGTCGAAAACGTGTCAAGCAATATTTATTGAAATCGTTAAAAACATCAAAATAGTCGAGCGACTCGAGGCTAAACGACGACCGGCGCCGACCAGGAAAACGCATACGTCTCCGGACAGCCCCCCAGGGGATCTTTGCGGGCACAGCAGGAAGCCCTCCCGTGCAGGAGGGCTTCCTGAGTGTTTCTTCTACCGATTTCCTTTTCCTCGACGGGGGAGGAGCGGACACTCGAAATAATTAGCGGTCGAATTGAAGTCGCTCAGATCGAGATCATCGACGGAGCAGGCGTCCGCGTACTTGTCGGGATCAACACCCATCTTGAGCATATTAACGTGCCAGCGTCCTCCATTGTAATCAGTGTCTCCAGGTCCGGAATCCGAGATGAGGGGCACGCCGTCCTTGAAACCGTTCCCGCCTGCATACAGTTCATCGAAGTTACCAGCGTCCGGGCTGAAACTGGTTGGAGTAACCAAGCTCTGATATAGCTCGCAATCGACCCAGGCCTGCGGCCTCGGAATCGATCCTTGCGCCCCGATGACCTGTGCAGATACAGCCAGGATTGCCAGGGCAGCCACGAGCTGCACTACAGATGATCCGTCTGTTACGAGACATACTCACACTTCTCCTTGTAAAATGTGGAAGACGAATGATGTGGAGTGTCCCTCCCTCCATAGTGAATACGAAGGGAGTGGATAAGTGTGACTGGAAAACGGAGGCCTTTGTGCTCAGCTCTCGGCCGGCGTCCGCGTGCAGGCAGGATCAGCCTGCATGCGGACCACCGGCCCTCGATTGAGAGCGTCTCGAGGCGATGCCCGGCAAAACTACCGCTTTTCGCCACCAACTATTTCGGTCATCTGGAGTACGTGGCCGTCGCTCACTTCAGCGGCGCTGAGAACCACACCCATCTCCCACCCGCTGTAATAGCCAGGCGCGCTTGCCTCGAGGTCGTATGTTCCCGGCGGAAGCTCTGCCAGGAGAAATTCGTCCGTATCAGGATCGCTGTAAGCCGACGCCACGAGATCATAAGTCCCCGAAACGTAGACATTAACCAGCCCGTAGACCGACGGTACGATTACGCCTGAAATCGTTCCGGTCTGCGGCGCCTGAGGTACCTCGCCCAATCGGAGGATCCCCCTCATTTTGTAGCGGTGCTTCCCTCTTGCCTTTTCTCTCACCGCCTGGGAGGCGTTGAAATCGAGAGGAAGAATGGCATGACCGCTCGGTCCCACCTCGAACACCTCATTGATCCGGAGCGCGTTGCCGGCGATCTTCAGCGGCGAAACTTCTCCGTTGACTGTAATCGAGGCGTCCCTGACGCGGACCCGCATCTTGAGATAGGAGCCCGGTTCCATCGTAGCTCCACCGAGAATCGCCTCGAATCCATCCAGTACTGTCAGCAGGTCGAAGGTTCGTTCCGTCTTCAATGGGTTCCCGACGTAGACCCATTCCTCCACCCCGTTGACTTCCCTTAACACCCGTATGGATGAGTAGACGATATTGATCGCCTCAATACTCTCGGTCGGCTGGGCCACCCCTCGGGTTCTCTGGAAAGGCTTTTTACCGGCTGACTCCGGGCCCGTGACGGACTGGCAGCCGATTACCCCTGTGATGATGACCAGCAAGAGGACACACCTGCTCAAAGTTCCTACGATTGCCTCGATCTTCTTCATCGCCCAGCCTCCTCTTTCTTACAACCCGATCGACTGATTCGTCGAATCTGCCGGATTCGTGTCGTTTTTCGTCTCCCCTTTCGGGGGCTTCAAAGAGATAGTAAGGGCAAACGCCATGCCAGAATGGGGTTGGGCAGTCCCGATTATGAGGCGCCGGAGAGGAGCGCAGATTGCGATGGTGTCGAAGCCATCAAAGCTTTTTGAGAAATATTGGAGACGGCTAAGGGCGCATCTGCAACTGGAGTAAGGAGACACAAGAGTTTAGTGGCTGGGACGCAGGGATTCGAACCCCGATACTACGGTCCAGAGCCGCATGTCCTACCGTTGGACGACGTCCCAGTATGGTGATAAATACTAACCGCGCCCGTAAGGGCTGTCAACCCGGCGGGGGGCAGCCCGAAAAGTGCCGGGGGCTGTGCGGAGGCACGCGCACTCAAAGTATCCCCCCCTACCCGGTGACGATCGCCTCGGCCGCCCGGAGCCGCCTGACCGATCGCTCCCGGCCGAGCACCTCGAACACATGGAACATGCTCGGGCCGACGTTGGTGCCGGTAAGAGCGGTTCGGCTCCCGTTGATTACAAGCCCCGGCTTGACTTCTCTCTCGTCGGCAAAGGCCCGCGCTTCGGCCTCGACGGTCTCGGCATCGAACACTTTCAGCTTTTCCAGACGATCGGCAAACTGGGGAAGCAGCCCGGCAAGCCCCTCCTTTTTCAGATTCTTTTTGACCGCCCTCTCTTCCATCTCGAAGTCATCGGAGAAATAAGGGCGGCCCCGAAGGGGAAACTCGTCGAGCGTTCGAATACGTTCGCGAAGCAGATCGATCACGTTCCGATACCAGTCATCCCGCTCTCCATTAAAATTATCCTGCCAGAGTGAGGCGCGCTCCATTTCCTGCTTTACCATGGGAAGCAGATCATCGAGCGGCATGGACTTGATGTAGTCCCCGTTAATGGCGATCGCTCTCGGGTCGGTCCAGTTACGCTCGTCTCCCCCTCGATAGTTGAAGATGGCATTCGACTTGTTCACTTTCGAAATGTCAAAGCGCTTCACCAGATCCTGCAGACTGAGCCGCTCCTCTTCCGCGCCGGGCGACCAGCCTAGCAGCGCCAGAAAATCGTTCATCGCCTGCGGCACAAAACCACGATCTCTATAATAGAGAAGGCTTACGATCTCGCCATGTTTACGTTTGGAGAGCTTCGCCTTGTTGGGCGCGAGAATCAGGGGCAGATGTCCGAACACCGGCTCAGGTTTTCCGAGCGCCCGATAGAGCAGGATCTGCTTCGGCGTATTGGAAAGGTGATCCTGCCCGCGAATGACATGGCTGATCTCCATGTCGGCATCATCGATGACGACGCTCAGGTTATAGAGAGGCGAACCGTCCGACCGGAGCATGACGAAGTCTTCAATGTCGCCTGTCCTCTTCACGTTCTTCCCATAGACAAGATCGACGAATTCGACGGTTTCACCGTCCGGGACCCGAAAGCGAACGACGAAAGGCTCGCCATCCGCAGCGCGCCGATCCGAATCCTCCTGCGTCAGCTCCCGATGGGGCGACCGAAATCCCCCCTCCGTTTTATTCGCCGCCGCTTCTTCTTTCATCGCTTTAAGCTCATCGGGCGTCAGAAAGCACCGATAAGCGTGGCCGCTCTCAATCAGCGCCGCAGCCGCTGCCCGATGTTCCTCGCTCCGCCCCGCCTGGAAGACCGGCCCCTCGTCCCAGTCAAGCCCGAGCCACCGGAGCCCGTCGAGAAAATAGCCGACGGACTCTTCGTTGGAACGCTCTTTGTCCGTATCTTCTATACGGAGAACGAACACGCCGTCATGCTGCCGGGCGTAGATCCAGTTGAATAGCGCGGTTCGCGCCCCGCCGACATGGAAATAGCCTGTCGGACTCGGCGCAAAACGGACACGTACCTGGTTCATGCAGTCTCCCTATCCACCGTAAAACTCGGCAATATTTCTTTCGGTCTCATAGAGCTTGACGCGGTAGAGCCGCGCCCCGCCCGGCTTCTCACCGATCCGATTCCAGATCACACGGGCGATATTTTCGGCGGTCGGGTTCAGCTCGCGAAATTCATCGAGCTCGATATTCAAATGTTTATGATCAAAATACTCCAGCACCTGTTCGTCGACGATCCGGTCGAGCTCACCCACATTCGCGATCGTACCGGTCCGCTCGTCCACTTCGCCGGCGATCGTGATTTCCACACGATAGTTATGCCCGTGGCCGTGGGGGTTATTGCATTTCCCGAAAAGCTCGCGATTCTTTTTCTCGTTCAGGTCGGGCTGATGCAGCCTGTGGGCCGCGCAAAAATGATAGCCCCTGGTCAGATACATTTCTCCACTCCCCGATCTCCGCTCCACATAGAGCGTTTCATGTTCAGCAAGCCGCACTTCATAAAGCCGGTCACCCTGATAGTGAGGTGCCAGTCGCTCCCAGATGTAACCCGACAGATTCTCGAGTGTGGGCGCGTGGCTTCGAAAGTAAGCAACGTCTTCATTCAATAATAGATTGTCCAGATTGGCGATCGCCTCCTGGCGGATAACGGCCTTCAGCGATTTCAGATTCTCCACCATTCCCGTGTCGGCGCCGATCGGTCCTCGGGTCGTCACTTCGAGCATGTAATTGTGCCCGTGCGTGGTGAGAGGTCCGTATGTCTTCCGCGCCTCCTCTTCCGATAGATGGGGAAGCCGATAGTGGTGGGCGGCGGAAAACCGCTCCCTTCTCCGGATGTATGCTTCGATCGCCATGGAGTGGACGGTATCACGCGCTTTCGGGGCCGGTCAAACGAGACCCGAAGCGGGTGGTATGATGGAACGATGAAGCCTGGTGACAATCGCGATGTGGCCGCCATGATCCTCGCGGCCGGCTACTCGAAAAGGATGGGCCGTCCGAAAGCCCTTCTCCCCCTCCCGGGGGGAGAAACGGTGATCAGCCGTGTGATCGGTGCCTTTCGCTCCATCGGAATCGAGCGCCTCCTGGTGGTCGTCGGGAGCAGCGGGGGGGAGATCAGCGCCGAGGTGAAGCGCGTTTCGCCCGCTGCGGCCATCATCTGGAACGGCCTATTCCCTGTGGGCCAGACGACATCGCTCCAGGCGGGCATTCGGGCATTGCCCCCTGACATCAAAGCCGCATTCCTGACACCGGTCGACTTTCCCCTCACCGAGACGGCTACCCTCCTGGCCCTCCAGTCTGCCTGGCGATCATCCGGCAAGGGAAAGGCGATCTTCGTCCCCGCGCATGGCGGTCGGAGAGGGCACCCCTTTCTGGTCGATCGATCGATCTTCCATGAATACATGGAGTTACGAGGGGATGAGCCAGGGAACAGAGTCGCCCGTTCCGATCCTCGACGAGTCTCTGAGGTCCCGGTATCGACGCCGTCCATCCGTATCGATCTAGACGATCCGGCCGATTATGCCGCGGTCCGGATAGCCCTGAAGTGCTCATCCGCATCATTTCTGCAGGATAGCGAAAGAACTTGATTATTAGTTGGCCATCTGCTAAACTGCCTTCATCAAAGAAATCCCTCGTATTCTTTGCCAGCTCCCTCGGCTGAATGCTCGTCCCCGGTGTTTCGTATACCCCCCGGTATTCGGATCTGTGACCCCCCAGGGGGAACCTGTCCCTGCACGCAAGTGTATGTCGTCAGCCAAAATGGGACAGTTTCTCCTGAGAGCTAAAGGACACCCTCTCTTAGATCAGCAGGCCGAAGTAAATCGTTTCGGCCAATCGATCTCCCTTGATTATAC
>JALGYY010000013.1 GCA_025782575.1 bacterium
TGGCGGCCGATGACTCTATTGGCTCCCGACCTGAAGAAGCACCGAGCGAATCTGCTAGACAATTCCGACGGCCGTGTGGATTGTGCAGAAGAATAAATCCTCAAGCAATGCTGGTACTCTGCAGCCATCGCTGCAGGACATCTACGAGGTTCTGGATTTGAATCGGTTTGGTGACATAGTCATCCATTCCCGCTTCGAGGCACTTCTCCCTCTCCCCCTCAAGGGCACTAGCAGTTAGAGCTATGATTGGCGTTCTTGTCCCGCTGACCCCTTCAAGTCGTCGAATCTCAGCAGTTGCTTCATACCCGTCCATTACGGGCATTTGGCAATCCATCAAGATAGCAGCGAAGCGCTCCCTGTGGACGGCGGAGATCGCTTCCCGCCCATCGCGGGCGACCACGACTTGGAATCCGATCCGCTCCACTATCTTCGCGGCTACTACCTGATTTACCAGGTTGTCGTCGGCGATCAGTATTGGGAGGTCTGCCGACGAGAAATCGGGGAATCTCTTCTTTGTTTCCACAATAACCGTCTCTTTGCTCTGATTGAGGGCGCGCTCAAGGGCCTTCGTTAGCACCATCTCTCTTGCCGGCTTGGTTATGACGGCCGAAATGCCGAGTTTGTGAGCCAGCTTTGATTGGCCACACTCCCGGACCGAAGTGAGCAGTACCATGCGAGTACCTGAGAGACTGGGGTCGCTTTGGAAGGCTCGAGCAACCTCGAACCCATCCATGCCGGGCATCTGGAAGTCGAGGATTACGAGGTCGAATGGTTGACCCGAGTCCACAGCCGCTCGGGCCGCCCGTATGCCGGCAGGACCGTCCACGGCCTCCTCTGCAACCATGCCCCACCGCGCCGCTCGATGAAGAAGAATGCTGCGGTTTGTTTCGTTATCATCCAAAATGAGGAGCCGCAGTCCTGTAAGACATGTGGGGCATTTCATTTCATCCGGCTTTCCCACCGGGAAGGAAACCGTGAACGAGAATGTTGATCCACTCCCTGGCTGACTCTTCACACCGATACTCCCGCCCATTAGCTCGGTCAATTGCTTCGAGATCGCCAGCCCAAGGCCCGTGCCACCAAAGCAGCGGGTTGTAGAGTTGTCAGCCTGAGAAAACGACTGAAAAAGATGTTCATGAGCGGCTTCAGAGATGCCAATGCCGGTGTCGATCACGTCGAATCGGAGTGTCACCTCCTCGCCCTGGCGGTGAATTGGCTCAACGAAGATCGACACTTCGCCTCTCTTGGTGAACTTAATCGCGTTCCCGACCAGGTTCGCCAATATCTGCCGAAGACGATTTGGGTCACCGATAAGATGGCGGGGCACTTCGCTGGCTATGTGAGGCAAGAGTTCCAATCCCTGCTTCTGCGCCTTCTCCGCGAACAATTCAGCTACGCCCTCTACAGCTTCGATAATGTCGAAGTCGATTGACTCCAATTCCACTTTTCCGGCTTCGATCTTGGAGAAGTCAAGAATGTCATTTATCAGTGATAAGAGCGATTCCCCGGAGTGGCGCAGCATGATTGCGAAATCTCTTTGTTCCGAGGTAAGGGTTGTGTCGAGAAGCAGATCAGTCAACCCAATAACGCCGTTCATGGGTGTGCGTATCTCGTGACTCATAGTTGCGAGAAAATCACTCTTGGCACGAGTCGCCGACTCTGCGCACTGCTTCGCAAGAAGGAGCTCATCCCTTGACCGCTTCCGCTCAGTTATGTCATCAAAGAGGGCGACGAAGTGGCCGGGGCAAGGTCGGTAAGCTGTAACCTCATACCACCGACTCAGGGGCTCGGAATACTGTTCAAATCGTTTCTTCTCTCCGGTCTTAACGACGTCTCCATACGTACCAATCCAGTCGAAGTCCCCTCGTTCGATTCCGGGGATTACTTCGGTGACTCTTCTCCCGACGACCTCGTCTCGCTTGAGACCAGTGAGCCTTTCGAAGGCGGGGTTGATTTCGATGAAGATGTAATCGATGGGCCGGCCAGCATCATCCAGTACCATCCGGTGATAGGCTGCCCCGCTCAACATGTTGTCGAAGATTTGACGCAGTGTGACGGCGTCCAATGTCGGCTTCGATGTAGCAGTTTTTCGAGGACCGGCAGCGGGCGGCATCTCTCTCCCTCATCACTTCATTCGTAGCAGCGCCAACGCGGATCCCTCTGCAATGTCGCGTCTCGGTTTTGTCATCCTGGAATGGCCGGGGGCATCCCGAGTCCTGCTTTCCTACAGGGTTATCGGCGTATCCCCTACATGCTTTATGATAGGGGTGAAACATTGGGGAAATGCAGTAATCTTGGGCTACGCAGAGACGAATCTGGGTATGGATTTCCACTAGTAGCCAGGAGTGTGCGCAGAATATTCTGGGTCAGAGTCAGCTAGTAGAAGTCGGCCTATTGGATTAGAATAGGCATAGGATCATTCGCTAGGATCCCGGTCACTACATGAGGTTCCGGCTCTGCCGGGCTTCAGACCCAGCGTCCGTTACCTCTAACACAGTGGGCGCTGGCTTTCTTTCTTCACTATTTATCTCGTCACTCGGCGCGTTGTCGCAACCTGTCACTAAAAAAACTCCATCCGCACGAGATGAACGCCAGGTCATCCGCCATCCTCCCGCCACGTGGGGGCGCTCAATTGTTCTGGTATCATGTAATCAAGCGTGATTCACGTTCGCCGGAGGACAAGCGGGACAACGCAGATGGAATCGATTGGAAGGACAGGCATAGTTGTTTCCCCAACGAGCGCTGTATTGTGCGATACTTAGATTGGTGGAGCAGGTTCCCCTTTTTCCGTTGGTGCAACTGCTATGGTCCGAAACCGTATGTTCGAGGCGCTCCTGGCAGTTGTTCTGCTGGCAACTCTAGCCGCGCCGGCTCATACCCACCTAGACCCCGTGACAGGCGCGTGTGGCGAACTCGACACCGAACTTATCGATGCCTCGCCGCACCTGATTGTCACCGACGTCGGCGTGTCTGAATGTGATTTCATCGCCGAGGGACTCTCGCCTGGTGGGCTTGAGATGCTCCTCGAGGGTACTGCGGGCGGAAGCTCAATTTACTCTGAGATCCTCGCGCACGAGATTGCGTTGCAGTGCGAGCAGGCGGGCCTTCTGAAGACCGAAACCGAGATCATCTACACAGATCCGAACGGCAAGAAGACGGACATTCTGGTGATGATCGATGGCATCAAGATCGGCATCAGCGTGACGCGCGCGATCGTGTGGCCGCCGGGTACGCCGCTTTCGCCGGCGCAAGCCCAATCGTTGCTCGAAGACAAGCTGAGTGACATTATCGCGAGTTCCCTCAACGTCGATTCTGTGGACGCCTGGCAGAAGCAGATCCTGCTGGTCGAGACTCCCTCCGCCACCGACCGCGACCTGTTACTGAACACAGTGCCCCTGATCGGCGCAGGTCTCCGTGACGACACCATCGTGTGGGTCGTGCAGACGGACGGTGAGGACGACTTTCTTTACTTCGGTCCCGAGCCGGAGTGCGAGGCGACAAGCGTTGCGGGCGGCGAAGAAGCCGAGACCAGCATCCCGGCGTTCGCACTCGAGCCGAACGCTCCGAACCCGTTTAGCCGGCAGACCACGATTCGTTTTTTGCTTCCACGCGAAGCGTCGGCGAAACTCGATGTCTATGACGTTGCAGGGCGGCGTGTGAAAACGTTGTTCAACGGTATGCAGACGGTCGGCTCTCACGCGGTGGTCTGGAACCGGCGTGATGATGCCGGGCGCGATGCGCCGGCGGGCGTTTACTTCTACAGGCTGACCATGGACGGCGAGACCCTCTCGCGGAAGATGGTCCTGAACAAGTAAGAGAGAAGCGCCAGCGAGAAGGAAATTGCCTCATCCACATACGGCTGTTAACCGCTGGTAGGGTCGAGGGCTGGCGCGGTGATCCGTAGGACTTCCCTTGTCTGTATCCGAGGTTTCCCCCTTCGTGCCCGAGTAGGGTAGTCCGTGATTCCGTCTCCAACCCCCGCCACGTCGCACGCAGCATGCGGATTTCCCGCACTACGCGCACCTGCACGCTTCACATCAAGGTTTATGAGACCTATCGAACCGGGGCGGCTAACGTCGATGACCGATGATACGTGACTCGGTAGTCTTGGAATAATCCGAGTGTTTCATAAAGCCATTGACGATTCCACCGCTTCCAACCGAAGCCTCGGCGCTGCTGGGCTCTTGCCAGGTGTCGCCTGATCTTCCTCTCTACCCATTGGCGGATGAATGAGAAGCAGCGACTCGAGTGACCGATAGCGAAATAGTTCACCCACCCACGAAGGACCGGATTGATCGCGGAGATCAACCGACTCGTCGGCTGGGATCGAAAGCGGCGAAAATAATCCTTGAGCTTTCGTAGCAGCGCCGTGCGCTTTTTCATTTGCGGCATGCGCAGAGGCATCCAGCGCCCCGCTCGCGTGCGCACTCGCCAGAACTCGAACCTCAGGAATCCAAAGCTTTCGCCATTCGCCAAGTCTACAACTCGACTCTTCTCCTCGTTTACCTCCACTTGTAGTTTATCCAACTCCTCACGGATCCGTTTCGTTGCCGCCTTCCGAAGCCACTGATGTCGCGGATGGGCGTCCACCAGAACGACCAGATCGTCAGCGAACCGAACATATTCGATCGCCGTCCACCGGCCGTGGCGTGTGACCTCCTTTGCCCGCTCAAGCATGCAGTCCACCTCGTTCAGGTAGATGTTGCTCAGCAGCGGGGAGATCACGCCCCCCTGGGGAACACCGCGCTTCCCGGATGATTGCAGGATCCTCTTGAGCAACCAGAGAACATCATCGTCATCTACTCTCCGGGCCACCTTTTCCAGCACGATGTGATGTCGCACTGTGTCGAAGTAGGATCGGAGGTCCAAGTCGATGATTTCGGTCTTGCCCTCAAGAATCGCATCCGAGACGCGCTGCACCGCCTGCTGCGGCTTCTTCCGTGGCCGGTAACCAAATGATCCCGGTTGGAAGTCTGCCTCGAAGATCGGTTCCAGGATGAGCTTCAGTGCCCCCTGGACCACCCGGTCCCGAATGGATGGGATCGACAGACCGCGGCGCTTGCCGCCGGCCTTCGGAATCTCCACCCTCCGGACACCCATGGGACGGTACGTGCGTGTGAGAAGCTCCTCATGGAGTTCACCAATGAGACGCCCCTTACCACCTGCCTCGATAGCCTCGAACGTCACGCCGTCGATACCCGGTGCGCCGTTGTTCTTCTTGGCCAGACGGTAGGCTTCCGCGAGTGTCTCCTCTTTGCACACGTGCACATACAATCCCCAAAAGCGCCAAGACGGTTCCGCCTTCGCCTTGACGTAGATCCTTCGTCTCTCAGGTCCTGCAGACTTATAGGTGTCTTTTTCATCTCACCCCTGCCTTCCGTCTTGACGAAGAAGTTACGTGCAGCAGGGCTCCTTCGCTCCACAGGAGTTACCCCGCTTCATCGCTACTACGAGCCCAGCCGCCACCGTCTCGTCTTCGACCGATTTCCCGGGGGTTCCGGTTATACGGTCTACCTTGCTCCGCCGATTTCGCGACGGGACGAGGACGGCTTCTCCAGTTGCTTGGCATGTCCTTGTCACCGTGCTGCCCCTACCACCCCGCCGGAGTGACGATTTCGCTTCAGTCAGATTGCGAAACGCCATACTGCCTTCGCCAGGAAGGAGAGGGCTCGGCCTCCGGAACTTATAATTGACGGGGCCACCTGTGGGTTCACTCACCTTGCGGCCCGGTGACTCGCTCACCATCCCGAAGATGGCTTTGTCGGTCGGCTTCACCAGCTTCGTTTCCTCCGCTGGTGCGACCCAAGCTACGGGGCTTCTGACTCTTACCCCGGTGGGACTATCTCCCACTGAACAGGCCAGCCTTTGCTGGACACACTCCCTCAAAATAACTCCATCTGCACGAGATGAGCGCTAGACCCACGGCCGTCCTCCCGCCACGTGCGTGAGTCCTGCGCACTCAGCCGGGTGACCCATCGCCGTCCTCCGCAACGCGGGGGGGCGGTGCTGGTGCTGCAGGAGCTATTGCACCGCACGCTCTCCCCTGGCCCGCGGATCTCGTGGTCTCGCTGAAGAGACTGATCCTCCATAACTTATGAAAGTAGAAAGCGGACGATTTTCAGGCAGGAACAGGTGCGGAGACTGTTGTCGGCTTGGGGGGATCACACTGGGTTGGACGTCACGTCGCAAACGCCTCATTGACAACCTCGATCAATATCAGATATGTTTATAGTGCGAGGTATGATCATGCTGTGGTTCTTAAACGCGGCCATCATTCTCCCCGGCATACTACTTCATCCTCGAGAGACTATCCTCGTAGTACATCCTGGCGCTCCACATGTGGGCGCTCTCATCCCCGGTACGGGTTCGAAGCCGAACGAAACAGGAGGGTTCGTTATGTCGAAAGCGTTATGGCTTGCCGTCGTCTCACTGCTCTGCTCCGTTGCGTTTTTCCTGCCGGCCGCGTGGGGAACGCCCACATCCTTCCAGGTTGCCTGTGAAGGGATCGAGTCGGGCGGTGGCGGGACGACGAAGTATCAGTACACGCTGAAGAATACGGACATCGTGAACCAGACTCTCACGCTGTTCTATCTGGGCACCATGGATGTGAACGCCGGAAGCTACAGCAACTGGGTAGCGCCCGGTGGAATGACACCGGCCGTCGGCACGTGGGTGGCTCTTGGCAACATCGCAAATCTGAGCGTCATGTCGACGACCATGGTGAAGACACCGCACGGTGTCATGCCGCCCCAGCAGGCGTTCGCGACTCCTGGCGGAATCCTTTGGTGGGGGAGCATCGTCGTTGGCCCGGGGCAAACCGTCACGTTCGGGTTCGATCATCCCAGCACCTCGATGGATATGGAATGGTTCGCCGAGCATCCAGACCCGGTCAATTCGTCACAGGGAATGCTCGGATCAGTGATCGCAGGTCCACTTGGCGTTTTTAATAATGGATACGTCCACGGCCCGGGCACCGAGCCAACATCGGTGGCCGAGACCAGTTGGGGCGGAGTGAAACTGCTCTTCCGCTGATCCCGGCACTCTTCGGCTTGGAGATACCCGCCGTTTTCGGGAGTTCGGCGTTACATTGCGATCTACCGCGTGGATGGGATCTGTCTGTAGCGGTTCAGCGAACATGAGACAGAGTCAAGAGAAGAGTTGAAGGATGGATCCGAGTGGTCGGATCAGTATTCCTGTCCCTCGAAATGAATCAATCTGCGCGAGATGAACGCTAAGCCCACACCATCCTCCCGCCACGTGGGGGAGCGGTGCGGTGGGTCTGTCTCACATTCGCGGAACCGCTACACCAATATCGATGGCTCCGGCCGCTAGGCGAGGCGACACAGAGAGCGTCTATCCTTGTCTAAAGTTGACAAATGGATAGTCTAAGGGGGATCATAAATACCGATACTCCGCGCACACGGGGTATCGCCATGAGGTTCCGGCTCTGCCGGGCTTCAGACCCAGCGTCCGACACCTGTCCCTCAAAAAAACTCCATCTGCACGTCCTGAGCGCCAAGCCACATGATCAATGCGGCTGTCTGGCGGCTAATTCAGAAATCTGATGAAGATTTGTTTTGTTGAGCGGCGAGCTCAGCAGCGAATCGCAGGCTCAGCGGACGTTCCTGGCCGATTCTGGACAGTGCCCACCACGCGAATTCGATATCTGCTTACCTATTATATAGGCCATCCAGTTGGACGACTCAGGCAGCTACCCGCGAATACTGGTGATGCAGGCCACCGACCTCTGGAATCGAGACGATTTCACCCATCTCAGGTGGCTGAACATATCGATGCACTGGACAGTCTTCACCGATCCCCAGATGGGTCCGCGATTCGCTGTAGTACCGGAAGTACCTGCGCAAGACCCACCGCAGATGGTTCTCATTGAAGATGATCATGTGGTCGAGGCACTCTCGTCGAATGGAGCCAATCACTCGCTCTACGTAGGGATTCTGCCAGGGCGACTTCGCCGCGATCTTGATCTCCTTGGTGCCGAGATTTTTAACTGCTCGCCGAAATTCGAGTCCATAGATTCCGTCATTATCGCGAACAAGATACTTCGGCGCACTATCCCACGGAAATGCCTGAGTCAGTTGACGGCCAGTCCAGAGAGCGGTCGGTGAATCGGTCACGTTGAAGTGGACTATCTGCCGCCGATCATGCGAGAGAACAACCAGGACGTACAGAATCCTAAACGTAGCCGTCGGCACAGTGAAGAAGTCGATCGAAACGGTGTCGCGCATGTGGTTTCGGAGAAAGGTGTTCCATGTTTGGGAGGGTAGACGGCAGAATCGAGTCACATACTTAGCGACCGTCGGCTCCGATACTTCGATCCCCAGCTTAAGTAGCTCCCCGTGAATCCTCGGCGCGCCCCACATCGGGTTCTCGCTCGACATCCTGCGGATCAGATCGCGCGTCTCTTTCGGAACTCTCGGCCTTCCCGGTTTCCTGCTCTTCCATCTCCAGGAGGGACGAAAACCCTTCCGGTGCCAGTTGATGACAGTCTCGGGCTTGACGATTACTAGAGCGCCTCGCCACCCAGTCCACAGGCGGGAGAGCAGGATCCAGAAACTGCGATCCATCCAAGTGAGCCGCAGCACTTTGCTGGATCGACGGAAGACATGAAGCTGCTGCCGGAGGGCGATGTTCTCCAGGACAAGGGCGTGACGAGACTTGATGGTCGCTGATGCTGAGCAAAGTAGTTGTGGTATCATGGAATCAAGCATGAATTAGGATCGCTGTAAGGTCAAGCGGGCCAAGGCGGACGAGTTTCTTTAAGGGACAACTGATCAATGAAAGTGGCTATCGACTTGTGAAGATGGAGTTTTTTGGAGGGACCGTAGTGATGTTCCTGAAATTTCGGTATCAATATCGTCACTTATCCGCACTACTCGGGCAGACCACGGTTACCGTGCACCTAAACCCAGACCAACGGAGGAGCCCGCCCATGAATCGCACATGCCCACTTGGTCTCGCAGTCGTTTTCCTCATGTTTCCTTTCACTGCTTTCGCCGCCACACTCATCGTCGACGCAACTGCCGACTCAGTCGACTTTGGAGGAGCGCAGCAGGCTGGGGACCTGCCCGGTCCGGACGGAATCGTCACGTTCCGCGAGGCGGCCATCGCGGCGAACAACACGAGCGGTCCCGACACCATCTCGTTTCAGATTCCCCTGTCCGATCCCGGTTTCACTGGTGGTCAGCAATTCCTGATCACTGTCAGCTTCGACAACAACATCGGACTCATGATCACCGACGACAGCACACTCATCGACGGAACGACGCAGACCGACTTCACCGGAGACACGAATCCAAACGGGCCGGAGATCGCTTTCCGGGGTAATGTATTAGCGATCAACACGAACGGGATCACTGTTTTCTCTAACGACAACGCGATTCGTGGCCTTGGAGACTTCTCGTTCTTTCGTTACGGTATTCAGCTCCTGGGGAATCGGAATTCCGTTGTCAGCTGTGCCACCCTGAACCCCATGAGCGCGGGCGTCGAGATTCGAGGAGCGAACAACCGGATCGGAGGGCCCTCGCCCGAGGACGGCAACCAGATAAACAGCAGCGGCGTGGGTGTCTGGATCCGTCTTGCCGCCGCCACGGGAAACATCGTCCAGGGAAACCTTATCTCCGGAAATCGCTCAAGCGGGGTGGTAATCGAGTCTGACGCCAGCGGAAACATCATAGGTGGCCTCGCTCCCGGAGAGAGAAACGTAGTCAACTCCACCGGCCACTTCTCAGGCGAGTCGCAACCGGTGGGACAACAGATCAGCTGCAAGGCGAACGGTAACGTGATCGAAGGGAACTACCTGGGCACGGACGCAACAGGAACTCTTGATCAGTCCGGGAGCGCCAAGAACGGCATCTACCTTCGCGGATCTAACAACACTGTTCGTGGGAACGTGGTTTCCGGTCACGGCTTTACGCTTCGGGGCCACAGGGAAGGAGTCCTGGTGCACGGTGGCACTGGGAACATCATCCAGGGGAACTTTATCGGGACCGATCCGACCGGATCTATCGCGATCCCGAACGAGCACGGCATCGAGGTGAGCATCTTTCTCTTCAGCGAAGTCCCCGCCGATATGATGATTGGCGGGACCGGACCAGGCGAAGCGAATGTGGTTGCCTTCAATGACGAGATCGGGATCGGCGTGTTCCGTTCCGGGCCGGGGGCCGTACCCATGGGGATCACGATCTCTGGTAATGCCATTTACGGAAACGGGGATCTGGGAATAGACCTCGAGGGTGAGGGGGTGACGCCGAACGACTCCGGCGACGGGGACACCGGTCCAAACGAGTTCATGAATTTCCCGGTGATCGGGACCGCTGAAGGTGACGGAGGAGGCACGTTCGTTTCCGGGACGATCGACACGCCGAGCCCCGAAACGGTCACGCTCGAGTTCTTCTGGGAGGACACGCCAGATCCCTCCGGAAACGGCGAGGGTGAGTTCTTCGGGGGAAGCGTTTCGCCGAACGGCGCCGGGAACTTCACTTTGATGCTTCCGGGCGGACTCATCGGGAAGTTCGTAACGGCCACGGCGACGGACGCGTCAGGCAACACGTCTGAGTTTTCTGTGGCCGTTCTCGTAGGGAGCATACCCACATCGATCGACCCGTCTTTCCCGAACGATCCGCCCCCCGTGGCGGCCCGTGCCCACGTCTATCCCAACCCGTTCCTCACGAGCACTACTCTGCGCTTCAGGCTTCCGAGCTCCGGGCGGGTGACCGGAACGGTTTATGATGTTCGCGGGCGGCTTATCCGAAAACTCATAGACCGTGAGATGAGGGGTGGTGAACACCTCGTTCAATGGGACGGCTGGGGCGAGAGCGGAGCGCAGGTAGCTCCAGGTACTTACTTCATTCACCTGAGGACCCCGCTACGCCATGAAAGCCACAGGGTCGTGATGGTGCGGTGATTGTAGCGGTTCAGCGTAAGTGAGACAGAGTCAAGAGAAGAGTTAAAGGACCCTTCTGGTATCCGAGCGAGCAAAATCGTAATGTGACCGCTCAATGGAATGAAGATCGTTGCATCAATTATTCCGCCCGGATCTCGCGTCTCTTGCTATTGGCTGTTTCTGCTTCGCTTCTCCCATGATTATGTGGACAAGCGCTTGGAGCTCCCCGGATACCATGATGACCCCTGTCGCTTTTGTGTTGTCCCATCAACTTCTTGCCACTGCCAGATATAGAATCACCTTCTACTCAACAAAAGATTTGCTGGCTTTGATTTCCGACAGGACTGCTTCTTGAAGACGACGATCCGCGTCTTTCCATTCATCCCAACTCTCCTCAAAAAACCTGCCGATTCGCACACGCGCGTCAGAAGCAGCCCCTAGCTTTGTGAGCGCGGCATCCTCTCCCTCGACTTTCCACGTCGCATATATGTTATAGTACCCTCAATTCCGCTACGCGGGTCGAGTTGAGACGCATGTTCGAAATGTAACTTCGTCTCCTCGAGACTCGATGTTTCCATAGCAACGCGGCCCAACATGCGGTATGTGGGTGCGAATTCGGGTTTCCGTGCCAGCGCTCTCCCGAAAGCATTGCGCGCTTCTTCGTACTTTCCGAGATTCGTAAGAGCCGTGCCGAGATTCTTAACTGCTCTCTGAAATTCGATTCCATAAATACCATCGTTGTCGCGAACGAGATACTTCGGAGCAGTGTTCCATGGAAATGCCTGCGTCGGCTGGCGGCCAGTCCACAGGGCAGTCGGAGAATCGGTCACGTTGAAGTGGACTATTCGCCGCTGATCATGTGAGAGAACAACCAGGACATGCAGGTTTCTGAATGTCGCCGTTGGCACGGTAAAGAAGTCGATCGAGACTGTCTCGCGCATGTGGATTCGGAGAAAGGTCTTCCATGTCTGGGATGGAGGGCGGCGAGATCGAGTCATATACCTAGCGACCGTCGACTCCGAGACATCGATTTCCAGCTTCAGCAGTTCCCCATGTATCCTCGGCGGTCTCCACATCGGATTCTCCCGGGACATCCTGCGGATCAGATCGCGCGTCTCTTTCGGAACTCTCGGCCTTCCCGGCTTCCTACTCTTCCATCTCCAGTAGAGGCGAAAGCCCTTTCGGTGCCAGGCGATGGCAGTCTCGGGCTTTACGATCACGATTACGCCTCGCCACCCAGTCCACAGGCGGGAGAGCAAGACCCAGAAGCTGCGATCAAACTATTTGAGCCGAGGGACTTTGCTGGATCGACGTAAGACCTGAAGCTGGTGCCGGAGGGCGATGTTTTCCAGAACAAGGGAACGGCGGGACTTGATGGCCGATGATGCTGAGCAAAGTAGTTGTGGTGTCATGAGATTAAGCGTGAATCACGACCGCCGTAAGGTCAGGCGAGGCAAGGTCGATGGAATTATTTGGAGGCAGAGGGAAGCTGGGAATCTTCATATAGAGCGGGATCACCCGGCTACGACTGATCCCTTGTAAACAGCAGCGATCGTCCCGTCGAGGCGCAGCCATCGTTTCCGACCAATGCCAGTCCTTCAATGTTCCAGTTGCAGCAGAACGGATTGTCGTACAGGGCGATACTCATGAATCTACCGCAACAATCATCCGGCCCGAACAACTGAAGTTTGTTGATGGAAGCTCCGTGCCAAGCATACAGGAGTCCGTTTGTTCGATCGAGGTCAAAAACGAAGATCTCCCCGGTGTTCTGGTGACCGGCAAAGAACAAACCACTTGTACTAAATTGACTTGATCCATAAGCGAATCCGGAGGACTGGTATTCGCGAATCAGGCGATGGTCATCAGTGTCGCGTTCTATGCGGACGCACAACGCCCGGGTTGTTTTCGCAGGTCCAGAGTGTTGCTGTGAGCGGATCCCAGACTGCGCCGCTGACATCGCTACCATAACCAGATGGCGTGATATCAACCAGATTGCCCCCAGGCCACGGGTCGGCATGTACGCCCCGGCGATCGACATAAAGAGAAGGGCAAGGATAAAGACCCCCCCTGCACTCAGATATGTTCTCATGATGGTCTTAATGATAGCATCATCCCCAGGTCATCGGGAACAGTTCGTCGGAGGAGTGAACAGTTGTCCGGCCAACCAGAGGAAATCACAAGACTACTCAATCAGGCCGCCGCCGGCGATACGGTAGCTGCCCGCGAGGTGATGCCTCATATCTACGAAGAACTTCGCCGCCTGGCCGGTACTCTGAGGGGCCATCTCCCAGCGGGTGAAACGCTGCGAGTGACCGCCCTCGTCCATGAAGCGTATCTTCGCATTGTCCAGAAGGAACCTGAGGGCTGGAAGGCCCGCTCTCACTTTTTCTTCGCGGCTGCAAGGGCGATGCGAGACATTCTAGTCGAGGAGGCTCGTCGGAAGTCGACGCTGAAGAGAGGCGGTGACTTGGAACGGGCAGAAGTCGGCGAAGTCGAGCTATCAATGGAAACTCCGGCAGGCCATATTCTGGCTCTGCACGATGCTCTCGCCAAACTCGAGAGTGAGGACGCGAAGGGGTATCGGGTTGTGATGCTGCGCTACTTCGCAGGCCTTACCGTTCCGGAAGTGGCAGAAGTCGTTGGAGTCTCCCGCTCGACGATCGAGCGAAAGTGGCGATTTATGCGTGCCTGGCTCGCGAACGAACTCGGGCCGATTGCCTGACGACCACCCCCCGTAAGTGCTCTTCTTCTATCGGATCGAATCAACCTCTTCGCCCATGTGTAGGTTGATCTGGGAGAGTAATTCGAGATCGGCGGTCACCAGATTGTTGTCGCTTCCCAGAACCTTCTCGCGAATGCCGATCGAGCGCTCCAGGAAAGATTTTGCTTCCCTGTAGTTGCCTGTCTCGTTCAAGAGGTGCGCGAGGATGGAGAAGCTAGCCGCCGTCTCGGCATGATCGGGTCCGAGAGCTTCTACCCGAATCGCAAGAGAGCGTTCATGGAGAAGACGGGCGGTCTCATTATCACCAGTTTCCGAATAGACTAGACCGAGATCATCCAGAGAGTAAGCCACATGGGGATGATCGCGACCGAGTGCCTTCTCCTGAATCGCGATAGCCCGTTCCAGAAGGGAGCGCGCTTCGCCATACATGCTCAGTACCCGGTTTGTGGAGCCGAGATTGATCAGGCAGATCGCTACATGCGGATGATCTTTACCGAGGGACTTCTCCAATATCGAGAGCGCGCGCTCCAATAACGGTTTGGCATCCGCCGGATTGCCGGTCTCTCTCAACAACAAACCGACATTGATCAGACCCGCCGCAACACGCGGATGTTCAGGACCGAGCGACACCTCCCAGATTGCGAGCGCGCGCATCTGGTACTCCCGCGAACCTTCGTAGTCGCCCATTGTGCTATACAGGGTCGCCAGGCTGTTCAAATTGCTCGCCAGGTCAGGGTGGTCAGGACCGAGCACCTTTTCGCGGATTGCGAGCGCACGTTGCTGCAGGAGGAGCGCTTCGTCGTATTCCCCCATCTCCTTAAGCAGACGTGCAAGGTTGTTCAAGCTTTCAGCAAAGTCACGATGTTCCGGGCCGAGTGCTTTCTCACGAATCACCACCGATCGCTCCAATAGAGGTCGCGCGGCATCATAGTCTCCAATCTCAACAAGAACAGCCGCTAGGTTATTCAGGTTTAAACCGACGAGTTCGTGTTCCGGGCCGTATGCCTTTTCCGTTAGTGCAAGCGCTCGCTCGTGCATCGGCCGAGATTCCGCATAATCCCCCAACTCGGAGACCACGGAGGCCAACGCACCGACTGTTCTACCCAGCGAAGGGTGTTCATTGCCGAGTTCCAGTTCTCCGATCGCGAGGGCGCTCTCGAGAAGAGGTCGAGCCTCTTCGAAGAGGCCAAGATACTTGTACGCACCTCCCACTGTCTCCAGGAGGCGGGCTCGAACGAGTGGCTGCTTATCGAATTCTGCCCCGAGAGACTTCGCCGCCTCGTCGAGAACCTGGCGGACACTCACGTCCCGTCCCTGCTCATCCGGATCGACGGCATTCAGCATGTTTGCAAGAAAAGCCGTGACGGCTTCCGACTGGATGAGTGCTTTTTCAGCCACCGCCTGCTGCCTGCTCGATTCGATCAGGCCGTAGGACATACTGCCGATTACAATCGCGGAAACAGCAAGGGCTACTCGGTTCCGTTTAGCGAACTTACTGAATCGATAGATCGCGCTCGGGGGACCTGCCAGTACCGGTTCGTCGTTCCTGTATCGGCGAATTTCCGCCGCGAGCGCGTTCGCCGTGTCGTAACGACGCGTTCGGTCCTTCTCCATTGCCTTCAGAACAATCCAGTCGAGGTCCCCTCGAAGCTGGCGGGCAAGTCGATGCCTGTCCGTTTTTCGTTTCGTCGCCGCCGCGGTCGATGCCTCACTCGGGGTGCTCACCCTGGTACTCGGTCTCGGCGGTTCTTTCTCACGAAGGATTGCCTGTATATTGGCGATCCCCGCGTTTCGAAATGTCTTCGGATCGAATGGCAACGCCCCTGTTAGCATCTCGTACAGTAAGACACCGAGAGCGTAGATATCAGTTCTGGTGTCGATATCAAGCCCGCCTACCTCAGCTTGCTCGGGGCTCATGTACTCCGGCGTCCCGATGAGCTGACCCTGCTCCGTGTAGAGCGTGGCTTCGGTAAGCGCGACCTTCGTCGCTTTCGCGATGCCAAAATCGATTACCTTGGGAACAGGCTCATCGTTCACCAGGGTGACAAGTACGTTAGATGGCTTGAGATCCCTGTGGATGATTCCTTTTTGATGGGCGTGCTGGACTGCCTGGCAAACAGATTCGAACAGATCGAGGCGATCAGAAATCGTTAGCCGGTGTTTATCGCAGTAACCTGTAATCGGCTCTCCCATGACCAGTTCCATGACGAAGTATGGCCGGCCACGATTGGTTTCCCCTGCATCGAATACTTTCGCAATGCCGGGATGATCCATCACGGCGAGCGCCTGCCGCTCCGCGTCGAACCGGGCGAGGACAGCCTTTGTATCCATCCCGGCCTTCAGGATTTTGAGAGCCACACGCCGTTTGAACGGTTTCACCTGGTCGGCGGCGTATACCTCGCCAAAGCCCCCTTCGCCAATTTTCTCGCCAAGCGTGTAGGGGCCGATCAGGCGATCGAGATTTGTATTTCCTAGGTCTTTAGCGGTAGCCGCGAGTTCGGCGCGAACTTCCGAGAACAGGGGTGCTGTTTTTCGGTCCGATGCGAGAATGTTTTCGAGCGCCGCTCGAAGGTCGGGATCTCCCGCACATTCGCGATCGAGGAACGCGGGAAGCTCTTTTGGATCGAGAGAAAGCGCCCGATGGAAGAGTTCTTCGATCTCTTGGAGGCGTTCATCAGTCATGGAGTTGCATCTTCATGCCAGAAGTCTCTCAACAGGATCATTGGTCTCTGCGGAACCGGCCGTCGGCAAGCCCTCTGGATCCGGAACACTTCGGATCATACCAGAGGATCGGGCGGGGAGACCGCCTATACCACCTAAAGAGCGAAATTTTCATTTTCAGTGAAGGGTTTTCAACTGCTTTCACGGTGGTTGAGGTGAGACCCAATGAGCCCAAACGATAGGAGCAACGAATATGAGCGCTATTCGACGAATTAATCTGATCGTGATTGTGACTTTCCTTCTCCAGCTGACACTTCCTCAGACAGTGTCCGCCGGCATCAGGCTCTGCTATACCAATCCTGGCGTCGAAATTTCGGAAGAGGTTCGCCGGGCGGCAGAGCGACCAGGCTCGGATTGGGATGTGCCTGGTGGCTATAACAGACTCCTCGAGCGAGTCATAGAGAATCGCCGAGCTATCCAGCGTGGTGAAGTCTCTGAAAAGATGGCAAAGACCATGGGAGGAACTGCAATTACCGGCATCAAGAATTTCCCGGTCTTTCCTTTCGCATATGCGAATGTCTCTGCCCCGATCACCTCAAACATGTTTGATCAGCAGCTCTTTACCGGCCCCTGGCCGACGGGAACCTTGTCGCAGTATTACGACGAAGTTTCCTACAGCAACCTCGCGGTTGGTGGGGTGGTCGCCGCTATCGTCACAGTCTCAAATAATGACACATACTACGAAGACGGGACAAATGGCCTGTGGCCAAACGTAACGCTTGCCGAGGCCATGCACGAAATCCTTGCTGCACGGGACGGCGCAATCGATTTTACTCAGTTTGATAACGATGGACCGGACGGCATCCCCAACAGCGGAGACGATGACGGCTATGTCGACTTCGTATCGTTTATCCACCCCGAATTCGGCGGGGAAGCGGGAGGATCAAACATCTGGTCGCACGCCTCGGCTCTATCGAATCGAACAACATCCTACGAAACGGGCGATGCAGCTGCGTCGAACACATCCGGAGTCACGAACATTATCGTGGACCGCTACTTTGTTTCCGCTGCGGTGACACCGAGTTCCGTACAGGAAGGGATCGGCACGTTCGCACACGAGTTCGGCCACGCGCTCGGTATAGCGGATCTGTACGATACCGATGACGATCCCAATGCCTCGGAAGGGATCGGCAATTGGGGTCTGATGGGCTCAGCAAACTACAACACAATCAACAGCCCGGGGCATATGACTGCGTGGACAAAGGAGCGTCTCGGCTGGCTGACGTATCACAATGTCCTGCAGAGTGAGCAACTTTGTCTTCCGCCTGTAGAAACAAATCCGATCGCGGCACGCCTTTGGACATTTGGAGAGATCACGCCTGAATACTTTGTGGTGGAGAACCGGCAGCCGATCGGATTTGATCAAAATGTCTATTCACCGGGACTCGTGATATATCACATCGACGAGGATGTCTACGATAACAACACTACAAATACGCAAAATGCGGTGGAAACGCATAAATCTATTGATGTCGAATGCGCGGATGCCATGTTTAACGGACATGTGGTTGATGCGGACGATCTTGACGCCGGACTCAACCGGGGGGACGCTGGTGATGTCTGGTGTACAAACACTCAGACAACTTTCAGCCCGACCTCGCTTCCCGACAGCCGTTCCTACGGTCAGGGCCCGTCGCTCGTAACAGTGACCGAGATTCAGGACTGTGAAGGTGACGGCAACAACGCAATTTGTGCGAGCTATGATGTCGGCATTCCATCGACTGTTGACCTGTGCATGACTGATTGTGCCGGGGACGGATGCGCGGAGATTTCTGCGTGCGATTTCTGGTGGGGCAGTCCCGACATATGGGTCGACAACAACGGAAACGGAGAGCACAACATTCCGGCCGAAGGGATGTACAACCAGTTCTGGTTCAATGTAAAGAATCAGGGTCCCAATACCGCTGCCAATGTTGACGTGACTCTCTATTATGCTGACCCCGCACTCGGTGCTCTCTGGCCTTCCACCGGAAGCCCTCTCGGCTCAGCGACTATCCCGACGATCGCCCCCGGAGCGACCTATACCGGGTCGATAACCGCCTACTATCCGAACACTCCATCCGAGGTCGATCACTACTGCATAGGAGCGATTGCGACCAATGCCGTTGACTTCCAGAGCAGTGAGTACGCCCCGTACGACAATAACGTCGCGCAGGTGAACCACAATATTCTGGTGGAACGGGCCGGAGGCTCGAACAAGACGGCGGCATGCACGGGTTTTCTAGACAAGACAACGAAGCTCACGCTCTACCCCGGAATCAATTTCAATATTTTTGCCGATCTCCGGCTTGGTACGCCGCCAAACTTCAACGATGTGCTTATCCCGGCCGGCTGGGAATTTCAATTTGAGCCGGGACCCTATGATGTCATCTCGGGAAATCCGGTGGAGACCTACGTCACCATGCAGGCGGCTAATGTCTCTCACGGTGATTCGGCTTACGTGCCGGTAACGCTCTGGGACCCGGAGCGGCAGGAGGCGACCGGTGGCGTTATCCTGGAGTATTTGATCGACTGTGTCGAACCTGCGGCCCCGGAAAACCTGACAAATTCCTGTGTCGGCCCGTTCGGAGACGCGGGAGTTCCAGGGCTGGTAAAACTCGATTGGTCGAACGTCGACAGAGACGTGAACGATGATCCTGAGAAGGTACTCTTCTATGAGGTCTGGAGATCGGATAATCAGGGCAACTCAATGGCGCTCGTCCAGCAGGTCGCCATCGATGCCGAGCCTTCGGAGACCGGATTTCAGTGGTACGAAGAAGTTCCCTGGGACACGGGCTATGTCTACACCTACAAGCTTCGTGCGGTGGATCAGGCAGGCTCCCCTGGAGGATTTTCGCCCACTGTGAACGTCGTCTGCAACCTGGCGACCTCAGTTGACGCCGGTATCCCGTCGAGTGGCCAGTGGAAGTCTATCGCTCGCCCGAATCCGTTCAACCCGGCAACAACAATCTCATTCGCCATGGAGCGGCCGGGTAATGTCACGCTCAACATTTACGATGCGGCCGGCCGGTTGGTTGAGGAACTGATTCATGAACTTCGCGGCGCCGGGGACCATGAACAGATATGGAACGGGGAGGAACGTGGGGGGAACCCGGTTGCGAGCGGTATCTACTTCTATCGTCTGGAAACCAGCGATTACACGGAAACGAGAAAGATGGTGCTCGCCCGCTAACCTGAACAGACAAGCGTTCGATTTCCGGAGAGCCCTGCGCGATTCGCGTGGGGCTCTCTGTCGCATGTCATGTATTGAGGACGGATGTCAATCAGTCATATCACTTTAATCAGATGTTGCTCCAATATCGTCAAAGTAACAGGCTCTGTTTAAACGCTCCTGATTTTTCATACTACCACCCTTTTAACAGGAGACGAGACCATTGATCCCGGGAGGTCACATTAGAGTCTCGATCTTGAGTTTAGTGGTTTCTATTCTGCCCTTCCTGATTCATCTGATTATCGGAGTAGACCAAGTCGACGCACAAAGATACGCGACGTATTCCCCTAAATTCAGGGCGATTATCGAGTCAACGGATACGAAGATCATTCGAACTTCTTATCAGGCCCCCAACATGAATGCCTATGCCGAGCGCTTCGTTCGATCCATCAAGATGGAATGCCTCGATTGGATGATCTTCCTGGGACAGGCGTCGCTCGACAATGCCATTGCTGAGTACGTGGAGCACTACCAATTCTCAAGTACTATCATCGGCGTGCTGCATGAAGTGGACGGCTTCGATCGAGTTTTCGGACACTACGGGGGCGACTATCATGATATTATGGAATGAAGAGTGAGTCAGGGTGCAACAGAGTCAATCATGTCGATAGAGTGGAGTTCATGAAGGAGCCCGCGAGCGAGATGAGCAAGTCCACGTCTTTTCCGCATCGCGTTCTTAGACAGCTAACTGGTTGGATCGCCGCCACTCTCATCATTAGTTTCGCGGTCGGCCTCGTCATCGCGCTGGTAGAGATCACCGCCCATCGCTACTTGTCATACGGTCTTCTCCCTCTTTCCTTGCAGATCGCCGTTCGGAACTGGGAACTGGCAGCGCGCCGTCTATCTCAATTTCTGATTGGATTCGCCTTCCTCCACATCGCATGGACCGTAGCGGAACATTGGATCGGACAGAAGATCATTACGATCCGGATTGTCGATCGAGATCGACTTCTGGGATTTACTTTCTCCCTGTTCTGTGCGGCGGCCCTGTTTTTCAGGCAAAGCTATAGCGCCGTCATGGGGGAGAGTCTGCCGATCAGGGGGCCGCGCATCTTTCTGGATAGTATGGGCCGCTTTCTTGAAGAGCTCGCCCAGCTTGACTCATCTACCCGGCTTCTCGTCCCTGCTTCGATTGCCGTGGCCATCTTTTTTGCGGGGGGATTCCTGGCGAGCCGGCTTCGTCTGGGTAGCCTCGCCTGGTCTGTCGGTCGTCTGAGTTCCTCCCGAGGCGCGATTGTTCTCGCTTCACTGGCGCTTCTCCTGTTTGTCGGCGCAGCCGTAGCGGAAAATCGACTCATGAGCGCCGGGTCCGGCAAAAAAAACATCATCCTGATCTCTATCGACACGCTTCGAACTCAGAATCTAGGTTGCTATGGATACGGGAGAGATACGTCGCCCAGTATCGATTCCTTTTCGAAACGATCGGCGTTCTTCCGAAATGCGTATGCCGCATGGCCGAAAACCACTCCCTCTGTCACGGCTCTCATGACCGGGCTCTATCCTCACACGAGCGGAATCATGCGCCTGGCGCCGTACCAGTATCTGGACGACGAATTGTTGGTGCTCGCCGAAATTCTTCGAAACAGCGGTTACTATACGGAAGGAATTATTGCGAACGGAGTGATCGGGATCGAGACCAATGGGCACCAGGGTTTCGACCGGTTCGTCGAGAAGGCGGGGAACGCGGAAATCGTGACCCGCGCGGCATTGTGGACCATCGAGCGGCTGGCGAAGATACAGGAGAAGACGCCGTTCTTCTATTGGATTCACTATGTTGACCCTCACAGCCCGTACGGGGCTCCCGATTCTCCCGATTACTTCGTTGGTGACCGGTATTATGATCTCGAGAAAAAAGTAACGCTAAAAGAGAGCCCTCTCGATCTTATGCCGATTCCCCCCGGACTTTCTGCGTATGAAGAAAATCGTCGAGAGGAAATCAACCGCCCATCGGTCGGTTCTACCAGGCTGGGAGTGATCAGCGAGAAGAACGAATTTCTGGATCACTATGTGGCCCTCTACGATGGGGAGATTCGATTTGTAGACAGGCACATCGGTATGGTGATCGATCGTCTCGAGGAAGAGGGAATGCTCGAAAACTCAATCATAGTTCTTTGGGCCGATCATGGTGAGAGCCTTGGCGAGCACAACTACTTTTTTAATCACGGTCGCTTTCCTTACAACATGAATCTCAAAGTCCCCCTGATGATCTACGACGCCGACTACCCGTCTCAAGAACTGAATCGGGCGGTCAGCCTGCTCGATGTGACGCCGACTCTGCTCGACCTTGCCGAAATCGATCATCCTGTCGAGTTCGAGGGACGATCCCTTGCCGGTGATATTCAAGGCCAGGATCCGGGGACGAGAGATGTATTTGCCGAGAGCGGGTACGCAGTCAAATTTCAGAAGATTCTATTGCGAGACAACTGGAAGCTCATTTACATCCCCGACGTCCTTGACCGGAGCCTCATGCATGGCTCGGAATTTGAGCTCTATAACCTGGCGGATGACCCTGATGAGCTTCGCAATGTGAGCGAGGATTATCCTGAGATCTTCGCGGATATGAAGGGCGCTCTACTTGGATGGATCGGCACATGGGAAGACGATATGGTCGAGAGGAATGACGTAAAGGTGGAGTACTCAGAAGAGGCGATGCAGGAACTTCGGGCGCTCGGCTACGTAAACTAGCAGATGTGCCGATGCCTTATTATCTCGGCCAGAGATCAGGAACGCGACATTGTCCCAGCTCACCACTCGATCCCGTAGTGTCCGAAAACTCCATTGACTTGTAGATTCACAAGTTCCAGGGCCGTGATTTGCTCCCCAAACGATGAATAGACCCTACCTTCAGCTCCTGCCGGCCGCGTTTCCCGCCTGAGTTGGGCTCCTGCAAGGAGGCGTTTCGTCTCCATATATCTCAGATTGCATCCAAGGTCAATGTTACCCTTCTTACCCAAAGGCCTCACCCTGTTAACCAGACTGCTCAAGGTTTGTATAAACGTCATACTCGGGGAGCCAGTGAGAGAGGCCCGTTCGGAAGAGCGGGTTTTCTTTGGGATCAAGGGGTCAAATGGGCGGTGTGGCGAGGCGTGATATGGGCTGGAGAATGGTCACGAACCTTGGAGGATTTGGCAAAGAGGGGTCTCGGGTCTCCGGGCTGGAAACAGGGCTATTGGGAGACGATTCTGGTATCATGGAATCATATATGAATTGCGAATGCCGTAAGGTCAAGCGCGGTAACAGAGACGGAATTAATAGGAGGCGGATTCGTTCGACAAACGAGCGCCAGGTTAATACGGGTGCCCAACGGAAAGACAATCGCCTCTGGAACCTCCATTCTAAAATGCGCTTCTGGCAGAATATTCTACTACTCTTCAGCGCAATCCTGGCCGCCATGCTCGTGGGAGAAATAGGAGCCAGGCTTTTTCTCCCCGACCCATTCGTGGCCGTGGTAAATACTGCCCCTGATTTTGACGGAAAACTCGCTGACGAAGCCCGGGAGCCGATTACGGCCCAGGCCAAAAAAAATCCAAGCCAAGGTCCTCTTTACGTCCACTCCCAAACCGGGCGGCGCCTCCGAGCGAACGCTCACGTGATTATCGAGAACCACAATATCAGCGGACGGAGATTCGCACCAACTCGATCGGCTACCGCAATCCAGAGCTGCGCCCTTCGGGAAAACGAATCCTGTTCCTGGGCGATTCGATTACGTTTGGCGCCTTCGTAGACGAAGGGGAAACGTACGTGCGGCAGGTGGAGACAATCGCCGCTGCACACGGTTTAGATTGGCAAGCGATCAACGCCGGAGTCGGCGGCGTTACCCTCAAGAACGAGATCGCGATCCTACAGGAGACCGGTCTCTCCACGAATCCGGAGGCGGTGATCGTCGGCTTCTACCTTAATGATTTTCAAGAGTCTCCCGGCGTCTACGTCCCTCAACTTCCCTCCTGGCTCGGCAAGAGCAAGCTTCTGACCCATATCATCTTTCGCCTTGCCCTCCGGCGGAGCGGCTCCACCTCCCTTGATAATGTCTTTGGCCTGATCGAACATGACGAAATCCGCGAAGAAGATCTCCTGCGATGGGGCAAGGAGTTCGAAGCGAGTGTCCCGGTCTGCCAAGGGGATTTCATGATCGCCGAGTGCGCCTTCAATCATTTGATCCTCTGGAATCTCGCCGACTGGGGGGGGGCTTTCATCCCAGATGTTTGGGAATACCTGCGGCCGCTCTTCGCCGAGTTGACCCGGCTTTCAAAGCAGCACTGCTTCGAGCTCTACGTGGTTGCATTTCCGGTTCGATTCCAGGTCGAGATGCCTTACGTGCGAGACGAACCCCAGCGGATGCTGGATTTGCTCCCTATGCTCCGGGAGGCGCACCGTGTCACAGGCGCGCCGCTCTATTACGATCACTGTCACATGACGCCCCACGGTTACCGCCTGGTTGCCGAACAGGTGTACGAGCTTCTCGACTCCCACTAGCTGTTGTCCCTGCAAGAAACTCCATCCGCCCGGAATCGAGGCCGACTTCTCCGCCTGCTTGCTGCTCCAAGGAAATGCCTGGGTCAACTCCGAGACGTTGAATCGGAAAGCTCGGCGGGACTTGAAGGGTACGGATGTTAAGCTAAGTTGTTATGGTATCATGAAATCAAACTTGGACCTTGATCGCCGTAAGATCAAGCGTGACAAGATCGACGCTATTATTTGGACGCATAGGTACTAACTGTTTCGCAAGGGAAGAGAACCGTTTGGAACACTCGGTTAGCCAAATAGAGAGAGACCGGCAGCTCCCCCTCCCGATTGTTACCGTTTTCGCTATTTCGATTGCTGCACTTTTTGCGTGGAACGTCGCCCTGTATTCCTTTCTATGTGACGATGCCTATATCTCGTTCCGGTATGCGCGGAATCTGGTCGATGGGCTTGGTCTCGTCTGGAACGAGGGTGAGCGAGTGGAAGGTTATTCGAACTTCCTTTGGGTTCTCATCACCGCTGCCGGAATGAAGTTCGGAATCTCCCCTGAATTCCTGACTCGGCTCATCGGCACTGCGAGCGGCGCTGCGATAATGGTTTATCTCGTTCTGGCCTGCGCACGAGAGCTCGGCATTCGCCACCTGGCAATCTGGTTAGCACCGGCTCTCCTCGCCGCGAGCCGAACGTTTACTGCTTGGTGTACAGGTGGTCTCGAGACAATGTTCTGCGCGTTGCTTCTATTCGCTGCCGTTCTTCGGTTTCTTAGAGAACGGTCCGAAAGCAGTGCCGTCCCCTGGCCTTCCGCCACACTCCTTGCTCTCGCTACCCTAACCCGTCCCGACGCCGCTCTATTTCCCGCGGTGATAGGACTCTTCTTCCTTGCCGATGTAGCTCTTCGCAAGCGATCGGTATCCTCCTTGTTTCTATGGAGCGTGATAGTTCTGGCGCCGGTAGTCGCTCATCTTCTCTGGCGGCACTCTTACTACGGATCATGGCTTCCGAACTCGTACCATGCGAAGGTGAATGGTATCTGGTTCGATCAAGGGGTTCGTTACTTCAGTCTATTTCACGATGACTACAAAGCGGGCTGGTTCATTCCCCTGCTCCTCCTTTCCGCCATAGCATTTCGCTCTCATCGCTTTGCAATCTTTCTTGCTCTCATCGCCGCTCACTCGGTCTATCTACTCCTTATTGGCGGCGGCCGTTTCGAATTCCGATTTCTGGTGGTTCTTCTTCCGTTTACCTACTGGCTTGTCTCCGATGGACTTCGGGCGGTATTGAAACTCGTCTCGCGTTTCGAACGAGTTCGGGGAATCGGATCAGGGGCTGTTTGCATCGTTGCGCTCCTCCTTTTGATCGCAACGGTGTCCGGTTCACGAAGACCGGAGGCCCTCTGGAACCGTAATGAGGTTGCCTCCTTGTCTGAAATGAAGGCGTTCGCCGAGACGCGGATCGAAGACGGCCGCTTTCTGAAGCGGCATATTGAATCGGGCGCCCTCCCGAGCGACGTGATTCTCTGCGTCGGTGCTGCGGGGGCTGTACCCTACTACACGGGCTGGCCCACGATCGACTTCCATGGCATCAACGATTTCATGATCGCCAGGATTGCGATCGAAGAAAGAGGGACGATCGCTCATGAGAAGCAAGCACCCATCGACTATCTGGTGGAAAGAGGTGTCGAAATGTTTGACGATCGCCGCCGTTTCGTGTTCGAGAGCCAGGTCACCGGTCCCAATGATCCTCGGTTTGCCCCCGGTCGCTGGAAATCAATCCGAATCGATGGCAGGTATATTAACTGTGTAACATTTCTATCGGAGAATGCCTTTCATAAGCGCTTCGGGCATCTCGATATCGTGAGATGAAACCGAACAGTGACTCAGCTCCTTGGTTATGGTATTATGAAGTGAAGCGCGGATCTGTATGTCCTTATGGTCACACGGGGTCGCAAGAACGAGTCATATGGAGAAAGCCCGGAGGCCATGTGCGAAGGTGTTGCTTACGAGAGTGTGCTGAGGTGATGAGTTCACCTCGAGCCTTTCCTGCGATGTTTGCGTTTGCAACGCTTATTCTCTCCAGTGTAACGGGCCATACTGTTTTCGCCCAGAGCTTTGCGAATTTCGAGAGCCACCAGATTCATCCGCTTGAACTATCTGCAGATAGTACACGCCTGTTCACTGTAAACACACCTGAGAATATCCTGACAATCTATCAGATCACAGGCAGCGGTCTGTCCGTCGAGGCCTATGTACCTGTCGGTCTCGAGCCGGTTACGGTGCGACAGCGAAACGCAAACGAAGTATGGGTCGTCAACCACCTGAGCGACGCGATCAGCATTGTCGATCTGACTACAATGAACGTGAAAGCGACTCTTCGGACAGGCGATGAACCGACGGATGTGGTCTTCGCCGGAACATCCGGGCGGGCGTTCGTATGTGCATCGCAGGAAGATCGTATCGAGATATATGATCCCTCCAATCTCTCCACTGCACCGGTTCTGGTTGATCTGTTTGCGAGCGATCCTCGCGCGCTCGCGACCAACGCCTCGGGAACCAAGGTCTACGTCGCGTTCTTCGAAGGGGGAAACCGGACAACGATCTTAAGCGAAGCCGAAGTAGCATCCGGCGGCGGCCTGCCCGCGCCGAATCCCCCGAAGGATGAAGGACTCCCCACCGCACCTGAAACGAGCCTTATCGTCGGCTGGAACGGATCGAACTGGGTCGACGATACGGGAATCAAGAACTGGGAGAGTTTTGTTTCGATTCCATATTCTCTCCCGGACAATGACATCGCCGAGTTGACCGCAGACGACGCCGTTCCCGTTCCCGCCTATTTCAGCGATGTGGGGACGAACAATTACAATCTGACAGTCAATCCGGTTACGGGTGTCGCCTACGTGGCCAATATTGAATCGTTCAACCTGACCCGCTTCGAGCCGAATCTAAAGGGGCAGTTCGCCCGGAATCAGATCACCCTCGTTGATGCGCAAGGGGGCGGCCTGGTTACCCCCGTGCACCTGAACTCACATATTAACTATGCAGTTTCACCAGGCAGTCCATCCGAAATCAACATGTCCCTCGCACTTCCAAACGGCGGTGACTGGGATAATTCCGGAACAACCCTTTATCTCGCCGCTACCGGATCCGGTAAAATCGCGGCGATCAACATGGCGGGCAATGTAATCAATCGGGCTGACGTAGGTGAAGGGCCGACCGCTGTTGTCGTCGATAACGCGAATGATCGCATATACGTTCTAAACCGATTCGAAAACACTGTTTCGATCGTCGACAAAACAGCGATGACCGAGAGTGGAAAAGTAAGCCTCGGATACCAGGTGGAACCGGCCGCAGTAACTGCGGGCCGAACGTTTCTGTACAACGCCTCGATCACGTCCGCCCACGGCGATCTCGCCTGCGCTACATGCCACCCCTTCGCGAATCTCGACAATATCTCGTGGGATCTGGGCGATCCGACCGGCATGATGCAACCGGCGGGTCAGATCGGTATTTCCGACTATCACCCGATGAAGGGCCCCATGGCAACTCAGTCGCTGCGCGGCCTCGCATCGACCCAGCCGTTCCACTGGCGGGGCGACCGGAATGACTTTGTAAACTTTAACCCGGCGTTTGTTGGGCTGCTTGGCGCTGCGGATACACTCAGCTCGTCCGACATGCAGGCCTATACAGATTTCATAATGACCGTCCTGTACGGACCGAACCCGGTTCAGAATCTTGACAGAACATATCCCGACCCAGCCATGCCCGCGGGAAGCCCGGAGCGCGGGAGAATCGAGTTCACGACCAAGCCGCATGTTGCCGGGCTTCAGTGTCAGTCCTGCCACAACAGCGCGCCGGCTGCGAATGACCCGTTCCTCGTAGCACCGGGAATGTCCAGTTTGATTGTCCCGGCGGGAGCGCTTCAGGAATCTCAGGGCATGATCGTTCCACAACTTCGCAATCTGTATGAGAAAACCGGGTTCGAGGACGTGGCAGGCCCCCAGAAGAGGGGATTCGGATTCACTCACGACGGGAATATCGACAATCTGTTCACTTTCCTCGGTTTCTCCGGATTCCAGTTTGCCAACGACCAGGAGAAGATCGACCTTGAGGCGTTTCTACTTTCGTTCGACACGGGAACCCCACCCGCAGTAGGTGCCCAGCAAACAGTAGACGCAACGAACAAATCTGCAACTGCCGTCGTCGCCCGCATCGACTCCCTCATGAACGAAGCGGATCTGAGTGAAATCGACCTGGTGGTCAAGGGGATCGTCGGCGGGGAGCATCGCGGATATGTATATGCCGGTGGCGGTTTCTTTGAGTCCGATCGAGCGCTCGACCCTCCTGTCACTGAATCCGATCTTCGAGCTTCAGCCGGCACGGGAAAAGAGCTCACCTATACAGGTGTTCCACTCGGGAGCGGGATGAGAATTGGTGTTGATCGCGATGAGGACGGATTCCGGGATCGTGACGAAATCGATGGCGGCTCTGATCCGGCCGACCCTCTCTCGACACCGCTAACGGCTACCGCAATCGACCCCGGGAACGCTCTCGGGCGGAGCGAAGTCCTTTTCGCCAACAGGCCGAACCCGATCGCCCCCTGGGGAACCGAAATTTCATTCACCCTTGCAGAACCGAAATCGGCCACAGTGAAGATCTATAACCTGCAGGGCCGAGAGGTCGTTGTCCTGATGGACAAAGTGCGCCAGCAGGGGACAGTAACCGTTCGATGGGACGGACGCAGCAGCGAGGGTCGGTCGGTTGCTTCAGGGCTTTATATTATGCGTCTTGAGGTCGGGGGGGTTACCAAAACCAAGAGCGTTACCGTTCTCCGCTAAGAATTACCTTCTGCCGGTCCCGTGAAATTGAGGAACGAAAGGCTGTTCCATGGTGCGCGCCCAATTCGCTGCCCCGTTGCTTGCCTTTGTATTGGTGATCGGAATCTCACAGACTTCGATGGCCGCCGCAAAATTCCCGACAGAACCCGACATACTCTGGCAATTCGATACCGGCGGCTGAGTGTTCTCTACTCCCGCGGTCGCGGGAAACCTCCTTTTTATCGGTTCATGCAACAGCATGTTACGCGCCCTCGACAGAAAAACGGGGAAAGCCGTTTGGGAATATTACACCAGTAGCGGGGAGCTGAAGGCGAGCGTTCATGGCGACCTCCTCATTACTGACGACTTGCTTCTGGTCGGCACCGATGGCTTTACCGAAGATGGTATTTTCGCACTTGATAGGGAGACGGGAGCGCTGCGATTGCAGACGGAAAAGTCTTCTTCGGAGGCTTGGATGGAGTCGTTTACTGCGTGGACCTTGATGATGGCAAGCAACTCTGGAAGACGCCCGTTGGAGAATCGATTCGGACGTCGGTATGCATTCTAGAGGATGGTGTTGTAGTGGGAACAACAGACGGCTTCCTCCACTGTCTTGACGGAATGACGGGTGCTGTCAAAGAGCAGAATGGCCTGGGCAGGTACCCGACCGGGACGATAGTTGAGAGGGATGGCCTGTTGTTGGTCTGCGCTGATTGGCTGACTCCAGGCTCGGAGCTGATCTTCATTAAGAGTTCCCTCACAGAGGTTGCCTGGAGAGCGGTTGCCCCTGACGGGACTGTCTGGAGTATGCCACGCCCCTATATTTACGAGGACCACGTCTTCCTCGGGAACAATCGGGGGGGCGTGTTTGAATATAGGCTTGGTGATGGCGAGCTGGTACGTAATACTCATGTGGATGGCGTCGTTCGCGGCATTCTTCTCGTAGATGATGTCCTCTATGTAGGTAATCAAAGTGGCACTGTATACGCAACCAAACGCTGAGGGCCGAAGTTTTCCAGGGACAGTGAGACCACCGACAAGGAGATAGCAATGAAGAAGTTTATGTTTCTGCATTTCGGATTCGAGAACCCCACGCCTGAAATAATGGAAGCCTGGGGGAAGTGGTTCGAGTCGATTGCTGACAAGCAGGTCGACCAGGGCGGTTTCGCCGGTGGGCGAGAAATCTCAAAAAGCGGAACCAAAGATCTGCCGTGGAGCATGGAGTCCATCACCGGTTACAACATAATCGAAGCCGAGGACCTCGAGGCGGCAGAAAAGATCGCGCAAGGGAATCCATTCATCGCAAGCATCAGGGTCTATGAAATCAGGTCGATGTAAAGACCCGGTTATTCATGAATAGGCCGGAGCACGTGTAACTTTAGTAATGACAAAGCGATCAAGCCTCCTGGAGCCACAACTCCACACCGGCCACTTGCAGCGGCACCTAAGTCATGTTAAGCTCTTAATGGGCCTCCGGCATCGTGCGTCCTCTTAGGCGAGTAGCTATCGATGCAAGTTCGCTTTCATCCATCCACTCTTCATCATCTTCACCTTATTATTCCATTCTGTAAACGACCAGCCCCGGTACCATCGATCTCTTCTGCTCTTGCGTGTTCACAGCATACGCAAACCGGGAAGGAGCATTCCAGGGTCTAACCGTTCGATTGCCATTACGAAGATGTTCCCGCGCCCATGCCCGGATGAGGCCGGGTAGTAGAGATCGCCCATGTTGTGTAACCAATAGGGGGAAAAAGAAATGAAACCGGGACTGACATTCCTCATCGCAGGTCTTTCAATGTGGTTTGGTGCATCGGCATTGGCGGACTGGAATCCGGGAGAGCCGCAAAAATGGCTCCAGAACCCGGACCTCTCGCCAACGGGCATTGATATCAACTGTTCGGTATCGGAGTCCGGCGAAACCTACATCCTGGCGGACGACTTCTTATGCACGCAGACCGGCCCGATTACGGGAATCCACATCTGGACTTCATGGCTGAATGACTATCTTCCCGGCGGCTTCGATCCCAGGAATGTGGTGTTCACTCTGAGTTTCCACGCGGACATTCCCGACTCGATGAGCCCCAACGGCTACAGCATGCCGGGTGACGTTCTCTGGATTCAAACATTCGGACCGGGGGAATTCGATGCTCGGGTATGGCAGAGCGATATCGAGGAAGGCTGGATGAATCCCCCGGAAGATTACTTTTTCCCCGCCGATTGGACCTGCTGGCAATACAACTTCTTCATCGATTCGGCACTGGCTTTCCGACAGACCGGCACCGAGAACGTACCCGTTGTTTACTGGCTGGACGTGCAGGCTTTCCCAGGAGATCCAATGGCGAGTCTCGGGTGGAAGACCACTCTGGATCATTGGAATGATGATGCGGCCTGGGGCGTAGGGCAGGAGCCTTATTTCGGACCGTGGGGGGAATTGATCTATCCGCCGAACCATGAAATGTTCGGGCAGTCGATCGATCTGGCATTCGTGATTACCGGGGAAGTCGAGCCCCCGGAACTCGATTTCGGTGACGCCCCGGATGGAGCCGCCGCCCCAGGTTATCCGACTCTGCTGATCAACAACGGCGCCAGACATGTTATCGGCGGCCCGTGGCTCGGAGACGCGAGCGACATACCCGATTCGGAACTCGACGGTCAGCCCGATCCGAGCGCTTTCGGCGATGACACTTTCGACGGGAACGACGATGAGGACGGCGTCACAATCCCGATCCTGGTGCAGGGTTTGAACTCCGTCATCACTGTTGAGGTGAACGGTCCCGGTGGTTTTCTGGAGGCCTGGATCGACTTCGATGGCGACCAGATCTGGCAGGCGGCCGAACAGATTTTTGCGGGTCTTCTGCCCGCGGGAATCAATAATATCAACGTCACCACGCCCGCCGCTTCGGTGATCGGGCAGACCTTTGCCCGATTCCGCATCAGTTCGTTAGGCGGGCTCCCTCCCGTCGGTCCCGCACCTGATGGAGAGGTCGAGGACTACGAGGTGTTTATTGAAGAGCAGCTGACCTACAAGTGGATTCAGCTTCCCGACCTGGACATCACCGGCATGGATGTCAACGCTTCGGAACCAACTATCCTGGCGGACGATTTCCTCTGCACGCAGCCGGGCCTGATTACCGAGATCTGGATCTGGGGTTCCTGGCTGAACGATTGGCTCCCCTTCAACGCCGCGCCCGAGGCGGTCACATTCACACTGAGCATTCACAAAGACATTCCGGATTCGCTCAGCCCCACGGGCTACAGCATACCGGCTGATCCCGAATGGTTGCACATCTTCAACCCGCCGGAGTTCGAAGTAGAGATCTGGCAGACCGGTATTCTGGAAGGGTGGATGGACCTTCCCGATTTCTACACCTTCCCTGCGGACACCACCTGCTGGCTATACAAATTCACCATCGATCCGGCGGAGGCTCTTTATCAGTTAGGAACGGAAGACGATCCTGTAGTTTACTGGCTCGATGTGCAGGCCACGCCTCAGGATGTGGACGCCTGGTTCGGCTGGAAATCCTCCCTGGATCATTGGAACGATGACGCCGTGTGGGGGCAGGGTTCGGAGCCGTACCTGGGCCCCTGGTTCGAGATGATCTACCCGCCGGGACATCAGTTTGTCGGGGAGTCGGTCGACCTGGCGTTCATGATCCATGCTGACATAGACACCCGTCTGCCTGATGAGAGCGCACTTCCGCAGCACATCGGCCTCTATCAGAACGTGCCGAATCCATTCAACCCGAGGACCGTGATCCGCTATGACCTGCCGAGTGCGTTGAATGTCCGGCTGGAGATTTACGACGTTGCCGGTCGCCGAGTGCGGACCCTTGTTGACGGGCTCGTCCGGGAAGCGGGAAGTCACGAGGTGGTTTG
Source organism: bacterium (assembly GCA_025782575.1). Taxonomy (GTDB): domain Bacteria; phylum Orphanbacterota; class Orphanbacteria; order Orphanbacterales; family Orphanbacteraceae; genus Orphanbacterum. Next base: position 32,705 of record JALGYY010000013.1, read on the forward strand.
GGACGGCCGGGATGATCGAGGCATTCATGTTTCCTCCGGCGTATTTTTCTACCGGATCGAAGCGGCGGACTTCCGCGAAACACGAAAACTGGTGCTTGTAAGATAAGGAGTGAAGCGTTACTTACTGTTGAGGAATGATCCCACCACAGGCCGCCCAAAGCCTGTGGTGGGATTCAGAGACAATGGGCCAGGTCAACGAGCCTCTTCCTAATCTCCCAGAAGCTTCTCCTGAACGAGATAGTCATATATGACTCTTGCGAAGATCTGGTTGGCGCGGTAATTGGGGTGGTGATCGATCGGGTAGATAATGTGATCGCTTACGCGCGTCTCCTTGAATGAAAGAGATGTGTCGACGAATTGGAGACCGTGTCTGGCGGTAAGTTCTCGAACGATTCCGCTTTTTTCCTCGTCCATCGCAACATAGGCGACAAGAACCGCAAAGTCATGCTGTTCGGACATCATCTTCAGCTCACCCAGGACACTGTCCACGTAAGCGAACTTCTCCTCATCGTCGGATTCCAGGATGGCGGGTTCAGGAGTCTCCTCTTGTGAGAGGATCGCTTTCCGAATGGTCTTGTAAAGCGTTTTCCCCCTGATCCAGTCAGCAGCGAACAAGTGGAAGAAAGTGTTGGTTTTCTTTTTCACCTGGTAGGGTTGGCTGTATAACTTGTCATCCGGTATGTTGGCGTCGGCCCGGCTGAAACCAATCAGAATAAGATCCGGATCGTAGGGTAAGGCCTTGTGCTTGATTACCGCGAGATACTGGCCGATGCAGTACCCTCCCGTACCAAAGTTGAGGAATTCGAAACGCCGGCTCAATCCGAGACGGTTCAACTGGTCCTCTAGAAGAGTATGGTATGCGTCTTCCAGTCTCACTCCCGCCGGCATGGTGTAGGAATCACCGATCACAGCCACTCGAAAAGTATCCGGGGGCTTTTCCAATGCATATTCCTTGTCGCGGAGCCCTTTTGAATTCGTTTTGAAGGTGGTCAGTTTGAATTGAACATCGACATTCGGGCGGAGCTCGTAGACGACGCCGGGATGTGGAGACGCCTGAATGAGTCCGGAGAGCCCAATGGGATGAATGCTGTTCATATCGGTAAATGAAAATGCGGCCGCGCCGAAGAAGTGCATCCTGCAGATCATTTCCAGGAGCAGAATGCAGATCACAGACGAAAAGAATGTGAGGGCGGCTCCCGGGAGAAACCTCCGCAACAGGCGTCTTATCTTCTTCCTGGGCTTGGAGCGTCTCTTCGTCATCGGCCGGGCCCCTGTCTACTTAGGTATCCTGCTCGACCTCCAAAGTAAGCAGAACATGCCGTCAAAGTACAAGTAATTGCTCTATTCGGCGACCACCGGGACTCATCTGAAGAGAACTGACAGGAACGCGGAATAATTGGAGGCACATAGCGATTCGAATTGATCTGATGATGAATATCGTGTAAAGTGACCAAGCTGAATGGAAAGCTCCCCTGCCTACCTAACTCGCACCTCATTCAGTCCATCCCGGAAGAGAAACATCACTACCAATGGAGACAGCGCCATGCGATGTTCGAGACTAGCGTCCGTACTATCCCTCGCAATCCTCTCGCTCCTGATTTTTGGAACCGCCATCGCGGACAAAAATGCGGAGATCCTTGAATTCAAGGATCTTGTGCATCAGGAATATCTTGCGAAACCGTGGCAGTTATCTGCCATGACGGGCTTCAACGCTGCATTCGCCGATGTCACTGAAACCGAGCCCAACAACGCCTGTCCGGGCAACGCTCTCAACTTGAACAATACGTTTCATGGAGAGTTGAACCCAGGCGGGGACGTGGATTGGGTTAGCTTCTTCTGTGATGCCGGCGGAATCATCACGATAGGAACCGACGCCGATGGAGGGCTTCCGACGGTAGACACATTCATCGAGTTGTACGAGGATGATTGCATAACCCTCCTCGCCAGCAACGATGATGGAGGGCCGGGCCTGTATTCTCTCATTTCCGGTCTCTCCGCACCATACACAGGCACTTATCACTTGAAGGTTCGCGGCTTCAGCAGCTTCAGTACCGGAAACTACATTGTCCAGGGATCGTGCACGGTACCTCAACCGGGTGACGAGACTGAGCCGAACAATACCTGTCCGGGCGAACCCTATACGCTCGGCGATCAATTCAACGCCGCGATCACTCCGGGGGGTGACGAGGATTGGATTCACTTCGATTGTAATGCCGGACAACTGATTACAATGGGCACGTTCGAAGACGCTCCCCTTCCGACGGTCGACACCAAGATCGAACTGTTCGAGGATGACTGCACTACCCTTCTCGCCAGCAACGATGACGGCGGCCCCGGACTTTACTCATTGATAGCGGGGGTCGTGGCGCCCTATACCGGTACATACCATCTCCGGATATTCGGTTTCGGCTCCACATCAGAGGGAAATTATATTCTCGTCGGGAACTGCGAAGATCCGCCGGATAGCGATGAGCTTCCGAACGACTCCTGTCCCGGGCAGCAGTATGTACTCGGCACTGACTTCCACGGCGCCGTAGATCCTGCCGGTGACCTGGACTGGATCTTCTTCGAATGCGCACAGGGAGACTTAATCGATATCGGGACGAACCCGGATGGAGCCCTGCAGACGGTCGACACTGTGATCGAGCTTTATGAGTCCGATTGCACGACACTGATCGATATCGACGACGATGGCGGACCGGGACTCTATTCTTCCATTACCGTTGCCGCTCCCTACACGGGGACTTATCACCTCAAGATCCGCGGATTCTCCAGCTTCAGCAGCACAGGAAACTACCTTCTTCTCGGTACCTGCAATGCGCCTCCCGAGAACGATGTGTGCGAGACGGCAACTCCGATTACCCGCTGCGTTGATTTCACCGACGCCGGGAACACCGGGTTAGCCAACAACGATTACACGCCGTCGGATGACGTGGCTGGTACGGGATGTACCGGATTCTACGCGCAGGGTGGCGATCTGGTATATCGCCTGGACATGAATTCGGGTGACCAGGTCCACATTGAGTACTTCAACGCTTCAGACGCGTCGGTCTACATCGTTACCGATTGTGCTGACGCGCAGAACACATGCGTTGCCGGGGCGGACAACACGTTTTCGAACTCCACAGAAGTCCTCGACTTCGTCGCGCCTGCGGACGGAGTGTACTTCCTGATCCTTGACACATTCAGCGCATTCACACCAGGCGGTGCATTCACAGTGAGTGTCGACTGGGTCGTTTGCGAAACACCCAACTGCCCACGTTCGGTCGGATTCTGGGGACGCCAGGCCCTTCAGCGCGGAAACGGCAGCACGAAGTTCAATATGGCCGAAATGGAGCAGATCGCTTCGTGTGTTGACGATGTGTCCGACTTCTTTGATTGGGCGGACAGTGACTTCAACCAGTTCTTAGTCACCATACTCCCCGCAAAACACATGGACATCCGCAAGCAGGCAAAAAGACAGTACGCGGGCGTTCTCGCGAACTTCTGCACCGGCGCAATCGGCCTGATAGCATCGAACGGTGATGAAATCGGCCTCTCTCTCACGGCGCCTCTATCGTGCGCAGGACTTGGCGCATCGACCGTCGGTGAGCTGATCGTTGAGGCGGGTGCCCTGCTTGCTGCTCTGGAGTCGCAGAATCTGAATGATCCGGCGGTAATTGCGCAGTATGAGGACGTCAAAGATTGCCTCGATGCCGTTAACAATGGAAACGGGATCGGACCGGTCTGCGTAGAGGTGGAAACCAATGCGGTCATGTTCTACGACGACGATGACTTGCTCCGACTCGCGACAGATGTCGAGACCGGAATCGTCCCGACGCGAGCCAAGATCTATCCGGCAAGGCCCAGTCCGTTCGAGATCAGCACACGATTCGCCTACGCAGTCCCGGCCGGGGGTGCTTATGTCGAACTCGAAGTGTTCAATCTCGCGGGCCAGCGGGTCCGGACTCTCGAGTCTTCGACGATGCCTGCGGGTATTCACCAGGTTGACTGGGACGGACGAAATTCGTCCGGCGTTCCAGTTCCTGCCAGCGTTTACTTTTTCCGCGTAAACATTGGCGGTCAGGCGCACGTGACTCGTGTAGTCCGCTTGCGCTAAAAACAGATAGCCATCAAAAACGGCCCGGGGCGATCATGCCCCGGGCCGCCGGAGCGGCGCGATCCCTCAAGCTACACGAATTACAAACCCACAATTCCCTCTCCAAGACCGACTCGACAGATTTCACACCACGCGGGCAAACAGCCAGGTTCGAGTATTACTGAGGAACAGGTAATCCTTGATTCGCAATATTTTAGGGGCGTATACTGTATGGAAGCAAGGATGATCGTATGAGAATTACTGATCCCATGCATGCGCGGGCAGGATGGATTCGCCTTGTCGCCCACCTTGTTCTGGCGATTACCCTGCTGACCGGCCTCCCGGGATGCGGAGGGCAATCCGGCTTACACATCCCCAATCGGAGATCATTCCCGGTCAGAGATGACCCGGCCGCTCGAGACTCCCTCCTGACTTCCCTGAGATACGTATCGAGCCACGCGTCCCCCTTTTTGAAAGCCCACCTCAAGAACGGTAATGTTTACGTACTTACCGATTGGGCCGCCGATCCTCAGTCGATTTCCGGGGAGGGGGTGTTGTTATCGATCAATCGAGAAATCCTCTCTGAAGGACAGTTCGTTGTTACTCTCGACTCTGTTTCCATAATTGAAACAAACGTCGTCAAGAAGCTTCCTGATTCCGTCGCCGCCCTTACGGTTCTTACCGGCATATCAGTTGCGGTCTCCCTCGCTTGTCTCTCGAATCCCAAGGCCTGCTTCGGGTCATGCCCGACGTTCTTCATTTCGGACGGCGACAGCCTTGTACTGCAGGCGGAGGGATTCTCGTCGAGCATTGCTCCCTATCTGGAGGCTACCGATATCGATGCGCTTTACCGCGCGGACATTGATGATGAGACCGTCGAAATCGAAATGAGAAACGAGGCTTTTGAGACTCATGTTATCCGGCAGGTTCGGCTCCTGCTTCTGAAGAAACCGGTTAAGGGGAGAGTTGTCGCCGCCGGCAACGGCGAGTTCTGGGAAGCGCAGTCCTTCTATCCCCCGCAGGTTTTTCGAACCCCGGAGGGGGATTGCACGGATCTCGTTCTAACGTTTGACGGCAGGGAGAGATTCAGTCTCGCGGACTCTGTCGATCTTTCCCGACGAGAAACCGTCGATCTTGAATTCCACGTTCCTCCAATCGAAAGGCCCGGGCTGATCATTGCGGCAAGACGCAGCCTGCTGACTACCTATCTCCTGTATCAGACGCTGGCATACATGGGCGGAGATGTTGGACAGTGGTTTTCCCTGGCTGACCGGAATCGCGATCTCGTTAAGGGGAAGGGGCTATGGCAAGCGATGGACGGCATGGAAGTCATGGTTCTCGACAGTGCCGGTAACTGGGATCTAGTTGGTGAATTGACAGAACATGGCCCGATCGCCACAGACGTCCACATGTTCCGGTTACCGACATTACCGGAAGGAACAGCCCGGATGAGGCTACGTATGGTAAAGGGCGACTGGAGGATTGATTACCTGGCCCTGGTAAGCCTGGGAGATCAGGTCGAGCCGATGGCGCTGCAGCCGTCAGATGTGTTTTATGCCGGGCTCCCCTCGGGCAAGGCACTTGCTTCACTCACGGATTCCGGGGCGGTACTCGTCACGTACCCGGGAGACACGTACACCCTTCGCTATGACCTGCCGCGCGACCATCAATCCTACGAGTTGTTTCTGGAAAGCCGAGGGTATTACCTGGAGTGGATTCGCCAGGAGTGGTTGGCGGATGAAGACCCTGCGCTTGTCGCCCAGGTCTTTTTTTCACCTGGAATTCTCTTGAAGAAGTTGGCTGGGGAGTTTAAGCGCGTCGAGGCAACGATGGAGGAATCCTTCTGGGGTAGCCGTTATGCGAATCCATAGACCACACTGGCGTTTTCTTCGCCTGTTCGTTGCCCTCACCCAACTGATGGGGGTTGTCGGATGCGCCGGCTCATCCGCTCCCCTCGGCTGGTTGCCGGCATCCACCGAAACGCAGGAGGATACGTATGGGGCATGGATCGAAGTACGTCACTACCGGCGGATCGCGGATCTCCCCTCGGAAGAAGTCACAACGACAGCAGAACTCATCGCGATCAGCGCTACCACTGTATTTGTCCTGGGGAACGATAGTACCCACGCCATACGGAGTCAAAACATCACTCGAGCCCGCTTGACCAGATATGAGTCCGCTTCGCACAAACTGGCAGAGTGGACTTTTCTGGGAACGCTGTCTACGATCTCACACGGCTTTTTCCTGATCCTGACCGCGCCGATCTGGATCCTGGGTGGCTCCATTGCAACATCGAAACAATCCTCTCGCCCGAATCTTGACTACCCAGAGCATTCGCTGGACGAATTCAGGCTCTATGCGCGATTTCCGCAGGGAATCCCGTCCGGACTCAGCTTACTCGAGCTGAAACGTCGGGATGAACAGGCTCGCCCGAAGTAGTCCGGCTTTACGCCGATGAGTATTCTGAATAGACAGCAGCACGGGACGGTATGGCAACTGAGTCGATACGCCCCGGCCGGTGCATCGGGCGATTCCTTCCGTCCCAGATTCCAGTGGGGCGGGTCCTGACCTCAGTCCCCTACCCACCGTAGTGACCGCGATCTCACAGTCAGTCACGCTTGGTACAATCTTTGCTCCACCAATATCACAATCGACAATTCTCACTACACTCAACTGGCCGTAGCGATTGAAGCCCTCCTGTTCCAGCGGGCGTCTACTTTGGAGAGTCTTGATGAATGCCGTGAAAGCGATCTGCTTCTGGATGACTTGCAATCTTATGATTATGGCTGCGCCTGACGCGCACTCAGCTGAAGTGACCTATACCCTGGAAAACGTCATTCTGGATGATAACAACGCACAAATGTTCGGTACATTTACGTGGACCTATAATATCGGCGACTTCGAGAATGGTGTCGGGCTGTTTACCTTTCTGGACATCCCCTTTACAGCACATGATCATACTGACCTGAACGCCGTTTTTGATATTGGAAATTCGATTGAAATCACGCTCGAGGGGAGCGTCCATGACGACGGAGTAGATATTACTCTCTTCCTGGCACAACCTCTTACGCCCACCACATCTTCGCCTGTAGATCTAGTCCGAAGCAAGTATGAAATCGGCGGCAACGGCTTCCACACCGGGTTGTTCCTGAGCGGGGATATCGTTTCGTCCGCAGCAACAGGCGTCGGGAACGAAACGGGCGTCATCGCACCGGCGAACAGGCTGACGATCTCCCCGAACCCGTTCAACCCGCACACGACCGTGACATACTTCGTCGAGCAGCCAAACACCGTAAGACTGTCGATCCACGATGTGCGCGGCCGGCTCGTGACAACTCTGGTTGATCAATGGCAGCCATCCGGCCGGCATTCTGTTCTTTGGAACGGCGCCGACCTGGGATCCGGTCTCTACTTTGTGCACTACGTTTCCGGAACCGAGTCGAGAACAGACCGGGCCATGTTGATCCGATAGTCGAATCCGGACCGGTCCCGGTTCAGTTTCGCGCTCTCCCCGAATAGCCAGCCAAGTCCACGTCGCTGTGGTATCATGAAACCAAGGGCAAGATACAGTGGAGTTCGCCCTTTCGTTCACCCCGGAACCAGGTCGCCAACGGTAGGAAACCCTAGCCGTGTCACTTGTGAACGTCCATAACGAATGGGATCCACTCGAAGAAATCATCGTCGGCGTCCCGGACAACGCCCGCGTTCCGCTCGGAGAGAAGGGCCTCTTTACCCTTGAGTATCACGAGCACCACGACAGCGTAGAGTCGATCCCGTCCGGACCCTACGATCAGCGGATGATCGAAGAGACTCAGGAAGATCTAGCCGCGCTGGTCGATGCCTTGACGGCGCACGGCGTCATTGTTCGCCGCCCCCTGATCGTGGATCACTCGAAAGTGTTTTCCTCGCCCGACTGGCGATCCGACGGGGAATATAATTATTGTCCGCGCGACAGCCTGCTCGCAATCGGACAGACGATTATTGAAACGCCGATGCCTCTTCGGTCCAGGTTCTTCGAGTTCCTCGGGTACAAAGACCTTCTGCTCGAGTACTTCAATAGCGGGGCAAAGTGGATCTCCGCCCCGAAGCCGCGGTTATTGGATGACGCGTACGCCGACCACCCGACGCCGACGGCGATGCTCAACAATCACGAACCGTTGTTCGACGCGGCAAACGTTCTGCGCGCCGGCCGGGATATTCTCTACCTGGTCTCCTGCAGCGGTAACATGCTGGGATACGAGTGGCTCAAGCGGACGCTGGGGGACGAATACCGAGTACATCCTCTCGTCGACATGTACGAGGGGACTCATATCGATACGACGATTACCTTGATCCGGCCGGGTCTCGTCCTTCTGAACCCGTCCCGGATCAACGCCGAGAATATGCCGAATCTTTTCAAGAACTGGGACGTCCTCTGGTGTCCGGAGATGATCGATACCGGCTATGATTGGCCCTACGCGCGTGCGTCGATCTGGTCAGGGATGAATTTCTTCATGATCAACCCGAATCTCGCGGTGGTGAACGAGGCGCAGCTGCCGCTCATCAAGCTGCTCGGCAAGCATGGGGTTGATACCATTCCGCTGAAACTCCGACACTGCCGGACCCTCAGTGGCGGATTTCACTGCGTTACACTTGATGTAAGAAGAAAAGGCACGCTGGAAGACTATTCCTGAAGTCCCGAGACTCTCTCCCCAGCCCCCCCGGCAATCTCCACCCACTCCCCATCAAAAAACTGACGACACCAGAGCTCGAATCCGTAAAGAGACCAGACGAGCAATCCCTGCTTCTTCCGTCCGCTGAAGTGGTCGTCCAGCACGGAAGCCACCACGTCAGGCTGAAATATTCCTCGATCGCCGACACGATCATCAAGAAGCACCGACTCCACGCGAGAGCGGAAGAGCCCCGCAAGCCAGGGTTCCCAATTGTAGCCCAGCAGAGGGGGGTGAATGCTGATTCTGCCTCCGGATACGTTGCCGATCCACTTGCGCGCCCAGTTCAGGCGCCAGACGATGAATTGCTGGATCATCGAAGGGTCAGCAGGAAGGCCTGTCTTGTGAAGAGGGATACCGGAGAGATGGGGCGCGGCGCGGGCGATCATCTGATGCAGGAAACGACGGTCAACGAAGATTCTTCCCGGCATCGTCCGGGCATGATCGAAGAGCTCGTAGTCATTGAAAGGCTGGCGCACCTCGAAGAATTCCCTCAGGAATGCCGCACCCACGTTGCTGAAGCGGCGGAGTCTCTGCGTGATCGCCCACTCGAGTGAGCGATTCATCGGGAAGGCGGGGAAGCCTTTGCCAAGGAGTGCCCGATGTGTCTCAGCCGGTGTACCTGCCGCTTCGGAGTAAGGTGATCGCATGAGGCGGCGAAATTCTTCGGGGGGGAACTCCGTCCTCGCGGCGAGGTGAGCCTTCAAGTACGCCTTTTCGTCAACGGGTTCGAGGAAATCGAATCCGGCGATGCCGAGATACCGGTAGAAGGACTGCGAAGCCGTCGGTACGCCCTCGAGAACCGCACCGACATGAGCGCGCAGGAGCGGATCAAGGACGGCGATCTGGCAATGCTGGGGCGGAACCATCCCGTCGCAAAACCAGTTGTAATAGTCGATGTTACCGAGATAATCCGGCGCGCGGACGGTCGTCTCGTGATGAACCGCGCCGGCTGCTTTCGCGACGCGTCGTGCGAACCGTCGGTCACGGGAGGCCGGATGTCCGAACGTGAAAGTATGGACGGGAGGGCCGTCCCTCGGGAGCGCTGCCATGATGAGCCGGGTGTCATTTCCGGAACTGAGTGTGATACCGGTAACCGGAGGCTTCTGTATTCGTTTTGCGACCGCTCGTTTCAGGATCTCCATATAGTGATCGCACCACTCGTCCGGCTTTCCGAGGCCGTAGATCTCCGGCCATTCGATCTGCCAGTATCGGCGGATCTCAATCCCTTTCTGTGTGAAGCGAACGATACCGCCTGGCGGGACGAGTGACACCCCTTCCAGCAATGTCCGCTCCCCGACAAGCTGATCCAGAATAAATCGCTGCGCTATACCGGCGTGGTCGAGATGCCTGGGGATATCGTCGAATGCGAGGACCCCCTTGAGTTCGGGAAAGAAGGCGAGTCCCCATGGCGTAGCTGTGTAGATGAGCTGCCTGCTTCCGAACCGGTCGGTAAGAAGAACAGCCTCTTTGCGATCTTCGAAGATGATCGCGGCGGCCCAGCTTCCGTTGAGATGGCGAAAGGCGTCCGCTCCACCTTGAAGATAGAGGGAGAGGACAATTTCAGCGTCAGTCAGATCTTCCGATCGTGGGGCACCGAGTGTTCGAAGTTGCGATTCCGCCCCGGCTCGGTCGTAGATCTCGCCGTCCAGTGCAATGCGGGCACCGGTCTCGCTGTCGCAGGCAAGCAACGACGGGCCGAGTCTGTCGCCGTGACGCACCACCCCGATAAGTCTATCAGTACCTTCCCAGCATTCGCAGCATTGAGGGTCGCCCCGGAGCAGTAGGCGTTCCAGTCGCGTACGGGCACCGGCGACAGAATCGGGCGGAGATCCTATGATACCGAAAGCGCCTGCCACATTACCTCCCGTGGTCGTCGATACCGGTGTATAGTGCTGCTGAAATATGCTACAGATTCAACTCCATAGCAACAACGGTGATTGCGGTTGTCCCTGGCCTATCCACGCTTCGCCTCTGATCTGTGGTTGGGGTCGCCGTGGTCGTTCATCGTTATGCCCGATTTTTTCGAATCATCCGGTCCATCGCATCGATGTGACCCTTGAGCGCGTTCTGCCCCGTTTTCGACAGGATGTACCATGTCACGGGACGTCGCTTCTCGAAGCGCTTCTTTACACGAAGGTACTTTGACTCCTCAAGTTTACGGAGGTGCGCGCCAAGGGAGCCGTCGGTCTCTTCGAGCAACTGCTTAAGCCTCTTGAAGTTGACCGCGTCGTTTCGTGAAAGAATCACACAGATGCCCAGCCGTACGCGGTGTTCGAGCAGCTTGTCGATGCCTCCCAGATCGCTCCAGAACGAACCGTTCGCGTCATCCTCGTGCTTCGACATCGCTCTTACTTTGGATTACGCTCGCCGCTACCAGCCCACAAGCAACGACCACGCCCAGAATCGTCCACGCGTACGAGTTGATGAAGAAGAAGCTTACATACCCTGCCGCCATCAGCAACCCCACCCAGAGCAACGGACGATCGAGATGGGCGCCCGCGAGTACGTAGCCGAAAGAGACAATCAGCAGAATGATCCTGGATAGATGCTCCCAGGCGATGACTCCGGTCACGCCGAGGGGAATCAACAGCCAGATAGCGACCAACATACTCCCCCAGTGAAGGGCGTGGCGAAGGCCGATGTCGCGGCGCAACTGCCCCCGGCGGAGACTGTGGCGCCACCCGATCATGCCACTGATCACCGAGCCGACAGGCCCCGCAATTGCCCAGAAGAGCCCCACCCGCGTGGGAGCGAAATCGACGAGGGCGAAGCCCACAAGGCAAATCGCGGCCCATAGCAAGTAGATAGTCGCGGGCGACGCGACGCGCTCCGAGCGTCCGACAGCATCGCGGACGTAGCCAATGTCTGCCTCCAAATTATCATGCTTGTTCACGTTACACCTCCTACGCGTCAGAGTACTTTGAAATATAGAGTACTCTGGTTATTAAGTCAAGACAATAATTCACACCTTCCTTTCTCGCTCCTCCCGCGGAATCCCGCTGGTCCCAATCGGACCGATCGGCTAGGATTGTGGGCTGATTCCTGGTATTCACTGATTCGTTCGAAGGAAGGAAGTGCACGGAATGGGTACCCCCCCTCGGGATGGGAAGGACGTGCCGGGCCGCTCAGCCGATCGCGCCACTACGACGTCTGATCCATCATGGAAGGAAGCAATCGCACCTTTTCAACGGTCCGACGCAAAGCGGAGCGTATGGCAGCTCGCCAACACGTTGATCCCTTACTTCGGGCTCTGGTATGTCGCCTACATCTGCCTCGACATCTCATACTGGGCCACCCTCGGGGTGAGCACACTGGCGGCGCTCTTCCTCGTCCGCTCATTCATCATCGCTCACGATTGCGGACACGGCTCGTTCTTCCGGTCGAACAGGGCGAACGCCTTCTGGGGATCAATCACGAGTATTCTATCGTTCCTTCCTTACTTTGCATGGCGGCATGAGCACGCCCTTCATCACGCCCGGTCCGGCGATCTCGACAACCGTGGCGCCGGCGACATCATGCTGTTGACAGTAGAAGAGTACCGGGCGTTGTCTCGGTGGGGGCGGTTCAAGTATCGTATCTACCGGAATCCGTTGATTCTGCTCGTGGTCGGTCCGCTTTACATTTTCCTGCTTTCCTATCGATTCTGGACTGGAGGGGCCAATGCGCGATCCAGGCGAAGTGTCATCCGAAACAACCTGGCACTCCTGGCAGTCTTCGCCCTCGCTCATTTTACCATTGGTCTCAAGTCGTATGTCCTTGTTCAGCTTCCGATCATCGCCCTCGCCGGTGTGGCGGGCCTGTGGATGTTCTACATTCAACATCAGTTCGAAGGAGTGCAGTGGGATCGTCACAAGAGCTGGTCCTATTTCAGGCAGGCGACCGAGGGAAGCTCCTACTACGCCTTACCCAAGATTCTCCAATGGTTCACCGGCAACATCGGCTTCCACCACGTCCATCACCTGGGCGCGAGGATTCCCAACTACTTCCTCGAGAAATGCCATAACGAAGTGGCCCTTTTCCGGAGCGTCAAGCCGATTACATTCTGGGAGAGCCTGCACAATATTCGCTTCACTCTGTGGGATGAAGACCGTCGGAAGCTCGTGACGTTTTCGGAGGTGAGTGGATAGCTCTGCCCCCCCCTTCCCAAATGAAGCCCGGATCTAGTAACCTTTTTTGAACTCCCGGTAGCGCTCCTGGTAGAAGGTCGTATAGACGTCCTGTTCCTCGTGGTGAATCAATCTTTCGGGGCTCGCAATGGGATAGGTCGCGTACTTGCTGTTTTTGTCGAACGTTTCCAGGATAAGTGTTTTGAAGCCCTTATTGATACTAGCCCTCCAGTCATCCACCTGTCCCTTTTCGTGTTTGGCCATCTCATCAATCACTTTATCCGTGATCTCCGCGATCTTACCCCCACCGGGGACCTTGCTAATGATTTTAGTAGCGAAGCTGAACACGTCTTTTCCGAAATCAATCTTATCTTTCTCTTCCTTGGCGACGTTCCCGATCGCTTCCTCGGCCGCGCCCAGAACGAACCCAAGATCGTTCCCCATCGCGTTCGCTTTCTTATAATCAGCGTCGGCGATTGATTTTCCGAACTTAGCGGCCGTTGATCCAAGCACACTCCCAAGGAACTCCGCTCCCTTCTTGGGGTCTTTCTTGTACTCGCTCCGCGCAACAGCGGTGAGGATTTCGGGAAATACCTTGTTGCCCACCTCATCGGTGTTCTCCATTCCCTTGACGAACGCAGCCGGGTCAGACCCGATGAGCCGCTTGAGTGTGGGGGCGGCATTGCCGAGTTTGGATCGTATATATCCTTTTCGATCTTCGGCAACTTCCTTCATCATGGAAGAATAGAGCTTTCCCCCGATCTTCTTGAATTTGGGGTCCGGATCGGGGTACTTCCCTTTCGCCGCCTCGGTATAATCGTTGTACAGCATAATGGTCGATTGGGCCTTGACGCTACCAGCCCCGGGGCCGTTGTACCTTGCCGCTGCTTGGTAGATATCTCCCGGACTGATCATCGGATAGCTGGTGCTTGGTGAGATTCCGGGCTGCCGTGTTCGCATCCCTTTCTCCAGCGCGCTTGTGAACTTCTGTCTGGCTCGATCTCCCCCCTCGATACTGCCGGTGGAAAGGTAGCCAAGATCCTCAATTATCTGATCGGGAGTCTTCTTCTGGAGTTCAAGTATGATATCTCTTTCTGACATTTTTCCGTAGTGGTTGGTCGCCCACTTCTGATTATGCTTCTGTTGCAGCTGATTGAGGTTTCCACCTAGCTTTTGGATGTTTGATTTCTCGTTGGCAGGTAACTTAGATGCGTCAATTTTGGAGAAAGCGCCCTGCACGTTCTTTTTCAGAGATTCGGAGGCTGAATCGTACCAGCCCTGCAGCTCATCGGGGGACTTCCCCGCGAGGTCGAGGATGAAGTCCTTATTGACAGACTGATCTTCGCCGCCAGCGGAAGAGGTCGGCGACTGAGGCCCCTTACCGAGAATCTGGTCGACGCGGGCTCGACCCGCACTAACTTTGGGATGAAGGTCTATGACCTTTCCGGGCGAGCCAGCGGTCCTGTTGCGCTTTGCAGTAGATTTCCCTTTCGTAGAATCAGGGATACTGACTTCCATCCCTGCCGTGAGCTTTGTATTCTTCAGGTGCTTATTGGCGTTGAGCAGCTGCTTCTCGCTGAGGCCATGCTTATCCGCTATCTGCTTCAGTGTCTGACCCTGAAGTGCGACGGTTTTCTTGGATCCTGGTGTGTTGGCGGGCTGACCGCCGACTCCTCCGACTGACGTTGACATAGCTTAGTCTCCTGCAGATCTGCTGGTTGATTAGGTTCGTAATCGGTGGAAGTGAGGCCACCGACCGTGGTTCAGTTATCGTGGGGTTTCTCGAGTAGTTGCGTTCAAAATGAACTCAAGCGCCAGACGAAGACGACCAGGGGGTCAGTTGATTGCTCGGCCTCCTGTTCGACCTTTCATGGCTCTCCATTCTATTACTATTCAGGATACATCAAGCAGCCGGTGATTGACAGCTTGTTTCCATCAAACGAGCGACGTACCGGTGCCGGTAAGCCTCCAAATGACGAACGTTAACTTGAGAAGTCGAGATTTGTTAAACTAGCGGACCAGCATCATGGGCCGCGTCACTTCGTATGAGTCATCGCCATCCAATGCGACTCGATAGAAGTACTTGCCGCTCGGAACTTCCTGTCCCGTGTCATTCAGACCATCCCACTGAACGGAGTGATCTCCCGCTTCAGCAAAACCGTCGTACACCGTTCGGACCAGGCGGCCCGCCGGGTTGAAAATATTCACGGACAGAGCGCCTGCTGACGGCGTGGTGTATCGAATGCGTGTAGTCGGATTGAACGGATTCGGTTCATTACCCGCAGAGAGTGCGGCCGGTCCCGGCAAGGCGCTCCCCGCTACGTCTGTAGCTGTATCGACAAATCGGAGCACGGTGAGATAGCCGCGGAAATCGCTTGCGTAGACATAGCGGCTCGAGTTGTGAGGATACACGCCCCAACATCCCCAGAAGCCGGGATTGTCATCGGCGAGATAAGTGTCGTAGTGCGCCACTTCAACAGGATTGGACGGATTGCTGAGGTCCAGCACCGAAAGTCCGTAGGAATAGTGAGACAGGAAAGCGAAGTCCCCCTCAACTTGGACGTTGTGAGCCAGGCTGTTCGCGCCCAGGTAGTCACCGACCTTCGTGATTCCCATGAGATTCTGCGTGTCCCACACTTTGACAGTCTTCGACGCCGTCTCTTCGGTGGTAAGCATGTAATCGCTCCCGACGAACGGCCAGACGTTGTGCGCGTAACCGGCAGACGGTACGTTCAGTCTCGCCAGGATCTGCGGAGATGCTTTGTTGGACACATCCCAGATCGAAAAGGAGCCGTTCCAACCTTCCGCCACCCATGCCGTGTCGTTCCGTGCAAATACATCATGCACCGAAGGTGCTACGATCGAGCCTACGTCTACCGGATTCTCCGGGTCGGCGAGGCTGATAATACGAACACCCGATGCATTGCTTCTCCCGACGTACGCGTATCCATTCGCCACGTCGATGCTCATGTTGTGGGAGGTCGTATTGACACCACTCACATAAGAACCGACGTAATGAACACTGTCAGGCAGGAATTGAAGGTCCAGGATCATGAGACCTGCATTGGTGCCGGCCATCTCCGCCACCGCATATGCGTAGTGATCGTAGGTTTTGATATCCCGATGCCACCAGCAATCCCCGAATTGCGGACCGAGTTGAACTTTGATTTTGGTCATGTCCGGTATGCGAACCACGGCGATGCCCCGCTTCACTCCCATCAGGGCGTATTCCGTGCCGTCGGGAGCGGTGTATCCCCAGACATCGGATCCGCCGGTCGAATCCGTGCTAGAACAACCGGCCGCGCTCGTGTTGAAAGTGATTTCACCGACAAACTCGAGACTGTGCTGACTCCAGCCACAAGTAACGGTCACCGCGCTCATAATAAGAACGAAGGCGGCCAGACTGAGAAGATTGAAAAGCGGACGCGAAAGAGCGCCATCTGATCTCGAATGCATATTATCTCCAGTGGGAGCCGGGGTGGGCTGCTCGCTAACCGCCTGATTATATCACGTTTGACGCTTCATTGACTGCTCTTTGCGAAGCCGGGCCGTCAAGTTACCCTTTCTGCCGATTCGAATCGTTTCCAGGCCGAGCCATCCGGCAAACCGGACAAGCTCGAGCATCAGTTCCCTGGCGACCCTTCTCTCATCCGGGCCATCCTCCAGAAACGCGCTTTGCACGAGGAGTTTCCCGGCCTTCCGATCCGCCTTCAGATCGACACGGGCGGTAAGCTCGCCATTCAGTAGAAAGGGGAGCACGTAATAGCCGTAGATCCGCTTAGGTGCAGGTACGTAGATTTCGATCCGATACTGAAAATTGAAGATACGTTCAGCCCGCTTGCGCTCCCAGATGAGCGAATCGAAGGGACTGATGAGCGTCCCTCCCTCAACGCGCCTGGGAAGCCTGGCTCTTGGATGCAGATAAGCGGGATCCTTCCACTCCTTCACCCGAACCGGTAATAGCTCCCCCCCATCCACGAGCTCGGCGAGTCGCGGCCGGGCCACCGGCACAGGCAGGCGATAGTAGTCTGCCAGATCTTTCGCCGTGCCGATTCCATGAGCCTCTGCAGCATGCAGCAGCAACGATCGGTGGGCTTCCTCTCTCGTCAGCTTGGGGGACGCGAGTATCTCAACCGGAATCACCCGCTCCGGGAGATCGTAGTAGCGGACAAATCGTTTTCTATGGGCGACGGCCAACCGGCCGGTCGCGAAGAGCCATTCAAGCGCCAGTTTCCCTTTTCCCCAGCCCCACCACGGATTTGAATTCTTACCTGGATCGGATAGATCCCTGATCGAGAGAGCACCCCGATCACGCACTTCTTCAAGAACGGCGTCTATGTATTCCGCATGCTCCCGAATGAATCTCTCCCCGTTTCTGCCGAATGATCGCGATCCCATCCGTGGCCTGAGAAGTGGGTAGTGTTTTACCGGCAGGAACGACGCTTCATGAGCCCAATGTTCGCAGAGGTTGCCCCGTTTGTAAGCGAACATGTCGAGGTTATCACGTTCATAAGAACCAAGCCGCGAGTAGAAGGGCATGTAGTGCGCGCGCACAGCAACATTGACCGAATCAATCTGAGCCAGTTTTACGCGACTCATCACCCGCCGGAAGTGTCTAGCATCGATCCGGCCCCGAGGGCGTGGATCGGTAAACCCCTGTGAGGCCAGGGCGATTCGCTTTGCTTCGTCGTTTGAAAAATCAGATTTCATTTATGTCACAAGGGTGAGTCGTTCCGAATCCTGTTGTCACGTTTCCCGTTCCCATATCGTCTGAACTGTTGAAACGGCCAGCCCGGCACGTTCACAGTTCCGAAAACTCTCTGTGCCTTGCTCCACATCGGTCAACACCGACAGCAGCCCGATCGATGCGGCATGAAGCTCATGACGGGCGGCCATCCACGTGAGAGCCGCCGACGGCCGGAATCCATGCTCCCGGAGAGCGGCGGTCACTTCGGCGTTCGTGTTTTCAGGATCGAGATCGATTCTGGTGGGTGCATCGCATTGAAGCGGGAATACGCTATGTCGAGCTCCCTGATTTCACCAGGGCCGGGGAGCTCCAGTTCATCGCCGGGGGTTTCGCCATGGATCAGCCCGAGTGAAGATCAGCGAGAGTTCCGAGCGCCCCGCTCAGCCCCTTGTGAATCTTATCGATGTCTTCCTGATTCCAGTTTTCGCGGTCTTCCCTGATAAATGAAGTCAGGTCATCCCGATTGTCGAACGGTGCCATAGGAATATGCCACGTCCGCGTAACGTAACGATTCCCCTCGGGCACAATACGCTCGACCCGAACCGTATTCGGCCGGTCTGACTGGCTGATCAGGTAATCCATGTCGTCGCACCCGTATTCACCGAGCATGACTTCCATCGGCACCGAGTGAAAAAGAATGGAGCCCTGGCCGTCGGGCCTCCCCCGCTCGATGTTCTTCTGCCGTGATTGCTCAGGAGTTACCCAGACATAGAGAATGCCGGCACGGTCCAGGATCTGTTCGGAAAGAACGGAAAGGGAATACTGGTAGCCTTGCGGCGGCGTCAGCGGGTAAGCCGCGCCGTTAGGACCGCCTCGTGCCGCCTCGATTATTATGGTTTTCCCTTTTTTGTCCTGGCTGTTCGTATCGTTCAGCTCGGCCAGGTGCTTCGCACACTCATCCTCGAGGGCACCGGCAACCTCGGAACGAATTCGATAGGGCACTTCTCCGAGAGCCCGGGGCAACCCTGCTTTCGCATGCGCTTCATCCAGACGATCGAACAGACGTTGTGCCGCCGACGGCACATTGAAAGTCCGCCCCTCCATGAGGTCGTCATAATCCTCATTCAAAAGATGGATCAGCGTACCCCATTCGAAACCATCCAGGAAAGGGCGTGTCGGACCCTTGAAGAAGATGGGAGCAATACCTCGCGCGTAGAGTTCATCGTCAATCCGATGCATGAAATGGACATAGGGATAGTCATCCAGTTGAAGTGTTGATCCCATGTGCATTTCACTCTCGCACACATCTGCGGAGAGCGAGTTCATATAGGTCCGTACCTCCGACTTACCTGACGCCGGTAGCGCAAAAAGCAGAACTGTATCGAGCATCGAACTCATCTCACTTTTCCCTGTCCTTTCCGTTTAGCTTGCTGTCAGTTTCTTTGCTTTGGCATTCCAGAGCCGGATCGCGAGAATAAACCCGAGCAGCGCGGCCGGAATCATGGCGATCGGCCAGGCGGCCCAGTTCGCAGGATCGGTGGCCGGGCCGATCAGCTTCCCGGCCTCGCTCAGCTGCTCTTTCGGGAGGACGTAGGCGTAAGTGAACGACATGACACCGGTCCCGAGATAGACGAATCCATCTATGATACCGACCGCGACCCCCACATTCTTCTTACCGCCGAAGTCCATGCTCGCCGTACCGGACAGCATGCCGTGCACACCGATCACCGCCATCGACATGATGATGACAAGCGGGCCGACGATCGGATTCTTGTATGTGAATGCGAGAACGACCGCCCCCAGGAGCATCATCGCATAAAGAAGCGCCGCTACCGGGCCCCGCCGGGAACCGAATATGTGATCGGAAATCACGCCGGCCATGACGCCCCCTAAGATCCCGGCGCAGCAAAGCAACAGTCCCCAGTGTTCATAGACGAAGCTCTCCTTGAGCCCGAGAAGTTCATCTGTCTGTTTGGCGAAGGTTCGATACCACTGCATGATCGCCTGGCGCAGGAATCCGCTGCAGAACTCGACGCCGGCGATTGTCATGATGACTGGATTGCGGAGCATCATTTTGAATACGGCGACGGCACCGAGAGGCGGGCCGTCATCGCCCGAAGAAGCATCGGCGGTATCGAAATCCTGAAGTCCCGCTTCGCCCGGCGTGTTTCGAACAAGCATCACGTCGAGTATCCAGAAGAGGCCGAGCGCGACGCAGGGGAAGAAGAAGACCCACGTAAGCCCGAGTTGGTGCAGGATAATCGTGCTCCAGTCGAAAGCGAAATAAATTCCGAGCGATATGAGGATACCGAATATCGCACCGAATACGCCTCGCTCGCGGACGTGGAACCAGGAGGCGTTTACTTTGACAATCGCCACAGCGCCGAAACTCTGGAAGTACATGTTAGCGGCATACAGAACGGAAAAAACGGTTACGAATTTGGCTGAGAACATTTCGTGACCGGGGCCGTTATTCAATATCGACCATGTTACGAGCCCCATCAGAAAGTTCATCAGGAGTGCGCCGGCCGCACCGAGCAATATCGAGAACCGGCCACCATAGCGATCTGTCAGCGGACCGTTGATGAGAAATGAGAGACCGTAAACAACTGTTCCCACGCCGAAGATGATGCCGAACGCATCATTCCCCATGAGCGGGCCTCCGCCCGCCCCCTCCATTTCTTCAAAAGCAAACTTGCTTACCTTCAGGTTGTAGCGGGCCATATAGAGGAATGCATATGTAAGGCCGAGGGGGAGCCAGTTCATCACCCGGCGGCGGCGGAAGGCCGCATCGTGGGAGACTTCGATCTTCGGCAGCCTGGTGATTACAACCGTGACAACGGTCAGAAGAATCAGTATCGGAGCGAGTTCTCCGATCCATCCAAGCATATTGCCGCCTCCTGTGGAGAGATGAACGTCTTAGGGATTTCGTAGCATGATACCACTTATCCTGAGTTGAATCGGACCGCTGTTTCATGAGACACCAGGTCGTCATCGCGCGGAGATTCTGCACATTAGTCGTTTTGATCGGCTCGAGAAGAGTAGCCTGCAGTCCGGCGGTTCTGGAGAGCAGCGTCGATTCATCGACAAGATACCGCTCGCTCCCGTCGGGAAGTAGATAGCGCTCTCCCCCGATGCTCTTGATTCGGTCTTCGATCCCGATCGAGGATGCGAGCCGCGCGAAGAACATCCCCCCCGGCTTCAGCACGCGCCACATCTCCCCCAGCTGAGCTTCGAATTCACGCTTATCGGCGGAAAAGTGCAATACGGCGATCGACAGGACAGCATCAAAACGGGAATCTTCGTAGGGAATCTCGCTCCCATCGACGACTTGAAAGTGATCAGCGGGAATCGTCGGCGCCAGTTGTCCGGCGAGTCCGCGCGCGCTTTCGATCGCCCGTGGATCCCGGTCGATGCCGAATACGTCCAGTCCGGAGCGTAGAAAATAATTCAGATTCCGCCCCCCACCACACCCCACCTCAAGCACGGTGTCGCAGGAGTCAAACCGGCCCTTCAGAATCTGGTCGATCAGATAGATGTCGACGTGGGAAAACCAGTCGCGCGGGTTCATCCGGAGAGAGAAACGAAGAAAACGCCGATACAGATGACAAGCGTGCCGACCAGGCGGGCGGGACCGGCGTCCTCCTTCAAGAGAAATCGCGAAGAGATCACGACGAGAACATAACTCAAACTGACCATAGGGAAAGCCCAGCTTACGTCGACGCGGGAGAGAACGACAAGCCACAGAATCGACGCGCCGAAAAACAGCAGGAAGCCGACGAGCACGAAAGGATTCAGGAAAGAAAAGATAACTTTCCTGATCGGGGAGGATGCGGAAGAAATGGGTCCTGCCGCCCCCATGCCGTGTTTCAGACTCAATTGACCGATAGACTGCAGAATCACGCAGATAAGTATCAAGAGTAAATCGCTAGCCATCAATCCCTCGCAATCGGTTCGTGCCTCGTCTGAGCCAGTACATCATAACAGCAATCGCCCCTCCCCGGCGACCCGGGATGCCCCTCCGGGGCGATCCAGACCATTTGAGAAAATCCCGATATCGTTCTTAAAAGCTTGACAATATTGACTGCCTGCCGATATATTACCCATAGCTTTGGGTTTCCTACCGCATCGACTCGCCGTGTACGCCCCCGTTGATTCGAAGCCCGGTACAGGAAAGTGTTCTCAAGGTGTAGGGGTCCAGGCACCTCCGCATCGTTGCGGTGGACTGGGATTCCGCTTGTGGGGTCGTCGGCGAAATGCCGGGTCGGCCGATTAGAATGTTTTTCGGGGCGAGAGATTATTGGAGTAGAGATGAAGCTGTATGTCGGAAACCTTCCCTTCAGTGCCACCGAGAGCGAAATTCGCACCCTGTTCGAAGAGCATGGAACCGTGAATGAAGTTGCTCTCATCACCGACCGCGACACGGGTCAGCCCCGTGGTTTCGGTTTCGTCCAGATGGACGATGATGGTGCCAAGGCCGCCATGGGCGCGCTTGACGGCACCGACATGGGTGGCCGCAATCTGAAGGTCAATGAGGCCCGCCAGCGCGAAGAGCGTCGGCCCAGCGCCAATCGCTGGTAGCTCTCGATAGGGATCACCCTTGAGCGGTGATCAATGCTAAGGAACCCGGGTGGCCCAGCGCCGCCCGGGTTTTCTCTTTCCCCATTCTTGAATCGGCGCGTCTATCCGGATAGCGGACCAGTGACCTGAATTCCGGGGTGAAATCCGCTGAGCGAAGACTAGCCGGGGCTTTGTCCTACTGTTTGTATGCGATCAGGAGGCCGTCTCTTACGGGGACGAGCGTTGACACCCAGGCGGGATCGTCGATCACCATGCGTGTCAATTCGCGAATTCCTTCTGTTGACGGATCCCGCTCTTCCTCGTCAAACACCCGGCCACTCCAGATCAAATTATCTACGATCAAGACACCGCCGGAGCGGAGCTTTTCCGCGATGACGGGGAGAGAACCAGGATAGCCTTCCTTGTTGATGTCGTTAAAAACAAGGTCGAACGGGCCTTCAGTTTCACGGAGCGTCTGGACCGCTTCGCCGACGTGATACTCTACAAGGTCTTCGTGGCCGAGCGCCGCAAGATGGGTCTTTGCCCGGGACGACAGATCTTCATCCCAGACCACGTGATGAACAAGTCCTCCCCCATTCTCTCGAACCGCTTTCGCGAACCATGCGGTGGAATAACCAAAGCCGGATCCGAGTTCGAATACCCGCCGGGCTCCGATCATCCGCGCCACCTGGTAGCACATGTAGCCTGCCGCAGGCCCAATAATCGGAAAATCCGAATCCTCCGCGATTTTCTCCATTTTCTGCATTTCTTCAGGACGGACAGGAACGAAACTCGTCATGTGTTCCTGGATCCGCGCGTAGTCCGGAATTTTGCTCAAGACTATTTCTCCTTGGCCCCGAGGCTCTTGATTTCGCTGATGTTCAATCCTGTTCCCCGCCACGTCTTCGCGAGTCGATCACAGTAAAGATCTTACGATGGAGTTCCTGCCACGTAAACGGCTTCTGGAGAAAGAGGCTCTTGGGCAAGGAGGATCGGCCCAATACCGCTTGGCGATTTGAGGAGACAGTGCCAGAATGAGTTCGATTGATTGAATTCATAACCTGGGAGGAAATCCATGGGCACCGCGGGTACAGGAATCGGGCAGGAGAGGAATCTGGCCGTTTTTCTTGATTTCGAAAATCTGGCACTTGGCTTCACGGGCCGGAAAGGCACCGCTTTTGACATTCAGCGCGTATTGGACCGCCTGCTCGAGAAGGGTAAAGTGATCGTGAAGATCGCGTATGCGGACTGGGGGAGCTTTCGTGAATACACGAAAAAACTCCACGAGGCGGGCGTTGAATTGATCGAGATTCCCAAACGATCTATGACCGGAAAGAACTCCGCCGATATCAGGCTCTGCGTCGACGCAATGGATCTCAGTTACAGCAAGGAACACATCAACACGTTTGTCGTTGTATCGGGGGACAGCGATTTCTCCCCGCTCGTATCCAAGCTGAAGGAAAACGGCAAATATGTAATCGGCCTTGGCATGCGAAAATCCACTTCCCGGCTTCTTTCCGATAACTGCGATGAATTCATTTACTACGAAGATCTGCACGGTGGATCCGGATCGGAAGCGGTCACTTCCGAGAAGAAAAAGATCCCCAAGGAAAAGCGGGATATCTATTTTCTTCTCTTCGATACGATTCGGGCTCTCCAGAGAGAAAACTGGGATGTGATCTATTCATCGCTCGTAAAAGATACGATGAAGCGAAAACAGCCGTCGTTCAACGAGTCGAGCTTCGGCTATCGAAGTTTCAGTGAGTTGCTCGAGGAAGTACAGGAAGCGGGCCACATTACACTTCGTACTGACGAGAGAAGCGGAACCTACGTTGTTACGCGGTTGAACTATGGGGGGGGGCGGCGACGACGACCGACCAGTTCCACCAGAAGGAGTTGAGTATGGCCGGGAAGATAACAAAGTCCGAGGCCGGTGTGGCGCAGTATGATCTCGAAATTGAAATCGGCGCCGACACCGGACGAGTGTGGGAGGCGCTGACCGTCGAGATCAACGCGTGGTGGCTGCCCGATTTCCACATGGTTGATCCGAAATCGGTTCTCACTTTCGATGCGCGAGCGGGTGGACACCTCATTGAGGAGATTCCCGGAGGGGGGAGTCTGCTCTGGTATACCGTGCACTGGATCAACTCCGGAGAGAAGACGATCCATATGGTTGGGCAGATCGCGCCGGACTGGGGCGGCCCGGCGACGAGCTTTCTTAGGCTCGTGCTGAATGAGCGCGATGACGGTTGCGTATTGCTCGTTTCCGACGCGCACCATGGCAACATTGACGACAACAATCTGAAGAACCTGCAGGAAGGATGGAGCGCCCTATTTTCGGACGGCTTGAAAAGATTTGTGGAGGATGGCGTCCGATCGGATTGACCGGCCCTGGGGAGAAGCTCGATCGGGTGGAGACTCCCCCTTACTCCGGCAGCCTCTCGAACTTTCGGCGTTTCCGCCAGTATGAAAGCGCCGCGGCTACAAGAAACAGAATGAGGGCAACGATCCATACCATTTTCGCGGAAGTAATCACCAGGATCCAGTCTCTCCAGACCGGCCTTTCTCTTGCCCATTCAAAAAACACATAGTCAGCTGTCTTTTGATATCTGCTTGTGAACGCCTTGTCGACAGATTGCTTCGCCCGCGCTGATTCAATAAAACCAGTCAGTTCCTCACTCTCCGGAAAGAGATCGCTCACGAATGCGCGGGCGAGAACATATGACCGGCGGACACGGGATTCTCCTTCGCGGAAATCCCCTTCCACGCGACTCAGCGGGTAGTCTCCCTGTGCGGCTTTTCGCAGGGCGAACGCCATGTGCCATTCGTCTTCGAACCCCCACTCTCCGGCCGCTCGCATGGCGAGTCCTTCGTCAAACCAACGAGGGGGGCGGAAGCCGAGCGCCCGGTACAGCAGCACATGGGACAATTCGTGAATCAGCGTCTGCCCTTCGTCCCCAAACGGGTAATCACCCGTCCGCCGGGGGATGACCACCAGCCGCCCTGCTTGCGAGTGAGCCGCACCTGCCGCGTATTCGGGCAAGCCACCCCACCCGTGCTGATCCAGTTCGGACGGATCGGCGATCAAAATTTCGATCGGTCTGTTTCGCTCTTCTTCGGGGAGACCGTAAAGCTCACCCAGACGGCCAATGGTTTCTATGCGGATCTTTTCCAGCTTCGGAGGTAGATCCCCCGGAAACGCAGGCGACGCAAACAGCAAGATAGACACTGCCGGAAGTATTAGTCTCAAAAATCTACTCTTTTCCATCTGCTTATGAACGACCTTGTTTCTCGTTCCGTCGGGCTGACTACATTTCATCGAGAGCACGCCGGGCCGCTTCGAACGCCGGATCGATTTCGAGAGCCTTGCCGAGCGATTGTCTTGCCGCGGCCCTCCTGCCGAGCGACGACTGGGCGAGTCCGAGACGATATTGAGCCGGAGCGGATTCTGGATCGAGAGAGACGGCGACCTGTAGAATTCGCACGGCCGGGCCGAACGCGTTCGCCCTGTAGGCGGAGAGTCCCTGCTCCGAGATCGACCGGGAAAGAGCGGGGGCGATCCGTGACTCCCTGAAATTGGCCTTCCATTCCCCCACATCGCCTAACCAGGAGCTTAAAACGATCAGCAAGGCCAAAACAAGGATGCTGGAGCCGGCGCGCGGAATCCCGATCGCTTCGCTAATGTAAGGGGACCGCAGAAGAGATGGTAACTTCCAGCGGCCGACCACAAGAACGAGCAGGAAAGCGACAATGATAGCGGCCAGCGAAATCCGAGCGCCCCGCCGAAGGGAACCGGGCGCGTGGCGGAGTTCGACCGTACCCCCTTCGCCCCGTGTGACGAATGCCAGAAACAGACCATCCGCCCGTATGAGATCGACCGGCTCACCAC
Organism: bacterium; assembly: GCA_025782575.1. Lineage (GTDB taxonomy): Bacteria > Orphanbacterota > Orphanbacteria > Orphanbacterales > Orphanbacteraceae > Orphanbacterum. Next base: position 58,737 of record JALGYY010000013.1, read on the forward strand.
TTGCGGTTTCAGCCTTCCAATCCGGATCATAGGCTTCGGCCAGGATCACGATACCGTCTTCGCCGGCGGGCAGATCGACGAGCCAATGTCCGGGGCCAATCTCCCGGGCATGGAGAGAAGCATCCGTCGAAACGTTTTGGTCCTGCTCGGACATCCAGCCGGGTTCGTCTTCGAGGAGCGTAATCGTGCGTGGATCATGGTCGGGGTGACGCAAGCGCGCCAGCAGCTCCTCGCGCGTCTCCATTACATCAAACGTCTGCGACAACCGGACACGAGGCAACGGGTTTTCGTTTCGCAACAGGAAGAGCGCACCAGGAAGTTCCTCGACGATTCCGCCAGGCTTGTCCCGGGCGGGCGCCGACGAGAGTACGGCATCGATCGAGAGGAGGTCAATCTGGCCCTCCGTCAGGATCGGCCGGGGGATTCCCATCGGCCGGGGGGGAAGCCCGACCCATTCGAGCCATTGCTTCGTCATGAGAGGCGTAAACCCCTCTCCCGAATCGACTCCGTAGAGAAGATGACTGTTCGGAGTCATGGACCAGGCACCGGTAGAATAGGATTCGAGGTTCCCCTTCCAGGCAGGCGTGAAGAGATCCGTCCTGGGCGCGCGCTCATTCCTCTCCCAGAACTCATGAATACCCTGCCGAAAGATTCGAGGTCGGGGGAGTGTTTCGGGGAGCGCCGCTACAACCGGAGGGGGGTCCAGAATTTTCTCCGGGGCGAGCGTCGGATTAAAACCGGATCCCCAGTAGAGGAGATCCACAAAGATGACGAGAGCGGGGAGATAGGCTGCAGCTCCCAGGATCCTGTAGCCGAAAGTGAGTGGGTAGACGGCGAGCAGGGACGCGGAAAACAGGATCCACATCCTGTTGTTCGAGTCGGTGACGGTCGCTTGGATCGCATCGAGCTTCGAACCGATCATCTGCTTCACGGTCGGATCATTCAGCTGAAATGCTCCCGTCTCCTCACTCAGGAAATGTGCGAACAGACAGATCGCGAGGAGCGCGGCGAATCCGCCGGCCAGTGCGAGCGCCTTTCTTCGCCGGTCGCTGGATGACAGAAGCGAGTGCAGTCCGAGTCCGGCCAGCATGGCCATGCAGAGCGAGAGAGGGAGCGCGAATCGGCCGGGAACTCGGGTGGATTCGAACAGAGGTATCCACGTGAAGATACGGTAGACCGGAGTAAAGCTTCCCAACATGAGCAGGAAGGAAACGGCTCCCCCCGTCAGGAAGGTCAACAGAACCGGTCCCCGAGAAAGGATGATGGCGGCCACTGCCAGTGCGATCGTCAGGAGCCCCACGTAGGCGGTCGTTTCCGCGTAGACACTCCAGTCGAGATGAGCAAAGTATGTTCCGTCCACCGGCGTTCCCGCCAGATCAGGATTGGCGAGCCGGGCGATTCCCCAGGGGGGAAAGGATCCGAATGTCAGAAAGGAATACTCCACTCCTTCACCGCGAACCGTGCGATCCAGAAAGTCGGCGGTAGGCAATATCTGAACCGCTGCGAGACAGAGACCGAGAATGATTCCCCCGCCGAGAACCATGCTGCAGAGCCCGATGGCGGCCGCGCCTCGTCTTACCAGAAAGACCATGGCAAAAGGGAGAAGGAGAAAAGCGAGCAATGTCGTATTCGGATGGGGCGCGAGAAAGAGGGCGGCCAGAGAGCAGGCCAGTCCCAGAAGGGAACGGGGGCGGCCTTGCCATGAACCGACGGCGAAGAAGAGTGCCCACGGGATCCAGGATGCACCAATCAGTAGATTCAGATGAATCAGGTGAGTGATCATGAAGCCGGAAAACGCGTAGACAATCGCGGCGAGCAGACAGGCCGGCTTGCATAGTCCAAAAATTCGCGCCAATGCGAACAGGCCTGCGCCCGCGAAAGCGAAGTGAAGGATCACGCTCCACGAAAATGCAAGTGTCGGCGGAAACGCAAGAAAGAGAATAAAGGTGGGTGGATAGAGAGCGCCGATCTGAGATTCAGCAAAAAGCGGATACCCGGCAAAGAGGCCGGGACACCACGTGGCGAAATGGCCATCCGCCAGCTGACCGAACCACCACGCCCGGGATGCAAAATAATGCATCCAGGTATCATAGTGAAAGAAGGCGCCTTTTCCCGTTCCTGCCTTCCAGAAAAAGACCAGAGAAAGCGCGACGAATATCGGGAATATGATGTACTGGCTACGCTTCATGACCCTACTCCCGGTCGCCAATCAGAACGAACGCCCCCCAATAGTGGGGATGATCAAAAGGCCGGCCGCCCTCCCTATCCGTATAGGATCGCAAGTAGATCTTGGCTTCCTGGAGAGCTTCCGCCTTCGCCATGGGTACGGCCCTCTTCCCGGCTCGACTCCCCTCGTATTCACCCCAGAGGTTCTCATAGAAACGCCGCATGAAAAGGGCGGTCGCGCTGTCGCGAACCTGCCAGAGGCTCAAGAGAAGGCTTCGCGCACCGGCCTGCAGGAATGCATAGGAAAACCCGACGTACCCTTCTCCTCTCAACCTCTTCCCGAGTGCCGTCTCGCAGGCGCTTAATGTGACAAGATCGGCGCTCAGCTGCCAGTTGCTGACTACCTCGCCCGCAGCGATCCGGCCGTCGAAGATCCGCTCACCCGAAAGCGCCGACTCGAGCGGATCAGGGAGATCGACCTGTGACAATACGAGCGTCGATCTTTCCGGCCGCTCATCATCCACAAGCGCATGGGTCGCAATGTGAATCGTTTCGAAGCGAGAGAGCGAACCGTTGCCGTTCAGGCGGGCCAACTCCTGCTCGCTTGCATTTCTTCCCATAAGGACGGTTGGCGACGGGGCGATCTCCGCGATTGCTGTCACCTCTGCTTTCGTGCCGGGTAGACGGGGCAGCTCACCGATCGCGTTCTCGCTTCCGGCAAGAGCCCCGCGAAAGACGGCCTGGTCAATGAGGGCTACGGCCATGGTGAAGAATCCGGGGCCCTCTTCCCTGTTCATCTCAGCGAGATCATCTTCGTTGAAGGGCGGATCGCCGACAAGCAGGACCGGCCCCCGGTTTCCTTCGATTCTCTCGGCCCTGCTACCCGCCATCCACGTTTGAATCGTCGCCGACGGCGCATAGGTCAGTTGGTATTTATCGCCTAGATAGCGATCGTCTTCACCTATCAACGTTTCGACTGGAATTCCCGCCATCGGCCCCGAAGGTATTACGATCAGGTTTTCAATGCCGGATAGCTCGGGTGAGATCGGTTCGAACCGGTTCATCCACACACTTCTCGATTCGTTTTTCTGAATCCGGAGAGGTGTCGCCAAGCCGGTCAGGCCTGCTCGATACGATGCCAACATCGCAAACGGATCATCGCAGATTCCGGGGCCGGCCATGCTGAGCGACGCCCACCGAACATCGCCGGACGACCGGATCACATACGCCCAGGACATATTGAGATTTTTACCTAGCTTGTAATCGAGCCATCCGATGATGGCGGTCTTGGAATCGATGGCCTCCTGAACCCGTTCCAGGTTATACGACCCACCCTCAGCCACATCGTAGCGTCGCACCATTTCACTTCGGAACGCACTCCACTCTACTTCCGCGGAAAGGAGCCGTTCTCTCGCGAACGCCATCCTTTCGTCTGCTTCATCTGATTGGTCCTGGCCGGCAGCCCGGCGAAACGCCGCAAGTTCCTCTTCCAGCGAGGTGAGCCGGGTCGAAAGGGAATCTTCACGGTTGAACTCATCCGGATTGAGCCCTCTTTTTCCAGCCGTCAGAAGAAGATCGCCCAACGACCGTGAGCGTGAACGTTCCACCGCCTCCCATGCAGTCGCCGGCATGCCAGCCAGAAGGCGCGCCACGGCAAGCGCCCCATACGGGCTACCCTGAAACGTCGACCGCTCCAAGCCGGATCCCGCCCTGAGACGGGCGACATCATACGCGTCGGCGGCTCTGCTCAAGACGGATTCCGCTACTGCATATCGGCCTGTTTCCAAGTGAAGTTCGCCAAGAGACTGAAGCGTTGCGGCAACAAGAGGGTGCTGTTCACCGAAATGATCGGTTCGGAGAGTCAACGCTCTCTCGAATTTTCCAGCTGCTTCTTCGTAGCGTTCGACCGATTGAAGCAGGCGGCCCAAATTGTGGACTCCGCGCGCTACGTTCGGATGGTCCTCCCCACCTTGCCCTGCCCATCCCGCAATCGCTTCCTCATATAACGACTCCGCTTCGGCAACTTCACCGAGATCCTTTAATACTGAGGCGAGATTGTTCTGCGACTGTGGAACATAGCGATTACCTTCGCCGAGCGCCTTGGGCCAGAGCTCGACCGCTTCCCGAAAGAGCGGCTCAGCTTCATGCAGCTTCCCTTGATCCTGCTTCAGGAGGGCAATATTATTCGTGATGGCGGCACTATAAAGATGTTCGCGCCCGAAGAGCTTCTGATACCCCTCCAGCGCTTCATAATAGAGAGGCTCCGCTTCGCCGTAATTCCCCTGGCGCCAGTACTGGGCGGCCAGATTATTCGCCCCGGTTATGGTCTCCGGATGATCATCGCCGAGAAGCTTTCGCCGTAAAGCGAGAGACTCCCTATAAAGCGGTTTCGACTCCGCATAGCGGCCTAGCGGAGAGAGGAAAGTCGCTAACTTATTGAGCGATGAGGCTACATCGACGTGTTCCCTGCCGAGATGCCGACGACGAAGCGCCAGCGCTCTCTCCATGTGGGCAGCCGCCTTCTCATAGTCGCCGGTGTAGTAGATTTCGTCGCCGGCCATGTCGAGGCTGTCTGCAAGCGCCAGCTCCAGCTGGGCTCGCCGGGACAGGGATGCTGCCTTTTCAAGAGTGGTGAGAAGAACTCTCGCATCCACCAATTCCCATGCAGCATTGGTCGTGTCCAGTAGGAGGGCACTCACCAATTCGCCGGCAAGCGGAAGGGCTTCATCAAAACGGGCTTCCAGACGCAGGCTCCTGATGCTCTCTTGCAGTAGATCAACCTGGTCAGCTTCCGGTTCTCCATCCGCGGTCGATCGGAGTGGGAACAGCAGAGCGAGACAGAGCAAAATCAGGCCCGACCAGAACGGGCTACTCCGAAATTCTCGGAACCTCATACTCGACCTCCGGGCGAATCAAGGACGCGTAGTTCGATTGCCATCCGTTAAGAAAGTAGGCTCGCAGAAGAGCGCCGTGGGTCACCCCCCTCCCTATGAGGCCGACGTTTCGACTGTTATGAAAATAGTCCCTCGACCAGTTGCTGGTTCCTATCCAGAAATTCTCCCCGTCGACCACCATATACTTCGCGTGACAGACACGGGCGAACGGAATGAACCCTCCTGACCATTCGGGAATCGTCATGAGTCGAACCTCGATTCCCGGTACGAGGCCGAGACCCTTCAAGTAGTCAATGGCAGGAGGGCGTTTACACCAATCCGCCAACAGAATCTGAACCGTAACCCCTCGGCCGGCCGCGCGACGAAGCGCATTTTCGAACACTTCGTAGTAGCCGTGATCCCGGTCTGCGGGACTGTACGTGAGGAGCTGAATGGCAATCGTATCTCGCGCCGAGTCGATCAAAGATACAAGTTGTGGTTCATCCCAAAGGGCCTGATCCGGAATGCGACCGGTCGGGCTGAAGGCCGGATTGATCAGGATCATATTCTGATCGGTACGGGATGATTGATTTCCATCGCAGTTTTCGGTCCGGCTTGTTCATCGTACTCACGGCGCAAGCGGTCTACCAGATCGACCGCCGAGCCATTCGCCCCCGATCCCGGCTCTACCCGGCCGGCAATCGCCCAGTCGAATTCGAAAACCTTCTCCAGTTCGCAGACATAATCGGAGGCACTGACGAGCACTCCAAGCTCCTGAATGTGTTCGAGAGCGCGCCAGTCGAAATTCTGACTACCCAGACAGGCAGTTTCACTGTCAACAATAAAGTACTTGGCGTGAAGAACGCCTCCATTGAAAGCGGCCGAATCGAGACGTCTGACGGTTATGCCGGGAACGGCGGCAAGCTCATCCAGAGTCTCCGGGTAGATCCGATAGAATTTCTCTTCGGCCAGGAAACGGACACGAACTCCGCGCCGCGCCGCAATCTGAACCGCATCGATGATCGGTCTCAGTCTTCCCTTCCCACCAGGATCGGTTGACACATAGAACTGGGCGAAATCGATAGAGCGGGTCGACCCCTGGATGAGAGAGAGCCAGACATCTGCGGCATCGGGGATATCAGGGTTATCCAGACTTGTTTCGACCGGCCATGACTCGACGAACCGGATATCAGCCGGCATTACCCGGGCCGTTTGGGCTGCAATCATCGCCGGACAATAGAACAGGCCGATCAGAGAGAGGAGCAAGGCCACGCACGCTCTATTCGTCGATCGGATCAGCGGGGTCGTCAATACTCACCTCTCATGAATCGTGCTACGACGAATCCTAGCACATCGTCGACGACGGATCGGATCGTCACCCAAAAAAAGCCGGCCCATCAAGCCGGCCGGCTTCTTTCGATTCACCCCATCTCTCACTATCTCACCGAACGAGCAGCATTTTCCCGGCTTTGATCACGCGGTCATTCGTGCCGCTTGCCCTGGCAACCATGCGGTACAGATAGGTACCGCTCGACACTGCATCACCGTTTTCGCTCCGGCCATCCCAGACTACCCGATGAGTACCGGACGGTTCGATGGCGCTGACAAGACGAATGACTTCGCGACCGCCGATGTCATGAACCACGACCTGCACATCCGACTGGGAAGGAATTGTGTATTCGATCGTTGTGGTTGGGTTGAAGGGGTTCGGGAAGTTCTGGGCGAGATCATAACCGACGGGGGCGGGGATCTGATTCGCAATGCCTGTCACTGTGCCGTCGAAGTAGCTCTCCGCCAGATCAAACGCCGCGGGCCCGATAATACTGCCGATTATCCGCCCTGGTATGTCATCTGCTGGTGGATGAATGCCTCCCCAGATCCGGGAGAGACTCGTCTGGTCTGATGCATCCTGATAGGTCGCCCATTGCAGCCACACATCCTGGCTCGGGCCATCTTCAAATAAGAGAAATTCGTTCTGAGGAGCGAAGAACTCGCCCATCCCACCCGGGAAAAACTCATCACCGGTGAGAAGTGTCATCACCTCCGCCGCGGCGCGGGAAAAGGTGGAGTGGCCTGAAACGAAACCGGCAAATGGTGGCGTAACGAATGTCGGACGCTGGTAGGGCCACCAGTTTTCGGCGAGAATCCAGCCGACTCCCGCAAAATCGCTATCCGGGTCGGCGATGAAATCAGGACCACGCCACGCAAACAATTGAATCTTACCGATGTTCAGCGGGTCAATCAATGCGAGGGAATCGCCCGTTTCCACGACTTCGATAAGGCCGGTCGTAAGGGGTATGCCGCCCGGATCGAAATTGATCAATGTGGTGTCCGAACACTGTCCGCGATCCGCCATGCACCGGATTGCCGAAATGGGTCGAATGTAATCATACCAGCCCTTGATTCCCCAGGAGGCCACGGCGGCATCGTGCACAGCGCCCGCCAGCGTAAAGTATGCTTTCACGTCCCACTCGAGGTCATCCAGGATAGGGCCCTGTCCTTTGTAACGCTTCTCGAACAACACATGGTCATTCACATAGTTCAGAATGGTGAACCAGTGCCCGGGCGGCGTTTCCGACTCCGGGCCGTCCGCCCAGAATTCGGCGAGGACGCGCGCATAGTCGGCACGTGGAACGATCTGAGGAACATAGGGCTGGCCGGTGAACGGATTGATGGCATGGCCGATACTCGGATCGCCACCGTTCAACTCATCGTAAAAGTTGTGATACTCCGCCCAGGTGGTTGGATAATTCTGAATATTTCCGATGGAGCCGGGGGAAATATCCCACATGACGCCATCACTCGGATCGAGATGAGAGGACCAGAGAGAGACGAGTGCCTGTCCCCATTTGAACTCTTCGGACAGACCGCCGATCGTCGTTGTATCAAGCAGTGGGGGTCCGCCCGGATCGTGGTAGACCCAATAGTCGAAACCATCCCGCTGGTAAGTCGTCAAATCGTCATCGGTAAGCGCGAATGCAGAGACATTTCCCCACTCAGGGCCCAGGAAGTCGGGCACACTCGAGGGAAGTGGATTTCCGGATTGATCGATGAAAATATCGAACCCGAGTGGTTGCCATCGATTGGGATCGACGATGTCCGGATTCCCAGAGGAGTCAGGAAGAAGCGGTGGATTGACAGGTTCATAATACTCGTTGACGAACTCGTACTGTTCATTCGAATTATCCTGAAGCCCGAAAAAGATCAGTTCATATGCGAGATAATTACCGAGAGCCGCCGGGTTACCGCCGGCGTAGTCAGTCGATACATACGTCGTATCATAGCCATGGGCCAGGAAGAGAGAGTCAAATCTACCGAGCGCTTCGAATGCACCAGGGGAGTTTATGAATCTGTGTTTCAGCAACCTGAAGCAGGCGTAGCTGATCGCCTCATCCCGTGCCGCCTGTACATCGCCCGGCGCAGGAACGCCGGTAAACGGAACCGTGTATCCGTCCACCGTATTCCCCAGTAGATAGGGCTCTGCGATTCCGTCATAGGCGGCCCACACATCATACATGGCAATGCTCGAGTGAAAGAGATTTCGGGAGTGCACGGTGGGACGCGCAAAGTCCGTCCGAATCGCCTCGAGAAGAGCGTCGTTCCATTCGCGAGCAATCGATTGCTGCGCATCGATCTGCGTGGGGACGGCCCCGGCAAGGATGAACACCAACAGGAGAAGTTTAGAGGCTAAACGAACCGGGCCTCTCGCTGAGATCGTCTTGATGATGAAACCATGGCGCCTGGACACTCTGCAATCTCCTTCCTTCCGATATCAGATCTGTTGAATCCGGCCACTATTATCTTATGAGGACCATCTTGTGGGTTCGCCTCTCCCCCGCCAGGGTCAGCCTCGAAAAGTAGATACCCGAAGAGACCTCACGCCCGGAGCCATCACGCCCGTCCCAAACCACAATGTGCCGCCCGGC
>JALGYY010000043.1:0-137500 GCA_025782575.1 bacterium
CAGGTCGAGGCATTCAACGGTGAGGAGTGACGTTTCGGAAACTCGCAGACCGTAGTGGTAGATGACCCAGAAGAGCGCGCGGTCGCGAGTGTCGGAGATCACGCGGAAGAACGCCGCAACCTCCGCCTGCGAGAGATAGCGCGGGATGAGAAAGTGAGAATCGATGTCGGGCATGGGTATATCGGGTATGGATGAGAGGACTTTGTATGCGCACCCTTTAGACAATAGGTGCAGTCGCTTTGAATCGGATTGGTTTACAATGGGTTAGCTCGTCGCTATTGACGATAGAATCCTGAATTGCCGGTCAGTTAGGCGAGGTCTGAACAAGTCACGAAAAGTGGAGAAGAGGCCGGAATCGGCTTGTTTTCAGTAGTTTAGGTCCTGTAGTGGGAACTGTCAAAATCGGGAGTGCACGGTATGTCTAAAGGGCGCAGTAATGACTTGGCTACAATAGGCTCTCAAGGGGAGATGTGTCAAACGAAAACGACGTGTTATCCTCATATGTGTTGACTCTCAATGCTTAGCTATATTCGGTCAGGGCCGCTACGCTCGCCATCAGGCGATGGTAGGCCGAGGATGTAAGTATTGGTTCTTGCAGGCATGCATCACCTGCTGCTAGATATGCTTCATGGGGTTCGTGTCATCTGACAATCTGATTTCGCATAGCCAGGATGGATCTTTTCGGATTGGGAAGGCTCTTCTGTCCAACAAGAGTCTATACAGAAAGCTCAACTAGGGACAAGCAGGCGGTGCAGAGAAGTGAAACTGCTGTGGATTTGCGAATATACTTCATGACTTATTAGGGACAGTATATTTAGAGGTTTGCCCATGCTTTTACATGATTATCAGTTTCACTGCGTCCGAGGGGAAACTGATTAAGGAGCACAATAACCGGGGGGGCGGAATTGAGTACGGGAGAGAGAATCAGTTCTAGACAAGAGAGTGCAAAGAAAGCTGTTAACCTTGGGCTTCTAGTGTTTGCGCCATCCGGACAATCGTTTAAGACCCAAAAAGGGCAGAACAAACCCTACATAACGGACAGCCGTGGCGCAGGCACCAATCTGCCCCTGCGAAAACTGGTTATCCGCAGATTACAAAAGGAGCTTGCGAGTTTACCTGAGTTTGACGTATTAGCGAGCGTCGTTCGTGCGGGTACTATGTGGGCATGCTGGTTGGCATGGGAACAGAATCTACCGCTGGCAAACGTGTTGACCAAAGGACCAAGAGAGTCGGGACTTCGTCGAGAAGTGGAGGGTATGCTGCAGGGTCAGCGAGTTGTCTTGGTTGACAACTGGATAAGATCTGGCTCTTCTGCGAAGGCAGCAATCGAGGCCGTACAAAGGGCCAAAGGAGTAGTTACCGGGATTCTTGTGATTGTAAAGGAAGGTCGCTCGAATATTGATATCCCCGTACAATCGGCGTGGGACCTGCCAGAGTTACTGAAGGCGGCCAAGGATCTCGGCCACATGGACCCATCACTCTAACCCCAGAACGGAGCAACGGAATGCGATCAACGGTATGGAACGATGAGATCGGAGAGAATACGGCTCGAAGGTTGTTTGAGACCGAATCCTACCTTGTGGATTTCGGCCGTCCGCGGGACCAATGGTATGAGTGGAAGAGTGGGATTAGAGCACCCTGCTATTGCAACTGTCGTTACTTGAACCGATCCTACCAAGCGTACGAGGAATCGACGGCTTATTTCGAGACGATCGCACGTTTGAAGTTTCCGGACGTAGACCTGATCGTAGGCTTGGCTTCTGCCGGAGTTTCATGGGCGGCACGCATCGCCGCTCGGTTTCGTCTGCCGTTGAGTTTCGTTCGGACGACGAAGAAGTCTTACGGGGTTGGTGAACTCGTGGAGGGGCAACCAGAGAGAGGCGCGAAAGCGGTCATAATCGATGATCTGTGCGGAAGTGGTGGAACGATAAATAGTGCGATCAATGCGATGCGGAATGAATTCGACATCCAAACCGTCGGGTTCATCACAATCACAAACTGGTGCTTTGAGCATATGTGGGACCAGTTTGATGGACTCGATCTCAGCATCCATTCGCTCACAAGTTACCCGCAGATCCTAAAGGTTGGACAGGAACTCGGAAAAATTACCACCAAGCAGGCAGAAATGTTGGGGGACTTCTATCGGTCGCCAAAACACTATACATGGCCAGATCTAGAGTAGAGCCCCACAACGGTTCTCGAACTCAGGTGAGCAATGGCATGAAGCGCCCCCGGATCTTTTCTTGGGGGCGCGTCTTGGTTTTATTCTGATAATAGGAAATGGGGTTACATCGTCTCCGCGAGGGTTTGGATCTTAGCGACCTTTTCAAGGAGCCTAAGAGACTGTTCATGGTCATCATCGTTAGCTGCCGCACAGGCGTCGCTGATGACCGTGACGCGGTAGTCTCGGTCGTGGGCATCGCGAGCACCGGCCTGAACTGCGAGATCGGTGGCTACACCGGAAATGAGAACGTCGCGAATACCACGATTGCGAAGTATGAGATCGAGCGGAGTACCAAAAAAAGCACTGACGCGGTGTTTCCAGAGAGTAACGTCATCGGGCCGGAACGAGAGCTTCGCATGAAAGTCCGTCGCCGGAGTTCCCATCTGGAGAGCACCGAACTTCTTCGCCTGACCGAACAGAGGTGAGGCTTCCGGTTGCTCACGGTAGTCGGAGGAGAAGCCGAGGCGGACGCCGATGATCAGACCACCTGCGGTGCGAACGAAGTCGATCAGTGACGCTACGTTGTCAAGTGTCTCGTGACGTTGTGCAAATTCGGCGTAACCCTTACCAGCTAGTTTGCCCTTGGCATCGACGATCTCGTTGATGAAGTCGATGCAGAGCAGAGCCGTTGAGGTTGTTGGGGTCATAGCGCTTGGACCTCCTTTGGATTAAGGATTTGAAAGGAATTGTCGAGCAGATGCTCGAGCTCGTCGACACTGTTCACGAGGTGCGTAGGAGTCTTGCTGGACAAGTAGGACGCAGGGTGATAGCCGTATCCGACGGCAATTATGTCGATCGGCACATCACGGCAGTAGAGAATGTCACTTTCTAGGTCGCCCACGTAAAGGGCTTCATCCGGAGTAAGATTCAGGCTGCCAAGGATGGCGTTGATCTTATCGGACTTTTTTCGCCGAAGTTCCCTACCGGCGATCTGGTAGATAGCGTTCTCGGTATAAGCCGGATCTTTTGCCAAAACCGTGCGGACCGCAGGGCTGTAGGCAGAGGTCACGATAGAGCAGCGCTGTGGCGCGAGGCGGCCGAGGAGTCGCCCAACGCCTGGAAATGGTTTAAGAGTATCGGCAACTGCCTTCATTTGCGCCGAGTGAAGGTCGAAGAAGCGCTTCGCGTTTTGTTCGGACAACCACCGATGAAAGCAGGTACGGAGAGAACCGGAATAAACTACGGTCATGTCCTGGGGGCTGCTGACCTCGGGTATCCGTGCCTCAGGGAAATGCTTGTTTCGAATGGCATTGAAGGCATCCATGGCAGCTGCCAAGCTGTCGCAGAGAACGCCATCAAAATCGAATAGAATGTGCTGGATTTTGCTCATAACGACGTCACCTCTTGCCGTAGAGCAGCCGTAACATCAGATCCGGTGGGCATCGATATCCCAGCCCCCATCCTTTGGACCGACACAGAAGCGGCGGCGTTGGCGTACTCGAGTGCCTTGTCTAGAGACGACCCAATTGAGAGTTGGCCGGCAAATGCTCCGACAAAACAGTCGCCAGCTCCCGTAGTGTCGACGACATCGACGGAGCGGCCAGAAATGGGAATCTCACGCTCACCGAGAATCGCGAGGAGACCGTGGCGCCCGAGGGTGACTACGATGACCTGATCGTCATGGATTCGGGCTTTCCGAGCGAGCCTAGCTATCTCCCCAGCTTCTGGATCTTCGTTGAGAGTCTCATTCGTAAGGAAAGAAAGCTCGGACTCGTTGACAATGAGTATATCTACAAGCTCCAGGAGTTTGTCAGAGAGCTCTTTTGCTGGCGCAGGATTCAGGATCGTTGTGGCTTGTCGTTCCTTACCGTGGCGAAAGAAAGCCTCAATAGTAGCATCGGGGATCTCGAATTGGCTGATGAGGAGATCGCCCTTGTTGATTTCTACACTCGTCACATCATCAGGCAAGAGGTGGTCATTAGCACCAGGAACGACAACAATTGTATTATCGGAATCGGCCACCGTGATCAGAGCCGTGCCAGTCGGTGCGATTTCCGTCCGGAGGACATGAGTCAGATCAATATTTTGGTCCCGAAGAAAATGATCAAGCTGCTCAGCGAAGGCGTCTGTCCCAAGCTTACCGAGAAGGCAGGTATTGGCTCCGAGCCGCGCGGCAGCAACAGCTTGGTTCGCCCCCTTGCCACCAGGAAAATAATTCAATCCGTATCCACGAACGGTCTCTCCGACAGCTGGATGACGATCGGCGGACACGACGACATCCATGTTGATACTGCCGGCGACGACAACTTGATACATGTGTTTAGATCTCCTTTCGAATTAGGTGTTGTGGGGAAGTGGCTTGGGTCCGGTTCGACCGGCATAGCCGATAAAGGGACTACTGACCGATGCGCGGGGGATTAATTTGGGTTTGATCTGAACAGTGTCAGGTGAACGGCGGGGATCTTCGTTGCTTTCGGAATCTTTGATTCTGCGGAGAAGAAGGCGCGAAGCCTCATGCACGAGTTCATCGACGGGCTGCGCGATGGTGGTCAGAGCTGGGTAGACCCACTGGGACCATCCAATATCATCGAAGCCAATGATGGAGAGCTCTCGTGGCAATACCCAGCCATCCTGCTGAAGTCGCTGCATTAGTCCGATAGCCATAAGGTCATTGGCAGCGAGTACGGCTGTGGGGCTCTCGTTAGGGGACATCTGAATCAGGCGCTCGGCGCACTCGCGGCCGGACGCGGGCGTGTAATTACCCTCGAAGATCCAGTCCTCCTTGAGCGCTAGGCGGTTTCTTGCCATGGCATCTCGAAACGAATTGAATCGCTCTGTGGCTGTCTCTGTACCTTCGAGGCCTTTGATATAACTGATCCGTTCGTGCCCGTATGTGTGCAGGTAGTCGACAGCGCAGAGTGTGCCGTGTCTACTATTGACCATCACCGTATCTAGATTGCCAGCAGGGAGGCGTCGATCAAAAACGAGAACAGGGAAAGGGTCCGTAGCAATCAAGTTGAGAATACCATCCGAACCTTGCCCGCTCGACGTGTAGATTAGACCCTGGACACCGAGATCTCGGAAACGCTGAACAAGCTTGAGCTCTCTTTCGATGCGGCCTTCGGAGCTAGAGACAAGGAGGTGGGCGCCCATATCTTCGAGGACATGCTCGAAGCGGAAGCAAAGATCCGAGAAATACGGATTTGAGGAGTCCGGAACGATGAGGCCGACAACGATCATGTCTGGAGAGAATCCAATCTCTCTCATCGCCGCGAGAACACGGTTCTTAGTATCAGTGGCTACGTTCGTTCGTCCGTGGACCACTCGTGATACGGTTGCTGGGGAAACCCGGGCTCGGGCGGCCACATCTTGGAATTTGAGTCTCTTCATCCTGATCTCCCGAAGACTTAATACTCGGCAGCCCTGAGCATGCGCCCTTGGTCTGCCGAGTAGACGCTAGGAAGACTTGGCCATGTCGCTGGCAAAGCCGGTTAGGGTGGTGAGGTCCCACCGGTGTGTTTTTGGCGATCGGTAAAAGTTGGCCAGCTCCGTCACCGCATCTTCCGTCAACAACCCGACTTCACGGGCAGCATTCAGTAGTTGTGGGAAACTGGCTAACGCACGAACCGGGATGCGAAGGGGATCGAATATATCGCGCATCACGGTGAAGTCCCAGTTCACAACACTCTGAATACCGATCGCTTTAACTCTGGTTTCCTCCTCCAGGCAGACGATTGCATCCTGAACACTGGATCCCGACGCAACGAGGTCGTCAACGATGACCGCCTTTGCCTCGGCAACTGGATATCCCGCTACACGCCCCTTGATCCCGTGCTTCTTCTCAGTCTTGCGAATCCATGCATGGGGGAGAGAAAGCTCGTGCGCAACCGTTGAGGAGACGACAATCCCGGCTTCAGCGATGCCGACCACACAGTTGGCCGCAGGGAAATTCGATCGGATAGAGCTGACGAGAGAATTGATGACGACTGCACGCGCACCAGGATCGCTATTTAGCGTCCGGATGTCCGTATAAACTGGTGCGCGGATGCCGGACTTCCAAGTGAAGAAATTCTGCTCGGATACTACGGAAGCAATGCGATATGCCCCCGCCGAAACGAGTGCTCGCGCTACTTGTTCACTGGTTGGTCCATATACAAGGGTCGGTCGGATCATGAACACCTCCATTAATCGGGGCCTGAACATCATCCAATCTAGATCAAGAATACGCGCACTGCAAGATGAAAGAAACTTTCACGCTTCATCTTCCACTAGGGATCGAAGCAACACTCCACAAGTATATCATTAATAGCGCGTTACTGTCTAGATGTTGCTTAATCGCAGACCACTTTAGACGGGCTTTATGAAATATGTTCAACTCTGTCACTCTTCCGGGTTGCCGTTATTGCCGTCGAACTGGTATAGAAACCCTTTTGGGTTGCCCGATGTCCCCAGCCTAAACCTCGCGTGCACGGTGGCCTCGAAGAAATATACCCGAGATCCTGCGGATCCCTCTTCTCCGGCCAAGAACCTGAGCATTCTGCTTGGTTATTACTCGGTCAGTAAGTATAGAGTTAGGCGTCCCAGATCATCTGGTCTCTCTCAAGTAGATCTCCGTATTTCTTAAGCCTGCCGCATGGTACCCGTGGAAGCGAAAGACAGATTGGGTCCACCAAATCCGCCCCGTCATTCATCAGGATCACCTGAACCGAACATGAGTCGAGTAGCGCGGGGGGATCTCACCCCCACGCCCTCCCAGAACCGTGCGTGAACTTCTCGGCTCATACGGCTCAGGTCATCCAGTTGTACTCGATTTCTTGGTAAGCGCCCGATGAGCGAACAGCATCGGCTGACGAGCGCGGACTCGGGACAGCCTCCGATCCGCCTTCAAGACCGCCCGCTTGAACCGTTTGTACTTGCGCATCGCCCAGCGGACGAGCGCACGGTCCACCGATCGCAATATCGGATACAGAGCCGACCGCCGAAACGCACCATAAGTACTGGATCCACCTTCGAAGCATCGGGTTCAGTAGCTGAGCCAAGCCATTTAAGTTCATGCCGGATCGGCGTGGGATTTCCCAGGTCCGTCGCAAGTGTTGCCGTAACGTCGTGGCGGCCTGCCGGCTGACGGCCGGACTGATGACCTGGCCCCCTGAAACCGGTCCAGATCGTTAAGTTAGGATTTTGATACGATCGGGCCAAATGAAAGGGGGCATTATTATGACTAGAAAGGGATATTCGGCCGAGCAGATCATCGGAAAGGTGCGGGAATCCGAAATCATGCAGGTGAAGGATCCTCTCGACAATCCTCGACAGATACGGCCAGAGATGGTCGAGAAGATCCTTCACCTGCGAACCCAGTACCATCTCGGGCCGCAGAGAATTGCATGGTATCTGGAGCGCTATCATGGGTTCCCGACATCGCGTTCCAGCGTTTACCGTACCCTGGTCCGCAAGGGAATGCCACATTCTTGGCTAGGGTATCACCCTCTCCCCAGAGAGGTTCCCGTCGAAACGTGACGGATCGCTTGTTCCTCGGTTCATCTTCTATGCCTCTACCAGTCCATGGTGCATTCAGAAGGGCGCTCCATCTCCCAGACCATCTGCCCGTTCCTGTCGATGTAACCAAACTGCACCGTGTAGCGCCCTTTCCCCTCGAACTTGAGCGCCCGAAACACCCTCGCGCGGCCATCTTGGAAATCGTCCGCCCGTGCGAATTGCGGCTCTATGATCACCTTGCCGATTCTATCACAGTAACCGGCGGCCCCCTCCGAATAGAATACAGCGAGTCCATCATGGAAATCGCCCGGCCGCCCTTCTTCTCGCTCGAATACAATACCTCCCTTGCGATCTATGCAGCAGATCTTCATATCTGGCAAAGCAATCACAGAGGCGAGTTCCTCGGAGAACCGCCTCGCTCTTGAGAAGGTAGTTTCGAACGCCTGGGTTCCATCTCGCTCAATGTAGATCCACGGGGCTGTTCGTGATTGTCGAACCGGGGCAAGGCCGTCAGAGAAGGAGCGTGCGTCCTCGAACTGAAGATCGAAGACGTACTCGCCCTTCCTGTTGATGAACCCCCAATTCATATCAATTCGAACGGCGCACAGATCCTCGGCGAATTCGTCGACACCGTCAAACTGGAGAGGTATCACGACTTCGCCGAAACGATTGAGGAATCCATGCTTGTTGTTCTTCACAACATGCGCAAGCCCCCTGTCGAACGACCAGATCTCGTCGTATTCGGGCTTCATGACCAGATGACCGGATCGGTCCAAGAAACCCCAAGAACCACCGCGTCTGACTGCACCGATTGTCCGAAATGGCTTGGCAAAGTCGAACTGGGGCTGAATGACGACCGTCCCTTCCCCGTCTATGTAACCCCACTGACCGTCGGCCACGATTGGGTAGAGCGATTTCTTGCCGCATCCGGAAACCACGAGCACAAAGCAAAGTACGGCGAATCGAGAAAGGAATGTTGTCCGCATCCAAAACCTGGAGGTCGGCACATGAAGTAACCATGTTGAGATACAGAGCAAGCCATTGCCAATCGGACTTCCACTCTTGCCGTTTTCTCCCATCGCGCCCTCCGATTCCTTGTGGTCTTGGGGAGCGAGGAACCGCGCTCCCCAAGACCTTGAGATTCAGGATGCTCTTTTCCGCTAGACTACCGAGAACTGAACCACAATACAAACATTCCTCAACAACGCACTTCCTACCATTTAACTTCAATCCCATTGCAGTCTGAACATCGCTCTTCTATAATTAAGCGAGTATTTGTGACCGACGTCCCTTTCATTTGAGGGAGGCTCCATATGCTGAAAGTCCTTTCCGCCCTTGCGTTTTCACACTGGTCCACGCTCATCGGGAACTTCCAGGCATCCCCGAAGGAGTTCTACACATCTGTCGAGGCGTCATTGGAGCAACGCGAGATTCCAGACATCCAGACATCCCGAGTCGTCTATCCGGAAGGTGGCGCGTTTTCTCCACGTCGGGAATATCTTCGTGTGAAGAGCGGAGATCACCTTTTCGATATCTGCGGTGCACCGTTCGGAACTGGTTTCTTCTTCTCTTCGTGGCTCACGATGAAGGAGCGACGATGGGGGTATCTTTGGGGAATCGTCCTGCTCGTAGTGGTTTCTCTTGCCACGAGGTTACTCTATCCGCTTCTCGCTCCCCCGATTACGAGTCTCATCGGGTTCCCCTTGATTATCATGGATTCGACGGGACAATCGATTCTCTACGGTATGGTGGCAGCGCTGGTCTTTTTCGGTATCCTCTGGATCTCCGCGCTCTTGGCGCGCATTGGTTCTCCGTGGCTTGAGGAGGCGATACTCTCCATCCCTCTTGTTAATCTGCTCTACGCTTGGATCTTCCGGCCACTGACGTACTATCGCGTTGATACAATGCTCATGTTTGAAAAGTCGGTCCAGGCTGCCGTACTCGAAGTCATCGACGAGATGACATCTGCCAAAGGTATCCGGTCGCTTTCGGATGATGAACGCAAACCCATCCACAGGGGATTTCTGAAGAGATAGGCTGATTAGATGTCGCAGCATGAAGATCCTCGCACTCCAAGTGCCAGTGAGTTCCTAACCGCCCAGTTTTACAACTGGGAGCAGCGCGGCCGTGGGTGGCTACTCTGGAGCCAACCGGTAGACATCGAGCCCCCCTTCGAGCCATTCCGTTTTCACCAGACTGCTCCGAGAGGTCCTGCACTCGACGACGGTAGAAAGCCCACGATCCTGAGCCGGCTTGCGGACGGTCTCTCAACCCTGGTCTCCGGGCAGCAGGCAAGGACTTCCAATGGAGCTGATGAAGACCACGAAGAAGTCCAACCCGCACCATACAGTTGCGACTCGCCTGTTATCGAATACCGACTCTCAGCTCCACCGGATCTCAAGATAGCAAGAGACACAGCCGAGCAGTTCCTCCTGAGCGTCCCTCCCACCCTTTCCCCGATCGCTTTTGAGGCAATCGGGACGACGGACTCTCTCACTCTCCAAGTGGCGTGTCGTGAGAACGATACCACTCATGTCCATGGCCAACTCCGAGCCCACTTTCCCGACATTGCGTTCACTGTCCAAGACAGCTCCCTCATTCACAAATGGGAAGCCGCGCAAGAGGGACACCTTGTCATCGTGGATCTCGGACTTTCCCAGGAATTCATGCTTCCCCTGCGAGCTTTCAAGAACTTCCAGACAGACCCACTCACAGGTGTGCTTGGAGCTCTCTCCGAGCTTGAAGACAGGGAAATCGCGGTTTTTCAGGTGCTTTTCCAACCTGCCCGCCACCCGTGGGCTGATAGCATCATCCGCTCCGTTACGGATAACGAGGGTAAGAGTTTCTTCGTCGATGCCGCCACAATGCCCCGTGTGGCCAGGGAAAAGGCATCTCGACCGCTGTTCTCGGCGGTCATCCGTCTTGCGGCAACAAGCCCACGGCCCGATCGTGCTTGGCACATTGTCAGAGCCATAAGCGGAGCACTTCAAGCATACTCAGAGCCTACAAGCAACGAGTTTATACCCCTCTCCAATGACGGCTACGATCCGGTGGACCATCTTGAAGACCTTTTCCTCCGGCGGAGCCGACGGAGTGGAATGCTCCTGAACTCCGAGGAGCTCGTCTCTCTTGTACATCCTCCCTCGGATACGGTGCGTATTCCGAAACTCCTGCGTGAAGAACGGAAGACCAAACGAGCCCCTGCGCTCGCAACAGGAAACGACCTCCAACTCGGGAAGAACATTCACTCGGGCCAGACAGTTGATGTGTCTTTGAACCCGGAGCAGCGCTCCCGGCACATGTACGTAATCGGAGCTTCCGGGACGGGCAAGTCCACCCTTCTCCTCCATCTCATCACGCAGGATCTCGAAAACGGGCAGGGTTTCGGAATCCTCGACCCCCACGGGGGTCTCATCGACGAAGTTCTCGATCGAATCCCGGAGAACCGCGTGAAAGATGTTGTGATTCTCGATCCTGCGGACGAGAACTTTCCCGTCGGGTTCAACATCCTCTCAGCTCACTCGGAGCTTGAGAAGACCCTGCTTTCTTCCGATCTCGTCGCGATCTTTCGAAATCTGTCGACGACCTGGGGCGACCAGATGAATTCTGTCTTCGCGAATGCGATCATCGCGTTTCTCGAAAGCACGCGTGGGGGCACGCTTGTCGACCTCCGGAAGTTCCTGCTCGACGTGACGTTCCGGAACGACTTCCTCGAAACCGTGGACGATCCGGAAGTGGTCTACTTCTGGAAGAAGCAGTTTCCGATGCTCTCGGGGCGTCCCCAGACGCCAATCCTCACCCGACTCGATACTTTCTTACGTCCGAAGCTTATCCGGAACATGGTGGCCCAGAAGGACGATCGAATCGATCTCGGTGAGATCATGAACACAGGGAAGATCTTCCTGGCAAGGCTATCCCAGGGGGCAATTGGGGAAGAAAACGCCCGGCTCCTCGGTAATCTCATCGTCGCGAAGCTCCAGCAGATTGCGATGAGCCGCCAGGAGATGGCGGAATCGAAACGCCGTCCCTTCTACTTCTACATCGATGAGTTCCACAACTTCATTACGCCGACCATGGCACAAATTCTTTCGGGCGCCCGGAAGTACCGCCTTGCACTGATCCTGGCACACCAAGATCTCCAGCAGATTGCGAGTCGGGATACTGAAGTTCTCAACAGTGTCATTTCGAACCCCTACACGCGGGTTTGTTTTCGGGTCGGAGATCAGGACGCGCGAACACTGGAGAAGGGATTTGCAGACTTCGATCGGAAGGATCTTCAGAACCTCGGGACTGGACAGGCCGTAATCCGGGTCGAACGGGCGGAGTACGATTTCAACATCGATACGCCACTTCCTCCCCCAGTGGATCCCGAAGAGGCTACGATCCGGCGCAGAGCAGCCGTTGAGCATTCTCGGAAGGCCTATGCTCGCAATCGAGATGAAGTTGAGGCTCTCATTCGCGACTCGGCCGAAGCTCTACTCGGTATTGAAATCGGCCGGAAGAAGCGGGTCGAGCGTCCCACAACTCCAACTGCACCCGTCGCAAAGGCAAAACCCGAAACCCCTCCAGCGCCTCCTACAACAGCCAAGCCTCGCAGAAAACGGAAAGCACCGGAGTCTCCCTTGCTACCCGGACGAGGCGGTCAGCAGCACCGGTACCTTCAGGAACTCATCCGGCGGTGGGCAGAGTCAAAGGATTGGCAGGCCTCTGTTGAGGAGCCGATCTTGGACGGCATGGGGAATGTCGATGTAGCTCTTCGCCGAGGCGAACATACTGTTGCGTGTGAAATCGGAGTATCATCACCTCCGGAACGCGAGCTGGAGAACATTCAGAAGTGTCTGGCCGGCAGCTTCGATCAGGTTGTCTGGATCTCGACAGAGAAGAAGACGCTCGTTAAAGTCCGTGCCCTCGTATCGACGAATATCTCGAAAGAGGATCGCGAGCGAGTAACCGTGGCCACGCCGGATGAGGTCTTCTCGGTCCTGGAGGCGATTGACGCCGAAGAGGCTGGAGGCGAGACAACAGTCCGGGGATATCGCGTAAAGGTACGGTATCAGCCCGTTTCCGGGGAAGAGAAGGGAATGAGGCGACAGGCGGTTTCGCAGGTCATCGCGAGGGCCCTCAGCAGGCTCAACGCGAAATCTGAATAGCCATCCACACTTAGAATTGTTACTTCTCACCGAATGATTACGTGCCTCTTCTGCACGAATCCCATAGGCGTCTGTACCCGGATGAAGTAGACGCCTGAGCCCACCCTTCTCCCATCCTGACCTTTGAGATCCCACGGAACGTCATTCTCACCCTCTTGCAGTACCTTGCCAGACATCCTCGTGACAACTCTTCCCGCAACGCTGTAGACGACCACTTCGGCTCTGCAAGCCTCCGACACACCAATCATAAGGTGTACCTTTTCGCGACCCTCAGGCACTACATTCAGGCTCGGTGCGGAGACTGTCGGTGCCGGTTCGCTCTCCTCAGGTTCAGGAGGTTCAGGCTTGATCAGTTCCACAACCTGATAGGCAATTGGATCACCGGCACCGCCGATGGAATTTGGCCCATTGTCGTCAATCACACTCAGCCACCCGAACAACTTGTTCACATCTCGATGATACGGAGTATCCTGGTTGGTATCGATGGAATGGCCATAGTAGCGTGCCACTTCCTCGCGCACGCCCTCTTCAGCGCAAAAGTAGTAGCAGTTCCACGCCGCGTTATCCACGATATACGCTCCGTACCCTACGAGTGCGTCGAAGAGCTTCCTGCCGACTTCAGTCACCAGATCCACCCTATGCTTCTTGAGCGACTCCGGAATGGCCAAGAGCGACCCCATGCAAACATACGGGTTATTGCCCGTGTAAAGTGGGTCATTCCCGTCCGGATCCCAATTCTTATCGCTCTTCCCTGCAGGCCAGCGAAAACTCCCAGGGCCTCGACAAAGCAAACTATCATTGACCAGAACCTTCAGAACATGGCGGATCGGCTCAGTCATGATGAGTTCGCCCCTCCGGATCGTCCCGCCAATGCTGGACAGTAGAGAGCCCCCATGGCCGCCGAGAATGCCGTCCCCATATATACTCTGGTTTGGGAAGTTCTCTCCATCCTCGTCCCTTGGAGGGACACCGTAAACATCACCCCCAGTTTCGCAGCGAGCGAGAGCATTAGATTGGACCAGGGTATCGCCGCCGGGCTGAAGAAACGCAGCCGTATTGTTCGGTGTCTCTGGGGGGTTAACATCTGGGACAATCAAATCGTCCGGCACATGGGTGTAGACACCCGTCGGCTTTTCACCGCTACACCGCTGGGTAGACCAGCCGTCAAGATCGTCGTAAATTTCCCTAACGGGATCGTCCTCGTCGGCTACTATCCAATGAATCGCATCGATACCAACAGCGCTCGCAGGACCGAGTCCCGCTACAACATATTGAGCCTCTGACCCAATAGGCGTACTCCAAATCGCATCGCGAGAAAATGGCTGCTTGTACTTGTCCCGTTGACTAAGGTCGTCTGGTATCATTTCCAATAGGATATCGCTAATCTCATATATTCCTGCTTGCTTCCCAAGGCCGAAGACGAGTCTACTCTCAAGAGTGCTCTCGATCGCGAAACCATTCAGTACATGAGGTCCCCCTGATGACGACAAAGTAATCCTTCCGCCCTTTTCCAATATGTTCTTTCCCATTCGCGGGTCCCCACGCCCGAGAAAGACATCTATTGTCGCATCTTCATCCCCTGGCCCGACGTACTTGCCGTTGAACGAGAGTCGATACTGCCATCGATCTGCAAGGACAATTGAATCTTGCTCTAGGTAGCTCGACCACGGATCGGATCCATCCTCCGTTCTTGTGACACGGGCCACACCATTCTCCAAACGGACATCACCTGATACGTGCCAACAGGCGGTTTTCGCATAATCCGGCGATGCCACCAGATTCGGGGGTTCGCAGAAGCAGATATCACGTTCTTCGAGACGGACATTTCGAATCCAGTAATCCCCGGCGACATTTCCGAACGCGAAACTGAGAACGCCATTATCAGCATCCGCAGGCGAAGTCAGCACCGTATCGATTGTGAACCACCCATTCCACACAGGCTGCGCGTGCTTGTAATAGAGCGGATTCCAATCCTCGGAATCGGTCGGAATGACCAACTCGACATGTGCCACTCCGCCTGGAGTTGTCGACATGACTTCCGCATGGAAGTAGTAGTGCTTGTCCGTACGGAAGGATAGATTCTCCTGCCGAATCTGTGTAACCCAGACAGAATCGGAATCCAAACTTGAGTACATATGCCCGGCCATCTCACCATCTGGATCAGGCTCAACGGTGAATCGATCCTTGCCCGTTCGATGTTGAAACGTCCAGCAATCTCGATCATCGAAGCCCCCATCCCCAATCATGCTCCCGGGATCGAATTCACAGTGTAGCTCCTCAAGCAGAATGTTGCCGATCCTGCAAGTCCCAACATCCTGACCCATCGCATACACCAACTTTGCGCCCTCAATAGACCGATCCTCGGCGAGGGTGAATGCAGCAGACTCTATTAATACAGGACCACCATCTACGCGTAGAGAATCCCATGGTCCAATGACCTCATTATCCTGATTTTGGATCGTAACCCAAATATCCATTGGGCGATCCGTTGCGATAGTCTGGCTCAGCCTATATTTCCTTCCCCTTGAAATTGGGAGGTTTGGTTGAAACAGTTGCGTCTCCCAAAACTCCCCGGGAGCAGACGACCAGATCGCGGCAACCTGTTCGCCTTCTGCGTCGTTCTCGAACCAGAAACGATCCCCAACCCGATGCTGTCGTCCCCAACAATCCAACGACTCAAATGTAGGGGCAGCAATGAGCTGTCCAGGGTCCCGACGACAGTCAGTTTTCCGCAAGACAACACCCTCAATCCAAACGTCACCCGAGACCTTTCCCAATGCAAGGACGAAGCGGGATCTCGGGTCCGATTCCGTCGCCGTGAAATTCTCCCATATCTGTTGGGGTTGACTATCCAGCTCAAGATCCTGCCATAGACCATACCACTGCCACGGCGGTCCCCGGTTTTGCGAGATTGCCGTAATCGTGCAGGTTTGACTGCTCCATGCCCTGAAGGATAAGTGATAGTCTTCTCCAGCTTCAAGAGGTACGAGCTGGAGAACGGCGACTGCGTCGTATGCGCCATGTTGGACGGATGCCTGAAGACGTCCGTCAAATGAGAAGGTCGCAGCATCATCCAGATTCCAAATCGTCCAGCAGCCACCACCGTTGAACGATCCATTGGCGAGCAGGCTGCCTTGATCCGTCCCACACTCTGGGGCTGGTGGTGGATCAGAATGCCACTCCACATTGCCGTCTCTGAGAATCATGTAATGCTGTTCGTCGCCCGGGAGCATGAAGTTTTGAAGCTTGTACTCTGTCGACTCATCCCAATTCTCTGGATCTCGACTCATATACCAATCACGGGTCGGTATCCCGTAGACATCGGCACTCCCCTCTTGCCACTTCTCCCAAAATTTCCCATAGAGGTAGTAGGCTTCATTCGTCGCAAGGGTGTTCCACTTTGCGTTCTTAGGATGGTAGAAGATAGCCCCAGGACCATTCGTTCCACCAGCATATCTTTGAATGTAATAGGCGCTTGTCAACCCACCGTATCGGCAATGTTCTCGACTTGCCGAACCCATTGCACTCCCGACCACCGGTTGACATCCGTTGCGCTCATATGCCATCGCAATCAGGTAGGAAAAGTTGGGATCCCATCCGTGATTCGTCCACCCGGACGCAACGCTGTTTGTGTATGGAAAGACCTTTACTTCGTTGCCATCTGGACGGTTCTTGACGTATTCTAAATACCCGGTTTGAAAATCCTGCCGCCTGTGGTCGGCGCTCTCCAGATTGTATTCATTCGTGATCGGCATCCCGAGAGAAGAGCGAGGCCCGTTCAGATCGTTCCACCCATCACCATTCCCATCATGGTAGAAGCCGAGCTTGATTGTATAGGCCCGCCTGCCACCGCCTAGGGCGTCGTAGACAATCGCGCAATCACTATAGGATCCTCCTGACCACGCCTGGGCGTAGCAGTTTTCGGGTATGTTTCCGGCCCGATAACGCCTGCTGTACTCGTAGGGACGGAAATACCAGTGGATTCCGTGATAGTCTCCTGCCTCGTCGTTCCGTGTACCGAAAACCTCGGACCCCCCGCTCGATATCAACTCAGCATCGAAAACTCTTGTGTTCATGGAAACGTAGTGTTTGTCTCCATATCCTGACATACAGTCGCATGGCTCGGGGTAGCCGTACAGCTCATTCCCATCCTTGATGTAGTGAACCTCCACCTCCGTATAGTCTCTAATTGATGGATTACTTGTTCTCTGGGTCTGAAAGTGAATATGAGGAGAAGATTGGGTTTCGGTTACACCGACACCGCCACAGAATCCAAGGACTTGACCCTGGCTAACAAACTCACCATTTCGCACGATGATATTCTGGAAGTGAGCGAGACGCCCATAGTAGCCTTCCCCGTAGTCGAGAATTACTACGTTCCCATAAGCACTATTGGTCCCGTCTTGCCGTTTAGCACGACCGGCGAATGTAACCCTGCCACCTAGCGGTGCAAGCACCGGGTATCCTAGGTCCTCTCCACCAACGAGATTGAAATCCCATGCAGCGTCTCCGGTGTGTGAATAGCCTCCATTCCACCCCTGTGAGCACCACCAATCGTCCCCTGCCATGTATGGAAGCTGTAGATTAGTCGGTTGCCCAAAGATGCTGATAGGCCAAAACAGCAACGTTATGAACGCGATTCCCATTGGGCGGGACATTTCTTCTCCTAGCTCGGACGATGGTGCAATAGGGGGAATACTCAACCCTGCTTCATAGTCAGCAGAATTCCCCTACAAGTCTCCTGTATGTAGTCGAAATCTGACGCATGAGACATTGACGACAGTTCTGCTGTTCGGTAGAAACCGAATCGAAATACCAAGCTCCCGTCTTCATTCGAGAAATAGTAGGAGGATGTCACTTGTGCATTCGCGCTTCCTTCCATTGCTAGGAGCGCTGGGAACTCCCCTACTGAAGCATAGGTTCTTGATAGGTGGGTCAAGCCGGTGTTATCAGCGTACAGCCCACTTCCATCGACCCATGTGGTGAGCGTACCGTGATCGGATGGGTTTACAAAGACCTGGAGGGTACAACGGCCTGCCGGCGCGAACGCAATAGGATTCCTATCTGGTTCGATGGTTATCGCTTGTATTGCTTCAGAAGCGAGGTAGACGCCACCTTCTTTCATTGGCTCAGTTACTGACCAATCGGTCGGGTAGCGGAAACTGTACCCATAGTCAGAGTTCTCGTAGGTCTCCCAGTCGCTTGTATCAACTAGTTGTCCCGTTATTGTAGGAGACTCTTTACTGTCTGGCGACCATAAGATAGACCGTAGGAGAAGTAATGCAGCCGCCAGTGTCGCCACGGCTACTATTGACAATGCAGGTTTGGTTCCGATCTTCATAGCACGTATCTCTTATCATATAAAACGTCGTTCGTCAAGAGGCTAGATTGGAAGACATGAGTGAACAGAGATCGCACGCCAAGACTCAATCGATTGAGATAAGATCACTTCCGAGGCCTGACTGGATGAGTCAACGCCAACAGTGGTAGTATTGGGGTGATGGGTAGTTCGGGTATGTCATCCACGTGATAAGGGATCTCTGATGGTTCAGAGGCCAGAGACAAAACAAGTCGGTATCTGGATCCGCGTCTCGACTGAAGACCAAGCCCGTGGTGAGAGTCCTGAGCACCACGAGCGCCGGGCCCGCGCGTACGCCGAATCGAAAGACTGGCGCGTTCGCGAGGTGTATCACCTTGAAGCTGTATCTGGAAAATCGGTCATGGGGCACCCAGAAACGAAGAAGATGCTCTGCCATCTTGAGTCAGGGCACATTACAGGCCTCATCTTCTCCAAGCTTGCACGCCTAGCCCGGAATACGAGGGAACTCCTCGATTTTGCTGACATCTTCCGGGATAGCGGCGCGGACTTGATCTCCCTTCAGGAGGCAATCGACACAACTTCACCTGCGGGCCGCCTATTCTACACGATGATAGCCGCTATGGCCCAGTGGGAGCGGGAGGAGATTTCGGAGCGTGTAGCCGCCTCGGTTCCCATTCGGGCAAAGCTAGGGAAACCTCTCGGAGGGGTCGCCCCGCTAGGTTATCAATGGAAAGATAGGAAACTCATTCCCGATCCAGCGGAAGCACCCGTCCGAAGACTCATCTATGAGCTCTTCCTCGAACACCGAAGAAAAAAGGCAGTTGCCCGGATTTTGAATGAAAGAGGTTATCGCACACGAAAGGGCGCAAAGTTCACGGATACGACCGTGGCTCGTCTCCTTCGAGATCCCTCAGCAAAAGGGAAACGCCGCGCCAACTATACAAAATCCAAGGGGGACGGAAGAGGCTGGAGATTGAAACCCGAGGAGGAGTGGATCTTCGTCGATATCGAGCCCATCATTTCTGAGGATCTCTGGAACCAATGTGCCGCCCTCCTCGATGAGGATCGCCTCCGGGCACAACGACGCGGACCGAGACCGACCCACCTCTTTTCCGGCGTGGTCTTTTGCCACTGTGGGAGAAAAATGTACGTTTCGAACGACTCCAAGGATCTAAAATACGTCTGTCGGGACTGCCGGAACAGAATCTCGAAGAAGGATCTGGAGACGATATTCCACGAGCAACTAAAGGACTTCTTCTTTTCGCCAGAGGAGATTGCCTCGTACCTGGATCAAGCGGATGAGACCATACGGAAAAAGCAGGAGGAATTGAAGGCTCTGGATGCGGAATTCAAGAGTGTGGAATCCGAAATGGAAACGCTCTACCGGCTCTACCAGAAGGACGGAATCACCCCGAAGGGCTTCAGAAGAAAGTACGACCCCCTCGAAGAGAGACAGTCTCAAATAGAGGCGGAAATCCCAAAACTCCAGGGTGAAGTGGACTTCCTCAAGATCCAGTATTTGTCAAAAGATACAATACTCTCCGAAGCGAAGGATCTTGCGACCCGCTGGCCCCAACTGGACGCCTCTGAAAAACAACAGATCATAGAAAACGTTGTCCAGAAAGTACTTATAGGCAAGAGCGACATCGAATTCGACCTGGCATACCTGCCATCTCCTTCGGAGATAGCCGGTAAAAGGCAACGTCCAAACAGGGATTCATCGCCGCAGCCAGCATGAACTGCGCGGGGTAGCTGACCGACCCGATCGATCGCGCCAACCGGACAACCCCCTCCTCAATCGGTTGCCTCAAGAGCTCAATCACGTTCTTCTTGAATTCAGGAACCTCATCGAGAAAGAGAACACCCCGGTGGGAGAGGGAGATTTCACCCGGCCTGGGAATAGTCCCCCCTCCGACCATGCCGGCATCGGATGTGGAATGATGGGGCGCTCGAAACGGTCGGCGCCGCATCAGGGTCGACGCCGTCGGAAGGAGCCCGGCCACCGAGTAAACACTCGTCACCTCGAGCGACTCCTCCCTCGATAAACCGGGGAGAATAGAGGGAAGCCTTCTGGCGATCATTGTCTTGCCCGACCCAGGCGGCCCGATGAACAGAATATTGTGCCCACCCGCTGCGGCGACTTCGAGTGCGCGTTTCGCATGTTCCTGCCCTCGAACATCGTTGAGATCGGGACCCTCCCCCTCCGGCTCACCAGTTCCGTTTCGGGGACTGTAGGGATCTGACCCATCCGGAAACCGAATCTTCTCGACAGCTTCCGCCAACGTCGAGGCGGGCCAGACTTCGAGCGATCCTCCGACGGCGGCCGCTTCTTCCGCATTCTCCATCGGAACGATGATGGCCCGCACCCCGGATTGCCTGGCACAGATGGCGAGAGAGAGTACTCCCCGAACGGGACGGAGCCGCCCATCCAGAGAGAGCTCCCCCACAGCGAGCACATGATCGGCCGGAGCGCTTTCGATCTGTTCGGATGAGAGCAGGATGCAGATTGCGATCGGGAGATCGTACAGTGCACCTTCTTTTCGCATCCCCGCCGGCGCAAGGTTGATCGTGATCCGCCTCGTCGGAAACTCGAACTCTGAATTACGGAGTGCGGCGGCCACTCTCTCCCGTGACTCCCGGACCGATGTGTCGGGCAACCCGACTACTGTGAACGAGGGAAGCCCGGCCCCGAGGTCGGCCTCTACCTGTACGAGGTGGGCGTCGACGCCGAAGAGTCCCCCCGACAAAACGCGCGCGTGCATTTCCTGTCTCTCCTCCTCCCATGGTCCGTTCTCCGGCGAAGCCGTCGAATCGAGTTTCCAGCTCCTGTTTGACTCGCCTGGGCGCGAACGCT
Source organism: bacterium (assembly GCA_025782575.1). GTDB lineage: Bacteria > Orphanbacterota > Orphanbacteria > Orphanbacterales > Orphanbacteraceae > Orphanbacterum. The sequence goes on from JALGYY010000043.1 coordinate 20,985, forward strand.
ATGTTCCTCCTGAGCCGGGGAGGAACTGAAAATCGTGGACCGCCGATCGATCATCGCAGCCCTTACGATCTTCCTGATCGCGCTGGTATTCCGTCTCCTGTTCATCGCTGATTTTCGAGAATCCCCCTATTTCGATCACCTCATGATCGATGCCGCATCGTACGATCGCTGGGCACAGGAAATCGCATCGGGCAATTTCTTCGGTGATCGCGTGTTCTATCAGTCCCCCCTCTACCCTTATTTCCTGGGCGGGGTCTACTCGATCTTCGGCCGTGACTTTCTCGCTGCCCGGATCGTGCAGGCACTGGTCGGGTCGCTCACCTGCCTCTCCCTTCTCTTTCTGACCCGCCGGCTCTTCGGTCGCGCGGCCGGCTGGATCGCCGGTGGTTTGGCAGCTGTCTACTCGACGTTTATCTTTCAGGACGCCATGCTTCTGAAATCAGTGGTCCTCTTCCTATTTCTCTCCCTTTCCCTACTGCGGATCAGTCAGGCGATCGACTCAGGGCGAAGCGCTCCCCTCTTCCAATCCGGACTCCTCTTCGGAATCGCCATCTGCGGCCGGGGCAATCTGCTGTTCGCGCTCCCCCTCTTTTGTCTATGGCTTTACGTTCGGGTGGATGGCACCCCCGCACTCAGACGACTGAGAGCCCCCCTGATCTTTCTGACAGGCGCGATTCTCGCCATCTCCCCGGTTACCGTCAGGAATCGAATCGTCGGTAATGACTGGGTCCTCACCGAATCGGATGCCGGCATCAACTTGTACGTGGGAAATAACCCTCACGCCATCGGCATCCACCAGCCTCCCGATGAAGTCCGTACAGTCCCCGAGCATGAGGAGATCGACGCAAGGAGAATCGCCGAGCTCGATCTCGGACGGGCGCTCAAGCCGTCGGAAGTTTCTCGCTACTGGATTGACAAGGCGATCGACTTCGCCCTGACCCATCCGCTGAAAGAGCTGAAGCTGATCGGCCGGAAATTCCAGCTCGCGTGGAACTGGTATGAGGTGCCGGACAACTATAATCAGTATTACTTCGCACGGGTCTCCTGGCTCTTCCGCGGCCTCCTGCCGACGTTTCTTTTCGTCGCCCCCCTTTCCCTGTTCGGCATGGTCGTCACATTTCGGGACTGGAGACGGAACGGCTACATGCACCTGTTTGTATTTGCCTATCTACTCTCGCTTCTCGCGCTCTACATCACATCTCGGTACAGATTGCCTATTTTGATCGGTCTCATCCCTTTCGCGGCAGCCGGCATGGTCGAGGCGTTTCGTTCGTTCAGGAGTGGTCGCCCGGTGCCACTTGTCCGGGCTGTACTGATCCTCGTCTCTGTCACGCTCTTCTCACGATTGGACCTGTTTGAAGCCTACGGTTTTTCCAAACAGGAGATGGAAGTCGCCACATTTCATGCGATGGACGGGAGAATAACTGAAGCCGAGGCGGCTTTTGAGCGAGCGGTCACGGAGGCAGCGAACTCCGGTGATCTTCATCTCGTCCACTTGAACCAGGGGATTTTCTTTCGCAACATCGGCCGCACAGATGATGCCATCCGCGCATTTGAAAGTGCCTTGCGCGCCGAACCAGGATTCACTCCCGCTCGTACCGAACTCCTGAAACTTCGCGGTTCCAGCGGAGAGGATCATTGACTCCCGGACCTTCCGTCACCGGTCGCCCGGCTGAGGAGCATGATCTTCTTTGTGGCTGCCGGTAAGTCACCAACTTGAACTCGTAGGAAGTAGATACCCGAGCCAAGATTCTCCCCACGATCACTCAGGCCGTCCCAGGACATATCCCGGAATCCGGTAGAGACTCCCGGAATTGTCCGACTGCTTACTCTTCGCCCTCGAATATCATAGATAGCAATCGTAATCGTCGTCTCACTCTTCCCCGTACCTTCGGGTACAGCTACTTCAAAGCGCACCGTCCCAAGCCCCGGATGGGGCCCGAGGAGACGGATTCCCCCGTTCTGCGGCCGGCCCGGAACGGTGGCGGTGATCGGACCATAGCGCGTGTCCCCGGTCGGCATAAACAGGTTCACATAGTAATCCCACTCAGTCGGCTCTTCGCCGGGAGGAAATGAGTGATCCCTATAGTAGTAGTGCCCCGGCCCGTCGATTACTCCCTCCACGATCGCCTGACTCCCCTCCGGCCCCGCCTCACCCCGGGGGAAGCGGAACACGGCGTACCGACCTGCCGGGACATTCCCCTCGACCCGCCACTCGATAAGCACCTCGCTGACATCTTCGCGGAGACCGGCGAATCGGAACCGAAAACCGGCGGTCGGATCGCGCATTGTTTTCGGCAAGTCGAGAGCGACACCACGAACGCTTTCCGGTGATACACCGTGATCGATCCAGACCAGCGTGCTCCCCGAAAAAGCGGGCGAAGAGATGCCGTCACGGAGGAACGCAGCAGGATAAGCCCGCCCCCCTTTCAATCGGCGGACGAGTAATGTGACGCCCCCATCACACCGCTCCATCCAGGCGATGATCTGAGCGTCAAGACCGATCCACTCAATCGGTCTCGTTGCCGTGTGAACCGTATCGGTCGCCCCGATCGGCCCATCTCGAAAGAGAATGAAGTTCTTCTCACCGACCTTTTCGATCCAGGCGAATCCTCCGATCTCACTCACATCCCACATGATTGGCTGCTTTGCGAGAACCGGATTGTCTATCGATCGACTCTCGAAGTCATAACGGTTCAGTTTCCAATCGGCGCCGAGTCGCTCCAACCAGAAAAGGGCCGATTGATTGAGGAGTGGTCTGCCGTCGACACTCCCCTCGATGGGGATGTGCTTGATGGTACCTCCCGCCTCCGTGTACGAAACTCCTTCCCCACCTGCTCCACAGACCGGTTCGACCCAGGCGATCCGTCCACCGCCGAGAGCCGGCCTGGATGCTTCGTTCCCTTCCAACGAGAGCGCCGTTCGCTCCCCCGTTTCGAGAACGAGCTTTTCTATCCGGCCCTCGGCGACGTACACAATCTGCCCTTTCCCGGCGACGACTTCGGTACCACGAACCTGGCGCCCTTGGATCTCCGCCTGCCGGTTGATGTCATACGGCAGGAGCCAACCCAATACGCCTCGAACCAGAAGTGGTGAGTTCCAGCTGATTTCCTCTGTAGGAAGATCAAACCCGGGTATGATGAAAGACCGGCCGGGGATCGCCCGCGGAATGGGCACGATCAATCGATTGTCGGCGGTGTCGGTCTCACGAACGCCGGGCACGATCTCTACCTGAAGCGAGTCCGGCCTCAGGTTCGGAAACGGTAATACGAACGGGATTATGGTCTGAATCGAAGTCCCCGGTTCGAGGAGACCGAGCGGGATTCGAACGCGAGACTCCTCTCCCCCGGTCGAAAGACCGGCCTGAAGAGTGGCCGGACGGGATGCTTCGCTTCCCCGGTTCACCACCTCTACAGGCACATCGATCGTGTCGCCGGCCCAGGAACCGGCAAAGAGAGCAGTCGTGTCGATGAGTACCGCGAGATTTTGATAGTCAGTCGTGGTTTCCGGAACGCGGCCCGATCCTTTTCGGTCGCCTCGGGCGGTCGCCCAGGCGGGCCGCATTTTTTTCTCTCCCCTGATCTCAAAACGATCCCAACCCCGTTCGGAATCCTGGACGATCAGTTCCCATATACCGTTCCTGTCCAGGTCGGCGAGAATCGGAATGCCGGCTAGCCCTACCGGAGGAATCGGCCACCCCGGTACGGGAACAGCGTCCGGGTCCCATGCGAACAGGCCGCCGGCAACAGTCGCTCCGATAATTTCGAGATCACCATCCCCATCGACGTCGGCAACCAGCGGACTCCTTTGAAGACCGAACCCGGCCTGAACCGGCCACCCGGGGAGCACGACTCCCCGTTGATCGACCACGAAGAATCGATTGCCTGCGAGGGCGACCACCTCGTCGGCGCCATCTCCATCCAGATCGCAGGCGGCGACATGAGCTCCCGACAGACTCTTCCCGGTCGCTACCGGCCACCCCGGAAGGGACCGGCCGTCCTCATGAAATGCATGGATGTTTCCCGCCCCGTCGATCGTGACCAGCGCCGGCGCACCGAACTGCGCCACTACCGGCGCTGCTTTCACGCCGGATCGGAGTTGGACAGGCCAACCGGGCGCGTGACTCCCATCACTATCGAAGAGGGCGAGTTTGCCCTGATTTGTTCCGATGGCGATCATCTCAGCCATAGCCCCGGGGAAGACGCACGGCCCGGTCAGGTTCTCTCCACCCGGTTCCAGAGGCCAGCCGTCTCTCTCCTGCCCATCCACTCCCAGTCGATGGACAGCGCCCCCCCCGGTGACGACGATCGACCAGGACAGGTCACTCTCTCTCAGAAGTAGCAGGGCGTTCCCCCCTGGCTCTCCCGAAAGAAGAGGCCAGCGCCCGATCCGGGAACCGTCCTCATCGAAAAGAGTGACCGTCCCCTCTTCGTCGATGCATGCGACTTCCTCCCGGCCATCCCCATCGATATCCGCCATCACCGGAGTTCCTGAGAGTGGTGCGGTCAGTTGGGCCCAGGCGGTCCGCCTCCCCTCTTCGTCGATCCGGTCAATACGGCCGTCAAGCGACGCGACGAGAATTCCTCCTTCATGAATCGCGGGTCCCCCCACACCCCAGGAATCGGAGGTGACCGGCCATCCGGGACCGTCTGCAGGAAGCACTTGCAGCGCAATCGTGTCGGGTGTCACCGATACTCCCTCGCCGCCGGACACCAGTAAATGAACGATATCCGGCCCCCGCTCGCCGATGGAAGGGCGGACAAGGAACCGGGGAGAATTCTCTGATGTCGTCCGCTCCCCGGGTTGAAGAGCGGGCACCGCCGGCGTGACCCCTCTCACCGACAGGTGCCCCTCTTCTCCGTCCAGCCCGAGGTTCCAGGGACCGGACGGGCCGTCTCCACGATTCCGAACGACGAGTTCAACCTCACCCTCCAGACCGGCCACAAGCCGACCGAGTCGTCCTCCGGAGCGCACATATACATGGCGAATCTCGATCTCCGCTTTCATCGGCTCGTAGAGAGTTCCATCTACCGCGATCGAAGAGCCGAGGACCTCGAAACGGAGAGCAACGCCGGTCCGGTCGCCGATTCTTGTCCTGCTCGAGGGGGTCGATTCCGAGTGAAACTCCCAATTCCCCGTGGTTCCCGGAAAGAGATCTCCGGAGTCACCCGTCGACCTTCCCGGGGGATTCGATTCGAGATCGAATCGACCGTCCGCCTGTTCAAGCGCGACTCGATAATGATCCGGATCGTCATTATTGCTATATCGATCATTGATATGAAGAATCTCGATTCCCCCAACCGGCAACAGGGAATCGATTCCGGCCTGTTCCCTGTTGGATAGAAGGAAGTATTCGGCCACGCTCCCCTTCATGGGAAGTCGAAGAGGTGGATCCCCCGGTCCGGGGACGACTCGCCACTCCCTCCGATCGGGAGGGCCGCTCACCGGCACCCCGAGCATGACACGGCTCCAGGCATCCAGGCCGACAGGGCTCTCTCCTCGCCCCGCCCAGGCCCCATATGCCATGAGTGACCAATATCCGAGACCGAGTGATCGAAGCGTTCGGTCATAGAGATCAGGCAACCCGAGGAGATGGCCCGCCTCGTGCGCATAGACACCGAGCTTGCCGTCTTCCGGCAGAAAAGCCGCTGTCCCGACGGGCGGGCCTTCGTCCCCCAGATCGACATTTCGTACCTGGGACCAGATATCGTCGTCACGCCCGCTCGATTCCGCCCCTGGACCGGCATGAATGAAGAAGATCCCCTCTGCCGTCCCGTCGCCGTCCCAGTCGTAGCGGCTCCAATCCCTCTCCCTACCGACTTCTTCGATCCCGTCGTAAGCGAGGTGAGAAAGGTCGTTCCTGTAGACGCGCATGCTGTCACGAAGTGTGATCCAGCTGAGCACTTCACCTCTCAAATCGACAAGCCCCCCCGTCGCTTCACTCCAGAATGAAGCCAGCGAGCCACTCTCCCCGAAAAGAAGTGCTTCATAATAGGAAGGGGGATGGAGATTTCTGTCTGCTTGCCGGTCGATTGTCTCGAACAAAATGACGAGGACCGGTCCCCCCTGGTTGGGCTCCGGTAGAGCAAGAGGGCGAACCGTTCGCTTCCAGATCTCTCGGGTTTCCTCGGAAAGATCCCTTCCCGGTTCCGGAGGAATCATTCCCGGGACATCCCGGCACCACAGAATCAGAAACAGTCCCGCGATCCCCGCCTCTCGAATCGACAACGGCATGGCGATCTCCCCCTCTTACCGAAAGGAGAGAGCAATCGCCGTACCGGCGCGCTACATTGGAAGAAATGTCCGAAGGATCCGGGAAGCGCCTGCATGAATAGGTTTGTAAGGACCGGAGGGCGATTCCAATTGACGGATCAATCAATGGAGCCGCCTACAACGTGGTCGACTGTGCCAACTTGATAGGCGTCTTCATTGAAAATGGAGGCTAGTAATCCCAGTCCGGATGGGGAGTGGGAAGTCGGAGAAGCCAGTCAAGCTGCTCCAGAAGTTCGGGAGGTGCTTCGAGTTCATCCGTAACCGCAAGATTGCTCGCGCGGTTTACGCCGAGCCAGAGCCTTGTGAACGACCCGACCGTCGCTCGCATGATGGGGAGATCATTGGCCCGCCCGCGCTCCGCCTCCGACATCCCGCCGAGCGTCACGACATAGTCGCCGCCAATTCCGCGCCAATGAGCGTCATCTTCAAGAAACCGCTCGATCGGATCGGTCAGCTCAAGCTGAAAACGGACATCTTCTCCCCTGAGATGGGTCTTATTCAGACAGGCCTCCAGATCGCAGATCCGCGTCTGCCAATATGCGATCGCCCGGTTGTCGCTGCAGAAATCCCCTTTCCGGCTGATCCGAAATTGGCGGATCGGTTGCCGGATCAGGTCCTGGAATTGAATTCCATGGGGGACGCAGAGCTTCACAAGCTCAACCTGATCGCCAAGCCCCTTGATGAGAATCATCAGCTCACGAAACTCCCGCCAGTTCCGATAGGCGAGCCAATCGATTCGCATCGGCCCGAACTCACCCTCGAACTTACCGCACCAGAAATGATGAGTCAGCCGACCAGTCTCATCTTCGAATCCGAGGCCGAAACCGTTATCCGCCCAGAGCATCTCGGAGCGAGTGATTCCCGGCGGCGTCAAATCACACGCCCCGTGCCCCCTCATTCTCTCCAGACGGTTCGCATGGACCTTTTCCCAGTCATATTCGGTAAGTCGTACGGGAATTCCGATCTTTCCATCCACTGTCAACGCGGCCGGAGGAAAGGAGAAGAATTGCTCCGGTCCCCCGGTTCCGTAACCCAGCCGGTCGTAATAACCCTGCTCGAACATGCCGAGCGTCGAAACGGCCGCCCCTTCAGCCGCGTCCAGAGCAATCGCCTGTGCTGCAAGCTTCCCGGCGATCCCCTGCTTCCGGACGAGCCGGCCTGTGGCGACTGCGGTCACGCAAGAGAGCGGGAGCACTTCTTCTAAATAGTGAAGCGTCCCTGGCACGGTGAGCACGAGGCACTCCGCGGATCCATTCCAATCCGCGACAAGTCCGGTCCCTTGAGTGGTGAAATGATCGAGTCCTTCTTTGTGCTTCTTCTCATCATCGATCCAGCCCACTTCCCGCCAGATCCGGTGGGATGCTTCCCGGTCTTTCTCGGGATCGTAGGGCCGTATGATCACGATAATGCCTTTCGAGATACTGTCGAGGAATGGGACGGATGTTCTCGGGTTGCGTTACCAGTCGAGAATGAGATTCGTGGTCGTGCCCTGAATTCCCTCGGTGCCCCGGAGCTTACCGACAACCAGATCAAGGATCGCGGCGACGTCATCGGCCTCAATGAGACAGATGATGTCCTGCTCGCCTGCTGTCACATCGGCGGCCAGTACCTGGGGAATCGTACGCAGAAAATCTCGCACTTCGACTTCACGACCGATATCCGTGTTGATTCTAAGATAAGCACGTGCCACGTCGACTCCCTCCGCGAGTTAGTAGAATACGACCTTCCTCAGCGTCTGCAATTCGTCCCCGTCGAGCCGAAAACTGCCTCCCTCCTGAAGAGAGCCGCTGATTCGATTGATCCGTACTATGTATTCGATTCGCTCGCCGTCGCTCTTCTTCAGTTCCGTCCGAAAGATGTAGTCCGCGTCCTGTTCCTCCACCATGTCATAGCGATTGGGTGAGGCGAAGACATCGGCTAGCGAAACGCGGTCGATTACCCGAATTATGTCGATGTATTTGATTCGTAGATCGAGTTTGGTATTCAGATAGTATCCGGAAAGCGCGTCGCTCCCGCCGAAACCGAGACCGGTATCAAACCGGATATTCCGAACATCATATGTATCGAGATCGGTGTAGACCGTCGCGTGCTTATGAGAACGGAATGACTCATGGAACATGGCCTCATCGTCGTCCGGGATAACCTGACCCTCTTCGCGCTCGGTTTGCGCCAGAGGGACACCCTCCTCTTCCGGGTCTCCTGCGCCCGCCAGATCGGAATCGAGAGCCGGCGCGCCGCATCCGGCGAGAATCAGGCCAAGAACCAACAGAAAGGAAAACGAAGCGAGAAAGCGAAGGGGATAGCGACGCAATTTCAATCTCCCTGGATGAGGTAGAAACAGTGTCAAGTCCGAAATACGATTGACCACAATTCGATACTAGAATCCGCCATGGCCACCGTCAACGGATTTCGATTTGAGTAGCGGCTTCTCCACGCGTGCGCTACATTTGCAGAGGGACCGAGTTCACCGGCGGAGACAAGATGACAGACCAGTCTACGATCGAACCACACCCTGCGAGGTGGTGGCACCAGGAACAGGACGGCCGACTCCTCTGTACCCTATGCCCGCGGTACTGCCGGCTGCGAGAGGGCCAGGCCGGCTTCTGTTTCATCAGACAGAATCAAGAGGGACGACTCGTATCGTACGGTTATGGCCGCCCGACAGGGTTCGCCGTTGATCCTATCGAGAAAAAGCCGCTGAACCACTTTCTTCCAGGCACATCCATATTGTCGTTCGGTACCGCCGGCTGCAATCTCGGCTGCAAGTTCTGCCAGAACTGGACCATCTCCAAAGCGAAGATCGACGATACGAACAGCCTTCCGGCCACTCCGGAAGATGTGGTGCGCCTGGCGGAGCAGGAGAATTGCCGGTCCATCGCCTTCACCTATAACGACCCTGTTATCTTCGGCGAGTATGTGATCGATGTCGCGCGGCTCGCAAGAGCAGCCGGCATTCGAACGGTCATGGTTACGGCCGGTTATGTTACGGAAGAGGCGAGAGCGGAACTGTTCGAGCATATCGATGCGGCCAATGTCGATCTGAAAGCGTTCACTGAGGAGTTTTACCGGAAACAGACACTGGCCCATCTCGAACCTGTCAAGAACACTCTGATCTGGCTGAAGCGAGAGACCGACGTCTGGCTTGAAATCACCACACTTCTCATACCGGGTTTGAATGATTCGGCCGTCGAGGTCGGGCGGGAATGCGATTGGATACTCGAAAATCTGGGTGAGGAAATCCCGATCCATTTCACGGCGTTTCATCCGGACTTCCGCATGCGCGATATTCCGCGCACACCGGATGAAACGATCATGAGAGCGAGGGACATCGCCCTTCGACGGGGTCTTCGATTCGTATATGTGGGAAATATGAATGATCGGGATGGTGCGACCACGTTTTGTCCCGGATGCGGGAATGCGCTGATCAAGAGGAGCTGGCATTCCGTGCTTTCAAACCGGCTCGACGGAAATCACTGCCCTGACTGCAGCCGGACGATCCCCGGTACCTTTCGTTCCTGACAATCCGCCTGTTCTCTCCAGTATGCTGATAGGGGCTTCCGTCCCACGAACCTGCGGAAGTTTGGTATGATTGAGAAACTTCCTGCTGTCAGACGTAGCGAATTCCAGATGGAGAATTACATGCACGCGAATTGGACTCTTCCGATCCGGCCGGTACTGTTCCTTCCGCTTCTTTTCCTTGCAGGCACCGCGTCCGCCCTGGATGTGATCGAAACGACGCCTTCAGGATATGACCTTGGTGTACCGATTACGATTTCCACGATTGAAGTGATATTCGACCGACCGCTCGATCCGATCCCGGCGGGAGCGATTCGGGTCTCCGGGGTCATGTCGGGCCTACATGACGGGATCGTCACTTCCTCGGGCGACACGCTCTCGTTCTCCAACGGCGGAAAGCCCTTTCTTCCGGGAGAAATGGTAAACGTAAACATTCGGCGTGATGTCGCTTCGACACTCGGTGACACTCTGTTTGGAGGCCATTACTTCGGCTTCACGATCGCTTCGGGAGCGGCTCCTTCCCAATGGGGTCCCCGCCAGGGTTACGGCGCTGAAAACATCCCTTACTTCATTCACGGCGGCGATCTCGACAATGACGGCACACCCGACCTCGCCGTCCCGAATGAAGGGACCAACAATGTTTCGATCTTCCTGAATGACTCGGGCGACGGTGTTTTCACCAGTCACACTGACTACGGTGTGGGACAGACCCCCTCCTCTGTCTTCGGGGAGGATTTCGATAACGATGGCTGGCAGGATCTAGCAACCGCGGACATCAACTCGGGAACAATGACCGTGCTGCGCAATCAGGGTGACGGCACATTCGCGAGTACAGGCACCTATGCCGCGGGGATCCAGACCCGCCAGGTTCACGGCGGTGACTTTGACGGCGATAACGACATTGACCTCTGCGTGACGAGCACGTCTACCAATGAGGTCTTTATCTATATCAACCTGGGGGACGGTACGTTCTCAGCCGGCGTTTCCTTCACGGATGTACTCGACTGGCCGTTCGCCATTCATGTCGCCGACGTCGATAAAGATGGTGACCTCGACATCGGCGTGGCCTGCCAGATCGGCGACAGCCTTGTGATCATGAGGAATGACGGAACTGGTAACTTTACGAACACCGGGCATTATCGCATCGGAAATGGCCCGTGGGATCTAAACGGTAACGACATGGACGGCGATGGAGATTTCGATTTTGTCTCCGTCTCGACCTTCTCAGACAGAGTGCACATGCTGCGAAATGACGGAACGGGAGCCTACCCGACCAGAAGCACCGACCTGACCGGTAATTTCCCGCTCGCCGTTCATCCGGCCGACCTGAACGGTGATGGCCACATCGACATGGTTACCTCCGCGTTTTTCGGGTCTACCGTAGAAGTCTTCCTGAACAATGGGGCGGGGAACCTCGTAACGGATACAATCATGAGTCTGCCCCTTGCCGGCTCTTTCAGCTGGGCGAGTGACCTCGACGGCGACGGCGATCTCGACCTGGCTGTCGTTGATGAATCGATCGACTCCCTCTACGTGTTCTATAACGGCAGCACACCCACCGGACTGGATCAGATCGACAACCTCCCCCCACTTCTAGGTCGCGGGGTTTATATCACGCCTAACCCATCGCGCGTAGGGGCGGGGGTTCGCATATTCTGGGGCACCCGCTCCGGACCAGGGGCGGATGAGCGGAACAACTCTCACGTGAAAATCTACTCGATGAACGGCCGGCTCGTCCGCGACCTCGGAAGAATAACTTCCCTGGCGCTGACCGAGGGGCTCTCGTGGGATGGCCGGGATGATCGAGACCGCCCGGTCTCATCCGGCCGTTATCTCATTATGATTGATCGAGAAGGAGAGCGCCGATCAGGATCCGTTCATATCGTACATTGATCCGGGTAATGTCCGAGCATCAGGCGACGCACAACCGAACGCTCAATATATAAATTACAATAATATGAAATATTACCGTATTGATATAATCACTTCCGTATATCGATATTTGTAGTATCGAATTATGAACATTCTATCTCTTGACTTTTTATATCGAAAGCCACTTCCCTCACACCGACCCGACCTGGTTACTTCCCCGAAACAGGGAGATGTTCGATCTCGATTCCGACTTTTTTGAATATTTCCAAGGAGTCTGACGAACGGTACTCCCGAGCGTAGTAGATCTTCTGCACACCGCCGAGATTGATCAGTCGCTTGGCGCATTGCACGCAAGGAAGGTGTGTTACCAGCACGATTTTCGGTGTATCCCGTCTTTCCACACAGTTGATAGTCGCGTTCTCTTCACTATGCAGGCATCCGCAGTTCCCCGGTTCTTCCCGGTCACACACGTTATCGAGGCCTGTCGCATTGCCGTTATATCCGACGGCAAGGATACGACGGTAGTCAACGGACGATATGACTGTCCCGACCTGGAGTCTGCGGCATGTACTCCGTTTGGCCAGCTCAAAGGCCATGTGCATATAGATTTCTGGAAAAGTGGGGCGATTCATGGCTTTCCCCAGGTAAGAATAAGGCTTCTAAGACTCGCCGGCACTGCTGTCCGGGAGAGCCGTCTCGTCATCGGCGTCACTCGTATCGGGTGGTGCCGGTACGATAAGCTCTTCCGTAGGTCGGGTGAAGTTCAGCACCCTGGATGACGGGACCACGTACAGTACCTCGTCCTCTCCCCGATGGACGTACTTGCCGGGAGAATCGGGCCGGTCCTGGCCGAGAACGAGCTGATGGGAATCCCCGGCAGCCATCGTCACGGTTACTGTCGCCACAGGCTCATCGAACCCGGCCGAATCCCATTCCTCGGCGGGCGGAATCTCGATAGCGGTCAGCCGGGTGAGTACCCGGGCCATGGCAATGACGTAAGGCCCCGCAGGAATGTACCCCGGTGGCTCCTGGATGATCCATTCTTCGGCACCCTCATAACTGAAAACCAGTTTTTCGTCCCCCCGGATGACCTCCAGACGGCGCATGTCCTCGTATTCCAATGTGAAAACGGTCAGGTCTTTCCAGGATCGACCCCGCCGGTCGAACTGATTGCGAACAGACGAGTGCTGCAGGAAGACTTCGTCCCGCGAGGCATCTCGCACATAATTACTCGAGTAGTCCTGACTGCTTTTTCCAATATAGAAGTGAGCGACGGTCTCACCGCCTGAGCCGACGACAACGCCTATCGCCTGGGCCGAATCTACTTCAAATTTCTCGTGCTTTTCCGGACGCCGGGAGACGACGTCATCCGCACTCAGCTTGTGGATTTCGGAGAGCAGACGATCGACACCGTCCGGGTCCGCCGCGAAACCTTCCTGGCTGGCAACTACCCATCCACCCTCCTCGCGGAGGAGTTCGACATCCTCGTCGGCATCGATCGAGATTTGATCGACCGCTGATGTATCAAGCTCGGCAAACAGCCGTCCCCCATCGGAACCGGATCGTTCCGGCAAAGACGGCCGTGCGAGAAGCACAATAATACCTATGATTCCGATGAGGATCACGCCGAGTACGACAGGGTTTTTCGTCATGATCCCACCTCCCCGAGAAACGACGCCGGGCTTTTCCGTCGCCGCCCCGCCCACCGGACAATACCGAAGAGCGTCACAAGAAGAGGAATACCGAATGTCACCAGGAAGCGAACGCCGGTCTTGGCCCTCTCTGAAAGATCTTTGAGCGGACGGTCAGTCGCTCCGCGGGACCGGATCGAAATGAGATCTTCGCCCAGCGTCAGCCAATCGACTGCGTTCTGAAGGAACAACGAGTTCGCGCCGAACTGATTAATCATATTGTCCAGAATGGCGTTCCCCGTACCGACCACGACAATGCGAGTGGGCATACCGTGAGTAATCATCTCGGCTTCGCCGGACGCTGCCACCAGGACATCTTCTCCCCCGGGGATCAACTTCTCTGGAATTGCTTTTCCTTCGAAATAGCTCGGGAACGGACCGGCCGCGACGATGGCCATCGGGTAGGGATCCTGCGGCTCACGTGGCTGATCCGGGAACCGCTGCTGCGGGTTCAGATCATAGCGCCCCGTCATGAGCCAGGCGTATGGCGATGACGAAAGCAGTGTGTCGACCTGGACCGAATCGGGCGGCTCCGCGGCCGACGCCACGGACGAACACCAGGGAAGTACGATTCCCTCGAGCTGGTTCACGATCGGATTGGTCTGGTCAAAGCCTGTCCTCTGCACCTTCGGCCAGAATGGATAGGCGATCGTAAACGTTAGAAACCCCTGATTGAATGCAGCAAATTCAGAATAGCGATCGAGGACCAGATTTTCACCGACCAGGATGCCGTAGTGTTCGAGTAGAGGGCGGAGCCCGGATGTTCGAGGGGCAGCTGAAATCGCCCCATCGGCCATGACAATCGGATCATGAAAGAGGAGAAGCTCCCCGCCACGCATGACGAACTGGTCGATGACATAGAGAGAACGTTCGCTCAGGCCGTCCGGCATGACGAGAATCAGCGTTTCTACGTCGTCAGGGAGAAGATCACCAGTCGCCAGATCAAACTCGATCACGTCGTACTGGCGGCCAAGTAGCTCAAAAGCAGTAGCGAGCCCCGCCTCTTTCGTCGCCTCCGGAGTGCCGCCGACCAGCGCGATCCTCGGCGCCTCTTCCTGGTAGACCTTGATGATCGCCGCTGTCAGATCGTACTCCAGATTTTCCACTCCCTGCACCACCGGGATCGCTTCGTGCCTGTCTTCATAAAGGACCGCGATACCGAGATAGGCATTCGCGATCTGCGCTTTGTCCTGTTCGATTATATTCAACTGCACCTGGGGAATGCCGAGCAGGCGGACACGCCGTTCCAGTTCAGGATCTCCTGACGGATCTTCCCACTCGATCAGCAGATTCTCTTTGCCGTAGGCCTGGTACTCGTCGAGCAGGTCGCCTACCTGCTGGGTCAGCGTGACCAGATAAGTCGGGAGATCACTCGAGAAGTAAACTTTGATGTTCACGACATCGTCAAGCCCGCTCAAGCGAGTTCTGGTCGCTTCCGTCAGCGTGTACTGACGGTCTTCCGTCAGATCGATACGGAAGAAATGATTCTGCGCGAGCAGGTTCAGGACGATCAGGCCGCCAAGAACGATCGCCGCAAGCAGAAACGAACTCGTTCCCCGTGATGTCTTTCTCGTATCCATTTCCGTTACTTCCACTTCCGGCTCTCAACGGCTCTTACGTTGAGATAGAGAAAGAAACCGACGACCGACAGGTAGTAGATAACATCCCGGGAATCGACGACCCCCCGGCCGATCGAATCGAAATGAGCGCCCATGCCGAGGAACTTGAGGATCGGGACGAGTGCGGAAGGAGCACTGTAAACCACGAACTCTTCGCCGACGATGAAGAGAAGAAAAGTGAGTGTCACTGCAATAATAAAAGCGATGATCTGGTTCTCTGTGAGACTCGATACGAAGAGTCCGATCGCCAGATAGGCAGCGCCGAGAAGAACGGCGCCGAAATAACCGCCGAGCACCGGTCCGGCATCCGGATTGCCCAATAGAGCTGTCATAAGGGGGATCGAAAACGAGAGCGCCATGGTGACGACCAGAAAAAAGAAACTGGCCAGGAATTTGCCGAGAACGACTTCATGGTCCCGGACGGGAAGTGTCATGAGGAGCTCGATCGTACCGAGTTTCTTTTCCTCCGCCCACAAGCGCATCGTAACGGCGGGCACGAAGAAGAGCAGAAGCCAGGGCAAGATACCGAAGAATCCGCGCATCGACGCCTGGCCGACCAGGAAGAAACCCCTCATGAACAGCCAGGAGGAGAGCACCAGGAAGAACGTGATATAAATGTAAGCGACCGGCGAATCGAAATAGCTCCGGAACTCTTTGCGAAGAATAGTCCAGATGTTATTCAACGGAAGCCTCCTTTCGCGTGAGACTCCGGAACACATCCTCGAGACTTGCTTTCTCCGTTCGTAGTTCGGCGAGCGTCCAGTTGTTGGCTACCGCGAAACGAAAGACCTCTTCGCCGAGCCCGGACTGTTCGGTCCCGAATATTTCGATGCTGACGAGGCCGTCTGCCGAGCCGTCGGCTACTGATACTTCGCTCACGAACGGCGCCGCCCGCAAAAGATCGCCGCACCCTGCCGGATCTGACGAGCGTACGGTAATTGTAACGCCCTCACCGCTACCATGACTCGCGGAAAGCTCTTGCGGCGATCCGGATGCGACGATCGCCCCCTCATCAATAATCAGGACCCGATCGCAGGTAGCGGAGACTTCAGGAAGAATATGGGTGGAGAGAATCACAGTCTTCTCACGGCCGAGCTCCCGGATCAGCTCCCGAATCTCGATGATCTGATTCGGGTCGAGCCCGCTGGTCGGCTCATCCAGTATGAGAAGATCGGGATCGTGAATCATCGCCTGGGCAATACCGACGCGCTGCCGGTATCCCTTGGAGAGATGGTGGATCGAACGACCGATCACCGAGTCGAGGCCGCAGCGCTTGACCATTCTTGCTATGCGCTCTCGTGTCTCCCCCGGAGAGATGCCCCGGATCTCCGCGACGAACCGCAGGAATTCCACCACTTCCATATCGCCATAGAGCGGTGCGCTTTCGGGCAGGTAGCCGATCCTTCTTCGAACGGCAAGCGAATCCTCGACGAGGTCGATCCCGGCAACGCTCGCCCGGCCGGAGGTCGGGGGTATGTAGCCGGTCAGAATGCGCATGGTAGTCGACTTCCCGGCCCCGTTCGGTCCCAGAAATCCGAGTACTTCGCCCCGGGAAACGTCGAATGAGACATCATTCACGGCGACTGTCCGACCAAAATGCTTCGAAAGATGTCTGACTTCGATCATTGCTGACAACCTGGTTTATTAAAGGAGAGGCGGATCTGTCTTTCCTCCCGGCTCCCGTGAGCCCGAACCAACTATTCTATGGTCGAACCGTCTGGTGTCAACCCCCTATTCGCTTGAGAGCATGCAATATCCGGGAGAGGGGATTCCGGCCCGAAAGGGGGAAATGCTCTCCGCTCAACCAGTGAGCGAGCATTCCGGTATTCCTGATGAGCCTGCCTCACTCGATACCGCATGAGCCTGTTTGCGAGGGGGCCGATGGGGTACGTAGCACAGCCCTGCTGTTGGTATTGGCCGTTCTGATTTGGCCCGTCAGATGGCGACGGCGAACGCAGCATGGTTTCTCTTCAATCGGGCTGCCTGATTGCGCGTAAATATCTCTCGATAATCTCACTTTATGCCCGGACCAAACCGGCCAGTTTCCGACCGCCTAAATGTCGGTCAGGAAGTTACCACCCTCGCGAAATGCAACGCCATGTAGACAACCCGAAAGAGAATGATGATCGAATCAACCAACGCGAACTCCGCTGCAAGATCGAGTTCTCAGCGAGCGAAGACTTCATAAATGAACTCGCCAGATCCAGGCACTCCTCTCTAACGGGACCGCAGAACAAAGCTACGAACAACTGCTCCGAAGGCTGCCTCTCTCCACACCGGTCGACCCTCCTCCCGGGAGAATTAGCGAGACGAGGCCGGTGGGACCTATTTAGTTCCGGGGACACAATACTTAACTCCGCCAAACGGGGCGTGGGAGTTAAGTATTGTGTCCCCGGAACTCGAGTCAGCGAGGGACGACAATCGGAGTCCCCCAGCGGCTCCTCGGGAGGAGGGGCGACCGGCGTGGAGGGACGCTCCCGGGTTTGGGGGCACCGGGGCTGATTGTCCCCCGCCTTGTGGGCGTGGCGGGGCGTACTCTATACTGCTCGCTGACGGAGGATTCGAGATTGCCTGAAAAAGACTCATACGATGCGATCGTGGTAGGGGCCGGACCGGGAGGTTCGATCACGGCGCTCCGGCTTGCCCAGGGGGGCTGTTCGGTATTGCTCCTCGAGAAGCGCCGCAAAATCGGCGTTCCTGTCCGCTGCGCTGAAGCGACGGGATCCCGCAAAGAACTCGAACGATTCCTTCCCGTCGAGGACGATTGGATTTCTTCGGAAATCGAGGGGATCCGACTGAATACTCCCGGAGGCACCGTCTTCGAAAAGGCTTTTCCCGGCGTGGGAGTCATGCTCGACCGGGAAAAATTCGACGCCGGACTCGCCCGAGCCGCCGCCCGGTCAGGAGCTGAAATCGTTACCGGGTGTGAAGTGACCGGCCTCCTGTTGGATGAGAGCCAGATTACGGGTGTTCGAATCAGGATGCGTGGACCAGAGAGCGAGGAGACGATCCGGACCCGGCTCGTTGTCGGTGCTGACGGCGTCGAATCTTTGATAGGCAGATGGGCCGGCATTCCGACCGGGTGGCGGTCGACAGAGATCTTCAGCTGCCTGGAGGCCAAAATCAAAAGCAGTCGCCCTTGCGACGGACATCTGGAATTCCATTTCGGCAATCAAGTTGCGCCCGGCGGATATGGCTGGGCGTTTCCTAGGGAGGGAACGACCTGGAACGTGGGCGTCGGAGTCGATCCGGCCCGAACGAATCGCGTTCCCGCCCGCGTCTTCGCCGAGCGCATGATCCGGGCATTCGATTCAGAGTGCGAGATCATGGAGTGGCTCGGCGGGGCGGCCTGCCGTTCCCACTCGTTGAAACGGATCCACAGTGAGGGAATCGTTCTGGTAGGAGACGCCGCGCATCAACCCAATCCGTTGACCGGCGGGGGGATCATGAACGCCATGGAAGCGGGCGATCTCGCCGGCCGGCTGGCAGCCGGAGGGCTCAGGCGAAATCGTGTCCAGCCTTCACTGGCGCGCTATGAAAAAGAGTGGCGCCGAATGGTCGGCCGCGCCAATGACGGGTACCTGAGACTCGCCGACATCATCTACCGTTACGACGATTCCGAACTGGAAAGTCTTCTTCAGACAGTAGGCGCCATTATCAACCGACAGATGGGAGGCACGAATATCCCCCGGTTTCTCCGCGATCTCTTTCGGCTCCCTCCCCCCGTTCTGATGGCAAGCCTTCGTCTGATCCCCATGAATCGGTGGGCGATCTTTTGACCGGGCCGACCCGGAAGCACCCCTTCCTGGAGATTCTCCATGAACGGTGTATCTCCTGCGCCGCGTGTATCGCCGTCTGCGAACCGGAATCACTCGTGCTGCACGACCTCACACTTGCGTTCTCCAGCGAGACGTGCACATCCTGTGTGGAATGCTTTCGTGTCTGCCCCACGGCGGCGGTTGTCCCGATAAAGGGTCGTTACTACAGGGGAATCGGATGAATATCGGAGCGAACAAGTCCGCCTCCCTCCTTCCACAGGTCACCCTGTTCGCCGGGCTGACAGTGATCGATCAGGGATCGAAGCGGCTCGCACAGATCCGGCTCGAACACGCTCCCGGATACCGTTTCCTGAACGATTCATTCCGTCTTCTCTACGCCGAGAATCGTGGCGGTTTCTTAAGCTTCGGCGCTGAACTTTCGGACGGACTGCGCTTCGCTCTATTCGTCGTGTTCTCGACAATCGGACTTGCCGCTCTCGGCTGGCTTGCATGGAAGAGCCGCGACCAGGGAGCACGATACGTTACCGGACTCACGCTCATTCTTGCGGGAGGGGCGAGCAATCTCTTCGACCGGATCACCCACGGGGGAAAGGTCATCGATTTTATGAACGTCGGAATCGGGACACTTCGGACGGGGGTGTTCAACATCGCGGATATGGCCATTCTCGCCGGCACCGGCTGGTTGCTCTGGCAGCATGGGAGGCGCCGGTCGAAACTCTCTGCCGACATTAAGGAAGGGATGAGCAATGAAGCGTCCGACCCGGAATGAGTATGAAGATTACTATCATCGATATGTAAAACGTGTTCCCGATGGAGACATTGTCGAGATCCTCAGCACCGAACTGGAACTTACTCTGGCGTGTCTGGCCGGTGTGGACGAATCTAAATCATCCTACCGGTACGCCGAAGGGAAGTGGAGCCTGAAGGAAGTGGTGGGACATCTGGTCGACGTAGAGAGGATGTTCGGCTTTCGCATGCTCTCGTTTCTGCGATCCGATTCCAGTCCTCTTCCTTCGTTCGATCAGGACGCCTACGTGGAGAACGCCCGGTTCGACAGCCGCACCCTCGCCGACCTTGTGGAAGAGTTCCGGCATGTCAGGCTCTCCCATATCCCCCTCATCCTCAGCATCGATGATAAAGAGGAAGTATTATCAGGCGTGGCGAGCGGGTTCACATTTTCCGTGCGTTCCATTCCCTACATCATGGTGGGACACGAAATCCACCATCGGGGCGTAATAGAGGGTCGCTATCTCGAGGGGAAAACCGATGCCTGAAAAGAAACGTTGCGCATGGTGCCTCGGGACTGAAATCGAACAGGAGTACCATGACGAAGAGTGGGGCGTACCTCTCCATGATGATCGCGTCCACTTCGAATACATCATTCTGGACGGCGCGCAGGCGGGGCTCAGCTGGCTGACGATTCTCCGGAAGAGGGAAGGTTATCGGAAGGCTTTCGCGGGATTCGATCCGGCCAAAGTAGCGAGATTCAGAGAGAGCAGGCTCGAGAAACTGCTGCTCGACCCGGCGATCGTCCGAAATCGCCTGAAAGTCTATTCAACCGTCAAGAATGCGAAGGGGTTTATCGCGCTCCAGAAGGAATTCGGATCGTTCGACCGTTATATCTGGCAATTCGTCGGAGGTAAGACGATCACGAACCGGCGGCGCACAATGAAACAGATTCCGGCGAGCACTGCTGAATCGGACGCCATGAGCAAGGATCTGAAGGCGAGAGGTTTCTCATTTGTAGGAAGCACGATCTGTTACGCGTATATGCAGGCGGCGGGCATGGTGAACGATCATGTGGTCGGTTGTTTTCGCCACAAACAAGTCGCACGGGCGAAACGGTAGCCTATCCGAATCAGGATCAGGCGCCCGATTCGGGTTCGGGGACCGCGGGCTCCCGCCCGGGATCGACTTCTTCGAGCAGCTCTTCCGGTATGGGGAGGCGCCCCGCGAAACCGCTCTCGATCGAGTGGTACCAGGTCACCTTTTCTTCGTCACTCCTCCAGCAGAGAAGCACAGGCCGTCCGTCGATTTCGGAGGGGAAATCGACCAGGCCCATATGAAAGCTCCAGTCTTTGTACATACATCCGATCGATTCCAGCTCATCCATGAGCCGAATGATCTCGGAATGAATCGCGCGGAGCTTCTTCCGGCGCTCTTCGTTCTTCTCTAGAGCGGAGCCCTCACGGAACTCCACTCCCTTCTCCAGAATGTCCCCTACGATCCCCCTGACGAGGGGCAGGGTACGATTCGCTTCCGCGGGAGTGAATAGATGTCTTACCATCCACCTATTCTCCATGAGAGAGGCTGTTTTGTCACCCCCCTGCGTCACCCGGGGCCCGGCCCATCAGGATACCGGCGAGAGAGGAGGCGGATTCCTGCTTGACTCCCCCCCGCCCGATCGCGCATTCTAAAAAAGTCAGGCGGGTTCCCGGAAGGAACCTCATCATTGAACCGTGCGAGGTTTGCCATGAATCACACGATCCGCTACACCGCAGGCGCGCTCGTCCTCCTGTTGATGGCCGGCTGTACCGGCAAGCAGAAGATTATCGATCAACAGATTCTAGACATTTCTGTTCTCGAGGGTGAAGTCCGCTCTCTCGAGCAGCAGATATCCAAAGAGCGGGGAATCAACGAACGTCTGAATAACCAGCTCCGGACGGTGCTGGCCGAGTATGAAGAGAACGAACAGGTCCTTCTGGACAAAGTGGCCGGTCGGTCGATCGTCACGGTCTCCGACGGCGCCCTCTTCCAATCGGGCGGGACGACACTGACGTCCAGCGGAAGAGACATCCTCGATCGAATCGCAGGTGTATTCGACACCTATCCCGATCGGGAGCTACTGGTTGAAGGACATACGGATAACGTTCAGATCAAGCAGGAGTTTCAGTCCAAGTTTCGATCCAACTGGGAACTCTCCTCGGCTCGCGCTCACTCGGCGCTCCACTACCTGAACGACAGATACGAGGTTCTTCCGAGCCGCATGGCGGCAGTCGGCTACGGCGAGCACCGACCGATCGCGGATAATTCGACGCCGGACGGACGGGCAGCGAACAGGCGCGTGGTGATCGTCATCGGACCGGTACTCGAAGGCATGGAGAGCGTCCGGCAGGCTGTTCCGATGGATCAGCCCATCCCATAGGGAGTGCCGCTCTTTTAAAAGAGTAACCAGCGTGATCACGGACCCCTCGCTTGTCTAGAGGGGTCCGTTTTTTTGTCAATGCAGTGGCCGATGAGTGCCGGAGTTGAACGCGTGAGCAGAAACATAGAGGTAAAGGCGCGATTGCGGGATCTGGCCGCAGCGGAGGAGACGGCGCAAAAACTGGGCGCCCACGGTCCCACCCGGCTCGATCAGGTGGATATTTTTTACGCATCCAGGAGAGGCCGGCTCAAACTTCGGTGCGTGAATGATCGGTGGGAACTGATCGGATATCGCCGGGATGATCGTCCGGAGGCGCGGGGGAGCGACTATTCCCTTCTCCCCCTTTCCGACGCTGACCCGCTGGACACCATACTGAGAGACGCCCTGGGCAGACGAGGTGAGGTGAGAAAGAGGCGCATTCTCTATCTCCATGACAATGTAAGAATCCATCTCGACCAGGTGGAGAATCTGGGTACGTTCCTGGAATTGGAGGCCATCGTAGACGATCAGTGCGATGACGAGACGGCACTGGCCAAGATCAATCGCTTGTTACGGTCGTTCGGGATCTCTTCGGACAAGATCGAAAGCGGTTCCTATGCGGACCTTCTTGGATTCGGCGATTCTACAGAAGACGGGCCCGTGAGCAGCGACTCGCACAGGAAGGATTAGAATGGCTTACATTCCTTATGTCAAACTCGACCAGCTCCCCGAAGAGTTCCGTCTGAAAGATGAAGACAATATTATTCGTGTGCAACGCGTTCACCCGCGAGCCATGCGGGATCACTACCAGATGTACGTCACTCTCATGCGGAGACCGGGTCCGCTGGCTCGAAGCCGGAGAGAGATGATCGCAGTTCTTGTATCCGCGCTGAACGAGTGCCGTTACTGACTCGTCCATCACGGGGCGGGACTCCGTGCGGCACTGGAAAGCGAGGGGGAAAAGAATTCGGCTGAGATAGCTCGCCTCATCGGAGAAGACTACACTCGAGCGCCGATTACTCCTGCAGACAGGGCCATGCTGGATTACAGTCGCCTCCTCACTCTCTCACCAGGCAAGGTCAGAGAAAACGATGTAGCCCTTCTACGTGACGCCGGTTTCGATGATCGGGCGATATATGACATCTGTGCGATCAACGGCTATTTTGCGATGGTCAATCGAATCGCGGACGGTCTCGGCATCGAGCTGGAAGACCTCTTAGAGAAGGACTGAATTTTGAGATGATTGCCCATTCGCTCCGGCTCGTTCCCTTTCTCATTTTCTTCGTCTGTGCCTCCCGATCGGCGGCGGACGCGATTCCGGTCTTCATCGACGGAGTCCATTCGGACTGGGCCGGTGTGAACCCGATGGCGACCGATCCGTCCGGGGACGGCGGAAATTCAGGTATCGACTTCATAAGCCTTTCCATCGCCAATGACGGACCGTCTCTTTTCATTCGTCTTCAGCTCCGGTTCCCGACTATCCTGCAGGAAGATAATGCCATCGCCCTCTATATCGATACCGATGACAACGCATCGACCGGCCTTCCCGTTTCAGGAATCGGCGCCGATCTCATCTGGCGGTTCGGCGGTCGAAATGGTGTCCGAAACGGGATCGGCACAGGCTGGGCGGGAGTCGGCATCGTTGCCTCCCCTTCCTGGGAATCAATCGATTTCGAGATTTCCATCCCACGTACGGCCGGACCGGGGGAAACGGCTCTCTTCACCTCCCCCACAATTCGTCTTCTCTTTCGTGATGAGATCCAGGGTGGAGATGCGATTCCGGCAGTCACACCGGAACCCTATGCTTTCGATGATTCCGATCCCCTTTTCCCCGAACCGATCTCTCCCGGCCGATCGCCCAGGCCGGCCTATCGAATCATGACTCACAATGTGGAACGTGACGGCCTCTGGAGGGACTCGAATGAACATACGCGGCTTGTCCAGGCGATTCAGCCCGACATTATCGCGTATCAGGAAATCTACAATCATGGCGCGGGGGAGATGAAAGCCTGGGTGGAGGCGCGGCTTCCGGGCGACTGGAATATCGCGTACGACGGCAGGCAACTTCATACCGTATCCCGATGGCCGATCACGCAGTCGTGGTCGACGGCGGAAGGGCGGGCCTACGCGACACTGATCGATATCCCCGATGAATTCGGCAGCGATCTCCTGCTGATCAATCTCCACTTCCACTGCTGTCGAAGGGATCTCGACCGTCAACGGGAGATCGATGACCTGATGCGGTTCATTCGTGGCGCCCGGTTACCGGACGGGGGACTGGGCCTGCAACAGGGAACAGCCATCGTCATTCTGGGGGACACCAACATGTACGGTGACGCCCATCAGGTCGAGACTCTTCTCACAGGAAACATCTTCGACAACAGTCGTTACGGCGGAGATTTCAGGCCCGACTGGGACGAGACGGATCTCGAGGCTCTCTATTCACCGCACCTGAACTCGCGCCACTCCTTCACGTGGTACAACGAAGGGAGTGCCTACAGTCCGAGTCACATCGATAGAATCGCCTACACGGGAAGCGTAATCGAACCGGTGAAGAGCTTCGCTCTCCACACTCCTCATGTCGATCCGGACACGCTGTTCGCCTATGGACTGGAAGAGTCTGATTCCAAAATCGCGTCCGATCATGTTCCTCATGTGGTCGACTTCGTTCCAGCCTCGGCAGACACATCGTCAGAGGGTGAAGAAGTGGAGATAGAGGAAGCCGGCGAGGTACCGTCCCCCTCTATTGATCTGCGAATCATTCCGAACCCCATGAATCCGTCGACATCGATCGAGTTCACAATTGAACTGTCGGGACCTGTTTCTCTGACCATCTACGATTCTGCCGGCCGCCGGGTGGCGACGCTATTCGATGAAACACTGATTGCGGACAGTTATTCAGTCCGCTGGGCTCCAAACGGAGATATCGCCTCGGGGATTTACTTCGCCCATTTGAAAACGGCCGGTCGGGATGAAACAAAAAAACTGATCCTGCTACGATGATCGAGGATTGCGGGTTTCGGATTGATCAGCGAGTTCGATTCGCTCGGCCCGGAGAATCACAGGGGAGCCGAAGCGGCCCGTGAGACCGGTCCCCGCAAGCAGCCCTTCAGCAAGGCTCGATAACCTGCGTGAACCCATGATCCGGTGAATCACCATGGGCATCAGATATTCCCCGCACTTATCCGTAACCGAGAAATCCGCATGGCCGAACGCATGGCCGATCTCATCGTGGCTGAGCGGATGCCATGGTCTCGTGTGAGTTTCCAGTCTGTTTTTGGCACGGAAGAGGGATCCTGCAAAGCGCTGAAGCCCTCCGGCGGGAGGATAATCGACGATCACGGTTTGCCGCGCCACGCGGGCCAGCTCGGCCACTAATCGGCGCCAATCGGGATAGTGAGTCAATAGACGAAACGCAAGAACCACATCGAATGACCGGTCTTCAAATGGAAGGGGAACAAGCGGTCCCGCCACAAAACGGAGCCGCCCGGGCCGTGTGAGATCGGTGAGTCGCTCCTCGCAAAGAGGATCACTTCCCAGAATCGTAACGGAGTGTCCGTCTCGCTCGAGCGGCCGGGCTAGCTGGCCGTGACCTCCCCCCACGTCCAGAATGGAGAGACCCGTTGTCTCCGGCAGGAAACCGAGCGCGATCCGCTCCTGGACCTCGAGCATCCATGCTCCGACAGGCCCCTGAAACCGGGTCGCATAACCGGCGGACGCGGTGAACAGATCCGGATCGCCGGCGGACCGGTCAGATGAAGATTCTAGGGCTGACCCTCTCCTCATGCTACTCTGTCTCTCCCATGGGAACGATCGTCGACACTCACTTCCATCTCTATCCTTGTTTCGACATAATCAGGGCGTTCCTGACTCTTTCATCCAACTTGACACGATTGTCTGGCGAGACCGGTCCATCAGAATCGACCGTTCGTGCTGCCATCGTGATTGACCGAGACGATACGAATACCTATGAACGAATCGCCGATGGATCGCTTCCATTGCCCGACCGATGGGCTCGGTCGCTCGATTCAGTGCCTGGCGCGATTCGAATCGATGACGCGGAGGCCCGCCCTCTCTTTTTCTTCCCCGGCCGGCAGATTCTGACCGCCGAGCGCATCGAAATACTCGCGCTTCTGACAACGCGCTCTATTCCAGGAGGAGCTCCTTCCGTGGAGACGGTTACGAATGTCAGCGAAGCGGGTGGGATCCCTCTGATTCCCTGGTCCGCCGGTCGTTGGATCGGGGATCGTGGCCGCCTGATCCGGTCACTTCTGGAGCGCCGGGCCGACAGCGGTCTCATTCTCGGCGACACCTCACTCCGTCCCTCGTTCTTTCCCAGGCCTGCCATCATGCGGGCGGCGGAACAGAACGGAACGACAGTTCTGGCCGGATCCGACCCTCTTCCTGTTCCAGGAGAGGAGCTGTGCGGAGGATCCTACGCATCCTACTTTTCCGACACTTTATCACCGGATGATCCATCGACCTCGATCAGGAAAATTCTATCAGACACGAACGGACCGTTTCGCTCGATCGGCCGTCGAAGCAACCCGATTCGAACTCTCGGCCGTCTCCTCGCTCACGAAAGGTCGGAGCGCGCCCTTCGGGCCCCCTGACCGGCGAGCCGAGCGGATCGATCGCTTCCATTCGTACCCGAACGATTCCCACCCATAGAGAAACAGAAAGAACGCCGACCAGGTCTTGGCAAGGTCTTCAATCGAGTAGGCCGGCGGCCCGCTCTTTCCCAGAAACTGGTCCGCAAGCACCGTAATCGCAAAGAGAGCTCCGGCGGAAATGAGCAGGCTCCAGAGCCCGGGCGGCTTCTCACCCAGATCGCCCATTCGAAAAACAAGTAACAGTTCGAGCGCCCCGAGTGCCCCGAAAAACACCCAGTCTGCCACACCGAACGTCTGAGAGATCGAGTGATGAAATAGAAAGCGTTCGTCACATCCGAGATAGAGAAAAAGGACCGCCTGGGAGAGATAAAAACGGGATCGTCCGGGGCTCTTATCGTCGGTCGTCAGGATGCGACTGGTCAGCAGAAAAAGAAGGGCCGCCCCCCAGAGAAGTGACGCCGTCAAAGTAGTGTTCAGTGCATACCCGATCGTCCCGCCGCGGATATCGGTGAAAAACGGGCGGACACCCTCGCGTCCCCCGACCATCTCGAAAGTAAGCAGCATGAAGCTGTAGAGTGTGAATCCGATGAGTGCGAGACGGAATGAGCCGGGCATCGAGCGAATCCCCCTTCGCTCGATAGTATCGGCAGAAGGAAGAGAGACCGCGAACCAGGCTCGCTACTGTCCGTGTATGAGCGTCTGGAGTGCCTGAGATTCCCGGAACGTGCCGAAAGTCATGAGGGAATCCAATAGCGAGGCCGCGCCGGATCGAAACACATCCAGAGGGAGATCCGGGTGATCACCAGGTTCGTCCGCTCGCCGATTATCGGTAAACAGATTATAGGAGATGGAAAACGAAGGGGGCGCGTGTTCGATTGATATCGGTACCTGGGAACAGTAAAGCTCCGGGTCATCATAATCTGCATTCTGCCCGGTTCGTACGATGATGTTTTCCACGCAATGGCCCGGTTCCGATTCCTCCTCGTCCTGCCTCGTAATCAGGATACCGCATGCCCCCGTATCGTAAATGAGATTACGCTCGATCCTCGCGACAGGTCTTCCGTTGCCACCATCCCAATAGGCGATTCCCCACGCGAGAATCTCCTCGACGATATTTTCGGACACATCGGCCCGGGCATCGACGAATATGCCGATCCCTTTCCAGTAGCGGGTGATCCAGTTGTGCTCGATCGTGGCACGGCTGTCCCAGGTCACGCCGATCCCGACACCACGACCTCCACCGATCGAACTTCCACGCGCCTTGTCGACGCCATCAATCCGGTTTTCTGCGATGTGGGCCCGCGCGCCGCGATAAAGGACGATACCATCCCATGAGTTTCGCTCGATTCGATTCCCTACGATTTCAAGATCCGCCCCCTCCCGTCCGACAATGCCGCATATTCCTACGACCGTCTTCGATACAACAGCAGGATCGCCGATATTTCCCGTTACCAGAAGGTTCTCGATCTTGACCGAACTCCGCCTCACGACAATCGCACCATCCGTTGACCGATCATCTACTCCACGTACCCCGCCCGTCACTGTCAGATTCCGGATCTCACATCCATCGCAATCTTCGAACAGAAGACCGTACCCCGCCCCCGTCTCCAGGATCGTCTCGTCCGGTGAAGTCCCCGATCCTTCGATTACTATACCGGCGCCGGAAATTCGAAGTCCCACGGTGGTAGGAATGGCCGACGCCGGGTCTTCACAGTTGCCGCAGGTCGGATCCAGGTAGGCTGTCGCATCAAGGCGATAGTGCCCGGGATCGAGAATGATCGTCGTGCCGGAAGGGAGCTTTCCATCTGCATCCGTCATGTTTCCGAGCGTTTGCATCAGTTGACCCGGTCCCGGTCTTCGCCGGATGCCGGTATCGACCACGAAGAGAAGCATATATTGATAAGGAAGGGTCACTTCACGGGCGAGCTTATACCCGGCGGCGCGGAACTCCTCTTCCACCTCGCCTGTTGTGAGCTTGGCGGAAGGGGGTGGCCCGATCGGGAGCGGACCGGGGAGGAAGTCGACGATCACGACACGCCCCCCGGGTGCGATATCCCCCTTCAATCGTTTCAGATAGGCGACGCGATCGCTGATGTGATGATAGGTATCACACACAAAGACAACATCGACTTTTTCGGGGATCCGCGGGTCATCAAACGAAGCAAGAACGCTGGTCAGATTGGAGAGACTTTCCGTGACGGCTCGTTCATTCAGAAAACGGACCATGTCCGGTTCGATATCCACTCCGTAGACATGGCCCTCCCGTACGTGCGGCGCGAATCGAACCGGGAAGTAACCTGTTGCCGAACCTATGTCGGCGATCTTATCGTCCCGGCGGAGAGCCAGAAATCGGATGACCTTATCAGGCTGCTGCCAGCGATCTCTCTCCTCACTTTCAAACACGGCAGCCCATCGTTCCGCATCCTGAAAGCGATGATGTCCGTGCCCTTCCGCTTGCCGGTGAATGCCGACCTCCGGATGAGGCGTGTTTTTCGCCTGGCCCGCAACAAGACATCCGGCCACCAAAATCAGAACGCTCCGCAGAATTTGTTTCGCTGCCACAGGTCGTCTCCTTCCCCGATCCGGAATTGATGCGGATAGAATACCATAGATCAGGCGGGTCTCTTGTCCGTGGTCATCATGACATGTAGAATGAGTGGGGCAATTCTATTCGGATTGATGGAGAATAATATGAAGCGAGGGTCCGCAATCAGCCGTTCGACTCCGATCGCGCTGGTGGCGATTGTGGCGGCTCTTGTCTTTTCCAATACGATCGGCGGCGATTTCCTATGGGCGGATCACACCGTGATCCTCGACAAAAACGCCATACTGCACTCCCCTTCCGATTGGATCAGCGCTTTCACCCGTCCGCTCTGGAATTTCACCGGTGCGACCTCCGAAGGTGGAGGAGGCTACTACCGCCCGATCGTGGCCGCTTCCTATACCATAGACCACGCTCTTTTCGGCGACTCACCGGCCGGTTATCACGTGACGAACATCACGTTGCATGCGCTGAACTCACTTCTCCTGTTACTTCTCTGCTCGGCCCTGTTCCCCCGGTCAGCGATTCCTCTTTCGGGCGCTCTTCTGTTTGCGGTACACCCGATCCACGTAGAAGCGGTCGCCTGGATATCCGGACGGACCGGTCTTCTCGCGACGTTCGGTCTTCTACTCTCCTTACTGCTGTTCGTTCATTCCAGGCGGTCACCCTGGCTGATCGTAATGAGTAGTCTCGCCTTCGCGTTTGCACTCGGGTCCAAGGAATCGGCCGCCGTACTCCCCTTTCTCATACTGATCGTGTCACGGTATTCTCGGAAGAACTCGGAAGGGCAGCCGTGGAAATGGAGCATCCCCTATTTCTGCATATTGGGCGGCTATCTTGTTTTGCGATTTGCGGCATTGGGGGGTCTCGGTACGGGGAGCGGCGCCGCCCTTCCTCCGACAGTACTCCTCCCCACGATTCTAAGGGTGCTCGGCGACTATCTGCGACTCCTTTTCGTACCGTGGCCCCTTAGCACGAACGATGCGGTTCTACTCTCGACATCGGTAATCGACCTCCGGGCAATTTCTTCGATCGCGTTCATCGGGGCGGCTGTCTACGGAGCCAGGCGTTTTCTCGGTGATCGGAAAGAGGTGGGTTTCGGTCTCGCCTGGATGGGAATATCCGTTCTTCCCTTCCTGAACCTTGTTCCCCTGCTTCATTTTCGCGCGGAACGTCTCCTCTATCTCCCCTCCATCGGATTCGTAATCGTGATCGCCGCCATGCTCGACAAACTGACGGGCAAGGGAAAAGAAATACGACTCCCCTTCTCGAGAGGCGCCGCAGCCTTACCCTACGCCACCATCCTGATCGTTATACTGCTTGCCATGCTGACACTCTCCCGGAATGGGGACTGGAAAAATGACCGGGTACTCTTCAGCGACACGATCAGCAAGGCAGAATACGCCCCCGAGGCCTTCTATATGCTCGGATTCAGCGCATTCGAGCAGGGAGCGTACGATCAAGCCGTTCCGCTCTTTCGGCGAGCACTCGCTCTCGATCCCCGATATGTCGCCTTTCTCCCCACCCCCTGGGCGCACACCAATCTGGGGTATGCCCATTACCGGCTCGGTGATTTCGTGGACGCCCGAACGTCGTTCCGAAATGCTTTGGAACTCCTGCCGGGAATGGTCAAAGCGCGATTCGGTTTTGCCATCAGCGCCGCCGCCCTTGGCGAACACCGGAATGCGATCGAAATGTACAGGACCATCATCGGGAAAGACCCCGGTCATGTGGATGGGCATTACAATCTCGCCCTCGAGTATGAAGCGATCGATTCACTCGACGCCGCCCGCATCGAATACTCAAAGACACTGTCCCTCGCCCCCGAAAAGAGAGAAGCGGCAAAAAATCTCGGCGCCCTTCTCGCTCGAATGGGGGAATACAAACTGTCACTCGAACAGTTCAATTACGCCCTGCGCCTGGACGACACCGATCCTAATATACATTTCAACGTCGGCTTACTTTATGCATCGACAGGTGACAGAGAAAGAGCGGTGGAAGCGCTTCAGTACGCGATCCGTCTCGACTCGACCTATACGGATGCGATTGATCTGCTGCGTGAAATCGGCGGAGACAATATTGATGATGCCGGCGTAAAACCGTAGGCTAGCCATGCTCGGCGACGATAGTGACCACCAGGTCGTTCATGCGAGCTTCTCTCGATCGAAACGAGCCGGTTAGATGAGGCCGGACCCGGGCTACGTATTCTTCGGTCAGGCTCTCAGTAGAAAAGACCTGGATATTCCGCCACCCTGCAAGTTCAAGATGCCGCACATACTCGTCAGGCCGCACGCGGTTCGGCGATCCATTGAACTTGAATCGATCGTAGAACCAGGCGGGATAGCGATAGATATTGAGTGGATCCACGTCGCGAATCCAGCGTGTGTGTGTCTTCAGATCGATCTCAGCCACGAAACGCCCCCCCGGAGCCGTGAGCTTACCGAGCTCTCCGATTGTCTTTCCTACATCAGAAAAATGCTCGAACGCCGCCTGACTGACAATGAGGTCGATCGAATTCTCTCCAAGCGAAGTGAGATCGAAGTCAGGCCGGCAAACATAGCGAATCGCTGACTCCTCACCCTCTCTGCAGAGATCCAGAGCCCTTCGCGCATCGGCGATTCGATTCTCCGGATGCCCATCCGTTTCCAGTGTTTGAAAAATGGTTTCGTAGAGTTCATCGGGGACAGAACCGACAAGTGGGTGAACATCGACCGCCGTATAGGTCGCCGCCCCCATAGCCAGCATGATCACGCCGACACCCAGGTTGTCACCCGGTCCGAGTTCAAGAACCCGTTTCCCACGCAGGAGAGTGCCGTCCGCCGGAGTCGACTCGAGGTGCTCCAACCAGCGGATGACGACCTGCCGATCGTAGGCAGCGGCTCGATCGACCTCGGACAAAGGAAAGGTTCGGGGATTTGTATAACCGAGAAGTCCGTGGCGAATCTGGTTCAGTGGAAGAACGATCCCCCCGGCAAGGGCATGAAATAAATTTCGTATGGCGCCGGGGATCGGCGGCCGTGCGTGGTTCTCTTTCACGGCGGGCATTGTATCACAGCCGACCGCGAGGAACGCCGGATTAGAATTTAAGTGATTGACTCACATGAAGTTCCGTCTTCCCCGGCCGAATCCCCAGGTTTAGGGTTGCCAAGGGGGTCTTCAGAGTCTATAGTGTCTTTGCCACCACGGGTGGGAGTTCGCTCAAGGGGAAACGACTTACTTCGAGATTTCTCCCTTACGGGACTGCAGGACTCGAAGCGGGCCGATTTTCCTCTGTGCTCCCACCCTTCTTTTTTTTCTGGATCTAATTCGCTTCTTAGGAATCGCCGCGGCAATACACCCGTATCCTGTTCCCCTGGTCCCCTTCCACCAGGTAATAGTCGATGTGTCGGAAGAGTTCGGCGCTGGCGGATTGCCCCGACTGACAGAGAAGCTTCTCCATACTCGACGCATCCCAGAATGGCGCCCAGTAACAACTCGCCCCCTCCGAACGGATTACCGGAAGCGAACGAACCAGGGAAAAGAACTCGATCGGCTCAAGTGTAGAGAAAAAGAGCGATAACCCGCCATCTCCCCAGTAACGGCTGACATAGCCGGTGAGAAGCCGGGGATCACGTAGTTCGAATACCATCGGCGCGCTTTGCCAATGCCCGTCGACCGATGAACCGAAGTCGCCCGTAAGCGGGAGACGCGGAGACTCGGCCCGCTCGATTGCATGGAAGAAGTGCCTGTCAATCGCGCCTTCCCGGAGCAGGACGTAGGGCCGCAATCTACCCTCTTCCTCCCGGGCCAGGCCGGCTACAAGGACTCGAATCAGTTCGGCGGCCTCGCTGCGATGGGAAACGTCACCGTTCACTTCGATTGAGTGCCTCCACAATCTGTTTCGAATAAGCTGTTCCGTCTTGAGACGAATCGTGTCTACGAACATGGCCCACCCCTTCCGGTATTGGAGAGCGTCCTTACTTAATTATACCCAATAATACGGAAGAAGTTGCTTGATGAGACAAGAAAGTCGGGAAGATGCGAAAGGGACGTGACTTAGCTGCTGATTTTGTGAAATGACCGTGATCTGATCGCTATATGTCTTCCCACGCCGGGCAGCCCCGGCGATAGGAACAACGATCGCACCAGGTTCCGCTCACCGGTTCGTTACACCCGGACAGATCCGCTTCGTCATATCGCCGCAGAATGTCACGAGCGTCCGTAAGATCCGAGAGCGATGTGCTGACGAATTTCTGGTGGCGGGTCGCATAGATAGAAGCCCGCACGGGCGCTCCGTCCGCCGCCCACCCGGTAACAGCAAGCGCGTAGAGTTCGAGAGAAAGCCGGTACTTTTCAATGAGATCGTCCGGTGCCGATCGGTCGGTCTTGTAGTCCACGATCCACCAGCCATCCTGATCGCGAATAAGAAGATCGATTACAC
This sequence comes from bacterium, assembly GCA_025782575.1. GTDB lineage: Bacteria > Orphanbacterota > Orphanbacteria > Orphanbacterales > Orphanbacteraceae > Orphanbacterum. The sequence continues at coordinate 54,434 of JALGYY010000043.1, forward strand.
CACGAAGAGGGCTTCTCTCGACAGGCACATAGAGGGAGAGCTCCGTCTCTCGAAAAGGGGCCTTGTCGATCCGCCCCGCTTCGGGCATTCGGATCAATTCGTCCTGCCAGCGAAGTACATCTTCTGATTCTTCAGACTGACCTGACAATGCCGTTCCAGCCCTCCCGGGTGCCGCCCAGAACCTCTCCATGATCCGATGAAACCGTACACCGAGCCGGGGGCCTTCCGCCGGCCCTCCGATACTCCCCTCCGGCCTGGCCGGAACGGGGAACATTCGATGCAGACCGAATTGTCGAGGACAACGGGCGAATCGCTCCACTTCCGAAACCGTCCGTCCCCCCTCTCTTGCCGGGGAAAGTGGCAGCTCTCCGTCGAGCAGACGAATGACACGGTCTGCCGCTGCCTCGTCGGCCTGTGAAGCGAGTTTGCCCGGATCACGCCAGATATCGATCGGATTGGGGGGGGGCGCACCCTTTATATCGGAAGGATCGGCCGGAGCGAGAATTCGAACGGGCACTCCGTGCGATTCGACCACACCATACCCTTCGTCCATGAAGAACTCAGTGGGGAGAGCGGCCAGCCATGATTTTCGAGGCCGGGTAGATCCGGCATAGCTCCCCGTAAGAATCAGATGGCGCTCGGCTCTCGTCACCGCCACATAGAAGAGACGGCTCTGCTCGGCTTCACTCTCGAAATCATCGAGTTTCTTGATTCTGGCGTAGGTCCATCCATCTCCGGCTTCTTCGCTCTTTCCCCTGACGCCGATCCCCCATTTCTTATGAAACAGGAACGGCCTCGACTGAGCAGGCGGACGCCTCCCCATATCAGTTACAACCACAAGGGGGAACTCCATCCCCTTGGCCGCATGTACGGTCAGTAGCCGGACCGCGGCATTCTCTTCGTCCAGAGCGGACTCCGGTTCTCTTGGACGTGTATAGCGATAGCGGGCGAGCAGGTGCAGAACCATCGGCAACGTGAGATCACCCCGCCCCTCGATCGACCTCGTCAGTTCGAGAAGCTTGAACAGATTGGCTCTCCGGCGGAGCCCGTCCCGCTGCATCACGATCGACTCCAGATATCCCGTCTCTTCAATGAACTGCTCCAGCAGGTGCCAGGCCGGTTGCCGTCCCCGATGATCTCTCAGGCTCCGGAGGAGAGCGATAAACCGTGAGAGTCGCAAACGGCCGTCAACGGATAACCGGCCCTCTTCCAGGAACGGCGGGAGCTCGCTCCAGAGAAAATCCTGGTCCGATCGCTCCAGCAGTATCTGAGTCAGATCATCATCCGCCATTGAGACAAGAGGGGATCGAAGAGCCGCTGCGAGAAGATGATCTCGATACGGATTTTCGATGAGTTGCAGCCCCACGAGAAGGTCGGTCACCTCTTTGGTCTGGAAGAAGCCCCGCCCGAGCGCGACGACCACCGGGATCCCTCGACGCCGGAGCGCCCGCTCGTAGAGTGCCATGTCAGTGGTACTCCGGAAGAGGAGCGCCATGTCGCCGTATCCGATTTCGTCGAGCCGGCTATCGCCGATCTCCTGCAACCGCGCGGCCAGGCTTTCCGCTTCCAGCTTGCGCGCATCCTGCGTGTTCTCCCCTCGAACACCGAGGAATTCGATCGACGGCACTTCTTTGGGATCGAACTCGGCGCCGGGGCGAAGGGTCTCGAAAGGAACCCGCAACTTCGTGTTCTGCTCCCAGAGAGAAGGAAACTGCTGGTTCACCCATGCGAGGATCTCTCCCCGCGATCGAAAGTTATCAGCAAGATCGGCTCGATGAGTATCGCCGCCCAGCTGTTCACCCATTTCGACGAATGCCCCCACATCGGCATCCCGAAATCGATAAATCGATTGTTTGGGATCGCCCACCGCCAGAAATCGTCCGGGCGACCGAAGCCGGCGGACAAGGTCGAGCTGGAGTTCGTTCGTGTCCTGGCACTCATCGAGTAATAGATAGCGAAAGCGGGAACGGACTTCCCGGGCGATCGAATCCTGGTCGAGCAGCCGGACAGCCCGCTCCAGAAAATCGAGAAACTCCGCTACCCCCTCCTCCTGTTTTCTTTTGTCGAAATCCCGAAGAAAGTCTTTCGTAAACTCACCAAGAAGAATGCGCGCTTCTTTCGTTGACTCGTCGAGATCGATTTGCCGCCATTCCTGCATGAGATCGAGGAACCGGGAAACGTTGTCTTTTACGGCTGTCGCTACCCGACGTGTGACTGAACCGGCAACTTCCGCAAGAAGCGCCTGACGTTTGACCGATTCGAGTTGACTGACCCCTTTCAGACGGTAGAGGGCCTCGATCTTTTCAAGGGTCTTTTCGGGAAGATCCTCACGGGGGAACTGCTCGAGAAGTTCAATCTCTTTATCGAGCGATCGGGCGACGTCCTGAACCGCCTCGGTCGTATCCGCCTCGAAGGAGACCTCATCGATTTGCCTCCCTGCGGTTCGAATCTGGCGAATGAGATCAAGAACAGGCGTGGGATCGACGCCACCAGGGTATTCAGGATCGGCGGCCCACCGGAACGCGAGAAAGAGCGCCCTCGTATCATCCCGACGCTCCCGCCACCATCGTTCCAGCAGTCGGGACCAGATTTCCTCCTCCCACTCCTTCGCTTCAGCAGGATCGAGTACGCGAACCGATGGATCGAGCCCCACACGATCCCCATACTCCCGCACGATTCGAAAGCAGAAAGAATCGATCGTACCGATCGAAGCGTGGGGAAGATCGTGAAGCGCTTCCACACGGCCGATCTCCCGAAGCCGCCCCGCAATTCGCTCTCGCATTTCAGCCGCGGCCTTTTCCGTAAATGTGATCGCAAGAATCTCAGTAACGGGAATGCCGCGCTGAACATGAAGATGCAGGAAGCGCTCGGTGAGAACTCTTGTCTTTCCGGAACCGGCGCCCGCCGTCAACCAGATGTCGCGGTCCCCTGCTGTAACAGCTCCCCGCTGCGCTTCCGTCAGAGAATCGAGTACGTTCGAATCACTCATGGCTTTTTCTCGCGCGCCGCGAGAACCACCCGGCAGAGATCGTGGAATGCGCAGCGCAGATTGCGGCATGTCTCGTCCGTTACCGGATCAACGGCGAACACTCCTGCCCTGATCGACTTCACAGTCTTCAGAGCATTCGCCCGTCCCTCTTTCAATCGCTTTTCGAATTCAGCTTCCTCCAGAACCTTGTAGCTTGCCGTGCTTTTCGGAGGGAAGTTCTTCTTCTCTACCTGATTCTTGCGTACAAAACCGGTTCGCGTTCCTCCTTTAGCGCTGAGAAGAAACGCACCTGCCGGTTTTTCTTTGCGCCACTTTGCTGCCGCTTCCAGGTAGAGGGGAAGCGCGAGAGATCGGCCGGCTTCCATGTCGGCATGATATTTACTGCCGGCCGGATCGCCTCGTTTGTAGTCGATCACCAGAAACGTGTTGTCATCACTCTTGTCTATGCGATCGATTCGGCCTGATACTGCGGTCTTCTTGTCCAAAGCAATTGCGTTACCGGTCTTCACTCCGAATCGCACTTCAAATTCATCCGGGTGCCAGCCCCACTTTTCACGGAATGACTCGTCCTCCTGAATCAGACCGGGCAGATTTTCAATCCAGAATGTCCGCCGCATATCGTGACCGACCTGCTCGGGGAATGGTCCTCGCAGGTTCTCGAACTGTTCGATCAGGCTGTTGTCAAGATCAGCGCCGTCACGAAGGGACTCTTCGAGAGACCGATGAAGCGCCCCACCCTCGGCGCTCGCGGTCGGCGTGAAGTCGTTGGCCGCATCTTCCTCGTCCAGCTTGTAAACGTGACGGGCAAGATAACGGAAAGGGCAGTCCTGAAAGTCCTCGAGTTCCGATACGGAAAACTCTTTCTTCGCCGCGACCCATCGCACGAACCCGCTATCGCTTCTAAGTGAAACGGCGCGAAAAAAGTCGGCTGGCGGAACGGGCCCCCGCCGCCCGGTGCGTTCGATGAGACGTGCGGCGAGCGCGGCTCCCTCCCGGTCACCTTCCATTCGATCGAGCCGGGAGACCAGAAAGGGAGCGAGGTCATCTCCCGTGACGACCGAACGGACCGTCCGGAAGCGATCCGGGCCACTGCGATCAATCGCTTCGAACCCGGGCTCATCGCGAAGTTCGGTAGAGAACGGAGACTCCCCGCAATCAGCCCGGCCGGGACTGGAAGAGGGTTGAGAGAGATAGACGAGATCGGACCCCCTCGAAAATGCCCGTCGAAAAAGAAATCGTTCCTCTGCCCGATGGACTGTCCGGTCGGGGACACGATACTGGCCGGTACTGTTCAGCAGCGCACGATCGGCTTCGTTCCAGAACGCGCCGGAATGATAAGGCCTCGGCAGATCTCCGGCCGTCAGACCGGCCAGAAACAGAACGGGGGCGCGGCGGTTTTCGCCATGCCTGTAATCGTCAACCACCACCCCCGACCGATTCGTTCCGGCGGAAACAAGAACACGTCTCACCTCTTGATCGAGCAGTCTGAGTATCGATCGAGCGGGGCGACTTGCAAGAGTCGGCGAGCTCTGGACGAAATCGGCGAAGCGATCCAGAAATGAAATCGTGCGGCTCAAAGCCGCGGCAATCGTCGGGAGATCCCTCTCGGAATAGGATTCGGGTACGATAGACTCTTCAATCGACTCATACCACCAGTCCCGGAGGGCGCGAACTACTGCCGCACCGACATGTCCGGCGATATCAGACTCCATCGCAAGAAGGGGCTCGATCCGTTCCGCCGCGATCCCGGGATGCTCTTTTGCAATCTGATCGGTCAGCTCCCGTCCGCCGGGAGGTTCCGGCCGGGTTCGCCAGAGTGCCACCACACGGTCGGCCAGGTCGGGTGCGACTCCGAACATACGATTCTTGAGACAAGGCTCAACCGTCTTTCTGGTCACGCCCTCCAGAGCGACCAACAGGCAATCGAGAAACGCCCGTCCAGGTGGAGTCGCGGCAAGCGGCAGACGGATCTGATAGTCCGCCTGTAGATCGAGGCGAGCGAACGCCGAACCGATCGCCTCGCGATACGGATCGACCGAACGAAATAAAACCAGAAAATCGCTGAGCGGCCGGTTCTCTTCTATGGTCAGTCGGCGGATCTCCTTACCAATCCGCTCCATCTCTTCCTGCCGCCCTCCCCCTTCGAAAAGAGTGATCCGAGGCGGCCGATCAGGGACGCTTTCTCTTTCGCTCAATGCTTCTTCTTCCCAATCCCCGATCTCCGCCAGCGAGGAAAGCGTCCGTTCGAGCGCATCTTCCATCCAGCCGTCGCCGTCCGGAGCCGGCAGAGTGACTCGTGTGATCGGTAGCGAATCGGCGAGCACCGACAGTAAAGAGAGCCGGACAGGAGAGAGTCGGTGAAATCCGTCTACAAGAAGAATGGTCGGAGCAGGTTCCGGAAGCCCCCCCTCGCGGATCAGGCGGGCGGCGAACTCGGGCAGTTGAGATCGGGCGATCAGGCCGCGCTCCGCGAGCTCACTTTCATACATCTGCAGAAGCCGCCCCAGAACCTCAAGCCGTTCCGGAGATGACTCGAGCGAACCAAGCAGGCGCTCGACCTCGGCCGATCCGATTCCCGATTCCTGGAGTTCGGCGATCCACGAAAGTATGGCGTGACGATAGCCGGCCGTTCCGAGACGGCCCTTAAGCGGCTCGGGAAGATGCCCGGCGAGGTCGAGAAGAAGAAGCGATTCCGCTTCTCTCGTCTCCGCGGAGAGAGTCTGCTCATCGGGCCAGTCGAGAAGACGGCGTGACCATTCTTCAAAGGAAGTGATGTTCTGATCCGCCAATCCCCGGCCGCCGGAGAGGGATGCGACCACATCACGAAAAGAACGGACCGCCCCGCCGTCGGGCAGAAGAACGAGCGCTCCACGACCGGACGGACCGGCATGCTCGAGGAAGAGTTCTGCTGTTGTATGGGTCTTGCCGGAACCGGCCGGCCCCGTAATCAGGATCCGTCTGCGGGCGGACTCAGTCATCGCCGCCGGACGACGAGCGCACCCGTTTGTAATAGCGGCGGAACATCGGGGCAGCCGCGGCGGGATCGGTAAAGGGCTTCTGCGGGTTCGGATCATTCGCGATCACCTGGCTGGTGTGCGCGATTTTCGCGTCCAGATTGTCCAGATGATGGATGAATACGGATTCGATACTCGCCGGTTCGATGGGCGCGCCGTACTCCCGATCGCCATGATGACTGAGGATCAGGTGAATGACCTCGGTTCGGAGATGATCCGGAAAGTCGGGCATGCTGTCGATCGCCCGATCCACACGGTACGCCCCGAGATAAACATGGCCGAGCATGGTTCCGTCAACTGTGTAGTCGTCGCCGGCGCGGTCCCCCTGCTCCTCGGTCTTGCCGATATCATGAAGCAGTAGACCGGCACGGACGAGATCCCATTCGAGCTCGGGATAGACAGGTTCGAGGGCGGAAGCGGCACGCAAAAGGGAGAGCGTGTGTTCCAGAAGTCCGCTCCGCCAGGCATGATGAATCCGCGTGGCGGCCGGCGCTTCTATGAACCGATCATAGAATCCGGAATCAGCAAACACAGCCTCGACAAGCCCGCGAATGTGGGAGTTATCGATTCGACCGATACATTCCCTCAGCTCCTCTTCCATCTCCGGAAGCGAACGTTCACTCGATTTCTCGAGCAACGATCGATCTACTTCCTCGGGAAGGCTCGGCCGGATCCTGTCGACGATCATCTGAAGTTTGCCCTGGTAAGTATCAACTCGCCCACCGATCCGAATGGCATCCCCCTCTTCAAAGAGGTCCGCATAGGCATGGACCGAATCGTTCGCATCTCCCCTCGAACCGAAGTGACGCGCGCCGATCGATCCCGTCCGATCGGTCAGCTGGAGGTCGAGATAGGGATCACCTTTCCGGCTGATCCGAATGGTCTTCCGAGTCACACGATAGTGCTCGGTCACCTGATCACCTTCCCGCAGCGTATTGATGAACTGGCCCCGATGGCTGGTCTCTGTCGTACTCATAATGGGGCGAATTATATCCCCTCCCAAAGGCCTGGTCAATCCGGTAGCGGGCATCTCCCCTCACCGGTCAACGGTCCGCAAGTGACATTTCGCGGGCGGCCAGTCGATTATGCTTCCCGCAGTAGATCCGGAGATTATCGAGCGTATGTTCCCCGCCCCGGCAGAACGGTCTGATGTGATCGATCTGTAAGTGTGCGGTCGATCCGCATCGGATGCCGTCTCCACTGACATAGGTGCAGCGTCCCTCATCCCGAGTGAAGACCGCATCGCGAAGACGGGACGGAATGTGTCGCGAACGGGCGGGCGATGCCTGAGCGCCCTCGTCGGAGGACTTCTTTTCAGTTGCTGACCTTGCTCCGCCCACTGTTGCCGGATTGCCCGGCGATTGGCTCCGTAAGTCGCCTCGCGACTTGCTCTGCTTTCCGGCTTCTCTCTTTTTCCGCCGCGCCTCTTTCCGCTCAGGGTCGCGCTTCTCCAGCAGGTCCTTGAGCGCTCGCCCCAGGATCGCTTCCAGATTCCAGCTACGGGAGCAAACCCTCTTCGCCCGTTCCAGATCCCGGCAGAACTCCTCGCTCGCGGAGAATCGGATCTCGTAACGGTGCCGCAGGGACTCTATCGGGTCGGTCCCATTCTGGGAGTCAGCCTCGAACTCAGGCGGCGGAGATTTCGCATTGCAATCAGTCCCGGACCGGGACTGACTGGCGAATGGATCGGACTGAAATAGATCATCGGAATCAGCCCCGTTCATCCCAATAGCCGGTGTTGGGTTCTTGCCGATCGGCCGGACCGAGTCCCGGATCTTCGGCGCTACCCGGCGGGAAGCGGCGATCTTCTCAATCTCGACATACAGCTTCCCTGAGACTTCCTCGAACAGTGTCTTGGCATTCTCATCTGTCAGCAGTCCGGCTATATGAGAGAGCCCGCACGCCGTGATCTTACGATCTGTGAGCAGAATCCGGGCCGTGGGATACTTCTTCAAGCATCTGGCAGCCGCAATGTACCGTCCCGCTTTGGAGCGGGAGTACATCCATCGACGAGTGCAGTAATCGAATAAAGATGAATAACCTTCGGTCAGGTAGAGAGATCGCCGATCAATCTCATTCAGGCAATCCAGAATCGCAATCGTCAACTCATTCTCATTTCGGACCGCCCGGTCTGCCCTTTGAACAATCTCACTGTTTGAAAGCTGCCTCATCGCCCGCTTGCATCATCGTCATCCCCCTCCTGTTCCACCTGTCGATCCAAGCCCCACACACATTCTAACACCCCCTTTTTCGGCTTCGAGGGAGGCGCTACAAGATCGGTCGCAGCCGGACTTGAAAACTAAATCGAGAAGATCGCATTCAATCGACCAATGATAAAGAGAGGCGTTCTGAGGCGATCCGGGTAGAGGCTGCGAGACGAGCGAATTCGACAGGCTCCAGAACCTGTCAAGCAATATTTCTTGAAATTGGTAGAAAATTCAAATAGTGTCGGGATCCTCAAAGCGCCTCATAACGTCCTTTATGATGCACTATCATGAATCCGGTATCGACCTATGTTGGGCGCCTACCCGACGAAAGTTTATCGAATGAGGACAAGCCGGCGGGTCGTTTCCTGGCCAGGCCGTGACCGGAGCCACCGGGTATCAGCAAAGGGCCCAGGTCTCTGACGCCTGGGCCCTCTGGGCAGGATGTGTTTCCCGTGAATATGGCCTTGCTTATCAGCTGGTAACGAACCCCGCCTTTGAGCCGCCTCCAATAGGAAGAGAGTGACCGGTAACGTAACTGGATTGATCAGATGCGAGGAAGAGAACAGCCGGGGTTATTTCATCGGTGGTTCCGGGACGCCCCATGGCAACGATCGAATTGAAGGCATCGGTGTTTCCGCCTGTTGCATTCTCGAGCATCGCGGTAAGAATCGGCCCTGGCGCAATGGCGTTGATGCGGATGTTTTCCTTGGCGACCTCCAGAGCAACAGACTGGGTGAGCCCTTCAATCGCAAACTTGGATGCAACGTAGGTGCTCATCCCCGCAACTCCTCGAGAGCCCAGAACCGAAGAAGTGTTGATGATCGAGCCCCCGCCACGCTTCCGCAGTGCGGGGATCTGCGCGCGGAGCGCGTTCCAGACGCCTCGAACGTTCGTATTGATAATGGTATCGAATGCAGAGTCGTCGATATCGGTGATCATCCCCGACTCGCCGTCCGTACCGGCGTTGTTGAACGCGACGTCGAGACCACCGAACTCGGACTCGGCGAGATCCACAAGGGCCTGAACTTGCGCCGGATTGGTAACATCAGTCTTCAGGAAGACCGCGTTTCCGCCGGTGTCGCGGATGCGCCGGGCCACGGCTTCTCCTTCGTCCTGCCGGCGGGCACCGAGGACAAGAGATGCACCAGCTTCTGCGAACGCGAGTGCGGCCGCTTCACCGATGCCGGAGGAGGAACCGGTAATGAGGACAACTTTGTTTTTGAGCGTGGAAGTCATTGCAAATATCTCCTGTTCTATCCGTCTTTCACGGGTACATGTATTCGTTGTTAAGAATTCAAACAACTGCAGCTGCTGATCGTGGCCTTGCGAGGGGCCCGACCATCCACTTTCCTTCTCGTCAAATCATGACTGCCGTACCTCCTATTGTTACAATTGGAACGATCGATCCATATATAGCTAAACAAATCATTTGAGTACCGTGAGGGCAACTTTGACGACGTCATTCAGCACGGCTCGGCTCGCGGACGCCTTGCCAAGCACAACCAGACCGTGAACCGTGCTGTTGAGAAAACGGGCAATCGCTCTCGTGTCTGCATCCGCCGAAATTTCTCCCGCCTTCACTGCCCGGTCGAGCGTAGCTCTCAAAGTCTTCTCGACCCCTTTGACCATCGCCTGGACGATGGAGCGAATCTCCTCATCATGCGGAGCTAATTCGACGATGGAATTCGTAACGAGACAGCCACGGCATTCTCCACATTGAACGAAGTCGACAATCTGTTCCAATGCGATTCGAATATTGCCTGACGGGGAGCCGGGAGCCTGCAGCTGCTGAACGATAAGTTGACCATTACTGCCGATGTAGTGTTTCACAGCTTCCACAAACAGCGAGTGTTTGTCACCGAAAGTGTTATAGAGACTCTGTCGCCCGATTCCCATTTCCTGAACCAGTTCTGCAAGACTTGTCGCCTCGTAACCGTTACGCCAGAACAGATCCATCGACTTCTCGAGAGCCGTCTGCCGGTCAAATTCAGTTGGTCTTCCGATTGCCATGTTATTAGCATACGATTTATGGACCGTTCGATCAAGAAGAAAATGGAAATTCTTTCTGGAGCGAACTCAACGCTGGGAATTGAGCTCCTGCGGACGCTGGCTTCTGCCAGTTGCGCATGATGGGAGTCAGGTTCAGACAAACCAGGAAAACGACACCCTCTCCCCTTCCCCCGGACCGTGTAAGTGATAGGTAGAGCAGCGAGTAACAGGATTCAGAGTCATAATCAAGTCAGAAAAACAGGCCAGGTTTTCTGACTGACCGGTCGGCGGTATCGGGAGAGTTTCGAGCCCGACCGCCCCCCTCATTGACCAATCCACACCCTCTCAGTATGCTCCGCTAATGAATGACGTTCCCACTATTCTGGCGGTGTTCGCTCACCCGGATGATGAGTCTTACGGGCCGGCGGGTACGCTTGCGCTCTACGCCAAGGCAGGGGTAGCCGTACACCTCGTCATATTCACTAATGGCGAAGCCGGGTCGATCGGTGTCTCGAAAACGCTTTCGGCGGAAGAGCTCGGCAGTCGTCGTAAAGTCGAAATGGAGAACGCGGGCCGTGCAATTGGGGTAACCAGTCTGACAATGATCGGCCTCCCGGACAGCAGACTGCATGAGGTCGATCTCGACGAGGGGACCGCCATCGTTCGCCGCGCAATCGATCGACACCGGCCGGAGATCCTGATGACATTCCATGAGCGAGGCGTCTCCGGTCACCCGGACCATATTGCCGTTTTTCGATTCTGCGAAAAAGCATTCGGAGAAACCGGTGATCATCACCCCTTGAAACTTTATGGGTGGGCAATTCCTGAATCGTTCCGTGGGCGATTTCAGAGCAGGCGGGAGATTCAACTCGTCTCAGACGATGAAATCAACGCCATCATCGAGATTCCGGAGAGCGCCGTGGATAGTAAGATCGAGGCGATCGAAGCGCACGAGACTCAGATCGAGTTTTATCACCAGTTGCAGGAATGGTTCGGTGATTATCGGAAAGCGAGCAGCCAGGAGTTCTTCCATCTCGCCCGTACGAAGCTGGCCGTTCCGACAGGAATCATGACGGACCTTTTTCTGGATATTCCCGGATTCGAAAACGGAATGTTGTCACGCTCCGACAAGGGCTGACGGCGGGCAAGAAAGCCGGGCTACGCCCCTCCTTCGAGCAGTCCCCTCACGATCTTCCGGAACCGAATCAGCTTTTCCCGGCCGCCGGTCGCCTGCGCATAACGCTCGATGAGGACGATCGATTTTTTGCTCCCCTGGAACTGCTGCACCATTCGCGCGATCACCTCCCCCTCTTTGGCCTCATTCCCCCGGTGACCGTAGAAGTCCGCCAGCGCGATATAGGAGCCGAAGTGGTTGGGTGTCGTATTGATGACACGAGCGAGATCAATCTCGACCTCCTCCGCGTGATTTTCGTCAAATATTCGGGATTCCGCCCACCTGAATACTGAATCCGCCCGGGTCCGGTTGAATGCGATCACATATTCCTTCTGGAAACTCTCCTCCGCGATTCGGCCGAGAGCGACGCTGTTCTCCCCAAAAAAGTAGTGGGCATTCGCGTGGCGCGGATTCTTTTTCAGCACCCGCGCAAGATACTCATTCGCCTCTTCCAGGTCACCTGTCTTCATATAAGCAAGGGCGATCCAGTAGCTGATCCGGCCGGTCTTATCCGCCAGTCGATCGATCTGCCTCGCCTCCAGGAGATCGGCAAGCGCTCCTTCCGTATTCCCCGTCTGCAACCGTGCTCTTCCACGGTGGAAGTAGTACCACTGGTTGAGGCGTCCTGTCTTCATCGCCTCAGTCATAAGCGACTTGCTCTCTTTGTGCCGGCCGAGGTCGAAGTAGTCATAGCCGAGTTCCTTGATCAGCAAAGGATTGTCCGGCAGTCTTGCCAGCTCGGTCTCCAGAAGAGCGGCGGCCGCCAACGGGTCTCCCCGCTCCTCTCTCAGATAGCGATGATAGAGAATGGCCGTTGTCTCATCGGGTTTCCTGCGATACGCCTCTTCCGCGTAACTCAATCCGCCGGGGAGATACTGAAACTTCGGAGCGATGAACTCGCTGGCGATCTCAAAGTAGAGGTCGTCGATCTGAGTCTCGTTCAGGCCGTCAAAATCAAGATAGGGACCGAAGTCAAAATGGCGGGCCTGCATGATGGCATCGGTACGTCTCCCGGAGAGAGACATGAGATCCTCTTCCGAATCGAACTCCAGACGAAGGTTACTGTCTCGGTTCAGCGGTCCCTCCCCTGCATAGGAATCGATCGCGTCCTGATCGAGACGGAGCTGCACGGGAATCTCCTCGAGCGCATTGATATTCGCCTCTATGAACGCATCCCGATAATCAGTATCCCGCAGTTTTTCGAGCACACTCATTACAGGAAACCGGAGCGGCGCAGCGCTTCCGATCAGAACAAGTCCGTTATGCCGGGACGCACGCAATGCGAGAACGTGGTCGAATGCGCTGCGAAACGTCCGAAGGGAGAGACGGATTTCCGGCTCACGCAATCCGATCATGGGCAGCCAATGGGAGTAGACCCCCTCGTCCGTCAGATGATCCGCGATCTCCGTGAAGAATTCCCGCGTGAGCAGATGGCCGCTCTTCCTGTCCCAATAATCAACCGGCTGGCCGACAATGAGATCGTACGATCCCCTGTCGGCACGGAGAACGGCCCGTGGATCGCCGTAGCGGATCTGAAATCGTTCATCCTTCCAGAATTCCCTGTTCTGGATTCCGAAGAATCGCATCAGCTCATCGCGAGCCTGCTCTCGTTCGACGACCTTGATCTCTTTCAGATCGGTCGCCACGAGCGCACCGCAGGATTGTCCCGCCCTCACCCCGAGGACGAGTCCGTTTTCTGCAGCCGGCCGAAAAAGAAGCGGGTAGCGGGCGAGCAGGTTGTAGAGCGCCTTCTGTTCGGAATCCCGCTCCTCGATCAGACCGTTCGTCCTGATCTGTCTTGATTCGGCCGTACCGGTCATCGAAATAACCGCGTTTCTCCCCTCCCGATAAAACGAGGGTGGGATTCCGAATTCCCCGACAAACTCACCCTCGGTTCGGTCCTGATAGAGCATCGCGTACCGGTAGGGACCAGTATTCAGGAGTCCCGGTCGCCATCGGGGAGGATTCAGGAAGAGGATCAGGATGCTCGCCCCCCCGATCAGACCGATCACGATCCGGACCCGCGTTGACAACGGCCTGGCAAGGAAGAGATAGATCAGCGCGCCGATAAAGAGCAGATGGGGGGCAGCGAGAAACAGCTTGTGAATGCCGGCTGCCGGGAGAAGGGCATAGCAGGCGAGGTGTGCCGCGAACAGCCCGGACCCGAACCACGCCGGCCCGATCCGGCCGGTCTCTCCAGGAGATTCGGTCCCCACTCCGGGTGACGTGAGCCGACCAAGAAGGATTCCGATAAGAAGGCTCCAGGGGAGGATCACAAGGACCGCGATCTTGAGACGAGTCAGGAAGACATCGCCAAGAAGCAGGGAGTGCCCCCGGACAGCATCGATGAAAAACCAGGGAAGAGAACGATGGAGGGCGACTTCGCCTGCCAGGAGATAGCCCGCCGCCAGCAGGAGCAGGACCGTCGGCCAGGTAGACCTATGTCGGCCGCGCGCCGAGGCGAGCAGAAGCCCGAGGCCGGTCCCCGCGAAGAGCGTAGTCCAGGCGATGAGACCGCTTCGAATCGTGGGTCCGATGATCAGTTCCAGAACACGGCCGGTGCAGATGGCAGCAAGGCCGAAGCTCGCGCCCGAAAGAAGCAGAATGAGAGTACTGCCCCGACTCCCGGCCCCCTCCGTTATCGGGATTTCGCTCAGGTCGCGGGGAATCATGCTCCCGATCATGGCCAGAAAGAAGCCGATCGCCCCCGACATGATCACCCCCAAAGTGGGGAGCAGCATGAAGGCGAGGAAGAGACCGAGTGCCCCGCCCAGCGCCGCCGCGCCTGCTCGCAATGACCACGTCACTTCGGAAGATGTTCCCAGCACGAATCGAGTGGCCAGGAATGAGCTTACGGCGAGAAGAAGTGAGGAGAGGAGCGCGCCGGCCGCAGGGATCGACGAGGCGAGCCCCCCGGGTAGCAGGAACAGGAAGAGGGCGAGGCCGAATAGGACAGCCCCCACTCCTGTGAGGCGGTTCGGGCTGCCGGCCCCATCGGCTCGGAACAGCCCGGCGGTCGACCCGGCAAGGACTCCCCCGGTAAGCAATGTCGTCGTAGCAGCGTCTGCCCCCAGCGCCCCGCGGGCCAACAGATGAATCGAGACGCCTGCCAGCCCCGCCCCGGCACCGATCAATACAGAGGCCGCGAGGGCTTTCGCCGGAATTCCCCCCCTCTTCATTGTGTTACCGCTCGGACTCATCGGGCGAATTGTACCTTGCCTTTATCTTGGGGAGAGACTTACCATTCCCTATGCGATTTGCATATTTTATCAATGCTGAGGGGGTGGGGCAAGCGGTCCCCTCCACTCTGTTTCAAAGCGGTGTTTTTGAGCATGATCAGGATTGCTGACATTCTGGAGTCGGAGGCCATACTAGTCCGGCCTCCCGCCAAAGACAAGTATGCCCTGATACGGGAACTTGTCGACCAATTATCCTTCCGCCGTCGGATCAAGAACCCCAAAACCGCCCTGGCTGATGTCATCTCACGGGAAAAAGAGAAGGGTACCGGGCTCGAACAGGGTGTGGCCGTTCCCCACTGCAGGACGACGGGAACGGAAGAGCTGGCGGCCGCGTTCGCTCTGGTTCCCGATGGCATTGACTTCGGTGCCATCGACGGTCAGCCGAGCCGCTTCATCTTCCTGGTCATCTCGCCCAAAGACGCCACGACATCGCATGTTCAAGCACTCGCCTGCATGGCCAGACTTCTCAAGAAGGACTCGGTCCAGGAGGCCCTTCTCGCTGCTACCGATGGTGGAGAGATTGAGAAAATTCTGACGGAGAATGACAGTTGAGCCGATTTCGCAAAGACGATTTTTTTTTAGGCAGGCCAAGAAAGACGGCTTCGCCGCCCGTTCGGTTTACAAACTGGAAGAGATCAATCAACGAGATCGACTGATCCGCAAGGGGTCGATCATTCTGGATCTGGGGTGCGCTCCTGGATCATGGCTACAGTACGCCGCAAAGCAAGTCGGGCCGAACGGCCGAATCGTCGGCGTCGACCCCACCCCTGTAACCGTCTCTCTCCCTTCCCACGTTCATGTTATTCAGGGAGACATGTATGCGCTCCACCCCGACGAGATTCGGAAGTGGGCGCCCGACGGATTTCATCTGGTCATGTCCGACGCCGCACCGAAGACGACGGGAATTCCTTTCGCAGACCACGCTCGCTCAGTCGAGCTGGCCAGGCGATCCCTGGAACTCGCCATCGCGCTGCTCCGGCCCGGCGGGTCGTGGCTTGCAAAGGTATTTCAAGGTGAAGATCTCCCCCCGTTACGCGATGAAGCCCGCAAGCGTTTCCGTAAATTCATGGAGAGAAAACCGAAGAGTTCGCGGGACCGAAGTGTGGAGGTCTTTCTCGTAGGGATCGGATTCGGGCGGCCTACTGAATGATCACGTATTTTAAATAAAAAGCAATCCACGTTTCTCCGTAAAGCAAAGCGAGAAAACCGATCGGCGCCAGAAACACGCCGAACGGAATCGCGAAAGTGCCCGACTTCTTCCGAAACAGAATTAGAGCGATACCTACCAGGCCGCCGGCAAGGGAGGAAAGAAAGAGTACCAGAAAAACGCTCTGCCACCCGAGGAACGCCCCCATCATCGCAGCCAGTTTGACATCGCCCCCCCCCATGCCTTCCCTCTTCCTCATTCGAAAGTAGAGCTCGGCAATCAGGTAGAGCGACCCCCCTCCTGCTAGGATTCCGAGAAGCGAGTCAACCCACTCCCCCATGAGAACCCCATGATAGAGAAAGCCGATCGGAATTCCCGGCAGTGAGAGAGAGTCCGGGATGAGCTGAAGATCATAGTCCGTGAGTGTGATCGCGAGCATGACACATGTATAGTACAGGACGAAAGTGATTTTCCAATCGATCGGAAAACGGAGCGACACAAGAAGAAATAGAAGAGCTGTCAGGATTTCGACGGCGGGATAGCGGGGGGAGATTCGCTTTCTGCAATGCCGGCAGCGGCCTCCGAGAAGAACCCAGCTGAGCACGGGAATATTGTCCCAGGGTGCGATCTGCTTCTTACATTTCGGACAGGCGGACGGCGGGGTAACGATCGACTTCCCCCGTGGGAGACGGTAGACGCAGACATTCAGAAAGCTGCCTACCATGAGTCCGATCAGGACCAGAAAGGGCCTGAACAGAGGCTCGAGACCGTTCACGCCGCCCCTTTCGATTGAGTTAGAATGCGGGCTACTTTGACGAAATCAAGATGGAACACCGGTTCGAGTCCCCGGTTGTAGAGAATGGCCGCGGGATGATAGATGGGGAGTACTGTGCGCCCCTTCCAGATAAACATCTCTCCATGCATCTCGCCGATGGTCGCTTTCTTTCCCGCCAGAAAGCGGAGGGCGAAATTTCCCATGGGGACGATGACCTCCGGGTCAACGCACTCGATCTGCTCCACAAGAAAAGCCCCGCACATATCGATCTCTTCTCTTTTCGGGTTCCGGTTTTTGGGAGGGCGGCATTTCAGTACATTGGCGATGAACAGCTCGGACCGTGTAAGCCCCGCTTGCCGGAGCGCTTCGTCGAGCATCTTTCCCGCCTGACCGATGAAGGGCTCGCCGCCGAGGTCTTCGCTCCGCCCGGGCGCTTCCCCGATCAGGAATACACGAGCATTCCGGTCGCCGCTCCCGAACACGACGCGATTCCGCGATTGCGAAAGCGAACAGAGCTCACAGTTCTCCGTCGATTCTCTGAGACTGTTCAGACGATCCATCAACTCCCTCGTCGTTCTTATCGGCCGGTGAGGACGGTGTCAGAATAGTCAGGAGGAGAAGATTGAGTCCAGAGGAAAGGGTACTGTCCGGGTGAGACGGGGACGGGAGCCGTGTCAGATCGGCCGACCGGACCAGGCGGCGAGGCGCTTAACGGTCACCTGGTTCTCCAGGGGGTCTCCTGTAATATAGTAGATCGCTGTTCGATTCCGCCGCCGATTCCAGCACATTTCACGCACTCCATCATCCGCCTCCATGCCGGCGGTCAGCATGGTCGCCGAAGGAGAACGAATTTCCTCCATTTGCAGGAGAAGCGAAAGACGACGAGAATCCTTCCAGCCGACGGCGTCCCGATCGTAGTAGATCGACACGTACTGACTGTTCGGCGGCTTACCAGGCGGTCTCTCTTTGTCGATCGGGGGGACGGCGCCGCTCCAATTCTTCCATAGATCGTTCTCGATGCGAATCGCTCCTCCATCCTGGAGCAAGACGGTCGTTCGGCGGAGAGACTTTCCCGCCGGCCGCAGACGGTAGAGAACGTGGCCGGCCGGCCGGTCCGCGCATGGAACGAACATCGAAATCAGCTCCCGACCATCCTTCCCTTTGTAGAGTTGAATCTCCTTCTTGTGAAGACTGATATCATCCCAGTCCGATCGAATGTGAATTCGAAAACGGAACAGACTGGAGGGGTCGTTGGAATCGCCCCTTCTGGTCACTGCCAGGATGAGAGGATTACCTTCCAGCCTTCCCAACCGGTATTCGACTGGATCGCACTGACGCCCCGGAATGACGACCACAGCCATACTGTTGCTCTCCGCTGCTTCACTCAGCCTCATACGAAGCCAGGAGGGGAATGGCTCTTTCTCCGTAAGAACAAGAAAACGGACTGCGTCATGACCTGAAAGGACAAGGAAGTCGAACCAGGTCTCCGAATCCGCCTCCAGTCGGCTGAGCGCACCCTCGTAACCCTCCGGGATCCGGAGCCCCTGATCGACTGCAGAGCGGAGCAGGGATCGACCGATCCAATCCCGCTCGGCACACGCTATCTCTCTCTTGCTTAAGGGTCGGTCCTTGGTTGTCATGTTGTCCTTAGTCGTACCGGGTAAAGGGGATCCACCTCCCATGCTTCCTGCCCGGGAACAAGGTATGTATCACTCGCGCCTACCGCTCCCCGGTGAGGGATGGGAATCGTCAAGGTGCTCAATCGAAGCCCGAGACCCCTATTGAAATCCCCTCGAGCGACCAGATCATCGAGGGATCTCCTCGCCGTGCTGATCACGCGGAAGGGACTCCCATTCCGGGCTGAAGCGCCGGCGTCTTCAAGAAGATCGAGTATCCCGTTCTGAACCCAGGAGGTAAGCCGATCTACCCCCTCGATGATGATCGTCCTGCCGGTGTAAGAGGACTCCACTAAGGCGTCGATTCCGCTCTCGTTCAGCCGATCGCTGCACATGAGTCGGGCGGTCTCGCCGAGTCGGAGCTCCAGGTAACGGAGGCCGCTTGCCACATCTCCTGTCAGCAAAATGTTGGCCCGGCTCCGAAGAGCGTCCGCCAGCTTCCGGCCTGTTCCATACCAATCGTATTGCGGACAGGCCTGACTCCACCCCCGCGAGGCGTTCATTCCACAGGCATCGAACGGCGCATCGATCGCGCCCGCCCCCACCAATCGAATCCCCATGATCTCTGTCTTCATCATCCAACCTCTCTGACTGGTACAGTCGCGACCAGCCGGTAGAATACGCTCGTGGGGGAGCAGGATCTGATATCGGCTTCCGTACTCTCCTATGGGTGTGGGAAACCCGGATCTTCCGGCTCGGACTGGGATCCGCTCCCTCCCTGGGAACCGCCGCCCGTGCCATCTCCACTCTCATCCGCCCAGGCGGAGGCAACGGGGAAGGAGATGCCCGATTGATTGTCGTTGTCATGATTCCCGCGGAGCCCCACAGGGAAAACGGCCAGGATGAGCGTGAGAGTAAGTATGAGAACGATAGATCGAGCTCGTGCGCAGACACTTCCGGTCATGGTTGACCTCCTTTGTGTGGTTGGACGATTACGGCATTCAATTGCAATGACCGTGCGAGCCGCCCCAAAAAGCGGCATAGTAACCCATTGATATTTACTATCTTACGACATTTCTAAAGTGATAATAGCACAAGAGAAGAGAATTCGTACTTTTGTACGAATTCCGAATCAGAGTTGAGAGAGGGGATAGGATCCTAACTGATTATATTTAATAAAGTTAAGATCATTCGATCGGGAGATTCACTTAGTCGTACATTTGTACGATCAATTCGTACATTCGTACGATCACGCACAATTCCCTGAAATCACAGAATATCACTCAGCAGGGCCACTCTCTGATAGGTGAAAACCCTTAATCAGGAGCGATTGGGATCACGGTCGAGACCGTACTTACGCATCTTCTTTCGGATAGTCGCTTCATGAATGCCAAGCAGTCGGGCGGTCAGGGATTGATTCCAGCTTGTCCTGCTGAGTGCGTTCTGGAGGAGCTGCCCCTCGAACTGCGCGACCGCTTCCGGGAGCGTGAGGCCTCTCCCTTTCCGAGCTCCGTCCGCATTGATAACCCATGCCTCGCGAACCGTATCGGGGAGATCGACCAGCTCGATCCGGGAGCCGCCACAAACGACAACAGCGCGCTCAATCGCATTCGCCAGCTCCCGTACATTCCCCGGCCAGTCGTAGACTCGCAGGCATCGGATCACCTCGTCTGACAAGGCGTCCACTCTTTTGTCGTTCTGACGGGAATAGAGGTCGAGAAAGTGCCTGGCCAGCAGGTCCACATCTTCAATCCGGCGATTGAGAGGAGGTACTTCAATAGTAAAACGGGCGAGCCGGTAATAGAGATCCTCTCTGAACTGATTCTTCGCGATTCTCATCTTCAGGTTCCATCGGGTCGCCGCGATGATCCTGACGTCCACGCGTATTGTCTGTGTGCTCCCCAGTCTCTGGAACTCCCCCTCCTGCAGGACACGCAGAAGCTTCGGCTGCGCGGCAAGAGGAAGATCTCCGATCTCATCCAGGAAGAGTGTGCCGCCATCCAGCTTTTCGAAGTAGCCGATCTTTCTTTCTTTTGCGTCCGTGAACGCACCGGGCTCATGTCCGAACAGATGAGACTCAATCAACTCCGTCGGCAGAGCCGCGATATTCAGTTTATCGAACGGAGTCTCGCTCCGTGCGCTTTTCTCATGAATCAGACGAGCCACGAGTTCCTTCCCCGTTCCCGTCTCCCCTTCGATCAGGACCGAAATATCGCTCGTTGCCGCCCGAATCGATTTTTCCACCACGCTATTGATCGCCGCGCTCCGCCCGACGATCTCTCCGGGCTTCGTTCCGGAAGTGACCTCCCGCCGAAGATCGGCGTTCTCCTGCTCCAGGTCTTCCATCAAGCGAGCGTTCTTGATAGCAAGAGTGGTCTGATCGGCCAGTGCGCGAAGAAAGAGTTTATCCGGTTCGTGAAATACACCCGCACGGTGACAATTGTCCAGATAGATCACACCGATCGGTTCACCCCTGAATTGAAGCGGCGCGGTGATCACAGACAAAATATTATAGGCATCAATACTTTTTGTCTTCTTCAAACGACGATCGGTCCCCGTGTCGTCGAAGACGATCGGGACAGATGATCGCTGGGACTCGAGAAGAAGGGTCTTGCTGAATCGAGTGACGTCATCGAGATCTCCCCCCTCCAGAGACCGGGCTACCTTCATTTCGAGGCCACCGTCGGCAGTCTGCAGCAGGATAAGCCCGCGGTCCGCCCCCAGATACTCCACGGCCTTGTCCAGAACGAATTCCAGAATCTTCTGAGAATCACGAAGCGTATTGATCCCCTCCGCAATCCGGCAGATCAAGCGGAATGCCTCCCCCATCCCATCGGACTGGGGCGAAACGGCCGCGATCAGTTCAGGCAGGAAAGCAGGAGGAGAGGCGTATCTCACAAGCCCGTAGAGCCGCTTCGCTTCTTCGATGTGACGCTTGGCCTTCCGCCGTTCTCCCCGGCGGAGGGAGACCGCCCCATAGTAGGAATGGGCGAGAGCGCGATCAATCCGCGCACCGAGCTTGGTAAAGATCCGGACAGCATTCTGAAAATGCCGGGCCTCCGCCTCGTTCCGCCGTTTGCCGTCACAGGCGCGGCCGTGAAGCATCGCCAGCCTGCCGCTCAGGAGGGGATTACGCTGTCGCTTGGCGAGTCGATCAAGCTCATCGAGTTTTTCCCGAGCCTCCCCGCTCCTGTTCCGGTTGAGAGCGCTTTCCGCTTGAAGGAGAAGAATTTCAGCCATGTTGATCTTCTCCTCCCCCTCCCTCGCAATCTCCATGGCACGGCCAAGAGTCTCCTCCACTTCATGCCACTGGCGGTTCAACTGGTGATAGCGTCCGAGTTGAATGAGCGCGTAGCCCTTCAGCCGGTCACCGGGAGCTGAATCCGCAATCGCCTTCCCTTCGGAGAGTACGTCGTGAGCCGACTGCATCTCGCCGCGCGCCATATGACAACGGGCGAGTACCATCAGCCCGCCGAACCGGATCTGAGGATGGGCACCGGCGCGATTCGCCTCGATCACCGCGCGATCCGCCAGACGAAGCGCCTCGTCGAGTCGCCCGCGATCGATCGCCATCTGGCTCCGGCCGATATAGACTCGAAGACTTCTGCTCTCTTCCCCATACTCCCGGTAGGTCCTCTCGGCCTGCGTGAAAGCACGTTCGGCATCCCCCCATTCGCCAAGCCGATGAAGAAGACCCGCAAGATCCTCCTGGATTCTCCCCTCTTCAAGTATATCGCTCGATTGTGCAGCCAGGCCGGACGCCTTCCGAAGAAGAGCCGCCGCCTTGTCGAGATTATCGCGGGACCGGGCGATCAGGGCGAGATTCGAAAGCGGAGAAGGCGTTTCAGATGGGTGGCTTTTTTCCAGCGCTCGGAGAGACCGACGAAAACAACTCTCCGCGTTCTTCAGCTCTCCCCGCAGGAACAGGGCACCTCCCATGCGATTGTAGATCTGCCCTCGGAGGAGGGGCTCTTTCTTTCCTTTCAGAAGAGCGAGAGCCCGTTCGAGATCCCTCCACGCCTCTTCATAGTTTCCGCTGCGCATGACGACCCAGCTCCGATCACGGAGAACAGTGGCCCACTCACTTGCAGGAACCGCCGTTTCATGCCTTCTCAATCGACTGAAAATCCGCTCCGCATCCTGGACTCGCCCCATCTGAAAGAGAATCCAACCTCGCAGGCGTTCTCCACGCACGAGAAAGGTGATCTCTCTTTGACGACCGGCCAGCTTGAGGGCGAGCAAACGGAGAGCGGCAAGGGCCGCCCGGGACTCACCGATCCGATTGCGGACGAGTGCCAGGCGATAAAGAACCAGGCTGTGCGCGTGAGTCGGGATTCGACCCTGCCCGAGCCGAATCACCCTTCGATAAACATCGGCCGCGTCGGAAAATGCGTAAAGCTCTTCGAACTCCTGAGCACCCTCAATGTACTTCTGGCATGCGGAGGCAATGGAGCCGACTTTTTCCAGGTGGTGCGCGGTGACCATAAGGGCACCGGGAACACCTTTCCTCTCTCCTTCCCGAGATAGCCGGGAAGCCAGCTTATGGATTCGTGTGAGTTCATCCTGCGAGACGGCACCCGTCAGGCCGGCGCGAATCTCTTCTGACCTCGGGAGGAAGACGTCCCCCTCGTTCCCGCTTTCGATTGATACCAGCAGCCGGTCTACGAGGGGTCGGATCGCCCTTGTCCAATCCATATCGGAGATCTTGAGAAGCCGGCGTAGATGGGGTCCTGTAACCGGCGCGGGGGCCGATGCGATCGCCGCTGCGAGCAGCCTCTCCGTAGGATCGAGTTCGCCCAGAGGAATCGAACGATTCTCGTCTGTAATCGGCGGAGTATCCTCCACCTTTTTAGAGAGCGAAAATGTGTCATAGCGACGACGAATTGCCCCGCGCTTCACCCACTCATGAACGAGAAGAGACAGTCGGGAAGGGAGGCGGCCGGAGATCCGGGACGCCTGCCGAATCAATTCCGGGCTGAACTCACCCGGCCCGAGCATCCCTCGGAGATACTGATAAACCTCTTCTTCGCTGAATCGGGAGAGAGGAGCGATCTGCACGAGCCCGCGCAAGTGGAACGGCTCGAGTACGCTTGGGATCGCCCCGTTCTCCGGACGGAGGGTCGAAAGAACCAACCGGAGCGGTCCCGGCCTTTCCCTGTCCAATAGAAAGCGAAGAAATCGGCGAGAGGAACGATCGAGATGCTCATAGTCATCGACAATGAGAAGGGCGGGGCGATCGGATCTGTCGCCGGCATCGGCAAGGATCTTGAGAAGCGAGTCTTCAATGTTGCGGAACAGGGCGACTTCCTCGCCTCGTGTACCCCGCTTTTCTTCACTGACCTCCCCCCCGTGGGGGAGAAAACAACGCACATCCCAACTCGACACCCCGTCGGTCAGCATGTTTACCAGGAGACTGAGGCCACCATAGGGCCGACTTTCCCGTGATGCGGGAACGGCAAGGGCATAAACCGTCGAGCCCGCGAGCCGCTCGGTCGTCGCGAGCAACTGGAGCAGGCGACTCCGTCCGGAACCACGCTCCCCCGTCACTGCGAAGACGGGCGAAGCTGCTTCCTGGCGCCAGGCATCGAACTGTTCAATTACAGATTCCCGCCCGACGAAATGGGGTGCCGGCGGGACCGCGACTCTCCGGCGCCGCCACTCCTTCCCGGTCAGATCGCTGAGCACGTCGATCGCGCTTTGCGGACGGTCAGCCGGGCTCTTCTGCAGCATTTTCTCGATCGTCAACCACCAGAGTTTCGGGACGTCCTTCGGGACATCTTCCCAATCGGGGATTTCGTCAAGGTGGCGGCGGGCGATCTCCGTGGCCTCCCCGGTAAAGGGTACAGAGCCCCGCAGAAACTCGTAAAATGTGATCCCGAGTGAGTAGAGGTCTGTACGATGATCGGCGCTCTGTCCGCGAATCGTCTCCGGCGCCATGTACTCGAGTGTCCCGGTGATCGTGCCGAACCGATCGGCCTTCCCGAAAAGGGGTGGCAGGAAATCAGTCAACTGAAGCTCGAGGATTTCCTCCCCCTCTGCCTGAAAGAGAATATTCTCCGGCTTGATATCGCCGTGCAGGAACCCACGCTCATGAAGAAACGCCACCGCCTCACAGAGCTTCTCGGCTACCGGTAGAAAACGGCGGACCGGATCAGCGGATACCCATTCTTCTATTCGTTGACTATCCACGTATGGAGATGATGCATAGAGCACACCCTCAGGTGTTTGCCCGCACTCCAGAATGGGTGATATGCCCGGATGCTGTAACTGACTCCGAAGAACGGACTCCTCTCGGAATCGGTTTTTCATCCGCTCCGGCGCATGGCGGGAAATCAGTTTGAGTACGACCTGCCGCTCAGGATCGTCCCTTCGGCTGGCCACGACCACGACACGGTGATCCCCCTCAGCGAGCAGATCGCCCATCTTGTATGATCGGGGGGGGGTGGGTCGCGATCGAACTCCCATGCCGTAAAACCTCTCCAGAATAACCGGCCGAAATGAAAAGAAACCCGGTCACATCCGGGACCGGGTCTCATTCGATTCAGATTGCTGGTGGAACGGGATCACGCGAGAATCTTATCGACCTTGTCCGTGATGTCCTTCTTTGGAGCCGCGCCGACCACGGTGTCCACCACTTCCCCCTTGTGGAAGAATAGAAGTGTGGGGATGCTCCGTATCCCGTAGCTGCTCGCAATATTAGGATTTGAATCCACATCTACTTTCGCCACCAGCATTTTCCCGCCATACTCCCCGGCCACTTCCTCAAGAACCGGTGTGATCCTCTTGCAGGGGCCACACCATTCGGCCCAGAAGTCGGCGATTACAGGAACGTCGGCAGAAACGACTTTTTCCTGAAAGTCAGCGTCAGTTACGTCTATGACATGCTCTGAAGCCATGCGTCTTGATCTCCTTTCAAAATGAAATAGTCGCGGATCCTCCCGGGGGAGGTCCGCCACGCTCTTATAAGAGTCTAGGCGGGGGCAGGGTGGTTGTCAACGTGCCGCTACCGGTCATCCAGATCGTATGGGAGGTTAGCCCCCCCCCACCATCGATCGAGCCGGGGAGTCGCCCAGATCACCCAGGGGACCAGGATCGCACCCGCGATGAGATCGACCACATAATGGTGCCGCAGATAGACGGTGGACGCGAGAAGCCCGACCACATAAATAGCCAGGATCGGGAAGAGCCAGCGACAGGACTTCCACGCATAGACCAGAACAGTCAGGCTGACCCCGGTATGGAGAGAGGGAAACGCCGCACGGGAGGCATGATTCGGCATCATCTCGATCAATGAATTTTGAAAATTAGTGATCGCCCCCCCTTTGAGATTAATAGTGAACATCTCCAGGGATTCGTAATAAAGGCGGGGCGGTGCGGCCGGGAAAATCACATAAAAAATGTAGCCCGAATAGAAACAGACAATAACGGCAAGCCCCGCCTGCCGCGCCTCCTGCCGCCTCCCCATGATCCAGAGAACGATGGGGATGATCAGGGTGAGGGCAAAAAAGTTGGCATAGAAGAAGCTGAAAAAGTCAGTCCGGCCTGGGGTGATGAATTGCTCCGCCCACACGACCGGCTGGAAACCGAACATCCACTGTTCGATTGCCATGAGTTTGTCGTGAATGTCGTGGGGATTAATGTACCGGACGGTGTCGTGAAGATTCGTGTACACCGCCGAACAGAGGGCGAAGGGGAGTACGGTGCGAAAGAACTCGATCAGTCCCCGCCCGAGACGATTCCTGACCCGACAACGCCAACGGTGAAGGAGAGGAAGCAGGAAGGCCACGATCAGGACAATCAGGAGCCTCAAGACCCCCCCGCGAATTTTCCGGGATCGGATTCCCTCTTCGATCAGATCGATATTCGCCCAGATCGTTACGATCATCGATGGAATAAACAGGGCGAAAAACAGGAACTCCTCAGTACGGAGCTTCCGGACCCTGGCCCAGAGCAGCGCCGCACCGCTTCGGCGTGGCTCTTGCCGGACAGCTTCTGTCGATGTCATCGGGGCCTGCTCCAAAGTAGATGACTCCCATGGGAAGGTGTTTCAGAAAAGTAAGCCGACCTGCCGGCCGACGTTCCATCAGGGTTCCGACACCAGGTAAATCGTATAGTTTCCACTCTCGGTAAGTGGCCGGAGGGCTACCGGCTTTGGTTGGGGAAGATACGATTCCCGGCTCTTCCGCACAATCAAAATCTCCTCTCCCGGGTCGGCGATCTCGCGGGCCAGGGCGCTTCGATCCTGGACCAGATCGATCGCCTGCCCGCGAAAATAGAACTCAGCCGAATAGGGCAGACCATCAAAGAAGAGAACTTCCCGCGCCTCCCCCCCCGTTTCTTCCTGAACCGCAACTGCCAGATGGCGCGTCGACTTGGCCTCTCCCGCCTCTTTCGAGGCAAGAACGGTAATGGAGAAGATCGCAACAGGGATGATGAGCGCGGAAACCGTGAGAGCGGGGGCGATACTCTCCCGGCGCCCCGCCCAGACGGCGGAAAGAGCCAGCACGACAAGAGGAAGGACGAGCAGGCATGACTTCCAGAGGGGGAGCCGGAAGTCGACCGCTCCGTAGATCGCCCCGCCGATAAGAAGCAGGGCGCACCCGAGACCCGATCCGGCGAGGAACGAAGGTCTCGGTGGACCGGCGATCAGTATTCGCCCGACAAGAAGTGAAAGCGCCGGAATCGCCGGGAGAACATACGGAAACGAGAGCGATCGGGAGAGAGTGAAAAAGAGGAGTGGCGCAAGCGCCCACGGCAGAATCAGTTTTACTGTGTCGTTGTCGTCAAAAAGAACCTCGCTCCCCCTCCGGATCGACCTCCAGAAATAGCGAAGGATTATAGGCGTCCATGGGAGAAGCGCGGCCAAAGCCAATACCCAGATCAGTCCGTACGGCGCCGTATGACCGTGGCCGTACTGGTCACCGTAATCTGTTTTCAGGTATCGCATCAGATGTTCATTGATAAAGAAATAGTTCCAGAAGCCGGGTGTCTTCTTCTCTGCGAGCAGATACCACGGCGCGGCGACGAGAAGAGTAAGCGGGATACCGCCTGGCCAGGGCAGCCGAAAAACAGGGCGGGGACTGCGGAAAAGAACGGCGTGTATCCCGATCGCCAGAAATGCCAGGACCACGCCCACCGGACCCTTCGCCAGTAGCGCAAACCCGAGGGAGAGAAAGAATCCGTAACCGGGGAGGCGGCCTGATCTGTCCCGAACATGATAAGCGTAAGAGACGAAGGCTCCGGTCAGGCAAGCGGTAAACGTGACATCCAGAATGACCTGCCCGAGTAAAAGATGGAACAGGAGTGAAGAGAGGAGAACGACAGAAGAGATGCGGGCCGTCGCCTCCCCTCCCAGCTCCTTCGCCAGCCGAAAGAATAGAATGAGAATGATCAGCCCCGCAAAAAGGCTCGGCAATCGGGCCGCCCATTCATTGACACCAAACAGGCGAAACGACGCGGCCGTGAGCCAGAAGTGAAGCGGCGGCTTCCCCCAGAAGGGCTCCCCCCCATGTAGGGTCGGTGTGATCCAGTCGCCGCTCTCTGCCATCTCGCGACCGATTTCGCCGTATCGTCCTTCGGTCTTGTCCATGAGAGGAGAGAGGCCGAGAGTGGCGGCCCTGGCGATCAGGAAGATCAGGAGGAGCGCGATCGGCAGGCGGGACTTCATCAGGTCACCCCCGCCGGATCCGTTCGGCGAGAAAGGAGAAGCGGCTCGCAATGCGATCATTGCGGACGGCGATACTGACCGTGCGGCGTGTACCGATCAGGATGACCAGCTCCCGTCCTCTTGTAAGTCCCGTGTAGAGCAGGTTTCTCTGGAGCATGGGATAGTGCTCTCCCAAAAGGGGAATGACCACTCCTCGATACTCACTTCCCTGCGACTTATGCACGGAGATCGCGTAGGCGAGTGTCAGTTCATCGAGATGGCTGAACGGGTAGGTCACGGTCCTCGGCCCGAAACGAACATGGACTTCCTGCTTGGTCGGATTGATATCCATGATCCGTCCTACATCACCGTTGAACACGTCCTTCTCGTAGTTATTTCGAATCTGCATCACTTTGTCGCCGATCCGGAGCACTTTGTCATCTCTCTTGACTTCCGGCCCCGCCGGGTTCAACAGAAGCTGAAGCTCTCGGTTCAGATTCAGTACACCTACCAGTCCCTTGTTCATGGGGGCGAGAAGCTGGACGTCCCGGACCGAATCAAACCCATACTCTTTGTAGATTTCCTCCGCGAAGAGTGTTCGGATCCGTTCGAGAACATCTTCCGCGCGCTCCAGTTCAATAAATCGAAAGTCCCCCTCTGTCTTGCCCAGTTCGGGCATCCGCCCTTCGTTCACGCGGTGGGCGTTGACGATAATCCGGCTCTCCCTCGCCTGGCGATAGATCTCCCGCAGAAATACGGTCTTAATCCGGCTGCTATGGATGAGGTCACGGAGAACATTGCCGGGACCGACCGAGGGAAGCTGGTCGACGTCGCCCACAAGAACCAGCCGGCACTCGGGCTGGAGTGCCACAAGCAGGCTGAACATGAGCGGCAGATCGACCATCGATACTTCATCGACGATCAACGTGGTTGCCGTAAGCGGGTTTTTTTCGTCTCGCTGGAATGTCGCCGTCCGGGGGTCGAACTCGAGGAGCCTGTGGATCGTGCTGGCGGGGCAGCCTGTCGCCTCCTCCAGCTTCTTGGCCGCCCGCCCCGTGGGAGCTGCGAGTTTTACCTCGTCGCCGGTTCTTTGCAGAATCGCGAGAAGCGACCGGACCAGCGTGGTTTTTCCCGTTCCGGGTCCACCGGTGACCACGACGACATTCTCTTCGAGAGCGGCCTCCACTGCTTCCTTCTGATCGTTCCCGAGATACAGATCGAGCGCCTGTTCGGCCCAGCGAAGAGCTTCGAGAGAGTCGATATTTTCGCGCCGCCCCGGGCCTTCTTCGATAAGACGAATCAGTCGGGCCGCGACTCCGATCTCCGCGTCCGCCATCTCCGTTCGATAGACTGCCTCCCCATCAGCCGCAATCTCATCGATCACAATCGTGCCGCCATCCTGAAGCCGGACGACCGCGCTTTCGATCGCTTCCTCATCCAGTTCGAGAAACTCGGCCGCCTGGCGGACCAGGTCTTCCCGGGGATAGCAGACGTGTCCCGATTGGCCGAGTTTTGTCAGCATGTGGAGGAGTCCCGCTTCGGCGCGTCGGGGGGAGGTCTTCTCTATACCGAGCGACTGTGCGATTCGGTCGGCTGTCTGAAAGCCGACGAGAAACACCTCTTCGGCTAGCCGGTAAGGATCGTTCTGCACTACCTCCACAGTTCGATCTTTATAGGTCTGGTAGATTCGGGCCGCGATTCCGGGGCCGATCGGAAGATCCTGCAGGAAGATCATTACGCTTCGAACACTTCGTTGCTCGGCCCAGCCTTCCCTGATGAGGGCGACCCTTTTCGGCCCGATCCCATCGATCTGCAGCAGCTTGCCGGGATCGCTGTCGATTACGTCGAGCGTCGCTTCACCAAAACGTTCGACCACACGCTTGGCCATCTCAGGTCCGATCCCTTTTACGAGACCTGAGGCGAGATATTTTTCGATGCCGCTCTCAGTGACCGGTGCGCGTACTTCGTATGACGAAATCTGGAGCTGCTCGCCGAATTTTGGATTTTGAATCCACTTCCCTTCGAACCGCACGGATTCGCCCACGTTGACGCCGGGGATCTTTCCGACCGCCGTCCGAAGCCGGTCGCTGCTTTCCTCACGGATACGAGCCACCGTCCACGAGTTCTCCTCGTTTCGAAACACGATGCGCTCGAGTGTGCCTTCCAGCGTGGCCACGATTCTGCCAATCTGCCTGTGGGGGCCTTTGCTTACTATCGGATGGGTTTGCATGGAGCGGAAATCGCCGGACAATCAGGCGAATTGTAGCATCGATGCTCGGAGGCGCAAGCGAAAAGGATCGCCCGAAACCGTCAAGGTGAAGGTCTCAAACGGGAATCTAGCGAACCAGCATCATCTTCTGCGTTCTGATTTCACCGAAGGCCTCGAGACGGGAGAAATATAGACCGCTCGCCACATGGCGCCCCGAGCGGTCCCGGCCGTCCCAGATGACAGTCCGCACCCCGCTCTCGAGAGCCCCGTCAATCAGTTCGCGAACGATGCGGCCCCGCACATCATAGACGACCAACCTGACCCGGCCGTCCCGGTTAAGGGAGACCTCGATCGAAGTCGCGGGATTAAAGGGGTTCGGCCTGTTCGGTCCGAGCAGCAGCCGCAAGGGTGGAACCGGAATCGCACCCCCCTTCCCGAAAACGGCGAATATCGTCGAGCCGGGCAACTCACTATCCAGACGGCCGGTCGCGAAATCGTAACTGGCCGGAATCTCCTCCCAGAGAGTTCCGCTCAAACGGAACAGGCCGGGAGCTCCGCCCTCGCCATGCTCTTCCAGTCCAAATAAGTGGAGTTCGACCCCCCGGTCGAGATCACCGAGTGTCAGGCGGTAAGGGCCTGCCTGCGCCTGCGCCCCTTCCGGCAGACGGGCACGTAGTCCATCCTCGGGGATGAGATAGAAGTAGGTGTCGCCGGTCGGCTTTCCCGGTGGAATGACAATCTCCACTTTCCCCGTCGTGTCTACGATCGTTCCCCCCCTGGCTCCTCTGGCTACGCTGAGCGAGAAATTCTTGCTCGATAGGGACTTGTTCCCGGCGAGATCCTCTCCATCCACTTCAATCGTTCCGAAGCCGATCTCCGTCATGCGATAGGTGCTATGGTAAATTCCGCGCTGCACATCGATCGGGAAGACCGGGAGCATGGAATCGACCTCTCCCATCTGGAACCGGATGTTGGGACGTGCCGCAAGCACTTCGTCAGCAGCGACGATGAAGTCCACATACGCATTGGCAAATGCGGATGGCACAATACCGAGCGAGTAGGACGGAGCGATTTCATCCACACTGGCAAATCCTTGCAGGAATACTGAGAACGAACTCTTCTCGCAGACGCCGAGGAACGTGCCGAACAGAGAGATATCCCGTACAAGATCGATCGAAGGCTCCGTATGAAGCGTCTGGATTTGAGCAACGTTCTGTACATCAAGTATTGAGAATCCATTGCCCCGTCTTGCCGCAAACAGAATGCCGTCCGCGATCTCAATCCGCCTTGCTCCCACCATATCTTCAAATGTCTCAATCGAATCCGGGCGCGTCGGCTCTCGGACATCGACCACGGTAATCCCACGCTGGCGCCTCGCCAGATAGGCATAGCCGTTCCAGATGGAGACATCGAAAGCGCGGCCACTGTTGTCATCGTAACTCGACAGGAAGGCGGGGCTGGAAGGATTCGAAACATCGATCATGAAGAGTACGGGGCTCTGCGAACGCGTCGCCACATAGGCAATCCCATTGGCGACCACTACCCGATGGGCACCCGGCAGAATGAGATCCGACTCCGGAGTGAACTCCGTCAGATATCCTCCGACTGCCGATGTAAAATCCTCGGACGATATGTCGTAGATCTGCAATCCTCCCTGATCTGCTGCGACGTATAGCAGCGAATCAAGAAGGAACAGACCGCCCGGTGATCCCCCTTCAAGGTCCACATTCCTGACGATCGACATGGCGTTCACATTGGTGATGTCAACCTCGACAACCCGCGCACCGTCCACCACTACAAAGGCCCTGCGGTCGGAAACCACGATATCACCGATGCTTCCCCCCAGATTGATCGAGGAATGCCTCACCAGAGAGTCGCCGGGCAGAACTCCGAATGACCAGAAATTCCCTCCATTATCACCCACAACAAGCCTCTGATCAGAACCGGCCGTGCTGATCAACTCCAGCACGGGATCGTGAGCACCCACCGGAATGAGCGAAAAGTCTTCAAATGAGGCGAAGATCTCGAACCCGAATCGTCCTTCTGATACGAGAATCAGATTCTCTTTAAGTCTGATCGAAGAAGGTGGGCCGGATGTTTGAACGATGTCGGTTCGGCGTAGTCGGGAGGGGTCGAGCGTGGAGATGATATGAATGTTTCCGGGGGTTACCTGCCCCCTCCATTCGATCATGTAGGCCAGCCCTTCCACGGCGTCGATGCCGAAAAGGCCGATTGCTTCGAACTCCAGTGTATCGAGGGGGAGTGGAGACCCGGGATCGGAGATGTCGAGCGACACGACTCCCCCCTGCCTCTGAACGGCAAGTGCGAGTGTTCCGGTCAGGGCCGCGTCTGAGATAAATAAATCGGAGTCCCAGAAAGATCGGCTCACAGGGTGCAGCGGGTCTGATACATCGAGGAACTGGACGCCTGCATTCCCCTGGGCCATGACGAGAATATCGCCTTCCACGTCCGCCCTCTGAGCGGCTCCGCCGGCCGGCGACACGGAAATCGTATCGGTAATCAGCGGTGAGGTCGGGTTGGAAACATCGATTACGACCAGGCCCTGCAGACCGGCACTTACGTAAAGAGCAGGACCCTTTCGATCGAGAGAGATGACCTGCCCACCTAACTGGAGGTGACCCAGTTCGACGCCGTCTCTCGTGTAGTAACCGACTGAATTAGAGCCTTCAGTTACATAGACCACGCTGTCGATCACGACGACGCTTGTCGCGACGTTTCCTGTCTTGATCGAATCGATCGTTTCGGGATTCCTCTCATTTGCGAGATCGATCAGGACGATTCCGTGAGACTGAGTCGCCACAAAAGCGGTGTCGCCCACCAGATCGAACCCGAGCAGCGAAGCTGCCGCAAATGTCTCTCGAGAGAGAAACGAGGTCCCCTCCGGCTCGACCACATCGACAGTGACGACCCCGGAATTGACTGTCGTCACTAGCGCGGACGACCCGACCGGCACGACTCGCAGGATCTCGGATTCGAGCGCAACCCTGACGAGCGGTCCGGAAGAGAGCTCGGCCGGTTGCAGCATGATCAGTTCCGCAGTATTGACAGAAACGACCAGAAGAGAATCGACCAGTGTGAGATCATGGATGGAGTCTCCCACCGCATAAGCGTCGGGATCGAGGCTCGGGGCTTCGGGATCGGATACATCAATCTTGATGAGACCGCCCGCACCGATCGAGGCGAATAGATCTTCTCCCTGATGGGCCAGGTGCTCCACGAGATCAATGTTGATCCCGCCAAGTTCGGCGACGGTGAAGTCTGTAACATTCAGAAGTTCGATCCCCGAGCGCTCAGTCGCGATATAGGCCACATTGCCGTCAGCCACGAAATCGATAATCGGATTGTTGTCGAACGGCCATCGATTCAATAGAACGGGATCGGTCGGATCGATGATGTAAATCGAAACGAAACCGCTGTCACGGTCCGCCACGAACAACCGCTGCTTCATGGTGTCCATGACTCCGAACGAGCTGAAAGCAGCGATCGTATCGACCGGCACCGGCAGGGCGGGATCCTGAACATCGAAAGTGAAGAGGCCGGCGCTCCCCCTCGTGACGAAGAGAAAATCTCCCCGAACGAGTACGTTTCCGCCCTCTCCGTCGAGGAGTACCTGAGTCAGAGAATCCGGCTCGAACGGATTGGCTCGATCGATGATCTGAAAACCGGCCGGATAGAGAACGTAGGTGATATTGCCGTTCGCCGTTACGTCGAGCGGGCCGTTCAGTAAATCCAGGCCGATGCGAACGGTCGTGTCCCCCTCGGCGCGGACAAACGGTGCCGCCACCACCTTCGGCCCGACCGCCATGGCGGCCAGGGTCAACACGAGAACAGACAGATGGGAGACGCGAACGGTCATGGGAGCTGTCCTCGGAGGCTTTCAATCTCGCTCAAGAGCTGTTGTGTGTAATTAAGACTGCTCGGATCGAGGCCGTTGGCCGGGTTCAGGGCGTCGACATGACCTTGTGCCGCAGGATAGTTGGGCAGGATGAAGTAGGCCGAGGCGAGAAGGACTCGAAGGCGAACGGAATTCACAGTCGCCAGCCGGGGAAAGGTCCAGAAGTCGCCGGTCAGGCTAAGCCCTTCCTCCCCATATTCGATCGAATCGATCAGCCTCTGGAGCCCGATCTGAGGAATGTTGATTGACTGGGTGTGGGCCATGAACGCCGCCCCATAGTAAGCGGAGGCGAAGGTCAGACTCTCGGCGATGGCCGCTTCAAATTCGGTGAGCGAGAGCCCTGTAAAACCAAGCTCGATATTGCACCAGCCACGCCCTGCAATCGCCGGCGCGTAGGTGGAGTCGCGGCCGATGGCGAGATCGAATGTGTTTCGAGCTCCCTTGTAATCCCCTTCGCCGTAGAAACGCCACGCCTCGTCGACGATGAATTCTATGGTCCTCCCCGTATTGTCGTCATCATCATCATCATCGCCACCGACCGGGCCGGTCGTGGAGCAGCCCACAAGGCAGAGGGCCACCACCATAGTCGCTGACAGGAACCAATCGTGCTGGGTCATTGAATCACCGTAGGGGGTTTAACAGGAAGCGTAGCCATAAATTGTACCACGATTCGGCCCATTCCGTGAAGCGAGAACATCTCAGTGGCCGGACGTCGGGGACCGGCCGATTACCCGCTCCCGCCGGCCGATCTGGTCAGCCCGCCTCTCATTCGTACTTGTCGGCTCATTCCTTCTACCAAAAGAGGAGCCCCTCAAGCAAGACCCGATCATCGTCGATATCGTTTGTCTGTTCCCGCCGGGCCTGGTACTCCCCACGGAGAACGACGCCGTTGGCCGGTGAGATCGCGAGACCGCCCGAAAAAGTCGTCACCCGGTCATTCGGCGAGTCGGAGTCCGGATCGATCAGCTCCACACCGGCCAGGATGTCAATATAATCGAAGTGTTCCGAATCCTCGACGATCTTGTAAGCGATCCGGCCATAGAACGAAGTGGAAAACTGCTCTCCTGTCACCACGTCGACCCGCCGGCGAGTCCCTTCCGCCTGAAGATGAAGGGGCCCGTCATTCAGGGAAAAATCTCCGCCCAGAAGGATCGAAACCTGATCTCCGGAATCGTCGAATCGGTCCCAGGCAAGCGACCCTCCGATTTCGAGACCTGCCCGGGGGGAGTATCCGATCCTTCCGCCGACCGCCTTTGAATTGTTGGAGTCGACACCTGTCTCATTCAGGTTCGCCCTCTTCTCGACGCTCGCGGCTTCGGTCGGCGATCCGGGAGATTCGTTCGCGGCCGCCGCAAAGTAGTTAAGATTTTGATCGAACAGATCTCCGTAAATACCTATAGCCGATACAATTTCGCTCTTGGAGCCAGGCCGAGATAGAAAGCGATTGATCCTGGTCGGTGCCCCCCTCATTTCAATCCCGAAAGGGAAATGAAACTGGCCGAACCGGAACGCCAGCGCACGATCGACGATCGAGTAGTCCCCCCGGATCTGGCCCGATTCAAACTCACCCGATTGCAGATGGTAGATCCCCTCGACAAAGTACTGAACACGAGGAGAGGGGGAACCGGCGACCCAGACAGTTCCGGTCGATCGATTGCCGAATGAGTTTTTCCATGAAGTGGCTGCTGAATCGCCCGCGGCATCGGCAAGGCTCTCCACATCGAAGCTGCCGGTGATCGCCCCGAAGAAGCGGACACGATCAGACGTCTCCTCGGCCAGCAGGAAATCGTGCTTATAGTCGCCAAAACCGGCCGGCCGGGCATGGGCCGGGAGAAGAAGGGTAAGCGTGATTACGGTGCCAAACAGGCAGGATCTCATCATGTGTTGTCTCCATGGGGAACCGTGCGGCCGGGACCACCGTTTCGGCTCTTGAAAAACCGAGGTTAACACGTGGTGCGGCCCTCCGCGTCGAAGGCATTTCGAATATGCTCGACCGAGACCCCTCCCCGGTCGTCGGGGTGGAGACCGATCACATCGAATCGACAGGGCGCCTGCACATTCCTGGTACCGAGAAAGGCTCGCGCGGCTCGAATGAGCCGTCTTCTCTTTCTGAAGTCCACCGATTCCGCCGGCGATCCGTAGGCGGACATTTTGCGATAGCGAACCTCAACAAAAACGACGACTCCCCGATCGATGGCGATCAGGTCGATTTCGCCCGTCCGCACCCGGAAATTCCTGACTCGGATTTGATAACCCAGCCGGGTCAGGTAGCGCGCCGCGTACTCCTCGCCTCTTCTTCCGATTTCCCCTCGTTCCACAACCCATCCCCCTCAATGACCGGAACATGAAAACTCTTTCGATGAATAGAACTCGACCCATGCCTGTGAATTGCCGCCGCATGATCTGTCGTCGGATAGCCTTTGTGGCCGCTGAACCCATAGACGGGATAGAGTTTGTCGTACCCGGCCATCATCCGATCGCGGAAAACTTTGGCGATCACGGAAGCGGCAGCGATGGAGGGGATTCTGCGATCGCCTTTTATGACGGCGATCTGGGGGAGGCGTAGACCGCTCATGCGATTCCCGTCCACGATGATCCAGTCCGGTCTTCGGTCGAGCGAGCGGATCGCCCGATCCATCGCCTCTCTGGTAGCGCCCAGGATATTCCATCGGTCAATTCCCCCGGCCGTCACGATGCCGATCCCGACGGCAAGCGCTTCTTCCCGGATCCTGGGGAAAAGGGCGAGCCGCCTTTCGGGGGTCATCTGCTTCGAATCACGAAGCCCCGGAAGATCGAAACCTTCCGGGAGGACCACCGCCGATGCGACTACCGGCCCCGCCAGAGGCCCTCTGCCCGCTTCGTCCACTCCGGCCACAAACAGAAACCCCCTCTTCCGGAGGGAATCCTCCAGAGAGGGGGTCAAAAATGCGTTCTTCCAAGCCCTTCGCTTTGACCGGCCGAGCGCCTTCGCATCTGCCAGGACCGCCTCGATCACCTGATCGATCAGCGGGCCGGACAGGGCAAAGCCGTCCAGCACTACCCCCGCTTCTCTTTCACGCGGGCAGCCTTGCCGACACGGTCACGGAGATAATACAGGCGTGATCTCCGGACATCACCGCGGCGAACCACAGCAATACTTGCTACAGACGGTGACTGGAGGGGGAACACACGCTCCACACCAACGCCACCGCTGATCTTGCGAACCATGAAGGTCTCCGAGTAGCCGGCACCACGGCGCTGGATGACGATACCCTGGAACGCCTGGAGCCGCTCCTTTTCGCCTTCACGGACGCGCACATCGACGCGAATCGTGTCACCTGGGCCGAAATCGGGAAGGTCGGTACGTAACTTGTCCGACTCGAGCTGTCTCAACATGTCCATGATCTATCCATCCTTCTTGGTGGGAGCCGTTTCTCCCACGAACAATCCAGTGTAGCAACTCCTGGCTATCTGTCAATTCTCTTTTGTGTCCCCTTCGTCCCCTCGTAGATCAGGTCGGGATCGGCCCGTCTCCTCGTCCGCCTGACGATCGCGCCAGCGGGCGATTTCCCCATGATTGCCGGAGAGCAGGACTTCGGGGACCTTCATGCCCCTGAATTCAGAGGGACGCGTATAGTACGCCCCATCGAGACCTCCCCTGGAGAAAGAGTCTTCTCCCGGAGAGTCCTCGTTCCCCAGTACCCCCGGCAGAAGCCGGATCGCGGCATCCATGAGAGCGAGCGCCGGAATCTCGCCGCCCGAGAGGACGAAATCCCCAAGAGAAATCTCGAGATCCACCAGGGTGTCTCGAAAGCGCTGGTCCACTCCCTTATAGCGGCCGCACACCAGAATCCACTGATCGCCCTTTCTGAATTCTCCGGCCCGCTTCTGGCTGAACGGCTCCCCCTTGGGGGTCAAATAGACCACCGGGATTTCGATACCCGCTTTCTGCCGGATCGATTCCACCGCCTCGAAGAGAGGTTCCGGTTTCATCACCATTCCCGATCCCCCACCGTAGGGCGTGTCATCGACCATCCGGTGCTTATCGTGTGCATAGTCTCGGAGATCGACAGGAATGATCTCGACCTGCCCCGCATCGATCGCCTTCCCGGTCACGCCGTACGCGAGCGGTCCGGGAAAGAGCTCAGGAAATATGGTGACAACATGGAAGCGCATCGTCGTGATCGGTTTCTCTATTCGGCCAGATCGAGAAGGCCGGGTACCGGGCGGGCTGTGATTCGCCGGTTTGCTAGGTCGATCTCCAGGATCATCTCAGGAACAGCGGGGATCAGATGTTCTTTCTCCCCCTCGCGAACCACGTACATCTCACCGGCCGGGCATTCAACGACATCTTCGAGGGAGCCGATCATAGCACCCTCTTCGGTTACTACATCGAATCCGATGAGCTGTTCCGGGAAAGGTCCCACGCCACCCGCGGCAATGAGCGCCGAGGCGGGGCAGGTTACGGAGAGACCGCGCAACTCGTCGGCGGCGTCCCGATCGGACACCCCTTCAAGCTTGACCAGATAGACGTCCTGGTGGGGGCGGACCCCCTCCACATGTGACGGCGTCGAGTCGGAACCGCTCTCGCCGACGAGGAGACTGTCAAGCCGGGTGATCTGATCTCGATATCGCCGATCGACATGGATACGGAGTTCCCCACGAATGCCGTGGGGCCGCCCGATCGATCCGATCCGAATTCGTTCCTCTTCCACCATTTCCGGCGCCCTACTCGACGATCTCCAACACAGCCCTTACGCCCGCCTTGGAGGAAAGGACACCAAGCAGTGAACGCATGGCATGGGCGGTCCGGCCATTCTTGCCGATTACCCTGCCGAGGTCCGGCTTCGCTACACGTAATTCGAAAACCGTCAGATCATCGCGCTTTTTCCTGTCGACCCGGACTTTATCGGGATCTTCCACCAATAGCCGGGCGACATGTTCGATCATATCCTTCATGTTGCAAGGTCCTCACTGTGTTGATCGAATCAGGACTCGGTGTCGGCGGCCGGCTCTTCGGACTTCGCGGGAGCTTCGGCTGTTGCGTCGGCGGTCACTTCGGCCTCTGCAGGTGCTTCGGCAGTCACTTCAACCTCTGCGGGTGCTTCGACTGCGGCTGGTGCCTCGTCGGCCGGACCCGAAGCGACTTTGCGCTTCCCTTTTCGCTTCGACCCGTGGGAGTCGAGCTCATGGGCAAACAGATCCATGGAGATTTTCATCTCTTCTTCCCGAAGTTCCTCGCCTCCTTTGACCGCCTCATAGCGGGCCAGCACGCCGGAATTGCGGAGAATCCTCTCCACCGTACCGGTGAGCTCCACCCCTTCGCCGAGCCAATGGAATGCTTTTCCCTGATTGACGGTAACACGCGCCGGATTGGTGAGCGGATTGTATGTTCCTAGAATCTCAATAAACCTTCCGTCCCGGGCGCGGCGCGAATCCGCCACCACGATTCTGTAGAAGGGACGTTTTTTCCGCCCGTGTCGGGCGAGTCGCATCTTTACGGACACCGAATCTCTCCTCTTTTTTTTCGGTCTACCGGGGAAGCCCCGTTTGTTCCCGTTTTACCCGGCCGGTCAGAAGCCGATGGGCATGAGCCCCCGGCGCCCTTTCTTACCGGCTCGTTTCATCATTTTGCGGATCATATCAAATTGCTTCAAGAGTTGGTTGACCTCTTGTACGGATGTACCGCTGCCGGCCGCGATCCGCTTGCGCCGGCTTCCGTTGATAATCACTGGTTCCACTCGTTCCGTCGGCGTCATGGACGAAATGATCGCCCCGACCCGACCAAGCCCTTTTTCATCTACTGAAAGCCCCTTCGGAAGCTTGGCCGCACCCGGAATCATACCGAGTATCTGGTCGAGGGGGCCCATATTTTTCAGACTCTTCAGCTGATCCGCGAAGTCCTCCAGCGTGAACTGCTGCCGTTTCATTCTCTCAGCGAGACGGATCGCCTTTTCATGATCGATGCTCTCGGCCGCTTTTTCAACAAGAGTGATCACGTCACCCATGCCGAGAAGCCGAGTCGCCATCCGGTCCGGATGGAACTCTTCAAGGGCCTCGATCCCCTCTCCCACCCCGACAAACTTGACAGGTGTTCCGGTCACGTGCCGGATGGAAAGCGCCGCCCCGCCCCGGGCATCGCCATCCATCTTGGTGAGAACGAAGCCGTCGAGACCGATCCGCTCCTGAAAAGCGGTAGCCACGTTGACTGCGTCCTGGCCGGTCATGCCGTCGACGACAAGAAGTGTCTCATGGGGTTCAGCGACAGCACTGATTCTTTCGATCTCGCCCATCAGATCATCATCGACATGCAACCGTCCTGCCGTATCGACGATCACCAGATCCTTCAGATCGCCGCGGGCCTTACGGATCGCCCGCTCTGTGATCGACTCGGGCGACTCCCCCTCCTCGCCTCTTGTAATCGTGCAGCCGATCGTTTCGGCGAGTTGCTCCAGTTGATCCGCCGCCGCAGGCCGATAGATGTCGGCCGCTACCAGATGGGGTCGCTTCCCCCGCTTCTTGTATCGGGCTGCGAGCTTGGCGGCAAATGTCGTCTTACCGGAACCTTGGAGACCGGCGAGCAGAACGACAGTCGGCGGCTGGGAGGCGAGTCTGAGCGGCGCACTCTGTCCACCAAGCAGTTTGACCAGTTCCTCGTGGACGATCTTGACGATCTGCTGACCGGGGGTGATGCTTTTCAGCACCTCGTTCCCGACCGCCCGTTCTTTAACAGCACTCAGAAACTCTTTGACCACTTTATAGTGAACATCCGCTTCGAGAAGGGCAAGACGGATTTCACGCAGACCTGCGGTTACATCCTTCTCGTTCAGCTTACCCTTACCGCGGAGCTTCTGAAAAGCGGAGTCCAGTTTTCTGCTGATCTCTTCGAACAAAAGAGCTTCCCTCTCTCGATCCAATCATCCGGGAGGACAGTATCCTGCG
Organism: bacterium; assembly: GCA_025782575.1. Classification (GTDB taxonomy): domain Bacteria; phylum Orphanbacterota; class Orphanbacteria; order Orphanbacterales; family Orphanbacteraceae; genus Orphanbacterum. The sequence goes on from JALGYY010000043.1 coordinate 95,276, forward strand.
CCGGGGCGCTTTTGATTTACCAGCACGCCCCCCGGGGTCGATACGAGCCGGAACGGGCACGAACATGCCACAATAGCACAGAACAGCCTTCCCGGGAAAGCCTGTCGCTCGAATTACACGACTGTCCAGTCGGCTACTATCGGACTCCCGACTTCCGTCAACCCTGGTGCCTCCCTCCACGCCGGTCGACCCTCCTCACGAGTGGCCCCTGCGGGACTCCTATTTTAGTTCTGGGGACACAATACTTAATTCCGCCAAAACGGAGCGTGGGAATTAAGTATTGTGTCCCCAGAACTAAAGGACCTCTCGTTCGGGCGGGGCGAGCCCCATTCTCTCCGCTTCCAGACGGTTGTGAGGTCCGCAGAGGAGACGGAGGTTTGATGGTTTGTGTTCTCCGCCGAGAGCGAACGGGGTGATGTGGTCGATCTGCAGGTGGCGGGTCGCATCACATCGTGTGCCGTCAGGTGCCATGAATGTGCATCGATGGCCGTCGCGGAGAGCAATTTCATCGCGCAGATGTGACGGAATTTGGCGGGAACGGTGTTCTTGGCGCTGAGCACCACTCATTTCCTGGCAAACGACAGGGTTGTCAGGCAGAGGCTCGGCTGCACCCGAGCCGGCACCACGTTCCGCCCGCTCTTTTCGTTTCTCTCTTCTTTCCTGCTTCTTCGCCGGATCATGTCGTTCGAGATACTCGCCCATGACCTTTCGGAACAGTTGCTCGTAGCTCTGTCCTGCGGTTCCGTTGGAGAGGAGTGCCTGGACTTCAGCGAGTTCTTTTATGAAGTCTTCGCCGGCGGAGAACTCGATCTTGTAGCGGAGTTCGCGTTGGTTGCTTCGATCATCACTCTCCTTCGGGTTGTCAATTGGGCGTTGCATTTTGCGAGGGGTGGTCACTTCCTGACCGCCATTTCGGCGGTCGGAAACTGGTCGGTTTGGTTTTGACATAAAGAGATCGTCTGATCTGGTGAGAGAGTTAGGTGGTTCAATTGTTCCAATGGGCTTTACTTTGTCACGAATCCGAACGGCCGGCTTGTCTTCTGCAAGAATTGCGTCGATTTCCCGAAGCCTCTTCCCGGTTACTCTTCGGAGAAGTTCATTCTTGTTTTCCGGAGTGAGGCTGTTGGAGATCTTTGCCACGGCACAGAACGATAGCTCTCCCCGATCGATCATCCCCTCGATCTCGGGATAGAGCGCGATGGACCTGGCCGTCCTGATTCGGCGGAACGCTGCCGAGTCGGAGTAGCCGAGTCCCCGGCTCGCGTAGTCGTGCATCGATGAATAGCCAAGCGTGAGGTACAGCTTTCGCCGCTCAACCTCAATCAATAGATGAACGATCCGAAGTGTGATCGATCGTTCGGTACGAACCTGATGCTTGAGATCCCGAATGAGTTTCTGGTCGGATAGTAGCCGGAAGTTGCTGCTGATCATGGTCAAACCCCTTCATCGTCGATACTCACGTGATGGGGTCATGGTCAGATTATACACCCTGTTTTCCTGACTTCGAGGGAGCGTCAAGATGGCGAAAAACAGGCTTCTGTGACGCTCGGAGGGCCGGATGTGAAATATTTTGAGACATAGAGCCTCGGGGACGTTTCTCAGATCATTCTCGCGGGGCGCATGTCCGCCAAGCGATTGATGCCTCAAAAAGGTGTCAATCGTTATTTTGAAAAAAAGTGGAATTATCAAAGATATTTTCGTGCGATCGGGCAGGCCGGACAGTTACTTGACGAGGGTCAGCTTGAATTAAGGGGACACAATACGGAACTCCTGGCCGCCAGGTCGCGGGTTGCTTACTTGACGATGATCAGCTTGCCGACTTCGGCGGTCGGGGCTACCCCGGATAAACGAATATCAAGGATTAAAGATGAGACCCCTTTGTTGTCTGATCACCCACGCCACGCAAAATTGCGAATCCTCAAGCCCGGCCTGCCTCCCCCACCCTTCCCCGTTCCAACAGGATCATTGTTGCGCGGCCGGGCCGCTTCCGCTATAGCTCGGGGAGAGACAGGAGGAGAGAGTCCCGATGATCTGCTTTACCCGGAACAGCAAGAGCTTGACGACCGCTGTCGGGCTGATCGCGATCGGGCTCCTGGCACCGGCCTCGCCTGTCAGCGGCGAGAGCTCCCTGATGCCCGCAGCTTATGTGCCGGCCGTCCAGAGCAGCCTCCACCGCCCATTCGTTCACCATCTCCTGGCGGGAGAATCGCTCGCCACCCTTGGGGAAAGATATTACGGCAACCGCCACTACGCGCTGCTCATCGAGCTGATCAACGGCATCCACGATTCGAGCAGCCTGGCGCCGGGCACGGAGATCCGGATCCCCAGGCTGGACGCCATCCTACTCGAAGAAGGTGTCTCCACGGTCATGCCGGAACCGGTCTATGAAATGCTGGAAGCCCGCGCCACATATATGGAGGTGGAGTCGGAACTCTGGAGCCTCCGCAAGTATTCTGATGTCGGCTATGTGGACATGCCCGAACATTTGCAGGCTATTCTGCGAAAAGCATCCCAGACATTCTGGGATGTGGCGATGGGGCTTCGGGTAGACAAGCCGAAAGTGAAGGTCGTCCCGAACCGCTCGATCGGCCAGTTCAAAGCGATCTCATTCGACCTTCGTCGAATCTCGTACGGCGCGATCGACCCCTTCGGATACGACCTGAACAAGATTCACCAGCGTCTCTCCTGGGCAATCTGCAACGAAATCGTCTGGGCCAGAAACGGCTATCGCTAATTCGAGACTTCCGGTCGTCCTTTCCACTCTCCCTCATCATCAAAGTGATCAGTGAACATCCGGATCGCCCGGAATGCGCCGTATCTCTGTAACGCGTGATACGTCCCCTGCCATGACGTCGGCTGTCTGGGATAGCCTCGTTCGAGAAGGGATTGAAACGCAGCGGCATTGTCGCGCTCGACCGGAAGACGGGGACGCCAGCCCGATCCGATGATCCGCACGTTTCTTTCCGACACACGATAGAGATCGCTGATCGTGCGAAACTGCCTGATCTTCTCCACTGTATTCCGGGTGAAGAGAAGCCCGGTGTTGAACACGATGGAAGAGACGATGAATTGCTCGTCGAGCGAGAGCGCAGCGAGGTCGTAACTTCTCCAGTCCGTCTCCTCCCGCCCCTCTTCACGGGCAAGCTTCCGCCAGGCGATCTCCTTCTCGAAGAGATACATGATCGCATTCGCAACGATCGACTCTCGATAACCGACCGTTCTGGTGATCCCCACATGGACATCACCCGTTTCCCCCTCGCCGATCTTCTGATCGGTATCGGTCAGTTCCGTACCGAACTCCTGGTCCAGTCTGGCGGCCAGGTCGGGATAGAGGGTAAGAGCGAGGCCGATATTATCGCAGCCATGATGATAGAAGAGGTCAATCCGCCCCGGCCGCTCCGGCTCCAGAAAGTGCTGCCAGTCGAGTAGAAGGCGCGCTCCCCCCTCGGCTAGATACGTGATATGAACTTCAAGATCGGTAAGTCTTACCGGCCGTTCCCGCGCTGCCTGATACTCATTGATCCGACCGACGACTTCGTGAGTAAGCTGGAGAAGAACGGTCTCCCGGAGTCCGGTATCCCACTTCTCGTCGAAGTAGCCGAAGTACCGCTTCGGGAAAACGCCTGAACCGAGATAGGACTCCAGCTTGAAGAGTTCATAGCCGAAAACCGTTCTCCGGATCTCCGTGGCGTCGAGAGGGAACGGCGCCCCCCCTTCCCCGGCGAGGGCGATCTTGTCATCGAGATTGTTACAGACCTGGGAGAGCAGAAGCTTCGCGGCATCATCGATTCGAGCAGCTCCGACGAGCGGTGCCAATCGGCGGGCGGCCGCGTCCATGTCCCGGGCGATTTCCTTCGAGAGGTCGCTTGCCTCGCTCCTGTCGCTTATGAAGTAGGCGATCCTCTCTTCGAGCTGCCGGTCGGGAAGCTCGCCCCATGCGACGCCGGCAGTGACCAATACGGTAAAATGGAATAGTGCGATAAGTAGATGCCGGTTCACGATTGCGAGGCGACCGCCCGATCCAGCAAAGCGCGAATGGCGGTCGGGCGATCGTCTTGGTCAAAGACCGCGGAGCCGGCAACCAGGAGCTCCGCGCCCGCATCCACTACCCGGCCGGCAGTCTCCATCCCGATTCCGCCGTCGACTTCGATCACGAAGTCGTGGCCTTCCCGCTCCCGAATCAGCTCAGCCTGCTCGATCTTGGGAATGACCTCAGCCCGAAAAGACTGCCCGCCGAACCCAGGGCTTACAGTCATCAAAAGCATGAGGTGAATGTCAGAAAAGTATGGAATTGCGTCTGATAGCGGTGTTTCTGGATTGATTGCGAGCCCGGCGAGCGCGCCGGAATCCCGAATGGCTTTCAAGGTTTCCGCCACATCATCGCACGCCTCGGTATGAATCGTAATCCAATCGGCTCCCGCTTTTCGAAACGGGGGGATCAGGTAGGCCGGTTCGTTCACCATCAGGTGGACGTCCAGGGTCTTCTCGCTCAGCTTGTCGATCGCTTTTACCAGCAAGGGTCCGAATGTCAGGTTCGGTACGAACTGCCCGTCCATGACATCGAGATGAAGAATGTCGATCCCTCCCTCTTCGACGCTCCGCAGTTCAGGCTCGAGCCGGGAGAAGTCGGCAGCGAGAACGGAGGGAAGGATCTGAATACCGTATCGGGAACTTCTCATGGACTGGAGACCTCCACTTCCACGCTTGTTCGGGCATCGACGCGCGCGCCCGGCGGAGGAGACTGGCGGATTACCGATCCGGCGGAGCTTCCCTCGGATTGCGTGTAGGTGACACGGGCGAGGCCGAGCCCGAACAGATTCAGATGTCGCCTGACCTCCGACTCCCGTTTCCCCTGCAGATCAGGCATCAGATAGGCCGGCTCGGCAGGCCCGAGACTGACAAGAAGTTGAACCGGTTCTCCGACAATGAGCGGAGTTCCCGCTGTCGGCCATGTGGCGATCACGATGTCCTGCCCGACCTGGTCATGGGGCACCCGGATGATCGAGTCGGCTCGGAGTCCTGCCCGGGAAAGAGCAATGCGCGCCTGGCGAACTCGCATCGCCGAAACTTCCGGTACCGAGAGTGACTCAGGCCCCTTCGAAACCGTGATCTGAATCGTGCGGCCCCGTTTCACTTTATCCCCGGCGGCCGGCCTCTGCACCAGCACCGTACCGGAATCGGTTTCAGCGTCGAAGATCGCGTTGTCCACTGCAAGATAGAGCCCGCGATCGCCGAGAATGACATCCGCTTCCCCTTCGGGAAGGCCGACCACTTCCGGAACATGGGTCTCATCCCCCTGGCCGACGACCGCTTTCATGACCGTATCGAACAGGAAGAGACCACCCACAAAGGAGATCAGACCCACGACGGCGATCTTCACGAATCCGCCGGCAAATCGCTTGATATTCAAATATCTCTCCTCCGGAGACGGGCCGCGAAAGTGCCGTCACACCCATGGTCCTCAGGTGTGAGGTGGAGCGTCCCGTCCTCAGCGATCGATCCGCGTGGATAAGAACCGGCCGGCCGCTCGACCTGGAACCGCCCGTCCGATTCGAGAAACCGGGCAAGGGCGCCCTCGTTCTCTTCCGGCTCGGTCGTACAGGTACTATAGAGAAGCACACCACCCGGCTCAACACGATCCGCCGCAGCCGAAAGAAGTTCCACTGAAAGATCGCCCAGCCGTTGAATATCGTCCTCTTCCACCCTCCAGCGCAGGTCGGCGTGACGGGCCATCGTACCGAGGCCGGAACAGGGAGCGTCGAGGAGCACCAGGTCGAATCGCCCCGTGAACGGAACAGCCCGCCCGTCGGCGGCGATCATATCGACCCAGTCGAGTCCGAGACGGTCCCGATTCTCCCGGAACCGTTTGAGTCGGCGGGGGGATCTGTCACAGGCGATGAACCGCCCCGCCCGGCCGATCAACGAAGCGATCGCGAGCCCCTTCCCACCGGGAGCGGCGCAGATGTCGATCGCACTGCTCCCCGGGGCGACCGGCTCCGCAAGGGAAACCGCGAGCGAGGCGCCTTCATCCTGCACGATCATCAATCCCTCGACAAATGGCTCGATCGTCAGCGGTGAGGGTGCGCCCTCGATTCGAAGGGTATGCCGATCGATAGCCGATCGAGCTATCTTGTTATTTTTCAATGCGATTCTATCGATCACCTCATCTATTTTATCCAGATCGAGCAGGCGGAGAGAAAGAGGAGAAGGCCGATTGGCAGCCTCGAGCCGAGACCTGGTTCGCTCCACACCAAGCCGCCGGATCCACCTGGAAACAAGCCATTCGGGGAACGATTCGCTGATGGCGAGATGCCGAACCGGATCGTCCTCAATCGAGGGAATCCCCTCGGGAACACCCTCTCGAAGGACCCGTCTCAGGATCGCATTCACAAGCCGGGACGCCGGGTCCCCCCCGATCGCCCGGGCGAGACGTACGGTCTCATTCACCGAAGCATGAGAAGGGATGCTGGAGAGATGGAGGATCTGAAAGAGACCGATTCGGAGGATGTTTCTGATCCGTGGATCGAGATCGCCAGGGCCTCCCCGTTTCAGCAAACGCCCCAGTATCCAATCGAGATGGCCCCGGCTTTTGAGAGTCCCCCTCACGATCCGGCGAGCGAGGCGAAGCTCCCGGTCGTCCTCGCCGGTGCGGCGATCGGACTCGGCAAGCGCTTCGCCGAGAAACTTACCTTCTTCGATCTTCTGTAGAGCCGCGAGCGCGGCACCGCGGGCCAGGGATCGAGCCATGTCAGGCCTTGTCCGCGAGCAGCCGGCCTACGGGGAACGGTGTTCCGGCGAGGAGCGCGCCCGCCTCCATGCGCCTCTTTCCGGGAAGCTGAATCTCCTCCAGCCGGACCGCGCCATTGCCGGCCGCGATCAGAAGCCCCGATCTTGCATCGGCCGCCAGAATCTTCCCCGCTTCCCCTTTGTCGGGAAGAGCCGATGCCCGGAAGATCCGAAGATCCCCCCGATAGGATTCGGTCCACGCCACCGGCCGGGGATTCATGGCGCGCACCCGTCGGACAATGGCATCGGCGTCATCATGCCAATCGATGTGGCCGTCTTCACGTGTGAGCATCGGTGCGTGGGTAGCCCGGGAGTGGTCCTGTCCTTCCCGCGGGCAGTTCCCTCTCTCCATTCTGTCCAGTGTTTCGATCAGAAGTTCCGCTCCCGTCTGTGCGAGACGATCGGCCAACTCCCCTGCGGTCTCCTGCCGATCGATCGGTGTCTCCATCCTGAGGAGCATGTCACCCGTATCGACTCCTTCGTCAATCAACATCGTCGTGATTCCGGTCATCTCGTCGCCGGCCAGAATCGACGCTTCGATCGGACTCGGACCACGATGCCTCGGGAGAAGAGAAGCGTGAACATTGACACAGCCCAATCGGGGAATCTGCAGAAACCAGGGACGGAGGATCTTTCCGTACGCAATCACGACAACAATGTCAACGCCGGACGACCGGAGCGTCGCTTCGAAATTCTTCCGAAGGAGCTTCTCCGGCTGAAAAACGGGGAGTCCGGCTTCGAGACCGCTCTTTTTTGCAGGCGGTGGCTGAAGAGATCGCCCCCGCCCCTTCGGCCTGTCGGGCATGGTGAGAACGCCCGTGACCTGATGATCCGATCGAAGAAGCGCCTCGAGAGTAGGCACGCCAAAACGAGGAGTTCCGGCGAAAAGTACCCTCACTCTCCCTCCTTGAGGACGGTGTCGACGGCGCCCCGCAAAATCTCGATCTTCACGTTCTCCGCTATCCGGATGACGATGACCTTTTCCTTCACGCCGACCACCGAACCGAGAAGCCCGCCGCGCGTAACGATCCGGTCACCTTTTTTGACGGCACCCAGTAGTTTTTCGCGGGCTTTCTGCTTCTTCATCTGCGGGCCGAGATAGATGAACCACCAGACTCCCAGCAGCATGACAAATAGCAGCATCATGCTGCTGCCGCCGCCACCCCCCCCCTCTCCACCACCCGACGCCCCGATTCCGATCAAATGTATGAGATCCATTTCGCCTCCCGATTAGCTGACTCTGATGCGAACGATTCCGTCCCTGGAGAGGTATTGTCGCCCATTGCCGGCGCGGGGGCAAGTACGACCCCGGTCAGATCCCCTCGCCCGATCGGTACTTCGCGAGGAAGGCGGCTTTCCATTGGCCGAAATTCCCTTCCAGGAGAGATCGGCGGGCGCCGCTCATCATGCCGAAATAGAAATGGAGATTGTGAAGCGAGGCGAGCCGGAGGGGGAGAATCTCTCCCACCGAAAACAGATGGCGTATATAAGCCCGGCTGAATCGCGCACAGGTGGTGCAGTCACATTCCGGGTCGGGGGGAGAATCGTCTTCGGCATAGAGCCTGTTCTTGATCACCAGCCGCCCCCGGGAGGTCATCATCGTGCCGTTCCTCGCGATCCGTGTGGGGAGAACGCAATCGAACATGTCGATTCCGGACTCGATACCGGCCAGAATGTCTTCCGGGAATCCGACACCCATCAGATATCTCGGTTTTTCGTCCGGTAAAAGGGGCGCCGAAAACTTGACCGCCTCCAGAAAGAGATCCTTCGGCTCACCGACGGAAAGACCGCCGATCGCATATCCAGGGAAGCCGATCTCGAGAAGACCATTCGTGCTTTTCATGCGACTCTCTTCATCTACTCCCCCCTGCTGAATCCCGAATAGAAGGGGCCGTCTCCCCTCGGGCATCTGATCGAGCGGAATGGCGGTGAGCGCCTCTTTTCCCCGTCGTGCCCAGGCGGTAGTCCGGCGGATCGCATCACCCATCTCGCCTGGCTCGCAAGGCCAGGGGGGACAATGATCGAATGACATGGCGATATCCGTTCCGAGAGATGACTGGATTTCCATGGCCAGCTCCGGTGACAGGAAGTGAGATGAACCATCCAGATGGGACCGGAATTTGACCCCCTCGTCGCTCATCTTTCGGAATTCAGCGAGGGAGAAAACCTGGAAGCCGCCGCTATCGGTCAGAATCGGATGGGGCCAGTTCATGAAGCGATGAAGCCCCCCCCTCCTCCTGATCAGTTCATGGCCCGGACGGAGGTACAGATGATAGGTGTTGGCGAGCAGGATCTCTGCGCCCGCGGCTCTCACCTCTTTCGGATCGAGGGTGCGCACCGATCCTCTGGTTCCGACAGGCATGAACGCCGGTGTGGGCACGAAGCCATGCCCGGTCTGAAGTGACGCCGCCCGCGCCGAGGAGCCTTCATCCCGCGCTTCGATCAAAAATGTTCCCGGTTTGTTTTCTGAATTCATGATTCCTGACCGGACAGGATAACGCCCCTTCCGGAATTCCGAAAGAGGCGTTATCGGTTTCGCTCGAAATCGGGGAGACCGATGCGTCTGATCAGCGGATCAGAATCATCCGTTTGGTGTCGACCTGCCTGCCTGCCCGAAGCTGGTAGTGATAGACGCCCGATCCCGCGTCGAATCCGGAATCGTCCCGGCCATCCCATGTGATGGAATAGCTGCCGGCCGCACGATCATCTGTCAGCAGTGTCCGTACGAGGCGTCCCGCCGGATTGTAGATATGGAGAGAGACGGCGCTCTTCTCCGGAAGTGAGAACGAAATAGAAGTGGTCGGATTGAACGGGTTCGGCCGGTTCTGATCGAGCACGAACGTCTGAAGTGTCGGGATCGCTGCGTCAATCGTAGTGATAACCTGATTCGATATAGTCAGATTGAAGCTCTCATCCGAACCGTTCCGTCCCGGATAGATAACAAGAACCGCACCCTGGAGTATCTCGGCCCCAGGCCGGTTGGATGTGTAATCTCCCACCATATTGGCGTCCAGGGGGATATCCTCTCGCTCCCAGCCCCCGCCGAAGGCCGCCCGCACTTTCGTGAGAAGAACAACGCCCCGAATCTTGGTCGACAGGCCGTCGAACTCGATACGCAGTTTGCCCGTTATGGCATCCAGACCTCTCACTTTGTAATTGAGAGTGGACAAGTTCGACTGTGTGTCGGTCGTGCTGTATGGATAATCAGCCGACTGGATCGTAACCGCAAGACCGGGGAAAATCGGGATCAAATCGGCCGCCTCTCCATAGCCGGGGAGAGTAGACTGCGCATGGAGCCCGGTCAGATAGTTCCATGTCGCGTAGTTGATAAACTCGTCATTCCATGTGGATCCGTGGCTCTGAAACACTTCTTTGTAGCTGGCCGTGGCCGATTCGCCGGGGAAATTCTGTCGGCGCGTCGCGTGCTCCTCCAGAATAGTCACGCCGAAACTCTCCGCCATGAAGAGCTGCCAGATCGCGTCCTCATAGCTGGCGCCGCCTCCTGAATCGAGCGGCGTCGAGGGGGAGGAGATTCCATCGCCGGAACCGATGTAGTTGTAAAAGTCGTTGGTGTCGTCGAAGACGATGTCTTCGATCGATGTCGCATCCATCTCGGCCCAGCCGTCCCAGCTGCCGGTGTTGAATTGAGTGGCATGCTTGAACTCATGAGCAATGGTCGCTTTGGCAGCGCCCAGTTGATTCCCATCCGGATCATCGTTAGCCGGAAAACCGATGAAGTTGTTTTCGATTACAATGCGGCTTCTACCGCCGCCGGTAGAAACGGCAAAACCGTATGCGCCCATATTCTGAAAGGACATCGGGTAAACGCCGCTTGTCAAGTTGGGCGCGTTCAAGCCGACTTCATCAACCTCACGAGTCCATGACGAGTCCGCATAAATCGCGCACTTCTCGACATAGTCGGGTATCCCGTTAGCCGGGGCAACGTCCGTAGCAGATACGGCGTTCGAGCCTGTAGTCGAATAGGTGAATTCGAAGATGCCGCTGGGACTGATGTAGGTCGACGCCGTCTTCGGCACGGCCTGCAGGAGGGCGAGATAGCCATCCATCACGGCAACGGCCTCGCTGCTGAAGTTACCCTTCTCTTCTTCGTATGTGCTGATTACATCCGCGAAGCATTTGAGCGGTTTTGTATCAGTACCGAGTAGATCCTCCCTGACGAGATCCCTGTCAAACGCATAATAAAACGTTTGAAGATAGGCTTCCTCCTGACTGATCGCCCCCTCGGAGAGAGCCTGATTCACAGTGTTCAGGAAGAACTCCCCCGCTTCAAAGGCATGCGAGGAGACAGGGATCAGGATCAGGGTCCCGATAAGCATTCCCGTCCAACAGTTGCGAAACATAAAACGACCTCCGTTCAGGCATAATCGTTCATTCATCGAGAAATCCGGACCAGGGAGACGGTCAGATACATTGGGAGAACGACCCTATAATGGTAGAGGAAGAGCGGAGTGATCGTCAAGTGGAGTTTGGGCAGATCGGCTCAGAGGATGAGCATGGCGTCGCCATAGCTGTAGAACCGGTAATCCCGATCGATAGCGTAACGGTAAGCCTTCTGCATGAGATCTGTTCCCGCCATCCCGCAGACGAGGACAAATAACGATGATCCTGGAAGATGGAAGTTCGTCAGCATACCGTCCACCAGGCGGGGAGAGTAAGGGGGATAGATATAGCAGTCAGTGAATCCCCTGCCGGGAGAGACGACGCCTTCCGAGCCGACGCCCCCTTCGAGAGTCCGAACGGTAGTCGTCCCTACAGCGATCAGCCGCCCGGCACGAGACTTCACTCCGGCGATTGACGTGGCCGCCGGCACGCTGATCTCGTACGCCTCCGGTTCGATCTCATGATCCTCGATGGAATCGACCCGGATGGGGCGGAACGTGCCCGGCCCGACGTGCAATGTGATCGAAGCGATCTCGATTCCCTTCGCCTGGAGTTGATCGAGAAGATCGTCGGTGAAATGGAGACCGGCAGTCGGAGCGGCGACCGATCCGTCCGGCGAGGCGTACACGGTCTGATAGCGTCTTCGATCCTCCTCGTCCGGTTCCCGCTTGATATAGGGCGGGAGAGGAATGCGGCCGTTTGCATGGAGTGTGTCGAGAACTCCGGTCCCTTCGGGGAACCGGATGACCCACTCTCCTTCCCCTCCCCGTTTGACAGCGACTCCATCGAGATTAATCTCCGGAAAAGTGATCGCCCCCCCCTGCCTCACTTTCTTGGATGGACGAATGAGAACGACCCAGTCGCTGCCGGCCGCGCTCACAGGTCGGATAAACAGAGCCTCTCCAAGCGCCCCGGACGGAAACTGAGTGGCTGTCCGCGCGGGGAAAACGCGTGAATTGTTTCGAACGAGGAGGTCTTTCGGATCGAGGTAATCGACCAGGGTTCGGATCGATGTATCGCTAAGGCCGCCGCTCGCCCGATCGACCACCAGCAGGCGAGCGTCTTCGCGCCGGAGAGATGGCCGCTGCGCGATTAACCGGGGGGGAAGTTCGAACCGGAAATCGGAAAGATTCACCGGTGTCAGACGAGCCGCGGAGGTTCGGCCCCGCCCCTATCACGGGGTGCGACGCCAAGATGTCTGTATGCTTCAAGCGTAGCCATTCGGCCTTTCGGCGTTCGCTGCAACAGGCCTTCACGAAGGAGAAACGGCTCGTGCACTTCCTCGATCGTATCTCGCTCTTCTCCGACCGAAGCGGCCAGAGTGCCGAGCCCCACCGGACCGCCGTCAAAGCGCCGGACGATCGCTTCGATGATCCTGAGATCCATTCCATCGAGACCTCGATCATCCACATCCAATCGAATGAGAGAGTCCCTGGCAAGCTCGCCGTCTATCTTCCCCGCGCCCTCAACCTCGGCGAAATCGCGGATCCGGCGCAAGAGCCGATTCGCGACACGGGGAGTTCCACGGGAACGCCGCGCAATCTCGGAAGCGCCTTCATCGTCGACCTCGACCCCCAGTATGCGGGCCGACCGGAGCACGATCTCATGAAGGTCCTTTCTATCGTAGTAATCGATGTGACATTCAACGCCGAACCGACTTCGAAGGGGACGAGTCAAAAGGCCGGTTCGTGTGGTAGCGCCCACGAGCGTGAAGGGGCGAAGGTTCAGTTTGACTGAGCGGGCATTCGGTCCCTTGTCGATCATGATGTCCAGCTCGAAGTCTTCCATCGCCGGATAAAGATATTCTTCTATAACCCGGCTCAGCCGGTGAATCTCGTCGATAAAGAGAATCGCGTGCTCGGGGAGGCTCGTAACGAGCCCCGCCAGCTCGGCGGGACGATCGAGGACCGGGCCCGAAGTGCTCCGAAGATCGGTTCCCAGTTCACACGAAAGAATGCGGGCCAGCGTGGTTTTTCCGAGCCCCGGCGGGCCGGAGAGCAGAACATGATCGAGAGCCTCCCCCCGCTTCTTCGCCGCCTCTATGAACACGCGTAGATTGGCTTTTACCTTTTCCTGGCCGACGAACTCATCGAGGCTCCCCGGGCGCAGCGACTCCTCGTAGCTTTCTTCGCCGGCGAGCGAATCACCCGCAACGAGTTCCCGGCCACCCTCGATTCCCGAATCAGACACCGCTCAGCGCCTCCCTCACGAGATCCTCCACCGAGATTCCCTTCCCACCCCGTTTTTCGATTACTTTGTCCACTGCCCGGCCCGCCTGGTCCGTCTTGACACCGAGCGACTGCAGAGCGAGCATGGCTTGCTCGATCAGCTCCACCTGGCCGGCCTGACCCGTTGTTTCAGTCGTCTCGTCTCCGAACCTTCCCTGGAGCTCGACAATCATTCGCTGGGCGCTTTTTTTGCCGATCCCCGGAGTCCGGGCGAGGCGCGCGGCATCGCCGGAGCGGACCGCCCGCCGAAACTCGGAGGGCCGCATGGATGACAGGACCGCCATGGCCAGCTTCGGGCCGATTCCAGGCACCACGAGAAGATGGCGAAACAGCTCCAGTTCCTCACGCCGGGCGAATCCGAAAAGCTGAATCGTATCGTCCCGTATATATGTGATCGTCGTCAGCCGGGCCGGGTCGCCGATCGGGGGTAGCTGTTCATAGGTGTTCAGCGAAATCGCGAGCTCATAGCCGACTCCGTTCACATCGAGAACAGCGCGGGCGGGCGATTTCTCCGCCACTATTCCATCAAGGAAAGCGATCATCTTAGAGCCTGCTCCTGATGCCGATGACACCAGCAGATCGCCGCCGCCACCCCATCCGCTTCGTCATACGACTCAAACTGCCTGTCCGGCCTCAGTATCTGTTCGGTCATGAACTTGACCTGCTCTTTCGAAGCGTGACCGTTTCCGACGACAGCCGACTTGATCTCATTCGGTGGATATTCCGAAACCGGGATGTCCCGTTCGGCAGCAGCCAGGAGAACAATGCCCCTGACGTGGCCGATACGAGCGGCCGTGCGGGCATTGATACCCTGGTAGACATCCTCGATCGCCAGTGCATCAAACTCTCGGGAATCCAGTAGATCACTGACACCCCGGTAGATCACCAGCAACTTCTCTGCGAATGCGAGTTTGCGTGATGGCCGGATACAGCCCGAATCGATATGGCGGAGGCGGCCATCTTTCGACTCGATGACTCCGTAGCCGGTGTTCGCGCCTCCGGGATCGATACCGAGAACCACCATCGGCCGCTCCTTATTCAGTGGAGCTCAGTTCATGCAGAATGTCTTCCGGAATTTCGAAGTTGGCGGATACCCGCTGCACGTCGTCAAGATCCTCGAGGTTTTCCGCAAGGCGAATCACCTTACCGGCCACATCCCGTCCCACTTCCACCGTCGTCTTGGCCACACGGATGAACTCCACACGGCCGGGTGTGATTCCCCCCTCCCTGAGAGCGTCCGCCACCTGTGCCAGGTCGGTCGGAAGAGTATTGATCTCCCAGACATCCCCTTCGTCGGAAATATCCTCCGCCCCGGCATCGAGGGCGACCATCATGATTTCGTCTTCGTCCTGATCCCCCTTCTCGACAGCAATCAGCCCCCTGAGCTCGAAGAGCCATGCCACCGAGCCGGGATCTCCCATACTTCCTCCCGCCTTCGTCAGAAGATGGCGGACTTCAGATGTCGTTCGATTCCGGTTGTCTGTCAATGTATCGATGAGAAAGGCGACGCCTCCCGGTCCGTATCCTTCATAAGCAATCTCGTCATAGGTAACTCCGGCCTCATCGCCCATCCCCTTCCGGATGGCCCGATCTATAGTCGCTGTCGGCATGTTATTGGAGCGAGCTGTCTGTAGGGCGGAACGAAGGCGGGGGTTGGAATCAGGATCTTCCCCCCCGGTACGGGCCGCGACGGTGATTTCCCTAATCAGCTTGGTGAAAATCTTGCCTCGCTTGGCATCAATCGCACCTTTTCGCCTCTTGATCGTAGACCACTTGGAGTGACCGGACATTGTTCCCCTCAAATGGCTCGCATCGCATTCTATGCTAGTGCGAGGCTTCTGCTTCCTTTTCTTTTTCCGCTTCCTGAATCACTTTCTGCGCGACGTCCCGCGGAACCTCGGCGTAGTGATCGAAATCACGCTCGTGAATCCCCCGGCCTCCCGTGAGTGACCGGAGGTGGGTCGAGTACTTATACAGTTCCGAAAGCGGAACCTCGGCCTTCACGATCTGGTAGTGACCCTCCGCGTCCATGCCGAGCACTTTACCCCGGCGTGACGAAAGATCGCCCATCACATCGCCCATGCACTCTTCCGGAACAGTCACCTTGACGATGTAAATCGGCTCGAGCAGAATCGGATCCGCTTCCACGAACACTTTTCGAAATGCCATACCGGCCGCGATTTTGAAAGAGTTCTCAGACGAATCCACAGCATGAGAGGAACCGTCGTAAGCGATCGCCTTGACATCCACTACCTGGCACCCCGCGATCACTCCATCATCGAGAAGCTGAACGATTCCCTTCTCGACTGCCGGCAGGAACTTCGTCGGTATGTTGCCGCCCACGACCTCACTGGCAAACTCGAAGCCTTCCCCGCGAGGCTTCGGCTCGAGTCTGATCCAGACATCACCATACTGGCCGCGACCACCGGTCTGCTTCTTGTATCGCCCCTGCCCGCTGGCCGACTTTCGAATGGTTTCTTTGTACGGAATCTTCGGCTTGATGAGTTCCACCTCGACACCGAAACGTTCCTTGAGACGTTTGACCACAATCGCGAGCTGCATCTCGCCGAGACCATGGATCAAGGTCTGCTTGATCTCGGAACTTACTTCCACATGGAACGTGGGGTCTTCTTCGTGGAGCCTGTGAAGTCCGTTCGCGATCTTGTCCTCATCCCCCTGGGTGACCGCCTCGACTGCTGATCGAATCACCGCTTTCGGGAACGGAATATCAGGCAGCAGGAAATTTCCGCCCTCCTCGCAGAGCGTGTCCCCGGCATGGGTATCCTTCAGTTTCACGGCGGCGCCTATATCGCCGGCGATCAACCTGGGGGCATCCAGACGGGTATGGCCCTGTGTGAAGTAGAGCTGGCCGATGCGCTCCGAGTTCTCTCGCCGCGGGTTGTAGTACTCGCCGGCCGGCTCGAGCGAACCGCTGAAAACGCGAAAGAAAGTAAGATCGCCCATGTGCGCTTCTGAAACCGTCTTGAATGCAAGGGCTGATGTGGGCTCAGACTCACTTGCTTTACGTTTCGTATTCCCATCCTTCGAAACCGGCTGCGGTACGTCAAGAGGCGAAGCGCCCGACTCCGCGAGTACGTCCAGGAAGAAGCCCAGGCCCACATTCGGTTTCGAGGCCATGGCGAATACCGGGAAGAATGTGCGCGCGGCAATCCCCTTCTTCAGGCCACCGAGAATCTCTTTCTGCGTAAGTTCGTTCCCTTCGAGATACCTTTCAAGAAGTTGATCGTCTGACTCGGCCGCCTGCTCGATCAGACGCTCTCTTGCGGCGTTGGCCACATCGGTCAGATCGCCCGGAATCTCCAGTTCTTTTGGTTTTCCCGATGCATCCGGCAGATACTCCAGGGCACGCATATTAATGACATCAATGATCGTATTGAAGCCGGCACCTTCGTTAACCGGAATCGTGACGGCTACCGAACGCTTGCCGAGACGGTTCCGAATCATTTCGTAGGTTTTTTCGAAAGTAGAGAACTCCTTGTCCACTTTGTTGATACCGATGAACGACGGCATGTGGCGATCCCGGGCATACTTCCAGGCGCGGCTCGTTCCCACCTCGACACCCGACTGAGCGTCGATCAGTATGAGGGCGTTGTCCACTACCTGAAGTGAGCCGACGACATCTCCTACGAAGTCGTCATAGCCGGGCGTATCGAGCAGATTGATTTTCCGGTCTCTCCATTCGAAAGTCGCCAGCGTGGCGCGAATGGTGAGACTCCTTCTTTTCTCTTCGTCGTCGTAGTCGAACAGTGAGGTTCCGTCATCCACGCTCCCGAGCCGGTTCGTGACTTTGGCGTTCAGGAGGAAACCGTCGGACAGCGTTGTTTTCCCTACACCGCCGTGACCGACGACGGCGATATTACGGAGTGCTTCAGTCGAGTAAGCCTTCAATGCGCATCTCCTTTGCCTTATAGGAGTTAGAACATGAAATCGAGAATAGCACCGGCGCTCGGAAAGTGTCAACGTGTGGGGGGCAGAATCGCGTACAATGAGGCGTCCGCCGGCGTGGCCCCCTCGGCAATTCGCCGGATCGCCAGATCCCCCTTCTCCATGTGCCTGAGACAGAGCGCAACCAGCACCCACTCCCAGTCCATGATGTAACTGACTCCGGTCTCCCTGATATATTCGTGCAGCCGTTTCCGGGAGAGCGCGGACTGTGCCCCTGCATTCACCTTGCCATCGAGATTGACCACGTCACGGCCGCTGAAATAGCTGAAAATCCCCGCCTGGAACGCCCCGATTCGCGCGGACTCGTCGATTAGCGGTTCGAACTGCCGCCAATTGGCGAGAAACCCGGTCTCGGGCGAATCCGACCAATCGACCTCCGCGAAAGAGTTCCAGCTAACCAGCTGGCATCCGATCCAGACGGCCAGGATCGCGGGCCAGGCAAATTTCCCTTTGATCCCGCCTGATCTACGCAGGGCGTCGGACCAACGGATCATCACCAACGTCGCAAGCAGCACGGCGGGGACCAGATAGCGCCCGAAGAACCAGTAGGCCGGCGCATAGAATGTATAGCCAAGAGTGATGAGCGCAAGATAGATACCGAAAATCACGAGCAATCCGCCCCCCCTGACCGGTCTCCTCTTCCTGATAAGAGCAAAAGCGAGCCCCCCCCCGATCGGCAGGACGATCAGTAGAAGCGCCCGCCGGGGAGAAGACTGAACGGCGCGTGAAAGAGCGCTCGGGCCGGGGTCTGAAAAAGGGGTAACAGGGAGATTGATTCGTAGGGGAGCGAGAACGGGCCACTCGAACAGGAAGACCGTGGCAAGCCTGGTTCCTACATCGGCGAAGAAGACAGGGGGAACGTCATCAGGATCGAAGAAGATGTCGGCCGCCACCGGACCTGACCAGACAGCGGGGAGCGTAGACCAGCCGTAGTTCAAAGCGATCTGTTTCGTTGCCTTGCCGCTGGTGGGAAGGAACTGCCCCGTCAGGTTCTTCGAAATCAGTCCCCACGGTAACCAGATGAGCAGGCCGGTCAGGGTGGTGATCGCCATCGTCCGGGTAAAGTACGCTCTGGTGAGAAGGCTGTCTCTGCGAATGGTTCGCCACACGAAGTCGGCCCCGACCGCCGCCAGGAGAAGAACAATATCGACCCGCGCAAGAACTCCCATCCCGCCAAGGACGCCGAAAAGAACGGCCTGTTTCGTTCCCCCCTCCCCCTCTCTGATCCACGCAACATAGGCGGTGATCAACGCGACGAAAAAGAAGAGAGCCACTCCGGTCTCGAGGCCGTTCACCCCATGAATGATGAAATACGGGCTGACTGCGAAAAGAGCGAGTGCCCCGAGCGCGGCGGGTACCGATGAAAGTCGGCGCATCAATCCGAAGATAAGGACCCCGGTAGCGGTCGACCAGAGTGTGAGAATGATTCCGGATAGATGGATCGGGAGCTCACGGTTCTCCCCGGCCCATTTGAATATGGGGACGAGTTGAAGGAGGTAGAGCGGATGGAATCCGTTCGTCGGCGCCACGCCATCGAATGTCAGGCCACGGCCGGCCGCGATGTTCTCTGCGATCTTCAGATAGTAGAATGCATCATCGCAATAGAAGTTGTTGCTGATCAGGGATCGGTAATCCGCTAATGCGAGTGCCAGGCGAGTTGAAAACAGGAGTGCTATCAGAAACCAGAAGAGGAGCCGGCTGAATCGCTGTGGGAAATGTTCTCCCCGATCCCTGTCCCGTCCTTCCAAGAATTCTTACCCCAAGGGAAACTGTCGACGATGGATGCCGTTAGGCTGACGACCTGAGACTACACGCCTTTCCGGCTCCCTTCAAGAAGACGGTTTTCCCTGGGAAGGAGTTCACGCGGATCGAAACGGCCATGAACCGGCATCCGATCGCTACGCGCTCGCCCGCGCGGTTTCGAGGCCTAGAATCCGTAGCACCGACCCCATATCCGGATCGTCGAGTAGGGCCATGTTCTCCGCAAGCGGTTCCCAGATCCGATGGATGAGCTTCTCCCCCGGCCCGCGATCGGACTGATATTCAAGCCCGAAAGCATAGCTCTTACCCGCGATCCTGTGGACGGTGAAGCCTTCCGGTTCCGCCAGTCGGGCGATGCCGGCCAACGAATAACTTACGATGTGCCCCCGCCGTTTCGGATCGATGTAGCCAGGATCAAAGTCGTGGACGAATTCGGGCTGGGCGGAATTGAAGATATACATCGCCCCCCGGTTGGACCGGCCGGCCAGTTGACGAAATAACCCGCGTAGCATGGTCGGCGTCAGGTGCTCGATCACTTCGATGCAGCATCCGGCATCGAAACGAACCGAAAGATCGCCCAGTTCTCCAACAAAATAATTGGGATGGTTGGTTCGAAGTTCTTCGGCGGGCGGGAATAGTTCCACCCCGTAAAATGTCTCGGGAGTGTGGGGCAGTAGTTTTGCGAGGGAGTCGAGCAGGAAACCGGGACCGCACCCGATGTCGATGAATCGTTCGATCGGTCGTCGGGCATAGTAGAAAACCTCGGCCACCCGGGCGAGACCGTCCGCCTGGGATCGCTGCCTGGCCGCATTGAGCTCCATCTCCCAGTAGTTCTCATCGTAGACAACGACTACCCCGCCTTCATCAATCTCGGAAAGAACCTCGGGATGAATAAAGATAGTCTTGCAAACACGGCATGTGAAATAGGGATACCCTTCCACCTCACGATACTCTGCAGACGAGTCCGATTCACAACAAGGACAGATGATTCCGACGGAAGCCATGGGTTTCCCTTCCTCTCGGGGGCGCGGATAACTCCGAGCGATCCCACTATCTTGGGTATCGGCAGCAAGAGAGGACAAAACAAGATCGATTCTGCCTGATCTGGACAGATTCTGATCGGATTGATGGGATTCGACCTGAGATAAAGAAATCGAGGAACATCAACAAACCAAGGTAGTTACACAACTCACCTCATGTGCGTTCTTCGAATGGAGAGTAGATCCTGCTCGTCCGGAATTACTCAGACGGCGAAGCGGGGGGATGTTGAGCCGCCAGCCTCTTGGCGAATTCCTTACAGAGATCCTGCACAACCTTCCGGTCATCTTCTTCGAATTTGGCCAGGAACCTTTTGATTGCCGGTGCCTGTTTGCGGGATGAGGTAAGCAGAAGCTGGCGTACGGCGCGACGTACATCGGGGTCCGGATCGCCGATCAGCTGCTTCGCCACCTGGAGTGCATCGAAGAGTTTTTCAGGCGACTCGCCGCGTGAAAACAAATGGGAGTAGAGCTCGGGTCCGAACGAACGGAGCCGGGGGGTATCATCTCCGGCCCAGGTCCTGGCGGCCTGCATCCAGTGGGCGCCCCGTCCCGCCTCTACATGGTGGGAGAGCGACTCGGCAAACGCATCACCGACGACCGGAGTTTTCGCCTCAGCCAGAAATCGCCTCACCTGACTGACCATTTCTGTCTCCTCCTCCTCTGTCCGCGCCTGGAAGAGCTTACCGGCACAGTATGCGGCGGTCGTGCGTGCCTCATCAGTGCCGCCACGCCAGAGCGAATCGACCAGCCGGCCGAGTGCTTCCCTTTTCCGTACCGTCCTTTGAATAATAATGGCGACTTCATGAATGACTTCACGTGATACGCGAAGACCGGCGCGATTGGGTGCGGCCTTGGGATCCGGGAGAATCAGACCGGCGATTTTGCAGGCCACATCATCAGCGTTTTCAGCCTGCAATTCAGCAAGGATTCCTGTCGCTGTGTTCCGCAGTTTCTCGCGACTCTTCTTGTTCAGCTTGCCCGTCTCCACCATACCCTCCTGTTTGTCTTCCAGAGAGTAGCCGAGGGAGCGAAACGGGGTCAAGCCGGGGGAAGACAGTGAAGGCGCTCGCTTGACGAGAGTCAGGCTTCTAACTTCAGCGCCCCGGTCACATTCGAGACGAGGGACGCTGCTTCTAATCGGGCTTCCCCGGTCCGGTCCGACCCTCCTCCCCTTCTTGAGCATCACCCCTCTCCTCCTCTAAAATTGACCTTGCTCCGGAACAGGGGATCCACTAATCTTTGTGCAAACAGGCGGCAATCACCATGACTGAGATTCATCTATCCGATTACATTGACCAAGAGGCGATCAATCTCGCCATGAGAGCGCGATCCAAAGATGGCGCGCTTAAAGAGATGGTCGAACTTCTCGCTATCGATCCGGAGTCAAAAAAGATCGCGCTCGAACTCGTGCATTCCCGCGAGGCGCTCGGCTCCACCGGTATCGGCAAGGGGGTCGCGATCCCCCACCTCCGTTCCACGGTCTTTCGTCGGATCATGATCTCTTACGGCCGGTCGAAGAAGGGGATCGATTTCGCATCGGTCGACGGCGAACCGGCTCATCATTTCTTTCTTGTCGCCTCGCCGCCGGTCGACCCCTCGAATCTTTATCACCCCATCCTCGCGAAAATCGTCCAACTGGTTAAGACGCCTGCGAACAAGCGAAAATTTGACGATTCCGATTCGCGAGCAGAGATACTCAATCTGATGGATGAGCTGACAGGCTGAAGGAGAGTTTCTCTTGAATCAAGACCTTGAGTATCTCGTCATTCTGAATGACATCGACCTCATGCTTGACGACTTCGATAAGGGCTCGGCCACGGTCGAGAAGGAGCTGGGGTTCGATATGGGGCGGAAAGAGCAGATCGAGACTGCCCGGAACGAACTTCGGGAAAAATGCCGAAAGCCGATTCTGAAAAGATACGATACGATTCGCGGTAAGTATGGAAAAGTGATCAGCCCCGTGTTCGACGGCGTCTGCTACGGGTGCTTTCAGAGGCTGCACACCGAGCTCGCCCAGGACGACAAGAACGAAGACATTCTCTCCTGCCCGCATTGCGGTCGTTTTCTCTACTTCATGAAATAACGGACCAACCGTCTGTGCCCCCTGAACTTCGAGATGAACCGGTGGAGGCATGACCCAAGAGGATCAGAATGGCTCTTGAACTCCCCAAAAGCGAATATGAACTGATTCGCTATCTCGCCGAAGCTGACGAGGCCCGGCTGCTGCCCGAGGCCTCCCGGGCGATCGGACTCGACCAGTCGATTATCGCCGCGGCGGCCCGCGAACTGGAATCGAGAGAACTCGTCACCCTGTCCGAGGAGCCCTTCGAGGAACTCACCCTTCGAGACGCCGGCCAGGAGTGGCTTCGATCGAACTCCGATCTTCCCGAGTTCCGGATCCGTGCGATTCTCGATGAACACGGCCCTCTCGGCCTCCCTGAAGTAGCCAAACACATGGGCAGCGATCCGGGCGAAGTCGGGAAGGCGCTCCGTTTTCTCTTTTCCAAGGGCCTTGCGAAAAAAGTGAAGGAAACCGGAAATCTTGCGCCGGGCAAGGGTGACGTCCCCGATTTGAAGACATTTGAAGACGTGGGCATTCTGGAACGATTCCGGGATTCCGGCGGAGAATTCATCGAGATCGGTCCCGAAGAGGCGGGCAGGTTATCTCGCATTCTCGCCGAACTCAAGTCCCGGGAGTTCGTCAAGATCCGGTCCCGCGTCAGGCGCCGGGTCGGCCTCACGGACAAAGGGCGTGCCGCGGTCAAAGACGGTCTCGCCGCAAAAAGAGAGAAGAATCAGCTCGAGCCGGGCATGTTGATTGACGGCTCCTGGCGAGAAACGACCTTTCGGCCATACGATGTGACACTCGATTCGGCGCCCGCCTATCCGGCCAAGCCCCACCCCCTTCGCCAGATCCTGGAAGAGACTCGCCGGGCGTTCCAATTCCTTGGATTCGAGGAGATCCGCGGGCCCTACGTCGAGAGCGCGTTCTGGGATTTCGATGCGCTGTTTCAGCCGCAGGATCACCCGGCGCGGGAAATGCAGGATACTTTTTATATCAACCGCCCGGCTCGCTTCTCTCTTCCGGAGAAGGAGATTGTCGATAAGATCCGCGCCACTCATGAGAATGGCGGCGACACGGGATCCATCGGCTGGGGATACAAGTGGAAAGAGAATGAAGCACAACGGGTCGTTCTCCGGACTCACACCACAGCCGCAACCGTCATCGCTCTCAAGGACGATCCCGCCCCTCCGCGAAAGGTCTTTCTTGTCGGGCGTGTCTTTCGCAGGGAGAAGACCGACTACAAACATCTCCCCGAATTCCACCAGGTAGATGGCATCATCGTTGATGAACATGCGAGTCTTTCGGCTCTACTCGGGACACTCACCGCGTTCTATCGGCAGATGGGATTCGACAGCGTCAAGTTCCGCCCCTCTTTCTTCCCGTATACTGAACCGAGCGTGGAAGTTTTCGTGCGCATGCCCGGCCGGGAAACAGACTGGTTCGAACTGGGCGGATCGGGTGTCTTTCGCCCGGAAGTGGCACGGCCATTCGGATGCACAGTGCCGGTTCTCGCCTGGGGGCTCGGACTGGAGCGACTCGCCATGGCCCGCTACGGCATCACCGATATCCGCAAACTCTATCTGAGCGACTTCTCCTGGCTCGAGGAGACCCCGTTATGCCGGTAGTCGGACTCCCGACGGAATCATTGCGGCAACTGGTCAGTCCCGATCTCACTGATGAGAAACTCGATGAGCTTCTCGATCAGCTCGGTTGTGACGTTGAAGGTTTCACTACTGTCCGCCGACTCCGTTGCCCGGCATGCCGGACCATTACGGAGCGAGCCGAGAAGGACGAGCTGCTCGGCGCCTGTCCCGAGTGTCTGACCGATGCCGGCGACGACCCGTCCGGATTCTGGAAGATGCTCGGGACCGCCCGCGTCATCCGCATGGAACTTGTCCCCTCGCGCCCCGATCTTTTCGACGTCGGCGGCCTCTCACGCGCCCTTCGGGGATTGCTCGGCATCGAGCAGGGGCTCGTGGAGTATGAGGTTCGAGAGTCGGGGCTGGCTGTGCATGTCGATCCCGCCATGGGAAACCCGGAATCATACCGTCCCCATATCGGATGCGCCGTCATTCGGGGGGTCGAACTGGACGACCCCACCATCCGTCAGATCATGAAGATGCAGGAGGATCTCCACTGGGCGCTCGGCCGGAACCGCAAGTTCGCTTCGATCGGCGTCTATGATCTTTCCGCCATTCAAGCGCCGTTCCAGTACCGGCCGGTCGGTAAAGACGAACTCGAGTTCGTCCCCCTTGCGACGACGGACGGACAGGCTCTCACCCCCCGCCGAATCCTCGAGGAGAATCCCAAAGGACAGGGCTACAAAAACCTACTCGAATCATTCGAGAAATACCCCCTCCTGATTGACTCAGAGGGACAGGTCCTTT
Source organism: bacterium (assembly GCA_025782575.1). Lineage (GTDB taxonomy): Bacteria > Orphanbacterota > Orphanbacteria > Orphanbacterales > Orphanbacteraceae > Orphanbacterum. Next base: position 119,910 of record JALGYY010000043.1, read on the forward strand.
CAATGCCTCCGATCATCAACAGCCACGAGACTTCCTTGAAGCCCGGAAAGACCGACCTCTTCATCGATGTGACGGGAATCGAACCACGTCCTGTCGCGAAAACACTGAATGTAGTCGCCACATCGCTCGCCGAACTTATGCCGGGAGCCCGCATCGAAAGTGTTCGGATCATTCGGGATAACGGCGAGTCGGCGACGCCTGACTTAGCAGCGCAAATCTTTTCCGTATCCACCGAAGCGGCGTCCAGGCTCATCGGCGTGCCGATAAAAACCGACCGGGCGACCGAGCTGCTCCAGGCCATGCGCTTCGGCACTACCGGTAAAGGCGATTTGATTGACGTCTCCGTACCGGCCTATCGAAACGACATTCTGCACGAGGTCGACCTCATCGAGGACATGGCGATCGCCATCGGTATTGCCAATCTACCGCAAGTGCTGGTTCCCTCTTTCACACGCGCCACGGAAAGGCCGGAGCGGATTACGGCACAGAGAGTCTCCACCACCTTGCTCGGACTCGGCTACGTCGAAGTGATGAGCCTCATGCTGACCAACGAGCAGGATCTCTACGAAAATGTACGGCTCCTCGACCCGGGCGATGCGGTTGTCACCGAAAACCCCGCCTCCCGCGAGCAATCGATTCTCCGGACGGCACTCGCCCCTGGTCTTCTCAGGCTGCTTTCCGAAAATCGGAGCAGCGGGATTGCGCGAAAGCTGTTTGAAGCGGATGATATAGTCAGAATCGAAAGTGGGCTCGAGGAGCCTGTGCAGAAGTTGCATGTGGCCGCCGCCCTCCAGGACCGATCGGCCGGGTTTGCCGATATCAAGTCGGTGGTGGAGGCGATCGCGCGTGAAATCGGGCTGCGGCTCGAATATCGGCCGTCCGGCAAAGGGATTTTCCTCGATGGCCGGGGGGCCGAGTTATTTCTGGAAGGCCGGCTGGTCGGGATGGCCGGCGAAGTCCATCCCGAAGTACTCGAAAATTTCTCGCTCACCGTTCCCGTTGCGGTCCTGGAACTCGAGTTGGAATAATCATGATCGGGCCGTTCGATCGGGTCCGGCATCTACACCACCCCGGAGCAGGAGCGCGGAGGATGACAGTCGTGAAATTGCGCGGCGTGCCGTTGAACGGCGAAAAAGTCGAGCGCATCGTACTGGAGACCGGGATCGATCTCCGGACCGCCTCGATCCGGGAAATGAACCGGATCGTCAACGAAATCGAAAAAGAGCTCGATATCGAGTTCATCCGCATGGAGTTCGGGGTTCCGGGCCTTCCCACGAACCGGATCGCCATCGATGCCGAGATTCAGGCACTCTCAGGACGAGGACTCTCCAGCCAGTACGCCCCCTTTGCCGGAGTACCCGCTCTCAAAGAGGAAGCGGCGCGGTTCGCCAAGAATTTCATGGATATTGATCTCCCCGCGGAGTGTTGCGTCCCCACAGTCGGTGCCATGCAAGGTGGCTTTCTTGCACAGGCGGTTGCGGGCAGGATTTCGCCCGATCGAGATACCATCCTGTTTCTGAACCCCTGTTTTCCGGTCAATCGCCAGCAGACCCGATTTCTGGGACTGAAAGAAGATCGAATCGATTTCTATGACTACCGGGGTGAAAAGCTCATTCGCCGGCTCGACGAGAGATTGGAGCGGGGGGATGTCGCCGCCGTGCTCTGGTCAAGCCCGAATAATCCCACCTGGATCATCCTCGGTGAATCCGAACTGGAAGGGATCGGTCGGGTACTCGACAAGCATAACGTGATCGCCATCGAGGATCTCGCGTATTTCGGAATGGACTTCCGCCATGACTGCGGCACACCGGGCGAACCGCCGTTTCAGTCGACCGTGGCCAAACACATGAAACGCTGGTTTACGATTATTTCAAGTTCAAAGATGTTCAGTTACGCCGGCCAGCGAATTGCTATCACTTATATCGCTCCCGACCTGATGCACGAGGAGTCGAAACATCTCGAACCATACTTCGGTACGCGAAACGTCGGCTATGCGTTCATCCATGGCGGGATATACCCCACCACTGCCAGCGTCCCCGAAGGGCCACAGGCCGGACTGCTCGCTCTTCTTCGGGCGGCGAGCGACGGCACGTATCGATTTACCGACGATGTCAGGGAGTACGGCCGCCGGGCAAAAGTGATGAAACGCCTCTTCATCGAGAACGGCTTTCAAATCGTTTATGACCGTGACCTCGATGAGCCGCTTGCTGACGGTTTCTACTTTACATTCTCCTACCCGGGAATCGACCAGGGACACGAACTGGTGCGCAAACTTCTCCGTTATGGAATCAGCGCCATTACGCTCGACTCCGCCGGAAGTGTACGAAAAGAAGCTCTCCGGGGCTGTGTCTCCCTTGTCAGCGAAGATCAGTTCGAGATTCTCGAACAGAGGCTCCAACGGTTTCAAAAAGACCATCCCGTGTAGCGCTGATTGGTAACGGTCGTCCCGATCCCGAGCTCATTATCACAGATCAGATACAAAGAGCGATTCTGTCCGGTTCCTGACCCCGTTTCCGAACTGTGGATTGACATTCGGAAGCGAACAGGGTAATATCTTTACATATAAAAAAATCACCTCCGCAACACTCCCGGCGGAGGCGCCCTCCCGATCAACATCAAGAGCAGATCTCGTTAGAATTGCACAGCAACATGAGAAAGGGCATCTATGAGCAATCTACTGAGGAATCTCGGGGTCATTTGTGTACTGTTCCTAACGGCACTCTGGACTGCAACCCCCTCTTTCGGGGTGACGCAGTCTTTCGGTGGACCCGCTGCGGGAAGCGTCATAGCCGGAGATCGACCGGGGGGCGGAACGGCGCCCGGCACGCTTTTTCCTGGTTGTATTATCGGAGTCCTGAACAACGGCGGCGGACCCCATACGGCAATTATCTTCGATTCCAGCGCACCGACAGGTGGTGACGAGGACTTGGGCACGCCAAACGAAGACTTCGGCGGCCCCGGGATCGGGATTGGCGGTGAAGCCGGCCAACCGGGCGAGAACAGTGTCCCACTCCGAAACCTGCTGATCATCGCAGAGAATATAGTTGATTCGGCACCGGCAGACGGATTTGTCGACGACCCGGACGATGAGGCGGGAGGGGGTGTAATCGGATTCGGCTTCGATGAGCTCATTCTGCCGACTCACATGATCCTCGTGGACATCGACGTGGAAACGGCGAGCCTCGATCTCCGAAACGCCGATACCCTCCTGGTACAGGTATCGGCCGCCGATCTGGGGAACAACTCAGTACAGACCATCGATCTCAGCAGTTACGGCCCGGTGGATTGTATTGAGGTCGTCTTTTCGAGCAGCGGGGCCATTGCGGAACTCGCCTACGATTACCCATCCACGAGTACGAAGGCCAAGAGCTGGGGAGAACTGAAGCAACTCTTCCAGTAATCGGCCTGCCGGGGGGGAGGAGCCAGCCCTTCCTCTTCCCCCCCTCCCTTTTCTCCTATTCGATCTGATCAGACTCCGCGCGGATTGACATAAATCCACCAACGATTTCTCTCCTGGCCGTCATCGCTCATCCTCCCATTCAGACAGGAGCGCCGTCACCCGATAACTCGAACGAGGTTATAGGTGTTCTGGTGCAATCCAGATGTCAGCGGCAGTCAAATAATTCAATCGCCCTTGCGGGGCATTGGACAGGGAGAGTAGAAAATGACCAAAGGGAGCAAGGGACTTACAGTATTCAGCGTGGCCGCACTTCTGGCGGTCTGGGCCGTTCCCGGTCTTGCCATTACGGAGAACTTTTCCTCCATCACGCCCGGAACCGTTGTATCGGGAGAAGCTCCCGGCGGTGGAACAATTGCCGGGAACACTTACTTTACTGACTTCACGATCGACGTTACCAATAACGGAACCGGTCCGCATTCGCTGGTCATCTTTGACTCCTCGAATCCGACAGGGGGCGACTGGGATCTCGGTTCGCCGAATAACGGTTGCGGCGGCCCCGGAGTGGGGCCCGGCGGAGCGCCCGGAGAACCGGGTGAGAACTGCACCGCCCTCGGCCACGTCCTTGTCATCAACGACAACATCGTTGACGTTTCCCCTGCGGACGGACTTGTGGATCAGCCCGATGACGAGGCGGCCGGCGGCCAGATGCGTATCGAATTCGCCAACCCTGTTCGCATCCTCAATCTGGCCTTCCTCGATTTGGACGATCAGGAAAACGTAAACATTACATTCTTCAATGGAAATGATCTTTGGGGAACACACTTTGTTCCCGGTCTTGGAGACAACTCCTATCGGGACGAGGATCTATCCAAGTTCGGCGTGATTACACGAATCATTCTCGATTTCTCCAGCAGCGGCTCCCTGGTCTACATGGGCTACGACCATGCTCAGACATCGACAGAGAGCACGACATGGGGAGATGTTAAGAGCCAGTTCCGGTAGGACTACAGATAGCGATCAACAGGCGGGGAGTCGCAGGTCGGCTTCCCGCCTTTTTGTTGTCAGACCGGGTCGTCGGCGCAGGCAGCGGCCGCAAGCCCCATCAAACTCCAGAAGAGAGTGATTACCTCGACGTCGCCGAGATTCCATTCGAACAATCCGTTAACAATGAAGCCGAGCGAAATCGCCATGCCGGCCAGAGGGAGCTGTGCCCCGAGGCCTCCGGACGATCGACTTCTTCGGAACGCACGAACGAGCCAGCGAAGCAATCTGCCGAACAGGAAAACCCATGCGACGAAACCGATCAGCCCCATTGCCGCGAGAAGCTGGATGGGTACGCTATGCAGGTGAGCCGCTTTTTCCGTCGACCGTGAATCCCTGTACTCCAGATAGACATCTCTCATTCCGGCAAGGCCCGTACCTGTCATCGGATGGTCCCGGAATATCCTGATCCCCGCCTCCCACATGAAAAGTCGTTCTGCGTTTCGAGGGTGGCCCGGATCGATCGCCGACAGAGCGGTCTCCCTGACAGGTCCCGGGAACAGGATGAGAAGTCCGGCAAGAAGGACGGGCACGAGCACCAGGCGCTTCAATAGAAACGCGGCAAGCAAAAGGAGGCCGGCGAGCAGTCCGATCCACGCACCACGTGTGTCAGTCAAGACAAGGGCGGTAATAACAACGGGCAGAACAATTGTCGCTCCCAGACGGAGCCGGCGATCCCCTTTCGTGAGGGCGATCGTAAATGCGAGAAGCGCGATCATGAGAAGAAGTCCGGCGGTGGTCATATAGAAACCGACAAATCCCCCGAGACGACGACCGGGTTCGTCGATGAATTTCAAGATACCGAAAACGGATGTAGCCGTTCCGCCGACGAACAGAGCGATCACGGCATGCCGTACCATGCGGCCTGTCCTGACGAGCGCCGGGATTGCGAAGAAGAGAAATGGCACGAGGAATTTGGAAAGCTTGCCGAAACTTCCGGCGCTGTCCCGGGCGAATGACGCGGAAAGGACGGCCGCGATGATCCAGAATGCAGCCGGCAGCAGCATCGGTCGCAATGGGGCGACCCGGGAGCGGACCTCTCTCCACCGATCGGGAGTCAAGATGAAAACCGCCAAGCCGAGAACCAGCGCGATACCTCCCGCAATCTCCGAGTATGCGACGGAGACCGGCATAAGGGCAAAAAACAGGACGAGGGTGACAGTCGAACCTTGCTGCAGAAAGCGGGCTACAGCTGTCATGTGAACCACCGGCATGCAGTCCGGTTGATGAACGGGCCGCTGATCAATCGAGGTACCCGAAAGTACGGAGCGCTTCTCTTGTCCTGTCATCCAGTTTGACATCATCCGCAGCCTGCCCGGCATCAATCGCGATTTCCCGGTCGAGGCCCTGTTCGAGAAGGACCAGGAATTTCTTGAGGGAGTCGGCTACCTCCGGCAAAGAGTCGATGATGTTGATCTGTTCGAGAGGATCGCTCCGATAATCGAACAACTCCCAACGATCGGCCGGGAGATTGCGAACGAGATGATACCTGTCGCCGACTACGGATCGCCGTCCTCCGTAGACTTCCGTCTCGCTGAACACATATCGCTGTGTCCGGCCGGCCTCACCGGTAACAAAAGGCATGAGCGATCGGCCGCTGACCGGACCGGGTGGCTCGAGGCCTGTCAGGTCGAGAAGGGTAGGCAACACGTCGATCAGGCCGACAGCATGTGAAATCCGGGCGCCTCCCTCCTTCCCGCCGGGAAGATGCAGGATGAGAGGGACCCGTGTGACCGTGCCGTATAGCTCGGTGTGCCCCACACTGCCATGCTCCATGAACTCCTCGCCGTGATCCGCCACAAGAACGACAATGGTGTTCTCGTAGAAGCCCTCACGTGAAAGATGATCGAACAGCCCGGCGAGAACATCATCGGTGTAACGAATCCCTCCCGCATAGAGCGCCATCAGGTAACGCGCATCTTCATCATCGATCGTATACGGGAGTTCTCTGCCAAGCACTTTCCTCTTGTTGTATCCCGCCAGTCGACCACTGTTTGAGGTCACCGTCCCCTCGTAGGGGGCAGGCTGAAACATCTCTTTGTATCGTGGTATTCGGGCATAAGGAGTATGAATATCATAGATGTGAATAAACAGGAAGAATGGTTGATCACCATGTCTGTCCAGCCAGCGGATCGCTCGGGGAACAATGTTTTGGGCCCGCCGCCCCCAGCCGACAAAATCATCGTAACCCTGTTCCATCCCAAAGCGATCAGTCAGAAAGAAACCGTCCACTATGCCGCAGGTTCGGTACCCCGCCTCGCGAAAGATCTCCGGGGCAAGCGTGCTCCAGGGGGGCAACTTGTCGACATTCGCAGCTCCCCGGTTAACCGAAGGGAAGCGGGAAGTAAGCAGCGATTTATGAGAGGGGAGAGTATTCGGCGCCTGGCTGTACGCTCTCTCGAAGAGAATACTTCTCTCGGCCAGCCGGTCGATCGCCGGAGAAACCGTTCGGCCATCCCCATAACAGCCCAGGTAATCGGCGCGGAGCGTATCAAGTGAGATCAGAATGACGTTCGGCCCTTCCCCCTCGCGGCCAAGCAGGGCAAACGCCATCGCATGCGTACCCAATAGAAGGAGCAATCCCATCGCCAGGAACGCCTTGTAGGACTTTTGAATAAACGCCGCTCCCAGTCTCCCGGCACGACCACGAAAGAGAGCACGCATTACGAAGTAGAGCAGAATACCGATGAGCGCACACTCGAGCGTGATCAACAGATTGGCCGCCCAGATTTCCTTGATGAAGAGAGCCTGAGGAACCGGAACTCCCAGGAACTCCACAGTCTCTTTCCACTGGATATGAAAGCGATATCGATTCTTTGGGTATCCCTGGTACACCCAGACAGAGGCGGCCGCCATCGTGGCCACCGCAAGCGGGAGCGAGTTGTTCCTGCTGCGACACACCAGCCGCCGGAGAAGAGCCTCCAGAAGAACGAGGGCGACCATGACTGCCATGAGCAGGAGGAGACGCTCATCGAGCTTTGCCCTGAGAACGGCAAACGAGTTCCTGAGGTAGCCGAGCGCCGGGTACTGATGGGCGAGCAGATCGCGAATGCCCTCACCGAAGCCGATCAGTGTAGCCAGACCGAATCCGGCGGCCAGAAATGTAATTCTCAATCGCAATTGCCCGCTCCTGTTTCAAACTTCCGGCATTGTAACACCATCCACCGGTTGCCCGAAACCGGCCTAGAGAGACGATTCGCGCTCCACGAGTCTCCGGATCGCACGGCGGAGTTTCCTGTGGCCATCAAAGAGCTTCAGATACTCCGACTCCCTCCTCCCCCCTTTTGATCGGATAACGGCGACCAACCCTTTCCGTTCGGTCGGGGACCAGCGATCGAGGCCGGGAAGAACCAGTACGACCGGTCCCCATCGCCTCCAGGCCAGCCGCTCGCCTGGAGACCAGGTCTTCCAGGCCGGTTCGTCGAGGCGAACAGCCGCCTCCCGTGCGCATACCGATTCGGCTTTCTGACGGTCAAATCCGAACCGGCCGGCGAGATACTCGGTGATCCGGAGACCGACGCGAGGAAGTGGGAGTCGACCGATGACATCTTTTCTATGCCTGCCGAGATACAGAAACAGGTTCTCTTCCGCCAGTTTTCGGAGAACGGGCGCGCCGGACCGATAGGACGGCTTTGCTCTCATTCTGGATTCTTCACGATTCATAAGTGCTCGTAATGGGGAAGATCCAGGCTCGAAACCGAGCTTGCGATAGAACCACCATGCCCCAGACTGGATGGCATCCTCGTTCTCGTATCCACCGATCTGGTACGAATCGATTGTGAAAGCATCACACCCGAAGAACTGTCTGGCGTGAGCAATTATGTGAGAGTAAAGGAGAGCCCCTTCTCCGGCCCGGAACGTCTCAAAAATGGTAAACGCTACCTCTGACGATCCGAAAAGAACCGTCAATGTCCCATAACCGACAGGAACGCCGTTCAGAATCACCAGAAACCCATAAAGCGATTCCAATAGAAACCGTCGGACGGGAATTACGCCGATATAGGCGACCTGAATTCCGGCGCCGCAGTCGACCATTCGAACATCGCGGGGATTGGCATAGGAGAAAGCGTCCAGATCCCGGTGACGGGTGACCATCGTCGCGCGGGCGAGATCAATGACGGATTTCGCCTCCGGGAGACGGAGGGTCCGTACGATCGGGGTGACTCCTCGGCTCCCCCCCGTGATGGGCCTGCGGGAACGGTCGAGAGGAGAGGTTCGAAAAACGACATCAGAACCGGCGAGCCACTCCGCAGTTCTCGAGGGGGTGCCGGGCCCTGGCGTCAGTACGAATGGTATGTCGAGACCTTCGAGGAGTGTTTCCCGTCCCATGGCGCTCAGTCTGACCTGATCAAGTCGCTTCAGCAGAAACGCTGCGTCCGTCTCTCCCGGGCCTTTCATTCGATCGATCCAGCTGGCGACTCCCCAGTCGAACTCATCGAGCCCCGGCGTCTCGGCGAAGTGGGCAAGCTGAGGGAGAAGCTCCTCCAGGCTCTCACTTTTGTCGAACTGATCCCAATCGATCGTGAGTTGGGCGCCCCAGCGACTGACGAGCCAGGAAGCTGTCCAGGGATAGAAAGCGAAATGAATGTCCGTGCCGGCGATGCCGGAACTTTGGAGCTCCTCACGGAATCGGCGGAGGTCACCCCGCCTGGCAAAACTGCGAAGCATGGAGTCGACCAGATCCAGCAGGGGGCGACTGTCAGGATGGGCGCGGAGGAAGCAGAGAACTTCGTGAAGTCTGAGGACGGCACGAGCGCTGGTCAGCCGCCCCCTCGCCAGAATCCGGAGCAGCTCCACTTTCCGGTCGCCCAGGCTCTCGCCGAAGCGGTGCGCGATTCGTTCGAGGTCGCGTAACGTGCGAGCGGCGTCTCTTGCCATTAGCTCCTCCTCTTCAGTCGGAACCGGGAGTATATTTAAGTTTGGAGATAGTGTAACGAATCGAATGGATTCCCAGACCAATATTTGATTCACGGGTACCCGGGGGGAGTCTGATGTCTGAGGCAATACATGACTACGGTTTCGATCTTCTTTTTCATCCGTCCACCAATAAGTCGACAGCGTTCACACTCGAGGAACGGAGGCGACTCGGTCTTGCCGGTCTGCTTCCTGCGCGTGTCAGCACCATGGAAAGCCAGAAAGAGCGTGTGCTCGAAAGCATCCGACGCAAGGCATACGATATTGAGAGGTATATCGCCCTCCGGGCATTGCAGGATCGAAATGAGTGCCTGTTCTACCGAACCCTGATAGACAATATCGATGAACTGATGCCACTGGTGTACACGCCGACCGTAGGGCAGGCGTGCAAGGAATTTGCCCATATCTTCAGGCAGCCCCGTGGGTTTTATGTGAACCCTTCAGATCACGGGGAGATCCGCCGGAACCTGGACAACTGGCCGGAACCCGATGTACGAGTCATTGTCGTTACCGATGGGGAGCGTATCCTGGGGCTCGGTGATCTCGGGGCGAGCGGCATGGGAATCCCCATTGGGAAGCTCGCGCTCTACACTGCGTGCGCCGGTATCGCTCCTGAACACTGTCTGCCGATCATGCTTGATGTGGGAACCGACAATGAAGAACTCCTCGCCGACCCCCTCTATCTGGGCGTGCCCGAGCGCCGGTTGAGGGGCAAGAGCTACGACGAACTAATTGAGGAGTTGATAGGGGCGCTTCAGGCCAAATGGCCCCACGCACTCATTCAGTTCGAGGACTTCCTGACCCCGAATGCTTACCGGCTCCTGCGGCGTTATCGGGACAGAGCATTCTGCTTCAACGATGACATCCAGGGTACAGCGGCTGTCGCACTGGCCGGCGTGTACGCCTCCACCCGCATATCGGGTCTCCCCTTCGAAGATCTCCGTATCATGTTTCTTGGCGCGGGATCGGCGGCAACCGGTATCGCCGACCTAGCAGTAGAGGCATTCATCGACGCTGGCTTGACACGCGAGAACGCGGTGAAGCGCCTTACGTTTGTCGACGTCCACGGGATGGTGGTTGCGTCGCGCACGGATTTGCAGGAGCACAATCTACCCTACGCCCATGATCGCGAGAGGATGGACTTTCTTGACGCCCTGCGTGACGTACGGCCCCACGTCCTCATCGGGGCTACCGGCGCACCGGCCACTTTTACTCGTGAAGTGATAGAAACGATGGCCGGGTTCAACGATCGTCCGGTCATTTTCGCGCTTTCCAACCCCACATCAAGGGCAGAATGCACAGCGGAACAGGCCTATACATGGTCGGACGGGCGGGCGATTTATGCCAGCGGCAGCCCATTCGAACCGGTTGAAATCAATGGCCGGCGGCACCGTCCCGGCCAGGGCAACAACGTCTACATCTTTCCCGGTATCGGGCTGGGTCTGATATCGTGCCTGTCAACGCGGGTTTCAGAGCCGATGTTCCTTGCTGCCGCTCGGGCGCTCGCCTCCGAGGTGACAGACGAGCGACTAAGGGAGGGGGCCGTTTATCCACCACTGGCGGATATCAGAAAGGTGTCCGCTCAGATCGCCCTTGCTGTCGCCGAAAGGGCGTACGCCGACGGTTTCGCCCGACTGCCGCGTCCGGACGACCTTCGCGAGTACATCCTTGGCCGGATGTACGATCCTGCGTATGAGGAGGGAGAGTGCGGCTCATGAAGTCCACGTTTGCCGTTGACCTCGAAAAGATGTCGCGCACGGCCAATATCGGCATCCTGCTGCTCTGCGTCTTCTTCGGCATGGCGGGCTACTTCGTCTCGTTCTATTTCCACTTCCTGACGATTGCGTTTTTTCTCCTGGTTCTGCTGAACCTATTCTGGCGCCACTTCCAAACGTCGCACACATTGCTCGCCAACTTTGGGTTCCTGGCGCAGATCCGGTACCTCGTCGAAAGCGTCGGCCCCGAGTTTCGTCAGTATCTCTTCGCCTCTGACACGGAGGAGAAGCCTTTCAATCGCGTGGAGCGCGCTGAGGTCTACCGCAAGGCTCAGGGCATTGACTCATCGGCAGCCTTTGGCTCCTTGCTTGAATTTGACCAGACAGAGATCAAGCTGCGGCACTCATTCTATCCTGTGGACAAAGACCAGCTCGAACCCTTCGACGTCGCGGTCGGTGCGGCTCGCAGCCTGACCACCAGGTACCACATCAAGCGCCCGATCATGATCAGCGCGATGAGCTACGGTGCGCTGGGCGAGAACGCCGTACGCGCCCTTGCTCGCGGAGCAAAACTGGCGGGTGCGGTGATGAACACCGGCGAAGGCGGCACCCCCAAATACCACCTGAAGGAGGGCTGCGACCTCATCTTCCAGATAGGCACTGCCAAATTTGGTGTACGCACCGAAGAGGGTCTGCTGGATGAAGTCAGGCTCGCCAGGATCGCCTCCAAGGCTCAAGTGAAAATGATCGAAATCAAACTCTCCCAGGGCGCCAAGCCGGGCAAGGGCGGGTTGCTGCCGAGAGAGAAGATCACAGCCGAGATTGCAGAACTGCGAGGCGTACCCATGGACAGGGACATGATCTCCCCGGCGCACCATGTCGAGTGCATCGACGCCGAATCCACCGTTACCTTCATCGGCCGCATTCAAATGGTCAGCGGTTTACCAACCGGCATCAAGTTCTGCCTCGGCCAGCCAAAGGAACTTCGCGCTCTGGTGCAAGAGATGAAACTGCAGGATACTGTGCCTGATTTCATTACCGTTGATGGGGCGGAGGGGGGCACGGGTGCAGCGCCGAAGAGCTTCATGGATGACGTGGGAATGCCCCTCTTTGAAGCGCTCCCGCTCGTTCATAAAATCCTCTTGGAAGCGGGCCTGCGCGACAGGCTGGTCCTTTTTGCCTCGGGAAAGCTCATCAACCCAGGCAAGCAGATGACAGCGCTCTCCCTGGGAGCCGACGCCGTCTATTCGGCGCGCGGATTTCTACTTGCTCTGGGATGTATCCAAGCCCTGCAGTGTAACCGGAACACTTGTCCAGTAGGCATCACCACTCATCAGAGGCAGCTGCAAAGGGGGCTGAACATCGACGGCAAGGCGCGGCGAGTCGCCAACTATATTGAGGCACTGCACCATGACCACGTGGAACTACTAGCCGCCATGGGGAAATCTTCCACCCGACTGTTGACCGATGAAAATGTGTATCCACCCACTCGAGCGCACGCGTTACCAATCAATCAGGAGCCGTCATGAAGAGTCCGAAACTCACCCTTGCAGCGCAGGGAATTGCTGCGATGCTCCTGATTGTGGCCTCCACAATGAAGCTCACTGGTGATCCGGACAGCATCGAGATCTTCGTGAGTCTCGACATGGAACCAACGGGCCGCTACGTAATCGCAGTCATTGAACTGGTAGCTGCGCTGTTGTTGTTGTCCCCTTTTGCCGCGTTGGGCTCGGTGATCGTGGTCGGCTTAATGTGCGGCGCCATCATCGCCCACGTTACGGAACTCGGCCTGGTGGTCAACAACGACGGTGGCATGCTGGTGAGCATGCTGGCCGCGGTACTTCTCTGTGCCGGCTTCGTCCTGGTCTCGCGCCGCAAAGAGATACCGATTGTGGGCGACACACTATGATTCTTCCATTCGAACCCGATCGTCCCGCTGGTTCCGGAATCTCACGGATGTCCTACGGGTTGCAGGGAGCCGTATGAAAACTACAGATCTGCTGGTCAAATGTCTCGAACGCGAGGGAGTTCAGTTCATCTTCGGGATCCCGGGCGAGGAGAATCTGGATTTCGTCGAGTCACTGCGTAATTCAAATATCAAGCTCATATTGACGCGGCACGAACAGGCGGCCGGATTCATGGCCGCCACGGTCGGGAGGCTAACCGGCCGCGTGGGGGTCTCGCTTGCGACCCTCGGTCCGGGCGCCACCAACTTCGTCACAAGCGCCGCCTACGCTCTCCTCGGCGGAATGCCTGTTCTCTTCATCACCGGACAGAAACCGATTCGAGCGAACAAGCAGGGGCGTTTTCAGATCGTCGATATCGTCCGCATGATGGAGCCGGTTACCAAGTTCACGGAGCAGATCGTGGACGGCAATAATGTACCTCACCTGGTGCGAGAATGTTTCCGGCTTGCGCGGGCGGAAAAGCCGGGACCGGTTCACCTGGAACTGCCTGAGGACATTGCTGCGGAAAAAGTCGATCGGGAACCGTTTACCGTTACCTCGGTCGTCCCGCCGGGCGCCAGCCATAGTGCGATCTGTAAGGCCGCTGAGATGATCCAGGACGCCGAACGGCCGCTCCTTCTTATTGCCTCGGCATGTAATCGGAATGAGAGTTCAGGCGCTCTGCTCGATTTCGTCGAAAGGACAGGCATCTACTTCTTCTCGACACAGATGGGGAAAGGGGCGGTCGATGAGCGGCATGCGCGCTCTCTCGGCACGGCGGCGCTCTCGGATCAGGACTACCTGCACTGCGCCATCGAGCGGGCCGATCTGATCATCAACGTCGGCCACGATGTGAGCGAGAAGCCTCCCTTCCTCATGCAACGCGGTGGTCAGACGGTGATCCATATCTCCTACTTTCCCGCCGAGATGGACGATGTCTACTTCCCCCAGCATGAGGTCATCGGATGCACAACGACGAACATGCACATGCTTGCAGACGCGATCGAGCCGTCATCAAGCTGGGACTTCGATTATTTCGAGCGAGTCCGGGGTGAGATCGAGAAACATGTGTTCACTGAGAAAGCGGACGCGGATGAATTCCCGAATGTTCCGCAGCGAATCGTTGCGGACCTCCGGCAGGCCATGCCAGACAACGGGATCCTCTCCCTCGATAACGGCATGTACAAGATCTGGTTTGCGCGCAATTATCAGGCTCACGAACCGAACACCGTCCTGCTCGACAACGCCCTCGCGACAATGGGTGCGGGTCTTCCGGCCGCCATCGCCGCCAAGATCGTGCATCCCGACCGGAAAGTGGTCGCCATCTGCGGCGACGGCGGCTTCATGATGAATTCCCAGGAGATGGAGACTGCGGTCCGTCTCGAACTCGACCTCGTAGTCATTGTGCTGCGCGACAACGGTTATGGAATGATCAAGTGGAAACAGGCGGGTGCGGGATTTCCTGATTTCGGTCTCGATTTCGGCAACCCCGATTTTATCAAGTACGCCGAGAGCTACGGCGCCCGGGGGGTGAGGATTGAACGTACCGGTCAGCTCGCCCTGGAATTGCAGAGCGCCTTTACAAAAGGGGGCGTCTGCCTGATCGAGGTACCTGTTGACTATTCCGAGAACGAAGCGGTCTTTCTGGAGGCCCTCAAACAGAAGACCTGCATCATATAGGAGGTTCCATGACTGCTGATGCCACTAACAATTTCGACGTATTGAGCCCCTTCGACGAGACGGTAATCGAGAGCCTCTCCTATATCGACGAGGGGACGGCCCTCGCCGCGCTGGAGAGGGCTCATGAATTGCATCAGAACCGGGACGGCTGGTTGGATGCAACGAAGCGCATCAGGATCCTGGAGCGTTTCGCATCGCTGGCCGAGCATCGGGCCGATGAACTGGCCCGGCAGGCGGCGCGGGAAGGGGGCAAGCCCCTGAAGGACTCGATCGTCGAAGTCGAGCGGGGCATTGAGGGCGTAAGAGTCGCGATCAAGGAGATCGACCAGCTCCTCGGGACAGAAATCCCCATGAGGCTGAACGACGCTTCGGCCCACCGATTTGCCCATACTTACAGGGAGCCTCGTGGCGTGGTGCTCGCGATCAGCGCTTTCAACCACCCTTTCAATCTCATCATCCACCAGGTCGTAACGGCGGTCGCCGCCGGATGCCCGGTTCTGGTCAAACCGGCGATGACGACACCGCTCTCATGCAGAACTGTGGTTGATCTACTTCAGGAGGCAGGGCTACCGGAGGGCTGGTGTCAACTGCTGCTCTGCAAGAACGAGATAACAGAGAAGCTCGTCACCGATCAGCGAGTGTCGTTCATGACATTCATCGGCTCCGCCCGTGTGGGATGGTACCTTCGCTCCCGCCTGGCTCCCGGCGCCGCATGCTCCCTCGAGCATGGCGGCGTCGCCCCGGCGATCGTCGATGCGACCGCCGACATTGACAATTGCATCCCCCTCCTCACACGGGGCGGCTTCTATCATGCCGGCCAGGTCTGTGTTTCAGTGCAACGAATCTATTTGCAGAAAAGAATCGCGGAGCAGTTCACCCTCCGGTTCGTCGATGCGGCGAAAGAACTGAAGACAGGCGACCCGCTCGACCCGGAGACCGATGTCGGGCCTCTCATCAGCAGAGGGGAAGTCGATCGAGTCGATTCCTGGGTCAAGGAGGCGGTCCGACATGGTGCCGAACTCCTCTGCGGGGGGAAGAAGCTATCCGAAACAACCTACGAACCGACCATCCTGCTGAACCCTCCCGACGACGCGCAAGTCTCCAATGAGGAGATCTTCGGACCGGTCGTCGCGCTGTACACCTATGACAAGCTTGACGAAGCGATCGCTCGGGCAAACGCTCCCGAGCTCTTTTTCCAGGCGTCGGTATTCACCAGTGATCTCGACACAGCGCTCGGAGTCTCACGGAGACTGAACGGAATGGCGGTCATGGTAAATGACCACACGGCATTCCGCGTCGACTGGATGCCATTCGGCGGCCATCGCCAGTCGGGCCTCGGGTTAGGCGGGATCGGCCACACGATGCGGGACATGACTCTGGAACGGATGGTGGTTTTCAGGTCTTCAGCGCTTTAGGGGATTCGATCGGAGAAACGTACTGCAACAGAAAAACGGGCCTGCGCCCTGAGGTGCAAGCCCGTTCTCAATAACTCCCGGCAGCGTCCTACTCTCCCACAAGGTCTCCCTAGCAGTACCATCGGCGCAGGAGGGCTTAACTTCCGTGTTCGGAATGGGAACGGGTGTGACCCCTCCGCCATGGCCACCGAGATATGTTTTCAAAACAATGAAAACCGATAGTGATTGAGACGAGGAAGGCGAAGCATCACCTTCGAATTCAATTTGGCTCTTTTAGAATCAAGCCTCACGGCCTATTAGTACCAGTCAGCTGAACAGGTTGCCCTGCTTACACTTCTGGCCTATCAACCTCGTCGTCTACGAGGGGCCTTCAGGTATCTTACGATACGGGATACTTAATCTTGGAGGGGGCTTCGCGCTTAGATGCTTTCAGCGCTTATCCTTTCCGAACATAGCTACCCTGCGGTGCCGCTGGCGCGACAACAGGTGCACCAGAGGTTCGTCCAACCTGGTCCTCTCGTACTAAAGTCAGCTCTCCTCAAGTATCCTACGCCCACGACGGATAGGGACCGAACTGTCTCACGACGTTCTAAACCCAGCTCGCGTACCGCTTTAATTGGCGAACAGCCAAACCCTTGGGACCTTCTTCAGCCCCAGGATGCGATGAGCCGACATCGAGGTGCCAAACCCCGCCGTCGATGTGAACTCTCGGGCGGGATAAGCCTGTTATCCCCGGCGTACCTTTTATCCGTTGAGCGACGGCCCTTCCATGCGGAGCCGCCGGATCACTAAGTCCTGGTTTCCCACCTGCTCGACTTGTAGGTCTCGCAGTCAAGCTCCCTTATGCCTTTGCACTCGTCGCGTGATTGCCGACCACGCTGAGGGAACCTTTGAGCGCCTCCGTTACCTTTTGGGAGGCGACCGCCCCAGTCAAACCGCCCACCTGACAATGTCCTTACACCGGATCACGGTGCGAAGTTAGAATTTCAACCAAACAAGGGTGGTATTTCAAGGTTGACTCCACCGAAACTAGCGTCCCGGCTTCAAAGTCTCCCACCTATCCTACACATATCTAGCCAAAACCCAATGCCAGGCTGCAGTAAAGGTGCACGGGGTCTTTCCGTCCAGTCGCGGGTAGACGGTATCTTCACCGCCACTACAATTTCACCGAGTCCCTGGTTGAGACAGCGCCCAAGTCGTTGCACCATTCGTGCAGGTCGGAACTTACCCGACAAGGAATTTCGCTACCTTAGGACCGTTATAGTTACGGCCGCCGTTTACTGGGGCTTCGTTTCAGAGCTTCGCCCAAGGGCTAACCCCTCCACTTAACCTTCCAGCACCGGGCAGGTGTCAGTCCCTATACGTCGTCTATACGACTTAGCAGAGACCTGTGTTTTTAGTAAACAGTCGCCTAGGCCGTTTCTCTGCGGCCCCGAACAGCTTTGTAGAGCGAGTCTACTCACCATCCAGGGCTATCCTT
>JALGYY010000043.1:142500-293092 GCA_025782575.1 bacterium
GAATCAGCGATCAGGCGGCGAAATATCGTTCTCCAGGCGATGGTGGAGACCGGAACGCTGGAGCAACAGGAAGCCGACTCGCTGGCTGCGCTGGAGCTCGGTCTTGGCGAGAGGCAAAAACGGGCTTTCCAGGCGCCCTACTTCGTTGAATATGTCAGGCAGTTACTGCAGGAACTATTCCCGGAAGATGAATTTCGAAGGAGAGGCCTTCATGTAACGACCACCCTCGATCTCCATGTCCAGCGCGCGGCGGAAGTGGCGATGGAGAGCCATCTACAGGATCTGGAGAAGAACTGGTTCTTCGGGGAGAACACGAGAGCGAAGTATCTGGAACTGGAAAAGAAGCCGGAGGTTCCGGGCTATCTGCAGGCGGCGGTGGTGGCGCTCGAGCCTGAGACCGGTGCCGTGCTTGCCCTTGTGGGGGGTCGGGAATACTGGGAGTCCAACTACAATCGGGCCGTGCAGGCGCCACGCCAGCCGGGCTCGGCGTTCAAGCCGTTCGTTTTTACAACAGCCATCGCCGGCGGATTTCGTCCGTCAGATACGATATTGGATTCGCCGGTCGTACTCCCGCAGCCGGATGGAAGTGAGTGGCGGCCACAGAACTACTACAGGAAATATCATGGCCTGGTTTCGCTCCGGGAGGTGCTGGCAAAATCGATCAACCTCCCCTCGATCAAACTGACGCTGACTGTGGGGCCCGAAAAAGTGGTCGAAATGGCCCGGAAATTCGGCATCTCCTCTCCCCTCCGGGCCGTGCCGTCGCTGGCACTCGGAAGCTCCGAGGTGAATCTCCTGGAATTGACCACGGCATATAGCGTCTTCCGTAATCAGGGGATCCTCGTCGAACCGAATCCGATCATACGCATCGAAGATCGGAACGGGCGTGTCCTGTTCGAGCCGGAACGGAAAGCGGAGGAGGTAATCCCCGCTTCTCTCGCCTATGTAATGACCGACATGCTGGAAGAGGTCGTAAACGCCGGCACGGCTACTCGAAGGGTGCGCGGCAAGGGCTGGCTGGGGACGGCCGCGGGGAAGACGGGAACAACCGATGACTACACGGACGCCTGGTTTCTTGGCTTCACACCGGAAATCGTCGTGGGCGTGTGGGTCGGCTTCGACGAGAGAAAGAGCATCGGACCGGGCATGGCCGGCTCAAGAGCGGCCCTCCCGATCTGGTATGGAACGATGAAATCCCTGAGCGACTCCACAAATACGGAGCCGTTCTACCTGCCTCCACGAGGAGTAACCAGACGACGGATCTGCAAACCGACCGGTTTTCTCGCATCGGCGTACTGCCCTTCAACGAGAGAAGAGGTTTTCCTTGAAGGGACGGCGCCTCAAACTCAGTGTCATGAACATGGCGAAGTGGCGGCGAAGAAAGACTGGATCGACTTTGGAGGGTCGGACTGACAGGCGGAGCGAGCAACCATGCTCTGCCCCGCCTGCCCGGATTCTTCATGAATTAATAATTCTACCGTACGAGCGTCATCCGCCTCGTCTCGCTTCGCCCGCCCCACTCGAGCCGGTACATATAGACACCGCTTCCCACCGGCGAACCTGAGTCATTTGTACCGTCCCAGATCAGTTCCCCCGTACGGGCCGGCTGCTCACCGCTCGACAGGGTGCGCACGATTCGTCCCGCCGGATCGAAGATTCGGAGTACGACCGGGAACGTCTCGTCCGGAACGCTGTAACGAATCTTCGTCGTCGGATTAAACGGATTCGGCACATTTCGAGAGAGCTGAAACAGACCAGGCGCATTCGGCACTCCCGTAACGGCACCGACTTCCGTCTCGGTCGACGGATCCCCCTCGTTCTCATGCACATCAACTGCTGTGACCAGGTAATAGTACACGGTGGAAGGTCCAGCGCCGGCGTCGAGGAATGTCGTGTCGGTGGCGGTCCCGACGAGCAGCCCCGGAACGGGGGAGAGGCCGGTCTGCGTATCCCGGTAAACTCGATAATGATCCAGATCACCGGCATTATCGACCGGCTTCTTCCAACTGAGCTCCACATCGGAGCCCTGTCGCGCCCCATAGAGATTGAACGGCGCCGCGGGGGCGAGATTGTCCGCAGAATAGCCACTGTCAGGGTTTGAAGTGAAGGAAAGGAACTGGCTACTCGTATGAGCGAGGACCTGAAAGTAGTGCATTCCCAGATCAACGCTCGTGGAGTCATTGCGAGTGTCAGCGGCGAAAGAGTAGCCGGCGAACTGATAAGCCGTCTGGGATCCGATCCATTCCCAGTAGTAGTCTCCTGCCTTTTTTCGGTCCACTCGGAAGATCGGTCCATCGAGGTCGGAGGGGAGATCGGCCAGGTCCTCGACGATGAGAGCACCCGAATGCTTGGCGGCGCCCGCAGTTGTCGACCGCCAGATCGAGTAATCCTGGATCAGAAACTGATTCAAGATATCTCGTCCGCTCGCTGTCCAATTGAGGGAGACCGCGCCACCCTGATCGCCCGGGACATCGGAAACCGACTCGATCACCGGTTCCGGGTGCCCCCAATAGCCGTAGTCGGTCTCGATCCGCTGGGCATGAACGTCAGCTTCTCCGTTTGTTAATTCATACCAGGAAATCACCGCTGCATCGGGGCCGGTAGAGGCCATGTGCGGAGTTGACGGCGCCTCGTTCGAAATGAGAACACTGGAACTCCAGAAGGTCTTTCCGTCCGGATCGAAATGATGGGCGAGCAAGTCATTGGGACCGATGACGTCGTCATGATAGGCCACAACCGTCCCCCCGGCTCCATCCGCGATCACCGAACCGGCTGATTGAACCCCCACGCCGGTGACCAGCGCCTTCCCATTGTCGTCCCATGCAATGGTTCCGGGGCGATGAACTCGCTGTCCGTAGATATCATTATCCCCGTTACGTGTGTCGTTCCACACGATGATGGCGCCATCCACTCCGTCCGATACGATTTGCGGACCCCTCTGACTGCCCGATCCATTCGCGATCACGAATCCGTCGGTCGTCCATCTCGGTAGCCCGATAGAGCTCACGTTCTGGGCATAGACGTCTCTGTTTCCGGCCCGGCCATCCGACCATGTGATGAACGCCCCACCAAACCCATCCTCGAGAATGTTCGGAAGTACCTGCTCATTCACCGCCGTGCAGATCGCCGTTCCCCCTGCCCCCCAGAGAGAGGCGCCCCCAGCGTTCACTCGCTGAGCATAAACATCCTCCGTGCCGCTTCGCTCGTCCTGCCAGGCGATGATGGCGCCGCCCAGCCCGTCCGAGGCAAGCTCCCCGAACAGTTGCGCACCCGCCGCCACACCGGCCGCGAGCCCGTTGACGGTCCAGAGAGGTGAGCCGGACGCGTCCAGGCGTTGAACGTAGACGTCTCCCGAGGCATCTGATCGATAGTCGACCCAGGCAATGATGGCGCCGCCCGAACCGTCCGGAATTATTTCCGTCAAAATCTGGCTGCTCGTTTCCGAACAGACGGGATTGCCGTTCGACGTCCAGAGCTCATTTCCCGATCCATCGAGCCGCTGAGCATAGATGTCATTGTTCCCGCTTCGCAGATCCACCCAGGCCACGATGGCGCCTCCGGCTCCATCCGAAACGATTTGTGGTGTATCCTGGTTACCGCTGGCAAAACACGCAGGGATCCCGTCCAGTGTCCAGATCGGATTCCCGAATCGATCCATTCGCTGGGCGTAGATGTCGAAATCCGACGGACCCCAGCGCTCATCCCTCCATACCAGGTAGGAACCACCGGAACCGTCGGAGACCACGTCGATCAGAAACTGGTGTGCGTCTTTGACGCAGACTTCCGATCCGTCCTCCCTCCATCCCGCGTTGGAGCTGGGGGGGGGGAGGAGCATGGCGAAAAGAGTGAAGATCAGAGCAATCGGGGGTCGAGGATTTGGTGCTGTCATGGAACCTCCTATGTGTCTCACACGGCGATGGGACGGGGCGATTAATCAGCCTTCAGATCATAGCATGCGGACCGCTGGACTTGCAGGGAGTGCGCGGATAAGATCGGAGGATCTTCTTTCAATGTAGCAGGAGGCTCCGATGGACCGATTTTCGTTCAGGTTTTTTGTTCATGCTCTCTTTTGCGTCTTCATGCTTTCCGGGTCGGACAGAGCGGCCGGTAAACCGGGGAATGCCCTTCCCGATGGTGTCACGTTCGTCACTTCCGTCGAGGGGATAGACGAGTATCGTCTTGAGAACGGCCTCCGTCTGCTCCTGTTCCCCGATCTCTCCAAGCAGACGACCACGGTCAACATCACCTATCTCGTCGGCTCTCTTCACGAAGGGTATGGCGAGACCGGAATGGCCCACCTGCTCGAACATCTGGTGTTCAAAGGATCGACGGGTCATCCGGACATCTACCAGGAACTCACTTCCCACGGATGCCGACCTAACGGGTCGACCTGGACCGACCGAACGAATTACTTCGAAACATTTCAGGCGACCAGCGAAAACCTCGAGTGGGCACTCGATCTCGAGGCCGACCGAATGGTGAACAGCTTCATTTCCAGGGAAGACCTCGATTCCGAAATGACTGTGGTTCGCAATGAATTCGAAATGGGAGAGAACCATCCTGAAATGGTCCTCGCAGAGAGGGTCTACTCCACGGCGTTCCTCTGGCATAACTACGGAAACACGACGATCGGCGCCCGTTCGGATATCGAAAGCGTTCCGATCGATAGACTCCAGGCGTTTTATCGCACCTGGTATCGACCGGAGAACGCTGTGCTCGTCGTGGCCGGAAAATTCGACCGGGAGCAGACCCTCAATCTCGTGCATGAGAAGTTCAGCGAGATCGAAAACCCGAGCAATCCGTTACCTGAAGTGTATACAGTCGAACCGGCCCAGGATGGCGAGCGTTCAGTCACTCTCCGGCGGGTCGGCAACAAACAGGTCGTCGCCCTTGCGTATCACATTCCTGCCGGTTCCCATCCGGAGTTCGCCGCCGTGGAGGTGCTGTCGCTCTTACTTGGAGACACACCTTCCGGCCGGCTCCACGAAGCACTCGTCGAAACCGGGATGGCCACCTCGACCAGCGCAGTGGCAGACCGCTTTCGCGATGCTTCTCTCCTCTACATGGAGACGGAACTGAGAAAAGAGGGATCGGCGGATCAGGTTCAGGAAAAGATGGTTCTGCTGGCGGAGACGTTCGCCTCGCGCCCCCCCACAGACGAAGAAGTGTTGCGAGCGAAAGTAAAGCTCCGCAGTAATTGGGAGAGGACTCTTCGCAATTCCTCTCGTGCCGCAATCCGCCTCAGCGAGTGGGCGGCGCTCGGCGACTGGCGTCTCATGTTCCTGTACCGGGACAGACTGGATTCGGTCGAGACCGACGATGTGGTCCGCGCCGCGAGAGCGTACCTGCGAACGGAAAACCGAACGGTGGGGACGTATGTCCCGACAGGGGAAACAGCTCGAGTGGTAATCCCGGCAGCCCCGGATCCGACCGAGCAGCTTGCGGGATACGGCGGCAAAGAAGCCATGGCGGAAGGGGAGGATTTCGACTCCTCTCCGGAGAACGTGGAAGCGAGCCTCAAACGCTCGACCTTGCCCGGCGGCATGAAGCTGGTGACCCTCCCCAAAAAGACACGGGGAGAGGCGGTGTGGCTGTCGCTGACGCTCCACATGGGGAGCGAGGAGAGTCTCCGGGGTTACGGGACAATCGGAGACCTGACCGGGCAGATGCTCATGCGGGGAACCGAGACGAGAACCCGCCAGGAGATCCAGGACGAAATCGACCGGAGCAATGCCAGAATGCGTCTGATTGCATCCGCGAGCACGGCGAGCGTCAGTGTCGAGGCAACCCGTCAGACCCTCCCTGATATGATTGAGCTTCTTGGTGATGTTTTGCAAAACCCTGCATTCCCGGCAGCCCAGTTCGAGCAGATTCTCGAAGAGGCCCTTCAGCGCGAAGAGGAGGCGAAGCGCGATCCATTCAGTCGTTCCGCAAACGTTCTTGACCGCCACATGTCTCCGTGGCCGAAAGAAGATGTGCGGTACTCACACACCCCCGATGAGGCGATTGAAGAGATGAAGAAGGTCGTACGGGAGGACCTGATCCGCTTCCACCATGATTTCTATGGCGCCTCTTCCGCTGAACTGGTCGTGGTAGGCGATTTCGATCCCGAGGTTATCCGGTCTCTTGCCGGTAAAATCTTCACCGACTGGGACGCGCCGAAGAACTACGAGCACCTCGTTGAGCCGTATCTCGATCGGCCGGCCATTCTCGAGTCAGTAGAAACGCCTGACAAAGAGAGCGCCGTATTTGTGGCACAGCTTCGGATCGAGCTCCGCGACGATCATGCCGACTACCCGGCATTGGTTCTCGGAAACTTCATGACAGGAGGGGGCTTCCTGAATTCCCGGCTTGCCACCCGAATCCGCCGCCAGGACGGTCTGAGCTACGGTGTAGGTTCGTTTTTCCGTGCCGATTCGCGAGATGAGAACGCGACATTCGGCGCATACGCCATTTACGCACCCCAAAATGATGAGAAACTTCTTCGGGCTTTCCGCGAAGAGATTGAGAAGATCCTGGAAAGCGGATTCACAACCAGCGAAGTGAGCGAAGCGAAGTCGGGTTGGGTTCAGTCTAGGCAGGTTTCACGGGCACAGGACAGAGAGCTTGCCCGACGATTGAAATCGCACGCGGAGATCGACCGCACGATGTTCTGGGATTCGGAATTCGAGCAGCGGGTACAGGAGTTGACCCCAGAAGAGATCCTCGGTGCGTTCCGTCGCCACATCGACCCGGACAAGATCAGCATAGTAAGGGCAGGAGATTTCCAGAATGCTGGGGAAGAACACGATCAGGTAGGTGTCGTCACTCCCTGATCGAACAGTGCGGCGGGCCTGATACGCGACAGGCCCCCCGCACACCGTTATCCGTCGATCGCGGCCCTGTCCCGCAACACCTCACCCGCATGATCCCCCGGCTTTACTTTCTCATAAACGCGGGCGACCTTCCCTTCCGGGTCGATCAGGAATGACATGCGACTCGTCCCCTCATACGCCCGGCCCATGAATTTCTTGGGGCCCCAGACGCCGTACTTCTTCACGACTTCTTTTGATTCATCGGCGAGCAGCGTGAACGGCAGATCGTACTTGTTCACGAACTTCAAATGCCTGGCGACCGGATCAACGCTGACACCGAGAACCTCGATGCCCGCCTTCGTGAGCTCCGGAAAGAGATCACGAAAAGCGCATGCTTCCTTCGTTCAGCCAGGGGTATCGTCCTTCGGATAAAAGAAAAGGATGACCCACTTCCCCTTGTAGTCGGAAAGCCGTCTTTTCTCTCCCGTCTGGTCCGGCAAGTGAAATGCGGGCGCCTTCCTGCCGATTTCCGGTAATCCTGCCACTACTCCTCCTTCTGATCCGGTGTGGGGTCGTTCTGGAAGTGTTTTCCCCAGAGAATTAACCAGGCGCCGATCAGGACGAACAGGAGTGGCCAGCCGATGGAGAGAAGTCTCGCCACCTGATCACTCCGCTGGGCCAGACCGGAAAAGATGAGAAAACCGCCCGGAATGAGCGGCCACCAGACCGTCTGTCTCTCTTTGAACTGCTGGATTATGGCAATGGCGATGAAGCCGACACCCAGACCGATCTGTCCCATTTCTCCTGAATCGATGCGGAGCTGCTCGATCAGTTTCCCGACACCCAATCCGGATAGAATGCAGCCCGGTATGAGAAAACCGAGCTGGCCGCGATTGAAATAGAGAGCCAGAAAGACCCCCCCAAGAAAGATGAGCGTGATCTCCCCTCCCAGGTCTTCAGCGAACTGCAGAATGAATAGTCCGAGACCCAGGGCGATCAGAATCGAGCCGGTTACGACGTTACTTCGTTTCTTCGCGCTCACGGCAGCCTCCTTCTTACGGAAAAGACTATACCGCAGACGGATCAGTCCGCCGGAACATAGATTCCGTCGAACCAGACATACCAGCTCTCCCCCCCATCTTTCGATTGCTCGATAAGCTGGTGAACATGTCCCTCGTCGTTCGGCCGGAGAACCATACGGGATAGCTCCCCCTCCCCTTCGAGCGGCACGCTTTCCCCCTCAAAAAAGAGAGCGCCGTCCCGAAACTCGCCGGAATAGCTGATCACATGACCTGACCAGTCGACCCACTGCTGCTTCCAGAGAGAATCTTTAGGATCAAAATAATTCAGACTCTTGCCTTCCGTTCCGTTGGCGGAAGTCCAATTCTCCTGAATGAGACACCCGTTTACCTTCTTCTCTATTACATTCCCCCCCACTCTCGTGCCGGATTGATCAAATACGTCCCACGTTCCGATCCAGAAATCGAGACGGCGATGACGATCGTCATACTCGCACGGGCGGCTGTTTCGATCGGCCGATAGTACCAGTGCGACAAAACGGGGGTCGTTTCGTATCGGGTCGAGATCCGTGTCGGATTCGAGATTCTTTAAGCCCCCGAATCCTGAGTCGATCGCCTTGTCATGGTTACCGCTCCTGGAATAGGTGCATGCAAGATTGAATGCGGCTAGCGGCTTGCTCCATCCGAGGCGATGGGCAGCTTCGTAAGCTTCCGCCGCACGATCGTAGTCTTCAAGTTGATGAAGGGAATAGCCGAGGCGGAACCAGGTGCGACCGTCCTCCGGCGCCTGCTCCGCCAGCGCGCGATAGGCTTCCGCCGCAGCCGGCCAGTCTCCGTTTTTGAAATGGGAGTTCGCCTCGTCCCCCGCATCGGCATGAGAATCGCGCGGAACAGCCAGTAGCAGGAGAACAAGAACGGAGAGTACGAGCTTTTGAAACATGGATTGCACCTCCCGGGGTTTGAGTCAACCCATCCTGCCCCCGGCGAGGCTCCCTCCGAGCGGCCCGGTCGGGGAACACCAGATTCAGGCAGGACCGTCAGAACGCCGTCACTTCGGCCGCCGGGATTTCGGGATGAGGGCACGGAGAACAGGGCTGCTCACCAGTCGGGCTGACGACTCGAAGAAATGGTCGAGCCCCTCAAGCCCTTCCCTCTCGTAGAGCGCAGCCTGCAGACCCATCTCGAGTTTGTCGATATCATTCACGAACCGCGCTTCCGGCGTCTCCCCGGCCTCGAACTCTTCCCAGAGTGCGCGGTATTCTTCCGCCCCCGGCAGATCGCGCAGGGACTCGATCATCGATTCCCGTTCCCGCCGCTCCTTCTCATCGGGTGAGATACCGTCGAAGGGCGTGATATCTCCGGCGCCGATCTCACCGAGCTCGTGCAGCAGCGCCATCTTGGCAACATGAAAAGCATCGAGCTCAGGAAAATGATCCCTGGCGAGAAAGAGGGCGAGAATGGCGACAGCGAACGAATGCTCGGCCACGCTCTCGCATCGTTCCGCCGGCACATCACAGCGAAGCCACCCCTGTCGTAGGAGTCGCTTCAGCTGGCTGAGCGCGTAGTACGTGCGAATAACAGGTGGGAGGTCTTCCCCTTCAATCAACTTTGACGGATGATCCCCTTTGGTCTTCACCGTCGACGGCCGCCCCAGCAGATCATACCGGAGAGCCGATCCACTTCTTGAAGTAATAAGGACTATCCGGATCTTCGTTCAACCGGCTGACGACTTCATAGAACCAGAGCTCCAGAGGCGACTCATGGGCATCGAGCATGGGAAACGGATTGTACTGCCTGGTCTGGAGAGCGCGGCCCAGATAATCGAGCGTGGCGAGCGCCAGTTCGGGGATGTCAATCCTCCCCACTTTTTCCAGATTCATCAGCTTGTCATACACCTGGGACATGGCCCGGCCACCCGGAATGAATCCGAGCGCCCGTGTCCGCATGATGGGATAGAAGAAATCGAGCACCACACGTTCGGTACCGTAGGCGCGGGCGGCTTCTTCCTGAAGAAAGTCTTTGGGGGTGGCAAGGCTTGCCGAGTAGGCGCCGTTCCGGCCGTATTCCATAGATTGGGGATGTCGACTCTCGCGGTGCAGGCTCCCTCGCCAATCGGCGAATACCGTCGCTTCTACGGGGATACCCTCCTGCTCGAGTATATGGCCGAAGTGAACGGCAAGCTCACCCATCGTGTAGCGCGTCCAGTCGAGCATGCGGCTGTCAAGCGGCTCCAGTTTCCACTGGTACAGACCTTCATCGTCGATGTCCTTGACATAGATCGGCGGGCAATCGGGTAGCAGACCGGAATGCGCGGCGGCAACGGTATTGATGTAAATGACCTTGTCGGCACCTGCCTCGCGAAGCATCTGGAGTGTGTTTTCCAGATCCTTTCCCTCGATCTTGAGCCCCTTGTTCACCCAGTGAAACCGGTCGCCCAGGCCGACCTCTTCGGCATACTCCTGCGTGCGGAGACCGGTCTCGTAACCGGGTGACCGTGTCAGATCACGGGATATGATGGTCACACTGCCCCGATCTCCGAGGTTATGAATCACAGCGGCCGCGAGAGCTCCGCCGATCCCGGCGCCGGTAGCCCCGGCCAGCAGGAAATGTTTATCCCCCAGCCAGCTCAGATCGTACTCGTGCCTGTCCAGGAGCACTTCCTGGGCCGCCCAGGTCCGCCTGGTCAGGTGGTCGGATTCAGACTCGTGGCGTGCGATCTCCTCCTTGGTCGGCTTATGTAGCGCGGGCGCCCCATTCTTGATCCGAAGAAGAGGATCGGGTCTGGCAAAAGGGCTCGGGCTGTCCTGCATCATAACTCTCTCCCTCGCTGGGTCGTCCGGGTTGAATGCCGGTCGGAGAACCGAATCCGGCACACCACCCCCTCTCAGGATTGTCTTTCGAGCTGGCCACTCTCCTTGATGAGCGCTGATGCGATCACGCTCCTCTGAATCTGGTTCGTCCCCTCGTATATTTGGGTGATTTTGGCGTCACGCATCATTTTCTCGAGGGGATACTCGCGCATGTATCCGTAGCCCCCGAGAATCTGCAATGCGTCAGTGGTGACTTTCATGGCAGTATCGGAAGCGAACGTTTTCGCCATTGCGCTTATTTTTGCAATGTTCTTCGCTCCGGAATCGACCACCCGGGATGCGTAGTAGACCAGATTACGAGCCGCCTCGATCTGGATAGCCATGTCGGCCAGCATATGTTGGATCGCCTGAAACTGTGTGATCGACTTCCCGAATTGCTCGCGATGTCTCGCGTACTTGATCGCCTCGTCAAACGCACCCTGCGCGATGCCGACCGCCTGAGCAGCCACGCCCGGTCGCGACTTGTCGAACGTCGCCATGGCGACCATGAATCCGAGTCCTTTCCGGCCGAGCAGATTTTTCGCAGGCACCCGGCAGTTTTCGAAGATGAGTTCCCTCGTAGCAGAGGCGCGGATCCCCATTTTGTCTTCTTTTTTGCCGAATCCGAAGCCGGGCGTCCCTTTTTCCACGATAAACGTACTCAAACCGCGGACACCAGCTCCGCCGGTTCTTGCAACGACTGTGTAGATCTCAGCGTCGCCCCCGTTCGTGATCCATTGTTTCGTACCGTTCAAAATGAAGTCGTCGCCATCCTCTTCCGCTGTCGTCCGAATGGCGGCGGCATCACTTCCCGCGCCCGACTCGGTCAGGGCGAATGCGCAGAGTCTCTTTCCGGCGGCAATATCAGGGAGGTACTTCTGTTTTTGCTCCTCATTCCCGAACAGAAGGATCGGATAGGCTCCGAGCGCCGAGGCGGCGAACGCGAGTGCAATGCCGCCGCACACTTTCGAAATCTCTTCCGTGGCGATACTCATCTCCATGACACCGCCGCCGAACCCGCCGTATTCTTCCGGAATGAAAACAGCGTAGATATCCGCCTCGGCCATCGCTTCTACGACCGCCCAGGGAAACTCCCCCGTTCGGTCGAGCTCCGCGCGAAGAGGCAACGCTTTTTCCCGCGCGATCTTCGCGCAAAGATCTCGAATCATCAACTGTTCGTCTGTAAGGAAATAATCCAATGTATAGGCTCCCTCTTCTTTCCGGGAAGCGCCTATGCCGGCGCCGGTACGTTATCTCGATACAGATGGCGGTATGAACTGATCCCGCCCGATTGACGGCCCTCCGGCCGAATCAGGGGCAAAGTGTAGCACAATCCAGATCCTACGGGGATCGAGATAACAAGGGCGGGAGAGGCCGCCTCTTTTACCGGCATACTGGTTCAGGACTGCTCGAGCGGCGCAGCGAACGCGAGAACATATCCGTCGACATCAATCGAATACGCGACACGGTGGCCCCAGCTTCTCTCTTCCAAATCGCTGATCTCCCGAGCACCCGCTTCGATCGCCCGTCTGTGATAGGAGAGCGGATCGTCGACCACCAAGTAGATTTCCGCTCGCGATTCTCCCTGTCGAGGAGATGGGTCGGGCAACTCTTCCCCGAGCAGTTTCCGAATTCCGGCAGCGGGCATGATCCCGAGTACTGCACTTCCGACAAGATCAAACTCTGTCATGCCAGGTACGTCGAGGCGTGGGGGGCGCCCAGCACTTCACGGTAGAAACGGGCACTCGACTCTTGATCGTCGACATATATAATGATGTGAAAAGCGTTCATCCTGTCCCTCAATCGGTTTCGATGGGGGCATAAAACGAAACGCCCCGTACGTTCTCATCAACACGGATCGGAATCTGAAGTGGGGGAAACGCGCGGGCCTTGCAGTCCATCAACTCACATAGCCTGCAGGTGATTCCCACCGGAACGGCTGTCTCGGGATGGGCGAGATCGACACCGTCGGCGTAGACAAGCTGCCGCGCCGAATCGAGGTCACACCCCAATCCGATCGCATAATGTACTTCCCGTGCATGATATCCACCCCGGTGCTTCAGGATGGTACGGGAGATGGAAAAGAATCTGGTGCCGTCGGCCATCCGGGAGACCTGCACCCGGATTCGTCCCGGCTGCAGAAAGGCGGCATGGACATTCCATAGGGGACAGAGACCGCTGAATCGGGGAAAGTGGATTCCGCCCGAATTAAATCGCTTGGAAATGTTCCCCGCCAGGTCAACTCGAACCATGTGAAACGGTACGCCCTCCGCACCGGGCCTGTGAAGTGAAGTGAGTCGATGACAGACCTGCTCCGCGCTGACGCGGAAACGGTGACCAAGAAGGTCGAGGTCGTACCGCACCTCCTCTGCGTCAGCCAGAAACTCCCGATACGGCATGAGTACAGCGGCGGCAAAGTAGTTCGCCAGCGCCACACGAGCGAGAACCCGTGACTCCGCCGATGTCAGACGGGATGCACCGGTCAGGCGCTCGAGGACCTCGGGACATCGCAACAGACCGATCTGATAGGCGATCTGAAAGTTGCGTGAACCCCGGCGCAACAGCTCGGAGATCAGCAGCTCCTTCTTCCTGGGATCGAAGCGCCTGACAGCCCCTCCCATCTCATCGAGCTTGAGAACTCTCACCGTTACGCCGTGTCTCTTCTCGAGATAGAGGGGAAGTCCGGCAAATAGATCCTCACCGGTCAGTTGAGCCTCCCGCCAGACCATCTCGGCCTGTTCTTCCAGTTCGGGAAAATAGTTGTTATTGCTCTGGAGAAAATCGGATACCTCTTCGGGTGACAATCGTGACCTTTCGATATCGGGCAGGTCTCCGTCGTCGAGCAGTTTTTCCGTGAGCGCTTCAGCGGAATCATGCGCCCCGTTATAGGCGTGAAAGAGATGAAGCACCGCGCGAGCGCCCTCCGGACTTGCAGCGACCATGTCCCGGATATCCTCCTCCGGAACTGGTCGATCATCGAAAAGCGGATCGCCGAACACCTCTCTCAGCGCCGCCTCGAGCCTCGTCTCCTCACCAACCGAGAGCGACCCGAGATCGAGAGAGAAGATCGTGGCGAGGCGGATGAGGAGATCCGCACTGAGAGGCCGCCGATCATGTTCGATCAGGTTGAGATAGCTCGCTGAAATCTCCATCCGCTCAGCCAGCGCCGCCTGGGTGAGCTTTTCCTTCATCCGAAGGCTACGAATCTTCCTGCCGAAACGGGTCCGCCTGGCCACTTCGCTTCCCCCCTTTCTCATCGAAGAGCACGATCATTCGCTCTTTTTGATTGGAACAGATCAATTCTTTTGCAGATATTAACAGACTTTACTGATTTTCACAATTTCTTTACAATCTCTATTTACCCTAACTTATTGTCAATACATACGTTATTGACATATCATCTCTTCTTGTGATACCATTTGTTATCTAGTCATACTCAATTTCACAGCCCTCTATCCCGGAGGGTGGAGGGCCCTGATGGAAAGTCACGCCCAAATCAAGTCAAACGGAAATCGGGTTGAAATCCTCGGAGCCATGCCACCCCCGTACGCCGAGGTCCTCTCCTCGGAGGCAGCCGCCTTTCTCGCCCACCTCCATCGACGGTTTGCGGGAGAGATCGATCGGGCACTCCTGAAGAGAGAAACACGAAGAGAACGCCTTGCCGCCGGTGAGCCGCTACGCTTTCGAGCGGAAACCGCGTCCATTAGAAATACCGACTGGAAGGCCGCCCCCCTCCCTGCCGATCTTTCCCGCCGGATAGTCGAGATCACAGGACCGGTAGACCGCAAAATGATCATCAATGCGCTGAACTCCGGCGCCGACGTATTCATGGCGGACTTCGAGGATTCGACCTCGCCTACCTGGGCGAATCTGGTGGAAGGACAACTTCATCTTCGCGATGCCGTTCGAAGAACCATCCGCTTTGAAGATCCCGCTCGAAAGAAGACCTATCAATTGAACGAGAAGACAGCCACACTTCTCGTTCGCCCCCGAGGCTTTCATCTCATGGAGAATCACTTCCGGGTCGACGGGCGTCCGATCCCGGGAAGTCTTTTCGATTTCGGTCTCTATTTTTTTCACAATGCAGCCGAGTTGATATCCCGCGGTTCCGGTCCCTACTTCTACCTGCCCAAACTGGAATGCCACGAAGAAGCGCGCCTCTGGAATTCCGTTTTTCTGGAGGCGCAGAAGTCGCTCGGTATTCCGCAGGGAACGATCAAGGCGACCGTTTTGATCGAGACCCTGCCTGCTGCATTCGAGATGAATGAAATCCTTTATGAACTGAAGGAGCATTCTTCCGGACTGAATTGCGGCAGGTGGGATTACATCTTCAGCTTCATCAAGACGATGCGGAACGATCCACATGCGATCCTTCCGGATCGGTCCCAGGTCACAATGGAGCAGCCATGCATGCGCGCTTATACCCAGCTGGTGGTGAAGACATGCCACAGGCGAGGTGTACACGCCATGGGAGGAATGGCGGCCCAGATCCCCATCAAAGGCGATCCGAAAGCGAACGAAGCAGCACTGACAAAAGTACGGGACGACAAGATGCGGGAGGTACGGGACGGGCATGACGGCACATGGGTCGCCCACCCGGGCCTCGTCCAGCTGGCACGGGAAATTTTCGAGTCAAATATGACCGGTGACAACCAACTCGATTGTCGGCGGGAGGATGTGTCGGTGGGAGAAGAAGACCTACTCGAGATTCCGACCGGGACCAGGACCGAGCATGGTTTAAGACTGAACGTTCGAGTCGGGATTCAATACATCGAGGCATGGCTTCGCGGCAACGGCTGTGTCCCCCTCTACAACTTAATGGAAGACGCTGCTACAGCCGAAATATCGAGGTCCCAGATCTGGCAGTGGATACGGCACGGCGCCACGCTGGATGATGGCCGGCCGATTACGACCGAGCTGCTGAACCAGGTGATCGATGAGGAACTTCAGCACATGTTGGATGATGTGGGGAGTGATCGATTCCGGTCCGGCCGGTTCGACGAAGCGCGCGAACTCTTTGCCCGGCTTTCGAGTTCAGAGATCCTGGAGGAATTTCTTACGCTTTCCGCTTACGGACAGCTTGACTGATATGAGACTGAAACTCACAAGACGAATTCACCTCGATTCCGGAATATACGAATCCAGGCAACTTGCTCGAGGAGGAACACGATGAACGCCACGCCTGCCTACCATCATCCGTCTCCTGACCCGAATGAAGATTCGAAGCGCTGGGAGGGGATCTCGAGAAATTACAGCCAGGAAGATGTAGATCGGTTGCGGGGCTCGATTCGCATCGAGCATACCCTTGCCGATCTGGGTGCGAGACGGCTGTGGGATCTACTGCACTCAGAGGACTACGTCCACGCCCTCGGCGCCGTGACCGGGAATCAGGCGATGCAGCAGGTGCGGGCGGGGTTGAAAGCGATCTACGTCAGCGGATGGCAGGTAGCCGCAGACGCCAATCTGTCAGGACATACATACCCGGATCAGAGTCTCTATCCCGCGAACAGCGTGCCCCAGCTGGTGAAGCGGATCAACGCCTCACTCCAGAGGGCGGATCAGATCGAACATGCCGAGGGGAACAGCGACAATTACTGGTTCGCTCCGATCGTCGCGGACGCGGAAGCGGGATTCGGCGGTCCGCTGAACGCATTCGAGCTCATGAAAGCGATGATTGAGGCGGGCGCGGCCGGTGTGCATTTCGAAGACCAGCTCTCCTCTGAAAAAAAATGCGGCCACCTGGGAGGCAAGGTACTTATTCCTACGAGCCAGTTCGTGCGAACGTTGACGGCCGCCCGTCTCGCGGCGGATGTACTCGGCGTGCCGACTCTGGTGATCGCCAGAACCGATGCGAACAGTGCCCATCTACTGACGAGCGACATCGATCCGTATGACCACCAGTTCCTGACAGGTGAGCGAACTCCCGAAGGATTCTTCCGTATTCGTGGCGGCCTGGACTCGGCGATCGCCCGCGGACTTGCCTATGCTCCCTATGCGGACCTGATCTGGTGCGAAACCGGTCATCCGGACATCGAGGAAGCGAGGCGATTCGCCGACGCGATTCACAAAGAGTATCCGGGTAAGCTCCTCGCCTATAACTGCTCACCATCGTTCAACTGGAAGGCCAATCTGGACGACCGATCAATCGCCACATTCCAAAGTGACCTCGGTGCGATGGGGTACAAATATCAGTTCGTGACTCTTGCCGGATTCCACCAACTGAATCACGGCATGTACGAACTCGCACGCGCCTACAATGAACAGGACATGGCGGCCTACTCCAGGCTTCAGCAGGCGGAGTTCGCGTCCGAAAAAGATGGCTACACCGCCACCAGGCACCAGCGCGAAGTCGGCACCGGCTACTTTGACGACGTGAATCGGGTGATCGCCCACAATGAATGCTCCACGCTGGCGCTTCAGGAATCTACTGAGAACGAGCAGTTCGAATAGACAGCGCGCCGATGTGAGTGTGATGGGCGTCTGGCGAAGTTTAAAGGGGCAAGGGAACAGCAGCATCGATCGGGGTTCACTCGTCGCGGAGTCGCTTTCCCATACTGACACGATCTTCGATGGCGTAGCCGAGCCGCTCGTAGAATTTGATCGCTCCACGATCGGAAGGACGGATCTGCAGGTTCAGTTTGTGACATCCTGCATGGATCAGTGAGCGCTCAACGGCTCCCACGAGCTCCCCGCCTATCCCGATTCGCCGATGATCGGGGTGAACCGCCACGCGGTAGACCCATCCCCTGTGTCCATCAAAACTTCCCATGGCCGTACCAACAATCTCTCCTCGCCCGTCTCGGGCGACAAAGATATGGGGGCTGTCCGGAGACGTATGCGTTTCTCTCTCGCCTCGCCCCCCCCCCGATCAACGGTTCGTCAGTGACATTTCCCGAGCCGCCAATCGGTTGTGTTTGCCGCACAGGAGACGCAGATTCTCGAGGGAGTGCTCACCACCCAGGCAAAATGGCGTGATGTGATCGATTTGCAGGTGAGCGGTTGAGTCGCACTGTATGCCGAGAGAACCGGTGTACGTGCAGCGCCCATTGTCGCGCGTGAACACCGCGTCCCGTAATTGGGCAGGAATATGTCGCGAGCGGCCGGGCGATGCCTGCACGCCCTTGCCCGAGGGCCTCATCTCGGTTGTTGCCCTTGCCCCTCGCAAAGTTGCCGGCCTGTTCGGTGATTGGCTCCGCAACTTGCCCTCCGACTGGTCTCGCGACTGGCCCTGCTTTCTGGCTTCTCTCTTTTTCCGTTGCGCCTCTTTCCGGTCGGGATCACGCTTCTCCAGCAGGTCTTTGATCGCTCTCCCCATGATCGCCTCCAGATTCCAGCCCCGGGAACAGACCGCTTTCGCCCGTTCCAGATCCCGGCAGAATTCTTCGCTCGCCGAGAACCTGATCTCATAGCGGTGCTCCGGCTCTTCTTGCAGATCCTGTTGCGGACCACGCCCAACGTGGGTGTCATTCTGAGATTCTTTGGTCTGTAACAGGTCGCCATCCTCTTCCCGGTTCGGGGCATTGTCAGCCGGTTCTTTCAAGCCGATCGGCCGAACGGATTCTCGTACAGTCGGCGCAGTCTGATGGGAAGCCACAATCTTTTCAATCTCGGCAAATGTCTTTCCGGAAACCGACCGGAGGATCTCTACCGGATTGCCCTCCACAAGAAGGCGGGCGATCTTCGCGAGGCCACACACGGTGATCTTCCTTTCAGCCAGAAGCCTCCTGGCCGCAGGAAACTTAACTATACTTCTGGCAGCCGCTATGAACCTCCCCGCTTTAGATGGGGAGTAACGCCAGCGAAAGGTGCAGAAGGCATACAGCGATGAGTAGCCTTCCTTCAAGTAGAGAGATCTTCTTTCGATTTCATTCAGACATTCAAGAATGGAAATCAGCAATACATGCTCGTTCCGAACCGCCCGATCTCCTTCCTGAATGACCGCGTTGTTGGAAAGCTGCTCAATCGATCGCTTCATCTTCGACATCATCATCTCCTCCTGGCGATCCACCCTGATCGTTCCGTGCCCCACAGACATTCTACCACCCCCTTTTTCGGCTCCGTGAGAGGCGCTACACAAGGAGCCGCAAGCGATTCTGAAACACCAACGAGAAAATCGATCCCAAACCGATCACGACAATGAGACTTCTTCTGATGGGGATCCGGAGAGGCACTCGCGATATTGGAGACCTGCGGGCTCCAGAACATGTCAAGCA
The DNA here is from genome assembly GCA_025782575.1 of bacterium. GTDB lineage: Bacteria > Orphanbacterota > Orphanbacteria > Orphanbacterales > Orphanbacteraceae > Orphanbacterum. The sequence continues at coordinate 161,376 of JALGYY010000043.1, forward strand.
ATATTTATTGAAATCAGTAGAAAATCCAAACTAATCGAAAGAGAAGCGGCGGAACTACGATCGGCAGGCGGCCCCGCCTGTGGTACGCTCCGCCGGGACCCTGCCTGACCAGCAGGAGCGAACCCCGGGGAGACGATCGATGGATGGGGACAGCCGAGAAGAACCGACAGAAGAACGGGCCGCCAGGCTCTTCGGAGAGCTGGTGGAAATGACGGCCCATCTCCGCGGACCTGACGGCTGCCCGTGGGACCGCAAACAGACCTACGACACGATTCTCCCTCATTTTCTGGAAGAGGCTCACGAAGCGGCCGAAGAGCTGGCCGAAGGAGACTTCGACGGGTTCCGGGAAGAACTGGGGGACACTCTATTCCTCACGGTGTTTCTGCTTCGCCTGGCTGAAGAAGAAGGTCGCTTCACGATCGCCGACTCGATCGCCTCTATTCTGGAAAAGATGTACCGGCGCCATCCCCATGTGTACGGGGATAAGACCTATGAGAGTGATGAGGCGCTCCACAACGCCTGGGAAGAGGCAAAGCGCCGGGAAAAGGGGAAAGAAGACAGGGAGTCTCTGCTCGACGGAATTCCTGCCTCCCTCCCCGCGCTTCTCCGGGCGCGACGGATTCAGCAGAAAGCGGCGAGCATCGGCTTCGACTGGCAGAAGGCGCCCCCGATTCTGGGTAAGATTGAGGAGGAGCTGGGCGAACTCCGGGTCGAGGTGGAGCGAACGATCTCACACTCGACGGATGGGTCTCAGACGAACAGGGACGCTATAGAGGACGAAATAGGAGATCTCCTCTTCTCCGTAGTCAACCTGGCCCGTTTCCTCGATGTAGACCCGGAAAAAGCTCTTGGAAAGACGAACCGGAAATTCAGACGGAGATTCGTGAAGATTGAAGAGCGGATCGACACCGCCTCCCCCCCTCCTCTCGATGTACTGGACCGGTACTGGAATGAAGCCAAGGAGGAAGAATGATTCGGGCCCGGATTGCGCTCGGTCTGTTCGCGGTGGTGGTGCTGAGTCTGACGCCCGGCTGCCGATGGGAGTCGCGGAGTGACACCCCGGGGGAAGCCGGTTCGTACGGGCGCCCCTGCTCGGACCGTCTTACAAGAGAGGTTCTCGATCAATCTCTCGAACTCGGAATACTCCATATCCTGAACAACCAGAAACCGGAAGGGAATTTCCATTACCAGTATGACTGGAAAGAGAAATCGATCGCCCGTGAGGACAACCCGGTACGGCAGTCGGGCACGGTCTGGGCGCTCGGGCTTCTCTATGCTGAAAAACCGGAGTCGGAAGAAATTCGCGGGGCACTGATCCGGGCGATCGATTTCTTCGACAATCACTCGCGAGTCACCGAGGACGGCCGCTATCTGATCGCTTACCCGGGAGAGACGAGAGGGGACCTGGGAGCGGTGGCACTCATCGCACTCGGCCACATCGAGCTCCTCATCGTCGATCGAGGCCGGCTCCCCGAGGAGGAGCTTCGCCCGTTCGAAAGACGGCTCGAGCATCTTCTTGCCACGCTCGTCTCGGCAAGACGCAATGAAGGCCTCTTCTACCGATCCTATTCGCTTGACGATGGTGCCCCGTTCGGATCGCCCACGCCCTACTTTGACGGGGAATCTCTGCTCGCTCTCGTCAAGGCGGCCCGCTATCTGGGCCGTGACGACCTGTGGGAAATCGTCATGCAGGAAGCCGAAGCGGGCTACCAGCAGAACGTTCGGCGCGCACTCGAAAAGGACCCCGACTCGAAAACTACCAAAGGCTACTATCAGTGGAGCTCGATGTCCTGGTTCGAGATCGCAACTTCAGGCAGGGCGAATGGGGAGATCTTCGGCCCCCGCCTGATCGAGTTCGCGGACTGGATGATCGACGTCCATCGAACTCTCGATCGAACCAGGAACACCGCCTACGCTTATGAGGGCATCATACACGCCTGGAGAATGGCGGAGCTGCTCGGTGACGCGGAACATGTCGAAAAACTGGGCTGTGTGATCGAAAAGGGACTCGAAAAGCTCACTTCCTGGCAGGTGGGCGGTCCGATTCCGAACCGGTACATCGGCGACGACGGCAAAGACGATCCTCTGGCGATCGGGGGCGTCCAGAATCATGCGAGAGAAGCGCCTCTCCGAATCGATGTTACCCAGCACCAGATGCATGCCGTGATCCTTGCACGGCGCTACTACTTTACGGAGTAGCCTGCGCCGGCGCTCGCGTCTCCGTCATCCGGATTTCATACGCGATCATCGCCGAGAGAGCGTGCTGCACGTAGTCGATCCTGACCTCCCTCACCTGATTGTTGAACTCCCTGGTGAAATCGGGATGGTCGGGAGGCAGCGGCGCGATCGCATGGGGAATGGCCCCGGCATAGCGTCCTTCTTTCACCTGTGACCGGAGGAGGAACGCGATTCCATCCTGGCAGACCTGCTCGATCCGGGCGCGCAGATCCTCTTCGCTATCAGGGAGATACGGGAGCGCCGCCTGGAGTCCTTCGAGACGGGTCGATGTGGGTGTGGTCGTCCCGTCACGCCTGAGCCCTCCCTGTCGGGGCGAATCGGCCGGATACTCTTCCCGGCTTTCCAGAATCTCCTTTACGATCTGAATGGCGTGTCGGATGACCCCTTCCCGGGGGATCGGGGGAGTACATTCGTCGTAAACGGGCAGAAGTCGCGCTGTTGCTAACAATGCCCAGTGATCCGCTTCGACGTTCCTCTTCCCCGCCCGCTTCCGCGCAAGATAACCGATCGCGTCGGCCGCTCCCTGAAGCCAGACACTGTCGGGGTCGAGCTCATAGAGGAGTACCAGGCCGAGCGCCGCTTCACCCGGGTAGTAGAGCGACGTCCACTCGTCATTCCGCCCACCTTCTTTGGGAATGTACTTGGAGTAGAAGCTGCCGTCGTCCTTTTGCATGTAAAGAATAAATCGGGCAAGCCGGCGAAGGTCATCGAGAGGGACAGTCCCCTTGAAGAGCGTTTCCACCTGGGTGAGCGCGACAAGAGCAAGCCCGGCACCCCCCAGCTTCGCCTGAACGGGAGAGCTGCCCCGTGTGATTTCGGGATGGCTCCAGACGGCGAGAAGATCACTCCGGAGGGGAATGGGCGCCATCGTTTCGCGGCGTAGAAAACCGGTGGCTCTAAGAATGGCGGCGGCTGTTTCGGCGTGGGGCGATCGTTTCTGATACTCAGTCATGGCGTAGATCGTGCCGGCATGACGAAGAGTGTTGTAGGCGGGTGCGGGGCGTTTGTCCAGATCGAGGTCGACCAGGTAGACGAACTGACCCGTTTTGCCGGACGCGTCAGTCAGATAAGCGGCGGCTGAGTCAATTGCCGAGGCAAGCTCCTCAGCTGTGGGCGGCTCGATCGATGGATCGGCCCCGTCGCCGGAAGAAGTGGGCACATGGTTCGGCGTCCCACCCTCCGAGCAGGAGAGCAGAAGAGAGATCACTAGGGGTAGGAGCAGCAAGACCCGCATTTTCAAGCTCCAGGAAAAAGGCCCCGAACCGGTCGGGGCCTTTTCACACTGAATCAATTCATTGCTCAGTGCTGATCTGTCATCCGATCGAATGGCCGTTCAGCTTCAGTCATTGTCATCATCATCGTCGTCGTCGCCGGAATCGTCGTCCCGCGTATCGTCCTCGTCATGCGTATTGTCTTCGCCGTGTGTAGGAGGCCCATTATCATCGTCGTCATCGCCGACTGCGTCGTCATCATCATCGCCATTGTCGTCGTTGTCGTCGTCGTCATCGCCGACCGCGTCGTCATCGTCGTCGCCCACATCGATGTTGTCAATCACCGGGTCACAATCACGGGGAGGCCCGCGGAACCGCCTCGCTTCTCCTCTGAAGATCATCGGCAGATAGGTCTGCCTCGGCCCGTCAGAATCGTCACCGGGTTCTACAAAACATTCCTCGCGATTGAATGTCTCGAGCGTGACCGTGATAGCCGTGTTGCCGCCCCTGACCATGGCCTGCATATTACACAGGAGTTCGGGGGGACAGTTATCCATTATGCCCCGCGCAATTTCCCTTCCCGCAGGGGTATTTGCAAGCGCCATGACAGGATCGATATCCGTGATAACGGCCGATCCTTGATATCCGGCTTGATCGCCATCGAACAACCACCTGCTCTGGATGCCCAGAAGCCGCGTTTCCGCACCGTCTTCACAGATAACAAATCTAACATCCAGAAAAACCTGCTGAGGCTCAATATCAGACCTCTTGCCGACTGTGCCGGGGATAGTGGCGGTTAAAGTCCCCCCCCAGACACCCTGCCATTGAGGTGGCGCTGACGTTGTACCTGCCAGCTCGTTCCCGGCGGGGTCCCCACTTCCATCACCTGATCCTGCGCCATCTGCAAGACTGATCGGATTATCAAAAGGCTTGTCGTCTGACCCGCAGCTCAACACAAAGAGTAACGTCGCCGCCATGAAGAGCGGGATCTGCCACCACTTCACTTTCATTGGGATCCTCCTGATCGCCATCTCCCCACGCGGGGGGCAGTTCAAATTCAAAAACGAGGTTTACTGCCCCGTACAAATACCTTCAGCTATGGATGCTTATACCATATTCCTTGCGGGAGTCCAGAGAAATCCACAGAGTCCCCCGGATCGCCCAAGAGTCGTAACCCCAAATTAATCAACTCGATACACAGCGGGGAGAGGGCTTTATGTTGATCTGTCAAAACTCGTTTTGGGAAAAAGGGGGCGCCAGGTCGGCGCCCCCTTTTGATAGTCCCTGAATGAGAGGAGAGAATATTAGTTGATACGGATAACCTCCACCCGACGGTTCTCCAGGCGTCCCTCAGCCGTATCGTTCGAAGCGATCGGCTTCTCTTCGCCGTAACCGACTGAAGAGAGACGGGAGGCGTTGATGTCGTGATTGACGATGTAGTTCATCACGGTGGTCGCACGTGCCTGGGAAAGCTGCTTGTTGTACGCAGCGTCACCCACGGCGTCCGTGTGCCCCTGGATCTCGATCTTTACATCGGGGTTCGCAGCGAGTGCACGAACAAGCTCGTCAAGGATCTGCTGGGAACCGAGCTTGAGCTTGGCCGAGTTGAACTCGAAATGGACGCCGTTCAGGTTTTCGCGCGGCGCGATGTCCGGGCAGCCGTCGTCGTCCATATAGCCGTTATAAGTCTCGGCATTGTTCATGCACCGGTCCTTCGTGTCCGGAATACCATCCTCGTCATTGTCGAGGTCCGGGCAACCGTCAGCGTCCTCGAAACCGTCGAAGTCTTCCGGTTCATGGATACACTGGTCATCCACGTCGAGGATGCCGTCGCCGTCCTGGTCGTCCATTTCCGGGCAGCCGTCAGCGTCGTCGACGCCGTCGAAGTCTTCCGCCTCATCGGGGCAGGAGTCGAGCTCGTCAATGATGCCGTCGCCGTCATTATCCAGGTCCGGGCAACCATCTTCGTCTTCGAATCCGTCAAAATCCTCAGCGGAATTCGGGCAGCCGTCATCGTAATCCGGGATGCCGTCGCCGTCACGATCGCGCTCACGCTCGCCGAAGCCGAGGTTGAGCGAAATCCGGTGGTTCTCACCGAGGAACTCTTCCATTTCATTTACAAAGGCGTAGTCAATACCGATGCCCCACATCTTCGGTACCTTGAGACCGATACCGAGCGAGTAGCCTTCGTCCTGATGATCACGACCGAGGTCGCTCACACCGGCACGGAGCGCCATCATGTAACCCGGATGGTACTCAAACCAGGATTCGACGCCGAGATGGAATACGGTCTCGCTGTCCTCACCATGCTCGATATCAGCCGCGATCGTAAGATCGCCGATCGGATGGAGAGCAACTCCTGAACGGATGTTGAACGGGACCTCTTCCTCGTCGATCTCCGACCAGAGATCCTGGATCGCGAGACCGAAGGTGACGAAGCTGTTCGGCTCGAAGAATGAACCTACATCAACACCGCCGCCGGACTGCGACTCGTCATCGATCTCCTGGTCGAAGATCTTGCCTGCCACGCCGAATCCGAACGGACCGTACTGGCGGGCGACAACGAGATGAATCAGGTTGTCGGTGAGATCGAAGTTTCCTCCGAACGTATTATCGCTGCCGTAACGATCGAAATCGTCCCAGCCGGCGTTAGTCCAACCGATTCCGATGGAAGCCATCGAAAAGGACTGGGCATAGCCGAAGAAGTTGTGACTACGGTCGTAGTCGTATGAGCCGGTATACATGAACGTGAAGTTCAGGTTGTCGACTCGAGCAATACCGGCCGGGTTCCACATGCTTGCTGTCGCGTCATCTGCCACTGCCGTGTACGCACCACCCATACCCAAGGCTCGAGCACCAACACCGATGCGACTGAATGCCGCCGCACTGTTGTCGCTGCCGTTACCGTCCTGGGCGAATGCGGGGCCTGTGGAGCCAACGATTAGAGCAAGGGACCCGAGCGCAAGAGCTGCAAGGGCTTTGCCTCGAAAGCGCATCACAGTGATCCTCCTCTCACAGGGATCGAATGAGTCATTTCTCTGGTCTCTCGACCTGAAGCTCATCCACTGTTTATGTGCCACCAAACTTCCTACCTTCCTATTTCAATCCTACCGAAGAAGAACCCCGGCTCTCCGGGACCCTCCTCCTCTTCGAGAACCGCTGAGGCCCTCGAAGGGAAGGACGGCCCGGGGGGGAGAAAACTCCCCCCCAGGGCCAACTCCTAGTTGTCGTCGCCGAACCGGCGGACGGCAATCTTGACGGTGGCTGCCTGTGAGCCCGAGCCGTCGTTGGCAACGATGCGGGCGATGTAACCGCCGCTCGCTACCGGAGTGCCACCCGAAGTGGTTCCGCGCCATTCGATTGATCCGCCATTCACATGACCGGGGGAGACATCGCTGTACGACTGCCGCCAGACCAGGTCACCGGCGAAGTCGAAGATACTCACTTCGACCATCGCAGGACGGGATCCACCAAGATTGAAGTCGAACTTCGCCGCGCCATCCGTCGCCGGATTGAACGGGTTCGGCCAGACATGTGCATTAGTGATCTGTAGCACTGTCGCACCGATCGTGAAGTTATGCGTCTTCGAGAACTCGTTACCAATGTGATCCGCTCCGCTCAGCTTGAGAGCGTAGTTACCGATCACGTCCAGACCCACGAGGGTCAGGTGGAACTGATCATCGTCGACGCCGACTTCCATGATGTTGTCGTCATCATTCGGAACGTATGTGGCCGGGTTGATCGAGAAGACCTCACCCTCAGGTCCGACCAGCGTGGCTGTAAGACTGTTGGCGTCGATACCGGCGCCACTGATCGTCTCACTTCCGTCACTAAGATCGGCCCAGACCGGGATCTCGCTTCCAGGAGCGACCACTGAGTTCTCCACCGGTGTGGTGAACGCCACATCAGGAGCGCTCGTGTCAACGATGAACCGGCGCGCCACGTACTGCGAACCGACGTTACCTACACAGTCGAACGGGCCGAAGATGTACTTGGTGAACTCTTCATCGTCGTCCTCGCCGTTGGTGTCATCACCAAAGTCGACGTCAAGGCCGATGTGCTCGACCTTGGACGAGTAGAGAACCACTTCGATCTCACGTCCGTCCCACTGTTTCATATTTGCCGTAAGCGGCAGCGTAACCCAGAGCTCGTCACTCGGATCGTAGAAGACCGAGTCGTCACAAGCATCCGCGTCCGAGTGCGGGCAGATCTCCGGAGCGAAGGTCAGCATCGCAGGGGTTGCGGCCTGAATCAGCAGGCGCTCACTGTACTCATCAATATCGAACTGATCGTCTTCGTCATCGATCAGCCAGACGTCAACCTTCAGACCCATGTCCTGGATCGGAATGCTGAAAGATGTATTAGCTGTCGTAACGTTAACGGTCACGTTGATGTCACCAAACGCATCCGGATTCGTTGCGTTATCCTGATCCGTTTCGATCTCGTTGACGATCTCGATGTCGATGTTGCTGGCACCGTTATTGAATCCACCGAAGATGATGTTCAGGATCGCGGAGATCGAGGTGGCTTCTGTAAAGACACCCGACTCCCAATCAGTGATCTTCAGGCGAATTCCGTCGCTACCTTCACCGACGAAGCAATCAGCCGTTCCGACACACGGACCGTTGATGAATCCGCCATCCCATTCGATACGAGGAGCGACGACGTCGACCATGATCTCCTTGGTCAAGGAGTACCAGAAGTCTTCATCGCCATCTCTCCACTCGAGACGAACCGTGTGCGGTCCGCCGGCCAGGAGATCCCTGGTGAGTGTGGAGTGCCTGTAGCTGAATGTGTGCGGATAGTCATCCTCGTCTTCGGTCTGGAAGAGCAGGGATCCGTTACCAAGGACGCCGTCATCGGCGGCCACGAGAATCCCATCAATCCAGATCTTGAGATCATCCTCATCGATGTCGTCATTCCCGTCGCCGTCCGCAAGGAACGGAGCGAGGGTGAAGACGATCTGCGGTGTCTGGTTCGTGTATCCGTCGCACCACGGAGTAATGATGCAGTCTGCACCATTCACAACACCCACCAGGCTCCAGACTCCGTAGGAGCAGAGATTCTGGACGTCGAATGTCACGGTGTTGGTTGCCGTGTCGACCATCACTTCACCGATGAATCCGGCCTCCCAGTGATCATCTTCCCACCAGGCGGGATAGATTCCGTCGGCTTCATTGATGGTCACCATCTCACCGTAGGCGTTCTTCACTGTCAGGTCTTCATCGTTGTATTTCAGCGTTACCGTAGCCCAGTAGCCGTCGGTAAAGCTGGAGCAGCCGCTTCCATCGAAGCAGTCCGTAATCCGAATGTCATAAGCCGGACCGAACGGACGGACGAAGAAGCGCTGAGACTGGTCGTTACGGTAGTTAGGCGTGCGGGTGCCGGTCATGAGAAGGCCACCGTATGTACCGCTACCGCGCGGAACCGAAACCGTCAAGTTGTCATCACCAGGTATCGCGACCCAACCGTTAGAGCCGGTGCCCGCGTTCACCTCGTGAACAGCAATTACGTGACGGATGATATCGATCCGTGCCGGCTCATCGTTGAACTCACCAGCATCACCGCTGTCAGCTACGACCGCAGCGTTCACGTAGACGAACCCGCCACAGCCGATGGAATCAAGCAGGCTGCGAGCGGTGAATCCGGCCCAGCGGTAAGGATCGAGTCCGGCACCGGCGTTCATCGGATCCATTTCGACGATCTCGGAGAAGTTCGGCTCTTCGTCGTCACCACCAGGCGTCACGGTCCGGTCGCCGGTTACCAAGACCCAAGGCTTGGCAATGGCTGACCAGTCAGCCGCGATGTTCGAGTCGATCACAACTTCAATGTAGAAGTCGGAATCGAGATCGCCGGTGCCTCCCGGAAGGAGCTGCACTTCGTCGTAAGCAAGCCACGGAGTCCCGTCCGGATGGACCGGCTCGAGATCCCGGTTGAAGCGATCGGATACGACCTCAGCCACCGTGTACGGCGGGTTGGTGTCGTAGTAGAGGACATCGCCGGACTGACCGGAGTTGTCCAGCGTGATCGCGACGGCACGGAGTTCCATCTGATCGCCAATGCTCCAGATGGTTCCGGGGCCGATCTCCAGTTCCGAGCACCAGAGTGAATCGGGGCTGTCACCGTCGGGGTTTCCGATCGGCTGCGACTGCAGACCGAAGGTGACCCATGCATCGGAGACCTTACCGGCGGCGTTGTCGTCACCGTTATCCCCACCCTGGCCTGCATCAATCCGCTTGTACTGGAACATCACCTCATCGACACGCTGCTGGCACCACTTGGTCGCGTAGACCTTGACCTTGGTCGTGCCGTTGATGTCGTTGAGAATGTCCGGCTCCCAGCAGATGATCGCGGCACGCGGCTGCGCGCTGTCAAGCACGTTCACCGGCACCCAGACCGAGAGTCCTTCGTTACCACACTCATCGAATGCACGGGCACGGACCCAGTAGGTACCAGGATCGAGAGCCGTGGTATTCCAATGTGCGGCGTAAATATTCGGGCCCTCATCGTCATCGGGGTAACCGAGGTCGATGTGGTAAATCGTTTCTGTCGTATCGACAGCCACCTCGAACTCGACAGAAGTAATACCCGTCTCATGCGATTCAGGTAGATCCTGCTCGTCGTCGGTGACGGTCGCGTAGAGATTGACCGGCTCGCCGGCGGCGATGTCGATTATGACACCGTTGTTGACCGGGAAGAGCACGGTGGTCTCTACACCGTTCACAACGCGAATGACATCCAGTCTGGTCATGGCGACTTCAGGTGCGTCGACATCGATTTCGACCTCGGTGGCGAGAACGTGAACCGTCTCGTTGCACGCGCTGTCGAGAACCGTGACGCGGAAGTCGTATTTGCCGCTCGTGCGGCCATCAACGAGCCAGGTACCGGTGTAGTAACCGGTGCCGGCATCGTAGAGCCACTCCTGGATACCGTCGCTGCTCCACTCGTCGTCATCGTCCACGTCGACCGACTTCTTCCACTCGAAGGAGACTCCGGCAGGATCCTGCCAGATGTCCTTCGGATCGTCGGTCTGCACGAAGATGAGCGGCACCACCGGGTCGCCGTCCTCATTGAAGAGGAAGGGACAGACACCGTCACCCGGAGCGACAGTCGCCAATGTCGGCGCGACCTGATCGATCACCAGATGGATAGGTGCGGAGCATGCTGCCGCGTCGTCGGAGTTCCCGGCATCGTCCTGGGCAACCGCCTTGAACCAGAGGTCACCGTTGGGAAGCATATCGCTGTCCCAGTTGTTCAGATACCAGAACCAACCATCGCTGGAAACCAGATCCTGATCAGCAAGCAACCAGTTCTGATTGTCCGTGCTGTACCAGAACGCCACGTCCTGAACATCGGTCTCGCCGCCCTTGATCGTTGCGGTCAGGTCAATAGAACCATGAACCCGCTCGTTCTCAGGCTGCTCGATCTCGCCGTCACCGCAAGCGTGACGTATCAGGTGCGTGATGGTCGCGCACGGCGCCGAATTATCCTCGACACAGAATGTGAGGCCACGGCCGTCGTACCACGCGGTCTCGATATTGTCGCTGTTGCAGAGCAGATCGCTCGCGATCGCGACGATGTCGTAGCAGGCGCCGACTTCAAGAGCCGGGCTCTGCTGACCGGTCGACCAGTCAAAGCTGTATGGACGGCTCGAGTCAGGATTCGTCGTCCAGTTAAGGAGCTCGAAACCCATGCTCGCGTCCATCAGCCACCAGGCATCTTCGCCCGGAGTGTCATCATAATGGTGGCGCATCCACCAGGTGACCGTGATGTCTTCGGTGTCGTCGCCATTTGTCGTGGCGCCCACCTCGACGGCCGAGCCACGCTCGAGCGTGATATCGGTCGCGTTGACACCGTCAAGTGTAGCCGTCGCCAGCGGAGCCGTCTTGTCGAGCACGAACGTGTATTCCATAGTCGGAATCTCCACGTTGTCCTCTACATCGACCGCCCACGCACGCACCTGGTAGGTGCCTTCGGGCCACTTGTAGTCACCGGTGATGTGATCGAGCTCGTTGCAGTCCCAGTCGGTATCCCAGATCGTCACCGTATGATGACCCTGGGTCTCGTTGCTCGGTACTTCATCGATATCGATCGTCTTCCACTCACTCCACGTGGAGTGCATGGCTTCGAACGTCACCTGCGCGATACCGCTATCACCGATCGCCGTCTGCGCGTGCAGATGGACAGTGCTCGTCCACCAGATGGTCTGCTCGTTCAGAACAGTCTCATCCACGTCGGCAGGATAGAGTTCGCAGTCACCAGCCGTAGCTTCCACGAGCCGCGTACCGGTCGGTGCGTGACGATCCTCGATGCGCACATCGGTTTCACAATATGTGTAGTTCCACGGCGTGTCCCAGGCCTTGGCGATGATCGTGAAGTCACGATCCTTCACGAGCCAGTCAGGCGAGGTCCACGTCATCGTAGAGGTCCACTTGGTTCCCGGAGTATCGAGCTGATCCGGTACCGGATTATTGTCCGTGCCGATGAGCACGGTATCACCGGTAATCGGAGCCACGTACCAGTAGGTAACGTGCTCGATATCGGTCTTGAAACCGTTGTTATTCGGGTTGTCCTGGCCGAACCAGGTGAAGGTGACGTCGTCACCGGCCGCGTACTGTGCGATATCTCCGTCCTCCGCGTTATCCGCGTCGAAGAAGAGGCACGTCGGGTCGGTTACATCGACGCCGGCCAACTCGAATGTCGGGTCCAGAATGTTCGTATTACATGCCCAGTCAGTGGCCACTACGCGCCATCTGTAGACACCGTCACCGTCCGTGATATTCGCGGCGGCGAAGGAAGTCCAGCTGTCCACGTCGAGCCACCAGAAATTCTCACCGTTCGGACCGCTGAACTGCGGTTCGAAGTCGAGAGAACCTGCATCGTCCCAGGAACCGAGGACACCCCACCACGTCGAGTCCTTGCGGACCTGAAGTGTCATGGAGGCGACATCGTCGTCCGCAGTGTAGACGCGGAACGCGACGTCATCGGTGTAGATGTTCGGCTTCACGACTCGCGATGAATCGTTCTCTACGCCGTCATCGTCGTACCACTCAACGTCATCGATGAACTGGGTGATCGTGTAGTCCACGCTCGGAGCGACACGATCGATGCGGACGCGCACCTTGAGCGGAGTCTGGTCGGGGTTACCGTCCAGGTCGCGGGCGAGCATCCAGATATCAACCGAAGTCTCCTCACCAGGATCGGCGAACTGGTTCGCGTCCCAGAGGATCGTAAGGCTGGTTCCACTGGTGAACTCATTGGTCACGGCAACCGGCTCGGTGGCGGCTGCGCCACCTACCTCCTCGACCCAGAGCTCGACCAGTGATACCTGGCTCGCGCTCCCTGCGAGAATCTTACCGGAGACAGTAACCGAGTCACCCTGAATAGCGAGATTCGGTGATGCGATCGACAGCGCGGATCCGCAATCCTCAGAGGTAAGCTCCAGTATGCAGGCTGCCGGCCCGACTGTGTCGTTCACGGCCACGATGACCGGTTCGACGTCGTCCAGATCGGTCGCGTTACACGCTGAATCCACACCGACGGCAAGGAACTGTACGTACTGATCCTGCTCGAGGGTCAGCCAGTCCGTCGAGAACTGGACGCACACTTCGTTCGTACCGTTAGCTGGCACCCACGGATTGTCACTGTTGTCGATCGGGGTCGGATCGATCACCCGCCACTGTCCGACCGAGTCGGAGAAGTAGAAGATGTAGTAATCGAGACCGATCGCGTCCTCATCCGTCGCGGGCTTGGCGCAGACTTCGAAACTGTCTCCGAAGACGGCGACGCTACCCTGAAGCGGCGAGGTCATGACGACCAGCGGCGGATCGAGGTCGACCCGGATGGCGCGATCGAGAGTCGAGATCGTGGTGTTCCACGCATCGTCACTCGCCACGACACGAATCGAGAAGGTGTAGTCCCTCTCATCCGGCTCATCAGTTTCACCGTCAACGTCATTATCGATGTTGTCGGTCCCCGGGTTGTAGATGGTCGGCCAAACGGTCTTGAGCGCCCATCCGTTCTCCCAGTCGAACCAGTTATCCGATCCGAGTTCAACCCAACGCGTCTTGTGGTCGTCGGTTGCGAACTGGAAGGAAACCTCGCTGTTCTCGAGGATGTCCTGGATTTCATTGCCGCTGTCGCGGAGCACCACGAAGATCGTGAAGCTGTCGCACGGCGCGCTGTTCGAAACGATCGTCGGATCGATGTAGATCTCTTCGATCGCCGGACCCGTGCAGTCAATGATGAAGACTACCGGACCCTGCGCGCTCGTCAGGTTCGTACCCTGGCGGCCGAAGTTGCCCCACGCACTCGCGACGGCGTTATGCACGCCCTCTCCGAGCTCGGAGTCGGTGTAGTTCCGGTGCCAGAAGTCGGACCGGACCGTCACCTTGGAACCTCCTGAGGAAGCACCGTTGGTATCGTTTCTACGATCGTCGGAAACGATGAACTCGTCGCCCGACATATCGATATCGAAGAAGTAAGTGTACGGAACGGTACTGCCCGTCACGACGATCGGTACCTGAGCACCCCACCAGCCGTCATCGGCTGCGCCGTCGTTGTGAGTTCCGTCATCGTACATCTGGTACGGCGTTCCGGCCCACTGCAGGAACACGTTCTCAATCGAGTCACCGAAGATGGCTACGCTGTCCTGCAGGTAGTCAGATTCGTTCATCGTGACCGTGAGGAGAAGCGTGTCACCCTCTACGTAGTGAGTCAGATCCGAAGGCGTTCCCGAATCGAAGCTGAGCTTCACCGAGTCCGCCACTACCGAATCCACGTAGACGAACGCATCGTACTCGACGCCGCAGAGCTTGCTCTTGCGGTGATCGCCGTCCGTCCGGCGGAGCGGGTTACCGGAATCGTTATACCGGGTGAACGGAGCCGCCTCATCATGGAAGAAACCATGAAGGGTGACTTCGGGACCGGCAATGCTCTCTATGATGACAACTTTGCCTTCTGAGCAATCGGGCTCGGTCAGGCAATCGTCGGCACCACCGAAGTCGTAGTCCACGGTCGCGATCAGATCGTAGGCATCCGTGTAATCGGTTTTCGTATCCGGTACCGGTACGGTCGGATCCCACGCGCTGGTGAAGAATCCGTTCTCGTCGACGTCATCGTCGGGCGAGTCCTGGATCGTTCCCCAACCACCGTAGTTATAGCTGACCCATGCTCCGTCGGTAGCCGAGAGCTGGGCGCCGAACTGAATCTTCCGTCCGGCGTTCATGACTTTGTAGTCGTACTTGGTCGGACTGGCAAGCGCGGCGAAAGCAGCCGCTGTGTGGAACGTGGCGAGGCTGTCATTAACGAGAACCTCGACGTCACACGCCCAGTTTGCCTCTCCGCCGAACATCGTGAATCCTGAAAGAGTCACGTTGACCGAATCGGAAAGATACGGATAGAAGCTCTGAACTGTGAGCTTCTCACCAAGCACTCGGTCGGAATACTTAAACCAGACCGCTGCCGCTGCCGGATCCGGCGGTGTGCCCAGATCAACCAACTCGGCGCGGATCCAAAGCTCAGCACCCTTCTGTACTGAATCCAGAACCACGGAGCGATGCTTGTCGAGATTGCCCGCCTTGGTCCAGTTCAACGGACGCGCGGCCGCTTCGATTTCCGCGGTCGTGGTCAGCTTGCTGAATTCGTAAGGGTTCAGACGGTTCACCGACGTGTTGCACTTGTCGTTCTCCGCGATCACCTGGAACTGGTAGCAACCGTCGATAAGTCCGGCGATTCCCCAATCGAGGTGGTACGGGTAGACGAAGTCGGTTGCCACCGGACCCTGCCACGGATTGTTCAGATTCGTGAGGCCCGCATAGGCGCGCGGATCGTTCCGGTACCAGATGTTGACCGACTGAGTCGCGCTGGTATCTTCGACTGTCACATGGAGCTTCAGGGTATCGACGGTCGGACCGAACTGGTCACCGCCGTCCGTATCCTGAGTACTCGGATAGACGTCGACCGTGTCGCCGTCTTCCGTGGTCGCCCATACGACATCCGTCTCAGGCGCCACATTCTCCATGATCGTGAACTGCGTCACCGTCGGACTCGGGTCCGAATTGCCGTTCACATCCTGGGCGAGGGCACGCACGAAGAAGAGCGTGCTCGTCCGGAAGAGTGTGTCGCTTGTCAGTGCATCGATATCGATGAATACGCAGTACGGCGAGCGGAAATCGCGCGCTTCTACTGTGTCTTCATCGGCGTTGCCGTCTCCGTCATTGTCGAGACCGTCAGCCATATCTTCTCCGACGAGAGGATGAAGCTTCCGACCGGTGAGATCACCCAACTCGCCGGCGATGCCATTGCGAAGAAGGAGGTCACCGGCGTCGACTGTGAAGGTCTGGTCAACGGAGTAATCGTCACGAACGATGGGGTCGCCACCGGAGAACCCGAGTGTGTCATCCACGTCCGCGAACATATCGTCGTCATCGTTCACGTCCAGATCGTTCCAGTCGATGTTGTTCGTCGACCACTGGAACTTGATCCAGTCGAGATCATCATAGTCAGCAGCATCGTTCAGCGACGCCCAGACCTTCACGAAGCCGTGGTTACCGCAGACCGAGCTGTCGAGCGGCATCATGCAGGATGAATCAGCATTCATCCATACCTGGCCACCGTCACCCAGCGCGACCTTCCAGACGCACGCTTCGGGGAAGTCATTGTCGATCCCGCAACAGATGAACGGAATCGGAGTGTTGCTGTCGATATCGCTGTTACCGAGCTCGTCGGTCGCCACGGCGCGGACAAGGAAGCTGCCCGAAAGGTCAGCGATGTCCCACATGGCACTCCATGTCTCGAGCGCGGTCGTACCGAACGAACCGCCGAGATTATCGCCGAAGATCCAGTCTTCGCCGGTAAAGCCGTCAGCGGCCCCATCGGTGTAGAACTCGGTGGCGAGGAACGCGGTCACAGCGAATGAATCCGCCGCGCCCACTACCGAACCGACGATTACCGTGTCTCCGGCGCCTGTGCTGTAGAAGCCGCTGGCGTCGAGATCAGCAACCACCGGATCGAGAGGTGAGTAGCCGTCACCGTCATAGTCGATGAATCCGATCGTCGCCGGGAACGTGTTGTGGCGTGCGCCACCGGTCAGGAGCGACACATCGTGATACGTGCCGTCGCCGACGCGGAGGGTTACGTCACCACCCGGATCCGTGCTGCTCGAATCATCATTGTCATCGTTCGCGATAGTGAGCCACGTCGCATTTTCATCGGCGAGGCAGTTCGCGTTTGAATCGGGCCAGGTCTGGAATTCCACATGGTCAAACCTGAGCGTGGAGCTGCATGGTGCTGTCATTCAGCACGACCTGCGGCTCGATGTACGCCCGGAGACCGAGCGTATCGATCGTCACGCTGACGATCTTGGTGAACTTGATATTGGAATTGCCTTCGCAGTCGATACCGATCGCGCGGATGTCGTAGTTAGCGGCAGCCAGTGTATCGGTGCGCCACTTCACGTCTACCGGCGGCATCGAGTCGAACGGCGTAGCTGTGGACCCGATGGTGTACCAGGTACCAGGCGTGCCGTCGCCCGAATTGGTCCGACGCTGCTGGAATTCGATCGACACGATGTCGTTCGTCAGCGGATTGCCGTCCCGGTCATCAAGGTCAGTGCCACCGACCGTAAGATGGACCGAAGAATCCGACGGAACGATCGCGCCGTTTACGAGATTCGAATCAAGTCCGACACTCGTAAGATTGGTCTTCGGGAAGACATGGTCAACCACTTCGACCACCAATTCGGCGAACACCGTGTCCGTGTCGGCAAGAGCCGGCTCGAAGACGCCGGTGGCGCCGAACGCCTGGCAGTAGAAGTAGTAACGCAGTGTCAGATCGCACGGATGGTTCTCGACGATCGGTGCGGTCCAGTCCACATCGTACGGAAGCCCATCGCTATCCGCTCCGACGCGAGTCCAGGTACCGAGCCACGTGCCGAGTGAATCATCCCAGACCTGGGTGTAGAAGACGACCGAGTCGATCGCCGCACCCGTTCCGATTGCCTCGAGCGTGTAGCTGAGAGGCGCGGCAGGCGAAGTGAAGCTCGAGTCGTCAGAATCCCAGACCGTGTAGTCGGTGTTGGCGGCAATCGCGCTGTCCGCTCCGGTGTTCTCACCGAACTTGACCAGATCGATCACGCAATCCACACCCGTCGTATCAACGGTCAGGCAGATCGTGTTGGCAATCGCGTTGTTGTGATTACCGGTCCGATTGCCCTCGTTCTCCGTCAACGGAGGCGAGTATTTAGGACCGATGAATCCGCCCCGCATGTCGTACGGAACCGCGCGGAGCAGGAACTCCGTGTTGTTCGAGATGCTGTACAGGTTCTGCACGAGGCGCATGTTCAGGTTGAAGCCCATCAGGTCACAGTAAGTGTAGACCAAAGGACTGCCGGTCGGCCCCGGTGCGATCACTTCCTGCAGATGCGGGAAGAGGAGATCGCGCTCATCACCGGCGATGCCGGCTGTGGTGTCCGAAGCATCGACACCGGCGACGTGCAGCAGGTAGGGCCAGTAGTTCACACCGACACCCTGCGTGCCGTCGATATGATCGTTGGCGAGCACGGATGCGTCGGCGAGTGTCCAGGCCGTTGTGGCCATGGTCGTACCGTCCCACATGCCGTCTTCATCATCATCATCGACCCAGAGGTTGTTCTCTGCGTAGAGCGTATCCTCAGGGTTATCGATGATGCCGTCGTTGTTGTTATCGATCCCGTCGTTCTGACAGTGGATGCCGTCACCACCGGTAAATGAACTGGTGTCGGCTGCGTCCGCGGCGGCATCTTTCGTCATCGCCGTCCGGACCTGAATGTCCAGCGTATCAGCCAGGCCGTCCCAGTCATCATCGATGCCACCCCAACCCGGGAGGCCGTCGGCGCCGATCGCGCCCGGAGGATCGAGATGCAGATCCGACCAGCCTGCGCCGGTGTTGATCTGCAGAACGAGGTAATCAATGTCATTCGAGTCACTGAATGCGGTGACATCGAAGTTCGCGTAGTTCGAAAGAACGTAGCATTCGCTCTCGCTCGCCACTTCGGGAAGGAGGTTACCGGACCCTGTCGAATCGACGAGGCCGTTCCGGCGGACCATCTTCGTGAACTGGCTCTGCTCGGGAGCGAGATTATCGAAGACCACCATGAACGAGTCTTCAACGACGGTCATGTTGTCGTTGATATCCGTGATCATGATGATTGACTTCAGCCACTGTACCGGCTCCGGATTCGCGAGCGCTGCATCGAGGTTCGCGATCGTAGCCTTGTAGATGTGGTTCTCGCGACGGACGAACGGACCGGGCGTACCCGGGAATTCATCTGTCTGGACGGGCGAGGTGTCAAGATAATCGAGGGCAGGATCGCCACCCGCATCGTGCACTTTGTTGCCGTTCAGATCGTTGAACGGCTCGCCCTTGGTGTAGGTACCACTTCCGTCTTCATCGACATACGCTTCCGCGTAATCTCTCTGGCCTACCTCACACGAATCGTTCGGGAGGTGGTAAGGCCAGCAGTCCGTAAAGTACGGATCGGTCGGCGGGTTTGTCAGTGCTCCCGCACCGATATCACCGAAACCGCCGAATGAAGAGTCGGCGATCCAGTCGGCGTCATTGTCCGTCTGATCGTTACCCCAGGAGGTAAAGACTGCGGAAGCAATCGTATCGGCCGGCTGGTGAAGCGTCACGATGGTGATCGAAGCGGACATAATTGAAGAGTTAACGTCCGAAACCACCGAAACAGCCGTGGTGATGTCCGTTACGTCCATGAAGACGCAGACTGAATCACCAGGGCCATAGATCCGCTCCGGATTGGCCGGATCCCAGACCATGATCGGGAAGTCCGGATTCGTCCTATCGTTCAGGATAGTCGTGGAGCCACCGCAATCGTTGCCCCATTGATCAACCGAGGTCAGATAGAGGAAGCCGTTGGCATCACCCGCGTCTGAAGGAAGCGCGAAGGTGAACATACCGAATTCGTTCGAGGGGCCTGCCGCGACCGAATCGGTAAGGCCGGCATCCTGGTAGACCACCACGATGTCGAACGGATCGACGGCAAGCGTGTCACCGACGAGTGTGTCCGGCTCGGGAGCCTTGTGCCCCAGAATCCAGATATTGTCATCCGTAACGACTGTGTCTGTAGCGGTGAGCGAAGTCAGGAGGCCGTCAGACGGCAAGATGACATCACGCGGACAGGCTACAGGACCGGCCACGAGCGCCTGCGGGAACCCGGTACAGGAACCGAGGTTTCCATCGCAGTTCACAGGGGCTACGCCGAAGAAGACCTCGCGGCCCTGCTCGATTTCCGTTCCCGAAACATCGAAAATGCCTGGCGTGAAATCTACGATTACACGAATCGTGTCGAGCACGCCCTTGTTCGGGTTCGGTATCGGAATCGCGCCGACAACGTTGATCCTCGTCTCGCAGTATGTCTGCGTGATCGCGCCGTCCACTCTGGTATAGAGAAGATAGTAGTCGGCGTTATCCGACGTTTCGACGAACTCGATATAGGCATGTGAGCTGGTCGGCGAAAAGCCGGGATTCAGCTCGGAGATCGATGTCTCCTGGAGCCCGGCGCTCGCGTCATTCGCGTCCATGATCGGTACCAGACCCGTACCGTCGTCACGGACCGCGATGACATCATCAGTCGCGTCGGTTGAAATGGCTCCGGTCCATGTGGCCGCGGAGTCAACACCGATCCGGCAACCATGAATGAATCCGACGCCACCCGCATCCGGCGCCCAGAGACCGACTAACGGGCCGCCAGCCGTGCCGGCCACGATTGACCAACCGGCGGTCGCAGCATCGAGGCTATCAATGTTGAAATCGGCGGGCACGGCGGCAATTGCGAGAGCCTCCGAGAGCCTGACCCAGATGGTGTCTGCTATGAGGCCCGATCCGTTGACCCCCCACGCCTGAACAACACCGGGACCTACACCGACCGGTACCGAAGTAGTCAGCACGTTTCCGATCGAGTCGATGGAACTCACGACATCCCCGGCAGCCGCAAATGCGATGAGATCGCCGGCACCAGGAATCGCAGTACCCGCATTCATCGTGGTTCTCAGATAGTTGCGATTCTGGTGAGCGTTCAGCGAGTCCCGCAGATCGATCACGAAGTTCTCGCCACCACCGGCAGACCAGCCGGTCGGAACAACAATCGTCGCGAAGGAGTTAGATCCTCCAAGCGGGAAGCCGATGTCCTGGTTGGTCACCAGGAAGAACTCATCGTCCGTCACGCCAGGCCCGGCGTTGTTCGAATTATAGAGACCGAACAGCGCTTTGGGACCGGTCACACCGGCACGATCGATGATCCGGACGTTATTGTTGCTGGTCGCCTGAGCGCCGCCGACGCCGGCAACCGTGGCAGCCGTATCGGTACCAGGTGTCGTATTCAGATTAAGGGCGATCTTCGACATACCGGCCTGAATCGCCTTGTGGACCGTAGTGTCCTTCCAGGCGATGTAAACCGTATCCGGATTGGCGCCGCCCGGATTCGGGGCGATCACCGTGTAACCGGTGTCGGAGAGCTCAGCCATCGTGAAGAGTGAATCCGCGGCAAAAGCGAGCGGGTGCGAGAGCTGGACACAGAGAGTGTCGTTACCCGCATCGGCATCGCCATGCCCACCAGCCGCCGTGCCGATACCACCGGGGAATGCCCCGACGATCACCGGACCGACATGGATCTCCGCGAAGGAGTAATCCACCGAGCTGGTAGCAGTACCTGTTCCCCACTCCGTACCAGCGATCTGGCCAAGAGTATCCTCGATTGCGACCATCGAGGTACCGGGAACCGGTGCCAGCGTGAAGCCGGTAATAGTGACTACATTGGCATAGCCTGTAGCAGCCACACCAGCGGCCACGGCGGCCCCTGCCGGATCCGTAGCATCACTGAAGCTGAAGTCGGTCAGCGCGGGGGTCCCAGTGACCGGCCGGCTGAAGACAAGGGTAAGTGTCGTCCCGTTGTAGGTTGCGTCCTCGATCGACAGGCTTCCGATTCCCGGTAGCGCTTGCGCTGAACCAGCGAAAAGCGTTCCGAGAAGGAAGAGCGCGACGAGAGACACGGACGTCAGCCGTCCCTTCCCACGACTATGCATGCTCAAGCCCTCCTTCTGACGGGTGGCTGTATCGCCCCCGCGAGGTTTCTTCTTCCGAATCTGGAAAAGCGGGAAAACGCTTCGTAACCACTGACCGTTCTCCACTTGCAGTCCTCCTTGACGATTTATTGTGATCTAAAAGGTATCTCACACTCACTCCATATAGAAATAGGGGACGCTTCCCCGTAATGCGGCTTTCGCCCGGGAAAGTGGACCCATTCAACTACTTATGATTTATTTCACTTTCAAAGTTTTACGTTCGCGCTACCCCTTCTCGGAGCTGACGATGAAAGGAAAATTCGCGGAAAACTTCCCATCTGTCGCCAAGCTTGTCAAGAAAAAATTCCTTTTGCGCATACGGCCCATCTTTCGGCGTATTTCGAAAAAGATTGAGTCTTTTCTTTATATCCGTCCAACCTTTCTCCAATGGCTGAACAGGCCTCTCACGGCCGGAAAAGAGAGTCTGAGGGGTCAGAAGCCGGGCTGTCCCGGCCGATCAGACACCTCAAGCCCCCCCCTGAATCGATCAAATTCAGAGCGGCCATCAAGCTATCAACGCCCCCAGAGGGTGTCAAGAGAAAACACCCAAAACGGCTCAGGAATCCGGAACCGGCCTAAGACCGGTCAATTCCCACTCTCCACAGGCGGGCCGGAATCCTCCGGGCACCCGTCTTCATCCCTGTCACCGTCCATATCCTCCGGGTCATCCGGGCAATAGTCTTCAATATCAGGGATCCCGTCCTGATCGTTATCCCAATCGGGGGCGCCATCCTCATCCTCGAACCCGTCGAAGTCCTCCGGATCGTATGGTGCTTTATCCCAGGTATCCAGGATCCCGTCCCTGTCATTGTCGATATCAGGGCAGCCGTCCTCATCGAGGTATCCGTCATAGTCTTCCGGTGCGTCCGGGCAATCATCGAACGGATCATCGATCCCGTCATCATCTCGATCTTCCGCCCCTATGGTGCTGGTCAGGTGGATCCCGAGAGACGCGGTCCAATCGGGATAGAGCACCTCGACAGGGTAATCGAAGCCCTCCAGCGCTATACCATCCGGGTTGCTTCGGGCAAGGCTGAATCCCAGGCTGCCTGACAGGAACAATCCGCGGCGCATACGTACTCTCACGCCTGGAGTAATCTGGACGGGGTTTTCAGTTGTTCGGACGCGGTCGCGCTGGTGTATGAGCTGGTCAGCGAAGATTTCGGCGTATAAATCAACCCCCGGTGTGGACACTTCCACCCCTGCCCTCAGAATCAAGGCATCGTTGCTGGTATCGTCATCGCCGGGCCGGACTTTAGGGTAGACGAGGGGATAAAGAAAGACGCCGTCCGATTCATTTCTGTTGAGACGGTAGCCGGTCTGTAAGTGGACCCGAAAACCAGGCCGCTTCAGGCTGAGCCCCAGAATGGTCCCGTAATCCGTTTCGTGGCTCGAGAAGTCTTTGTCCCGGTTTCCCGTGGGGATCGTCAGGAATGCTTCGATCGAAGCGACAACTGCTGTAGACGGCGTCGGAATGGCCACACGGAGCCCCACGCGGCTATCCCCCACATCCCCTGTAGACGTGTTCCGCTGCTCTTCACGCCCCTCAGAGGACCCCGGGCGGAACCAGGCACCGTATGTGTCGATTGCGCCTGAAAGATCCGCCCTGCCCCCCAGGATACCGTAGCCAAGGAACAAGCGCCCTCGCAGCGTCGACTGGAGATCAGATACGGGAAACCCGGTGGCGGGAATATGGCGACGGTAAAAATCGGACCGGACCATGACGTAGTACTCACCGCCCCATAAAATCGATGGGTCGCGAAGATACTCGAGATGCAGCCCGCGACTCTGCCGTGAGGGGGGGCGTAATGTAGTCGGAAAGTCCTTCGCGCCGGCCGGAGCGACCAGGCAGGCGAACAGCAGGAGGGCCGGTATGGTGGGCTTCACAAACGGCTACCCTTCGGCGTCATCCTCATCACCCTCCGAAGGAGACGCCAGCTCTTCGTCAGGGGTTTCAGCTTCCGCAGCTTCCGCAGCCTCCGCAGCCTCCGCCTTTGCCTCGTCGACGTAGTTCAGACGGAGCGTGGAAAGAGTCTGCTCAAGAAAGCCCCGTTCAGCGTCAGTCAGATTACCGGAGGTTTTCTCCTGCAGAGCGGCCAGGACATCGATGTGCCACTGGGCCAGGCGGAGGTTGCGGTGGGTCTCGCCGGTCCGGGGATCGGCGGTCTTGCCGAGAAATGCCATAGTGGTCTGACCGATCGACCCTAAGAGCTCGAGGAAGCGGATGCTGTGGATATCCTTCGGCTGGTCGTTCACGTCCACTCCTCCCGGATACGACGGTTCCGGCTGGTTGAGCGGACGGCAGTTTATCATCGCCCCCTTCCGGCTGTCAAGCGGGCCGGGGCGCATACAGAAAGCCGGCGGCCCAGGTGGACCGCCGGCTCGAAAAGGAGAGTGAAGTGCGAGTGAGGCTGCTAGCGGAAAATGCTCTTCACACTCCCCCAGGAGGTCGCTTCCGTGCGGGTAAGCGCACAGCCGACCGGGAGGGCTCCTATCAGACCACACTCGGCGTTAGTCGCCGCAGGACTCTCACCACCGAGCGTGAGATCGCACTCCGCAAGAGCGCAGAACTGGGGATCGGCCGAGATGTCGCTCTCAGAGGCGTTGATCCCCGAGTGGTTGCCGTCGTTATTTCCGTAGATGTCATTGCAACCTGAATCGATCCATGAGTTGGTAGCCAGCACACCCATACCACCTGAGTTGAAGGCGACGATGCAGTTGGTGATCGATCCGAGTGAGTTGGAGAAGTTGACGCCGGCGCCGTAGCTTCCGCCGGCCGTATTGCTGACAACGGAGCAATTGGAGATCGTGACCCCTTCGACGCCGCTGATATTGATCCCGCCACCGGCGATCGCCGCCTGATTGCTGCAGATCACGCTGAACCGGATGACCACGTTCGTCTGGGCCGAGCCGCCCTGCACGTAGATTCCGGCGCCATCCTGGGCCGTATTCCCGATGATCGTGCAGAACTCGATCGTGGGACTCGAGCTGTTGCCCACATAGATCCCGCCGCCATAGTTACCACTGTTATTGCCTCGTATCACGCAGTTGGAGATGACGGGCGATCCGCCGGAGGTCACTTTAATGCCACCGCCGTAGTATCCGTCGCCGCCGATAATGCTCAGCCCCTCGATCCTTGTCGAGCCGGACGCATTGGCAGGCACGTAGATCGTGACGTCATTGGTGAGACTGCCGTCGATGATGGTGAACTCCGGACCTGCCCCGCGAAGGACCACCCCCGACTTCATCTGGATGTTCTCTGAGAACGTCCCGGCCTGGATCCTGACGACGTCGCCGCCGGATGCAGCATTGATCGCCGTCTGGACAGATGAGCCGGCACTCACGAGATACGTGGTCGCCGATGCGCTCGCGACCAGCGCAAGCGAGAGCGCCGGGATGAGGAGGAGAGCTCGTAGATGTCGTTTCATGGTGTTACCTCCTGGTGAAATCGATTCATGGTGCCTCGCCCGATGTAGAAAGCAAGTCAGGTGCCAAAGGAAGCGGGGGGAGTGCCCCAACAGGGACAGCGCTCCAAGTGATTGCCGCAAAACGAGTAACAGAGATCGCTCGCATGCATGTCTTTGCCGGGAGGGACGGCGGTTGGGGAATCCGACCCTTCAGGCGGGTCAAATCCCCAGTTCCGGTTGCATTTTGATACCGGATCACATGTGTCTATCTGACACTTTTTATGAGGGAGAACGGGAGACGGTCGGGGGCAGGATTCCCTATCCGCTTATACTATATTGCATTATGAGCAAACTGCATACCCCGGGTCCCTGGCACGCCTCTTGTAAGCAAAACAGATGATTCCTCCAGGGAGAGGAGTCTGAATCTCAGACATATGAAGGGGGGCGAGAGTCACATGAAACGGCTGGCAATCGTGATCGGCTGCGCGGGAGTGCTCATTTTTACAGGATGTGTCATCGAGATCGTGGAGACCGATCACCACGGGTACTACACCTACGACCTTCACTCGGACTCGCATTACGGAAGCTGCGGTTCCTGCCACAGTACGGTATTACGTGTAGAGGTAGGAACTCCTGGATGCTGGGGATGTCACTAGAAAATGGCGGGGCCGACGGGACTCGAACCCGCGACCTCTGGCTTGACAGGCCAGTGTGCTAACCGGCTGCACCACGACCCCGCTGAAGAGCAGAAGGGAAATGTAACAGACCCTCTGACAATATGTCAACGGGAGGAGAGCGGAAGTTTTCCTCCCGTTTTCTCATGATTCAGAAGGGATCGGAACAGCGCTTCAAGCGTCTCCGGCCTGAAATCAAATGTATGAAATGACTCGGGAAGGTCCTCCCGGATCAGAGGCTCCGGGTCAAGAAGAGAGACCGCGATCAGCCTCTGCCCGAGGCGTTTCAGGCGACTGAGAAGAAGGCGCTGCCCCGGGGGATAGTCTCCCCTTCCGATCAGTCCCAGAACGACAGTATGGAAGCGTCCTGCTCTTCGGATCAGTGAGGCTACCCGCTGCCGGCCGGGGTTCCAGGAATAGCTGACGAGCGCGGCCCCCTCCCGGCGAGCGACGAGCGCCCGCGGCCCCTCCCAGTCGAGCGGTGCGGAGATCCGCCCCCCCAGTCGCCGGGGAACGATCGCCAGCAAAGGACCGGCGTCAATCGGTCGGAACCGGCCCCGGCCATGTCTGGCGATCCCCTCGCTCTCCCTTCCGCCAGGAGGCCGGACGAGCCTTCCCTGCGGCGGAACGGTCTTGAGGAGCCTGCCGATCCGGGCCGCGCTCCTCTCCGCCCTCTCCCTGTCAATTCGGCCCTCCCGGAGAGCGCTACCGAGCGATCGGGCAATCCTGGCGCCTGCGGCGATGGAACGGCCACTGCAGAAGAGATCAATTCCCGCCTGGAAACTCTCCTCCACCATGCTTCCTCCCCCATGACCTGCCATCTCGATCGCATCGGAAACGCAGACCCCCTCGAAGCCGAGGCGCTCTCGGAGCAAAGTCCGGATGACAGCCGGTGAAGCACTCGCCGGCCGGTTCCGGCCGGTCCCCCATGCCGGGACCGCCACATGAGCGATCATCACAGCTTCGACCCCCCCTTCCCGGATGGCATCCCGGAAGGGGAGAAGATCGCTTCGGGTGAGCTCGGCTGCCGAGCGATCATCTCTCGGCAAGCGGATGTGAGAATCGGAACGCACCCCGCCATGACCGGGGAAGTGCTTGATAACC
Source organism: bacterium (assembly GCA_025782575.1). Taxonomy (GTDB): domain Bacteria; phylum Orphanbacterota; class Orphanbacteria; order Orphanbacterales; family Orphanbacteraceae; genus Orphanbacterum. The sequence continues at coordinate 188,129 of JALGYY010000043.1, forward strand.
GAATGAACTCCCCCCTTCCGGTAGCCCCGCATGGCCGCCCGACCGTGAAGGGAAACGAGCCGGGGCATTCCGCCGAATGAACGGGTTCCGATCACGGCGCTGCCGCCGGACGCCTGCACATCAAGACAGGGGGCAAACACCATATGAAATCCGGCCGCCCGGAGCCGGGCTCCCTGGGAGCGGCACCACAGCTCCGTCAGATCGGGATCACCGGCCGCTCCGAGGTGCATGGGTGAAGGAGCCCGGCCGACGATCCGGGCTGCAAATGAAACGAGCCCCCCTTCGTGGTCAACGCCCACAAGGCCCGGACTGGGTTGATACGACCGGGCCTCACGTAGGAGGGCAGCGGACTGCTCGCCTGACTTCAGATTAGGTGGGAAGAGAATGAGATGCCCCACGAGCCCATCTTCCAGGGCACGCTTTTCATTCTCTCCGAGTGCGGCGGCGCGGGGCGGGGCCATGACCAGGCGGCCGGCCAGACGATCCCACCTGTCAGCGGCCATTGGCTTCCCCGGTCCCGGCGCCCAAGTCGACCAGTCGAACACCCGGATAGTAATGCGACAGGATCTGTTCGAAGGAGTACCCCGCTTCTGCAAGTCCCATCGCTCCCCACTGGCACATGCCGATCCCGTGGCCGAAACCGCGCCCTTCGATCTGAATCTCCCTGACAAACCCCCTCGACCGATTCACTTTCAATCGGATCCAACTGCTCCTCAGGATTCCGCCGTCCGACGGCCGCCGAAGAACCCAGCGTACGCGGTCACCCCTGATCGGGATCTCTCCCCCTTCGGTTTCAAACAGGACGGTATGGACCCGGCCAGATCTCCCCCGCCGTTCCACCCGGACATTCCGCAGCCTGCCGAGTTCGTCCTGGTCCCGGTCCGATTCGCGGGCCAATTCCTTCATGACTGAATCGATCGCATCGAAACCGTTGATCTCTACGGACCAGCTGAACCGGGGGGATGCCCGGCAATAGGCGCGTTCGGGATCAGGTGAACGACCGGGAGCATCATGAACACCTCGGAGATAGGGGGCGGGCTCCCGGTCGAACCAGATCTCCTCGAGAGGGGCCGTCCGGCCGCCACATGTGGAGGAGTAGTATGTGCGGAGCAACTCATTCCCGTAGGCTGCTACGATCCCGGCAGTCTCATCAATCGCCCTGTCGACGACCCGGTCCGTCTTTTCCAGCCCCCGATAGACCTGGTCCTGCTCGTCACTTCTAAGATCCCAGAGCTCGCCGGAGTCATCGATCTGAGAGAGAGCGTACGTTCGGGCGGCGACAGCCTGGGCCTTCAGGGCCTCTATCTTCTCTTCCTTCAAGAAACCGATCTCCCAGGGAACGACCCCCCGAAGATAGGATTCGAGGCCGATGCGATTGATGGCCACGAGCCCCGTGCTGTCGGCAAAGACGTCGAGTGTGCCGGCATAGGGCCTCCCACGAAAGTGGAATGGCTCACCGGCAACCGGTAGCACGCTGACGGCGGGGGGGAGTACCCGCGATTCCCCCTCCCCCCTCAGCATTAGATTGTGAATGTTTCTCCATTGAATCGTCAGGTCCCCCTCGGGGGGAATCTCCATGGAGCCCCCCTCCCAGATCAGCCTTCCCCCCGTCGGGAGAAGAACCGACAGGGACTCCCCGTCGACCAGAAGAGCGATCCGCAGGGGGGCGACCACGCGGGCCGGAGTCGACAGGATTGCAGGCGGCCTCTCCCGCGCAGGGGAACCAAGTGGAGAGGGTGAGCGGGGTGTGCACGCCGTGCTCAGAAGAGCGGCGCTGATGAACGCGAGTAGAGCTTGCCTGCTGATCGGTTGTTTCATTGACTCACTCTCGAAGGGATTGTGATTCGTGTTGGACCGTCACCCGGAATAAGCTCCCCCAGCAATGGCGCACCCCGGGCGCCCGTGATCCTTTTCATTGGATAGCGGCGGCCGAGGACCATCTCCCTGGCGAGCACGGCAAAACCGATCGCCTCACGGGCCTCTGACCTATGGCCGAGCTCCTCGAAGCGTCGGTGATTCCGGCCTGGCAAGAGCTGCTCGATCAGGGAGACCAGATAGAGGTTCCGGGTACCGCCACCACAAAGATAGACTTCGGTCCCTTTTACTGTATGCCGCCTGATCGCCCTGGCGGCGCACTCCGCTGTAAACCTGGTGACCGTAGCCAGCAGATCACGAGTGGACCGGCCGTTTTTCCTACCATTCATCATGATCGTCTCGGCAAGTTCATCGCCGAACTCCTCGGTGCCGGTCGACTGAGGGGGGCGTCTCCTGAGATAGGGATGGGCCATGAGCTCACGCAGAATTTCTTCGTCCACACGGCCGGTCCGGGCGAGCTTCCCCCCCCTGTCCATCCGGAGGCGGCCGGAACTCGAAAGCCGCGAGATCCGATCGATAAGAGAGTTCCCGGGTCCCGTATCATAGGAGAGGACATCCTCCCAGACCCCACCCGCAGGAAGATAGGTGAAGTTGGCGATCCCCCCGATGTTCAACAGGACGCGATCCACCTTTTCCGAACGATAGAGAAGCCAGTCGGAGAGTGGGAGCAGGGGCGCACCCTGTCCGCCGCTGGCGATGTCGGCCGCGCGGAAACGGGCGACTGTTGGGAGGCCTGTGACAACGGCTATGGTGGCCGGATCCCCGATCTGCCATGAAGCGCCGTGGCGCCCCCGGGGAGCGTGAAGAATCGTCTGGCCGTGGCTCCCGATGAGATCGGCTTTCCGATGTTCTTTCTTCCCTATGAGGCGATTCGCAGCGGCGGCGAACCGTTCGCCGAGCGCCCGATCGAGCCGGGCCATTCTCTCGGAATCAATTGCGCCTCCGGTGGTTGCATCCGCCAGCTCTCTTCGCATGGCAACGGAAAACGGAGTCGACCGAAAGGATTCCAGTTCGGCTCGAACCTGCCCGGCTCTCTCATGAAAACGGACGAGGGCGGCGTCAATCCCATCCATCGACGTGCCGGACAACAGCCCGATCACCCGGCGGGGGCGCCCGATCATTCCATTCCCTCCTCGTCGAGCGATCGCAGCAGATACCAGCCTCCGACCATGGAGACGATGATGGAGAGAACGCCGAGTCCCGCCTGGCCGAACAGCAGCCACCCGGTTCCGAATAGGAAGAAGTAGAGCGACATCGTTGCGATGAACCAGAGGAAGAGCCACCGGGAGAGCGCGTTCGGCTCCCCTTTTTCCCGGAATGGCCCCCAGAACCCGACCGGTCTTACTTTCGCGCAGAATGCGCGGAGCCGTTCCTCATCTACAGGTGAGGTGAGAAACGTGACCGGCACCCAGACAGCGGCCGAGAGGCCGACGATCACCGGGATGCTGTAAGGGAACACCAGCTCGGGGAACCAGACGCGAATCACTATATTCGCGAGGATCGAGGCGAGGATGGCCGAGAGTTCCGACCAGGCGTTCACCCGCCACCAGATCCAGCGGAGGACATAGACGAGGCCGGCGCCGGCGCCGAGAGAAATCGTGAGAATCCACGCACCGGTGATCGTGTTGTAGCGAAGAGCGACCAGTCCTCCAAGTACCATGAGGAGAACGGTGGAGATCCTCGAAACCAGAATAAGCCGGCGCTCGCCAGCACTCTTGTGAATAAATCGCCGGTAAATGTCGTTTACAAGATACGAGGCTCCCCAGTTCAAGTGCGTGTCGATCGTGGACATGAACGCGGCGAGCAGCGATGCAACGAGTATCCCCTTCCAGACTGACGGCAGGACCGCCAGCGCGGTGAGAGGATAGGCGGCCTTGTGATCGGCCAGATCGGGATAGAGGACGAGGGAGGCGAGAGCGACCAGAACCCACGGCCATGTTCGGAGACCGTAATGCGCGAAGTTGAACCAGATCGTCGCCCGAAGCGCCTCGCGATCATTTTTTGACGCCGCCATCCGCTGGATAATAATACCGCCGCCGTCGGCATTGTCGGTACACCACCATAGAAATGTGATGTAGAGAAGAAAAGCTGATGCAGGTAAGAATGAGTCCCCCCCCATGGCCGGGAAGAAGCGCATGAACGCCTCCCCTTCTGCAGGGCCGATCGATTCCAGAAAGCCGGTACGCCCCCCGATCTCTCGCCAGGCGAAGAAGCCGGCCGCTCCGGCGCCCGTCATGGCGAGGAGGAACTGAACCAGATCGGTGACGACGACCCCCCAGAATCCTGACAGAACGGCGTAGCTGAGGGCGATCGCGCAGGAGACTGAAACGGCCATCACTTTGCTGACGTCGGGGAAAATACTGCTCACCAGAGTAGCCATGGCGAGAATCACGAATCCCATCACCAGGCAGTTCTTGACAGTGGAATAGTAGAAGCCACGAAATCCGCGGAGGATTGCGGCCCCACGGCCGGAATAGCGGATCTCGGTCACTTCAGCGTCAGTCATCACACCGGCCCGGCGCCAGAAGCGGGCGAACAGCAGGGCGGATAGCATGCCTCCCACCGCATAGGTCCACCAGAACCAGTTTCCGGCGATACCATGTTTCCTAACAAGTTCGGTCACGGCGAGAGGTGTATCGGCGGCAAAGGAGGTAGCCACCATAGATGTACCTGCGAGCCACCAGGGGAGGCTCCGGCCGGACAGGAAGTACTCCTCTATCCCTTTACCCGCCCGGCGGGCGAAGAAGATCCCGACAGCCAGGGCGAAGAGCACATAGCCCCCCACAATGACCCAATCGATCGTAGCGAGCCCCAATCGTCCTCCCCTCTCCCCAGGCCGGGAAACGACTTCGGAGCCTTTCCGCCGTGCGATTCGGTTTCCCGGGGGGTCACGGTGAGGGATGGTAACACAACGGGAGGCGCGACGCGCCCCCCGGGAAACCGAAATATTTCTTCTATATTATAGTATGCAGTTAGCGGTCCCTAACATGGAAAAGGACGATAAGCCGCCCCCTCACGAACCGGGCTGTCTCCCTTTGAAGGAGGCCTAAGCGGGACGAGGCGGGGCGGGACCCGCTTAATTCTGGGGACACAATACTCAATTCTACCGCTCCGCTTTGGCGGAATTGAGTATTGTGTCCCCAGAATTAATTGAGCCCGGTTCGCGGGGGGCTTTTGCAGGTCGCCTCCTAAAGATCTTCTTCCCCAACCCGAAGGGACCGGATAACCGCCTTGCCCAGCTGCTCGGCCGAGTCCCCTCCCCTTCTGGCCCGGAGCCGGTAAATATAGACGCCATTTGCAATCTGGTCGCCATCTGCGTCCCTTCCGTCCCACATGTCGGGGTTCTCATTGTATCCGGCCCTGGCCGACAGTCCGCGGATCGTGCGGATCCGCTTACCGGTAACAGTGAAGATCTCCACCTGTACATTGTCGGCGTTATCAGTGAGGTCATAGTAAAACCCGGTACGCCCCCGGAAAGGATTGGGGTAATTCAGCAGGTCGAGAATCCGGAAACCGGTATCCACATCGAATGAGTACGTCTTCGTCTGGCCGAGAACGCTGACCTTCAAGACGTGGTTCCCGGAGCCGAGCGAGGGAGTGAGCGAAACGACCCACAGATTCCCGTTTACCTGAAAGAGGGAATCGTGATCTATCGGGATGTCGTCGATGCTCACAAGCAGAGACGAATCGGCTACCGCGAGAGGGGTGGTGATCTCGATGCGGATCTCCGGGTTTGGTGAGACATAACCGCCCGGGGGAACAGTCTCGCCGTCGAAAGTCACATCGACGTTAATGCGGACGCTCAGCACGAACTCGGTTACCCGTTGATTGCTGTCCACCGCCCGGAACACGACATCGTACTCACCCTCCTGCACGCTCGTTTCATAGGTCAGTACCCAGGCCCGCTGATCGGTAGAAAGCGCGCTATCCAATTCAAGAGCATACCCACTCGTATCCACGAGGCCGATCCGGTCAAACACCCGGATAGAATCGGGATCCAGTCTTGTTTCGTCGTGAATTCTGGCGACGATCTGCACAGGTGATCCGTCGACATGGCCGATCAGTGTGGAACCGTTCTCCACGTCCACGCCGTCTACGGTCACGTCGAATGTCGGCTCGAGAGCGTCGAGTTGAAGAGCCGGATCGCCGAACAGCGCATAGCGGCGGATCACTTCGGCGCTCCCGCGTGACTGGAACAGGACGAAGTCAGACAGACCGAGTGCGAGAGCTTCACCGAGCGACCAGCGGGGCACTCCGGCGAACCAGGGTGGCGGGTTCTCGGGGGCGACCCCGGGGATCACACCGGGGGTCTTGAAAAAATACTTGAGAATAGAATCATTCAACTGTAGATTAGGCTGAAGAAACTCGATCCCCGTCGATCCGAATGTGGCGACCGAACCTCCATTGGTACTCTTCATCATCTCTTCCGTCACCGCTTCGAAGCTCTGAGATTGCCAGCGATCGAACTCGGAGATGGAACATCCATAGGCCATGAAGATATAGGGTCTCCCGGCGTTCTCCGTCTTCTCATCGAGATCAAAAGAAATTCGATTCCGGTAGTCGACGCCGTTACGGAGGATGATCTCATGGGTCAGCACCATACGGTTGCCGTGGCCCTGAAAATTAACGAGCAGAACACCCTCGTTCAGCTCCTGGAAGATCTTCTCCGTCACCGTGGCCCGGGAGTCTCGAATCGTGCAGTCCACGTCCGCCTGGTTCGAATCAGTGAGCGCGGAACTGCAGGGACATCCAGCATGAACCGGGTCCGTCCAGGAAGAGAGAAACACATTTACCGTGTCAATCCCCTGAGCGGCGCTCAGTTTCAGATCTTCCGCGTACTCACGCGTCTTCGTTTCGAACTGGGTCTGGAGCCGGTTCCGAATACAACCCGACTCAAACGTCCAGGCATCATCAGAAATGAACATGACCCGTCCACGCCAGGCGTCGTCTGAACCGTATTCTTCATAGGCCATTGTCTTAGCCGTCATCGCGGCGACATCTTCAGGCGTGTCGGCCGGAAAGCGGCCGATCAGAAGCTCTGCAAGATGGTCATGGTCACCGTCGAGCAGACCGAACCATGGATCGCTGGCGTCCCAGTGATCGCCGCTTCCGTAGATCACCCGCTGATAGTCTGGAAAGGAGGGCACGTAGTCGAAATCATCACGGTTATTGAACGCCCCCCCCCTATTGGTCGCCTTGTCCTTGTAATCTTCAAAGCCGTCACCCACCAGCAACACCCAACCGGGCGTCATCCCCCATCTCTCGAACCCGTAGCGCAGGTAATTCTGGATGGCGAGGGGATCCTTGATCCCGCCATGGAATTCATCGTACACATCGCTGATCCGTGCCCGCTGCACCGTGTACCCCGTGCTGTTCCTGTAATCGACAAAGGGCTGGAGTGATTCGTAGAAGTCATCCCAGGTGACGACCAGATAGTCCCCCTCCGTCTCAGCCAGCCTGGTCGGGTCGTCCGGTTCAATGTCATTTTCGTCCACAAGGAGAAGAGCGGAAACACTCGCCGCAGCATATCGGCGTCTACTCGAAACGGAATCCTGAAGGGTCACCCGAAACCGGCCGCTTCCATCACTCAGAGGATTCACTACAAGAGCGCGGGAATCATATCTGTCCGTTACGTCGAACAGATAGATCTCGTCCTCGTCAAAGCCGTCGATCTCCATTTCAACATCGCCCATGGCAGGCCCGTTCGAGAAATCGAGGGCGCCGTCGTGGGCGCGATAGAGAAAGTTCGCATGGATCTCGTACCAGTCAAGATATCCGTATGCTCCGGCTATGGTCGTGCTTGCATCATTTCCCCTGGAACCGAAGAAGCGGAACTGGTTAGTCCCTTCCGAGAGGGTCGAGGCGTCGCGGTTCCTCTCCTCACGGAATAGATGTGCCTTTTCGTTTAGAACGAGAAGATTGAGTACCGTATCCCCCTCTGCCTCACTCCGGAGAACGAAACGATGGAATGTCTGTCGGTTGTTCGTCCTAAGGTGGGTTAGCACCTTGGCCTTCACTGCAAACGGCACCGATGGATCGGGATGGGGGAGATCAACCTCGGTTACACGGTTGTTCCCCAGTTCATTCATGGCGAAATAACTGTCAGTCGTATCGGTAGGCACGTTCCACTCATAGATCGTGTCGATTTCCCACCGGATGGAATCCGGATAAGACTGGAGCGGGGTCGCACCGGAAACTCCCAGATCAGCCACCCGGTGCGCCGATTCGAGAGCGGTTCCTTCTGTGGACAGGAAGAAGACGTTCTTGTAGGCGAAGCGATCGTCGTAGTCTTTGATCATGCGATCATCACGAAAACCGGGGAGCCAGGCGAGGATCCAATCGTCGCCGTCGAAAAAGCCGTTCCCATTTTCATCCATCAGCTCGACCGGCATCTGCCGTTCGGTAAAGGGGCTCGCTCCGGCATCCAGAAGGTCCCGTGAGAACCCTCGACGATAAAGGGCGATCGAACCGTTCGAGATGCCGGAGGGGAAGCCGTCTTTCGCCAGCTCGGAGAACGGGATTCTGTAGATGCCGCTCTTCTCGATCGAAATCTTGTATTCGGTTTCCGTTCGCGCCGTCTTGTGAGCGGGGGGCGCGGGCGGGGAGATCCGTGTCCGGAACCGGGCCGCCTGATCATAATTCAAGACCGCCCCTTGATAGATCCCTTCCCAGCGGCCGTCCGGCCTCGCCGGGATCCGTGTCCGGGGAGACTTAAGACGATCACTCCCGTCGGGCACGAAAGTGATTTCGATTTCAATCGATCGATATCGGCGCAGAAGGCCGGATGCCGGCTGAATTTGAAAAGGGGCGACCCGAAGGGGGACCATTCGCTGGTGACGGAGACGCTCAGGCTCACCCGTAGTGACCAGTTCGGCCGGATACCAGGCCGCGCTCCGATAGAACACTTCGTCATAGACAGGAACCATAATGGCCAGGTTTTCCCGACCGACCGCCGTATCTCTGGCAGCCGGTTTCACCGGGAGGCCGGGCAGTTCTTCATACTGGACGTCCTTCACGCGGGCGACGGCGATCATTCCGTCGGGCACGCCGATCCAGCTCCCTTCAACAGGTAAAACAGGCCGACCGGCTTCCGCGAGATTCCCTGCGCCAAGACCTCGTATCTCTCTGAAATGCCTATCGTTCTCACTGGTTTCGCCGATCTCATAGGAACGGGGAGTCCAGGTAACTGTGAACCCTGTGTCCCCTTTTTGAGTCACATTTGCGACGAGAGGCGTGGCCGCAAAGATCGCCAGCCCGACCAGGGCGGCAGCAATGGACTTGTAACCCATTCCCATTCTTGAAGTTGTCCTTTCGGTTGTTCGGAGTCCAAGGGGGGGAATCGAGGTAGCAATGAGGGAAACTCGCAAGTAGGGTGCCACCATATCCTCTATCCCGATGGAATGACTATACTAAGGGGTGACGATGCTGGGAAGAGGATTACGCCCCCTTCTAATGAGATGACAGTTTCCCGGCTTTGGTTGTAAAATCCGCCCAGTTTTGAGGCTCTCGGCAAATGTGATCGAAAGGATTTACGTGAGAAAGCTCATTCTGATATTCGCTCTACTTCCGTCCCTGGTGAACGCAGAGCAGATTGATCTCCAGACTGACGAGCGGACTGTCTTCTACGGCGAGCACCGGGGAAGCAAGCTGGGCGAAGGGGTGACCGCCGGTGATTTTGACGGCGATGGAATCGATGACCTCCTGATCGGCGCGTCCTGGGCGGACGGTAATGACGCGGGAGATCGGAAAGACTGCGGACGTTGTTATGTCTTTTTCGGGTCCCCCGAGCGATCGGCTCCAGAGGGGGCAGTCGCCCTCGCCGAGGCTGACATCCTGTTCATCGGAATCGATGCCGGTGATCAGCTCGGCCGGCGTGTTCTCGCGGGAGACATGGACGGCGACGGATTCGACGAGATCATTCTTGCCACCATGTACGCCGACGGCCCCGACCGGGACCGGGAAAGCTGCGGGGAGGCGTATGTATTCTTCGGCAGAAATCGGGATGCCTTTCCGGACACGATCGACTTAAGCCACGTTCCCGCGGATTTCACCGTTTCCGGCGCGGGTATGAAGGACTTTCTTACCGGCGAAGCGACCACAGGTGATCTCGATGGCGATCAGAAGATCGACCTCATTCTCGGTGCGTTCTATGGTGACGGCCCGGGTGACGAGCGTTATCACGCCGGTGAAGTGGCGATCATCTTCGGCCGTGAGCGAGGGGATTTTCCCAAACGGATCGATCTCTCCACCGATCCGGTCCCGACGGTTTATGGAGCCGAGCCGAGCGATACATTCGGCCGGGCCATTGCATGCGGCGATCTGGACGGAGACGGTTTCGAAGAGTTGATCGTCGGCGCCTACTATGGCGACGGTCCGGGCAACATACGAATCAACGCCGGTGAAACCTATGTGATCTGGGGCAGGCAGGGCAATGAATTCCCGATGGAAATCGATCTGGCAGACGGCGAACAGACGGTGATCTACGGCGAGTGGGATGGTGATGTATCCGGCCGTTCAGTCGCCTCCTGCGATCTGGACGGTGACGGCAAGGATGAAGTCCTGATCAGCGCCCACCTCGCCTCAATCGATCGGGAAGCAAATGACAGGAGCGACGAGGGAATGGTCTACATCCTGTTCGGCGGGAGCAGAGACCGCTTCTCCGGACAGCTGGACCTGCGGGTGGACGCCGACTGCAGGATCACCGGCACCGCGTCGATCGACAACCTCGGCTGGCCGGTCGTCCCGTGCAACTGGAATGATGACGGGCGAGAGGATCTGCTGATCATCGCCAAACAATCTCGGGGAGGTGTGATTGATCGTCGCCACTGTGGACAGGCCTATATACTTACCGGACGAGCTCGTGGCGATTTCCCCGAGTATCTCTCGATCGATGGTCACGCGGAGGTCTCAGTTGCCGGGGCGAATGAGGGGGACCTGCTCGCGTTCGACGCCGTGGTTCTCGACTGGAATGGCGACGGCAAGCCGGAAATCGCTCTTGGAGTTCCCGAGTCCAAAGGTGCCACTTCCCACGATCCGCGAACCGGAGAGGTTAACGTCGTCTACACCCGTTGACCCGCGCCCGGCTACTGCCCCTTTTTCTTCGCCGCTTCTTCGCGGAGCTTCTCGACCTCTTCCCGGGACATCGCTTGAAGTGGTTGCTTGAATTCGAGTTTGTCCCAGACCTGCGCCGGGACCTCACCCTTCTCCAGATAGCCCATTGTCTCACGGGCTTCTTTAGCCTCCCAGCCATAGGGCGCCATGCCGATCACTCGATTCCAGGTTTCAATAGCCCCGTCGAACTGTTCGGTTTTCCCGAGCAGGCGAGCGAGATCGACCCATCCGATCAGATAGTCCGGATCCACCTCGAGCGATCGGCGGACATACTTCTCGGCTTGGACGAAGTCCCCCTTGTCCCCGTAGCTCAGACCCAGATTACGCCAGGCAAGCTGGTTCATTTGCCCCTCATCGATTTCGGTGGCCTTTGTATACACGGCAATCGCCTCGTCCGTCTCCTTTTTAATCCGGTGGAGAATTCCCAGTTGCATGTACGCTTCCAGGTGGGTCGGATTCAGGTCGATCACGATCTGGAACAGGCGGACCGCCTCATTATGCTGATCCGTGCTTCTTGCTTTGATTCCCTGGTAAACCAGTTGGTCAAACAGACCGGGGGTGCGTCTGAGGGCCAACTCCTTCCCCGCGGCCGCGTCGTCCGTCTGACCGAGTCGATAGCACGCCTGAGCATGAACCGCCGCGGCATAACCATCGGACTCCATTTCGGCCATTACAGGTATCAGGATCTCCTTTGCTTTCTCCGCGTTTCCATTGCTCAGTTCCGTGACGCCCATCTCCAGTCCGATCGATGCGTCATCAGGCATCCGTCCGTAGGCAATTCGGAGCGCCGCTGTCTCCTGCTCGAGATCGCCGAGCGCTCGCTGGGCGAGCCCGATATAGAGGTGGGGCCTCGGACGGTCCGGATCGAGAGCAAGGGCCTTTTCGAGCGGCGGGATTGCCATTCGGGGCTTCCAGCCATTCAGAAGGTACTTCCCGAACTCCTCCCATCCCCGGGCGAAGTCAACATTGTCATCGAGGAACATTTCGTACGCTTTCTGCTTCAGCGTCGATTGGGCGAAGAGATAGATCTGCGCGAGCCGGATCGCCCTGCTTTCCGGATCGGATTTCGCCAGATCACTGTAATCCTTCCGTACCTTCTGGGCCTCTCCAAGCGCGATCCTGGAATCGCAATACAGTAGGTGGGCATCAATGTCCTCGGGATTCCCAGCCAGCCAGGCGGCAAGCATGTCACGAGCCGCTTCGCGCTCACCTTTCCAGAAGAGCTTAACCGCGTCATCGGTCACCCCCGCGCTCGCGGCGAGAGGGGTGGTCAATGCGAAAATAACCGTTAGAATCGGGCCCCCAATATATTTCATGCCGTTTATGCCGATCATCCGGTGCCTCCAATCTGGGCTCGGGCCCGCCTGATGTTGTCGCTTGCCGTTGTAGCCGTGGGTGTTCCCGGCGCCAGCTTCGCCGCCCGATCCCACGACTGAATGGCGTCACCCAGTAGGCCGAGCCCCGCCTGCGCCACCCCGATATTGAGGTGATAATCGGGGTCGTTGGGTTCCAGTCGAATGGCGGTCCCATAGTTCTCCACCGCCTTGGTCAGCAGGTTTGATTCTCTGTACAGATTGCCCAGTCCGTAATATCCCTTTGCGAAATTCGGCTTCCGACGTACGGACTCCTGAAGGAGTTCAAAGGCCTGCTGTCCTTCCCCCAGTTTCTTGGCCAGAAGGGAATAGTTATAGTAGGCCTCCACAAGCATCGGATCGTTCTCAATGGACTTTCTGAAATGGGCGAGCGCCAGGTCGATCTTACCCAGTTTCTCGTAGAGATTCCCCAGGTTGTACATGGCTTCCGCATAATCCGAACGACACTCGAGGGCCTTCTTATAGTATTTGGCCGCCTCATCGAGCCGATCCATCTTGCGATACACTTTCCCCAACCCGTTATAGGCTGTCGGGGATTGTGGATAGATCTGAAGCTCCTTCTGGTATTCTTCGATCGCTTCGTCACGGCGTCCGAGGAGAAGAAGAGCTTCCCCTTTCCTGGTGTGACCGTTTTCGAAGCGAGGATCGGTTTCGAGAATGCGCTCCAGTATGACGAGCGACCCCTCCCAATCGCCCTTTTTGAAGGCGAGCGTGGAAAACAAACCTTGAAGCCCCAGATCGTTCGGTACCATTTGGTACACCCTCAACAGTATTTCTTCCGCCTCCTGGAGTTCGTCCACCTCCATGAGAGCCTTGCCCAGACCCTTTGCGATCTCCGGATTATTGGGCTCCTTCATGAACAGTTCACGTAACTCATTCGTGGCCGATTCCAGGTCCCCCGCCTCCAAACGGGTTCTAGCATCGAAAAACTGCTGCAACAGACCGATCTTGTCTTTGGGATCTGGAAGATCTCCCGTTCCTCCCGTGGTCCCTTTCGATCGAGTGACATATCCGAGAGCCTCGAGCTTCGCCCGGCCCTCTTCATCTATTTCGATTTTCTTATCCTCGCTCTTTCGCGCTCGATCCTCCTGCAGTTTTTCATCCAGGAGCGCTCGAAGTCTCTTCTCTTCTTCCGGGTATTCGCCGAGAACATTCACTTTCTCATCGGGATCGGCCCGGAGATCATAGAATTCCTCCCGGGGAACACTGATGAACTTCCAGTCTTCTGTCCGGATCGAACGCACTTCACTCCAGCCCCAGCTTTCGAGAGAGGCGAGTGACTCCGAGTAGTTGACGAGTCCGAGATCGGTCTCTGTTCCGGCCATCAGCGGCGCGAGACTGACTCCTTCCATGTCGTCAAGAGGGGTGATCCCTACCAGATTGAGCACGGTGGGAGCGATATCGACCGCACGAACCATCGACTCAACAGTGCGACCACGCAGAAACCCCGCCCCGGTAAACGAGGGGCGTTCCGGCCACTCAACAATGAGCGGGATCCTTATAGTGGCGTCGTATACGAAGACACTATGAGTATGTTCGCCATGTTCTCCGAGTGATTCCCCGTGGTCACCTGTCAGGACGATCAGCGTTCGATCTTTCATCCCGAAGTCGTCGAGCGCTTCGAACAGCCTGCCGATTTCCTGATCCACAAACGAGATCTCGCCGTCGTACGGGCGGTCAGGGTAGCGGGAACGGAACGGTTCCGGCGGTTCGTATTTCCAATGAGGATCGAAGAAATGAACGAACAGGAAAAACCGGCCCTTCTTGTTTTCACTCAGCCAGTGAATGGAGAGATTCACCACATCATCGGCTGTCCGCTCGGCACTGTCTCCGGAATCATTCACTTTTCGGGGGGGAAAGAAATCATCGTAATGATCGAAACCCTGGTTCAGTCCGAATCGACTGTCCAGAGGAAAAGCTCCGACTATCGCTCCTGTCTTATATCGTTCGCGCTTCAGTACTTCCGCAAGAGTCGTTTTCTCTTCGGCAAGCTGATACGTCCCGTTGTTCCGGACACGGTGCCGGTAGGGAGCCTGACCGGTCATGATGGTTGAGTGAGATGGCAGGGTAAGCGGCGCCGCACCGATTGCCCGGTCGAATCTCACCCCCCGGGTAGCCATGGCATCAATATTGGGCGTCTCGATGTCCTGGTACCCGTAGCACCCTATGTGATCGGGCCGGCAGGTATCGATGGAAATCAGCAGCACGGACAAATCCGCGGCTCCGATCGAAGAGCCGTCGGACATTCCGACTGCGCCGGTCCCCCCTCCCCCGTCAGCCATTCTCTCGTTTTCACCGCCACACCCAGGCATCAGGCAAAGCATGGCCGTCAGAACCGGCGCAATCAAACCTGAAAACGGTGATCGTCTGCGTCTCACGGTCCTTCCTCCTCGGCGAGAGCGTCCTCCGCCATCATGATATTCGATATGATGGGGCTCTCCGGATCGTATTCCAGAATCGTTCGCCATGTGGCAATCGCATCACGCAGCTCCCCCCTGTGGAACTGAACCAGGCCGATGTTACAGATTGCGGATGAGTGGCGCGGGTCGAGAGAAACAGCATTGTTGTACTCCGCTAAGGCGTTCTCTTCGGCCCCCTGCTTTTCCAGTAAATCGCCGAGCCTGTTCCTAAGATCGGCATCTTCACCGCAACGCACCAGCGCCTCCCTTATGGCGTTTTCAGCCTCGGAGAGTTTGTTTTGGCGCTCCAGCGCATTACTCAGATTCCAGGCGAAGCGGACATTGGTCTGTTCGATTCGTACGGACTTCCTGTACTCATCAGCCGCCTCTTTGAAACGCCCGAGATCGTATAGGGTGTTCCCGAGATTGTATCGCGCGGTACTCCAGTCCGGACGGAGACGAATCGCCTCCCGGAGCTCCACGACCCCCTGCTCGTCTTCACCCATGGCATGATAAGCGGTTCCCAGATTGAGATAAGCTTCCGCGAATGAAGGGATCGACTTCACAGCCGCCCGATACTGGCCGACCGCTTCCTCCTGCCTCCCTTCCAACTGGTAGAGCCTTCCCAGTCCATAATGCGCCGAGGCGTGGCCGGGACTGAGATTGAGCGCCTCCTGATATGTCTCTTCCGCGCCGCGAGAATCTCCCATCTCCAGAAGACTTCCAGCCAGATGAGTGAGCGAGTAGGCACGAGCTTGAGTGCCGGCGAATCCGACCGGCTGGTGATTCATCAGCACGAATAGAAGTGCCGTTCCGGCAACCACCCAGAGTTTCCGAGGGAGCGACCATCTTCGGAATTGCAGGGCGATCGAATGAACCGCCAGTGCCGCCGGAACAATCAACCCTACCGCCATCGGAATCCGGTATCGGGAGTGAGTGTAGAAGAGGAGGGCCGAGAGAAATTGAGAGGCCAGAAACAGAATGAGAACGATCCCTCCCCGCCTCCTGCCAAGATAGAACAGACCGAACAGGCCGAGCGGACCGACCAGGCCGAACATGATCGGAGTCCAGCGAAGAACGGGGAGTCGCTCCTGGTAAAAATAGAGATCGGCGTTGTCGGGGATTTCATAGCTGTTCCAGAAAAGGAACGCTTTTCTCGCCGTCAGGAGAGCGTAATCAGCGGGGTGGCTCCGGATCCAATCCCATCCCCTTCCAAACCAGTATTTTGAAATCTGTGACGGCGTGAGCTTCCGGCCGGCCGCCTTCTCCGCCAATCGTCTGGATTCATGAATGTTGATGTTCTCAGGTGTCAGCAGGATCCCCTCGGGAAACGAAAAGACACCGGTTGCCGATTCGTTGTTTCCCATATAGAAATTGACCCCCCCGTGCGCTGAAACGAGGACGAACTCTCCTCCCCTGGTCCAGTTACGAAGCGTGGCCGGAGAGAGGGCCAGAAGAACACCTAAGACGAGTGGGATGGAGATACCGACCGACCGGCGATTGCCCGATCGAAAGAACAGCCAGATCAGCAGCACCGGCAGCAGAAGAAGGAGATTACCCTGCACAAGCGTACCGAGTCCCAGAACGAGACCCGCACCGAAGAGAGGAATCGCCCGGGGGCGCTTTTCCAACCGGAGAAACTGATAGATAAGAAGAAGGTTCAGGAATACGCCCACGGAGGTGGGGATCAGAAACGTGTCAAAGAAGAGAAGGGGCTTGTAGAAGCCACCGATCAGCATGGCGATCAGGCCCACCGGCCGGCCGGCGATACGACTCCCGATCAGATAGAGCAACCAGATCGATCCGAGCCCCAGAAGCATCTGAAAGATTACGACAGGCAAAACCGATCGACCGAATACTTTATAGAACGCACCTAAAAAGTATGGATAAAAAGGATTGGAAGCGAATACCGGCAGGGGATAGCCGTCCCCCTCCGCGATCCGGGCGCCCAGCTCGTCATAAACCTGTGCGTCTACCATGGGATGGTGAAAGAGAGGCTGTTGCCAGGAGTTTATCAGATAGGCGGCTTTCCATCCGCCAAAGAACAGCAGAAGCACAGCGACAAGAACAGGTGGTCTCAGGACTTTCACTGGCCACCTGTCTGAACGAGAGCGGGTTCACCGGACGGAGGATCCTCGCCGCAACTTACGGAATAGCAACCGACCGGCGTCTCACCGGCGCAAGGGGATCCGGGACGGAGCCGCTGGTCGTTCTGCTCGTCGCAGAGGAGCGGATCGGCCCATGTAGCCTGAACGTCATCGAGCGCACCCTCTGCCTCGCCGGCGCCGAACAGGATGTTCCTCCGCGTTTCGATCGCGCTCTCCCCATCCCGGTAGAACCAGGGACCGGAAGTGCGGACGATCAGGTTTCCTTCGATGCGCGTCTCCCCTTCCTCGTCGATCCGAATCCCCCCTGTCAGGGCACTGTAGTTCCGGACCAGGGTGTTCCGGATGATCCGGGGAGAGCTCTTCCAGGAATAGATCGCTCCTCCTTTGTAGCCGCAATCGTTATATATCATCAGGTTCCGATCCAGTTCCACTTCAACGCCCTGGAGAAAGGAGACGGCGCCCCCTCTCATCATCGCCTTGTTTTCAACGAAAGTGTTTCCCCGGATCACCCCTTTTGAGAATTTCAACATGGCGATTCCTCCACCGGAATCGAATACGACCAGGTTGTTCCGGAATATGTTCCCCGTGATTTCCGCTACGGCATTATCGATCATGCCGATCCCGCCACCATGAAAGACTGCGGAATTGCCATCGAACAGATTGTTTCTGATTTCACCACTCGCACCGTGCATCAGACAGACGCCCCCACCATGGAAGCGGGCATAGTTATTGTAGAACCGATTATTGGTAATCGTAGAGCTCAGCTTCCCCATAACAAGCACGCCGCCACCGTTGCCGATATCGAACCAGGCGTTTCGGAGTGTGAACCCGTCAATTGTGACATGATCCCCTTCCTGCCCCCGGCACTGGAAACAGGCACTCTCAAGCCCCTCACCATCAACGGTGGTCGTCCACTGATCGGTGTCTCTCACTGTGAACTCGTTGTTCCAGCCGCCAAGGAGCGTAAGCCCCTGCTGAATACGAACCGCTTCGTTATAGGTGCCATGGGCGACGAGAATCGTGTCGCCGCCCGATGAGGCGTCGACAGCAGACTGAATTGTGGGGAACTGGACCGGAACTGTGTGGGTGGCTCCATGAGCAGGGAGGCAGTACAGCAGCACGCCAATAAGTGATAAGAGCGGCACCCCGATCCGGCATGAGAGAGGGGATCTCGACTGGAATTCTCGATGTGCCATGGGAGCGTCATTCTATCAGGAGCCAGGGCGACCGACAAGGTGAGTGAAGTCATGGTTGCCGCGTTAGAGGGGGCCCGCCCCCTCCCGAGCAGAGGTCTCCTCCTCCCGAGGAGCCGCTGCGGGACTCCGACTGTCGTCCCTCGCTGGCTCGTTCGACCGGCCCATTTAGTTCCGGGGGGGTCTCGTCTCTCTAATTCTCCCGGGAGAAGGAGGCCTCTGCTCGGGGGGGGAAGGGGGCGCTCTACCGTGTCAGTGTGCGGGAAGGGCGCCAGAGATACTCTGTGGGCGCGGGCGAAATACACTGGCACTCGCTCTGCACGCTGTCCACATCGCAGAACGGTCCGCTCGTAAAGGCGGTAGTAAAGTACCCGGAAAAGACGCCGTCAAGAATGAGATCGAGCGGACCATCCGACGATGCACTGTAATAGACCGTCCCGATTTTTCCCGGAGCGTCCCAGGGCGCAAGAAAGGAGAAGTCA
The DNA here is from genome assembly GCA_025782575.1 of bacterium. GTDB lineage: Bacteria > Orphanbacterota > Orphanbacteria > Orphanbacterales > Orphanbacteraceae > Orphanbacterum. The sequence continues at coordinate 206,670 of JALGYY010000043.1, forward strand.
GTCGATTGGACGATCCAGCACTTCGCCGACGGGTTCGCTCTGCTGATCCAATCGGATTGATCGGGAGGATCACTAAGCAAAGGAGAATCGGACCACCCTTCCGGGCTGTTGTAGACAAAGCTGTCCACATGCACGGCGGAACTGTCCGCGACGCAGAAAGTACAGGCGATCGATGAGAGCGGATTGGGAACACCATCGAAGAAGAGATCGAACGAGGAAGCGCCCACTCCCCCGCCACCGGGGATCGCACGACGAAGGGACATGTCGAATGCCGGATCGCACCGGAGATCGCCGTTACGATCGATCCCTATGAAAGAGCCGCCCCACGCAGAACCGCCCGGGATGAGTAGAAACGCAAGAACCCCCGCAGTTACGCGGAGGCTCCTGATCGGTCTACTCATCAAACTACTAACGGAAGAGAGTTTTCACATCGGACCAGCTTGTCGCCTCGGTCGATGTCGTGGCTGCACAATTGGCGAACGACCCCGTCAACCCCCCGGAGGAGAACCAACCACTGGCCGCACCATCAAGAAGAAATGTGAGGAGGCCCTCTGAGGCTACTTCGTAAGTCACTGTCGCCTGCACACCCGGACCAGTCCAGGGAGATCCGAATGTGAAATCGACCGACTGAAGAAGCCAGCATATCAGATTCGGGTAGGTCGAGATCAGATCGGCAGAGATCTCCCCCTCCGAAAAGTTGACCAGCTTAATTGGAGTGTTGGTCCAGGCTGCCGGGGTGCTGTAGGAAATCGCGGTACCAAGATCCAGGGTGACGCGATCCGAATCATTGACGCAGAAGAAGCAGTTAACCGAAAACATGCTAAGATCGTCGCTACTCCAGAAGATGTCGACTGATCTCATGACGCCCACGTCGCCAGGACCATTAACTTCGGTCATTTCGGTATTGCCATCACAGACCAGGTCACCATTACGATCCATGCCGAGAAATTCGTTGGCGGCCCATGGCGTTCCGGCAGCCAGAATTATCCCGGCGGCAATGGCCGCCCCCCTCGCGCACTTGCTCAAAACCCCTCGCATCATCAGAGCTTGCTCCTTTCCAAAACAGATCGGGAATCCCGTTTGCATGACAAAGACGAATATACGCCGCTACTATAGGCAGCAGCGCAAACTGTGTCAACGGGATTTTCGGCGGATTGAGGGGGATAAAAAAAGAGAGGCGACCCACAAGGGGCCGCCTCTCGGAGCGTTCAGAGTAACTGAACGGTAGAAATTGATCTACCGGAACAGACCCTTCACAGCACCCCAGCTCGACTCTTCCGTAGCACTTCCACCGATCTGGACGCTACCACCGACATTGCCGGTGTTGAAGAGGCCGGTTCCGCCATAGTAGGAGAACCAACCGGACTGGTTGCCATCGATCGTGAGATCGTCAAGCGAGTTGTCGACAGCCGCATGGTACGTGGCCGTTCCGTGCAGGAACGGAATCGCCAGCCCAACGAACGCGAAGTCCGTCGACTGGAGAAGCACGCAAGGCGGGTTGACCTGCGGGGCGGTGTTGGTCCACGCGACTGCGTAGGCATAGCCCTGGAATTCCAGGGAACCGTCCAGGTTGCAGAGAGTGACGTTGGCCGAGATCAGGTTCGAAGGTGCCGAACCGACCACCCAGACATCTACCGTGATGTAGTCACTTACGATCGCCACAGCTACGTCCGGACCGTTACCAAGCACGTTATCGAGATCGAGCTCGATGGTCGGCTGGGCAAGGGCAATCCCGGCAAATAGTGCGCCGACGAAAGCAACAGCGAGAGCCTTCTTCATATTTTATTGCTCCTTCCACTCAGTTTTAAAAAAACTGACCTTAATTACCACGCGCTGCTCAAGTTCAGGGGACCCAACCCTCTCTCTCACTTACCTCAGTCGCCTCCGAGTAGCTTCCCGAAATCTCTTCTTACGACTGAATGCACGCTACCTCTAACGGTCAAGCCAGATTGTATCAGGAGAGCGGTGCCCGTGTCAACCGAAAATCTTGGTTTTCAGCTTTATCGAACCATCGAGCCTGCAAAAAACTCAACCCGCAACTCCAACAGAATCAGGCGTTTGCCTGAAAACTGCCCTTTTTCCCGCGCCAGGGGTTTTAACCATAGTTGAAATCTTTCCATGGATGCCGACCCCGGCTGACCGGCAGAACGAGAAGACGGGGCGAGCGCTTCAAGCCCCCGCCCCGCGCTCTCCGAGGCTTGCGCCTCAAAGCGTGGTAGCATGGACTCCTGGCCATCACCCCCTCTCGACCTGTTTGTGTTTTGTGTAGTCATTATACCAAAGGTCGTCCATTCCTGTCAAACCGTTAGTCCCCACGAAAAAGGCCCTTCCCGTGGGAAGAGCCCTTTGACTTAATACAGATCAACCTGATGGACAGTTCAGAAATCAGGTTAATGACTACACACTTCAGCTCCCTAAGGGAGGATCGGTGCTGAGCAGTCAGCGCCCGCAAAAGTGTTCCCAACACTGAATCCGGCACAGGCCGAACCCGCGCTCAGGTCGGGCAGGTACCTGAACGTATCGAAGAAGTTAACTGCCGGTGAAGCACAGTTCATGTTTCCGGACCAACCACTACCCGAACTCAACTGGGGCAGATACTTGAATGTGTCGAAGAAGTTGATGTTCCCCGAGCCGTTGAAGTCGGTCGACTTGACGCAGAGCGTATCGACCTGTGCGCACAATTCCACTTCCGGATCTGCGCATTCAGCCGTAACGGACCAGGTCAGCTCAAGCTGACCGGCGCCGCCGCCAACAACGTAGAAGCGGGCCGTACCGTTGGCATCGGTCAGAGCAGTAGCGGAACCTGTGCCACAGAGCCAGCCGTTGGTGCCGCCGCCGTTTTCATTCTGAGGATCGAACGCGCCGGAATAATCGAAACGGACCGAGCAAGTCTCGATGGCCGCACCGAGGCAGTCGCGAACTGTGACTGCGATGCAAAGGGAGTCAAAGTTAACCTGACCATAGGAAAAGAGCACGTCGGTGGTAGGATTAGTAGCCCCGGCATGACAGTTTGAGTGCTGGGCCACCGTGAGTTCACAGCTCGAGTAAGCCGCGCACGGTAATCCTGCGAACGCGGAACCGGCAATCGCAACACTCGCGAGAGCCAGGAGACCGAGTACGAAGCCTTTCTTCATTGGTGTCTTTACCTCCTGCAGAAATACAAATACGGACAAAAATCCACGAATGGAAACCGAACTCGAATCACCTCACCAGACCACGGTGCGTGGAAGGGGCGAGGCGTCTATCGAAAAAGCCGTCTTATAGGATTTTCGATATGACAAACCGCTACCCTGCACCTCCTTTCGCACATAATCTGGGTGTTCTTCGGCTGTGGGAGAACTCAATCGCGAGCTTAGTAGCAAGGACCACTATACCAAGGATTCTGGCTCGCTGTCAAGACGAAACCTTATCTCCCGCTGAGGTCTGCCCCCCTCGGCCGGTCCTTTCACTTCGGTCTGAACCTTACCAGATGGCGGAGTGGGAAGTCAACCGCTTTGTCTCGGTAACTGCAGCATAATTCAAGGCTTCCGGGAATTATCCTGTTCCCGGATACTTGCCGGAAAAGGTCACAACATCTGGGCGAAACAGGATTCGAACCTGTGACCTCCTGCTTGTAAGGCAGGCGCTCTAACCAACTGAGCTATTCGCCCGATCTAACTTATTGAAAGAAACTACTTTAGAGCAATCGCAAGAGGAATGATCACGCAATAACCCGCCACCAGAAGCAGAGGGGCAATGGTAATCGAATTGCGGCTCAGGAACAGGTATCCGAGAAGGATTACCGCGATTCCCACTGAAAACAGTACGTAGTTCTTTTTCTTGAACGGGAGCGAATTGTCCGCCCGGCCCGACGTAGTCCTGGTCGGTTTCTTCTTCGGCTTGATCGACTGCTTGGCCATTCTCTCTCTCCCTCGAATTGACAGATGGAATCATCGCCCCGCTGAATCTGTCAAGGTCTTTCGGCGCGCTGCTTCACCTGACGCCGGGCTCGTTCATGTTCCCGGCCTGATTTTGAAAAGATGTGGCGCCCACTCTCCCTCGCAGCCACGAAGTAGAGTTCATCAGAGTTCTCGGCGGGATAGAGCGCCGAATGAATCGAAGCTGCCCCCGGGGAGCAGATCGGCCCGGGGGGCAGTCCGGACACTACATATGTATTGTATGGGGAGTCAATTGCCAGATGGCGGGTAAACAGACGTTTCCGGTTCCCTCTGGCATATTGGACCGTCGGGTCAGCCTGCAGTCTCCAGCCAAGCCGAAGTCGATTGTGAAATACGGCCGATATCCTTGATCTCTCATCAGCCACCACCGCCTCCGCCTCGATAATCGATGCCAAAGTGATCACTTCGCGCACCGTCATCCCGATCTCAGCCGCCCGGACTCGCTCCGCCTCGCCGAATTCACGGTGGAAAGCCTGGATCATCGTATGGAGAATCGCCTCAGGGGCGATCCCTCTCTGAAGCAAATAGGTATCAGGAAAGAGATATCCTTCCAAGGTCGGCCCGGGCACCTTCCAGTTTAGAAGGAGTTCGGCATCGCCGGCGATCGAGTCCAGTTCAGCCCGGTCGACTCCCAGTTCACGAGCGAGAATATCGAGAGTTTCAGTGAGCCAGAGCCCTTCCGGGATTGTCACCTTCTCGAGCACATTCGGGCCTTCCCGAAGCCGATCGAGCAGTTTCCCGGGAGAGGTGCCAAGGGGGACCTGGTACCAGCCTGCCCGGATCTGCCTGTCCGCCCCTTCCAGGCGGGCTACTAACCGAAACAGGCGAGGTCGGTCGAGCACACCCCCTCCTGTCAGGATCTCGACAGCCTGGCTGAAGCCGGCCCCGTCCGGGATACGAAACTCCACCGATTCGCCCAGCAATCTCTCACCGCCGCCCACGCGAAATCCCTGATGTGAAATACCGGCAAGGGCCATCATCCCGAGAACGAATACCGCCATCCAACCCAGAATGATCGCCGGTTTCATTGAGATGCCCTCCTCCGGCGGTCAAGGAAGGACTGCAGTATCAGTACAGCGGCAATCCGGTCGACATCGCTCTTCTCCCCCCGCCGCGCCTTTCCCCGCTTCCGACCGGGACGACCACCCTTCCTGGTTTCGCCCCCCCTTCCATATCGAAGGGTCCGCTCTGCCTGTACCGAGGTGAGCCTCTCGTCACATGTCTCCACCGGTATGTCCAGGACATCGGATAGTCTCGTCACGAATCGAACTACTCTTTCGGCACTCTCACCCATGGAACCATCCATATTGACAGGCATGCCGATCACGACCGTCTCCGCAGCTTCCTCGTCGACGAGAGCGGCGATGGCCCGAACGAGTTTTCGCTGATCGGCGCCGTCAAGGACCGGTCCCGCTACAGCCACCCGGCCTTCCGGGTCGCTCATGGACGTGCCCACGCGCTTCTCACCGAAATCGATGCCGATCACGACTCCCATCGGTCCCTAAAGGTCCTTCCTCTTAAATATTCTGTCAGCGAAGCCGAGAAATAGAGCTGACCAGATAACAGCACCTGGAACAGCCAACCGGTCGGCATCGGGGAAAACCTCCCGACCGAGCGCCCAGTCGATACCGACACTCTGAACATTGGCGATGGGAGGAAACAGCCGCACGAAACCGCGGAGAACCGAAGCCATGAACCCGGCCGGCTCTCCCGCAAGATAAGGTTCGAGGAGAGGATACCACCAAGCGCCCATGCTTTCCGCAGGCGCGCGAACATCGAACAGATAGGCTTCCAGAAGATCGAGGGAAAGAAACCAGCTTGCCGCCCATGCGAGGAGCGCGGCAAATGCTCCCCATGCTCCGAGCCAGAGCCGAAGCAACAGAAGAAGGGCCAGCAAAAGAACCTGACCAAGTAGTAAAAGAATTGCCCCACCGATCACCCGGAAGAGCCCCACCCCGCCGGATGACAGAAGTGAGGGAGAGAAAAGTTGCTGGAGGAATAGAGCGGCCACCCAGATCGCGGCAAAGACCGAGAGCACACCCAGAATACGTCCGAAGAGAAACCGCGTCCGGCTGATCGGGGCCGTCAGATCGAACGGGGTGCCGCCGCGATCCGCACCTGCGAGAATAAATGTCGGTCCGCGGAAGAGCAAAAGCGCCATCCCGAACCAGGCGATAGCCCGGAGACCGAACCCGATCGCAACGCGGGAGCGCAGACCTTCCCCGATCGCCACCTCCTCCCCGTTCCAGAAGAACGATCCCTCGAGCCCAGCCATTCCCTTTACGATCCACGCAATCAAGAGAAGAGTGCAAAGAGTAAGGATCGGCCCGCTCCCTCGAGTAAATTGAATCCAGACAGCTCGATGAAGCGCTCTCACTTCAAGATCCTTCCCATGGCATCACGAAGGGACGCCGGTCGGAATGAAGATTGCCGAATTGCCCGCCCGGACTGCTCCAGCGATTGAATGACTCGATCGCCGTCCTGGCGGTCCGAAACAAAAACGCGCACCCTCCCCGATTCCGGAGTGATCACCGCCTCGCGACCGGCGAGAGACCGGTCGAGGTCCTCCGGCCATTGATCGAAACTGAGGTCCAGAATAAAAGGAGCGGGGAGCAGATCGGCAGGAGGCGCGCAGATCCGAAGCGCCCCTTTCTCGATCACTCCGATCCGGTCGCACACGCGTTCTACTTCGGAAAGAATGTGGGATGAGAGAAAAAGCGTAGCCCCTTCGCGCCTGGCCTGCAGAAGAACATTCTCGACCAGTTCCCGGCCGGCCACATCCAGATCGGCGGTCGGCTCGTCCAGCAGCCATATACCGGGACGCATCGCGAGAAGTAGAAGGAGCCCCGTCCGGCGCTTCATCCCTTTGGAGAGTGACCCGGCCGGATCACCCAACCGGTCGGCCAGGCCGACCCTCTCAGCCGCCGATTCGATGGACGAGACGTCTCCGTTTCGGAGGGCGACCTGATAGCGAAGCCATTCTCTCAACCGAATCCTCGGAGGGAGCGGAATCTCTTCGGGAAGATAGCCGAGAGAGCGCCTGCTCGACGGATTTCCGGCCGGCACGCCGTCCAGTGTGACCTCACCACTGTCGGGGCGTACGAGCCCCACGGCAATCTTGAGCGCTGTCGTTTTCCCCGCCCCGTTCGGTCCCAGAAATCCGAAAATCTCTCCCGGCGAAACTTCGATGTCGAGGCCGGAGAGTGCCTGAATCCCGCCATATTGTTTTGTTACGGCGCTCCACTTAATCAACCGGAACTCCCTTCCCGGCGACCAGTGATCCGGCTTTCTCCTCGATCTCGGTCGGCGTTTCCCCATCGGGAGAAGCGCGGAGAATGATCATCGTGAAATCATCGGAAAAACTCCGGCCACCATTGAACCGGGAGACCTCCTCCCGCACTTTGCCGAGAATTTGCTCCGCACTTTCGTGGCGATGGGCCAGAAGGATTTCCGTCAGTCGATCCTCACCGAAGAGATGATCTTCATCCTCCGGATCGAATTCCTCGGTAACTCCATCGGTATAAAATGCGAGAAGATCACCCGGCTCGAGCGGCACAGCCTCCTCCTCGTAGCCTGCATCAGCCAGCATGCCGAGGACGAGACCGCCCGCCTCCAGTTCGGAAACTGATCCATCATTTCGTATGAGGAGCGGGAAATTGTGTCCCCCGTTGGAGAAGCGAAACCGGCCGTCCTCCGGCTCATAAACGCCGAAAAAGAATGTGGCGAATTTTTCGGGCGAAGTGGATCGACAGAGAATGCGATTCATGCGCTCCATAACCGGCCCGAGTGAGGGAGAGCCGATCATCTGGGCATGAAGAGCGGCGTGGAGCATGGACATGAGGAGCGCAGCCGGTACACCCTTCCCCGATACGTCCCCGATGGCAATTCCCGATCGGCCGCCGGGAAGGGGAATCAGATCGTAATAATCTCCTCCCACCTGCCTGCTCGGAATGCTCACAGCTGCGACATCGAGCCCGGCGAGCCGGCGCGTTTTCTGTGGCAGGATGGACTGCTGGATCGAGCGGGCCATGGCGAGTTCCTCATCGACCAGGCGGCGCTCAACCGCCTCTTCGTGCAGGCGAGCGTTCCGAATCGCGATACCCAACTGGGTTGCGAGGAGTGACAGGAGCGATACGTCTTCCGCGTTGAATCGTGCGCCTGTCACTTTAGGCCCAAATGATAAAAAACCGATACATCCACCCCCTTCGGGAAGATGAATCGGAACGAGCAGACGGGAACCGAGGGCTCGAGTGAGATCACGAGCCTCGTCCCTCTCAGCACTGTCGGCAATATCGTCCACCAGATCCCGGGCGAGTTCCGGATCACTTGTACGCGCCAGTCGACGGGCAAGCGGGTGCTCCCGGGGAATTTCTCTAATCTCGACATTCCGGCCTTTTCCTCGAACTGTAAAATATTCTTCTCCCGGATCGAGAATGGCAAGATCAGCCCGATCCACAGCCATCGCCTCACGAAGGGAATTCAGGATCGTCTCTTCGAGTCTGTCCCGATTGAGAATGGCGGTCATTTCACGGCCCAATCGCCGCATGACATTTCGATGAGCCACCCGATCACCGGCAAGAAGCCGGTCGGCTGTCGACTCCATTCTCCCCATCAGGGGATGGAAGAAAATGATCGCGGTGAGAACAAAGAGGGTTTGAAAAACTGGAAAGGCGACGCCCAGGCTGGTGTCGAGGAGCCTGTCGAGCTGGCGTGCGGAGAAGAAATAGACCAGTACCAGAAACGTGGAGGTCGCCGAAAGAAGGATCCCCCGGCGGACGACTGTCCCCACGTCGAGAAAGCTTCGTCCCACGATCGCGAATGCGATCGCCCCCGTGCCGATCAACAGGCCGGCAGTCACCGTGATCAGCCTGATCACTTCGGGTACTTGATAGGAGAAGAGGACCGGGAAAGGGACGGCAATAGCATAGAGGCCGACGCATGTGGCGAGGCCGAACAGGATCACGGAGAGTTGCCGCCGAATCTTGGGGCTCTCCAGTACGCGAAAACTACGGTACAGCAGAAAGATCGCCGCACCACTGTAGACGATGTCGACAAGCGAGAAAAAACGGATGTGGAATCGCGTGAGAAGTCCGGCTCCCAGATTAAGCAGTGTGGCGCTGACCGCGAGAGTCCTGTCGATCACTCCCCCGCCCGTCTCGGCGCCGACGTCCCAGATCGTGAAGGCTCCGCCGACCGATGCAAAGAGGAGAACAAGCAGGAGGTGAAATATATGGGGGCCGAACAGAAACACGGAAAATCTGTGGAAGCGGCGCAGGATCGGTCGTTCGGTCGGGTAGACAAGGGCGAAAAGGAGGAGAGAGGGAAAGAAAAACTGCCATACACAGGCGAATGTAGTAGCGACGTTTTCGGACAGGCGAAATCCGGCGGGGCCGTAGAGAATGAGAAGTGTCCCGAGCCCGGCGAGCAGAGGGCCGGAACCACCGAAGAACATCATGGTGGCCGTGATCCGATGAAGCCGTTCGTCGGGGCTCTCTCTCAGGATCAGGATACCGAGGAGAAGGACCGCCCCCCCGCAGGCGAGAAAAAGTGAGGCTCCGAGTAGATTCAGCGTCATCGTTCCGCTCGTTCCGATCGAGTCGAGGCGTCGGGAGCCCGCGTTCCGGGTGGGCCGCTCTTTCGAAACAGATACGGCGGAAAGGAGATTGGGGTTTCCTCTTTCCGAAGGCGCCCCGGACCTCTGCCGTCGATGATCAGCTCGCGGTCTGGGCTTTCGCCCCGAGGTTCTTGACCAGCTGCACGGTAGTGCCGCCCGCCGGGTCGAAACGATAGTTCACTTCGTCCATGAATGCGCGAAGGATGAAGATACCTCTTCCCCGCTCGCGCAACAGGTTTTCGGGCTTTACGGGATCGTCGACAAGCTTGAGATCAAACCCCTTGCCCTCGTCTGTCACGGTAACGCTGAAGGCCTCTGCATCGTACTCGAAGCGGATCTTGACAGTCTTGGAAGGGTCCTCCCGATTGCCATGCTCAATCGCATTGGTACACGCTTCAATGACCGCAGTAGTCAGCGTGTCCTTCAACGCCTCGTCCACTTCGAGGCGTGTAGCGATCTCCTCGGCAACACCGTTTACGAGCGAGAGGTAGTCCATACTGCTCGGCAGGTTGAGATCGAGGGTTTCCCTGGCGGACGGAGGCATTCGGCTCATTCCCCTCCGAAGCTTTCCACCGCATCATCCACTGTCTTGTGTGTTTCGAAGACCGTCGTAAGCTTCGTGATCATCAGAATCGATTCAATCCGGCTCGCCACGGCGGCAAGTTTCAGGACACCCCCCGCGTTCTTGACCGACGAGTATCCCGAAATGAGAATGCCGAGGCCTGTCGAGTTTACCCAGCTCAAAGACTTGAGATCGGCAACCAGGTTCTTCCGATCCGCCCCCAGAAGGTCCTTGATCATATCCTGAAACAGGACCGAGTCCGGCCCTCCCATTAGCTTTCCACTCAGTACGAGGACGGTCACGTCCCCACGGTCCACACGCTTGAGATTCACACCGGCCCCCTCTTGGTTTCCAACTCTCTTCCTGCTCGCGACTCACCCGTCGCAATATTGAATCTGATTCTACCCAAAATCCGGCCTTCCAGCCCCCCTTTTCTCTGCATCCTCAACGAGACGTCACTACGGACCATCTCGCTCCTGCCGCAGAAACTGGATGAGCGCCTGCATATCGGCCGGCAAAGGCGCCTCAAACTGCGCCCACTCGCCCGTCTCCGGATGAGGAAACCCGAGCCTGGCAGCGTGAAGGGCCTGGCGATCGATCAGAGAGAGCGCCTCCGCCGCCGCTCGTCTCCTGTCATGGGCCATTCCTCGTATTGCCTTTTCCCTTCCTCCATATGCCGGATCGCCGAACAGGGCGTGATTGCGATGACTGAAGTGAACGCGGATCTGATGGGTGCGGCCGGTATCGAGCGTGACGTCAAGAAGCGAGGTGAACCGGAACGCCTCGCCGAGCTGGTAATGGGACCGGGCGTGCCGGCCGTTGTTCACCACCGCCATCCGTGTCCGGTCAGACGAAGAGCGCCCGACCGGCGCCTCGATCGTTCCCCGGTCGTCCATCACTCCCCAGACGACCGCGCAGTACTCCCGCTTCACTTCCCTCCGTCGAATCGCCTCGCCGAGGCACGCGTGGGCAGCCGGATGGCGGGCGACTACGAGCAGACCGGTCGTATCTTTGTCCAGGCGGTGGACGATGCCTGGCCGCTCGGCGTCCTCTCCCCCGTCGATCCGCCCGACGTGATGCAGGAGTGCATGAACGAGCGTTCCCGTGCGCGCACCCACTCCGGGATGAACGACCAGCCCGGCCTGCTTGTTGACCACGACAATATCCTCGTCCATATGAATAATGTCGAGGGGGATGTCCTCCGGCAGCAGGTGACTCGGCTCCGGGGCGGGGATCTCGACACTGATCTCTTCGCCTGGCGAGACTTTATGGCTCGCTTTGACCGGGACGCCGTCTATCTGCACCAGTCCTTCTCGAATGAGCTTCTGCGCGAACGCGCGGGAATGGACAACATCCCTGTCAGCGAGGAAGCGGTCGAGCCTGGTGGGGGGAGTATCCGGAGGAACGCTAACCAGCATATTTTACCAGCTTGTCTGAGGGCATGGTCCCGCTCCGTCAGCCTTGATCAGGAAGGGCTCCAGCGGCCGAGTCCGGCCGGCCGGTCAGAATGAGAAAGAGTAACACGCCGCTGACTACCGACATATCGGCCACGTTGAACACAGGCCAGCGGAGCCCGCCGATACCGATGTCAACGAAATCGACGACTGTCTCGAGCCGGAAGCGATCGATCAGGTTGCCGGCGGCACCGCCAAGCAGGAGCCCGAGAGCGATACGGATGCCCCCCTGACGGGCTGCCATTCTCGCCGCGATAATCAGGATGACGGCGACGGCGATTAGAGAGAGGAGCGAGAACGGGACTCCCCGGTCCCTCAGTAGACCGAAAGCGCCGCCTGAATTCTGCACATGAGTGAGGCGCACGAAGTCACCCACCACATCGATGCTCCTCCCTCGAGGCAAGCCGGTGACGACAAGAAGCTTGGTCACCTGATCGAGGAGAACGACACCGGCAGCAATGGCAATCGAGAGAAGGGGGAAACGCCAATGAGGGAAATTCACCTCTTCTGGCTGTCTTCCTTCTCCTTGCAGGAGATGCAGAGCCGTGCGTGGGGCACCACTTCCAGCCGTGTGTGCGCGATCTCTTCATTGCAAGTTTCGCAGGTGCCGTAGATCCCTTTATGAATCCTTTCGAGCGCCTGATCGATATGGTAGAGAAGCCGGGTATCCCGCGAGGCGAGGTGAAAGCGTGTCTCCCTCACGTTGGCATCCGTCCCCGCGTCCGCCATGTGAAACGAATAAGCGGAGAGATCACCGGACGATTCGCGTTGCGGATTCGTGGTCGTTTCTTCCAACTGTCCGATGTCTTTCAGCAGGATCGCCCTCTCTTCCAGAAGACGCTTCTCAAAGTGATTGCTTTGTTTCTGATCCATCTCTTGTTCACTCCTTCAGTCGGAGAGTATCAGACTCTCTCTTCGGAGACGCGGGCGATGGAGACGACGGCTGCTTCACCGTTCAGATCCCACTCGCGAGCGCTGTCTCCGTCCGGCTCACCGGTCTCCAGGGACACACTGAGAGTATCGGCGCGGATCGTATCGGCATGACGGGTGATGGCGGCGATGAGCCGCTCGCTCCCGCCGTAAACCACCTGAATACGATCAACCACATCGAAGCCGGCATCTTTGCGCATGAATTGAATCTTGTTGACCATTTCCCTGGCAAAGCCTTCCTGTAAAAGGTCTTCGTCCAATTCGGTATTCAGAAAAACGGCGAGTCTGTCCCCATTTTCCATCTCATAGGGCGCGACCGCACGCTCTTCGACATCCATGTAGTCGATCTTCAGGAGGACCGATTCCCCTTCAATTTCGACAGTAGCTTCCCCTTTCTCACGAATGGTGCGGATGAGGTCTGACGACAGGTTCCTGATGGCGTTTCCGACACCCTTCGCCTGCTTTCCGAACAGGGGCCCGAATGCCGGGAACAACGGCTTCGCCACGAAACCGAGCAGGTCCGCTCCGTCGCTCCGAAAGTCGAGCTTCCGTGTGTTCAGTTCGTTGGCGATCACGTCTTCCAGATCCATAAGGCCGGGACGATCCACATCGCGGACGATCACCAGAATCTCGCTCACAGGCTGTCTGGTCTTGATCGTTTTGCGCATCCTGATCGCCCGCCCCAGATTGACCGCCTCACGAGCGAGAGCCATGCTCCTCTCGAGCCCCTCATCGATCATCGCTTCATCCGCCACCGGGTAGTCGGCAAGATGTACGGACTCGGGCGCTTCGCTCTGAAACGGCGTGACGAGTCCCAGATAGAGAACCTCACTCTGAAACGGGATCATCGGCGCCGCCAGCCGGGCGATCGTTTCGAGACAATCATATAGTGTCTCGAAAGCCGCCCGTTTCTCGTCGTCCATTTCACTCTTCCAGAAACGCCGACGATTCCGGCGAACGTACCAGTTGCTGAGGTCATCAACCACGAACTCCTGGATGAGACGGGCGGCACGATTCAGATCATATGAGGCCATTTGAGAATCGACCTCGCGAACCGTCGTGTGGAGCCGGGAGAGTATCCAGCGGTCGATACGCGTACGCCCCGATTCCACCCGGTCAGTGGGATGCGGGACGAATTCGTCCAGCGAGGCATAAAGAACAAAGAACGAGTAAGTATTCCGAAGGGTGTCCAGGAACTTATGCCCGATTTCGCGAAGAGCATCGAGACTGAATCGCCGAGGCAGATGGAGAGGGGACGCCCAGAAGAGATACCATCGGAGAGCGTCGGCACCATGAATCCTCAGAACGTCCCACGGATCGACGGCGTTTCCTTTGGACTTCGACATCTTCTTTCCTTCTTCATCCTGAATGTGACCCAGGACGAAGCAGGTCTTGTAGCTGCTCTCCCCCGACATGTGCGTCGCAACAGCGAGCATCGAGTGAAACCATCCTCGCGTCTGATCGATCGCCTCGGCAATGAAGTCGGCAGGGAACTGGCTCTCGAACCGGCCGTCGGATTCGAACGGGTAGTGGTACTGCGCATACGGCATGCACCCCGAGTCGAACCAGACGTCGATCACTTCGGGAACCCGTTCCATCGTTCCGCCGCACTTTGCACAAGCCCACGAAATCTCATCGATCCATGGACGGTGAAGATCGATCGGCTCGGGTAAATTGCCCGCCTTTTCCCGGAGCTCGGCGATACTGCCCACGCAGTCCCGCTCATCGCAGCCATCGCACTCCCAGACGTTCAGAGGCGTGCCCCAATACCGATTACGGGACAACGCCCAATCCACATTGTTCTCCAGCCAGCGACCGAGCCGGTTCGCACCGACCTCCGCCGGCACCCAGTGAATTCCGGCGTTGTTCTCCAGCATTTCCTGCCGCATGGCTGTCGTCCTGATGAACCAGCTCTCCCGGGCGTAGTAGAGTAGCGGCGAAGCGCAGCGCCAGCAGTGCGGATAACTATGCTCGATCGTTTCGTGACGAAAAAGAAGACCTCGATCATTCAAATCAGAAACGATGTCAGGATCCGCGTCTTTCACGAATCGACCGGCCCATGGCGTCACCTCCGGCTTGAAGTTCCCCGCATCGTCCACCAGATTGATTATAGGGAGCCCTTCCGTCAGCCCCACTTTATAGTCATCCTCGCCGAACGCCGGCGCCATGTGGACGATTCCGGTCCCCTCTTCCAGGGAGACGAAGTCCGCGGCGATCACTTTCCAGGCGCTTTCGTTCTCATCGGCAAATGAAAAGAGACGTTCGTAACGCTGTCCGACTAGATCGCTTCCCTTCATCTTTTCGATGATTTTCGGGGCTGACTCCTCGCCGAAACACGCACTGAGCCGGGCCTCGGCAAGAATCAGACGCTCCCCTTCCGATTCGACCACCACGTATGTCTCTTTCGCCGCCACGGCGATCGCGGCGTTCGAAGGAAGTGTCCAGGGGGTGGTCGTCCAGACTAGAAAGCTGGTGTTCTCCCGCTCGGAATGCTTCATCCGTACAGTGATCGAGGGATCTTTCACATCGGCGTACCCGAGGGCGACTTCATGACTCGACAGAGGCGTTCCACATCGGGGGCAATAGGGGATCACCTTGTGGCCCTTGTAGATCTTGTCCGACTTCCAGAAGCTCTGGAGTATGTGCCAGACAGTCTCGATATAGTCGTTGTCGAGCGTAATGTACGGATCCTTCATATCCACCCAGAAGCCGATCCGGTCAGACATGCGTTCCCATTCCTCAGCAAACCGAAACACCCGATCCCGGCACTTCTTGTTGAACGGGCCGACGCCGAAGGCCTCGACTTCGCTCTTGCTCTTCATGCCGAGTTCCTTCTCCACTTCGAGTTCCACGGGAAGGCCGTGAGTATCCCAGCCCGCCTTGCGGATAACCTGGCGACCTTTCATCGTCCAGTAACGGCAGGCGAGATCCTTCACAACCCGTGTGGAGGCGTGGTGAATTCCCGGGTGGGCGTTGGCGGTCGGCGGCCCCTCATAGAAGACAAAACGGGGTGCTCCCTCGCGCAGTTCCACACTCTTCCGGAAGATCTCCCGTTCCTTCCAGAACAGCAGGATCTCTTCTTCCCGTTCGGGCGCCCGTTTCTCACTCGGTTTGGTAAATTTCTGTTTTTTATTCATATCATCAGAGTTGGGTAATTCATACCTGGATGGAGAAAGTACTAAGAAGTCTCTTCGTGTGTCGTTTCCGGCCTGTCCTCTGCAGCCTGCTCCCGATTCACGGGGACTCCGTATTCAGGGTCACCGATTGACAGATCTGCAACGGTCTCCGCCACGACATTCCGTTCAGGCTGATCCGGTTCGTGAATCAGGGCCGCGCTCTTCGTCCCGGATCTGTCGTCAGCATCGCCCCGCTCAAACAGCTCCCTCTGAATCTCTTCGAGCCGTCTCAGATTGTCCTCGTCTTCGAACTCTACCTGCTTCAGGTCGAGCATGCGAAGCTGAGTTTCCACAAGGAGCCGGAACCGGGTGACGTAATCCCGCCTCTGCCGTGCCAGATCGAGAAGATCATTCTGCACACCACCGAGAATTCCCCTTGCCGACTCGACCGATCGCTGGGCACGATGCTGTGCATCTCTCAAGGTGATCTCCACTTCCTTGTCGGCGTTCTGCTTCGTCTCCCTTGCGACTTTTTCGGCTGTGACCAATGCATTCCGAAGTGCCTCTTCGATCTTCTGATAATTCTCCACCTGGACATCCATCGCACTCAGTTGATCACGCAGAGTACGATTCTCATGGTGGAAGTCCTCCACCTGTGAGGCGATCAATTCGAGAAAAGCGTTCACCTCATGCTCATCATAGCCGCGCAGAGTTTTACGAAAGACCTGCTTCCGAATGTCGAGTGCGGAGATTTTCACGGCGTACTCCTTTGCGAGGGCACTAGCACGGCCCACGAATTCAAGCCATCACAATAGCCGATCGGCTCCTTCCCGCCAAGGGAAAAGCTCGTGAGATATCAAGGCTAGAGGAGGAGCGACCTGATGGCGTTCTTCACGAAACCGAGTAGAAAGAAGAGCACGATCGGCGAGAAATCGATCCCGCCGAAAGAGGGCAGAAGGCCCCGGAAGATGGCCAGAATAGGCTCTGTCGTGTCGTAAACAAACCGGGTGATCTTACCCCCTGCATTATAACCGACCCGTATCCATGAAAAGAGAATCCGCAAGATGACGAGCGTCGTGAAGATTGAGACAGCGCCGTACATAAGGTATCCGAGCGCCTGGATCGGAGCCCCGGCCATCAGGCCGCCTAAGAACCCGAAGAGCGATGCCAGAAGGTCGTCCACAATTCCGAGGAAGAAGTAGGCGACGAGCATAGCCGCGAATATCGATAGGATCGCGGCTACGGCGAGCGACGTGCCGTAGGGAAGCATGGAGTGGATAGGCAGGACGATCGGGTCGGTCAGGCGGGATAGCCGCGACAGAAGGGACTCCGTTCCCAATTGCGTTCGGGGGGGCATGAAAAGCCGCACGACGAGCAGAAGAATGAGCGCGATCGTGACGTATTGAACTGTCGTATGCAGCAGGGGGCGGACGATCGAAAAGGCTTCCATCTCTTCTCCTCTAATGGTCCCCGAAATGTCTTACGTGGTGGTCAGGCTCGCTGTCCGAAGATGGCACTTCCCACGCGCACGATTGTGGCGCCCTCTTCGATCCCGATCTCGAAATCGCCCGACATTCCCATCGATAGATGCTTGATTTCGATCCCGGTGATGGGACGCGCGTTTATCTCCTCCGCCCCTTCCCGAAGTCTCCGGAACGCGGAGCGAATTTCTTCGCGATCATCTGTAAGCGGTCCGATTGTCATAAGGCCTTCCACTTTTATCCCTTCGAGAGGAGCAATCTCCTCGAGAACGGCTCGAAGAACGTCCGGCGCCAGGCCGGATTTCGACGCTTCGCCACTCACATTCACTTCTACGAGTACCGGAATCGTTCGCCCGAGGGCCTCTGCCCTCCTGGAGACGGCGCCCGCCAACCGGACACTATCGATCGAGTCGATTCGATCGAAGAGTTCGACGGCCCGGCCTGCCTTGTTCCTCTGCAGATGTCCGATCAGATGGCGTACCGGACCTTCCCGGACCTCATCGAATTTGTCCCGCGCTTCCTGTACTCGATTTTCGCCGATCGCAGTGACCCCCGCCTCAATCGCCTCATTGATCCGAGCGGGAGAAATCGTCTTCGTAACGGCCACGAGAAGAATCTCACCAGGATTCCTTCCGGTCCGATCCGCCGCTGCCGCAATTCTGGCTTCGACGGCACGCAATCGTTCTTTCACGCTCTCGGCCATCCCCTCCTCCTCATCGGGACCGATCGCAGGTTAGCACCCGCCCCCTGCGCCTGCAACGGATTTGGAAGTCACCCGGGCGATCAGCCCTTTCAAGTACTCGGACTCGGGGAAGTGCAGATCCACGGGATGATCAGGCGGTTGGGACAGGCTCTCCAGAATCTGAACACATTTTCCGGCATCGGCCGCAGCCCAGGCAACGATTTCATGAAAAGAATCACGCTTCAAACCGCCTGAACAGGAAAAGGTCGCGAGCAGGCCTCCCGGCCTCAGAAGCTTCATCGCCGACAGATTGATATCTTTGTACGCGCGGGCCCCTTTCTCGGAGTGAGCGCGAGTCGGAGCAAGTTTGGGAGGATCGATTACGATGAGATCGTATTCCTCCCCCTTGTTCCGTAGTTGCCTCAGCACCTCGAACGCGTTTCCCCGAATGAATTCGGCCGACCGTCCTTCCAGGGAGAGGCGGGCGACATCGAGTGCGCCTGCAGCGGAGTCGACCAGAGTGGCGCTCTTCGCGCCCCCTTCAAACGCCTCCCTGGCAAAACCGCCCGTAAAGCAGAAGACATCAAGCATTTTCGCGCCGGCTGCATAGGCGGCGACTCGCTTTCGATTGTACCGCTGATCCAGAAACGCTCCTGTCTTCTGGCCTCCGGCGATCCGGACGGGATGAGGGACCCCTGACAAGTCGATAATCAATGTTTCAGGCGGCTCCATGCCGGCAACCAGGACGCACCGCGATGAGAGTCCTTCCAGAGCGCGCACCTCAGCGTCACTCCGCTCGTAGATTCCCCGAGGGGCGTACATTTCATCAAGCAGCCGGACCAGCCGGTCCCGATTCCGTTCCATCCCTGCGCTTGCGACCTGCAGAACGAGATAATCCCCATATCGGTCGACCACCAGCCCGGGAAGGCCGTCCGACTCTCCGAACACAAGGCGGCATGCACGATCCCAATCTGCGGGACAGGCCAGTCGCCGAAGCTCCCGGGCACTCTCCAGCTTCTCACGCCACCAGTCGTCGCAATCGGGCCGGGCCCTCTTCCGTCGATCCAGAATCCTCACTCGAATTCGCGACTCGGGACTCCACTGTCCCCACGCGAGAAAATGCCCCTCTCCGTCAATGACGTGTACAAGGTCGCCCGGCTCCGCCTCCCCTTCGATCGAGCCGACGGCGCCCGAGAAAATCCAGGGATGATTGCGTTCCCGAACGCTTCTCTTTCTCTTTTTGAGGACCACACGAGGGGTTCTGGTGTGCAAGTTAGAGTTCATGACCAGTCAGTATAGTAGGGCGGATCGATCGCAGGGTGACTTTTCCCCCACTCCTCCGCTATGGTGCAAACGGCTTCGGGGGGAGTCGGCGTCCACGCCGCCTCCCCGCGGGGCCTCCCTCAGGGAGGCAATTTTGCAGTCTTCTGAAACGCTATCTGAAGTTTCCGCCGCCTATCGAGTCCATCCGCTGCTCGACCCGAAGCTCCCGTCTCACCAGCCGGCAGTCGCCAAGATGTGGTTAACCGCCTACAAACGAATCAAGCGGGATCCGAGCGCCGAGCGCTATCTCAGCCGGGCCTATTCAATGGATCCGGGTGGGCCCGATGAGACTCTTCGTATTCTCGAGGGATTTTGCCGGGACGCCGATGTCTATCTGGATGATCTCTTGCGACTGCTGCCCGATGATGTCGTCCGGGAACTCCAGCCCCTTCCCGAAACACGCGAGGGGAACCAGCTTCGCCTGCTCTTTCTGACCACTTTCGAATCGAAGGACCCTCGAGTACGCTACGAAGCGCAGCGCAAGCTGTACCTCGCCAAATTGCTGTTTGATGTCGACCATTGCCGCTCGGTACGAGATGCGCCCATGCACAAAGATAGCTTCGAGGCGTTGCTGGACGACGTTCTCTGGTCGGACGCCGTCAACGGAAAATCGGTGGAGATCTGCTGCCTCCTGCGGGAAAACGGAGACGGCGCGAGCCATCTGGATGTGGGAGTACCTCAATCCAGCGCGTCCCGGTGCTGGCGATTCGATGTCAGGCGCCTTCCCGGACGGCGCGGGCGGCCGGACATCGAAGTCTATCATTATAAGAGCCGCTTCAAGAAGGACGCCACACCGGCGCCAGACCCGGAAGTGAAGACCGGCCTGTGGCACATGCTCGAAAAGCCACGCTGGCCCCAGCTCGGGAGACGGAGCGGCTCGATCGTGAGTAAGATGATCCGCCGGGGGATCGACGATCCCCGCATGATCCAGGACCTGCTGGGCGCCATGTTCATCGTCGGCAGCCGAGCGGATGCCTACGCCCTCGAGCGGAGGCTGATCCATGGTCTCGGCGGGCCGTTCCGGTGGCGGGACCGAGTCGATACGCTGGCCGGCGAAGGGGATCGCGAGTGGCTCGGTCAGCAGTCGTCCTCCGGATTCCGCGTGCTGAAGCAGATCGTCGATATCCTGGTGGATGATTCCGGCAAGGCGGCCCCCTACCTCTTCCCCGTGGAAATCCAGATCTATCCTGTAGAAGATTATCTGCGGACTCTTTACGACACTCACTTTGCAAGCCACACTTCTTACAAACGTCGGCAATTCCTGCAGGAACTGATGCCTCTTCTTTTCCCTGCGGAAATCTATGGGAAGGTCGTCCGCCGGCTCGCCGACGAGGCGAACGAAACGGGCGAAAACGGCGAATGAGCCGGCCGGCGAATCAGATCCGGGAACTGAACCCTCAGGACTTTGACAGAGTCATCGCCCTCTGGAAGAAGGCCGGCCTCCACTCGCTGAAGCCCCACGGTAGAGACAGCCGTGACTCGTTCGAGCAACAGATTACTTCAGGGATCAGTTGTGTTCTGGGGCTGGAGCAGGGAGATCACCTGATCGGCGTGGTCACGACGAGTCATGACAGCCGGAAAGGTTGGATCAACCGACTGGCTATCGACCCGGCCGAGCGCCACAAGGGTTGGGCCCGGGCTCTTCTCAGCGCAGCCGAAGAGAAGCTCCGCTCTCAGGAAATCAGGATTATCGCCGCTTTGATCGAACCGGGAAACGAGCCGTCCTATCATCTTTTTCAGAGCTCAGGCTACATTGAGTTCCCGGGCATGCGCTATCTCACTAAGCGGGAAAGTGATGATGTCTGATGGCTTATCGAATCGATTGAGCAAGAGGCGTCTCATGCGCATGGCGGCGCGGGAAACCGCTTGCCTCATATCCTGGTGAACTACCTTCGCAAACGTGCTATTCCCTTCTCTTAGTGTGACTGATATCCGGCAACAAACGATTAACTCGTGGAAATGAGGAGAAAAGTGTCGGACAGCGAAAAGATACTTTTCTGCTATGTGAGCGGCATGGATGTTCGCCGGATCGATGAGGCGCGAACTCCGTTCCTGCATGCCTGGTTCGGGAACTACCCGCTGGCGCCGTTTCAGAATCTGCCGAGCAACGAACTTCTTCCGACGATGATTACGGGTGTCGATCCCACGGTCCACGGCGTCTGGGGGGTGAAGCTGAAGGATGATTCGACTTCGAGCGGGTGGGAGCGTTTTCTCGATCGGATTCCGGATTCGGTGACCACCGGAGTGCAGTGCATTCTTCATCGACTGACAGGAGAGTTCGATCTCTCGGCGATCCCACCGGGAAGGCGTAGACGATTCGTGATCACGCGCACGAAGTACAAGCGGCGAAGGGGCGAGCCCGACGCACTGGTGAACATCAATGGGGTCGACACTTTGTTCGGCATTCTGGGGCGAGAGAACTGCCGCTATCGCTTTCACGGATCGGAGAACCTGGACAAATTACTCACCACCTACGAACCGGGAGCATATGCTCTCGATCTTCTGGAACTCTACTCGCTCGATCGCTTTCAGCAATGGCACCTCGATCGGCCGGAGTCTGTGGACCGATACTATGGCCGGATCGACGATTGCCTTCGAGTACTGCACGACAAGTGTCGGCTGTCGGGGGTTACCCTCCTCATTGTTTCCGACCACGGCCATGAAGCCATTTCGAATTCAATCGATCTCATGGAAGGGCTGCGCGGCCTCGGGCTGGAGAAAAGCGAATATAGTTACTTTCTTGAAGTATCGAGTGTGCGCCTCTGGTTCCACACAGAAGAAGCCCGCCGGAAAATCGGGGATTATCTGCGCAGACTCTCAGAGGGGACATTGATTCATTTCAGCGAGATGGAACGCTATTCGATCCCCCTTTCCGATTCCAGCTACGGCGAACTTTTCTTCTTCCTCCACCCCGGGCACATCTTCTTTCCGCACGATTTCCAGAACTCTCTTACCAATTTCTATTTCTCACTCTCCGATTCGATGCAGCGGGGGCGCTTCCTGAATCCGAGGCATCGGGGAAATCACGGGCACCTGCCGCACTTCGATGCGGAGAAGTCGTTTGCGCTCCTTCTGGACGACCGCTTTACGTGCGCGGGGCACGATGGTCACGTGCTTGATATGGCTCCTACTATCCTCTCTCTCCTCGGGCGACACGCACACCCCCCCATGACCGGACGCCCCCTGTTCGTACAGAAGGAGATCGAGTGAAAACCGGTCTCGTCGGGTGTGGCCACATCGCTCATGCACACGTCCGCGCCATCAAGAAAGTTCGCGGAGTACGGATCGCCGGCGTCTGCGATATCGACGGGCAGGCCGCAGAACAATTTGCTCGTCAATATTCCATCCCCCACTGGTACTCCTGTCTGGATGATCTGATTCATGAGGAACGGCCGGGCGCTCTCCACATCCTGACTCCCCCCCAGACCCATCTCGAAACTGCGCGAACCGGCCTGCAGGGTGGTTGTCACCTCCTGATCGAAAAGCCGTTAGCCATGTGCAAACGGGAATCCGAAGAGATCGCAACGGAAGCGCGATCCGCAAAGCTCCACGTAGCCGTCTGCCACAACTATCTGAACGTCCCCGCCTACTTGAAAGCCGGGCGATTGAT
This sequence comes from bacterium, assembly GCA_025782575.1. Lineage (GTDB taxonomy): Bacteria > Orphanbacterota > Orphanbacteria > Orphanbacterales > Orphanbacteraceae > Orphanbacterum. The sequence continues at coordinate 229,380 of JALGYY010000043.1, forward strand.
AGACAAAGGCTTTGTGGGGAAAGTTGTTTCTGCCGAAGTCTACTGGCGGGGCTCATCTTCCGCGGTCGGGGACCGGTACGAATCCACGGAGTGGGTCAACAAGATGCCCGGTGGCCCGTTTCAAGAAATTGCGCCCCACTGCGTTTACATGTTGAGTGACGTTCTCGGCCCATTGACATTTTCATCGGCGTCGGTGCGGACCCGGGATGGCGAACTGAAAGCTCTTTACGAGTCAAAAAGCGGCCTTGCCTCAATGTCCATTTCCTTGCGGTCTAATCCGGTCCGCAAGGTTCTTCGCATTCATGGGACGGAAGCGTCTCTCCATGTCGACCTCAGTACGAGCACGCTCATCCGCCTCCGGGCGAAGAGAGACAGCATGCAATCCCGAACGACGGTCAATCTTCACCAGGCATTTCAGTGGGCGGCAGAGACCGGCATGAACATAGGACGCACGATTCTAGGCCGACTGCCACGGGGACACGAGTCACTGATTGCCGGGTTCTACTCTTCCCTCGCCCGGGGGGAGGCCCCTTTTCCCGACATCGAAAGCGGCATCTCGACCATAGCCGCTATCGATCCTCTATGGGAGGCACTTCGAAGATAATGAAGGGGGCGAGGCCGGTCTGATCCTGCTATGCTCCGGCAATGCTGGAGTTCCCCCGTTGAGTCGAACGCCGAAAGAGGATCGTCAGGTTCCGGCCATCCCCGGTGATCGCGTCGGCCGCTATATGATCGTGGAAGAGATCGGTCATGGCGGAATGGGTGTCGTATTTCGCGCCACAGATGTTGAACTCGGACGGGATGTGGCGCTCAAGTTCCCCTGGGCAGACCTGGAGGAGAGTGATCACGGCATCCGGCGGTTCCGCCGGGAAGCGAAATCCTCTTCCAGGCTGAGCCATCCCAACATCGTCCCCGTTATCGAAATCCTGGAACATAAAGGTTCCCCCTGCATCGTTCTTCAACTGGTGGAAGGGGAGGATCTGCGGAACTATCTGAAGCGGATCGGCTCGATCGAATCGGGCCGCATTCTCCGTTTGAGCGAAGACATCGGGAAGGGGCTCGCTCATGCTCACTCCCAACGGATCCTTCATCGCGATGTGAATCCCAAAAACATCATGATCACTCCTGAAGGACGGGCTCTCCTGACCGACTTCGGCCTGGCCCGCCTCCTCCCCGGCCCAGAGGTTCTCTCGGCCGACACGACAGTCTCCACCAGCCTGACCGCCAAAGGCGCGGCCATCGGCACGCCCCGCTACATGTCTCCGGAGCAGGCGCTCGGCCGCACGCTTGATGAGCGAAGCGATATATTCTCCCTCGGCACGGTGATGTATGAAATGTGCACGGGGAGCCCGGCATTTTCAGGCGGCGAAATGGGTGAGCTTTATGATCGAATTATTCATGGTGCACCTAAGCCGATTTCGAAATTTACGTCTGCTGTCCCGGCCGAACTCGAAAGAGTCATTCGAAAGTGTATGGCCAAGCGACCCGACGAGCGGTATCAGAACGTGGAGGATCTACTGGTTGACCTCCGTTCGCTCCGCAGGGAACTTGACCATGAGACGTACCCGGGCAGCCATGGGATCGGTGATAGAAGAGGGGTTGATCGCCGTAAAGGGCAACGGAGCATCTGGATACCGGCGTTACTCGCCCTCCCCCTGATTGCCGGCGGGATCTGGTACGCGTTTTTCCGTGATAGTGACGCATTGCCGAAAGGTCGGCCGATCCAGATAACCAGCAACGCGGCATGGGAAGGGATGCCATCCCTTTCTCCCGATGGAAACCAGATCGCCTATGTCTCCAACGCCTCGGGAAACCTCGACATCTATTTGATCGGCGTCGAAGGAGGAGAGTCGCTTCAACTTACTGACGATGCTGGTGAGGATCGCAATCCTTTCTGGTTTCCCGACGGCAGCTCGGTAGGATTCGCGTCCAATCGAAGCGGGGACTGGGGAGTGTGGAAGGTCGGGCGGTTCGGAGGAGGCCCCATAATGGTCGTTTCTCATGCAACGTACGGCGCAATCTCTCCTGAGGGTGATCGAATGGCTGTGGAGACCAAGACAGAACCGATCGGTTCTGTCGGTATCGGACTGGTTGACATGATCAGGCCGGCCGAACCGCGACTCCTGACAATTGCCGAAGACGGGTCCTGGAAACATGAAACGCCGAGCTGGTCACCCGACGGGGAGCGGATCTGCTATGCCGATCTCAATTCCCTCCGGCTCGTATCTTCTGACGGTGGTCGGGGACGACGACTGATCGCCGATGGGGGGCCCGACTTCCACCCGGCCTGGTCGCCTTCGGGCAGGCACATCTACTTCTCCTCCAGCCGGGCCGGCACCCCGGCAATCTGGAGACTGCATATTTCCTCGGGGAAACTGGAGCGGGTCACAATGGGAACGGGGCCCGAGAGCTGGCCCGATATTTCGGCCGATGGCAAAAAGCTCGCCTATGGAACCGGAGCCGCCGACCGGGATGTAGTTCTTCTCGACCGCGAACGGGGCTTATTAACCCGAATCCCGGGGGTGAGCCAGGTTATGGCGATCGGACCTCGCGCCGACCGCATTCTCTTTGCGCGACCGTGGTCGCGGGGCCGCGTCGATCTGTGGGAGCTGCTGCTGGAGGGAGGCCTTCCGGCGGGTCCACCGAGAAAACTGACCGATCATCCCGGAGTGTCAACCCATCCCTGCCTCTCCCCCGACGGTAAGTGGATTGCCTACTATCGGGTGCTGGAAGGGCAGCGAAAAGTATGGGTGATCCCGGCCCGGGGTGGCGAACCGGTTTTGCTCGACAACGACGGGGGGTTCAGCATGCTTCCCGTCTGGTCGCCCGACGGATCACGTCTTGCCTACTTGTCGAAGCGAGGAGGAGTGTGGAGAGTACGAACCCTCGCCATGGCGGAAGGCCGGGCAACCAGTGAACCTCGAGCAATCACACCCGCCGGGATGGTTGCCTCCGGTGTCGCCTGGTCGCCGGACGGGAAATCTCTCGCAGTCGTGGGAATGACGGATGACAAAAAGGAGGTCTTCGTGATTCCCGCCGGTGGGGGCAGTCCGATTCAGATCACATGGGGAGCTGAACCCCACTCTGTGCGCTGGGATCCGGCGACCGGCCGGCTTCTTGTCAGCGGCAGTTGGGGAGGAGACAGAATCCGGCTCCGCTCCATCCCGTCCGGCGGGGGAAAACCGGACCCCCTCGATCCATTGATCGAGTTCGGTGGACTTGATGCGCCCGCTCTCTTCGATATCGATGAACAAGGCAAGCTACTCATTTACTCGAGAAGTAACCTGCACGGTGATATCTGGCTTCTTGCAACAGAAGAAGGGAGCTACTGACAGTATCCCCCGGAAGGAATACAACGCACTCAGCTGAAGGCGATGCTGGACATATGGGAAAGATTGTGATATTCTGCAACAAATTTCCTCTTATGATTCACTTGTCGTAGGCTGCATCCGTCCGCCTCTGGCGAGCCAATAGGAACACCGGGAGGTAGGGACGGGTGTATCGTTCCGTGATCCTTCTCACTCTTGCATCTTTGGGGCTTCTATGGGCTCCTTCAATCGACGCGGCCGGATTCGAGCTGAAGTCCTCTGTAATCGGGGCAGCCGGTTCACCCGGATCGAGTGCGAGCTTCAATTCGAACGGCACTCTTGGTCAATCCTCCTCCATTGGGCCGGGAGGGAGCACTACATTTGTTCTGACAGGCGGTTTCTGGAGTAAGCTTCAAACGGCAACCGGCATCTTCGAAGCGGCTATCCCTCCTATCTTCCGGAACGCTTTGCTTCCCAATGCTCCGAACCCGTTCAACCCCGTTACATCGATCAACTTTGAAGTAAGCAAACAATCTCCGGTCATCATTACCATTTTCAACATAAAGGGCCAGGCAGTACGAAACCTGGTCCGGGAAGTAAGAGAGCCGGGCCGGTACGAGATCCTGTGGGACGGAAAGAACAACCAAGGCAGACAGCTCGCTTCGGGCGTTTTCTTCTGCCAGTTTCAGGTCGGCGAGTTCAGCGACGTCAGAAAAATGCTTCTATTGAAATAGGAAGGAACGTCTCGTGAGAACCTCCATCATCATCTGTTTGAGTGTTTGCACCTTGCTTTTTTTCATGACTTCGCCTCTGGAGGCACAGATTCCCAGGCTCATCAATTACCAGGGGATTCTGACGGACACAGGCGGCAGCCCGATTACCGGCAGCCACGCTCTGATTTTTTCGCTCTACTCTGACAGCGCGGCAAGCGCGACCCTGCTCTGGACGGATTCCTATCCGGCCGTTTCGGTCGATGAAGGTCTCTTTCACGTGATTCTCGGCAATGGGGCGGCCATTCCTGATTCCGCGTTCGTGGAACTCGCCCTCTGGCTCGGCATACAGGTCGACGCCGACCCTGAGATCGCACCCCGCTCCCAGATCACCTCGACCCCCTGGTCGATTCGGGCCGCCATGGCCGACAGCGCCGGGATGGTCGGCGCTCACAGTCATGACGATCTCTATTTCACTGAATCGGAGTTGAGTACGCCGGGCGCACTGAACGATGGGGGGAACCCGGTGGACTGGACCAAGCTGAAGGGTGTGCCGGGCGGCTTCGCCGACGGGACCGACGATGTCGGAGGCCCCGACGGGGACTGGACGATTAACGGATCCGACATGTCGTCAGCTGTAGCCGGCAACGTCGGAATCGGAACTCCTACGCCGAGCGTGAAGCTGGAAGTAGCCGGCATGCTCCAGACCGACACGCTCAAGATCCCGACCGGCGCAGCCGCCGGGTTGATTCTGACTACGGATGCGAACGGGGTGGCATCGTGGCAGCCGGCGCCAGGCACGGGCGACATTACTGCGGTGTTCGCAGGTACGGGACTCACCGGCGGCGGCACAGGTGGCGACGTGACCATGAACGCCGACCTTGCCGGAAGCGGCGCGGCTACCACGGTCGCCCGCAGCGATCATGAACATGACGCTTATTCCGATACCGCTCATGCACACGATAATCGTTATTTTACGGAGTCCGAGCTGAATACATCCGGTGTCTTGAACGACGCCGGGAATCCGGTGGATTGGACAAGATTAAAAGGTGTGCCGGCCGACTTCGCTGATGGTACCGATGACATCAGCACGGATACCGACTGGACCATCAATGTCAATGAGATGTATTCCGGTGTATCGGGCAATGTAGGTGTCGGAACGAACTCTCCCGCAGCTAAACTCCACGTATTAAACAGCAACGGGAACTACGTCCATCTTGGTCACGACACTTACGGCGTGTTCGGATATCACCAGACAGGAGCCAACTTCGGGTACATCGGTTCGTCTCAATACGGCGTCTACGGCAAAGATTCCAACACGGGAAGCTACGGTTTTCTCGGGGGCGGAAACACGGGTGTGGCCGGACACAGTTCGACTGCTGCCGGTATTTCCGGGACGAGTACGAGCGGATACGGCATCTACGGATTCAGCGATTTCTCCTGGGCCGGGTTCTTCCAGGGGGATATCCGCGTCGTCGGTTCGGTCACCGAAGGTGCGGCTTTCTCGCTGATCGATCATCCCCTCGATCCGGAAAACATGTTGCTCCGAAACAAAGTCGTTGTATCGCCTGAGAACCTGCTGATCTATCGCGGAAAAGTCACCCTGGATGAAAGCGGAGAGGCGATTGTCACGATGCCCGGCTACTTCAAAGCCCTCGCCAGGGAGGAAGAGGCGACGGTCACGCTCACTTCGGTGGGAAGACCGTTTCTTACCGGCTACGAGTGGCGCAGCGATGGCGCCGCTTTCATCGTATATGGCGACCCCGGCCGGGACGTCTCGTGGACAGCACTCGCCGGGCGCGATGACCCGGTAAGCCGCCAGCTCGCCATGCCTGTGGAAGAAGAAAAGGGGCCGGATAACGGTGTTTGTGATCGCGGAGAGTTTCTCTATCCCGCAGCCTACGGCTATCCGGCCAACCGGGGAGCGGACTACCAGACTCAGCAGGAGCTGGCCCCGGAGAAATAGGAATCGGCCTCTGATCGGAATCGCATCCGGCTTCTCCCCGGAAGTACGTGTACGGAGTCGGTGCGCGTCAAAGTATTATCACCTCCGGACCCTGTATGACCTCTCCTCTACGCATTTGATCTCTAGATTTATCGAAGAATCAAGGCTAGAATACCACAGTAACTCCCCCGGACAGGCCGAGCCTCCTCAATACTGCCGCCAGACCGGGACAGGGTCGCTTCCGACAACTCTTGCAAAGGAACTGGCATGCCACTCTCACCCGTAGTCGTAACGGGGGTCGGGCCGGTGAGCGCCATCGGGTGCGGCCGGAACGAGTTCTGGGATTCTCTCGTAAACGGCAGGGACGGCTTCGGCCCGATCACCCTGTGCGATGCTTCTGAATCTCCCTCGAAGATCGGCGCCGAAGTATCGGGCTTCGCTCTAGAGGACTTCGTTGCGAAGGGTCACATCATGGGACGTCGAACCCCTCGAGCTGTTCAGCTCGCCCTCGCTTCCGCCGTGCTGGCGCTTCACGACGCCGAGATCGATCTCGACTCATGCGATGCGGATCGATTCGGTGTGTACGTCGGCACTTCGATGGGAAATATTGACGTAATTCTCAGCTTGAATGCTCGATTGATCAAGCAGGGCAACGTCCCTGCCCATGCCGCATTTCACGCATTCAATCACTCGGCGGCGTGTGTGATTTCTTCGTTCTTCAATATTCGAGGGCCCATTCAGACAGCCACTTCGGGGTGTAACTCCGGGATCGACGCGGTCGGCCAGGCGACGAGAATGATCCAGGCAGGTGCAGTCGACGCCATGCTCGTCATCGGCACTGATTGCGAGCTCGTATCAGAGGTGCTCGCCGCAATGAACGCATCGAATTCACTGACCACCAGATACAACGATGATCCCTCCCGCGCCTCACGACCATGGGACAAGGGGCGTGACGGCAATGTGATCGGCGAGGGAGCCGCAGGGCTCCTGCTCGAATCCGAGTCCCATGCCCGTTCACGAAACGCACGGATCTATGCGAGCGTCAAGGGATACCAGGTTTCATCAGCCGGCCAGAACCGCCAGTACAGTCACGATTCTCCCGAAATCGACATCCGTCCGTGTGTGCGTGCGATGAAAGCCGCAATGGCTGAGGCCCGCTGGGATGCGAGCGAGGTCGATCTTGTTAACGCAAACGGATCTTCTTCTGTTCTCTACGACAAACTCGAGGGACTCGCGATGGCGGAGGTGTTCGGGAACCGTCTTTCAGAAACGCGGATCCATTCGCAGAAGTCGATGATGGGACAGCATGGCGCCGGATCGTCCGCCCTGCAGGCGGTGGGAGCCTGTCTGTCGATCAGGAGGGGAACGGCACCACCGACAATCAATTGTGATGATCCCGATCCCGAATGTGGCCCCCTTCGCATTTCGGGTAAAGCGGAGACTTTCTGGCCTGAACGTGTCCTGGTTCATTCGATCGGCCTTGGTGGCTTCTACTATTCCGCCGCCGCATTCGAGGCGGTCGAAGATAGCGGATCGATGCAGACCGGCGCGATCAGCGTTAAGTGGAGCGATGAGAAACACCCGATCTTCCAGCCCACAGAAGAGTTCCAGAAACCGCTCACACCGTGGGAGCCCCGCCGAGACTGATGTCGAATCCCTCCAGGTATCCGAGCAGGATCGCTCAATTCCGGCTTCTCGAAAAGCTGGGCCGGGGAGGCATGGGCGTGGTATTCAAGGCGCACGATACGCGCCTCGGGCGGAGTGTGGCCCTCAAGCTATTGAATACCGAGCATGCCGGCGAAGCGGTGTCTCGGAAACGATTGATATCGGAAGCGCAGGCGGCCGCCGCGCTGAACCATCCTCATATCGCCACGCTGTACGAGATGATCGAGTCCGATCAGGGCCTCTGTCTGGTAATGGAGTATGTGCCGGGTGCGACTCTGGAGAATCTCCTCCGGCAGAGTCCGGCGACGCCGGACCGGATTATCGTCTGGGCGCGTGCGATCGCCGAGGCAATCGCCGAAGCCCATCGGCACGGGATCGTGCATCGGGACATCAAAGCGGCGAATGTAATGGTCACGCCGCGCGATTCGATCAAGATTCTCGACTTCGGGCTTGCCCACATGACGAACCGCCTGCTCCAATCAAACAAGGAGGGTGCGGATCGTCTCACCGAAGACGGCACGATCGTCGGCACTGTAGACTACCTGGCGCCCGAACTCTTGAGAGGTGAACCGGCTTCACCGGGGAGCGATGTATTTGCGCTCGGTGTCCTTTTCTATCTGATGACCGGCGGCGCGCTGCCGTTCCGCGGCCGGACCCCCGCTGTGATTCTTACAAAGATACTGAACGAGGACGCACCCCCGCTTGAGTGCGAGCCGGGTTCGCCGCTCCAGGCGCTGCATGGTGTGATCCGAAAAGCGCTCGCGAAACAGGCAAGTGAACGATACACCGACGCGGGTGAGCTGGCGACTGATCTCGAAGCCTCAGTCGAATCGCGGAGAATTACCGGCACAGAAGTCGGTGACAAGGGCAAAGAAATTGCCGTCCCACCGAACAACCTGCCGTCCGACCTGACCCCCTTCATCGGTCACTCGATCGAACTGGACGAACTGGATGCTGCGATCGAAACCGGTCGGCTCATCACACTCACCGGGCTCGGAGGGACGGGCAAGTCGAGGCTCGCCATTGAACTCGGTCGCCGTCTGATCGATCGCTTTCCGGGCGGAGTGTTCCATATCGATTTCGCCTCCCTCCAGCCGGATGGTGACGGCATGAGCTTGATCGCCACTGCCGTCGGAATACGCGAGGAATCGCCGAGAACGGTTCTCGATCAATTGATCGATTCGTTTCGCGATCACCCGACCCTTCTTCTTTTCGATAATTGTGAGCATGTTCTGGATGTGGCAGGGGACTCGGCACGCCGACTTCTGGAAGCCTCCCCCCTTCTTTGTGTGATCGCGACGAGCCGGGATCGTCTCGAAGTGCCTGGCGAATCGGTTCACCCGGTTCGCGCACTCTCCCTTCCCGATCCGGGCACCAAAAATCTTTCGATAGAAGAGTTACTGGAGTACGAGTCCGTCCGGCTTTTTGTAGACCGAGCTCTCGCCTCTCACTCTGGCTTCGCCGTGAGCGAGAAGAATGGTGACGCCGTCGTCAGCATCTGCAGAAAACTCGACGGGATTCCCCTCGCAATTGAACTTGCCGCGGCTCGGACTCGTGTCCTCTCGATCGAACAGATCGATAAACGACTTGAAAACCGGTTTCACCTGCTGACCTCCCGGAACCGTAGGACCTCCGCCCGCCATCAGACGTTACGAGCGACGATCGACTGGAGCGTCGATCTTCTGGACGACCTCGAGAAGCTCCTGTTTTTTCGATCAGGCATATTCCCCGGCAGTTTCGATCTCGGCGCGGCTGAGGTGATCTGTTCAGGCGGGGTGATCGAGGAGTTCGACGTACTGGACCTTATCTCGACGCTCGTCGACCGCTCGATTGTAGTGGCCGAAGAAGGGGCGGACGGAACGGTTCGATACAGACTCTATGAAACTCTTCGAGCCTATGCTTCGGGCGAGCTCGCCGCTGCTGAAATTGAGCCGCTCGGCATTCGCTATGAGAACTATTATTCCGATCTCGCCATGAACGCGGCGGCCGAGCTGACGGGCCCTGACCAACTCGCCTGGTTTGCGCGGCTTGACCGTGAGTTTGTCAACCTGCGAACCATGCTGGATCGGGCGGCCACGCGAAACGATTCGGAAACTCTCCTCGAGACGACCGCCGCACTCGGCCGGTACTGGCTCGTACGAGGGCACCTGTCTGAGGGGCGCCGTCATTCGGAGCGAGCCCTCCAGTTGGCAAGAAAATCTCGGACTGACGATCTTGTGGCACAGGTGCTTCTCTTTGCCGGCTCCCTCGCGAATGACCAGGGGGATTATGAAACCGCGATTGAACGACTGGAAGCGGCCCTTGATATGAGAAAGAAACTGAAAGACAGGAGCGGTGCCGCCGAAGCGGCAGTCAGCCTGGGAATTACCGCCAGGGACCAGGGGGACTATGAAAGGGCCGGCCGATTCCTGACCGAGGCAGTTGCGGCGACGAAGAAACTGGGTGAACCGGCGCGGGTCGCCCAGTCAATTCATGCGCTCGGGATCACCCGGCATCGTGAAGGCGAGTGCGAACGGGCTGCCGCTCTGTTCGAGGAGGGCCTTGCCATTCGGGAGAGCCTCGGAGATCCGAGAGGAATCGCCGCGTTTCACGCTCATCTCGGAAGCGTCGCCTACGACCAGGGAGACCTCGACCGATCGACTGAACTGCTGGAACGGGGACTCGCCACGTTTCGTGAAGTAGGAAACAGTCGGGGTATTGTTTATGCGTTACTCTATCTGGGCGGTATCGATCGCCGGCATGGTCGCTACGAGGAGGCCCGCACCCGATTCAAGGAATGCCTCGATACATCGTATGAACTGGGTGACCGACTTCACGTCGCTCGTTCGATCGAATCATTCGCTCAGCTTGCTGCTGAAGAAGGAAACGGGGAAATTGCCCTTAAGTTAGCGGGGGCGGCTGACTCGATTCGATCGTCTCTCGGATCTCTCCGCCCGCCGATCGAAGAGACCGCTTTCCGTGAATCCCTCGCCATGGCGCGAGAACAGGCAGGCGAGAAGCGGACGAGGGAATTGATGGAGGCCGGTGCCGCAATATCTTCTGACTCGCAGGGAATCTGTTCTATGCTCACCGACTGATTACCGGGTGATCGAGTCGCCGTCCAGTGATTCTCTCCTGAGAGGTGCCTTAGCTTGTTAAAGAAAATCTCGTCGAATCTCGGGCTTGGAGGCGGGTTCCGCCGTCTTACTGGAGAGATCTGTTTCGCGCTCGTCCTCATGGTAATGATACCTGCTGTTGTCTCGGGCGCCCCGGCAGGTAACGGGACTTCTCCGACCGATTCCACTGCGGACGCCGCCGACAACCGGTCCATCAGGGGGACGGAGCGTCCCATCGGACGAAACGCGTCTCCTCTGCAGTGGACCGGGCGCACCCTCCTCTTCGTTCCGTATGCCGCCACTCGGATGGTCACATTCCCACTGGAACGACTCACATGGGCGAATGAACGATACCGCCTGTCGGAGAAGATCGCCGCGACTCTCTTCGGCACATACGAATATGGACGAACTGAAGTGGGGACCTTTTTCGGTTACGAAACCGGGATCGGATTCACACTCGCCGGACTCTCTCTCAGGCAGGAAGATTTCATTCTACCCGGCACGCAACTCGACTTGAAGGGGGGATACTTTTCGCCCGATCAGAATGTCGTCTCCCTCCATTACAGGGGAGTGCCCCGAACGATCCAGCCGTGGCTCGTCGGTCGCTTCGACAACCGGGAAGATCGCCCGATCCACGGCATCGGTCCCGGAAGCGGCGAGGACGACTTCGAAGTGAACATGAAAAGGGTTGCCGCTGAAGGTGGAGTAGTAGTCGGGGCGAACGGCGAGTTTCAGGCAATGGTGACCGGTTTCATTCGAACGCACGATCTCTCGGAACCGAGCAGCGAGAATGACGCCGCCATCGCCTTTCCGGAAATCTCCGCGGTGGCCGAAGAGAGCCGGTACGCGGGGGGAGAAGTGGCGATTGCATGGGACGGCCGGAACAACGGACCGTTCTCTTCGAAAGGCGGATATCTCAAGGTCGCTGCCGGATTCGACCAGGCTCTATCTGATGAGGATGAGGATTACGATCATCACAGTGTCGAAGCGCAGGGTTTCTTAAATCTCTTCAATGACAGCCGCGTTCTGGCGTTCCGTGCCTTCGCCGAAGGGATCCGAACAGACGACGCGGCCCAGGTCCCCTGGACGGAGCAGGAACACCTTGGCGGACGGGACGGGATCCGAGGGTACAGCCGGAACCGGTTTACCGACTTGAAGATGCTTCAGCTCACCGCCGAGTATCGCTATCGGGTGACCGAGCACGTGTTCGGCGCACTCTTCGGTGACTGGGGAGCGGTCGCCCCCGGCTGGGAGGAGATCCACCCGAATGACCTCGAGTCGGCAATCGGTCTCAGGCTGCTCTTCGGCGGACGGGGAGATCGCTTCGCGGTCAGCGTAGCCCGCGGCCGTGAAGAGATCGCCATCTACGTCGGAACGGAATCGGTATTCTCAACGCGGCCCAGGAGATTCCGATGAGAAGAGACGGGGGGAATTCCCGCAGGAGCTCGATCCTGCTTGCATGCTTGCTGACAACGGGGATACTGGCGTGCGCGTCACCACCGGTCAGGTTCGACGGCGGTGCCCCGGTCACCGAGATCGTTGATAGGAAGAACGTAGAAGAGCCGATTGAAACAGAATTTTACAGACAGACCCACCATCTGAATAACTTCATCGACCGCCAGATTCGTGTCGGCCTCGACCCGCTCCCCCCTTTGGCCTCGAAAGATGTGAACCGTTATGGCGAGGTCCCGAATTCCACATGGTACGAGAATCGAAGTGACCGGATCACGCCTGAGAGCGTCGGGCAGGGCGCAGGTGGTGACGATCCGGGACCCGAATCGTACCTGCCCTGGACGATAGTTCGCATGAAAAGTGGCGGGCGGAATCCCGGATTCATTTTCGAAGATAGTCGGGGGGTAGGCTACATCTGCAAATTCGACAAGCCAGGTGAACCGGTGATCGCGACCGGAGCGGGAGCGGTTTCAGTGAGACTCTTCTGGGCGCTCGGCTACCACGTGCCGGACGACCGGATCGTCCAGTTCGACAGGGACGAACTCATGATCGGCGAAGGGGCGGTCAAAAAGCTGTCAGACGGCAAAAAGGTGCCGATCGAGAAGCAGGATATCGACCGGATGCTCTCCGCTACAGCGACCAGGCTCGATGACGGATCGTATCGCGCGCTGGTCAGTCGCTTTCTTCCCGGTCGTCCGGTAGGAGGCTACAGCTATCGCGGCACAAGGGAAGAAGATCCGAATGACCGGGTACCACACCAGGACCGGCGCTCTCTCCGCGCCCTTCGGGTGTTCGGCGCCTGGCTGAACCATGGTGACCAGAAGATCGACAACACGCTTGACCTGTATGTCGAAGAGAATGGTATCAACTTCATCCGGCACTATATGGTCGATTTCGACGGCTGTCTCGGCGGCTACTGGGCGGCACGCCACGAAGAGCGGATCGGATTCGCCTACGAACTGGATATGGGGGAGATGATTTCCGGGATCCCGGCGCTCGGGCTGATCCGGCGCCCCTATGAAAACATGGGAGCTCCCGTTCATCCTGAAATCGGCCTGTTTGAGTCGGATCGGTTTGATCCGGAGTCGTGGAAGCCGAACTACTTCAATGATCAACTGACTTCGCTTAAAGCCGCGGACACCTACTGGGCCGGTACCATTCTCGCCGGGATCGACTCCTCACACATCCGAGAAGCTGTGAAAGCGGCGCGCTTTTCTGACCAGGACGCCGAGACGATTCTCGCGAACATCCTGGAAGAGCGGCGGATCAAAACGGTCGACTGGGCGCTCCGGCAGGTCACACCCGTTTTCAATCTCGATCGGCTCAAGCAATCGGGTATGGAGCTTCGAATTCTAGCGGGGGATGGATTGGTTGATGCGGGTCTTCAATCAGACCTGCAGTACATCGTGGAGTATCTTGACGGGAATGGCCAATCGATTGAGAGACGAAAAGCGCCGGCATCGTCGCCGGAAACCGCGATTGCAATTGACCGGCTCAGCGGACTCGAATATTTGATCGTTCGCTGGACTGCGCGGGATCAGAACGGCCGCAAACTCCCTCCCACCGAAGCACATTACATTATGGATCAAGCAGATTGGCGACTCGCAGGAATTCTTCGGGACGGCGAGTAAGAATCGCTCCTAACTCCGGGAACATCATCTCCTGGCTGCTAGCTCACCGAGCAGGACATCCGCCACAGCGGCGTGCCCCCCTGCCGTCCAGTGCTGGTTCCAGGGATAGTAGAGATAAGGATCGCTCTCCCCTCTTTTGCGGAGCACGCTGAGCAGGTCAACCACCGGAACGCTGAGAGACGCGCCAATCCGGCGAATGCGCTCCTGGGGCGCGTCACGGTTCCATCGCCTCTCGTCTGCAATGGGATGACGGTCTATGAACTCTTCCCATAGTTCGGGATACACCTGAAACGGCTGAGGAACAACGACGAGACGAAGCGAAGCACCCGCCTGTTCGACCTCATCTCGAATCGCGGAGATCAGGCCGCCCATCTCCTGGAAGAGCATGTCCGTCTTTGCATCTAAAGACTCCATGAAGAGCGACGCCTCTTCTCCGTAACCCGCTTTCCGCTTCCCGATGATCTCATTCTCTTCGAGTACTCGGCGAAACCAATCGATCCGCGCCCCGGCCAGAAGCGTGCTGCTGACCAGTCCCGACCGCGCCGCCTGTCGGCGAAGATAGGGCGCTGCCTGGTCAACCGATTCGGTGATCTCCCCCATCCCGACCTTTGGAACCGGTGTGTTGGTCGCCATGAACCGACCATCAGCCTCTTTCACAACCCGCGGTTTCGGGTAGCCATACCGGACAGTGGCCACGTTGTCGTAAAGATCGTTCTCCGGATAGATGAACAGGATGACGTCGTCCGGCGCGAAGCGCGCTCCCAGCAAGCGCCAGAGGAGCAGTTCCTGGCCGTTGCCGTAGCCTGACACCCCAAGATTCACTACCTCCAAACCGGTCGTCGATTCGACTTCCATGACGCGCGTGAACAGCTGCTCTTCTTCTACGCCGTAACCCCACACGAACGAGTCTCCCAGCACGACAACCCGTCGGCGATCAGTCCGCTCGAACGGATGTTCCGAGCCTCGAAAACCGTAGCGGTTCTGGCGCACCTCGTGATGCACATCAAGAGCCGTAAAAGTGGCCGACAGATTCGATTTGCCGACCCACCCGAGCTCCGCATTATAGGTGCAGAATTTTCCCCGCTCGGACTCGATCAGTCCCTGCAGAACAAAAAGCTGACGCGAATCCGGACGGACCGTACGCAGGGCGACTTAGCCCAGTCCGAGGGCAATGACCGCTGCGATCGCGGCTGTTAGCCAGTGGAGCAAACGGGCAGACCCGGTATCTGCAGTTTTTGACATGATGTACCTATGCTTCTATGAAATCCGAGGCGTCGCCATTCACGAGTGACAGCCGGCGGCACCACAATGACAGACTAGCAAGATCCCCATCCTCGGCGGAAGCGGAGAGGTCGGATGCAGAAGAACCTGTTTGGTTCGGAAACTCCTTTCACTGTTGACATTTCCCGGATAAGTTGCTACATTTTATTCTGTAACAACAGGAAATACTGATGAAACTGACGCCGATAATGAGCAAATACATCCTTCACTGGGGGGAGATGGGCTCCCGCTGGGGTGTGAATCGGACCGTTTCGCAGATCCACGCGTTGCTCTACCTCGCGCCCATGCCTATGCCGGCTGAAGAGTTGGCGGAAACGTTGTCTGTGGCACGCTCCAATGTAAGCGCCAGTCTGAAGGAACTTCAGAACTGGGGAATCGTCCGAATGACACACGTGATGGGGGACCGCCGCGACCACTTCGAAGCGGTGAAGGACAACTGGGATCTGCTGATCGTGATTATCGATGAGCGAAAACGTCGCGAACTCGATCCTACTCTTGCCATGCTGAGTGAATGCGTTGAGCAGGCAGAGAACGATAAAGTGACAGATCCGGAAATCAAGGGTCGAATCAAGGAGATGTTGGAGTTCACCGAGACACTAAGCACCTGGTCGGATCAAATAAGAAAACTCCCCAAGCCGACGCTGATCAAGCTGATGAAAATGGGGGCGAAAATAACGAAGTTTGTCTAATAGGTCATTTTTTTGAGCAGTTATTTCAGTAAATACAGTAATTGCAGTTATAACGGCACATAGAGGAGGTGGACAGTGTTTACCAAGCGCAGCATCGAACGCCTTGCAGGTGCATGCCTGATATCAGGCCTGATGGCTTTCCTGGCCCACGGCCTCACTCTAGGCCGAGGCGTAGGTCCCATGACCATTCTGCTCGTTCTGATGTACGGTTTCCTCACTATCCTGTCTGCTGTAGCCGTCTACATGGTTTTTAATTCTCGGGAGCGGTTCCTTGCCATTATCGGCGCTTTCGGGTTGGGAGGGCACGGGTTGTTCGTAGTCCTTGTCAGTGCATTGCTCGTAGCACAGTTAGAGTTTGCCAGGGAGTTCACTACCACGGGTGAGCCTGGCACTGACTCCGTTACCGCTGCAGCCAGATCCCTGGCGTTGACCATGGGGAGTATTCGTGCCTTCGCGTTTCTCTTTCTCGGATTTGGCCTGGCGTCGCTGGGCGGCCTGATTGCCTGGAGCGGAGCCTTCGCCCGATGGTTGGGCTGGCTCGGAGTTTTCGCAGGTGTCCTGGGATTCCTTGGCGCACTAATGGTCATCTTCAACGTCGCCCTGAGCCCTTTCATATTCATGACCGGCGTGTTCCTGATGTTTGTTTTCATTCTTGCCCTGGGTATCCGGTTGCTTGTGCGGAGGACTCGGGAGAAGGCTGTCAAAGTAGGAGGCCAGGAATGAGTAAATCGATCGCACCACGAGGACTAACGCGCGGAGTAGCGATCTCACTCGGCACCGTGTTTGCACTGTTGTCTGCGTTCCATATCGTCGGCGCGTTCGGCGTCCTGGATCTCCCTATTCTCCCTACCATGCCCGACAGACCTCCTGATCTGCCATCGCCTCAGGCGCCGAGTTTCGCCTGGTTGACTGTTGCCGTGGCTCTCGCTCTCGCGGCATTGGTCGTTTTCGCTCGCGCCGACTTGATTCTCACTTCAATACCGACAAGGCTCTCGACGCTGGGATGCCTGGTAGTTGGCGCGATCTTCGCTCTCCGGGCAATCGGAGAATTCGAGGCGCTCGGCTTTTTCAGATCCATCAAGGAAACTGACTTTGCTTTTTGGGACATGTGGCTATACACACCACTCTCTCTGGTGCTCGGGCTGAGTACGTTGTGGCTGGCAATGACGCCTCGGTCCCGTTGACCTCCGGTTCCCCTGCAATGAGCAGGGTGATACGCAATGGACCCACCATCCCTGGCGGGTCCACTCCTTCTATCTGTTTTCAGTCCGGCAGCAGGCTAAAGGGGATTCTGGCTGGTATCCGGAACGTGCTCCGATGCTCCGGTATCCTCCGAGAGCTCCTCAAGACTCTTGTTCAGTTCCGTGACCTGCTCGTACAGCGTCTCAGCTGTTTTCACCGCCTCCCTTGTCTGATTGATCACATCGATCGTCACACCGGGAGCGGCAATGATAAGCTCAGCCATATGCTTCGTTGCGTTCAGCGTGTCCACCGACCAGTCAGCGAGCCACTTGCCGTCCGCCATGAGCGAATCGGCTGTCTCCTTCGTCAAACCGCCGGCCCACTTCGCCTCACCGGAGGCAAACGCAACTCCTTTATTCGCCTGCTCGAGCGGCGTGGGGTTGCCCGGAACAGGATCGGTGATCCCCGGTCCCGTGAGCTGTTCGAAGTGCCCTTCTACTTTATCTCCGAGACTCTGCCGTCCCCGAATTTCCTCGATCTTGGCCTGCATCGCCTCGAACGGTCCTGTTGCCGTGTCGATCACATCGGTCACATAGTCCGTGACTGTTGACTTGATCCCCTTGATCTGGCCGGCGAGCTTGGCGCCGGTCTCGGCGACTTCTTCAGCCTGCTTCCCGACAGACTCAACCTTGTCCATATCGGGCGCGGTGAGGTCTGTATTCTCCGCTTTTTCCGCCCCATCGGTCATCAGCTTGTTCAGTTTGGAATCCTGGTTTTTCTCGAGCCTCCTCGCCGAATCGCCGACCAGAAAGTCGATCTTCATTCGGGATGTCCCGCCGCTCCCCTTCTTCCCCGACTTCGCCTTCTTACCAGGGTTCGGAAGCTTGATCTTCGGGGCCTGAATACTCGGGATCTTCATCGTTTCTGCTCCTTCCCGGCCGGGCGGGCCAGGTTTCCGGTTTCTGTGCTATTCGTGATTGACGTCTAACCGGATTGTTTGGGAAGCAGGATGAATCTCCCTCAGGAATAGTCGGAATCTGTTTTTGTGCGGAGTTTCAACTGACAGAGGGGCAGACCGACGCTCGGCCAACTCAGCGCACCAGCATGACCTTCTTCGTCATTCTCGATCCGACGTCGACAGTCAGGAAATACGTCCCACTCGGCGCATCACGTCCGCTGTTGTCGCGGCCGTCCCAGGCAATCTCGATCTCACCTGCGGGCCCGTTTGACCGGATCGAACGGACGAGCCGCCCGGCGACGTCGTGGATCGACAGTTCGTATCGCCCCGATTGCCCGAGGGTGAACCGTACTGTCGTCATCGGATTGAACGGGTTCGGTGAGATTGTAAACGCTCTCGCCGACGGAAGATCATTATAGGCGATGCTCGTGCTGACGGACGTATTCATCTGAAGATCGTATCGCTGGATGTCATCGCCAGTACCGGTCTTTCGGAAAACTCGAATAATAAAAGCTCCCGCATACGGGAGCTGTACTGAACTCATCAATTCGGTCTCTCCGAGTCCCGCCGATGTTCCCGACGCGATCAGCGTCGTCCCGAGACTGTCATAGAGCTCGACGTCCGGATCAGAAATCATATCGGTGGAGATCGAAACAGGGGGCGGACCGTTTTGAATCCCGAGAAGATAGGTCGATCCCACCGGAATGACTGCGATGTCTACGAACGGGTCGTTCATTACGACAATGTAATAGTCGTCCTCCGCCCCATGATCGATCGAGAGATCAGTAACAAGAAGACTGTCGACCAGAGTGTCGAGGAATGCAGCGGTCGATGGAATATCATTGTTTTCGTAGAGGTCGCCGTAGAGAAGCTGAGCACCCCGGATATCGTCGTCGAATGGACCAAGCCCTCCAAGACCCACAAAGGCTTCCATCAGCTTGGTTCCATCTACCGGCGTTACATGGCCAAGCCCCATCCCGTGGCCGTGCTCGTGCATCGTCACGTTTTTGAGGAATGTGAAATCGTTCGTGGGATTGGCGAATGCGGCGGCATCATCGGTGTCCAACACCATGTCGCCGCCGTTGAACGGAAAGTTATTATACGCGAGAATTCCCGAGTTGCCGTCGATCGACCGCCCACCGATTCGAATATCAGGCCGAACGCCGACGATTCCGGGGGAGTCCGGGAAAGATGCGCTGTCGTCGTAGGTCACTTCCAGATAGGTCGTGCCGAGCAGCCCGTCCCAGCGGGCCATCGCTTTCCTCATCTTTCTCTTCCACTGGTTCGGGTTTCCGAATGTGGATCCGAATACTAAATTGGCAATGTTCGGCCCACCCGGTTCCATGATCTCCGCGTCGCTTGCGATGAAAACACTATCCGGCATAAACCCCCAAAGGAGAGTAACGGGATCACCTTCAATGCCGGTGGGGCCATCTGTGGCGGTTGTAGTCCAGCGTCCCCATATGCGGTAGTTCGTTTTTCCGGTGACGGAGTACTTTCGACCCAGTCTCTCCATAAGTTCGGCGAGGCGCTCTGGCTCGGTATTCGGGTCGAGGATGATGTGAGTCGTCTCGAGTTCGAGACAGGCGGGGTGAATATCGGCCCCCTCTTCGTAATACTTTCGTGACAGAACTGATCTGGTCGTTTCCAGGACGATCCGATCGAATGGATCGGGAGACTGAAGCAGCTCCGCGATTCGTTCCGGTCGAGATTCCGGATCGCCTTGGTCAGGTGTCAACAGTCTGGCGGACGTGAGGCCGCCTGCGAGGATCAGAAGACAGAGTATCGCTGCCGGGCGCTTACTCATCCGGGGCTCCTTGTTTTGACGAACATTAGAATGCGGGATATCGAGGGCCTTGCCTGGATTATATCACAAGCGATACAGATCGAGGGGATCGAGGGGGATCACTTCCAGAGCTGTTCCGGTATTGATTGATTGCGGTAGCTCGAGGGAGACCTGGTTGAGACTCCCTCGAGCCCGATGCTGGAGCCGGCCGATCTGCTCATGTCAAACCCTGAGGCCCTTTGGTCTTCTTGGATTTCTTTTCCGCTCTTTTCTCTTTCAGGGTTTTTGACGACTTCTTCTTGGGATCTTTCTTTCGGGCATCCCTTCCCTTGGCCATGAGCTTCCTCCTCTATTAAGTGCTGGGAACATCTCGCTCCAATCTGCACCGGATCGACATAAAATGCAAGAACCTCTGAGCAGAAGCGGCATCAGTACCGCGCTGACAGGAAACCACTTTGTAGGGTACAATTAAGCGAGGTACTGACGATCAAGAGGGCCACAGATGGCATGCAGAGACCGCGAACGATATCGGCGTCGAACAGCTGCGGCAATTGCGGTCGGTCTGGCAGCCATTCTCCTCGCTCCGATCGATACCATCCATGCTTTTCACGAAGGCGGAGTCGGTAGCTGCAAGAGCTGTCACATTATGCACCCGACCAAGGACGGCGTGCCGATTGAAACCAACGACATGCTCTTACTCACCGACAACGCAACTGACATTTGTCTCACATGCCATGCTACCGCGAACGGTTCCGTCCTGGGTTCGGATCCACTCAACCCACCTCCCGAGGTGGGGGGAGGGAACTTCGTCTATCTTCTCGAGGACAATATCAACGATGCTCCCGGGGGCTCCCTCAATCCGATTTCCGGGAACCACGCAGGTCACAACGTGGTCTCGTTGGCATGGGGGATCCAGGAAGACCCGGACCATCCCACCGCCCCGGGTGGCAGCTATCCATCGAGTGAACTCGGCTGCACAAGTTGTCACGACCCGCATGGGAACGGGAACTTTCGCATGCTCTATGGCGCCGGCCAGGTAGCGGCTGGTGACTATCTATTTCTCAACCCGGCCCCTTTGGGAGACGGAATTCCGCTCGAAGGAAGTCAGGAGCGCCCCGATCTTCACACGGCCTATAACCAGAACTGGTCCGTCTAGTGCATGAACTGCCACGTCTCCTTCAGAGACCACGGCCCCGGATTCGAACATGATGTGGATCACGTACTGGAGAGTGATGAGCGTGACTCCTACAATCGTTACAATGGTGACAGCGATCCGCTCGGAGCGGATCTATCGACAGCCTACCTGCCGGAAGTGCCCATCGAAGATCGAGCGGCGGCAATTTCGAGTACGCTCGGAGCCTGGTCATCCAATCGAGTCTCCTGCATGAGCTGTCACCGTGCCCACGCCACGAGCGCTCCGAAGGCCGGTCGCTGGGATTTCAACGTCCTTCGTCTGGGGGACGATGGAGTTGAATCAGGATCCTACCCGATACCCAATCCGTACGCGGACCCCGATCAGCGCCAGCTCTGCGTCAAGTGCCACTATAATGAAGCAGAGGATCATGGGTGGGATCGCGCCTGCATCGAGTGTCATCGCGAATCGCATTAAGACTATTCATACAAATTGCGGGCGGCCCGAATCGGACCGCCCGCAATTGATCAGCCTTCCTCTCTCGCCGATCGCTTACCGGACGAGTATCATCTTGCGACTTTCGACACCGCTATCGGCCTCCATCCGATAGAGGTAGACACCGGAGCCGACCGGGTCGCCGGCGGCTGTTCGGCCGTCCCACGTCACTTCGTGCACACCGGCATCACGGCGCTCATCCAAAAGAGTTCGCACGAGACGCCCGCCGAGCGTGTAGACGGAGACATTCACCCGCTCGGAACGGTCCAGGTCGAACCGAATCCTGGTCGTCGGATTAAACGGGTTCGGTGTGGCCGGATGGAGCCGCGTATCGGGCAGCTGCGGTGCCGTCGACGGGTCCACGCTGGTCGGCACGACAAGGGCTTCGCCAGGCATCATCACGATGGCGTCCCACTCGATGGCGTCTGGGCCGAATACATCAATCGTCAGGAAGAGCGGCTCGGGGAAGATCGTTCCCAGATTGACGATCGACTGAGACGGAGCAGCCGCTTTTTGCGTCCCGCCGAGAAAATCGTCCGGTCCGATCGTCGTTGAGAACTGAATCGAACCGCCGCCCATGGACGGTTGCCAGATACTGACAAACACTTCAGTGAACCCCGCCGGTATCCCCCCGAAAGGATCGACCAGGTCGGCTGCACCGAGAATGAGCACCGTGCTGTCGGCGAATCCCTGTAGCGGATCGCCTGAGTTGTAGAGCCACGGCCGATCGGGATCGATTTCCATGGGCAGCTCCACTTGGAATTGCTGGAACCAGTTCGGGCCGGTCGTTGCCGGCACCTCGTCCGTTAACGTGCCGGGAAACCATCCATAATTATAGAATCCGAATGTACCTTGTCCGAGTGTGTCATTGAATTCTGCCGCTGAAGCGTCCAACCAGCCGATCGAGTGGTTGTTGTAGCGGGATCCGAATGGAGTCGGCGTCACCGGCTCTGACGTATCCCGAAGCCACGTAGCTAGCATGCGTACGCCCGGTTTGTTGGAGTGCATCACTACTTTGTACTTGCCGGTGGCGTTCGCTGTGCCGTTCCTTCGAAAATAGATCGACTTGCCCAGATTCCAGTTATACGTGCTCGAGTTGACCCAGCTGGTTCCGGTCCCGCTCGAAACTTCACACTGCAACGTAAAATTGCCGCACGTATCGGAGCTGGCCCCACCGGGGAAGCGGAGACAGACAGTGGAACACGCTTCACCGATCTGGAAGCAGAACGGTTCACCTTTGGCGTCATCGAAAGTGTGGACATAGCCGCCAGTTGTGTTGTTGTTCTTGCAGTCATTCAGCCACTTTCGCCAGTTCGTCGAGTCCGGTCCGTTCTTCAGCGCTTCGGTAATTGCCGTGACCGCTGAATCGGCCCACTCAAATGCTTCGATCCCGGTGAGACCCTGTTGGATGCAATCCCATAAGGCCAACGGGAATATTGACCCGTCAACCGCATCGCCGTCGCTCTGGAGGAAGTAGCAGGAACTATTGGCGCCGTCACTCGACATGGAATGAAAGCCGTTTACCTTCTTTTCCGCGAGCTCGTCGAGGAGTGAGCCGGAATGACACGCTTCAACTATTACGCAATACTCATCGGCCGCCTGATCCTTCAGCTTGCAGGCGAACTCTTTTGCCGTGATGAACTTCCCGCCGGGCAGCCATAGTGTGTCGGGCGTGCCGTGGCCGGTCCAGAAGACATAAAGCTTGTCACATCCCTGCGGCAGGGCATCGATCGCGCTGAGAATTTCAGCTTTCGTCTTGCCCACCTGAACATCCGGTGTGACTCCGAGCGATTCGAAGCTCTCAATGGCACAACGAATATCGGCACCGAATTCTTTGTCCGCCGCCGTATCGTACGGCGTGATGATGATGCCCCAGACATCAGCGGCTTCGGTTTTCGGCACGATGTTTTGGCGCTTGATGTCGTCCGGGATCTCAATTCGTGGGAACCGGAAGCGGCCGTCCTCCGTTCCCGGAATAGCCCCACCCGAACCGAACGATGTTAGGAAGGCATCGGCCGTCAGATCACGGTCCACGTTCGTCGCGTAGAGCTCCACCCCTCCGACCGACGGCCACCATTGGCCGTCAGCCGTCCAGGCGATGGTGCCGCTCGCATCGTCGACGAGCACGAACTTTGTGGGATGCCCGAACTGGGCGCGAGGGTTCAGATCGAGCCAGATGAACCATGACGATGATACGGTCGTGGTGAGTGTATCGATTGTGTTTTGTGCGATAAAAGTTCCGCCGGGGATAGTGACTTGCATGGCGAAACCGTTAAGCGCGTAGTTCACGCTCAGCGTGTCGATAATATCGGTTGTGACAAGATCGATAGCGTCTTGCCGGGTGATGGCGCCGGCTGGTGATACCGCGCCGAGAATCGGCAGGAACAGTGTCAGGAAGATTATGGCACTGATCCGTTTGTCACTGCTTGAGCGGGGCGTATTGGTTCCGATCATGTGACCTCCTCTTTTCCGGGAGAGTGTCGGCCGCATTCCGGGGATAGCGGTGAGGAGTGCGGCTCTCCCCCCGCCGATTGATCCATGGATATAGTACGGACCGATCGGTCCGATATTGCGGACTGAAATCGAATGGCGAAATAGATATCGGGATTTGCATACTGTCGAGGTAATATACCATCCTATAAAGAGCTTAACCGATAGGTGCTGTTATGTCCGATAATGATGACAAAACTCAACCTGCCTTCCAGCCCGATGTGGGGAAGATGGTCAACCACTATCTTATTCTCGCCAAACTCGGCGCGGGTGGCATGGGAGAGGTCTATCTTGCGGAGGACGCCAAACTCTCTCGAAGTGTAGCCCTCAAATTTCTTCCCCCTTCGCTAGCCACCGACTCTACAATCCGCGCACGCTTTGCCCGCGAAGCAAAAGCAGCCGCCTCGCTCCATCACCCGAACATCGTCCATGTATATGAGGTTGGCGAGCATGAAGGCCGTCCCTATATTGCAATGGAGCATGTCGATGGTTCCCCGTTGCGAAAGGTTCTGTCAGAAGGTCCGGTCGCGCTGGAGACGGCCATTGCCTATGCTGAGGCTTTGGCGGGCGCGGTGGAAGAAGCGCATCGCGCCGGAGTCATTCACCGCGATATCAAACCGGGCAATATCGTAGTTGATTCGAATGACCGGCCGAAGCTGCTCGATTTCGGACTCGCGGCGCTCCCCCGCGCTGAAGCGATCACGAAGACGGGAACTACACTAGGTACCGTCGGCTACATGGCACCGGAACAGGCGCGCGGCGACAGTGTGGACCAACGATCGGATCTCTTCTCGCTCGGCGTGGTTCTCTACGAAATGATTGCGGGGCACCAGCCGTTTCAAGCCGACACAGAGGTCGCCACACTCGATCTGGTTCTGCATCGGGTACAGGATCCGCTTGCTCGGTACCGCGCGGGTGTTCCGATCGGGTTGGAGCAGATCGTATCCAAGCTTCTCGAGAAGGATCCCGCACTGCGCTACCAGACTGCCGCCGACCTCGCAGCGGATATCAGGCGAGAACGGAAAGTTCAGGACGGATCCATCCAGGCATCAGCACTGGATATTCCCCGAAAGAACGATCGACCCGGTTGGCTGACTCCCGCGATCATCGCCGGTACTCTTGTCGTTGCCGGATTGCTCTGGAAACCCTGGAACCGTGGACCCGTGATCGTGGCACCTGCAGAGGCGAGTCAGAGCCGGCTCGTTATTTTTGACTTTGAAAACCTCGTCAGGGATGAAGGAAGCAAGAACCTCGGCATGATCATATCCAGCCTTCTCGTTGCCGACCTATCAGAATCCCATTTCCTGCAGGTCATCTCGCGGCAGCGCATCTTCGATGTGGCCAAATCACTCGGCCACGATTCCACCCTCCCGATCGATGGAGGTCTCTCTGAAGCGGTCGCACGGAAAGCGGGCGGGCAATGGATGCTGACGGGCACGATTCTCCAGACAGAACCCGTTCTCGTGCTCACGAGTCAGGTCGCGGATGTGGCGAGCGGAAACGTCTCGACCTCACAGAGAGTCGTCGGCAAACCGAGTGAAGACATATTTGCAGTCGTCGACAGATTGACCAGTGAGCTGAAGCGCGATCTCGATCTGCCGGATGATTCAGAGCACGAACCGGATCCCAGGGTTTCGGAGATTACCACGGACTCGCCTGAAGCCTACCGCCACTTTGTCCTCGGCGTTGATAAGTTGCAACAGTTCTCCAAGATTGAAGCGTTCGAGGAGCTGACCCGGGCTGTCGAGATTGACTCAACATTTGCTTCAGCATATTACATGTTGTCCGTCTTGAGATTGACCGAACAGAGGGACAAGGATGCGCTTATCTACATTCAGGCCGCGCTTCGCCACATCGACCGGACGACCTGGCGAGAGCGACTGGAAATCCAGGCCCTCGATTTCGAACTTCACGGAGAGCTCAATGCCGCGACGGCAAAACTCCGAGAGATTACAGATCGGCTCCCTGATGATCCGACTGCCTGGTTTAAGCTCGGGATGGCACACGAGTCGAACTCATTGAAAGCCCTTGAGGCGTACGAACGGGCGATTATCGCCGATTCGTCGCACGCGCCGGCGTATAATCAGCTCGCTTATGCCTATCAGAAGGTCGGTCGGTGGGATGATGCGATCCAGGCAATCAACAGATACATCGACTTGCGGCCGAACGAACCGAATCCTCGCGATAGTCGTGGCGATCTCTACGCGCTGCAGGGTCGTCTCGAAGAGGCACGCGCTTCTTACGAAAAGGCGCGCGCCATCAAGCCCGACTTCATGCCGAGTTCTCGCTATAAGCTTGCAATAGTGAATCTATTGCTGGGTGACGACGTCGAGGCCATACGGATCTTCCGCGAGCTCGCGGATGGGAGCATCGATAACGGCGGACGCCTGGGGAAACGGGGCTTGATCGAAGTCCTTTTGTATCAAGGCCGTTATCAAGCAGCACTACAACGCCTGCAGACTGAGATTGCGCATGCCGAAGCTCGCGGAGACTACGATATGTGGGCCTTCCTCACACAGTACTCCGCTTTCGCTTACTCGATTCTCGAACAACACAAAGATGCACTCCATGCGATTCGGTCGGCTATCGCGATCGCCAGTGATCACGAGACTCACGATTTCCACTGGATGTACGAGGCTGCAATATGGGTCTCCCTTCGCGCCGGGCGGGTGGATCTGGCGGATGACCATGTCGAAACCCTGAGAGAACTGGCCCTGTTGACTCGGAGTACGGAAGAGCATTACCTCGGGGCACGGGGCGCCCTTGCAGAGGCACACGGAGACTTTGGGGAGATGGCGCGATTCTACCGCCTTTGCGTCGATCAGCAGAAGGACCTGTACTGGTTCTATCGCCTAGGTAAAGCATCGCGCCTGGTCGGGCGTCTCGACGAGGCGGTCGAGTGGCTGGTCATGGCACGGGACTACGTCGACATGGATCGACTGTCTCTATTTCCGTTTTCGATTCTTGTCTACTACGAACTTGGCCTCGCCTACGAGGCGTCCGGCTGGAACGAAAAGGCGATCGACTCCTTCGAGACTTTCCTGCAGATCTGGCAGAATGCAGACTACCGCCCTCCGGAAATGAACGATGCGGAACAGCAGTTAACCAAGCTCAGGTCTGATTCCTAAGGCGTTAGTCCGGGCCAGCATGAAACGGGGGTACGAAGCTCGGCCTCGTCGCCAAGAACAAGACGCCTTTTGATTAGTCACACCGGAAGAGTCAGCTGATATTGGAGGAATTCGGTGGTCCCGGACATTGATGCCGCCGCGTGGCTGCTGAAAAGCGAAATCGAATATTTCTCATTGGACGCAGAGCGTGAGTCTCTCCGGCCCGGACTATTGTTCCGAGCGCACGGCGCCGAATCGTTCCCGCCGGGAGCGGTTGCGTTTCTCGGTTCGGGCGAGGGCGCTGCCACGAGCGACTGGGTTCAGCGAACCGAAGAACGGTTTCGAGAGATCGGCGCCGGATTGGCGCGGATTTATACACCAATCGATTTCATTGGTAGCGATCGACTTCTACAAGCCGGTTTCAATCATCGAATAGAGGTCGGCTACTTCGCCAGGCCGATCCATACGGCCTCTCGACATCACAAAACGTTCCGATTGATAGCGGATGAACGCGACTGGGCATTGAAGCTCACGATTCACCAAGCTGGAGAAGGAGTCCCCGACGGCCATGAGATCCCGGCAGAAGACTGGGTCGCGATCGAAAAACGCAAGAGCACAACAGGCGGAATTCAGATGTTCCTGGTCGAAGTCGACGGAGAGCCACGTGCGACTGTCGGTCTTATGGAATTCGAATTCGCGCTGCGGCTGAAGAACCTGCTGGTTCATCCTGATCACAGGAGAAGCGGAGTCGGTGGTGAGATCCTGCGTGCCGCCCGTAGAGCGGCCCGCGAGAGGGATCTCGCCGGTGTCGGATGCTTCGCGATCGCGGGCGAGGAGGGGGAGGCCCTTTACAAGGGTGAGAACTTCCAACCCGTCTGCGCCCAGATGGAGTGGACTAAAATGATGGTACCGGAGGGAACGAGGAAATGACCAAAGGCCTAAGCAAGGAGCAAATCGAGCAGTTCGGTGCGGAGGGCTACCTGAAACTCGATCGTCAATTCGACGAGAAAGAAGTGGCGATCATGCGAGCGGAGAGTGAGCGAATATTCGCGGACTCTTCACTTGCCGACATCGCTAATCTCCGCGCTTATACCCGGAACACTCTCTCAGGAGAGCCCGTCATCGACCGATTCGATCCGGTGAGAGACCTCTCGCCCCAATTCGACGCGTTATCCCGCGACAAGAGGATGATCGCCGCCGCCGCCGATCTTCTTGGCGAAGATGTACTCCTGTTCAAGGATAAGTTGATTGCCAAATTTCCAGGCGTTTGTGGTTACTCCCTTCATCAGGACTTTGCCTATTGGCAGGGAGTGGGCATTCCCGCCGAAGATATCATCACCGCCTACATATCCATCGACAAGGCGGGAGCCGATAACGGAGCGATGGAGCTCTTTCTCGGCTATCACGACATTGTATTCAACCGACCGGGCAAGATGGATGACATCGAGGAAGACCGGATCGATACGTCGAATGCTCTCCTTCTTGAAACAGAACCGGGTGATGTCGTTTTCTTTCATACTCTCGTTCCCCATCGCTCCGGGCCGAATCGATCCGATCGACACCGAAGATACCTCTATTTCAGTTACTCGCCGGCCAGACATGGCGATCTTTACGATCGCTATTATGAGACCTATCGAGAGCGCCGGTTGCGTGAACTACCTGGGGACCTCCGCGACCGAGCTTACTTCCGGTAGCCGGCGCGGATGACACCGCAGGTGCCAAGGCAGGCTATAGCTTGAATCGCTCCAGCTCTTCCGCCACATGATACCCGCGTGCCTCGATCTCACTGCGAGCATCGGAACCCCTCCAGATAGCCCGGTTCGTGTGATTCAAATGGATGAAGCGCACCTTCGCGCGCTCACTTGCAGGCAACGATTCAAAACGTCGCATGCTATGTCTGATAAAAGGGTGCGGAAAGCCGGACATATCGCGGCCCGGGATTTCACCGTTATCAAAGAAAGTGCCGTCCAGATAAGCGACATCAACGTCCGCGATCATCTCTTCGATTCTCGTTCCCCACTCGTCCCATGTTTCCCAGCTATCGATGTCGGGAATGAAGAGCGCAGCCCGTTCCGGACCATGAATGACATACCCGACGACTTCGGAAAACTCCTGGCGGTGTGGCACGAGAACAGGCTTTACCCGGAGTCGCCTGTTCAACTCTAATTCTCTATCCTCTTCGAGAGATCGAAGAGAAATATTCTTATAGCTAACGAGCTGACTCCAGGGGCCGTTTGTGGTCAGGTACTCGTGCATTCGCGGCATGGCGAAGACAGGTACCTCTTTCGCGCCGAGCGACTCGTGGCCGAGAAACATCAGCCCGGTATAGTGGCCGATATGGGCGTGCGTCAAAAAGATGCCGTCCAGACCCGGCTTTTCTTCAGCGGGGGCGATTCTGTCGAGCATCTGGAGCTGCTCCCGGAAGTCAGGCGTCGCTTCAAACATCCAGCGCTCGGAGCTTGCCGGGTCGACAACGGCAAGGCTGACGACCCGGCGGCGCCTTGCTTCGTCGATCCAGCCGGGATGCTCTTTTGTACCTGCTTGCGGCACCCCTCCGTCCTGGGCAATACCGAGCACGACAATATACGGCGACAACTTCTTATCGTGCGAGTCTGCTCCGACGCCTGAGGCTGCCAGAGCAAGAAGCGCGGCTAGTACCAGATAAGATGGGATTGAGACTGTCATACTGTCACGGCCCGATTGACCTCCCTACGGTTACATGCTAAACTATTCTGGTCGCGGAATATATAAATTCTAAAAGGAGTGTCACCATGGTCTCCGGTCACAGGAGTCATCCCCCGGCATTCTTCATTTGTTTTTTCCTCGCGTTCCTATGCCCGAAAGTATCCGCCGATTTCATAGGTCTCGACAGAAACGGGGACTTGCTCTGTGACTCCCCTTCGGACATGGGGGTCGCCACCGGAGTCGCGGGCGTCCGCGATACATTCGATCTCTTTATGGATGCCTCGGTGGGAATATTTTCTTGGGGCTGCACTTTCTGCGTCAACGACTCGAACTCTATCATTATTGACACATTTCTCTACAACGCCCCACAGAACTGGACACAGATCGATCTGCACAGCGTCACAGTGCCGCTCGAATTGCGCGCCTTCTTCCCGAGAGCGAAGTGCCTGATCGCTCAGGCAGTTGACTTCGACCTTACGAACCCGATTCAATTGCCGGCACGACTCGGGTCATTCGCCTACGAGATTGCAGAGGCCACATGCGTCGGTTTTGTGATCGACGGTTCACTCAGCGGTTATTTTTCGACCGGTCTTCAATCAGTTGTTTTTGATAACCCGGCCGATGTCTGCTCGCAGCAACCGTGCGGACTCTCCCTGACCGTCAATGGAGTCTCTCCTGAATGTCCGGTTCCACCCGGTCATGTCGGCGAGACTTATCCCGGCGAAGTTGTATTCACGGCAGCGGGCGGGTCCCCCCCTTACACATGGTCCCAAACCGGTATGCCCACCGGGCTCGACATCGACCCACCGACCGGCGAGGTGGTCGGCACGCCGACCACCATGGGCGATTTCTCGTTTGTCGCTACCGTGACCGACAGTCTGGGCGATCAGGCATCGCGTGCCTGTTCGCTCGTGATAGTCGAAGATGTCATGGTCGATCCCGACAATCCTGCTTGCCCCCTTCCCCATGGGATGAGGACGGAACCGTACTCTGAGAGCGTGCAATTCAAGGCACTCGGAGGAGCGCCGCCATACATATGGTCGAGCGTCGGCCTCCCGACAGGGATGGCAATCATTTCGAATACGGGATTTGTCGTCGGCATACCGGCAAATACCGGGAAATACGTATTTACGGTAACCGTGGCGGACTCGGAACTGAAGCAGTTCGCATCCACCGATTCACGAACCTGCTCGATGCGCGTCTTTCGAGAACTCAAAGTTGGTACGCTCCAGCCCGAGTGCCCGATTCCACCAGCGACGCCTGGCGAGCCGTACCCCGCAGGGACGACGTTCCAGGCTTCGGGAGGGCTTCCCCCCTATGGCTGGACCGCGTCCGGGTTACCCACGGGGATTTTCATATCGCCGTCCGGCGAAATCAGCGGTCAGACAAATGAGACAGGCCCGTTCTTATTTACTGTAACCGTCACCGACTCTTTGGGGCAATCCGACAACCGCGAATGTTCCATCGATGCTGGATTCCCCGTATTGATCGACACGTTAGATCCGATCTGTCCACTGCCTTTCGTCCTCCGCGGCGCGCCGATTCCGGCGGCGTATTCTTTCCATTTCTTTGAGGGCATTCCCCCGATCGGCTGGTCGGCTTCCGGACTGCCTCCAGGCGTCACGATCGATCCAGGGTCCGGGCAGCTGGTCGGCAGCGCGACTTCCGTCGAAAACTATCCTTTCACCGTTTCCGTTACAGACAAGTACGTCACCAGCTCTCGTGATTGTGCACTGCGTGTGGTGGATCCACTCCAGATCGACGAAAGCGTCCCCGCCTGCCCCCTTCCCACCTCAGATCCGAACGAGCCATACCCGGCCGGGTCAGTCTTTTCCGCGAACGGAGGGCTGAATCCTTACATCTGGTCACAAGCCGGTCTACCCGGAGGAATGCTTATTGACTCTCTTAGCGGGGAGATCGGCGGCACGCCCCTAGAGGCGGGCACATTCTTGTTCGAAGTCTCGGCGGTCGACCAGTTGGGACTGACAGACACTGTAAGCTGCGAAGTCACCATCGGCCCCAGCTTTCTGGGGTTCGACCGGAACGGCGACATGCTCTGTGATCCCTCCGTCGATCTGGGAACAATCCTTGCTCCGATCGGCTCGGTCGATACTCTTGATCTGTTCATCGATGGATTCGCTTCGACCACCAGCTGGGCATGTACATTCTGCCTGCTCGATTCCAATTCCGTTCTTCTCGACACGTTCATCTACAACACTCCACCCGCATGGACCGATATTCCTTTGCAGTCCGCCGCCGTTCCGGCTGAGCTCCAGAGTCAGTACCCCTTGATGAACTGCTTCATCGTACAATCGACCGACTTCAGTTTCACAGAGCCGGTTGCCATTCCATCAACTCTCGGTTCGCTCATCTATGAAGTCGCCTCGGAACCATGCGTCGGTTTCCTGCTTCACGGTCCTGGGTCCGGATATCTGTCGACCGAGCTCGAGCCCGTAATTTTCACCGACCCTCACTCTACGTGCGGAACGTATTCCGATTGCGCTGTCACGGTCGCAATCGACGAACAGGACCCGGTCTGCCCGCTTCCACAGGCGAAACGGAATCAACCGTACGTCGCGCCAGGCCCGTTCATCGCCGCCGAGGGATTCCCGCCGTTCACCTGGTCCCAGGTCGGACTTCCGAGCGGTCTGGATATTGATCCTCAAACGGGCCTTGTCTCAGGAACGTCGAGCGCCGGGCGCGGCACCTATCCGTTTACGGTTACGATGCAGGATGAGTTTGACAGAGTTGCAACACGGGAATGCCGGGTCAGACTTTGCGCCGGCGCGCTTTGCACGTTTTTCCCGATGCAGGTCGAGATCGGCGGAATCACTCTGGTCGAGCAGGAAGCTGGGGTCAGAGTAAACTGGACGGTAGTTGACGTATCACAATTCCTGCGAGTCCATCTGATCGGCGGTCCCGCTCCGTCAGGTGACTACGAAGTTCTAGCTACCGAAGATGTGTCCCTCTTGAGTGGGGGAGCAGGCTTCGTGTATTTCGATTCGATCGCGCCTCTCGATCGAGAATACTACCTGCAAGGCGATTTGATAACCGGCGGGGTTGAAACGTATGGGCCGGTACTCAGAGTTTCGGCAACCGGCCTGCCGGGATCCGAAGTGCCGGCACCCGGCAAGCTCACAATCAGGAGCGAGCCGAATCCGTTCAATCCAACGACGACGTTGTCATTCGCTCTCTCCGGAGCTGGCCATGTCCGGCTCGACATCTATGACGCCCGCGGATCGCATGTGAAGCGGTTGGTGGACGAGAGCCTCTTGTCCGGGGCGCATCAGATCGTATGGGGAGGGAAACGTTCGGGCGGAAGCGCCGCGCCGTCCGGAATCTACTTTGCCAGGCTACGCGTCGGAGACAAAAGGGTCGTGACGAAGCTGGTGCTTATCAGATAGAGAGGCACCTTTCAGGATCAGCTCTCATCCTACCGGTTGGAATCCCGTTCTCGCTGTGGTGCGACTTACTCCCAGCACGGGGAGAAGCACCAGCGGTACTTCCTGAGTCAGAGCGTCCACCAGCGCCTTGAACGGTGGATACCCTGCCGATCGCTGTGCTACTATTAAGATCGTATGCTTTTCAACTCATCGATATTCGCCGTTTTCATCGCCCTTCTGCTCCCGCTCTACGCGATCCTTCCTGCATCCCGTCCCCGGAAGCTTCTACTGCTTGTAGCGAGTTACCTCTTCTATGCCAACTGGGATTGGCGTTATCTATCGCTCCTGCTCATTTCCACGGCGATCGACTACCACGCCGGAAAACGTCTTGCGAGGACGGATCGTCTCGGCGCGCGGCGTGGCTGGCTCTTCGCAAGTCTATTCACCAACTTAGGCTTTCTTGGTGTTTTCAAGTACGGGAACTTCTTTATTGAACTTGCTGAGCC
The DNA here is from genome assembly GCA_025782575.1 of bacterium. GTDB lineage: Bacteria > Orphanbacterota > Orphanbacteria > Orphanbacterales > Orphanbacteraceae > Orphanbacterum. The sequence goes on from JALGYY010000043.1 coordinate 262,880, forward strand.
GATCTGGTCATCGCTCGGCATAGTGCCGATTCGTTTCCCGGGAAACATCCCCGTTGGAATATCGTTCTACACGTTCCAGACAATGAGCTACACGATCGATATATATCGGAAGAAAACGTCACCTTGTGGCTGCCTTCTCGATTTCGCGCTCTACGTTTCGTTTTTCGCGCAGCTCGTGGCGGGGCCGATCGTGCGGAGTACGCAGTTCCTCCCTCAAATCGTATCGATGAAGCAACTGCGCATGGGAAACGTTTCGAGCGGCACGCATCGCTTCCTGCTCGGTCTCTTCAAGAAGGTAGCAATCGCCGACAACGTAGGTCTCTTCGTCGACACCATATTTCAAGCCCCCGGAGGTTACGGAGCAATCACGCTCTGGGGCGGCGCTTTCGCATTCGTGCTCCAGGTATACTGCGATTTCTCCGCCTACTCCGACATGGCGGTCGGTATCGGCCGCGCGTTCGGCATCAAACTCCCTGAGAACTTCAAGAATCCGTATCTGGCACGATCGATCACCGAGTTCTGGCAGCGGTGGCATATCTCGCTCTCCACGTGGCTGCGCGACTATCTGTTCATCCCGCTCGGCGGAAGCAGGAAAGGTCTTTCCCGCACTTATGCGAATCTCTTTATCACCATGTTCCTCGGGGGGCTCTGGCACGGTGCAGCGCTTACCTATGTCGTATGGGGCGGGTTGCACGGGCTGATCCTGATGCTGGAGAGGATCCTCGGGATCGGCACCAGCGTAAGAGACGAGAATCGCGGTGGCTTCTTCGGAGTCGTGCGCGGAATCATCACCGTCAGCATTCACGCGGTGGGGCTCGTCATCTTTCGATCGGCCGACCTCCCGACGGCGTGGCAATACATCACGCGAATGGTGACCGCGTGGGAGAGTCTGGGGGGGGAACAGATGGCGCTCGGTTGGACGGGCGCGCTCATTCTGCTCTGCACAGGACAGTACTTCATCGAGCGGCACGGAATCGACCGTCCGCTCTGGATTGAGATGCCGGCGGCAGTACAAGGCGCTGCGCTCGCTATGTTGCTCTATCTGACCGCATGGTTTCAGGCGGACAAAGTGGCGTTCATTTACTTTCAATTCTAGGGGCGAGATTGAACAAGGCGACGAAAGCTCTGATCTGGTGTGCGGCGCTCATGATCGCGAGTGAGGTCGGCATTCGAACTCTCGAATCGGGGCCGATCCGGGTCGTCGATGACGCGCCGAGTTTCGAAACCAGACGCCCATTCGTTTTCGTGCTTGGCACATCGCGGGTGCGGCGCGGCATCTGGCCGAGGGTAATCGAAAAAGCATGGGCGGAAGAGACAGGGCATCGGCCGTGGGTCGCGAGTATCTGGGAGCTGGCGGTTACCAACATCGGCCTCTACAAGATCTACTTAGACGAAATCCGGCCGTGGGCCAAGAAGTCGACAATCCCCAACGGTGTGCTCGCCATCGAGATCTGCGGTGCCTCGATGAACGACTCGTACATGCGAGACGAAGAGGCACGCTACGCACATGTGAGCACATTCGGTAAGCACTTGCGTGCCGGCGATCTGAGCGACGCCTCGAGCCAGCTCCTTGTCAGTTCCGCCCGATTCACCGAGATTAAGGGAATCATCGAGGATCGATTCGGGAAGGGCGAGCGGCAGGAGGAGATCCGGATCGAGGATGGCGAAAAAATGGAGGACAATGGGGAAAGCGCCCCCCAGTCCGGGAAACGAAAGACATCGCTTGCCCAATATCTGCATCGCTATTCATGGGGGCGAGGTTACAAAGGATTCGACCCGCACCACGGCACGATGGATGACCTCAGGCTCGAAAAGATCCGGGAGCAGTACACAGGGACGCTACTCAAGGACTACGCGCTCGGCGGCATCCAGATAAAGTATTTAAAAAAACTGGTAAAGTCCGCACGGGAAGACGGCCTGAAAGTCGTCTTCTTCATTTTGCCGATCACCGCTGATCATAGAGAATTCTGGGACGGGGACATGTACGCGGCGTATGTAGCGGCGGCGGAAGAAGTGGCCGCCGAACTCGGCGTGCCGCTCCATAACTTCGATCGCGATTTCGAAATCTCTCCCGACGAGTTCCGCGACACCAATCACCTGAAGGAGGTCGGCGCGGTAAGATTGTCGCGGGAATTCGCAAGCCGGCTGCTTGGAGACGGATTAGTGCCTGAGGCTGGGAATCAAAACTAATTCAGTTAGTGGAGGCGGCCAGGCTGCGTGTTCTGTCCCTCGCCCTCCCCGTCTATGAAGGGAGGGCCGGGATAATGAAGCGCGTGGCGACGCGGTGCATCGGAGGAGGCGACCTTTCCGTGAAACCCGGACGACTCCGGCGACCGACATGGCGACATGCCAGGTTGCACCGCCATGCCTTCGCGATCAGATGTTGTTCAGGATGGAGTCCACGTTTTTCTCGAACTTATCCAGGATCTCACTCTGCGTCTCTTTGGCCTCCGCCAACTTTTCCTCCGTGGACTGCAGTTCGCGCGCGAGTTGGCTCTCGAGGCCGCTCAGCTCCTGACTCGTTTGATCGATCAGTTCTCGGGCATCCTTGAATTTTGCCGCCCACTCGGCTGGTGAGCTGTTCTGGTCGAGATCAGCGGTCTGTTCCATGAGTCGTGTGAGTCCAGGCGATCCATCTCCCGCACCGGCCCCCAACTCCTTGAGCCGCAGGCCTGCCTTTTTGATCTCTTCCTCGTTTTCATCGCCATGCTTGCTTCCGAGGCGAACGACATACCCGAGTTCGTGATGCCTTAGCATGATATTATTAAAACGGTCGACTCTGAGTGTAAGTCTAGCCATTCTCCGCTTCGCAATCCGGATGGTCCTCCTCACGATGTTCTTCATGAGCCCGCTCAGATTTTTCGCTTTGCCCTTGCCGGCGACCGCCGCGCGGTTTCCTGCCGCCGGCTTTCCCTTGATAAGCTTCCCCATGCGGCTCGTCTTTGACTTGGTGAAGCCGGCAGCCGTCTTCCCGTGATCGGGTGCCTGGTCGACGGCAGGCTTCGTCTCTTCGCTCGTCCGTTTCTGTATCTGTTTCGAAGCGCTAGGTTTCCCGGTACGGAGCGGTGCCGTGGGTTTATTGTTCGGTCGAATCTTCGACATGACGGTCTCCTTTCTCGGCGTAGGCCAGCCTGATAGGCTCAGGCTTGCAATCCGTCTATTGTGCCACGGGACAGAGTCTCCCGCAAGGCTCCGATCACTGTTGTATCGTGCAATCTGTCCGGTTAGTTGCGTGAAAACCGTCGATCGGCCTCCCTCAAAGAGAAATCCCGCTGCATGGCAACGGGTTACCTGGTGGAGGCGGCGGGAATCGAACCCGATTGAGGCATAATTCTTAACCTGGTGATGGCGCACGGCTTACGTCCTAATTGGTTTGTACAACTGGAGTTTAGACACCTCTCGTTGTCCACGGGAGTCTACGCCAGTCCACTCCCGTACGCCCCGGTCGTGGAGATATTTTGGAGACGGATTAAAACATCTCTCCAGCGTTGGCCGTGACACTGAACGCCCCGATGACGGGGACCCTGGCCCGGTGCTCTCGGGGGACATCTTTGGGGATCACAGGTCACCCATCTCCGACACCACCATACTCACTTCGATGGCAACCGGGTGCGACAATGCCGCGCACGTCAATACGCAGTTTCCTTACGCTCTGCTTACCGGATTCGCAGCGCTTCTGTAGTTTATAGTGGCGGGCACGACGATGCATCCCGCGTCGGGTGTCGTGGGGTGGTGGTACTGTTGGCACTGATCGTGGGTCTGACGCGCGGTGGTGAGGTCATCCAGGGAGAGCTACGTGGGGTCGCATCCTGAACAGTGCATCCTAACCGGATGATTCCGGTCAACGAATCTCGATGTTGTTGCCTTCGGCCGGGTAGTGCGCATGCCACTTGTTGGTCGAACCGGAGTGAGCGAGATGCATGTGGATCGACTGCACGCCGTTCTTGAGAATTACACTGAATTTGTCCCACGTGACCCCTGGAGAGAGAGCGAATCCCGTGGAGGCTTCAAAGACGGCGTAGTTGGGAGGCAAGGAGCTGAATTGGATGGAGTAGTCTTCCAGGGCCATCATGGCTGAGTGCAAGTCGGATTTCATTGACGCGTCGAAGGCGCGGCTTTTCATGGAGACATAATTCGGAACGGCAATCGCGGCTAGTATCCCGATGATCACGATCACGATCATGAGCTCTATGAGAGTAAAGCCCTGTTCTTGATTAGACATAGTGAGCTCCGGCGGACGTCATCGTAGCGACTATACATGCAGGAAGTATGCCACCCCCAACCTGCCCCTTGGTTGGCTTCCCAAGCGGTCTCCAGTCACCGGCCCGAATAGGGAGGACAAGAAGTTTGCATCTTGCAAGAGGTAGCGCCTGCCGTCATGCAGAGTACCATTACCCCCGACCGGCCGCCATTCGGAGCACCTATTGCCGATTCATCGTGGAATTACTCAAGATCTTCGATCTTCGCATCCACGTTGTTTTTCGATAGCTCGAGAGTACTCGGGTCGGCGGCAGCGGGCGCATTCGCCCGAGAAAAAGCAGACTTAGTGGTGGAGGCGGCGGGAATCGAACCCGCGTCCGAGAGTGGTTCAAAACAGGAGTCTACGTGCGTAGCCAAGTCTATTATTGTGTCGCCTTTATCGGACTCCGGCCGGCAGGATTCCAACAAGGTCTAGCCCTAAAATTTCGCCTCTCCTCTCGGGCCGTGACTTGAGGCTAGCCTGTATAGTCGTCGCTCGAGTCCGCCCCCTACAGGCGAGGAGTGGTCGAACGCACCGCTTTAATTAAGCGGCGAGTGCCAGATCGTTATTGGCAGTTGGTTTTTGCCGCCGTTATTACAAGGTCGACGACATCCTCGGCACGCGGCCAGTCCTTACTTCACACCCGTCGAGTCCATTCGCCCCCATATTGCGATGCGTGGTCCCCTGGGTGGGGCCGTTCACTATTATTATCGTTCAAATCGAGGGAAACTGCAACCAAAGCGTGGGATAAGAGATTATGGGCCCTGAAGGAATCGAACCTTCAACCTCCTGATTAAGAGTCAGCTGCTCTGCCAATTGAGCTAAGGGCCCCTGAGCCACGCCGGAACGGGCCAGACGAGAAAGATAGCACCAGGGTCGAAGTTGAGTCAACGGAAAGAGGGGTCAGCGGGGCCTGTCTTGAGACTGTTCGATCGCACGCCGGACCTGCCCCAGATGTCGCTCGGCCTCCTCCCTCGACCCCCTCTCTTCGGGGGCAAAGAGGGGGATCGCCTCTTCGAAGGCCTCGGCCGCATGATCGAGCCGCCCCTGTTTGAAGAGAACCCAGCCGAGACTGTCGAGATAGAAGCGCCGCCGCCCCGGCTCACGGGCGATTGCCCCCCGAATGAGCTCTTCCGCCCGATCGAGATTCCGGCCGAGTTCGGCGTACAGGAATCCAAGTGCGTTTCGAGTGAGTGGGACATCGGGATTTCTGGTAAAGGACTCTTCGAACGAAAGGACCGCCCGGTCGGGATCACCCTTCCGGTAAAACGTATCGCCGCATAGATAATGGTAGTGCCACGACATGTCCCGATTGATGCCGAACCAGGGAAGAAGTGACAGATTGAGTACGATGAAGAAAAGCAGAATCGGACTTGCCCGTTCTTTCCACGAAACCGAGTTCCATCGGCGGATCGTTTGAACGATATCGATCGCTCCCGCAGCACCGGCAACCGCGAGAAACGGAAGAAGGGGCAATCGGAAACGGCCGACCACGAAGAAGAGGATCGGCGGGAGTGCGACAGCCATTCCATAGAGTGCCAGAAGCCGTCCTTCCCGTGTGCGAAGAACTCGACGTAAACCGACGGCACCGAGTGCCAGCAACAGCCCGAATCGTAAGGGCGTCAGCTTAAGCGGCAGGCTCACTTCACGAAGAGTATGGAAGTCGATGTTGTCAGATATTTCGCGGTCATTCAGAAGATAGATGGTTCGCTTGCAAGTGAGCGCAGCCCAACCGGCCGGGTCCCCTGCGATCCAGTTGATTCCTTTCCGAAACCAGTAGAATGAGACCTCACTTGGCTTGAGTGACCGGCCGGACTCAGCCGCGGCGATTCGTTCGGCCGCCCGTCTCGCCTCCCCCGGTTCATTCGGGAGTTCCGGTGCCCGCGCCGACCGTCCGTCCGTCCCTTCATGGTTCCCCATGTAGAAGTTGAGACCCCCATTCGACGAGACGAGGACGAAATCGCCGGCCATCATATTCTGGATCGTTACAGGCACGATGGCGATCGCGATCCCGGCGAGGAGCATCCCCGCCCGGCGTGGCATGCGCCCGTATCGAATCAGAAGCAACAGCGCGAACAGCAGGATCGTCGGCCTTGTGATGGCGGAGAGTCCGAGCAGGAGGCCACCTGTTAGAAACAGTGCGGCCCCGCCTCCCCTCCCCCGCTCTTCGGCGCAGAGAAGCAGGACGAGCATGGTGCCGTTCAGTAGGAGCACGGTAGAAGCGCTCAGGAGCTCCGCTCCGTAAAAGACGGCAGGCGCGTAAAACGCAACCAGCATGCCGGCCGCGAGGCTCCCCCCCCGGCCTAGAATGGGCCGGGCGAGCGCACAGACAGCAGGCGCCGTGAGCGAAGAAAGAAGGGCAAGAGCCCAGCGGGCGGCACCGGCATCCCCCCCGAAAAGCTTCACAAGTGCAGCGAGCACCCATTTAAAAAGGGGCGGCGTGTAATATACCCCGGCGCTCGCGGCATCGCCGGCAGGGCCACTCCCCCCTCCTGCGATCCGAATCGCCTCATCCCAGTAGACCCGCGCGTCCACCTGGGGAAAGTCAAAGAGCGGCTCTCCCTGAATCGAAAACAGGTAGACCATACGGACAGCGAGCGCCGCCACGGTCACAATCAAAAGATCCATCCCTGTCGATTTTGACTGCAATCCGGCGCGCCCCATTCCGTATTAATATCTACCCCGACCGTAACAGATGAACGAGCGATTGACACCCATGGGGGCGGTTTGTACCCTCACAGGGACCGCATGATGGCGGAGTGGCCAGGGCCGCTCCACTTCCCCACCCGGATACCGGGGCAAGGAGAACCGCTTGGGACGCTATGTCGGCATAATCGGTGTTCTGGTGATTCTGGGGATCGCGTGGCTCCTCTCAACCGACAAAAAGAAGATCGACTATCGGCTCGTCCTGGTCGGTCTCGCCCTCCAGTGGATCTTCGCCCTTCTCATATTGAAAACAGGACCAGGCCAGGTGGTCTTTACGTTCGCCCGGGTATCAGCGGCGAAAATGCTCAGCTTCACGGACCACGGCGCCGCGTTTCTCTTCAACAATCTCTATCGGGGTGTGCCGGGCGTTGTGGAAGGGATCGGCGGCCCGGGACCGTACGGCCTGATTGACCTCGCGACGGGAGACCCGGTTCCCATCGGCACGATCTTCGCCCTTCACGTCCTGACGACAATCATCTTCTTCTCGTCCCTTATGGGTGTTCTCTATCACCTGGGAATCATGCAAAGAATCGTCAGTGTCTTCGCATGGGTCATGCGGAAGTCACTTCGAACGAGCGGCGCGGAGACACTCTCCGCATCGGCCAACATTTTTGTCGGTCAGACCGAAGCGCCTCTCGTCATCCGACCTTATGTCGGCAAGATGACAATGTCGGAACTCATGGTCGTGATGACAGGTGGATTTGCCACAGTGGCCGGCGGCGTTCTGGCCGCCTATGTCCGTTTCGGAATCGACGCCGGGCATCTGCTCGCCGCGTCGGTCATGTCCGCTCCCGCTGCGCTTGTGATCGCCAAGATCATGATCCCCGAAACCGGTAAGCCGATCACCATGGACGGCGCTCTGATGTCCGATGACAAGCCGGCTGCCAACGTGATCGATGCCGCCGCCGCCGGCGCGGGCCAGGGTCTCAAGCTCGCTCTGAACGTGGGCGCCATGTTGCTCGCTTTTTTAAGCCTCGTGGCCATGCTCGACTTCTTTCTGGGATTCGCCGGCGTCAGTATCAAGCAGATTCTGGGTTATGCATTCGCACCCCTCGCCTGGTGCATGGGGGTCCCCAAAGAAGATATGCTCGCCGTGGGAAGTATGTTGGGAACCAAAATCTCGATCAATGAGTTCATCGGGTATCTGGAACTAGGCAGTATCAAGGACCAACTTCAGGAGCGCTCGGTGATTATTGCGACTTACGCGCTGTGCGGATTCGCCAATCTGGGATCGATCGGCATCCAGATCGGCGGCATATCGGGTATCGCACCTGAGCGGCGAGGCGATCTTGCCAGAATCGGCTTGAAGGCGATGTTCGCCGGTGCCCTCGCCTCATGGATGACGGCCGCCATTGCAGGGACGCTTCTATCATGACGATTTCCCGCCGTCGCCCCACCACGATCGCCATTCTCGCGCTGACCGCTCTCCTCTCTCCGGCACTGACATCGGTTCACGCCGCACCGAGCCTTGTATTTGACCCGCCCCGCGTCGAGTTGGGCGTGATCGAGGGAGACGATGTCGTCCCCTACTCGATCCGGATTCGAAACGACGGAGACGAAACGCTTATCATCGAGAGCGTGAATACCACATGCGGCTGCACGGTAGCCACGCTGGCCGACTCTCTCATCCAGCCCGGCGAATCGGTCGAGGTGAGCGGCACATACGATTCGAGAAAAATGACGGGCGAAATCAGGAAGACGATCTTTCTCCGCTCCAACGATGATTCACGAAAGCGCGCGGTGCTCATGATCAAGGCGTTCGTCGTTCGAGGTGTATCGCTCTCCAAGAAACGAATTCACTTTGCGAGCGTTCGGCCGAAAGAGGAATCGGTCCGTACGATCGAAATACGCTCGGACTCCTCGATTCCACTCAAAATCGAGAGTGTCTCATTGACTCACGACTATTTTTGTTGGAACATAGAAGAGTTGGAGAGACCGGGAGACTATAAGATCGATATCATTCTCGATCCTCCGAAGGGCAACATGGCGCTTAAGGACAGTGTCGTCATTCGGACGAACATCGAAGAGTTTCGCGAATTCTACGTGCCCATTGTGGGCAGAATCAAAGCACGGGGAAAACGAAAACTATGAACGAACGCGCGGATCAGAGGGAAGAAATCCGACTGACCCAGTTCGCCACAAAAGCGGGCTGAGCGGCCAAGCATCCCCGCGCGTACCTTCAAGAGGTGCTGGCGGGGCTATCCGGTCCGGCGGGCCGGAATGTGATTGTCGGGAGCGCGACATCGGACGACGCGGGAGTGGTACGCCTGACCGAGGATATCGCGCTCATACTGACAACGGACTTCTTCACCCCTATCGTTGACGATCCGTTCGACTTCGGCCGGATCGCAGCATCCAATTCGCTGAGCGATGTTTACGCCATGGGCGGCGAACCACTCTCCGCACTGAACATCGTCGGCTTCCCGGAGAAGACCCTTCCTCGTTGGGTGTTGAAAGAGATTCTACGTGGCGGCCAGTCCGTAGCGGCGGAAGCGGGAATCGATATTGTGGGTGGCCATACATTGAAAAGCGATGAACCGATTTACGGTCTCGCCGTGACAGGAACGATTCATCCCGATCGTGTAATGACGAACGGAGGCGCGAAACCGGGTGATTGTCTCGTTCTCACCAAGCCTCTCGGGAGCGGCCTCGTAACTACCGCCTACAAGGGAGGTAACGACACGCACAGCTCGATCGGCGAAGCGATCGAGATCATGATTGAACTGAATCGCGCCGCCTGCGAAGCGATGATGGAAACGGGCGCCAACGCCTCGACCGACGTCACCGGTTTCGGTCTTCTCGGCCATCTCGTGAACATGCTGGAAGCGAGTCATGTAGGTGCCGAAATCGACATGGCCACGCTTCCTCTTATTACGGGCGCAGCGGACTATCTGGAAGCCGGCTATGTTTGTGGCGGCTCGATGACCAACTGGAAGCAGCTTCAGGAAAACGTCGCGCCCGATAACCGGTCCGAAAAAGCGGGCATTCTGCTCTCTGACGCCCAGACATCAGGTGGCCTTCTGATCGCCGTCTCGGAGGAGCGAGAAGAGACGCTCCACCAGGAGCTCGCGAAGCGTGGCGTTTCGCGTGCCGCCACGATCGGCCGGATCACCGCCGATCGATCGCCCAGAATCACGCTGAATCCATAGAGAAGGTCCTTTTCCCCTCGTTCCGAACCTCCCGTTCCTGTCACTCCAGCCGACCGAATTGTGTTATAATTACAGGAATAGAACACGTTCCGGTAAATTGCTTCCGAAGCCCCGCGGAAGCTGTCTCTCCGAATCACAACGAATGAGGAAACTGAGCACTCCAATGGTACGAGCATCGATCGGGCGAGACCCGGAGACGGCGACATTCAGAGGACTCGGATTGTCCCTGATGCTCGCGCTGGTCATGATCACTTGGATGTTACTCTGGCCCGGCGCCGTCAGCGGATCGAGTTCCCGCAATGCCGCGCTGATCACACGGGAACCGTTTCTTCAGACGAGCACGTCGACGAGTATCATCGTCCGGTGGCGAACGAATGTCCTGACAACGAGCCGGGTTCGCTACGGCAATGTTCTCGGAGTCTATGGCTCATCTGCCATTGACACCACTCTGACGACGGAGCACGAGATCGTCGTAGACGGACTCAGCCCAGGCTCTCTCTACTACTACGTCGTAGGGACGGCCGACACCGATCTTACAGGGGGCGGACCGACGTACTATTTTCGAACCCACCCTTCGCCGGGGGCTGAAGTTCCCGTTCGCGTCTGGATCCTGGGCGATTCCGGAACCGCCGACAGTAACGCTGTCGCAGTCCGCGATGCCTATTCACTCTATCCCGGCGCCGATAGTACCGATGTCTGGCTGACGCTCGGAGACAATGCCTACTTAGATGGATTCGACATCGAATACCGGTTGGCGCTCTTCGACATGTATCCGGCGTTTCTCCGAAACACAACTCTCTGGCCCGCCCAGGGAAACCACGACCGGCCGCATGCACCTAACCCCGATTACTTCAGCATTTTCTCGCTCCCCATGGCCGGAGAGGCGGGCGGGATCCCGTCGGGAAGTGAGGCGTACTACTCTTTCGATTATGCAAACGTACACTTTATCTGCCTCGGCACATACCTGACGGACATGAATCCCGGAGGGCCGATGCTCACCTGGCTCGTCGCCGATCTCGCGGCCACCGGCCAGGAGTGGACCATCGCTTACTGGCATCATCCGCCATACTCCCGGGGATCTCACGATTCAGATATTGACTGGGCAATGAAGAAGATCAGGGAGAATGCCCTCTCGATCCTGGAATCCCGGGGGGTTGACCTCGTTCTGGGCGGACACAGTCACTCCTACGAGCGATCCTTCCTGCTGAACGGCCACTACGATCTCTCCTCGACGCTCGCTGACAGCATGAAGATCGATCCGGGGAACGGCGCGATCGACGGGGACGGGGCCTACCTGAAACTTCCCGGCGCGAAGGGAACGGTTTACGCCGTCTGTGGAAGTTCAGGATGGACCGGCGGGGGCCCCCTCGATCACCCGGTCATGGTCACTTCACTCAATGTTCTGGGATCGATGGTGCTCGATATCTTCGGGGATGAACTGACCGGACGGTTCATCGATGACCTGGGCGTGGTACGAGACAGCTTCACGATTTCCAAGAGTCTCGTGACGGACGTCTCCGGCCCGGCGAGTGTAACTCTGACCACCTCGGACCCCTTGCTCTGTTTCCCGAATCCATTTTCTACGTCGACGAAGATCAACTTCAGCGCCTTGCCATCGTCTCCTGTTCAGCTGACGGTCTACGACATTCGGGGACGAATCGTACGGCACCTTCTGAACGGAGTTCCGGGAAGAGCTTCCCACTCTATTATCTGGGACGGTATGAACGAGGAGAGACGACCGGTGACCAGCGGAGTTTACTTTATCGTTGTCCGCGAACCAGGCAGGGAACGATCGATTCGGCTTAACGTATTACATTAAAAGTATCACGTTGAAATTCCGCATGAGACAGCTCCTCAATGGAGCCGAAAAAGCCTTACCCCCATCACCACCGCCCCTTCCCGGAAAAACAGATACTGCGACGCCCGGTCGGAACCGCCGCCGCTTCGCGTGAGGATGCTTGGAAGATTCATGTACCCCCCGCTCCCGTACCCCTGCAAGAACAAACGATCAAGGAACTCCAGCCTGAGTCCCAGATTGGACGAGAATCCGTATCCCGCAAGATGGGCCTGATTGATACGTCGGGTGTTGAAGAGGGTGACGTCGCTGACCGGCACGACCACCCCGCCGCCTCCCCCTACGGTCGCGAAGAGACCGATCGACCGGCCCGAATTCAGCCAGAGGGGAAACAACCTCTCCAGCTCCAGCGACAGATAGTTCAAACCGTTAGTATGTTCGAACCGGAGAAACGACTCTTCCATCGTGATGGGCGTATTTTCATATTCACCGGCAAAATCCTCCGACCCCTCGGCGCCGATCCGACCGGAGATTCTGGTACGCTGGTTCTGGACGGCAATGTACTTCAGATGGCTGAAAACGAGAGAGATGCTGGTCCTCTCGTTGAAGAAGTAGCCGACACGACCGACATACTGGGGAATCGACAACTGTGAGGGGTTCAGATAGATTTCCGCACTGAGCGGCGTCGGGCGATCGACGGCGCTGATGTCGTGCAGGGTGAAGTCGTAATCCGGCCCGGTGAAATGGATGTCGCTCGATGAGTAGCCCGATCGGTTATATCCCCATGAAAGAAAGAAAGATCCCTTACGGTTCCGTTTCTTACCCTGCGCGCTCCCCGCACGGGACGGCGCCGGCGTCAGGATGAGAAGGGCCAAACATCCAAGCAGGACGGCGAACCGGAACGGGCTTGATTGAGGACTGTGCATGATCATGTTCGCTCGATCATCTTCATGAGTTCCGCAAATCGATCGAACGTGAGCGCCTGGGGCCCGTCTGAGAGCGCCTTGGCCGGCTCCGGGTGGATCTCCACCATGATTCCATGGGCGCCGGCTGCGAGCGCCGCCAGAGAAAGGGAGGTGATGTATTGCCATGCCCCCGCAGCATGGGAGGGGTCGACGATAACAGGTAGATGAGTCCGCTCGCGGAGTACAGGTACCGCGGAGAGATCGAGCGTAAATCTGGTGGCCGTCTCGAATGTTCTGATCCCTCGCTCGCAGAGAACAACCTGCTGATTCCCTGCCGCAAGCAGATATTCAGACGCCGCAAGGAACTCGTCGATCGACGCCATGGCCCCCCGCTTGAGAAGCACCGGCCTGTCGATCCGACCCACTTCGCGTAGAAGCGAAAAATTCTGCATGTTTCTCGCGCCGATCTGGATCATGTCCGCAAGCTGCGCCACACGACCCACATCGGCCGGATGCATCACTTCGGTTACCACCGGGAGCCCGTTGTTTCGCCCCGTCTCCACGAGGAGATCCAGCCCCTCGAATCCGAGCCCCTGAAAACTGTATGTCGACGTCCTGGGCTTGAAGACACCCCCTCTTAAGATATGCCCGCCATGCTTCTGCACAGCCTCCCCGCAAATCCGAATCTGCTCTTCCGATTCGACTGAACAGGGGCCGGCCATGATCACGACGTCATCCCCCCCGATCGCCACCTCTCCGACACGCACGATCGAATCGTCAGACCTGTAAGCGCGGGAAGCGAGTTTGTAACCTTTCTTTTCCGCAAGCTCGATGGAGTGGACCTTTCCCGGCTTCGGCGCGGGAGCGGAAACAGTCGTCTTCTCCCCCTTCGACCGTTTCTTCGGGCTGGCCGGGCGGGCGGATTCGGTCGTGAGCGCGGGATAGCTGCCGAGCACTTTCAGATAGCTCACTTCAGCCGTCAGATCGTGTAATGCCTGCTGCACGTTCTTATCGGAGGCGTTTCCCTCAAAATCAATATAGAAATAATATTCCCACGGCACATTCAGGCGGGGTCTCGACTCCAGTTTGGTCATGTTGAGTTTGTGATGATGGAGTACGTTCAGGCAGTTCATGAGCGCACCCTCTTTGTGACCGGTGGCAAGGATGAGCGAAGTCTTGCACGGAATCCGGACGTCATGGTCGATCACCTCTTTGGCGACAATGACAAACCGTGTGAAGTTCTCTCTTTGATTCGCCACATCCCGGCGAAGGACGCTCAGTCCGTAATGCCTGGCGGCGTCATCACTGGCGATCGCCGCCAGAGACTCATCACCGGCATCCCGCACCATGGCGACAGCCATCGCCGTATCGGCATGAGACTCCACTTTGCAATGAGAGAGACCTGCAAGGAATTCACTGCATTGCGCGAGCGCCTGGGGGTGAGAAAAAATGCGACGGATACGGGCAAGCGGGACGTCGGCGAGACCGACCAGGCAATGTTCGATCGGGATAACCTCTTCACCGACGATGAAGAGCGGCATGCGGTTCAGCAGGTCGTATGCTTCGTTGATAGAGCCCGCCGTTGTGTTCTCGATCGGCTGAACCGCATAGTCGCACTCACCTGACTCCGCCGCTTCGAGCAGCTCGCGAAACGAATCGTAGCCTCGATAGAGAACTTCGGCCCCCCGGGAACCGAAATGTTTTCTCGCCGCCTCGTGACTATACGCACCTTCCGTCCCCTGATAGCCGACGGAAATGATCTCACCACTTTGATCGGGGTTCCGGCTCGCCAGCAGGAAATCTTTTTGCATGCGAAGGGAGTTCTCCAGGATCTCCCGAAAGATTCGAGTGACGAACCAGCCGTCGAGCCCAAGGCGGCGACCCCGGTCGAGGCGATCGGCCAGAAGATTCTCCTCACGATCGAGATCGCGCACGAAGTCCGCGTCCTGATCCTTGAGGCGAACGACCTCTTCCACCGCCTTCCGGCGGCGGGCCAGCGCATCCAGAATCGAGTGATCGATTTCGTCCAGTTTTTTTCTGAGATCATCAATTGATGACATCGGGGCTCCTGGGAGGTTCGGTTTGTGCCGTCAGGAATTCAGTATAGCAGCCGCGGCGATCATGCCGGGCCCGCAGGTGATTCCGCCGCCGGGATGGGAGCCGCTTCCACAGAGCCAGAGCCCTTCCAATGGTGTCGAGTACTGCGCGCACGTCGGAACGGGACGCATGAACAAGACCTGATCAAGCCCCTGCTCACCGTGATAGAGATGCCCGCCGTTCAGGCCGTACTCCCGTTCCAGATCGAGGGGCGTCAGCACTTCCCGTCCCACGATCCGGTCTCGAAGCTCCGGGGCGTAGGATGCCAGCCGGGACACGACCAGATCACCCAGCTCCTCCCGACGGGCGTCGGTCCATTCCAGCGTTCCTGTCGGCGGAACGGCGTAGACCAGAATCGAGACAACATGCCCTCCATCCGGCGCAAGCGACGGGTCAGAGAGTGAAGGGACCGCCACGTCCAGACAGGGTTCCACGGGCATCTCGCCGTACTTGACGCAATCGAACGCCTTCTCTAGCGAAACGAGCGACTCGCCGATCCGAATGTTCTCCGGCTCCAGATCGGGACGGCAGGCAAACGCGAGGGGACCTGTGAGAGCGAGGTGAACCTTCGCGACATTTCCCCTGGCTTTGAAATTCTGCATTCCTCTCTCGAGATCGAGGGGAAGATCGCGTGGGGTCATGAGATCGAGGAAAGTCGTACGGGGATCGCATGACGAGGCGACCATCGAACCATCGAGCTCTTCGCCGCCGGCGAGAGTGACCCCCACAACCACACCGGCCCGTAGACGAATCCGGGAGACCGACTCATTCAGCCGGACCTCCACTCCCCGCGATTCGCATGCGGCGAGAAGCGCGCGAACGAGCGCCGGTGCCCCCCCCTGGATACCCGCGCCTCTTACTGCTTCATACATCATAAGTCCGGTAGCTGTGCCGGGCGACCAGGGGCCGAGCAGGCTGGCACTCAATCCGGGTGCCGCAAGCGCCGATTGAAGAAGAGGCGTTTCGAAACTCTCCTCCATCCAGTCCCGAAGAGGCATGGGAGCTAACCGGAGGAATTCGATCATCTCCTTCCTGCCCAGGCGCCGCATGTTCATTCCCGCTTTGATCATCCCCCAGAAATCGCTCCGGTCGTTTCCGGCGACAGGCGGGGAGGGACCGTTCAACAGGGGGAGAAGAAAACGACCGAGCCGGGAATGAAATGCCTGGTACTTCGCGTAGCGATCCGCGTCCCGTGCAGAGAATGAGTTGATCTCCGGCGCCGCTTTTGAAGGATCCCGGTGCAAGAGAAGCCCCGTGCCTTTCCGTTCGGGAAGAAAAACAGGAACCGGCTCGCTTCTCCTTCTTAATCCATGCTTCTCGAGGTCGAGATCTTTGATCACCGAGGCGCGTACGCCCGTCGTGTCGTGGAGAATACCCGCGGTCCGGTATCCCGGATTAAACTCGGTGGAAGAGGCGAGTCCCCCTACCTCTCCGCGCCGTTCGACAACAAGAACCCGCCGCCCCCCTCTGGCCAGAAGGCCGGCGGCAGTGAGCCCGTTGTGTCCCGCTCCGATTACAATCGTGTCGTAACTCAAACCGTTCTTGTCCTCAACAGTTCGCGCGCGGCAAGCATGCCGGGCGCCCCCATGATGCCCCCTCCCGGGTGACTCCCTGACGCGCACATCCAGAGGTTTTCAATCGGTGTCCGGAACCGGGCCATCTTCGGCGATGGCCGGAGGAAAAAGAGCTGATCGAGCGAGAGTTCCCCGTGGAAAATATTCCCTTCCGTGAGGCCATACTCCTGCTCCAGATCCCAGGGAGTCAGCACATGTCTGTGCAGGATCGCCTCTTTGATTCCGGGACAGTACTCTGATAGCGTATCGATCACCGCGTCACCGAACGCCTCCCGCTTTTTCGGCCAGTACTCCGGCCCCTCTTTGATGTGATAGGGCGCATATTGTACGAAGATCGACATCACATGCTTGCCGGGAGGGGCGACTGTCGGATCGGTGAGCGACGGGATGACGATGTTCAGATAAGGTCGCTCTGAGAAGTCGCCGTATTTCGCCTGATCGTAGGCCCGTTCGAGATATTCGATACTCGGCGCGATTGCGATGTCGCCGAAAAGATGGGGGCCGACCCCCGGCCGGCAGGTGAAATCGGGAATACGGTCGAGCGCCAGATTCACCTTTCCCGAACTCCCCCTCATCTTGAAATTCTTGAGAGCAGAGACCGTTTCATCGTCGAGATTCTCTTCGCCGACGAATCCTAAGAGTGTGAGGCGGGGATCGGTTCCCGATACGACCACGCGGGCACGGATCTCTTCTCCGCTTTCAAGAACCACCCCTTCTGATGAGCCGTTTTTCAGCAGCACTTTTTGAACCGGTGATTCCGTCCGGATCTCGGCCCCGTACGATCGTGCGGCGCTCGCGATCGCCAGGCTGATTCCGCCGGTCCCCCCCTTGGAAAGTCCCCAGGAGCGAAACGCTCCATCTATTTCGCCCATATAGTGATGAAGAAGTACGTATGCAGTTCCCGGCGAGCGGATCCCCAAAAACGTACCGATAATCCCGCTCACCGACATGACCGCCTTCAGGGAATCGCTCTCGAACCAGCCGTCCAGGAAATCGACCGCACTCATGGTGAGCATTCGATACTTTACCGCCTGCAGATCCGGGCCCAGATTCTGGAAACGCTTTCCAAGACGGAGGAGATCGGAAAGACCGCGGGGATCGAGCGAACCGGGATCGGGAGGGACCATGTCGAGAATCGGCTTCACGAACCGGGCCATCTGGACCATCGTCCGGCCGAACTCGGGATAGATTTCGGCATCCCGAGGGCTGAGACGAGCGAGCTCGCGCCTCGTCTTCTCCCAGTCACTCCAGCGGACGAGCCCCCGCCCGTCATGAAGGGGCTGAAACGACTGCTCAAGCGGCATGATCTCCAGGCCGTGGCTCGGCAGATCAAGATCCCGGATGATCTTCGGTCGGAGCAGGCTGACCACATAGGAACAGGTTGAGTAGTGATAGCCGGGATAAATCTCTTCGGTCACCGCCGCGCCGCCGAGAACGTGCCGCCGCTCCAGTACAAGTATCTTCCGGCCCGCCTTGGCGAGATACGCGGCACAGGTCAGGCCGTTATGCCCTCCACCGATCACAATGGCGTCATAATTCGCGCCCATCAGGTTCTCTTCCGTTCGGGATCGAAGAAGGGCTTCGGCACGACAACGGCCTTCATTTTCTTTCGTTCGAAGTCGACTGTCGTTTCGATCATCAATTCGGTGCCCTTTTCAGACCAGCCTTTGTTGACTGTGGCGAGCGCTAGATTCTTCTTCAGTATGGATGACCAGGCACCGCTCGTCGCCTGGCCGACCTGGCGGCCGTCCCGATAGACGGGGAGTGGATCGCGCCACGCGTGGCGCGGCACCTCCGGGGGGAGCCCTGATTCCTCGAAGACCCTCTCGAGATCATCCCAGTCGAGTTCGAGCCCGACGAGCCGGCGGGCCACGCCCCTATCCTGTTCCGCGAGAATCGCCGCCTGCCCGACAAAAGATTCGCGCTTCAACTGAACCGCCCAGTCAAGGCCGATCTCGAATGGTGTCGACTTCTGCGATTCGATCATGCAGGTTCTGGCGCTGAAGTAGTCGACGCCATGGAGAACGAAGCCCGCTTCGATCCTTGTCACGTCCATGGCATCGAGGCCGCACGGTTCGATTCCGTGAATCTTTCCCGCTTTCATGATGGCATCGTAAACGGGCAAGGCATTCTCGTTCGCCGTCCAGACTTCAAATCCGAGATCGCCCGTGTATCCCGTGCGGGTAATCTCGACCGGTTTACCGGCCACCATTCCCGTAGTGGCCCGGAAGAACCGCAGCCCTTCGATTTCCGCCTCGGCGGCAGCGGCCAGGATCGTGCGGGAAGCGGGGCCTTGAAGGGCGAGCACGCCGATCCGGTCGGTGCTCTCATGGATCGCCACTTCAAAGCCGCGGGCACAGCGCTGAAGCCATTGGAGGGCGGGCGAATTCGATGTCACCCGGAAGTGTTCCTCGCTCCACCGGGTGATCGTGCCGTCATCGAGCACCTTGCCACGGTCATCGCACCAGCAACAGTAGGTCACTCGGCCGACGCGCAGTTTCTCAATATTCCGCACCATGACACGAGCGAGAAACGACGGCGCGTCTTTGCCTGTCACTTCGTATTTCATGAGAGGGGTGACGTCGATCAGGCCGGCTGCGTGGCGGAAGGCAATGTACTCACGGTCATTCACGGTATCGTACGAGCAGACCGCGTGATACCCCGCCCACTCCTTCCAGAGAAGGCTCGTGCAGAGCTCGGATGTGCGAGGGTGGAACGGTGTCTGCAGCGGCATACGATCAGTCCCTCTATGCTCTCGCCCCTGTCGCCGCCGACAGGTTCTCCGGCGGTACCAGGAAAGTGATCTGGCGAACCGGGACTGATTCTATCTGATGAGAACCACCTTTTGGAAGTGTCGATCCTCATCAACTCGAAGTCGGATGAAATAAGTGCCGCTCGGCGCCTGGCGGCCGCTCCCAAGGCGTCCGTCCCAGAGCACGGAATGCTCTCCCCCGATGTCCGGCCGGTCAAGGAGTGAACGGACGAGCTGTCCCGCGTGGTTGTAGATATCGATGGTCACGCGGGCGGGATCTGCAAGTGAATAGCGGATCGTAGAGGTCGGATTGAAGGGGTTCGGTGATGCGGTAAACCGGGCTGAACGGCCGGGGAGACCCTCGACCACAGCCGTCGCCTGGGAAGAGCTGATATCGAACGAGAGTACATAGGCATCGGTGACGAACGTGCCGTTTAATGTCGTGTCATATGCGCCGGTGGTAAGCGGGAAGTCAGAGGAATTCGTTTCCCCGGACAAGATGACGTCACCTGCTGCGTTCAAGCAGAAGTCCCAGCAATATTCATCGATCGATCCCCCCAGATAGGTCGAGTGCCCGGCATCTGCCAGATCCGCTGAGAATCTGGTAAGAAACAGATCATATGTGCCGCCGTTGAAGTCCGGGTCCCATGCGTTCGCCGTTACAGGAAAATCGGTTGAAAGAGTGTGCCCTCCCAGAACGACTTCGCCTGTCGGGAGGAGTCCCAGTCTCCATCCGAAGTCGGCAAGAAAGCCACCTTGATACGTACAGGCCGTCAGCGTGCTTCCTGTCGCGTCAAACTGGGCGATGAAGGCATCCGAGTCGCGACCGATTGTCGTCTGGAACGCGCCGGGGGTTACCGGAAAATTGTTGGACTTCGTGGTTCCGCAAACATAGACAGGACCAGCGGGGTCTACCACCACCGATATTCCTTCATCATCATCTCTTCCGCCAAGCAGGGTGGAGAATTCGAGTTGGGCCCCGTCGGCTGAAAGCTTAACGAGAAATGCATCAGAGGAATCGTCGGGCGTCGTGTCAAAGGCTCCTGCTGTGACAGGGAATGTACTCGACCGTGTCAACCCGGTCAGATAAATACTCCCGGCTTCGTCAGTCTCCATGCCCCAGATCCGATCACCCAGGTTCCCCCCGATAAACGTCGAGAACATCAGCTGACTCCCTGTGCCATCCAGTTTACTGACGAACCCATCGCCGAACCCGTTGTAATCGAGGTCGAACGCCCCGGCGGTAGTTTGATAGAGCGCCGAAAACGTGCGGCCGGCCACCAGGACCTCTCCGGCGTGCGTTGTCTTCAAAGCAATCGCCTCATCGAAGTTCGACCCGCCGAGATACGTGGAAAAGTGGATGGAATCGAGCCTGGCATCCAGCTTCAACAGAAAAACGTCCTGTGATCCGTTCGCCTCTCCGTCGAAAGCGGACGAGGTAATCGGGAAGTCACTCGACCGGGTCATGCCGGCAAGAAGAATCGCCCCGGTATCATCCAGCACGAGAGCCTGGGCCGCTTCGAAATCGGCGCCGCCGATAAATGTCGATGCGAGAAGCTCGCTCCCGGTGGGGTCGAGCCTGCTTACGAACACATCCGCCAGAGAGGCGAGTGTCGTCTGATAGGCGCCCATTGTAGTGGGATAGTCATCGGAAAGCGTGTAGCCCGCGATTATGATGTTGCCGTCCGACTCGACCGCCGAAGTGAGAGCGGACTCGAGGCTTCCCCCGCCGATCAGCGTGCTCCACAGCAGCCCCGGGTCGAATACGATCGCCGCGGACGGGTCGGTCTCCTCCACTTCAAAGCCTAGGAGGTTAGGACCTAAAATACGATAGCGACCCTTGCGGGACGTGTCATGGTCATCATATTCCTGCCACACTTGCGGGCTTGTCTCGAGCATCTCACCTGCAGGACCATGCAGAACGAGTTCGCCTGCGCCGTTGATTGAAAGATCTGAGATACCCTCATAACGGAACACTACTTGAGAAAGGTCAGCGCCGGGTGCGACCAGAAGATCGTACTTAAGGTGCCCTGCCGAAGTCCGCTCGTAGAGAAGATCGATGCCCGGATATAGGTCCCTATATAGAACCTGTCCATACATGGCGGCACCCCGGCTGCTGCTTCCCCCATCAGTACCGGTCATGTAACGAATCTGAGCCGGTCCCCTGTCGATCCCGGCGGGGAGAACATCCATGGATGAACCGGGAAAGTCGATTCGAAAAGCGTGTCGCTCCAGAATACCGTCTGCGACGGCAGCGGAATCGACCGGCATCCGGCCCCGTTCGCGGGGGAGGGAGAAGCCACTGGTTCCGGTAATCCGATCAACTATGATGCCGTTGTCAGTAAAGAAGAGCGTGCCACCGGGACCGCTGGCGTAGAAGTAGACCTCGTCCGGATATCTGCCGTTGTTCTCCACAAATGGGGCCGAGGCTGATGCCTCTGCCGCGAATGATCCGGAAAAGAAGAGAAGCAGGAATAGAGAGAACGCACGAAAGAAGACCGCATTACGCGGGACACCGCCGGGGTTGATGCCGTTCATCGATAGGCCTTTCCGCTGGATTACCGGTTTAACTGCCTCCGGGATAATCAGTTACGCCATTTGAACCGAAGGGGGATCGCATTAGGGATGAGTACATGCTACCAGATTCAGGGGAGGCTGTCACGTCCGAACAGGATCTCGTACTCGCTCTCCAGTTCGAGGACAAGCGAGTTGATTCCAGGGTCTTCCTTCCCTGATCTTAAAGCCTGAATCATACCGGCATAATACCAGCGCTGCTTTTCCGGGCCTCGGCTGAAACGCTCCCACACCCGGGCTCCTACCTGTTCATGGTCTGTTCGAATCGACCGCAGATTATGAAGCTTGTCTGCGGCTACTACAACTCGGACCTCCCGGCTCGCTTCGGGAATCCGGGCGAGAATCGCCTCTTTTCGCGCCTCCCAGGGAAGCGAGCGGTCACTCTCGGTGCAGCCTTCGACAATCGCCGCGACATCGTCCCCGAACCGGGCACGAAGCTCCTCGAATGTCGCCTCCGTATCCTCCACCGTATCGTGAAGAATCGCTGCTGCGATCACCGCTTCTCCCTCTCCCATCCTGGCGAGCTTCATGGCGACAGCAAAGGGGTGAGTGACATAAGGGATGTCGGTCATCTTCCGGAACTGACCTTCGTGAGCACGGCCCGCAAACTCGATGGCCACCTCTACGATACCCCCCTCTCTCTTTCGATTCATCAGGGAGCATCTCCTTCAGGTGCATCGTAGCTGATTCTGTAAATCACTCCCGCATAATCATCGGAGACGAGCAGCGATCCGTCATGCAATTCCATAACATCGACCGGCCGACCGTATACGGTCTGTCCATCGAACCATCCATCTGCGAATGTCACGTAGTCCCCTGCCACGCCGTCTTCGACAGAGACCATGGAAATCCGGTAGCCGACCGGCTCCGAGCGATTCCACGATCCATGCTCGGCAATCAGAATCCGGCCTTGATATTCGGATGGGAAAAGGTCGCCCCGATAGAACCGCATGCCGAGGGACGCCACATGCGGGCCGAGCGCCCGGGCGGGCGGGATGAACTCGTCACACATTCTCCCTTCCCCCAGGTCGGGATCGATCATGACCCCCCCGTGACAATAGGGGAAACCGAAGTGCATCCCCTTCTCAGGTGCGCGGTTCAGCTCGTCCGGCGGCAGATCGTCCCCCAGCCAGTCCCTCCCGTTATCTGTAAACCAGAATATTCCTGATTCCGGGTTCCAGTCGAAGCCGACCGAGTTCCGAACACCGGACGCAAACAGTTCGAGGCCGGTCCCGTCCCGGTTCATGCGGTGAATCGCCGCATAACGGGGATCATCCCGGAGACAGGCGTTACACGGAGCACCTACCGGAATGTAGAGCTTGCCGTCCGGGCCGAAAGCGATGAACTTCCAACCATGGTGGGCGTCCGCGGGAAACTCGTTGTTTACCACCTGAGGCACCACTTTTCTGATTCCCAGGTTCTCTTCGACATCTTCGTAGACCAGTATGCGGCTCACTTCGGCTACGAACAACGCGCCGTCACGAAACGCCACGCCGTTCGGCATCCGAAGCCCCTCATCCAGGATGAGCGTCGTATCGGCATGGCCATCACCATCCCGGTCGGGGATCGCGTAGATCCGCCCTTCCCGGCGGGTCCCTACATAAACGGTCCCCTCAGGGGAGAGTGCGAGAGAACGCGCGTTCGGCACATCATCGGCGAATATTGTGATGGAAAAGCCGGCGGGAAGCCGGATTGAGTCGAGGTCAGGGGGAGCGGCCGAGACCGCGCCGGCCGCGAGAGGGATGGCGGCTATCAATATCAAAAAAAACGGTTTCATCATGTAAACCGGAGGACCGAGAGAGAAAAAAAGATGGGGTGAGTGACGGGGATTGAACCCGCGACAACCAGAGCCACAGTCTGGGGCTCTACCAACTGAGCTACACCCACCACAGAGCTAATAGTAATAGAGGCCACCCGGAGCGACAAGCGGAAATGAACTGCGCCCGGGAGGACTCGAACCTCCAACCTACGGATTAGAAGTCCGTTGCTCTATCCGTTGAGCTACGGGCGCTATCCCGGACGTCTCTCGATAAATCTTCGTGAGAAGTCCGGGTAAAATTTCGGGGCGATAGGATTCGAACCTACGACTCCCTGCTCCCAAAGCAGGTGCGCTACCGGACTGCGCCACGCCCCGTCCGAACAGTTTCCCATTCCAAGAAAAAGGCCGGTCCCCCGACCGGCGCTCCCTACTCGGACCTTGATTCTAGGTGCCCCTCCAGTAACCGGGCAAGGATTTTCTTCGCCCCGGCGAGTGCGAGGCCTCGATGGCTGATCCTGTTCTTCTGCTCCAGGGGGATCTCGGCGAATGTCCCTTTGGATGGCGGGTGATAGAAGAGAGGGTCATAGCCGAACCCTCCCTCACCTCTTCCTTCGGCGATGATGATGCCGTCTACCCGTCCATTGGTAGTCCCGATCAATCCATCCGGCGAAGCGATGGCCACTACGGTTTCAAAATAGGCGGTCCGGTCATCCCCCTCGAGTCCTTCCATACGGGCGACGAGCTTTTTGCAGTTATCTTCATAGCTGACGTTCTCGCCGGCGTAGCGGGAAGAGAAGACGCCCGGTTCCCCTCCGATGGCGGGAACCATAAGGCCGGTGTCATCGGCGAGTGCGAGCATGTTCGCCGCTTTCGCCAGTGTAAGCGCCTTCTTTGCGGCGTTCCCTTCGAGAGTCTCCTGATCTTCCACCACCTCCGGAAGAGCGGGCCGGTCAAAAGTGGTGATGATCCGAAACGGGAGATCTGACAGTAGATCCGAGATTTCCCGGATTTTGTCCCTGTTACCCGTGGCCAGCAAGAGCTCTCTCACGAAGCTGATCCGTTCAGCGCGGCCTCCTGCACGGCCACCAGTTCCGCGCAACCCTTCTTCGCGAGACGGAGGAGCTCATCGAGAGCCTCACTCGCGAACGGCTCTTCCTCCGCCGTCCCCTGCACCTCGATATATTTCCCGTCGCCGGTCATGACGACGTTCATGTCCACTTCGGCAGCGAAATCCTCGCTGTAATTCAGATCGAGTACGGGCACTCCCTTGACAATGCCGACACTCACGGCCGCCACGGCATGTTTCATCGGCCACTTCTTGAGAACACCCTGCTTTTCGAGATACTTGAAACTGTCATGAAGGGCTACCCATGCGCCGGTGATCGAGGCTGTCCTCGTGCCGCCGTCCGCCTGAATCACGTCGCAATCGAGCAGGATGGTTCTAGGGCCGAGCGCCTTCATGTCGACTGCCGCCCGTAGGGACCGGCCTATCAATCGCTGGATCTCCTGAGTGCGTCCTTTGGGGCCCCGCGTCTCCCTGCTTATTCTGGAGTGGGACGAGCGGGGGAGCATGCTGTACTCCGCCGTCAACCACCCGGCGCCCGAATCCCGCCGGAACGGGGGGACTCTCTCTTCGATCGTAGCGGTACAGATTACTTTGGTGTGTTCCACTTCGATCAGCACTGCCCCTTCACCATGGCGCAGGTAATTCCTTGTGATTTTAACGGGCCGGAGCTGGTCGGGCATTCTTTCGTCAATTCGTTTCATTGTTCTCCGTAGATCTCTTCGAGATGTTCAGGAAAGATGCGCTCCACACGGCCGATCGGCCTCCCCAGAAAGAGCTCGGCCTCTTCGCGAAATCGGTGGGGCACATCACTCACTACAAAATTATGGCTGCTCTCTCTCCCCGGGTCGGGGTTCGGCCCGATCGAGGCAGCGAGGGAGCGAGCGGTTTCGATTGCGTTATCAATCAATTTGATCTCGCCCCCTGTCACCTGGCGGATGGCGTTCTTCAAGACGGGAAAGTGGGTGCACCCCAATATGAGAGTGTCGATCGCTTGTTCGAGAAGCGGTTCGACATACTCGGCAATGACCGATCGGGTGATCTCATGATCCACCCAGCCCTCTTCGGCGAGGGGGACTAGCAGAGGACAGGGGGCCGAATGAACCTCGAAGTCGGGGTTGATCGCGAGGAGCGCCTTTTCGTATGCCCCGCTTGCGATCGTGCCCCTCGTGCCGATCACCCCGATCCGGCCTGACTTCGTTGCGGCCGCCGCCCCTCGCGCTCCCGGCTCGATTACGCCGAGCACAGGGACCGAGTATTCCTGTTTGAGAGCGGGGAGCGCCACTGCCGAAGCTGTATTGCAGGCGATCACGATCGATCGAACCCCACGGTTCATCAGAAAGTGGGCGTTCTGCCTGGCAAACAGCATCACCGTTTCTTTTGATTTGGGCCCATAGGGGAGCCGCGCGGTATCGCCGAAGAAGAGTACGGATTCGCCCGGAAGCTGGCGAATAATCTCCCTTACAACTGTAAGCCCGCCTATCCCTGAGTCGAATACGCCGATCGGCCGCTCGTCGATCACCATTCGGCCACCTCGAATGGATTTCTGGCGTCGAGGTGTCCGGCGATCGACTCCGCCCGGGCGCCGTCAATCAGAAAGATCACGCGCCTCACTTCGGGGAATGCGACCGCCATCGTTCTTACAATTGTTCGTACAAAAAGGAATTCGGACGAACTTCCCCAGCCCCAATCTCGAAGCGAGCTTCCCACAAAGTCGAAGTAGAGGCCACCCATGTCATCGAAAAATATGCCGGTCACTTCGAGCGAAGGGGGGGTAACCGGATGATGATCAGGCAAAATCGGTCCCCGGGCGAGTTCGTCGATCAGCAGGCGGGCGAGAGATTCGCGGGAAGGGTCGGCAGGCGCAAGCTCCCGCTTCTCCCCCACAAGTGTTTCGCCGTCGCCTTTGACGAAGTAAACGAGCGCGGAACGAAGAAACATCCCCTCGTCGGAGAGGACATCATCTTCTGCGGTTTCCTGCTGCGAACGATCCGGACCGCACGCCGTGGCGAGAAAGAGCGTGAGTGCCGAAAGCAGGATGAACGAACCGCTGATCTGTCGGAGGTTCGACCATCGGGGTGAGGGCCATGTTTTCAGAAGAGCCGTCATGACCCCTCCTTTGACATGCCGCTGATCGCGCGGGCGAGGCCGCGCACGATACGATCCTGCACATCCTCCCGGCGAAGCAGTCCGGCACTTTCGCCGCTGCTCAGAAACCCGATCTCCACAAGGACGGCCGCCATGTTCGCCCCTTCGAGTACGGCGATCGGCGCTTCTTTTACGCCGCGGGCGGGAAAACCGTCGAGCGAACCGAGTTCCTTCTGAATCCGGCGGGCTACTCGGCCGCTTCCGCTTTTCTGTCCTTCCTGAACCGCCTCCCAGGGGACGAACCTGAGATCCTGATCGAGAATGCCGCCGACCACTTCCTGCTCGAATCTTGTCTGAGCGTCCTCTACCGCTGCTGCGATTCGATCGCGTGCGCCGATTCCGGAGGAGTGAACATAAACTTCGGTGCCGGCCACGCCGGATACGGGCGAACTGTTGAGATGAATACTGATGAGCAGATCTCCCCGGTTCCGGTTCGCGAATTCCGTGCGAGCACTGAGTGAAAGATCGAGATCCTCTTCGCGGGTCATGACAACGCCGATCGAATGGTTTTTTTTCAGCTCAGTCGCGAGGCGCTCGGCGAGCGCGAGGGTCAGATCCTTTTCGAGCAAACCGCCTTCGCCGGAGCAGCCCGGATCGGAACCGCCATGGCCGGGGTCTATGATGACACGGCGAATCGGCCGCCTGGTCGTGCTCGGTCTGGTCAGCACATCGAGGGCGAATGACGATTCGCTGCCGTCCGGAGGCAATGTGGTATCCGACAATCGGACCACCACTCGCTCGGGCCGACCTTCCCGTGTCACACGATAATCTTTGAGCGAATCAGACGGCACAATATGAAGGACCGCGGTGTCTCCGTCCATCGCCCAGAAGAGATCCCGAAGACTGGAATCGGTCGTGTCGTAGAAGAGTTCCTGGTCGGCCACCCGTGCGGCGGCGAATCGCAAAAAGAGACTTCCGTCTTCGTTCTCCCGCGTCTGGTAACGGGCCGGTCCCGAAGGCCGGACTACGATTTCAACGCCGTCAACCAGTCGGTTCACTCTGGTTTCAATAATCGAGACGCCGGGTGCGCCGAAAGCGAGAAGCCCCTCTTCACGGTTCCAAACGACCGGGTACGCGTCCACCAGAAAGGGCATGACATCGGTGACAAGCTGCACCGGCAGGAGCAACCTGCCATCAAGATAAAGGACAGGATCCCTGAGACGGACCACACGCTCGTCGATCACCACATTCCGGTTATCCGCGGTCAGCTTGAGTCGGTGATCCCCTACGCGAAGCGTCATCTTGAGGAGATCGGGGCGCCAGTATTTGCTCGATGAATAGAGAAGGGAAACAACGTCTTCGGAGAGATAGATCGCCCGGCCCACTTCGATCACGGGAACCTCTTCGATACGGCCGTCCGGATGGCGGACATCGATCGAGGCGGCGTGACAGTCGCGGGGGGTGCCGGCGATCGAGATTGAGAGCGAGATCAGGAAGAGGAGCGCCAGGGCGAACGGGCGGGGCCGGAGTGTGGGCGGGTGAACCAGGGTCGGCTGCGAAACCGGGATGCTCCGGGAGCGGTCAGTGTTCACGGCCCATCTCCTTCCGAGCGCGATCCATTTCACGCTTGGCGTCCCGCTCGGCAATAGCGGCACGTTTGTCATAAGCCCGCTTCCCGATCGCCAGGCCGATCTCCACTTTCACCCAGCTCCCTTTGAAGTAGAGCTTCAGCGGCACGAGAGTCATCCCTTTCGACTCCACCTTGCGAATCAGACGTACGATTTCATGCTTGCTGAGAAGGCACTTCCGCTTGCGGGTCGGTTCGTGATTGTAGCGCCCCCCCATTTCATACGGCTTGATATTCACGCCGATCAGAAAGACCTCTTCCCCGTCGATACGTGCATAGCTCTCCTGGAGGCTCGCGTGGCCCGCCCGTAGGGACTTCACTTCGGTCCCGGTCAATACGAGACCAGCCTCGATCGTATCCACAATCTTGTAATTGTGGCGCGCCTTCCTGTTGGTGCAGATCGTTTTTACGTCCATTTGGATACGCCTGAGGAGGTTGTCCGCCGCCCGGGCCGGGATGACCGCTGTCCTGGCTCGCGCATGGAGAGGAATCGAATCGTGACGGCTGAATATACCAGATCCGCCAGTAGGGAACACCCCTTTTCAGGGGCGGAGGGTCCGGGGAGGGGAGCTACTCATGCGGGATCGGCTCCCTGCGTTCGGCTCGTCTTGTGGACTTCTTCAAGAACCGCTTTTGATGGCGCTTCCCTTTTTTCCCTGATGAATACGTACCGAATCCCATGGAAGCGAGTGCGCTTCTCTTGCTGTCCTCCAACTTCCAGCTATGAGGTTTCGGCCGTTTCCGGGTCTTTTGCCTGGAGCCATCATATTGAGCGAGCCTTTCTCTCAACCGGTAAGAGTAGAGGCCTTCTTTACGGATGCTCGCCACACAGGGCAATCGATGTTTCCCGGCGATCTTTTCAGCGACCTTCCAGGCTTCCTCCTCACCGGTGACCCTGACTTTCGGATGCCGGTTCCGGCTCCACAATTCGAAGTGGCCCAGTTCATGCAGAATCACCGTGACCACATGGCTCGGACGACCTTTTCCACCTGCCAGGACTACCGGACCTTTGTCCCGATAGTTGTAGCAGAATACCCCCTCCCGCCAGTGACGGGCGAGATCCAGAATGAGCCGACATCCCCTCCCCTCCACCAGAGCGCGAATGTCACGGACCCACTTCGGATCCTCCACGGCATTCTTCCATCGATCACCGATGAGTAGCGACCGAATCCAGATTTCGATCGGACGAGGCACGGAACGAGGCCGGGGACTGCGGTATCTTGGTTTTCTCGGCTCTAGATGCTTCACAGATCAACCTCTTCTTCGGACGGGAGTCAAACTGTTATCTTTGATTACAGTCTGAACGAATCTTCGATCGCGCCAGGCACTTCGTTACCGATCCTAGCAGATATCCGTCGCCTGTGAGTATCAAGATGGAACAACCGAATCCGGCGGACTCTTCGACAAAAAAAGAATCGATCTTGTAATGGAGCCCTGACCGTGGATCCAACTGTTCTCCCCGACCTTCTTTCTCGTCAACATTACCAACGGGCCGTTGCATATTGCGAGGGGCGGTCACTTCCTGGGGACTGTCCGGAGGCGTATGAACTTACTTGACGGCACCGATTCGTAGTTCCGCCGTGTATTTCAATTAGTTCAACTCTTCTATCGATTTAAAGAAATATTGCTTGACACGTTTTGACTTCGCCGGTTTTCATTATCCTGGGTGATTTTCCGGATTCCTATCAGAAGACCTCTCTTGTTCAGGAATCAATTGGAAGCAATCTCCCCTTTCCTTTTTGGGAAATCACTGGCGGCTTCGTTCGTCATGCCTCCCACGAAGCCGAAAAGGGCATGCTAAAATATCGGTGGGGCTTGGAACGAGATGGGTGGACAGGAGGGGATGAAGATGGCGATGACGACGAAGAATATGGACTCGGTTCT
>JALGYY010000019.1 GCA_025782575.1 bacterium
GTTCCGGCTGCTGGCCGAGCTTTACCGGGTGGGATTGCTTACCCACTGGGTTCCTATGAAAGGTTTCCGCGTTCGCTTCCTCCTTCCCCAAGCTTTGCCTGGCGCACGAGACCCAGAGACATGCGCCATCCGCACCGCCCGATCCTGGCACTTGGCCGCCTAGTCCTCTCGGGCAATCGACTCTGATCCCCGCGACTCGCCCCACAGAGGCCAACATCCAAACAAAAACCCGCCTGAGCCACAAGGGCACGACGGGTCTCTCTCCCAGGCTCCCCGGGTAGGCGGGTTACCTATCCGGGAGCAATGAACTACTAATCTGAAAAGTCGAAGCGGTTCCTCCTGTGAACCTACACACTACTTCACCAGCACCAGCTTCTCCGTCCCCTGGAAGTCGTCGGTAACCAGCTGAGAGAAGTAAATGCCCGAGCTCACTTGTTTGCCTTGTTCGTCTCTGCCGCCCCAGCTGACTTCATGCAGACCGGCCTGCAGTGTGCGCTCCTGAATCAGTGTCTGCACGATCCGGCCCGCGACGTCATAAATCCGCAAGGTGGCGGGAGTGTCATGATTCAAGGAGAAACTGATCTTCGTCATTGGGTTGAACGGATTGGGCGTACTCTTGAGCAGCACCGATTCGACCGGCAGGGCGTAGGACTCGATGTCAGTCGTGATTACCGTCGACCAGCCGCTGACCACCGAGACCTCGAACAGGGGTTTGCCCGGCGTCACATCGGAACCGATGAGTCCGAATGACACGTCGAAGCCTGCAGCCGAGGAGTTTTTGTTTGTATGCGATATGGCCGATACGTCCTCGAACGTAAAGCTCTGCGTGGGTCCTCTGTTGAAGACGATATTGAGGTCTGAAGTACCCATCGGGTCTCCCCAGGCGTCGCGTACGAGAAGTTCTGTCGAGATCCCGAAGCTCTCTGTACCGTAAACCGGGTTAGGGGGAACGAGGATTTCGGGACTGCCCCCGGGAACGCTCTTGAAGTCGAAAGAAATGTTGAAGGTCGTATTCTGCAGTGCCCCCTGATTGTCCCACCAGAACTCCATGTCGGCCATTTCGCCGTTATAAAACGGGATCTCCTGCAGATTGGCGGTCATCAGGGGGATCTGACCGCCGTTGTCGACAATCTGAGCGATCATATCCGTGGCATACAGGGGTTGACCAAAAAGATCGAATGTCCGGTAGGAGATGGGAGGGGACGGTATCGGTGGCCACGCCGTCTCGACGAGGTCGCCTTGCAGGATGGACCCCTGATTTCCCTTCAGAAATGTGCGGATGTCGGAAATCACGAAGTATCCACCGTCGCTCTCGATCAACCTCACCGCGATCGTCTCCGCTGATTTAGCGGTGTTGCCGTATTGGATTAGGTCGAACTGATATGATCCGGCGCCGACGACATCCTGCGTGTCCAGTACGGCATTGCCATTCCCGTCGTCGATATAGAGCGCGATCTGCGCCCCCGCGGAGGGTGCGGTCTTGAGAAGAACGTGGAGCCGATCTACCGTACCCCCTTCCGTCAGATCCAGTGGTGTTCCCCAGAAATAGCCGAAGTGCGCATGACCATTTCCTACAAAGTTCACCCCCGCGCCGTCGTCCACCGCGGCTCCCTGATTGAGCACTGTCAAGACCTCCCCGCCTGGAGTGCTCATGGCGAGCAAAAGGTCCCGATCAGGAGCAACACAATTGGCAGGCGAATTGATTGGATGAGTCGTAGAGGAAGAGCCCTGCCCGATCACCTCCTCGAAAAGGTACGATATTTCAAAATCGTCGATGATAGTTGTCGCCGCGACCGTTCCAGGCAGAATCGCATTGGCTGCCAGGACAATCATCAGGCTCAGGGTTTTTCCTCGCATGATTTCCTCCTGTTGATGTTTTGAGCTCCCGGCCCCCCGACCATGATTGTTGGGGACAGGTCACCAGGCCCTTACTTCTACCACCGAGAAAGCGGCGGGAAACCCTTCACCCAAACGTCAAAACCGCCCCTGTCACTCCAAATAATTCCGTCTGCGTTGTCCTTGCATAAGTTACAGATTATCGCTCTCAACCCCGAGACCCGAGACATGCGCCATCCGCACGATCCAAACCCCGTCAATCACCACCCACCCCTCACACACACTCGCCCCCTAACCCCCACATCCACCCCCCACACGCAGAGAGACCCGCTCTTCCGAACGGGTCTCTCTTCCAGGCTCCCCGGGTAGGACTCAAACTCTTGCCCCAGCGGTTAACAAAAAGGAGCGAAACCGAACCGACGCGCGCTGAATCAGCTCCTCCGTCAGCAGCCCCCCTCCCCCTCCTTACATATACCCGAGCGCCTTCAGCATCTTCTGGAATTCGGGGTCCATCACTTCGTCAGCTTCTTCGGGCGAGAGGCCGGCAGGTCTGTACGGTCCCTGCTTGGTCTTTACGTTATCGTAGCTGGGAATTTTGGTAATCGGATGCTGAATGATCCAGCCGGGCTGAAACGCCCTTTCAAACACACCGCCATCCATGTCCTGTGCAATGGGGAATCCCATGAGCCATAAAATAGTCGGCGTGATCTGCTCGGGCTCGATATTGGCGCCTGGTCGATAGCCGAGTTCCATCACCCCCGGCCCGTATACTGCGAAAATCCCGTCGGGAGGACTCTTGATATTGTGCCCGGCGGAAACCAGCGGCTTCTTGGGATTGAAGATCGGCACCATCCCGTGATCCGAAGTCAGAATCACATACGTGTCGTCGTCCAGTTCATCCAGAATTCGGCCGAGTGTTTCGTCCTGAATGCGATACATTTCGGTAATCACATTTTCGAACATCCGAATGTCCGCCTCGGTAATCTCATCCGGCCCTTTCCATGTTTCAGGATGGGCGTACCGATAGAAGAGATGCCCCACATTATCAATCGCCTCGAAGTAGACGAAGGCGAAGTCCGGCTCGTACTTCTTGTAGAGATAGTGGTGAATCTCCTCGTAGCTCAGTAGAGACGTGTATGCGATGGCGAGGTTCACCATCTTGTCGAAGAAAACGTCCTCACCCCGATCGAGTCTGTCGATGATCTTCAGGAATTCGGCATGATCCATCGTCGTAAGGCGGGCCAGCTCTTCCGCGGTCATGTCCCGGGGATCGCGAATCATAGGCGCGATCTCGTCCACGAGCGACGGCGGATAGGTCATCCCTTCTTTCGACTTGGTGGCATTCGTGCTCAAATTGAAACGCTGGGTCGCCCCCCGCTCGCTCACGGTATAACCGTTGCACCCCTCCGCAGGCCATGACGCCCATTGGGCGATGTCACCTGTCGTCAGCCCCTGTTCGCCCAGGATGTGCCACACCTGTGGTACCAGGCGATTCCGCGATGTATAGGGAATCTCCTCCTCGTCTTCTACCGGCACGGGACCTTGATCCCTCAACCAGAAGCCCAGAATCCCGTGACCGCTCGGAGTCTGTCCGGTGGACATCGTAGTCCAGATACGAGGCGAAAGTGTGGGACGCATGGCGTGCAGATCGCACGAGTAACCGTCGTTGATCAGTCGGTTAAAGTTCGGTAGCTCACCAGCAGCGAGCATCGGTTCCAGATCTTTCCAGCAGGCGGCATCCACTCC
The DNA here is from genome assembly GCA_025782575.1 of bacterium. Taxonomy (GTDB): domain Bacteria; phylum Orphanbacterota; class Orphanbacteria; order Orphanbacterales; family Orphanbacteraceae; genus Orphanbacterum. The sequence continues at coordinate 3,583 of JALGYY010000019.1, forward strand.
GATCCAGATGACCTTGTTTGTATTGCCCGCTTCCCGCTCGACCTCGATCAGGCCCGCAGTCTCCGCCAGATTCGCCGGCGTCTCTTCCCCTTTCACCAGAGTCATGATGATCGCAATGGCGACTCCGACAACAATGCCGAGAAGCGCACCCATCAACGATTTCCGCATTGGTCAGCCTCCCTGGCGATACGATCGTTCGCCGCAGAGCAAGAATACCATCGAATTGTCCTTCACGGGCCTTCCTCTCGATCGGCATCTGGCAGTTCCGGCTTCAACTCCCGTGCGCCGAGAGCGAGAGGATCGTAGCCGTTCTGGGCAAGCGTCATCATGCGCGCGCCCGGCGCCAGGTAGATTGCGACCCCTTCCGCCAGGCGCTCCTGAAACCGCTCTTCTTCCATGCGAAAAACATAGTGAGACAGGTCGAGTCCCGCTTCGTCCGCCATGAACCGGATGAGCGGGTAATGTGATCCGGTGATGACCACTTTGTCTCCCTCCAGTCCTTCCATCGCTCTCATAATCCCCCGGGCAACATCCATACGTTCGACTCGAGTGTCGACGTTCTTAAGAAAGCTTCCCCGCTCGATCCCAGAGAGCGAAATATCGATGAACGGCGAGCAGACCATGAAGAGCGCGAGCACCCATGCGGCGGCCGGCTTTGTACAGCGAGTCAGCAGAATCAGTAGAAACGGAACTGCGGGAATGAGATAACCGGGCGACCCGGGCACCCTGAGATAGGTAACAAGGGGGATCAGCATGGCAACAATCGCCGCACCAAATACGCCTCGCGTGTCGTGCTCGTTCTTTTCGACGCCTCTCCCTCGAAGCAGGGCGAGCAGGATCACAATCCCCATGCCGATGAGCCCGGCCGTCCCGAAAACGCCGACCGTGGCGAGTCGAAGTGTCTTGAGCGCCGAAGTGTTATCTATCGGGTAGTACTTCAGGAAACCGAGACCGTATTGTGACAGGAGAAGTGAGAACCAGATGAGAGTCGGAACGGCAGCAGCCGCGACGAACCGGATGATCGCGGCCGTCCGCTTCCCCGGCTCCCCCCTCCAGACAAGCAGAAGCAGAACGGGTAACCCCATCGCGCCGAGTGTGATCCGGCAGCCTACGGCGATCCCGAGGGCAAGGCCGGAAAGCAGAGGCCGATCTCTCTCTGCGAAATAGAACGAGATCAGTGTGAACGCCGTCCCCCAGACATAATCGATTGCGCTGGTGGACGAGATTAGAACGACGGGCACGAAGGCGAACGCGAGTGCCAATGGAAGTGCGACTCCTTCCCGTACGCGACGAATAATGAGCGCCAGCATGATAGCCGCTACGACGGAAAAAACCGCGCTGGCCCCGTTCAGCCCGATGGGCCCCCAGCGAATCAACAGCGAGCTCATGATTTCCTGGAATGGATATCCCGGAAAACGGGAGACGTGATAGCCGGCCTGATCGGCGAAGAGACGAGCGCTCCAGGCGACCCGCCAGCAGTCCGGATCGCGGCCGAATCCTGCGGCAAGATAGGGAAGACGGCCGGCAAGAATGGCGAGAGCCAGGAGAGAGAGCGCAATCCCGAATCTGTTTCCGTGACCGTCCGCACCCGGCATCGATTTCATCCGCCCATGTATCCAAGGCCTTCCAGCCGTTTTCTCTCCTCTTCGGTCATTGTACCGGGAGCGACTTCAACTATCGCTCTTTTTTCCATCTCCTCGGTCATTTTACGAAGACGTTTTACCATGCGGTCCGTCTTCGCCTGCTCCCGTCTGGAGAGATTGTTTAATTCACTTCTGTCTGACAAGAGGTCATAGAATTGGTGCCGGTCTTTCTTCAAGTCGAGCACGAGCTTCCGATTGGTCACCGGATCGATCAGCGCGCGAAGGTTTTTTTTTCCACGCTGCGTTTCGGTGTAAACGGCATGTCCCTCGAAAAGCTCACCTCGCAACGCGCCGAGCAGGCTCTCCCCCTCCACTGTTTCAGGCGGAGAAATTCCGAGAAGATCCAGGATGGTCGGCATGACATCCATATTGCTCACCACACCGTCGACAGTTCGGCCGGCCGTTTCGCCAGGTACCCGAAAGATCAGCGGCACATGAACCAGCGTATTCGCGAGCGACTTGGCATGCCCCCACAGTTTCTTTTCAAAAAACTCTTCGCCATGATCCGCCGCCACTACGACCAGCATCTCTTCGAGATAGCCGGCATGGTACAGCTTTCCGAAAAAGAGTCTGATCTGATCGTCGGCGTAGCGGATCTTGCGGTCATAGTCGGCGATCGTATTCAAAACAACGTCGCCAGGGATCTGCTCGCCGAATCGTTCTTGATAACCACTTTGAGGATAGTAAAGAGGAGGAGTTCCAGTGCTGTCGAAGTGGGGATCGAACAGGTGAACCCAGAGAAAAAGGGGCTTGTCGGAAGGCTCCTCGATCGCGTTCCAGGCTACGGCGAATGCTTCCTCCGCCGTTCCCCACATGCAGTTCTCCTCGTCGAAAAAGTCGAATCCCTGTGTGAATCCCTGTCGCTCGATCAGATGACCGTTGGTCGACACGCCGACCGTTCGATAGCCTTCACCCTGGAGCGCCTCGGCGAGTGTCACATGGGATTCGGCGAAGTATTCGATAGCGGTCGTGTGGGATGAGGCTTCTTTGTCATCGAACCGGGGTATGGGGGCGACTCCGTTCTTGATGCCGAACACAGGCGGCGGAAGTGATGAGATAAGCGACAACATCGATGGAAGAGTCCAGGAACTCTGGGCGTAGCAATTCGAGAAATAGACTCCGCTGGACGCGAAGCTGTCGAGAAATGGCGTTGTCTCTCGATCGTAGCCGGACAGACTCATGTGATCTTCCCGCAACGTATCTATTGTAAGCAGAAATACCGCTGTCCCCTTGGGAAGAGCCGGACCACCTGGCGGGTTTCCACACGAGAGTAGAATGCCGGCCAATCCGGCGAGGCACGCTCGTTTGATTGTCTGCCGATCGATCATAAGGTCATCGCTCCGGTGGCTCAGTGATCACAAGGGGACGGACCACAATTTCCAGCTCCCGACCGGGGAATCGAAGGGAGAAATAGGCACGTAGCGATCTTCTCCCGACTAGAAACGCCTGGGAAATATAGGGAACATGGTCATGATATACGATTTTCTGCGGACAATCGGGGAATGCGAATATTTTCTGGTTCGGGTGGGCCTCTTCAACAAGCCCATCCGCCCTTTCCAGAAACCGATTTACTAGATAACCACCATCTTTCCATTCATCATATCCCCCGAACAACGGGGCAAACGTCAGATTCCACGATACGAGAAACGCCGCGACACATGCGATCAGCTTCCCCTTATTCCGTCGAACACCTTGAAGCAGGAGTGCGGCGATGAGCAGTGTCCCCGGCAAGGCGGCCAGATAGGCGTATCTTCTCTCGAATCGGCCGGAGCTCATAATGATCAGCAGCAGCAGCCCCATCCATCCGGCCAGAAACCAGAGGGCGCTCATCGGGAATGGACCGGCCTCCGATCCAGCTGCGCTCCGCCGTGCCGAACTCCGGGCGAACAGCAGGTAAGATGCCAGCAACAGAACAGACACCCCGATCCGGAGCGCGAATGACCGGGCTCCCGCAAACTTCCATGTTTCCAGAAATCCGAATGGGAGCAGAAGCGTGGAAAAGAACTCGGCCGGGATCTGAAGAAGGGGATCCCGCCTCCCCGCCTCTTCCGGATAGCCCCCCATTCCACCCAACACCACGAATCGCAGAATCATATAAAGGAAAAGAATGAGCCAGAACGGCCACGACTTCCTGATTGCGCCGCGCACCCCCCCTTTGCCTTTCGCCAGATGGCCGAGAGAGATCAGTGGAGGGATAACAAACGTCGTCTCCTTTATGCCAAAAGCGAACAGCGCGAGCAGGCCGGCAATCCACATGGCCTTCCGGCCTGATTGGGGGGCGAAGTGGATCGCACAGACAGCCAGAATCAGCGTGCCCGAGAGAAGATCGGGGAGACGGGAGATGACCGGCACATTATCGACGGAAAAGGGGAGACAGGCGAAAATCGCCGCGGCAAGAGGACCGATCCATGGGCGACGGCAGCCGAAGAGCACGAGTGCAAGGGGGATCAGAAGCAGCACGTTCAGCATGTGGATAACGACGTTTACCGTCAAATAGGGTCGGGCATTCAATCCCCATGCACCGTATTCGGCTCCCCAGATCGCGCCGGAAACCGGCCTGTAAAAGACACCGGGAAAGAAGTCGGGCATGAGGCGGGTCGTGATGACATCGATAAACTCGCTCATGTTGCTATAGTTGCTCGTGGCGAGAATGGGAAATACGTCGGATCCCACGAAACCGGGCGGCATAGGCGGCAGTGTGTTGACTACGGCGAGAACAGCAACAGCAAGCATGACGAAGAAAATAGATCGGGGCAAAGGGGGGGCGTCCCCCCCGATTTCGTCGTTTTGACAGGATGATTCAGGAACTGATAACATGATGGAATCACAGTAGATCCACCCTGAGACCCTGTCAAGAATGGGGAGGCGAACGGCGGTTGGGACGAGTAGTCAGAGAGCAACTTCGCAACCTTCTCCGAACGGGTGTCTTCACGACCACGCGTTCATGGGCACTCCTGTTGTCGGTTCTGCTGCTCGTCGGCGGAGGGGGGGGGTGCAGCCGCACGGAACCGGACCGTCCTAACATCATCTTCTTCACTCTCGACACGGTACGGGCCGATCGAATCGGTTGCTACGGCGGCAGCATGGCACGCACTCCCCACCTCGATCAGATCGCCGAGAATGGCCTTCTCTATACGCAGGCAATCTCTCCCGCGTCATGGACCCTCCCTGCCATGGCCTCCATCATGACTTCGGTCTATCCGTCTCGTCATGGAGCTTACTGGGTGGACCGGCGCATGGATGGCGAGATCCCGACTCTCGCGCAAAGTCTCCAGGCGGCCGGATATCATACCGCCGGATTCCATGGCCATCTATTAGTCTCCTCCCTCTACGGATTCGACAGGGGCTTCGATGTCTTTCGGGAGATCCAGGTCGACCTCTCGGACACCGCCGAAGTGTGGGCCAACATACACAAAGGGAAACGGTTCGAACCGACCGCTGAAGAAATCAACAGCGAGATCGCTGACTGGATCGAGAACGAAGCGATAGAACCCTTCTTTCTCTGGGTTCACTATTTCGATCCCCACATGCCATATAAACCACCTGCCCCTCTCCCCCAGCTGGGCGAAGGTCCATGGGATCGAATCGCGCTTCTCGGGCGGCCTTTGCAGAAGTACTTTCAGCCGAAAGAGACCATGCCGGAAGGGATGCTCGATCAGCTCGAGCGTCTGTACGATGCGGAGATTCACTGGACTGACCGGGCGACCGGAAATCTGCTGGAAAAGCTACGCGCCCGATTCCCGGAAGAACCACTCGTCGTTCTCACTTCCGATCATGGGGAGGAATTCAAAGATCACGGCCACCTGGGACATACGCGCACACTGTACAACGAACTGATTCGTGTCCCGTTGATCCTGTCCGGTCCGGGAATCCCGGCAGGCAGAAACATCGGGGAGCCGGTTCAGACGATCGATATTTTTCCGACATTGCTCGATTATCTCGGCCTGGAGCCCCCCCGTGGAATTGCAGGACTCCCCCTCCCCTTCACAAGCGGCGGCCGTCAAAATCGTATGGTCTTCTCAGAAACGCGTAACCGATTCTGGCCCGACTCACTGGGCGCCGAAGCGTCGGGGACGCAGCCGCTTTACTTTCGGTCCATGCAAAGAGGCAACTGGAAACTGATTCTGTCTCTTCTTGATGACAAACGGGAGCTCTTCGATATGAGCGGCGATCCAGGCGAACGAATCGAGCAGGCCGCTTCCAATCCGGATACGGCGCTCGCTCTGCTCCACGCCTATCACCAGGCGACCGAACCGAACGGTCTGCTCGGCGATGGCGGAGGTGAGATCGAAAATGTCGAGCTCAGCGAGGAAGAGCGTGAGCGCTTGAGAACACTGGGCTATATCCGCTGACGCCGCAAATCATACAAAAAGGGCGGGCAGCTATGCAAGCCGCCCGCCCTTCTGCCTATCAATTACTACACCCGGTTATTTGCCCGGGCACTGGGAAACGACCGCAGGATCGATTCCCTTATCTCCGTAGTTCTTGTCGAAAGCCTGACTGAATTCCTTTGCAAGTTTCTTGGCGCGCTCATCGTAGGCCGACTTGTCCTGCCATGTGTTTCGAGCCACAAGAAGCTTCGATTCGACGCCGGGACACTCTTTCGGAACCTGAATATGGAAGAGCGGATCTTTGTCATACTCCACATTTTCCAGGCTGCCCGAAACCGCCCCCTCCACGATGGCTCGTGTGAGCATGATGTCCATGCGTTTACCCACACCGTAGGGACCGCCGCTCCATCCGGTGTTCACCAGATAGACCTGTGTCCCGTGGGCCGCCATCTTCTCGCCGAGTAACTTGGCATAGGCGTCGGGATTGCGAGGCATGAACGGCGCTCCGAAGAAGCGCGAGAACGTGGTGACCGGCTCGGTAACTCCGGTCTCCGTCCCGGCAAGCTTGCTGGTGTAGCCCATCAGGAACCAGAGCATCGCCTGTTCGGGCGAAAGCTTCGCCACAGGCGGAAGGACCGCGTTCGCATCCGCCGCCAGGAACAGAATCGTCTTCGGATGTCCGCTCGTCGGAGGGGTCTTGATGTTTTTCAGCGATGTCAATGGATAGGAGACGCGCGAATTAGGCGTAAGACGTTCATCGTCGACGTCGAACTTTCCGGTCGGCCACATCATGCAGTTCTCGACGATCGCCCCATGCTCATGGGGATCGGCCTTCCGGAACGTGGCGTCCCAGATTTCCGGTTCTTTATCCTCACGGAGATTGATCAGCTTCGCGTAGCAACCGTTCTCGAAGTTGGCCGTTCCGTCATCACTCCAGCCATGCTCATCGTCCCCGAGAAGCGCCCGGTTCTTGTCAGCGGAAAGCGTCGTCTTTCCTGTGCCCGAGAGGCCGAGCAGGAGAGCGCAGTCGCCCTCTTTCCCTTCGTTGGCGGAACAATGAATCGGCAGAATTCCGTGCACAGGAAGCATGTGATTCATTACCGTGAACATCAGCTTCTTCACACTTCCACAATACGCTGATCCGAAAACGAGGCCGAGACGACGGGTGAAATCAGTGGCGATCACCATGTCCGACGTTTCGCCGTTCGGGAGTTTCCTTAACCGTCCCTCATAGTTTTTCGAATTGACCATATCGTACGGGAGATTGAGCATCAGGAATCCCTGATCGGCGAAGACACTCTTCTCAATGCCGTCAGGTATGGGCTGGAACATGTTCTGAGCGAACAGAGTATGAGTGGCGTGCGTCGATACCATTCTTGTGGGAAGGGCGTATTTCGGATCGGCACCGATCACGCGATCCGAAACGTAGAGCTTGTCCTTCTTCGAAAGAACTTCGACCGCTTCCTGCCAGAGCATCTCGAAAGTTTCGCCGTCGAGAGGAATGCAGTTCGGCGAATCCCAATCGACATCTTTTGCGGTCTGCTCATCCCTTACAAAGAGTGTGTCTTTGGGTGAGCGCCCTGTCGATTGCGGAGGGGTCCATGTTACGAGCGCGCCGTCCGCGCTCAGCACTGATTCCTTGTTCTTGATCGCGTGATCGACCAGGTCGGCTCTTCCGATGTTGTCCAGCACGTTCCCGTGCTTTCCGAGAAGCTCATCGACCTGCTTCCTGAAGTCCATCGTTCGTTCTCCTATGAGGTTGACCTCTTCATACCCGGGGGTTCTTTATGAGCCCATATATTCCTACCCACAGATAGTAGTGGGTTTAGGGGTGGTCGGCAAGCCGTCCAATCGGCCCGGGCACCTCCCCTCTATCGGACGAGAACCATCCCCCGGGATCGGGCCTCCCCGCCCCACAGGAGCCTCGAGAAATAAGCGCCGCTCGCGGCAATTCTGCCCGAATCGGTCCGCCCGTCCCAGGTGATCGTGTACCGGCCCGGCCGCATGGGTCCGTCCACCAGGCTCTTCACCAGCCGGCCGCCGGTGTCGTAAATCGAGAGCTGCACCGGCGATGCCGCCCCTTCTCCCGGCAGGAAGAAGGAAATATTCGTGGTCGGATTAAACGGATTGGGGCTGTTCTTCCCCAGAGAGAGGAGACGAGGGAGCTCGGGACCACCTGAAACAGCAGTAGCCGCCTCTTCGTAAGTCACGATCTGGAACTCGTCGAGCGCCGCCTCCACGATGGTCGGGTAGCTGTAGTCAGCCGCGATAAACCGGAACTGAACCTGAGACGTAAGGGATACATAATCGGCAATATCCAGCTCGATCCCGACCCAGGCATGGCTGCTTCGCCCGTCCGTTTCCAGTCGGGTCCACCCGGCGCCGCCGTCGTCGCTCACGTCGACAACCCACTCTTCCGGATCATTGAAACCGGTGTCGTTGCTGTACCACCTCTGATAGCGGACCGACGCGTTCGGGAGGCCTGACAGATCGTAGGCAGGTGAGAACAGGGTCGTCTTGCCGTCCTTCACTTCTTTTCTCAGCTGAGTCGCGCCCGGAATGGCGTTTCCGGTAACGAAGCACGTCACCCCCGGATCTGCTGTGCAGTCGTCTTCCGGCTGAACGGGCACCGGCCCGTACCACGTGCCGTTCGGATCGACGCGCTCCCAGATCCCTTTTGTGGCGTCATCATCCGGTGCGCCGACGGTCCAGCCGCTCTCCGTTTCAAAATCGTCCATGACGATGGAACTCACTTCGCCTACGAAGAACCGGTGTGTCTCTGCAGGTGCACCGGCGGGATGGGTGAGGCGGTCGCCCGACAGGCTTGCCGCCACTAGGTAGTAGTCCACAAAAGTGCCGCCCGGCTGAGCCGGAATAAACGCTTCGTACTCATTCGCACTTCCCGTGGGCAGGAGGGGCACTTCTCCTCCACCCCAGATCGCGTCATATCGAACGAGGAGAGAGTCGGGGTTCGCACCACCTTCGGTCGCGATGTCCGCTGTCAATCGATAGGCGTTCCCGGTGTCCGGCGTGTTCGCGAGCGGGGTGTGGTCCATCGTGATGTCGATCGGCACCGCCAACGTGGCGAGAAGGGACACCGCTACTTTTACCGATTTCTCCGCAAGCGCCGGGCTGTTGTAGCTCACCCCCGTCACATCGCTTGATGTATGAATGTAAGGACTGTAGTTCCCCGTATCCTCGAAGAACAGGATGCCGTCGTAGCCTGCGGCCCAGAAGGAAGCATGATCGCTGCCCGCCCCTCCCGGCAGGCTGCCGGATACGATCGGAAAGCCGGGCAGATAGGCGGCACCCGCATCGACAGCGAGGGTCCGGATCCAGCTCGACGACAGGTTACTCACAATATCGAGATCCATCACGTCGCCGCTTGCCAGATAGCCGATCATGTCGACGGCTACGGTCGCGATGAGGTTGTCCCCCCGCTGTGCCGCCCACTGGGCGTAGGCCTCGCTCCCGATCAGGCCGAGCTCCTCCGCGCCGAATGCCACGAACACGAGAGTGTATCGAAAACGGCCCTGGCTGAGAACGCGGGCGCACTCGAGGACGCAGGAAGTGCCCGAGGCGTTGTCATCCGCACCGGGGCAGACGTCATGGTTCCCCGTGATCGAATCGTAATGCCCGCCGACTACCACGACTTTGTCCGGCTCGGCGCACCCCGGAATGACGGCAACTACATTGTCTTTGTAATTGGAATCGAAGTAGTGGAAGTAGACGCTGTCGATTCCGAACGACTGAAACTCCCCATGAATGAAATTCGCGGCCGCCTGGCAGCTATCGTGGGTCGTGTAGCGGGTCTCGAAGTCCTGCAATCTTTGTACGTAGCCGTCAACCGAAACGGAAGAGACCGATTCGACCAGCGTTTGAATCCGGGGATCATGAACGAGAGAGGTCTTCGCCATGGCCGGGCGCGCGGCAGGAAGCCGGATGGGGCGGAAGAAAAGCCTGGCCAGATCGTGACCGGCCGCCGAGATCGACTCGGCCGTTTCAGGATTCGCACGAATCAACAGGTCGGTGCCGGCCTCGAAGAGAATTTCAAAATCGCTGGTCCTTCCCGATTCCGTGAGCGGCCCGCTTCCCCTCCGTCCGACTGTGTAATAGCTCTTGCCGCTCGTCTCTTCCTGAACCACAAGATGATCGATCCGGCGGTTGTCGATCTCACGGGCCACCCCGCTCTTTCCCTGAACGATCAGAAACGTGCCCATATCCCGAAGCACGGGCAGACCGGCACGCACCAGTTCGGCAGTCGTCTCCGCTGACGGATCCGGAATGACAATCAGAGATCCGCATGGTGAATCAGCTGGCAGGCTCTGGGGGGTCAAGAAGCAGGCAAGAAAAAGTGCAAGGATCGCACGGCGCTGGGGCATAGGTGTCCTCCTGAAGGAATAGCGTCCGGGATCCGCAGATTGTCTGTTGGAGCGCCTCCATAAGATAGGTGTTCACCCGTGCTTCCGCCAGCCGGTACAAACCATATTGCACCGGGATCAGTTGGTGAACTGGTAGTAGAGCATGGCGAGCACCTTCGTCACGGCCATGATCATCATGATGGCGACGATATCCCACCGAAGGACATGATCCGCGAAGTAGCTGTATTGAAACCAGGCCAGCATAGCGAGCGTTCCTGCAAGAACCGCCCATCGGGTCGAATAAAATCTGTGCATCTTGCGACGTTCATCCATGAGAAACCTCCCCAAGCTGAAAAAGCTCGTTTACAGGGCACTCGAACAGCTGCGCCAGCAGAAGAGCAAGCGGCAGGCTCGGTATGTATCGCCCCTTTTCGATCGAGTTGATACTCTGTCTCGAAACGTGCGCCATGGCAGCTAACCCCTTTTGAGTCCAGCCATTACGCTGCCTGTAGTCCCGCACGAAGTTGACGATGCTCCCCTTCTTCCCCCCCAAGTGCTCCTCCTCTCGATGTCAAGTTGACTTGACACAAAGAATAGCTTATCTTCTGGGTGGTGTCAAGCTGACTTGACACGTATTTGAGCCGGCGCGACCGGACCCCGGTTCTCACTTCCCCTTGAAGCGAGGTATCGATCATGTCGTACCCAAGAGATCCATCGAAGAGAGTGGCGTTCACGTTCCTCTGGGCCTGGGGCCTGATGGGGATGGCCACGCAATCAGCCCGGGCGGCGGAGACTGCCCCGGAATCCGAGCGGTCGGCGAAACCTGAAGATGTCCCTGCCAGGCGCGATCCTTTTGTCCGGTATCCCGATGCTCAGGAGGGTCGTTCACCGGGAACATTTCAGAGCGGGTTGCCTCTGTTCAAAGCCCCGGAGGAGCTGCTCCTCCCGACCCGCCTCATCGAAAGTCCGACGGGCGAAATCCTGCCCTCCCTTCACTTCGCCGCCGGCAGCGGCTCGGACTTCGGGCTCAGCAATCAAAATCGAACCGGCCGCTGGGTCGTTTCTTTCGGACTGGGTGGCGTGGCCGAAGTGATGGTCGCTTCTCACAGGATCGTCCATGTTTCAGTGCCTGAATCGGACGCGCTCGCCGGCTTTCGGATGAAGCTCCCTGTACGCTGGATGGGGTCGGATGTGGGCGACCATCTTTCCCTCGCCGTAAATGTCGCGGCCACGACTGACGGGAAATCATCTTCCAGCAGTGCGATCACCCGTTACCGGGGACAAAACGCGACGAGTCTCATGTATGACTACCGGGAGACTACGATCGGAGTGGCGGGCACATGGCGAGCGGGCCGCGCCCGTTTCCACGGGCTGCTCCATGCCACCGACCTGCGTGTCGAGAACATGCTGGTTCACCGGAACACAGACGTGGTTCAGGCGGGCGATCAGCGGAAGACCTACCCGTCCATCGGGCTCGGCTTCGATTATCGCGTCAATCCGCAGACCTATTTTCTATCCGAGCTCCGCACTGTGCCGAAACTGACTTTCCAGGATGAGACCGCTGGAATCCGTGTGGGGGGCAAGACCGAGTTTGCTACCGGGGTGCGGTTCTTCCTCGGTCGCGCCGTATCTCTTGATGCGATCGTCTCGATCGATGAAGATGCACTCGGGATCGCCGACACCCATATTGGTCTAGGAGCAAACCTGCTGTTCGGCGTCGGTCCCAGAGAGACATCGCAGAACTGAGTCTCGTTCCCAGGGAATAGTGTGAAGGCAGCCGTATATGCACAGTTCGGAGGGCCGATCTCGATTCGTGACCTGCCCGATCCGACGCCCGGTTCGGGGAGCGTTCTGATCCGGGTCGAAGCGAACGGTATCTGCCGAAGTGACTGGCACGGCTGGATGGGGCACGATCCTGACGTCACGCTCCCACACGTTCCCGGTCACGAGTTGGCCGGCGTGATTGAAGAGGTCGGCTCGGATGTGAGGGGATGGCGAAAAGGTGAGCGGGTGACCGTACCTTTCGCTTGTGGCTGCGGCCGGTGTCCCACTTGTCTGGATGGTTTCCCCAATATTTGCGACCACTATTTTCAGCCCGGTTTCACGCACTGGGGATCGTTCGCGGAGCTCGTAGCGATTCGGTATGCGGAGACCAACCTCGTTCGCCTCCCCGATGAGCTCGACTTTGTTACCGCTGCGGCGCTTGGTTGTCGTTTTACCACCGCTTATCGTGCCGTTGTCGCCCAGGGCGGCGTTACAAAAGGGCAGCAGGTAGCGGTCCACGGTTGCGGCGGTGTCGGTCTCTCGGCCGTGATGATCGCCAGCGCACTCGGCGCCCATGTGATCGCCGTCGATATTGACAACGAATCGCTCGCACTCGCCGGCCGTTCGGGAGCGGAGCATACGATTCGTTCCGGTCCCGGCGTTGACGTGCCGGAGGAAATCTCACGCATTACAGGCGGCGGGGCGGATGTATCGATCGACGCATTCGGCAGCCGGGTCACTTCGGCCGGATCGATTCGGTCTCTACGCAAGCGGGGAACCCACGTGCAGGTCGGACTTCTCGCCGGTGAGGAGTCTGACCCGCCGATTCCAATGGGCGAAGTGGTCGCGAAAGAACTGAAAATAGTTGGAAGCCATGGTCTGCAGGCGAGCGAATACCCCCGATTGATCGAGCTGATTCTCGCCGGCCGGCTGGCACCCGCCTCTCTCGTTACCAAGAGAATCTCCCTCGACGAATCACCCGCCGCGCTCGAAGCAATGGGCGACTTTCGAAACACCGGCATGACGGTGATCGACCGGTTTTAGTGCGGTGGTGTGGGTTTAGCATGTTGAGGCGAACGCGCTGAGGCGATATTCCTCGTCCGATTTCTATTCGCAATGTTTCTTCTCATTTTTTGAACTTTCAAGAAATATTGCTTGACACGTTTCCGACCTCGCCGGTTTCCACAGCCACAGGTACCTCCACGGAATCCCCTCAGAGGACCTCTCTTTATCAGGAATCGATTGGGAATGATCTCGTCGTTGATTCTGCAAGATCTCTGGTGGCTCCTTATGCGGCGGCGCCCATAAAGCCGAAAAAGGGGGCGGGAGAATGTTCGTGGGGCTTGGATCGAACAGGGTGGATGTGTGAGGGAGGAATACGATGGCGATGAAGAAAATGGATTCGGTAATGGCGGAGCTCTCCAATGTTGAGATCCTCAAAAGAGGAGATCGGGCAATTCGGAATGAACATGCATTGCTGATCTCCATTCTTGAATGTTTGAATGAAATCGAAAAACGATCTCTCTATTTGAAAGAAGGCTACTCATCTCTGTTTGCCTTCTGCACCTGCCGCTGGCGCTACTCCCCATCCAAAGCGGGGCGGTTTATAGCGGCCTCCAGATGTATGAAAAAATTCCCTGCGGCCAGGATGCTTCTGGTTGATCGAAGGATCACCGTGTGTGGCCTCGCGAAGATCGCCCGCCTTCTTGCGGAGGGCAATCCGGAAGAGATTCTCCGATCGGTCTCCGGAAAGACATTTGCCGAGATTGAAAAGATCGTAGCTTCCTATCAGATCGCGCCGGCTGTTCGAGAATCCGTGCGGCCGATCGGCTTGATAGAGCAGGCAGATTGCACCCCGAACCGGGAAGAGAATGGCGAACTTTTTCACACCGAAGAATCCCCGAATCACACCCATGTGAGGCTGTCCAAAAATCCAAGCGAAATCCCTGGAAAATCGTGAGCCCAAGTGGCCAATTCTCGACCGCCGCCGGCGGAGGTAAATTTCTAGCCAGTGGG
>JALGYY010000016.1 GCA_025782575.1 bacterium
TCTTGCCGCCTGAATAGGCGGCACGACCCGCCCTTGACGCCCGATAGGGGGCGGGCCGACGACCATCGGGCTGGTTTCGACGGGCTGACAGACCCCCGAGGAACGAGAAACTCGGCTGTCATGGCGAGATGACACGCCGTCACTTGCGGGTCATCGAGCCGAGATCAAAGATGTGACTATGCACGTAGAAGCGACTTGCTGACTGTTCCGGCACGGGGGTTCGAATCCCCCCGGCTCCATTCAAGTTCTTCGAAAGGGGAGTATCTTCGAAGGGGCAGGCGTCCTTTCGCGCGCAGTCCCGTATCTCTAGCGCCCGTTCGCCGCCACGCAAGACTTCACACGGTGCTTGAAGCGCTCGCGGATGATTGACGGGACCGCGCGGCTGCGAAAGGAGGGTAGGTGTGGGTCCAATCTACTTCGGCCTTGATTTCGGAACCTCCAATTGCAACCTCGCCTTCGTCTATGACGATCCACGCGAGCGAGATTCGAAAACGGTTCGTGTGCAAGAGGTCGAGTTCGTGAATGACGCTGGTGCAGCACGATCGAAACGACTGCCCGCGATCGTGTCCGCCCATTTCGACGACAAACGAATCAAGCGACCACTCGTCGGCTGGGAGTTCGAGGCCCAATTCGCTCAACAAAAACGCAACGCTGATTTGTTGCGGCATGGCCGCTCTTTTTTCTCCTCGGTCAAATCCGATTTGGGGTCCTACAAACTCTACGTTCATGCCTTTTCGAATGAGTTCCGGACACCTGAGGCGGTTGCGAGGGCACTGGTCGATCGCATGTTCGAGGAAGCGGCCCGAATCCTTCCGGACCTTGATACCGAAGAGGCGTATGTATTCGTGACCGTGCCGGCATCGCTCGGTGCGACCGCCCGCAAGGAGACCCTCGATGCGGTTATCTCGACGGGAATCCCGAAGGATCATATCGATCTCATTGATGAGCCGGTCGCAGCGATCGCGGACGTTCTCAACAGCCAACAATGCGCTGCATTTCTGGATGATACAGATCCGTCTAACGTTCTCATTTTCGACTACGGCGGCGGCACTCTTGATTTGTCGCTCGTGTCGGCACGGTTCGACGATTCGCGCGAATCAGGGCTTGCTGTGCAGAATCGTGCAATATCCGGATATCTCCGACATGGTGGGGATTGCATTGATGTCGACATCATGGACCAAATTGTTTGGCCTCGGATCGAAGCAGCCCTTACGATCGATCAAGATGAGATTGATCGGCCAACGCGCAGAGCGATTGAAGACACCCTGACATGCACCGTTGCCCGATCGTTGAAGGAAAGGATGTGCTTCAATATCGAGCAGACCGACAGTGCGAGGCGGGATGGATATTCACGGAAAGTGCCGAAGGCAAATGTTGCTTTGAGTCGCGTGTTCGCGCTCAAAGACCTCGATGGCAAGCTCCCAAAGCGTTTCGAGATGTCGCATGAAGAGTTCTGCGACGTGATGGCCCCATACTTGGCCGACCCGGAATCCGATGAGAAATCATTGCTGGCGCCGGTCTTCGAGGTGCTCGAGCGCGCGGGTCTCGAGCCACGGCAACTTGATGCAGTGGTGCTCCATGGCGGAGGATGCAGGAATCCCCTTGTGCGCCCGGCAATTGAATCTGCCTTGGCAGAGAACGACCTGTTCGGAGCCGTGCAAATTGTCCAAACGTCAAATCTCGATACCTCAGTAGCCCGTGGTGCAGCGGTCGCCTGCTACTGGAAGCATGTGCGCGACGATATCCTTATTGAACCCATCATCGCCGAAGAAATCGGCATTCTTACTTTGAATGATCAGCCCGTGAGGCTGGTCGACGCGGGAACGCCGCTTCCGTTCCCCGACGATGGAGGTGTGTACACGGTGCCGGATGAATTCTTCGTTCCGCGCGCCGGACAACGCGAAATGATCGTGCCCTTCTACACCGGAGACTCACGGAATCCGGGCCTGTCGGGCTCAATCCCTGTCGATCTGCCCACCGGCGTTCGCAAGGGAGATGCGGTTACGATTAAGCTGCGGATTACGACCGATAAGTTGTTTCATTGGTGGTATCAAGTCGGCGATGGCGAATCGTGGGCAGCTGAATCAATCGACGACCCATGGTCGCAAAAAGTGGCTTCCCCGCAAATGCGTCGGGTGTATGAGCACCGGAAGATGATGCGACTGCTAGATGAGATTGAGCCGGGGATGGCGGATCAGATGGTGCTGGAAGAGGGACACCTCCTCTACGCGGCCGAACAATACGACGAAGCGGAATTGCTCCTACTCGACTATGCTGAGCACGATCCGAACGACGTCAACGCCGCGAATCTGTTGGGGTTGATGTACGAAAGGATCGGCGACAACGAGAATGCGCTCGTATGGCATAAACGAGCAGCGGAATTGGCTCCAGAGAATGCGATCTGCGTTGGAAACTATGGACTTGTGTTGGCGGACCATGGGTCCGGAGAAGAAGCGATCCCTCTGATGCGGCGGGCGCTAAGCATTGATCCGAAACTGGGGTATCTGTACATGGGCCTCGGGAATCTGTGGCGTAAGGAGGGAAACGAGCGGGATGCACTGAAGGAGTTCAAAGAGGCGATTCGGCTTTACGAGAAGGA
This sequence comes from bacterium, assembly GCA_025782575.1. Classification (GTDB taxonomy): domain Bacteria; phylum Orphanbacterota; class Orphanbacteria; order Orphanbacterales; family Orphanbacteraceae; genus Orphanbacterum. Next base: position 2,600 of record JALGYY010000016.1, read on the forward strand.
AACGGGGGGGAACCCCGAAAATGCGGAGTTGTGGAACCGGCTGGCAGCCGCGTATCAAGCCATCGGAGAGTACGAGAAGGCCCACGATGCAAGTCGTCGAGCGGTAAATCTGGATGCCAATGCCCGGTTCGGCGGAGATCACACACTGCGAATCGCAGGGCCTGACAGCGGGTTTTAGGCAAGGAGCAAAGCGTGGCCCGGAAGAAGAAGGCCGTCCGGAGAAAGATCGTCAAGAAGTTTTCGCGCCGCCGAGGGACGCGCGGACGCTCGGAAACCAAGAAAACCTCCCGAAGCAAGAAACGCGCGACCACCCTCAAGAAAAAGATAGCGCAGAAGGCGCATGGCACGTCTCCGAAGAGGCCTGCAAGGAAGGCAGTCAGGAAACCCGTTGACCCACACAGGGCCGAGCGTACCGACGGACAGTTGCGAAAGTCCGATCGGCGCCGGATTGAGCGGGCGCATGAGCGGCTTCTCAAGACACTGTCTGATCTCGATCAGCGCAGTCGCGATCTTCTTTCCGTTATTGACTCCATCGAGCAGACTGCAATTGCGAAGCGCGAAGATTCAATCGTCAAGGAGCTGGCCACTGAGGAACTCCTCGACCACCTCCTTGAACTTGCTCAGTTGTTTCAGCAGACACCTCCCGACGCTCTACCGGAGACATTTCGTCCATTTGTGAATGTTCCCGCGGCTTGGATTCTCTGGCTGGATAAGAGATTCAATCTGGTGGCCCAGCACCAGCCCGGCTCGGCAATCGAAGTTCCAATGGCGGAACTCGATCCGAATCAGCGCGCGAACTCGGAAACGACTCCGACCGGTAAGCTCGTCAAAGTCAAAGTGCGCACAGCCGGGTGGAAGCGGGGTCGGTCGTTTGTCGTGCATCCGCGATTCGAGTTGCTTGAGGATTCAGCCGACGCATGACAGCAACGCGGGCGCTCTTTGAAAACGGGGCCGATCTGGAATCGACCGGACAGGGAAGGCCTGTCGTCGCGTGCCGTGGAGCATCCTGGCCACGTAAAAAGGATGCACACTAATAACTGCCAACAC
>JALGYY010000027.1 GCA_025782575.1 bacterium
CGCAGGGATCTCTCGGGATTCGATGTTGAGACCTGGGGTGCGCAGATCCAACTTGAGAAGGACACGTCTCTCGGCTATTGGACCTTTGGAGGCGACTACTACTACGATGACATCAACAGCTTCCGTCGCAATTTCCGAGATGGCACCCTCGGCTCCAGGGACGTCCAAGGACCGCTTGGCGATGACGCCGATTACAGCCTTTTTGGCGTGTACGCGCAGAATGAGTTCGAGCTCTTCGGTATCGATTGGACGCTCGGTATCCGGTATACCCAGGCCCGGGCAGATGCCGACCGGGTCGACAACCCGGAGGTGGACGGAAGCGATCCCACAACTCCAGGGAACATCATCTCGATCTCCGATACATACAACGATGTTTCGGGCAACATTCGGGGAAGCACGCCGATTCACGGTGAAGACTGGCGTCTCTTCTTCGGAGTCTCGCAGGGGTTTCGCGCACCGTCAATTCACGATCTGACGAGTTTCGATTCAACCAGCATCTTTGAGGTTCCCACGCAGGACCTCGATCCCGAGAACTTTCTCACCATCGAAGTGGGAGTCAAGGCAGACACCGACCGGCTATCCGGACGCATCGCAGGCTACTACACCTTCATCGACGATCTGATCGTCCCTTCCCCCACCGGTGAGATCCGAGACAACACTCCGGTGGTTCGGAAGGACAACGTCGGTGACGGTCATGTCGCGGGAATAGAAGTGGAGGCGAACTACGTGCTCAACAGCGACTGGTCCCTCTTCGGAGCGGTTGGTTGGCAGAGCGGCCAGGTGGATCAATTTAGATTTCCGTCCGGTGAGAAGGTCGACAAGCCGCTCGATCGGCTCATGCCGCTCTCTGGTGTCGTTGGTGTGCGCTTGAGTCCTGAAGGAGAGGGTTTTTGGATCGATACCTTCACACGTTTCTCTGATGATCAGGATCGGCTCTCGTTGCGGGACAGAACGGATACCCAGCGCATCCCACTGGGCGGAACGCCTGGGTGGGCCACATTGAACGTGCGAGGTGGATACAGCGTTACCGACGCGGTCACCGTTTCGGCGGTCGTGGAGAACATCACGAACAAGGATTACCGCATCCACGGCTCGGGGCAAAACGAGCCGGGGACCAACTTCATCCTGTCTCTCGAGTATCGATTCTGAAGGCTTGTTTTTTTCGGCAAGCCCTTGACCCCGTACTTGGGTACAGGGTGTAGACTATCGTCCGAGGAAACCAAACATGGACGAACTCACGATCGGAAAAGTCGCCAAACGGGCGGCCGTGAACATCGAGACCCTGCGCTACTACGAGCGGCGGGGCCTTGTCGCACAGCCCCCAAGGAGCGGCTCCAACTACCGCATCTACCCGGAGGAGACCGCCCAACGAGTGCGGTTCATTAAGCGCTCGCAAGAGCTCGGTTTCACCCTCAAGGAAATCAAGGGGCTCCTCTCCCTCCGGGCTGCACCGCGGGCAGGGTGCGCCGATGTTCGCCGCCGCGCCGAGGCCAAGGTCAAAGAGATCGACGAGAAGATTCGAACTCTTCGCGCGATGCGAAGGGCCCTCGGGAGCCTCGTTCAGGAGTGCTCCGGCCGTGGGCCAGTTACCGAGTGCCCGATTCTCGAGGGCATTGATTCGGAGAAGCGCTGATGGCATCCAAGTGCGCTTCGCAGAAATCCGGCACATCTCTGGTTGTCCCGCTCATGCTTGCCCCGCTGCTCATCGCAACAGGATGTGCGACCACGTCAGAAACAGACCGTCGGTTCTCGTTTCAAACCAGCAGCCGTGGTGTCTCCGCTGAGCCTGTGGTTTCCATTGAAACAATTCCTGTCTCGCGACCGCTAAGCGTGGAGGAATCCGACGTCATCGGTCTTTCCACAGACGACACAATTTTCACCGCCTCCGCACGCACGGTGGACTTCAATGGACAGGCGCTCATTTCCAGATTCACGTACTTCGAAGCTAGCAACGTCTACGACGGAAATGACCGAGAAGGTGACCCTCTCGACCGAAAGCTTCGAGTCTATGTCACAAACGTTCGCGGGGTCTTTGGAATCAACGAGGACGTGACGCTTAGCATTGATGTCCCTTACGTGGTCAAGGAGCTCAAAACCAGGACGCAAGGCGGAAGACGGATCACTTTGAATTCCGAAGGGCTCGGAGATGTCTCCACTATAGCCAAATGGCGCTTCTTCAAAGACCCCGGTCTTGGAGAAACAACCGAAGCCGCAGCTTTTTTCGGATTCAAGCTGCCAACCGGAAGAGATGATGTCCGCGATGAAGGTCAACGCCTTCCTCAGCCCCTCCAGCCGGGAACGGGCTCTCTCGACGCGATTCTCGGCACGGCATTCACCCGCTTGTGGAATGGGGGACGGTGGCTCGTTAACGCCGACCTTTTCTACAAAGCCAATTCCGAGGCGAACGACTACCGATTCGGAAACACTCTTCGCTTCGATGTTGGAGGACAGTTTCGAGTCTACCCGAGGCGCTACGAGCGGTACGACCAACTGACGCTAAACGCCATCCTTGAAATGAACGGCCGATACGTTGCAAAGGACACCTTGGACGGCGAGCGCATCGGTACGACCGGTGGGCTCAAACTCTTTATCTCGCCAGGCATCCAGGCAATCGTCACCGATAGTCTCCTCTTTGAACTCGGGGTTCAGGTTCCGGTCTACCGCGACCTGAACGGTCCGCAACTGGCCGAGGACTTTCGCGCCACCTTCGGCCTCCGCTTGCGATTTTGATATGAAAGGAGAACCATCATGAGGAAATCACTCTTCGCTCTGCTCGCACTGACCCTGATGGTCGCTTGCAGCACGACTGCTGAAAAACAACAAGTCGGCAACAATGCCGACGTCACCACCGCTCGGCAAAACAAGACCCTTGCTGACCTGGCCATTGGTGGGGTCACCTGACCAATATGAGCAGGAGCCCTGAAACGAGGGCTAGAACGCCAGGCTGGCGTTCAAGAATTTGCCTTTGACCTCAATACGGGCATCGCCCAGGTCGCGTTCCAGGAGGATCGACGAATCGATCTGCAGAACCTGGAAGAAGTCGTCAAATCCACGGGTTTCGAGCTCTTGTGGACGGACCTTTCGACCACTGGAGTGCTCATCCGCGCGCCAGGCCCCGATAACCAGGAAGCGCTCGCCGTTCAGTTGCAAGGCAAAGAGCAGCTCCTCTTCCTCGGGCCCGGAGATTCCGAGGGCACCAGGACAAACTACGTGAAACTCCAGCGTTGGGAGGCGGATGGGAACACCGCCGTCCGCATCAAGGGGCGATTACACGCACACACCGACACAACCCTTGGTATGTCGGAGTTTGAGATCGTCAGGAGCAACTAAGGAGTCTCCCGAAAATAAGTTCACAATATATTGATACTCCGCAACGCGTCCGGAAGACGTGCCTCTGCGTCCTGTCCGCCAGATCCCATCGAATCGCCTGATTCTAGGCAAAAATTCGTCTTTATTGCCCGATGGACAAGCTCGCCTTCGAATGTTACAGTATCAATAGTATGAATGCATATAGTTGACATTGTAACATTAGGAGCGACATGGCCACCAGACCAACGAAAACGAATCGCGACGATGGAAGAATTGGGAGCTGCTCTCGGGATCGATGTCCGCATGACCATCTATCGGCTACTCAAGGATCTTGGCTATCGAACGAGCTACTCCCACGGTGGCCGGTACTATGCCTTGAAGAGGACCGTCAACTTCGACGAACGGGGACTGTGGTCAGCCCGATCGGTCTGGTTTTCGCAACACGGTACGTTGATGGCGACCTTGGAGAGATTTGTCTCTGACTCTCAACGTGGTTACTTTGCGACGGAGTTGGAACCATTGCTCCACGTTGGTGTCAAAGAATCCCTACTACGCCTGATCCAAAAGGGGCGTATCTCCCGAGAGCGGGTATCACACTCGTATCTGTATTGTTCGCAGATCGATGCGATTCGCAAGTGTCAGCTTGCCGCTCGTGGTGCTGAACTGGGAGTCTCCCTCGATTCGCTGATCACTCCGGACGAGGTCTCAAACGAGATCAAAGCCGCCATCGTGCTATTCGCGGCCTTGCTCGATGAACGGCAGTGTCGCCTATTCGCCGGCGTGGAAGCGCTTCAGTTTGGGAAGGGAACAGAAAGTTGGATCGCCGATTTGCTCGGCATCCATCGCCAAACCGTCGCCAAAGGCCGTCGTGAGTTGTTGGTCGGCGAAGTTGACTTCGAGCACGTCCGTAAGAAAGGAGCTGGGCGACCCCGGGTGGAAAAAAAACGCCCGAAGTCGTCGAAAAGATCAAAGAGCTGATGAAGTTGAAAACGGCTGGTGATCCGATCACCGGACTGAAGTGGACACGAAAGACCACAACAAAGATCGCCGATGCACTGCACAAACACGGGATTCGCGTGGGACGAAGCACCGTCAGCAGACTCCTCAAGCAGATGGGTTTTAGACTCCGAGTCAATCACAAGAAACGTTCCACTGCCTCGCCCAAGAATCGCGACCGGCAATTCCGGCTGATCCGTAGACGCCGCAACGCTTTTGCGCGTAGCGGCGATCCAATTGTCAGCATCGACTGCAAGAAGAAGGAAAAGGTTGGCAACTTCAAGAATGCAGGAGTAGCCTGGAAGGAGACAGCTACTGAGACGCTGGCCAACGATTTTCGTTCCGATGCGGATGGTATCGCCGTTCCTTACGGCCTGTACGATCCCGAAGCGAATCGTGGACTGGTCGTCATTGGAACCTGCCGAGAGACGCCCGCTTTTGTCGTGGATTGCGTTCTGAGCTGGTGGCAAACAGAAGGACGCAAACGCTACCCAGAGAGTCGACGGCTCCTCATCCTTGCTGATGGTGGCGGCGGCAATCGCTCGACCTGTCACGTCTGGCGTGCGCAGCTCCAGAAAGAGCTGTGCGACAGGTACGGTCTCACCATCACCGTCTGCCACTATCCCCCGGGTGCTTCAAAATGGAACCCTGTCGAACATTCCCTGTTCAGCCGCATCAGCGCCAACTGGCAGGGGGAACCCTTGGAGAGCTACGAGAAAACTCTCAAGTTCATTCGCACGACCAAAACGGAGTCCGGCCTGAAGGTCCGCGCCGTGCTAAATACCCGCGACTATCCCAAGGGCGTTAGAATTCCGGCCGAGGAGCTGCAAACGCTCTCGATCCGAAAACACCGAATCCTTCCCAAGTGGAACTACACGATCACGCCACGCTCGATGTCGAATTAATTCTTGGGAGAATCCT